>NZ_QJPO01000001.1:0-4800000 GCF_017312175.1 Amycolatopsis sp. A1MSW2902
GGCGGGTGTGGACCCGCTGGACATGCTTGGCGCGGTTCGGGCCGCAGTGGGCGTGCTGGAGATCTCTGGGGAGGACAAGGGCGCGGTTGCACTGGCCTTGCGGCTAGCGGTCGCGATCGACGAAGAGGATTCGGGCAGGACGGTGGCGGAGTTGTCCGGGCGGCTGCTGGCCGTGCTCGAAAGCCTCGGCGCGACACCGGCGGCGCGCAAGGCACTGGCGAAGGGGGTGCCGGCCAATGGCGCAGCTAAGCAGTCCGCCCTTGATGAGCTTCGGAAGCGACGGGAGCAGCGCCGCAACGGCTGACATCGTCGGCTCGACGGTGCCGCGGATCTGGACGCCGCCGCTGCGCGAGTTGACGCCGGAGACCAGCTACGGGTTCGACGTGTGTGATTTCGCGCGCGATCCGTTGGGGCACCCGCTCGACCCGTGGCAGGAATGGCTTGCGATCCACGCGGGCGAGTTGCTGCCGGACGGGCGGCCGCGGTTCCGCAAGGTGCTCGTGCTGGTGTCGCGGCAGAACGGCAAAACCGAAGTGGTGGTGGTGCTGACGCTGTTCTGGCTGTTCGTCGACCGGGTTCCGCTGGTGCTGGGCACTCGACAAAGCTCGATTACGCCGCCGAGTCGTGGCGTAAAGCGGGCCGTCTCGCGCGCCAGGTCGAGGACCTGGCCGCCGAGATCCCGGCGAAGGGCGGCATCCGCAAGGCGAACGGCGAGCAGGTGCTGTGGCGCGCGGACGAGGTCGAGCAGGTGCTCGACGAGGGCAGCCGGTAAAAATCGCCGCCTCGAATGAGGAAGGCGGGCGGTCGCTCCACGATCGATCGGCTGGTGCTCGATGAGCTGCGGCAGCACCGACGACTACAGCGCGTACGACGCGTCGGTTCCGGCGACGACGCGGTGCGGGACGCACAGGTGTGGGCGATGTCGAACGCCGGCTCGGATCGGTCGGTGGTGCTGAACGACTTGCGCGACGCCGCTATCAAGTTCATCGAGACCGGCGAGGGTGACCCGCGGCTGGGGATCTTCGAGTGGTCCGCGCCCGATGGGTCGTCCCCGCTCGACCTGAACGCGCTTGCGCAGGCGAACCCGAACCTTGGCCACCGGATCGACCCGGAGGCGTTGCTCGGCGATGCCGCTGTCGCGGTGGAGAAGGGCGGCGAGAAGCTGGCCGGGTTCCTCACTGAGAACATGTGCATCCGCGTGAAGATCATCGACAGCGCGATCGATCACGCGAAGTGGGCCGACTGTCTCGATGCCGGCGACCTCGCGGACGCGCGCGGCCGAGTGGCGTTGTGCGTCGACGTGTCGATCGACGGACAGCACGCCGCGCTCGTTGCTGCCGCGTTGCTGCCGGACGGACGGGTGCGCGTCGAGGTGGTCGAGGCATGGGATGGTCCGGGATGCACACAGGCGCTGCGGAAGGCGTTGCCCGCGACGGTCGCCAAGGTCCGGCCGCAGAAACTCGGGTGGTTCCCGAACGGTCCGGCCGCGGCGGTGGCGGCGGATCTGGCGGACCGCAAGCAGGGTCCGCGCGGAGCGTGGCCGCCGCGCGGTGTCGAGGTCGCGGAGATCACGCGCGAAACGACGGCGGTGTGCATGGGTTTCGCGGAGCAGGTCAAAAGTGGTCAGATCGGCACTCGGATGACCCGCTGCTGAACGCGCACGTGACGAGCGCGGAGAAGCTGAGGCAGGGCGACGTGTGGCGGTTCACGCGGAAGGGCGCGGGGCATTGCGACGCGGTGTACGCCGCGGCGGGTGCGGTCCATTTGGCGCGGACGCTGCCGCCGCCCCCAGCGCGAGCATTCGTTGTGGTGGCCCGTCCGCGTGAGTGAGGAATAGTCCACATCGGACCGTCCGGCGTGATTTTACCGTTCTGGTAGCCATATTGTGGCCGCGTGGGATTGTGGCGTGACCTGTTCATGTGGGGCAACGGGCCTGAGCCCGCGCCCGAACGCGTCCACGCACAGGCCGAGCCCGCCGAAGTGCCGCGGTGGGCTCGACCCCTGAATTTCACTCTTGAGGTTCCGCCGGAACTTGCGGCTGGCGCGCCCGATCGACGTTGACGGGCTGCTGTCGACGCGGGTCCCGCGCCGCCTGGCGATGTCTGTCGGTGGCGGTGAAGCGCTCCCGCGACCTGATCTGCGGGACGCTCGGCGCGCTGCCGTTGCAGACGCACGACGCATCGCGCGCGGTTGTGGACAGCACCTACACCCTCTTGCAGCAGCCCGAACCCGACATCGCCCGCGCGGTCACGATGACGCGCACGATAGAAGACATGCTCTTCGAGGGCGTTTCCTGGTGGCGTGTAACCAAATTCGGATGGCACGGCTACCCGACACAGGTTCGTCGTCTGGAGCCGCGATCGGTGACCGTGCGCGAGGACTACCGGGTTTACGTCTCGTCCGCGACCGGGATGCCGCAGGGCTCGGCGTGGGAACCAGTCCCGGACGCCGAGCTGATCCGCATCGACTCGCCGAACGACCCGCCTGTTGCAGGCCGCCGCACGAGCGATCCGGATTGCGCTGCTGCTCGACGCCGCGGTTGCGCGGTCGGCTAAGGACCCGTTGCCGCTGGGCTATTTCTCACCCGCCGACGGGGCTGTCGACCCGACCGAGGACGAGGTGCAGGACATCCTCACCAAGTGGGCGGAAGCGAACCGCGACCGCGCGTGGGGCTACATCGGCGCAGCGCTCAAGGCGAACACGTTGCAGTGGTCCCCGGAACAGTTGCAGCTATCGTCCGCGCGTGATGCCGCGGTGCTGGAGATCTCGCGGCATACCGGGCTCGACCCGGAAGACCTCGGCGTGTCGACAACCTCGCGCACGTACGCGAACGCGGAGCAACGCCGCCTCGACCTGATCGACTTTGTGTTGCGCCCGTTCGCCGCGGCGATCGAGGACCGGCTCTCGATGCCGGACGTTCTCCGCGCGGCTACACCGCCCGCTACGAGTACGCGCACTTTCTCAAGTCGGACACGCTCACGCGAATGCAGGCTTACAAGGCCGGGCGCGAGGTGGGCGTCTACAACGACGAGCGCATTGCCGTGCTGGAGAACATCCCGACCGCCACCGTCCCGAAGACCCCGGCTCCGGCAACGCCCCCGACGCCGCCGGAGCCGGGCACCCCCCGCCGAGGAGCCACCCGTGTCCGCTGCCGCTGCCGCGCCGTTCCCGACCGTCCGGTTCTCCCGACGACAACCCGGGCACGCTCACGCTCGGATTCGAGCTCACCCCGGCCGCCGCCGAGTTCACTGTGGACAGTGCCAAGCGGATGGTGTCCGGTATCGCTGTCCCGTGGGGCGCGGTCGCCCGATCTGGCGGCATGAAGTGGAAGTTCGCGAAGGACTCGCTTCATTGGGGCGGGGACGATTCCCCGCGTCAAGCTCAACCGCGATCACGACCGCTACCAGTCATTCGGCTACGCGTCCAAGCTCGCAAGCACCGATGCTGGGCTCGCTGCCGCGTTCCGCGTCGGCCGCGGCGCGGACGGCGACGCGATGCTCGCCCTCGCCGAGGACAAGGTCTACGACGGTTTCTCGATCGAAGTCGACTTCGAGCCGGGCGATGGCTGGGAGCCCGACCCGACCGACGAAACCGTGGCCCTGGTCTACAGCGCCACTCTGCGCGCGGTCGCGCTGACCGCGATGCCCGCTTTCGACGGCGCGCGGGTCGCGTCCGTCGCCGCCACCCGAGAGAAGAAGGAACCCACCATGACCGCACCCGCGGAGACCACCGCCCCGCCGGCCGCGAGCGCGGCCCCTGATTTCGCCGCGTTCACCGCTGGCTGTCCGAAGCGATCGGCTCGGCTGTTGCCGAGGCATTCGCGAAGCTTCCCGCGCCGCAGGGCCGCGAGGTGATCCCGGCCGGGCAGGCCGCGACGGTCACCAGCGAGCCGCTGGTGTACCAGATGGACGGTCACGGACCGTCCATGATCAAGGATGCGTGGAAGTCCCGCACCGAGGGCGACGTGGACGCGCGCGGCCGTCTGGAGAAATTCAGCTTGCAGCTGGCCGACTCGCAGCGTCGCGCCGCCGGGCAGGCTGCCTCGGCGTCGTTCGCGGGCGGCAACACCAGCAACGCTGCCGCGATCATCCCGCCCGGCTACCGCCCGGACCTGTACGTGACGCAGCTGCTCAAGGGGCGGCCGTTGTGGGGTTCGGTGTCGCGCGGCACCCTGACCGACGCGACGCCATTCACCATCCCGGCCTACACGTCGAGCAGCGGCATGGCGGGCGACCACACCGAGGGCAACAACCCGGGCTCCGGCACGCTGGTCGTGGGCACCAAGACCGTCACCCCGAACGCGGTCTCCGGTCTGTTCACCATCACCCGCGAGATCGCCGACAGCTCGAACCCCGCGATTGACGCCATCGCCACGCAGGCGATGAGCGAGGCGTACAGCCAGAATGCGGAGGCGAAGCTCTACGCCGAGCTGAACGGCCCGAACGGACAGGGCGGCACCATCACCTCGGGGCAGGTCCCGTCGGGCGCGTACGTCTACACCTCGGCCAGCGACGCTGGCACCCCGGGCGGCGAGAAGCTGCTCGCGACCGAGCGGCGGGTGCTCGCCGAGTTCCCGTTCCACCGGTTCGCGGCGCCGACCATCGCGCACCTATCGCAGGAGGGCACACTGGTTTCGCGACCGCAGTGGACGGCAATGGCCGTCCGCTGCTGCCGAGCATCGGCGCGCAGAACAGCGCCGGCGTCGGCAACGCGGTCACGCAGGGCTGGTACGTGGACGGCCTGCCGAACGTGCCGACCTGGTCGATGAGCGGCAATGCCGCGGGCGACGCGGACGTGCTGATCTTCAACCGGAACGACGTGTGGGCGTGGGAGTCGCCGCTGCTGACGTTCCGGTTCGAGGAGCGGGGCGGCCCGGCGAACATCGATTTGGCCTTGTTCGGCTACGTCGCGGTGCGGCTGCTGCGCCCGACCGGCCTGCACGCCATCCGCCACACCGTCACCCCGGGTGCCTGATGGCAAACCGTAGGGGCACGGCGGGCTCGGCGGGCACTGCGCCCGTCGAGCAGCCCGCCGTCGAGCCGGTCCCGGTCGAGGTCGAGCAGCCGCTCGCCGAGCAGCCCGCGGCGGCCGTCGAATCGGCCCGAGGCCGACCAGGAAGCGCACGCGGACAACGAGGCCGCCGCCCAGCTGGCCGACCTCGAAGCGAGCGACACGACCACCGACTACACGCGCCGCGCTGGCGGCTACGTGCTGACCGACCGCGGTTGGGTGCTGAACTGATGACCACGTGGCCGCCCACGCTCGACGAGCTAAGGGCCGACTTGCAGGTGCCGGATGGCGTCACCGACGACGATCCGGCCTTGCAGGCATGCCTTGACGCTGCGGTGACGTTCGTCGAGCGCGTGCGGTCCGATGTGGACTTCGCGCCGCATCCCGCTCGGCAAGGCACCGGGTGCCGACCTGGCGCTCGGCACGCTCCGGCTGGCCGGGCGGTGGTTCACTCGCCGCCGGTCACCGGACGCGCTGATCAGCATGGGCGATCTGGGGTCGGCGCGCGTCCCTTCGTTCGACCCGGACATCGACCAGCTGTTGCGGGTCGGCCGTTTCGCGCGGGCGGTGGTCGCATGACCACCGTTCCGGAAGCGGTCGCCGCGTTGCGCACCGTGCTCGAAACCGTTGCCTCACTGGGCAAGCGGATCCATGAGGACCCGGGCGCATCGGTGCAGGGCGAAGCGTCGGCGGTGATTACTCCCGCCGGTGCTGGAGTGGGGCGGGTTCGGCGGATCGGCGCCGAGCGAGGCGACGTTCGTGGTGCACCTGGTGGTCCCGTTCGACCAGTACGCGACGGCCCGGCTCTACAAGCTCGTCGAGCCGGTCGTCGCAGCGATCGAGGGCGACCCCGTTGTTCGCGGTGTCGTCGGCATCCCCGGCCCTGCTCCAGATGGGCGGGTCACAGCTTCCCACGTACGCCATCACGGTTTGACGTGGGTTTGTAGGAGGAGGAAGCGATGTCGCTCAAGGTGCGGCGGCTCAAGATCATCACGCTGACCATCGGCGGCGTGTCCGTTGAATGTCAGCTCAACAGCTGGAAACTCGACCCGGGCGTGCAGGACGGCGACCGGCTGTACAGCTCTGCCCGGACGGCGAGGACGTCAGCGAAACCGACAGCGAGCCCACGTTGCAGGTGAAGACCTACAGCAAGTGGACCGCGGGCGGCTTCGAGGACTTCCTGTGGACCAACCGCGGCACGGTCGTGGGTTTCGAGCTGAACCACCACCCGGACATCCCCGGCGAACACGTGCGCTGGACCGGGCAGCTGAAGATTCAGCCCGCGCCCGGTCGGCGGCGACCGCGGCGACAACGAAGAAACCGACATCACGTTCCAGGTGATCGGCGATCCCGACTACTCGCGGCCGTAAGGGAGAAAACCAGCCATGGCGCGCACATCTGTCACTACGCAGAAGGTCAGCTACGCCGGTGTGAGCACCGCGGGGCGTCGCCGACCGCCGAGGGCGACATCGTCGACACCGGCGGGACCGTGTTCCTCCTCGTCTCGAACACCGGGGCCCGCGTCCGCGACGGTGACCATCCAGACTCCCGCCACCTACGACTCACTCGCGGTCGAGGACTTGACGGTGTCGCTGCCCGCCGGAGCGTCCAAGGCGATCGGTCCACTTCGGACGGAGACGTTCGGTTTCCCGGCAGGGGACGTGAACGCGGGCAAGGCGTTCATCGACTACACCGGCACCGTCGCCGACCTCAAGCGCACCGTTCTGTCCCTCACCTAGGAGAAACCCCATGCTCACCCTGAAAATCACCGGCGACAACGGCTTCGACAACGAGGTAGTCGCGAAGCCGCGGCACATCCTCGCGTTCGAGCGCGGCGACCGGGATCAAGCTCTCCGACTTCGAGGACGAGATCTCGATGGAGACGGTCTACAGGCTCGGCCACCTGGTGATGCGGATGACGCATCCGGAGGACACTCCCGCGAAGCTGGCCCGACTTCGAGGAGACCTTCGACGTGTTCCCGGTCGGCGGTGACGACGAGCCGGACCCCTGGCCCCGCGGGAGCCTGAACCGGGTGGTGCTTGAGCTTTCGATCGTCACCGGGATCGCGCCCCGCCACATTGAAGAACTCGACCACAGGTCACTGATCACGATGGCCACCTGGTCGACCAGTCCAACAAAGCCAGCAACGGAAAAACCTCGGGGCCAGGTCAAGGCCCGAGCCGCTACGGCTCCGCCCAGATGTCCGGATGAGCGCGAGGGAGGTGCACCCGGGTGGCGAAAACCGCATTTGGGTGGTCAAGCTTCAGCTGACCGGTGCACGCGAAGTTCTGGCCAGCGTTCCGCGACCTGCCCAAGGAAGCATCGGACGCGTTGCGGGACGCCTCGCAGAATCTCGCGCGGAAACTCGCGGTGAAGGCCGCGGCGGATGTCGCCGCGCACGGGGGACCGCAGGGCCACCTTGTCGCGCCCACGACGAAGGCCGTGCGCGACCGGGGTGCCCGCCATCCAGATCGGCGGCACCAAGCGCGTCGGCCGCCGCCTCGCCCCCGCCTATGGGCTGCTGTTCGGGCAGCATCTTCGGATGAACGGCCGTTCCGGCTGGTATTCCGCGGCTCGCTACGCGGGCTCGACCGGCCGCCAGTACCCGGCCGCACCAAGGGCAGGACGCCTACGCGTTCTTCCCGGTCGTCGAGCAGAACCAGGCCGCCATCGCGGCTGAGTGGAACGCAGCGGCGAACGAGATCATCCGAGCTTCAACAGGGGTGCGTGAGATGGGCGCCGGGGAACGCACCGTTCGTATCAAGTTCGACGGCAGCACCAAGGGCTTGGCGCAAGCGGCAGTCCACCCGCGCGCGCCGAGCTGGACTTGATGCGGAAGTCACTGGAACGCAACCAAGCTGAGCTCAACCGGCTCGCGGGCGCCGCCGAGGCGTCGAACCAGAAGTTCCTCGCAGACGGCGCAGACTATCGAGGACTCCCGGACGCGCTGGCAGCGGTTCGGCTTGGCGCTGTCTGCTGCGGGCAAGCGATTCGCGGCAAGCCGGGACAAGATCGTGTCGGGCACCGCGCCGCTGGTGTCCGGTATCGGGCTCTGTCGCGGGCAGCTTCGCCACGATGGCCCGCCAGGCATCGACCGCCGCGGGCGTGCTCAACCTGCTCCCTGTCGCAGTCACGGGATCGCTGCTGCTGCCGGGTGTGCTGCCGCTCGCGGTGGCCGGCGGTTTCGCGCTCGCGGGAGCGATGATCGCGGCGAAGCTCGGCGCGGACGGCGCGAAGGCCGCGTTCAAGCAGCTCGACCCGCAGCTGAACACGTTGAAGTCTGGCGTGTCGGCGAGCTTCAAGGACGCGCTGCTGCCCGCGGTGCACAACCTGCAAACGCTGCTCCGAAGACAGAGACCGGGTTCCGGTCCGTCGCGACGGCGATGGGCGGCGTCGTTACGAAGGTCACCTCGTACCTCGCGACGGCCAAGGGCACGGCGCAGGTGAACCAGATCCTCGACGGCACGTCGCGGCTGATTCAGAACCTCGGGTCGTTCTTCCGCGCCGGTGATCGCGGCGTTCCTGCAAATCGGCGCGGTCGCGATGCCGATCCTCGTGCAGCTCACCGGCGGACTCGGCGCGGCAGGCGAGCGGTTCCGTGCGTTTGTCCAGCAGGCGGCCGAGTCCGGCCAGTTGCAGGAATGGAGCCGCAGCGCGATCGCCGGGTTCCAGTCGTTCTTCGCTGTGATCAAGGACCTCGCCGCGATCTTCAACGCGGTCGTCGGCGCGATCATGGACGCGGGCGGCGGCCTCGGCGGGTTCCTCGGGCCGCTGATCAAGACCGTGCGCGAGTTCCTTGAGTCCGCGCAGGGACACGACACCCTCGTCGCGTTCTTCGAGTCGCTCAACTCGGTGGCGGGCTCGGTGTCCAAAGTGGTCGGTGCGCTGCTCGCGGCGATCGCCCCCGCGATTCCGCCGCTGGCGGCCGCGTTCGCGAGCCTCGCGAGCACGCTGTCGACCCATGCTGGTTCCGGTCATCCAATTCCTGGCGCCGGTCCTGCAAAACATCGCGAACTTCATCGCGCAAAACACCAGCTGGATTGCACCGCTGGTCGTCGCGCTCGGGCTCTGGGCCGCAGCTCAATGGGTGCTGAACGCCGCAATGGACGCGAACCCGATCGGGCTCGTCATCATCGCGATTGGCGCGCTGATCGCGATCGTTGCCACGATCATCACCTACTGGGAGCCCATCAAGACGTTTTTCGTCGACCTCTGGAACACCGTCAAGGATGCCGTTGCCGCTGCGGCGCAATGGATCTGGCAACGGCTGGTCGACGCGTGGAACTTCATCAAGGGCGTGTGGAGCGGCGTCGGCGATTTCTTCGCAGGGCTTTGGGAAGGCGTCAAGCAACGAGCCTCGACCATCTGGGAATTCATCAAGGGCGTTTTCTCGGGCGCTTGGGATCGGATCAAATCCGTGTGGTCCGGCGTCGGCGATTTCTTCGCCGGTGTCTGGCGCGGCATCACCAATGGCCTGAAGGCTGCGCTTAACTGGGCGATCGACCGCATCAACGACGCGACCGGAATCATCAGCCGTGCGTGGACGTGGACCGGCGCGCCGGGCATTCCGAAGATCCCGCACTTGGCTAAGGGCGGGACGGGCGCTGGCCGGGCGGATGCACCTGGTCGGCGAGCGCGGCCCGGAGCTGTTCATCCCCGGGCAGACCGGCCGCGTGGTGAGCAATCAGCAGACGTTCGGCGGGCCGCAGGTGATCGAGCTGACGCTCGACCTCGGCGCGGGCATCACGGAGCGGATGCGGCTCGCCATCGACCAGAACACCGGACAGGTGCGGCGGCTTGCCGGTGCCGGAACGGGGAGCATGCGATGACGACCACCGCAACCTACCTCGACGACCTGTCGCGCGTGCGCATCGCGTTCGACGGGTTCCCGTCCTCGGTCGACTACGCGCTCGTCGAGCGCTCAACGGACGGCATCACGTGGTCGACCGTGCGCGGCGGCGACGCGGTAGCCGTTACCGCCGGTGCGGGGCACGTGGACGACTACGAGTTCGCCGCTGGGGTGCTCAACACCTACCGGGTGTCCGGTGTGGACTCCGGGCCGATCATCGGCGTACCGGCCGCCGGTGCCGCGGCTTCGGCGAACAACGCGGCGGTCGTGCCCGCACTGCCTGCCGGGGTGGTCGAGGGGCGATCTGCTGCTGTGCTACGCGGTCGCCCGCAAGACCGGGTTCAGTCCCACGCTCGTGCCCCCGGCCGGGTGGACAAGGCTGTCCGACTACGGCGACCTCATCTTCTACGGCAAGCGCGCCGGCGCGGCCGAGACCGCGCCGACCGTAGGGATCACGGGCGGCGCGGCAGGGGTGGACGTGATCGCACAGGTCATGGCGTTCCACAACGCGGATTTGCCGCAGACCTCGACCAACGTCGTGGGCACGACCGCGCAGAACATCACCCTGCCCGTGATCAGCAGCCCGCCCGCGTCATCGCTGAACCTGTGGCTGGCCAAAAAGGACAGCTCGTGGACCTCGGCGGCGCCGTCGACCACGTACGCCACGATCGGCGCGACCAGCTCGGCGCTCGGATCTGGCGCGGCGACGTACTGGGACTACACGGTCCAGGGACCGAGCCCGGTGCTCGTGCCCGCGCGCACCCTGACCGTCACGGGCGGCACGAGCGCGGCGAACGTCGGGATCGCCTACACCATCGTGAAGGCCCCGTACGTCACCCGCCAGACCGCGGCGATCACGCCGGTCCTGGACTCCGCGTGGATCAAGAACCCGCAGCGGCCGAGCCTGAACCGGAAGGTCACCGTCTCCGGGATCTCCGACATCACCCGGCCGACGCGCACCAACGCGATCGAGGTGGTCGGCCGGACGCTGCCGGTCGCGATCAGCGACGTGCAGGGCTCGCGTCGGCTAACGCTCACGGTGATGACGCGCACGCTCGCCGAGGCCGCCGACTTCGACCAGGCGTTCGCGTCCGGCCTGCCGGTGTTCTTGCAGGCGCCCGAGCTGACCGCGGTCGTCCCGACGCTGTACGCGTCCGTCGGCGAGGTGACGTTGCGGCGGGGCCAGTCCGTGCGCGCGCCGCGCCGGTTCTTTGACCTGCCGCTCACCGAGTGCGCGGCTCCGGCGTCCACTGTGTACGGCGACACCTACACGTGGTCTGACGTGATCTCGGACTACGCCACGTGGGCCGACGTGGTCGCCGACGTGGCGACGTGGTCCAACCTGATTGACAAGGTCTCCGACGCCGAGGTGGTCGTGCCATGAGGCCAGTGAGTGCGACCTTCCTCAACTCGGTCCGCGGCTCGCACCGCATGATCGCCCGCGCCCGGCTGGTCGCGCCCGGCCAGACCGGCACGACACCGGCCGGGCTCGCGATCCCCGGCGGCGACCCCGAAAGGGTTGCTGCCCATCATCGGCGGCGACGTGACCACCGACATGACCGCCGACGTGCAATCCACGCTCGCGCTCACCACCGTCTACCCGTGGCCGGCGGATCCGTTCGCAGCGGGCACCCCGTACGGGCAAGAGGTCTACGTCGAGCGCGGCATCGAGTACGGCCTCGGCACCCGCGAATGGGTGGGGCTCGGGCTACTTCCGGCTCGATGACGTGAGCCAAGACCAAGCCCCGAACGGGCCGATCGCACTCGCCCGCGTCGGACCGGATGGCGCAAATCCGCGACGCCCGAAACATCTCGCCGCAGACCTTCGCAGCGAGCGGCGGGTCGGTCGGCGCCTGCATAGACACCGTGGTGCAGCAGGCGCTCCCCGGCGCGGTCACCGACTACGGGACGTGGGACGCGTACGGGACGTGGTTCGCAACCTCGCACGTGATGGGCGACGACCGGTTGCCGTTCCTGCAAGACCTGCTCGCCGCGTACGGGATGTACGCGTATTTCGACTACCGCGGCGTATACACGGTCCGGCCGGTCCCGGACGTGACCACGACGAGTCCGGTGTGGACGATCAACGCCGGGCGCAACGGCGTGCTCACCGAGATGAAGCGGAAGATTTCCCGCGACGCGGTGTACAACGTCGTCGTCGCGCGCGGCGAGCCGGTCGGCGAACTGCCCCCGGTGCAAGGAATCGCCTACGACAACAACCCCGCCTCGCCGACCTACGCGCTCGGCCCGTTCGGCGTGGTGCCCACCTACTACAGCTCGTCGTTCATGACCACGGTCTCGCAGTGCGAAGGCGCAGCCCGCGCGCAGCTGGCCAAGGCCACCGGCCTGCCCTACTCGGTCAGCCTCGGCAGCGTGCCGAACCCCGCGTTGGAAGGCTGGGATGTCGTGACGGTGGACAACGGCACCGACAACCCGGAAACACACGTGCTGGACCGGATCACCTACGGCCTCACCCCCGACAGCTCGATGGGGCATGGACACCCGCAAGCAATATTTGGAGGCAGCATGATCGCCGGAAGCGACGGCGCGCTGCTCGCCGCGCTCATCGCCGAGGCCGGCCGCGGCCCGTCCGGCAGCGAAGACCTGTCCAACTACACCGGGCAGATTGTTGCGTGGGACGCGATCTCGGGCACGAACGTGGTGCACGTCAACGGCGGCGACATCCCGAACATGCGCGTCATCCAGTCCGGAATCGGTCTCTCGTACCAGGTCGGCGACGTCGTGAACATCAGCCGCCGCGGGACGCAATGGTTCATCAACGGCAAAGTCGGCGCGCCCGGCGCGGGCGCGGGCAACCAGATTCAGTCCGCCGACGTACCGGCGAACGAGACAACCACCTCGACCGGGTTCACCGACCTCGCCACCGTCGGCCCGTCCGTGACCCTCACTATCGGATCGTCTCGGCGCGCCCTCGTCAGCATCTCTGCCTACCTTTCCCTTGCCTCGAACGACAACAACTATGCCGGGGGCGTGATGGGGTTCGTGGTTTCCGGGGCCAGTTCGATCGGCGTGTCGAGGACAATCGCCGCCGATATCGCGGCGGGCGGCCTCGGGGTGTCGATCGGCCGAACGATGCTGTTCACAGCCGCCGACGGGCTCAACCCCGGCGTGAACACGTTTTACGTGCAAGTACAAAGCAGACACGTCGTTCTATCCGGCGACGATCGGCCAGTCGCAACATCACCGTCATTCCCTTCTGAGGAGGAACCCGGAATGCCTTTCACCACACCGATCTACGGGTTCCGTTACCCGGCGCTCACCGAACCGCCGAACGGCCCGGACCAGGTCAAGAACCTTGCTCTGGACGTGGAATCGAAGTTCGCCGTCAACGACGCCAAGGGCTATGCGCTCGGCATCGTGGCGCAGACGGTGTACACCGCAGACGGCGCGTCGGGCAGCGGGACGGAGACGGCCGCCGACTCGCAGACGTTCACGCTCGACGTCAGCCGGCAGTACGAGTTCGAGTGGCAGGGCTGTGTCACCGCCACTGCGGCAAACCCGTACATGAACTTCACGTTCCGCATCGCGAACGGAGCGTCTGCCAGCACGAGCAGCCCCCTCGTCCGCACCTACCTCCTTCCGGTCTGGGGCAGCAGCAAGTTCCACTACGCGCAGCTGACGTGCCCGGTGAAGGGCAGCTTCCTGGCGGGGCTGGGTCTGGCCAACGGTCAGGCGACGGTCCGGGTGTGCGCCTACATCACCGCCGGGAACGGCGGCGGCAGCTGGGCAATCAGGGGGGCGGCCGACGACGCGCGCCAGTTCACCGTGAGGGACGCGGGGACCAACCGATGAGCGCCGACGATCGCCGCGGAGCAGACGGCGTCACCATCACCAACCGGGAGATCTACGACCAGGTGCTACAGACCAAAGCGCTCACTGAACAGCTGGTGCAGAAAATCGACGCAATCGAAACCCGCGACCGCGACCACGAAACCCGAATCCGTTCCCTGGAACGAAAAGTGTGGATGGCTCTCGGCGGCGGGACTGCGCTCGGCGGTGCCGCGGGCGCACTCGCAACGTTCATCCTCGGAGGTTGACCCATGATGCTGACCACGCTCGCCGACATCGCGCGGTCCGCGGGGCTGCGCGTCGTCGAGCAGTCCGGTTGGAAGACCCGCGGGCACGGCCAGATGTCCGGCGTCCGCGCCGTCGTCTGCCACCACACCGCAGGCCCGGCCACGGGCACCGCGCCCTCGCTCGGCGTCGTTCAGAACGGCCGCGCCGACCTCGCCGGTCCGCTCGCGCACTACGTGCTCGGCCGCGACGGCACCGTGTACGTCGTCGCCGCCGGGCTGTGCTGGCACGCCGGCGCGGTGCTCAATTCGTCGTGGGGCAACGCCTACGCCATCGGGATCGAGGCCGAGGCGACCGGCGTAGACGACTGGCCCGACGACCAGATCGACGCCTACGCCCGTCTCTGCCGCGCGCTGTGCGCGGCGTTCGATCTGCCGGTCTCGGCCGTGCTCGGCCACAAGGAGGTGTGCTCGCCGCGCGGCCGGAAGAGCGACCCCAACTTCGACATGAGCGGGTTCCGCGCCCGCGTCACCGCCGCCAACAACAACACCACTGGAGGTTTCCTCATGCAGCTCACCGACACCCAGCAGCAGCAGCTCTACACGTGGGTCAAGGGCCTGTACACCGACGCCTCGGAAACGTGGCTCGCCAACGGGAAAGGCTCGCTGACGCAGGGCAAGGCAATCGCCCAGATCTACGCCGACATGAAGTGGATGGCCTCCATCGTGGCCAACACGCCCGACCTCAACGGCGACGGCAAGCAGGGTGACGTGTCGCTGGTCAACTTCCGCCAGTGGCTCGTGGACACGCTCAAGGGCGTGGACGCCAAGCTCGCCGAGCTGAAGCCGGTCGCGCAGTGACCGCCCCGGAGCAGCCGAGCCGCGTCGACACCGAGCCGGTGAGCATCGCCGAGGCGGTGCGCCTGGTCCTCGTCGCCGTCGTCGCCATCGGCTGGTGGGTGATCCCGGACCAGACCATCAACGTGATCGTGTCCGCGGTCGGCGCGATCCTGTCCGTCGTGAGCAGCGTGCTCGTCCGTCGCCGCGTCGTGCCGGTCGCCAAGCTCGACCAGGACTAGCCCGGAGCATGGAACCGCCCCGCCGCGCTACCGAGGGAGGTGGCTGCGCGGCGGGGCGGGGCTGTGCAGGCGAAAACTGGCCTGACTACCGGAGCGTGATGCTCTGGCTTTCGCGGGTGATGGTCCATTTCCAGTCCGTAATGGACGGTCGACCTTGGCTGTGCCACCAGCGGCGCGCGGCGAGTGCTTCCGACCAGAGCTTTCGGATGCCTGCCTG
This sequence comes from Amycolatopsis sp. A1MSW2902, assembly GCF_017312175.1. Taxonomy (NCBI): domain Bacteria; kingdom Bacillati; phylum Actinomycetota; class Actinomycetes; order Pseudonocardiales; family Pseudonocardiaceae; genus Amycolatopsis; species Amycolatopsis sp. A1MSW2902. Next base: position 15,191 of record NZ_QJPO01000001.1, read on the forward strand.
CCGGACGTGGTATCGGCCGTCGGCGGTCGCGCAGACCGATGCCCACGAATGTGTTACGGGATCGCGGAACCACGCCTCGTCGCCGTGCTCTCGTTTCCGGATTCCTGCGCGGCATCCGGGCATCGCAACGGCCAGCGCCCACCGCGCCGAGGGCTCGTCCAATAGCGGCCACGGCGCAACAGCGGTGCTGTACTCGGAGATCTTGGCCCCTTGCGTGTCCCATTCCGGGAGTTCGTCCGGGACGTCCGGCGAGCGGCGAGTGCGGGACTCCATGAACGCCACGCCCATTGGCAGCGTTTCGCCGGTCGCGGTGCCGTCGTCGTGGACGGTGAAACGCACGAGCGGCCCGGCGGCGAGGTCTCCGCGGACCGGAGCGAGGATGATGCCGCCGGGCCGAGTCTGCTCTACCCACGCGTACGGCACGTGCCCCAGGTGCACGGCCGCGGTAGCGATGACGCGGTCGAACGGGCCGTCGTCGCTGGAGCCGAGGCCCCCGTCTTGGGCCAGGACCGTGGTGTTCACACAGTCGAAGTCGAGCAGCGCGGTTTCGGCCCACTCGGCTAGCTGAGCGTCGATCTCCATCGTCGTGACCTTGCCGCCCGCGCCGACCAGCTCGGCGAGCAGCGCGGCGTTGTAGCCGGTGCCGGTGCCGATTTCGAGGACCGACATGCCCGGTTGGACGTCCAGCTCATTGAGCATCCCGAGCACGACCGAGGGTTGCGAGGCCGAGCAGGTGGGGTAGTCGCCAGCTTCCGGCCATTCGGTGCGGCCGTCGTCGTACTGGACCACGATGGAGACATCCGAGTAGACGGCGCTGCGCCAGGTCTCGGGATCCGCTCGGCGGTCGATGGGTACGCGCTTGACCCATCCGCGAGTGGGGATGAAGTGCTCGCGCGGAACAGCTTCGAGCAGCGGGCCGAGGCCGGACGGCAGGTTGTCCGTCCGGCCCAGCTCCGCCACCAGGGCGCGCACGCCCGCGTGGGTGGAGGAATCCGTCACTTGTCGGTGCCGCTTTCTGTCGTGTGGCCGTCGGAACCCTTGCCGAGGTGATCGGTCTTGGAGTCGTCGTCACCCTTGTCGTGCTTGCCATCGGCGAAAGACGCCATGCTCATTGTTGCCTCCATCTGTCGGTTCTACTGTCGCCGCGCTCGTTTCGGCGCGGGGTCTTGGACAAGGCCGGTCGGCCGGATCGTGACCGGGCGGCCGATGTCGGCGGGCACGCCGGAGCCGGGTGCCGGCCGGAGGACTTGAAATGGCGCGTCCGCCGACCCCGGCGGGCTGATCGTGAGCACGGCCCGCATCGTCCACACCGGGTCGGCGCCGTACTGCCAGGACACCACCGTTGGCCGGAAAACGTCGGTGCCGGGGAACCGCGGCGTCCGGTACGCGGTCGCGCTTTCCTCGCTGCGGATGATGAGCACGTCCGTGCACGTCAGCCACTCGAAGGTCGCGGCGAACAGCGTCGGCGAGTCTGACCTGCCGAAGAGGTAGAGCGTCCACTTGTGGTAGCGCAGCTCCCGGAAGAGGTCATGGAGGGAAAGCCCGGTCATCGGGTCCGCGCCTCCTCGACCAACCGGCAGGCAATCCGCTGCCGCCGCTGGCGCTTCTGCCGCTGCCGTGCATGCTTGAACTTCGACGCCCATTTGATAGCCACTCCGATCACGTACGCGGCAACGGCTATGGCTGCGACCTCGGCGACCAGCGCCACGCCGAGCATCCCGATATCCACGTCGTCACCTTCTCCCCAGTCCGGTGGTAGGGCTGGCCCGAACACCTCGGATGACCTTGCGGCGTGCTCGGCGGCTTGACCAGGAAGCAGTCCGGCAAGGACCGGCAACCAACCGGCAACGGGTACGCTTGACCAGCGGTTACGTTGTGGGCAGAAGTGATCAAACGTCGCACGATTGGACTACGCATGACGGTGGGGCGGCCGGGACTGCGGCGGGCGCGCGAAGCGATCGGCATCACGCAAGAGCAGCTGGCAGAGCGCGTCGAGGTTTCCGAGCGGACCGTGCGCTACTGGGAAAGCGGAGCATCGTCTCCGGCGCTGCACGTCCGGCCGCGGCTCGCGCGCGAGCTGGAGATCTCGCGCGCCGAGCTCGAAGCGCACATCAACGGCGACAGCGACCGGTTTTCGCCCGAGCCGCCGCCGAGCGCGTCGGCGCTGCGACCGGTCGGCAGCAACGCCGAGGACGACGAGGCAGCCGCGCTGGAGCTGTCGCAACGCGTCGCGGCGAGCGACGTCGGCAACGCGACGCTGTGCCAGTTGGAGGCCATCGTGGACGACGTCGCGATCGCCTACGCGACCACCTCGCCGTCACTGCTGGCACCACGGATCCGCGGGTACATCGACTACGTTTCCCGGCTCATGGACTCCCGGATGACGCTGTCCGAGCACCGGCGATTGCTCGTCGTCGGCGGTTGGCTCTCGCTGCTTTCCGCGACAGTGAACATCGATCTCAACCGAACCGCGGCGGCGCGCGCGAGGCTCCGCAACGCGCACGATTTCGCCAGAGACGCGGGCCACGACGAGATTCGCGCGTGGGGGTACGAGACGGAGGCATGGCACCTTCTCACGGAGAAGGACTATGTCGGCGCGCTCGACCTGTCTCGGCGGGCGCAGGCATTCGCGCCGCGCGGAAGCTCGATCGAGATCCAGGCGTCCGCGCAGGAAGGGCGCGCGCTGGCGCGGCTCGGCGACCGCCGCGAGATGTACACCGTGCTGAGCCGGGTCGCCACGCTCGTGTCGCCGCTGAAGGTGCCAGACCGGCCGGAGCACCACTACCGGTACGACCCAAACAAGTCCGTTGCCTACATGGCCACGACGCTGGCGTGGGCTGGCGACCCGGCCGCCGAGACCTTCGCGCGCGAGATCATCAAACGGCTTGAACGCCAGACCCCGGACGGCAAATGGCCGCGGCGCGTCGCCTCGGCGAACCTCGACCTGGCGCTAGCGCTGATCTCGACGGACCGGCTCGACGAAGCGGTCGGCGCGACGCATTCTGCGCTGGCGTCCGGCCGCGTGGTCCCCTCGAACTACTGGCGAGCCGAGGAAGTGGTGGACCAGGTCGAGGCGCGCAAGATGAGCGAAGCGCGAGATCTGCGCGACGCATACGAAGAGATGCGGCACTCCGGCACGTCGCGCTGAGCTAGCGCTACCTCTCCGTCCGGCCGAGCAGTGACCGCGCGGACGCTAGCTCGGAGTCGGTGCAGCCAAAACCGCGGTCCCTGAGATAGGGCGTGAACGTCGAGCCCAGCAGTTTCGAGCCGCAGTCGGCGACGGGCTCAAGGCCGTCGCCGTACGCCTGGATGGTGCGGTGGCCGTACTTCGACCATTGGCGTGTGTGCATCCACTCGTGGTTGACCACGTCGACCATGAGATTGCACGGGGTCCGCGGTGACACGCGCACCTGCATGGTGCCGTACAGGTCGACCAGCCCCCACAGGCCCTTATACGGCGGCTCGGCGATGGTCCAGGTGAAGCCGCTGCGGCCGAGCTGGTCGAGCTGCCGGTTCATCACCGCGGCGCGGTCGCACGTCACCTGGTCGCGATCGGCCGGCGTCAAGGCGGCCGATCGCGCGGCCGGGTCGACCGGCGGTGAGAAGCTGGTCAGCCCGAATGCGACGACGAGGATCGCCAGCAGGGTCGAGACCGCTCGGGAAGTGAGGGACCTCGGTCTGTCGGAGTCGCCCCCCCACGATGCCCCCTTCTGCGCGGTACACAGAGGGATCGCGACGCCCGCGAGGTCTGTTACACACGAGGGCGGTCATCGGCTCTCGGTGCCTTCCGCGCGCCGCCGGTAGCCGCGGCTCCAGTCAAGCGGGCCCGCGACGCCGTCGAGCGCGGCAATGAATGAACGGGTGCACGCCGGGCACAGGTCTTCCGAGGTGATCCACCCCTCTGCCATGCTCTCGATGCAGCTCGACAGTGCGGACCCCTTCGGGGTCTGGCATGCAGGGATGGTCATGGGCTCGCTCACCTCGCGACGACGTAGCGCTGAGTACGTCTTCAAGGAAAGCGCCGAAGGGCGCTTGCTGTCAATACGCACTCTAGGGCAGACTCGTCACGTGACCCAGCATGTGGCGCTCTACCTGCGCATTTCCGAGTCCAGCCCGGACAGCATCGAAGATCAGGAGTACCAGGGGCGCGAGTATGCCGCCTCCCGCTGGCCCGACCTGCCGATCGAGATCTACGCCGAGGACGGGTTCAGCGGCGAGAAGGAAGACGTGATCCGGCCGCAGTACGACCGGCTCCGTGCAGCCGTCGAGCGCCGCGCGGTCGCGCACATCTGGGTCGCCGAGCAGTCCCGCATTGAGCGCAACAAGGTGCGGTGGTTTCACCTCGCCCAAGAGCTGGTAGACGGCGGGGTCCACGAGCTGCACTGCCGCCGCGAGGGCATCGTGCAGGTCGACAGCGAGATCGCGGACATTCGCGCAGTCCTGAACGCGCACGAGGTGCGCAAGCTCCGCGGGCGCGTGAACGACAAGCTCGCCACGAACGCGGCCCGCGGCAACGCGCCCGCCTCGCTGCCGTTCGGCTACCGACGCGAGGGCAAGACGTACAAGATCGTTCCCGAGCAGGCGGCTGAGATACAGCTTGCGGCCAAGCGCGTGCTGTCCGGCTGGTCGATGAAGAGCATCGCACTCGACATGCGAAATCGCGGCGTTCGCAGCGCGCGGGGCGGCAAGATCACGGGGGCGACCGTGAAGGCATTCCTCACGACACCGGCGATAGCCGGGTTGCGTGTCTACCGGGAAGAGGTCGCCGGCAAGGGCAACTGGGAGTACATCATCAAGCCGGCGGAGTGGCGCGCCGTGTGCGCGAAGCTGTCGCGGCCCCGCGTGGTGACGGGCGCCCGCGGGCCCTACGAGGTGAGCCAAGCGTGCCTGACTGGATCCACCGGCCGCAAGTACCTGCTGACGGGCGGTCTGATTGTCTGCGGCGTTTGCAACGCGCAGCTGATCGGATCCCTGAAGACGGTCAAGCCGGTGCCGGGCAAGACGCCACGCGAGCCGAAGCCCTATTTCTTCTGCCACAACGTCAAGGGTGGTCGGGGATGCGTCGCCGCGGTCATGGCCCGGGTGGACGATTACGTGCTCGACCAACTGTGGGAAAAGCTGGACAGCCCGGAGTTCCGCGCGCACTTCGGCGGCGACGAGTACGCCGACCGGCGAGACCAGCTGACCGACGCACTGTCCACCGTGGACAGTCAGCGCCTTGAGCTGGCCGCCGAGTGGGCAACACCCGGCGCGCTGACGATGAGCGAGTGGCGGGAAGCGCGCACGGCACTCGACGCCCAACAGCGAACGCTGATGAGCGAACTCGCGGCGCTTCCCGCACCGCGGGAATCCCTTCCGAACATCGCGGTCGTGCGCGAGGCGTGGCCAGACATGACGCTCGACGAGCAGCGGGCTTTCGTCCGCGAGTACGTCGAGCGCGTCACGCTCCGGCGGCGCCCGACAGGCAAGGGCTCCGGAAACTCTGTCGAACAACGCGTATCCGTCGAGTGGCGGCGGCGCTAGCGCACCACCCGCAGCGGCCGGGGGTCCGCTCCGTCGTTGTCGAGCACATGGATGATCGCGCGGCGCTCGGCGAGGTCAATGCGGCGCGTGATCTCCCGGACGGTGCGCGCGTGCGCCGCGAGCCCGATGGTGGCGACGCCGGACAGGATGAGCGTCGCTATCGACATGTCCCACACTGCCGGGCGGATGAGCTGCGTGCCCTCGACAAAAAGATAGGTGGCCTGGACCACCACGAACGATGCTGCGAGGGCGAACGCCACTGCCAGCCAAACCCGGTAACGCATGCCCGGTTCTCCGTCTCCCCATCTGGATTAGTACATGCGTTCTATATTTCGGCAGATAGCGGGCGTTAACCTGCACCGGAGCGATTCACTCGAACGCCCTAGCGCCCGCTAGCTGCGGTTATCTCGTCGGCCAGCTGCGGGAGCACGCCACGTCGCCGCGCGATCGTCGTCGCCGTCTCGATGGTCGACTCCGCTTCCGCGTCGTCGCCGGCCTCGCGAAGCGACACGGCAAGGTCGAGCAGCGCGCGCACGGCAGCGATTGCATCCGTCCTGCCGTCCGGGCGCCGGATCGGCGCGGGTTCCGCGATCGACGTGGGCTCGTTGCCTCGCTTGATGGCGTCCACGGATCCCGGCTCCCATCGCAGGGCGTCTTCCAGCAGACGTTTGTTCGTAGGCCGCAGGCGGCGGCCGGCTGCTGCTGCGCGGATCGTCTCGCGCGACATGCCCGCGGCGTCGGCCAGCTCGACGAGGGTGAGCCCGAGCTGACTGCGCCGCTTGTCTATCCACCAGCCGAGGCTTTGTTCGGGGTATTCGACCATAACCACAGGGTAACGTGGCAAAACGTGGCAAGTCTAGGTGTGCTCTGGGTCACAGTAGACGTCGTATCGCCACGTCCATGCGTTACTCGGCCATGTTTCGCCACGTTAAATGCCCTGTAACGCCGCTTTCCGCGTTGACGACGTGGCGAAACTGGGCATAACGTGGCGATCATGCGAACGAGAAAGATCGACGGAACCAAGATCCGTCTGGCCCGCGAGGACGCCGGTCTGACCCAAGCCAAGCTCGCCGCGATCCTCCGCATCGCCCCGTCCACGGTCGGCCACTGGGAGATCGGCAACCGCTCGCCCGGCCCCGCCGCCTTCCGCTCCCTGTGCAAGACGCTCCGGGTCACCGCCGCCGACCTCACCGCGGACCAGACCAGTGTCACGGCGGCCTGACCCGTGTCCGGCAAGCGCGCCAACACAAGCTCCGCCAACCGCTACCCCTGCGGCCCGTGCAACGGCAACGGAACGGTGCCAGTCGACCCCAACGACCGGCGCAAGGGCGACAAGCAGTGCACCAACTGCGGAGGCATGGGAACGCTCGGCGGAACCTGAACCGGTCTACGCCTACGAGGATCCGGCAGCACTGGCCCGCGGGGCCCGCATCATCCTCGCCGCGCTGGCCCGACGCGCCGCCCGCGAAGCGCAATCCCCTGCCGCATAAGGAAAAGCCCGCCCCGTGCGGACACACGGAACGGGCTACGACCAAAGGAAAACGGGAAAATCCAATGATCGAATTCGTGCAGTATCTCACGGGCACCCGCGCCCCGCATCGGGCGGCGCTCGAAACGCTGCTCGCCGTCGAATGCGGCGTGCTTGGCTACGCGCCCGACGATGTCCTGTGGCGGACCGATGTCCTGCTCGACCTTGAGCGCGTCGGCCTCACCGCGTGGGACCCGCGGCGCGGCGAATGCATCACCGACACCGGTCGCTCGCTGGTGGTCGGGCTGGCCCGGGTGGACGCCGAGACCGAGTACGCGGTCCGCGCGACCACGACCGGCTACGTGGGCAAGCACCGCAAACACGTTGCCACGGCGCAGCTTCAGTCGGCGGCACCCGAGGATTGCGAAGAGTGCGGGCTCGCCAACCACGTTGTGACGGTGCAGCTGTACCCGCGCCCCGACGAGAGCCGCGCGGACGCTCGCACCGAGCTGCAACGGGTGTGCCACCACTGCGCGTTCGGGTCGCCCGGTCACCCCGAACTTGGCTTGCTGGCCAGGTTGCGGAACGAGCAGGCCGAGGGCGACGACCGCGACATCGAGTTCGAGTTGCTGCGCGACGGGCGGTGGGTGTGATGCCCAGCAACGAGCGAGAAATCCGGCAGATCAAATCGGCGGTCGCGCGCATCGCCGAAATCCGCGACGAGTACTTGGCAGAGGCCAAAAAGGGCGTCGACGTCGCTCACTCCATCGGCGTCGCGCGGGGCGCTAACCACGCGCTGCACGCACTGCACGCGTTCACGGACGGCAAGTACGGCGAGCAGTGGGCACCGGTGGAGTCCCTGACATGACCCTCATCGAATACCCGGACGTGATCCAGGGCTCCGACGAGTGGTACGAGCAGCGGCGCGGCATCGTGACCTCGTCCGTCGTCGGACAGCTCGTCACTCCGAGGACGCGGAAGCCCGCGGCCAACGACCAGAGCCGCGGGATCACCGCGCAACTCGTCGCCGAACGCATCACCGGATACGTCGACCCCACCTTCGTCGGCGACGACATGCTGCGCGGCATCGAGGACGAGCCACGGGCGCGCGACCTGTACGCCAAGGTCTACGACCGCCCCGTCCGCGAGGTCGGTTTCCTGCACCGCAAGGAAACCACGTGGCAGCTCGGCTACTCGCCGGACGGTCTTGTCGGCGACGACGGCCTGATCGAGGTGAAGTCGCGCCGCTCCAAACTCCACCTCCGCACCATCCTCGCGGACGAAGTGCCCGCGCAGTACATGGCGCAGTGTCAAGCCGGTCTGCTCGTCAGTGGCCGGGCGTGGCTCGACTTCATCTCGTTCTGCGGCGGAATGCCGATGTGGCACAAGCGAGTCCTGCCCGACCCGGAATGGCACGCCGCGATCATCGCCGCCGTCGAGCGGTTCGAGGTCGCCGCCGCCGAGATGACCGCCGACTACCTCGCGAAAACCGACGGCCTCCCCGCCACCGAGCGGATCACCCTTATGGAGATGAGGATTTAATGGACCTCTCCGACACCATCGCCCCGACGAGCGACCAGCTCGACGCCGTCGATTTGCTCGGCGGGCCGCGCACGTTCACAGTCGAGCGGGTCACCGCGGGCAACGACGAGCAGCCCGTCAATATCAAGTTCGCCGAGTTCCCGCGAGTCTGGCGGCCGGGCAAGTCGATGCGGCGTGTGCTCGTCGCGTGCTGGGGTCCCGACGCGGCAACGTACGTCGGGCGTCGTGTGACGCTGTACTGCGACACCTCGGTTCGGTTCGGCGGACAGGAGGTCGGCGGGACACGCATCTCCCACCTGAGTCACCTCGACAAGCGGCGGCAAGTGCCGCTGCTCGTCTCGCGCGGGAAAAGTGCCGTGTTCGTCGTGCAGCCGCTCGTCGAGACGGCCGAGTCCCGCATCGCCGAGTTCAAGCGGGAGTGGAAAACCGCCGACCCCGAGCGGCGCAAGGTCATCGAGGCCGAGGTAGCCGCGCTGACCGGCGGCACCGAATCCGCCGAAACCACCGCGGGCGGTGAATGATGGCCGCGCCCCGCAACACGATGGTGATCAAGGCGACCCGGCCCGGGGTCGTGGACACGGGAATCCGGGCGGCGAACGAACCGCCGTTGCTGTCCAAAGAGGACCGGATCATCCGGCGCGTGGTCGCCGAGCACCGGCGCGGCACCTCGCCGCACTCGATCGCCGCTGACCTCACCGCCGACACCGAATACACCACTGTCGCCGAGGTGCGCGCGATCATCGCCGAGCACGCGCCGAAACCCGCCGAGCGGAAGCCGCCGCGCCCGGCCGGGCAGCCGATCGACACGGAGCTTCTGGTCGAGATGTACCAGCGGGGCGACCCGATCGCCGCTATCCGCGCCGAGCTGAACATCGGCCGGAGGACGGTGCACCGGTTGCTGCGCGCCGCCGGAGTGCAGCCCTCACGGGTCAACGGCCATGGGAACAAGCCGTGAGCGGCGACCGGCCGCGGCTGACCGAGCGGGAGCAGCAGACGCTCCGCGGTGCCGCACTGGGCAAGACCAATGCGGAGATCGCCGCCGAACTGTGGCTGTCCGTCGAAACCATCCGCACCCACGCGAAAAGCGTCGTCCGCAAGCTCGGCGCACGCGACCGGCCGCACGCTGTCCACCTTGGACACGTCCACGGCTACCTCACCATGGAGGGCTCATGAAAGCCGGGTCCCTGTTCACGGGCACGGGCGCGTTGGACATGGCGGCGGCCGAGGTGTTCGACGCCGAGCCGGTGTGGTTTGCCGACATCGACCCGGCGGCGTCCGCGCTGCTCGCGCACCGCTACCCGGGTGTGCCGAACCTGCGCGACATTACGGCCGTTGACTGGGACCTGGTCGCGCTGCTCGCCCCGATCGAGTTGCTATTCGCTGGCTGGCCGTGCCAGCCGTTCTCCCTTGCTGGCAAACGGAAAGGTGCCGAAGATGAGCGGGCGCTCTGGCCCGAAGTGGACCGATGCATTCGCGCACTACGACCACGATACGTGCTGTTGGAAAACGTCCCAGCTGTCGTTGGAGCTGAACTCGGACGAGTCGCCGACACCCTGGCCGCGTGCGGGTATCGCTTCGCGTGGGTCTGCCTACCCGCTTCCGCCGTGGGTGCCCCGCACAAGCGCGAGCGGTTCTTCCTCCTCGCGGTTGCTGAAGACGCCGACCGCGCAGCTGGCGGTGAACGGCGGGAGCCAGCACCCAGACAAGCGGAAAGCCGGCGGGCACGGGCCGACGCTCGCGGACGAGGTGGAGCATCTGCTGCCGACTCCGCTGGCGAACATGAACGGCCCGTCACAGCGGGAGCTCGACGCCGGAAACCCGAAGAACCGGCTGGAAACAGCGCTACACCTGCTGCCGACACCGAATACGGGTCTCAGCCCGAATGGCCACGGCCGACGCGGCGGCAAGCCAGGGAACGGGCATCAGAGCGGCGCGGACCTGGATGTGGTTGTGAAGATGCTTCCGACTCCGACTGTGGGGGACGCGACGGGGGGACACACAACCACCGGTCACGGCACGCCACTTCTGAACGGGTTAGCCCGACAGTTGTCGACTGGGCTGGCTACACCCCCGCAATCCGCCGATGGGAAGCCATCCTCGGACGGCCAGCACCCGCACCTACCGTTCCCGGATCACGCGGCGGACATGTCCTGAATCCCGCGTTGCCCGAGTGGATGATGGGGCTTCCCGCCGGCTGGATCACCGGTGTTCCCGGGTTGTCCCGCGCGCAGCAGCTCAAGCTTGCCGGTAACGGTGTCGTGTGGCAGCAGGCGGCCGAGGCGTACCGGTACCTGCTCGGTGTCCTGAGGGACGCTGCCGCGTGACCGCCGAGGCCGTGTCCGCGTGCTGCCGAGGCGAGATCCCCGCCGACGCCCTCGACACCCGCGACCGCGAAACCGTCGTCGCCCGGCTGCACGCGGCCGGCCTCACCGACACCGAGATCGCCGAGGCAACCCGGCTCACCACTTACACCACTGGTCGCATCCGGGCCCGGCTCGGACTGGCGGCGCACGAGAGAAAGAGAGCACATGCCTTGGTTCGCCGTTGACGACGGTTTCGCCGACCACCCGAAGGCGATCCGCGCCGGTAACGCAGCTCTCGGCCTGTGGGTGCGCGCCGGTGCCTGGTCGGCGAAGCACCTGACAGACGGGTTCGTGCCGGACGAGATCGCGTTCATGCACGGCACGCCGACTCAGGCCGCGAAGCTGGTCCGGGTGGGACTGTGGCGGGTCGCGGAAGGCGGTTTCCAGTTCCACGACTGGAGCGACGACCGACGCAACCCGACGCGCGCCGAGGTGACCCGTCGACGCGCCGAAAACGCCGCGAGGCAGGCGCGGTGGCGCTCCGGACGGCGCGCGGGCAGCGCGCGAGCCGACTCCGAGCAGCACGGGAACGAATCGGGAGAAGCGTCGGAATCGATTGCCAGCAAGGAAAACTCTCAGAAACCGCAGGTAGACGGGGGCAGTAGACGCGTTACTAACGCGCCCGACGACGTTACGTCTAACACTGCCCCCTCCCCTCCCCTCCACTCCCCTCCCAAAGAAGAAAAGACCTTCGCCGATTCCGGCGAGTCCGCTCCGGCAGAGCCGAAGCGACCGACCTACCCCGAAGCGTTCGAGCGAGCCTGGACCGCCTACGGCCGCAAGGGCGGGAAGCGGACCGCGTTCGCCGAGTGGCAGCGCGCCGTCAAGCGCGCACCTGTCGAGCGGATCACCGAAGCGATCCCGCCGTACGTGCACGCGACACCCGAACTGCGGTACCGCAAGGACTTTGAACGCTGGCTCAAGGGCGACGGATGGGAATCCCAACCGCCCCCGCTGACCAACGCCAACGGCTACGCGCCGTTCGCCTCACCCGACCCCGCCCGCTATCACGAGGACTGGTAACCCACATGGAAACCCTCACCGTCACCGGGGAACTGGTCGACTCCGCGTGGACCGACGACAACCGCGCGCACGGCACCGACACACTCGCCCGCGTCCCGCACCGCTACGCCGACGCCACCGCCGACCACCCCGAGGTGCGCGACTGGTGCGAGCAGCTGCTCGCCGAGGCCGCCCGCACCGCCCGCACCGGCAACCCGGTCATCAAGCGCGGCCCGTCGCTGGCGATCCTCGGCAGCGTCGGCACCGGCAAGACCCACCAGGCTTACGGCGCCGTCCGAGACCTGGCGACCTCCGGCGCGCAACTCCGCTGGGAAGTCGTCACCGCGGCCGACCTGTACGCCCAGCTGCGCCCGTCGAGCGGAGTGCACGGCGAGGCCGCGTTCCGCCGGTTCGCGTACGCGCCGCTGCTCGTGCTCGACGACATCGGCGCGGCCAAGGCGAGCGAGTGGGTCGAAGAGATCAACTACCGGATTATCAATCACCGGTACGAGAACCGGCTCGCGACCGTGATCACCACCAACCTCGCGCCCCGCGACCTCGCGGCCGGCCTCGGCGAGCGGGTCGCGTCCCGGATCGTCGAGATGTGCACCCGCGTGGTGCTCGACGGCCCGGACCGGCGGCGGCGCCGGTGAGCGTCGAATCCGAGTGGGCCGAGGTCGCCCGCGCATCCGCCCAGCGACGGCAGGACCGGCGCGCACTGGTCCTCTCCTACGCCGATCTCCGCGACCAGCTATGCCGCGAGCCGATCGGCTACCGCCACCACGACCAGTGGAACGGCTACGCCCCGCCGGGCAACACCGCCCGCGCAATCGCGCTCCGCGGACTCGTCGCCGAGGCCGAGAAGCGCCAGAACGTCCACAACACCACCGAGGAGACAAACCGATGAACCCCGACGAAATCAGCGCGATCGTCCGCGACCCCAACGATCCGCGCTACCCGTGTCGCCTCGGCGTGTTCTGCGATCGCTGCGGAACCGAGTGGGTGGGCGACTTCCTCGTATCTGACGAGGTGTCCAGTCCTGAGCGGTTGAAGATCGTCCGTGATCACGTGAGCGGAAAGCTCGGCTGGGTCTGCGAGCAGTCCGGCGACTTCTGTCCTGCCTGCAACCAACGTCGCCGCGCCGATGCCGCGGAGGCGAAGCTCGCAGACGCTTTGCGGTGCATCAGCACACGCGAGGAGCAGATCACGACCGGCACGAGCCGCCTCGGCGAGATCCGCCGCGAGCGCGACGCCGTCCTGTCGAAGCTCGACGCGATCGCCGACCACGCCGCCGGTTTCCATGCCGCGATGCTCGGCCCGGCCCGCTGCAACCCCGACAGCGTCCGCACCCGCGCGGTGGCTGCTCTCGACGGCATCCGGGACGTGATCACCGACCAGAGCCCGGCCGCTAGCGAACGATCCGACGAGCCCATGACGGACCGCGAGGAGCCGTGCGACTGCCAGCCGTTCGACTTCTGCCCCAAGTGCTGCACCCCCGAATCGCAGGAGGAAACCAGGATCCGTCAGCTGGCCTATTGCGAAGCGTCGGTCCAAGCCTCGACGGATCCGGAAGACGGCGAGCAGTGCAGGGAGCTTCGCGAGCACGGCTCGATCTACTGCGAGCAACACGGCTCGCGCGGCGACCTCGACGCCCGCATCCTCCGCGGCGAGGAGGACGACCGTGCCTAGGAACCGGGCCAGCGCGAAGAAAGCCGGGTCGCTGTTTGAGCGGCAGGTAGCCGACTACCTCGCCCACCAACTCGCCGACGACCGCATCGACCGCCGCGTCCGCTCAGGCGCGAAGGACCGCGGCGACATCGCCGGCGTCCGCATCCACGGGCAACGCGTCGTCCTCGAATGCAAAAACACCACCCGCTGGGACATCGCCGGCTGGCTCCGCGAAACCGACATCGAACGCGGCAATGACGATGCGCTAGCCGGGCTCGTCGTCGCCAAACGACGCGGAATCGGCGATCCCGGCCAAGCGCTCGTCATGTGCACCTTGAACGACCTTGCCGCACTACTGGGAGGAAAACGGCCATGGCCAACGACACCACTGGAATCGGCCGATACCTCCGCCGCCTACGCGAAGAACGCGGCCTCAGCCAAGCCGAAACAGCCCACCGAGCAGGCATCACCCGCGAATCCGTAAGCGCCATCGAGAACGGCCACCAAGACCCCCGCATCGGCACCGTCCGCCGCTACTGCGACGCCATCGGCGCACGCATCCACATCGGACTCGCACAACCCGACCTAACCACCACAGACGGTTAGAATCGCGACCATGGCCGACCACCAGCGACCAGGCGACACCACCCGCAAGGGCTACGGCGCACAACACCAACGCCTACGCGCAGCCCTCGCACCACGCGTCGCCACAGGCACAGTCGCGTGCGCACGGTGCGGCTACCTCATCGCACCCGGCACACCGTGGGACCTCGGCCACCGCGACGGCACCGGCAAGCGCGAATACCAGGGACCAGAACACCGGTCCTGCAACCGCGCTGCCGGTGCCGCTGCCCGCGAGACAGCCCGCACCGCCGACCCCCCACCCCGACCCATGACCAGGTGGTGACCCATGCACAACACACAAGGCCCTGACCTGCACAAACAAACGTACACAATGGACAGAGCCACTGACCTGCCGTTTTTCCCCACCGGCACCCCCCTACTGATCCAAGTCCCTGTCAATCTCTCTCTCCCCGCGTTTTCTGGGGGTCCGCGGTGACCGCTGGGGCGGGTGTGGACCCGCTGGACATGCTTGGCGCGGTTCGGGCCGCAGTGGGCGTGCTGGAGATCTCTGGGGAGGACAAGGGCGCGGTTGCACTGGCCTTGCGGCTAGCGGTCGCGATCGACGAAGAGGATTCGGGCAGGACGGTGGCGGAGTTGTCCGGGCGGCTGCTGGCCGTGCTCGAAAGCCTCGGCGCGACACCGGCGGCGCGCAAGGCACTGGCGAAGGGGGTGCCGGCCAATGGCGCAGCTAAGCAGTCCGCCCTTGATGAGCTTCGGAAGCGACGGGAGCAGCGCCGCAACGGCTGACATCGTCGGCTCGACGGTGCCGCGGATCTGGACGCCGCCGCTGCGCGAGTTGACGCCGGAGACCAGCTACGGGTTCGACGTGTGTGATTTCGCGCGCGATCCGTTGGGGCACCCGCTCGACCCGTGGCAGGAATGGCTTGCGATCCACGCGGGCGAGTTGCTGCCGGACGGGCGGCCGCGGTTCCGCAAGGTGCTCGTGCTGGTGTCGCGGCAGAACGGCAAAACCGAAGTGGTGGTGGTGCTGACGCTGTTCTGGCTGTTCGTCGACCGGGTTCCGCTGGTGCTGGGCACCTCGACAAAGCTCGATTACGCCGCCGAGTCGTGGCGTAAAGCGGGCCGTCTCGCGCGCCAGGTCGAGGACCTGGCCGCCGAGATCCCGGCGAAGGGCGGCATCCGCAAGGCGAACGGCGAGCAGGTGCTGTGGCGCGCGGACGAGGTCGAGCAGGTGCTCGACGAGGGCAGCCGGTACAAAATCGCCGCCTCGAATGAGGAAGGCGGGCGGTCGCTCACGATCGATCGGCTGGTGCTCGATGAGCTGCGGCAGCACCACGACTACAGCGCGTACGACGCGTCGGTTCCGGCGACGAACGCGGTGCGGGACGCACAGGTGTGGGCGATGTCGAACGCCGGCTCGGATCGGTCGGTGGTGCTGAACGACTTGCGCGACGCCGCTATCAAGTTCATCGAGACCGGCGAGGGTGACCCGCGGCTGGGGATCTTCGAGTGGTCCGCGCCCGATGGGTCGTCCCCGCTCGACCTGAACGCGCTTGCGCAGGCGAACCCGAACCTTGGCCACCGGATCGACCCGGAGGCGTTGCTCGGCGATGCCGCTGTCGCGGTGGAGAAGGGCGGCGAGAAGCTGGCCGGGTTCCTCACTGAGAACATGTGCATCCGCGTGAAGATCATCGACAGCGCGATCGATCACGCGAAGTGGGCCGACTGTCTCGATGCCGGCGACCTCGCGGACGCGCGCGGCCGAGTGGCGTTGTGCGTCGACGTGTCGATCGACGGACAGCACGCCGCGCTCGTTGCTGCCGCGTTGCTGCCGGACGGACGGGTGCGCGTCGAGGTGGTCGAGGCATGGGATGGTCCGGGATGCACACAGGCGCTGCGGAAGGCGTTGCCCGCGACGGTCGCCAAGGTCCGGCCGCAGAAACTCGGGTGGTTCCCGAACGGTCCGGCCGCGGCGGTGGCGGCGGATCTGGCGGACCGCAAGCAGGGTCCGCGCGGAGCGTGGCCGCCGCGCGGTGTCGAGGTCGCGGAGATCACGCGCGAAACGACGGCGGTGTGCATGGGTTTCGCGGAGCAGGTCAAAAGTGGTCAGATCGCGCACTCGGATGACCCGCTGCTGAACGCGCACGTGACGAGCGCGGAGAAGCTGAGGCAGGGCGACGTGTGGCGGTTCACGCGGAAGGGCGCGGGGCATTGCGACGCGGTGTACGCCGCGGCGGGTGCGGTCCATTTGGCGCGGACGCTGCCGCCGCCCCCAGCGCGAGCATTCGTTGTGGTGGCCCGTCCGCGTGAGTGAGGAATAGTCCACATCGGACCGTCCGGCGTGATTTTACCGTTCTGGTAGCCATATTGTGGCCGCGTGGGATTGTGGCGTGACCTGTTCATGTGGGGCAACGGGCCTGAGCCCGCGCCCGAACGCGTCCACGCACAGGCCGAGCCCGCCGAAGTGCCGCGGTGGGCTCGACCCCTGAATTTCACTCTTGAGGTTCCGCCGGAACTTGCGGCTGGCGCGCCGATCGACGTTGACGGGCTGCTGTCGACGCGGGTCCCGCGCCGCCTGGCGATGTCTGTCGGTGCGGTGAAGCGCTCCCGCGACCTGATCTGCGGGACGCTCGGCGCGCTGCCGTTGCAGACGCACGACGCATCGCGCGCGGTTGTGGACAGCACCTACACCCTCTTGCAGCAGCCCGAACCCGACATCGCCCGCGCGGTCACGATGACGCGCACGATAGAAGACATGCTCTTCGAGGGCGTTTCCTGGTGGCGTGTAACCAAATTCGGATGGCACGGCTACCCGACACAGGTTCGTCGTCTGGAGCCGCGATCGGTGACCGTGCGCGAGGACTACCGGGTTTACGTCTCGTCCGCGACCGGGATGCCGCAGGGCTCGGCGTGGGAACCAGTCCCGGACGCCGAGCTGATCCGCATCGACTCGCCGAACGACCCGCTGTTGCAGGCCGCCGCACGAGCGATCCGGATTGCGCTGCTGCTCGACGCCGCGGTTGCGCGGTCGGCTAAGGACCCGTTGCCGCTGGGCTATTTCTCACCCGCCGACGGGGCTGTCGACCCGACCGAGGACGAGGTGCAGGACATCCTCACCAAGTGGGCGGAAGCGAACCGCGACCGCGCGTGGGGCTACATCGGCGCAGCGCTCAAGGCGAACACGTTGCAGTGGTCCCCGGAACAGTTGCAGCTATCGTCCGCGCGTGATGCCGCGGTGCTGGAGATCTCGCGGCATACCGGGCTCGACCCGGAAGACCTCGGCGTGTCGACAACCTCGCGCACGTACGCGAACGCGGAGCAACGCCGCCTCGACCTGATCGACTTTGTGTTGCGCCCGTTCGCCGCGGCGATCGAGGACCGGCTCTCGATGCCGGACGTTCTCCCGCGCGGCTACACCGCCCGCTACGAGTACGCGCACTTTCTCAAGTCGGACACGCTCACGCGAATGCAGGCTTACAAGGCCGGGCGCGAGGTGGGCGTCTACAACGACGAGCGCATTGCCGTGCTGGAGAACATCCCGACCGCCACCGTCCCGAAGACCCCGGCTCCGGCAACGCCCCCGACGCCGCCGGAGCCGGGCACCCCCGCCGAGGAGCCACCCGTGTCCGCTGCCGCTGCCGCGCCGTTCCCGACCGTCCGGTTCTCCGACGACAACCCGGGCACGCTCACGCTCGGATTCGAGCTCACCCCGGCCGCCGCCGAGTTCACTGTGGACAGTGCCAAGCGGATGGTGTCCGGTATCGCTGTCCCGTGGGGCGCGGTCGCCCGATCTGGCGGCATGAAGTGGAAGTTCGCGAAGGACTCGCTTCATTGGGGCGGGGACGATTCCCGCGTCAAGCTCAACCGCGATCACGACCGCTACCAGTCATTCGGCTACGCGTCCAAGCTCGCAAGCACCGATGCTGGGCTCGCTGCCGCGTTCCGCGTCGGCCGCGGCGCGGACGGCGACGCGATGCTCGCCCTCGCCGAGGACAAGGTCTACGACGGTTTCTCGATCGAAGTCGACTTCGAGCCGGGCGATGGCTGGGAGCCCGACCCGACCGACGAAACCGTGGCCCTGGTCTACAGCGCCACTCTGCGCGCGGTCGCGCTGACCGCGATGCCCGCTTTCGACGGCGCGCGGGTCGCGTCCGTCGCCGCCACCCGAGAGAAGAAGGAACCCACCATGACCGCACCCGCGGAGACCACCGCCCCGCCGGCCGCGAGCGCGGCCCCTGATTTCGCCGCGTTCACCGCTGGCCTGTCCGAAGCGATCGGCTCGGCTGTTGCCGAGGCATTCGCGAAGCTTCCCGCGCCGCAGGGCCGCGAGGTGATCCCGGCCGGGCAGGCCGCGACGGTCACCAGCGAGCCGCTGGTGTACCAGATGGACGGTCACGGACCGTCCATGATCAAGGATGCGTGGAAGTCCCGCACCGAGGGCGACGTGGACGCGCGCGGCCGTCTGGAGAAATTCAGCTTGCAGCTGGCCGACTCGCAGCGTCGCGCCGCCGGGCAGGCTGCCTCGGCGTCGTTCGCGGGCGGCAACACCAGCAACGCTGCCGCGATCATCCCGCCCGGCTACCGCCCGGACCTGTACGTGACGCAGCTGCTCAAGGGGCGGCCGTTGTGGGGTTCGGTGTCGCGCGGCACCCTGACCGACGCGACGCCATTCACCATCCCGGCCTACACGTCGAGCAGCGGCATGGCGGGCGACCACACCGAGGGCAACAACCCGGGCTCCGGCACGCTGGTCGTGGGCACCAAGACCGTCACCCCGAACGCGGTCTCCGGTCTGTTCACCATCACCCGCGAGATCGCCGACAGCTCGAACCCCGCGATTGACGCCATCGCCACGCAGGCGATGAGCGAGGCGTACAGCCAGAATGCGGAGGCGAAGCTCTACGCCGAGCTGAACGGCCCGAACGGACAGGGCGGCACCATCACCTCGGGGCAGGTCCCGTCGGGCGCGTACGTCTACACCTCGGCCAGCGACGCTGGCACCCCGGGCGGCGAGAAGCTGCTCGCGACCGAGCGGCGGGTGCTCGCCGAGTTCCCGTTCCACCGGTTCGCGGCGCCGACCATCGCGCACCTATCGCAGGAGGGCACCACTGGTTTCGCGACCGCAGTGGACGGCAATGGCCGTCCGCTGCTGCCGAGCATCGGCGCGCAGAACAGCGCCGGCGTCGGCAACGCGGTCACGCAGGGCTGGTACGTGGACGGCCTGCCGAACGTGCCGACCTGGTCGATGAGCGGCAATGCCGCGGGCGACGCGGACGTGCTGATCTTCAACCGGAACGACGTGTGGGCGTGGGAGTCGCCGCTGCTGACGTTCCGGTTCGAGGAGCGGGGCGGCCCGGCGAACATCGATTTGGCCTTGTTCGGCTACGTCGCGGTGCGGCTGCTGCGCCCGACCGGCCTGCACGCCATCCGCCACACCGTCACCCCGGGTGCCTGATGGCAAACCGTAGGGGCACGGCGGGCTCGGCGGGCACTGCGCCCGTCGAGCAGCCCGCCGTCGAGCCGGTCCCGGTCGAGGTCGAGCAGCCGCTCGCCGAGCAGCCCGCGGCGGCCGTCGAATCGGCCGAGGCCGACCAGGAAGCGCACGCGGACAACGAGGCCGCCGCCCAGCTGGCCGACCTCGAAGCGAGCGACACGACCACCGACTACACGCGCCGCGCTGGCGGCTACGTGCTGACCGACCGCGGTTGGGTGCTGAACTGATGACCACGTGGCCGCCCACGCTCGACGAGCTAAGGGCCGACTTGCAGGTGCCGGATGGCGTCACCGACGACGATCCGGCCTTGCAGGCATGCCTTGACGCTGCGGTGACGTTCGTCGAGCGCGTGCGGTCCGATGTGGACTTCGCGCCGCATCCGCTCGGCAAGGCACCGGGTGCCGACCTGGCGCTCGGCACGCTCCGGCTGGCCGGGCGGTGGTTCACTCGCCGCCGGTCACCGGACGCGCTGATCAGCATGGGCGATCTGGGGTCGGCGCGCGTCCCTTCGTTCGACCCGGACATCGACCAGCTGTTGCGGGTCGGCCGTTTCGCGCGGGCGGTGGTCGCATGACCACCGTTCCGGAAGCGGTCGCCGCGTTGCGCACCGTGCTCGAAACCGTTGCCTCACTGGGCAAGCGGATCCATGAGGACCCGGGCGCATCGGTGCAGGGCGAAGCGTCGGCGGTGATTACTCCGCCGGTGCTGGAGTGGGGCGGGTTCGGCGGATCGGCGCCGAGCGAGGCGACGTTCGTGGTGCACCTGGTGGTCCCGTTCGACCAGTACGCGACGGCCCGGCTCTACAAGCTCGTCGAGCCGGTCGTCGCAGCGATCGAGGGCGACCCGTTGTTCGCGGTGTCGTCGGCATCCCCGGCCCTGCTCCAGATGGGCGGGTCACAGCTTCCCACGTACGCCATCACGGTTGACGTGGGTTTGTAGGAGGAGGAAGCGATGTCGCTCAAGGTGCGGCGGCTCAAGATCATCACGCTGACCATCGGCGGCGTGTCCGTTGAATGTCAGCTCAACAGCTGGAAACTCGACCCGGGCGTGCAGGACGGCGACCGGCTGTACAGCTTCTGCCCGGACGGCGAGGACGTCAGCGAAACCGACAGCGAGCCCACGTTGCAGGTGAAGACCTACAGCAAGTGGACCGCGGGCGGCTTCGAGGACTTCCTGTGGACCAACCGCGGCACGGTCGTGGGTTTCGAGCTGAACCACCACCCGGACATCCCCGGCGAACACGTGCGCTGGACCGGGCAGCTGAAGATTCAGCCCGCGCCGGTCGGCGGCGACCGCGGCGACAACGAAGAAACCGACATCACGTTCCAGGTGATCGGCGATCCCGACTACTCGCGGCCGTAAGGGAGAAAACCAGCCATGGCGCGCACATCTGTCACTACGCAGAAGGTCAGCTACGCCGGTGTGAGCACCGCGGGCGCGTCGCCGACCGCCGAGGGCGACATCGTCGACACCGGCGGGACCGTGTTCCTCCTCGTCTCGAACACCGGGGCCGCGTCCGCGACGGTGACCATCCAGACTCCCGCCACCTACGACTCACTCGCGGTCGAGGACTTGACGGTGTCGCTGCCCGCCGGAGCGTCCAAGGCGATCGGTCCACTTCGGACGGAGACGTTCGGTTTCCCGGCAGGGGACGTGAACGCGGGCAAGGCGTTCATCGACTACACCGGCACCGTCGCCGACCTCAAGCGCACCGTTCTGTCCCTCACCTAGGAGAAACCCCATGCTCACCCTGAAAATCACCGGCGACAACGGCTTCGACAACGAGGTAGTCGCGAAGCCGCGGCACATCCTCGCGTTCGAGCGCGCGACCGGGATCAAGCTCTCCGACTTCGAGGACGAGATCTCGATGGAGACGGTCTACAGGCTCGGCCACCTGGTGATGCGGATGACGCATCCGGAGGACACTCCCGCGAAGCTGGCCGACTTCGAGGAGACCTTCGACGTGTTCCCGGTCGGCGGTGACGACGAGCCGGACCCTGGCCCCGCGGGAGCCTGAACCGGGTGGTGCTTGAGCTTTCGATCGTCACCGGGATCGCGCCCCGCCACATTGAAGAACTCGACCACAGGTCACTGATCACGATGGCCCACCTGGTCGACCAGTCCAACAAAGCCAGCAACGGAAAAACCTCGGGGCCAGGTCAAGGCCCGAGCCGCTACGGCTCCGCCCAGATGTCCGGATGAGCGCGAGGGAGGTGCACCCGGGTGGCGAAAACCGCATTGGTGGTCAAGCTTCAGCTGACCGGTGCACGCGAAGTTCTGGCAGCGTTCCGCGACCTGCCCAAGGAAGCATCGGACGCGTTGCGGGACGCCTCGCAGAATCTCGCGCGGAAACTCGCGGTGAAGGCCGCGGCGGATGTCGCCGCGCACGGGGGACCGCAGGGCCACCTTGTCGCGCCCACGACGAAGGCCGTGCGCGACCGGGTGCCCGCCATCCAGATCGGCGGCACCAAGCGCGTCGGCCGCCGCCTCGCCCCCGCCTATGGGCTGCTGTTCGGCAGCATCTTCGGGATGAACGGCCGTTCCGGCTGGTATTCCGCGGCTCGCTACGCGGGCTCGACCGGCCGCCAGTACCGGCCGCACCAAGGGCAGGACGCCTACGC
Organism: Amycolatopsis sp. A1MSW2902; assembly: GCF_017312175.1. Lineage (NCBI taxonomy): Bacteria > Bacillati > Actinomycetota > Actinomycetes > Pseudonocardiales > Pseudonocardiaceae > Amycolatopsis > Amycolatopsis sp. A1MSW2902. Next base: position 37,457 of record NZ_QJPO01000001.1, read on the forward strand.
GTTCTTCCCGGTCGTCGAGCAGAACCAGGCCGCCATCGCGGCTGAGTGGAACGCAGCGGCGAACGAGATCATCCGCAGCTTCAACAGGGGTGCGTGAGATGGGCGCCGGGGAACGCACCGTTCGTATCAAGTTCGACGGCAGCACCAAGGGCTTGGCGCAAGCGGCAGTCACCGCGCGCGCCGAGCTGGACTTGATGCGGAAGTCACTGGAACGCAACCAAGCTGAGCTCAACCGGCTCGCGGGCGCCGCCGAGGCGTCGAACCAGAAGTTCTCGCAGACGGCGCAGACTATCGAGGACTCCCGGACGCGCTGGCAGCGGTTCGGCTTGGCGCTGTCTGCTGCGGGCAAGCGATTCGCGGCAAGCCGGGACAAGATCGTGTCGGGCACCGCGCCGCTGGTGTCCGGTATCGGCTCTGTCGCGGGCAGCTTCGCCACGATGGCCCGCCAGGCATCGACCGCCGCGGGCGTGCTCAACCTGCTCCCTGTCGCAGTCAACGGGATCGCTGCTGCTGCCGGTGTGCTGCCGCTCGCGGTGGCCGGCGGTTTCGCGCTCGCGGGAGCGATGATCGCGGCGAAGCTCGGCGCGGACGGCGCGAAGGCCGCGTTCAAGCAGCTCGACCCGCAGCTGAACACGTTGAAGTCTGGCGTGTCGGCGAGCTTCAAGGACGCGCTGCTGCCCGCGGTGCACAACCTGCAAACGCTGCTCCCGAAGACAGAGACCGGGTTCCGGTCCGTCGCGACGGCGATGGGCGGCGTCGTTACGAAGGTCACCTCGTACCTCGCGACGGCCAAGGGCACGGCGCAGGTGAACCAGATCCTCGACGGCACGTCGCGGCTGATTCAGAACCTCGGGTCGTTCTTCGCGCCGGTGATCGCGGCGTTCCTGCAAATCGGCGCGGTCGCGATGCCGATCCTCGTGCAGCTCACCGGCGGACTCGGCGCGGCAGGCGAGCGGTTCCGTGCGTTTGTCCAGCAGGCGGCCGAGTCCGGCCAGTTGCAGGAATGGAGCCGCAGCGCGATCGCCGGGTTCCAGTCGTTCTTCGCTGTGATCAAGGACCTCGCCGCGATCTTCAACGCGGTCGTCGGCGCGATCATGGACGCGGGCGGCGGCCTCGGCGGGTTCCTCGGGCCGCTGATCAAGACCGTGCGCGAGTTCCTTGAGTCCGCGCAGGGACACGACACCCTCGTCGCGTTCTTCGAGTCGCTCAACTCGGTGGCGGGCTCGGTGTCCAAAGTGGTCGGTGCGCTGCTCGCGGCGATCGCCCCCGCGATTCCGCCGCTGGCGGCCGCGTTCGCGAGCCTCGCGAGCACGCTGTCGACCATGCTGGTTCCGGTCATCCAATTCCTGGCGCCGGTCCTGCAAAACATCGCGAACTTCATCGCGCAAAACACCAGCTGGATTGCACCGCTGGTCGTCGCGCTCGGGCTCTGGGCCGCAGCTCAATGGGTGCTGAACGCCGCAATGGACGCGAACCCGATCGGGCTCGTCATCATCGCGATTGGCGCGCTGATCGCGATCGTTGCCACGATCATCACCTACTGGGAGCCCATCAAGACGTTTTTCGTCGACCTCTGGAACACCGTCAAGGATGCCGTTGCCGCTGCGGCGCAATGGATCTGGCAACGGCTGGTCGACGCGTGGAACTTCATCAAGGGCGTGTGGAGCGGCGTCGGCGATTTCTTCGCAGGGCTTTGGGAAGGCGTCAAGCAACGAGCCTCGACCATCTGGGAATTCATCAAGGGCGTTTTCTCGGGCGCTTGGGATCGGATCAAATCCGTGTGGTCCGGCGTCGGCGATTTCTTCGCCGGTGTCTGGCGCGGCATCACCAATGGCCTGAAGGCTGCGCTTAACTGGGCGATCGACCGCATCAACGACGCGACCGGAATCATCAGCCGTGCGTGGACGTGGACCGGCGCGCCGGGCATTCCGAAGATCCCGCACTTGGCTAAGGGCGGGACGGCGCTGGCCGGGCGGATGCACCTGGTCGGCGAGCGCGGCCCGGAGCTGTTCATCCCCGGGCAGACCGGCCGCGTGGTGAGCAATCAGCAGACGTTCGGCGGGCCGCAGGTGATCGAGCTGACGCTCGACCTCGGCGCGGGCATCACGGAGCGGATGCGGCTCGCCATCGACCAGAACACCGGACAGGTGCGGCGGCTTGCCGGTGCCGGAACGGGGAGCATGCGATGACGACCACCGCAACCTACCTCGACGACCTGTCGCGCGTGCGCATCGCGTTCGACGGGTTCCCGTCCTCGGTCGACTACGCGCTCGTCGAGCGCTCAACGGACGGCATCACGTGGTCGACCGTGCGCGGCGGCGACGCGGTAGCCGTTACCGCCGGTGCGGGGCACGTGGACGACTACGAGTTCGCCGCTGGGGTGCTCAACACCTACCGGGTGTCCGGTGTGGACTCCGGGCCGATCATCGGCGTACCGGCCGCCGGTGCCGCGGCTTCGGCGAACAACGCGGCGGTCGTGCCCGCACTGCCTGCCGGGGTGGTCGAGGGCGATCTGCTGCTGTGCTACGCGGTCGCCCGCAAGACCGGGTTCAGTCCCACGCTCGTGCCCCCGGCCGGGTGGACAAGGCTGTCCGACTACGGCGACCTCATCTTCTACGGCAAGCGCGCCGGCGCGGCCGAGACCGCGCCGACCGTAGGGATCACGGGCGGCGCGGCAGGGGTGGACGTGATCGCACAGGTCATGGCGTTCCACAACGCGGATTTGCCGCAGACCTCGACCAACGTCGTGGGCACGACCGCGCAGAACATCACCCTGCCCGTGATCAGCAGCCCGCCCGCGTCATCGCTGAACCTGTGGCTGGCCAAAAAGGACAGCTCGTGGACCTCGGCGGCGCCGTCGACCACGTACGCCACGATCGGCGCGACCAGCTCGGCGCTCGGATCTGGCGCGGCGACGTACTGGGACTACACGGTCCAGGGACCGAGCCCGGTGCTCGTGCCCGCGCGCACCCTGACCGTCACGGGCGGCACGAGCGCGGCGAACGTCGGGATCGCCTACACCATCGTGAAGGCCCCGTACGTCACCCGCCAGACCGCGGCGATCACGCCGGTCCTGGACTCCGCGTGGATCAAGAACCCGCAGCGGCCGAGCCTGAACCGGAAGGTCACCGTCTCCGGGATCTCCGACATCACCCGGCCGACGCGCACCAACGCGATCGAGGTGGTCGGCCGGACGCTGCCGGTCGCGATCAGCGACGTGCAGGGCTCGCGTCGGCTAACGCTCACGGTGATGACGCGCACGCTCGCCGAGGCCGCCGACTTCGACCAGGCGTTCGCGTCCGGCCTGCCGGTGTTCTTGCAGGCGCCCGAGCTGACCGCGGTCGTCCCGACGCTGTACGCGTCCGTCGGCGAGGTGACGTTGCGGCGGGGCCAGTCCGTGCGCGCGCCGCGCCGGTTCTTTGACCTGCCGCTCACCGAGTGCGCGGCTCCGGCGTCCACTGTGTACGGCGACACCTACACGTGGTCTGACGTGATCTCGGACTACGCCACGTGGGCCGACGTGGTCGCCGACGTGGCGACGTGGTCCAACCTGATTGACAAGGTCTCCGACGCCGAGGTGGTCGTGCCATGAGGCCAGTGAGTGCGACCTTCCTCAACTCGGTCCGCGGCTCGCACCGCATGATCGCCCGCGCCCGGCTGGTCGCGCCCGGCCAGACCGGCACGACACCGGCCGGGCTCGCGATCCCCGGCGGCGACCCGAAAGGGTTGCTGCCCATCATCGGCGGCGACGTGACCACCGACATGACCGCCGACGTGCAATCCACGCTCGCGCTCACCACCGTCTACCCGTGGCCGGCGGATCCGTTCGCAGCGGGCACCCCGTACGGGCAAGAGGTCTACGTCGAGCGCGGCATCGAGTACGGCCTCGGCACCCGCGAATGGGTGGGGCTCGGCTACTTCCGGCTCGATGACGTGAGCCAAGACCAAGCCCCGAACGGGCCGATCGCACTCGCCGCGTCGGACCGGATGGCGCAAATCCGCGACGCCCGAAACATCTCGCCGCAGACCTTCGCAGCGAGCGGCGGGTCGGTCGGCGCCTGCATAGACACCGTGGTGCAGCAGGCGCTCCCCGGCGCGGTCACCGACTACGGGACGTGGGACGCGTACGGGACGTGGTTCGCAACCTCGCACGTGATGGGCGACGACCGGTTGCCGTTCCTGCAAGACCTGCTCGCCGCGTACGGGATGTACGCGTATTTCGACTACCGCGGCGTATACACGGTCCGGCCGGTCCCGGACGTGACCACGACGAGTCCGGTGTGGACGATCAACGCCGGGCGCAACGGCGTGCTCACCGAGATGAAGCGGAAGATTTCCCGCGACGCGGTGTACAACGTCGTCGTCGCGCGCGGCGAGCCGGTCGGCGAACTGCCCCCGGTGCAAGGAATCGCCTACGACAACAACCCCGCCTCGCCGACCTACGCGCTCGGCCCGTTCGGCGTGGTGCCCACCTACTACAGCTCGTCGTTCATGACCACGGTCTCGCAGTGCGAAGGCGCAGCCCGCGCGCAGCTGGCCAAGGCCACCGGCCTGCCCTACTCGGTCAGCCTCGGCAGCGTGCCGAACCCCGCGTTGGAAGGCTGGGATGTCGTGACGGTGGACAACGGCACCGACAACCCGGAAACACACGTGCTGGACCGGATCACCTACGGCCTCACCCCCGACAGCTCGATGGGCATGGACACCCGCAAGCAATATTTGGAGGCAGCATGATCGCCGGAAGCGACGGCGCGCTGCTCGCCGCGCTCATCGCCGAGGCCGGCCGCGGCCCGTCCGGCAGCGAAGACCTGTCCAACTACACCGGGCAGATTGTTGCGTGGGACGCGATCTCGGGCACGAACGTGGTGCACGTCAACGGCGGCGACATCCCGAACATGCGCGTCATCCAGTCCGGAATCGGTCTCTCGTACCAGGTCGGCGACGTCGTGAACATCAGCCGCCGCGGGACGCAATGGTTCATCAACGGCAAAGTCGGCGCGCCCGGCGCGGGCGCGGGCAACCAGATTCAGTCCGCCGACGTACCGGCGAACGAGACAACCACCTCGACCGGGTTCACCGACCTCGCCACCGTCGGCCCGTCCGTGACCCTCACTATCGGATCGTCTCGGCGCGCCCTCGTCAGCATCTCTGCCTACCTTTCCCTTGCCTCGAACGACAACAACTATGCCGGGGGCGTGATGGGGTTCGTGGTTTCCGGGGCCAGTTCGATCGGCGTGTCGAGGACAATCGCCGCCGATATCGCGGCGGGCGGCCTCGGGGTGTCGATCGGCCGAACGATGCTGTTCACAGCCGCCGACGGGCTCAACCCCGGCGTGAACACGTTTACGTGCAAGTACAAAGCAGACACGTCGTTCTATCCGGCGACGATCGGCAGTCGCAACATCACCGTCATTCCCTTCTGAGGAGGAACCCGGAATGCCTTTCACCACACCGATCTACGGGTTCCGTTACCCGGCGCTCACCGAACCGCCGAACGGCCCGGACCAGGTCAAGAACCTTGCTCTGGACGTGGAATCGAAGTTCGCCGTCAACGACGCCAAGGGCTATGCGCTCGGCATCGTGGCGCAGACGGTGTACACCGCAGACGGCGCGTCGGGCAGCGGGACGGAGACGGCCGCCGACTCGCAGACGTTCACGCTCGACGTCAGCCGGCAGTACGAGTTCGAGTGGCAGGGCTGTGTCACCGCCACTGCGGCAAACCCGTACATGAACTTCACGTTCCGCATCGCGAACGGAGCGTCTGCCAGCACGAGCAGCCCCCTCGTCCGCACCTACCTCCTTCCGGTCTGGGGCAGCAGCAAGTTCCACTACGCGCAGCTGACGTGCCCGGTGAAGGGCAGCTTCCTGGCGGGGCTGGGTCTGGCCAACGGTCAGGCGACGGTCCGGGTGTGCGCCTACATCACCGCCGGGAACGGCGGCGGCAGCTGGGCAATCAGGGGGGCGGCCGACGACGCGCGCCAGTTCACCGTGAGGGACGCGGGGACCAACCGATGAGCGCCGACGATCGCCGCGGAGCAGACGGCGTCACCATCACCAACCGGGAGATCTACGACCAGGTGCTACAGACCAAAGCGCTCACTGAACAGCTGGTGCAGAAAATCGACGCAATCGAAACCCGCGACCGCGACCACGAAACCCGAATCCGTTCCCTGGAACGAAAAGTGTGGATGGCTCTCGGCGGCGGGACTGCGCTCGGCGGTGCCGCGGGCGCACTCGCAACGTTCATCCTCGGAGGTTGACCCATGATGCTGACCACGCTCGCCGACATCGCGCGGTCCGCGGGGCTGCGCGTCGTCGAGCAGTCCGGTTGGAAGACCCGCGGGCACGGCCAGATGTCCGGCGTCCGCGCCGTCGTCTGCCACCACACCGCAGGCCCGGCCACGGGCACCGCGCCCTCGCTCGGCGTCGTTCAGAACGGCCGCGCCGACCTCGCCGGTCCGCTCGCGCACTACGTGCTCGGCCGCGACGGCACCGTGTACGTCGTCGCCGCCGGGCTGTGCTGGCACGCCGGCGCGGTGCTCAATTCGTCGTGGGGCAACGCCTACGCCATCGGGATCGAGGCCGAGGCGACCGGCGTAGACGACTGGCCCGACGACCAGATCGACGCCTACGCCCGTCTCTGCCGCGCGCTGTGCGCGGCGTTCGATCTGCCGGTCTCGGCCGTGCTCGGCCACAAGGAGGTGTGCTCGCCGCGCGGCCGGAAGAGCGACCCCAACTTCGACATGAGCGGGTTCCGCGCCCGCGTCACCGCCGCCAACAACAACACCACTGGAGGTTTCCTCATGCAGCTCACCGACACCCAGCAGCAGCAGCTCTACACGTGGGTCAAGGGCCTGTACACCGACGCCTCGGAAACGTGGCTCGCCAACGGGAAAGGCTCGCTGACGCAGGGCAAGGCAATCGCCCAGATCTACGCCGACATGAAGTGGATGGCCTCCATCGTGGCCAACACGCCCGACCTCAACGGCGACGGCAAGCAGGGTGACGTGTCGCTGGTCAACTTCCGCCAGTGGCTCGTGGACACGCTCAAGGGCGTGGACGCCAAGCTCGCCGAGCTGAAGCCGGTCGCGCAGTGACCGCCCCGGAGCAGCCGAGCCGCGTCGACACCGAGCCGGTGAGCATCGCCGAGGCGGTGCGCCTGGTCCTCGTCGCCGTCGTCGCCATCGGCTGGTGGGTGATCCCGGACCAGACCATCAACGTGATCGTGTCCGCGGTCGGCGCGATCCTGTCCGTCGTGAGCAGCGTGCTCGTCCGTCGCCGCGTCGTGCCGGTCGCCAAGCTCGACCAGGACTAGCCCGGAGCATGGAACCGCCCCGCCGCGCTACCGAGGGAGGTGGCTGCGCGGCGGGGCGGGGCTGTGCAGGCGAAAACTGGCCTGACTACCGGAGCGTGATGCTCTGGCTTTCGCGGGTGATGGTCCATTTCCAGTCCGTAATGGACGGTCGACCTTGGCTGTGCCACCAGCGGCGCGCGGCGAGTGCTTCCGACCAGAGCTTTCGGATGCCTGCCTGCCGGACGTGGTATCGGCCGTCGGCGGTCGCGCAGACCGATGCCCACGAATGTGTTACGGGATCGCGGAACCACGCCTCGTCGCCGTGCTCTCGTTTCCGGATTCCTGCGCGGCATCCGGGCATCGCAACGGCCAGCGCCCACCGCGCCGAGGGCTCGTCCAATAGCGGCCACGGCGCAACAGCGGTGCTGTACTCGGAGATCTTGGCCCCTTGCGTGTCCCATTCCGGGAGTTCGTCCGGGACGTCCGGCGAGCGGCGAGTGCGGGACTCCATGAACGCCACGCCCATTGGCAGCGTTTCGCCGGTCGCGGTGCCGTCGTCGTGGACGGTGAAACGCACGAGCGGCCCGGCGGCGAGGTCTCCGCGGACCGGAGCGAGGATGATGCCGCCGGGCCGAGTCTGCTCTACCCACGCGTACGGCACGTGCCCCAGGTGCACGGCCGCGGTAGCGATGACGCGGTCGAACGGGCCGTCGTCGCTGGAGCCGAGGCCCCCGTCTTGGGCCAGGACCGTGGTGTTCACACAGTCGAAGTCGAGCAGCGCGGTTTCGGCCCACTCGGCTAGCTGAGCGTCGATCTCCATCGTCGTGACCTTGCCGCCCGCGCCGACCAGCTCGGCGAGCAGCGCGGCGTTGTAGCCGGTGCCGGTGCCGATTTCGAGGACCGACATGCCCGGTTGGACGTCCAGCTCATTGAGCATCCCGAGCACGACCGAGGGTTGCGAGGCCGAGCAGGTGGGGTAGTCGCCAGCTTCCGGCCATTCGGTGCGGCCGTCGTCGTACTGGACCACGATGGAGACATCCGAGTAGACGGCGCTGCGCCAGGTCTCGGGATCCGCTCGGCGGTCGATGGGTACGCGCTTGACCCATCCGCGAGTGGGGATGAAGTGCTCGCGCGGAACAGCTTCGAGCAGCGGGCCGAGGCCGGACGGCAGGTTGTCCGTCCGGCCCAGCTCCGCCACCAGGGCGCGCACGCCCGCGTGGGTGGAGGAATCCGTCACTTGTCGGTGCCGCTTTCTGTCGTGTGGCCGTCGGAACCCTTGCCGAGGTGATCGGTCTTGGAGTCGTCGTCACCCTTGTCGTGCTTGCCATCGGCGAAAGACGCCATGCTCATTGTTGCCTCCATCTGTCGGTTCTACTGTCGCCGCGCTCGTTTCGGCGCGGGGTCTTGGACAAGGCCGGTCGGCCGGATCGTGACCGGGCGGCCGATGTCGGCGGGCACGCCGGAGCCGGGTGCCGGCCGGAGGACTTGAAATGGCGCGTCCGCCGACCCCGGCGGGCTGATCGTGAGCACGGCCCGCATCGTCCACACCGGGTCGGCGCCGTACTGCCAGGACACCACCGTTGGCCGGAAAACGTCGGTGCCGGGGAACCGCGGCGTCCGGTACGCGGTCGCGCTTTCCTCGCTGCGGATGATGAGCACGTCCGTGCACGTCAGCCACTCGAAGGTCGCGGCGAACAGCGTCGGCGAGTCTGACCTGCCGAAGAGGTAGAGCGTCCACTTGTGGTAGCGCAGCTCCCGGAAGAGGTCATGGAGGGAAAGCCCGGTCATCGGGTCCGCGCCTCCTCGACCAACCGGCAGGCAATCCGCTGCCGCCGCTGGCGCTTCTGCCGCTGCCGTGCATGCTTGAACTTCGACGCCCATTTGATAGCCACTCCGATCACGTACGCGGCAACGGCTATGGCTGCGACCTCGGCGACCAGCGCCACGCCGAGCATCCCGATATCCACGTCGTCACCTTCTCCCCAGTCCGGTGGTAGGGCTGGCCCGAACACCTCGGATGACCTTGCGGCGTGCTCGGCGGCTTGACCAGGAAGCAGTCCGGCAAGGACCGGCAACCAACCGGCAACGGGTACGCTTGACCAGCGGTTACGTTGTGGGCAGAAGTGATCAAACGTCGCACGATTGGACTACGCATGACGGTGGGGCGGCCGGGACTGCGGCGGGCGCGCGAAGCGATCGGCATCACGCAAGAGCAGCTGGCAGAGCGCGTCGAGGTTTCCGAGCGGACCGTGCGCTACTGGGAAAGCGGAGCATCGTCTCCGGCGCTGCACGTCCGGCCGCGGCTCGCGCGCGAGCTGGAGATCTCGCGCGCCGAGCTCGAAGCGCACATCAACGGCGACAGCGACCGGTTTTCGCCCGAGCCGCCGCCGAGCGCGTCGGCGCTGCGACCGGTCGGCAGCAACGCCGAGGACGACGAGGCAGCCGCGCTGGAGCTGTCGCAACGCGTCGCGGCGAGCGACGTCGGCAACGCGACGCTGTGCCAGTTGGAGGCCATCGTGGACGACGTCGCGATCGCCTACGCGACCACCTCGCCGTCACTGCTGGCACCACGGATCCGCGGGTACATCGACTACGTTTCCCGGCTCATGGACTCCCGGATGACGCTGTCCGAGCACCGGCGATTGCTCGTCGTCGGCGGTTGGCTCTCGCTGCTTTCCGCGACAGTGAACATCGATCTCAACCGAACCGCGGCGGCGCGCGCGAGGCTCCGCAACGCGCACGATTTCGCCAGAGACGCGGGCCACGACGAGATTCGCGCGTGGGGGTACGAGACGGAGGCATGGCACCTTCTCACGGAGAAGGACTATGTCGGCGCGCTCGACCTGTCTCGGCGGGCGCAGGCATTCGCGCCGCGCGGAAGCTCGATCGAGATCCAGGCGTCCGCGCAGGAAGGGCGCGCGCTGGCGCGGCTCGGCGACCGCCGCGAGATGTACACCGTGCTGAGCCGGGTCGCCACGCTCGTGTCGCCGCTGAAGGTGCCAGACCGGCCGGAGCACCACTACCGGTACGACCCAAACAAGTCCGTTGCCTACATGGCCACGACGCTGGCGTGGGCTGGCGACCCGGCCGCCGAGACCTTCGCGCGCGAGATCATCAAACGGCTTGAACGCCAGACCCCGGACGGCAAATGGCCGCGGCGCGTCGCCTCGGCGAACCTCGACCTGGCGCTAGCGCTGATCTCGACGGACCGGCTCGACGAAGCGGTCGGCGCGACGCATTCTGCGCTGGCGTCCGGCCGCGTGGTCCCCTCGAACTACTGGCGAGCCGAGGAAGTGGTGGACCAGGTCGAGGCGCGCAAGATGAGCGAAGCGCGAGATCTGCGCGACGCATACGAAGAGATGCGGCACTCCGGCACGTCGCGCTGAGCTAGCGCTACCTCTCCGTCCGGCCGAGCAGTGACCGCGCGGACGCTAGCTCGGAGTCGGTGCAGCCAAAACCGCGGTCCCTGAGATAGGGCGTGAACGTCGAGCCCAGCAGTTTCGAGCCGCAGTCGGCGACGGGCTCAAGGCCGTCGCCGTACGCCTGGATGGTGCGGTGGCCGTACTTCGACCATTGGCGTGTGTGCATCCACTCGTGGTTGACCACGTCGACCATGAGATTGCACGGGGTCCGCGGTGACACGCGCACCTGCATGGTGCCGTACAGGTCGACCAGCCCCCACAGGCCCTTATACGGCGGCTCGGCGATGGTCCAGGTGAAGCCGCTGCGGCCGAGCTGGTCGAGCTGCCGGTTCATCACCGCGGCGCGGTCGCACGTCACCTGGTCGCGATCGGCCGGCGTCAAGGCGGCCGATCGCGCGGCCGGGTCGACCGGCGGTGAGAAGCTGGTCAGCCCGAATGCGACGACGAGGATCGCCAGCAGGGTCGAGACCGCTCGGGAAGTGAGGGACCTCGGTCTGTCGGAGTCGCCCCCCACGATGCCCCCTTCTGCGCGGTACACAGAGGGATCGCGACGCCCGCGAGGTCTGTTACACACGAGGGCGGTCATCGGCTCTCGGTGCCTTCCGCGCGCCGCCGGTAGCCGCGGCTCCAGTCAAGCGGGCCCGCGACGCCGTCGAGCGCGGCAATGAATGAACGGGTGCACGCCGGGCACAGGTCTTCCGAGGTGATCCACCCCTCTGCCATGCTCTCGATGCAGCTCGACAGTGCGGACCCCTTCGGGGTCTGGCATGCAGGGATGGTCATGGGCTCGCTCACCTCGCGACGACGTAGCGCTGAGTACGTCTTCAAGGAAAGCGCCGAAGGGCGCGTTCATCCTCACCTCGGACGAGGGCCGCACGCGCTGGGAGGTCGACGGGCCGCACTTCGGCGGCTGGGAGGTCTACCACCTCGCCGGCTCGCCCGCGGATCCCGACCGGCTGTACGCGTCGCAGTCCACGTCGTGGTTCGGTCAGCTGATCCAGCGTTCCGACGACGGCGGGAAGACCTGGAACCAGGTCGACCACGACTTCGCCTACGAGGGCGGGTCGGGCGACCACCTCTGGTACGACGGAACGCCGAAACCGTGGGAGTTCACGCGGATCTGGCACCTGGAACCGTCGCTGACCGACCCGGACACGGTCTACGCGGGAGCGCAGGACGCCGCGCTGTACCGCAGCACCGACGGCGGGAAGAGCTGGCGCGAGCTCACCGGGCTGCGCAAGCACACGTCCGGACCGGGCTGGCAGCCGGGCGCGGGCGGGCTGTGCCTGCACACGATCATCCTCGACCCGCAGAACTCGAAGCGGATGTTCGCCGCGATCTCCGCCGCGGGCGCGTTCCGCAGCGACGACAGCGGCGAAACCTGGCAGCCGATCAACCGCGGCCTGCACTCCGACGGCATCCCGGACCCGGACGCCGAGGTCGGGCACTGCGTGCACCGGATCGCCCTGCACCCGTCCCGGCCGGACGTGCTGTTCATGCAGAAGCACTGGGACGTCATGCGCTCGGACGACGCGGGCGAGAACTGGCGGGAGATCAGCGGCAACCTGCCGAGCGACTTCGGCTTCCCGATCGCAGTGCACCCGCACGAACCGGAAACGGTGTACGTGGTCCCGATCCACAGCGATTCCGAGCACTACCCGCCGGAGGGCAAGCTGCGCGTGTACCGCAGCCGCACCGGCGGCAACGAATGGGAGCCGCTCACCGCGGGCCTGCCGCAGGAGAACTGCTACGTGAACATCCTGCGCGACGCGATGGCCGTCGACACCTGCGACGAGGCAGGCATCTACTTCGGCACCACCGGCGGACAGGTCTACGCGTCGAACAACGCGGGCGACAGCTGGACCCCGATCGTGCGCGACCTGCCCGCGGTGTGCTCGGTCGAGGTGCAAACCCTGCGATGACCACCGTCGTTCGCGTCAAGCTGCCCACTCACCTGCGCCGCCTGGCGAAGGTCGAAGGCGAAATCCAGCTGCCGGTAGAAGACCCGCCGACGCGAGACGCCCTGCTGGACGCGCTGGAACACGCGTACCCGCAACTGCGCGGCACGGTCCGCGACACGACCACCGGCAAACGCCGGGCGTTCGTGCGGTTCTTCGCGTGCGAGGAAGACCTGTCGAACACCGCCCCGGACACCGCCCTGCCCGCCCCGGTCCTCTCCGGAGCCGAACCGTTCCTCATCATCGGAGCCATGGCAGGCGGCTGACCACGAACCACCGGCCGAGGGGAAGAACCCCAGGCCTCGGTGCGTCCCGGGGGCGCACCGAGGCCAGGGGCTCACGCGTGCTGTGCCGGATTTCCCGCTGCCGGGCGGCCTTCGCGGGCCGGGGCCGCCGGGCAGGGCAGACACGCGCTCCCTGGCCGGAGCCGCTCGCTTCAAGACCGAGCGCCGTCACACCAAACAGCTCAAGACGCAGCGCAGTCACACCAAGCAACGACTCGAGGGAACCGCTCCCCCGATACCGATCGCCGCCGACGCCTGAGCTGACGAACGCCGGGCGGCTCGCCGGAGCCCGGCCAGCGAAACCGTCACGGCACCTGACCCCGGCAGCCGTCCGCGGCGGAGCCAGATCAGCTCCGCACCGGCTTCACCGGGTCGTGCCCCAGCGACATCAACCCTTGCCGCCATCCCGCGTCCCCCGCTACGGGTTCCAGGTCGTCGCGGCGCGAGGCGTGCACTCGGTCCACCACGTCGCGCATCACCTCGACGTCGTTGTCGTTCACGTCCGACTTGCGTTTGCCCAGGATCGACAGCACCTTCCGGCCGGTCGCGGGGCCCGCCCGGTCCGGCAGGGGTTCGGTTTCCGGGCCCGCCTCCCGGGTGCGCAGCCAGTCGGCCAGCTCTCGCGAGGTCATGTTCACCACCCGGTGGAATTCCGTCCACAGTTCTTCGTCCACGTGCGTGGCCATTTCGATCACCTCCCGGCGTCGCGAGTCTGGTTACCCGGACGGCGCGCAGGCAAACCCGGCAGCGTCGAGTCCACATAGGACCGCGCGCGGGCGGCGATTCGTGCCAGTGCGGCATGTCCTGGCTCCGGCGTGCCCGACCGGACGCCTTCCGCGATCGCCCGGTGGTCCTCCCACGACCGGGTGAGATCGCCGTGTTCGGCGAGTTCTTCGCGGAGCCGGTCGGCCATCAGGCGGCGCAGCGGGAGGCGGATCGCGAGCATGCTGCGCAGCAGGATCCGGTTGTGCGCGGCTTCCGCCAGCGCGACGTGGAACTCGGCATCGGCTTCCAGGAAACGGTCACGGTCGGTCAGCGCCGCCGCCATCCGGTCGACCAGGTCCGTCAAGACCGCCAGCTCGGCGGCGGTCCGGCGGCGGGCGGCCAGTGCGATGATGGTCGCTTCGATCGACTCCCGCGCTTCGACCAGCTCGCGGTACTCGGCTGCGTCCGAAGCACCCAGCTGCCACGGCACGAAACTGCTGCTCTCGGGTTCCAGCACGAACGTGCCGACCCCCTGGCGCGTCTCGACCCAGCCGCGCGCCTGCAGCGTCCTGATTGCTTCCCGGACGGTCAGCATCGACACCCCGGCGGAGGCCGCGAAGTGACGCAGCGATGGCAGGACGGTCCCGGGAGGCCATTCGCCGCCGAGGATTTTCCGGGTCATCTCCTCGACCAGCGAGTCCACCACGCTCACCCGCCGCACCCGGGCCAGTTCCGGCGGCGGTCCCCTCCGTCCCGAGGTCATCGGGCCAGCGTACGGATTGACGACACTGTTTCAAACACCTAAATTCAGCACTGGGATGCCCACCGAAACTGACCTGCTCGCCGACCTCCGCGCGAACGTGCGCGGCGAGGCGCACGCCAACGTCCGCCGCCGCGCCGAGTACTCCACCGACGCGTCCAATTACCGCGTCGTCCCGCAGGTCGTCGTGCTGCCGAGGGACACCGGCGACGTCCTCGCGACTCTCGAAATAGCCCGCCGCCACGGCGTTCCGCTGACCAGTCGCGGCGGGGGCACGTCGGTCGCGGGCAACGCGATCGGGCCGGGCGTGGTGATCGACTTTTCGCGGCATCTCAACCGCATTGTCGACTTGGATCCCCGGGCGCGGGCCGCGGTCGTCCAGCCTGGCGTGATCCTCGCCGACCTTCAGCGCGCCGCCGCGCCGCACGGACTGCGCTTCGGACCCGACCCGTCCACGCACGCCCGCGCGACTCTCGGCGGCATGATCGGCAACAACGCCTGCGGTCCGCACGCGATCGTGTACGGCCGGACCGCGGACAACGTTCGCGAACTCAGCGTGGTCGACGGCATCGGACGCCAGTTCACCGCTGGCCCTTCCGACGCGGTGCCGGGCCTCACCGAGCTGATCGACACCCGGCTCAGCCTGCTGCGCACCGAGTTCGGCCGGTTCAGCCGTCAGGTGTCCGGCTACTCGCTCGAGCACCTGCTGCCGGAGAACGGCCGGTCGCTCGCCCGCGCGCTGGTCGGCACCGAAGGCACCCTGGCGGTCACCCTGGAAGCGACCGTCGATCTGGTCGACATCTCCCCCGCGCGGCTGCTGGTCGTGCTCGGCTACCCGGACATGGCGACCGCCGGCGACGTCGTGCCCGGGCTGCTCCCGCACCGGCCGCTGGCTGTCGAAGGGCTCGACGCGCGGCTGGTCGACCTGGTGCGCAACCACCGCGGCACCGTGCCCGCGCTCCCGGACGGCGCCGGCTGGCTGATGATCGAGGTCGGCGGCGAGACGGAAGCCGAGGCCCGGCACAACGCCGAACGCCTGGTCAAAGACTCCCAGGCGCTCGACCACGTCGTGCTGGCGCAAGGTGCCGAGGCCGCCGCGATGTGGCGGATCCGCGAGGACGGGGCCGGGCTCGCTGGCCGGACCCCGACCGGCGAGCAGGCGTGGCCCGGATGGGAGGATGCCGCGGTCCCGCCCGAACGGCTCGGCGCGTACCTGCGGGATTTCGACGCTCTCCTGGACGAATTCGGCCTCGAAGGACTCCCCTACGGCCACTTCGGCGACGGCTGCGTGCACGTCCGGCTCGGCCTGCCGCTCGAACGCGACGCGTCGGTGTTCCGCGCGTTCATGACCGCCGCCGCGAAACTGGTCGTCGGCTACGGCGGTTCGTTCTCCGGCGAGCACGGCGACGGCCGGGCGCGCGGCGAACTGCTGCCGCAGATGTACTCGGCGGAAACGATCGAACTGTTCGGCGCGGTCAAGAATCTCTTCGATCCCGGCGATCTGCTCAACCCGGGCGTCGTCGTCCGGCCCCATCCGCTCGACGCCGATCTCCGCCGCCCGCAAGCACATCCGCTCCCGGTCGTCGCGGGCGGATTCTCCTTCGCGCACGACGGCGGCGACTTCACCCGCGCCGTGCACCGGTGCGTCGGAGTCGGGAAATGCCGTGCGGACAACCGCACGGCAGGCGGTTTCATGTGTCCGTCCTATCTCGCCACTCGCGACGAAAAGGACAGCACGCGCGGTCGTGCCCGGGTCTTGCAGGAGGTCGCGAACGGTTCGCTGGTCTCCGGATGGTCGGACGACGCGGTGCACGAATCGCTCGACCTTTGCCTGTCGTGCAAGGCATGCAGCAGCGACTGCCCGGCCGGAGTGGACCTGGCGCAGTACAAATCCGAAGCCCTGCACCGGAAATACCGGAACCGGCTCCGTCCGGTCTCGCATTACACGCTGGGCCGGTTGCCGGACTGGATCCGCCTGCTGCACCGAATCCCCGTGCTCGGCCCGCTCGTCGTGAACGCCCTGATGTCGATCCGGCCCGTCGAGAAGGTCCTGTTAGCACTGTCCGGAGTGGACACACGACGTCGCGCACCGCGGTTCGCCCGTCGCTCGTTCACCCGATCCCGGCGCAGGATCCGCGAGCAGGGGCCGGAAGTGGTGCTATGGGCGGATTCCTTTTCGGACGGCATGGACACCGATGTCGCCGAATCCGTCGCGGCGGTGCTCGCCGATGCCGGATACCGCGTGCTCGTCCCGCCGCGGCGTCCGTGTTGCGGGCTGACCTGGATCACCACCGGCCAACTCGACACTGCCCGCCGGAAGCTCCGCGACCTCGTGCACACGCTGCGCCCGTACGCCCAGGCCGGACTGCCGATCGTCGGCGTCGAACCGTCGTGCACCGCCGTCCTGCGGTCCGATCTGCTCGACTTGTTCCCCGATGATCCGGACGCCGCAACGGTTTCCGGCGCGGTCACCACGCTCGCGGAACTTCTCGCCAAGACAGAAGGCTGGCAAGCGCCTGACCTGTCCGGCGTCACAGTGGTGGCGCAGCCGCATTGCCACCAGCATTCGGTGATGGGCTTCGAGGCCGACCGAGCCCTGCTCGCGGCGACCGGCGCGGAACTGCGCACTCTCGCCGGATGCTGCGGTCTGGCCGGGAACTTCGGCATGGAACGCGGCCACTACGACGTTTCCGTTGCCGTCGCGGAGAATGCGCTGCTTCCGGCGCTCCGCGAAAACCCGGACGCCGTGTTCCTTGCCGACGGTTTCTCCTGCCGCACCCAAGCCGATCAGCTGGCCGGCGTGCGCGGTGTCCACTTGGCACAGTTGCTCAAGCGACGCTGACACCTGAGGTCAGCTGTCCCAGAATCCTTGGCGTTCCAGCAAAGCGACCGCGCGCTCGCCGCCGTCCGAGAAGTGCTTCTCCACAATGGACCGTGCCCGCGATGCCGAGCGAGCACTGAGCGCGTTCAGGATCTTCCGGTGGTCTTCGTGCGCCTTGCCGGGCCAGTCCTCGTGCGCCTCGTAGAACCCGTGCGACACCGTTTTCGCCAGGATGCCCAGGATCGAGACCAGCCGGCGGGAATCGGCGGCGTAGTTGATCCTGCGGTGGAACTCGAAGTTCAGCCGTTCCTGTTCGGCCCGGTCCACTCCGGACTCCATCCGGTCCGCGAGATCGTGCAAGGCCTGCAAGCTTTCCGGCGACAGATTCTTCGCCGCCCGCTCGGCGGCCAGACCGGAGACGAGACCGAACACGCGGTAATGGTCGCGGATGTCGTCGCGCGTCATCCGCGCGACGAACGCGCCCCGGCGGGCGATGTGTTCCACCACGCCCTCGTGGTCGAGCGTGATCAGCGCCTCCCGGATCGGCAGCTTGCTGATGCCGAGCTCGTCCGCCAGCGCCTCCTGGTCGATCTTCTCCCCGGCGCGCAGCTGGCCGGAGAAGACCCGTCGCCGGATCTCGTGCGCGGCCAGCGCTTTCAGGTTCGCCGGGCCGCCGCGGCGCGGTCCCGCGCCCGTGGTGTCGGGCATCGCCTCAGCCTCCCCCTCCGGCGAACGTCTTCCGGATAAAGTATTACATAAGCCCTTCTGCTCGACGCCTCCTCGTCCCTGCTGTTCGAGCGGGTTGCCCGCGGCATTCCTGATAACGTGTTCAGCCGACGGCCCCGCCCGAGACAGGATCCGAGGAACCCATGTCCGAACCGGAAGCCTGGGAACCGTACGCCCGCACCAGCGAAGAAGTCGTCGAACCCGGCCCGGTCGCCGCGTTGGCCGCGCTCTTCGACAACGGGCTCCCCGCGCCGCGCGAAGGCGACGAGCTGCCGCCGCTGTGGCATTGGGTCGCGCTCCCGCGCTGGCCGGTGTCGTCGCGGCTCGGCCTCGACGGTCATCCTGTGCGCGACGATTTCCTGCCGCCGGTGGACCTGCCGCGGCGGATGTTCGCCGGCGGCGAGGTCGTCGTCCACCGTGCGCCGAAGGTCGGCGAGACGGTGCGCCGACGCTCCATTGTGGACTCGGTCACCGAAAAATCCGGCCGGTCCGGGAAATTGGTGATCGTCCAGGTGCGCACGGAACTGTCCGGATTGGACGGAACGCCGTACGTCGAAGAGCGCCAGGACATGCTCCACCGCGAAGCCGGGCCGTCCTCGTCGCCCGCGGTGCCGGAAACCGGCGCCGCCTTGGAACCGGCAGGGTCGCCGTTCCGCCGGACCGACGGGCAAACCTGGGAATTCGTCACCGATCCGACGCTGCTCATGCGGTTTTCCGCGGCCACCGCGAACGCACACCGCATCCACTACGACTGGCCGTACGCGACGCGGGTGGAGGGCTATCCCGGCCTCGTCGTGCACGGGCCGCTGATGTCGCTCGCGCTCGCCGAGGTGCTGCGCCTCGACTCCCCTGTCTCTCGGGTCCGCCGGATCAGCCACCGCAACCAGGCGCCGCTGTTCTGCGGCCAGCCCGCGCAGCTGCGGGTCAGCCCCGGCACCCGTTCGGTCGCGCTCGACCTGCTCGGCCCGTCCGGCCCGAGCACCAGCCTCGCCGTCGAACTGGACGAGGAAGGCGCCTGATCTGGCGGCGGCGTCCGCACCGATGGCATGGTGGCGCAGGTGTTCCGGACGACGGAGGGAAGCTGAATGAGCCGCTATGCGCAGTTCGAGAACCTGCGGGTCGACGGGCCGGACGAGGACGGCGTCATCGAACTCGTCCTGGACGCGCCGCACCTCAACGCGGTCAGCGATGCCGCGCACGGTGAACTCGCCGACATCTGGCGCGAGTTCGACCGCGATCCGGAGGTGAAGGCCGTCCTGCTGCGCGGCGAGGGCAAGGGGTTCTCCGCGGGCGGATCATTCGACCTGGTCGAGAAGCTGGCGAACGACTTCGAGGCCCGGTCGCGCACCATGCGCGAGGCGCGGGACCTGGTCTACAACGTCATCGACTGCTCCAAGCCGACCGTCTCCGCGATCCACGGCCCGGCCGTCG
Organism: Amycolatopsis sp. A1MSW2902; assembly: GCF_017312175.1. NCBI lineage: Bacteria > Bacillati > Actinomycetota > Actinomycetes > Pseudonocardiales > Pseudonocardiaceae > Amycolatopsis > Amycolatopsis sp. A1MSW2902. The sequence continues at coordinate 56,858 of NZ_QJPO01000001.1, forward strand.
GAGCTGGTCTGGTGGCCGGGTTGCTCTCGGACATCTCAGTGGCCGCCGCCAACGCGAAGATCATCGACGGCCACACGCGGCTCGGCGTCGCGGCGGGCGACCACGCGGCGGTGTGCTGGCCGCTGCTGTGCGGGATGGCGAAGGCCAAGTACTACCTGATGACCTGCCGTCCGATGACTGGTGCCGAGGCGGAACGGATCGGGCTCGTGTCGCTGTGCGTCGAAGAAGAGGACGGGCTGCTGCCGACCGCGCGGGAGATCGCGCACGAGCTGGCCAACGGCGCGCCGAACGCGATCCGCGGGACCAAGCAGAGCCTCAACCTCTGGTACCGGCAGCTCGCGGGCGCCATCTTCGACTCCTCGCTGGCGCTGGAGTTCTACGGTTTCGCCGGTCCCGAGGTCCGCGAAGGCCTCGCCTCGCACCGCGAACGCCGCAAGCCGGACTTCACCCGGGTGCACGAGTCCTAAGTAGACGGTCTGCCGCGGAAACTTCGGCCCGCACCGAACGGTCCCCGCGGCACGATTGCCCGGTGACCGCAACGACCTCCACCCGCAGGCAACGGCTGGCGCTGATCGCGCTGTGCCTCCCGTTTTTCATCGTCCAGCTCGACGCGACCGTGGTGAACGTCGCCGTCGAAGCGATCCGGCGCGATCTCGGCGGCGGGCTGGGCGGTGAACAGTGGGTGATCGCCAGCTACACCATCGCGCTGGCCGCGGGCATGCTCACCGCGGGTTCGCTTGGCGACCGTTACGGTGCGCGACGGGTCTGCGTGGCGGGGACCGTCGTGTTCGGCGTCGGGTCCGCCCTGTGTTCGCTGGCCCCGACCCTGCCGGTGCTGATCGTCGCGCGGACGCTGCAGGGCGTCGGCGCGGCCGCGTTGCTGCCGTGTTCGCTCGCGCTGATCGTGCGGCAGTTCCCGGAACCGCGGGCCCGGGCGCACGCGCTCGGCCTGTGGGGCGGCATCGCGGCCATCGGGCTCGCGACCGGCCCGGTGGCGGGCGGCGTGCTGATCGCGCTGGCCGACTGGCGGGCGATTTTCTGGGTCAACGTCCCGTTCGCCGCCCTCGCCATCGTGCTGACCTGCAAGTATGTCGTCGAATCACCGCCGAGGGAGCGCCGCCTCGATCCGTACGGGCTCGTCCTCGGCACCGTCGCCCTGTCCGCGCTCGCCGGCGGGCTGATCCAGGTCGGCCGCTCCGGCTGGGCACTCCCGCTGATCGCCGCCGGGGTGCTGACCGGCATCGCGTTCGTCCTGGCCGAGCGGCGCCGTCGCGATCCGATGCTGCCGCTGGCGATCTTCTCGTCCCGCCCGTTCTCCGCGGCGAGCACCGCCGGGCTGCTCTTCAATTTCTGCCTGTACGGCGCCCTGCTGTGCCTGTCGCTGTATCTGCAGGGGCCGCTGCACCAGTCCGCGTTCGCGACCGGCATGCTGACGCTCCCGCTCACCGTCGCGATCGGCATCGGAGCCACCGCCAGCGGACGGCTCACCGCCCGCTTCGGCGCCCGCGTCCCGATGCTGACCGGGTTCAGCCTCGCCGGACTCGGCGCGATCCTGCTGGCCGCGGCCGATTCCCTGCCGCTGGTGCTGATCGGCGGCGTGGTGCTGTGCTGCTGCTCGATCGCGATGCCCGCGATGACGTCGGTCGCGATGTCGACGCCGCCCGAGGAGCACACCGGGCTGGCGAGCGGGGTGTTGAACACCGCCCGGCAGACCGGTGGCGCGCTGGGCACCGCGGTACTGGGCACGCTGCTCACGGCGGGCTCGACGATGTCACTGAGCGTCCCGCTGACGGTGGCCGCCCTCGGTTATGCGGCGGCGGTCGGGTGCACTTTGCTGGCCACCCGCCGACGGGAACTGTCGATGGCTGCCCGCTAATCGTCGGGTTCGTCGTGCTGACCTGGCCCGCGCTTTTGCTGATGTCGCTGGGAAATCCGGTGCTCGCCGTCGTCGGCATAGTGGTGCTGGGCCTGCTGATCGCGGCTTACGACGGAGCCGCGGGGGCGGCGATGGCCGAACTGTTCCCGCCGCGCATCCGCTCCGGCGCGATCGCGATCCCGTACAACATCGCGGTTTCGCTGTTCGGCGGCACCGCGCCGTACATCGCGACCTGGCTCGTCGCCGCCACCGGGTACAAGCTTTCCCCGGCCTTCTACATCATGCTCGCCGCCGTCATCACCCTCGTCACCGTGCTGCGCGGGATCCGCGAAACCGCCGGACCCCGCGCACACTGAACCTCAAGGCACGAGCAGCGTCGCCCGGTGCACCAGCCACTCCAGCGGACCCCGCCGCCGCCAATGCCGCCACGCGACGGAGGCGGCCAGCATCACCGCGACCACCGTCGCCAGGAACACGAAGGAGTACGGCTTCGACACCAGCTTCAACACCGCGAAATGCGCCGCGTACCAGGTGAAAGCCATCCCGCCGGCCGCGGCGAGCGGCCACAGGGCGCGGCGGCCCAGCGGGCGGTCCAAGGCGATCAGCAGGCCGCCGAGCAGCACCATCGCGACGCCGATCATGAGCACGATGCCGAGCGGGCTGGTGGCGTACAGCGAACCGTCGGTCGGCATCGCCAGGAGCACCTGCCACGGCATTCCGGGCGGCGGGGTCGTCGCGATCGCGTCGGCTCCGCCCAGCGGATAGGTCGCGATCCACGAACCCAGGATCGACGCGGTGGCGAGCACGAAACCGGTGTACAGCAAGCGGATCCGGACCTGATGCGCGCGCAGGTCGAGGCGGCCGATCGCCATTCCCGCCAACGCCAGCGGCAGGCCGTACGCGACCTGGAAACCACCGCCGAACAGCACCATTCCCTTGAAGAACTCGCCCCACTGCTCGGGGTGGGCGAAGATCGCTACGCCGCTCGCGGTCTCGGCACCGGAGCGCAGCCAATCGGAATGGGAATTGAACACCCAGAACGCGTATAGCGTCACTGCCGGAACGGCGATTCCGGAAAGAACGAACAACGTCCGCGCGCGCAGCCGGGTCAGCGGCAGCAGGAGGAGCAGGAGCACGGCGTAGTACTCGATCACCGACATGCCGTACTCGTCGATCGCCAGGCTGAGCACGAACAACACCACCGCGCGGATCGCGAGCCTGCCGCGGGCGCGCCACCGTTCGTTCCCGGCGTACGGGGCCGCGCCGCCGGTCATCAACGCCGCGGACAGCCCGAACAGCAGCACGAACAGGCTCATCGCCCGCGACGACGTTTGCATGTTCAGCCACGTCAGGAACCCGGGAGCCTGGTCGGGCGGGCCGCCGTGCAGCCAGCCGCTGGCGAAGAAATGCTCGATGAACACCCCGACGATCGCCAGCGCGCGCACCGCGTCCACGCCCAGCAGCCGTCCCTTCGGCACCCGGGTCTCCGCCGGGTCCCGCACCGCTTCCGTCCTCATCGGACTCCTCTCTCGTGCCAGTACCCGGCCAAGGTAGGAACGGCGGATCACCGGCCGCCGGGAATCGCGTTGCGGTGGCCCGGAGGAAACCCATCGGTCTGGTAACAGCGCTTCCCGAGCGGCGCGCGGACGGCAAAATGGCTACTGTGCAAGGCATGCGGAGGACAGCGGTCGCGGCGGTTGCGGTGCTGTCGCTCACCGCTTGCTCCGGTGTGGACGGTGTGCGCGTCGCCGGCCCCGCTCCGCCGGCAGCGGCCGCCCCGGCGCCGGCGAACAACCCGCACGGCCCGAGCGTGGACGCGGTCGCCCTGCTGCGCGCGGACCCCACGGTCAGCGCGAGGACGAAGGCAGCGCTGCGACCGTGTCCGCACGGACCCATCGCCGGGTCGTATCCGGTCAGCACCGCCTATCACGAGCTGACCGGCGAGGTCGACGTCGTGGTCAACGTGTATCCGTGCGGCGCGGTCGGCGCTCCCGGCACCGGCAGCAGCGGCGCGACCGGCGTGCCGGTCAGCGCGTACCTCGGCGGCTATGTCTACACCGTCAACGGGAAACAGCTGTTCAAGCTGGAGAACTCCGGCGCGATGCTGACCGTGCTCGACGGACAGCTGGCGACGATGTCGGCGACCGGGCCGAACAACGGGGTCGCCCGCTACCGCTGGACCGGCAACCGTTTCTCGCCGGAGTGAGAGGGGACATGACGCAGGTACTGCTCGTCGAGGACGACGACGTGATCCGGGAGGCGACGCAGCTCGCCCTCGAACGCGCCGGATTCCGGGTGTCGACGGCCGCGGACGGGCTCGCCGGGCTCGAACAGTTCCGCGCGCAGCCGCCGGACGTGGCGTTGCTCGACGTGATGCTGCCCGGGCTCAACGGCGTCAGCCTGTGCCGCCGGATCCGCGAGGAAAGCCGGGTGCCGGTGCTGATGGTCTCCGCCCGCGACGATTCGGTCGACGTCGTGCTCGGGCTCGAAGCCGGTGCCGACGACTACGTCACCAAACCGTTCGACACCTCGGTGCTGATCGCGCGGATCCAGGCGGTGCTGCGGCGAAGCGGCTGGTCCGGGCCCGAGGAGGACGCGTTCGTCCGCTTCGGCGACCTCGAAATCGACCGCGCCGGGCTGGACGTCCGCCGATCCGGGCAGCCGGTGGACCTGACCCCGACCGAACTGCGGCTGCTGCTGCGTTTCGCCGAATCGCCCGGCACTGTGCTGAGCCGGGACACGCTGCTGGCGAGCGTGTGGGATTACGCGTGGGGCGGCGACACGCGCGTGGTCGACGTCCACGTGCAGCGGCTGCGCGTGAAAATCGGCCAAGAGCGGCTGCAAACCGTGCGGGGCTTCGGATACAAGCTCCGCTCCGAGCCGTGAAACTCTTCCCGGCCACGCTTCGGTGGCGGCTGACCGCGGCGGTGACCCTCGTGTCGGCCGCCGTCGCCCTGACGTTGAGTTTGTTGGTGCACCAGCAATTCGCGCGCACGCAAGCCGACCAGGCGCGGCACGCGCAGGACGAATGGATCCAGCTGCTGCTGCGCAATCCCGGTGTCGACGGCCAGCTCGACGATCCGGCGCTGCCCGCTCCCCTGCGCGACGCGGTGCGCGGCGGCAACCGAGCGACCTATTTGGACGGACCGGTTTTGTGGGCAGCAGCCGAAACCGGCGGGCACGTCGTCTCGGTACGGGTCAGCTACGCGGCGCAAACGCAGGCACTGGCCACTTTGGACCGGGAACTGCTGGCGGGTTCGGCGGTGGTGACCGTCGCCGGGGCGTTGCTGGGTGTCGTGCTCGGCGCCGGGATGGCGCGTCGGCTACGGCGGGCCGCCGACGCTGCCCGGGACGTCGCGAACGGTGCTCCGGCCCGGGTGCGCGACGCGATCGGCCCGCGCCCGCGCGACGAAGCGGCCGATCTCGCGCAGGCGGTGGACGCGATGGCAGACGCGTTGCAGGCACGGCTCGCCGCGGAGCAACGGGTCACCGCGGACATCGCGCACGAGCTGCGGACTCCGGTGACCGGCTTGGTGACCGCGGCCGAACTGCTGCCGACTGGGCGTCCGGCGGAGCTGGTCCGCGACCGGGTCGCCGCACTGCGGTCGCTGGTGGAGGACGTGCTCGAGGTGGCTCGCTTGGACACCGCCGCCGAGCGGGCGGAGCTGGCGGAACTCGATCTGGCGGAGTTCGTCCGGCGGCGGGTGCCGGACGCGGTGGCGCCGACCGCGGTCCGGGTGCGGACGGATCCCCGGCGGCTGGAGCGGATCCTGGCGAACCTGCTGTCGAACGCGGCCAAGCACGGGGCCCCGCCGGTGACGGTCGAGGTGTCGGGCCGGTGCGTGGCGGTCAGCGACCGCGGGCCCGGGTATCCGGAGGTGCTGCTTCGCGAGGGACCCGCGCGGTTCCGGACCGGCGCGGACTCCCGCGGCGGCGGGCACGGGCTGGGGTTGACGATCGCGGTCGCGCAGGCGCGGGTGCTGGGGGCGGAGCTGGAGTTCGGGAACCTGCCGGGCGGCGGGGCTCGGGCGGTGTTGCGGCTGCCGGAGTCGCCCGGATCGAGCGGTGATTGACGGAGCTCTCCTGCGGCGGGCGACCCGGGGAACCTTCGTGGCGGCTGGGCCCGGCGGGGTTCGCGGCGGCCAGGCCCGCTGAACGTTCGCGGCGGGCAGGCCCGGCAGGGTTCGCGGCAGCCAGGCCCGGCGAACGTCCGTGAGGGCCACCCTGCGGGAATCTGATTCCGTGAGGGTTCCCCTCACGAACACCGGCGGGAACGGAAGGCGTGAAGGGGCCCCTCACGAACACCGGCGGGAGCGAAAGCCGTCAGGGTGGCCGTCACGAACCTCCGGCGGAAGCGAAAGCGTGAGGGTCCCCCTCACGAACACCGGCGCCAGCGGAAGCCCGTCAAGGTTCCCCTCACGGACCTCCGGCGGGGAGCGGAAGCTGTCCGGTTGTCGGCCTTCTCAAACCCCCTCCGGGATGACAAGCTGCTCACCAGCCGGTCGTCTCCGCACCGGTTCGCATGATGACAACGTTGTCAGCCCTGGAGGTAGCGCGTCCATGTGGTCGCAGAAAAGACGGGTGACCGCGGTCGCGGCGGCGGGCTTCGTGGTCGCCGGGCTGCTGTCCGGCACGGCCGCCAGCGCCAGCGCGGCGACGGCGGATCCGGTGTCGCTCGTCAATCCGTTCGTCGGCACGCAGAACTTCGGCAACACCTTCCCCGGAGCCAGCGCGCCCTTCGGCATGGTCCAGGTCAGCCCCGACACCGGCGGCCAAGGCGGGTACGACTACCAGCAGAACTCGATCTACGGCTTCAGCCAAACCCACCTCTCCGGCGTCGGCTGCGGCGTGATGGGCGAACTGCCGGTCATGCCGACCACGGGCGCCGTCGATTCCGTGGACAGGAACGCCTACAAATCCGAGTACAGCCACGACGACGAGAAGGCCGAACCCGGCTACTACCGCGTCGGGCTGAAGAAGTACGGCGTCAACGCCGAGCTCACTGCCACCCCGCGCACCGGATGGCAGCGCTACACCTTCCCGTCGACCGGTCAGGCGAACGTCCTGTTCAACACCGGCCAGGCGAACCAGTCGGTGAAGGATTCCGAGATCCACGTCGTCGGCGACCGGACCCTCGAGGGTCGCGTGCGCGCGGGCGGCTTCTGCGCCGGGCACGACGAGCACACCGTCTATTTCACCGCCACGTTCGACCGTCCCTTCGCCTCCTACGGCACCTGGCGCGGCGCCACCCGCACCGCGGGCAGCCGCGACGCCGCGGGCACCGGCGGCAACGGCGCGTGGGTCAGCTTCGACGCTGCCACTGACCACGATGTCGTCCTGAAGGTGGGGCTCTCCTACACCGGTCTCGCTGGCGCGCGGGACAACCTCGCGAAGGAAACCAGCGACAGCTACGACTTCGACGCCACCCGCGCCGCATTGCGCAAGCAGTGGGCAGACCGGCTCGGCGCGATCAAGATCAGCGGCGGCAGCACCGAACGGCAGACCGCTTTCTACACCTCGCTGTATCACGCGCAACTGCACCCGAACCTCGCTGGCGACATCAGCGGCGACTACGCCGGTTTCGACGGCAAGGTCCATCGCGCCAACGGCTACACGCCGTACCAGAACTTCTCCCTCTGGGACACTTACCGCCCGCAGAACCAGCTGCTCGAAATGCTGGAACCGCAGGTGGCGCGCGACGTCGCGCTGTCCGTGCTGGCGATCGGCCGCGACGGCGGCTGGCTGCCGAGATGGGCGCTGGCGGGCAGCGAAACCAACATCATGACCGGCGACCCGGTGACTCCGTTTCTCGTCGAAGCCTGGTCGAAGGGCTTGCTGGCCGGGCACGAGGACGAGGCGTACGCGCTGCTCAAGAAGAACGCGACCAGCACGCCGCCCGCCGATTCGCCGTACAACGGGCGTTCCGGCGTCAATTTCTACAACGACCGCGGCTACATCCCGAGCGGCCTCACCCTCGGTAAGGACTGCGCGGCCAAGGGCGGCGACAACGACTGCGAGCATCCGACGTCGGCGACCATGGAGTACTCCGCCGCCGACGCCGCGCTCGCGTTGATGGCCAAGGGTCTGGGCCACCAGGCCGACGCACGCATGTTCGCCGACCGCGGCCAGTGGTACCGCAACGTCTGGAACGCCGCGGACAAGCAGTTCCGGCCGCGCACCACCGACGGCACCTGGCTCACGCCGTACAACCCGGTCGACGCCGACCACCAGTTCCACGAAGGCGGCGCCTACCAGTACCAATGGCTCGTCCCGCAGGATCCGGCCGGGCTCGCCGACCTGATGGGCGGCAAGCAGGCGACCGAAAAGCGGCTCGACTCCTTCTTCGCCTACGGCAACCTGCTCAAGGACCCGGCGGGCACCGCGCGCAAGGACTGGATCGCCGGCCCGTACGACTACTACGCCAAGGCCACCTACAACCCCAACAACGAGCCCGACCTGCTTTCCCCGTACATGTACAACTGGGTCGGCGCGCCGGCGAAGACCGCGACCGTCGTCCGCGCGGCGATGACGCTGTTCACCACCGGGCCGGACGGCATGACCGGCAACGACGACCTCGGCACGATGTCCGCCTGGTACGTCTTCTCCTCGCTCGGCCTCTACCCGACGATGAGCGGCGCGAACTTCCTCGCGGTGTCCAGTCCGCAGTTCGAATCGGCGACCGTCCGGATCGGACAGTACGAGGGCAAGCAAGGCGGCACGCTCACCGTCACCGCGCCGGGGGCGAGCGATACGAACCGTTACGTGCAAAGCGTTTCGCTCAACGGGCGGGACGTCCGGCAGACCTGGCTCGACTGGTCCGCGGTCGCGCACGGCGGCAACCTCGCCTATCAGGTCGGCTCGACACCGTCCCGCTGGGGCACGCAGCCGGGCGCGGAACCGCCGTCGGTCAACAAATCCGCCGGCGATCTGCGTCGGCACGTCGACGCGACGCTGCGGCCGAGTTCGGTAGTGCTGCCTCAGCAATCTTCAGCGCAGACTGTCCACTTGAACCTGGACGTGCTCGGCCAGAACCCCGGAGCACAGCCGGTCTTCGTGACCTCGTCGGCACCGTCCGGCTGGCGAGTGCAGACCGACCAGTTGCAGTTGCTGTGGTCTTTCCGGCTGCCGACGCAGAAGACCGCACCGGTCGCGGTGACCGTCCCGGCGAACACGCCAGTCGGCACGTATTCGGTGCAGCTCAAGGCATCCGGGCCGGGCGCGAATACCGTCACCCGAACCGCGAGCATCGAGGTCCGGGAACCGACGGTGTGCGCGACGACGTCCGGGACCCAGTGCGCGGTCGATCTCGGCCACGACCGCAATCACGACGGAACCGCGACCGTCGCGGCGTCCACCGAGGGCAACTTCGACGGCAGCGGCTGGAGTTACGACGCTGACCTGATGCCGCGAGCCGGAACCTTCGTCCACAATGGAGTCACCTACGCGGCGGCCGATCCCACTGGCACCGCGGCGAACTTCGTGGAAGCACGCGGGCAATCACTGCTGCTGCCCGCCGGGAAGCACCAGGCGGTGCAGCTGATCGGCTCGTCGCACAACGGTCCGGTGTCCACTTCGCTGACCGTGCACTACAGCGACGGATCCAGCGCGGATCTCCCGGTGACGTTCGGCGACTGGGCCGGTTCGACGCCGTCCGGCACGACCGTCGTGCTCGACATGCCGCACCGGATCAAGGCGGGCAGCGGGGTCGACGGCCCGCCGGTGCGGTTGTTCGGCATCGCCTCCACAGTGGACAGTGCCAAGACTGTCCAGTCGGTGAGCCTGCCGAACGACCCGCGCGTCCAGCTCTACGCCATCACCCTGGCCTGAGCCCGGCCGGGTTCGCCGGATCCCTCCCCTTAGTCCGGCGAACCCGGCCATCCCCCCTGTTCCCCCAGAAGTCTCAGGCAGCCGCGGGCACTGCCGCGACCCGGCCCATCGCCTCCGCGTAGCACGCCTCGAACGAATCCAAAGTGGACTCCAGTGCGTGCCCGGCGATCATCTTGCCGCTCGCCGCCCCCATCCGCGCCAGCGTCGCCGGGTCGGCGACCACCGCGTGCAGCCGCTCGGCCAGCTCCCCCACGTTGCCCGGTTCGAACAGCCAGCCGTTGTACCCCGGACGGCACAGGTGCGGCAGCGCCATCGCGTCCGCGACCACCACCGGCTTCCCCGCCGCCATCGCCTCCATCGTCGCCAGGCTCTGCAGTTCGGCGACGCCCGGCATGCAGAAGAGATCCGCGGCCGCGTAGGCGTCCAGCAAGTCCTCTTCGGACACAAAACCGCGGAACCGCACCCGGTCGGCGATCCCGAGTTCGCCAGCCAGCTTTTCCCAGTCCGCGCGGCAAGAACCGTCGCCGACGATCTCCGCACGCAGGCGAGGCACGAGCGCGACCGCGCGCAACAGCTCGTCGACGCGCTTCTCTTCGTCGAGCCGTCCGACGAACAACACCGTCGGGTTGTCGGAGGTCCGCGAAACCGTGCGCAACCGGTAGCGGTCGATGTCGATGCCGCACGAGACCGGGATCGCCCGCTCTGGGAAACCGTTGTCGTGCAACAGTTCCACCGCACGCGGCGTCGGCGCGGTAACCACGCGGGCTGTCGAGAACACGCGCGTCAAGTCGCGCCACGCCCACCGCGAAGCCGCGCCGCGCAGCCACGTCGGCACTCGCACGTGGCCGAACAGGTTTTCCGGCATGAAGTGGTTCGTCGCCACCCCGGGAATGCCCATCGCGGCGGCGTGCTTCAGCACGTACCTTCCGACCACGAAATGCGCCTGGACGTGCACGAGGTCGGGCTGCAACTCCTCCAGCAGCGCAGCCACGTCCTTGCTCACCTCCCAGGGCAGGCCGATCCGGAAGGTGCGGTGGAACGGGGTGCGGTGCGACCGGACCCGGTGCACCACGACGTCGCCGTCTCTTTCGGTGCGCGCCGGGCCCTCCGGGTCGACGCTGATCACGTGGACCTCGTGGCCGCGGCCGGCGAGACCGGTGGACAGCCGGTACGCGAACTGCGCCGCGCCGTTGACGTCCGGAGGATAGGTCTCGGCGGCGACCACGATGCGCAAAGGCAGGCCGTCGTTCACTGGGTGCTCCGATCTGGTGGAATGGACAGAAGAAGAACTGCCGCGGCTCAGCGCGGCGACGCCGCCGACCGCCAGCACCGCCGCGGTCAGCGCGATCGCGGTCGCCGCGGCGTCGAGGTGGGTGGCTTCGCCGAGCACCCCGGCGCCGAGACCCACTGCGACCAGCGGATCCACGACGGTCAGGCACGCGACGGCGAGGTGCGGCGGACCGCATCGGTACGACAACTGCACGAGCCAGCCGCCGACCAGCAACGCCGTCACCATCGCGGCGACGGACACCGCGGTGCCGAAATCGACGGTCCCCTCGCGGATTTCAAGGGAAACCGCGCGCATCAGCACCGAAACGAAGCCGTAGGCGGCACCGCCGGCCGCGCCGAAACACAGTCCGCGGACCGACGGACGCGAGACGATCGCGCCGATCAGCGTCAACAGCGCCACGACCCCCAGCACCAGCAACGCCGCCCGCGTTTGCGCGTCGGCGCCGACCTCGGTGCTCGTGGTGCTGCCCGCGGCGACGGTCACGAACGTCCCGACGCCGAGCATGGTGACCGCGACTGCGGGCAAATCCCGCCGCCGCCGGTCGAGAATCGCGGTGATCGCGACGGCGATGACCCCGACCGGCTGCACGACGGTCAGCGGAGCCATCCCCAGCGCGACCGCGTGCACGCCCGCGCCCGAACCGAGCAGGGCCAGCCCGCCGAGCCAGCGCGGCGCGCGGACCAGCTCCCCGACCCGCGGCCGGCCGGGCAGCCCGGTGACGACACCGTGCTGCAGAAGTGCGCCAGCGGAAAAGAAAACCGCACCGAGCACGGCGAGCGCGATGGCGAGGATCGTCATGAGTCCACCTCGGTCCGGGCCGTCGCGGCGATCGCGAAAAGCTGTGCGTAGAGCAGGGCGTACAGCACGCGCTCGAACAACCCCAGAAATTCGGGTACGGACTGCTCCAGCAACGGCGCGTGGGCCAGCAGAAAGGCGAGCGAAGCGGCGCCGGAGGCCAGCGAAAGCCAGCGCACCGCCGTCGCTTCCGGCCGGCGGCGTGCCAGCAACCATCCCGCCAGCGGCAGGCACACGAACATCGCCGCGCCGGCATACCTGTGCACCGCACCGGAAAACGACGTCTCCACGCCGGTCGGATCGGTCGGGAAGAACGTCGCGACGACCAATCCGGCCGCCCACAACGCGATCAGCACCGATTCCGGGCTGCGTTTCGGCAGCCCCTGCTTGAGCAATGCGTGCCGGACCAGCAACGACGCACCGGCCAGCCCGAGCGAGGCCGCCGCCAGCAGCACCGCTCCCCCGGGCGGGAAGACGTAATCGCTGATGACGTCGCGGACCGGGTCGATCGTGCCCGCCGCCACCAGGTGCAACAGGAGAATCGGAACCAGCGAGAAAGCCAACGCGCCGGCAGCGATCGCGGGCGCCGCCGCCTTGGCCTTCCGCGTTATGAGGGTCACATCGATCAGCATGCTGGCGGCCGTGACTGCCCGGCATCGGGGAACACCCTGAGATGCACCCCGGGAATCCGCGGCGCACCCCGGGGCTTTTCGCCCCTTGATCGGACCGGAACGCGCGCCTCCGGTTCGCCGTCGGCCCAGTCGGACAAATCGCCCCAAGGCGCGCTGAATAGGGCGTTATACAGCTGCCCCGCGCGGCGCGATCTTACTGTCCTTTGTGGACTTCCCGGGTCCCTCACCCGGGTGGATGTCAGTTTCCGCGGGCGAGGCCGCGAGCCGCCGCCCCTTCCCTGCTGACGGGGCGAAACCGGGCGGTGGCTTGGCGCGTTCGCCGGGTGCGTCTCGGTTGCCGCGGTCTTGGCCCCGTGTTCAGATCCCGGCGAACCCAGCCGAAGGAGCGCAATTCTCATGCAGAGGGCACTCGTCAAGGCGGTCGTCGGGGCCGCAGCCGTCGTCGCGCTGGTCAGCGCGTGCGGGTCGGGCGGATCGAACGACTCGTCCGGATCCGGAGCGTCCGGGCAGAACACCGCCCAGTCCAGCGGAGCCGCACAGCCCAGCGGAGCCAACCAGTCCGGCGACGCCGGGCAGAACGGCGCGTCCGGGCAGAACGGCGCGTCCGGCCAGAACGGAGCCCCCGGGCAGAACGCCGGCGGCCCGGCCGCGCAGGCGGTCACCGCCGCGATCCAGCAGGCCTCGCAGGCCTCGCCGATCAAGTTCGAGCCGGAGAAGGCGGAATTGACCGCCAAGGCCAAGGAAGGCCTCGCCGCGATCGCGAAAGCCATGCAGGGCAACGATGTCAAGCTGAAGGTCGAGACCCACGCCGGCTACCCGGACGCGGACAAGGCCAAGAAGCTGTCCGAGGAGCGCGCGCAGGCGATCTCGACCGCGCTCGAGGGCGACGGCGTGGCCAAGGACCGCATCCAGGCCGAGCCGAGCGGAAGCGAGAAGGCACAGGGCGACCAGGCGTTGGACACGCAGCTCAGCGTCGCTTCGTGACTCCTGCCCCGTCCCCCCGCCGGCATTACCTGGTCGGGCCGAGCGGCTATCCGAACTTCGGCGACGAACTGATCGCCGCGGCTTGGATCCGCCGTTTGGCCCGCACCGAGCCGGACGCGGAAGTCTGGCTCGACACGCATTCGCCGGGTCCCGCACAGCATTTGTTCGGCGACCTTCATCCGCGTTTGCGCTGCACGGACACCTTGTGGCGGCTGTGCGGCGAAGCGCCGTCGGACGATCCGTGGGAAGTCGCGTCCTGGGTGCGGTCCGCGGTGCACGACCCCGGTCGCGCGCCGCGCTGGGACGCGGGGATCGAACTGCTCGGCAAGCTCGACGTCGTGCATCTGATCGGCGGCGGTTACGTCAACGCGCTGTGGCCCCGGCACCTGGGACTGGTCGCCCGGGGCCGCCGCGGCCGCGCAGCGTTCCGGAGCCCGTTCGGCGATGACCGGACAGGGTTTCGTCCCCTTCCCGCCGGGCGCGGCCGTACTGTTGCGCGCGCTTGCCGAGCGTTTCGACGTCGTGGATGTCCGCGACGATCCGTCCGCCGAACTCCTGCACGGCGTCGCGGGTGTCGAGCGGTCCTGCGACGACGCTTTCCTTGCGCCGCAACCGCCGACGACGCCCACGACGCGCGAGTTCGTCCTGTGCATGCAGTCGGACATCGGCACCGCGCGACCGTCGGCGCTCGCCGCCCAGGTGCTCGGCCTGGTGCGCGAGTGGCGGCTGCCGCCGGGCGAACTCGCTGTGGTGGAAGGGATTCCTCGCGTCGACCGCGAGGTTTTCGCATTGCTGGAACACGAACTGCCCGGTGCGGAATTCCACCCGTTCCGCGACGTGTGGCATCGCGGCCTCCCGCTCGCGCCCGGGCAGACCTGGATCTCCAGCCGCTTCCATCTGCATCTAGTCGCCGCCGCGGCGGGCGCGACCGGCGTGGCAGTCGACGTTTCGCCGGAGTACTACACCACGAAACACCAGAGCCTCATAGAACTCGGCTCCGGATGGACACTCGTCGCAGCCGGTGCCGAGAAACCACCGGAACGCCCTTCCGGCAACGGTTTCCCGGCACACGTGCTGCACCACTGCGCGAACCTGAAACGCTCAGTCGCCGAAGCCGTCTACGGTCCGGAACTGTCCAAAACCCGCACCCGGTGGCCGCGGCTCAGTTGAGTGTGCTGCGGCTCTGATCGGCGAGCGCGCCGAGGCCGATGCACAACGCACCCGCGATGAACAACAGCGAGACACCCCAGGTCGCGTGCGTCGCGGAGGCTTCCACGATCGCCAGCGCTGCCAGCGGCGCCAGCCCGCCGGACACCGCTCCCCCGACCTCGCGGCCGGTGCCCAGCCCGGTCGAGCGGACCTCGGCCGGGAACTGCTTGGCCAGGAACGCTCCTTGCGCCGACAACATCGCCGGGACCACGATGCCGGTCGCCAGCACGAGGCCGAGCCAGATGAACCAGCTGCTTCCGGTGTCGAGCAGCCAGAAGAACGGGAACGCCAGCAAACCCGTCGCAACCCCGCCCGCGACCACGACCTTCTTCGCGCCGATCCGGTCGCTGATCCACCCGGCGATCGGCACCGTCACGATCGCCGTCGCGCTCGCGATGCTGATCCCCAGCGCGCCGATATTCGCCGGCACGCCACGGAAATTCGTCAGGTAGGCGAGCGAGAATGTCTTGAACACGTAGCTGACACCGTTGTAGCCGATGGTGATCACCATGACCACCGCGAGCGCCCGCCAGTCGCTGCGGAACAGCTTGACCAGCGGCCGGTTCGCCCAGCCGCGCGGCCGGTTTTTCTTGCTGCGCACCAGGTTCTCGAACTCCGGGGTCTCCGGAACCCGGCGGCGCACCCACAGTCCGACGCCGACGAGCAGGAAGCTGGCCAGGAACGGGATCCGCCAGCCGAACCCGTGCAGGAACTCCTTGTCCAAAGTGGTCAGTCCGGCGACAGCGAGGGAGGAGACGAGCAACCCGACGTTCACGCCCAGCGCGGGCCACGAACCTTGCCGCCCGCGTTTGCGCGGATCAGCGTGCTCGTAGGCGACCGCGATCGCGCCGCCGAATTCCGCCCCGGCACCGAGTCCTTGCAACAGCCGCAGCACCACGAGCAGCACCGGCGCGAGAAGCCCGGCGCTCGCGTAACTGGGCAATAATCCAATGCCTGCCGAGGAAACGCCCATCAGCACGAAGGTCCACGACAGCACTTTCTTGCGCCCGATCCGGTCGCCGAGCGCACCGAACACGATGCCGCCGATCGGACGGGCCAGGAAGCCGACCGCGAAGGTCGCGACCGAGGCCATCGTCGCGGCGGCGTCGTTGCCGGGCGGGAAGAACACGTGGCCGAACACCAGCGCGGCCATCGACGCGTAGAGATAGAAATCGAACCACTCGAGCGCGGAGCCGACGACCACCGCGACCCCGACTCCGCGCGGGGCTTTCCGGGTCGTTCCGACGCTGTCGTCCACAACACTGGGCATGGTCCTGCTCTCCGGAACTGGGGCACAGGCGAGCGGAAGCCAGCCGGCGCGCGCCGTTGCGTGCGTATTTGGGAACGCATGATGCGTATATCCGGATGCTAAGAGGCCGCGGGGGCGGCGGTCAAGGGGGTGGATCGGGGGTCGTGCGTGTTGATCACGGGCCTCCCCGGCGTCGCCGCTCGCCAGCCAGCCTCAACCCCAGCGGCAGCCCGGCCCGCAGGTCGTGGTGCTCGGGGGGGGGGCGGATTGTGCGGTCTTGCGCCCCAATGTGGCATTGGGTGCATCTGACGCACCCAATGCCACATTGGGGCGCGCTCGTCACCGCAGGCAGCCAGCCCGGTGTCCGCTCCAACCGGCATAAACACTCACGAGCGATCAGCCCTGGCGCGCGGCTTCCCAGCGCTTCACGACCGCCGCGGTGATACCGGCGAGCGCGTCGCCGATCTCCGGCAGGCGGCCGGAAATCCGCGTGGTCGGGCCCGCAACCGCGATCGCCGCGACGACCTCTCCGTCGACCAGGATCGGCCGCGCCGCCGCGCTCACGTCGGGCAGGGTTTCGCCGCGGTTGAGCGCGACACCCTCGGCGCGGACGGTGTCGAGTTCGTCCATCGCGGCCCGCACGCGCTCGGCGTCCGGGAGCACTGACTTCAGATACGCCTCGCGCCGGCGCGCCGACCAGTACGCGAGAACGATCTTGCCCGCGCTCGGCGGATACAGCGGTCGCCGCGTGCGGAGCGGTGCCGAGTAGCGGATCGGCTGCTCGGACTCGACCGCGTCCACGTAGATCAGCGAATCCCCGACCTCGGCGCCGAGCATCACCGTCTCGCCGAACCGGCGGCGGAGCTCCTCCAAGGCAGGCCGGGCCGCGGTCGCGATGCCGGGCAGGCCGCCGGTGAGCAGGTTCCCCAGCGCCGGGCCGAGCCGGTAGGCGCCGTCGGCCTCGACCAGGTAGCCGGTCGACACCAAGCCTTTGACCAGGCCGAACACCGAGGATTTGGGCGCGTCGAGAGCGACCGACAGCTCGTGCAGCCGCATCCCGGGCTGCCGCGCGACGCACTCGAGGATGCTGGTGACGCGGCCGACCGTCCGGTGCGCCTTGGCGCTCGACTCGGTCATGACAGCCTCCCCTGCGTTCGCAGATACGAACCCTATCGCGCCGACCGCCCGGAACGGCGCTTGACCCGAGCCGCGCGCCGCCTTACGTTGGACGTATATCCGAACTTAGCGTTCTCATATACGCACGATGGAGAGCAGCACTGTGGACTTCCAGCTGAGCCAAGACCAGGAGGACATCCGGCGCGCCGTGCGCGAGCTGGCCGCCCGGTTCCCCGACGAGTACTGGGCCGAACGCGACGAACGGGCCGAGTTCCCGCGCGAGTTCTACGACGCGTTCGCCTCCGCGGGCTGGCTCGGCATGGCGATCCCGGAGCAGTACGGCGGCGGCGGGCTCGGCATCCTCGAAGCCGCGCTGCTGCTGGAGGAAGTGGCCGCGTCCGGGGCCGGGATGAACGGGTGCAGCACGATGCACCTGACGATCTTCGGGCTGAACACGATCGTCAAGCACGGCAGCGAGGAAATGCGCCGGGAGATTCTGCCCGGCGCGGTCGACGGCTCGCTGCACGTCTGCTTCGGCGTGACCGAGCCGGACGCGGGCACCGACACCACGCGCATCTCCACCTTCGCCCGCCGCGACGGCGATTCCTACGTGGTGCACGGCCGGAAGGTCTGGATCACCAAGGCGGGCCAGTCGCAGAAGATGGTGCTGATCGCCCGCACCACGCCGCGCGAGGAGGTGGAGAAGCCGACCGACGGCATGTCCCTGTTCGTCGTGGACATCGAGTCCGACGCGGTGCAGCTGCGCGCGATCCCCAAGCTCGGCCGCAACGCGGTGTCCTCCTACGAGGTGCTGATCGACGGGCTGCGGGTGCCGGAATCGGCGCGCGTCGGCGAGGAGGGCAAGGGCTTCCGGTACCTGCTCGACGGGCTCAACCCGGAACGCATCCTGCTCGCCCACGAAGCGCTCGGCATCGGCCGCGCCGCCCTGCGCCGCGCGGTTCGCTACGCCGGGGAACGGCAGGTGTTCGGCCGTCCGATCGGGCAGAACCAGGGGCTGGCGTTCCCGCTGGCCGAGGCCGCGACCCGGCTCGACGCGGCGGAGCTGATGGCGCGCAACGCCGCCTGGCGCTACGACCGCGGTCTGCCGGCCGGCAAGGAGGCGAACATGGCGAAATGGCTGTGCGCGGACGCCGGGTTCCAGGCCGCCGACCAGGCGATCCAGACCCACGGCGGGATGGGCTACGCGCGGGAGTACCACGTCGAGCGCTACTTCCGCGAGGCGCGGCTGCTGCGGCTCGCGCCGATCAGCCAGGAAATGGTGCTGAACTACGTGTCCCAGCACGTGCTCGGACTGCCGAGGTCCTACTGATGGGCGCGCTTGACGGGCTGCGGGTGCTGGACCTGTCGCGGGTGCTGGCCGGGCCGTACTGCACGCAGATGCTGGCCGACCACGGGGCCGAGGTGATCAAGGTCGAATCGCCCGCCGGAGACGAGACGCGGGGCTGGGGTCCGCCGTTCCTGTCCGAAGGGACCAGCGCGTACTACGCGAATCTCAACCGGGGCAAGAAGAACATCGTGCTCGATCTGTCCGGTCCGGACGGTCGTTCGCTGCTCGGCACCCTGCTCGCGGGAGCCGACGTGGTGGTGGAGAACTTCAAGGCGGGCACGCTCGCGCGCTGGGGCTGGCCGGACGAGACGATCCGGGCGGAGTATCCGGCGCTGATCCACTGCCGCATCACCGGGTTCGGCACGGACGGACCGCTCGGCGGCCTGCCCGGGTACGACGCGGTGTTGCAGGCCTATGGCGGGTTGATGAGCGTGAACGGCGAGGCCGACGGGCCGCCGTTGCGGATCGGTGTGCCGGTGGTCGACGTGGTGACCGGGGTGCTCGGGTTTTCCGGGATCCTGCTGGCACTGCACGAGCGGGCGCGGTCCGGGCTCGGTCAGCTGGTGGATTGTTCGTTGCTGGACACGGTGATCAGCTTGCTGCATCCGCATTCCGCGGCGTGGCTCGCTGATGGAGCGGTGCCGCAGCGGACTGGGTCGGCGCATCCGTCGATCGCGCCTTACGAGACTTTCTCGACAGCGGACGGGCTGTTCTTTGTCGGTGCGGGGAATGATCGGCAGTTCGCGGCGTTGGTCGACGTGCTTGGTGCTCCTGGGCTGGCTTCCGATCCGCGGTTTGCTTCGAATGCCGACCGGGTCAGCAATGTGGGTGCGTTGCGGGCCGAGCTGAGTGTCCTCATCGGACAGTACAAACGGGACTCCTTGACCGAGTTGTTGCTGGCGAAGGGAGTCCCGGCTTCGCCGGTGCACGATATCGCGGAGGCGATGAACGCGCCGCAGGTACGGCACCGGGAAATGGTCGTGGAACGGGACGGGTATCGCGGGGTCGGGGTGCCGGTGAAACTCGGCCGTACGCCGGGGTGTGCCGCGGAATCGCCGCGACCGCCGGGGGCGGATACCCGGGAGGTGCTTGCCGCAGCGGGGCTGTCCGCAGAAGAAGTCGACGACGCGCTCTCCATCGGTGCGGCGCATACGCAGCTCAGGCCGCAGCGGTCTGACTGAGTGGTGGCAGTTCGGCTTCACCCGCGATACCAGGGCTGGGCTTTGAGCCAGGTTAGGTACTCGTCGAAGATGGCCGCCGTCCCGCGGGGCTGAGCCTGCTTCTCGAAGAACTCGTCCAGCAGCGAGAAGAGCAGGTCGTTCGCGGTGTCCCGGCCCGCACCGGCGGCTTCGTCGCGCCAGCCCTCGGTGCGGTCCGGGAAGGCGAGGTGCAGGACCAGCGCAGGCCAGGTGAGGTTGTCGCCGTCGCCGACGCGCGGGACGAGCGACTCCCGGAAGCCGGTGAGCAGCTGCCCGCCGTTGCCGGTGTCGACGCCGAGGAGGAACGTGCAGTAGTCGTGATAACTGCCGTCCAGCCCGTAAAGCCCCGGGTATCGGCGGATCTCGCCGAACAGTTTCCGGTAGTCCATGGTCCGCCCAGGCTACTGGTTGGCTCACCGCCAGGGCCGGACCGGAGTCCCCCGCCACCGGGTGCGCGCCGGGACCGTCTCCCCCGCCATCACCAGCGAACCCGAACCGACCGTCGCGCCGTCGGAAATTCCGCTGCCCGGCAGTTGGAACGCGCGCGGCCCGAGGGTCGCCCCAGCACCGAGGCGGACCGGGTCCAGTCGCATGACGCGGTCGTGGAACAGGTGGGTTTGCAGCACGCAGCCGCGGTTCACCACGGCGCCGTCGCCGAGGTGGACGAGGTCCGTTTCCGGCAGCCAGTAGCTCTCGCACCAGACGCCGCGGCCGATGCGGGCGCCGAGGGTGCGCAGCCACCAGTTCAGCACCGGCGTGCCGAGGAACGATCCGGCGAACCACGGCACCGCGAGCGTCTCGACGAACGTGTCGTACAGCTCGTTCCGCCACACGAACGCGCTCCACAGTGGATGCCGCCCCGGCCGGAACCGGCCGACCAGCGTCCATTTCATCAGCGTCGTCAGCAGCGCGGCGAAGAGACCGGCCGAGACGAACACCGCGGGCGCGAGGGCGGCGGCGATCCAGAAGCCGTCCGCGATGTCCACTCCGGTCAGTACCGCGCTCACGGCGAGTCCGAGCAGACCCGCGATCAGCAGCGGCGCGATCCGGCAGGATTCGACCAACGCGCGGGCCAGTTTCAACCGGCGCGGCGGTGCGAAGGTGCGGGCGGGATCGGCGGTGTCGGCGGTCCGGCGCAGCTCCAACGCGGGGCGGCCGAGCCAGGACGTGCCGTCGGGGACGGCTGCCGGGGTGTCGGACAGGACGCCGACCAGTGACGCGGAACCGAGCGTCCGGCCCGGGCCGACGACGGCGGAGTTGCCGACGAACGCGCGTTCCCCGACTTCCGAGACGCCCAGCCGGACCCAGCCGCGGTCCAGTTCGTACGGTGCGGCGAGGACGTCGTCGGCCAGGAACGCGCCGTCCCGCACTCGCAGCAGCGACGGCAGACTGAGCACAGTGGACAGTTCCACGCCGCGGCCGATTCGGGCACCCAGCAGTCGCATCCAGACCGGCGTCGCCAGCGCGGCGTAGAGCGGGAACAGCTGCCGCCGGGCGATTTCCAGCAGTTCGTGCACGAACCAGGCCGACCAGCCCGCGCGACTGAGCACCGGATAGACCCCCGGTCGCACGGCCAGGCTGGCCAGCCGCACGAGCAGGACGATCGTCAAGGCGTACACGACGATTCCGGCGAGGATGAGCAACGGCGTCCACGGCAGGATCGCCAGTGCGGCCCCGCGCGGATCGTCCGCTGCCGGAACCAGCAGCAGTGCGACCACGATCAGCGGGATCGCGGACACCAGCATGAACATCGATCGCACCGTGCCGCCGAGCGCGAAGGCCAGCGAATACCGTTTCGCCCGCGGTGCCACCACGGTCGGCCGCGATGGGCGTTCGCCCGAGGGCCCGGCTGGGGAGCCGCCCCAGACCGCGCCGTCCGGTACGCGGGTGTCGAGTGTCGAGCCCGGCAACAGCACCGATCCGGTGCCGAGATCCGTGCCGGGCAACAGCGTGCTGCGGCCACCGACGCGGGCACCGGCTCCGACCCGGACGCGGCCGATCCGCAGCACCGAGCCGTCCAGCCACCATCCGGCCAGGTCCGCTTCGGGCTCGATCGCGCAGCCGTCGCCGAAGTCGGCGAGGCCGCTCACCGGCGGCGGCGAATGCAGGTCCACACCTCGGCCGACCCGATTGCCGAGCAACCGGGCATACGGCGCGGCGAGCGGAGTTCCGGCGACTCCGGGCGGGCCGGCCACCGCGGCGAACCGTTCCGCCGTCCACAGTCGCATGTGGACAATGCCGCCGCGCCGGTACTCCCCCGGCGCGAGCTTTCCGCGCAATACCCGCACGCCGCCTGCGGCGAGCAGCATCCGGCCCGGCGGGCTCAGCAGCACCAGCCACGCGGGCACGAGGATCCACCACGACATCCGCGGCAGCCACTGCAACGGCAGCACCAGCGAAACCAGCGAACCGAGCAGCGACACCGAAAGCAGCCACCGCGTCCCGGACAGGGCCAGCAAAACCAGCTGCACCCCGGACTGCCACCAGCCGCTGCCGCGCACCGGAGCGACCTGCGGCTCCTCCGCCGCGATCGTCTCGACCGGCGCTCCGGCGAGGCGTTCGTACAGCTCCCGCGGAGTCGGGCAGGAGTACACATCGGACACTGCCGCGCTCGGATACCGTTCGCGCAGCACGGAAACGAGCCGCGCGGCGGTCACGCTCGAGCCGCCGAGGTCGAAGAAGTCGTCGTCCGGACCGGCCGTGGTCCCGAGGTGTTCGCTCCACACCTGCAACAGCCAAGCCAGCTTCGGATCGGACGGCACCACCGGCGCGGCGGCCGGTTCCTCCAGCGGCCACGGCAACGCGTCGCGGTCGAGCTTGCCCGACGCGCGCACCGGCAGATCCGGGACCAACGCGAGCCGGGGCACCAACGCCGCGGGCAACCGGTCCCGCAGAAGGCTGCGCGCTGCGGCGCGATCGAGGCTCTCGCCCTCCGGCACCACGTAGCCGACCAGCACCTGCGCGCCGCTGTCCGTGCGCTGCACGACCGTCGCAGCGGCCGCGACACCGGGCAACCCACGCAGCGCGGCGTCGATCTCGCCCAGTTCGACGCGTCGTCCGCCGATCTTGACCTGGCCGTCCGCGCGGCCGACGAACTCCAGCCCCTCCGGCGCCGCGCGCACCAGATCGCCGCTGCGGTACGCGCGGCTCCAGCCGAGCCCCGGCAGTGGCACGAATTTCTGCGCATCCTTCGCCGCGTCCAGGTACCGGGCGAGGCCGGCGCCGCCGATCACCAGTTCCCCGCTGCGGCCCCACGGCACCGGGATGCCCGCCGGGTCCTCGGGGTCGACGACCGCGAGTTCCCAGCCGTCGAGCGGCAGCCCGATCCGCACCGGTTCGCCCGCGCGCAGCCGTTGTGCACACGCGACGACGGTGGTTTCCGTTGGGCCGTAGGTGTTCCAGATTTCCCGTTTGCCGTCGTCGAAGCGCGTCACGACCTCCGGCGGGCACGCTTCGCCGCCGAGGATGAGCAACCGGACGCTGGCCAGAGTGTCCACTGGCCACAGCGCGGCGAGCGTCGGCACGGTGGACACGACCGTGACGCCCCGCTCGACCAGCCACGGACCGAGGTCGGCACCCGCGCGGACGAGCGAACGCGGTGCCGGGACCAGGCACGCGCCGTGCCGCCACGCCAGCCACATTTCCTCGCACGACGCGTCAAACGCGACACTCAGCCCGGCCAGCACGCGATCGCGCGGGCCGAGCGGCTGCGCGGAGCAGAACAGCCGGGCTTCAGCGTCCACAAAGGCCGCAGCCGCGCGATGCGTGACCGCGACGCCCTTGGGTTTTCCGGTGGAGCCGGAGGTGAAGATGATCCACGCGTCGTCCTGCGGCTGCGGACGGACTCGCGGCCACTGCGGTCCACGCGACGCCGGCACTCCCGCGTCGGTCAGGACCAGGCTTACCTGAGCTTCCGTCCACACGGTCTCGGCGCGGTCGGCCGGATCGTCGGCGTCGACCGGGACATAAGCCGCGCCAGTGGAAAGAACGGCGAGAATGCTGCGGTACAGCGCCGCCGTGCCGGAGGTCATCCGGATGCCGACGCGGTCGCCCGGCATGACCCCGGCAGCGCGGAGGCGTCCGGCGAGTTCTTCGACCTGTGCGGCGAAATCGCGGTACGTGGCGCGCTCAGTTCCGTCGTCGAGTGCGAGCGCGTCCGGGTGGTTGCGCACCGTTTCGGCGAAAATGTCGTAAAGCGTGCGCACGGCGGGCGCGGGGCCCGCCCGGTAAACCGCCGTCGCCTTTTCGGCGAGCCTCTCGGGCGCGACGATGCGCGCCCGATCCGCGTCCAGCGTCACAGGAAAACCTCTTTCCAGGAGAACACGAGTCACGAAACCGGCCGGAAACCACTCAACAATGGGCGGCGTGAGGCCGGGCTGAAGCAGCAGCGCCGTTCCCGGACGCTGAAATCGGAACAAGAACAGATATCGGGCAATCCCCCGGCCGCTGCTGTGCGGCTCGTCACGCGAGTCCGGACATTAGCGGACGCACTGCCGCCGGCGTCACTCGGCAGAGTTAATTTCGGAATTCGTTCTCAACCGGTTCACAGGATCTTTGTGCTTCTCCCGTTCACCGCACGCAGGGCACCCCGCCTCCCGACAATTCGTCGGCGGGCGAAACCGGGGCGACCGGCACCGGAGCGGCCTCGCCGGCCTTTTCCCGGAAATCAGTGCCGAGCACCAGCTTCAGCTCCCCCGCCGCCAGCGCGCCGTCGTAGCCCACGCCGTATCCGCCGCCGAGGGCGGCCACGAGTTTCGCCGCCGACGCGGAATCCCCGCGCCCGTAGCGGACGACGGTGCGGCGCGTGTGCCGCGCGTTGGACGTGCGCCCGGCGCGGTATCCCCGCGACGGGAGCGTCTTCAGCACCCGGGCGGCCGCGCCCTCACGGCCGCTCGCGTTCACCACGTCCACCGCGGGCCCGGCCGTCGCGGCGGGCGGCGGCGGGACGGTCCGGCCGAGCAGCCGGGCCGCGGCGGCCCGTATGTGCACCGGATCGACGATATTGACGTCTTCGCCGCGCGCGTCTTTTTCGAACCGTTCGACCGGAAGCGACGCCAAGGTCAGATCCCCGCCTGCGAACGATTCCGCCTGGCGCGCCAGCGCGTTGAGGTCGAGCCCGGAATCGATCGCGACATTCTGCCGCGCGACCGAAACCAGCTGCCCGAGTTTCCCCGGGTCGCCGAACACCCCGCCTTCTTCCAGCTGATGCGCCAGCGAAACGAGAAACGCTTGCTGGCGCCGTTCCCGGTCCAGGTCGGTGAACTCGTGCTGCGAATCCCGCCGCTGCCGCACGAACGCGAGCGCCTGCGCCGCGGAAATCGACTGCCGCCCGCTCGGGAAATCCGCGCCCGAGTAACTGTCGTGGGCGGCCTCGCTCAAACACACCGTGATCGGCTGCACGACCTGCGCCAGCTGATAGAACGCGACCAGGGTGACTTCGACGAAATGGTCCACCGCGACTCCGCCGAGGAACTGGCGCACCGTAGCGACTTCTGCCGCGCGGCCGGCGTCCCGGGACCTCTGTTCGCGAGCTGCCTTCTCGGTGACGCCTTGCGCGGCAAGACGTTTGGCTTCCGCGGCGAACGCGTACCCGTATGCCTCCTTGATCCGGCCCTGGCACACTCCGTCCGGACAGCCGGCGAGATCGGTGTAGTCGTCGCGCGGGATGGAGATGACCGTGGGATGCCCGCCGTCCGCCGGAACGTGCAGCAGCATCAGCACATCGGTGTTGTATCCGCCGACGTGCTGGTCTCCCGCGTGCAGCTGTTCGTACAGCTCGGCGGGAAGCGGTTCGCCCCGTTCGTCGAGCCGCGAATCGAGTCCCATGACGAGGATGTTGGTGTCCCCGCCCGGCCGGGCCCGCCCGTCGAGCGCGGTCGACGTGGTGACCCCGGACAGCAGCGCGCGCAGCTCGGCCCACCCGTAGGCGGCCCCGCCCAGCAGGACCGCGACCAGCGCGACCACGCCGATCCGTTCGGCCCAGTGCCCGTTCGCGCGCTCCATCGCTCACCGCTCCTCCCTCCGGCGGCACCCGGTCTACTCCGGGGTTCCTGTGAGAGCGATGAGAGAGAGGACCGGCCGGGCAGCCCGCCGAGGTCGGACGGGCTGCCGCGTGCCGAAAGGCACACTTTGGAGGGTCAGCGCCGCCGTTCGCGAAGATCGCCGGGGCGGACGCCGACCAGCAGCACCACGACGGCGAGCAGGATGATGCCCGCGCTGATCTGCAGCCCCAGCGACAGGCTCCCGGTCGACGACTCGATGAACCCGAGCAGCGACGGCGAAGCGGCGGCGGCGAACGAGCCCATCGACGTCACGACCGCGATCCCGGTCGCCGCGGCCCGGTCGGTCAGGTAGATCGACGGGATCGAGTAGAACACCGTCAGCCCCGAGTAGTGCGCGGCCGCCATCACCGCGAGCAGCAGGATGACCACCACGACATTGCCGCCGGACACCGAGATCGCCAGCATCGCGAACACTGCCACGATCCAGCTCGTCGCCGCGTGCCAGCGCCGTTCCAGGGTGCGGTCGGAATGCCTGCCGACCAGCAGCATCACCACGATGCCGAGCAGCGGCGGGATCGCCGAGAAGAAGCCGAGGTTCAGCACGTTGCCGACGCCGGCGTTGGCGATGATCCGCGGCGTCCAGTACGAGACGGCGTTCGCCAGCGTGTACGCGCCGCACGCGCAGAGCCCGAGGATCCAGACCTTCGGGTCGCGCAGGGCGAGCAGCAGTCCGCTGTGCTTCTGCTTCGTCTCCCCCTTGTCGCGCAAGTCCGCGTCGAGGTCGGCGCGCACGGCCGCCTTCTGGTCCGCGGTGAGCCACTTCGCCTGCTCCGGGCCGTCGGTGACGAAGAGCAGCACGAGCCCGGCCAGCAGGATCGGCGGGATCCCTTCGATCAGGAACAGCCACTGCCAGTCCGCGAGCCCGCCGACGCCGCCGAGCGAGTGCATGATCCAACCCGACATCACCGACCCGAGCGCGCCGGACACCGGGATGCCGATGAAGAACACGGCCGTCATCCGCGTCCGCCGCGACGACGGGAACCACAGCGACAGCAGATACAGCGCGCCGGGGAAGAACCCGGCTTCCGCGACGCCGAGCAGGAAGCGCGCGGCGTAGAACATGACCTCGTTCTGCACGAACAAGGTCACCACGGTCATCACGCCCCAGGTGGCCATGATGCGGGCGAGCGTTTTGCGCGCGCCGATGCGGGCGAGCAGCGCGTTGCTCGGGACTTCGAAGAGGATGAAGCCGACGAAGAACAGCGTGACGCCGAGCCCGTACACCGCCGGGCCGAAGCCGAGATCCCGTTTCAGGCCCTGCTGCGCGATCCCGATGTTGGTGCGGTCGATGTAGCTCACGACGTAACACAGCACCAGCAGCGGCATGACGCGCCGGGCGATCGTGCGATAGGTCGCTTTGCGGTCGACGGCGGCGGTTGCCGGAGCGCCGGTGACAGCGGATGGTTCGGCCACGGCTGAGACTCCTTCGTCCGGATCGGGCGAGTGGCAGTCTCCGCATCGAGTGTTGAGTTTGTCAACACCCAGCGGGTAACGGCTACGATGCACGGCCATGGCCGAACGCGCAGACGGACACGACCTGGTCCCCATCTCCGGACTGCTGTCCTACCGGCTCTCGCGCACGTCGTCGGCGATGTCGCGCAGCGCCGCGGTGCGCTACCGGCGGGACTTCGACGTGAGCCTCGGCGAATGGCGCGCGATCGCGCTCATCGCGGCCGACCCGACGCTCACGCTCAACCGGCTCGCCCGCCGCGCCGGACTCGACAAAGCGCAGATGAGCCGCGTGGTCAGCCGGCTGACCGACCGCGGGCTGGTGAACCGCACCGCCGGGTCAGGGCGCACGTCGCAGCTGGCGCTGACCGCCGAGGGCACCCGGGTGTACCGCGGCCTGATCACCGCCGCCAACGAGCGCGACGCGGACTTCCTCGCCACCCTGACCGGCGAGGAGGCGCGCGTGCTGGACCGCGCGCTGGACAAGCTGGCCGAGCACGCGCTGGCCGTCGAGGAGAGTGAGCGGGCTCACCCAGCCGCCGAGTAGTGTTGACTTTATCAACACCCTCGCGTACTTCTGGAGCCACCGACGAGGAGGTGGGCCCAGGATGTCCGACGCCGTCACGATCTGCGAGTGCTTCGCCCGCGACGGGCTGCAGCACGAGCCGGAGCCCGTGCCGACCGCGACGAAGATCGCGCTGCTGAACGCGTTCGCGCGCACCGGTTTCCGCCGGATCGAGGCGACCAGCTACAGCCACCCGGCGCGGGTGCCCGGGTTCTCCGACGCGTCCGAGGTGCTAGCCGGGATCGACCGGCACCCGGGCGTCGCGTTCAAGGCGACCTGCCCGAACCCGCGCGCCGTCGAACGTGCGCTCGCGGACCTCGACGCCGGGCACGGCGCCGAAGAGCTGAGCCTGCTGGTGTCCGCCACCGAAGCGCACACCGAGCGGAATCTGCGCACCACGCGCGCCGGTCAATGGGAACGCGTGACCGAGATGGTCAAGCTCGCCGACGGCCGGTTTCGCCTGGTCGGAGTGGTTTCGGTGGCGTTCGGCTGCCCGTTCGAGGGCAAGGTCGACCCGGGCCGGGTGGCCGAGGACGTCGCGCGGTTCGCCGACCTCGGCGCGAGCTTGGTGACCTTGGGCGACACCACCGGCGTCGCGACTCCGGGTTCGGTGCGCGCGCTGTACACCCGGTTGTCCCGCGAACACCCGGACCTGCCGCTAGTCGCGCACCTGCACAACACGCGCGGGACCGGGATCGCGAACGCTGTCGCCGCGCTGGAAGCCGGGTGCCGGCATTTCGATTCCGCGATGGGCGGCGTCGGCGGGCATCCGGCGAAGATCGGCTACGGGGCCGGGCTCACCGGCAACGTGTGCACCGAGGACCTGGCCAGCCTGTTCGCCGCGATGGGCGTCGACACCGGCCTCGATCTCGACCAGCTCGCCGCGGCGTCCGCGGCCTGCGAAGAAGCGCTCGGCCGCCCGCTGCACAGCATGGTCGCCCGCGCCGGCTTCGCGTCCGCCTGACTTTTCTTCGGGGAGAAACCTGTGCTGCTGACTGAAAATCACGACGCCGTCCGCGTCCTCACGTTGAACCGGCCGGACAAACTCAACGCGCTCGACACTGCGCTCACCCGGGCGCTCGACACCGCGCTTGACGAAGCCGGCCGAGACCCGAGCGTCCGCGCCGTCGTTTTGACTGGGGCCGGGCGCGGGTTCTGCGCCGGAGCCGATCTGAACGAGTTCTCGTCGCTCACGCCGGACCAGCCGGAGGCCGTTCTCGAGCGTGCCGCGCTCACCGCCCGGCTCCAGACGCGCATGCAGCAGCTGCCGGTTCCGGTCGTCAGCGCGGTGCGCGGGGCGGCGGTCGGCGGCGGTGCCGGTCTCGCGATCGGAGCGGACCTGGTGGTCGCCGGGTCGGACCTGAAGTTCGGCTACCCCGAGCTGAAGCATTCGATCGTGCCCGCGCTGGTGATGACCGGGCTGGTCCGGCATCTCGGCCGGAAGCTGGCGTTCGAGCTGGTCAGCACCGGCCGGCTGCTCACCGCCGCGGAAGCCCTGTCGTACGGGCTGGTGAACCAGGTGGTCGAACCTGCCGAGATCGTGCCCGCCGCGCTCGCCGTCGCGCAGCGCTGGGCCTCGGTCGAACCTCGGGCGCTCGCTGCCGCGAAGGACCTCTTCTACCGCGTCGCGGACCTGCCGACGGACGCCGCGATGCGCGCCGGCCAGGACGTCAACGCCCTGATGCGCGGGTTCCGCTCATGACCGGCCCGCTCGCCGGAGTCACGGTCCTGGACCTCTCGCGGGTCCTCGCCGCGCCGCTGGCCACCCAGATCCTCGCCGAGCTTGGCGCGACCGTGATCAAGGTCGAACGCCCTGGCACCGGCGACGAAACCCGCGGCTTCGAACCCCGGCTGCCGCACGGCGAGAGCGCGTACTTCTTCGCCTTCAACCGTGGCAAGCAATCAGTCACTGTGGACTTGAAGGACCCGCGCGGCCGCGACGTCGTCCGGAAGCTGGCCGCGCGTGCCGACGTCGTCGTGGAGAACTTCCTGCCCGGCACGCTCGACCGGCTCGGTCTCGGCTACGCCGAACTGTCCGCGGCGAACCCGGGCCTCGTGCTGGTGTCCGCGACCGGCTTC
Source organism: Amycolatopsis sp. A1MSW2902 (assembly GCF_017312175.1). Lineage (NCBI taxonomy): Bacteria > Bacillati > Actinomycetota > Actinomycetes > Pseudonocardiales > Pseudonocardiaceae > Amycolatopsis > Amycolatopsis sp. A1MSW2902. The sequence goes on from NZ_QJPO01000001.1 coordinate 86,539, forward strand.
GGCCAGACCGGGCCGGACGCGTACCGCAAGGGCTACGACACGGTGTTCCAGGCGCTGTCCGGCGTGATGGCGATGACCGGCGATCCCGCTGGTCCGCCCGCGAAAACCGGGGTGCCGGTGGCGGACCTGACGTCCGGGCTGTGGGTGGTGATCGCCGTGCTGACCGGGCTCGCCGGGCGTTCGTCCGACGGTCGCGGCCGGCACCTCGACGTCGCCATGATGGACGTCCAGCTCAGCCTGCACGCCTTGAACGCGGCGCGGCTGTTCGCGCTCGGCGAGGACCCGGTCCGCACCGGGACCGAGCATCCTGGACGGGTGCCGTCGGCGGCGTTCCAGGCCGGGGACGGAGAATGGCTGCACATCAGCGGCAGCGACCAGCATTGGCAGCCGCTGTGCACCGTGCTCGGATTGTCCACTTTGGCCGCTGACCCTTCGCTGGCGCACAACGCGGGTCGCGTCGAACATCGCGCGCGCGTCATGAAGGCGCTGCGCGGCGCGATCGCCCAGCACGACCGGGACCAGCTGGTCAAAGAACTGCAGGCGGCCGAGGTCCCCGCTGGCGCGGTGCGTTCGGTCCGCGAGGCGCTGGCCGATCCGCACGCCGTCGCGCGGGGGGTCGTCGGGGAGTTCACGCATCCCGTCGAAGGATCGTTCCCAGCGCTGCGGACGCCGTTGCGCGAGACTTCCGGAGACGCCCCGGCGCCGGGAACGCCTCCGGTGCTCGGCGCGGACACCGACGTCGTGCTGCGCGATCTGGCGGGACTGTCGGACAACGAGATCGAGGGCCTGCGGGCCGCGGGAGTGATCTGATGAACGAACGCGTGACGCTGGATGTCACCGACGGAATCGCCCGCGTCGAACTGGCCCGCCCGTCGGCGCGCAATGCCGTGGACCTCGCGATGTGCCACGCGCTGAAGGAAGCCTTCGACGCCGTTGATATCTCAGATGCCCGGGTAGTTCTGCTCAGCGGTGCCGGTCCGGTCTTCTGCGCCGGGGCGGACTTGAAGGAACGGACCGGCAAGGACGCTGCCTGGGTGCGCCGCCGCCGAGTCGCGTCCTTCGCGGCTTACGCGGCGATCGAGGCCTGCCGCTGTCCCGTTGTCGCGTTGGTGCACGGAACTGTCGTCGGCTCCGGTGGGGAAATCACCCTCGCCGCCGACTTCGCCCTCGCCGCCACGGGCACCGTTTTCCGGTTCCCTGAACCGCATTGGGGCACCGTCGGCGCGACCCAACGGCTTCAGCGAGCCATCGGCAAACGGCGGGCCAAGGAACTGTTGTTCACCAACACGCCTTTGCCCGCCGCAGAAGCCGCTGCGCTCGGCTTGGTCAACCGCGTCGTCCCCGACCTCGCTGCCGCCGGAACCGAGGTGGCCGCCGCCATCGCCGCCGCCCCGCCCGGCGCGATCGCCCTGACCAAACGGGCGGTCGACCTGGGTTCGGAAACCGACCTGGACCGCGGCATCCGGATCGAAATGTCCGCCATCGAACAGAACCTCGCCGACGGCAGCTGGCGCGACGGCGTCGCCCGGTTCACTGGAGAGACCCGATGACCGACCTGCGCACCGCCTGCCCGCTCACCGTCCAGGACGCCCTCGCCCGGGCCGCGCTCCTGGCCCCCGACGTCGAGGCCGTCGTCACCGCCGAGGCCCGGATCACCTACCGGGAACTGGCCGCCGAGGTCGCCCGGGTGCGCGGCGCCTTGGCCGCCTCGGGAATTGGCCGAGGCTCCCGGGTCGGGCTCTGCCTGGGCAATACTCCCGAGTGGGTCACGCTGTTCCTGGCGTTGGGTTCTCTTGGCGCGCTAGTCGTCCCGGTGAACACGCGCTTCACCGCCGACGAGGTGCACTACACGCTTGCGCACTCCGGCGTCAGCACGCTGTTCGCCGCCGAGCGCGTCTTGAACGTCGACTTCCCCGCGCTGTTCTCCGACGCCGGTATTGAACCCGGCTGCGCCACTCTGCCTTCTTTGCAGCGGATCATCATCCTGGGCCAAGACAGCTGGACCGATTTCCTGGCCGCCGGTTCTCCTGCTGAACCCGTTGCCACGCCGGACGATCTCCTTCTCGTGCAATACACCTCCGGCACGACGTCGCGTCCCAAAGGCGTTCTCCTGACCCACCGCAGCATGTGCGCTGACGCTTTCTTTTCCGGTGCCCGCATGGGTTTGCGCCCCGGCGACCGGTTCCATTCCGCGCGCCCGTTCTTCCACGTCGCCGGAAGCACCCTGTCGGTGCTGGCTTCCCTGCAGCACGCCACCACCTTGGTGACGATGCCGAAATTCGAGCCAGCGGAAGCGTTGCGCTTGCTGGAAGCCGAGCGCTGCACGCACTTCTCCGGCAACGACACCATCGCCCTGCTCCTGCTCAACCACCCCGACCGCCCGCACCGCCGCCTCTCCCTGCGCGGTGCCTGGGTCGCCGCGTCCCCCACCGTCGTCCGTCGCGTCATCGACGAACTCGGCGCGCGCGAATGCGTTGCCGGGTACGGACTTTCCGAGGCGTCGCCGAATGTCGCCCAATCCGCCTGGTGGGAACCGGAAGAAATCCGCGCCTCCGGAGCCATGGCCCCCGAACCAGGCGTGGAAATCCGCATCCGGTCCCTGGACGACGCCCGCGACTGCGCCCCCGGCGAACCCGGCTCGGTGCTGGTGCGGGGCTGGAACGTCATGCAAGGCTATCTGGACGACCCCGTGCGGACCGCCGAAACCATCGACGCCGAGGGTTGGCTGTCCACCGGAGACGTCGGTCTGCTCGACGACTCGGGCCGGTTCCATTTCACCGGCCGCACCAAGGAAATCATCCGGGTGGGCGGGGAGAACGTCGCGCCCGCCGATGTCGAGGACGTGCTGCACCGGCATCCCGCCGTCCGCCAGGCCGCAGTCGTCGGCGTCCCCGACGAGCGATTGATCGAAGTGCCTTTCGCTTTCGTCGTCCTGACTTCGCCGGGCATTTCGGAAGAAGACCTGCTTGCGTGGGCGAAAGAACGTTTAGCAGGCTTCAAAGTCCCACGGCATCTGCGCATTGTGGACGGTTTCGAGGCGATCGGCATGACCGCCAGCGCCAAGGTGCAGAAGAACCAACTGGCTCGCTATGCCCGAGCCCTGCTGGAGAACTCATGACGCGGCTGCGTACTTCAGTCACCGATCTGCTGGACTTGGACCTGCCCATCATCCAGGCCGGGATGTCGTGGGCCTCGTCGTCCTCGGCTTTGCCCTTGGCGGTGTCGAACGCCGGAGGCTTGGGCGTCGTCGCCGCCGGTCCGATGCGCTTGCCCGATCTGGCGCGGGTACTGGACGAAATGGCCGCCGGAACCGACCGTCCGTGGGCAGTGAACCTGCCGCTCTACCGGGCTGGCGCCGACGAGGTGATCGACCTCCTGCTCGCCCGCCGCCCTCCCGTGCTGATCGCCTCCCAGGGCGGCCCACGACGGTATTTGGACCGGTTCCACGCCGTCGGCACCCGGTGCCTGCACGTCGTCGCCGGTGTCTCGCATGCCTTGAAGGCCGCTGCCGCCGGTGTCGACGGTTTGGTGGTAGTCGGCGCCGAGGCGGGCGGGCATCCGCCGCCGGGGATGGTCACGACGCAGGTTTTGGTTCGCGCTGTGGTTTCGGCCGTGCCTTCGCTCCCCGTGATCGCCTCCGGCGGGGTTGCCGATGGCGCCGGTCTGGCCGCGATGCTGTCTTTGGGCGCCGGTGCGGCCCAGTTCGGGACCCGGTTCCTGGCGAGCTCCGAGGCTACTGTGCACCCTGCTTATCAGGAGGCCGTGATGGCCGCCGGTGTCGATGACACGCGGACGGTTGGTCATGGGCTCGGGGTGATTCGCGCACTGTCGAACGATTTCACCGCCCGGATGGCTGAGCTGGAAGCTTCCGGCGCTGAGGAGGCATTGCGGCGCAAGGTTTTTCAGGCTTCGTCGTTGAAGGATGCTGCTCTGCACGGCGATGTCGCCACGGGGAAGGTGGAGGCCGGACAGTCGGCTGGGCTGATCACGGAAATCCTTCCAGCAGCGGAGATTGTCTCGCGGATCACGGCGGAGTATGCGGCCGTAGTGCGCGGCCTGCCGAGACTCGCTGGTGCCTGACCGCCACCGGATCTGGTGTCGTGAGAATGTCACCAGCTGTCCGGCTGCCGCCCGTCCACATCCGTCACCCCGTACTCCCGCGCCAGCTCCGCCGAACTCACCGACCGCTGATTCCACCGTTCCCGCCCCGGATCCGCCGCCATCGCCGCCACCCCGCGGCCCACGTACCGGGGCGATTCCGACTCCGCGAACCCGGCAGGAGCCCCCGTCGCCAAAGCCGAGCGCCAGTTCTCCTCAGTGACCCCGTAAGCGTCGAGCATCATCTCCGACCGCAGCCACCCCGGCGTCACCGCGACAGCCGTCCCGCCGTAAGCGGCGAGTTCATGTCCTTGCGAGAACGCCAGCCGGTTCACCGAAGCCTTTGCCAGGTCGTAAAACACCGAAATCCGGTAGCGCGAAGCATTGTGCGCCGAAGTCCCGTCGGTCACCTCGACCACCAAGCCGCCCGGCTCGCGGATCACCAGCGGCAGCAGGAAATGCGACGTCACGAGATGCGTCTCGACACCCAGCCGCAGAATCCGCAACCCCGCGTCGAGATCGTGTTCCCACACCGGCGTGTTCCAGTCCGCCGGGCCGCCTTTGAGCCGCTCCGCGCCCCAGATGTCGTTGACCAGCACGTGAAGCCGCCCGTATTCAGCACGGACGAAAGCGGCCAGCCGGCGGACGTCGTCGTGGTCCAGGTGATCGGCGACGAACGGAACGCCGACCCCGCCGAGCTGGGATACCAGTGAAGCGGTTTCCTCGACCGTCTCCGGCCGGGCGTAATCCGAGCGCCTAAGTTCGAGACGGCTGCTGCGCCCGGTGCAGATCACGGTCGCACCGGCCTCGCCGAGCGCGGCGGCGATGCCCCGCCCGGCACCGCGGGTCGCCCCCGCGACGAGGGCGACCCGGCCGTGCAGATCAGGCGGCATCGGGCCAGTGTGGCACCGGCCGCCGGAAAACTCAGCCCGAAGCGGTGCTCAGTTCCCGGCCCCGCAAGGCGAAGCGCTGGATCTTGCCGCTCGGCGTCTTCGGCAGTTCCGCCACGAAGTGGATGCGCCGCGGATAAACATGCGCGGCCAGGCGGGTTTTGACCGTCTGCTTCAGCTCGTCGACCAGTTCGTCCGAAGCCTCGGCACCGGGGTTCAGCACGACGTAGGCCACCACCAGTTCCCCGCGCAGCTCGTCCGGCGCGCCGATCACCGCGGCTTCTGCGACGGCCTCGTGTTGCGTCAGCGCGCTTTCCACCTCGAACGGGCCGATCCGGTAGCCCGCCATGAGAATCACGTCGTCGTCGCGGGAGCCGAAGGTCAGGTAGCCGTCGCGGTCGCGGGCGGCGATGTCGCCGGTGTAGTACCAGCGGCCGTCGGCGCTGAAGCGTTCCGCGGTCCGCTCGGGGGCGTCGCGGTAGCCGGAGAACGGCATCAGCGGGCTGGCGGACACGTCGATCGCGACGCGGCCGGTCTCGCCGACCTCCGCGATCTCGTCGCTGCCCGCCTTCAGGACCTCGACGGCGAACCCGGGCAGCGGCCGTCCCATCGAACCGGTCTTGACCGGCGCGATCAGGTGCGGATGCCAGGCGTTGCCGACGACCATGCCGGTTTCGGTCTGGCCGTAGTGGTCGCGCACCGGGCAGCCGAGGACCTCCTCGGCCCAGGTCACGACGTCCGGCGTCAGCGGCTCCCCGGCCGACGAGCAGTGCCGCAACCGCAGGCCGGCCGGCACCGGCAGGCCCGAGCTGCGCAGCGCGCGGTACACCGTGGGGCCGGCGGTGAAGTTGGTGACGCCGAAGCGTTCGAGCACCTGCCAGGTCAGCTCGGGACTGAACCCGGCGTGCAGGAGGATGCTGCGCCGTCCGGTCGCGAGCGGGCCGAGCAACGCGAAGTACAGCCCGTACGCCCAGCCCGGGTCGGCGGCGTTCCAGAAGACGTCCTCGTCGGTCTGGTCGAGGCCGAACTCCTGGTAGGAGTGGATTCCGGCGAGTCCGCGCAGCGGCACCGGCACCGCCTTCGGGGTGCCGGTCGTGCCGGAGGTGAAGATCTCCACCAGCGTGCCGTCGCCGCCGACCGCGACCGGGTCGGGCAGCGGGTGGGGTTCGTCCAGCAGCGCCTCGAACGACAGATCGCCGCCGGACGCTTCGCCGGTCGTCACGATGATCCGCGACGGGTCGGCGGGCAGGTCGTCGCTGGGGTCGAGTTTGGCGCGCTGACCTGCGTCGACCACGACGACGCGGGTCCCGTTGCCGACGATCCGCTGCGCGATCGCGGGCGGCGCGAACGCGGTGAACAGCGGCACGTGGACCGCGCCGAGCCGCCAGATCGCGAGCAGCGCGGTGACCAGTTCGGCGGACTTGCCCATGAGCGTCGCGACCCGGTCGCCGGAACGCACACCGTGCGCGGCCAGCGCGGCGGCGAACCGGGCGGAAGCGGCCTCGAGCTGGCCGTACGTGAGGTCGCGGCTGCTCAGGTCGGCCTCGACCAGGGTGAACGCGACGGCGTCGGCCGGATGCCGCCCGCACAGCAGGCGGGTCGCGTCCGCGTCCGGCGCGGCATAGGTCTGCAACAGGTCGAACATGGTGCGTTCAGGGCTCACGGGGCTGCTCCACGGTCATCGTCGGCCGGTGTCGGCACATCGTCACCGCAGGTCAGCCAGCCGACCACCCCCGAACAGGGGTGGTCGCGCCAGCCGGCGCGGCCGGTGCTCTGACCAGGCGTTTCGACCCGTGGACGGCGACAACGGCGGTGCCGCTGGGTAGAATCGCACCTCCTGCCGGAGCCTCCCGTGCCGCCGAAGTGGGGTGCCTGCCGTGACGAGTGCCGCCGAGACCACCGCCGAAGTGCGCCGCGCCCTGGCCCGGCTGCGCAGCGCGGCGGGCGTGCCGCTGTCGTTCGGCGGCGAGGTCGTGGACGGCAAGCGGCTGCGGATGACCGAACTGCTCGGCAACACCACCACGTCGCTGCTCGGCCTCGTCGTCGCGGAGGGCAAGGGCCTCGGCGGGCGCGCGATCGGCGTGCGGAAACCGGTGGTGCTGCCGGACTACTACACCAGCGACGCGATCAGCCACCACTTCGACCGGGCGGTCAAGGCCGAGGGCGTGCGCTCGGTGATGGCGGTGCCGGTGATCGTGCACCGGACCGTCCGGGCGGTGCTCTACGGCGCGGTCCGCGAGCACGTCCGCTTCGGCGACCGGTCGGTCACCGCGATGGTCGAAGTGGCCCGTGACCTGGAGCAGGAGCTGGCGGTGCGCGCCGAAGTACGCCGGCGGCTGGAGCTGCTCGCCCCGGAACCGGAAGCTGCGCCGTCCGGGAAACCGGCCGAACTGGAAGCGCTCCGGGAAAGCCACGCGGAGCTTCGCCGGATCGCCGCCGCGGTCGCCGACCCGGAACTGCGCGCCCGCATCGACGCGGTGTGCCAGTCCCTGACCGGCGACCCGGTCCGCGGGCCGTCTTTGTCGGCGCGCGAATTGGATGTCCTCGAAGGGGCCGCGGCGGGGCAGACGAACGCGGACATCGCGGCGGCGCTCGGCTTGGGCCCGGAGACGGTGAAAAGCTATCTGCGCAACGCGATGCGGAAGCTGGACGCGAAGACCCGCCTCCAGGCCGTCAACGCCGCCCGCCGAGCCAATCTGCTGCCCTGACCTGGTGGCCTCTAGTTGCGCCCCGTTTGACCAGCTAAAGCACCCCTCAACGGCTGTCGGCGTTGAGGGATGTTTGCCGTTGTCGTCTGTACCGGATTCGCACCGGGGACGCCGGTTACGTGTCCGCGCCGACGAGTCGGGAGATCTGTTCGACGCGGGTGGCCAGCCGGGTCGAGTTGACTCCGTCGCCTGCCTTGCGGGCGGCGCGCAAGGCGGAGCGGGCGGCGTCGAGTTCGCCGGAACGGGCGTACGCCTCGGCGATCCACGTGCGGTAGAGCCCCACTTCGCGGGTGTGCTCGGGTGCGTAGGCGTCCACGGCGTGGGTGATGAGGGGTTCCGCGCGTGCCGGTTCGCCCAGTTCGATGAGGCAGCGTCCGGCCATCACGTCGATTTCGTTCCGGTCGAGCCAGTACACCCATTCCGGTTCCTCCGTGCCGGTACTGCGGGCGGCGTAGGCGTCGTCTACGGCGTCGAGGGTGCGTCGGGTGCCGTCGGTGTCGCGGGACCGGGCGGATGCCCACGCGACCCGCTCCAGCAGCAGTGCGCGGACTACGGGGGTGGCGTCGTCGGCCCCGGCGACGGCTGACCGGGCGAGCAGGGCGGCGTCGGCCGGGTCGCCGACGTTCGCCATCTGGTAGCTGAGGCTGGACAGGAGTTGCCCGGCGAGTGCCCGGTTTCCGGCGTCGCGGGCGGCGGACACGCCGGACAGGTACACGTGTTGTGCTTCGGCATACTGTCCGGCGTCGCTGGCGACCCATCCGGCGAGCTGCGCGAGTTCGCCGACTGCGGTGAGCAGGCGGCGGCCGGTGCCCTCGTCGTAGCTGGCCTCGTTCACTACGCGTTCGGCGTCGGCGAGTTCGCGACGCACGAGCGGGATGAGGTCGCCCCCGCCGATCACGTCGTCGAGGTGGCGCAACTCGACCACGCGTTCCTCTAGTTCGGTGGCGAGGCTGGAGCCGACGCGTCGCCCAGCGGCCGTGTGCCGGGCTGCGGGGGTCTCGGACACCAGCCATTCGTGCGCGACCCGCAGCGGGTCGTCCGGGGCCCCGTACAGGGCTGTCACGGGCACGCACAGGGCGCGGGAATAGGCGACGACGTGTTCCGTGCTGATCGTGCGTTTCCCGGTTTCGAGCAATCCGAGCAGCGGCTTGCTGAAGTGGGTACGGGCGGCTAAAGCCGCCAGGCTCATCCCGGCGTCGGTGCGTGCGCGCCGGAGCCGTGCTGCGAGGTCGTCCATCCGCCACCCCCTGTGCTCGCCATTGACTGTAGACGACGGTAGACGGCAAACGTCTGTTCATCGGTCCCGCCGGTCCCGAAGGTAGAGGGCATGGGCTGGTACGGGCACGAGGGGCAGACGATGACCGCGCGAATCATGCTGGGGAGACCTCTCCCGGGCACGGTCTGCGAGACATTTCGCGTCATGCACGTGTTCCCGGAACCGGCCAACTATCCCGGCCGCATAGTCGCGCTCTGCGGCGCGGAGTTCTGGACCGGCGACCTGGAATGGTGCGACGGGCCCGCCGGGATGCCGTGCATGAGGTGCCTTGCGGCCACGCCGCTGCCGCAGGCTCTCTCTTGATCGCCCGGCCGGTGCGGACGTTCCCCGACACGTTCCGCACCGGCCGGGTTCCATACGCGGCAACGAAAAAGACCGCCGGACTGTAGTGGCCCGGCGACGACCGCCGAGTTTCCGTTGGCACGCAAGGCAACGGATGCAACTAGACCGGAAGGATGTTCGCATATGATTGTTGCGACAGAGGACATGACCGGGCGGGGGCTCATCCCGGAGGACATGTTCCGCAGGCTCCGGGCCCGCATCTCGAACGAGAACGTCGTTTCTCTGGAGTACGCGGGACGAGTCATGGACCAGGCGCTTGCGTTTCTTGCGGCGTGCGCCCGGACCAGCCGCCCCCTCGCACCGAGCGAAACCGTCGACATCGGATGGCACACGTTCATTCTGTACACGCACGAATACGCGGAATTCTGCGAGCGGATTTCCGGAAGTTTCATCCACCACGTCCCGAATGACAGCGACGAAACCGGGGACGTTCCGCTCGTCGACATGATGCGCCGAACCACCGACGCGATCCGGGCGGCGGGGTTCGTGGTGGACAATCCCCTGTGGTTCACTGGCGCGGCGAAATGCGCCAAGTGCTCCCAATGCAAGAACGGCTGCACCGACGACCCGCCCCCGTCTCCCGCGCGGAGCTAGACCGAAGAGGCAGACATTGGCCAGCCAGGAATGGGCGAACCTTCCCACCGCTGTCCGGCGAGCGATCGAAGAACGGACGGGTGCCGTGGCCGCGACGGTTTCCCCGGACAACGGCCGGAACTCCGATTTCCTGGCAACGCTCCAGACCGCGCACGGCCCTTGCTTCGTCAAGGGCGTCCTGACCGGCACACGGCGAGCGCGGGCGCAGCAGACGGAAGCACGGGTCGGGGCCTGGCCGAACTCTGCTGCGCCGCGTCTCCTCTGGGAAGTGACCGCCGACGGGTGGCAGGTGCTCGGATTCGAGGCCGTCACCGGCCATCACCCCAGCCTCGCGCCGGGCTCGCCCGACCTCCCGATGGTCGCCGAGACCGTAGCTGCGATGACACGGGAGCTGACTCCGTCCCCCGTCGAACTGGAGCAGTCCACGGACCAGTGGGCATGGTCCGCCCCGTGGCGTCGACTGTCCAAATCGGACCGCGAACTTGACAGCTGGGACAAGGACCACCTGCCCGAACTGGTGGACTGGGAGCGACGCGGGATCGAGGCCGTCAACGGCAACAGCCTCGTGCACGGCGACCTGCACCCGCTCAACATCCTCGTCTCCGACCGCGCGCGGATCGTCGACTGGGCGTGGTCGAGCATCGGCGCGCCATGGCTTGACCCTGCCGCGTTAGTGCTGCGACTCACCGCCGAGGGCCACACCCCGCAACAGGCCGAAGAATGGGCGAACGCGATCCCGGCGTACAGAAACGCCCCCGCCGACGCGGTGACCGCATACGCGGTGCTGACCTTCGGAATGTGGGCCTACCGTGGCGCGTTCCCCGGGCTCACCGACGTTGCCCGGCAGTACGTTCGGCACCGACTGGGCTCTTGATCCCGGAAGTGCAAAGAGGTGCCCTCGGCGGCGACCAGCGGGCTCCCGCCGTGAACGAGCACGGGAGTCCGAAACGGACTGTCACTGCACAAGGGTGCGCGCCAGTGGCCGTGCGTCCGGTGCGCGCTGGACATCGATGCGCAGCCGACGCCGCGCCGGCTCCGTCACCAACAAATCGCCGATGATGCCCCGCAGCCCGCCAATCGGCGTCCGTGTAGGAGAGGCCAGCTAGCGTGCTCCGACCCAGGTCAGGGCGTTGCAGCCTCAAAGGAGCCCTTCACGGACCACTCTCCGCGGCGATCAGACCCGTACTGCCCGATCGCGGGCGGCCAGAGCCAGCGTCTCCAGCAACGGCACCGTCCGCTCCCACCCGAGACAAGCGTCCGTCCGGCTCACCGCGCGGTCGGCGGGCACCCGTTCCGGATCCTGTGCCCCGTCCCGCAGATACGACTCGATCATCACCCCGGCCACCGCAGCGCCGTCGCGCACCTGTTCCGCCACGTCTGCGACCACGCCAGGCTGCCGGTTGTGGTCCTTCCCGCTGTTCCCGTGCGAGGCGTCGACCACCGCTCTTCGCGGCAAGCCCGCCTCCCCGAGCACCTTCATCGCCTCGGCCACCGACGCCGCGTCGTAGTTCGACGCCGGGCCTCCGCGCAGGACCAGGTGCGCGTCCGGATTTCCGCTGCTGCGCAAGGTTTTCATCCGCCCGTCGACGCCGAGTCCCGGGAATGCGTGCGCCGCCCCGGCCGCGCGGATCGCGTCCACCGCGGGGCCCAGCCGTCCGGACACGCAGTTCTTCATCCCGATCGGCATCGGCAGCCACGACGCCAGCTGCCGGTGCGGCTGGCTGGCGACCGTCCGCGCCCCGATCGCGCCCCAGCTCACCGCGTCCGCGACGTACGGCGCCAGCACCGGATCCACGAACTCGTACGCCAGCGGCAACCCGGTCGAGGCCGCGTCGAGCAAGAACTGCCGCCCCAGCCGGACCCCGGTGGCGAGATCGCCTTTGCCGTCCAGCGTCGGGTCCGGCAGGAAGCCGGTCCATCCGGTCACCGACCGCGGTTTCTCCAGGTATGCCCGCAAAACCACCACGAGATCGTCGGCGTACCGAGCTGACATACCAGCGAGCAGCTCCGCGTATTCCAGCGCCGCCGAGGGATCGTGCACCGAGCACGGACCCACTATCACCAGCAACCGCGGATCGCGCCGGTCCAGCACCGCTGAGACCGTTTCGCGGTGCCGGGCGATGTCCGGCGCGATCCCTGCCGTCACCTCCACCGGGCTGGGCAACGTGTCCTGCATCTACCGGCTCCTTTCCTTGGGCAGCCTCGCCGCCCCGGCAACCGCCACCACGACCAGCCCGAGCACCCACCAGAACGTGTCCGCGAAGGCCGCCGCGACATCCGCGCCCCGTGCGGCCAGCCGGTTCTGCAACACCAGCGCGAGCACGGCGGTCCCGACCGAACCGCCCAGAGTGTTCAGCAAATTCAACGCACCAGCCGCTTTCGGCAGCTGGGTTTTCTCCAGGCTGCGATACACCAGCGCCAGCACCGGCGCACTGATCATCGCCGCCCCGAATCCCCGCAGCAACAAGGAAATGACCAACACGACATCCGGAAGTTCGGGACCCAGCTGCGTGAACGCCGCGGTTCCGAGCGCCACCAAGCCGATTCCGGACACCACGAGCGTCCGCGGGGCCAGCCGATCCACCAGCCGATGCACCAGCACCGACCCCGCAGCAGCGCCGATTCCCTGTGGTACCAACAGCAATCCGGTGTCCCACGCACCCAGTCCGGCACCGCGGCGCAGATACAACGGCAGCAGGAACATCGTCCCGAACACCGAAGCGCCCAGCACGACCAGCGCCAGCGCCGCGGCTCCGAATGGCGGCCGCGTAAACAGACGCGGGTCCAGCAATGGTGCCCGCACTCGCAATCCGTGCCGGACGAACGCAGCCAGCATCAGCAAACCCACCACGACCGCCGTGGCGGAAAGCCATTGCGGATATCCGTCGGAGAATCCGGTCAGCCCGAACACCACCGCGGCCAACCCCGGGGAAAGCAAAGCGGCGCCACGGAAATCGAACGGCTCTCGCGGATCAGTCGGCTCGTCCGCCGCGACATACCGCAGCCCCAGCAGAACAGCGACGGTGCCGACCGGCAGGTTGACGTAGAACAGCCATGGCCAGTCCGCGACGTCGAGAATCGCCCCGCTCGCCAGCGGGCCCAGCACCGGCGAAAGCAACGGCACCACGCCGACGACGCTGATCAGCCGCCCGATCCGCTCCGGCCCGGCCGCGCGCGCCAGCAGCGCCTGTCCGGTCGGCGGCAGCAACCCGCCTGCCAGCCCTTGCAGCACCCGGAACGCGACCAGCATCGGCAGCGAACCCGCCAGCCCGCACAACAGCGACGCCGCCACGAACACGACCACTGCGGTCAGCCAGGTCCGCCGCCCGCCGAACCGCGCGGCCAGCCAGCCGGACGCGGGCACGGCGGTCACCACCGCGAGGAGATACGCCGTGGTGACCCACTGGACCTCCGTGACGGAGGCGTCGAACCGCTCCGCCAGCGTCTCCACGCCGACGGAGACGATCGTGCTGTCGAGCGTCGCCATGAACGTGCCCAGCACGAGCACGAACGCGGTCCGCCACAGGTTCAGCGCAGCCACTCGGCCGCGTCCTCGTCCAGCCGCGCCGGAAGCTCGCCGAGGAACCGCAGCAGGTCCGCGACCAGCGACTTGGCTTCCGCGGCCGAGAGAATCCCTGCCTGGTAACCGAAAATGCCGGACCAGCCGCCCGCGAGTTCGGGCACGACGGTGACCGTCATCGGGTAATGAGTGCGCTCGCGGAACCGGGTCCCGGTTATCGCCAGCCCGGGGGCCGGTTCACGCAGTTTCGCCGGGTCCACCGGGTAGTTCTCGAACACGACGAGGCTGTCGAACAACCGGTCCTGACCGGTCAAGGCAGCCAGTTCGGCCAGTCCGACGTGCTGGTGTGCGAGCAGTTCCTGTTGCCGGGCCTGGGTTTCCACCAGGGTCTCCCCCACGGTTCCGGCGAACCGCACCCGCACCGGAACCGTGTTGGCGAGCAGCCCGAGGATCTCCTCGACACCGTCCACTTCGGACGTCCGACCGGAAACCATTGTGCCGAACGCAATATCGGTGACCCCGGCCCGAGCCGCGAGCACTGCAGCCCAAGCGCCCTGTAGCAACGTTCCCGCCGTGACCCCGTGTCGAGCACCGGCTTGCGTCAACGAAGCGACGAGCGCAGCGTCCACAGTGAACAGTTCCGGCTCGACCGCCGCGGGCTGCCCAGTCAGGAGTTTCCGCGACGGCAGATCAGCCAGTTCCGTCCGCCATGCATGCCCGCTGACCGCGTGGTCGCGCGCCGCGAGCCACCGCGTGTACCGCGATACCGGCACTGCCTCCGGCAGCGGCTCGCCGGAGTACCCGGCGAACAACTCGGCCAGGATCCGCGGTGCCGACCAGCCGTCCGACAGCACGTGATGGCTGGTGAGCACGAGTTCGTGCCGGTCCGGACCGTGCCGGAGCACGGTGACCCGCAGCAGCGGCCCCGCAGCGAGGTCGAACCGCTCGGCGAGGTCTTCCGCGAGCAGCTGCTCGACGTTCCCGGACACCTCGCGCACCCGGAAGCCGACCTGCGGTTCCGCAGGCAGTACCTGCACCTCGTGCCCGGCCGGGAAGACCGCGCCCAGGTTCGGATGCCGCCGCACCAGCGCGTTCGCCGCGGCCGCCAACGTGGTCAGGTCCAGCGCTCCGGCCAGCGAAAACGCCGCCTGCACCGGGTAGGGATCCTCGTCGGCTGCCCGCGATTCGCGCAGGATCAGCTCCTGCAGCGGCGTCAACGGCAGCAGCTCGCCGGCCGGTACCTCGGCGGCCAGCGCAGCGAGTTCCGCCTGGAACGCCGCTCCCAGCGCGGCGATCTCGTCCGCGCTGAACTCCGAGGACGGCCAGGTGAACCGCGCCGCCAGCCGGTCGTCGCGCACCATCGCGTTCACCATCAGCGCGTGCCCGAGCGGCCCTCCCGCGGAGCCGAGCGGATCGGCGTCCGGCGGCCGCTGCCACGGCGTCTCCACCTGCGGCGCTGCCTCGAACCGACCGAGGTAGTTCCAGCTGACGTCCGCTCCGGTCGAGGTTCCGCCGAGGATCCCGCACCCGAGCCCGTCGCCCGCGGCACGGAGCTGGTCGCGGACCGCGGCGATCGCCGTCTCGCCGGCAGGCGGCGCGATCCGTGCCGGGTACATCGCGGTGAACCAGCCGACCGTCCGGGACAGATCGACGGCCCCGGCGAAGTCCGGCGTGTGGTCCGGACGGCCGTGGCTCTCCAGAGCGACCAGCAGCTCCGAACCGCACCAGGCACGGTAAGCCCGCGCGAACGCAGTGAGCAGCACGGCGTCCGGGCCGGTCCGGTACGCGCCCGGCAACGTCGTCAGCACCGCCTGCGTGATCTCTTCCGGCACCTCGATCTCGTGGTGCCGCGCAGTCCCGCTGACCGGGCGGGCCGTCGCCGCGATCCGTTGCCAGTGCGGGCTTTCCACCTGCCGCGCCGGTTTGGCCGCGACGAGCGCGCGTGCCCAGCCGAGGAACGACGGTCCGCGATCCGGGAGCTGGCGGCCGAGATACGCCTGTTCGAGGTCGTCGAGAAGGATCCGCCACGACACCGCGTCCACCACGAGATGGTGCGCGACCAGCGCGAGCCGCCCCGGCCGCGACGGACCGGCGTCCACCCAGACCGCCCGCAGCATCGGCCCGGTTCGCGGATCCATCGCGGACCGGACAGCCGCGATCTCTTCGTCCAGCAGCGCCCGCAGATCCGCGTTCTCACCAGCCGGGACCACCATCAGTACGTCCGCCCCGGTCACTGTGCCTGGTTCCGGAACGCGCAATACGTCGCCGGCCAAGTGCGACCGCAGCACGTCGTGTCGTTCGAGGACCGCGTCGAGCGCCGCCCGCCACTTCGGCACGTCGCCGCCGGACGGCACGCACACTTCGACCCACTGGCAGAAGCTGTCGGCGTCCGAGCCAGCGCGTTCCAGCAGCTGACGCATGATGGGCGTCAGCGGCGCGTCCCCGACCGCAGGTGTGAGATCCGGTGAGACCACCACGGTTTTCTCGCTGCACCGCGCCGCGATCCCGGCGATCGTGCCGCCCTCGAAGACGTCTCGCGCGGTCAGGTGCAGGCCCTCGCGGCGAGCACGCGCGACCAGCCGGAGCGACGCGATGCTGTCGCCGCCGGCGTCGAGGAATCCGTCGTCGATCGTGACGTCCGGGCCGAGCAGCTCCCGAACCACGTGCAGCAACGCGGTTTCCGCTTCCGTCGCCGGTTGCCGCGCCGCGGCGACATTCCGCGGACCGGGCGCGGGCAGCGCTGCCCGGTCGAGCTTGCCGCTGGGCCCGAGCGGCAGCCGCTCCAGCGAGAGCACCGCCGACGGCACCATGTGCGCGGGCAGTTCGGCGGCCAGGTACTCGCGCAGCGCGGCGGGATCCGGGTCCGCGCCGTCGACCGGCACGACATAGCCGACCAGCCGCCGGTCCCCCGGCCGGTCCTCGCGGACGAGCACGACCGCGGCGCGCACGTCCGGATGCCGTGCCAGCGCCGATTCGATCTCGCCCGGTTCGATCCGGAAGCCGCGCAGTTTGACCTGGTGGTCGGCGCGGCCGAGGAACACCAGCTGCCCGTCCGGCCGCCAGCGCACGAGGTCGCCGGTGCGGTACATCCGGTCGCCGGGCGCGCCGAACGGGTCGGCGACGAACCTTTCGGCGGTCTGTCCCGGCCGGTTCACGTAGCCGCGGGCGAGCTTCGGCCCGGCGAGGTACAGCTCGCCGGTGACGCCGGTCCCGACCGGCCGCAGCCCCGCGTCCAGCACATACGCCCGCACCTGCGGGTCCGGCCTTCCGATCGGCAGCGGACCCGGGTCGTCGGCGGAGTACACCCAGGTCACGGAGTTGATGGTGACCTCGGTCGGACCGTAGGCGTTGAACAGCGCGCGCCGGTCGCCCCAGCGGTGCGCCAGCTCCGGGTCGAGCCGTTCGGCACCGACCACGAAGAACACCTCTGGGTCCACCGTCGCGTCGTCCGGCATCGCGGACAGGAACGACGGCAGCAGGTTCAGCCCGGTCACGCGGTGTTCGACGGCGTAGGCGAGCAGGTCGTCGCCGGACCCGCGGACCTCCTCCGGCGCGATCACCGAAGTGCCGCCGGACAGCAACGGCAGGAAGAACTGCCAGTACGACACGTCGAAACTCGTGGACGCGAAGTGCAGGTACCGCTCGCCGTGCCGGATGCCGACGATGTCCTCCTGCAGCGCGACGAGGCTCGGAATGCCGCGATGGTTGACCGCGACGCCCTTCGGCTTTCCGGTGGTGCCGGACGTGTAGATCACGTACGCCAGCGAGTCCGGCGACGGAACGACGTCGTCCCAAGTAGACGGTCCATTGAGGACCCCCGGATCGATCATCGGGATGCCGAAGCCGGGATCCGAAGTAGACACCACCGCTGCGGGCGCGCTGTCTTTCACCAGATGTGCCAGGCGTTCCGCGGGGTACGTCGGGTCCATCGGCACGTGCACCGCACCGGCCTTGAGCACGCCGAACAGCGCAACCACCAGGTCTATGTCGCGTTCCAGCAGCACCGCGACCGGGTCCTGTTCACGGACCCCGGCGGCGCGCAACGCGTGCGCGAGCTGATTCGCCTTCCGGTCCAGTTCCGCGTAAGTCAGGCGGCGGTCTCGGCACACGACGGCTTCGGCGTCTGGAGTTTCCCGGACCCAGCGGGCGAATTCCTCCAGACAGGTACCGGCTTCCCGCCTCGGCTCGGGTCCGGTTCCTTGCCGAAGGAGAGCCGCTTCCTCTTCCGTGTCAAGGGAACGCAGCCGCGCGACCGGTTGCTGCGGGTCGGCCACGAGCTCGTGCAGCAGCGTCGTCAGCCAGCGGCCGTAGGCCTGCACGGTCGGCTCGTCGAAGGCATGCGGCTGGTAGCCGAGGCCGATCGAGATCTCGTCGCCGGGCAGCACGATCACGGTCAGCGGATAGTGCGTCGCGTCGGTGATGTCGACGCCGGCGAGGTCGAGCCCGGGCGCGAGCGGTTCGCGTTCCCGGCTGGAGAGCGGGAAGTTCTCCATGACCAGCATCGTGTCGAACAGATCGCCGACGCCCGCCGCGCGCTGGATGTCCGGCAGCCCGAGGTGATGGTGGTCGGTGAGCCGCGCGTTCTCGTCCTGCACCCGCGTCAGCACCGCCGACGCCGGATCGGACGGGGCGAACGCCACGCGCACCGGGATGGTCGTGCCGAGCTGGCCGATCATCGCTTCCACGCCCGGAACGTCGGACGGACGACCGGACACCGGGCAGCCGAACACCACGTCCTGGCGTCCGGTGAGCCGCGCCAGAAGCACGCCCCACGCCGTCTGGAACACCGCCGTCGGCGTCACGCCGCGTTCCCGCGCGAAGCCGCGCAGCCGTTCGCTGAACTCGGTGCCGAGCCCGACCCAGATCCGTTGTGGACGGTCCGAAGCGGACTCCGCGGTCGCCGGGGCGAGCCGCGTTCCTTCTTCCAAACCAGCCAACGCGGTCTGCCACGCCTCGACCGCCGCGTCATGATCGCGGGCGGCCAGCACCCGGTGGTACTCGGCGAGCGGCGGCGCGACCGGAGCGGCCGGCCCGCCGTCGAGTTCGGCGTAAGTGGCCAGCAGGGCGCGGCCGACGAGCGGCATCGACCAGCCGTCGAGGAGCGCGTGATGGATCGTCAGCACCAGCCGGTGTTCGGCCGGGCCGAGGGTGATGAGCAGGAACCGGATCAGCGGCGGTACCGCCGGGTCGAACGGCCGGGCCAGCTCGGCCGCGCATTCGTCCTCGGCGCTCTCCGGGTGCTCGACGTGCCGCCAGTCCAGGTGCACGTCAGCAGGCACGACCTGCACGACCTCGCCCGCCGCCGTCGTGTGCAGGTGGACGCGCAGCGCCGGATGCCGTCGCAGCAGCTCCTCGGCGGCGGCTCGCATCCGTTCCGGAGCAAGCTGCCCTTCGAGGTGGGTCACCGCTTGCACGGTGTAGACGTCGGGTCCGCCCCGCGTCAGCGTGTGGAACGACAGTCCGGCCTGCAGGGGCGTCGCGGGCAGGACGTCGGCGACCGGGCCCTGCTGTTCGAGCGCGTCGATGTCGTGCTGGGTGAGCGTGACGAGCGGAAGGTCCGACGGAGTGAGCCCGCCGGTGTTCTCCCGCGCGTGCGCCGCCAACGCGGCCAGTGCGGTCGACCAGGCGTCCTGGAGGCGTTCGACCTCTTCCGGCGGCAGAACCCGGCTCGCGGCGGTCCATTCGACGGCGATCCGCGGCACGCCTTCCTCGCGGACGAAGCAGTTCAGCGCCAGGACCTGCTCCAACGCCTTGGCGGGCGGCTCGATCACAGCGAACGGATCCTCGTCCGGCAGCTGCCAGCCGCCGGACAGCGGACTGAACCGGCCGAGGTAGTTGAGCAGGACGTCCGGCATCTCCGGCGTGAACCCGGCCCCCGGGTCCAGGTACCGCAGGATGCCGAACCCGATCCCGCCGTCCGGCACCGCGCGCCGCGCTTCCTTGACCGCGCGCAGCAACCGGTCGAGCGTGTCCACACCGGACAGTTCAATGTGGACCGGGTATTCGGCGGTAAACCAGCCGACGGTCCGGGCGAGGTCCAGCCCTTCGCGGCCGTGGCCCTCCATCGTGACGGTGAGCGCGTCTTCGTCGCCGCGCAGGGTCAGCACGAGCGCGGCGAGCAGCACCTCGTCGACACCCGCACGGTAGGCGGCGGGCAGTGTTGTGAGAATCGCCGCGCTTTCCTCTTCGGTGGCGACGGTGACCGAACGATGCGCGGTGGCAACGGTGTCGCGCGTCGGGTCGAGCTTGCTCTTCCGCGTCGACCGCCAGTAGTCGAGTTCACCGCGCCGCGCGCCACTCGTCCCTTGTTCGGCGAGCGCCAACGCATGTCGTCGCCAGGAATTGCGCACGGGTTCGAGCACTCCGCCCTCGCACGCCGTCTGCAGATCAGGCAACAAGATGCGCCACGAAACCCCGTCGATCGCCAGGTGATGCATGACGATCACCAACTGGTCCCCGACCAGCGCGACGCGCAGCATCGCCCCGGCGCGCGGGTCCAATTCGGACGCCAGCCGTTCGGCTACTTCAGCCGGATTCCCCGTCGCCTCGGCGACCGACGCATCGACGGCTCCCCGCGGCCGGATCACCAACGAGCCATCGGGTTCGACGCGAAGCCGCAACACGTCGTGGTGGTCAAGAATCGCCTGAACGCCTTCGCGCAGCCCCGGCACCGGGCCGTCTACCCGGAGCACTGTCCACTGTGCATAGCCGACAATCGCGTCCAGGTCCGGATTCAGGTCGAACAACGTCCGCACGATCGGCGGCGCCGGAACCTCGCCGATCGGCTCGTCCGGTTCGCTGTCCGGTTCGGACAGATCCCGGCTCGCCGCCGCCAACGCCGCGAAACTGCGCCGCGCCAGCAAATCCCGCGGCCGGAGGTCCAGCCCGTGTGCCCGCAACCGGCTGCTCACGCTGATCGCGGTGATGCTGTCGCCGCCGAGGGCGAAGAAATCGTCGTCGACCGCCACCCGCTCCACGCCGATCACCTCGGCGATCGCCGCGCACAGCAACCGTTCCCGCTCGGTCCGCGGTTCCCGTCCGCCCTCGGCCGCCGCAGGCGCGGGCAGCGCGGCCCGGTCGAGTTTTCCGTTGCTGGTAACCGGAAGTTCGTCCAGCACCACGACCGCGGCCGGAACCATCGCCTCCGGCAACCGCTCCGCGAGCGTCGCCCGAACGTCCTCCGCAACCAGCCCTGAGCCGACGACATACCCGACCAGCCGGGGTCCGCGCACCGCAGCCGCGGCAGCCCGCACGCCGGGAACCGCGCCGAGCGCGCCCTCGACCTCGCCCAATTCCACGCGGTGGCCGCGAATCTTGACTTGGTCGTCGTGCCGCCCCAGATACTCCAGCCCCCGGCCCGGCACCCAGCGCACGACGTCGCCGGTGCGGTACATCCGCTCCCCCGGCGGCCCGAACGGATCCGCGACGAACCGCTCCGCCGTCCCGCCCGGACGACCGAGATAACCACGCGCCAGATGCGGTCCGGCCAGGTACAACTCCCCGCGGCTGCCCGGCAGCACCGGCCGCAGCGCGGCATCGAGCACGTACGCCCGCGTCCCGGGCACCGCGAACCCGATCACCGGCTCGCCCCCGGTGATCGGCGCGCTGGCACCGTCCACAGTGGCCTCAGTCGGACCGTAGATGTTGCGCGCGCGGATTCCGGACGAAGCGACCCGCTGCCACAACGCCGGTGACGTCGCCTCGCCGCCGAGCACCAGCAACGCCGGGTCGAGCGACCCCGCGTCGAGCAACGGAGCCGCCATCGACGGCGTCGTGTCGATGACGTCGATCTGGTCGCGTACAAAAGCGGCGTGCAGCGCATCGACGTCGCGCGCGGTTTCCGTGTCGTAGATGTGTAATTCGTGCCCGCAAAGCATCCACAGCAGCTGCTCGATCGCCGAGTCGAAGGCGAAGGAGTACGTGTGCGCCACGCGGAGCCGCCGCCCCTGCGCGGTCTCGGCCACCGTGGTCGCGCGATGGTTCCGCTGCAACGTCTCCAGCCCGCCGGACCGGACCAGCACTCCCTTCGGCTGGCCGGTGGAGCCCGAGGTGAAGATGACGTACGCGAGGCTTTCCGGATGCCGGTCTACCTGCTCCCCCACCGCCGAGTACCCGGCGATCTCCTCCCGTACCGCCGGATCGTCCAGCCGCAGCTGAGGCACGCCCGGCAGCAGATCCGAATCCGTCACGGCGAGCTTCGGGGTCACCTCGGCGACCAGCGAGCGCAGCCGTTCCGCCGGATGCGCCAGGTCCAGCGGCAGGAACGCCGCCCCCGCGTCGAGCACCGCCAGCAGCGCCACCACCAGATCGACCGACCGCGGCAACGCCAACGCCACCACGTCGTCCGCTCCGACGCCCCGCGCCCGCAACGCCCGCGCCAGCCGGTGCACCCGGTCCCGCACCTCGTCGCCGGTGAGCCGCTCGTCCCCGCAGACCAGCGCGGTCTGCCCGCTGAGCCCGTCCAGGAACCCTTCTCCGGTCGGGGTTACCGCGGGAGTCGACCATTCGGCAAGCAACGCGTCGACGTCCGGCACCAGGTCCACCCCGCCGACCACCGGCGCGTCCGCACTCGTGAACGCGGAGATCAACGCCTTCAACGCGGTGAGCTGCGCGTCGACGCCAGCCTGGTCCTGCGAACGCGCGTCGACCTCGAAGCCCAGCAGCAGCCCGCCGCCAGCGGTCGGGAGCACGCTGAGTCCCATGTCCTCCGGCGGCCCGCCCGCGACGTTCCGCATCGTCCCGCGCGCCTCGCCGAACGCAAGTTCCAGGTCGAACGCCTTGAGGTTGATCCCGCGGCCGTGCAGCAGCGCACCCGCGCCGGGCACCGCCAGATCCTGCGGCAGATTCTCGCCCCGGTACCGCTGGTGCGCGCGCATTTCCCGCAACGCCTGCGCGACCCGCGCGGTCAGCTCCTCCGGACGGTCGCCCGGTTGCACGCGCACCCGCAACGGCAGCACGTTGACCGCCATCGCAGGGGTCCGCAACGCCGCGCCGACCCGGCACATCAACGGCACCGCGAACACGACGTCCGCCGTTCCGAGCACCCGGTGCAGGAACGCCGCGTAGCACGCGATCAGCGCGTCGCCCCAGGTCGTCCCCGCGCGCTTCCCCAGTTCGCCAAGCCCGGCGACCTCGTCCGCGGTGAGTTCGGCACGCGCGGTGAACGTGGCCTCCGGCAGCCCGGCAGCGCTCGCGTCGTCGGCCAGCTCCGGCATCGGCGTGAACCGATCGCACCAGTACGCGCGGTCCTTCGCGAACCGTTCGCTCATCCGGTACTCGCGGTCGGCTTCGACGAGATCCGCGAACCGGCCGAACGTGGACGGCGGCGTCTCTTCGCCCCGCACCGCCGCGGTGTACCGGGCAGCGGTGCGGCGGGCGAGCATCGCCGCGGTGTAGCCGTCGAACACCAGGTGGTGGCCGAGCTGGGTGAACCACACTTCGGTGTCGGAAAGCCGGAGGATCACGTGCGAGAACAACGCCCGGTCCAGCATCCCGCGGCACGCCTCCGCCACCCGCCGCCGCTCCGCCGTGACCCGCGCGTGCGCCGCGGCGAGCGGATCCGGTTCCCCTTGCAGATCAACGACTTCCGGCAACGGCACCGGCTCGGCGGACACGGTTTGCCGCGGCCCGTCCGGGGTGTCGTGCACCCGCAGCCGCAGGCTTTCGGCCTCCTCGGCGGTCGCCCGGATCGCCTCGGCCAGCGCCGCGAGGTCGACCGGCGCGCCGGAGATTTCCACGACGTCGCCCACGACGTAGTACGGCGAATCCGGTTCCAGCCGCTGCGCGTTCCAGATGCCCAGCTGGGCGCTGGTCAGCTCGAGAGCGGCGAGTGCGGTGCTCAACTGGTGACTCCCGGGGTCAGAGCGACGGCACGACCATCGGCGTGCCGGTGACCGGATCGGGCACCACGACGCTCGGCAGGTCGAAAACTTCCTTGATCAGCGCGGCGTCCACGACCTCGCCGGGCTCGCCCTCGGCCACGACCCGGCCGTCGCGCATGGCGACGACGTGGTCGGCGTACCGGCAGGCCTGGTTGATGTCGTGCAGCACCGCGATCACCGTGCGGCCCTCGTCGCGCAGCCGCTTCAGCAGCTCCAGCACTTGATACTGGTGCGCGATGTCGAGGAACGACGTCGGTTCGTCGAGCAGCAGGTACGGCGTGCGCTGCGCGAGCACGACCGCGATCCACACGCGCTGCCGCTGCCCGCCGGACAGCTCCTGCACCGGACGGTCGGCCAGCCCGGCGACGCCGGCCGCGGTCATCGCGCCGACCACCGCGGTCTCGTCCTCCTCGGACCACGACGACAGCAGCGACTGGTGCGGGAACCGCCCGCGCGCGACCAGCTGCCGGACGCGGACGTCCTCCGGCGCGGACGGATCCTGCGGCAGGAAGCCGAGTTCCTGCGCCAAGGCCTTGGCCGGATACGCCCCGACCTCGCGGCCGTCGAAGGTGACGCCGCCGTCGGACGGGCGGAGCAGCCGGACGAACGCGCGCAGCAATGTCGATTTGCCGCACGCGTTCGGGCCGACCACCGCGGTGAACGCGCGGTCGGGCACGTCGAGCCGCAACCGCGTCGACACGACGCGGTCGCCGTAGCGCAGGGTGAGGTCCCGCGCGGTCAAGCGGGCGGTCACTTCCGCCGCACCTCCTTGGTGAGCAGCCAGATCAGGTAGCAGCCGCCGATCGCCGTGCTGACCACGCCGACCGGCAGCGAGACCGGGGCGAGCAGCATCTGCGCGACGAGGTCGGCACCGGCAAGCAGCAGCGCACCGGTCAGTGCCGCGGGCAGCAGCGGAATGCCGGGCGCGCGGGCGAGACGGCGGCCGATCTGCGGCGCGGCGAGCGCGACGAACGCGATCGGCCCGGCCACCGCGGTGACCGTCGCCGTGCAGGCGACACCGATCACGACCAACTGCAGCCGCAGGGATTCGTGCCGGACGCCGGTCGTCACCGCGAGTTCCGTGCCGAGCGCCGCCTGGTGCAGCGCGGGCGCGCGGGTCAGCAGCACCGCGAACAGCACGGCCAGCACCCCGAACGGCACCGCGACGTCGCTCCAGCCGATGCCGTTGAGCGAACCGGCGCTCCAGCCGACCGCGGCGATCGCCACTTCGAGGTCGGCGCGCAGCACGATCCACGAGTTCAACGCGGTCAGCATCGCGTTGATCGCGATCCCGATGACGATCAGCCGCAACCCGGACCGGCTGCCGCCCATCGACAGCAGATAGACCGCGGCCGCGGTGATCAGCCCGCCGACCACCGACGCGAACGTCAGCTGCGTCGACGACCCGGACAGCACGGTCATCGCGATCAACGCGCCGGTGTAAGCACCGGAGTCGAGACCGATCACGTCGGGGCTGCCGAGCGGATTCCGGGTGACGTTCTGGAAAATCGCCCCGGCCAGCCCGAGCGCGGCCCCGAACACCAGCCCGGCCGCCACGCGCGGCAACCGCCATTCGCGGATCACCACGCCCGGTCCGCCGCCGGACCCGCCGAGCGCGGCGAACACCCGCGCCGGACTCGCCCAGGCCGCGCCGTAGCAAAGCCCCAGCAATGCGAGCCCGGCGAGAACGACGCCGAGCACGGCGACGAGAACGACCGTGCGACGCTCGACCCGCAACGAAATCCGCCCTCGGCGGAACACGAACGCGGTCATAACGCGGCCGTCCCGTACTTGCGGACCGCCCAGATCAGCACCGGACCGCCGACGAACGCCGTCACGATCGCGACCGGCACCTCGCCGGTCGGCAGCAGCACGCGCGAGCCGATGTCCGAGACCAGCAGCGGAATCGGGCCCAGCACCACCGCGAACGCGGTCAGCCACGGCACCGACGCACCCGCTGCTCGGCGCGCGAGATGCGGCACGATCAGGCCGACGAACAGAATCGGCCCGGCCACCGCTGTCGCCGCCCCCGCCAGCAGGGTGATCAACAACAGCGTCACCGCACGTATCCGGGCCACGCGCGCGCCGAGAGTGTGCGCGACGGTGTCGCCCAGCGCGAGCGCATTCAGCTGGCGGCTCAACAGAAACGCGGCGACCACGCTCACCGCGATGACGATCAACGGAACCGTCAGCGGAGCCTGTTCCCGTCCAGCCAGCGAACCAACCGCCCAGAACCGGTACCGGTCGAAAGTGTCCGGCAGCAGCAACCGCAGCCCGAGCGAAACGCCGCTGAGCACGAACGTCAGCGCGGTGCCGGTCAGCACCATCCGCAACGGCGACCGCCGGCCGACCGCGTAGACCAGCAGCGTCGCCAGCACCGCGCCGAGCACCGCGAACAGCAGCTCCCCCGAGGCGGAAACGGCGATGCCGAGCGCGGAACCGATCGTGATGGCGAACCCGGCCCCGGCCGTCACGCCGAGCACGCCAGGTTCGGCGAGCGGGTTGCGCGACAGCACTTGGACGAGCACCCCGGCCACCGCCAGCGCCGCGCCGACCCCGACCGCCAGCAGCGCACGCGGCGCGCGGACGTCGCGCACCACCGCCTGATCCGCCGGATCGCCGTGCCCGAAGATGGCCTGGAGCACCTCCGCCGGCGCGATGCCGTGCGCGCCGACGCCCACGCTGACCACGGCCACCGCCGCCAGCAGGACGACGGCGGCGGCCAGCAGCGCGGTCCGGCTGCGCGCGGTCACTTCTTCAGCAGCGGCGCGAACGCCTGGTCCACCGCGTCCAGCGTCTTCATCGCCGCCCGGTAGGTGGCCGCTTCGGTATAGCGGAAGGCGAATGTCTTGCCCGCCTTCACCGCGGGAAGTTCCTTCCACAGCGGCGAATCGAGGACGTACTTGACCGCGGGCGGCACCGAGCCGTCCGGCTTCACCGAGTAGGTGATCGCGTCCGCCTGCGCGAACGCGGTCGGCAGCTCCTCGATCGACGGGTACTCGCTGACGTCCTTCGAACCGCCGCCCTTGACCTTCACCTGGCCGAAGTAGTTCGCGCCGATGTCCTGCGCGACGTTGGTGCCCCAGGAATCCTTGAACTCGCGCTGGAAGTTGCCCTTCGCGACCTCGCCGTACGCGCCGACGTGCCCCAGTTTCAACTGCGGCAGCACGGCTTTGTACTTGTCCGCGAGCTGCTTCGCCTTCGCCTCGTACTCCTGGCGCGCGGCGTCGAACCCGGCCAGCGCGCCGGCCGCGTCGGACTGCTTGCGCGAAAGCTCCCGCCACGCCGACGGCACCGACGGGCCGATCGCCACGACCGGCGCGATCTCCTGCAGCCGCTTGACGTCGATGTCCGCGAGCACCGGCTTCGGCACGCCGATCACGATCAGGTCCGGATCGGCCTGCGCGATCGCCTCGTAATTCGTCTCGGCGGCCTGCTCGCCCGCGACCTTCGGCAGCTCGTCGTACTTCTTGCGGTCCTCGGTCGTCATCATCGGCAGGCCGCGCTTCCACGTCGAAATCCCGACGAGCGGCGCCTTCGCCTCGAGCAGCGCCGGAACCGCGTAACCGGTCGCGATCACCCGCTTGGGCTTGACCGGGATCTTGATCTCGCCGTTGTCAGCGGCGAACACGCGGGTCGGGGCGTCGCTCCCGCTGCTGCTCTGCGCGTCGCCGGAGCCGCAGCCCGCGACGACGGTGAGGGCGACCGCGAGGGCAGCGGCGGCGAGACGGGTCTTTCTGGTGACGGTCATGCGAGGGTCCTTGCTGTTGCTGATGAATCAGTGGTCGTGCTCGTCGTCGAAGTCCGCGACGCCGCGTTTCCAGTAGCCGGTCACGTCGTAGTCCTCGCGGGCGAGCCCGAGGTCGTCGCGCAGCCAGCGGCGCAGCGGCTTGATCGCGCCCGCTTCCCCGGCGATCCACGCGTAAAGCCGTTCGCCTTCCGGCACTTTGACTTCGCGCACGGCGTCGGCGAGCAGCTCGACGCTGCCCGGTGCGGCGGTTCCGCGGTGCAGCCAATGGACTTCGACGCCGTCCGGCGCGTCGAGGTCGATCTCCTCGCTCGCGTCGGCGACCTCGGCGAACGCCCAGCCCGCAGCGGTCCGCGGCAGTTCCTCCAGCCAGCGCGCGAGGGCGGGCAGCGCCGTGATGTCGCCGGCGAGCAGGTAGCGGTCGTAGTTGTGCGGCACGATCAGCCCGCCCGGCGGACCGGCGACGTGCACGGTCTCGCCCGGCCGCACCGCGCGCGCCCAGTCCGAGCCGAGACCGCCGTCGTGCAGGGCGACGTCGAGGTCCAGCTCGCCGGACGCCGGGTCGTAGCGGCGGACGGTGTACTCGCGCGAGACCGGCGACGGCTTCGGCCAGCGGAGCATGTCGCCGTTCGCCTCGGGCAGCCGCAGCTCGCCGTCGGCGTCCGGGAAGAGGATCTTCACGTGCTCGTCCGGCGAATGCGCCTCGAACCCGGCCGTGCCCGGCCCGCCGAGGGTGACGCGCAGCAGTCCCGCGCCGACCGCGCTGGTCCGCACGACCTCCGCGCGCCGGATCCGGATGGGGTACGGCACTTTCTCGGCCTGCCGCCCCGCGCGGACCTCCGCGATCCGGGCTGTGTGGCGGTGCCGGTGCGTATCCCGGCTCACTGCGAGCCGCCGGTGAGCAGCTTCGTCCAGTGCCCGAGCCGCGGGTCTTCGGCGAGGTCGGCGAACTCCAGCTGGGGAGCGCCCGCGCCGCGCCACTTCTCGACCAGGCTCATGATCCGCATCGAGTCGAGGCCGAGGTCGGCGAGATCGGTGTCCGGGGTCAGCTCGTCGAGGCCGCAGCCGAGCAGTTCGGCGACGTCGGCGTTGACCTGCTCGGCAGTCAGTCCGGGGGTGCTCATCGAGGTGCTCCTGCGGGAATCGGCGCCGACAGCGCGGCGAGCGCGTCGGCGGTGGTGGTGACGACGCCGCAGCGTTGCGCGACGTACTCGCACGCCTGGTCGTGCCGGGAGCGGTCGAAGTCCGCGACCGCGTCGCTGATCAGGAACGGCCGGACGTCGCGCATGAACGCCTCGACCGCCGTGGTTTGGCAGCCGATGTGCGCGTACACGCCGGTGATCAGCAACTGGTCGCGGTCGCCGAGCTGCTCGCGGAACGTGCTGCGCTGGAACGCGCTGTAGCGCCATTTGTCCAGCACGGTGTCGCCCGGCCGCGGAGCCAGCTCGTCGACGATGTCCGCCGCGCGCGGGTCGTCGTCGATCACCGCGCCGATGCCGTCGCCCCAGAACTCGGTGAGCAGCCCCCGATCAGCGGCGGGCTGCTTGCCCGGCTGCGCGGTGTAGAACACCGGCATGCCGTAGCTCCGCGCCTTCTCGGCGAGCTCCGCGATGTTCGCCACCATCTCCGGAATCGGCGAACCCTCGTACGGGGCAAGGAAATACCGCTGGACGTCGTGCACGAGCAAAGCCGCCCGCGCCGGGTCGGGCCGCCACCCGACCCGCCCCGCGGGCAGGTCCGCCGCCGTCGGCAGCGGGTACGCCCGGATTCTCGGCAGGGACACGCTTCACCTCTCCTTCGCCAGGGCGGCCAGCGCCGCCCGCAGTTCGCGTTTGCTGGTCTTGCCCACGCCGGTGACCGGGAACTCCCCGACCACCTCCACCAGATCCGGCACCTTGAACGCGGCCACCCCGCGCCCGCGCACGAACCGGCGCAGTTCCGCCGCGCTGGGCTGCTCCCCGTCCGCCGGAACGACGTACGCACAGGTCCGCTCGCCGAGATACTCGTCCGGCACCGCGACGACGGCGGCGTCGAGCACACCCGGATGCGCCATCAGATGGTTCTCGACCTCTTCCGCCGCGACTTTTTCGCCGCCGCGATTGATCTGCTCCTTCGCCCGCCCCACGACCTCGAGGTGCCCGGATTCCTTTTGCCGCACCAAATCGCCGGTGCGGTAAAACCCGTCCTCGGTAAACGCGGTCTTGTTGTGCTCAGCGGCGTTGTAGTACCCGCTAATCGTGTACGGCCCGCGCGTAAGCAACGCACCGATTTCGCCCGGCTCGACAAGATCGTCCGACTTCGCCAGCGGATCGTCCGGATTCACGACCCGCACCTCGTCGTCCGGCGAAATCGGCCGCCCCTGGGTGCTGAGCACGAGGTCCGCCGGATCGTCCAGCCGGGTGTAGCAAACGAGCCCCTCCGCCATCCCGAACACCTGCTGCAGCCGGCATCCCAGCGCCGGACCGATGCGTTCCGCGAGTTCCCGGCCGCACTTGGCCCCGCCGACCAGCAGAACGTCCAAAGAGGACAGATTCCGCTCCGTCCGCGCCGCCGCCTGCACCCAAGCCGCCGCCAACGGCGGAACGACCCCGCTGATCGTGACGCCCTCAGCCTCAATCAGCCGGAACGCGGTGTCAGCGTCCGGCCGCGGCGCCATCACCGTGGCCGCCCCCGCATGCAGCGCACCGAGCAACCCAGGCGAACTGAGCGGAAAATTATGCGCGACAGGCAACGCCGCGAGATACACGCTCTCCTTCTTGAGCCCGCAAATCCGCGCACTCTCCCGCACGCTGTACAAGTAATCGTCGTGCGTCCGCGGAATCAGCTTGGGCAACCCAGTGCTGCCACCGGACAGCTGCAGAAACGCCATCCCCTCCGAATCCGGCTCCGGCAACTCCCGCGGCGAGGTCTCCGCCAACGCCGCGAATTCCGGTTCCCCGACGACGAAGACTTTCCGCTGCTGCGCGACTTCCCGCGCCATCTTCGCGTGATCATGCCCAGCATGCTCGCCGGCGGTAAGGATCGCTTTCGCGTCGCTCTGCTGGGCGAAGTGCCGCAACTCGCTGTCCCGATGCGCGGGCAACGCGAACACCGGCACCGCCCCGGCGCGCCACAACCCGAAGACGACCGACACGAACTCCGGAATATTCGGCAACTGCACGACGACCCGATCGCCCTGCCCGATTCCGCTCGCGACGAACCCGGCAGCCAACCGATGAGCCCGCTCGTCCACCTCGGCGAACGTCCAGCGCTGCCCTTCGCCGACCACCGCCGTGCGGTCCGCGTACGCCTCCTTGAGCGAGGTGAGCAAGGCTCCGAATGTTTGTCCCCGCCAGTAGCCACTGGCCCGGTACTGCGCTGCGGTTTCCTCTGGCCAGAAGCTCATGCGTCGCCCTCCGCGCTCAGCAACGTCCGGTCTCGTCGACACCCGCTTGCCGCAGCTTCCCGCCACAAACTCACGCGACTTCCTCCGCACCCAGCAGCGTCAGCCCTCGCTGACACCTACTCGCCCGATACCGCGCCGCGGTCTCCTCCGCACCCAGCAACGTCCTGCCTCGCCGACATCCGCTCGCCGCGGCTTCCAGCCACAAACTCACGCGACCCCCTCCGCACCGAGCGCACGCAGCAGCGTCCCGAACTTCGCACTGGTCTCCGCCAATTCCGCCGCCGGATCAGACCCGGCGACGACCCCCGCCCCCGCGAACAACCGCGCGGTCTTGTCGGACACCTCGGCACACCGGATCGTGACGACCCATTCGCCGTCCCCCGCGAGATCGGTCCACCCGACCAGCCCCGCGTAGTACCCGCGATCCTCCGGCTCGAGCCGCGCAATCGTGTCGCGCGCCAGATCGACCGGCACCCCGCACACCGCAGGCGTCGGATGCAACGCCTCAGCCAACTCCAACGACGACGGCCCATCCGCCCCCACGCGCCCGGTGATCCGGGTCGAAAGGTGCCACATCGTAGGTGTGCCAATCACTTCCGGCTCTCCCGGAACGTCCAGCTCAGTGCAGTAGCGCCCCAACACCTCCGCGACCTGCGCGGCGACGAGGGCATGCTCATTGAGGTCCTTTTCGGACACTCGCAGGTCCGCGATTGCCTGCGCGTCCTGCGCCGGATCCCCCGTCCGCCGCCGCGACCCGGCAAGCGGATTCGCGGTCACGACGTTCCCCTTGCGAGACACCAGCAACTCCGGACTGGCCCCGACGAGCGTCCGCGGCGCCGGATCCCCAGGCGCACTGACGTCGACAGCAAAGGCATGCGCCGCAGGATCCGCCACGACGAGGTTACGGAGGAGTTTTCGCACGGATACCCCTTGCCCGCCCACGAGATCCAGCGCACGGGCGAGGACGACCTTGCGAAGTTCCCCGTCACCGATGAGATCGACCGCCCGACGGACGCTTTCGGCATAAACCTCGGGCGCCGGCTGCGGGATCACGGTCCAGGAGGTGGTGGCATCGATGCCGTCGACGCCTGAACCGCTACGGGATCCGGCGACGGCCGCACTCTGGTTCCCGCCAGGCTCCACCGCACGGCTCGCCACCTGCGAATGCCCGCCTGCGTTCCCGCCTGACCCCACCACGTTGCCCGCCGCACGCGAACGGCCGCCCGCATCCCCGCCAAACTCCGCCACGTTCCCCGCCGCACGCGAACGCCCACTCGCATCCCCGCCGAACTCGGCCGCCCGCGAACACTCACCCGCGTTCCCGCCGGACTCCGCCGGATCGCCCACGACCTGCGAACTTTCCCCCATTCGCAGGCCGCCGTCGCCGGGCAGCTCGGCCCGCCGCACCACCGCGGGCACGATCAAGCTGCTCCCGGAGTCCGGCCGGAACCCGATCGCCCCCACCACGACCGGATTCGCGACCCCTGCCAGCACCGCGGCTTCCAACGCCTCGGCAGCCGCCGCGGCCCGGTTGCCCGTCGTGCCGCGGACGTGCGAGTGCACCCCGTCGGCGAGCAGCACCCCGCGGGCCGACGAGTAGTAGAACGACCCCGGCAGGTACGCGGCCAGGAGATCCGCCGCCCGGTGGACCGGCCGCGGACGGGCCGGAGCAGGTGAGGACACGAGGTGAATTCCCTTTCGCACACGCGCAGGCGGCCGAGCCGCCCCGTCCGTTCCTCGCACAAGGTCCGGACCTTGACTGTTCGGTTAGCCTAACCTAATGGACAGTAACGTATCCGGACGAAAAGGAAAAGCCGCCCGGCGGGTCGACTCGGGTCACGCGCGAAGCGTGGCCCCGCCGTCGACGTAAAGGTTCTGCATGGTGATGTGCCGGGCCCGGTCGGACGCGAGGAACAGCACCGCGTCCGCGATGTCGGCGGGATCGGCGATCCGCCCGAGCGGAATCCCGACGCGGAACTGCTCCGGATTCCCTGCGATAACCCGGTGTTCGCCGGAGTCGTCCGTCCACAGTAGACGTTGCATGTCGGTGTCAGTCGACCCCGGCGAGACGATGTTGCACCGGATCCCCGACCCGGCGAGCTCCAGCCCCAGACAGCGGGTGAGCATGGTCGCCGCGGCCTTCGAAGCCGCGTACGCAGCCATCCCGGTCCGCGGGACACCGGCCGCGTTCGACCCGACGGTGACCAGCACCCCGCTCCCCCGCGGCTGCATCCGCCGGGAGATCTCGCGCAGCACAGTGAAAACCCCGGTCGAGTTGACCGCGAAGGTCGCCGCCCAGTCCTCGTCGCTGGTCTCCCCCACCGACCCGGGCCGCAGCACCCCCGCGACCGACACCCCGATCCCGATCGGCCCCAACTCCCGCTCGACGTTCGCCACGACCCGCGCGACCGCCGCCGGATCCCCGACGTCCGCCACGAACGGCACCACCCGCCCGCAGACGGACGGCTGGACGTCAACCGACTGCCCGGCCTCGCCAGCCGCGTGAGCCCGCGCCGCATCGACGCCGTCGGCTACCAGCGCACCGACCGCCTCCGCTGCCCCATCAGCAGGAGTCGGCACTGCACCGCTCGACAAATCCTCTTCAGTCGCAACCCCGGAAGGCCGTGCGTCGTCAGCACCCACCGGTGCCGAGCCCCCGGCGACGTCGTCATCCGCGAGAGTCCCCGCCGGAACACCCCCAGAAAGTCGCTCGCCAGCACGCACCCCGGACGCTTCCACCGCAACAGAACCCCGCGCAGCATCTTCACTGGCACCGGCGTCCGAAGCACCTCGGACGTCCACCCGGCCCAGCCCCGCGCCGTAGTCCCGCGCCGCGACCTCCCGCAACCCCTCCTCGTCGATGTCCACCGCGGCCACCACGGCACCGGCCCGGGCGAGCGCCTCCACGACGGCCGCCCCGATCCCGCGCGCACCGCCGGTCACCAGCGCGATCCGCCCTTCGATCCCGGCTCCCGCGTCCCGCGTCACCGCGCACCTCACCCTCCGTCGCCGACTGATTAGGCAAACCTAACCTAATCGAGTGAGCGTCGGCCAGGGTGATCCCGCCCACCCCGGGCTCAGCGGCCCGGCGCGAAGTTCCGCAACCGCAGGCTGTTGGCCACCACCAGCACCGACGACAGCGACATCGCCGCCCCCGCGATCAGCGGGTTCAGCAGTCCGCACGCGGCGAGCGGCAGCGCGGCCACGTTGTACCCGAACGCCCAGACGAGATTCCCTCGAATGGTGCGCAACGTCCGTTGCGCGAGACGGATCGCGTCGGGCAGCACCGACAGGTCGTCGCGGACGAGGATGATGTCGGCTGACCGCAAGGCGAGATCGGTCCCCTCGGCGACTGCCAGCCCGAGATCAGCGGTCGCCAGCGCGGGAGCGTCGTTCACCCCGTCGCCGACCATCGCCACCCGATGCCCCTTGTCCTGCAACGCAGACACCGCCGCCGCCTTCTCGCTCGGCAAGACTCCGGCGAGCACCTCGGGAATCCCGACCTCCGCGGCGACCGCCTGGGCCGTCACCTCGTTGTCGCCGGTCAGCAGCACTGTTTTCAACCCCAGCCGATGCAATTGCGCGACCGCCGCCCGCGCCGAAGGCTTCACCTCGTCCCGCACAGCGAGCATGCCCGCGACCTCGCCAGCCGCCGACACGAGCACCACCGTCGCCCCGCCAGCCTCCGCCGACGCCACCGCGGCCTCGACCTCGGGATCGACCGAAATCCCTTCGTCCGCCAGCAACCTCGGCCGCCCGACGACCACCGCCATTCCCTCAACCACGCCGCGCGCGCCCAGCCCAGGCAGAGCCTCGAACTCGCCAGCCGGAAGCACCGCCGGCCCAGCAGCGACAATCGCCGCAGCAATCGGATGTTCAGACGACGCTTCAACCGCAGCCGCGAGATGAAGCACCTCCGTCGGCGAGAACGATCCGAACGCCCGGGTCTCGGCGAGAGTCATTCGCCCCTGCGTCACGGTGCCGGTCTTGTCCAGCACGACGGTGTCGACCGTCCGGCTCGCCTCGAGCGCATCCGGCCCCTTCACGAGGATCCCGAGCTGGGCACCCCGCCCGACGCCGACCATCAGCGCGGTCGGCGTCGCGAGCCCCAACGCGCACGGGCACGCGATGATCAGCACGGACACCGCCGCGCCGAACGCGTCCCTCACCGGATTCCCTGTGAGCAACCACCCCGCGAGGGTGAGCACCGCCAACGCCGACACCACCGGGACGAAGACCGCGCACACCCGGTCGGCCAGCCGTTGCACCGCCGCCTTCCGCTCCTGCGCGCGCTCGGCGAGCGCACTCATCTGCGCCAGCTGCGATCGCGCTCCCACGGCCTCCGCACGCACCACCAGCCGGCCGTTCAGGTTGATGCTCCCGCCGATCACCCGGTTTCCCGGCCCGACCTCCGCCGGAACGGGTTCGCCCGTGATAGCGCTGACATCCACTGTGGACAGACCGCTGTCGACGGTTCCGTCCGCGGCGATCTTCTCCCCCGGTCGCACCACGAACCGGTCACCTACCGCCAGTTCGCCGATTCCGACCAGCTCTTCACCGTCCGCGCGCAGAATCCGCACGTCCTTCGCCGCCAGCGCGTCCAGCGCGCCGAGCAGGTCCGCCGCACCACGCCGGGACCGCGCCTCGAAGTACCGGCCGGCGAGCAAGAACGTGGTCACTCCGGCCGCGACGTCGAGGTACACCGAATCCGCGCCCGGCGCGGTCGCGCCGAACCCGATCCAGTAGCCCGCCTCACTGCCCGATCCGATCAGCACCGAAGCCGCCGACCACAGGTAGGACGCCAGCATGCCCAAGGAAACGAGCGTGTCCATACTGGACGACCGGTGCCGCAGATTGCGCAGCGCGGCCCGGTGGAACGGTGCCGCCGACCAGAACACGACCGGGGTCGCGAGCAGCAGGCACACCAGCTCCCACAACGGGAATCGCAGCGACGGCACGAGCGCGAGCGTGATCGAAAGGTTGCCGAGCGGGACGGCCAGCACCGCCGCCACGATCAGCCGGCGGCGCAGGTCGCGGACCCGCGCGTCGCGGTTTTCCGGGGTCGCTTCGCCGCGGACAGCCGCGGTGTAGCCCGCGCGTTCGATCGTCGCGACCAGCGAAGCGGGGTCGAGGTCAGGCGGATAGTGGACAGTCGCGCGTTCGGTCGCGTAGTTCACCGTGGCGCGGACGCCGTCGAGTTTGCCAAGGGATCGCTCGACGCGCGCCGCACAGGCGGCACAGGTCATCCCGCCGACGGCGAGATCGAGTTGACGGGTCGGGGTCGCCGCGGGGGCGGCGGTCTGCGTAGACATGGTTCTCCGGATTCCAGGACGGGCACGAAGTCGGTGGCAGTGCCGGGCCGGGGAAGGCGGACCGATTTCCATCGTACGCCTGTTTTTCCGCCGCCACTCCTTCGGGTGACTTGGGAACCTTTCGGCTCTCCCCGACGACTATCCGGATGGTGGCAGTGCCCGACCCAACCCGATCAGACAGGAGCGAAAATGTCCGAAACCCTTGGCTCAGCAGGAAACCTTCAGCACGTGACCACGTTCTGCGGCAACTGCGACTGCGGCTGCCCGGAGCTGTTCCTCGACGACGCCGCCCCGCCAGAGCGTCGCGTCGTGCTGACCGACGACTTCGGGCAGCGAGTGCAGATGAGCTTGGCACAGCTGAAAGTTCTCGTCGACGACGTCAAAGGCGGAGCCTTGGACAAGGTGGTGACTGCGGTGGTCTAGCGGCGGAATCGGCTCGGTGCAACGAGATCTTCGCCGCGAGCGGCAACGCGGGCACGAGATCTGCGGGCGGCCGGATTCAGCGGCCGACGGACCGATGCCGGTCGTGTGGAACTCAGGGGCGGCCGACCCTGATCCGCACCGGCGGGCATCGGGCCTCGGTTACTGCCTTCTGGCCGCCAGGTTGGCGAGCATCGCGTTGTAGGCGGCGAAATCGTCGTCGTCGCCTTGGTCGAAGCGGCGGTCCAGCCGGGCGGCTTCGCGGTCGTCGTGGCGGCCCCACTGCACCAGCAGCGCCACGACGACCACGATCATCGGGATTTCCCCAGTGGCCCAGGCGATTCCGCCGCCGAGACGTTGATCCGAAAGGAGGTCAAGCATCCACGGCAGGGAGAGGTAGCGGTAGAACGTCTCGGCGATCACGGTCTGCTTGTTCATCAAGATCACGCCGAAGAACGCGTGGAACGGCATCACCGCGAACATCATGCCGAGCCGCGCGAGATGCGGCATCGAACGCGGCGGACGGTCGATGCCGATCACCAGCCAGAAGAAAACGTAGCCGGACACAAGGAAATGGAGGTTCATCAGCTGGTGCGCCCAGTGGTAGCGCATCGCCTCGCCGAACAGACCCGAGAAGTACAGCGCGTAGTACGAGCCGACGAACACCACCGACGCCACCAGCGGGTGCGCGACCAGGCGCGTGAACCGCGAGTGCAGCAGCGCCACGAGCCACTCGCGCGGACCGTCCGGTCCTTTGCCCGCCACCGGCAAGGCACGCAGCGCGAGGGTCACCGGTCCGCCGAGCACGAGCAGCACCGGGGCGAGCATGGCCAGCGTCATGTGGATGACCATGTGCAGGCTGAAGGTTCCGGACGAGTACGTGCCCAGACCGGACGACGTCGCGATCAGCACCGTCGCCCAGCCGCACGTCCACGCCCAGAACCGGCCGCGAGGCCAGTCGTCGCCGCGATTGCGGAGACGCCGTGCCCCGACTGCGTAGCCCGCGACCGCAAGCACAGCAACGACACCGAGGAGCAAGTCCGGACGCCAATCGAGGAAGAGCCGAGCGAACGAAGGAGGATCAGGCAAGTCGTACCCGAGCACGGTCTCCCCGACTGTCGCCGGATCGTTCACGAACGCCGGCGGCACCAGATGCGCTAACCCGGCCGAGACGCCGATCGCCCCGGCCAGCACCACGACCTCCGCCACGAGAGCCGCTGTGCCGCCACGCCAACGGCGGCGCGTGACGGCGATCAGCACCGCCAACACCATCGTGATCACGACCTTCACCCCGAGGAGAAAGCCATACCCAGTAAATAATCCAGCCGGACGGGCAAGCGCCAGACCGTCGACGATTCCGGATGCGGCGAGCACGACGAGACAACACGTCGCCAGCCGTCGATACCGGCGGAGCGCGATTTCTCGTGCCGCGCCTGCGCCACGGTGGACCAGCAGCGCAACCAGCGCACCGGTCCACAACGCCGCCGCGATCACGTGCCACACCAAGGCATTCGTGGCCAGGTCGTGCCATGCGCCGATGGAGACGTGTCCGGCGATCGCCCTCGGCAGCAACCCGACGAGGGCAAGGCCGAGCCACAGCACCGTGGTTCGCCAGGTCAACGTGCGCCAAACGCCGATCGCCACCACGGCGGCTACCGCGAGGACGCAGAGCCACGCCTTGGGTTCCTCCATGGCGTCAACGAGGACGGCCAGTTTCGCCAGATGCAACGCCTCGGAAACCGGCCGCCCTGATGCGTCGGCGGCGTCGAACGGCACCAGCATCGCGGCTGCGAGCGCCCAAACGCCCGCAGCAGCCGCTGCGGTGCGGGTCGCCGCGTAACCGTCCGGGGAGAGCCGGCCCGCTTCGCCCGGCGGGCTCAGAAACGCCGCGAACACCAACCCGCCGACGCAGACCACCCCGGCCGCGTCAGCGACCAACCGGAGCAAGGAGGTGCCCAAGGACGTGACCGGACCAGGAGCCGGGTTGCCGAGAGCGGCATAGACATCGCCCGCCGCGGCGACCACCACCATGACGGCCACCGCGGCAACCCCTGCCGCGGCAAGCAAACCCCGCCGGCGCGGGGTCGGAATAGTGCGCACACCAGAGTGGTCGCGAGGAGACGGCGGCGAGTTCCCGCGACGTAGATCACGTCATGATCCACGTCGCGCGGCACGACGGCACAACGGCCCGCCGGACCGACGACGGCTCTGGCTCTGGCTCTGGCTCTGGCTCTGGCTCTGGCTCTGGCTCTGGCTCTGGCTCTGGCTCTGGCTCTGGCTCTGGCTCTGGCTCTGGCTCTGGCTCTGGCTCTGGCTCTGGCTCTGGCTCTGGCTCTGGCTCTGGAAGGGAGTGAATCACCAGCCCGGCAACCCATCACCACTCACCCCGGACGATCGCCGTCGAGCGAGCAGCCGCCGCCCGACGAAGCCAACCGTCCAGCCAACCTGCCGGTCACCTGGCGCGAACAGCACCCTGTCCACCAAGCGGACCGCCTCGCCGCCGAACGACCTCGTCCCAGCCGACAACCGCGCAACCTGACGAAGAAACGGACCCCGCGTCACATCGCGGTGTCGTTCTCCTCCTGGGCGCGCAGCAGATCGTCGCGGGCGCGGGACACCCGGGAACGCACCGTGCCGACCGGGCAGCCGCACACCTCGGCCGCCTCCGCGTACGACAGGCCCAGGAACTGGGTCAGCACCAGGGCTTCTCGGCGGTCCTCGTCGAGAGTGTCCAGGAGCAGGCCCAGTTCGATCAGGTCTTCGAAGCCCGCCGTGCGCGTCCGGGCGGACTGTTCTTCGGCTGCGCGCTGCCAGTCGGCGGTCGTGGATTCGCGGGGGCGGACCGAGCGCGCGCGGATGCGGTCCACGACGACCCGGCGGGCGATGGACAGCAGCCACGTCCTCGACGACGACCGGCCCGCGAACCTCGGCAGCGAGCCGAACGCGCGCAGGTACGTTTCCTGGGTGAGGTCGTCCGCTTCGGCCGGGCTGGCGCGGTGGGCCAGGAACCGCCACGCGTCGGCTTGCGTCGCGCGGACCCAGGCTTCCAATGCGGCCCG
The DNA here is from genome assembly GCF_017312175.1 of Amycolatopsis sp. A1MSW2902. NCBI lineage: Bacteria > Bacillati > Actinomycetota > Actinomycetes > Pseudonocardiales > Pseudonocardiaceae > Amycolatopsis > Amycolatopsis sp. A1MSW2902. The sequence continues at coordinate 125,772 of NZ_QJPO01000001.1, forward strand.
GTCGCCGCGGCCGGCGGCGAGGGCCAGCGCGGTGATCCGCTCGTCGTCGTTGTCGCGGCCGGTGGACACGGACGTCACGGTAGTCCATGCCCGTCCGGGACGGTCGCCTGACCAGGCCGGAGAAAAATCGCCGAACCCGCCGGGAACCGGGACGCGGATCCGAGCGACTATGACAGACGTGAGCTGTGAAATCTTCCGCGAAGCGCTGTCCGCGCGACTCGACGGCGAAGCGGGCCCGCTGCCCGAACCGCAGGTCGACCAGCATCTCGAGACCTGCGCGGCGTGCCGGAGCTGGTACGAGCGGAGCGCGACGCTGCGCCGTGCCCTGCTGGTCCGCAGCGCGCCCGAGGTGCCCGACCTCACCGGCCGGATCCTCGCCGAAACCCCGGCCCCGCCGCGGGAAAAATGGGGGCTGCGGGTCGCGCTGGGACTGGTCGGCCTGGTCCAGTGCGGGCTGGCGTTCGCGCAACTGCTCGGCATGGACAACGTCCACGGCGGCGGCGGTTTCATGGAAGGCCACCTCATCAACGAAAGCGCGGCCTGGAACCTCGCGGTCGGCGTCGGACTGCTGTGGGCCGCCCTGCGCACCCGCGCGGCGGCCGGGCAGCTGCCGATGATCACCGGGTTCGTGATCGTCCTCGCAGTGCTCACGACCAGCGACCTGATCGGCGACCGGGTGACCGTCGCGCGGGTGCTGTCGCACGTCTTCCTCGTCGTCGGGCTGGCCTTGCTCTACGCCGTCCACCGGCAGCACCGCCTCCGGCACCAGCCCGGCCCCGACCTCGCCGACACCGCCGACGACCCGGACCACACCACCGTGCCGACCCACGGTGCGCTCGCCCTGGTCCGCCCGCATCCGAAGCGAGGTCGCGACTCCCAACGCCCGACCGGACGGCACCGCGCCGCCTGACGCCCGCCCGGGGTTCCGGCTGGACAGCTCACCCAGCCGGAACCCGCGGTGCGAGCACGGAATCCGCCGCCCAATCGCTGGGGCAACAATCGAAGCGAAACGCAACCCGGAGAGACAGGCGCAGACTGGAGCCTCTGGCGCAGCGCGAGGCCCAGCCTTGAGCTGCCCGAAAGCGGTCTTTGGCGAGACCGTTCACGAAGCCCAAATCGAACCCGCGAAGTTCTCCGCTCGCAGACCGGACCGCGGGGGCAACCGCCCTCGTGGCTAACACCAGTCCCGCGAGGACTCATCCGCTCAGCCCGATAACGGACACCGCGGAATCTGTCCCACCCGCCCAGAACCAGCCCCTCGAGCCAAATCCGCGAAGCCCGCCTCGCGAAACACAGCTCGCTCGACGACAGGCTCAGCGAGTTCTGGCTGTGCAGCCATAACAAAGGCCCCGGCTGCGAGACGCGGCCCGAAACCCACCTCAATCTCAGAAGGCGGCGCATCCGAACCACTCCGCAGGGCTCAGATCATCGCAACCGCCATCACCGCCATCCCCAAGCTCATCACGCCTTCCATCGCGAGCCCGATCTCCCGCCGTCCGGGGCGGGCGACCGTCCGGGCGTGATCGATCGCCCGGGCCAGCCACGCGATCCCCGCCACCAGGAAGACCACCGCGAGCACAACCGCGACCACCACGACATGCGCAGGCGCGTGCCCGGTCATGGTCATGCCAGCGTCGCCCATGTCCATTCCGGCGTGCTCGCCGCCCATCGCGGTCGCGGACATCGTCATTCCCGCCATCGCCGACGGCATCACGAACGCCATCCACGCCATCCCGGCCATCATCAGCGCGTGGTGTGCTCCGGGCAGGCGTCCGTGCCCGAATCCCAGCGCCGTGCTCACCGCGAACCACATGGCTGCCACCGCGAACAGCACGACCTGCGGCATCCGGGCGAACGTCATCGTCGCGGGCCAGGCCATCGTGACCATCCCGGCGCACATCGCCGCATGGACCGCGTCGGCCACTCGTCCGCTGAAGCCGGGGCACCGCGCGCATCGGTACAGGCAGAACGCCCCGCCCGCCGCGAACAGCAGCGTCAGGATCCACCGCAGACCCGGTTCGGCGATCATCGGACGGCCTCCCGGCGCAGGCCGAGCAGGCAGTCCACCGCAAGGAATCCCAGCAACGACACCCCGAACACCGGCAGGAACCAGCCCACCGCCGCCAGTCCGACCAGGACCGGAGCCAGCACTCGACCGGGGATCCGCCGCCATGCGCCACGCATTGGCAAGCGGCCAAAACGGCTCCTGCCTCGCGACCGAGCGGAGGATCGAAGCCCACGCGTCGGCGCCTGGCACGCCGACTCCGCTAAGGGCTGGGCCGAGGAAGCGTCGTCGCGCAACCCTGCGCCATCCGAGGACAGCCGACCGGAACCAGCCGCACCCTCCATCGGCGCCTCGCCGAATACCGATTCGATGCTCACCAAGGACTCACTCGGAGCAACGTCACGCAACCGCACACGATCCGTCGGTCGACCTGGATCAGCCTCACTGCCCACCAAAACCTCGCCACACCCCGGCTCAACGCTCACCAAGGACCCGCCCGGAGCAGCGTCACGCAACCGCGCACCATCCGTCGACCGACCAGAACCAGCCGCACTCGCCGCCGACACCTCGCCACCCACCGGCTCGACACCCACCAACGACCCACCCGGAGCAACGTCGCGCAGCCCTGCGCCCCGACCGGCAAGCACCTCCGGTAACTGACCGCCACCCGACACCAGACGTCGAGAAGCTCCCCGGCCGCGGAGCCGCTCACCAGGCCGGGACCGCCCGGAACGACCCCGCAGCCACCACATTCGGTACCCCCACAAGACAACACAAACCAACGCCGCCCCGAGCAGCGTCAGCACCACCTGGTTCGCCACCCCGAACAACAGCCCCATATGCGCGTCGATCCCCCACCGGCTCAGCTTCGCGGCAAGCGGGTAGTCAGCGAACCTCAACGTCCCGGTGATCTTCCCCGTTCCGGGATCAACCGACATCGAGTCCTGTTTGGACGGCCAGCTCCGGCCGACCTGCTGCACCACGTAACCGCCGTCGGAAGGCGGCCGAATCTCGACAGGGTCGGACAATCCGGCGCGCGCGGTCGCGTCTCGGACCGCCTGCCAGCCGACGTCGCCGGGCGACGGGGCGGCCGACGAGACCGACGGTGTCGTCCAGTCCAAAGTGGACCGGAGGTCGGTGATGTTCGCGCCGGCGTGCAGCGACCACGTCAGGCCGGTCGCGGAAAGGAACAGCAAGCCGGCCGCGATCCACAGGCCGGTCGAGCCGTGCCAGGAACGCAGCCGTCCCCGGCCGGGTTTGCCCGCGGACGGCAGCAGCACCGCGCGCAAGCGCCGGCGGCGGCCGAGCCACAAGGCCGCTCCGAGAAGGGTGATCACCCACAGCCAGCTGGCCGCGAGTTCGCTGTACAGGCGGCCGAAGTCGCCTAGATGGAGGTTGCGGTGGAGGGTGTCGATCCAGCCGCGGACTGGCAGCGCCTGTCCGGAACCGTAGGTCTCCAGTGCGCCGCGGACCTCGCCGTCGTGCGGGTTGACGAACACCGTGTACCGATAGCTCGGCTCCAGACCCGGACGGTCGAAGATCACCTGGGTGGTGTCGGTCGCAGACGGCGCCGGGCGGACGCCGATGACTTTCCCGTCCGGGACCTGACCGCGCGCGACAAGGACCTGCTGGTCCAGCGGGACGACCCCGGCGGCGGCCGGAACGTGCAATTCGTGCGCGTAGACAGCCTGCTCCAGCTGCGGCGTCCACACGTACGCGATCCCGGTCAACGCAGCGACCAGGAGGAACGGGCCGACGAACACTCCGGCGTAGAAGTGCAACCGCAGCACTAACGGCCGGATCGCCGCCCACCCCGCAACCCGTGCCGGTTCCTCGTCGATGCCGATGGCCATCCTGCTCCCTTCGCGTGGTCCGCCTCCTGAGGAGTCGGACCGGCGGGGCAGTCGGTTCCCGGCCGCGGCGAACGCCCGTTCAGGTGCCTCGCACCGGCGAGGCATTGCTTCTGGCACTCGGTGACAGTATTGTCGTCCTTACATTCGACACGAAGTGTCAAATATCGCCGCCACGAGACAAGGGAGTCACGATGAGCGAGACGACAACCGCCGCCGAGACGAAGGCCGAAGAGGTCGTAGCCGACGAATTGCTCGTCGAGGAGGTCTCCATCGACGGAATGTGCGGTGTCTACTGATCGCAGCGCCGCGGCGTTCGATCTGGACGGTGCTTGGGAACTGGACAGCCGGGTCTCCATCCGGCCGGAGCGGTTCGGCGCGCTGCTGTACCACTTCGGCACCCGCCGGCTGTCCTTTCTCAAGAGCCGCACCATGCTCGCCGCGGTGCAGGCGCTGACCGACCACCCCTCCGCCCGCGCCGCGTGCGCGCAGGCCGGGGTCGCGCAGGCGGAACTGCCCCGCTACCGCGCCGCCCTCGCCGCACTCGCGGCGTCGGACATGATCCATCCGAGGAGCGTGTGATGCCGCTTGTCGACGAATTCCAGTTCGGGCTCGACGCGCCGATCTGCCTGACCTGGGAGCTCACCTACGCCTGCAACCTGTCCTGCGTGCACTGCCTTTCCTCGTCCGGCCGCCGCGACCCGCGCGAGCTGAGCACTGAGGAGTGCAAGGCGCTGATCGACGAGTTCGAGCGCATGCAGGTGTTCTACGTGAACATCGGCGGCGGCGAACCGACCGTCCGGCCCGATTTCTGGGAGCTGGTCGACTACGCGACCGAGCACCACGTCGGGGTCAAGTTCTCCACCAACGGCATCAAGATCACCGAGGACGTCGCGAAACGGCTCGCCGGCAGCGACTACGTCGACGTCCAGATCTCGCTCGACGGCGCCACCGAGGAGGTCAACGACCACGTCCGCGGCCCCGGCTCCTACCGCACCGCGATCCGGGCGATGGAGAACCTCGCCGCGGCCGGGTTCGGGAACTTCAAGATTTCTGTCGTGGTGACCCGGCAGAATGCGGGACAGCTCGACGACTTCAAAGCCATTGCCGACCGCTACGGCGCCCAGCTGCGGCTCACCCGGCTCCGCCCGTCCGGCCGCGGCGCGGACGTCTGGGACGAGCTGCACCCCACCGCCGCCCAGCAGCGGGAGCTGTACGAGTGGCTGGTGAAACACGGCGAAAACGTGCTCACCGGCGACTCGTTCTTCCACCTCGCGGGCTACGGCGACGGCGGCCTGCCCGGGCTGAACCTGTGCGGCGCGGGCCGGGTGGTGTGCCTGATCGACCCGGTCGGCGACGTCTACGCGTGCCCGTTCGCCATCCACGACACCTTCCTCGCCGGAAACACCCGCGACGAAGGCGGATTCACCAGCGTCTGGCGGGAATCCGAGCTGTTCGCCGAACTGCGCAGCCCGCAGAGCGGCGGGGCCTGCACGTCGTGTTCGGCCTTCGACGCCTGCCGCGGCGGGTGCATGGCGGCGAAGTTCTTCACCGGGCTGCCGCTCGACGGCCCGGACCCGGAATGCGTGCGCGGCCACGGCGAACGCGCGCTGGCCGGGGTCGCCGCGGGCAGCGTGCCGAAACCGTCGCTGGACCACTCGCACCGCACCCGCAAGCGCGAACCGGTGCCGGTGACCATCGGCATACGCCGTCCGCCGGACCGGGCCTGCGACGAAAACCCGCTCGCCGGCTTCGCCCCGGCATCGGGCCGCTGAAATGCGCCTGGCCGATCTGTCGTCGCCGGACGTCGCGGAACACGCGGCGTCCGGCGCGATCCTCGCCGTGCCGCTCGGGGCCACCGAGCAGCACGGCCCGCATCTGCCGTTGAGCACGGACACCGACATCGCGACGGCGTTGTGCGACCGGCTCGCCGCGGAGCGACCGGACGTACTGGTCGCGCCGGCCGTGCCGTACGGGTCGAGCGGCGAACACGCGGGCTTCGCCGGGACGCTGTCGATCGGCCAGGCGGCCACGGAACTTCTGCTCGTGGAACTGGGCCGGTCGGCCTCCGAAACCTTCCGGCGGCTGCTTTTCGTGTCCGCACATGGCGGAAACGCCGCTTCGGTGACCCGTGCGGTCGCGACTTTGCGGGCCGAATCGCGGGACGTCTCGGTGTTCGAGCCGCGCTGGCAAGGAGATCCGCACGCCGGACGGCCGGAAACCGCTCTGCAGCTGAACCTTCGGCCGGACAAGGTGCAGATGGACAAAGCCGTGCCGGGAGACGACCGTCCATTGAGCCAGTTGCTCCCCGCACTACGCAAAGGCGGTGTCAAAGCGGTGACTGACACCGGAATTCTCGGCGATCCCACCGGCGCGACAGCAGACGAAGGCAGGGATCTCCTCGACAGCCTGACCGCGCAGTTGCGAGCGCACGTGCGCGACTGGACCTCGGTAGGCACGCCATGAAAGCCGCCCTCGTAACCGGCGCCGCGCGCGGCATCGGCGCAGCTACCGCGACAAAGCTGGCTGAACAAGGCTGGGCCGTGCTCGCGGTCGACATCGCCGAAAACGACCCAGCTCTCCCCTACCCCATGGGAACCGGCGAAGAACTGTCCACAGTGGTCGCTAAGATCCGGGAAACCGGTGCCATCGCCGAGGAATTTCGCGCAGACGTCCGCGACCGCACCCAACTGGCCGCAGCGGTCGCGGAAGCGGAACAACGCTGGGGCGGCCTCGACGCGGCCGTCGCGGCCGCCGGGGTTATCGCAGGCGGAGTACCGCTGTGGGAAATGCCGCCGGAGCAGGAAGAAGCTGTCCTGAACGTCAACCTCCGCGGTGTCCTCAACCTTGCGCACGTCGCGATTCCCGCGTTGCTGCGCCGTCCGAAACCCCGCTCCGGACGGTTCCTGGCTGTCGCGTCCGCCGCCGCCACGCGCGGGTTGCCGATGCTCGCCGCGTACTGCGCCGCGAAAGCCGGAGTCGCCGGGCTGATTCGCGCGCTGGGCACGGAACTGGGCGACTCCGGCGTCACCGCGAACGCGGTCAGCCCCGGCTCGACCGACACGCCGATCCTCGCCGAGAGCGCCCGTCTATACGACCTTCCTTCGGCACAAAGCTTTGCCGCGCAACAACCTGTGCAGCGATTGCTCGATCCCGCCGAGGTCGCCGCCGTCCTGGCGTTCCTCGCCAGCCCGGAAAGCAGCGCGACGACCGGCGCGGTCATCCCGGTGGACGGAGGGCTGGCGCTGTGACCACCCCGCTGCCCGCCGGATTCCGCCTCGCGATGGACCCGAGCGTCAAACAACTCTCCGACGGCCTCCTCTTCGGCGGCTCCCCCGCCCGCGTTCTGCGCCTCACGAAAGCCGGGCGGACGGCGTGGGAACGCCTGGCGGACAACCCGGTCGAGACCTCGGCAGAAGGCGTCCTCGCCCGGCTGCTCACCGACGCCGGTTTCGCGCACCCGTTGCCACCAGCCAAAACCGCCGACGCGACCGTCGTCATCCCAGTCCGCGACCGCGCCGAGCTGCTCGGCCGCTGCCTCGCCGCGCTCGACGGCCGATACCCCGCGCTGGTCGTCGACGACGGATCCGCCGACCCCGCCGCCATCGCCGCCGCAGCCTCCGCGCACGGCGCGAAACTCGTCCGCCGCGACGTCAACGGCGGCCCGGGCGCGGCCCGAAACACCGCGCTGGAGCACGTTTCCACCGACCTGATCGCCTTCCTGGACAGCGATTGCGTCCCGTCGCCGGACTGGATCGACCGCCTGGCCGGGCATTTCGCCGACCCGCTCGTCGCCGCCGTCGCCCCACGCGTCCGTCCCCTGGCCCCCGATACCTGGGCCGGCCGCTACACCCGCGCCGCCAGCAGCCTCGACCTCGGCACCGCCGCCGCCCGCGTCGCGCCCGGCACCCGACTGTCCTATGTGCCCACTGCCGCTCTCCTAGTCCGCCGGACAGCACTGGAATCCGTCGCCCGCGACGGCGCGGTCTTCGACCCGGCAATGCGCGTCGGCGAGGACGTCGACCTCGGCTGGCGGCTCCACGACGCCGGTTTCCGGATCCGCTACGACCCGTCCGCGCACGTCGACCACCACGAACCCACGACCTGGCGCGCGTTGCTCAGCCGCCGCGCCAGCTACGGGACTTCCGCTGCACCCCTGGCCCTCCGCCGCCCGGCCGCGATGGCTCCGCTCGTCCTGCACCCCTGGCCGACGCTGACCGTCGCCGCTCTCCTCGCCCGCCGTCCGCTTCCGACCGCCGCCGCGTTCGCGGGCGCGGTGCTGACCATGACCCGCGTACTGCGCAAAAGCGACGTGCCAACCCACGGCGTCGCCCAGACGATGGCCACCGCCGTCGGCCAAACCTGGCTCGGATTCGGCCGCTACAGCACGCAATTCGCCGCTCCCCTGCTCGCCGCGCTCCTGCTGCCCGGCGGGCGGAAACGCTGGGGGCGCCGGGCCGCGGTCGCGTCCCTGCTCGCCGGACCGCCGCTGACCGCCTGGCTCCGGCACCGCCCCAGTCTCGACCCACTCCGCTACACCACCGGCGCGATCGCCGACGACCTCGCGTACGGCGCCGGGGTGTGGGCGGGCTGCCTCAACCACCGCACCGCGGTCCCGCTGCGGCCGCGTGTCACCTGGCGCCCTCTGCGCGTCGACCCGAAGGGAAAACGATGAGCACCACCTGGTTCGAATCCGTCGCCGAAGCACAGCGGCGGGCGAAGAAGCGCCTGCCCGCGTCCGTCTACTCGGCACTGATCGCCGGTTCGGAAAAAGGGCTGACGCTGCAAGACAATCTCGCCGCGTACGACGAACTGCGCTTCGCCCCGCGCACCGCCGGGCTGCCCGGCGAACGCGATCTGAGCACGAACGTCCTCGGCCGCGACGTCGCGCTGCCGGTGCTGATCTCGCCGACCGGCGTGCAGGCCGTGCACCCCGACGGCGAGGTCGCAGTGGCTCGCGCCGCGGCGGCGCGCGGGACGTCGATGGGGCTGTCGTCGTTCGCGAGCAAGCCCGTCGAGGAAGTGGTGGCCGTCAACCCGAACACCTACTTCCAGGTCTACTGGACCGGCAGCCGCGACGACATCCTCCGCCGGCTCGACCGGGCCAGGTCGGCGGGCGCGGTCGGGATCATCCTCACGCTCGACTGGTCGTTCTCGCACAGCCGCGACTGGGGCAGCCCGCACATCCCGGAAAAGATGACGCTGCGCGAACTGATCCGCTTCGCGCCCGAGGGCATGATGCATCCGCGCTGGCTGCTGACCTACGCCCGCACCAAGAAGCTGCCCGACCTCAGCGTCCCGAACATGGCCGAGCCCGGCACGCCGATTCCCACGTTCTTCGGCGCGTACGGCCAGTGGATGCAGACCGCGCCGCCGACCTGGGAAGACGTCAGCTGGCTGCGGAAGCAGTGGGACGGGCCGTTCCTGCTCAAGGGCGTGTACCGCGTCGACGAGGCCCGCCGCGCGGTCGACGCCGGGGTCAGCGCGATCTCGGTGTCCAACCACGGCGGCAACAACCTCGACGGCACCCCCGCCACCATCCGCGCGCTGCCCGCGGTCGCGGAGGCGGTCGGAAATGAGGTGGAAGTGCTGCTGGACGGCGGAATCCGGCGCGGCAGCGATGTCGTGAAGGCGCTCGCGCTCGGGGCCCGCGCGGTGCTGATCGGGCGCGCGTACCTGTGGGGCCTCGCCGCGGGCGGACAGGCCGGGGTGGAGAACGTGCTGGACGTCCTGCGCAACGGCATCGATTCGACGTTGCTCGCGCTGGGACACCGCAGCGTGCACGACCTGAGCCGCGATGACCTGATCGTGCCGGCGGGATTCGAGCGCCGGATCGGAGCTTGACCGTCCGTCTACTGTGGACCTTCGTCCGCGAAGAACCGGACCGCCGCGGCGGTGAACTCCGGCGCGGCGGACGCCACGTAGTGATTGCCGGGAACCGCTGCGAACTCCGCGGTCAGCAGCCGGGCGAGCGGCTCGCCGTCAGCGTGCCCCTCGTCCTCGCTGCCGACCACGACCAGCGCGGGGATGTTCAGCGCGGCGAGTTCGCGCATCGGCACGACCGAATGGAGAACGAGCAGCAGCGCCCGCGGGTCGGCGCCGAGACGGCCGATCCAGTGCGCCGTCTGGGCGTCGGCCCGCTCCACCGTCCGGCCCTCGGCCAACGCGGTGAGCACCCGGTGCAGCGGACCGCCTCCGCCGCCCCGCTGCATGGCGGCAAGTCCTTGCCCGCCAAGGAGTATCCGGGACGGCCGCGCTCCCCGCACGACCATGCGGAGCGCGACCCGCGCGCCGAGCGAGTACCCGCCGAGGGCGTATTCGGTCAGGCCGAGCTGCTCGGCGAACGCGAGCCCGTCGTCGACGAGCACGTCCGGCGGATAGCAGGCTGGATCGCCGGGCTGCGGGCTCGCGCCGTGCCCGCGGAAATCCGGCAGCAGCACGCGGAACCCGCGTTCGGCGAGCTGCTCGGCCAGCCCGCTGCGCAGCCACGCCTCGCCGGACGAGGTGAATCCGTGCAGCAACACGACCGGCGTACCTTCGCCGAGCTCACGGTAGGCCAGTTCGAGCCCGTCGCGCGCACGGAACCGATGGACGGGCAGTTCGATCACGGGGTCCACTATGGCACGAGCCCGCTGGTCCGCACGCGCTGCTGACGCACGGACCAGCGACTCGCTCACGGCAGCGGACGCGTCCCCGGCACCACCCATTCCCGGTCGACCCGGCCGTCGACCGCGACCAGCACCGCGATCCCGCCGCGCGAGCCGTCCGACCAGGTCCCGGCGATGGTCTGCCGCTCCGGGTCGAGCACCAGTTCGCCGTGCCACGGGTGCGCGTCCTTGGCGAGCACCCGCAATTCCTCGCGGTCCAGATCGCCTTCGCCCGGCCCGTCCGGCAGTTCCGACCGGCCGTCCGGCGAGGGGATCGTCCAGTTCCGCGAGACCTTTCCGTCGGTGAGCACGCACAGGTCGGCTCCGGTGATGACCACGCCGTCGCGCCGGGTGACGTCCCAGGTGAAGGCGAGCCGTTCGGTGCCGTCGACGACGAAAGTGCGCGGGACGAACACGTTTCCGACGTCGCGCTGGTACTTCGCGATGAACGCCTCGGCGTCCGCCGGGCCGACCAGCGGGTCGAGGCCGGGTTTGGTGCCGGACCACTGGCGGCCGTCGGCGGTGAGCAGCCGGTGCGCGAGCGAGGCGTCCTCGTTCCACATGCGGCACCAGAGGGCGGGGATTTCTTCGGGGTTCAGGTCGTTTGCCATGCGAGAACGATCGCGTCCGCCGGCGACACCGTCCTGTCGGTGTTTTCCCGCCGCGTGGCGCAGGTCACTCGCCGAGCGGGCGGGCGGAGATCCGCGCGAGTTCGGCGTCGAGGTCGACCTCGCGGCGCTCGACGCGGTCGCCGGTCAGCGCGAGAGCGCGGATCCGGTCCAGCAGGAAGCCGCGGACCGCGTCGCGCAGGCGGCACCAGCCGAGCACGTACCAGCCCGCCGGGCCCCACAGCAGGCCCAGCGGCTCGACGTCGCGTTCGGTCTCCTGGCCTTGGGCGTCCACATACGACAGCCGGAGGACGCGCCGCGCGGCGAGAGCGGTCAGGATCAGTCCGCTGTGGACAGCGGGCGGTTCGGGCTCGCCGACCCGGTGCAGCCGCGCGGCGAGGTGCTGTTCGGCGTCGCGGACGTCGGCAGGCAGCCGCGCGAGCACCTTGCGCGCCGCCGACTCCGCCGCGCCCGCGAAAGGCGAACCGGCGGCCGAACGCAGCGCGACGGTGATCGCGATGGCCTCCTCCGGCGTGAGCGTGAGCGGCGGCAGGGTCCGTTCGCGGTCGAGCCCGTAGCCGCCGGTCCGGCCGGTTTCGGTCCAGATCGGGACGCCTGCCTCGCGCAACGCGCCGAGGTCGCGCTCGACCGTGCGCACGCTGACCTCGAACCGGGACGCCAGCCACGCCGCGGTCCGGGTGCGCGGCGCGACCGCCCGGAGCTCCTCGACAAGTGCGTACAGCCGGTCCGTGCGATTCACCCGGCCAGCCTACGGACCTGCGGATCCTCACCCGATCGGGTGGCTTTGCGGGCGACTGCCGTCACGAAGGCGGACCTGCGCTGTTCCGTTCGCGGGAGCCGCGACCGGCGCCGGTCCGTCCTGTGGAGGGCGGCGGACCGGCGAGGTCCCCTCGTTCGTCGGGGGACGAGGGGGCCGCCGGGGCGGGTCGGCGCAGGGGGCCGGCCCGTTCCCGGTCCGGCGGGGACACTTGACTCTCACACCGTGTCAGAGCGTGTGCTGGGAAGGTCATGTTCACCATCGGAGAATTCGCCCGCCACGGCCGGGTTTCGGTTCGCATGCTGCGGCACTACGACGCGCTCGGCCTGCTCCGGCCCGCCGAGGTCGACCCGTGCACCGGCTACCGGCGCTACACCGCCGGGCAGCTGGCCGCGCTGAACCGGATCGTCGCGCTCAAGGAGCTCGGCTTCGGGCTCGGCGAGGTCGCCGCGCTGCTGGACGAGCAGATCCCGCTCGACCAGGTCCGCGGCATGCTGGCCCTGCGCCGGGCCGAGCTGGCCGAACGCGTCGCCGCCGACCGGCTCCGGCTGGCCGAGGTCGAGCGAGACTCCGCACGCTGGAAAGCGAGCACGCCATGCCGGACACCGAAATCATCGTCAAGGACCTCCCCGCCGCGCGCGTCGTGCGGCTCACCGCGACCGTCGAAAGCTTCTCCCCCGAGGCGATCAGCCCGGTCCTGCGCCCGCTGTGCGCGGAACTCGGCCGCCGCCTCGAAGGATCCGACGCCGTCCCGGCCGGACCGTTGACCTGCTACTACGAAAAGCCAGCGGGCGAAGACGACCCCGTCGTCGTGCACGCGGCGATCCCGGTGTCCGGAGCCGTCGCCCGGCCGAACGGCCTCGATGCAGCCGAACTGCCCGCCGCCCGCGCCGCGACGCTGGTCCACCGTGGGCCGGCGAGCGGATTCCTCGACGGCTACCAGCGGCTCGCCCGGTGGACCGACGAGCACGGGTTCCGCGCGGACGGCTTCCCCCGCGAGGTCTACCTCCACACTTCCGGCGACGAGAGCGAATGGGTCGTCGAACTGTGCGAGCCGTTCGTCGAGGAACCGCGCTGACCGGCCAAGACCCGACCTTCGACGGGTTGCGCCGCCGCTCGTTCCGGACGCGAATGGGTGGGGACGACCCGAGGAGGACGCAGGTGTTCTCGACAGGTCCCGGCACCCAGCCGGACCGGCTCGCCGACGCGCTGGCGGACGGGCCGTTCAGCCGTGCCCTGACCCTGGCCATCGACCGCAGCGGGCTCGGTCTCGACCGGCTGCGCGACCGGCTCGCCGCGGCGGGCGCGGCGGTCAGCACCACGACGCTCAGCTATTGGCGGACCGGCCGCACCGTGCCCGCCCGCGCCCGTTCACGCGTCGCCGTGCGGATTCTCGAGGGCGTGCTCGACCTGCCCCCTGGCTCGCTGACCGGGCTGATCGAACGCGATCCGGAACCGCCGCCGGTCCCGGTCGTGCGGTGGGAACGGCTGTGGGGACGCCGGAACGCCGTGCTGCGCGTGCTGAACTCGTTCGAGACGGCGTACCGGACGTCGCTGGTGGTCGTCAGCCTCCACGAGGCCGTGCACGTCGGCCCGGACCGGCGGCTGCACCGGCTGGAAGTGCGCGAGGTCCTCCGCGCGACCGAGGACGACACGCACATCCGGCTGGTCACCGCGCACGGCGTCGGCCCCGGCTGCCCGCCGCGACTGGTGCGCACCCGCTACTGCTCGCCAGGGCGCACGGAAACCCTCGCCGAAGAAGGGTTCACGGTGTGCGAACTCGTCCTCGGCCGCGGGCTGGATCGGGGCGAAACCGCGATCGCCGAGTACGAGTTCGAGTTCACCGACGACCGCCCGGACTGGTCCTACGAACGCCGGTTCCGCAACGCCGTGCACGAGCACCTGCTCGAACTGCACTTCGCGCCCGGCTTCGAACCGCGGGCCTGCCACGCCTACCGCCTCGACTCCCCCGCCGGGCCGGAGACGACCGTCGCCGAACTGCCGATCACCGAAGGCCTTCCCGCGCACGTCGTGTCGGCCGAGGTCACTCCGGGGATCCTCGGCCTGCGCTGGCAGTGGGACCCGCCATGATGGACCCATGGAATCGACGCGGATCGACCGCTGGCTCTGGGCGGTCCGGCTGACCAAGACGCGCGCCGACGCCGCGGCCGCCTGCCGCGGCGGGCACGTGCGCGTGAACGACCGCCCGGCGAAACCCGCGACCACGGTCGTGCCCGGCGACGAGGTCCGTGCCCGGATCGGGACGACGACCCGCGTGGTCGAGGTCGTGCAGGTGATCCAGAAACGGGTCGGCGCGGCCGTCGCGGCCACCTGTCTCATCGACCGCACCCCGAAGCCGCCGCCGGAAGCCGCGATCCCGGTCGCCCGCCGCGAGCGCGGCGCGGGCCGTCCGACGAAGCGGGAGCGCCGGGTGCTGGACGAGTTCCGCCGCCAGCAGGGTTGATCGCGCAAGGGCTCTCGGCCGGGCTCAGGTGCGTACCTTGTGCGCGTCCGAGATCCGGGCGTCCGCTGATGTGGCTGGCCTGATCAGGCGTCCGATTCCGCCTTCGCCCGCTTGCCCCAATGGATGTGCTGCTCCTCCCGCATCCGCTCGACCATGTCGGGATAGTGCAGTTCGAAAGCGGGCCGTTCGGAGCGGATCCGCGGCAGTTCGGTGAAATTGTGCCGCGGCGGCGGGCTCGACGTGGCCCATTCCAGCGAATTGCCGAAGCCCCACGGGTCGTCCACGTTGACCTTCTCGCCGTAGCGGTAGCTCTTCACCACGTTCCAGATGAACGGCAGCACCGAAGCCCCGAGAATGAACGCGCCGATGGTAGAAATGGTGTTCAGCACGGTGAACCCGTCGCTGCGGAGGTAGTCCGCGTACCGCCGCGGCATTCCTTCCGCGCCGAGCCAGTGCTGCACCAGGAACGTCGTGTGGAAGCCGATGAACGTGGTCCAGAAGTGCCATTTGGCGAGCGATTCGTCGAGCATCCGTCCGGTCATCTTCGGGAACCAGAAGTAGATCCCGGCGAACGTGGCGAACACGATCGTGCCGAACAGCACGTAGTGGAAGTGCGCGACGACGAAATAGGTGTCGGTGATGTGGAAGTCCAGCGCGGGCGCGGCCAGCAGGACCCCGGTCAGGCCGCCGAGCAGGAACGTGACGAGGAATCCGACCGACCACAGCATCGGCGATTCGAACGACAGCGTCCCCTTCCACATCGTGCCGATCCAGTTGAAAAACTTCAGCCCGGTCGGCACCGCGATCAGGAAGGTCATGATCGAGAAGAACGGCAGCAGCACCGCGCCGGTGGCGAACATGTGGTGCGCCCACACCGTCGCGGAAAGCCCGGTGATGCCGACCGTCGCGAACACCATCAGCCGGTAGCCGTAGAGCGGTTTCCGGCTGAACACCGGGATGATCTCGGTGACGATCCCGAAATACGGCAGCGCGACGATGTACACCTCGGGATGGCCGAAGAACCAGAACAGGTGCTGCCAGAGGATCGCCCCGCCGTTCGCCGGATCGAACACGTGCGCGCCTAGCCTTCGGTCCGCCTCCAGCGCGAACAGCGCGGCGGTGAGGATCGGGAACGCGATCAGCACGAGAATCGCGGTGAAGAAAATGTTCCAGGTGAAAAGCGGCATCCGGAACATCGTCATTCCCGGAGCCCGCAGGCACAGGATCGTGGTGGTCATGTTGACCGCGCCGAGAATGGTTCCCAGACCGGATACGATCAGGCCCATGATCCACAGGTCGCCGCCGACACCGGGACTGTGGACGGCGTCGGACAGCGGCGTGTAAGCGGTCCAGCCGAAGTCCGGCGCGCCGGCCGGCGTGAGGAACGCGCTCAGCACGATCAATCCGCCGAAAAGGTACAACCAGTAGGAAAACGCGTTCAATCGCGGAAACGCGACATCCGGAGAGCCGATCTGCAGCGGCAGCACGAAATTGGCGAAACCGAACACATTCGGCGTCGCGTACAGCAGCAGCATGATCGTGCCGTGCATGGTGAACAGCTGGTTGTACTGCTCCTGCGACAGGAATTGCAGCCCCGGCTGGGCGAGTTCGCCGCGCATCAGCAGCGCCATCGCGCCGCCGACCAGGAAGAACGCGAACGACGTGCCGAGGTAGAGCAGCCCGATCTGCTTGTGGTCGGTGGTGCGCAGGATGCCCAGCAGCACCGAGCCCTTCTTGCCCCGGCGCGGCGCGGCGGCGATCACCACTGGCCGGGGCTTCAGCTGTGTCATGACCGACCTCCCGCGCACCCGACGATCGCCGGGCAGCCCGCGGCCGCCCGGCCTCACCCGGGGCGGGTAACCGGCCGGGACCCGCGGCAAACCCCGGCTTGTGTCAGCTGTCCCGGTGATACGGCAGCTGCCCGTTCGTCAGCGCCGCGCCGAACACGACGGCCGCGCCGACCACCAGCAGCACCGCTCCGGCGGCGGGCGCGGACGCCCACCACACCACGCCCGACGCGGCCACCAGCCAGGCCCCGACGAGCGCCTCTTTCCGGGCCGGCGGCGTCGCCTTGCGCGCACGCAATCCCGCGCTGCCCAAAGCGAGCACGCCGATCGCGAGCACCGCCAGCACCGGCCAGTACACCCTCCTCACTCCCGGAACTCGCCGCTGTGCCTGCGATAGGCGACAGTCACCGAGATCACCGAGAAGATCGCCAGCAGCACGCCGACGATCAGCGAATTCGTGCGGATCGCGTCGCGGTGCCCGTCGACCGGGTAGCCGAACGCGAACGGCGCGGCGATGAGCCAGAACCCGATCGCGACGTTGACCAGTCCCAGCCAGCGCGCGCGTTCCGGCAGGCCGAACCGGACCAGCGCGACCGCCGCCACGGCGATCCCGCACGCGAGGCTGTTCCAGAACCCGGCCGTCGCGGACAGCGTGAACGAGTAGCTGTACGCGAACGCCGCGAACACCAGCCACGCCCCGGCCAGGAACTCGGCGGTGAGCGGCAGCCTGCTTTCCCGCAGCTTCCGGTCCCGCGGCGTGAACGCGGTGAGCGCCATGCTCATCTTCATCCGGTGGTCACCTCCTCGCCGGGGCTACTGCCCGGCCTTGATTCCCGGTTCGCCGTGATCGAACTGGATCGCCTGGTGCAACGGCACTGTCGTGGTCCGGGCGGGGCGCGGGACGCGCAGGCCCATCGGCAGGACCACCCGGTGGTGCGCCGCTTCGAGGACCATCGCGCTGCACGCGTACCAGGCCAGCACCGCGGACACGAGCAGGAAGTAGGCGGCGATGGTGCGCACGACGCCGACGTCGCCGATCAGGCCGATCGCCAGCAGCGTCGACGCGGCGGCGAGGACCGCGAGCAGCGCGCAGAGCACGAGGCTTTCCGCCAGCGCGGCGAGCGCGCCGGTCCAGGTGATCGCCGCGAGCCCGATGAACCAGAAGCCGATCGCGGCCGCCGCGACCGGGCTCGCCGCCGTCGACGGCAGCCCGCCGAGGCCGACGAACAGCTGGTAGACGCCGAAGCCGATCCAGAACGCGCCCCACGCTCCGTGGATCACCGTGGCGAGCGCGTCCCGGGCCCGGTAGGACCACATCCCGGCGAGGAACTGCGCGACGCCGCCGAAGGCGAACGCGAAGGGGGCGAGCAGCAGGGGCGTCGTCGTGCTGTCGCCGAACCAGCCGGCCATGTTGGCCGCCACCATGAACGTGGACACCGCGAACCCGGCGAGTCCCAGGATCGACGGTGCGGCCACCGGACTGAGGTTGATGTGCGTGTGCTCGCGCCAGAAGGAATACTCCGCGCCGTCGCCGCCTGCCGGCATCGCGCGGTCGGCCATCTTCATTTCCCGGGTCATCCTCGGCTCCTTTCCGCGCCGACCACCCCTGTCCGCCGGGCGTACCCCGCCGCCGACCTGCGGAACCCTGCATTCGCTACGCCGAACGAGTGAATTTCGCACCCGGCCGGGCGACGGGCAGTGTCCATTTCGGACGCGACACTCCCCCGCGCGGACGGGATGCCAGGCGACCGGGGGTCCGCTGTGCCAGGGTGAGCGCATGGCGAGCGTCCGCGGTTATCTGTTGTCCTGGACCACTTTGCTGCCGTTGCTCGCCCTGGTCCTGCTGGCGCTCACCTGGGGTCGCACGCTGGGCCCGGTGCCGGTCGCGCTGGTGGCGATCGCGCTGGCGGGCACGGTTCTCGCCGCGGTCCACCACGCCGAGGTCGTCGCGCACCGAGTCGGCGAACCGTACGGCTCGCTGGTGCTCGCGGTCGCGGTGACGGTGATCGAAGTCGCGCTGATCGTCACGATGATGGCTTCCGGCGGCGACAAGGCCGAAACCCTGGCGCGCGACACGGTGTTCGCCGCGGTGATGATCACCACCAACGGCATCGTCGGGCTGTCGCTCCTCGTGGGTGCGCGCCGGTACGGGGAAACGCGCTTCCACCCCGAAGGCAGCGGCGCGGCCCTGGCGACGGTCGGCACGCTCGCGACGCTGAGCCTCGTCCTGCCGACCTTCACCGCGAGCACGCCCGGACCGGCGTTTTCCGGGCCGCAGCTGGCTTTCGCGGCCGGTGCGTCCTTGGTTCTCTACGCCACTTTCGTGATGACGCAGACCGTCCGCCACCGCGATTTCTTCCTTCCCGTCGACCACGACGGCGAGACCCGCGAGGAGGAGCACGCGGAACCGCCGAGCGCCCAGAAGACCTTGGTAAGCCTCGTTCTGCTGCTGATCGCGCTGGTCACCGTGGTCGGTCTGGCGAAGGTCGAGTCCCCGGCGATCGAGGCCGGCGTGCGCGCGGCCGGGCTTCCGCAGTCCTTCGTGGGCGTGGTGATCGCCCTGCTGATCCTGGCCCCGGAAACGCTCGCGGCGGTCCGCGCGGCACGGCGCGACCGGATGCAGATCAGCCTCAACCTCGCGTACGGCTCCGCGATCGCCAGCATCGGCCTGACGATTCCGGTCATCGCGCTCGCGTCGGTGTGGCTAAAGGGCCCGCTGCTGCTCGGTCTCGGGCCGACGCACATCGTGCTGCTGGCGCTCACGGTGGTGGTCAGTGTGCTGACGGTGGTGCCGGGGCGGGCTACGCGGCTTCAGGGCGGGGTGCATCTGGTGTTGCTGGCGGGATTCCTGGTGCTGGCGATGAATCCGTGACGGTGTGCTGGCGGAACGCTCCACAATGGAGCTTCTGCTGACCGCTTCGCGCGCGGTGGCGAGGGCCGTGAAGGACGCCTTGAGGGAATCCAAGTCCGTGAAGGAGCCCCTCACGGACCTCGGCGGGAGAAGAGCCGCCCGGCGATCCTGACGTCAGCGGATCACGCCAAGCCCGCGAACGAGATTCCTGATTCGCTTCTCGTTGCCGCGGCTGGCGACCTACTGCTGGTCGAGCCGCTTTTTCCGCCGCTTCCCGGGGCTCTTCGCGGGCCGCCGCCGCGGTCCGCGGGAGGAAAAGGCCGCCGGTTTTGTCGGTGCTTCTCCGTATCCTGGCCAGGTGAAGATCCAGCAGTCCCCAACCCCGTCCGCAGCGGCCGGTGAAGCCGCGCGCAGAGCTTTCCCCGGCAGCCTTCCGTCGGCCGGCGCCCGCTTCGTTCGCGCCGCCGACCTCGTGCCCGCCGCCTTCGCGAGCGCCCTCGCCTCGGTCAGCGAGGTGCGCCGATGAGCGGCGTCTCCTCCCCCGCCACGGAAGCACTGGAGCGCCCGGCCGCCAAGCCCGGCCTGCTGATCAGCGTGCTCGTGCTGTCGGCGTTCGTGATGATCCTCAACGAGACCATCCTGAGCGTCGCGCTGCGCGACCTCACCGTCGACCTGGCCGTCCCGACCACCACGATCCAGTGGCTCACCAGCGGTTTCCTGCTCACCATGGCGGTGGTGATCCCGACGACGGGGTTCCTGCTCGAACGGTTCACGCCGCGGCAGGTGTTCGTCTTCTCGCTCGCCTCGTTCAGCCTCGGCACGCTGCTGTGCGGCGTCGCGCCCGGTTTCGGCCTGCTGATGGCCGGCCGCGTCGTGCAGGCGTGCGGCACCGCGGTGATGATCCCGTTGCTGATGACCACCGTCATGCGGCTCGTGCCCGCCCAGCGCCGCGGCGCGACGATGGGCACGATCAGCATCGTCATCGCGGTCGCGCCCGCGATCGGCCCCACGATCGGCGGCGCGGTGCTGTCGTCGCTCGGCTGGCGGTGGATGTTCTTCATCGTGCTGCCGCTGTCGCTGGCCGCGCTGGTCACGGGGATGCTGCAGCTGCGGATCGACAGCGAAACCCGCGCGGTCCCGCTCGACGTGCTCTCGGTCGTCCTGTCCGCCATCGGTTTCGGCGGAGTCCTGT
The DNA here is from genome assembly GCF_017312175.1 of Amycolatopsis sp. A1MSW2902. Lineage (NCBI taxonomy): Bacteria > Bacillati > Actinomycetota > Actinomycetes > Pseudonocardiales > Pseudonocardiaceae > Amycolatopsis > Amycolatopsis sp. A1MSW2902. The sequence goes on from NZ_QJPO01000001.1 coordinate 145,954, forward strand.
ACGGCCTGTCGTCCGCGGGTGAATCCGCCGAGACCGCGCTGGTGCCGCCGTGGCTGCCGATCGTCGTCGGCGTGGTTTCGCTGGCAGTGTTCGGCTGGCGGCAGCTTCGCCTGCAACAACGCGACCGCGCCCTGCTCGACCTGCGGCCGTTCACCCACCGCAGTTTCGTCGTCGCGCTGGGGCTCAGCGCGTTGCTGTTCATGTGCCTGATCGGCGCGGGCGCGATCCTGCTGCCGCTGTACCTGCAGACCGTCCTGCACAAGTCCACCTTCGTCAGCGGCCTGGCCGTCCTGCCCGGCGGTCTGGTGCTGGGCCTGCTCGGCCGTCCGGTCGGCGCCCTGTTCGACCGGGTCGGCGCGCGCCCGCTGGTGCTGCCCGGCGCGCTCGCGATGGCGGTCTCGCTGTGGCTGTTCTCGTTGCTGGGCCCGGGTTCGCCGCTGATCGCGGTGATCGGCATCCACATCGTCCTGATGGCCGGTCTCGGCCTGATGATGACGCCGCTGATGACCGAATCGCTGGCAGCGCTGCCCGACCACCTCTACTCGCACGGCAGCGCGATCCTCTCGACGCTTCAACAGGTCGCCGGCGCGCTGGGCACCGCCGTGTTCATCAGCGTCGCGACCCTGAGCAGCGCCGAACACGCAGCAGTAAGCCCCGACGCCGACGGCCTGCACATGGCGTTCCTCGTCGCCGGCTGCATCGGAGTGGCCGCGGTGATCGGAGCCTGGTTCGTCCGGTCGCCCCGCCCGGAACAACCGGAGGAGGCCTGATCCCGTGGACTCAGAGCGGCTCGACGCCGTAGCCCGCACCTACACCGCGCCGATGACCAGCATCCGCGGCCGACGCGTCCACCGCCTGATCACGCGCCAGCTGACAGGCTACGACCACGTCCTGCCAGCCACCACCGCCGACGGCACCCCGGCGCTGCTGGCCCTGTCCGCCGACGGCCGAGCCGCCTTCTGCCACAGCGACGGCCGCGGCCCGTCCGCAGACGTCGTCACCTGCGGCCCGACACCCGGGGTCACCGTGACGTCCGCACACGACCTCACGAAGGACTCGCTGCCGGTGCTGAGCTGGACCGTCCGGCACCCGGGCCTGCTGGACGTCGCAGGCCCGCTGACGATCGTCCCCGGCGAGGCGGACCAGGAGGAGGTCGAGGCAGCCCTGCGTCCTCGATGACTGGACCGTTTCGGAACGAGCGGCTCGGGGCCCGCGCTGACGACCGCTGTCCAGTCGTTGGCTAGGCCTCGAACTGCTCGGTTCGGACGCGGATGCTGGGCCGCGGCGAAATCGCGACCTAGCGCGCCGAGGTCAGCGCCCGCTGTTTGCGACGCAACCACGCGCAGGTCCGCGGCGATGACCGCAGCCTTGTGTAACCCTGTCGAGCGTCCGCGAAGCCCCGATCAGCAAGCAGCCTCGCGCTCGCCACGGTCGGACCGGCGTTCTCGCCGAGCACCTGCGCAATCGTCGGGCACCAGCCCATCCCCTCGCCAGGCCGCGCCGCCATCCGGCTGGGCAGGCGTCCCGGCCTCACCGACCGAACGCACCCCCGCACCCCCACCACACCGCGCCACCATCCAGCCAAGCAGGCATCCCGATCTCACCGACCGAACGCACGCCCGCGCCCCACCACTCCGCGCCGCCGTTGGGCTGGGCAGGCGTCCCGGTCTCAGTAGCCGAACGCACGCTCCCGCCTCCCCGACACCGCGCCACCATCCAGCCGAGCAGGCATCCCGGCCTCACCGACCGAACCCACGCCCCCACCCCCACCATCCAGCCGGGCAGGGGTCCCGGGCTCAGCGGCCGAACGCACGCTCCCACCGTTCGACGTCCCGCACCCTGCCGTCCGGCGCGGACCAGCAGGCTTGGAGCAGGTCGTAGCCGTCGTGGACCAGGGCGGCGTGGGCGGGCCAGCGCTCGGCGGCCCAGCCAGGCTCGTTGTGCACCGAATCCACCCCGGCCCGGGTCGCGCCTTCCAGCTCGAACTGGAGGTCCCGGCGCGCAGCCGCACGCGGGACCGGCGCACCGGCCAGCACCGCACGCGCGGCGGCGCGCACTCGAGACCCGGTCCAGTCCAACGTCTTCCGGTGCGCACGCGGCGCCACCGCATACTGCACAGCCACCGCCACCACGACCCCGATCGCCGTCTGCGCGAAACGGTCCGCCACCGCGGGCCACACCGGCCCCGGCTGGCTCGCCACCCCGGCAGCCAGCAGGGCGAGCGGCGTGATGACGACTGTCGCCACCGCGTAATTCCGCGGCACCACCAGCTCCACGCAGAACTGCAACACCGCCAGGATCAAAATCAGCACCACCCCGGACGGCGCGACCATCATCACCAGCCCGAACAGCACAAGCCCAGCCGCGGTCCCGACAAACCGGTGCAGCGCACGGACATTCGCCCGCCGCCGGTCCAACCCCTGCTGCAGCACCACCAACGCACTCAGCACCGCCCAATGCGGCCGTCCAAACCCGACCGCCACGGCCAGTTCCCCAGCGACCACGCAACCGGCACCGACGCGCAACGCCGTCAAAGCGGCATGCGACCGCAACGGAACCGCCCGCCGCAGCCGGTACCCGAGGTTCGGCCGCGGCAACGGCAGCTTCCCCGGCGGCAGCTCGACGGACTCGCCCGGCGAAGCGTCCGCGAACTGCCGATGGGCAGCAAGCAACGCCGCCACCAGGTCCGGTTGCGTGCCCCGGCGCGGATGTCCCGCGTCATGCAGGGAAGTCCACGCCGCAGACACCGCGGCACCGGCAGCGTGCCGAGCCTCCGCCGTCTTCCGCTCAGCCGAGTGAAGGCGTCGACAGCCCGCACCGCACGCTCGACGGCCGTCCGCTCCGGTTTCGTCCGGTCGGCCAGCACCCCGGCCATCGACACCACAACCGACGATCCGACCCCCGCCGCAGCGCACCCCAGCACCACCCACGGCCGGGCCCCAGCCTCGACCGCCGCCTGCGCACCCGCGCACACGAGCGCAAAGAACAACGGCCCCGGCGGCCCAAGCCGCAACGCGTCGACGACGTAAGTCGCCAGCACCGCGACCACAGAGACCACCAGCACCGACACCGGCCCCGGCGGCACCACGGTCCCCACCGAAGCACCCAACGCAGCCGCCGCGAGCAACCCGGCACCAGCAGTAGCCACGACACCCGCCCGAACCCGGTACGGCCGCCCTTCGCCGTACAAGACTGCGAACGTCCCCAGCGTGACAAACAACGCCGAGGCCGAAGCCCCCGCCAACACCAGCGCGATCCCCGGAACGGCCACCGCCGCCGCGGCCCGCAACCCCGCCGACCACCTCCGCCCGACCGGCGGCAAGGCGAACATCAGCGCCCGAAAACCCGCCACGCGAGGCAACTGCTCAACCGGCTCGGGCGACTCCATCCGCCCATCCCAGCACGCCGCCACCCGCCCCGAAAGCCCGGCCACGGCTGGCAGAGACCGCGAGCACACTCCCGGAGCCGAGTTCGCTCCGCAACCGAAACGCCTAGCCTGCGGACGGAGAGACACTGCCCGGCCCACCAAACGCGGCTGTGCCCTGCCTCGCCGCTAATGCCCGCCAACTAACCCGTGCGAGCAGAGGGCAACCGCCAGCCCGGCGAACACAGCAGTCACGCCAACCCCACCTCGTCCCCGCCGCCCCCAGGGCTCCTCATTAACCCCTGCGAGCAGAAGACAGCCACCAGCCCCGCGAACACAGCAGTCACGCCAACCCGCCGCCCCTGCCCACTAATTCCGGCGGACAGAAAACGACGGCCAACCCGCCGAACGCGGCCCGTCGCTCGTGCACCACGCCAGCCCTCGTGCACCACTGCAGCGAGCTCTCGTCTCGCGACGATCAAGCTGCTGCCCGCCGAGCGGCGGTCGCTTCTCACGCTCTTCGACCGATGTCCCGGCCCGCGAGCCAGACCAACGACCGGCGTTCACCTGCCCGTTCCGGGCGGGTCTGAACCGACAGACCCAGTGTGCCGATCTCGGCCCGGTTGCGTCCGGACAAGGGGGCCCGTCCGTCGCACACGAATCATCAAGCCCGGACGGGCGAGGGCCTTGTACTCCACCACGGTCCGATCGGCACCCTGAGCCCGCAGGTCCCACCAGCCAGACTTGAACTCGACAGGCCCGCCGCGCCGCTCTCAGCCCAGGCGAATCCGGAGCCAGCTGAGACCCCGCTATCGCACACGGATTGTCAAGCCCGGTCAGGCGACGGCCAACGCCCGCAGAGCGGCGATCGCTTCTCACCCGCTTCGACCGCCACCCGGCCTGCAGACCCCACGAACCAGACCAGCGACCGGCGTTCACACACCCGCCCGGCCTGAACTCGACAAACCCGGCTCACCGACCTCAGCCCAGTCGCCCCCGGAGAAGCCAGCGCCCTCCGTCCCTCACCGGAACTCTGCCCGCGCAGCCGCCTCCCCCACCGTCACCGGGTCGAGATCCGGGTGGGTCGCCTCGGCCCGTTCCCACTGCGCCGCAGCCACATCCGCAATCCCCTGCGCCGCAGCGGCATTTCCCAACCCCAGGTGAGCCCGCGCCGCCTCGTGGGTGCTGCCGCAGGCCTCCGCGCGGGTGGCCGCTTCCCGGTACGCCGACTCAGCAGCCGGATGATCACCGGCGCGGAATCGTGCCCAGCCAAGGCAGTTCAGGCCCATCACGATGTCCAGTTCCAGCCCCAGTTCCTCAAAAACCGCCAGCGTTTCCTCGACCAGGCGGGCGGCTTCGGCAGGCCGTCCCAGGGCCGTAAGGACCAGGGCGACACCTCGCGTCGTGATGGCGCCGCTGCGTCGGTTGCCGGTCAGGGCGTAGAAATCGGCTGCGGAGCGCAGGTCCCGCAGGGCTTGTTCGTGGTTGCCCCGATAGTGCTCGGCCCACGCGGCATGTGCCAGAGCGGTCGCTTCGCCGTGGCGGTCGCCGATTTCCCGGTACTCCCGCAGGGCCTGGCGGTAGCACCGGGACGCCTCGTCCAGATCGCCGCGGTCGACGTACGCGATTCCCAGGTTCGCGGTGGTCGTCGCGGCGGCCCAGCGGTTGCCGACAGCTTCGGCGGCGGCGCGGGCCCAGCGGTGCGTCGCGATCCACGGGTCCCACAGTTTGGTCAGGTAGAAGAAGCCTCGCAGGAAGAACGCCAGCTGCCAGCATCGCTCGGACTCCCCGGTCCGGCGGCAGAGCGCGACCAGGTTCGGCCATTCGGCGCGGAACCACGCGATCGCGCTGTCCTGATCCGGGAATTCCACCTCGGGCAGACCGGGCGGGTAGGTCACCTCCGGGCGGTACCGCGGGCCGCTCAGCGCTCGGTCGGCGCGTTCCGCGGTCGCGACCGAGAAATCGGCCAGGCGGCGGAGCGCGTCCTCGCCGGGCACGTCGGAGGCGGCGAAAACCCTTACCAAATCATGGAAACCGTACCGGCCCATTTCCGGCTGGGTGAGCAGGTACGCCTGGTGCAGGCGGTCCAGCAGACGCTCGGCCGCCACCGCGTCCAGGGAGCCGAGCGCTTGCGCGGCGGTCACGTCGAAGTCGACGCCGGGGTGCAGGGCCAGCAAGCCGAACAGCCGTGCTTCCGGCTGCTCCAATTGGCGGACTGACAACCGGAAGGCGGCGGCCAGGCTTCGTTCGCCGTCGTCGAGTTCGCCCAGGCGGCGGGTTTCGTCGGCCAGGCGGCGTTCCAACTCCGCGACGTCCCACGCCGGGTGGGCGCGCAGGCGGGCGGCGGCGATCCGGATCGCCAGCGGGAGGCGGCCGCAGCGGTCTGCGATGCGCAGGGCAGCGTCCGGGGGCGCCCCGGTCAGGGCGGCGACCAGGGCGGCGGCGGAAGCGGACGGGAGCACGCCCAGCGAGACGTGCTCGGCTTCGTCCAGTGCGGGCAGGCGGCTGCGGCTGGTGATCACGACCCGGCATTTCGGTTCCGCGGGCAACAGCGGGCGCACTTGCCCGGTGCTGCCCGCATTGTCCAGCACCAGCAGGAAACTCCGGCCGCGCAGGCAGGTCCGGAAGAGCGCCGCGCGGTCGTCGGGATCGGCCGGGATCCGGTCGGCGGGCACCTCGAGGATCCGCAGCAGGCGGTCGTGCGCGTCGGCGGGCGTGACCGGTTCGTCGGAGGTGCCGCGGAGATCGAGAAAAAGGCTGCCGTCGGCGAAGGACGCCTCCAGCCGGTACGCGCACCGCACCGCCAGTGCCGTCTTGCCGGCTCCGCCCATGCCGGAAATGACGCAGACTCCGCCGTCGGACTCGAGAATCTCGCGCACGGTCTGGGATTCGGCATCGCGGCCGGTGAAGTCCGCGGTTACCGGGGGGAGGCCGGACGGGCGGACGTCCGGCCGGGTCCGGCGTTTTCCGGTTTCCGCGGGAACCAGTGCAGTAAGGGCTCCCGGAGTGCCGAATTCGGATTCGCACAATGCCGCGAGTGTGGAATTCGGGGCGGCGAGGCCGGTTTCGACCTTGCTCAGGTACCCCTTGCTGTAATGCACCCGTCCGGCCAGTTCGGCGAGCGACAGCCCGGCCGAGGTGCGCAGCCGCCGCAGTTCCGCCCCGAACGTCGCGCGCGCTGTCATCCGCCCCCACCTTCTTCTCGCTCCCAGTATGACTGTCCGGCAGACGCCGGGACGGGGTTTCGTCACGGCGCGGTCCGCACCGACACCGGCGGCGCGACCGGAGCCGGTCCGCCCGGATGGCCGAGCGCGACTCCGGACACGAGCGCGGCCGCGGCGAGCCACAACGCGGCGCGCACCAGCAGGGAAAACGAACAGACGACCTTCACGACAAGCTCCTTCCGAGGATTTCCGCCTGCCTGATCAGCGGCTTGTCCCGAGAATGCGGGAGCGCGCGGCAATCGGGGAAGGAGTTTCCCGTTTCCACCTTAATCGCGTGAACGGGGAACCGGAGGCAACGCCGCGGCGAAAGGCATTCCGCTCCGATGAGCAGGGCGCCAGCCCCGGTCGCGGGATCGAAAGCGGCGCAGCTGTCCCTGACTGGAACAGTCACCCGCCGTTTCGGGAAGGAGCCATCCGAGCGAATTTCCGTCCCGGATAAACCCCGGCGCACCAGCCGGACGCGGGAATGGGAAATCATTCCGGTCACAGTCCGTGCGCCGGGACCGGGCGAGGCTGGACATCCGCGCCCGCATTGCGGAACAGTGGCTGCGGGCGGGGAGACGCGAGGGAGGAACGGGTGGAACCGAACGCGGCGGACTTGGTCGCGGAATTGAAAGTGCTCCGGAAGGGGCGCGGCGTTTTCACCACTCCGCTCGGGATTCGGGTCGGCCCGGTCCTGCGCGAGGTGTGCGGGATTCCCGACAACGCGGAAAACGTCGAGATCCGCGACCGGCTCGCGCACGTGCTGGAACCGCTGGCCAAGACGCTCCCGGACGACCTCCGGATCGCCGTGCTCGCGGCGTTCGCGATGCACGAACCCGCGCGCAAGCCGTTCTACCAGGAGCGGGTGCACTGGGCCGCGCGCGAGCTCGACCGCGACGACCGCACGATCCGGCGGCGCATCGACGAGGGCATCGAGCACGTCGCGCACCTCGCGCTCGCCGGCCCGCGCGAGGGCGGCGGGCGGCCCGCGCCCGAGGGCAGCTGGCACACCGAACTGCTGCGCGTGTCCCTTGCCCTGGACCAGGAGCGGCCCGAGGTGTTCGAGTTCCGGCGGATCGTCGCCGACGCCGACGACCTCGCCGAACTGGACCTCGCGCTCACCCTCACCACCACGTCCACGGCCTCCGGGCCGGTGCGGGAAAGCGATCTGGACGTCGACGTCTTCCACGGCGGCACGCTGGTCCGCCGCGCGATGGAGTCGAACGACCGGGTCGGGCTGGCGCTGCAGCTGGCCGACCCGTTGCCGCGCGGGAAAACGCACGACCTCGGGCTGCGGTTCCGCGCGGAGTTCCGGCATCCGCACTACGTGTGCGTGCCGCGGCATCCGGTCGACCGGTTCGACCTGCACGTGCGCTTCCCGGCCGCGCCGCCGGCCGAAATCGTGCGGCTGGACCGCGTGTTCCAGGACGACGCACGCGATCTGGGCGCGCGCGGCGACGTGGTGAGCCCGGACGGCTCGGGCGAGGTGCACCTGCGGTTCGACCGGCTCGCACCCGGGTTCGCCTACGGCATCCGGTGGAGCCCGGCCGGCTGAACCTCCCCGGCCGGGCCCGGCGCCGGTCAGTGCGTGATCATCGCGATTCCCCTTCCCGATCGGGATTTCTCCGACCGCACCGGGATCGCCGCCGCGCCGCGCCGCGCTACCCGCCGGCGGAACCTGTCCAAGATCTGTCCAGGTCCGTGCGGATTCCGTTGCCGCGCAACGGACAGAAGCTGGACAACACCTGCGCGGGCGCAACACCGGCGCCCGGGCGGCCGATTCCCGGATCGAGCGGGCGAGACCACCGCGGCCGCCCGTACGAAAGGAACGACCCCTATGCCCACCGCCACCGTGCCCGAACCGGTCGAAGGCTACGTCCCGCTGTCCGCGCTGCCGCGTCCGTCCGAGCTGGCGCAGCGGCTGGAAACCGTGGTCCGCGCGGCCCGCGACAAGGTCCCCGGCGCGGCTCCGGAACTGCTGGCGCTGCTGAAACCGGTGATCGCGCGCTACTGCCGCGCCCGCATCGGCGGACGCGACCTGTCGTACCTGTCGGCCGACGATGTCGCGCAGGAGGTGTGCATCGCGGTCCTGCAGGCCGTCCCTGGCTACGAGGACCGCGGCGGATCGTTCCTGCACCTGGTGCGCGCGATCGCGGCGAACAAGGTGGCCGACGCGTTCCGCGCGGTGTCGCGCGACCGCTCGCGGCCGGTGTCCGACGTCCCGGAGAACCCGGATCTGGGCGACGGTCCCGAATCGCACACGATGACGGCCGACCTCGGCGCTTCGCTGGGCAGGCTGATGGCTGGCATGCCGAAGCTGCAGCAGGAAATCCTGACGCTGCGCGTCGTCGTCGGCCTCACCTCGGCCGAGACGGCGAAGGCGCTGGGGATGTCACCGGGCAACGTCCGGGTGACGCAATGCCGCGCGCTGGCGAAACTGCGGGACTCGATCCAGGAGCAGGGACTCGCCGAAGCGCTGCTGGCGTGAACTCGCAACATCGCCGGAACTGGTCCGGACCACTGGAGAAAAAATCCCCGAAGTTCACCCGCTCGGGCCACTTCGGCGGCGCGGGCGGGCCCGGAACGCCCGGGTCCGGACCGGTTCAGCCCGCGTCGAGCCGCCGTTTCATCCGGCGCAGGAACGCGATCCGGTCGGTCTCCACGCGGACCGCCGTGCGGTCCGGGTAGATGTCGAACACGCCGGTCATCCCGGTTTCGGCCAGCCTGCGGCCCGCCGCGCCCGAGGGGTGCGCGAGCAGCCGCAGCACCACGCCCTCGGCGGCCGCGCGGTCCTGCGCGGCCCGCAGGACGTGCACGCCCGCGTCGCTCAATTCGGTCAGCCCGGTCAGGTCCAGCACCAGCGCCATCGGGCGCTTGGCCAGCGCGAACGTCACCGCCCGCACCACCACCAGCGCGGTGCCGGCGTCGAGTTCCCCCGCCAGCAGCAGCGTGAGCACGTCGAGGTCGTCGTAGCGGTACGACGACTTCAGCCGTGCCGATCCCTGTGAGCCGGCTTCCATCCGCGTGCAGCACTCCCTGTCCAGGCGGGGCCCGTCGCGCCCGCTCGTCCACCCGACACCATTCTGGCCCTCCGGGCACGGTGACCGCGCTCACAGTCCTTGTCGGCGGCTCGTCAACGCGGGCTGGTCCGCTTGCCCTACGACGAAAGTCGGGAACTGAACCGGCCCGACCTTCGGCGGGTTCCGTCATTTACCGACATTCACGACGGTGGGTCAGTACCTGACCACACTCCCCGTACCCACCGGAGATGATCACCAGTGCGAATCGCGCGTACCGCCGCAGTCCTGTCCGGCCTGGCCTTCGCCGCCGTCGCCGCGGCGGCCCCGGCCACCGCCGCCCCCGCCCAGCCCGCCATCATCGACGGCAGCACGGCCGACTCCCTGCACGCCGCCGCCCGGATGTTCGCCGGCGGCCAGGAGCTCTGCTCGGCCACGATCATCGCTCCCGACTGGATCCTCACCGCCCGGCACTGCACGCAGGGCGCGGGCGGCAAGCAGATCACCTTCCACGTCGGCAGCCTCGACCAGACCCAGGGCACCGAGGTCTCCGCGACGTCCGTGCACGACTCCCCCGACGCCGACATCTCGCTGGTCCAGATCGACCAGAAGGTCCAGACCGAGTACGCGCCGCTGGGCACCGCGAGCGACGTCAACGTCGGCGACACCGCGCAGGTCTACGGCTGGGGCGCGACCTGCACCGACCAGCCGGAGATCAACTGCCAGTCGCAGGTGCTGAAGGTGGCGAACGTCCAGGTCACCTCGGTCGACTGCCCGGACGGCGCGGCCGGCGTCTCGGTGTGCGCCAACCGCGGCGACGGCATCACCGCCGGCGGCGACTCCGGCGGCCCGATGTACGCGAACGGCAAGCAGGTCGGCGTCGCCTCCACCAGCGACCGCCAGTCCTACACCGCCTACATCAACGTCACCCAGTACCGCGACTGGATCCAGTCGGTCGCGGGCGTCTGATCGCGGGCGGCCCGGACCCGGACGGATCCCCGGGTCCGGGCCGCTTGTTTCACCCCTCCCCGTCCCTGGCCCGCGCGAGCACCTCCTCGAGGCGCAGCGGGCTCGCCGGGTGGTGGCTCAGGCACAGCGGCGTCGACACCCGCCGGAACCCGAACGCCTCGCCGGACACGTAGAACTGGGCCCGCTCCAGCCGCGAGATGTCCGCCACCGGACTCCCCTTCGCCCGTGCCATCTCGTTCGCCGCGGCGATCTGCGCCGGGCTGTTGAGCCGCCCGAAGAACTGCGTCATCGCGTTGCCGGCGATCTGGTTGTGCAGGCCCTTCGGGGCTTGCGTCGCGAACAGCAGCCCCAGCCCGTACTTCCGGGCCTGCGCGGCGAGCACGATCGTGCTGCGCGTGCTCGCGGTGAGCGACCCGGACGCCGCGAGCGTCTGCGCCTCGTCCATCACGAACAACGCGCCCAGCGGCCGGTCTCCCGCCGGATTCCGCTTGATCCACGCGAACAGCTCCATCTGCAGCTGGTTCACGAAACTCTGCCGCTGCGTCTCGGCGGGCAGCCCGGCGAAGCTGATCACCGAGATCCGCGCCCGCTTGCCGTCGGCCGGGGTGAGCAGCACCGCCGGGTCGGCCGGGGTGCCGGCTCCGGCGAACAGCGGGTCGTTCACCATCGCGGCCTTGAGCAGCTCCGCGACCTCAGCGGCGATTTTCCGGCCGCCGTTGAGATTCGTGACGCCCTCGGGGAGGTCCTCGAGGACCTCGATCAGCTCCGGCAGGCTCCGCGACCCGGCGCGGGCGTGGTGCACGATCGTCTGCCGCAGCACGGCCAGTCCGATGTCCGCCTTCGCGGTGCTGCCGGTGAGCCGAGCCTGCGGCGCGAGTGCCGCGACCGCCACCTCGACTGCCGCGGAGAACTCGTCCTCGTCGTCCAGCACCCCGGCGAAGTCCGGCAACGGCTCGAACCCGAGCGGCCGCCCGGTGGCGCGGCCCGGCGTCCAGACGACGACGTCGGTTTCCTCGAAGTAGCGCTCGGCGAGCTGGGCGTCTTCCGGACCCCAGCCGCTCGGCGGACTCGGCCACGCGTCGCCGAGGCGGGCGAGGTCGTTGTTCGGGTCCAGCACGATGGACGACACGCCGAGCAGCGCGCATTCCTCGATGATCCGGCGCAGGAGCACCGTTTTCCCCGACCCGGAACCGGCGAAGACGGCGGCGTGCTTGCGCAGGGCGGAGAGTTCGATGCGGATGGGTTTGCCGGAACCGGTTTCGGTGCCGAGGGTGAGGGCGCCGTCGGGCGGCGGGTGGGTTCCGTCCGAACGCGGGGCCTGGGAGGTTCCGTTGCGGTTCGAGCGCGGGGTCGGGGTGAAGAGGGAGGGCTGAGCGGCGGGGGCCGGGTGCACGGGTCGCTTCTCTGCTGGCAGCGGGGCTGGGTTCGCGGGGCCTCCGGAACGCGCCGCGGCGTCGGGCAGGACTCCGGAAAGCAGCTGGGAGCGCCGCGCGGGCCTGCGGTCGATGAGCCATTCGTGGACGTCCGGGCCGCCCTTGGCGAACATCTCGTCCAGCGCCCAGAACGTGCGGACGTCCGCTTCGGACATCTTGAGCCGCTTCCCTCCGGCGGCTTCGAACGCCCGGATCTCGGCCTGCGTCTTTTCCCCTTTGGACCACGAGGAGTTCCGGATCAGGACGAGGTGGCGGTTGTCCGCCCCGGGCCGCAGTCCCGCGGCCGAGCGCGCCTTGCGGAACCGGTTGAGCACCGCGAGCGGATGCCGCACGGAGATCGCCCGGAACGCCCAGTGCTCCTCCAGATCGGAGTCCTCGTCGAGGGTGTGGGTGAGCCACGCGTGCAGTTCGTCCTCGCTGCCGCGGGCGTCCCACTCCATTTCGTCGTCGCCGACCTCGGTGATCCAGCCGCGCAGCGCGGCCGACAGCAGCCGGGGCATCACCTCGTCTTCCACTTTGTGGTCGAGCAGCGCCGACGGATCCGCGGCCGCGCGCAGCTGCTCGAACCAGGCGTCGAGTTCGGCGAAGCGGTCCGGCTTCGGTTCCGCGCGGGCCGGCAGCACCGGTGGCGCGTCGGTGTCGAAGCTGGTCAGCTCCTGCACCCGTTCCGCGCGGACGCAAGCGTCGATGTGCGCGCCGATCCGCTTCAGCAGTTCGCGCGGGGTGTACTCCTCCCACGGCCCGTCGAACGCGGAAGGCGCGACGGGCCAGGTCGAATGCGGCGGGGTGAAATCCATCGCGGCGTAAGCCACTCCGAGCCGCCGCTCCACCAGCCGCCGTCCGACCTCGGCGTCGAGCACCCGGCCGAGCGTCAGCGTTTCGCGGAAACGGTCCGGCACGGTGTCCGAGGCCTTGTCCTTGATCAGCATCCACGTCGTCGGGAGGCAGGCGAGCACGGTCAACGTCCGCCGGGTGACCTCGCGCAGTTCCATCAGGCCGTCGGCGATCTGGGCGACGAGGAAGTCTTCCTCGCCGCGGTGCCCGATTTCGCGAGCCTGCAACGAAGACCGGGCGATGAGCGTGTCGAGCTGGTCGACCCCGATCACGAGCGGACCGGTGAGCGCGAGCAGCCGCGTGATGTCGTGCACCTGCCCCAGCGCGGACTTCGCCTTCGCCCGGATGCCCCACTTCCGGCGGACGCCGGATTTCGACTCCTCGGAACTGCCGAGGTACTCGTCGCCGATCTCGTTCTGGGTCAGGTCTTCCGCGGCGTACAGCACCAGCGCGCGGGCCGTGTCCGCGCATTCCACGGCGACCTGGCGGTCGAGCTTGCGCAGCCCCAGCACGAACGCGTCGAGGTGCGCGCGAGTCAGCGCGCCGGTGCCCAGCAACGCCGAAGTCGCTTCCCAGGACACGTCGCCGCGTTCGCAGACCCGGCGCACGAAACTGCGCAGCTGCGTCTCGCCGGAGTCGTCGGTGCGCAGCAGGCCGCGGCGCAGCGCGTCGGCCGTGTTCTCCCAGAACGCGTCGCCCGCGGTGAGGTCGTCGAGGAAGAAGTACCCGCCCGCGCGGTGCGCCGCCCGCCGGACCATCCCGAGGAGATGGGCCTTGCCGACGCCTTTCATCCCCTGCATGACCAGGCCGATCGGGCTCGGCCCCTCGCTCGCCGCCGCGTCGCGGATGCCGACGTCGATCGCGGCGATCACGTCCGCGTGCAGCCCGTCGACGTGGTACGGCGAATCGCGCCACACGTGGTCGGGCGTGTCCGCCCAGTCGAACCGCAAAGTCGCCAGCACGGCCAGATGTTCGATCATGACGCCTCGATGGACAGCATGTGGTTCTCTTCACCGCCGATGCGCACAGCCGCCGCCCGGTCCGCCGCGGTCAGCACCTTGCGGTTGGATTCGGGCACCAGTTTCGCTTGCCCGGTACGGCTCAGCTCCTTGAGCACCGCGTCGACCTCGGCGGTCTCGGCGTCGCCGAGCGACGACCGCAGATCCGCCAGCCCCACCCAGCCCCGGGGCTCGCGAGCGAGTTCGCGGTAGGCCTTGACGATCATTTCCTTGAGGTTGACCGCCTGCGGCGCGTTGCCTTCCGCGCCGCCGAAAACCTCCTTGAGCGAAACGTTGTGCAGCCGCAGGTACTCGAAGAACTTGTTCAGCGCCAGGTAAGCCACCACGGTCAGCGTGCTCCGGACCGGTTGCGGCGGGGACAGCGCGGCCAGTTCCTCCGCGCACCAGTCCCAGCCGGCGTCGGTGAGCTGATGCGCGAACGCGCGGCCGGATTTCCTGCTGCTGACGTAGCGCTGGTTGAGCTTGACCCGGTCCTTCCCGTCGAGCGCGAAGCCCGCGGCGTCGCGCAGTTCCGGGTTCGTCATCTCCTTGCCGTGCACCATCAGCGCGATCATCGCCGCGGACTGCTTGTGGCTCAGTCGTTCGTGCATCCGCCGTCCTTCCTCGGGGCATCCCGGCCGCGGGCGCGGGCGGGTGTCTGGCGGGTGCGGCTAGTTGCCGTTCACCCGCACGTCGAGCACTTGCTGGGCCCACGCCAGGGCCTTCTGGACCGGCACTGGCGGCGGTATCGCGCCGTTGTCGTGGCGCGGGCGCAGCACCACAGCCAGGTCCGCGCCGAGCTCCTGCGCACGCACGCTGTCCCCGGCTCCGACGACGGCGGGCAGTTCGCTGGCGAACTCGCCGACGAGGTCCCACAGTTCCGGACGCAGCCGGACGTGTTCGGCTTGCCGCAGCAGGGAAACCAGGTCCGCTTGGCCGGTGTCGACCAGGGCCCGCCCGGCGCCGATCTCGTCGGCGAGGCTCCGCGCGACCTTCGCCGGGCCGTTCAGCGCGCTGAGGCGCAGATGCCGCAGGTTGCCGAGGTAGCCGGACAGCTCGCGCGAGTCGGTTCCCTCGGTGAGCACCGGGATCAGCCTGCGGTCCTGGCCGAGCGTGCGGTGCAGGAACAACTCGACCTCCGCCAGCTGCCACCGGCTCGCCTTGCCGTCGATCACCAGGCACAGGTGCCGGGCGTCGGTTTCCGCGCGGCCGAGCCAAGAACGGTCGCCCGACAGCGAACGGCCCACCCGGATGCCGAGATTCTCCAGCTCCGCCACCAGCTCCCGGGAGACGTCGAGGTTCGACCGGGGCATGCTGACCTGGATGTCGTAGGCGAAACTCTGCGTCCGGGTGCGCACCGCGGCCACGTACGCGTCGCGGTTTTCGGCCAGCAGCTCGGTCCGGTCGAAGGAATGCGCGATCACCGCGGCGACGGTCTCGAGCGCGAACCCGATCTGGTCCGCACCCGGGCTTTTCTCCAGCAGCACCGGCAGTTGCTCGCCGAAGGTCCAGTACGAGACGTAAGGCAAGGTGAGGTGGCGCGCGATCACCGCGGGCGGAACGTCCTGGTCAAGCCAGCTGTCGAACAGGCTCCGCGTCTCCTTCAGGCAGATCTCCCGCCAGCTTTCCGACCGGTCGTACTCCTCGCGCGTGTCGAACCGCGAAAGCACCGGCAGCACGGGAAGCTGCGGACGGTCGTACGGCAGGGCGTTCCGCGCGACATTCGCCCGGCGCGCGACGTCGACCGCGCCGCGCACGCTCTGCATGTTCGCGGTGTAGAGGACGACCAGCCGGTCCGGCAGGTGCGCGGTGCAGATGCTGCCGACGTCGGAGATTCCCGTGCGGCTGTCGAGCAGGACGTAGTCGTACTCCGAGGTCCAGGCTTCCCGGCAGCGTTCGAGGTACTCGCCGAATTCCTCGTCGTACAGGCCTTCCCAGTCGATTCCCTGCACCTGTCCCGGATACTCGGGGCCTTCGCCGCCCGCGGCGAGGAAGTCCAGCGTGCCGGCCACGTTGTCCAGGCGGACCGGAAGGACGTGCCGGTTCGGCCGGACGGTGCCCGCCCGGAAATCGGCGACGAGATCGACTACGCCGCCTTGCGGATCGTGGTCCAGCTTCGGCCGGAAGTACTCGTGCAGACCCGGTGCTTCGAGGTCCCAGTCGATGCACAGCACGCGCTGTCCCCAGCGGGCCAGCAGCACCGCGATGTTGGCCAGCGTGAAGCTGCGGCCGACGCCGCCCTTGTAGGAATAGAAAGTGATCACGACGCCCGTCATCGCTCAGAGCCTCGGGAACCGGGAAGCGGGCGGGACGTCCGGCCGCGGAGTCAGCACCGGCCAGTCCGGCCGCCACGCCGGGGCCGCGCTGAGCAGTTCTTCGATCTCGGTCGCGATGCGGTTCATCTCGTCGTGGAAACCGATGTATTTGGCCGAGACCTGGAATTGCTCGTACGGATGATTCCACTCGGTCAGGTTCTTCATCCGGCGCTGGTGCGCGTACGGCGGGAAGTTTTTCGAATCGCAGTAGATGACCGGGTAGATCAGGGTAGCCGGACGGTCCCGTCCGGCGAGTTCTTCGCGGCGTTCCATCGAGGCCCATTCGGCGAGGCACCACTCGTTGTAGAAGTACTTCGGCGAGCACACCGGGACCAGGATCCTGGTGTGCCGCAACGCGGAGCGCAGTTCGTCCGGCCACTTGCCGCCGACCCGCACCGACCCGTCGAAGAACACCTGGACGTCCCGGTCGAGGTTGCCGTCGAGCAGTTCGCACAGCCGCGGGTGGAAATGGTTGCGGACCCATTTGGAGATGGTCTCGGCGCGCCGTTCGTAACTGATGAAAACGTCGTAGTGGTACACCTGGGCAGCGCTCCCCCGTCGATTTCCGCGTCCTGGCGATCCCGTCCTCGGACCACGACGATACCTTTGGCGAAGACCCCGGCAAGGGACAGATTCTGGACACTTTGTGGCCGAAAACCCGCTGCCGCCGGCCGGACCCGAGACTGGACCGGTCGCCGCCGCCGGAATTCGAGGAGCCCGATGTCCGCCCCCGCCGCACCCCGGATCTTCATCAGCTACGCCCACGACACCGCCGCCGAGCACTACCGGCAGGTCGGGACCTTCGCCACCTTCCTCCGCGCCAAGATCGGCCTCGACGTCCGGCTGGACCAATGGGACGACGCGTCCCGGATCGACTGGTCGGCCTGGGCGATCCGCAACATCCACGCCGCCGATTTCGTGCTGGTGATCGCCTCGCCAAACTACCGGCGGCGCGCGGACGGCGAGGCGCCCTTCGACGAGGGCCGCGGCTCCCAGTTCGAGGCGCGGATCATGCGCGACGCGCTCACCCGCGACCTGGAGCGCGAGACCAGCCGCATCCTGCCGGTGGTGCTGCCCGGCGCTTCGGTCGAAGACATCCCGGCGTTTCTCACCCCGTATTCCACCACGCATTTCCGGATTCCCGAATTCACCGACGACGGCGTCGCCGGGCTGATCTCCGCGATCACCGGGCGCAGCCAGAACGAACGTCCGGTGCGCGGGATCTGGCGCGGGGCACCGGATTCCGCGCCAGGGCCGGTACTGGCGACCGAACTGCCGTGGCGCGACAAGAGCGCGGACATCACCGCCGGCTCAGCACGGATCGACGGGATCAGCTACGAGCACAGCGTCGTTTTCCGCACTGCCGGGCCGACCTTCGGGGCGTGGGCGTTCGCGGAAATCGACCTCGGCGGCTCCTACGCGCATTTCACCGCGGTCGCCGGAGTGCTCGACGACGCCGAGGACGCGGATTTCCAGATCGGGCAGTTCTGCGTCCGGCTCGACGGCGAAATCCGGCACCTCGACCATTCCGCCTCCGGCAGCCCGCGGCACACCGAACTCGACGTCACCGGCGTCCGGCGGCTGCGGCTCGAGATCCGCCGTCCCGCGGCGGGCCCGGCCGCCCGCACGACCCGGCCGGCCGCGCTGGCCTGGGGAAACCCGACGCTGCGCTAGGCGCGCGTTTCCTGCTTTCGAGGAAACAGGAAACGCCTTGTCCGCACCCGTTCCCGGATCGCATTCTGGGTGCACGCCGCTCGTTCCGGGCGGTTCGCCGAGAATCACGGAAATCCGATCATCCGCGAAAGAGCACTGTTTCGCGGCCGGGGTTTTCCGTGCCTGGATCCGGGAGGGAGGTGCGGGAAAATGCAGACGCACGGAATCGTTCTCATCCTCACGCTGCTGGGCCTGGCCTGACGCGGAACGGCCGGATTCGCCGCGAGGGCGGATCCGGCCTATCCGCGGGCCCGCAGGTGGTCCCGCAACGCCCGCGCGACCCGCGCCATCAAGATCTCCGCTTCCGGCTGGATCGCCGCGGGCACCCGGGATTCGGTGAGCGCGGCGACCGCGAACGCCTGGCCGTCCGAGTGCTCCACCACCCCGATCTCGTGCCGCAGGTTCACCAGCGTCCCGGTTTTCGAGGACCACTTCGCGGAATCGGACGCGAAATCCGGGGCCAGCCGTTGGCGCAGCAGGTTTTCGCCCATCAGCTGCCGCACCCGCGCGGACACGTCCGGATCGATTTTCGACGGCGTCCACAACGCGGTCAGCAAATCGGTGAACGCGCGCGCCGAACCGGAACTCGCGCGCGAAACATCCAGCTGCCGCACCGGATGTCCCTGTCCCTCGGTCACCGCGCCGATCGCCAGCGAATGCGCGAGGTGCACCTCGGCCGCGTCGAACCGTTCCACCGGCGTGTCGCTCAGCTCGCTCAGCGAATGCCGCACCGAGATGCCGGTGATGCCCCAGTCCCGCACCGTCCGGGTGACCTCCGCGGGCGAGGTGAGGGCGAACAGTTCGTCGGCCGCCGCGCTGTCGCTGATCGCGGAGGCCAGGTACATCAGGTCCTCGACCGAAACCCGCGCCGGATGCCGGAACCGCGCCAGCCCGGTCGGCCCCGCGCTCTCGGCGCGGCCGGGTTCGACCTCCACCTGCCGCGCGCCGTCCAGTTCGCCGCGCCGGATCCGGTCCTGCGTCACCGCGACGAGCGGGACCTTGACCAGCGACGCGGTCGCGAACTCCAGGTCGGGCTCGATCCCGATCTCGCGGCCGGACCCGAGATCGCGGACGAGGAACGAGCCTCGCAGCCCGCCCTCGTCGAGTTCGTCCCGCAGCCGTGCCAGCAGCGCCTCAGTGTTCACGGCGCCAGTCTGCCGCACCGCCCGGGTCCGGACGGCGCGCGCGCTCCCCCGTCGCGACCTCCGCCCCCAGGCACCGCGCGATCGCGGCACGCAACGGCGTCCGCACCCGGTCGACGTCGTCGCCCAGCCCCGCCGCCACGTCGTATCCCCGCGCGAGCCGGACGCCGCCCACCGGACGCCACGCCAGCCCCAGTTCCCGCGCCTGATCCGCTGAGCACAACAGCAGATCCGCCGACCCGATCACGCTCGCCGCGGCCGTCGTCAGCGTCCCGGCGACCTCGACCTGCGCGGGCAGCAGCCCGGCCGCGTCGCGGGCGCGGAACACGCGGTCGCGGACATGCGGCACGTCGTCCTCCGGCTGCACCCACACCCGGCGGCGCGCCCCGGGCGACCGGCCCGCGCGCAGGGTTTCCAGGTGCACCACGGTTTCGTCCGGCTCGGCCTCGCTCGCCAGCCCGAGCGGCACCGTCCACACCCCGTCCTCCGGCGGCACCGCGACCAGCGCGGCCCGCACCTCCTGCGTCCGCACCAGTTCGGCCCGCTCGGCAGGCCCGGCGACGCGGAACTCCAGGAAGACCTCCACCGTCCGCGCCTGCGCTTCGAGTTCGGCGAGGTCGCGGGTGGTCGACGTGTCCGGGACCGCCAGCCGCAACGGCCGCCGACGCGCGCGCTGCGCGTCCGATTCCATCGCCTCGGCGAGCCGGACCAGGCGTTGCGCGGACGGCAGCAGGTCCCGGCCGAACGGCGTGAGCCGCGCCCGCCGCGTCGACCGGTCGAACAGCCGCTCCCCCAGGTGCTTCTCGAGCGCGGCGATCCGGCGGCTCGCCACCGGCTGCGGGATCCGCGCGACCGCCGCGCCGCCGGTGAAGCTCCCCGCTTCGGTCACGCTCACGAACGCTTTGCAGCAGCCGACCAAGTCCACGACCAGAGCTTATGCCAGATTCGCATCATGTCGCACGGAAGTGTCTTGGACCGCATGAACCGGACGCGGGCACGCTGCTGGGGAGTTGATCGACTTCGGAGGGAGAACCCCGTGTTCCGCAGGCTGACCCTGGCCGCGTTCGCATTGGTCGCGCTAGCCTCATGTGCCACACCAGCACCACCGGACGCCCCGGCGAGTTCCGCGCAGTCCGCCGCGCCGGCGGCGGCCAAGACGGTCGCGCAGCCGGATTTCGCCGCGCTGGAGAAGGCTTTCGGCGCCCGGCTCGGCGTCTACGCGATCGACACCGGCGACGGCCGCGAGGTCGCCTATCACGCGGACGACCGGTTTGCCTACGCTTCCACGCACAAGGTGTTCAACGCGGCAGCCATCCTGCACCGCGGGGATGATCTGACCCGCACGGTCACGATTCGGCAAAGCGATCTCGTGCCCAATTCCCCGATTACGGAGAAGCACATCGGGGAGCAAATGTCGTTACAGAGCGTTCTCGACGCTGCGCTGCGTTACAGCGACAACACGGCGGATAACCTCATGTTCCGCGAAATCGGGGGTCCCGCCGGGCTGGCTGCGGAGCTGCGCCGGCTGGGGGATACGGTCACCCACGTGGACCGCATCGAGCCCGCTCTCAACGAGACGAGCCCTGGTGACGTCCGGGACACGACCACCCCGCGAGTCTGGGCCAAGGACCTGCGCGCCGTCGCGCTCGACTCGGGACTCCCGGCGGACAAACAGGCCGTGCTGACCAAGATCATGCGCGCCAACACCACCGGCGCGCACGTGATCCGCGCCGGCGTGCCCGCGGACTGGCAGGTCGCGGACAAGACCGGGTCCGCCGATTACGGCACGCGCAACGACATCGCCGTGCTCTGGCCGCCGCACCGCGCGCCGATCGTGCTCACTGTGCTGTCCGATCGCCCGCAGAAGGACGCGAAGACCGACGACAAGCTGATCGCGCAGGCCGCCGCCGCGGTCGTGAAGGCGTTGCAGTGACCGGAATCTACCGAGTGGTCGCCCACGTGCTCGCGGTGCTTTTCGTGCCGGTCGCGTGGGTGGTCGCGCGGGGCCGGGCACGGCACGTCGCGTGCCAGTGGGCACTGGGGGCCCGCTATCCGGCCGAAAACCTCGCCGGGCTCACCCCCGGCACGCACGCCGCGTTCACCGCGGCGCGCACCGAAGCGTTGTGGCGGCACGGAATCCTGCTCGGCCTGACTTCCGGTCACCGGGACGCGGCGACGCAGGCCGACCTGTTCCACGCCGAAGTCCAGCGCGCCGGTTCGCACGAACTCGCCCTGCACCTCACGCTCCCGCCCGCGCAATCGCAGCACGTGCGGGGCGTCGCGCTCGACGTGCGGCCTTACGAGGGCGCGCAGTGGCTCGAAGTCCACGGCGGACGGTTCGGCCTGTATCGCGTGTACGACAACGAATGGTGGCATTTCGAGTACCACCCGGACGGCCGCCCGCAGCGGCTGCCGCATCCCGGTTTCGCCGCCACTCGCGCCGCCAGCTGAGCCTGGTTCGTCCACTGTGGACCAGACCGTGAGTCACAGATATGTGACGAAACCGGACAAGCGGTAACGAAAGCCTGAGCCGGGCGAATAGCCGGATGTGCCCGGGGGCGTCCTGGGCCTGTCCCGAACGGAAACCGCATGATTCGCCCGGTCTCGAACCGTCTCCTCCTGCGCTGGGGTGCCGTAGCGGCCGCCGCCGCGCTCGCTTGCACCGCCTGCTCCGGCTCCGGCTCCGACGGGAACGCCGCCCCGCCGCCCGCCGCCGGCGCCGCCGCGAGTTCGCCCGCCGCGCCCGCCTCGCCGTCCGCCGCCGCGCCCGACGCCGCCACCGTCGGCGCGACCGTCAAGGCCGCGATGAAGAAGTCGACCGCGGTCCACGTCAAGGGCACGAAGAGCGAAGACGGCAAGATGAAGGTCGACATGCAGTTCAACAAGGACAGCGTGAGCGGCACGATCGAGAAGGACGGCGTCGAGGTGCCGGTGCTGCGCGTCGGCGAGAAGGTCTGGATGCGGTTCAGCAAGTCGCTGGTCAAGGAGACCGGGATGCCCGCCGAGGCCGCGGCGATGGTGAACGACAAGTGGGTGTCGCTCGACTCCCCGCTCGCCCAGGGCATGGGCGAGGTGTTCAAGCTGTTCATGGACTTCGACGTCTTCATCGGCTCCATGGCCGACGACGTCGACAAGCCCGGCTACTCCGCGGCCGAACCCGCCGACGTGGCCGGAACCCCGGCGCTGCGCTACAAGAACGGCAGCCGGACGATCTTCCTCGAAGCCGAGGGCTCCCACCGCCTGCTGCGGCTCGAGTCCCCCTCGGAAGGCACGATGGAATTCAGCGGCTGGGACCAGCCCGTCCCGGCCCAGGCCCCGCCCGCTGCCGAAATCTACTCCGGCCCCGGCTCCTGACCGGACGGCCTCGCGTTCCCGCGCCGTTCGGGAGCGCGAGGCCTTGCGTCCACTGTGGACCGCAGCCTCACGAATCCGCTTTGGGCCGAGATAAGCCGTAACGGACCGCCGACCCGCTCGACCCCGCGGCCATCAAGGCGGCGATGAAGAAATCGACCGCGGTCCACGTCAAGGGCACGGCCAACAGCGGCGGCGACATCAAGATCGACCTGCAGCTCAACAAGGACAGCGTCGGCGACAAGATCTGGATGCGGTTCAGCAAGTCGCTCACCAAGAAGGCCGGACTGCCCGCCAAGGCCGCCGCGATGGTGAACGACAAGTGGGTGTCGCTCGACTCCGGTCCCGGTTCCTGACCAGACAGCCTCGCGTCCACTGTGGACCACAGCCGTAACGAACCGCCGGACCGGGCGATAACCGGATGCGCCCGGGGGTGTCCCGGGCCTGTCCCGAACGGAAACCGCATGACTCGCCCGGTCCCAAACCGTCTCCTCCTGCGCTGCGGTGCCATTGCGGCCGCGCTCGTGTGCGCCGCCTGCTCCGGCGCCGGAGGGAATCCCGCCCTGCCGCTGGTCAGCGCGGCGGCGAGTTCGCCGGTCAAACCATTCGACGCGCCGCCCGATGCCGCGACGGTCGGGGATACCGTCGCGAACGAACTGGGCATGGCCAGGGCGGTCCACCTCAAAGGCACGAGCGCCGACGGCCTCACCGTCGACCTGCAGCTCAACCACGACAGTGCGAGCGGTTCGATCGAGAAGGACGGCGCGCCGCTGTCGCTGGTGCGCGTCGGCGACAAGGTGTGGATCAAAGTCACCGGCGCGCTGGCCAAGATCACCGGACCGTCCGCCCGAGCCATGTCGACGATGGACGGCAAGTGGCTGCCGGCGGACGCTCCCCTGCTCCACGGCCGCGGCGCGAAGTTGAAGGACCTCCTGGACTGCGACTCCTTCCTCGACTCCGCCGCCGACGAGCTCGGCCAGCCCGGTTACTCCGCGGGCGAACCCGTCGAGCTGGAGGGCACTCCGGCGGTGCGTTACCGGAACGGCAGCAAGGCGATCTACCTCGGGCGCTTCGGGACGACCTACTCCCTGATGCGGTACGAGTCCCCGCGGGACGGGGCGCTGGACCTCGACCTGGGCGACCCCCACCCGGCCAAGGCCCCCTCCGCCGACGAGATCTACTCCGGTCCCGGCTCCTGAAGTTCTGCCGTCCGGGCGAACGAGTGCGACACTGCCCGAGATGATCGGTCTGCTGTATCCCACTCGCGATTGCGCCGAGGACGACTTCACCGCCCTCGCCGGATGCCTGGACGCCCGGCCCGGCGTGGAGTTCGCCTACGTGCCCTGGGCGCGGCGCGTGGTCGAGCGGGAGAACGTCCAGACCGCCGTGCGCGAGCTGAGCGAGCCGGACCGGCTGGTCCAGACGGCGGCGAAGTTCACGACGTCCCCGCGCGTGGTCAGCTGGGCGTGCGCGAGCTGCAGTTTCCTCGACGGCGTCGCCGTGGCCAAGACGCAGACCGGTGCCCTGACGGACGCGCTGGGCGTCCCGGCGAGCAGCACGTCGCTGGCGTTCCTCGCCGCCGCGCACCGGCTCGGACTCAAGCGGATCTCGCTCGCCTCGGTGTACGCGCCGGACATCACCGACGCGTTCTCGGCGTTCCTTGCCGAGGAAGACATCGCGACTGTGCACGCCGTGTCGGCCGATGCCGGTTCGGACCGCGATCTGGCGGCGTGGGACAGCGGCCGCATCCGCGAACTGGTCGATTCCGCGGCCTCGCCGGACGCCCAGGCCGTCCTGCTCCCGGAGACCGCCCTGCACACCGCGCCGCTGCTCGCCGAGCTCGAAAACCGGGCGGGCAAACCCGTGCTGACCGCGACACAGGTGACGCTCTGGCACTGCCTCACCCTGCTCGGCCGGCCTGCCGCCGGACCGGATCTCGGCACGCTGCTCGCCCACCCGCATTGACCGTCCACTGTGGACAAACAAGATCCCGGGCATAACCGCGGCCGATCGCGGGTAATTCCCCGATCATGAGCAGCCACCTGATCGCCGTCACCGTCGACTGCCGAGACGCCGACGCGCTCGCCGAATTCTGGCGGGAAGCGCTGGGCTACCCGCCTGCCGAGCGGTGGCCGGACAGCCACGGACTCGCCTACGTCGAACTGAAAGCGCCGGATCGGCCGTCGCTGCTGTTCCAGCCGGTGCCGGAGGGGAAGACCGTCAAGAACCGGCTGCACCTGGACATCGCGCCGGACACCGTGGAACAGCGCGACGAAGTGGCCCGCCTGGTCACCCTTGGCGCGAAAGTCGTGGAAGATCCGGAGAACGACCACTGGATCGTGTTGAAAGACCCCGAAGACAACGAATTCTGCGTCCTCCCCCGGCGGTCCTGACCCCGCGCTACGATCTCCGCCGTGCCCGACCCCCGAATGCCCGCACACCCCGACCTCGGCATGCTCGCCGGGCGGTTGCTGTTCGCGGTGCAGCGGGAACTGTTCACCGCGCTGGCCGCCGAGGGTTTCGCCGACCTGAGCCCCCGGCACGGCGCGGTGCTCGCCTACCTCGGCCCGGACGGCGCCCGCGCGACCGAACTGTCCCGCCGCTCCGGACGGCGCAAGCAGGTCATCGGCACGATGGTCGACGAACTCGCGACGCTCGGCTACGTCGAACGCCGCCCCGACCCGGCCGACCGGCGGGCGAAACTCGTCTGCCCGACCGAACGCGGAGAAGCCATGATCGAGGCCTCGACCCGCATCCTCGCCGGGATCGAGGACCGGCACGCCCAGCGCCTCGGCCAGGCCGAGTACGCCGAGTTCAAGCGAGTGCTCACCGAGGTCACGGACGAGCAGCGGCACTTCGCCGGGCAGTGATCACTGGCCCGGCCAATTCTGCTGCGGCGGGCCGGAGGCGGGCCATTGCCCCGGCATCGGCTGCTGCGGATACGGC
Source organism: Amycolatopsis sp. A1MSW2902 (assembly GCF_017312175.1). NCBI lineage: Bacteria > Bacillati > Actinomycetota > Actinomycetes > Pseudonocardiales > Pseudonocardiaceae > Amycolatopsis > Amycolatopsis sp. A1MSW2902. Next base: position 171,242 of record NZ_QJPO01000001.1, read on the forward strand.
TGCTGGGGATACTGCGGCTGCTGCGGGTACTGCTGCGGCATTCCCGGAGCGCCGTACTGCTGCGGATACTGCTGTCCCATCGGATACTGCGGCATCCCCGGAACCGGTGCCCCGTAAGGCATTCCGTATCCCATGGGCGGAGGCGTCTTCGCGGACACCGCGGGCAGCCACAGCACCACCGCCAGGATCGTGATCACGCCGAACGCGACGCTCGCGCCCCAGGAATGGACATCCACGAGCGAGACGAGCGCGCACAGCAGCTGCACCGGCGCGGCCCAAAGCAACCTCCGCCCGACCGCTTGCCGACGCGCGAAAATCATCCCCACGCCGACCAGCACCACAATCGCCAGCAAGCCGTACAGCCCCGACGCGTAAGTGGCGACACCGGCGTATTTTCCGCCGCTCGCGAGATGGAAGATCGACCACAATCCCCCGCGTGCCGCATAGATCTCCAGCAGTGCGAGGACCACCGCCACCGCGATGCCGATCCCCGTCACCTTCGGCCGTACTGCCGGCTGAGTCATCCCCGGTCCCCTCCGTCACCCTCCGGAGGGAACACCCTACCAAGCGCATCCACCGTCCACAGTGGAACAACCGCCCCGGCCCCGGCGACCGGCCCGCCCGCCGTCTACGATCGGCCCGTGACCGCCTACGACGACGTCTTCGACGACCTGGACGCTTCGGCCCTGCCCGAGCGGCAGCAGCGCATCCTCGCCACCATCCGGGACTGGGTGGGCAGGCACGGATACTCGCCGAGCACGCGCGAGATCGGCGAAGCGGTCGGGCTGCGGTCGACGTCCTCGGTGTCGAAGCATCTCGCCGCACTGGAGGACAAGGGGTTCCTGCGGCGCAGCCCCAACGTCTCCCGCCCGATCGACGTGCGCGCCTTCCTCGGCGACCTGCCCACGCGCGAAAGCAGCGACTCCGTGCCGGTCCCGGTCGTCGGTGACATCGCGGCGGGCACGCCGATCTCCGCGCAGGAGCACGTGGACGACGTCATGCAGCTGCCGCGCGGGCTCACCGGCCGCGGCACCGTCTTCGGGCTGCGCGTGCGCGGCGATTCGATGGTCGACGCGGCGATCTGCGACGGCGACATCGTCGTGGTCAAGCAGCAGCCCGAGGCGCATTCGGGCCAGATCGTCGCCGCGATGATCGACGAGGAGGCGACGGTCAAGGTCTACCGCCGCCGCGACGGGCACGTCTACCTCGAGCCCCGCAACCCGGCCTACGACGTGATCGACGGCGACCGGGCCACGGTGCTCGGGGTGGTCGTCTCGGTGCTCCGCAGCATGTGAGCGGCGATGCCGGGTCGAACCGGCACCGCCACCCACGAGCGATCTCAGTCGACGGCCACCGGGACCCGGGTGTCGGCCAGCACCTCCGGCTCGGCCGCCCGGCCCTGCCACGGCCGCGCGACCAGCCACAGCACCAGGCCGGACACCACCAGTCCGCCGAACATCACCGTGGCCATCGCGACCGCGTTGTTGCCCAGCAGGCCGACCACCGGCGACACCGCCGCGCCGACGCCGAACTGCACCGCGCCCAGCAGCGACGCCGCGGTCCCGGCGTTGTCGCCGTGCGCGTCGAGCGCGACCGCCGGCGCGTTCGGCAGGATCAACCCGGCGAAGAACAGCACCACCCACACCGGCACCGCAACGCCGAACATGCCGCCGAAGCCGGTCAGCGCGGTCGCCAGCAGCACCGCGGCCGAGGCCGCCGCCGCGACGCTCGCGAAAAGCAGCACCTGGTGCGGTTCGAACCGGTTCATCAGCCGGGCGTTGACCTGCGTCGCGGCGATCAGCCACACCGCGCTCGCTCCGAACATCAGGCCGAACTGCTGCTGGTCGAGCCCGTACTGCTGCTGGAACACGAACGACCCGCCGCTGACGAACGCGAACAGCCCGGCCATCGCGAACCCGGCCACCAGCACCAGCCCGACGAACGAGCGGTCGGTGAACAGCGTCCGGTAGGACCGCATGGTCGCGCGGACCTTGAACGGCTGCCGCCGCGCGGGCGGCAGGGTCTCCGGCAGCGCCAGCGCCGCCGCGACGCCGCTCGCCAGCCCGATCGCGGCGAGCGCCACGAACACCCCGCGCCAGTGCGTCCACGCCAGCAGCGCGCTGCCGAGCGTCGGGGCCAGCACCGGGGACACGCCCATCACCAGGATGAGCTTGGACAGCAGTTTCGCCGCGGCGCGATCGGTGTAGAGGTCGCGCACCACGGCCAGCGCCAGCACCGCGCCCGCCGAGGCGCCCAGCCCCTGCAGCACGCGCGCCGCGCTCAGCAGCTCGACCGTCGGCGCGACCAGGCACAGCAGCGACGCGAGCACGTGGATCGCGCTTCCCGCGACGAGCGGGATCCGCCGCCCCATCGCGTCCGAGAGCGGGCCGGCGATCAGCTGGCCCAGGCCGAGCCCCAGCACCGTTCCGGTGAGGGTCAGCTGGATCGTCGACTCCGTCGTCAACAGTTCGCGGGTGATGTCCGGCAGAGCCGGCAGATACATGTCGATGGACAGCGGCCCCAGTGCCACCAGAACGCCCAGCACGAGCACCAGCTTCAGCTGGCTCCCGGCTTTCGGCGCTTCGCGTGTTTCGTTCACGCCACTCCCCTTCGTCGTGAGCACGCCAGTGACTTACGACGAAGGGGGCCGAGAAATTCCGGAACCCCCGAACAGATCACACCCTGGGAATCCCGCTTGACAAACTCAGCCGAGGCCGAGGGCGAATACGTGGAGGTCCGGATCGGACGGGAGCGTCACCGTCGCGATCTTCTTGCCCGCCGGGATTTCCAGCGGCGACGTCGCGTAGACCGAGGCGCCGATTCCCTGGCCGCCGGGCTGATTCCGGTACGCGGTGCGGGCCACGAGCGTATTGCCGAACACTGGTTCGGTTTTTCCGCCCGGCAACACCCAGTCACCGAACGAAAGATCGGCGGCCGTCGTCGTGCCGTCGGTGAACGCGACCGTCGCGCTCCCGCGATGGTCTCCGTTCGTCGCCGAACCGACGAAAAGCAGGCGGGCGGCTGAAGTTCCACCTAGATCGAGCTTCTGCCCGGACGGCACCGCGTTGTCCGGACGGCCGGACGGGGCGGCGGGCCAGACGAACGTCGTGCCCGCCGCGTGTCCGGTCGAACCCGGAGCGAGACCGGCGTCCGCCAGCGCTTTCCGCGAATAGCTGTTTCCGGCACCGTCGAAATTCGCCGAACCGCCGTCGCCGTCGTCGGAAATCCCGGCATTGCCGAAGGTCGCGGCGAGGCTTCCCTTCGGCGCGATCAAAACAATTACCGAGGAAGAAACGGCATGTCCGGCTCCGCGCAATGTCACCGGCACTTCGTAGTAACCCGCGGGAGTGCCCGCCGCCGCGGTCACGGTCAGGTCCGTTTTCCCGCCGCCGGTGTGGTTGTCGAGCCACACCGAACGCGGTCCGGACACGGTGATCCCGGCGGGTGCCGACGTCGAGAGGTTGAGCGAGCGCAGGTGCCCGCCGAGCCGCTGGCCGTTCACCGCGACCGTGCCGGAGCCGCCCGGTTCGAGGGTCACCTGGTTGGCGACCGAGCCGACGAACGGTTCCTCGTTGTCCCGATAGGACGGTGGTTGCGTGTTCGCCGCCCAGTTCCGGTCCGGCTGCGCGGACAGCGCGAAGTCGAGCCGACCGCCGTTGCGCGCGAGATCTTGCGGCAGCGACGTCCGGTCCCACCGGTGCCCGTTCAGCGCGAGGCCGTGGACGTACTGCGTGGTCGTCGAGGCTCCCGGCGCGCGGATGTCCAGCGTGCGGCCGCCGGGCAGGGTCAGCACCGCGCGCTCGAACAGCGGGCTGTGCACGGTGAGGTCCGGCGTGCCCGGAGTCGACGGGTACAGGCCCAGCGCGGCCCAGACGTACCAGGACGATTGCGCGCCGAGGTCGTCGTTTCCGGGCTCTCCGTCCGGCGTCGCGCTGAAGAGCGTGGTCGCGATCCGGCGCACCACCTCTTGGGTCTTCCACGGCTGGCCGACGTGGTTGTACATCCAGGGAACGCCGAAGTCGGGCTCGTTGCCCGCCCACATGTACGGCTCGTTCGGGCCGACGTTGAGCTTCTGGAAGAACGTGTCGAGCCGAGCGGACACCGCCGCCGGACCGCCCATCGCGGTCACCAGCCCGGCCGTGTCCTGCGGCACGAGCCAGGTGTACTGCGCGGCGTTGCCCTCGTCGAAACCGTCCTGGCCGAAGGTGCCGGGCGCGGGCGGCTGGTAGGCCGGGCCGTCCGGGAACCGGCCGTCCTGGCCGCGCGGCTGCAGGTAGCCGGTCGCCGGGTTGAACAGGTGCTGCCAGTTCTGGCCGCGTTTCGCGAAGTCGCGGGCGACGCCGCGGTCGCCGATCGCGCCCGCGAACTGCGAGATGGCGAAGTCGTCGATCGCCCATTCCAGCGTGATCGAGGCGCCGACGCGGGCGTGGTCGCCGCGGGAGGCGTCGTTGTTGGGCAGGTAGCCGCGGGCGAGATAGTCCGCGATCCCCCGGCGTTCCTGGTACGCGCCGGGCGTCTCGTCCACCGACGTCGCGCCCTTGACCAGGTACTTCAGCGCGGTCTTGACGTCGAAGTCGCGCGCGCCGAAGGCGTAGAGGCTCGACAGCAGCGCGACCGAACTGTCGCCGGTCATCTGCCCGGTGTAGCCGTTGGCCATCGGCCAGCGCGGCCACCAGCCGCCCTGGACCGCGTCGTTGGTCAGCGACTGCGCCATGTCGCTGGCTTCCCTCGGGAACAGCATGCCGTGCAGGGGCGCGAGCGAGCGGTAGGTATCCCAGTCGGAGAAGTTGGCATACTGCGAATGCCCGGCCGGGAGCGTGCGGACCTGGTTGTCGAAGCCGAGGTAGCGGCCGTCGGCGTCGTTGAACGTGTTGGGGTGCATCAGGCCGTGGTAGAGCGCGGTGTAGAACGTCTTGAGCTGCGCGGAGTCCTTGCCCGCCACGCGGATCCGGCCGAGTGCGTCGCGCCAGGCGTCCTTGGTGCCCTTGCGCATCGCGGCGAAGTCCCAGCCGGGGGTCATGTTCTTCTTCGCGCCCTGAACGTCCACATAGGACATCGAGACCTTCGCGTGGACCACGCCGGCGTCGCCGAACGTCAGGTACGCCCCGGCTTTCGGCGCGTCGACCTGGTCGCCGCCAGGCTGGACGGTTTTGCCGTCCCAGGTGCCGTGCGCGGTGAACGGACGGTCGAAGGTGATGTCGTAGTAGACGGTGTACTTGTTCGGCTTTCCGCAGAAATGGCCGGTCGTCGCCTGGCCGCTGACCTCGCGGTCGCCGGTGATCCGCAGCCCCGCCGCGGAGTTGCCCGCCAGGCTCGCGCCGCCCTTCACGAGCATCTGCGCGTTCTGCCCCGCCGGGAAGGTGAACGCCGCCATCCCCGTGCGGGTGGTCGCGGTCAGCTCGGTGCGCACGCCGGAATCGGGGAAGGTGACCGCGTAGTAGCCGGGTTCAGCCTGCTCGCCGTCGTGGGTGAAGCGCTCGACCCGGTCCCACGGTTTCGCCCCGACGTCGCCGGTGACCGGCAGGATCGGGACGTCGCCGAACGCGTTGCAGCCGACCGACGCGTGGTCGAGGCTGAAACCGCGGATCTTGTCGCTGTGGTACTGGTAGCCGGCGTAGGACCCGTCGGTGTCCGGCGAGAACTGCATCATCCCGAACGGCGCCGCGGGCCCGGGAAAGTTGTTGATCTCGCCGACGGAGGTACCGCCGCGGCCGGTCCCGATGAGCGGATCCACGTACGCCGCCGGATCACCGACCAGGCCCGTCTGCGGCGCGGCCGCCGCGACGGTCCCCGCTCCGACGACCGCCGCCGTCGCCAACGCTGCCACGACTGAGTACCGCACGGCACCTCCCAGACCTCGTGTTGTCCGACCTTTCCGGCTCGCGGGCGGCGAGGTCAACCGGATGACAGAGATCTGGCCGGTTTCGACCGGACAGACATCCGACCGGCGGCACGGCAGACTCCTGCGGAGGTCCGTACGGGAATCAGATTCCGTCCGGGGTTTCCGCACAGACCTGCGCTTCGCGTGCCTGCCGGGCTAACCTCGACGGACATGACAGAACCTGCCACCCGGGACGTCGAGGGCCACGAGGTCGGCTCCGGCGTCTCCGTCATCCGCGAATACGCCACCGAGCCCGGCACCGGACCGCGGCTGCACCGGCATCCCTACCGCGAAACCTTCGTCATCCAGCGCGGGCGCGCGTTGTTCACCATCGGCGAGGAGCAGCGCGAAGGGGTCGCCGGGGAGGTGCTCGTCGCTCCGGCGAACACCCCGCACAAGTTCGTTTCCCTCGGTCCCGAACCGTACGAGGCGGTGCACATCCACGAGAACGACCGGTTCGTCACCGAGTGGCTGGAGTGAGGTCGAGCCGCATTTGTACGTCCCGTGTATCCCGTTCGGCGATGCTCGGCCCGGACCGACCAGGACCGGGAGGACACGGATGCTCAGGAAACTCGCAGTGCTCACCGCCGGAGCCGCGGCGGCGGCCACGGTCGCCGTCGCCGTTCCGGGCGTAGCCGCGGCGCTGCCGGCGGCGAACATGGAGGCCGTGCTGCTCGCGGCCCAGATCGACCCGCAGCGCGCCGACAGCACGCAGACCCCGGGCGCGCACGACAGCGTCCTGCTGGTCGAGAAGGCGCTGCAGGCGAAGGGGCTGCTGGACGCCAAGTACGTCGACGGCTACTTCGGCACCACCACGATCGACGCCTACTCGAAGTACCAGAAATCCCTTGGCTACACCGGAATCGACGCGTCCGGCCTGCCCGGCAAGACCTCGCTGGAGAAACTCGGCTCCGGCAAGTACACGGTGTCGAACGTCGTGTCCGCGGGCAGCCACGTGACTTACCACGGCGTCACGCTGAACACGCGCACCAAGGCGATGCTCCAGGCGGCCGAGAAGCTGTTCGGCAAGGACGTCGGCCTCACCCAGAGTTCGTACAACCCGGGCGGCGTCGGCGCGTCGGCCGGAACGCACGACGGCGGCGGCGCTTTCGACGTTTCGGTGGCGAACATGTCCTCGGCGACCCGCACTGAATTCGCCAAGGATCTCCGGAAAGTCGGGTTCGCGGCCTGGGTGCGCACGCCGTCCCAGGGCGACTGGGGCTACCACATCCACGCGATCGCGGTGAACGACCCGGATCTGTCCTCGGGCGCGCAGCACCAGGTCGGCACCTATTACCTCGGGCAGAACGGCCTCGCCAACCACGGCAAGGACGACGGCCCCGCGGTCAACCCGAAGCTGACCTGGGAGCAGTACCAGCGCGGCTGACTCACCCGGCTGCCGCATTTGCTGGCGCGAGTGCGGCAGCCGTGGTTTTCTGGTGCCATGGCGGGAAAAACATTTCGGTTCGGGGTCGTCGCGGCAGCACAGGAGGGCGGCGCGAAATGGCGCGAAACAGCCCGTCGCGCGGAGGACCTCGGATATTCGACCCTGCTGTCGCCGGACAATCTCCGCCTCCCCACCCCGACCGCGGCGCTGGCCGTCGCCGCGGCGGTGACGACCGAACTGCGCGTCGGCACATTCGTCTACGCCAGCCCGCTGCGCACGCCGCGCGCGGCCGCGTGGGAGGCGCACAGCCTCAGCGTGCTCACCGAGCGCCGGTTCGAGATGGGGATCGGCACCGGGATCCCGCCGATGCGCGAGGCCGCCGCCGAACTGGGCCTGCCGTACGGCACCGGCCCGGAGCGGCTGGCCCAGGTGTCGGACACGATCTCGCACCTGCGCCGCCTCGACGGCGACGCGCACACGCCGGTGATGGTCGCCGCGGGCGGACCGAAAGCCCGGCGGCTGGCCGGGGAACGGGCAGACATCGTCACTCTCGCGGGCAGCGTCCTCGCGACCCGTGCCGAGACCGCGGAATACGCCGCCGAGATCCGCTCGGCGGCGGGCGGCCGGGACGTCGAACTGGCGATGAACATTTTCGTCGTCGGCGAAGAAATCCCGCCGTGGATCCGCGGTTTCATCGGGCACGACCACGAAACCCTCGTCGAGCACGACTCCCTCACCCTCCTGCGCGGCGGACCGGCCGCGATGGCCGACGAGCTGCAGCGTCGGCGGGAGGAGCTCGGGGTGTCGTACTACAGCGTGAACGGCGCGTTCATCCAGGACTTCGCCCCGGTGATCGCGCGGCTCGCCGGGCGCTGATCCGCTCCCGCGAAGCTGCAGCGGGTCGCCCGGCGGGAATAGCCGCGCCGGCCGGGGCATTGCACCGAGTCGGCGAAGAGATCCCGCCGTGGATCCGCGGTTTCATCGGGCACGACCACGAAACCCTCGTCGAGCACGACTCCCTCACCCTCCTGCGCGGCGGACCGGCCGCGATGGCCGACGAGCTGCAGCGTCGGCGGGAGGAGCTCGGGGTGTCGTACTACAGCGTGAACGGCGCGTTCATCCAGGACTTCGCCCCGGTGATCGCGCGGCTCGCCGGGCGCTGATCCGCTCCCGCGAAGCTGCAGCGGGTCGCCCGGCGGGAATAGCCGCGCCGGCCGGGGCATTGCATCGAGGGTGAAAGCTGTGACCTACCGCCAGTTCGGCGGCCCGGAAGTGCTGACGTTGTCCGAACTCGCCGTGCCCGAGCCGGGGCCGGGCGAGGTGCGCGTGCGGATCGTCGTGTCCGCGGTGAATCCGACCGACTGGAAGGCGCGTTCCGGCTCCCGCTTCGGCGTCGAGGCCGAGTTGTCCGTGCCAAACCAGGACGGGGCGGGCGTCGTGGACGCGGTCGGCGCCGGGGTGGACGGATTCTCCGTGGGCGACCGGGTGTGGCTGCTGCTGGCCGCCGCGCACTCGCCGACGTCCGGGACCGCGCAGGAGTACACCGTGCTTCCGGCGGACCGGCTCGTCCCGCTCCCCGACGAGTCCGGGTTCGACGAGGGCGCCGCCTTCGCCATCCCGGCGCTCACCGCGCACCGCGCGCTCACCGTCGCGGAGGACGGACCGCAGCGGCTCGCCCCGAATGCGTTGGCGGGCAAGACGATTCTCGTCAGCGGCGGCGCGGGTGCGGTCGGCAACGCCGCGATCCAGCTGGCGCGCTGGGCCGGAGCGACCGTGATCGCCACGGTCAGCACAGAGGACAAAGCAGCGCTCGCGCGCGCCGCCGGTGCGCAGCATGTCGTGCGGTACACCGAAGGAGACGTCGCAGCCGCGATCCGGGAAATCGCGCCGGACGGGGTCGACGTCATCGTGGAGGTCGCCGTCGGCGTGAACGCTCCCCTGCACGCCGCGGTTCTCCGCCCGCGCGGGGTGGTCGCGGCCTACGGAGACGACCGCGGCACCGGGACCGTGACTGTCGATTTTGGACAGAACGTCTTCCTCAACAGCCGCTACCAGTTCCTGGTGCTCTACACCGTCGGATGGGACCGGCTGCGCGCCGGCGCGGAAGACCTTAACGCCGCCCTGCGCGACGGCGGGCTCCGGCTCGGCCCGGATCACGGGCTCCCCGTCCACCGGTTCCCGCTGGCGGAAACCGCACGCGCGCACGAGGCGTCGGAGAAGGGCGTCACCGGGAAGGTGCTGATCGACGTCAGCTGAACACCGGCTCGACCCCGGTCAGCTCCACGCTCGCCGCCCACACCCGGGCGGCGGCTTCAGGGCCCGCGTACGGCCCGCGCACCGGCTCCGGCCGGGGCTTTCCCTTGAGCCCGAACACCCGCGGACCCCAGATCTGACCACTGTGGACATCCGGACCGGCCGCCGCCCGCACCGCTGGCCGCGCGCCGCCGTCCTTGCCCTGCAAGGCAATGCGCGCGAGACTCAGCTTCCTGCTCCGCACATGCAGCGGCGGCCGGTCCGGAGTCAGGCTGTCCAATGCCCCGCCCGGATGCGCGACCACACTCAGCCAGCTGCTGCCGGACGCCCGCAGCCGCCGATCCAGCTCCAACGCGAAGAGCGTTTGCGCGAGCTTCGACCGCTCGTACGCGGTTTTCGGCTGGTAATCCCGCTTGCTCTGGAGATCGTCGAAATCGAGCTTCGCTGATTTCGCCGCGAAACTGCCCATGGTCACGATCCTCGCCCCAGGCTTCAACCGGTCCTGAAGCGCCGCGGTCAGCGCGAAATGCCCGAGATGGTTGACCCCGAACGTCATCTCGTGGCCATCCTTGGTCTCGCGCCGCTCCGGTCCATCGAGATACACCCCCGCGTTCAGCACGACCGCGTCGAGTTCCCCGACCTCGATCCCCTTCACCGACGCCAGGTCGGCAAGGTCCAGCCGCGCCCACGACGCGCGCACCCCCGGGACCCGCTCGCGCAGGACCCGCAGCGCGATCTCCGCCTTGGCCGCGTCCCGGCTGCCGAGGACCACCTCCACCCCCGCCTCGGCTAACTGCTCCGCGACGAAGTAGCCGATCCCCGCGTTTCCCCCGGTCACCAGCACCGTCATGACACCCTCCTAAAACTGAAGTGATTTCAACTTTAGACTCATTTCAGCTTTGGGGTACCCTGGGGTGGTGGTCAACACAGGACGACGCGAACGCCGCAAACTCGAAACCCGCCGAAGGCTGGACGAGGTCGCACTGCGGCTGTTCCTGAAGCACGGCTACGACGGGGTGACCGTCGCGCAGATCGCCGAAGAGGCCGACATCTCCGTCGCGACCCTGTTCGCGCACGTCCCGGACGGCAAAGACGCCCTGATCTTCGACGACGGCTCGGAACGCCGAGCCGGAATCGTCGCCGCGATCCGCGATCGCGCGCCCGACGAACCGGTTCTCACGGCCCTGCACAAATTCTTCGCCTCCCGCGGCCCGTACTCGACGGACATCCCGCCGGAGCACGCGCCAAAACGGGACCTGATCGTGCAGACGCCCGCCTTACGCGAGTACGCGCGCCGCCTATGGCATTCCTGCGAACCCGAACTGACCGCCGCACTGGCCGACGAAAGCGACCTGCCGCCAGACGACCCGGCAGTCCGGGCTTTGGCACGGTTCGTGCTGGAGATCCCGGATCTCACTGGTACCACACCGGATCCCGCTGCCGCTTTGGCGTCGGTATTCGCGCTCCTGGAATCCGGATGGCCGCCGCGGTCTCAACCCGCGAACACCCTCACCAAGCAGCACTGACCTCGCGCACTTCGGCGAGCACTTCCCTTACCAGCGAAGCGAAATCCGCGCCGCTCGTCCCGATCCATTCGTCGTGCGCGATCTCCCAGGCGAGCCCGCCCAGTTTCGCGGCCACCTGCGCGGTCCGGCCGGGGACGCCGCGGCGTTCGAGCGCCTCGATCATCGAATCGACCAGACCGATCCGTTTGCGTGCTTCGCGTTCCCGCAATTCCGGATTGGCGTCCAGCACCGCTTGACGCCGGGCGCTGAACTCGCGCCGGTCGCCGGCGAAGAACTCGCTGCCGAGCACGTCCAGCGCATGCGTCACCGCCTCGAGCGGCCCAGCCGAGGGTGGCGCCGCGGCGATCGCGTCGACGAGCAGGCCGGTCAGGGCGCTTCCGCCGAAGAGCACCTCGCGCTTGTCCGGGAAGTGCCGGAAGAACGTGCTCTTGGTGAGGCCCGCGCGCTCCGCGATCTCGATCACGGTCGTGTTCTCGTAGCCGCGTTCCTCGAACAGGTCGAGAGCCGCGGCGGCGAGCCGTCCTGGTGCGTCGGGTTGCCAGCGAGCCATGGGAGCAGTCTACGGGACTTGGTCTCGTCACTGCGATACGGTTGATGAGACCAAGTCCCATCACTGCCCGAGGAGAACCCCCGATGAGCAAAGCCGTCCGTTACCGCCGATTCGGCGGACTCGACGTCCTCGACCTGGAGGAGGTGCCCGAACCGCACGCCGGCCCGGACGAGGTCCGCGTCCGCGTCACGTCCGCCGGGCTGAATCCGATGGACTGGCAGATCGCCGCCCGGCCGGAAATGGCCGCGCGGTTCGGCATCGCCCTGCCCGCCGGGTTCGGCAGCGATTTCGCCGGAGTGGTGGACGAAACAGGAGCCGGAGCCTCCGGTTTCGCCGTGGGCGACCGGGTGTTCGGGGGCGCGATCGGGCGATCCGTCGCCGATTTCGTCCTGGTCAAGACTCCCGCCACGACTCTGTGGCGCACCCCGGAGGGCATCAGCGACGAGGTGGCGAGCACGCTTCCGGTGGCCGGTCTGACGGCCTCCGCCGCGCTCGCCGCGATCGGGCTCCACACAGGGGACACCGTCCTGATCGGCGGGGCGGCGGGCGGCGTCGGCATCTTCGCCGTGCAACTGGCGAAACTGGCCGGTGCCCGGGTGCTCGGCACTGCTTCCGAGCGCACGTTCGGCTTCCTGCGCGAACTCGGCGCCGAACCCGTGGCATACGGCCCCGGCCTCGCGGATCGGGTGCGCGCCTTGGCCCCCGAAGGGATCACCGCGGCGACCGACCTGTTCGGCAGGGAAACGGCCGAGACCGCGCTCGAACTCGGCGTGACTCCTGAACGGATCTCCACTGTCGCCGACGGTCCCGCCCTGCCGGGCGTGCGCGCGACGGGTGCGTTCGATGCGGAATCCGGTGCCCTCGAACGAATTACCGCCGCGATCCGCAGTGGCGAGCTCACCGTGCCGATCGCGGCGTCCTTTCCGGTCGAGCAGATCCGCGAGGCGGTGACGATGCAGGCCGGACGGCACGTTCACGGCAAGATCGTGGTCGCACTGTGAACCGTTGACACAGCGCCGAAAAACCAAGTCCGGACTTGGTTTCTCGGGCCCCGCCCGCCGCTGGGCATCCGGCGCACTCCCCGCCAGCAGACGCCGGAAACGCCGTTCCCCCCAACGGACCCGCCGCTTCCCCGAACCGGACGCCGCCCCCTTCACCAGCCGTTACCACACACCGCGGATCGGGCGGAACCTGACTTTCGCAGGTATCGGAGAGACTCCGGTCACCGGTATACCTTGACACCGGTCCAGGAAAGGTCTGGACCACTCTGCGGACCGGTACTGGTGTCCGAACGGACGTCGCCGCCGTCCGCCCGAGTCGTCCTATGTGGAGGCATCATGCACCGGCTGGACGCGGCACAGGATTACGCGCTCGGTTTGTTCCGCATCGTCGTCGGGTTCCTCTTCGCCTGCCACGGCGTGAAATCGCTGTTCGGAGTGCTCGGCGCGCACAGCGCGGCGCAGGTCGGCTCCTGGCCGGGCTGGTGGGCCGCGCTCATCCAGCTCGTCGCGGGCGGCCTCGTCCTGCTCGGCGCCGCCACCCGCGTCGCGGCGCTGATCGGATCGGGGTCGATGGCGTACGCCTACTTCTCCGTCCATCTGCCGCAAGGCATTTTCCCCATCGAGAACGGCGGCGAAGCGGCCGCGATGTTCTGCTGGGCGCTGCTGCTGATCGCGTTCACCGGCCCCGGCCGGCTCGCGCTCAGCGGAGCGCTTTCGGCGCTGCGGCCGCGGGATTCGCGCGTCGGAGCGGTCCCGCACGCCTAGCCGGACAACCGCCTATCCCCGGGTCGACCCGCGCACGATCAGCTCGTACTCCGCCGGCCCGGGGACCGGCGGCTCGATCCCTTCGACCCGATCGGCGAGCACCGCGACCGCGGTCCGGGCCAGTTGCACCGGCCGCAGATCGACCGCGGTGATCGGCGGGACGCCCGACCGGGTGTGCTCGGAATCGGAATCCGCGCCGCAGGCGATGCGCACGTCGCCCGGCACCGCCAAGCCCCGCGCCAGCGCGGCGGCCCGCACCCCGGCGGCGTGCCGACCGGTCTGGCAGTACACCGCGTCCGGCGGCGAAGCCAGCGCGAACAGTTCCTCGCCCGCCTCGCGGCCGCCCGCCTCCCCCGCGACCTCCGCGCGACGCACCGCCAACGGCTGCTGCCCGCGAGCGCGAACCCAGTCCAGGTAAGCCTTTTCGGCGTCCAGGTTCCATTCGTTGCGGTCGGTGCCCAGCACCGCCGCGACCCGCGTCCCGCCCGCCGCGGCCAGGTGGTCGAGCACCTCGGCGACGATCCGCCCGGTGCCGAGGTCGAGGTAGTCCGGCGACGCGGGCCGCGCCGGGTCCCGCCCGACGCCGAGGAACGGCACGCATTCGCGGTCCAGCATGGTGATCAGCGGATCGTTCTCGACCGGTTCGGTGATCAGGAACCCGTCGCAGGCGAGCCCGACCGCGGGCGCGTCGGCGCGCGTCGGGTCCGGCACCAGCATCAGGCCGTACCCGCGTTCCACCGCGGCCAGCGCGGCCGATCCGGCGAACCGCAGGAAGTAGTCGACGCCCTCCAGGAACGCGGTATCCGACGGGTCGAGCGGTCGCACCACGAGCCCGAGCACCCCGAGCCTGCTGGACCGCAGCCCGCGCGCGACCGTGTCCGGCCGGTAGCCCAGCTCGCGCGCCGCCTCCCGCACCCGCTCCGCGGTCTCGGCCGCGACCGTCCCGTTCCCGCTGAAGGCATGCGACACCGTCGTCGGCGAGACCCCGGCGCGGCGGGCGACGTCCTTGATGGTCGCCCGCGTTCTTTTCCCGGCCATGACGCAGCAGCCTAACCTCGCCCAAATCGTTTTGGAACGGGGTTCGCGGAGAGCATTGCCCAAATCGATTTGGGTCCTTACCGTGGCCCGAGTCGATTCCCCGGTCCGGAGGTTCGCCATGACCGCTCCCGCCACCCCGCCCGTGTCGCCCGGCACGTCCGCCCCGCCCCCGCCCCGGTCCGGGCGCGGCCCGCGGGTGGAGGCCCACGGCATCGACGTCATCGGCGACGACGAACGGCACGGCCGCGCCCGTGACCTGTTCGGGGTGTGGGCCGCGCCCAACGTCAGCTACCTCAGCCTGGTCGTCGGCGGCGCGCTGGTGCTCAGCGGATTGAGCCTGCTGCAGGCGCTCGCGGTGATCGTCGTGGGCAACCTGTGCTGGGTGCTGGTCGGGCTGGTCTCGGTCAGCGGCCCGGCGGCGGGCGCGCCGAGCGAGGTCATCATGCGGGCGATGTTCGGCACCCGCGGCAACCGCTTCGTGATCGGCCTGAACGGCTGGCTCGTGTCGGTCTGCTACGTGGCGTTGAGCTGGTCCGCCGCGTCAGTGACCGCGTTCAGCCTGTGCGCGCGGCTCGGCATCGAGCTGAACACCCTGGGCAAAGTCCTCGTGATCGTCGCGATCGCCGCCGCGACGCTCGTGATCAGCGTCTACGGCCACTCCGTGATCGTGCGCCTCTACCTGCCGCTGGCGATCGTGACGACCGCGGTTTTCCTGGTACTGGGCGGATTCCTGATCCGGCACACCGCGTGGAGCTACCAGCCCCCGACGCCGCTGCACGGAGTCGCGCTGTGGGCGGCGCTGGCCGGCGGTGTTGCGTTGGTGGCGTCAGCTTCCTTGTCCTACAACAACAGTGCGGACTTCGCGCGGTATCTCCCCCGCGACACCAAACCGTTCGCCGTCGCCGCCTGGACCGCCGCCGGAGCGTTCCTGCCGAGCATCGTGTTCACCGCGCTCGGCGCGTTCGCCGCGACCACTTTGGACATGAGCGATCCGCAAGCCGCGCTGGAATCCGTGCTGCCGCCGTGGTTCACGCCGATCTTCCTGATCGCGGTGATCCTCGGCGCGATCGCCAACAACGCGATGACCGTGTACAGCTCCGGCCTCGCGCTGCAGGCGATCGGCGTCCGCCTGCGCCGCTCCCGCAGCGTTCTGCTGGACGGCACCGCCGGCGTGCTGCTGACCCTATACGCCTTGCTCGTGTCGGATTTCCTCAAGGCAGTCAACGACATGATGCAGCTGATGGTCGTCGTGCTCGGCCCGATGATGGCGATCTACGTGACCGACCTTCTGCTGCGCCGCAACCGCTACGACGGCCACGCCCTCGCCGACGAACGCCGCGGCGGCCCGTTCTGGTACGTCGGCGGCGTGCACTGGGCGGGAATCGCCGCGCTCGTCCTCGGTGCGACGGCTTCGGCGTCCTGCCTGGCCGTTCCCGGGATGTACACCGGGTTCCTCGCGAGCGCGGCCGGCGGCATTGACTTCTCGCTGCCAGCGGGAATGCTGATCGCTGCCGGCGTCTACCTGCTCGCCGGCCGCCCCCGCGCCACCGCCTGACCTCGACCGCAAGGAAAGCGATGCACCTGCTCGTCAACGACCCGGACCCGCACGCCCGCGGAGTTTCCCGCGGCGCCCAGCTGCGCGAGGGCCTGACCGATGCGCTGGAGCTGTATCTGCGCTGGTTCGCCACCCTCGGCCGCACCGAACAGCAAATCCGCACCGACGCGCTCCGGCTGCTGGACAACGTCGCCGCCTGGCGGAGCCGCTACACCGACGAGATCGCGGGCATCGCCGCGGGTGCCGGGATCGAACTGTGGCAGGCCGCCGCCCTAAACGGGCGCACCGAGATCATCGCCGCCGCACCGAGCACCCAGCCGGAGTGCTCAACCCTCGTGCGCCTTCCGGATTCCGGCGCCCCGTACGGCATTCAAACCTGGGACTGGCACATCGAGCTCGCGGAATGCTGGCACACGCAGGAAGTGCGCGGCACGCGGTACGCCTTCGCCGGAATCACCGAACACGGCATCCTCGGCAAGATCGGCGTCAACAGCGCCGGACTCGGGCTGTTCTTCAACATTCTGGGCCACCAGGACGACTCCGCCGCGGGAATCCCGGTCCACGTGCTGGCCACGGCCGTCCTCGGCGAAGCAGGCAGCACCGCCGAAGCTCTCGACCTGCTGCGAACAGCCCCGATCCGCACGTCCGGAGCCTTCACGCTGCTCGATCCCGGCACGGCAGTCTGCGCCGAGCTGAGCCCGGCCGGAGTAACCGCCCTCGACCCCGGAGCAGGTTTCCTGGTGCACACCAACCACTTTCTCGACCCCGACGCCGCCGCCCGCGAGAAACGCGGACTCTTCGAACCGGATTCCCAGCTGAGGCACGCCATGATGACCGCTCGGTTGCAGGATTACCCGACGCCCGCGCATGCGGTCGACCTCGTCGCCTTCCTCCGTTCCGAACCCGGCGAACCGAAGTTGTGCTGCGTCCCGGACGCGGACGCCGCATTCGGTGACCGGTGGGCGACCCTGGCCACCGTCCTGATCGAACCGGCCACTCAAACCGTGCGCGTGCACGCGGGCAACCCGAACACGGTGACCGATTGGCATCCGTTCGTCGCGGCGGAGACGGTGGTGGCCCGATGACGGCAGTGCACTACCGCGGCGGCCGGATCTTCACCGCGAGCGCGTCCGGCTGGGCGGAATCCATGGTCGTCCGCGGCGAAACCATCGAATACGTAGGCAGCACCGCCGAAGCTGACCGGATCGAAGCGCGGGTGGTCGACCTGGGCGGGGCCTTCGTGCTCCCCGGTTTCGTCGACGCGCACACCCATCTGGTCATGATGGGCGAAGCGCTGGAGCAAGTAGATCTGTTCTCCGCCACTTCGCCCGAGGACATCCAGCACCGGCTCGCCCGCGCCGCCGCGGACGATCCGGCCGCACCCCGGATCCTCGGCCGCAGCTGGCTTTTCGACGCGCTCGGCGAGCAAGCGCCACACCGGAACCTGATCGACGCGGTGGTCCCGGACCGTCCGGTCTACCTCGCCGCCAACGACGTCCACTCCGCGTGGGTGAACAGCGCCGCGCTGCGCGAGCTGGGCATCGACCGCGACACGCCCGACCCGCTCGACGGCCGCATCGGGCGCGACGCGTCCGGCGAACCGGACGGCATGCTCTACGAAACCGCTGCGCTGCAACTGATGCGGCACTTCCTCGACGAGCAGACCAGCGACGCCGACCGCGACCGCGCACTGGCATCGGCGTTCAGGCACTACCTCGCGGACGGCGTCACGACCGCTGTCGACATGGCGCTCTCCGAGGGCGAGCTCGCCGCGCTGGAACGAGCTCTCGACGGCGGTCGGCTTCCCCTGCGCGTTGCCGGCCACTGGCTGATCGAGCGCACAGGGAACACCGAGGACGACCTCCGCCAGGTCGAGCGCGCGGCGGAGTTGAGCGCGCGGTTGTCCGGGCCGTGGCTGCGGGTGGCCGGGATCAAGGTGATGGTCGACGGAGTCATCGACACTTGTACCGCGGCGATGAAAAAGCCCTTCGCGGACGGCAGCCACCCCGGCCCGTTGTGGCCGTTGGAAGCACTGGCCCCGGTCGTCGCGGCGGCGGACGCAGCCGGGTTGCAGGTCGCGATGCACGCGATCGGCGACGAAGCGTCGGACATCGCACTGTCCGCGCTGGAGCACGCGATCGAGGTCAACGGCCCGCGCGACCGGCGGCATCGCCTCGAACATCTGGAGACCGTGGCCCCGGAAAACGTCAAGCGCCTGGCGAAACTCGGTGCTGTCGCGTCGATGCAGCCGGTGCACGCGGACCCGGCGATCCAGGACAACTGGCGCGCGATGCTGGGCGACGACCGCGTACAGCGCGGCTACCCGTGGCCGGAAATGACCGCCGCCGGCGCCGTCCTCGCGTTCGGCTCCGACGCCCCGACCGCGCCTCATCCGCCGCTCCCGAACATGTACGTCGCGACGACCCGCCGGTCCGCGCTGAACCCCGATCTGGAGCCCAACCTGCCGGAATATGCCCTGCCCCTGGCGGAAGCCCTCGCGCACGGCACCCGCGATGCCGCGTACGCGTGCCGATGGGAGGGTCTGACCGGACAGCTCGCGCCGGGCTTGGCTGCGGATTTCGTTGTGCTGGACGTCGATCCGTTCGCCGAAGCACCGGACGCCCTGCTGCGGGCCCGGGTGCGCCAGACGTTCGTGGCGGGCAAATCTGATTGACGGCTTCGCCGGAGCTGGGCAGGGTGGTGATCATGCGGTTTTCGATCTGCATCCCCAACTTCGGCGATTTCGCCGATCCTCGCGCAGTGGCCAAGGTCGCCGCGGCGGCGGAAGAGGCGGGCTGGGACGGCCTGTTCGTCTGGGACCACGTGGTACTGGACAAACGTCCCGGCCGCCCCTTCGACGATCCATGGATCCTGCTCGCCGCCGCGGCCCTGGCCACCAGCCGGGTCCGGCTCGGCCCCATGGTCACGCCGGTCGCGCGGCGCCGCCCGCAGCAGCTCGCCCGTCAGGTGTCCACTTTGGACCAGCTGTCCGGCGGCCGGGTGGTGTTCGGCGTCGGGCTGGGTGCGCCGCTCGACGCGGAGTACGCCGACTTCGGCGAATCCGCCGACCCGAAGGTGATCGCCGAGAAGCTGGACGAGGGCGTCGACCTGATCGCCCGCTTCTGGACCGGCGAACCGGTGACGTTCTCCGGCAAGCACTTCACCGCCCGCGACATCACGCTGCTGCCGACGCCGGTGCAACGCCCGCGCCCGCCGGTCTGGGTGGCGGGCCGGTGGCCCAACCGCCGCCCGATGCGCCGCGCGGCCCGCTGGGACGGGGTGGTGCCGATCTTCGAATCCGCCGGCCCGACGGGTCTGCCGGAACTGGCGGAGGTGCGGGACCTGATCGCCTACCTCCGGAGCCAGCGGGAGACCGACGCCAGGTTCGACGTGGTCTTCGGCGGAACGAGCCCCGCCGACCCGGCCAAGGCGCGCGGGGTGGTCGAGCCCTTCGCCGAGGCTGGGGTCACGTGGTGGGAGGAAAGCCTGCCGTTCGGGAGCGTGGAGGAGGACAAGCTGGAACCGGTGCTGCGCCGGGTGGAGGCGGGGCCGCCTGCGCTGTAGGGCCGGGTTGCGATCGCGGTCGGATGTCGCTGTCCGGGATTGCGGTGCTGGGCTGCCGTTGGATTGGCTGAGCCTCGCCCGGTTCAGCGCGATCGACCGCCGCTCGCTCGTTAACGCGGCCGAATGCCGCCGCCCCGCCCCACGGGATCGCCGACTGCCCTGCCAAGCAAAGCCCAACTAGGCCGCGGCAGAAACCTCGCCAAGTCAGCGCGATCGACCGCCGCTGGCTCGCCAACGCAGCGGAATGGCACCGCCCCGCCCGCCCCACGGGGATCGCCGCCTGCCTGCCAACCAGGCGGCAGCGGCAGAAACCCCTCCGGTTCAGCGCACCGGACCGAACTCCGTCCGCCCCGGAAAGCCTCAGTGCGACTGGCCCGACTCAGCCAACGCGTCGATCGCCCCCACCAGCTCATTCAGCGCAGGCACCGCGGCCGCGATCAAATGCCGCCACGCCGGATGCACCCCGTCCAGCGCCGCGGCCAAGATCGCGGCGTTGTGCCCCTGCCACCGCTCGACCGCGGCGCGCCCCGTGTCGGTGAGTTCGAGCGCCACCGTCCGCCGGTCGTCCCCGCCGCTGGTGCGGGTGACCAGGTCCCGCGAACGCAGCCCGGTGACCATCGTCGTCACCGAATTCGGCGCGAGCTTCAGCAATTGCGCGATCCGGCTCGGCCGCGCACCGGGGTTCTCGAACAGGCAGGACAGCAATTCCAGCTGCGCGACCGACAGCGTGTTGTCCGGATCGGCAGTACGCGCGGCCCGCCGCATGGCGCGGCGGAGGCGGGCGACGACGTCGGCGAGGGCGGGTTCGGGCGCGGTCACCGGGCCTGCTCCGGGCGGGCCGCCAGTCCGGTCGCGGCGGCGAGGACGCCCGCTCCGGCCAGCACCGCGAGCGCGGCCGTTTCGCCGCCGGTGTGCAGGCACAGCGTCACGAGTGCCACGCCGAGCGCCGTCCCCAGTCCGCGCGCCATGTTCACCAGTCCTCCTCCGGTGGCCGACATCCGCGCCGGGATCGCGCTCATGACAGCCGAGTTGTTGGCCGGAATGAACACTCCCAGACCGAGCCCGGCCACCACCAGCGACACGCCCACCTCCCAAGGAGCGGACGCCGGCCCCAGCGCCGCGCAGCCAGCCGCCGCGACGAGCGCGCCCAGCACGGTGCGTCCGCGGGAACCGAGCCGCGCCGGGAGGACCCGGTCGGCCAGCACCGCAGCCACCGCGAACCCGGCGGGAAGACAGGTCAGCACCGCACCGGTTCCGCCCGCCGTGCCGAGGACCTGCGGCAGCAACGTCAGCGGCCCGAACAACACGAGGTAGCCGCACAGCGCCCCGGCCAGTCCCAGCGAAACCACCGGCGGCCGCAGCACCGACAGTTGCAGGATCGGGCTGCTCGCCGCCTTTTCCCGCAGCACGAACCCGATCGCCGCGCAGACCGTCGCCGCGGCCAGCGCGATGAGCAGCCACCCCGGCATGTCCAGCCCGGACACCCCGGAAATCACCAGCAGCAACGCCGTCGACGCGGTCGCGAGCAGTCCGACACCCGCCCCGTCGAACCGGCCCAGCGGCGTCCGCTCGCGAGTGCGCGGCAGCAGGTAGCGCCCGGCGATCAGCCCGGCCAGCCCGACCGGCGCGTTGACCAGGAAAACCCACCGCCAGCCGACAGTGTCGACCAGCAGCCCGCCCACCGCGGGCCCGAGCGCGAGCCCCAGCGCCTGCGCCGCCGCCTGCACCCCGAGCGCGGCGCGCGCCCGGTCCTCGCGGACGCTGCGCACCACCAGCGCGACGCTGTTGGCCTGCAACATCGCCGCCCCGATCGCCTGCACGACCCGGAACGCGACCAGCCAGCCGAGCGTCGGCGCGAGCCCGCACGCCACCGACGCGACAGTGAAGACGCCGAACCCCTGCACGTAAGTGAGCTTCCGCCCGACCGCGTCTGCCACCCGCCCGACCGCGGCCAGCAACCCCACCAAAGCCAGCAGATACGCCAGCGACACCCACTGGACGGCCGCCAGCGGAGCCCCGTACTCGTGCTGCAGCGCGGGAAAGGTGAGCGTGACGATGCTGGCGTCGAGCTGCCCCATGAACGCGCCGAAACACACCGCGCCGACGGCGAACCACCCGGCGTTCGGATGGTCCCGCACCGCCGCCGGCCGAGCCCGCTCCAGGCCGATCGTCACTGCCGCCTCCCGCTTAGTTAGTTCTGTTGCAGAACTACTGTACGGGATGTACGTACATATGGAAGCCCCGGGATGGTGACGTTTGCCTAAGCGGCGGGGTGAGATAGGTCGCCTGACGAGTTAACTGAAGGTAACGAGCCGTCACATGACGGGAAGTTCCTCGTCTTCGTCGTCCTCGTCCGGCTCGTCGCCGAAGGCCCGGGCGATCTGCAGAAGGCGGGCCAGGAAATCAGGGATGTCCTTCGCGATCTCGCCCGGCCCGATGGAGTCGATCGAGCCGTCGTAGACCTGGTCCACCACGCCGCCGACGGGAAGCCGGAACACCGTTCCGCTGCGGTATCCGACCGCGAACGTGCGTCCGCCGCCGTCCGAGGCGAAGACGGCGAGCCGCTCGTCAGTGGCCTCGGGCGCCCAGGCGGGAATGTCTGGGCGATGCAGGCTGTCCAGCACCCAGGCGAGGGAGTGAATGAAGTAGGCGTTGTGCAGATTCGCGAAGCTGGCTTCCCGGATGGACGCGTACAGCTCGAGCAGCGACGGCGGCAGGCCGAACTCCGCGGCTTTCCGCAGCGCGGCCTCATCGACCTCTTCCGTCACCGTGTCCGGCTCAAGCTGGATCCTGCGGAAGATGGCCTGCATGCGGGACATGTAACGTTCGATCGCTTGGCGCATGTCTTCGCACCACTGCCGGTAATCCACGCGGATACGCTACCGGCGACGCGGAGGGGGCCAGACGACACGCGCCTGGCCCCGTCGCGCCTCACTGCTGATAAGGAGCCGCCGCCGATTGGGCCGCCGTGATCAGTGCGCCCTTGTTCTTCGGCCAGAATGTGCTGTCCACGCACGAATACCGCGGCAAGAACCCGCCGCAGCTCCCGCTCTGGCCGCCGACCTCGAACGTGTAGCTGGCGACTCCCAGCGCGCCATAGGTGAAGTCATCCGTCGTGCCGCTGGTCGAGTAGCCCACAGTTTCCGTGTTGGTCCCCACCAGATACCCGTTCGAATCGCTGAACTTCGCGCCGAGCTTGCGCAGCGCGGCGTCGTTCGGCGCGGGGTCGGAAGTGAAGCCCCACGGGACGATGATGTCGTTCCCGTAGCTGTGCAACGTGATCATCGTGCCGCGCGCGGTGTCCGGAGCCGGGTCGTTGTCGCCGCTGCCGCGCTGTTCCGGGTAAATCGAGCGGAAAAGCTTCTCCAGCGCCTGGACCTCAGGTTCCGATCCGGCACTCACCCCTTGGTACGTCTCGGCGCACGGCGAGTCCGAGTCCGCGCCCCAGCGGAAGGTCGAGTTGCGGTTCAGGTCGATCCCGATGTTCGTGCCGCTGCAATTCCCCCGGCTGGTGTTCGCGTTCTTCCGCTGCAGTTTCGGCGAATTCCCGCCGGAGGCGACGATGTCGACGCCGTCCGGGTTCGAGATCGGGACCACCCACACCTCGGTGGTGTCCAAAATGGACGTCGCGGTGGCATCGCTGCCGTATCCGTCGGCGAGGTAGTCGATCCAGCGCCAGGCGAGTTCGCCAGTCGAGATCTCCCGGGCGTGGATCTGCGCCATCAGCGCGAATTTCGGCTTCGGCGATGTCGTGGACAGCGTGCAGTCGCCGTCCTTTTTCTTGGTCAGGCAGATCGCCTTGATGTCGTGGCCGCCCTTGCCCTGGGTCTTCCGCCACGACTGGCCGATCGTGTACTCGGTCGCCAGATCCGGATGCGCCGCCGCGACTTTCGCCAGGTGCGCTTCCTGCGCCGCGACAGTGCGATAGCCGCCGTAGAACGTGTCGCCGGCGGCGCGCGTGGTCACTCCTTTGTAGACAGTGTCGAAGAATTCCGGCGAGTAGCCACGATTCCGCAATTGCCCGGCCACCGACTGGTTCCCGAGCACATAGGCCACACCAGGACTGGTCCCGGCGACGTCGAACCCGGCGCGGGCCAAGGAAGCCGCCTCGGCGGGCGTAGCGGGGACGCGCCACGAGACCGGATCGTCCGGCGCGGCGGCGGTTGCGGCGGTCGTGGTGCCGCCGAGTGCGACCAGCACTCCGACGACGCTGAGGGTGAGCCGGATCGAGAACCTGCCCGCCATCGGAGCTCCTCACGCAGCGAAGGAAGGCCACCCCGTGCGGACGGTGACCACTCGGCAGCGCACAGTGTGCTCTTCGGGACGAATCCGGCCCACCTCCGAAAGTCGGGTGTCAGCAGGTGACCGAAACCTTCGCGCCGCGCTCGAACGAAACGTGGACGTGGTCGAAGTGGTTCGCGGTCTCGCCGCCGCGGTCCTCCATCGCCGACCAGCCGCTGCCGTCGTTGTAGCGCTGCTGCCAGATCACGTACTTCGCGCCGAGCTCGTCCTGATGCGCGAGAACGTAAGCGGCCAAAGCGTTTCCGGTCTTCGTGTCGACCATGAAGTCCAGCGCGAGACCGGCGGGATGGTCGCTCGCGCCCGACCGTCCGGCCCGGCCGCCGACCGTCTCCACCGAAAACTTTTCCTTGAGGAAATTACCCGCCTGGGCCACCGAGGGCTGCGTTCCGGCCAATGTGGACGAACACGCTTTCGCCGCCGGAGTCACCGAAGTACGAGAAGTCGTTTTACTGGTCGGCGAAGACGAGGACGACGTCGTCGTCGGGGCAGCGCTGGAAGACGTCGCGGGCGGCGTCGAAGTGGTCGACGGAACACTGCTCGAGGGCCGTGGCGCGCTGAACGCGTGCATCTCCGCGGCCGCGGCCGGGAACTGCTCCGGTTCGACCGAGCCAGCGGCCAGCCACACCGGCACCGCCAGTGCGCCGACAGCCAGCGCGCCCGCCGCGGCAGGCAGCCGCCACGACTTCGATCCGTCCCGATGTCTACCGGACACCTCGCACCACCATCTCCTCGTTCGGGTCGCAAAGCCGCCACGACATTACGAACAGGACACGGCAATGTCACCGACAAGTGACAGCGGGCACAGCCGGAGCAGGATCACCGCAGGTCAGCGCGCGATTACCAGACGAACGCGCGCCCTGCTCAGGACAGCGGAATCTCCGCCGAATCGGTGAGCCGCAGCTTGCGCCGGGCGCGCTGGTAGAAGGTCGTCATGCCGAGCCGCACGACGCGGGCCGCGTTCGGCCGGGCGTGCAGGTCGATCGTTTCGCCGGGCCCGACGTACCCCGCCACCTGGCCGTCGACCTCCACCGCGAGCCGCCCGCTCGACGGCAGCACCTCCAGCGTCACGGTGTCCTGCACCGACAGCACCACGCCGCGGCTGTACGCCGAATGCGGCGCGGCGGGCGTGACCAGCAGTGCTTCCACCGCCGGGCTTGTGATCGGCCCTCCGGCGGAGAAGCTGTACGCGGTGGAGCCGGTCGGCGTCGCGACCACGACCGCGTCCGCGGCGTAGCTCACGAACTGCTCGCCGTTCACCAGCACCGCGACCACCGCGCTCCCGTCGCCGGGCACGCGCACCACCGCGACGTCGTTGAACGCGGTCTCGATCCGGCCGCCGAACCGCGCGTCCACCGCCAGCCGCGGCTCGACGGTGAACTCCTCGCGGTCGATCGCGGACAGCGCGAGCGGCAGGTCCGGCACGTCGACCTCGGCGAGGAAGCCGAGCTTCCCGAGGTTGACGCCGAGCACCGGCGCGTGCTGCCCGTCGGCGAGCCGCATCGCGCGCAGCATGGTGCCGTCGCCGCCGAGGCTGACCACCAGATCCGACCGTTTGCCCAGTTCAGCGGACTGGACGGCGGTTGCCGAACAGTCGACCCTGGCGATCTCGTCGTCGATGCCGAGGATCTCGATCCCGCGCCCGGCGGCCCAATCCAACACCGCGTCGACCGCGGCTTTCGCATCGCGGCGCGGGTGCAGGACGAGTCCAGCGGAATGCATGCGGGGTCTCCTCGGTCGGCCTGTCCCCAGTCTGCCGTGCCGGAGCCGATTAGGCTCGGCCCTCGTGATCGAAAACTGGGCTGGCAATCTCACCTACCGCGCACGCGAGGTCGTCGCCCCGCGCACGCTGTCCGAAGCGCAAGAGCTCGTCGCCGGCTCGGCCCGGATCAAGGCCCTCGGCAGCCGGCACAGCTTCAACGCGGTCGCCGACAGCCCGGACGGCCGCCAACTCGACCTCTCCGCCGTCAACATTGCCCCGGAAATCAACGACGCGAAGCTCACCATCGGCGGCGCGACCCGCTACGGCGACGTCGTTGCGCAGGTGCACGAAGCCGGGTACGCGCTATCCAATCTGGCGTCACTCCCCCACATCACCGTCGCCGGCAGCGTCGCGACCGGCACCCACGGCTCCGGACAGCGGCTTCGCGGACTGGCTTCGGCAGTGTCCGCGGTCGAACTCCTCACCGCAGATGGCTCGCTCCGCACGTTCTCGCGCGCCGACGCCGAGTTCCCCGGAGTAGTGGTGAACGTCGGCGCGCTCGGCGTCCTCACCCGGCTCACCCTCGACCTGGAGCCGACTTTCTCGGTGCGCCAAGACGTTTTCGACGCCCTCCCCTGGTCCGCCGCCCTGCAGCATTTCGACGAAATCCAGGCCGCGGGCTACAGCGTCAGCCTGTTCACCAACTGGGCGCGCGACGTGATCGACCAGGTCCTGCTCAAGAACCGCGTCCCGGCGGAGATCCCCGAGACGCTGTTCGGCGCACTTCCCGCCGACGGCCCGCGCCACCCCGCGCACGCAGCGGGCATTTCGGCGGAAAACACCACTGTGCAAGGCGGAGTTCCCGGACCGTGGTACGACCGGCTGCCGCATTTCCGCCTGGAATTCGCGCCGAGCGTCGGAGCGGAATTGCAGAGCGAGTACTTCGTGCCGCGTGCGCACGCGACCGCGGCGTTCGAGGCGTTGCGCAGCCTCGGCGACCGGATCGCGCCGCTGCTCGTGGTGTCGGAAATCCGCACCGTCGCCGGCGACGAACACTGGCTGAGCCCGGCGTACGACGGAGACCGGGTGGCGGTGCATTTCACCTGGGAGCAACGGCAGCCGGAGGTGGAAGCGGTGCTGCCGCTGATCGAGGAGAAACTCGCGCCCTTCGGTGTTCGCGCCCATTGGGGAAAGCTGTTCCACGGTGCGGCTTTGGATCTGGACCACCACGGGGTGCGGCAGTTCCGGGATCTGGCGTCCGAACTGGACCCGGCCGGGAAGTTCCGCAATCCGTTCCTGGACCGGCACTTGCTCCGGAGGTCGTGAGTGTTTGTGCCGGTGAGAACCGGCATCGCCGCGCGCTACCGCCGAGCAGCCCGCGCGATCATCCGCGCCAGATCCGCCACCAAAGCCGGATCATCCGGCAGCTGCCCAGTCGCCACCCGGATGTGCGGCGTCCCCGGATTCCCCGCCCGCGTCCCCGACCCGGCGGAAACCCCATTGGCCGCCAACGTCATCAACGTCCGCGACTCCTCCGGAACCGGCACCCACAACGTCAACCCGTCCCGCGCGCGCACCGAAATCCCGTGCTCCCGCAACGCTTCCGTCAAAGCCGCCCGCCGATGCGCGTACCGATTCCGAGCCCGGTTCAGCAATTCCGCACTGCCGGGGTCGGTCAGCAGAAACGCCTGCGCGTCCTGAAGAATGCGGCTCGACCACACCGACCCCGGTCCGCGCTGCTGTCGCACCCGTTCCACCAGCACCGCCGAACCGCCGATCACGCAACTGCGCAGCTCGAGCCCGAACGCGGTGCAATACGAACGCACCAGCAACACCCGGCCAGGCAAAGACGCGCCGAGGCTCACCGAAGGAGCCGAAGCCAACGGCCCGAAATCGTCGTCCTCGATCACCGCGATGTCCTCTTCGGACAGTACCGCCGCTAGTTCCGCGAGCCGGTCGGCCGGAACCGAATGCCCGAGCGGCGACTGCGCACGCGGCTGATAGACGAACGCGACCGGCCGATGTTCCAACGCCGCGGCCAAGGAAGACGGCATCGGCCCGTCCTCGTCGCACCGTACCGGCACCACGTGGATCCGCGACCGGCGCAGCAATTCGCGCAGCCACGGCGTCGTCGGCGCCTCCAGCGCGATCACGTCGCCCGGCCGCGCGACTGCCTGGCAGGCCAGCAACATCCCGTCCTGCCCGCCGGCCGCGACGGTCCACGATTCGGCGGCGAACGGCCACGTCGGCTTCACCGCGGCACGCAATTGCGGCGTGATCGAGTTCTTCACCGGACCGCCGAACCGTTCCGTGTGGACACCCGCCGCGACGGCGTCCTCCAGCGGCGGCAGCAGTCCGGGATCCGGGAGGCCGTGTTCCAGGTCGACGGTCTGCCAGCCGGAAAACGCGCGTTCCGGCGGCGGGCTCGACGGCGGTTCCAGCACGATCGTGCCGCGCCGCCGTCCCGTGCCGATCAGCCCGGCCGCGCGCAGCTGCGACCACGCTTCGGCGATCGTCGTGGGACTGACCGAAAGCTCCGCGGCCAGCGCCCGCACGGTGGGCAGCCGCGTGCCCGGCGGCACCTCCCCGTCGCGGATCAGGCCGGACACCGTCCCGGCCACACCCCGCGCCGTGCGCTCGCCGATGCGGGACCCGAGCCAGCCCGCCCCGACCGGCAGCGTCGTCGTCGCGAGTTCGCCCGTGGCCACGCACCGGCTCCCCTCGTCACCCGGAAATCCGAAAACCTCTGACCCGATCAGAAGCTAGAGCGGCAACGGCACGCGGCAAAGGCGTTTCACATCCTGGCGGGCCCGCCCGGTACAAACGCCCGTGACGTCCGACACCGCCGCGATGTCCGCTTTCGGATTATCCCTCGATCAGGTTAGGCTAACCTTCATGAGTCACTCCTGGCCGGAAGCACCGGCGCTCGCCGGCACCGGGCTCGCTCTCGGCTACGGCGCGAAACCGGTGGTCCAGGACGCCGAGATCGTCCTGCGCGCGGGCGCGGTCACCGTCCTCGTCGGCCCCAACGGGTCCGGCAAGTCGACGCTGCTGCGCTCGCTCGCCCGGCTGCATCCGCTGACCGCGGGCGACGTCACGCTGGCCGGGCAAGACGCGCTCGCCTTGTCCCCCAAGGAGTTCGCCCGGCACGTCACGCTGCTGACCCAGTCGCGCCCCACGCCCGGCGGCGTGCGCGTGCGCGACGTCGTGTCCTACGGCCGCCATCCTTACCGCGGCCGCTTCGGCTCCGGCGATCCCGAGGGACCGGAACTGGTCGAGCGCGCGATGCGGCACACCGGCGTCGACGGAATGGCCGAGCGCCCGGTGGACGAACTGTCCGGCGGCGAGCTCCAGCGCGTCTGGCTGGCGACCTGTTTCGCCCAGGACACCGGCGTCGTCCTGCTCGACGAGCCGACCACCTTCCTCGACCTGCGCTACCAGATCGAAACGCTGGACCTCGTCCGCGATCTCGCCGACGAGCACGGCGTCGCGGTCGGCGTCGTGCTGCACGACCTCGACCAGGCCGCCGCCGTCGCCGACGAGGTGGTGCTGCTGTGCCGCGGGGCCGTCCGCGCGACCGGCCGCCCGGCCGACGTGCTGACCGCCGGCCTGCTCAGCGACGTCTACGGCCTGCGCATCGACGTCCACGTCGACGACGAGGGGCACGTCCGCACGCGCCCGGTCGGACGGCACACCTCCCGGCCGCGGCCGGTCCGCTCAGCTTGACCTGTCCCCTAGTTCAAAGGAAAACCCCGTGTCCAGTGTGTTCTCTCGTCCTGCCCGAAGGACGGTCCTGACGACCGCGGCGGCAGCGCTCGCGGCCTTCGCGCTCGCCGCGTGCGGCACCACCGAAACGCCCGCGGACCAGGGAGCGGCTGCCTCCGCGAAACCCTCCGGCCCGGTCCACCTGACCGACGAGCGCGGCAAGGTCGACCTGCCCGCGCCGGCCGCGAAGATCGTGTCGCTGGAATGGGGCCTCACCGAGAACCTGCTGGCGCTGGGCGTGAAGCCGATCGGCGCGGCGGACGTCAAGGGCTACAACACTTACGACAAGGTCATGCCGCTCGCCGCGTCCACTCCGGACGTCGGCACCCGCGGCGAGCCGAGCCTCGACGCGATCGCCGCGCTGCACCCGGATCTCGTGGTCACCACCACCGACCTGCCGGACAACGTCATCGCGCAGCTCTCGAAGCAGACGAAGGTGCTGACCCTGCGCGGCTCCGATTCGGCCGACCCGATCGGCTACCTGCGCAAGACCGTGACCACGCTGTCGGAGGCGACCGGAACGCAGGAGCAGGGCCGCAAGCTGCTCGCCGAATTCGACACGAAGGTCGCCGAGGGCAAGAAGAAGCTGGCGGACGCGGGCAAGTCCGGGGCCAAGTTCGTCATGGCCGACGGCTACTCGACCTCGGGCACGGTCACCGTCCGGATGTACACGAAGGGCTCGTTCCTCGGCAGCATCGCCGGCCAGCTCGGCGCCGCCAACCAGTGGACCGGCGACGGCGACAAGGTCTACGGCCTCGCCCCCACCGACGTCGAAGGACTGACCAAGATCACCGATCCGGCCACATCCTTCGTCTACGCCGCCAACGCCGCCGAATCCGACGTCTTCACCCAGGACCTCGCGGGCAACGCCGTCTGGAAGCAGCTGCCGTTCGTCAAGGGCGCGAAGCTGCACCGGATCCCGGACGGCATCTGGATGTTCGGCGGCCCGAAGTCCGCGATCGCCTACGTGGACGCGCTCACCGGCGCTCTGACGCGCTGATCCGATGATGACCGCACCAGCCCCCGCACCAGCCCGGCCGCGCGCCGCACGGGGCACCGCGTCCGCCGTCTTCCTGACCGGGCTCGTCGCGCTGCTCGTCCTCTCCGCCGTGCACCTGCTGCAAGGCACGTCGCACGTCGGGCTCGGCGAACTCCTGCGCGCCGTTTTCCCGGGCACGGACGACGACGCGCGCAGCCAGGCGGTGGCGGTGCTCGTGGCCAGCCGGCTGCCCCGGCTGGCCGCGGCGCTGCTCGTGGGGCTGGCGCTCGGGTTCGCGGGCTGTGTGCTGCAGTCGGTGGCACGGAACCCGCTCACCTCTCCGGACACGCTCGCGGTCAACGCCGGCGCGTACGTCTCGGTGGTCGGTGTCGCGGCGTTCGGGATCTCGCTTCCCTTCTACGTCAACGGAATCGTCGCCTTCGTCGGCGGTCTCGCGGCGGCCGGACTGGTGCTGCTCGTCGCGCGCAGCAGCAGCGGCGGAGCGGCCCGGCTCGTGCTCGCCGGGTCCGCGATCGCGCTGGCGCTGACCGCGCTCACGTCGGTGCTGCTGATGTTGTTCCAGGAGCGGACCGCGGGCCTGTACGGCTGGGGCAGCGGCACGACTGTCCAATCCGGACTGAACCAGGTTTCCCTTGCCGCACCGGTGATCGCGGTCGGCGTCCTCGCTACCCTTCTGCTCGCGCACCGGCTCGACGTCCTCGGTCTCGGCGACGACCACGCGCGCGTGCTGGGCATCGACGTCCGCCGCACGCGCACTTACGCCGTCGTCGTGGCGGTGCTGCTCTCGGCGGTCGCAGTGACCGTCGCCGGGCCGATCGGATTCGTCGGCCTGTGCGCGCCGGTGATCGCGCGGTTGCTGGCCAGCCGGGTGCCCGGGCTCGGCAAACATCCGTTGCTGCTGCCGCTCTCCGGGCTGACCGGTGCGCTGGTCGTCGTGGCCGCCGACGTTCTGCTGCGCGCGCTCGTCCCGGCGGACAAAGCGGTTTCGGTGCCGACCGGCGTCGTGACGACCCTGGCGGGCGCAACCGTGCTGGTCTGGCTGGCACGACGACAGCCGTCCGGAACACCGTCCGCGCGCGGCACGCACGGCACCGTCCGGTCGCGCCGCTGGGTGGCCGGAACCGGTGTCGTGCTCGCGATCGCGCTCGTCGCCGCGGTGATCGCCGCGCTCCTGCTGGGCGACCGGATCGTGCTGCTCGGCGACGTCCTGAACTGGCTGCGCGGCGTGTCCGGCACCGAGGTTTCGTTCGCGCTCGACCTTCGCTGGCCGCGGCTGCTCGCCGCGCTGCTCGGCGGCGCGGCGTTGGCCGTCGCGGGTGCACTGGTGCAGGCGATCTGCCGCAACCCGCTGGCCGAGCCGAGCCTGCTCGGCGTGACGCCGGGTGCGAGCGTCGGCGCGATCAGCGTCGTGCTTCTGGTTCCCGGCATCGGAATCTGGCCGATGATGGCCGCCGCGACCGTCGCCGCGTTCGCGACGTTCGCCCTTGTGCACTGGCTCGCCACCGGCCGCGGTTCGACCGGCCGCGGACTGTCCTCGGACCGGCTGGTGCTGGTCGGCATCGGCGTCAACGCGGGCGCGCAGGCGATTACGACGCTCGTCGTGGTGCTGACCTCGCCGTGGAACGCGCATCTGGCGCTCACCTGGCTCGCCGGCTCGACCTACGGCCGGGAGTTCAGCCAGGTCCTGCCGGTGCTGTTGTGCCTGGTCATCGCCCTGCCGATCGCCTTGTCCAGCGCGCGGACGCTCGATCTGGTCTCGCTGGACGAGGACGTGCCGCGGGTGCTCGGCGTCCCGCTGGACCGGTCCCGCCTCGCCTTCGCCGCACTCGCCGCGGTGCTCACCGCCGCCGCTGCGTGCGCGGTCGGCGCGCTGGGATTCGTCGGGCTCGTGGCCCCGCACGCCGCGCGCGCATTGGTGGGTTCCCGCCACTCGCGCTCGCTGCCGGTGGCGGCTGCGCTGGGAGCGGTGCTCGTGTGCGTCGCGGATACGTTGGGACGCACCGTCCTCGCCCCGACCCAGATCGCGGCGGGCTTGGTGACCGCGCTGATCGGGGCACCGTACTTCGGCTGGCTGCTGTGGCGAAGCCGCGCGAACGCCTAGCCGAACCAGGTGTCCAGCGCGACTTTCAACTCGGCTTCACCCCCAGTCCACGCGATAACTCCGTCCGGCCGCAGCAGAAACGACTCGGAATTCGTCACCGGCACCACCTCGACCCGTTCTGTTGCCAACGCAGCGAGATCGCGGCTTCCCGGATCGAGCACTAAGACACCGCGTCCAGCGCGAGTGTGCTCCGACAGCCGGGTGTTCCGTCCGTCATCGTCCACAAGGGACCGATCCGGACTGTGCAGCCCGACTGGTTCTTCAGCGGGATAAGGGAATTCATACCGCTCCGCCATGCCGGACAGCAGATCCGAGAAGTACCGGTTCGCCTGCGGCAGATCCATCAACTCGGCGACAATCTCGCGCAGCGCGTCGACGTGCAGCCCCGGCGCGAGCAACGCCGACTGCGCCCGCGTATTGCGCAATACCGCCGCACCGACCGGGCCGCGTTCGCGAAAGTAGCTGTCCAGCAACGTTTCCGGCATTTCCCCGCGCACGACCGCAGCCAGTTTCCAGCCGAGGTTCACCGCGTCCAGCAGCCCGAGGTTGAGCCCTTGCCCGCCGCTCGGCGAGTGCACGTGGGCGGCGTCGCCCGCGAGCAGCACCCGGCCGCGCCGGTAGTCGTCGGCCTGGCGTGCTTGGTCAGCGAACCGACGGGAATCGCGCACCTCCGCCACGACGACGTTCTCGCCGGTCACCCGCCGGATGGCCGCCGCCAATTCCGCCGGAGTGACCGGACCGTCGGGCTCGCCGTCGCGGGCGAACTCGGTGACGCCAGCCATGCTGCCGCCGTGCAGGAAAGTCCCGCCCGGGTAGCGTCCGGCGGGCGGCACCTGCCCGGCGAACCGGACTTGGCCCGCGATTGTCCGCAGCAATGGCGGCGTACCTGGGAACCCGAACCCGGCGAGACTTCGGACCTTCCCCCGGCCACCGTCGCACCCCACCAGGTAAGCCGCGGTGATCCGCCGTTCTCCTTGCGGGGTCTCGACAATTGCCGCCACACCGTCCACATCAGACTCGATTTCCGTGACCCGATGCGCCCGCCGCACCCGGACGCCGAGTGCGTCCGCGTGTCCAGCAAGCAGGCGCTCCAACTCCGGCTGCCAGATGTGCGTGCGCGGGCGGTCCTCGTCCGGCAGGAGCTTGTGGATGTTCGCGAAGTGGCCGAGCGAACTGCCGTGATCACGGGCGAAGTCGCGCATTCCCTCATCGTGCGCCACGGCCAGCTGCGGTCCGAGACCGCGCCGGGTCAACGCCTCCGTCGCGAGCACGCCGATGCCGCGTGCCTTCCGTTCCGTCGCGGGCTGCGCAAGCTGCTCGAGCACCAGCGGCCGGATCCCGCCGAGCCGGAGTTCAGCGGCGAGGAACAACCCGACCGGACCCGCTCCGACGACCACTGCGTCTGCTTCCATGACTCTCCTTAACTTGTTAAAGACTAGACTGCCCTGAACTAGTTAAGGAGGCAACCGCCGTGCCGATCGAGATCCCCGCCGCGGTCCGGACCGCACTCGCCTTGGTCGACGCCGACGGCCTCGACAAGCTGACCGTCCGCCGCCTCGCCACCGAACTCGGCGTCAAAGCACCCGCGTTGTACTGGCACTTCAGCAGCAAACGGGCCCTGCTCGACCACCTCGCCGACGCCCTCGTCGCCCCAGCCCTGGACGACCTCCCGCCGCGCGACACCCCGTGGCTGTCCTGGCTGGAACGAGCCGGAACCGCCCTGCACGCCGCCCTCCTCGACCATCGAGACGGCGCACGCATCGCACTCGGCGCAGACCTCCGGACCGCCCGCTCGCTGGGTGATTTCGCCGAGCAAGCCGTCGACGTGCTGCACCGCGCCGGGTTCCCGCTCGCCGACGCGACCCGCTGCGCCGGGGTGTACGTGCACTTCATCCTCGGCCGCGCCGTCGAGGATCAGACCTGGCCGGACGATCTGGAGGCGACCCTCGAAAGCATCCCGTTTCCGCTGATGGCCGCGGGATTGCGGGAACGGCAGGCAGCCGGAAGCACGATCGAGGACGACTTCGGCTACGCACTCGGCATCCTGCTAGCCGGTTTAGCAGCGACACTTCAAGGTGCAATGACTCACTAAGTTGTACGGTTGCACTTTTTGCATGGTTGCACCTATGGTCGATGCCAGACCACACCGGCACGAGAGGGGAAGACCATGAACGAGACACCGCGCATCGCCATCGTCGGCGGCGGCCCGGGGGGACTGCTCGCCGCGCACGTCCTGCACGGCCACGGCATCGCCGCGACCGTGTACGACGCCGACGCCGCCGTGGACTCACGAGATCCCGGCGGCACGCTCGACCTGCACGCCGACAGCGGCCAGATCGCCCTGGAAGACGCCGGGCTGCTGCCGGCCTTCCACGAACTGGCCCGCGTCGAAGGCCAAGCCATGACCAGACGCGACCACCACGGAACCCTGCTGAAGCAGTTCACCCCCGCCGACGACGACACCGCCGCCCCGGAAATCGACCGCGGCCAGCTCCGCACGATGCTGTACGAGCGGCTCGCGCCCGGAACCGTCCACTGGGGACACAAACTCACCGACCTGACCACCGAAAACGGCGTCCACCGCTTGCACTTCGCCAACGGCTCCACAGTGGACGCCGACGTCGTAGTCGGCGCGGACGGCACCTGGTCAAAGGTGCGCCGCCGACTCACCGACGCGAGCCCGGAATACCTCGGAGTGTCCTTTTTGGACGTCCGATTCGACGACGTCGAAACCCGGCACCCGGAAATCGCAGCCTTGGTAGGCAACGGACAACTGTTCACTGCCGACGGAGCTGGCCGCGCGGTGATCGTGCAGCGCAACAGCAACGGGGTGATCCGCGGCTACGTGGCTTTCCGCGCCGAAGAGGACTGGGCCGCAAGGGAAGGCG
The DNA here is from genome assembly GCF_017312175.1 of Amycolatopsis sp. A1MSW2902. NCBI lineage: Bacteria > Bacillati > Actinomycetota > Actinomycetes > Pseudonocardiales > Pseudonocardiaceae > Amycolatopsis > Amycolatopsis sp. A1MSW2902. The sequence goes on from NZ_QJPO01000001.1 coordinate 206,517, forward strand.
TCGACCTGACTGACCGCACCTCGGTCCGCGAGTTCCTGCTCCGCGAATTCCGCGGCTGGGGCTCGAAGGTGCTCCCCCTGCTGACCGACAACGACGGCGATTACGTGGCACGCGCGTTCACCGCGCTGCCCGCTCCCCTGACCTGGAAACGGGTCCCCGGCATCACCGTAATCGGCGACGCCGCACACGCAATGGCCCCGTTCGGCGGGCACGGCGCGAACCTGGCATTGCTCGACGGTGCGGAATTGGCGCACGCACTGCACGAGGAGCCGGATGTCGAAGCCGCGTTGACCCGCTACGAGACCGCGATGTTCGCCCGGACCGGTCACCTCGCCGCCTCCGCGAACGCCGCACTGCGCGGCTTCTTCGCCGACCAGCCGGAGGATGGCGCGCAGGACGTTCCGGATCGGGAGGAAGAACTCCGCGCTTACGAGGCGCGGGCTGCTGAGTACCGCGCTTCACGCACGCCCGCTGCTCGCTAGCCCCGCTCCCCTGTTACGGAGTTTCCTGCCGCTGGCCGCCAGTACGGAACTCTCCACCGCTGACCACTCGCCGCGCGACTCCCCGCCGCTGGCTGCCAGCCACGGAACTCCCCACCGCTGAGCACCCGCCACACAGCTCCCCGCCGCTGGCCGCCAGTCACGCAACTCCCCATCGCCGAACGCCCGCCGCGGAACTCCCCACCGCTGAACACCCACCGCCGAAGGCCAGACACGACTCGCCTCCGCCGCCGAACGCCCCGCCTCGGAACGCACCACGCCAAATTCCGTCAGGGGTCCCCTGAGGGAATCTGATTCCCTCAGGGGACCCCTCACGGACCTTCCTACGGCGGGGATTTCTCCCGCTCCACGGCTGCCGCCGGAGTTCCCTCACGAACCGCGCGGCCGCCCGGGCTGACTGTCCGTGAAGGGCTCCTTGCGGGACTCAGATTCCCTCAAGGAGCCCTTCACGGCGTTCGTCAGGAGCGCTTGCGGCGCACCGCCACTGCCGCCACCAGTGCGCCGCCGATGAGCAGCAGCGCTCCGCCTCCGATCAGGTAGCCGCGGATGTCCGCGCCGGTCGACGCGAGCGGGCCGTGGTCGGACGGGCCGGTTCCCGGGGCCACGCCGCCGGAGTTGTCGCTCGTGGTCGTGATCGGGGCCGGGGCTTCCGACGACGAACTGGACGTCGTCGGGCTCGTGCTGCCGGACGAGGACGTCGGCTGCGAGCTCGAGGACGTCGCGCTGGACGACGTCGGCACGGTCGAGGACGACGTCTCCGATGGGCTGGTCGAGGACGACGTCTCCGATGGGCTGGTCGAGGTCGTGGTGGAGCTAGTCGAGGTGGCACTCGACGAAGTCGTGCTGGACGACGTAGTGCTGGACGACGTGCTGCTCGTCGGCTCAGTCGTCGTGGAAGAAGTCGAGCTCGTCGGCTCCGTGCTCGACGTCGTGGTGCTGGAGCTAGTCGACGTCGCACTCGTCGGCGCCGTCGAACTAGTAGTCGGAGCATTGCAGTCCGGCAGATCGCCAGTGAACGGATAAGCGTGGAACTCCTGCCCGCCCGCCGCGCCCTCCGACGTGTGCAGCAGGTTGCCCGCGGTGAAGAACCGGCCGTTGGTGCCCGACGCGGTGACCGTCGTGTCGCTGGCCGGGTTGCCGACCAGCACGCTGCCCTGGAACTGCGCCTGCCCGGCGATCTTCACCTTCGACGCGTCCGGGAAGTTCCACAGCAGCTTCTCGCGCAGGTGGTTGATCGGGTCCTGGTCGGCGAGGTCGCCGGTGTAGGTGTTGATCACCCGGTTGCCGCCGACGAGGTTCACCAGGACCGTCGCGCCCGCCGGGATGCCGGCGAATTCCAGGCCCTGCATGCTGCCGCCGCGGTTGGTGAGGTCGAAGTCGACGGTGAACACCTGCAGCGCGGACTTCCCGTCGCCGGTGAACAGCGTGCGGTAGCCCTCGTTCTTCGCCGTCCCAGTCGCCGCGGACTTGCTGTAGCAGGTGCTGGCTTCCTGCAGCTGCGGCCGGAGCTGTTTGTACGGGTCGGCCGCGTTCGGGTCCTGTTTCAGCGTGCCGGTCACGGTCCCGGTGACGGTGCCGCCGTAGCGCACGACGCCGCCGTCCGCGAGGAGCCGCTGGTTCGGCGCGACGGTGACGTTCTTGCCGGTGGTGAGGAAATCGGTGCCGTCCGGCGGGGGCACGCGCGAGCCGACGCCCGCGATGCCGACGTTGTAGACCGCGGACGCCCCGGCCCGCTTCGCCATGTCGAACCCGCCGAGCACGACGACCCGGCCCTCGGCCTCGGCCGCGCCTTCGCGCACGAGGAAATCGCCGCCGGCGAAGACGTTGATGCCGTTGTCCCGTCCCGCGAACGGCCCGTTGTTGACCGGCGGGTACTTCTCCGGGCAGGCGTCGCCGACGCACGGGCCCAATCCCCCTGGCAGCGGAGCGGCGCTCGCGCCCGGACCGGCCACGAACGCCACCGCACACACCGCCGCGGCGATCGCTCCGCCGACGACGGCCATTTTCCTGGCACGCATGTGGCCGATCCTCACCCGGACCGGGCAGAATACGGCACTCGAAACACCGTAACCCACCCGAACGGGTCAGAAAATCCCCGACTCCTCAGACAAGTAGACTAGTGACGCTCCACACTCGACACCCCGCCGGAAGAATGTCCCGCAGTAGCCTCGCTCCTGCCGCCCCGTCCGACCAGAAAGCCCTCCGATGCCCCCTCTCGTGCACCGGCACCCGCTCGCCGCGCAGGCCGCCGAAGTCCTTCTCGGACGCATTCGCGCCGGCGAATGGCCGCTCGGCCACAAATTGCCCGGGGAAACGACTTTGGCCGCGCAACTGGGCGTCGGCCGGTCGACGCTGCGCGAAGCGATCCGCGAATTGGCGGGCAAAGGCGTGCTGGATTCCCGACAGGGTTCCGGGGTATTCGTGACCGCGCTGGACGTCGCCGAGGATTGGGACGCGGTCCTGCGCCGCGCGTCGATCGGCGCAGTGATCGAGGCGCGCATCGCCATCGAAGCGGAAGCCGCCGCCCTCGCCGCGCACCGGCGAACCCCGACCGACCTACGCGCGATCCGCCGCGCGCTCGCCGCCCGCGCGACCGGCAACCCGGACGTCGAACGCCTGGTGGACACCGACACCGCGTTCCACCGCACCGTGCTCGTCGCCGCGCACAACGACGTGCTGATCGAATTGTTCGACAGTTTCGTCCCGCGAATCCACCGCGCGATGACGGACATGCTGCGCGCCCGGCCGATCACCGCCCCCGAAGAAGACCAAGCCGCGCACCTGGCGCTCGTCGAGGCGATCGCGGGCAAAGACGCGTCCGCCGCGGCGGAGCTGAGCCGGGCGCACCTGACCGCCTTGAAGGAGGCACTTTCGTGAGCGAGGTCGTGCTGCAGCTGACCGACGTCGTGTTCCGCAGGCAGGGCAAGGAAATCCTGCACGGCGTGAACCTGACCGTGCGGGCAGGCGAACACTGGGCGCTGCTCGGCCCGAACGGCGCGGGCAAAAGCACGATCCTCGGTTTCTGCGGCGCGGTCACGCATCCGACCGCAGGCACCGTCGACGTCCTCGGCGGACGGCTCGGCCGCGTCGAACTGCAGGCGCTGCGCCGCAGCATCGGGCACGTCGACCCGCGGCATCCGCTGCGTTCGCCGCTCACCATCCGGGAGGTCGTGCTGACCGGCGTCACCGGGAGCATCGACACGCCGCCGCGCTGGCAGCCCACCGCCGCGCAACTCGCCCAGGCTGACGAACTCGTCGACCTGCTCGGCCTGGCCGGCAAGGCAGGCGAACGCTGGCCGACGCTGTCGCAAGGCGAACGCGGCCGCGCCCTGATCGCCCGCGCGCTGATCAGCGACCCCCGGCTGCTGCTGCTCGACGAACCGTCCACCGGACTCGACGTCGCGGCCCGCGAGCAGCTGCTCGAAACAATCGACCTGCTCACCCGAACCCATCCCCGGCTCGCCTCCATCGTGGTCACCCACCACCTGGAAGAACTGCCGGAAACGACCACGCACGCGTTGCTGATCGCGGACGGTTCGGTGGTTTCGTCGGGACCGATCGACCAGGCGGTGACGACGGCCAGCATCAGCCGGGCGTTCGGCCATCCGATCCGCGTCGACCGCCACGACGGCCGATGGAGCGCCCGCGCCGCCCGGACCCGCTCCACCGAGGTCGCCTGACCCGGGCCGCTGTCCGTGAAGGGCTCCTTGCGGGAACCAGATTCCCTCAAGGAGCCCTTCACGGACTTCCGGCAGCTCAAGCGGTCCGCAGCACCCGCCAAGCCGAGAACCCCAGCAGCACCAGCTCCGCCGCCGAAAAACCGACCAGCGCGAGCGGGCTCGGCACCCACAGCAGCGTCATCCCGACCAGCAGCACCGGCACCACGAGCCCGGCGTAAGCCGCCAGGAAGATCCCGGCCAGCACCTCGCCCCGGGACAGCGGATCGGCCAGCGCCGCCACCGTCCCGACCGCGGCGCGGAAGCCGAGCCCCATCCCGCTCCCGGCGATCACCGAGCCCGCCAGGAACAGCGCCAGCGAGGGCAGCAGCGCCGCCGCCGAAAGCACCGCCAGCCCAATCGGCATCAGCACGAACCCCAGTCGCAACTGCGCCCGCGACGCCATCGACGCGAAGACCACCTGCGCCACCGCCGCCGCACCCAGCATCGAGCCCGCGGTGACCCCGGCGAGCATCCGGCTGTGCTCGTGGAGTCCTTCGGCGAGCAGGGTCGGCGCGAGCGACATGAACAGCCCGGTGATCGCGAACGCGGCGAACACCCCGATCGCCGCGCCGACGAACGCCGGCCGCGCCCCGGCGGGCAGCGACACGCGCTGCGGCCGGTAAGCCGGGCGCTCCTCGCGCCGTTCGACGGTCTCCGGCACCAGGCACACCGCGAACGCCGCCACCAGCAACACCACCAGGAACACGACGAACGTGCTGGTCAGCGGGCCGTCGATGTACTGCGCGAAGACGCCGCCGACCACCGGGCCGAGCCCTAGGCCGCCCATGTTCACCACGGTGGCGATCAAGCCGGAGCGGCCCAGGTCCTGGTCCGGCCGGGTCACCGCCCGCAGCTCGGACAGGTGCGCGGTGGCGGTGGCCGTCAGCGCGCCGATGCCCACGCCGCAGACGAACCGCGCGATCAGCAGGCCCGGGACCTCCGGCCAGAGCAGGAACAACACCGCCGACAGGGCCTCGGCGAGCGTCGAAGCGAGGATCACGCGGCGGCGGCCGAGCCAGTCGCTGACGTGCCCGGCGAGGTAGAGGCTGGCCATCACGCCGACCGCGTACGCCGCGAAGATGACGGTGACCAGGAACGTCGGGAACCCGTCCCGCTGCTGGTAGAGCGCGTACAGCGGGGTGGGCACGGTGGAGAACGCGAGGCACGCGGCGAACGCGAAAGCGATGACCCGGAACCCCCAGCCGTGGCTGACGCGCCATCCGGCCGGGGCAGTGAGAGCGGGCGGAGCTGTGGTGACCATGTCGACCTTCCAAGCGGGAACCTACCCCTGAAACGATCCCCCGCCCCACTCATCAAGTCCAACGAAAAGTGTTGGTCATAGTTATCGTGATCCGCGATAATTGGGGCATGGAAACGCGGCAGCTGGAGTACTTCGTGGCGGTCGCCGAGGAGCTGAGCTTCACGCGGGCGGCCCAGCGGCTGTTCGCCACGCAGTCCACGGTCTCGGCGACGATCCGCGCGCTGGAGACCGACCTCGGCGCGACGCTGTTCGACCGGTCTACCCGCCGGGTCGCGCTGTCAACCGCGGGCGCGCTCTTCCTGCCCGAGGCGAAAGCCGCGCTGGAATCGGTGGAGCGGGCGCGCGAGGTGGTGCAACAGGCGTCCGCGGGTCTGCGCGGAAGCCTCCGGATCGGCACGCTGACCAGCATGAACGCGTTCGATCTGCCGGTGCTGCTCGGCGCGTTCCACCGCAGGCACCCGCTGGTCGACCTGCATCTGACGGTGTCCCTCACCGGTTCGTCCGGCCTCGCCGACGACGTCCGCCACGGCAGGCTCGACGTCGCGTTGCTCGGCCTCGCCCGGGCCGAACTCGGCGGCCTCGACGCGACGCAGCTGGCCAGCGTGCCGTACTACGCCGTGCTGCCGGACAGCCATCCGCTCGCCGGACGCGAGCAGGTCCGGCTGCCGGAGCTGGACGGCGAACTGTTCGTCGACTGTCCGCGCGGCTTCGGGAACCGGCTGGCGGTCGACCGGGAGTTCGCCGCGCTCGGGCTTACGCGCCGGGTGACCGCCGAGGTCGCCGACCTGCGGACGGTGCCGCGCTACGTCGCCGCCGGGCTCGGCGTCGCGGTCCTGCCCGGCACCGCCCGGCTGGATCACCCGGGCGTCGTGTCGATCCCGCTCGCCGACACGTCGCTGACCTGGCCGCTCACCGTCGTCGTCTCCGCGAAGCGCCCGTCGTCGCAGGCCCTGCGGACGCTGCTGGACCTGTTCGTCGCGGCCGCGGCGGAGGGAGATATTACGGAGTTCTGACCGGGCCCCCGGCCACCGGAATAGCGACCGGCCCCGCGGCGTCATCCTGTACACGGAATCCCCGATGGGAGAGAAGGAAATGACGGAAAAAGCGATCCTGGCCGGCGGATGTTTCTGGGGCATGGAGGAGCTGTTCCGCCACCAGCCCGGCGTGACCGCGACCCGCGTCGGCTACAGCGGCGGCGACGTCCCCCACGCCACCTACCGCAACCACGGCACCCACGCCGAAACCATCGAGGTCACCTACGACCCGGAACAAACCGACTTCCGCGCGCTGCTGGAGTTCTTCTTCCAGGTCCACGACCCCAGCACCAAGAACCGCCAGGGCAACGACATCGGCGCCAGCTACCGCTCCGCCATCTTCTACACCACCGACGAGCAAAAGCAGATCGCCGAAGACACCATCGCCGACGTCGACGCCTCCGGACTCTGGCCCGGCAAGGTCGTCACCGAGGTCACCGCGGCGGGCGACTTCTGGGAGGCGGAGCCGGAGCACCAGGACTACCTGCAGCGCTACCCGCACGGCTACACCTGCCACTTCCCGCGCCCCGGCTGGAAACTCCCGAAGCGCGGATGACCGATTACCCAGCGGCGGCAGTCCAGGCCGGACACGTCGAACAGGTCCCCCGGCGAGTGCGCGGAGTGCTCGCCGGGAAGACCATTGTGGACAGCACGCGGGCAAAATACGTCTGGGAATGGCCCTACTATCCGCAGTTCTATTTCCCGCTCGACGACGTCCTCCCCGGCGCGCTGGTCTCCGGAGATGGCGGGCGGTTCTCGCTGCGCGTCGGCGAGGTCGAAAAGCCTGCTGCCGCTTGGGTAAACGACTCTGTCCTACCTGGACACGTCCGGTTCGACTGGGACGCGCTGGACGCCTGGTTCGAAGAGGATGAACAGGTTTTCGTCCACCCGCGCAACCCGTACACGCGAGTGGACGCTTTGCGCTCGACGCGACATGTCCGCGTGCGGTTGAACGGAGTGACGCTGGCGGAATCGTCGTCGCCGGTACTGCTGTTCGAAACCGGCCTCCCGACCCGGTATTACTTCAACCGCACCGAAGTCGATTTCAGGCACCTCGTCGCCGAACCCGGCATGGTCACCGCCTGCCCGTACAAGGGCGAGACGTCCGGCTACTGGTCCGTCCGCGTCGGCGACGTCCTGCACGAGCACCTCGCGTGGACCTACACCTACCCGGCCGCGGCCGTCCAGCCCATCGCCGGACTGGTGGCGTTCTACAACGAGATGGTGGACATCGAAGTCGACGGCGAACTTCTTCCCCGCCCGCGCACGCACTTCTCGCAGTGACTACACCCGTCCGAACGCCTCCACGACAGCGGCCGCCAGCCGGTCCCCGCGCGCCTCTTGTCCGGCGGGCACGGTGATGCAGACGGTGAACCGGTCCGCCCACGTCATGATGCCGACCGCCACCGGGACCCCGGGCGCGAGCGACAAGACCGGGTACACGGTGCGGACGAGCGCCCCGTTGAGCACCACCGGCGACCGCGCGCCGGGCAGCACCGAGGCGATGACGCTGAACCACGTGCCGCGGTAGACGAGCTTGGCCGCCCGACGATGCAGCGCCGGCGGCAGAATCCCGAGCACGCGCACGACAGCGTTGCCCGCGCGGGGCGCACCGTGGCCGACCTGGTCGGACAGCATCCGGTCGGTCGCCCGCACCCGTTCCGACAGCGACATCGCGCCGGTCGGCAGGTCCACCGAAGCCGCGCCGGTGTGGTTGCCGAGCTGACGGAAGGTCCCGGTGTCGCGGACCGACATCGGAATCAGCACCCGAAGCCGCTCCGGCGCGGTCCCGCCCAGCTCGCGATGCAAGGCCTCGGCGACGAGCGCGAGAACGAGATTGGTCGTCGGCACCCTCACCCGGCGCGCGGCCTTCCGGACTTCGGGGGCGGAGAGATGCGCCCGGGCGAAATGCCGTCGGGGACTGTCGATCCGCTTGTCCCAGCGGACTCGGGGCGCGGTACCGGCTCGGGCGAGAGTCCAGACGCCGCGCGCCAGCTCGGCGGCTTGGTTGCGTTGGCTCGGCTTGGCTCGCGCAGGCTCGGCGGTGCCGGAACGACTGGACGGTCCCGATGGCCGCTCAAGCCGGTGCCACACGGGGCTCGCCACGCGAGCGAGCGCCGCGCGCACCGGTGCCGCCAGGCTGGCAAGTGCCGCCCGCACCGCGCTCCGCCCAGGGTGGGACCCGTTGCGCCCCAATGTGGCGTTGGGTGCATGCGACGCACCCAACGCGGCATTCGGTGCGCCGGACGCACCCAAAGTGGCGTTCGGTGCATGAGACGCACCCAACGCGGCATCCGCAGCGCCCGACGCACCCAACGCGGCGTTAGGCGCGTGAGACTCACCCAACGTGGCGTCCGCTGCGTCAGACGCACCCAACGCGGCGTTCGATGCGTGAGACTCACCCGAAGTGGCATTCGGCACGCCAGACGCACCCGACGCGGCATCCGGCACGCCAGACGCACCCAAAGTGGCGTTCGGTGCGTGAGATGCACCCAATGTGGCATTCGGTGCGTCAGATGCACCCAACGCCACATTGGGGCGACGCCACCACCCCCGCCGCCGGGGCGCGGCCACCGGCACCAACGGCTCCTTCCCCCGCGCCTGCCCCACCAGCGCGCTGATCACCGCGATCCCGTCACTCGCCGCGTGGTGCAGCGCGATCAGCAACGCCCCCTGCTCCCCCTCGATCCCGGTCACCAGCCGGGCCCGCACGGGATGTTCCGGGGACACCGGTTCCGAGAAGAACGCGTCCATCTCCCGCGTCAACGCCCCCTCCAGCGGCGCTTCCGGGCCGACCCGCACGGAGGTCAGCACGTCCGCCGACGTCCGGCCCGGGTCCTCCTGCCACCGTGCGCGCCACAACCGGCTGTCGGGCAGCAAGCGGGTTCGCAAGCCGGGGGTCGCGGCGAGCAGATGCTCAGCGTCCGCGTGGGTGACCGGTGTGCCGTCCGCCTTCGGGTCGAACAACAAGACCGCACCGACCTGTTGCGGCACCTCCGGCGTGGCCACGTGCACGAACAGCGCGTCCTCCGGCCGGAGCCGCTGGGTCGGCGGGTTCAGCGGCGCGGAAACGAGCGATTCCAGCGCCTCCACCAGCGGAGTGGCCGTTTCGCAATGCCGCGCGACCGCTTCCGCCATCTCCTTGAGCCGTTCCGGTTCCGCAAGCAGGCCGCGCACGGTTTCCGCCAGCTCACCGTCCTTTGTGGACACCAGGGCGAGCCCGGCGTCGGCCATCAACCGGGCGTTCGCCTTGCCGTGCGCGGCGATCGGGCGATGCATCAGCACCGGACGCCCGCACGCCAGCGCCTCCAGCGAGGTCGCCCCGCCCGCGTTCGTCACCACGACGTCCGCCGCCAGCGTGTACCGCTCCGGCTGGTCCGTCCACCCGACTACGTGCAACCGCGGTTCGCCCAGCGCGCGCAGCCGAGCGGCCGCCGCGTCGTTGCGGCCGCAGATCGCGATCGGCGCCACCGACGGATCCGCCGCCAGCAGCTCGCGCACCGTCGTCTCGATCTCGCCGAAACCCAGCGAGCCGCACGAAACCAGCGGCACGAACGCGGCCGGCGGCAAGCCCAGTTCATGGCGCGCCGCGGTCTGGTCGCCTGGCCGGAACACCGCGCGCACCGGCGGCGCGGACACCCCGACGTGCGCCGACGGCGACGAGCGCAGCGCGGGCGCGACCGCGACGTCGTGCATCACCATGGTGAGATCCGCCGCGCCGTAAACCCAGAACGGATGCGGTGCGAAGTCCGAAACCCACGCACCGATCGGCGCCGGCAATTTCCCTTTGCGGCGCAGCCACGCCAGTCCCGCGGTGCCCATCGGATACGTCGACAGCACCAGATCCGGCGCGAATTCGGCGATCGGTTTCGCGAGCCGCCGACCGCACCACGCGGCGGTGAACCAGCGGGACGCGGCGGCGAACCACGGAATCCGCCAGATCGCGGCGTAAAAGAACTCGTACAGCCACGGGACGCTTTCCACATTGGCGACGTAAATCCGCTGGAAAAGCCCCTCGAAACCAGGACCGAGCCGTTCGAGCGCGTTGACCCACCGCACGGTCGCGTCCGGCCATCGCTGCCGTATCGCGTCCTCGAGCGCGCGCCCCGTCGCGTTGTGCCCCTGCCCCATGTTCGCGGACACGATCAGCACGCGCTCCAACGCTGCCCCCTTCTCGCTAACAGGCGGTCCCGGCGAGGCCGTACCCGTCGTCCGGGTCCGAATCAGGCCGTTCGCCGGGTTCTTCCGATGCGGTTTCCTCTTCGCCGGACGGCATATCCGATTCCGCCGACAAATGCGACGCCCTGGTCGACAGCAGGGCGATCCCGACCACGATCACCAGCCCGGCGAGCGCCTCGCCGAACAGCGCGAGCGGCCTCCCGTCGGCCGATTCGCCCATCCACGACAATCCGATCGCGACGCCGACCAGCGGATCCAGCGCGGTGATGACGGCGAGCGCGGGCGTCAGGTACCGGCCCTGCTGGAACGTGTTCTGGCTCAACAGGAATCCCAATGGCCCCACGACGCACACCAGGTACAGCGTCCAGTGCCGGAACGGTTCGTCGATCCCCGCCCGGAACTGGCCCGCGACCACCTTCATCAGCCCGGCGGTGAGGCCGTACAGCACGCCGGTCGCGACAGCCAGCCCGAGCACCCGCCAAGATCCGGAATTCGTTGACGCGGCAACAACAAGCGACGCCATCGTGATCACCGCGAGCGCGATGCCGAGCGGCAGCAGGTCGCCGCCGCTGACGAGCGTCTCGCTGTTGCCGCTCGGCCGGGCGATGACGAGGAAGGCGGCGAGCCCGGCCACGCACAGCAAGCCGCCGGCACTCATCGTGCGGTCCGGGCGGCGGCGCTCCAGCCGCGCGGACGCCAGGCCGGCGAACATGAGCGATGTCACGAGCAGCGGCTGGACCAGCAGCAACGGCCCGAACGCGAGCGCGACGAGCTGCAGGACGAGACCCAGGATGGTCGCGGCGATCCCGATGAGCCACAATGGTCGTCCGACGAGCCGCTTGAAGAGCGTCAGGTCGAGCGGTTTGCCGGTTTCCACCTCTTTGGTCGCCCTGGCCTGCGCTGCGCTCGCGAGTCCCATGCACGCCGCGCCGGCGACGGCGGCGGGGACAGCCACGACCAGCGACATCCCCGTAACTGTCACGGACTCTTCACCTCACACCGTCCCCATCCGCCGTGCTTATGCTCAAGCCTTGTCCGAGGCCGAGTCGCCCGGTTGGCACCGGAGGCAGCAGAACCCGCATGCGACACCCCCATACGATCGACCTCCCCTCGTTCCGCAATCTCGTCGTGGACGGGGGCCGGCACCTGCTCGAGTCGACGCTGGTCCCGGCCGGCCTGTTCTATCTCCTGCTGACCCTGGTGAGCTTCGACAGCGGGGTCATCGCCGCGCTGTGCTGGTCGGTCGCCGTGGTCGGCACCCGGCTCGCGCTGCGCAAGAAGATCCCCGCCGTGCTGCTGCTGACCACGGCTCTGCTGGTCGCGCGCACTGTGCTGGGCCTGGCCACCGGCAGCGCATTCCTGTACTTCCTGCAGCCGACTCTACAGAATTTCCTCGTCGCCAGCCTGTTCCTGATCTCCGCGCCGTTCAACAAACCGCTGCTCGCGCGGCTGGCGGGCGATTTCTGCGCATTCCCCGATTCGCTCTCCGGACACCCCGGAATGCGCCGGTTCTTCCAGCGCGTTTCGGTGCTGTGGGGACTCGTCTTCGCGGTGAACGGCGGCGTGACGCTGCTGATGCTCGCGCGGGAAACGGTCGGCAGCTTCCTCATGGTCAGCACCGCGGGCTCGTACTCGGTCATCGGGCTGGCCATCGCCGGTTCGCTGTGGTGGTTCCGGCGTTCGCTGCGCTCGGCGGGCATCACGCTGCGCATGGGCCACCGCCCGGCCGCGCTGCCCGCCGCCTGATGGCCCGCACCGCGCTGGTCACCGGCGCGTCGTCGGGCATCGGCGCCGCCACCGCGCGGCTGCTCGCCCGCTCCGGCGTCCACGTGCTGCTGCACGGCCGGAACGAGGACCGGCTGGCCGCCCTCGCCCAGGAAACCGGCGGCACCGCGCTCGCCGCCGACCTCGCGGACCCCGGCGCCGCGGCGGAGCTCGCCGAACGCGCGCTGGCGGTCACCGGATCGGTGGATCTGCTCGTCAACAACGCCGGTCTCGGCTGGGCTGGTCCCCTGCCTGAACTGTCCGAGGAACGGCTGCGGCACCTCGTCACCGTGAACCTCACCGCGCCGCTCGACCTGACGCGCGCGCTGCTCCCCGCGATGCTGGAACGCGACCGCGGGCAGATCGTTTTCGTGTCCTCGATCGCCGGACGCACCGGCGTCGCCGGGGAAGCCGTGTACGCCGCGGCGAAGTCCGGTGTGGACGCTTTCGCCGACAGCCTCCGATTCGAGTTGCACGGCACCGGAGTAACCGTCGGAATCGTAGTTCCCGGCGTGGTGCGCACGGAATTCTTCGAACGTCGCGGCCGTCCCTACACTCGCAGCACGCCCCGTCCGGTGAGCGCCGAACGCGTGGCCGCCGCCGTGGTGCGCGCCGCCGCGCATCCGGGCGATTACTACGTGCCGCGCTGGCTGCGGATCCCCGTCGCGCTGCGCGGCACGGCACCAGGCCTGTACCGCACGCTCGCGGCGCGATTCGGCGCCGAAAGCTGACGGCTCCACGCACACCTCCTCCCCGGGCGCCTCGCGAGCGGCCCTCCCGGTTCCCGCCGGGGTACCCCCGCTTACGCGACCCAAGCATGTCCTCCGTGCTGCCGCATCAGGGAAATTCCCCGATCAGGCGGTTTCGTCCGCTTCGCCGGGCGGTCCCCAGGCCAGCGCCAGCACGAGCGTCGCGCGCACGGCCGGGTCGTCCAGCGACGGCCCGAACAGGTCGTGCAGGCGGCCGAGCCGGTACGAAACCGTCTGCGGATGGATGTGCAGGTCCTCCGCGACCGCCTTGCGGTCCCCCAGATGCAGCAGCCACGACGTGAGCGTGGTGGACAGCCGTTCCCGCGCGGATTCGTTCAGCTCGTCAAGCGGGGCAAGGGCTTGTCTTCGCAGCACGTCGAGCAGCCGGTCGTCGCGGTGCACGATGATCGCGTCGAGATGTTCGTCGGCGAACACCGGATCGTCGCTGAGCAGGTGGTCCCGGCGGAGCCGCGCGGTCACCTCGGCGATGCGCAGGCTGGCCGGGAGCCGGTCGAGCGGCACCGTCGCGCCGACCACCGCGCCGCCGCCGCGCAGCGCGCGGGCCAGCCACGCGCGCCTGCCGGGACCGCCCGGGTCCGGCACGATCGCCACGACCACGCCCGGCCTGCGCAGCCGCAGGCAGCTGTCTTCGAGGCGGAACACCAATTCCCGGCCCAGCTCGTTGTCGTCCTCCACCAGCACGACCGCGGCGTGCTTCGGCAACCGCCAGTCCGCACGCGCCGCCGCCGCGCGCACCGCGGCCTTGTCCGCCCGGTCGGACAGCAGCAGCGCGGTCAGTTCGTCGCGCAGCCGTTCCCGCGCGCGCACCGCGTCCGACTGCTCCTGCAAGTACCCGCGCAGCGACGATTCCGATAGCTGGTCCACGAGAGCGAACACAGTGGTGGCGAGCGAGGCGAACAGTTCGGCGGGCACCTCGAGATCGAGCGCGGCTTCCGAAACGTGCCGCCACGCCACACGCGCGCCGACCCGGTAAGCCGACAGCAGGCTCGTGACGCGCCTGCCCTGCTGGTATTGCGCACGCCCGATTTCCTCGAACACCGTCTGCTCGACGCCGGACCCCAGCCCCGGCAGCCGCTCGTCCGGCTCGGCCGCCATGTCAATCAGCCGCCGGACGAATCCCGCGCTGGCGGCGACGAGGTCGGCGAGTTCTTCGGTCAGGAACTCCGCGTAGTCGGGGTGCTCGTCCGCGAGCTGGTCGCGGACCTCGTTGAGCATGGCGGGCAGCCGGCGGGTCACCACCGTCTCCAGTTCGTCAAGCCGGGTCACCTGATCTGGTCCCATGTGTCCGGGAGTCCTTCCGTCGCAGGCCGCGGTCTCGGGTCGCCTCGGGACATCCTGGCCCCACTTTGGCCTCTCGTGCCAAGTCGAAGCCACCGAAATTCGCTTTCCGGCGGCAGAAGCCGCCCGTCCGGGGGCGCGACACTGGCGAGGATGAGATCCACAGCGGGTGTCCGTCACGCTCCGGATACGTCAGGACTGCGAGAGAAACGGCGCGCGGAAAACTTTCCGGTGGCCCTGCGGGTGCTGCCGGAACGGCTGCGCGCCGACCTTGTCGCGGTCTATTCCGTCGCGCGCACTGTGGACGATCTGGGCGACGAGGCCGAGGGCGACCGGGTCGCGCAGCTCGAAGCGTTCTCGGCGGACCTGTCCGCCGCGTTCGGCAACGGGGAACCGGAACATCCCGCTGTCCGTGGACTTCTCCCCGCGATCCGCGCCGGACGGCTGACCGAGGAACCGTTCCAGCGGCTCGTCCAGGCGAACATCCAAGACCAGCGGGTGCACCGCTACCCGGTCTTCGCGGACTTGCTGGCGTACTGCCAGCTTTCCGCCGATCCCGTCGGGCGGATCGTGCTCGACCTGCTCGGGGTGGCCGACCCGGCCGCCGCGGAGCTGTCCGACCGGATCTGCACCGGGCTCCAGCTCGTGGAGCACTGGCAGGACGTCGGCGAGGACTACCGCAACGGGCGGGTGTACCTGCCGCAGGAGGACCTCGCCGAGTTCGGCGTCGCCGAGGAGGAATTGGGCGCCGCGCACGCGTCGCCCCGGATGAAAGCGCTGATGCGGTGGGAAACCGGCCGCGCCGCCGCCCTGCTGGGCGGCGGCGCGGATCTGCTGGGGCACCTGTCCGGCTGGGGGCGGTTCGCGGTGAGCGGCTTCCTCGCCGGCGGGCTCGCCGCGGTCGACGCACTGCGCGCGAGCGGCGGCGACGTGCTGTCCGCACCGGTCCGGCCGAGCCGGGCCGGGCTGCTGAGTTGGCTGGGGTGGCTGCAAGTCGGCACGAGGAGGCGGTCCGGATGACGGCAATGGGCACTGTGGACGAGGCCTACGCGCACTGCGCGGCGGTCACCAAGGAACAGGCGCGCAACTTCTATTACGGAATCCGGTTGCTGCCGCCGGACAAACGCGCGGCGCTGTGCGCGGTGTATGCGCTGGCCCGGATCATCGACGACATCGGCGACGACACGGAAGCGTCCGCCGAGACCAAGCTGCAGGGGCTCGCCGGGGTCCGGAAATCGCTCGGTGACCTGTCCGCGACCGCGGATCCGGTGTACGTCGCGGTCGCCGACGCGGCGCGCCGGTACCCGATTCCGCTCGGCGCGTTCGAGGAACTGCTCGACGGCGTCGAGATGGACGTGACCGGGCGCGAGTACGTGCGGTTCGAGGAACTGGTCGAGTACTGCCGGTGCGTGGCGGGTTCGGTCGGGCGGCTGTGCCTCGGCGTGTTCGGCAGCCGTCCGGAGCCGAACGCTCCGGTGTACGCCGACGAACTCGGGATTGCCTTGCAGCAGACCAACATCCTCCGCGACATCCGCGAGGACCTGCTCAACGGCCGCGTGTATCTGCCCAAAGAGGACCTCGACCGGTTCGGCGTCGAGTTGTCCGTCGGCGCGGACGGGAAGCTCGCCGACCCAGACGGCGGGCTCACCGCGCTGATCCACGACAGCGCCGCGCGGGCCCGCGACTGGTACTCCCGCGGTCTCCGCCTGGTGCCCTCTTTGGACGGTCGCAGCGCCGCGTGCTGCACCGCGATGTCGGGCATCTACCGCACCCTGCTGGACCGGATCGACGAACAGCCCGCGCGCGTGTTCGACCGCAGGCTTTCGTTGTCCGGCCGGGAAAAGGCGGTGGTGGCGTTCCGGGCGCTGACCGGGATCGGCCGATGACCGCCCCGGTCGCGGTGGTCGGCGGCGGGCTCGCGGGCATCGCCACCGCACTCGCCTGCGCCGACGCCGGACGGCCGGTGACGCTGTTCGAGGCGCGGCCGCACCTGGGCGGGCTCACGCATTCGTTCGCTCGCGGCGAGTTGCGGGTCGACAATGGACAGCACGTGTTCCTCCGCTGCTGCACCGCTTATCGCGCGCTGCTGGACCGGCTCGGCGTCGCGGACCGGGTGACGTTGCAGCCTCGGCTGGAAATCCCGATCCGCCTGCCGGGCGCGGCCGCGCCGACCTGGCTGCGCCGCGACGACCTGCCCGCGCCGCTGCACCTGGCCACTTCGCTGCTGCGCTACGACCCGCTGCGCCCGCTCGACCGGGCCCGGTTCGCGCTCGCGGCGCTCGCGTTGCGCCGGGTGAACCCGAAGGCGGACCGCACCGACCGGCAGTCCTTCGGGGAATGGCTGCGGCGGCACGGACAGAGCGCGGCGGCGATCGAAGCGTTGTGGGATCTGGTCGGCGTGGCAACGCTGAACGCGACGGCCGATGACGCGTCGCTCAGTCTCGCCGCGACAGTGTTCCAGGAGGGGCTGCTCACCGATCCGGCCGCCGCCGACATCGGCTGGTCGCTGGTGCCGTTGCGGGAACTGCACGGCGATCCGGCGCGCGAACGGCTGACCGAGGCCGGGGCGGACGTCCGGCTCGGCACGAAGGTGCGCGCGATCAGCGAAGGCTGGCGGGTCGTCACCGATCGCGGCGAGGAGGAGTTCAGCCAGGTCGTGCTCGCCACGCCCCCGCCGGTCACCGAACAGCTCGCGCCCGCCGGGGCGATCGGGCTGCCGCCGGGCTGGTCCGGCGGGCTCGGCAGCTCGCCGATCGTGAACGTGCACGTGGTGCTCGACCGGAAAGTGCTCGACGAACCGTTTGTCGCGGGCGTGCGCACGCCGGTGCAGTGGGTGTTCGACCGAACGCGGCAGTCCGGTTTGGACTCCGGGCAGTACCTCGCGATGTCGCTGTCCGCCGCGGACGCGCAGATCGACCTGCCCACCGCGAAACTCCGCGAACAGTTGCTGCCCGAGCTGCTGGCGCTGCTGCCTGAGGCGCGCGGCGCGCAGGTGCTCGACTTTTTCGTCACCCGCGAGCGGCACGCGACGTTCCGGCCCGGTCCCGGCACCGCCTCGCTGCGCCCGCCCGCGCGCACCGCGCTGCCCGGCATGTACCTGGCGGGCGCGTGGACCGCGACCGGATGGCCCGCCACGATGGAGGGCGCCGCGCGCAGTGGCGCAGCCGCGGCCGCCGCCCTTCTTCAGCACAACGGTAAGAGGGAGGGAGTCGGAGCATGACCGCCAATCTGTTTTCTGCCGAGAAAACGCGTTCAGCGGCGCCGCCGGTGCTCGGCAGCGCGCGGGACGTCGTGCAGCCAGCGTTGCGCGCCGCCGTCGACCGGCTGGACGACACCAGCCGCGCGATCAGCGCCTACCACCTCGGCTGGACCGACCCGAACGGCGTGCCGGTCCAGGGCAACGGCGGCAAGGCCGTGCGTTCGGCGCTCGCCTTGGTGTCCGCGCGGGCCGCCGGCGCGCCGGTGGAAGTCGGGGTGCCCGGCGCGGTCGCGGTGGAACTGGTGCACAACTTCTCGCTCGTCCACGACGATCTGATGGACGGCGACACCGAGCGCAGGCACCGGCCGACGGTGTGGGCGCTGTGGGGGTCCGCGAGCGCGATCCTGACCGGGGACGCGATGCTCGCCCTCGCCCAGGAAGTGGTGCTGGACAGCGGTTCCCCGCACGCGGTCGCGGCCGGGCGGCTGCTCACCGAGACCACGCGACGGCTCATCCACGGCCAGTTCCTGGACGTCGCGTTCGAGCAGCGCGACGACGTCGTGCTCGCCGAATGCGTGACGATGGCGGCCGGGAAAACCGGTGCGCTGCTGTCCGCCAGCGCCGCGATCGGGGCCGTGCTCGCCGGCGCGCCCGCCGAGGTGGTCGACGCGCTGGCGGTGTTCGGCGAGGAGATCGGCCTCGCGTTCCAGCTCGTCGACGACGTGCTCGGCATCTGGGGCGATCCGGCGGTCACCGGGAAATCGGTGTACTCCGACCTGCGGGCGCGCAAGAAGTCGCTGCCGATCACCTACGCGACTACGCACGGCGGCGCGGCGGGACGCCGGCTGGCGGAGTGGCTCGCCGGAGACGACGACACCGACCTCGCGCGGATCGCCGCGCTGGTGGACGACGCGGGCGGCCGCGAGTGGGCCACCGCGGAAGCGGCGCGGCACGTCGCCACCGCGGAGCAAGCGCTGGCCGCCGTCCCGCCGGGCCCGCGCGACGACCTCGTCTCGATCGCCCGTTTCATCGCCGGAAGGGAAGCGTGATGACCCAGACCGTCCCCCGCACGTCCGCGCCCGCCGCCCGCACCGCCTCGGACACCGTCGCGTCGGCCGTCGAGTTCCTGCGCCGCGAGCAGGACCGCGCCGGATGGTGGAAGGGCGAACTCGCCACCAACGTCACGATGGACGCCGAGGACCTGCTGCTGCGGCACTTCCTCGGCATCCTCACCCCGCAGATCGCCGAGGAGTCCGCGCGCTGGATCCGCTCGCAGCAGCGCGCCGACGGCACCTGGGCGAACTTCCCGGACGGCCCGGCCGACCTGTCCACGACGGTCGAAGCGTGGGTCGCGCTCCGGTTGGCCGGCGATCCGGCGGACGCCCCGTGGCTGGCCACGGCAGCGGAGTGGATCCGCGAGCAGGGCGGGATCGAGGCGACGCGGGTGTTCACCCGGATCTGGCTCGCGATGGTGGGCCAGTGGTCGTGGGACGACCTGCCGAGCCTGCCGCCCGAGCTGATCTTCCTGCCGTCGTGGTTCCCGCTCAACGTCTACGACTTCGCCTGCTGGGCCCGGCAGACCATCGTGCCGCTGACCATCGTCGGCACCCTGCGCCCGGTACGGAAGCTGCCGTTCGATGTCGCCGAACTGCGCACCGGCAAGCGTCCGCCGAAGACGCGCGCGCCGTGGACGTGGGACGGCGTGTTCCAGAACCTCGACACCGCGCTGCACGCCTACGCGAAACTGCCGCTCAACCCGGTGCGGAAGCTCGCGATCAAACAGGCCGCGGAGTGGATCCTTGCGCGGCAGGAAGCGGACGGTTCGTGGGGCGGGATCCAGCCGCCGTGGGTGTACTCGATCCTCGCGCTGCACCTGCTCGGCTACTCGCTCGACCATCCCGCGCTCAAGGCCGGGATCGCCGGGCTCGACGGGTTCACCATCCGCGAGAAGACCGAACAGGGCTGGGTGCGCCGGCTCGAAGCGTGCCAATCTCCGGTGTGGGACACCGCGTTGGCGATGACCGCGCTGCTCGACGCGGGCGTCTCCCCCGGCGACCAAACCCTGGTGCGCGCCGCGGATTGGATGCTGGGCGAGGAGATCCGGGTGCCGGGCGACTGGGCGGTGCGGCGGCCCTCGCTGAAACCGGGCGGGTTCGCGTTCGAGTTCGCGAACGACGGCTATCCGGACACCGACGACACCGCCGAGGTGGTGCTTGCGCTGCGGCGGATGGGCAAACCGGACCACCTGCGGATCCGCGAGGCGGTCGACCGGAGCGTCGCGTGGCTGGAGGGGATGCAGTCCAGCGACGGCGGCTGGGGTGCGTTCGACGCGGACAACACGCATGTGCTGACCACTCGGCTGCCGTTCTGCGATTTCGGCGCGGTGATCGATCCGCCGTCGGCGGACGTGACCGCGCACGTGGTCGAAATGCTGGCCGCGGAAGGGAAATCCGGCAGCCGCGAATGCCGTCGCGGGATCCGGTGGCTGTGGGACAACCAGGAAGAGGACGGCTCGTGGTTCGGCCGGTGGGGCGCGAACTACGTGTACGGCACGGGCGCGGTGGTGCCCGCGCTGGTCGCGGCCGGCGTCACTGGTGCTGACCCGCGGATCCGGCGTGCGGTGAAGTGGCTGGCCGAGCACCAGAACGACGACGGCGGGTGGGGCGAGGATCTGCGGTCCTACGACGACCGGGCGTGGGCTGGGCGCGGTGACTCGACGCCATCGCAGACCGCGTGGGCGTTGCTGGCGCTGCTGGCTGCCGGGGAGCGGGAGTCCACTGTGGTCACGAGGGGTGTCCAGTGGCTGGTCGAACGGCAGCGGCCGGACGGCGGCTGGGACGAGGACAAGCACACCGGGACCGGGTTTCCCGGCGACTTCTACCTGTCGTATCACCTGTACCGCGTGGTATTCCCGCTGTCCGCACTCGGCCGGTACGTACGGGGCGGGTCATGACCCCGATCGTCTGCACCCCGTTGCGGATCGAGCAGGCCGCCTTGCGCGGTCCCGGTCCGCGGACGGTCCACACCGGACTCGGGCCTCGCCGGGCCGCCGCCGCTGCGGCCCGGCTCCCGTCCGGTCCGCGGATCGTCGCGGGGATCGGCGGCGGGCTCACCCCGTCGGTACGGCCGGGGGACGTGGTGGTCGCCACCGAGGTGCGCGGTCCGTCCGGAGTGGTGCCGGTGCCGTCCGCGCCGTTGCTGGCGGGTGCGTTGCGCCGTCTCGGGCTCACTGTCCATCTCGGACCCGTGATCGGCAGTTCGCACGTGGTGCGGGAGCGGGAACGCGCTTCGCTGGCTTCGAGTGGTGCGCTGGCGGTCGACATGGAGTCCGCGTGGCTCGCGGCCGACGGTGAACCGTTCGCTGTGGTACGCGCCATTGTGGACACTGTCGGTGCGCCGCTGCTGCATCCCTCGACGGTCTCGAATGGACTCGCCGGGTTGCGGAGTCTGCGCCGGGCCGCTCCCGCGATCACCGCGTGGGCTGAAGCCGTGGGGCCGCGAACGGTGTTGCTGGCTAGTCCGCGATCGTTCTGTGCCGGGGTGGAGCGGGCGATCGAGATTGTCGAACGCGCGCTGGAGAAGCACGGCGCGCCGGTGTACGTGCGTCGGCAGATCGTGCACAACACCCACGTCGTGCACCAACTGCAGGGGCGCGGCGCGGTGTTCGTGGACGAGGTGGAGGAAGTTCCGGAAGGCGCGACGCTGGTGTTCGCCGCCCACGGAGTCTCCCCGGCGGTTCGGCGCGCCGCGGCGGATCGCGGGCTGTCCGTAGTGGACGCGACCTGTCCGCTGGTTACCAAGGTGCACAACGAAGTCCGCCGTTACACCGGTCGCGGCGAGACTGTGTTCCTCATTGGACATGCCGAGCACGAGGAGGTCGAAGGAACGGTCGGGGAAGCGCCCGACAATGTGGTGGTCGTCGGCGATGTCGCAGCCGCCCGGACGGTCACCGTGCGCGACCCGTCGCGAACCGCTTACACCATGCAGACCACGCTGGCGCTTGACGAGGCCGAAGAGATCGCTTCCGTGCTGCGCGAACGATTCCCCGGCCTTTCCTCGCCGCGCAAGGACGACATCTGTTACGCCACCACCAACCGGCAGCAGGCTTTGCGCGCGATCGCCCGTGACGTGGATCTGGTGCTGGTGGTGGGTTCCGGAAACTCGTCCAACTCGCGGCGGCTCGTGGAGGTCTCCGAACGGGAAGGCACCCCGGCGGTGCTGGTGGACGGTTGCGGCGACGTCGACCTGCGTCGGCTCGCCGGGGCCGGGCGGATCGGGCTCACCGCGGGAGCGTCCGCGCCGCCGCGTCTGGTGTCCGAAACAGTCGAGGCCCTTCGCGGATTGGGTCCGGTCAGTGTCGCGGAAAACGCGCTGACAGAAGAAGAAATGACGTTCACCCTACCTCGGGAGGTGCTCTGAGCGATGGCCATGCCGTTGCGCCAGTCTCTTCGGCTGGGCGGTTACCTGATGAAGCAGAAGCTGATGCGCAAGGAGAAGTTCCCGCTCCTGGTCGAGCTGGAACCGCTCTTCGCGTGCAATCTCAAATGCGGCGGCTGCGGCAAGATCGCGCAGCCGCACACCCTGCTGAAACAGCGGATGCCGGTGGAGCAGGCGGTCGGGGCGATCGAGGAGAGCGGCGCGCCGATGGTGTCGATCGCGGGCGGCGAACCGCTGATGCACCCGCAGATCGACGAGATCACCCGGCAGCTGCTCGCCCGCAACAAGATCATTTTCCTGTGCACCAACGCGCTGCTGCTGCCCAAGCACATCCACAAATTCAAACCGCACCGCAATTTCGCGTGGATGGTGCACATCGACGGCCTCGAAGACCGGCACGACGCGTCGGTGCGCAAGGAGGGCGGTTTCCAGGCGGCGGTCGACGCGATCAAGCTCGCCAAGGAAAAGGGCTTCCGCGTCATGACCAACACGACGTTCTTCACCGGGGACACCCCGCAGGACGTCATCGACGTGCTCGACTACCTGAACGATCTCGGCGTGGACAACATGCAGATCTCGCCGGGGTACGCGTACGAGAAGGCCCCGGACCAGGACCACTGGCTCGGCGTGCAGCAGACCCGCGAACTGTTCGCCAAGGCTTTCGGCGGCGGCAACCGGAAACGCTGGCGGCTCAACCATTCGCCGGTGTTCCTCGATTTCCTCGAGGGCAAACGCGACCTGGAATGCACGCCGTGGGGCATCCCGTCGTATTCGCTGCTCGGCTGGCAGCGTCCGTGCTACCTGCTGGACGACGGCTACGCGGAGACCTACCGGGAACTCATCGAAACCACCGAATGGGAGAACTTCGGCCGCGGCAAGGATCCGCGCTGCTCGAACTGCATGGCGCACTGCGGCTACGAACCCACCGCGGTCATCGCCACCCTCGGCTCACTGAAAGAGTCCGTCCGGGCCGCCGTCGGCCACTGACCCGCAGCCCGTGAAGGGCCCCTTGAGGGAGGCTGATTCCTTCAAGGGGCTTTTCATTTGCCGGACGGACAGCCGGCGTGCCATGATGAGCGCATGCGTGCGCAGCGATTTCTTCGCCCCCGGGGAGTGCCCGGGGGCTGCGCGTGCGCGCCGGGTTCCGCCCGCTGACGTCCGCGTCTCCCCACACTGCCCGGGGGTGAAGTCCAGCACTTCACGACCCGAAGGCAGGAACCCGTGGACCCCCTTGACCCCGTCTCGATGCTGCGCCGGATCACCGCGCTGACCGAGGCCGCGCTCGCCGATCTCGCCCAAGCCGGCACTCCGGCCGCCGTCGCTGACGTGCGCCGTTCCGTGCTCGGCAAGTCCAGCCCGCTCGCCGCCGTCCGTCGCGAACTCGGCCGCTGTGACCCGGCCGCCCGAAAGCGGCTCGGCCTCGCGCTTTCCGAAGCACACCAGCGCATTGCCGCTGCGCTGGAAGAAAAGCTCGCCGCGGAAACCGCGCTGGATCGCCCGCTTGATCCCACCATCCCCGGCCTCCCGCCGCCGACCGCCGGACTGCACCCGGTCACCCAGCTCAGATACGACCTCGACGACGCCTTCCGCGCGCTCAACTTCGCGATCGTCGAAGGCCCGGAAATCAGCTCCGCGGAAATGGAATTCGACCGGCTGAACTTCCCCGCCGACCATCCGGCGCGCGAAAGCATGGACACCTACTGGTTGGCCGACGGCCGCTGCCTGCGCCCGCACCTGACCGGCGCGAGCGTCCGATACCTGAGCACGCACGAACCGCCGATCCGGATCGCCTATCCAGGCCGGGTTTACCGCAACGAAAGCACCGACGCCCGGCACGAGCGCGCGTTCTTCCAGTACGAGGTGCTGGTGGTGGACGAAAACGTCCCGCTTGCCACCGCCCGGTTCCTCGTCGACGCCATTCTCGGCACGGTGTTCGGCGAACCGGTGCGGACGCGGATGCGCGCCGGGTACTTCCCTTTCGTGGAGCCAGGTTTCGAGATCGACATGCTCTGCCGGGTGTGCTCCGGACGCGGCTGCCGGACCTGCGGACGGACCGGCTGGCTCGAGGTGATGCCTGGCGGCAGCCCGCATCCGAACGTGCTGCTGGCCGCCGGACTCGACCCGGCGCGGTGGTCCGGCTGCTATCTGAACGTCGGCCTCGACCGGCTGGCGATGATGCGCTACGGCATCGACGACGTCCGGCTGATGCACAGCGCCGACCTCCGCTTCCTCTCCCAATTCGCTTGAAAGGCCCGCTGTCGTGAAGATTTCCCGGGACTGGCTGACCGACTACGTGCCGCTGCCCGGCCGTTCGCCGGACCAGCTGGCACACGAGTTGACCTTGAAGACCGTCGAAGTCGAGGGTTACGACGTGATCGACGACGACGTCGTCTTCGAGATCGACAACAAATCCCTCACCCATCGCCCCGATCTGTGGGGGCACTATGGCATCGCCCGCGAGCTGTCTGTCCTCTATGGACTCCCGATGACTCCGCTCCCCCGGGTCGCCCGGCCGCCGAACACCACCGGCCTCACCCTGGCCGATCCCGCTTGGCACCGGCGGATGCTTGCCCTGCAGTGCACAGTGGACAGTTCCGTGCCAACTCCGGCTTTCGTCCGCGACCGGCTCCGGCGCATCGGTGAACCAAGCCGGGACCTGTGCGCCGATCTGAGCGCGTATGTGATGTACGCCGTCGGACAACCAAGCGACGTCCGCGCTTCCAGTGCGTCAGTCGTGCTGGAAATCCCGACTCTGCTTCCCAGCCGAGCCCGCCGCAGCGCCCGCACCGAAGCTTCGGTACGCCAAGAGAAAGGCCTCGATACTCAACGCGCCGACCAAGCCGCCGATCTCTTCCTCCACCTCCTGACCGAAGCCGACCCGTCGGCCGCAGCACTCGGCGTGGAAGACATCCTCCTCGCCGCGACCCGACGAGCCGAAATCAAGATCAGCCTCGCGGAAATCGAACGCCGGATCGGCATCCGGCTGCCCCCGGACGAAATCCTGCGCATCCTCCGCGACCTCGGCTGCACCGCCGAAATCACCGGGGAGCTGCTGCGCGTCGTCGCTCCGTCGTGGCGTTCCACTGGCGATCTCTCGCTCCCCGTCGACATCGTCGAGGAGCTGGCCCGGATCCACGGCTTCGACGCGCTGCCCGCGCCGCGGCCCGTCGTGCAGCTGGCCCCGCGCCCTCGGCTCCCCTTGAACCGCCAGGTCCGGGAGGTGCTCGCCGCCCGCGGCGGGGCAACCGAAGTGCTGACCTACCCGTGGTCCGCCGACCACCTGCTCGCCGCGTGCGGACTCGACGCCGACCTCACGATCGACCACCCGCCGGCGCCGGATCGCGCCCGGTTGCGCCCGTCGGTGATCCCGAACCTGCTCGAAGCCGCGGCCGCCAACCTGCGCTACTACGACGAGTTCAGCCTCTTCGAAGTCGGCACCGTCTTCGCCGCGGGCGAGCGGACGTCCGCCGGAATCCTGCTCGCCGGACCGGACGGGGCCGACCTGTTCCGCCGGGCCAAAGGGCTGGCCGAGCTGATCCGCCGGTACTGCCATCTCATCGCGCTGGACCTGTCCGGCACCCCCGGCCCGGCCTGGACCGACCCGTCGGCCCGGCTCGCGATCCGCCCGGCCGGGACGCTGGCGCTGGTCCGGCCTGCGGTGCTCCGGGCGGCGGGCATCGACCGGGGCGCGATCGCCTGCGTCGAACTGGACCTCGACGCACTGCGGACGCACCCGTCCCGCGAGAACCGCTACACCCCGGTCGGCGACCTGCCCGAATCGGACTTCGACCTGTCCGTCCTCGCGGCCGACACCGTGCCGTGGTCGCTGGTCGCCGAGACCGCGACGCAGGCCCACGCCTTGGTGCAGCGAGTGGCGTACGTCGGCGAGTACCGGGATTCGAGAATTCCGGCCGACCACCGTTCGCTCACCTTGCGGGTCACCCTCCGCCCGAGGTCCGCGACGCTGACCGCGGGCGAAATCGCCGCCGCCCGCTCCGAAGTGCTGGCTGCACTGGAGCGGGCGGGGGCGCGGTTGCGGTGAGCCTCAGCCGAGACCAGATTGGGCGATGACGTGCGCGATGCGGATCCGTACTGCGGTGAATCCACTGTGGACGAACGAATCGGCAAGGTCCACTGCGGACTGACCCGGGTAGTAACGCTCGGCGATCCCCGCCGCGACGCGCCTGATCTGGTCCGGCTCGGCAGAAACCCGAGCCTGCCCTTCGACAGTCACGAAGCTGTACGGCTGCCGCTCGTCGCTCACGCAGACCGCGACCCGGCCGTCCCGCGCAAGGCTTTTGCCCTTGACGCTCCCCGGCGACAGGGCGAAGGCAAGTTCGTCGCCGTCGAGGACGAAGCAGATCGGCGTGACGTGCGGACGTCCGTCAGCACGAGTGAGGGCCAGGTGCGCAAGCCTCGTGCCCTCGGAGAGGAAGGCGCGCCATTCGCTGTCGGTCATGGTCGTCATCAGTGGGTTCCTTTCTCGGTTGACTGACGCTCGCGAAGTCGTCCAGCGACAGCTTGCTGGGCAAGGAAAAGCAGAGTTCCGGCGGCGAAAGCCACGACACCCAGCCAAGTTCGGCCAGCTTGCTCAAGCAACGCCGTACCGAGCATCGGGCCGAGGACCGCACCAAGGCTCCAAGCACTCGACGCGACACCCATGTACCCGCTGCGCAGATCAGGCGGCGCAAGAGCAGCGAACGTCGCACCGAACTGGACCGCCAACCCGATCTGCCCGAGGCTGAGAACAAGAATCGCGACGGCGTAGCCAGCAATGCTTTGGGACATGGCGGCCAGACCGCCGCCAACGCCCGCCAACAACATCGAGGTAGCAAGCACTGTCGCGCGGTCGCGATTCGCCAATACCGCGGCAGCTAACGGTTGCAGGACAACGATGGCGAACCCGTTGAGCGCCAGCACGGAACCGTAAGTCGCGGAACTGAACTGCTGCGCGGTCATCAACAACGGCAATGTGGCGAACGCCTGCATCAACAACGTGAAACAGCCGACGTGGATCAGCGTCATGGTCCGCATGAGACGGTCCGCTCGCAACACTGGCAGCAGTGCGCGTCGCCCATGGCTCGGTCCAGAATGAGTCTCTGGCACGGCAGTCACCACAATCACTGCAGCAACCAGCATCGCGAACGCGTTCAACCAGAAGAGCAGCCCGTAGCCGCGAGCCGCCAACACCCCGGAAACCGTTGCCGCGACGGCATATCCGAGGTTCGCCGCCCAATAAAGCAAACTGTACGCGCGCACCCGCTGCTCCGGCGGAAGGTCCGCCACCGCTGCCGATCCCGCCGGACGGAAGAGCCCAGCAGCGAGACCGTAGCCCACCGCCGTTGCCCAGATGACCGGCGTCGCGGCGGCGGATCCCAAGGCGGCCAACGCGATCGCTGTCCCAAGGAACCCGAGGAGCATCGTCCTCCGCCGCCCGATCCGGTCCCCCAGCCAGCCCCCGAGCAGCTGCGACCCGAAGTCGCCGATGCCCACCGCCGCTACCACGGCGCCCGCCGCCGTCGGGGTCATCCGCTGTTCCTGCGTCAGGTACAGCACCAGCATCGGCTGCACGAACGCGCCGCCCCGGGCGACGAGGTGGCACGCCCCCAGCGTCCACGCGAGCGACGGCAGCTTGCGAGTTCTCCCGGCGGTGATCGTTGCGACTGTCATGGCAACGACGCTAAGAGCGCCAGGAGATTAAGAAAAGCGATTGTTTACGATTAAATCCATCGTGAACAGTAATATACTGGGCTCATGGCCGACTTCGACCTGCGCCAGCTGACGACGATGCTCGCGATCGCCGAGGAGGGAACGTTCTCCCGGGCGGCGACCCGGCTCGGCTACACGCAATCGAGCGTGAGCCAGCACATCGCCGCCCTGGAACGAACCCTCGGCGGCGCGGTCTTCGATCGCCCGGGCGGCCCGCGCCCCGTGCGGATCACGCCGCTCGGCGCCGTGGTGCTCGAACACGGCCGGGAGGTGCTGGCGAAAGCCGAAGCGCTGGGCCAGGCGGTCGACCGCTTCAAGGCCGGTGAAGGCCGCATCGACGTCGGCACCCTGCAGAGCGTCTCGCACGCGATCCTGCCGACCGTGCTGCGCCTCCTGCGCGAGGAACACCCCCGCTGCGAGATCCGGCTCTCGGAACCCGACGAGCCTCGGCTCGGCGAACTGGACCTGCTGTTCCACGACGGTCTCATCAGCGAAGACACGGAGCACGTCCTGCTGATGGAAGATCCCTACCTGGCCGTCGCACCTCCGGACACGCTGCCGGCGGGTCCGGTGCCCGCGCGGGAACTGGACGGCAAGCCGATGGTGGCCTGGCCGTCGACCTGCGACCAGCCCAGGCTCGAGCAATCCCTCGCGGAGGCCGGGGCCCGCCCGCGCATCGTGTTCCGCTCCGCGGGCAGCGAGACGATCCTGTCGATGGTGCGCGCCGGAATGGGCCTCGCGGTCCTGCCCTGGCTGGCGATCCACCAGGTCGTCTGCCGCGACTGCGGCGCGATCCACGGCCCCGAGGGATGGCCGGACCTGCAGGTCCACGACCTCGACCCGACCCCGGCGCGCTCGATCTACCTGCACTGGCCGCGCGGGCGGGACGCCGAGTCGCCCCTCGCGGCACAGACCATCGAGACGGCCGTCGAAGTGGCGCGGGAGCTGGCTCGGCAGGCTCCTGCCGTTCGGCCCTGACCCGGCGGGTGTTCCGAACGGCCTCGGGCTGCCCGACGATTCGCCCGCGAACCGACCGGGCAAGCCCACGCCCAGCCGGATACTGCTTTCCGCATCCGCGACCGGACCGCACGCCGCTGACTTGACGGAACCTTCCACACCCGCGCCGCCCGGCAATCCGACGCCGCCGGATCGAGCGCGCCCTCGACAGCAGGCATCGCCGAATCCCGCGCGAACCCACCCCGCATCACCAGGTCGAGGCCGCCCCACGCACCCCCGACCGTCCAGGTCAGGCGACCGTCGCGTCCACCGTGACCTCGATGCTCCCGCCCAGCGCCTTCGAGTACGGGCAGGTCTGGTGCGCGGCCGCGGCCAGCGTGTCGGCGGTCTCCTGGTCGATCCCCGTCAGCTCCAGGTGCAGCGCGGCGCTGAGCCAGAAGTTCGCCTCGTCGTGGTGCAGGGTCACGTCCGCGACCACCGCGAGGTCGGCCAGCTTCACTTTCCGCTGCGCCGCGGCGATCCGCACCGCGCCCATGAAACACGACGACCAGCCGGCCGCGAGCAGCTGCTCCGGGTTCGTCGCGCCACCGTTGCCGCCCAGTTCCTTCGGGATGGCGAACTTCAGGTCGAGCGCGCCGTCGGACGAAACCGCGCGTCCCCCGTTGCGGCCTTCGCCGGTGGTGGTGACGACGGCGGTGTAAGTGGTTTCAGACATGGCTTTCCCTTTCCAGAACTTTTCAGAATCCGCTGAGGACGGTGCCGGTCAGCGCCGCCAGTGCGCCGAGAACTTCGCGGAACGCCAGGGTGATCGAGTCCATCGGACGTGACCTTTCAGCAGGAGACCGGGCCGGTCTCGGCGACGAGAGAACCTTCGCACGCACATTCGTCACCGGTCAAGATGGTTACGCATTTCTGTGATCCGCTACTCATAACCCCCTAGACTGGTTAGAGTTCCTTGCGTCGTGATTCATCACCTGTCAGACTGGTGCGCATGGAGCACGCCTTCCCCTGCGGGAACCCGGCACTGGACTTCGTCGGCACGCTGCGGGCCCGCCGCAACGACGAGCCGGCCGAGATGCTGGGGTCGCCGCGCAGCCTGGACGCCTGGTTCCGCGAGTCTGGGGTCACCGGTGCCGATCCGGGGAGCACGGCCGCCGACCTGGCGGGGGCGATCGCGGTCCGGGAGGCGATCTACGCCCTGGTCGCGGCCCGACTCGTCGGCCACGAGTACGACCCGGAGGCGTTGACGCTGCTCAACGAGGCAGCCGCGCAGCCGGACGCGGTCCCGCAGCTGACCCGGGCCGGACGGCAGGTCCGGGCGACCGCGGCGCAAGCGTTGTCCACCGTGGCCCGGGCCGCGATCACGATCCTGGGCGGTCCGGACGCGGACCTGCTGAAGGAATGCGGACGACCGGAATGCACCCAGGTTTACCTGGACCATTCGCGCGGATCACGACGCGAATGGTGTGCGATGGCCACCTGCGGAAACAAAATGAAGGCCGCGGCTTACCGGGCACGACGGCGAGGAAATCCGCCGCTGACCCCATCCCGGCAATCCTGACCCAGCCAGCGAAGCGAACGCCTCCCGGCAGATCAGCACTCGCCGGTCCGGCACTCCTGGCTTCCGGATGCCGAAGCACGTTCCGTCCCCGGCTGCTCCCGTTCCGCCCGCCAACGCCCGAATTCCTCGCCCTGGGCAGGAGATTCCGCGATGAGTCCCCGGCGCCGCATCGTCCGGATGCTTCGCCCCAGCCGCGCAGCCACCTCGCGTTGCGCTGAGCCAGGAACAGCGCGGGCAAATCCACCAGCAGTCGCGTCATCGGTTCCAGGCGAGGATGTCGCAGCGGTGGTTCAAGCACCATGGCCGGGCGCGGGGAAACTCGGCCAGGGGCTCCGGCTCGGCGGCAGCCGGTCAGTCCGCTGAACAGGACTGCCGCTGAGCCGGTAAAGGCAACTGCGCTCGCCGGGACCGCCCCCACCGATGCTCACGTCTCGTCGAGCGCGACCTGCTCCCGGTGGCCCACGAGACCGGCATGGTCCCCTGCTCCCCGCTGGCTGGCGGCGTCCTGACCAGCAAGCACACCCGCGCCGACCTGACCGCGGCCACCCCCGGCGAGAGCGACCCGCCCTCGGCGCGGTCGCCGAACGCAACCTGGCGCGGTTCGTCATTCCACGCTAGGCGCTCGCCAGCGCCCCCAGCCGCACAGCGACCCGGCCGCCGAGGTTCTCGCCCCCGCGAACACCTCAACCATTCAGTTGAGCATTTCCGGTCGAATACCTTCAACCCTCCGGAAGTCGGGGATTTCGACGACCGGGCAGAATCGCTGCACCGGACCACCCGGACCGGCCGCTTTCCGTGCGCTCGCGCAGGTTCTCACGGTCCATTATAGACAGTCCAGGGCGGACGAAATCACGCTGGGTGGCCATGATCCGCGCCAGGCCACCCGTCCGGCGCAATCAACGGAAAGCCGTCCGGTAAAACCACAAGCGAGAGTGGTCCGGGGTGACAACGTTGACGGATAACCACTGCCCCGCCTTTCTTTGCCAGCTGTTGACCTTTCCCGAGCGCCGGGCGTATGGTCTAGACCAAGAAGCCCACCCCCTTCGCTCATCCCCCGCGCGGGCCGGCTCCCGGAAAGCCGGTGCGTCGCTTTGTCGTACCCGCACGGGGAAACGAGCATTCCCCGAAGGAGCTGTCCATGAAAGCGAACCGGAAACTCGTCGCGGCCGCGGTCGGCACGGCGATCGCCCCGGTGCTCGTGCTGATCAGCCCGGCAGGCATCGCCAGCGCGCACGGGTACGTCAACGCGCCGGCGAGCCGGCAGGCCCAATGCGCGCAAGGAACCGTTTCCTGCGGCCAGATCAAGTACGAACCGCAGAGCGTCGAAGGGCCGAAGGGGCTGCACAGCTGCAGCGGCGGCAACGCCCAGTTCGCCGAGCTGAACGACAACAACAAGGGCTGGAAGGCGTCGCCGGTCGGCTCCTCGGTGGCCTTCACCTGGAAGTTCACCGCCCGGCACCGCACGTCCAACTACGAATACTGGATCGGCAACGACAAGATCGCCACCGTGGACGGCGGCGGCCAGCAGCCCCCGGCGACGGTCACCCACAACGTGAACCTCAAGGGGCACACCGGAAGGCAGACGGTGCTCGCCGTCTGGAACATCGCGGACACCGCGAACGCCTTCTACGCCTGCATCGACCTGCAGGTGAGCTGACCCGGAAAGTCCACACCGGACACTGAGGCACGGGCCGTGGCGGCGGCCCGTGCCTCGGCGTGCGTCCGGGCAATTCGCTGGGAATGACAAAACCAGCCAATTTCTCCCGCATTCGTTGACCCGCTTTCCCGGCCGTGACTAGCGTGCCGGTCACCGGAAAAGGGCACGACTCCAGGAGGCGGTTTTCCTTGATTTCCCGGCGAGCATTCCTCGGCGCATCCGCGGCAGCCGCGACATTTCCACTCTGGAACTCCGCGTTCGCCTCCGCGAGCACCCCCGACACCGCGAAGGTCGCTTTCGACGACCGGTCCGGCGCGGGCCAGACCTACGCGTACATCACCGGCACGACGCTGGACAACCGGCTCGTCATCCTGAAAGCCGATGGCACGCCGTACTATCCGCCGTCCCCGGGCAGCGACCACACGCCGCTCGGCGAGGACTGCGCGATCCCGCTCAAGTCGCTTTCCCAGGTCACCGTCCCGAAAATGTACGCAGCCCGGATCTATGTCGCGCTCGACAGCAAACTGGACTTCTTCGTCAACAAGGGCCCGGCGCTCGTGCACCCGAGCTTCCTCGCCGCCGACGACCCGAACTACAACCGGAACTGGTCGTTCTGCGAATTCACGTTCAACAACGACGTGCTGTTCGCCAACATCAGCTACGTCGACTTCGTCGCGATCCCGATCGGCCTGCACCTCACGACGACCGGCTCCGGCGACCAGACTGTCCCCGGACTGCCCGCGCGCTCGCTCGACCCGATCTGCGACGCCCTCAACGCCCAGGGCGGCAAATGGGGCACGCTCATCGAGACCGGCGGCGACGGAAAACCGCTGCGCGCACTGTCCGCGCATTACCGCGCCGACCAATTCGGCGGATACCTCGACGGCTACATCGACGAGGTCTGGAAAAAATACGCCAGCGAGACGCTCACCGTCGACACCCAGGTGCCCGGCCTCGGCGCGTTCACCGGCCAGGTCGGCGCGGACGGCGTGCTCGCCTTCAACAACGGCGAACGCTTCGACAAACCCGCCACGCCGGACGTATGGAGTTGCGACAGCGGACCGTTCGCCATCAAACAAGGCGACAGCGACGCTCGCAAGGCGATCATCCCCCGGCTAGCGGCGGCATTGAACCGCACCACCCTGCGCGACAATCCGAAACAGCCGACCGGCGAGGATCCGGCGAAGTTCTACCAGAACCCGGAAACCAACCACTACGCGCGAATCGTGCACAGCAAACTGCCGGACAACCGCGGATACGCCTTCCCGTACGACGACGTCTCCCCCGGCCCCGACTTCAGCGGTGCCGTCCAGGCCGGCGACCCGGACACGCTCACCATCACCGTCAACGCCTTGCGCTGAGCCAAAAACGTGCCGCGGTCCTTTTCGGACCGCGGCACGGTCATCCGGTGAGATCGCCTTCCCGCTCGTTCTTCGCCGCGTAGAAAGCCAGCTTCTCCTCGTCCACTTCCACGCCGAGCCCCGGCCCGGTCGGCACCCGCAACCGACCGCCGGAAAGCTGCAGCGGTGCGACAATGTCGTCCGCGTGCAGGTAATACATGCTGTCGATCGCCCGCGACAGCACCGGCGTGCTGGCCACCACCGCCAGATGCGCCGCGGTCGCGATCCCGAGTTCGCCGCCGCTGTGCAGATTCATTCCGAGCCCGAACGTTTCGCAATGCGCCGCAAGCGCTTTCGTCGCCGCAATGCCGCCCCATTTGTAAACGTCACCGTGGATCACGTCGACCGCACCCAGCCGCACCGCCGGAGCGAACTCCTCGAACCGGACCACGCACATGTTGGTGCACAACGGAATCCGCACCTTCGCGCGAACCTGGCTCATCCCCTCGATGCCCGCGCACGGGTCTTCGAGATACTCCAGGTCCAGTTCCTCCAACGCGATCCCGGCACGGATCGAATCCGGCACCGACCACGCGGCATTGGGATCGACCCGCAACTCGATCTCCGGCAACGCCCTCCGCAGCTCCCGCAGAATCCGGACATCTCCCCGAACGTCGCGCGTACCCTTCAATTTCACCGCAGAGAAGCCGCCCTCGGCGACCACTCTCGCCGCATGCTCGGCCAACCCTTGCGCGAGTTCTTCCCCTTCCGCACCAGGCGCGTCGGCGCGAGTGATCAACGCCGTGATCGGCACCTCGGTCCGCACCGCCCCGCCCAGCAGGTCAGTGACGGACTGCCCGGTGACCCGCCCGATGAGATCCCAGCACGCGACGTCCAGCCCGGCCAGCGCCGCATATCCCAGATAGCCGTGGAAAAACGGCACCATGTGCTGCCGGCGATGAAACGCTTCGAGCGCGAACGGGCTGGTCCCGATCATGTCCGCGCCCAGTTTCCGGGTCAGCTCCGCGACCGGACGACCCCACATCGTCTCGCCCCAGCCCTCGGCCCCGGTGTCCGTGCGCAGCCGCACCACCGTGCGGGTCTCGCCGGTCTTGGTCTCGAACGAACTGGTGAACGGATTCGTCAACGGCAGATTCACGACCCACACGTCAACGTCGGTGATCTTCATGCCCGCTGCCCCAACGCCGCCGAAACGACCAGCCGAATCGGTTCCAGTTCGACATTGTCCACCGCCGCCTCGGCCCTCGGCATTTCCTCGATCGCCGTCTCGGCATTCAGCAAAACCCGAAACACCCGCGGCAGCACCGTCCGCCCGACGAGATCCTCCGCGAGCGCCGCCGCTTCCGTGCTGTCCATTGTGTACTGTGCAGCCAGATATTCGGCGAGCCGCGAGTACATCACCGCGAACATCGCGTCGTAGTACGCCTTCGCGCTGTCCGGCAACCGCTCGGCAGCCGCGATGCAAAGCCGGCACGTCCGCGCCTGCGACTCCCAGGTCAGCAACTGCTGGAACCGCCCGCAGAACAACGCG
The DNA here is from genome assembly GCF_017312175.1 of Amycolatopsis sp. A1MSW2902. Classification (NCBI taxonomy): domain Bacteria; kingdom Bacillati; phylum Actinomycetota; class Actinomycetes; order Pseudonocardiales; family Pseudonocardiaceae; genus Amycolatopsis; species Amycolatopsis sp. A1MSW2902. The sequence goes on from NZ_QJPO01000001.1 coordinate 241,434, forward strand.
ACCGCCTCGACCGCGTCGTCCGCGTACGCGTCCGGGGTCATCAGCTTGCCGAGGTACAGCTCGCGGACCAGGTCGAGCACCGCGAGGAACAGCTTGTCCTTGCTCTCGAAGTGCGCGTACAGCGACCGCTTGGACGTCCCCGCGCTGGCCGCGACCGCGTCCATCGACGCCCGTTCGAACCCGGTTTCGAGGAACACGTTCTTCGCCGCCAGCAGGATGTGCTTGCGCAACTCCGCACCCCGCAGCTGCGAACCGCCTTCACGCGCCATCCTTGCCTCCGCCAAAAGTAAACGGTACGGTGGAGTTTACTTCCTGCTCCACCTCTTCGACAGTCTCCTGGAGTGCCCGCATGATCGTCGTCACCGCCCCCACCGGGAACATCGGCAGCCGCGTCCTCGCCGCGGTCGCCGACGGAGCCCGCCCCGTCCGCGCGATCGTCCGCGATCCCGCGAAACTGCCCGCTGACCTGCGCGAACGCATCGACGTCCAGGTCGGTTCACACGGCGATCCCGAGGTCCTCGCCCGCGCCTTCGACGGTGCCGACACCGTGTTCTGGCTAGTCCCGCCCGACCGGCGAGCCGCGAGCGTCGAAGAGGCCTACTCCGGCTTCGCGCGCCCCGCCGTCGAGGCGATCCGCACCCACGGCGTCCGCCGGGTGGTGTCAGTCAGCGCACTTGGCCGCGGCACCGCCTCCGCCGAGCGAGCCGGGCACGTCACCGCCACCCTGGCGATGGACGACCTCATCGCCGACACCGGCGTCGCCTTCCGCGCGCTGGCGAATCCGACCTTTATGGACAATCTGCTGCGCCAAGCGTCGGTGATCAAAGCACAAGGCACCTTCTACGACGTCCTGCCGCCGGATTACGCCGCCCCGACCGTCTGCACGCGCGACATCGCCGCGGTCGCTTCCCGGTTGCTGCTCGATCCATTGTGGACCGGCCGGGAAGAAGTCCCCGTGCTCGGCCCGGAAGACCTTTCGCCCGACCAGGAAGCTGCCATCATCAGCAAAGTGCTGGGCATTTCGGTCAAGTACCAGCAAATCCCGGTCTCCGCACTCGGCGCGCAGGTCCTCGCGAACGGTCACTCCGAGGCGATGGCTCAGTCCATGATGGACATGGCGACCGCGAAGCTGAACCATCTGGACGAGGGCGTGGTCCGAACTCCGCAGCATGCCGTGGAAACGCCGACGACTTTCCGGCAGTGGTGCGAAGAATCCCTCAAGCCCGCGGTGGACAAAGCCTGACCCACTCCTACCGTCCACGGTGGGCCAGCCCGGCCAGAATGTGGTCCAGCCCGCGGCGAAAGGTCCGTTCGTAACGATCATCGGCATGGGGCGTTTCCGCTTCGACCATGATCCGGCTCAGATGCGGATAATCGCCGCTGCCGATGATCAAATCGCCGTACTGCGCCTGCGCCGCCAACCAGGTCGGCATGTCCGTTCCGGACCGCCGAGCCGTTTCCTGTTCGGCCAGCTCGTCGAGGACGTGGCCGCGGACGAACGTCAGCACCGTGCCCACCTGGGCCAAGACCTCGTCCGCGGCCAGGCCCAGCCCGTCCACCGTCGCGTACGCCGCGTCCAACCACGCCAGACTGTTCGGCCCGAGCGCCGGACGAGTCGCGGGCATCGCGGCCAGCCAGGGATGCCGCACCACCAGAGCGCGGTACTCCCCGGCGACCGCGCGCAGGTCCGCCCGCCAGTCCCCAGTCGGCGTCGGCGGTTCACGCTCCCCGAAAGCTGCGTCGATCATCAAGTCGAACAGCTCGTCCTTGGTGGCGATGTAGCGATACAGCGTCGTCGTTCCGGTGCCCATCTCCGCCGCGACCCGGCGCAAAGACACCGCCTCGAGGCCTTCCGCGTCAGCGACCCGGATAGCCGCAGCCGCGAGATCAGCCCGGCTGTGCGCCGGACGCGGTCCCCGGCTCCCACGCTCCGGCCGCAGCCAGATCGGCGGCCGCACGTCGTCAACCATGGCCCGCATTATTGCGAACACTGTGCGCGGTTCGCTAGAGTCGGCTTTATGCGAACACTGTGCCCAGGTAATCGGGCAGACCAGTGACCGAGTACCGCACCGGCTCGGTCATCTCCGCCGACGGAACCGTCATCGGATACCGCCAGCTGGGCAGCGGCCCGGCCGTGCTCCTTCTGCACGGCGGCATGCAGGCAGCGCAGCACCTGATGAAGCTCGCGACCGCGCTTGCGGACGAATTCACCGTCTGCGTACCCGACCGGCGCGGCCGCGGACTCAGCGGACCGCACGGTGCCGAGTACGGGATCGCGCGGGAGACCGAAGACCTGCGCGCCCTGGCTGAAGAAACCGGCGCGGCACGGGTTTTCGGTCTCAGCTCAGGTGCACTCATCGCCCTGCGAAGCGCCCTTTCCGTCCCCGAGATCAGCGCGGTCGCCCTGTACGAACCACCGCTCTCGGTCAACGGTTCGGTGCCACTGGAGTGGGTGCCGCGTTACGAACGCGAACTCGCCCGGGGGCGGCTGTCCCCCGCACTGGCGACGGTTTTGCAGGGATTGGCGATCGAACCGGCGCTCAACCGGATCCCGCGATTCGCACTGGTACCCCTGATGGCGATCGGCGCACGCCTGCAACGCAGATCCAGCGCCGACGTGCCGATCCCGGCCCTCATCCCGACCCACCACTTCGGCATAAAGTTAGTCGAGGAATTGGCCGACACCGCAAGGAATTACGCGGACTTGGGGGCTCGAGTCCTGCTTCTCGGAGGGAGCAAAAGCCCGGCGTTCCTCCGAATCACGCTGGACGAACTTTCCGCCACGATCCCGCACGCACAACGAATCACGTTCCCCGGACTGGGCCATTCCGGCCCAGACGACGACGGTTCCCCGGACCGGGTCGCGGCGGCTTTGCGCACTTTCTTCGCGGCTTGACTGCCCATCCGCCGACTCTCGGCAGGCACCGGAAAGCGATCCAGCACCCGTGCCCCGCGGCGGCTCCCCTTCTCGCGCCGATGCGCTAGGACCCCGCCCCCGCCAACGCGACACGGCTCGGCTCGGCTCACTAACGCGAGGCTGGTCTGTTCCTGGCAACGCGACAGGGGCTCGGCTCGCCAACGCGAGACTGCTGTGTTCCTGGCAACGCGACACGGGCTCCACTCGCCAACGCGAGACTGGCTTGTTCCTGGCAACGCGACACGGGCTCCACTCGCCAACGCGATATGAGCCCATCCGCCGACACGACCCCGTCCGGCAGCACGCGACACCAGCCAGTCCCGGCAAGGCGACCGGAGCCCGCCCTGACGAAGTGATGCGTGCCCCGTCGCGGATCGGATCCCGGCCGAGGCGGTCACCAACCCGGCTCCCCCACGCCCGCCGCACCGCACAATGGCACTCAGTGCACTTCACTTGCCGACCGGCAAGCGTCTCACCTGGGTTCGGCGTCGCGCAGCGCAGCGCCGATCCGGGTCACCACCTCGTGCAACGGCGTCGCAGTGCTGAGCACCGCCACCACCGTGCCCGGCTCGACCTCGGCGGATGCCTTCGAGCCGGACGTCCGGAAGGCGTCCGCGACCAGGGTGAACGCCTCCGTCGCCGCGGCCTCGATGTCGTCGCGGCCGCCGCTGCGCAGCCAGCGTCGCAGAACATGGTTGTTGGCCGCCGCGATCGCCGCCGCTGCCACGGCCGCCCGGAGCGTCGCGGTCTCGTCGCCGGCCGCGGCGAAGCGGTCCTGGAGGTAGCGGGCGAGGACGCGCTGATAGCGGTCGACCGTCGCGACTTCCTTGTCCCGCAACGACGGCACCGTGCGAGTGAGAGTGAACCGCTTGAGCGAGACGTCCAGCTCCGCGGCATAAGATTCCAGCACGAGGGACACCGCCGCGGTCGCCACCTCGATCGGGTCACGCGCCGGATCGGCGGTCTCGAAGACCTGCTCCATCTCGGCGACGATCTCGTCGTGATTGGCGAAGAGGACGTCGTCCTTGCTGTCGAAGTACCGGAAAAACGTCCGCCGCCCGACGCCCGCCGCCGCGGCGATGTCGTCGATGGTCGTCGCCTCGTACCCGTTGGCGGCGAAGAGATCCACGGCCGCCGTAGCGAGCGCACGCCGCAACTGCCGCCGCCCGGCCGGCGTGGCCCCGACCCGGGTGCGCGGCGTCTCCGTCATTCCCGAACGGTAGCAGCCCGGGTTGCTAGTGGCACTGAGTGCCGTTAGCATGGGCAGGCACCCCATGCGAGCGGAAGGCGTCGACGATGACTCTCGACCAGCAACTGCGGCCCGACCACCACACCGGCCCAGACCCGGCAGACGCGTATTACGGCGGGGTGTTCGGCTGGTCCGTCCGACGGCAGGGCGGCGCGCGCCTGTTCCTGGCCTTGGAAAACGGTCTGTGCGCGGTGACCCTGCCGAAACTCACCTCGGGCCCGGTGCGCAACCACCTGTCCGCCCTGGGCTGCGAAGGCCCGTCCCTGATCCTCCCCACCCAGCACGGCCCGCGCCTGGCCATCCTCGCCGAAACCGACGGCGAACTGCTCCTGCGAGGCACCCTGCCGCCGGACGTAACCGTCCTGGACAGCGGCGCGCTCCTCCCCCTGCCGACCGGTCACCAAGCCCCCGGCATGGGCCCGGAATGGCTGACCGCCCCCGACCCGAGGCACCGCTGGCTGCCCAGCGTGAGCGCAGTACTGGCCGGGGTGCGCCAGCGCCCCTGACCCTTCCCGCTCGCACGGCCTTTCCGCGAGCACGGTGCCAGAGATCCCGCCCACTCCCTTTCGCGACGCCTCTTCCGCGAGCTCCTTCCGCGCCCCCTCACCTCACCCCGATTGAAGTCAATGAGGGGACCCCTCATTGACTCTGATTCCGTGTGAACTGGGCCCCGGAAGTTGGACTGGTTATGTAGAGGTTAGGCGGCGGGGGTCTGGGCTCGGTATTCGGCCGGGCTCAGGCCTTGGAGCGTGGTGGAGATGCGGGTGGTGTTGTACCAGTCGATGTAGTCGTGCAGTGCCGTGATGAACGTGTCGACGGTGTCGAACTTGGTGTGGTGGAAGAGTTCTTCTTTGAGGTGGCCGAAGAAGTTCTCGGCGACGGCGTTGTCCAGGCAGGTGGCTCGCCGGGACATCGACTGGGTCAGGCCGGCGTCGGCGAGCAGGGTGCGCCAGGAGGCGTGCTGGTATTGGAAGCCTTGGTCGGAGTGCACCAGCGGGCGGGCTCCGGCGGGCAGGGTCGCGATCGCGGCGCGCAGCGAGGAGTTCGTCAGCTCCAGCGTCGGGGACGGCCCGCAGGCGTAGGCGACCACGGACCGGTCGAACAGGTCGATCACGGGCGAGAGGTAGAGCTTGCGGTCGCCGATGCGGAACTCGGTCACGTCGGTGACCCATTTGGTGTCCGGGGCGTCGGCGCCGAACTCGCGGTTGAGCAGGTTCTCGGCGGCCGTGCCGGGCTGCCCGGGCCAGGTCCGGCGCCGGCGCGGCCGCCGGACCTGGCAGACCAGGCCGAGGGCGTTCATCAGCGTGCGCACGGTTTTCTTCGCCACCCGCCAGCCGGCGCGGACCAGGACCGCGTGGACGCGCCGGTGCCCGTAGCGGCCGCGGGCGGCCTCGAACGCCTCGGCGATCGCGGCCTTGAGCCCGGCGTGCGGGTCGGGCCGGTCGGGCCGGGCCTGGTGGTAGAAGAACGTCGACCGGGCCAGGCCCGCGACCGCCAGCAGCACCGGCAGCGGATAGTCGGCCTTGAGGGCGGCGACGGCCTGGGTTTTCACCCTCGCCCCTGCTCCCTCAAGGCCCGCAATTTTTTTAGGTAGGCGTTCTCCGCCGACAGCCGCAGGTTCTCCGCCCGCAACCGCTCCAGCTCGCCGGGACCCGGCGAGTCCGCGACACCGGGCGGACGGCCTTTCGGCTTGGGCCGCAACGCGTCCTCGCCCTCGCGCCGATACGCCCGCGCCCAGTTCTCCACGAGTTTGGGCGAGGACAGCCCGTGCTCGCGCGCCAGCTCGGCCGCGGTCGCCTCGCCGCCGACATACCGGCGCACGACCTCCAGCTTGAACTCGAACGCGAACGACCGCCTGCCTGGCTTGTTCATCAGCGCTCCCGCGCTCCGCAGCCTCCAACGATCACGCAAGCGTCGCACGGCACCCGCCGACACCCCCAACCGGGACGCCACGGCCTTCGCGCCATACCCGTCCTCGAACAACGCAACAGCGGACGCCCGCTGCCACTCAGACAACGAACTGTGTGGATGCAACGAACCACTCCCCGGACAGCTGGAACTGGATTCCCAGTCCAACTTCCGGGGCGCAGTTCACATTGACCCTGATTCCCCCAGGGTTCCCCTCACGCACCTCCCGCACCTCCCGCACGCCGTGAGGGACCCCTTCACGTACCTAGATTCCCTCAAGGAGCCCTTCACGGCCCCGCCCGCACCCCCGCTCGCACCCGATGCAGGATTTCGGCGCACCCACCGCACCCAACGCGGCATTCGGTGCATCCCACGCACCCAATGTGGCATTCGGTGCGTCACATGCACCCAACGCCACATTGAGGTTTTCTCAGTAGGGCTGGGTGGGGGTGTGTCGCCGAGGGGCGGGGCGTGGGGCCGCTGGTAGGACTGGATTTGCGAAGATCAAGTCCGAGAGATCCCAGGGGCCCCACGTGATTGCCTATGGTGCCACGCTCGACGTGGCGCGCGAGCTTGCCCTGTTCGTCGCGCGTGTCCTGCACGCCGAACACCGCCGCCGCGGCACCCGCCGCGGCCGGCGGGCGCTGACCGCGTTCGGACAGGCGGTGCTGGCGCTGCGCTGGTTCCGCGACGCCGTCCCGGTGCACCGCCTCGCCGCCGACCACCGCGTCGGCGTCGCCACCGCCTACCGGTACCTGCACGAAGCAGTCACCGCCCTCGCCAGCGAGGCCCCCGACCTGCACGACGTCCTCGCCCAGCGCCGCGCCGCGGGGGACACGCACGTGATCCTCGACGGCATGTTGATCGGCTGCGACCGGGCCGCCGCGACCACCGTCAAAACCAAAGGCCGCAACCGCGGCGCGACCGTCCACCTCTGGTACTCGGGCAAACACCGCTGTTTCGGCGGGAACATCCAATTCCTCGCCACCGCCGACGGCTACCCGCTCTGGGTCTCCCCGGTCCTGCCCGGCTCCCGCAACGACCTCGCCTCGGCCAGACACCACGGCATCACCGGCGCCCTCACCGCCGCCGCGGCCCACGGCCTGAAAACCCTCGCCGACAAGGCCTACCACGCAGCCGGCACCGGCATCCTCACCCCGACCAAGAAAACCACCGGCCGACCGCCCCTCACCCCCGACGAACACGCCTTCAACCTGCTCCACACCCGGCTGCGCTGCCTCGGCGAACGCGCCGCCGCAATGTTGAAAACCCGCTGGGCAGCCCTACGACACGTCACCCTCTGCCCGAAACGCATCGGCCACATCACCCAAGCAGCCCTCGTCCTCACCCACCACGAACACCACGGACGCTACTGAGAAAACCTCATTGGGGCGCTAAAACCGCCACCGCGAACCCCGCCGCAACAACCCACCCAAGCCGCGTCCCGCCCACCCCACCGCAGCCGATGCACCCAACGAATCAAGGCACCCACGCCCCCGCAACCCCGATACGCAGCCAAAAACACGGCGCGGGGGTGCTTGTCAAGGCATCTTTCCCGCCTTGACAAGCACCCCCGCGCCGTAGTCACAATCAGGCTGAGGGGTGGTGGGCCCCACCGAGAGCGCAATGTCGCCGCCAGGCGACGAGCCGACCGAGCCGCCCCAGGAAGCTCAAACACAAACCCCACCCAGGACAGCCGCAGCCTCCACGACCATCCCGTCCACCTCCCCCACCAATCGCTCGATCTCCCCCCACCACCGCGAATCCCGCCCCGAATCCGGAATCAGCGAAGTCCCCACCAGCAACAACAACGTATCCACCTCATAAGCCCGATCCGCCAACCGCAACAACGGCACCGGATCCCCACCGGAATCCCCGGCAGCAAAACGACAAGCCGCATGCCCCAGCTCCCGGCACACCGTCCGCAACCGCTCCCGCACCGCGTCCGCGCGCGGGTCCGCTCGAGGACCGCCGGTCCGGATATTCCACGCCACCGAAAGCAGACAGCGCCCGGCATCGTCCATCGCGGTGTTCGTCACCGGGCGAGTCTGGAAGCACCCTCCCCGCCGCGGGTGACCCGACACGCGCAGCTCACCGCATCGAGTGAAGCAACCGCACCGTCGCGTCAAGCGGCAGGCGATCGTCCGCCGCGCGCGCGAGGAAATCCTTGATCCACTGGCCGTCGGGAGTCAGCGAATCCACGTCGTTGACTTCCGCGCTCGCCGCTTCCAACGTCCCCAGCCCGGCATTGTGGTGCGCGTCCCGGACCGCGTTCCGCAGCACCGCCAGTTCCGCCGCCGACGGTCCCCGCTTCTCCGCCCGCAGACGCTCGACGATCCGGAGCACCTGCGGCGAATGCGCGGCCAGCGACTGCCGCCCGGCGAAGGACGCGACCATCCGCGGCGTCGCCCGCGTCTCGGCAGGCGGCGGTGGCACCTCGACCGCCTCGCCGACCACTCGCAGACTCTCCAGCGCCGCAGCACGCCGGCGTTCACTCTCGCGCACGCGCGCGAGCGGATCCTTCCGCCGGGACGCCGCGATCGAGCGCGCGTCCGCCCGGGCCCGCTCCCCCACGTCGGTCAAGCGCGAGCGCCGTTGGTACGTGCCCTCGTCGGCGGCCTGCTTGCGCCGGTTCGCGAGCCAGGCCTCGAAGGTCTGCCCGCGCCGGGGCGGCTCGCGCACCTCGGTCAGGTCGGCGGCCGACTCGTCGGCGAACCAGGCCTTCATCCGCGAGCGCAGGAAGTCGCCCGGCTTCTCGCTCGCGCGGCGCGGCCGCTGACGGGTCCCGTCCGGCAGCGCGCTCATCGCGATCAACAGTGCGTCCGGGCAGTATCCGTTGGAGTACCAGAACTCCAGCTGCCGCTCGACGTCGTCGCGTTCCTCCCGCGTCAGCCGCTCGGACACCCAGCCCATGCGGCGGACCAGCACGCCCGTCGACTGGGCGCGTTCGCGCGCGTCGGCGGGCACGACCGTGGACGGCCACTCCTGATCCGCGATCCGCACCATGCCACACCTCCCTTGCCGACGACGCCTACGTTATCCCCCCGCACCGACAATTACCCGGCCCGCCGCAGCACCGCCACCGTGTTCGCCGCCACGATCACCCCGATCGCCGCCCACGCGACGGCGTCGAGCCGCTGGTCCAGCAGCACCAGCCCGACGAGCGCGGCCATCACCGGGTTGACGCTCATGAACGCCCCGAAGAACTGCGTCGGCACCCGGCGCAACGCCATCAGGTCGACGAGAAACGGCAGCGCCGACGACAGCAGCCCGGCGGTGAGCGCCGCCGCGAGCGCGCCGGGCGTCGGCGGGTGGTGCAGCATCGCGAACACCCCGATCGGCACGTACAGCAGACCGGACACCCCGGCCGCGGCAGCCGAACCCGCTGCCCCGGGCAGGCGTCGGCCGACGGTCCGGTTCAGCAGGATGTAGCAGGCCCAGCACGACGCGGCGACCAGCGCGAGCCCCATCCCGAGGTAGTCGGTGCTCGGCTGCGGCCGCATCAGCGCGCCGACCGCGACCGCGGCGGCCACCGCGCACGCCAGGTCCGTCCGGTGCCGGGAGCCGGCCAGCGCGATCGCCAGCGGGCCGAGGAATTCCAGCGTCACGGCCAGTCCGAGACCGATCCGGTCGACGGCGGTATAGAGCGACAGGTTCATCGTCGCGAACACCGCGGCCAAGGCGAGCACCGGCCACCACTGCCGCGCGGTGAACGTCCGCAGCCTCGGCCGTCCGACCGCGAGCAGCACCACCGCCGCCACCCATTGGCGAACCGCTACCACGCCCGGCGGGCCGAGCACCGGGAACGCGAGCGCCGCGGTCGCCGCGCCGACCTGGTTCGACAGGGCGCTTCCGAGCAGCAGCGCGGCGCCGGCCGCCCGGGCGTCGCCGCCGCGCGTGCGCGGAGCCAGTTCCGTAGTCGCCATGCGGTCGAGCATGCGACCGGCCGATCCATGCGCAAAATGCATTGACCGCATCAGCGATACGCTGGACGCATGGATCTGGAGCTGCGTCAGCTGCGCTGCCTCGTGACGATCGTGGACGCGGGCACGTTCACCGACGCCGCGCTCGAACTCGGCGTCTCGCAGGCGGCGGTATCCCGGAATCTGGCGTCGCTGGAACGGGTTCTCGGCGTGCAGCTGCTGCATCGCACCAGCCGGAGCCTCGAGCCGACGACCGCGGGCGTCCAGGTGCTCGCCCGCGCCCGGCATCTGCTCGCCGAGGCCGACGACCTCGTCCGCGAGGCGACCACCGGGCACACGCGGCTGCGCATGGGCCACGCGTGGTCGGCGATGGGCAGGCACACCGCGGAATTCCAGCGCCGCTGGGCTGCCCGGTACCCGGACGTCGAACTGCTTCTCGTGCGCGCCAACACCGCGACCGCCGGGCTGGCGGAAGGACTCGTCGATCTCGCCGTGGTGCGCCACCAGGTGCCGTCGGGCAAGTACGCGCACGCGACGGTCGGCCGCGAGGACCGCTACTGCGCCATGGCCGTCGACGATCCGCTCGCCGGACGCCGCACCGTCACGCTCGCCGATCTCGCGTCGCGGCTGCTGGTGATCGATCCGCGCACCGGAACCACTTCCGCCGAGCTGTGGCCGCCGGAATCGCGCCCGCGGATCGAGTACACGCACGACGTCGACGACTGGCTCGCCGCCATCGCCACCGGCCGCTGCGTCGGCGTCACCCCGCATTCCACGGTGACGCAGTATCGCCGCGACGGCATCGTGTACCGCCGGGTTCGCGACGCCCCGCCGGTGCCGGTCCAGCTCGCGTGGCGCGCCCACGATCCGCATCCGGCCACGCACGCCGCGGTCGCGTTGCTCGGCGAGCTGTACCGGAAGCCGCCGAAAACCGCTTCCGCGCGCCCGCGATAGTCCACTGTGGATCTTGAACCCGGGGCGATCATTTTCCGTTGACGCGGCGGCGCGGGGCGGCAATGATGAAGTCGTCCAGCCACGAAAGGAACCACGGAATGCCGCGTCGCACCGAACGCATGCACCTGTCGGGCATTCCCGGCTCCGCGCCATGACGTGGCCTGCCACGCCGTGAGCGAGGAGCCGCCCGCCGGAACGCCGGCCGGGCGGCTTTTGCGTTCGCGGCCCGTTCAGCCCCGAAAGGAGGTGCCCGTCGCCATGGGAGTCCTGGTTCTCAATGCCGGCTACGAGCCCCTGCACACCGTCTCGCTCCCCCATGCCATCCGGATGCTGGTCCGCCAGGTCGCGGTCGTCCACGAAAGCGACGGGCCGGACCTCGGCGTCTTCCCGCGGCCGAAGGTGGTGCGGCTGCTGCGCTACGTCGTGATGAAATGGCGCTATTCCGGGCCGCCGCGCTGGTCGCGTACCGGCGTGCTGCGGCGAGACCGGCACACGTGCGCCTACTGCGGGCGCCGGGCCACCACGGTCGACCACATCACGCCGGTGTCGCGCGGCGGTCCGCGCACGAGCTGGCTCAACACCGTCGCGGCCTGCGGCGGGTCGGCGCGCAGCTGCAACGCGCGCAAGGCCGACCGCACGCCCGCCGAAGCCGGGCTGACGCTGCGTTTCCGCCGCGCGTCCCGCGGTGGGAGGAGCTGCATCCGCTGGCCGGACTGTCCACATGAGACTCGCGCTAGGCTGTACCTCGTGAAGGGCTTGCTGCTGCGGCTGTCCGCGGTCGATTCCGGCGCGGAAACGGCGGTGCGCGTCATCGCGTATTTCGACGAGCTGATCGCCCGGCGCGCGACGCTGCCGGATTTGCTGCGCGCTACGGCTTTTCTCGCGGAATGCGCAGCCGGGATTCGCCGTGCGGACGGAACCGTGCTCCGGTACCGGCCGACCGGCGAACCCGGCGGCGACGGCCCGGTGCCGCCCGGCGCGGTCGTCGCGGACCTCGACGGCGCCGGGCGGGTCTGGCTGGAACGCGCGGGAGAACCGGGACCGCTCGACGATCTGGTGCTCGAACGGCTCGCGATCTCGGCGAAAGTGCTCAACCCGGTCGAACCGCCGCCTGCCGCCCCGCATCTCGCCGACCCGGCGCTGGTCGAGCTGGTGCTGGGCGAGCAGGCGGCGGACGAGGATCGGGCGCGGGCGCTGACCCTGCTCGGCCTGGACACCGCGCGTCCGCTGCGAGTGGTGGCGGTCGCTTCGGGCGCGGGTCGCGATGCCGGCGCGGACGCGGTCGCGCTCGTCGCCCGCGGCAAACCGCTCGGCGCGCGGGTGGCTGTGGTCGGCGGGGTGGCCGCGGTGCTGGTGCAACCGCGCGAGGGTCCGGATTCGGTTGTCCCGACGTTGAACGAGACGTTGGCGTTGCGGGCCAAGGACCGCACGCTGCCCCGGGTGGGAGTCGGCGACGCGGTGGACGGCCTCGAAGCCCGGCGATCGTGGCTGCAAGCCCGTCTGGCACAACGATTCGCGGCGACCGCACGGCCGTTGATCGTGCACGAGGACCTCGGCGCGGTGACGCTGCTGGCGGAGATCCCGGTCGAGCACCTGCGCGCGCAGCCGGACGTGCTGGCGTTGAACGCGCTCGCCGAGAGCGGCGATCTGGAAACGCTGGAAGCCTTCTGCCGCACGGGTTCTCTCCGCCAGGCGGCGATCGCGCTGCACCGGCACCACAGTTCGGTGGCGGCGCGGCTGGCGCACGTGGAGGACGCACTGGGATGGTCGCTGGACGACCCGGCGGGACGATTCCGGGCTCGGCTGGCGTTGGCGGCGCGGAGGTTGGCGAACAGCGAGATCTCGTGAGCGTCGATGCCGGCTCTCACCAGCATCGACACTCACGAGAACCCCGGCCTCAACCCTCCTCGACCCCCAGCACCCGGGCCAGCACCGCCCGTCGCTCCGCGGTCTCCCGGCGGCTCACCGTCGCGTGCTGGATCACCCCGGAACCGTGGAATGTCCCCGGGAACAAGTGCAGTTCCGTAGGCACCCCAGCTGCCAAAAGGCTTTGCGCGTAAGCGATTCCCTCGTCGCGCAGCGGATCGAACTCCATCACCGACACATACGCGGGCGGCAATCCGGAGAGATCCGTCGCCCGGGCAGGCGCCGCATAAATCGGGACGTCCGAACCGCCGCGCTTGACCGCTTCGCCGAGGTAGTAGTCCCAGCTCGTCTCGGCGGCTCCGCGGTGCCAGATCGGCGTGTCCGCGAACCGGCGCATGCTGCCGGTCTCGAGGCGGTCGTCCAGTTCGGGCACGGCGAGGAACTGGAACGCGATCGCCGGGCCGCCGCGGTCGCGGGCCAGCAGGGCGAGCGCCGCGGCCAGTCCGCCGCCCGCGCTCACGCCGTACAGCACCACCTTTTCCGGGTCGACGCCCAGTTCGTCCGCGTGCTTGACCGACCATTCGAGCGCCGCGTAGCAGTCCTCCAGCCCGGCCGGGTACGGGTTCTCCGGCGCGAGCCGGTACTCGACCGACACGATCACGACGCCGAGGTCCCTGGCCAGTTCGAGGTTGGACGCGTGGTCGACCTCCAGGTCGCCCAGCGCGAAACCGCCGCCGTGGATGTCGAACACCAGCGCCTTCGTCGCGACGCGATCGGGCGTGTACACGCGGATCGGGATGTCGCCTCCGGGACCGGGCACGGACTCGTCGCGCGTGCGCACGCCGGTTTCGTCGAAGTCTCCTTGCATCGTGGCGATCAGCTCGGCCATGCCCGCCCGTGCGGCAGCGATGTCGTGAAGGTCGACCTCGGGCAGCATCGGGACCGCGGCGGCGATTTCGGGATCGAACGGATAACTCATCGACGGCCTCCGTCTTCCAGGGGAAGACTCCATCGTGCCGAAATCCCGGACCCGGCGGGCACCGCCACGCGTCGCGTACCGAGCGCGTTCCTCCCGCCGACTGGCGCGTGCCCCGCCTCAGCGCCCCACTTTCTTCCAGATCACCACGATCCCGACGACCGCCACCAGCACCGCCCCCAGCACGATCAGCCCCTTCACGAACAGATCGTGCACGAGGTGCTGCAGCATCTCGTCCCCGTCGGCGAGCAGCACCGCGTTCACCGGCCGGACCGCTTCCGGCCCGGATCCTCGTCCAGCCACCGCGCGGCGTGGCGCACGACCTCGCCGCCGACCCGCCCGCGCACTCCCCGCGCCCCGCGCCGGTCCATCGCCCTGGCCGCGGATTTCGCCAGCACCGCCGCGCCTTCGCGCACGCGCTCCCCCTTGCCGCGCCGCCGCAGCGAAACGATCAGCGCGAACGCGCCCAGCCCGACGACCACGACGATCCCGGCGATGATGCCGAACCGGATCAGCAGGATGTTCAGCACCGTCTCCACAGCGCACCCCTTTCTGTCACACCTGTGATACAAACCGTTTCTATCACGGCTGTGATATAAAAGTCCAGTGCCTAGAGTGGTGGACGGGGAAGAGCGGCGCGCGCACATCGCCGACGCGGTGCTGCGGCTGGCCGCGAAGGACGGGCTGCACGCGGTCTCGCTGCGCGCGGTGGCGGCGGAATCGGGCCTGAACATCGGTTCGGTGCGGCATTACTTCGACAGCCAGCACGCGCTGATGCGGTTCGCGATGCGCACCACGATCGACCGGACGACCGCGCGGCTCGTCGAACGCCGCGAGAAGATCGGTTCGCTGTCGGAGCTGCCGCCGGACGAGGCCGTCGACCAGCTCGCCGAGTTCCTGTCCGAACTGCTGCCGCTGGACGAACGACGGCGCACCGAGGTGACCGTGCTGGTCGAATTCCTGATGGCCGCGCGCGCCGATCCGGGGCTGGACGACCTGGCCCGGGAAGCGGTCCAGGGCACCGTGACGCTGGCCCGCCGCATCCTCGACGCCCAGGCCCGCAGCGGCCGCTTCGAGCCGAAGGATCCCGAAGTCGAGGCGCCCCGGCTGGCCGCGCTGCTGGACGGGCTCGCGTTCCGGGCCGTGCTGCAGCCGGGGCTCACCTCGCCGGAGGAGTGCGTCGCCGTCCTTCGCGCGCATCTCGCCGAACTCGTCCGACCGGTGGGTGACACCCAGGTGTGAGCGGCGCGGAGACCGGGTAACCGGCGGAACTGGAGCGGTTCCAGATCCCGGGGAGGACTCCGATGCCGGACTCGGCGGCGACGCTGCGAGCGGCGGGCCTGCGCGTCACCAAACCGCGGCAAGCCGTGCTCGGCTGGCTCGGCGAGCATCCGCACGCGACGGTCGAGGCGATCGCCGCGGGCGTGCGCGAAAGCCTGGGCAGCGTGTCGATCCAGGCGGTCTACGACGTGCTCGCCGCGTGCGGCGACGCGGGTCTCGTCCGCCGGATCGAGCTGTCCGGGCATCCGGCGCGGTTCGAACGGCGGACCGGCGACAACCACCACCACGTGGTGTGCCGCCGCTGCGGCCGGGCCGAGGACGTCGACTGCATCCGCGGCGAGGCCCCCTGCCTCACGCCGCACGACCGGCGCGGGTTCGCCGTCGACGAGGCCGAGATCGTCTTCTGGGGTCTGTGCCCGGACTGCTCCGGCGTTTCCGACCACCACGAGGAGCTCGCGAGATGACCGAAGAACCGAAACCCCCGGCGACCACCACGGACTCCGGGATCCCGGCCGAGAGCGACGAGCATTCGCTCACCGTCGGCCCGGGCGGCCCGATCCTGCTGCAGGACCACTACCTGATCGAGCAGATGGCGCAGTTCAACCGGGAACGGGTGCCGGAGCGGCAGCCGCACGCGAAGGGCAGCGGCGCGTTCGGGCACTTCGAGGTGACGAACGACGTCAGCCGCTTCACCAAGGCGGCGGTGTTCCAGCCGGGCACGAAAACCGAGATGGCCGCCCGGTTCTCGACGGTGGCCGGCGAACGCGGCAGCCCGGACACCTGGCGCGACCCGCGCGGGTTCGCGCTGAAGTTCTACACCTCCGAGGGCAACTACGACCTCGTCGGCAACAACACCCCGGTGTTCTTCATCAAGGACCCGCTGAAGTTCCAGCACTTCATCCGGTCGCAGAAACGCCGCGCGGACAGCAACCTGCGCGACCACGACATGCAGTGGGACTTCTGGACGCTGTCCCCCGAATCCGCGCACCAGGTCACCTGGCTGATGGGCGACCGGGGGATCCCGCGCACGTGGCGGCACATGAACGGCTACAGCTCGCACACCTACATGTGGGTCAACGCCGCGGGCGAGAAGTTCTGGGTCAAGTACCACTTCAAGACCGACCAGGGCGTCGAGCACTTCACCCAGCACGAGGCCGACCAGATGGCGGCCGCGGACACCGACTACCACACCCGCGACCTGTTCGAGGCCATCGCGCGCGGCGACTACCCGAGCTGGACCCTGCACGTCCAGGTCATGCCGTTCGAGGACGCGAAGACCTACCGGTTCAACCCGTTCGACCTGACGAAGGTGTGGCCGCACGGCGACTACCCGCTGATCGAGGTCGGCAGGATGACGCTGAACCGCAACCCGACCGACCACCACGCCGAGATCGAGCAGGCCGCGTTCGAGCCGAACAACATGGTGCCCGGCATCGGCCCGAGCCCGGACCGGATGCTGCTGGGCAGGCTGTTCGCCTACGCCGACGCACACCGGTACCGGATCGGCGCGAACTACAAGCAGCTTCCGGTGAACGCCCCGCACGCGCCGGTGCACAGCTACAGCAAGGACGGCGCGATGCGCTACACGAAGGTCTCCGACCCGGTGTACGCGCCGAACTCCAAGGGCGGCCCGCGCGCGGACACCGAACGCTACGGCACGCCCGCCGGCTGGCACGCCGACGGCGAGATGGTCCGCTCGGCCTACGTCGACCACGCCGAGGACGACGACTGGACCCAGCCGGGCACGCTCGTGCGCGAGGTGCTGAACGACGCCGAGCGCGAGCGGCTGGTCGACAACATCGTCGGGCACCTGCTCAACGGGGTGACCGAACCGGTGCTGAAGCGGGCCTTCGAGTACTGGCACAACGTGGACAAGGACCTCGGCGACCGCGTCGAGTCCGGCGTGCGCGCGAAGCAGGACGAGAAGGACCCGAAGGCGGCCGAGCAGGCGAACCCGGCCCGGGAGAGCATGCAGCGCAAGGCATAAGGCGATCCCGAAAGCGGCGGTGCCGATTCCGGCCGGCACCGCCGCTTTTGTGTCCTCTGTGGACAGCCGAAAAACCGTGCGGCGATTCGCGGCCGCCTGGGTAGAGTGCGCGGACATGGGGCATTTGGAGGCCGCGCATCTGCGCTACGTGCTGCCCGACGGGCGTCCGCTGCTCGGCGACGTCTCGTTCCGGGTCGGCGAGGGCGCGGTCGTCGCGCTGGTCGGCCCCAACGGCGCGGGCAAGACCACGTTGCTGCGCATGCTGTCGGGAGAGCTGAAGCCGGACGAGGGCTCGGTCACGGTGTCCGGCGGGCTGGGCGTGATGGCGCAGTTCGTCGGGTCGGTGCGCGACGAACGCACGGTGCGAGATCTGCTGGTTTCGGTTGCCCCGCAACGGGTTCGCGACGCCGCGCTGGCGGTCGACGCGGCTGAGGAGCGGCTGCTGGAGGTCGACGACGAGGCCGCGCAAATGCGGTACGCGCAGGCGCTCAGCGACTGGGCCGAAGCCCGCGGGTACGAGTTCGAGACCACGTGGGACATGTGCACGACCGAGGCGCTCGGCGTGCCGTTCGACCGCGCGCGCTGGCGGCTCGTGCGCACGCTCAGCGGCGGCGAGCAGAAACGCCTCGTGCTCGAGGCGCTGCTGCGCGGGCCGGACGAGGTGCTGCTGCTGGACGAGCCGGACAACTATCTGGACGTCCCCGGCAAACGCTGGCTCGAAGCCCGGCTGAAGGACACCCGCAAAACCGTCCTGTTCGTGTCGCACGACCGCGAACTGCTCGCGCGAGCGGCGGACAAGATCGTGAGCGTCGAGCCGGGCGGCGACGGCGCGGACGCCTGGGTGCACGGCGGCGGTTTCGCGACTTATCACGAGGCGCGGCAGGAACGGTTCGCCCGCTACGACGAACTGCGCCGCCGCTGGGACGAGAAGCACGCTCAGCTCAAACGGCTGGTCCGCGACATGCAGCAGTACGCCGCGCGCAGCGACGAAATGGCGTCGCGGTACAAGGCGGCGCAGACCCGGCTGCGGAAGTTCGAGGAGGCCGGTCCCCCGCCGGAACCGCCGCGGCCGCAGGACATCCGGATGCGGCTGCGCGGCGGCCGCACCGGCGTGCGCGCGGTGACCTGCGAGAACCTCGAACTCACCGGGCTGATGAAGCCGTTCTCGCTGGAGATCTTCTTCGGCGAGCGCGTCGCGGTGCTCGGTTCGAACGGCTCCGGGAAGTCGCATTTCCTGCGGCTGCTCGCGGGCGGCGACGTCGCGCACACCGGCGGATGGAAGACCGGAGCCCGCGTCGTGCCCGGTCATTTCGCGCAGACGCACGCGCGTCCGGAACTCACCGGCCGCACGCTGGTCGACGTGCTGTGGACGGAACACGCGGCCGACCGCGGCGCGGCGATGGCGGCGCTGCGCCGGTACGAACTGCACCGCCAGGGCGAGCAGGCGTTCGACCGGTTGTCCGGCGGCCAGCAGGCGCGGTTCCAGATCCTGTTGCTGGAGCTGGCCGGAACCACCGCGCTGCTGCTGGACGAGCCGACCGACAACCTCGACCTGGAATCGGCCGAGGCGCTGCAGGACGGGCTGGAGTCGTACGAGGGCACGGTGCTCGCGGTCACCCACGACCGCTGGTTCGCGCGCTCGTTCGACCGCTACCTGGTCTTCGGCTCGGACGGCGTGGTGCGCGAGACTCCGGAACCGGTCTGGGACGAGCGGCGGGTGGAGCGGGTTCGCTAACCCTTGCGCAGCAAGGCATCCAGCTCGCGCACCAGCTCCCCCGCCCGGCCCCGGCCGCCCGGAGCCGCCGGATACCGCGACAGCACCCGCACCACCACGGGATCAGCCGCCGGATGCCGCGCGGTCAACCCGGCCAGCTCGAAGGCATACGCCGCATGACCGGCCGAGCCGAGGATGTGCCACACCTGGGTCGCCTTCGCGAGCGGATGCAGATACGCCGCACCGGCAGCGGCGACCGCGGCCCGGGCAGCCTCGCTCGCCGCGGCCTGACCGGCGTCGCGGGCTTCCTGATACGCCCGCTGCGCCGCCCACGCACCGTCGCGAATCGCCTTGCCGCGCTGAGCTCCCTGAGCAAACGCCCGGGCCACTTCGATCGCCTCGTGCGGACGCCGATCGCCTGGACGGGCTTGTTCGAAGATCGGCAGCGCGGGTTCCGCACAAGCCACCGCGTAGGCCGTCACGGCACGAAGCTCGGAGAGGTCGAGTTCGATCATGTGCTTGAACTGTATCGTTGAACCGCCGGTTGGCAGTTCGACGCGACTTCCGGCAGGAATGCCCAGCAGAACCCTCAACCGGGGAAGGACGGCAGTGGACGAGCGGAGGGCGTGGTCCGAAGCCGACAAGGCGGCCTACCGCGAGTTCGTGCGCACCCACCACCCGGACGTCGGCGGCGACCCGGACGAGTTCGCCGCGGGGCTCCGCAGGTTCCGGCGGAATGAAAACGCCGCGGGGACCGAACCGGTCCCGCGCGGCGAATCCTTGGTGTTCGTGCGCCGGAGCCGAGGGCTGCCCCGGCTCCTCGACGCGTTGACCGAGCGCAGGCGGCGGAAGCGGAATCCGCGCGTGCGCTAGCGCGTCACATCCCGCCGGTCAGCGCCTGCAACCCGAGGCTCGACGCGGCGACCGCGATCCACAGGATGGCTCCCATCAGCAGCGGCTTGTGTCCCGCCTTGCGCAGGTCGGACGGCTTGAGCGCGAGGCCGATCCCGGCGAGCGCCATGGTGATCAGGAAGGTGCCGAGCGTCGACAGCGGCGCGTGCCACGATTCCGGGATCCAGCCCGCGCTTTCCACCGTCGCGGCGGCCAGGAAGCCGATCAGGAACGGCGGCACCAGCCGGTGCCAGGGCATGGCGCGCAAGGAAACCCGGCCGCCGGACTGCTTGCGCGCGGCGAGCACGGCGAGGAACAGCACGATCGGGATCAGCGTGAGCGTGCGGGTGAGCTTCACGACGAGGCCGTACGAACCGGCGTCGCCGCCATACGCGTAGGAAGCCGCGACGACGGAAGACGTGTCGTTCACCGCGGTTCCGGCCCACAGGCCGAACGCGTGCGGCGACATCCCGAGTGCGTGCCCGAGCGGCGGGAAAAGCAGGACCGCGGCGACGTTGAAGGTGAAGATCGTACCGAGCGCGTAAGCGATGTTGGCTTCCTTCGGCTTCAGCACCGCGCTGGTCGCCGCGATCGCGGACGCGCCGCAGATTCCGGTGCCGACGCCGATCAGCGTCTGCGTGTCCCCGCGGACGCCGAGCAGCCTGCCGAGCACCCACGCGCCGCCGAGCGCGACCGCCAGGGTGCCGAGCATCACCGGCAGCGACTGCCCGCCGACGTGCACGACCTGCTGGATCGAGAGCCCCGTGCCCAGCACGACGATCGACAGCTGGAGCACCGGCCGGGACGCGATCGCGTAGCCCGGGCTGAACCGCCAGCCGCGCAGCCCCGGCACGACCGCGCCGGCGACCGCGCCGAGCAGGATCGCGAGCACCGGCCCGCCGACCACCGGAACGAGCTTGCCGCCCGCCGTCGCCACCGCCGCGACCAGCAGCGCGACCGCGAGCCCCGGCACCGGGCGGGCGAGCTTGGCCCGCCACTGCACCGTCGCGCGCGTCGCTCCGAGCGTCGCGCCGGTCACCGGTTCACTCCTGTGCGCACTGCTGGCCTCCTCCGTAATGTACGTACATTTAATCTAAGAGCTGTCCGTACATTTGGCAAGCGGTAGTGTTCCCGGCATGGGCGAGGCAGAGCTGGTCCGCACCGGCGGACAGCCGCTGTGGCGGCAGTTGCAGCAGCGACTGCTGGTGCGCATCCGCGCCGGGGAGTTCGACAGCGCGTTCCCCGGGGAGCTCGCGCTCGCCGACGAATACAGCGTCAGCAGGCAGACCGTCCGGCAGGCGCTGCGGGAACTGCGCGCGGACGGCACGCTCATCGCCGAACGCGGACGCCAGCCCCGCGTCGCCGCGGCCGCGGAGATCCAGCAGCCGCTCGGCGCGCTCTACAGCCTCTTCGCCGCGGTCGAGGAAGCCGGGCTCGACCAGCACAGCGTCGTGCGCCGGCTCGACATCCGCGCGGACGCGGTGGTCGCCGAACGGCTGTCGCTGGAGGGCTCCACTCCCCTGCTGTACCTGGAACGCGTGCGGCTGGCCGGAAACGACCCGCTGGCCGTCGACCGGGTGTGGCTGCCCGCCGACCTCGCCCGGCCGCTGCTGGAAGCGGATTTCCAGCACACCAGCCTGTACGGCGAACTCCACCGCCGCACCGGCGTCCGGCTCGACCACGGCGAGGAGCAGATCCGCGCCGTCGTGCCGACCCGGGCCGAACGCACCCTGCTCGGCTGCGGCGAAACCGTCGGCGCGTTCTCCATCGGACGCCTCGGCACCAGCGCGGGCAAACGGATCGAATGGCGGCACACGCTGGTGCGCGGCGACCGGTTCGCGCTCACCGCGGAGTTCTCCGGGCGCACCGGGTACCGGTTGGTCACCACGGGGGCACTTGCCGGAACCCGCTGACCCGGCGGGCGCCGGGTCGCTACGCTCCGCGCATGTCGATCTTCGCGCGGATTCTGCAGGTCTTCTTCATGGTCGCCGGGCTGGCGAGCATCGGTGTCGGGCTGATCATGGTGCTGATCGCCAAACCCCATTGGTACTGCGAGGTTTCCCGCAACGGGGAGGCGACCACCTGGTGCTACGAGAACGACCTCGAGGCGCTGACCAGCTATCACCTGTTCTGGTTCGTGCTCGGCCTCGCGCTCGAGATCATGGCCGTCGCGGTCGTCGCGGGCGCACGCCGCAGGACCGTCGAAAACCTGCTGATGTCGATGAACTCGCCAGCGGCCGCGCCGACGTTCTCCAGCTCGCTGCCGCCCGCCCCCGGCCCGTACCCCGGCTACCCGCAGCAGCAGCCGCCGTACCCGGGGCAGTAGCCCAGGAACTCAGCCGATCCGGATCCCGGCCAGCTGCGTGCCCTGCGCGACCAGCGTCCCGGCGCTGTCCCAGACGTGGCAGGACTCGTCGACCCGCCCGTCGCCGATCAGGTGAGCGCGGTGCAGCACGCGCACCGGGCCGGGTGCCGGATGCGCCCGCACGTAGGCGGTCAGTTCGAGCGTCGGCACCCAGCCGGACGGCGCGACGTCGAGGGTCGCCGGAGGCAGGGCGTCGACCGCGAACAGCAGGCTGACCGGGTCGAACGCCTCGTCGCCGGGCAGCGCCAGCAGGGCGCGCAGTTCGCCGCGGCCGCTGGGCCCGTCGGCGAGCGGGCGGTCGAAGTACACGTCGATCTCGTCGCGGATGGCGATCGGGATGCCGGACGACAGCACGTCCGGCCCCCACGGCTCCTCCGGGAACGGCCCGAACTCCGGCTGCGGCACGCCGTCCTGCCAGAACGGTTCGGCCGCGCCGAGAGCGCCGAGCGTCAGCAGGGCCTCGACCTGCGGCACGCCGTCCTTGAGCAGCCGTCCGCGCAATTGGGTCGCGGACCGGCCGGTGCGCAGCACCTCGACCTCGATCTCCGCCGGCCCCGGTTCGGGCGAGCGCAGGTAGTGCGCGCTGGCGGCGAGCACGTCCGGATGCCCGGAAACGACGGTCGCCGCGCGCGCGATGGTCGCCAGCAGGTATCCGCCGTTCGGGCGGCCGCCGATGGTCCACGCCGGGCTGAGGTCGACGCTGAACTCGGTGTCCGAACGCTGTTTGACCGCCGACACCGCGGCGAAGGTCGTCGTGCTCACGGGTCCCTCCAGGTGAGTTGCTTCCCGCAACCTACCTGCTAGGCGGTTCGGGCGTCCCGGGCACTGAGACTCACGCCACCCGTTCTGTCCCCCGCTCGCCGAATTTCCCGGCAAGATGACGCGAAACGTGTCGAGGACGGCGCGCGGGTTCCGTTCCCTTGATGAGCCCGCCCGGAAGCGGCGAGCCGGAACCTGGAGGAAACGTTATGCCGAAGTACATGCTGCTGCAGACCTACGCCCAGGGCGAAGACTGCGACGCGCCGCTGCCGGAATGGGCCCCGGAGGACATCCGCGCGCACATCCAGTTCCAGCACGTGCTGAACGCCGAACTGACCGAGGCCGGGGAACTCGTCGAGGCGGAGGGTCTGGCCGGGCCGGAAGCGGCGAAGACCGTGGTCGCGGACGGCAAGGGCGGCGCGGTCGTCACCGACGGGCCGTTCCCGGAGGACAAGGAACTGCTGGCCGGGTACCGGGTGGTGGACGTCGAGTCGGAGGCGCGGGCGCTGGAGATCGCGACTCGGGTCTCGGCCGCGCCCGGTCCCGACGGCGCGCCGCTGCGGGTGCCGATCGAGGTGCGCCAGGTCATGAGCGCACCGGAGGTGTGATGCCGCGGGCCGAGGTCGAGGACCTGGTGCGCACGCTCGCGCCCCAGGTCCTCGCCGTCCTCGCGCGCCGGTCCGGCGATTTCGGCGCGGCCGAGGACGCGACGCAGGAAGCTCTCCTCGCCGCGGTGCAGCACTGGCCTGCCGAGGGGATCCCGGAGAATCCGCGCGGCTGGCTGCTGCAGACCGCCAGCCGCCGGATCATCGACATCTTCCGCAGCGACCAGGCTCGGCGGCGGCGCGAGGACACCGTCGCCGCTGAGCCGCCAGGCGCCGAAGTGCCGGATCGGGACGACACGCTGACGCTGTTGTTCCTGTGCGCGCACCCGTCACTGACGTCGGCGTCGGCGATCGCGCTGACGTTGCGAGCGGTCGGCGGCCTGACGACCGCGGAGATCGCCAGCGCGTTCCTCGTGCCGGAAACCACGATGGCGCAACGGATCAGCCGGGCGAAGGCGAAGATCAAGAAGTCCGGGCTGCCGTTCCGGATGCCCGGCGCGGACGAGCGGCAGGCGCGGCTGCGGTCCGTGCTGCACGTGCTGTACCTCGTGTTCAACGAGGGCTACACGAGCAGCGGCGGCCGCCGTCTGCACCGCACCGAACTGTCCGCCGAGGCGATCCGGCTGGCGCGGTTGCTGCACGCCGCGCTGCCGGACGACGGCGAAGCGGCCGGATTGCTCGCCCTGATGCTGCTCACCGACGCCCGCCGGCCGGCCCGCACCGGACCGGACGGCGACCTCATCCCGCTCGCCGACCAGGACCGGTCGCGGTGGGACCGGTCGCTGATCCGGGAAGGCGTCGCGCTGATCACCGCCGCTCTGACCCGCGACGGCATCGGCGAATACCGCCTGCAGGCCGCGATCGCTGCGACGCACGACATCGCGTTGCGGGCCGAAGACACCGATTGGCCGCGCGTGCTCACGCTGTACACGCGGCTCGAGGCCCTGACCGGCAACCCGGTCGTAACGCTCAACCGCGCCATCGCGACTGCGATGGTGCAGGGACCGGACGCCGGGCTGACCATGCTCGCCGGACTCGACGACCGGCTCCCTGACCACCACCGCCTCGCCGCCGCCCGCGCCCACCTGCTGGAGCTGGCCGGCGAACGGGAGGAAGCCGTCCGGCACTACACCGCGGCCGCCGCCCGTACCGGAAACACTGCTGAACAGCGCTATCTGACGCTGCGCGCGGCCCGCCTGCGCGCCAGCCATTCCACAAGTCGCTCGCCGATCGGCACCGAGTAGTATCAGGACACTTCACGAGCGGAGCGCACCATGGCGAGCATCGAAGACGCCCGTCGCCGGACCGGGTACGACGTCACCGAGACGGCTGTCGACGACGTGCTGTCCGCCCTGCGCTCCGCCGAACCGCCCGTGCCGGACGCCGGGGTCGTCTGGTGGCTGTACGCGGGCCGGAAGCCGCGGACGCCGTACCTGGTCGCCGGTGTGCGCGGTGCGCGAGGAAGCCTGGCGTGGCACGAAAACGGCGAGACTTTCCTGCCTGCGGACGGCGTCGGCGAGGAGCCGGTCGACTATTACAGCCTGCAGGGAGCGCACTTCCCGCAGCCGTCCGGGAGCGAGGTTTCCGCCGAGGAAGTGCTGCGCGCCGTGCGGGAACTATGCGAATCCCAGACGCGACCAGCCTGCGTTTCCTGGAAGCGCGCGTAGCTTCTGTCCACAGTGGACTTCTTATCGCTCCGGCGCGAAGTCGTCCTTGTGCGCCCGCGCCCACTCGCGGAATGACGTCGCCCGTCCCGCGAACCGCTCCACCGTGTTGTTGACCGGAGCAAGACGGCCCACCGCTGCCTCTTCCACGTCCATCAAGTGCTCCAGGACCGCCGCGGGCATCCACTCCGGACGCCGCGCCAGCGCCACGCTCCGCTTTTCGGGCACCACTTCGATCGAGCGACCCAGTTCCTCCGCCAGGGTCTGCACGATCGCACGCTGCGTCATCGACTCCGGCCCAGTCACCGTGAGCATCCGCCCTGAATAGCTACGCTCCGTGAGCAGCTTCGCAGCCACCGCGGCCACGTCCGCCTCGGCCGTCGGCGTGAACTGCGACTCCGGAGAGAAGAGCCGCACCGGTCCTCCGACCCGGATCGCCGCACCCCAGTCGCGCCGGGTGTTGCCCATCAGCCAGCCCGGGTACAGCACCGTGAACGGCAATCCGGACTCCGCCACCGCCGTTTCCGCGGGCAAATGCCCCCGCCGGATCGGGTTGTCCGCCGCGCCCTCGTAGACGTCCGGCGACGACAGCAGTACGACGTACGAGACTCCGGCTTTTCGCGCCGCCGCAAGGAAATCCGCACCACCGTTCGGTCGCGCCGGATACAGGAAGATCGCGTCCACGCCGCGCAGCGCGTCCTCGAATCCGCCCTCCGCCGTGAGATCCACCGACACCGCGTCCGGCAGATCCAGGGCGGCCGCGTCACGTGCCGAGCCGCGCACCTCGTGCCCGCCCTCGCGAAGCGCCCGGACGACCTCGCTCCCGACATTCCCGCGCGCCCCCGTCACCAGGATGGTCATCCCGCACTTCCTTTGCTGTTAAATTAACTTTGCTCGCAAAGCTATATCTGTGACTCAGCGCTGTCAACCTCCCGCGTCCGGTACACGACCGGGCGAGATCGTTGTATGGATCGTGTACGGATCCCGCCGACACTCCGGCAGTTCGATTCGGACGAGTGAAGGGAGATCCGTCGTGGTCGGGAATGTGACGGTCCGGCGCACGGTCGCCGCACTGCTCGCCGCGGGGGCGGTCACCGCAGTAGCGACGCCGGTGAGCGCCGCCGAAGCCGCCGCCTGGCGAGCCGATCTGTCCTCAGTGGACAGTGACGACGTCAACGTCGCGGCGGCCAGCGGCACGCTCACGCTGCGAGACGCCGCGTGGAGACCCGCCGACCGGGCCGCGGGCAGCGAGGGCTACCTGCTCTCCGCCGAACGACGGCTGCCCGCGCCGGTGAACCGAGTAGCCGCAGAGATCTCCGCCGACGCCCCGCAGGGCACCACGGTCGACGTCGACGTCCGCGGCCGCTCCGGCGCCGACGACTGGACCGAATGGACCCCCGCCGGCACCGCACTCCCGCGGGCGGTGAGCGTTGTGCAGACCAGGATCACGCTGTCCAGCACCACCGCCGCCCGCCCCACCGTGCGCGAGGTCGACCTGACCGGTTCGCTGTCCCCGCAAGCGAACGCCATCGCCGCGTCCACCCCGCTGACCTACACCATCTACGCCACCCGCGAAGGCCTCACCGGCCACACCACCGCGAACGGCCACGTGATCGCGAGCAACGACCACTTCGTCGCGCTGCCGTCCGGAAAAGCCTTGTCGCCCAAGGGAACCGGCAACTACACCGTGCGAGTGTGCAAGACGGACAACAGCCGCTGCGAATACGCGCCGGTCTGGGACGTCGGCCCGTGGAACACCAAGGACGACTACTGGAACCCGCCCTCGGTGCGCGCGGAGTACAAGGACCTGCCGCAAGGCCAGCCCGAGGCCTACGCCGCGTACCACAACGGCTACAACGGCGGCCGCGACGATCTCGGGTACAAAGTGGGCAACCCCGCGGGCATCGACCTGGCCGACGGCACCTTCAGCTCGGGAGTCGGCCTGGGCGACAACGGAAACGTGAAGGTCACCTACCTGTGGACAGGCTCCGCCGCGGCAACCGGTTTGGTGCAAACGGCAGGCGACCCGGTGAACGTCCGGTCGGGCGCGCACACGACCTCGTCGGTGAAGGGCCTGGCGGCGAACTACGCCAAGGTGAACATCGAATGCTACGTCAACGGGGACTCGGTGACCGGGAAATTCGGGACGAGCAAGATCTGGGACCGGATCGGGCCCGGGCACTACATCTCGGACACGTATGTGAAGACCGGCTCGGACGGGCCGGTGGCTCCGCTCTGCTGAGTCCTGGGGGTGCCGGTGCGGGGTCTGGGGCTGACTCCGCACCGGCGGCTCCCGTTCGCGTGTCTGTTCTGCTGGAGTTCTCGGGGCGCCGGTGCGGAATCTGGGCTGACTCCGCACCAGTGACTCCCTCCCGTCCTGCCTGCCGAGGTTTCTTGGGCACCAATGTGGAATCCAGGCTGGCCTGCACTGGCGGCTTCCGTTCTCAGGTCCGCTCTGCCGGGGTTCGCGGGGCACCAGTGCGGAATCCGGGCTGGCCCTGCGCTGGCGGCTCCCGTTCTCAGGTCCGCTCTGCCGGGGTTCGCGAGGCACCAGTGCGGAATCCAGGCTGGCCCTGCGCTGGCGGCTCCCGTTCTCAGGTCCGCTCTGCCGGGGTTCGCGGGGCACAGGTGCGGAGTCCGAGGCAAGCGACTCCCGCCCGCGCGTCCGGTGGTCTGCCGAGGTTCTTGAGGGTGCCGAGGCGGAGTCTGAGGCTGGCCCCGCGCCGGTGGCCCCCGTCCGCACTTCCGTTCTGCCGAATTGATCGCGGGTTGCCGGGGACTTCAGACCGGGTCCGCGCCGACGGCTCCGACCAGGCCTCCCCTCAGGCCCTCGATCGAGCACTCCGCTCCTGGGCAGTTCCTCGCCAACGACCCCGCCGTCGCCAGGTTTCACTCCGAGCCCCCTGCTTCCCTCTCTCCCGGCGAGCCGCGTCTCCGAATCCCGTTTCCCTGAGCCGTTCTTCACCCTGTTCCCGTCTCTCCGCAAGCCTTCTCTCCACGCGCCGTCCACGATCCCTTGGCCCGAGCCGTGTTCGGGAAGCAATCCCCCTCAGCCGCCGCGGGAGTCCGGATCCGGGCTCCCGCGGTTTCCACCCGGTTCAGCGACGGTTTTCCCCTCAACCGCCGGTTAAAGTGGTCTTCGTGCGCTGCCGCAGCCGAGGGGGTCCGCCATGCCACGCCGATTCGCATTCATCGTCGCCGTCGTCCTGTCCGTCATCAGCCTGAGCACATCCGCCGCCGGGGCCGTCCCGAGCGTCATCGGGGGAGAAAAAGCTTCCCTGGCACAACATCCGTACGCAGTGTACTTAGTGGACAGTCACGGAACCCAGTTCTGCGGCGGCGTCATCGTCAGCCGCACCGCGGTCGCGACCGCCGCGCACTGCGCCGCCACCGTCCCAACAGGCGAACTTCGCGTGGTCGCCGGCCGGGAAGACAAACGCAGCCAAGACGGGG
This sequence comes from Amycolatopsis sp. A1MSW2902, assembly GCF_017312175.1. Lineage (NCBI taxonomy): Bacteria > Bacillati > Actinomycetota > Actinomycetes > Pseudonocardiales > Pseudonocardiaceae > Amycolatopsis > Amycolatopsis sp. A1MSW2902. The sequence continues at coordinate 269,946 of NZ_QJPO01000001.1, forward strand.
TCGTCCGCGCCGTGTCCGCCGCCTGGCAACACCCGGATTTCCGTACCCCGCAACAAGGTTCGGACATCGCCGTCCTGACCGTCCGCGGCTCGCTCCCCTACCGCCCCGCCGACCTGGCCCGCGATCCGAGCCGCTACCCCGCCGGAACCAACGCCACCGTCCTGGGCTGGGGCCGAACCGCCGACGGCGGCGACCGGTCGGACTACCTGCGCCAAGCCACCGTCCCCGTGGCCGACGACTCCTTCTGCCACACCGCGTACCCGGAATACTCCGCGACAAGCATGCTGTGCGCCGGCTACCCGAACGGCGGCATCGACGCCTGCAAAGGAGATTCCGGAGGCCCACTGGTAGTCGGCGACACGGTAGTAGGCATCGTCTCCTACGGCGACGGCTGCGGAAAGCCCGGCAAACCCGGGATGTACACCAGGGTGACGTCCTTCGCCGACGACATCGCCGCCCACGCCGGACTCAACTGAACCCGCGCGCCCAACCGACACCCCGTTGCCCGGACCGACGCTCCTGTCCGCCACGGCGAATTGTCGGTGCGCGGAAATCGCTCGTGCGACGCCGCAGCAAGTCCATTCTGAGGCAGGTTCTCCACCGTCTGTCACACGTCGAACGCACGGCCCCGGAGATCGCCACAACCCCGTGACGACCGAACCGGGTCGCTCCACACGGAAGGAACAGCAGAACCCACGCGACTCCCTGAGCACGGCAAGGTAAAGTCCAAGACATGACGTCGCCGGAGGCCAGCAGACGGTAGCCGCCCAGCAGCAAGCTGGGCGGCGGAGTGACGGGTGCCGGACTTGCTGCCGGATTGGGCTGACCAGCGAAAGCTTCACCACAAACGCCGTGCTGTTGAGTCGTGCCCTGAGCAGGTTCTCGTGAGTGTTGACGCCGGTTCTAACCGGCATCAACACTCACGACTGCCAAGCGCCCCGACGGCAAGGGCGGCCAGCCAGCGCCAAGCCTGCGCGCGGTGGCCACACCGTGGTGAAGTCTGACGCCGCAGGCAAAACTCGCCGTTCGATACGCGTTCTGGCGAACGCTTGGGCACAGCAGAGCCGCAGACAAAGCGCACTCGGCACCACGGCACCGCTGAGCGGACTCGACGCCACGGCGCCCGCGGCAAAGCACACTCGCACCGCAGCACCGGTGGCAGAACGCGCTTGGCACCGCGGGCAAAGCACACTCGGCACGACAGCACCGCCTAACGAGCTCGGCACCGCAGCACCGCTGGCAAACTCGCTCGGCATCACAGCACCGCCGAGCGAGTTCGGTGCCGCACTACCGCGGGCGAAACGTACTCGGTGCCACAGCACCGCTGAGCGGGCCCAGCACCACGGCACCGTGGGCAAAGCCGCTCGGCACCGCTGCACCGCCGAGCGAGTTCGGCGCCGCAGTCCCGCGGGCGAAACGCGCTTGGTGCCACAGCACCGAGCCCGCTCGGCACCACGGCGCCGCGGGCAAATCACGCTCGGCACGACGGCACCGCCGAGCGAGCTCAGCGCCAAAGCACCGTGGGCAAAACGCGCTCAGCACCGCAACACCGCTGGCCGAACATGCTTGGCACCGCAGCACTTGGGCGAAGCCTGCCCGCGAGCCGTCACGCCGCGGCGAGGTTTCGCCCCGCGCAACTGCAGCCAAGCACCCAGCCCACCGCGCGTGCTGCTGCCCGCGAGCCCGAGGCACCCCACTCCGCAAACGAACCGTCCTCAACCCTCAGGCGTCCTCGACGCCAACAGCCGTTCGGAGTCGATTCCCTTGCCTCCCATTATTTTCCTCCTAGCCAGCGCGGTATTCGCCCAAGGCACCTCGGAGTTCGTCCTCTCCGGGCTCCTCCCCCAGATCGCCTCGGGCACCGGCGTCTCGCTCGGCACCGCCGGGTTGCTCACGTCTCTCTTTGCGGCCGGAATGGTCGTCGGCGCGCCGGTTCTCGCGATGCTCGGCAGCAAACTCCCCCGCAAGATCGCGCTCATCAGCTTCCTCGGGCTCTTCGCAGCAGTCCACGTGGTCGGTGCGGTCACCACCGACTTCCCGCTCCTCCTCGTAACCCGCGCCCTCGCGGCGTTCGCCAACGCTGGGTTTCTCGCAATAGCGCTCGCGTCGCTGCCGTCGCTCGTCGCGGGGGACTCCGTCGGGCGGGCGACTTCCGTGTTGCTGTCCGGTGTCACGCTCGCGTGCATCGTCGGCGTTCCGGCCGGGACGGTGCTCGGGCAGTACGCCGGGTGGCAGGCCGCGTTCTGGGCTATCGCGGCGATCACGGCGGCAGCCGCCGTCGCGCTAACGGCAGCGAAGGTCGACAACCCGCCAGCGACAAGCCCGGTGTATCGCGAGTGGCGGGTCCTGGCGCAGCCGCGCGTCGTGGCTACCGTCGGCAAGGGGGTTCTCGTCAACGGCGGTACCTTCGCGGCCTTCACCTACCTCGGCACGATGACCGCCCCATCCGAATGGGTTCCGGTCGTGCTGGCGGTGTTCGGGGTGGGGTCCTTCGTCGGTGTCACGATCGCGGGCAAGGCGGGGCCGCGGGTCCTCAAAGCGGGCACGCTGGTGCTGACCGCCGGGTGGGTGGCGGCGTTCTTCGCGGCGCAGAGTCTTCCGGGGCTCATCGCAGCCGCGTTGCTAACCGGGGCGATGGCGTTCGGCGTCGGGTCCGCGTTGATCGCTGCGATCGTCACGTCTGCCAGCAATGACGCGCCGCGAGTAGCCGGGGCGATCGCGACTACTGCGTTCAATCTCGGCGCGGTGGTCGGGCCTGCGGTGGCGGGGGCCGTCGTCCTCGATGCGGCGCATGCGCGTGCGGCGTTCTGGGTCAGTGCGGCCTTCACTGCGGCGGCGATGTTCCTGAGGGTGAAGAAGTAAAGCAAGGCGGCCCGGGCGAGGGCCCGGGCCGCCTCAAAGACCAGCTCAGCGCAGGGTGTCCCAGCCTGCGTAGCGAGCCTCGGTGCCCAGCTCCTCTTCGATGCGGATCAGCTGGTTGTACTTCGCCGTGCGGTCCGACCGCGACAGCGAACCCGTCTTGATCTGGCCGCAGCCGGTCGCCACGGCAAGGTCGGCGATCGTGGTGTCCTCGGTCTCGCCCGAACGGTGCGACATGACCGCCGAGTAGCCCGCCTTGTGCGCGGTGTCGACCGCGGAAAGGGTCTCGGTCAGGGTGCCGATCTGGTTGACCTTGATCAGGATCGAGTTGGCGATGCCGCGCTTGATGCCGTCGCGCAGGATCTCGACGTTCGTGCAGAACAGGTCGTCGCCGACGAGCTGGACGCGGTCGCCGATGCCGTCGGTCAGCTGCTTCCAGCCGGCGTAGTCGTCCTGGGCGAGACCGTCCTCGATCGACACGATCGGGAAGCGCTCGGTCAGCTCGGTCAGGTACGCGACGTGCTCCTCGACGCTGCGCTTGCGGCCCTCGCCGGTGTAGTCGTAGACGCCGTCGCGGTAGAACTCCGACGCCGCCGGGTCCAGCAGCAGCGCGATGTCCTTGCCCGGCTCGTACCCGGTCTGCTCGATCGCGCGGACCACGAACTCGAGCGCCTCGTCGGCCGACCCCAGCTGCGGCGCGAACCCGCCCTCGTCGCCGACATTCGTGTTGTGTCCCGCGTCGTGCAGCGATTTCCGCAGCGTGTGGAACACTTCCGAGCCCATCCGCACGGCATCGGCAAACGACGACGCGCCGACCGGGCCGATCATGAACTCCTGGAAGTCGATCGGGTTGTCCGCGTGCGCGCCGCCGTTGATGATGTTCATCATCGGCATCGGCAGCAGATGCGCGTACACCCCGCCGACGTAGCGGTACAGCGGCAACGTGTTCGCCGCGGCGGCCGCCTTCGCCACCGCCAGCGAAACCCCGAGCGTCGCGTTCGCGCCGAGGCGGGCCTTGTTCTCGGTGCCGTCGAGGGCGATCAGCGCGCGGTCGACGTCGGCCTGCGCCTCGGCCTCCATGCCGACCACGGCGTCGGCGATCTCGCCGTTCACCGCGTCGACTGCCTTGCGCACGCCCTTGCCGTGGAACCGCTTCGCGTCGCCGTCCCGCAGCTCAACGGCCTCGCGCGTGCCGGTGGAGGCCCCGGACGGCACCGCCGCCCGGCCCGCCGACCCGTCCGCCAGCACCACGTCGACCTCGACCGTCGGGTTGCCCCGGCTGTCGAGCACCTCACGGCCCCGGACCCGGACGATGCCTGTCATAACGCTCCTCGGAGGTTCGAGCCGAAGCACTCAGCGCACGCTCCGTGAAGCGCCCCGGCAGCAACGCGGCACCACGGCGAGCCGCACGTCACCCCGGAGGCTAGCAGAAGAATTCTGAATCGATCAGGCCCAGCCGGGAGAATCCACTTCGGACAGTCCGGAACCCGTTTCCCGGCAAAGGGAACGAACCGGAACCGGCGGAAAAGACGCTTCACGCCCCGGACAGCTCGCGTTCATCGGCGGGCCGCGCGGCCAGCATAGCTTCGCTTCCGCCGGAGAACCGGAGGAGGCCGCCATGTCCAGCACCGTCAGCCGTCGAGGAGCACTGGGTCTCATGGGCGCGAGCGCTGCCGTACCACTGCTCGGCACTGGTACGGCAGCCGCCGCTCCGCTCATGCCAACGCCGGGCGGTGGCGCCACCCCGGTGCAGGGTCTGCATCTCACGTTCGGCCGCGATCCCGCACGGCAGATGGTGGTTTCGTGGCTCACCGACGGCCCGGTCGGCCGTCCCCGCGTCCGCTACGGCACGATCGACGACGGCTTCGGCTCATCCGCGCCCGCAGTCACCCGCACCTACCTCGACGGCGCGTCCAACCGCACGGTCTGGGTGCACCACGCCGAGATCAACCGTCTCTGCCCGAACACCGAGTACCTCTACGTCGCCCAGCACGACGGCGGGACGCCCGACGCGGGCACGTTCCGCACCGCGCCCAGCGGCCGGTCCGCGTTCACCTTCACCAGCTTCGGCGACCAGTCCGCGCCGCAGGTCACCTGGGATCTCAAGGGCGCGCCCGCGCTCGACTTCTTCTCCACCCCGGCGACGAAGGACATCGTCACCGGCATCGAGACCGTCGCGCCGCTGTTCCACCTGCTCAACGGCGACCTCTGCTACGCCAACCTCGACGTCGACCGCGTGCGCACCTGGAACAACTTCTTCACCAACAACACCCGCTCGGCGCGGTACCGGCCGTGGATGCCCGCGGCGGGCAACCACGAGATCGAGAAGCAGAACGGCGCGATCGGCATGGCCGCCTACCAGGCGTACTTCCAGTTGCCGTCCACCGAAACCGACCCCGAGCTGGCCGGGCTCTGGTACGGCTTCACCGTCGGCTCGGTGCGGGTGATCGTGCTGCAGAACGACGACAACTGCCTGCAAGACGGCGGGGACGTCTACGTCAGCGGCTACTCCGGCGGGCGGCAGCTCGCGTGGCTGGAGAAGGAACTCGCCGCGGCACGGGCGTCGCGCGACGTGGACTGGATCGTCGTCGCGATGCACCAGGTCATGATCAGCACGTCCGACGCGAACGGCGCCGACCTCGGCCTGCGCGAGAAGTACGGCCCGCTGTTCGACCGCTACGGCGTCGACCTGGTGCTTTGCGGGCACGAGCACGACTACGAACGCTCCCTCGCCGTGCACGGCGTCGTCGCGGGAAGCGAGACGCTCACGCCGAACCCGGTGTCCGACGCGACCGACGACATCGACGCGACGCACGGCACCGTGCACATGGTTCTCGGCGGAGGCGGCGTCTCCGGCACCACCAACGGCAGCTTCTTCAAGGACGGCACCGGAAAGGTGCTGACCGCCGTCGCGGACAAGCGGGATCCCGCCACGGGCAAGCGGAAACCGACCTACGTGCGCGAAAAAGCGGTGTGGAGCGCGGTGCGCGACCTCGACCACCCCTACGGTTTCGCCGCGTTCACCGTGGACCCCGGACGCCGACCGGGCGGCACGACGACCATGCACGTGACCTACTACAACGTCACCAAGCCGACCGGAGAGCTGTCAGTGTTCGAGCGGTTTTCGTTGCACCGCAAGCGCGCCGACGGCTGACGTCAACCCCTTCTCCCGTCCGGCCCGGGCCACCCCTCAAGCCGGACAAGAGAATCCTTAGCCGCACTACGCTTGTCACGGACCCGGCGGCCGCAACGGACACCTCCCCCCATCGTCCGTCCATTGTGGACCGTCGGGCCGCGAGGGAGCGCCCATGGACCACGCCGTCACCCCCTTCGTGCTGGACCCGGCGGCGCCGGACGTGCACGGCGAGGGCGCCCGGCTGCGCGCCCGCGGACCGTTGACCGTGGTCGAACTGCCGGGCGGCGTGCTGGCCTGGTCGGTCACCAGCCTGCCGCTGCTGCGCGCCCTGCTCGCCGACCCGCGGGTCTCGAAGGATCCCCGGCGGCACTGGCCCGCCTACCGGGACGGCGAGATCTCGTCCGACTGGTCGCTGCACATCTGGGTTTCGGTGCAGAACATGTTCACCGCCTACGGCGACGAGCACCGGCGGCTGCGGTCGCTGGTGTCCAAGGCTTTCGCGCCCGGCCGGATCGCCGCGCTGCGCCCGGTGGTCGCCGAAATCGTCGACGGCCTGCTCGGCGAGCTCGACGCCGGGCCGTCCGAAACCGACCTGCGCGAACAGTACTGCTACCGGCTGCCGATCGAGGTGATCTGCCGGCTGGCCGGCGTCCCCGAACAAGCGCGGCCAGGCCTGCGCACCGCGGTGGCCGGGGTCTTCGCGACGTCGGCGACCGCGGAAGAAGCGACCGCGAACGTCGAGCTGCTGTACGGAATTTTCGCCGACCTCGTCTCCCGGCGGCGCGCCGAGCCCGGCGACGACCTCGCCAGCGCGCTCATCGCCGCCCGAGACTCCGACGGCTCCCGGCTGAGCGAAGAGGAGCTGGTGGACACGCTGATGCTGGTGATCACCGCGGGTCACGAGACGACGGTCAACCTGCTCGACCAGGCCGTGACCGCGCTGCTCACGCATCCCGCGCAGCTGCGGCAGGTCCGCGACGGAACGCGCACCTGGTCGGACGTGGTGGACGAGACGTTGCGCTGGCAGGCCCCGATTTCGCACCTGCCGCTGCGGTTCGCGCGAGAGGACATCGAGGTCGAGGGCACGGTCATCCGCGCGGGCGACCCGATTCTCCCGTCCTTCGGCCCCGCCGGACGCGACGAGGCCCACCACGGTCCGGACGCGGACGAGTTCGACTTGGCCCGCAAGGACAAATCAGCGCTCGCGTTCGGCTACGGCGTGCATTACTGCCTCGGCGCGCAGCTCGCCCGGATGGAGGCGGAGCTGGCACTGCCTGCGTTGTTCGGGCGGTTCCCGGAGTTGGCGCTGGCAGTGGCGGGAGAGAAGCTGGAGCCGGTGCCGTCGTTCATCACCAACGGGCACGTGACGCTACCGGTGCGGTTGCGGGGCTAGGCCTTCCAGTCGGCGAGGACGTCCTCAGTGTCCGCGCCCGGCACCGGCGGCGGCGTCGGCACATCCGTGGTGCTGCGCGAAAACCGCGGCGCCGGAGCGGGCTGGACGATGCCGTCGAGCGTGACCAGGCCGGACCGGGCCGCGATGTGCGGGTGCTGAGGAGCCTCGTCGGGAGCGAGGACCGGCGTGACGCACGCGTCGGTGCCGTCGAAGACCTCGGCCCATTCGTCGCGAGTGCGGGTGAGGAAAGTCCGGGTGAAGGTGGCGCGGAGGGTGGGCCAGCCGTCGCGGTCCAGTTGCGCCGGGAGGTCTTCCGCGGCGAGGCCGAGGCCGTTCAGGAGAGCCGCGTAGAACTGCGGCTCGAGGGAACCGACGGCGACGTAACGGCCGTCCGCGCAGACGTACGTGTCGTAGAACGGCGCGCCGCCGTCCAGGAGGTTCGTGCCGCGTTCGTCGGACCAGGAACCCAAGCCGCGCAATGCCCACATCATCTGGGACAGCACGTTCGCGCCGTCGACCATTGCCGCATCCACGACCTGGCCGCGCCCGGTCCGGCCGCAGTCCCACAGCGCCGCGAGCACGCCCGCGATCAGGAACATCGATCCGCCGCCGAAGTCGCCGACCAGGTTGAGCGGCGGCACCGGACGCTCGCCCGCGCGGCCGATCGCGTGCAGCACGCCGGTGAGGCCGAGGTAGTTGATGTCGTGCCCGGCGCGCTGGGCGAGCGGGCCGTCCTGGCCCCAGCCGGTCATCCGGCCGTACACCAGGCGGGGATTGCGCGCGAAGCAGTCGTCCGGGCCGACGCCGAGCCGTTCGGTGACGCCCGGCCGCAGCCCTTCGACCAGCACGTCCGCCTTCGCCGCGAGCCGCAGGACGAGTTCGCGGCCCTCGGGGGTCTTGAGGTCCGCGGCGACCGAGCGGCGCCCGCGCAGCAGCGGGTCCGGCTTGCCGCCGCTGAGGTCGAGCGATCCGGAAGGCCGTTCCACCCGGACGACGTCCGCGCCCAGGTCGGCGAGCACCATGCACGCGTGCGGCCCCGGCCCGATCCCGGCCAGCTCGACGACCTTCAGCCCGCTCAACGGTCCCGCCACGTGTCCTCCTCGGCTCCGGCGCCTGCCGCGGCGACCCTACCGGCCGGTCCGGTCCGCGTCCGGGCGTGTGGGGTAACCCACCCGTGGCCCGACCCGGGCAGAACCGGCGCCGGGCCTCACCCGAACCGGGGACTGGCGTCTCGCGGCCGCGCCCTTCGGGTACCCGGCTGGTATCCATGGGTCACGAATAGATCAAGGAGGATTTTCGATGAGCTTTTTCGACCAGGCCAAGGACAAGATCCAGGAATTCGCGGGCAACAACCCGGACAAGGTCGGCCAGGGCATCGACAAGGCCGCCGAATTCGCCGACGAGAAAACGGGCGGCAAGCACGGCGACCAGATCCGCCAGGGCGCGGACAAACTGAAGGAGAACTTCGGCGGCGGCCAGGAAGGCGGCCAGGAACAAGGCGGCGGGCAGCAGCAGGGCGGCTTCGACCAGGGCGGCCAGCAGGGCGGTCCGCAGGGTCAGCAGGGCGGCTTCGGTCAGGGCGACCAAGGCGGATTCGGCCAGGGCGAGCAAGGCGGCCAAGGCGGATTCGGTCAAGGCGAGCAAGGCGGCCAGGGCAGATTCGGCCAGGGCGAGCAGGGCGGCTTCGACCAAGGCGGCCAGCAGGGCGAGCAGCAGTGGGGCAACCAGCAGTAACCAGGGCTGTTCCGGCCTGAGTTCCCGCGCCGGAGGCGGACCGCGCACGTCTGCCCCGCCGAGAACCGCGAAATCGTTGGCAGCAAAGGAACTGCGCGAGCCGGGAGACAGCCACGCAGGCGAACCTCGCGCGAAATCAACTGCCACCGGAAGTCCGCAGATCGACCGCGGCGAGCGAACCGCGCAAGTCACGAGCCTCGGCAACCAGCCGGGGCGAGAGAGCTGTGCGCGTCGGCAACCGCGGTCGGCTGCGGGAATCTGTCGCAACGGCCAGCCTCCGCGGCGAAACGAGACCAGCCGCCGCGAGCGAAAACGAGCCGTGAACGTCGGAAGCCGCAGGTGCAACAACTCAGCTTGCAAACCTCGCGAATCGGTCGTCGTGAGCAAACCGTGGCGGTCCCGCAATAATCCGGCCTCGGCAGGGGTTGTTTAGACCAGCAGTGACGAGCGGGCGGGGCGGTGTTTCAGCGCAGTTTCCGGCGTGTTCACCCGGATCGCGCGAAAATGCCGCCTCGCTTTCCCGTGCCGCATCCACATCGCTGAATTTCTTTCACAATTCCGTGGTCCGGAGCCGCTCAGCCGGGTTTGCGGGCGGAGATCAGCAGGTGTTCCTCTGGCTCCGCTCCGGGCTTGTCCGGGGCGAACGTTTCGGTCCTCGTCCCGGTCACTTCCAGTCCGGCCGCGCGGACCCGGTCGGCCAGCGCGTCCGCCGGGAAGCTCGTCACCCGGATCGAGTGGCCGAGGAAGTCGACCGGGACGTCCTCGACGTCGGCGGGCACCGTGATCAGCGCGAACCTTCCGCCCGGGGCCAGCCAGCCGGCGATCCGGCCGAGCGCGCGCTCAGTTTCGGCCCGCGGCAGCTGCAGGAACGGGAAGAACGCGCACACCGCGTCCCACGTCTCCGGTTCCGACGCCCATTCCCGCACATCGGCCTGCACGAACTCGGCCCCGGGCACCTGTTCGCGGGCGATCCGCACCATCTCCGCGGACACGTCGATCCCAGTCACCCGATGCCCGGCGGCGACCAGATCCGCCGCTACGGGGCGGCCGGTCCCGCTACCGACGTCGAGCACCCGCGCCGACGGCGGCAGCACCGCGAGCAGTTCCCGCACCGCCGCGTCCACCACCGGCGGGCGGCCGAACGCGTCCTCGTACCCGGCGCCGATCGCGTCGAACAGTTCCGCCGCGGTGGTCAGTTCCTCGGACATCCCAGTTCCCCTCGCCGTCGAAGAAACCCAGGCTATCCGCCGCGGGAAGGCAGTTCGACGACGCCGAATCCGGCCAGCGCGGCGAACGCCGCGAGTGCGGCGAGGAGCGCCCAGCTGATCGGGTGTCCGAGGTTGAGCGTCCAGGCGACCCCCGAGCGCCGGTGCACGAGAAGGGCCGGGTCGCCGCGGTTCGCGTAGACCATGCCCGCGAGGTGCCAGTACCGGTCGTCGTCGCGCTGTACCCGGCCGGAATCCTCTTCGTCCGCAGGCAGCCGGTGCCCGGCATCGCCCACCCGGAACGCGAACGCCACCCACGCGACCACCGCGCCAGCGAGCGGGACGTAGCTGACGACGGTCGCGCCGGTCGTGGCCGGGACGATTTCCCACACTTCCAGCGACGCCACCAGCAAGCTCGCGGCCACGCATCCGGCGGTGCCGAACAGCAGCCGCAGCACGCCGGCGAGGTAGTCGCGGTACCGGGCGGCGGAGGCGGCGGGTTGCGCCGCGTCGAGTTCCGGTCGGGCACGCGGGAGGGCGATACCCAGCAGAGACACGAGGACGATGATCAACAGCTGCGCGGTGACAGTCGCGAACGCGCGGCCTACCGTGGTCGCGCCGCGCAGGGCGGAGTCGACGGTCATTCCGTTCGGCGTCGGCAGTGTCGCGGGCAGGTCGCCGTAGCGCCACGCCCCGATCGCCGCGGTGATCGCGAACAGCACTGCCGCCGGGGCCAGGAAAATCCACTGTGGACGGACCGGGTCGGTGCGGAGCGAGGTGTCAGTCGCGACTGCCTGCCGGGTGCCGGAGTACCAGTCGCCGGAGCGTTTCGCGGCGGCGACCGTGCGGTGCGCCTGGTAGCCGAGGCCGCAGCAAGCAGCCGCGAGAACCGGTGCGGCGAACGCGGCCGCCTGCTCCCAGCGCAATCCGGCCGATGCGAAAGCGACCAGGACGAACGCGAGAGTGCCGACCACCAGCACTCCGCGCGCATACCGACGATGCGCACGGACGATCTCCGGCTCAGCGACGCGCGCGGCCGGCACCCGCACACCGAACGGAAGCGTCGGCCGGGCCAGCGCGGGCGCCGCCCAGAACGCAGCGGCCAGCAGCGCCACCAGCGCGAGATCCAGGTAGACCGACGACGTCACGACGCCGCCTTCGCGCGGAAGGATTCCAGCACCGAGCCGCAACGGGCGGTCACCTCGTCGGCGTCCAGCCCGAGCGCGACGGCCTCGGCCAGGAGCGTGCGAAGCCGTTCCTGCCATTCGTCGGCGTACCCGGATTCGGCGGGGCCGGATCGGGCGTCGCGGCGGATCACCGCGCCGCTCTTGCGGTTGATGCGGATCAGGCCCTGCGCGCGGAGCAGGTCGTAGGCCTTGTTCACGGTGTGGAAGTTGATGCCGAGGTCGGCGCCGAGCTGCCGGGTGGACGGCAGCGCGTCGCCCTCGCCGAGGTCGCCGCGGGCGATCGCCTCCACGACCCGGTCGCGGATCTGCAGGTAGATCGGCGTCTCGCTGTCGAGATCCAAAGTCAGCAGCACCTGTCCAGGATATCTGCTATACATCTAATAGAACAGATAACGCAGGGGGTGAAGACGATGGCGGCAGCCGAGATCGTCGGCGACGGGCTCCGGGTGCGGTTCTCCCGCTGGGAGCGGATCGCGGTGTGGCGAGAAGAGACCACGGTCCCGCTGGCCCGGATCCGGACGGTCGAGCAGATCGGGAATCCGCTGGCCCGCACGCGCGGCGGCCGGATCGGCATGCTGGTCAGCGGGGTGGTCAAGGTCGGGATCTGGGGGCTGGGCACCGGGACGCGCCAGCTGGTGTCGGTGCGCCGGTCCGGTCCGGCGCTGCGGATCGTCCTCGACGGCGGGGAGTTCGGCGAACTGCTGCTCAGCCTGCCCGACGCGGCCGAGCTGGCCGAAGCGCTCAAGGCCCGCGCATGAGCATCGCCGTCGAGAACCTGACCAAGCGGTTCGCCGCGACGCCCGCGGTCGCCGATCTGACGTTTTCCGCCGGTCCCGGGGAAATCACCGGTTTCCTCGGGCCGAACGGTTCGGGGAAGACCACCACGATGCGGATGCTCCTCGGCCTGGTCCGGCCGGACGCCGGGACCGCGACGATCGACGGCGTCCGGTACGCCGAGCTGCCGCATCCGGTACGCACCGTCGGCGCGGTGCTCGACAGGGCCGACCCGCATCCGTCCTGTTCCGCGCGCGAGCACCTGCGCATCTACGCCACGATGGCCCGGCTGCCGCGCCGGCGCGTCGACGAGGTGCTGGAGCAACTGGAGATGACCGCCTTCGCGGGGCGGCCCTCGCGCGGTTATTCCACCGGCATGCGGCGACGGCTCAGCCTCGCGACCGCGCTGCTCGGCGACCCGCGAGTGCTGGTGCTCGACGAACCGGGCAACGGACTGGACCCGCAGGGCATGGCGTGGCTGCGCGACCTGCTCACCGGGTTCGCCGCGACCGGCCGGACCGTGCTGGTCTCCAGCCACGTGCTCAGCGAACTGGAGCAGATCGCCGGGCAGGTGGTGGTCATCCGCGACGGCCGCCTCGTCGCCACCGGCACCCTGGCGGAACTGTCCGTCTCGACCGCACCCGCCGCGCTCGTCCGCTCGCCCGACGCCGACGACCTCGCTCGAACGTTGAGCGGGGCCGCCGAACGGATCGCGCCGGATCTTCTTCGCGTCTCCGGCCTCAGCACCGCCGCGATCGCGGACCGGGCGGCCGCGGCCGGACTGCGAATCCACGAGCTCACCCCGGAAAAGCCCGGCCTGGAACAGGTTTTCCTCGCCCTCACCGCAGGAGAACGCCGATGATCGCCGCGGAACTCCGCCGGCTGCGCTCCACCCGGCTGTGGCTGTGGGCGCTCATCGCCGCCGCGGTGTGCGGCGGCGGCCTGGTCGGGCTGATCGGCGTGATCGGCCCGGAGCAGGTCCAGCCGCCGATGCCCGGCCTCGACACCGCCGCCGGAGTACGGAACGTGCTCGGCATGGCGACCGTGACGGTCCTGTTCCCCGCCGTCTTCGGCACCGTCGCGATGACGTCGGACTACCGGCACCGCACGATTTCCGTCACGTTCCTCTTCGCGCCGCGCCGCTGGCGGATCCTCATCGCGAAACTCGCGGCGTTCGCCGTCGGCGGCCTCTGCTACGGCGTCGTCACCGCAGTCGCCGCCGGGCTCGCGCTCTACGGCAGCGCCGCCCTCCATGGGGTGACCGTCGGCCTCGCCCCGGCGACAGTCGTCGAGCTGCTGCTCCGGATCGCTGCCGCGATGACGATCTACACCGTGCTGGGCGTGGGAATCGGTGCGCTGCTGCGGAATCAGGTCGCCGCGCTGGCGGTGGTGATCGGGTACCTGTACCTGATCGAAATCGCGCTGCTCGCCATTCCCGGCGTGAACACGATCTATCCCTACCTTCCCGGCGGAGCCACCGCCGCGCTCACCGAATTCGGCTACCTCACCGACGCGCTCGCCCAGCAGACCGGCCACGCAGGCGGACAACTGCTGCCCACCGCGGGCGGCGCGCTCGTTCTCCTCGGATACGCCCTGGTCGCGGCCGGGCTAGCAGTCGCGTTCCCGCTGCGCCGGGATGTCACGTGACAGCTTCATAGGCCGCCGCCGCGACCACCAGATCCTCCCAAGCCATTCCGACGCTCTTGAACAGCCGAGGACCCGACGCCACCGTCCTCCCCTGTGCCAGTTCCGCGAGCGGCACCAAGTCGTCCGCCGCGAGGACGCCGGATTTCATTGCCAGCACTACATCTCCGGCCTCGCGAGTAGCCGCACCGATGCCTTCTACGACCACTGTGGACCGTCCAATGAGGACATCGTCGACTTCCCGGGCGTCGGGTTCGTGTGAGCCGACGGCTACGACGGTGGCGTGCTCGGGGACTTTCGCGCCGTCGAACACGGGGATTCGCGACGAGGTGCAGCAGGCGATCAGATCAGCCGAGGACACGTCGTCCGGCGTGCCTACCCGGGCGAAGGGGTACTGCGCGGCGAGCGCTTGCGTGCGCTCCGGATTCCGGCCGACGACCACCACCTCCCGCACCGGCCGCACGGCGCGGAAGGCTTCGATGTGGCTCTGCGCCTGCGGGCCTGTCCCGAACACGACCAGGCGTTCCGCGTCCGGCTCGGCCAGGAGGTCGACCGCCACGGCGGAAACCGCCGCCGTGCGGACCGAGGTGAGGGCGATGCCGTCCAGGAGCGCCTTGGGGGTGAGCGTCGGGCCGTCCATCAGCAGGTAGTGGCCTTGGATCCGCGGCAGGCCGCGAGCCGGGTTGTCCGGGGCGACGGAGGCGACCTTGACCCCGGCGTAGCGGTCCCAGAACGCGGGCATCAGCAGAAACTGCCCGGTGGGCACGGGTACGACAGACCGCGGCGGGTCCTGGTCCGGGTCGAGGCCGCCGGTCAATGCGGAGCGGATGGCGTCGACTGCTTGGCGGACGGTCGGTGGGGCATCGAGGAACAGCACGCCGACGAGCATCGCACACGGCACCGACAGAACCGGCTGAGCCGCAGGTCACAACACCTTAGATACAAGCTGGGATGCATGTTAGCGTCCCACCTGTGAACGCGTTGAAACCCGCCGCCGACCGCGCGTACGAGCTCACCAAGGAGCTCGTGCTCACCGGCGAACTGCCCGGCGGACACCTGTTCAGCGAGGGCGAGATCGCCGAGCGGCTCGGAGTGAGCCGGACGCCGGTGCGCGAGGCGTTCCTGCGGCTGCAGGTCGAGGGGCTGCTCAACCTGATCCCGAAGCGCGGCGCGATCGTCGTCCCGATCACCCCGGGCGAGGCCGAGGACGTGCTCGAAGCCCGCGAGGCCGTCGAAAGCGCGGCGGTACAACGGCTGGGCAGGCGTCCGGAGTTGATCCCGGCGGCGCTCGAGCAGCTGCGCGCGGTGCTGGCTGTCCAGCGGCAGCACGCGGAAGCGGGCGACGTGCCCGCGTTCGCGGAAGCCGACGCGCTGTTTCACCGCACGATCGTCGAGGCGGGCGGCAATGCGCTGCTGCTCAGCTTCTACACCACGCTCGCCGACCGGCAGCGCCGGATGAACGTCCACGCGCTCGCGCCGATCCCGGCCCGGCTGCCCCAGGTCGTCGGCGAGCACGAAGACCTCCTGAACATCATCGCGGAGGCCGAAACGAAGGCCGACACCTTCGCCCCGGCCCTGCGAGCACACCTGGATTCGGTGCACCGTCGATGACCACTACTGCTGACCGCGCTCCCCTGCCCGGAACACCCGAGACAACCGCCCGTCCGGCCTGGTTTCCGGCCGCCGCCGCGGTGTTCGCGTGCGGCTGGGGCGGCAACCAGTTCACCCCGCTGCTCGTCATGTACCACGCCGCGGGCTACTCCGCATTCACCGTCGACGCCCTGCTCGGTGCGTACGTCGTCGGTCTCGTGCCAGGGCTGCTGCTGTCCGGCGGACTGTCCAATCGGTACGGTCGCCGCCCGGTGATGTTCGCCGGCACCGTGGTGTCGCTGCTGGCGAGCGTGCTGCTGGCGCTCGGCCCGGTCGGCGTCGGGTGGATCGCGGCCGGCCGGTTCCTCTCCGGCATCGCGGTCGCGGTCGCGATGGCCGTGGGCTCCACCTGGATCAAGGAACTCGCCGACGCCGACCCGCACAGCGCGGCCGACACCGGCACCCGGCGCGCCGCGCTGTGCCTGACGCTCGGGCTCGGCATCGGCCCGGGCGTCGCCGGAGTGCTCGCGCAATGGGGTCCGTGGCCGATGGTCCTCCCCTACCTGGTCCACATCGGACTCGCGCTAGTCTCGCTGCTCGCGGTCACGCGCAGTCCGGAAACGCTCACTGTCCGGACCGAATCGGTCCGCGCCGCGTTGCCCGCCACCGCGCGGCATCCGCGGTTCCGCCGGGTGATCCTGCCCGCCGCGCCGTGGATCTTCGGTTCGTGCGGCGTGGCGTACGCGATCCTGCCGCAGCTCGTCGAGCATCAGACCGGGTCGTGGGCGCTGGCCTACTCCACCTTGCTCACCGTCTGCGCGATCGGCGCGGGCGTGGGGATCCAGCCGATCGCCAAGCGGGTCGACCGCGCCACCAGCGCCCGGGCGGTGCTCACCGGGATGGCGGTGCTCTGCGCCGGACTCGTCCTGAGTGTCTTCGCCGCGGCGCAGGAATCGCCGTGGATCGCCCTCGGCGCGGCGATTGTGCTGGGTGCCGCTTACGGCATCGTCGTGGTGTCCGGACTGCTGGAATTGCAACGCCTCGCCCGGCCGGGCGAAATCGCGGAACTCACCGGCGTGTACTACGCGCTGGCCTACATCGGATTCCTGCTGCCGTCAATTTTAGCCGCCCTGAACGGAGTAGCGGGCTACCCGGTTCTGCTTGCCTGCGTCGCACTGGTCGCGATCGCGGGAACCCTTGTGGTGACCCGGCACTCGCGCCGGCACCTCCCCCAGGACTGACCCGATTCCGGCAAACGGGACCGAATGCGCGACCGCGCGGAAATTCGGTCCCGTTTGCCGGATTTGTTTCCCACTATTGTCGCTTGTGGATCGTGCGGGAGTCGGAAAGAGTTCTGCTATCGGGAAATCGAGCGCGGCACGAGTGCGCCCGATTTCGTCGGGGCCGGTAACTCACGAACCCTTCTAGCAGGAAGTGGGAACTGCACATGGGGCGTTCCTCGCGATCCGTTCGCGCCCTGGTCATGGCTGCGACCGGCAGCCTGGTGCTGGCCGGGGCGACCCAGCCGGCGCAGGCTGCCGCACCGGCCGCCGCGGCGGACACCGCGCCGCAATCGGTGATCGTCGTCCTCGCGGACCAGCTGCCCAGCGCGCCGCCCACCAAGGCGGCCTCGGGCACTCGCCGCGCCAAAGCCACCCAAGAACAGGACTCGGTGCTCGCCAAGCTCTCCGGCGCGGCACCGGCCAAGGTCAAGCACTTCGCACTCGGCAACGCGTTTTCCGCCACGGTCACGCCCGCGCAGGCCGCACAGCTCGCGCACGACCCGGCGGTCGCGCAGGTGCTGCCGGACAGCAAGGTGACGCTGCCGGACGCCAAACCGGGCGCACCGGCCGCCGCGCCGAAGGCAGGCGGACCGGCCGCGCAGTCCACGCCGAACGCGACCTGCCCGGCCGACCCGGCGAAACCGTTGCTGGAGCCCGAAGCGCTGACGTCGATCCGCGCGTACAGCACCACCGGCGGCAAGAGCGCGTCCGATCTGGCCAACGGCGCCGGCGTGAAGGTCGCGTTCCTCGCCGACAACATGGACCCGAACTACGCGGACTTCATCCGTCCCGACGGCACCCACGTGTTCTCGGACTACCAGGACTTCTCCGGCGACGGCCCGAACACGACCGACGCCGGGGCCGAGGCCTTCGGCGACGCCTCCTCGATCGCCGCGCAAGGCGTCGTCGTGCACGACCTGTCGAAGTTCGTCAACGAGAAGCACCCGCTCCCGGCGGGCTGCAACATCGTCGTCAAGGGCGTCGCGCCGGGTGCGAGCCTGGTCGGGCTGAACGTCTTCGGCAAGACCGCCACGAACTCCGCGGTGCTGCAGGCGATCGACTACGCGGTGACCGTCGACCACGTCGACGTGATCAACGAGTCGCTCGGCCTCAACCAGTACCCGGATTCCAGCTCCCGCAACCTGTTCCAGGTCTTCAACGACCAGGCCGTGGCCGCGGGCGTCACCGTGACCGCTTCCAGCGGCGACGCGGGCACCACGTCCACGATCGGCAGCCCGGCCACGGACCCGCTGGTGATCTCGACCGGCGCGACGACCGACAACCGGCTCTACGCGCAGACCGGCTACGCGGCTTTCCCGTTCTCCAACGGGAAATGGGTGAACGACAACATCTCCGCGCTGTCCTCGTCCGGCATCACGCAGAACGGCCGCACCATCGACCTCGTCGCACCCGGCGAGGGCAACTGGGCCGACTGCTCCCCGGCGTACTCGGAATGCCGCAACTTCAAGACCGTCCCGGAAGGCACGGACCTCGAATCCTTCGGCGGCACCAGCGAATCCGCCCCGCTGACCGCGGGCGTCGCCGCGCTGGTGATCCAGAGTTACCGCAATTCCCACCACGGTGCGTCGCCGACGCCCGCACAGGTGAAGCAGATCATCACCAGCACCGCGCGCGACCTCAACCTCCCGGCCGACGAGCAGGGCGCGGGCCTTCTCGACGCTCGCGCGGCGGTCGAAGCGGCGCTCACCGCTCCGGGTTCGACCGGGGCACCGGCGGGCGTTTCGTCGAACATCACGCTGTCGGCCGACCAGCTGACGCTGGAAGGCGCGCCGGGCAGCACACAGCACGCGTCGGTCAACGTCACCAACTCGGGCACCAAGCCGCTGACGGTCAGCACCGGCACGCGGACGTTCGCCCCGATGGGCACGCAGACGCAGACCACCGGGTTCGACTCGGCCAAGCTGCCGACGTTCCCGTATTTCAACGGCACGAACTGGGCGTACAAGAAGGTCACCTTCTCCGTGCCGAACGGCGCGCAGCGGCTGCTGGCGCGGATGGCGTGGCAGGGCAGCCCGAAGACGGTCAACGGCCAGTCCGTCACCCCGGTGGTGCGGCTGACGCTGCTCGCGCCGGACGGCACCTTCGTCGCCAACAGCCGTCCGCAGGGCGGGGCCGCGACGGCGAACTACGCCAACGTGGACGTCACGCGCCCGGCCGCGGGCACGTGGACCGCGGTGCTGTACTCCGCGTCCGGGCAGGCCGGCTACACCGGTGACATCCAGCTGGCGACCACCGCGCAGCGGGCTGTCCCGTACGGCCAGGTTTCGCCGCAGATCCTGCAGCTCAACCCCGGTCAGACGAAGCCGGTGCACGTCGCGCTGCAGACCCCGGCCAGCGGCGGCGACGCGGACTACTCGATCACCTTCGGCAGCTCCGACGGACACCAGACCACGGTGTCGGCCGTGCTGCGCGCGCTGATCCCGACGAAGAACGGCCCCGGCGCGTTCGGCGGCACGATCACCGGCGGCAACGCCCGCGCGGTGTCGCCCGCGCAGACCTTCTCCTACGAATTCGACGTTCCGCGCGGCAAGCGGGACCTCGACGTCGCGGTGAAGCTGCAGGACCCGGGCACGCTGCTCGACGGCGTCCTGGTCGACCCGAACGGCGAACTCGCCGACGTGAACAGCAACGCCTACCTCGATTCGGCCACCACGCTGAAGCAGGGCACCGCGTTGCAGCTCGTCGACGCGAACCCGCTGCCGGGCCGCTGGCACCTCGTGCTCGTCGTGCAGAACCCGGTGACGGGCAAGCAGATCGACCAGCCGTTCACCGGAACCGTCGGCTTCGACCAGGTCTCGGCCAGCGCGCCCGCGCTGCCGCAGTCCGCGTCGCTCGCCGCGGGCAAGGCGGTGACCGTGCCGGTGACGGTGCGCAACACCGGCATCGAACCGATCGCCATCGGCGTCGACGCGCGCACGAACGCCAAGCAAACGCTGCAGCCGCAGCCGATCCAGGGTTCGACCGAGGTCGACCTGCCGGAGCTGAACGCGAACGCGCCAGTGTACTCGATCCCGCCGGAGACGAGCAAGTTCACCGTCGCGACGTCCTCGACCGTGCCCGCGCAGGCGGAGATCCAGGGTTCGGCGGCGGGCATCGACGTGCTCGGCGACCTGAAGTCCGCGCAGAACGGCAGCACGGTGTCGGTCGCGACGATCGGCGAGAAGACCGGCTACGTCACCAAGGGCGTCTGGTTCGCCGACGTGCAGGAGATCGGCCCGTTCGGTCCGGACGGCGCGCCTGCCGGGCATTCGAGCTACACGGCGTCGATCCAGACGGCGGGCTTCGACGGTTCGGTGACGTCGTCGACCGGCGACCCGTACGGCCAGTCGGTGGACCCGAACGGCACGCCGCAGCTGGTGAAGCCGGGCGAGACCGCGACGATCCTGGTGACGATCACGCCGTCGGGCAACCGAGGGCGGCAGGTGGCCGGGCACTTGAACATCGTGACCGTGCCGTCGCTGCCGACCGGCGTGACCGGTCTGCCGCAGGTCGGAACCGGTGAGGTGCTGGCGACTCTGCCGTACAGCTACCGCATCGGCTGACGACCGTTCTGAAGTCCGTGAAGGACTCCTTGAGGGAATCTGATTCCCTCAAGGAGCCCTTCACGGACGGCTATGGAGCAGTGCGCGAAGGTGCTCCGCGTGCGCGCGAGTCATCGCGGCCCGGACGAGAGGGAGGCACCCGGCGAGCAGTCCGTCGTCCGTCCAGGCGAGCACCAGGGTCGAATTCGTGGCCGCGCAATGCAACGGCCGGTATGAGGTGTCCGGCATCGGTCTCGTCGGCGGCGCTGTCACGGTCAGGATTCCGGCCCCGTAACCGAGACACAGCACTGCCCATTCGCTGTCGGCGTAACAAAGCCGTGGGTCAGCACCGGCGTCGGCGAAGGCCGCGAGCAGAGCCCGCGTACGCGGTTGCACGGTCTGGTCGAGGAGAACGCAGCGCTGTCGGGACAGCGCGGCCGGGGTGAGCGAGTCCGGAACGCCGAGCGGATGTCCGGACGGAATGCCGACCACCAGCGGTTCCGTGGCCACCGAAACCCATTCGAGCGGGCGTTCCCGCACGGCGTCCTGGCGCAGCAGGCCGAGGTCCAGTTCCTCGCGCAGCAACGCTTCCGCCAGCTCCGCAGCCGATTCGGCGGTCCGAACCGTCAGCCCGGCATCGGGATTGCGCACCCCCACCTCGCGGATCAGCCGCGGCAGCACGGGCGTCGGCACCGAGCCGATCCGGATCTGCGCGACGGGGCGCTCCAGCCCGGCGCGAGCGGCGGTCAGCATCCGGTCGAACTGCGGGACCACCGCCGAGGCGTGTTCGAGGAGGAGCTCGCCGGTTTCGGTGAACAGCTTCCCGGCCGGTTCCGCGGCCAGCAGCGGGGCGCCGATCATCCGTTCCAGCCGCCGGATCCGCAGGGTGAGCTTGGCCGGGGTGGTTCCGAGTGCGGCCGCGGCAGCCGTCACGCTGCCCGCCTCGGCGACCGCGACCAGCAGCTTCAGCTGCCGCAGCTCGAGGTCGGCGCCCGAGCGGATCAGCTGGTCCGGGCGGTCAGCCACGGCAGTTCCCCCGGAATCGCGCGCGGGCCGTCGAAGCCGCCCTTGTGGTCGTGATAGGCGTCGAGGATCAACCCGGCGAGCAGGCTGACCCGCGCGGCGACCGGACTGTCCTCCCGGTACAGCAGGAAATGGCTGGTCCGCGCCCGCAGTCCGGGAACCGGGCGGTGCACCACGCCCGGGGCGAGCGGGCGGGAGGCCTGGACGAGCGTGACGTCGCCCTGGTAGCGGACGATCTCGTCGCGCGGGCCGGAGACCGGCACGTAGTGGGCGATCACCGGGGCGAAGCCGTACGGGCCGCACACCCGGGCGAGGAACTCTCGGCAGCGGTCCGGCCCGGTCGAGGAGATCCACCGCTCGTGTTCCAGCTCGGCCAGGTCCACCTCGTGCCGGGCGGCGAGCGGATGCCAGTCCGGGAGCATCATCAGCAGCGGGTCCTCGGCGAGGTCGATCCGCCCGGTGTTCGCGGGCAGCGGCACGTCGCACTGTTCGGACAGGACGGCGAGGTCGAGTTCGCCGCGGCCGAACCAGCCGAGCATCTCCGCGGTCGACTCGGCGGTCCGGATCTCCGCCCGGTCGCCGAGCCCGGTCGTCTCCAGCGCGCGAAGCAGCGGGCCGGACAGGACGGTTTCCGACCAGCCGACCCGCAACGCGCTTTCGCGCTGGGCGCAGTGCTGCGCGAGGGCCGGGCCGATCCGGGCGGTGCGCGCCAGGATCCCGTCCGCGTAGTCGAGGATCAGCTGCCCGAACGGCGTGGGCCGCACCCCGGCGCGGGCGCGTTCGAACAGCGCCCGGCCGAGCAGTTCCTCGATCCTGCGCAGTTCGCGGCTGAGGGCGGGTTGCGGCAGCACCAGTTCGGTGGCCGCGCGGTTGAGGCTGCCCGCTTTCGCGATCGCCTGGAGGTGGCGCAAATGCTTGAGTTCCAACTCCACGAAAGTTCACGATATGACGTCCGCCGGCGCGAGTGCACCGGCGAAAGTGTGGCAATCGCCCGACCAAAGTAGGAAATCCTCTTTCCGAACTGTCGGCCTCGCCGTCCCGCGACGGCATAACCGGCAGGCATTACCCGCGCCGCCCGGATCCCGGCACAGTGATCCGCACCAGTCCCGCCCCGCCGGGAGAAACGCGGAATCGAGACGAGAAAAGGTGGAGGATTTCCATGTTCGACGCGACTCCGCTGTCTTCCGGCTGCGCCCGCCTGTATCCGGACGTCCGGCACGCCTGTGTCGGAGTGAGCCCGTTCAACGGCTATTTCACCGCGGACCGGCTGACCCGGCTCGCCGCGTGGACCGCGGGCCGCTTCGCCGAGTTCTGCTTTTTCGTCCCGGACGAGGTCACCGCCTACACGCTCGAAGCGCTCGGATACCCGCCGGCCAGGGCGAAACAGAAAGCGCACCGGCAGTCCTGCCACGTGCACAACAAGATCGCCGCCGCACTGCGCGCGCTGGACGTGCCCGATCCGGAGAGCCGGATCCTCGGCATGGCCCGGCTGCGCGAACTGCCCGCCTATCGGCGACTGCTCGCGGCGGCGGAAAACCACTTCGAAACCGACAGCGCATTCCGGTCCGCCTGCTACGGCGCTTCCACCTGGGTGCTGCAGGGCCGGACCGGAAACGTGCCGGACGAGGGCGCGCTGCGGCTCGCGGTGCGCTACTTCCTCGCCGAACTCCCGTTGTTCGCCGGTTCCGGGCTGATCACCGGAAATCCGCGGTCGATGTTCGTCTACCACCAGCGGGTGCCGTTTCTGCGGAAGTTCTTCGACCGGGAATTCGCGTTCCGGCCCGAGCCGGGCCAGGGTTTCCTGGTCGTCGCCGAAGCCGCGCTGGAAGCGACCGGCCGATGAGCGACCGCCACGACGACTATTCGCTGACCCGCGTCCCGGACGCCGCCCGCCGGTCCTGGCCCTCGGTCGCGGTGCAGCGGTTCGGGCAGGTGTCCTCGTTCCAGCAGTTCATCGTCGGCGCGCTGCTGGGCTGGGGCATGACGTTCTGGAACGCGGTGCTGGCCATCACGATCGGTTCGGTGCTGCTGGAGGTCATCACCGTGCTGCTCGGCATCGCCGGGGTGCGGGAAGGACTGTCCACCTCGGTGCTGGCCCGCTGGGCCGGGTTCGGCCGGAAGGGGTCCGCGCTGGTCGGCCTGCTGGTGGCGGTCAGCCTCGCGGGCTGGTTCGGCGTGCAGAACGGGGTGTTCGCGCACGGGATGCACGCCCTCGGCGGCACGGTGCCGGAATGGGGCTGGGCGCTGGCCGGCGGCCTGGTGATCACCGTGATCACGGTCTACGGCTTCCGCCTGATGGCCTGGACCGCCTACCTGACCGTGCCCGCTTTCCTGCTGCTGGCCGGGTATTCGGTGCTCGACGCACTGCACACGCACTCGCTGGCGGACTTGATTTCCGCTCCCCCGCCGGGACCGCCGCTGTCGCTCGGCGCGGCGACCACGCTGGTGTCCGGGGCGTTCATCCTCGGCGCGCTGATGACCCCGGACATGACGCGGTTCAACCGCACCCGCGCCGACGTCGTCAAGCAGACCGTGCTCAGCGTGACGCTCGGCGAGTACCTGATCGGGCTGATCGGCGTGCTGCTCGCGCACGCCGCCGCGACCTCGGACGTCGTCGGCATCGTCACCTCCTCCTCGGGGCTGCTCGGCACCCTGGTGCTGGCCACCGCGATCCTCAAGATCAACGACTGGAACCTCTACTCCTCCTCGCTCGGCCTGGTCAACGTCGTGGACGTGCTGTTCGACCGGAAGGTCGGCCGGGTGCGCGTGGTCCTGGTGCTCGGGGTGTTCGGCACGGCGGCGTCCGCACTCGGGATCGCCGACCACTTCGCCGGGTTCCTGACCGCGGTCGGCGTGCTCGCCCCGCCGGTCGCCGGGGTGCTCATCGCGGAGTACTTCGTGCTTCGCCGGTGCCGTCCGGTTTTCGCCGCCCTGCGCCGGGGACAAGCGGTCGCCGGGCGCGACTGGGAGCTCGCGGCGCTGGTCAGCTGGGCGCTCGGGACGGCTTTCGCGCTCGTCTTCGATTTCGGGATTCCCACGATCAACTCGGTGGTCGTGGCAGTCGTCAGTCACCTCGCGGCGGGCCTGCTTGCCCGCCGCCGGAACCCGGGAGGAACCGGCATGCTGCCGCTGATCGGCCGCGAAGAGCTGAAAACCGCGATGGACGAGGGCACGGTGATCGTCGTCGACACCATGCCGCCCGACTACTACGCCCGCGAACACCTTCCCGGCGCCCGCAACATCCCGGGCTTCCCCTACGAGCAGGCCGCGGCGTTCACCGACGAGCACGCGCCGCGGGTGGTCCCGGACAAGACCGCGGCGATCGTCGTCTACTGCGCCAACACCCCTTGCCGCAACAGCGAATTCGTCGGAGCCCGGCTGCTCGAGCTCGGATACGCCGACATCCGCAAGTACCGCGAAGGAATCGAAGACTGGGTCG
This sequence comes from Amycolatopsis sp. A1MSW2902, assembly GCF_017312175.1. Lineage (NCBI taxonomy): Bacteria > Bacillati > Actinomycetota > Actinomycetes > Pseudonocardiales > Pseudonocardiaceae > Amycolatopsis > Amycolatopsis sp. A1MSW2902. The sequence continues at coordinate 294,755 of NZ_QJPO01000001.1, forward strand.
GCGCCGGCCACCCCACCGAAACCGGCCCCGCCCCCGAAGCCCCGGCGCGCCCGGCGCCGGTGCCCGTCACCCACCCCGAATAGAGGAGAGAACATGGGAACGAGAATCCGGATGTTCGCGGCCGTCGCGGCGATGACGGCGGGAGTCCTCGGCGGCGCCTCGGCGACGCCGGCGAGCGCCGCCCCGGCGTCCTACGTTTCGCTGGCCCCGCAGGACGAGACCGTCGTCGACGTCACCTCGGCCAACTACGACCAGGTGATGGAGATGTCCAAGACCAAGCCGGTCGTGCTGGACTTCTACGCCAGCTGGTGCGGTCCCTGCCAGAAAATGGCCCCGTACCTGGAGAAATACCACACGGCCGACGGCGGCAAGTGGATCTGGGCGAAGGTGGACCTGAGCGAACAGGGCCAGAACAAGGACATCGCCGACAAGTACGGCATCGAGTACATCCCCACGCTGATCGACATCTCCGCAGGACAGGAGAAGGGCAGCCGGGTGGTCGGCTTCGACGAGGGCAGCGGCCCGGACGACCTGCGCACCTGGCTGAACAACCTCTGACCGCGCCCGCCTCCGCCGGGATTCCCCGAGATCCCGGCGGAGGCTCCCCGAAGGGACGACCATGAAACGCACCCCGAAAGCCGTCGTGCTGGCGGCCCTGCTCTCGGTCGCGGCCGGCGTGCTGCCGGCGGCGGCCTCCGCCGCGCCGGACGACACCGCGGTGTACATCGTGCGGCTCAAGCCGATGGACAAAGACAAGGACAAGGTCACCGCCGCCGCGAACGCGCTGATCGCCAAGTACGGCGGCACGCTGCGCCGGGTCTACTACTCGGTGTCGCAGGCGTTTTCCCTTTCCGCGACCCGGGAACAGCACGACAAGTACCTCACCGACGCCGCGGTCACCACGGTCGGGGACAACCAGGTCTACACCGCGGCCGGGACCCAGGACGACCCGCCTTCGTGGGGACAGGACCGGATCGACCAGGCAGACCTCCCGCTCGACGGCAGCTACACCTACCCGAACACCGCGGCCAACGTGCACGTGTACGTGCTCGACACCGGGGTGCGCACGAGCCACCACGACTTCGGCGGACGCGCCCACGCCGCGTACGACGCGGTCGACCCCGACGCGGACCAGAGCGGAACGGACTGCAACGGCCACGGCACCCAGGTCGCAGCCGCCATCGCGGGCCGCCACTACGGTGTCGCGAAAGAGGCTTCGGTCGAATCGGTGCGCACCCTCGGCTGCGACGGCACGGGCACGTCGGAGGAGATTCTGTCCGCTTTGGACTGGGTGAACCTCAACGCACAGCGCCCGGCCGTGCTGAACCTCAGCTTCGCCGGTCCCAGCGGCACGGTCCTCGACATCCAGCTCTACAAGATGACCCAGAACGGCCTCGCCTACACCGTAGCCGCGGGCAACGGCACCGGCGGTGCCGGAGTGAACGCCTGCGACATCACGCCCGCCCGGCAGACCACCGGGATCACCGTGGGCGCCACCGATCAGGCCGACCACCGGGTGCCGTCCTCGAACTTCGGCAGCTGCGTGGACCTTTACGCACCAGGCAAGGACATTCCGACGGCGGGCAACACCGGCGATTGCGCGTCGAGCGTGGTTTCCGGCACGTCGATCGCCTCCGCGGAAGCGGCGGGGGTGGCGGCGATGTTCCTGTCGGCGCATCCGGACGCGACGCCGGACCAGGTGCTCAAGGGCATGACCGACGCGGCGACGAAGGACAAGGTCGTCGATCCGGGCGAGGGATCGCACAACCTGCTGCTGCACACGACGTAACCGCGCGCGGCCGGGCCGGTCGCCGCGACGCCACGCCCCCCACCTTGGACGTCGCGGCACCACCCGGCCGCTCCCCCGAAGGCCGCGCCCACAGCGCATAGCCGACTCGGCCGCCACAGTCCCCGGCCTCAGCCCCGGACCATGCAAGCCCGAGCACCCCGCAGCGCATAACCGACCCGGGTGCCACACTCCCCGGCCTCAACCCCGCACCACGCAACCCCGCACCGCATAACCAGCCGGGCCACCAAGCTCCCGCCCCGCACAACCGACGCGGCCGACCGCCACGACCCCAAGGACCCGCCATGGACGTCAGCGCGCCGCCCGCTCGCACCGCGCTTCCCCTGCCCGCTCTGCTGGCCTTGGCCGCGTCGGTGTTCCTCGGCTGCCTGACCGAGATCGTCCCGGCCGGGATCCTGCTCCCGGCCGCCGCCGATCTCGGCGTGTCCCCGGCCGCCGCGGGGCAGCTGGTCACCGTGTACGCGATCACCACCGCCCTCACCGCGCTGCCGTTGACCGCGGCGTCGGCCCGGATGCCCCGCCGGAAACTCCTGCTCCTGCTCGTCGCCGGGTTCGTCGCGACCAACCTGGCGATCGCGCTGTCCCCGTGGTTCGCGCTGGTGCTCGTGGCGCGAGTGGCTTCAGGAGCGCTCACCGGAATCCTGTGGTCCCTCGTGGCGAATTACGCCATGCGGCTCGTCCCCGCGGAACGGGCCGGTCGCGCGCTCGCCGTCGCGATGGCGGGCACCCCGGTCGCTTTCGCGTTCGGCGTCCCGGCCGGGGCCGCGCTCGGCGAACTCGTCGGCTGGCGCTGGGTGTTCGCCGGGATGGCCCTCGTCGCGGTGCCGCTGCTGTGGTGGATCGTGGCGGTGGTTCCGCCGCTGTCCGGCGAAGAACCGGGTGCCCGGACAAGTCTCCGCGCCGTGCTGCGCACGCCAGGACTGCGCCCCCTGTTGCTGCTTGTCATCGCGTTTTCCTTGGCGCACAACATGTTCTACACCTATCTCGGACCATTCTACGCCGCTCGCGGGCATCTCCCGTTGTTGAGCGCCGGGCTGTTGCTGTTCGGCACCGCGACGGTGGCCGGGCTGTGGCTGGTCGGGCTCGCCCTCGACCGGCATCCCCGCGCGGTGCTCACGTGCTGCGCCGCCGTCACCGCCTGCTGTTTCGGCATACTGGTCTTCGGCGGCCGCGAACCGGTACTGCTGCTCGTCGCGTGTGCGTTGTGGGGCTTGGCTTTCGGCGGCGCGCCGACGTCGTTCCAAGCGGTCACCGCGGTACTGGCCGGACGCCGGGCCGACATCGCGCAGTCGCTGACCATCGCCAGCTGGAACGGCGCGGTCGCGGGTGGCGCGCTGACCGGCGGAGTTCTGCTCGGCACAGGCGCGCTGCCGTGGACCGCGATCGCATTGATGGTCGTGCCGGTTTTCCTTTCCCGTTTCGCTCTCCCGGCACGGTGAACCTGCCCGCCATTCTGTGGAAAACTGTTTCACCCCACCCTTTCTGACCAGGGAGAACGTCGTCGTTCAGAATGACCGTTGAACGTCGTCGAACGTTCAGCGAGCACGATTCGCAGACCGCCGCCGCGGCTAGCCTTGGCCGGCTGTTTCTTCTCCGCTTCGCTTTGGAGGAATCGTGCTCCCTCGTTCCCTGTGGGCGAGACCGGCCGCCGCGGCAGCCGGTCTCGTCCTGACGGCCGCCCTGGCGATACCAGGTTCGGCCGCCGCCCAAGAGCCCCGGACGCCGCTGGCGCCCACCGGCTCCGCACCGGCCGGCGCGCAACGGCTCGGCGCCACCGATCCAGGCCGGGAGATCCCGATCGCGCTGTCGCTGCGGCCGCACGACGAAGCCGGGCTTGCCCAGTTCGTCGCCTCGGTCAGCGATCCGCGTTCGCCGGACTACCGGCATTTCCTGTCCAGTGCGGACTATTCGGCCCGCTACGCGCCGCGAGAGTCCGATGTGGACGCTGCGAAGGCGTACCTGGAGAAACAGGGCCTGCGGGTCACTGACGTCTCGGCCAACCGCCAGGTGGTCGACGCGGTCGGGACCGTCGGACAGGTCGAGACGGCGTTCGGCACCCAGCTCGGCGACTACGCCGACTCGGCCGGAAAGCATTTCTACGCCAGGGAATCCGCGCCGAGCGTGCCGTCTTCGGTCGCGAAGATCGTGCGCACGGTGACCGGTCTGACCAACCGGCCGATCGCGCACCGCGCCTCAGCTCCGGCCGGTCCAGGCGGCCCGGGCGGCGGCTACACCCCCGCCCAGTTCCGCACCGCCTACAGCATGAAGCAGCTTTCCGGCTCCTACGACGGATCCGGGCAGACGGTCGGGCTGATCGAGTTCGACTCGTTCAAGCAGTCCGACATCGACGCCTGGACGAACTACTTCAAGCAGCCCTCGGTCAAGCCCCAGGTGGTTCCGGTGGACGGCGGGGTTTCCCAGCCGGGCAGCGGACAGCTCGAGGTGACGCTGGACATCCAGGCGGTCGCGGCCACCGCGCCCGGCGCGAGCCAGATCGTCTATGAGGCACCGAACAGCGACAAAGCCTGGGTCGACGAGATGGCGAAAATCGCGAGCGACAACGCGATCACGATCCTGTCGGGCTCGTGGCTGCTCGGCGAGAAATGCGAGTCCGACCCGATCGCCGCCTCGCACGATTCCTACTCCCAGATGGTCGCGCAGGGCGTCACGCTGCTGTCGGCCTCCGGGGACTGGGGAGCCACCGGCTGCGGCTACAACGGCGACAACTCCACCGTGCAGGCCGACTACCCGGCCAGCGACCCGCTGTTCACCGGCGTCGGCGGCACGCAGCTGCGGACGAGCGACAGCGCGGGCACTTACCAGTCGGAATCGTGCTGGAACCAGGGCGGCACCGGCAACACCCGCTCCGGCGGCGGGTATTCGGCGGTCTACAGCAAGCCGGATTGGCAGCCGGGCAGCAGCAAATACCGTTCGGTGCCCGACGTCGCGCTCGACGCCGACTACGGAGCCGGCGCGCTTTCGGTGTACATGAACGGCGGCTGGCAGGACGTCGGCGGGACGAGCCTGTCCTCCCCGTTGTGGGCCGGATATCTCGCGATGGTCAACCAGAAAGCGAAAAGCGCGGGCAAGAGCAACCTCGGCGCCATCAACCCCACGGTGTACTCGATCGCGCAGTCCTCGCAGTACTCCTCGGCGTTCCACGACGTCGTCTCCGGCAACAACGGCACCTACGACGCGGGCACCGGCTACGACCTGTGCACCGGCTGGGGTTCCATGCAGGGCGACAACCTGGCAGACCCGCTGATCAACGGCGCGACGCCGCCCGCGGCCAACGACTTCTCCCTCGCCGCGGACCCGGCCTCGCTCAGCGTCGACCCGGGCAAGTCGGCGACCACGAAGATCACCACCAAGGTCGTCAAGGGCAGCGCGCAAAGCATCGCGTTGTCGGCGAGCGGGCTCCCGGCCGGTGTCACAGCAACATTCGACCCGTCTTCGGTAACCGCAGGCGGCACCTCCACCCTCACCCTAGCGGCATCCTCCTCGGCCTCACCCGGGCAGACAACCGTGACGGTGACCGGAAAAGCCACGGACGCCACGCACACGACCCCGGTCACGCTCACCGTCAACGGTTCCGGCCAAGGCGATTTCTCACTCAGCGTCGACCCGGCATCGGCGTCGGTCAACGCCGGGCAATCCGCCACCGCCACCGTCTCGACGACCGCGGTGAACGGCACCGCGCCGTCGGCGAGCCCGAGCGTGATCAACGGGCAGACGACCACCGTCGCCAAGTACCCGTTCATCATTTCCGAACACCGCACCGGCGGGGTGCGCCCGCAGGAGCAGTCCTGCACCGGCAGCGTGGTCGCCAAACGGGCGGTGCTGATCGCGGCGCACTGCAAGTTCGCCGACGGCGACCCGAAGTACCTCATCTACGGGCGGGACGACCTGAACGACACGAGCAAGGGCACCCGGATCGAGATCGCGGAATTCCGGATCCACCCGGACTACAGCCCGCAGAGCGACCAGGGCTGGCGCAACGGCAACGACGTCGCGATCATCTTCACCAAGACCGACATCCCCGTTCCGGCGGGCATGACCTACCCGAAGATCGCGTCCTCCGCCGACAATCTGCCGCTCGGCACCCAAGGCACGGCCATCGGCTACGGCAAGACCGACGCCAACGACGCCACCAAGAACACCAAGCTGCGCGAGGTCGTACTGCCCACAGTGGACGGTTCGAACTGCAGCACCATTGATTCGTCGGTGTTCAAGCCGGAATACATGTTCTGCGACGGCTACGGCGACGGCAGCAAGGGCCTGTGCCAAGGCGATTCGGGCGGGCCGTACTACTACAACGGCAAGATCTACGGCGTCTTCTCCTGGCTGCGCACCGACTGTGCGTCCTACAACGCGCACGGAAAGCTGTGGGGTTCGATGGGCGACTGGGCGAACCAGCAGATCGGCACCACTCCTCCGTCCGGCGGCGACATCGCGTTGTCCGCCAGCGGATTGCCCTCCGGGGCGAGCGCAACGTTCGATCCGGCGTCGGTCAACGCGGGCGGTTCGGCGAAGCTGACGATCGCCACCAGCGCCTCCACCCCGCAGGGGACGTACCAGGTGACGATCACCGGCAAGAACGCCACCGCGAGCCACGACACCACGTTCACGCTCACCGTGCAGGGCGGTTCGTCCGGTCCGGTCACCGTGGCCGACCCGGGCTTCCAGGCGGTGCCGCACGGTTCGCCGGTGCACCTGGCGATGCGCGCCTCCGGCGGCACCGGCAGCTACTCCTGGAGTGCCGCCGGACTGCCCTCGGGGCTGACCATCGACCGCGCCACCGGCGTGATCTCCGGAAACCCGCAGACCACCTCGGGTCTGCTGAACTCGACGATCACCGCCACCGACACGTCAGGCACGGCGGGAAAGGTGCAGGTCCCCTGGTTCGTCTACTGACCGGGTGCGCAGGGGCTTGACCGGCGGTTCCCGGAAAACCGCCGGTCAAGCCCATTCCCAGGACAGGCCCGCGATGCCCGGCCGGACGTCGGTCAGCACCAGGTGCGCGGTCCGGGAGGCCCCGATCCACAGCGGCGGACCGGGCCGCCGCGGCGCCTGCACGCTGTTCTGGCGGAACGGCACGCAGGTGGCGGGCGGGGCGCCGGCGAACTCCGCCTGCAGCAGGTATTGCCGCACCGGGCGGGTGAACCGGTGGTGGTAGAAGGTCAGTTCCGGGCCGGGCGGGTAGACCGCGGTGTACTCGAGCACGCTGCGCTCGCCCGTCGCGAGCCGCTGGTCCAGCAGCAGTTCGCAGACCGTCGCCCCGGCTTCGGCGTCGACCCGGATCCGGCCGGGTCGGCAGTACCGGACCTCGGCGGGCAGCGCCGGGGCGGACTGCTCGGCCCACAGGAACACCACGCACCGGTCGACCCGGTCGGCCATCGCCTCCACGACCAGCCGGGTGTGCACCCGGGTCAGCCGCCGATGCTCGTCCACCCGCAGGTGCTCGTGCACGTCGAGGCGGCGCACCAGGCTGTCCGGCGGCAGGTCCAGCTCCGCCAGCAGCGGCCGGTGGCCCGGCCACAGCCGTTTGCGGTCGATGGCCCCCGGTTCCGCCGCCGCTCCCCTGCCCCGCGGCCGGGGCGGGCCGAGCAGCGCGACCAGCGATTCCGGCGGCAGGCCGAGCACCGCCTCCAGCGCCCGCACCGCGCGCAGCGATTCGGCCCGTTCCGGACGGCTGCGGCCGTGGCGCCAGTAGCTCAGCGCCGCCCGGCTGACCCGCACGCCCCGCCCGGCGAGCCGCTGCCGGACCTGTTCGAGACTCAGTCCCCGGACGTTCAGCGCGTGGTCGAGGACCTGCGCGAACGTGCCGTGCCGCAGCAGGCTGCGCAACTGCCGGTCCACCGGAGCGATTTCGGCCATCGCCGCCCCCTTCGGCCGATCTTCGCTCCACTATCTGCCGCGGCGCCTGCCCTGTCCACCGACGTCGGAAGGGTTTGCGCGGCTTACCGGGTTTCCGCGGGGACGGTGCTCGTCGCGGCGGCGTGGCAGGCGCCGAAGCCCTCCGCCCGCAGCACAATCTGTCCATTGTGGACCCGGATCGCGGTCTCGGTCGCGTCGCTGACCGCCGAGACCCCGGCCGCGGCGGCCACCGCGCCGGTCTCGTCCACGATCACTCGCACGTCCGGCCACGCCGATCCCGGACACGACCGCTTCAGCAGGCCGCGCAGATCCGCCAGCACCAGATTGGTCAGCGGCACCAGCTCTCCCGGCTGACCCGTCACCACGACCAGCGTGACATTCTTGGCCGCACGCAAGGCTTCTTCCACCGCGGACAGCCGGTGCAGCCCGATCACCGCGACCACCCCGTCGCCGTCGATGCGGACCGAACGCTCGCGCAGGGCGTCGAAAACCTCCGGCGGGGCCCAGGTTTCCCCGACTGCTTTCGCTTGCGGCACGATCGGCGGCTCCGGCCAGGTGTCGGCAAGTCCCAGCGCGGGCAACGCTTCGCACGCACGCACGACGTTGAACGGCTCCCCGAAACCGGGTGCCGCGGCAGCGAGCTGACTCGCCCCGTGCAGCATCGTCAGCGCCGCTTCCGCCACCCGCACCAGCCGTCCGGACGAGGGTGAAAGGCGCTCCAGCACTAGGCCGAGCACGATCGCGTCGAACCGCAGCAACTGGGCGTACGGCCGGTGGGTGAGTTCGTCGGCGAGAATTTCCGGGAGCAGGTCGACGCCGAGACGCGCGTCCGGATCGGTGGCCAGCGGCAGCCGCGCGACCCACGCACGGGCGAACGCGCCGAGCGCTTCGGCGGGGGTCAGGCCCGGGTCCGGTTCAGGCGGCTGGGCGGCGAACCGTTCCGCTTCGGCGGCGAGCACGGCGAAGTAGAGCGCGCGCTTGCCGGGGAAGTTGGAGTAGACCGCGCCGCGGGTCAGCTCGGCGCGCTCGGCGATCACGTCGATCTTGGCGTCGCGGAAGCCGCGCTCGGTGAACTCCTCGCGGGCGGCGGCCAGCACTTTCGCCCGGTTGCGCTCCTGCGTCTGCGCCCTGGTCAGCCGCGCCATCGTGAGTCCTCCCGGTCCGCTTCCTTGCCAAGATACCGTCACCATTCATATGATGAGAGCATCTGAAATGACCATCTGGAGGTCGTCCTTGTCCCCCGCACCGCCCGTTCCCGAGCTCGACCTGACCGATCCGGCCGTCACGAGCGACCCGTTCACCGCCTACGGAGCCGCCCGGGAGCAGGGCCCGCTGGCCAAGCTCACCGGCCCCGGCTTCCCGCCGATGTGGGTCCTCACGCGGCACGCCGAAGCCCGCGCGATGCTCACCGACCAGCGGTTCGCCTTGAGCGAGGCCAGCTATCAGCGTCCGGACGTCCCCGAGCACTGCCGCCCCTACCTGCGGACCATGCAGGAAATGGAAGGCGCCGAACACGCCCGGCTGCGCCGTCTCGCCACGCCCGCGTTCGCCGCCCGCCGCGCGCTGGATTTCCGGCCGGAGATCGAGAAAATCGTGGCCCGCTACCTCGACGCATTGCCCGCGGACGGCCCGGTCGACCTGCTGGCCGAGTTCGCCCGGCCGCTGCCGATGGAGGTCATCTGCGCGCTGGTCGGCGTGCCGGAAGCCGAACGGCCGCGCTGGCACGAATACGGCGCCGCGGTCGTGCAGGTGTCCGGCGAGGGATTCGCGGCCGCCGTGCCCGGGATCATCGACAGCTCGCGAACGCTGGTCGCGCATCCGGACAGCGCGATGCTGACGCATCTGACGAGCGCGGGCCTGTCCGAAACGGAAGCCGTCGCGCTGGTCTGGCAGCTCGTGCTCGCCGGGCAGACCCCGGCGAATTTCATCGCCAACGCGGTGGAAACCCTGCTGTCGCACCCGGATCAGCTCGAAGTGCTGCGCCGGGAACCGGAACTGTGGCCGGGCGCGGTCGAGGAATTGATGCGCTGGTGCGGTTCGCAGCTGCTGACGATTCCCCGGCGGGCGACCGAGGACCTGGAATTGCACGGCGTGCAGATCCGCCAGGGCGAGCCGGTGACCGCGTCGATCGCGGCGGCGAACCGGGACCCGCGCGTCTTCTCCGACCCGGACCGCTTCGACGTCCGCCGCTCGGCAGGCGCACACCTCGGTTTCGCGCACGGGCCGCATTTCTGCCTAGGCGCGTCGTTCGCGAGGGTGCAGGCGGAGGTGGCGCTGACCGCGCTGCTGGACCGGTTCGCCGGGTTGCGTGTCCTCGAGGCGAAGCGGGTACCCGACCCCGGGACGTGGCGGCTAGCCGGATTGACCGTCGCCTGGTAGCGCCCTCGATCGGGTGAGGTCCCGGCGGTGCTGCCCTGGTCCGGCTACCGTTTTGCCAGGTCAGCACCACACCCCCGGGAGGCCCTCGATGTCCACGCCCATTCCGCCCGTCCTCGGCTTCGCGGTGCTCGACCCGCGGCGCGCGTGGCCGCTCGTGCTCACGCGCGGGATCCTGGGCGTCCTGTTCGGCGTGCTGGCGCTGGTGTGGCCGGGGATCACCGTGCTGGCGCTGGCTTTCCTGTTCGGGATCTACGTGCTCATCGACGCGGCCGGCGCGATCATGCAGGCGTTCCGGCCGGGCGACGGCGCGCACCGGATCGCGTACGCGGTGCTCGGCGTGCTGGGCCTGATCGCCGGGATCATGACGCTCGTGTGGCCCGGGGTGACCGTGCTGGTGCTGGCGACGCTCGTCGGGGCGTGGGCGGTCGTCACCGGGATCATGGAAATCGTCGCCGCGATCCGCTTGCGCAAGCAGATCACCGGCGAGGCGTTCCTGATCGCGGCGGGCGCGCTTTCGGTCATCGCCGGGGTGCTCGTGCTGTTCCACCCGATCGCGGGCGCGTTCGGCGTCGCGCTGCTGATCGGGATTTACGCGGTGATTTACGGGGTAACCCTGGTGGTCCTGTCGTTCCGGCTGCGCTCGCTGGCGAAATCCGCCGATCCGGCGGAACAGCCTCGGTAGGGCGACAATCGAAGCGACCGCATGCGCGAGGGAAGGACCGCCCGATGGTTCAGCAGTACCCCGGCAATTACGGGGAGGACACCCGGCCAGGCATCGACGCAGCGAGGTTGTGGGCAGGCGGCGTGGCCACCGCGGTGGTCGCGGCCCTCGTGGCGGTAGTGGGCCTGCTGATCGCGCGAGGCATCTTCGACGTGCCGGTCCTGGCCCCGAAGGGTGACGGCCTGTGGGGCAAGGCGAGCACGCCGACGTACGCGATCTCCGCCGCTGCCGTCGCCCTGCTGGCGACCGGACTGATGCACTTGCTGAGCGTGGCGACCCCGGCGCCGGGCCAGTTTTTCGGCTGGATCATGGTGCTGGTGACAGCCATCGCGGTGGTCCTGCCGCTCACCCTGACGGTGGGCCTGGAAGCGAAAATCGCGACGGCGGCGATCAACCTCGTGATCGGGCTGGTGATCGCTTCGCTGGTGAGCAGCATGGCGGCGAGTGCCCGGACGTTGCATCGGCGGAAGAAGAGCAGCCGGGCGGAGCAGCAGCCGCCGCCTCCTCCGCCTACGCGGCAGTGGCCGGAGGGGCCGACTTCGTATTACGACCGCTGACGTCCGGGACGGCGTGACCGGATCGCCGGGCCGTCCGCAACGCCGATCAGCCGACGCGGCTACCGCCGCCCCCGCGGCCGCAGCGCCTCCTCGATCGCGTCCAGCACCCGCGCGGCCAGATCAGGATCGGACAGCTCCGGCAGCAGCCGGTCCACCGGTGTGAGCGTCGTCAGCGCGTGCGCACAAGCCCGGTGCACGTCCAGCTGGTACAGCGGATCGTTCACCGGCCGCGCGACCAGCCCCCGCCGCACCGCCGCGAACAAGCCGGGCAGCGGCAGCAGCCGCGCGCTTCGTTCCGGTGCCGCCAGGGCGGATCCGCCCAGTTCACCGGCCGGGTCGGCCACCGCGGTCGCGTTCCGCGCGATCTCGGCGAGCGGGTACCCGGCCGCGTCGTCGCGCCGCCAGGCCAGTACCTCCCCGATCCCGGACGCGACCAGCAGCGGCACCAGCAACGGCATCGTGTCCGAGCCCGCCACCACGACTTTCGCGGCGAACGGCGCGACGTGCAGCCGCCGCGACCGGACCAGCACCGCGGCGGCCATGGCGATGGCCGCCGTCTCCTCCTCGGTGATCACCGGCAGCCCGCCGCCTGCGGCGACGTCCCGTTGCGCCGCACGGGCTTTCGCCGGGTCCGCCCCGGTCAGGTACACCGCTTCGACCGCGCCCGGCAAGGATCGCAGCGCGACCGACAGCTCGCCCGCGTTCCGCGACCGCACCGCGAACGCCGACGCCGGCACGCCGGTGTGCTCCCGGATCGCCTGCGCGTCGGCGCTCAGCAGCGCCAGCGGGGGTTCCGGTTCGCCAGGAGCGCTGTCCCCGACCACCGCTAGCCCGGTCACCGGCGGGTCTCGCCCGCGTCCGCGCCGTCGAGGTCGACCTCGTTGTGCCGCGCGATGTCCCGCAGCTCCGCCAGCCGTGCGCGGTGGGCGTCGGCGTCGTCCTCGCCCGCCGATTCCAAGGCCTGGCGCGCCGCCGCGACGCCCCGCTTCAGTTCCCTGACGAATTCACTCGGCATGCTGTCTCCGGTAGAGGTTTTCACAGGTCGTTGCCCGCGTAGGAAAGATTGAAACTCTTGTTGGCGAGCGGGAAATCCGGGACGATCGTGTCCACGAGAGCCACCGGCAGCGCGGGCCAGTTGAAGAAGCTCGGGTCGACGGCTTTGACGCGGCTCAGCACTCCGGCGGAGAGTTCGACGCGGTGCACGATCGTGCCGCGCCAGCCCTCGGCCACTCCGGTTCCGGACCGCGAACCGCCGGGATCCGCGGTCTCCGACCGGTCGCCCAGCGATCCGGTCAGCCGCTCCACGAGCGCCGCCGCATGGGCGATCTCCTCCGCTCGCACCAGGAACCGGGCGAGCACGTCGCCGTCGGTCCGCGAGTGGCGCACCGGCTCGCCCAAGTCGAGAAACGGGTGCTCGTACCGTGCGTCGCGGCGAAGACCGCTGGCCCGCGCGACGTACCCGAGCGTCCCGAGATCCTCCGCCTGGCGCGTCGAAAGCACCGCCGTGCCCGCGAATCGATCACGGACCACGGAATGCTCCACCGCCAGCGAAGCGATCTCCTCGCCTTCGGCGGCCAACGCCCGCACTCGCGCCGCGTCCGGCAATCGGACCAGCCGAGCCCCGCCGAGTCTTACACCGCCGCGCAGGAGCCGGTGCCCGGTGACTTCCTCGTTGTGCCGCAACAGCTTCTCCCGCACCGTCTGCGCGTGCGAGTTCAGCACCGAGTGCCCGACGTCGTTGCACAGCGCGCCGAGATCGGCCACGTGGTTGTGGATCCGTTCCAGCTCCAGCAGGACCGCCCTGACCCGGGCAGCGTCCGCGGACACCGTCATGCCCAGCGCGTCCTCCACGGCGAGGCAGTAGGCCAGCGCGTGCCCGACCGCGGTGTCGCCGCTGATCCGTTCGGCCAGTTCGATCCCGGCCTCGGGCTCGCGGCCCGCGAACAGCGCCTCCAGTCCTTTGTGGACGAACCACAGCCGGGCCTTGAGATTCAGGATCGTCTCGCCCGACACCGAAAACCGGAAGTGCCCCGGCTCGATCATCCCGGCGTGCACCGGGCCGACCGGGATCTCCGACACCCCGGCCCCTTCCACCGCGCGGAACGGATACGGCCCGTCGGCCTCGCCGAACTCCGGCGGCGCACCGGCGCCGGCCCGCATCGGGTACCACCCGCGCGGCCAGTGGAAATGCCGGACCAGCCGCCGGGGCAACGGGTGGTCTTCCGGCACGATGCCGAACAGGTCGCGCATCTCGCGCTCGAACCGGCCCGCCGGGAACGACAGCCGGGCCAGGCTCGGCAGCCGCGGGTCGGACGCCGGGAGCCGCACGTGCACTTCGGCCCGGCGGTCGCCAGGGGCCAGGAACAAATACACCGCGCGCAACCGGTCGCCGTCGTCGTGCCCGGACACGAGTGCGACGCGGAATCCGTCTGCCAGCAACGATTCTGCCGCCGCGGGCAACTCCGCCGGAGCCGCTTCCCGTACGTTCACGAGCCCCCTCCCCCGGCCAGCGCCGCCGCGTGCAGCAACGACCCCAGCGGACCAGCCGAGAACCCAAACAACGCCCCAGACAACCCCGCCGAACCCACTCCCCACACGCTCACCAACCCCCTCCCCCAGCCAACGCCGCCGCATGCAGCAACGACCCCAGCGGACCAGCCGAGAACCCGAGCACCGCCGCGGCCGCGAGCGGGAGAACCAGCGCGACCCGCGTCGCCCGCGGGACCGGCACCGGAGCGCGTGCCGCACCGGGGCCGCCGGGCGGTTCGCCCAGCAGCATCCGCGTCGTGTGCCCGGCCAGCGCCGCCGCGACCACCAGCACCAGGACCAGGACGATCGCCGTCGCCCAGCCGAGGCCGCCGGCGAAACCGGCCCTGGCGAGCCCCAGTTCGCTCGCGAACAGGCTGAACGGCGGCATCCCGGCCAGCCCCAGCACCCCGGCGCCGAGACAGCCGGCGAGCACCGGACCCCGCGCAGCCAGCCCACGCACCCGGTCGATCCGGCTCGTCCCGGTGCCCTGCGCCACCCGGCCCGCGCCCAGGAACAGCACTGCCTTGACCAGGCCGTGGCCGAGCACGTGCACCAGCACCGCCGCCGTCGCGACCGGACCGCCGACCGCCGCGCCGAACGACACCAGCCCGAGGTGTTCGATGCTGGAATAGGCCAGCATCCGCTTGTAGTCGCGTTGCGCGAGCAGCAAAGTCGCCGCCACGAGGAGCGACGCGAGCGCCATCACGATCAGCAGGCCGCGGGCGAACCCGGCGCCGAGCGCGGCGTCGGAGATCACCTTCACCCGGAGCACGGCGTAGAACGCGACAGCGAGCAGCACCCCGGACATCAACGCCGACACCGGCGCAGGTGCCTGCGAATGCGCGTCCGGCAGCCAGGCGTGCAGCGGGGCGAGCCCCGCCTTCGCCCCGAACCCGAGCACCAGCAGGGTCACCGCGATCCGCGTCACGCCGCTGTCGAGGCCGCTTGCCCCGGCAGCCAAGCCAGCCAGATCGAGGCCGCCTCCGGCGTGTCCCGACGCGTACCCGAGCATCAGCGTGCCCAGCAACGCCAGCGCGAGCCCGGTCGAGCAGATCACCACGTACTTCCACGCCGCCTCGACCGCGGTCCGAGTCCGGCCCTGGCCGACGAGGAACGCGGTCACGACCGTCGTCGCTTCGATCGACACCCACAGCAGGCCGAGGTCAGCGGCGAGAACGGCGAGCGTCATCGCGGCGAGGAACAAGTGGACCAGCAGGCCGTGCCTCGCCGCCGTGCGCGCGGTTGCCCGGCCCGCGGCGCGTTCCGTCGCGAAATGCCCTGGCGTCGCGAGAGTCGCCGGAATCGCGACCGCACTGATCACTACCAGCAAGAACGCCGACAACGCGTCGGCCCGCAGCAGCCCTCCCAAAGCGACGATCGGACCGGCTCGCACCACCGCGACGGCCAGCACGATCGCTGCGGCCAGGCCAACGACAGTGCTCGCCGCGCCCGCCCACAACATGCCGCGCCGCCACGCGGGCACCAGGAACCCCAGTGCCGTCACCGCGGGCACCGCGAGCACCGTTACGACCAGGATCGCCATCAGTCGCGCAACTCCCGCAGTTCGCCGAGGTCCGTGCCGCCGAACAGCTGCCGCATCCGGCCGGACAGGATCTGCAGCACGAGGACCGCGAGCAGCACGTCCAGCGAGACCCCGATTTCCACGAGCAGCCCCGGCTCCGCGCCGAGCAGCAGGCCGGTCGCGGTGATCCCGTTGTCCAGCACCAGGAATCCGACGAGCTGGGACACCGCGCGCCGCCGGGTCACCAGCACGAAGAACCCGATCAGGACCACCGTGAGCCCCACCGGCGCGGCCGCCGAAGCCGGAGAAGGATCAAGTTCCACGAGCGGACGCGACACGGCGTACGCGATGAGTGCCAGCAAAGCGGCCGTCAGCAAGGAAGCTGTCACGTTCACGACCGGACGCGTCTCGCGCCGGTCCAAGCCCTGGCGCGCAGTCGCCCGCCGCACCAGCCACGGCAGGACACCGGCCCGCAAGACCAGCAACCCCGCCGCGATCAACCCCGCCTCGGCCGAGCCGGCGAGCAGCGCGGCCATCCCGGCCAGCGCGACGCCTTGCGCCGCGAGCATCCGCACCAGAACCGGAAGTTCGCGCCGCCACAGCGTCAGCACGGCGGTCAGCAGGAACAGCCCGCAGGCCAGGTAAAGCAGTTCGGTCACGAAACGCCTCCCGGCAGGACGAAGGACGCCGCCACCGCCAGCAGCGCGAGCAGGAACGAGCCCGCCAGCAATTCCGGAACCCGGAACAGCCGCAGCTTCGCGAAGAACACCTCGGCCGTCGCGAGCGCCGCGCCCAGCAGACCGACCTTCCCGGCGAACGCCGCGGCGCCCGCGAGCAGCGCGGGCAGCGACGCCGAGGTCGCGATCCCCCACGGCACGAACAGGTTGGCCAGCAGCCCGAGGAACACCGTCAGCCGCATCGAGGACGCCAGCTCGACCAGCGCGAGGTCCGGCCCGGCGTACTCCAGCACCATCGCCTCGTGCACCATCGTCAGCTCGAGGTGAGTGGCCGGGTTGTCCACCGGCAGCCGCCCGGTCTCCGCGACCGTCACGATCGCCAGCGCGACCGCGGCCAGCAGGCTCACCGGCGACCCGACCCGCGCCGGATCGTCCACTGTGGACGAAACGATCGCGGCGAGATCGGTGCTGCCCGCCCGCGCCGACAGCGCCAGGATCGCGACCAGCAGCGTCGGCTCGACCAGTGCGATGACGGTGATCTCCCGGCTCGCGCCCATCCCGCCGAACGCGGTGCCGGTGTCGAGCCCGGCGAGCGCGAGCGCGACCGTGCCGAGCGCCAGCAGCGCGACCACCGCGAAGAGATCGGCCACCGGCGGCAGCGCCGACGCCGTGGTGACGAACGGAGCCGCGACCGCGACCAGCAGCGTCGTCGCCATCAGCAAGACCGGTGCGGTCCGGAAGACCTGACCGGTGCCTCGCGGCGTCAGCGATTCCTTGCGCCGCACCAGTTTTCGGAGATCACGCCACGGCTGGAGCACTCCGGGACCAGCGCGTCCCTCCATCCGGGCGCGGATCTGCCGCATCAGGCCGGTCAGCACCGGTGCCCCGGCGACCACGAGCACCGCCTGCACGACCGCTCCGGCGGCGGCGAACCCGGTCATCGCGTCACCGTCAGCAGAATCAGCGCGAAAACCACCGCGGAGAAGCCGTAGCCGAGGTACCGGTGCACGCTGCCGGTGGCCAGCCGCCGCCCGGCGCGGCCCCACGCGGCGGCCGCGGCGAGGACCGGCCGGTACAGCACCCGTTCGAGCCGGTCTGGCACCTCCCGGCGGTAAGCGACCTGGCGCACGAGGTAGCGCGCTTCGTCGTAGTGGCCGACGTCCACATCGGTCTCCGGGCGCACGACATCGTCGAAAACCCGTTGCAGCGGTTCGGCGAACGACGTCGCGGTGTACTCCGCCCTTGCCGTCGCGGGACCGCCGCCGCAGTCCCAAAGCCGCGCTTCCCGGCGCTCCCGGCCCGACCCGAGCACCCGCACCGCCGCGACCACTAGCAGCGCGCCGCCGAGCAGGCCGAAGGTGATCAGCAACGGGGACACCGTGCCCGCGACCCCGTTCAGCCGCACGGTGAGCAGGTCGCGCTCGGCCGGATCGCCGAAGCCCGCCGCCGCCCCTACCGCAGGCAACACCAGCGTGGGGAACAACGCCGGCACCACGCAGGCCGCCGCTGCGAGGCCCATGCCGACGAGCATCGGCCCCGGGCTTTCGTGCGCTCGTTCCGCACCGGCACTGCGCGGTTTCGCGAGGAAGCCGATGCCGAACGCCTTGACGAACGTCGCCACCGCGAGGCCAGCGGTGAGCGCGACTGCGGCCATCGTGAGCGGCATCGCGACCGCAGTCACCACACCAGCGGCGGGAAGACCGTGCACCAAGGCTTGCAGCAGCAGCCATTCCGACACGAACGCCGTGCCGGGCGGCAGCGCCGAAGCGGCCAGCGCACCGAGGCCAAATAGTCCGGTGGTCCACGGCATCCGGGTGCGCAGGCCGCCGAGCGCGTCGAGGTCGCGGGTGCCGGTCGCGTGGACGACCGATCCGGCGGCGAGGAACAACAGCGTCTTGAACGCGGCGTGCCCCACGGTGTGCAGCAACGCAGCAGCCAGCGCCAGCCCCGCCGCGACCCGCGCGCCGGAGGCCGCGAGCAGCCCGGCCGCGCCGATCCCGGCGAAGATCAGCCCGAGATTCTCCGTGGTCGAATACCCCAGCAGCCGCTTGAGATCTGACGCCATGGCCGCCTGGAGGATCCCGTACACCGCGGAGACCGCGCCCAGCGCCAGCACGACGACCCACCACCAGCGCGAGCCGCCGCCGAGGAGGTCGAACCCGACGCGCAACACGCCGTACGCACCGAGGTTGACCATCGCCGCCGACATCAGCGCGGACACGTGGCTCGGTGCCTCCGGATGCGCGCGCGGCAGCCAGGCGTGCAGCGGCACGATCCCCGCCTTCGAACCGAATCCGGCCAGTACGAGCAGGAAAATCGCACTCGCCGCGCCTGGAGTTGGTGAAGCGGTGCGCAAGACCGCGAAACTGTCGCCTCCGGCGAGCGCGGCGAACCAGAGGAGTCCAATAAGGACAGTCACGAACCCGAGGTGCGTCATGACCGCGTACCACCGGCCCGCCGACGCGACCGAGGGCCGGAGCCGATGCTCGGCCAGCAGCAGGACCAGCGACGTGACCGCCATCAGTTCCCAGCACACGAGGAACGTGCCGACCGATGCCGCCGCAGGCACGAGCAGCATCGCCACCACGAACAACGGCTGCACCGCCTGCACCGTGCGAGCACGCAGCCCGTTCCGCGCGTAACCGATCCCGTGCAGACCCGCCGCGATCGCCACTCCGCCGGTGACAGCGATGAACAGGCCGCCCATACGGTCCAGTTCGAGCGAAAACCCGGACAACGGCAGCAGCCACGGAAAACTGGCGTGCGCGGTTTGCCCGGCGAGTGCCGCCGCCCCGGCCGCGATCCCGCCCGCGCCCGCGAGCATGGTGCCGATTCCGGCCACTCGCGTCCGAGCCGTCGCGGGCACCACGAGACTCACCAGCGCTGCCACGACCCCGCTCGCCACCGCCGCCCCGAGCCCTGTCGCCGCGAGGTTCACCGGCCCGTCAGCTTTCGCACCGCCTCGACGATCGCCTCGGGCCGAGGCGGGCAGCCAGGCACTTCGAGGTCGACCGGCACGACGTCGCGCACCGGGCCGGTCACGCCGTAAGCGCCCGCGAATACGCCGCAATCCCGCGCGCAGTCCCCGATCGCCACGACCGTCCGCGGCTGCGGCACCGCCTCGTACGTGCGTTTCAGCGGCTCCGCCATGTTGCGCGTGACCGGCCCGGTGACCAGCAGCCCGTCCGCGTGCCGCGGCGACGCGACCAGCCGAGCGCCGTACCGCTCAGCGTCGTAGACCGCGCCGAACGCCGCACCGATCTCGATCTCGCAGCCGTTGCACGATCCCGCATCGACGTGCCGCAACTGGACCGAACCGCCGAGCTCACGCGCCCGCGGCAACGGCTCCGGCCTCGGCGGGGCAGGTTCGGCGGCCCGCCCCGTCCGGCGGATCGCGCGCCACAGTCTCAGCACCGCACACCGCCCGCACGCCGAGTCCCGCGCACGTCAGCGCTCCGCGGGACGCGCGCCGCCGGCCTGCGCGGTACGCAGGTCGTCGAGCAGTTCGACCTGGCCCGACAGCACGCCGGTCAGGATCTCCCGCGCCACCGCCATCAGCTCCGCGACCTGCGGGCTGATCAGCGAGTAGTAGACGCTCGATCCTTCCTTGCGCGTCGTGACCAGCCCCATCCGTCGCAGCACCGCCAGCTGCTGCGACAGGTTCGCCGGCTCGATCCCGACCTCGGGCAGCATCTCCGCGACGGCGTGCTCACGCTGCGACAACAGCTCCAGCACCCGGATCCGGGCCGGATGGCCGAGCGTCTTGAAGAACTCGGCTTTGAGCTGGTAGAGCGGCTTGCTCACGAGCGCCTCCTGCGGTCCGGGCCCGCCCGCGAGCGGGACGGAAGGGTTCAGCAATTGCGAATATTAGCAATTGCTGAACTGTCTTCCAACCGGGGGCGAACCGGGACACCAGACACCCGACGACGTGCTGGCTCGGACGTCAGCTCAAGCCGGTCCCGCCGCGACCTCAGCCCTTCCCGCTGGCACCCGTCACCAGCGACCTCATCCGCGCCCGCGCACCGCCGAGCCGAACTCGGCCGCGTGATCGGCCACCCACTGGGCGAAAGTCCGCGCCGGAACCCCAGTGACCTCCTCTACCGTGGCCGTCGGCTGGTCGGGTTCGCGCCCGGCCAGGCGGGCGTACGCGTCGAGCATGGCGTCCGCGTACTTCGCCGGGACCCGCTCAAGAAGCAGTTCGCGCGCGACCTCCCGGGACACTTCCTCCCACCGGGTCTCCCGGCCGAGCACCTCCCCGATCACCCGGACCTGCTCGACCTGCGTGAGCGCCGCCGGACCGGTGAGGTCGTACTTCGCGCCGACGTGCCCGTCGGAGGTCAACGCGGCCACCGCGACCGCCGCCATGTCGGCTTCGTGGATGAGCGTCGAAGACACCGAGCCGTAAGCGCCCCGGACGACGCCGTCCTCGCGAATCTGCCGTGCCCAGTTGAGTGTATTAGTCGCGAAACCGTGCGGTTGCAGGAATGTCCACTCCAGACTCGTGCGCTCGATCGCCTTCTCCACCGCGAGATGGACCCGGCTGATCGCGTCGTCCGAGCCACTGCGCGCCGCAGCCGACGACAGCAACACCAGCCGACCGGCACTGCCAGCGATCGTGTCCGCGACCGCCCCGGCCAGGTCACCGGAAGTCAACGGCCACATCAAGAATACCGATTCCACGCCTCGCAACGCGGTGCGCAGACTGTCCACATCAGACAGATCGCCAGGGATGACTTCCACACTGCCGGGAAGATCGGCCTTCTCGGGCCGTCGAGCCAACGCGCGCACCGGACGGCCGCGCTCGGTCAGCTGCACCGCCACCTGTCGCCCGACGTTGCCGGTAGCGCCGATCACCAGAGTTGTCACTAGTACCTCCTTGTGCCTCAGAAAGACTCACCCTAGGTTTTGGGCTATCTTTTCGTAAGTACGCACCCTGGGGTAAGCTCCGGACATGGGAGTAGGCATCGAGGCAGGCCGCCGCACCGCCGCGGACCCAGGTGACGCATTCAACAGCGACTGCCCCGGCCGGACGGTGCTCGACCACGTCTGCAGCCGATGGGGAACGCTGATCCTGCTGTCGCTGCGCGAACGTCCGGCGCGCTTCTACGAACTGCGCGACACGATCGGCGGAATCAGCGAGAAGATGCTCTCGCAGAACTTGCGCACGCTGACTCGCGACGGCTTGATCCATCGGGAGGTGGAGCCTGCGACGCCGCCCAAGGTGACGTACTCGCTCACGGAGCTTGGGCAGGAGTTGGCTGCGCCGTTGCAGGGATTGCTGGACTGGGTCCGCGTGCGGGCGGTGGACGTGGTCAAGGCGCAGCGGCGGCATGATCGGCAGCACAAGCCTGAATCTTGAGCGGTCGCAGGCCCGGCCGGGAAGAGCGGCCGCTGCCGTAACAGGCTCGGCACTACGAGCGCGATCTCGAAGCGGCTCTTCAGGCCGTCATCCGCGTTTTCGAACGGAGTCCGGCTCGGTCCGTTCGGCAAAATCGTCTCCGCGCCCGCGCCTGGGCAGCACTCCACCGGCTGTGCGGCACGAAACGGTCCCCTTCGCTCCGGACAGAAATCGGGCGGCACCGGCACTCGCGACCTGAGGTCGTGAGTGCCGGTGCCGCCCGAACAATCAGAGCAAGAACCTCAGCCCTTCAACAGCTGCCGAGCCATCACCAGCCGCTGAATCTGGTTGGTGCCCTCGTAAATCTGGGTGATCTTCGCGTCCCGCATCATCCGCTCCAGCGGGAAGTCCCGGGTGTACCCGTACCCGCCCAGCAGCTGGACCGCGTCCGTTGTCACGCTCATCGCCACGTCCGACGCGTGACACTTGGCCGCCGCGCCGAAGAACGACAGGTCGTCGTCGCCTCGTTCGGACTTCGCGGCCGCGGTGTACACCATCTGTCGCGCCGTCTCGACTGCCATCGCCATGTCCGCCAGCATGAACTGGATGCCCTGGAAATCCGCGATGTGCTTGCCGAACTGCATGCGCTCCTTGACATATCCCAGCGCGTGGTCCAGTGCGCCCTGCGCGATGCCGACGGCCTGCGCGGCGATCGTCACGCGGGTGTGGTCCAGCGTCTTCAGGGCGATCTTCAGGCCCTGACCCGGCTCGCCGACCATGCGGTCGCCCGGGATGCGGACCTGGTCGAACAGGAGCTCCCGCGTCGGCGAGCCCTTGATGCCCAGCTTCTTTTCCTTGGCGCCGAAGGAGAACCCCGGGTCGGACTTCTCGACCACGAAGGCGCTCACGTTGGCGCCGCGGCGGCCGTCGGGGTCGGTTACCGCCAGGACCGTGTAGTACTCGGAGAAGCCCGCGTTGGTGATCCACGACTTCTGTCCATTGAGGATCCAGTCGTCGCCGGAAGGGGTGGCGCGGCAACGCATCGAGGCAGTGTCCGAGCCTGCGTCGCGTTCGGACAGTCCATACGAGAATCCTGCTTCGCCCGAAGCCAGCGGGGGCAGGTACTTCGCCTTGACGTCCTCGTTCGCGGCCAGGATCAGCGGCAGGCTGCCGAGTTTGTTCACCGCGGGGATGAGCGAGGACGACGCGCACACGCGCGCCACTTCCTCGATCACGATGCAGGTGGCCAGCGCGTCGGCACCGGCGCCGCCGTACTGCTCCGGCACGTGCGGGGCGTGGAAGTCCGACGCGACCAGTGCGTCG
The DNA here is from genome assembly GCF_017312175.1 of Amycolatopsis sp. A1MSW2902. Taxonomy (NCBI): domain Bacteria; kingdom Bacillati; phylum Actinomycetota; class Actinomycetes; order Pseudonocardiales; family Pseudonocardiaceae; genus Amycolatopsis; species Amycolatopsis sp. A1MSW2902. The sequence goes on from NZ_QJPO01000001.1 coordinate 317,485, forward strand.
TAGGACGCCTTGGGGAACTCTTCGCGCTCGTCGGCCTCCGCGGCGTGCGGGGCGATCTGCTCTTCGGCGACCGCGCGCACGGCTTCGCGGATCGCTTCGTGGTCTTCGTTGATTTTGAACAGGTCGAAGCTCATCGGGTTCTCCTCGCCGGAACTCAGTAGGTGTAGAAGCCGCGGCCGGTCTTGCGGCCAAGCAGGCCGGCGTCGACCATGCGGGCCAGCAGCGGCGGCGGCGCGTACAGCGGCTCCTTGAACTCCTCGTACAGCGATTCCGCGACCGCCTTCGTGGTGTCCAGTCCGATCAGGTCGGCGAGCGCGAGCGGGCCCTGCGGGTGCGCGGCGCCGCGCACGAGGCCCTCGTCGATGGCTTCCTTCGTCGCGAAGCCGGACTCCAGCATGCGCACCGCGGCGAGGATGAACGGGATCAGCAGCGCGTTCACCACGAATCCGGCGCGATCCTGGCACAGGATGGCGTGCTTGCCGAGGGTCTCCTCGGCGAACTTCCGCGCGCGGTCGGCGGTCTCGTCGCCGGTGAGCAGGCTCGGCACCAGTTCGACCAGCGGCAGCACCGGGACCGGGTTGAAGAAGTGGATGCCGAGCACCTGCGCCGGGCGCTCGGTCGCGGTGCCGAGCTTCATGATCGGGATCGACGACGTGTTGGAGGCCAGCACCGCGTCCGGCGCGGCGACGATCTTGTCCAGCTTCGCGAACAGCTCCGCCTTGACCGTCTCGTTCTCGACGATCGCCTCGACGACGAGCGTGCGGTCGGCCAGGTCGTCGAGGTCCTCGGTGATCCGGATCCGGTCCAGCACCTCGGCCGCGGACGCGATCTTCCCCTTGCGCTCGGCCCGCCCCAGCGACGCCTCCAGCCGCGCCCGGCCCGCGTCGGCGGCCGCCCGGCTCGATTCGACCGCCACGACGTCCAGCCCGGCCCGGGCGCACACCTCGGCGATCCCCGCCCCCATCTGGCCGCAGCCGACCACGCCGACGAGCTCCACGTGCCTCACCCATCCCTCCGGTACTTGGTTTCATGATAACGATACTCAGTACCGGCGAGTAGGCGAGAGCGGGGTGGCCCACCTCACCCTGCTCCCGCGCGGCCGCGTCCGATTAGGCTGGCCGCAGCGTGCGTGCGAAAGGTGGCCCGATGCCCGAGAAACCGGCCAAGCAACGGCTGACCGAGGCCGCGTTCGCGCTGTTCGAAGAGCGCGGCTACGACCAGACGACGGTGGACGACATCACCGACCGCGCGGGCGTGGGGCGCAGCACGTTCTTCCGTGCGTTCCGGTCCAAAGAGGACGTGATCTTCCCCGACCACGAGGTGCTGCTGAGCGCGATCGAGGCCCGGCTGGCCGGATCCGACCCGCGCACGGCGATCGTCGCGGTCACCGAAGCCGCGCGGCTGGTGCTGCGGCATTACGTCGCGGAAGGCGACCTCGCGCTGGCGCGCTACCGGCTCACCCGCAGCGTGCCCGCACTACGCGCGCGCGAAATCGCGGGCACGCGGCAGTATCAACGGCTGTTCCAGGAATTCGTCCACCGCTGGATGGGCGGCGGCGAAGAAACCGCGCTGCGCGCCGAACTCATGGCGGCCGCGGTGGTGACGGCGCACAACCACGTCCTTCGGCGATGGCTGCGGGGGCAGGCTGCGGATCCGGAGGCGGCCTTCGACGCCGCGATGGCGGACACGGTCGCGCTGTTCGGCAACACTGGTGAGACGGAGACGACTGTGGTCGCTTTCCGGACAGGCAAAGACCTTTCCGCGGTGCTGCCGGGGTTGCGCAAGCTGCTCGGTGACGAGGGCACGCTCGGCTGAACGGCTACCGCGTCTGGTCTCTCACAAGGAGCGTTCGATGCCGCGATGGCGACACCGGCGATACGGAGACGACGGTGGTCGTCTCCGTATCGGCAAAGACCTTTTCACCGGACTGCTCGGCTACCAAGCCTCGTCGAACCGCACGCCAGCCTCGTACCAATCCTCGTCGCTCACCGGGCGCTCCGGTTCCGCGGAACGTTCGGGGTCGGAGGTGCGGTTGCGGAGGTAGTCGCCCTCGCCCTGCACAGCCGAAGCGGCCGCCGGGTTCCGGGACACCGCGGGCTTCTCCGGCGCGGCAGCGGGTTTCGGCTCGCCGGGCGCGGGAGACGGCCTCGGCTCGGCGGGCGGAGCGGGTCGCCGGGGAGCCGGAGTCGCGGGCGCGGCTTCGGGCGTGAACCCGGCCCGCCACTTCAGGCGGTCCATCACGTATCCGCGGGTGCCGAGCGGAGCCAGCAGCGCCGCCGTGCGGTTCGCCGATTCCCGTTGCGCTTCGGCGTACGTGCGCAGTACCAGCGCGGCCAGCTCGTCCGGCGGCAGATTCCGTACTGTGCCGGAGAGTTTCAGCCCTGTGAGGACTCCGTCGGTGTTGACCGTGGCGGTGACCGCGTTGCCGGGCGAGGACGCCTCGACCGACAACGCGGACAGAGCCTGGATCAGTTCTTCCGGACTGGGCATGTCAGTCCATCGTGGACGGCGACAGCGGCTGCGACACCGAACCGTCCGGCGCGATGTCGACGTTCCGGTCCCGGACCCGCTTTTCGGTGCCCTTCGGCGTGTTCGAGGTCTCGAAGTTGGCCGGGTCGAACGAATCGCCGGGGCTGACGTCGGGCGGGTTCGGCACCGGCGGCAGGTTGACCGACTTCTCGTGGATCTTGTCGGCCAGCCTGCCCGCCGATTCCTGCATGTGCGAACGGATCTTGTCCACGCCGCTGAGGAAGCTCTGGAAGATGTCGTCCGCGTTGTCGCCTTCGACCTTCGCCGAGGCCTGCGCCGTCACCTCGGTGAGCCCGGCGCCCGCACCCGCGACCGCGGCCTGTGCGCCGACCGCGCTCATCGACAGACCGCCCGCCGCGGCCACGGCTCCGCCCGGGGTGGCGACCACGGCGAGCATCCCGACCAGAGCGCCGGTGAACGCCACTGCCGCCACCTTGGACCAGGAGATTTCGCCTTCCTTGGCCTTCTCCTTCTGGTACTTCTCGGCGGTTTCCCGGAACGTCAGCGCGAGCGAGCTGAGGTCGTCCCGCGCGGCCCACACGCCGTCGCGGGCGGCGACGATGTCGCTCTCCACGACCGTGATCTCCGCGGCGAGCGCTTCGTAGGCCTCCGACAGCCGGTCGAGGTAGGTCTTGACGTCCTCGGCCGCGTTGCCGCGCCATGAGCCCAGCAGTTCCTTCGCCCGGCGCAGTTCGGTGATCGACCCGCGGCTGAGGTTCTTCCACACCGGCTCGTACGAGTTGATCATCGACTGCAGGCCGCCGCCGGTGTCCTTGAGGTCGGCCTCGGAGAACTCCCGGAAGACCTCGGTGACCTTGTCCTGGTACGACTCGTACAGCTCTTTGATCGCGGAGAACTTGAAGAACTCCGCGTAGCGCAGGAATTCCAGCCCGTCGAGCGCGTCGTTGGCGCCCTTGTGCAGATCCTCGCTGATGCCTTCGAGCAGTTCCGCGCGCGGACGCCCGTCCGAGCCGCCGCTGAGCCCGAAGTAGTCTTCCTGCTCGCTCACGTCAGCGCACCTCTCCGCCCGCGCGCCGCACCGCGGACTGCGCCTCGGCGTCCGACGCCTCGTACAGCTCCGCCACGCGCTTGAGCGCTTCGCTCGCCTGATGCGTCGTGTAGGCCAGCTTCGCGAGAGCTTCCTCGACCTTCGCGCGGTGGTTCTCGTACGCCGCCGCGATCTTGGGCATGCCGAGCGATCCGCCGAACGCGGTGGTCGGGCCGCCGCCGAACAGGTCGATCGAGCCGATGATGGCGGCCGGGCCGACCGCGTCGGGCAGGTCCAGCCTGCGCACTCCGCCACGCGCGGTCTCCGCCGCGTCCCCGGCGTTCGCGACGAACCCGCTCGCCTTGCGCAGGTCGTCGAGGTCGGTTTCGAAACCGATCATGAAACTACCCCCAGTCGTGTGAACCGTGACCCTACCGGGCGAACGGTATCCCTTCCGACTCATCGGACACCGGGGAGGTTCACGGCATTCCCGTGAGGGCGGTCACACCGCGGGCCGGACTCAGTCCGAAGTGGACCCGACGGCGCTTCCGCGGCGGTCGGCCCGACGCGGGAACCACGGCACGATCGGCGAGACTCGCCGCTGGTAGTCCGCGTACTCGGGGTAGCGGCCGAGGGTGATGCTCTCGGTGAAGATCGTCGAGCCGATGAACAGCGCCGTCAGCAGGACCGCGCCGGCGATCGTCCAGGTGACCGCGCCGGCCGCCGAGACGCCGATCAGGAACACCAGCCACCACTGCGCTTGTTCGAAGAAGAAGTTGGGGTGCCGGGAAAACCGGAAGAGCCCGGTCTGTGCGAACCGCGGTTCGGGAGTGCGCCCGGCGGCGGTCTCGCGCTTCTTCCACTGGTGGAAGTTCCATTGCTGCTGGTCCGCGATCGTCTCGCCGGCCAGGCACGCGAGGAACGCGACGGCCAGCACGATGTCGGCGGCGCCCAGCGGAGTCTGATGGTCGAGCGCGGTCCACGCGGGAAGAGTGATGAGCAGCAGGATCACGTTCTGGTAGAGCGTGATGAAGAAGAGGTTGAACAGCTGGAACTGCCACGGAGCCATCCGGCCGCGCAGCACCGCCCAGCGGTAGTCCTCGCCGCCGGGCGCGTAGCCGCCTTTGCGGCCGTAGTTGAACGTGAGCCGCGCGCCCCAGAGGAACACGAGCGCGAACAGCAGGTTCAGGCGCGCGTCCGCGAACCCCGCGTGCCCGGCGAAGATGCCGACGTAGGCCACCGGGACGACCGACCAGATCCGGTCCACCCAGGAGTACTCCCTGGTGAGCACCGACAGCAGCCAGCAGCCGGCGCACACTCCCGCGCACACCCAGAGGCACACCTGGAACGCGTTCATGACCGCGACTGTACTGCCGAAATCGCCGCTGCGACGCCCTACAATCCGCCGATGGGCACCACGACGGCGAACCTGCCCCTGCGCGAGCGCAAGATCGACATTTTCTTCGCCGTGATCTTCTCGGCGTTCACGGTGACGTCGCTGATCAGCGACCTGCTGCCGACGGTCGGCGTCGACTTCTCGCGGCCGACCGGCAACTTCTTCGTCGACTCCAACTACTGGTACGCCCACGACGCCGACCCGCTCTTCATGCACCCGCCGGACTGGATGCGGATCGTCACCGGCCTGTCGGCGTTCGTATACCTCCCGTTCTACGTCGTGCTCGTCTGGTGCCTCGTCGCGGGCCGCAACGGGATCCAGCTGTTCGCGGTGGTCTACGCGACGATGATCGTCACGCTCACCGGGATCGTCGTGTTCGGCGTCGAGTTCTTCGGCGACCCGGCGACGCGCACCGGCAACCCGGCCAAGTTCCTCGCGTTCAACCTCCCGTACGTGCTGGTTCCGTTGCTGCTGCTGGTGCGGATGCGCCGTCCGCTGCCGTTCACGCGGCGGTTCTGACCGCTGCGGCCTTCCGCAGCACCCGTTGTCGACGGCTCGTGTAGGCCGCGACCGAACCACACAGCATTGCCAGGAGCGCGACCGAAACCAGTACCTCCGACACCGACTTCACCAGCAGCGAAAGCACCAACGGGCCAGCCAACCCGCCGAGCCGGTTGAAGAACGACACCGACCCTGCGACCCGCCCGCGCAAGCCGTCATCGGCCACATCGGCGGCGACTGGCAGGAACACCGCCGCCATCGTGTTGACGCCTAGCAAGGCGACGGTCAGCACCGCTGCCGACAGCCACGGCGCGGCTACCGCCCATCCCGAGACCGCGAGCGCCAACAGCAATATCGCGACGCAGACGGCCAGGCGCACCGTGACGCCGGTGGGGCCGAAGCGGCGGTAGCCGAGCACCAGCAATCCCGCGCACAGCACCATCGCCACCGCGGATCCGGTCAGCAGGGCGTTCGCCGTGGTCAACGAGAGGCCGCCGACGCGGGACAGGGTCGGCACCCAGGTGGTCAGGCCGAATGTGGTCAAGCCGATCGAGAAGGCGAACACCCATTGCAGGCGGGTCGTGAGCGTGTTCCGGGCCAGCCAGTTGTTCTCCGCCGCGGCGGGCGCGCGGATGCTCCGCTGATCCGGGATGACGGCTGCCGCGGCGGCCAGCAGCAGCCCGGTCGGAGCGCCGATGAGCCACAGCACCCGCCAGCCGAAGACAGGCTCCAGCCACAACGCGGAGCCGGACGCGACCAGGTAGCCGATCGCGGTCGCGAGGATAGACAGGCCGGTGACCGCCGCTCCCCTGCCCGGCCCCGGGAAGAGGTCGCTGAGCACCGTGATCAGCATCGGAGCCAGCCCGCCGACGGCGATGCCCATCAGGAAGCACATCACCACGTTGCCGCCGAAATCCGGCATGGTGCCGCACATGCTCGTGGCGGTGAACCCGAGCGTGGCGAGCAGATAACAGGCCCGGCGGCCGATGCGCTCGGCCAGCCTGCTGCACAGCAACGCGCCCAGCGCGGTGCCGGACAGCCCGCTCACCGCCAGCAGCGACGCGGTCGAGGCGTCGATGCCGTATTCCGTGCGCAGGCCGGGGATGACGAACCCCAGCGTCGACGTCTTGCTGATGTCGATCGTGAGCGCGGCGGTGGCGACCGCCGCGATCGTCCGCCTTCCCCGGACCGTTTGCGGAGGCAGGACAGCCGGGACCGCTGGGACCGCTGGGACCGCTGGGACCGCACCCTGCCGCATCCGGCCGAGGACGAGCGCGGCTCCCAGCGCGAGGAGCAAGGCCGCGCCGGCGACGAACATTTCCGGCATGTCGGCCAGCGCCATGCCGTGCAGCCGCCGGCCGGCTGTCGAACCCGGTGGACCCATCGAGTCCATTCCGGGCATCGTGAAAGCCCGGAAAAAGCCCATTGCCGAAGCGACCACGACCACCGCCGCCGCCAGCGCGAGCACTCCCCGCCAGCTCGTGCGAGCCGGCCCCGAAACTGTCGTCATGCCTCCAACTTCTCATCCGGGCGCGCGTTCCGGCATCTTCAGTTTTGCGGTCCTGTCCTCAGTTTTCCTGAAGCACCGAAAGAATATTCCGCGCCGGATCGCGGAACCACGCGATCAGTGGCCCGCCGAGCCGGAAAATGCCTTTTTCGTCGACGCCGTCGAACGGTTCGAAGGAAACCCCGGCCGCGCCGAGGTCCGCGACTGCCTGGTCGATGTCGTCCACCGGGAAGTTGAGAATCGTATACTCAGCCGGAACATGCTTGTCGCCCTTCGGGTAGACGAGGACTTCGCGCCCTTCGGCGAGACGCAGCCGCAGCATCCCCCAGTTTTCGGTGACCTCGATGCCGAGCGTCTCGGCGTAGAACTTCCGCGCGGCCGGGATGTCGTCGACGGAGAAACCGCTGAATGCCTTGCTGGTGTCGAACATTTTTCCTCCTGGATAATTGTCAGCGCCGAGGGCGGTAAGTCACGCAGAGGACGCCATTGCCGAACGTCCGGGAAGCGACGAGTTCGAGGTCAGCCCGGGAAGAAGCCGTCGAGAACAGCCGCTCGCCCGAACCGAGCACGATCGGGTGGATCAGCAGGTTCAGCTCGTCGAGCAAGCCCGTCAGCAGCAGCGACCGCACCAGCCGCGGGCTGCCGGGAATATGGATGTTCTTGCCCGGCTTGCTCTTCAGCGCGGTCAACTCGGCCGCCACATCAGGGCCGAGCAACGTCGAACCGCTCCACGCCACTTCCGTGAGCGTGCTCGACACGACGTACTTCGGGGTGTTGTTCAGGAACGCGGCCATCGGCGACGAGTCGCCCAGCGCGGGCCACATCCGGGCGAAGTCCGCGTAGGTGTTCCGGCCGAGCAGGACGGCGTCCGATTCGGCGATGCCGGCGCGGATCACCTCGTCCGCCTCGTGGTTCAGCATCATCCACTCCGGCGGCGACTCGGTCACCCCGTCCAGCGAAACCGACAGTCCGGCCACGATCTTCCGCACGGCTATGCTCCTTCTTCAGCTGACCTGGACACGGGGGACGTCGGAGCCGGAATCCGCGAGGCGACAACCGGCGGCGAAAAAGTTTTCGGAGGGGGCCGTCGTGCGGTACCTGATCATGATCCACAGCAACCCGCGGTTCCGGGCGCTCTGGGAAGAGTTCTCGGACGAGCAGAAGGCCGCGTTCGGCCGGAGCCACCTCGCGCTCGACCGGGCGCTCGAGGAGTCCGGCGAGCTGGTGCTCAGCGACGGGCTGGCCGATCCCGCCGAAGCCAAGTGCGTCACCGTGCAGGATGGCAAGGCGGTGGCGAGCGACGGGCCGTTCGCCGAGGTCAAGGAGCATCTGGTCGGCTTCTACCTGGTCGAATGCGAGAGCATGGAGCGGGCGCTGGAGCACGCCGCGCGGGTGCCGGACGCGCTGTACGGCAAGGTCGAGGTACGGCCGATCCGCAACGTGAAAGAGCTGGGCCTCTGACTCCCCCGGCCGGTTTCGAACAGCTCCTGCGCGACCTCGCGCCGCAGGTGCTCACCGCCGTCTGCCGCCGGTTCGGCGATTTCACGCTTTGCGAGGACGCGGTGCAGGAAGCGCTGCTGTCGGCTGCCGTGAAATGGCCGGAACAGGGCCTGCCGGACAACCCCAAGAGCTGGCTGATCACCGCGGCCGCGCGCCGGCGCATCGACATCGAGCGCAGCGAGTCCGCCCGACGGCAGCGCGAGCAGACGGTCGCCGCGCTGGCGGTGCCCCAACCGGAACTGGCCCCGGCTGAGGACGACACGCTGACCCTGCTGATGCTGTGCTGTCACCCCGAACTCGCCAAGCCGTCGCAGCTCGCGTTGACGCTGCGCGCGGTCGGCGGCCTCACCACCGCGGAGATCGGCCGGGCGCTGCTGGTTCCGGAGAAAACCGTGAGCCAGCGGATCAACCGGGCGAAGAAACGGCTCAGCGGGGCCCGGTTCCGGATGCCGCCGCCGGGCGAACGGGCCGAGCGGATGGCCGCGGTGCTGCAGGTGCTGTACCTGATCTTCACCGAGGGGCACACCGCCAGCTCCGGGACCGCTGTCAACCGGGTCGAGCTGACCGCCGAGGCGATCCGGCTGACCCGGCAGTTGCACGCGCAGGTCCCCGATGACGGCGAGGTCGCCGGGCTGCTCGCGCTCATGCTGCTCAGCGACGCCCGGTGCCCCGCGCGGACCCGGCCGGACGGCGCCGCCGTGCCGCTGGCCGAGCAGGACCGCACCCGCTGGGACGCCGCCGCGATCGCCGAAGGGCTCGACCTGCTCGGGAAAACCCTGGTCACCGCCCAGCTCGGGCCATATCAGCTCGAGGCCGCGATCGCCGCCGTGCACGCCGAGACGGCCCGCGCCGAGGACACCGACTGGCCGCAGATCCTCGCCCTCTACGACCTGCTGCTCGCCCTCGCGCCGAGTCCGGTCGCGGCGCTGAACCGGATCGTCCCGGTCGCGATGGTCCACGGCGCCCGCGAAGGGTTGCGGCAGCTGGACGAGATCGCCGGACTGGACGAACACCACCGCGTCGACGTCGTGCGCGCGCACCTGCTCGACCTGGCGGGCGAACCCGAGCAAGCTCGGGGCTATTACCGTTCAGCGGCAAGGAAAACGCTCAGCGTTCCCGAGCGGAGATACCTCGAATCCCGTGCCGCGCCCGGGAAATCGCCCTAGCTGGCGGCCCGCGCCATCGACGGCGGACGCAGTGCGCCCGGGTCCGGCAACCGCATCGGCACGGTGTCCGCGTGGTACTCGAAGTGCCACCATTCGTTGTCGTAGCGGCGATACAGCCGGTATTCCGCCCCATGCCGCTCCAGCCACGCCGCGCCTTCGGTCGGGCGTACGTCGAGCGCTGTGCCGCGGACGTGTGCCGACTCATGCGGTGGCAGCACTCGACGCCGGGCCGCGGCGACGGAGCCGGTGCGGTGTACCTCTTCGGCGAACAGCCGGTGCTGGTGCGCGGCGTCGCGGTGGCCCGAGGTGAGGCCGATGAGCTGGTGGTCCCGCCAGAACGCCTCGGCGCGCGCCGCGGTGAAGGCCGCGCGGGCCGGTTCGCTCAGGCCCGCCAGGTCCTCGGCCGGGTAGCGCATCGCAAGCGCCCACTGGCAGGCCAGGTAGCGGCCGCGGCCGGGCGAACGCAGGAACGCGGCCGGGAGCAGCGTCAGCGCCAGGAGGCGGGTGACGGCCGCGAGGACCCGGGGCCGGCGAAGCGACTCGATCATGGGGTCCACTTTCGGGCCCCAGTGTGCGCGCACTGCGCTCGGAGTTTGACAGCTCTGTAACAGTTCGCCGCGGCGGCGCTGTTACCGAACGATGACACGGCACGCACCGCGCGGGGATCAGGGCCGGGCAGGCTGGGCTCCGGCCGTCCGCTGTGGACTGTCCGGGCGGCCGGACGGGCGGACTGCGATAGTGGGAGACATGCCGAGGGTGCTGCTGATCGAAGACGACCAGGCCGTGCGCGACGGCCTGCGGCTGGCCCTGACGTACCAGGGCCACACGGTCGACGCGGTGGAGACCGGCGAGGAAGGCCTCGCCCGGCTCGCCGGGGACCCGGCCGACGTCGTGGTCCTCGACCTCATGCTGCCCGGGATGGACGGCTTCGAGGTCTGCCGCCGCATCCGCGCCGCTGGCGACCTGCCGATCATCATGCTCACCGCCCGCAACGACGACATCGACGTGGTGGCCGGGCTCGAAGCCGGAGCCGACGACTACGTCGTCAAACCCGCGCAGGCCCGGGTGCTGGAGGCGCGCATCCGCGCGGTGCTGCGCCGAACCGGCGGCGAACCCCGCAACGCGGACGCTAAACCGGGCCCGGAACGGCACGGCGACCTGACGATCGACCGCGAAGGCCTCGTGGTCAGCAAGCACGGCACGGTGATCGGGCTCGCGCCGACCGAACTGAGGCTGCTGCTGGAACTGTCGTCGGCGCCCGGTCGCGTGCTCAGCCGTCAGCAGCTGCTCGAATCCGTGTGGGACCAGGGCTATCTCGGCGACTCACGGCTCGTCGACGCGTGCGTGCAGCGGCTGCGCGCGAAGATCGAGGACGACCCGGCGAAACCGGTGTACGTCCAGACCCTGCGCGGTTTCGGCTATCGCTTCGGGCCGCTGTGACCGGCTGGCGGCTGCGCGGGCTGCGCACCCGGCTGCTGGTGGCGTTCGCGCTGCTGAGCGTGTTCACCGCGATGGCCGTCGCCGGGATCGGCTACGTGCAGGCGAGGAACGGGATCCTGCAGCGCACCCAGGACAACGCCGCCACCGAGATGACGAACCAGCTCAAGCAGCTGTACCCGCTCCCCCGGCAGCCGGTGGACACGAGCGCGCTGCAATCGGTCGCCGACCGGCTGAACGGCCGGAAAACGGCCGCGCTGGTGACGAGCGGCGGCCACAGCGCGGGCGACATGCCCGCCTCGGTGATCACGCCGGAACTGCGGACGGTCGTGCGGTCCGGGCGGGTCGCGTGGCAGCGCGTGGACGTCGGCGGCGTGACGCAGCTGCTGCTGGGCTCGCCGTTGCTGATCTCGACCGGCGACCGGCGGAATCCGACGATCCCGTCCGGCATCGAGATCTACGAACTGCGCAATCTCGACGCGGAAATCGACGCGGTGAACCGGCTGGCCAGGGACGCGTGGCTCGCCGGCGGTGCCGCGCTGGTGGTGGCTTTGATCCTCGCCGTGCTGGCCGCGGGGAGCGTGTTGCGACCGGTCGGCGAGCTGCAACGCGCGGCGCGCAGGCTCGGCGCGGGCGACCTCGATGCCCGGATCGCCGTCCGCGGCAGTGACGAACTGGCAAGCGTGGCCGAGACGTTCAACGCGACCGCCGACTCGCTGCAACGCCACGTCGGCGAACTGCGCCGGATGGAAGCCGACGCACGACGGTTCGTCGCCGACGTGTCCCACGAACTGCGCACGCCGCTCGCCGCGATGACCGCGGTCACCGACATGCTCGACGCCGAAGCGAAGCGGCTGCCGGACGCGGCGGGCGAGGCCGTGCGGCTGGTCAGCCAAGAAACCCACAACCTGACGCGGCTGGTGAACGACCTGATCGAGGTCACCCGGTTCGACTCCGGCACCGCTTCGCTCGAGGTGGACGACGTCGACGTGGCCGAGGCGGTTCGCGCAACGCTGCGCGCGCGGGGCTTCGCGGTGGAGACCGACCTGCCGGAAGGGATCCGGGCGCGGGTCGACCCGCGTCGGCTCGACGTGATCGTGGCCAACCTCGTCGGGAACGCGTTGCGGCACGGCGCGGAGCCGGTGACCGTGCGATTGCGGGGCGACCAGGCGGGGGTCACGCTCACCGTCGAGGATTCCGGCTCCGGCTTGGACGAGGAGGTGCTTCCGCACGTGTTTTCCCGGTTCTACAAGGCGGATACCGCTCGCAGCCGGTCGGAAGGGAGCGGGCTCGGGCTCGCGATCGCCTGGGAGAACGCGCGGCTGCACCAAGGGGAACTGACCGCGGGCAACCGGCCCGAAGGCGGCGCGGTGTTCACCTTGCGGCTGCCTCGGGAGGTACGGCGATGAAGCGGTGGCTGGCGTTGCTCGCGGTCTTGGTGCTGGCGAGCGGCTGCGGGGTGCGGCCCAGCGGGGTGATCCCCGGCGAGAACGCGCCCAGCGGTCCGCCGAACGGGAACAACGCGCACACGGCGACGGTGTATTTCGTGCTGAACGGCAAGGTCGTGCCGGTGGTGCGCACCGGTATCGGCGACGTGGCCGCGGACCGGGTCCGCGCGCTGGAGCGAGGGCCGGACGAGGACGAACGGGCCAGCGGTTACACGACGGAGCTTCCGCCGTCGTTCGAACCGATCGCCATCGGGGTCTCGGACGCGGAGATCGGCGTGAACGTCCGGGAACTGTCGCCGAACGCGGTCGCGCAGATCGTGTGCACGGTGGTCGCGGCAGGCGGGGGCGGAGCGTCGGGGACTGTCCGGCTTTCCGGCGGCGGGCAGACGCTCCAGCCTGCGGGCTGCGGTCCCGGATAGGCAGGCCGGTCAGTACCGGTCGCGACCAGGTTCGCGGTACAGCACCGCGTAGAGCGCGCCGCCCACGATCGGGCCGACGACCGCGGAGAGGTCGACGCCGCCGAGAGCGACCGAAACCGGTCCCTGCCACAGTGTCGTGCTGGCGCACAGCAGCGCTGCCCCGGTGCCGGCCGCGAAAGCCCAGCACCCTTGCCAGTTCACGCCGTTGCGGAACCAGAACGGGCTGGTGCTGCGGATGTCGGCCAGGCCGGGGCCGTCGTACCGGTTGCGGCGGCGCACGAGATCGACGGCGTAGATCGCCATGACCGGGCCGAGATAGGTCACCGCGAGCGTCAGGATGTTGTTCAGCGCGGTGAGGAAGCTGGGCGCCATCAGCATGTACGCGGTCAGCAGAAGGCCCACCGCGGCGTCCAGCAGCACGGTCCGGGCCCGGGGCGCGCGGAGCCCGACCGCCTGGAGCATCAGGCCGGACGAGTAGAAGGTCGACACGTTGTTGGTGAGAGTGCCGAGCAGCACGGCCACCAGGAAAACCGGGTAGAACCACCTCGGCAGGATGGCCGCCATCGAGGTCTGCGGATCGGCCATGTCGACCACGGTTCCGGCCAGTACGCCGATGCCGCCCAAGACCAGCGCGGGCAGCGCGCCGCCGAAGCCGGTCCACCACGCGGCTTTCGCCGGGCTTTCGGACCGCGGCAGGTAGCGCGCGTAGTCGGCGCCGGTCAGCCAGGACACCGGTCCCGACGCGATCACGGTGAAGCCGGCGAGCAGGGCCGCCGCCGTGCCGTGTTCCGGCGGCGCCGGGAGGTGGGAGAAGTCCGCCCGGCTCACCACGATGGCCGCCAGGATCGCGAGGCACACCGCGAGCAGCACGCCGAAGTACTTGCTCAGGTGCAGGATGGTCGCGTGGCCGTACACGCTCACCGCGAACGTGGCCACACCGACCACCGCGAGCACGAGGAGCTGCAGCCAGATCGATCCGGTGTCCGCGCCGAAGACGCCGAGCAGCGCGAGGCCGGCCATCGCGGTGATCGACAGGTTGATCGCGCCGAACCCCACGGCGGTCAGCCAGCCGAGGCCGCTGCCGACGACCCGGTTGCCGCGCACGCCGAACATCGCGCGCATGACCACCGAACTCGGCGCCCCGGACGGCACGCCGCTCGCGGCGAGCAGGCCGACCAGCACCCAGAACAGGTTGCCCGCCACCAGCACCAGCATCGCCTGCCCGATGCTGAGCCCGAGCACCGTCAGCGTGCCGCCGAGCAGGATGTAGAGGTAGGCGAGGTTCGACGACAGCCAGACCGGGAACAACTGGCGGGCCCGCCCCCGGCGTTCCCGGTCCGGCACCGGCTCGATGCCCCTGGTCTCGATCCGGCCGACCTCGTTGACCGGATCGACGCGCGCGCTCTGCCTCGTCGGATTCTTCATCCCGCCCCCTTTCCTCACATGGCCGGCCGCGGTCACGACACCCCGACGCGCAGCTCCACCACATACGGTTCGCCCGAGCGCCATGCCATCGCCGCGGCGTCGGCGGCTTCGCCCGGGCTCTCGGCCACGACGCCCTTGACCCCCATCGCGCCGGCGAGCGCGACGAAGTCGATCCGCGGCTCCACGAGGTCCATGCCGACCAGCCGGCCCTGTCCGGCCAGCGCGGGCACCCGTCCGCGGAGGTTGTCCTTCAACATCAGGTACTGGCAGTTGTTGACCACCACGAAAAGCACCGGCAGCCGTTCGTGCGCGGCGGTCCACAGCGCCTGCGGGCTGTACATCGCCGATCCGTCGCCGACGAAGCACACCACCGGATCGAGTCCGCGGCCGATGCAGACGCCCGCCGCGGCGGGCATGCCCCAGCCCAGTCCCCCGCCGCGGGCGGCGAAGTACCGCCCCGGCTTGCCCGCCCGGTGGAACCGGCGCACGTAGACGTCGCTGCTCATCGACTCGTCCACGACGACCACGTCGTCCGGCAACGCCCGGAGGACCGCGTGCACCGCCGCCACCGGCGCCATCGGCGCTTCGGCGTAGCGCGCCCGGGCCCCGTCCTCGGCAGCCCGTTCGGCCTCGGCCCGCACCTCGCCTGCCCGGGCGAGCTCCTTGGCTGCGCGCTCGCCGTCGGCCAGCAGCGCGACCTTCGCTGTCAGCTCTTCGAGGGTGCACCGCAGATCGCCGCTGACGCCGAGCCGCACCGGCACCGATCTGGCCAGCTGATGCGGATCGGGAGCCACCTGCAGCAGCTCCGTCCCCGGCGCCACGAAGTCGCCGCCGCTGTATCCGTAGGCCATGAAAACCCTGCCGCCCAGCAGCAGCACCCTCTTGAACCCGGCCAAGGCGTCCCGGACCTCCGCCGTGGACAGTCCGAGCTGGCCCGCCCACAACGGATGAGTGGTCGGGAAAACGGTGGTGGCGTGCAACGACGATCCGAACACCCGTGCTCCGGCCGCTTCCGCGAACCCGGTCAGCGCGTCGACCGCACCGCTCGCGGCCACCTCGTCCCCGGCCACCACCGCGACCTGGTCCGGCGGCACGTCGCACAACAGCCGCGCCAGTTCGGCCGCGCGGGGTGCGCAACCGCCGCGCTCCACCAGCGATCGCGGCGGCACCGCCCGCGCACCGCGAGGGTCCTCCGCTTCCAGGACGTCGACCGGCAGCGACACGAACACCGGGCCGGTCGGCTCCGACGCCGCGTCGCGGAACGCCCGGCGCAGCACCACCCCGAGGTCCTCGACCCGGCGGACCTCGTGCGTCCACTTCGCCACCGGCGCGGCCAGCCCGGCGAGATCGCCGGACAGCAACGGATCCTGCACGAGATGCCGCTGGTCCGCCTGTCCCGCGGTGATCACCAGCGGCGTGCGCTGCACCACCGCGTTGGTCAGGTTCCCCACGGCGTTCCCGAGCCCGGCCATGGCGTGCAGGTTCGCCATCGCCGGCCTGCCGGTGGCCTGTGCGCAGCCGTCCGCCATCGCGACCACAGAGCTTTCCTGGAGACCGAGCACGTACCGCGGATCGCGTGCCGCCGACAACGCGGTCATCAGCGGAAGCTCGGTGGTGCCGGGATTGCCGAACACGTGCCGCACGCCCTCGGTGCGCAGCACCTCCAGCACGACGTCGCTGCCCCTCACCGATAGGTTTCCAAAGTTCCGGTCCGGCGGACGTCGAGGGTCGCGCAGTGGAAGCCGCCGCCGAACGTGCGCGCCTGGCTCAGTTTCAACGGCAGCACGTCGACCTTGTGCGCTTCCAGTTCCTTGATCAGCGCGGTCTGCCGCTTGTCGACGGCGACCAGCTCCGGGCTGATGCTGAGCAGGTTCATGCCGATCCACACCGAGTTGATCGGGAACGAGCCGGACCAGCCGATGTCCACCATCTCCGGGCACCAGATCTTGTCCCAGGACCGGAAGATCTCCGGCAGGTTCCCGTCGTTCACCCGTTCCGGATGCAGCAGCACCAGGCCCGGCCGCAGCGGCACCACCGTGGTGTCGATGTGCGCGGAGGGATAGAGGTCGCGGCAGGCGTGCACGGTGTACTCGGGGCCGACCGCCTGCTGCAGCCAGCGGGCTCCCATTTCATTGCCGCCGTCGGACACCTGGTAGATCAGATCGGTGCCGAGGCGGATGACGTTGGCCGCGTCGAAACACGGTTCGAGGTCGGCGAGCCGTTGCCCCTCCGGCAGCTCGGGCCGGTACATCTCGTCGGCGAGCGCCGGGCGCGGAGCCGAGATCCAGCGCGCACCGGACTTGAAGTACTCCAGCAGCAACGGCTTGTACAACGACTGCTTGAGCGCCCTCCCCCGCACCACCATCGGCGCTTCGATCAGCAGATCGCCCACCACCAGCACGGTGTCGCGCGGGGCGTGGTCGAGGTATCCCTCCGTCTCCCACAAGCCGGTCCGCAGGACCGCGTCCGGATCGGCGGGCGCCGGTCTGCGGACGGTGACGCCGAGTCCGGTCAGCGCGGCGCAGAACTCCTCGAGCTCCTCCTCCGCCTGTTCGATCGCCGCCAGCGGGTACTTGCCGGATTCGAGCCTCTCGGCGCCGCCCGCGTCGTGGTAGTCCATCGTCAGGATGCTGCGTTCGGCGCGCGGGATCCGGGCGCCGAGCGCGGAGCCGACCACGACCTCCTCCAGCTGGTCCCATTCGTTGTGCGCACTGACCAAACTCATTCGCGAACCTCCGTGGAGCAGTCGGGAAACAACAATGGCGAGCGGGCGAACGCGTCAGCCGAGCAGCGCGGCCAGCCGGGGGTGAGCGGCGAGTTCGGCACGCAGCCGCGCGAAGTTGGCCTCGGCGGGACCGTCCTGCATCTCGAACACGTGCCACCCCCACTTCGCGGCGAACTCGCGGAAGAAGCCGTCGCAGGCGGACTGCAGTTCCAGATAGCCCGCGCGGCCGCGGCCCTCGCCCGCCGCGCCAAGGTCTTCCAGCGGGCCGAGGGACCCCTTCTGCGCCATCCGCCAGCGATAGGACCGTTCGACCGGACCGGAAATCACCAGCCCGACGTCCGGGGCACAGCGCTGGAACAACTCCGTCAGCATCTCCTGCGCCCGTTCGATCTCCTCGATCATCATCGGGCCGGTCGCCAGCTTGCGGGCGACGTAGAGTTCCTTGTAGGCCATCTTCAGGCTGAAGCTCTCGTCGATCACGTGCGTGCCGCGGGCGGTGTGCGGCAGCACGGCTTCGTGGTACAGCAGCACCTGGCCGACCCATTCCAGCCACGCGGCGGCCAGCGGCCCGGCGGGCACGTTGCGGGTGAACGCGGTCGATCCGTAGCGTTCCTCCCACCCTTCCTCCTCGAACGCGGCGAACGCGGGCGGCGGCGGCGGAGCGTCCACGCCCAGGTGCAGCAGGCGGAACGATTCGACCCACAGCTGCCGCAGCGCCTGCCGGGTGTTCTCGCGCTCGTTCGCCGAGATTTCCTTGCGCCAGCTGAGCATCTTGACGTCGTGCCCGCCGTCGGCCAGCGCCTTCGACAGCATCTTGGCCATCGCGGTCTTGCCGGTGCCGTCGATGCCGAGCAGTGCGACGTGCAGTCCGGAGCCGGTCATGCGATTCCCCTTCGTTCCCGTGGTGCGGGCCGGAGCCCGGTTTTTCAGCGCGGCACGCCCGCCAGCCGCTGAACCGCCTCGCGCAGCGTCGGCACCGGCTTGCAGAAGGCGAACCGGAGCAGCCGGCCCGCCGAGCGGCGGTCGGGGAAGAAGTCGCTCATCGGCAGCGCGGCGACTCCCGTCGTGGCCACGAGGTCCTTCGCGAACGCCTCGATGTCCTCGCCCGCGCCCCACGGACCGGCGTCCGCGGTGACGAAGAACCCGCCGGACGGCAGTTGCGGCCGCAAGCCGGCCTCGGTCAGGCCGCGCCACAAGATGTTGCGGCGCACCCGGTACTCCGCGCGCAGCGTGTCGAAATAGCCGCTGTCGTCGGCCCAGCGCAACGCCGAAGCGGTGATCGCCTGCAGCGGGGCGGGCACGGAGAAAGCCAGGTGCCGGTGGTGGTATTGGGCCTTGACGCTCAGTTCGCGCGGCGCGTACATCCAGCCGATCCGCCAGCCGCCCAGCGACAGCATCTTCGACGCCGACGAGCAGACGATCGTCCGCTCCCGCATGCCTTCCTGTGCGGCGATGCAGACGTGCGGCCCGTCGTAGGTGTGCTCCTCGTACACCTCGTCGCTGACCACGAGCAGATCGTGCTCGACGGCGAACTCCGCCAGGTCCGCCGCGGACCGCGCGGACAGCGTGAATCCGGTCGGGTTGTTCGGGGTGTTCAGCAGCAGCGTGCGGGTCGCCGGCGTGACCGCGCGGCGCAGCGCGTCGAAGTCCGGTTCGAGCGGCCCCGAACCGCGCGAACCGGCGAGCGGAACCGGGACCAGCCGCGCCCCGGCGAGCCGGGCTAACCCGGGGTAGTTGTCGTAAAACGGTTCCAGCGCAAGGATTTCCGAGTCCGGAGGCGTCACCGCGAGCAAAGCTGCGGCGACCGCTTCGGTGCACCCGACAGTGACCGTGATCTCCCCGTCCGGGTCGTAGCTCAGGCCGCGCGCCTCGGCGCGGGCGGCCAGCTCGGACCTGAGTTCGGCCGTGCCGTACAGCGGCGCGTACTGGCGGCTGCGCTGGCTTCGCAGCGCCGCCTCGGTGATGTCCAGCCGCGGAGTCGGTGCGCCGTCGGGAAAACCCTGGGCGAGATTGATCGCGCCGACCTGCTCGGCGAGGGTGAAGATCTCGAAATAGATGTCGCTTTCTTCTTCGGGCACAGCAATGACCAGTCTCGCTTCGTGCACGAGTCCCCCTAGGACGCCGGATCTCGACCGCCGTTTTTCCGAACGTACCACCGGCCGCCGCGGGAAGGGAACCCCGAAAGTAGTTGCGTCCGGGAAATGGCCACCGTACACTTGGCATGATCACATTGTCGCGCGCTCGCTAAAGGCGCGTCGAGGACCTTGCCGCCCGTTCGGTTCGGCTGCTCGCGTCCATTCTCGAAAGTAATCGACCAGGAGGCATCACCGCCCGGAAGGGACGGCGAAACCTCGCTGGCGAACATTCGTGCCTGCCCAGACAAAGGCACGGTAAAAACGAGGGAGAAATGCATGAAGCGCGATCCTGTCGTATTGGGCATCAACGGCGTCTACCACGAGTCGGCGGCGTGCCTCGTCCGCGGCTCGACCGTGCTGGCACTGGCCGAGGAGGAGCGCTTCAACCGCCGCAAGCACGCCAAACCGGCCGACATCGACACCGTGGACGAGATCCCGGCCGCCGCGATCAAGGACTGCCTCGAGCGCTCCGGGATCACCGCGGACGAGATCGACTTCGTCGCTTTCTCATTCGATCCGAAGCTGCGCAAGCCGCCGATGAACGAACGGCTCACCGCCGGTTCCTGGGGCCACGCCGACGGCGAAAGAGTCCTCCTGGAAAAGCTCGAAAATGTTCCGGAACTGGTCAGCAAGGCGCTCGGCGTCGATATCCAGGACCGCTGGGTGTGGGTCGGGCACGAAACGGCGCACGCGGCCAGCACGTACTTCGCTTCGCCGTTCGACGAGGCCGCGGTCTTGAGCATCGACGGAATCGGCGAGCATTCGACGGCATTGCTCGCGCACGGCCGCGGCAGCACGCTGGAAGCCGTCGAAACGATCGAATACCCCGATTCGCTCGGATTCGTCTGGGAGAAATTCGCCAAGTTCACCGGGCTGGACGATTACTCGGCCCCTAAACTGATGGCGCTCGCGGCGTTCGCGCCGCCGGAGAGATACCGGAAGGAATTCGCCCGCATCGTCCGGCGGGGCGCGAAGCCGTTCGACGTGGACGCGGACCTGTTCCGGTTCCGGGTCGAGGACTACGGACCGCTGGAGGAACTGTTCGGCCCGCGCCGCGCGCCGAACACTCCGTTCGACTACCGGTACGCCCAGGTGGCGTCGAGCCTGCAGGAGATGACCACCGAGATCCTGCAGTCGCTCGCCGCCACGCTGAAGGAGCGGACCGGATCGCGCAACCTGTGCCTGGCCGGCGGTGTCGCGCTCAACTGCGTCGCGATGGGCAGGCTGCTCAACCGCGGCCCGTTCGACGGCGTTTTCGTCCAGCCGCTGGCCCACGACGGCGGGACCGCGCTCGGCGCCGCGCTCTGGGTCGCCCACACTCGCGGCGAGGTCGCATCGCGGTTCGTGCTGAACGACCCGTACATCGGGTCCGAGGCGTTCGGCAACGCCGAGATCGAAGCGGCGCTCAAGGGAGTCCCGGTCACAGCGGCCAAACTGGAGTCCGCGGCGGAAACGGCCGCCGGACTGGTCGCCGACGGTCTCGTCGTGGGCTGGTTCCAGGGCGCGGCCGAGATCGGCCCGCGGGCGCTCGGCAACCGCTCGATCATCGGCGACCCGCGCAGCCTGGCGATCAAGGATCTGATCAACGTGCGGGTGAAGCACCGGGAGTACTTCCGGCCGTTCGCCCCGAGCGTGCTGGGCGAGCACGCGGCGGAATGGTTCGAATTCGAGCGCACTTCGCTGTCGACCAACTTCATGTCGTTCGCCGTTCCGGTCCGCCCCGAAAAGCGGGCGGCCGTCCCCGCGATCGTGCACGTCGACGGGACCGCGCGGATGCAGACGGTGTGGCCGGAGGTCAATCCCCGCTACCACGAGATGATCACCGCCTTCCACCGGCAGACCGGGGTGCCGCTGGTGCTGAACACCTCGTTCAACACCTACGACGAGCCGATCGTGCGCTCCCCCGGCGACGCGCTGCGCACCTTCCTGCGCACCGGAATGGATGCCCTCGTCCTCGGCGACTACCTGATCGAACGCCGGCAGTGACCGGAGCGTGAGCGCGGCCGCGGGGGTGCGGGGCAGGTCCTCACACACCCGCGGTCAGCTCCGCACGCCGCGGCTCCAACGAGCCCAACCGGTCCAGCGCCCGGTCCAGTCTGCGCAGCCACCACCGGGCGGTCGCCGGGGCCGGGCGCGCGAACCCGGCCACCTGGTTGCGCGATTCCGTGAGCAGGAAAGAGATCTCGCCCATCACCGCGTGGTACACGACAGCGAGGTCGGCGGCCCGGCTCGTCCTGGCGGTGCCGCTGATCCGGGTCCAGGCCGCTTCGAGGTCGTCGCGTTCCTGGTCCTCGCCCCACGCCGTGTTGGACAGAAACCACACGAACTCCAGCTCCGGCGGTCCGTAGCAGGCCAGCCCCCAGTCCAGCGCGGTGACCCCGGCCGGGGACAGCGCAAGGTTCTGCGGCCGGAAATCGCCGTGCAGCACCGTGAACGGGGCACTGCCGGCAAGCGCGGCGAGCAGTCCCGACGGGTCGTCAGCCAATCGGAAGACCTCGTGCACGAGATCGGCCGGGCCGTGTTCGGCGAAGCACTCCCAGTTCGTCGTGAGCATCTTCGGCAGCGTGTCCGAACCGCGCGCCTCGACGAACGGCCGCACCGGTGAGAACAGCCGCAGCCGGTCGGAAACCGAGCACAACGCCGCGGAGGGCGGGCGACCGCGCAACACCTCGTGCATCTCGTGCACGGCGGCGAGCATGCGCTCCCACGAACGCGGGTCCGCCGAATCGAGCAGCGCGCGACGGTCGGCCGTCAGGTCGCGCATGAGCAGGACCCATCCGTCGTCGACCGCTTCGGCGCCGATCACCGCGGAGCCGATCGCGGCGGGCAGCGCGTCGTAGACCCCCTCGACGTACAGCAGGCCTTCCCGGCCCGGATCCGCGGTGGCCCGGGCCATCCAGTCGTCGGCGGGCCGGATGTGCTTGATCACGACCGGTTCGCCGGTCTCGAGTTCGGCCCGGAACAGATTCGCCCCGGACAGTCCGTCGTGGACCAGCTCGCGGACCGTGCCCGGGGCCACCCCGGCCGGACAGCCCTCCGGCAGCACCGGATCCTCTTTCGGTTTCGCCGGATACACCACGTGCCGGCGCACCAGGCCGTCGGCCAGCTCGAACCGGTGCACCCGCCGGACCGGCCCGGACGCGGCCGCCCGTTGCAGGTCGAGTTCGACCGCGCCGGGCAGGTCGGTCCGCTGGCTCCGCACCACCTCGCCCCGGCCGACCGCGCCGGGCCAGGCGCGGGCGATCGCCTGCGCCCCTTCGGCGGTCTCCCGTCGGCCGGTCACGTACGACTCCAGCACGGCGTCGGGGGCGTACTGCTCGGCGATGTCCGCGAAGCGCGCCCCGGCGACGGCGGCCGCCAAGGTGTGCGAGGACGCGCTCACGGTGTCATCAACGCTTTCATCACTTGGCGCTGATGCATTTGCTCGTAAGCGATCGGCGCCTCGTCCAGGGTGACAGCCGAATCGAACAGCACGGAGGGATCGAGCTTCCCCGCGGTGATTTCGTCGAGGAGAGCCGGGATGTAGACCCGCGCCGGCGCGACGCCGCCGCGGATGACGAGGTTGCGATCGAACGTGTCCAGCAACGAGATCCCGGCGCCCTCGGCGGGCAGGCCGACGTAAACGAGCCGTCCGCCGTCCTGCACGCACGCGAGAGCCGCGTCGACGGATCGCTGTGTCCCGACGCATTCCACCACTGTCGTCGCGAGATCGCCGAAAGCGTCGCGGACCGATTGCGCGTCCTCTTCCGGAGAACCGGCGCCCAGCACCGTCTCCGCGCCGAGCTTCGCGGCCAGCGCGAGCCGGTGCTCGTGATGGCCCAGCACCATGATCCGTTCGACACCGCGCAGCTTCGCGGCCATCACCGCGCTGGCCGCCACCGGCCCGTCCCCGACGATCGCGACCGCGGCGCCCGGACCGCAGTCCGCCATCGCGTGCCAGCCCGTCGGCAGGACGTCCGCCAGCGGCAGGCAGGCCCGCAGCGTGGCGGCGTCCGCCGCGCCGGGCAGCCGCACCAGCGTCGCGTCCGCGAACGGCACGCGGATCGCTTCCGCCTGCGCGCCGCCCGGATCCGCGGCTCCGCCCCACATCCCGCCGCTGGAACACGACGTCGGGTATCCCCGCCGGCACGCGTCGCAGGTGCCGTCGGAGAAGGTGAACGGGGCCACGACCGCGTCGCCCGGCCGCACGCTCGTCACGTCCGCGCCCACGGCCTCGACCACGCCGACGAACTCGTGCCCCATCCGCGAGCCCGGTTCCAGCGGCTCGACGCCCCGGTAGTACCAAAGGTCGGAGCCGCACACCGCGGCCGCCCCGATCGCGACGATCGCGTCGGAGGCGTCCCGCAGCCGCGGATCCGCTACCTGCTCGACGCTCACTTCGCCGGCAGTGCTGAACAAGACCGCGCGCACTTGGCTTCCCCTCAGTAGTGTTCCGCGACGCGGGCCTGGACGAGGCGGGTGTCGCCCCGCAGCCCGTCCAGCCACGACCGGAAGATCTCGGACTTCATCTGCTCCGGGTACTGCTCGGCCAGCATCTCCTCGGGCGTGACCCAGGCGAAGGCGGAGTGCTCGTCGCTCAGCCGGACGTCGCCCGCCGGTTCCCAGCCGACGAACGTCTTCACGTGGAAGACCCGGCCGTCGTCCCACGCGTGCGACCATTCGCGCAGGTACTCGATCTCGCCGAATTCCAGCCCGGTCTCCTCGACTCCCTCGCGCACCGCCGCCGCCTCGGGCGTCTCGCCCGGTTCGATCCGGCCGCCGGGATAGTCGAGGACTCCTTTGAACAACGGGTCGTCGTCCTCTTCCCGGCGCAGCGCGAGCAGTTTCCCGCCCCGCACGGCGATCAAATACACCCCGAACTGGTCTGTCATGGCCCCTCTTCTGTTTCCGCGGCGAACCGGCGCGCTGCCGCGCGCCGGTCGATCTTGCCGTTTCCGTTCAACGGCAGCTCGTCGACGTACACGATCCGCTGCGGGATCATGTACTCGGGCAACCGGTCGCGCAATTCGCGCACCACCGCGTCCGGAGCGCCCGGCGGCCCCGGAAGAACGCAGGCGAGGCACAGGTCGCCGTGGTCGTCCGGAACCGCGAGCACCACTGCCTGCGCGATCTTGAGCTGGTCCCGGACGGCCCACTCGACCTCTTCGAGCTCGACCCGGTGACCGCGCACCTTCACCTGGTTGTCCAGCCGTCCCAGGTAGAGCCAGCCCTCCTCGTGCGCCTGGACCCGGTCGCCGGTGCGGTACCAATGCCGTTCGCCGAGCGGCTCCGAGCCGGCGTAGCGCCTCGCCACGCCGTTCTCGTCCAGTTCGACGAACCGGCCCTCGTTGGCGGCGGGATCGAGGTAGCCGTCGAACCGCTGCGGTCCGCGCACGCACAGCTCGCCGGTGTCGGCCTGCGTCCCGTTCTCGTCCACGACGATGTGCTGGAGGTGCGGGTACGGCGTGCCGATCGGCACCGAAGGGTGCCCGCGCAACCGTTCTTCGACGTTGCGCGGCAACCGGTACTGCGCGCACGAAATGGTGAGTTCGGTCGGTCCGTACAGATTCTCCAGCGTGCTTCGCGGCGCCGCGCGCTGCCAGGCCGCGGCTTGCTCGACCGTCAACGGCTCCCCGCAGAACAGGCTCCACTTCAGCGCAGGCATGGCATCGGGGACGAGAGAGCCGCGTCGCATCGCGTACGACACCACCGACGGCACGGAGAACCAGTGCGTCAGTTCGTTTCGCCGGGCAAAGCCCACCACGGAAAGGAGATCCCGAGAGGACGGGGCGACGAGCGTGGCGCCCGAAGTCCATGCCGCATACAGGTCGAAGACCGACAAATCGAAGGTCAGCTCGAAATTCTGCGACAGCCGCGCGCCCGGTCCGATCTCGTAGCGCTCCACCACGTGGTCCAAGTAGGAGGCGACGTTCTCATGCCGGATCGGCACTCCCTTGGGCGTGCCGGTCGAGCCGGAGGTGAACAGGACGTACGCGAGTTCCTGGGCCGAGGCGGGAGCCGGGCCGAGCGTCCGTCCGCTCCCGATCATCTCCTTCACGTCGACTGCGGACACCGTCACGGTCGGTACGCCCAGGTCTGCCGCGACGTCGTCGGACAGCACCGCGTCGAGTCCTGCGGCGGCGACGCTGGCCGCATTGCGGGCCGACGGCGCTTTCGGGCTCAGCGGCACACAGGTCGCGCCAAGTCGTTGCACCGCAAGGTATCCGGCATACGCGATCAGGGAACGACCGCTCAGCAGACCCACCCGTCGCGGCGTCCGGCCGAGGTCCGCGGCGATCCGCGACGCGAGGCCCTCGCACAGCGAGCCGAGTTCCCGGTACGTCAGGGAAGTGCCGTCCAGCTCCAGTGCCGTTCGCTCCGGGAAGCGCGCCACCGCCCCGGCGAACCGCTGGTGCAGGGTCACTTCGTCCCCGCGCGTCTGCCGGGCGCGTCCACCATGTGCTCGCGCACCAGTTCCCACAGCCGCCCCGGCGTCGCGAACGCCTCGAAGGTCAGCGCCTCGTCCGGGAACTCGGTACCGTAAGCCGATTCCAGCCCGACGATGAGGTCCATGATCTTCATCGAGTCCAGGCCGAAGTCGCGCAACGACAGGTCCGGCCGCAGCCGCGGCTCGGAGGCGAGCATCGGCAGCTTCGTCCGGACCGCCTGTTCGAACCGTTCATCCCACACGATCCCCATCCCCTTTCGCACCAGCCTTGAAGATCCGCGCCTGCGCCGCGAACGGCGGTTCGGCCGCCTGCCGGAAAACCAGCGGCTCCCGCGCCGCCAGCCGCGCCCGCATGTCGCCGTCCCAGGCGAGGCTGGTGCCGTCCTTCGCGCCGGCGCTGCGCAGCCACTCCGGCTCCTGGAACCGGCCGAGTCCCAGCTCCGCCACGATTTCGCCGCCGAACAGCTCGTCGACGTGATGGCACACCCACGCGACGGCCGGTCCGAGGTCGTGCCTGCCGATCGTCTCGGTCAGCTCGGCGGCGACCGGCCGGCCGTAGCGCTCCCAGAACTTCCGGATGTCGGCGAACTGGATGAGCCGGAGCCCGCCCGCCTCAGCTGTCCGCTGGAACCACGACTCCCGGAACAAGTGCAGCACCAGGAACAGAAAGCCGTACACCGGGTCGAGAACCGGCAGCTCCGTGCCGTCGCCGAGGCGCGCGGTCGCCCGGCCTTTCAGCACCTCGCTCATCGGCACCTGCCAGGCGCTGCCGTACCAGGTGAGGTTGAACGCGACGTCGACCCGGTTGAACGGCACGCCGGAGCCGGCGGTGAGCCGGTGGAAATGCGGCAGGTGATCGGGGTAGAGCTGGTAGATCAGCTTGTACTCCCGGGGCAGGTCGACGAGCTGTTCGGTCTTGGCGTCGTACTCCTGGCCTTCGCTGTAGCCGAGGTCCCGCAGCGCCGCGGCGAGTTCGCGGCGCTGGTCCGGGCCGACCATGAGGTCCACGTCGGCGAAGAACCGCACGCCCCGGTCGTCGTAAAGCGTGGACTGCAGCACGATGCCTTTGTTGAACACGATGCCGAGCCCGCGTTCCCCGGCCGTGCCGGCGATCTCGCCCGCCGCCTCGGCCAGCAGCCGTGCTCGGTGCCTGGTCCAGTCGAGGGTGTTGTTCAGCAGATGCTGCACCCCGGCCGGGACGTCGTAGATCGCGCCCGCCCGGCGCACGAAGTCGGCGAGCACCGCGACCATCCGGTGGCGTGCGGCGAAGCTGAGCAGCAGATCGATGTCCACGCCCTCGGCGAAGAGCTCTTCGGCCGTTCGCCAGGTCTCGTCGCCGGGGTCGGCGATCGAGATCAGCTCGAGCAACTGCCAGTACGGTTCCTTTTGTGCCACTGAGGTTTTCACGAAATCGCACCATTTCGGGAGGCCATGCGGCACGCTCGGCCGCACGGCGCGAGGGGAATGCTCAGATCAAGGCGACCGAGCGGTCCATCAGGGACAGCCCGCCGACGCCGACCCACAGGCCGTCGTTCGCGTGGTTGAGGCTGGCGGCGCGCAGATCCCGGAACACGCGTTCCAGCGCCACCGGGCTGTTCTTCAGATAGCCGACCCGGAGGCCGCCCAGCTGGATCATGCCGTCGACCGCGCGGAAGGAGAGTTCGGACGCGGCGAGTTTGAGCGAGTTGAGCTGCAGCTGCGTGCACGGATCGGACAGCGACCGGCCGTCCGCCCTCGCCGATTCCACCCGCTCCCGGACCCGCGTCAGGTACGCGCTGGTCAGTTCGAGGTCGAGCCGGATCCGGCCGAGCCGCTCCAGGACGAGGTCCGAGGGCCCGCCGTCGTCGAACTTGCCCGACTTGCGCAGCCACCGGACGAGATCGGCCAGCGCCCCGCGCGCGGCGCCGAGCCAACACGCGGCCCAGCCCAGATGCGACATCGGGATCATGCTTTCCCTTGCCACGCCGCCGAGTTCGCCGTCGCGCAGCACGTTGTGCGCGGGTGCGGCGCCCTCCAGCACCATGCCGATGCTCTCGGTCGCCCGCATCCCGAGGGTGTTCCACTCGCCGACCACGTCGGTGCGCTTGAGGCTCGCCCGATCCGCGTAGACCCAGGCGACGTCGTGGCGCGACGAGTCCGGACCGCGTCGCATCGTGACGAGGTAGCCGTCGGCGTGCGCGCCGCCGGTCACGACCGGAGCGGTCCGCTCGATCACCACGCGGTCGCCGTCCGGCCGCAAGGGAGCGTCCGCCTCGAACAAACTCGCGCCGCGTCCGCGTTCGCTGGTCACCGACGCGATGTAGACCTCGCCGCGCGCGACGCGCGGCAGCAGGTCCGCGCACAGTTCGGGAGTGCCGAACCGGGCGATCGCGTCGACCTGGAAGAAATGCATGGCCCAGATCTGCGCGGTCGACAGGCAGGCGCCCGCCAGCTGCTGGGCGACGTCGGCGAAGACCGCGGGCGAAGCACCGCCGCCGCCGTGCGCGACGGGCGCGGGCAGGCCCAGGAATCCCTGTTCCCGCAACGCGTTCAGCGATTCCACGGGGAACCTGGCGTCCGCGTCGACCTCGGCCGCGTGCTCGCGGAGCACCGGCAGCACCCGGTCTATCCGATCCTGAAGTTCCTTACCTTGAGACAGAGACATCGACGTCCTCGCAAAAAGGCGGTGAACGGCCCCGGCCCGACGAGTCCGGGGAATGGCCGGCAGGCCGGCACCCTTCGGAGAGCGCGACCGGCCCCGCGCACAGCGAGGCTCATCCGGTCGCGGGCAGCGCGGGCGGACTCAGCCGCCGGCGGCCGCCGTCACGGCGACTCCGGGCAAAAAATGACTGTGGCGCGCAAGATCGTGCCTCCCCCTGGCATGTGGTCCCACGTTCAGACTCCGTTAACCTAAGCCTAGGCTGCGGAGAGTGTCAACGGCCGAAAGCAGGGCTGCCGACAACGCCGTTGACAGCGGACGGCCCCTCGGTATACTGACAAATATTTCGCGGAATTAGTCCATTGGATTGAATTCCCCGAGTGCGCGATCACCTCATTTCTTCCGGCGGCCGCCGGCGACTTCTCAGCAGGGGGACAGGATGAGCATCGGCCAGTCAGGCACAGCACCGCCCGTTTAGCGTTTCGTTCACAGCCTCGCCTTATTCGGACACACGAACTTGCGGGTGAAAACAGAATGCGCGAAATAGCCGTTTCGTCGGGCCAGCAGCAGCTGTGGATCGCCGACAAAATCAACGCGGTCGCCACCGCGTACAATTTACCGCTGCTTGTCCGATTCCCCGGCGGAGCCGACGAGCGGGCACTGCGGAACGCACTGCGCCGGCTCGCCGGACGCCATCCCCAGTTGCGCACCCGCTACGCCGAGACCGAAGCCGGGCTCTCCGCGACCTGCGCGGACGAACCGGAGATCCCACTCGGCCACCGCCGGTGCGACGACGGCCGGAACTGGGAAGACCTGGTGCTCGAGGCGACAAAAGAGCCGTTCGACCTGGGGATCGGTCCGCCCGCGCGCGCACTGCTGCTGCACCGCGGCGGCGACGCCGACCTGCTGTGCCTGGTCTGCCACCACATCGCCGTCGACGGCTGGTCCTACCGGCTCCTGCTGCGCGACTTCCTCGCGTTCTACGACCACGAGCTCACCGGCGAGGACACCGGGCTCGAACCGCTCGAGACGGGCTACGAGGATTTCGCGGCCGGGGAAAAACGCCGTTCCGAAACCGGCGAGCTCGCCGACGACCTCGCCTATTGGCGAGAGAAAATGGCAGGATTCGAACGCCTCCGGCTGCCTGCGGATTCGTCCCGGCGAAGTGCATCGGCGAGCCCCGGGGCGCAGGTCGAGATCGAACTTTCCGAAGAAACGACATCGGCCCTCAAGAAACTCAGCCTCCGGACCCGTAGCGCGTTTCCCAATGTCATCGCAGCCCTCTTCCAGACGCTGGTCTCGATACAAAGCGGCCAGCAGGACGTCACCACTGGAATCGTTCTCAACGGACGCACCGATCCGCGCTTTCGCGACGTCGTCGGGTTCTTCGTCAACACCGTCCCATTGCGAAGCAGAATTTACACTGGGCTAACATTCCGTGAACTGGCGCGCGCGGTGCATGCCGATGTCCGGGACGCCGTCGACCGCCAGCGGGTGCCGCTCGGCGACCTGGCCGCGGCGGCTCAGGCGGACCGGTCCGCCGCGGGCAACCCGCTGTTCGACGTGGTGTTCCTGCATCACGGCGAGTTCGAATCGGCCGAGGACGCGAAATCGTCCACGGGGGCCGAACGGCAGCACTGGACGAACCCGGTGACCCGGTTCGATCTGGAGTTCCGGTCGATGGTCGTCGACGGACAGCTGAAGGTCGTGCTGACCTACCGGTCCGATCTGTTCGAACGCGACACCGTCGAACGCATGGCCGCGCGGTTCGCGCTGCTCGCCGCGAAGGCGACCGCTGAGCCCGACGCGACGATCGGGCGACTGGGCGGGGCGACGGACGAGGAGCTGGCGGTCCTGGCGTCCTGGAACGACACCGCGGCGCCGGTGCCGGAAACGGATCTGTGGCAGTTGCTGCAGGCACAGGCAGAGCGTTCCCCGGACGCGGAAGCAGTGGCGTTCGGCGACGAGCGCGTCTCGTACGCAGACCTGCACCAGCGCGCCGCCGCGCTCGCGACCCGGCTGGCCGAGCACGGCGCCGGACCCGGCCGGATCGTCGCGGTCGCACTTCCCCGTTCGGTCGAACTGGTCGTGGCCCTGCTCGCCGCACTGCGCACCGGAGCCGCCTATCTGCCGCTGGACGTCGACCTTCCCGACGACCGGCTCCGCTGGATGATCGACGAGGCCGACCCCGCCGCGCTCGTGGCCGAACCCGGGTTCGGCGACCGCCTTCCCGGCACCGCGCCGATCGTCTCCGCTTCCGGCACGGCACCGGTCAGACCGGCGGTCCGGGTCCCGGGAACCGCGCCGGCCTACGTGATCTACACGTCCGGCTCGACCGGCCGGCCCAAGGGCGTCGTAGTGCACCACGAGGCGATCGTCAACCGGCTCCGGTGGATGCAGCACAAGTTCGAGCTGACCCCCGAGGACCGTGTCGTCCAGAAAACCCCCGCGTCCTTCGACGTGTCCGTGTGGGAATTCTTCTGGCCGCTCATCCAGGGCGCGACCCTGGTCGTGGCGAAACCCGGCGGCCACCGCGATCCCGCCTACCTGGCCGAGCTGATCCGCACCGAACGCATCAGCATCGCCCACTTCGTCCCGTCCATGCTCCGCGCGTTCCTCGCCGAACCCCGCTCAGCCGAATGCACCAGCCTGCGCGCGGTCGTCTGCAGCGGCGAAGCACTGCCGCCGGACCTGCAAAACACCTACTACGAAACCCTGCAAGCTCCCCTGTTCAACCTCTACGGCCCCACCGAAGCCGCCGTCGACGTCACCAGCTGGGACTGCCGCCCCGGGCACCCCGCCGTTCCCATCGGACGACCGGTCTGGAACACCCGCGCCTACATCCTCGACAACGACCGCAACCCGCGCCCCATCGGCACGCCCGGAGAGCTGTATCTCGCGGGAACCCAAATCGCACTCGGCTACCTCAACCGCCCCGACCTCACCGCCGAGCGATTCCTCCCCGACCCCTGGGGACCGCCCGGCTCACGCATGTACCGAACCGGCGACATCGCGCGCTGGGACGCCACCGGCAACCTCCATTACCTCGGCCGCGCCGACAACCAGGTCAAAATCCGCGGCCAGAGAATCGAACTCGACGAAATCACCGCGCTCCTCAACGAACATCCCGGTGTCGCCCACGCAGCCACCACGATCCGCGAAACGACCCCCGGGAACCCGCAAATCGTCAGCTACGTCGTCCCCGCCGAACCCTATCTGCAGCGTCTCGCCGAACTCGACGCCGACCTCCCCCGCCACCGCCTGCCCAACGGCGCCGTCATGACCGGCCGCACCCAAGCCGAAATCGACTTCCTCTACGAAGAAATCTTCGACAACAACGAATACCTCCGACACGGAATCCACCTCAACCCCGGCGACACCGTCATCGACATCGGCGCCCACATCGGCATGTTCGCCCTATTCGCCCACAGCCAAGCCGACGACATCACCATCTACGCCTTCGAACCCATCCCCCAGCTCCACCAAGAACTCACCGTCAACACCACACTGCACAACATCAACGCCCGCCTTTTCAACCACGCCCTAGGAGACCAGGACACCACCACCGCGACCTTCACCTACTACCCGCAACTGTCGATTCTCTCCGGACTGCACGCCGACGAAACCCAAGACCGGGCCTCAGTCCACGCCTACGCCCACCGGTACGGCGACGCCGACCCGCTGGTCGACGACCTGATCACCGAACGTCTCCACGACCGCCACGAAATCACCACCCGAATCCGGCCCCTCTCCGACATCATCGACGAACACCACATCGCCGTCATCGGCCTCCTCAAAATCGACGCCGAAAAATCCGAACTCGAAATCCTCCACGGCATCCGACCCGAACACTGGAAAACAATCCGGCAAACCGTCATCGAAGTCCACGACATAAACAACCGCGCCCACACCATCACGGCTCAGCTTCGCGAACTCGGCTTCACCGTCACCACCGAAACCGCCGCCACCCTCACCGGCTCCTCCCTCGTCAACATCTACGCTGCCCGCGAACCCGCACCCACCGCGCCACGGCCCGTCGCCTTCACCACCGCCGACGACCTCGCCGCCGCGCTCCGCGACCACCTCGCCGCCCACCTTCCGCGCTACATGCTCCCCGCCCACTACGTCGCCATTCCCCGAATCCCTCTCTCCCCCAACGGAAAACTCCACCACGCCGCGCTCCCCGCACCCCCGGACGCGACCGTCACCCGCGACAACCGGCCGCTCACCCCTCAAGAACACATCCTCGCCGACCTTTTCGCCGCCGTCCTCGAGCGGCCCGCGATCGGCCTCCACGACAACTTCTTCCAGCACGGCGGCCACTCCCTCCTCGCCGCCCGCCTCGCCACCGCCATCCACACGACGCTCGACCGACCTACCACCATCGCCGACATCTTCGAGTACCCGACGGTGAGCACGCTCGCGGCCGCGCTCGACCAAGAACGGCGCCCGGCAGAGCTGCCGCCGGTCACCGCGCGGCCACGGCCGGAATCCGTGCCGTTGTCCTTCGCACAGCAGCGGTTGTGGTTCCTGAACCAGACGCAGCAGGGCGACCCGACCTATCACTTGCCGACCGTCCTGCGGCTGCGCGGCGAAGTGAACCGGCAAGCGCTGTCGGCCGCCCTCGACGACGTGAGCCGGCGGCACGAGGTGCTGCGCACCGCCTTCCCGGTCGTCGACGGCCAGCCCCGGCAGGAGGTCCGCCACGACGGGCGGATCGAACTGGCGGAAGTCAGCGCCGAGCTTTCCGCGCTGCAGGACATGATCGACGCGGCGGCCGGCCGGCCGTTCGACCTGTCCCGCGAACTGCCCCTCCGGGCGACGCTGTTCCGGCTCGGCCCGGCCGACCACGTGCTGCTCCTGCTCGTCCACCACATCGCGAGTGACGGCTGGTCGATGGCTCCGCTCAGCCGCGATCTCTCGACCGCGTACCGCGCCCGCCTCGCCGGAAACGATCCACAGTGGACACCACTGCCGGTCCAGTACGCGGACTACGCGGTCTGGCAACGAGATCTCGGCGAAGACTCGTACGCGCGGCAGCTGGAGTACTGGCGGACCGCGCTCGCCGGACTGCCCGAGGACCTGCCGCTGCCGTTCGACCGGCCCCGTCCGCGCACTCCGACCAACCGCGGGGCGTCAGTCGACCTCGCGCTGAGCGCGGCGACTCACGAACGAGTGCGCGAGCTCGCCACGCAAACCGGCACCAGCACCTACATGGTCCTGCAGGCGGCGCTGGCCGTCTTGCTGTCCAGGCTCGGGGCAGGCCCCGACGTCCCGATCGGCGGCATCACCGCAGGCCGGACCGACGTCGCGCTGGCGGACCTGGTCGGCTTCTTCGTCAACACGCAGGTGCTGAGAATCGACCTCTCGGGCGCGCCGACGTTCCGCGAGGTGCTGGCCCGGGTGCGCTCGGTCGACCTCGCCGCGTTCGACCACCAGGACGTTCCCTTCGACACCGTCGTGGAACTCCTCAATCCGCCTCGGCTGCTCTCCCGGCACCCGCTTTTCCAGGTCATGCTGACCACCCGCACCCAGGCCGAATACGAGTTCGTCCTGCCAGGGCTGTCGGTCGAGCCGCTGCGCGCGGACGTCCGCACCGCCAAGTTCGACCTGACTTTCGGCTTCATCGAACAGTTCGCCGACGCGGGCGGCAGCGCGGGCATCGAAGGCAAGATCGAGTACGCCACCGACCTGTTCGACGCCGGCACTGTCCAGCGGATGGCCCGGCAACTGTCCTCGCTGCTGGACCGGGCCGTCGCCGAGCCTGACACGGCGGTCGGGCAGTTGAGCGTGGTGACGGACGAGGAACTGGCGGTCCTGGCGTCCTGGAACGACACCGCGGTCCCGGTGCCGGAAACCGGGTTGTGGGAGTTGCTGCAGGCACAGGCCGAGCGTTCCCCGGACGCGGAAGCGATCGTGTTCGGCGAGGAACGCGTCTTGTACGCAGACCTGCACCAGCGCGCCGCCGCGCTGGCGACCCGGCTGGCCGAGCACGGCGCCGGTCCTGGGCGTGTTGTCGGCATCGCATTGCCGCGCTCAGTCGACCTCGTCGTGGCCCTGCTCGCCGCGCTGCGCACCGGAGCCGCCTACCTCCCGCTGGACGTCGACCTTCCCGACGACCGGCTCCGCTGGATGATCGACGAGGCCGACCCCGCCGCCCTGGTGGCCGACCCAGCGTTCCGGCACCGTTTCCCCGGGACCGCACCGATCGTGGCCGCCCCCGGTGACGGTGCCGTTGTCGCGCCAGCACGCCCGGTTCGGGGCGACGCACCCGCTTACGTGATCTACACGTCCGGCTCGACCGGTCGGCCTAAAGGCGTCGTAGTGCATCACGAGGCGATCGTCAACCGGCTCCAGTGGATGCAGCACAAATTCCGCCTCACTCCCGACGACCGCGTCATTCAGAAAACCCCCGCGTCCTTCGACGTCTCGGTCTGGGAATTCTTCTGGCCGCTCACCCAGGGCGCGACCCTGGTCGTGGCGAAACCCGGCGGCCACCGCGATCCCGCGTATCTCGCCGAACTGATCCGCACGGAAGAAATCAGCATCGCGCATTTCGTCCCGTCCATGCTTCGCGCTTTCGTAACCGAACCTCGCGCAGCCAATTGCACGTCCCTCCGCGCGGTCGTCTGCAGCGGTGAAGCGCTGCCGCCGGACCTGCAAAACACCTACTACGAAACGCTACAGGCACCGCTGTTCAACCTCTACGGGCCTACCGAGGCCGCCGTCGACGTCACCAGCTGGGACTGCCGCCCCGGACATCCGACGGTCCCGATTGGCAAGCCCGTCTGGAACACCCGCGCTTACGTGCTAGACGAACACCGCGACCCGCGCCCCATCGGCGTACCCGGCGAGCTGTATCTCGCGGGAACCCAAATCGCACTCGGCTACCTCAACCGCCCCGACCTCACCGCTGAACGATTCCTTGCCGACCCATGGGGGTCGCCAGGCGATCGGATGTACCGGACCGGCGACATCGCGCGCTGGGACGCCACCGGCAACCTGCACTATCTCGGCCGCGCCGACAACCAGGTCAAAATCCGCGGCCAGAGAATCGAACTCGACGAAATCACCGCACTCCTCAACGAACACCCCGGTGTCGCCGACGCCGCCACCGCCTTGCGCGAAACCACCCCTGGCAACCCGCAAATCGTCAGCTACGTCGTCCCCGCCGAACCCTATCTGCGACGCCTCGCCGAACTCGACGCCGACCTCCCCCGCCACCGCCTGCCCAACGGCGCCGTCATGACCGGCCGCACCCAAGCCGAAATCGACTTCCTCTACGAAGAAATCTTCGACAACAACGAATACCTCCGACACGGAATCCACCTCAACCCCGGCGACACCGTCATCGACATCGGCGCCCACATCGGCATGTTCGCCCTATTCGCCCACAGCCAAGCCGACGACATCACCATCTACGCCTTCGAACCCATCCCCCAGCTCCACCAAGAACTCACCGTCAACACCACACTGCACAACATCAACGCCCGCCTTTTCAACCACGCCCTAGGAGACCAGGACACCACCACCGCGACCTTCACCTACTACCCGCAACTGTCGATTCTCTCCGGACTGCACGCCGACGAAACCCAAGACCGGGCCTCAGTCCACGCCTACGCCCACCGGTACGGCGACGCCGACCCGCTGGTCGACGACCTGATCACCGAACGTCTCCACGACCGCCACGAAATCACCACCCGAATCCGGCCCCTCTCCGACATCATCGACGAACACCACATCGCCGTCATCGGCCTCCTCAAAATCGACGCCGAAAAATCCGAACTCGAAATCCTCCACGGCATCCGACCCGAACACTGGAAAACAATCCGGCAAACCGTCATCGAAGTCCACGACATAAACAACCGCGCCCACACCATCACCGCGATGCTCGAAGACCGCGGCTTCAGCGTCACCCGCGAAACTCCGGAAACCCTCACCGGTTCCACACTCGTCAACCTCTACGCCACCCGCGAACCCTCGGCCTCCGCCCAGATTCCCCGCGCACCACAGCACCCGACTCCCGCGGGCCTCGCCGCCGCGCTCCGCGACCACCTCGCCGCCCGGCTTCCGCACTACATGCTCCCCGCCCATCACGTCGTGATCCCTCGGATCCCCCTCTCCCCCAACGGAAAACTCGACCGCTCCGCGCTCCCGGCACCGCACGTCGCCGCTGCCCGGGACCCCCGGCCCGCGACGCCCCAGGAACAGGCCCTCGCCAGACTCTTCGCCGCCGTCCTCGAGCGGCCCGCGATCGGCCTCCACGACAACTTCTTCCAGCACGGCGGCCACTCCCTCCTCGCCGCCCGCCTCGCCACCGCCATCCACACCGCCTTCGACCGCCCCGTCACCATCGCCGACGTCTTCCAGGCGCCGACGGTCGAGCAAATGAGCGAACTGCTGGAGAGAAACCAGCTCGACGATCCGTTCCGGGTGCTGCTCCCGCTCGCTCCCGGAAGGTCCGGAACCCCGCTTTTCCTGCTGCACCCCGGAATCGGCATCGGATGGGCGTACGCGGGGTTCGCCGGCCATTTACCGGACCTCCCGCTGTACGCCGTGCAGGCCCGTTCTCTCTCCGAAGCCTCCTACGCTCCGGGCAGCTTGCGAGAGATGGCGCGGGACTGCCTGGCGCAGATCCGGCGAGTACAGCCCGAGGGCCCGTACCGCTTGCTGGGCTGGTCCTTCGGCGGGAACCTCGCGCACGAGACAGCCGTCCTCCTCCAGGAGTCCGGTGCGAAGGTCGAACTGCTGGCGATCGCCGACGGCTACCCGTACGCGGGAGAACCCGGCAGCGACGGATGGAGCGCGCGGGCCAGCGAGGAATGGGTCGAACGGCTGCGGCTGGGAGACGGCGCCCTGCAGTCGATGAGCAGGGAACAGCTGAACCGCGTCTCGGAGGTGCTGATGACGAACATGCGCCTCGCCGAAGCCCACGAGCCTGCCCGGTTCCGCGGCGACGTCGTGTTCTTCCGCGCACAGGGCCACCGGGACGTGCCCGCCCGGAAGCCGGGGGCGTGGCAGCCGTTCGTCGCCGGAGAGCTGGCGGTGCACGACGTTCCCGCCGGCCACCATCACCTGCTCGACCCCGAACCGCTCGCCCGGATCGCCGCGGTGCTGCGGGACCAGCTGACTTCGCGACAGGAATGAGCATCCCCATGGGACACGGTGAAACGAAGGCAGTCGAGATCCGCGGGCTCTGCCGCGTCTACCAGCGCAAAAAGGAGGTTCGGCACGCGCTCAGCGACGTCGATCTCGAAGTGGCCGAGGGACAGGTGCACGGACTGCTCGGCCCGAACGGAGCGGGCAAGACCACCCTGTGCAAGATCCTCTGTACAGTCCTGCTGCCGACCTCGGGCAGCGCGAAGATCCACGGGCACGACGTGGTCGCGGACGCCGACGCGGTGCGGCGCGCCATCGGCATCGTCTTCGGCGGCGAACGGGGTCTGTACCTCCGGCTGACTGCCCGGCAGAACCTCCTCTACTGGGCCGCGCTGTACCGGCAGCCGCGCAAGACGGCCAAGAAACAGGTCGTCGCGCTGCTGGACCGGCTCGGTCTCGCCGATCGCGCCGACGACCCGGTCGAGACCATGTCCCGGGGCATGAAGCAGCGGCTGCACCTCGCCCGCGGACTGATCGGCGACCCCAGGGTGCTGATCTTCGACGAGCCGACCGTCGGCATGGACCCGGTCGCGGCGCGGGACTTCCGCCGGCTCGTCGCCGAACTCCGGGACGACGGCCGTTCGATCCTGGTCACGACGCACGACATGGCCGAGGCCGAGGCGCTCTGCGACCGCGTGTCCCTGATCGACGGCGGCCGGATGCTCGCGACCGAGGAACCGAAGACCCTCGGCCAGTGGATTTCCCGTTACGAGCGGGTCGTCGCCGGGCAACTGCCCGCCGAGGCCAGGCGCCGGATCGAAGCGCTGCCGGGAGTCGCCTCGGTCGCCGAACGGCCCGACGGCTCCGCGGTGATCGAGACGGCCGCGGAGGGCGCCTCGGCCGAGGTGCTGCGCGCACTGCTCGACGCGGGAGTCACCCAGGTTTCGGCTGCGCGGCCCAGCCTCGAAGAGGTCTATCTGCGCGTGATCGGGGATCGAGGGCTCAGCGTCCGATGATCTCCCTCTTCCTGTCCTCCGCGCGATTCCAGCTCTCGGTCCTGCGCCGCACGCCGGACTACCTGCTGTCGCTGGTGACGATCCCCCTGCTGGCGATCGCGATGCTGGCGATCATGCGCCAGGCGGGCCGGGCGGACCTGGCCCCGTACGCCATCATCGGCTCGGCCATGATGACGGTCTGGGCCACCGCGCTGTTCGTGTCCGGCGAACTGATCGACATCGAACGATGGGGCGGCACCCTCGAAGGGGTGCTGGCCGCGCCCGCACCGTACCCGGTGCTGCTGCTCGGCCGGATCGCCGCGATCACCGTGGTCAGCTTCGGCGGGCTGGCCGAGAGCTCCGTCGTCGGATGGGCGGTCTTCGGTTCGGTCGTCACCGTCGCCCATCCCGTTCTCTTCGTGCTCACCCTGGTCTGCACCGCGGCGGCGATGGTGGGCACCGCGTCGATCATGGCGGCGCTGTTCGCGCTCGCCCGCTCGGCCCGGATCTTCCAGAACTCGATGTCGTATCCGTTCTACATCCTGGGCGGGACGATCGTGCCGATCTCGTTCCTGCCGGACTGGGCCCAGCCGGTCGCCAGGGTGTTCTTCCTTTCCTGGTCCTCGGACCTGCTTCGCGACTGCCTGCGCCCCGAGGCCCCGCACCAGCCGGTGCTGCGGCTGGCGATCGTGCTCGGGCTGGGCGGGGCCGGGCTGGTCGCCGGGACAGCGCTGATGAAGGCGATCCTGAACAGACTGCGACGCAACGGGACGGTGGGGTACGCGTGAGGGGCTCGGTGCTGGAGAACGGCAGGATTCTGCGCTGCGCGGCGGTCAGCGCGCTGACCGACATGCGCTCCACCTACACGTGGAAATCGTGGACGTTCGCGTGGCTCGCCCGGATCCTGTGCCAGGTCACGCTGTTCGCGCTGATCGGGCGCTTGCTCGGGTCCCAGTCCAGCCTCGAGTACCTGGTCGTGGGCAACTCGGTGTACATCACCGCCGACGTGGTGCTGCTGGTGGTCGCGAGCACCTCGTGGGAACGGCTGACCGGCACTTTCCCGCTGCTGGCCAGCAGCCCGTCGGACCCGTTCGTCGTGCTGGTCGGCCGCAGCGTGCAATGGATGCTGGACGGCATCGCGTGCAGTTCGGTCTGCCTGCTGTTGCTGGCCCCGGTGCTCGGCGTGCAGCTGCCAGTGGGCGCCGCCCTGCTCTCGGTGCCGATCATCGTCGTGGTGAGCATCAGCGCCTACGCGTTCGGCCTGACGATCGGGATGCTCGCGCTCCGGTTCATGCCGGCGCGCAACCTGATCGGACGGCTGGCCAGCATCATGCTCATGATCGTCACCGGCGTCCAGGTGCCGGTGGCCTTCTGGCCCGGCTGGGTGCGGGCGGTCAGCCAGGTCGTCCCGCTCACGCACGGCCTGCAGGCGGTGCGCGACGTGCTGCACGGGGCGGGCGCCGGACAGGTCCTGCCGAATGTCGCGCTGGAACTGGCTGTGTTCGCGGGCTGGCTGCTGATCGCGTTCCTGGTCTGCCGCCGGATCTTCACGACGGGCCGCCGCGACGGCACCATCGAGTTCGGCGGCTGACCGGCTCAGCCGCGGGGCTTCATCGCGGACGCGAACACCACCGCCACCAGGCACAATGCCAGCGGAAGCAGGAACGCGACGTTCAGCGGCACCCAGTGCGCCAGCCCGCCGATGATCGCCGGGCCGGCCAGCAGCCCGACGTAGCCGACGCCGACCACCCGCGCCATCAGCGCCCCGGACGCGCGTTTGTCCAGGTTGCCCGCCGCGGTGAACAGCTGCGGGACGCCGCCGGACAGCCCGAGCCCGAACAACGCCCAGCCGCACAACGACAGCGGCACCCACGGCGCGAGCGACGCGATAGCCAGTCCCAGCGCGGCGAGCCCGCTGCCGTAACGGACCACCGCGACCGGTCCGGCCAGCGCGGCGACCCGGTCGGTCGCGAACCGGCCGACGGTCATCGCCACCGCGAACGAGCCGTAAGCCAGGGCGGCGGTGCTTTCGGACGTCCCCAGCCCGTCCCGGAGATACAGCGCGGCCCAGTCGTTCGCGACGCCCTCGGACAGCATCAGCGCGAAAGCCAGCAGACCGAGCAGCCACACCACGCGCATCGGGGTGCGGGCCGGTTTGGCTTCCTCGGTGGTTTCTTCGGCGGTCTCCTCCGACGAGTCGAGCAAGTACCGGCGGACCACCAGCGAAACCACGATGCACAGGACTCCGGTACCGCCGAGCGACACGAGCGTCGGCACTCCCGCGCCAAGCACCGCCGCGCCGACGACGGCCGCGATCGCACCGCCGATCGACCACATCGCGTGGAAGGCGGCCATGATCGGCCGCGGATAAGCGCGTTCGACGACTACCGCGTGCGCGTTCATCGCGACGTCGAGGGAGCCGTTGAAGAACCCGAACGCCGCGAGCGCGAGCCCGAGCGTCCACCAGTTCGCCGCGAACCCCGGCAGCACCACCGCGACCCCGACGAGCACCCCCGCGACGGACACCACCCGCGGATGCCCGAACCGGTCCGCGAGCGGGCCGGTGACCTGCATCCCGATCAGCGCCGATCCGCCGAGCACGAGCAGCAGCGCCCCGAGCGCGGTGTGCGAGACGCCGGTCGCGCGCTCGATCACCGGGATGTGCACCACCCACATGCCGACCGCGAACCCGCACAGGGCGAACACGATCCAGGTGCCGACGCGCGCCGCGCGGGGCAGCACCGGGGGCGGGGAAAGCTCGGTCATCGGGCTCGGCTCCTCTTCGGGGGTCGGGTCCAGTCAGGAACACGGGTGCGGGACGGGCTGGGGCATGATGGGCGGGTGGAAGCCGAACCGATCGCCGCCCCGTGAGCGAGGGCTACCTGAAGGGCAGAATCCG
The DNA here is from genome assembly GCF_017312175.1 of Amycolatopsis sp. A1MSW2902. Taxonomy (NCBI): domain Bacteria; kingdom Bacillati; phylum Actinomycetota; class Actinomycetes; order Pseudonocardiales; family Pseudonocardiaceae; genus Amycolatopsis; species Amycolatopsis sp. A1MSW2902. Next base: position 358,719 of record NZ_QJPO01000001.1, read on the forward strand.
CCGGGACGACATCGTGTCGGCGGCCGCCGCGGTGTACGGCGAGGCCGGCTACCACGGCGCGTCGCTGCGGGAAATAGCCAAACGAGCAGGCATCACCCACGCCGGCTTGCTGTACCACTTCCCGACGAAGGAAGCACTGCTCGCGGCAGTCCTGGAACGCCGCGACGCCGAGGACGCCGTCCGGGAACAACTCTCCGCCCCGCCCGGCCTGGAAGTCCTGCGCCGCTTCATCGCGCTGGCCGAATACAACGTCCGCCACCGGGGCATCGTCGAGGTGTACTCCCGCCTCGCCGCCGAAGCGGTGTCGGAGGACCACCCCGCACACGCCTACTTCGCCCGCCATTACCGCGAGGCCCGCGAGAGCATCGCCCAGTCGTTCCGCGCGCTCGCCGAAACAGGCGAGCTGCGCCCCGGCACGGACCCGGACTTGGCGGCACTCACCTTCATCGCACTGATGGACGGCCTCCAGGTCCAGTGGCTCACCACCCCCACGCAAGTAGATGCAGTCGGTTCCCTCCGCCTCTCTCTGCAAACTCTCCTGACCGTCCCCCTGTTCCCGAAATAGGCGAAACCCGAAAATCCACCCCTGGATGGCGGATCTCCGCCAGCGCCGTCCGTGAGGGCCACCCTCATTGACTCTGATTCCCTCAGGGTTCCCCTCACGACCCTCCACCGTCCGCGAGGGGCCCCTTCACTGACTCAGATTCCCTCAAGGAGCCCTTCACGGACCGTCCCGCCACCAGACCGGGATGCCGCCCCAATGCGGCATTGGTTGCGTCCCATGCACCGAACGCCACATTGGGTGCATCCCACGCACCCAATGCCACATTGGGGCGCTAGCCCCCACCCCACCCACCCGCAGCCGATGCACCCACGAGCGAGGCACCCAGCCCCTCCCCCGCACCCCGATACGAAGCCTCCCTGCGGTCTGGGGGTGCTTGTCAAGGCATCTTTCCCGCCTTGACAAGCACCCCCAGACCGTCAGCACAATCAAGCTTCGGGGTGCCCCACGCAACCAAGGAACGCGATGTCGCCGCCAGGCGACGAGCCGTTCACAACGTCCGCGAAAACGGATCCCACTCAACGGGCAACAGCTCCCCCGGCTCCACCCGACTGGAGACCTCAACCCCCACCCCAAGCTCCATGGACTCCTCAACAGCCACCATCACATCCAGCACGTGATAAGCCATCTCCCCTGAAGCCCTCTCCCCCACCCCAGCCCGAACCGCCCGAGCCAAATCAAGCACCCCCGTACCCCGAGAACCCGAATGCCCCACCGCGGCAACCTCCTCAGACTCCCCACCCACATGCAAGACAGCAGAACCGTCAAACCGATTAGGATCCGGCAAAACCGCAGTCCCCAACGAACCAGAAACCTCAACAACTCCAGTCCGCCGCAACGCAGAATCAAAAGACAACAAAACCTGCGCACACCCCCCGCGCACAAACTCGATCAACGCACTAACCGTAGTAGGCACAGTAACCGCAAACTCAACACCAGCCCGAGGCCCAGCCCCAATCACCCGAGTCTCCCGCCCCCGCCCGCCAACCCCAGTAACCTTCCGCACCGCCCCAAAAACCTGCACCAGCTGCGTCAAGTAATAAGGCCCGATATCCAGCAACGGCCCGCCCCCGGCCTGAAACAAAAACTCCGGCGCGGGATGCCAGCTCTCCGGCCCAGGCGTCTGAAACAACGCCAGCGCCGCAACAGGAACCCCGATCCGGTCAAGCGCACGAAGCGCGGTCTGGTGCCCAGCCCCCAGAAGGGTGTCCGGCGCCCCAGCCACCCTCACGCCCTTTTCCCGCGCCCGGTCGAGAAGTTTCCGGACCGTCTGCCGATCCACCCCGATCGGTTTCTCCGTCCAAACGTGCTTCCCCGCCTCCACCGCCGCGAGACTCACCTCGACATGCACCGCGGGCACAGTCAGATTCACGACGATCTCGACATCCGGCAACGCGAGCAGATCCGCCATCGACCCACTCCACGGAACCCCGTATTTCGCCGCCTGCCCCCGAGCCCGGGATAAATCGAGATCAGCGATCCCCACCACCCGCAGATCCGGAAACGCCGTCAAATTCTCCAAATAGGTGTCACTGATAAACCCAGCCCCGACAACCCCGACCCCGACCGTCACTTCCCCACCCCGGCGAGATAAGCGAAACTCTCCGCGATACCCCCGAAAACATCCTCATGCCGATCGAACTCCACCACCCGCAACGCCTCCGGAGCCGCCGCGAGCACGTCCGCCAGCGGCACCCGCCCCTGCCCCGCGGGCACCTGCCCGGAAGCATCGACCGCCAGCGACCCGTCCTTCACGTGAATCGCGCACACCCGCTCCGCCAGCCGACGCAGCAACGCGGGTGCGTCCTCACCGCCCGCCGCGGCCCAGTAGGCGTCGACCTCCAGCACGACCTCCGGGTCAAGCCGATCCGCGAAGACCTCCAACGCGCTGCGCCCGTCGATCCGCGATTCCAGCTCCCACCAATGATTGTGGTACCCGACCCGCACGCCGTACCCGGCCGCGACCTTCGCCGCGGCATTGAGCGCTTCCGCAGCGGCAACGATATCCGCTGAATTCTGCCACTGTGCCGCCGGAATCATTGGTTCGATGACGACTTCGATCCCCAATTCCCGAGCCGCCGCGAACACCGCATCCAGCTCCTTCCCGACCAACGCGGCATGTGCGGTCGGCGCGCTCAACCCGTGCGCGGCCAGCCCCGCACGAAGCGCCTCGACGTTCTCCACCACCCCGTACGGCTCCACGCTGCCGAACCCGATCGCAGCCAGCCTCCGCAACGTCTCGTCCGGATCGGCCGCGAACGCGTCGCGCACCGAGTAGAGCTGCACCGAAGGTCCATCCATGCCAACTCCCAGCAGTAGAGGGCTTTCGCCAATTCCTACCACCTGGTCAGAATTGACACCAGGACAAAACCGGACGGAAATCCCGGGGACAAGATCAGCCGAGTTCCTTGTGCCAGATCAGAAAATCGCACGGAGTGGCCAGCAGCGGAGCCAGCTCCGGATGCGGCCCGTCGATCGTTGAAGTCTCCACCACCCGGTACCCCAGCCGGCCGTACCACTGCGCGAGGAACTCCTTGGACGGATGCGTCCACTCCCGCGGCACCAGCAGCTCGAGCTGCATCCGCGTGCACCCCCCGGCCCGGCAATGCCTCTCCGCGAACCGGACCAGCTCCCGCCCGATCCCCGCGCCGCGCACCTCCGGCGAGGCAGCGAGCAGACCGAACTCCCCGAGATCCTCAGCCAGCCGCTGGATCCGGACCGAGCCCACCACGGCCCCGTCGATCCGGGCGACCGCGATTTCCCCGGCGCGAACCAGCCCGGCCATCTCCGCGGCGTTGGTCCGATCGGCCGAACCGGCCCACAATCCCGCCTCGGCCTTCGCGTAGACGGTGTTCACCAGATCGGTCAGCAAGGCCACCAGCGCGGCGTCCTCGGCGGCGGACGGCGGCAGAAAGGCGATCTCCGGAGTCGTCACCTGTCCAGACTAACCACACTCAGCTGGCGGCCGAGCCGGAAACCGCGGGCCGTGCCTCCCCGAAGCCGCCGTAGCGACCGGCTTTCGCGCGCTTGCGCACCTCGTCGAAATGCCGGTGCACCGCGTGCGCGGCCGCTTCCGCGTCGCCGCTCACGAGCGCGTCCACGATCGCCTGGTGTCGTTTCGCGGTGGCCGGAGCGGACGAAACCGGCCCGCCCATTTCGCCTTCCGCGGCCCGGTAGACGTCCCAGAACAAGCCGGTCAGCTCGCGCGCCAGGTCGAACCCCGCCTCGGCGCAGATGAGGTCGTGGAATTCGCGGTCGGCCACCGCCGCGTCCGGCCCCTTGCGGCGCATCCGCGCCACGCACGCCTGCAGTTCCCCGATCAGCTCCGGCCGGTGGTCGCGCGCGACCCGGCTGGTCAGCTCCGTTTCGATCATCTCGCGGACCTCGAGCAGGTCGCGCAGCCGTCCGGCGTCGGTGCTGCCGCGGCTGCGCGTGCGGAAGAGCAGCCACGTCTGCAGCGCCTCCGACCCCGCCGAGCCGACGAACGTGCCGTACCCGTGCCGGACCTCGACGATGCCGAGCGCCTGCAGCGCCTTCACCGCCTCCCGGATCGAATTCCGGCTGACCCCGATGTCCTCGGCGAGGCTCAATTCGGTCGGCATCGGCGCGCCGGTCGGCAGCTGCCGGTCGACGATCAGGTCGATGATCTGCTTGGTGATCTCTTCACTGCGTTGCGGGCGCGCCACACGTGTCTCCCGGATGTCTTTCTTGCACTGGCACGTCGCCATCGGAGGACATCCTACGTCATGATCGGCTCGCGCCGCTGCACCCGCGCGGGTGGGAACAAGCCTCTTGACCGGGGCGGGAACGGGACTTAGGGTTCCGGCAAGTCATAGGACGTCCCACGTCCTACTTCTCGATGCTTTCTGGGTGGAACACCGCATCAAGTCAGGAGACGCCATGTCCCGAACCGCCATGGGGACTCAGTTCAACCGGCGCGCACTGCTGCGCTACGCCGGCCTCGCCGGGGCCGCCGCAGCGGTTTCGTCGACGCTCGCCGCGTGCGGCGGCCCCGCGTCGACCAACAAGACCGGCAGTTCGTCCGGTTCGGTCACCGCGGTGATCGGGTACGGCAACAACCAGACCTGGGACCCGCTGCAGACCGCGTCGGCGTTCGCGATGGCGGCGATCCTGCACAGCTACGAATCGCTCGTCGAGGGCGATCCGGTCACCCGGGAACCGTTCCCCGGCCTGGCCAAGGCGCTGCCTGCCGACCTCAAGAGCACCACGCTGCGCTTCGAACTGCGCGACGGCGCGAAGTGGCACGACGGGAAGCCGGTGACCGCGGACGACGTGGTGTTCACCTACGCCCGTGTGCTCGACCCGAAAGAAAACGTGCTCATCCACAGCTTCTTCTCGCAGTGGCTGGAGTCGGTCACGAAGGTCGACGCGAAGACAGTGGAGTTCAAGCTGAAGTTCGCGTTCCCGTACGCGCTGCAGCGGATCCAGATCTGCAAGATCGTGCCCAAGCACGTGTTCGAGAACAACTGGAAGGCCGCCGCCGCGGGCAAGGTCGTCGGCTCCGGGCCGTACAAGATCACCGAGCAGGCGCCGCTTTCGCACACCTCGTTCGAGAAGTTCGCGGACTACAACGGCCCGCGCCCGGCCGCGTACGACAAGATGCTCTGGAAGTCCATTGTGGATTCCGCACCGCGAGTGGCGGCGATCTCCGGGGCCAAGCCGGACGCGCAGATCGCGGAGAACATCCCGCCCGCCAACGCCGAGCAGCTCCGCAAGGCGGGCCGCACGGTCGAATTCGCCGACGGCGGCAACAACCTGTTCCTGCTTTTCAACACCAAGCACTCGCCGTTCGCCGACAAGCGGGTCCGCCAGGCGCTGCATTACGCGATCGACAAGAAGAAGATGATCGAGATCGGCTTGCGCGGCACCGGAACCGCGGGCACGTCGTTCATCAACCCCAAGCTGCCCGGTTCGCAGCCCGCGTCGCAGAGTTTCGAGTTCAACCCGGAAAAGGCGAAGCAGCTGCTCGCCGAAGCGGGTGTGAGCGGACTGAGGATCTCGCTGTCCACAACGAACACTTCGCTGGTGCTCGACTGCGTCAAGGTGATCAAGGAGGGCTGGGACGCGATCGGCGTGCAGACCACTTTGGACTCCCAGGACACGAAGGCGCTGTTCTCCAAACTGGACAACGGCGACGACTTCCAGGTCGTGGCCACCACGAACAACCCGCTGCAGTTCGGCAACGACCCCGACCTGCTCATCCGCTACTACTACGACGCGCAATCGGTGCTCATGACGAAGTACGCGCGCTGGAACGGCGACGACACCAACGCGTTGCTCGCGTTGCAGGACAAGGCCGCCGCGGAAACCGACGAGACGAAGCGCGGCGGGCTGTACAAGCAGTTGCTCGACCAGATTTCCGAGCAGGCGGTGATCTACCCGATCGTCTTCACGCAGATGGGGACCGCGTGGGACCCGAAGGCGATCAGCGGCGTCCGCGCCCAGGGATACCCGGGCATCTACCTCAACCAGGCCAAACCGGTCTGACAAGGAGACCCGCGAAGTGACAGTCGTCGTGCGGATGCTGGCCGGCCGCATCCTCGCCCTGATCCCGCTGCTGCTCGGCGTGATCCTGTTCGTGTTCATCGTGATGCGGTTCTCGCCGGTCGACCCGGCGATGGCCGCGTTCAACGGCGCCAACGCCACCGCTGACCAGCTCCAGCAGTTCCGTGAGCAGAACGGCCTGCTCGACCCGTTGCCGCTGCAGTACGTGCACTTCGTGTGGCATCTGCTGCAGGGCGACTTCGGGACGAGCGTGATCACCAAGGAGCCGGTGGGCCAGACCATCGCCACCGCGCTCCCGCTCACCGTGCAGCTGACCCTGCTCGGCCTGGCGCTGGCGCTCGTCGTCTCGGTCGTGCTCGGCGTGACCTCGGCGCTGTTCCGCGGCCGCTGGCCGGACCACCTGATCCGGTTCGTGACGCTCGCCGGCGTCGCCGCCCCGGCGTTCTGGATCGCGCTGCTGCTGGTGCAGTGGCTGGCGGTCGGCAAGGGCCTGTTCCCCACCAGCGGCTACGTCAGCCCGGCGGATTCGTTCTCCGGCTGGCTGAACTCGCTGACGCTGCCCGCGATCGCGCTGGCCGCGCCGGTCGCCGCGCAGCTGACCCGGGTGATCCGCACGTCGATGGTCGAGGAACTCGACAAGGACTACGTGCGCACCGCACGCGGCGGCGGGCTGCCGCCGGTCGTCGTGGTCGGGCGGAACGTGCTGCGCAACGCCCTGGTCAACCCGCTGACCGTGCTCGGCCTGCGGGTCGGCTACCTGCTCGGCGGCGCGGTGGTGATCGAGACGATGTTCGCGCTGCCCGGCATGGGCCAGAACATGATCCAGGCCGTGCAGGACGGCGACACCGCCAAGGTGCAGGGCTTCGTGATCACCATCGCGGCCGGGTTCGTGCTCGTGAACCTGATCGTCGACGTGCTCTACCTCGTCGCCAACCCCCGTCTGCGGAGCCGCTCGTGATGCGCCCGGTCCTCCGCCCGAACCTGACCGCCCGGCTCTCCCGGCCCGGCGTCCGGTTCCGGCGGCTTCCCCTGTCCTCGTGGATCGCGCTGGGCGTGCTGATCGTGCTCGGGCTCGTCGCGGTCCTCGGCACCGTCGTGGCCACGCACAATCCGGATCTGCTCAGCACCGACACCGGCGGGCCCAGCGCGGCGCACTGGTTCGGCACCGACCAGTCCGGCCGCGACATCTTCTCCCGGCTCGTCGCGGGGACCCGCTGGTCGCTCGCGATCGGCCTCGGCGCGACGCTGCTGGCGCTGGTCGCGGGCGTCGTCGTCGGCTCGTTCGCGGCGACGTCCGGCCGCCGGGCCGACGGACTGGTCATGCGGGTCCTCGACGTCCTGATGGCCTTCCCCGGCATCGCGCTCGCCGCGGTGCTGGTGGCGGTGTTCGGCCGCGGCATCCTGGTGCTGATCCTCGCCATCGGCTTCCTCAACATGGCTCCGGTGGCGCGGGTGGTGCGGGCGAACGTGCTCGCGCAGTACGGCGAGGACTACGTCGCGGCGGAGCGGGTGATCGGGGCGAAACGGCTGTTCATCCTCGCCCGGCACGTCGCGGTCAACTGCGCCGCGCCGATCCTCGTGTACTGCACGGTGACCGTGGCGGACGCGATCGTGTTCGAGGCGTCGCTGTCGTTCATTGGGGCGGGGATCCAGCCACCTGATCCGTCGTGGGGTTCGGTGCTGTCGGACGGCAAGGACCTTGTGCTGACCGGCGGCTGGTGGGCGACGCTGTTCCCCGGCCTGCTGATCCTGGCGACGGTGCTGGCGTTGAACATCCTTTCCGAGGGGATCTCCGACGCTTGGGCCGCGCCGTCGGCCCTCACCGCGAAGGCGGCCGAGGCGGCGCAGCAGATCGAACTGGCCCCCGAAACGGTTCCGGCAGTGCTGCCGCTGCGTGGTCTGCGCGAAGCCGGGCAACGGCTGGCGGCGAAGGCGAGGGATCTGTCCGGCCGGGAAACCGTGCTGGCGGTGGAGAATCTCGCGATCTCGTTCCCGGACCGGCACAACGGCGTCAACGTCGTCGACGGAGTGTCCTTTTCGGTCCGTTCCGGCGAGGTGCTGGGGCTGGTCGGCGAATCGGGCTGCGGGAAATCGCTGACCGCGCTGTCGATCATGGGCCTGCAGCCGGACGCCGCGAGGCTCAGCGGCGAGATCCGGTTCGCGGGCGACGACCTGCTGACCATGAAGCCGAACGTCCGCCGCCGGCACCTCGGGCACGACCTGGCGATGGTGTACCAGGACGCGCTCAGCTCGCTGAACCCGGCGATGACGATCCGCGCGCAGCTCAAGCAGTTCACCCGGCGCGGCGGCACGCGCACGCCGGAAGAGCTGCTCGAACTGGTCAACCTCGATCCCGGCCGGACGCTGCGGGCGTATCCGCACGAGCTTTCCGGCGGGCAGCGGCAGCGCGTGCTCATCGCGATGGCGCTGTCGCGCAGCCCAAAGCTGATCGTGGCCGACGAGCCGACGACGGCGCTCGACGTGACCGTGCAGGCGCAGATCATGGCGCTTTTGCTGCGGTTGCAGGAGGAACTGGGCTTCGCGCTGGTGCTGGTATCACACGACCTCGCGCTGGTATCCGACATCGCCGACCGCGTTGTGGTGATGTACGGCGGGCAGGTCGCCGAGACCGGCGCGACCGCGGCTGTCGTCGGCGCGCCGCGGCACCACTACACGCGCGGCCTGCTCAGCGCGGTGCTGTCGCTGGAGGAGAACGAAGCGAAGCTCACCCAGATCAAGGGCGTCGTGCCCGCACCGGCGGACTTCCCGCCCGGCTGCCGGTTCGCGAGCCGGTGTCCCGCCGCTCGCGGGCACTGCTTCGAGGTCGCGCCTGAGCCTTCGGGCAACGGACATCTCGTGGCTTGCCACTATCCCGCCGAGAGCCCCGTCGCGGCTATGGCAGAAGGAGCGCAGGCATGAGCCTCGTCGAGGTCGACGGCGTGCATGTGGTGCACAAGATCCGCGGGTCCGGCCTGTTCGGGCACGACCGGGTCTACGCGCTCACCGACGCGACCCTCGCCATCGCGAAGGGCGAAACCGTCGGCGTGGTCGGGGAATCCGGCTGCGGAAAGTCCACTTTGGCCAAAGTGCTGGTCGGGCTTCAGAAGCCAACCTCCGGCACCGTGCGCTACGACGGGAAACCGCTGTCCGCGTTGCGTCCGGCCGAACTGGGCCGCACAGTCGGCATGATCTTCCAGGACCCGTCGACCGCGCTGAACCGGCGGCTGCCCGTTTCGAAGATCCTGCGCGACCCGCTCGACGTGCACCAGATCGGCACGGCCGAGGAGCGCGTCGAACGGGTCCGGGAGCTGATGAACCTCGTCGGCCTGCCGTCGAGCGTGGCCGACGCGCTGCCGTCGCAACTGTCCGGCGGACAGCGGCAGCGCGTGGCGATCGCCCGCGCGCTCGCCTTGCGGCCGGCGTTGCTGGTGGCCGACGAACCGACGTCCGCTTTGGACGTTTCGGTGCGCGCGCAGATCCTGAACCTGTTGCTGGAACTGCGCGAACAGCTCGAACTGGCGATGGTGTTCGTGTCGCACGACATCCAGACCGTGCGCCGGATGAGCGACCGCATCGTGACGATGTACCTCGGCCGGATCGTCGAACAGGCCCCGGCCGCGGAACTGCCGCACCACGCGCATCATCCGTACACGCGGGCGCTGTTTTCGGCGACGCCGAGCCTGTTGCACCCGGTGGAACCGATTGTCCTCAGTGGACCGGTGCCGTCGGCGACCGCGCCGCCGCCCGGCTGCCCGTTCCACACGCGCTGCCCGAAAGCCACCGATGAGTGCTCCCTCGCCTTGCCACCGCAGTCCGGGCCGGACGAGCACACGTACCGCTGCATCCATCCCGAGATCACGACCGGAGTGACCGCCTCATGACTGCGCCCAAGTTCGCCGGCATCATCCCGCCGCTGTGCACGCCGTTCCATGACGATTTCACCGTGGACACGGCGTCGCTGCGGCGGCACATCGAAGTCCAGCTCGACGCCGGCGTGCACGGGATCTTCGTGCTCGGATCGTCCAGCGAGGTCGCCTTCCTGCCCGACGACCAGCGCCGGATCACCGTCGAAACCGCGGTCGACCAGGTCGCCGGGCGGGTCCCGGTGCTCGCCGGCTGTATCGACATGACGACCCTGCGCGTCGCGGAGCACGTGAAGACCGCCGAAGCGGCCGGCGCGGACGCCATCGTGGTGACCGCGCCGTACTACACGCGCACGCACGTCGCGGAGATCGACCGGCACTTCCGGCTCCTGCACGAGCGGACGTCGCTGCCGATTTTCGCCTACGACATCCCGGTGGCCGTGCACACGAAGCTCGACCGCGACATGGTGCTGAACCTGGCCGCGGACGGCGTTCTGGCCGGGCTCAAGGATTCCAGCGGCGACGAAGCCGGGTTCCGGATGGTCCTGCAGCAGCGCCGCGAACGGGGGCTGGAGCAGTTCGCCGTGTTCACCGGATCCGAACTGCTCGTGGACTCCGCGCTCGCGCAGGGCGCGGACGGCGCGGTGCCGGGACTCGGAAACGTCGACCCGGTCGGCTATGTGCTGATCTACGACCACTTCCGCGGCGGCAACCCGCAGGCCGCGCGACGCGAGCAGGAACGGCTGCTGACGCTGTTCAGCATCACCGACGTGGCGCCGCCGAACCGGATGGGCCGCGGCTCGGCCGCGCTCGGCGCGTTCAAGGCGTCGATGAAGATGCGCGGATTCATCGACAACGCGGTGATGGCGCCGCCGCAGCTCCCCCTCAACGACGACGAACTGCTGCAGATCAAGGGAAAACTAGCGGAAGCGGGTCTCCTCTGATGGATCGGCTGTACTACGGCGGGGATTACAACCCCGAGCATTGGTCGCCCGACGTGTGGGCGGAAGATCTGAAACTGATGGCCGAGGCGTCGGTTTCGATGGTGACGGTCGGGATTTTCTCCTGGGCGCAGGTGGAACCGCGGCCGGGCGAATTCGATTTCGGCTGGTTCGACACGGTGATGGACAACCTCGCCGCCGGCGGGGTCCGCGCTTGTCTCGCCACCATGACGGCCTCGCCGCCGCCGTGGCTTTCCCACCAGTATCCGGAAATCCTGCCGGTGCGCGCGGACGGGACCCGGCTGTCCGCCGGTGCGCGGCAGCAGTTCTGCCCGTCCAGCCCGGTGTTCCGCGAGCACGCCGCCCGGCTGGTCGAACAGGTCGCTACCCGGTACGCCGGGCATCCGGCGCTGGAAATGTGGCACATCGGCAACGAATTCGGCTGCCACATCCGCGCCTGCTATTGCGACGAGTCCGCAGTGGACTTCCGGCGCTGGCTTACCGAGCGCTACGGCAGCATCGAGGCGTTGAACGACGCCTGGAGCACGACTTTCTGGTCGCAGCGGTACTCCGAGTTCGCCGAGATCCAGCCGCCGCGCGTCGCGCCGACCTTCCCGAATCCGGCGCACCAGCTGGACTACCACCGGTTCTCCTCCGACGCGTCGCTCGGCTGCTACCTCAACGAGCGCGAGGTGCTGGCCCGGATCACCCCGGACGTCCCGGTGACCACGAACTTCGTCGGCCTGGTGCAGAAGTCGCTCGACTGGAACAAGTGGGTGCCGCACGAGGACATCGTGAGCCTCGACTCCTACCCCGACCCGTACGATCCGCGCGGGCACCTGGAAGCGGCCTTCGCCTACGACCTGGTCCGGTCCATCAAGGACGGTCAGCCGTGGCTGTTGCTGGAGCAGGCGCCGAGCGCGGTCAACTGGCGCACCCGCAACAGCCCGAAGCCGCCGGGGACGATGCGGCTGGGCAGCTGGCAGGCGGTCGCCCGCGGCGCGGACGCGGTGTTGTTCTTCCAGTGGCGGCAGACCCCGGGCGGGGCCGAGAAGTTCCACTCCGCGATGGTGCCGCACGGCGGCCCGGACACCCGGACGTTCCGCGAGGTGCGCGACCTCGGCCAGGAGTTGGCGTCGCTGCCGCAGCTGGCGGACAGCCGGGTCAAGGCCGACGTTGCGGTCCTCCACGACTGGAACAGCTGGTGGGCGCTGGAACTGAACTCGCATCCGTCGGACGACCTCAGCCAGCTCGACGCGCATCTCGCGCACTACGCGCCGCTCTTCGACGCGAACGTCACCTGCGACGTCGTGCACCCGTCACGCGATCTGTCCGGGTACCGGCTCGTCGTTGTCCCCAATCTGTACCTGATGGACAGTGCGGTCGCGGCCAATCTCCGCTCCTATGTGGAGGGTGGCGGACATCTGGCGGTGTCGTTCTTCTCCGGCATCGCCGACGAGAACGACCGGGTGTACACCGGCGGCTATCCCGCGCCCCTGCGGGACATTCTCGGCCTGCGCGTCGACGAGTTCTGGCCGCTGCCCGAAGGTGGTTCCACCACGCTCGACCTCGACGGCACGACCGTCGGCGCCACGATCTGGTCCGAATGGATCGAAGCCGAAGGCGCGGACGTCGTCGCCACCTTCGCCGAAGGCCCGCTGGCCGGTCGTCCCGCGATCACGCGGCACGAGTTCGGCTCCGGGGTCGCGTGGTACCTCGGCACCCGGCCGGACGCGGACGTCATGCGCACGCTTTTCGACCGGATCACCGCCGAGGCCGGAGTTTCGCCGGTGCTGCCCGGGTTGCCGGACGGTGTCCAGGCGATCGTGCGGCACGGTGCCGACGACTATCTGTTCCTGCTCAACCACAACGATGCAGCCGTCACCGTTTCGCTGCCTTCCCCTGGTACCGACTTGCTCACCGATCCCGCTCAGCCATCGTCCGAAGTGGAACTGGCCGCACACGGCGTGGCCGTCCTTTCCGGACAGTTCGGAACGGAGACCAGATGAGAACCGCCCTTCGCGTGGTGCTGGCGTTCGTGCTGCTGGCTTTCCTCGCTCCCGCCGGTGCGGCCCAAGCCGCGCCGCAATTCGATCAGCAAGCGCTCTTCAACCCGCATCAGGAAACCGGATACGCGTGTTTCCGCATCCCGGCGATCGTCCGCAGCACGCACGGCACGCTGCTGGCCTTCGCCGAGGGCCGCAAGAACAACTGCGGCGACACCGGCGACATCGACCTGGTGCTGAAGCGCTCGAGCGACGGCGGGACTACCTGGTCGCCGCTGCAGGTAGTCAACCGCGGTGGCGGGGACACCCACGGCAACCCGGTGCCCATTGTGGACACCAAGACCGGCCGGATCGTCCTGATCACCACGTACAACAAGGGCCGCACCGACGACAAGGGCTGTGACGTGCCGTGCCCGCGCACGCCGCATTCGCAGTACAGCACCGACGACGGCCGCACCTGGTCCACGCCGGTCGACATCAGCGCGCAGGCGAAGCTGCCCGCGTGGGATTCCTGGTACGCCTCGGGTCCGGTGCACGGCATCCAGCTCCAGCACGGCCAGCACGCGGGCCGGCTCGTCTTCGGCGTGAACGCCGAACGCAGTGACGGCACTAATTCCGTCGAAAACTACGCCGGGCTCATCTACAGCGACGACGGCGGTTCCTCCTGGCACGTCGGCGCTGTCGACAACTACCTGCATCCGGTGGGCGGCACCTTTACGCAAAAGCCGTCGGAAGTCAGTGTCGTGGAACTGCCGGACGGCACGATTTACGCCGGGGGCCGCGAGCAAAGCGGCACCGACATCGGCAACCGCGACTACGCGTTGAGCCGGGACGGCGGCGAAACGTTCTCCCAGCGCTTCACCACGATCCCCGACCTCGTGACGCCGATGGTGCAAGGTTCCCTGCTGCGCCTGGACCGTCCCGGCGGCAAGCGGATCCTGTTCGCCTCCCCCGCCGACACCGACCGGCGCCGGTGGATGACCATCCGTTCGTCCTATGACGACGGTCGCACGTGGGAAAACGCGGACCAGGGCACGCGGATCACGACGGACTGGTCGGGCTACTCCGACCTGGTCCAGCTCAGCGGCCCGCAGGACCGGAACGCGAAGATCGGCCTGATGTACGAGGGCGGCGCGGTGGACGCCCGCGACGAGATCCGCTTCGCCCGTTTCGACGAGAACTACCTCGGCTGGAAGCGTTCGCCGGGAGTGTCCACTCCGGACGTCGCAAGTAGACAGTCCGCGCGCATCCTCGGCGACGCCAAGCTGGTTCCCGGCAAGTTCGGCAAAGCGGTCCAGCTGAAGAACGGCTTCGTCCGCGTCCCGTACTCGCCGGCGCAACTGGTCGGCTCAGGCGACTTCACTTTCTCCACCTGGGTCAACTACGGCGCATCGAAGGACCCGCAGCCGCTGCTGTGGCTGGGCGGAATGGGCTCCACCGCTCCGCAGCTGTGGCTCCGCGCCGAACCCGCGTCGCATCGCCTGATCGCGATGATGACGACTGCGGCCGGGAGCAAATCGGTCACCACGCAGTCAGCGTACGACGATCAGAAGTGGCATCACGTGGCGCTTCAACGATCGGGCGGCCAGCTCCGCATCCTGGTCGACGGTGCGGTAGCCGCGTCCGGTCCGGACTCGCCCGGGTCGGTCACCCAGACCGTCTCGTTCCAGCTGTGGCTGGGCGAACGTCTGGACGGCGCGCAGCACCTGTCCGGCGCGCTGGACGACAGCCGCCTGTTCCGGCGGGCACTGTCCACTGCGGACCTGGCCGCCGTCCGCGCCGGGAAACCGGTCCCGGGCGCGGTCATGGAACTGCCCTTCGACCGGTAACGCACCGGCTGAAGCCGGGTGACTGCCACCCGGCTTCAGCCGTGCAACGCGAGATACGGCGCGATCCCGACCAACACCGCGATGAGGGCGGCTTTGAGCGTTTTGGTCGGCAGAGCGTGCGCGATCCGCCATCCGATCAAGACCCCCGCCAACTCAGGGATCCCGACAATCGCCGCCAGCCGCCAATCGACCGCGCCGTGCAGGACATACCCGAGTGTCCCGACGCTGGCGATCACCACCGACTGCACCTGCGCCGCCGCGAGCGCCCCGAGCACCGGCATCCCGGCGACGACCAGCAACGGCACCGCCAGCATCGGCCCGCCGACGCCGACCAGCCCCGCGACCACCGCGACGCCCGCCCCGATCGCCCCCGCGACCGGCAGCCCGACCGCCCGCTCCCGCCCCTTCAGCCCGACGAACACCGCCACGACCAGCGCGAACCCGCCGAGCACGATCCCGAACACCTTGGTGGACACCCAGGAGTTCAGCAGCACCCCCAGCGGCGTCCCGACGAACGCGGCCGCGGCGAGAACTCGCGCCACCCGCCGGGTTTCGGGTTCCCGCAACTGTCCGGAGTGGACAAACGCGGCACTGCCGAGGATCCCGGTGGCCACATGCGTGACGATCGCGGTGCCCGCCACCTGCGCCGGGGTGAGCGAGGTGAAGACGAACAACCCGACCGTCGCGAGCACCCCGCCCGGCCCGACGGCGGTGATGCCGATCCCGGCCAGCAATCCGGTGACAATGAGCGCGGCGATCACCTCGGGCACCTCCGGAAGTCGTTCTCTCTTCTGCGCTCCGCCGCGGGGTCGGCTTGTCCGCGCCCGGTCCGCCGCCGGGGATCGCGGCGCACTCCCGCCCGCCGGACGTCGCTCTCTGTTCCGCACTCCGCCGCGCGGTCACCTTGTCCGCGCCCGGTCCGCCACCGGGAATCGCAGCGCACTCCCGCCCACCGGACGTCGCTCTCTCTTCCGCGCTCCGCCGCGCGGTCACCTTGTCCGCGCCCGGTCCGCCACCGGAAACCGCAGCCCACTCCCACCCGCCGGACGTCGCTCTCTCTTCCGCACTCGCCCGCGGAGCCACCCGGCCCACGCCCACTCCGCCACCAGAAGCCGTTCGCTCTTCCGCGCTCCGCCGCGGGGTCACCCTGTCCGCGCCCGGTCCGCCACCGGGAACCGCAACGCACTCCCACCCGCCGGAAGCCGCTCTCTCTTCCGCACTCCGCCGCACGGTCACCCAGCCCGCACCCACCCCGCCGCCAGAAACCGCAGCGCACTCGGGCGTCGTGCGTGTTTGTGCCGGTAAGAACTGGCATAACCACGCACCAGGCTCGCCGGATCACGCTGCCCCGCGTTGCAAGGTCGCGCGCAGCGTGAGGCGGTCCGCGCGGATGTGCAGCCACTCCGCGTCGACCGGTCGTCCGTCCGGCAGCCGGGTCAACCGGTCCAGCGCGAACACCGCCGTCCCCGGCGCGATGTCCAGCAGCGCGGCCGTATCCGGCCCGGCGGACACCGCGTGCACCTCGACCTCCGCCCGCCCCAGCCGGATGCCGTTCGTCTCCTCCAGGAGCGCGAACAGGTCCCGGTGCGCCAGGTCCTTCCCCAGCAACGGAATCCCCAGATCCGCGACCAGATAGGTCGAGTCCAGCGACAACGGCGCCCCGCCCAGCCGCCGGACGCGCTCGAGATGCACGACCTGCTCCCCCGCCGCCAGGCCGAGCCGCTCGGCCACCGACGGCGGCGCGGCGACCGTCTCGGCGGTGCGCACCTCGTTCACGACCTCGCCGTGCCCTTCGAGCGCCTCCGCCAGCCCGGTCAGCCGATCGAGCCCGTGCCCGTATTTCGGCCGCACGACCAGTGTCCCGACGCCTTGCCTGCGCTCGACGAGCCCTTCGTCCCGCAGCAAGCCGAGCGCTTCCCGCACGACGTTCCGCGACGCGCCGAACCACTCGCCCAGCGCCCGTTCGCCCGGCAGCAGATCCCCGACCTCGCCCGCGACGATCCGCTGCCGCAACCCGTCGGCCACCTGCCGGGCCCGTTCCGCCCTCCGCTGCGTAGTCACCACTTCGGCGACGCTACCTGGATTTTGATTACGCCGAGGTTACGCCACCCGCATTGACCTGCGGAAACGCCGTGAGCAGCGGGAACGGCGACCCGGTGGCGCGTTCCGCCACCGCGAACCGGCCGGACGAGCGCGGACGCTCCGGCGGGATCGGAGCCGGGCTAGGCCAGCGGCCTCCGTCACCTTCGGCGGAGAGTTCCGTTGAGCCACCACCGCAAGCCCGCACCGCGATCGGCCGCAAGCCCGCAGCCCGCACCGCGACCGGCCGCAAAGCCGCACCGCGCACCGCGCACCGCGCACCGCGACCGACCGCAAGCCCCACCGCAACCGGCCGCAAGCCCGCACCGCCCCGCGCCTCAGCGTCCAGCCGCCGAAGCGCTCAGCAAATGCTCCCCAAGCTCGACGTCCAGCCCCACCACATCCCGTACTCGGCGAGGTTCCCCGCGTCGTTCAGGTGCACGTTGTCCGCCAGCCACGGGCTCGGGTTCGGCAGGTTCGCCGAGCCCGCGGGCGGGATGTACTGCCGCAGGTCGACGAGCGCCGTCCCCTTGGCGACCGCCGTCTCGTAGATCGACGAGGCGTACTGCGACCAGAAGTACTTCTGCGTCTGCCCGCCCCACGGGTTGGGCGTCCACTTCAGCTCGGCGTAGATCGACAGCAGGATGTCGACCCCGGGCCGCGCGGCGCGGATGTTGTCGATGACCTTGCCGAGGTTCGCCTTGAACACCGCCGGGTCGGTCTGCGAGATCAGCTCGTTGCCGCCGAGGTCGATGAGCACCAGGTCGGGCTGGCGCTGCGTGATGTCGGCGAGCGCGCCGGTCGTGTCGGGCCAGCGGCCGCCGGGGAGGTAGTCGGTGGCCATCGCGCCGTTGTGCGCGTAGTTCTTCGTGGTGGTGTTCCACTCGGCGTGCAGGTCGTTGGCGATTTTCGTGGTCCAGCCGTACGTGGTCGGCGCGTAAGTGTCCGTAGTGGACTGGTAGCCCGTGGTGCCGTAGCCGGTGTCGGCCGACGTGCCGAGGATCGCGATCTGCTCCTTTTTGGTGCACCAGGTGCTGGTCTGCCCGGCGTCGGCGGCGACGGCGGGGGACATCGCGATGCCGAAGCCGACCAGGGTCAGCAATGCCGCGACACGGGCTTTTCGCATGGGGACCGGGCCTTTCCGGGGAGGATGATCTGCGGATGTGTCGCGGCGGCCGCCCCGCGCGTTACCGGTGTGCCCGAACAGAAACCTGGATGCGGGGAGCGTCACGGTTCTGGCAGTCTCGAGGAGGTGAAGATCTTGTTCGCCACCGCGCCCGGGTACGGGCTCACCCTCCCGCTGATCCCGGTCGTCTGGGCCGCCCGCGCCGCCGGGCACGAGGTGCTGCTGGCCACCACCGCCGAGATCGCCGAGGTGTCCGCGCGCGCCGGGCTGCCGGTCGCCGACGTCTTCCCCGGCCGCGACATCTGGGCCGATCTGCTGGCGAACGTCAAGGACGGTTCCGCCCCGGACGCGGACGAACCCGAGGAATACCGGCTCGCGCGGCAGGCGCAGGGTCCGTTCGGGCTCTTCACCGCCGCCATGACCGAGGGCACCGTCGAAGCGGGCCGGGCGTTCGGCGCGGACCTGGTCGTCTACCCGTCCGACCACGGGGCCGGCGCGCTCGCCGCGGTCGCGCTCGGCGTGCCCGCGCTGGAGGTCGGCAACCGGATCTCGTGGTCGGCCAGGGACCTCTCGTGGCGCACCGAGCACGACGACTTCTTGAGCGGCGAGCTCGTCGCGCTGATGCGCGAGAAGCTCGGCATCGGCGACGCGCCGCCGAACGTCGTCGCCCGGATCGACCCGCGCGCGCCGAGCATGGGCGGGCTGCGCGCGGACGAGGAGCACGTCGACGAACGCGACGGCACGCCTTGGTGGCCGATGCAGTTCGTCCCTTACAACGGCGGGGCGGTGCTGCCGGAGTGGGCGCTGCGGAAGCCGGAACGGCCGCGGGTGGCGGTCACGCTGGGCACGGTGGTCCCGGCGATGACCGGGGTCAGCAGTTTGAAGGTCGTGCTGGACGCGCTCGGCGGGATGGACGTCGAGGTCGTCCTCGCGGCGGGCACCGCTGATCTGAGCGAGCTCGGCGAGCTTCCGGAGAACGTCCGGTCGGTGGGGTATCTGCCGCTCTCGGCGTTCTTGCCGGGGTGTTCCGCGATCGTGCACCACGGCGGGTCCGGGACTACCGCCGCGCCGTTGTTCTACGGGGTGCCGCAGGTGGTGTTGCCGAGTTTCGCGGACAATCCGATGTCGGCGGAGCGGGTGGTCGAGCGAGGCGTCGGGCTGAGCCATGATCCGTCCGCTGTGGACGTCGAGACGATGCGGAAACTGGTGCGGCAGGTGCTCGAGGACGATGCGTTCTCCACGGCGGCGGCCGAGGTGCGCGTGGAGATCGCCGGGCAGCCGAGCCCTTCCGACGTCATCGCGCGCGCCCTCGCCGCGTTGAGCTGAACCGGATCCGGCACCGCGCGGGGCGGACCCGGCAGGACCGTCGGCCGGTTCGGCCCGCGCGCTCAGCGGCCGAACAGCGATTTCAACTGCTCGGGAACGCGCTCGCCGCGAATGGGAATCTGTGCCGCGGCCTCCTCGATGTGCTGCAGGTCGCCGGGCGTCAGCTCGACGTCGAGCGCGCCAAGGTTTTCTTCGAGGCGGTGCAGTTTGGTGGTACCGGGGATCGGCACGAACCACGGCTTTTGCGCCAGCACCCAAGCGAGAGCGATCTGGGCCGGGGTGGCTTTCTTGTCGCCGGCGATCTGCTGGAGCAACTCGATCAGCGCCTGATTGGCCTGTCGCGCTTCGGGCGTGAAGCGCGGCAGGGAGCGGCGGAGGTCGTTGTCGGCCAGAGGCGTGCGATCATCGATTTTGCCGGTCAGAAAGCCTTTTCCGAGCGGACTGTAGGGCACCAGGCCGATGCCCAGCTTCTCCAAGGTCGGAATGATCTCGGCTTCGTGCTCGCGCGTCCACAACGAGTATTCGCTTTGCAGCGCCGTTACCGGCTGCACGGCGTGAGCGCGGGTGATTGTCGCCGCGCCCGCCTCCGACAAACCGAAGTGCTTGACCTTGCCTTCGGAAATCAGCTCTTTTACCGTGCCCGCCACGTCTTCAATGGGCACCTGGGGATCGACGCGGTGTTGGTAGAGAAGGTCGATGCGATCGGTGCGAAGACGCGTGAGCGACGCCTCGGTCACCCGGCGGATCTGCTCCGGGCGGCTGTCGAGCCCCGACATCGGGCTCGGTCCGTGTTCGCCGTGCCGGATGCCGAATTTGGTGGCGATCACCACCTGGTCGCGCACCGGAGCCAACGCCTGACCGACCAGTTCTTCGTTGGTGAAAGGACCATAGACTTCGGCGGTGTCGAAGAAAGTCACGCCGCGGTCCGCGGCCGCCCGCAGCAGTTTCGTCATCTCGGCGCGGCCCGGGGGCTCGCCGTAGAAGAAACTCATGCCCATGCAGCCCAGTCCCAGGGCCGAAACTTCGAGTTGCTGTCCCAGCAAGCGCTTCTGCACCGCAAATGCTCCTCAGTAAACATCATCCAGGCCATTGCTACTGCCCACAGATTAGGCAGGCCCTTCCGACATCTGGGAGATCCTGATGATGCAGGTACTGCGAGAACCCCTCTCGCCAGGACAGCGGCCCTAGATCGCGGTTTCTCCCTTGCCCAGCACGACAATCCCGAAATCGCTCACGTGGTAATGGCCGCGATCCCGCGCCAGGTCCACCCCGATGTGCGCACCGGGCGGGACGACGACGTTCTTGTCCAGGATCGCGCGCCGCACCACCGCGCCGCGGCCGACCCGTGCGCCGTCCAGCAGCACCGAACCCTGCACGACAGCGCCGTTCTCGATGAAAACATCCGGCGACAGCACCGAATCCACCACTTGTGCGCCGGAAATGATGCAGCCGTTGCTGACGATCGACTGGGTCGCCGTGCCGCCTTCCACGAACTTCGCCGCCGCGCGCTGGCCGGGATGGGCCAGGATCGGCCATTTCCGGTTGTACAGGTTGAAAATCGGCTGCGTCGAGATCAGGTCCGTGTGCGCGTCGTAATAGCTGTCGATCGTTCCGACGTCGCGCCAGTAACCGTGGTCCCGGCTTGTTTCGCCCGGCACCACGTTGCCGTTGAAGTCGTAAACCGCCGCCTCGGATTTTTCCACCAGCGCCGGGATGATGTCGCGGCCCATGTCGTGTTTGGACGCCGGGTTCTTGGCGTCCGCGTGCAGCGCGTCGAGCATCACCTGCGTCGTGAAGACGTAATTGCCCATCGACACATACGATTCGTCCGGCGAATCCGGCAGGCCGGGCGGGTCCTCGGGTTTCTCCAGGAACGCGTCGATCTTCGTCCCGTCCTCGGTGCTGATCACGCCGAACGAACGGGCCTCCGCACGCGGCACGCGAATCCCGGCGACCGTCACCCCCGCGCCGGACGCGATGTGCGCGTCGATCATCTGGCGCGGGTCCATCCGGTAGATGTTGTCCGCGCCGAACACCGCGATGTACGCGGGCGATTCGTCGTGCACGAGGTTGAGGCTCTGGTGGATCGCGTCCGCGCTGCCCTGGAACCAGCGCGGGCCGAGCCGCTGCTGGGCGGGCACCGGCGTGACGTACTCGCCGGTCAGCGACGACAGCCGCCAGGTCGTCGAGATATGCCGGTCCAGCGAATGCGATTTGTACTGCGTCAGCACGCAGATCCGGCGGATCCCGCCGTGCACCAGATTGGAGAGCACGAAGTCGACCAGCCGGTGCACGCCGCCGAACGGGACCGCGGGTTTCGCGCGGTCGGTGGTCAGCGGCATCAGCCGTTTGCCCTCGCCGCCGGCGAGGACGATTCCCAGCACATCGGATCCGTCGATCACGAAACCCTCCCGCACGCCTCGTAAACCCCGACCGTCGCGGCGGCGATCGCTGCCCAGCCGAACTCTCCCACCGCGCGGTCCCGTCCGGCGAGGCCCAGCCGGGTGGCGCGATCGCGATCCGCGGCCAGGTCGTTGATCCCGCGCGCAAGCCCGGCCTCGAAAGCGCCGGGCTCGTTCTCGTCGTAATGCACCAGCACGCCGGTCTCGCCGTCCGCGACCACCTCCGGGATGCCGCCGACGTCGCTGGCCACCACCGCGGTGCCGCACGCCATCGCTTCCAGGTTCACGATGCCGAGCGGCTCGTAGACCGACGGGCACACGAACACCAGCGCGTGCGTCAGCAGCTGGACGACCTCGGTGCGCGGCAGCATCTCCGGAATCCAGTGCACGCCGGACCGGTTCTCCTGGAGCTCAGCGACAAGCCCGCGGAACTCCGCGTCCAGCTCCGGTGTGTCCGCACCGCCCGCGCACAGGATCAGCTGCACGTCTTCGTCCAGCGCGGCCCCGGCGCGCACGAGATGCGGCACGCCCTTCTGCCGCGTGATCCGCCCGACGAACAACGCGTACGGCCGGTTCGGGTCGATGCCGTGTTTCTCCAGCACATCGGTGCCCGGATCGGGTTGGTACAGCTCGGTGTCGATGCCGTTGCGCACCACGTGCACCCGCGCCGGATCGACGTTCGGGTACGCGGCGAGCACGTCGCGCCGCATGCCGGAGCTGACCGCGATGATCGCGTCCGCCGCCTCGTACGCGTCGCGTTCGATCCACGACGACACCCGGTAGCCGCCGCCGAGCTGCTCGGCCTTCCACGGCCGCAGCGGTTCGAGCGAATGCGCGGTGATGACGTGCGGGATGCCGTGCGCGAGCTTCGCGAGATGGCCGCCGAGGTTCGCGTACCAGGTATGACTGTGCGCGAGATCGTGCCCGGCGAGGGCGTCGGCCATCGAGACCGCGATGTCCATGGTGGCGAACGCGGGCTGGGCGTACCCGTGCGCGTCGCGGTGCCCGTGCGCGCCGTCCGGGCGGTCGGGGCCCCAGCAGTGCACGTCGAGGTCGACCAGCGACCGCAGTTCCCGCGCGAGGAACTCGACGTGCACCCCCGCTCCCCCGTACACGTCCGGCGGGTACTCCCGGGTGAGCAGGCCGACCTTCATGGGTCGACCCTAGACGTCCGCCCCGGACGCACGCAGTACGGAAAGCGGGCGAATCCGGTTCGCCGCTCAGTGTTCGCGCCGTCCTACCACGACGGTCGCGCCGAGTTCGTCCTCTTCTTCCACCCACGCGACCAGCCCCGCCCGCCGCAGTTCGGCCGTCGCGGCGTCGGCTTGGCGTTCGCTGGCCTCGAAAAGCACGTGCCCGCCCGGAGCCAGCCACTCCGGAGCCTCGGCGACGACGCGACGGAGCACGTCGAGGCCGTCGGCTCCCCCGTCGAGCGCGACACGGGGTTCGTGGTCGCGCGCCTCGGGTGGCATGAGCGCGACATCGTCAGTGGGGACGTACGGGACGTTCGCGATCAGCACGTCCACCCGGCCGCGCAACCGCTGCGGAAGCGGGGCGTAGAGATCGCCTTGGTAGACCTCACCAGGCACGTTCTGCCGCGCACAGTCCACCGCGGCGGGCTCGACGTCCGCCGCGTGCAGCTCGATTCCGGGTACCTCGGCCGCGACCGTTGCGCCCAGTGCACCGGAGCCGCAGCACAGATCGAGCACTACCGACTGCTCGCGCGCGAACCCGGCAGCCAGCCGCACGAGCAGTTCCGTGCGGTGCCGGGGCACGAAGACGCCCGGCGCGACAACGAACCGGCGGCCGACGAATTCCGCCCAGCCGAGGATGTACTCCAGCGGTTCTCCGGCAACCCTGCGCTCGACCATTCCGGCCAGATCGCCCGATTGGCCCAGCAGAAGCCGGGCCTCGTCCTCGGCGAACACGCACCCGGCGGCGCGCAGCCGCGCGACAGTGTCCTCGAAGTCGCTCACGGCACCACGACGACGGGCCAGGTCGCGGCGCGCACCAGCCGGTTGCCGACCGAACCGACGAGCCGGTGCCCGCCCTGTTCGGAGGCGCCGACCACGACCATGTCCGCGTTCACCTCCTGCGCGGCCTGGCGCAGTTCGGGGAAGGTCTCGCCGCGGCGGACCACGAACGTGACCGGCACCTGCAGGTCGGCCGCCCGGTCGCGCAGTTCCGCGCGCAGCTGCTCGATCTCTTCCTCGAAGGTCTGCTGCTGCACGTCGACGACCGCGGCCGCGGCGAGGCCGGTCCACACCGTCGGCGCGGCCACGTACACCACGACCAGCCGCGCGCGCTGCCTCCGCGCGAGGCCGCCGCCGTAGGCCGTCGCCCGCAGCCCGGTCGGCGAAGTGTCCGCGCCGACCAGGATCACGCGCGGTCCGTCGGTGCCCCGTTCGTACGGGCCCGGGTCCCAGCTGGGTCCGTATTCCTCGACCAGTTGCTCCACCCGGCCCATTATGTCCGGCGTGCCGGACCTCGCCGGGTCGCGCCCGTCACCCTCGGGCACGCTCCGCAAGAAAATTCCCACCCAGTTGGATTTTGGGCCTTTCGGAGTACCCCGGGCGTCTCGTGCCTGGTAGCGTCCCCGCAACCTGAACACGCGTCCGGGAAGGACCGGGGAGCCCACACGCGTGCGGCGGCGAGGCGGATCGCGATGCGAGACGATGTAGTCGAGGCGAGTGCGGTGGTCGGGCACTCGCCCGAACAGGTGTGGCAGATAGTCGGCAGTCCGGAGCTGTACCCGAGGTTCGTCCCGGCGATCAGCTGGTGCGAGGTCACCGTTCCGGCCGAGCGCGGGCGCGGGCCGCACTGCCTGATCCGGCTGGCCCCGGACCGGCACACCATGGTCGAGGGCACGATTCACGCGGCGGTGTACCGCCCCGGCGAGCACGTCGTCTGGTGCGGCCTGCCGGACGAGCGCACCTGGGTGTCGGTCGAACTGCGGCCGGTCCCGCGCGGCGGCACCGAGATCGTGCTGCGGATGATGCTCCCGTCGCTGCCGCCGGAACACTCCGACCTGCTCGCCCGCGGCACGGCGAAAGGCCTGCTCAAGCAGCTGGCGAAGCGGATCGGGCAGCAGCTGTCCGGGCTGCCGGGCGACCCGCCGGAGCAGGAGCCCGCCACCGCCCTGCGCACGGCGAACACGCTGGTCCGCGCGGGCGTGCTGGCCGCGGGACGGCCGGACAAGATGGTCAAGCAGCTCAGTTCCCTCGCCCGCTGGGGCGCGACCCTGGCCGGCGGATACCTCGCCGCGACCGCGCGCGGGGCCGACGACGTCGCGGTGCACGACGAGCGCAACACGCGCACGTTCGGCGAGATCGACGAACGCAGCAACCAGCTGGCCAACGCGCTGGCCGCGCTCGACGTGAAGCCCGGTTCGCGGGTCGCGCTGATGTGCCGCAACCACGCGGCGATGATCGAGGCGTTCGTCGGCTGCAGCAAACTCGGCGCCGACGTCGTCCTGCTCAACACCGGTCTCTCCCCCGCCGCCGTCGAGGAGGTGCTCACGCAGCACCCGCCCGCCGCGGTGCTCGCCGACGACGAGTTCGCGCCGATCATCGCGTCGGTGCCCGGCGAATTCCCGCGCGTGAGCACGTGGGACGACGCCGACCAGGGCTACCGCACGCTCGACGAACTGCTCCAAGACGCCCCGACGACCCGGCCGAAGCCGAGCGAACACGAGGGCCGGATAGTCGTGCTGACCTCCGGCACCACCGGAGCCCCGAAGGGCGCGCGCCGTCCGACGCCGAAGGGCGTGAGCACGTCGGCGACCGTTTTGTCGCGAATCCCGTTGCGGGCACGGGACAAGATCGCCGTGGCCGCCCCGCTGTTCCACAGCTGGGGACTGGCCGCGATGCAGCTCGGCATGGCGTTGCGGGCGGAGCTGTCGCTGATCCGCCGGTTCGACGCGGAGCAGACGCTGCGCACGATCGCCGAGCACCGCTGCGACGCGCTGTTCGCGGTCCCGATCATGCTGCAGCGGATCCTCGACCTGCCCGAACGCGTGCGCAACCGGTACGACCTGTCGTCGCTGCGGATCGTGGCGAGCAGCGGATCGGCGATGCCGGGCGCGTTCGTGACGTCGTTCATGGACACCTTCGGCGACGTCCTCTACAACTTCTACGGCTCCACCGAGGTGTCCTGGGCGAGCATCGCCGACCCGGCCGACCTGCGCGCCGCGCCGACGTCCGCGGGCCGCTGCCCGCCCGGCACCCAGGTCGCGATCCTCGACGACGACCGCCGCCCGGTCCCGCCCGGCGACGAGGGCCAGATCTTCGTCGCCAACGACATGCTGTTCGACGGCTACACCAACGGTTCCAGCGTCCCCCGCGCGCACGACCTGATGGCCACCGGCGACGTCGGCTACCAGGACGCGTCCGGACGGCTGTTCGTCACCGGCCGGGCCGACGAGATGATCGTGTCCGGCGGCGAGAACGTGTTCCCGCGCCCGGTCGAGGAAGCGCTGGCCGCACTGCCGGGCGTCTCGGACGCGGCCGTGGTCGGCGTCCCGGACGACGAGTTCGGCCAGCGGCTGGCCGCGTACGTCGTGCTCCGCCGCGGCGCCCGCATGCACGCGGAGGACGTCCGGCACTACATCCACCAGCGGCTCGCGAGGTTCGCCGTGCCGCGCGATGTGTACTTCGTGCCGGAGCTTCCGCGCAATGCGACCGGGAAGATCGTGAAGCGGCTTCTCAACGACGACCTTTGGCCGATCGCGCAGGGGTAGGCCCTACGGCCCCAACGCGCGCCCAGCCGCCCTCCCCACCGCCTCCGCCACCGCGGCCAGCGACGGCGAGTCCAGCTTCCACTGCTGCCAGTACAACGCCACGTCCACCGCCCGGTCCGGCGCGAGATCCACCAGTTCCCGTCCGGACAGCTGCAGCTCCGGCACCATCCCCCAGCCGAGCCCGGCCGCCACCGCGTCCACAAAGGACACCGACGCCGGGATGCAGTGCCGGACGCGGCCCGAGAGCTTGCGCCGGGTCAGGCGGCGCAGGAACCGGTCCTGCAAATCGTCTTTCCGGTCGAACACCACCACCGGCGCGGCGGGCAGCCGCTCCGCGAGCGCGCCGCCGTCCAGCCAGCGGCGCACGAACTCCGCCGACGCCACCGCCCGGTACCGCATCGTGCCGAGGCGGCGGACGGTGCAGCCCTGCACCGGTTGCGGCGTCGCCGTGATCGCGGCCATCACCAGCCCCTCGCGCAGCAGGGCGGCCGTATGGTCCTGGTCGTCGCTGCGCAGGTCGAACGAGACCGGCGGTTCGGCGGGAACCTCTTCGAGCGCGGGCAGGAACCAGGTGGCCAGCGAGTCCGCGTTGACCGCGATCGGCAGCGTCGTCGGCTGGCCAGCTCCGCCGAGGCCCAGTTCCGCGCGGGTGTCGGATTCGAGCCGCGTCAGCTGCCGGGCGAACCGCACCAGCACCTCGCCGGATTCGGTGAGCCGCACGGGTTTCGACCGCAGCACGAGCACCCGGCCGATCCGCTGCTCCAGCGCCTTCACCCGCTGGCTCACCGCGGGCGGCGTCACGTGCAGGACGGCGGCGGCCCGGTCGAACGACTGCTCGTCGACCACCGCCAGCAAGGTGCGAACCTGGTCGAGCGGAAGATCGGACATCACGAACGCTTATCTTAGTTCAGAATCTTTACCTGGAATAATGCGGACGACCGCTTCTACCGTCGGCAGGGTGATCGCAGCGCTCAGCGCCGGGTTCGGCACCGGCTTGTCCCTCATCGTCGCCATCGGCGCGCAGAACGCTTTCGTGCTCCGCCAAGGATTGCGCGGAGGTCTCGTCGTGCCGGTGATCCTCGTCTGCACGCTGTCCGACGCGGTCCTCATCGCCGCCGGGGTGAGCGGGATCGGGGCGGTGCTGCAGCGGTGGCCGTCTGCGATCAAGGCGATCGCGATCGTCGGCGGGCTTTTCCTGGTGGGATACGGGATCCTCGCCGCGCGCCGGGCTTTCCGGCCGGGCACGCTGGCCGTCGCCCCGGCCGACCTGTCTTCGCCTAAGCGCGTCCTCCTCACCTGCCTCGCGCTCACCTGGCTCAACCCGCACGTCTATCTCGACACCGTCCTTCTCCTCGGCTCCGTCGCGGCCGGACACGGCGACAGCCGCTGGCTCTTCGGCATCGGCGCGGTGGTCGCGAGCGCCGTCTGGTTCAGCACGCTCGGACTCGGCGCGCGAAAGCTGTCCGACGTCTTCGCACGTCCCACCGCCTGGCGAATCCTGGACGGCGTGATCGCGACGACCATGACCGCGCTGGGAGTCGCGTTGCTGCTTCATCAGGGATAAACCAGCAGGCTTCCGGCGAACGAGACATTTAGCGTTGCTAATGACTCTGACTCAGAGCTAACTTCGAGGCATGCCCGCACCCCGGATCGACCTCGCCGAACGCGTTCTCGCCGCGGTGCTGGGCGTACGCCGTGTCGTGCGCCGCCGCGTGCGAGCCGAACTGCCCGGACCGCATCTGCCGGGCTCGCAGGTGGAACTGCTGCGCGTCGTGCACCGGAACCCGGGCATCGGCGTCGCGGCGGCGGCCCGGGAACTCAGCCTGGCCGGGAATTCGGTGAGCACGCTCGTGAACGTGCTCACCGAGGCGGGACTGCTGCGGCGCGAGGTCGATCCGGCCGACCGCCGGGCCGCGCGGCTGCAGCTCACCGACGCGGCCCAGGACCGGATGGCGACCTGGCGGCGTACGCGAACAGGCCTGGTTTCCGCCGCGCTCGCTCAACTGTCCGAAGAGGACACTTCGGCGATCTTCGCCGCGCTGCCCGCCCTCGAACGGCTCACCGAAGTGCTCAAGGAGGACACGTGAGCGAACCGGCAGTCCGCTGCACCGGAGTGCGGCACTCCTTCGGCACCACCGTCGCGGTCGACGGCGTGGATCTCGCCATCGAGCCCGGCGAGGTCTTCGGCCTGCTCGGCCCGAATGGAGCCGGGAAAACCACCACGATCCGGATGATCACGACGCTTTTGCCCGTCTCGCCGGACCGCATCACCGTCTTCGGGCTCGACGTCGCCCGCCGCCGGATGGCCGTCCGCCGCCTGATCGGCTATGTCCCCCAACAGCTTTCCGCCGACGGCGCGCTCACCGGCCGCGAGAACGTGTCGCTGTTCGCCCGGCTCTTCGACGTGCCGCGAGCCCAACGCGCCGCCCAGGTGCGGGAGGCACTGGAGCTGGTCGGCCTGGAGAACGACGCGGACCGCCCGGCCGGCCGGTACTCCGGCGGCATGATCCGCCGGCTGGAACTGGCGCAGGCGCTGGTCAGTTCGCCCCGGCTGCTGATCCTCGACGAGCCCACCATCGGCCTCGACCCGGTGGCGCGCTCGGCGGTCTGGGAGCGGATTTCCGAGATCCGCGCCCACACCGGGATGACCGTGCTCGTCACCACCCATTACATGGACGAAGCCGAGCAGTACTGCGACCGCGTCGCGCTGATGCACACCGGCAAGATCCGCGCGCTCGGCACCCCGGCCGACCTCGAAGCCGGACTGGGCCCGCAGTCCACTTTGGACGACGTGTTCCGGACCGTCACCGGGAACGCGCTCGACGCAGGAGGGATCCGCGATGTCCGCGCCGCTCGCCGCACCGCCCGCCGTCTCGGCTGACCCCGGCCCGCTGGGGCAGTTGCGCGTCCTGTTCTCCCGGATCGGCGCGATGTGCCTGGTGGAACTGCAGAAACTCCGCCGGGACCAGACCGAATTGCTCACCCGGGCGATCCAGCCCGCGCTGTGGCTGCTCATCTTCGGCGAAACGTTCACCCGGCTGCGCGCGATCCCGACCGGTTCGGTGCCCTACCTCGACTATCTCGCGCCCGGCATCCTGGCCCAGTCGGCGCTGTTCATCTCCATCTTCTACGGCATCCAGATCATCTGGGAGCGCGACGCGGGCGTCCTCGCGAAGCTGCTCGTCACGCCCACGCCGCGCGCGGCGCTGGTGGCGGGCAAGGCTTTCGCCGCCGGGGTGCGCGCCCTCGTGCAGGCGTTCATCGTGGTGATTCTCGCCGCACTGCTCGGCGTCGGGCTGACCGCGAACCCGTTGCGGCTGCTGGGCGCCGCCGTGGCCGTTGTGCTCGGTTCGGCCTTTTTCTGCTGTCTTTCCATCGTTATCGCCGGTTTGGTGCTTTCCCGCGAACGGCTGATGGGCATCGGCCAGGCGATCACGATGCCGCTGTTTTTCGGGTCCAACGCGCTCTATCCGGTGAACCTGATGCCGTCCTGGCTCAAGGTGCTGAGCCACGCGAACCCGCTCAGCTACCTTGTCGACGCCTTGCGGGGATTATTGATCGGCACCCCGGAGAACCTGTGGGCCGACTTCGGCGTCTTAGTGGGTGCGACCGCGCTGGCGATCGCGGTCGCTTCGGCTCTGCTGGGAAGGTTGGCTCGATGAAACACCCTCGTCCGCACACCGGTTTCTCACCGGGACAGGCATAGGTTGGGAACCGTGTCTCGTCGCAGGGGGATAGCCCCGTTCCTCGGATTGTGCGTGCTGGCCGGGATTCTCGTCGCGGGCACGCTCGCCCCGGTCGCGATCGGCGCCGGCGTGCTGTCCAACCAGGTCAGCGATTCGGTCGACGCCATCTCCGCCGATCTCGTGCACGCGGAGCCGCCGCTCGTCACCACGGTCACCGACCGGAACGGCGGGACGATCGCGACTTTGTACTCGCAGTACCGCATTCCGGTCACTCCGGCGCAGATCTCCCCGGCGATGAAAGCCGCGATCGTCGACATCGAAGACCGCCGGTTCTACAGCGAGGGCGGCGTCGACCCGCAGGGCATGCTGCGCGCCGCGGTGCACAACAGTTCCGGCGGGAACCTGCAAGGCGCGTCCACGCTCACGCAGCAATACGTGAAGAACTACCTCGTGAACGTCGTGGACCGCAACGACAAGGCGGCGCAGCAACGGGATCAGGAGGATTCGCTGGCACGCAAGCTGCGCGAGGCGAAGATGGCCGTGCAGCTGGCGCAGACCGTGTCCAAGGACGACATCCTCGCCGACTACCTGAACGTGGTCGAATACACCGGCACGGTGTACGGCGTCGGCGCCGCCGCGCAGGCGTATTTCGGGACGACCGCGGACAAACTGACCGTGCCGCAGGCGGCGCTGCTCGCCGGGATGGTGAACAACCCCAACATCTACAACCCGTACACGCATCCGGACAAGGCGCTCCAACGGCGCAATCTGGTGATCGATTCGATGGTGCAGGCGCATTCGATCCCGGCGTCCTACGGGGCGACCGCGAAGGCGACCCCGCTGGGCCTCAGCGGTGCGCGGCCGCAGGCGCCGGCGAGCACGTGCCTCGGCGCGGCTCCCGATGCCGGGTTCTTCTGCGCGTACGCGGTGCGCTATCTCGTGCAGTCCGGGCTCACGGTCGACCAGATCGACACCGGCGGATACACCGTGAAGACCACCATGGACCCGCACGTGAGCCAGGTGACGAAGGACGCGGTCGACGCGAACGTGCCGACCACGCAGGACGGCGTCGCCAACACGTTCGCGGTCGTGCAGCCCGGCGGCGACGGGCACCAGGTGCTCGCGATGGTCGCGAACCGCAACTACGGCACCGATCCCGACCAGGGCGAGACGTCCACGAACATCGTGGCCGACGCGAGCAACAAGTTCGGCGCGGGCTCGTCGTTCAAGATCTTCACCTCGGCCGCGGCGATGGTCGCCGGGAAGGCGGGCCTGAACACGCCGCTGCCGAACCCGTTCAGCGACTGTTTCAACCCGCCCAACATGAACCGGTACACGCACTGCTATCCGGTGAGCAACGACGGCACGAGCTACCCGAACCCGATCACGCTGGCCGCCGGGCTCGCGACGTCGCCGAACGTCGCGTTCGTCGGCTTGGAATCGCAAGTGGGCATGCCCGCGGTGCTGGACATGGCGCGGAAACTGGGTCTGCGCAACACGATGGCGACCAACGACGCGGGCAGCAAGCCGATCACCGACCCGTCGGACGCGCGGTCGAAGAACCCGCAGTACAACGAACCGCAGTCGCAGTATTTCCAGAACCTGCTGTCGTTCACCCTCGGCAACAGCCCGGTGAGCCCGCTGGAGATGGCGAACGTCTCGGCCACCCTGATGAGCGGCGGGATGTGGTGCCCGCCCGACCCGATCCTGTCCGTCACCGACCGCCACGGCCAGCCGGTCGCGCTGCACCAGCAGGCGTGCGAACAGGTGATCCCGCCCGGCGTCGCGAACACGCTGGAGGCGGGGCTGAGCCAGGACACCACCATCGGCACGTCCGCCCGCGCGGCCCAGTCGGCGGGCTGGACCCACCCGGACATCGGCAAGACCGGAACCACGCAGGAAAGCGAATCCGTCGCGTTCGTCGGCGGAGTCGACCACTACGCGGTGTCGTCCATGGTCTTCGCCGACGGCCCCCACCCACAGGAAATCTGCCCCGGCACCCCGGTCCACCTGGGCAACTGCGGCCACGGCGCCTTCGGCGGCACCGTCGCCGCGCCGCCGTACTTCGCCGCGATGAACCAGCTGCTGGCCGGACAGCCGGACGTCCCGATCCCGCCCCCGGACCCCGCGTACCTGGACGCGCACGCCTGAGCCGCCTGGGCTTTGCCGTGCGGGGAACCCTGATTCGCTCCCGGGTTCCCCGCGGAGCATCGGCAGCTCTCCGAAACTCGTCACGGAACGAGGTGATCACCCCTGTCCCGACGACCCGACCGGTCCGCCCAGTCGCTGGAGCAGATCGAAAACGCTGACTGGGGCGCCCCTCCCGCCGACGCGACCAGGCTGATCGAGACCGTGCATCGCTTGCGGCGCAAGCCCATCGCCCTGCTCACGGCCGAAGACCTCCGCCTCTTGCTCGGCCAGGACGTCGGCGTGCCGATCCTCCTGCCGCGCGCGCTGGCGATGCTGGAGCACGACCCCCTCTGCGAAGGCCACCTCTACCCCGGCGATCTGCTCGCGTCGACACTGCGCATCCCGCCGTCGCACTGGCACGCCCGCCCGGACCACCTCGAGCGGCTCGAACGCGTCCTCGCCGCGCTCGACACGACCGCCGAGGACTTCGACTTCCTCCTCCGCAAGCCCATCGCCAAGTTCCGCGAGCAGCTCGGTTCCTGATCGGCGCGATCCGCCGCACCCCGGCACCAAGCCCGCACCCACCACGATGGGCCACACCGACGGCTCAGCCCGCCAACCCCATCCCGACTGCGCTCCATGCCCCTGCGAGCGGCTCCGTTCCTGATCGGCGCGATCCGCCACACTCCGGCACCAAGCCCGCACCCACCACGGGGGCCACACCGCAGGCGCAGCCCACCAACCCCGCCCCGACTGCGCTCCGTGCCCCCGCGAGCGCCGTCCGATGTTGCGTCTTCCTGACGGTCGTAAAACGTATTACAGTAGCTGGACGCGTGAATGGCCGTCGTCTGAATTGGGGGCACGTGGTGCAGCTCCAGCCGAGTGCGCATGTCGACACGTTCTGCCGGGACCACCTCCCGCCGTTCGAGCAGTGGCCGCGGTTGTGGTTCGACCTGCCCGAACTGCAGTATCCCGACCGGCTCAACGCGGCCACGCGCCTGCTCGACGACACGATCGCGCGCTGGGGAGCCGACCGTCCCGCGTTGCTCTCCCCCACCGAATCCTGGTCCTACGGCGACCTGCTGACGCGCGCCAACCAGATCGCCCACGAGCTCACCGCGCAGGGCGTCGTACCTGGGAACCGCGTGCTGCTGCGCGGGCCGAACACCCCGTGGCTCGCCGCGTGCTGGCTGGGCGTGCTGAAAGCCGGCGCGGTCGCCGTCGCCACCATGCCGATGCTGCGCGCGCACGAACTGTCGAAGATCATCGAAGCGAGCACGCCCGTCATCGCCCTGTGCGACCACCGGTATCCCGAGGAACTGCAGTCCTTCGACCTCCCCCTGGTGCCCTACGGCGGCGACAGCCCCGACGACCTGGCCGCCCGCTGCGCCGCCCGTCCCGCGACCTTCGAGGACGTCGACACCGCCGCGGACGACGTCGCTCTCCTCGCCTTCACGTCCGGCACCACCGGCCGTCCCAAGGCGACCATGCACTTCCACCGCGATCTGCTCGCCATCGCCGACACGTTCTCCCGGCACCTGGTCAAACCCCGGGAAACCGACCTGTTCTGCGGCACTCCCCCGCTGGCGTTCACGTTCGGCCTCGGCGGCCTGCTGGTCTTCCCGCTGCACGCCGGCGCCGCGACGCTGCTCATCGAGCGCGCCACCCCGACCGAACTGGCCGACCTCGTCGCCGAGCATCACGTGACAGTCCTGTTCACCGCGCCCACCGCGTACCGCGCGATCCTGGCCTCCGACCGCCGCCCGCTGTTGTCCGGCTTGCGCCGCGCGGTGTCGGCGGGCGAGGCGCTGCCGGAATCCGTCGCGACCGACTTCCACGAGGCCACCGGCCACTGGCTCATCGACGGCATCGGCAGTACCGAAATGCTGCACGTCTTCATCTCCGCCGCCGACGAGGACGCCCGTCCCGGCGCGACCGGCCGCGTCGTCCCCGGCTACCGCGCACAGATCGTCGACGACAACGGAAACCCCGTCCCCGACGGCACCCCCGGCCGCCTGGCCGTCCAAGGCCCGACCGGATGCCGTTACCTCGCCGACGACCGGCAGACCGTCTTCGTCGAGGACGGCTGGAACCTCACCGGCGACACCTACGTCCGCGACTCCGACGGCTACTTCCACTACCGCGCCCGCAGCGACGACATGATCGTCTCGTCCGGCTACAACATCGCCGGGCCCGAGGTGGAGGAAGTGCTGCTGCGCCACCCGGATGTGCTGGAATGCGCGGTCGTCGCGGCCCCGGACGACGCGCGCGGCTCGATCGTCGCCGCTTACGTGGTCCTCAACGAGGGCGTCCCCGGCGACGACGCGAAGGTGAAGGAACTGCAGGACTTCGCGAAATCCCTTGCCGCGCCGTACAAATACCCGCGGCGGGTGGAATTCATCCCGGATCTGCCGCGCAACCCGAGCGGAAAAGTGCAGCGATACCTGCTGCGCCGCCGCGCGGCCGAACCGGTGAGCTGACTTCGGAAGCGCTCATCCTTACTGAACCGGCCCTCAGCCGCCAGCGTCGCCGGTGCCGACCGCCCTCCAAACCGGACCCCATCGACCGGCGAACTGGGTCCGTCAGAGCTTCCAGCCGAGCGTGACCACCGTGCCGTCCGCACCGGTCCGCACGTCCGCCTGGTCCGCCGTCGCCTGCACCAGCAGCAACCCGCGCCCGCGCACCGACACCGGATCGTCCTCGGCCTCGTCCGGCGGACGCCACTCGCCGTGGTCGGCGATCACGACCTCGACGCTGTCCGGCCGGCACACCGCGTCGAGGTCCACCAGCCCAGGTTCCCCCGGATAGGCGTGGTCCGCGACGTTCGCCAGCGCCTCGTACCCGGCCAGCACGATGTCGTGCGCGCGATCGTCCGGGATGCCGGACTCCAGCGCCCAAGCCAGCAACCGGTGCCGCAGCGCCCGCAGCGCCCCCGGTTCGGCCACGATCCCGTGGCAGCTCAGCGCGCGGGTGTCCTCCTGCACGTCCATCGTCAGCCGCCCGCTCCGGCGACCCCGGCCAGCGCCTGGTCGACCGAGGGGAACAGCGAGATCCACTCGTCGAGGCCGGTGGTCGTGAACGGCCGCGACGTGATCGAAGACGTGCTCACGACCCGCAGCGCGCCCGCGTCGAGCTTGCGGTGCGCGCCCGCCAGCACCTGCAGCCCGGACGAGCTGAGAAAATCGACCGCGCGCAGGTCGACCACCAGCACGCCGGGCTCGCGTTCGAGCACCCCGCCCACGAACTCGCCGAGTTCGGGCGCGGTGACCAGATCGATCTCCCCGCCCACGGTCACCACCGCGGCCGGCCCCCGCCACCGGACGGATACCTCGAGGTCGCCCGCGTCCTGCCCGTCTCCCGAAGCCACGATCACCGATCGTGCCCGATCGGAGGACGAATCGCCAGTGGACCACCGGACGGGGGCGCCATGATCCCTCCGCCCGGCCGCGCCCGCACTCCCCCATCGGCGGGGCTGGCAGGGGCCAGTCGCGGGGAACGGCACGTCAACGGTGGGGTGGGCTGGATGCGGCGATGCGGAGCTGGCCGCATGGGGTGGCTCTTCACCCGACCGGCGTCGGCCCGGGGCTCTTCATCCGACCGGCCTCAGTCCGGCAAGACTCCTCGCCCGACTGCACCAGGCTCAGCAACGACCCTTCGCCCAACCGGCCTCAGCCCAGCAAAACTCCTCACCCGACTGCCCCCGGCTCGGCAACGGACCTTCGCCCGGCATGTCCCCCATGGGGTTTTCTCCGCGGTGGGCCGAAGTTCCCGCCCCAGCCGACGGACCCGGCGCGCGTTG
This sequence comes from Amycolatopsis sp. A1MSW2902, assembly GCF_017312175.1. NCBI lineage: Bacteria > Bacillati > Actinomycetota > Actinomycetes > Pseudonocardiales > Pseudonocardiaceae > Amycolatopsis > Amycolatopsis sp. A1MSW2902. The sequence goes on from NZ_QJPO01000001.1 coordinate 394,732, forward strand.
CCGACGTCCGTGAGGGCCACCCTCACGGAATCTGATTCCCTCAGGGTGGCCCTCACGGACCTCCACCGAGCGGAGCCGCGCAGCCCGGCTCGCCAGCCGGTGCTCCGCATCGCCCTGGCAAGCGCCGCTACCGCGACCCCGCCGCAAACCACGCTGCAGAGATGGCCCCAACGCCACATTGGGTGCGTTCCACGCACCCCAATGGGGATTTTTCATCTTGTTGGTGCTGGTTAGGTGGGGTTGACGGGGCTGGTTGTGGTTGTGCTGTAACGGAGTTGCGGGGCGGGCGTGGGCCGGGCGGGAACGCGGCGGAGCCCCCGGATGTTGATCAAGTCGTGACTCGAGAAAAAACGTCCGGGGGCTCCGCTCTCACTGTCTCACAGCAGGTTCTGGCCTCGTATCGCAGCGTGTTGCCGGTGTCGCCGCCCACGATCGCGATGCTGGCCGGGTTGATCGGCCGCCGCCGCCGGGCGATCGGGTCGCGGTGGCGCAAGGCGTCCCCGGCCGAGCAGGCGGTGCTGGTGCTGGCGATGCTGCGCCACGACCAGCGCCTGCTGGACCTGTCCCGCGCCAACGCGGTGTCGGCCGCCACGCTGCGCCGCTGGCTGCTGGAGGCCATCGACCTGCTCGCGGCCCGGGCGCCGCGGCTGGGGCGGGTGCTGCGGCGGCTGGCCGCCCGCGGCGCGGCGGTGGTGCTGGCCGACGGGACCCTGATCCGCACCCGCCGCCGCACCGGCACAGACAATCGCCGCAACTACAGCGGCAAGCACAAACACCACGGCCTCAACGTCCAAGGCCTCACCGACGAACACGGACGGCTGCTGTGGGTCTCGGCCGCGCTGCCGGGCAGGACCGCCGACATCACCGCCGCCCGCCGCCACCGGCTGCGCGACCGCCTCCACGCCCACGGCCTGACCCCCGCCGCGGACAAGGGCTACCAGGGCTGGCACAAAGACGTCCGCGACACCCGCCACTGCCCGGACTGCGGCGGCCCCTGCGCGCAGATCGTGCTCACCCCGTTCAAAGCCGAAACCAACCGGCCGCTCACCGAGCCGCAGAAACAGGCCAACAGCGTGTTCAACGCGATGCGCTGCGCGGTCGAGGGCGGCTTCGCCGCCCTCAAAACCTGGCGCGTCCTCGACAAACTCCGCATCGCACCACGCCACGCCACCACCCTCGTCCGCGCCCTGCTCGTCCTCACCCAGCACGAACAAGCCGTCCGCGACACCGCCCAGCCCACCCCGGCCTGACAACTACCACACCCCGTCAACCCGCCATGAACAGCACAAACCAGGATGAAAAATCCCCAATGTGGCGTTCGGTGCGTCAGACGCACCCAATGCCGCATTGGGGCACCAAAGAGAACCGGAGAAGAGCAAGGGGCTTCGGCCGACCAGGTGCCCGCCTCACCGTCGATCACCCGGCGAATATCCGTCGCACGACCCGCCCGCAACCAGGCCAGACCAACTGCCCAGCGGCACTTCCGTCCTCAGGCGAACGTCCGGATCAGCCGCCGCCCAGTCCCCCGCCCAGCAGCGCCCTGCACTCAAGCGAACCGGTCCGGATCAGCGCCCGCTCAGCGGCGTTCCCCCGCTCAGGCGAACGTCCAGCCCAGTCCCCGTCCAGCAGCACTCCCGCTCTCAAGCGAACGTCCAGCCCAGTTCCCCGTCCAGCCGCGCCCTGCACTCAAGAGAACCGGTCCAGATCAACCGCCGCCCAGCAACGCCCCCGCCCTCAAGCGAACCGATCCGCATCAGCCGCCGCCCAGTCCTCCGCCCAGTCGCGAGGCGGCTCCGCCAGCAACTGCCCCGGTTCCAACCACTCGTACCACTCCGCGTAGGACAGCACCGTCCGCGGATCCACCCGGCGGCGCAGCAACCTCGGCGACAGCTCCGCCGGGTCCGAGACTCCCATCGCCGCCATGATGCGCATCGCCGAGGCGACCGTCGCCTCCTGGTATCGCCGCACTCGCTCGGTCTTGTCGCCCACGTCCAGCGCCCGTCCCCGGCGCGGGTCCTGCGTCGCCACCCCGACCGGGCATTTGTTCGTGTGGCACCGCTGCGACTGGATGCATCCCACCGCGAACATCATCGCCCGCGCGGCGTTCGTGTAGTCCGCGCCCTGGATCAGCCGCTTCACCACGTCCGCCCCGGTCGCGACCTTTCCGCTCGCCCCGAGCCGGATCCGGTCCCGCAGACCGGTGCCAACGAGTGCATTGTGGACAATGTGCAGCCCCTCGGTGAGCGGCGTGCCAAGGTGATCCGCGAACTCCAGCGGGGCGGCCCCGGTACCGCCTTCAGCACCGTCGACCACGATGAAGTCCGGCGTGACCCCTTCGGCCAGCATCGCCTTGCACACCGCCAGCACCTGCACCCGCGAGCCGACGCACAGCTTGAACCCGGTCGGTTTCCCACCAGCCAACTCGCGCATCCGGGCGATGAACTGCACCAGTTCACGCGGCGTCGAGAATACCCGGTGATATGGCGGGGAAACGACCGTTTCTCCCACGGGAACCTCGCGCACCCGGGCGATTTCCGCATTAACCTTGGTACCCGGCAGGACACCGCCCATCCCGGGCTTTGCGCCTTGTGAAAGTTTCAGGGAAACGCATTTCACCGCGTCCTGCGCGGCTTTGTCGGCGAAGGTCGACGGGTCGAAATCTCCATCCGAGGTTCGGCAGCCGAAGTAGCCGGTGCCGATTTCCCAGATCAGGTCGCCGCCGCCCCGCAGGTGATACTCCGACAAGCCGCCTTCGCCGGTGTCGTGGGCGAAACCCCCGCGGGCGGCACCTTGGTTCAATGCGAGGATCGCGTTGCTGGACAAGGAACCAAAGCTCATCGCGGACACATTCAGCAACGCCATCTCGTACGGCTTCGTACAGTCCGGCCCGCCGACCCGGACTCGCGGCGCGTGATCCGGAACCGGCACCGGCGCGAGGGACGGGACGAGGAATTCGTATCCCTCGGCGTACACGTCGCGCTCGGTGCCGAATGGTTCTTCCGCGGCCGTGCCCTTGGCGCGCTGGTAGACAATGGACCGGACGTCGCGGTCGTAGGGGCGGCCGTCGAAGTTGCGTTCCACAAAGTACTGCTGCAATTCCGGCCGGATGCTTTCGAGCAGGAACCGCAGGTGCCCGAGCACCGGATAGTTCCGCAGCACCGAATGCCGCCGCTGGATCACGTCGTACACCCCGGTCGCCGCGAGCAGCAGCAACGGTCCTGCCAGGAACCACCACCAGGGCGACACCGTCGCGCTGAGCACTGCCGCGCCGGCCGCGAGCACGACCAGTCCCGCGACCAGTCCGAATCGGACCACACTGAGTCTTGCCACGGCGTCGAAACTAAACCCAGCGGCCACGACGTGCAGGTCGGCTAGACCAGCGCGGGCTTTTCGACAGCCGCGGCCAGTCGCTTCGAGCGGACCGCGAGGACGATCAGCACCGCCGGGAACAGCAGGTCGCAGACCAGGACGCCGCCGGTGTTGCCCGGCGCGTGGTCGCCGTTGGCGAACCACTGGTACACGTGGCCGATCAGCGCGCCCCACAGGAACATCCCGGCGCCGAGGCCGACGGTGATGCGCTCCCGGGCGGTGGCCGACGACGAGGCGGCGCGGAAGCCCATCACCGCGAGCCCGAGGTTGGCGAACGCGATCTCGAACTGGAACGGCGAGCGGGCGAACCCGATCGTGTCGGCCATCACGCCCGGCATGCCGAGGAAGGCGAAGACCATCCAGAGGCTGCCGCAGCCGAGCGCGGCGACAGCCCACCACCGCTGCCAGGTTTCGAGCCTGACCTGCGGCGAAGGGCTCTTCCGGGTGCGGATCAGCGCGCCGGCGACCGCGATCAGCGGCCAGATCAGGGGGAACAGGGTCTGAGCGACGTAAGGGATCTCCATGCCGATGAGTCTTGCATAGTTAATATTAACTCGTCAACACTCCTGGTAGGCTCCCTCCCGTGGACGACGGACTTGCCGAAGCGCTTCATCGAGTGGTGTACCTGCTGGGCGAAGCCGCGCGGAAACGCGCGGACGACTCAGCCGGGCTGACCTACAGCCAGCTGCGCCTGCTGGGCACAGTGGACGACATCGAACCCGCGACACAGCACCAGCTCGCGCAGGCGATGTCGGTGTCCGACCCGGCGATCAGCCGCGCGCTGCGCCCCCTGGAATCAGCCGGGCTCGTCCAGGTGCGCCAAGACCCCGACCACGCACGACGGCGACTGGTCACGCTCACCGACGCGGGCCGCAGAGCCTTCCACGACACCGGGAAACCGCTCCGGGACGAGTTCCGCGAGGCCTTGCTGAAGGCGGGTTTCCCGTACGAGCAGTACCTGCGCGACACCGAGCGGCTCGCCGAACTGCTGTCCTGAAGCAGTCACCTGGCGACGCCAGACATGTCGTCAGAGGTCTAAGTTCGTCATAACTTGACGAAAACAGGGCTCTTCTTGCCGTCTCACTGCAGGAGGGGAGTTATGCTGAGGCCATGCTGATCCGCTTCGAGGTCTCGAACCACCGCTCGATCGACGACCCCGTGGAGCTCTCCATGGTCGCGATCGACCAGGACCGCGAAGCTGCGCGAGCGGAGCCGCTTCTGGGGGAAAGCCTGCTGCCGGTCGCAGCGATCTTCGGTCCCAACGCATCGGGCAAGTCCAATATCGTCGCGGCCTTTGCCTGGCTTCGCGACGCTGTAGAGCAGTCCCTGCGGACCTGGGACGAGGAAATCCCCGTCGAACCGTTCGCGTTCGGGGCCGGTCCAACGTCTCCCAGCCAGTACACCGTGGAGTTCACCATCAGCGGGGTTCGGTTCGAGTACATCCTCGAATTGGACGTCGCCAAGGTGCGCTACGAGGGGCTGTTCCACTACCCGGAGAAGAAGCGCCGTCGGATTTTCGAACGCGACGGGCAAGAACTGAAGCTCCAGCGCGGCCTCGGCAATCTGTCCGGGACCCGCGAGCTGCTGACGGAACGAACCCTGGCCCTGTCCATCGCGCGCCGATTCGACGAACCGCTGGTTTCCGACTTTTCACGGGCGATCGTGCGCACTCAGACCATGAGGCCTGCCCCCGGGCACGGCGCACCGCGAAATCGGGACGGGAGGCTGCCGTCCGCTAGTCAATTGGAATCGACATTTCGGTTTTTCCAGCAACCCGGCCAGCCCTCCCTCTTCGAGGAAGACGCGTTTCCGAACGTCACGAGCAGAGAACGCGCGCTGGCGCTTCTGCGGCTGGCGGACCTCGGCATCGACGACGTCGTGATCGACCCCAGCCAAGCCGGTATCGAACCGCTGAGTCGACGGATCCGGCTCGTGCACCGAGTGGCCGACGAGCGCGCGTCGCTGGATTTCGCGGCGGAGTCGGATGGAACCAGAACCTGGTTCCATCTCATCGGCCCAGTCCTGACAGCGCTGCACGAGGGGTCTCTGCTGCTGTTCGACGAACTCGACGCCAGTCTGCATCCGAAGCTGTCCGCGCAACTGGTCCACCTGTTCCACGATCCGAGCACCAACCCGCTCGGCGCCCAACTGGTCTTTACTTCTCACGACACGAATCTGCTCAACCACCTGAACCGGGACGAAGTCTGGCTCACCGAGAAGAACGTCCGAGGCGCCACCCGGTTAGGTGCACTGGCCGAGTTCGCCGGAGAACGGGTGCGCAAGTCACAGAACCTGGAGACCGCCTATCTGCACGGCCGGTTCGGAGCACTGCCGCAAGTCGACCAAGCAGATTTCCTCCGCTCGCTCGGATTGATCGGCTGACGACGTTGTCTCCGCGCAGAACACAAGCCAAATCGCTGAAACGCGCTACCGCGAGGCGTCCGGAGCGACGGACAATCGTGGTCTTCACCGAAGGAAAGAACTCAGAACCGGACTACGTCAACGGATTGAAGCGGCTTCCGCACATCGCCCACGACGTTGCGCTCAATCTGGAATTGCATCCCCAGCACGGTGTGCCGCTTACTCTCGTCCGGCTTGCGGCCGAGCGCGGCAAGGACCCGGAAATCGACGAGTGCTGGTGCATTTTCGACGTCGAATGGCCTAGGAACCATCCGAACCTCGACGCCGCGGTCGCCCTCGCCCGCAAACACGGCATCGGCCTGGCGATCTCGAATCCGTGCTTCGAACTCTGGCTGGTGCTACACCACAAAGACTTCGACAAGTTTTGCACGACGGCGGACATCGAGCGAGCGAGTCGCGCGCTGGACAACAGGGCAGGGAAGAGCATTGACGCCTCCCAGTACCTGCCGTATCGCGCGCAGGCAGTTCGCCGCGCTCTCAGCCTGGAGAAGCGCCATCGCCGCAACGGCACGAGTTTTCCGCACGACAATCCCTCGTCCAGCATGAACGCATTCCTTCACGCCGTGGAAGGGGAGCAACCGCCCGACGACGCCGTGAGCTGATCTCGGGCCGCCACAACCCTGCCAAAACGAAAAAGGGGGAACGACCCAGGCAGGTCGTTCCCCCTTCGGCTCAGTAAGCCAGATTGGGCCGCAGCCACCGCTCCACTTCGGACAGTTCCTCGCCGCGCCGGGCCGCGTAGTCTTCCATCTGGTCGCGGCCCAGGCGGCCGACCGTGAAGTACCGCGATTCCGGGTGCGCGAAGATCAGCCCGCTCACCGCGGCGGCCGGGGTCATCGCGTACGACTCGGTCAGCCCGATCCCCAGCTCGTCGGCGCCCAGCAGCTCGAACAGGTCCTTCTTCTCGCTGTGGTCCGGGCTCGCCGGGTAGCCGAGCGCCGGGCGGATGCCGCGGAAGCGTTCCGCGTGCAGGTCCGCCAGGTCCGGCTGCACGTCCGGCTCGAACCAGCGGCGGCGGGCTTCCAGGTGCAGGTACTCGGCGAACGCCTCGGCCAGCCGGTCGGCCAGCGCCTTCACCATGATCGCCCGGTAGTCGTCGTGTTCGGCTTCATAGCGGGCCGCCAGGTCCTCCGCGCCGTGGATCCCGACCGCGAACCCGCCCAGGTGGTCGCCGGAACCGGCGGGGGCGATGTAGTCGGCGAGGCACCGGTTCGCGCGGCCGTCCGGCTTCTGCGTCTGCTGGCGCAGCATCGGGAACTTCCAGTCCGAGTACTCGCCGTCGAGCAGGATGTCGTCGCCCTCGGAATGCGCCGGCCAGAACGCGTACGCGCCGCGTGCGGTGAACGAGCCGTTCTCGATGATCTCGTCCAGCAACTGGTTCGCGTCGTCGAACAGCTCGCGCGCGACCGGCTGGTCGAGGATCGCCGGGTACTTGCCCTTGAGTTCCCAGGCCAGGAACAGGAACTGCCAGTCGATCATCTCGCGCAGCTCGGGAATCGACGGCTCGACCACGCGCACGCCGGTGAACTCCGGCGTCGGGATCTCGTCGAACGACACCTTCTCGGCGTTGGCGCGGGCTTGCTGAAGAGTGAGCATCGGCGTCGAGTGCCGGTTTTCGTGCTGGATCCGCAGCCGCTGCTGCTCCGCGCGGTTGGCGGTGTCCAGCGCGTCCGCGCGGTCGGTGTCGAGCAGGTCGGACACCACGCCGACCACTCGCGACGCGTCGAGCACGTGCACCGTCGTGTGGTCGTACGCCGGGGCGATCTTGACCGCGGTGTGCTGCTTCGACGTGGTGGCGCCGCCGATCAGCAGCGGCAGCTTCAGCCCGCGCCGCTGCATTTCCTGCGCGACCGACACCATCTCGTCCAGCGACGGCGTGATCAGCCCGGACAGCCCGACGACGTCCGCGTGCTCGGCGACCGCGGTGTCGAGGATCTGCGCCGCGGGCACCATCACGCCGAGGTCGATCACCTCGTAGTTGTTGCAGCCGAGCACGACGCCGACGATGTTCTTGCCGATGTCGTGCACGTCGCCCTTCACCGTGGCGAGCACGACCTTGCCCTGCCCGCGGGTGGTCTCGAAGCGGCCCTCGGCCTGCAGTTTGGCCTTCTCCGCCTCCATGTACGGCTCGAGGTAGGCCACCGACCGCTTCATCACCCGCGCGCTCTTCACGACCTGCGGCAGGAACATCTTCCCGGAGCCGAACAGGTCGCCGACGATCTTCATGCCGTCCATCAGCGGACCCTCGATGACCTCGAGCGGCCGGTCGAACTCCTGCCGGGCCTCCTCGGTGTCGTCCTCGATGAAGTCCACGATGCCGTGCACCAGCGCGTGCGAAAGCCGTTCCGCCACCGGGTTTTCCCGCCAGGACAGGTCGACCACGCGCTTGGTCCCGCTGCCCTTGACCGTCTCGGCGAATTCCACGAGCCGGTCGGTGGCGTCCTCGCGGCGGTCGAACAGGACGTCCTCGACGAGTTCCAGCAGGTCCTTCGGGATGTCCTCGTACACCGCGAGCTGGCCGGCGTTGACGATGCCCATGTCGAGCCCGGCGCGCACGGCGTGGAACAGGAACGCCGAGTGCATCGCCTCGCGCACGACGTTGTTGCCGCGGAAGGAGAACGACAGGTTCGAGATGCCGCCGGAGGTGTGCGCGCCCGGACAGCGTTCCTTGATCAGCGGCAGCGCCTCGATGAACGCCTTCGCGTAGCCGTTGTGCTCGCTGATGCCGGTGGCGACGGCGAGCACGTTCGGGTCGAAAATGATGTCCTCGCCCGCGAAACCGGCCTCGCGGGTGAGCAGATCGTAGGCGCGGGAACAGATTTCGACCTTGCGCTCGACCGTGTCGGCCTGGCCCTTCTCGTCGAAGGCCATCACCACGACGCCGGCGCCGTAGTCGTGGATGCGCCGCGCCTGCTCCAGGAACGGGCCCTCGCCCTCCTTGAGGCTGATCGAGTTGACCACGCCCTTGCCCTGCACGCAGCGGAGCCCGGCCTCCAGCACGCTCCAGCGCGAGCTGTCGATCATCACCGGGATGCGCGCGACCTCGGGCTCGGTGGCGATGAGGTTGAGGAACGTCGTCATCTCCTGCTCGGATTCGAGCAGGTCGGCGTCGAAGTTGACGTCGAGCAGGTTCGCGCCGCCGCGGACCTGCTCCAGCGCGACGTCCACCGCCGCCTGGTGGTCGCCCGCCTCGATCAGCCTGCGGAACTTCGCCGAGCCGGTGACGTTGGTGCGCTCGCCGATCATCACGAACCCGGTGTCCGCGCCGATCTTGAACGGCTCGAGGCCGGAGAACCGCGTGCTCGGCTCGTGCGCGGGCACCGGACGCGGCGGCAGGCCCTTGACGGCCTCGGCGATCTTCGCGATGTGCGCGGGCGAGGTGCCGCAGCAGCCGCCGACGATGTTGACCATCCCGGACCCGGCGAACTCGCCGAGCATGCCGCCGGTTTCCTCGGGCGTCTGGTCGTAGCCGCCGAACGCGTTGGGCAGGCCCGCGTTCGGGTGGCACGCGGTGCAGGTGTCGGCGAGCTTCGACAGTTCCTCCACGTGCGGGCGCATTTCCGCGGCGCCGAGCGAACAGTTGACGCCGACGACCATCGGGCGCGCGTGCGCGACGGAGGTCCAGAACGCTTCGACGGTCTGGCCGGACAGCGTGCGCCCGGACAGGTCGACGATGGTCACCGAGATCCACAGCGGCAGGTGCGGCGCGACCTCGCGGGCCGCGGTGATCGCGGCCTTGCAGTTGAGGGTGTCGAAGATGGTCTCGATCATCAGCAGGTCGACGCCGCCGTCGGCGAGCGCCTTGATCTGCTCGGCGTAGGAGGCCTTGACCTCTTCGTAGGTGACCGCGCGGAACGCCGGGTCCTCGACGCGCGGCGACAGCGACAGCGTGACGTTGAGCGGGCCGATCGACCCGGCCACGAAGCGGTCGCCGAACTCGTCGGCGGCCTGGCGCGCGAGTTCCGCGGCGCGCAGGTTCATCTCGCGCACCCGGTCCTGGAGGCCGTAGTCGGCCTGGCCGATGCTGGTGGCGGTGAACGTGTTGGTGGTGGTGATGTCCGCGCCCGCGGCGAGGTACTGGCGGTGCACGTCGAGCACGACGTCCGGCCGCGTGAGGTTCAGCAGGTCCGGGTCGCCGGTGACGTCCTTCTCGTGGCCCTCGAGCCAGTCCGCCCGGTAGTCCTCGGGAGCGAGACCGGCCCCCTGCAGCATCGTGCCCCAGGCCCCGTCGAGCACGACGACGCGCTGGTCGAGCAGGTTCCGCAGGTTCTGGGTCATCGCCACCTCCGCATGAGTTCACGGAGGCGCCCTTGGATGGTGGTACCGGCCGAGCGTGGCGGACCACCGGTCCGTTGCAGCGCCTCTCGACCTGGTGGTCAAGACTACCGGATGTGACCAGCCCCCGGGCAGGTGTGTTCACTCCTCGGGATTCGAGCGGTCCTCGAGCGGGCTGCCCCGCCACTTCCAGCCGGTCCGCCGGGGCCGTCCGGGCACGGCGATCCGCCCGGCGCACCAGCGCAGCGCGTCCCAAGCGTCGGGAATCGGCTCCTGCTCGGGGAAAAGCCGCGCGACGACGCGGGCGCAGGTGTCGCGCGGCGGGTCGATCGCGACGCCGAGGCCCTGCGCGATGTCGTCGCCGTGCAGCAGCAGTTCCACGCAGCCCATCGCGGCGAAACCGGCCGGATCCGAGCGGCCGGTCGGGTGGTAGGCGCGCTCGTCCGGTCGGCTGCTCCGGACCGCGGCGGCGAGCAAACGCCCGCCGGTGAGCGCGAATTCGAGCAGTTCGGCCGGGGACGCGTCGGCGTCGGTTTTGGCGAGGAAGCGCACGTAGCGATCGGCCGGGCGGCTCGCGACCTGCGCGGCGTAGGACAGGAGCGTGTCGCCGAGGTGTTCCGCCGTGTAGCGGCAATTCCACTCGAGATCGCCTGCCGGACGCGTCCAGTCGCCGCCGGTGACCGGCTCGAGAGCAGCGGACACGCAGGTGAGGGCTTCGTCGAGGTCTTCGGCGCGGACGGTCATCCGGTCAGCGTAGAGAAGCCCAGAACCCGCAGTGGTGATCTTTCGCGAATCCGGTCAGCGGCTGCGCGCCGCCCGGCCGGTACGCGACCGCCTGCCCGGTCGGGCCGCCGCGGACGAACGCCGTCCAGTCGTCGACCATCCGGTCCGCGAGCCGTTGCTGCGCCGGGGTGAATGTCGTTGGCTGCTCGGCGAAATCGAACAGGTAGGGCAGCTCCGCGGTGTGCGTGGCCCCGAGCGGGAACGGCGCGCGCAACGCGGCCGCCGCCGGCGAGGTCGGGTCGTTGAACTCGTAGGTCGACACGCTGGGCAGCGAACTGGCGAGCCGCGCGGACGGGCAGGCGAACGCCCAGTCGGTGACAGCCGCCGCGTATGCCAGCGATGCGTTGCCGCTGAACGCATCCACCGGGTACTCGCGGGCGACCGCGTCGGCGTGCGGGAAGACGTTGGCAAGCGCTTGCGGGTAGCCGTGCCGCGTGACTTCGCGACCGGCCGCGGCCTGTTCGGCGAGGAAATACGTGAACTCGTCGTGCGTCGTGCCCAGCATGACCGGCACCGGAGTCGCGGGAACCTTCCCGGGCAGCACCGAACCGCCGGTGACCGGTCCCGGCATCTCGATGCCCGCGATCGAGCCGTACGCCGGTGCGGTCCGGAGTTTCCCGACGGGCAGCTCCCGCAGGCATTTCGCGGCGGTCCGGCGGTCGGTGCAGCCGCGCGCGGCGGCGTACTCGATGCTCTTGGTTTCGGCGGCGGGCAGCGTCGCCTGCGCCTGGCACGGTCCACTTTGGATGATCGCGGCGCGGAACAGCCCGCGCGAGCCGGGGGCGACGAGGTGGTCGCACACCGACATCCCGCCCGCGGACTCCCCCGCGATCGTCACCTGGTTCGGGTCGCCGCCGAAGGACGCGATGTTGTCGCGCACCCACAAAAGCGCCTGCTGCTGGTCGAGGAAGCCGTAGTTCCCGGGCTCCGGGCCCAGCGACGGGTCGGCGAGGAAGCCGAGCGCGCCGAGCCGGTAGTTGAGTGTGACGACCACCGCGTCGCCGCGGTCGACCAGCCGGGCGGCGCCGTAGCGGTCTCCGCCGCCGCTGAGGAACGCGCCGCCGTGCAGCCACACCAGGACCGGCCGTCCGGTCTCTCCGGTCGGCGGCGTCCAGACATTCAGATAGAGGCAGTCTTCGCTGGTCAGGGCTCCGTCGGCGGCCTGCGGACAGCGGGGCCCTGGTTTCGTGGCGTCGCGCTCCCCCGTCCAGGGCTCGACCGGGGCGGGCGGCTGCCAGCGCCGCTCGCCGACAGGTGCGGCCGCGTACGGGATGCCTTGGAAGAGCCGGTGATCGGGAGCGACACTGCTGCGGACAGCGCCGGCTGCGGTGTGCACGACGTCGCCTGCCCGGGTGATCGCCGCGACCGAAGACGCGCAGGCCGACGCGGCCAGAACGGGGACGACGGCCAGCGCCGCGAACCACCGTCGCCGAATCCCCCGAAAAGCCGCCGCCACCGGCCGGACGATACCGGCCGGGCGTCCGGGCCCGGCCGCCGGATCATCCGGCGGAGCGCGAGAACCGCCCCGCCGGGCAGCGTCGAGACCAGAGCGAGCACGCCGTAGCCGACCGCGACCGTCACGCCCTGTTCCGCGCCCAGTCCGGCGGCGGCGAACGAAACCGCCGCGGTGCCTTCGCGCGGGCCGAATCCGCCGACGTTCAGCGGCATCCCCATCGCCAGCAACGCGAGCACGAGCAGCGGCAGCAGGACGCTCAACGGCGCGGTCGCCCCGGCCGCGCGGGCGGCGACCACGAACAGCGTCAGATGCCCGGCCGCCGCCAGCAGAGACCAGCCGGTGACGCCGGGCCACGCTTCGAGCACGCCGGTCCGGATGTCGGCCGCCCAGACGTGCCGCAGCCGTTTCCGCATCGCCACCGCGACGACGGCCAGCGCCACGATCACGATCCCCAGGCAGATCAGCACCTGCCGCGGCAGCAGCTCCGGCCGGAAGACCACGACTGCCAGTCCGGCGACCACCACCAGGGTCTGTCCGGCGGCGCGTTCGAGCACGACCGCCCGGATGCCGCGGCCGACGTCGCCCGATCGTCGTCCGTGCTGGACCGCGCGGTGGACGTCGCCGAGCACGCCGGCAGGGAGGACGCCGTTGAGGAATTGCGCGCCGTAGTAGTCGCCGACGGCTTCGCGGAACGGCAGGTGCAGGCCGAGCCGACCTGCGACCAGCCGCCAGCGCGCGGCGCTCGCGAACGTGGTCACGACGCCGATGACCAGGGCTATCGCGATCGGTCCCGGTCCCAGAGCCCGCAGGCCGCCGGTGAACGCTCCTGTGCCGAGCCGCCACCACAACGCGGCGATGAGCGCGGCTCCGGCCAGCAGTCGCAGCCACCGCATCAATCCACCGCCAAGATTCCGCGCAACCGGGCCGCTGCCTCGGCCCATCCCTCGAGTGTGCGCGCTCGTGCGACAGCCGCAGCACGGAGTCGTTTCCGCAGGTCAGGGTCGTCGCGCCAGCTCCGGAGCGCGTCCGCCAGCGCTGTTTCGTCGCCGGGCGGGACGAGCATTCCCGGCAGCTCTCCTTCCGGTGTCCGGCCGAGCGCGTCGGGTACACCGCCGACGTTCGAGGCGACCACGGGGATTCCGCGAGCTAGCGCCTCCGTGACGACCATGCCGTACGTCTCGGCGTGCGAAGGCAGGACGAGCAGGTCGGCGCGGTCGTAGGCGTTCTCTAGCGCTTCTCCGGCGAGCGGGCCGGTGAAACGGGCGCGAGGGTGGCTCAAGCTGTTGGCGTAGGCCGGGTTTCGGGTGCGCGAGCCGACGAGGTCCACCTTCAGTCCGTCTACTTCGGACAGTGCTTTGAGGAGGATGTCCTGGCCCTTGCGCGGGGTCACCGCGGCGACACAGACCAGCTGGGACACCCCGTCGGTCCCGGTCGCCCGCGGTGCCGGATCGGTCCCCGGCGGTGCGATGTGGACAGTCGCGAGGCCGTGCCGCTGCTCGACGGCGCGGGCGGCGGCGGGGCTGGTGACGATGACCTGGTCCGCCAGGTGGAGCGACTTCCGTTCGCGGGCGTCGAGGTCGGCCGCGCGCTGTGGGTCCAGGCCGGTTTCGTCGGCCAGCGGCAGGTGCACGAGGACGGCCAGGCCGATCCGGTCCGCGTGCCGGGCGAGGACGTCCGGCACTCCGCACGCGATCAAGCCGTCGAGCAGCACTTTCGCGCCGTCGGGCACCTCGGCGAGGACCTGGTCCAGCTGACGCCGGTCGCCGTCCGGCCAGGTCCCGCCGACCGGCCGCAGCCGCAGCCGCAGATGCTCGGCCATGCGGCGGTCGTAGGTGTTGCCGCCGCTGGGCACGCCGAGGTCTTCGATGTCGCCGGGCACTACGAAACAGGACAGTCGCACGTTGCCTACACGGGCGGCCGGCCGATCCGGTTCAGCCTTCGAAGGTGTCCGGGTCGAAGCCCGTCCGGCGGCCTTCGTCGAGCCCGCTGAGGACGTCCAGGTCGCCGTCGCTCAGGGAGAAGTCGAAGATGTCGATGTTCTCCCGCATCCGCTTCGGCGACGACGACTTCGGGAACACGACGTTGCCGAGCTGGATGTGCCAGCGCAGCACGATCTGGGCGGGCGTTTTGCCGTGTTTCTCGGCCAGTTCGGCCAGCAGCGGGTCTTCGAGGACCTCGCCTTGCGCCAGCGGGCTCCACGCCTCGGTCACGATGCCGTGCGCCTCGTGGTAGGCGCGCAGTTCCGGTTGCTGCAGCGCGGGATGCAGCTCGATCTGGTTGACCGCGGGCACCGTCGCCGACTCAGCGGCCAGCCGTTCGAGGTGCGGGATCTGGAAATTGGACACCCCGATCGCGCGGGCCTTGCCGGCGCGCAGCAGTTCCTCGAAGCCGTGCCAGGTGGCGACGTACCTGTCCTGCTTCGGCAGCGGCCAGTGGATCAGGTAGAGGTCGACGTAGTCCAGTTCGAGCCGCTGCAGACTGCCCTCCAGCGCGTTGATCGCGTTGTCGTGGCCCTGCGCGTCGTTCGCCAGCTTTGTGGTGACGAAGATTTCCTCGCGCGGTACGCCCGAATCGCGGATGCCCGCGCCGACGCCTTCTTCGTTGCGGTACATCTGCGCGGTGTCGAGGTGCCGGTACCCGGCCTCGAGGGCTTCGCGCACCGCCGCGGCCGTTTCGTCCGGCGGGATCTGGAAGACGCCCAGGCCGAACTGCGGAATCCGGACGCCGTTGTTGAGTTCGAGCTGCGGAACGCGGTTCGTCTCGATCGTCATGTCGGCGGCCTACCCGTGCGCGGCGGTCGTGAAACTCATTGGATCAGGCGGCGACCGCCTCGCGGACACCCAGAATTTCATCGGCGCCGGTCACCGAAAGACACCGCCGGACGGCGTGCGCCGGTCCGACCACGACAGTGAACTGAGGGTTCCGCTGGTGCGCGTCGAGCAGGGCGCGAACGCCCGCGCAGCTCAGAAACGCGACACCGGACAGGTCGACGACCACCGGCCCGGCCAACGGCGCGACGGCCACCTCGAAAACATGCGCGGTAGCCGCGTCGAGGTCCCCGACCGGAGCGAGGTGAATCGCGTCCGCCCGCCTCGTCGCGCGGACGGTCAATTCCACCGGCGCGGTGACGCCGGGAAGGTGGAGAGTCATGGGTTTGCGCTCCTTTCGCAGAGACCTGCTTGGGGCGCTGACCGCAGTATGGTTCTGGACAACAGCCAACACAGGCGACCGTACGCGTTCTCCCAGTGCGGTCAACCCGGATCACCACGAGGTTCACTCACGCGGCGGCCGAGTCCGCCTGGTCGGGGGGCTGACGATGATGCAGTGGTGACAGGGTGCGCTGGGGAGGAGTCCTACTGGCGCGGTTGTTGGCGGGATGCCGGTTTCGCGGCGACGGAGCGGGGTCGTTCATCGGCCGTTCATGCGGGGGCACCTGGTCGGGGGATGCCCGGTTCGCCGTTCGCGGTTCGCCGCTCGCGCCGCGACTGGCGGTTCTGGGATGCGGCTCCGCCGGGCTTCAGACTCCGCCTGGCTTCAGTTGGTGCTCGCGGCTCGAGCCCGCCGGGCTTCAGCTGATCCTCGCAGTGCGAGCGCGCCCGGCCTCAGCTGATCCTCGCGGCACGAGCCCACGGACTTCGGTTGATCCTCGCCACGCAAGCCCGCCAGGCTTCACTTGATCCTTGCGACACGAGGTCGCCGGGCCCTGGGTGATCTTCGCGGGGCGACTCGGCCCGGCTTCAGTGATGATTGCGAGGCGAGCCCGCCGGACCTGAGCTGGCCGATGGGCCGATCCGCCCCCGAGCCGAATCCTCGACGCGACAGGCATTAGCGCAGCGACGAAGCCTCGCCGACTCCCGCAGCAGGTCATCTCTCCTGCCCGGGAGCCTTCCGGCCGCTGCCGCCGATGTCCACTATGGACAGTCAGTCGCGCAGGGCGAGCTTCGCGAGTTCCTCGTCGAAGTCGAAGCAACGGTCTTCGGAACCGACCGGAACCTCGTCGTAGGTGCGGTCGAGGAAGTCGGCGAGTTCGTTCGCCGCCGCCTCCAGCACCGCGGAGCCGTCGGGTGCGTTCAGCTCCACCAGCACGCGGCTGTCGTCGGCGGCGGGACGCACCTGGACGTCTCCGTCGCCGGCCGGGGCGAGCAGGCCGTCGGCGAGCAGGTCCCGCCCGAACAGCCAGCGCACGACTCCGCCGCCCGCGTGGTAGCCGACCGACACCGCGAACGGATCCGCCGGGTCGTATTCCAGATCGGCGCGCACCGGCAGCGGGACGGACCCGAACGTGCGCAGCCCGAAGATGATCGTCGCGCGGACGACCTGCGGTTCGGTTTCCACGACGGCGCCTCCTTCGTTACCCGGTCGCGAACCTGTCCGGACCGAAGTGAATGTTTCTCAATAAGTAACGCGCCGTAAGAGCCTAAGCTGCCCGACGGGGGAGATTTCACCCCAACGGTGGAGATCTACGTCTCAGTCGGCTACGCAAGGGCAGCATTGACAGCAGGATCGGGCAACGCACCCGCCGATGCCCCCGCCGGACCGGGACGGCTTCGACCTGCGGAAACGGACCGCCACGATCGTGGAACCGGACGGCCCGAGGGCGCGCGGAAAGATCGTCGCCCTCCTCCCGGAAATATCGGCGACCACCGGGACGAATCGATTCAATGGTGAGCGGCGGCTCGGTTGCCGCTCAGCGGCGGTGGCGGCGGCAGAGTCCGGTCTCGGCGCCGGACCGGAAAGCGAATCCGCAGTGGAAGCGGCCGGGCAGGGACAGGTCGAGCGGCGCGGGCGAGCAGCAGTTCGTCTGGCGTGGAGCTTCGAGAAGGTCAGCGCGTCCGCTCGAGAAAGGCCTCGACGGCGTCCACGACCTCGCCGGGCGCTTCTTCCGGAACGTAGTGGCCGCCGGGGACGGCATGACCGGTGACCGCGGCGGGAGCGGCGTGATGGTCCTGCCAGACGCGCACCACGTCGCGCCCGCCGAGTCCGCCCTCGGCGCCTCACAGGAGCAGCAGCGGGGCCCGCACCCGCAGCCCGCCGGCGTGATCCGCCTCGTCGCGTTCGAGGTCGGCCGAGAAGCCGGTCCGGTAGTCCTCGAAGGACGCCCGCAGCCGCGCCGGGTCGCTGAACGCCTCGACGTAGTGCTGGAAGGTTTCCTCGTCGACGGCGCCGGATTCGCGCACCCTGGCGAAGAAATGACCGAGATACGCCTCGACGTTCCCGTCGACCAGCTTCGCCGCCAGCTCCGTGTTCCGGTGGAAGAACCAGTGCCACATCGCGCTCGCCGAATCGCGGTCGAACGAGTTCATGACCACCCTCGTGGGCAGAATGTCCAGCAGCGCAAGCGCTTTGACCTCCGCCGGGCGATCGAGCGCCCAGCGATGCGCGACGCGCGCGCCGCGGTCGTGCCCGATCACCGCCGCCGACTCGAACCCCAGGTGATGGATCAGACCGCTCAGATCCGCGGCGGCGGCCCGTTTGCCGTAGTCCCCGGACCGGGCGAGGCCCGAAGCGCCGTAACCGCGGAGATCCGGGGCGACGACGGTGCGGCCCTGGCTGAGCGGCTCGATCACGTGCCGCCAGCACGCGTTCGTCTGCGGCCACCCGTGCACCAGGACGACCAGCTCCGGCCCGTCGCCTTCGACGCGGCAAGCCAGTTCCACGTCGTCGAGGCGCACCGATTCGAGCGTGTCCCGCGGCATAGTTCTCCTTGCGGTCGTTGAGTTTTCTCGCGTCCACAGTGGACGCGACGGTCAGGAGGCGCCCAGCGCCGGATGGCGGGCGAGCAGGTCGTCCAGCCGGGAGCCGACCTCCGCGCAGTTCTGCCGCACCACGGCGAGGAACGCCGCGAGAACCGGCGAGGAATCGGCGGCTCGGAAGGACATCTGCAAATCCGGCAGCCGGAAGCGGGGCTCGACGTCGCAGAACCGGATGTCGTCGCGAGCGATCAGGCGCATCCGGTTCGGGCCGAGCCCGACCCCCGCGCCGCAGGCGGCGAGCCCGGCGATCGTGTGGACGTCGCGCGCCAGCGCGGCCCCGTCGAGGGCGGCGGGATCGTGCTCGAACAACGGTCGCAGGTAAGAACCGGCGGCGTCCGCGCTGACCACGAGCGGCTCGCGCGCCAGCTGCCCGGCCTCGACGGACCGCTGCCCGGCGAAGGGGTGCGCCGACGAGACCACGGCGACCAGATAATCCGCGCCGATGGGCACCGTCACCAGGTCCTCCGCCCCGGCTCCGCGAGGGCCGCCGCGCCCCACCGCGACATCCAGTTCGCCGGCGAGCAGGGCCGCGGACGCGGTCGGCGTGTCCAGTTCCTGGAGGACCATCCGGACGTCCGGACGGGCCCGCCGGAACCGGCCGAGCACGCCCGGCAGCGGGTCGAGCAGCGCGGACCCGATGAACCCGAGCCGCAACCGCCCGGTCTCCCCGCGTGCGGCCCGGCCCGCCTCGACCCGCGCGAGTCTCATCTCGGCGAGCGCGCTGTCCGCCCTGGCAAGGAAGGCATTGCCCGCGGCAGTGGGGAAAACGCCGCGCGGGGTGCGGTCGAACAGCCGCTCGCCGACCTCGCGTTCGAGCGCGGCGATCTGGGTCGACAGCGGCGGCTGGGCGATGCCCAGCGACGCCGCGGCGCGGCCGAAATGCTGGTGCTCGGCGAGCGCCAGAGCGTAGCGAAGATGACGGGCTTCCACGCGGCCACGATACGCAGAAGGTATGACGAAGGCTCCTGTCAGATATGAACGTGGATAACGGGGCGGAGCTGCGGTGATCTGGTGCGGTCCGTGATCAACCCTTGCGAAGGGCCCTGGAATGACCCGTCCGTCCTCGTCCGAGACCGTCCTGCTGCTCGTACACGGCGCCTGGCACGGCGCCCTGCACTGGAGCCCGACCCAGCGCGCGCTCAGCCGCCACGGCCTTGCCAGCATCGCCGTCGACCTGCCCGGCAGCGGGCTCGGCGCGCCCGTCCCCAGCGGGTACTTCCGGCCCGGTCAGCCGGGGCTCGCGGCCGAGAAGTCGGCGCTGAGCGACCTCACCTTGCAGGACAGCACCGATGTCGTGCTCGAAGCGCTGGTCAGCGCCCGCACCCGCTACCGGAATGTGCTGCTGGTCGCGCACAGCGCCGCGGGTTCCGTAGTGTCGGCCGCCGCGGAGCAGGCGCCCGAACTGGTCGACCGCCTCGTGTACCTGTCCGCGTTCGTGCCCGCGGGCCGGCCGCGGTTCTCCGACTACATCGAAGCCGAGGAGAACGTCGGCGCCGTCCAGATTCCGCCGGTCGGCGACCCGGCCGAACTGGGCGCGATCCGGATCAATCCGCTTTCTCCCGACCCGGCGGTCACCGACGTGATCCGCCGGGCGTTCCTGAACGACCTCCCCGCGGACGCGCCGGACTCGTGGCGGCAGTTCCTGCACCCGGATCACCCGCTATCGCACTACGGCACACCAGTTCCGCTCTCGGCGGAGCGCTGGGGACGGCTCCCGCGCTCCTACCTCCGGTTGACCGGCGACCTCGCGCTGCCGCCGGTGACCCAGGATTTGATGATCGCCGAGGCCGACCAGGTGACGCCGGACAATCCGTTCCAGGTGCATTCCCTGCCGGGCGGCCATTCGCCGTTCGTGATCCGGCCGGAGGAGCTGGCGACGCTGTTCGCCGCCATCGCGCTGCAGCGGTCCGCCCGATGACCACGATGCGGTCCCCCTCCCGGCGGCTTCTCCTGCCGATCATCCTGTCCGGCACGTTCGTGCAGCTGTTCAGCGTCACGGTCATGCAGGTGGGCGTGGTCGACGTCCAGCGAGATCTGGGCGCCGGGGCAGGCGAGAGCCAACTGGTTCTCGCCGCCTACACCCTCGCCTACGCCTGCTCGCTGATCGTTTCCGCGCGGCTGGGCGACAACTACGGCTACCGGAGGATGTTCGTCGCCGGGATGACGCTGTTCACTCTCGCCTCGGTCGGGGCGGCCGCCGCGCCCGAAGCGTGGGTGCTGATCGCCGGACGGCTGTTTCAGGGTTTCGGCAGCGGGCTGATGGCACCGCAGATTCTGTCGATCATCCAGTCCGCGGTAGCCCCGGGCCGTCGTGCCGCCGCGTTGAGCGCGTTCGGCGCGACCATGGCGGCCGCGTCGCTCGCGGGCCCGGTGCTCGGCGGGGTGCTCATCCAGCTCGACCCGCTCGGCCTCGGCTGGCGGGCGGCGATGCTGCTGACCGTTCCCGTCGGCATCGCCGCCCTCGCGCTCTCCCCCGCGCTGCCGCCGGATCACGGCGAACGCACGGCGGCACGCGTCGACCGGACCGGGGCGGCGCTGAGCCTGTTCGGCTTGGCCCTGCTGGTCTTTCCCCTGACAATGGGGCGGGACGCCGGCTGGCCGTGGTGGACGTGGCTGAGCCTGGCGCTGGCCGCGGCACTGCTAACCGGTTTCGCGATTTCCCAACGCAGGGCGGCGGAACCGCTCGTCCATCCGTCCACGTGGGCGGAACCGGCGACGCGATGGGGGCTGGGCATCGTCCTGGTCTTCAACGCCGGAGTGCCCTCCTTCACGCTGTTGCTGTCGATGCATCTGCAAGGCGGGCAGGGCTGGAGTCCGCTTCAGACCGGGTTCGGCATCACCCCGTACGCCGTCGGGGCACTGGCCGGGAGCGGAATCGCGAAGAGGCTGGGCCGGCGCTTCGGCCCGTGGGCTCTGGCGGCGTCCTCCCTGGCCATGGGATCGGTGTCGCTGGTCGTCCCGGCGACCATCGGCGACCCGGCCCTGCGGTGGCTGTACTGGCTCGCGCTGTGCCTCGGCGGCATCGGGTTCGGCGTGTTCACCGCTTCGGCGTTCACCCAGATCATCGCCAGAGTCCGCCCCGAAGCCGCGACCTCGGTCTCGGGTCTGCTCCCGACGGCACAGCAACTGGGCGGAACCCTCGGCGTCACGTTCGCGGGCATCGCCTACGCGACGTCCGCCGGGAACCCCGGCCAGGCGTTGTGGCACGCGATGACCTACGAGGCCGCGGTGTTCGCGTTGGCCGCCGCCTTCGCTTTCGGGCTGGCGGGCCGCGCGGCTCGAAAAGCACCGGCCCGGACCGGCTCGGCGATCTGCTGAACTCACGGCTGCGCGTTGTAAGTGGGATCGGCCCGGTATTTCCGTGCGGTTTCCCGCAGGCAGTGCAGGAGCAGGTCGCCGTATTTCGGGTCCGTGCCGGCCCAGGCGGCCCAGGTGCGCATCCAGTGTTCGGGCCGGTGTTCGCTGAGCGGGACCCAGGTCCAGCCGGGAAACCATTTGCGCGCCGAGGCATTGCCGATGAGGACCGCGTCCACGCGGGAACTCGTGGCGATCAGTTCGCTGTGTTCGGAGAAGGCGCGAAACAGCCAGTCGACGTCGGTCCGGGTGGTCGCGGCGGCGGTGCGGAGGCTGATTTCCTCGCCTTTGGAGGAATGCGCCATGACGCGCAGGCCCGCGAGGTCCGTGACGTCGATTTCGGTTCGGCCGGCCGGGAGCGCGTCCTCGCGGAAGACGCAGCCGAGTCGTTGCCGGAACAGCAATTCCGCGTGGAGTTCGGGCGGTTCGGTGTGCATCAAGCTCAGATCGAGCAGACCGTTGTTGAGCATCCGCCGCTGTTCCTCGCTGGTGGCCTCGACGATGGCGAACCGGACCTCCGGCGCCTCGGCGGCGACCGACGCCAGGTAGTCCTCGATCCAGCCGCGCGGAACTCCCGAGGGCACCCCGAGATGCACGAGGCGCCCGCCGGCCGAGGCGGTTTGGAGGACTTCCGGGACCCGGTCGACGAGTTCGAAGATCGACAGCAGGTGCGCGCGCAGGCCTTCCCCCGCGACGGTCAGGGTGGTGCCGGCGGGCGTGCGCCGCAGCAACTGGTGCCCGAGGTTCTTCTCCAGCTGGGCGATCTGCCTGCTCAGCGTGGGCTGAGTGAGGTGCAGTGCGGCCGCGGCGCGCGAGATCGAGCCGTATTCGGCCACCGCGCGGAAGTAGTCGAGCTGACGCAACTCAAGCATGGGGACATGCTATGCCTTCGGAGCATGGGGATGGCCGATAACAGGTATTTGCTAAATAACCGGCGGCCGCTGACGATCTGAGGACCGAAGACACTCCCCGGAGGACCCCATGAGCGCAAAGATCGTCGAGCTGGCTTTCGAGCGGTTTTCCGGTGACGCCGCGCCGTTCTCGTTCGTGCTCGTGCACGGCTGGGCCCGGTCCCGTTCGGACTGGGCTCCGATCCTCGACGGTCTCCGTGCCCTCGCTCCGGTCGTGGCCGTCGACCTGCGCGGGCACGGCGAGTCCCAGCCGGGCGAGGGCATGCGGCTCCCGGATGTCGCGGCCGACGTCCGGGCCGTGCTCGAGCAGCTCGGGCTCGCTCGCGTCGTGCTGGTCGGGCACTCCGCGGGCAGCGAGGCGGCTGCCTTCCTCGCCCGGCGGGAGCCGGAACTCGTCGCCGGTCTGGTGGTCGTCGATCCGGCGTTCGGGCTTCCCGACGACGACCGCGCGCGGATCGAGGCGCTGGCCGGGCGGCTCCGGCGGGAGGATCCCGTCGCCGTCGCGGCCGAGCACTTCCTGAAGTCCGGGCCGAGCCCGTTGCCGGGCGCCGGCGGGCCGGTCTCGGCCACGCCGGAAGCGATCCGCGATCTGTTCGCCGACTTCGCCTTCGCGCCGGAGGCCCTGCATTTCCAGACCGAGACCGCCAGGTTCTTCGCCGGGTTCCCCGTTCCGGTCCTGGCGTTCTACCGGAACGAAGAACGTGCCGCTCTCGCCCGGGAAATCCTTCCTGCCGCCCGGATCCAGGTGCTTCCCGGGGGCCATTGGACCCACCACGAACATCCCGGCGAGGTCGTGACCGCCATCGCGGACTGGATCCGCTGACCGAGTTCTTTTTCTTGCGTTGAAAGGAAAGAAGAGAATGACCGAGCCGCAACGCGTCGCCATCGTCACCGGCGGGGCCGGAAAACTGGGGAGCGCCATCGCCGCGCGGCTCCTCGAGGACGGCGTCGCCGTCGTGGTGGCGGACGTGAACAAGGAAGCGGCAGCCGCGACCGTCGCGGGGTTCCGCGAGCGGTTCGCCGCTCCCGCCGTCGACATCGCCGCCGACCTCGGGTCCGTCGAGGCGATCGAGTCGCTGGTGGACGAGACGGGCGCCCGGTTCGGCCGGATCGACGTCGTCGTCAACAACGCCGCGGTGAACCGCCGTTCGACCCTGTCCGAACTCGCCCCGGACGACTGGGACCTGATGAGCGGCGTGAACCTGCGCGCGCCGGCGATCCTGGTGAGCCGCGCGCTCGGTTTCTTCAAGGCGCAGAACAGCGGCGCGATCGTCAACATCGCCTCGCGGAACTGGGTTTCCGGCGGCCCGGTGGCCTACACGACGATGAAGGCCGGCCTCGTCGGCATGACCCGCTCGTTCGCCACCGAACTGGCGAAGTACCGCGTCACCGCCAACGCCGTGGCGCCCAGCTTCATCGAATCGGACTTCACCGGCTACGACCGCGACGAGGAGCAAATGCGGCGTCTGATGGAGCAATACCAGGCGATCACCCCGCTCCCGCGCATGGCCGAACCCCGCGATGTCGCGAACGCCGTCGCGTTCCTCGCCTCGCCCGCCGCGTCCTTCATCACCGGCGAAGTCCTGCACGTCTGCGGCGGCGCCCAGCTCGCCCCGCTCCCCCGGACGCCGCTCGCCGTCGAGCGCTCTTCGCGGCGATGAGGTTCAGCGTCGCGACGATCTCGTTGCCCACCCTGGACATCGGCGAATCGATCGCCGAAATCGCCGCGGCCGGGTTCGGCGGTGTCGAATGGCGCGTCGAGCCGCGTCCCGGCAGCATCCCGGATTCGCCTCCCGCGCACCCGTTCCTCGTCGACCACCGGTCCACCCTCCCGCTCGACGTCGCGGCGGCGGAGAGCGTGGCGGCGGAAACTCGCGCGGCGGGGCTCGAAGTGGTCGGACTGGCGCCCTACGTCGAAGTCGGCGACACCGCCACGCTCCGGCTGGCCTGCGACATGGCCGCTGCCGCCGGCACCGGACAGATCCGGTTGCAGGCACCGAGAATCTCCCGCACGAACAAACCGTATTCCGTCCTCTACGCGGAAACGGTCGCGTTCTTCGCCGACGTCGAGGCAACGGCAAAGGAAACCGGTGTCCGGGCGTTGCTGGAGATCCACCACAACACCATCTGCTCCAGCGCGTCTTTGGCGCACCGGGTGGTCGCGCGGTTCGATCCGGCGCACGTCGGCGTCATCTACGACGTCGGGAATTTCGTCTTCGAAGGCTACGAGGCGCACGAAATCGCGCTCGACCTGCTCGGCGATCACCTCGGGCACGTGCATCTGAAGAACGCCGCGCACTTCCGGTCGCCGGGCGGGGCATGGCGGCCGGGATGGACGCCGCTCGAAGACGGCGAGGTCGACGTCCCGCACGTCCTCGGACTCCTTCACGAGCACGGATACCGCGGCTGGGTGTCCGTGGAGGACATGAGCCTCGACCGTGCCCCACGCGCCGCCTTGCGCCACAACGCGGCACAGCTCCGCGAGTGGGGCTTGCTGCACTGACACCTCACCATCCAGGACAAGGAGGTCCTCGCATGGACACCGCGGAGCCGTCCGCAGGCAAAGCCCTGCCCGAGCACCCGGCCG
Organism: Amycolatopsis sp. A1MSW2902; assembly: GCF_017312175.1. Taxonomy (NCBI): domain Bacteria; kingdom Bacillati; phylum Actinomycetota; class Actinomycetes; order Pseudonocardiales; family Pseudonocardiaceae; genus Amycolatopsis; species Amycolatopsis sp. A1MSW2902. The sequence goes on from NZ_QJPO01000001.1 coordinate 419,641, forward strand.
TTTCCCGCTACCGCTGGGTGATCTTGGCCAGCTGCTGGCTGGCTTTCACCCTCATCTACATCAACCGCACCGCGTGGTCGGTGGTCGCCGTCGACGCTTCGCATTCCCTCGGACTTTCCGTGGCCCAGCTCGGGATCTTCGCCACGGCGCTGTCCATCGGCTACGTCGTCACCAACATCCCCGGCGGCATCGTCGCCGACCTGATCGGCGGCCGGATGGCAGCCGGGATCTCCTTGGTGACCGCGGGAATGCTGACCTTCGCATTCGGCAGCGTCAAGAACGTCGGCGTGGGAATCGCGATCCAGATCCTCATCGGGCTGGTCAGCGGCGCCGACGTCGCGTCCTTCACCAAGCTGATCAGCCGCTGGTTCCCGCCCCGCGAACGCGGCACCGCGTTCGGCCTGTACATCACGTCGACCGCGCTGGGAGGGGTGATCGCGAACGCCTCCATCCCGGAGTTGCTGACGGCCCTGCACTGGAACGGCGTCTACTACCTCCTCGGCGCGCTGACCGTCGCCGTCGGCGCGGTGTGCTGGGCCCTCCTGCGCAACAATCCGCCGTCCCCGGTCGAACCCGCCGGCGAACCCCCGGCTCCGGGCGGCGGACGGCTCGGTCTGCGCGCGATGTTCGCCAATCGCAACCTGGTGTCGCTCGCGGCGGCCGGCCTCGGCATGCAATGGGCCACCCTCGGGTTCCTGGCCTGGGGCAATTCGCTGATGGTCAAGGCGCTCGGCCTGTCCGCCGGGAAGGCGGCGCTGGTGATGGTCGTCGTCAGCACCACGGCCATCGGGGTCAAACCGCTGGTCGGCTTCCTGTCCGACCGCGTCCGCGGCACCCGCAAGACGCATCTGATGGTGCTCAGCGGGTACTTCGCGCTCATCCTGGCGGTGTTCGGACTGGTCCGGAGCTACTCGATGCTGCTCGTGCTCGCTCCGTTCCTCGGGCTCGGCGTCTACGGCTATACGGTGCTCACGAACTCGACCGTGCCCCAGTACGCGGATCCGCGGTTCGTCGGCGGGTCCTTCGGTTTCGCCAACACCGCCTGGCAACTCGGCGGTGTCTTCGCTCCGGTCGCGGTGGGTGCGGTGTTCAGCGCCACCGGTTCGCTGTTCCTCGCCCTCGCAGTTCTGGCGGCCGGCCCGTTGCTGGGGGTATTCCTGCTCCTGCCGATCCGCGAACAAGCCAGGACAGCGGTCTCCGCCGAAGGGAACTCTCTTGTCCACAACAGACACTGACCGGCTCGAAATCCGTGCGCTGGCGGAAAACTGGGCCCTGTGGCGAGACGCTGGGGACTGGGATCGGTTCGCCACGGTGTGGCATCCTCGCACGGGCTGGATGAGCGCGACCTGGTTCCAGGGCCCGGCGTCCGAGTTCATCGCCGCCAGCCGCGCGGGATTCGAGAACGGGGTGAGCATCCTGCACTTCCTGGGCGGGCACACCGCCGACATCGCCGGCGATCGCGCGGTCGCCCAGACGAAGATGACCATCAACCAGCGCGCGGACGTCGACGGCGTGCCCGTGGACGTGGTGTGCACCGGCCGGTTCTACGACTTCCTCACGGTGCACGAGCGGCAGTGGAAGATCGTGCGCCGCCAGCCGATTTACGAGAAGGACCGGCTCGATGCCGTCGACCCGGCGGCTTCGCTGTCCCTCGATCCGGCTGTGCTCGGCCGCTTTCCGATCGGCTACCGGCACCTCGGCTACGTCCAGACGAAGGCCGGGTTCACCGTGCGGGAGGGCCTCCCCGGCCTGACCGGCGCCGCCGTCGAGACGCTGTACCGGGAAGGGGACGAGTGGCTGGCGGGCTCGAGCACACCGGGGATCCCGCTCCGCTGAAGTCATGCGGAGCACCGGCCGACGAGCCGCGCTGGGCGGTTTCCCTCCGGCTGTAGGTCCGTGAAGGGCTCCTTGAAGGAATCTGATTCCCTCAAGGAGCCCTTCACGGACCTCGCCAACGAGTGCCAGCCCCACGAGCGCGGCGCACTCGCCGCCGGAAAGCCTCAGCGAGCCGTCGAGCAGAGGGTCACCGGCTCCACTCCTCCACCCGCACCCCCATCAACCGAGCCGCCGCGCGCAGTTCTCTCCGCCGATCCCCCGGCACCGCATGCACGTGATTCGCCCCGAAGCGCGACAAAAACGTCTCCGAAGCCACATCCAGACGCGCGAACGCGTGCGGCCACTCCGGCGTCGAGCGCGACACCAGCTCCTCCGTCGTCCGCGCGTCGTAGTTCTCGAACTCCCCCAGCACCAATTGCATCCGATACTCCCCGTCCAACCGGCTCAACCGCGCCAAGGTCATCCGGCCGGGGGCGGCGATGTGCTGCACCGAAGCCCCGCCCGCGGGGAAGAAGAACACCTCCGGATAAAGGTGCACCCGCGCCAGGTTCTCCGCCGGGTCCTCGCTCCGCGCGGCGAACCACGTCGCGTGCTGGCCGGAGTTGCACAGGTCCCACACGTCGCGGTCCGGGTGGTAATGCCGGACATCAGCAAACAGCACCGGCGTCCCGGTGATCCGATGCATCAGCTGCATGGTCAGCGCACCGTCCATGTCCGCTTCGGTGGCGGTGACGTGCACGGCTTTGGGGCCGTTCCAGTCGTACGGATCGTTGAGCAGCGCCTCGGCGACATCGGCGGTCGCGAAGTGCTCGGTCAGCTCCGGTTGTGCTTTGATCCCAGAAAAATCCAGGTGGCGTTCGGCAGCGACATCGCGCACGGCAAGGTAAAGACGCAGTTGGCGTTCCAGCAACTCCGGGGTGAGCCGATCTCCATCGTAGTGCACGGTGGCATGCTCTTCCAGCCATTTCCGACCGTCCGCAGCCGCGGAAGAGGGGCCGGATTCGGCGCGGCGGACCAGTTCGTATTGGTCGATTTCCTCGACGTCCACGCCGAATTGGCGCATCCACTGATCGGTATTGGCCACCGCGGTGTTCATGCCCATCGGCCGTCCGCCGAAGCGGCCGAAGGTCGAACCGCGCAACGAACCGACGGCAGCGGCGGCGCTCGCGTGCGCGCCGACTTCGGCGATCAGTTCCGGGTCGGACGGCGAGCCCCACAAACGGGTGTGCGTGCGGCCGATCTGGTCGAGCGCGCCCCCTGCGGCGAGCATTCCGACCAACCCGGGCTCGGTCGGGTCGGTGCTCGCGACGAGCAGCAGCGGGCCCGGGGTCGCGTCCGCGGCCAGCATGGTGAAGTGCGGAAACGCCCACACCGCGTAGTACAGCACCGTCACGTCCACCGAACTCGCGGCGACCGAGCGCGCGGCCGCGGTCGCGGTGGTGTTCGTGGCTACCAGCCCTCCGGTGACGACGTCGTGGCCCGCCGCGGTCAAGGCGGCGGTGAACTCGTCCACTTTGGACCGGATGAAGCCGGTGTTCCGCCGGTGCACGTGGTCGCGCCCGTCGGAGACGGCGAGGACACCGATTCGCGCCATAGGTCAGCTCCGGTTCAGTTCGGCGTACACCTGGGCGGCGTTGTCGCGCGTCACCAGGCGGGTGGGCAGGGTCTGCGTCTTGGGCACGGTCTGGCAGTCGACGAGCAGTTTCTTCGCTGCCGCAACGGCTTCCTTGCCGCCGGTCGGGTAGATGAACGTGGCCGACAACCGTCCGGCCTCCACCGCTTTGATGCCGCCTTCGGGCACCGGCAGGCCGTCGATGCCGACGATCGGCAGGTCCGCGCGGCCCGCGTTCTGCGCGGCGATGCGCGCGCCCTCGGCCATCGGGTCGTTCTCGGAGAACATCGCTTGCGCGTCCGGATGCGCTTTCAGCAACGCGTCCGCCTGCTGTTGTCCCTTGTCCCGCAACCAATCCGCGTCCGCGCTGCCCACGACGGTGATATTGCGGTCCGTAATGCCCTGGTTGAATCCATCGCTGCGTTCCTTGGCAGGCGTCGATCCAGCGAGACCCTTCAGCTCGACGACTTTCCCGCCCTGCGGCAGCAATTTCTCGGCGAAGAACTTGCCCGCCTGACGGCCGATGTCCACATTGTCCGCACCGATGAACGACGTGTACCCGTCGCCGTCCACCTTCCGGTCCAGCACGAGCACCGGGATCCCCTGGTCGTAAGCCTTCTTCACGACTCCGGTCAGCGGCGTCGCCTCGTTCGGGCTGATGATCAGCAGGTCGATGCCCTGGGTCAGGAACGTATTGACCTGCTCGACCTGTTTCGCGTTGTCCTGCGCGGCATCCGCGTAACTGACGCTGAATTGCGGCACGCCCGCCGCAGCCTTGCGGATGTCGTCGTCCATCCGGACGCGATACGGTTCGGCGAGATTCGCCTGGCTCATCCCGATTTTGTATTTCCCGCTCGGGCCGTGGCATTGTTTCGCGGCCGGCGCGGCGCCGGACGACGCGCCCGGCGCGTTCTCGTGCGTGGTGCCGCAGGCGGCGACGAGGGCCAGCCCCGCCAGGACCGCCCCGCCGCGGATGATGCCGGACATCTGCTCCCCTTTTCCCGGACGCCTATGCCGTGGCCGGGCGCAGCCGCTGCAGGCCCGCGGCCAGCACGATCACCACGCCGACCACGATCAGCTGGACGTTCGAATCGATGTCGTTGAGCTGGAGGATGTTGTCGAGCACGCCGACCAGCAGGGCGCCCGCGACGGTGCCGGACACCGACCCGCGCCCGCCGGACAGGCTGGTCCCGCCGATCACGACGGCGGCGATCGCGTTGAGCTCGTACCCGGTGCCGTCGTTGGGCCCGCCGAAGTTGTACTGTCCCGCGTGGACGATCCCGGCCAGCGCGGCGAGCAGCCCGCACAGGCCGAAGACCAGCACTTTCACCCGGATCACCGGCACCCCGGACAGCACCGCGGCCTTCTCGTTTCCGCCGATCGCGTACACGTGCCGCGAGAACGCGCTCGCCCGCAGCACCAGCACCGCGAGCGCCGCGACGACCACGAAGAACAGCGCCGGGATCGGCACCACGCCGCCGAACGTCCGCTCGCCCAGCAGCGAGAACGGCACCGGAGCCTGGCCGGGACCCGTGCCGTAGGTGATCGAAACGCCCTCGCCGCCGGACCACATCCGGGCGATCCCGCGGGCGATCTGCATCCCGGCGAGCGTCACGATGAACGACTGGATCCGGAACCGCGCGCTCGCGATCCCTTGCAGCAGCCCGAAACCGAAGCCGAGCGCGAGGATCAGCAGCACGCCCGGCACGAGTCCCCAGCCGCCGCTGGTGAGCAGCAGCGCGACGCCGACGCTGGCCAGCCCCATCACCGAGCCCACCGACAGGTCGATGCCGCCGACCAGGATCACCAGCGTCATGCCGACCGCGATGATGCCGATCTCGGAAATCGCGCGGACGACGTTGAACAGGTTGCCGCTGCCGAGAAACACCAGCTCCCCGTCGCGGTGCGGGGAAAAGACGATCGCGGCCGCGAAGACCAGCACGAGCCCGAAGACGCTCTGGAACCGGAACACCGCGGCCAGCACGGAACGCCCGTTCACCGGACGTCTCCCATCGACGCGGCGAGCAGTTCCGCCTCGCCGGCCTGAGCCGTGTCGAGCTCGTGCACGCTGCGTCCGCCGCGCAGCACCACCACGCGGTCGCACACGCCGACCAGCTCGGCCGGTTCCGAGGACGCCAGCAGCACCCCGACGCCGCTCCGCGCGGCCTCGCCGAGCAGCCGGTAGATCTCCGCCTTCGCCCCGACGTCCACCCCGCGCGTCGGCTCGTCGAGCAACAGCAGCGCCGGTTCGGTCAGCAAAGCCCGTCCCAGCACCACTTTCTGCTGATTCCCGCCGGACAGCGAACCCACCGGATCGGCGAGCGACCCCAGTTTCACCCCGAGCCTCCCCGCTTCCTCCCCGGCCACCGTCCGCTCGCGCCTGCCGGGAACGATCCCGAACCGCGCCAGCCGGTCCACAATGGACAGAACGGTGTTCGCCACGACGGAATGCTCCAGCGCCAGCCCCGCGATCCGCCGGTCCTCGGGCACGAACGCGATCCCCGACCGCAGCGACCCGCGCGGCGAGCGCGGCCGGAACTCCTTGCCGCGCAGGAAAATCCGCCCGCTCAACAACTTTCCCCCGGCAGCGCCGTACAGCGCCTCCAGCAACTCGGTCCGTCCCGCGCCGAGCAATCCGGCGACGCCGACGATCTCTCCGGCCCGCACGGTGAGACTGATCCCGTCCGGCTCCCGCCGCCCGGCGCGCGGCCGCATCACAAGATCCTCGACGCGAAGCACCTCGTCCTGACTCGGCGAGGGCACGCTGTCCGCGCGGAACATGAGGTGCACCGGACGGCCCACCATCGCCTCCGCGGCCCGCTCGGCAGTCAGCTCGGCCGCGCTGAACTCCGCGACGACCTCGCCGTTGCGCAGCACCGTCGCCCGGTCCGCGACCCGCCCGATCTCGTCCATCCGGTGCGACACGTAAACGATCGCCGCCCCGTCCGCGCGCAGTTGGTCGATGACCGTGAACAGCCGCTCGACCTCGCGCGGCGACAGCGCCGACGTCGGTTCGTCCATCAGCAGGATCCGCGCGTCCAGCGACAGCGCTTTCGCGATGGTGACGAGCTGCTGTTCGCCAGTGCGCAGCCGTTCGACCGGCGTGCGCGGATCGAGGTCGACGCCGGAGCGTTCCAGCACCTCGCGGGTGGCCGCGACCATCCGCCGCCGGTCGACCGTGCCGCCGCGGGTGTGCGGTTCGCGGCCGAGAAAGACGTTCTCCGCCACGGAAAGCGCGGGGACGAGGTCCAGTTCCTGATGGATCATCGCGACCCCGGCGCGGCGCGCGTCGGCCGGGCGGGCGAACCGGACCGCCTCCCCCGCGATCCGGATCGCCCCCTCCCCGGCGGCGATCTCCCCCGACAAGATCTTCAGCAGCGTGGACTTGCCTGCCCCGTTCTCGCCGAGCAGCGCGTGCACCTCCCCCTTCGCCGCGGTGAAGTCCACCGCGCCCAGGGCACGCACCCCGCCGTAGGTCTTGCTGACGCCGGCCAGCTCGGCCAGCGCGACGCCGTCGCCCATGCCCCGCCCTCTCGGCCCGCCCCACGTCGAGAAATCGATTACCCGCGACGGTAGGGGCACCCCGCCGGAGTGTCAAGGGTCACATTTTCCCAGTTCAGGGGAGCCTCGGCTCCGGTTCCGCCGGGCACGTTCCGCTCCGCCGCCTGAACTGCGGGTGACCCCTGTCCGACCCCCTGGAAACGCCTGGCCGTCCAGTTGCCTCCGCCCCTGGCCGGCCGGGCGTGATTTGTGGCATACCTCGCGATAAACGAGGCCCGGACGACGTGACACGAGCCGTTTTTGGCGGGTTCCTACAAACCGGCAGGCGCGGCATGCGTCATCCGCGACATTGGTGTACCCGGCGGTAAGGGAGCAATGTGTACGACGAAGACAGGCGACGTTCCGGCGGGTCCGGCGTCGCCTGCTGTGCGTGGTGCAGTCAGGTTCACTGGGAGGCTTTGTCCGTGTTCAATCGCGTCGCCATCGTCAACCGCGGAGAGGCCGCGATGCGGCTGATCCACGCCGTCCGGGACTTGTCCGCCGAGACCGGGCGACGGATCGAGACGGTCGCGCTCTACACGGACGCGGACGCCACCGCGACTTTCGTCCGCGAAGCCGACGTCGCCTATTCGCTCGGCCCCGCCTCCGCGCGGCCCTACCTCGACCTCGCCAAACTGGAGAAGGCGTTGGTCGACACCAAGGCCGACGCCGCGTGGGTCGGCTGGGGCTTCGTCGCCGAGGACCCGGCGTTCGCCGAACTGTGCGACAAGATCGGGGTCGCCTTCGTCGGCCCGAGCGCGGACGCGATGCGCAAGCTCGGCGACAAGATCGGCGCGAAGCTGATCGCCGAGGAGGTCGGCGTCCCGGTCGCTCCGTGGAGCGGCGGCGAGGTCGCGACGCTCGAGGAAGCGCTCGCGGCGGGCGACAAGATCAGCTACCCGCTGATGCTCAAGGCCACCGCGGGCGGCGGCGGGCGCGGCATCCGCAAGGTCGAGTCGGCGGGCGACCTCACCGAGGCGTACGAGCGCACCAGCCAGGAGGCGCTCCGCGCGTTCGGCAGCGGCGTCGTGTTCCTGGAGCGCCTGGTCACCGGCGCGCGGCACGTCGAGGTCCAGGTGATCTCCGACGGCGAGACGGCGTGGGCGCTCGGCGTCCGCGACTGCTCGGTGCAGCGGCGCAACCAGAAGATCATCGAGGAGTCGGCGTCGCCGGTGCTCGGCGCGGAGCAGACCGCCGAGCTGAAGGCGTCGGCCGAGCGGCTCGCGGTCGCGGTCGGCTACCGCGGCGCGTGCACCGTCGAATTCCTCTACCACCCCGGCGACCGGATGTTCGCCTTCCTCGAGGTCAACACCCGCCTCCAGGTGGAGCACCCGATCACCGAGATCACCACCGGCACCGACCTCGTGCGGCTGCAGCTGCACGTCGCGTCCGGCGGCAAGCTCGAAGGCACGCAGCCGGAGGAGTCCGGGCACGCCGTCGAAGCGCGGCTCAACGCCGAGGACCCGGACCGCGACTTCGCGCCGTCCCCCGGCCGCATCGCGCGGCTGCTGCTGCCCGCGGGCCCCGGCATCCGGGTCGACACCGGCGTCAGCGAGGGCGACACGATCCCCGCCGACTTCGACTCGATGATCGCCAAGATCATCGCCTACGGCCGCGACCGCGACCAGGCGCTCGCGCGGCTGCGCCGGGCGATGGCCGAGACGTCCGTGCTCATCGAGGGCGGCGCCACCAACAAGAGCTTCGTGCTCGACCTGCTCGACCAGCCCGAGGTCATCGACGCCAGCGCGGACACCGGCTGGATCGACCGCGTCCGCGCCGAGGGCCGTCTCGTCACCACGCGGCATTCCGCGGTCGCGCTCGCCGCGGCGGCGATCGAGGCCTACGAGGACGACGAGGAGGTCGGCAGGCAGCGCCTGCTGTCCACCGCGTTCGGCGGCCGTCCGCAGGTGCGCCACGAAATCCGTCCGCTCGACCTGAAGCTGCGCGGCGCGTCCTACCGCGTCACGGTCGCGCGCACCGGGCCGAAGCGGTTCCGGGTCGGTGTCAGCGGCGGCGGCGACGTGCACCCGGCCGACGTCGAACTCGAGCGGTTCGACGAGTACAGCGGGCAAATCACCGTCAACGGCACCCGGTTCCGGCTCGTCACCGGCACGCACGGGCCGACCCACCTGGTCGAGGTCGACGGCATCACCCACCGGATCAGCCGCGACGAGGGCGGCGTCGTCCGCTCCCCCGCGCCCGCGCTGGTGGTCGCCACGCCGGTCGCGGTGGACGACGAGGTCGAGTCCGGCGCGCCGGTGCTCGTGCTGGAAAGCATGAAGATGGAGACGGTGCTGCGCGCGCCGTTCCGGGCCCGGGTCAAGGAACTCCCGGTGTCGATCGGCAGCCAGGTGGAGACCGGCGCTCCGCTGCTGCGCCTCGAACCGCTCGCCGACGAGGCCGAGGACGAGGCCGCCGCGCAGGCCGAGACCGCCGAGATCGACCTGCCCGCCGAACAGGACGGCACGAGCGCGGCCGACCTGGTCGAGCGCGGCAGGCAGGATCTGCGCAGCCTGCTGCTCGGCTTCGACGTCGACCCGCACGACCAGGGCCGGGTGCTCAGCGGCTACCTGGCGGCGCGCGCGGAGCTGCCGGCGCGTCCGCTGGAGGGCGAGCTCGAACTGCTCGACGTGTTCGCCGACCTGTCCGAGCTGAGCCGGAACAAGCCGGCCGCGGACGACCTCAGCGCGTCGAGCCCGGTGCACAGCGCCCGCGAGTACTTCCACACCTACCTGCAGAGCCTCGACGTCGAGCGCGCCGGGCTGCCGGAGAAATTCCAGGGCAGGCTGCGCCGCGTGCTCGGCCACTACGGCGTCGGCGACCTGGAGCGCACGCCGGAGCTGGAAGAGGCGGTCTTCCGGATTTTCCTTGCCCAGCAACGGGCTTCGAGCGACAGCGCGATCGTGTCCGCGCTGCTGCGGCAGTGGCTCACCGAGGCCCCGCCCTCGGCCGAGCTGCGGGAGACGGCCGGGCTCGCGCTCGAGCACCTGATCGCCGCCACCCAGCTGCGGTTCCCGGCGGTCAGCGACCTCGCCCGCGGCGTGGTGTTCCGCTGGTTCGCGCAGCCGATGCTGCGCCGGGCGCGCGCCGAGGTGTACGCGGAGATCCGCGGCCACCTGCGCTACCTCGACCGCAACCCGGACGCGGCCGACCGCGCCGAGCGGATCTCCGGCATGGTGTCGAGCAACGAGCCGCTGGTTCGGCTGCTCGGCCAGCGGATCGGGCGGCCGGGCGCGGACCCGGCCCCGATGCTCGAGGTGCTGAGCCGGCGCTACTACGGCAACAAGGCGCTCACCGACGTGCGCGTGCGCGAGGTCGCGGGCTGTTCGTTCGTCACTGCCTCGCATCCGGAGCCGGCGCGCGTGGTCACCACCGCGGTCGACTTCCCGCAGCTGCCGGACGCGATGCGCGCGGTGGCCGAGCTGTCCGACGGCGCCGGGGTGCCGGTCGCGGCGGACGTGTATCTCAAGTGGACCGACCAGCCCGACAGCGACGCGATGGCCGCGAAGCTGGGCGAAATCGTTGCCGCGCAACCGCTTCCGGCCGACGTCGACCGGGTGGTCACCACCGTCGCCGGCGGCGGCGGCGCGGTGATGCACCACCACTTCACCTTCCGCCGGACCGAATCCGGCTTCGCCGAGGACCGCGTGATCCGCGGGCTGCACCCGCGCGTCGCCGAGCGCCTCCAGCTGGAGCGGCTGCAGGAATTCGACCTCACGCGGCTGCCGTCGGCGGACGAAGAGGTGTACCTGTTCACCGGCACCGCGAAGGCGAACCCGGCCGACGAGCGGCTGATCGCGATGTCGCAGGTCCGCGACCTGACGCCGCTGCGCGAGGCGGACGGCAGGCTCGTGTCGCTGCCCTCGGCCGAGGACACGCTCGCCGCGTGCCTCGACGCGGTCCGCAACGCGCAGGCGCGGCGTCCGGCGAAGAACCGGTTCGACACCAACCGGATCGTCATCTACGTGTGGCCGCCGAGCGACCTGACGATGGACGAGCTGAACCTGCTCGCCCGCCGCGTGCTGCCGACGACCGCCGGCGCGGGCCTGGAGGAGATCCAGTTCCTCGCCCGGCAGCGGAACTCCGAAACCGGCGAGCTGACCGACATCGCGGTGACGGTCCGCAACGAGGTCGGCGCGGGCGTGCGGCTGTCGGTCGAGGCCCCGAACACCGAACCGGTGCAGCCGCTCGACGACTACCGGCAGAAGGTGCTGCGCGCGGCTCGCCGCGACACGGTGTACCCGTACGAGCTCACCGAACTGCTGGCCGGCGGCGGCACTTTCACCGAGCACGACCTCGACGACACCGGCGCGCTGGTGCCGGTCGACCGGCCGCGCGGGCAGAACAAGGCCGGGCTCGTGGCCGGCGTGGTCAGCACGCCGACCGACCTGGTGCCCGAGGGCGTCAAGCGCGTGGTGCTGCTGGGCGACCCGACGAAGTCGCTCGGCGCGCTGGCCGAACCGGAGTGCACGCGGGTGATCGCGGCGCTGAACCTGGCGCAAGAGCTGCGGGTTCCGGTCGAGTGGTTCGCGCTGTCGTCCGGCGCGCGGATCTCGATGGAGTCCGGCACCGAGAACATGGACTGGGTCGCGGCCGCGCTCAAGCGGATCGTGGAGTTCACCCAGGACGGCGGCGAGATCAACATCGTGGTCGCCGGGATCACCGTGGGCGCGCAGCCGTACTGGAACGCCGAGGCCACGATGCTCATGCACACCAAGGGCATCCTGGTGATGACGCCGGATTCGGCGATGGTGCTCACCGGCAAGCAGTCGCTGGACTTCTCCGGCGGCGTGTCGGCCGAGGACAACTTCGGCATCGGCGGCTACGACCGGGTGATGGGCCCGAACGGGCAGGCGCAGTACTGGGCGCCGAACCTCGCCGGGGCGCGCGACGTGCTGATGGCGCACTACGCGCACACCTACGTCGTGCCGGGCGAAGCGGGCCCGCGCCAGGCGGTCACCAGCGACCCGGCGGGCCGCGACGTGTCGGACTACCCGCACGCCGTCGTCGGCAGCGACTTCGCCACGGTGGGCCAGATCTTCTCCGCCGAGCACAACCCGGACCGCAAGAAGCCGTTCGACATCCGCACGGTGATGCGCGCGCTCTCCGACCAGGACCACCCGGTGCTGGAACGCTGGGCGGGCATGGCGGACGCGGACACCGCGGCGGTGCAGGACGTGCACATCGGCGGCCACCCGGTGTGCCTGCTCGGCATCGAATCGCGTTCGGTGCCCCGCCGCGGCTTCCCGCCCACCGACGGCCCGGACACGTTCACCGCGGGCACGCTGTTCCCGAAGTCGTCGAAGAAGGCGGCCCGCGCGATCAACGCGGCGAGCGGCAACCGTCCGCTGGTGGTGCTGGCGAACCTGTCCGGCTTCGACGGCTCGCCGGAGTCGATGAAGAAGCTCCAGCTGGAGTACGGGGCCGAGATCGGCCGCGCGATCGTGAACTTCGAGGGACCGATCGTGTTCACGGTGATCTCGCGCTACCACGGCGGCGCGTTCGTGGTGTTCTCGAAGGCGCTGAACCCGAACATGACGGTGCTGGCGCTGGAGGGCTCGTTCGCTTCGGTGCTCGGCGGCGCTCCGGCGGCCGCGGTGGTGTTCGCCGGCGAGGTGAAGACCCGGACGGCGAACGACCCGCGGGTGGCCGGTCTGCAGAAGCGGCTCGGCGAACTGAGCGGAGCCGAGCGGGCCGCTTGCGCGGCCGAACTGGCGGAAGTCACGTCGTCAGTGCGGGCCGAGAAGCTCGGCGAGGTGGCGTCGGAGTTCGACCGGGTGCACAGCATCCAGCGCGCCGTCGAGGTCGGATCGGTGGACGCGATCGTCAGCACCGCGCAGCTCCGGCCCCGGATCATCGAGGCGATCGAGCACGGATTGAAGCGCTGAGGACTCCCGTGGGTGCCGGTACTCACCCGGCACCCACGGTGACTCCCCGGATCGTCTTCACCTCACCCAGCAGCGCGGTGCTCGGCGGCGCTCCAGCGGCCGCGGTGGTGTTCGCCGGCGAGGTGAAGACCCGGACGGCGAACGACCCGCGGGTGGCCGGTCTGCAGAAGCGGCTCGGCGAACTGAGCGGAGCCGAGCGGGCCGCTTGCGCGGCCGAACTGGCAGAGGTCACATCGTCAGTGCGAGCCGAAAAGCTCGGCGAGGTGGCGTCGGAGTTCGACCGGGTGCACAGCATCCAGCGCGCCGTCGAGGTCGGATCGGTGGACGCGATCGTCAGCACCGCACAGCTCCGGCCCCGGATCATCGAGGCGATCGAACACGGATTGAAGCGCTGAGGACTCCCGTGGGTGCCGGTACTCACCCGGCACCCACGGTGATTCCCCGGATCGTTTTCACCTCGCCCAGCAGCGCCGGAGTCACCTTCACCGAATAGCCGTCCAGCGCGTACCGCTGCTCCCCCACGTGCAGATGGACCGGCGTATTTCCTTGGTGCGCCAGCAAAGTCTGCTTGAGCTCCAGCACCACCGGCAGCGTCACCTTCTCCGCCCGCGTGTGCAGCACCAGCGGCGTTTCCCCGAGTTCCGTCAGGTCGAGCGGCGCCAGATCCGCCCCGAAGACCGACATCTTGTCCTCCCGCCAGTTGACCCGGCCCTTCACCAGCACCGCGTTGTCCTCCACCAGATCCGCCGCGCACAACGCGTACGACTTGGCGAAGAACAACACCTCGAGCGACGCGTCCAAATCCTCGACCGTGCAGATCGCCCAAGGTTCGCCCTTTTTGTTCACCCGCCGCTCCAGCGAAGTGATCAACCCGGCGACGACGAGTTCGCCTTCCTTCGGCGGGTTGTCGATAATCGACGCGATCGTGCGGGGCGCGTGTTTGCGAAGGACGCCTTCCGCCCCGTCCAAGGGATGCGCTGAAACGTAGAGGCCGAGCATGTCCCGCTCGTGCGCCAGCAACTGCTTGCGCGGCCACTCTTCGGCGGTGAATTTCACGTGCGCCAACGGCGAAGAAGCCGGTTCCTTGTTTTCTCCGCCGAAGAGGTCGAATTGGCCCATCGCTTCCTGACGCTTGAGCGGGACGACGGCTTCCACCGCGTCCTCGTGCACCTGGATCATCGACAGCCGCGTGTGCCCCATCGAATCGAACGCGCCCGCCTTGATCAGCGACTCGATCACCCGCTTGTTGCAGGCCACCAGCTCCGACTTGTCCAGGAACTCGGTGAACGAGGAGTACTTGCCCTTCTCCTCGCGCGTCTTGATGATCGACTCCACCACGTTCGCGCCCACGTTGCGCACCGCGCCCAGACCGAACCGGATGTCGTTCCCGACGGCCGCGAACCGCAACGCCGACTCGTTCACGTCCGGCGGCAGCACCTTGATCCCCAGCCGGCGGCACTCCGACAGATAGATCGCCGACTTGTCCTTGTTGTCGCCCACCGACGTCAACAACGCGGCCATGTACTCCGCGGTGTAATTCGCCTTCAGATACGCCGTCCAGTACCCGACCAGCGCGTACCCGGCCGCGTGCGACTTGTTGAAGGCATAGCCCGCGAAAGGCAGGATCGTGTCCCACAACGCTTGCACAGCCTCGCCGGAGAAGCCGTTGTCGATCATCCCGGCACGGAAGCCCTCGAATTCCTTTTCCAGGACTTCCTTTTTCTTCTTGCCCATCGCACGCCGCAGGACGTCCGCGCGACCCATCGAGTATCCGGCGACCTTCTGCGCGATCTGCATGATCTGTTCCTGATACACCACCAGACCGTGCGTTTCGGCGAGGATCTCGCGCAGCGGTTCTTCCAGTTCCGGATGGATCGGTTCGATGGCTTGCCGCTTGTTCTTGCGGTCGGCGTAGTTGTTGTGCGTGTTCATCGCCATCGGACCCGGCCGGTAGAGCGCGTTGACGGCCACGATGTCCTCGAATCCGGTGGGACGCATGCGGCGCAACAGATCCCGCATCGCGCCACCGTCCAATTGGAACACGCCAAGACTGTCGCCGCGGACCAGCAGGGCGAAGGTTTCGGGATCATCGGTGGCCAGCCGGTCGAGGTCGACGTCTTCGCCGCGGTTGGCTTGGACGTTGTCGATCGCGTCGCCGATGACGGTGAGGTTGCGCAGTCCGAGAAAGTCCATCTTGAGCAGGCCGATGGCCTCGCACGACGGATAGTCCCAGCCGGTGATGATCGACCCGTCGTCCCTTCGCCACAACGGAATCGCGTTCAGCAACGGTTCACTGGACATAATCACCGCACAGGCATGCACACCCGCGTTGCGGATCAGCCCCTCCAGGCCGCGGGCGGTGTTGAAGATCGTCTTGCACTCTTCGTCGGTCTCGACCAGCGTGCGCACCTCCGCCGCTTCGGCGTAGCGCTCGTGCCTGGCGTCCACGATGCCCGACAACGGAATGTCCTTGGCGGCCACTGGCGGCGGCAACGCTTTGGAGATCCGGTCCGCGATCGAATACCCTGGTTGTCCGAAGTGGACGCGCGCGGAATCCTTGATCGCCGCCTTGGTCTTGATGGTGCCGAAGGTGATCACCTGCGCGATCCGGTCCGACCCGTATTTCTCGGTGGCGTACCGGATCATCTCGCCGCGGCGGCGGTCGTCGAAGTCCATGTCGATGTCCGGCATGGACACTCGTTCCGGGTTGAGGAACCGCTCGAACAGCAGACCGTGCCGGATCGGGTCGAGATTGGTGATGCGAAGCGCGTACGCGACCAGCGACCCCGCCGCCGACCCGCGTCCCGGCCCCACGCGGATTCCCGCCGCGCGGGCGTGCGTCATGAGGTCAGCCGTGATGAGGAAGTACCCGGGAAACCCTTTCTCCACAATGACTTTGAGCTCGTACTCGGCGCGCTCCCGGTATTCGCCGGGCACTCCGTCCGGCAGCCGGTGCTCAAGCCCGGACATCACTTCATGGTGAAGCCAGGTGGTTTCGGTGTGTCCTTCGGGGACGTCGAAGACCGGCATCCGGTCCTTGTGCGTGTACACGTCCTCGTACGACTCGACCCGCTCCGCGATCAACAACGTGTTGTCCGCCGCCCCCGGAACCTCCCGGTCCCAGTACTCGCGCATCTCCTCCGCGGACTTCAGGAAATAACCGTCCCCGTCGAACTTGAACCGCGTCGGGTCGTTCAGCGTCTTGCCCGCCTGCACGCACAGCAACGCCGAGTGCGTGTCCGCCTGGTCCTTCGTCACATAGTGCGAATCGTTGGTGGCCAGCGGCGGGAGGTCCAGCAGCTTCCCGATCTCCAGCAAACCCTCGCGCACCGACCGCTCGATCGGCAGCCCGTGGTCCATCAGCTCCAGGAAAAAGTTCCCCGCCCCGAAGATGTCCTTGTAATCCGAGGCCGCCTGGATCGCCGCCTCCCGCTGGCCCAGCCGCAACCGGGTCTGCACCTCGCCCGACGGACACCCCGTCGTCGCGATGATCCCGGACGCGTTCTCCGCGATCAGCTCCCGGTCCATCCGCGGCTTGCGGTAATACCCCTGAATCGACGCCAGCGACGACAGCTTGAACAGATTCCGCAACCCCGTCGCGTTCCCCGCCACCATCGTCATGTGCGTGTACGCACCGCCACCCGAGACGTCGCCGCCCTCGCCGAACTCGTCCGACCCCCGCTGCGACGCCTGCCCCCAGAACACCGGCTTCTTGTGAAACCGCGACTCCGGCGCGATGTACGCCTCGATCCCGATGATCGGCTTGATCCCGTGCTTCTTCGACGTCTGATAAAACTCGTCCCCGCCGTACATGTTCCCGTGATCAGTCATCCCCACCGCCGGCATGTTCAGCCGGGCCGCCTCCGCGAAAAGGGGACCGATCTTCGCCGCACCGTCCAGCATCGAATACTCGGTGTGGACGTGCAGGTGCACAAACGATGGCATGGCCGCATTGGACCCGCCGCACCGCGCCGCCGTCCAACAACCGACACGCGCGCTCGGACCACCTCCGGTTGTAGCCCGAGGTGACCGCCGGTTGGCGAGTCCACAATGGACTCGCCAACCGATGGTTTCTAGTCTTCGGAGTCGTCGTCCGCGAGCAACGCATACAACCGGCGGCGGGCTTCGCGGAGCACCTTGCGCGCCTCCGCGCACTGCGCCTCGCTGCCCGTGTGCGCGACCTGCGCCGCCGCCCCGGCCAACTCGCCGATCTGCTGATACAGCGCCGCGAACCGGTCCGCACCCGGATCCTCGTCACGAGCCGGCGACGCCCACAGCGCGGCGAACTCCTCCTCGCGCCCCGCGACGTGCTCCCGCCCCGCCTCCGTGAGATGCGCGACCCGCCGACCGCCCTCCTCCGCCGTGCGGACCAGGCCTTCGTCCTCGAGCTGCTGCAAAATCGGGTAAATGGACCCCGGACTGGGCCGCCACTCGTCATTCGTGCGACGCCGGATCTCCTGCATCAGCTGATACCCGTGCCGGGGTTCCTCCGCGAGCAAGGCAAGCACCGCCGGACGCACCGGCCGCGCCGGACCCCGACCACCGCGGGGTGGGCCACCGAAGAACCCTCCCGGACCACCGGGGCCACCGGGACCTCCCGGACCGCCGGGAAACCCCGGAAAGCCAGGGAATCCAGGAAACCCGGGAAACCCCGGCCGATGCGGCGGTCCAGGCGGCCCAGGCGGACCGGGAGGCCCCGGCGGGAAACCGCCACGGGCTTCGAAGACCGTGCCGTCCCAGGCTTCCCCGTCACCGGAGTGACCCGGGTGGCCCGGATGGCCCGGGTGACCGGGGTGGCCCGCATGTCCTAGGTGGTCCGAGTAGCCCGGGTGTCCTGGATGCTCGCCCGGATGGCCGAGGTGCACATGGTGCTCACCAGCCTCGCCCGGACGGCCGGGGTGCGGGTGGCGTTCCCCCGCCTCACTCGAATGACCGGGGTGGACGTGGTGTTCGCCCGCATCGCCCGAACGACCGGGGTCGACGTGGCGTTCCCCCGCCCCACTCGAACAACCGGGGTCGACGTGGCGTTCCCCCGCGTCGCCCGCATGACCAGGGTGCGCGTGGTGTTCGCCCGGCCAACCGTGGTGCTCGCCTGACTCGCCCGACCAGCCGTGGTGCTCACCCCCGTGACCAGGCCAGCCGAAGGCGACTCCCGGCCCCCCGAAGAGCCCGGTCTGCCCGAACCTGGCCCCGGGCCCACCGAACACCGCATGCTGGCCGACCCCCAAGCCTCGCCCGCCGAACAAGCCCGCCCAGCCGCGTTCGCCCAGCTCGAACCAGGCATCCTGGCCACCGAAGCCGCCCGAACGCCCGCGCTCCTCGCCCGGCTCGCCTCCCCGAGGCCACCCGTGTCCTTCGCCTGGCCCGCCCGGATGTCGCCCCCTCCCGTCGCCCGGCGCCTCCGGCCTGCCGAACGGCACTCCCCGACCCCCGTCACCAGGGTGAACCGGTCCCGGGCGGCCGAAACCGAACGGCACTCCGTGCCCGCCGAAGCGTTCCGAGCCGCCGAAGCCTCGGAACAGGTGGTCTCCGCCTGCGGTCCTCGTCATGTCTTCCTCCTCCGTCGAACAATCGCCGATATGCACACGATATATCGGCGATTGTTCGACGGCAAGCCCGCCCGAACCCAGCAGCGGCAGAAGGGGTCAGGAAGACCCGGCGGGCGCGGTGGTCGCGCCCTCGCCGCCGAAGCGGATGGACTTCGCTTCCTTGCCCAGGGAGGTCAGCACGGCGACCGCGATCAGCACCGGGATCACTGTCCACAGCAGCGCGGCCGTGTACCCCTGCGACTGCGCGATGCTTTCCTGGATCGGCAGGTTCAGCGCGGCCAGCAGGTTGCCGAGCTGGTAGGTCACGCCGGGGAAGAACCCGCGGATCGCGTCCGGGGACATTTCCGTGAGGTGCGCCGGGATGACGCCCCACGCGCCCTGCACCATGATCTGCATCAGGAACGAGCCGAGCGCGAGCATCCCGGCTCCGTGGTCGACGGCGAAGATCGGGACGATCGGCAACCCGAGAACCGCGGCGCCGACGATCGTCATCCGGCGGCCGAAACGTTCCGACAGCGAGCCGAAGACCAGGCCGCCGATGATCGCGCCGACGTTGTACAGCACGGCGATCCACGTGCTGGTCGCCGCGCTCAGGCCGGCGCCGCCGTGCTCGGTCGCCTTCAGGAATGTCGGGTAGACGTCCTGCGTGCCGTGCGACATCCAGTTGAACGCGGTCATCAGCAGCACGAGGTACCCGAACCGGCGCAGCACCTTCGGGTTGAACAGGACGTCCTTGACCGACGTCCGGGTGACGCGCATCTTCTCCTGCGCCGCCTCCCACACCTCGGATTCCTTGACCCGCGCCCGGATCAGCAGGCTGATCAGCGCCGGGAAGATGCTCAGCACGAAAATCCACCGCCACTCGAGGCCGAGCGCGGTGTGGAACAGCAGGTACGCCAGCGCGGCCAGCAGGTACCCGGCGGAGTAACCGGCCTGCAGCAGTCCGGAGAAGAACCCGCGCCGCTCCACCGGAATCTTCTCCATCGCGAGCGCCGCGCCCAGGCCCCATTCACCGCCCATGCCGATGCCGTAAATGAACCGCAGGATCAAGAGCACGGTGAAGTTCGGCGCGACCGCGCACAGCACGCCCGCCGCGGAATACAGCAGGACGTCGACCATCAGCGGAATGCGCCGTCCGGACCGGTCCGCCCACAGTCCGAACAGGAGCGCCCCGACCGGGCGCATCACGAGCGTCGCGGTGGTGATGAACGCCAGCTGGGTGGCAGTAGCCCCGAACGACTTGTCCTTCGCGATGTCCGCGAGCACGAACACGACGAGGAAATAGTCGAACGCGTCCATGCTCCAGCCGAGCCACGCGGCGAGGAACGAGTTCCGCTGATCGGCGCTGAGCTTGCGTTTTCCCTTGCCCCCGGCTGCGTTTTCGGTCACCGGCTTGGTCTACACCCGGTGCGGCGGAGAGGCAAGAGTCGCATGTGGACTCAGCACATCCCTGACATACCAAGCAAAACCGGAGGAATCGGGTTACTCGGGCGCTTTCGCCGAACGAGTGAGCAGGTGCGCCTCGCGCATCCGGCCGTCCTCGGCGAACCGGCCGAAGAACGACACCTCGATCTCGAGCTCCTTTCCTCGCTGGCGAACGTGCAGCGTGTACCGCGCGGCGACGCGGTCGCCGTCGGCCATCGCGTCGTGGACTTCGATCCGGCTGTCCGGCCGGTTCTTCCGCACCGGACGGCAATGCGCGACCAGCCGCGCGCGGTCGATCCGCACCCCGTCGGCGATCTGCACGACGTCGGGCGTGTGATAGCGGTCGACCACCGTCGCCGCGTCCTCGTCGGTGTGCACCAGATCGTCGGTGAAAGAAGTGAAGAAGCGCGCGATGAATGCCTTCGGATCAGCGTGTTCGAGTGTGCCCATGAACCCCTCCCAGATAAACTCTGACACCCTGTAAGATATCCGTTCGAGCTAACCTTGACAAGGTGTAAGAGATGGTGAAACTCCGCGCGGACGCCCAGCGCAGCCGAGCCGCGATCCTCGACGCGGCGCTCCGTGTGCTGGAAACAGATCCGGACGCGAGCGTCGAGGGCATCGCCACGGCGGCGGGCGTGACCCGGCAGACCGTGTACGCCCATTTCCCTTCCCGCGAACGGCTTCTGGCCGCGGTCCTCGACCGGCTCACGGAGGAAGCCGTCGACGCGATGGACGCCGCGGGGCCGGACACCGGACCGGCGGCGGACGCGATCCTGCGGGTGCTCAACGCCGCGCGCCGGGCGTCCTCGCGTTATCCGTCGCTGCTGCGCCGGTTCTCCTCCACGGCGTCCTCCGCCGAGGACGGACGCGAGCAGCACGAGCCGGTCGCCGAGCGGTTGCGGCGGATTGTCGAACGCGGGCAGCTCGCCGGGGAGTTCGACCGGCAGCCGCCGGCGGATTGGCTGGTCACGGTGATCATCCAGCTGGGCCACGCAGCCGCGGGCGAGGCCGACGCGGGGCGGCTTTCGCCGGCCGAAGCCGAGAAAGAGCTGTCTGCCACGGTGCTGCGCGTGCTCGGCGCGTCCTGACGCTCAGATCGCCACGCGAGACTGGGCCCGGCGGCCGATGTCCCGCGCCCACGCCCGGATCCGGTCCCAGTCGCGGAAATCGCCTGCCCGGCTGCCGCGCGCCATCAGCTTTTCCAGCACGCCTTCCGCGAGCGCCGGGTCGAGCCGCCCGCCGAACGTCTCGGTGCGCCCCGCGTCGATCGCGGCGGCCAGCAACGTCACCCGAGCGGGCAGGCTCACCCGGGTCAGATTCGCGCCCGGGCCGCACGGTCCGCTGTGGAACAACCAGACCGGCCGCGCCCGCAGCGCCTCGGTATTGCGCTCCAGCAGCCGCACCGCTTCGGGCCGCCACCGCGCGTAGTAGAGGGCGCTGCCGACCACCACCGCGGCATACCCCGTGACGCTGTCGACCTCGCTCGCGTCACGCACGTCGACAGCGAACCCTGCGGCGCGCAACTCCTCGCCGACGACTTCGGCGATCTCGCGGGTGCCGCCATGCTTGCCCGCGTACGCGACGAGGACGTTGATCATGCCTTCATTCTCCACCCCATCGCCGGACCGCGCCCGGCCGAAGTCCGACAGCGGCCCAGACGGTCAGGCGATCGTCTTCGGGCGAGAGGCCAGCGCGCCGAACGTCGTCTGCACCAGCGCGAGCGCGATCAGCACCCCGAGCGCAGGCGTCCAGGACGAAGCCGCGTCGTGAATCGCGCCGATCACGATCGGCCCCAGCGCCGCGAAGGTGTAACCCGCGGACTGAGCCATCCCCGACAACGCCCCCGCGTCGGAATAATCCTTCGTACGCAGCCCAAACAGCGACAACGCCAACGCCAACGTGGTCCCGCCGGCCAACCCGGCGAAGACCGCCCAGAGCACCGCGATCCCCGGCGCGACCAGCAGCCCGGTCAGTGCGGCCGTCAACAGCAACGACCCGGTGATCGCGACCGGGCGCTGATCGGGCAACCGGTGGATCAGCATGGAGCTCACCAAGCTGCCGACCAGGCCGCAAAGATTGAAGAGCAGCTGGTGGAACCCCGCGGTCACCGAGCTGATGCCCGCGGCTTGTTCGATCGAGGACAGCCAGGTCACCAGCACATAGAAGGCGAGCGACTGCAGCCCCATGAAGAGGGTGACCTGCCAGGCCAGCCCGTTCGTCCACGGCCGTGCCGCCCCGGTCGTCCGCGCGAGCGCAGGCGCGGCGGCCGACCGGCGCAGCTGCGGCAGGAAAACCCCGAGGGCGATCAGCGCGAGCCCTGCCCAGACGCCCAGCGAGAGCCGCCATCCGCCGGCCTGCTGCCCGGCGAGCGGGACCGCGACCCCGGCGGCGATCGCGGCGACGCCGGACTGGACCGCGGTGTACGTGCCGGTGATCGGCCCGATCCGGGTCGGGAAATCGCGTTTGACGAGCGCGGGGAGCAGGACGTTCAGGATCGCGATGGCGACCCCGAGCAGCGCGGTTCCGGTCCACAGCAACAACTGCGGCGGGGTCGAGCGCAGCAGGATCCCGATCGCGAGCAGCAGCACCGCCGCGCCGAGCGACCGCTCGAGCCCGAGCTTCGCGGCGACCTTGGGTGCGATCGGCGAACACCCGGCGAAGGCGACGAGCGGCACGCTGACCAGGACGGACGCGGCTACCGAGGAAAGCCCCTGATCGGCCTGGACGAGACCCAGAATGGGGCCGAGGGAGGTGATCGCGGCGCGCAGGTTCGTGGCGATCAGCAGGACGCCGATCAGGACGAGCGCAGGACGCAGCGTGGTCGCACGTTCGGGGGCAACGGGCCCGGGACGGGCGGTCATGCGGCCACCGCTCCGAGGAGCGCGGAGGCGGGCCGGGCCGGCAGCAGAACCGGGTCGTCGATCATCGGAACCTCTCCCCCGCCACCGGAGCACTCCGCCCAGCGCCGGGCGACCGCACCGATCTTGCCCGGTCGGGTGCTGAGTCGGCAACAGCCTTGCCTGCCGTCCGGCTGCCGGTT
Source organism: Amycolatopsis sp. A1MSW2902 (assembly GCF_017312175.1). Taxonomy (NCBI): domain Bacteria; kingdom Bacillati; phylum Actinomycetota; class Actinomycetes; order Pseudonocardiales; family Pseudonocardiaceae; genus Amycolatopsis; species Amycolatopsis sp. A1MSW2902. The sequence continues at coordinate 442,534 of NZ_QJPO01000001.1, forward strand.
TACCGCACCGCCGCGGTCACGAACACCGGCGCGGTCATGTCCATAATGGACTCAGTCCGGTCGCGGCACCAGCCGCAAAGTCTCTCTCTCCGATCAGGCGGGGGGCCGCGCGGTTTCGGCTTCCCGGAAGGAAAACGGGCAGGCATCGGTCCGGTCGACATCGTCTTCGGGCAGGCCGTACTGCCACCATTCCAGCCCGGCGACACTGTAAGAGCCGAGCTGGCGAGCGCGCGGGGCACCGTCGTAGCGGTCGATCCTCGCCCGGATGTTGTCGCGGACGTTCCGGCCGCTGGGGGTGTCGCCCGCGACGACGTCGAACCGCTCGCGCGGGTTGATCACGAGCACGAAATGCTCGCCGAGATTGCGGCTGCGCCGGACCTCATGCGCGGGGCTGCTCATGTTGACGAACAACGGCATTCCGTTGAAGCACAGAGACCACGAGCTCTCGCCGGGGTCGGTGCCGACGTTCTCCGGCCACGGTGCCGGATCGACGTGGTGCAGCCTCTGGAGCACTTCCCAGCCGAACGCCTGGTACTTCGCGACCGATCCGGCGGACACCGCCGCGGGCGAAAACACGATCAGCAACGGGTACGCGGTGTCGAGCCGACCGTTCCAATTCCGGGAAAGCTCTACATAATCGGCGAGTTCAACACCGAGTCTCGCGATAGCGTCCGACCCGACACCCTCGGCGAACGCGAACAGCAGCAGTCCCTTTCGGAAGGCGTTTCTCGAGAAGACGCAGGGGAAGCCGCGGTCGGTGAGCCGGGACTCGACGTCGCGGAAAGCGCGAGCACGCCAGCCGGTGCCGAATGTTCCGGCCTCCTGCTGGGTGGTCAGCGTGGTGCTGCGGGACTCGAGCAATCGGTGCATTCCAGCCCTCCGGGAATGATCTTCCTCGGGCTCACGGCACCCCCTCCGGTGCACTGCCGCTCAGCACTCTATGGACGCCGACCCAACCCGGGCAGCGACCATCCGAGTGAACAATTTCCTCCGCACATTTGCGAAATAGCCGAGAATTCGTCGAGGCAAGACTCGGAACCGACCAATCCGCCTGCGACATCCGGCGCAATCCGTGACCGATATCAATACTAGATCACCCGGAACATTCGGCAGCACAACCGAATCTTCTTTGTCCACAGTAGACGATTGGCGCGCGAGACGTTCGGGAATGGAATCAACCGGTTCGCCCGGACGCCACAGCGGCCGTACGCCGATCCGCCGATCCCAGACCCGGACCCTCACCCGCACGGCGGCACTCTTCCGAAGACGTTCGACATTTCTTGGCGAACTGCCCATCGGCGCTTCCTCCACGAGGCCCCCGCGGGCCGGGATAACATCACCGGATCCGGCATCGGCCAAGGGGGAGAAGATCGACGACATGGACTGGGCCGCGCTCACGCGCATGCCCGCGAAGCGCATTGCCTACCGTCGCGAGACCTACTTCCGGGAAGGTGCCCGCGACACCGCCCGGTTCCTCGGCGACCGGGCCGCGGAAATCCTGCGCCAGCACGCGCTTCTCCTGGTCAAACCGGACGGCATCGCCGCGGGCAAGGTGCGTCCTGTACTCGATTGGCTGGCTGAGCAGGGATTCGCCGTCCAAGCAGTACAGCGTCCGGAACTGGACGGCCTGCGGTGGCGGGAAATGTGGCGGTACCAGCTGACCTCGGCCACCGTGGACCGGCTCGCGCTGAACGACTTGATCTACCGCGGCTCCGCCCTGTTGCTGCTCCTGCGCGACGAGCAGCCCGGGCCGACGCCCGCGACGATGCGGTTGGCCGCGTTGAAAGGCTCAGCCGATCTGTCGAAGCAAAAGCCCGGCACGCTGCGCGCCTTGCTGCACCAGCACAATCGCAACTTCAGCTACATCCACGTCGCCGACGAGCCCGCCGACTTGATCCGGGAACTCGGCTTACTGCTCGAACAGCCGCAGCGACGGGAAGCACTGCACGCATTGACCGCCGATACCCCAGCCGGTCTCCCGTTGCTCGAAGAAGCACTCGCCGTCGAAGCCGCAGCCACCCCGCGAACCTTCGACGCCAACACGGCCGCCGACGCGGTGGCAGACGCGCTCAAGCGGGCAGAGCACGGCAACCGGGCGCTCCAGCTGATGGAACGCCTGCGGTTCGGGGAATCCGTGCCCTGGATCGAGGTCGCCGAGGCAGTCGCCGAAAGTGGAGCCGAGGTCGATCGCTGGGACCTCGCTGCGGTCGGGGCCGGGCTGACTGAATGCGACGAGCTCGGCGAAGCGAAGTTGATCTCCAACCCGGATCCGGCGCACTGGGCCAAGCCCCGGGCCCGACGTCCCTTGTAAACGAGGCGCTACCGCACCTGCGCGGTCCATGCCTCCGCCGAGACGGCAGGCAGCAGCGCATGCGGCACCGGGCGCTCGTTGTGCACCACGAACGACGCGGTCACGATCACGTCCCAGCGGTCGGCCTTCTCGAAGGGCACCAGCTCGGCCAGCTCGTCCCAGCTGATCCGGTCGCCGCCCTCGACCACGTCCCGCAACCGGGAAACCGCGGCCTCGCCCGCTATCGGAGCCAGCCGGGCGAGCGTCGCGTCGATGTCCAGGTCGTGCGCCGGGCAATCCGCCTCGATGGCGGCGATCTCGGCTCGCGCCTGCGCCGTGCGGTCCTCGGCGAGATGCGCCCGCAACTCCTTGAGAAACCGGAGCCGCTCCGGGCGGTCGAGGAAAATCGCCAGCTCGCGCACGATGTCCGCGGGCTCGTCGCCGACGTGCACGAAGTTCAGGATCCGGTTGGGCGGGTTCAGCTTCGTGCGCAAATGGTGCGGCCGGCGCTGCGCCGGATCGCCGACGCCCTTCAGCTCGCACAGCCGGACCGTCGCGGGCAATCCCGCGACCGGGCGGACGTCGCGCGCCAGGAACAGCAGCACGTCATTGGTGAGATACCAGAAAGTGCACAACTGCAGCCGGTCGACCGTGTAGATGTGCCAGTCGTAGCGCCACACCTCGCGCATCGAATGCCGGGTGTAGCCGAACCGGGTGGCGGCGACGGGCACGAAACCGTTGTCCGCCAGGTAATCCATGATCGGGCCGAGCCTGCGGCCGACCACCGCGTCCGGTTTGACCACCAGCATCGCCAGCCCGCCGAGCACGCTCGTCGCGTCGCCGCCGAACACCGCGAGCACGTCCGCCCAGCCCTCGCGGAAGTACAGGTCGTAGCCGAACACCTCCCGTTTCTCCGGCACGACCGACAACTGCCGCCATTCTCCGGCCGTCGGCATGCCGTCGACCCGGTCCTCCCTGCCCGGCGTCCAGATCATCCGCTCATCCTGCCACGACGGCACACTGCGCCAACCGCTTTTCGCCGGGCACGGCACCGGGCTGCCACGGCCCGGCGCCCGCTGCGGGTATCGTCGGCTGCCCGGACGACAGGAGGGTTGACGCGTGGCCAGGCAGCGGGTTCCGGTAGTGCTCGTGGCGGGTTTTCTCGGTGCGGGGAAGACCACGATGCTCAACCATCTGCTCGCCAACCGCCAGGGCGTCCGGGTCGGGGTGGTGGTGAACGACTTCGGCCAGGTGAACATCGACGCGCTCGCGGTCGCCGGGCAGGTCGACACCATGGTTTCGTTGGGCAACGGCTGCCTGTGCTGCGCGGTCGACGCCCGCGGGCTGGACGCGATGCTCGGCAAGCTGTCGAGGCCCGAAGCCGGGATCGACGTGATCGTGGTGGAGGCGAGCGGGATCGCCGAACCGCGCGACCTGCTGCGGCTGATGATCGCCAGCGAGAACCCGGACATCCGGTACGGCGGGCTGGTCGAGGTCGTCGACGCGGTCGAGTTCGAGGCGACCCGGGCGCGGCATCCGGAGCTGACTGAGCATCTGCGGGTGGCCGACCTGGTGGTGCTCAACAAGGTCGACCGGGCCGAGGCGGACGCGCTGGCCAAGGTCCGTGCGGTGGTCGAGGAGTACGCGCCAGGGGTGCCGGTGCTGGAGACCGAGCGGGGGCGGGTTGATCCGGGGCTGTTTTTCGATCCCCGGCCTCGGGAAAGTTACGGGCAGTTGTCTTTTGACGATCTGCGCGAACATGATCATTCCGAGCATTTGCACGCGCGGTATGAGAGCGTCGTGTTCAGTGCTGAGCGGCCGCTTTCGCCTCGGCGGTTTTTGGCGTTTCTGGAGAGCCGGCCTGCTGGGTTGTATCGGGTTAAGGGGCAGGTGGATCTCGGGTCTCCGGAGTCTCGGTCTCGGTTCGGGTTGCATACTGTTGGGGCGTTTGTGCAGGTAGATCGGTCGAGCTGGGGGTCTGGGCCGCGGCGGACCGAGCTGGTTTTGATTGGTGCTGGGATTGATTCCTCGGCGGTTGAGCGGGAGCTTGCGGCTTGTGTGGCGGAGGATGAGGTGCCGGACGAGCGGGGGCTTTTGCGGTTTCTCCGGTATCTCGATGAACCCGATGATGGGGCGCGCCACGCCGAAGATGCGTAAACGCGCGGATTGATGGTGATGGAGTCGCACTATGTCTTCGTAGCTCGGACCAGCCTCTTTGGAGGACTCGTTCCATGGCGGAGACGATTGCGGCTCGGTGGTACCTCGTGGGTGCGTTGCCGGAAGACGATCCGGTCGCGCATGTGATGACCCGGGCGGATGATCTGCGGTACCGGCGGTCTGCTTGCGGGGAGCGGGAATCGCGGACTTGGACGCCGATCGATTTGACCGCGCCTGGGACTGGGCATGTGACGCCTTGTGCTGGGTGTGCGGGGACACTGGCCGGGGTGCCGGTGGGGGTTGGCGGGCAGGAGCAGTTGGCGTTTGAGCTGCCGTTGGGGTGACGACTGCTCGTCGCCTGGCGGCGACATTGCGCCCTGGCGTGCGTGGGGCACCCCGAAGCTTGATTGTGCTGACGGTCTGAGGGTGCTTGTCAAGGCGGGAAAGATGCCTTGACAAGCACCCTCAGACCGCAGGAGAGCTTCGTATCGGGGTGCGGGGGTGGTGTGGGTGCACTTCGAGTTGAGTGCATCGGTGGCGGTTTCGTTGGGGTGGGGCTAGCGCCCCAATGTGGCATTGGGTGCGTGGGACGCACCCAATGTGGCGTTCGGTGCATGCGACGCACCCAATGCCACATTGGGGCGGCATCCCGGGCGGGCGCGAGGCTGGCGGGGGCGGGCCGTGAAGGGCTCCTTGAGGGAATCCAAGTCCGTGAAGGAGCCCCTCACGGACCTCCGGCTGACTCGCGTCGTCACCCTTCGGCGGGTGTCCTTTTCGCCCTGCTCGGTGCGACTCTGGGCGGTTCGTTCGGCATCTTCGGGTACACGGGCGGCCACGGCGCGTCCATCAGGCCGCTGGCCAGATCCTTCCTGGACATCTCCAGCAGGGCTTCGATCGATTGCGGCCGATCGTTCGCGCCAGCCCACGGATCTCCCCGTTCCGCGACCAGCGCGGGGACCGTCGACAGGGTCAAGGCGTCCGGTTCCACGGTCGCCAGTTCGTCCCAGGAAATCGGCGTGGAAACCTGTCCGCCGACCCTCGGGCGTACGCACCAAGCGCCGAAGACCGTTTTATGCGGGGCGTTCTGGTTGAAGTCCACGAAAACTCGCGAGCCGCGTTCCTCCTTCCACCATTGCGCGGTGATCAGGTCGGGATGCCGCCGTTCCAACGCTCTTGCCAGCGCCACCGCGGCGGCTCGCACTTCGTAGCCGTCCCAGCGCGGTTCCAGTATTGAATACAGGTGCAGGCCGCGCGAACCGGAGGTCTTCACGTAGACCTCGATTCCCAGTTCGGCAAGGAATTCGCGCACGAGAACCGCTGCCTCGCGCAGTTGCGGGAACCCGATTCCGGGCGACGGGTCCAGGTCGATGCGCAGTTCGTCCGCGATTTCCAGTGCTGCCGCGCGGTTTGGCCACACGTGGAAGCCCAGGCAACCCTGGTTGACCGCCCACAGGACGTGGGCCAGGTCTGCGGCCACGAGTGCGTCGCTGGTGGTTCCGTTGGGCGTGGAAACGACGGCGGTGGTCAGCCAAGACGGCGCGTTCTTGGGCGTGCGTTTTTGGAACCACGATTTTCCGCCCGCGCCGTCCGGATAGCGTTCCAGCAGCAGGGGGCGACCGCCGAGTCTAGCGAGCAAAGGGCCTGCGACAGCTTGGTAATAGCGGACGAGATCGAGCTTGGTTTCGCCTCGTTCCGGAAAATAGACCTTGTCGGGGCTGGAAATGGTCAATTCGACGCCGTCCAGTTCCAGCGTCACCCCGCTCATCGGGCCTCCCCGAACAGATCCGCCAACTCGGCGGGCGGGGCTTCGTCCAGTTGCGCGTAGGTGCACGATTCCGGGGTCCGGTCCGGGCGGAAGCGCACCAATCGGCCGCCATGGCGGAAGCGGCCGCCTTGGAGGTGTTCGTAGCGGACTTCGGCGACCTGTTCCGGGCGCAGCGGTTCCCACGACAGGTCCTTGTCCGGAGCCCACCGGCTGTTGGCGCCCGGCCGGCGCACCTCGTCGGCCTGCCATTCCGCCCAGGTGCGCCACGGATGCCCGTCGAGCGCGTTCTCCCGCCACGGGGCCAGCTCCTCGACCAGCTCCCGGCGCCGCGCCGCGGTGAAGCTGCTCGCGACGCCGACGTGGTGCAGCGAACCCTCCTCGTCGTACAGCCCGAGCAGCAGCGATCCGACGCCCTTGCCGTCCTTGTGCCACCGGAAACCCGCGACGACACAGTCCGCGGTGCGCTCGTGCTTCACCTTCAGCATGACGCGTTTGTCCTGCTCATACGGCAGATCGGCGGGCTTCGCCATGACGCCGTCGAAGCCCGCGCCCTCGAACCGGGTGAACCAGTCCTGCGCGGTGTCCGGATCCGTCGTGAGCGGCGTCAGGTGCACCCGCTGCAAGCCGGTCGAGGGCGCGAAAATGCCCTCCAGCTCGCGGCGCCGCTCGGCGAACGGTTCCTCGGTCAGGTCCCGGTCGCCGAGCGCGAGCAGGTCGAACGCGACGAAGCTGGCCGGGGTCTCCTCCGCGAGCTTCCGGACGCGGCTGGCCGCCGGATGCAGCCGCAGCTGCAACGCCCCGAAGTCCAGCCCGCGCGGCGTGACCAGCACGATTTCGCCGTCGACGACGCATTTCTCCGGCAACGCGTCGCGCAGCAGCTCGACCAGCTCCGGGAAGTACCGGGTGAGCGGCCGGTCGTTGCGCGAACCCAGTTCGACCTCGTCGCCGTCGCGGAACACGACGCACCGGAAGCCGTCCCACTTCGGCTCGTACCAGAACCCGCCGTCGCGCGGCACCTCGTGCACGGCTTTGGCGAGCATGGGCCGCACCGGCGGCATCAGCGGTAACTCCACCTGCGCGATCCTAAGCGGAACAGACGCTGACCTGCACCTTTTTACCAGCGCGCCAGCACCAGCCCGCCCCGCGGCTTGGGCGTGAAGTACGTGGCCTTCCGCGGCATCCGCCGTCCCGCCGCGTGCACCGCCTGCACCGTCTCGAACGGCACCGGGGCCAGCTGCACCACCGCGTCCGCGCTCGGCGGGACCGGGCTGCCCGGCATCAGCGGGCGCACGTGCGGACCGTCCGGGTCGAGGCCGAGCGCGGAGCCGAGGAGTGTCTGTTCCACGACCTCGTGGTCGATCACCAGCGGATCCGCCGCAGGCAGCCGCACTCGCAGCACGCGCGAGCCAGCCAGCACCACGGCCGTGCCGGGGCAAGACGGCGGGGTCGCGTCATCCGACCAGGCCACGTCCAGCCCGGCTTCCTGCCAAGCCGCCAACAGGCTCTCCGCAGAGTGCCCAGTGCCGAGGAGTACGCGGTTGATCGCCCGGATCTCCAGCTGCGAACCCGCCGTGACCAACGCCAGCAGCTGACCGCTCCCCGCCGCGGCGGCGACGCGGTGATTCCCGTCCGCCACCAGCAGATCGCTCGCCGACGCGGCCTCCAGCAGCCGTTCCTGCATCTCCCCCGGCCGCACCACCCACAGCTCGTGCGCCAGTCCTGCCCGGTCCACAGTGGACACATCAGGATCCGCCGAACTCGCCGCTTCCTTGACCGCCGCGGTCAGCTCAGCTCCGTCGCCGACCGGCACGAGAAGGGCGGCGCTCGTCGCGCACCCGAGGCCGTCCAGCACAGCCGCGCGCTCCGCGACCACCTCCGGATAGACCTCCTCGGTGTGCTTCACGTGCGCCTGGCCAGAGGTCAGCTCCCGGACATCGACCACGCACAGCACGCCCGCGATCGTCTCGCCGATCCGGTAGGCCGCGACGAACCCGGTCTCCGGCCGGTAATGCCTGGTCAGCAGCCGCTCAAGCGTCGCTCGTGCTTCCGGCAGCGCCGCTTCGACGTCCAGCCCGGCCGCCAGCGCCGCGGGCGTCCGCGCCGGATGCTGCGCGGCCAGCAGCGTGTCCCCTTCCGCCGCCGCGAGCGCCCTCGTCACCGCCTCCGGTTCGGCGAACTCGTCGACATCCGGTCCCGGCACCGCGCCCTGAACGACCCAGCCCCGGCCGATCGGCCGCACCCATCTGTCCATCCCTCCATGATGACGGCCAGGCGAACACCCGGGCACCGATCGATCGGCTGGGGAATGCTTGCCGGGGCGAAGGAGTTTATTCCCGGCATGGGTAGCACGAGCAGTCCGCCCGCGGCGAAACGCGCCGCCGTAGGCCTTCGATCCGAGCGGGGACCCGTCCTCGCCGCCGTCATGCTGAGCACCGGCCTCGTGGCCCTCGACAGCACCATCATCGCCACCGCGGTCCCCTCCGTGGTCCGCGACCTCGGCGGATTTTCCCAGTTCCCGTGGCTGTTCTCGATCTACCTGCTCACCCAGGCGGTCACCGTGCCGCTGTACGGCAAGTTCGCCGACGTCCTCGGCCGCCGCCCGGTGATGTTCTTCGGCATCGCCGCGTTCCTGCTCGGCTCGGTGCTGTGCGGGGTCGCGTGGAGCATGCCGGTGCTGATCGCGGCGCGCGCGGTGCAGGGCATCGGCGCGGGCGCGGTCCAGCCGATCAGCATGACGATGGTCGGCGATCTGTACACGGTCGAGGAGCGCGCCCGGGTGCAGGGCTACCTCGCCGGGGTGTGGGCGGTCGCCTCGGTGATCGGGCCGACGCTGGGCGGCGTGTTCGCCGAATACCTCAGCTGGCGGTGGATCTTCTTCGTCAACCTGCCCCTCGGCGCGCTCGCCGCGTGGATGCTCTACCGCAAGTTCACCGAGCAGGTGAACCGCACGCGGCACAAGGTCGACTACGCCGGCGCGACCCTGCTGACGCTCGGCTGCGCGCTGCTGATCCTGGCCCTGCTGGAGGGCGGGGTCGCGTGGAGCTGGACGTCGGCGCCGAGCCTGGCGATCTTCGCCGTCGCCGTCCTGATGCTGGTCACGTTCGTGCTGGTCGAGCGGCGTGCGGAGGAACCCGTGCTGCCGCTGTGGGTGTTCACGCGCCGCACGCTGATCGGCGGGAACCTGGTCGCGCTCGTCACCGGCGCGGTGCTGCTCGGCTTCAGCTCGTTCCTGCCCACCTACTCCGAGGGCGTGCTCGGCACGGACGCGCTCACCGCGGGCTTCGCACTGGCCGCGCTCACGATCGGCTGGCCGATCGCGGCGTCGCTGTCCGGGAAGATCTACCTGCGGATCGGATTCCGCGACACCGCGCTGATCGGCACCGGATTCCTGCTCGTCGGGACCGTCATCGCGACGTTCCTCGGCCTGGACTCGGTGGTCTGGACAGCCGCGGCGGCCGTGTTCGTGGTCGGCATCGGGCTCGGGCTCTCCTCCAGCCCGACGGTCGTGGCCGTGCAGTCCACCGTCGGCTGGGAGCGTCGCGGCGTGGTGACCGCGACCAACATGTTCAGCCGTTCGCTGGGCAGCGCGGTCGGCACGGCCATCTTCGGCGCGATCGCCAACGCGACCCTCGCGGGCCGGTTCGCGAACCCGCCCGCGGAGGTCGCCGGACACCTGCCACAGAGCGTCGACGCCACCAGCCGCATCCTCAGCGGCACGCACGACAACTCACCGGCGACGGCGTACGTGCGCGAATCGCTCGCCGGGGCCACGCACAACGTGTTCCTCGCGATCGTCGCCGTCTCGGTGGTGAGTGTCGTCGCGCTGCTGCTCATGCCCCGCAAGACCGAGCAGCTGACGTTCTAGTTCTGCAGCGGCACGAGTTCGCGCACGAAATCGTCGAGGAACTGCCGGTAGTCGCCGGAGTATCCCGGCCGGACCACGAATTTCGTGAGTCCGGCCTCGACGTGCTGCTCGATCATCCGGCGTGCCTCGACCCAGCTAGTCGGCACGAGATCGGTCGCCGGACGACCCGGATTGCGCTGCTGCGCCACGGTGCGCAGCCGTTCCGGGATCCCGTGCAGTGCAAGGACCATGCTCAGCCCGAAGTGGTCCGATTCGATCTCCCGGTCGGCTTCGGCGGCGGCTTCCTGAATCGCCAGCCGCGCCGCGCCGGACTGCTCGGGCGTGTGGAAACTGCCGAGCCATCCGTCGGACAACCGGCCCGCGCGACGTAACGCGGCAGGCGCGGCCCCGCCGACCCAGACGTCGAGCCGCTTCGCCGGACGCGGCCCGATCGTCACGCCGTCGACCTGGAAAAACTCGCCGTCGAAGGACACGTTGTCCTGTTCGAGGAGCAGGCGCAGCAGCGCGAGCGACTCGTCGAAAACCGCCGCGCGCCGGCCTTCCGGCACCGGGAACAGGGCTCGTTCCGCAGGCTGCGCGGGCAGCAGGCCGAACACCGGGAGCACCCGTTTCGGAGCCAGTCCGGCCAGCGTGACCAGCTGTTTCGCGACCAGGACCGGATTCCGTCCGGGCAGGATCGCCACGCCCGTGCCCAGTTTGAGCCGCTCGGTGCGGGCGAGCGCGTGCGTCATGCCGATCAACGGGTCGACATCCGGCGAATAGACCACCTCCGACAGCCACAGCGAGTCGACGCCCGCCGCCTCCGTCAGCTCGGCCAAACCGGTGAATTCCGCCGGCCCGGTCCCGAGTCCCGGAGCCACCCCCACCCGGATCTTGTCCACGCTCGCTCCGCTCTGTCGGCACGTTCCCCTCGACAGAACCGGATCCCGGCGCGAGTTCTTCCTTATCCGGCGGTCGCTTCGATGACCCGGCCCAGCGCGGCGTGCAGCGCCTCCAGTTCGGAGACCTCCATGCCGAGCCGCTCCACGACGCGATACGGGATTTTCTCCGCCTCGGCGCGCAACTCCCGGCCCTTCTCGGTGAGTTCGACGGTCAGCTGGCGCTCGTCGGCCCGGCTGCGGCCCCGGGTCACGTATCCGATCGCTTCCAGCCGTTTGAGCAGCGGAGACAACGTCGCGGGCTCGTGCCGCAACGCCGTGCTGAGGTCCTTCACCGACCGCGGCGACTGCTCCCACAGCGCCAGCATCACCAGGTACTGCGGATGAGTCAGCCCGTGCGGCTCCAGCAGCGGCCGGTAAATCGCGATCACGCTGCGCGAAGCGACCGACAGCGCGAAGCACACCTGCCGGTCGAGCTTCAGCGGGTCCTCGCCAAGGTCGATCTCGGCCACTCGTCCTCCTCGTGCTCGGGCCCACTCTAGCGCGGGCTGCACCACACTATTAGTTAGTGTACTAATCATTAGGGTACTGTTGCCGCAGACCCCGAGGAGGAACGATGACCGACCGGCCCGGCGTTCTCCGCTGGTTCGCCTACGCCGTGAGCGGGCGGCTTCCCGAGCGCTACCGCGACTGGCTGCTGCACGACGCGACGTCCAAGCACTGGAAAGCCCGGCACGTCCTGCGCGCGACAGTGGGCATCGCGCCGCTGTGCCTGGTCTGGCTGCTGCTGCCGGCCCCGCTCGGGCTGCGGCTGGCGATCGTGCTGATGGCCGCGCTGGTGTCGTACTTCTACTCGTGCGCGTACATGGAAGAAAGCATCGACCACCGGTTGTCCCGCAACGGTTTCCCGCCCGGAACCGGCAAGCGCGTCCGCCGCGAGAAAGCCGCCGAGGCCAACGCCGAGGCGACCGCCCGCTACATCGCGGCCTACCGGCAGAACTCCGCCGACTAGACTCGGGAGCCGATGAGACGCAAGCGCCCGGCCCCGATCCCGCCCCGGCACGGCCTAGACCCGGCACGGCTGCGGCTGCCCGAAGAGGGTCCGTGGACGACCCTGCTGGAGCACCTGGTCGAACGCCTGCCCCGCGTCGCCCCCGCGCGGATCGAGGAAATGCTGCACGAGCAGCGGATCCACGGCGAGGACGGTCCGCTGGGGATCGACGCGGCGTATGTCCCCGGTTCGTTCATCTGGTTCCACCGCGACCTGCCGGACGAGGTCCCGGTGCCGTTCGACGTCACCGTCCTGCACCGTGACGACCATCTGCTCGTGGTCGACAAACCGCACTTCCTGGCGACCATCCCGCGCGGGCGGCACGTGCTGGAAACCGCGTTGGTGCGCCTTCGCCGTTCGCTGGACCTGCCCGCCCTCTCCCCCGCCCATCGGCTCGACCGCGTGACGGCGGGGCTGGTGATGTTCGTGATCACGCCGTCCGCGCGCGGGGCGTACCAGACGATGTTCCGCGATCGGCTGGTGCACAAGGAATACGAGGCGATCGCGCCTTACGACCCGTCGCTCGAGCTGCCCCGGACGGTGCACAGCAGGATCGTGAAGGAACGCGGCGTGCTGGCCGCGCAGGAGGTTCCCGGGCCGCCGAACGCGGAGTCCACAGTGGAGCTTCTCGAACACCGGGACGGGCTGGGCCGGTATCGCCTCACGCCCGCTACCGGACGCACGCACCAGCTGCGGGTCCACATGTGTTCTTTGGGGATTCCGATCCTTGGCGACGATTTCTATCCGGAGCTGCACGAGAAACCGCTCGACGACTTCACGAAACCGTTGCAGCTGCTGGCGAAAGTGCTGGAGTTCGACGATCCGCTCACCGGTGAGCACCGCCGGTTCACCAGCCACCGGACGCTCACGGCGTGGGATTCGCTCGAAGAATGGTCTAGTTGACGGCTACCGCGAGGAAATGCGCGCTGGCGTTGATCAAGAGCGGATCCTGTTCGACCAGCCGGGCGCAGCGGAGGGCCGCGTCCACGCGCGCGTCGAATTCCTCGACCCCGGCCACGTCCAGCGCGGGCCACGCCGGGCCTTCCACTCCGTACACGGAAATCCCGTTCACGCCAGCGGTTTCCAGCTCGTCGCGGAGCTCGTCGGCGGTGTGGAAATGCGCGGGCACGAAGCCGACGTGACCGTCGTAGCTGCCCGTATCGAGCACGGCTCTTACCGCCGGGATCATCTGTTCGGTGAGCTGACCGTTGGTTCCGGTCTCCATGGCCGAGAGATAGCGGCTGATCGCAGCGGCGCACAAAATGCCGTCCGGACGAAGGACGCGGCGGGCTTCGGCAAGCGCCTGCTGGCGGTCACCGGATTCGGTCAAGTGATAGAGCGGCCCCATTAACAGCACGACGTCCGCACTGTTGTCCGGCCATGCCAAAGCTCGCGCATCGCCGACTTCCGCCGTGACGCCTTCGATTTCGGCTGCCGCTGCGACGTGCGTGGCCACCGGATCGACTACGTGCACCGAATATCCGTCCGCGGCCAGCCATCGCGCGTGCACCCCGGTCGCCCCGCCGACGTCGAGGACTCGCTGCGCGGTCGCCGGGATCGCTCTGCGCACGAGTTCTTGGGTGCGCCGGAATTCCAGCCTGCCGTGCGGCGATCTGACGAGCCGCGTGTCCTCGGAGGTCTCGGTGTCGTAGTGCTCAACCAAAGTCATGCGCGCAACAGTGACCGAGTTCCCCTGCCGAGGCAACGGAATTCCCGCCGGACGGGTGCCAGGCGGCGGCTGGCACCCGCGCGGGCGATCACCTGGTCCAGAACTTGATTCCGCTCCACTGCACGGTAATCGGCCCCGCCCCGCTCGCCGTCCGGTACGACCCGAACTTGTCGTAATAACTACCCGATGGGCTGTCGTCGGTCTGCTTCAGCGAGCCGTTGATGTATACCTTGTGGGAGCTGCCCACTTGATTGATCGTGTTCACCCGCACCGAGGTTCCGACGGTCGCGCCGGTCGCCACCGTCTGGCCGTTCTCGACGGTGTAGAGGCGGCCGCCCTTCTCCACCGCCAGCAGGAAGTACGGCCCGGCGTTCGAACCGTCGCGGAACGTCTGCTTCAGGCTGATCCGCGAACCGCCCATGCTGGTGATCTTGAAGGAGCCCTCGAACTGGTGCGTGCCGCCGGTGTAGGTCTCGTAGCGGCGCTCGGCGCGCTGTTCGCCGCTGCCGTCGGAACAGGTCAGCTTGAAGGTGAGCCCGCTGATCTGGCCGCAGCCCTTCTGCTGCTCCTTGTACCCCGGCGACCAGGATTTCCAGGTGCCGCCGCCGACCTGGGCGTCCGCGACCGGGGCGAGAATCGCGAGCCCGCACACCGCCGCCGCCAGTGCTCCGCCGATCCGGGTTCTCGTGCGCACGTGCCAACCTCCGTGGAACTCAGGGCGGCGGTAGCGGTACAGGTCCAGACCACTGGCTGATCACTGTAGGTCCCCGGCCGGTCGCGGACAAGAGCGCATCCCTTGACGACTTTGTTTGTCACTGCTTGGCTCAGGGGATGCAGGACGTCGAAGTGATCGAGGACCCCGCCGTCGCGGCGGCCGCGCTGGACCCGGTGCGCGCCCGCCTGCTGGCCGCGCTGACCGAACCGGCGTCCGCCGCGGCGCTGGCCGCCCGTGTGGGCCTGACCAGGCAAAAGGTCAACTACCACCTACGCGCGCTCGAATCGCACGGCCTGGTCGAACCGGCCGGAACCCGGCAGTGGGGCGGCCTCACCGAACGCCTTTTCGCCGCCACCGCCAGCGCCTACCTGGTCTCCCCCGCCGCCCTCGGCGCCGCCGGTTCCGCCCACGTGAAGGCGGACCGCCTATCGGTGAGCTACCTCCTCGCCGTCGCCGGCCGAACCCTGCGCGAGGTCGCCGGCTTGGCCCGCCGCGCGGCTCGCGCAGGCAAACCGCTCTCGACGCTGACCCTGGACACGGAAATCGCCTTCGCCTCCGCGCGCGATCGGTCGGCCTTCACCGACGAGCTGACCACCCTCGTAACCGACCTCGTGTCCCGCTACCACAACGAATCCGCCCCCGACGCCCGGCTGCACCGCCTCGTCGTCACCGCGCACCCCAAACCCGCCGAGTAGTTCGCCCGAACAGGTGTTCGATTATCGTGTAGCTTGGAGGCATGAGTCAGGCATTTCAGGGCTCGCTGTTCGGTGCCAGCGGGCCGGCCACGCTGGGTTCGCTGTCCGGCGTGCAGCGCACCGAACTGGGGCAAGGCGCGTGGATCGACGTGCTGCCCGGGTGGCTCGACGGCTCGGACGAGCTGTACGAACACCTGGCGGCCGAGGTCCCGTGGTACGCGGAGCGCAGGCAGATGTACGACCGCGTGGTCGCCGTGCCGCGTTTGCTGTGCTTCTACCGGGAACACGCGCCCTTGCCGCACCCAGTCCTCACCGAGGCCCGGGAAGCATTGACCGCCCACTACGCAGCTGAACTGGGCGAACCATTCCGCACGGCCGGACTCTGCTACTACCGCGACGGCCAAGACAGCGTCGCCTGGCACGGCGACGACCTGGGCCGCGGCCGCACCGAAGACACCATGGTGGCCATCCTGTCCGTCGGCGCCGCCCGACACCTGGCCCTCCGCCCACGAGGCGGCGGCGACTCAGTGCGGTACCCACTGGGCCACGGAGACTTGATCGTGATGGGCGGGTCGTGCCAGCGGACGTGGGAACACGCGATCCCGAAGACATCCCGCGCGGTGGGGCCGAGGATCAGCATCCAGTTCCGGCCGAGAGGGGTGCGCTGAGAAGCCGACGATGACGGTGTCGCGAGAAGGCAGCGGGTGAGGGCGGCGGGTGAAGGCTGGGCTCGGTTCCGACCGCGCCGCATCACCCGTTACGAGTGCGCTGCCACCTCACCCGCGACGGGTGCGCTGCCGGTTCGACCGCGCCGCATCACTCGCGACGAGTGCGCTGCCGGTTCGGCTAGGCCGCTTCGTGCGTTCACGAGCGCATCGCGGACTCGGCCGCGCCGCGCGGCACACTGCCGGTCGAGCCAGACCGCCTCGAGCATCCACCAGCAGGCCGATCCAAGCGCGCGGCCGTGCGCACCACCCGAGCGCTGCCGGTTCAGCGAAGCCGCCGCGCACTCGCGCACGCGGAGCGTGCGACCCTCAGCGCCGCGCCGCCGCGCACGCCACGGTTCCGCGGGCGACGTAGCCATGCCCGTGCCGTCCACCGGGCAAGTCCGCCACCCCCGGCAGCACACGACCAACCCCGCGACCCCAGCCGCACGAGACCCCACGGCCCGCCCGAGGCGACCAACCCGAGCCACCCCGGCCGTCCAACAATCCGAAGTCAGTCCACCAGTACCGGCAGCGAATCGAGCCCGTACACGATCGACACCTTCCGGAACTCCAGCTCCTCCGGCTGCACCGCCAGCCGCAGGTTCGGGAACCGCCGGACCAGGGCCGGGTACGCCGCCCGCAGCTCCATCCGGCCCAGCTCCGCGCCGATGCACCGGTGGATCCCGTACCCGAACGCCAGGTGCGAGGACGGCTCGCGGGTCGGGTCGAAGCGGTCCATGTCGCCCTTGCCGAGCACCGGGTCGCGGTCCGCGACCGACAGCGACACCAGCACGATGTCGCCCTCGCTGATGTGCACGCCCGCGATGTCCATGTCCTGCTTCGCGAACCGCGGGAACGCCATCTGCACCACCGTCAGGTAGCGCAGCAGCTCCTCGACGAACCGGTGCACCGAATCGTCGTCGCCCCGGACCGCCTCGAACGCCGCCGGGTCGCGCAGCACCACCAGCGCACCCAGCGCGAGCATGCTCGCCGTGGTCTCGAGGCCGCCGGTGAGAATGCCGTCCGCGAGACCGGCGAGCTCGCGGTCGTCGATCTCGTCGCCGTGCTCCTTGATCAGCATGCCGAGCAGGCCGTCGCCGGGCTGTTCGCGCTGCTTGCGCACGATCTCCAGCAGGTACCCCAGCGACTCCGAGATCGCCCCCAGCGACGCGCCCGCGCCGCTGAACAGGTCGAACCGCGCGGTGCTCAGCCGCTGGAAGTCGGCGCGGTCCTCATAGGACACGCCGAGCAGCTCGCAGATCGTGAGCGACGGGATCGGCAGCGCGAACTGCTCCCACAGGTCCACCGGCCCGTCCGCGGCGGCCATCGCGTCCAGCTGGTCCGCGACGATCTCGTCGATCCGCGGCGTCAGCCGGGAGAGCCGGCGCATCGTGAACTCGGGCGTCAGCAGCTTCCGCAGGCGCGTGTGGACCGGCGGGTCGGCGAATCCGAGGCCGCCCGGGTTCTGGTCCTCGGTGACGCCCGCGTTGCCGACGAGGTTCGTGAAATCGTTGCTGAACTCGGTGCCCTTCCCGAGGACGGCCTTGGCCTCCTCGTAGCCGGTCACGAGCCAGGCGTTCATCCCGAACGGCAGGTCCAGCTTGCTGATCGGCGCCTCGCCGCGCAGCCGGCCGAGGTCCGGAACCGGGTCGAGGCCCTGGCGGCGCAATGGCTCCAGCGCCGAATCCGGCAGCAGCGCCATCTTTTCGAGATCGAAGCCGCGCTTCTGCTGGCGGGCGATGTACCGGCGGCCGGCCCAAGCGAGGATGCGCGAACGAATACTCCCCATGGCGGCGACAGTACCGCAACCACCCCTTCCGCCGGTCCCGGGCGGAGACGCCCGTCACCCTGTGACCAGCGCGAGTCCACTGTGGACTCCCGTCACCCGGCCAGGTGACGGGTCCCGGGAATTGTCAGACCCCCCGGACAGAATGGCCCGCATCGGCAGCGACCTGCGTGACCAGCCGGTCGCAGCCGGTGAAAGCACGCGACGACGAGGCGAGTCCCGTGAGAGGCTCGGAGAGAAAGGGAGGAACCGGACATGACTGCGGCGCTGATCGGGCGGGCCCACCCCGCCGCGACCTTGCGTGCGCAGCTCTCGCGCGCCACCGCCAGCCACGGCGGCCTCACCCTGGTCACCGGCGAGGCCGGAATCGGCAAGACCACGCTGGTCAGCGCATTGGCCGACGACGCGCGCGAGGCAGGCGCGCTCGTCCTCGGCGGCACGTGCTGGGAGTCCGGGGCCGCGCCGGGCTACTGGCCATGGGTCCAGGTCATGCGCTCATTGCGCCGGGAGGCAGCGCCGCACGAATGGGCCGTCGCCAGCTCGCCGACGCTGTCCGCGCTGCTCGGCGAAACCCCCGAACAACCGGCCGACGACGGGTTCCAGCTGCCCGACGCGGTCACCCGCGCGCTGGTCACGGTGGCCCAAGAGCGACCGGTGGTCGTCATCCTCGACGATTTGCACTGGGCCGACCCGGCGTCGCTGCGGCTGCTCGAATTCTCGGCCCGGCACACCTGGTTCGAACGGCTGCTGCTCATCGGCACGTACCGCGATGTCGAGGTGGACGCGCCCAGCCATCCGCTGCACGAGCTGATGCTGCCGTTGGTCGCGAAAGCAACCACGATCACGCTCACCGGCCTGGACGAAACCGGGGTCGCCGAACTGATGAGCCGCACCGCGGGAGCTGAGCCGGGTGCCGAACTGGCCACCGACGTGCAGCGCCGCACCGGCGGCAACCCGTTCTTCGTCGAGCAGACGGCGCGGTTGTGGCGCAGCGGGAGCACAGTGTCCGCGGTCGCGCCCGGAGTCGCAGACGCACTCCAGCGGCGGCTGTCCCTGCTCCCCCGCCCAGTCACCGATCTGCTCACCAGCGCCGCGGTGCTCGGTCGCGAGTTCTCGCTCCACCTGCTCGCCGCCACCGCCGGTGCGCCCGCCGCACAGGTCGACCACCTGCTCACCCGCGCCGTAGCCGCCCGGCTCGTGATCGCACTCGGCGAAGGCCGCTTCTCCTTCGCTCACGACCTGGTACGGGAGTCGAGATACGCCGAACTGACGCCCGCCGAAGCACAACGCCGCCACGCAGCGGTCGTGCGCGCCAGTGAACACACCCCGGCCCTGGTCGGCGTCGCCGAACGCGCCCGGCACGCCTACCTCGCCCATACCGACCTCGACCCGAAGCAAGCAGTCCGGCTATTGCTCGCCGCAGCCAAAGACGCAGGCGCCCGGATGGCCTTCGAGGAATCCATCGCGCACCTGCGCCGAGCCCGCGAACGAGCGGCAGACAAACGCAGCCAAGCCGTCGTCGCGCTGGAATTGGCCACCGCGCTGTGGCGCTTCGAGGTGAAAGACGAAGCCTGGCTGCTCTGCGAGGAAGCCGTCGCCCTGGCTCGCCAAGAAGACAACGCGAACCTCCTTGCCCGTGCCGCCCTCACCCTGTCGAAATTCAGCACCGGCGGCGTCCGGCACGAGTTCACCGTGCAAGTTCTCCGCGAAGCACACGAAAAACTGTGCGGCGGCAACGCGGCCGAACCCCTCTCACTGGACCGCATCCGGCTGGAACTCACCGCCCGCGCCACGATCCTCGCCCGCGACGACGAGGACGACGACGCATTGGCGTTCACCTTGTGGGCCAGACACGACGCGATCTGGGGCCTGGGCAGCGGTGCCGAACGCGAACGGCTCACCGACGAGCTCGCCGCCATCGCGCGACGCACCGGCGACCGGGAGAACGAGTTCTTCGCGGCCTCGCTCAAGTGGGTCGCGATGCTGGAACAGGGAGATCCGCGGTACCTGGACCAATTCCACCTGTTCCAAGGGATCGCCGACGAAGGCGTGCGAGCCGCGAAACTGGCGGAAGCGATCGACCGCAGCATCATCTGCACCTTCCGCGGCCGCTTCGCCGAAGCCGACGAAGCACTCAAGGAAGCACTGGCCGCCCCGGAAATCTTCGGCAGCAACGACTACGGCTACATGCCCGACCAATTGCGCTGGAGCGCGCTGCTGGTGCAAGGCCGCTTCGCCGAAGCCGCCGAACTCCCCGCCAAAATGGCCGACACCGGTTTCCCGCACCCAGCCCTGCTGCGCACCCTCACCGCGGCCCTCGCCGGCGACGCAGCCACCACCCTGCACGAACTGTCCGAAGCACTCGCAGACGGCCCATACGCCCGCGTCTTCACTCCGCTGTGGCTGCGCTGCCAAGCCCAAGCCGCCGTCGTGCTAAAAGACCGCGCAGCAGCCGAACGCTTGCTGCGCGAGCTTTCCCCGCACGCCGGAGAATGGCTGGTCTCCTTGTACGGCTGCGAACTGAGCGGCCCGGTAGACCTGTGGACCGGCCTGCTGCACAAAACCCTGGGCGATCACGAAACAGCCGCCGCCCATTTCACCTCCGCCGCCCGCTCCGCAGACCGGCTGCGCGCCCGCCCGTGGGCTGTCGAAGCCCGCAACCACCTGGCAAGGACGCTGCTGGACTTAGGCGACACCGACCGCGCCACCGCCCTGGCCGATGCCGTCACCGCAGAAGCCGCCGAGCTGGGCCTGCACCACATCACCGCCCACCCCCGCCCCGCGACGCCGCCACCACCTGCCGCCACGAACGCATTCCACCGAACCGACTCAGTCTGGACCCTGCGCTTCGCCGACCGCGAAGTACGCATGCCAGACGCAAAGGGCCTGCGAGACTTGAACTTCCTGTTGAGCAGACCAGGCACCGAAATCCCCGCCGCACAACTGCTCTCCCCCGACGGCGGCCAAGAAGCCGAAGCCACCCGCAGCTTCAGCGGCGACCCGATCCTGGACGACACCGCGAAAGCCGCCTACCGCCGCCGCCTGGAGCACCTGGACGAAGCCATCGACGCCGCCACCCTCCGCGGCGACGACGCGAAAGCCGCCACCTTGGACACCGAACGCGCCGCCCTGCTGGACGAACTCCGAACGTCGACCGGCCTGTCCGGCCGAACCCCGCCGCCTCGGCGACGAAACGGAACGCGCCCGCAAAGCCGTGACCGCCCGCATCCGCGACACCCTCCGCAAACTGACCGACCTCCACCCGGAACTGGCCGACCACCTCCGCCACACCATCACGACCGGCTCGTCCTGCAGCTACCAACCGGACACGCCTATGACCTGGCGCTTGCAACCGCCGGTGCGTCCGGCCGCGACCAGGCCGGGCACCGGGGAAGGGAAAGAAGGGGAAAGTGCCCCCGCGCGGTGAGCAGACCAAGCAGAGCCATGACTGCTTGGCAGTCACCAGATTCGGTGTTGTCGCTGAGGAAATGCGACGCAGCGGGACTGCCGTCAGCTGCATCGCGGCCTCACCCACGTGTCGGCCACGCTGCGCATCGACACGCTTTCCCGGTTCCAGCACTGGATTCCGGCCGTCCGCCGGTTCTCCTACGTCCTCTCCCCCGCCGCCTGAAGCCCCGACCTGTCCGGGAGGCCGCCCGGTCCGCGACCGCACGGCCTCCCGCCAAGCAGAGTCACTTTCGGTTGTACAGCCGCATTGTCAGCGTCCCGAACACCGCGGTCAGCGCGACCGACGCGATCAACGTCCACGTGATGGCGCCGCCGTCCCAGGTACCGGACATCATCGAGCGCACTGCTGTCACCAGGTGGCTGATCGGGTTGGCCGAGACGCCGGCTTGGAGCCAGCCGGGCATGGTGGACGGGTCGACGTAGATGTTGCTGAGGAACGTCAGCGGCATGATCACCATCATGCTGACGCCCATCACCGATTTCTCGGACCTCAGCAGCAGCCCGAACATCGTCCACACCCACGACAGCCCGAACGAGAACACGAGCAGCAGCAGGACTCCCGCGGCGACGCCGCCGACGCCGCCGTCCGGGCGGAAGCCCAGGATCAGGCCTACGACCATGATCACTACGGACGCGATCAAGTACCGCAGCACGTCGCCGAGGAGGTAGCCGACCATCGGGGCCGGCCGCCAGATCGGGAGGGTGCGGAAGCGGTCGAAGACGCCCTTCGCGATGTCGGTGTTCACCGCGACGCCGGTGTACATCGTGATCATCACGACGCTCGACGCGAGGATGCCCGGCAGGAAGAACTGCAGGTACTGCGTCGGCGAACCGGCCAGTGCGCCGCCGAACAGGTAGGTGAACATCAGCGTCATCATGATCGGGAACGCGGTGACGTCGAACAGCTGCTCCGGCACGTGCTTGATCTTCAGCACCGCCCGCCAGCCGAAGGAGAACGACGCGGACAACGCGCTCGGCCGCGGCGGGCGTTCGGTGGCGAGCAGGACCGCGGCCAGCTCGTCCGGTTTCGGGGCCGCGAGGTCGAGATCGGGTTCCTTGACGGTGGTCACGCCGCCTCCTCCGTGGCTGTGCGGGCGGTGAGAGCCAGGAAAACCTCGTCGAGGCTGGGCTGGCCGAGCGAGAACGTGTCGACGGTGACGCCTGCCTTCGCGAGTTCCGCGAGAGCCCGCGACGCGCGGTCGGCGGCGGCTTCGTGCGCGTCCGACGACAGCCGCGCCGTGATCGCGACCGGGTCGGGATCCAGTTGCACGGTGGCGGACAGCGCGCGTTCCAGCACTTCGGCGGCGGTCGCGCGCTGGTCGGCGTCCCTCAGTCGCAAGTGGACGGCGCCGACTCCGACCGAGGCTTTCAGTTCGCCCTTGGTGCCCTCGGCGATGACGCGGCCGTGGTCAATGACCGCGATCCGCGACGCCAGCTGGTCGGCCTCGTCGAGGTACTGCGTGGTGAGCAGGACCGTGGTGCCCTGCGCGACGATCGCGCGGACGATGTCCCACACCTGATTGCGGCTGCGCGGGTCGAGGCCGGTGGTCGGCTCGTCGAGGAACAGCAGGTCCGGGGTGTTGAGGATGCTCGCCGCGATGTCGAGCCGGCGACGCATCCCGCCGGAGTAGTTCTTCACCTGCCGGCGCGCGGCGTCGGTGAGCCCGAACGCCGCGAGCAGCTGAGCCGCCCGATCGCGCGCGGCGGCGGTGCGATGTCCCAGCAATTTGCCGAGCAGCACCAGATTCTCTTGCCCGGTCAGGTCTTCGTCGACCGAGGCGTACTGGCCGGTGAGACTCACCCGGCTGCGCACGGCGTCCGCCTCGCGCACCACGTCGTGGCCGAACACCCGCGCTTCGCCACCGTCCGGACGGGACAGCGTGGCGAGCATCCGGACAGTGGTGGTTTTGCCCGCGCCGTTGGGCCCGAGCACGCCGTACACAGTTCCGGCGGGGACCACGAGGTCGACCCCGTCGACCGCCCGGGTCTCGCCGAACACTTTGACGAGCCCGGAAGTCTCGATCGCCGGTTCCCCGGCAGCGTTGCTCATGTCTTGTCCTTCCCCTCAGTTCTTCATCCGCGATACGGCCGCGCGCGCCGGCCGTCGCGCAGCGCGAGGCCCCACCAGAGCAGTTCGTCCAGCAAAGCAGAGGCCGCGTGGCCTGCGGATTCGCCGTGCGGACCCGCGCCGGGGTCGCCGCATTCGTGCTCGAGCAGGTCGAGACACACCGAATCCCGCACCGTCGCCGTGTGCAGTTCGGTGAAGACATCCCGAAGATGCTCCACCGCGTAGCGGCCGCCCGCGCGGTAGCCGTAGGAGACGAAGCCGACCGGTTTGGCCCGCCATTCCTCGTACGCGCAGTCGATCGCCTGCTTCAGCGACGCCGGGAAGCTGCGGTTGTACTCGGGCGTGACCACCACAAACGCCTCGGCCGCCGCGATCCGCTTCGCGAACCCGGCCATGCCGGCCGTCGGCTCGGCTGGCAACCGGGCCGGGATCGCGAACGTCGCGAGGTCGAGCACGTCGAGCACCACCCCGCCGTGCCCGGCGGCCCGCTCGACGAACCATCGGCCGATCTCGCCGCCGACCCGGCCCTCCCGGGTGCTGGCGACGAGCACGGCTACCCGCAGCTCCTCGTCCACACTTCTTGGGCGCCAGATCGGTGCGCGGTGCTGCCAGGTTGGATCTAGCGGCTGTTTCGGCTGGTCAGGGGCCTGGCGAAGAAGGGCGAAGTGCGCGGCTGGAGGGCGGGGGAAGATGCGCGAGATGCGGTCTGGCAGGGCTAGGCGGCGGGACTGCGCGGCCGACAGGCGGCACGGGGCTCACCGAGTCAGGACGGATGCTGACCGAGCCTCGGGTGGGAAGGAACGGGTGGCATAGGCGGTGGTGCGAGACGCGATCTGGCACGGCTAGCAGCTGGGCAAGTTCTGCGATTGGAGCGCCCGGCAACGCTACGATTCGGGGGCAGGTTCCTGGCCCGCAGCGGGCCGCGGTTCTCGTCAGCCGCAACCACCCACGGAGCTCGCCGCGCGGGAGCGTGAGCGCGGGGCATCGCCGTTCGAGGTTAGCCAGAGGGGTGGCGAACACGCGGGACCACGGCGCCTGGCGAACGCCGCAGGCAAGCGCGGCTGGGGAATTCGGCTAGCAAACAGCTCCTAGCCCGCCGCGACTGGCAAACACCGCAGACAGAGGCGGCTAGCCAACGCCACCCAGCCCAGCGCGACCAGCAAACAGCCATCGCGCTACAGCTGGCGAACGCAGCTGCCAAATGCCGCAGGCAAACACAGCCAGCCTGCACGGCTAGCAAACGGATTCGAGCCCGCCGCAGCAGGTGAACCACAGCTGGCAAACCCAGCCAGCCCAGGGCGACTAACAAACAGCCGCCTGCCCGCCACAGCTGGCGAACGATGCCGCCAAACGCCGTAGGCAAACGCAGCCAGCCAGCACGGGCGAGCGAACGGCTCCGAGCCCACTGTCCTGGCGGCCGCGGCTGGTGAGCACAGCTGGCAAATCCAGCCAGCTCAACGCGCCTAACGAACAGCCGTCAGCCCGCCACGGTGGGCGAACGTAGCTGCCGAACAGCGCAGGCAAAAGCAGCTAGCCACTCCAACCAGGCTCAACGCGTCTAACAAACAGCCGCCAGCCCGCCACAGCTGGCAAACAACGCTGCCAAACCCAGCCAGCCCAGCGCGGCTAACAAACAACCCACCACAACCGGCGAACAGGCCGACCGATTTGGTACCCGTGACCGGCGAAGCGTCAGCCCAACCCCGCCGGTCACGGAAGTCTCACTCTCGCAGCGCCAAAGCCACCGCGCCCAGCAGTGAAGCGTCCTGATCGAACCGCGCAGGCACCAACTCCGGCGGGAACGGCACCGCAGCCGTCAGGCGTTCTCGTAGGGCGGGTAGCAGCACATCAGCCGACCGGACCAACCCGCCGCCCACTGCGATCCGGGCGGGGTCGAAGGCGATTGCCAGGTTGGCGACGTGCATGGAGAGCTCGTCCAGCGCCGAAGCGACCAGTTCCTTCGCTTCAGTGTTCTCCCGGGCCAACGCGAACAGCTCCCCCGCCGTGACCGGGCGGCCGAGCAGCGCGGTTGCCCGCGTGCCCAGCCACCGGCCTCCGACGGCTTCTTCCAGCGGCGCCGCTCCGCTGGCGAATCCGTCGGCGTCTTGGGGGGTGCGCAGGTTGTACCCGATCTCCCCGGCCGCCCCGTTCGCGCCGGTCAGCAGGTGGCCTCCGACGAGGACCGCGGCGGCGATTCCGGTGCCTAAGGAAAGGAAGACCGCGGGGTCGGCTCCTTCCAGCGTGCCCCAGGTCCATTCCGCCAGTGCCGCGGCTTTGGCGTCGGTGCCGACCGCGATCGGAACGTCGGGGAAGGCTTCAGACACCAGCTCGGCCAGGTGGAGTTCTTCCCAGCCGGGCACGTTCGGGGCCAGCAGGATCCGGTCCGGCAGCACGATTCCGGGACTGACCACGCCGATCGCGGTCAGCGGAGCGCCGGCGACCAGCTCGGCGGCGGCGGCCAAAGCTCGCGTGACCACCTGTTCGGCACCCGCTTCGGCGTCGGTGTCCAGGCGGCGCGTGGCCAGCAGGGCGCCGGTCCGGTCGGACAGACCCAGCGCCACTTTCGTGCCGCCGAAGTCGATGCCCAGGATCAGGTCTTCCGATGTCACTCGCGGGTCCCCTCGATGACCGGCGGGACAGCCTCCTGGCCGTCCCGGTGCGGACCGGCGGGCACCACGACCCTGCCGGTGTTGAACCCGTCGACGCTGACGGTCGGGGCCGCGCCGTGGAGGTCGGCGGCCCGGTAGCGGACGGTCAGCGTCTGCGACTGGCCCGGCCACAACGTGATGTCGTTGTCGTCCCAGGTCGCGGCCGGCAGCTGCGACCCGTCCGCGGAGCGGCGCAAGTCCGCGCGCAGGAAGAAGCTGACCGCGGAGGTCTTCGACGGGTTGGCGATCGTGACCGTGGTCGCGGTGTCCGTGCCGTCCGGGCCCCGCGAAGGTCGGGTCGAGGCGGTCACACTGACCTGCGACTTCGGCAGATCGCGCAGCGCGGTGAGGTCGCTGTACTGGCTCATCGTCGCCTGCGGGTTCTGCAGCGTCTTCGCCCAGTCCACGACGTCCTTCTGCGTCGACATCCAGTAGACGTTCCGGTCCACGACCTTTCCGCCCTGGCGCACCTGCAGTTCCACGAAGTACACCTGCGCCTTCGCGGGAGCCTTCGTCTCCGCCGGGACCTTCGGCTTCAGCAACCCGGTCGCGACGCCCTGGCTGTCCAGCGAAACCGCCGGAGCGGTCTGGTCGTCGAGGACCTTGCCCGCGGTGTCCCACACCTTGGCCTGCACCGAAATCCCGTTCTGCCGCGCGGCGCCCAGGTTGGACAGCGCGACCGTGCCGGTGTCATAGGTGTACAGCGCGTGCAGCGGCTTGTTCGCCTTCTGCGCACCGAAATACGCGCCCGGCTGGTCGCCGTCGTTGTTGTACAGCGACCACAGCAGGGTCGGCCAGCCCTTGTTCAGCTGCCAGTACACCACGCCGGTCGACGGGTTCTTCTTGTCGTTGGCGTGCGCGAGGAACGCCTCGAACTGGGAACGGGTGTTCTCGTAGTTCGCGATCTGCGCGGATTCCACATAGGACTCCAGCGAATCCCATTTCCCGTACCGGTGGGCGATCGACTCGTCCAGGGTGTACAGCGTGCCGAACTTGTAGCCGCCGTGCCCGGATTCGTAATTCGCGTGGTACTGGTTGTACGCCGGGTCCTGCCACAGCTTCGCCTGCTCCTGCGGCGACAGGAACCGCCGCAGCGAATCCAGCGTCGGCACGGTGTGCCCGGCGCTCTGCTCGCTCGCGAAACCCCAGGCGCCGCCCGCGTTCGTGCGGCTCGGGTCGGTCTTGTCGAAGGCCGAGGAGTCGTACCAATAGGTCGGCGGGACCCAGTCGTACGGGCCTTCCTTCTCCCCCGACGGACCGAGCGTCTTGGTGCTCTTGTACTCCGCCGACGCGATCACCGGCACGTCCCAGTCGGCCGCCTTGAACGCGCTCAGCGTCTCGGTTTCCTGCCGCGGGATCGGCTCGTTGTCGCTCCAGCCGTAGGTGATCACGCTGGGGTGGCTGCGTTCGGCCTGCGCGATCGAATACGCGGAATCGTGCATGATCCGGTAGTCGCGGTCGGTCAGTTTCTCCGGATGTTCCGGCTGCCAGGCGTCGCAGCAGAGGAATCCGCCGAGCACCAGCAGTCCGGCGCGGTCGGCCTGCTCGTAGAAGTCCGCGGGCATATCGTGGCCCTCGAGCCGGACGCCGGACAGGCCCATGTTCTTGATCAGCGCGAGCTGGTGCGCGATGTCGGCCTTGTCGTAGCGCAGGAACAGGTCCGGCGCGAAACCGCCGCCGCGGAACACGAAGTCGCGGCCGTTGACCGCGAACTTCCGCGCGCCGTCCGGCAGCGCCGGGGACTTGCCGATCAGCTTCGACGTCACCGTCCGGATCCCGAACGTCTCCGACGACGACGTCGACACCACGCCGCCCTGCGAAACTGTCGTACCCAAGGTGTACAACGGCTGTGCACCCATCGAGTACGGCCACCACACTTGCGGCTTCACGATCTTCAACTGCGGGAATTTGGCCGGCGTGAACGTCACGGTTTGCTTGGCGTGCGCGGGAATCGTGACGTTCTGCCGCACCACGATCGGCCGCCCGTGCCCCGGCGGCGTGACGGTCGCGGCGACCTCGCCGGTCTGCGGCGTGTCCGCGTTGTTGGTCACGTCGACCTTGGCGGTCAGCGAAGACGTCGACAGATCCGCCGCGTTGTCCTGCACGACGTGCGCGTTGTCGCCGCTCAGCGCGTCCGACAGCTGCAGCGTCGGCGGGAACTGCAGGCCGGTGTTGTTGTCCGGCACGATCTGCGCCCAGTCGGCCTGGTCGAGCGTGTACATCGAATTCGGGTCGTTCGGGTACATCTTGACCGCGAGCGTGTTCCTGCCCGGCCGCAGGAGTTTCGTGACGTCGAAGGTGTGGCCCGCGTACGCGCCGCTCACCACGTCCTTGCCCGCGACGAGCGTGCCGTTCAGCCACACGTCGCCCTCGCCGACGACGCCGGGGATGGTCAGCTTCGCGTTCTTGCCTGGCCGGAAACCGGGGTTGAAATCGGTGCGGAACCACCACGGGTCCTTGAACTGCTTCGTGGTGACCGGTCCGCGCTTCGCCTGGTAGCCGAAGCATTTGCGCATGTTGTCCGAGTAGAACACGTTGGGGCATTTGCCGTTCTGCACCAGCGCGTTGATCTCGGTGCCCGGCGCGCCCGCGTCGTCCGGCTTCACCTTCAGCCAGCCGTGCGTCGGGTAGCCGGGCTTCGACACCGCCGAGCCGCCGTCCTTGACCTGCGCGGTGGTCAGCACCTGCCAGCCGCCGAGGCCGATCGTCGACTGCCCCTGCGGACGCGATGCCAGCGATTCCGGCTGCTGCGCGGAAGCGGTAGCCGACACGGCGGTCACCACGCCGGGGACGAGGACGAGCGCGGTGATCCCGGCGATCAGCGGCTTCCTCACGACTCCACCCCCGCAGGTTGGGACGCGAACGCCTCGCGGATTTCCTTGGGGCCGAACGGCCACACCTTTTCCTTCGAGGCGTAGATCAGGAAGGCGAGGACGCCGAGGACGATCCAGGCGACCGAAAGCCAGATCGAAAGCCAGCTGGCCGACACGTAGACGTAAACCCACCCGACGAGCGCGATGATCGTCGGCACCGGATACAGCACCTGCCGGTAAGGCCGCTTGAGGTGCGGCTGGCGGCGGCGCAGCACGACGATCGCCGCGACCTGCGCCAGAGACTGGATGATCACCAGCACCGTAACCGCCGCGTTGATCACGTCAGTCAAGGTGAACAGCGACCCGATCGCGGTGATCACGCCCATCGCGAGCACGCCCGCGGTCGGGAGGTTCAGCTTCGGGTGCAGTTTGCCGAACACCGGCAGGAACACCTTGTCGCGCGCGGCTTCGAACGGCACCCGCGACCCGCCGAGCAGGCCCGCGAACACCGAACCGACCGCGGCGATCACGATGAAGACGGTGACGATCTTCGCGGTCACCGAGCCCCAGGCCTGCTCCAGCACCGACGACGCCACCGACGTCGCGTTCTTGATCGACTCCAGCGGCTGCGAGCCGAGAACGCCCACCTGCAGCAGGAAGTAGAGCGTCATGATGCCGAGGATGGAGAAGATGATCGACCGCGGGAGCGTGCGGCCCGGGTTGCGGACCTCGCCGCCGAGGTAGGCGCTCGTGTTGTAGCCGAGGTAGTCGTAGACGGCGATGACGAGGCCCGCGCCGAGACCGGACCAGAACGCGCCGCCCGAGCCGAAGGCGCCCGGGGTGAAGTCGAACGCCTGGTGCGCGTCGAAGTGCGAGAAGGCCGCGATGATCACCGCGAAGACGGCGAACAGCATGATCAGGAACAGCGCGGTGGTGAGCTTGCTGATCTGGCCGATCCGGCGGAACAGCGCGAGCACGATCAGCACGACGAGGCCGATGCCGATGACCTTGCCCAGCGGGGTGACGCCGCCCGCGTCGGTCACGCCCGGCACCAGGTAGCCCAGGTACTGGACCAGCCCGATGATGCCGGTGGACATGATGAGCGGGATGAACAGCACCGCGCTCCAGGCGAAGAGGAACGGCATCAGCCTGCCGGTGCGGTACTGGAACGCTTCGCGCAGGTAGATGTAGGTGCCGCCGGCCCCGGGCAGCGCGGCGCCCAGTTCGGCCCACACCAGCCCGTCGGCGAGCGCGATGATCGCGCCGATGATCCAGCCGAACATCGCCTGCGGGCCGCCCATGGTCGCGACCATCGCGGGGATCGTGACGAACGGGCCGATCCCGCACATCTGCGTCATGTTGATCGCGGTCGCCTGCAGCGGCCCGATCCGGCGTTCGAGACCGTTCCCCGGAAGGGTCGCGGAGTCCCCCGGGCGGGTGGGTGAGCTCACGTCGTGCCTCCATCCAATAGTTAGTAAAGCTTCTTAACATAAGAGGAACGGGGTGCGGAAGGGCTGCGTCCGGAAAGTTGCCGAAACCGGTGCGGGAGTGGGAGAAGGGGACGGTGGGGCGCGGGTCCCGCGGGCAGGGCTCCTCGCGACGCGGGCGGGCGCTCCGGTGGGATGGCGCCGCTGACCGGGAGCCGTGCCGCGCGACTGGAAAACCGGCTGACGGGCGGACCGCGCGACTGCCAGACTGCTTCCCGTCGTCCGCCGACCCGGGAGCGTTCGCCTGATGTCCCAACCGATCTTGCACACCGAACGCCTTCGCCTGGTCCCGTTGTCCGCCGGACATCTCGAGCACCTGGTCGAACTCTCCGCCGACCCCGAGGTGATGCGCTTCCTGGCCGGTGTGCAGACCCCGGAGCAGTCAGCGGACGAGCTCCGGCGAACCCTCGCGTACGCCGGGGGCGGGATCGGTTGCTGGACCGGCTTCGTCGACGCCGCTTTCGCCGGTTTCTGGTCGCTGCGTCCCGGTGAATCCGCGGGAGAGGCCGAATTGGGATACCGGATGCTTCGCGGGTACTGGCGCAAAGGACTCGGCAAGGAAGGGGCGCTTGAGATGCTCCGGCACGGGTTCCGCGACGTCGGGCTCGACCGCATCTACGCCAGGACAGCGGTGCTCAACAAAGCCTCCCAGGCGACGATGGCCTCGATCGGGCTCCGGCACATCCGCGACTTCATCGGCGACCCGAAGTACTTCGCGCCGGGCGAGGACCGGCACGCGGTCGAGTACGCCGTCGGCCGCGAAGAGTGGCTGGCTAGCGAGTTCGCCTGATGTCCCAACCGGTCCTGCGCACCGAACGCCTCCGGCTGGTCCCGTTGTCCGCCGGACATCTCGAGCACGAGGTCGAGATGTCCGCCGACCCGGAAGTCATGCGTTACCTGGGCGGCGTGCGGACCCGGGAACAGTCGGCCGAAGCGCTTCGGAGACTGCTCGCGGGCACCCGCCCGGGGCTCGGTTGCTGGGCCGGGTTCCTCGAAGCCGAGTTCGCCGGTTACTGGGCCTTGCGTCCCGCCGAAGCACCGAAAGAAGCCGAGTTGGGATACCGGCTGCTCCGCAAGCACTGGCGTAAAGGTCTCGCCAAGGAAGGCTCGCTCGAACTGCTCCGGTACGGCTTCCGCGAGGTCGGCCTGGACCGGATCTTCGCCGGGACCGCGGCGGGCAACAAGGCCTCCCTGGCGACCATGGCGTCGATCGGGCTCCGCCATATCCGAGACTTCGTCTCCGACGACCCCGACTACTTCGCGCCAGGCGACGACCGGCACGCCGTCGAGTACGCGCTCACCCGCGACGAGTGGCTGGCCCGCCCCTAGCGGAAACACGTTCACCCCGGCGCGCCGCGGAGGCGGATGGCACGCCGCCCCGGCGACCCCATATCGTTGCGCAGCAGCCGTCCGGAGGTGGAACCCGAACCGTGCCCGACTACTACGCGGTACTCGGCGTGGGGAAAACCGCGTCCCCCACGGAGATCAAGGCCGCCTACCGCAGGCTGGCCAAGACGCTGCACCCGGACGCGGGCGGCACGGTCGGCACCTTCCAGCTGTTGCGCGAGGCCTACGACACCCTCGCCGACCCCAACGAACGCGCCCGCTACGACGCCGGCGTCCCGGCCGCCTCGGTGCCCAAACCGCGGCCGCGGCGGCGGTTCGGCGAGCAGCCCGGCTATCGTCCGGAAGCGCCGGAGATCGATCCGGAAACCCTGGAGTGGTGGTCGTTCGCCGCGGCCGACCCGCGGATGCGGCACGGGCGGCGGCGCGGGCCGGGGCACACGCCGGTCGTCGCGGCCATTGCCGGCACGGTGCTGGTGCTGTTGCCGCTGCTCGCCGGGATCGACTTCACGCCACCGGTGCTGATCGTCTGGCTCGCGCTCACCGCGGGCACCGCGCTGCTCGTGCACCGGCTCGCCCGCGGTTTCCTGTCCGCGCGCCGCGCCCGGCACGAGTTCGCGGAGGAATTCGGCGGCAGCGCGGTGTTCGGCGCCCCCGGCGCCGAGGCCGACGAGCTGGCCGAACAGCTCACCGCCGACCTGCTGGAGCGCTATCTGACCCGGCTGCCCGGCGCGCGCATCTTCCACGGTCTCGCGTGGCCCGGTTCGGTGTTCGCCGACGTCGACCACGCGGTGCTGTGCGGGAAACGCCTGGTGCTGGTCGAATCGAAGCTCTGGCTGCCCGGGCACTACGAAACCGCCGAGGACGGACGGCTGCTGCGCAACGGGCGCCCGTTCCGCGGCGGCGGCAGCCAGCTGGAAGAAAGCCTGGAGCGCTACCGCGAACTGCTGCCCGGCGTCGCGCTGCGCGGTGCGATGATCGTGTACCCGAGCCGCGACGGCGAGGTCACCACCGCCGAACCGGACGGCGAACCCGGCCCGCCGATGACGCCGGAGCAGTTCCTGCACGAGATCGGCGGCTGGCTGTCCGCCGAACCGTCCACTGTGGACCACAACGCGCTGCGCACGGTGCGCGCGCAGGTCACCGGATCCGGCCGAGCGGCCTGATTCACCCGGGACATATCCGGCATGTGTCACTGTGAGTGCATGACAACCGTGCGCGCCGACCGCCGCCCCGTCCTGCTCGCGCTGGCCGGGATCGCCGCGCTGGCCCTCGGCGCCGTGCTGATGCTGCTGTTGCAACTGGTGCCGCCGACCGACGAGATCAGCGCGACCTGGCGGACTATCAGCGAGTACGGGCGGTCGGACCACAAATGGGTGTTCGACCTGGCAATCGTGCTGGTCGCGGCCGGTTCGGCGGTCGCGTTCGCCGTGCTGCGGCTGCAAGGACGGCTGCCGGTTCTCGCGGCCGTGCTCGGCGCGTTCTGGACGGCCGGGCTGCTGGTGATCGTCGCGTTCCCGAAGACCGACTGGACCAACGCGGCGGCGACCGGCGCGGGCGGCACGCTGCACCGGATCGCCAGTGTCGTCGCCTTCGTCTGCCTGCCGCTCGCGGTGCTCGTCTCGGCGCGCGCAGCTTTTCCGGACTCCCCGCGCCGCAGGTTCCTCGCCCGCGCGCTCGCCGTCGCGTCGCTCGCCTGGTTCGCGGTGATCCTCGGCGCGGTCGCCGTCGCCGCGCTGACCGACCAGCGCTGGTGGCTGCTCATCCCGCTCGGCCTCGTCGAACGCGGGATGGCGCTCACCGAACTTGTCGCGCTGGCCGCACTAGCCGCCCCGAGCGCCGGGTCAGCAGCCGGACGCTGAGGACCACGCCGACAGCCAACGCGCTCAGCACATAGGCGTTGCCCAGCACCATCTCGACCGGGTTCCAGGACAGCTCCCGGTGCCCGCCTTCGGGAACCACAGCCAGCGCGATCCCGCTGAAAACCGCTCCGGCGCAGATCAGTCCAGCCCGTTTGCCCGACAGGAAACCGACCAGCGGCACCGCCCAAATCCAGTGGTGCGTCCAGGAAAGCGGGCTCACCAGCAGCCCGCAGCCCGCCGTCACGAGCAGCGCGGCTCGCGGGTCGCCGCGCCGGTGGAACTCGCGGACCAGCAGCGCGCCCGCCAGCAGGCACACTGCGGCCGACGCCGCGTACCAGCCGAGCGAGGTCGCGCCGAACCTCGCGAACATGCCGTGCAGGGACTGGTCGAGGGCCCAGTCAAGGGTTCCGGCGTTGCGGTTGTCCAGCATGGCCGAGGTCCAGTACCGGATCGAGTCGCCCGGCAGGAGCAGCGCCCCGGCGGCGCTCACTCCGAGGAAGGTCGCCAGCGCGCGCCACGCGTCGGCGCGGCGGCCGGTCAGGAGCAGGTACGGGACGAAGATCAGCGGGGTCAGCTTCACCGCCGCGGCCAGTCCGATCAGCATTCCGCCGGATCTGCGGTTGCGGACCGGCAGCGCGTCCAGCACGACCATGGCCATCAAGACGCCGTTGATCTGGCCCAGCGAAATCATCCGCCACACGGGTTCCAGCACGGGCAGGAGACAGAGCGCCAGCAGCGGCCGTTCACGGGCGAACCGGCGCGAGACCGACCACAGCGCGAGCACCGAGCCGACCGCGATCAGCAGCCACGCGAAGTGCGCCGGGAGCGCGGCCAGCGGCAGGAACAGCAACGCCGCGCTCGGCGGGTACGTGAAAGGCAGTTCCAGCGCGGACTTCGGGTCGAGCGCGAGCAGGGGCTCGTAAAGCGGCTGTCCGCGCAGCACGGCCAGCGCACCGGCGCGGTAGACCGCGCTGTCCACCCCGAGCGGTGCTCCGCCGAGCCAGCGGAAGACGGCGAGCCCGGCCAACGCGGCGATCACCACGACGACGATGTTTTTCTCTTGGCGCACAAGGGAAAGCTAGGGAGACGAGTGCCCTGGAAGCGTCGGTCCGCGGAGCTGTCTTCGGCTGCTCCCCCGGTAGCGTCCCCGCCCGCGAGTGCTACCGGCGTATCACTGGCCCGGCACCACGAACTTCGCCTCGTAGGCCATGACCACGGCTTGTGCGCGGTCGCGGACCCCGAGCTTGCCCAGCACCCGGCTGACGTGCGTCTTGGCGGTCTGTTCCGCGATCACCAGCTGCGCGGCGATGTCCGCGTTGGACAGTCCGCGCGCGATCAGCCGCAGCACCTCGAGTTCGCGCGCGGTCAGCTCGGACAGCCTGCCGACGTCCTGGGTCGGCCGCCGCGTCCCGGCGAACCCTTCGATCACCCGGCGGGTCACCGCGGGCGCGAACAGCGCGTTGCCCGCCGCCACCATCCGGACCGCGACGACCAGATCGTCCAGCGGGGAGTCCTTCAGCAGGAACCCGCTGGCACCGGCGCTGAGCGCGCCGTAGACGTATTCGTCCGCGTCGAAGGTGGTCAGCACGAGAACCCGCGGCCTGGCGTCCTCGCCGTCGCCGAGGATGAGCCGGGTGGCGGCGAGCCCGTCGAGGTCCGGCATCCGGATGTCCATCAGCACCAGGTCCGGGCGCAGCGCGCGGCACGCGGCCACCGCCTCGGTCCCGGTGGCCGCTTCGCCGACCACCTCGATGTCCGGCTGCGCGGCCAGCACCGCGCGAAAGCTCTGCCGGACCATGGTCTGGTCGTCGGCGATCACCACCGTCACCGCCATGGCTGTCCCCCTAGTCCAGCGGAACGGTCACGACGACGGCGAATCCGCCGCCGTCCCTTCGCTCCGCGGAGAACGTACCGCCGAGCGCCGCCGCGCGTTCTCGCATCCCGAGCAGTCCGTGTTTCGCCCGCCCCGCGGTGTCCTCCGGAGCGCTCGCGACGGCACCGGTGTCCTGCACGACGAGCCGCAGTTCACCTGGTCCGACGTGCACGAACACCTCGACCGGTGCGCCGGGCGCGTGCCGCACCGCGTTGCTGAGCCCTTCCTGGACGATCCGGTACGCGGACAACCCGACGCCCTCGGGCAGCCCGCGGTAATCGCCGCGCAGCTCGAACCGCACGTCGGTGCCCGCCGCGCGGACCCGTTCCACCAGCTGTTCGATCTGCTCGGCCCCGGGCTGGGGCTCGGTCTCCTGTCCGGCTTGCTCCGCCCGCAGCAGGCCGAGCAGCCGGCGCATTTCGGTCATCCCGTTGCGGGCGGTGTCCTGGATCGACTGGAACTCCTCGCGCAGCCCGTCGTCGAGGCCGGGGAACCGGTAGCGCGCCGAATCCGCGCGCATGGCCAGCACCGACATGTGGTGCGCGACCACGTCGTGCAGCTCGCGGGCGATCCGGGCGCGTTCCTCCAGCACCGCGCGGCGGGTGGACTCCGCTTCCAGGTCGCGTTCGGCGCCGCGCAGCCGCGAAACCAGCCAGCCGAACGCCAGCGGCACCGCGAGCAGCACGGAGATCACGATCAGCTCACCGCGCACGTTCGCCAGCAGGGCGCTGACCCCGGTGGAGATCAGCCAGACCCACGCCAGCACGCCCGGCCGGTGGTTGCGGCCGACCGCGGCGAGCACGGGGATCGCCGCGAACGCGAACCCCTCGGTCCACGGCCAGCCGAACCGGGCGTGGATCCCGTACAGCTGGTCCGCGCAGCCCACGAGGACGATCAGCACCCGCCAGGACCACAGCGGACGCACCAGGGTGAGGCCGACCGCGAACAGGGTCAGCGCGGCCGCCAGCACCCGCGCGCCCTCGGTCGCGCGGTCGGCCGGAAAGAACGCGAGCACCCCGGCGACGAGCGCCGCGAGCCCGGTGAGCGCCTGGTGCGTCCGGCCGGGCGCGACAACCGGACCGCCGCCGCCGGCGACCGCTTCTCCCAGCGCGCGTCCCGCCGCGACGAGGGGCGCGCTCGTGATCTTCATCGGCGGCGACCCTACCGGGCCGGACCGACAATTCCGGCCGCACGCGGCGAACCGCCCTTCCGAGGTCTCGCGAAATTCTCGTACTAAGCGTACGCTTAGCGCCGCTGCCGAACCGCTTTCTCGACGATGAGGAGATCCCCGTGACCGCTTCCCGTGTGGCCATCGTGACCGGCGCAGGCCGTGGCATCGGCGCCGCCGTCGCCCGCCGCCTCGCCTCCGACGGGTTCGCCGTCGGCCTGCTGGACCTCGACGAGGCCGGGGTCAAGCAGGGCGCCGAGGCGATCGTCGCCGACGGCGGCCGCGCGGTCGGCGTCGCGCTGGACGTCAGCGACGCCGAGCAGGTCGAGGCCGCGGTGACCCGCGTGGCCGAGGAGCTCGGCGCGCCGACCGTGCTGATCAACAACGCCGGCATCACCCGCGACAACCTGCTGTTCAAGATGACCGAACAGGACTGGGACTCGGTGCTCAACGTGCACCTGCGCGGCTCGTTCCTGATGACCCGCGCCGTGCAGAAGTACCAGACGCAGGAGAAGTGGGGCCGGATCGTCAACCTGTCCAGCACCTCGGCGCTGGGCAACCGCGGGCAGGTCAACTACTCCGCGGCCAAGGCCGGCATGCAGGGCTTCACCAAGACGCTGGCGATCGAGCTGGGCAAGTTCGGCGTCACCGCCAACGCGATCGCGCCCGGGTTCATCGCCACCGACATGACCGCGGCGACCGCCGAGCGCGTCGGCATGAGCTTCGAGGACTTCAAGGCCGCGGCCGCCTCGCAGATCCCGGTGCAGCGCGTCGGCACGCCCGAGGACATCGCGAACGTCGCGTCGTTCCTGGTCAGCGAGGGCGCGGGATTCGTGTCCGGCCAGGTCATCTACGTCGCCGGCGGACCGAAGGACTGATCCCGATGCGCGTGTTCTCCGACGTCGCCGAACTCGCCGAAGCAGTGGGCGGGCCCTTGGGCACGAGCGAATGGCACACCGTCTCCCAGGAGCAGGTGCAGCTGTTCGCCGACGCCACCGGCGACCACCAGTGGATCCACCTCGACGCCGAGAAGGCCGCTGCCGGCCCGTTCGGCACGACGATCGCGCACGGGTTCCTCACGCTGTCGCTGATCCCGGCGTTCCTGCCGGAGATTTACCGGGTCGAGGGCCTGAAGATGGGCATCAACTACGGCCTCAACAAGGTGCGGTTCCCGCAGCCGGTGAAGGTGGGCTCGCGGGTGCGCGGGACCGCCGAGCTGGTCGAGCTGACCGACGTGCCCGGCGGCAAGCAGGCCGTGGTGCGCTGGACCGTCGAAATCGAGGGCGAGGACAAACCCGCCTGCGTCGCCGAGATGGTTTCCCGGCTCATCCTCTGAGCCCCCGCCCGCGCCCCGATGCGGCGTCCGGTGCGTCCCCGCACCCGACGCGGCATGGGGGCGCAAGCCCCGACCTCGCACGAACTGGAGTCCTTCCGATGACCGAAACCGACCCGCCCGGCCTCGATCTGGCGAGGCTGCGCGCCCATCTCGACCGCGAGCGGCCCGGGCTCGTCTCCGGAGCCCTCACCGCGGAAGTGGTGCAGGGCGGGCGGTCCAATCTCACCTATCTCGTCTCCGACGGCACGCAGCGCTGGGTCGTGCGCCGTCCGCCGCTCGGCCACGTGCTGCCGACCGCGCACGACATGCGCCGCGAGTTCCGCGTGATGAGCGGTCTCGCCGGGACTCCGGTGCCGGTGCCGGAAACCGTTCTGCTGTGCGAGGACGCGGACGTGCTCGGCGCGCAGTTCTACGTGATGCAGTTCGTCGAGGGCACGCCGTATCGCACCGCGGAGGAGCTGGAGCAGCTCGGCCCGGAGCGGACGAGGGCGATCGCCGATTCGCTGGTGGACACGCTCGTCGACCTGCACGCGGTCGATCCGGAAGCGGTCGGGCTCGGCGATTTCGGCCGTCCGGAAGGCTTTCTGGAACGCCAGCTGCGCCGGTGGAAGAAGCAGCTCGACGGTTCGCGCAGCCGCGACCTGCCGGGCGCGGACCGGCTGCACGACCGGCTCGCCGCGGCGATCCCGGCGTCCGGGCCGCCCGCGATCGTGCACGGCGACTACCGGCTGGACAACGTTCTCGTCGACGGCGACGACCGGATCACCGCGGTGCTGGACTGGGAGATGTCCACGCTCGGCGACCCGCTCACCGACCTCGGCCTGATGATCACCTACGCGCAGCGGGACCAGCTCTCGCTGCCGATGGTGTCCAACGCCAGCAGCGCGCCCGGTTATCCGGGCACCGACGAGACGATCGCCCGCTACGCGCAGCGGTCCGGCCGCGATCTGTCGGCGCTGGACTGGTACGTGAGCTTCGCGTTCTTCAAGCTCGCGGTGATCCTCGAGGGCATCTACTTCCGCTTCCAGCAAGGCAAAACCGTCGGCGAGGGCTTCGACCAGATCGGCGCCGCCGTCGCTCCCCTGATCGAGCAGGGCGCCAAGACGCTCAGCAAGGAGAACTGATGGACTTCGCGTTCGACGCCCGTACCGAGGAACTGCGCGGGCAACTGCTCGAATTCATGGACTCGCACGTCTACCCCGCCGAGGCTGTTTTCCACGAGCAGCTGGCCGCGCGCACCGACCCGTGGTCGCCGCCGCCGGTCGTCGACGAGCTCAAGGCCGAGGCGCGCAAGCGCGGGCTGTGGAACTTCTTCCTGCCCGGCGACCACGGCGCGGGACTGACGAACCTGCAGTACGCGCCGCTGGCCGAGATCACCGGCCGCAGCCCGCACCTCGCGCCCGCCGCGGTCAACTGCGCCGCGCCGGACACCGGGAACATGGAAGTGCTGACCATGTTCGGCAGCGACCAGCAGAAGAAGCAGTGGCTGGAACCGTTGCTGGCCGGGGAAATCCGCTCCGCGTTCGCGATGACCGAACCCGACGTGGCGTCCTCGGACGCGCGCAACATCGCGACCAGCATCCGGCGCGAGGGCGA
This sequence comes from Amycolatopsis sp. A1MSW2902, assembly GCF_017312175.1. NCBI lineage: Bacteria > Bacillati > Actinomycetota > Actinomycetes > Pseudonocardiales > Pseudonocardiaceae > Amycolatopsis > Amycolatopsis sp. A1MSW2902. The sequence goes on from NZ_QJPO01000001.1 coordinate 481,775, forward strand.
CGAGTACGTCATCAACGGGCGCAAGTGGTACATCACCGGCGCGATGAACCCGAACTGCAAGATCTTCATCGTGATGGGCAAGACCGATCCGGACGCGCCCGCGCACCAGCAGCAGAGCATGATCCTGGTCCCGCGCGACACGCCGGGGCTGACCGTCGTGCGCGGCATGCAGGTGTTCGGCTACACCGACGGCGACCACGGCGGGCACGCCGAGGTGCTGTTCGAGGACGTGCGGGTGCCCGCGGAGAACCTGATCGCCGACGAGGGTTCCGGGTTCGCCATCGCACAGGCCCGCCTCGGGCCGGGCCGCATCCACCACTGCATGCGCGCGATCGGCATGGCGGAACGCGCGCTGGAGGCGATGTGCCGCCGCACGCTGTCGCGCGAGACGTTCGGGCGCCCGATCGCCGATTCCGGCGTCGTGCAGGACTGGATCGCCGAGGCGCGCGTGCGGATCGAACAGCAGCGGCTGCTGGTGCTCAAGACCGCGTGGCTGATGGACACCGTCGGCAACCAGGGCGCGCACACCGAGATCCAGGCGATCAAGATCTCTACCCCGCTGACCGTCGAATGGATCCTGGACAAGGCGATCCAGGCGCACGGCGCGGGCGGCGTCTCGCAGGACTTCCCGCTCGCGGAGATCTGGGCCGGGGTGCGCACGCTGCGGCTCGCCGACGGTCCGGACGAGGTGCACAAGCGTTCGCTGGCGCGGCGCGAGCTGAAGAAGTACCGGACGGAGGCGGGCAAGTGACCGCCGAGGAGCTGCGGGCGCAGGTCGACGCGTTCCTCGCCGCGCACGATCCGGCTTCCTTGTCCACTGTGGACTTCCTGCGGGCCCGGTTCGACGCCGGGCTCGCCTGGGTGCACTTCCCCGAAGGACTCGGCGGCCAGGGCGCTCCGCGCGCGCTGCAGGGCGAGGTCGAAGCCGCATTCGCCGCCGCCGGCGCACCGGACAACAACCCGCGCCGGATCCTCATCGGGCTCGGCATGGCCGCGCCGACCATCCTCGCGTTCGGCACCGAGGAGCAGAAGAAGCGCTACCTCCGTCCACTGTGGACCGGCGAGGAGGTGTGGTGCCAGCTGTTCAGCGAACCGGGCGCCGGCTCCGACCTCGCCGCGCTGGCCACGCGAGCGGTCCGCGACGGCGACGACTGGGTCGTGACCGGGCAGAAGGTGTGGACGTCCAGCGCGCATCTCGCGCAGTGGGCCATCCTCGTCACCCGCACCGACCCGGACGTGCCGAAACACCAGGGCATGACGTACTTCCTGTGCGATATGACCGCACCGGGCGTCGAGGTCCGGCCGCTGCGGCAGATCACCGGCGAGGCGGAGTTCAACGAGGTCTTCCTCACTGAGGTGCGGATCCCGGACGCGCAGCGGATCGGCGCGGTCGGCGAGGGCTGGAAGGTCGCGCAGACCACGCTGATGAACGAACGCGTCGCGATCGGCGGCACCGCGATGCCGCGCGAGGGCGGCATGATCGGGCTGGTCGCGAAGACGTGGCGGGACCGTCCGGAGCTGCGCACGCCGGAACTGCGCGACCGGCTCGTGCAACACTGGGTCGAGGCGGAATCGCTGCGGCTGGCCGGAATGCGGCAGCGGCAGCAGCTCGCCGTGGGCGCGCCTGGTCCGGAGGGTTCGGCGATGAAGGTGGCGTTCGCCGAGCTGAACCAGCAGCTGTCCGGTTTGGAGCTGGAACTGCTCGGCGAAGAGGGCCTGCGCTACGAGGACTGGACGATGCGCCGTCCGGAACAGGTCGACTTCTTCGGCCGCGACGCCGGGTACCGGTACTTGCGCGCCAAGGGAAACTCGATCGAGGGCGGTACCTCGGAGGTGCTGCGGAACATCATCTCCGAACGCGTGCTGGGGCTGCCGTCCGAGCCGCGGGTGGACAAGGACGTCGCCTGGAAGGACCTGCCGCGATGAGCACGCCGGACCTGCTGTACTCGGATGTGGAAGAGGACCTGCGGTCGTCGGTGCGCGCGCTGCTGACCGACCGGGCCGGGCCGACGGCCCTGCTGGCGCGGGTCGAAACGGACACGCCGTACGACCTCGCGCTGTGGAAGACGCTGGCTGCCGATCTCGGCGCGGCCGGGCTGATGGTGCCGGAATCCCTTGGCGGACATGGCGCTTCGACGCGCGAGGTCGCGGTCGTGATGGAGGAACTGGGCCGGAGTGTCGCGCCGGTGCCGTACCTGGGCAGTGCAGTGCTCGCGACGGCTGCCTTGCTGGCCGCGGATTCGGACCTGCTCCCCCAGCTCGCTTCCGGCTCGGTGATCGGCGCTTTGGCGGTGCCTTTGTCTACCGCTCCGGGTGCTGCTTTCCCTTCCGCTGTTTCGTTTCTCGACGGAACCTTGTCCGGCCGGGTGTCCACAGTGGCCGATGCTTCAGTCGCCGATCTGCTGATCGTTCCGGCTGTTGGCCCTGACGGCCCTGGCCTTTACTCCGTGGACGCTTCCGCGGCGACCGTGACCGAGGCCGTGTCGCTGGATCTGACTCGCCGGGTCGCCGATGTGACTCTCAATTCCGTTGCCGCACAGACGATTTGCACCGGTTCCGCTGCTGCCGAGGCGTTGGACAGCGCCCTGACCACTGCGGCTGGGCTGCTGGCTTCGGAGCAGACCGGGATCACCGAGTGGGCGCTGACGGAGACTGTCACGTACCTGAAGGGGCGGTATCAATTCGGCCGTCCGGTCGGGGGTTTTCAGTCGCTGAAGCACCGGCTGGCGAATCTGTACACGGAACTGGTCAACGCACGGGCCGCGGCTCGGTACGCGGCGGATGCGCTGGCGACGGGGAACGACGTGCCGATCGCGGTGTCGGTCGCGCAGGCCAGGGTGTCGCCGATCGCGGTGCACGCGGCGGAGGAAGCGATCCAGCTGCACGGCGGGATCGGGATGACGTGGGAACATCCGTCGCATCTGTATCTGAAGCGGGCCAAGAGCGACCAGATCGCTTTCGGCACCCCCGGACGGCATCGGGCCCGGCTGGCTGATCTGGTGGATCTTCCCGCCTGACGGTTTTTGTCGGTGGCCGGGGTTAACGTGATCGGCATGGACGAAACCCCGGCCTCCCTTGCGGCCCGGCATGGATGACCCGTCCCATGCTCCGGCCTGGGCCTATGAACGGCCCGAAATCCATCCCCCGGATCCGACGTGGGCTTCACGGGGCTCCGCGCTGTGCGCTGAGATCGCGCGGCTGCTCGCGCCTTGGCTTGCTCCCGGGCGGGTAGAGCACGTCGGCTCGACAGCGGTGCCCGGTTTGGCGGCCAAACCGGTGCTCGACGTGATGGCCCCGATGCGTGACCTGTCCGCGGCGACGGTCTCGGCGGTAGTGCCGGTGCTTTCCGCTGAGGGCTGGTGTTTCGTGCCGCCGGAACTGGACGTCGCGGCACCGTGGCGGCGGTTCTTCGTGCTGCCCGATGTGGAGGGACGGCGTCGGGTGGCGCACCTGCACCTGCTGCCGGAGGGACATCCACGGTGGCAGGCACAGCTCCGATTCCGGGACGCGCTGCGGGCGGATCCCGGGTTGGCCGAGGAGTACGCCGAGGTGAAGCGACAGCTGGCTGGGGAGGTGGCTGACCGGGAGGTCTATACGGCGGGGAAGACGGAGTTCGTGCGTCGGGTGCTGGGCGGTTGAGGGCTGTCTGGTGGGGCTAGCGGCGAGTCTCGCTGTTCGAGACCGGTACGGTCGCGCCCCCACCGCGCGACCGTGCCGACCTCTGCGCCGAGCTCCTCTGCGACGCGCCCTCTGCGGTCGAGGGTGCTCCGGCGATCATCCCGCCGCGCCCTGCGCCCTCCGCGACTCCTGCGAATCGCAGCCGCCGCACCGCGCTCGCCCCTGCGCCCTCGGCAGCCCCCGGGAATCGCAGCCGCCGCACCACGCCACCGCGATCACCCCGCCCCAGCGCCACCTGTGTGAAATCGCGGCCGCCACATCGCGCGCTCGCCCCTGCGCCCTCCGCACCCACTGGGAACCGCAGCCGCCAGACGACACTGCTCCAGCAACCCCGGCGACCACCCCAAACCCTGCGCCCTCGGCAACCCCACCAATCGCAGTCACCAGACGACACACTCCAGCAACCGCGGCAATCACCCCGGCCCCCGCTAACCTCTGCGGGCCGCCGCGGCCCATCCGCCCAGACCGCCCTCTTCGCACCGTTCCGCCCCGAGCCCATCCCGGACCCGCCGCGGCCTCAACCTCGGCTCAGCCTGACCTCTGTCCCCCTGCGCCAGAACTCAGCCCAGCCAGCCCGGCCGAATGCGGCTCCCCCGGCATCGACCGGCCGCTCCGAATCCCACCGAGTACCCCACCCGGTCGCGGAGCAGGTGGCGACGAGGCCGCACCCCTCGGAACGGCGGCCTCGTCACCGGCCTGGACCAGCTCAGCCGTGGTACCCGGCCACGATCTTCGTGAACGCGTACTTCGGCTGCGAGATTCCGCTGCACTCCCCGCCGCCTGAGCAGTCCCGGTTGGTGGCCCAGAAGGTGAACCGGCCGAGGTGGTGGCTGGAGGCGTAGTCGCGGATCGCGGTGAAGTCCGACACCGAGACGACCTCGCCGGGGTTGTCCGTCTTGCCGTTCATCGACGAGAGGCCCGCGTGCCGGTACGCCGTGGCGCTGTCCCAGCCGAACGTCGACTTCAGCTGCCCCACGAGACCGTCCACCGCGGACTTCGTCTTGCCCGCCATGTCGCCGCCGCTGGAGAAGTCGAACGGCATGACCGACCACACGTCCACCGGCGCGCCGATCGCCTTCGCCTGCTTGATCAGCCGCTTGCCCCAGTCGTTGGGGCCGGACGTTTCGGTGCCGATCGTGATCACGACGCGCACGCCGGGGTTCTTCTGCTTGGTGATCTTGACCGCGTTCAGGATCCGGTCCTGCACTGTCGCGTTCTCGAACTCGTCGGTGTTCTCGATGTCGAGGTCGATCGCCTTCAGGCCGTACGCGTCGATCACCTTCTGGTACGCCCCCGCCAACGCCGAGGCCGACGAGCACTTCGCGCCGAGTTTCGTGCCGGACCAGCCGCCGAAGGACGGGATGACGTCGCCGCCCGCGTCGCGGATGGACTTGATCAGGGTTTTGTCCGAACCGGTCAGCGAACGGTCGCCGTCCCACTTCGGGTTGCACGAGCCGTCCGACAGCATGAACGCGAGCGTGAACGTCTTGATCCCGGTCGCGGACATCGCCGCCGACGCGCTGGTCTGCCCCGCCCACTGGTACAGGTACGGCGAAGCGAGCACCGGGTCCGGAGCGGCCGCCACCTGCGGAGCGGACGCGGGCGCGGCCGTGGCCACCCCGGCCGCGGTCGCGAGAGCCGCCCCTGCCGCCGCCGCGAGCGCGGCCAGCCGACGCACTGATTTCATCGTGTTCCTCCCACGAGCACCACGGAACACCTCCGGTTTGAGGCGGCGGGATCAACCCGGGAGGAGTGCACCCGGAAGGGTGCCGTCACACACTGGACTAGACCAAATCGGCGTGTCAAGAGCCGCAGCCCGAACGGCGCACCGGGCCGGAAACACCGCGCCCGGCCGGATTTCCCCCGGCCGGGTGGGGCCGAAAGTCAGGGGCGGCCGGCGGCGGTCCACTCGCCGAGCCCGTCGGAGAAGTCGTGGTCGCGGGTCTCCGGCAGGGCCAGCACGCACAGGAAGCTGAGCACCCCGAGCACGACCAGCACCAGGGCGACCGGCACCGTCGAGCCGGTCGACGCCCACAGATCGGTCGAGATCAATGGCACGATCCCGCCGCCGATCACGCCCGCGACGCTGTACGCGATCGAAGCGCCGGAATACCGGTACCGCACCCGGAACAGCTCCGGCAGGAACGCGCCCATCGGCCCGTACAGCATCGCGAAACACGCCAGGCCGCCGACGAACCCGAGCGTCAGCAGCACCGGATTTCCCGTCTGCAGCAAGGCAAAGAGCGGAAACGACCACACCACAACGGAAACCGCGGCCGCTGCGCTCAGCCGCCTGCGGCCCCATTCATCGGACTTCATCGCGAACACCAGCGTCGCCACGCCCATCACGGTGGCGGCGATGAGCAGGCTGATCAGGACAGTGGTGCGCGGGATGCCGAGCGTGGTCGTCGCCATCGAAAGACAGAATGTGGTGACAGTATAGAAAAGCGCGTGCGCGAGCACGAAAGACAACGTCGACAGCACCAGAACCCGCGGCTGTTTCCGCAGCAGTTCGAAGAGCGGGACTTTCGCCTGTTCGGCTTTGTCCAATGCGGCCTGGAAAACCGGCGTCTCGGCGATCTTGATCCGGATGTAGAACCCGACCGCCAGCAGCACCGCGGAGAACAGGAACGGCAGCCGCCAGCCCCAGGACAGGAACTCGGCGGGCGGGAGCACCGCGTCCAGCAGCAGGAATAGCAGGTTGCCCAGCACGAATCCGATGGCAGGTCCGAGCTGCGGGAATGCCGAATACAGGCCGCGTTTGCCCGGCGGCGCGTATTCGGTCGACATCAGCACCGCGCCGCCCCATTCGCCGCCGAGGCCGATGCCCTGCACGAAGCGCAGCACCACCAGCAGGATCGGCGACCAGATGCCGAACGTGCCGTAGTCCGGCACCAGTCCGACGGCCACTGTGGACAGTCCCATCACCAGCAAGGACGTGACCAGCATGGACTTGCGGCCGATCCGGTCGCCCCAGTGTCCGAAAAGGATCGCGCCGACCGGGCGCGCGACGAATCCCACCGCGAAGGTGCCGAGCGAGGCCAGCACCCCGGCGGTCGAGGAAAACGTCGGGAAAAAGACCTTCCCGAACACCAGCGCCGCCGCGGTCCCGTAGATGTAGAAATCGTAGAACTCGATGGCGGTGCCGATGAAACTGGCGGTGGCGATGCGCGACATGTCGGTGCGCGCGGGTGCGGTCATTCCGGCTCCCTGTTCTCCCCTGCGGCCCGGTGCCGCCCCGGGAGAATATCGGGTCACGCGTCGCCGGGCAGCTCCTCCATTTTCCGCTGCAGCTTGTTCATCCCGCCGAGCCAGCGGTCGGTTTCGGTGGCGCGCAAGGCATAGAAGTCCGCGACCTCGGCGTGCGGCAGCACCAGGAACCGGTTCTCGGCCATCGCGGCGAACAACGCGTCGGCCACCTGCGGCGGGTCGATCGCGCTGGCGCCCATCAGCAGTTTGCCGCGTTCCCCTGTCTCCTCGAGCATCGCGGTGCGCACGCCCTGCGGGCAGATCGCCTGCACGGTGATGCCGCGGTGCCGGTAGGTGGCCGACAGCCATTCCGCGAACGCCAGCGCGCCGTGCTTGGTCACCGAATACGGAGCCGAGCCAAGGCTCGTGAGCACGCCCGCCGCAGACACCGTCGCGACGAACCGCCCCTCGCCGCGCTCCAGCCACGCCGGCAGCAGCAGCCGGGCCGCACGGACGTGTGCCATCACGTTCACGTCCCACGCCAGCGACCACGCGTCTTCGTCCGCGTGGGCGTCGCCGAACGGCGCGACCCCGGCGTTGGCGCAGAAAACGTCGATCTCACCGAGCGTTTCGCGGGCGGTGTCGATCAGATCGGCGACCCCGGATTCGCTGGCGACGTCACCGGCGAACGACGTGCCGCCCACCTCGGCCGCGACCTCGGCGGCACGGTCCCCGTCGAGGTCCGCGACCACGATGCGAGCCCCGTCGGCCGCGAACCGCCGCGCCAGTGCCGCCCCGATCCCGCCACCACCGCCGGTGATGACGACTCCGGCGCTCACAGACCGCCGCCGAGCGTCACGCCGCCGTCGAGCACGACCGTCTGCCCGGTCATCCAGCCCGCCTCGCCGGACAGCAGGAACGCCACCGCGCCCGCGATGTCCTCCGGCACCCCGAGCCGCTTCATCGGATACGCCGCGGCGACTTCTTCCTCGCGCCCCTCGTACAGCGCGGTCGCGAACTGCGTCTTGACCACCGCCGGAGCCACCGCGTTGACCCGGATCTTCGGACCGAGTTCCGCGCCGAGTTCCTGGGTGAGCCGGATCAGCGCGGCCTTGCTGACGCCGTACATGCCGATGCCCGGCGAGGTGCGGATGCCCGCGATCGAGGCGACGTTGACCACCGCGCCGCCGTGCTCGCCCATCCACGCGTCCCGCGCGACGCGGATCCACGACAGCGGCGCCACGACGTTCACCGCGAAGATCTTGCTCGCGGCGGCCGGGTCGACGTCCAGCGTGGGCCCGTAGACCGGGTTGATGCCGGTGTTGTTGACCAGCATGTCGAGACTGCCGAACTTCTCGACCGCGGCGGCGACCGCCTCCTGCTGATGCGCGGCGTCGTCGGCCTTGCCGGGCACCGCGATCGCGACCTCGGGCCCGCCGAGCTTCTCGACGGCCTCCGCGAGCGGCTCCGGCTTGCGCGCGGTGATGCACACCTTCGCCCCGCGCTCGACCAGCCCTTGCGCGATAGCCAGCCCGATCCCCCGGCTGGCCCCGGTGACCAGGGCAACGCGATCCTTGAACGACTCCACCACACCGTCTCCTTGTCCGCCGCTGGACAGCCACCGCTAAGCGTTTGCTTAGTCGCAGGATAACGGCGAGGCTCGCTTACGCAACCCTGGGCTGTCGCCTCGGCCGTCACAACGCGGCGGGTCACTGCCGTCCGGACCCTGCGTATTCACCGACCAGCGGCGCTCGACAACACGCCCGCCTGCAGTCCCTCGCGCAACCTCGAACCGCACCGCGACGGTCACACCACAGTCAGTGACCGCCCTCGCGACCCTGTGCGTTCGCCTGGCCGGGAAGTCCGGGCGAAGGATTACTTGCCGAAACCCGCGGTGAGACCGGTGACGAGGTAGCGCCGGCCGAGGATGTACAGCGCGAGGACCGGCAGGGTGGAAAGGACGACCGCGGCGAGGACCGCGGGGATGTTGACCCGGAACTGGCCTTGGAAAGCCCACAGCGCCATGGGAAGCACGCGCTGGTCGGCGCTCTGGGTGAGGATGAGCGGGAAGAGGAATCCGTTCCACACGTTGAGGCCGTCGTACACCGCGACGGTGACCATCGCGGGTTTGACCATCGGCAGCACCAGGCTGATGAGCATCCGCCCGTGCCCGGCGCCGTCCACGCGCATCGATTCGAACAGCTCGTTCGGCACGTCGCGCAGGAAATTGGCCAGGACGACCACCGAGAGCGGAATCGCGAAGGCGACCGAGGGCAGCACGATCGCGAGCAGGGTGTCGTAGAGGTGCGCGCGCGTGATCAGGTAATAGATCGGGATGATCGTCGCCTGCAGCGGAATTGCCAGCCCCAGCAAGAAAATCTTGTACGTGGTCGCGGAGAACCGGGTCCGGCCGCGCACGATGAAATAGGCCGCCAGTAGCGATACCGCGACGGTGATAACCACAGTGCCTGTCGTGACGACCGCACTGTTGATCAGGTAGCGCAGGAAGCCGTTGTCCAGAACCAGCCGGTAGTTCTCGAACGTGGGATCGGCGGGCAGCGACAACGGGTTGGCCCCGAAGAACCCGCTCTGGCCGCGCAGGCTCGTCACGACGATGTAGTACACGGGCACGAGAACGACGAACAGCCAGGCGAATCCGGCGAGCCCGCCGAGCACGTTGGGCCTGCTCCTGGCCATCACACACCGTCCTGCTGGCTGCCGCGGGAGAAGCGGGCGAACCGGGAGAGGCCGAGCGACAGCGCCAGCCCGGCGACGACGAGCAGCACGGCCAGAGTGCTCGCGCGGCCCATGTCGTTGTTGGAGAAACCGTTGAGGTACATGTCCAGCGGCAGGAACCGGGTGGCGTTGCCCGGGCCGCCGCCGGTGAGCACGAAGACCAGGTCGAAATAGGTCAGCGAGCCGACCAGCATCAGTGTCGAGGAGGTGACGATCGTGTAGCGCAGCTGCGGCAGGGTGATGTGGAAGAACTGCCGGACCGGGCCCGCGCCGTCGATCTGCGCGGCTTCGTAAAGCTGCGCAGGGATCTGCCGCACGCCCGCTTGGTAGAGCAGCGTGTGGAACGGCATGAACTGCCAGCCGATCACGAAGATCACCACGTACAGAGCCAGTGTCGGCTCGCCGAGCCAGTCCTGGGAGAGCCAGTCGGCTCCGAAAGCGCGGCTCATCCCGAAGTTCGGGTCGAGCAGGGCCTTGAACGCGATCGCGATCGCGGCCGAGGACAGCAGCAGCGGAAGGAAATACAGCACGCCAAGCACCGAGCGGTACCGGCCGCGGCCCGCGGTCAGCACGCCAAGCAGAAGCGAGACCGGCGTCTGGAACAACCAGCTCGCCGCCATCACCTGCACGCTGAGCCAGAGCGCGTGATAGGTAGCCGGGTCGCTTAGCGCCGCCACCCAGTTGCCCAGCCCGGTCCAGACGGGGTCGGCGATCCCGTCCCACTTCATCAGGCTGAGCACCGCCACCCCGCCGAGCGGGAGCAGCGCGAAGATCGAGAAGAACGCCAGCGCGGGAACGGCCGTCAGCGGATGCGGTCCGGCGCGGCCGGGCGTCGCGGCGGACCGCGGCCGCTTCCCGGACCGCTCCCGCACGAGGGCAGCGGACACGGTCACTTCCCGACCGTCGCGTTCATGTTCGCCGAGAACTGCTCGGGTGTGATCTGCTTGAGGAACAGCTGGTCCAGGTTGTTCAGCAGCGCGTCGGCCTGTCCGGGGGAAAGGGCCTGGTCCCAGGAGAGCTGGAAATTCGGCGCGTTCCGCGCCAGTCCGTATACATAGGACAGATACGCCGGGTCCGGCGCCTTGGCCAGTTTGGCCTCGATCCCGTTGACCGGCGGCACCGCGCCCCCGGCGAGCAGCGCGTCGACGTAGGCGTCGTTCATGACGCCCTCGCGCAGGTATTTCACCGCCGCCTGTTTCTGCGCGTCGGAGGCGTGCGCGGACACCGACCAGAAGTTCGCCGGGTTCCCGACGATGTCCGCCGGATCGCCCTTCCCTCCCGGCACGACCGGGAAGCCGACGTAGCCGAGTTTGCCCGCGGCGAAACCGGGGTCGGCTTCCTTGATCGTGGGGAACGCCCACGAACCCATCAGGTACATCGCCGCCTTGCCGGTGTAGAGCAGGGCGAGGTCCGCGTTGCTGTCGGTGCTGATCGAATTGAACCCCTTGGCGAACCCGCCCGCGTCGACGAGCTGCTGGATCTTGCGGTTCGCGTCCAGGATCGCGGGATCGGACCAGGCGCCCGGCTTGTTCGCGGCGATCGCGGCGAAGACGCCCGGCCCGCCGATCCGGTCGACCAGGTACTCCTCCCACATCAGCTGCGGCCATTTGCTTTGCCCGCCGAGGGAGAACGGAGCGATCCCGGCGGCGGCGAACTTCGGCACGAGCGCCATCAGCTCGTCCCAGGTCTTCGGCGGCTGCGCGCCCACCCGGGCGAAGAGATCCTTGTTGTAGAACAGGAAAACCGGCTGCATGCTGTTGTTCGGCACGGCGTAGGTCTTTCCGTCCAGCACCCCGGTTTTCGCCACCGAGGGCAGGAACCGGCCGGTCAGCGCGGGATCCTTCCGCACCTCCGGGGTCAGATCCATGATTTTCCCGGCCGCGACCCAGGATTTCAGCATCCCGCCGTTGCCCCAGCTGAACACCAGGGTGGGCGCATGGTCGGCGCCGACGGCCGAGCGGATCTTCTGCTTGTACGCGTCGTTGCCGAAGAACTGGCCCTCGACGCCGCCGCTGGCGAACGAAGCGCGGAACACCTGCTCGTCGCCGCCGGTCAACGCCCATGCCGTCGCTTTCCCGCCGGCGGCGGCCGTGGGCCCGCTCGTGCCGCACGCCGCGGTCAACGCCAGCAGAGCCGCGAACCCGGTCGCCGCGAGCGTCGTCCGCGTCCCGCGGACCGTCCGGCGAGTACCCAGTTTCATGATGCACCTTCCGCTCCGAAGGTTCGAAAAGTTTCGAAAACTTCTCGTAGGCTGGCCGAAATCCAGGGTAGTGATTCGGGCCAGTCAAGTGCTAAATTCCCTTTTCATAGCCAACAATCACGCTTCGAAACATTTCGAAAAGAGGGAGCCCGATGCCGTCCCGCACTGGCGCGAGGCTCGCGGCGGTCGCCGAAGCCGCCGGCGTCTCGCTGCCGACCGTCTCGAAGGTGCTCAACGGGCGGTCCGACGTGGCCGCGCGCACCCGCGCCCGAGTGGAACAAGCGTTGCGGGAGGCCGGATACGTGCCGCGCAGCGGGAGCCGGAACGCCCCCGCGACCCGGATCGTCGACGTCGTGTTCGACGATCTCGTCAGCCCGTACGCGCTCGAAGTGCTGCGCGGGGTCACCGCCGCGGGCTCCGAACTCGGCACCGACGTGGTGGTGAGCCGGATGCCCGAGGCGGCACCCGGCGGCCCGCTCAGCCCCGAGGACCAGTGGACGCACCGGCTCAAGGGCAACGGCCGGGCCGGGCTGATCGTCGTGACCTCCGAACTCTCGCTCGCCCAGGTCGAAAGCTTCGAACGCGCCGGGCTGCCGCTGGTGGTCATCGACCCGATCAACCTGCCGAGGACCGAGGTCGCCAGCGTCGGGGCGACGAACTGGTCCGGCGGGATCGCCGCCGCCGAGCACCTGCTGAGCCTCGGGCACCGGCGCGTCGCGTTCGCCGGCGGGCCGGTCGGGGCCTCCTGCAGCCAGGCCCGGCTGCACGGGTACCGCGCCGCCCTCGACAACGCGGGCGTCGCCTTCGACCCGGAACTGGTGCGCCACGGCGACTTCGGCCACCCGGCCGGACTGGAGATCGGAAACCGCTTGCTGGCCATGGAAAATCCGCCGACCGCGGTGTTCGCCGCCAGCGACGCCACCGCGCTCGGCGTGCTGGAAGCCGCCCGGCGGCGGGGATTGCGGGTGCCGCAGGACCTGAGCGTCGTCGGCTTCGACGACACCATGCTCGCCGGCCTCGCCACCCCGCCGCTGACCGTGATCCGGCAGCCGCTGCACGACATGGGCCGGGTCGCGCTGCGCACCCTGCTCAAGCTGATTTCCGGGCAGACGCTCGATTCCCACCACGTCGAACTCGCGACCCATCTCGTCGTGCGCGAGTCGACCGCCCCCGCAGCCGACCGAGGAGCACGATGAGCCGCTGGCACGACCGGACCCTCTCCCCCGCCGAACGCGCGGACGCGCTGCTGGCCGGGATGACGCTCGAGGAGAAGGTCGCCCAGCTGGGCAGCGCGTGGCCCGGCAATCAGGAGATCAGCGGGAACGTCGCCCCCATGCAGGACGTTTTCGCCCGCGGCGAGATCCCGTTCGACCAGGTGCGCGCGGACGGGATCGGGCACCTCACCCGCCCGTTCGGCACCGCGCCGGTGAGCGCGGCCGACGGTGCCGCCCGGATCACCGCGCTGCAGCGCGAAATCGCCTCCGAGACCCGGCTCGGCATCCCGGCGATCGTGCACGAAGAGTGCCTCACCGGCTTCACGACCCTCGGCGCCACGGTCTACCCCACCGCGCTCGCCTGGGCAGCGACCTTCGACCCCGGTCTCGTCGAGCGGATGGCCGCGGCCATCGCGGAAGACATGCGCGCGGTCGGCGTGCATCAGGGGCTTTCGCCCGTGCTCGACGTCGTGCGCGACTACCGCTGGGGCCGCACCGAGGAAACCCTCGGCGAAGACCCGTACCTCGTCGGCATGCTGGGCACCGCTTATGTCCGCGGCCTGGAGAAGGCCGGGATCATCGCGACGCTGAAGCATTTCGCCGGCTACTCCGCGTCCCGGGCAGCCCGCAACCACGCGCCGGTTTCGATCGGGCCGCGCGAGCTGCGCGACGTCGTCCTGCCGCCGTTCGAGATGGCGGTGCGCGACGGCGGGGCCCGCTCGGTCATGAACTCCTACAGCGACCTCGACGGCGTACCCGCCGCGGCCAGCGAAGCGCTGCTCACCACGATTCTGCGCGAGGAATGGGGTTTCGACGGAGTCGTCGTCTCCGACTACTGGGCCATCGCGTTCCTCAAGAGCATGCACCGCGTGGCCGCCAGCGCGGGTGCGGCGGGCGCGCTCGCGCTGGCCGCCGGGATCGACGTCGAATTGCCGGACACCCTGTGCTACAGCAAGGAACTGACCGAGCTGGTCCGTTCCGGGGAGGTCCCCGAGGCGCTCGTCGACCGGGCCGCGAGCCGGCTCCTGCGGCAGAAGGCCGAGCTGGGCCTGCTCGACGCGGACTGGGTGCCGCGGGCCGAACCGGTCGATCTGGATTCACCGCGAAATCGAGCCCTCGCCCGGGAAATCGCCGAGAAGTCCGTCGTGCTGCTCGCCAACGACGGCACGCTTCCGCTGTCCGCCGGGAAAATCGCCCTCGTCGGGCCGTGCGCCGACGACCCGCTGGTCTTCCTCGGCTGCTACTCCTACCCCAACCACGTCCTGCCGCGCCACCCCGAATTCGGCCTCGGCGTACGCGTTCCGTCCCTGGCCGATGCGCTGCGGCTCGAACTGCCCGCGGCCGAGATCGCCCTGCACCAAGGCTGCCCGATCCTCGACGAGGACCGCTCCGGCATCGCCGCCGCGGCGAGCGCCGCGGAAGCCGCCGATGTGTGCGTCGCCGTCGTGGGCGACCGGGCGGGCATGTTCGGCCTCGGCACCTCCGGCGAGGGCTGCGACGCCCCCGACCTGAGCCTCCCCGGCGTCCAGGACGAACTCCTCGATGCGCTCCTGGCGACCGGCACCCCGGTCGTGGTCGTGGTGGTGTCCGGCCGTCCGTACGCCCTCGGCCGCCACGCCGGCCGCGCCGCCGCTCTGGTCCAGGCGTTCCTGCCGGGCGAGGAGGGCGGCGGCGCCGTCGCCGGGATCCTGTCCGGCCGGACCGCCCCGTCCGGGAAACTGCCGGTGCAGGTCCCCCGCGTGCCCGGCGGCTCGCCCGGCACCTACCTGGCTCCGCCGCTGGGCCGCGACAGCGCGGGCATCAGCAACCTCGACCCGACCCCGCTGTTCCCGTTCGGCCATGGCCTGTCCTACACCACGTTCGCCTACTCGGACCTGCGGCTGAGCGCGTCCGAGATCCCCACCGACGGCGAACTGTCCATTTCGGTCACCGTCCGCAACACCGGCGAGCGCGCGGCGGACGAAATCGTGCAGCTGTACCTGAACGACGTGCACGCCCAGGTCACCCGCCCCGTCCGGCAGCTCGCCGGCTTCGCCCGGGTGCCGCTCGAGGCGGGCCGCGCCGCCCGGGTCACGTTCGCGCTGCACGCCGACCGCACCAGCTTCACCGGACTCGACCTGCGCCGGATCGTGGAGCCCGGAACGATCGAGGTCCTGGCCGGCCCGTCCGCGGGCGACCTGCCCTGCACCGGCCGGTTCGAACTCACCGGCCCGGTCCGCGAAGCGGGCCACGACCGCGTCTTGGTCACGCCGGTGTCGATCACGCCGCTTCCCTGGTGACCGGAGCACGCCGGGCGCTGCGGCGCAGGCAGACGTCGGCGAGCCGGTCGTCTGGTCAGTCCGATATGGACGGTCGCGGGGACATGAAGTCTCCGTCCAGGAACGCAAGCGCGGCACGTGGGCTTTGGGTTCGGGCAAGGCGCGTTCGGCCTGCCCGGATTCCTCGCCCCCGTGCTCGCCGCCGGATACGCTGGACCGCTCTGCCTCGAGGTGTTCGACGTCTTTCGCGCGCACCGGAACCCACCGCGCCAAACCCGTGGAACGCTGGGAACAAGGCGCGGCGCGGATCCTCAGTAGTCGCGGACGCGGTCGGGGTAGGAGGTGATCACGTTGTTGTTCTTGTCGACCACGATCCTGAGGTGGTCGAGGTCGTGCGGCTCCCGGACGTAGCTCCCGTTCTCCCCCCGCTGATACTGGATCTCGCCCTGCCTGTTCCGGACGATCTCGGCCCGACCGGTGTTGTGGTCGAAAGGCCCGCGCTCCGGGACGCGCTCGTCGATGTAGCCGACCTTCTTGTCCATCGGGACCAGGTAGACCGTCCGGTCGCCCTGCGCTTCCTTGGTGACGCGCGGGTCGCCCGACTTGACCCTTCGCCAGGCGGAGTCGGTGACCTTGACGACCTTGTCCTTGCTCCACGCGTTTCCGTTGCGGGTGCCGAAAACCCCGTGTTCGGCCTTGCCGGGAACGTTGTCGGTGTGCAGGTCCACGTGGTCGACCCGGCTCTTCTCCCCGCGCCCGCCCCGCTTCATCGGGCCGTAGCTCAGACCCGACGGCGTGGTGCCGGTCTGTCCCTTCCGTTCCTTGCCGTTCCGCAGATCGAGCTTGTTCTTCTTGCACCCGCCCGCGAGGCCGAGCGGGTCGCTCCAGGTGAGCGGGTTGCGCACGTACGCGTGCGGGTCCAGCCCGCCGTCGAGCCCGAGCGGGTCGGCGCTGAGGTAGCGGGCCGTGCCGGGGTCGTAATAGCGGTGGCGGTTGTAGTGCAGTCCGGTCTCGGCGTCGAGGTACTGGCCGGGGAACCGAAGCGGCGTCGACGGGCCGGACGGAGCCGAGCGGGGCACGCCCCACAGCGTTTCGTCGCGGCGCCAGGCGATCCGCCCGTTCTCGTCGACCAGTTCGGCGGGCGCGCCGAGGAAGTCCGCGACGATCGCGTGGAAACGGTCGTCGACGCACGCGTCGCCGTCGTACGCGCGATCCGTCTGCGCCACCGGGGTTTCGTCGTCCGGGTGCCACTCCCACGTGGTGCTGCGCGTGCGGCCCGCGGGCGTCGATTCGATCTGCTCCACGAGCAGGTCGTCGCTCCACACGAAACGGGTCTCGAACACGACCGTTTCGCCGTCGAGGCGCTGCTTGGCGACGCGGCGGCCGAGCGCGTCGTAGCGGTACCGCCACTGCTGCCCGTCCGGGGACGTGGCGCCGACGAGCCGGTCTTCGCCGTTCCACTCGTAGGTCCAGCCCTCGCGGCTGACGAGCCTGCCCGGCGCGTCGAACCGGCCGGCGCGCCTGTCCGGCAGTGCCACGGCGTCGGCGCGGTCGTACCGGTACTGCTCCGGACCGTTCGGGCCCTGCACTCCGAGGACGCGGCCCATCCGGTCGAGCGTGAACTCGCGCCGGCCGCCCAGCAGCTCCTCGACGGCGGAAATGGCGCTGTCGGCCCGGAATTCGTAGACACGGCGCTGAGCGACGGCGACCGGCCCGGTGGCGACCGTCTGGCTGCGCAACCGGTATCGCGCGTCCCATTCCTGAGTCAGCTCGGCGGCCCCGAGCCCGCGCCAGATCTCCCGGCCCGCCGCGTCGTGGCGGAACCGGAGCGTGCGCGGACCCGCGGCGAGCGACTCGGGCGCGCCCCGGCCGTCGTAGGCCCAACGGCTCTCCACCCCCGAGGGGGTCCGCCGGTGCACGAGGTTGCCCGCGAGGTCGTAGCCGGTCGCGACCGTCTCGCCGTCGAGGGTCTCGGCCACCAGCCGGCCGAGAGCGTCGTAGGCGAACGAGACGTCGGCGCTGGCGTTCACGGCACGCACCATGCGCCCGGCCGCGTCGTAGGCGTAGCGGCTGACGTCGTCTTCGGTGCGCTTCTCGACGAGGTTGCCCCGCAGATCGTAAGCGTAGGTGGTGACGCTGCCGAGCGCGTTGGTACGCGAGACGAGCTGTCCCGCGGCGTCGTAAGCGTAGGTCAGCACGCGCCCGTCGAAGTCGACCTCGCGGACCATGCGCCCTTCGCCGTCGTACTCGAACCGCCAGGTCTGCCCCTCGCCGTTGGTCGCGGCGATCATCTGCAGTTCGGTGTCGTATTCGACCTGAAGACGGCTGCCGTCCGGCATGATCTGGGTGATCGGGAGGTCGAACGCACCGTAGTCGACGCGGGTGACGCTGCCCAGCTCGTCGATTTCCTCCCGCAGGTTGCCCTCGCCGTCGTAGACCCGGCGCTGCACGGACCCGTCCGGCGCGGTCCGCCGCCAGCCGCGGCCCTCGACCGTCCACGAGTACTCGGTGGTGCCGAGCACGTCGGTCTCGGAGACCACCCGGCCCATCGCGTCGTACGAGGTGCGCGTGACGGCGCCGAGCGGATCGATGACCGTGACCGGCCTGCCGAAGGCGTCGGACTCGATCCTCGTGAGATTGCCCAGCTCGTCGACGGACCTGCGCACCGCGCCGTCCTCGCCGACGGTGTAGCGGACGGTCGCGCCGAGCGGGCCGTGCACCGCGGCGAGCCGCCCTTCCTCGTCGTACTCCTGCCGCCACACGGCGCCGTCGGGCTCCACAGTGGACAGCAGCCGGTGCTCGGAGTACTCGAACAGGCGGCGTGCGCCGTCCGGGAACGTGTACGCCACCAGGTCGCCCTGTTCGTCGTACTCCCACCGCGAGGTGCGGCCCAGCTCGTCGGTCTGGGCGACGATGCGGTCGAAGCGGTCCCATTCGTAGCGCGTGACCCCGCCGAGAGGGCTGACGTGGCGCACGATCTGGAAGTTCGCGTTCAGGTGGAATTCGGTGGTGTTGCCCAGCGAATCGGTCGCGGTGCTGACGCGCGCCTCGCTGTCGTAAGCGAAGGTGTAGGCCAGGTGTCCCTCGGTCCCGGTTCCCGACACGCACCGGCTTTGCTCGTCGTAGACGAACTCGTACGAACGGCCGTTGCGGTCGGTCCACCGCACGACACGGCCCAGTTCGTCGTAGCCGTAGCGCATCGACTGGCCGGAGGAGTTGATCACCTCGGTCAGCCGGAGTTCGCGGTCGTAGCGGTAGCGGACCAGTTCGACCCGCTCGTCCGCGGCGTCCTCGCCGAGCAGCGTGAGCGCGGTGACCAGCCCCGCCGCGGTTTCGACGCCGATGCGGGTGCCGCCCGAATGCCGGATCTCGGCGAGGCGTCCGTCTTCGTCGTGGCAGAAGTGGATCCGGTGCCCGTCGTTGTCGAAGATCGCCGTCAGCGGCAGCCGTCCGTTGCCGTCGGGCGCGAAGTACAGCATCCGCTGCAGGTCGTGCTGCTCGATGACGTAACCGCCTTCGGGCGAACGCTTGAGCGGCCAGTGCGGTCCGCTGACCGGGAGCGCGGTGCCCTCGGTCACCGGGTAGACGAGGAACGTGCCGTCCTCGGCGGCGAAGCCGATTTCCCCGTCCTCGATCTCGAGCCGCTGGTCCACAGTGGACGCCCACGTGCGGCCGAACCGGAATCCGGCGCGGTAGGTGGAGAAATGCATGCGCTGCAGCACCAGCGGCAGCGCACCGGCGATCACGAGGTCGGTCTCGGGCAGCATCATCCGCCCGGTGGTCATGTCGATCGGGTCGCCGCTGCCCGGACGGCAGTAGCCGGGGGTCGAGTTCTCCGCGGGCGGCTGGTTGTTCTTCTTGATCGAGTTGCCGCCGTCCCGGTCGCGCGTTCCCCCGCGCGAACCGTCCGTCCCCCCGATGTCTTCCCGCGAGCCCGAGGCCGAGGTGTTTTCGTCCCTCGTCTCGGGCTTGTGGTCCTTCGGCGGGTTGGGGTCGCCGCAGGTGTGCGTGTTCCCGCCGCGCTCGCCGCCGCCGTGCCCGCCGCTGTGGTCGCCGGAGGCCGTGGTGCTCTCGTCGTCCTTCGAGCCGCCCTTCGGCTTCTCGGATTTGACGTTGATGTCCTTGGGCGTGTGCGTCGCGCCGCCCTTGCCGCTCTTGAGCCCCTTCAGCGCCTTGCCCGCGTCCTCGAACAGCGTCCCGGCCTTCTTCAGCAGCGGGATCAGCGCCTTGAGCGCCTTGACGAGCTTCGAGGTGACCTTGGCGATGGTGGAGGCGGTCTTGCCGACCGCGGTGACGACCTGCGGCACCACCCACGCCATCCCGATCCCCGCGGTGAACAGCACCTGCAAGGCCCACGAGATCAGGTGCCCGACCAGGTCCGCGATCGTGTCGCGCACCAGCGTCCGCACCGCCGCCACCACTTCGCCCGCGGTCTTCACCCCGCTGGCCGCGCCCTCGGAACCCTTCTGCGCGCTGGCGATCAGCGCGGACGTGTCCCCGGCCCGCTGCCGGTAGGCGTCCGCGGCCTCGCCCTGCCAGCTCTCCAGGTCCTTCTTGATCATCTCGCCCAGCTCGGCCGAGATGCCCTCGAGTTCCTTGGCGACGTTCGTCCAGGTCTCGGCCTGGGACTTGATCTCGTCCGCGTTGCCGGTCAGCGCGTTGAGCGCTTCCTTCAACGGGCCGACGTGCTCCATCAGCCAGCCCACGCCCGCGGCGAGGATCGCGCCGAACGGGTCCATCACCGCGGTCAGCACGTCCAGCGCGGTCCCGACCGCGCCGATCGCCACCGACGCCCAGTTCTTGCTCTCGATGCCCTGCTTCAGCGTCTCGGCGTCCTCGAGCAGCGGTATCCCGGACAACGCCGTCGTCGAGTCCTTGACCGGCGCGATCAACGGATTGCTCACTCGACTCCCCCGCACGACGATGTACCCGGCCGCAGCCCCTCGCCCGACCATAGCGGCCGCGGCCCCGCCAGGTGCTCCGGCGGCCCGATCCTCTGCCCTCCCGACTCCGCCGAAGAGGCCGCACGTGCAGTCGCGAGGGAGACTCCACTTCGGACTTTCCCGGCCGGGAGCAAGACCGTCAACCACCGGGCCCCGGCCGGATGGACCTCGCGTACCGAGACTCGGAAGCCGCCCAAAGATCAGATGTAAACCCCGCCGTCGTCCACCTAGCGCATCCTCCCGACAACCTCGCCGACCAGGCCCACACCCTTGCCATAAAGCCAGTTACCTGCCTCCGGACACCACCCGGAGAGCTCCTTGACGACCGATACACCCTCCTGCATAGTCTCCTAGACATCGGATGTCCTGGCGTACAGAACGTCCGATGCCTGGTCAAGGAGGACCTGAATGGCCAACCGCCGCCTTCTGAGCATCGTCCTGTCCGCCGTCGCCGGGTTTGGCGGAACGCTCGCCCTCGGCCCGCCAGCTGCCGCGAGTGGGCCGCCGCCGATGGCCGTCTATGCCGCTCCCGGCGCCGACGCACTGCCCGGAAACCCTTGCACCCAACCGCGTCCGTGTTCGCTTTCGCAGGCGCAGCAACGGGTCCGGCATCTTCTCGGCACCGGCGTCGGCAACCACCGTGACATCGTGGTCAAGCTCGCCGGCGGTTCCTACTACCTCTCCGCTCCGCTGGCCTTGGGTCCGCAGGACTCCGGGCGCAACAGCCACACCGTGACCTGGCAACCCGCGACCGACGCCGCCGTGACGATCAGCGGCGGCCGGTCGTTGCGTCCGGCCTGGCAGCCCGCCGCGCCCGGCAGCAAGATCATGGCCGCGGCCCTCCCGGCCGGGCTGGACTTCGACGGCCTGTTCGTCGACGGCCAGCGCCAGATCCTGGCCCGCTACCCGAACTACGACGCCAGCGCGGCCCGGCTGCAGGGGTCGACCTCGCTGGCCGACCTCCAACGGGAATCGGCGAAGTGGGCGGACCCGTCGACCGCGCTGGTGCGCGCGATGCATTGCGGCGACTGGGGATCCGTCTCGTTCACCGTCAGCGGGCGCACCGGTGACGGGCTCGCTCTGCACTACGTCGGCGACAACAACCGGCCGCAGGACTGCGGACTGACGAAGGGCAACGGACCCGGCCGGGTCGGACCGGCGATGGCCGAGAACGTCAAGGAGGAGCTCGACGCGCCCGGCGAGTGGTTCTACGACCGGGCGAGCGGCCAGCTGCTCTACTACCCGCCGGAGGGGACCGATCTTTCCGCCGCGACGGTCGAAACCGCCGAGCAGGATCAGCTGATCACCCTCGCCGGGACCTCGGCTGCTGACCCCGTCCACGACATCACGCTGCGCGGACTGCACTTCACCGCGACTCACCGCACGCTCTTCGACAGCCCCTTCGAGGCCGACGCGAAGGGCGACTGGGCGGTGGTTCGCAAGGGCGCGGTATCTCTGAAGAACGCCGCTGACATCTCAGTCACCGGGTCGTTCTTCGACCAGCTGGGCGGCAACGGCGTCTTTCTCGACAGCTACAACAAGCACAACACGATCAGCGACAACAAGTTCGCCTCCGACGGCGCCACGGACGTCCAGATCGTCGGCTCGCCGAGCGCGGTACGCGACTATTCTGGCAACTACTACGACAACGTCGCGGTCACCGACACCGCGCCGGGGCCGAAGACCGACGACTATCCCCGCGACATCGTCGTGCGGAAAAACCTCATGCAGAACATGGGCCGGTTCGAGAAACAGTCCTCCGGCGTCAACATTTCCATGAGCGCGGACGTGACGGTCGACGGCAACACCGTTTCCGGCAGCCCGCGCGCGTGCCTCAACATCGAGGACGGCACGTGGGGCGGACACGACATCAAGAACAACGATCTCTTCAACTGCGTCGAGGAAACTGGCGACAACGGGTCCGTGAACGTGTGGGGCCGCGGCCGGTTCTGGGCCAGCTCCGGCAATAACACCCTCGCGCCGGGCACGAGTTACGAAGGATCCACCGGCACCGCGCTGACCGACGCCCAGGCCCGGAGCCTGATGAAGCTGGACGTCGTCCGGCCGATCACCATCCAGCACAACCGGTTCTGGCACGCCGGGGACTGGGCCATCGACCTCGACGACGGATCGTCCAATTTCCGCCTGCTGGACAACCTCGTCCTCAAGGGCGGAATCAAACTGCGCGACGGCTACGAGCGCACCGTGCGGAACAACCTGCTCGTGGACGGTTCGATCTACGAACAGGTCAGCCACTCCGACTGCGGCGACGTCATCGAGCACAACATCACGCTCGGCCCGCAGGCGTACAACAACGTGCTGAACAATCCGTCCACCGCCAAGTACGGCGTCGACCGCAACCTCTTCTGGAACGACAGCTACCCGGTCTACGTCAATCCCGACGGCAGCGGCAACGAAGCGCTCTCCGCGGACGGCGCCACGATCAACCCCCAGTCGGCCTGGGTCCGCGCCGGCATGGACCCGCATTCGCTCGTCGCCGACCCGAAGTTCGCCGCGGCCGACCCGCTCGGCAGCTACGATTTCACGGTCGCCGCCGATTCGCCCGCGCTCGGCCTCGGGTACGCCAACTTCCCGATGATCGGCTTCGGCGCCTCAGGCGGGCCGCTTCCGCCCAAGGCGGTCTTCGCTTACGGCCCCGGTTCCGGCGGGCCTAGCAACGGGATGATCGTCCAACCCGAAATGCTGATGGGCGCCACCGCCACCAACATCCCGTCGCTCGCGGTCCAGTCGTCGCTCGGCTTGACCAAACCGTACGGCCTCTACCTGTCTTCTGTGCCGCACGGCAGCTACGCGGCGCAGAACGGGCTGCGAACCGGCGACGACATCACCGCCGTCAACGGCACCCCGGTGACCGACGATCGCAATACTTTTTGGCTCAGCTACAACAAACTCGCGCCGGGTGCGCCGATCACGCTGACCGTGCGGCGCGGGCAGGCCGACGTCACCGTTCACCTGGCCAAGACGCGGGAATCGGAGCTGCTCAACAACACGTCCGGCGTCGTCTACACCAACACCGGCACCCCGTCGACGGGATGGCTCTGGCGCGGCAGTTCTGCGGGAGGCGCGAACTCGTATCTCGACGATATCTGGGCGACGCAGAACGTCGGCGATTCGTGGAGTTTGACATTCTACGGCACTGGGATCGACATCATCTCCGAAACCAACACCGACGAGGGCGACGTCGACCTGGCCTTGGACGGTGCGCCTTATCGGACGGTCAGTTTCGTCACGCCGACCCGGCAGTACCAGTCGACAGTCGCGAGTGTCTCCGGCCTGCCGCCGGGAGTGCACACCGTTACCGGCACGATGAAGAACGGCAGTTACCTGATCGTGGACGCTTTCCGGACTCATCCGTAGCTGACCTGCCGTGCGCGCGGTGCCTCGCTGGCACCGCGCGCACGGCACTTCCGACCGAGAGTCCACAACGGACCAGGACTCAGCGCACCCGCAACCGCCGCCGGGCGAAAACCAGTGCTCCGAGGCTCAGCACCGCCAGCGCCATCACGTAATAACTCGGCGCCAGATTGCTCCCCGTCACCTCGATCAGCCAAATCACCACCAGCGGCATGAACCCGCCGAACAACGAAGCCGTGATATTATAGCTGACCTGCCGTGCGCGCGGTGCCTCGCTGACATCGCGCGCACGGCACTTCCGACCTAGAGTCCACAACAGACAAAAGCTCACCGCACCCGCAACCGCCGCCGAGCGAAAACCAGCGCGCCCAGGCTCAGCACCGCCAACGCCATCACGTAATAACTCGGCGCCAGATTGCTCCCCGTCACCTCGATCAGCCAAATCACCACCAGCGGCATGAACCCGCCGAACAACGAAGCCGTGATGTTGTAACTGACCGACAATCCGGTCGCACGGGTCCGGGTCGGGAAGACGTCGGCCATCATCGTGCCCAGCGGGCCGACATACCAGACCTTGACCAGGCCGATCGCGGCCATCACCGCCGTCATCATCGCGAACGTCGGCTGGCTGTTCAACGCGAGGAACAGCGGAAAGATCGCGAGCAGCATCACCGAGCAGGCGGCCGCCATCAGTGGGATCCGGCCGGTCCGGTCCGACAAGCGCCCGGCGACCGGGGCGAGGACGGTCAGCACGATCTGGGTGACGATGGTCGTGGTGAAGGCCAGCGATTTGGGCAGTCCGAGGTTGCGGATGGCGAAGGTCGGCATGTAGATGATGAGGTAGCTGATCGCGGTGGACACCGCCATCGCGCCCATCGCGACCAGGATCCGCGTCTTCTGCGAGCGCAGGACTTCCCGCAGCGGCGCCTCGGCGGCGTCCTCCTCGAACGCCGGGGATTCCTCGACGTGCCGCCGGATGTAGTAGCCGATCGGGGCGATCAGCAGGCCGAAGGCGAACGGGATCCGCCAGCCCCACGATCCGAGCTGCTGTTCGGTGAGCACCGCGCTCAGCACCGCGGCGAACACGATGCCCAGCAACGTGCTCAAGCCCTGGCTCGCCGCGCCCCAGCTGCCCATGAATCCGCGGCGTTTCCGGTTGCTCTCCACCAGATACGCGGTCGCGCTGCCGAATTCGCCACCCGCGGAGAAGCCCTGCAGCAGGTTGGCGAACACCAGGCCGATCGGAGCCGCGATGCCGATCGTCGCGTAGTTCGGCATGATCGCGATCAGCAGCGAGGCCACCGCCATGATCCGGATCGACCACACCAGCGCGGCTTTGCGGCCCGCGCGGTCGGCGTAGGAGCCGAGGATCATCCCGCCGAACGGGCGGATCAAATACGCGACCGCGACACTGGCGAAAGCCAGCATCAGCGAGACCGCCGGGTCCGTCGCGGGAAAGAATTGTTTCGCGAGGACGTCGGCGAACAGGGTGTAGGCCCCGAGGCTGAACCATTCCAGGGTATTGCCGATCGTGGCCGCGAGCACGATCCGGGACGAGCGTGGCGAGGGGGCGTTTTCGGTTCTGACGGCAGGGGAATCGGGAGCAGGGATCGACATGGTCGCCTCCGGGGCGGTGCGTTCGGCGTCATTGGTGAAGCGCGGTTCCGGGCACACCGGCCCGGACCAACCATGTGCGCGGGAATTCAGCGAAGCTTGCCCAATTCGAGCAGGACATTCGCGGCGGCGGTGATTCCGGCGTGGAACCGGGCGAGTTCGAAATTCTCGTTCGGGCCGTGATTGTGCTCGTCGACGTTGGCGAGCGGGATTCCGTAACAGGGCAGGCCGAGGCCGTCGGACAGCGCGGCGATCGGCAGGCTCCCGCCCATCGCGGGCACCAGCACCGCCGGACGGCCGGCGGCCGCGCTGACCGCGTCGGCGATCACCGCGGTGTAAGGCGATTCCGGCAGCGTCCGGGACGCTTCCATCCGCCCGCCCGGCACGTGCAGTTCGGCATGCGGAAGGTGTTCGGCGAGGTGCGCGCGCAACGCCTCGATGACCGTCGAGGCGCGCTGACCGCCGACCGTCCGGATGTCGCAGCGGGCGACCGCGACGGCCGGAATGACCGTGCGGTGGTCACCTTCGTCCAAACAGGACAGTGAGTTGATGCTGAAGGTGGGCAAAGCCAGGCGGTCGTTGAAACCGACGCCGTCCGGCACATCCATCCGGTCCAGCCCGACTTCGGCGAGCGCGGCGGGAACGTCGACCGGGAGCGCGTCCAGCGCGTCCCGTTCCGACGGGCTCAGCGGAACCATGCCGTCGGAGATTCCCTTGACCAGCACCTCGCCTTCGGGCGAGCGCATCGTCGACAGCAGCCACACCAGTTCCCACGCCGGATTCGGCGCGACCCCGCCCCAGTTCCCCGAATGCAGCGCGGCCGGGGCGCCGTGCACCCGGATCTCGAACCGGACCGCACCGCGCACGCCGAGGCTGACCGTCGGCTCGCCGCTGTCGTGCACTGGGCCGTCGCTCCACAGCACCAGATCCGCGTCCCACTCGTCGCGCAGACCGGCGAGCGCGGATTCCAGGTTCGGGCTGCCGATTTCTTCCTCGCCGTCGAGCAGGACGGTCACGCTGCACGGCAGTCCGCCGGTCTCGGCGAGCGCGCGCAAGGCAAGCAGCTGCGCGAGGTGCTGCCCCTTGTTGTCCCCCGTACCGCGCCCGTACATCCGGCCGTCGCGGATGCTGGCCTCGAACGGCGGACTGTCCCAGGCCGCGAGCGGTCCGGCGGGCTGGACGTCGTAATGGCCGTAGATCACCACGTGCAGCGATCCGGGCGGCCCGTCGGCGCGGCCCACCACCAACGGCCAGCCGCCGGTCTCGACCCGCCGCGCTTCGAGCCCGCTGCGCCTCAGCAACTCGCACGCGAACTCCGCCGCCTCCGCCATGCCCTCGCCGGTGGCGCTGACGCTCGGGACGGCGATCCACTCGGCCAGCTCCGCCTCGTGCCGCTCCCGGTACTGCTCGACGTACGACTCGACACGGCGCACCCGACCCCCAGTGATTTCACTTTCTGATATCGATACCATCGAAGCAAATCGGCTAAGCTGCTGTCAATGGACGACCGTCTCCCGCGTCAGGCGACCGCCGCCGACCTCCGCGCGCTCGCACACCCGCTGAGCTGGCGGATTCTGCGGCTGTGCCTGGATTCCGCGTGGACGAACCAGCAACTGGCGAAGCGGCTGGAGGAGTCGCCGGCGACCGTCCTGCGCCGGGTCCACGCACTCGCCGAAGCCGGGTTCCTGGTCGCCGAACCGGCCCGCCGGAGCGACCTCGGCGCCTGGGAACGCCCCTACCGGACGACGCGGCGAACGTGGCACCTCGACCTCGACCAAGCCGGCGATCCGGCATTGACCGCCCGCGTCGAACTGGCGACCCTGGACGCCCACCGTGCCGAAATGCTCGAAGCCGACCCCACGTCGATCCAGCAAACCCGCCGCGGCGTGGTCCGGCTCAGCGACGAGGCCGCGGCTGAGCTGCAGTCGCGATTGGACGCACTGCTGGACGAGTTCGTCGCGCGCGAGGAACCGGCCGGGCGAAGGCATTCGTTCCTGTGGAGCGTGGTCGAACGCCCCGGAGAGCCGGATATCGCGGAGGACTGACCTCCGCCGCGTCCGTGCGGCAGACCTCGGCGGGGCAGGCATGGCACGCCCAGGCTCGCCTGTCGGCCGCTCGCGGTCCAGCAAGCGCGCAGCCCTGCCAGGTTTGCCGCGACCGTACAGCAGGAAAGCGCTCACGGAACTTCGATCCGGGCACTCCGGCATCAATACGTTCGACGCCGACGGAATTGAGTGCGATTTGAGCGATGCCGACTAGCATCGACCAGGCTGAGCATATTCTTTCGGACCGCAGCGGCGCGTCCTGGGCCACACCTATTCCCGCTAGCGCCGCCTTTCCTATTTCCGATGTGCTGGGGAGAGTTTCAAGCGATGAGTCTGCGCACGATCCCGCTCGCCGCCGGAGCCTTGCCCGTCCTGGGGCATCTGCTCCCCTTGCTGCGCGATCCCTTCGGCTTTCTCACCGGGTTGACCGGCCAAGGCGACCTGGTGCGGATCAAGGCCGGTCCGGCAACCATCGTGGTGGTCTGCGATCCCGAACTGACCCGCCAGGTGCACCGGGACGACCGCGCTTTCGACAAGGGCGGCCCGATCTCGGAATGGAACCGGCGGCTGCTGGGCGACGGCCTGTTCACCTGCCCGCACCAGCTCCACCGCAGCCAGCGGCGGCAACTCCAGCCCGTCTTCCATCGCGACCTGGTCTCCGGTTACCTGGACAAAGCCGCGGCCCGGATCGCCGAGCTGACCGGCTCCTGGCGAGAGGGGCAAATTCTCGACGTCTCGGCGGAAATGCGAAAGCTCACGTCGTCGGTCGTCGTGTCCACGCTGTTCTCCGGCACTCTGCCGCCGGAGACAGTCCGCCAGGCCTTGCGGGACGGGGACGTATTTCTGAACACTCCGGTACAGTTGCTCACTTTGAGCGAATTCAAGCTACCGGTGCTGAACACCCGGGAACGCAAACAAGCCCAGCAGCGGCTGCAGCAGGTGAGCGCCGATATCGTGCGGCGGCACCGTTCCGGCGAACGCGACCGCCACGATCTGCTATCCATCCTGATCACCGACGAGGACGATCATGGCACCCTGTCGTCCCCGGACGAACAGATCAGCAACAATGTGCTGACCTTC
Source organism: Amycolatopsis sp. A1MSW2902 (assembly GCF_017312175.1). Classification (NCBI taxonomy): domain Bacteria; kingdom Bacillati; phylum Actinomycetota; class Actinomycetes; order Pseudonocardiales; family Pseudonocardiaceae; genus Amycolatopsis; species Amycolatopsis sp. A1MSW2902. Next base: position 510,107 of record NZ_QJPO01000001.1, read on the forward strand.
TTCCTCGCCGGAGCCGAGACCACGTCCCTCACTCTGGCCTGGGCTCTCCATCACCTGACGCAGGCACCAGAGGTAGCGGCGCGGTTGCGCGCGGAGGTGGACAAAGTGCTAGCCGACCATCCAGTCGGCCCAGCAGACCTGCCGCACCTGCCTCTCGCGCGCCGGGTGATCAGCGAGACGCTGCGACTGCGCCCACCGGGCTGGGTCGCCTCTCGCAGCCTCACCGTCGACACTCAACTCGGCGAGCATCTCCTGCCCGCTGGAACGAACGTGGTGATCAGCCCGTATCTCATACACCGTCGGGAGGATCTCTACCCGGATCCGGAGCGCTTCGACCCGGACCGCTGGCTGCACGCCCGTGCCACCGCGACGGCCGCGTATATCCCCTTCGGCAACGGAGCACGCAAGTGCATCGCCGACAACTTCGCTCTCGGCGAAGCCGCGCTGGCCCTCGCCGGCATCACCCGCCAATGGCGACTCGATCCGGTTCCGGGCACCCGGGTACGCCCTGTCCCCGCGGGGACGCTGCGTACCAAAGGGCTGCTGATGCACGCGACTGCCCGCGCGCGTTGACCGGCAATCCCGCAGCTTCCGCACCGTGGCCGGGCGGCTCGCGCGCCGTCCAGGAGACCGACAGGGACATTCCGTCCGGCAGTCGCCCGACAACCTCGCCACCACGGGCCTGCCTCCCGTCGACGGCCGACCTATTGCACATTCGACCGGCAATGCTCGAAAATCATTTCGAATGTGCACAGCGTGACCGGACACTGTCACGCATCTCATGGGGGAGCCAGATGCGGAGCACTCTTGACATCAGAATACTAGGACCCCTCTCGGCCTCGGCGGGGAGCATGATGCTGACCCCGTCGGCCCCGAAGGAGCGGCATTTGCTCGGACTGCTCCTAGTCCAGCATAAAAAAGTCGTTTCCCTGAACAATATCATCGACGAGCTGTGGTCCAAGAAGCCCTCGAAGTCCGCGGTGACCGCGGTGCAGACCTACATCCTGAACATTCGAAGGAAGCTGGCATCGGCACTGGACATTTCCGGGGGCAGAGTGCGCACCGAAATACTGCAGACCCACAACCGGGGGTACCTGTTCGACACTACGCACAGCAGGTTCGATCTGACCGAATTCGACCGGTTGACGGCCAGGGGCAGCACAGCACTCGACGCGGGCGACCATGCCAAGGGAGTACGGCTGCTGACCGCGGCCGAACAGCTTTGGCGCGGCCTCCCGCTGCTGGATGTCGACCAGGGGCCGCTGCTGCAGGCCGAAGTCGCCCGGATCGAGCAGACGCGATCCAACGTCCGGATCAAGCGAGTGGAGACACAGCTGCACATCGGCCAATTCCGCGAAGTACTCGCCGAACTTTCCGGACTGGTAGTAGAGCATCCATTCGACGAGCATTTGCACGGTTACTACATGATCGCACTGCAGCGAGCGGGAAGACGCCAGGACGCGCTGCGCGTATTTCACGAACTGCGCAAGAATATGACCGAGGAGTTGGGAATCGAGCCGTCCGCTGAACTGCAGCTCTTGCAACGGATGGTACTCGACGCCAACGACGCTGCCGCGGTTGGCCCTACAGCGAATCATCCCTTACTGCATCAGTTGTGTGCCGCGCCGCGCTGCTGATACCCGGCAAACCGGCGGCTTTCGCCATGTCGAACGCGGAGCCGCCGGTTTCCATCCTGTCCGATCATTCCCGCCGTCGCCCGAACTCGACGCGTTTGCATTTCGGAGCGTATTGACAACGGATCTGGTGAAATAAGACCATGGAATCCATGATCGACCGCAGCACCAAAGAACGACTGGACGCGGATTTTTCACCGAGCCGCCTGGCCCCGAATTTCGAGGAAGTTCTCAAGGAATCTGCCGAACGCAGCCGAAAAGCCAAGAGCAGGACTGGATTCACCACCTATTCCTACGGCCGGCATCCAGCCGAGGCAGTAGACCACTTCCCTGCCCCCAAGCCCGGCGCACCGTTGCAGGTATTCGTCCACGGCGGACACTGGCAGCAGAGCAGCAAGGACGAGGCCAGTTTTTCCGCGCTGGACTTCGTCGATCAGGGCTACGGGTTCGTCGCGGTCGGCTACGGCCTCGCACCTGGCCGGACCCTGCCCGAGATGTGCGGCGCGGTGTGGCGGGCCCTGTGCTGGATCAGGGACAACGCCGGGGAACTCGGCACCAGGCCGGACGCCGTGCATGCCAGTGGGAGTTCAGCGGGCGCGCACCTGCTGGCCATGGCCCTGTGCACCGATCGACGTGCGCCCGACCGGCCCCCGCTGGCCAGCGCTTGCCTGCTCAGCGGCACCTACGACCTGGAGCCGGTACGGCATACCTACGTCAACGACGCGCTCGGCTTGGATGCCGCCGCGGCCCGAGAGCACAGCCCGCTGCACGCGCTGCCCTGCCGCACGCCCCGGTTGCTGCTGGCGAGGGGCGAATTCGAGACCGACGAATACGTTCGCCAGCAGAAGGAATTCGGGTCCGCGGCACGCCAGGCGGGCAATCAGGCGACCGAATTGGTCGTGCCGGGAGCAAATCATTTCGATCTGGTTTTCGGACTCGGAAACCCTACGAACCCGCTAGGGACCCAAGTGCTGACGACCATGGCGGCGTCGTAACCCTCCGCACGGGATGCCGCGGGTGTCGTCGAGGCTGGGCCTCGGCGACACCCGCGGCATCGATCCGTTGGCCGCCGACCGGCCGTGTCCCCGGCTCGTCGCGACCTAGGCCCGGTCAGGGTTTGATCGCCTGGAGCACGCCGTGCGGCGTCCAGGACGATGTGCCGACGCGGGAAATCCCGGCGAAACCGGTCTCCCGCAGCCATTCCTCATACCGGTACCAGGGATACAGTGTGCTGCCGGCGAAGGGCAACGTGGAGAAGTAGACGCTATCCAGCGCCGCATACAGCGGACCCTGTCCGTCGTCGTCGGCGAAGGCATTGAAGATGAGCACGCGTCCGCCGGGCTCGACGGCGTGCCACGCCTTGCCGAGCAGTGCGCGGTTCTGCTCCGGTGTCCAGATGACCAGCTGATGGGCAAAGAGGACACAGTCATGGCCGCCGGGGTACTCGCCGGTGAAGATGTCGGCGGCGTGCAGTTCGATCCGGTCCCGCAGCCCGGCGGCGCTCACCCGCTGTGCCGCGACCTCCAGTGCGGCAGGGCGGTCCAGCACTGTGACCCGCAAGTGCGGATGCGCCTTGCTCAATGCGATCGCGTTGACCGCGTCGCCGCCGCCCACGTCGAGCACCCGGTGCACCTCGGCGAACCGCGGGCCGTTCACCAGCACCGGGTTGGACAGCTTCGACCAAGCGTTCATCCCCCGGTAGAACAGTTCCTCCATACCTTCAGAATTCGACAGCCGGCTGTACAGGTCCTCGGTGTCCCCCGGGAAATGCCGGATGCCAGCGTTCCGGCCGGTGCGAAGGGATTCCGCGTAGTCGGATGCGGGCAGATAGCTGATGCGGGCCTGGAATTCCACGATGTCCCGCAGCGTCTGCCAGCTGCCGTCCCGGAATGCAGAGTCGATGATCTCCGCGTTCCGGTAGCGGTCGCCGACAGCGGTCGTGAGTCCCAGCGCGGTGGTGCCCAGAAGCAGCACCTCGGCCGAGCGAGCGGGCAGTGCCAGCGCGGCGGTCAGCTCCGGCTTCGAGCTGTCCGGATGTTCGGCCAGCCGCGCGAAGAGCCCGAGCTGGAAGCCGGCGTTCAGCTGCTGGAACGCGGCGTGCCCGAACAGGATCGGCACCAGCCCCGGCATGGTCAGCGGAGTGGCCTGAGTCTTCATCGTTTGGGTCACAGCGACGTCCTCACTGACCAGAGTTCGGGAAAGAAACGGTGTTCGTTGATTTCGCGCAGCCACGGCACCCCGCTGGTGCCTCCCGTGCCCGGCTTGCTGCCCAGCATCCGCTCCACCACCAGCAGGTGGCTGGCGCGCCAATGGGAGAACCGGAACGCCACCTCGGTCAGCCGTTCGGCGATCCGGTGCACCGCGGGCCACCGCGCGGGCTGCTCATACGCCGCCCGCCACGCCAGTTCCACGGCGGCGTCGGGCCGGTACTGCGCGGACACGTCCCGATACAGCACCTCAGCGGGGATGTCCAAGCCTTCGCGCGCCAGCAACCCCAGCGCCTCGTCGTAGACAGTGCGAGCGGCCAGTTCCTGACGCAACTGGGGATAGAGCACCAGCTGGTCTTCGGCAGCCGCGACCATGCGCGGATCCTTGTTGCCCAAGCTGAACTCAAGGGTGCGGTACATGAAGGACTGCGTGCCCGAAGCCTCGCCCAGGATGTGCCGGAACACGAGGAACTCGTCCGGGGACATCGACGTCAGCAGGTCCCACGTCTGCACCAACACCCGCAGCGACTGGGCTGCCCGGTCGAGGGCGAGGCACGCCTGGTCGATCCGGTCCGTGCGCATCTGCTCGCGCGCTTGGTCGAGTTCCACGTATACGACCCGGAACAGCAGCTCCTTGACGTGGCTCACCAGCAGGAAAACCACTTCCCTCGGCGAATCCGTCCTGGGCTCCACCAGCTCGTGCAACCGGTCCATGTGCGCATAGCTGACGTATTCCGGCGCAGGCGGCGGACGCAGCGGACAGACTGCCTCCCGGTCCGCGGTCATCGGGCAGCCCTGGCGAAGACCTCCCGCAACTGCGGCTCCGCTACCTCGAAGACCCGGGCAGAGCAGGAGCGCAATGCCTCCAGGTACCGCCGCCTCAGTTCTGTTTCGTCAAGATGCACCGATTTGCCGCCCTTGATCAGCGTCCGGCCGGCGACCAGCACGGTGTCGATGTCCAGCGAACCGCCCAGATGCAGGAAAGCCTCGAGTGGGCGCGGCTCCAGCAGGTAACGCCAGTCGTCTGCCCGCACCATCAGCAGATCGGCCTGCTTGCCCGGGGCGATGCTCCCGATCTGGTCCTGCCAGCGCAGGGCTTCGGCAGGAAACCGGGTGGCCATGGCCAGCGCGCGGCTTGCCCGCAGCACAGTCGGATCGGCGTACAGCTCGTTGTGCTGCTGCCACGCCGCGCGCATGTTCTCCGCCATGCCGCCGATGGGTTTGCCCGCGCCGTCGGTCGACACCGACACGGGCAGGCCGGCCTTCGCGAACTCCGGGATCAGCCGCGTCTCGGACATAGTGGATTCGCCCACCGGCCCGTACTTGGCGGGTGAATGGCTGATGTGCACGCCCGCGTCGATCAGCAGCTGCCGCTCGGTTTCGTCGGCGAAACTGGTGTGCGCTCCCAGCAACCGGTCGTTGAGCAGCCCGAGATCGGCGAAGCGGTGCACTGAACCCCGGCCGAAATACTCCCGCACGGTCGGGCTTTCCGTCCGCAGCGCGCACAAGTGCGCCCCGACAGTCAGCCCGTGCCGACCGGCCAGCTCCGCGATGCCCGTGCCCGCTTCGTCCGACATGTTGGTCACCACGACGACGGACGCGCGCGCTCGCAGCATCCCGCTGTCGTCGGCGGCGCAGATCTTCGCCACCCGGTCCAGTTCGTCGACGACGGCGGCGGCAGGCCGGGATCGCCGCGGGCCTGCCGACCCTTGTTCGCACACGACATCGCTGACCCAGGTGCTGACCGCGCCCCGGATGCCGACCGCGCGGAAAGCGGCGACCAGCGCGTCCGGCTGGTTGAGCGAACCGAGGTCGGCGAGTGCGGTAGTGCCGGAACGCAGTTGGGTCCACACCGAATAGGTGGCGATGTCGACCGCTTCCCGCTCGGTCAGCCCCGGCACCAGATCGGCGAACTTGTCGAACAACGGGGAGACCGCCAGCAGGTTGCCGCCTGAGGACATCCACCCCGGCACGTCCTCGTCGTCGCGCACCGGGCGCAGCGCGTCCATGGGGCTTATCCGGGAGGAAAAGAACTCGTGCCAATGCGCGTTGACGAACCCTGGCAGCACCATCATGTTCGTCGCGTCGACCGTGCGTACCGGCCGGTCCGGTGCCGCGGCCGCCGCACGGACCTCGGCTTCCGTTCCGACCGCCGCGATCTTCCCGTCCTCGATCAGCACGGCACCGCCGGGAAGGACCCGATCGGTCTCGTCCGCGGTGTAGACGATCCCGGCCTTGATCAGTTGAGTCTCGCCCACTGTCATGAAACAGCCTCCAGGTGCTTCCTCCAGGCCGCCAGGGTCGGCTGTTCCACCAGCGTGTCGAACGAGACGTGAAGCCCCCGCTTCCTCCAGCGGTTGATCAACCCCATCAGCTCCATCGACGTCATGCCCAGATCGGCGAGATTGCGATGCTCCTCGATCTCCTCCGGGCGCAGGGAAAGCACTCCCGCGACCTCGTCCCTGAGCTCCTCGTGCCCGCTCATCCGGCCTCCTCTTGCAGTTTCGCCGCGATCTCTGCGCGCAGCCGGGCCTTGTCCAGCTTTCCCAGGCCGGTGAGCGGGAGCGCCTCGACGAGCTCCACCCGGTCCGGAATCTTGAAGTCCGCGATCCCCTTGGCCCGCCAGGAGGACCGCAGCTGCAGCCCGGTCGGGGCTTTCCCGTCGGCGATGACGAAGGCACAAGTCTTTTCGCCGAGCACCTCGTCGGGCATCGCCACCACGGCCGCCTGCCTGATTCCCTCCTCCGCTTGCAGGTAGCCCTCGACTTCGGTCGCCGAGACCTTGTTCCCGCCCCGGTTGATCACGTCCTTGATCCGGCCCGCTACCACCATGTCGCCCCGCTCGGTCTGCCAGATCAGGTCGCCGGATCGGTAGAACCCGTCCTCGGTGAAAGCGACCGCGTTCTGCTCGGGCGCGTTGTAGTAGCCGCGGATCGTGTACGGGCCGCGGGCCCACAATTCGCCGCATTCGCCCCGCCGCACGTCCTGGCCGGTCGCCGGATCGACGACGCGCAGCTCGTCGAATTCACTCAGCGGCTGCCCCTGGGTGTGCAGCACGGCGTACTCCGGATCTCCCCTGCGCACGTAGCTCATCAGGCCCTCGGACATGCCGAACACCTGCTGCAGCCTGCACCCCAGCATCGGCGCGATTTTGCGGGCCAGGCTCTCGTGCAGCTTCGCGCTCCCGATCTGCACCACTTCCAGGCTGCTCAGGTCGTCTTCGCTCCATTCGCGCGCCTCGACCCAGGCATGCGCGATCGTGGGCACCAGCGAGCTCATCGTCACGCGTTCACGTTCGATCAGCGGGAAGCAGCCATCCGGGCTCGAACTCAGCGCGAGCACCACCCGGCCGCCGTGATGCAGGGTGCCGAGCACGCCGGGACAGCCGAGGCAGTAGTTGAACTCCAGCGGAAGCACCGCGAGGTACACCGTGTCCCGGTCCAGCTCGCACAGCCGCGCGGCGGAACGCAACTGGTAGAAGTAGTCCGCGTGCGTGCGCGGGATCAGCTTGGGCAGCCCCGTAGTTCCGCCGGAAAGCAAGAAGAACGCCACCTCTTGTGCGTCGATCTCCGGCAGCGCAGCAGGTTCTTCTCCCACGGTGGACAGCGAAACGAACTCGGCGTACTCCCCCACATCGCCCGCAACGAACACGGTCTGCACGGTCCGCCGAGGAATCGCGACCCGGCTCGCCAGCAGCCGGTAGTCGTATCCCAGCCGTACGTCAGGAATCACGTAAGCAACCGCGCCGGAGGTTTCGATCAGGTGAATCACTTCGACGTCGCGATGCGCGGGCAGCGAGAACACCGGAGTGACGCCCAGCCTGAACAACGCGAAACAGACGATCAGGAACGCGCTTTCGTTGGTCATCTGGACCACTGCCCGGTCCCCGCGGGCGAGACCGTAACCGGCGAGACCGCCTGCCATCCGGTCGATTCTCGCGTCCAGCTCGACGTAGCTCAGCCGCTCCTGCCCGGAGACGACGGCCGTGGCCGTACCGTATTCACGGGCCCACTGCCGGGGCAGCTCGCCCAGGGGAACGTCCAGCCACAGCCCGGCATCCCGATAGCGCCGGACGAACTCCTCCGGCCACGGCGTGCATCCGGCAAGCATCACTGGTCACTCCAGTCGCGAGTGATCTCGACCAGCACGGCTCCCGCCTCCATGCCCGGAGTCTCGGACAGCAGCAGCACGATCTCCCCCGCCCGTACCTCGCCGGTGCGCCACAGGTGCTCGAGCCCGGCGATGACGTCGACCGGACCCACATGTCCAATGCGCCTGCCGAATTCGTAGGTGCCGCGCTCCAGTTCCACATCGATGGGGTCGAGGAAGAAGTTGCGCATCGCGGGCTTGCCGAAATGCGGTTGCACCACGCGGGCGATGTCGCCCATCTTCAGCTCCGCGTCCGCCAGCGCCTGTCCGACCGCCTCCCTGATGTTCTCGGTCGCGTCGCCGGTCGGCGGTTTCACCCCCTGCGCCCACTGCTGATTCCAGTAGGCGAACCGGCGCTCCAGATCCACTGGCTCGCCGACGGTGATCGGCGGCGGAAACATCTGCTCGCCGCCTCGGTGCAGTTCTTCCATCATCGGCTTGGAGTGCGCCCCATTGGACAGCAGCCGGGCGAATCCGGACTCGGTGGAGAGCACCATCGCACCGCCTCCGTCGCCGAGCGGAGCCAGATTCATGCACCGCCAGCGATCGATCACCGGCGTGCCGAAGTTGTCTCCCGCCGTGATGAGGGCCGCGGTCTTCTGGGTGCCCGCCTTCAGGAAGCTGCGCACGAAGCTCAGCGCGGTCACCGACGCGTTGCACCCCTGGATCAGGGAGAGCGCCGGGATCGGCAGGCCGACCGTGTTGTTCAAGATGTAATGTTGGGCCGACCAGGTCTCAGGTCCCTGGAAATGGGCATGGCTGTGCACCAGAACAGCGAAGTCTTCCGCGCGGATGTTCGCCATCCGCAGCGCCGCGCGCCCCGCCGCGACGGCGAGATCCGGGGCCGGCGTGTCCCCCGCGACGGACACGGACAGCATCCCCGTCGACTCGCGGACCTCCGAGTCGTAGCGCCCTTCGGCCACGGCCTGTTCGGAACTGTACCGATCCGGCAGGTGGACCCCGATCCCCGCGATGTACACGTCCCCCATTCGCATTTACCCAACCTCCATCTTGTGTTCTTCCCTGGACTGCGCTGCTTCGAACAACTTCCGGAAATGCGGATCGACCCGCTTGCCGTCGCCGTACAAATGGCCAAACCGGTCCCGGTACTCCCGGAACCATTTTCCGACGTGGTTCAGGAACAAAATGTCGTGAAAAGCCATGTCCCGGACCGCCAGTGCCGCGAACGGAGCCTGGTTGACCAGGAAGCGTTCATTGTGGGCGGCGGGAGCGGGGCATTCCGGATGAAACTGCCCGAGCATCATCCCGTGTGCGATCGCGTCGCCCTTGCGTTCGGAGTGTGCCTGGTCGACGAGTTCGTAGTCCCTGGGAGGCAGGCCCGAAATCACCACTACCAGCGTGCGCGAGGTCAGCTTCAGGTCGCCGAAATCCTCCTGCCGGTACCGGCACATCGCGGTATCGAAGATCTGCAACATGTCCCCGAGGTCGCCGCCGGCCAGCCAGTGGTACCGGTACGCCCGCAGCCCGGAAGCGAGCCGGGCCGGTCGGACGAACGGGCAGATCGCACCCTTCCGACCCAGCTCCGGATGCGGTCTCTCGATGTATCCGGTAAGCCATTCGTCGAACGTAACGGCCAGCTCGCCTTCCAATTCGTCCAGTTTTAACAGCACTTTGTCCCCCGGACAGTCGTTGATGATCAGATACCGAGCGCCCGCGCGACATAGTCGATGTGCGCGTCGGTGTCGCCGAAGGAAAGCGAACAGGCGAACTGGTGGCGCGAATACAGGTGCAGGTCGTGTTCGTAGGTGAAGCCGATCGCACCGTGCACCTGATGGCCCAGCGCGCAAACCCGGCGGTACGCCTCGCTCACCGACGCCTTGGCGACGGCGACCTCCATCTCGGCGGGCAGCCCTTCGCTCAGCCGCCACGCAGCCTCGTACGCAGTCAGTCGCGCACCGAGCACGTCGACCGCCATGTCCGCGCAATGGTGTTGCACCGCTTGGAAACTGCCGATCGGCCTGCCGAACTGTTCGCGAGTTCGGGCGTAATGGACGGTGCTGTCGAGCACCCGCCCCGCCCCGCCCACCATCTCCGCACAAGCAGCCACCGCGCCGAGTGCGGAGAGCAGCCGCACCACGGCAGGCCCGCCGTCGATCATCCGAGACGCCGGCACGACGACATCCCGGAACTCCACCCGATACTGCGGTTCGTTGCCCACCACGTCAAGCTCGACGCTGTGCAGGCCGGGGACCGTGTTGTCCGCGACGAAAACTGCCAGTTCGCCGCCCAACTCGGCTACGACGAGCAACTGGTCGGCAGCGTCGGCGAAGGGCACGAACCACGCGGTGCCGGACAACCGATAACCCCCGGGGGCCGGAGTGGCAAGCACCTCCGAAGATTCCGCGTCCCATTGCCCGCGCGGCGCCGCGCGAGCGTAGCTGAGCACCCGGCCCCGCAGGACCCCGCCGACGAATTCAGCGCGCTGCTCGGGCGTGCCGAACCGCGCGATCGGGAACGCCGCGCACACCACGCTCGGCAGGTACGGGGTGGGAATCTGGTGTGCGCCCAACTGCTCGATCAGCAGGCACGCAGTCAAGAATCCGGCACCCTCGCCCCCGTCGCTCGTGGGCAACGGCAGCCCGGTCCAACCGAGGTCGACCAGTTCTTTCCACAACGTCCTGCTGTAACCGGACGCTTCCCTGCGCACCGCCCTCGCTCCAGCCTCCGCCGCCCGCGCCGACAGAAACTCGGCCGCGGCGTCGCGGATCAGCTGCTGGTCCGCGGTGAGGGTCAGATCCATTGTTCGCCTTTCTTCGTCGCCTGCCCGGAGCCGCGCGCGGTCATCGCGGCAAACCCAGGCCGCGGGAGGCGATGATCTGCCGCTGGATCTCCGCCGCACCGCCGATGAAGGTCGCGGCCACCGAGTCGAACCGCAGGTGGGTGAACATCGCTCTTAAAGGCGCCTCGTCCCGCTGCCACAAGTTCGCGAACGGGCCGAACACGCTCGTGCCTGTACGCGCCAGGCGCTGGTTCAGCTCGGCGCCGAACAGCAGGCTGGCCGACGCCTCATAGCCCGGTATTTCGCCCGCTTCCTGCTTGCTGACGGTGTAGCGCGCCAGGTTGTGCAATACGCGAGTCTCCAGGTAGCGCTTGGCGATCTCGCGACGGAGCACCGTGAGGTCGTCCCGGACGAACGACGCCGCCTGCCCGCTCCGGAGGTACTCAGCAAGCTGGGCGAGCACCCGCTCGTACTTGATCGTCGCCCCAATGCCGGCGCGCTCGAAGCCGAGCGCCGTCATCGCCACCCGCCAGCCCTCGTTCTCGGCACCGACGAGGTTCGCCGCGGGCACCCGAACATCGGTGAAGAACATTTCGTTGAAAGGCTCGGCGCCGCGGATGTCCCGGATGGGCCGGATCGCCACGCCCGGCGATCGGGCGTCCACCAGCAGCATGGTGAGCCCGCTGTGTTTCGGCGCTTCGGGGTCGGTGCGAGCCAGCACGAACAACCAGTCCGCGTACTGCGCCAGCGAGGTCCACACCTTCTGTCCGTTGAGGACATATTCACTGCCCCGGCGAACCGCCCTGGTCCGCACGGACGCGAGGTCCGATCCCGCGTCCGGTTCGGAGAAACCCTGTGCCCAGGTCACCTCGCCTCGCGCGATGCCCGGCAGATGGGCAGCGCATTGCTCCTCGGTGCCGCAAGCGAGCAAGGTCGGCGCGAAGAGGAAGGCAGCGATGCCGTTCACGGTCGGCACCCCGGCACGCATCATCTCCTCCTGCAGGACGAGTTCCTGCATCGCCGAGCATCCGGCCCCGCCGTATCTCTCCGGCAGCCGGGGCGCCACCCAGCCGCGGCAGGCAAGCGCCGCCGCCCAGGTACGCGCGTGCCTGCGGCGGACCGGGTCACGACTGACCCGGTCCGCCGACCACTCGTAGCCCAGGGCGTCCTCCGGCTCCAGGCTGTTCTCGCCAGCCAGATCCGGCTCGTATCCGACGGGAAACGAGTTGCCGATGAAGGTTCGCACCTCGGCGCGGAACGCCGCGTCCTGCTCGCTGTCGGCCCAGTGCACTCCTCAGGCCCCTTCCCCGGCGCTGGCTTCGGCCTGCGCCGGCTTGTCCCGGTCCCAGGTGCCCGGCGTGAGCCCGTGCTCGCCTTGCGCTCGCAGCAAATACTTGGCGACCTTGTCGTTCCCCGTCCGGGGCAGCGAATCGACGAACTCCACGTAACGCGGGACCATGAACCTCGGCAGCTTCTCGGTGCAGAACTCGATCAACTCCTCCGGAGTCAGCGTCGAACCGGGACTCAGCACCACCGCCAGTTTCACGTCGTCCTCGCCCAATTCGGACGGGACCGCGATCGCCGCGGTCTCCAGCACGGCGGGGTGCAGGTTGACCTCGCATTCCAGATCGAACGCCGAGATGTTCTCTCCGCGCCGGCGGATCGCGTCGCGCATCCGGTCGATGAAGTAGAAGTAGCCGTCGGCGTCCTGCCACACGCGGTCGCCGGTGTGCAGCCACATGTTCCGGAAACACCGCGCGGTCGCTTCCGGAACCCCGTAATAGCCGCCGGTCACGATCGACGGCAGTTTCGGCCGGATCACCAGCTCGCCCGCCACCCCGGGACCGACTACGAAATCGTGCTCGTCCACGACCGCCGCTTCGAACTTGTCCGCCACCACCCGGCCGCACGAGCCGGTGCGCCACTGCCCGTACGGGCTCGCGATCGGCAGGCCGACCTCGGCGGCGCTGTAGGTCTCGACGGATCGCACGCCGAACCGGTCCTGCATGATGTCGTCCAGCGCTGACTTGCCGGTGTAGAACATCTCAAGCGGATGATCTTTGTCCCGGGGACTGGGCGGTGCGTTGAGGATGATCGGAATCATCGTGAACACGCTCATCGCGACCTTCGCGTTGAAAAACCGCACGTCGTCCCAGAAACGCGAGGCGCTGAACCGCTCGACTATTCCGACCGAGCCGCCGCACAGCAGTGCGGAAAACGCCCCGTCCCACAACGCGGACCCGTGGTACAGCGGCAGCGGGCTGTAGCTCGTCTTTCCCCAGCGGTCCAGGTAATTCAGCGAATCCAGAGAACACATCAGCGCATGCGCGTGCGACACCATCACCCCCTTGGACGGGCCGGTGGTCCCGGAGGTGTACTGGATCGCCTGCAGGTCGGAGAACCCGACCTCGACCAGCGGCCGCGCGTTTCCGTTCCCCAGCAGACTTTTCAGGGTCATGGCCGGTTTCCCCAGCGGCAGGCGTGCCGCTTGGGTGGCGTCCGCGCCGCAGACGACGATCCGTTCGAGGCGCGGCAAGCGCGCCGCCAACGGCGGTATCCGGTCGATGTACCGGGAATCGATAATCAACGTCGTAGCGTCCGAACTGTGCAGCACGTGCCGCAGCAGTTCGCTGTGGTACTCGGTGTTGACCGGCACCGACGGCGCACCCAGCTTGGCCAGCGCGAAAATCGAGTAGAGGATCTCCGGCTGGTTGGGGATCATCACCGCGACGTGATCGCCTGGGCCGATGCCGACCGAGATCAGCCCCTGAGCCACCCGGTTGACCATCTCGTCGACCTCGCCGTAGGTCAGGTCTCCCTCGCGAAACCGCAAAAACGCCTCGTTCCGGTATTCGCGGGCCTGCCTGCTCAGCACGTCGCCGAGGACGAGGTTAAGCAATGGTTCCGTATCCACGAAGTTTTCTCTCCCTTGTCAGGACTGCCAAAACAGTTCCTGGAAACAAACGACGCATTCTCCGCACATGCGAAATGAGAGCCGAGCACGGGCTACGCACCCGACTGAACGAGGACAAGTCGCCGGAACGCAGAATCGCAGATCCTGAGCACCTGAGTTCGTCGGCCGGCGGGCAGAGCCGCTTCCGCACCGAAGGCCGGTGTTCCCCCAATATTGTGCGAGTCAGAAATTCACGTACGCACTAGTTCTCCGGAGAGGTTAGTGCCGCCGCATGCCGTCGTCAACGTGGTCCGCCCCGCCCGGAATGACCGGCCGCGTATTCGCCTCGACATCCCGCTCGCCGCCGATCGTCCCGGCTGACCGAACTCGCCGCGGTCCGGCACACCCTCGTCACCGCACCGGAGTGAAGTCCCGCGCCGCGATATGCGCCGGGCGCGGAGCGGAGGCCGCGTAAGGCGCTCCCAACACGTTCTCCACGCTGTTGAACACCAGGAAGACGTTAGAGCGCCGGAACGGCGTGATGTTGTTGGCCGAACCGTGCATCACGTTCGAGTCGAACAGCAGCGCCGACCCTGGCCTACCGGTGAACTGGGCGATGCCCCGGCCACTGGCCAATTCAGCGACGTGCTCCTCCGACGGCACACCGATCCGCTGTTCCCGCAGTGATTCCCGGTAGTGCTCGTCCGGGGTCTCCCCCCGGCACGGCACGAAGACGCGATGCGAACCGGGTATCACCATCAGACTGCCGTTGTACGGGAGGTTCTCGGTCAACGCGATCGAAAGGCTCACCGCCCTCGGCAACGGCATCCCGTCCTCGGCATGCCAGGTCTCGAAGTCCGAGTGCCAGTAGAACCCGGCTCCGTCGAAGCCGGGCATGTAGTTCACCCGGCTCTGATGGAGGTAGACCTCCGATCCCAGGACCTGCCGCGCCAGGCCGGCCACGCGCTCGTCGCGCACCAGCTTTTCGATGGACGGGCTGATCCGGTGGACCTCGAAGATCGACCGGACCCGGTCCGATTTCTTCTCGATGACCACCCGCTCGTCGCACCGGAGGTCGGGATCGCTTTCCAGCCGCTCGATTTCGGAAACGAGGTCCGCCGCTTCGGCAGGGCTCAGCAGTTCGTCGATAATCGTGTAGCCGTCCGCGTCGAAACGCCTCAGCATGGGAGAGTCGGTCTTCCCCCACACTGCGGGGTCGGTCCTCCCGACCAGCGGCGCGGGCCCGTCGACCCGGGTCCGGTACCGGTCGATCCGTCTTTCGGCCAAAGTCGTCACAGTGTTCTTCTCCTCACCAGTGGTTAACAGTGAGCCACGAACAGTTTCCGTTTTCTTCGCGAATTGTTCGCCAGTAATCCGGTGAAGCCAACACATTTTGCGCACGTCATCCGGTCAATTCCCAGGAACGGGGCGCGTCCCGCGAAAATATCCCACCCCGCACGATCGACCACTCCGCCTGGTCACCCACGCATCCAAGGTCCTCTGCGGGTACCCGCCCTCAACCCGTGACGTCGAGGTCACGGTCGATCAATTCCGCCAGTTGCTGCCAATCCTTCGAACGCTGCCGGGCGATCTCGGCGATACTCCTGGTGCAGTGGCTCGGGAGCCTGCTGACCACAGCGTCCCAGTCGATGTGATCGCCGAGCGGACTCTCCAGCCAGTGCAGCAGCTTCCGCCCAAAATCGGTGAAGCGCAACGAAGGGTCCCGGCGCAGCCGGTCCAGCATCTCGGCGGTGCCGACGGTCCGTTGGCGAGGCACCGGCAGCTTCCCGGCATGCTCGCCCGCTGACGCGTCACCGCCGGCGCCCCCGCGCGACGCCGCCGGGTCCTCCCCCGCCCGCAGCCTTTTTCTCACGTCTTTGGCCGTCGTCGTAGAGATGCCCGCCGCCTGGGCCACCTTTCGCGCCGACGCGCCCGGGTCGGCGACGAACAGCTCGGCAGCACGCCTGCGCCCCTGCGGCACCTTGGATCTGTACACCACCCCGTTGCGCGCTATCCGGCCGGTCGACTGGCCAGATTTGCCAGTCGACCGGCTGCGGATAGCGGCGACGGTGGTGTGCGAGATCCCGGCAACGGCGGCGATGGACCGGTCCGACCAGTCCGGATACCACGAAAGGATACGGTCCGCGGCCGCCTTCCGGTCGGCGAGGGACAGCGGAAGCCCGTGCGCCGAGTTCAGTTTCACTGCCAGCACGAACGCCTCTTCGAAAGTGCCGTTGAAGAACACCGCCGCGATTGTCGTTTCCCCGCGCAACTTGGCAGCGTGCAGCCGATGCCAGCCGTCGACAACCCGCATCGTCTCCCGATGCACTACAATCGGAGGAAGCGCCGCCTCCGATTCGCACAGTTTTTGCATGTGCGCGGCATCTAGCGCAGCACTGCGCGGCGAAGAACCCGCGGGCAGCACGTCGGAGATCTCACATTGCACTACCTTGGAACAGGAAGGAAAACCACGAATTTGCGCCGACGAAAAACGCACATCCTCCATAGATGACTCAACATTGGTAACGTCGCCCACCGTTCCCCCACGCACGCAGTAACGATCGAACTCGGTCTAATCGTGTTCAGCAGCGACTTGCCCCCAGGTTGGCACATACAACCCCCGTCGAGCGGTGCCGCATCGTGTCGATCACGAGTCTACCAGCTCGATGATCGCAGGTCCCATTCGTCGCGATAGCCTCTCGCAGTCCGGATACCTCACCAGCACAACGGGACATGCGCTACGGATTTCGTAGAATCGCAACGGCAGGAAGCTGATCGACGCAACTCGCGGCCGAGAAAGTGCGACCTCGCGCAAAATTGCGCGCGGACAAGCGATCGACGATCCACCCGAAACTGACCACGAATGCTCCGATTGTGTGATCCTGCGACTGTTGCGTCACACCGACCATTCCACTAGACGAGGCGCCCCAGCCGCGTCAACAGCCAGATCGTCGAACCGCAAGACAGGTTCCTGCTCCAGCGATCGGCGAGCGCCCGACAGCGCATCGCCTGCGTGTACACCGGCCGGGAAACCGACCTTGCGTCGCAGTCCGCTGTTCCGCCCTGACGACACTTGTGCTAACAAGGTCAATCGAGCGTGCCTGCCGCTTCCGGCTATCGCCAGCAGGCCGGGCAACAGAAATCCGTTTTATTATCTTGGAAGGTATTTCATGTGCGGAATCACTGGGTGGGTGGATTTTCAGCGCGACCTCACGCAACGTGAGGAAACCGTCGAGAGCATGGTCGCCACGATGGCATGCCGCGGCCCGGACGCGGCGGGGGTGTGGATCCGTCCGCGGGTGGCGCTGGGCCATCGCCGGCTTGCCGTCATCGACCTCCCCGGCGGGCGGCAGCCTATGTCCAGTGCGGAAACGACAAGCGACGGCGACCCGCTGGCGGTGCTGAGCTACAGCGGCGAGGTGTACAACTTCGCCGAACTCCGCGACGAACTCGCCGGGCACGGACATCGGTTCCACACGCGCAGCGACACCGAGGTAGTGCTGCGCGCCTACCTGCAGTGGGGGCACGGGTTCGTGGAACGCCTCAACGGCATGTTCGCATTCGCGCTCTGGGACAACCGTGCCCAGGAACTGCTGCTGGTGCGCGACCGGCTCGGCGTGAAACCCTTGTTCTACTACCCGACGCCCGACGGA
This sequence comes from Amycolatopsis sp. A1MSW2902, assembly GCF_017312175.1. Classification (NCBI taxonomy): domain Bacteria; kingdom Bacillati; phylum Actinomycetota; class Actinomycetes; order Pseudonocardiales; family Pseudonocardiaceae; genus Amycolatopsis; species Amycolatopsis sp. A1MSW2902. The sequence continues at coordinate 527,383 of NZ_QJPO01000001.1, forward strand.
GTCCTGTTCGGTTCGGAGCCCAAGGCCGTTCTCGCGAATCCTCTGAGCTCGGCGGAAATCACGTTGGACGGCCTGCGCGACGCGATCTCCTTTCTGCGCGTGCCGGGCCAGACACCGCTGCGCGGCATGCATGAAGTCAAGCCTGGGCATCTCGTGCGCGTGCGCAAGAACACTCTGGTCGAGCAGCGTTACTGGTCGCTGACCGGCAAGCCGCACACGGACGATCTGCCCACGACGATCGCCACTGTCCGCGAGCTTCTCGACGACATTATGACCAGGCAGATGATCTCCGACGTGCCGCTGTGCACGCTGTTGTCCGGAGGACTGGACTCGAGCATCATCACCGCGTTGGCGCAACGCACCGCGAATACGCGCGGCGAGGGCAAGGTCCGCGCGTTTTCGGTCGACTTCGTCGGATACACCAGCAATTTCGAACCCGAGCTGCTGCGCGAAGCTCCCGACAGCCCCTACGCCGCCGAACTGGCCTCACACGCCGGGACCGAGCACACCACCATTCTGCTCAACAATGCTGATCTGGTGCGTCCCTCGGTCCGAGAGGAAGTTCTTCGTGCTTGGGACCTGCCGTACGGGCTCGGCGACCACGACCCTTCATTGTATCTCCTCTTCAAGGCTATCCGCGAACATTCCACGGTCGCGCTGTCCGGCGAATCAGCCGATGAGGTCTTCGGCGGGTACTTGTGGAGTCATCAGCCGCACGCGGTGCAAGCGGACACTTTCTCGTGGCACGCTCTCGCCAGCGACTCCCCCGCGGACCTGTCCACCCGGTTCTTCCACCCTGAGCTCGTCAAAGAGCTGGACCTGCCCGAATACGTCGCCGACCAGTACCACACCGCATTGGCCGAGGTGCCCCATCCGCCGGAACAGTCCGAATTCGAACGCCGCATGCGGAACGACAACTACCTCAACATCACCCGCTGGATGCCCCAGCTGTTGGACCGCAAAGACCGGATGAGCATGGCGAACGGCCTGGAGGTTCGCGTGCCCTTCTGCGATCACCGGCTCGTGGAATACGTGTTCGGCACGCCGTGGGCGATGAAGACATTCGACGGCCGTGAGAAGAGCCTCCTGCGAGCGGCGGCACAAGACCTGCTTCCCGAGTCGATCCGGAGGCGGCGCAAAGCACCGTATCCGTCCACCCAGGACGTGGCGTACGACGAAGCGATCAACCAAGAACTGGGCAAGATCGTGACCGACCCGGATTCGCCGGCTCTTCCGTTGCTCGATGTCGAGTCCTGCCGGGCGCAAGCGAACCGGCCGGTGACACAGCCGGCTTCGATGTTCGAGCGAATCCTGCTCGCGGAGACCCCGATCCGGCTCAACAACTGGATCAGTGCCTATGACGTGTCCTACGACCAGTTGGTGTAACAGCAAGTGCGGGCGGTCCTCGGCAAGGACCGCCCGCCGTGCCCGCGCGCGTTCCGCTGCGCCGACCCTCTGCCCACCACCACTACCGAGCCGGAGGAAACCTTGTCCCTGAGTACCCGCGCAGTCGTCGATGAACTGTTCACGCGACTGGCCAAAGCCGATCTCGACGGGCTCGACGACTTGTTCGCGGAAGATGTGGACTGGCAGATCCCTGGTGCCGCACACATCGTTCCGTGGCTAGGGCACCGCCGTACACCGGCCGAGGTCGCTGATTTCTTCCGCGCGATGAGCAGGTACGTGATTCAGGAACTCTTCGAAGTGGAGCAGGTCTTCGTCGACGGCCAGGAGGCTGTGATCGCCGGCCGGCTGCGCTCCGTCGTGCGCGCCACCGGCAAGCCCATCGAAAGCCAGTTCGTCGTCCGGATCACCGTCGTCGGCGGCCGGATCAACCGCTATCTCTTCCTCGAGGACAGTTATGCAGTCGCGAACGCCGTGCAGCCGGGGGCCGCACGGCGTTGACCCGGGAATGCCGGGAGGGCTGATGCGGGCCGCGGGCCGCATCAGCCCTCCCAAACAGTCAATGTGCGGTTTCGAACAGCTTGCTCATCTTCATCGCCACCCATTCCCCGGCGATCACACTGTCGAAGCGGCTGTCGTCGTCCGCCGCCGCGAGCGGACGCAGCGGCTCTACGCGGGCATCGTGGTTAGGCTGATAGAAGAAGGGCAAGGACAGCCGGGACGAGGTGTTTCCTTGCTCTGGATTGACCACTCGATGCATGGTCGACACCCATCGCCCCCCGGTCCACAGGGAGATCAGGTCGCCGACATTCACCACGAAGCTGCCCGGGATGGCCCGGACATCACGCCAATCGTCCTCTCCTTGAAGGACCTGGAGCCCGCCCAGGTTATCCTCCTGGTACAGGACGGTCAGGCTGCCGAAATCGGTGTGAGCGCCCTTCCGCAGCTGCCCGGGCAGCGGCTTCTCGTGCTGCGGGTAGTAGTAGTTGGCGACAAGTGCGGACACGTGGCGATCGAACTTGTCGTCGTAGAAGTTCTCGTCCAGGCCGAGCGCGAGGGCGAACAAGCGCATGAGGTCGCAAGACAACCCTTCGAGCGCGGCCATGTACTCGTGCCAGGTATCCTTGAAACCGGCCGGACGCTCCGGCCAGATGTTGGCCAGCTTCCAGGTCGCCCGGTAGTCGCCCAGCTTCGCGCGTTCCTGTTCGCTGAGCTCGCCAGTGGAATGCGCGGCGAACGTTTCGCACAGGTCAGGCGGGGTCTTCTGGTCGATGCTTCGCGCCACCTTGCCGCCGGACCTGCGGAAGCCGGACGCGCCGGGCCGATGAGCGATCAGGTCCTTTTCCTCGCTCGGCAGCCGGAAGAACTCGTTGGTCACCGCGCACGTCCGGTCGATGAGCTCCTGCGGCACGCCGTGGTTCACGATGACGAAGAAACCTGACGTTTCGCAAGCTTTGCCGATCGCGGCCGCCAAAGCGCTGCGGCCCTCCGCGCCGCCGCGGGGCGAGATGTCGATGACCGGCACGTAACCGTCGACCATGGTGACCGATTTCTGCTGCACAATGAGTCCCTTTCTCATACACCCTTGTCAAACCAGGAACGCGCACCAACGATCCGCCGCCGATCACACGCAACACTCGTCATCGTCAGTTCCTTACACAATTCGACCGCTCGAAAACCAGCCGGAAACGACCATGGATGTTTTTCGCCGATTTGTCTCGGCACCCCAGAGCTGACGATCACGATACTGCATGCCCTGATTCGGAGCAGGACTTGATCGAGAGTAAGTACCGGCGACCCTTCGTGTCAACCAGGAGGCCACCCCGGCGACGACCGTCGCGTCGGGAAGGAAGCGACTTGGTCCGCTTCAGGCGTGGATGCTCGCCACTCTATTCCGCGACCGCAGTCACCTCAGACCTGGCCGCGGAGAGAAAATAGGACCGACGAAATTACTGGATCCTGCTCAAGCACAACTCAAGGGCCACTCAAGTCGATCATCGAAATATCGGCTCGACCACTGCGAAACAGGAAGCCTCGCGAGAATAATCAGCAAGCAGCTCCGCCTCAGGACTCGTGGCGCAACACACCGCTGAAGACTATTCTCCGGCGAAGCAGAGCACTCGTAGATTCGCCCCCCCCGCATAACGCCGCCCCGCATCGAACCAGGTACGGGGGCACGTTTTCAAGCGAACAACGAAAAGGAGAACCAGGAATGACGATTCAGCCCAAGCTCGGAGACGAGGGCTCGCGTCGCGAAAAGATCGACCCGCTGTCCTCTTGCCTGGATGAGTACGCCTTGGACGGCCGGATTCACCTGAACGGCAATTCGCTCGGCGCGCCGCGGCACAACTTGGTTCCCGCGCTGGAACGCCTGGTTTCCGGGCAGTGGGCGCCCCTTCAGGTGCGGGGCTGGTTCCACGAGGGCTGGCTGGAGCTTCCGCGCACGATCGGCGACAAGCTGGGCGCGCTGCTGGGCGCCGCACCAGGACAAGTCGTTGTCGCGGGGGAAACAACGTCGACGACATTGTTCAACGTCCTCGTGGCGGCGTGCCGCTTGCGCTCGGACCGGCCAGTGCTGCTTGCCGAACAAGAGTCGTTTCCCACCGACCTGTACATCGCGGCGTCCGTGGCGCGACTGCTTGACCGAGACTTGGTCGCCGTCCCCCGCGCGGACCTGGACATCCGTTTGCGCGACCACGGCGATCAGGTAGCAGCCGCGCTCACCTCGCCCGTGGACTTCCGCACCGGCGAACGTCGCGACATCGGGGCGACCACCGCGCTGTGCCACCACGCCGGGGCGATTTCGGTGTGGGATCTCAGCCACGCCGCCGGCGTGCTTCCGGTCGACCTCGACGCCAATGACGTCGACCTCGCCGTCGGCTGCGGCTACAAGTATCTCGGCGGCGGACCGGGAGCTCCCGCTTTCACCTACGTGCCAGCCCGGCATCAGCCGGATGTGGACTTCCCGCTCGCTGGATGGCATGGCCATGCCAGGCCGTTCACGATGGTCCCCGGCTTCGAGCCCGCCGACGGGATAGACCGAGCCCGCACAGGAACGCCGCCGGTGCTCAGCCTCGCCGGGTTGGACCACGCGCTCGATCCGCTGCTCGAGGCGGGCATCGAAGCGCTCTACCGGCGAAGTCGCGAACTCAGCGACTATTTCCTCGCTTGCCTCGAGGAAAGTCGGCCGGATCTGGCGAGGCAGCTTGTCTCGCCGCGAGATGCCCGTCGCCGCGGTGGGCATCTCGCAGTACGCGTCCCGGATGCCGAGAGGGTCGAACACGAACTCGCCGAACGTGGAGTGCACGTCGATTCCCGGCCGCCGGACCTGATTCGCTTCGCCTTCGCGCCGCTTTATGTGACAAAAGACCACATTCGTCAGGTTGTCGACATATTGACCGCAGTAGCCTGAAAACTCCCGACTCGGAACGGCCTGCCGCACGGCAGAGCGGCGCGGCGGGCCCGGGCAGCACCCCGCCTGGGTCGCCGGGCCGAGGACCGGGAACCAGCGATGCTGGATTCGTCGGTCCGCAGGACCGCCGCTGCGACCATGCTTTCGCGCACCGCGCGAGGTCGCGATGCGGTCGAGGCAAGGCAGTCGGCTTCCCCGCGAGCGAGCGACCAGACTGAACTGCGAGCAAGTTCGGATCCGCAGAAAAATCCCTCGGATGTTCACCGATTCGCAGTACTCGATCACGGCGATATTCGCTGGCCCGAAGCGATGCCGAAAGGTAACAATAAGGGTATGACAACTATGGGTGTCGTATTCCGTCCGCAAAATCCCCCAGAACTGCTTCGGGAGGTGGTGAAGGTAGCAGACGCGGCAGGCCTCGAGGAGCTCTGGCTTTCGGAAGACTGCTTCGCCGAAGGCGGTATATCGACCGCCGCGGCGGCGCTCGCCTGGTCCGAGCACGTTCGCATCGGCGTCGGCGTTCTCCCAGTGCCGCTGCGCAATGTGGCCCTTACCGCAATGGAAATCGCGACCCTGGAGAGAATATTCCCCGGGCGTGCGATCTGGGGAGTGGGCCACGGCAACCAGGAATGGATGGGCCAGGTCGGAGCCCGAGTCAGTTCGCCGCTCACCCTGCTGCGCGAATACCTCGATGCTCTGCGGGATTTGCTCGCAGGGAAACGCATCACCACGCAGGGCCGTTATGTCCAACTGGACAACGTCGCTCTCGACTGGTCGCCGGAGACCACGCCGGCAGTGGTGGCCGGCGCGTTCGGGCCGCGCAGCCTGCGACTGATCGGCGAAATCGCCGACGGCGTCGTCACCGGGACGACCTTGGAGGGAATGCCCCAAGCGATCGAGCTGACTCAGGAAGGCCGGGCCGCGCGCGAGCGGAGCGGCGAAAAGTTTTCGTTCATGGTCCAACTGGTCGCCGCGACCGGACCGGACGCGGCTGACCGAGCCGGGGCGGAAACGAAAAGGCTGGGCCATGACGTCGGCGACAGTCTCAGTGCTGTCGGGGATGCGCGGGCCATCGCCGATACCATCGTGGAATGGTCGGAGGCCGGTGCCGATACCGTAATCCTCGAGCCCACTCCCGATGAGCCTGACCCGGTCGGCTTTTTCCGCTTCCTCGCCGAGGAAGTCCGTCCGCTCGTTTCATAGTCGCCGCGACTACCAATTTTCGCACTGTAGCCGGCGGCGCGTTTGTCACCGCAGACGCTCCGCCGGCTCTCCTTCTGGCGCGAGATCGGCATGGATGTCGTCCTTCGCAGCTGGGCGGGAGAACCTTTCCGATACAGTCGGGCCCTTCCGGAAACTTTGGCGGCTTCACTCGGAAGCTTCGAAAACAGCTTCGACCGCCGGACTAAGATCGTCCCATGGAGAAAGTCATCCTGGACGAGGTGGATCGCGGTCTGATCCATGCCCTGCATCTTGACGGCCGGGTCTCGTTCAACCGCGTCGCGGCGATGCTCGAGGTGTCCCAGCAAACTGTCGCGCGGCGGTACCGGAAGCTGCGCGAGGCCGGGATTCTCCGGGTCGTCGGGCTTCCCGCGCCGCGCCGTTCCGGGGAGATCGAATGGATGGTGCGGCTGTCGGTGGCCCCGGACGCCGCCAAAACCGTTGCCGAGGCGCTGGCGCGGCGGTCCGACACTTCATGGGTGCAGCTCATTTCCGGCGGCACCGAGATCATGTGCACCGTGCGCACTGTTCCGGGCAATGCGCAGGGCTCGCTGCTTCTGCGCGAACTGCCGCGCACTCCTCGAGTCATTTCGGTTTCGGCGCATTGCCTGCTGCACATGTACTTCGGCGGACCGTCCGGCTGGCGCGCGCTCACCACTGCGCTCACCCCGGCGCAGGAGGAGCAGATCCGCCCGGCCCACGCGGAGACGGGCGGCGATGTCGAGCTGACCGACTCCGACGCGCCGTTGCTGGCCGAGCTGGCTCGGGACGGCCGGATGGGCTACAGCGAACTGGCCGCGGCCACCGGTTGGTCCGAGACCACCGTCAAACGCAGGCTGCAGGCCCTGCGCCGGCACGGCGTGGTGTTCTTCGACATCGAGATCGACGAATTCGCCATGGGCTACAGCGCGGAAACCTGGCTCTGGCTGTCGGTGAAGCCCTCGCACCTGGTCGAGGTCGCGAACACGCTGGCGAGCCACGCGGAGGTAGCCGTGGTGGCCGCCACTACCGGGCCGACCAATCTGGTGGTGCACGCGCTGTGCCGCGATCTCGACGCCCTGCACGAATACCTCACCGAACGCGTGTGTTCCCTCGACGCGATCCACCTCATGGAGACCGCTCCCGTGCTCCAGACGCTCAAGAGCGCGGGAGCGGCCCGCGACCTGGGCCGGACCGCCAAGGCCTCCCGGCACCGATAGAGCGGCGCGGGAGGCCCTGGCTTCCGGTCAGGTGGTCTTCACCGGTTCCGGCGCGGCCTTGTCGTCCTTCGCGCGCACCGCGCCGAACACGAGGACCAGCAGTCCGCCGACCACGCCGAGCAGCCCGGCGACCAGGCAGATGGTGTTCAGGCCGGAGACGAACGCGTGCTGGACCGCCCCGGTCAGGCCCCGGTTGGCTGCCAGCAGTTCGCCGGCCCCGCCGCTGGCGAGTTTCTCCGCGGCGGCGTGCGGGTCGGCGACCGAGCCCGAGGACTCGAACGAGGACTGGACCGCGGAGGCGAAAATGAGCCCCAGTACCGCGACGCCGAGGGCATAACCGAACTGGCGGAGGGTATTCACCGCGCCGCCCGCCATTCCCGCGTCCTTCGGCGGAACCGCGGCCACCGCGGCCGAGACCAGGGTCGGGGTGCCGAGGCCGATCCCGATGCCGGACACTGCCAGCCCGAGGATCACCGCCGAGGAATCGGCGTCCGCGCCGATGCTTGCCTGCAGCAGCGCGCCACAGCCGACGATCAGCACGCCGAACCCGACCGACCAGCGCGGTGCCACCCCGTGCAGGAACCGGCCTGCCAGCAAAGAGGCCACCAGCGCGCCGCCGCCCTGCGCCGCGAAGACCAGCCCGCCCCGCATCGGACCCGCGCCGAGTACCGACTGGATCCACAGCGACGTGAATGGCATGTAGGTGAATGCCGCGACCTGCAGCACCAACGTCGCCACCATGATCATGTTGAACGCCTTGCTGCGGAGCAGGCGAAGATCGATGAACGGCGCCTCCGAACGCAGTTCGACGACGACGAAGACGACGAGGGCCACCACCGCCGCCGCGAAAACCAGCAGCGTGCTCGGCGCCGTCCAGCCGGTTCCGTTGACCAGGATCAACCCGTAGACGATCGCGGTGGCCGCCACCGCGAACGAAACCATTCCAGGGATGTCGAACTTCCGCTGCGCCCGCTTTTCCGTCTCGTGCAGACAGCGCAAGGTGATCAGCACGGCGACGAGGCAGATCGGAATGTTGACTCCGAAGATCCACCGCCAGTTCAGGTATTCGGTGATCAGACCGCCCACCAGCGGACCGGCGGCACCGGCCACGCCGTTGACCGCGCCCCACACGCCGAAGGCGGTCCCGCGGTCCCGGCCGGTGTAATGCTCTGCCAGCAAGGCGATCGTCGTGGCATACATCGCTGCCGCACCGATGCCCTGCACCGCCCGAGCGGTGACCAGGAAAGCCACTGACGTCGACAACCCGCAGGCCAGCGAGGCCACCGCGAAAACGCCGAGACCGTACAGGTAAACCCGACGCCGGCCCACGATGTCCGCCACCGACCCGCCCACCAGCACCAAAGCCGCCAAGGCGAGCGCGTAGATGTCCAGCACCCACTGCAACCCGGCCAGCGTGGTGTGCAGGCCCACCGCGACGCTGGGCAACGCCACGGACAGGATCGTCAGATCCAGCAACAACATGAAGGTGCCGAGGCACACGCCCACCAACGGCCACCACTTGCGCATTGATTCCCCCTGACCAGCCAAAAGGGTGAGATATCGGATCTCACGGCGAGCAGGATGCCCCGCCGCCACGTGGTTCCTCCACCTCTGAAAGGCAGATCGGCGGAGAATTCCACGTGACCGCCCAAAGTGGCGGATCCGGTTATCTCAGAAGCACTCGATGACCCGTTTTCGCCCTAGTGGCTCGCCCAGCCCCAGCGCACCCGCTCGCCAGCACTGTATTGTGACGCAGGTCATGTCCGTTTTGTCAGATTACCGGGCTCCCTCGCGCAGCCATGCTTCAGCTCCGAAACGCACTCGACCGTGAGGAGCTGGCATGACCGGCAGCGAAACCTTCCCGATGGCGCGGGCGGCTGGATGCCCCTTCGCCCCCGCGCCCGGATTGACGGCGCGGGCGCCGGTGTCGCGGGTGCGGCTGTGGGACGGCAGCGAGCCCTGGCTGATCACCCGGTATGCCGATGTCCGTGCGGTGCTTGCGGATCCGCGCGTCAGCGTCGATGTCGCGCAGCCTGGTTTTCCGCACACCAACGCGGTCAGCAAGGCCCGGGACGCGCGGATGAAAACGTTGATGCAGATGGATCCGCCGGAGCACACCGTTCAGCGGCGGATGCTCGCCTCGGAATTCACCGTCCGGAAAATGGCGGCGTTGCGGCCGCGTATTCAAGAGTTGGTGGACGACCTTCTTGACGGAATGCTCGCGGGCCCGAATCCGGCCGATTTGGTCGAGGCGTTCGCGGTGCCGCTGCCTTCGCTGGTGATCTGCGAACTGCTCGGCGTCCCTTACGCGGATCGCGACTTCTTTCAGGGAGTGGCTCACACGCTCGTCATGGACGACCCGGACCCGGCGCGTGCCGTGGCTGCCAGCGAAGAGCTGAATGCGTATCTGGAAGACCTCGTTGGCACGAAATCCGCCGGGCCGGGCTTGCTCGGCAAGCTGGCTCCCGCGATGGCTCCGCGCGAGATCGCGGTGCTGGGGCAGCTTCTGTTGGTGGCGGGCCACGACACCACCGCGGCCATGATCGCGTTAGGCACAGCCGTGTTGTTGGCGCATCCGGAGCAGTTCCACGATTCGGCGGATCCGGTGGAGGAATTGTTGCGCTACTTGTCGATCACGCATACCGAGGCGCGTCGCGTCGCCTTGGCGGATCTTGAAATCGGCGGGCAGGTGATCCGCGCGGGCGAGGGCATCATCGCGGTGAAGAGCACGGCAAACCGGGATCCGCTGGCCTTTCCGGATCCCGATCGCTTCGACCTCCACCGGTCCGCCCGGCATCACGTCGCGTTCGGTTACGGGCGGCACCTCTGCCTGGGTGCGCCGCTGGCGCGGGTGGAGTTGCAGGTCGCGTACTCGACGTTGCGGCGGCGGGTGCCGACGCTGGCGCTAGCGGTGCCGCTGGATCGCTTGGAGTTCAAGGAGAACGCGATCTTCTACTCGGTGCGCGAACTGCCCGTCACGTGGGCGAGCACGTTGACCACATTGCCGCCCGGATCCTCGACGAAAAACCGTCGCACGCCCCATGATTCGTCGGTCAACGGATAAACCACCCGCAGCCCGCGCCGGACCGACTCGGCGTGGGCTGCGTCGACTGCCTCGGGGGTGCCGAGATCGATGCCCCAGCGAGGGACGGGGTCGGTGCTTCCGGGCGGGAGGACGAGCACCTGCGCGGCCGGGTTGTCGCTGCTGCGGAGGCCGAGCGCGGGACGGTCCATGGCGACGTCGAGTCCGAGGACGTGGACGTAGAAGTCGCGGGTCGCGGCGTCGTCGATGCCTTCGGAGTAGGCGATGATGCGTTTGATCACCCGGTGAGCGTCGCAGATCCGCCGGGCCGGGGTCTTGGAGAAAGGGGAGCTAGCTGCCGGCGGAGTAGGCGATGCGGCGGTGCCGTCCGGGGCGTTGGACTCGCCAGTGCCGTCCGCGCGACGAGGACCGGCCGGAGTCGCGAGCTTCCAGCGCGACGTGACGCTCCGCGAACTGTTCGGCGGTGATGCTCATCAGAACGGGGTACTTGACCTCCCCGCGCAGCAACTCGGCGTCGCGGAGCCGGCCCTCTTCCCGGAAGCCCAGCTCGCCGTGCAGCGCCAGCGAGGCGAAGTTGCTGCCGTTGACGCTCACCTCGCACGCCCGGTACCGGCACCGTTCGAACATGAACGCCAGCAGCAGCGCGACCGCGTCGGCGGCGTAACCGCAGCGGCGGTGCTGCGGGCCGATGCCGACGCCGTAGCTGAACCGGCCGGAGAACGGGTCCGTTTCGACCCACACGGAGCCGACCAGCGTCCGGTTGTGCAGGGTCTCGATCGCGAAGTGGAAGCCGTCCGGGGAGGAGTGGCCGCGGTGCGTCGCCCAGTGCCGGTAGCCGCCGACCTGCGGATCGCGCGCCCGGACCGAGTCCCGGTCGAATCCGGCGAGGGTGCGCTGGTCGCCGGGGCGGACCTCGCGCAGCCGCACCTTCCGTCCGACCTCGTCGACCCGCCACGGGGCGACGGCGCCGGACCCGGGCCGCCGAGACGCATTCGTGATCATCGGGAGTGATGGTACCGGGCCGCGTCCTGGCGGGTTCCAGAGAATCCCCCGTTCGGTTCCCGGCCTGGTTACTCGCCGCAGTTTCCCTTGGTGGGCAACGGTTTGTCCGGGTCGAACTGGCCCGGCGCCCGGCTCATCGAGGGACCGCCGTAGTCCGGGTCGCCGAACGCGGGCGCGAGGTCCTCGGGGTTGCCCGTGCGGCACGCGATGCTGGTGTAGAACCCGCCGCCGTCGCCGGTCCACAGCCCGCGGCTGCCCGGCGCCCACCGCGGGCCGCTGCGCAGGATGTAGTCGCGGTCGACCCGGACGAACGGTTCCAGATCGGCGGGGCCGTAGACGACGCGGCTGCCCGGGTCGAAGGCGTAGGCCACCACGTAGGAGACGTGCACCGCCAGCTCGCCGGATGCGCCGGGGCGGACGGTCATCCTCCCCGTCATCCGCGGCGGCACGGGAAGCAGGTCGTAGCCCTCGGCGAAGTAGGTCACGTAGCCCTGGACGTGGGCTTCCAGGTCCTAGCGCGCGTCCGGGGCGAAGAGACCGACGGACCCGGACGGATGCCGCCCGACCTGGGTGTCCGGGTCGAACTGCGCGATCTCGACCGCGTGCTTGACCTGTTCCTGCGCCTCGCCCACCTGCTTCGCGGAGAACGAGCCGACCTTCGCCGGGGCCGGGATCTTCAGTCCGGCGATGCCCTCGGGCCAGTTCTGCGCCGGGGTGTCGAGGAACGGCCGGGTCAGGTCGACGTGCCCGGAGTCCGGGAGATCGGTCGGCGCGGGCGCGGTGGTGGTGGTCAGAGCGGGTGTGGCGGGAGTGCTCCCGGCGACTTCCTCCGCGCGCGTCCCCTGCTTCCACAGGTAGAACCCCGCCGCCGCCACGACGATCACCACCGCGCCCCAGATGGCGGCCAGCCTGCGCCGACGCGCCCGGCGGCGGCCGCGGCGCAGGCCGGTCCAGGCTTCCTTCTCGGCGTGCCGCTGCCAATCCGGGTCCATCAGGTCCGGATGGCTCTCGATGTCGTGCTCGTCCACGTGCCCCCGCCTGTCTCGTCGATCTCGCATCGAAAGATCGACAACCGCGAGCAGGCGTTACGAGCGGCCGGGCTTCGCAATCATTTCGGAATCCAAGCGGGGTTAAATCAATTTGCACGGAATGTCGGCATTCTCGTCGAGATGATACGAAGCGCACACGCGGTGGTAACCGTCCGCGATCACCAGGTCGTCGGCCGTCTCGAACCCGGGATGGCCGTGCCCGCGGACGAGCAGGACCGGCGACAGCGCTTTGCCGTCCTTGACCTTCTCGAGGTCCTTCGCGACGTGCGCGTTGTCCTCCGGGAGAAGCTTCAGCTTGCTGGCCCGGAGGATGTCCTTCGCTTTGCGGCGCGTCAGCTTCGCGTCTTTCAGCTGATCGACCAGACGAGTCGCGATGTCCTCGGGCGCGACCAGGGTGAGATAGTCGAATGCCGCCGGATAATCGTGCTCGTCCGGTTCGTCTTTCCAGTGTTCCTTCACGACGCCTCCCTCGATTCGACGGGAACCATTGTCGTCCGGTCGCGGGCGGGCGGGCCAGGTCCGAAGCGGTACGCGTCAGCGGCGGATCAGCCCCTGCGCCTTCCCCGCCGCCACCGCAGCCGTCCGGGAATCCACCCCGAGCTTCGTGTAAATGTGCACCAGATGCGATTTCACCGTCGCCTGGCTCAAAAACAGCCGTTTGCTGATCTCCAGGTTCGACAATCCGTCGGCGACCAGACCCAGCACTTCGATTTCCCGCGGCGACAACGCGGCCGCCGGGGTGCGCATGCGGTTCATCAGCCGGTGCGCGACCGCGGGGGCCAACACGGTCTGTCCGGTGGCGGCATTGCGCACCGCGGCGGCGAGGTCTTCCGGCGGGGCGTCCTTCAGCAGGTATCCGGTCGCGCCTGCTTCGATCGCGGCCAGGATGTCGCCGTCGGTGTCGTACGTCGTCAGGACCAGCACTTTCGGCGCGTTGGCCGCCGCAGTGATCGCCGCGGTTGCTTCGGAGCCGTGCATTCCGGAGCCGAATTGGAGGTCCATCAGCACGACGTCCACGCCTGCCGCCAGCCGCACGGCCTCTTCGGCGGAGGACGCTTCGGCGACGACTTCCAGGTCCGGTTCGGTTTCCAGGACGGCGCGCAATCCGGCGCGGACGACGGGGTGGTCGTCGGCCAGCAGGAGGCGGATCATCGCGGGTCCACGGGGAAGCTCACGGCCAGCGCGGTGCCGTTGCCGGGCGACGATTCCACCGTCCACGAGCCGCCGAGGGAGCGGGCGCGGGCGCGCATCGCGGGCAGGCCGAAGCCGCTGCCGCCGCGCACTTCCTGCGGGTCGAAGCCGATGCCGTCGTCCACGGCGTCCAGGGTGATGCTCGTGTCCATGTAACTCAAGGTCAGCTCGGCGCGACCGGCCGCGGCGTGCCGGACGGTGTTGGCCAGCGCCGACTGGGCGATCCGCAGCAAGGCGACCTCGTACGCGGTCGGCACGTCGAACGGGGTGCCGCTGAGGTGAAAGTGGACAGTCAGGCCGGAACGCTGTTGTGTGGTCACGCACAGGCGTTCCAAAGCCGCGGGCAAGGACGCGCCTTCCAGTTCCACCGGGGCCAGCGCGTAGACGAGGCGGCGGGCTTCGGTGAGGTTGTCCTGGGCGGCTTGCCGGGCTTGCGTGACGTGCGGAACCGCGGCGTCGGGACGGTCCGGCAACGCGCGTTCGGCGGCGCGGAGCAGCAGGTGGATGCTCGAAAGGCCCTGCGCGAGGGTGTCGTGGATTTCCCGCGCGAGGCGTTCCCGTTCGGCTAGCACGCCCGCGGAGTGTTCCATCGCGGCGAGGTCGTTGCGGGTCTCGCGGAGCTCCTCGATGAGCTGCCGCCGTTGCTCGCTCTCGCGGTAGAGCGCCTGGTAGCCGAGCACGGTGGCGATCGCGACCGCCGCCCCGAGCGCCGGGCCGATGATCACGCCGACGCTGAATCCGCCTTGGTGGCGCGTGAAACCGGCGATCGCCAGCACCGTGGTCAGCGCGACGACGGCCGGGCCCCAGCGCGTCGGCAGCAGGTGCATTTGCAGGAAGTACAGCGGGAAAGCCAGCCACACCCCGTCGGGCGTGAGCCACAGCAGCACGAGCCACGCGACGCCCAATACGGCCAGCCACCCCGCCGTCGCGCCCGGCAACCGGCCGACGCGAGGCAGCAGCGGGCCCGCGGTGTAGACGCCGCCCATCACCAACGCGCCCGCCAGCACCGCGGGCGCGTGCGGCACCCCGTCGGCGAAAGCCCGCGCGACGGCGAGCACCAGCAGCCCGGCGAGCAGGAGGTGCAGGCAGACGCGCAGCACGCGCAACGGCCGGTCGAGGGTGTGCGGGTTCACGAAAGCGGCTACCTCCCCCGCCGATTGTCCGGGTCCCGGCCGGAATCCGCATCAATCGAAAGGTTGAGCGGCGAGTGCACCCATCGATTCCCGGGGGACCGTCCGCGGCGCGATGTCCCCGCGCCCCGGCCGGACGACGCTGGGAAGCACACCGAGAAGGAAGGGACGCACATGTTCGTCGCGTGGCGGGATCTGCGCTTCGCCAAGGGGCGGTTCGCGTTGATGGGGACCGTCGTCGTGCTGATGACGTTGCTGGTCGGGTTGTTGTCCGGGCTGACCGCGGGGCTGGCCGCGCAGAGCACGTCCGCGATCACCGGGTTGAAGGCCGACCACCTGGTCTTCGCCGAGCCCGGCAGCGGATCGCTCTCGTTTGGACAGTCCACAGTGACCCGTGCGCAAGCCGAGCAGTACGCCCGGGTCCCGGGGGTGACCAACGCGGAGCCGATCACGATCAGCACGGCCAGCGCGGCGGTCGGCGAGCGCACCGCGACCTTGGCGGCGTTCGGAGTCCAAACCCAGAGCCCGGGCACCGCGGTGCTGTCCACCGATGCGGCTGACGCGTTGAAGGCCCGCGCAGGCGACCAGCTCACCTTGCAAGGCCAGAAGGTCACCGTGTCCGCCATCTCCGGGGACGCGTCCTACAGCCATCTCCCAGTGGTGTGGACGCACCTCGCCGGTCCAAACGCGACAGTGCTCGCGCTGACCACCGGACCGTCCGCCGATCTCGCCACCGCGGACGCACGCCTCGGCACCCGGACAGTCACGAAGGACGACGCGTTGTCCGCGATCGGTTCGTATTCGGCGGAAAACGGCTCGCTCCAGCTCATGCGCGGCTTCCTGTTCGTGATCTCCGCGCTGGTGATCGGCGCGTTCTTCACCGTGTGGACGATCCAGCGCAGCCGCGACATCGCGGTGCTGAAAGCGCTCGGCGCGACCACGAAGTACCTGCTGCGGGACGCGCTCGGCCAGGTTGTCGTGCTGCTGGTCGGCGGGACCGCGCTCGGGACCGGGCTCGCCGCCGCGCTCGGAGCGGTCGCGTCCGGGACGGTGCCGTTCGTGCTCAGCGCGGGCACCTTGCTCGGCCCGGCGGCAGTGCTGGTGGCCCTCGGGGTGCTCGGCGCCGCGCTCGCGGTCCGCCGCATCACGTCCGTCGACCCGCTGACCGCCCTCACCTCCGGAGCGCACTGATGAGCCTGCACCTGTCCGGCATCACCCTCACCTACCCCGACGGCGATTCCCGCCTCACCGCCCTCGACCAGGTCGACCTCCACGTGCCCGCCGGGAGCGTCGCCGCGGTGGTCGGACCGTCCGGGTCCGGCAAATCGAGCCTGCTGGCCGTCGCCGCGACGCTCATCCGGCCTGATCGCGGTCGCGTGGTCGTCGGCGGCGTCGACACCACTGAGCTGGACCGCGCCGCGCTGGCGGAACTGCGGCGCACCAAGATCGGGATCGTGTTCCAGCAACCGAATCTGCTCGCGTCGCTCACCGCGGCGGAACAGCTGGAAGTGATGGCGCACCTGAGCGGAACGCCGCGCCGCGAGGCGGCGAAACGGGCCGCGGAGTTGCTCGACGCCGTCGGGCTGGCCGATCGCGCGACGCACCGGCCCGGCCGTCTTTCCGGCGGACAGCAGCAACGGGTCAACATCGCGCGCGCCTTGATGAACGAGCCCGCCGTGCTGCTGGTCGACGAACCGACGAGCGCGCTGGACCAGGACCGCGGCGCGGCGGTGATCGATCTGCTCACTACGATCACGCATCAACAGGCGACGGCAACCGTGCTGGTCACCCACGACCGCTCCCACCTCGAAGGGGTCGACTCGGTGCACGAGGTCGTCGACGGACGGATCCACCAGCCGGCCCGGGCCGGAGCCGAGGAGAACCGATGACGAAGAAAATCTACTGGGCCGCCGCGATCTACACGATCCTCGGCCTGCTCGGCGGGCTGTACTACCGCGAGCTGACCAAGGCGGAGCACTTCACCGGCGACACCCAGCTGTCCATTGTGCACACTCACCTGCTCGCGCTCGGGACGCTCGTGTTCCTGATCGTCCTGGTGCTGGACAAGGTGTTCACGCTCTCGGCGACGAGGTCGTTCGCGCCGTTCTTCTGGATTTACCACGCCGGGATGCTCGTCACGGTCGGCGGAATGGTCGTGCACGGCACGCTCACCGTGCTGGGCAAGGAATCCGGCGCGGCGATCGCCGGGATCGCCGGGCTGGGGCACATTCTGCTGACGATCGCGTTCGTCCTGTTGTTCGTCGGTCTCCACGGCCGGATCTGGAAGCCCGCCGAGTCGAAGGCGTGACGTGAGGGGAACCCTCAGGGAATCAGAGTCCCTGAGGGTTCCCCTCACGTACTTACTGGCGGCGGAAAGTGAGAGCCGCGAGGATGGCGCCAACCAGGGCGATCACCGCTGAACCGACGAACGCGACCGAGTAGCCGTTCGTCAACGCCGCCGGGTCGCCGAGCGCGCCCGCGCCAGACGCAGCCGCCAGTGCGGTCATCACGGCCAGCCCCAGCGCCGACCCCACCTGGTAGCCGGTGTTCACGATCCCCGACGCGAGGCCGCCTTCTTCCGGCCGGGCCGCGGAAATCGCCGTGCCGAGCGACGGGATGAACGCCAGCGACATCCCCAGCGCCGCGACGAGCGACGCGGGCAGGACGTCCACCCAGAAGCTGCCGTCCGCCCGCACCAGGGCGAGCCAACCCAGCCCGGCCGCCAGCAGCAGCAACCCGGCGACGATGGGCGGCTTCGGGCCGAACTTGCCGATCACCCGCGGGGCGAGGGCGATCATCCCCAGCATGATCAGCGCGGTGATCGGCAGCAGCGCCGCACCGGCCGGGAAGGCGCGGAAGCCGAGCACCTGCTGCAGGTAGAGGTTCAGGAAGAACCACATCGGAATCCACGCCGCGCCAAGGAAAACCTGCGCCAGGTTCGCCGCGCCGAGCCGCGGGGCACGGAAGATCGACAGCCGCATCAACGGAGTTCGGGCTTTCGCCTGCCGGACAACGAAAACCGCGAGCAGCGCGAGACCGGCACCGAGCGCGATCCACGTTGCTGCCCAGCCCGCTTCCGGAGCGCGGACGATTCCGTACACCAGGGTCCCCAGGCCGAGCGTGACGGTCAGTGCGCCAAAAACGTCCACGGTGCCACGGGTTCCGGCCGACCCGCCGGGGAGTACGGCGCGGGTGGCGAACAGCGCGAGCACCGCGATGGGCACGTTCAGGTAGAACACCCACGGCCACGACAGGTACTCGGTGATCACTCCGCCGAGGAACACCCCAGCGGTACCGCCGGCCGGAGCCGCCGCGCCGTACAGCGCAAGGGCTTTCGTGAGTTCCTTCGGGTTGCTGCCGAAGAGCATCATCAGCAGCGTCAGCGCGGACGGGGCGACGAGCGCGGCTCCCGCGCCCTGCACGATCCGGCCGGCGAGTTCGACCGGCACGTTCCCGGCGGCCCCGGCGAGCACCGAACCGGCCAGGAGAATCGCCCATCCGGCGGCGAAAAGCCTTCTGGCGCCGAACAAATCCGACAGCCGCCCGCCTAGCAGCAGCAGGCCGCCGAAGGCGATCACGTAAGCGTTGAAGACCCAGGACAGCGTGCTGGGCGTGAAGCCGAGGGCGTCGCGCATGCGCGGCAGCGCGACGCCGATGATCGAGGTGTCCATGATCACCATGAACTGGGCAAGGGCGATCAGTCCGAGCGCCCACCAGCGGAGGATGTTCGGCCGGGTTTCCGGGGCAGCAGTCATCGTCTTTCGCTTTCTCTTCAAGGGGAACGGCAGCACGGCATGCGGCTGCTCAGGCGGCGTCGAGGACGAAGGCGGCGGTGCGCACGACGCCCTCGGCCTGGAAGTCGAGGTACAGCAGGTAGCGGCCGGTCGTCGGGGCCTCGGCGTGGAAACGGATGTCCGGGCCGGGTTTCCCGTCGTCGAGCGCGTGGATGTGCAGGTAGGCGAGGTCGCCCTGACGCAGCGCGACCAGGTGCCCGAACGAACCCAGGTACGGCTCCAGATCGGTGACCGGCTGCCCGTCCCGGGTTACGCGCGCGGTCAGCATCGTTCCGGTGCCAGCCGCTAGCACGCCTTCGAGAGCCACCTCGTAGCCGTCGACCTCGCTCACTGCGACCGGTTCCGCGGCCTGCGGCTGGTAGTCACCGACGACCTCGACCGTCCGCGACAGCGTCACGCTCTCGCCGCCCGCCGGGGTCAGATCGGTGAAGACGCGGTAGGTGCCTGCCGCGTCCCAGGTCCACGGGATCGTCCAGACGCCGGTTTCCGGGTCGAGCACCGGATGACGGTGCCGGAAATGCGCGCCGTCGCTGCGGACCACGATCAGGTGCAACTGCTTGCCGTGCGCCTCCTCGTACTTGGTTACCGGTTTTCCGCCGGCAGTGGCGACGGTGAACGACAGCTCGCCGTCCTCCCCCGCTCGAACCGGGGCGCGCACTGCGCCGAGCTGGACCTCGCCTGCCGAAAGTGCGGTGCCGTTGACATTCATCGGACTCTCCTTCGCTCGTTCTCGACGGCACGAACTTTATACCCCATGGGGGTATTTGGAAGTGTGTGCTGGGTCTCCTTCCGGGCGACCCCGGCTCTTGTCTCGGGCTGAGACCGGCGTTACGCTTCGTCGACGGCGGTGCGCCCGCACCGTCCGTTCCGTTCGCTCTCGAGGAGGTGCGCGTGCTTCTGACTTCCGGACAGCTCGCCGACCTCCGTCAGCGCACGCGCCAGTCCGCTTGGAACAAGGGGCGCGTCGCGCACGGCTGGCCAACGCGGCGCTGAGCGGTCTCCGCTCGGTCACGCTCCGCGCACGGGATCGCTTTCCCGTTGCCGCTCCTCCCACGGTCCCCTGACCTGCGCCGACCCGGCGCGTCGGCGGCCGTGGCCCCAGCCGAGAAAAGACGAGAGGAACTCCGATGGTCGACCCCGAGGTGACCGTCAACGGGAAACGCACCGCGATCGGCGCCGTTCCC
This sequence comes from Amycolatopsis sp. A1MSW2902, assembly GCF_017312175.1. Lineage (NCBI taxonomy): Bacteria > Bacillati > Actinomycetota > Actinomycetes > Pseudonocardiales > Pseudonocardiaceae > Amycolatopsis > Amycolatopsis sp. A1MSW2902. The sequence goes on from NZ_QJPO01000001.1 coordinate 547,012, forward strand.
GTGCACACCACGGCACTGGACTGGCTCCGCGGACAGGGCCTGACCAGTTGCAAGGAGGGCTGCGCCGAAGGCGAATGCGGCGCGTGCGCGATCCTGGTCGCGCGGCCCGGCGTCGAATCCCCGACGGACCTGGTCGCGATCAACGCGTGCCTCGCCCCGGTCGGATCGCTGGACGGGCAGGAAGTGTGGACGGCCGAGGGTCTCGGGTCCACTGAGGACTTGCACCCGGTGCAGCACGAAATGGCCGTGCGCGGCGGATCCCAGTGCGGTTACTGCACTCCCGGGTTCGTCTGCAGCATGGCCGCTGAGTACTACCGCGGCGACCGCGCCGCGACCGGCGACGAGCACGCGCCGAACGGCTTCGACATCCACGCGCTGAGCGGAAACCTCTGCCGCTGCACCGGATACCGGCCGATCCGCGACGCCGCGCACGCGCTCGGCGCTCCCCCGGCCGAGGATCCGCTGGCACAGCGCCGCACCTGCCGCGCGCCGGAACCCGTTGCGACGCGACTGCACGACGACGGACGGGATTACCTCCGCCCGGCCAGCTGGAGCGAAGCGCTGCAACTGCGCCACGACCGTCCTAACGCGACTTTCGTGGCCGGGTCGACGGACTGGGGCGTCGAGGTGAACATCCGCGGCGTCCGGGCGGACTTCGTCGTCGCCATCGACCGCGTGCCGGAACTGCAGGTGCTGAACATCGGCGCGGACACCATCGAAATCGGGGCCGGGCTGAGCCTCACCGAAATGGACCGCCGCCTCGACGGCCGGGTGCCGTTGCTGAGCCAGCTGATTCCGCAGTTCGCGTCGCGGCTGATCCGGAACACCGCGACACTCGGCGGAAACCTCGGCACCGGTTCGCCCATCGGCGACTCCGCACCGGTGTTGCTCGCCCTGGGCGCAAGCGTCGTGTTGTCCTCTGTGGACGGAGAGCGCGAAGTGCCGCTCGACGAGTATTTCACCGGATACCGGCAAAGTGTGCGACGGCAAGACGAACTGATCCGATCCGTGCGGATTCCCTTGCCACTGGCCGGGACCACCGCGTTCCACAAGGTCGCCAAGCGGCGGTTCGACGACATCTCCAGCGTCGCCGTCGCGTTCGCGCTCGACATCGAGGACGGTCTCGTGCGCACCGCCCAGATCGGCCTTGGCGGGGTCGCCGCGACGCCGATTCGCGCCAAAGACACCGAAGCGGCACTCGTCGGACAGTCCTGGAACGAGGAAACCGTCCGCGCCGCAGCGGAAATCCTGCGCGGCGAGGGCACGCCGATGGACGACCATCGCGCGAGTGCCGCCTACCGCGCCGCGACGCTGGGCCGCAGCCTGCTGAAACTTCACGCCGACTCTCTTGAGGGAGCACGAGCATGAGCGCACTTTCTGAACGCCCGGAAAGCCCGTCCATCGGGATCGCCCGTCCGCACGAAGCCGCCGCCGCGCACGTCCGGGGCACCGCGCTGTACACCGACGACCTTGTCGCCCGCACGAAAGACGTCCTGCACGCATACCCCGTACAGGTACCTGAGGCGCACGCGAAGGTGCTCGCGATCCGCACCGGGGCAGCGGAAGCCGTACCCGGCGTGGTCCGCGTCCTCACCGCGGCGGATGTCCCTGGCGTCAACGATTCCGGCGTGCACCACGACGAACCGCTGTTCCCGTCCGAGGTCATGTTCTACGGCCACGCGGTGGCCTGGGTGCTCGGCGAGACGCTGGAAGCGGCGCGGCTGGGCGCGGCGGCCGTCGAGGTGGACACCGAAGCGCTGCCGTCGCTGGTGACCGTCGCCGACGCGATCGCCGCGGGCAGTTTCCAGGGCGAGCCGCGAGTGGTGGCGCGCGGCGACGTCGACCCGGCGATGGCCAGTTCAGCACACGTTTTCCGCGGCGAATTCGACTTCGCCGGACAGGAGCACTTCTACCTGGAAACCCAGTGCGCGCTGGCGCACGTCGACGAGTCCGACCAGGTTTTCGTGCAGAGCAGCACGCAGCATCCGTCGGAAACGCAGGACATCGTGGCGCACGTGCTGGGCAAGCACAGCCACGAGGTCACCGTGCAGAGCCTGCGGATGGGCGGCGGGTTCGGCGGCAAGGAATGGCAGCCGCACGGGTACGCCGCCGTCGCCGCGCTCGGCGCGACGCTCACCGGACGTCCGGTGCGGCTGCGGCTCACCCGCACCCAGGACATGACGATGACCGGCAAACGGCACGGTTTCCGCGCCGAATGGAGCGTCGGCTTCGATTCTGACGGCAAACTGCAGGCGTTGGACGTCGTGCTGACCGCGGACGGCGGCTGGAGCCTCGACCTGTCCGAACCGGTGCTCGCCCGTGCGCTGTGCCACGTCGACAACGCCTACTGGATCCCGCACGTCCGCGCGCTGGGGCGGATCGCGAAGACGAACAAGACGTCGCAGACCGCGTTCCGCGGCTTCGGCGGGCCGCAGGGCATGCTGGTGATCGAGGACATCCTCGGCCGCTGCGCGCCGTTGCTCGGCATCGACCCGACCGAACTGCGGCGGCGCAACTTCTACTCCGAAGGCCAGGAGACGCCGTACGGCATGCCGGTGCGGCACCCGGAACGCATCCACCGGATCTGGCAGCAGCTGCTGGACTCGGGCGACGCCGATAAGCGGCAGGCCGAGATCGCGGCGTACAACGCGAAGCACGCGCATTCCAAGCGCGGCCTCGCGATCACGCCGGTGAAGTTCGGGATTTCGTTCAACCTCACCGCGTTCAACCAGGCCGGCGCGCTGGTGCACGTCTACAAGGACGGCTCGGTGCTGATCAACCACGGCGGCACCGAAATGGGCCAGGGCCTGCACACGAAGATGCTGCAGGTGGCCGCGACCGCGCTGGGCGTGCCGCCGGAAAAGGTGCGGCTGGCCCCGACCCGGACGGACAAGGTGCCGAACACCTCGGCCACCGCGGCGAGTTCGGGCGCGGACCTCAACGGCGGCGCGGTCAAGAACGCCTGCGAGCAGATCCGCGACCGGCTTCTCACCGTCGCGGCGGGCAAGCTCGGCGTGCCCGAAAGCGACGTCCGGATCGTCCGCGGCGCCGCGCGCACCCCGTCCGGCGAGGAGATCGGCTGGGACGAACTCGTCCACGCGGCCTACTTCGACCGAGTGCACCTTTCCGCGGCCGGGTACTACCGGACCGAGGGCCTGAGCTGGGATTCCGCGACGATGAGCGGCACCCCGTTCAAGTACTTCGCCTACGGCGCGGCGCTGGCCGAGGTCGAGGTGGACGACTTCACCGGCGCGTACCGGACGCGACGGGTCGACATCGTGCACGACGTCGGCGACAGCCTGTCCCCGCTGATCGACATCGGCCAGATCGAGGGCGGGTTCGTGCAGGGCATGGGCTGGCTGACCCTGGAAGACCTGCGCTGGGACGAGTCCGACCGGCCCTCTCGCGGACGGCTCGCGACCCAGGCGGCGAGCACGTACAAGCTGCCGAGTTTTTCGGAGATGCCGGAGGTCTTCAACGTCACGCTGCTCACCGACGCCACCGAAGAAGGCGCGGTCTACGGCTCGAAGGCGGTCGGCGAACCGCCGTTGATGCTGGCCTTCGCGGTGCGGGAAGCGTTGCGGCAGGCGGTCTCCGCGTTCGGCGAGCCCGGGCACAGCGTCGACCTCGCTTCGCCGGCGACGCCGGAGGCCGTGTTCTGGGCGATCGACCGTGCCGTCACCGCCGCTCCGGTGGTCGAGGAGCAGGTACCGGATCTGGTGGGCCAGCCGTGAACTGGCTCAGCGCGGTCCAGCACCTGCGGGACGCGGGGCTGCCGGGCGTGCTCGTCACCGTGACGTCCTCGCGCGGGCACACCCCGCGCGAGGGCGGCGCGAAAATGGTGGTCGGCTCGTCGGAAACGCACGGCACGATCGGCGGCGGCAACGCCGAGGCGGTCGCGATCGAGCGGGCCCGGGAGCTGCTGCGGGACAACGCGACCGCGCCGGTGCTGCAAACGCTTTCGTTGTCCGACAAGGCTCCTTACCAGCACGGCGTGCAATGCTGCGGAGGGACGATGACGCTGTTGTTCGAGCCGCTTCCGGTGCGTCCGGCGGTGGCGGTCTTCGGGGTCGGGCACGTCGGCCTCGAGCTGGCGCGGGTGCTCGCCCGGCACGAGGTTTCGCTGCACCTGATCGACAGCCGACCCGAGCAGCTCACTGCGGAACGGCTGGCGGTGCTCGACGACGCCGTGGCCAGCGTGCACGTCCACCAGGTCCCGCTGCTGCCGGAGACGGTGCTGTCGGAGCTGCCCGCGGGCACGCACGTGCTGATCATGACGCACGACCACGCCGAGGACATCGCGCTGTGCGACGCGGCTCTGCGCAGCGGCACGTGCGGGTCGATCGGGCTGATCGGGTCCGCCGGGAAGTGGTCGCGGTTCCGGAAGCGGCTGACCGACCTCGGGCACGACGAGGCGGCGCTGTCCCGGATCACGACGCCGATCGGGCTTCCGGACCTGACCGGGAAGGAACCGGCGGTGATCGCGGTGAGCGTCGCGGCTTCGTTGCTGCAGAAATTCCAGGCGCGCGTCCAGCCGGGAGCACTGAAGGCGTAAATCGCTTGCCTGCCCCCGGGAGCACGACTGGGATACGGGGAGACACCGTCAGCTCCTGGGGGCCTCCTGCGATGGAAATCCGGCGCAACAACGACTACGAGCTCTTCTTCAGCACCGTGCAGGCCGCGTTCGGCCGGTACTGGCCCGACTCGGCGGGCAGCGGGATCCTGGGCGCTTTCGAGAGCGAACGGAGTTTGATCGCCCACGCGCCGGACGGGAAACCGGTCGGCACCACCGGCGCGTACTCCTTCGATCTCACGCTTCCGGGCGACGTGCTCGCCTCCGCCGCCGGCGTGACCGCCGTCGGGGTGCTGCCGACGCACCGGCGGCAGGGCGTGCTGCGCGCGATGATGCAGGAACACCTCGCCGACGTGCGTGCTCGCGGGGAGTTCCTGTCGGTCCTGCTCTGCTCCGAAGCGGTGATCTACCGGCGATTCGGCTACGGACCGGCCACCTACACGGAGCAGATGACCGTCGAACGGCACCGCTCCGGTTTCGGTGCCCCACGTGGAGGTACGCCGGTCGCGACCGGGTCCGTCGAGTTGCTCCGGCGCGTCGACTGCGGTGAGCTGCTGGAAGAGATCTACGACCGCTACCGCCGCACCCAGCCCGGCGCGTTGTCGCGTCCGCACCGCTGGTGGGCGCTGGGCGCGGGACATCCGCCAACTGGCCCGGAGCCGCGATACCTCGCCGTTCACCGCGACGCGGACGGCACTGCTGACGGGTACGCGAGCTACCTGGTCAACGACGCCGTCCTGACCGTCGACGAGGTCATCGCCGTCGACGACGCGGCTTTCACCTCGCTCACCGAGTACCTGCTGGGGCATGACCTGGTGAAGAAGATCGACTTCCGGCACCTCCCGCCAGGAAACCCGCTGCGCTGGCAGCTGGCGGACCTGCGCGCGGGCGAGCCCACCACGACGGACTGGCTCTGGGTGCGTTTGCTGGACATCCCGCGCGCCCTGACCAGCCGTGGTTGGTTCACGGACGGGTCGCTGGTGCTCGACGTGACGGACCCGTTCCTGGCGGAGAGCGGCCGGTACCGGCTCACGGTGCGCGACGGGAAGGCGGAGTGCGTGCGGACGGATCTCCCGCCGGACTTGTCGCTGGATGTAAGCGATCTCGGGTCGATTTATCTTGGCGGGACCTTGCCTAGTGTGCTGGTGCGGGCTGGGCATGTTCAGGCGCACCACGGAGACGCGGCCGGGGCGGCGGACGCGCTGTTCCGATCGGATCGCGCACCCCACTGCGTGCACTGGTTCTAAACCAGCACCTCAGCCGCCAACCGGCGCGCGTACGCCGCGTCGAGGCCGTCCGGGCGGAACAGGATTCGGTACATGATCGGGGCCACCACCCGGTCCATCACCGTCTCCGCCGCCGGTGCGGCCTCGCCCCGGGCGACCGCCCTGGCCAGGACCACTTCCACCTGGTCGACGGCGTATGCGGAGCACTGTCCGGCGTTGCTGCCGTCCGGATCGCCGAGCAGCGCGTCGCGGATGTAAGCCCGGCCCGCCGGCGAAGACATTTCGTCCAGGAACAGTTCGGTCCACGCCGTCAGGTCCTCCGCCAGCGAACCGTGGTCCTCCGGCGGGGCTTCCGGGCGCAGCCGCTCGACCGCGACGTCCGACAGGAGTTCCTGCAGGTCGCCCCAGCGCCGGTAGATCGTCGACGGCGTGACGCCCGCGCGGGCGGCGACCTGCGGCACGGTCAGCGCGTCCCGGCCCGATTCGGCGATCAGGTCGCGGACGGCGGCGTGCACCGATTCCTGGACTCGCGCACTGCGCCCGCCCGGGCGCACCATCCGCTTCTGGCTCACCGTGCCACTGTAAGCCGCGCCCGTTCCAGTGCGTGTCCGGTCCGCAGCAGCACGGACTCGCCGTGCGGCCGGGCAAGGAGTTGCAGCCCGATCGGCATCCCGTCGGGATCGTCGCCGATCGGGAGCGTCAAGGCGGGCACGCCGGTGATGTTCGCTGGGGCCGAGAGCCGGATGTACGCGTCCGAGACTGTTTCGACGCTCCCGTCCGACCAGGTGATGGTCTCCTGTCCGGCGGGAACGGCGGTGGTCGGGACGGTCGGCGCGGCGAGAACGTCGATCTTGTCGAACAGCCGCGTCCATTCCTGGCGCATGAGGGTGCGGGTGCGTTGGGCACGCAGGTAGTCCCCCGCGCTCATCAGCTCGCCGGCTTCGAGCAGCACGCGGACGTCGGCGGTGTACTGGTCGGGCACGCTGCGGATGCTTCGTTCGTGATACGCCGTGGCCTCGGGAACCATCAGGCCCCAGTGCGTCGCCTGGAGGTAGCGGGTCATCGGGACTTCGACGTCGACCAGCTCCGCGCCCAGTTCGACGAGGTGGTCGATCGCCTCGCGGACGGCGGCTTCCACTACCGGGTCGAGGTGGTCGAAGTAGTAGTTGCCCGGCACCCCGACGCGGAGCCCGGTCAGATCTTCGCCAAGGGGGAACGACTGTCCAATAAGGACGGACAGGACCAGCGCGGCGTCCTCCACGGTGCGGGTGATCGGGCCGACGTGGTCCAGCGACCAGGACACCGACGTCACGCCGTTCCGCGGGATGAGCCCGTAAGTCGGTTTGAGGCCGACGACTCCGTTCAGCGCGGCGGGGACCCGGATCGAGCCGCCGGTGTCGGTGCCGAGGGCGAAAGTCGCGGCACCCGCGGCGACGGCTACCGCCGAACCGCCGCTAGATCCTCCGGCGACCCGGGACGGATTGCGGGCGTTGTGCGTCTGCGGAGTCGTGAGGCCGTAAGCGAATTCGTGCGTGTGGGTTTTGCCGAGGAGGACCGTTCCGGCGGCCTTGAGCTGGGCAGCGACAGTGCTGTCCCGCTCGGCGCGATGTCCGGCGCGGACTTGGGAACTGGCGGTGGTCGCGGTTCCGGCGACGTCGATCAGGTCCTTCAACCCCATGGGGATGCCGTGCAGCGGGCCCCGGAGGTCGCCGAGTTCCGCGGCTTCCGCACGAGCCCGATCGGCGTCCACCGTGACGTACGCGTGCAGCCGGGGTTCCACCTCTTCGATGCGCGCCAGGACATCTTCGACCAGCTCCGTCGGCGACACCCGACGGTCCCGGATCGCGGCGGAGGCTTCGGTGAGAGTGAGGTCAGCGAGCGACATGGCTCTCCTCCGCGCGGTAGAGGGAAGCCGGCGGGGTGTCGCCGAAATCCAGGTCGCGCAGGACAGTCACCACGGAGTGGATGTGGTTGGCGACGGCGGCGACGTCGGAATGCCGGGCGGCAGCCAGCGGCAATCCGGCTCGGGCGGCCAGGCTCGCCGCCTCCTCGGGGGTCAGGTCGGGCACAAGGACTCCTAAAAGCTAAGCGTTTGCGTTAAGCGACAGTAGCGGCTACCGTGGCTTAACGCAAACATGTTGCGTTAAGGAGGCGTTGCCCATGTCCTGGACCGTCGGCGAGATCGCTGTCCACCGGATCGACGAGATCGAATTCCCCGCCGCGACCGGGCCGTGGCTGCTCCCCGGCGCGACCGCCGAGGTCGTCTCGGGCGAGGACTGGCTGCGGCCGGACTTCGCCGACGGCGGCTCGATCCGCTTGCACAGTCACAGTTTCGCGTTCGAGAAGGACGGGATGAAGATCCTCGTGGACACCGGGATCGGCAACGGGAAGACCCGCGCCAACCCGGCGTGGCACGGTCTCGACACCGGATACCTGGACGCGCTGGCCGCCGCCGGGTTCGCGCCGGACGAGGTGGACCTGGTGCTGCTCACCCACCTGCACGCCGACCACGTCGGCTGGAACACGCGCGAGCAGGACGGCGAGTGGGTGCCGACGTTCCCCTCCGCGCGGCATGTCACCGCCCGCGCCGAGCGAGAGTTCTGGGCGGGCTACGCGATGGACGAACCGCGACGGCAGATGTTCGAGGATTCCGTGCTGCCAGTGGAACGCGCGGGCCTGCTGGACCTGGTCGACGTCCCAGCGGCCGGGGCGGAAATCGTGTCCGGCGTGCGCTTGCTGCCGACGCCCGGCCACACGCCGGGGCACGTCTCGATCGAACTGCGCAGTGCCGGCGAGACCGCGCTCATCACCGGGGACGCGGTGCACCATCCGGTGCAGTTCGCGCACCCGGAGATCGGCGCGTCGGTGGACATCGACCCGGCGGAATCCGAGAAAACCCGCCGCCGCCTGCTCGCCGAACTGGCCGATTCGCGCGCGCTCGTACTGGGCACACACTTCACCCCGCCCACCGGCGGCCATCTGGTGCGGCACGGGTCCAGCTACCGGCTCGTGGAAAAGCCGTGAAGGACTCCTTGAGGGAATCTGAGTCCCGCAAGGAGTCCTTCACGGACCTCAGGACAGGTAGGTCGGCAAGCCGGCGACGGCTTCGCTGATCGCCCCGTCGAAGGCGTCGGCCAGCGAGTCCGGCGAGATTTCCGTGCTGTACACGACGATCGACCGGCCTGGCTCGATCTCCAGGACGTCCACCGTGCCGAGGTGATCGGTGACGGGGAGATCGCCGCCGGTCACCCGGTACTGCAGCCGTCGCCGGGCCGGGTCATGAGTGACGACGGCCTCTTCCAGGACCGAACCGTCCCCCAGCACCACGGTGCGGTGCCGGGTGTCGCCGGTGGAGGACTTCATCGAGGGGAACCAGTCGGCGACCGCCGCGGGATCGCCGATCACCTGCCAGACCGCGTCGGCGGGGGCGTCGATCAGGACATGGGAGCGCAGGGCGGCCATCAGCTGTCCGAGAAAAGCTTGCCCGCCCGCGCCCAGTTCGCGGTGTCGACGTCGGTGAACACGATGCCGACCGATTCCGGGGCGCAGTCGCCGATCCGGCAGATCTCGCGGGTCAGCACCTCGGCCAGCTCGCGCTTCTGCTCGGTGGTGCGACCGGGGAACCAGTCGATCTGGACGTGCGGCATGGGAACTCCTTGTCAGCTCAGGGATTCAGCGGCCCGCTGGGTGCGGGCCCGGTATTCGCGGCGGATGGCGAGCGCTTCGTCCAGCTCGACCGCGACGAAACGGGTGCGGGTGTTCGGCGCGGACTGCGCCACCAGGTCCAGGTCTCCGCTGAGCACAGTGCCGACCATCATGTACCCGCCGCCGGACACCGCGTCGCGGTGCAGGATGATCGGTTCGACTCCACCGGGAACCTGGATCGAGCCGATCGGGTAAGGCGCGTCCACGATGTTCGACGGGTCCTGTCCGGCGCCGAACGGCGGAGTGCGCGGCTTGGTTTCCAAGTGCGCGCCCTGGTACCGGAAACCGACCCGGTCGGCGACCGGGGTGAGCGTCCAGTCGGTGTCCAGGAACGTCGCGCGGCCCGCGTCGGTGAGCACTTGGTCGTAAAGCCCCATCACCACGCGGACTTCGATCTCCTTCGACAACGCCGGGCGCAAGGATTCCGGCAGTGCGCGCCCAGCGACGCCCGTACCGGTGCCGACTGGAATCACGTCTCCGGCGACGAGCGGCGCTCCGCTGATCCCGCCGAGCTTTCCCAGTCCGTAGGTGGATCGGCTGCCCAACACCAAGGGGACGTCAACGCCGCCGCTCACCGCGATATACGCGCGAGCGCCGCGTTTGCAGAAGCCGAAGGTGAGGACATCGCCCGCTTTTACCGCGAACGCTTCCCACAACGGCCGTTCCTCGCCGTTGAGTTTCGGCGGAAGTTCTGCACCGGTGATCGCGATGACGGTGTCCTCGGTGAAGTGCAGCTCGGGTCCCATGTAGACACATTCGAGCACGGCCGCACCGGGATCGTTGCCCACCAAGCGGTTCGCGACCGAGTACGAGTACTGGTCGAGCGCGCCCGAGGGCGGGATGCCGACGTCGTAATAGCCGTTGCGGCCGGCGTCCTGGATCGTCGTGGCCAGTCCGGGCTGGCGGACCTCAATCGGCACGGAGCACCTCCATCAGTCCCGCGGTGAAGCCGTCCGGGTCGTCGAGGTACTCGCGCAGCCCGAAGTCGACCGGGCGCGAACGGATCCGGAACGTCCCGGCCTCGACCTCCTTGACGTGGTCGTCGTAGGCGTCCCGGCCGATCGGCTTGAACCGCACGATGTCGCCGGGCCGGAAGAACACCATGAACTCGCCGAAGTCCGGCAGTTCCTGCGCCGGATCGTAAATCGGTGCGGGCGTGATGCCGAACATCTGGTACCCGCCCGCGCCGCGCACCGAGTAAATGCAGCTGAAGCAGCCGCCGTAGCCGACTGTCTGCTTAGGAGTGTCCGTGCGCGGCCGCAGGTACTTCGGCACGACGATCTGCCGTTCCCGGGGCACCATCTGGTACATGAACGGCAGCCCCGCGACGAACCCCACCATCGAGACGAACCACGGCGCACCGCTGTGTGCGGCGATGAATTCTTCCGCCCCGGCGTATCCGTTGATCCGCGCGGCGTACTCGATGTCGGTGGCGTCCGGGTCCTGATGCCGGTCGCGGAAGCGCATCAGCGTTTCAGTCGTCCACGGATCCTGGTACAGCACCGGAATCTCGACCACCCGCGTCGACAGGCTGAAGTCCGCGGCGTCGCCGACCTTCTCCTCGATGTCGCGCAAATGCGCCATCAGGGTGCGCGGTTCGATGACGTCCGGGTCGTACCGGACCTGATAGGACGCGTTCGCCGGGCAGATTTCGATGACGCCGTCCGGCCGGTTCTCGCGCAGCGACGTGGTGATCGCCATCGCGCGGAAGTTGGCCTGCAGGCTCATTTCCTCGGCCAGCTCGACGAAAATGTGCTCGTCGCCGCCCCAGCTGTACCGGGCGGGAGTCGCGCCGCTCATGCGCCCGCCTCCGCCCGCTTCGTGAGCCACTCTTCGAGCGTGCCGGTGGTGAACGCGCCGTCGGCGAACCATTGCTGCCCGAGAAGTTCGACGAGCAGCGTCGTGGTGGTGGGAACGCCTTCGACGACCAATTCGGACAGTGCGCGCTTCGCCCGGCGCAACGCGGTCGGCCGGTCGTCGCCCCACACGATCACCTTGGCCACCAAGGAGTCGTAGAACGGCGGGACCTGGCTGCCCGGCGCGAGCCACGTGTCGGTGCGGACCCACGGGCCGCCCGGCAACCGGACGTCGCCGATCTTCCCGGGCCCGGGAAGGAAATCGCGCTCCGGGTCTTCCGCGCAGACCCGGAATTCGACGGCGTGCCCGCGCTTGGTCACGTCCGCTTGCCGGAACCGCAACGGTTCCCCGGCCGCGATCCGCAGCTGCTCGGCGACCAGGTCGATCCCGGTGATCAGCTCGGTGACCGGGTGCTCCACCTGGATCCGGGTGTTCATCTCGATGAAGAAGAACTCGCCGGTGTCGTCGTCCACGAGGAACTCGCAGGTGCCCGCGCTGCGGTAGCCGACCTCCTTGCACAGCCGCACGGCCGCGGCGGTCATCTCGGTCCGGATCCGCTCGTCGATGCCCGGCGACGGCGCCTCCTCGACCACCTTCTGCCGCCGCCGTTGCAGCGAACACTCGCGCTCGAAGACGTGCACCGTCTCGGAACCGTCGCCGAGCACCTGCACCTCGACGTGCCGCGCGGCCCGCACGAACCGCTCGAGGTACATCTGCCCGTCGCCGAACGCACTCGCGGCCTCGCCGGATGCCTGCGGGAACGCGACCTTCAGTTCGGCCTCGTTCGCGACGACCCGGATCCCGCGACCGCCGCCGCCCGCCGCCGCCTTCAGCATGATCGGATACCCGATCTCGCCCGCCGCGGCGACCGCTTCGGCCACATCGGACACTCCGCCGGGCGTCCCGGGCACCGTCGGCACCCCGGCCGCCTGCGCGACCTGCCGCGCCCGGACCTTGTCCCCCATCTGCTCGATGACCGAGGCGTCCGGACCGACAAACGTGAGCCCCGCGTCCGCCACCGCCGCGGCGAACGACGCGCGCTCGGACAGGAATCCGTAGCCCGGGTGCACCGCGTCCGCACCGGTTTCCTTCGCCGCGGCGAGGATCGCGTCCGCCACCAGGTAGCTCTTCGTCGCCGGGGCCGGGCCGATCGGGACGACCTGGTCGGCGAGCAGCGCGTGCGCGGCGCTGCGGTCCGCCTCGCTGACGACCGCGACCGTCTCGATCCCCAGGTCGCCCGCCGCGCGGATGATCCGGACCGCGATCTCGCCGCGGTTGGCGATCAGCAGCCGTTTCATGCGTCCACCTCGAGCACTACCAGCGGCTGGCCCGCGTCGACGACCGCCTCGGCGTCGGCGGCGAACTCCACGACGGTCCCGGCCGCGCCAGCGGGCACCGGGTAGAAGGACTTCATCACCTCGACCAGCCCGACCGTGTCGTCCGCGCCGACCTTCTGGCCGGGCTTCACGAAATCCGGGCTGTCCGGGTCGGGCTTGCGGTAAAAGACCCCGGGAATGGGCGAAACCACTTCGAGACGGGACATCAGCGTCACCTCGCACTCGGTAGGGACAAGTTCGGAATTCAGGTCAGGTATGGCGTCAGCGCATCATGCACGCTTTTCGCCAGATCCACCGCGCCAGGAGTGTCCGAGTGCACACAGACGCAGTCCGCGCGCATCGGGATGTCCTGACCGTCCACAGAGGTCGCGAGCCCCTCGGTGACCGCGCGCACGGACCGCTCGGCGGCGATCGCCGGGTCGTAAGCAACGTGCTCGCGAGTGATGATGAGCGAACCGTCGGCACGGTAGTCCAGGTCGGTGTAGTACTCGGCAATGAAGCCCTGGCTGCGCTTGCCCCACACCTTCTCGTGCACGGTGTTGGCCATGCCCATCAGCGGCACGTCGAAGACGTCGGCCGCCTCGGCGATCGCCCGCGCGACCGTCTCGTCCCGCGAGGCCAGGCCGTACAGCGCGCCGTGCGGTTTGATGTGGTTGAGCGGCATGCCGTGCTCGGCGAGGAATCCGGTCAGCGCGCCGACCTGGTACACCACCGCGGCGGTGAGTTCCGCGGGCTCCATCTTCAGCTCCCGCCTGCCGAACCCGTCGCGGTCCGGGAACGACGGGTGGGCGCCCACCTTCACCGAATGCTCGTGCGCCAGCGCGACCGTGCGCCGCATGACGACCGGGTCGGCGGCGTGGAAGCCGCAGGCGACGTTCGCGACCGTGATGTAGGGCATGATGCCCTCGTCGTCGCCGCAGCGGTAGATGCTGTAGGCCTCGCCCATGTCGCAGTTGATGGCAACCATGAGTGCTGTTCCTTGTCTCTTTCCGGAATTCCGTCAGGAATGCGCGATCTTCGGGGTGTCCCCGTCGGGGTCGATGTAGACGTCGTCGCCCTCGAGCCGGACCGGGTACCGGGCGAGCTGCGCGTGGCCCGGGTTGATGCCCTGGCAGGTGGTGAGGTCGAACGTCCACAGGTGGCTTTTGCACATGAGGGTTTTCTTGTCCAGTTCGCCCTCGACCAGTTCGACCTGCTGGTGCGGGCAGATCGCCTGGGTCGCGACGACCTCTCCGCCGTCGAGGTGGGCGACGAGCACTTCCTTGTCCCCCACCTCGAACGACTCCATGTCGCCTTCCCAGACGTCGTCGAGGCTGCACACCCGCACGAAACCCATGCGGAAGCTCCTTTCTCAGCTGAACCGGTCGAAGTGGAGCCGGTCGGCGGCGAGCCCGCCGTCCAGCACCAGCGCGCGGGCGAGCGCGTCGGTCATCGCGGGCGGCCCGGCGGCGTAGTAAGTGAAGTCAGTCAGCGTCTCGCCCAGTTTCGCGACCACGGCCTCGTGCACGAATCCTTGGTGCGATTCGGAATCCGCCGCGCCGGGTTCGGAAACAGCGGTGTGCACGTGGAGTGCGCGCAGCCGGCGGCCCGCCATCGCCATCGCTTCCGGAATGTGCAGATCGCGCGGAGCACGGCCGCCGCAGAACAAATGGACCGTGCGCTCGGCGGCGTTCGCCTGCGCAGCCGCGCCGAGCACGACGCTCGCCATCGCGCCGAGCCCGGAACCGCCCGCGACGCACACGATGTCGCGGTCGTCGCCGGCGCGGTAGTACGCCTGGCCGTACGGGCCGTCCAGTTCGATCGTCTCGCCGAGGTCGAGCCCGTCGAAGAGGATCGACGTCGCTTTCCCGCCCGGCGACCGCTTGACGACGAATTTCCATTCCCGCTGGCAGTTCCCGAGATTGCTCATCGAGTACGCGCGTTCGATGCCGCTGGGGAACCCGAGCATCGCGTACTGCCCGGCACTGAACGCGGCGTGCTTTTCCGCGACGAACACGAATTCGGCCATGTCGTGCGTGAGCTGGTGCACCTCGCGCAACTGGGCGCGCTGCCGGATCGGCCGGTGCGGCGCGGGTTCCGGCGCCGAGCTCAGGTCGACGACGCAGTCGCTCGCCGGTTCGCTCTGGCAGGCCAGCCTGCGGCCCTTGCGCCGGTCGCGGGCACTGAGCCCGGGCGCGTCCGCCCAGCGCGTGCGGACGTCACCCTCCAGCAGCTCGTACCGGCAGCTTCCGCAGGCTCCGCTGTTGCACTCGTAGCTGAGGCCGACCCCCGCGCGGAGGGCGGCACGCAGCAGCGTGTCGCCCTCCGCGCAGGGAAAGCGAACGCCGGTCCCCCGCAGGAGGACGTGGTGTTCGGTCGTCATGGCCGGTTCAGCCTCCGATGCCGAGCTGCCGCTGGAACGCCCGGACCGCGCCGATCGCGTTCTCCGCCGCTTCGGCGTTTTCCGCCACCTCGGCGCCGTACGCCTCGATCGCGGCGACCGCGAGCGGCTGCCACTTCGCGACCCACTCGCGCAGCCGCGGCACATTTGAGTCCACTTCGGACATCTGCTTGACCAGTGCCTCGGTCCAGCGCCGCGACCGCTCGCTGTCCCGCAACGCCGATTCGGCCAGCAGCGCGTGCAGCACGTCGCCGTGCCGCCGGGCGCTGACGCCGAGCTGGCGCAGCACGATCTCGTCCAGCGCCGGCTTGGCCACGACGTTCAGCGCGACGAACGCTTCCGCCCAGTCGAACGTGGTCAGCTGGCGTTCCATCAGCTCGCGGAATCCTTGCCAGGCGGGCAGTTCCTCCCACAGCTCGCGTTCGCGCTCGCCGAACCCGGCGGTCGGATGCGCCTGGCGCAGCTCCGCGGTGCGGTAGGCCACATTGGACAGCCAGCGCAGCGAATCGGCGGCCTGGAACGCCGCGCAGTTGGCGATGGTGCTGGCCGGGGCCATGTGCACGAGGTACGCGCTGGCCATCTGCACGGTGTGCAGCAGGTACCGGCTCGGCGTGTACAGCTGGGCCAGCACGGCGACCCACTCCGGCGAGAGGCCGCGGTCGTGGCCCTCGGCGTCGTGCTGGTCGAGCAGGCCGTCCACATAGGACTCCTGGCCGTCCTGGAGGATGTTGTACGTGCGGTACACCAGCTCGTCCGGATCGCGGAAAGCGTTCCAGTCCGGGTGCGTGATCGGGCTCTGGTTGCGGTAGCGGCGGTAGAAATCCGCCATGAACCCGGTGTGCCCGACGTCCCACGGCTGCTCGGGGTCGCGGGTGTGCCACAGCAGGTTGGTGGAGACGATCTCGTACTCGCTCGGCTTGCGCCGGCGGGCGGCGAGGTGCCCCCAGGTCTTGAGCGGCTTGAGCGGGGTGCTCACGACAGGGCCTCCTTGCGGGCGGACGTGCCCAGGTAGAAGCGGAAGACGTCGCCGCCGGTCTCGATCCGGCCCACGAACGAGGGCATGATCAGCTCCAGCTCGGACATCTTGAACGGGCGGCCGAGCTCCTCGGCGATGGTCTCGCGGCGCAGGACGCATTCGCCGCCCTCGACCTCGACCCGCACGTACGAACCGCGGTCGCGGATGTCGACCCGGCAGCCGGGGTTGTCGGTCACCGCGGCGTCGGCGACGGCACGCGCCACCTCGCCGACCTGGAGGACCGGGCCGACCGGGTCGGCGATGGGTTCGGTGCTGCTCATCCGGTCCTCCTCACTCGAAATAGACTTCGACGCATTCGGTCGGCTCGAGACCGGCCGCCGCGACGGTGCTGGTGCGCTCGAACGGCCGCGGTTCGCCCTGGCGGCGCACCCGCAGCGTCCGGCCGGGCTGGTCGGGCACGTGGACGCCGACCGAGTTCTCGGCCGCCGCGGCGGCGAGTTCGTCCATCGTGTGCTCGCTGTCCGCGGGGAGCAGCTTGAGCACGAAGTCGCCGTCGAAGTGCACGGCGAGCGGAATGGTGGCCATCAGCGTTCCTTTCAGCCGGCCTTGACGAGCTGCTTGCGGTAGGTGTCGACCCAGGAGAAGCCGTGCGCGTCGTCGCCGCCGGGGCCGACCGAGCCGAGGCCCATGTACTCCAGGACGCCGCCGAGGTCGGCGGGCTGGATCTCGCCGCCGAGGAACCGGTCGACCAGGTTCTTGTGGTGCCGGTAGCGCTCCGGGTCGTCCTCGAAGATCCACTTGTCCACTTCGGACGCGAAGTGGTAGCGCCGTCCTTCGTGGACCAGCGAGATGTCGCGCAGCGTCTGCGAAGGCGTGCCGACGATCGGCAGCTGCGAGACGTTGCAGATGATCGGCAGCGTGCCCGGCACCGTCTTTTCCGGACGGTCGTTGGCGAAGTTGTCGATCAGGACGTCCCACACCTTGCCGAAGGTGTCGTTCCAGCCCGGGTACTTCTCCTCCAGCCAGTCGCGCTCCTCCGGGCTGACGCCCGCCGCCGGGTCCCACCACAGCGTCGGCCGCCACGAGTAGGTGCCGAGGTGCTGGCCGTGGTGGTGCTCGGAGATGTCGCGCAGGAAGATGTCCCAGTACCACGGCTTGGAGAGGCCGAGATCCTCCAGCGAGCGCATGAACTGGGTGACGATCCATTCCTCCATGAATTCCTTGAAGGACGCCTCGCGCACGTCCAGCGGGACGTAGTAGTCCATCGGGATTCCGGAGAGAATGGTGAACAGCCGGTACGAGCGCCAGAACGCGATGTCGATCTTCTTCTGCGCCTCGTCCTTCTGGCCGTTCTCGATCAGCATCTGCAGCAGCGGCGTGCCGAGCTGCGCGTGCCGGGCCTCGTCGGACTGGATGCTCTGGATCAGCTTGGAGAACGTGAAGTCCCCGGCCTTCGCCGCGTCGCCGGAGAGCCCGATGAACTGCAGGTTGGTGAACCCGGTCTCGAACGAGAAGTTCGCGAAAATCGAGGTCGACACGGCGTCGCGGGTCATCATCACGTCGTCGAAGAAATGCCGTGCGCCGAGGGTGACCCAGTTGTCGGTGAACATCGCCGCGTGCGACCACTCGAACTGGCGGTCCTTGTTCACGTACTCGTGCGGGAAGTACAGCTGGATCTGCCCGTGCCGGATCTCGTCCAGCATCCCGAAGGTCGCCATGTTGCGCATGCCCGGCGCCTTCGACCAGCGCACGAACCGCGACTCCTGGAACGACGCGCCGTACTCGACCAGCGCGACGGCCGCGTAGTGCTCCTTGAGAATGGAAATCCAGCCCGGGTCGGCCTTGTTGTACAAATCCGCGCGTTCGAGCGCGGCCTTCACCGAATACGCCCCGGCGTCCTTCTGCCGCTGAATGTCGACGTATTCGCGATAGCTCACCTTGTACGGCTCGTCATAGGTAGCCCACACCTCGTCGGGCAATCCCTCGCCGCCGGACAGTTCCGGCGGGAACAGCTCCGCTTCGGTGACGTAGCGCGGAGTCCATTGAGTGTCGCGGGCGATGTCGTACCACTGTGCTCGGTCCAGCAGAGCCATGCGGGTCGCTCCTTGTGGTTTCTTTAGCTGCCGTGCTCGGAACCCAGCGGCCCCTCGCCGCCGGGGTAGACGAAGGACATGGACGGGGAGTAGAACCCGAACGTCACCTGCAAGGGGTGCGCAGGCCGCAACCGGTAGACGGGATGCTCTTTGTCGAGGAATTCGAAGGATTCCACAGCGAATTCCTCCGCGATGTCAGCGACGTAGGCATAACGCCCGCTGACAAACTCGCCGCCGCGGCTCGTGATGTACCGCAACTGCCCGGTAACCCGCTGCGGCGTGCCTATCGCGAGACGCGCGGTAGTGCGAATAACGGGCCGCCCCTCGACCGACGTCGTGGCGACCAGCCGGTCCCCGTCGAGATCGAGCGTCGTCTCCCCCGGAGCCCCCGCCGGAACGCCGTGCTCGCGGGCGTAACGGATCATCGGCTCGGAACTGTTGTGGTAATCGGTCCACCACCGCCCCGGAACGCCCGCCTCGGTGTCCAGGCCGGACAGATTCACGCCGAGATACGTCAGGGAATACGCACCGAACGCGTCGTCCCCTTCGCTGGCCGACGTCTGAGCGTCCCCCTCGACCACATACTGGTTGATGTAGCACGACCGATCAGCAGCCGGCGTGAGTCCCGCCGGAACGAGCTCCGCGACGCCGTCGGGATCCTCAGGTACCCAGACGAGGTAGAGAGTCCGCGACCCGGTCACCAGCTGCGGCGGATGCAGCGACGTGCCCATAGGGGTTGCCTCCAGGTTCACCGTTGAACTTGCCCCGCTCCCTCAGCTCGAAGCGGTGCCCCAAAGACTGCGCGACACACCCGTGACCGGATAGTGCGCAAGTTGGACAACGACCGAGCCAGGAATGCCAAACCGGAGCACCCACCCGCGTCAACGCAGGTCAGCCACCCGCAACGCGATCACCCGAGACGCTTCTGAATCCGTCAAGCCCCCCCCCAACGCCGTGAGGGGAACCCTGACGGAACCAGATTCCCTCAGGGTTCCCCTCACGACCACAAAACCGCACCGGTGCACCCAACGATCGAGGCACCCAGCCCCTCCCCCGCACCCCGATACGAAGCGCATCTGCGGTTCGGGGGTGCTTGTCAAGGCATCTTTCCCGCCTTGACAAGCACCCCCGAACCGTCAGCACAATCAAGCTTCGGGGTGCCCCACGCAACCCTCAAAAGCAATGTCGCCGCCAGGCGACGAGCCGAATCACAACTGATCATCCAGTTGCAACGCGATCCACAACTCCGCCCGAACAGCCGGATCATCCACCTCCCGCCCCAACGCCTCCGCCACCTTCCCCATCCGGTACCGCAACGTATGCCGATGAATCCCCAACGCATTAGCCGAAGCATCCGACTGCCCGTTATGCGCCAAAAACGTCCGCAACGTATGCCGCAAATCGATCTTCGCCGACCCGGTCTTGTCCGTAACCGGCTCCAGCAACGCCCGAGCCCACCCCCGAACCTCGTCATTGTCGAGAAATCGCATCAACCCGCTGGTAGCCACGTCCCCAGCACAAGTCAGCACCCCAGCACCGCCACGAGAACTGGTGAACACCGACCGAACCTGCTCCCAAGCAGCGGCCAGCTCCCCAGGCGGCGTCGGATCGCTCACCGCCCCCCGAGCCAACGGAATCCGCCGCAACAACGCTTCCAACGTCCGCGTATCCCCCTCGGCAGGCGGCATCAACACCACTACCCGCCCCCGCTCCCACTCGGCGACCAACGCACGCAAACTCCGCAACCCGTGATCTCCCTCGGCATGCTCGAGCAACTCCCGCTCATGCCCGGAAGGAACCCCCAGAATCGCGACCCGAAGATCCCCCTCCGGAAAATCCGTGTGCAGCGCCTCCCCGATCGCCGTGGCGAGTCCGACATCCCCCGCCACCGCAGCCTTGAACACCGCCAGCCGATGCTGCCGCTCGCTGTCCAACACTCCGCGCGCACTGTGCAACTCAGCGCACAGCAACGACACCGCAGTAGTCACGATCGCCTGCTCCGCGGTAGTAAGCGGCGTAGACCGCCCCACCACGAGAAACCCCTGCACCCGTCCCCGCACAGCAAGCGGGAGCACCACCACGGACTCCCCCGCGATCGTCATGCTCAGACTCGCCGAATTGGCGCGATCCCGCAGCCGAGGCAACTCGATCCGCACCCGCGCCACATGCATCCGCGCCGCGGGCACACCCGCCCGAAACCCACCGGCAGCGTCGAGCAGCAACGTCCATCCCCGCACCGCTTTGGCAAGCCGCTCCGCAATCGCCCGCGCCGAATACGGCGACAACGAAGCCCGCGTCAGATCCCGCTGCGCCGAAACCGCGTAGTTCAACTCCCGCTGCCGCTCATCGGACAGATGCCCCGCGACCAGCCGGCTCAACGCAGCGAACCGCGTCGTCGCGGGCACCGCCAACACCGGCAACCCGGCCTCGCCGGCCGCCTCGACCAGCGGCCGCGGCACGTTCTGATAGAACGAACTGGCCCCGAATCCCAGCGCCACCGCACCGCCGGCCACGAGCCGATCGACGTACTCCCGGCTGGCCGCTTCGCCCAGCGCGAGCCGGGACCCGGTGGTCAGCACGAGCTCGCCGCCCTCGAGGTACGGCGACGGGTCGGGCAGCTCGCTGATCAACGCCCACGTGACCGCCCGGTCCACCGCCCCGGGCGAGCCTTCGGCGGCGAGTTCGAGACCGTGTTCGCCGCGTTCGAGCAGCATCTGGACGGTAAGCGGCATGGTGTCTCCCGGGGACGGATCGGGCGGCCGGAAGTGTAACCGGCGGCCCGCCCGGCCGCCGGTCGATCGCCACCCGGACGAACCAACGCTCTGGACAAAACCCGGCGCCGGTAGGTAGAAACCGTCCCGATCGGACTTCCCCGCCCGGCGGATGTCCGGCGGCACAACGGAAAGAGATCCCGATGCCCGCAGCTGCCCCGTCCCGGCCGGACGTCACGTACCGGACCGCGGGCGATCGCGCGCTGCTCGTCGAGTACGGGCCGCCGCTGCCGGTCGACCTCGGGCTCAACTTCTTCGCGCACGCCTCGGCCCGGCGGCTGGAGGAAAACCCGGTGCGCGGCGTGCTGGAAGTCGCGCCGGGACTGCGTTCGCTGCTCGTGCACTACGACCCGGAAACGATCCAGCATGATCAGGTGATCGCCGCGCTGGACCGGCTGCACCGCGAAATCCCCGAGCCCGGCTCGCTCGTGCTGCCGAGCCGCCGGGTGAAACTGCCGATCGCGTTCGACGATTCGACGTCGCGGGAAGCCGTGGAGCGCTACCAGATCACCACGCGCCCGGACGCGCCGAACGTCGTCGACGGCAACAACGTCGACTACCTCGTGCGCTCGAACGGCCTGCCGAACCGCGAGGCGCTGTACGCGCGGATCCTGGAATCCGAGTGGTGGAACGCGTTCACCGGTTTCTACCCGGGCCTGCCGTCGCTGCTCCCTCTCGACCCGCGCTCCGAACTGGTCGCCCCGAAATACAACCCGGCGCGCTCCTGGACGCCCGAGGGCGCCGTCGCGTTCGGCGGCCCGTGCCTGGTGATCCACCCGATCGAATCGCCGGGTTCGTACCAGCTTTTCGGCCGGACACTGCCGATCTGCGACCTCGTCCGCCGCCCGCGCGCACACCGCGCGGACCCGATCCTGATCCACCCCGGCGACCGGATCTCGTTCTACCGCGTCGAAGAGGCCGAGCTGATCGAATTGCGCAGGCAGGTTTTCGAGGGCCGCTACGACTACGACATCGAGCCCGGCCGGTACGCGGTCGCCGACCACCTCGCGGTCCAAGCCGACCCGGCGGTCGCGGCCGAGGCGGCCAAACGGCGCGCGGACCGGGTCGCCGCGCAGGAACTGGTGAAAATCCCGTGACGCAGACCGCGGCATTGGAAGTCTTGGAACCCGGCCTGCAGACGACCGTGCAGGACTATCCGGGCCGGCGCGGCAGGCAGTCATTGGGCTTCTTCCCTTCCGGCCCCGTCGATTCGCTCGCCTTCCGCCTCGCGAACCTCCTGGTCGGCAACCGCCCCGGCGCGGCCGCACTGGAAATCCCGCTGGGCCGGTTCCAAGCAGGCGTCCTCGCCCCCGGCCGGATCGCCGTCACCGGCCCGGAAACCGCCGTGACCTTGAACGGATCCCCTATCCCGCAATGGGAATCGGTGCCCGTGGAAACCGGCGACGTCCTGGCGTGCGAGGTCCTGCGCGGCCCCGGACACCGGCTGTACCTGGCGTTGTCCGGCGGCATCGCGGTACCGGAGGTTTTCGGTTCCCGCTCGACGTTCCTGCTCGCCGGCATCGGCGGCCTCGACGGCCGGGCCCTGGAACGCGCGGACATCCTGGACACTTTCCCCGCGCCTCCTTCCCGGCCGCGCCGTCTCCCGGTTTCCTTGCGCCCGACCTACCCGACCGCCTGGGAAATCGAAATCCTCCGCGGCCCCCACGCCGACCCGGACTTCCTGACCGCGGAGGATTTCGCCGACTTCCTCGCCGCGTCCTGGCGCTGCGACCTGAGCTCGGACCGCGTCGGCATCCGGTTCAACCCGCACCGCTTCCGCTGGGCCCGCCCGTCCGGCGACGTGGCGGGCGGGCACCCGTCGAACCTCCTGGACTCCAGCTACCCGCCCGGCGGCATCCTGGCGTACGGCGACGTGCTCACCGTGCTCGGCCCGGACAGCAACACCTCCGGCGGTTTCGCGGTGATCGCCACCGTCGCGTCGGCCTCGCTGTGGAAAGTCGGCCAGCTCCGGCCCGGCCGGGACACCGTGACGTTCCGGGAAATCGACCTGGACCAGGCGGCGGCGCTCAGTGCGCATGTCAATCAGCTGCTGGACGTCAAGGCGCTGTCTTGAGTAGTGCTTGGCGGTGGAGGGTGTCGCCTTCGCTCAGGGCCGCGATGATCGCTTGGTGGTCCATGACCCGGCCGAACCCGCGCCGAATGGTGCGGAGGGCGGCGCGGTGCGCTTCGGCGTTGTCGGTCGCGTTGACGTCCGAACTCCCTGGCACCGCAACGCGTAGTCCAGATCTGTGCCCGCGAAGGAGTTGTACGTATGCTTCGCGGAAATAACGCGTTCGTCGGCGCGCGGTTTCAGCCCGCGGTACAGCCTGGCTCCGGGCGTACCCTCTGCGATCGCGCCGTTCGCGATCGGCGGCCAGAACGCGTAGAAATCGTGTGCGACGTCCGGCGCGATCGTGTGCTCGGTGTACAGCACCGGCACCCGGCCTGCCCGGCACGCCTCGATCAGCGCCTGCACCCTCGGCAGTTGCCGATACGCCTCCGGCTCCCGCATCGGCCCGTCCGGCCGGACGAAATCCTCCTGCAGGTCCACCACGACCAGCGCGCATTCCTCGGGCTTGATCTCGAAGGCCGGCCAGATACTCAGTCAACGGATGCACGGGCTTCCTCCTCCGTCTTCCCGGCCACCGAACCAAGATCGACCGACTTCGTCTCCTTCGCCAGCAACGAGGCCACCAGCGAGATCAAACCCATCACCGCCAGATAGACCCCGATCGCATATCCGGTGCCGAACTTCGCGTACAGCCCGATCGCGATGATCGGCGCGAGCGAACCAGCCAGCACCGACGCCAGGTTGTACGCCAGCGAAACCCCGGAATACCGCACTTCCGTGGGGAACAATTCCGCGAAGAACGCGCCGATCACCGAGCTGTACGCGGCGAAGATCAGCAACCCGCCTGCCACCGCGATCGTGATCAATCCAGGACTGCGCGTGTCGACCAGTGCGAAGAACACGAACGCCCACACGATCGTCGCCACCGAGGCGACCACGTAGATCGGCCGTCGTCCGATCCGGTCGGCCAGCAGGGCGAACAGCGGAATCGTCACCACCGCACAAGCCTGCCCGACCAGCACCGCCGTCAATCCGACCGAACTGTCCATTTTGAGCACAGTCGTGACATAAGTGATCACGAACAACGAGAACAGATAGAACCCGGCGTTCTCCCCGAAACGCGTTGCCGCGGCGAGCAAAACACTGCGCCAATGCTTGCGGACCACCACACCGGCGGGCAGCCCCTTCGGCTTCGGCGCTTCCTTGAACAACGGAGTTTCCGCGACATAAAGCCGCAGCCACAACCCGATCAACACCAGCACCGCGGACAAGCCGAACGCGATCCGCCAGCCCCAAGAAAGGAACTGCGCCGAAGGCATCACCGCGCCGAGCACCGCCAGCACACCGGCAGCAAGCAGGTTCCCCAGCGGCGGCCCGACATTCGGCCACGAAGACCAGAATGCGCGACGCGCACTGCCGCCGTGTTCGGACACCAGCAGCACGGCCCCGCCCCATTCGCCGCCGAGCGCGAATCCTTGCACCAGGCGACAGACGACGAGCAGCAATGGTGCCAGCACACCGACCGCTTCGTAAGTGGGCAGCAGAGCGATCAAGAACGTCGAAGCACCCATCAACAGCAAACTGGCGATGAGCGTCGAACGTCGTCCCTTGCGGTCGCCGAGATGGCCGAGCACGACCGCGCCCAGCGGACGGGCCAGGAATCCGACGGCGTAGGTGGCGAAAGCGAGCACCGTGCCGACCAACGGGTCGTGCGAAGGGAAATACAGTTTGTTGAAGACCAAAGTGGACGCGGTGCCGTACAGAAAGAAGTCGTACCATTCGACGGCGGTGCCGGCGAGACTCGACGCCGCCACCACCCCCAGCCGCGTGTGCGGGCGTTTTCTGTTACGTTCGCGAGAGGTATCGGCCATTTCGGCTCCTGTGGTCGGAGGGTCCGTGACGCGGATGAAGTGCTGATGCCGGAAGCCTCGGTGGCTGTTGGCGCAGCCACCGAGGCGTGCTCCCCCCTGGGAACTGCCTCAGAAGAACCAGTGCACGGGCTCGTTGGCCCGGTCGGCGACGTCGGCGAACCGGCCCCCGTGGAACGCCAGCGGGTCGCCGTCGCGCTCGCACACGCTGCGCACGTGCCCGAACACGACCACGTGGTCGCCGGCGACCAGATGCCGTTCGACGTCGCATTCGAGGTGCGCGAAGGCGTCCGGGATCACCGGCACGCGGTGGCGGCCCTCGGTCACCTCCAGCCCGGCGAAGTGGTCCTCGCCGCGACGGGCGAAGCGGAGCGCGAGCTGTTCCTGCCGCGCGGACAGGATGTTGACCGCGAACCGGCCCGCCTCGACGACCGCGTCGGTGCTGCGCGCGCCGGTCGTCAGGCACACCAGCAGCAGCGGCGGGTCGAGCGAAACCGACGTCAGCGAGTTGACGGTCATCCCGTGCGGCACCCCCGCCGCCCGGGTGGTGACCACCGCGACGCCGGTCGCGAAACGCCCCATCGTGCGGCGCATCGTCATCGGGTCGACCTCGGCCGAGGAAGTGATCATGACGTTCTCCTTGCGAAGGGAGCGGCGGTCCCGTGACCGCCGCTCCCGAACGGGCTCAGGCGGGGTAGCGGACCTCGAACGTGACGACCCCCTCGTCGGTCCGCCACGGGCCGTGCGGCATGCCCGGCGGACGACAGGCGTACATCCCCGCCGTGAACGTCCGGCCGAGCGTGAGGTCGGTGAACGAGCCCTCAAGAATGTAGACCTCCTCCCAGAAATCGTGCTTCTGCACGCCCATCGGCGTCGAATCGGCACCCGGTTCGTACCGCAGGATCCGCGTCGCCACACCGGTTTCCGGATCCTTCGCGAGAATCCGCTCGGTGATCTTCGGGTCGTCGCCCGGGCACACCGTGAAGGCGACGTCGGTCACCGGGAAGAATTCGTGTTCCGGTTTGCTCATCGGGTGATTGCTCCGTCGAGGTCGTAGCTGGACAGGAAGGCGTCGATGTCGCCGAGCGCGCCGTCGAAGCCGTAATTGCGGAAGGCGTAGCCCTTCACCACGAACGGCGCGCCCGCGTAGAACATCTCGTACTGGTGGTGCCGTCCGGCGAATTCGCTGCCGACGACGTCCCAGGCGAGTTTGAACAGCTTCACCCGCTCCTCGGCGGGCGCGGACGGGCTGTAAATGTATTTGTCGATATCGGCGCGGGTCTCCGGGTTCGTCAGGTCCGCGACGCTGGAGGGCACCTGCAGCACGCCGCCGCCGACCAGGTCGCGCAGGATCGCCAGCAGCCGCGGGTACAACTCGGCCTGCAGCCCCATCGCGCCGTACACCGCGCGAGAACCGGGCCGCCACATGCCGTTCTCGTCCGGCTCCGCGGTGTACTCCGCTGCCAGCACCGCCGATTCCACAATGGACGCGAGGCTAGCCAGCTCACCGAGTTTCTCGACCACGCCGGGGAATTTGTCGACCCCGTTGACCGCCGCGACCTTGCGCGCGAGCCCGGCGATGAACTGCGTCTTCACCATGAACCGGATCTGCGCCTGCCAGTTCCCGAACACGTGCGCGCCGGTGTCGAAGAACTGCCGCCGCAATCCCGCTACATCGCGGTAGACGAACACTCGGTCCCACGGAATGAAGACGTCATCGAAGACGACCAGCGCGTCGGTTTCGTCGTAACGCGAGGTGAGCGGATAGTCGTATTCACTCGTGGCGGCCGGCGCGTACGGACGGCGGCAGTAGAGCTTAAGTCCTTCTGCGTCAACGGGAACCGCGAATCCGAGCGCGAAGTCAGCATCCTCCGGTCCGAGCGGTTTAATGCAAGATACGAAGATCTCGTCGGCCACCGCGCCGCCGGTCGCGAGCATCTGCGCACCGCGGATCACGATGCCGTCCTCGCGCTCCTCCGCGACTCCCGCCTGGATCAGGTCGCCTTCCCAGGCGTGTGCGGTCGTCGCCCGCGAAACCTGCGGCGGAATGATCGCATACGAAACGTACAGATTCTCTTCCAGCACCCGCTTGTGGTACGCGGCGATGTTGGCCGAAAAGTCGCGCTCCCCTTGCGAAAACGCCTCCGGATGCGCGGAAAACGCCGCGACGAACGCGCCCACGTGGTCCGGGCTGCGGCCGACCCAGCCGTGCGTGTGCCGCGCCCAGGTGGTCGCCGCTTCGCGGTACGCCTTCAGGTCTTCCCGGCTGCGCGGCGGCGTGAACAGACGGTTCACTGTGGACCCGGACGCCGGGTCGGTGACCGAGATGCCGGATTCCGGGTCGGCCGCGAGGTCGAAGAGTTCCGCGATGGTCTTCGCGATCGGCGCGAACGCCGGGTGGTGGGCGACGTCCTCGACCGGCGCGCCGTCGAGGTAGATCCGCCGGGGGCCTTTCAGTGCGGCCAGATAGTCGGCTCCGCTGCGCATCACTCGCTCCTCTGTTTCGTTTCGTACGCGTGGGTCAGGGTCGGGCCGCCGGGCAGTTCCAAGTGGACGCGCCAGTACGCGCCGTAGGTGAATTCGCCGCCGAGCAACGGCAAAGTGCCGCAGTACAGCGCGAAATCGCCTTCGACCGGACCGAGCCGGTCCAGCAGATCCGCCGGATGCCGCAGCGCGGCCAGTTCCCCCTTCTGGTACGGGCATCCGTCCACACTGGAGTCCGCGACGACGTGGTCCCAGTCCGGAATGGACACTTCGGTCCCGAGCTCGGCGACCACCTCCCCGAGCGGCTTCGGACAGGCCGCTTTGGACAGTGCCACCCCGTCCCGCTCGAGGTCGCGGTCGGTGTGATCGGACCCGACCCCGAGGAAATACCGCCCCTGGTGCCGGATCAGCACCGGTTCGACCTCCCCGGACGTCCCCGGCGCGCTCACCCCGACCACCGGCTCCGTCGTCAGCAATCCAGTGTCCAGGTGGTAGAACGCCGGCACCGTTTCCGGCCGCGGCACCCCGATCGCCGCCAATTCCGCGATGTGCTCCTCGACCGCAGCCTCGTCGCTCCCGGTGTACCCGGCCACCACCAGCCGCGCCGGAGTGAACGCCAGTTCCTCCCCGGTTCCCGCGACGTGCAGGGCAATCGTGCTCATACTCCCGCTCCCGTAAAGTCTGCTGTGGACACCGGCCACCGCCTATCGGCCAGCACCGGGAACTCCGCCCGGACCGTGTCCACAATGGATTGGTCTATTTCGCAGCGCAGCACTTCCTCGCCGGTGCCCGCCTCGGCCAGCACAGTCCCCCACGGATCGACGATCCGGCTGGTACCCGCCAGTTCGACGCCGCCGTGCTGGGTGCCGGCCGCGTTGACCGCGATCACCAGGACCTGCTCCTCCACCGCCCGGCACGACGTGAACATCCGCCAGTGCTCGCGCCGCGCCGCCGGCCACGCAGCCGGGACCACGACCGTCTTCGCGCCGCGATCCACCAGCCCGCGCCACAATTCGGGAAACCTCAGGTCGTAACAGGTCGTCGCGCCGATCGGCCCGAGTTCCGTTTCCGCGACACTGAGCGTTTCGCCCGGCGTAAGCAATTCCGCCTCACGCGAGGCATATCCGAAGACATGCACCTTGCGATAGGTATGCGCGATCGTGCCGTCCGGCGCGAGCAACACCGCGGTATTGAACAACCGCCCGGCCGCGTCCCGCTCAACCAAACTGCCCAGATGCACATACGCACCAAGGCTCCGCGCCCACTCGCGCCCCGCTGCGACCGTCGGCCCGTCAAGCGATTCCGCCTCGTCCGGATACGCGTCAAACGAGAAATACCCGGCCGCCCACAACTCCGGCAACACCACGAGATCAGCCCCGCGCGCGGACTCCACCAACTGCCCAGCCCGCACCCGGCGATCCGCCGCCGTCTCGTCCGGCGGACTGGCGAGCTGCACCAACGCGACCTTCACAGCCGCTCCCCGACCCGCAGTGCCGTCATCGTGCTGGAGAGATGCTTCGCGAGCGCCTCCCCAGCCACCTCCGGCTCGCCACCGCGCAACGCTTCGACGATCGCCGCGTGCTCAGCCAGCACCGTGCCCGCCCGGGTCTCGCTGCCAGCCACCGCGCGCAACCCCATCCGGACCTGCCGCTCCCGCAACGATTCGTAGAACTCGGCGAGCACCGGATTCCCGGCCCGCCGCACGATCGCCCGGTGAAAAGCACGGTCGAACTCGATGAACCGCACCGGCTCGTCCACCACCTCGCGCTGCTTCGCGAGAATGTCGTCCAGCTCGCCGAGAAAGGTCTCGTCGACCCGCTCGGCGAGCTTGCGGACGCACCAGTCCTCGACCAGCTCGCGCGCCTCCATCACCGCCCGCACCTCCGCGTCGGAGATCGGCGGCACGAACGCACCCTTCTTCGGCACGATCTCGAGGAACCCCTCGGCCTCGAGCCGCAGCAGAGCCTCCCGCACCGGCGTCCGAGACGTCCCCGCCGCCTCGGCCACCTCCGATTCGGTGAGGAACGTCCCGCCGTCGCGAGGCAGCTCGGCGATGCGCTGCTTGAGGAACCGATAGGTGACGTCCTGCGCGGACCCGGCCCGCCCAGCCTGTCGTACACTGCTCATGGACAAGATGTATACATCACGCATGGCAGGTGGGCAAGGGGTGTTTGCCGAGGTTGAGCGGGTGTGCCGGGTGGGGCGGACTGGGCTCGCTTGCGGAGGAGGGTCGCGTTGCCCCGGGGGGGCTCGGGCTCGCTCGCGGAGGAGGGTGCGTGTTGTCGGGGAGGCGACTTGGGGGGCGGTGGTCCCGATAGGCCCGCGCGGGACGTCGTGTTGGCGCCGTGATGGGTCGTGCTGGACGTCGGGGCGACGCCCTGGCTTGTCGCCTGGAACGTCCTGTCACCGCGGTAGCCCTCGTGCCTCCGCCGCAACGTCCTGTAACCGCAGTTGCCCTGGCACCTCCCCGACGCGGTTGCCCTGATGTGTCACCCCTGGCCGGGGCGAATCCGTGACGACGGCACCCGCCGCTGCCTAAGCACCGATGACGGCGCGTCGACCGAGGGGATCCCGCCTCGCCCAGCGCGACTGCACGGGATCCGCTGATCAAAAGGCGGCCCCTTCATCCGCCAGGTAAGCCGGTCACCTCGCCCTCACCACCTACCCGAAAAGTGCCTTCTTGGCACCATGATCACCCGCCGCTTACGGTTCCTGAGCCACCTTCGCACCATCCGCTTGGAGCCTCCGTGAACCACTTCGTCATCACTGGCGCACATGTCTTCGACGGTGAGGACTCACTCGGAACCGTCGATGTCGAGGTCGCTGACGGAAGAATCGCGAGCGTCGGCGGCACCCGCCCCGGGGGTGTCGATCTCATTGACGGAGCAGGCACCACGCTGCTGCCCGGCTTGATCGACGCGCACACGCACACCGACGAGCAGTCGCTGCGCCAAGCGCTGACCTTCGGAGTCACCACCGAATTCGACATGCTCTCGATGCCACAGCAGATGATTCCGTTGCGCCGCAAGGTCGCCGCCTCGAATGACCTAGCTGACGTGCTGTCTCCGTCCATCGGTCTCACCCCGGCGGGCGGACATCCGCAGCAGCTCAGAAAGGACGACCCGCCATGGCCGACTGCCACGCGTCCGCACGAGGTGGCGGCGTTTGTCGAGGCCCGGATCGCGGAGGGTGCCGACTATCTCAAGGTCCTGGTGGAGGACGGCCAGCTTTTCGGGAGCGGCAACCTGCCCAGGCTCACTCCCGAGCTGGTCGAAGCGGCGGTTCGCGAAAGCCACAGTCGCGGGAAAATGGTGGTGGCGCACGCGATGACCGTCGAGACCGCAGGACAGGTCGTCGACGGCGGAGTGGACGGACTCAGCCATCTGTTCTTCGACCGTCCGCATACCGCGGAGTTGATCGACAAAATCGCCGCCGCCGGTGTGTTCGTCATTCCGACGTTGATGGTAATCGCGTCGATCACCGGCGAGCCCGCTGGCCGCCGACTCGCTGAGGACCGGCGGGTCCTCCCCAAGCTGACTCCGGAATGGCTCGAGAACCTGTCCGGCGCTATGGCCACAAGCCCGCGCGAACACTTCGACTACGCAGTGGAAACGTTGGCAGCACTGAAGAACGCCGGAGTCGACATCCTGGCGGGCACGGACGCAGCACACCTCGGCGCGCCAGGGATGGCCCACGGAGCGAGCCTGCACGACGAACTGCGCCTTCTGACAACGGCGGGCTTCACTCCGACCGAAGCCTTGCGGGCAGCTACCTCGGTCCCCGCTCGACGCTTCGGTCTGCCCGACCGCGGCCACATCAAGCCCGGACTGCGCGCAGACCTCGTACTGGTCGATGGCGACCCTACGGGCGCTATTGGCGACACCCTTTCGATTCGTCGCGTGTGGCGGAACGGATCCTGAGGCATCGCCGCGCTCCGGATGCTGCGGCCGCGCTGGATCAGAGGCGGCATCGTGCGTTGCGGGGTCCTGGCGAGCATGCAGAATCCCGGTTGCGACAATACGTCCGGCCATCGCACAGGTTCCCCGCGATCAGTGCGGCATCGAAACCACCCGCACAGCGTCCCAACTATCGCGCAGCAACCCGACCGCCATGCAACATTCAGAACGACCGCGCGGAGTCCCGGCAACCACGCAACATCCAGCCACCGCACAATATCTCCACGACCACGAGACGTCCCAGCCACCACGCGCCACACGGCATCCTACGATGCGTGCGGCGTGCGGGCAGCGACATAACATTCAGACGTCACATGGCATCCCACGAGCGTCCGTCAACCTGACCGCCACTCAACATCCCGGCGTCACGCAACATCCCTACGAGCGTCCGGCGTCCTCACTCCCACGCCACTTCCAGGCGTCACGCAGCATCGCCACGATACGTCCGGCGTCCTAACCGCCACGCCACTTCCAGGCGTCACGCAGCATCGCCACGATACGTCCGGCGTCCTAACCGCCACGCCACTTCCAGGCGTCACGCAGCGTCCGACGGTCGCGCAGCACCAGCCGTCCCGACGGATTCCGGCCACCGCGCGGCGTCTCGGCCAGCGCGGAGCTAGGGTGCGGCAGCGGCGATCAACGCTTCCAGTCCCGAAGCCTGTGTCCGCCAGTCCACCGCGTTCGGGGTGCCGCCAGTCCACCGTGCGCCGATTCGGTTCAGGGGGTCACGGTCTCGCTGCCAGATCGAATCCGCTTGCTGCTGCACGAAATCTCGGTACTTCTGTTCGCCGGTAGCCGTTGCGAGGTCGCCGAAGTAGCGCAGGAAGATGCCCTTGAATTGCTTCTGATTGTCATCGCACGAGCCGCTCTCACACGATTCTACCAGCACCCCACCCGAAGTCAGACCGGTTATCGCCGAATCAGCCAATCGGTGGGCGGCGTCCAAATAGGACTGGTCGCCGGTTGCTCGCCAGAGTTCGGTGAAGCCGCCGATGGCCAGGCCCTGGTTGTAGGTCCAGACGGTTTGGCCGTTGTTCGTGCAGCTTGCGGTCAGGCCGTCGTTGACCAGGCCGGCTGAGTTGATCAGGCCGCTCCGCAGGTACCAATCGCCGGCGGTGCGGGCGCGGGCCAGCCATTCGGTGTCGCCGGGCAGGCGGCGGTGCAGGGCGGCGGCTAGGCGGAGGTAGAGGCCGCTGGTGACGGCGTTCTTGTACGTCCGTTCGCGATCCCACCACACTCCCCCGCCGCATGTGCTGGGGTCCCAGAAACCGTGCACGTAGTCGGCGATTTTCGTGGCTTCGGCGAGATATCGGGAGTCGTGCGTACGGTCGTATGCCGCGAGCCAGGCCAGGGCCCACCAGGCGGAGTCGTCGATGGCGCGGCTGATGAAGTCGCCGTCGATCGGGTCGGAGCTGCGGGCTCCGGCGGGGAAGGCGGCGCGGTTCACGTCGAAAACCCTTGCCAGTACCGGATCCAGGTTGGGTACTCCGGAATCCGCCAGTGCGGTCACCGCTACGGCCGAATTCCACCAGCTCGACGGCCACCAGGCGCGGTAAATGTCGTGGGACCACAGCAAAGCGTCGACGGCGGCCGCGACCCGGGATTGTGCGGGGCGTGCCCACGCGGTGCAGGCGCCTTCTTGGTGGGAAGCTTCCCGGCCGCATGCTCGAACGACGCCGCCATTCAGTCGTCCTCGTGGATCTTGGGTGGCGAACGTTGCGGTCTGTGTCGCGGTCGCGGCGGAGGGGACACTCGTGCGGCCGAGTGACGAGCCGTCGGGCCAGGTCGTGCCTTCGTCCCACGAACGGTCCAGCCAGGTTTCGTCGCCGGGGCCGCCGGAATCGATGCTCGACCAGGCCATACCGCGGTCGTCGAAGTGGAGCCGGATGGTGCGGCCGAAGATCGTCGCGGGCGGTACCGGCTGGGTGTCGCCGGTGCCAGGAGCGGAACCATCGCAGGCGGCGGCGCAGACGGTCGGGTAGATCCAGGCTGTGCAGGCGACCGCTTGTGCGTCCCCGCAGGCCCGGAGCAGGCCGCGGCGGTGGCCGACGGGGTCGGTGAGGTTGTACATGAGCGTGCGGGTGCCGGTCCACGTGTCCGAGATGCTCGCTTTGCCGAGCAGGCCATCCCAGGTGCGGCCGCCGTCCCAGGAGCGGTCGAGCCACACCGCGTCGCCGACGCGGCCGTTGTCGATGCTGGCCCAGGCCATCCCGTCTTGGTCGGAGACGTGCAGGCGCAGCACCCGGCCGTTGATGTCCTTGTCCGGCAAGGGAAAACTCTCCTGCGCGGCCCGCGACGGGTCAAGGGTGTCGCACGAGAGCGCGCAGACGGCGGCGGCCGCGCGCGGGACGGTCAACGAGGCGAACACGAGCAGCACTACGAGCACGGTCCGCATGGACTCGTCCCCTCGCCTGGGTGAATTTCCACCCAGAATAGAAACCCGCGCGGGTGATGGTGAAGGCCCGCGCGAGGTTCTGTCCCGTTCCGGACAGGCGGGTTAACCCGATCAGCCGCCGCTGCCCTGGCGCCGTCCGACCGAACGGCCGATGAAGTACCCGAGGATGAGCCCGACGATCAGGCCGATGGCGATGAAGAAGATGACGGTGGCGGCGGCGATTTTGCCGACCGTGCCGAGGAATCCCTTGGCCTCGAGGTCGGTCGCGATCGCCACGGACTGGGTCAGCGCGTAGTGGGTCATGCCTCCCAGGATGGCATCGGCGGCGAGTGGGCGCTCGGGGACGCACCGAGTGCGCTCGGGGGACGGGTGTGATGTTCGGTTCTTGACCGAACTTGGGGACGAGCGCTTCGACGGGACACGCCGAGCAGGCGGGTGCCGCGTGCGGTGTTCGGGCCTTGACCGGATTGGGACGAGCCCGTCGTCAACCGAGGCCGGTTCAGGACTGCGGCCGGATTCTCGGAGACACACCCGGGCAGGTGAATGCCATGCGCGGTATCCGTTCTTGACCGTCTTAGGCACGATCTCGTCGTCAGCTGAGGCGCGAGGCTGCTGGTTCAGGACTGCGGGCACATGCCTGGGCATGCGAGTGTTCCTGACTCGCCTGCGAAGAAACCTCGGGCGGGCAGCCTGGCATCCTTCGCCGTCTCGGCTATCGACCAGCGCCGCGAGACCGCGGCCGAGCGAGGACCGTGGGCAGGTGCCGCGAGAGGTGCGCCCGCTCAGTCCTTGACCGGCTTGAGTACGAAGCCTCCGTCGTCCGATTCCTCGGCCGGGGCCCGGCGTCGCGCGGCCGGTGCCGGTGCCGGGTCAGGTGCGCGGGTGGCGGCTGGATCGGGCGTTGCTTCCGGAACCTCGTCCAGCGCCAGCTCGTCTTCGACTGCCGCCGCGACTGCGGGGACGCATCCTGCGCGGATGGCACGCAAGCCCTGGTGCAGCGCCTGCGTGCCTGCTTCGGTGCTGAGTCGCGAGATCTCCGCGGCCAGGGCGTCCGGGCCCAGTTCGAGGGCGGATTCTCCGATGTCCAGGTGGACGAGCATGCCGTGCATGTTCACCGTGACGCTCAGTCCCTCGCTGCTGGCCGTCGCGCGGAGGGCGGCTAGGCCTTCGGACAGGCCCAGCTGGTCCGGGATTTCTTCGGCGATCTCGATGAGTTCGTCGATCCCTCGTTCGTCCCCATCAGGATCGGCGGGATCGGGCGACTCCTCCCAAGGCTCGCCGGGCCCGAACTGCGCAGCCGGATTCGCGTCCGCGCGCGAATCCTCGTTCTCCTGGTACGCCTCCGCCATCACACCCTCCACGTGTCCGGTGTGGTGTCTTCGGCGCGGTCCGCCAGGTCCTGTTCCGAACCGAGGCCGAGGCTCCTCAAATCGGTACCGCCGAGGTCGCCCAGTTCGGCTTCCAGCGCGCGGCGGGCGCGTTCGTTCGCCTCAGCGGCCGCCTCGCGGACTGCGTGCAGGATCGTGTCCGCCAGGCGCGGGCCGCCGGCTCGGAGGGCGTCTGCGGTCAACTCCAGGGTGCGCAAAGCGCCGCCGGGGGCGACTTCGACGGTCACCCCGGCGTGCCGCGCCGTGCCGGTGATGCTCACTTCGGGTGCACTCCGCCGTAGAACTTGTGCAGGTCGCGCGGCAGCGTGTACGTGAGGCGCTCGACCTGGTCGTTCGCGTTGCCCTCGATCGTGGTGATCTTGTTGCCCTCGACCTTTTCGATGATCCCGATGTGGTGACTCTGCCCCCACGACGGACCGTCGCCGAAGAGGATCGTGTCGCCGGGACGCGCGTTGTGCGCGAGCGCGCCGCGGTCGTAGGCGAGGTGGTGGCGCTGGCCCCACTTGTAGACGTCGCCGGTGAAGCCGTACTTCGGGATGTCCACCCCGGCCGAACGCCACATCGACGTCGCGAAGTACGCGCACCACGGCTGTCCGGTCGGGCCCCACTTGTTCCGGTTGTTCGGGCCCTCGTGGTAGCCGAGGTTGTGCCGCGCGTGGTCGAGGATCTTGTCGACCTTCTTGCTGTGGCTCGGGTGCGTCTTGCCGTGGTGCTGCTCGTGCTTTTTGTGCGCTTCGTGCTTTTTGTGCTGCTCGTGCTTGCGGTGGTCGCCCGGCTTGGCGCGGTGCGTTCCGCCCGGGTCGGCGACGCCGTCGTGGTTCAGGTCCTTCTGCAGCGCACGCAGTTTGCGCGCCGCCTCCTCCATCTCCGCGCGGGCGTTCTTCAGGTGCCCGCCGGACTCCTTGAGGTACTTGCCCGCCAGGTCGGCCACGTCGCCGATCGCCATCAGCAGGGCGGCCGGGCTTCCGTTGCGCGCCAGGACGTAACCGGCGTCGATGATCTTGCGGGCCTTCGCGACGAACTCGTCGATCAGCTTGCCGGTGGCCTGGTGCCGCCCGGCTAGCGCGTCGGTGACCTCGCTGACCACTTTGGCCCCGTGCGTGCTCGCCTGCGCGGTGACCTTGAGATCGCGGCCGAACTTGCCGGTGTCGTGCTCGAACGCCGGATTCGCCTTGCTGTGCCAGGTGTTCAGCAGCGCGTGCGCGGCTTTGCGCTGCGCTTCGTACTGTTCGGCGATCTCGCGCGCGGCCTGCTGCAGCGCGTGCTGCGCGGCCTGCGAGTCCGCGGCCTTGCCGCGAAGCTTGCCGTGGTGCGTTTTCATCTCGTCCGCGAACAGCGTCGCGACCCCTGCGGTGTCCAGCACGGATTCCCCCTCAGCCCAGGATGCCCTTGATGTCGTGTGCGCTGATCGCCGCGCTCGCGTCGGAATCCGCACCCGCGTATGCCTGCCGGGCCCGGAAAACGGAGGCGCTCAGCGTGCGCGCGTGCGCTCCGGTGGCCCGCACCTGCGATTCCAGCGAACGGCTGAAATCCCCCAGCGCGTCGGAGAATCCGGTTTCCTCGCCGACCTTCCCGAAGCTGTCCTTGGCGATCCCGGTGACCCGGTGCACCGTCTTCCGGCCGACCGACACGAGTTCGTTCGCGACGTGCTCGGTGGTGCGCTCGTAGGCGAGGAACTGCTCGAGATCGGCCTTGAACCCGCCGTCCTTGCCGCCCTTGCCGTGGTGCGGTTTGTGCGGGTGGTGCTCGGTTTTGTGCGGATGGTGCGCGCCCTTGCCGTGGTGGTGCGTGACGTCCTCCGCGGCCTTGCGCGCGGCGGCGAGATGGCTCTTGTACGCGCCGTTGGTGTAGGTGGACCACGGCTGGAAGCTCTTGCCGTGCCCCGAAATCGCCCAGGCCGCCTTGGCGTTCTCGTCCGCGTTGAACAGTTCGTCGTTGGAGTGCAGATGGAACTCGTGGCGGCGGGCGGGCCCGAGCGAGCCGAGCATGTTGACCTGCCACAGCCCGTACGAATTGTCCGGCGGGGTCCCGTTGTGCGCACGGGTGTTCCCGCCCGATTCCGCCAGCGCCACCGCGACCGCGGTGGTGAGCGCGTGCCCGCGGAACCCGGCCCGGTACGCGTGCTGGGCGATTTCCTCGGCCGACAACTTGCTCATTTCCTGCCCCCTTCAGCAGGGCGCTTCGCCGCTGCCCTAAGTGAGACGGAAGCCTTCGTCCTCAGGTTCCCTAGTCCCCCGAACGGACGAAACCCCGCGCCCCAGTTCCTGCATCCGGTCGGCGAGCCAGGCGTGGTCCGCGGGCGCGAGTGTGACCCACTTCGTGCCCGCGGACTCGTGCACGACCGCGCCGTACCGCCCGGCTTCCGTGTCATACCAGGCGACGACCGGCGAACGTCCGCCCGGGCCGTTCACCGCGAACTGTCCGTACGCGACGCGCGGCGTGGTGACGAGCGTCGAAATCGCCCGCAGGTCCCGGCCGGCCAGACCTGCCCGGCCGAGCACCCGCTCGAACGCGGCGTGCCCGCTGTCCGCAAACGCTTGCATCGCCTCGGAAAACACCGAGCGCGGCAATCGGACCACGTTGCCCGGACCGGGTTCGGCGGGGCCAACGACGCTCGCGGCGAGCTGCGGGACGTCGTCGGGCAGGCACGGCCGCAGCGCGAGTTCGCCCGCGTCGAGCACGGCCAGCACACCCAGTTTGCGCCCGGCCGCGGCCAGCGCGCGCAGCGGCGGGTCGCGGAACACCAGCAGGTCGACCGAAAACACCGGCTCGGCCAGCACCGCGAACACCTGGCCCAGCCGCGGGTGCGGTTCGTCGTCCTCGTCGAGCAGCCCGGCCGCCGCGAGGCTTTCCGCGACCTGGACGCCGAGCTGGTCGCGTTCGTCCATCGTGGAACCGTGCGAGGGCACGTCGAACGGGTACGGCATGGGGCCGAGGTCGAAATCCGACCACAGCAGGTCGAATTCCAGGTGCGAAAGCGCTACCCCGTCGACCTCCGGGAGATGTCTGGCCATCCCCGCCTCACTCGCCCAGCACGGGCGGGTACGCGTCCGGCAGGTCCTCGAGGAAGTCGAAGGAACTGCCCTTGGTGTAGCGGTTCTGATGGTCGTCGGAGCCGT
Source organism: Amycolatopsis sp. A1MSW2902 (assembly GCF_017312175.1). Taxonomy (NCBI): domain Bacteria; kingdom Bacillati; phylum Actinomycetota; class Actinomycetes; order Pseudonocardiales; family Pseudonocardiaceae; genus Amycolatopsis; species Amycolatopsis sp. A1MSW2902. Next base: position 585,211 of record NZ_QJPO01000001.1, read on the forward strand.
CGCCGCGCTGGCCCGCCATCGGCGGGAAGAACCCGCCGGACATCGGGCTGCCGCCGCGCGCGCCCGCCGCGGCACCGGCCGCACCGGCTGCCCCGGCCGCCGCGCCGCCTGCTCCGACCGAGCCGCCCAGCAGTCCGCCCGGCAACGCGCCCCCGCTTCCGGCACCCGCGCCCGCGCCGAGCGCACCGCCCGGCCCCGCGCCCAGCGAACCCGGCATTCCGGCCGTTCCGCCCGGACCGCTCATCCCCGCCAGCAGCCCGGCGCCTCCCGCCGGAGCGGACGAAGCCGTGGTGACGGCCGCGTCCGAGTTACCGGCCGAATCCCGGGAGCCGCGCGAATCGCTGCGCGACCGGCCGTCCGGATCGACGTTCGTGACCGCGGGCGCCTCGGTGAAATGCGGCAGCTTGTCGTGCACGCCCTTGCTGGACGTCTCGTAGCCTTCCATCACGCGGACCGCCTCGGCCTTGGCGTGCGACGCCGCGCGTTTGGCGGGCAGGTGGTCGTCGAGGAGCTGATCGACCATCACCGCGCCGCTGGGACCGCTGGCCGCGTTGAGGTCGTAGCCGTCGCGGAACTGGTTCTCCGCCGTGTAGAACACCGGCTCCGGCATCTTGTGCTTCGCCGTTTCGACCGCGCTCGTGTAGTGGTCGAGCTTGTCGCCGACCGTGCGCATCGTCTCGCTCGCGCCCGCGCCCCAGGACGTCAGCTTCGACGCCGACTGCGCCGCGTTCCCGGCCGCGCCGCCGCGCCAGGACAGCAGCAGCTTCTGCACCGTCTTGTGCACCGCGGAGGTCGCCGAGTCGACGTCGTACGCCAGCTTCCCCCATTGGTGCGCGGACGCGCCCATGGCGACCGGGTCCGCGGTCATGATCATGTCGTAGAGCGTGGTGTGCGCCCAGGCGTTCCAGTTGATCTTGCCGAAGGACGTGTCCTTCATGTTGGCCCGCTGGGCGAGCTTCGTCCGCCGCAGGACGCGGCGCTGCGCGGCGGTGGGCGGGTGGTCCTCGCTCCACAGCCGGCGCTTGCGGTGCTTCTCGTACGGCAGCCGTTCGTAGCCCGGTGTCCGGCTCATGCCGGCGTCCCTCCCCCGTCGTCCGCCCGGCGGCCCAGCGCGTCGAGCGAGTCCTTCGCGTCGCTTTCCTGCTGGACGTGCCCCGCGCTCGCCCGGCGGATGGCCTCGCGCAAGGACGACAGCTCGTCGAGGTACTGCTGCAGGATCGCCTGCGCGCCGCCGTCGGCGGACCCGCGCAGGCCGAACGCCTTCCGCAGGTGCGCGGCCACCGGGCTGGTGCCGTCCTTGAGCGGATGCACGAGCGACTTCGCCTGTTCGAGGCACGCGGTCAGCTCCTGCTGGCGCTTCTCCAGCTCCGCGTCGGCCGCGGCGATCTCGGCCGGGTCGAGCTCGATGATCCCGGTGTCGGCGACGATCTCGGCGTTGCCCGCCCCCGACGGGTCCCGCACGGAATCCGACGTCTCCGGCCGCCCGGACCGGTGCGTCTCCTTGGCCTGTTTCTTGTGCAGGGCACGGACGTCTGCCCAGTCGGAAACCCGGTGCGAACTCACCCCAGTCCACCTCCCAGCGGGCGTCCTCCTCGGACGCGCGCACCAGTATGTCAGCCAGCCGGACCGCAGGCATCCGGTCCGGGAAAGTCGGCGATGAGACGAGCCCGCCGCGGCCGCGGTTCCGCGGATCACCCGGACGGCGGGTGCGCACCCCGGACGAGCAGTCCGGCGACCGAGCGAGCGGCCGCTGCCGCGTCGTCGCCGAGGTCCGCGGGCAGCGCCCGCTGCAGCCACAGCGTCGCGAACCCGTGCACGAGCGACCGGGCCGCCGCGCCCGCGACCACCGGGTCGACGCTGCCGTCCCGGAACCCGGCGACGGCCCAGTCCAGCGCCTGGCTGCTCCGCTCCTGCGCGGCCCGCAGGTCCGGGTCGTCGCCGCGGAGCAGGTCCGCGCGGAACATCACCTCGAAATGCGCCCGGTGCCCGACCGCGAACGAAACGTAGGCGACCCCGGCCTCGAGCAGGTCCGGCGCGGGCGGCATCTCCTCGAGCGTCTCGGCGAGCAGGTCGAACCCCTGCGCGGCGACGGCGGTGAGCAGGCCGGTGCGGTCGCCGAAGTGGTGCGCCGGAGCGGCGTGCGAGACCCCGACCCGGCGGGCGAGGTCGCGCAGGTTGACCGCGGCCGGGCCGGATTCGCCGAGCACCTCGACGGCCGCGGTCAGCACCGCCTGCCGCAGATCGCCGTGGTGGTAACGACGGGCCATGGCGTCGAGTATGCACCGGCTTGTCAGTGCCTAGATGAGGCTGGCGGGGTTGCTCGGCTGCCGTCGAGGTGCGTGAGGGCCGCCTGGCGGGGCCGGAAGCGCGGTGTGCGGTCCGTGAGGGTCCCCTTGAGGGAATCAGATTCCCTCAAGGGGACCCTCACAGGCCCACAGACCCGGCCAGACGGGTATCAATCGGGCATTTCGGCGGAGGTGGCGTCCTGTGTGGACAGTCCGCAGGCCGAGGCCGCCCGGCTTAAGCCCCTGGCGTGGGACCCAGATTCCGTCAGGGTGGCCCGCACGGCAGTTCTCGGAGCACGCCCGCGGATCCGCTCAGCGGACGAACTCGAGGATCTGCTTCTGGATCCCGTTCGAGTAACTCTCGCTCTCGATCAGCTTCAGCGGCTGCTTGTCCTTGTCGGTCTCGCTGAACAGCCGCTTCCCCGCACCCAGCAGGACCGGGAAGACCAGCAGGTTCAGCCGGTCGACCAGGCCCGCGTCGGTGAGGGCGCGGACCAGCGTCGCGCTGCCGTTGACGATGATCGGGCCGCCCTCGGTTTCCTTCAGCGCGGCGACGTCGCCGAGGGAGCGGAGAATGGTCGTTTCGCCCCAATTCGTCACCAGGTCCTCGTCGCGCAGGGTGGTGGACACGACGTATTTCGGCATCACCTTGTAGTGCGGGAACTCCTCGGTCATGTCCGGCCACACCGGCGAGAACGCCTCGTAGCTGACGCGGCCGAGCAGCAGCGCGGTCGCTTCCTCCTGCTCGGCGCCCTTGAGCGCGTAGGCGGCGGGGTCGAACTCGATGTCCTTGAACGTCCAGCCGGCGTTCCGGTAGCCGGTTTCGCCGCCGGGGGCTTCGACGACGCCGTCGAGGGAAACGAACGCGGTGGCGATGATGGTGCGCATGGGATCAGCTCCTGGTTCGGGACAGTGCCTGCTCACCTACGCGTCGAACGGCACCGTCCCGGTCAGACACGCCACCCGCGACCCAAGCTATGACCTGGGTCACACCGGAGTATGCCAAGCGTCGTACCCGTAGATCGCGTCCGCCGCGGCCGAGCTGTTTCCGCTCTCCTTGAGCCAGCTGTTGCCCCGCGAGGCCAGTTGCACTTCGCGGGTCCGGTCCAGCCGGGCGGCCTGGTAGGCCTTCAGCGCGACCTCGGTGTTCGGGTACGCCGCCAGCGCCCGTGACAGCACCACACTGTCCTCGATGGCCATTCCCGCACCCTGGGCCATGAACGGCATCATCGGGTGGCACGCGTCGCCCAGCAGCGTCACCGGGCCGGATGACCAGTTCGGCAGCGGGTCGCGGACGTACAGCGCCGATTGCAGCACCGAATCGCACGCCGCCAGCAACGCGCGGGCCTCGGGGTGGAAGCCGCGGTACGCCTCGCGCAGTTCGTCGACATCCCCTGGGGTCGTCCAGGATTCGTGCCGCCACTGGCTTTGCCTCGTGGTGGCGAAGACGAACACGTCCTCGCCGCGGTTGAGCGGGAACGTCACCAGCTGCGTGTCCGGATCCGGACCCCACCATTTGGTGAAGCAGTCCAGGTTCGGCACGTCCACCGAACCCGCGGGCAGCACCGCGCGGTAGGCGACCACGCCGGTGAACTCCGGGTGTTCCGCGCCGAACAACGCGGTGCGGACGGCCGAGTGGATGCCGTCGGCACCGATCACGACGTCCACGGAAGCCGTCGAAGATCCGAAGTCCAGGGACACCGAGTCCGTTGTGGACAGTCTGGTCAGCTTGTGTCCCAAGTGGACTACGCCGTCGGGCAGCGCGCGTTCCAAGGCGGCCAGCAGATCCGCGCGGTGCATCGTGAGCTGCGGCGAGCCGTAGCGGCGTTCGGCCTCGTCGCCCATCGGCAGTCGCGACGTTTCCTCGCCGGTGTCCCAGGTGCGGCTGATCCGGTACTTCGGCCGCGCGGCGGTTTCGCGCAGTTCGTCGCCGATGCCGAGGCCGTCGAGGGCGCGGACGGCGTTGGGGGTCAGGTTGATGTCCGCGCCGACGCGGCCGAATCCGGCCGCCTGTTCGTGCACGACCGGGGAGAATCCGGCCTTCCGCAGGGCGACAGCGGCGGCGAGGCCGCCGATCCCGCCGCCGACGATCGCGATTTCCGGCACAGCGAAAGCTCCTTTTAGACAGTGAGGTCGAGCAGGTCGTGGCCCACGACGACCGGGCCGGAGTAGTGCGGGCGGACCCGGCCGAGCCAGCCTTCGTCGTCGAGGCGGGCGGGATCGGACGGGCCGAGATGCGACAGCGCGACCCGCCGGGCCCCGGCCGCCGCGGCGACCCGGCCGACGTCCGCGGGCGAGGTGTGCGAGGCGGCGAGGAAGTCCAGCAGCTTCGGCGAATAGCCGATGCTGCGGTAGAAATCGGGCTCCATCGCTTCGTGCACCAGCAAATCGGCGCCCGCGGCCAGCTCGCCGACCGCGTCGCTTCGGGCGGTGTCGCCGGAGAAGGCGACGACACCGTGTTCGGTCTCGAACCGATAGCCCAGCGCCAGGTGCAGCGGCGGATGCGGGACGGCCCGAGCCGTCACGCGCACCCGGTCGTCTTCGTGCACCACGATTTCCGCACCAGCCGCCGAAAGATCAGTGGCGTGGATGAGCCCGGCCAGCCGCGGCCGGTCGCTGGTCCGCTGGCGCACCGCGACGTCCTGTCCGAACGCCGCGAGATTGCCCGCCACCAGCCCCTCCGTGCCCGCGGCGGGCGGGCCGGGGTCGGTCGGGTCCGGGCCGGGGCCGTAGACCCGCACCGGATCGACGACGCCCTGGTTGGCAGGGCCCCAGCCGAGCAGGAAGAGCGTGAACAGCTCGGCGACGTGGTCGGAATGCAGGTGCGTCACGAACACCCCGCCCAGATCGCGCAGGGACAGCCCGGCGGAGACGTACTTGCCGAGCGTCCCGTAGCCCGCGTCGACCAGGTAGACGCGCCCGCCGACCACCACCGCGTTCGCGCAGCCCTGCCTGCCCGGCGCCGGGTACGGCCCGGCCGCCGTGCCGAGCAGGACCACGCGCAGCGCGTCCGTCACGGCGAAACCTCTTCCAGCGTGCGGCCCTTGGTCTCCTCGGCGAAGAACCCGGCGACCAGCGCGCCGACGAAACAGATCCCGCCGAGCACCAGGAACACCGACGCGAGCCCGCTGCCGCCCGCGTACAGCGCGCCGACCAGGATCGGGCCGAGGATCAGGCCGAACCGGTTCAGCACGCCGCCGAGGCTGACGCCCAGCGCGCGGCTGCGGGTCGGGTACAGCTCCGGTGTGTACAGGTACAGGCAGACGTTGACCGCGAAGTTGAACATCGCCGCGAGCGACGACCACACCAGCAGCTGCAACGGGGTTCCGGCACCGAGCGCGCCCAGCACGACCAGCATCGCGGTCGTCCCGCCCAGGCCAGCGGCCAGCACGACCCGGCGGCCGAGCTTGTCCACGACCAGCGCGGCGATCAGGCAGCCGACGAGACCGGCGACGGACGTGGCGGTGCTGTACCAGAGCGCCTGGCCGATGGAGAGGTGGAACGAACCCTTGTACAGCGTCGGCAGCCACGAGGTGATGCCGTAGTTGGCGAGGTAGCCGACGAACCAGATCGTCCACACCATCAGCGTGCGCCGCCGGTAGCGACCGGCGAACAGGTCGCGGAACGAACTGCGCTTCGAAGGAACCGCTGCCGGCGCCGCGGCGGCCTCGGCGGGCGGAGGCAGCGGTCGGCCAAGGGATTCCTCGACCCGGCGCTCGATCAGCGCCATCGTCGCCTCGGCCTTCTCGATGTGCCCGTGCGAGGCGAGCCAGCGCGGCGATTCCGGGATCCGCAACTGCAGCAGCACCGCGGCGAGACCCGGAACGGCGGCCAGCGCGAACAGCGGACGCCAGCCCCAGTGCGGGATGACCCAGGCCGCGACCAGCGCGCCGACCGCGAGCCCGGCCGGGAAGACGATCTCGTACATCAGCACGAAGCGGCCGCGGCGGCGGGCCCGGCTGATCTCCGCGATGTACGCGGCCGCGGTCGGCACTTCACCGCCGATCGCGAGGCCTTGGACGAACCGCAGGATCAGGAACGGCAGCAACGCGGTGCACAGCGTCATCGCCAAGCTGCACAACGCCGTGACGGCGACGCACAGGGTGATCACCTTGACGCGGCCGATCCGGTCGGCGGCCCAGCCGGACGCGAGCGCGCCGAGCAGCATGCCGATCGAGCCGATGGTCAGCGTCGCGGTGCTGGACGCGGTCGTCATGTGCCATTCGCGGCCGATGACCGGCAGCGTGTAGGCGATCAGCAGCTGGTCGAACGCCTCGAAGAACGTGACGATGCCGATGATCAGGCGAATCGACACCTGCCAGCGCGACATCGGGAGCCGTTCCAGCCGGGCGGCGATGTCCCGCTGGGTCACCTCGGGGGTGGCGGCGATACTCATGGGCCCTCCTCGGAGCCGGAGCGTGCAATCGATCGTAGGGGGTTTCAGCGGGCCGGAGGAGAGTCCGGCAGCTCGGCGTCCAGGAACCGGACGAGGTCGTCCGCGGCGGACGGTCCGGCGGGCAGCACGAGCCGGTCGGGCGCATGCGGGTCGAATCCGGGCGTGCCGGGCCACGGTGGCGGCTCGGGTCCGAGAGCGGCGGCGAGGTCCACGCCCGCCAGTTCGGCGAGGTGGGCGGCGGAGCCGAAACCGGCGGCGGCCACGCGGTGGCGCGGCATTCCCAGCCGGGTCCCGAGGTAATCGAGAGCACCGGCCAGATCGGCTTCGAGGTCGGGGAGGGCGAGCGCGGCGAAGGCGGCGTCCGCTTTGTCCGGACCGAAGGTGTGGCCGCCGGTCTCGTAGTAGAACAGCGGCGCGACAGTGACGTATCCGCAGCTCGCGAGCGTGCGGCAGCAGTTCTCGACGGGTTCGTCGAGGCCGGCGGCGCCGTGCAGCACCAGCACCGCGCCGCGCACGCGGCCGGGCGGATGCCGCACCAGCAGCGGCGCGGACGTCCGCACCACCCGGCGGCGGCGGTTCGCGGGTCCGTGCCCGTGATGGTGGACTTCGGCAGCTTCGATGATGCCTCCCACGTCTCAGCTCTCCGGGACCGGAACCGGCGGCACGAACGGCCGCGGCGTCGCGGGCAAAGCGGTCACGTCGACCTCGATCACCGACGGACCGTGCTGGGCCACCGCTTTCGCCAGCGCGTCGGCGAACTGGCCCGGCTTCGACACCAGCGTGTGCGGCAGGTCCAGCGACTGCGCCAGGCGCGCGAAATCGGGGGTGAACAGGTCGACGCCGGCCCGCTGTCCGCGGTGGTGGTCCTGCATGTTGCGCAGCACGCCGTATCCGCCGTCGTTGAACACGACCAGCGCGAGCCACGGCCGTTCCTGCGCCAGCGTGCACAGTTCGCCGAGGTGCACCGCGAGACCGCCGTCGCCGACCATCACCACGGTCGGCGCGTCCGGCGTCGCGAGCGCGGCCCCGATGCCGGTGGCGAGGCCCTGTCCGATGCCGCCGCCGACCGGGAACACGTTGGTCCGCGGGTCGTGGATGTCCAGCAGCCGGTTGCCCCACTGGCTGGACGGGATGGTGACGTCGCGGGCGATCACGGACTCGACCGGGAGGCCGTCGCGCAGCGCGGCGCAGATCTCCGCGTACGGGCCGATCGCCTCGTTCAGCTTGTCCCGCACGGCTTTCCGGGTCTCGACGACGCGTTCGCGCCAGCCCGGCTCGGTGTTGGCTTCCACAGTGGACAGCCCGGCGAGCACCGTTGCAGCGTCGCCTCGCACTCCGACAGTGGCCGGGTAAACGCGGCCCAGCGCGTCGGCGTCGACGTCGATCTGCAGGTGCCGTTCCGGCAATGCGAGGTGGTAGTGCTTGGTTTCGTTCGAGCGGAAGTGCGTACCGATCGAGACGAGCAGGTCAGCGTCGGCGAGGAGCTGCGCCGCCGACTCGTGCGCGGCGAAGTTCCCGACGACCAGTTCGTGGTTCTCCGGCACCGTGCCGCGGCCGGAGTTGCTGGTGAACACTGCCGCGCCGAGCCGTTCCGCGAGTGCGCGCACCTCGTCGCGCGCGCCGGTCGCTCCGCCGCCGAGCCAGAACACCGGACGGCGGGCGGCAGCGAGCAATTCGGCGGCTTCCGCGAGCGCAGCGGCGTCGGGCGGCGGAATCAAGGCCGGTTCGAGCGAGCCAGTACGGAACTCGTGCCGCGAGTACTGCAGATCGATCGGCCATTCGACGCTCGCCGGACCGCTCGGCACCGACAGCGCGTGCCGGATCGCCGCGCGCAGCGTCTCCTCGGCGGTCTCGACCGACGTGACCGTGGCCGCGTGTTTGGAGATCGCGGTCAGCATGCCGATCTGGTCGCGCGTCTCGTGGATGACGCCGCGGCCGCTGCCGAGGAATTCGGAATCGATCTGGCCGGTCACGTGCAGCACGCGACTGCCCGCCGTGAGGGCCTCGACCAGCGCGCCCGCCGCGTTGCCCGCGCCGGTGCCGGTGCTGGTGATCGCGACGCCGAGACCGCCACTGGCCCGGGAGTACCCGTCGGCGGCGTTCACCGCGGCGGCTTCGTGCCGCACGGGCACGAACCGCAGCTGCTGCGCGACCGCCTCCACCAGCGGCAGGTTGTGCACACTCACCACGCCGAAGGCGGTGTCCACTCCGGCTTCGGACAGCAGGCGAACGAGAAGCTCGCCTCCGTGACCGTGATTCATGGGTCCGTCCCTTCTAGACGTAACGGGCAATGCCGCCGCCGACGTCGATCGTCGCGCCGGTCACGTAGGAGGCACGCGGCGAAAGCAGCGTGACGATGGGGAAAGCGACCTCTTCCGCGGTGCCGAGCCTGCCGAGCGGAATCCCGCGGTCGGCCGCCAGCTCCGCCGACCAGTCCACAAAGGACAGGTTGCTGCCGGAAGCCTCGTACCGGCGCCGCCACTGTCCGGTGTCGACCAGGCCGAGGCAGACCGAGTTGACTCGCACGCCGTCCTCGGCCAATTCGGTCGCCAGAGTCGTGGAGAGATTGAGCAACGCCGCCCGCGCCGCCGAAGTGGCTGCCAACCGAGGTTCGGGCTGACGCGCGAGGATCGCGTTCACGTTCACCACGGCCGGATTCGCCGCCGCCCGCAGCCACGGCAACGCGGCCCGGACGACGTGCAGCACCGAGAAGATCTTGAGGTGCAGCTCGTCCCGCCACTGGTCGTCGGTGGTCTCGGCGAGCCGTGCCATCAGCGACCGGCCCGCGTTGTTCACGATCCCGGCCAGGCCGCCCAGCTCACCGGCGGCGTCGGCGACAAAGGTTTCCACCTGCGCCTGGTCGAGCACGTCGCAGGACGCGGTGTACAGCCGGGCTCCCTCTGCGCGGGGCAGATCGGCGAGGGCCTTCTCCAGCCGGACGCCGTCGCGGGCGCAGGCGGCGACGTGCGCGCCCTCGGCCAGCAGCGCAGCCGCGGTCGCGAGCCCGACGCCGGAGCTGGCCCCGGTCACGAGCACCGCAGCGCCCTTCAATCCCAAATCCACGGGCTTTTCCCTTCAGCTGCAGACGAATCCGCCGTCGACCACGAGGGTCTGGCCGGTGATGTAGGAGGCCGCGTCGGACAACAGGAACGCCACCGAACCGACGACGTCCTCCGGCTGTTGCGGCCGGGTCAGCGCGCGGTTCATCGCGTACAGGTCGTGCCGCTCCTGCGGAATGCCCGCGGTGGCTTCGACCTCGGTCAGCCCGGGCGCGACCGCGTTGACGGTCACCCCGTCCGGACCGCCGTCCCGCGCCATCGCGCGGGTCATCGCGATCACCGCGCCCTTGGAGGCCACGTACTGGACCAGGCGCGGCGAGCCGTACAGAGCGGCGTCGGACGCGAGGTTCACGATGCGTCCGCCGGTCTGCGCGAGCTGCGGGTACAGCGCGCGAGAGACGAGCCACGGGCCGCGCGCGTTGACGGTCATCAACGTGTCCCACGCGTCGACGTCCAGCTCCGCGAAGTGCTTGCCGCCGACGCCGTCCGCCATCGCCGCGTTGTTCACCAAGCCGTGCAACGGGCCGAGCTTCGCGACCGCGTCCGCCAAAGCCGCGACGGACTCCGGATCCGCGACATCCGTGTCGATCCGATGTGTCTCAACGCCTTCTGCTTGCAACCGGGCGACACCGTCCGCCGCCCGATCCGGAGAACGTTCGGCAATCACGACGCGACCGCCTTGACGCCCGATCTCGCGGGCGATCGCCCAGCCGAGCCCGCGCCCCGCGCCGGTGACCACATACAGCCGGTCCTTCATCGCGCCACCACCGAGTCCACTTGGGACAGAAAGTCCAAGACCTCGGCGGAAAACCGGCGCGGCGATTCTTGATTCGCCGCGTGTCCGCCGGGCAGCACTTCCAGCCGGGCACCGGGAATCGACGCGGCGAGCCGTCGCGACTCGGACACCCCGGTCACCTGGTCGTGCTCGCCGACGAGCACCAGCGTCGGCACCGAGATCCGCGCCAGCCGCGGACCGTGATCCGTCTCGGCCATCGATTCCGCGGCGGACGTGTACCCGGGCAGCCGGATGCCCGCCATGATGTCCTCGACCCGTTGCGCCACCGCAGGATCCGCGCCCGGGGCGAGCAGCCGAGGCGCGCGCCGACGGGCGAATTCCGCCGCGCCAACCCGGTTCAGCTCGCTCGGCCGGGCCCGCATCACCGCTGCGCGCTCGGAGTCGACGCCGGAGCCGCGAGTCGAATCGGCCAGCACCAGCGATCGCACGACCTCCGGGTACTCCAGCGCGACGCGGGTCGCGATCACGCCGCCCCACGACACGCCCACGAGATGTGCGGGCACCGCGTCCAGCGAGGTCAGCAGACGGCCGACGAGCGCCGCGTATCCGGCCATGCCCAGCGGCTTCTCCGGATCGGCCGAACCGCCGTAGCCCGGCGCGTCCCAAGCCAGCACCCGGTGTTTCGGCGCCAGACCAGCAAGCTGCGCGTCGAACGACGCGCTCGATCCGCCGATGCCGTGCAGCAACAGGACTGGATTGCCGTCCCCGGCGATCCGCACCCGCACCCCGTCCACTGTGGAAGTCACCGGAACACCGCCCTCGGCGTCGCCAGCGCTTCCAGCGCGGACAGCACCGCGTACGGCACGACCTGGCTCGACGTCGGCGTCTGCGGCGACGGCCGGTTGCGGATCTCGAACCGGTACTCCCCCGCCGGACCGGCCGCGGTGATCACGTGCGAGGTCAACGGCGCGGCCGGATCGGCGATCACCGCCGCCTCCACGACGTCCCAATCCCGCACCGCCAGCGCCACCGACGCGGCCACGTTCGCCGACTTCGGGAACGCCGCGGTGATCTCCCGCGCGGGCCCGCGCCGCAATTCGACCGGTGCGGTCGCCTGCCGCAACTCCTCCGCCTCCGTCTCGGACATCCACGGCTGGACCAGCGAAGACGCCTTTTTCGTCGTCTCGATGACCACCCGCTCGAACTGCCCGAGCAGCGCCGCCGAACGCAGCAGGTCGAGCCCGCCGATCGCGCCGGTCGACAAATGGACCGCGCCCGGGCCGGCCGCGAGCAGCTTCTCCAGCAGCCCGTCCGCCGCCAGCGCGCCGACCGAAACCACCAGCAGGTCGCACCCCGCCGACAGCACCTGCGGCCCCGCGTCCGTCAGCGCCCGCTGTCCGGCCGCCTCGACCACCAAGTCCGAAGTGGACAGCAGCTCCGGCAGCGCGCACATCGGCAGTCCCGCCGGGGACAGCGCCGGATCGACGACCCCGGCCAGCTCCGCGCCCGGCACCAGCCCGTCGCGCAGCGCTTCCGCGACGACCGAGCCGATCGATCCCGCGCCCAGCACTCCTACCTTCACGACTGCCACCACGCCGAGTAGCCGGGGTCCGGCGCGCCGCGCATGTGCGCGCGGACGTCCTTCGACGGCGGACCCGCGGTGCCCCACAGGTCGGACAGCTCCGGCGTGCGCCGCCACACCCGGCACAGCCACGCGTCTTCCTCGACCTGCGCGACCTCGGAGGTGTACTCGCAGACGAGCCCGGCCGGGTCGGCGAAGTAGCCGAAGGTGTTGCTGCCCGGACCGTGCCGGCCGGGGCCCCACAGCGGCGTGACGCCGTTGTGCTTGAGCCGCCCGATACCGCGCATGAAGTGGTCGATCGAGTTCATCTCGTACGCGATGTGGTTCACCGACGCGAATTCCGCCTGGTTGAACGCGATCACGTGGTGGTCGGCGTTGCAGCGCAAGAACGCCATCTGGTGCTCGGACCAGTCCGAGATCCGCATGCCCAGCACCCGCGTGTAGAACTCGCAGGCCGCGTCGATGTCGACCGTGTTGAGCACGACGTGCGCCAGTTTCCGCGGCACCGCGGCGCGACCGTACGGGTCGCCCGGGACGACCGCGTCGACCTCGGCGGACAGCTCCACCAGCCGGCCTTCCGGGTCGGCGAAGCGCAGGCCGTACCCGCCGCCGACCTGGTCGAGCTTGCCGGGTTCGGTGACCAGCGGGACGCCGTGCGCGGCCAGCCGGGCGGCGGCCGCGTCGACCTCGCGCGGAGTGGCGACCGCGAACGCGATCTTGCCCAGCGCGTTCTGGTCGGCCTGTTCGAGCTGGAGCACGTGGTGCTCGTCGCCGGAACCGCGCAGCCACACGGCGCCGCGGTCGGCTTCGACCTGCTGCAGCCCCCAGACTTCGCGGTAGAACTCGCCGGAATCGGCGCACTGCGTCGAACGCAGCGTCACCGCGCGCAGGGCGCGGAGCCGCGCGATGGGTTCGGCGGACATGGGGCCTCCTGAAACGTCAGCGGGTCGGGGCGGGCACGGGCGCGGCGGGGGCCGGTGCGGCGGCGGGAGCGGCGAGCGCGGCGGCCTGGCGGCGGGCTTCCGACCGCAGCAGCCTGCGCATCCGGACGAGCGCGATGTCGTGCTGGTACAGGTTTTCCCGGTCCCACGCGTCGAGCGGCATCGCCTCGGCCATCTCGCGGTCCTGCTCCAGCACCGCCCAGTGCCGGGCTTCGAGCCGGTTGCGGTAGAGGACGCGCCAGCTGTCGCGTTCCCAGCCGGAAACCTTGCGGCAGCGCCAGAAGAAGGCCGCGTGCTGGGTCTCGTTGATCGCGCACAGCGCGGCGACGATGGTGAACGCGCCGCCCGGACCGGCGGTGTCCGGGTACGGGATGTCGAGCGTGACCCACTGCGCGCCCGCGTCGGTGAGCTGCACCCAGTCGAAGTTCACGCCGCGCTGGTCGGTTTTCTCGAAGACGAACCCGTCGTCGATCGCGCGGATCTGGAAGACGGCCTCGCGCTTGCCGCCGAACATGGTGTGGCTGTTGCGGTGCAGGAACGCGCCGTGCATCGGGTCGAGCAGGTTGTCCAGGGAGTAGCCGTACGGCGCGTCCCATTCGACGTAGCAGAGGAAGTTGTCCCACTCGCCGCCCGCGATCGGGTCCGGCAGCTGCAACGGCGTCGGCTCGGCTGACTCGTCCAGGCCGAACCAGGCGAAGACGGCACCGGCGTGTTCCTCCGCGGGGAACGTCCGCAGCGCGCGCCGGCCCTCCAGCGCACACCCCGGGCTGCCGGGGACCGACACGACGACACCGTCGCCGTCCACCTGCACGCCGTGGTAGTTGCAGGCGACCCGGTCGCCCATGTGCACACCGAGCGAAAGCCGCGCGCCGCGGTGCGGACAGCGGTCTTCCTGAACGTGCACGACCCCGGCGGAGTCGCGCCAGAGCAGCAGTTGCTCCCCGGCCCGTTCGATGCGGGTCAGCTCGCCGCGTTTGACGGTGCCGGACGGGCACAGCGGGTACCAGCGGTCGCGCAGGCCCAGCGCCAGCAGCTCTTCGGCGGTTTTGGTCGCCATCACGCCTCCCCTGCCAGCCGCGCGAGTTCGGCGGTGAACGTCTCTTCGGTCCAGTCGGAGCCGTCCGCCGGGCGCAGGCCGCCCGCGTTGAGCGCGGAGACCACGCCGGGCAGGTCGTGCACGCCCCGGCCGTAGACGGCTTCCAGCTCGTCGGCCAGCGCGTTCTCGTAGCTCGTTGGCGGGGCGGTGCGGCTCTGCACCGGCCGCAGCTGCAGCGGCATCGGGCGTTCCCTTCGGTTCGTGGTGGGTCGGGCGTCGTGCGTGGCGATGCCGGTTCTCACCGGCGGCGCCGCGCACGAGCCGTCAGGCGGCGGACGGGGCGAGCACGGCCTGCCCGGCGGCGGTGAGCACCGCGGGCACCCGGAGCCCCGGTCCGCGCGGCGCGGCCGGTTCGGGGGCGAGCAGCCCGGCCAGCTGGTGCCCGAGCGTCGGGTCGCAGCAGGCGAGGCCGTCGACGTCGAGGTGCGGTTCGCGGCTGCACGTCATCTCCACGTGCCCCGCGGCGGCGGCGCGCAGCACGGCGAGCTGCCGGTGGGTGTGTCCGGCCATGGCCGGCTCCTCAGGATCGGTTCTTCTACAGATCGAGCACGAGTTCGGCGGAGCGGCACCGCGACACGCACAGCATCATGGTCCCGGAGGTCGCCTTCTCGTCGTCGTCGAGCACGAAATCGCGGTGGTCCGGTTCGCCGGAGAGCACCTTCGTTTCACAAGTCCCGCACACGCCCTCGCGGCACGAGGTGGGCACGGAAATCCCGGTGCGGCCGAGGGCGTCCACAATGGACTCGTCGGCGGCGACCGCGACCCTGGTCCCGGAACCGGCGCACACGACGTCGAATCCCGTTCCCGGCGCGGCGGCCGGAGCCTCGGGGGCCCGGAAGCGTTCGACCCGCAAGGTCGCCGTTTCCGGCAAAGCCGCCTCGACCGCTTGGAGCAGCGGTTCCGGGCCGCAGCAGTGCACGACCGTTCCCGGGGCGAGCCCGGCCAGCCTCGCGGCCAGATCGGGCGGACCGCCGTGCTCGTTGTCGGCGTGCACTTCCAGCCGGTCCCCGGCGAGCCCGGAAAGCTCGTCCAGGAAAGCCATTCCGCCGCGCGACCGTCCACAGTAGAGCATGGACCACGGCGCGGAGCCCGCCGCGAGCTGCCGGGCCATCGCGAGGATCGGGGTGACGCCGATGCCGCCGGCGATGAGCAGGTGCTCCGGGGCGTCGTGCAGTTCGAAGGTGTTGCGCGGGCCCTCGACGGGGACGACGCTCCCCGCGGTGAGCCGCTCGTGCACCCACGCGCTGCCGCCGCGCGAGGATTCCTCCCGCAGCACCGCGACCGTCCAGCTGTGCCGATCGGCCGGGTCGCCGCAGAGGGAGTACTCGCGCACCAGCCCGTTCGGCAGGTGCAGGGAAAGGTGCGCTCCCGGCTCCCAGCCGGGCAGCGGCTTTCCTTCCGGATCGCGCAGTTCCACCTGCGTGACCCGGTCGGCCAGCCACGTCGTCCGGTGCACCCGCAGCATCGTCGGCATCGCGGTCTCTTCTCAGCGAGTGACGCCGTGCATCGGCGAGGTGGGCGGGTAGGTCGGCAGCTGCGGCTTCTGCGCGCCGATGATGACGCAGAACAGCGCGTCGGTGTCGCCGGCGTTGCGCAGGCTGCGCGGCACCCCGGCGGGCACGCGGATCAGGTCGCGGTAGCCGAGCACGCGGGTCGCGGTCTTGGTGCCGTCCTCGACGTCGTGCACGGTCACCTCCAGCGTGCCCTCGAGGACGAAGAACGCCTCTTCCACGTCGTGGTGGGTGTGCTCCGGGCCGATCGCGCCGACCGGCAGCCGCATGTTGGAGAAGGTGAAGTGCTCCGAGGGCAGCTGGCGCGCGTCGCCCTCGTGGTTGCCGGTCGCGCCGGAGCCGATGTAGCGGATCTGCGCGCGGCGGAACTCGTCGCCCTTCGCGGCGGCCTGGAAGCCGAGGGTGTCCCAGTCCTCGTACCGCGTCTCGCGAGCGGCGATGCACGAGTCGATGAGCTCCTCGAGTTCCTGGTGCTTGTTTTCGGTGGTGGTCATCGCGGGGCAACTCCTCCGGTGGTCCTCGGCGGGCTCGCCGCCGAATGCCTTAGGTCTAAGAGACTTACTGATAAGGGTTGTACCCCGAGGGCTGTGATCCGCACAACCCCTTAGGCCTAAAATTCTTTCCGGCAGTCTCCCGGCGACTCGCGTGCAGCGCCAGGCCTTGACGAAATCTTAGGTCTAAGGTTTCCTCGGTCGCACCCCTCGTCATCCGCGCCGAAAGGACGTCGCCATGCAGCCCTTCCCCGTCCCGCCCGACGAAATCCCGGTCGGCGGCGACTGGCAGCGCGGCGGCGGTCCCGCGTCCGCGTGCGTGGACCCCGCCGACGGGTCGACGGTCGCCTCGCTCCACGCCGCCGACTCCGCCCAGGTCGACGCCGCCGCGCGGGCCGGCGCCGCGGCCGCTGCGGACCCGGCATGGCGAGACCTGCTGCCGCACCAGCGCGCCCGCCTGCTGACCCGCGTCGCCGACGCGATCGAGGACCACGCCGAGCAACTCGCCCTGCTGCAAACCCGCAATACCGGCAAGGCCCTCGGCGAAACGCGTGCGCTGGTCGCGAGCGCGGCTGGCACCTTCCGCTACTACGCGGCCGCGCTCGAAACCCTCGAAGGCGAACTCCCGCCCAGCCGCGGCGCACACCTGACGATGAGCGTGCATGAACCGATCGGCGTCGTCGGCGCGATCACGCCCTGGAACTCGCCGATCGCCAGCGACGCCCAGAAAATCGCCCCCGCACTGGCCGCCGGGAACGCCGTCCTGCTCAAACCGGCAGAAGCCACTCCCCTGGTTTCGCTGGCGCTGGCCCGCCTCGTCCACGACGCCGGCGTGCCGCCCGCACTGCTGTCCGTCCTGCCCGGCCCCGGCTCGATCGTCGGCGATGCGATCTCCCGCCACCCGCTGGTCGGCAAGCTCGCCTTCACCGGCGGCACCACCACCGGACGCGTGCTGGGCAGGATCGCCGCGGACCGGATCATCCCGGTCACCATGGAACTCGGCGGCAAGTCCCCGACGATCGTCTGCGAGGACGCCGACGTCGAGGAGACTGTCGCCGGAATCCTGTATGGAATCTTCTCGTCGACCGGGCAGAGCTGCATCGCCGGATCGCGGATCTTCCTGCCGCGCAAGCAGTACGGCGAATGGGCTTCCCGCCTGATCGAGGCGGCCACCGCCCTGCGACTGGGCCCCGGCACCGACCCGGCCACCCAGGTCGGTCCGCTGGCGACGTTCGCCCACCGCGACAAGGTGGCCGCGATGGTAGACCGCGCCCGCGAAGAAGGCGCGGTGGTCCGCTGCGGCGGGCAAATCCCTTCCGACGAACGCCTCTCGCGCGGCGCGTACTACCTGCCGACGCTGCTGGACGGCCTCGCGCCGGACGCGAAGACGTGCCAGGAGGAAATCTTCGGCCCGGTCGGCGTCCTGCTGCCCTACGACGACGAGGAAGACCTGGTCGCCCAGGCGAATTCGACCGTCTACGGCCTGGCGTGCGGCATCTGGACCGCCGACTACCGCCGCGCGCTCCGCCTGGCCCGCCGCGTCGAGGCCGGGACGGTGTGGATCAACACGTACAAGCAGTTCAGCATCTCGACCCCGTTCAGCGGCACGAAGGAAAGCGGCCTCGGGACGGACAAGGGCCGCACCGCGATCCGGAGTTATCAGCGGCAGAAGAGCTTGTATTTGAGCCTGGCGGACGAACCGATTCCGTGGGCTCGGGGCTGAATCAGCAAATCCTGGCTTTGCCGTCCGGCGCGAAACAGTACTTGGCGAAGCCAGCCTCGCCATCGCCTCCTCGAAGACCTGGGCCGGGGGTCGGCGGTGCAGGCAGCGGAGCCGGTACCTTGCCGTCCGCGGCGGGGATCGGCGGAGGGGCCGCCGAAGGCTCTTGCGAGCCGCCGACGGCAAGCGCGACGATGACGGCCGCGATGGCTGCGGCACCGGACGCGGCGACGCCTAAATACCGTCGAGGCCCCGCGGTCAAGGACCCAGACACCCCCGCTGCCGCAGTGGACTTCCCCGCGCCGACGGCGGCGAGGTAACCGAGCGCCGCCCCGCCCAGGACAATCGGGGCGATGACCGCACGCAACGCGCCGTTGACGTCCGCGAGTTCCGCCGCGAGCGCACGGCAGTTCTCGCATGCGTCCAGATGGTTCTCGACCTGGGCGCGTTCCCGTTTGGACAGTCCCGCTCGCGTCCACGCGCCGAGCCGGTCAACTGCCTCCCGGCAGCCTTCCGCTTGGTTCTCCGCCACCTGGACCTGCAGGTAGGCCTGCCGGAGCCCTTCACGGGCGCGATAAGCGAGCGCCGAAACGCCGTTGGGGGTCAGCCCGAGCAGCGGTGCGACCTCGGCCGGGCTCTGCTGTTCGATCTCGGTGTGCCAGAGCACCGCCTGCCAGCGCTCGGGCAGCCGCGCGAATGCCTTCGCGGCCAGCATCCGTTCGAGTCCGGCGACCGCGGTGTCGGCGAACGGCACGGCCAGCGCCTGCGCGTGTTTGCCGACCGGGTCGGACAGGTCTTCCGAGAGATGGATGCCGCGATGCTGCCGGGTCACGTCGTAGGCGATGTGCCGCAGCGCCGTCAGCAGGTACGCGCGGAAAGCCACGTCGGGCCCCTTGCCCGCGCGCAAGGTGTCGAGCACCTTCGCGAACGCCTCGGACACCAGGTCGTCGGCCTCCGCTGCGGACTTGGCGAGCTGACGGGCCAGGTTGCGGGCAGCCTCGGAATGCCGTTCGTAAAGGATGCCGTACGCGCGGACCCTCCCCGCACGCACGGCGGCGATCAATTCGGCGTCACTCTCTGTGGCGGGCACGCGAGCCTCCAGGGTCGGGATGCCCGGTGGACCTGCCGATCCGGGGATCATGACGCGGTTTCCGGGAACTTATTTCCCGGAACGGCGTCACGTTCGGCTCCGGCCCCGGTCCAGTGAGCCCATGACAGCTTTTCCGGCCGACCCCGATCGGCTCGCCGACGAATCCGGGGAATCGTGATGCCCGCTTGCGCCTGGACCCTTCTCGCGACGACCGTCCTGCTCAACCTCGTGCGGCTGGCGGTCTTCCTCCTCGCCCTCCGCGCCCGTCGCGAGTGGAACATTCCGGCCGACGACCTGGAACGGCTCATTCTCGCGTGTTATCCGCGCCGTCCGAAGAATGCCCCGCCGCGGAACGAGCAGAATTGACACTCAGCCGGACGGAGTCAGTCCCCGAACTCGGCCTGGTCCAGCGACTGCTCCAGCTTCCCCAGCAACTTCGCCAGCTGCGCCCGTTCCGTCGCGGTCAACCCGGCCAGCATGCGATTCTCGTTGGGGAAATGCTCGTGCACCACTTTGTCCGTAGCCGCGAGCCCCTCCTCGGTGAGGCCGATGAACACGACCCGGCGGTCGTCCTCGTCGCGTTCGCGGCGGACGAGACCGGCCTGGACCAGCTTGTCGACCCGCTGGGTGATGCCGCCGGTGGTGAGCAGGTTGGTGTCGGCGAGGTCGCCCGCCGTGCGGCGGTACGGCGCGCCGCCCCGCCGGAGTGCGGCGAGGATCCCGAAGTCCGCCACCGTGATCCCGTGCCGGGCGAACACGCGCGTCAGCTGCCGCTGGTACCGGTCGAACGAACGGTGCAACCGCCCGAACACCGCGAGCGGCGACGTGTCTACCTCCGGCACCTCGTCCCGCCACTGCGCGAGCATCTCGTCGACCTCGTCCGGCTCGGTCCGCTTCGGCATCCGGCACCCCCTGAATAGCTTTGGGCTAAGAATAGCACCACTAAGACTTTTCGGAGCAGGCTACGGTGACCGCATGACGGTCAAGCGGATGGACAACGTCCTCATCGTCGTCGAGGACCTCGACGCGGTCATCGCGTTCTTCGTCGAACTGGGGCTGGAGCTGGAAAACAAGGGCCCGCTGGACTGGCGCGGCGCGGAACGGGTGGTCGGGCTGAAGGACATCCGGCAGGACGTCGCCATGCTGCGCGTCCCCGACGGACCCGGCCGGGTGGAGCTGGCGAAATTCCACCAGCCGAAGGCGATCGCCCCGGAGCCGTGGCGGGCCCCGGCGAACACGCTCGGCATCCGCCGGATGATGTTCGCGGTCGACGACCTCGAGGACACCCTCGCCCGCCTGCGCGCGCACGGGG
Organism: Amycolatopsis sp. A1MSW2902; assembly: GCF_017312175.1. Taxonomy (NCBI): domain Bacteria; kingdom Bacillati; phylum Actinomycetota; class Actinomycetes; order Pseudonocardiales; family Pseudonocardiaceae; genus Amycolatopsis; species Amycolatopsis sp. A1MSW2902. The sequence goes on from NZ_QJPO01000001.1 coordinate 605,430, forward strand.
CCGAACTGGTCGACGAAGTGGTGCAGTACGAGGACATCTTCCTGCTGTGTTACGTGCGGGGTCCGGAGAACATCGTCGTCGGGCTGGCTCAGGAACTCGGCTGAGCGCGCGGCGGATTTACCGAACCCGAACACGCTCCGAACCGAGCTCGCGGATCGCGGTTCTAGCGTGCGGGGCATGCCGCAACGCGCTCGTTCTCTCCTGATCTCGCTGCTGGCCTTGACAGTGGCTTCGACTGCCGTCGCCTGCGTGCCGGGCCAGCCCGCCGCGGCCGGCGGCAAACCGAACATCGTCCTCGTGCTCACTGACGACCTGTCGATGAACTTGCTGCCGTATCTGCCGCATGTCCAGGAAATGGCCAGGAACGGCACCTCGTTCGCCAACTACACCGTCACCGACTCCCTCTGCTGCCCGTCGCGCTCGTCGCTGTTCACCGGGATGGTCCCGCACGACACCGGCGTGTTCACCAACGGCGGCGAGGACGGCGGCTACCGCGTCTTCCACGGCCGCGGCGACGACAAGTCGACCTACGCGACGTCGTTGCAGCAGGCCGGGTACCGGACCGCGATGATGGGCAAGTATCTCAACGGCTACCAGCCGAAATCCGACGGGATCCCGCCCGGCTGGAACGAATGGGACGTCGCGGGGAACGGCTACCGCGAATTCGACTACGACCTCAACGAGAACGGCACCGTCAAGCATTACGGCAAGAAGCCCGAGGACTACCTCGTCGACGTCATGGCGGACAAGGCCGCGCGATTCGTGGCCAGTTCGGCGGCCGACCACACCCCGTTCGCGATGGAACTCGCCACGTTCGCCCCGCACGGCCCCTACACCCCCGCGCCCCGCGACGCCGACGCGTTCCCCGGGCTCACCGCACCGCGCGGCCCCGCGTACGACACGCTCCCGTCCTCGCCGCCGTCGTGGCTCGCCTCCCGCACCCCGTTGACCGACCGGGAAAAACAGACCATCGACAAGGACTTCCGCAAGCGAGCGCAGGCCGTGCAGTCGGTCGACAAGATGATCGGCACCGTGCAAGCGGCACTGGACAAAGCCGGAGTGCGCGGCAACACCGACCTCGTCTTCACCTCGGACAACGGCTACCACATGGGCGAGTACCGGCTCACCCCTGGAAAGCAGACGGCGTTCGACACGGACGTGCACGTGCCGCTGATAGTCACCGGCCCCGGCGTCAAAGCGGGCGCGACGGTGGACCAGCCCGCCGAGAACATCGACCTGCGGCCGACTTTCGAAGCGCTGGCCGGGGCGCCGACCCCCGCACCGGTGGACGGCGAAAGCCTGGTGCCGCTGCTGAACGGCACCGCACCGCCGGCGTGGCGCACCGTCGGGCTGGTGGAGCACCACGGTCCCGACTTCGACAAGAACGATCCGGACAAGCCCGCGAAGAACAGCGGCAATCCGACCACCTACGAGGCGATTCGGAGCACCGCCTACACCTACGTCGAGTACGCCGACGGCGCCAAGGAGTACTACGACCGGACCACAGATCCGCAGGAACTGCACAACACCGCCGCTCAGCTGCCGCCGGACAAGGCACGACAACTGCACGACACGCTGCGGGCGATGGCCTCCTGCCACGGGGCGGCCGCCTGCCGGCACTGACCCCGTTCACCGGAGCACGCGGAGGCGCTCGACGCCGCTCACTCCAGCAGCGCGAAGCCCGACTCGTACCGCGTCTTGCCGAGCGCCGCCACCACGATCTGGAGGAATCCCATCGCCTCGAGTTCCCTTGCGCGGGTCAGCGGGCCGACGTCGACCGCGCGCATTCCCGCCGCCTCGATGAACTCCGCGACGGCCATCTTCGCCTCGGCGTAGTCACCGGCGAACAGGACGGTCGTGCGCGTCGTGCCGTTCGTGCCGCTGACGAGCGTGTCTCCGAGATTGACGTTGAACGCCTTGACGACGGCCGTGCCCGCGGGCAGCAGCTTCACGAGTTCGGCCGCGGTGGACGAATCAGCGGGTGACTTCAGCCGGTCGTAGGTGGAGAAGTCGATGGGGTTGCTGATGTCGATGACGACCTTTTCGCGGAACTGGTCCCGATAGTGCTCGACGATGCCCGGGTACGCCCCGTAGGGAACGGCGAGCACGACCAGGTCTCCGGTGAGCTTGTCGCCCATGACGCCGTAGCCGGGACCAGGACGCGCCGCGGACCTGCTTTCCGCACTGCGCTTGATGATCTGGACGCTTGCCCCGGCCCGGGCCGCGACCTCCGCGATCGCCCCGCTCATCTTGCCGCTGCCGATGATGCTGATCGAGGTCATGCGACCGGAACCCCCTGAAATCGGTTGAGCGCCTGTTCGGCCACCTTCTGTGCGTCGTAGTCGAATACCGCGCTCCGCCGGAAATCGCGCCCCACCCGGAGATCGGCGTCGCGCTTTTCGAGATCCGCGAATTCGTACTGCGCGTCGAACATGGCGCCGGCCCGGCGAGAGCCGTTCTGCAGGATCGCCGTGCGTTGCATGCGGACCGAGGTGTAGCGCCTGAACGCCTCGGGAATGTCGGCGACGCTGTCGGCCGCCGCGAGGAACGTCGCGAGCGCCATGCTGTCCTCGATCGCCTGGTTCACCCCCTGCCCCTGGTGCGGCAGCATCGTGTGCGCCGCGTCGCCGAGCAAGGTGATCGGCCCTCGGGACCAGTTGGCGAGAGGTTCGTGATCGAAGAGGCCCCACCAGAAGGTGTGCTCGATGCGCCCGATGAATTCCTGGAGTCTCGGGTCCCAGTCCGCGCCCGCGAACTCGGCGGCGAGTTCGCCGACCTCCGCCGGGCCGGACCAGGCCCCGTCGAGCGGCCGGTCGCTCGGGACGCCGGCGACGAAGTTGAACAGCTTCCGCTGCTGCAGCGGATAGCACATGAAGTGCCTCCGGTTGCCCATCCACACCTGGCTGATCATGGGCCAGTCGCCGGGCAGGCGGGACGCGTCGACCACTCCGCGATAGACGATGTACCCGGAGTAGACCGGCTCTGGGAACTGGCCGACGGCTCCCCGCACCACCGAATGGATGCCGTCCGCTCCGATTACGGCGTCGAACACTTCGTCCGCGCCGTTCTCGAACTCGACGCGAACGCCGGAGCCCAGTGGCTCTGCGGAAACCAGCCGGTGGCCGAGACGGATGGTCGCCGGATCGACCTCCTGCGCCAAGGCGTCGATCAAGTCCGGGCGGTACATGCCGATGTTCTGGTGCTGCTTGGCCGAGTCCTCCCACGCCGCGTCGGTCACCAGACCGCCCATGGCGTTCAGGTAGACGCCGTGCCCGTCCGGGACCGCTCCGACCCGCCTGATCCGATCGAGCACGCCGAGTCTCTCGAGGACGCGCGCGGCGTTCGGCGCGACCGTGACCCCCGCGCCCACTTCGCCCAGCTTACCCGCCTGCTCGAACACGGTGGCCCGTACTCCGGCGATCTTCCGCAGCGCGATCGCGGCCGTCAGCCCGCCCATCCCTCCGCCGATGATCGCGATGCGAGTGTCCTGACTTGCCACTGCTTCTCCCCCAAAGTCCTTGCCAGCCCTCCGTTCGGAGGGATCGGGAAGCTGTTCCTCCCATCATGGGAGGCCTTCCTCTGCGTGTAAATCGTGGTAATGTGAGGATGTAATTCGGTTGAACTGAAGAAGGGGAAGGGCAGCCATCTCCGAGGTGAGCCTGCGGCAACTCGAACTGTTCGCGGCACTGCCGAACTTCCCCACGCTCAGCGCGGCCGCGGCGCACCTGCACATCTCGGAATCCGCGCTGTCGCAGGCCGTGTCGAGCCTCGAAAGCGCCGTGGGCGAGCAGCTGTGCGTGCGGCGCAAGGCCAGAGGGCTCACGCTCACTCCGACCGGTCAGGATTTCGCCAGACGGGCGCGTCAGATCGTGGCCGACACGCACGAACTCGTCCTGAACGCCGGGCGCGAACAGGAGCTGAGGGGTCCGGTGCGGCTCGGCTGCTACTCGAGCTTCGCCGCGAACGTGGTGCCGGAGCTTCTCGAGGGCTTCCCCAAGCGCCATCCCGGCGTGAGCATCGGGATCACGGTGGGCACCAACGAAGAGCTGCTCTCCGATCTCGAGGCAGGGCGGCTCGACGTGGCCCTCGTGTACGACGTGTCGCTGCCGACCGGATGCCGCCGCCGCAGGATCTACGCGACCGAACTCGAGGCGCACCTGCCTCCCGGGCATCCGCTCGCGGCGGCCGAAACAGTGGACCTGGCGGATCTCGCCGACGAGCCCTACATCCAGTACGACGCGACACCGGGCGTTCGCAACGTGGCGGACGCGTTCACCGCGCGCGGCCTGGAGCCCAAGATCGAAGCCAGGGTCTCCCAGATCGGCCTCGTCGAGGCACTGGTGGGCCGCGGACTCGGCTACGGGCTGCTCATGTCCCGGCCCCACGCGCTCCCCATGAGCATCGAGGGACGACCGGTCGTCGTCCGGCCCCTCGACCCCCCGGTCACGGTGACCCACGTGGTGGGGATCTGGCCGGCGGACATGAAGCTCACTCCGCGCGCCTCCGCCCTTCTCGACTTCGCCGCCGAACGGCTCGGCGAGCACGGGCTCGCCGACGCGATTCCGGTTCGGACGACATCCGAGGACTCGGCCGCGTCTGCAGCGGAGCGTTAGGAATTCCTCGGCGTCCCGGACACGCGGAAACGGTGCCGCTCTCCGCGAGCGGCACCGCTGCCGGCGATCAGGAGCCCAAGGCTTTCCAGGCGACGTCAGCGATCAACGCCTGCCCTTTCGCGCTCGGGTGGAAGTAATCCACAGTGGACACGTCACTCGGATCGAACCGAGCCGCGAAACCCGCGCCTCCGTCGTACTGGCACTGGGCGAACTCGGCGCAGACCGCGGCGAGCTGGGCGTTGTAGTCGACGATCCGCTGCCGGAACGCGTCGCGCCGCTGCTGGTCGGCCGGGGCGGTCGAGGTCGGGTTCGCCAGCAGTGCGTCGCATTCGTGGAAGGTGCCCCACTTCGCGACCGCGGATTTGTTGGTGTGCAAGACATCCCAGAGTTGGTAAATGTCCGGAATGGACGCCACCTTGACTTGAGCGCCGGGCACTCCTTCCCGCAGAGTTGTCATCGCCTCCTTGAACTGGTTCGCGAACGTCGCCACCTCCGTGCCGCCGCTGCAGGCGTCGTTGTTGCCCATCAGGACGGTGACCAGGTCGACGCGGCTGGCGACGGCGACCTTCGCCTGTCTCGGCAGATCCTTCATCCGGGCGCCGGTCAGCGCGAAGTTGTGGTTCGCGATGTCCGGCTTCCGCAACCGCTGGTAGTAGCTGTCGACGTCGGTGCCGGTGGCCCACGAATTGCGGACGCAGTCCGTCCACGGCAGCAGGCAGGTGTTGAACGCCCGCGTCATCGAGTCGCCGAGCGCGGCCATCGAGGTCGGAGACTCGGTGGCACCGGCCGGTTGGCACCCGAGGACAGCTGCCGTGAACGCGAGAACCGCGACGACCGCTCTACGCACTGTCGGCCCGGCTGTTGCGCGCGAAATCCGACCACGCCGCGGTGTCCTGCTGCAGCCCGGGGTTCGGACCGTAGAACACGCTCTTCGCCGCCTGGTCGCCAGCCAGGTGGTACTGTAGCCAGGCGGTGATCGCGCCGACGAGCCGGTACCGCGTGTCGCCCTGCAAGAAGTGCGTGGCGCTGCGCAGCTGCCCGTAGACGGCAGGCACCTGATCGCACGCGTCGAAACGCGCGCGGACATAGAGCGCCGGGACGATGATGTCCGCCTGCCCCGACACGAAGAACGCCGGACCGTGCAACGCGCCCACGGTGCCCTGAGGCCCCGGCATGATCGGGATCGTGGTCTTGACCAACGGGTCGGCACCGGCCGCGATCGCACCGCCGCCGCCCTGGGAGTGCCCGGCGGCGGCGATCTGCCCGGTGTCGATGCGGTCCTGGAAAACGCTGCCCTGCCGGGAGTTCTCGGCGATCAGGTACTTCGCCCCGTCGAGCATCTCGATGCCGGAGCCGGACTGTCCGGTGTTCGCGGCCGCGACGACGTAACCCCAAGTGGCGAGGTGGGTGAACAGGAGCTCGTACTGGTCGACGGTGGCGCCGGTTCCGTTGCCCCAGATCAGCACCGGATGTTTGGCGGTGCTCGAAGCGAGGTCGGCGGGGTAATAGAGGGTGTGCGCGCTGTCGCCAGCGGCTTTCACGGGCTGGTGCGGCCCGTCCTTCTCGTAGTCGCGGGCGGTGGCCGCGACGCTCGGCAGAGCCGCCGCGGCCACCCCCGGCACCAGCGCGACCGCGACCGCCGCCGTGGTCGTCGCCAGGAGGGATCTCCGGCTGAACGAACGCATGTCGGACTCCGGGATCAGTTGTAGAAGTGGATGTAGCGGAACGACGAAGCGTTCACGTCGTGCACGAGGTAGTGGCCGTCGCCGGTCCAGTTGTAGTCCTCGACGGTGACCGTCCCGTTGTGGACGCTGTCGACGATGGCGACGTGGCCGTAGGTGCCGTTGTCGGTCTGGGCGATCGAACCCGCCGTCGGGGTGTTGTCGACGCGGTAGCCGTGGTTGCGGGCGTTGTCGTCCCAGTACTTCGCGTCGCCGTAGTTGTTCGCGCTTTCGCCGTGGCGTGCGATGTTGAAGGCCGCCCACGAGACGCACTCGCGGTTGTACATGTTCCAGTCGTCGACGACGGAGTCCTGCGGGACGTCGCGCCACTTCGAGGGGTAGATGTCGCCGATGGTGCCCGCGGTCGACGAGGCCGGGACGGTTCCGAAGTGAGCGGCCATCGACGTCGACGCAGTTGCGGACGCGGTCGCCGCGGAGGCAGAGGCGGAGGCAGTGGCGGTACCGGTTCCGCTGACGGCGAAGGCGGCCGCGGCGGCGAGGGCGAGTACGGCACGGGAGGATCGGCACATGGGGAGGGCCTTTCTTGCTTCGGGGAGTAAATGCGCCGTGACGGTAAGTCGCTGATCACCTCCGAACCAGACCTTTGTGGACGACTGGTCCGCCGCTGATCGTCTTCCCTGGTCGGGGCTTCCCGTTCACAGAATTGCTCACCACTGCCATCCGGTGCCGTAGATGCCGGGCCGGACGTCGCGCAGCGCCAGCGTCGTCGTGTGCGTCGCACCGGCGGACAGCGCGCTGCCGGGATGTTCGGGACCGCCGAGCCCGCGCTGCTCGAACGACCGGACCCGACGCGGAACGCGCGGTCCGAAGCTCACCTGGCAGACGTACTCCGCGACGGGCCGGGTGAACCGGCGGTGGTAGTGGTCGATCGGCGGACCCGGCGGGAACCGGACCTCGTACTCCACGATCGTCACCTCGCCCAGCGCCAGGGCCCGCTCCAGCCGCAGTTCGCCCGCGATCATGCCGGTTTCCCGGTCGACGCAGACCCGGCCGACCCGCGCCGACCGCGCGCTGCGGTAAACCGGGTCGGCGGTCAGGAACGAGTCGGCCTGGTAGTAGGCCATCAGGCGGTCCACGCCGTCGACGGCGGCCTCGGCGACCATCCGGACCTGCAGCGCGCGCTCGCCGCCGTGCTCGTCGAGCAGCATCCGGTCGTGGATCGACCAGAACGACAGCTGCCCGTCCGGCGGCGGTTTCAGCTCGGCCGAGAACGCCCGCAGCTGCGGCCACAGCCGGCGGCGCTCGATCCGGCAGGCGGGTTCGCCGAGCCAGCGCCCGCGCGGCGCTTTGGGGCCGAGCCTGGACGTGAGCGTCCCGGGTTCGAGGCTCAGCACGGATTCCAGCTGCGCGACGGCGGCGATCGACGTCTCGCGTTCCGGTTGCGACCGGCCGCGCCGCCAGTAGGACAGCGCCGAGCGCGAAAGTCGCACCCCGCGCGCGGCGAGGTGGTGCTGGAGCCGGTCGAGCGACAGTCCGGATTCCTCGATCGCGGTGTCCAGCGTGACCGCGAACGAGCCCGCGGAAGGCCGAGTCACGCCTCCAGGATGATCTCACTGGCAGGCGTTCCGGAACCTCCGAAAGTCCGCAGTTACCCCCCGGTATCCGACGAACGACGCTGGTCCGGCGGATACCGGCGCACCACAGTGGACGTCGTGCCCTCGTTCGCCGACGCCTTGGACGCCGCCATCAGCGGCGCCGGGCTCACCCTGGACCGGCTGCGCGAGCATCTGGCGGCCCGCGGGGTGACGGTGTCGCGCAGCGCACTGGCGTACTGGCGGACCGGCCGGTCGCTGCCGGGCCGCGAGACGTCGCTGCACGCGGTCGTCGAACTCGAGCAGGTGCTCGGCCTCGGCGCGGGCCGCCTCACGTCGCTGCTCGGGCCGCAGGACCGCCAGGGTTCCCGCCCGCAGCGGACGCCCCTGCTCGAACGGCGCCGGCTGTGGCCGTCGGTGCGGCCCTCATCGCTCGAATTCGACCTGCCGCCGGAGGACCAGGTGCGGCTGCGGTCGGTGCACGACGAACTTCTCGTGGACGACGACCGGCAGGAACGCCTGCTCAGGGTGCGCGTGGTGGCCGAGGCCGCCGTGGACGGGGTCGTCCGGATGGCCGCCTACTACCAGACCGAAGACCGCGCGCGGCAGCCTCCGCGCTTCGCCGCCGGGCACTGCTGCCGCGCGGGCCGGACCCGGGTCGACGCGGTCAGCGGGCTCCTCATCGCGGAGTTGTTCTTCGACCGGGAACTGCGGGCCGGGGAGGTCGCGGCGGTGGAGTACGAATTCGTGTTCCCGCACGGCCGCCCGGTGCAGGGATACCACCGCAGGCTCACCCGGCCCGCTCCCCTGTACACCTGCCGGGTGCAATTCGGCTCGGACATTCCGGAAAGCGTTCGCCGTTTCGAACAACGCGACCTCGCCGCACCCCGCCGAAAAGTGGAAGAACTGCGCGCGGCAGGCAGCGGCTCGGTGACGCTGGCGGCGCGGGACGTCGGCGCCGGGATCATCGGCGTCGAGTGGACCTGGTAGCAATTCTGTGAACACAGCCCGCTGAGCTGGGGATACCCCGGCAGCTCGGCGCGGTTTCCACTTTTCGTGGCAGAGGCCGGAACGCGGTTCTTACCGTGCGCAGTGCTGTATTCCTCCTCACAACTCCGGAGCAGCACATGCGAAGTCCAGCTCTCCTCGTAGCCGCTTTCCTGACGACAGCGGCACTTTCCCCGCCGACAGCCACCGCGGCCCAGCCGTTGGTCCCGCTGAACAACGCCCCCGCTGTCCCCGCGGGCGCCACGGCGGACAGTTCCGCTCTGCCCGGCCAAGTCACCGTGTCCGTCGCGCTCAAGCCCCACGACGCGGCGGGAGCCGAGCGGTACGTCGCCGACACGGCCAACCCGAAATCCCCGCTGTACCACCACTATTTGAGCGCCGCCGAATACACCGACCGGTTCGGTCCCACCGCCAGCGCGGTCAGCCAGGTGCGGAAGTACTTGACCGGCAAGGGATTGCGCATCGACGACGTCACCGGCAACCGCCAGGTCGTCACCGCGTCCGGCACGCCCGCGGAAGTGGAAAACGCGTTCAGCACCTCGCTTTCCGGCTTCCGGTCCGCCAAGGGCGAGCGGTTTTTCAACGCCACCAAGGCAACCGCGGTCCCCTCGGACGTCGCAGCCGTCGTCCGCGGGGTCACCGGCCTGACGAACCGGCCCGCCGCGCACCGGGCGAGCGCACCGGCGGGCCCGTCCGGTCCCGGCGGCGGCTACACCCCGGCGCAGCTGCGCACCGCCTACAGCATGACCGGCGTCTCCGGCAGCTACGACGGTTCCGGCGAAACGGTCGGGCTGATCGAGTTCGACACGTTCAAGCAGTCCGACATCGACGCCTGGACGCAGTACTTCAAGCAACCCGCGGTCACGCCGGAAGTCGTCAAGGTGGACGGCGGCGTCCCGAATCCGGGCGGCGACCAGATGGAGGTCACCCTCGACGTCCAGGCCGTCGCGGCGACCGCGCCGAAGGCCAAGCAGGTCGTCTACTCCGCGCCGAACTCCGACCAGGCGTGGGTGCACGAAATGGCGCAGATCGCGTCGGACAACAAGATCACCGTCCTTTCCGGATCGTGGCTCAACGGCGAACTCTGCGAATCCAGCCCGATCGCGGCCTCGCACGATTCCTACACCCAGCTCGCCGCGCAGGGCGTCACGATGTTCTCCGCGTCCGGCGACTGGGGCGGCACCGGCTGCGGCTACCAGGGCGACAACAAGACGGTCCAGGCCGACTACCCGGCGAGCGACCCGCTGTTCACCGGCGTCGGCGGCACCCAGCTGCGGACGTCCGACAGCGCGGGCACGTGGCAGTCGGAATCGTGCTGGAACCAGGGCAGCAGCGGCAATACCCGGTCAGGGGGCGGGTATTCGAAGATCTACTCGCGCCCGGACTGGCAGCCCGGCACCAACCAGTACCGCTCGGTTCCGGACGTTTCGATGGTCGCCGACTACGGCGCCGGCGCGTTGTCGGTGTACATGAACGGCGGCTGGCTCGACGTCGGCGGCACCAGCCTGTCGTCCCCGCTCTGGGCGGGCTACGCGGCGATGCTGAACCAGAAATCCCTCAGCGGCGGCAAATCCCGGCTCGGCCAGCTCAACCCGAGCCTCTACCGGATCGCCGGTTCGGCGGACTACGCCTCGACGTTCCACGACGTCACCTCGGGCGGCAACGGCACCTACAACGCGGGAACCGGCTACGACCTGTGCACCGGCTGGGGTTCCCCGAAGGCCGACGCGCTGGCCTCGAAGCTGACCGGCGGCGACACCCCGCCTCCGGCGCAGGACTTCACGCTGTCCGCCTCGCCGTCCTCCGGCAGCGTCGCCGCGGGCAGTTCGGCGAGCACGACCGTCACCGCTAACGCGCCCTCCGCTGCTTCGCCAAGCGTCGTAGGCGGCACTCCGACCACCACGGCGGATCATCCGTTCATCATCTCGATGCGCCGCGAAGGTTCGGCCTTCCCCGGACAGCAGTCCTGCACCGGCACGCTGTTCGGACCGCACACCGTGCTGCTGGCCGCGCATTGCCTCCTGGAGAAGCCCGGTCACAAGTGGTTCGTCTACGGCGACGACGACCTCACGCAGAACACCGGCACCACCGCCGAAATCGCCTCGCAGTGGGTGCATCCGGACTACACGGACTGGAGCATCGGCGCGGACGTCGCGGTCGTGACCCTCGACAAGGACATGCCGGTCCCCGCCGGGATCACGTACCCGAAGCTCAACACCGACCCGAGCCTCGACGCGCCCGGCACCAAGGGCGTTTCGATCGGCTGGGGCGAAACCGGCGCGAACACCTACAGCACCGTGCTGCGGCAGGCCGACGTGCCGGTCGCCGAGGACAGCGCCTGCAAGGGCCGGTTCACCGATCCCCACGGGCAGGAGGAGTACAAGACCCCGGCGATGCTCTGCACCGGATACGCCGACCACCACGCCGGCGCGTGCGTCGGCGACAGCGGCGGACCGTACCTGGTCGGCAACACGGTCGTCGGGGTGTTCTCGTGGATGTCCACCTCGTGCGACTGGTACGCCGTCTACGCCCGGGTCTCCACCTACGCCGCGGACCTCGCCCCGCACCTGCCGGGCGGCGACAACCCGCCGCCGCCGACCGGGTCGATCAGCCTGACCGCCGCCGGACTGCCCTCGGGCGCGACGGCGACGTTCAGCCCGGCGAGCGTCGACCTCAGCGGCCGCTCCACTCTCACGATCGCCACGAGCGCGAGCACTCCGGCCGGAACGTACGACGTCACGATCTCCGGCAAGAGCCCGAAATCGACGCAGACCACGCACTACCAGCTGACCGTCACCGGCGGGCAGCCCTCGGCCCTGATGCTGGCGGCCCCGGGCAACCAGGACAGCTGGACCGGCAAAGCGGTGAACCTGCAGCTGAAGGCCTCCGGCGGCGCCAGCCCGTACCGGTGGTCGTCGACCGCTCTCGCCCCGGGCTTGACGCTCGACCCGGCGACCGGAGTCGTGTCCGGAACGCCGACGCGCGCCGACAGCAGGCAGGTGACCGTCACGGTCACTGACGCGGCCGGGAAGTCTGCCGCGACGACGTTCTTCTGGTTCGTTTTCGGCTGAGTTCCTTGCCCCGCACCGAGATGCCGTCCCCTTCCCGGGGGCGGCATCTCGCGTTTTCCATCCCGGCGCGATCGAGCTGATGCCCGTTATGCCCCGTTATGCACCGGACGGGGCAATTCACCGCGGCCGCCGCGGGCTGTGCGCACTCGGACACCAGATGCTGATCACGACGCTACCCGGACGCAGAGTGCGCGGGGTCGAATGCCGGGGTACCCGCCCCCGGCCCGGAAGGCCCGCGCCATGCCGATTCCCGTATCCGAAGCTCTCGACCTGCAGGCGGACGTCGCCGACGGAAAGATCGAGGACCTGCGCCGTCCCGGCCGCTACCTGGTGAGCTCGATGCTCGCCGGGGCGTTCATCGGCGTGGCGGTCGTGCTGCTGCTGTCCGCGACCGGACCTCTCAACGCGGCGAGTTCGCCGTGGACGAAAACGGTGCAGGGCCTCGTGTTCGGGATCGCGCTGACCGCCGTGGTGTTCGCCGGCGCGGAACTGTCCACGGGGAACATGATGACGATGGTGCAGGGCGCGCTCGTCCGGCGGCGCGGCGCCGGTGCGGCAGTGGCGGTGATCGTGGTGTCGTTCGTCGGCAACCTGCTCGGTTCGCTCGTCTTCGCCTGGCTCGTGCACGAGGGCGGAGTGCTGTCCGTAGGCGGCTCCGCCGGGCACCCCGGTCCGGGCGCGGCTCTGCTCGCGAGCCTGGTCAAGGCGAAAACCGCGGAATCGGCGAGTGCGCTGTTCTTCCGCGGCGTGCTGTGCAACTTCCTGGTCTGCCTCGCCGTGTGGATGGCCGCGCGCACGAAGTCGGACGGCGCGAAGCTGGCGCTGATCTTCTGGTGCCTGCTCGCGTTCGTCAGCTCCGGATTCGAGCACGTGGTCGCCAACATGACGACCTACACCCTCGGCCTCCTGGACGGCGTGCCCGGCGCGACGATCGGCGCGTTCGGCCGCAACCTGCTGTTCGTCGGACTGGGAAACCTGGTCGGCGGCGGGCTTCTCGTCGGAGCCGCGTACGTCTTGCTGGGCTCCCGGTCCCGCGTGACCGCTCCCCCGGCCCCGGCTGCGGAAGAACTCGCGACCACCGGCAGCTGACCCGGGCGCGGTCGGCACCGGGCTGCGGCGCCGGTCTCGGAAGAGGCCGATGCCGCAGCCCGGACGGGTCACCCGGTGACGAGCGACAGGCCGTAGGTCTGCAGGATTTCGTTCACCGGCTGGAACCAGGTCTCGCCGCCGGTGCTGCAGTTGCCGAAGCCGCCCGAAGTGACGCCCTGGGCTTGGTCGCCGGTGATGAACGAGCCGCCGGAGTCGCCGGGTTCCGCGCACGCGTTGGTGTGCGTCGCCTGGTAAACCGCGCCCTGGGCGTAGTTGATGGTCTCGTTCAATCCCAGCACGGTGCCGCAGTGCCAATGCGAGGTCGAGCCGGAGCGGCAGATCGACGAACCGGCAGGCGCGACCGCCGACCCGCGGACGATCACGTCGCTGACCGTGCCCCAGCCGAGCACGACGGGGGCGGTCCACCAGCCGTTGCCGATGGTGATGTAGGAGTAGTCGTTGCCGGGGAAGGAAGATCCGGCGAACGTGCCCATCGCCGAGTTGTCCCAGCCGACGACGGAGCTGCCCTTGCTGCCGCAGTGCCCGGCGCTGACAAACCCGCCGTGCACCGAGAAACCGATGGAGCAGCGGGTGTTTCCGTTGATGTAGTAGGGATCCCCGCCGACAGTGCCTGCCGAGAAGGTCTGCGGCCGGGCACCGGACGCCACGGTCACTGGGCCTGCTTCACGGGCTCGCGCGAGGAAGGCGTCGACGTCCGGACCGTGCGCGCCGGGCTGGAGGGTGACGACCACACTGCCGCTGCGGGGATCCGCGTGCCACCCGCTGACCGAGGCCGGGGCTCGTTTCGCTTTCGCGGCGGTGTCGATGGCGGTCTTCGCCGCGTCCAGCGCCGCGGCGGTGACCTTTGCCGGAACAGTTTCCGCGCCAGTCCGGTGAACGGCGTCGGCCACGGCCGGGTCCGTCACGCCGACGACCAGCTTGCCGCGCGCCGGGTCGAACCAGGCCCCGCCGAAGGCCGTTCCAGCCGCCTGCTGGGCCGCGGGCATCTGCTTCGACGCGGTCAGCTCCTGCCGGAGCCGGGTCTGCGCTTGTGCGGCGCTGAGGCCGAGATCCCGTTGCATGGCCGAGATCAGTCCGGGCGACGCCTGGGCGGCGGGCGCGACCACGGCGGTGAGACTGGCCGCGAGAACGGCCGCACCGGTGAGGCTGAGGGTGATTCTTCGACGCATCGGAACTCCTCGAAGGCCGGGGGAAAGAAACCCACTGTCGGCCGAGTGTGCGGAGGGTGCGCGAAGCCGGTCCAGCGACGGCCCACGTTTTGTCCGAAACCTGTCGCCGCGACTGCTCCGTTCGTCCACTCCGGCACGGACTTCCGGGCAACTGGCGCGCCGGCGCCGCTCAGATGGGCGGGACGGGTGAACCGGACCGGAATCAACAGGGCTCGGGCAACAATGTCCCCATGTCTTCGATTGCGGCTTTCTCGGCGCTGTCCGTCCTCCTGGTCCTCATTCCCGGACCCGCGGTCATGCTGATCCTCAAGAGCGCGATCGCTCGCGGCCGGGGTCCGGCCCTGCTGACCGCGCTGGGAGTGCTGACAGCCGACCTGGTCTGGGCAGGCGCGTCGGTCGCCGGACTGACCGCACTGCTGGTGTCCTCGCAGGTGGCGTTCGACGTGGTCCGTTACCTGGGCGCCGCCTACCTGATCTTCCTGGGCGGCAAACTCCTGCTGACCCGCTCCGGGCCGGACTTGGCGGCGCTGACCACCGGCAGGCCGCGCAGCGGATGGCGCGCGTTCCGGGAAGGACTGCTCAGCGACTTGTCCAACCCCAAGACCGTCATCGTCTTCACCAGCGTCATCCCCCAATTCCTCCACCACGGCGCGCGACCCGTCGACACGCTGGTCCTCGGGGCAGCGTTCGCGGTGATCGGCTTCCTCTCCCTCACCAGCTACGCCCTCGTTTTCAGCGCCGCTGCCAGGATGCTGCGCAACGCACGAGTGGTCCGCGCAATTCTCCGGACGGGCGGCGCGATCCTCGCGGCGTTCGGCATCGGCCTAGCCGTCGAACGCCCCGCTGCGTAGATGGCCTGCTGACCGCTTCCGGCGCTCCACTCAAGCGAGCGGAGTGTCGTCCAGAGCCTTCGCGAGATCCCCCGGCGTGTCATAGAGGGCGACGGCACCGGCCTCCCGGAGTTCGTCGTCGCCGAAACCGCCGGAGCGGACGACGATCGCGGGCATTCCGGCTCGTTTCGCCGCTTCGACATCCCACACCGAGTCGCCGACCATGACCGCGGACGCGTCGGACGGGGCACCCAGCTTCTTCAACGCCGCCTGCAGCAGATCCGGGGCCGGTTTGGACGCCTCGACGTCGGCACTGGTGGTCCAGTCGTCGACGAGGTCGCGCGCGTCGAGCTTGTCCAGGAAGACATCCGCGTGACGCTGCTGAGCCGAACTGGCGAGCACCACCCGGTGGCCGCGCTCCTTGAGGGCCACGAGCAGGTCGCGCGCGCCAGGCAACGGTGCCATCTCCTCGAGCAGCGCATCGACCTCCTTGCCCTGCTGCTCCCGGGCCCGATCGCCCGCCCGGCGCTCCAGCTCCTCCCCGCCGACCGCGGCGACGAGCTGGTCCCCGCCCATCCCGATCAGCCGGTGCAGCCGCCACACCGGATACACCTCGCCCACCGACCGCAACGCCCGGTACCAGGCGAGAGCGTGGTGGTAGTTGGAATCGACGAGCGTCCCGTCGATGTCGAGGACGGCGATGGGGGAAGCAGTCACGATCACTGATTACCCACCGCCGCGGGAGTCAATCACCGGCGGCATCTCTCCGGACGACTCAAGCGCCGCCTTGGCCTGCCGCATCTCGTCCTCGACGTCCGGCCGCAGTGTCCGGCGCAAAACCGGCTCCGCGAACCACTTCAACGGCCCTTTGAACCCGCATCGCACAGTCCGGGTAACCGCAGTGCGCTCGCCCGAGGCCGCGCAGACCCAGCTGGCGCTGAACTCGGAAACGAGATTGGCCAGCCGATTCGCCGGGATCGGCGGCAATCGCACGTCCACCCGCTCGCCCGGCGTGCGGGTCATCCGCGAAACCACCTTGGCGGCAGGGCCGGGAATGCCCGGAAGCCTGCTGCCGAAACGAAATTCGGTGACGTCCCCGGCGCGCCGCACCCATTCGATCGCACCGATCTTGCGGTCGACCGCCGCATAGGCACGGGGATCCATCGCGAGGAAGCCTTCCCAGCCGCGTGGCCGCTGCAAGCCCGGCTTTCGCTCGGGCTCAAGGACCGGTGAACAACGGACGGCTCTCCGCTGAATGGCCCGGCTCGGCCTTGGCGTTCCGGACGTTCTCTTGGACGCCAGTGGCACCGTTCTTCAGGAGGACCGCCACGGCTATCACCAGTCGCGATCCCCCGGCTGGTCGGTCGCCGCGTCTGGCCAGCGGAGAGCGGTCAGAAGATCGAGATAGCCGTCCACGGCGTCCCACAAGCGGTTCTCTGGGTATCGGCCGTTCCCCCGGTGCTCGCGGCGCCAATCCCGATCCCAGTACTTCTGATGCACGACACGGAGTTGACGCAGGGCCCGGTCGAGTTCCGCTTCGGTGCTCCGCCGCAATTCCGTGCTGCTCGGCGCGTTGCCCGGCAAATCCCCGAACCGGCGGTCGCGCAGGGCGTCCAGCACGGCCTCGTCCGGTCCGGCGGGCGACCAGAACCGGACCGGCGCACGGATCACGTGGTTCCACACCGGCTCGTGCCGCGACCGCCACCAGTACGCGAAGCCGCCCTTGTCCAACCGCAGGCTGTCCGCAAGCCACGCTGTCCCGGGCGGTTGCGAGCACCATGGCACCTGCTCGGCGGGCAGGTCGAGGGTGAGCGCGACCTGGACGGACTCGACGGAATCCGCTCCGGCAAGCACGTCCCCGAAGACGTATGCCGCGCACAGGAACGGCTCGTCGACGGGCAGGCGTCTCGTGTGCTCGCACGCGTCGGCCAGCTCGCGCAGCTTTTCGACGGCTCGGCGGTAGCGCATGGCGAGAGTGTCACCTCCAAAGGTCGTTCGGCCCTCGTGCCCGCGCACGACGGCTCACGGCAGTCCGGCTCGGTCGAGTTCCTCGCGCAGCGCCCGTTTGGCTCGATGCGTCGTACGCAGCGCGCCGAGATGGGACCGGAAATCGGCCGCCCGGGCACCGCGCGACAACTGGCCCGCTTCCGTCAGCAACCGCGCGGCAGTGCGGTAAGCGTCGCGGTTCTTGTGCTCGATCGCCTGATCCGCGGCCGCGAGCAGAATCGGGATCGCGTTGTCCGGGCGGGTCTCGCCGCGTTCCCGGGCAAGCCGGAGCCACAGCTCGTCCCGGCAGCCGCCGTCCGAGGCTGCCCGCCACGCCGCCGAGCGCGCGGTCAGCGGATGAGGTCGACCGGCACGCCGACATCGACCCGTGTCCAGGCCTTGTCCGCGGTGACCGCACGGCCTTCCGGGACGCTACGGGCGGCCGCGAGGCACGCACGGTCGCCCAGCGACAGCCCTCCGCTGCGGGTGCTGCTCCACAGCACCGCGGTGTCTACCGCTTCGGCAGCGGTGAACGCGGCCACCGTCGCGCCGAGGGAAAGCACGACGCCTGCCGCTTCCGCCGGCGCTGGATGGCCGTTCTGAGCGAGCTTCTGCACGACCTCGGAGAAGTTCACGGCGCTGATCACCGCCCCTCGGATCTGCGCGGCAACCTGGTCGTGGCCGTCCTCGCGGTAGATCAGCGCGAGGACCGCGCTCGCGTCCAGCACCGCCGTCACGCCGAACCCCCCACCTGCTCGCCTGACGCGGCCGCATTGCCGCTGGAGCCCTCCCGCGCCGCCTCAGCTCGCCGGTCGGCAATCAGGGAATCCGTCACGCTTCCGGCCGCGCCGGCTGCACGGGCCGCCGCGATCGCTTCGTCCTGCACCCTCTGCAGCAGATGATCGCGGTCCTCGAGAACCACCCTGCCTCGTTCGACGTAGGCGACAAGGTTCGATCCCGGAGAGATCCCCGCCGCCTGCCGAAGCTGTGCCGGAATCGTCACCCGGCCGTCGGGGGCGACGGATACGTCGGCCCTCGCCGTCATGAGATCTGCGCGCGTCATGCTCCTCAGCATACCGCCGGGCTCAGCGAACCTCCACCGTAAAGTGTCGAAGTCCGGCGAGGATCTCGATTCCTCGGCGGCGATCGAGCAAACCCGGCGGAAGCGCGTGAACCTCGGCACAGCGGGCGGGCCTCAGCCGGCGCCAAAGATCGTGCGCGCGTACCCGCCGGGCATACCGAAAATTCAGCTCTTTCGAACCTCAGCCGCCGCTTCCGACTTCCTGAGCCGGATGCTCTCGTCCGGCTCACGACCCCGCCGGTACCAGGCGGGAACGTCGGAACGTGCTCGCTCTGGGGTTCAGCACGTCAGTCCGGTCTTCGCGAGGCCGATTCACAGTCCTGCAAATACACCGGACGATCCCGATGCTTGCCACAACGAGAAGACCGCTCGGGCTGCGTCCACAGCGGACGTCGCCCCGACACCAGCCGGGCGGCTGAGTTTTCCGGTTCGGGAAAGACGCGCTGGGCGACGCGACTCGGGCGCCGACCCGGGAAGCGGCCGGCACCCGAGTCCGGGCGAGCCGGCGGGGTCAGCCGGCGACGAGGGACAGTCCGTAGGTCTGCAGGATTTCGTTCACCGGCTGGAACCAGGTCTCGCCGCCGGTGCTGCAGTTGCCGAAGCCGCCCGAGGTGACGCCCTGGGCTTGGCCGCCGGTGACGAACGAACCGCCGGAGTCGCCGCGTTCCGCGCACGCGTTGGTGTGCGTCGCTTCGTAGACCGCGCCCGGGCGTAGTTGATGGTTTCGTTCAGGCCCAGCGACGACCCGCATTTTGTCCGAAACCCGTCGCCGCGGCTGCTCCGACCGTCCACTCCGGAACAGACTTCCGGGCAACTGGCGCGCCGGCACCGCCGGAAGCTCGCCCTCGGCACAGCTCGCGTGCCGGTGTTCCGGAGGCTGGCTCCAGCGGCTGCATGGCGCGAGCACACGACCACCAAAAGGTGCTAGTTCTCTCCGTCTCAACCGCGCGGCTCGGATAGGCTCGTCGGTATGTCGTCCCCGAACACGGGATGTATCACCGGAATCCTCCACAAAGCGAGCGCTTACACTCGACAGACGACGGGCGGACTCACCGGCCGGCGCGGGACTAGAGGAGGATCGCCGGATGACCACGCTCTCGGCCGACCTGTGGCCCGACGTGCAGCCTGAGACCGCGCGACGGCTGATGCTCGCCGGGGTGGAGTCGTTCGCCGAGCGCGGCTACCACGCCACCACCACGCGGGACATCGCCGGCGCGGCGGGGATGAGCCCGGCCGCGCTGTATGTGCACTTCCCGTCCAAAGCCGCGCTGCTTTTCGCGATCAGCCGCAACGGGCACGAGCAGACGCTCGCCCTCGTCGAGGACGTGATCGGGCGCGTCACCGGGCCGGTGGAGCGGATGCGGCTGCTCGTCGAGGATTTCGTCGCCTGGCACGCGCGGCGGCACACGGTCGCGCGGGTCGTGCAGTACGAGCTGAATGCGTTGCCGGAGAAGGAATACCAGGTCGTCGCGCAGCTTCGGCGGAAGATCGAGCAGCGCGTGCGCGAGGTGATCGCCGACGGGGTCGAGTCCGGCGCGTTCACCGTCGGCGACGTCGGGATCGCGGCGCGCGCGGTGCTGTCGCTGGGCGTCGACGTCGCGCGCTGGTACAGCGAACGGACCCGCCAGACCCCCACTGAACTCGGCAAGGAGTACGGCGAACTCGTCCTCCGCATGCTCGGCGCGGGCTAGAGCGCCAGCACCAGCTTGCCCCGCGCCTGCCGCGACTGGCTCAGTTCGAGCGCGGCCCGCCAGTCGTCCAGCGGGAAAATCCGGGAAACCGGGATCGAAAACCGGCCCTCCGCCGCTAGCGACGCGAACTCGCCGAGGACGTCGTAGCGCGGCTGAGCGCCCGAGCTGACAATGGTCTGGACCCCGGGCTGGTCCGAGCTGAGGTCGAGCGTCAGCACGTGTCCGGGTTCCTTGACCGTGCGCACAAGTTCGGCCACCTTGCCGCTGAACGGCGCCGCGTCCAGCACCCGATCGACCGGCCCCCCGGCCAGCGCCGTCACGCGTTCGGCGATTCCGTCCTGGTAGCCGGTGACTTCCGCGCCGGCCGAACGGAGCGCGGCGGCGTGCGTTTCGCCCGCGGTGACGATCACGCGTGCCCCGCGCAGGAGCGCGATCTGCGCCGCGGCGAACCCGGTGGTGGTGCCCGCACCGTGTACAAGCAAGGTGCCGGAGCCGAGTGCGTCGAGCGCCGCGTAAGCCGTTCCGACCGCCATCGGCAATGCCGCCGCGTGGACCGCGTCGAGCCCGTCCGGCCGCAGGAACCACGTGTCGAGCAGCGCCTGTTCAGACGCGCCCGCGGTGGGGCCGGTGAACGGCGCGATGCCGAAAACCGGGTCGCCGACCTCGACGCCGGTCACGCCTTCGCCGAGAGCGTCGACCGTGCCGGACACCTCCAGGCCGATCCCGCGCGGCAGGTCACCGGCGAAGAGGCCCTCGCACAACGCCCAGTCCGCCGGGTTCAGGCCGCACGCCTGGACCGCGACGCGGATCCGCCCCGGCCCGGGTTCGGGGGCCGCGGCGTCCTCGACCCGCAGGACCTGGGCCGCAGGACCGTGTTCAGAGAAACGAAGGGTGCGCATCCGGCTGTCTCCTCGTGAGTGATGACAGAAGCTGTCGTCACTGACGCTACCAGAGTGATGACAGCATCTGCTGTCGCTACACTGGCCCCATGGCGCGATGGGAGGGCAACACCCGGAACCGGCTCGAGCAAGCCGCACTGGAGTTGTTCGAGGAACAAGGCTACGACCGCACGACGGTCGCGCAGATCGCCCAGCGCGCGAACCTCACCGAACGGTCGTTCTACCGCTGGTTCGCGGACAAACGGGAAGTGCTGTTCGGCGGCAGCCAGGAACTGGAAACCGAATTCGTCACCGCGATCGACGCCGTCCCGCCCGGAACGCCCGCGCTGCCGACCCTGCTGGCCGCCTTCGCCACCGCGCCGCGGGTATTCCGTCCGCGCGAATTCCTGCTGCGCCGAGCGACGGTGATCGCCGCCAATCCCCCACTGCGCGAACGGGAACTGATCAAACTCGTCACCATTTCCGAAACCCTCACCAGCGCACTGAAAGACCGCGGCATCGATCCCCAAACCGCCCGCCTGGCCACCGACCTCGGACTCTCCGTCCTGCGACTCGCCACCGAACGCTGGATGACCGAGAAACACCGCGACAGCAACGGCTTCCCCGAAGCCCTGTCAACCGCCGCCGCGGACTTGCTCGCCGTCGCCACCGGCGGAAGTCCTACCTGACGTCGCCCATTCCTGCTGCGCCGAGCGACCGTGATCGCCGCCAATCCCCCACTGCGAGAACGAGAACTGATCAAACTCGTCACCATTTCCGAAACCCTCACCAGCGCACTGAAAGACCGCGGCATCGATCCCCAAACCGCCCGCCTGGCCACCGACCTCGGACTCTCCGTCCTACGACTCGCCACCGAACGCTGGATGACCGAGAAACACCGCGACAGCAACGGCTTCCCCGAAGCTCTGTCAACCGCCGCCGCGGATTTGCTCGCCGTCGCCACCGGCGGAAGTCCGGCCTGACGTCGCCCGCGCGAATCGTTCCGCGATATTCGCCATGCGGTCCAGCAATTCCGGCGGCCCGTCCTCCACCACGAAGTCGAATTCCCACTGCGCCAGGTAAAACGGAATGGATTCGAAGGTTTTCGCGCCGGTGCGGATCCGGCAGGTTTCGTCGTCGATCGGCTCGATCACCGCCGTCGTCGGGGAAATCCACGCCGTCAGCACTTCCGCCGGAGCCGACACGCGCAGCGTCACGATGTGCGGATACGGCGCGGTCGCGATCCGGCTCGACACGTAAGCAGCGAGGTCCTCGGCCGGTGGTTCCCTTGGCGTGAAACGGAAGCTAGGCACCGGGAGACCGTCGATGCGGTCCAGCCGGAAGGTGCGCCAGTCGTCTCGGCGGAGGTCCCACGCGACGAGGTACCAGCGCCATCCGGCGTGCACGAGCCGCAACGGTTCCACGTCGCGTTCGGTCACCTCGCCCGCGTGGGTGCCGTAGGTGAACCGCAGGCGCTCGTTGTCCCGGCACGCCGCCGCGACCACGGTCAGCAGCTCCGCGTCGATCGTCGGCCCGCCGCCGGGGATCCGGACCATCGCCGAATCCATCGCCCGCACCCGGTGCCGCAGCCGCGCGGGCAGCACCTGTTCGAGCTTCGCCAGCGCCCGCACGGACGTCTCCTCGATGCCCGCCACCGTGCCGTTCGCCGCCGTGCGCAGGCCGACCGCCACCGCGACCGCCTCGTCGTCGTCCAGCAGCAACGGCGGCAGCGCCGCACCGGAACCCAGCCGGTACCCGCCCGCGACCCCCGGCGTCGCGTGCACCGGATAGCCGAGCTGCCGCAGCCGTTCGACGTCGCGGCGGATCGTCCGCACGTCGACCCCCAGCCGGCCCGCGAGGTCCGGACCAGGCCATTCGCGACGCGCCTGCAGCAGCGAGAGCAGGCGCAACAGGCGTTCGGAGGTTCCGTACATACCGAGCACTCTGCCACGCTTCGCGGACAGCTTCGGTCCTCGATCGCCAGGGCGTCGCGGCGGCATGCGAAAGTGACGCATGCTCGACGACCTGCTCGCTGTCGCCCGCGAAGAGGCGGAAGCCGGAAAAGCCGAGGGCGGCGTGCCGATCGGCGCGGCCCTGTTCGACCGCGACGGGAAGCTGCTCGGCCGCGGCCACAACCGCCGCGTCCAGGACGGCGACCCGTCCCTGCACGCCGAAACCGCCGCCTTCCGCGCCGCCGGGCGCCGCCCGCACTACCGCGACACGATCATGGTCACCACGTTGTCGCCGTGCTGGTATTGCAGCGGCCTAGTCCGGCAGTTCGGCATCCCGCACGTGGTGATCGGCGAATCGCGCACTTTCACCGGCGGCCACGGCTGGCTCGCCGGCCACGGCGTCCGCGTCGACCTCCTCGACGACCCCGCCTGCGTCGCCCTGATGACGGAATTCATCGAACGGGAACCGGCGCTCTGGTTCGAGGACATCGGCGAGCCGACGTGACTCACGCCAGCGGCGAAAACTCCAGCGGCACCGCGATGATCGAGTCCGCGTCGAGAATCTCCTCCGGCGCGCCCGGCGGCGGCCACATCCCCTTCGCGTAGAGGTCGCGGCGGATCGCGAGCCGTTCGTCCAGGCTCGCGAACGGCCAGATCTGGATGATCCGGTCCGGGCCGTCGAGCGCGTACATCACGACGGTCAGCGGATCGACCAGATGCCGCGCGGGCAACGCTTCGCGCCAGCCGTCGATCGTCGCGGTCAGCCCGCCCGGCCGGAGGTGGTAGTCGCGGATCTCGTACACCGAGCCGTACTTGCCCGGCCGCACCGGCGGCACGAACGGGAACGGCGCGAAACTCTGCAGCGACAGGTCGGTCAGGCAGCCGCCGCCGAACGGTGCGCGGCTGTGCCGAGCGCGCAAGCGTTCCTCGTCCAGCGCTTGCTGATTCTCGAACCCGCGCAGCACGACCAGCCTGCCGAGCGGACCGTTTTCCGTCTGCCAGCAGCCGAGCAGTTCGCCGTGCCCCTCGACCCACGGCAGCACGCCCTCGACGGCTTTCGGCCCGTCGAGCAGCTGGAACGACAGAATCGCCAGCTCGTACCGGACAGCCTGCTGCTCCGGGGCGACGTCGGCACCGCTGATCCGGACCGGTTCGGTCATGACGCTCCCACTTCGCTCGCTCGCCCTTCCAGCCTGACACAGCCCCGCGACCGCGCTCGCTGAGCGGACTCGGCTGCCCTCCCGGCCACGCACCGCTTCCCGATCGTCCCGCTGACCGGCGCCCCGGAACCTCCCGGCGACCTCGGCGCCCTCGGTGAGGTTTTTTCCCACCCTGGTCCATGTCTTGACACTTCTCAATGGTCTAGTCCATTGTGACTGCGCACACACTCCCCCGAGTGCCTGCGGGGCGCCGCCGCCACGTCCGGCTTCGCCAGGTGCTCCGATGACGCGTGCCGCGAGGTGCGCGTTCCCCCGTTGGAGGACCCATGAAATCCTTGCGCCGCACCAGTTCCCGCCGGAAACTCGCCGGACGTCTCGGCGTGCTGGCGCTCGCCGCGGGCGCCGCTCTGTCCACCGCGACCGGCACCGCCTCAGCCGCGGGAGACCCGGTCCTCGCGGCCCCGTACCTGTACCAGTGGGGCGGCCAAAGCGATCCGTCCGCCGCGATGGACGCGACCGGCGTCAGCGCGTTCACCCTCGCGTTCATGCTTTCCGGCGGCGGCTGCACCCCCGCCTGGGACGGCAACCGCCCTCTCGACGGGACCGACGCCGCGATGATCCAGAAGATCCGCTCCGCGGGCGGCGACGTGATCCCGTCGTTCGGCGGCTGGCAGGGCAACAAACTGGGCCCGAACTGCGGGTCGCCTGAGGAGTTGGCCGGCGCGTACCAGAAGGTGATCGACGCCTACGACCTCAAGGCGATCGACCTCGACATCGAGAACACCGACGAGTTCGAGAACGCGGCGGTGCAGGACCGCATCCTCGGCGCGGTCAAGATCGTCAAGGAGAAGAACCCGAACGTGCGCGTCGTGATCACCATGGGCACCACGCCGCAGGGCCCGAACGACTGGGGCAAGCGCCTGGTCTCGCAGGCGAAGGCACTGGGCGCGGACGTCGACGTGTGGTCGCTCATGCCGTTCGACTTCTCCGACGGCGGCGACATGGTCGCGATGACGAAATCCGCTGTCGACGGCCTGGTCGGCGAACTGAAGTCGACGTTCGGCTGGGACGACGCCACCGCCTACCACCGCGCCGGACTGTCGTCGATGAATGGCAAGACCGACCGCGCGGGCGAGGTCGTGTCGGTCGCGGACTTCACCGCGATCCGCGACTGGGCCGCCGAACACCACCTGGGCCGCGTCACGTTCTGGGCGACAAACCGCGACTGCGGCGGCTGCAGCGGGATCGACCAGGAGAACTACGCGTTCACGAAGGTCGTGGCCGGGTACAACGGCTGACCGGGGGCCAGGCTGGGTTGAGCCAGGCGAGGTGGGTCAGGTTGGCGACAGCTCTGCCGACCTGGCCCAAGCCGCGCAACGGTTCGACCGGCCCGGATCAAACCGGCGGCGGCTCAGCTGAGCGAACCGGGCACCGTTCGAGCGAAGACTCGCGGGTCACCCCGGTGGACTGAACCACCTGGCGCACGCCTGGATCGCGGCCGCCGGGTCTGGCGACGGGGACCTTCCCGCCCGGGAGGTCCCCGTTCTGCCGTCCGTCACACACCGTGTGCGGATACTGCCGAACGAGTGAAGATCAGGCGGCGGCGGTGACCGACAGCGCGGCCGCGCCAGCCTCGGTCAGTTCGGCGGGGACCCAGCCCGCGGCGGTGACCCCGATACCCGGACGGACGTAGCCGCCCTTGGCGAGTGCGTGTGCGGTCATCTGGTCGCAGCAAGCGAAACCGTCGACGAACAGGTCGGGCTCGCAGCTGGTGGACATCTCCGCGCGCTGCTGCGCGACCGCTTTGAGCATGGCCATCGCGCGATGGGTCAGCTCGACGGTCACCCCTTCTGCACCGGACACCGGGATCGCCTTCTTCCTCGTGGGCTACTTACTCAACGTTATCGCCGATTGGGCCGAATGTGTTAACAGCCACACTGTAGCGGTTCGGGAATGTGACGATGCCTAGACCTGTTCGGTTCCCGCCAGGCGAGACTCGAGCGTCCGCGCCCACTCGCGCACGATCTGCTCGCGGCGGCGGGTGTCGTCGGTGAGGAGGTTGGCGAGGCCGAGCCCGCGCCCGAGGTCGAGAGTGGCCTGGACCAGTTCGCGAACGCCCGGTTGAGCCTCGTCGACCCCGAGCAGTTCGACCGCGACCCGGTGCGCCTCCCGCCCGACACGCGCCTCCAGCGGCACCAGCACGTCGCGCAGCTGGTCGTCCGTCGACGCGACGGCCCACAGCTGCAGCGCGGCGCGGAACATCGGCCCGGTGTAGAGGGTCAGCAGCATCTCGACGACCCACTCGATCCGCGACGAGCCGCCCGGCGACCCGGCCGCGCGCGTGCGCAGTTCGTCCAGCTGGGCCTCGCCGAGCAACTCGACCGCCGCGGCGACCAGCGATTCCCGCGTCGGGAAGTGGTGCTGCGCGGCACCCCGGGAAACCCCGGCCCGCTCCGCGATGACCGCGACGGTCACCCCGTGCCAGCCACGCTCCCCGATGCAGTCCATCGCGGCTTCGATCAGCCGCCGCCGGGTGGTGCGACTGCGTTCTTGTTGCGGTTCGCGGAGCATCAGCGCTCACCCGCCCGAGCCAGTACGCATCCGGACCTCGAACCAGACACGCGCCGAGCGGTGCAGCTGCGTTCCTGTTGCGGTTCGCGAAGCATCAGCCCTCACCCGCCCGAACCAGTCCGCACCCAGACCTCAGACCAGACACGCTCCGAGCGGTGCGACTGCGATCCTGCTGCAGCTCGCGAAGCATCAGCCCCAGCCCGCTCCGGCAGAAGTCCGTGATGGGAGCCCTGCGGGACTCTGATCCCTTCCCGGACTTCCGCCCAGGCACGCACCGGGGACCCGGCCGCACTCCACGGCCGGGCCTCCGATCGCCGACGCACCTCATGACTTCACCCTTGCTCAGTACGACTTCGGCAGCCCGAGGCTGTGCTGACCCACGAAATTCAGCACCATCTCGCGGCTCACCGGCGCGATCCGGCCCAGGCGCACGGCCGTTACCAGGGTTCCCAGGCCGTATTCGGTCGCCAGCCCGTTTCCGCCGTGGGTCTGCACTGCCTGGTCGACCGCGCGGATCGCGACCTCCGCCGCCGCGTATTTCGCCATGTTCGCGGACTCCCCGGAGGCGAAATCGTCGCCCGCGTCGTACAGCGAGGCGGCCTTCTGCGTCATCAGTTTCGCCAGCTCAAGCTCGATTTTCACCTGCGCGAGCGGATGCGCGAGCCCCTGGTGCGACCCGATCGGCGCGCCCCACACCTGCCGTTCGTTGGCGTAGCCGACCGCCTTGTCCAGGGCGTACCTCGCGGTGCCCAGCGAGAACGACGCGCCCATGATGCGTTCCGGGTTCAGGCCCGCGAACAGTTGCGCGATCGCCGCGTCCTCCTCGCCCACCAGGGCTTCCGCGGGCAGCCGCACGTCGTCCAGGAACAGCGAGAACTGGCTTTCCG
Source organism: Amycolatopsis sp. A1MSW2902 (assembly GCF_017312175.1). Classification (NCBI taxonomy): domain Bacteria; kingdom Bacillati; phylum Actinomycetota; class Actinomycetes; order Pseudonocardiales; family Pseudonocardiaceae; genus Amycolatopsis; species Amycolatopsis sp. A1MSW2902. The sequence goes on from NZ_QJPO01000001.1 coordinate 632,711, forward strand.
GCGCGACGATGTCCATGTCGATTTTCGTGAACTCGAACCCGGGCGCGTCGGTCGGCACCACGAACAGCGCGGGCTTCAGGCGACCGGTCTTCGCGTCCTCGGTGCGGCCCACGACGAGCACCGCGTCCGCCTCGTCGACGCCCGAGATGAACACCTTGCGCCCGGACAGCACCCAGTCGCCGCCGTCGCGACGGGCGGTCGTCGTGATCTTGTGCGAGTTGGAGCCGGCGTCCGGTTCGGTGATCGCGAAGACGATTTTCTTGCTGCCGTCCGACATTCCGGGCAGCCACTGCTTCTTCTGGTCCGGCGTGCCGAAGCGCGACAGCACCGTCCCGACGATCGCCGGCGACACCACCATCAGCAGCAGCGGCGAGCCGGCGGCCGCGAATTCCTCCAGCACCGCGGCGAGATCCGCGATCCCGGCTCCCCCGCCGCCGTATTCCTCCGGCAGGTTCACGCCCAGGTAGCCGAGCCGTCCGGCTTCGTTCCACAGCTCGTCGGTCTTCTCGCCCGCGCGGGCCTTTTTCGCGTAATAGTCGTGCCCGTACTTGCCCGCCAGATCGGCCGCGGCCTTCCGCAGCGCCACCCGCTCTTCGGGCTCGACGAAGTTCATCGCGTTCATTCGGTCTCTCCCACCACAGCCAGCACCGCGCCTACCTCGACCTGTTGCCCGACCTCGACCGGCAGTTCGGCGACCACGCCGTCCGCCGGGGCCGAGATCCGGTGTTCCATCTTCATCGCTTCCAGCCACAGCAACGGATCGCCCGCCCGCACACTGTCCCCTGCGGACACTGCGAGCCGCACGACCGTGCCCGGCATCGGCGCGAGCAGTGAACCCGCGGCCAAAGCCGAATCAGGATCGGCGAACCGCGGCTCGGCGGTCAATGTCACCGACCCCAATGGCGAATCCACATAGGACACCGCGCCGTGCCGGGCGACGGCGAAGGTCCGGCGCACTCCGGCGATGTCGAGGACCACCTGGTCCGGCGTCGCGGCGACCAAGGCGACGTCGTCGTAACCCTCGGCACGCAGGCCGTCGCGGGTCAGCGAGTAGACGACCTCGTAACGGTTGTCTCCCTTGGCGAAGACCTTGCGCTGACCACCGGAACGGACGTTGCGCCAACCGCTGGGCAGCCGTCCCAGAGTGGTCGCGGAGGCCCGGTTTCCCGCAGCATCGGCCAGTGCGGCGGCCAGCGCGGACCAGCGTTCGGTGTCCACAGTGGCCAGTGGCGCGGCCAAAGTGTCCAGTCCGTGCCGGTCGAAGAACGCGGTATCCGTTTCTCCGGCAAGGAAAGCTTCGTGGCGCAGGATCCGGACCAGCAGGTCGCGGTTGGTTACCACGCCGTGGATCTTCGCACCAGCCAAGGCACCGGCGAGCCGACGCGCGGCTTCCGCCCGCGTGGGAGCCCACGTGATGACCTTCGCCAGCATCGGGTCGTAATGGACGCCGATCACCGAACCGGATTCGACCCCGGAGTCCAGCCGCAGTCCGGCACCGTGGATGAATTCGCGGTCCACTCCGGACACTTCGAAGGTGTGCAGCGTCCCGCTCTGCGGCTGCCATCCGGCCGACGGGTCTTCGGCATACAGCCGGACTTCGATCGAATGCCCATTAGCAGCAGGCGGTTCGGCGGGCAACCGACCGCCTTCGGCCACCGAAAGCTGCAACGCCACCAGATCCAGTCCGGTGACGTTCTCCGTCACCGGATGCTCGACCTGCAGCCGCGTGTTCATCTCCAGGAAGTAAAACCGACCGTCCGGGCCAGCGAGGAATTCGACCGTTCCCGCACCGACGTAGTCGATCGCCTGCGCGGCCTTGCGTGCCGCGTCGAACAACTCCGCCCGCATGGCATCGTCCACAAAGGGCGATGGCGCTTCTTCGACCACCTTCTGGTGCCGCCGCTGGATGGAGCACTCCCGCTCCCCCACCGCCCAGACGGTGCCGTGCAAGTCGGCGAGCACCTGGACCTCGATGTGCCGTCCGGTTTCGAGGTACCGCTCGCAGAACACCGTCGGGTCGCCGAACGCCGATCCCGCTTCCGCGCGAGCACTCTCGACGGCCTCAGCCAGCTCGTCCAGCGAGCGGACCACACGCATGCCGCGACCACCGCCGCCAGCGGAAGCCTTGACCAGCAACGGAAGATCGGCATCGGTTACCGAGGACGGGTCCAATTCGGACAGCACCGGGACCCCGGCGGCAGCCATCAGCCGCTTGGACTCCACTTTGGAACCCATCGTTTCGATCGCCGCGGGCGGCGGGCCGACCCAGGTCAGCCCGGCGTCGAGCACTGCCCGGGCGAAACCGGCGTTCTCGGACAGGAAGCCGTATCCGGGGTGGATCGCGTCGGCACCGGCGTCCGCCGCGGCTTTGACGATCAGTTCGCCGCGCAGATAGGTCTCGCCCGGTGCGTTGCCCGGCAGCCGGACGGCGACGTCGGCTTCCCGCGCGTGCGGCGCGTCGGCGTCCGCGTCGGAGAACACCACGACGGTGCCGATTCCGGCGTCCCGGCAGCTGCGGAACACGCGGCGGGCGATTTCGCCCCGGTTGGCGACCAGCAGATTCTGGATCATGGCCCTCACATCCGGAAGACGCCGAAGCCGCCTTCGACGCCCTTCACTGGTCCGTTGTGGATCGCCGACAGGCTCAGCCCGAGCACCGTGCGGGTGTCGCGCGGGTCGATGATGCCGTCGTCGTAAAGCATGCCGGAGAGGAACATCGGCATCGATTCCGCCTCGATCTGGTTTTCCACCATGGCGCGCATCGCGGCGTCGTTCTCCTCGCTGTACTCCTGTCCCCGGCTCGCCGCCGCGGCGCGGGCCACAATGGACAGCACACCGGCCAGCTGCGCCGGTCCCATCACCGCCGATTTCGCGCTCGGCCAGGCAAACAGGAACCGCGGATCGTAGGCCCGGCCGCACATCCCGTAATGCCCGGCGCCGTAGGACGCTCCCATGAGGACGGACAGGTGCGGCACCTTCGAGTTCGACACCGCGTTGATCATCAGCGCACCGTGCTTGATGATGCCGCTCTGCTCGTATTCCTTGCCGACCATGTAGCCGGTCGTGTTGTGCAGGAACACCAGCGGCGTGTCGATCTGGTTGGCCAGCTGGATGAACTGCGCGGCCTTCTGCGATTCCTCGCCGAACAGCACGCCCTGGGCGTTGGCCAGGATTCCCACCGGATACCCGTGGATGCTCGCCCAGCCGGTGACCAGGCTCGGCCCGTACAGCGGCTTGAACTCGTCGAAGTCCGAACCGTCCACGACGCGCGCGATCACCTCGCGCGGGTCGAACGGGATCTTCAGGTCGGTCGGCACGATGCCGAGCAGGTCTTCGGCGTCGAACAGCGGTTCGGCGTAGTCCGGTTTGGGCGTCGGGCCCTGTTTGGTCCAGTTGAGCCGCTTGATGATGCTGCGGCCGAGCCGGATCGCGTCCTCCTCGTCGACCGCGAGGTAATCGGCGAGCCCCGACGTCCGCGCGTGCATTTCCGCGCCGCCGAGGGATTCGTCGTCGGATTCCTCCCCGGTCGCCATCTTGACCAGCGGCGGTCCGCCGAGGAACACCTTCGCGCGTTCCTTCACCATCACGACGTAGTCGGACATGCCGGGCAGATACGCGCCGCCCGCGGTGGAGTTGCCGAACACCAGCGCGACGGTCGGCACCTTCGCCGCCGAGGACCGCGTCAAATCACGGAAGACACGGCCGCCCGGGATGAAGATTTCCTTCTGCGTCGGAAGATCCGCGCCGCCGGATTCGACCAGGTTGATCACCGGAAGCCGGTTCTGCGCCGCGATGTCCGCCGCCCGGAACGACTTCTTCGTCGTCCACGGGTTGCTCGCGCCGCCCTTGACCGTCGGGTCGCTCGCCGAGATCAGGCATTCGACGCCTTCCACGACGCCGATCCCGGTGATCACGCTCGCGCCGACCTTGTAGTCCGAACCCCACGCGGCCAGCGGCGACAGCTCCAGGAACGGCGAGTCCTCGTCCAGCAGCAATTCGATCCGCTCGCGCGCCAGCAGCTTCCCGCGCTTGCGGTGCCGTTCGACGTACTTTTCCCCGCCGCCGGCGACCGCTTTCGCCTGTTCGGCGTCGATCTCCGCGAGCTTCTCCAGCATCGCCTCGCGGTTCGCGGCGAACTCGTCGGCGCGGGTGTCCACTGTGGACCTGATAGTGGTCATGCGGTGTATCCCAATCGCTTCGCGGCCAGTCCGGTGAGGATTTCGGTGGTGCCGCCGCCGATGCCGAGAATGCGGACGTCGCGGTAGTGCCGTTCCACTTCGGACTCGCGCATGTAGCCGAGCCCGCCGTGCAATTGCACCGCCTCGTTCACGACCCATTCGGCGGTCTGCACCGCGGTGTTCTTCGCGAAGCACGCCTCGGCGATCACTTCTTCGCCGGACACGTGCCGGAGCGCGACCTGCCGGGCGTACGTCCGCGCGACGTCGACCTTGCAGGCCATCTCGGTGAGCTTGTGCTGCACCAGCTGCCGCGAGATCAGCGGACGCCCGAACGTCTCGCGCATCCGGCACCAGTCCAGCGTCAAATCCAGTGCCCGCTGCGCGTGCGCATATGCCTGCACCGCCAGCGAAAGCCGTTCGGTGACGAACTGCGTGGCCACCTGAGCGAAGCCGCTGTTCTCCGCGCCGACCAAGTTCTCCGCCGGGACTCGGACGTCCACATAAGACAGTTCCGCGGTGTCCGACGCCGCCCAGCCCATCTTCTCCAGCTTGCGCGACACCGTGAAGCCTGGCGTCCCGCGCTCGACCACGATCAGCGAAAGCCCGTGCGCGCCCGCTTCACCGGTTCGGACCACAGTGGTCACAAAGTCCGCGCGACAGCCGGAAGTGATGAACGTTTTCGCCCCGTTGATCACGTACTCGTCGCCCTCGCGCACCGCAGTGGTGCGGATCCCGGCGACGTCGGACCCGCCGTCCGGTTCGGTGACCGCCAGCGAGCCGATCTTCTCGCCTTCGAGCGTCGGCCGCACCCAGCGTTCGATCTGCACCGGGTCGCCGGCCTCGACGATGTGCGGCACCGCGATCCCGCAGGTGAACAGCGACGCGAACAGCCCGCCGGACCCGCCCGCGTAGTGCATTTCCTCGGCGACCACGAGCGCGTCGAGGTAATTGCCGTCGCCCCCGCCCGCGGATTCGGGGAACGCGACCCCGAGCAGGCCCAGCTGCCCGGCCTTGCGATGCAGGTCGCGCGGCAGTTCCCCGGCCCGCTCCCAGTCGTCCAGGTGCGGCAGCACGTCCTTCTCCACGAACCGGCGCACCGTCGCGCGCAGTTCGGTGCGTTCCGGCGTGCGGAACGGATCCACGGTCACAGCAGCGCCTCCGGGACGTCGAGTTCGCGCGCCCGCAGCCATTCGCCGAGCGCCTTCGCCTGGGGATCGAACCTGGCCTGCGAAGCGACGCCGTCGCCGAGGATGCCCTCGACCACGAAGTTCATCGCCCACAGGTTCGGCAGCAGATGCCGGGTGACCGGCAGTCCTTCGGTTTCCGGCAGCAGACGGCGGAATTCCCCGACCGTCAGCCGGTGCACGAGCCAGCGCCACGCCTCCTCGGACCGCACCCACACGCCGAGGTTCGCGTTGCCGCCCTTGTCGCCGCTGCGCGCGCCCGCGACGAGTCCGAGCGGAACTCGGCGCACCTTGTTCGCCTGAAACGGTTCCGGCAGCGCCGGTTCGTCCACTTCAGACAGTTCAAGCGTCTCGGCAGCGGGCGCGATGTCCACCTTGGACCCGTCCGGCAGGACCGCGACATGCGGAACCGCGGCAGCGTCCACAAAGGCCGCCGAATACACCCCGAACGGTGAAGCATCCGAGGGCGGTGCGGTCACGTGGAATCCCGGGTAGCTCGCGAGCGCCAGTTCGATCGCCGCTCCGCTGAACGCACGTCCGGCGACCTTCGGATCATTGTCCTTCACCGCGACGTGCAGCAGCGCGCTGGCACGTTCCTCGGTGTCGGCGTCCGCGTGATCGGTGCGCGCGAGCGTCCACCGGACGTCGGCTGGCGGACGCTTTGCCAGCGCGCCTTCCAGCTGTTCCCGTACCAGCGCGGCCTTTTCTTCGATGTCCAGTCCAGTAAGGACGAACGTCGTCTCGTTCCGGAAGCCGCCGAGCCGGTTGAGACACACCTTCAACGTCGGCGGCGGCGCTTCCCCGCGGACCCCGCTGATCCGCACGCGGTCCGGTCCGTCGTCCGACAGCGACAACGTGTCGAACCGCGCCGTCACATCAGGATTCGCGTACCGCGCACCGGTGATTTCGTACAGCAGCTGCGCCGTCACAGTCCCTTTATTGACCACGCCGCCCGTACCCGGATGCTTCGTGATCACGCTGGAGCCGTCCGCGTGGATCTCCGCCAGAGGGAACCCTGGCAGGCCGATCGGCTGTTCCCGGAAGAACGAGTAGTTCCCGCCGGTCGCCTGCGCGCCGCACTCGATGACGTGTCCCGCCGCGACCGCTCCGGCGAGCGCGTCGTAGTCGTCGCGGGCCCAGCCGAAGTGCGCCGCCGCCGGTCCGACGATCACCGACGCGTCCGTAACGCGCCCGGTCACCACGATGTCGGCCCCAGCCTTGAGACACTCCGCGATGCCCCAAGCGCCGAGGTAAGCGTTGGCAGTCAACGGTTTCTCGAAGCCGAACTCGTCCGCTCGCGCGATCAGGTCGTCGCCTTCGACGTGCGCGACGCGGACCTCGAGACCGAGCTTCTCGGCCAGTTCGCGCAACGCGTCGGCCAGCCCCGCCGGGTTGAGCCCGCCCGCGTTCGCGACGATCCGGACGCCCTTCTCCTTCGCCAGGCCGAGGTTTTCCTCCATCTGCCGGAGGAACGTCTTGGCGTAGCCGCGCGCCGGGTCCTTCATCCGGTCGCGGCCGAGGATGAGCATGGTCAGCTCGGCGAGGTAATCGCCGGTCAGGACGTCGAGCGGGCCGCCGGTCAGCATTTCCCGCACGGCGGAGAACCGGTCGCCGTAAAACCCGGACGCGTTCCCGACGCGCAACGGCGCGCTCACGCGAACTGCCCCGGCTTGCGCCCCGCCCCGGGCGGCCCGGCGAACGCCTGCGCGATGCCCAGCCATTCCTCGACGTCCGCGCCCGTCGCGACCAGATCAGTGTCCGCCGGATGCCGCCGCTGCGTCGCGACCAGGCAGAAGTCGAGCGCGCTGCCGGTCAGCCGCTGCTCCGCGTCCTCCGGCCCGAACGCCCACGTGCTGCCGTCCGGCGCGGTCAGCTCGACCCGGAATTCCTCCGCCGGCGGCGCGAGCGAGTGGAGTTTGTACGCGAAATCGCGCGTGCGCGTGCCGAACCGGGCGATGTGCCACAGCCGTTCGGTGGGTTCGCGGGTGACGCCGAGCGCGTCGGCGATGTCCTGGCCGTGCGCCCAGGTCTCCATCATCCGCGCGGTCGCCATGGAAGCCGCGCTCATCGGCGGGCCGTACCACGGCAGCTTCTGCCCGTCCGGCACCGCGGCGAGCGCCTCGGCGAGGGCGGCCCGTCCCGCGCGCCACTGCGCCAGCAGCTCGTCCGGCGGCAGCTGAGCCCCGTCCTCGGCACCCTGGTCGACGTAGTTCTCGCCGATGCTCAACAGGTTTTCGACCTCGGACTGCCAGTCCTCCGGCCTGCTCGCGGAGATCAGCGATTTGCCGTCGGTCCACGCCAGATGCGCCACCTGATGCGCGATGCTCCAGCCGGGCGCGGGCGTCGGCCGCGCCCATTCCCCGGCGGGCAACCCGGCGACCAGGTCGTCGACCGCCTGCGATTCGGCCGCGAGATCCCGGAGAATCCCCGCGAGATCAGCCATTCCTGCGCCTCCCTGCGTCCGCCGCACCACCTCGTGCGGACCCAGCGTGGACCCTGGCCCCGGAAAAATCAAGCGCGCATGATTGTTTTGCTCCGGACGTGCCGTGAAGGACTCCTTGAGGGAATCTGGTTCCTTCAAGGAGTCCTCCACGGACCTCGGTCAGCCGTGCGAAGTGTCGATCACGCAGAACCGATTGCCTTCCGGATCGGCCAGCACCACGAAGTCCGGATCCTCCGGATAGAGCGGCCAGTCCACCCGCCGCGCCCCCAGCTCCACCAGCCGGGAGACCTCCGCCCGCTGATCCGCCGCGTCCCCCGCGTACAGGTCCAGATGCACCCGCGGCACCTCCTGCACCGGCACCGAACTCCGCTGGAACGCCACCCTCGGCCCGGCGTCGTCCGCGGACTGCAGCACCACGAAATCCGCCGCGTCGTCCCGCCGCACGTACCCCAGCGCCGCGCTCCAGAACGCGACCGCGCGTTCCATGTCCTCGACTCCCAGCACCACCGTGCCCACCTTCAGCATGATCCGAGCATGCCCGGGCCGCGGCCGCCCAACCGTTATTGACGCAATGAAAACAAGGTCCTACCGTCCTCCCATGGACTCCTACGCGGAGATCGCCTACGAGGTCGCCGCCAAGGTCGCGACCGTCCTGCTCGACCGGCCCGAAGCCCGCAACGGCTACACGATCCGGATGGCCGACGAACTCGCCGACGCCCTCGACCGCGCCGACCGGGACGAGGACGTTCGCGCGGTCGTGCTCAGCACCACCGGCAAGGACTTCTCCGTCGGGGCCGACCTCTCCTCCGGCGGCTTCGACTTCGGCGACCGCCCGCCGGACGACTGGCAGGAACCGGCCGGCCGCGTGTCGAAGCGGATCTTCACGATGAACAAACCGGTGCTCGCCGCGTTGCGCGGGGCGTCCGTGGGCGCGGGCATCACCATCACGCTGTCCTGCGACTACCGGTTCGCCTCCACCGACTCCAAGTTCGGCTTCGTCTTCACCCGCCGCGGCATCTATCCCGAAGGCGCGTCCGCGTGGTTCCTCCCGCGCCTCGTCGGGATGGGCGCGGCCGTCGACTGGATGATCAGCGGACGGCTCTTCGGACCCGACGAAGCGCTCCGGACCGGACTCGTCCACCAGATCCACGACCCCGGGGACGTCCTCGCCCAAGCCCAAGCCAAGGCGAGGGAGATCGCCGAAACGACCGCGCCGGTCGCGGTAGCGGTCACCCGGCAGCTGCTCTACCGGATGGCCTCGGCCCCGTCTCCGTTCGACGTCCATCAGGTGGACTCGAAGCTCATCTCCCAGCTGGGCTCGAACCCCGACGCCGTCGAAGGCATCGCCTCGTTCTTTCAGAAACGCCCGCCGGAGTTCCCCTTGCGCGTGGACCGCGATCTGCCGCCTTACCTGCCATGGATCACCGAATGACCGAGTACCCGCCCGAACCGTGGCACCTCGCCGCCGACGCGTGCATCTCGATGTGGCGGGTCCCCGTCGAGGAACTGCCCGCCTTTCCCGCCGGCGCCGAACCGTTGCTCCTGGGCAAGCAGGCCGCCGTCTTCACCGCCTGGATCGACTACCTGCCGTCCGGCCAGCTGAGCTACCACGAACTCCTCTCCTGCGTCGCCGTGCGCGGCCGCGGGCTCGCCGCGTCGATCACCGACATCTGGGTCGACAGCGAGGTCTCGCGCGCGGGCGGGCGCGAGTTGTGGGGCATCCCGAAGGACCTCGCGTCCTTCGCCTTCACCGGCGGACGCACCTTCACCGCGGCGACCTCCGACGACTGGATCGCCACCGCCGCCTTCACCCCGCGCCTCGGGCTCCCGATCACGCTCCCGGTACGCTTCGAGATCGCTCAGGACCGCGGCGGCAGCCCGTTGCGTACCCCGGTCGAGTGGCGTTCGAAGCCCCGCGCGGCGGCCGCCGACTGGTCGGTCAACCCGGCCGGGCCGCTGGCGTATCTCGCCGGGAAACGGCCCGTGGCCAGTGCCGCACTGGGCGCCACGAGGCTCCGTTTCGGATCTTGCCCTCGGTGATCGGATAACCCGCCAGGGTGAGACCGACACGCCATACCTTGGGGCCCGTGCGAGCCCCCACCCCAACATGTAGTCTCTGGGAACCGGCAGCCCCCAGCGACGGGGAGACCGCTTGAAGAGGGCGGCCGGGCTGTTTCGCCGAAACCGCAGCGCATGGCCTTGACCGGCCGTGTGCCGCTCGAACGCGCCCATTTCGAGGAACTGTTGGAGACACGCATGTCAGTGGAAACCGGTCAGCGGCCGCCGTCGGCGGCGGAGGGGGCCCCGAGCGCGGTCCGCGTCATCCGGCGGGACGGAAGCGTCTCGCCCTTCGACGCGGGCAAGATCTCGGTGGCGCTGACCAAGGCCTTCCTCGCGGTCGAGGGCGGCGACGCCGCCGCGTCCTCCCGCGTGCACCACGTGGTCGCGGAGCTGACCGGGCAGGTCGAGGCGGCGCTGCTGCGCCACACCGGCCCGGAGACCGCGCTGCACATCGAGCAGATCCAGGACCAGGTCGAACTCGCCCTGATGCGCGGCGGGCACCACAAGGTCGCCCGCGCCTACGTGCTGTACCGCGACGAGCGCACGAAGGCCCGCGAGGCCGCCGCGCCGGCGTCCGCCGAGGTCGCGCTGAGCGTCAAGGGCGCCGACGGGACGCTGCGCCCGCTCGACTGGGCGCGTGTTTCGCACGTCGTCGGCGAGGCCGTCGCCGGGCTCGAGGACGTCTCCGCCGAGCCGGTGCTGGCCGAGGCCAAGCGCAACCTCTACGACGGCATCACCGCCGACGAACTGGCGCTCGCGCAGATCATGGCCGCGCGCGTGCTCGTCGAGCAGGAGCCGAACTACTCGTTCGTGTCCGCCCGCCTGCTGCTGGACAAGCTGCGCGGCGAGGCGCTGAGCTACCTCGCGCAGAAGCCGCGCCAGGCCAGCCAGGACGAAATGGCGAGCGAATACCCGGCGTACTTCCGCGCCTACCTGCGCCGCGCGGTCGAACTGGAACTGGTCGACGGCGAGCTGCTGCGCTTCGACCTGGACAAGATCACCGCCGCCATCCACGCCGAGCGCGACCTCGACTTCGGCTTCCTCGGCCTGCAGACCCTGTACGACCGGTACTTCCAGCACCACAACGGCGTGCGGTTCGAGCTGCCGCAGGCGTTCTTCATGCGCGTCGCGATGGGCCTGGCGATCCGCGAGGACGACCGCGAAGCCCGCGCGATCGAGTTCTACGAGCTGCTGTCGACGTTCCACTTCATGGCGTCCACCCCGACGCTGTTCAACAGCGGCACCAACCGCGCCCAGCTGTCGTCCTGCTTCCTGACCACGGTGGACGACGACCTGGACTCGATTTTCCAGGCGTACAAGAACAACGCGCTGCTGGCGAAGTACTCGGGCGGCCTCGGCAACGACTGGACCCCGGTCCGCGGCCTCGGCGCGCACATCAAGGGCACCAACGGCCAGTCCCAGGGCGTCGTGCCGTTCCTGAAGATCGCCAACGACACCGCGGTCGCGGTCAACCAGGGCGGCAAGCGCAAGGGCGCGGCGTGCGCGTACCTGGAGACCTGGCACGTCGACATCGAGGAATTCCTCGACCTGCGCAAGAACACCGGCGACGACCGGCGGCGCACGCACGACATGAACACCGCCAACTGGGTCCCGGACGAGTTCCTGCGCCGCGTCGAGGCGAACGCCGAGTGGACGCTGTTCTCCCCGAACGAGACGCCGGACCTGCACGACCTCTACGGCAACGCGTTCGCGCAGCGCTACCGCGAGTACGAGGCGGCCGCCGCGCGCGGCGAGATCAAGGTGTTCCGCAAGGTCCGCGCGGTCGAGCTGTGGCGGCGGATGCTGACCATGCTGTTCGAGACCGGCCACCCGTGGATCACCTTCAAGGACCCGTGCAACCTGCGTTCGCCGCAGCAGCACGTCGGCGTCGTGCACTCGTCCAACCTGTGCACCGAGATCACGCTGAACACGAACACCGAAGAGGTCGCGGTCTGCAACCTCGGCTCGGTGAACCTGCTCAAGCACGTCACTCCGTCCGGTTTGGACACTGAGCGGCTCGAGAAGACCGTGCGCACCGCGGTCCGCATGCTCGACAACGTGATCGACATCAACTTCTACACGATCCCGGAGGCGCGGCGTTCCAACCTGCGCCACCGTCCGGTCGGCCTGGGCATCATGGGCTTCCAGGACGCGCTGTTCGAGCTGGGCGTGCCGTTCGCGTCCGCCGACGCGGTGAAGTTCGCCGACGTGTCGATGGAGCACCTCTCCTACTACGCGATCTCGGCCTCGACCGACCTCGCCGAGGAGCGCGGCCAGTACCAGACCTTCGAGGGTTCCTTGTGGAGCAAAGGAATCCTGCCGATCGACTCGATGCAGCTGCTCATCGACGCCCGCCAGGGCGACGGCCTCGACGTCGACACCTCCACGACGCTGGACTGGGCCCCGCTGCGCGAGCGCGTCAAGACCGTCGGCATGCGCAACTCGAACGTCATGGCGATCGCGCCGACCGCGACGATCTCCAACATCTCCGGCGTCGGCCAGTCGATCGAGCCGCTGTTCCAGAACCTGTACGTCAAGTCGAACATGTCCGGCGACTTCACCGTCGTCAACCCGCACCTGGTCAAGAGCCTCAAGGCGCGCGGCCTGTGGGACGAGGTCATGGTCAGCGACCTGAAGTACTTCGACGGCAGCCTCGGCCAGATCGACCGCGTTCCGGACGACCTCAAGGCGCTGTACGCGACCGCCTTCGAGATCGAGTCGAAGTGGATCGTGGACGCCGGTTCGGTGCGGCAGAAGTGGATCGACCAGGCGCAGTCGCTGAACCTGTACATCGCGGCGCCGAGCGGCCGCAAGCTCGACGAGCTGTACCGCTACGCCTGGCACAAGGGCCTCAAGACCACGTACTACCTGCGGGCGCAGTCCGCGACGCACGTGGAGAAGAGCACCCTGCGCGGCACCGACGGCAAGCTGAACGCCGTCTCCGCCACCCCCGCCCCGGCCGCTCCGGCTGCCGCCGCTCCGGCCGCCGCGCCTTCCCCGGCACCGTCGCCGTCGCCGTCAGCCGCGGTTCCGGCCGCTTCTCCCGCACCGTCGCCGTCGCCCGCCGCGGCCGTCCCGGCGGAGCCGAAGGAGATGCCGAAGACCGACGTCGACTTCGTCGCCACCGAGGGCGCTGCCTGCCGGATCGACGACCCCGACTGCGAAGCCTGCCAGTAAGGAATTCCTGAACCATGACGAACGTGGAAACGACGGACGCGACCGGCCTCGGCGAGATCGAGGTCGGCGCGGCCCGGATCAACGTCGACGACAAGCGCATGATCAACGCGCGCGCCGACGTCAACCAGCTGCTGCCAATGAAGTACCGGTGGGCGTGGGACAAGTACCTGGCGGCGTGCAACAACCACTGGATGCCGACCGAGGTCGCGATGCAGGCCGACATCGCGCTGTGGAAGTCGCCGGACGGCCTCACCGAGGACGAGCGGCAGATGCTCAAGCGCAACCTCGGCTTCTTCGCCACGGCGGAGTCGTTGGTGGCCAACAACATCGTGCTCGCGGTGTACCGCCAGATCACGAACCCGGAGTGCCGCCAGTACCTGCTGCGCCAGGCGTTCGAGGAGGCCGTGCACACGCACACCTTCCAGTACATCTGCGAAAGCCTCGGCCTGGTCGAGGGCGAGCTGTTCAACATGTACCGCGAGGTCCCGTCCATTTCGGACAAGGACGCGTGGGCGCTGAAGTACACGCAGAACCTGGAGAACCCGGACTTCGAGACCGGCACGCCGGAGGCCGACCAGGCGTTCCTGCGCGACCTCGTGGCGTTCTACGTGATCTTCGAAGGCATGTGGTTCTACACCGGTTTCGCGCAGATCCTGTCGCTGGGCCGGCGGAACAAGATGGTCGGCATCGCCGAGCAGTACCAGTACATCCTGCGCGACGAGTCGATCCACCTGAACTTCGGCATCGACTGCATCAACCAGATCAAGATCGAGAACCCGCACCTGTGGACCGAGGAGTTCCAGGCCGAGGTGCGCGGAATGCTGCAGGACGCGTGCGAGCTCGAGGTGAAGTACGCCCGAGACACCATGCCGCGCGGCATGCTCGGCCTGTCGGCTGACCTGTGCGAGCAGTACATGCACTTCATCACCGACCGGCGCGCCCAGCAGATCGGCCTGTCCCCGATCTACGGCGAGAACGAAAACCCGTTCCCGTGGATGTCCGAGGCGATGGACCTGAAGAAGGAAAAGAACTTCTTCGAAACCCGCGTCATCGAATACCAGTCCGGCGGCGCGCTCGACTGGGACTGATCCCGGTTCCGGCACAACGCTGAACACTCGGCCCCGTCCTGGTTCGCCAGGGCGGGGCCGAGTCGCGTTTCGGCGAGCCGGTCTGTTTCGCCAGCACTGCGTGGTCCGGGACCGCGTTGAATCCCGCCATCCGGGAGCCGCGTCCGGCTTGTGCCGGATCCGCGCGGGAACCGCTAAGCTCAGCCCCGCCACTGGTTCGCCAGGACGCAGCCGCGTCCCGGCGAGGCAACAGGGAACCCGGTGCGATTCCGGGACTGCCCCGCAGCGGTATGTGGGAACGAAAGCTGTCACCGCGAAATGCGGTAAAGCACTGGGCGCCCAGCCCGGGAAGCGACAGCCGGTAGGCACGAGCGATACGCCCACGAGTCCGAATACCTGCCACTGGCACGCACGCCGACGGCGTGCGTGAGTCCGGGCCTCGCGGGAAGGGCACCGACCGAAGCACGACTTCCGCGTGCCCGGACTCTTCCGGCGAGCACGTGAGGATGCATTGCTGTGACCACGATCGGCACTACCGTTCTGGGCTATCCGCGGATCGGCCCAGCGCGAGAACTCAAACGAGCACTCGAGTCCTACTGGTCAGGAAAAACCACCGAAGAAGACCTCCTGACCGCCGGACGGCAGCTGCGCGAGCAAACCTGGACAACCCTGCGAGACCAGGGCCTCGACTCAATCCCGTCCAGCACTTTCTCGCTCTACGACCAGGTCTTGGACACCGCCGCCCTCTTCGGCGCTCTGCCGGACCGCTTCACCCGGCTGGGCCTGTCGCCACTGGACACCTACTTCGCCGCCGCACGAGGAGTCCCGGACGCACCCGCCCTCGAAATGACGAAGTGGTTCGACACCAACTACCACTACCTGGTCCCGGAACTGGGCCCGAACTCCCGCTTCGCGCTCACCGGCACCGCCCCGATCGACGAAGTCCGCGAGGCAAAGGCACTAGGCATCACGCCACGCCCGGTACTCGTCGGACCGGTCACCTTCCTACTGCTGGCCAAGCCCACCGAACCCGGCTTCAACCCACTTGAACTGCTGGACGAACTACTTCCCGCCTACGCCGAACTTCTGGGCAAACTGGCCGACGAGGGCGTCGAATGGGTCCAGTTGGACGAACCAGCCTTCGCTGCCGACCGGACCACGCCGGAGTTCAACGCACTCACCCGCGCTTACCACTGGCTGGCCAAGGAAACCCATCGCCCGAAGCTGCTGGCAGCCGGATACTTCGGCGGCCTCGGCCGAGCACTGGGCGTCCTAGCCCGCTCCCCCATCGAAGCAATAGCCGTGGACCTGGCAACCGATGAGTCCTTTGTGGACAAAGTCGCAGCAGAAGGAGCACTGCGAGACAAGGAAGTCCTAGCCGGAGTAGTAGACGGCCGAAATGTCTGGCGCACCGACCCAGACGTCGCACTAGCCCACGCAGCGCAACTGCGAGACACCGCCGCACGCGTGAGCATCTCAACGTCCTGCTCGCTACTTCACGTCCCCTACGACGTGAACGCGGAAACAGACCTCGCCCCGCGCCTCAAGAACTGGCTGGCTTTCGCGAAGCAAAAGGTGGACGAGGTCGTCCTGCTAGGCCGAGCCCTAAGCGGAGAGAAGGCCGACCTCACTCCGGCCCGAGCCGCGGCCGCCGACCGGGCCGGAGCCGCCGAACTCAACGACGCCAACGTCCGTGCACGAGTCAACGCACTCCGCCCAGTAGACACCGTCCGCGCGCCGTATGCAGAACGCGCTGCGGCACAACAGAAATCCCTGAACCTGCCCCCACTACCGACCACCACAATCGGCTCCTTCCCGCAAACCAGCGAGGTCCGCCGAGCCCGAGCCGCACTCCGCGCGGGCGAACTCGACGACACCGCCTACCGCACCGCGATGCGCACCGAAATCGACCGCGTCGTACGGCTGCAGGAAGACCTGGGCCTAGACGTCCTGGTCCACGGCGAACCCGAGCGCAACGACATGGTCCAGTACTTCGCCGAACAACTGACCGGCTTCGCGGCGACCGCCCTCGGCTGGGTCCAGTCGTACGGATCCCGTTGCGTCCGCCCGCCAATCCTCTTCGGCGACGTCTCCCGGCCACGCCCGATGACCGTCGAATGGGCGCAGTACGCGCAAAGCCGCACCGACCGTCCGGTGAAGGGCATGCTGACCGGCCCGGTCACGATCCTGGCGTGGTCGTTCGTCCGTGACGACCAGCCCCTGGCCGCCACCGCACGCCAGGTCGCGCTGGCCGTCCGGGACGAGGTCGCGGATCTGGAGGCCGCCGGAATCCGCATCATTCAGGTCGACGAACCGGCATTGCGCGAGTTGCTGCCGCTGCACGCGGCGGACCGCGAGGCATATTTCGACTGGGCAGTGCCCGCGTTCCGGCTGGCCACCTCAGGCGTCGCGGACACGACGCAGATCCACACGCACATGTGCTACTCGGAATTCGGCGACGTGCTGCCCGCGATCGATGCCCTCGACGCCGACGTCACCAGCATCGAGGCCGCCCGCTCGAAGATGGAAGTACTCGCCGACCTCAACGAAGCGGGCTTCGGCCGCGGCGTCGGGCCCGGCGTGTACGACATCCACTCGCCGCGCGTGCCGGACCGGACCGAGATGACCGACCTGGTGCGCACGGCGCTCGGCGCGGTCCCGGCGGAACGGCTGTGGATCAATCCGGACTGCGGTCTCAAGACCCGCGGTTACGCCGAGGTCGAGCCGGCGCTGCGGCATCTGGTTGGCGCGGCCCGGGAACTGCGCGCCGAACCTCGCTGACGCGTCCCGGTGCCGGGCAGCGCGGCCCGCTGCCCGGCACCGGTCCGAGGATCACCCGAACGGCAGGCCCGCGAGGTATTGTCAATGCGTCAATAACGCGGGACCGTGGAGGCGGCCGATACCCTGACCGGGAGGTGGTCGCCATGGCGGACGTGACCGGAAAGACGAGGCTCCCGGCGGCAGGCGGCGCGCTCGGCAAGGTCGCCCACGCCGGGAGCGACGGCGTCACACGGCTGTCGGAGAACCTGCGCGGCCGAATGCCGCCGCTGACCGCGATCCCGTTGCCGCGCAAGTTCGACGAACGCTGGCTCGGCGCGCGCTGGCCGGTCCGCGAACTCGCGGCGCCCCCGGCGGGCAGCGGCCTGAAACCGGTGCTCGGCGACGACGGGCCGCCGCTGATCGGCCACACGCTCGACGGGATGCGGTTCGGCCTCGACTTCAGCCTGCACCGCTTCGAGCAGTTCGGCCCGGTGTCGTGGATGGGGGTGTTCGGCCAGCGGATCGTGACGCTGTCCGGAGCCGAGGCCACCCAGGCCGCGCTCGTGAACAAGGACAAGGCGTTTTCCCAGGAGGGCTGGAAGTTCTTCATCGAGCGCTTCTTCGAGCGCGGGCTCATGCTGCTCGATTTCGGCGAGCACCACCTGCACCGGCGGATCATGCAGGAGGCGTTCACGCGCGACCGGCTCCGCGGCTACGTCGCGCAGATGGGTCCGGCGCTGCGCGAAGGCGTCGCCGCGCTGCCGTCCGGCCGCCCCCAGCTGTACTGGGCGTTCAAACAGCTGACGCTCGACGTCGCGACGCAGGTTTTCATGGGCATGCGCTCCGCTTCCGACGCCGAGCGCATCAACCGCGCGTTCGTGGCCGCTGTGCGCGCCGGTACCGCCGTCGTGCGCTATCCGGTGCCTGGCGGCCGCTGGGCCGCGGGTTTGCGCGGCAGGCGGACGCTGGAGCGCTATTTCGGCGAGAACCTGGCGGCCAAGCGCGACACGGACGGCGACGACCTGTTCTCCGCGCTCTGCCACGCCGTTTCCGAGGACGGCGACCGGTTCAGCGACGCCGACATCGTCAACCACATGATCTTCCTGATGATGGCCGCGCACGACACGACCACCATCACCGCCAGCGCGATGGCCTACTACCTCGCGAAACACCCGGAATGGCAGGAGCGCGCCCGAGAGGAGTCGCTGCGCCTCGGCGACGACCTGCCGGACCTCGACGCGCTGGAGAGCCTCGAAACATTGGATCTGGTGATGAAGGAGGCGCTGCGGCTGCGCGCGCCGGTGCCGTCGCTGGCGCGGAAGACCACAAAGGACACTTCCGTCCTCGGCCATTACCTGCCGGAAGGCACGATGGTCGCGGTTTCGCCGACGCTGAACCACTACTCCCCCGAGCACTGGACCGATCCGCTGCGCTTCGACCCTGAGCGGTTCGGGCCGGACCGCCGCGAGGACAAGGCGCACCGGTTCGCGTGGATGCCGTTCGGCGGCGGCGCGCACAAGTGCATCGGGCTGCAGTTCGGCGGCCTGGAGGTGAAAGCGCTCATGCACGAGCTGCTGCGGGCGCACCGCTGGTCGGTGCCCGAGGACTACGTCGCGAAGTGGGACTACGTCTCGCTTCCGGTGCCCGCCGACGGACTGCCCGCCCGGTTGGCCTATCGTTGACGGCCGCCGAGCGGGACAGAAAGGTCGACAGCTGGAGACAAAACTGCAGTACAAGCCACCTTCGTGTACTCAAGGTGACTTGATGTCACCAGTTGTGTAGTGCCCATCACTCGTTCAGCCGGTAGACACCCTGTTTGGTCCGTGATGCCGTGGCATCACTTGCGGCCAACTCGTACCCAGTGTGGGTCTTCGGATCCTCCGCACCGGGTCTGAGCTGGTCTTTGTCCGCGTATGAAGAGGTGGAGTGTGCCGGAGCCTGGTGCCATGCCAGGGTTGGTCGACGTCGCGCGCAAGTACGCGGCGGCGCTGACCGACACCAACGGAGTAACGCTCCCTCCCGCCGAGGTGGAGCGGATCCTGCTCGACTTCGCCGGCGAGGTCGCCGCGCGTCCCGAGGACGCGGGCGCCACGCGGCGGTTCACCGCGCTCTTCTCCTCCGCGCCGCTCGGCATCGCGCTCACCGACCCGGCCGGGAACGTCGTCGAGGCGAACGGCGCGCTGGCCCGGTTGCTCGGCACGTCCGCGGCGGCGTTGCGGGACAAGCACATCGCGGATCTCGCCGCCGGCCCGCAGGACGCCACCCGGCTGCGCACCGCGCTCGAAGGCCTGCCGCTCACCGCCGACGCGCGCCGGACCGTGCAGAGCGTGCAGCTCGGCCACAGCCGCGACGGCGAACTGACCACGAACGTCACGCTCGCGTCGCTGCCCGGCGACCGGCCGGGCACGTACTTCCCGGTGTTCATGGCCGCCGATGACGACGACCTGCACCTGCTCGGCGAACGGCTGCGCCACCAGAACCTGCACGACCCGCTGACCGGGCTGCCCAACAGCGCCGCGTTCAACGCCCAGCTCGAACTCGCGCTCGGTTCGGGCGGCTCTTCCGAGATCGCCTTGCTGTACCTGGACATCGACGGGTTCAAGGTGATCAACGACGGGCTCGGCGCCGGCATGGGCGACCAGGTGCTGAAGGAGATCTCGCGGAAACTGAAGGCGGTGTTCGCCGGCAAGCACGAGGGCTACGTCGCGCGGCTGTCCGGCGACGGTTTCGCGGTGCTGCTGCGCGGCCCGGCGCTGACCGGGCAGGAGACGGTCCTGCTGGCCGACCGGGTACTGGAGGAACTCAGCGAGCCGGTGTACGTCGACGGGCACGGCATCGGCGTCAGCGCGAGCATCGGGATCGTCGTGCGCCCGGCGAACGAAGGCAGCCACGGCGACCTGCTGCGCGCGGCCGAACTGGCGCTGCACCGCGCCAAGGAAGCGGGCAAGGCGCAGTGGATGCTGTTCGACCCGCAGCTCGACGCACGGGACCGCAACCGCTACCAGCTCGGCGCGGTGATCGCCGGCGCGCTGGAGAACGGCGAGTTCTCGCTGATCTACCAGCCGACGGTCAAACTCGCGAAGCCGGACGAAATCGCCGCGGTGAACGCCGGACTGCTCTGGAGCCACCCCGAACGCGGCGAACTCGGGCCCGAGGAGTTCTACCCGCTCGCGCAGACCACCGGAATGACCGTGCCGCTCGGCAAATGGCTGCTGCAGGAATCGCTCGGCGCGACCGCGCGCTGGCGCGAACAGTACGGCCCCGCCGCGCCGGACGTGTGCATCCGCCTGCCGAAGCGCCTCGCCACCGACGAGGACCTGGTGCTGATGGTCAAGAACCAGCTCGACCGGCACCGCCTGCCCGCACGAGCGCTGCGGCTGTGCACCGACCGCGAGTCGATGTTCGACAGCGAGGGCGAACTGCTGGACTCGTTCAGCGTGCTCGCCGACCTCGGCGCCCAGCTCGTGCTCACCATCACCGGGTCGTCCGACCTGGAACTCATCCCGCGCTACCAGCTCCCGGTGAAACACGTGATCCTGAGCGGCCCGGTCGTCGACGCGCTAGTCGACCCGAACCCGGCGGAGACTGACGTGCGGCACCTGTCGCAACTGGTCACGCGGGCCAAGGAACTGGGGCTGCGCATCGGCGCGGAGGGCGTGCGCGACCATGGTCATGCCGCACGCCTGCGGGAACAGGGCGTGCTGGCGGCGCGGGGTTCGTTCGTGGCGGAGTCCGCGACGGGCGACGAGGTCGACGAAATGATCGCCCGGCACGCCAGCTGACCCCGGCGTTCGTGCGCCTATGCCGCCTGCCGGTTCGCCTCGCAACGCTTGAACAGGTAGTAGCCCACCACTTCGCCTTTGACCGCAACGTTCTGTCCGGACGACATGAACTTGTCACGGCTCTCCTGGCCCTGCTCGACGAAGACGAACGAACCGTTGACCAGGTCCCAGCCTTCGCGGCACACGGAGTTGAGCACGTCGACAGGGTCGCTCGTCCGCTGAGTCGTCGTGCCGCCGACCATCGCGACGATGACGGCCTTCTGGTTCATTACGTCGATAGAGAACTGGAAGACGCGGTCGCCCTTCCTGAATGCCGCCCGGGCGCGCCCGGCTGGGGACCGCTCGAACGCTTGCCTTTCCTTCTCCAGTTGCGCCTGGCGTTTGCGGTCCTCCGCCGCAAGGCGTGCCTGCTCCTTCGCCGCGGCTTCCGCGGCTGCCTCCTCGGGCGTCTTCTTCTTGAGCAGCGCCACAGTTTCCTCCGCAATCGACTTCAGTCCGCAGTTGACGTCCTCTCTTGTCGGTCTCAGCGGCTCAGAAGTTACGGACAGCTGATCTCTATCAGGCGACGGCCAGCACGCGCCCCGGAGGAACCGGGGCGAGCAGGGCTGGTGAGCAGGAGGTTCAGACGGTCTCGCGGTCGCTTGCCGAGGTCGCCGCGACGACGTGTCCGGCACCCAGGCAAGATGACATTGCCGACGACCGAAAGGTTCCCCCGATGCAGCCTGGCGACCTCGCCCCCGACTTCACCCTCCCCGATGACCAGGGCGTCGAACGCACCCTGTCCGCCCTGCTGGCCGACGGCCCGGTCGTGCTGTTCTTCTACCCGGCCGCGATGACGAGCGGCTGCACCGCCGAAAGCTGCCACTTCCGGGACCTCGCCGCGGAATTCGCCGAGGCGGGCGCGCAACGGGTCGGCATCAGCCCGGACGCGGTCGGCAAACAGCGCGAATTCTCCGCGAAGCACGGTTTCGACTATCCGCTGCTGTCCGATGTGGACGGCACGGTGGCGAAGCAGTTCGGCGTGTGGCGCAAAATCCTGCCGCTGCACACGAAACGCCAGACGTTCGTGATCGGCGAGGACCGGCGGGTGCTGGACGTGATCAAGAGCGAACTGAACTTCACGGCGCATGCGGATCGGGCGTTGAAAGTGCTGCGAGAGCGCGCGGACGCCTGACTACCCCAGCGAACGTACGTGAGGGGAACCCTCCGGGAATCTGGGTGGATTCGAGGGGTTGTTGCAACGCGGGTGGTTCAACTGGTTTCGGCGAGGAGTGTAGCGAGGCGTTCGGCTGGGGTGTCCCAGTTGAGTGTTTTGCGGGGTCGGCGGTTGAGTTGTGCGGCGACGGCGGCGAGGTGTTCGGGGGTGTGGACTGAGAGGTCGGTGCTTTTGGGGAAGTACTGGCGCAGCAGGCCGTTGGTGTTTTCGTTGCTGCCGCGTTGCCAGGGGCTGTGGGGGTCGCAGAAGTAGACGGGGATGCCGGTGGCGACGGTGAATTCGTGGTGGCGGCCCATTTCGCTGCCCTGGTCCCAGGTCAGGGATCGTCGCAGGTGCGCGGGCAGGGTCGCGGCGACGGCGGCGAGGGCGTCGCGGACGGCGTCGGCGCCGCGGCCGTCGGGCAGCGCGACGAGCAGGGTGTAGCGGGTGGAGCGGTCGACGAGGGTGGCGATGGCGGAAGCGTTGTCCTTGCCGATGATCAGGTCGCCTTCCCAGTGGCCGGGGACGGCGCGGTCGGCGGCTTCGGCGGGCCGGTCGCTGATCATGACCATGGGTTCGGCGAAGCGGGGCCGGCGTTGTTCGCCGCTGGCGCGGGGTTTGCGCATGGTGCGGCCGGTGCGCAGGGCGCGGGCCAGCTCGCGGCGCAGTTCGCCGCGGCCTTGGACGTAGAGGGCCTGGTAGATCGTTTCGTGGGTCACGTGCAGCTCCGGCCGGTCGGGGTGGTCGCGGCGCAGCCGGGCGGCGATCTGCTCCGGGCTGAATTTGTCGGTCAGCATCGCCTGCACCCGGTCCCGCAGTTCGGGGCAGGCCGCGATCTTGCCTGTTTTCGGTCGCGGGCGCCGTGCCCGGGCGAGGTCGTGGGCGGCGTGGGGCCGGTAGTCGCCGCAGGGGCGGGCGTTGCGGGCGATCTCCCGGCTGATCGTGGACGGGCTGCGGCCCAGCTCGGCCGCGATCGCCCGCCGCGAGCGGCCCGCCGCCAGCCCGTCCGCGATCGCGATCCGCTCGCCCGCGCTCAGGAACCGGCCCGAGTCCGGCCCGGGCCGCGCGGCCGGACGCGCGGTCGCGCCCGCCCGGCTCGGCCGCCCGTGCCGCCAATAGTGCCCGGTCCTGCGGTCGACCCCGACCCTGCGGCACGCCTCGACCGTGCCCACGCCCTCCGCCACAAGATCAAAATAGCGGCGGCGTTCCGCCGCCAGCCTCACCCGGCCCCGCGGAGCCCGACCACGCCCGACCACGACCACTGCAACCCCTGCACAACTCAGGCGTTGCAACCACCACTAGAACCCAAGCAGATTCCCTCAGGGTTCCCCTCACGGCTTTCGACAGAAGCCAACCGCAGACTCAAGCGGCCCGCTCAAGCCGCCACACCACATTCACCCCGCTGCAAGCCGACGGAAGCCGTCCCTCGGCCTTCTCCTCCCCCACTCGGGAAAACCCAAGCCGCTCCGGAACCGCGCCGCTGCGCACATTCTCCGAATCGTGCTTGATCAACACATACGCAGCATCCAACCGCCAAGCCAAAGACACCAGCAGAGCACTCGCCCGCGTCACATAACCTTTGCCAGTCTGGGACTTCGCGAGCCAGTACCCGATCTCCCACCCGTCGCCGCGACGCATCAGCCCGCAGCTGCCCGCCAGTTCGTCGTCCGGCGTGAAGATCGCGTAGTTGTACTCCTCGCCGCTCTCCCACTGCGCGGCCGCGCGGGCGAGGAACTCGTCTCCCTTGGCGGAGTCGTAACCGTCGATCGCCCAGGGCATCCAGGCGGCCAGGTGGTCCAGGGATCCCACGACGGTCTCCACCTGCGCGTCGCGATGGTCCGGGCGCCAGCGAACGAGGGTGATCACACCGTCGGCGAGAGTTTCCATGCGAGCCATCCTGACAGCAGAAACGGCGGCAGGCTCGCGAATCTCCGGAAGCCCGCCGCCGTCGCGCTGTGGCAGCCGTCAGTTCACCACGATGTCCTGCGGCACCTCGGTGTCGTTCTTCAGCGCGTCGAACAGCTGCGCCGACTTCTTCTTGTCCCAGTGCTGCGCCGAAGCGTCGGTGATCGGCATCGTCGTGGTCGTGACGCCGTCGGAGGAAATGCCGCGCATCGCGATCGCCAGGCCGACCAGGTTGTGCACGTGGTCGCCGGTGTCCATGGTCAGCGCGTCCGGCGCGGAGCCCAGCAGCGGGAAGAAGTCGAACGGGTTCAGCAGCGTCCCCGGGCTCGCCACCTGGCTCACCAGCGCGCCGATGAACTTCCGCTGGTTCGCGACCCGGTCGAGGTCCGAGCGCGGCGTCGCGGACGCGTGCCGCATCCGGACGAAGCCGAGCGCCGACCGGCCGTCGAGCTTCTGGCAGCCCGCCTTGATGTCGATGCCGGTCATCGGGTCGCTCATGTCCTTGTCGATGCACATGTCGACGCCGCCGATCGCGTCGACGATGTTCGCGAAGCCGCCGAAGCCGATCTCCGCGTAGTGGTCCATCCGCAGCCCGGTGGCCTGCTCGACCGTCTGGACCAGCAGTTTCGGCCCGCCGAGCGCGAACGCGGCGTTGATCTTGCTCGTGCCGTGGCCGGGGATCTTCACCTGCGAGTCGCGCGGCAGGCTCAGCAGCGTCGGCTTCGTCGAGTTGTCCGGGAGGTGCGCGATCATGATCGTGTCGGTGCGCTGCCCGCCCGCCTCGCCGGTGTCGCCGGTGGCCAGCCGCTCCTCGTCCTCCGCGGTCAGGCCCTGGCGGCTGTCCGAGCCGACGATCAGCCAGTTCGTGCCCGACGCGGCGGCCGGGCGCCCGGAGTAGTCGCCGATCGCGTCCACCCTGTTGATGGAGAACTCGAGATACGCCCAGATCGCGCCGACGAACAGCACGAACACGATCAGCAGCGTCATCAGGATCTTGCCGATGCTCCACCGGCGGCGACGGCGCGGCCGCGGCTGGCGGCCGCCGTGCTCCGGCGGGTCCTGCCTCGGCGGTCCGGGCGGCGGAGCGGGGGCCTCGCCGCGCGCGCCCATCGGCCGGGTGCGGGCGTCGTAGGGGCTCTGCCCTCTCCCCGGCAGCGGCAGCATCTGCGCCCGCTGCTGCTGCTGACGCGGGCGTGCGGGGGGCTGCGGTGGCCTGGGCGGCATCCGCCGCCTGCCGTCGTCGCCTCCGTACGTCATGGGCCTGTCTCCCCGATCCGGTGGGTGTGGCCGCGCAGGATCCTGCACGGTCCTCCTGCGGTGGACGTGCGGGACCCTACGCGGGTTGTTCCGGAAGGGGGAGGAGAGGTCAGCGCGGGTCGGCGAACCCGAACTGGTGGACCTTCAGGTGCCCCGCCCGGAACCCGGCCTCGGAGTAGGCGAGGTAGAACTCCCACATCCGCCGGAACACGTCGTCGAACCCGAAGCCGCGGATGTCGTCCCAGCGCTGCTGGAAGCGGTCCCGCCACAGCTTGAGCGTGCGGGCGTAGTCCTGGCCGAACTCGCGCATCCCGGCCAGCTTCAGCCGGGTGTTCTCGCGCATCCCGTCCTCGATCGCCTGCACCGACGGGATGATGCCGCCGGGGAAGACGTACTTGTGGATCCACGTGTAGGACTTGGCCGAGGCCTCCATCCGGTCGTGGTCCATGGTGATCGCCTGCAGGCCGAACTGCCCGCCGGGGCGAAGGCGCTTGCCGATCGTGGAGAAGAACGTGGGCCAGTAGGACGCGCCGACCGCCTCGATCATCTCCACGCTGACCACCGAGTCGTACTCGCCGGTGGCCTCGCGGTAGTCGCACAGCCGCACGTCGACGCGGTCGGACAGGCCCGCCTCGGCGATCCGCGCGTCGGCGAGCACCTTCTGCTCCTGCGAGATGGTCAGCGACGTGACCTTCGCGCCGCGCGAGGCCGCGCGGATGGACAACTCGCCCCATCCGGTGCCGATTTCCAGCACCTCGCTGCCTTTGCGCACGCCGGCGTAGTCGAGCACGCTGTCGAGCTTGCGGTGCTGCGCCTGGGTGAGCGTGTCCCCGGGCCCGAACAGCGCCGAGGAGTACATCATCGACTCGTCCAGGAACGCGCTGAACAGGTCGTTCGACAGGTCGTAGTGCCGGTGGATGTTCGACCGGGCGCCCTCGATCGTGTTCTCTTCCGCGGACGGCTGCATGCGCTCGGCGAACCGGCGGAACCGCTGCAGGAAGGGCGGCACGAGCGTGGCGAGCCGCTCGGCGAACGGCGTCAGCACGCCGGCCAGGTCTTCCGCGGTCCAGTCGCCGACCAGGTACGCCTCGCCGAAGCCGATCTTCGCGTCGGCTCCGAGCCGGTGGAAGAACGCCGCGGGCCGGTGGATGCGCATCTCCGGCGCGTCCGGGCCGCCCGCGCCGAGCACCGTGCCGTCCGGGAACGTCACCCGCACGTCCAGCGTTTTCACCGCGTGCCGGAAGAGCGCCTCGGCCGCGCGCGCCCGCAGCGGCGAATGCGGCGGCGTGGCGAGACCGGGCCATCGGGATTCGTCGGGCACCGGCTGCGAGACCGCTGAGACCACTGTCGGATCGACTCGTGACGTGGACAAGACACTCCCTCCGAACGGGCTTTTCGAGCCCTTCCCCATGATATTCCCGCTTCGTCCCCGTCGCCCTCGCGACCGGGCCGCACCCTCCGGTTACCCCGGAATGCGCAGCCGGTCGCCGGAGGGGCGGGACCAGGCCTGACGAAGAGTCTCGTCCGTCTCGCCCACTCCGATCCGGTCCAGTGTGAAAGCACACATGAGCCGGGTCCAGACCGCGGGACGGCGGATCATCGAATGGCCCTCGCCGGCGATCTCGAACCGCGCGACCAGGTCGGTGACCTCGCGGGCGCGCGCGGCGAAGGCATAGGACTCGGCCGGCGAGGTCATCCGGTCGCGGGTGCCGTGCGCGATCAGCACCGCGCGGCCCGCGACGGCGTCCACCGGCTCGCCTTGCGGCGTCCACGGAGCCATCGCGCACACCCCGGTCACCGCGGGATCGTCGGCGACGCGCAGCGCGACGCGGCCGCCCATGGAATGCCCGACGAGGACGACCGGGAGCCCAGGATGGTCGGCGCGGATCTGTTCAAGGGCCCAGCGCGCGTCCGGCACCGGGCTTTCCGTCCGCCCGTTCCAGCCGTACAGCCGGTTCCGCATGAGCCGGACTTCCAGCCCGTGCCGCTTTCCGGCACGGTGCAGCGAGCGGGCCAGCGGAACCATCCGCTGGTACGCCAGCCGCCACGGCTGGACGGCCGCGGTGCTGCGTTCGGCCCCGCCGTGCAACACGAGCGCCACCGCGCGGGTCTGCCCGGGGGCCCGCCACACCCGCACAGCCGGATCCGTCCGGCCGTTCCGCCGTTTCCCGTTCACCGGCACCCCCGTTTCGATCAACTCCACGGTAATCCACCACGAAGCGTGTCCACCCGATAGATTCGGTGCCCGGACCCGCGAGGAAGGGCAGGTGTGGTGAGCGCCACGGATCTCGTGAAGAACACTTCGGACCAGCTTGCGGCGGCCGCGGAGGCCAACGCCGCGCAAGTGTCCGCCGCCGCCGACCTGCTGCTGGGGGTGATCCGGGCCGACGCGCTGGTCTTCACCGCGGGCGCCGGGCACTCGCTCGCGGCGGTCGCCGAGACGTTCTACCGCGCGGGCGGGCTCGCCTGCGTGTATCCCGTGTACCACCCGGAACTGCTGCCGCTGCACGGCGCGCAGCAGAGCACGCGCACCGAGCGCCGTTCCGGGCTCGCCGAAGAGGTCCTGGCCGAACGCGCACCGGGACCGGACGACGTGCTAGTCGTGTTCTCCACGTCCGGCGTGAATCCGTACCCGGTCGAACTGGCCGCAGGCGCACGCCGCCGCGGCGCCTCGGTGATCGCCGTGACGTCGCGGGCCTGCGTGGCCGCCGCACCGCGCCGGTCCGCCACGACGCTGGTCGAGGAAGGCACCGTGGTGCTGGATTCGCTGGTAATTCCCGGCGATGCCAGCTATCCCGCCTCCGCGCCGCGCACCGGTCCACTGTCCACTGTGGTCAATGCGTTTCTGTGGAACCTGATTCTGGCCGAGGTTTACGACCGCGGCACCGCCGAGGGGCTCGACGTGCCGTTGTGGCGCAGCTCCAATGTGGAGGGTGGGGACGCGGCGAACGCGGCTCTGCTGGCCAAGTACGAACCCCGGGTGCCCGCTCTGCGCTGACCCGCGCGCCCGGCCGACGAGACCCGCCGGGCGATTCCTCTCCGCTGAGGGCCGTGAAGGGCTCCTTGAGGGAATCAGATTCCCTCAAGGAGCCCTTCACGGACCTTGCCAACGGCCGGGGGCATTCGGGTCAGGCAGCAGCGGGTTCCTCCGCGAACTGCGTGTGGTACAGCTCCGCGTACCGCCCCTCGGCAGCCAGCAGTTCGTCGTGCGTGCCGCGTTCCACGATGTTCCCGTTTTCCACCACCAGGATCAGATCCGCCGCCCGCACGGTCGACAGCCGGTGCGCGATCACCAGCGACGTCCGGCCTTCCAGCGCGCCGGTGAGCGCTTCGCCCACCGCGGCCTCGGATTCCGAGTCCAGGTGCGCGGTCGCCTCGTCCAGCACCACGACCTTCGGCTGCGCCAGCAGCAAGCGCGCGATGGTCAGCCGCTGACGTTCGCCGCCGGAGAGGCGGTAGCCGCGTTCGCCGACGGTCGTGTCCAGTCCGTCCGGCAGCGAATGCACCAGATCGCCCAGCCGCGCCTTTTCGAGCGCGGCCCAGATCTCGTCGTCCGCGACGCCAGGGCGCGCGTAGCTCAGGTTGGCCCGGATCGTGTCGTGGAACAGGTGCCCGTCCTGGGTCACCACGCCGACGGTTTCGCGCAGCGAAGCGAAACTCAGGTCCTTGACGTCCACATCGGACAGCCGGACCGAACCGGCGTCCACGTCGTACAGCCGCGGCAGCAGCGAAGCGATCGTCGACTTGCCCGCACCGGACGAACCGACCAGCGCGACCATCTGCCCGGCTTCGGCGCGGAAGCTGATGCCGTGCAGCACCTCTTCGCCGCCCCTGCTGTCCAAAGTGGCCACGTCCTCCAGCGAGGCGAGCGAGAACTTGTCCGCCGCCGGGTACCCGAACTTCACGTCGGAGAACTCGACCGAAACCCCGCCCTCGGGCAGCTTCTTCGGCTCCGCCGGTTCCTTGATCATCGGTTCCAGGTCCAGCACCTCGAAGACCCGCTCGAACGACACCAGCGCGGTCATCACGTCCACACGCACGTTCGCGAGCGCGGTCAGCGGCGTGTACAGCCGGGTCAGCAGCAGCGCCAGCGCGACCACGGTGCCCGGTTCGAGCTTGCCGGTGAGCGCCAGGTAGCCGCCGAGTCCGTAGACGAGCGCCTGCGCGAGCGCGGACACGAGCGTCAGGCTGGTCATGAACCAGCGCGTCAGCATCGCGGTGCGGACGCCGATGTCGCGGACCCGTCCGGCGCGGAGGCCGAAGTCGGCGACCTCCTGGCGCGGCCGTCCGAAGAGCTTCACCAGCGTGGCGCCCGGCGCGGAGAACCGTTCGGTCATCTGCGTGGTCATCCCGGCGTTGAGCTGCGCGGCCTCGCGCTGCAACCCGGCCATGCGGCGGCCAAGCCGGCGGGCGGGCAGCACGAAAATCGGCAACAGGACCAGGGCGACGAGCGTGACCTGCCACGAAAGCGACACCATCACCACCAGCGACAGCACCAGCTGGATCACATTGGTGACCAAACCGGACAAAGTCGCCGTGAACGTGCGCTGCGCGCCGATCACGTCGTTGTTGAGCCTGCTGACCAGCGCACCGGTGCGGGTGCGGGTGAAGAACGCGATCGGCAGCTTCTGCACGTGCTCGAACACCGCCACGCGCAGGTCGTAGATGATGCCCTCGCCGATCCGCGACGACTGCCAGCGTTCCGCGAGACCGAACCCGGCGTCGAGGATCGCGAGCGTCGCGATCACCACCGACAGCCAGATGACCACGTTCAGCTCGTGCCCGCCCACGATCGCGTCGACGACCTTGCCCGCGAGCACCGGGGTCGTCACGGCGAGCACCGCCGAGATCACGGTGAGCACCAGGAAGGCCAGCAGCCGCTTCCAGTGCGGCCGGGCGAACCGCGCGACCCGGCGGACCGTGCCTCGGGTCAGCGCTTTCGGCGCGTCGCCCGCCCGCATCGCGGAGCTCAGCAGCGCCCAGGTGTTGTCCATCGGAGTGTCCCCCAGCTCGTGAAAACCTCTAGATTAGTTGAACTTTTTTCCGGAGATGCCCTGCACAACACCGGGATGCCCGGCATTCTTCCCGATGTCCGCGAAGGACTTCCCAGGGACTCGGATTCCGATCACGGACCTCGGGCCGGCGCGGGCCACGGGCGGTGGGATCCGGTGCCGCCCGGCTCGGTAGCCTGGCGTTTCGGGGTCGGCGAGCCGGGGAGGAAACGCGGGTGCAACTGCTGATGGCCCCTGCGCGTGCCGGGGAAGCCCATCCCGTGCGCGTCGCCGCCTGGGATCTCGTCTTCTATCTCGGCTGCTTCGCCTTCGCGCTCGGCACCGCGCTCGCTTCGGAGTTCTACGGCTATCGGATCTGGGGCAATTTCGCCGTCGCCGGATACGGATTGGCCGCCGCGCACAGCGCCTGGCTGACGATTTCCGCGCGCCGCGGAATGCAAACTAACGGCAAATTCGGGTCGCGCTGGATCGGTATCGGCGCGGTTGTCGTGCTCGCGATGTGCGCGCCGCTGGTGACGCTCGTGATCCGGCGGCTGACCGGAACGGACTGGCTGATCACCCCGTTCTCCTGGGCCGCGCAGCCGGAGGTGTGGGTGATCGAACGCAGCGCGGACCTGTTGCTGCGGAACGGAACCCCGTACATCGACATCACCGCGCTCCACCGCGCACCGGAAGTGAACGACTACACGCCGTACGGCCCGGTGATGACCGTTTTCGGGTTGCCGCGCGCGTTGTTCGGCGGCAGCCCGGTCCTCAATGCACTGACCGACGCGCGGTGGATGTTCGCGCTGGCCGCGGTGCTCTGCGCGTACGCGTCCTGGCGGCTGCTGAACCGGCCCCGGATCCCGGTTTTCGCCGCACAGTTCGCGATCGCCTGTCCGCTGACCGCGCTGACCTGGGCGGTGGCCGGACCGGACCTCGCGATCGTGGGCCTGCTCGTGCTGACGTTCGCCCTCGCCGCTTCGGGGCGTCCAGGATGGACCGGGTTCGTGCTGGCGCTGGTGATCAGCGCGAAACTCATCGTCGCGCCCGCCGCCGGGGTGCTCGCGGTCTTCGTTTGGCAGCGGGCTCGCGGTGAAAATCCTTGGGCGGCAACAGGTCGCTTCGCGGGCGCGCTGGCCGCGGCGACGATCGCGCTGCATCTGCCGGTGTATCTGGCGAACCCGGCGGCGTTCACCGAGCACGTGATCCGCTTCCCGCTCGGCATGGGCGCGGTCCGCTCCCCCGCGGCGAGCCCGCTGCCCGGGCATCTGATCGCGCAGGCCGGACCGGCCGGCACCGTGATTTCCCTGGTACTGGTGGGTGTCGCGGCGGTGGCGATGCTGATCTGGCTGGCGCGCCGGCCCCCCGCGACGGGATCCGCTGCACTGACGCGAACCGCCGTCGGACTCGGCGCGTTGATCCTGCTTACTCCGGCCACCCGGTACGGCTACCTCGTGTACCCGCTGGTACTCCTCGGCGCCGCGCTGACCTTCCGGACGACCTCTCCGACCGTGCGCCCCCCGCGCAGCGGCCGCGCTGACGCTACTTCTTCTTGACTCGCGTGGCCCCGCCGCGCCCCCGCAGCTGGACCCCGGACTCCGACAGCACCCGGTGGACGAACCCGTAGGACCGTCCGGTGGATTCGGCCAGAGCCCGGATGCTCGAGCCCTTCTCGTATTTCTTCTTCAGGTCAGCGGCCAGCTTGTCGCGCGTGTTGCCGGTGATCCGCGCGCCTTTCTTGAGATCAGCCACGTCGATCGCCTTCCCGCCGAGTGGTTGTTCCGGGCCATTCACGGCCCCTGCCGGGGCAATGATCGAACACTACGCGCCGGATTGCCAGACGACAGCCGTAAAACGATCGAAACCGCGATCACATTGGGCCATTCCAGTGCTTTGCCCGACACGGTCAGCACCCGAACGGACGCACTCGGTCAGGCAAGCTGGACAAGTTCCAGATAATCCGCCGACCAGTGGTCCTCGGTTCCGTCCGGAAGCAGGATCACGCGCTCGGGTTCGAGTGCCTCGACCGCGCCCGGGTCGTGCGTCACCAGCACGACCGCGCCGGCGAAGCTGCGCAGCGCGTCGAGAACCTGTGCGCGGCTGGCCGGGTCCAGGTTGTTCGTCGGTTCGTCGAGCAGCAGCACATTGGCTTGGCTGGACACGAGTCCAGCGAGCGCGAGCCGGGTCTTCTCGCCGCCGGACAGGGTTCCGGCGGGCTGGTCGAGCTGTTCGCCGGTGAACAGGAACGAGCCGAGCAGGTTCCGCAGCTCCTGCGCGCCGGTGTCCGGTGCGAGATGGCGGATGTTTTCCCACACCGACGCGTCGTGGTCGAGCGTTTCGTGTTCCTGTGCGTAATAGCCCAAACGCAATCCGTGACCCGGTTCGACGGATCCGGTGTCCGGGGTTTCCATTCCGCCGAGCAGCCGGAGCAATGTCGTCTTTCCGGCGCCGTTCAATCCGAGCACGACGACCTTCGAGCCGCGGTCGATCGCCAGATCGACGCCGGTGAAGATCTCGAGCGAACCGTACGACTTGGACAGCCCGTCGGCGGTCAGCGGCGTGCGCCCGCACGAGGCCGGGTCCGGGAACTTGATCCGGGCGACCTTGTCCGCCTGGCGCGTCTCGTCGAGCGAGGACAGCATCTGCTCCGCACGCCGGGCCATGTTCTTGGCCGCGACGGCCTTGGTCGCCTTCGCGCCGAGCTTCGCGGCCTGCGCCTGCAGCGCGGACGCCTTCTTCTCGGCGTTCGCGCGCTCGCGGCGGCGGCGCTTCTCGTCGGTGGCGCGCGCGTCGAGGTAGCGCTGCCAGCTCATGTTGTAGATGTCGATCTCGCCGCGCGTCGCGTCGAGGAACCAGACCTTGTTCACGACGTCGCCGAGCAGTTCGACGTCGTGGCTGATCACCACGAGCCCGCCGTCGTGCTGCTTGAGGAAGCCGCGCAGCCAGTTGATCGAGTCGGCGTCGAGGTGGTTGGTCGGCTCGTCCAGCAGCAGGATCGTCTCGGACTTGCCGCCCGCGCCCGCCTCGGCGGCGGCGAACAGGATCCGCGCCAGCTCGACGCGGCGGCGCTGACCGCCCGACAGCGTGCTGAGCGTCTGGGACAGGATGCGGTCGGCGAGGCCGAGGTTCGAGCAGATTCGCGCCGCCTCGCTCTCCGCGGCGTACCCGCCGAGCGAGGAGAACCGCTCTTCGAGCCGCGCGTAGCGGTTGATCGCCTTGTCCCGCTGCTTGTCGTCGACCAGCTCGGACATCGAGGTCTGCGCTTTTTCCATGTCGCGCAGCAGGGTGTCGAGCCCGCGCGCGGACAGCACGCGGTCCTTCGCGGTGACCGACAGGTCGCCCTCGCGCGGGTCCTGCGGCAGATAGCCGAGTTCGCCGCTGCGCCGGACGTCGCCGGCGTGCGGTTCGCCCTCGCCCGCGAGGACCTTCAGCGAGGTGGTCTTGCCCGCGCCGTTGCGGCCGACGAGGCCGATGCGGTCGCCGGACTGGATGCGGAGGGTGGCGCCGTCGAGCAGGATGCGCGAACCGGCGCGCAGCTCAAGGCCAGTGGCCGTGATCAAGAGAACTCCCGGATACGGGGGCGGTCAGGTGGACGTGCTGGAGCGCCCCGGCACCGCGTGCGATGCGGGGCGGGCGGCTACTCTCTCTGGATCCGCACCAATGCCCTGTTGACCACGAACCCAGTGTACGGGTCGGCGTCGAACGGTTTTCGCGGCCGTGTCCGGATTCACTCGGGTCCCGGTGTTCGATCCCTCACCACCAGGTGGACGGCACGCGCTCGCTGTGCCGCTTCGGCCAGCACCGCATAGCCGGGCTCGGGAATCTCCAGCACTCGCGGCTCCGCCCGGTCGAACAACTCGGCGAGCCGTCGGTCGGAGCGCAGTCCGTCGAGCGCGCGACGGTCTCCGCCGAGCACCACAGCGTCCACTTCGGACAGTCGAGGCAGTAGAACCTCGTACGCGTCCTGGGCGGCTGAGCGGAGCGCGGCCCGCGTCTGGCCTTCGCGGCGGCGGGCGAAGCGTTGCTGCGACCAGCCGCCCGCCGCGGTTCGGCCTTGCACGTGGTGGCGATCGGTTCGGGAGAGGACTACGCGGCCGTCGTAGGCGAGTCCGAGGGAGTGTCCGCCTTTCCGGACCAGCAGCAGCGCGATCAGTCGCGGTGTCTGCACGTGGCGGAGCAACGGTTCGACGGCCAGCCCGGGGTACTCGCCTTGCTCGCTCAACGGTCCAAACGGGACAGTCGCGGTAGCTGTGGTGCCGTTCTCGGCGGTGACTTGCACATGCGTCGCGGCGAGAACGGTCGTACGCACGTCGTGGTTACGTTCGGCGAAGCGCGCGAACCAGCCGTCGAGCCGTTCGGGCGGGACTTCCACCGCCCGTCCGCCGCCTGCGACCTGCCGTGCCATGCCGGAAACGGTACGGGGCCGCCGCGCGGTGCGACGGCCCCGCATCGCTCAGGCCAGCTGAGGCCGCACCGGCCCGGTGGTCACCGTCTTGTGCACGTCCGCCGGATGCCCGGCCGAGACGTACCCGTTGACGTGCAGCGAAACGCTGCGGATCGAACCGGTGTCGCCGCCGGTGGTGTCGACGACCTTGAGCGTCCACGTGCCGTCCGCCGAAGCGCCGAGCTGGCTCTGCGCCGCGACCGGCCGGTAGGTGCCGGTGTAGGGCGCGTCCCCGGACCCGGCCGAGCTGAACAGCTTGGTCGCGGAATCGTCGAAGACCACCTGGCAGAGGTTGTTCCCGCTGCCGCCGCCCTTCTGGAACAGTGTCGCCGTCGCGCCGGAGGGCGAGGTCAGCGTGCCGACCAGGTCGTTGACGTAGGTGTGGTCGATGCCGACCGTGGTCGCTTTCTCCGCCGTGGAGCAGGTGGCGCCGTCGATCGAGAGCGACACCTTCGACGCGGGACCGACGCCGCTCACCACGAGCGGGACCGACGCGCCGAGCTGCGAGTTGTCCGGGATCGCGACCGCCGGACCGGAGTAGGCGAACGCCTGCGAAACCGGCGACGGTGTGCCGACCGGCAGCGAGAACGTGCTGGTGCGCGGCGAGTACGAGCCCGCGAAGGTCACCTTCGCGGTGAGCACCACCGGCGAGCCGAGCTGCTGGCTTGCCGGAACCGTGACGGTGAAGTCGTTGATTCCGGTCTGTCCCGGGCTGATCGTGCCGTACGACTTCGCCCTCGGCTCGATCGTGACGCCCTGGGTCGGCGAAGTGAGCACAACGCTCGTGGAGACTGCGGTGCCGTCGCCGGTGTTCTTCACCGGCAGCGTGACAGTCGCGGTGTCACCGGGGTTGAGCGTGCTGCCGCCGCTGGGTCCGCGGACCGTCGGCTGCCCCGCTTCCGCGTACGGCTGCGGACTGGCTCCGGTGTACGCGAGCACCTTGTCCGCCAGCAGCACTCCGGCCCCGGTGAGGTTGTCCGTGCCGGGCGCTTCGATGTCCACCGCGGTCTTGAGGAACGCCTCGCGAATGTCCGAAGAGGACAGTCCGGGATTGCCGGACAGCACCAGGCTCGCGATCGCGGCCGCGTGCGGTGCGGCCGCCGAGGTGCCGAAGAACGGGTCGAACCCGCTCACCGAGGTGTGCACGCCGTCCGCCGCGGTGATTTCCGGCTTCTGCCGGACCTCTCCCCCGGTCGACGACACGTCGCCCGGCGTGATCGGCGTTCCGTTGGCTTCGTAGAACATGCGCCGCGGACCGTCCGAACTGAACCGTTCCGCCTTGCTGGCCGCGGAATACGCCGCCGGATACGGTCCGGTCGGGTTCGCCGGGTCGCCCGGTTCGAGCGGCCGCCCGAACGCCGCCTCGGCCGGTGCCGCGGCGACCGCGAACGCCTTGCGCGCCGCGGCGTGGCCCACGACCGCACCCGGCGTGGAGTACGCCTTGAGCCCGTCCGCGGAATCGCGGAACCGGCTGCCGAACGCGGTCAGCGAAAGGTACCGGCTCGCCCCGGAGAACTTCACCACGGCGAGCCGCAGCCCGGTGCCGCCGAACAGCGGGGTGGCCAGCTGCTCGTACGGGTCCTGGGTGCCGTTCTGGACGTCCTGGCTGAAGCTCACGACGTTGCCGCGCGCGTCGAGGAGGTAGAGGTCGTAGTCGTCCGAGGCCGCGCCGATCGGTTCGGACCAGTGCAGCGTCACCGGGATGCTCGCCGACGACGCGTCCGAGATCGGTTCGTACACCTGATTTCCGGCTGCGCCCGCGAAGTTGTGCGCGGTGCCGGCGAACTTGCCGATCGAGACTCCCGAATCGACGAAGTCGCCTTCCCAGTGCGCCGCGGTGCCGTCGGCGACATTGCCTTCATTGCCCGCGGAGGAGAAATAAAGCGCGCCGTCGGCCGTCACGTCGTTCACCGCTTGCGCGATGATCCAGTCCTGGAACGGGGATTCCTTGAAGTAAATGACGTCGTCGACGATGACGTCGCAATGCGCTTCGAAACGGAGCTTGCGGATGTTGTCGGCGAAACTCGCGTCGGAGGTGAATGCCGTGGCGAACCCGAGCTTGGCGTTCGGCGCGAGGTCGTGGATGATCTCCAGCATCGCGGTGCCCTCGTCGCCGCTGCCGGCTTGTCCGGTCAGGACATCGACCGCCGGAAGCTCGCCCTTGGTGCGGGAAACCTCCAGGGAATCGACGCCGTCGGACAGCGCGCACGCCTTCACGCCGGTTCCGGTCACGCCGAACTGCTGACGCGCCGTGTCCGCGTTGTGCGCCCGGTCGCCCGCGCTGACCACCTGCGTTTTGGTCCCGATCGCTTCCTTGAGCTGCCGGTCGATTCGATCGGCCTTCTGCTGCTTGGTTTCCGTGCCGTTCTTGTTTTCCCGCTGCCGCGCCGTCATCGCCTGATCCGCGGTTTCGACGTGCTTCACGTCGCCGCGCTTCGCGATCTCCGGCAATGCGGCCAACGGCACGTCGGCCCGGATGCTCGCCGCCGTGCTCGACACCGCACGCACCTCGGCCCCGGCCTTGCGCAGGTCGTTGACGAGCCCGTCGCTGACCTTCGTGACCCGGATGTCGACCAGTGCCTTGTCCGCGGTCTTGCCGAGTCCGGGCAACGCGGCCGCGCTCAGGCTCCGCGTGCGCATCTTCTCCTGGACGAGCAGTTTGCTGTCTATTTTGGACTCAGTCGCGGTCTGTCCTGCTTTCACCGCTTGCAATGCGGCGATCTGACTGTTCGCAGTGGAGTCCACAGTAGACTCCTGCGCATCGGCCAAGGGCGGTGTCACCAGCCCGGCGGCAAGCACCGCCGCGGCGACCACGCCCGTCCGTCTTCTTGTCGAGGCTCCAGGTGAACGGGTACGACGCACGTGCGCCCTCCGATCTCGCACCGCGTGCCCCGACTCACGCTGGCCAACGCCGGTGATCACCGGCTGGATCCAGCTAAGTACCACTTCTGTCCGGGAAAAACGGCCGTTGGAGTGACGTTGGTGAGGCAATATCCGTTGCCCGCCGGACGTCGTAGGCCGTTCGGCGGAGCTGCTGCCGCCTCGGTTGTCCTGGCGAGGGTTTACTGGACAGCGGATTCACGCTCGTGCAGTTCGATGCGGTGGTCGGCGAACACTTCCGCGACCGCCTCCACAAACGCATCGCCCAAGGTTCGGCGGGATTCCGCCGCGGCGTGCCAGACCACCGGATAGCGCGGAGTTGAAGCGGGTTCGCTGCGGAGACAGTCGTCGAGTGCGTCCAAGTTGCTGCCGAAGTAACCTCCCGGCCCGTTCGCCGCCTCGCCGAGGGCGCAATAGAACGAGTCCTCGGAGGACAAGCCCTGCCCGTCGATGACGATGTCGCCCGTGTTGTAGCGCATCGCGCGCTTCCCGGAGGTGAACCACGCGTTTTGCACGACGTGCAGCCAGTCGCCGTGCTGGGCCGCGGGATACCGCGTCCACTCGCCCGGCAGGATCGAGCCGCGGCGCCATCGCGACCAGATCGCCTGCGCGTGCGGATAAGGCCAACCGTCGGGAAACGAAACTTCGAGGCGCACCGATCCGTCCGGCATCCGGACAAGGTTCTTCGGCCGCAATTCCAGGCGGCCGAACCAGTAGTGGCCGATGGCCTTTCCAGCGCCGTCGACCACCTCGATTTCCGCGTCCTCGACAGTCACCGGTATCGCCTCAGCCGCGCCGACCACGTTTTCGAGAGTTACCAGCCCAGCAGCCCGGCCCTCGCTGAGGAAGCCGGACATCGATTCGAAGGCCAGCGCAAACCCCGGACGGTCCGCTTCGGACAGAAGCCGATACAACGCTCACAACTCCAGCCACATGATCCGCAACCCCACCCGCCCCTCCACCGGATGCTGAAACGCCCCCGGTGCGATCCCCAGCGTCACGAACCCCAAACTCTCGTACAACCGAACCGCATGGACATTGGTCTCCACCACCGCGTTGAACTGAATCGCCGCGAACGACATCCGCCGCGCCCAAGCGATCAAGTCCACCACCAACGCCCGCCCGACGCCGTGGCCTCGGGCGTCCCTGGACACCATCAAGCTTCCCGAAGCGACGTGGCTGCCCGGGCCCGGCCGGTTGGCGTACATGTTCGCCGTGCCCAGCACCCGATCCCCGTCGACCGCGACCACGACCCGCGCCGGGGCTGCGACCAGCCACTGCTGACGGGCTTCGGATTCGCTCATCGCCGGGTCGTAGGGGAACGTCTGCTGCTCGGTCACCACGTCCCGGATGATCGGCCAGATCCCCGGCCAATCGTCGGCGCCAGCGTCCCGGATCGTCAACGGCATCTGTCTACCGTGCTGACCGGCCCCCGGCGAACGCAACCTATTTACAGCACAAAGGAATCCGACCAAGGCTGGCTCGACCGGCCCGACAGAGCGTCCAGCAAGGTCACCGCCTGCTTGTCCGTCAACGAAGCCACGAAGTCCACGACCGCGCGTCCCCGGGCCAGCCCGCGCACCGCGTCCGCGCCCTCGATTCGCTCGCCCGTCGCGCCCACCAGCAGCTCCGGCGCGACCCGGGCGAGGTCCGAGTACTCGCCGTGTGCCAGTTCCATCAGGTCGTGCAGCCGGCGCGGCAAGCGGGAAGCCTCGTCGCGGTCCAGGAGCCACGCGTCCAGCGCGTCGACCAGCGTCGTGACCAGACTGGCCTGGCCGCGCTGGTGCAGGGCGAGATCGGGGCGCAGCAACACAAACCGCCGGTGGACGAACTTCAGGACCTGCACCTCGTGCCACTGCGCGGGACGCAGCGAGACGTGCCCGGACCGGGTCGGGGGCGACGACAGGACGAAGACCCCGTCCACCAGCCGCGCCATCCAGTTCGCCGAGAAGGCGGCCGTCGCTTGTTCGGCTTCGGTCGAGCCGTCGAAGCCGTCCGCGAGAAGGCCGTCGACCAGTTCTCGCTGGACTCGGGCGACGGCCGCGGCGAAGGCGTCGTCGTCCACGATCCAGCTGTCCTTCAGGTGCATGCGGCGGCGCATCCGCTCCAGGGAACGGCCTGGGCGGCGAATTTCCGCGGTCAGCCGGGCATCGTCCAAAGAGGCCAGCTCGACCGCGTGCGCCAGCCACTCCCCCAGTTCGGCGGCGACGGGGGCGTGCTGCAGGACGCCGATGCGGTGGAAATCCTGCAGATCGTGGATCGCGTACGCGATGTCGTCGGCAGTGTCCATAACGGACGCTTCGACCGTCTGCTGCCACGGCTCGATCCGGCCGGCGAACGGGGCCCGCGACTGCTCGAAGTCGTCCAATTCCGTGACATACGCGGAAAACTTGCTCGCGCCGGTGCCGGGAGCGTCGTCCGGCTCGGCCGCGCCACGGGGCGGCAGCGGCATCGCGGTCGGATGCGGCTGCGGGTAATGCAGCCGCGCCCACGGGTACTTCAAGACCGCGGCGCGGACCGCGGTCGTCAGGTCCAGGCCGATGGCGGACGGGCCGCGCACGTCGGTCGTCGTGACGATGCGGAACGACTGCGCGTTGCCCTCGAAACCGTCGGCCAGGCCGAACCGGTGCCGGGCGATCCGGTCCAGGATCTGCTCGCCGAGGTGCCCGAACGGCGGGTGCCCGAGGTCGTGCGCCAGCGCGGCGGCCTCGCACGCGTCCGGGTCGCAGCCGCCGAGTTTCGCCGCGAGTTCGGCCGACTCGCTCGATCCGGTGATCCGCTCCGCGATCCCGCGCGCGACCTGCGCGACCTTCAGGCTGTGCGTCAGCCGGTTGTGCAGCAGCCCGGCGCCGCCGGCGCTGACCACCTGGGTGACCCCGCCGAGCCGCGCGAAGAACGGCGACGCGGTGATCCGGTCGCGGTCGACGCGGAACGGGCTGGTCGCCAGATCGGTGAACCCGCCGGTTCCGTCCTGCGGGTCCCGCCGCGCTGCCCTCGGATCGGTCTCGTCCA
This sequence comes from Amycolatopsis sp. A1MSW2902, assembly GCF_017312175.1. Taxonomy (NCBI): domain Bacteria; kingdom Bacillati; phylum Actinomycetota; class Actinomycetes; order Pseudonocardiales; family Pseudonocardiaceae; genus Amycolatopsis; species Amycolatopsis sp. A1MSW2902. The sequence goes on from NZ_QJPO01000001.1 coordinate 673,050, forward strand.
TGCGTCCCACCGTATCCGGCCGTCCGGCAGGATTGCGGGATGACCGACGTGCTGGTGGCGGGCGGCGGCCCGGCCGGACGGGCGCTGGCGGCCGCGTGCGCCCGGCGAGGACTGGAAACGGCCGTGCTCGACCCGGATCCGCACCGAAAGTGGCCGAACACTTACGGACTGTGGGCAGACGAAGTGCCGGAGCTGCCGGATAAAGCGATCGCCGCGGCTCCGGCGACGACGCTCGCGTTCGGGACCCGCGAGCACCGCGTCGACCGGGCTTACCGGGTGCTCGACAACGCCGGGCTGCGCGAGTGGCTCACCGAACCGCAGGTCGAGGTCGTCACGGGCAAGGCGACCGGCGCGGAACACGGTCCGCACGGTTCGACGGTCCTGCTCGCCGACGGTCGACGGCTCGCAGCCGCTGTGTTCGTCGACGCGTCCGGTGCGCCCAAGCTCCGGGCTCCGCGCGCTGAGCAGACCGCGTACGGGCTCGTGCTGCCCGCCGACCAGGCCGAGCGGCTGGCCCCGCCCGACACTGCTGTCTTCATGGACTGGCGCGACGGCACCGACAGCTTCCGCTACCTCCTGCCCCTCGGCGACGGCTCCGTGCTGGTCGAGGAGACCTCGCTCGCCCGCAAACCCGGGCTCCCGGTGTCCGAACTGGCCCAGCGGCTGCACGCGCGGCTCAAAGCAGCGGGAATCCGTCCGGCGGGCCGGGTCGAACAGGTGCGGATCGTGCTCGACGTCCCGCTGCCGAAGCGCGGCCAGGCGGTGCCGTTCGGGGTCGCGGGCGCGCTCGTGCACCCGGCGACCGGTTTCAGCCTCGCGACCGCACTGCAGCTCGCTCCCCGCGTCGCGGAAGCTCTGGCGGACGCGTTCGACGCAGGTCCGGCGGCCGCAGCCGGCGCTGCCCGGAAGGCATTGTGGCCGCCGGAAGCCCGTGCAGTGCATGCCTTGCGCCGCCACGGACTCCGTGCATTGTGCGGAATGTCACCTGCCCAGTCGGCGCAATTTTTCGACCTGTTCTTCGAGCTCCCGATCCCGGCACAGCGCGCGTTCACCTCGGGCCGCGCCGACCTGCCCGGCACCGCCTCGACCATGGCAAACCTGTTCCGCGCCGCCCCCGCCCGGCTGCGCCGGCGGCTGCTCGGATGAGTCCGTGCCGGGATTTCTGCCTTGCCCGATCGAGCGAACGGGAAAAGCATTTTGTTACTCCGATCCGGTGGCCGAAGTGCCGCGCCGGTGAACATCAGCTGACAACGGTTTCGCGGCCCCCTTCGGCGGTGCGAGTATCGCGTCCGTGACGACGCTGCGTGCGGTCCGATTCGCCTTCCAGCCGATGTACAGCTTGCACACCGGCGGGGTCGTCGCGTACGAAGCGCTGGCCCGGCCGGGCCGGGGCACCGCGCACGAACTGCTCGCCGAGGCCCGCCGCGCGGGCAAGCTCACCGAGGTCGACCTGGGGCTGGCCGCCGCCGCGGTGCGCCAGGAGGCCGAGCGGCCCAGCGCGCTCCCGCTGCACCTCAACGTCTCCGCCCGCACGCTCGCGTCGCCGCTGGAGGCGTTCGACGAGCTGATCGCCGAACTCGGCGCGGCCGGACGACGCACCCGCGACGTGGTGCTGGAGGTCGGGCCGCCGTTCACGCACCTGCCCACCGGCCGCCTGCTCGACGGCATGCGCGCGCTCACCGAACAGGGCTTCCGGCTCGCGCTCGACGGGCTCGGCCGCGGCGACCTGCCGCTGGCGCTGCTCGCGCAGTCGCCGGTGGACCTGGTGAAACTCGACCGCAGCGTGCTGCGCGGCCTGCCCGGCGACCCGGCGTCGACGGCGGTGGTCGAGGCGCTGCTGCACTTCACGACGCGCACGAACATCCGGCTGGTCGCGACCGGCATCGAAACCGAGTCGCAGCTCGACGCGGCGCAGAGCCTCGGCGTCCGGATCGCGCAGGGCAACCTGCTCGCGCCGCCCGCCGCGCACCGGTCCGCGCCCGCCTCCGGCGCGGTCATCCCGGAGGACCGGCGCACGCCCGCGCCGCCGCAGGCCCCGCGCGTCGGCGACTTCCTCCGCCCGGCCACGACCCTGCCGGTCGACGCGACCTGCGACGACGTCCGCGAGGTGCTCGCCGCCGCGGACGCGCCGAGCGGCGTGGTCGGCGTCGACGCGGACAACCGTCCACAGTGGTCAGTCGACCGGACCCGGTTCCTCGTCACCATCACCGGTCCGTACGGACACGCCTTGCACGCGAAGCGGCCCGCCGCCCGGCTCGCGGACAAACCGCACCTGATCGAGGCGGGCGCGAGCGCGCTGGAATTCCTCGAACTGGTCACCGACGCCGACTGGGGCCGCACCGGCGACGACGTCGTGGTGGTCGACGCGTCCGGGCACTGTCTCGGCGTGGTGCTGGTGACCGAGGTCGTGCGCGGGGTCGCCGAGGCGAAGGTCGAGGAGGCGGTCACGCTCAGCCCGCTCACCCGGCTGCCGGGCAGCGAAGCGGCGGCCCGCGACGTCGAACGCCGGATCGCGAGCGGCGAGCAGTTCGTGGCGGCGTGGCTGGACGTCGACGCGTTCAAATCGGTCAACGACAACGCCGGTTTCGCCGCGGGCGACGACCTGATCCGCGCCCTGGGCGAAACGCTCACTGACCTCGCCCGGCGGCTGCCGCGGATGCGCGTGAGCCACGTGGGCGGCGACGACTTCCTGATCGTGTGCGACGTCGACGAGATCGGCACGGTCGCCGCGGCTTTGCTGGACACGCACTGGTCCGCCGAGGGCATGCCGGTCACGGTTTCCCTGGCGACGCTGGTGTGCGGCAGCGGCGCCATTCCGTCCTATCGGGACGCTTCCCGGCTCCTCGCACCGCTGAAGAAACGCGCCAAAGCGGTTCCGGGTTCGAGCTGGGTCCTCAGCCGCCCCGGCAGCGACCGCGTCGAAGTCCTGCGCGGCATCGGCCGGGACGTCGCGATCAGCCGGTCGGCCTGACGAATCCCGACTCGTAGGCCCGGATCACCGCCTGCGTCCGGTCCCGCGCGCCCAGTTTCGACAGCACATTCCCGACGTGCGTTTTCACCGTCTGCAGCCCCAGGAACAACTCCGCCGCGATCTCCCCATTGGACAGTCCCGCCGCCATCAGCCGCAGCACGTCGCGTTCCCGTTCGGTCAGGAAGTCCAGCGGGGCGGCGGCGCCCGGCGCGCGGCGAGCCGCCATGCCCCGGATCGCGGCCGGGAACAACAGCGAATCGCCCGCGAGCACCGTGCGGATCCCGGCGACGATCTCCTCCGGGCGCGCGCGTTTCAGCAGGAATCCGCTCGCCCCGGCGAGCAGCGCGTCGTACACGTAGTCGTCGTTTTCGAAGGTGGTCACCACGATCACCTTCGGCGGATCCTCCACAGTGGACAGAAGATGCTCCGTCGCACGGATCCCGTCCACCGCGGGCATCCGCACGTCCATCAGCACGACGTCCGGCCGCAGCTGCCCGACGAGCCCCGGCACCTCCGCGCCGTCGGACGCCTCGCCGACCACGGTCAGGTCCGGTTCGCTGTCCACGATCGCGCGCAGCCCGGCCCGGATGAGCCGTTCGTCGTCCACCAGCAGCACCCGCACGCTCACCGGTTCCCCCACGGCACCGTCACCACGACCTCCCAGTTATCGCCGACCGGTCCCGCGGACAGCTTGCCACCCACCAGTTCCGCCCGCTCCGCCATGCCCCGCAGACCGCGTCCGCCGCGGGCGCGCGACGGCCGGGCCGAGCCGAGCGGATTCGCGACCGCCGCCCGCAGCTGCCCGTCCGCGACCGCCAGCGCGACGGTGACCGGCACCTTGCCCGCGTACCGCACCGCGTTGGTGAGGCATTCCTGCAGGATCCGGTACACCTCGCGGGAAACCACCGCCGGCACCGCGGCGATGTCGCCGTGCACCTCGTAGCGGCACTCCGTCCCGGACTGCTGCGTCACGGTGATCAGCGCGGGCAGATTGGCGAGACCCGCGTGCGGCGTCCGGTCGCGTGCTTCGTCGCGGAGCAGGCCGAGCACGTGGTCGAGGTCGTCGAGCGCGGTGCGGGCGGATTCCTCGATCGCGGTGAGCGCTTCCTCGGTGAAACCAGGGTCGGTGTGCAACGTCCGCCGCGCGGCCCCGGCTTGCAGCGTGACCACCGAAAGCGCGTGGCCGACGGAATCGTGGAGTTCGCGCGCGAGCCGGGTGCGTTCGGCGAGCTGGTCGGTGCGGCGTTCGAGCTGCGCGATGCGTTCGGCGGCGGACCAGCCGAGCAACCGGGCGGCCACACGGCGCAGCACTCCGCCGAGGCCCCACACGACGTAGATCAGCACGACGAAAGCCGACACGAACGCCGCGGGCAGCCACGCCGAAGCCCAGCCGCGCGGAACCGTCAGGTGGAAATCCGGCGTGTCGACAAGCCGACCGGTGAACACCGCGTTGATCGCGAACCCGAACCCGGCGGGCACCGCGAGCGTCGCGAGACCAGTGCACAGACCGGTCACGACGTGCAGCACGAACATCGTCGCGCACCGCAGCCGTCCGCGTCCCGGCGCGGGCTGGGCGAGCAGTTCCCGCACCGCCGCCGCCTCCAGCACGCGCACCGCGGGCAGGAACGCGGTCGCGGCCAGCACCACGAGCATCACGACGAACCCGGCGAGGCTCGCCCACCCCATCGTCGTGGCGAACGGCACCAGCGCGGGCATCGCGACCATGGCGAGCAGCAGGTACGGCACGCTGAGCGCGGCACCGAGGATCAAGTACACCCACCGGCGATAGGTGACCCCGCTGACCAGCGGACGGAAGAAACGCACCCGCCAATCCTGACAGGCGGCGCCAGCGGACGCCTCCCTCCAGGGCGGGACCCGGCGGCCGATTTTCTGGCACCGTGGACCGCATGCCTCCTGAAGAGAGCACCGTCGTCAACGACTACGACCTGCTGGCCGACACCTACACCCGATGGTCGGACACCGAAATCCAGAACGCCTACTACGAGCGGCCCGCCGTGCTGGCGCTGGCCGGGGACGTGACCGGGCGGAGGATTCTCGACGCGGGCTGCGGCGCCGGACCACTCACCGTCGCGCTGCGCGATCGCGGCGCGGAAGTGTCCGGTTTCGACCTCAGCAGCGGCATGCTCGACATCGCCCGCGAGCGGCTCGGACCGGACGTGGACCTGCGCGTCGCCGACGTGGCCGAGCCGCTCCCCTACGCGGACGACGCGTTCGACGACGTCGTCGCCTCACTGGTGCTGCACTACCTCGAAGACTGGGGCCCGACGCTCGGCGAGTTCCACCGCATCCTCAAGCCCGGCGGACGGCTGATCGTGGTGGTCGACCATCCGTTTGCCATTCACCTGCTGCAGCGGCAAGCCGGGCAGCAGACGGACTACTCGGCCACCTACGAGTGGACCGAGACCTGGGAGATCGACGGCCGCACCATGCCGATGAGCTTCTGGAACCGGCCGGTGCACGCGATGACCGACGCGTTCACCGCGGCCGGATTCCGGATGGCGGTGCTCAGCGAGCCGAATCCGGTGCCGGAGGCGGAGAAGCTGTTCCCGGAGGACTACCGGATGCTGTGCGTCAGCCCGAGCTGCCTGTTCTTCGTGCTGCAAGCGGAATGAGAGCGCGCAGGCCGGGTCCGCTCCGGCCTGCGCGCAGTCCTCAGTAGACAGTCGTCGTAACCCGCGTGCCCGCGGCCCGGACCCCGTTGGCCCACAACTGCTGCACCTTCGCCGACTCCTGCGCGTCCGGCTTCGCGTTGGTGCATGACGTGCCCGGGCCGTGCCCCGACATCAGCTCCGTGCACGGCCCCTCGTAGTGGTCCGGCAGCCCGAGGTTGTGGCCGAGTTCGTGCGCGGCGATGCGGGTCGGGTCGTAGCCCTCCGCGACCTGGCTCGTGTCCAGGTAGACGTCGCCGTTGCCGTGTCCGTCGGTCTGCGTGTACGAGCCGCCGCTGTGCACCTCGTGGATGGTGATCGTCGCCTTGCCCTCGTCCTTGACCAGTTGCACGTCGGTGACCGCGGCGTTCCAGTTCGCCGCGCCCTGGTCGATCTGCGCGACGTAGTCCGGCGCGCCTGCCGAGCTGTAGTAGACGGTGGTCGCCGCGGCGGCGGACGCGGCGGGTGCGGTCGCCAGGCCGAAGCCGAGCGGCACGGCGGCGACCGTGGCCAGTGCGGCGATCCGCCGGAACCCTCGTGCGTGCATCGTGTCCTCCGTATTCATCGGGGAAAGCAAGCAACCCTTTGTCCGCTCGATGACGTTAGAAGTTCACCACCGGGGCCGACTACGTCCGAAAGTAGGGCGCTCCCCCGCGAGAGGGAGGCCCGTCCCGCCCCGGCTGGATCCGCGCGCGCCGCCGTGCTGGTGTGCTCTTCGGCATGCAAACGCTGCTGCTCGGCCTGGTGGCCTACGTCGTCGTGCTGTGGCCGCTCGTCGCCGCGGCCCGCAAAGTGCTCGGGGTGCGCGTCGGTCTCGTCCGGGCGCTCGGCGCCGCGCTGGCCGGCTGGCTCGTCGCGGGCACCGCCGTCCGGCTGTTCCCGATCGCCGTGCTCACCAACGCCGGGGTCGCGATCGGACTCCTGATCCCGTTGGCGGGCAGTGCGCTCGCGGTGACCCTGCTGGTCCTGTTCGTCGCCGAACTCGCGGTTCCGTCCGGCGGACCGGGACTGTTCGCCCGGATGCGCTCGCTGCGGTCCCGCGCGTCCCGCGCCCGTCGTTACTCGCGGATCATGCGCATCGCGATCCGCCACGGCCTCGGCTCGTTCCTCACCGGCCGCCGCACCGCGGGACCTGACGGTTCGGCGAAACTCGCGCGATCGCTGCGGCTTGCATTGGAAGAAGCGGGCGTGACGTTCGTGAAGCTCGGCCAACTGCTCTCGACCCGCGCCGATCTCCTGCCACCGGTCTACATCCGCGAACTCAGCAAGCTGCACGATCAGGTCCCGCCCGCGCCCGAAGACGAGGTGCGCGCTTTGCTGCGGGAGGAAATCGACGTCACCGCCTTCGCCCACATCGACGACAAACCCCTTGCCGCAGCGTCGATCGCGCAGGTTTACGGCGCCCGGCTGCGGTCCGGCGCCGAGGTGGTCGTGAAGGTGCAGCGGCCCGGGATCCGCGAGCAGGTGGAACGCGACATCGACATCGTCCGCCGCCTCGCCGCCGTACTGTACGAACGCGCCGACTGGGCACGTTCGCTCGGTGTCCGGGAACTGGCCGACGGTTTCGCCGAATCCCTTGAGGACGAACTCGATTTCCGCACCGAAGCCGCGAACATAGACGCCATCGCCGCACATCCGACCCCCGGCGTCACGCTTCCGACTGTCCACAAAGCACTGTCCACAGAGCGCGTTCTGGTGATGCGACGACTGGACGGCAAACCGCTTGCCACAGGTTCCGCGCACTCCCGCGAAGAACTCGCCCGCACTTTCCTGCGCGGCCTGCTAGACCAGGTGCTGCTGGGCGGGGTGTTCCACGCGGATCCGCACCCGGGCAACGTCTTGCTGCTCGAAGACGGCACCCTCGGCCTGCTCGACTTCGGCTCCGTCGGCCGCCTAGACACCGGCCTGCGCGCCGGTCTGCAAGCCCTGCTGCCCGCCATCGACCGCGGCGACCCAGCCGGCGTCCGCGACGGCTTGCTGGAAATCGTCAACCGCCCGGACGATCTCGACGAACAACGCCTGGAACGCGCCCTCGGCGCCCTGCTGGCCCGACACTTCGGCCCCGGCCGGACGCCCGGTCTCGACCTGTTCACCGGCCTGTTCCGCGTCATAGCCGACTTCCGCCTCGCCGTCCCGCCGCCGATCGCCGCGGTGTTCCGCGCTTTGGCAACCATGGAAGGCACCCTCGCGACGCTAGCCCCGGACTTCGACCTGGTCGCCGAATCCCGCGCATTCGCCACCGAACGCATCGGCCTGCGCCCGGAAACCTTGCGCCGCACCGTCACCGACGAATTCACCGCCTTGCTGCCAGTGCTGCGCCGCCTCCCCCGCCGCGTCGACCGAATCGGCGCAGCGCTGGAGGAAGGCAGACTGTCGGTGAACATGCGCCTGTTCTCCGACGAACGCGACCGCGACCTAGTGACCGGCCTGGTGCACGAGGTCCTGCTGGCCCTGGTCGGCATCGCAACCGGACTTATGGCCGTACTGCTGCTGTCCAGCTCAAGTGGCCCGCAGTTGGTGCCCGGGCTGACGCTCAACCACGTGTTCGGCTACAACCTGCTGATGATCAGCGCACTGGCGGGGTTGCGACTGCTTTTCGTCGTCTTCCGACGCTCCGGACGACGGCCCCGAACCCGCTGACCCCGGCCGAACCCGCCTCGGCGAAGTACGTGAGGGGAACCCTCACGAACCCAGATTCCCCCAGGGTTCCCCTCACGACCAACTCCGGTGCGCCCCAATGCGGCATTGGGTGCGTCAGACGCACCGAACGCCACATTGGGTGCATCCCACGCACCCAACGCCACATTGGGGCGCTACCCACCCACCAACCGCAGCCGACGCACCCAACAAGCGAGACACTCAGCCCGGCTCCCGCAGCCGACGCACCCACGCATCGAAACACTCAGCCCGACCCGCAGCCGATGCACCCAACCATCGGGGCACCCAGCCCCTCCCCCGCACCCCGATACGAAGCCTCCCTGCGGGCGGTGGGTGCTTGTCAAGGCATCTTTCCCGCCTTGACAAGCACCCACCGCCCGTCAGCACAATCAAGCTTCGGGGTGCCCCACGCAACCAACGGGCGCAATGTCGCCGCCAGGCGACGAGCCGCCCGAAACCACGACGCCCTCACCACCACAGCAAGTCACGCCAAGCATCACCCGGCCCAGCAGAGTGAAATACCCCTGCGCAACGGCATACGCACCAGCCCGCCGAAAACCGGCGAAGCACGCAGAAAACCAGCGGCACGAGCCAGAAACCCATCGATCACCGAGCGAGGATCAACCGGACCCGCGAATCCGTCACGCGGCCCAGGACCGCCCAGGCAGATAACGCCCCTCTATCCACAATGGACTCACCCACCCCCGTATAGGCCGTTATACAACCCCTACTCCCGAAGGATCGAATTAAGCGGCCGCCCAACATCCCCATAAGCAGGCATCAACCCAGGACTAACCGTGAAAGCGACCGTCCCGGCCAGCGCCACCACCACCGTCAGCCCGCCCAGCAGCGCGCCTTTGCGGGCCAGGTCGCCGCCGTAGCGCAGTCCTCCCCCGAGCCGCCCCAGGACCACCGCCAGCACCCCGGCCAGCAGCGCCAGGAACCACAACGCACCGAGCACCAAGACGAACACCTCGGCCACGAGCGGATACACCCCGGCGGTCAGCATCCGGGGCCGGACCAGCAGCCAGGCCAGCCAGGTGAGCACCGCGAGCGAGAAACTCACCGCGGCCACGGACACCGCTCCCACGGCCAGGCCGCGGCTGGGTCTTTCCTCGGAAGAACGCACGGATTCGGAGTCGGGTTCGGTCATTGACCAGTAATAGCACCCGCCCCCGACAGAATCCGGCGTTCCGCCCGGCAGCGCCCGAAAGCACCAGCCCGGATACGCCGAAAGCCGCCCCCGGCGAACCGGGAGCGGCCTTCTCGAAGCACAAACCGTCAGACAGTGAAACCGAGCGCCCGCAGCTGCTCGCGGCCGTCGTCGGTGATCTTCTCCGGGCCCCACGGCGGCATCCAGACCCAGTTGATCCGGAAGTCGTTCACGAGACCGCCGGACGTCAGCGCGGCCGACGTCTGGTCCTCGATCACGTCGGTGAGCGGGCACGCCGCGGACGTGAGCGTCATGTCGATCGTCGCGGTGTTGTCGGTCTCGACCCGGATGTCGTAGACCAGGCCGAGGTCCACGACGTTGATGCCGAGTTCCGGGTCGACGACGTCGCGCATCGCTTCCTCGACGTCCTCGATCTTGGCGATGTCGGCGGGGACGGCGGCGGACTGCTCGGGCAGGTCCGCGGCGGTGCGCCCCTCGCGCGGGTCGGTGGCCGTCTCTTCGCTCATGCCTTCTCAGCTCCTGTGGTGGTGCTGGACACCGCGTCCTTGAACGCCATCCAGCCGAGCAGGGCGCACTTCACGCGCGCCGGGTACTTCGCGACGCCCGCGAACGCGACGCCGTCCTCCAGTACGTCCTCGTCCGGTTCGACCTTGCCCTTGCCCTGCATCAGTTCCACGAACGCGTCCATGGTCGTGAACGCCTCGTCGACCGTGTGCCCGACGACCAGGTCGGTGAGCACCGACGCGGACGCCTGGCTGATCGAGCAGCCCTGTCCGTCGTAGGACACGTCCTCGACCTTGCCGTCGCTGACCTTCACCCGCAAGGTGATCTCGTCGCCGCAGGTCGGGTTGACCTGGAACGACTCCGCGTCGAACGGATCGCGCAGGCCGCGCCCGTGCGGGTTCTTGTAGTGGTCCAGGATGATCTCCTGGTACATGCTCTCCAGGTTCACTTCTCGGCCCCGTCCTGGGCCACCCCGAAGAACTTCTGCGCCTCGCGGATCCCGGCGACCAGAGCGTCCACTTCGGACAGCGTGTTGTACAGGTAGAAGCTCGCCCGCACGGTGGCGGGCACCGAGCACGCCCGGTGCAGCGGCCACGCGCAGTGGTGCCCCACCCGCACCGCGATGCCGAGGCTGTCGAGCACCTGGCCGGCGTCGTGCGGGTGCACGCCGTCGATCACGAACGCGACGGTGGCGCCACGGTCCTCCAGGTCGGTCGGCCCGACGATGCGCACGCCCGGGATCGCGCTGATGCCCGCGATCGCGGCCGCGGCCAGCTCGTGCTCGTGCGCCGCGACGCGGTCCATCCCGATGGCGGACAGGTAGTCCACCGCCGCGCCGAGGCCGATCGCCTGCGACGTCATCGGCACCCCGGCCTCGAACCGCTGCGGCGGCGCGGCGAACGTGGTGCGCTCCATCGTGACGAGCTCGATCATCGAACCGCCGGTCAGGAACGGCGGCATCGCGGACAGCAGTTCGGTCCGGCCGTACAGCACGCCGATCCCGGACGGGGCCAGCATCTTGTGCCCGGAGAACACCGCGAAGTCGACGTCCAGCGCGTGGAAGTCCACCGGGAAGTGCGGAACGGACTGGCAGGCGTCGAGGACGGTAAGCGCGCCGACCTCTTTCGCCTTGGCCACCAGCTTGGCCACCGGGTTGACCGTGCCGAGCACGTTGGACTGGTGCGCGAACGCGACCACCTTCGTGCGCGGCGTGATCACACTGTCCATGTCGGACAGGTCGAGCCGGCCCTCGGCGGTCACCTTGAACCACTTCAGCGTCGCCCCGGTGCGCTGGCACAACTGCTGCCACGGCACGAGGTTCGCGTGGTGCTCCATCTCTGTGATGACGATTTCGTCGCCCTCGCCGATCCGGAAACGCTCCGCTTCCGGTCCGGCGGTGGCGGCGTTGCTCATCGCGTACGCCACGAGGTTGATGCCCTCGGTCGCGTTCTTGGCGAACACCAGCTCTTCCGGGTCCGCGCCGACGAATTCCGCGGTCTTGGCACGCGCGGATTCGTAGGCGTCGGTGGCCTCTTCGGACAGCTGGTGGGCGCCGCGGTGCACGGCCGAGTTCGACGTGAACACGTACCGCCGTTCCGCGTCGAGCACCTGCACCGGCCGTTGCGAGGTCGCTCCGGAGTCCAGGTACACCAAGGGTTTCCCGTCGCGCACGGTGCGCGTCAGGATCGGGAAGTCGGCACGCAGTGCCGCCACGTCAAGGGGAACAGAGTTGGTCGGGCTGTTCGAAGCCGTGGTGGTCATCGAGCCAACTCCTCTCTCTCGGTGTCGTCGGGAACGGGGCGCGGGGAACGTCAGGCCTTGGCCGGCTCGGCGGAGCCGACGTACTTGACGTAGCCGTTCTCCTCCAGCTCGTCGGCCAGTTCGCGGCCGCCGGACTCGACGATGCGGCCGTCGGCGAAGACGTGCACGAAGTCCGGGGTGATGTGCCGCAGGATGCGGGTGTAGTGCGTGATCAGCATGACGCCGACCTCGTTGCCCGCCTTGTACTCGTTGACGCCCTCGGACACGACGCGCAGCGCGTCGACGTCCAGGCCGGAGTCGGTCTCGTCGAGGATCGCGAACTTCGGCTTGAGCAGCGCCAGCTGCAGGATCTCGTGGCGCTTCTTCTCGCCGCCGGAGAAGCCCTCGTTCACCGAGCGCTCGGCGAACTCCTGGGAGATGCCGAGCTTGCCCATCTCCTCCTTGACCTCCTTGACCCAGTGGCGCAGCTTGGGAGCCTCGCCCCGGACCGCGGTGGCCGCGGTGCGCAGGAAGTTCGACATCGAGACGCCGGGCACCTCGACCGGGTACTGCATGGCGAGGAAGAGGCCGGCGCGGGCGCGCTCGTCGACGCTCATCTCGAGCACGTTCTCGCCGTCCAGCAGCACCTCGCCGGAGGTCACCGTGTACTTCGGGTGGCCGGCGATCGCGTAGGACAGGGTGGACTTGCCGGAGCCGTTCGGGCCCATGATCGCGTGCGTCTCGCCCGACCGGATGGTCAGGTTGACGCCCTTGAGGATCTCCTTGGCGCCTTCGTCGGTGGTCACCGACGCGTGCAGGTCCTTGATTTCCAGGGTAGCCATTCTTCGTTTCCTAAAGTCTGCGGTGGAGGGCGTCAGGCGCCGACGGCTTCGAGTTCGGCCTCGATCGCGGCTTCGAGGCGCTCGCGCACCTCGGGGACGTCGATCTTCACCAGGATTTCGTGGAAGAACCCGCGCACGACCAGGCGGCGGGCGGCTTCTTCGGCGATTCCGCGCGACTGCAGGTAGAACAACTGCTCGTCGTCGAACCTTCCCGTCGCGCTCGCGTGGCCGGCGCCTTCGATCTCGCCGGTCTCGATTTCCAGGTTCGGCACCGAGTCCGCGCGCGCACCGGGCGTGAGCACCAGGTTGCGGTTGAACTCGTAGGAGTCGGTGGACTCGGCCGCGGCCCGGATCAGCACGTCGCCGATCCACACCGCGTGCGCGCCCTCGCCCTGCAGCGCGCCCTTGTAGCCGACCCGCGACTTGCAGTTGGGCACCGCGTGGTCGACGAAGAGCCGGTGCTCCTGGTGCTGGCCGCCGTCGGCGAAGTAGACGCCGAGCATGTCGACGTCGCCGCCCTTGTCGGTGAAGGTCGCGGTCGGCGAGATGCGGACCAGGTCTCCGCCCAGGGTGATCACGGTGTGCCGCAGCGCGGCGTCGCGGCCCAGCTTGAGGTGCTGCTCGGAGACGTGCACCGCGTCGTCGGCCCAGTCCTGGACGCTGACCACGGTGACCTTGGCTCCGTCGCCGATGACGAACTCGACGTTGTCGGCGTAGGTGCCGGACCCGACGTGGTCGAGCACGATCACGGCTTCGGCGAACGCCTCGGCGCGGACCTGCAGGTGCCCGTAGGCGACCTGGCCCTCGCCAGGGCCGTGGATGCGCAGCACCGACGGCGTCGACGCCTTCGTCTCCTTCGGCACCGTCACGACGGTGGCCTTGGCGAAGGAGGAGTACGCCTGCGCGGCGATGCGGTCGCTCGGCACGCCCGCCTGGCCGAGCCGCGAGTCGTCGCGGCCGACGGTCTCGATCTTCAGCTCGGGCGCGGCCTCGGTCTCCAGCGTGATCTCGCCGGAGGCGACGGCGGAACCGTCGTGCAGGCCGCGCAGGCGCTTCATCGGCGTGAAGCGCCAGTTTTCCTCACGCCCGCCGGGGACCTCGAAGGCCTCGACGTCGTAGGAGGTGAAGCGCTCCGCGCGGGAGGCCGCCGGGATGACGGCCCCCTCGCGGATGGCTTCGGAAACGTTGTTCTCTGCCACGGACATTTAGCCGACGGACCCTTCCATCTGCAGCTCGATCAGGCGGTTCAGCTCGAGCGCGTATTCCATCGGCAGCTCGCGCGCGATGGGCTCGACGAACCCGCGCACGATCATCGCCATCGCCTCGGCCTCGTCGAGGCCGCGCGACATCAGGTAGAACAGCTGCTCTTCGCTGACCTTGGACACGGTGGCCTCGTGGCCCATGGACACCTCGTCGTTGCGGATGTCCACGTACGGGTACGTGTCCGACCGCGAGATCGTGTCCACCAGCAGGGCGTCGCAGACCACGCTGGAGCGCGAGTGGTGCGCCCGCTTCGCGACCTTGACCAGGCCGCGGTAGGAGGTCCGGCCGCCGCCGCGCGCGACCGACTTCGACACGATGGTCGAGGACGTGTGCGGCGCGAGGTGCTCCATCTTGGCCCCGGCGTCCTGGTGCTGGCCCTCGCCCGCGAACGCGACCGAGAGGACCTCGCCCTTGGCGTGCTCGCCCATGAGGAAGACCGACGGGTACTTCATGGTCACCTTGGAGCCGATGTTGCCGTCGACCCACTCCATGGTCGCGCCCTCTTCGCACTTGGCGCGCTTGGTGACCAGGTTGTAGACGTTGTTCGACCAGTTCTGGATCGTCGTGTAGCGGCAGCGGGCGCCCTTCTTCACGATGATCTCGACGACCGCGGAGTGCAGCGAGTCCGACTGGTAGATCGGCGCGGTGCAGCCCTCGACGTAGTGGACGTAGGCGTCCTCGTCGACGATGATCAGCGTCCGCTCGAACTGGCCCATGTTCTCGGTGTTGATCCGGAAGTAGGCCTGCAGCGGGATCTCGACGTGCACGCCCTTCGGCACGTAGATGAACGAGCCGCCGGACCACACCGCCGTGTTCAGCGCGGAGAACTTGTTGTCGCCCGCCGGGATCACGGAGCCGAAGTACTCCTGGAAGATCTCCGGGTGCTCGCGGAGCGCGGAGTCGGTGTCCAGGAACAGGACGCCCTGCTCCTCCAGGTCCTCGCGGATCTGGTGGTAGACGACCTCGGACTCGTACTGCGCGGCGACGCCGGCCACGAGGCGCTGCTTCTCCGCCTCGGGGATGCCCAGCTTGTCGTAGGTGTTCTTGATGTCCTCGGGCAGGTCTTCCCAGCTGGCCGCCTGCTTCTCGGTGGACCGCACGAAGTACTTGATGTTGTCGAAGTCGATCCCCGAGAGGTCGGCGCCCCAGTTCGGCATCGGCTTGAGGTCGAACAGCTTGAGCGCCTTCAATCG
This sequence comes from Amycolatopsis sp. A1MSW2902, assembly GCF_017312175.1. Lineage (NCBI taxonomy): Bacteria > Bacillati > Actinomycetota > Actinomycetes > Pseudonocardiales > Pseudonocardiaceae > Amycolatopsis > Amycolatopsis sp. A1MSW2902. The sequence goes on from NZ_QJPO01000001.1 coordinate 688,064, forward strand.
GGCGTCGCGCATCCACTCGGGCTCGGACTTCTTCGCGGAGATGTCGCGGACGACATCCTCGTTCAGGCCGCGGCGGGCGCTGGCGCCAGCCTCGTCGGAGTCCGCCCAGCCGAAGGCGTAGTTGCCAAGGGACGCGATGGTCTCTTCCTGGCTCAACGGCTCGGTGGTGGGAGTGCGCTGCTCGGCAGCGGCAGTCATGCGGGTTTCCCTCCATTCGGGATCCGTGGTGCGTGCCCTTCGGGCGGCGGGGCCGCTGGTCCGGGCGTCGTGCGGTCCGGCTCGGGATGGGCCGGGATACCCGCCGGTCCGGCGGGTACGTGTGTGGTGCACGCGTTGTCTCCGCGCGCGATGGTCGCCAGCCGCTGGACGTGGGTGCCCAGCAGCTTCGCGAACGCTTCCGTCTCGGCCTCGCACAGCTGCGGGAATTCCGCGGCGACGTGCGCGACCGGGCAGTGGTGCTGGCACAGCTGCGCGCCGACGTTCGCGGCGGGGGTGCCCGCCCCGACCTGACGGGTCGAGGCAGCGTAGCCCTCCCTGCTCAGCGCGGTGGCGAGGGCCTCGGCGCGCTCGACCGGATCAGCCGATCCGGTGATCGCCTGCCGGTGCGGCCCGACGAGCCCCTCGACCCGGCGCTCGGCGAACGCGCGCACCGCGTCCGGGCCGGCGTGCTCGGCGAGGAAGCGGATCGCCGAGACCGCGAGGTCGTCGTAGGCGTGCCCGAACCGGGCGCGGCCCGCTTCGGTGAGCAGGAACAGCTTGGCCGGGCGGCCGCGTCCGCGCGGGCCCTTGCGGGGGGCGTCGCGGGTCTCGGCCTCGCCGTCGGCCTGCAGCGCGTCGAGGTGCCGCCGGATCGCCGTCGGGCTGATCCCGAGCTGCTCGGCGACCACCACGGCGGTCATCGGGCCCTGCTCCAGCAGCAGCCGGGCGACCTCGTGCCGGGTGCGGCCCTCGGCCACGTTCGCGGCGCTGACCTGCACGGGAACGCCGACAGCCGCGGTGCGCGGCTGCTCGCCGCGCCCCTCGCCGGTGGTCCCGTTCTTTTTCACAACACAAGTGTGTCTTATTTCCGGCCGCCGGGCAAAGGCGGGGTGTCGCCCAGTGACCCGACTCACGCGGAACGGGCCTCGCCCCGCACCCGCCCACACCGTTCCCGCCGGACTCCGCACGCCGACCGGACTCGATCCTCCCCTTCGCCCGAACCAGACCGATCCGCCCCTCCGCACCGCCCGCCAAACCCACTCGCGACCCGCCGCCCCGCACCCGCCCACAGCCTTCCGGCCGGACTCGCCACGCCGCCCGTACCGGACTCGATACGCTTTCGGGCGTGGCAGTCGGCGAACACCCGGACCAGCGGGCACCGGAACCGGACGTATCCGGCGGCGCCGACAGCGCTGACCACCCGGCGACCGTGCCGTCGCCGGTCGGCCCGCGCCGCACCGATCCGCTGAACGCCGCCGAGACCCGCGGCCTCGACGCGGTCCGCCGCTTCGGCACGGTCGGCTCGCTGTTCCTCGCGCTCGGCTCGCTCGGGGCCGGCGCCGCGCCGGTGATCAACCCGGTGCAGGACCTGCCGGTGCTGCGGCTGTTCATCCGGATCCCGACGGTCTCGCTCGCGATCGCGTTCTCCGGGATGGGCATCCTGGTGCTGAGCTGGCTCATGCTCGCCCGGTTCGCCCGCCCGGCGAGCGCGCGGCTGGCCACCAGCGGGCAGCTCGCCCGCACCGTCGCGATGTGGGTCGCGCCGCTGCTGCTGATCCCGCCGCTGTTCTCCCGCGACGTCTACAGCTATCTCGCGCAGAGCGAGATCGTGCACCGCGGCATGGACCCGTACCAGCTCGGCCCGGCGCAGGCGCTCGGCGTCGCGGACCCGCTCACCGCGGGCGTCACCAACATCTGGCGCGAGACGCCCGCCCCGTACGGCCCGCTGCTGCTGCGGCTCGGCGGGTGGCTGGCCCCGGTCGGCGGCAACAACATCGTCGTCGGCGTGCTGCTGCAGCGCGGCCTCGCGATGGTGGGCGTGCTGCTGATCGTGTGGGCGGTGCCGCGGCTGGCCCGGCGGTTCGGCGTGCAGCCGGCCACCGCGCTGTGGCTCGGCGCGGCGAACCCGTTGCTGATCTTCCATTTCGTCGCGGGCGCGCACAACGATTCGCTGGCCATCGGGCTCATGGTGGCCGGGCTGGAGATCGGCATCCGGCGGCTGCCGGTGCGGGTGAAGGGAGACAGTCCGCCGCCGCTGGCGAAGGGCGAATTGCTCTTCATCGCGCTCGGCGTCGTCATCATCACCGTCGGCGCCACCGTGAAGATCCCGGCGGTGCTGGCGCTGCCGTTCCTTTCGGTGATGGTCGCGCGCAGATGGCACGGGCGGCTGAAGGACCTGGTGTGGGCGGGCGCGCCGATGGCGTTGCTGTTCGGCGTCGTGCTCACCGCGATCTGCGTCGGCACCGGGCTGGGCTTCGGCTGGATCGGCGCGACTGCGAGCACGCCGGGGCTGGTGCGGTCGTTCATCTCCCCCACCGCGGAGATCGCGAACCTCAGCGGCGTCCTCGGCATCACGCTCGGGCTGGGCAACCACACCGACGCGCTGGTGCCGATCCTCGGCACGCTCGGCAACGCGATCACCGCGGCCGTCACGATCAAATTCCTGTGGGCCAGCTTCAAATGGCGGTACCGGCCGATCATCGGGCTCGGCGTTTCGCTGGGCGCGGCGATGATCCTGCAGATCAACCTCCAGCCCTGGTACCTGCTGTGGGCGGTGATCCCGCTCGCCGCCGCGGCCGGGACGTCGCGGTTCCGGGTCGTCGCCACGGTCATCAGCGCCGGGCTGCCGTTCCTGCTGCCGCCCACCGGCGGCACCTTCGACGGCCGCTCCTACGTCCTGCCGTGGGCCTACGGCGCGGCCGCTCTGGTGACCCTCGGCGGCCTCGCGATCGTGTACCGGGTTTCGCCGCTGCTGTTGTCCAGGACACCTCCGGCGTCCCCAGCACCGCGCGCGCCCGCCGAGGTCGTATCGTGATTCGTTGTGGACAACCCCGCCGTCGAGATCTCCGGCTTGGCGAAAAGCTACGGCTCCACCACCGCGGTCGACGGCATCGACCTGCGCATGGAGCGTGGCTGCGTGCTGGCCCTGCTCGGGCCGAACGGCGCCGGAAAAACGACCACTGTCGAGATTTGCGAGGGTTTCCGCAGACCTGACGCGGGCCGGGTGCGCGTGCTCGGCCTCGACCCCGTCGCGGACAGCTCCCGGCTCCGCCCCCGCGTCGGCATCATGCCCCAGGGCGGCGGCGCGTACCCAGGCGTGCGCGCGGAGGAAATGCTGCGGCTAGTGGCTTCCTGCGCGGCGAACCCGCACGATCCGGCGTGGCTGCTCGACGTGCTCGGGCTGGCCGGCGCGAAGCGCACCCCGTTCAAACGGCTCTCCGGCGGGCAGCAGCAACGGCTTTCGCTGGCGTGCGCGCTGGTCGGCCGTCCGGAGCTGGTGTTCCTGGACGAGCCCACCGCGGGCATGGACCCGCAGGCGCGGCGGCTGGTCTGGGACCTGCTCGCGGCCCTGCGCGCGGACGGCGTGAGCGTCCTGCTCACCACCCACCTGATGGAGGAAGCGGAAACGCTGGCCGACCAGGTGGTGATCGTGGACCACGGCAAGGTGGTCGTCGAAGGCACGCCGCATGCGCTGACCCTGGAGGCGGGCGAGGCGGCGCAGCTGCGGTTCCGCGCCCGCACGAAACTCGACACGACCCTGCTCGCGGCCGCGCTGCCGGAGGGCTACCGGGTCAGCGAAACCGCGCCCGGTTCGTACCTGGTGGAGGGCGCGGTCGACCCGCAGGTGGTTTCCGCCGTCACCGCCTGGTGCGCGCAACAGGGCGTACTGCCCGAACAACTGCAAGTCGGACGGCGGACGCTCGAAGAAGTGTTCCTCGAACTCACCGGACGGGAGCTGCGCGCATGAGTTCTCCGTTCCCCGCGGGCACTTTCGCCCCCGCGCCCGGCCGCGGTTCGCTCGGCAAGATGCTGCGCACGCACGCGCGCGTCGAGGCCGCGCTGACCCTGCGGCACGGCGAGCAGCTGCTGCTCACCCTGATCATTCCGCTCGCGCTGCTGATCGGCCTGAGCCTGCTGGACATCCTCCCGGCAAGCCAGCTCGGTTCGACGTCCAAAGTGGACTGGATGACGCCGAGGATCCTCGCGCTGGCGGTGATGTCGTCGGCGTTCACCGGACAGGCGATCGCGCTCGGCTTCGACCGCCGGTACGGCGTGCTGAAGCGGCTTTCGGCGACAGCCCTGCCGCGCTGGCTGCTGGTGGCCGGACGGGTCGTGGCGGCGCTGGTCGTGGTGGCGCTGCAGTCCGTGGTGCTCGGCATCGTGGCGGCTTTCCTGGGCTGGTCCCCTTCGGCCGCCGGGATCGGTTCCGCGGTGGTCCTGCTGGTGCTGGGGACGCTGGCTTTCGGCGCGCTGGGCGTGCTGCTGGGCGGCGCGTTGCGCGCGGAAGCCGTGCTGGCGCTGGCGAACATCGTGTGGTTCGTGCTGCTGCTGGCGGGCGGGATTCTGCTGGCCCCGTCGGCGCTGCCGTCCGGGGTCGGGTTCGTGGTGTCGCTGCTGCCTTCCGGCGCGCTGGCCGAAGGGATGCGCGCGGCGCTGGTGGACGGCCAGTTCCCGCTCGGACCGGCCGCGGTGCTGGTGGTGTGGGCGGCGGTGGCCGGGGTGCTGGCGACGCGAACCACAAAACTCACCTGAATCCCACACCGCGATTTCCGCGCGGAATTCCGCGCCGGAATGTGACCGCCGCCGCACCCGATTCCTTGCGCACGCTGGCAAATCCGGGCGGAACAATACCGCCGCGTGCAGGCGGGAAAACGCGCGCGAGTATTCTTTCGGCGTGTCCCTTCGCAGTTTGATCGCCCGCCTGCCGTATCCGTCCGCCGCGGTTCAGCGCGCGGTCGGGATCGCCGCGGTGGTCGCGCAGGCAGGCATCGGCGTCACCGGGTCCGTGGTGCGGGTGACCGGGTCCGGGCTGGGATGCCCGACCTGGCCGCAGTGCGTCGCGGGCAGCCTGGTGCCGGTGCGGCACTCCGGCATCGACGCGGTCACGCAGTGGATCGAGTTCTCGAACCGGATGCTGACCGGCGTCGTGATCGTGGTGGCCGCGCTCGCCGTGCTCACCGCGTGGCGGATCCAGATCGACCACCCGGAGCGCAAGCGGCTGGTGAAGCTCGCCTGGACGATGCCCGGCGGCGTCGTGCTGCAGGCGGTCATCGGCGGGCTGACGGTGCTGGCGAAACTGGAATGGTGGACGGTCGCGATCCACTTCCTCGCTTCGACGCCGCTCGTGTGGCTGGCGGTCTTGCTCCTGAAGGCCTTCCGCGAAGGAGACGAACCGGCGCGCCCGCTGGTCCCGAAGCTGGGACGGCAGATGCTGGTGCTGCTGACGGTGCTGATGTGGGCGGTGCTCATCGCCGGCACCACGGTCACCGGCGCGGGCCCGCACGGCGGCGACGTGAACACGCATCGCCTCGACGCCCCGATCGAGCAGCTGGCCCGGATCCACAGCGGACTGCTGATCGCGTACCTCGTCGTGCTGGGGGTCTTCGGGCTCACGCTGATGCGCGTCGGCGCGCCGAAGAGCGTGTGGCAGCGGTACGCGTGGGTGTGGATTGTCGCGCTGCTGCAGGGTGTTCTGGGGACGGTGCAGTACGCGCTGGGCGTGCCCGAGGCGATGGTGTCCTTCCACGTGCTGGGCTCGGCGCTCGTGATCGTGGTGACGGCGGTGCTGTGGACCGGCACTCGCGACCGGGGTCCGGTCACGTCGCTGGAGCCCGCCGAGAAGCGGGAACTCGCCACCGCGAACTGACGGTCATCCGGGCGTAACTGCGCGTCGGCCCGGCGGACAGGTCGGCGGCTTACCGTCGTCGCCGTCCGGCTTTCCGAAAAGCCCGAGGTGCCGCCATGCCGACCGCCCCTGCCCGTGCCGCCAAATCCCTGCTCTCCGGCCGGCGCGGGACCGCCGAGATGCTCGTGCTCAAGACGTTCCTGCTCGTGCCGTTCGCCGCGTTGATCGCCGCCGTGCCGCTGGTGTGGGGATGGGGCATCGGCTGGACCGACCTGATCCTCGCGACCGTTTTCTACGTGCTCGCCACGCTCGGCGTGACCGTCGGGTACCACCGCTATTTCACCCACGGCGCGTTCAAAGCGGGCCGGCCGCTGCGGATCGCGCTAGCCATCGCGGGCAGCATGGCGGTGCAGGGTTCGGTGATTTTCTGGGTCGCGAGCCACCGCCGCCACCACGCGTTCTCCGACCGCGAGGGCGATCCGCATTCGCCGTGGCTGTTCGGCACGTCGCCGGCGGCGCTGCTGCGCGGGTTCTGGCACGCGCACATGGGCTGGATGTTCCAGCGCGAGGTCACCAACGCCGACCGTTTCGCGCCCGACCTCGTCGGCGACCGCGACCTGCGCCTGGTGAACCGGTTCTTCTGGCTGTGGATCACGCTCAGCCTCGCCCTGCCCGCCGCCCTCGGCTGGGCCTTCAGCGGCACCTGGCAGGGCGCGCTGACGGCGTTCTTCTGGGCCGGGCTGGTGCGGATCGCGTTCCTGCACCACGTGACCTGGTCGGTGAACTCGGTGTGCCACCTGATCGGCGACCGCCCGTTCGCGAGCCGCGACCGCGCCGCGAACTTCTGGCCACTGGCGCTGCTGTCGATGGGAGAGTCCTGGCACAACTCCCACCACGCCGACCCGACCTGCGCCCGGCACGGCGTCCTGCGCGGCCAGGTGGACGTCTCGGCGCGGGTGATCTGGACCTTCGAACGCCTCGGCTGGGCGACGGATGTCCGGTGGCCCCGGGCGGAACGGTTGGCGGCTAAGCGGCGGACGGCTTGAGTTAGGCCAGTTGATTCCGCATCGCCGACGCGAATCGAGTCTGCGTAACGCGCAGCTCAAGCGGGCGACTCACATCCGCTCACCTCGAGCGCAGAGCCTGCCCGCGAAACGCCGCGTAGCCCGCCTGAGCTAAGCCAACTGCTGCCGCACCGCCGACGCGAACCGCAACGGCGCGCCCGCGTCCGCGTGTCGGAAACCCAACGACGGTTCGGTCAATTCCAGCTCCAGCACCAGCGGACGCCCGTCGTCCCCGCGGACCAGGTCGACCCGTGCGTACAGCAGTTCCGCCCGCAAGATCCCGAGCAGCCCGCAAGCGGCGTCCAGTGCGTCCTCCGCCACCGCGCGCACCTCCGGGGCCGGGACCGCGGCCGCGAGGCGCTCCTCCCGGTACATGCCGGAACTGTCCATTGAGGACTCCAGCGGCGCGAATTTCGTGAAGGCGTGCGAATAAACGCCGCCGAAGTACGTCACCGCGATCTCGCCCTGAGCGTCCACACTGGACTGATACGGCTGCACCAGACCCGTGCGGCCCTCGTCGTGCAAAGTGCGCAGATGCTGTTCCGCGTCCGCACCGGCGGCGGAGAACCGGGCGGCGCCGCGGCCTCCCGCGCCCACCGAAGGCTTCACCACGAACGGCTTCTTCGGCCAGCGCGGCTTCTCCCCCGGCGGCACGATCTCGACCGGCACCGTCGGCACCCCGGCGTCGAGCAGTTCGCCGAGATACGACTTGTCCGTGTTCCACCGCACGACCGCGGCCGGATTGCTCAGCCCGGGCACGTCCTCGCACCAGCTGAGGAATTCCTCGCGCCGCTCCGGGTAGTCCCAGGCGGCGCGCAGCACGACGATGTCCGCCGAGGCGAAGTCCGCGGCCGCGTCCCAGGCCGCCCAGCTCACGGCGAATCCGAGGTCCGCGAGCGCGGGCAGCACCGCGGCCTCGTCGCCGTCGCCCTCGGGCAGGGCGGCGCAGCCGACGAAAATCGCCGAGCGGGTCACCGGCCTGCTCGCGGCCCGGCCATCTTGCGCCGGTGCGCTGCACCGATTTTGACCGTCTTCACGGTTTCGCTGTCCCACTCCGCGGCCTCGAGGTCGTCGACCTGCTCGACCAGCGCGTTCCCCGTCTCGACCCCGGCGACCAGCACGTCGCCCATCGCCCCGTCCGGGCCCACGAGCACGACCCGCGCGCCGGCGAGGCCGATGTTCTCGACCACGGCGCGCGACGGTTTCCCGTGCTTCGCCACGAAGTCGCGGGCGGACGCCAGCTGGCGGGCAGTCGGCGCGGTCGGCGTGTTTTCGGTCTCCTCAGCCACGTCCGGAGCTTAACCCGAGACCCCCGCCCCCGCGGCCCGACCGTGTTCTCGGCCATAGTGGACGCCAGACGCGCCCATCTCGAGGAGGAACGATGCCGACCGCAGTGCAGGTGACCCGGACCGGCGGCCCGGAAGTGCTGGAACTGGCCGAGATCGAGCCCGGCCCGCCCGGCGCGGGCGAGCTGCTGGTCGACCTCGCCGCCGCGGGCGTCAACTACATCGACACCTACCAGCGCCAGGGCATCTACCCGATCGACCTGCCGTTCGTCCTCGGCTCCGAGGGCGCCGGGACCGTCATGGAGACCGGCGAGGGCGTCACCGAATTCGCCCCCGGCGACCGCGTGACCTGGCAGGGCGTGCTCGGCAGCTACGCCCAGCGCGCGGTGGTCCCGGCGAGCGCCACGGTGAAGGTGCCGGACGGCGTGTCTGACGAGCTCGCCGCCGCCACGATGCTGCAGGGCATGACGGCGCACTACCTGGTGCGGTCGACCTACGAAGTCCAGGCAGGCGACGACATCCTCGTCCACGCGGCGGCCGGCGGGGTCGGTCTGTTGCTGGTCCAGCTGGCGAAGGCGCGCGGCGCGCGAGTGCTGTGCACCGTGTCCACTGACGAGAAGGCCGAGCTGGCCCGCGGCGCCGGCGCGGACCACGTGATCCGCTACGACCGCGAGGACTTCGCCGCCGTGACCCGCGAGCTGACCGACGGCGAAGGCGTCGCCGCGGTCTACGACGGCGTCGGCAAGAGCACCTTCGACGGCAGCCTCGCGAGCCTGAAGATCCGCGGCACCCTGGCGCTGTTCGGCGCGGCCAGCGGCCCGGTGCCGCCGGTCGACCCGCAACGGCTCAACTCCGGCGGCTCGCTCTTCCTGACCCGCCCGACGCTCGGCCACTACCTGCGCACGCGCGAGGAACTCGACTGGCGCGCCGGCGAACTGTTCGCCGCCGTGCAGGACGGTTCGCTGAACGTCCGCATCGGCGGCCGCTACCCGCTCGCCGACGCCCGCAAGGCCCACGAGGACCTGCAGGGACGCCGGACGACCGGGAAGCTGCTGCTGATCCCCTGACTCAGGAAACCGAGAGGGCGTCGGTCACGAACACCAGCGTTTCGTTGGGCGCGATGCCGCGTCCGCCGTCCTTGTAGGCGAGGGCGGGCGGGATGATCATCAACCGCCGCCCGCCCTGCTTCACGCCGACGAGGCCCTGGTCCCAGCCCTCGATCACCTGGCCGGCGCCGAGATCGAGGCCGAACGGCTCGCCGCGGTCGAACGAGCTGTCCAGCTTCTTCTTGTTCGACCAGGTGACGACCAGGTAGTTCATGGACAGCTTCGACCCGGCGGCCGCGGCCTTCCCGGTGCCCTCCGACAGATCCTTGGTGAGCAGCTTCTTCGGCGGGGCACAGTCGTCCGGGATGGTGATCGTCGGCGCCTGGCCGAAGTTCCCGGTGGTCTTGATGTCGTCCGCGGTGCACTCGCGGCTCGGGGTCGCCGGAGCCGCGCTGCTGTCGCCGCCGCAGGCCGTGAGGCCGAACGCGGCGACCGCCACGACCGCGCCGAGGACAGCTGTCCTGCCGATGTTCTGCATGCCGGAAGATTAACCAAGCCCACCGAGCGCAGGCACCGCCGGACCAGTCCGCACCACGCCGAGCCGCTGCGTCGCCCGGGTCAGCGCCACGTACAGGTCGTTCAGCCCGCGCGCCGAGCCAGCCACGATCTCGTCCGGCGACACCAGCACGACCCCGTCGAACTCCAGTCCCTTGGAACGATCGACGGTCAGCACGCTCAGCCGGTCGTCCTCCGGAAGCAGCTTCCGCACCTCGTCCATGCGCGAACCCGGCACCAGGACCGCGACCGTCCCACCGTCCACAGCGGACAGTTCCGCGGCCACCAGCGACGGCAGTTCCTCGTCCAGCGAGGCGACCTCCACGCCCCACGGCGGCACCCCGGTCTCCCGCACCGACGCGGGCGCGGCCAGGTCCACGTCGAGTTCGGCGAGCACGCCCGCCGCGACCGCCATGATCTCCGCCGGGGTGCGGTAATTCACCGTCAGCTGCTCGAGCCGCCAGCGGTCCGCGACGTAGGGCGACAGCACCTCGTCCCAGGTCCGCGCTCCCCCGGCGGCCCCGGTCTGCGCGACGTCGCCGACCAGCGTCATCGACCGGTTCGGCGTGCGGCGCATCAGCAGGCGCCAATCCATCGCGGACAGTTCCTGCGCCTCGTCCACGATCACGTGCCCGAACGTCCACGTCCGGTCCTGCGCCGCCCGCTGCGCCGCGGTCAGCTCGCTGCGCGCCTGCTGGCGTTCGGCGAACAGCTCGGCGTCCAGCACGTCGGACACCCGCAGGATCTCCTCGTCCTGGATTTCCTCGTCCTGCTCGAGAATGTCCAGCACGCCTTCGGCATACGCGCGCTCGACGCGTTCCTGGCGCTTCTGCTCGGCTTCCTCCTCGGAGTCGTCGCTGCCGAGCAGTTCGGCCAGTTCGTCGAGCAGCGGCACGTCAGCGGGCGTCCACTTCGCGTCGCGACCGCTCTCCAGGTGCTTCCGGTCCTCTTCGGACAGCAGCTCGCCCGCCGCCCGGTCGAGGTGTTCGCGCTCGGCGAACAGGTCGTCCAGCAGGCCCGCGGGCGTGAGTTTCGGCCACAGCGAGTTCAGCGCGGCGGCCACTGCGGGGCTCGACGCGAGCTCGGCACGGATGTCCTGGACGTCCTGCGCGTCCAGCAGATCCTCGCCCAGCGCACGCGCGGCCTGCCGGGTGAGCGCGTCGAGCACGTCGGAGACGAACAGCCGCCGCGCGAGGTTGTGCGGCCGGCGCGAACGGCGGGCCCGGGTGCGCGCCTGCGCACAGGTCTTCCGGTCGAGCTTGAGGATTTCGCGTTCGTGCTCGATCTCGATCACCGGATCGGGTACACCTTGCCGGTCGCGGACCGCCTTGGCGAGCACCTCGGCCATCACCAGCCGGCCCTTCACCTCGGCCGCTTCCGGCGACTCGGCGCCGTCCGCGTCCAGGCCCGGCCACAGCTGCCCGATGGTCGACAGCAGCACGCCGGTCTCGCCGAGCGACGGCAGCACCTGGCCGATGTAGCGCAGGAAGGTCGAGTTCGGGCCGACGACGAGCACGCCGCGCGTGGTCAACTGCTGGCGGTGCGTGTAAAGCAGATACGCCGCGCGATGCAGCGCGACCGCGGTCTTGCCGGTGCCCGGCGCGCCCTGCACCACCATGACCCCGCCGAGCGGCGCGCGGATGATCCGGTCCTGCTCGGCCTGGATGGTGGCGACGATGTCGGCCATCTCGCCGGTCCGCCGGCGCTCCAGCGCGGCCAGCAACGCGGCCTCGCCGGCGAGCCCGAGGTCCTGGCCCTGGTCGGCGGCGGTCAGGTCGAGGATCTCGTCGTCGAACCCGGTGACGCGACGGCTCAGCGACCGCAGGTGGCGACGGCGGCGCACGCCGTCCGGCGAAGCGGCGGTGGCGAGGTAGAAGGGCCGCGCGACCGGCGCGCGCCAGTCGATCAGCAGCGGCCGGTAGTCGTCGTCCTCGTCGAACAGCCCGAGCCGTCCGATGTAGGCGGTTTCCTCGGTGTCTTCGGAGGCGCTGCCGGGCCCGAAGTCCAGCCGCCCGAAGCACAGTCCCTGTTCGACCGACCCGAGCTGGGCGAGCCGGTCGCTGTGCAGGTTCGTGGCGGCTTCGCGTTCGGTCCGCGCCTGCGGCGTCCCGCCGGTCTGGCGCAGGGTCTCGTCGAGGCGACGCTGGGTCTGGGTGCGTTCGGCGTCGAGCTTCGCGAACAGCGCGTCGACATAAGCCTGCTCGCGGCGCAGCTCGGCTTCGTAGGCCGGTTCCTCGGGCAAGGAAAGGTCCTGCTTTCAGGTCGGGATCGGGGCCGGAAGAGTGCAACCGGCGAGGATCCCGGGCCATTCCTGCCCGGCGCGGATCGGGTGCGAACGGGTCGGGTCAGAAAGGCAGGCCGAGGACCGGCAAGCCGATCGCCGAGTCGACCGCCAGCGCGACGAACACGATCATCAGGTACGTGTTCGACCGGTGGAACAGCGCCATCGGCTTGGTCTCCTCGCCGCGGTGCACGGCGGCCTGCAGCCGGTGCGCGTAGAAGAGGAACCAGCCGCCGGCGAGGATCGCGAAGGTCGCGTACAGCCAGCTGGTGACCGGGAGCAGCAGCAGCGTCCAGGCGACCATCACCCACGAGTAGATGACGATCTGCCGGGCCACGTGCTCGGCGGTCGCGACGACCGGGAGCATCGGCACGCCCGCGCGCTCGTAGTCGTCGCGGTACTTCATGCCCAGCGCCCAGGTGTGCGGCGGCGTCCAGAAGAAGATCACGCCGAACATCACGAACGCCGGCCACTGCACGGTGCCGGTGACCGCGACCCAGCCGATCAGCACCGGCATGCAGCCCGCGGCCCCGCCCCAGACCACGTTCTGCGACGTCCGCCGCTTGAGGCCGAGGGTGTAGACGAAGATGTAGAACAGGATGGTCGCGATCGCGAGGACCGCCGCCAGCAGGTTCACCGTGAAGTACAGGACGGCGAACGAGGCGATGCCCAGGACGAGTCCGAAGATCAGCGCGTTGCGCCGCGGCACCGCGTCCTTCACCAGCGGCCGCCGCTTGGTGCGGTTCATGACCTTGTCGATGTCGCTGTCGATCACGCAGTTGAGCGCGTTCGCGCTGCCCGCGGCCATGGTGCCGCCGACCAGCGTCGCGACCACCAGCCACGGGTTCGGCACCTCGCGCCCGGCGAGGAACATCGCGGGGATCGTGGTGACGAGGAGAAGCTCGATCACGCGCGGCTTCGCCAGCGCGGCGTACGCGCCGGCCACCTGGCGGAAGCTTCGCCGGGCCCCGCTCGGCCGTCCGCCGTCCGGGGGTACGGCGCTGGTGTCTTCACTGCGTCCGTGCGCAGCGTTCACCAACGACATTTCTCTCCCTGAGTCAGTCCTGGGCCGGGCGGCGCGGAAGAAGAGGTGGTGCTCATGGAGAACTTCCGTGCCTGGCCCGCGATCGATGTTAGACGTGACGGACCGGCCCGACGCCCGCGGGTCCGGGACACGCCCGGCGGTGTTCCCTCCGTCACGTCCGCCGCGGCGGGCCGCGATGAGTCGGGACGGCCCGCGGCGGGTAGCCGGAGACAGACAGGCGGGCAGGATCACCTCACCCGCAGGGTGCGCGCCCGCGCTCGCGCGCACGCGTACGCACTAGGGTGACAGCGACGGGCCGCTCGCTCCGCCTGCACAGCGCCGCCAGCAGGAATATCGTCCCTTCGGGATCGATTGAGATAACTGAGGGCGCACACCGCAGCACTTGAGCGGCACGCACGGAATACAGCCACCACTTCACCGACGCAGGAGTTCGAGTTCAGTGTCCGAAACCTCTAGCAGCGAGACCAACCCCTTGCTCCGGCGCAACGTGCCGGCCGACTGGACCGAGACCGACACCCGCGCCGTGGACACCGCCCGCGTGCTGGCCGCGGACGCCGTCGAAAAATGCGGCAGCGGGCACCCGGGCACTGCGATGAGCCTGGCGCCGCTGGCGTACACGCTGTTCCAGCGCACGATGCGGCACGACCCCGCCGACCCGGAGTGGCCCGCCCGCGACCGGTTCGTGCTTTCCGCCGGGCACTCCAGCCTGACCCTCTACATCCAGCTGTACCTGGCCGGGTTCGGCCTGGAGCTGGAAGACCTCGAGCAGCTGCGCCGCTGGGGCTCCAAGACCCCGGGCCACCCGGAGTACCGGCACACCAAGGGCGTCGAGACCACCACCGGCCCGCTGGGCCAGGGCCTCGCGAACGGCGTCGGCATGGCGATGGCGGCGCGCCGCGAGCGCGGGCTGCTGGACCCGGACGCCCCCGCCGGCGAGAGCATCTTCGACCACCACATCTACGTGATCGCCTCCGACGGCGACATCGAAGAGGGCGTCACCTCCGAGGCCTCGTCCATCGCGGGCCGCCAGGAGCTGGGCAACCTGATCGTCTTCTACGACGACAACAAGATCTCCATCGAGGACGACACCAACATCGCGCTGTCCGAGGACGTCGCGAAGCGGTACGAGGCCTACGGCTGGCACGTGCAGACCGTCGAGGGCGGCGAGGACGTCGTCGCGATCGAGGCGGCCATCAAGGCGGCGCAGGCCGAGACCCAGCGCCCGTCCTTCATCCAGCTGCGCACGATCATCGGCTACCCGGCCCCGACGAAGATGAACACCGGCAAGGCGCACGGCGCGGCGCTGGGCGCGGAAGAGGTCGCGGGCGTCAAGAAGGCGCTGGGCTTCGACCCGGAGAAGAACTTCGACGTCGACGAGGCCGTGCTCGCGCACACCCGCCAGGCGATCGAGCGCGGCGAGAAGCAGCGCGCCGAGTGGCAGGAGCGCTTCGAGGCGTGGGCCGCGGCGAACCCGGAGCGCAAGAAGCTGGCCGACCGGCTGTCGACCCGCACGCTGCCCGAGGGCTTCGCGGACAACCTGCCGTCGTGGGAGCCCGACGCCAAGGGCATCGCCACCCGCAAGGCCTCCGGCGAGGTGCTCAACGCGCTGGCCGAGCCGCTGCCCGAGCTGTGGGGCGGTTCCGCGGACCTCGCGGAGAGCAACAACACCACCATGAAGGGCGCCGACTCGTTCGGCCCGGCCGCGGCCGGCACCGACATGTGGAAGACCAACCCGTACGGCCGCACGCTGCACTTCGGCATCCGCGAGCACGCGATGGGCTCGATCCTCAACGGCATCGCGCTCCACGGCGGCACCCGCCCGTACGGCGCGACCTTCCTCACCTTCTCCGACTACATGCGCCCGCCGGTCCGGCTCGCCGCGCTGATGAAGGCCCCGGTCATCTACGTGTGGACGCACGACTCGATCGGTCTCGGCGAGGACGGCCCGACGCACCAGCCGATCGAGCAGATCGCCGCGCTGCGCGCCATCCCGGGCCTCAACGTCGTCCGCCCGGCGGACGCCAACGAGACCGCGTACGTGTGGAAGGCCGTGCTGGAGGACGTGCACCACCCGTCCGGCTTCGCGCTGACCCGGCAGAACGTGCCGGTGCTGGAGGGCACGAACGCCGAGGGCGTCAGGAAGGGCGGCTACGTGCTGGCCGAGGCGTCCAACGGCGCCCCGGAGGTCGTGCTGATCGCGACCGGTTCCGAGGTCCAGCTGGCCGTCGAGGCGCGCAAGACCCTCGAGGCCGACGGCATCCCCGCCAGCGTGGTCTCGATGCCGTGCGTCGAGTGGTTCGACGCGCAGGACCAGGACTACAAGGACGCCGTCCTGCCGCCGACGGTCAAGGCCCGCGTTTCGGTCGAGGCCGGGATCGCGATGCCGTGGCAGCGCTTCACCGGCGACGCCGGCGAGAACGTGTCGATCGAGCACTACGGCGCCTCGGCCGACGCCGCGACGCTCTTCCGCGAGTTCGGCTTCACCGCCGAAGCCGTGGTCGACGCCGCCCGCCGCTCGATCGCCAACACCAAGAACTGAAGGGAGAGCAACCATGAGCACTGATCGGCTCGCACAGCTGTCCGAAGCAGGCGTCTCGATCTGGCTGGACGACCTCTCGCGGGAGCGCCTGAACTCGGGCAACCTCGCCGGGCTCATCCGCGACAAGCACGTCGTCGGCGTGACCACCAACCCGACGATCTTCGCGAACGCGCTGTCGAAGGGCGCCGCCTACGACGAGCAGGTCAACGACCTCGCCGCGCGCGGTGCGGACCTCGACGGCACCGTCCGGGAACTGACCACCACCGACGTGCGCAACGCCGCGGACCTGTTCCGCGACGTGTACAACGCCACGAACGGCGTCGACGGCCGCGTGTCCATCGAGGTGGACCCGCGCCTGGCGAAGGACACCGACAAGACGGTGGCCGAGGCCAAGGACCTGTGGAAGACCGTCGACCGGCCGAACGTGATGATCAAGATCCCGGCGACCGAAGAGGGCCTGCCCGCGATCACCGCGGTGCTCGCCGAGGGCATCAGCGTCAACGTCACGCTGATCTTCTCCGTCGAGCGCTACGAGGCCGTCATCAAGGCTTTCTTCGCCGGTCTCGAGCAGGCGAAGGCCAACGGCCACGACCTCAAGGGCATCCACTCGGTCGCGTCGTTCTTCGTGTCCCGGGTGGACAGCGAGGTCGACAAGCGGCTGAACGCGATCGGCACTGACGAGGCCAAGGCGCTGCTGGGCGAGGCGGCCATCGCCAACGCGCGGCTCGCGTACGCGGCCTTCGAGAAGCTGTTCGCCACGGACCAGTGGAAGGCGCTCGCCGAGGCGGGCGCGAACGCGCAGCGTCCGCTGTGGGCCTCCACCGGCGTGAAGGACCCGGCCTACTCCGACACCCGGTACGTCGACCAGCTCGTGGTCAAGGACGTCGTGAACACGATGCCCGAGAAGACCATGGACTCGGTCGCCGACCACGCCGAGATCACCGGGGACACGGTTTCCGGAAAGGGCGAGCAGGCGCAGGCGATCTTCGACAAGCTGTCGGCGGCCGGCATCGACGTGCCGGACGTGTTCGTGACGCTGGAGACCGAAGGCGTCGAGAAGTTCGAGAAGTCCTGGCAGGAACTGCTGGACACGGTGACCGGACAGCTGAACAAAGCGAGGGGCTGAACCAGAGACCATGAGCGGGGACGAAACCGGCGTCGTGATCGTCGACGCCGAACTGGCAGAAAAGGCAGCGCCGCTGGCGCAGCGGCTGGCCGCCGACGGCGCCGCTGCCAAGCTCGCCGCCAAGGACTCCACCCTGTGGGGTCCGGACGCCGAGTCCGAAGCGTCGATCCGATTGTCCTGGACGACGTTGCACAAGTCGTCGCGTCCGTTGATCGGGGAAATCGAAGCGCTGCGCGCGGAACTGCGCAGCGAGGGCGTGGACCGCGTGGTGCTCGCCGGCATGGGCGGTTCGTCGCTCGCGCCGGAGGTCATCACCGCCACCGCCGGCGTCCCGCTCACGGTTCTCGACACGACCGACCCCGGCCAGGTGGCCGACGCGCTCGCGGGCGACCTCGAGCGCACCGTGATCGTGGTGTCGTCGAAGTCCGGCGGCACTGTCGAGACCGACAGCCACCGCCGGATCTTCGCCAAGGCGTTCGCGGACGCCGGGATCGACGCGGCGCGGCGCATCGTCGTCGTCACCGATCCCGGCTCCCCGTTCTCCGAACTGGCGGAGAAAGAGGGCTACCGCAAGACCTTCCTGGCCGACCCGCACGTCGGCGGCCGCTACTCCGCGCTGACCGCGTTCGGCCTCGTGCCGGCCGGTCTCGCGGGCGCGGACGTCGCGCGGCTGCTCGACCAGGCGGCGTCGGTCGCGGAAACGCTCGCCGAGGACGCGCCCGAGAACCCGGCCGTGCAGCTGGCGGCGGCGTGGGGCGCGGCGCACGAGGCCGGTGCGGAGAAGGTCGTGCTGGCCGACACCGGTTCGGGCATCAAGGGTTTCCCGGACTGGGCGGAGCAGCTGATCGCCGAGTCCACCGGCAAGCTCGGCACCGGCCTGCTGCCGGTGGCCGTCGAGGGCCCGGACGCACCCGGGTTCGCCGACCACGGCAAGGACGCGACCGCGGTCGCGATCGGCGCCCCGGAAGGCGCGGCGCAGATCTCGGTGACCGGCCCGCTCGGCGCGCAGTTCCTCTTGTGGGAGTTCGCGACCGCGCTCGTCGGACGGCTGATCGGGATCAACCCGTTCGACCAGCCGGACGTCGAGGCGGCCAAGAAGGCGGCGCGTGCGCTGCTGGACGACCCGGAGAAGCTGAAGGGCGGCGAGGAACCGGCCACTGTGGACGGTGCGGTCGAAGTCTTTGGCAGCGAAGGGGTTTCGACGGACGGCAAGCTCGCCGACGTCCTGCGTGCGTTCTTCGGTTCGGTGGCCGACGGCGGGTATATCGCCGTGCAGGCCTACCTCGACCGGCTGGACGACGCGTCGACTTCGCTGCTGCGCGGCGAAATCGCTAAGCGGACCGGCGTGCAGACCACGTTCGGCTGGGGCCCGCGGTTCCTGCACTCCACCGGGCAGTACCACAAGGGCGGCCACCAGAACGGCAGCTTCCTGCAGATCACCGGAGCCGTCGAGGACGACCTGTCGGTGCCGGACCGCCCGTACACGCTGGGGCAGCTCCAGCACGCGCAGGCGCTCGGCGACGGGCAGGTGCTCGCCGAGGACGGGCGCCCGGTGCTGCGGCTGCACCTGACCGACCGCGCCGCCGGGCTCGCCGAGCTCGTGCGGGCAGTGCAGGAGGCCGCTCAGTGACCACCTGGCGCAACCCGCTGCGGGACCCCCGCGACAAGCGGCTGCCGCGGATCGCCGGGCCGTCGAGCCTGGTGATCTTCGGCGTCACCGGCGACCTGGCGCGCAAGAAGCTCATGCCCGCCATCTACGACCTCGCGCACCGCGGGCTGCTGCCCGCCGGGTTCTCGCTGGTCGGCTTCGCCCGCCGGGACTGGGAACACCAGGACTTCGGCGAGCTGGTGCACGATTCGGTGCGCGAGCACGCGCGGACGCCGTTCAAGGAGTCGGTGTGGAACCGGCTCGCCGAAGGAATCCGGTTCGTCCAGGGCACTTTCGACGACGACGACGCCTTCGACCGGCTCGCGAAGACCGTGCGCGAACTGGACGAGGAACGCGGCACCGGCGGCAACACCGCGTTCTACCTGTCGATCCCGCCGGGCGCGTTCCCCGTGGTGACCAAGCAGCTGGCGCGTTCGGGCCTCGCGCAGGCCGACGAGAACACCTGGCGGCGCGTCGTCATCGAGAAGCCGTTCGGGCACGATCTCAAGAGCGCCAAGGAGCTCAACGCGATCGTGAACGACGTCTTCCCCGAGGAGTCGGTGTTCCGCATCGACCACTACCTCGGCAAGGAGACGGTGCAGAACATCCTGGCGCTGCGCTTCGCGAACCAGCTGTTCGAGCCGATCTGGAACGCGAACTTCATCGACCACGTGCAGATCACCATGGCCGAGGACATCGGCCTCGGCGGCCGCGCGGGGTACTACGACGGGATCGGCGCCGCGCGCGACGTCATCCAGAACCACCTGCTGCAGTTGCTCGCCTTCACCGCGATGGACGAGCCGCTGTCGTTCGAGCCGAAGGCGCTGCGGTCGGAGAAGGCCAAGGTGCTGGCGGCGACCAAGCCGATGCTGCCGCTCGACCAGACCACCGCGCGCGGGCAGTACGCGGGCGGCTGGCAGGGCGGCACGAAGGTGCCGGGGCTGCTGCAGGAAGCCGGGTTCGCGAAGGACTCGAAGACCGAGACGTACGCCGCGGTGACGCTGGAGGTGCAGAACCGCCGCTGGGCGGGCGTGCCGTTCTACCTGCGCACCGGCAAGCGGCTCGGCCGCCGCGTCACCGAGATCGCGGTCGTGTTCAAGCGCGCGCCGCACCTGCCGTTCGACTCCACCTCCACCGAGGAGCTGGGGCAGAACGCGCTGGTCATCCGCGTGCAGCCGGACGAGGGCATCACGCTGCGGTTCGGGTCGAAGGTGCCGGGGACCACGATGGAGGTCCGCGACGTCACGATGGACTTCGGCTACGGCCACGCGTTCACCGAATCGTCGCCGGAGGCCTACGAGCGGCTGATCCTGGACGTGCTGCTGGGCGAGCCGTCGCTGTTCCCGGTGAACGAGGAAGTCGAGCTGTCGTGGGAGATCCTCGACCCGGTGCTGTCGCACTGGGCGAAGCTCGGCACCGCGCCGGAGCAATACCCGCCGGGCAGCTGGGGTCCGAAGTCGGCTGACGAGATGCTGGAACGTACCGGCAGGCACTGGAGGCGTCCGTGATCATCGACCTGCCGTCGACCACGACGTCGGCGCTGAACAAGAAACTGGTGGAGATCCGCGAGCAGGGCGGCCAGGTCGCGCTCGGCCGGGTGCTGACGCTGGTGATCGTCGCGGACGACGACGCCAAGCTCGAGGACGCCATCGAGGCCGCGAACGACGCCAGCCGCGAGCACCCGTCGCGGGTGATCGTCGTGGCGAAGGGCGCGCGCACGGCCGCGCCGCGGATAGACGGCCAGATCCGCGTGGGCGGCGACGCCGGCGCGAGCGAGGTCATCGTGCTGCGGCTGTACGGTCCGCTGGCCGCGCAGGGGCAGAGCGCCGTGGTGCCGCTGCTGCTGCCGGACGCGCCGATCGTCACCTGGTGGCCCGGTGCCGGCCCGAAGGCTCCCGCGGAGGACCCGCTCGGTCAGCTGGCGCAGCGGCGGATCACCGACTCGGCCGCGGAAAAGAGCCCGATAAGGTCTCTCACCACGCGCGCGAAGTCCTATGTGGAGGGTGACACCGACCTGGCGTGGACCCGGCTGACCCGCTGGCGGGCGCAGCTGGTGTCGGCGCTGGACCTGCCGCCGTACGAGAAGATCACGAGCGCGACGGTGACCGGCGAGGCCGATTCGCCGTCCACCGAACTGCTCGCGGGCTGGCTCGCCGAGTACCTCAAGGCCCCGGTGCACCGGGTCAAGAGTTCGAGCGCGCAGGGCATCATCTCGGTGAAGCTGGAGCGGAAGTCGGGCGCGGTGGAGCTGACGCGGCCGGACGGGCGGGTCGGCACGCTGACCCAGCCGGGCCAGCCGACGCGGCGGATCGCGTTGCAGCGGCGCAGCAACCCGGAGTGCCTCGTCGAGGAACTCCGGCGGCTCGACCCGGACGAGATCTACGAGGCGGCGCTGCACGGGCTGCACAAGATCGCCGCTTCCAACGGATCGAAGCCCGCTGCCGCCAAGCCTGCGGCCGCCGCTAAGCCCGCTGCCGCCGCGAAGCCGAAGACGGCCCGCAAGACGGCGGAAAAGAGCAGCTCATGAGCCGGACCGAGGTCGTCGTCTACGAAAACCCGGACCTGCTCGCCGCGGCCGCCGCGGCCCGCTTGGTGACCCGGATCGTCGACGTGCAGGCGGCCCGCGGCGCCGCGTCGGTGGTGCTCACCGGCGGCGGCACCGGCATCGCCGTGCTGCGCGAACTGCGGGAGTCGAGCGCGCGGGACGCGATCGACTGGTCGCGGCTGGACATCTACTGGGGCGACGAACGGTTCGTCCCGGCGGATTCGGACGAGCGCAACGAAAAGGGCGCCCGCGAAGCCCTGCTCGACCACGTGCCGCTGGCTCCGGAGCGGGTGCACGCGATGGCCCCGTCGGACGGCGAATTCGGCGACGACGTCGACGCCGCCGCCGAGGCCTACGCAAAGGTCCTCTCCGACGCGGCGGGCCCCGGCGCGGACGTGCCGGAGTTCGACATCATGCTGCTGGGCCTCGGCGGCGAGGGCCACACGGCGTCGCTGTTCCCGGAAACCGCCGAGGTGCGCGAAACACAGCGCTCGGTAGTGCCGGTCCGCGACTGCCCGAAGCCCCCGCCGACGCGCGTATCGCTGACGCTGCCCGCCATCCGCCGCGCCCGCGAGGTGTGGCTGATGACGGCAGGAACCGCCAAGGCGGACGCGGTCGCGCAGGCACTGGCCGGTGCGCCGGAAACGCAGATCCCCGTCTCGGGCGCCCGGGGTTACCGGCGGACGCTGTGGCTCCTCGACCGCAAGGCGGCCGGGAAGTTGACGAAGGTGTATCAGCCGCCAGCCGAGTAAGACGGTTTGCCGGGAAGGGCTCCTCGCGCGTGTGGCGCGGGGAGCCGTTTTCGTTGCGGGGCAAGGCGGTTGCTGAATGGCTCGCCAGCGACTCCTCGCGCATTGCCGCTGAGTTCTTCTCCGCCGCGCGCACCGAATCCGCTACTCTCCCGCCGCGCAGCATCGCCGCCGAATGGTTCGCCAGCAACTAACCGCACACCCAGCCGGGCCCGACTGCATTGCGCCGCAACGGATCTGCCACTCACCGTCGCTTGCCAGCAACTCCCGCCGGACCCATCTCCCTCGCGCCGCAAGGAATCCGCTACTCCCCCGCCGACTCCGCCCCCGTCAGCAGCGCCGCCGTCGCCCCGAGGTGGTCCGTCAACAGTCCCGCCGCCGCCTCCGGGTCCCGGCTCAGCGCGGCCCGTTCCAAGGCCTCGTGCTGGGCGAGCACGTCCTCCACTGGCAGCCGGTACGCGGGGTGCACCGTCCAGCGCCGGGCCAGTTCGCTCGCCATCCACATCCGGTCGAAATTCTCCAGCAGCACCGCGTTCCCGCAGCCGTCGAGCAGCGTGCGGTGGAACAAGCGGTGCGCCTCCGCCCAAGCAGCGGAGTAGTAGCTGCCTTCGTCCGGCACATACATCGGCGTCCGGGCGAGCCGGTGCCCCGCCGCGCGCACCCGCGTCTCCCACTCCAGGTCTCCGCGCGCGACCGACAACCGCAGCATCGCGGGCTCGACCGTCTGGCGCGCCTCGACGATCTCCTGCCACCGCCGATCCGCCAGCGAGGGCACCGCGAACCCGCGGTTCGTCAGCCGTTCCGCCAAGCCCTCCCCGACCAGCCGCACCAGCGCTTCCCGCACCACGGCCAGGCTGACCTCGTACCGAGCCGCCAGTTCCTGCGGTTTCAGCGCCTGCCCCGGCTCGACCTCGCCGCGCATGATCGCGTCGCGGACCTGGTCGTAGATCTGCTCGGACAGCATCTGCTTCATGCCCTCAGGATAGACGATCCCTCAAATCATCGATTATTAGTGTTATAGTCGATGACGCACCGCTTCACTTGAGAGGAACCCATGTCCGCCAACTCCCCGTTCGCGCGCCTCCCCGAGGTGCCGAGCTTCACCGTCACCAGCACGACCGTCGCCGACGGCGCGGCCTGGTCCGCCGAGCAGTTCTCCGGGATCTTCGGCGTGCCCGGCGGCAAGGACACGTCGCCGCAGCTGTCCTGGTCCGGCACCCCGGAAGGCACGAAGAGCTACGCCGTCACGATGTACGACGCCGACGCGCCGACCGGCTCCGGCTTCTGGCACTGGGCCGTCGCCGACATCCCCGCCACCGTCACCGACCTGCCGGAAGGCGCGGGCGACGACACCGGCTCCGGACTCCCCGAGGGCGCTTTCCAACTGCGCGGCGACGCGGGCGCCGCCCGATTCATCGGCGCGGCCCCGCCCGCCGGCCACGGCGAGCACCGCTACTTCGTCGTCGTGCACGCCCTGGATGTCGCGTCGATCGGCGTCCAGGCCGACGCGACGCCCGCCGTCCTCGGGTTCACCATGTTCGGCCACGTGCTCGGCCGCGCGGTTCTCGTCGCGACTGCGGAGACGCCCGCGTAAGCCTCAGCCCGTTCGCTTACCCGGCCGCCGCGTCCGTGCTCGCCACGACGCGGCGGCCCTCGACTGCGCAGCGACACTTCCCACCCACCCGCACGGGTGATCTCTCCCCTGTACGCGTGGCGCGGACCCGGCGTCGACCTGGGCGGCAAACGGAGTAACTGACACTGCGCCAAAAAGCGGCTCACCAGTATGTGGGAACCGCCGTATGGTGAACATAAGGTGATGTGATCGACACAAGGTGATGTCGACCGCGCTATGTTCATCCTGTTGGAGCAGTTGTGGAGATTACAACACCACAAGAACCACTCTGGGTGAAACTTACTGGCAACACACACGTTCCCGTTAGCATCCGCACATTTGTTCACCGCCGCGCGTCCCGATCGGGTGGCCGGAGCATCTCATCACTAAGTCCACAAGACGAATGGGGTCGCCGCGATGAGCACTGAGGGACTCTCGATTCCTGGCATCTCGATGAGCAGCTCCGCCGCGGGAGCCGCCCGGCGGGACAGGCGAGTCAGCCTGACCGGGGCGTTCGCCGTGTTCCGGAAGCCCCTCGTCGCGACGATCGCCGTCGAAGCGGTGGTCGTGCTGCTGGCGGTGCTCGACGTCTGGCTCGTCGTGCCGCCGAAAGCACAGCCCTATTCGCTCTACCTGTCGGCCGCCGCGTGCCTCGCGGTCGTGGTGCGGCGGCGGTTCCCGTTCCTCGCGGTGCTCGCCGCGGCACCGGGGTTCTTCGCCGGATGGGCGCAGCTCGCGTCGATGCTCAACCTCGGCATGCTCGCGACGCGGCGCCAGCTGCACTGGCAGACCTGGGTCGGCGCGGGACTGGTGTTCACCTGCCGGTTCGTGCGGTGGCCGCTGTCGGAGTTCGCGGAGCTGAGCTGGCGCGAACACGTCCTCGACGGGATCTACGGCGTGCTGGTGGCCGGGATGCCGATCGCGATCGGCCTGCTGATCGGGGCGCGCGCGGAGATCTCGGCGAAACTGCGCGAGCTGGCCAAGAGCCGCGACCGCGAACGCCGCTTCCACGCCGACGCGGTGCGCGCCGAGGAACGCGCCCGGCTGGCCCGCGAGATGCACGACGTGGTTTCGCACCAGATCACGCTGATCGCCATGCAGGCCGGCGCGCTGCAGGCGCAGGCGAAGGACGGCCCGGCGCTGGAGACGGCGCAGGTCATCCGCCAGCTGTCGACGCGGACGCTCGAGGAACTGCGCTCGCTGGTGAGCGTGCTGCGCTCCGGCTCCGGGGACGACGGCCCGCGGCCCGGCATCGGCGAACTGGACCACCTGATCCGCGAGTGCGACGTCCCGGTGCAGCTGACCGTCGAGCAACTCCCGGACACCCTGCCGAGCCAGGTCTCGGCGGCGGCGTACCGGACGGTGCAGGAATGCCTGACGAACGTCCACAAGCACGCCCCCGGCGCGACGGCCACCATCCGCATCCACGCGGCGAGCGGCGCACTGGACATCGAGGTGGAGAACGCCCGCGCCTGCCGTGCGGGCGAGGCCTTCCCGTCGGGCGGCCACGGACTCACCGGACTCGCCGAACGCGCCCGCCTGCTGGGCGGAAGCTTCGAAACCTCCGGGACGGAGGACGGCGGGTTCCGGGTGCGGGCGCGGTATCCGCTGGACCGCTGAACCTGGCGAGGATTGGTCTGGACCGGTCAAGAGCCTTGGCCGCGCCGGGCCTTGCTGGCGCCAGAGCGGGAATCGGGCCTTTCCGGAGGTCTAGACCTGCTTCTGCGCGGTCTGGACCACTTGGGCGGCATCCAGTCCCGGTGGTCCGAGCGGGAGCGTCTCCGCCGGACTGAGACGCCTGGGCGACAGCCACTCCCCCGGCGCAAATCGAGGGTCTCCGGGCCCGCAAAGGTCCTGAAGGTCCGGACCACGCAGGCTAGGTCCCGCGCTCCGAACCGCGCCACAGATCCAGGCCCGCCCTCTCCCCGCCTGGACCGCCCGGACGACAGCCAATCCCGCCGCCCGAACTGCCGACCCGGCCGCGGTCCAGACCCGCCTCCTCGCCGGTCCAGACCGCCGAGGCATCCCCACTGCACGGGAACGCCCGGGGGTGGTCTGGACCTGCCGAGGTCCAGTCCACCCCGGGAACTAAAAAACCACCGGCCCTCGCCCTCGCGGACGGGAAGCCGGTGGTCCCGGAGAAACCGTGCCTCAGATCAATTCGCGGCGTTGGCGGAGGCGCTCGAGCGCTTCGGCGAGGATGGCCTCGCCGTCGGCGTCGCTGCGGCGTTCCTTCACGTAAGCCAGATGTGTCTTGTACGGCTCGGTACGAGGCGCGGCGGGCGGATTCTGCTCGTCCTGACCGCCCGGGAGCCCGCAGCGCGGGCAGTCCCATTCGTCGGGGATTTCCGCGTCCATCGCGAACGACGGGCGAGCCTCGTGCCCGTTCGCGCACCAATACGACACCCGGCGCCGTGGCGCCGATTCACCCCGCTCCGATTCGCCCGAAGGACCGGCACCCACGCGGGTGCCGCGAATCGCGTTACCGCCAACCATGAATCCTCACCCGTTGGAATCGGCGGCGCGCCCCCCAATAGGCACGCCGATCGCAAGTCCCCTTCCGGGGACCCGGTCATACCTTGAGCAGGAGGCCGAGACCCACGATGCTGATCAGCCAGATGGCCCCGAGCAGCAGCGTGATCCGGTCGAGGTTCTTCTCGGCGACGCTGGACCCCGCGAGGCTCGACTGCATCCCGCCGCCGAACAGGGACGACAGGCCGCCGCCCCGGCCGCGGTGCAGCAGCACGGCCACCACCAGCAGGACGCTGGAGGCGATCAACAGGATTTGCAGGAACAGCTTCATGTCATCCTCTGTGCTTGTCGGAGCATGCAGGGGTACGGCCGAACCCGCACAGCGTGCGGATCTTCACCGTACCCCTGGACTCGTCCACTGCTCTAGTGACGGACCGAACACACAGGCTACCCGGTAGTGCCCACGATCAGGGCAGCGGGCCACCGGCGGCGAGCGCGCAGAGCTTGGTGAACTCCTCGCCGTCGAGGCTCGCGCCGCCGACCAGCGCCCCGTCGATGTTGTCCGCGGCCACCAGCTCGGAGACGTTCCCGGACTTCACCGAGCCGCCGTAGAGCACGCGGACCGCGGTGGCGACCTCGTCGCCGTACTTCTCCGAGAGCGTCCCGCGCAGGGATTTGCAGACCTCTTCGGCGTCGGCGGCGGTCGCGACCTTGCCGGTGCCGATGGCCCACACCGGCTCGTACGCGATCACCGCGGCCTGCACCTGCTCGGCCTTGAGCCCCTTGAGGCCCTCGATCAGCTGGTTGCGGGTGTGCTCGAGGTGCTCGCCCGCCTCGCGGATCTCGAGCTCCTCGCCCACGCACAGGATCGGCGTGATGCCGTGCTTGAGCGCGGCCTTGACCTTCTTGTTGACCAGCTCGTCGGTCTCACCGTGGATCGCGCGCCGCTCCGAGTGCCCGACGGTGACGAAGCTGCAGCCCAGCTTCGCCAGCATCGGGCCGGAGATGTCGCCGGTGAACGCGCCCGAGTCCTGCGGCGACAGGTCCTGCGCGCCGTAGGTGAGGGAGAGCTTGTCGGCGTCGACGAGCGTCTGCACGCTGCGGATGTCGGTGAACGGCGGCAGCACGGCCACGTCCACCTTCGCGTAGTACTTCTCCGGCAGCGCGAAGGCGATCTTCTGCACCAGGGCGATGGCCTCGAGGTGGTTGAGGTTCATCTTCCAGTTGCCTGCCACCAGGGGCTTGCGTGCCACTTAGTTCTTCCCCTCCAGCGCCGCCACGCCGGGCAGCTCCTTGCCTTCCAGGTACTCCAGCGAGGCGCCGCCGCCGGTGGAGATGTGCGAGAAGCCGTCCTCGGGCAGGCCCAGCTGACGGACCGCGGCGGCCGAATCGCCGCCGCCGACCACGGTGAACGCGTCGCTCTTGACGAGCGCCTCGGCCACCGCGCGGGTGCCGCCGGCGAACGCCTCGAATTCGAAGACGCCCATCGGGCCGTTCCAGAAGACGGTCGCCGCGTCGGCGAGCTTCCGCGCGAACAGCTCGGCGCTGCGCGGGCCGATGTCGAGGCCCATGCGGTCGGCCGGGATGGCGGTGACGTCGACGGCCTCGTGCGCCGCGTCGGCGGCGAACCCGTCGGCCGCGAGCACGTCGACCGGCAGCACCAGTTCGACGCCGCGCTTCTCGGCCTCGGCGAGGAAGCCCTTGACCTGGTCGAGCTGGTCCTCCTGGAGCAGCGACGTGCCGACCTCGCAGCCCTTGGCCTTGAGGAACGTGTACGCCATGCCGCCGCCGATGAGCAGCCGGTCGACCTTGGTGAGCAGGTTCGCGATGACGCCGAGCTTGTCGGACACCTTCGAGCCGCCGAGCGCGACCACGTACGGCCGCTTGACGTCGTCGGTGAGCTTCTTCAGCACGTCGAGCTCGGCCAGCACGAGGCCGCCCGCGTACGCCGGGAGCACCGCGGCGATCTCGTAGACCGAGGCCTGCTTGCGGTGCACGACGCCGAAGCCGTCGGAGACGAACGCTCCGCCCGGGGTCAGCGCGGCCAGCTCGGCCGCCAGCTCGGACCGGTCGACGGCGTCCTTGCTGGTCTCGCGCGCGTCGAAACGCACGTTCTCCAGCAGGACGACGCTGCCGTCGGCCAGACCGGCGGTCAGCGACTTCGCCGACTCGCCGACGAGGTCGCCGGCGAGCGGGACCTCGGCGCCGAGCAGCTCGCTGAGCCGCTTCGCCACCGGGGCGAGCGTGAACTTCGGGTCCGGCTCGCCCTTGGGGCGGCCCAGGTGCGCGGTGACGACGACCTTCGCGCCCGCGTCGGCGAGCTTCTTGATCGTCGGCAGCGCGGCGCGGACCCGGCCGTCGTCGGTGATGGCCGACCCGTCGAGCGGGACGTTCAGGTCGCTGCGCACCAGCACGTAGCGGCCCTGAACGCCCTCGCCCAGCAGGTCGTCGAGGTTCTTGACGCTCATCAGGTTCAGAGCTTCGAGCCGACGAGCTTGATCAGGTCGGCGAGGCGGTTGGAGTAGCCCCACTCGTTGTCGTACCAGCCGACGACCTTGACCTGGTCGCCGATCACCTTGGTGAGCGGCGAGTCGTAGATGCAGGACGCCGGGTCGGTGACGATGTCCGAGGACACGATCGGGTCGACCGAGTACTTCAGGATGCCGGCCAGCGGGCCTTCGGCGGCGGCCTTGTAGGCGGCGTTGATCTCCTCGACCGTGGCGGACTTCTTGAGGGTCACGGTGAGGTCGGTGGCCGAGCCGGTCGGGACCGGGACGCGCAGCGCGTAGCCGTCCAGCTTGCCGAGCAGCTCCGGCAGCACGAGGCCGATCGCCTTGGCCGCGCCGGTGGAGGCCGGGACGACGTTCAGGGCGGCGGCGCGGGCGCGGCGCAGGTCCTTGTGCGGGCCGTCCTGCAGGTTCTGGTCCTGCGTGTAGGCGTGGATCGTGGTCATCAGGCCCTGCTCGATGCCGAAGGCGTCGTTGAGGACCTTGGCCAGCGGGCCGAGGCAGTTGGTGGTGCAGGACGCGTTCGAGATGATCGTCTGCGAGCCGTCGTACTTGTCGTCGTTGACGCCGAGGACGACGGTCAGGTCCTCGCCCTTGGCGGGCGCGGAGATGATGACCTTCTTCGCGCCGCCGGCGATGTGCGCCTTGGCGGCGTCGGCGTTGGTGAAGAAGCCGGTCGACTCGACGACGACGTCCACGCCCAGGTCGCCCCAGGGCAGGTTGGCCGGGTCGCGCTCGGCGAGGGCCTTGATGGTCTTGCCGTCGACGACGATGCCCTCGTCGGAGACGCTGACCTCGCCCGGGAAGCGGCCGAGGATCGAGTCGTACTTGAGCAGGTGGGCCATGGTGGCGACGTCGCCGAGGTCGTTGAACGCGACGACCTCGATGTCGTGACCGCTCGCCTTCACGGCACGGAAGAAGTTGCGGCCGATCCGGCCGAAGCCGTTGACACCTACGCGAACGGTCACTGCTGCCACTCCTCTGGTGTTGATCACGGCGGCGGCGCGCCGGCCGCCGACCGCTGAAGTTGGTCACTGCGGAAGTTCCCCGGGGCGCCCGCCCCGGACGACTTCTGCGACTTCCGGAATCGGTGCAACCCTAGCGTGCGGGCCCCGTTGCCCCGGACTGCCCTGACGAGACTTCCACCACTGCCGGGAGACGTCAAGAATCGATTAAGAACCCAGCTCAGCCGGGTGAGGACCGGAAACGGGGCGGACGCTCCCGCGGTGCCAGGGGGAGGGAGCGGACCAGTGGCTTGATCGGTCTTGGTGCCCCGGTTCACGCTGTCGGGCGGGTGGCCGGGACGGTCCCCGACGGACCGCGGCCTTCCGGACAGCTGCCGGACTCCCCGTGGCCGCCGGTCCGTGATGCCCGGCGCGGACCGCCCCCGGTTGCCTCCGGCCCGGGCGGCGCCGACTATCGCCGAACGCGGTACAGCCGGCTCCCGGACCTCATAAACTTCCTTGATCAACACGCACTTCCGCGATGCGCCGGAAGGCGGCCAGGGGAGGAATCGCGCAATGCAGCCAAGCGGGTATCCGCCGTATCAGAACCCTCAAGGGCAAGCCGGCCGTCCGGGTTATCCGGAGCATTCCGGGTATTCCGGGTATCCCGGGTATCCCGGGTATCCCGGTCAGGGGCAGGGCGGGTATCCGGGACAACAGCCGACGCGGCCGCAATTCCCCCAGGGACCTCCCGGGCCAGGAGCGGGGCAGTGGAATCCCGTCGGCGTTTCTTCGCCGCACGCCGGTCCGGAGGGCGATGAGACCGGTAAGAAGCCGCGGAAGAAGTGGAGCCGCAAGAAGAAGCTGTTGGTGTTCATCCCGTCCGGCCTCGTATTCGCTCTCGGCGCGGCTTTTCTCGCGCTCGTCGTCGTGGTCAACTGGACGCACATCACCGGAGTCCAGCCGGTCGCGGACGACGCGGCCGGCCTTCAGTACGAGGTCAGCGACGAGTGGACCCCCTTCTCCGCCCGGCTGACCATGGGCGGCGGCGAATGGAAGATGCTGCAGTACGGCATCGGCGACTGCCACGGCACCAAGGACGGGAAACCCTCGCAGGCCCAGGTCACCAAGGCGTCCATCTTCACCGCCGCGTACCCGGCCAGCGCCAGTGCCGGCAAGGACGCGGCGCTGAAGCTGTTCCAGCAGATCATCCCGTCGTTCTACGAGATGACCACCGGCTTCAAATTCCAAGACGTCAACAACGGCGAGCACGGCCAATGGGGCGAGGTGAACATCGACGGGGTCCAGGGGTACAAGTATTCCGTCCGTCCCGCGCACCACGGAGTCGCCGACTGCGACGGCGGTGTCAACACCGACCCCGATTTCGACAACGGCATGGTCTTCGTGGCGCTGCCCGCCAAGGATTCCGGCGGGAAACCGGTGACCGCCGTGATCTGCTACTACCTCATGGATCCGACCTTGACCATCGACGGGTACCGGAACCTGACCGCGGCGGACAAGGACGAGATCCTGAAATCGTTCAAGGTGAATAAATGAGGGGCTGTTCCGGCAGGGTCTGGCTGGCCGGATTTCGGTGGGGCGGCGCGGGCTGGTCGGCCGGGCTGATTGATGGGAAGGCAGATCGAAGTGCCGGGCAAGCCCGGGCAGTTGGCGAGCCTGGGCGACTGCGGACCTGGACGACTGGGCTAGGCAGCTGGCAGACCCAGGCGGCCGCGGGCCTGGGCGACCGGACTAGCCAGTTGGCGCGCCCGGGCGGCCGCGGGCCTGGGCGACTGGCCTAGGCAGGTGCGGGCCCGGGCGACTGCGGACCTGGACGACCGGACTAGCCAGCTGACAGGCCCGGGCGACCGCGGACCCGGGTGACTGGCCTGGGCAGGCGCGGGCTTGGGCAGGCGGCCTCGGCCTCCATCGGGGCCCGGCAGCGGGGCTCGGCAGCGGGGCCCGGCGCATTCTCGGCCCGGCCACGGTTCTCGGCGGCGGAATGCGACCCCGCTACCCGGCCAGTTCCTTGCCTCCCTGCTCAGCCAGCTCCTTCTCCACCGGGGTGCGGAACTTCGGCACCACTCGCGCCTCCCCCAGCCAGTCGCTCAGCCGGGCCGCCTCGGCGTCCACCGCGGCGGTCTTCTCGGTTCCGATGTCCTCCAGCAGGCGGACCGCGACTTCTCCCGACGGGCGGTGGCACCAGGCTCCGACGATGCGGCCGTCGCTCCAGACCGTCGGGCCGATGTTGCCGCTGCGGTCGAACAGGGCGGGGCGGTGCGGGCCGACGTACCAGTCTCGGGACTGCCAGCCCATCGCGGTCGGGTCGAGGGCCGGGAGCAGGGCGATCCACGGGTCGGGAGCGGCGACGGGGGCCAGGTCGTCGGGCAGGGCGATCGCTGGTTCGCCGTCCAGGTCGACCTCGGCGGGGGCGACGGCGGTCAGGGCCTTTTTCGTCTGACCTGCCGTCCACCCGGTCCACCACCGGAGGTCGGCGACCGGGGCGGGGCCGAAGGCGTGCAGCCATCGACGGGCCAGGGTGGCTCGGGCTCCGTCTTCGGAGAGGCCTGGCCAGTCGGGGGACCCGCCGATGGTGCCCAAGTCCGAGCCGTTTGGTTGTCCGGCGGCGCCGAGTTCGGAGCGGCCTGGCCCGCTGGTTCCAGAACCCGAGCCCGCGACGCCGGGAACGGCGTGGTGCGGATTGCCAGCAGCAGAGCTCGAGGGGCCCGGCGAGTCGGCGGGAACGAGGGCGGGGCTGCCGGACCCAGCGCCGGGGCCAGAGCCAGCACCGGTTTTGGCTCCACGGCCAGCGCCAGAACCAGCCGACCCCTCAGCGCTTGCCAGCCAATCGGTCAACGGGGACCAGTGGTACTGCGTACTCTGCCAACTCCCCCGCGGGCGTCCGCGCACGATGTGGCCTTCCGCAGCCAGCTGGAACAGCACTCGGCTGGTGACGTTGCCGATCGACTCGTACGGTTTTCCCTTCGCCATCAGCAGTTGCTGCCGCAGGCGCGGTTCGTCGTCCGCGAGTTGCTGAGCGGTCGCCGATCCCCTGGCGTGCAAGGCTTTTTCGACGCTCGCCATGACCTCGTCCAGCCATTCGCCGGGACGCGCGACGTTCTCCGGATGGCCCAGGGTGCCCAGCTGCTTCTCGAGCAAGCGGCGTTGCCGGGCGGCGACGTCGTATGAGCACGCGGCTTGCACCGCACCGGCAGTGGCGACGTCGGTGACGAAAACGGTGCGCCGCATGCCCAGGATGCGCAGCAGGGTGCGCCGGGAGTACAGCGCGTCCTCGACGTCGGCGATCGAGACGTCACGCACGCGCGACCAGGCGGACAGGTACACCGAAGCGGGATCGGTGGCGTGCAGCGCGACGACGCCGTCGACTGCTTCCTCGACGGTCGTCGCCCGTGCCGCGAGGTGGTGGCGTATGCCGAGGCGGGCCCGGCGTTGGGCGAGGGTCATCTTCACGACTTGATTCCTACCAGCTAGGTCCGACAAAAAACGCATCCGCGCTGGTCAGGAGGATGCGAGCAGTGCGGCGCGCACGTGGTTCCGGAACCAGGCCTGGGCGGGATCGGCTGCCGTCCGGGGATGCCAGGCCAGGCCCAGTTCGACGGGCGGCAGGTCGAGCGGGATGGCGAACGTCAGCAGGCCCAGAGCGGCCAGCAACGGGTCCAGCCAGCCTGCGATGCCGATGGTCACCAGGTCGCTTTCGCTCGCCAAAATCAGGGCGCTCGGGTGGCCGGGGACGACCGCGGCGACTCGGCGGTGCAGGCCCAGCCGGGCGAGGGCGGCGTCGATCGGGCCTTGCTGCTTGCCTCGGCGGGAGATGCCGATGTGGTCGGCGGCGGCGAAGGAAACCGGATCGATGGGGGCAGAGAAGAGCGGATTCCCTTGGCGCGCAATGCCCAGGACCGTCGAGTGCACCAACGGCTCCGTGCGGGTTTCCGGGTCGTGGTGACCGGCGGCGCCGATTTCCAGGTCTACCCGGCCGTCGCGCAAGGCTCCGCTGTCCTCTGTGGACTCCGGGACGAAGATGACCTCGACGTGCGGGGCTTCGGCGCGGAGGCGGGCGGTCAAAGAGCCAGCGAGGCCGCTCACGACCAGGTCGGTCGCCTGGACGGTGAACGTGCGGCGGAGGTCAGCGGGGACGAAACCAGGGCCGGGGCCGAGGATGCGGTCGGCGCGGTGCACCAGGGCGGCGACTTCGTCTTTCAGTTCCAGCGCGCGCGGGGTCGGGACTAGGCCTTGACCTGCGCGGACCAGCAAAGGGTCGCCGGCGGCGCGGCGCAGTTTGGCGAGCGTTCGGCTCACCGCGGCGGGCGAGCTGCCCAGCCTGGCCGCGGCGCGCGTGACGCTGCCTTCCTGGAGCAGGACGTCCAGCACGCGCAAGAGGTTCAGGTCCATGGCCGTCCCGGAAGGTTTGCGTTCAGCGGAAGAATTCCGTGCCGATTCTTGCATCGACGCGCAATCCGCGGCCGCCCAGAGTGGATCTCGTAGCCGAACACAAGGAGAGAGCCAATGCGAGAAGCGATACTCGCGGTCGCGGGAGCGAAGGGGCCGGCGGTCGCCTTCTTCGACGTCGGGTCCGGGAAGCACCTCGGCACCGTCGAGGTGCCTGCGCAGCCGCACGACCTGTGCTTCGACCCCGTCCACCGCCTCGTCTGGACCGCGAGCGCGTACCGCCACGGGGCGTACCACAGCCATGGCGAACGAGCGACCGAGCTGACCGCGATCGATCCGGATTCGCGCGAGGTCCTGGAGGTCGTCGATCTCTCGCCGGATCACGCGCCGCACGGTCTGACGATCGATCCGACGCGCGGGCTGCTGTATGTGACGGTCGAGGCCGGCCCGGAAAGCGAGGGCGGTCTGGTGGTCGTCGATACCGCGACGCGGCAGCAGGTCCGGCATCTCGCGACCGGCGCGCCGGGGCCGCATTGGGTCGCCATGAGTCCGGACGGGCGGCGCGGGTTCGTGACCAACAAGGAAGCACCGTTCGTGTCCTTTGTGGACCTGGACAGTGGCGAGGTCGAGAAAATCTCTCTGCCCGGCAGTGAAGGGCTGGAAGTCTCCCGGGACGGCAAGCGGCTGTACGTCGCGGCTCCGTATCTGGAAAACGGGACCGAGCCGGTTCGCGCGGCACCCGGGATCCGGGTGTTCGACGCGGTCACCGGGACTCTAGAAACCCTGTTGCCGACGGAACATCCGGTGCTGCCGATCCATTGCCCGGCGTCCGGCGAGGTGCTGGCCGCCGAGCTGGGCGAGCGGTTGCTGGCGTTTTCGGCGACCAGCCACGAACTGCTCGGGTCCATGGAGCTGCGGACGGAGTTTCCGCTCGCGATTCTCGCCGACCCGGACGGCCGGATCGCGTTCGTGTCAGGGGCGGCATCGACCGAGGTGGAGGTCATCGATCTCGAGACCCGCACCCTGGTGACCACATTGGACACTGAAGCGGCCGGGGCGGCAGGCGGTCACGGGCTGGCGTACGTACCCATCAGCTGACGGGTCTCGGCGCGCGGTGTGCCGCCCGGGCAGACCGCGCGCCAGCCGTCAGGCCGGTTGTTCTTCTTCGGCAGACGAGTCCACTGCGGGAGCGGAAGGCCCCCGGCTGAACATCCGCGTCGCCGAAAGCCGGGCGACCCCGTCTGGATCCCCGAGGTCGTCGAGGGAATTCCGGATCGTCGCGTCCACCGACAGGTACTTGCGCCCGGCCCGCAGGTCCGCGTCGTTGCGCAGCCGCACGATCAGCGGGAATTCCGCCAGCGCGCCCGCGTCGAACAGGCCCGTCGTGTAGATAAGCTGCACGCCCAGCGCCTCCGCGACGGCCCGCTGCAGTTCCAGCAGGTATCCGGCGGACGCACGGCCGATCGGGTTGTCCAGGAACAGCACGCCCGAATGCCGGTTCCGCGCCTTGCCCCGGTTGTTGGCGCGCAACGCGGCCAGCGTGCAGTACAGAATGATCGCCGCGGTCAGCTGCTGGCCGCCGGAGAACACGTCGCGGATCTCCGACACCCGCTGGCGTTCGGTGCGCAGCACGGAGTCCGGCTTGAGCATGTCGACCCGGTACCCCTTGGGCGCGGCGACGTGCACCCCGCGCAGCACCAGCGACAGCCCGTCGCGCTTCACGTCGCGGCCGTCGGCGGTCTTGCCCGCGGCCGCCTCGTCGACGACCTCGCCCAGTTTTTCCGCCAGCACATGGTCTTCCAGCTCGGTGAACCGGATCCGCAGGAACTCCTGGCCGGACCAGTCGCCGAGTCCGTCCGGCAGCCGCGACACCCGCTGCGCCGACCGCAGGGTGCGCAACGCGCCTTCGACCATCCCCTGCAGCCGCGTGATGATGCCGCCGCGGTGCCGGTCGATCTGCGCGAGGTCGTCGGTGAGGGTCCGCAGCCGGGGCCGCAGCGCGTCGCTCCATTCCGCCGCGTGCGCGGGAAGCTGGTCCCGCTTCACGGAAATCACCTGCTGCCGCACCGGCGTGCTGAGCTTTTCGAACCGCTTCTCGGTCGCGTATTGCGCCAGCTGGTCCGCCGCCGCGCGCACCCGCCGGTCGCCGGAATCAGCCGCCGACTGCGCGTCGTTCAGGACGGTGTTGAGCTGATTGTACCGGGTCCGCGCGGACTCGACGTCGCCGTCGTAGGCGTCCGCGGGTTCCTCGGAACGCAAGTGCGCCAACGATTCCGACAGCAATCCGAAGCCGGACGCCGAAGCCTTGCCCGCGTCCAGCGTCGCTTCCGCCGCCGCCCGGCGTTCCTGCAGCTCTTCCCATTTCCGGGCCGCCGCAGACACTTCCAGCGACGCCGCGTCGATCAGCTCGAGCCCGTGCTCGATGTCGCGCGGCCGCTCGGCCGGAGACGCGACGCCGGTCTGCAACGGCAGCACGTCCAGCTCCGCCCGGCGCGTCGACACCTGGCCGATCGCCTCGGTGCGTTCCTCCTCCAGCGCGTCGACGACCCGCCGAGCCCGCGCCAACGCCGCCGCCCGAGTGGAAGCGTCCGAACCGTCCGGCGTCTCCAGCAACGCAGCCGCGCGCACCCGGACCTCTTCGTCCAGCGCTTCCAACGCCGACGAGGCCGCTGCCTCAGCGGATTCCGCCTGCTCCAACTCTGCCCGGAGATCGCTGCCGACCTCGACCTTCGCGTAAGACTCGGAAGCCGACACGAAGGTGCGCCGCAACGCGTCCACCGGTTCCGAAGGCGCTTCGACGTCCTCCGGCAGCTCGGCCGCGCCCGGCACCTCGGCCAGCTCGGACCGTGCCGTCGTGACCGTGCGACGGTGTCCGTCAGCGGTCCGCTGCTCCTCCGCCGCCTGCTCGCGCAACCGCGCCGCTCGCGCCGATGCCTCAGCCGCCGACGACTCCGCGCGTTCCGCGATTTCCGTTGCCCGCTCGACTTCTTCGGTCCACTCCGCGACGCGCGCGGCCCGAGTGGACAGTTCGCCGAGCCGACGTGCCTTCTCCTCGGCTTCCGCTGCCGCGGTCCGCAACGCCGGGACCCGCTCCCGCAAGGCGGTGATTTTTTCGCTCAACCGGGCGAATTCCGCCTCGGCTTGCGTGAGCGCGGTCTGCGCGGTCTCCCGGGCGACGCGAGCGCTTTCAGCCTGCTCAGCAAGCGTCCCGATCGCCCCGGCCGGATAGTCCTCGCGCCAGGTGGTCAGCTTCCACGTCAACGCGCCATCAGCCGCCAGCGACTCCGACAGCTGCTCCAGCCGACGCTGCCGTTCGGCGTGCCGCTGCGCCACGGCTTCCCGCTCGGTGTCCGCGGCTTCCTCGTCGTACATCGCCGGGTTCGGCGGCACGAGGAACTCGACACCCGCGGCGGCCGGACCGTCCTTTTGGAACGCGTCCGTGGTCCCGACCGCGATCACCGCGCTCGGGAGCAGCCGCGAAGCCGCCAACACTTCCCGCGCCCGCTTCACCTGCGCCGCGTCGTTCAGCAGCACGCCGGCGACGAGCTGCGGCATCCGCTCCAGCACTTCGTCGCGCCGCACCGAGTCCAGTTTGGACAGATAACGCCAGCCCGACCACGCGGTGATTCCCGCCTGCTCCAACGCATCCAGCGCAGCCTGGACGTCCTCCGGCGGCGGCAACAGCCCGCCCGAACCGAGCGCGGCCAGCGCCCGTTCGTCGGCCGACTCTTCCATCCGCAGCGCGGTCTGTTCCTTCTCCACCGCCGCGCTCGCGTCGCGCAAGCGCTGCAGCAGCACCGGAAGATCGCTCTCCAGCTTGACGTCGTCCGCGCCGAGCAGCTCCATCAACCGCGGTTCCGCGGCCAGCGCGTCGGTCCGCCGGTGCGCGCGTTCGAGGTCTTCGGCCGCCCGCACGAGACGGTCCTGAGTGGACCCGGCGAGCTGATGCGCTTCGTTCACCGAACGCTGCGCCGCTTGCAGGTCCTCGCCCACTCGGTCGAGTTCCTGTTCCCGGCGAACGGATTCCGCCGCCGCGGCCTCGGCTTCCGCCCGCGCGGACCGCGCGGCTTCGGCGACATCCGCCCCGGACGGCAACAGTCCACTTCGGACAGATTCGGAAATTTCCTCGCGCAGCTCAGCAATCCGCGACGACAGTCCACGCGCCTCAGCCCGGCGCCCAGCAGCCAGGTTCGCCGCCTCGTCCCGCTCGACCTGCGCCTTCTCCGCTTCGGCGCGCAACGCGTCCGCGTGCGCCTCGGCTTTGTCCGCCTGCCGCTGCGCGTCACGAGCCAGCGAAAGCAAACCGCGCCCCAACGCGACCGCCGCCGCATCCCGGGCGGCCAACGCGGGCTTCGCCTTCTCCTCACGGTTTCCGACCAGCTCACGCAGGTCTTTCGCCTTGCGCGCAGCGTTCAACCGGTTCAGCACGGTCGCGGTTTCGCGCCACGCTTCCGCCTGCGTCTTCGCCTCGGCCAGCTCGCCGTCGACGCGCTCACGTTCGATCTGCGCTTCTTCCAGCCGCAGCACCGCGACCAGCCGCCGCAGCTCGGTGACGCCCGCGGTCAGCCGCCGATGGTCGCCCTCGGCGAGCTTTTCCGCACTCCGCACTTCCTCGACGTGTTCTTCCAGCCCCGACAGCCGCGCGTTCTCCAGCTCGTTGCGCGCGTGGATCCGCCCGGCCAGCTCGCCGAGATCCTCGCGCGCCGATTCGGCGATCCGGCGCGAAGCCGCGGCCACGCCTTCCTCCTCGGCCAGCGGACCGAGCAGTTCCAGCGCACCCTCGACGAATTCCTTCTCCGCCATCAGATCGCCGCGCTGCGCGAGGTTGTTCGCGTACGTCGACACGACCTCGGCGAGGTCCTTCGGCTCGTCCTCGGACAGCACCGCGCGCAGCAGGAACTCCACGAATGCCTCGTCGGTGGAGAACTGGAACGCGTCGGCCGCCTCGCCCTCGCCGGCGTTCATCGCGCGCTGGTAGCGGAACAGTTCGGTGTCGAGACCGAGCTGGTCGAGCCGCCCGGTCCACTCGTGGTGCCGGCGCGTCCAGAACAGCTCCAGCTCCGGTTCGGCCATCGCCGCGCCCGCGATCCGGTCGTGGAACCCGGACATCGTCAGCAGACGGCCGTCCTCGGTCAGCGGCAGCGAATCGAGCGCGACGTCGGCGGTCGGGCGGAAGCAGTACCAGGAGTCGACGAGGTTTTCCGAGTCCGCCGACGTCACGTGCCCGCGCCACTCCGACACCTTGCCGGTGATCACCCGCTGGCCGGTCTCGACGTGCAGCCACTCCAGCACCACGTGCGCGACGTCCTTGGCCGTCACGAACTTCTCCAGCACCTTCGTGCTCGTGGTGCCGACGACCTGGCGCCGCCCGGGCAGCATCACCGAGAAGATCAGCTTGATCAGCACGGACTTGCCGCCGCCGTTCTCCAGGAACAGCACGCTCGCCGGCGACGGGCGGCGCACCGGCCCGCCGGCGTGGATGCCCGCGGAGAACAGCGCGTCCTGCTTCGGCGCGGTGATCGTGGCCCCGACGCCGCTGAAGTCCAGCACCACGTCCTGGTACCGGGCGCCCGCCGGGCCCACCGAATGCAGGCGGACCCGCGAAAGCTCGTACATTCCCGTCCCCTCTTACTGCAGCGTGTCCGAGGCCGTCGCGCGCAGCGTTCCCCCGGCCCCGGCGACCGCGACGACGTCGAGCGCGAGCAGGTCGTCGAACGCGGCGTCCGCGGCCAGCTCCCGCACCTGGATCTGGTACCGCGGCGTCGTGCGGTAAGTGCCGCCCTGCTCGTCGCTCACCTGCACCAGAAAGCCTTGATCGGCAAGGAATCGCAGCGCCCGCGACACCATGCCGCGCGTGGTGTCCGCCGCCATCCGGCCGTCCTTCGTCGCCGCCGCGGCCGGACGCCGAGCGTACGCGCGCCACGCCTGCTCCAGCTCCGGCGCGTCCGCGAGCGGGTCGTTGTTCGCCTCGGCCAGCTGCGCGCGCTCGTCGAGCACGCGCGCTGCTTCGCGGACCATCGCGTCGACCTGCTCGACGCTCACCCGGCCGATGTAGGTGTCGTTGGCCAGGTCGTCCGGCCGCGGGTAGCCGAGCGCGGCCGTCGCGAGGTGGATCAGGCCGTGCAGCACCTTTTCCGTCTCGCGCCGCTCGCGGATCTTGGCCTGCCGCGCGTAGCTGTCCATCTTGATCTCGAAGACGGACTCGTCGGTGGCCGCGAGCACGCATCCGGCCTGCTGCGTCACCTCCAGCACCATCAGCCCGAGCCCGGACGCGACCGCGTGGGTGAGCGCCTTGAACGCGTTGTCCTCGCCGTAGCGGCGCACCAGCTCGCCGTACACGACGTCGCGGGCGGGCAGCTGCTTCGGGCGCATCCCGAATGCGACGAGGCGCGCGGCGGCCTCGGCGTCGACGCTCGTGTGCGTCACCGGCATCAGGCGACCTCCTCGGTCTCGTCGTCAGCTCGTTCGACCTCCGCGGTGATCAGCAGCAGATCGGCCCCGCCGAACTCCGGGTCGTCGAGCAGGGTGCCGTCGTCGACGGCGAGCAGCACCTGGCGTTCCCCCTGCCGGCGCGCCGCGCCGACCTCGGGACTGTAAGCGTGCAGGGCACGCAGCGCGACCAGGGACGCCAGGTTCGGCTGCCCGGAGCGGCGCGCGTCCTCCAGCAGCCCGGACAGCCGCCGCGGCACGTCGGGCAGGTCGAGCAGTTCGTCGGCGAGCCGCCACACGTCGTCGCCGAAGCGGTCGGTCACCTCGGCGGGCACCAGCTCCGGCTCCGGCACCTCGCCGACCAGCTGGTCGCGTTCCGGGGCGGGCCGCAGCAGCAGGGACACCAGCGAGGACAGCGACGGCACGACCGGCGTCGTGATCCCGGCGACGGCGTGGAAGAAGTGCTCGGCGGGCGCGGTGGCGTCGGCGAGCGGCAGCCCGAGCGTCGGCATCAGGAGCTGGCCGAACAGGTCGATCGTGGCCCGCTGCGGCGGTCCGGAGAACTGCTGGCGGTCCTGTTCGGCGCGGAAGACCGCGCCCGCGTCGGCCAGCCGCGACTGAAGGCGGGTGTGCCGCCGGATGCAGTCGGCGACGATGTCGACCAGTTCGGCGGCGCGGCGCTTGTGGTCGGCGTCCTCGGACTCGTCGCGCGCGGTGGTGATGTTCTTCAGGATCGCGTTCTCCGCGCGGAACCGGGACTCGATGTGCCCGAGCGCCGATTCGATCAGCTCCGGCACCTCGCTCTCCCAGTCGACCGCGCGCACGTCGCGGCGGGTCGCGTCAAGCTTCGCGCGCAGCGTCTCGCCGTACTGCACGGTGCGGTAGCGCGCCTGCTCCGCGGCGAGCTTCGCGTCGGCGAGGCGGCCGCGGTTGATCAGGTTCTCCAGCTTCACCTCGGCCGCGATCTGCGCCGACTCGACGTCCGTGTCCAGCGCGCCGACCAGCACGTTGATCGCCTCGTCGGTGGCGCGCAGGTACACCTCGCCGTCGGGGGCGGCCAGCTCGACCAGCAGCTTGAAGTCGAACTGGCGGCGCTGGTAGCCGCCGGGGCCGAGCGAGCCGTACACGCGCCGGAAGCCGCGATCGGTGGTGCCGACGTTGATCAGGTTGTCCAGCACCCACTTCGCCACGCGCACGTGCTCTTCCGGCATCCGCGAGGGCGCCTGCAGCGAGATGAACGGCAGCAGCCGGTCGATCACCTGGTCGTGACCCGCGCCGGTGTCGAAGTCCATCGCGATGGTGACCTGGTCGATCGTGTGCAGCGCGATCTCGGCCATCTGGTACACCGTGGCGTCGGCCCAGTCGAGCTTCGCCTTGCGCGCGTCGAGGTCGTGCAACGGCGCGGTGCAGGCGAGCGCCTTCAGCCGACGGGTCAGCCCCTCGTCGGCGAGCCCAGCGGCGCCCATCTCGTCGTATCGCACAGCAGGTCAGGCTAGTCGGCCCGGCCGGGAGCCCGCACACGCGGACGGCTAGCGTGGCGGGCATGCGGGAGATGACCAGGGCGGAGTGGTGGAAGTTCGCGAGCGAGGGCACGCGGACCGGGATGCTGGGGATCGTGCGGGCCAACGGGGCCCCGGTCGTCACGCCGGTGTGGTTCCTGCTGAACGAGGGGCCGAACGGCGACGAGCTGATCTTCACCACCGGCACGGACACGCTCAAGGGCAAGGCCCTGCGCCGCGACGCGCGGCTCTCGCTCGCGGTGGACGACCAGCGGCCGCCGTTCTCGTACGTCCAGTTCACCGCCGAGGCGGAACTGCACCACGACTACGACGAAATGCTGGAGTGGGCCACCCGGCTCGGCGCGCGGTACATGGGCGAGGAGAACGGCCCGGCCTACGGCAAGCGCAACGCCGTCCCCGAAGAATCCCTCGTCCGGGCGAGGATCACGAAGGTCATCGCGCGGGCGGACATCGCCGGCTTCTGACCTACGCGTTCTTTCTGCTCGCGCTCCGCGGCCACGGCTGCGGAGCGTAATGCCGCGATCGCACTATTGACACCGCACCTGCCGAGGGTGTGTGATCTGTCCCGATAAATAGGAAACTTTCCTAACGAAGACCGTGCAGTTCCCCGCCGCCGCCCCGATCCCCCTCAAGCAGGAGGCCCCCGTGGCACGACGCTCGACGTTGAGCGCGCTGTTCGCCGGTACCGCGGCGACCGCGCTCGGCTGCGCACTGCTGACCCCCGTGACCGCCACCGCGGCGACCGGGGATTACGAGTCCGAGGACGCGACGCTCTCCCAGGCCAAGATCGCCACGAACCACTCCGGCTATTCCGGCAAGGGATTCGTGGATTTCGAAAACGTCGTCGGCAGCTACGCCGACTACTCGGTCAACGCGGCACAGGCCGGCACGCACACGCTGACTTTCCGCTATGCCAACGGAACCGCCGACGACCGGCCGATGAAGCTCGTGGTCGACGGCGGCGACAAGGGCACGGTTTCCTTCCCCGGCACGGGTTCCTGGACGACGTGGAAGACCGTCACCGCGACCGTCCAGCTCACCGCGGGCGTCAACCACGTGCGCACCGTTTCGGCGTCCGCGAACGGCGGGCCCAACACCGACAAGATCACCGACAGCTTCAGCGCCCCGGTGGACACTGAGCCGCCGACGCCGCCGAAGAACTTCCAGGCGTCGAACATCCGGCCCACCGCGGCCGATTTCCGCTGGGACGCGGCGACGGACAACGTCGGCGTCACGCGGTACGAGATCAACCGCGGCGGCAACACGCTGAAGGTCGTGGACGGCAAGACCACCTCGGCGACCGTCGACCAGCTGACGCCGAACACGTCGTACGACATCTCGGTGATCGCCTACGACGCGGCGGGCAACCCGTCCCAGCCGAGCAACGTCGTCGGCGTGAAAACCCCGCCCAGCGACGACAAAACCCCGCCGAGCGTGCCCGGTTCGCTCAAGGTCACCGGCAGCACTTCGGACAGCATTTCGCTGTCCTGGAAGGCTTCCACCGACGACAGCGGCTCGATCGCGGGCTATGACGTGTACCAGGGCGGCACCGTCGTCTCGACCACGTCGCAGACTTCGGCGACGGTCACCGACCTCAAGCCGAACACGTCCTACACGTTCACGGTGAAAGCCCGTGACCCCAACGGAAACGCCTCCGCGGCGAGCAACGCGGTCACCGCGAAGACGACCAGCAGCAGCGGTGCGGGCGGCGGAATCCCGTCGTACGACAAGGACATCGCGAAGGTCGACCTCGGCTGGGCGGTCGGTTTCCTGCCGAACGGCAACGCCTTGGTGACCGAACGGGACCGGTTCGAGCTGCTGCAGATCACCCCGGACGGCAAGAAGACGACGCTCGGCAAGATCCCCGGCGTGGTCACCACGAACGGCGAGGGCGGCCTGCTCGGGCTGGCGATTTCGCCGCAGTGGAACACCGACCACGCGGTGTACCTGTACCACACGTCGTCCAGCGACAACCGGATCGTGAAGGTCACCTACGACGGCGCCACGCTGTCGAAGACCACCACGCCGGTGCTGACCGGGATGTCGAAGAACCAGTACCACAACGGCGGCCGGATCGCGTTCGGCCCGGACGGCAAGCTGTACGCCACCGTCGGCGACGCGAAGGTCAAGGCCAACGCGCAGAACAAGAGCTCGCTCAACGGCAAGATCCTGCGGCTCAACCCGGACGGTTCCGCGCCGAGCGACAACCCGTTCTACGCCACCGGCGGCAACGCGCGGTACGTCTGGAGCTACGGGCACCGCAACCCGCAGGGCCTCGCCTGGGATTCGCAGGGGCGGCTGTGGTCGTCGGAGTTCGGCGAGAGCAGCCAGGACGAGCTGAACCTGATCCAGAAGGGCGGCAACTACGGCTGGTCGGCGTGCGAGGGCACGATCGGCGACTGCAAGGGGACGATCGCGCCGAAGAAGACGTGGCCGACCTCGCAGGCCGGGCCGTCGGGCATCGAGATCGTGAACGACTGGATCTACATCGCGGCGGTGACCGGCAAGCAGTTGTTCGCGACGCAGATCAAGGGCGACAGCATCGGCACCGTGTCGGCGGTGTTCTCCGGCCGCTGGGGCCGGCTGCGCTCGGTGACCAAGACGCCGGACGGACACCTCTGGGTGACCTCGACGAACAACGACAAGCTCGGCGGCACGCCGGACACCATCGACAACGTGGTGGTGCAGCTGAAGTTCCCCGGCGCGGCGTTCGCCGGATAAAGCCGCGGCAGGGGTGACCGGAGCGGCGCCGGTCACCCCTGCCGCACCTTATTCTTTCACCAGTTCGTAGCAGCGGATCCGCGCCTTCGCGTCGAAGACGGGCACCGTGACCATGA
This sequence comes from Amycolatopsis sp. A1MSW2902, assembly GCF_017312175.1. Taxonomy (NCBI): domain Bacteria; kingdom Bacillati; phylum Actinomycetota; class Actinomycetes; order Pseudonocardiales; family Pseudonocardiaceae; genus Amycolatopsis; species Amycolatopsis sp. A1MSW2902. Next base: position 732,500 of record NZ_QJPO01000001.1, read on the forward strand.
TTTCGTCCGCGCCGGTCTGCTTCGCCAGCTCCGCGAGCCGCGCCTGGACCTGCTCCCGCTCGCCGTACGCCTGAGCCGCGCGGAAGTGTTCGAGCTGCGGAACCATCTCCGGCGCGAACTCGTAGGCGGCGGCCTCGTCCGGCGTGAGCATCGGCTGGTCTCCCCCGCCGCCGGTGAGCAGATGGGACTTCAGGACGTTCATCGGCCCGGAGAGGTATTCGGCTTCGTCCTCGGTGTCCGCGCAGATCGTCTCGACGCACAACAGCACGTACGGCTCGGAGCGCCACTTCGACGGCCGGAACTTCTCCCGGTACCGCTCCAGCGAGGGCGCGGTGTTGTCCGGCCGGATGTGATGCGCGAACGCGATCGGCAACCCGCGCTCAGCCGCCACCTCCGCGCCCGCCGGACTGGAACTGAGCAGCCACGGCTCCGGCACGGTCACCCCGCCGGGGAGGACCTTGTCGCTGCCGAGATGCTTCAGGAGCTCGTCGACGTCAGCGTGATAGTCGGCTTCCCCGGCCGGCTCTGCTCCGCGGCGCAGCGCCCGGATGATGTCCGGATCGAGCGCACCCGGCCCCCGCCCCACACCGAGATCGACCCGGCCGCCGTTGAGCGCGGACAGGGTGCCGAACTGCTCAGCCAACGCGAACGGCGCGTGATTGGGCGCGAGAACGCCGCCGGACCCGACTCGGACCCGGGACGTCACCGCACCCGCGTGCGCCGCGAGCACCTGTGGGGAGGCACTGGCGATGGCCGGGGAACCGTGGTGCTCGGCAAACCAGAGCCTGCGGTAGCCGAGCTCGTCGACCCGGCGCGCGACAGCGGAGAGCGGTTCGAGCGCCGCGGTGGCCGACTGCCCGGCCTCGACCAGCGCGAGTTCAAGTGCGGAGAGCGGCAGATCGATCATGCCCCCTACGGTAGCGAAGACAGTGGTGTGGCGGGGGTGATTTGTCCACTGTGGACGAAGTCTTGACGGCCGGGGCGGCGCGGTTGGGGGGCGGGCAGGTGGTGCGGAAAGCGCAGGGTGGGGTGGGGCGTGGTGCGGAAGGCGTAGCGGGAGGTCCGCGGGGCAAGGGATGATGTCGGGCTCGGCCAGCGCGGCGAGGTTCTTCGGCATGCGCACCCTCGTGAGCGTTTTTGCCGGTTAGAACCGGCATGAACACTCACGAGACTCCCGCCAACGATCGCGCAGGCCCCAGGCGACCGCGGCTGGATCTTTCGAGGCGGCTTCTTATCCCTCAGATCTTGGCGGGCCGACCCTCGCCAGCAAGCCGCCTCGGCTGGTGGCTCCGCGACTGGGCTGCTCCGCTCTCGCAAGTCACCGCGGACGGATCAGGCTGGTCGCCAGACCACCGCACGAAGCGGGCTTCCGCCCGAGAAAGCCACAAACCGGGCCAGACAAGCCACTGCGAAGGGATGAAGCAGACCTCGCCCCTCCCTGGGCGAAGCAGGCTTCCGCCTCAGAAAGCCGCAACCGGGCCAGGCAATTCTACTTCAAAGGGATGAAGCAGGCCGCTCCCTTCCCACACAAGCCAGCGACCGCGCGAAGCGGGCTTCCCGCCCGAGAAGCCACAAGCCGGGGCCGGGCACGCCACGGCAAAGGGATGAGGCAGGCCCCTCCCTTACCCCAGCGACGCGCGAAGCGGGCTTCCCACCGAGACGCCGCAAACCGGGCCACGCAGGCCACTCCCCCACGCCACTGCGGCGGGGCTAGGCCGTCCCGAACCAGAACCCCGCCGTCAAGCGCGTCAGGCTTCTTCTTCCAGCATTTCCGGGGTCACCGCCGATTCGGTGTCCGGGATGCTCAGCTCCTTCGCCCGCTTGTCCGCCATCGCCAGCAGCCTGCGGATCCGTCCGGCCACGGCGTCTTTCGTCATCTGCGGGTCGGACAGCTGGCCCAGTTCCTCGAGCGACGCCTGGCGGTTCGACAGGCGCAGACGTCCGGCGGCGAGCAGGTGGTCGGGGGCGGTGTCGCCGAGGATCTCCAAGGCGCGTTCCACCCGGGCGGCCGCGGCGACGGCGGCGCGAGCCGAGCGGCGCAGGTTCGCGTCGTCGAAGTTCGCGAGGCGGTTGGCGGTCGCCCGCACTTCGCGGCGCATCCGGCGTTCTTCCCACTGCAGCACGCTCGTGTGCGCGCCCAGACGGGTCAGCAGGGCGCCGATGGCGTCGCCGTCTCGGACCACGACCCGGTCCGCGCCTCGCACCTCCCGGGACTTCGCTTGGATGCCCATCCGCCGCGCCGCGCCGACCAGGGCCAAGGCCGCTTCCGGGCCGGGGCAGGTCACTTCCAGCGAGGACGAGCGGCCTGGTTCAGTCAGCGAACCGTGAGCCAGGAAGGCACCGCGCCAGGCTGCTTCGGCGTCGGCCACTCCGCCGGACACCACGGCGGCGGGCAGGCCTCGCACGGGGCGGCCGCGCTGGTCGATCAAACCCGTCTGGCGCGCCAGGCCCTCGCCGTCCTTCACCACGCGCACGACGTAGCGCGTCCCCTTGCGCAGGCCGCCGCTCGCGGTGATCACGTGCACGTCCGAATGATGTCCGTACAGCTCGTGGATCTCCTTGCGCAGCCGCCGCGCGACCGAACCCGTGTCCAGCTCCGCTTCGACCACCACCCGGCCGGCCACGATGTGCAGCCCGCCCGCGAAGCGAAGCAGCGACGCGACCTCCGCCCGGCGCGGCCCGATCTTCGTGATCTCGAGCCGGCTCAGTTCGTCTTTCACCGCGGCGGTCATCGCCATGTACTGCCCCTCCTGCCTTTCGCTGCGCGCCCGCCGTCACCCACAGTGCTCCCCGCCGAGGCCGAGTGCCTCTCGCATGCACTGGGCGAGCGCACCAGGATCATGCCGTCCCGCCACGACCGGGTCGGCCACCGCCCCCAGGCAGGCCCTCGCCCCGAGGCGTTCGGCCGCCCGGCGCAGGCTTGCCGGGTCAGGGACGGAATCACGGTCCGCGACGACGGCGTCGACCCGCAGCGCGGGCGCGTGCTCGAAGAGTACGTCCAGATGCCGCTCCGGGGAGAATCCGCCGGTTTCCCCCGGTTGGGGGACCAAGTTCAGCACGACGACCTTCGTCGCCGCCGTGCGCACGAGCGCGTCGTGCAGATCCGGGACCAGAAGATGCGGCAGCACGCTGGTGAACCACGAGCCGGGGCCGAGGAACACGACGTCCGCCTCCAGCACCGCCTCGATCGCCTCCGGGCAGCCGCGCGGCGGACGCTCCTGGCGGCCGGCCGGGTGCAGCGTGATGCGGTGCACCTGGCCGGGCGTGCTCGCGACCGCGACCTGGCCGCGGATGCGCCGGATCGCGTCCGGGTCTTCGCTGTCCAGGCCGCTGACCTCGCCCTCGATCTCCAGCGGCTCCGGCGACATCGGCAGCACCCGGCCGGAGATGCCCATCAGCCTGCTCGCCTCGTCGAGCGCGGCCACCGGGTCGCCGAGCACCTCGAACAGCCCGGCGAGCAGCAGGTTGCCGACCGCGTGCCCGGCGAGCGCGCCGTCGCCGCCGAAGCGGTGCTGGAACACCTCCGCCCACAGCCGCCCGCCGTCCTCCGCGGCGAAGGCGGCGAACGCCTGGCGCAGGTCGCCCGGCGGCAGCAGCCCCAGTTCGCGCCGCAGCCTGCCGGACGACCCGCCGTCGTCGGCCACTGTGACCACCGCCGTGACGGCGCGGGTGATCCGCCGGAGCGCGGTCAGCGTCGCGTGCAGCCCGTGTCCTCCGCCCAGCGCCACCGCGCGCACGTCACTCCCGGCCAAGATCCCGGTGCACCACCTTTACTGCCATGCCATCCTCATTGGACAGTCGCTGGGCGAGTTCCTCGGAGATCGCGACGCTGCGGTGCTTGCCGCCGGTGCAGCCGACCGCGAGCGTCAGGTACCGCTTGCCCTCGCGCTTGTAGCCTGCGCCGATGAGCCGCAGCAGCTGGTGGTAGCGGTCGAGGAATTCCTCGGCGCCTTCCTGCGACAGCACGTAGTTGCGCACCTCGCCGTCGAGGCCGGTGTGCTCGCGCAGCTCCGGGATCCAGAACGGGTTCGGCAGGAACCGCACGTCCATCACCAGGTCGGCGTCCATCGGCAAACCGTACTTGTAGCCGAAGGACAGCACGGTGACGCGGGTCTGCGTGCTGGCCTCGGAACCGAACGCGTCCTCTATTTTCGCGCGCAGGTCGTGCACCGACAGCGCGGACGTGTCGAGCACCAGGTCGGCTTCCTCGCGCAGCGGCGAAAGCAGTTTGCGCTCGGCGGTGATGCCGTCGGCGAGCCTGCCGTCGCCCTGCATCGGGTGGCCGCGGCGGACCGACTCGAACCGGCGCACCAGCACCGCGTCGGTGGCCTCCAGGAACAGCACGCGCGGCTTGTACCCGCGCGCGTCGAGGTCCTTGATGACCGAGGCGAGGTCGTCGGTGAACGCGCGCGAGCGCACGTCCATCACCACCGCCACCTTCGTGATCGCCCCCCGTGCCTGCGCGCCGAGCTCGACCATGGTGGCGATCAGCTCCGGCGGCAGGTTGTCGACCACGAACCAGCCGAGGTCCTCCAGGCATTTGGCCGCCGTGGAGCGGCCCGCGCCGGACAGGCCGCTGACGACCGCGACCTCCATCCCGCTGCCCCGCTTTTCCTCTTCCGCACTCACGTCTGTGCTTCCTTCCCGATCACGACCCCTGGTCCCCTCCCGGTACTGCCCGCGGTGCGGCGCCGGTCTCCCCGGCCAGTGCCGCCACCACGGCCTCGGCAGTGCGCCTGCCGAAGCCGGGCACCGCTTCGATTTCCTCGACCCGGGCCTGTTTGAGCTTCTTCACCGAGCCGAAGTGCTTGATCAGCGCGGTGCGCCGAGCCTGCCCGAGTCCGGGCACACTGTCCAATTCGGACGTCTGCATGCGCTTGGCGCGCTTTTCGCGGTGGTAGCGAATGGCGAACCGGTGCGCCTCGTCGCGAAGCCGCTGCAGCAGATACAGCGCGTCCGACGTGCGCGGCAGGATCATCGGATCCGGTTCGCCGGGCAGCCACACCTCTTCGAGCCGCTTCGCGAGCCCGACGACGGCGATGTCGGTGATGCCCAGTTCGGCGAGCACGTCCGCGGCCGCGGTGGCCTGCGGGCCCGCGCCGTCGACGACCAGCAGGTTGGGCGGGTAGGCGAACTTGCGCGGGCGGCCGGTCTCCGGGTCGATCCCGGCGCGCACCGGCCGGACCGCCTCGTCCGCGGTCTCCGACGCGGTTTCCGTTGTCTCCTCGGCGTTTTCGGCCGTTTCCTTGAGGTACCGGTAGAACCGCCGCCGCACGACCTCGGCGATGGACGCGACGTCGCCCTCCGTCGCCGCCTCGCGCAGCGCGAACTTGCGGTACTCGGACTTGCGCGGCAGCCCGTCCTCGAACACCACCAGCGACGCCACGACGTCGCTGCCCTGGATGTGGCTGATGTCGATGCATTCGATGCGCAGCGGCGCGCTGTCGAGCGCGAGGTAGTCCTGAAGTTCCTGCAGCGCCGCGGACCGCGCGGTGAGATCGCCCGCGCGGCGCAGTTTGTGCTGGGTGAACGCTTCCTTGGCGTTGCGCTCCACCGTTTCCGCGAGCGCCTTCTTGTCTCCGCGCTGCGCGACCCGCAGCCGTACCCGCGACCCGCGCAGGCCGGACAGCCACTCCGCGACCGCGTCGGCGTCCGCGGGCAGCTCCGGCACCAGCACCTCGCGCGGGACGACCGGACCGGTCTCGACGTCGTCGCGGCCCGCGCGGTCGGATTCCTCGCCGTAGAACTGGGTGAGGAAGTGGTCGACCAGCGCCTGGACGTCCATTTCCTCGGCCTTGTCGATCACCCAGCCGCGCTGCCCGCGCACGCGCCCGCCGCGCACGTGGAACACCTGGACGGCGGCTTCCAGCTCGTCGTGCGCGAACGCGACGACATCGGCGTCCGTGCCGTCGCCGAAGACCACGGCTTGTTTCTCCATCGCGCGCCGCAACGCGCCCAGATCGTCCCGCAGCCGCGCGGCGCGCTCGAACTCCAGCTCCTCGGAAGCGGCGGCCATCTCGCGTTCGAGCCGCCTCACCATCGCGTCCGTGCGGCCGGCGAGGAAGTCGCAGAAGTCCTCGACGATCGCCCTGTGCTCGTCCGCCGACACCCGGCCGACGCACGGAGCCGAGCACTTGTCGATGTAGCCGAGCAGGCACGGCCGCCCGATCTGCCCGTGGCGGCGGAAGACGCCGGCGGAACAGGTGCGGGCGGGGAAAACGCGCAGGAGAAGGTCGAGCGTCTCGCGGATCGCCCACGCGTGCGAGTACGGCCCGAAGTAGCGGACGCCCTTCTTGCGCGCACCGCGGTAGACGTGCAGCCGGGGGAACTCCTCGTTCAGCGTGACCGCGAGGACCGGGTAGCTCTTGTCGTCGCGGTAGCGGACGTTGAACCGCGGGTCGAACTCCTTGATCCAGTTGTACTCCAGCTGGAGCGCCTCGACCTCGGTGCCGACGACGGTCCACTCGACGCTCGCCGCGGTGGTGACCATCTGCCGCGTGCGCGGATGAAGGCCGGACAGGTCGGCGAAGTACGAGTTGAGCCTGCTGCGGAGGCTCTTCGCTTTGCCGACGTAGATGACCCGCTTGGCGTCGTCGCGGAACTTGTAGACGCCAGGCGAGTCCGGGATGCTCCCCGGCTGAGGTCGGTAGGTGGTCGGATCAGCCACGTGCCCCACTGTATGGCGAGGGTCCGACAGTTTCCGTGAGACCCCTTGCTGCGGGCGGCTTCGACCTCTCAGGAAAGCTGCTCCGCCGAGTCCAGCAGGTACTGCGGCAGCTTGCTGCTCGCGGCCAGGACCTCGACGCCCACCAGCCGCCCGCTCTCGCCGAAGTCGAGGTTGATCATCCCGTCGACCGCGACCGGGTCGCACGGATACATGTACGCCGACTTCGTGGAATCGCCCGGAGCCACGAAATAGATGTAGGCCGCGTTGGCTACCCGGTCGTAAGTGACTCTGACTTCCGCCATCGCTTCTCCCCGTCGTCGCCGGAAGAAACCGGCCTGCCGTAGCCTAGCCTCGCCGACCCGCCGAACGATCAGGGAGCAGCCATGACCGTCCGCGTCGCCACCTGGAACGTGAACTCCATCGTTCCCCGGCTGCCGCGCGTGCTCGACTGGCTCGACAGCACCGCTCCGGACGTTCTGTGCCTTCAGGAGCTCAAGAACACCACCGAAGCCTTCCCCGCCGACGAGATCACCGCGCGCGGGTACGAGGTCGCCGCGTACGGGCTGGGGCGGTGGAACGGCGTCGCGATCCTCTCGAAGATCGGGCTCGACGACGTGGTGCGCGGGCTGCCGGGCGAACCGGGCTTCGACGGGAAGGCCGAGGCGCGCGCGATCGGCGCGACGTGCGGCGGGATCCGTGTCTGGTCGGTGTACGTGCCGAACGGGCGCGAGCCGGAAAACCCGCACTACGCCTACAAACTCGAGTGGTTCGAGAAGCTCGGCGACCTCGTCGGCGAAGAACTGACCCACGCGCGCCCGTTCGCGGTGCTCGGCGATTTCAACGTCGCGCCGACCGACGAGGACGTCTGGGACATCTCGCTGTTCGCCGAATCCACGCACGTCACCGAACCCGAACGGGCCGCGCTCAAGAAGCTCCGCGACGCCGGGTTGTCCGACGTGTTCCCGCGGCCGCTGAAGTACGACCACCCGTTCACGTACTGGGACTACCGCGGCGGGAACTTCCCCAACAACAAGGGAATGCGCATCGACCTCGCCTACGGGAACGAGGTTTTCGCCAAGGCGGTCACCGATTCCTACGTGGATCGCGAAGCCCGCAAGGGCAAGCAACCGTCCGACCACGCGCCGATCGTCGTGGATCTGGACCTGTAGGAGACCTCAGGCCTCGGTGGCGGCGCGGTGCAACCGGCGCAGCGCGCGCACCGCCGTCACCGCGCGTTCGCGGTCCACTGCCTGCACGGCCATCACCGAGAAGTACTCGTCGTCCGGCAGTTCCAGCCGGGCCCACGAAGCCCCGTCCGGGAAGCTGATCGACAGCACCTGATCCCAGGTGAAAACCCGCCGCGCCAGGACGTTGCGGACCTCGATGCCGGTGGCGTCCGCGCGGACGCGGGCGTTGCCGAACAGCATCGTGCCCGCCGACAGCGCGACGCCGATGCCGATCATCGCGATCTGGTCCGACGCCTCGAACACCACACCGGTGTGCGAACTGCGCAGCAGGACCGCCACCACCACGAACGCCGCGAGCAGCGCCACCGCGAGCACGCTGCACATGATCAGCGCCCGGCGCGGCCGGATCACCAGGGCGGTCTGCTGCTCGGTCATCACGCTCACACGAATCCCCGCTCGGTCCACGGCTTGCCGAGACCGCGCAGCACGTGCGCGGTGTCGAGCGCCGCCACGGCCGCCTCGTAGCCTTTGTCCTCCACGGAGCCGGGCATGCCGGAGCGGTCCAGCGCCTGCTGCTCGGTGTCGCAGGTCAGCACGCCGTTGCCGACCGGGGTGCTCTCGTCGAGCGCGACCCGGGTGAGACCAGCGGTGACCGCGTCGCACACGTACTCGAAGTGCGGGGTGCCGCCGCGGATCACGACGCCCAGCGCGACGACCGCGTCGTGGTTGCGCGCGAGCGCTTGCGCCGCGACCGGAAGCTCCACCGCGCCCGCCACCCGGATGACCGTGGGCTCTTCCTCGAGCCCGGCGTCCTTCGCCGCGGCGAGCGCGCGCTCCAGCAGCACGTCGGTGATCTTCGCGTTCCACCGCGTCGCGACGACCGCCAGCCGCAGGGACTTGCAGTCGCGCAGGTCGAGCGCGGCTTCCGGCCGCCCCTCGCCGCTCATCGCGTGGTGTCCTCCTCGGTGCCCGGGTCGGACGCGCCGACCTGGTCGTAGTGCTCGAGCTGGCTGAGGTCGTGCCCCATCCGGTCGCGCTTGGTGCGCAGGTAACGCAGGTTTTCCGGATTCGGCGAGATCGGCAGCGCGACCCGGCCGGTGACGCGCAGGCCGTAGCCCTCGAGGCCGACCCGCTTCGCCGGGTTGTTCGTGAGCAGCCGCATCGACCGGACGCCGAGGCCGCACAGGATCTGCGCGCCGGTGCCGTAGTCGCGCGCGTCCGCCGGGACGCCCAGCGCCAGGTTCGCGTCGACGGTGTCCGCGCCCGCGTCCTGCAGCTGGTACGCCTGCAGCTTGTGCAGCAGGCCGATGCCGCGGCCCTCGTGCCCGCGGATGTACAGCACGACCCCGCGGCCCTCGTCGGCCACCTTCTGCAGCGCGGCGTCCAGCTGCGGGCCGCAGTCGCAGCGCAGCGAGCCGAACACGTCGCCGGTGAGGCATTCGGAGTGCACCCGGACCAGGATGTCCTCGCCGTCGCCGATCTCGCCGTACACGAAGGCGACGTGCTCGATCCCGTCGAGCAGGCTGTCGTACCCGACCGCGCGGAACTCCCCCGCGGCCAGCGGGATCCGCGCCTCGGCGACGCGTTCGACCTGCTTCTCGGTGCGCCGCCGGTAAGCGATGAGGTCCGCGATCGAGATGATCTTGAGGTCGTGGTCGGCGGCGAACACTTCCAGCTCGTCGCGCCGGGCCATGTCGCCCTCGTCCTTCTGCGACACGATCTCGCAGAGCGCGCCCGCCGGGTGCAGACCGGCCAGCCGGGCCAGGTCGACCGCCGCTTCAGTGTGACCGGGCCGGCGCAGCACGCCGCCTTCCTTGGCGCGCAGCGGCACCACGTGCCCGGGACGGCGGAAGTCCTTCGCGGTGGCTTCGGGGTCGGCCAGCAGCCGGGTCGTGTGCGCGCGGTCGGTGCCGGAGATCCCGGTGCTGATGCCCTCCGCCGCGTCGACCGTGACGCTGTACGCGGTGCCGCGCTGGTCCTGGTTCGTGTGGTACATCGGCGGCAGGTCGAGCCGGTCCGCCTCGGATTCGGTCAGCGCGACGCACACGTAACCCGAGGTGTAGCGCACCATGAAGGCGAGCAGCTCCGGCGTCGCCTTCTCGGCGGCGAAGATGAGGTCGCCCTCGTTCTCGCGGTCCTCGTCGTCCACGACGACCACCGCACGCCCCGCGGCGATGTCCGCGATCGCCGCCTCGATGGCGTCCACGTCGACCGCCGCGCCTGCTCCGCACGGGGTCCATCCGGTCTGCGGCTCGGCCGCCTTCGTCTCGCTCACGGGTGCTCCTTCGCTGCCGCCGCCGGGTGGATGTCACACATTGTGCGCGTTCGCCGCCACGTGTGGCGCAGTGAGCTTCTCCACGTACTTCGCGACGACGTCCACTTCGAGGTTCACGTGATCGCCTTCCTGCCGCCTGCCGAGGGTCGTCACCTCGAGCGTGGTGGGGATCAGCGCGACCGAAAACCGGTCCTCGGCGATGCTCGCGACGGTGAGCGAAACGCCGTCGACGGCGATCGAACCCTTCTCCACGACGTACCGCGACAAGGCCGGGGGCAGGGAGAACGTCGTCACGCCGCGCTCGTCGCGGGAGACGAAGACGCCGGTGCCGTCCACGTGGCCCTGCATGATGTGCCCGCCGAGCCGCCCGCCCGCCGGGGTCGCGCGCTCGAGGTTCACCGCGTCGCCGACGGCCACCTTCGCGAGGCTCGAACGCTGGAGTGTTTCGTTCACCACATCGACGGTGAACTCGCCGCCGGAGACCGTGACGACGGTCAGGCAGACGCCGCTGACCGCGATCGAATCGCCGTGGCCCGCGTCCGAGGTGACCAGCGGGCCGCGGACGGTGAGCCGAGCCGCGTCGGTGAGCTGCTCGACCGCGGTGACCTCGCCGACCTCTTCGACAATTCCCGTGAACACTGCTGCCTCCTCGCCCGGCCGCCGTCTTCGGCGACCCCTCCATCCAACACCCGCCCGGCCCCGGGAGCTTCCCCGGCCGGAACGTCAGCCGACGCGGAGGCGGGCGGCCTGTTCGCGCAGCGCGGCGACGGCGCGGCCCGGGTCCTCGGCCCCGTAGACGGCCGAGCCCGCGACGAAGCAGTCGACGCCCGCTTCGGCGGCCTGTTCGATGGTGTCGGAGTTGATCCCGCCGTCGATCTCGACGACCAGCTTGAGGTGCCCGGTGTCGACCAGGCGGCGCGCGGTGCGCACCTTGTCGAGCACGTCGGCGATGAACGACTGCCCGCCGAAGCCCGGTTCGACCGACATGACGAGCAGCGTGTCGTAGTGCTTGAGGGTTTCCAGGTGCGGTTCGAGCGGCGTGCCCGGCTTGATCGACAGCCCGGCCTTCGCGCCCGCGGCACGCAGGTTCTTCGCCAGCATGACCGGGTCCGCGGCGGCTTCCACGTGCACCGTGACGTTGTACGCGCCGGCCTCGGCGTAGCCGATCGCCCAGCGGTCCGGGTCGTCGATCATCAGGTGGCAGTCGATGGGGACGTCGGTGGACTTGAGGATCGACTGGACCACCGGCAGGCCGAGGGTCAGGTTCGGCACGAAGTGCGCGTCCATGACGTCCACGTGCACCCAGTCGGCCCGGGTCTCCCCGGGGCGCGCGACGGCCGCGATCTCCTCGCCGAGCTTGGCGAAGTCGGCGGACAGGATGCTGGGTGCGATGAGAGGTGAAGCCACGACCCGAGTGTAAAAGGACCCGGTTCCGGCCTGTTCACCGGCCGTGACCGCACCGGAGTTCGCTTTACGGACATCCGGCGCTCATCGGGATTCTCCGCGTCGAACACATCGTCGAGCACTAATGGGTCACGTCCGGAAGTTCCGGACGAGAGGCACTTCGAGGAGAACCATGAGAACGGTCTTGGCAGGCCGCCGCAAGTGGCTGGCCGCGGGCGCGCTCGGCGTCGCGATGGTCGCCGCCGCCCCGGTCGCGATCGCCGCGCAGGGCAACCAGGACGACCAGGGCACGCGGGCCGCTTCGGCCGGTGCGGGCGACCGCACGCAGGAGGTCCGCCAGGCGATCCAGGGCGGGCACGCGCGCAACGTCATCCTGTTCATCGGCGACGGCATGGGCCAGTCCGAGATCACCTCGGCGCGCAACTACGAACGCGGCGCGGCCGGGCGGCTCGCGATGGACGAATTCCCGCTGACCGGCGACTACACCACGTACGCGGTCGAGAAGGGCAACCCGGCGAAGCCGGACTACGTCACCGACTCCGCGGCCTCGGGCACCGGCTGGGCGACCGGCACGAAGACCTACAACGGCGCGATTTCCGTGGACGCCTACGGCAACCCGGTCCCGACGCTGCTCGAACTCGCCAAGCGCAGCGGCCTGCGCACCGGCGACGTGACCACCGCCGAGGTCCAGGACGCGACCCCGGCCGTGCTCGGCGCGCACGTCGTCGACCGTGACTGCAAGGGCCCGGACGAGACCACCAAGAAGTGCGCGCGGAACGCCAAGGAGAACGGCGGCGCGGGCTCGATCTCCGAGCAGCTCGTGCAGACCCGCCCGGACGTCCTCCTCGGCGGCGGCGCGAAGTACTTCGACCAGAAGGCGACCGCCGGGCAGTTCAAGGGCAAACCGGTGCTGGAGCAGGCCAAGGCCGCTGGATACACCGTGGTCAACACCGCTGACGACCTCGCCAAGGCGCGTCCCGGCAAGCCGCTGCTCGGGCTGTTCGCGCCGGGCAACATGCCGGTGAACTGGACCGGCCCGAAGGCGACGCAGGGCGGCACCGCACCGACCCGCTGCACCGCGAACCCGGCCCTGCCGAAGACGCAGCCGAAGCTGGTGGCGCAGACGCAGAAGGCGTTGCAACTGCTGGAGGACCGCCGCAGCAACAAGGGGTTCTTCCTCCAGGTGGAGGGTGCGTCGATCGACAAGCAGGACCACGCGGCCGACCCGTGCGGGCAGATCGGCGAGACGATCGACTTCGACGCCGCTGTCGCCGCCGGGCTCGCGTATGCGCGCAGCCACACCGACACGCTCGTTGTGGTGACCGCGGACCACGGGCACACCAGCCAGATCGTGTCCAACGACGCCAAGACGCCTGGGCAGACTGCCACGCTGATCACCAATGAGGGCGCGAACATGACCCTCAACTACGGGACTGCGCTGCCCGGTTCCTCAATGGAGCACACCGGCACGCAGGTCCGGATCGCGGCTTACGGGCCGCAGGCGGCGAACGTCGTCGGGCTGACCAACCAGACCGACCTGTTCGGCACCGTGAAGCGCGCTCTTCGCTTGCGCTGAGCCTGAAGTCCGTGAAGGGCTCCTTGAGGGAATCTGATTCCCTCAAGGAGCCCTTCACGGCTTTTTACGCGGGCGAGGGCAGCAGGTCGAGCGCTTCCGACCACGGACGGCGCGGGTCGAGCCGGTGCAGCCGGACGCCCGCCTCGGCCAACGTGTCCAGATGCCGCCGCCAAGCCGGATGGTGCTCCCGGGTCGGCTGGATCTGGTAGGCCACGACGATCGTGATCCCTGGCGCGCCAAGGACATCGCCGAGCAGCGTGAGCGCCTGGTTGTCCGCGATCCCCAGCGCCAGCTTCGCCACCGAGTTCGCCGAAGCGGGCGCGAAAAGGAACACCTTCGGATCCGGGTGCGGACGCGGCTCGCCGGGAAGGCGGGACGTGCTGCGCACCGGAAGATCCGTCGTGGCTTCGAGTTCGCCCAGCCCGCCGGTGGCTTTCAGCCAGCCCCAGGCGGTCGGCGTGAGGGTGACGGTCAGCCGCCAGCCTCGGGCTACCGCAGGTTTCGCCAGCTCGTCGGTGAACCGGGTGTCCAGTCCGCCGCACGAGCTGGCGACCAAACCCAGATCCGTCACGGCTTGCGCAGCACCGCGCAGAACATCGCGTCGGTGCCGTGTCGGTGGGGCCACAGCTGGACGTACGGGCCGTCGCCGAGTTGCGGGACGTCCGGGAAGAACTCGCGGGCATCGACGATCTCGGACTTGGTCCGGCGGGCGGTTTCGCCTACCACGCCTTCGGTTTCGGCCAGATGCGGCGAGCACACGACGTACGTGACGATGCCGCCCGGACGCACCAGGTCCAGCGCCGCCATCAGGAGTTCGCCTTGCAGTTTGGTGAGGTCCGCGACGTCCGACGGCTTGCGGCGCCACCGAGCCTCGGGGCGTCGGCGGAGCGCGCCAAGACCGCTGCACGGGGCGTCGACCAGGATCCGGTCATAGCCCGGTTCGAGGCCGGTTTCGCGACCGTCGGCGACGTGCACGGTGACCGGCAGGCCCTCGGTCGCGTTCTCGATCAGCCGGGCCCGGTGCGGGGCCTTCTCGACGGCGTCCACGTGCGCACCGCTGATCTTGGCCAGCGCGCCGAGCAGCGCCGCTTTGCCGCCGGGGCCAGCGCACAGGTCCAGCCAGCGCTCGTCGGAGCCTTCCAGCGGGGCCTTGGTGACGGCGATGGCGCACAGCTGGCTGCCTTCGTCCTGCACCGCCGCGAGGCGCTCGCGCACCGGTTCCGCGTCGGCCGGGTCGCCCGCGCCGGCGGGCAGGTGGACGCCGTAGGGCGAGTACGGCGCGGGGTCGCCGCCGGTGATGGCGGCGAGTTCGTCTGCGCTGATCTCGCCGGGACGCGCGACCAGGTGCACCTCGGGGCGGGCGTCGTCCGCTTCGAGAGCGGCTTTCAGCTCAGCGCCCTTGTCCCCCAACGCTTCCGCGAACGACCGGGCGACCCAGCGCGGGTGCGCGGTGCGGAGCGCGTACGCGCCGATCGGGTCGGCGGCCTCGTCCGGCGTCAGTTCGTCGAGCCACTGCGTCTCGTCCTTCGCGGACACCGCGCGCAGGATGGCGTTCGTGAATCCCGTTGCCCACGAACCGGCTTCGGCGCGCACCAGGTCCACAGTGGACCCGACAGCGGCGTGCTCCGGGATCCGGGTGCGCAGCAGCTGGTAGACGCCGAGCCGCAGCGCGTCGAGCACCACCGGGTCGGTCTTCTCGATCGGCCGGTCGGCGCACGCGGCGATCACCGCGTCGAGCAGGCCCTGCGCACGAGAGGCGCCGTAGGTCAGTTCGGTGGCCAGCGCGGCGTCGCGGCCGGTCACGCGACGTTCCCGCAGCAGCTGCGGGAGGACGAGGTTAGCGTACGCGTCCTTCTCGCGCACAGCGCGCAGCACGTCGAACGCGACCTGGCGGGCCGGGTCGATCTCCGGCGGACGCCGCGGTCCCTGTTTGCGCGGAGCCGGACGGCCCCGCTGCGGCCGTGACGGCCGCCGTTCTCCACGCTCGTTCACTGGAGGCGCTCTCCTTCGTCGATCCTCGTGCCGCGCGCCCAGTCGGTGGCCGCCATCCGTTTCTTCCCGGCCGCCTGGACCTCGCCAAGCCGCACCGGTTTCGTCGCCGTGCCCACGAGCACGCGCTTGCGCTCGACCACCAGCTCGCCCGGCCGCGGACCGGGTTCGTCGAGCACGGTGACCGGCCCCAGCTTGAACCGCTCGCCGCGGAACTCCGCCCACGCGCCGGGATCCGGCGTCACCGAACGGATGAGCCGGTCGACCGCCGAAGCCGGGTCAGCGAACGACACGCGCGCGTCCTCGACGGTCACCTTCGGCGCGTAGCTCATGCCCTCGCCCGGCTGCTCGACCGCGCGGAGCGTGCCGTCCTCGATGCCGTCCACGGTGGACACCAGCAGATGCGCCCCGGACTCCGCGAGCCTGCCGAGCAGCACTCCGGACGTGTCGTCCGGGCCGATCGGCTCGGTCACCACGCCGAACACCGGCCCCGCGTCGAGCTCCTTCACGATCCGGAAGGTGGACGCGCCGGTCATCTCGTCCCCGGCGCGGATCGCCGCCTGCACCGGGGCCGCGCCGCGCCACGCGGGCAGCAGCGAAAAATGCAGGTTGACCCAGCCGTGCGCGGGAATGTCGAGCGCGGACTGCGGCAGCAACGCCCCGTACGCGACGACCGGGCAGACGTCCGGCTCCAGCTCGCGCAACCGGGCGAGAAACGCCGGATCGCCGGCGCGCGCGGGCGTGAGCACCTCGATGCCGTGCTCGTCGGCGAGCGTCCCCACCGGGGACCGCAGCACCTTGCGCCCGCGCCCGGCCTGGGCGTCCGGCCGCGTGACGACCGCGACGACCTCGTGCCGCTCGGACTCGATCAGCGCGCGCAACGACGGCACGGCAGGCTCCGGGGTGCCGGCGAAAACGAGACGCATCACCGCACCTCCGGAAGGGAAAAGGGAATTTCAGGCTGGTCGGACATCGGAAGCGAGTCTAGAAGACCCCCGCATCGACGGCGCGGCGCGGGCAGCCAGCCGCGGCGGGCGCCAGGATCGGGTATATGACCACGCTGAAGGCGACCCTGCACGACGACCTGACGACCGCGATCAAGGCCCGAGACCAGCTGCGCTCGGCAACGCTGCGGCTGACCCTCTCGGCGATCGGCTACGAAGAAACCGCAGGCGACACCGCCCGCGAACTCTCGGACGACGAGGTACAAAAGATCATCACCCGAGAGGTGAAGAAACGCCGCGACGCCGCCGAAGCCTTCGAGAAGGCAGGCCGAGCGGAATCAGCGGAACGCGAACGAGCCGAAGCAGAGGTCCTCACCGCCTACCTGCCCGCCCAACTCTCGGACGACGAGCTGCGCACCTTGGTCACCGAGGCAGTGACGGAAAGCGGCGCCTCCGGAATGGCCAGAATGGGTGCCGCGATGAAGGCGGTGCAGCCGAAGATCGCAGGCCGCGCCGAAGGCTCCCGCGTCGCCGCAGAGGTGAAACGCCAACTCGCCAACAGCTGACTCCTCCTGCGCCCCGTCCCGGCCCGCACTTCGCCGGGCCCGCTGTCCGTGAGGGCCACCCTGAGGAACTCTGATTCCGTCAGGGTTCCCCTCACGACCAACTCCGATGCGCCCCAATGCGGCATTGGGTGCGTCAGACGCACCGAACGCCACATTGGGTGCGTCCCACGCACCCAACGCCACATTGGGGATTTTTCATCTTGTTGGTGCTGGTTAGGTGGGGTTGACGGGGCTGGTTGTGGTTGTGCTGTAACGGAGTTGCGGGGCGGGCGTGGGCCGGGCGGGAACGCGGCGGAGCCCCCGGATGTTGATCAAGTCGTGACTCGAGAAAAAACGTCCGGGGGCTCCGCTCTCACTGTCTCACAGCAGGTTCTGGCCTCGTATCGCAGCGTGTTGCCGGTGTCGCCGCCCACGATCGCGATGCTGGCCGGGTTGATCGGCCGCCGCCGCCGGGCGATCGGGTCGCGGTGGCGCAAGGCGTCCCCGGCCGAGCAGGCGGTGCTGGTGCTGGCGATGCTGCGCCACGACCAGCGCCTGCTGGACCTGTCCCGCGCCAACGCGGTGTCGGCCGCCACGCTGCGCCGCTGGCTGCTGGAGGCCATCGACCTGCTCGCGGCCCGGGCGCCGCGGCTGGGGCGGGTGCTGCGGCGGCTGGCCGCCCGCGGCGCGGCGGTGGTGCTGGCCGACGGGACCCTGATCCGCACCCGCCGCCGCACCGGCACAGACAATCGCCGCAACTACAGCGGCAAGCACAAACACCACGGCCTCAACGTCCAAGGCCTCACCGACGAACACGGACGGCTGCTGTGGGTCTCGGCCGTGCTGCCGGGCAGGACCGCCGACATCACCGCCGCCCGCCGCCACCGGCTGCGCGACCGCCTCCACGCCCACGGCCTGACCCCCGCCGCGGACAAGGGCTACCAGGGCTGGCACAAAGACGTCCGCGACACCCGCCACTGCCCGGACTGCGGCGGCCCCTGCGCGCAGATCGTGCTCACCCCGTTCAAAGCCGAAACCAACCGGCCGCTCACCGAGCCGCAGAAACAGGCCAACAGCGTGTTCAACGCGATGCGCTGCGCGGTCGAGGGCGGCTTCGCCGCCCTCAAAACCTGGCGCGTCCTCGACAAACTCCGCATCGCACCACGCCACGCCACCACCCTCGTCCGCGCCCTGCTCGTCCTCACCCAGCACGAACAAGCCGTCCGCGACACCGCCCAGCCCACCCCGGCCTGACAACTACCACACCCCGTCAACCCGCCATGAACAGCACAAACCAGGATGAAAAATCCCCATTGGGGCGCTATCCCACCCACCAACCGCAGCCGACGCACCCACGCACCGAGCACCCCGCCCCACCCGCAGCCGGTGCACCCAACGGTCGAGGCACCCAGCCCCTGTACCGCAGCTGGTGCACCCAACCATCGAGGCACCCAGCCCTCCCCCGCACCCCGATACGAAGCTCCCCTGCGGTTCGGGGGTGCTTGTCAAGGCATCTTTCCCGCCTTGACAAGCACCCCCGAACCGTCAGCACAATCAAACTTCGGGGTGCCCCACGCAACCAACGGGCGCAATGTCGCCGCCAGGCGACGAGCCGCCCCACAGACACTCACTTAGAAGCAGCCATAGCCACCGCAGTAATAGTCGCCAACCCCCCAACCCCAGCCGCCCCCACAACCAACCCAGCCACAGCCGCAACCGAAGCAGCCAACCGCACCGCCAGCCCGGCAACCCACCGCAGCACCCGAACCACCGCGATCAACACAACCAGCGCCAGCACCAAAACCCCAGCCGACACCCCTTGCCCGCCGCTCTCCGCAGCAGCGCTCTCCGCAGCAGCCAGCACGGCACTCATAACCGCACCTCTATCCGCGGTTCGGCCAAACTCTCCCGCCCGAATTCGCGCACGTTCTCGTACGCCCGCCTGCGCATCTCCTCACGCGCCCGCACCCGCCGCCGTTCCGAGCCCAACTGCCACACCCACCGCCAGCCGATGACCGTCGCGACGACGGAACCGGCGAGGGTCACCAGGAAGGCCTGTCCGACGAGACCGTGGAGCGATTCGAGGCTCAGCAACACCAGCAGCGCCCACACCTGAGCGACGGTGAACGGGATGACCAGAGCTGCCGCGTACACCCCCCGACGCCAGCGAACCGGCTGAGGAGCGGGAAGAAACGGTTCCATGACTGCCTCCCTCGGTGGTGTGCTTCCAGAAAACCCCGGCGGCGCCGGGAAATCTGTGTCAGCTGACACGTTTCAGCGGGCGAGCCTCCGCAGTTCCGCGAGCCGGTGGACGGTCACCTTTCCGCGCGCGGTGCTGATCACCCCCTGGCGGCGGAGTTCCCGTGTCACCCGCGCCCACGATTCGCGCGAAATCGCTGCTGTCATAGCGAGTTCTGCTTGCGTTCCGGGCACCGCGACTTCGATATCCGCACCGCGCCGCACGCCGTGTTGCACCGCCAGCTGCATCAGTTGCGCGGCGACGCGGCGGGTGGCCGTCCCGCCGCCGATGTCGAGCCATTGCCGTCCGACGTCGCGCATCCGGTCGGCAAGGACTTGCAGCAGCGCCCAGGAAATCGCCGCCTCGCGCCGGCACAGCGCGACGAACCGCGCGGCGGGCACGACCAGGACGTCCAGTTCGTCGAGCGCTTGCACTGTCGCCGACCTCCGTCCGCCGTCGATCACGGCCAGTTCCCCGATCACGTCGCCCGCGCCGCGGACGCCGATCACGACCTCGCGCCCGTCCGGCGTCGCGTTGGTGATCCGGACGTGCCCGGCAAGGAGGAGAAGCACCACCGAGGCCCGCTCGCCTTCGCGGCAGAGGACGTCCCCGCGCCGGTAAGCCTTGCGGACGGACAGCTCTTCGAACTTCGCGCGCTCCGCGGCGCCCAGCGCCGGCCAGAACCCGATCGTTTCCACGGCGGTCCCCCCTCCTCGTCGTCGGCCGGACCGGTCAGGCGATCAGTCCCGCTCCCGGCCGGACGGCGTCGGTGGTGCGGACCCAGCCGCGGGTCCGCTGCCCGCCGACGCGCACGCGGAAGGCGTGTGCGAAGGAGCTGCGGTCGATCCCGGCGTAGCCGTGCCGGACGACCGAGCGGTGGATCGCGTTCGAGACGACGAGCGCGAGCGGCCCCGAGGAGCTGCGCAGCCTGCGTCTCAGATCAGGGGCGTCGAGGAGACGGCAGGCGATGTCGATGTCCTCGCCGTACGGCCCGTGCGCGTCGTAGTGCACCTCGCCGGCGTGCACCGAAACGCGCAGCCGGAAGGCCAGTTCGGGCTCCTGGTCGCCGTGCCGGGCGAGCAGGTCGGCGAGCGCGGGCACCACGCGGGCGAGCAGGACCGTCTTCGGCACCTCGTCGACCGGCCGGACGAGGCACAGCGCCCCGTCGCCCCGGTCCACGAACGGATCCCGGAACTGCTCCGTGATGCCGCCGGCCCGGAACGCCTCGTCGAGCAGGGCGAACAGAACCGAACGGAGCCCGGCCCGAGCCGGGTTCGTACGGGTGGTCGACCCTTCGATGTCGACGACCACGATGGCTCGGTGTACTGGTGCCGGTACTGCTGAGGTGTCCATGACCGCCCCCTTATTTCAGGAAGCTACTGAAATCTAGTAGACTTTCACAGCAGCTACTATAAGGGTGGGCCCGTACTGAAACAATGGTGTCGCGCACACGACATCTTCGATTCAGGTGCGGGTCAAGTCCGAGATAGGCAACCCCTGAACCCTCGCCGACACTCGACCCCGGCCCGTCCGGCCACTCCGGCTTCCCGGGTGTAGAATCCCCGCCATTCACGCCTGACTGAACTTCACTGAAGGGTCTGAAGTCGTGTCTCAGCCCAACCCCGCGCTCGCCGCTCGCCTGCGTACTCTGCGCAAGGAGAGCTGGTCCGACGTGGTGCTCACCCAGAAGCAGCTCGCCGAGGCCTTCGGCGTGAGCACCGGCCTGCTGTCGTCGTGGGAGAACGTGGCGAAACCGGTGACGCCCCCGCCGCACCGCCTCGAGGCGTACGCGACCTTCTTCGCCACCCGCCGTTCGGTGCAGGGCCCCCAGCTTCATCTCCTGGACACCGAGAACCTGACGGACGACGAGCACACCGTCCGCAAGGAGCTGCTCGCGGAGCTGCAGGCGCTGCGCGGCGACCTCGACGACCCGCCGGCCCAGCCGGTGTTCGCCCCGTCGAGCCTGTGGCACTTCCCGCC
Source organism: Amycolatopsis sp. A1MSW2902 (assembly GCF_017312175.1). Lineage (NCBI taxonomy): Bacteria > Bacillati > Actinomycetota > Actinomycetes > Pseudonocardiales > Pseudonocardiaceae > Amycolatopsis > Amycolatopsis sp. A1MSW2902. The sequence continues at coordinate 753,306 of NZ_QJPO01000001.1, forward strand.
GAACCAGGACATCGTCATCGTCTGCGCGCAGCTGCCGGAGAAGTACCGGATCGCCTACACCGACCCGTCCAGCCCGGACTACGTGAACCTCTACACCTACGCCGACCCGGACGCGCTGCTGGAGCTCTACGGCCACATCCGCGCGTGCAACCCGGCCAGCAACGTCACCTTCCGCACCACCGACCAGAACACGACGCTGTCGGCGGACGAGTACACCGCGCACCTGGTGCTGCTCGGCGGCGTCGACTGGAACCCGCAGACCCGCGCGCTGCTCGACCGGGTCGACGTGCCGGTCCGCCAGATCAGCCGCAAGGGCGACGAGGACCAGCTGGACACCGGGTTCGAAGTGACCCGCCCGGACGGCAGCACCCAGAGGTTCAGCGCCAAACTGCGCGACGGCATCCTGCTCGAGGACGTCGCGCACTTCTACCACGGCGTCAGCCCGCTCAACCGCAAGCGCACCGTGACCGTGTGCAACGGAATGTACGGCCGCGGCACCCTCGGGGCCGTACGAGCGCTGACCGACCGCCGTTTCCGCGACCGCAACCAGGCCTACCTCGACCAGCGCTTCGCGGGCGCGGATTCCTTCAGCATCATCAGCCGGGTCCCGGTCTTCGACAACCAGGGGCTCACCCCTGACTGGACCCTGCCCGAAAACCGGCTGCACGAGTGGCCAGAATCGAGCCTCACATGACCGCGACCGTCGCAGCGCCGGCGCAGCACACGACGCATCAGCGGCTGCTGCACCACGTCGCCGCCGAAGACGCGCCGCAGGCCAGGCTGGACGCGATCGTCGTGCCCAACGGCCGCCCCGCCGCCTATCTCAAGGACGCGTTCCGCGCCGCCCGCGAAGCCGACGCCACGCTTCTGCTGCTGTGCAGCAAGAACGCGCGCGCGACCGACGCGGTGCTCGCCGGGAAGCGCGCCGGGGTGCGAGTCCGCGCGATCGACACCGACGAGGCCGCCGGTCTCGGCGCCGTCCCGCCGTTCGCGACGAGCAAGCTGCTGCAGGCGAAGCGCCTGCTGCGCCGCACTGACACGAGCTTCAAGCGCAACCTCGGCGTGCTCGTCGCCGACCTGGCGGGCTGGCAGCGCATCCTGTTCCTCGACGACGACATCCGGCTGTTCCCGCACAAGGACATCCCGCTCCTTCGCCCGAGCAACCTGCGCGCCGCCGCGGGTCTGCTCGACCAGTACGCGGCAGCGGGCCTGGCCAACGTCGGCATGCCGGACAACTCCGTGGTGTGCCACGCCTACCGCGAGTCCGGCGGAAAACAGGACACGTTCGTCGGCGGCGGCGCACTGGCCGTCGGGCGGGCCGCGTTCTCCTCGTTCTTCCCGGACATCTACAACGAGGACTGGTTTTTTCTCCTCACCGCGACCGGATTGCGCGCCACGGCGATCACCAGCTTCGCCTACCAGCACGACTACGACCCCTTTCGCGACACGGTGCGCGCCCGGTCGGAGGAACTGGGCGACACGCTCGCCGAGGGCATCTACGGCCTGCTGGACAACGGTCTCGGCATCGCCGGCGCGGACGTCGCGTACTGGGCGGACTTCCTGGAAAGCCGCCGAGCGTTCATCCGCACCACGCTGCAGCAGGTCCAGGACGCGCCTTACCTGACCGGCGCGTACGAGAACCGGATGGTCGCGGCGCTGAAGGCCGCGCTCGGCCGCAGCCTGCTGATCGAGCCGGACCTCTGTGTTCGCTACCTGCGCGCTTGGCAACGGGACCGGGACACGTGGGAAACGCATCTGCTGTCGTTGCGCGCGCGCCACGGCGCGCCGGGCGATCCGGACGCCGCGTTCGACACGCTGGGGATCGCGGAGATCGTGCACAAGTCCTGAAGGTTCAGCGTTCGCCGCAGCCGCGGGTGGCGAGCGGCGCGGGACGGTCGTCCGGCAGCCGCTTCACCAGCACGTGGCAGCGTTCGGCTTCGAGAATCGTGCGCCCGTCCGGCGAAACGCGCTCGGCGTAGCAGACGACCGTGCCGTGACCCCAGTCGTGATAGCCGAGGCGGCGGTACAGCCTCGCGGCGCGCGTGTTGTCCGTGCGGACCGCGAGCGCGCCGAGCGCGTGACCGTGGCCGACCAAGTAATCCTCGACTGCGCGCACGAGAGCCGCGCCGATGCCGCGGTTGCGCGCGTCCGGGGCGACCTCCAGATGGTTCAGGAGCGGAACGCCCGGCAGGTGGCCGCGGATCGGCGGCTCCTCGGCGTCCTCGAGCCAGAGATACACGGCGCCGACCGGCCGCGCGGAGCACCACGCGGCGAACAGGACGCCGAGTCCCTTCGCCTGCCGGGTGAACCGGTCCTCGAAAAACCCCTGGTCGCCGAGGATCCCCGCCAGCGCCGCGAGGTCCGCCTGCTCAGCCGGCCGGATCGAGACCTCGCCCATCAACGCCGACTCCTGTCCGCGGGACCGGGGCACGCGAGCGGCAGGCCCGGGCCGCGGTCCTGATCTTGGCCGCCCGGCCTCAAGGGTAAGTGCGCGCCTGGGCACCGCGAAGACGGCGAATGCCGCAGCGCGGTCCTGCGAACGGAGCAACGGGCCGCCCTGCGCCGCCGCGCCCCTCCCCCGGTTTCCACGTCCCCAATACACCCCAGGACGCCCCGATTCAAACGGAAACCGGGCGGTAGTGCGGAAAACCGCTTCCGGTGGTGGGTTTGGCGCGCAAATGAACGGTCGGGCGGACGGGGGTCAGCGGATCCAGTCGTGTTGGCGGGTCTGTGCGGCGGTGGGAGGACCGCTGCCTGGCCGCCCCGCGCCTCGATCAGGACCAGCCGATCCAGCCGTGCTCGCAGCGGAACAACCGCTTCCCCGCCGCACGGCGCCTAGATCAGGTCCAGCGGATCCAGCTGCACCCGCACCGGTTCGACGGCTTTCCGGGCGTCCCGGCGGGCCACCGCGTCGCGCACCACTGTCGCCAGGGCGCGGCCGTCCGGGCGGGCCACCCGTACCAGTGCCCGTTCGCGTTCCGCGTTGCCCTCGTCGTCGTAGTCGCCCAGCGGGACCGGACCCAGGACCTCGCCGCTGTCCGGCAGCGGGAGGTCGTCGAGCACGCTCGCCACCGCAGCCGGGCTTCCCTCGACGCTCGCCATCCGCATCGCGGGCGGGAAACCCAGTTCCCGGCGCTGTTCCAATTCCTGGCTCGCATGCCAGCCCGGATCCCAGCGCACCAGCGCCTGCACCACCGCCAGCCCCGCCTCCGCGCCGACGATTACCCGGCCCCCGCCCGACGCGGGGCGCACCAGCGCGCCGGCGGCCATCCAGCGGCGAAGGGTTTCTTCCGCGGCACGCAGATCCTGGCGTCCGAGCAACGCCCAGCCGTCCAGCAGCAGCGCCGCGCCGTAACCGCCTTCGGCGACCGGCTCCGCGCCCGGCGTGCAGACCACCAGCGCCGGGCGGCCCGGGACGGTCGCGAGGACTTCCGTCGCGCCGGAAGTCCGGACCGGAACCCCGGGAAAAGCCCGGCCCAGTTCTTCGGCGGTGCGTTTCGCGCCGACCACCACGGCCCGCAACCGGACGGAACCGCAAGCAGGACAACGGAAAGCGGTCTCCGGGACGCCGCACCACCGGCACGCGGGCGGGCGCGGAGCACCGTCCGCCGACCCGCCGGGCAACGCCAGCGGACCGGCGCAGCGACGGCAGTGGGCGGGCGTCCGGCATTGGCCGCACGACAATCCGGGAACGTAACCCCGGCGCGGAACCTGGACCAAAGCCGGCAAACCGGCGGCGAAAGCTTGGCGCGCGGCTTCGAACGCGACCGCGGGCAGCCGGGCGACCCGGGCGGCTTCGTCGCGCGCTACGTCGAAGTCCTCGCCGACCGGGGTCACGCGCGGGGCGGCGGCGCGGAGTTCGGCGCGATCGGCCTGGATCTGTTGCGCCCAGCCGGATTCCACCAGCAGCTGCGCCTCGGCGGTCCGGGCGAATCCGCCGACCAGGAACGCCGATTTCGTGGCATGCGCCCGATCCATCAGCACATCCCGCACGTGCGGGTACGGGGCATGCGGATCCAGATGCAGATCGTCGCCGTCGTCCCACACGACGAACAGACCGGGATCGGCGACGGGCGCGAACATCGCCGCGCGAGTGCCGACCACCACGCGAACCGCGCCGCGCAGCACGGAAAGCCAGCGACGGTACCGTTCCGCCGGACCCAGCCCGGCGATCAGCGCGGCGACGCCCTGCTCCCCCACCAGTTCGATGCACGCCTCGTGGACCCGGGTGAGGTCGCGGTGGTCCGGGACTACCAGGACCGCGCCCCTGCCTTGAGCTGCCGCGGTGGCAGCCGCTTCGGCGAGGCGGCGCGGCCAGTCTTCGCCGGGGAGGGCTTGCCAGACCGCGTTCGCCTGGCGGGATTCGGCGATCGCTTCCAGGAACGCTTCGCCGCGTTGGTAACGGGACCAGGCGGAGACGTCCGGGGCCTCGGGTTTCGGGGCCGGTTCCGCGGGCGGCTCGCTTTCGGTCTTCGCGTGGCGTGGGGGCAGGGCCAGGCGCAGGACGTCGGAAAGGGTCCCGGCGTAGCGGTCGGCTACCGAGCGGCAGACGGCGTGCAGCGACGGAGGGAGGACGGGTTCGCTCGAGGTGACTCGCTCCAGGTAGGCGAGTTTCCGTTCGTACTCCGTCGTGTCGGTGCGTTCGATGAGGTAGCCGTCGACCAGCTGGCCCGCGAAACGCACCCGGACCCGGCAGCCGGGGACTGCGGATTCGTGCAGTTTTTCCGGGACCTGGTAGTCGAAGGTGCGGTCCAGGTGGGCCAACGGGATGTCTACGGCGATCTTCGCGACGGCGAGTTCGGGGGCCGGGGTTTGCTGGCCTTTTCGGGAACGGGCCGGTTTGCGGGCGGGCTTTTTCGCCGGGGTGGCCTTCGGCTCCGGAGCGGAGCGCGAAGGCTCCGGGAGGTCCCATAGGGGGGTGGGTTCGGAGCTGGTCACTTGCAGATCTCTACCAGACTGGTCCGACAGTGCGGCGGGGAGATTCCCCTTCGGGGAGGGTGCGGCGGGGCACCCCGAAGCTTGATTGTGCTGACGGCTCGGGGAGGGAGATTCCCCTTCGGGGGGAAGGTGCGGCGGGGCACCCCGAAGCTTGATTGTGCTGACGGCTCGGGGAGGGAGATTCCCCTTCGGGGGGAAGGTGCGGCGGGGCACCCCGAAGCTTGATTGTGCTGACGGCTCGGGGGTGCTTGTCAAGGCGGGAAAGATGCCTTGACAAGCACCCCCGAACCGCAGGGGAGCTTCGTATCGGGGTTGGGGGAGGGGCTGGGTGCCTCGCTCGTTGGGTGCGCTGGCTGCGGTCTGGTGGGTGGCGGTGTAGCGCCCCAATGGGGATTTTTCATCTTGTTGGTGCTGGTTAGGTGGGGTTGACGGGGCTGGTTGTGGTTGTGCTGTAACGGAGTTGCGGGGCGGGCGTGGGCCGGGCGGGAACGCGGCGGAGCCCCCGGATGTTGATCAAGTCGTGACTCGAGAAAAAACGTCCGGGGGCTCCGCTCTCACTGTCTCACAGCAGGTTCTGGCCTCGTATCGCAGCGTGCTGCCGGTGTCGCCGCCCACGATCGCGATGCTGGCCGGGTTGATCGGCCGCCGCCGCCGGGCGATCGGGTCGCGGTGGCGCAAGGCGTCCCCGGCCGAGCAGGCGGTGCTGGTGCTGGCGATGCTGCGCCACGACCAGCGCCTGCTGGACCTGTCCCGCGCCAACGCGGTGTCGGCCGCCACGCTGCGCCGCTGGCTGCTGGAGGCCATCGACCTGCTCGCGGCCCGGGCGCCGCGGCTGGGGCGGGTGCTGCGGCGGCTGGCCGCCCGCGGCGCGGCGGTGGTGCTGGCCGACGGGACCCTGATCCGCACCCGCCGCCGCACCGGCACAGACAATCGCCGCAACTACAGCGGCAAGCACAAACACCACGGCCTCAACGTCCAAGGCCTCACCGACGAACACGGACGGCTGCTGTGGGTCTCGGCCGCGCTGCCGGGCAGGACCGCCGACATCACCGCCGCCCGCCGCCACCGGCTGCGCGACCGCCTCCACGCCCACGGCCTGACCCCCGCCGCGGACAAGGGCTACCAGGGCTGGCACAAAGACGTCCGCGACACCCGCCACTGCCCGGACTGCGGCGGCCCCTGCGCGCAGATCGTGCTCACCCCGTTCAAAGCCGAAACCAACCGGCCGCTCACCGAGCCGCAGAAACAGGCCAACAGCGTGTTCAACGCGATGCGCTGCGCGGTCGAGGGCGGCTTCGCCGCCCTCAAAACCTGGCGCGTCCTCGACAAACTCCGCATCGCACCACGCCACGCCACCACCCTCGTCCGCGCCCTGCTCGTCCTCACCCAGCACGAACAAGCCGTCCGCGACACCGCCCAGCCCACCCCGGCCTGACAACTACCACACCCCGTCAACCCGCCATGAACAGCACAAACCAGGATGAAAAATCCCCAATATGGCATTGGGTGCATCCCACGCACCGAACGCCGCATTGGGTGCATCTGACGCACCCAATGCCGCATTGGGGCGCATCCGGCGGCGGTGGGTGTGGGGCGAGCGAGGCGGGGTCGTGAGGGGAACCCTGCGGGAATCAGCGGCCGTGAGGGTTCCCCTCACGGCATGCCAGCTGGCCAGCCTGCGGAAACGTGGTTGTTCGAGGTCCGTGAAGGGCTCCTTGAGGGAATCCAATTCCCTCAAGGAGCCCTTCACGGACCGAAACGGATCAGGCGCCGGCGAGTGAGCGCAGGGCGTCGGCGCGGGCGGTGCTTTCCCACGGGAGGTTCAGGTCGGGGCGGCCGAAGTGGCCGTACGCGGCGGTCGGGGCGTAGATCGGGCGCAGCAGGTCCAGGTCGCGGATGATCGCGGCGGGGCGCAGGTCGAAGACCTCGCTGATGGCCGACTGGATCTTGGTCGGGTCGACCGTTTCGGTGCCGAACGTCTCGACGAACAGGCCCACGGGAGCCGCCTTGCCGATCGCGTACGCCACCTGTACCTCGACCCGTCCGGCCAGGCCCGCGGCGACCACGTTCTTCGCCACCCAGCGCATCGCGTACGCGGCCGAACGGTCCACCTTGGACGGGTCCTTGCCGGAGAACGCGCCGCCGCCGTGGCGGGCCATGCCGCCGTAGGTGTCGACGATGATTTTGCGGCCGGTGAGCCCGGCGTCGCCCATCGGGCCGCCGATCACGAAGCGGCCGGTGGGGTTCACCAGGAGGCGGGTGCTGTCGGTGTCGAGGCCCAGTTCGGCCAGCTCCGGCTCCACGACGTGCTTGCGCACGTCGACGCCGAGCATCTGCTCCAGGTCGATCCCGTCCGCGTGCTGGGTGGACACCACGACGGTGTCGAGCCGCACCGGCTGTTCGCCCGCGTACTCGATGGTGACCTGGGTCTTGCCGTCCGGGCGCAGGTACGGCAGCACGCCGTCCTTGCGGACCGCGGTCAGCCGGCGCGACAGGCGGTGCGCGAGCGCGATCGGGAGCGGCATCAGCTCGGGCGTGTCCGAGCAGGCGTAGCCGAACATCAGGCCCTGGTCGCCCGCGCCCTGGCGGTTGATCTCGTCCTCGTCCGATTCGACCCGCGACTCGTACGCCGTGTCGACGCCCTGGGCGATGTCGGGCGACTGCGAGCCGATCGCCACGTTCACGCCGCAGGAGTTGCCGTCGAAGCCCTTGGCCGACGAGTCGTAGCCGATGCGCAGGATGACGTCCCGCACGATGGTGGGGATGTCCGCGTAAGCCTCGGTCGTGACCTCGCCCGCGACGTGCACCTGGCCCGTCGTGATCAGGGTCTCGACGGCGACCCGGCTGCGCGGGTCCTTGGTGAGCAGGCCGTCGAGGATCGAGTCGCTGATGGCGTCACAGATCTTGTCGGGGTGGCCTTCCGTCACGGATTCCGACGTGAACAGCCTCTTCGTGGACGCAGACACGACCTCGTCACTTCCCTCGGTCAAGCGATGGCGCCCCACCGGTATTTCAGGCGCTCCTGGCACAGCCCACCCTACCCAGCGGGCCTGTAGCTAGAGTCGACGTTCGATCAACGCTGTTACGGCATCCCACAATGTGGCCGCCAGCCGGGCTTTAGCGCCTTGCGAGATGACCTGCTCGGTGCCGTCCGCGGCGAGCAGCCAGCCCGAATTGTCCTCGGTGCCGAAGGCTTTGCCGTCGCCGACCGCGTTGACCACGAGCAGATCCGCGCCCTTGCGGCGGAGCTTGGCGCGGGCGTGGTCGAGCACACTGCCGTTCTCGTCGCCGGTTTCCGCGGCGAAGCCCACCACGATCTGCCCGGAACGCCGTTCTCGCACCAATTCGGCGAGGATGTCGGCGTTGCGGTCGAGCGTGATGACCGGGTCCGGGCTGTCGTCGGACTTCTTGATCTTGTGGTCGGCCAGCGTCGCGGGCCGGAAATCCGCGACCGCGGCGGCCATCACGACCACATCCGCCTCCGCCGCGGCGGCGTGCACCGCTTTGCGCATTTCCTCCGCAGTGGACACGCGCTGCAGCGTCGCGCCCGCCGGGGACGGCAGTTCGTCGGTGTGCCCGGCGACCAGCGTCACCTCGGCGCCGCGCTGCGCGGCGACCCGGGCGAGCGCGAAGCCCTGTTTGCCGGACGAGCGATTGCCCAGGAAGCGGACCGGGTCCAGCGGTTCGCGGGTGCCGCCCGCGGAGATCACCACGCGCAGGCCTTCGAGGTCCCGCGGCAGCGCGCGCGGCTCGGCGAGCAGCAGCCGGGCCAGGTCGACGATCTCGGCCGGGTCGGCGAGCCGTCCCTTGCCGGTGTCGACGCCCGTCAACCGGCCCGCAGCGGGTTCGGTGACGACCATGCCGCGCGAGCGCAGCAGCGCCACGTTGTCGCGGGTGGCCGGGTGCTCCCACATCTCGGTGTGCATCGCCGGGAAGAAGGCGACCGGGCACCGGGCGGTGAGCAGGGTGTTGGTGAGGAGGTCGTCGGCGAGCCCGTGCGCGGCCTTGGCCAGCAGGTTCGCGGTCGCCGGGACGACCAGCACGAGGTCGGCCCCTTTGCCGACCCGCACGTGCTGCACCTCGGGCACCTCGGTGAAGACCCCGGTGTGCACCGGGTTCCCGGACAGTGCCTCGAAGGTCGCCGCGCCGACGAAGTTCAGCGCGGCCTCGGTGGGCACGACGCGGACGTCGTGCCCGGATTCGGTGAGGCCCCGCAGGACCTCGCACGCCTTGTAGGCGGCGATGCCGCCGCCCACGCCCAGGACGACCCTGGGCTTGGCGTCATTCACCCTCGGTGTGCTCGAGCAGCCCGCCGTGGATCTCGCGCAGCGCGATCGACAGCGGCTTCTCGCGGGGGCCGGGCTCGACCAGCGGGCCCACGTACTCCAGCAGGCCCTCGCCCAGCTGCGCGTAGTAGTCATTGATCTGCCGGGCCCGCTTGGCCGAGTAGATCACCAGCGCGTACTTCGAGGAGACCTTCTCGAGCAGGTCGTCGATCGGCGGGTTGGTGATGCCTTCGAGCTCTTCCAGCGTCGCCTGTTGCACAGTCACTCGTGGTGCTCCGTATCGTCACATCGATCGGCGGCAGAATCGCCACCGCCGGTAATCAAGTCTAGCAACCGCCGCGCGGCGACCTCGACGTCGGCGTTCACGACCCGTTCGTCGAACTCCCCCGCCGCGGCCAGTTCGCGTTCCGCCTCGGCCAGCCGGGCGGCCACCGCGGCCTCGGTCTCGGTGCCCCGGCCGGTGAGCCTGCCGACCAGTTCCTCCCAGGACGGCGGCATCAGCATGACCAGCCGCGCCTCCGGCATCGCGGCCCGGACCTGGCGCGCGCCCTGCAGTTCGATCTCCAGCACCGCCGGACGGCCGTCCGCCAGCGCCTTCTCGACCGGCTCGCGCGGCGTCCCGTACCGGTTGCCCGCGAACTCGGCCCATTCCAGCAGCCGGTTCCCGGCCACCATCCGGTCGAATTCGGCGGAATCCACGAAGTGGTAATGGTTTCCGTCGACCTCGCCCGGCCGCGGCGCCCGCGTCGTCACCGAAACGCTGAAGTACAGGTTCGGCTCGAGCCGGCGCAGCTGTCCCACCACACTCGACTTCCCGACGCCGGAAGGGCCGGAGACGACCGTGAGCCGGGGGCGGGAGATGTCCCCCGCCACCGGCTCACTGCCGCGGTCGGCGCCCCGGGTCACCGGGTAGTCCTGACCGACGCCGCTCACTCGCCGCTGAACTCGGCCAGCAGCGCCTTGCGCTGCCGGTCGCCGAGCCCGCGGAGCCTGCGGCTGGGGGCGATCTCCAGTCGTTCCATCGTCTGCTGGGCACGGACCTTGCCGACGCCGGGGAGCGCCTCGAGCAAGGCCGAAACCTTCATCTTGCCGAGGACTTCGTTCTCCTCGGCCTGCTTCAGCACGTCGACCAGAGTGGTACCGCCCCGCTTCAGCCGCTCCTTCAGCTCAGCACGGATGCGGCGGGCGGCGGCGGCCTTCTCCAGCGCCGCAGCACGCTGTTCCTCTGTCAGCTGGGGAAGTGCCACGTTTTCCTCCGGTAGTTCTCACATCTGGGTGGGTGACGCGACGGTACCCACCCCTGAGCAGGGGCCACAATGCGGGGGTGGCTGGTGGAGCGCGATTCCGGGGCCTGCTATTGGCCTTTTCCGCGCAGTCCCGCCAACCGGCCGTTCACCTCTTGGGCCGCACGGCGTAACGCCGCCGGGTCCGGGCCGTGCCGCAGCAGGTCGCGCGAAGACGCCGGGAGCAGGCCAGGGAGGCCTTCCCCGAAGACTGCCCGCAAATCCGCCTCGGTTGCCCCCTGCGCCCCGAAACCGGGCGCGAGCACCGGTCCGTTGAGCCGGCTCAGGTCGACTTCCCCAGGAGCCACAGTGGCCCCTACGACCACGCCGACGTCGCCGTACGGCTCAGCACCTGCGTTGTGGTCCGCCGCAGCGTCTACGACGCTCTGAGCGACCGTACGGCCGTCTTCGAGCCGCGCGCGCTGCAACGCGTCCGCTTCCGGGTTGGACGTGCGCGCGAGCACGAAGAGCCCGTTGCCCGCTTCGCGCGCCGCCACGACAGCCGCGTCGAGCGCGCCGAAGCCGAGGTACGGCGACACCGTGGCCGCGTCGGCGGTGAAAGCCGCCTTTTCGGCCACGTACGCCGCCGTGTAGGCCGCCATGGTCGAGCCGATGTCACCGCGCTTCACGTCCAGCAGGACGAGCGCTCCGGCGTCGTGAGCGACGTCCACGACGCGTTCGAGCACCGCCACCCCGGCGGGCCCGAACGCCTCGAAGAACGCCGACTGCGGCTTCACGATCGCCGCCACCTCGCCCAGCACCTCCGCGGCGCTGAGCGCGAAGCGTTCGAGCCCGCTCGCGTCGAGCGGCAAGCCCCACGCCTCGATCAGGCCCGGATGCGGGTCGATCCCGGCGCACAGCGACCCGCGCGCGGCCACCGCTTCGGCGAGCCGCGCCCCGAATCGCGCGGTCACGACGTCGCCTTCAGCGCCGCCTGGAGGTCCTGCAGGCTGCGCACGCCGATGTCGCCGCGGATAAGCGCTTCGATGCCGTGCACGGCCGCCGCGGCACCCTGCACCGTGGTGACGCACGGAATGTCGCGCGACACCGCGGCAGTCCGGATTTCGTAACCGTCCACGCGCGGTCCGCTGTTTCCGTACGGCGTGTTGATCACCATGTTGACGTCGCCGGCGAGGATCACGTCGACGATGTTCGGCTCGCTGGTGCCCGGGTCTGGCTCGGAGTGCTTGCGCACCACCGAACAGGCAACTCCGTTGCGCCGCAACACTTCCGCGGTGCCGGAGGTGGCGAGGATCTCGAAGCCGAGATCGGCCAGCCGCTTCACCGGGAAGACCAGCGAACGCTTGTCGCGGTTGGCGACGGAGACGAATACCCGGCCCGAGGTGGGCAGCGATCCGTAGGCGCCGCTTTGCGATTTCGCGAATGCTTTCCCGAAGGAGGTGTCGACGCCCATGACTTCGCCGGTGGATTTCATTTCCGGGCCGAGCAGGGAGTCGACGCCGTGTCCTTCCGGCGTGCGGAACCGGTGGAAGGGCAGCACGGCTTCCTTGACCGCGACCGGGGAGTCGGCGGGCATCCGGCCGCCGTCGCCCTCGGCGGGCAGGACTCCGCTGGCGCGCAGGTCCTTGATCGTCGAGCCGGTCATCACCAGCGCCGCGGCCTTCGCCAGCGGGACGGCGGTGGCCTTGGACACGAACGGGACGGTGCGCGAGGCACGCGGGTTCGCCTCCAGGACGTACAGCACGTCGTCCTTGAGCGCGTACTGCACGTTGAGCAGACCGCGGACGCCGACGCCGCGCGCGATGGCCTCGGTGGAGCGGCGGACCGCGTCGAGGTCCTGCGCGCCGAGGGTGATCGGCGGCAGCGCGCAGGAGGAGTCGCCGGAGTGGATCCCGGCTTCCTCGATGTGCTCCATCACGCCGCCGAGGTAGAGGTCCTCGCCGTCGAACAGCGCGTCGACGTCGATCTCGATCGCGTCGTCGAGGAACCGGTCGACCAGCACCGGGTGCTCCGGGGTGACCTCGGTCGCGCGGCGGATGTAGCCGGCCAGGGACTCCTCGTCGTAGACGATCTCCATGCCGCGCCCGCCCAGCACGTAGGACGGGCGGACCAGGACCGGGTAGCCGATCTCGTCGGCGATCCGCTTCGCGCCCTCGAACGAGGTCGCCGTCCCGTACTTCGGCGCGGGCAGCCCGGCGGCGGTGAGGACCTCGCCGAACGCGCCGCGGTCCTCGGCCAGGTCGATCGCCTCCGGCGGCGTCCCGACCACCGGCACCCCGGCGTCGGCGAGGCGCTGCGCGAGCCCGAGCGGGGTCTGCCCGCCCAGCTGCACGATCACGCCGGCGACCGTGCCGGACTGCTGCTCGGCGTGCACGACCTCCAGCACGTCCTCGAACGACAGCGGCTCGAAGTACAGCCGGTCGCTGGTGTCGTAGTCGGTGGACACGGTTTCCGGGTTGCAGTTGACCATCACGGCCTCGAACCCGGCCTCGCGCAACGCGATCGCCGCGTGCACGCAGGAGTAGTCGAACTCGATGCCCTGCCCGATCCGGTTCGGCCCGGAGCCGAGGATCAGCACCTTCGGCTTGTCCGACTGGACCGCGACCTCGGAGGTTGCGGCGGGGTCGGTCTCGTAGGCCGAGTAGTGGTACGGGGTCTTCGCCGCGAACTCCGCCGCGCAGGTGTCGACCGTCTTGAACACCGGCCGCACCCCCAGCCGGTGCCGCAGCGCCCGCACGCCGTCCTCGCCCGCCAGCTCCGGCCGCAGCGCGGCGATCTGGCGGTCGGACAGGCCGGTGCGCTTCGCCCGCCGCAGCAGGTCGCCGTCCAGCACCGGTGCGTCGCGGACCTCAGCGCCGACCTCGCCGATGAGGGCGATCTGGTCGATGAACCACGGGTCGATCCCCGACGCCTCGTGCACCTGCTCGACGGTCGCGCCGAGGCGCAGCGCCAGCTCCACCTCGTAGAGACGGCCTTCGTGCGGGGTGCGCAGCGAGTCCAGCGTGGACTCGACCGTCGCGCCCTCGGGGTCGGGCTGGGTCCAGAACCCGGTCGCCTTGGTCTCGATCGACCGCATCGCCTTCCCGAGGGCTTCGGGGAAGCTGCGGCCGAACGACATCGCCTCGCCGACCGACTTCATGGTCGTGGTCAGCGTCGGGTCCGCGCCGGGGAACTTCTCGAACGCGAACCGCGGGACCTTCACCACCACGTAGTCCAGCGCGGGCTCGAACGACGCCGGGGTCTCGCCGGTGATGTCGTTGCGGATCTCGTCGAGGGTGTAGCCGATCGCCAGCTTCGCCGCGATCTTCGCGATCGGGAAACCCGTCGCCTTCGACGCCAGCGCGGACGAACGGGACACGCGCGGGTTCATCTCGATCACGACCATCCGGCCGTCGTCCGGGTTGAACGCGAACTGGATGTTGCAGCCGCCGGTGTCCACGCCGACCTCGCGCAGCACCGCGATCCCGACGTCCCGCATCACCTGGTACTCGCGGTCGGTCAGCGTCATCGTCGGCGCGACGGTGACCGAGTCGCCGGTGTGCACGCCCATCGCGTCCACGTTCTCGATCGAGCACACGACCACCACGTTGTCGTGCTTGTCGCGCATCAGCTCGAGCTCGTACTCCTTCCAGCCGAGCACGCTCTCCTCGATCAGCACCTCGGTCACCGGGGACTCCGTGAGCCCGGTCGACGCCAGCCGCTCCAGGTCTTCGGGCGTGTGCGCCATGCCCGAGCCGAGGCCGCCCATCGTGAACGACGGCCGGATGACCACCGGCAGCCCGAGTTCCTCGACCGTGGAACGAACCTCGTCCATGTCGTGGCACACCCGGCTGCGCGGCACGTCCGCGCCGACCGTGCGCACGATGTCCTTGAACTTCTGCCGGTCCTCGCCCCGCTGGATCGCGTCGATGTCCGCGCCGATCAGCTCCACGCCGTACTTCTCCAGCACGCCGCGCTCGTGCAGGGCGACCGCGCAGTTCAGCGCGGTCTGCCCGCCCAGCGTCGCCAGCAGCGCGTCCGGGCGCTCCGCCGCGATGACCTTCTCCACGAAGTCCGGCGTCACCGGCTCGATGTAGGTCGCGTCCGCGAACTCCGGATCCGTCATGATCGTCGCCGGGTTCGAGTTCACCAGCGACACCCGCAGGCCCTCGGCCCGCAGCACCCGGCAGGCCTGCGTGCCCGAGTAGTCGAACTCGGCCGCCTGCCCGATCACGATCGGCCCGGAGCCGATCACCAGCACGTGCTGGATGTCCGTCCTCTTCGGCATCAGGCCTTCTTCTCCATCAACTCAACGAATTCATCGAACAGGGGCGCGGCGTCGTGCGGACCCGCGGCCGCTTCGGGGTGGTACTGCACGGAAAACGCGGGCACGTCGAACGCGCGCACGCCCTCGACCGTGTCGTCGTTCGGGCAGTAGTGGCTGATCTGCGCGGCCCCGTAAGGGGAATCGAAGCGCTGGCCCGGCTCGCCTTCGAGGGCGAAACCGTGGTTCTGCGCGGTGATCGCGACCCGGCCGGTCGCCACGTCGATCACCGGGATGTTGATGCCCCGGTGGCCGTAGCGCATCTTGTAGGTGCCCAAACCCAAGGCGCGGCCGAGGATCTGGTTGCCGAAACAAATCCCGAACAGCGGAATCCGCTGCTCCAGAACGGTTTTCGTCAACGCCGTCGCGTGCGCGGTCGTCGCCGGGTCGCCCGGGCCGTTGGACAGGAACACCCCGTCCGGCTCCAGCGCCAGCAGTTCCTCCGCGCTCGTGCTCGACGGCAGCACGTGCACCTCGATGCCCCGCTGCGTCATCAGCCGCGGCGTGTTCGACTTGATCCCCAGGTCCAGCGCCGCGACCCGGAACCGGCGTTCGCCTTGCGCTTCAACGACATACGGCTTGTCCGTGGAGACCTCGCCCGCGAGGTCCGCGCCCTTCATCGGGGGGCTCGCCAGGACCTCCGCGACCATCTGCTCGTCGCTGCCCAGCGCGTCGCCGGAGAACACGCCCGCGCGCATCGCGCCCTGCTCGCGCAGATGCCGCGTCAGCGTCCGGGTATCCACTTCGGAAATCCCGACCACGCCCTGGCGGACCAGCTCGTCGTCCAGCGTGCGCTTCGCCCGCCAGTTCGACGGCGTGCGCGCGGGATCCCGCACCACGTAACCGGAAACCCAGATCCGGGCCGATTCGTCGTCCTCGTCGTTCCAGCCCGTGTTGCCGATCTGCGGCGCGGTCTGCACCACGATCTGCCGGTGGTAGGACGGATCGGTCAGCGTTTCCTGGTAGCCCGTCATGCCGGTGCAGAACACCGCCTCGCCCAGGGTCCGCCCGCGCGCGCCGTATGCCGCGCCGCGGAACACCCGGCCGTCTTCGAGAACCAGGGCGGCGGGGCCGCGAGTGCCGGTGCTCACTGGGCACCTCCCTTGATGTCGTGATCGGAAAGTTCGTTGATCCACAATGGATAGTCGTCGAGATCGTCGCCGCGGAACCCGGTGTCCAGCGCGACGTCACCGAGCTGCCAGGTGATCACCAGCAGCACGTCGGTGCCGGTGACCTTCCCGGCGAGCCGGGAGTCGCGGCGGATCCCGGTGATCGAGGCGCGCGGGATCCAGAAGTCCGGGAGCCCGCCGCGTTCCACGGCCACCCCGTCCGGGTGCAGCCGCCAGACCGCGCCGGACCGCGGGCCCGCGCCGCGCGTGACGATGCGGTCCTGCCAGTTGCCCGCGGTCGTGGTGCCCACGTACACGCCCGTCGATTCCAACTGGAATTCGCCGGGGTCGGCCGGGATTTCCGGGAACGGGGCGATCCGCGCGCTCTGCGAACGCGCCTTGCGCCGCCAGCCCATCCACATGCCCCACAGGCACAGCAGGAAGAACGCGACGATCCCCAGAGTCAGCAGCAACCGCTCCATCAGCAGATCTTCCCCTCGCGCGCGGTGATCCGCCCGCGCAGCAGGGTCGCCGTCACCACGCCGGGCAACCGCATTCCCTCGTACGGGGTGTTGGCCGCGATGCTGGCCAGTTCGGCCCCGCGCACGGTCCATTCGGCGTCCGGGTCGACCAGCGTCAGGTTCGCCGGTTCGCCCGCTTCGATCGGACGGCCGTGCCCGGACAGGTTCCCGATCTCCGCGGGCCGCTCGCTCATCACGCGGGCGACGCCGCGCCAGTCGAGCAGGCCGGTCTTGACCATCGTCTCGACGACCACCGACAGCGCGGTCTGCAGGCCGAGCATGCCGGGCCGGGCCGCGGCCCACTCGGTGTCCTTGTCCTGCACCGCGTGCGGCGCGTGGTCGGTGGCGACGCAGTCCACGACGCCCTCGGCCAGCGCGGCGCGCAGCTTCTCCGCGTCGCCGCCGGTGCGCAGCGGCGGGTTGACCTTGTTGACCGGGTCGTAGGTCTCCAGCCGGTCGTCGGTCAGCAGCAGGTGGTGCGGCGTGACCTCGGCCGACACCTTCGTGCCGCGTTCCTTCGCCCAGCGCAGGACGTCGACCGTGCCCGCGGTGGAGACGTGGCAGACGTGCAGCCGCGCGTTCGCGTGCAGCGCCAGCAGGCAGTCGCGCGCGACGATCGATTCCTCCGCCGAAGCCGGCCAGCCCGCGTAGCCCAGCCGCGACGCCTGCTCGCCCTCGTGCGCCTGCGCGCCGACGGTGAGCCGCGGTTCTTCGGCGTGCTGGGCGATCACCGCGTCGAGCGCGGTCGAGTACTCCAGCGCGCGGCGCATCAGCAGCGGGTCCGCGACGCACACGCCGTCGTCGGAGAAGACCCGCACCGCCGCGGTGCCCTTGGCCATCGTGCCCAGTTCGGCGAGCTTCTCGCCCTTGAGCCCGACGGTGACCGCGCCGACCGGGTGGACGTCGACCAGGCCGACCTCCTGCCCGCGCCGCCACACGTGGTCGGTGACGAGCGCGTTGTCGGCGACCGGATCGGTGTTGGCCATGGCGAACACGGCGGTGTAGCCGCCGAGCGCGGCCGCGGCGGATCCGCTGTCGATGGTCTCGGTGTCTTCGCGCCCCGGCTCGCGCAGGTGCGTGTGCAGGTCGACGAATCCGGGCAGCAGGACCTGGCCCTCGGCGTCGAGCACCTCGGCGCCCTCGGGAACGTCCACCTCGCCGATCGCGGCGATCACGCCGTCCTCGACCAGGACGTCCACCGGCTCGCCCTCGCCGTACGGGCGGGCACCCTTGATCACGATGCTCACGCGGCAGCTCCTTCACTGGCCAGCAGGTGGTAGAGGACCGCCATGCGCACGTGGACGCCGTTGCGGACCTGTTCGGTAATGGCTGAGGAGGGGGAATCCGCGACCGCGGAGGCGATCTCCATGCCGCGCAGCATCGGGCCGGGGTGCAGCACGACGGCGTGGTCCGGCAGCAGCGCCTGGCGGCGCTCGGAAAGCCCATAGGAGATCGAATACTCGCGCGCGGACGGGAAGAACCCGCCGTGCATCCGTTCCGCTTGGACGCGCAGCATCATCACCGCGTCGACCGCGGGCAGTTCGGCGTCGAGGTCGTGCGACACGGTGACCGGCAGCTTTTCGACGCCGACCGGCAGCAGCGTCGGCGGCGCGACGAGCACCACCTCCGCGCCGAGGGTGCTGAGCAGGTGGATGTTCGAGCGCGCGACCCGGCTGTGCAGGACGTCGC
The DNA here is from genome assembly GCF_017312175.1 of Amycolatopsis sp. A1MSW2902. Classification (NCBI taxonomy): domain Bacteria; kingdom Bacillati; phylum Actinomycetota; class Actinomycetes; order Pseudonocardiales; family Pseudonocardiaceae; genus Amycolatopsis; species Amycolatopsis sp. A1MSW2902. Next base: position 771,396 of record NZ_QJPO01000001.1, read on the forward strand.
CGACGATCGCGATCCGCCGGTCCTTCAGGGAACCGAGACGTTCGCGCAGCGTCGCCGCGTCCAGCAGCGCCTGGGTGGGGTGCTCGTGCATGCCGTCGCCCGCGTTGACCACCGCGGTGCCCGGGCCGGCGAGCCAGCCCGACAGCCGGTGCGCGGCCCCCGAGGCGGGGTGCCGGATGATCACGCAGTCGGCGCCCGCGGCGGCCAGTGTGAGCGCGGTGTCCCGCAGCGATTCGCCCTTGTTCACCGAGGAACTGGACGCCGAGACGTTGATCACGTCCGCGCTCATCCACTTCCCGGCGATCTCGAACGACACCCGCGTGCGCGTCGAGTTTTCGTAGAACAGCGTGATCACGGTGCGGCCGCGCAGCGTCGGCAGCTTCTTGACCTCGCGGCCGAGCAGCGTGTGCTTCAGCTCGTCGGCGGTGTCGAGCACGGCGGTCGCGGTGTCCGCGTCGAGCCCGTCGGTGGCGAGCAGGTGCTTCACCGGGTTTCTCCTTCCGGCGCGCGCAGCAGCACCGCGTCCCGGCCGTCGGTTTCGGACAGCAGCACGGAGACGCCTTCGGCGCGCGCGGTGGGCACGTTCTTGCCGACGTAGTCGGCGCGGATCGGCAGCTCGCGGTGGCCGCGGTCGACGAGCACGGCGAGCTGGACGGCACGCGGGCGGCCGTGGTCGCGCAGGGCGTCGAGGGCGGCGCGGATGGTGCGGCCGGAGAACAGGACGTCGTCGACGAGGATGACGACCCGGTTGTCGATCCCGCCCGGCGGCAGCTGCGTCTGCTCGAGCGCGCGCGGCGGACGGCGGCGGAGATCGTCGCGGTAGAGGGTGACGTCGAGGGCGCCGTGCGGCGGCTCGGCCCCGGCGAACTCGCCGATCTTCCCGGCGAGGCGCGCGGCGAGCGGAGTGCCGCGGGTGGGGATGCCGAGCAGCACCGGGTACTGCTCAGGCGGACCGGCTCCGAGAGCGGTCTTCTCGATGACCTGGTGGGCCATCCTCGCGATCGTGCGCGCGACATCGCCGGCAGAAAGCAGCTCGCGCTCTCCCGCCGGCTCCGCCGCGCCACGCGGACGTGACGACAAGGCGGACCTCCTTCCCCGCCTCTCTGGACGGGTCCTTAAAGGACGTCGGCAACCGGCTGCTGCCGGAAACCGCACCGACAGTAGCAGGACCGGTCAATCAGTCTTCCGGGTGGTACGCGCACGGCCGCCACCTGCGCGGACCGACCTTCTGCTTGACCTGGTGACAACTATGCGTAACCATTACTCTGAGTATTCGACTCGAGGAGTCCCCGGCTCCGGTCCTCCCGGCCGGGCAGGGGCGATGAAACGGAGAACCACCAGATGGGCGATTACGCCAAGGCGCTCGGGGCCAAGCTCCGCGGGATCCGCCAGCAGCAAGGCCTGTCCCTGCACGGGGTCGAGCAGAAGTCCGGCGGACGCTGGAAGGCCGTCGTGGTCGGCTCGTACGAGCGCGGCGACCGGGCGGTCACCGTCCAGAAGCTGGCCGAGCTGGCGGACTTCTACGGCGTGCCGGTGGTCGAACTGCTGCCGGAGGGCCGGGTCCCCTCGGGAGCCGAGCCCGCCACGAAGATCGTGATCAACCTGGAGCGGCTCCAGCAGCTCCCCGCGGAGAAGGTCGGCCCGCTCGCCCGGTACGCGGCGACGATCCAGAGCCAGCGCGGCGACTACAACGGCAAGGTGCTCTCCATCCGCACCGAGGACCTGCGCTCGCTCGCCATCATCTACGACATGACCCCCGGCGAGCTGACCGAGCAGCTCATCGACTGGGGCGTCCTCCCGCCGGAAGCCCGCCCGTCCAAAGAGGACTGAGCACTGATGGCGGCAACGGCCGTGCACGACGCGGCGGGCTTCCCGCACCCGGGGAACCGGGAACGCCCGCCGCGCTTCGGGTGAGGCTCCGACCGCCGCGGTTCCGCGCTGTCCGGCCCGGCCTCGGGCGATCCGGGGTGCCCGCGACCGTTGACCTGCTGTGTTCCGCACTTCGGCGAACGCCGTAAGTGCCCACGTTTTCCGTGTTGAGAACCCGGATTCGTTCCGGATTCCGGCGCATTTCCGCTTCGCACCGCAGCGCCGCCCAGGACTTTTCCTCGCGGCCGCTCCCCAGCTCCGAGTGTTGGACGCCCGAGCGGATTCCCTTGCCTGGCTTGCGGTTTCGCGCCGATCGCTTGCCCGCCGTCGCGAACCTGAATCGCCGAGACCAAGCAGTGAGGTAATTCCGCGCTGAGCATTTCGCCCGCTCGCGACCGGTTTTCCGCCCCAGGCACGCTCTCCCGGCATCGGCGGCTATCCGGTCCCGCTGCTTTCCCGCCCGCGACATTCCTGCTCCGGGCAGCGGTTTCTCTCCCCCGCCTGGAAACCGTTGCCCCGTCGCGGTTTCCCCGGCAGCATGCCGCGTCGCCGCTCCGGCGGGTTGCTCACTCACCGCAGCGAATCCGGAAGACCGCCGCCCCGGCTCGCCGCGCGCCCGCCCGGATTCTGCTGCCGCGAAGGGCGCCCGCCGACCGGTTCTGATTCCGCTCGGTGATCAATTTTCTCCCGGACGCCCCTCGCGCCGACCGCCGCGGTCTGGCGGTGACCCGATCAGGCAGCGGCCAATCAGGTGGCCGCTTTCCCCCAGCCGGGTTACCTCCGACTACCGAGCCGCGAGGGCTACAGGACCGCGCGCAGCCGGTCGGCGATCGTGCCGATGCGGCCGAGGACGCCGTTGATGAACCGCGGCGAGTCGTCCGTCGAAAGTTCCTTCGCGAGGCCGACCGCTTCGTCGATCGCGACCGCGTCCGGGACGTCGCCCGACCACAGCATCTCGTACACGCCGACGCGCAGGACCGCCAAGTCCACCGGCGGCATCCGCTCGAGGGTCCAGCCCTGCGAGTGCTCCGCGAGAAGTTCGTCGATCCGCTCGCGGTGGGCCGTGACGCCCTCCACGACGGTGATCGTGTAGTCCGCGACCGGGTCGACCTCGACCGCGCCGACCCGGTCGGCCAGCAGCGTGACCGCGTCGGCGGACCGCTGGGCGGCCTCGTACAGCATCTCGACCGCGCGCCGGCGCGCCTGCCGCCTGCTGATCGCGCCGCCGCGGTTCGGGTGCGGGGGAAGCTTGTCCGCCATCAGCTGGAGACGCGGCCGAGGTAACGGCCGTCGCGGGTGTCGACCTTGATCTTCTCGCCGGTCGTGAGGAACAGCGGGACCTGGATCTCCGCGCCGGTCTCGAGCGTCGCCGGCTTGGTGCCGCCGGTGGAGCGGTCGCCCTGCAGGCCCGGGTCGGTGTGCTGGACGACCAGCTCGACCGAGGTCGGCAGCTCGACGTACAGCGGCTCGCTCTCGTGCACCGCGACCTGGACCTCGGTGTTCTCGAGCATGTAGTTCGCGTTGTCGCCGACGGTCTCGGCGGGCACGGTGATCTGGTCGTAGGTGTCGCCGTCCATGAAGACGAAGTCCGCGCCGTCCTTGTACAGGTACGTCATGTTCCGGCGGTCCACCGTGGCCGTCTCGACCTTCGTGCCCGCGTTGAAGGTCTTGTCGACGACCTTGCCGGTCAGCACGTGCTTGAGCGTGGTGCGCACGAACGCACCGCCCTTGCCCGGCTTGACGTGCTGGAACGCGGTGACGCTCCACAGCTGGCCGTCCAGCTTGAGGACGAGTCCGTTCTTCAGGTCGTTGGTGGTGGCCACGAGTCTTCAGGTCTCCTGTGTTCGATCTCTTCGGCCGCGGCCGTCAGACGGCCACGAGGTCCTTGGTGCTCAGGGTGAGGAGTTCGGGTCCGGAGTCCCGCACGACGAGCGTGTCCTCGATGCGCACGCCACCGCGCCCCGCGAGGTACACGCCGGGCTCGACGGTGACCGCCATACCGGCGGACAGTGTACCGACGCCCGCCGCGGCGAGACTCGGTGCCTCATGCACTTCCAGCCCGACGCCGTGCCCGAGACCGTGCGCGAACTGCTCGCCGTACCCCGCGTCGGCGACCACCGAGCGGGCCGCGGCGTCCACTTCGGACACCACAGCGCCGGGCCGGACCGCCTCGCAGCCCGCCGCCTGCGCGCGGTGCACCAGGTCGTAGATCTCGCGCTGCCAGTCCGCGGGTTCGCCGATGACGACCATGCGGGTCATGTCCGAGTGGTAGCCGTCGACGGTGGCGCCGAAGTCGAATTTCACGAAGTCGCCGCGGCTCAGTTCGGCCCCGGTCGGGCGGTGGTGCGGAATCGCCGAGTTCGGCCCGGCGGCGACGATGGATTCGAAGGAGATCCCGGACGAACCGTGCTCCAGCATCCGGTTCTCCAGGTCGCGGGCCACTTCCAGCTCGGTCCGGCCCGGCCGCACTCCCCCGGCCTCGATCAGGGCGGCGAGCGCGCGGTCGGCGGCGGCGCACGCGGCGCGCAGGGCAGCGACCTCGACCTCGTCCTTGACCACTCGCAGCTGCTCGACCAGGCCCGGCGTGCGGACCAGCTCGACCCGGTCGAAGCGCACCTTGAGGTTCTCGTGCTCCTCGACGCTCACGTGCTGGCTCTCGAACCCGGTCCGGCCGTAGCCCTGCTCCGCGGCGTGCACCGCGAGCGCGCGGGCGCTGGCGCGGTCGAGCACGCGCTCCAGGTCGGGCACCTCCGACTCCGACTGGGTCGTGTAGCGCCCGTCGGTGCAGAACAGGGTCTTCGCGTCGCCTGCCGCGTGCAGCAGCAGCGCGGCGTTCGACCCGGTGAACCCGGTCAGGTAGCGGATGTTGAGCAGATCGGTGACCAGCAGCGCGTCGACCCCGTTCTCGTGGAGCAGGGCGGCGAGCGCGGCGCGGCGGCGAGCGTGGATTTCCGGCACGCGACCAGCTTAACCAGCGGCTTCCGGACCCTGTTCGGGCACGGTTTCAGCGCGCTTGCGGCACGGTTCCGGCGCGGCGGGGAGGACGGCCTACTGGCGGTTAACTTCGGCGCGCCTACACTCCGTCCATGCTGGGTGCCTGGTTGACGCGCGGGCTGGTCATGGCGGTCGTGCACGCCGCCGCGATGACGCTGCTCGCCAAGTGGTCCGTGTTCCACCCGACCGGCCAGACGCTGTTCACGTCGCTCGCCATCGCCGTGCTGGTCGGCGTTGCGGCGTTGTGGAGCGCGATCGACGGCTGGCGCGGCCTGCGCGACAGAGGGCGCGCGTGGTTCATCGCCTCCCTGGTCGCGGGCGTGTGCTCAGGCATCCTGTACGTGATCGGGCGGGCGATTTTCGTCGACCAGACCGGGGTTTCCGAACTGGGAGCCGCGCTCACCGGCGGGGCGGCGTTCTCCGCGCTGCTGGTGCTGGTGCCCGCCGGGCTGGGATTGTTCGTCGGCGGCCGGATCCGGCGGCCGGCCGAGGATGCCGATGCCGACGCCGAGCCGGAGCCCGACGACGAGGACGAAGACGGCACCGGCAGCCGTTCCGGCGAACTCGAACTCCCGCCGAGCCCGGCCCCTCGGGAGGAGAAGCCGCCGGCCGAGAAGCCGAAGCCTTCTCCGGTCAGCCGCCAAGCGGCAAACCGCGCGCGGCGCCGTCCCACTGTTGCGGGTCGATCTCCTGCACCCCGGAACCGTTGAGCGACACGATCGTCGTGTCCGGCAGGCCGTAAAGCTGCCCGTCGAGCACCATGCCGTAGCCGCGGCCGTACGCGTGCACGACGGTCGCCCCCGAACGCAGGCGGGTTTTCACCGGCACCTCCGGCACCTGCGGCAACGGCCGGTTCACCAGTTCCCCGGCGAGCACCTCGGCGACTGAACGCCGGTCGATCCGGATCCGCTCGCCGCGGCGGTAGAGGTCGATCATGCGGTCCGGCGAAGGCATCGCGACGCCGTCGAAGGTCGCCGTGCTGCGCGCCGGGGTCGAGCAGCCGCCCGCGCCTTTCACGTCGAGCCCGAAGTGCTTCAGCCCGGTCGGCGCGCCCGACGGGCCGATCTCGGTGGCGCGCACGACGTCCAGCGAAACCAGGTCGCACGGGTCGCTGAGCGACGTCGGCGCGTGCCCGTCGGGACGGCGGACGAGGCCGGGGCCTTCCTTCCACGCGCCCGGGATCACGACCGGTTTGTACGGCTGCATCGTGAAATCGCGGTCCCAGAAGGTGATCGTGGTGCCGTCCGCGGTTTCGTGCGCGATGGCGAAGGCGTCGAGCGCGCCGACCCACTCGAGGTCCACGCTGAACGCATCGACCACCGAACGGGTCCGCGGCGCGGCGGTGGTCGCGGTGGGCTCGAATCCCTTCTCCCCCAAGGCTTCCACGCCCTCGCGGAACGCCGGGTCGTGCGCCCGGATCACGAACTGGCCCGCCCCGTTCCACCCCGCCGCGCGACCGGTGGTGTCGGTGAACATCAGGTAGTACCAGCCGTCGAGGAAGACCACCGAGGGCTGGCCGGCGCCGTAGACGTTGGCGCGGTGGACGTCGTGGGACGCGCCGAGAATCGGTTTGCCGCCGTTCGAACGGGTCCAGTGGATGCCGTCCGGGCTGGTGGCCATGCCGATCGCGTTGCCGAGCGCGTGGTCGCCCGCCGCGCCGGTGTAGTACATGAAGTAGGTGCCGCCGACGCGCAGCACGGACGGATCGCAGGTGTGCATGCCGTCGAAGTTGCCGGGCGCGCCGGACAGGACCGCCGCGGGCGCGCCGCCACCCGGCCCGGTGAAGGGTCCGTCGGCCGAGGGACCTTCGGCGTAGAGGATGTCGTCCCCCGGCGGCGGGGCGCTGCTGTACTGGCTGCACCACCAGATCCGGGTGCGGCCGTTCTCGACCATCACGGTGGGGCCGTAGTTGTAGGACGCGTCCGCGGCCCCGGCCGCCACGACGCCGCCGCTCTGCCTGCTGGCCCCCGAGGCGAGCGCGACGTCCGCCGCCCGAGGCGGATCCTTCGGCGTTTGCGGCGCCCCGCCCGCGATGCCGCCGTGCCCGGTGCCCTCGGCCTGCGGCTGCGCCAACGTCTGACTGCACCCGGAAACGAGGGATCCGGCGATCAGCAGCGAGAGCAGCTGACGCACGGGTCGCCGACCCCCACGACGAAACGGGTGCATGATCGCCGAGTGTAGCGACAGCGGCACCGGATGGGTGAACCACGTCGCGCATCCGCCGGTCAGACGGCGGGTTTACCGGGGGCTTGCTTTTCGGCTGGTGCGGAGGTCTTTCGCCCGCTGGCCTGGGGGTGGCTGCCTGGCGTCGGGCGGGGTATGGCGCTGTCCGCGCCAAGTCCGGCGGTTGTTGCGGGCGCGGGGTCTCTGAAAGCCCGCTCTGCTGCCTGAACCGCCCCGCCGCAGTGTCAGGACGAGCGCGGCAATCCAGCGCAACACGAACCCGCAACCATCCGCCTCAACGCCAGCGATCACGCCGGTCGCGATCCACGAAAGCCCGCCGTGCGCCCGAAACCACCTCGTCACAGCTCCCGCCGCGAGGTCGGGACGTGTGCACCGCGATCCAGCTCAATGCGAGCCCTTGGCTACCCGCCCCAAAACCAGCGATCCCGCCGGTTGCGGGGGTTCCGCGGGGAGGTCAGGACGCGTGCGCGGCAATCCAGCGCAACGCGAGCCCGTGACCATCCGCCCCAAACCAGCGATCACGCCGGTCCCGAAGCTCCCGCCGCGAAGTCAGGACGCGTGCGCGGCAATCCAGCGCAACGCGAGCCCGTGACCATCCGCCCCAAACCAGCGATCACGCCGGTCCCGAAGCTCCCGCCGCGAAGTCAGGACGCGTGCGCGGCAATCCAGCGCAACGCGAGCCCGTAACCGTCCACGCCGAGGCCGACGATCACCCCGGTCGCGATGTCGGAAAGCACGCTGTGGTGCCGGAATTCCTCGCGTTTGTGCACGTTGCTGATGTGCAGTTCGATCAGCGGCGCGGTGAGCTGCGCGGCGGCGTCGCGGACGGCGATCGAGTAGTGGGTCCACGCGCCCGCGTTCAGCACGACCGGCGCGCCCGCGTCGGCGGCCTCGTGCAGCCAGCCGACCAGCTCGCCCTCGTGGTCGGTCTGGCGCACCTCGACGTCGAGGCCCAGTTCCTGGCCAGTCGAGACGCACAACTGCGCGAGGTCGTCGTGCGTGGTGGAGCCGTAGACGTCCGGCTCGCGTTTGCCGAGGCGGCCCAGGTTGGGGCCGTTGAACACGAACGTCTTCACAGCAGCACGCTCCCGCCGTTTCCGGAGGGCTCGGCCGCGATCGCCGAGTACGCGGCGGCGAGCAGCGACGGGTCGGGGCCTTCCAGCCTGCCGGGTTTGGCGAGCCCGTCGAGGACGACGAAGCGCAGCACACCGGAGCGGGTTTTCTTGTCGCCTTTCATGGTTTCCAGCAGCTGCGACAGCGCGTCCGGGTCGTAGGCGGTGGGCAGGCCGATCAGTTTGAGCACCGAGGCGTGGCGGTCGGCGGTGGCGTCGTCGAGGCGTCCGGCGAGGCGGGCCAGTTCCGCCGCGAACACCAGGCCGACGCTGACCGCCGCGCCGTGGCGCCAGCGGTAGCGCTCGCGGCGTTCGATGGCGTGGCCGAGGGTGTGGCCGTAGTTGAGGATTTCGCGCAGGTCGGACTCGCGCAGGTCGGCCGCGACGACGTCGGCCTTCACCTGGATCGAGCGGCGGACGAGTTCGGCGAGCACGTCGCCGGCCGGGTCGAGCGCCTGCTCCGGGTCGGCCTCGATCAGTTCGAGGATGCGCGGGTCGGCGATGAAGCCGGTCTTGACGATCTCGGCCATCCCGGCGACGAGTTCGTTGCGCGGCAAGGATTCCAGCGTCGCGAGGTCGACCAGGACGGCGGAGGGCTCGTGGAAGACGCCGACGAGGTTCTTGCCCGCTTCGGTGTTGATGCCGGTCTTCCCGCCGACCGCCGCGTCGACCATGCCGAGCAGCGTCGTCGGCACGTTCACCAGCCGGACGCCGCGCATCCAGGTGCCCGCGACGAACCCGGCGAGGTCGGTGACCGCCCCGCCGCCGAGCGCGACGACCACGCCGCGCCGGTCCAGCCCGATCCGGCCGAGCACCTCCCAGCAGAAACTGGCGACCGAGAACGCCTTGCCGTCCTCCGCGTCGGGAATCTCGACGCGGTGCGCGTCGAGCCCGGCCGCGGCCAGCTCGTCGCGAACGGCCTCGGCGGTGGCGGTGAGCGTCGGCGGGTGGATCAGCGCGACCTTCGACGCGTCGGCGAGCTGCTCGGTGAGTTCGCCGAGCAGGCCGCGCCCCACGAGCACGTCGTACGGCTGCGCGGTGGCGACCCGGATCCGGACGGGCGGGGTGGCGGACACGGTTCTCCTCACTGCTCCCGGACCGGGAGGTCCTGGGCGGGGTGGTGACTCAACGGCATCGGCTGGGTGCGGCCGAGGCTGGTGCGGACGGGGTGGCTGGCGGTGGGGTGCTGGTTCGCGGCGGGGTGCTGGTTCGCGCCGGGGACGGCCGAGGCCAGCAGATCCGGCGAACCGGTCGGCACGACTCGGCCCGCGGCGCGCCGTTCGGCGTGGCTGACCGGCCTGGGCAGTCCCGCTGGCCGGACTCCGACAACGCGGCTCGGCGCGGCCGACCGGGCAGCCGCGCTCGGATCTCGCTGACCGATTGTCCGGCACGGCCATCGAACCGGCCAGCCGGTTCGGCTCGACATGGCGGACCGCACTTGGCTCGGCGCGGTCAGCCAGGCGGGGCCGGGCTGGCTCCGCTGGCTGGGTCCGGGCCGGTGGCGGGTCACTGTTCGCGGACCCGGTCGGGTTCGAGGGCGGCGACGGCGGCCGCGACGACCTCTTCTGGCGTGCGTTTGTCGGTCTCGATCTCGACGGTCGCCACCTCGCGGTACACCGGCAGCCGTTGGTCGAGCAGGGCTTTGAAGGTGGCGCGCGGGTTGATGCCGGCGAGCAGCGGGCGGGCGCTGGACATCCCGGTGCGCTGCACGCCCGCGGCGAGCCCGACGTTCAGGAAGACCACCGTGTGGTCCTGAAGCCGGGCGCGGGTGCCGGGGGTGAGCGGGGCTCCGCCGCCCAGGGAGAGGACGCCGTCGTGCTCGGCGAGGGCGGTGGCGACCGCTTCCTCCTCGAGCGCGCGGAAGGCGGGTTCGCCGTCGTCGGCGAAGATGTCCGAGATGGCGCGTCCGGCGCGGGCGACGATGTCGTCGTCGGTGTCGCGGAAGGACACGCCGAGCGCGGCGGCCAGCAGCGGGCCGACCGTGCTCTTGCCGGAGCCCGGCGGTCCGATGACGACCGCGCGCGGGCTCACCAGCGCTCCTCGAGCGCCTTCAAGTACGACTGCGCGTTGCGCCGGGTCTCGGCCAGCGAGTCGCCGCCGAACTTCTCCAATGCCGCGTCCGCGACGACCAGCGCCACGACCGACTCCAGCACCACGCCCGCGCGCGGCACTGCGCACACGTCGGAACGCTGGTGGATCGCCACGGCGGGCTCGCCGGTCCGGACGTCCACTGTGGACAGCGCCTTGGGCACGGTCGAGATCGGCTTCATCGCGACGCGCACCCGCAGCGGTTCGCCGTTGGTGATGCCGCCTTCGAGCCCGCCCGCGCGGTTCGACCGGCGCGTGACGCCGACCGGTCCGGTGCCGCGGTCGATCTCGTCGTGCGCCTGGCTTCCCCAGCGGCGGGCGGTGGTGAAGCCGTCGCCGACCTCGACGCCCTTCATCGCCTGCACGCCCATGAGCGCGCCGGCGAGCCGCGCGTCGAGACGGCGGTCCCAGTGCACGTGCGAGCCGAGGCCCGGCGGCAGCCCGTAGACGATCACCTCGATCACGCCGCCGACGGTGTCGCCCGCCTTCCGCACCGCGTCGACCTCGGCAACCATCGCCTCGGTCCCCTCGGCCGAGAACGCGCGCACCGGGCTCTCGTCGATCGCCGCGAGGTCGCCCGGCTGCGGGAGCGGGCCGTCGGGAGCGTCCGCGCCGCCGATGGAGACGACGTGGCTCAGAACCTCGGCCCCGAGCAGCTGCCGCAGGAAGTTCCGCGCGACCGTGCCGAGCGCGGTCCGCGAGGCCGTCTCGCGGGCGCTGGCGCGCTCCAGGACGGGACGGGCCTCGTCGAAGCCGTACTTCTGCATGCCGGGCAGGTCGGCGTGCCCCGGGCGGGGCCGGGTCAGCGGCTCGTTGCGGGCGAGCCCGGCGAGCTCGGCCTCGTCGACCGGATCGGTCGCCATGACCTTTTCCCACTTGGGCCACTCGGCGTTCTCGATCTGGACGGCGATCGGGCCGCCCTGGGTGACCCCGTGCCGGACCCCGCCGAGGAACTGGACCTGGTCGGTCTCGAAGCCCATCCGGGGGCTGCGGCCGAACCCGAGCCGGCGCCGCGCGAGCTGCGCGGAGAGGTCCGAGGTCGTCACCTCCACCCCGGCAGGCAGCCCTTCGAGCACAGCGGCGAGGGCGGGTCCGTGCGATTCTCCAGCGGTGATCCAGCGCAGCACCGGCCAATCCTGTCACGGCGCGTCCGGCGGCCTGGCAGAGCCCCTGGCCTCAGGCGATGCCCGTTCCAGCGGCTGGGAAGACCGCGCACGCCCAGGTGGCCAGAACCAAGCCCGGGCCGTAGGGGACGCGGAGGGGGCCGGCGCGGATTCGGGAGGGGGCGGGGTCGGGCGGCGGTGCGGATTGGGCGGGCCTCGGCGGGAGAGTGGCACCGGTTGACGTGGGGGCTGAAGCAGGCGGCGCGGCAGCGGGAGCGGGCGGCGCGGAAGCGAGGCTGGTCGGCGATGCGGACGAGGCGGGCCTCGGCGGGACGGCGACGCCGGTTGACGTGGGGGCTGGAGCAGACGGCGCGGTAGCGGGGCCGGTCGACGATGCGGACGAGGCAGGCCTCGGCGGGAGGGCGGTGCCGGTTGGCGTGGGGGCCGGACCAGACGGCGCAGCGGGAGCGAGCGGCACGGGATCGACGTCGGTCGGCGAGAGGGCAACGGCCGTCGGCGACGGAGCTGAGTCGGTTGACGCGAGGGGGACGTCGGTCGCCGACGGTGGGTGACCGACGCGGCGGGTGGGGTTAGTCGCTGGTGGCGCGGAAGCGACCTGGGTTGGGGCGGGTTCCTGGAGTCCTCCTGCGGTCGCGGTCGAACTGATGGCGGACAAGGGCGGAGCGAACGCGGGCAGTCGAGCGGACCCGCGCAGTTGACGGATCCGGCGTGTCAGCCACATCGGCACGAAAGCCGCCACGCTCACCAGCGCCGCCAGAACCGCCGCCACCGCTGGGGCCATTCCGCCGACTGCGCCTAGGACAGCGCCGAAGGACCCGGCCAGTTTCACGTCCCCTGGGCCGAGGCCGCCCGCCGACAGTCGGTGGACGATCAGGTGTGTTCCGCCGAACAGCAGGCAGCCCAGGAGGGCGCCAGCGGCCAAGCGCCAGCCTCCGCCGCTCAGAGCGGCGAGGGTGAGGGTCAGGGCGACAGCGGGGTATGCGGGCAGGGTCAGGACGTCCGGGAGACGGCGGTGCCGGGCGTCAGCCAGCGCGAGGGGTACGCCGAGTACCGAGACCAGCCACGCCACGGGGAGCCACCAAGCCGGGAGTGCGCCCGCGTCGGCGCGGGACGCGGCTACGGCGACTGCCGCCACGGCGGTGGTGATGCCCAGCACTGCGGAGACTGGGGCACCGGCTTTCTTCGTCATCACCAGCAGCACGGGGACCACCGCCCCGGCTGCGAGCACTGCTGTCAAAACCATGCGACCAGCCTGTCGCCAACGCCTGGACCAGGGCAAACAAACCACTGCGCGAGGGGACCCCTCGTGCGCGACACGCCGGAAGGTTCACTCGACAGAGGCAGAATCAGCTGGGGGAAGAAGCCAGAACCTTGGCGAGGAACGCGGCGGAAAAAGCATGAGCTGGAGGGGACAAGCCAAAGCCCCGCCGAGATCAGCCCATGGGCAAAAGCCCCAGCCGGGGGAAGAGGCCAACGCCTCGGCGAGGTCAGCCGTGAGAAAAAGCATCAGCCGGGCGGAAAGCCAAAACCCCGCCGAGATCAGCCGTGGGAAACGCATCAGCCGGGCGGACGAAACAACAGCCTCGCCGAGATCGGCAGTGGGGAAAGCATCAGCCGGGGCAGAAGCCACAGCCCGCCGAAAATCAGCCGTGGGAAGAGACCAACTCCCCGGCCAGGAAAGCCCGCCGGTATCCCGACGGATTGACGCCCCGCAAGCGTTTGAAGGCGGCGCTGAAGCCGAACGCGTCCGAGTACCCCACCGCGCAGGCCACCTCCGCGATCGGCATTGACGGCTGTTCCGTCAGGAGGTCCGCGGCCAGGGTCATCCGCCATCGGGTCAGGTACGTCATCGGCGGCTCCCCTACCAGGTCCGCGAAGCGTTTGGCCAGGGTGGACCGCGAAACTCCGGCGCGGGCGGCCAGCGTGACGACCGTCCACGGGGCTGCCGGGTCCGCGTGCAGCAGGCGCAGCGCGGCGCCCACCACCGGGTCCCGTTGAGCCGCCCACCACGGCGGCGGGGTGCCGCCTGGGCGGTCGAACCAGTCGCGCAGCAGGCAGACCAGCATCCAGTCCAGGAGCCGGTCCAGGACGACTTGCTGACCGGGCGCGTCGACGGCCAGTTCGGCGGCCAGGTGGTCCAGCACCGGGTCTTCCGCGTCCGAGGAAGGAGGCCGGACCACTACCGGCAGTGCGTCCAGCAGCGCGGCCATGCGGCTGCGGCTGTGTCCCGGATACGCGCCGACGATCAGGTTGGTTTCGCCATAGAACGGGTCGTTCCAGCCCAGGTGGTGCTGGGTGCCGCCCTGGTCGGGGGTGGCGCAGAACTCGCCGCATTCGACGGGGGCGGCGGGGGTGTCCAGGCGGTCCACGAAGGAGAACGGGCCGCGGACGAGGATGGTTTCGCGGGCGCGCAGCAGCTCGGGCGGATGGTCTTCCGGCACGATCCAGCCCTCGCCGCTCAACAGCGTGCACAGGGTCAGCGGAGGGCCGTCCACGAAGCGCAGCGACCACGGCGCGGACAGGGCCGTGCAGCCGAACAACGAGCCGTGCGCCCGGACCCCGCGGATCAAATCGCTGAAGGCATCCACCTGCCCGAGGTTAGACGAATGGACAGGCAATCCGGCGTATCGCCTATGGGATCGTCCGAGAAAGCCCGGTTAAATCCCAGCCATGAGCACGCTGACCGACCACGATCTCGAATTTCTCCGCCGACCCCTGCACGGCTTCCTGACCGTCGCCGCCGGACCGCGGCCGCCGCAGCCCCGGCCGGTGTGGTTCGAGGCCGCCGACGACGGGACGATCCAGCTGTTCACCGCGCCGGAGTCGGCGAAGATCCGCCAGCTGCGCGAGGATCCGCGCGCGTCGATCGTCGTCGCGGCTCCGGTCGGCGAACCGGAGCGCTGGGTGTCCGTCGCCGGGCGGGTCACGATCGAGGAAGACGGCGGGCACGACCTCGCCCGCAGGCTCGCCGGACGGTACTGGGACCTCAGCACCGACGAGGGCGCGGCCGGGCTCAAGATCCTCGAAGAGCTGCCGCAGGTCCGGATCGTCATTCACCCGGAGAAAGTGCACCGCTACGCGTTCTGACCCGGCCGCGGACCTCCTGCACCAGCAGCACCAGACCGCAGACCACGCACACCGCTTCGGTGATCACGCCCCAGTACTCGTACTGGCTGTTGAACTGGTCGCGCACGCCGTAGAAGCCGACCGTCACCGACAGCAGGTACGCCAGCAGCGTCACGCCGCCGAAGCCCAGCGTGAAGAACGCCGGCAGCCAATGCCGCCAGGCGAGCAGCGCGATCGCGATCACCACGCCAGCGATGCCGTTCACCAGGAAAAGCGGCCCCACCACCGGGATGTCCGCGTAGCCGCTGCCCCAATACAGATAGAAGTGGATCGCCGCCGAGCCCGCCAGGCCAGCCGCGCCGAGTGCGCGCATCCAGGTCGTCAGCATGGGCGTCTCCTTCCGTGCGGAAAGCCGGATACGGACTACACGCACGGAAGGCCTCGGCGGTTCACGGGCAACTCGGACCGCCGCGGTTCGTTGCACTGGGCATGACTGCCGAACTGCACTCCCGCCGCGCCGCCCTCGCCTGCGGGGCGACCGTCGCGGGCACCGTCACCCTCGCCGCGTGCGGGGCCGGGGGCCAAGAGCCCAAGTCGGCCCCGCCGAAGCCGGGCGGGAAGGTGATCGCACTGGCGGAAGTGCCGGTGGGACAAGCGAAATACGCGAAGCTGATGAACGGCGACAACGTGGTCGTCGCGCAGCCGACGGCGGGGAAGGTCGTCTGTTTCAGCGCCGTCTGCACGCATCAAGGCTGCGAAGTGAACCCGCCGCAGAACGGCCAGGTGCGCTGCCCTTGCCACGGTTCGGTATTCGACGCGTTGACCGGCGCGGTGAAGCAGGGACCGGCGAGCACGCCACTGGCCGCAGTGGCGGTGAAGATCCAGAACGGGGACATCGTCTCCGCGTGACCGGAATCGCCCTTTGTGGACGCTCACCGTCCACAAAGGGCGTTCGGCTCAATCGTTCCAGGTGAAAAGCTCGTCCCCGGCGGCGACCGTGCGGCCGCCTTCGAGGCCGGCGAGGACGTCGGCGGACGCGTCGAGCCCGACGACCGGGACGATCGGCGAGTAGCCCTTGGCGGCGACCGCCTCCGGGTCCCAGCCCACGATCGGCTGGCCCGCCCGCACCTTCTCGCCCTTGACGACGTGCAGGGTGAACCCCTCGCCCTTTTCCTTGACCGTGTCGATGCCGAGGTGCACGAGCACCGCGCGGCCGTCCTCAGTGGCCACGACGTACGCGTGCGGGTGCAGCGTCACCACGGTCCCGTCGACCGGGGCGACCGCGTCGGCGCGGCCGCCGGACGGCTTCACCGCGATGCCGGGGCCGACCATCGCCTCGGCGAACACCGGGTCCGGCACCTCGGTGATCGCGACGACCTCGCCGGCGACCGGGCTCAGGATCGGCAGGCTCACATCAAGTCCTCGATGTCGCTGGCGATGGTGTCCGCCTCCGGGCCGACGATGACCTGGACCGCCGAGCCCATCTTCACGACGCCCATCGCGCCGGCCGACTTCAGCGCGGCCTCGTCCACCAAGGACATGTCCTCGATCTCGCACCGCAGCCGCGTGATGCAGCCCTCGATCTCGACGAGATTGTCCGCGCCGCCGAGCGCCGCGAGAATCTTTTCCGGCCTGTCATCCGCCATCGCGGCCTCCTCGTATCCCGTTGGTTTTCCACCTGGAACAGGTGCGCTCCGCCACCATTACTACGCCGTTTGCCACGTTGCCGAGCGAGCCCGGCCACGAACGGATAACGGTGGTTGACACCTGCTCGCGCTGCGGAGCATCCTGCCCCATCAGATCATTGGTCTAGACCGGAACGTACCAATCTTCCGGCGCGGACGCGAGCACCGGCCCCGGTGCGCGAGAAGCGAGGGAGGGTGACATCGAGATGAGTGCGGCCGCGCACATTCCGCCGTCCGACCCCGCCGACCGCGTCGTCAACGGGCCGACCCCGAAGCACGCCCAGCTGCGGGAGATCCTGCGCCGCCTGGTGGAGCGCGAGCTCCCGCCGGGCTCGCCGATCCCGTC
The DNA here is from genome assembly GCF_017312175.1 of Amycolatopsis sp. A1MSW2902. Taxonomy (NCBI): domain Bacteria; kingdom Bacillati; phylum Actinomycetota; class Actinomycetes; order Pseudonocardiales; family Pseudonocardiaceae; genus Amycolatopsis; species Amycolatopsis sp. A1MSW2902. The sequence goes on from NZ_QJPO01000001.1 coordinate 787,864, forward strand.
CGAGCGAGAGCTCGCGCAGCACTACGGCGTTTCGAGGCTCACCGTCCGCTCGGCGATCGGGAAGCTCGTCGAGGAAGGACTGCTGGCCCGGGTCAGGGGCAAGGGCACCTTCACCGCCGCCCGGCGGATGGAACTGCAGGTGTACCTGATGTCGTTCACCGACGACATGCGCCGGCGCGGGCTCACCCCGACCACCGAAGTGATCTCGACCTCGACCGAGGTCCCGCCGGTGACTTCGGCGCACGCGCTCGGCCTCGCCGAGGGCGTCGCGGCGCACCGGCTCGTGCGGCTGCGGCGCGCCGACGGCGTCCCGCTGGCCGTGGAGCGCGGCTGGTACCACGCGGGCCGGACTCCCGGCCTGCTCGACCTCGACCTGACCCGTTCGCTGTACGCCCAGCTGGCCGACGCGTTCTCGCTCCGGCCGGACCAGGCGTACCAGACGGTGTGGGCCGAATCCGCGGACCGCGAAACGGCGCGCCTGCTCGGCATGCGCACCGGCAGTCCGCTCCTGGTGTTCCGCCGGGTTTCCAGCTCCGGCGGCGAACCGGTCGAGGACATGACGTCCTGGTACCGGGGCGACCACTACCAGGTGACCATGCAGCTGGACCGGAACTCCCCGGGTTCCGGCGACCAACCCCACAATGGAGGTATCCGATGAGCGCCACCACCGCGGCTGGGGCCAGCGGGAAGAAGAAGGGCGGCGGCCTTGCCGGGCTGCAGCGCTTCGGCCGCAGCCTCATGCTGCCGATCGCCACGCTGCCCGCGGCCGGTCTGCTGAACCGGCTCGGCCAGGACGACGTCCTCGGCAAGGACGGCCTGAACTGGGGCAAGGCCGCCGACGTGATCGGCGCGGCGGGCGGCGGCATCTTCGACTGGCTGCCGCTGATCTTCGCGATCGGCATCGCGGTCGGCTTCGCCCGCAAGGGCGACGGGTCGACCGCCGTCGCGGCCGTCATCGGCTGGGTCGTGTTTAACAAGGTGATCCAGGCGATCGCCCCGATCAAGAGCCAGCAGGGCTACAAGCCCGGCTGGGACCTCGCGCCGATCCACTGGCCCTACAGCGTGCTGACCGGCATCGTGTCCGGCATCGTGGCGGCTCTGCTGTGGCAGCGCTACCACCGGATCAAGCTGCCGTCCTGGCTGGCCTTCTTCGGCGGCCGCCGGTTCGTGCCGATCATCACCGCGCTGGCGATGATCGTGCTCGGCGTGATCTTCGGCCTGCTCTTCAAGTACGTCGACCAGGGCATCACCTCGGCGGGCGAGGCCGTCGTCGGCTCGCCGGTCCTCGGCGGCGGCATCTACGGCCTGCTCAACCGCCTGCTCATCCCGATCGGCCTGCACCAGCTGCTGAACGTGCCGGTGTGGTTCATCTTCGGCGGCGGCGACCTCACCAACTTCTTCCACCACGTGCAGGGCTCCGGCGCGTTCATGACCGGGTTCTTCCCGATCATGATGTTCGCCCTCCCGGCGGCGGCGTTCGCGATCGTGCACACCGCGCGTCCCGGCCAGCGCAAGCTCGTCGGCAGCATCATGATCTCGGCCGCGCTCACCGCCTTCATCACCGGCGTCACCGAGCCAATCGAGTTCGCGTTCATGTTCGTCGCGTGGCCGCTGTACATCTTCCACGCGGTGATGACCGGCGTCTCGCTCGCGGTCTGCAACGCGCTGGGCATCCACCTCGGCTTCTCGTTCTCCGGCGGCGCGATCGACTTCGCGCTGAACTCGTCGCTGGACACCGCGCACAAGGCATGGCTGCTGATCCCGATCGGGCTCGTGTTCGCCGTGATCTACTACGTCGTGTTCCGCGTCGTGATCACCAAGTTCAACCTGCGCACGCCGGGCCGCGAGGACGACTCGATCGAGGGCGACCTCGAGCGCACGGCCGCGAAGTAACACCCGAGAAAAAGCAAGAGAGGTACACCATGCCGGAGAAACGCGTCACCGTGGCCAGCAAGGTGGGGCTGCACGCCCGGCCGGCCGCACTGGTCGCCAAGGCGGCCGCGGCCCAGCCCGTCGCGGTCCAGATCGCCAAGGACGGCGGCGACCCGGTGGCCGCCGGCAGCGTCCTCAACCTGATGACCCTCGCCGCCGCGTACGGCGACGAGGTCGTCATCAGCGCCGAGGGAGACGGTGCCGAGGCGGCGGTCGAGGCCGTCGCCGAGCTGGTCGCCACCGATCTCGACGCTCAGTAGCGATACCGCTCCACGGGGAAAACACGAACCGTGCGGGCTCCCGGACTTCCGGGGCCCCGCACGGTTCGTTCGCGTCGGGGCACTGCGGAACAGCCCGGCGGCGGGTCCTATTACGCTGGCGGGCATGGAGAGTCTGCGCCTGATCGACGAATGGCCAGTGGACAACGCCGCGGCCGGGGCGGTCTCCGCTTCCGGCGAGGTGCGCGGACGCCACGGCGACCCGGCCCGCCCGTTCCGGCTCGCGTCGGTCACCAAACTGCTCACCGCCTACGCCGCGCACATCGCGATCGAAGAGGGCGTCGTCGACCTCGACACGCCTGCCGGGCCGGAAGGCTCCACCGTCGCGCATCTGCTCGCGCACACCTCCGGGCTCGCCTTCGACGCGCACAAGGCGATGGCCGAGCCGGGCACGCGCAGGCTGTACTCCAACGCCGGGTTCGAGGAACTCGCCGACGCGCTGGCCGAACATTCCGGCATCGCCTTCGCCGAGTACCAGCGGGAAGCGCTTTTCGAACCGCTGGGCATGACGTCGACCCGGCTGGACGGCTCCCCCGCCGCGGGCGCGGTGTCCACATTGGACGACCTGCTCCGGTTCGCCGCGGAACTGCAGGCGCCCAAGCTGCTCGCGCCGGAAACCCTCAGTGCGGCCACGGAAATCGCGTTCCCCGGGCTGAACGGCGTGCTGCCCGGCTTCGGGCACCAGAAGCCGAACGACTGGGGCCTCGGCTTCGAGTTGCGCGACCACAAGAGCCCGCACTGGACGGGCGCGAACAGCTCGCCGCGCACGTTCGGTCACTTCGGGCAGTCCGGCACCTTCCTGTGGGTGGACCCGGAAGCGGGACACGCCTGCGTCGCGCTCGCCGACCGTTCGTTCGGGCCGTGGGCGGCGCAAGTGTGGCCGCCGTTCACTGACGCCGTGCTGGCGGAACTCTCCGCGTGAGACTCCGGTGGGCGCTGGCCGCTCTGCTGCTCGCCGCGGGTTGTTCCGCACCGGCCGCGCAAACCCAAGCGCCCCAAGCATTGCCCGCGCCGGACGCGCCACTTCCGTTGGGCACCAACGGGGCCGCGGCACCGAAACTCGACTGGGCACCGTGTCACGGCGGTTTCCAATGCGCGACGGCACCGGTTCCGTTGAGCTACCGCGAACCCGGTGGGGCGAAGCTGAATCTCTCGGTGATCCGCATGCCCGCCACCGATCCCGCGCACCGCGTCGGGTCGCTGATGATCAATTTCGGCGGGCCGGGCACAGACGGCGTCGGCGAGCTGATGCGGTTCGGCCCGCGATACCCCGAAGAGCTGCGGGCCAAGTTCGACCTGGTGAGCTTCGATCCGCGCGGAATCGGCGGCAGCGCCCCGGTGCAGTGCCCGGGGACGCCGCCCGCCGCCGGTTCGCCGCTGCGGGACAGCGCGGCGTTCTGGACCGCCAGCGCGGCCGTCGGCAAGGCGTGTGCAGCGGGCACCGGTGCGGAGCTGTCGCACCTGTCGACGGCGAATGTCGCGCGGGACATGGATTTGCTGAGGCAGGCGCTGGGCGAGCAGCAGCTGAACTTCTACGGCTATTCCTACGGCACGTATCTCGGCGGCACCTACGCGAACCTGTTCCCCGGCAAGCTGCGCGCGATGGTCCTCGACGGAACGCTCGACCTCGTCGCGAATTCCACCGGACAGCCGGGCCAGCAGCAGAAACCGGTCGACGTGCGCGCCGACGTCGCGACTGCCCAGCAACAGGAACTCGAAGCGTTCTTCGCTGCCTGCAACGCGGCTGGCCCGGGCAAATGCGCGTTCGCCGGAGGTGACCTGAAACAGAAATTCGCCGCGGTGTTCGCCCGGCTGACGCACGGTCCGGTCGGCGGCATGACGGTGGCGTCGCTGATGGAAACGATCGACCGGGCGCTGTATCAGTCGTCCCGGTGGCCGCGGCTGGCGAAGACGCTCGCCGCGCTCGTGCCGTCGTCGCCAGTCTCCCCCGTGCCCGTGCTGGATCCGCGCGTGCCGACGCATTCGCCCGGGTTCCTGGCGGTGCAGTGCCTGGACAGCGAACTGCCGCAGGACACCGCCAAGTACGCCCAACTCGCTGCGGAAGAAGCGAAACGGCAGCCGTATTTCGGTGTCGCGCCAGTGTTTTCGATGGCGCAGTGCGTCGGCTGGCCCGCCCGAGACGAAGACCGGTACCTCGGACCGTGGAACCGGCCGCGGCAGCATCCGATCCTGATCCTGGCCAACCGGAACGACCCGGTCACCCCGCTTGCCAACGCCCAGGCCACCGCACGGGAACTCGGCGACGGTCACGTAGTCGTGGTCGACGGTGCCGGACACACCACGCTCGACGTGCCCAGCACAGCCGCTTCCGCAGCGATGGCACGGTATTTCACCGATCTGACGGTGCCTCCGGAAGGGACGGTCTACCCGCCGGAGGTCCGGCCGTTCCCCTAGCCGTTCAGCACGTTGATCGGCTCGCCCGCTTGAAACGCGGCGATGTCCTCGACCGCGCCGCCGTAGAAGATTTCGTACGTTTCCCGGCTCACGTAACCGATGTGCGGCGTGAGGATCGCGTTGTCCAACGTCCGCAGCGGGTGATCCGCGGGCAGCGGCTCCACGTCGTAGACGTCCAGGGCGGCCGCCGCGATCTTCTTGCCGCGCAACGCCTCCACCAACGCCGATTCGTCGACAATCGGCCCGCGCGAAGTATTCACCAGGAGTGCGGTCGGCTTCATCGCGGCGAGTTCGGCAGCACCGACCAAACCGCGAGTGCGCTCGGACAGGACCAAGTGGACTGACAGCACATCGGACTGTGCGAACAGGTCCTCTTTGGACACTGCCGTGACGCCGTGCTCGGCCGCCCGCTCCGGAGTGAGATTCTGGCTCCACGCAATCGGTTTCATCCCGAACGCCTGGCCGATCCGCGCGACCTCGGCTCCCAGCCTGCCGAGCCCGAGCAGGCCGAGCGTCTTGTCCCGCAACGCCATCCCGAGACCGACCTGCCAGCCGCCCTCGCGCATCGAACGGAATTCGAGCGGCAGATTGCGCGCACCGGCCAGGATCAGCGCCCACGCGTGTTCGACGGTCGGCGCGGCGAGAGCCCCGGTCGCGGACACCACGACGCCGCGGCGCTTCGCCGCGTCCAGATCGATCGCCGCGTTCCGCCGGCCGGTACTGACCAGCAGTTTCAGCTCCGGCAGCCGGTCGAACACCGCGGCCGGGAACGGCGTGCGCTCGCGCATCGCGACCACCACGTCGAACCCGGCCAGCTGCGCGACGACCTCGTCCGGCCCGGCGAACGGCTCGGTGAACACCTCGATCTCCGCCCCGAGCGGCTCCCAGTCCGCACACTGGAGAGCCACGTTCTGGTAGTCGTCGAGGATCGCGATCTTCATGCCGCCCACCGTAACCCGCGGGTCAGGCGTTGCGCGCCCGCTCGATGATCTCGTCGATCACATCGTTCTTCGCGTCGGCGTAGTTCTGCACGTACTCCCAGACCTGCGCGGCGAGTTCGCGTTTCTTCGCCAGGTACAGCGCCAGTTCCTCCGGATGGCTGCGCAGCCGGTCGCGGAACAGCCGGTAGCGCTCGGTCTGGCCGTTGCCGGGCGAATGGACGTGCAGGTTGATGTTCGTGTCCGGCCCCTTGAACAGGCGGTGTTTCTCCCAGTCCGGCTCGCGGATCACCAGCCGGTAGCCCGCCGCTTCGAGGTCGGGGACGTACGCGTCCTCGTCGTCCGAATCGGGCACTTCGAGCAGAATGTCGACGATCGGTTTGGCGGCGAGCCCCGGGACCGAGGTGGACCCGACGTGTTCGAGCACGAGCACGCGATCCCCGAGCACGGAGCGGATCCGCTGTTCCTCGCGTTCGTAGAGCCGCGGCCATTCCGGGTCGTACTCGGCGAGTGTGATGGTAGTGCCGAGTTTCGGTGCCTCGCCGACCCACGCCGCTTGGATTTCTTTCTCCCCGAACTGTTGCCTGGTCACCGTGATTCCCCCTGTTGCTGACTGAAAAGCAGCCCGCCAGGATATCAGGAGATCGGCAGCGGCAGGATGTTCCCGCTCGCCTCGCGCAGTGCCGCCCGCATCTCCGCGCGCGGCGCCGGTTGCCCGGTGAAGTGCTCCGCTTGCCCGAATGCCTGGTGCAGCAACATGTCGAGCCCGGTCGCGATCCGTCCACCGCGCTGTTCGACCGCCTCGGCCAGCGGCGTCGGCCACGGATGGTAGATCACGTCGAGCACGCTGCCGATCCGGGACAGCTCCGCGAGATGCGGCACGACCGCGTCGGGCGGCACCGTGTTGACCAGCACCGCCGCGCGGTCCGCCAGGTCCGCGAAGTCCGTATCGGACCAGCGCAGCACGTCCACGTCCAGGCCTGCGCGCTTGGCCGCATCTACGGTTTCCGAAGCCCGCGCCGGTTCGCGCACCACCAAACGCACCGTCGCGACGCCGAGCGCGGCCAATCCGACCACCGCGGCCGCAGCCGTCCCGCCCGCGCCGAGCACCACCGCCTGATCACTCGCGGAAGGCGAGTAGCCACCGGCGTAGCGCAGGGCTCCGGTCACTCCGTCGACGTCGGTGCAGTCGGCGAGCCAGCCGTCCGGACGCCGCACGAGCGTGTTCGCCGCGCCGACCGCGGCCGCGCGCGGGGTGACCTCGGCGGCATGGTCGAGCGCGGCCCGCTTGCCCGGCATGGTGACCGAGAGGCCGACCCACTCGGGGCCAAGACCGTCGACGAAGCCAGGCAGCTCGTCGGCGTCGGTCTCGACCCGGTCGTAGGTCCAGCCGTCCAGCCCCAGCGCCGCGAACGCCGCGCGGTGCAGCACCGGCGACAGCGAATGCGCCACCGGCTTGCCCAGCACCGCCGCGCGGCGCGGCCGGTCACTTGATGACGCCACGCTGCTCCGCCAGGGTCCTGTTCGCGTTGTGCTGGTCGTTCGTGACCGCGAAGCAGGAATGTCCGTCCTTCTCGCACTTCACGAAGTACACCCAGTCGCCGGGGGTCGGGCTGACCGCGGCCTTGATCGCGTCCATGCTGGGCACCGCGATCGGCGTCGGCGGGAGACCGTAGTTGGCGTAGGTGTTGTACGGTCCCGCTTTCGCCCGGTCCTCGGGTTTGGTGAGCAGCGTCGGGCGGTCCAGCACGTAGTTGACCGTGGAGTCCAACTGCAGCCGGATGCGCTGCGTGAGCCGGTTGTAGATCACGCGCGAAATCTTGCCGAAGTCCGGCTTGATCGCCTCGCGTTCGATGAGCGACGCGATGATCAGCGTCTCGTACGGCGATTTCCCCGGCCCGGTGTTCTGCGCGGTGAGCCCGGCCGCCTGGATCGAATCGGCCGACTGTTTCACCAGGTCGGTGATCAGCTCGGTCGCGCTCCAGCCGGGTTTCACGTCGTACACGCCGGGCGCGATCAGCCCTTCGAGCCGTTTGTCCTTGCTCAGCGCCTTGCCCGCGTCGGCCAGCGCCCACTCCGGCGCGCCGAGCGCCTTGAGGTCGGCGTCGGCGACGGTCTTGCGCAACTGGTCGACCGGAATGCAGGTGCTCTTGCCGTTCAAAGTCGCGCACGAGGCCTTCGACATCAGGCTGAACACGCCCGGCGTGACCTTGCCGTCGGGCTGGGTGATGTCGTCGAACTGGGTGTACGGCCGGATTTCCAGCCGCCCGACGCGCGCGGCAGGCGAGGTGATGAGGTCGACCGCGTTCTCGCCGGACATGTGCTGGCGCAGCAGGTAGTAGCCCTGCTGGATCTTGCTCAGCGCGGTGTTTTCCGCGCCCGCCTTCACGAACGCCCGGGAACTCGCGACCACGCCCGCGTCGGTGAGCTTCGCGCCGATCGCGGACGTCGTGTCGCCCTGTTCGACCTGCACGAGCGCGTCGCCTTCGCCGGAACCGTCGAAGTCCGCGTAGCCGAAGATCTTCTGGTACCCGAAATAGGCGCCGCCGCTGAGCAGGACGAGCACGAGCACCGCGGCGATCCAGCCGATCGCGCGCTTGCGCTTCTTGCGGGGCTTCTTCGCGTGCGGTTCGTCGACCGGCGGCTCGGCCCCGTCTTCGGGGTAGCCGTCCTCGTCGTAGCCGTCGTAGTCCTCGTCGTAGTCCTCGTACTCGCCGTATTCGTCGTACTCGTCCTCGAAGAGGCCGTCGATCGGCTGCTCGTCCGGGTGCTCCGGTTCGTGCGCCGCGGCGGGCACGGCCGGGATCACTTCGGTGGGCTGCTCGACCGGCTGCCGGCGCGGCGGCTGGCTGCGCGGATCGCGCGGCATCGACGCGTCCGCGAAACGCGGGTCGCGCGGCATGGAAGCCTCGGCGAACCGGGGATCCGGCGGCATCGACGCGTCGGCGAACCGGGGATCGCGCGGCATCGAGGACTCGGCGAACCGCGGGTCCGGCGGCATCGACGCGTCCGCGAACCGGGGATCCGGCGGCATGGAGCCGTCCGGCGGCGGAGCGGGAGTGCGCCGGACCGGAGGGGGCGGCGGCATCTCCGGCGCCCGGCGACGGCCAGGCGCGGCAGCTTCCGCGGGCAGCTCGACATCGTCCCGGCGACGACGGCCGGACGGCGGCTCGACGTCAACGGGCGGCGGAACGTCCTCGCGGCGACGGCGTCGACCGGCGGGCGGCTCGGCTTCCGCGGGCGGCAGGTCGTTCCCGGCCACCGGTACCTCGTCCGGAGTTATGCGGCGCGGCCGGGCGCGGGGAAGGTCGTCGGCCGCGTGCGGCGGCAAGTCCCAGTTCTCCGTCGACCGCTTCGGCCGGTCCTGCGGCGCGACCGGACGGCGCCGCCGGGCCGGCGGAGCGTCGGCGGCCGGGCCACGGGGCGGTTCGGCCGGAGGCATCGCGTCCGGCGCGACGCGACGGGGCGGTTCGCCGGCAGGGCGAGGGGTTCCCTCGGGTGCGCGCCGACGTCCTTCCGCGGGACGCTGCGGCACGTCGCCGCGCGGACGTCGTCGTTCGCCAGGCGGCATGCCTTCCGGCATCGCGCGGCGGGGAGGTGCTTCGTCTTCGGGCTCGCGTCGCCTGCGCCGTCCGCCGGGAGCGCCGGTACCCGCCGCGGGGTCCGGCACGTCCGGGTTGTCGGGGTTGCGCAGCCGACGGCGGCCACCCGGATTGCCGGGGCCGCGGGGGTCGGTCATGAGTCGCCTTTCCGGGCGCGGTGCGCGGCGGCGGCGTCGAGCCAGGCTTGCAGGATCTCGACTGCCGCTGCCTGGTCCACCACGGCGCGCTGCTTGCGTCCCTTGACCCCCCGCTGGGACAGCATTCGCGACGCGGTGACCGTCGTCAACCGCTCGTCTGCCAGCCGCACGGGCACGTCCCCCACGCGCCCGGCGAGCTTGTCCGCATACGCGAGCGCGATGTCCGCGGCCGCGCCCTGCCGGTTCGCCAGCGTCCTCGGCAAGCCCACGATCACCTCGACCACCTCGTGTTCGGTGACGAGATCGGCAAGCCGGTCCAGATCGCTGTCGTCCTTCGCATCACGGGAGAGGGTAACGAGCGGGCTCGCGAGCACGGGGGCGGGATCGCTGAGCGCGACCCCCACCCGGACAGACCCGACATCGACCGCGAGCCGCCTGCCCCGCCCCGGATCGGACTCGCCGGGCCGATCCGGGCCTCTCCGGGGGTTAGCGGCCAAGGTCCGCGACCGCCGCGCGCAGCGCCGTCACGGCCTGCTCCGCGCCCGCCGGGTTGCTGCCGCCGCCCTGGGCCATGTCCGGCTTGCCGCCGCCGCGCCCGCCGATCGCCCCGGCGAACGACGGCACGAGCTTGCCCGCCGCGATTCCCTTGTCGCGCGCCGCCGAGGTCGTGGCGACCACGAAGGCCACCTTCTCCCCCGAGGGCGCGAACAGCGCGACGACCCCGGCGCGGTCGCCGAGGCGGCCGCGGATGTCCGAGGCGAGCGCGCGCAGGCCGTTGCCGTCGACGTCCGGCACGACCTCGGCGACCACCGAGACGCCGGAGACGTCCTGCGCCTTGTCCGCCAGCGCGCCGGCCGAGCCGAGCACCTGCTGCGTGCGCAGCTGCTCGATCTCCTTCTCGGCGTTCTTCAGCCGGGACAGCACGTCCTCGATCCGGCCGGGCAGTTCGTCCGACGGCACCTTGAACGTGTTCGCCAGCTGCGACACGAGCAGCTGCTCCTTGCGGACGTGCTTGAGCGCGTCCGGGCCGACCAGCGCCTCGACGCGGTGCACGCCGGAGCCGACCGACGCGTCCGACACCAGCTTGACCAGGCCCAGCTGGCCGATCCGGCCGACGTGCGTGCCGCCGCACAGCTCGCGGGAGTACTCGCCCATGTCGACGACGCGGACGTCGTTGCCGTACTTCTCGCCGAACAGCGCGACCGCGCCCAGCTCGAGCGCCTTGTCCTTGGTGGTGGTGTAGCTCTGCACCTCGACGTCGGTCTGCAGGTAGTCGTTCACTTCCTGCTCGACCTCGGTGAGGATGTCGGCCGACACCGCGCCCGGCGTGGTGAAGTCGAACCGCATCCGGCCCGGCGCGTTGAGCGAACCGGCCTGCGCCGCGCGCTTGCCGTACGCGCCGCGGACGGCCGCGTGCACGAGGTGCGTGGCCGAGTGCGAGCGCTCGATCGAGAGCCTGCGGTTCGCGTCCACCGACCCGGTGAGCCGGGTGTCGATCCCGACCTCGCCCTGGGTCACCTCGACGCGGTGCACGAACAGGCCCGGCACGATCTTCTGCACGTCGAGCACCTTCAGCTCGACGCCGTCGCCGACCAGCACGCCGGTGTCGGCGATCTGCCCGCCGCTCTCGGCGTAGAACGGGGTGCGGTCGAGCACCAGTTCCGCCTTGCGGCCCGCGGCGACGCTGCGCACCGGCAGGCCGTCCTCGAGCAGGCCGACGACCTTCGCGTCCGCCTGCAGTTCGGTGTAGCCGAGGAACTCGGTTTCGCCGTGCTGCTCCAGCACCTTGCGGTACTCGGACAGGTCGCCGTGGCCGCTCTTGCGCGACGCCGCGTCCGCCTTGGCGCGCTTGCGCTGCTCCTCCATGAGCGTGCGGAACCCGGCCTCGTCGACGGTGAGGCCCTGTTCGGACGCCATCTCCAGCGTCAGGTCGATCGGGAAGCCGTAGGTGTCGTGCAGCTGGAACGCCTTGTCGCCGGCGAGCACGTCGCCGCCGCCCTTCTTCGTCTCGGCCGCGGCCAGGTCGAAGATGCGCGAACCGCTGGTGAGGGTGGCGAGGAAGGCTTCCTCCTCGACGCGCACGACCTCGGAGATCCGGTCGAACCCGCTGACCAGCTCGGGGTAAGTCGGGCCCATGGTCTGGCTGACGACCTTCGCGAACTCCTGCAGCACCGGCTCCTGCACACCCAGCAGGCGCGTGGAGCGCACGATGCGGCGCAGCAGGCGGCGCAGCACGTAGCCGCGGCCGTCGTTGCCGGGGGTGACGCCGTCGCCGATCAGCAGCACGCCGGTGCGCGCGTGGTCGGCGATGACGCGGAAGCGCACGTCGTCGGCGTGGTTGGCGCCGTAGCGGCGGCCGGAGAACTCCTCGGCGCGGCCGATCACCGGGCGCACCAGGTCGGTCTCGTACACGTTCTCGACGCCCTGCAGGATCGTCGCGACGCGCTCGACGCCCATGCCGGTGTCGATGTTCTTCTTCGGCAGCTCGCCGATCGGCGGGTGGCCCAGCTTCGGGCTCTGGTCGCCGCGGACGTCCTGCATGAAGACGAGGTTCCAGATCTCGATGTAGCGGTCCTCGTCGGCGACCGGGCCGCCCTCGCGGCCGTACGCCGGGCCGCGGTCGTAGTAGATCTCCGAGCACGGGCCGCCGGGACCGGGCACGCCCATGTCCCAGTAGTTGTCCTTGCCGTCGCGGACCTGGATCCGCTCGCTGGGCAGGCCGGTGAGCTTGCGCCACAGCCCGGCCGCCTCGCTGTCCTTCTCGTAGACGGTCGCCCAGATCCGGTCCGGGTCGAGGCCGAAGCCGCCGTCGTCCTGGGACTTGGTGATCAGCTCCCAGGCGTTCTCGATCGCGCCTTCCTTGAAGTAGTCGCCGAACGAGAAGTTGCCCGCCATCTGGAAGAACGTGTTGTGCCGGGTGGTCTTGCCGACCTCGTCGATGTCCGGCGTGCGCACGCACTTCTGCACCGAGGTCGCGCGCGGGTAGGGCGGCGGGGCCTCGCCGAGGAAGTACGGCTTGAACTGGACCATGCCCGCGTTGACGAACAGCAGGTTCGGGTCGTCGAGGATCAGCGGGGCGCTCGGCACGCGCGTGTGGCCCCTGCTCTCGAAGTGGCGCAGGAAACGGTCGGTGATCTCGTGTGTGTCCACGGGTACGTCCTTGTGCTGGAACCCGGCTTCGGCCGGGGAAAGGAAACGGGGGTCGGAGGCGGCGGAAGGCGCGCGGAGATCAGCCCTCCGCCCGGCGAGCTCGCCGGGCGGGGCGACGTGCGGCGTGCCTGCCCGAAGGCGGCGCGACGGCGGTCCGCTCCTCGACCATGTCGTGCAGCTCCTGTTCCCGTTCGTTCATCCCGGCGCGCACCTCGGCGCCGAAAGAACCGACGGCGCCCGCGAGTTCCCGCACGGCGTCGCCCAAGTTCGATGCTAACCCGGCCGGCGTGGCCTGACGAGCGGTTTCGCTCGCCTTGCGGCTCAGCGCGACTCCCGCGACGACCCCGACCCCGAGCCAGAACAGCCGCTTCACTTCTTCCCCCGGCGGGCCGGGCGCTGCGCCTTCGAGGCCTTGGCTTCCTGCTTCTTGCGGCGCGCGCGAATGGCTTTGCTGATGCCGTAGGAAAGCGCGGCGGTCTTCACCAGCGGGCCGCCGAGCGTCGCGGTGAAGACCGACGAGAGCGCCGAGACGTTGCCGCTGACCGCCTGCGCGTTCGAGGTGATCCCGTCGACCCGCTCGAGCTGCGTGTTGACGTGCGTGATCGTCTCGTTGGCCCCGATCAGGATCGGGTCGCTGTTCTCGTGCGCCTTGCGGATCGCGATCGTCGCCTCGTCCAGCGTGCGGCCGAGCTTGAGCAGCGGGATCGCCAGCAGCAAGACCAGCAGTACGAAAGCTCCTGCGGCGATCAGCGCGGCGATCTGCCCTGCCGACACGGGCCCTCCTCGGGTGGTGCGGGGTCTTAGGTGGTGTGAGGTTACCGCCTGCGGCGCTTCTCGGCGGGGACCCCCCGCCGCAGTGGTCACCCAGCGCAGTCGCCGTCGCGGAAAACAGTTCGCGCCGGGCGTGTCCGAGCTGGTCTGCTCGTTCCATGGACTCCTCGAACGGACGCGGCCCGCTCCCCCGCGTGCTGGCCGGGCCGGGCGGACCCGCCGCCGACGTGCTCGCCGGCCTTCCCGGCGCGGACCTCACCACGCTGCAACTGGAAGTAGCCCGCCGCCGAGCCGCGAAACTGCGCGGGCCGGACGTCCTGCGCCGCTACCGCGAGGACCGCTTCACCACCCCCGCGCCCTTGCCGTTCGAGGTTCTGCGGCGGGTCGAAGACTCCCTGCTTTCCGCCGCGCCGCCGGAATTCGATCGAGTGACCCTCTCCCCGGTTGCCCCGCTCGGCACGCATTCCACAGTGGCCGGACTGGCCCAGCACCGCGTCGTCCCCACTGGACGCGGCACGGAAGTCGCCGCGGACCCGACGAACGGCCTCGCGCTCGAAGCAGCAGTCCGCCGCACCGGTTCCGCGCCGGTGCGCCTCACCACCGTGCAACGCGTCGTCCGAGCCCAGCTTCCGGCCCCCGGCCTCTTCGCGCACTTCTCCCTGTTCGCCGCCATCACCGCCGGTCGCGACCGAGGCAGCCTGTCCTTCGAACGCGAACACCTGATTGAGCACGCGCAGCTGGTCACTACAGCCGTACGCGCCGCCGGTGCCCGCGCGGCAGGCTTCGAAGTGACCACTTTGGACACCCGCTTCGCCGATTTCGCCGCCTCGGTGCAGGAATCCTTGCCCGACGTGGCTGTTTCCGACGCCCCAGACCGCTCGGTCGGCCGCGGTTACTACTTCGGCCTCTGCTTCACCGTCACCGCAGACTTCGGCTCCGGCCTTGTCCCCGTCGGCGATGGCGGCTTCACCCCGTGGACCGCACGGTTGCTCGGCAACGCGAAGGAACGCCTGCTCGTCTCCGGCATCGGCGTGGACCGTGTCGCGTCATTGCTCAACGCTTGACGATCCCCTCGTACACCGCCGCCATGTCGTCCTCGCCATGCCCCGCCTCGACGGCAGACTCCAGATGCGCCAACGCAGCCGCCGCCCCGCCGACGTCGATCGCGTGCCCCGCAGCCTCGACGACAAGCCGCGCGTCCTTCGCCGCGAGCGACGCCGGGAAACTGGTCGGGTACTCGCCGGACAGCATCATGGGTCCCTTCGCTCGCGCGTAAGGCACGTCGAACCCAGTGCCGCTCATGACGTCGAAGAACAACTGCGGATCCACCCCGAGCACCTTCGCGAGGGCGAGACTCTCCCCGGTACCGTTGGTGAGCGCGAGAATCCACGCGTTCATCACCAGCTTGAGCCGCGTCGCCGTGCCAGGTTCGGTGCCGAGCCAGCGAGTCGTGGAACCAATCGCGTCGAACACCTCCGCCGCACCGTCGTGCACGTTGTCCGGCCCAGCCGCGAGCACCTGCAGCTTCCCCTGCTCGGCGGGTCCTTTCGTCCCCATCACCGGACAATCGACAAACGGCACCCCCGCCGCGACGGACGCCTCAGCAAGCCGATCAGCCCACTCGACCCCGACGGTGCTGGTCTGCAACCAGATAGTCCCCGGTTCGAGCGAGAGCCCGCGAAACACTTCAGCAACCGCAGGCCCGTCGGAGAGCATGGTGACCAGGAAATCGGCCCCCTTGACCGCCTCGCCAGGCGACCCGACGACGGTGACCCCGTCCGCGACAAGCGGCTCAGCCTTGGCCCGAGTCCGGTTCCAAGCCCGCACGGTCACCCCAGCACGAGCAAGATTGGCGGCCATCGGACGGCCCATGATCCCGGTACCGAGAAATGCGACTGTGGTCATCCGGCCATCGTGCCGCCAGACCCAAACCTCGGCAGGATGACCGCCCCGCCGCTGTCCTGAGGGCCACCCTGAGGAACTCTGATTCCCCCAGGGTTCCCCTCACGACCAGCCACCGGCGGTGAGGGGCCCCTTTACGGACCTAGATTCCCTCAAGGAGCCCTTCACGGCCCACCCTCGCCGCAGCCCCCGCCAGCGATGCGCCCCAATGCGGCATTGGGTGCATCTCACGCACCGAACGCCACATTGGGTGCGTCCCACGCACCCAATGCCACATTGGGGCGCAAGCCCCGCCCGAAAACCGGCAGCCGATGCACCCAACCGTCGAGGCACCCAGCAACACCCCCGCAGCCGATGCACCCGCTATCGAGCCACCCAGCCCCACCGCAGCCGATGCACCCGCTATCGACTCACCCAGCCCCACCCGCAGCCGGTGCACCCAACGAGCGAGGCACCCACACCTCCCCCACACCCCGATACGAAGCTCCCCTGCGGTTCGGGGGTGCTTGTCAAGGCATCTTTCCCGCCTTGACAAGCACCCCCGAACCGTCAGCACTGAGGTTCCCCCGGTGTGCCGGACACTCTGATCCTTGGCTTTGGCCTGGGGAAGGATGTTGTTGTGTCTGGTTCGTCGAGGTATCCGGATGAGTTCCGGCGGGATGCGGTCGCGTTGGCGCGGTCGGCGTCTCGTCCGTTGGCGCAGGTGGCTCGTGAGCTGGGGGTGAATCACGAGACGCTGCGGACGTGGGTGCGGGCCGCCGACCGCGCCGACCAGGCAGCGGCGTCGGGCGGGGACGCGGCCGAGCGTGAACTGCGCGCGTTGCGCAAGCGGGTGGCCGAATTGGAGAAGGAAAAGGAGATCCTGCGCAAAGCGGCCGCCTATTTCGCGCAGGAGATGGATCGTTGACCCGCAGCTACCGGTTCATCTCCGAACACCGCGACGCCTACGGCGTCGCCCGGCTGTGCCGTGTCCTCGAGATCCGCCGCCCGGGGTTCTACGAATGGCTCGCCGCCGCCCCGGCCCGCGAGCAGCGGGCGTGGGAAGAGGAGCGGCTGGCGTCTGAGATCGCGGGGATCCACGCCGCCCATCACGGCGCCTACGGCAGTCCGCGGGTCACCGCCGAGTTGCGGCGGCGCGGCGAAGCGGTCAACCACAAACGGGTCGAGCGGGTCATGCGCGAGCGCGGCATCGCGGGGATCACCCGCCGCCGGTCGCGGTCGCTGACCAGGCCGGACAAGACCGCCGCCGCGCCGGACCTGATCTGCCGCGACTTCACCGCCGGCGCCCCCGGCATCCGGCTGGTCGGGGACATCACCTACCTGCCCACCGACGAAGGCTGGCTCTACCTGGCGACCGTGCTCGACCTGCACACCCGCGAAATCGTCGGGCACGCCCTCGCCCCGCACATGCGCGCCGACCTCGTCTGCGACGCGATCACCCTCGCCGCGGACCGCGGCCTGGTCAACGCGGGCACGGTGTTCCACTCCGACCGCGGCACCCAATACGCCTCCACGGAATTCCGCGCCACGCTGGCCGCGCACGGGATCCGGGCCTCGATGGGCCGGACCGGGTCCTGCTACGACAACGCCGCCGCCGAATCCTTCTTCGCCACCCTCAAAACCGAAATCGGCACCCGCTCCTGGACCACCCGCAACCACGCACGCCAAGCCGTTTTCGCCTACCTCGCCTACTACAACCACCACCGCCTGCACTCCACCCTCGACTACCGCACACCCCACGAAACCCGTTTGAGTTATCGTCACCACCACGCCCACGCGGCATGAAACCCGGTGACCGGTACCCGGGGGAAACCTCACACAATCAACCTTCGGGGTGCCCCACGCAACCAAGACGAGGCCAATGTCGCCGCCAGGCGACGAGCCGATCACCAACCCACCCCAACCCGCTCAGCAACCAACTCCGCAAACCCAGGAAACTCCCCCGGCACCAAACCCCGAACCACCCCACCCCCACCCCGAACAGCCCCAGCCCGCCGAACCCGAACAGTCACACACCCCGCCGCCCCGTCCTGCCAATGCCGAACCCCTGCAGGAACAGTCAGCACATCCCCCGGCTCACACAACACCGCATGCACCTCACGCCCAGCATGCAGATACCAAACCGCAGCCCCCCGAACGAAAAACCGATCCTCAACCCCACCCCAGCTGCGCTCCACCAGCGAGGTCTCCCCGCCAACCACATCCACCGACCCACCCCCCCAGCGAGTCGATCAACTCCCGATACCGACCCACCAAGTCCCCATCGGAGCCGTCAGAGCCGTCAGAGCCGTCCTCAACCAGGGGCCACCGAGCGAACCCAGCCCCCACCCGCCCCAACTCGGCGACAATCGCCCCAGTGTCCTCAGTCCGCAGCAGCACATGCCCAGGCTGGTCATCAGGCCAGACAGTCAACAACGTCATCGCCGCCCCCTCTCCTTGAAGAGGAGCAACCGACGAAACCCCCTAATGTTCCCCCGCCACCGGAAGAAAGTGGCGACCTTCACTCACCGACCGCTGACCGGCACACTCACCCCTGCCGCTCGCCGCGGATCGTCCGCCGCAACCGAGGCACCCGCTCAGCCAGCGGCCGCTCCCCGCCACGCTGCGTAGGCTCGTAGTAATCCCGCCCCACCAGCTCGTCCGGCGGATACTGCTGAGCCAGCACCCCCTCCGGCACGTTGTGCGGATACCGGTACCCCTGAGCGTTGCCGAGTTGCTTCGCCCCCGCGTAGTGCCCGTCCCGCAGATGCGGCGGCACCGTCCCGATAGCCCCCGACCGAACGTCGCTCAACGCCGTATCAATAGCCGTGACCACCGCGTTCGACTTAGGCGCCGTAGCCAGATGGATCGTCGCCTGCGCCAACGCGAGCCGCCCCTCCGGCATCCCGATGAACTGCACCGCGTGCGCCGCCGCGACCGCCGCCTGCAACGCCGTCGGATCCGCCAGCCCGACGTCCTCGCTCGCGTGCACCACCAACCGCCGCGCGAGGAACCGGGGATCCTCCCCCGCCTCGATCATCCGCGCCAGGTAGTGCAACGCCGCGTCGACATCCGACCCGCGGATCGACTTGATGAACGCACTGATCACGTCGTAGTGCTGATCACCGTCGCGGTCGTACCGCACCGCCGACTTGTCCACAGTGGACTCGACAACGGCAAGGTCGATCGTCTTGTTCTCGGTAGCGGACGCGGCATCCGCGGCCGCCTCCAACGCCGTGAGCGCACGACGCGCGTCACCGCCAGCCAGCCGCACGAGGTGTGCCCGCGCATCATCCGTCAGTGTGAGCTCGCCGCCAAGCCCGCGCTCGTCGGTCAGCGCGCGCTCCAGCACCGCGACGATGTCGTCGTCGGTGAGCGGCCGCAACTGCAGCACCAACGACCGCGACAACAGCGGCGACACCACCGAGAACGACGGGTTCTCCGTGGTCGCCGCCACTAGCAGCACCGTGCGGTCCTCGACCGCGCCGAGCAGCGCGTCCTGCTGGGTCTTGGAGAACCGGTGCACCTCGTCGATGAACAGGACGGTGTTCTCGGTGTTGTACTGCCTGCGCCGCCGCGCCTCCTCGATGACGCCGCGCACCTCCTTGACGCCCGCCGACAGTGCGGACATCGCGACGAACCGGCGTCCGGTGGCGATCGACACCAGGTTCGCCAGCGTGGTCTTGCCGGTGCCGGGCGGGCCGTAGAGCAGCACGGACGCCGGAGCGGCCCCCTCGACCAGCCGGCGCAGCGGGGCCCCTTCGCGCAGCAGGTGCTGCTGCCCGACCACCTCGTCGAGCGTGCGCGGCCGCATCCGGACCGCGAGCGGCGACGTCGCCGGGTCGGCCTGCGGTTCGGCCTGGTTCGCTCCGGAGGGTTCCGGCGGCGGCCCCACGTCGGGGTTCACCGTGAAGAGTTCGTCCTGTGCCACGCCGACGACGGTATCCGACCACCCCGACAATCCCGCTCGCCCGGCCCCGCAGCGCCGCCGGAGGGGCAGACTGGGGCGATGGTCTCCTCGGTCGCGGTGCTGTCCGATATCCACGGCGTGCTGCCCGCGCTCGACGCGGTCCTCGCCGAACCCGACGTCCACGCCGCCGACCTGGTGGTCCTGTGCGGCGACCTCGCGGCCGGACCGCTGCCCAGGCAGACGCTCGACCGGCTTGTTTCGCTCGGCGACCGCGCGGTGTGGGTCCGCGGCAACGCCGATCGCGAACTCGTCACGCTCGCGGGCGGCGGCCCCACCAAGATCCCGGACCCGATCGGCCCGTGGGCGGCGACGCAGCTGCGGCCGGATCAGGTGGCGCTGCTCGACGGGTTGCCGTTGACGGTGACGCTCGAAATCGACGGACTCGGCGAAGTGCTGTTCTGCCACGCCACTCCGCGCGACGACGAAGAGGTCGCGCTCGTGGACAGCCCGTTGTCGCGCTGGGCGGAGGTCTTGGACGGCGTCACGGCGGAGACGGTGGTCTGCGGGCACACCCACATGCCGTTCCTGCGATTGGCCGACCGCTGTCGGATCGTGAACCCCGGCAGCGTCGGAATGCCTTATGGCACAACGGGTGCACACTGGGCGCGGCTCGGTCCTGGCGTCGAGTTGCGACGTACTGCTTACGATGCGGAAGCCGTGTGCCGGGAGTTGGCGGAGACGTCGGAGTATCCCGGAATCGAGGACTGGAACGACTATTTCGTACGGAATCCGGCGTCGGACGCGGAGGCGTTGCGGGTATTCAGCCCACGCGCTCGCGGAACGAGCGCCACATGATGACCGCGGCGTAGGGCAGAAACTCCCGTCCGCGCCGCCAGAGCCACGGCACGCCTTTGGCTACGAGCCAGCCGAAATGGGCGGCTGCGCTTGGTTCGACTCCGCCGGAGCAGGTGAGGCTCACTGGTTGCGGCACCTCGAAACCGGCTGCTGCGGCTAGGTTTGCGAAACCTTCGGCGAGCATGCGGTGGCCGAGTTCGGAGGGGTGCAGGCGGTCGACGCTCCAGACGGTGAGGTCGTAGGCGCCGGGGAGAGTGTCCAGGTTCAGGCAGGCGATGCCTTCTGTTTCCACTACTCGGTCGATTGCCTCGTTCAGTTCCGTTACGCGGGCGCTGAGGGCTCGCTTCAGGGACGGCGGGAGGCGGAAGACCTTGCTGTGATCATGGAAACGCACTGGGAGGACGGTGGTTCCGATCGCGGCCAGTTCGCGGACGATCGCGGTGAGGTCCGCGGCGATGGTGTCCGCGTTGAAGTCCGGGCGGAGGGTGTCGTTCATGCCTACTACGACCAGGGCGATGTCTGGGCGGTGGGCGATGGTTTGCGGGAGTTGGTCGGTGCGCACGCAGGACATGCGGGCGCCGGTGAACGACGGGTTCAGGTAGCCGTCTTCGGTGATGCCCAGGGCTTCCGCGACCAAGGGGCCTACGCCTCGCCAGCCGCCTCTGTTGGGGAGGGGGTCGCCTAGGCCTACGGCGGTGGAGTCGCCTAGGACTGCTAGGCGGGTTGCTCGTCGGGGCTGGGTCTTGGGGCTGGGGGCTGGGGTTGGTTTTGCGGGTGGGGTGACTCCGACGCTGATCACGGTCACGACCAAGACCATCCGGTATTGAGGCTCACCGCTGGTGATGGGGAGGTAACGCGGTATGGACGGAGGTGGGAACTTCCGGTACTCGGGGGCTGGTTTGGGTGCGTATGGGCGGACTTCTCGTCGCCTGGCGGCGACATCGCTTGGTGGTTGCGTGGGGCACCCCGAAGCTTGATTGTGCTGACGGTTCGGGGGTGCTTGTCAAGGCGGGAAAGATGCCTTGACAAGCACCCCCGAACCGCAGGAGAGCTTCGTATCGGGGTGCGGGGGAGGGCTGGGTGCCTCGATGCTTGAGTGCATCGGCTGCGGTCGAGGGTTGGTGCGCTGATCGTTGGGTGCACCGGCTGCGGGAGCGGCTGGGTGGCTTGATCGTTCCGTACGTCGGCTGCGGGAGCGGCTCGTGCATCGCTGCGGGGAGCGGCTGGCGCATCGATCGTTTAGTGCATCGGCTGCGGGGAGCAGTGGTGCCTCGGTGGTGGGCGCATCGGCTGCGGTTGGGTGGTGGAAGTGCGCGGTTTGGGGAGCTGGTGGCGGGGGTCGCGGGGGCGCGGGTAGCGCCCCAATGTGGCATTGGGTGCATGGGACGCACCCAATGTGGCGTTCGGTGCGTCAGACGCACCCAATGCCGCATTGGGGCGCATCGCGGCGGGTGCGGGCTGGCGGGCGGCCGTGAAGGACTCCTTGAGGGAATCCAAGTCCGTGAAGGGGCCCCTCACGCACGGGTGGCGGGTCGTGAGGGGAACCCTGAAGGAATCAGAGTCAATGAGGGTGGCCCTCACAGAAAGCGGCGAGGAGTGCGCGCGGGGTCAGCGGAAGGCTGGGTAGAAGGCTAGGTCGGCGTGCGGGCCCAGACGGGCGGCCAGGGCGGCGGCGACTCTGGTGGAGTGTTCGGCGACTTCGGTCAGGCGCGAGTAGCCCGCGTGCCTTGCCAGTTCGCGCCACCAGGTGACCAGGGCTGCCTCGCGGCTTACTGGGGTTGTGTGCCTGCTCAGGTTCAGGTGCGGGAGCAGTTCGCGGGTGATTTGCCAGACTTGCAGCATTTCGCTGATGGTGAGTTGCTTCGCCAACTCGACGTCGTCGGCGAAGGACGGCCACACGTCGACGATTTCGGCTCGCCAGGCGGCGATCATCGCTTCGCTCATGCCTGCGGGGAGCGCCATCGCGCGCGGGTCCGACACGAACGGCAGCCGCAGGCAGGAGGCGTCGACCAGGGCGGTTCGGACCCGGCCGCGTTCGAAGTCCAGGAAGCGGACTCCGGAGCCGGTGACCAGGTTGTTTTCCGGGGCCAGTTCGACCGGGCTGAACGCGCGGAAGGCGGCCGACCTGGCTTGGGCGACGGCTTCGGCGATGCGTTCGCGCACGGACTCGGGGACGGGCACGTCCAGCAGCTCGGACAGGAGTTCTTCGACGTCGTCGGCCAGGCCTGCCAAGCCGTCGTTGTCGGTGCGCACAGGGCCGCCCAGGCGGCGGAGCAGCGCGTTGAAATCGGCTTCGCGGCTGGCGGTGCTCGCGTGCAGGCGGCCCAGCGAGCGGGCCCACGAGAGCAGTGCTCGCTCGGCTGCGCGGGAGTCCCGGGCGGCCAATTTGTCTCGCAGGGTGGGTGCGCGGCCCAGGTCCTCGATCACCAGCACGCGGTCGCCGCCGTCGTGGGCCAGGAGTTCCGGGCACATCCGTTCGTCCGGTGCCAGTGCGGTGAACAGCTGGTAGCTCACGGCTTCCTGGGCGAACGGGTCGACCCGGCCGGGTTCCGGCGGGTCCGGGTAGTGCTTGACCACCAGGGTGCGCGGCAGAGCGAAGGAGGAAGACACGACCCGTGCCCGGACGACGGTCGCCGGGCCGCTTCCGGAGAGGTGTTCGGGCGAGACCAGCGTGATCGCGCTCCCGAACCGGCGCGTGAGCACCGCCTCGCCCGCCGCGACGGCCGCGGCGACTGCGAGTTCCCCGGCTTCCGCCCGGACTCCAGCGTCGCCGGCGGAGGAGGTGTCGACTGTCATTGTCACCGACCCTACTCGTGACTGAGCAACCATGACCACAACGTTCCGGGCGCCGGGACGCGCCCGGAATCACCCACGGGAAAGCGGACGCAGCAACGCGTCGGAACGTTGCTTGCGTCGGCGAACTATCAGCACAATGGCCGCAGCAAGAACGATTCCGAAGAGGTTGACCAGCAGCTGCAGCACCGAAAAACCGGTCCGGTCCCAGCGCCCGGCGACCGCCGCGACCATGGCGTAACCGGCCGCGGGCACCGTCGTCACCGAAATGAACACGCCGACGAGCGCGGCCGATTTCGCCGACGTCATCGCGAGCATTCCGGCCGCCCCGGCGAGCAATGCCACCACGAACGACGCGGGTCCGACCTGATACACGAAATCGACCTGATGGTTATTGACTATCGCGTGCGGATCGAAAAGACCGGCCGAGCTGCCGAGCAGCACTCCGAGCAGCGTGATCGCCATCGACACCGGGAAACCGACGGCCAGCGCGACCCCGGCCCGGCGCACCAGGTCCCAGCGGCGCAGCACCATGCCGACCGCGATCGCGGCGAGCGGGCCGAACTCCGGCCCGACCACCATCGCGCCGACGATCGTCACCGACGAGTCGGTCAGCACGCCGACCGCGGCGAGCAGGCACGCGATGGCGAGGAACGCCTGGAACGTCGCGTTCCACCGCGATTCCTCGCCGGTGCGGCCGAGCAGCTCCTGCCACACGACCGCGTCCGCGCCTTCGCCGGGAGCGGCTTCCTCGGCCGCGTCGGCGGCATCGGACAGCGCTGTGTCCAGCGATTCCATGGTGATGCCGCCGCTGCGGTCGAGACCGAGCGCGCACAAGGCGTCGACGATGTCGTCGGCCGCCTCCCGCGCGACGTCCGCCTCGATGAGGTCGCCCTCAGGCGAGACGGACGCTCCGCGGTGCACGATCAGGTGCGCCGCGCCCGGGTGGGTGCGCAGCAGCTCCAGCGTCTCGTCAGTGCGCTCCGGCGGGCAGATCGCCCTGAGGTGCAGCACTAGCTCGCCCCGCCCCGCCAGCCGCCCTCGACGGACCCGCTGTGCGCGGCCACTACTTCTCCTGTGCGGCAGCCGGTTTGCTCTGCGGGACCGCCGGTTTCGCGTCGATCCCGGCTTCCTTGCGCTGCTGCGCGGTGATCGGCGCGGGCGCGGCGGTGAGCGGGTCGTAGCCGCCGCCGGTCTTCGGGAACGCGATCACGTCGCGCAGCGAGTCGGCCTTGGCCAGCAGCATCACGATGCGGTCCCAGCCGAACGCGATGCCGCCGTGCGGGGGCGCTCCGAACTGGAACGCCTCGAGCAGGAAGCCGAACTTCTCCTGCGCTTCCTCCTCGCCGAGGCCCATCAGCGCGAACACGCGCTTCTGGACGTCCTCGCGGTGGATACGGATCGAGCCGCCGCCGATCTCGTTGCCGTTGCAGACGAGGTCGTAGGCGTAGGCGAGCGCGTTGCCCGGGTCTTGTTCGAACTTGTCGATCCACTCCGGGGTCGGCGAGGTGAACGCGTGGTGCACGGCGGTCCACTTGCCGGAGCCGACCGCGACGTCGTCGCCGATGTCCTCGACCGGCGCGAACAGCGGCGCGTCCACGACCCACACGAACGACCAGGCGTCCTCGTCGATCAGGCCGAGCCGGCGGCCGATCTCGTCGCGCGCGGCGCCGAGCAGCGGCTGAGCGGCGGAAACCTTGCCCGCGGCGAAGAAAATGCAGTCGCCGGGCTTCGCGCCCGCGGCTTCCGCGACGTTCGCCCGCTCGGTCTCGGACAGGTTCTTGGCGACCGGGCCGCCGAGCGTGCCGTCCTCGTTGACCAGGACGTACGCGAGGCCCTTCGCGCCGCGCTGCTTCGCCCACTCCTGCCAGGCGTCGAGCTGACGACGCGGCTGCGAGGCGCCGCCGGCCATGACGACCGCGCCGACGTACGGGGCCTGGAACACGCGGAACGGCGTGTCCGAGAAGAAGTCGGTGAGCTCGGTGATCTCGAGGTCGAAGCGCAGGTCCGGCTTGTCGGAACCGTACTTCGCCATCGACTCGCGGTAGGTGATCCGCGGGATCGGGGTGGCGATCTCGTGGCCGATCAGCTTCCAGAGCGACTTCACGATCGCTTCGCCGACCGCGATGACGTCGTCCTGCTCGACGAAGCTCATCTCGATGTCGAGCTGGGTGAACTCGGGCTGGCGGTCCGCGCGGAAGTCCTCGTCGCGGTAGCAACGGGCGATCTGGAAGTAGCGTTCCATGCCGCCGACCATGAGCAGCTGCTTGAACAGCTGCGGCGACTGCGGGAGCGCGTACCAGGAGCCGGGCTTGAGCCGCGCGGGCACGAGGAAGTCGCGGGCGCCTTCCGGGGTGGAGCGGGTCATCGTCGGCGTCTCGATCTCGACGAAGTCCTGCGCGTGCAGCACCTCGCGCGCCGTGCGGCTGACCTCGCTGCGCAGCCGGATCGCGGCCGCCGGACCGCTGCGGCGCAGGTCGAGGTAGCGGTACTTGAGCCGGACCTCCTCGCCGACGTCGACGCGGTCGTCGATCGGGAACGGCAGCGGAGCGGCCTCGGACAGCACTTCCAGCTCGGTGGCGAGCACCTCGATCTCGCCGGTGGCGATGTCCGGGTTCGCGTTGCCCTCGGGCCGCTTCGACACCTCGCCGACGACCTTCACGCAGAACTCCGACCGCAGCGCGTGCGCGCGCTCGGCCATCTCGCCCTCGCGGAACACGACCTGCGCGACGCCGCTGGCGTCCCGGAGATCGATGAAGATGACTCCGCCGTGATCGCGCCGCCGCGCCACCCAGCCGGTGAGGGTGACGGTCTGACCGGCCTGCCCGGCACGCAGAGTGCCGGCTTGATGAGTGCGGAGCACTGCGACTGCTCTCCCTAGGTCCACGAGATTCGGGTACGGCGGGTGCACGGGGTTGAGCCGAACACGCATTTCGCCGGATACAGAGGCTAACGAACTCGGTGTCCGGGGGTGCGGGCAGGTTTGGGTCGGAGCGGTGGGGACGGGGTTCGGGTCGGTGCACGGCTGGCACGGCCGGGGCGAGGTTCCCCTGGGCGATGCGGATGGCTTGGGGCGGCGGGGGCAGCGCGGGTCGGGGTCGGGCAGTGTCCGCTTGACGGAGACGGCTCCGGCTCGTCGGGGCAGCACTGCTGGCGCGAGCCGGGCGGGCAACGCGGGCGCGAGACTCTCCGAGGCCAGCAAGCCTTCGGCTTGGACCGTGCCGCTCGGCCAGGCGGCAGCGCGGCTGGCGCGAGCCGAGCAGGCAGGACCGGGCGAGACTCCCTGAGGCCGGTAAGCCTTCGGCTGGGACGGCTCCGGTTCGCCGGGGGGCGGGTCTCGAGCGCTGCCAGGTCAAACCCCGCTGACCAGGCAATGCAAGAGGCGGGAAACCCCGGAGTCAGCGCCCGCGATGGCGTGGACAGCTCGGACTCGCAGGAACTGGTGCGCCGACGCAGGGGTGACGCGGACTGGTCGGGACCGTAGCGCTGGAGTTCAGGCGGGTGCGGATGAGCGGACTCGCCGCAGTCTGCACCCCGGCGAGGCTGGACCAGGTCGTTCCCGAGAGCGCCGGGCAGGTCACAGAAGGCGCAACTGCTCCGCCTCCCCCACCCGTTGTTCAGGCACCTCCGCGTCCGGCGGGTCCGGTTCCGTCCGGGTTTCCGAATGCGCCCTGGGGGCCCGCGGGTCCAGACCGTGCCGCCGAAGCAATGGCGCTACCACTGTGCCCAGGCGTTCCCGATACCCGCGGTCGACGTAGCTTCCTCGGGCGTACAGGCGGCGGTATCGCGGTGCCAGCTCGGGATATTCGCGCTTCAGCCACGCGGCGAACCACTCCCGCGCGCCCGGCCGGAGGTGCAGGGGCAGGACTGTCACCCTGGTCGCCCCGGCTTCGGCCAGTTGGGCGAAAAGCGGGTCGAGGGCCTCGGGCGAATCTGTGAGGTACGGCAGCACCGGCGCGACCATCACCGAGCACGGCAGACCCGCCGCGGCGGCTTTGCGGATCAGGTCCAGGCGGGCTCGCGGGGTCGGGGTGCCGGGTTCCAGGCGGCGTTGCAGGTCGCCGTCCAGCAGGGCCAGTGACACGGCCAAATGGACCGGGACGTCCTTGCCCACCGACTCCAGCAGGGGCAGGTCGCGGCTCAGCATGGTGCCTTTGGTGAGGATCGACAGCGGGGTGCCGGCGTCGGCGAGGGCGCGGATGATTCCCGGCATCAGCCGGTAGCGGCCTTCGACGCGCTGGTACGGGTCGGTGTTCGTGCCCATCGCGACCGGTTCTCGTTGCCAGCTCGGCCGTTTCAGTTGCGCGGCCAGCACTTCCGGCGCGTTGACCTTGACCACGACCTGGGTGTCGAAGTCCCGGCCGGCGTCGAAATCCAGGTACGTGTGGGTGTTCCGGGCGAAGCAGTTGTGCGACACCATCCCGTCGGCGATGAAATCGCCGGTGCCCGTCGTGATGTCGAACAGCGGCAGCTCCAGCCCCGTCGGCGCGACGGTCGCGACGGTGCGCCGGACTCCCCCGATCACGGTGCCGTCCAGGGAGCGTTTCCATTCGACGGCCGGGTCGACCAGGTGCAGGAACCGCAGCACCTCGCCGGTGCCGCCGGTGAGGCGTGCTTGCCTGCGACCGGGGTGCTGGCGGTGGCCGACGGTGTCGTAGCTGAACGAGAACCGGTCCAGTGCGGCGAACAGCATGTCCACCACTTCGTTCTCGTCGTGCGCGATGGAGAGCGTGCCGCGCCGGTAGCCGCCCGCCAGGTCGAAGAGCCCGGCCAGGAAACCGCGCGCCCAGTGCGCGTCCGGTTCGCGCGGGATCCGCATGAAGCCCACTGAGGAACCGAAATCCGGCAGGTATGCCAGGGCTCGCGCGGCGGCGTCCGATTCCGCGGCGAAGCCGCCTGAGCGCAGCATTCCGCACAGGTACCCGGCGCGGTAGCCGAGCGTGTCGTCCGGCGTGCGCGTGAACCGGCCGCCGCCGACCAGTTCGGTGCCGGGTTCCAGGTGCGGCCGCTGCGCGGTGCCGAGTTTGCTGCCGGTGACGTATTTCCAGCCGCGCGAGCTGAGGAACCGGTGGTCCGGTCCGGCGACGATCCGGGTGCCGTCGTCGAGCGTGACGCGGTACGCGGGGCGCACCGTGGTCCAGTGCGCGAGCACCTCGGTGGGCACCAGCCTGCGCGCGACGCCGTGTCCGCGCGTGCCCATGATCCGGTCGCCCACGCGCAGCTCGGCGATCGGCTTCGCGCGCCCGTCGGCCATCAGCACTGGCGTGTCGCCTTCGAGGCAGTACGTGCACGCGTGCGAACACCCGCGATACGGATTGACCGACCACCGGAACGGCACCGCGGACGATTCGGGCACCCGGTTCAGCACGGACCGGGCGCGCACCTCGTGAAAGGTGACGCCGCCGAACTCCGGAGCGCGCACCGAGCGCACCACATCCCCGAAGGCACCGAGACCGGGGAGTGCCGGCTCCTCCTTCCCCGCTCGCAACTGTTCCCAACGCACCCCTACAGTCGAACACATGTTCTAAAGCACTGTCAAACATATGTTCGAACACCCCTCGAACGAGCGAGGTGCGGGCTCAGCCGCCGAACCGCTCCAGCGCGCGGATCTTGTTCGTCGCGTCGAGAGCCGCGACCTTGTACGCCTCGGACAGCGTCGGATAGTTGAAGACCGCGTCCACCAGGTAATCCACCGTCCCGCCGCAGCCCATCACCGCCTGGCCGATGTGGACGAGATCCGTCGCGCCGGTGCCGAAGACGTGCACTCCCAACAACTTCCGGTCCGCCGTCGACACCAGGAGCTTCAACATCCCGTAGCTGTCCCCGGAAATCTGGCCGCGCGCCAGCTCCCGATACCGCGCGATGCCGACCTCGTACGGCACCGAAGACGACGTCAGCTGGGCCTCGGTCGCGCCGACGTACGAGATCTCCGGGATCGTGTAGATCCCGATCGGCTGCAACGCGCCGATGTCGTTCGCCGGTTCGCCGAACGCGTGGTACGCGGCGAGCCGGCCCTGGTCCATCGACGTCGCCGCCAGCGCCGGGAATCCGATCACGTCGCCGACCGCGTACACGTGCTCGACCGACGTCCGATAGTGCTCGTCGACCTCCAAGCGCCCGCGCCGGTCCGCGGTCAGACCGGCGTTCTCCAGCGCCAGCGCACCGGTCATGCCCTGCCGCCCGGCCGAGTACATCACCGCGTCCGCCGGGATCCGCTTGCCGCTGACCAGGGTCGTCACGGTGGCGTCGTCGGAGACCGCGACGTTCGCGACCTTCTCCCCGAACCGGAACGTGACGCCGAGGTCGCGCAACTGGAACTTCAGCGATTCCACGATCTCCGGATCGCAGAAGTCGAGCATCTGGTCGCGCTGCTCGACCACGGTCACCCGCGAACCGAGCGCGGCGAACATCGACGCGTACTCGATCCCGATCACCCCCGCGCCCACCACGACCAGCGAGGACGGGATCGCCTCCATCGCCAGGATCTCGTCGGAGTCGAGCACGCGCGCGGCGTCGAAGTCGACGTGGTCCGGGCGCGCGGGACGGGTGCCCGTCGCGATCACGACGTAGTGGCCGGTGATAGTGCGCCGGTCGCCGCGGTGTTTGCCGTCGACCAGGACGGTGTGCGGGTCGGCGAACGAGCCGACGCCGCCGATCAGGTCGACGTGGTTGCGCAGCAGCTGCGCGCGCACCACCTGCACCTCGCGCCCGATGACGTGCTGCGTGCGCGCCATCAGGTCCGCGATGGTGATGTCCTGTTTCACCCGGTAGCTCGCGCCGTACAGCTCGCGCTGGTTCATCCCGGTCAGGTACAGCACGGCTTCGCGCAGCGTCTTGGACGGGATGGTGCCCGTGTTGACGCACACGCCGCCGACCATGTCGTGCCGGTCGACGACGGCGACTTTCTTCCCCAGTTTCGCCGCCGCGATGGCGGCTTTCTGCCCTCCCGGGCCCGAGCCGATGACGATGAGGTCGTACTCGTATTCGCTCACGGACCCGAGCCTGCGCATCCGCGCCGGTCGGCGCAAGTCCTCACGAGCGCAAGGCGCCCCGGCGGCGGTGCAGATCGGTGACCGAGCCGAGCGCGGCGTCGAGCTCCTCGCGCAGCAACGCGGCCTGTTGCGCGGCGACGTCCTCCCCCAGCAACTCCGCGAACCGCCCCCTCTCCAGCAGCGCCAGTGCCTCCCACGGCGACGACGCCAGCTGTCCGCACAGCGCACCCGCGTCAGGTGGCGACAGCTGTTCGGCCAGGCCAGCGGTACCGGCAGCGAGCAATGCGGCGACGACGAGGTGCGGCTGGGCGTCCGCGCCTGCGAAGCGGAATTCCAACCGCGGTGCGGAGGACGTCCCGCACAACCGGACCGAAGCCGTCCGGTCGTCCGGTCCCCACCGCAGTTCACGCGGCGAGAACGGAGCGGTGCGCAGCCGGACGTAGCTGTTCCACGTCGGTGCCCACACCGCGGACAACGATCGTGCGTCCCGCAGCACTCCGGCCAGAAAAGCCCCCAGCGCGAACGGAAACCCGACCGGTCCGTCCGAAGTAGACAGTGACAGATGGACGTGGCACGAATTCCCCTGACCGGGTTCCGGCGCGGCGAGGTAGTCGGCTTGCGCACCGTGCTGGGTGGCCACCCGCCGGGTCACCGTCTGCAGCAGCAACGCGTCGTCGCAGGCCGCGAGCGCGTCGCGATGCCGCAGGACAACCTCGTACTGCCCCGGATGACACTCCGCCCGCGCCGATTCCACGCCGAGACCGGCCGTCGCCGACCGCAGATCCGCCAGCAGCGCGGCGAGCCCTTCGGTGCCGCCGAGGGCGTAGTCCACGCCATGCCCGGTGAGCGGATCCCCCGCCAGGTTACGGAAAACGACCTCGTGTTCGATTCCGATCGACGGAACCAGCCCGTGCTCCTCCAGACGCGCCAGCTGCGTCCGCAACACCGTCCGCGGCGCGAGCCCGGCCGGTTCGCCGGACGGAAACTCCGCGTCCCCGACCACTGCCCACGTCTGGTCGCCGAGCGGAAACGCTGTCGCTGCGTCGAGCTGCACGCGCAAATCGCCGAACCCGCCGAGATACGGCTTCAGCGCAGCGGTCTCCGGCAGCGGCTCGCGCTCCGGCGTCCAGGCGAAGACGTAGCTGCACACGCCGTATCCGCTGTCCACCACTTCAGCGGCGAACGGCGCAGCCAGCTCGACGGCCGCGAACCGCGCGTGCGGATCGGGCACCAGAAGCACCAGCCGAGCACCGTCCTCGGCGAGCACTCGACGCAGCACCTCAGCCGCCGCCGTACCCGCCCCGGCGCGCACGGCCAGCGACCTCGGCCCGACCGGACGGTCGAACGGGTTCACCAGGCACCGTCCGGGTCGGGCGCGTGCAGCGGGTTCGGCACGCGCCCCCAGCGGACGTCGAACTCGTCGTCGCGTTCCACCTTGTCGAAGCCCTGTCCGGCGAGATG
Organism: Amycolatopsis sp. A1MSW2902; assembly: GCF_017312175.1. NCBI lineage: Bacteria > Bacillati > Actinomycetota > Actinomycetes > Pseudonocardiales > Pseudonocardiaceae > Amycolatopsis > Amycolatopsis sp. A1MSW2902. The sequence goes on from NZ_QJPO01000001.1 coordinate 818,979, forward strand.
CTCACGGTTGAGCGTGACCCGCTCGACGTCGGCCGCGAACAACCGGCAGGCGTCGAATCGCTCGGCCACCTCGGGGTTTTCGTCGCGGTAGCGGCCGACCACCTCGCGCACCAGCGCCCAGAAGTCGCCGCGCGCCAACCCGAGATCGTCCAGCAGCAGTTCCGCCCAGAACCGCAGCTGCCCGGAGAAAACCGAGCTGAACAGCGACTGCGCGAGCAGATGGGCGGGCCAGCGCAGCATGTCGGCGGCAGCGTCCGGCGGAAGATCCGCGTAGCAGGGCAGTTCCTCGTCCAGCAGGTCGACGCCCTGGGCGAAATCCTTGATCGCGATGCGCAGCGGGCGGCCGTCCGCGTCCACCACGAGCACGAGATTCTGGCCGTGCGGGCAGAATCCGACGCCGTACTGGAGCAGCCAGTGCAGCAACGGCGTGAGCAGCAGATCGAACAGCCTTGAGAGCCAGGCTTGCGCACCGTCGCCGGACTGCGTGATCAGCCTGGTCAGCACGGTCTCGCCAGCGGCGTCGCGATACGGCAGCGCGGCGAACGAGATCGCCTGCTCCCCCTCGGCGAGCCGGGCGACAAGCGGTTCGCGCCACAGCGCACCGAGCGTTTCGTGGAACCGGTACGGCAGTTCCTCCAGCGAACCAAACAGCGGATGCTGGACCGAAACGCTCGCCACCTCGCCAAGCAGCTCGAAACGGTATTTCTCGGACAGCAACGGATCCGCCGCGTCGATCCCGCGCAGCCATTCGGTGACCGACGGCCCGGCAAGCGTCGCCGCGGAGTTCAGACCGCGGTAGACGAGCGTGTTGCGCACGGAGACGGCGGTTTTCACGTCGCGGCGGTCTGGCCGGGAGCGGTTGGCGAGGGTCCGGACTGTCTGATGTGGACGGTAGACGTCGCGGCTCTCCCCCAGCTCGGCCATCCGGCCGGTCGCCAGCTCGGCCGCGTAGAGCGTGCCGATGATTTCGTCGGCCTGCCAAGGATGCACCGGCACCCAGACGCAGTCGGCGGGAGCGCCGAGCTGGGCCGTGCGGGCGGTGAACTCGGCGCGGGTCTGGTCGTCCAGTTCCTCGCGCAGCAGGGTTTCCGCGTCGAGCCCGGCCACGCCGCGGAACTGCGCGAGATCCCGGTGCACGGCGTACCAGCGCAACCGGATGTCGGCGCCGGATTCGGGCGCGTAACGGGCACGGTCGGGGGCGGAAAACCCGACGCGGCCCTTGTTGAGCACCAGCCGGGGGTGGCCGGTGAGGTGCCCGTCGGCGAGGTTGTAGTCCATCGTGGACAGTTCGGCGGCGCTCGGTGCGCGGCGCAACCGGGTTGTCTCGTTGGCGACCGTCGAGGTCAGCTCGGCGAGGACGTCCGCCAATCGCAAGCCAGTGAGACCGAGCCGTTCACGCGCGTCGACGATCAACGTGCGCGGGTCGTCCGCCGGAGCCTCCACACCGTTGGCGGTCCGGATTGCGCTGCCGGGCAACACTGTCCACGACTCGAACGCGCCTCGGCGGGCTTCGAAACGGTACGAAACGCCGTCGGGCAGGTCGAGCTGCCAGCTGCGATGTCCGGCCCGCGTCGGTTCGCCGGGCTCCGGCACCAACATCGCTTCGTACGACAGCTCGCCGAGCATTTTGTGCGTGACGAGCGAGCCAGCGGCCCGCCAAGCAGCGTCGTCGGTCAGGGTCACAGGTCCTCCGTCTGGTCGAGGCCGAACGTGGTGAACGCCGTCCGCTCGGGCAGGTCGTACACCGGTTTTCCGCATACCGCGTTGAGAATCGCCGCCGCCCGCCACGCGCCGAGGCCGAGATCCGGCGCGCCGGGACCGTGCGTGTGCCGTTCCGCGTTCTGCACGAACAAAGGCCCCGGCACGTCGAGTTCGACCCGATAGTCAGCACCGATCAAGAGCCGCCCCTGCGCGTCGCGGCGAACCGCGGTGCCGAGGCCTTGCAGCAACGGCTCGGTCGGCGTTTCCGCGTAGCCGGTGGCAGCCACCACCGCGGACGTCCGGTGCGTCGCGGTCGTTCCTTGCTGGACGTGGCGCAGTCCCAGTTCGTTCCCGTCGCCGACGGTCGCGGACACCACCTCGACGCCCGGCGTCAGCACCGCGCCCGGCCAGCCGCCGCCGATGCTCCGGCGGTAGAGCTCGTCGTGGATCTCCGCCATCGTCTCGGCGTCGATCCCTTGGTACAGCTGCCATTGCGTGGGCAGAAGCTGGTCCCGGACCGCTTCGGGAAGGCCGTGGAAGTACGCCGTGTAGTCGGGAGTGAACTGCTCCAGACCGAGCTTCGAGTACTCCATCGGCGCGAACGCCGGTGTCCGCGCGAGCCACCGCAGACCGTCCACAGTGGATCGCGCACGCAGCAGGTCGAGAAACACCTCAGCGCCCGACTGCCCGGAGCCGACCACCGTCACCGAATCCGCAGCGATCAGCTCCGGCCGATGCGTGAGGTAGTCCGAGGAATGCAGCGCAAGCACGTCGGGCGCGGAAACCAAGGGCTGCAACGGTTCCGGCACGCTCGGCTGCGTGCCGACGCCGAGCACGACCGCCGCCGCCAGCACCGGTTCCGCACCCTCGATGGTCAGCTCGAACGCCTCTTCGCGGTCGATCCAGCGCAAGCCGGTGACCTCGTGCCCGAACCGGCACGACGGCAGCCGGGACGCTGCCCAGCGGCCGTAGTCGTCGTACTCGGCGCGCGGCAGATGGAACCGCTCGGCGAAGTAGAACGGCAGCAATCGGCCGCGTTCGCGCAGGTAGTTGAGGAACGAATGGCGGTTGGTCGGGTCGACGAGCGTCACCAGGTCGGCGAGGAACGGCACCTGCAGCGTCGCGCCGTCCAGCAGCAGCCCGGGGTGCCAGCGGAACTCGGGACGCGCGTCGAACAGCACGACTTCCAGTTGGTCGAACGAATCCGCCAACGCGGCCAAAGACAGGTTGAACGGCCCGATCCCGACCCCGGCGACGTCGTAACGCCTCACGACGCAACCGGGCTTTCCCGCGTGACGCTCGTGCGCAGGTCAGCCGCGACCGTGGCCACCGCGTCGAGCAGCGCGCGGTAGTCGGCGGGTTGGGTGTGCGGATGCAGGAGGGTGAGCTTGAGCCACAGCTGCACCTCGCCGTCCGGTCCAGTCGGCAACGAGCCGCGACCGATCACCGCGGTGCCGTCCTCGAGAAGCGTGCGGCGCACCTGCGCGACCAGCTCTTCTCCGGCCGCTCCGTCCGCCGCCACCGGACGGAAGACCACTGTGGACAGTCCGGGTTCGCCCCACGATCGCAGCGCCGGATGGTCCTCGACCATCGCGTGCACGCCGGAAGCGTTGGCACAGCAGCGTTCCACGAGCGCCCCAATCCCGGCCGTGCCGAGCGCGCGCAGCGTGACCGCCATCCGGAACGCGTCCGGCCGCCGGGACGTGCGCAGCGAACGGCCGAGCAGATCAGGAAGTCCGGCTTCGGTGTCGTCGTCGGCGTTGAGGTACTCGGCGCGGACGGTGAGCGCCTGCAGATCGGCCTCCCCGCGCGCGGCGAAGACGCCAGCGGCCACCGGTTGCCAGCCGAATTTGTGCAGGTCAAGTGCGACTGAATCGGCCAGTTCCAGACCGGCGACGCGCGAGCGAAGCGTTTCGCTGCAGAGCGCGAGACCGCCGTACGCCGCGTCGACGTGCAGCCGCGCTCCGGTCCGGCGGCAGATTTCGGCGATCTCCGGCAACGGGTCGATCCGGCCGGTGTTGGTGGTGCCGGCGGTCGCGACGACCACGGCCTGCGCGCCGAGCGGTGCCAACGCCTCGGCCAGCGCGGACGGGACCATCCGGTCGTCGACGCACGGCACCACGACCGGCGCGGGAAGTCCGAGCAGCCATGCCGCACGGGCGACGCTGTGGTGCGAATTAGCCCCGCAGACCGGGCGCGTGACGGCGGATTCCCGGGCGAGCAGGAGGCCGAGAAGGTTGGATTCGGTGCCGCCGGAGGTGATGACGGCGTCTGGGCGAGCGGCGTCCGGGTAGCAGAGCCGGGCGATCCCGGTGGCGAACTCGCGCTCGATCTCGCTCGCGACCGGGGCCTGGTCCCAGGAGTCCATGGACGGGTTCAGCGCGGAGGCGACGACGTCCGCGGCGACGGAAACGGCCAGCGGCGGGCAGTGCAGGTGCGCGGCGCACGCCGGGTCGCCCGGGTCGGCGGATCCGGCGGCGAGCAGGGCGGAAAACTCTTCCAGGGCTTGTTCGGCACCCACCCCGTGCCGAGGGAGCCCGTCGGCGGACTGGGTGCGGGCGAGGGTCGCCGCCACCGCGGCAGGGCCGCCTGCCGGAACCGGACCGCCGCGTTCGGCCGTGCCCGCCGCCATTCCGCGCAGTGCCGCCGGAAGCAGCTGGGCCAGCCGGTCCGCACCGCCGGGGCCGCCCGCGAGCCACTCCGCCGAAGCCACGCCGGACGAGGCCGTCGGCGCTGAGGGCGCATCCGCCATGGAACCGCCTTTCTTAGGGTAACCTTGCCTTACCCTGCGCAACAATACGGATACCCACCGGCACGCTCCGAGCGGGGCCCGCGCGGCAGCAAAACGGCCGGTGCCCCCTTGGGGAGCACCGGCCGTTTCAAGGCAGGAGTCAGCGCGACAGAGTCGGCCCGCGCACCTGCACCGCGAGTACGGGCGTGGTCAGCCCGTTGTCCACAGAGGACTGCTTCAGCCCTCCGTCCCGAGAGCGGCCAGTTCCCGGTGGATCCACTCGACCTGGGTGCGCATGAGGTTTTCCGCGACCTCCTCGGCCTGCGGCGTCATGTGCGTCGCGCCCGCGAGCGGCAGGAAGCCGTGCGCGCGGCCCTTCGCCAGCAACGCCGAGGAAAGCCGCAGCGCGTGCGCCGGGAAGACGTTGTCGTCGGCGAGGCCGTGCACGATCAGCAGCGCCCGTTCGAGCGAACCGGCACTCGCGATGAGCGAGTTGTGCTCGTAGCTTTCCGGTTCGTCGTCCGGCTTGCCGAGGTAGCGCTCGGTGTAGTGGGTGTCGTAGAGCGACCAGTCGGTGACCGGCGCGCCCGCGACCGCCGCGTGGAACACGTCCGGCCGCCGTAGCACGGCGAGCGCGGACAGGTAGCCGCCATAGGACCAACCGCGGATCGCGACCCGCTCGAGGTCCAGTTCGGGGTACGCCGCGGCGGCCGCGTGCAGCGCGTCGACCTGGTCGGCCAGCGTGACGTCGGCGAGCTTGCCCGCGATCTCCTTCTCCCACGCCGGTCCGCGCCCGGGCGACCCGCGACCGTCCACGACCAGCACGGCGAAACCCTGGTCGGCAAGCCACTGCGGGGTGAGGAAAGCGTTGCGGCTCTGGAGAACCCGCTGCGCGTGCGGGCCGCCGTACGGGTCGAGAAGGACCGGCAGCTTGCCCTCGTCGGGCTCGTAACCGCGCGGCAGCACCAAAGCCGCGCGCAGCTGACGTTCGCCGAGAGTGAGCCAGGTCAGGTTCGGGACGATCTCCGGGTCCACAGTGGACGATTCGATCGACCCCGCCTCGGCGCCGTCCCGCAGCACGGTCACCTTCGGGCCGCTGTGGTCGAGACTCCACGAGGAAAGCACCGTGAGAGCCGCGCTTCCCGAACCGACGTGCACACCGTCCGTTGTGGACAGTCGCCGCACCTTGCCGTCTTCGGTGCGATACAGGTGGATCTGCGTCGGGTCGTTTTCCGAGGCGGTGAACAGGATTTCCTCGCCGACGTGCAGCACCATCCGCAGCTGCATGCCGGGCGGCGTGATCGGTTCGCCGTCCACCAGGAGCCGGTGATCGCCGTCCGCCGCGCTTTCCACCACCAGCTTGCCGTCCGCGGTCCACGCGGGCACGCCCTGGAAGATCTCGACCCAGTGCTCGTCGGTCTCGGTGTGCACCTCGGCGACCGAACCGTCGGACGGATCCAGTGCGAGCACCGTCAGCCGCTTCTGGTCCCGCGGCTGCACGGCCAGCAGCGGCTGCCCGCCCGCCGACCAGTGCACCGTGACCAGGTACTCCCAGTCGCCTGGCGCCACGTCGACGCGGCTGCCGTCCAGGCTCAGCACGGCCAGCGACACCTCGGCGTTCGGCGAGCCCGCCGCCGGGTACGCCACGACGTTCGCCGGCTGCTGCGGGTTCGCCGGGTCGCCGATCGTCCAGCGCGGCACCGGGCCGCGGTCCGCGCGCTCCACGATGACGCTGCGCCCGTCCGGCGCCCACCAGTAGCCGCGCGTGCGGTCCATCTCCTCGCCCGCGATGAACTCCGCGAGCCCCCAGGTGACGTCCTCGTCGTCCTCGCCGACGAGAACGCGGTCTTCGCCGGTCGCCAGTTCGATCACGTGCAGCCGCCGCTCGCGCACGTACGCGACGTGCGTGCCGGTCGGGTTCGGCCGCGGGTCGATCACGGACCCGTCGACCAGGATGCGCGTCTCGCCGGTCGCGAGGTCGAGCGTGTACAGCTTGCCCGACAGCGTGAACGTGACGACGGTGAACGCGTCGTCGACGCCGAAGGCCACCACGCCGCCGCCGGTCTCCCGGGCCCGTTCGCGGCGCGCCCGCTCCTCCGGCGGCAGGTCCTCGTCGCCGGACACCAGCTCGGCCGCGTCGATCAGCTTCGTCTCCTCGCCGGTCGCGAGGTCGAACGACCACAGGCTGTGCCGCGGGTCGGTACCGGTGGCGCTGCGCAGGAACAGCACCCGCGAACCGTCCGGGGCGACCCGGAACTGCTTGGGCGCGCCGAGAGTGAACCGCTGGGTGCGGGCCTGCTGGCGGAGGAACGGAACGTCGTCGAGTGCAGAATCGGTCACGACCAGCACTCTTTCAGATGATCAGCCGGACACGCCAACACCCTGCAGCGCGGCTCGCTGCTCTTCGACGTCATAGGCCGGCTCCGGGAACTGCGGGTCCATGTCGGTCAGCGTCTCGACCAGCAGCTCCGCAACTGCCCAATTCCGGTACCACTTGCGGTCGGCTGGCACGACGTACCACGGAGCGTGCGGGGTCGACGTGCGCTTCAACACGTCGGCGTACGCCTTCTGATACGCGGGCCACTGCCGTCGCGCCTCGATGTCCGACGGGTCGAACTTCCACCGCTTCTCGGGCCGGTCCAGCCGCGCGGTGAGCCGGCGAAGCTGCTCCTCCGGCGAGATGTGCAGGAACACCTTCACCACGGCGGTGCCGCTGTCGGTCAGCTCCTTCTCGAACGCGTTGATCTCCGTGTAGCGCTTCCGTCGCTCGGCCGCGGGAAGCTGGCCGAGCACGCGCGGCACGAGCACGTCCTCGTAATGCGAGCGGTCGAACACGCCGAGGTGGCCCGGCGACGGGAGCTTCTTGCGGATGCGCCACAGGAAGTCGTGCTTGAGCTCGGCGGCCGTCGGCTTCTTGAACCCGGCGTACTGCACGCCCATCGGGTTCACCAGGCCGAGCACGTGCCCGACGGTGCCGCCCTTGCCGGAAGTGTCCATGCCCTGCAACACGAGCAGCACGCTGCGGGCGCCGCCGCCGATGCCCTCCGCGTACAGCGCCTCCTGCAACCCGGCGAGCTGTTGCCCGGCGGACTCGAGTTTTTTGCCGCCCTTCGCCTTCTTTTCCGGCCCCACCGGCGACGAAGCCGGGTCCGGCAGCTCGTCGCCCGCCCGGAGCGCGTCGCGGACCCGGTTTCCGTTCTGCTGCTTCTTCGCCATCCCGGGACGATAACCGCGGGCACTGACAATCCCGGGGACCTTCCGCCGGTGTCATCCGGTCGAGCGAGCGGCGCAGCGAATCGCCGGCAAGACCCCTCGATTGCGCAACGAACGACGGGGGAAAGCAACGTTTCCCGGCTGAACTCCCCGCGAACGGCCTCTAGCCTGAACGCATGACAGCGTCCGTCCAGCCTGCCGGCACCGCGCGTCCCTCCTCCTCCGACGGCTTCATCGCGCTCGACGAGCAATGGAGCACGCACAACTACCATCCGCTGCCGGTCGTGATCGCCGAAGCCGAGGGCGCTTCGGTGACCGACGTGGCCGGCAAGTCCTATCTGGACTTCCTGTCCGGCTACTCCGCGCTCAACTTCGGCCACCGCAACCCCGAGCTGATCGCCGCCGCGACCGAGCAGCTGGGCCGCGTCACGCTCACCTCCCGCGCCTTCCACCACGACCAGCTGGGCCTGTTCTGTCGCGAGCTCGCCGAGCTGACCGGCACCGAAATGGTGTTGCCGATGAACTCCGGGGCCGAGGCCGTGGAGTCCGCGGTGAAGGTCGCGCGGAAGTGGGCGTACCAGGTCAAGGGCGTTCCGGCGGGCACGGCGGAAATCGTGGTCGCGGCGTCGAACTTCCACGGCCGCACCACCACCATCGTCTCGTTCTCCGACGACGAAACCGCGCGCGCCGACTACGGCCCCTTCACGCCGGGCTTCGTCCAGGTGCCGTACGGCGACGCCGAAGCGTTGAAGGCAGCCATCACGCCGCGCACCGCAGCAGTGCTGATGGAGCCGATCCAGGGCGAGGCAGGCGTCGTCGTGCCGCCCGAAGGGTTCTTCGCCGCGGTGCGACGGCTGTGCGACGAGAACAACGTGCTGATGATCGCCGACGAGATCCAGTCCGGTCTCGCCCGCACCGGCACTGTGCTGGCGCTGGAGCACGAAGGCGTCCGCGCTGACCTGTACACGCTGGGCAAGGCCCTCGGCGGCGGCATCGTCCCGGTGTCGGCGGTGGTCGGCAGCCGTTCCGTGCTGGGCGTGCTGAAGCCTGGCGAACACGGCTCGACCTTCGGCGGCAACCCGCTGGCTTGCGCGGTCGGCCGCGCCGTGGTGCGGATGCTGCAGACCGGCGAGTACCAGAAGCGGTCCACCGAACTCGGCGCGCACCTGCACGAACGGCTGGCGAAGCTGGTCGGCGACGGCGTTTCGGAGGTGCGCGGACGCGGTCTGTGGGCAGGCGTCGACATCGCGCCGGGCGGTCCGACCGGACGGGAGGCGTCCGAGGCGTTGGCCGGGTTGGGCGTGCTGTGCAAGGAAACGCACGACCGCACGCTGCGCGTCGCGCCGCCGCTGGTGATCACCGAAGCCGAACTGGACCGCGGCATCGACGCGATCGCCCAGGTCGTGCGCGGCTGACTTGCTCGGTGACCGCCGTTTTTCCGGGCGGCGGTCACCGGGTGGGCATCACCGCGACCGTCGACCCGTCCGGCGAAGCGGTCACCTCGATTCCGCGGCGGTACTCGTCCTCGACGGACGTGGTCAGGCTCCACGTTCCGTCGTTTTCCCTGAGCGCCACCGAAATCTTGTCGCGAGGAAAGCCGGGCATGCGCTCGTCCACCTTCGCGAGAATCGCGGGCAGCGCTTTCGGCGACAGCTTCGACAACGCGAACAGCGGTGCGCCCGGATCCGGCTGGATCGGCGAGGGCCGGTGTTCGACGAGACGGCCGCGATACCAGTCGTAGTCGTCCGAAGTGCCCGGACCCGGGCCAGGCACCTGGAACTCGACGTGGTCCGTCCGGATGATCGCCTCGTAAGCTTCCTGACGGCCGCTCAGCTTGGTCAGCAACTCGGCGACCTGCCGGAAACCGTTCTCCGTGAACGCGTCCGAGGTGAGCGCCGGTACGCCCTTCGCGTCCGCGACCAACTGGCGGTCGCTGTCGTTGGCTGAGCGGACCGTCATGGTGATCCCGACGTCCTCGCGGCGGATGCTCACGCGAGCGTCCGCCGGGTCGCCGCCGAAACTCGCGACGAGGCCGGGTATCGCGGCGAAATCGACCTCGTTCGCGGCGAATTGCTTGTCCGGCTTGCCAGTGCTGATCGAGTCGCGTTTGACCGTGCCGCCGCGATAGCTGAGGTACGCCCCAGGAACGGTGGCGCGCAGCTGGTCCGATTCCACTGTCAGGTCATCGAAACGCTCGCTCTCGGCGGACAGCTTCGCCACGCCAGTGCGCAAATCTTCCGCAGTGAACAAGTTCGGCGGGGAGAGAAGCTGGCCGAGGACGTCGTCACGGATCGGCACCAGCAGCGCCGCCGCGATGACCACCGCGCTCACCACCGTCATCGCTAGGCGTCCGACGACATTCCCTTGCCGCGCTTCGGGTTCCGACGTGCGCTCGTCGCCGATGACCCCGACCTGCCACGGCCACTCAGTCCATTCCCGCGGCGGGTCGGCATCCACCACGACCACCCCGGCGTACCGCGGACTCTGCTTGACCACGACCACCGTGCCCGGCTGATACGCCGCGGACCGCACCGGATGGATCAACTCCCGAGCCGTCGCCCGGTACGCGGCCTCGTTCGGCGGCGCGACGACCAGCTTCAACTCGGTCACATAGGCGTCGTTGACCTGCGTTCCAGTCGTCTTCAGACGTTCAATCTTGGCGAGCGCACGATCGCCGTGCTTCTGGACGAACCGCCTGCTCTGCGGGGACGCGGTCCCGTTGAGCGAGCGGGCGATGCTGCCGAGGATCAGCACCATGATCGTGAGGCTGACGCCGACCGACCCGGCCGCGATGTACCAGCCGTAACCGAGGATGAACCCGCCGACGACGCCCGCGATCGCGAGCCCGAGCGGCACCGCGTACCCCAGCCGCAGGAACCGGATCAGCCGGATCACCAGCGACCGCCGCGGTTCGGGTGAATTGAGCACAATGGGTGTTTACTGCACTCCGCGTGAAGACACCAGAGGTAATGCTCACACAGAGTGTCCGTTCAGGCCGAGGTCACCTCGACGCCGCGCAGCGCGTTGTTGTCCTGCTGCTGCCCGTCGCCGCCCGGCACGGTCGGGATGTCGCCGGCGCTGAGACCGGACAGGTAAAGCCCGGCCTCGGCACCGGCTTCCGCGGACTGCCGTTTGCGGCGGGCAGTTTCGATCCTCGTCACCACGACCTGGCGAGCGCCGCCGGGCAGCTGCACCACCGCGTTCGCGCCGACCTGGACCGTGCCGTCGGTGACCGTGCCGGTGACCACGATGCCCCGCGTCGGGATCTGGTAGATCTCGGAGATCCGGAAGCGGAACGGGCCGGACGGGGTTTCGGCCGGACGGCGCGAGAACAGCGACATGGGACAAGCATCGCATCACGGCGGTTACCCGGCGCTCACCGGCTGGCCGCCGCGTGGACTGCCGCAGCCAGCCGGTCGTGTTCGGGATAGGACCAGGTCGCGGAGAACTGCCGCCGCGTGTACCCGAACGCGATGCCGCTGCGCGGATCCACAAAGGACTCGGACCCGGCGGATCCGTTGTGCCCGAACGCATTCGCGCTGAGGAACGGATACCGCAACCCCTTCGCCTGAAACCCGAGCGCGTACTGGCCCGCATCCCCGGTCACCAGGTCACGGCCAGTGGAATGAAGCATCGCGAACTCGCCGAGCGTGCCAGGTTTGAGCAGCGGCGGCCGTCCGTCCAAACCGGACACCGCAGCCGCGTACAGCCCAGCCAGCCCCCGCGCGCTGCCGACCCCACCAGCGGAAACCTGCCCGAGCGCCCGCACCCGCCGCGTGTTGACGAACGCCACCTGATCAAGCGGCGGCGTCAAATCGAGCCCGTAGCCGATGCCGCCCAAGCTGTACGGACTCGGAGCGTACGCCTGGAACGCCGCGAGTTCCTCCGCACTCGACTCCCCCGCCAGCACCTCGCGGTACCGGCGGTCCTCCTGCTCCGGCAGCCCGAGATACAGGTCCAAGCCGTACGGCTCCCTGATCCGCGTCTCGAAATGCTCCTGCACCGACCGCCCGGTGACCCGCCGGACCACCTCCGCGACGATCGAGAACCCGGCGAATCCGCTGTAGCCGTAAGCAGACCCCGGCCGCCAGAACGGCCGCTGCCCGGCCAGCCGTCGCGCGATCACCCGATCGTCCGCGAGCTCCTCGGCGGACAGCCCGCCGTCCGCCCCGATCACGCCGGAACGATGGGTCAGCACGTCGCGCACCGTGATCCCGCCCTTGCCCGCAGCGGCTAACTCCGGCCAGTGGCGCGCGATCGGCTCGTCCAGGTCCAGCACGCCGTCCTGCACCAGCAATGCCACCACCAGCGTGGTCGCCCCCTTGGTCGAGGAATAGACGCCGGTCAACGTCTCGCCCGTGACGTCGCCCGCCCAGAGATCAACCACCAGCCGCCCGTGCACACGGACCGCCAACTGCACGCCCGCACTCGCCTCAGCCGCGGTGACGAACTCCTCGCGGACCGCCTCGAAGCCGTCCGAGACAGTCCCGTGGATTTCGGTGTCCCCCATCAGCCCTCCAATCAGTGTCGAAAGAAGGACCCGCGCGCCGCGGTGAATGTGACTAGGCTCCGATCTGTGACCGCCAGGCGGACTCTCGCCCTCTTCGCCGCGCTCTGCGCGCTCGCCACGCTTGTGTTGGGACTGCTAGTCGCCCCCTACGCACCGGGCACAGTGGACCAATGGACCGAGAGGCACGCCTCGACGCTGAGCCCGGCCCTGCTCAACACGCTTGTGCTGCCCACCGAGCCGTACGTGCTCATCCCAGCCGTCGTCGTCATCGCCGGAATCTGCCTCTACCAACGCAACCGACTGGACGCACTACTCGCCGTGGCAGGCCCACTCGTCGCCATCGCGCTGAACAGCTGGGCGCTGAAACCCGCTTTCGACCGCTGGAAAGGCGGCACGCTCGCCTACCCCAGCGGCCACACCGTCAGCCTGCTAGCCGTGCTGACCGTCATAGTGCTGCTGGTGCGGTTCAAGGCTGTCGCCGTTGCGGTAGGAGCAGTACTGGTCTGCTGCGCAGCCATCGGCATGATCGGCCTCGGCTACCACTACCTGACCGACATCGTCGGCGGCGTCTGCTTCGCCCCCGCAGTGGTCACCGCGCTGCGGGCGGCGCTGTCACCGCGTCGCGCGCGAGAGCCGTCAACCGGCTGATCGCACGCAGGTACTTCTTGCGGTAGCCGCCGTTCAGCATCTCCTCGCCGAACAGTTCGGGCAGCGGCACGCCGGACACGACGACCGGAATCGCCCGGTCGTACAGCCGGTCCGCCAACGCGACCAGCCGAAGCCCGACCATCTGGTCCGGCACCGGTGTCACGTGCTTGAGGTGAACCCGCCGCACCCCGTCGAGCAGCTTCCCGTAGCGCGAGGGATGCAGGCGCTCGAGATGCGTCATCAAGGCACTGAATTCGTCCACAGTGGACCCTTCGTGCGCGGCCGCGGAAGCGTCGATCTCGTCGTCGCTGACCGGCGGAGGCGCATCCGGCAGCCCGCGGTGCCGGTAGTCGGGCCCGTCGACGCGGACGACGCCGAACCGCCGTGACAACGCCTGGATCTCGCGCAGGAAGTCCTCCGCCGCGAACCGCCCCTCGCCGAGCTTGTCCGGCAGGGTGTTGGAGGTCGCCGCGACGTAGACGCCCGCGTCGGTGAGCTCCTGCAGCAGCCGGCTGACCAACGTGGTGTCGCCGGGATCGTCGAGCTCGAACTCGTCGATCGCCAGCAGCCGGTGTTCGGACAGCCGCGCGACCGCGTTGGCGAACCCCAGCGCGCCGACGAGGTGCGTGAGCTCGACGAACGTCCCGTACGCCTTGGGCCCCGGAGTCTCGTGCCACGTCGACGCGAGGAGGTGGGTTTTGCCGACACCGAAGCCGCCGTCGAGGTAAAGCCCCATCGGCCCGTCCGGAATCGCCGCCCCGCCGCCGAAGAGCGACCGCAGCCGGGACTTTTTGGCCTTCGCCGCCCCGATCCGCGAAGCGAACGCAGAACAGGCTTCGACCGCGGCCGCCTGGCTGGGCTCGTCCGGGTTGGGCAGGTAAGTGGAAAACCGAGCCTCGCCAAACCGCGGCGGCGGCACGAGGGACGCGATCAGCTCGTCGGCCCCAAGCTCGGGAAACCGGTCGGTCAGCGCAGCTGCGGGCATGGTGGAAGAGCCTATCCGGACGGCCCCGGCCCCTTGGGCGCGCCTCGACCGGGCTGGGAAGGGCAAATCCCCCGGTCGGAGCCGCCTTCGGGCGCAGAGGGGGCCGGTGAGGCGGGATGCGTGTGGTGACTGTCACCGGGGTGCCGCGCTGGTCAGGGCTCCGGCACCGGGTCTGGCTTGCGCTGCGGGGGCGGGTGACGAAGTGGCTCGGTGCGGCGCTGCGGCACTGGGGCAGCGGTGTGACCAGACCGGCGCGAGCGGCGAGGCACCGCGGCACCGGCCCGAGGCGCGTGACCAGACCCGGTGCAAACGGCGAGGTGGCCGGGCACCGCGCTGAACCGAGCCGCGCGCGGCCTGGCGGACGGCGAGGCCCCGCGGCACCGGATCGATGGATCGAGGTGTGCGACCAGACCAGCGCGAGCGGCGAGGTCGGTCACCGGACTGGGGACCAGCGGCGCTGCCGCCAAGGCCGCCATCGCACGGCGCTTGATCCGTGGGCTGCCGGTCGGGCGCGCTGTGTCGCGGCGCGGGCCGGGCTGACTGGAGACTCACCCATTCGAGGGATGCCGCGTGAGTTTTCGCCCGGTCGGGAGGTCCTTTCGGAGGGCACGTCTCCGGCGCCGCGGGCCGCTCGCGGTGACACTGGACGCGCCATGTCCGCATACAGGGAGCGAGGAACCATGCCGAGCACGAACCGGCCCGATGTGCCTACTGCTGTCCCGTCTTCCGCGCTGGCGGCGGCTGACCAGACAGACACCGCGGGGCGCACCACGATCTCGTCGCTGGTCGTGCAGAAGATCTCGGTGCTGTCGACGCGCGAGGTCGCCGGGGTGCACGCGCTCGGCGGCGGGGTGTCGCGGGCGATCGGGGCCATCCGGGACCGGATCCCGGGGTCGGGCGCGACCTCCACCGCGGGCGTCTCGGTCGAGGTCGGCGAGAAGCAGGCCGCGATCGACCTCGATGTCGTCGTCGAGTACGGCGCGCGCATCGCGGAGGTCGCCCGCGACGTGCGGCGCAACGTCATCACCTCCGTCGAGCAGATCACCGGGCTCGAGGTGATCGAGGTCAACATCGCGGTCAACGACGTCCACCTGCCCGGCGAGGAGGACGAATCCGAGTCGAGCCGGGTCGAATGACCTTCTGATCGACCGGTGCGTCGGCTGCGGCACCCGCCCACGTCCGGTCCCAGGGCACAGGCCGGGCGGCGGTCCTGAAGCACCGCGTGAGCCACAGCCGCGAAGACGGTCGCCAAACCGAACACCGGCAGCACCAGCAATCACCGCAGCACGCACATCCCAGGAGGGCGCACGTTGAACGCTACGCAGACCGGGATCCTCGCCGGGCTGATTCTCGGCCTGGCCGCTACGCAGGGATTCACCGCTTTCCTGGTGACCTTCGCGGTCGGCATCATCGGGCTCGTGGTCGGCCGGGTCCTCGACGGCGAACTCGACCTCGGCGACCTGTTCGGGAAGGGCCGAGACAAGTGACCCAGGCGGTCGAGGCAGGGCCGTCCCGCAACGACCTTCCGGAGCCCGCCGAGCGCGGTTCGCTGACCATCGCGCACGCCGTGGTGCGCAAGGTCGCGCAGCACGCTGCCGACCAGGTGCCCGGGACGATGCGCACTGAGCGCCGCGTCGCGGGGGTCAGCACCGGGACCACCGGCGCCTCCGCGAAGGTCGGCGGCTCGGACAACGACGTCGAGCTGTCCCTCGATCTCGCGTTGCGCTATCCGGCACCGGTGCGCGAGGTGACCGGGCAGGTGCGCGAGAAGGTCGTCGAAGAGGTCGAACGCATCACCTCCTATCACGTGCGTTCGGTCGCGGTGACGGTCACCGCGTTGCTGCCGGACGTGCCGCCGAGGGTGCGATGATGCGCATCCTCGTCCGTCTTCTCTCCACGCTGCTCGGCCTGGCCGTCGCTGCCAGCGGCGCGCTGCTAGCGCTCGAGGTCGGGTGGGCCTGGTGGCAGCCTGACAAGGAACCCCTGCTCGTGCCGTGGCCGCGGTGGAAAGCCGCGATCGCCGAGCTGGACTGGACCAGCACGCCAGTGCGGCTCACCGCGGGAATCGTCTTGCTCGCCGGGCTTGTGCTCCTGTTGCTGGCCCTCGGCGCGGGCGACCGAGCGGTGCGGATGACCGATCCCGCTGACGGCATCACGGTGAACACCTCGCCGCGAGCGCTCGCGCGCTTGGTCGGACTGGCGGTGCGCGCGGAGGACAACGTGCGCGGCGCGTCCGTGACGGCCAGCTCCCGCCGGGTGCGCGTGCGCGCGACAAGCCGCCTGGAGAACGAGGAACAGCTGCGGCCGCGGCTGTTGGAAACCGTCGCGGGGGTGCTGGACGACCTCCCGCTGCAGCGTCGTCCGAAGGTGTCCGTGGTCGTCGACTCTCCGAAGGACCGGTGATGAGCGCTTCCGCGGCGCGTCGCGCGCAAGGCCGTTCGTACGGCGCCGAGCGCACGCTGACCTCCTTGGTCGGTGTCCTCGGTGTGCTGGCTGGTGCCGGAGCGCTGGTGGTCGGCATGGGGTGGCTCGGGCAGTTCCGCGGGCACCGGCCGGTACTCGACCCGATCGCGGTCGGCTGGCTTGGCGACCACGCGCTGTACGCGCGGATCGGTGCGGTGGTGCTCGGGGTGCTGCTGCTCGTGTTCGGGCTGTGGTGGTTTTTCCGTTCGCTGCGCCCGGAACGCCGTCCGGACCTGAAGCTCGACGAGACGATCGGCGCTGAACTCACCGTCACGGCCGGAGCGCTGGCCAACGCCGTGCAAACCGACGCGGAGAGCGTTGACGGGGTTACCCGGGCCCGTGTCCGTTCGGTGGGAACCGTGGCCGATCCGGCGTTGCGGATCACGCTCTGGCTGGCCGAGGGCGCGGAAGTCCGGCGGGTGTGGGAAGACCTCGACGCGTACGTGCTGACGAGGGCCAGGGAATCGCTCGGTGTCGAGACCCTGCCGACCGCGGTGCGGCTCGAACTCGACACGACCGGCCCGGCACGCGTGCGCTGATCCCGCGTTTCGCCCAGAATGCCCGCATGGCACTCCCTGTGCAGGCACCGATCAAGCCCATGCTGGCGAAGCCGGCGAAAGCCATTCCCGATTCCGGCGGACTGCTGTTCGAACCGAAGTGGGACGGGTTCCGCTGCCTGGTTTTCCGGGACGGCGACGAGATCACCCTGCAGTCGCGCGCGGAGAAGCCGCTGAACCGGTATTTCCCGGAAGTCCTCGCCGCGCTGCGGGAATCCTTGCCGGAGCGCGTCGTGCTCGACGGCGAACTGGTGGTGGCCCGCGACGGCAAGCTCGATTTCGACGCGCTGACCGAGCGCATCCACCCGGCGGACAGCCGCGTCCAGCTGCTCGCCGAGCAGTCGCCGGCGCAGTTCGTGGCTTTCGACGTGCTCGCGCTGGGCGACGAGTCGTTTGTGGACGAGCCGACGTCGGCGCGCCGCGAACGGCTCGAGTCCCTGCCGGGCATCGCGCTTACGCCGGCGACGACCGATCCGGAGACCGCTCGGCGCTGGTTCGAGCTGTTCGAAGGGGCTGGATTGGACGGCGTGATCGGCAAGCCGCTGGACGAGCCGTATTCGCCGGGCAAGCGGGTTTTGTTCAAGTACAAGCATTCCCGCACCGCGGACTGCGTGCTGGCGGGCCTGCGCTGGCACGTGGACGGCGAGCCGGGCGAAGCGGTCGGCTCGTTCCTGCTGGGCCTGTACGACGAGAACGGGCTGCTGCACCACGTCGGCGTGGTCGGTTCGTTCCCGGTCGCGCGCCGCCGCGAGCTGGCTCAGGAGCTGGCCCCGTTGATCACGGACGGCGAAGGGCATCCGTGGCTGGGCGACGCGGTCCGCGAGGGCCAGCGGATCCCGGGCGGCATCACGCGCTGGCGGTCGAAGGAACAACCGTGGGTGCCGCTGCGGCTGGAGCGCGTGGTGGAGGTCTCGTACGAGCACACGGAGGGCGGCTATCCGTCGCGCTTCCGCCACACCGCCCAGTTCGCGCGCTGGCGGCCGGACCGGGAGCCGTCGTCGTGCGGCTACTCGCAGCTGGACGAGCCTGCCCGGTACGACCTGTCGGCGGTGTTCCGGGGCGAGGTCGTGCGGACCCGCTGACCGGACACGCCGCAGGACCCGCTCACTGGCTTCCCACACCAGGCGTGCCAAGCTCGTCCGAGAGTTCCGCCGAGCAGACGTGAGGACCAGCCCGTGCACCGCCGTTCCCCCAGCCGTTCCCGTACGCGCGCCCGGCTGGTGGCGGCGACGCTGGGAGTGCTCATGCTGGCCGGGTGCACCAGCGGTCCCTCCGTGCGCCCCGCGGTGATCGACAACGACGGACGCACCACCACCGCGCCGCCCCCGAGCACCGCCGCCGTGCCGTTGCCGCCGCTGGCAGAGCCCAAGAAGTCCGCCCTGCGATGGGCCAACTGCGACGCGGACACCCGGCAGCGGATGGCCGCTCCGGCGCTGCCCGATTCGCTGCACGTCAGCTGCGCGCGGATGACCTCCCCGCTCGACGCGCCCGAGGACTCGCAGCACCTGCTCGCCCGCATCTTCGTGCTGAAGGCGGGCGACGGACCGATCCCGCTCGTGGTGGTCAACGACGTCGGCGGCGAGCCGGGCTCGCTGTTCGCCGCGCGCCTGGCGACCCGGCTTCCGCCGGAGTTCCTCAAGAAGTTCTCGCTGATCGGCGTGGACCGGCGCGGCACCGGGCTGTCCGGCGGCGTGCAGTGCGTGCCGCTGGAAGTGCGTTCGGACCTGCTGGGCGCGGACCCGGCGCAGGGCGGCCTCGGCGAGGTGCTCGACGCGGCTCGCCGGGCCGGTCAGCAGTGCGCGCTCGACCTCGACACCGCGCAGACCGCGCTGGACAGCTGGCGTACCGCCGGGGACCTCGACCAACTGCGCAAACAACTCGGCCTCGACCGGCTGAACGCGCTCGGCCGCGGTGACGGCTCGAAGGTGCTTTCGGAGTACGCGGTGCGCTACCCGGCGCAGGTCGGCCGCATGGTGCTGGACGGCATCCCGGACCCGGGCGCCGACCGGGCGGCGGTGCTCGACGCGGTAGCCGCCGGCGCACAGTCGACGTTCGACGCCTTCTCCGCGGACTGCGCCGCCCGCAACTGCCCGATGGGCGATGCGAAGGTCGCGCTGAAGACCGTGACCGACCGGCTCCGTACGTCCCCTGTGGACACTGACGACGGCGTGACGATGAGCCCCGGCGTGGCGACTTACGCGGTGTACCAAGGACTCGCCGACCGGTCGAACTGGCCCGCTCTCGCCGACGCGCTGAACGCCGCGAAGAACGGCGACGTCACCGCGCTGGCCGGGTTCGCGAATCCGATCGTCGCGGACGTTCGCGGACGTACGTCGCGCATCGGCGGCACCATCGCGACCCGATGCAACGACTCGACCACGCGGCTGCCCGCCGATCAACTGGACCGCGCCGCCGCCAACATGCGAGCCAAGTACCCGCAGTTCGGCGCTGCGGTCGCCCAGGAACTCGCCTGGTGCGGCGCTTGGCCGGTCCGCCGCGAGGCACTGCCTCCCGCCGGTGCGCCAGGCGCCCCGCCCATGCTGGTGGCCGCTACCGCCACCGACCCAGTCACGCCGCAGATCGGCACGACCCGGGCCGCGGACCAGATGCCCAGCGCCGTCACTGTCACGTGGCAAGGCGTCGCGCATGGCGCGGTCGGCCAGTCCTCCTGCGTCACCGCAGCCGCGCAGGCCTTCCTGATCGACGGCAAGATCCCGGACAACGGCACTCTCTGCCCGGCCTAGGGACCGGCCTGGCCGGCGACCTGCGAGACGGAGTACGCGCAGTCGGCCTGCTCTTTGGTGATCAGCCGCAGGTGCGGCCGCTTGGTGATCGCGGCGTCGCCGAGCAACAGGTTGGGCGCGGAGCCGCTCGCGCCGCGTGGTGTGCGCAGCGCGTCTGTCGAACGGCTCCCTCTCGCCGAGATAGCGCCGCCAGCCGCGCACCAGCCCGCTGATCCGGCTGAGCAATCCCCGCTGAGGTCTGAGGTGGCGGAACCGGGGCTGTCCCGCCGAAGTCGTCTCGAACACCCATCCAGTATCTCGAACACCTGTTCGACAGCGCATCGCTCGACCCGGCGGGATCCGCTCACCCACATGAGACCGAGATTTTCACCGGAAGTGCCGAAAACGCCGACAGCGCACCGAATTCCGCCACTCGCGACCAGAAAGGCAGCAAACGCGCGGGAGACGGTCCTAACGGGACACAGCAGGACTGGCAGCCGCCCAGGCCGCCTCGATCATCCGGAAAACCTCGTCCACCGCGGCCTCCGGGTCAGCCGCCTCGCGAGCCACCGAGTAGGCGTCGACCACGAACCGCGCGATCGCCCGGCACGCCGTCGGAGTCCGCTCGAGACCGGGATCGGCCGCCATCGCCGCGGCCAGCGACTCCGCGTGCCGCAGCCGCATCGATTCCTCGTACTCCCGCAGCGCGGGCGACCCGTCGATCATCCGCCAGACCGGCGCGACGCTGTCCGCGGTGCAATGCCGCACCAGCGCCTGGATCTCGTCCCGCAGCGCCGGGATCAGCGCCTCCGCCGACGACCGCCGTTCGACCGCGCCGCGCAGGCTTTCCTGGAAGTTCGAGTCCTGCTCGAAGACCAGCGCTTCCTTCGAGGCGAAATGCGAAAAGACCGTGGTCACGGCGACGTCGGCCTCGGCCGCGATGTCCCGGATGCCCACCTCGTCGTACCCGCGCTCGAGGAACAGCCGGAGCGCGGTGTCGGCGATCTTCTGGCGGGTCGCAGCCTTCTTGCGCTCGCGCCGCCCGGACGGCTCAGTCATCCGCGGATGCTATCAGTCACAAAATGCGACCAGTTGCCAAAAGCTAACCGTTAGCTTTCGGCAATGTCTACTGCCGGTATCCCTCGACCTCGCCCACCGACCGGACCGAAGCCTCGTCCGGATCGTCGTCGAACTCGACCCTGGCCCGGCGCTGCCGCAGCAGGTCCCAGCACTGGTCGAGCTCCTCTTCGGCCCGGCGGAGCCGCTCGCGGTCGTCCGAGGACAGCCCGACCCCGATCGCCCGGTCGCGCAGTTCCTTCTCCTGCGCGATCAGCTCGTCGATCCGCCCCAAGATCCCGTCAGCCACATCAACCTCCAAGGAAGCGTCGGACACCCACCAGGACGCTACCGCGCCCCGGGGAATTCCCCACCCGGTTCGTTCGTTGGACCACCCATGAGCACAGTGGAACTGACCGCGGACAACTTCGACCAGACCGTGACCGACAACGAGTTCGTGCTGATCGACTTCTGGGCAAGCTGGTGCGGCCCGTGCCGCCAGTTCGCGCCGGTGTTCGAGAAGGCGTCGGAAAAGCACAGCGACATCACCTTCACGAAGGTGGACACCGAAGCCGAGCAGCAGCTCGCCGCGGCGTTCAACATCCGCTCGATCCCGACGCTCGCCGTGATCCGCGACAAGACCCTCATCTACTCCCAGCCCGGCGCCCTTCCGGAAGCCGCGTTGGAGGACCTCATCCGCCAGGCCCGCGAGGTCGACATGGACGAGGTGCGCAAGGCCGCCGCCGCGCAAGAAGCCGAGCAGGCCTGAGCCCGCTGCCACAGGCGCAACCCGGGGAAACACGAAGGCCCGGCACCCACCAGGGTGCCGGGCCTTCGCAGCGTTTCAGGACCGGGTGACCAGCCCGCGCAGGAAGAACGCGAGGTTCGCCGGACGCTCGGCCAGCCGGCGCATGAAGTAGCCGTACCACTCGTCGCCGCAGGGCACGTACACGCGCATCGTCTCGCCTTCGGCCGCGAGCCGCTTCTGCTCCTCGGGCCGGATGCCGTACAGCATCTGGTACTCGTGGTCGCCGGACGTGCGGCCGGCGTCGGCGGCGAGCTTGCCCGCGATCGCGATCATCCGCGGGTCGTGCGAGGCCACCATCGGGTAGCCCTTGCCCTCCATCAGCACGCGCAAGCAGCGCACGTAGGACTTGTCCACTTCGGACTTGTCCTGGAACGCCACCGACTCCGGCTCGGCGTAAGCGCCTTTGCACAGCCGCACGCGCGACCCGGGACCGGACAGCTCGCGGCAGTCCTGCTCGGTGCGGTGCAGGTAGGCCTGCAGGACCGCGCCCACCCACGGGTACTCGGCGCGCAGCTCGCGGAGGATGCCGAGCGTCGAGTCCGTGGTGGTGTGGTCCTCCATGTCGAGCGTCACTGTCGCGCCGACCGCTTCGGCCGCCGCGCAGATCTTCCGCGCGTTTTCGAGCGCGACGCCCTCGCCGTCGCCCGGCAGGAACTGCCCGACCGCGGACAGCTTCACCGAGACGTCCGCGCCCTTGGCGAGGCCCTGTTCGGACAGCGCCGTCAGCAACTCCTCGTACGCCTGCACGGTGGCGGTGGCCTGTGCGGCGTCGGTGGTGTCTTCGCCGAGGTGGTCGATGGTGATCTTCCGGCCGTCGGCGGCCAGTTCCCGTGCGGCGCGCACGGCGTCGGCGGTAGCCGAGCCGGACACGAACCGGCGCACTACGGACCGGGTGACCGGTACCGCTTCGACGAGCGCACGCATCCGCTGCGAACGAGCGGCGGCGAGCAACGGGGCACGCAGCATGACGGTGTCTCCTTCTCAGCCCTGGTGCGGGTAGCGCACGGAGGTCGGCGGCACAAACGTCTCCTTGATCGAGCGCGGGCTCGTCCAGCGGAGCAGGTTGAAGACCGAACCGGCCTTGTCGTTCGTGCCCGAGGCGCGCGCCCCGCCGAACGGCTGCTGGCCGACGACCGCGCCGGTCGGCTTGTCGTTGACGTAGAAGTTGCCCGCGGCGAACCGCAGCGCCTGCGAAGCCTTCGCGACGGCCGTGCGGTCGTTCGCGATGACGGCGCCAGTGAGGGCGTACGAAGCGGTCTCGTCGACCAGCTGCAGTACGGCGTCGAAGTCAGCGTCTTCGTACACGTAGACCGACAGGATCGGGCCGAAGTACTCGGTGCTGAAGATCTCGTGCTTCGGGTTCGTCGACACGAGAACGGTCGGCTGCACGAAGTAGCCGAAGCTGTCGTCCGCAGTGCCGCCGACGAGGATCTCGACCTCGCTGTCGTTCTTAACGCGCTCGAAGAGCGAGGCGTGCTTGTCGAAGGCCCGACGGTCGATCACCGCGCCACCGAAGTGCGACAGGTCGGTGACGTCGCCGTACGAGAGCGCGGCGGTTTCGGACGCAAGGCCGTCCTTCAGCTGCTCCCAGACGCTGCGCGGCACGTACGCACGCGAAGCGGCGGAGCACTTCTGGCCCTGGTACTCGAAGGCGCCACGGACAAGCGCGGTGCGAAGCACGTCGATGTCGGCCGACGGGTGCGCGAGCACGAAGTCCTTGCCGCCGGTCTCGCCGACGAGACGCGGGTAGCTGCGGTAGCCGGCGATGTTGGCGCCGACAGTGCCCCACAGGTGCTGGAAGGTCGCGGTGGAGCCGGTGAAGTGGATGCCCGCCAGGTCGCGGTGCGTCAGCGCGACCTCGGAGACGGCCTTGCCGTCGCCAGGCAGCAGGTTGATCACGCCCGGCGGCATGCCGGCCTCTTCGAGCAGCCGCATGGTCAGGTGCGCGGCGAAGCTCTGCGTCGGCGACGGCTTCCACAGCACGGTGTTGCCCATCAGGGCGGGCGCGGTGGGCAGGTTGCCGGCGATGGCGGTGAAGTTGAAGGGCGTGATCGCGTACACGAAGCCCTCGAGCGGACGGTGCTCCATCCGGTTCCACACGCCCGGCGAGCTGACCGGCTGCTGGTCGAGGATGCTGCGGCCGAAGGCGACGTTGAAGCGCCAGAAGTCGGCGAGTTCGCACGCGGAGTCGATCTCGGCCTGCGTCGCGGTCTTCGACTGACCGAGCATGGTGGCCGCGTTCAGCGTCGAGCGCCACGGGCCGCTCAGCAGGTCAGCGGCGCGCAGCAGGATCGCCGCACGGTCGTCGTAGGACAGCGCGCGCCACTCCGGAGCGGCCTTCGCGGCGGCAGCGATCGCGTCGGTCGCGTCCTGCTTCGTGGCGCTCTGGATGGTCCCGAGGACGTGGCCGTGGTTGTGCGGCTGGACAACGTCGATCTTCTCGCCGCCGCCCGCGCGCTGCTCGCCGCCGACGGTGACCGTCAGGTCGACGGGACCGGCCTGACCCAGTTTCTTCAGCGCACCCTCCAGCTCGGCGCGCTCGGCGCTGCCCGGCGCGTACGTCAGCACCGGCTCGTTCTTCGGGGCGGGGGTCTGGGTCACGGCGTCCACGGCGGCTCCCTCGTTGGCTTACTCGTCGGATGCCCGAAAGATAACGCTGCACGGCGTTCAGGGGTTTGTTCAAGCGGCTAGAATCGCCCATATGGTTTTGTCCGATCGGCCTACGCGATGACGGCCGCCGAACCGTTCGCCGGCGCCTCGCTGCGGCACGTGCTCGCGACGCTCGGCGAACCGCTCGTGCGGGTGCTCGTCGCGCCGCGCGGACTGGGCGTTCCGGTGCAGGACGTGGTGATCCTCGACCCCGAGGACCCGCCCGAAACGCACCCCGGCGACCTGGTCCTGGTGATCGGCGCGCGCGGCCGGTCGGCAGCGGCGGCGATCCGGGCGGCCGGACGCGCCGGAGCGGCCGCGGTGGCGGTGAAGGGCGAAGGCGGCACGGACGTCGCCGCGGACGCTGGCGTCGCGCTGCTCACGGTCGGCGCGGAGGCGCGATGGGAGCAGGTCGAGGCACTGGCGCGCGGGGTCGTCGACGCGGCCCGAGCGGGCGGCGAAGCGGAAACCGGCGAGGTGCTCGGCGACCTGTTCGCGCTGGCCCAGACGGTCGCGACACTCACCGGCGGCCTGGTCAGCATCGAGGACACCGCGAGCCGCGTCCTGGCGTATTCACGAGCCGGCGACGAGGTCGACGAGCTGCGGCGGTTGTCGATCTTGGGCCGCGAAGGACCGGAACGGTACCTCGCGATCCTCCGCGAATGGGGCGTCTACCAGCGATTGCGGGCCGGCGAAGGAATCGTGCGCGTGGACGAGCGCCCGGAGCTGGGAATCCGCCGCCGCATCGCCGCCGGGATCCACGCCGGATCGCAGCCGCTCGGCACGATCTGGGTCCAGGAAGGCGCGCAGCCGCTGACCGAACAAGCCGAGGTGGCGCTGCTCGGCGCGAGCAGAACCCTTGCCCCGCAACTGATCCGCGCCCGAACTCTGCCCGATCCGCAACTTCGGCTGCGCGAGGATTTGCTCGCCGGACTGCTGGAAGGACGCGTCGACGCCGAGTCGGTCGCTGACGACATCGGTGCCGATCCGGCGCGTCCAGCACAGGTTTTGGCGTTCACGCTTTCCCGGCAGCAGACGACGGCCGCTTCGGACCGGTTGCTGCGCCGGGCCGAATTGGTGCACCTGATCGCCGTGCACACCGCGGCCTATCGGCGGACCGCGCTAGTGAGCGTGCTCGGCGGCCGGGTGTACGCGTTGCTCCCGGATCTGACGGAACACTCGGATGCGCCGGTGCTGGCGTTGGCGAAGGAAATCGTTGGTGCGGCACGGAAACACCTCGACGCCCCGGTCCGCGCCGCGCTCGGCGGGGTCGTGCCGAGACTGTCGGACGCAGCGTTGTCGCGCGGCGACGCCGATCGGGTGCTGATGGCGATGACGCGCGGTCATTGGCCGTCCGACGTCGCGTCGCTGGCTGACGTCCGGGCGGACGTGTTGCTGTCGGAAGTGTTGGCCTACTTGGGAGATCAGCCCCGGTTGCGCGATCCGCGGCTTGCGCAACTGCGCGCCCACGACGCCGATCACGGCGACATCCTGATCCCCGCTGTGCTGGCGTACCTGAACGCTTTCGGCGACGTCCGCACGGCCGCGCGCTCGCTGAACATCCACCCGAACACCGTGCGCTACCGGGTGCGGCGGGCGTCGGAAGTGTCCGGGATCGACCTGACTGATCCGGCTCAGCGCCTGCTCACTGAACTGTTGCTGCGGCTGTAAATCGGATGCCGCGGGGGTTCGCGATCGCTAAAGTGCCGTCGTGGACCTCTTCTTCCGCTCCTGGAACGCGCTTCAGAACGCCGTGAAATCGCTTGAAGGCGGGCAGTGGCTGGCCCCGTCGGGATGCACCGGCTGGCTGGTGCAGGATCTGGTGTTCCACCTGGTCATCGACGCGCAGGACATCCTGATCACGCTCGCGACCCCCGCCGAAGGCGAGCCGACGCACACTGCCGCGCAATACTGGGAACTCGGCACCGACCTGCCGACCGGCATGGACGAAGAAGGCCTGTTCACCCGCCGCGCGGCGCTCAGCTACGGCTCCACCGCCTGGCTGGCGCACCACTTCGACGACCTCGCCCAGGCAGCCGGACGCGCCGCCGCGCTCGCGGACCCGGCGTCGAAGGTCGAAACCCGCGACTACGTGCTCACGGTCGCGGACTATTTCGAGACCTACGTCGTGGAAGCGACGTTGCACCACCTGGACCTCGTCATGCATCTGTCCGGAGTGGACGGTCCAGACGCAGACTGCCTGGCCGCGACCCGGCGAACCGTCGAAACCGCCCTGGGTTCGCCACTTCCGCCAACCCTGGACGACCAGACCGCGCTCCTGGTAGCGACCGGCCGCCGTGCCGCAACCGACGAGGAAAAAGCGGTGCTGGGGTCGCTGACGGAGAAGCTGCCGATCGTCCTCGGCTAGACCGAAAGCCGTTCCGTCGCAGTCAACTCAGCAAGCGCGGCAAACGACTCGACGCGCGCCGCCGGGTCGTAAGTGCTGGTGCTGACGAGCAACTCGTCCGCCCCGGTCGAGTCGACCAGATCCGCGAGGCGTGCGCCGACCTCGTCCGGGGTGCCACTGATCTGCCCGGCCAAGGTGTCGTCGAGACGACGGCGTTCACGGTCGGTCATCGGCAGCGCCAAAATCTCGTCCGCAGGCGAAAGCGGCGGGAAAACGCCATGGCTGCGCGAGTACACAGTGGACCATGCCTCGGGCACCAGCAGCCGCCGAGCCTCCTCCGCGGTGTCCGCAACCGCGACCGCTGTCGACACGACGACATAGGGATCGTCCACATCGGACCGGAATGTTTCGCGGTACCGCGAAATCGCCTCGACCATCGCACGCTGCCCATGCGCCGGAGCGATCACCAGCGGCAACCCGAGCCCAGCCGCGAGATCCGCACCCGCACCAGTCGCGAGCAAGAACACCGGCACCGACAGCCCCTCGGCCGGGATCGCGTGCACCCCGTCGTGCTCGCCCCGGAAGAATGCGAGAAGCTCGCGAACCTGCCCGTCGAAGCCGTCGGCCGCGTCCTTGCCCTGGCCAAGCGCACGCCGCACCGGCTCGATAAACCCGACCGAACGCCCGATCCCGAGATCGATCCGCCCAGGGAACAAGGACTCCAGAATCCCGAACTGCTCAGCAACCACGAGCGGCCGATGATTGGGCAACATCACGCCCCCGGACCCGACCCGGATACGCGAGGTCGCAGACGCGACAGCGGACGCGAGCACCGCAGGCGAAGACCCGGCGACCCCAGGCACGCCATGGTGTTCGGAAACCCAGAACCGGTGATAGCCGAGAGCTTCGATGTCACGCGCGAACGCGACAGTGTCCCGGATCGCCTGCGCGGTCCCCCGCCCTCGCCGCACGGGCGACCGGTCCAGCACGGAAATCGGAACGTCCACGCCCACGGCAACGCCATTCGCCAAGCGCGAATTCCCGCCCCTCACGACCGTCCGTGAGGGCCACCCTCATTGACTCTGATTCCGTCGGGGTTCCCCTCACGGCCCTAAACAGGCACCGACGCACCCAACGATCGAGGCACCCACACCGCCCGCAACCCCGATCCGAAGCATCCCTGCGGTCGGCGGGTGCTTGTCAAGGCATCTTTCCCGCCTTGACAAGCACCCGCCGACCGTCAGCACAATTGGGCTTCGGGGTGGCGGGCCCCCACAGCGAGCGCGATGTCGCCGCCAGGCGACGAGCCGATCAGGGCCTCCACCGCTCGCTGTAATCCGGATGATCCGCATACGGCAACGCCAGCAACCGCAACGTCAAACACCAATTCGACCCGGCCTCGTCCGCGGGCACATGACAGGTCTCACACCAATACTCGCTGCCGTACAACGGAAACCCAGGCACCTTCTCCGACACCGTGGTCCGATGCGCGAGCATGATCCGCCGCGTCGCCTCGATCTCGTTGATCATCTGGTTGACCACGTCGAGTTCGAGGTCGCCAAGGGAGCGGACCCGCTCCTCGAGCCCGACCTTGGCCTCGCCGCGGTTGAGCGACTCGCCGGCCTTGCCCTTCTGCACCGCCTGCATGATCAGCGCCTGCCGCTGTCCGACGCGCGCGGCCAGGAACGCGATCAGGTCGTCCACGACGTCTCCCTCCTCCGGTCCCGGCTCCCCTCCGGTTCCGGCAATAGTCGCACCTCGACCCCGGCGCGTTACCGCTTAGCGGTGCACCTCACGGTAATCGACCTCGGAAAAACCAGTACGACCTGCGAAAACATTCGCGAAATTCCCCGCAATGTTGATCACCGAGAGTGAACACGCCCGGCGATCGGACGATCACGCCTGGTCGGATCGGGCCTTGCTCGGCTGCACCCGCTTCGGTTCGCCAGGCATTTTCGGATAGTCCGGCGGGTACGGCAGTTCCGCACCGCCGAGGTCGCGGTCGTCGCGCTCGTACCACTCCAGCAGCGTCTCCAGGCCGAACGCCTTCTCGTCCATCGGCGCGTGGAGGTCGCCGTGCTCGGCGAGGAAGCCGGGGACGGTCAGGACGTCGAAGTCGTCCGGGTCGACGTCGGCGAGCAAATCCCAGGTCAGCGGGGTCGACACGGTCGCGCGCGGGGTGCCGCGCACCGACCAGGAGGAGGCGACCGTCCGGTCCCGGGCCGCCTGGTTGTAGTCGAGGAAGACGCGACCGCCGCGTTCCTCCTTCCACCAGGAGACCGTCGCCTTGTCCGGGATCCGCCGTTCGACCTCGCGGCCGAGCGCGATCACCGCGTGCCGCACCGCGATGAAGTCCCATTCCGGGCGGATCCGCACGAGGACGTGCACGCCGCGGCCGCCGGAGGTCTTCGGGTAGCCGGTGAGCCCGGCGTCGGCGAGCACCTCGCGGACGACGCCGGCGACCTCGACGGCATCGGCGAACCCGGCGCGCTCCGGCGGGTCGACGTCGATCCGCAGTTCGTCCGGATGATCCAGGTCAGGGCGGCGGACCGGCCACGGGTGGAAGTCGAACGTGCCGAGGTTGGCCGCCCAGGCGAACACCGCGGGTTCGGTCGGGCAGACCTCGTCGGCGGTGCGGCCGGACGGGAAGGTGATCCGCGCGGTCTCGAGCCAGTCCGGCGCGCCCTTGGGCACGCGCTTGGCGTAGAACCACTCGCCGGTGACGCCGTCGACGTAGCGTTTCAGCGTGGTCGGCCGCTCGCCGATCGCGCGCAGCAACGGATCGGCCACGGCGAGGTAGTACTCGACCACCTGCCGCTTCGTGATGCCGCGTTCGGGGAAGTAGACCTTGTCCGGGCTCGACACCCGGACGGTGCGCTCCCCCACCTGGTACTCGACCGGATCGCCGTTTTTGGCCATGCGGCCACCGTAGCCGCGAGTGCCGTACCGTGGCGGGGTGTCCGGGAGAACCAAGCTGATCGCCGCCCTGGTCGTGCTAGCTCTTCTCGGCGCCGCCGCGGTGTGGCTGCCGATTCCGGGACCGGCACAGCTGCGCGCCTGGGCCGCGGAGACCGGATCGATGACTCCGCTGGTGCTCCTCGTGGCTTACTCGTTGCTCACCGTCGCGCCGATCCCGCGCACGGTGTTCAATCTGGCCGCCGGTTTGCTCGTCGGGAGCGTCGCGGGGGTGGTCATCGCCTTGGCGGCCACCACGATCGCCGCCGGGCTGGCGTACGGGCTGGCCCGGCTGCTCGGCCGCGACTTGATCCTGCGGCACCTCCACCGCGCGCCGGTGCGGGCGGTCAACGACCGGCTCTCCGACGGCGGCGTGCTCGCCATCACGTCGCTGCGGTTGATCCCGGTCGTCCCGTTTTCGGCGATGAACTACCTGTGCGGCGTTTCGTCCGTGAAACTCGTTCCGTACCTTGCCGGAACGGCGCTCGGGAGCGTCCCCGGAACTATCGCGGTGGTCGTTTTCGCGGACGCGCTGACCGGCGACACGCCGCCCGCTTTGCTGGCTTGCTACGCGGTCTTCGCCGCGCTCGGCGCGGCAGGATTGGTGCGGGTGCTGCGGAAGCGCGTCCCCGCCGCCGAGCCGGAGGCCCCCGTGCCGTCGGCACCGGCTGGCTGACGGCGGGCAGGTACTTCCGACCGCTACACTCGTTCGGGTGCGCGAGGGGTATCCGCGCTGCGCACGACCACGATCACGGGACTTTCGTCAGGAGCGGGCGTCATCGACACCGGGCAGCTGATCGCGGGGCACTACCGCCTCGTCGAGCACATTGGTAGCGGTGCCATGGGCGTGGTGTGGCGTGCCGTGGACGTGCGCCTGGAGCGGTCGGTGGCGATCAAGCAGATCCTGCCGCAGCCGGGCGTCTCCGAGGCCGAACGCGACAACATGCGCCAGCGCGCGATGCGCGAGGCGAAGAACGCGGCCCGTTTCCAGCACCCCAACGCGATCGTCGTGTTCGACGTCGCCGAGCACGGCGGCGACCCGTGCCTGGTGATGGAGTACCTCAACGGCCCGAGCCTGTCCGCGGTGCTGTCCGAACAGGGCACGCTGCCGGTCGGCCAGGTCGCGCGGATCGGCGAACAGGTCGCCGCGGCGCTCGTCGCCGCGCACCGCGCCGGGATCGTGCACCGGGACGTCAAGCCCGGCAACATCCTCATCGACGAAACCGGCACCGCGAAAATCACCGACTTCGGCATCTCCCGCGCGGCCGGCGACATGACGCTCACCCAGACCGGCCTCATCGGCGGAACCCCGGCGTACCTCGCCCCCGAACTGGCCCGCGGCGCCGACCCGGTGCCCAGCTCGGACGTCTTCGCCCTCGGCGCGACGCTGTACCAGGCGATCGAGGGGCAGACGCCGTACGGCAACACCACGAACCAGCTCGCGCTGCTCTACGCGGCGGCGAACGGCCAGGTCAACCCGCCGACGCAGGCCGGTCCGGCGACCGCGTTGCTGATGAGCCTGCTGCGCAGCGAAGCTTCCGAGCGGCCGAGCATGGCCGAGGCACGGGAGCGGCTGGCTCAGCTGGCGACCGGGGAACCGGCCGCACCGCAGCAGTTGCTGTCGGGGAATCGCGGTCCGGGGAGCAACGGGTCCCGTCCGCCGTGGGCGCGTGCGAGTGCTCCGGCGGCGGCTGCCGCTGCCGCGCCGAAGGCTCCGTCTAACCCGCCTCGGACGCCGACCGCGGCGTTCATGCCGATGGGCGCGCCTTCGCGTCCCGCTCCCCCGGCGAATACTCCGCCGCGTCCGCAGCCCGCTGTGCGGCCTACGCCGACTGCTGCTGCGCCGAACTACTCCGGTGCTGGGTCGGGGGATCGGGTTTCGCCTGCTGCGGCGCGG
This sequence comes from Amycolatopsis sp. A1MSW2902, assembly GCF_017312175.1. Taxonomy (NCBI): domain Bacteria; kingdom Bacillati; phylum Actinomycetota; class Actinomycetes; order Pseudonocardiales; family Pseudonocardiaceae; genus Amycolatopsis; species Amycolatopsis sp. A1MSW2902. The sequence goes on from NZ_QJPO01000001.1 coordinate 850,222, forward strand.
AAGAAGAAGATGGCGTTCCTCGCTGGCGGTGCCGCGGCGGTCGTTGCGGTGGCGTTGGTGGTGTTTCTCGTGTTGAGCAGCAGTCGGGACAAGGGCGGCAGTTCGTCGAACGCGCAGCCGCCCGCGCCGAACTCCTCCGCTCCGGCGTCTCCGTCGAGCACGCCGAGTTCCTCTGCGCCGCCGGTCAAGTCCAACGGCACCGTGCAATGGGGGCCAGCGGGTGATCGGGTCATTGATTTTTACGGGGCTGTGGGAAAACCCGAGGCGTGGGCGATGCTGACCCCCTCGGCGCAGGCAGCCTTCGGCGATCAGGCCGCGTTCGCCTCGTACTGGGCACAGAACAAGTTGAACACCTACCGGAACGCGAGCGTTTACAAACGCCAGAACAACCCGGACGGCTCCGCCGACGTTCAGATCACGCTGATTCCGGAAAACGGCGCGCAGACGCAGAAGGTCGTGCAGGTCATCGCCACGGAGGACGGCACGCTGATGATCAACAGCGACCCTCGCCTCGGAAGCGGCGCGCCAGCGCAGTGACACTCGCCGCAGAGGTGGGTCCAGCGGGACGAATAGCCTACCTTTGAAGCATGGCCGAGAACGGAGCTCTGCCGCCGGGCTGGAATCCTCGGTTCCACGAGGATCTGGTCGGGCTGGATCCGTACGACCCGGAGGCCCGTGCGTTCGCCGCCCATCTCGACCGGATGGAGCGCACCGGGCCGACTTTCACCGTCGAGGCGTGCCTGGACCAGGTCGCCGACTTCGCCGAGTCCAGCAACCGCACCGGCGGGCTCCGCTACTGGGTGTCCGCGCTGGTCGTGGTGCTGATCGTGCTCGGGCTGCTGGTCACCGCCTGGGACATCGCGCTGCACACGGTCGCTTTTCTCTCCAGGTAACGTGGGAAGGGTGAAAGGTATGAAACCCGTCGTCGGCACCACTCCGCGCGTGGTGAAGTCCGACCAGGAATGGCGGGAGCAGCTTGCCCCCGAGGAGTACGCGGTGCTCCGGCAAGCCGGCACCGAACGGCCGTTCACCGGCGAGTACACCGACACCAAGACCACCGGCGTGTACGAGTGCCGGGCTTGCGGCGCGGAGCTGTTCCGCAGCGACACGAAGTTCGAAAGCCACTGCGGCTGGCCGTCGTTCTACGACCCGGCGGACTCCGACGCGGTGCTGCTGCGCGAGGACCGCACCATGGGCATGCGGCGCATCGAGGTGCTGTGCGCCTCGTGCCACAGCCACCTCGGGCACGTGTTCGAGGGCGAGGGCTACGCGACCCCGACCGACCAGCGGTACTGCATCAACTCGATTTCCCTGAAGCTCGTCGAGGACTCCGGCGACTGACGCCGAGGTCCGCTGAAACCGCCCTTCCCGCTCCCGGGGAGGGCGGTTTTTCGTCCGGCGGCAACCCCGGGCACGCGGGTAACGTGGTTTGTTCATCCGGAGGGGGACCGTGATGGACTGGACGATCGAACGCGCGATGCCGGCCGCGCTGATCCTGGTGCTGGCGCTGGTCTGCTGGTGGCTCGGACGGCGGACCGCCGCCCGGCTGCACCGCGGCAGGCATCCCGAAACCCGGCTGACGTCCGCGGCGCAGGTCGCGTTGCTGACGAACGGACCGTTCCGCGTCGCCGAGACGACGGTCGCCTCGATGCTGGAGCGGGAGCAACTGCGCGCGGATTCCGTGGGACGGCTGTATCGCACGCCGACCGAGCCGTCGGACGCGCTGAGCAGGGAAGCTGCCGAGCTGACCGGCACGGGGGTCGGGATCGCGACGGTGCTGCGCGGTCTCGTCTGGGGCGACACGGTCCGCGAACTGGTCGACGACCTCACCAAGCGCGGACTGCTGGTCGACGGCCACGCGCTGCGGCGAGCGTGGAAGTGGACCGCGATCGAAGAAGCGGTGCTGGCGGCGGCCGGTGTGGCGGCGTTTGTCGGCGGGCTGAACGGCTACGTGCTGATTTCGGTTCTGCTGCCCGCGTGGTTCGTGTTCGCCGCGCTGTCCCGTCGCCGGGCTGCCCGGCGGATCCGGCCGACCGACGCCGGACGTGAGGCCGCAGAAGCGGCTTGGCCGGATCAGAGCCTGATCAGCGGGCTGACCGGGAGCGTCGCGGTCGGCGGACTGTCGAACCACCCGGATCGCGAGCTGCGGGTCGCCCTGCTGCGCGGTCTCCCGGCGACCCGTCGGGCGGGGGCGGCCATCGCGGGAGCCGCGGGCGGGTTCGCCGGACCGGCGGGGTACTGGGCCGCCGGGACGGGCTGCGGGTCTGGCTGCGGCGGCGGAGCGGGCTGCGGCTCCGGATGCGGCGGTTCCGGGTGCGGCGGGGGCTGCGGCGGCGGGAACAGCTGAGCCGGGAACGAACCGGACATCGAGTGCGTCAGTTCTGCCGACAGCCTCCGGCGACCGGCCGGTTAGGGTTCCGGCAACGCTGAAACGAGGGGGAAGCCGTGGACGAACCGTGGGGCATTTCCGGCCCGCAATTCCTGCTGATCTTCGGCCTGGCGCTGGCCGTCGTCCTGCTGGTGCAGATCAGCTGGCCGTCGATCGCGCGGTCGCGGCGAGGGAACGCGCCCGCGACCGTCGACGCGCCGCTCCAGCCGGACGTCTACCAGCTCGCGTACCTGGCCGGCGGCTCGGACCGCACGGTGGACACCGCGATCGCGACGCTGCTGGAACAGGAACTCCTGCGGGTGAGCAGCAAGGGCAAGCTGAGCGCGATCGGCAAGCGACCGGCTCGCAAGAGGCTGGAACGCGCGGTGCACGACGCCGCGCAGGGCGGAACGGCGACCGTCGCCATGGTGCGCAAGTCGCCGACGGTCCAGCCGGAAGTGGAGAAGATCCGCCAGGACCTCGAACGACGCGGGCTGCTCGTCGCCGGCGACGGACTGGACGGCTTCCGCGCCGGCATCGTGGCCGCGTACGCCGTGTTGCTGCTGATCGGGATCATCCGCGCGGTCAACGGAGCGCAGCTGGACCGGCCGATCGGCGGGCTGATCGGGTTGCTCGTCGTGGCCGGGACCCTGACGTTGATCGCTTACGCGGTCCGCAAGGGCTCGAAGACCTCCCGCGCTACCGACGCAGGCCACGCGATCGTCGTGCGCGCCCGCGAAGACGCGAAAGCTGCCGAGGAGCGGCCTGAGGAGTTCGCTGCCACGAGCCGGAACGGCAACGGAGCATTGCTCGTCGGCGCCGCGGCGGTGGTCGCGCTCGGCGGAATCGCGCTGTACCCGGACGAGGAGATGAGCACAGCGCTGATCAGCGGCGGTGGCAGCTGGACCGGGGGCGGCGGTTCGAGCGGCGGATCGTCGTGCAGCAGTGGCGGTTCCTCGTGCAGCAGCGGGTCTTCGTGCGGCGGAGGCAGCAGTTGCGGCGGCGGGGGCGGCTGCGGCGGATAACCGAAGGAGGGAGGCGCCATGCACGAGCCTTGGGGGATCTCCGGCCCGCAGTTCCTGGCGGTCTACGGTTCCGCGCTGGCCTTGACGCTGGCGGTGCAGCTGGTCTGGCCGCTGCTGCGCCAAGCGCCCGCGGACACGCATCGTCCGCTCGACGTCTACCAGCTCGCCTGCCTCGTCGGCGGCCCTCACCGCACGATCGACACGGCGATCGCGGCGTTGCTGGAGCGCGGGCTGCTGCGGGTCGACAGCAGGGGCCAGCTCACGGCCGTCTCTGGAGCCCCGACAGGGCCGGTCGAGCAGGCGGTCTACGAGGCCGTGCGGAAGCGGCCCCACACGGCTTCGACGCTGCGTACGGCGGAAGCGGTCTCCGCGCCGGTGCGGAGCATCGGAAACGACCTCCGCAAACGCGGTCTGGTTACGGTCGCCTCCGCCTCCTTCGCGACCGGAGTGGTTCTGGTCTACGCCGCCCTGTTCATAGTCGGTCTGGTGCGCTCAGTGAACGGCTCCGCGCTGCACCGGCCGACTGCGGGATTGAACGTCCTGCTGGCCGTCACAGCGATTCTGGCGGTCCTGGCGGTGGCCGGCCGCAGGCGGCCGAAAGTCCGTCCGACCAAAGCCGGGCGCGCGCTGGTCGTCGCGGTGCGGACAGACCCGGTGACGCAGCGGGCCCAGTCCGGCGCGCTGCTGTTCGGTGCTGCTTCGCTGGTCGCGCTGGGCGGGTTCGCGCAGTACCCGGACCATGCGACAAGCTTGGCGTTGACGAGCGGCGCGGGAACGTCGTCCGGCGGTGGATCGTCCTGCGGCGGTGGCAGCGGGTGTGGAGGCGGAGGTGGGTGCGGTGGCTGACCGGTTGGGGATCGGCATCGGCTGGCGGCCGGAACTGGACCTGTCGATCGCGCGGCTGCCGGGCGTGGACTGGGTCGAGGTGGTCGCGGAGAATCTGCACGCCCCGCACCTGCCGGAAAGCCTGCTGGCGCTGAAGGATCGCGGGATGCCGGTGCTGCCGCACGCGGTGTCGCTGTCGCTGGGCGGAGCCGAGCCGCTGGACACCGCGCGAGTGGAGCACCTGGCCGAACTGGCGCGGGCTCTCGACGCGCCGCTGGTCAGCGACCACGTGTGCTTCGTCCGCGCGGGCGGGCTCGACTCCGGACATCTGATGCCGCTGCCTCGCTCGCGCGCGGCGCTGGACGTGCTGGTGGACAACGTCCGGCTCGCACAGTCCATTGTGGATGTACCGTTCGCGCTGGAGAACATCGCGGCGCTGCTGGAGTGGCCGGACAACGAGCTGACCGAGGAACAATTCCTCACCGAGCTGACCGAGCGGACCGGCTGTCTGCTGATCATCGACGTCGCGAACCTGTATGCGAACGCGCGCAACGTGGGCACCGATCCAGTGGCTTTCCTGGACGGGATTCCGTGGGAACGGCTCGCGTACGTGCACATGGCGGGCGGCGTGGAGCGCGACGGGGTTTACCACGACACGCACGCGCATCCGGTGCTGCCGGAGGTGCTGGAGCTGCTCACCGAACTTCGCCGTCGCACGGATCCGCCGGGCGTTCTCCTGGAGCGCGACGACGACTATCCCACCGATTCCGAACTCGCCGCCGAACTGGTCGCATTGCGGACCGCGGTGACGTTGTGAGCCGGGAAGAACTGGCTGCTCGGCAAGCTGCGTTGCTGGACAGCTTACTGACCGGGGCCGAGGCGCCGTCCGGCTTCGATGCCTCGCGGTTGCGCATCGAAGCGGTCGTCCTACTCGCCAAGCGACGGCGGCTGGTGGCTTACCTGCGGCCGGACCTGCCCGAGGCGCTGGGTCCGCGGTATCGGCCATTGTTCGACGCGTATGCGGCGGAGCGTCCGAAGACGACTTCGATCCGGGCGCGCGAGTATGCCGACGCGTTCGCGGAGTGGCTCATCGCCCGCGGTGACCTGCCCAAACCTCGGCGCAGGTGGTTCCGGCGCTGAGCCCGTTCGGTTTTTGTCGGTGGTGCTGGCTACGCTGACGACATGTCTGGTTACGGCGGTGTTATCCGATCTCTGCCGAGCCGGGAGGGAGGGAACCTGTCGTGAACGGATTCTGGGCCGCGGTGAGCCCGATGCTGCTCGTCTACGTCGCCACCGCCGCGGGTTTGGCGAGCATTTTGGCCACTGGCAAGGACAAGCTGGCCACGCAGGCGTCCGCGCCGGAGTCGGCCGCCGTGCCGCGCGATGTCTACGACGTCGCGTACCTGGCGGGCGGGCGGCCTCGGCTGGTCGAGGCCGTGATCGCGACACTGCTCGCGCGTGGCCAGCTGCAGGTCGGGTCGCTGGGCGAGATCGTCGCCGCTGGACCGCCGCCAGCGTCGCCGCCGCTTGAGCAAGCCGTGCATCAGGCGGCTGGTCGCGGTCGTCTCGCGTCGTGGGTCGCGCGGTCGTCGGTGCTCAAGCCTGCGATCCGGGCGCTCGAAACCGATCTCGTCCAGCGGCGGCTGGTCAGCAGGCGCAGGCCGTTGACGGGTCTCGGGTACACGCTCACCGCGGTAGCCGTGGTTTTGCTGGCGGCCGGGGTGGGACGGACGGTCTACGACGTGGGCCGGTCTCATCTGAACGCCATGGTGGTGCTTGTTTTCGGCGAGGTGGCGCTGACGCTCTGGCTCTGTCTCGTCGGCAGTCAGCGGATCACCAAGCAGTTCGGCGAACGGAAGGTCAGTTCACTGCCGCCGACGACTGCGGGGGCGACGGTCCTCGCGCGGGCCGAACAGCAGGCGGCTGCGGGTGCCGGCGCAGGACCGGCTGAGCTGGTCGCGGTGGGCGGACTGGCGGCTTATCCGGACAAGCGGGTTACGGGAGGGCTTATGCCGATTTAGCCGCTGCTTCACGGGCGGCGTTGGCTGGCGGTGCTGCAGGAGGCTGGTGGTGGTCACGGCAGCGCTCGCGTGACCGGCGCGCGAGCCGGGACTGGCGGGGCGACCCACAGACCTGGGTGCGCGGGAATTGGCTGTGCTCGCTGGACTGGCAGGTGTCACGCGAGGCCGACACGGCACTCGCCGGACCGACGCGGCACTCATGGTGCCGACGGCGCTCAGCGCACTGGCGGCACCACGCGAAACCGCCACGGCGCTCTTGCGGAATGCGGCACCCACGAGGCCGGTGCAGCACACCGGTGTCCGCGTCGCCAGTGCACCGCTCGTCGGGTCTGGCATCGCTTACGAGACCGGCTGAGGCACCACCAGCGCCCACACCGGCGTATCGCGCAGGCTGCTGCGGCAAGTCCTCCCAGCGCAGCAGCTCGTTGGGTCTGGCGTCGCTTACGAGACCGGCTGAGCCACGACCGGCGACCACACCGGAGTGTCCGCGCCAGGCCGGTGCGACGGATGGTCCCAGCGCGGCGGCGCGCCCAGCAACTCGCCGACCATCCGCACGCGAGTCAGCTCGCCGAAGCCGCGCACGAGGCCGGTGCAGCACAGCGGTGTCCGCGTCGCCAGCGCGGCCGCTCGCCGGGTCCGGCGTCGCTTACGAGACCGGCTGAGCCACGACCGGCGACCACACCGGAGTGTCCGCCCCGGGCCGGTGCGACGGATGGTCCCAGTGCGGCGGCGCGCCCGGCAGCTCTCCCGCCATCCGCACACGGGTCATCCGGCCGAAGTCGCTGTCGACCGTCTCCAGGACGTCCGTGTAGTCCACTTCGGACGGTTCCGGGTCCTTGCGGCCCAAGGAATCCAGCCACCGTCCGGTGCCGGCGAGGGACAGGCGGGCGTGCCAGGTGCCGCCGTCGGTGACGGTGCGGCGGAGGGCCGTCATGATGGCGGCGGCGGTGAGCCAGCCGGTGGCGTGGTCCAGTGCTTGCGCGGGCAGCGGTGCCGGGGCGTCGGTGGCGTACTCCTCGGCGATGCCGGACGACATCTGCACGAGGCTGTCGAAGCCGCGGCGGCGGGCCCACGGGCCGGTCCAGCCGTATGCCGAGATATCCGCGACCACGAGGCCTGGGCGGAGTTCGGCGAGCTCTTCCGGGCCGAAGCCGATGCGGGCGAGTGCGCCGGGGCGGAAGGTCTGGAGCAGGACGTCCGCGCGGGCGATGAGCTTTTTCAGCTTCGCGCGGCCGCCCTCGGTGTCGAGTGCGATGAACGCCGAGCGCTTGCCCTGGCCGGTGTCCATGGTCAGGACTGGGATTCGCGGCAGGTGCGCGGCACCGACGTGCAGCACGTTCGCGCCGTGCGCCGCCAGCACGCGGCCTGCGACGGGTCCGGCGAGGACGTGCGTCAGTTCCAGCACGCGGACGCCGCCCATCGGACGGTCCGAGTCGAACAGGGTGCGCTTCGGCGCGTCGCCGATGCGGTTCAGTTCGACCAGCGGCAAGTCCGCGACGGCCTGGCCTTGCGGGTGTGCCAGCCAGTCCTCGCGCGAGCGCATCAACGCTGCCGCGCCGCCTGCGGTCACCACGGCGGATTCGACCTCTGCCATGGATTTCGCGGCCACGGTCTTGGTTACGGCTTCACGGGTCGCCGGGACGCCGAGCGCCCAGCAGACCGCCGCTTCATGCCGTGGGGTGTTGCAGTGCAGCTTGATCCAGCCGTCGGCGGCGCGGTAGTCGCCCGCGATCCTGCCCCACGGGCTCGGTCCGGGCTCGCCGTCGATGCGCAGCAGGTGCTCGCTGCGGAACGCGGCGGCGGAGTGCCGGGTATCGACCGACACCGTGCCTGGGTCGATGCCGCGCAGCCGCAGCAGCTCACCCGCGGACAGGGTGGCCGCGGCGATGCTCGCGGTCGCCATGGCGGGGACCCGGAAGTGTCCGGGCAGCACGGATTCGTCGCCGGTCAAGGACACGGCGGGCAACGGTTCCCCGGCGAGCGACTGCCAGGCCCCGGCGAGTACGTCCTGCACCGGCGGTTACGGCAGAGCCGCGACGAGTTCGGCGGGCGGCACCTTCGTGCCGGTGTAGAACGGGATTTCGACGCGCACGTGGCGACGCGCCTCGGTGTTGCGCAGGTGGCGCATCAGGTCGACGATCCGGTGCAGTTCGTCGGCCTCGAAGGCGAGGATCCACTCGTAGTCGCCGAGCGCGAACGACGCGACGGTGTTGGCGCGCACGTCCGGGTAGTCCCGCGCCTCCTTGCCGTGGTCGGCCAGCATCTTGCGCCGGTCCTCGTCAGGCAGCAGGTACCAGTCGTAGGACCGGACGAACGGGTACACGCAGATGTACTTGCGCGCCTCCTCGCCAGCCAGGAACGCGGGCACGTGGCTCTTGTTGAACTCGGCGGGCCGGTGCAGCGCGGTCTGGCTCCAGACCGGCGTGGACGCGCGGCCGAGCGGCGTACGCCGGAACCCGGTGTAGGCGGCCTGGACCTGCTCGATCTCCTCGGCGTGCCACCAGATCATGTAGTCCGCGTCAGCCCGGAGGCCGGACACGTCGTACACGCCCCGGACGACGACGCCCTTGGCCTCGAGCCCGTCGAGGTACTCGGCCGTCTCCCGGCCCGCGGCGCCGCGGTCCTCCCCCAACTTCCCCGGTTCGATCCGGAAGACCGACCACGTGGTGTAGCGGATCGTGTCGTTGAGTTCGTTGTAATTCAGCCGCGCCATGACTCCATCCTGGCACTCCTCGCCCGGCGATCGCCATGGGGCTCCGTCACACGAAGAGCTGCTCCGCGATCCGGCGGGCAGCCGCGTCGGCCGTGGCCACGCACGCGGGCAGGCCGACGCCGTGCAGCGTGGCGCCCGCCACGGCCAGGCCCGGGACATCCGCGACTGCCTTCTCGATCCGGGTCACCCGCTCCAGGTGGCCGGTGCCGTACTGCGGAAGGCCGCCGCCCCAGCGCGTCACCAGGGTGTCGATCGGCTTCGCGGTGACGCCGGCGAGCCGGGCCAGGTCCGCGCGGACCGCTGCGACCAGGGCATCGTCGTCGCCGTTCAGCGCGCCGGGCTCGCCGAACCGGCCGACTGAACCGCGCACCAGCACCGGTCCGGCGTCGCCGAGGTGAGCCCACTTGTTCGACGAAAACGTGAACGCCTTGGACGCGTACGGCACGCCTTCCGCGTCCCGCTCTCCCGCACCGATGAGGATTCCGGACGCATCCGGCAGCTCCGTGCCGGGCGGGAAAGCGAACGCGACGACTGCCATCGACGCCAGTTCCACCTCGCCGAACGCGGTCGAAGCCGCCGGGACCACCCCGTCGAGCAGTTTCCGGGCGGCCGGTGCGGGCACGGCGAGCAGGACGGCGTCCGCGTCGACCGGGCTGTCGGCAGGCGCGTGCGCTGGCGCGGCAGCACCGAATTCGAGGCGCCAGCCGGACGGTGTCCGCGTCAGCGTGCGGACCGTCGACGAAGTGCGCAGTTCGGCACCGGAAAGCTCCAGCAACCGGTCGAGCAAGCCCTGCAAGCCGCCGGCGAGGCTGCCGAAAACCGGTGCGGTGCCCGGCGTTTTCGGCAGCAGCGACGACGCAGCTTCGGTGAGCGAACCCGCTCCGGCTTCGATCGCGTTGGCCAGGCCGGGCATCGTCGCGCGGAGGCCAAGACCGTCGGCACCTCCCGCGTACACGCCGCCCAGCAGCGGGTCGACCAGCCGGTCTACCAGCTCATCTCCGAAGCGCGTGCGCAGCAAGGGCCCGAGCGGAACGTCGCCCTCGCCCAGTTCGACCGGGCCTAGCGAGCGTTCCTTCTCGACCGCGCTCCGGCCGTCCTCGGACAGCACGCCCGCGACCGAGTCCGCGGACGCCGGGACTCCCATCACGGTGCCGGGCGGCAGGCTCTGCACCGCGCCGCCGGCGTGGATTTTGGCGCGCGCCTTCGTCGGATGGACCAGGCGATCGGCGAGGCCGACCTCCTCGACCAGCGAAATCATCTCGGGCCGCCGGGCGAGGAACGCCTCGGCCCCGACGTCATAGCTGACTCCGCCGACCTCCGCCGTGCGCAGCTTGCCGCCGATCGCGGGCGTGCTCTCGAAAACGGTGATCGTCACCCGGTCGCCGAGCAGCCGGCGCACCCGGTACGCCGCGGCCAGCCCGGAGATCCCGCCGCCTACGACCGCGACGTGTTTCACAGCGAGTGCACCAGGTCGACGACCCGCTTCAGCACCTCCGGGTCAACGCTCGGCAGCACGCCGTGGCCGAGGTTGAAGACGTGCCCGCGAGCCGCGCGGCCCTCTTCGACGATCCGGCGCACCTCGGCCTCCAGGACCGGCCACGACGCGTACAGCAGCGCCGGGTCGAGGTTGCCCTGCACGGACACCTTGCCGCCGAGCCGGTGGACCGCGACGTCGAGCGGGATCCGCCAGTCGACGCCGACCACGTCCGCGCCCGCCTCGTGCATCGCGCCGAGCAGTTCGCCGGTGCCGACGCCGAAGTGGATCCGCGGCACGCCGTACTCGCCGGCCACGGCCAGCACCCGGGTCGAATGCGGCAGCACGAACTCGCGGTAGTCGCGCTCGGACAGCGCACCGGCCCACGAGTCGAACAGCTGCACCGCGTCGACGCCCGCGTCGAGCTGGGCGCGCAGGAACGTGGCGGCGATGTCGGCGAGGCGCGCGGCGAGGTCGTGCCAGACCTCGGGCTGCGAGTGCATCAGGGCTTTGGTGTGCTCGTGGTTGCGGCTCGGGCCACCCTCGATCAGGTAGCTGGCCAGCGTGAACGGCGCGCCGGCGAACCCGATCAGCGGCGTTTCGCCGAGCCGCTCCACCAGCAGCCGGACGCCCTCGGCGACCTTGCCGACCTGCTCCGGTTCGAGCTTCGGCAGCGCGCGCACCGCGTCCGCGTCGCGCACCGGCGAGGCCACGACCGGGCCGGTGCCGGGGACGATGTCGATGTCGACGCCCGCCGCCTTGAGCGGGACCACGATGTCGCTGAACAGGATCGCCGCGTCGACGCCCAGCCTGCGGACCGGCTGCATCGTGATCTCGGCGAGCATCTCCGGGTCGAAGCACGCGTCGAGCATCGGGACGCCCTCGCGCAGCGCGCGGTACTCCGGCAGCGAACGACCGGCCTGGCGCATGAACCACACCGGAACGTGCGCGGGCCGCTCCCCGCGCGCGGCGGCGAGGAAGGCCGACCCGGGCAGGGCGCGACGGGGCGAAACGGACGGGGCGCCGACGGGCGCGGACGAAACCTGAGGCACGAACCCCATGGTCCCACTCGGGCCCGACAGTCCCGGGCCGCCCCGTGCCCAACGCGCCCAGCCCCCGGGGGTGGGCCTTCCGCGGGCGAGAGTCCGCCCAGCACAGCACGGCCGAACATGTCCGCGAGGGGAACCCTGGGGAACGCGCCCAACTCCGGTGCCGCATCTACCGCCGAGCAAGAGTCCGCCCAGCACAGCGCGACCGAGCAGATCCGCGAAAGGAACCCGGGGGGGGACTCGCCCAGCCCCTACCCCAGAACGAGGGTCCGCCCAGCACAGCACGGCTGCACAGATCCGCGAGGCGAGCCCTGGGGAAACGCGCCCAACCCGGCACCACATCTACCCCAGAACGAGGGTCCGCCAGCACAGCGCAGCCCAGCGACTCCGCGAGAGGAACCCTGGGGAACGCGCCCAGACGCGACGCAGCATCTACCGCAGAACGAAAGTCCGCCCAGCACAGCGCGCTGGTTAGGTCCGCGAGGGGAACTCTGGGGAATCTGATTCCCTCTCCCCCGCGCAAGGGAAGCGGAGGGCAGCCGGAGCCGTCCCGTGGTCTGATTCCGTCACGGACCTCCACACGCCGCGGCCCCGCGCAGGGGAGGCGGAGGGCAGCCAAAGCGGTCCCGTGGGTCGCGGGTCGGTCTCGCTCGGCGCGCCTGCGTCCGCAACCGGGTGTCGCCGCCCTACAGTCGGAGCGTGACCGCGATGACGCCAGTGCCCGATCTCTTCCGCGAAGCCGTCGCGGCGCTGCAAGCCGTCCGGCCGCGCCCGGAGATCCGCCTGGAGACGATGCGTGCGCCGCAGCGGCTCGCGCCGTGGTCCTATGCGTTGAGCTGCGACGTTTCCGGGCCCGCGGACGTGCTGGCGTCCGGCAGGCTGGTGCTGCTGCACGACCCGGACGGCCAGGAGGGCTGGGACGGCGTGCTGCGGCTGGTCATGTACGTCCGCGCCGAGCTCGACCGCGAGCTGGCCACGGATCCGTTTCTCCCGGCAGTCGGCTGGTCGTGGCTCACCGACGCGCTGGAGGCCTCCGGAGCGTCGTGGAAGGCGCTCGGCGGCACCGTCACCGAGACGTCCTCGGCCCGGTTCGGCGACATCTCCGGCCCGGCCCGCACCGACGACCTCGAGCTGCGGGCGTCCTGGACCCCCACCGACGGCGCGCTCGGGCCGCACGGGCTCGCGTTCTGCCAGGTGATGGCGAGCGTCGTGGGGCTGCCTCCGGTGGGCGTCACGCTGTTCGAGCAGCGGCAGAGCTCCTGATTTCCTAAGTTCACCCGGTCGGGCAGCGTCTCCGCGGCGCTTGCACGCGCACGAACGCGCCTTCCCGGGCGGATCCGGGCCCCCTCAGCGCTCCGGCGGGATCTTCGGCGGGGCTTCCGGGCGTCCGCTCCCGACCGTCCATCGTGGACCGCAGCGGGCGCTGCTCCGGATGCCGCACGTTCGTGGCCGGGCGTGATCACAGGCAGTGAACCCCCGGTAACCAGCTCCGACGCGGTTTCCGGGCCCTTTCCGGTCACTCCGGCCAGGAGCGCGCGGCCGCGCGGCACGGGCGGCAAAACATGAAAGAAAATGATCTTGCCCCGGCCGGGGCGCATTTCCGGATCCGGATCACGGGGGCGGCGGCCCGGCTCCGCGAGCACCCGCAGGTGCACGGGCCATCTGCACGCCCGTTTCATTGCCGGTAACTCAGGTGCATCGCAGCCCGGTCGTCAGTTGTTAACAAGACTTCGATCGTTAGTCCGATCGTGTTACAACGACCTCGCTGAGTGACGAACTGTTTCGGATAGATACCCATTCGATCCCCCCGCAACGGCGTCCGGACGGCTACAGTGCCTGGGACGACACCACTTTCGGTCTAAAGCTGGCGCGGCTGAACGGCCGAAGGTCCCGGTGCCGGTCGGGGGGCACGACCGACTCCAGGGAGGTAGTGACGTGGCTACCGTCGGCTTATCTCAGGCCGTCCGATCCACGCCAGCCGGCGCCTTGCCGGCGAGCATGGTTCCGCACCCGCGGGAAGAGCTTTTTTCCGTGTTGGTGGTCGATGACCACCCGCTGTTGAGGGAGGCAATCGCAGCACGACTCGCACAAATGGGTGCGGGCACTGTCCACGAAGCCGCCACGGTGGCCGAGGCGAGGGCGCGAGCACAGGCCACCGGCCCGTGCGACCTGGCGATCCTCGATCTCGGACTGCCGGACGGCAGCGGAATCGAACTGGTTACGGAACTCCGTAGCCACGGCTGGCCGCGCGTGGTGGTCCTGGCATCCTCCGACGACCCGTACGCGGTGCGCTCCGCGTTCCAGGCCGGAGCTCAGGCGTACCTGCTGAAGTCGGCGTCGCCGGTGGTGGTCACCGACGGCGTGCGCCGGGTTCTCGAAGGCGGCGTTTACGCCGACCCGAGCGTGGCCCCGGTCCTGGCGACCGGCACGCGAGTGGCGGGCACCGACAACACCCCGCGCGAGCTGTCGGCTCGCGAGGTGGAGGTGCTCCAGCTCGTCGCGGACGGGCAGTCGAACAAGGAGATCGGGGAGGAGCTTTCCCTCTCCGCGCTCACCGTCAAGTCCCACCTGTCCCGCATCGGGCGCAAGCTCGGCACGGGCGACCGGGCGCAGATGGTCGCGCTGGCGATGCGAGCCGGCGTGATCCGCTGACGACGACGAACCACGTCCCTGCGGGGCGGGCGGACCAGGCGCGGTCCGCCCGTCCCGTAGGGTCGTCGGACATGGGAACTGCACAGGCGGACGGAGCCCGGACCGGAGACGAGACCACCGACCCCTCCGGGGACTCCCGAACGCCGGTGCTGCTCAGGGAACCGGCGGAGGGCACCCCACCGGTCGTGGCCGATCCCGACGCGCTCGCCGAGGCGTGCGCGCGGCTCGCCGCGGGCACGGGCGCCGTGGCCGTCGACACCGAACGGGCGTCGGGCTATCGCTACTGGCCCAAGGCCTATCTCGTCCAGCTGCGCCGCGAAGGCTCCGGCACGGTGCTGATCGACCCGATCGCGCTCGCCGACGACCTCGCCCCGCTGCGGGACGTCCTCAACGACACCGAATGGGTGCTGCACGCCGCGTCCCAGGATCTGCCGTGCCTGGCGGAGCTGGACCTGCGGCCGCGCTCGCTGTTCGACACCGAACTGGCCGGACGGCTGGCCGGGTACGAACGCGTCGCGCTGGGCACGCTCGTGGAGCTGCTGCTCGGGTACACCCTCGAAAAGGGCCACAGCGCCGCGGACTGGTCGAAGCGTCCGCTGCCGATCGACTGGCTCAACTACGCCGCGCTCGACGTCGAGCTGCTCAACGAACTGCGCGCGAAGCTCGAGACCGAGCTGGCCGCGCAGGGCAAGCTGGAGTGGGCGCAGCAGGAGTTCGAGGCCGTGCGCACCGCTCCCCCGCCCGCGCCGCGCGCCGAACCGTGGCGCCGGACGTCCGGGGTGCACAAGATCCGCAGCCCGCGCGGCCTCGCCGCGGTGCGGGAGATGTGGCAGGCCCGCGACGAGCTGGCCCGCAAACGCGACCGCGCACCGAGCCGGATCCTGCCCGACAGCGCGATCGTCAACGCGGTGACGTCCGATCCGAAGACGGTCGAGGAGCTGCAGGCGCTGCCGGTGTTCAGCGGACGCGTCCAGCGCAAGTACACCGCCAGCTGGCTGCGGCACCTCCAGGCGGCCAAAGCGCTGCCGGCGAGCGAGCTGCCGAGCCCGAGCCAGCCCAACGACGGTCCGCCGCCGGTGAACCGCTGGGCCGACAAGGACCCCGACGCCGCCGCCCGGCTGGCCGCCGCGCGTGCCGCGTTGGCCGCGATCGCGGAGGACCGCAAGCTGCCGGTGGAGAACCTCCTGCTGCCGGATTTGGTCCGGCGTACCTGCTGGCGTCCCCCGGCCGATCTCGCGGAGGACTCGGTCGCGGACGCGCTGCGGGCGGGCGGAGCACGGCCGTGGCAGGTCGAGCTGACCGCGGCGGTGCTGAGCAAGGCGTTGCACAGCACGGCTTCCTGACCTGCGCCGGATGGTTCAGACCTCTAGGTGAGACCTCACGTACGGCGACGCGTCGGTCGGCGGTAGCCGAGCGACCGCGCCACGCCGGTCGCCGTGGTGACCACCGCGGGCACCAGATGCGCTACTGAGGTCGTCTCCCGGCGGCCCACGACCGCGACCGCGGCGGTGACCCGTGCGGTTGCGTCGCGGATCGGGGCGGCGACGGCGACCGCGTCGTCGGCGAGCTGGCGATCAGCGACGCAATAGCCGGTGCGGGCGATGTCGGCGAGTTCGGCACGCAGGGTTTCCGGGTCGGTCGTGGTGTGCGGGGTTTCCGCGGCGATCGGGCTGGTCAGGGCGGATTCGCGGGTGTCGGCGGGGGCGTGCGCGAGCAGGACGCGGCCGGTGGCGGTGGTGGTCGCGGGAAGGCGGCTGCCGGTCGTGGTCAGGATGCCGACCGAACGGTGTCCCGCCAGCCTGGCCAGGAACACGACGTCAGTCCCGTCCAGCACGGACAGGTGCACGTTCTCGCCGGTCGCGTCGAACAGGTCGCCCAGGTACGGCAGGGCGATTTCGCGGATCGACGCCCTGGCCAGCGACAGCGAGCCCAGCTCCCACAGTTTCAGGCCGAGGTGATAGCCGCCGTGTTCGTCGCGGACCAGCGCTCCCCAGTCGGCCAGCTCGCCGACCAGCCGGTGTGCCGTGCTCAACGGCAGGCTCGCGGACTGGGCGATTTCGGTCAGGGAAAGCACCGGCGTCCGCGGGCTGAAGCAGTCCAGGACCGACAGCAGCCGCGCCGCCGCGGTGGGTCTGGCTTCCATGTGGCGGAAGTCTGATTGAGGCCGGGCCGCGACGCAAGCGACACTGCGGGCGTGGGTCGGCCAAGCGAGTCAGTTGTGATCACCGGGGCGGGATCGGGTCTGGGGCTGGGAGTGGGATTGACGCTCGCGGCGCGCGGGCATCGGGTGTTCGCCACCGTCGAACGGGACGACCAGATCGAGCCGACGCGGGCGGCGTTCGCCGAGCGCGGGCTCGCCGCGGAGGTCTCCCGGCTCGATCTGCTCGATCCGGCTGATCGCGAGGCAGCGGCGGCGCTCGACGCGTCCGTTCTGCTCAACAACGCCGGATTCGGTGCGGAAGGTCCGCTTCTGCGCACGGATTCCGCAGTGGTCCGGAAGACGTTCGAGGTCAACGTCTTCGGCACGCTCGAGCTGACACGGCTGGTCGCCGATCGGCTTGTCGCCGCCGGGCGCGGCGGGCGGATCGTGTTCGTGACGTCGGTGGCGGGGCTGTTCGTCGCGCCCGGGGCGGGCCCGTACGGGGCGAGCAAGTTCGCCCTCGAAGCCATGGCGCAGGCGGTTCGCCAGGAACTGCGGCCGCACGGGATCGAAGTCCGGGTCGTCGAGCCCGGGCCGTTTTCCACCGGATTCAACGAAAAACTCGTCGAGAACGCGCCTGCCTCGGAGCACGACTTTTCGGATTTCCTCGCGATGCAACGCGATCCGGCGCCGGCGGTCGAGACGATCGCTCGGGTGGCGGTCGAATCGGGGCCGTACCGGACGATCGTGCCGGGCGAATTCGGGGCGATCGTGCGCGAGCAGCAAGATCGGCTGTGGGCCGAGACCGACCTGGTCGATCCGTGAGAAAGTGCGACAGCACACCAGTACGAGACAGGAGCACATGACAGTGAAGATCGCGGTTCTCGGGGGCGGACACGGTTCCTGGGCCACGGTGGCGGAGCTCGCCGAGAACGGCCACGAAGTGCGCTGGTGGCGGCGGAACGCCGAGGCGCTGGAAGCGGTGCGCGCGACCGGAGCGGTGAGCGTCCGGGATTACCGAGGTTCCCGATCGGTGCCGGTGGGCGACGGCGCCGGGGAGATCAACCCGGTGGCGGACCTCGCCGAGGCGGTGCGCGACGCGGCATTGGTCGTGATCCCGCTGCCGTCGACGACGCATGACGACCTGGCTCCTCAGCTCGCTCCGCTGCTGACCGAGGGCCAGGTGGTGTTCATGCCGCCGGGCACGTTCGGTTCGATGGTGTTCGCCAAGGCCGTCGCGGCGGCGGGCGGCAGTGCGGAGATCGCGTTCGCCGAAGCCGGGACGCTGCCGTATCTCGCGCGCCGGCACGGGGACGCGGAAGTGGTGATCAGCGGGTACGCGACCCGGCTGCCGACCGGGGTTTTCCCGTTGCGGCTGGCGGAAAGCGCGTTCAAGACGCTGCGCGAGGCGTACCCGAGCGTCGAGGACGCGGGCGACGGGCTCAGCGGCGCGCTGATGAACGCGGGCCCGATCATCCACCCGCCGCTGATCACGATGAACGCCGGTCCGCTGGAGCATTTCGCCGCCTGGGACATCCACAACGAGGGCACGCAGCCGTCCATCCGCAGCGTCACCGACGCGCTGGACGCCGAGCGGGTCGCGCTGCGCGAAGCGTTCGGCTACGGCGCGCCGCACTTCCCGCTGGCCGATCACTACGCCGCCGACGGCGACGAGTGGATGTACGGCCGCTCGGCGCACGAGCGGCTCACCGACAGCGGCGACTGGCGCGAGAAGATCGACCTCCACACGCACCGCTACATGGTGGAAGACACCCGGCTCGGGCTGTCGCTGCTGGTGTCCGCGGGCCGGTGGGCCGGGGTGCCGACGCCGGTCGCGGAAGGCCTGCTGGCGCTCGGTTCCGCGATCACCGGCCGCGATTTCTACGCCGAGGGACGGACTTTCGAGAACCTCGGCCTGGCGGATCTCGACCGGGCCGGGCTGACCGAGCTGCTGCGGGACGGAGTCCAGTCGTGATCGCCATCGTCGGAGCCGGGCGGATGGGCGAGGGCATCGCGCTGGCCTTCCTCGCGGCGGGACATCCGGTGCTGCTCGCGGACGTCAAGAACCGCACCGAGGAGGAACGCCAGCTCCGGCGCGACGAGGTCCGCAAGCGTCTCGCCGACCGGCTCCGCGCGATGTTCGGCCACGCGGACGCGCTGGAAAGCCTGACGCTGGGCGACCGTTCGGCGAAGGAACTCGCCGACGCGACCGTGGTGTTCGAGGCCGTGCCGGAGGTCATGGACGTCAAGCGCGAGGTGTTCGGCTGGCTCGGTTCGCAGGTGCCGGAGTCGGCGGTGCTGGCCTCGACGACGTCGACCTTCCTGGTCACGCAGATCGCGGAACTCGCCGAACGGCCGGAGCGGGTCGTCAACGCGCACTGGCTCAACCCGGCCGAGTTGATGCCGCTGGTCGAGGTCAGCCGCAGCGACGCCACCGACCCGGCCGCGGTCGACCGGCTCGTGGAACTGCTGCGCGAAATCGGCAAGGTGCCGGTGGTGTGCGGGCCCGCCGCCGGGTACATCGTGCCGCGGCTGCAGGCGCTGCTGATGAACGAGGCCGCGCGGATGGTCGAGGAAGGGGTGGCCGGAGCCGCCGAGATCGACCTCGCCGTGCGCGCCGGGCTCGGGCCGCGGTTTTCGGTGCTGGGCCCGCTGGAATTCATCGACTGGGGCGGCGGCGACATCCTGTACTACGCCTCGCGCTACCTGACCGGCGAACTCGGCGAGCGGTTCCAGGCGCCCGCGATCGTCGAGGACAACATGACCGGCCGGCGGCGCGGCCTCCAGGACGGAGCCGGGTTCTACCGCTTCGACCAGGCCGGGGTGCCCGACTACCGGGCGGCGCGGATGCGGGAGTTCGAGGAGATCTTCCGGCTGCGGGAACCGCATTTGCGGGACGGGACGCCGGTTCCGGTGCGTCCGGAGGACGAATCGGCGGAGTGATGCTTCGGCGGCCGCGGGTTCGGGCCCGCGGCCGCCAGCACTCGTTCAGCCAGCCGGTTGCCTGGACGGTGCGCGGATGGGCATCGCCGAAAACCGCTTTGAAGCCGGACACCACGGCTTCCAGCTCGGCCACAGCACCCATTCGGTCGCCGCGTTGGGCGGCGGCTCGGGCCAGTGTCGCGCGGAGGCCGAGCACCACGGGGTGTCCGGCTGGCCAGGCACCGGCGGCCAGCACGGTTCGCGCGGAGTGCTCCGCTTCGTCCAGGTTGCCGCTCTCGACGCAGGCTTGCGCGAGGGTGCCGCGCAGGAGCAGCGCGCCTCGGCCTCGCGCTTCAACCAGAAGCTCGCGGAGCAGGTCGGCTGCCTCGGCGGCTTGCCCCGCTTTCAGCAGCACGGTCGCCAGGCTTTCCGCCAGAGCTTGCCGCTTCCCGTACAACTCGCGCAGCGGAGCGATCGCCGCCTCCGGGTCCCCGGTTTCGGCTTGCACCACCAAACGGAGACCGCGGATCGCGTCCCGTTGCTCGTCGGTCTCGCAGAGCGCATCCTCGTCCGACAGCAATTGCTCGACTGCCTCGTAGCGGTTCAGCGCACGCAGCACGGTGATCTTCCGCCGTCGTCCGGCTTTGGTCCGGAGGTGCGCCGGGCCGAGTTCCGCTGCGCAGTAGTCGACATGCGCGTCCAGGATCGCCAGCGCGTCTTCGTACTGCGCCGCCACGGCATAGGTTTCCGCGAGGAACAGCTGGGTCTTGAAGGTCGCGGGCTGGCGCGCGCCCCACGTTTCCTCGAACAGCTCCGCGGTGCGTTCCAGCAGCGGGATCGCCTCTGCCGGACGGCCCTGCGACGTCTGGCACCACGCCAGATTCGCCCACGCGGCAAGGGTGTTCGGCTCGCGCGGACCGAAGACGTCCGTCAACGCGGGCACCAGGTCCGCGTAGTGCCGTTCGGCGGCGGGCCAGTCCTCGTTCTTGACCAGCGACTGACCCAGCAGAAGCCGCCGACGCAGGTTCGGCACGCTGTTCGGGTTGCGCGCCTTCGCGAGGGCGGACTGCAGCGCGGCGACCTCGTCGGCCGGCTCTGGCTTCGTGCGGAAGAGTCCCACTTGGACAGTCTGCCTGCTGCGCAGTTCAATCCTTCGTCAACCACCCGGATGCTTCGCCGGCATCCGGATGCTTCGGACCAAACGCCTCCGCAAGCAGCAGCCGTGGCCGGGTCGTCAGGGCCGCCCCGCGAACCCGGGAGTGTGCCGTCCCCCACTCGACCGGGCCACTCCCCTGGTTACCCACCGGTAACAAGGGCTAGGGTGCGGGACAGGAACACTCTCGACTTCAGGAGCATTCGTGGCCGCACCAGCAACGCCGCCGCTCGCGCCCACCGCGCGAGGGGTGCGCAATGTCGTCTTCGTCGAAGGGGTACGCACGCCCTTCGGCAAGGCGGGCGACAAGGGCATGTACGCCGGGACCCGGGCGGACGACCTCGTCGTCAACGCCATCCGCGAGCTGCTGCGGCGGCATCCGGAGCTGCCGCCCGAGCGCGTGGACGAGGTGGCGATCGCCGCGACGACGCAGATCGGCGACCAGGGCCTGACCATCGGCCGCACCGCCGCGCTGCTCGCCGGGCTGCCGAAGTCCGTGCCGGGCTTCGCGATCGACCGGATGTGCGCGGGCGCGATGACCGCGGTGACCACCACCGCGAGCGGCATCGGCTTCGGCGCGTACGACATCGCCATCGCGGGCGGCGTCGAGCACATGGGCCGCCACCCGATGGGCGAGGGCGTCGACCCGAACCCGCGGATCGTCGCGGACAAGCTGGTCGACCCGACCGCGCTCGTGATGGGCCAGACCGCGGAGAACCTGCACGACCGCTTCCCGGAGATCACCAAGGAGCGCACGGACGCGTTCGCCGCGCGCAGCCAGGAGCGCTACGCCGAGGCCGTGAAGACCGGCAAGATCGGGCCGGAGCTGGTTCCGGTGGCCACGCGCAGCAAGGAACTCGGCTGGGGCCTCGCGACCGAGGACGAGCCGCCGCGCCCGGGCACGACCGTCGAGCAGCTGGCGAAGCTGAAGACGCCGTTCCGCCCGCACGGCCGGATCACCGCGGGCAACGCGGCCGGGCTCAACGACGGCGCCACCGCGGCGATCCTCGCCGACGAGGACACCGCGCGCGAGCTGGGCCTGCCGATCGGGATGCGGCTGGTCGGCTACTCGTTCGCGGGCGTCGAGCCGGAGGTCATGGGCATCGGCCCGGTGCCTGCCACCGAGAAGCTGTTCAAGCGCACCGGCCTGTCCATCGACGACATCGGCCTGTTCGAGATCAACGAGGCGTTCGCGGTGCAGGTGCTCGCGTTCCTCGACCACTTCGGCATCGCCGACGACGACCCGCGGGTCAACCAGTGGGGCGGCGCGATCGCGTGCGGCCACCCGCTGGCCTCGTCCGGCGTGCGGCTGATGACGCAGCTGGCGCGCCAGTTCGCCGAGCGCCCCGACGTGCGCTACGGCCTCACCACGATGTGCATCGGCATCGGCATGGGCGGCACCGTGATCTGGGAAAACCCGGCCTACAACGGCTCTGAGGGGGCGAAGTAATGACTTTCACCGCTGAAGAGGCGAAGGCCGCGTTCCCGGACGAGGTGGTGACCAACGCGATCACCAACCTGGTCAAGGTCCCGGGGCTGGACAAGCCGGTCGCACTGATCACGTTGGACAACGGCCACGACCACACGCGGCCGAACACCTTCGGCCCGCAGGGTCTCGTCGCGCTGAACACCGCGCTGGACGAAGCGTTCGCCGCCGAGCCCGCCGCGATCGCGGTCACCGGCAAGCCGTTCATTTTCGCCGTCGGCGCGGACCTTTCCGGCGTCGAGGCGGTGTCGGACCCGAAGCTGGCGAGGGAGATCGCGCAGACCGGGCACGACGTGTTCCGCCGGCTCACCGAGTCGAAGATCCCGACGTTCGGTTTCGTCAACGGCGCGGTGATGGGCGGCGGGCTCGAACTCGCGCTGTCCTGCCACTACCGGACGCTGTCGGAGAACACCGCGGCGATCGCGTTCCCCGAGGTGTTCCTCGGCCTGTTCCCGGGCTGGGGCGGCACGCAGCTGCTGCCGAACCTGATCGGCCCGGACGCCGCCGTCACCGTGATCATCGAGAACGCGCTGGCGCAGAACAAGATGCTGAACGTGCGCAAGGCCGCCGAACTCGGCATCGTCGACGAGGTCTTCGGTTCCGCGGACTACCTCGAGCAGTCGCTGCTGTGGCTGGCCAAGGTGGTCAACGGCGAGATCACCCCGGCTCGCCGGGAAATCGACCGCGGCGCGGAGTGGGACGCGGCGATCGCGCGGGCCAAGTCCATCGTGGACGGTCGCACGCACGGTGCGTCGCCGGGCGCGACCAAGGCCGTCGAACTGCTGGAGCTGGCGCGGGAGAACGACCTCGACCGCGGTTACGCGGCGGAGACCGACGGGCTCGCCGAACTGCTGATGTCGGACGTGCTGCGGGCTGGGCTGTACTCGTTCAACCTGGTCAACAAGCGAGCGAAGCGGCCGGCCGGCGCGCCGGACAAGTCGTTGGCGCGCAAGGTGAACAAGGTCGGCATCGTCGGCGCCGGCCTGATGGCCAGCCAGCTGGCGCTGCTGTTCGTGCGCCGCCTCAAGGTGCCGGTGGTGCTCACCGACGTCGACCAGGCGCGCATCGACAAGGGCGTCGCGTACGTCCACGAGGAGATCGACAAGCTTCTGGCCAAGAAGCGCGTGTCCCCGGACGGCGCGAACCGGCTGAAGGCTCTGGTCACCGGCTCGCTCGACAAGGCCGCGTTCGCCGACGCGGACTTCGTGATCGAGGCCGTGTTCGAAGAGCTGGGCGTGAAGCAGCAGGTGTTCGCCGAGCTGGAGCAGCACGTCTCCCCCGAGGCGATCCTGGCCACGAACACCTCGTCGCTGTCCATCACCGCGATGGCGTCGAAGCTGCAGCACCCGGAGCGCGTGGTCGGTTTCCACTTCTTCAACCCGGTGGCCGTGCTGCCGCTGCTGGAGATCGTGCGCGGCGAGAAGACCGACGACGCGGCGCTGGCGACGGCGTTCTCGGTCGGCAAGCAGCTGAAGAAGTCGAGCGTGCTGGTGAAGGACGCGACGGCGTTCGTCGTGAACCGGCTGCTGCTGCGCTTCCTCGGCGAGGTGCTGGTGGCGGTGGACGAGGGCACGCCGTTCGACGTGGCCGACTCCGCGCTGGAACCGCTCGGCCTGCCGATGTCGCCGCTGAACCTGATGCAGCTCGTCGGCCCGGCGATCGCGCTGCACGTCGGCGAGACGCTGCACGGCTCGTTCCCGGACCGCTTCACCGTGAGCGAGAACCTGGACAAGTTCGTGAAGGCGGGCAAGAAGGGCGTCTGGACCTGGGACGCGACCGGCACGCCGTCGGTCGACCCGGAGGTCGCCGCACTGTGGACGCAGGGCGACCAGCCGTCCACCGCCGAGCAGGTCCGCGACCGCGCGCTGAACGCGATCGCCGAAGAGGTCCGGATCATGCTCGACGAGGGCGTGGTCGCGGAGGCCCAGGACATCGACCTGTGCCTGATCCTCGGCGCGGGCTGGCCGTTCTGGCTGGGCGGCATCACGCCGTACCTCGACCGGGCGGGCGTCTCGGAGCGGGTCAACGGGAAGCCGTTCCTGTCCCAGGGCGTCGCTTCGGTTCCGGCGTAACGCCTAGGCGGAGCCGCCCTGTTCCGCAGGGCGGCTCCGCCGTGAACCCGGACACACCGAGCGCTTCGTGACCTTCTGAGCACCAGCCGTTCACCGCTGCCCCATAGCGTCCTGCCGAATCATCGGAGCAGGTCAGGAGCAGGATGAACAGCACGAACCCGGACGGCGTCGGCCGTCGCGGATTCCTCAAGCGCGCGGGACTGGCCGGCGCGGTCGCGGCCGGGGTCCCGGTGCTGGCCTCGGGCCAGGCCGACGCGGCGGGCCTCGATCTGGGCCTCGACCTCGGGATCGATCTCGACTGGCTGTTCGGCCGCCGCTACCAGTGGGTCGTCGGCGATCACCACACGCACAGCCAGTACTCGTACGACGCGATGTACACCATCGACCGGATCGCGTCCGGCGCGCGCGAGCACGGCGCGAAGTGGATCGTTTTCACTGATCACGGGCACGCGACGCACGAGAAGTCGTCGGTGGAGCCGACCAGCCGCGACGTGCTCGCCGCGCAGCGGAGGCATCCGGATCTGCTGCTGTGGCAAGGCATGGAGTGGAACGTGCCGGGCGCGGAGCACGCGACGCTGTTCTTCCAGGCCGGACGCGACCAGGCCACCGTGCTGCGCGAGTTCGAGCGCGGCTTCGACTGGCGGCTGACGGGTTCCGAATCGTCCAGCCCGGAGCACGAAGCGTTGGCGCTCAAGGGTTTGCGGTGGCTCGCTGAGCAGGAACGCAAGCGCCGGATCCACGCACCGGTCGTGCTGATCAACCACCCGCTGCGCAACGGCCGCGTGTCGCCGCACGAACTGCGCAACTACCGCGACACCGCGCCCGGAATCGTGATCGGCATGGAAGGCGCGCCCGGCGCGCAGGCCGACGGATTCCCCAAGCCGCAAGGCAATGGTGGTGCGCGAGGCGGCTACGCCAACAACCCCGGTGCGGACTCGTGGCCCGGCTTCCCGGCCGAGGCGTACCGCACGTTCGGCGGCTGGGACTGGACCACGGCGAAGGTCGGCGGGCTGTGGGATTCCCTGCTGGCCGAAGGAAAACCGTGGTGGATCACCACGAACTCCGATTCGCACTACAACCGCGGCGACCAGCTGGTGCGCCCGGCGGTGCCGGACGGCTGGTACGAGCAGACCGGCAAGTACCCGGACCCGGTCGACAGCGGGGTCCCGCAATTGTCCGCGCCGTACGCGGATTTCTACCCCGGAGAGTTCAGCCGCACCGTGGTCGGCGTGTCCCGGCCGGGCTTCGAGGGCGTGCTGGAAGGCCTGCGCGCGGGCCGGATTTGGCTGTCCCACGGCGGTTTGGTGCAGCAGCTGGAAGTCGGCGTGCACGGCAGCGGCGACTGCGCGACGTTCGGCGGACGGCTGCGCGTGCGCCGGGGCTCGACGGTGACGGTCGTGGTTTCCGCGGTGACCACGTACCGGCCGAACGGGTCAGGTTCGGTGCCGCGCCTCGGCCGGCTGGACCTGATCTCGGGCCCGGTCACCGGCCCGGCGGCGGATCGCGACACGATAACTGCGCCGGGTACGCGAGTGGTCGAGTCGTTCACACCTTCGCGCGGCTACGCGGGACGGCGGGTGACGTTCAAGCACACGTTCCGCAACGTACGGGAGCCGTTCTACGTCCGGGTGCGCGGAACGGACGGGAAGCGGCACGTCGCGGGCGGGATCGAGCCGGCGATGGACGTGATCGGGCAGGCGAATCCGTACGAAGACCTGTGGCTGTACGGGAACCCCACGTTCGTCGACGTCCACTGACGTCGTGGGTGGCTAGACCGGTTCTCACCGGCCTAGCCACCCACGAGCCGCTACACCGACGGCAGCCGCACCGTCACCGCCAGCCCGCCGCCGACCACTGGCTCCGCGGACACCGTCCCTCCGTGGGCCTGCACCGCCGCCCGCACGATCGAAAGTCCCAGTCCCGCACCGGAACGCGCCGTCCGGGCCACCCCGGCGCGGCGGAACGGCTGGAACAGTTCCGGCACCGCCGCCGGGTCCAGCAGCCCGCCCGACGAACGCACCCGCAGCGTCGACCATTGCGCGCCCGGCTCGGTCGTCACCTCGATCCAGCCGCCGTCGACGTTGTGCCGCACCGCGTTCTCGACCAGGTTCCCGGCGATCCGTTCCAGCAAGGCCGAATCCCCGATCGCGGGCGAGGGCTGCATCGCGAAATCCGCGCGCAGGCCGCGTTGTTCAGCCTCGCCGCGGACCGCGGACCAAGCCCGTTCCACGAGCACGGTCAGGTCGACCAGTTCCCGCGTCACCAGCCCGGCTCCGTCGGTCCTGGCCAGCAGCAGCAACGAATTCACCAGCTGTCCCGCCCGGTTCGTCGCGTCCAGCACGACCCCGGCCATCCGGCGGAATTCGGCCTCGTCGGCGTGTTCGTCGGACAGCGTGACGTCCAATTCCGCGCGGATCACCGACAGCGGCGTGCGCAATTCGTGGCTCGCGTTGGCGACGAAATGCCGCTGCGAATCGAACGCGTCCTGGAGCCGGTCGAGCATGTCGTCGAATGTCCGCGCCAGCTCGGCCAGTTCGTCGCGCGAGCGGATCTCGCCGATGCGCTCCCCCATCGACTCGATCGACAGCCGCCGCGCGGTCCCGGTGATCTCGCGCAGCGGCCGCAGCACGCGAGACGTGAACGTCCAGGCGAGGATCGCCGCCGCGGCCACCACGAAACAGAACGCCAGCGAACCGAAGATCAGCACCCGGGTGACCGCGTGCTGACGCAGGTGCTGCGCGAGCGTGGACGCGTCCACGTCGATGCCGTCGACCCGCACGATGGTGCCCGGCGGCATGTGCGGCACGGCGTCGACGGCGTCGCCGACGAGCGTCCACGCCAGCCACAGCAGCAGCAACCCCGCCGCGGCGACCAGGACGGTCGCCAGGACGGTGACGCGCACCCGCAGGCTGCGGGCGCCGGGAAGCTTCACTCGGAACCGGCGACCGACACCCGGTAGCCCGAGCCGACCACGGTCTCGATGATGCCCGGTTCGCCGAGCTTCTTGCGCAAGGTCATCACGGTGACCCGGACCGTCGTGGTGAACGGGTCGGCGTTCTCGTCCCACACCCGTTCGAGCAGTTCCTCGCTGCTGACCACGGATCCGCCGGCGGACAGCAGCACCTCGAGCACGCCGAACTCCTTGCGGGTCAGCTCGACCGGCCCGCTCGCGCGCCGGACGGTGCGCTTCGCCGGGTCCAGCTCGACGTCGCCCGCGGTGAGCAGCGGCGGCGCGGCGGGCGTCGCGCGGCGGCCCAGCGCCCGCACGCGCGCGACCAGCTCCGGGAACGCGAACGGCTTGGCGAGATAGTCGTCCGCGCCCAGGGACAGCCCGTCCACCCGGTCGGACACCGAACTGCTCGCGGTCAGCATCAGCACGCGCGTCAGCTCGCCGGACGTCACGATCTCGCGGCACAGGTCGTCGCCGGACATCCCCGGCAGGTCGCGGTCGAGCAGCACCACGTCGTACCGCGTGACGGACGACTTCTCGTGCCCGTCGTCGCCCGTGAGCGCGATGTCGACGGCCATGCCTTCCCGCCGCAGCCCGCGGGCGATCGCGTCGGCCAACGGCTCTTCGTCTTCGACTACCAGAACTCGCACCAGACCACAATCCCATAGTTTCCTGAGAGCACCTGAGAAGCCTTAGTGGACACTCGCGTTCAGCCCCACCGCAACGCGAACCACAGCCGCATCCGCGTTTCCGGGTCGGCCAGCTCGACGCCCAGCGCCCGTTCCACCTGCCCGATCCGGTGCCGCACGCTGTTGCGGTGCACGCCGAGTTCGGCGGCGGTCCGGTCCCAGCTTCCGTGGTTCGCCAGCCACGTCCGCAGCGTCGGCACCAGTTCGCGGCTGTGCGCGCGATCCAGTTCTCGCAGCGGGGCCAGCAGACGTTCGGCGAACGCGCCTGCCGCGGCGGGCGGGATCAGTTCGTCGAAGCCGAGCGGGTCGGCGCTGGCGGCCAGCGGACGGGCCAGCGCGCGGGCGCGGGCGAGCAGCAGTTCGGTTTCCGCGACGGCGGCGGGCAGGTCCGCGGCGGGGTGCGGCGGGCTGGCGACCGCGAGCCAGCCGTGTTCCAGAAGCCCGTCCAGGTCGCTGGGTTCGCCTGCGATGGCGTAGAAGCGGGGGCCGGGCAGGACCTGGACCAGCGGGGTGTCGAGGCGGGCGCGCAGCCAGTCCGGCCGCCGGGCGAGTGCGTCCGGGCCCTTTCGGTGGGCGATTCCGGCGACGAGCCGGGCTTGATCGCTGCCGACGACTCCGGCGAGCGCATCCGCGCCGGGACCGCCGAGCAGCAACGCTGTCGCTGCGGCACCGAGTTCCGCGCTGTCCGATCCGGCGCGGCCGACGAGGCCCAGCAGTGCCGCACCGACGGCCAGGATCGCCCGGTCTCCGCTGTCGAACCGTTGCGCCCGGCCGACCACGACCAGGTGCGCGGCGGTCGCCTGCGGATAGACCGGCTGCGCGACAACATGGGTGCCGTCCGGCAATTCAGTAGAGGCGATGCGGATTCCGGAGCGAGCGCGCAAGGTCGCGAGCAATTCCTTCACCGGCGACGGCAACGGCTGCGGCGCGTCGTAGCCCGCCGCCAGTACGTCCCCGGAGCCGACCATCGCGACCCACCCGCGCAAGCGTCCGGCGAGCGCGGCGACCAACTCCCCCAGGCCGCCGCCAGCGGCTCGCGTCAGCGCTTCGCGACCTTCCGCCAGTCGCCGTTCTTCGTGCCGCCCCGCCTCCGCGAGCGCGACCGCGACGGCGCGGTTGATCGCCAGGAACGGCGTCGCGGGCGGCACCACCAGCAGCGGCAGGCCGTGATCCGCGCAGGCGTCGCGCAGTGAGGACGGCAGAGTTTCCGAGACCGTCGGGGTGAGGCCGAAGCCGAGCGCGGTGACGCCCGCGTCGCGCAGCCCTCGGACGTACCGGTCGGTGTCCTTCGGCAGGTTCACGCCCGCGGTCAGCACGAGTTCGGCGCCCACCAGGTACGGCGCGGGGTCGGCCAGTTCGCTCACGTGCGCCCACCGCACCGGCCGGTCCAGCGCGCCCGGGCGGAGCGTTTCGGGCACGACGTCGAGCGCCAGCTCCGGGTTGCCCGCGACGGTGCGTAGTGGGACTGTCACCTCCGCGGGCAACAGCACGTCCTGGTGGGTCATTTCAACCAATCTCCGACGAAGTCCTGGATACATCGTCCCATGCCGCCGCGGGGTCGCCCGACCCTACGGTGTCCCGCAAGAACCCCACCCCGTTTCGAGGAGGACCCGTGGGCGGCGACTATGCGGTGATCGCGCTGTACATCGCGGGCATGATCGGGGTCGGCTGGATCGGCCTCCGGCTGGCCAAGACCAAATCCGACTACCTGGTCGCCGGACGGCGGCTCGGCTGGTTCATGTACTCCGGCACGATGTCGGCCGTCGTGCTCGGCGGCGCGTCGACCGTCGGCGGCGTGAAGCTCGGCTACACCTACGGCATCTCCGGCGCGTGGCTGGTGATCACGATCGGCGTCGGAATCCTCGTGCTGCACGCGGTTTTCGCGCGGCGGCTGGTGAAACTGCGCGTCTACACCGTCGGCGAGATGCTCGACCTGCGCTACGGCGGCCGCGCGAGCGCGGTGTCCGGCGCGGTGATGTGGGGCTACACGCTGATGCTCACGGTCACCTCGACGCTGGCGTTCGCGTCGATCTTCAAGGTGCTGTTCTCGATCCCGAGCTGGGCCGGGATCGCGATCGGCGGGTCGATCGTGGTGCTGTACTCGGTGCTGGGCGGCATGTGGTCGATCACGCTGACCGACATCGCGCAGTTCGTGATCAAGACGATCGGCATCCTGTTCGTGCTGCTGCCGGTCGCGCTCGTCTCGGCGGGCGGTTTCAGCGGGATGGCCGAGAAGCTGGACGCGTCGTACTTCGAGTTCACCTCGATCGGCGGCGAGACGATCCTGACCTACTTCCTGATCTACACGTTCGGGTTGCTGATCGGGCAGGACATCTGGCAGCGCGTGTTCACCGCGCGCACGCCGCGCGTCGCGACCGGCGGCGGCGTCATCTCCGGCGTGTACTGCCTCGTCTACGGCATCGCGGGCGCGCTGATCGGTACGGCGGCGAAGGTGCTGTACCCAGACCTCGGCAGCGCGCAGGACGCCTTCGCCACCATCGCCGAACGGCTCCTGCCCACCGGCGTACGCGGCCTCGTGCTCGCTGCGGCGCTGTCGGCGCTGATGTCGACTTCGAGCGGCGCGCTCATCGCGTGCGCCACCACGACGACTTCGGACCTGTTCCGCAAGATCGGCCTTAAGAGTGGCGAGGTCTTGCGTAACCGAGTGACGACACTTGTGCTGGGCATCGTGGCCATCGGTATCGCAATGCTCGTGGACGACGTCGTCAACGCGCTCACCATCGCGTACGACATCCTCGTCGGCGGCCTTCTCGTCACGATCGTCGGCGCGCTGTTCTGGAAGCGCGGCACTCGCGAAGGCGCGTACACGTCGATGGTGGCCGGCACGGTGTCCGTCATCGCCTTCATGATCATCGACGGTGTCGCGGCCAACAGTCCGATTTATTGGGGCCTCGGCGTCAGCCTGGTCGTGTACGTCGGCGTCAGCCTCGCGACACCGCGTACGCCGGACAGCATTCTTTCCGTGTGGACAAGCCGTCTCCACGGTTCCGAAGCCGCTGAAGATCTCAGCGCATCCGAAACCCGACAGGAGTTGACCCAGTGAGTGAACAGCGTCCGGTCGGCCCGCTCGACTCGTCGCAGATCCCGCGCTTCGCCGGCTTCGCGACCTTCGCGCGGCTGCCGCGGATCGACGAAGTGCCGAGCGCCGACGTAGCCGTGGTCGGCGTGCCGTTCGACTCTGGCGTGTCCTATCGCCCCGGCGCGCGGTTCGGTCCTTCGGCGCTTCGCGAGGCGAGCCGGCTGCTGCGGCCCTACCACCCGGGTCTGGACGTTTCGCCGTTCGCGGAGAAGCAGGTCGTCGACGCCGGCGACATCGCGGTCAACCCGTTCCACATCGGCGAAGCGATCGAGAAGCTGCAGCAGGAAGCCGAAGCGCTTACGGCGGGCGAGACGAAGCTCGTGACGGTCGGCGGCGACCACACCATCGCGCTCCCGCTGCTGCGCGCGGCGGCGAAGAAGCACGGTCCCGTTGCACTGCTTCACTTCGACGCTCACCTCGACACCTGGGACACCTACTTCGGCGAGCCGTACACGCACGGCACGCCGTTCCGTCGCGCGGTCGAAGAGGGCATCCTCGACACCAGCGCCGTGTCGCACGTGGGCACGCGCGGTCCGCTGTACGGCAAGCGCGACCTTGAAGAAGACCGTCGCCTCGGCTTCGGCATCGTCACCTCCGGCGACGTACTGCGCTGCGGCATCGACGAGACCGTGGACGCGCTTCGCCAGCGCATCGGCGACCGTCCGCTGTACGTCTCCGTGGACATCGACGTGCTCGACCCCGCGCACGCGCCCGGCACCGGCACCCCCGAAGCGGGCGGCATGACCAGCCGCGAACTGCTGGAGATCCTGCGCGGCCTGCGCGGGCTCAACCTGGTCGGCGCGGACGTCGTGGAGCTGGCCCCGGCCTACGACCACGCCGAGATCACCGCTGTCGCTGCTTCGCACGTCGCTTACGACCTGGTCAGCCTGCTGGCGCTGGGACGCGACGCATGACCCGGATCGGCGGCGACGTTGTCGTAGAGACGCTGCGGGCGCTCGGTGCGGACACCGTGTTCGGCCTGCCCGGACAGCACGCGCTCGGCCTGTTCGAAGCCCTGCGCCGCGCTGAAGACGTGCGCGTGGTCAGCTCTCGGGTAGAGAACAATCTCGCCTTCGCCGCGGACGGCCACGCGCGCGCCCGGCTCGCCGCCGATCCGCACGGCCCGGTGCCGGTCACGCCGATGATCGTGTCGACCGGCCCCGGCGCGCTGCTCACGCTGGCGTCGCTGCAGGAATCGCGCGCGGCCTCGGTGCCGGTGCTCGGCATCTCCAGCCAGGTCCCGGTCGCCGGGCTCGGCGGCGGACGGCACGGCTACCTGCACGAACTCACCGACCAGCAGGCCAGCTTCCGGGACGTCGCGAAGTCGGTGCACGTGGTCCGGTCGATCAGCCAGATCCCGACCGCGCTGCGCGAGGCGTGGGAATCCGCCGCGACCGCGCCGTACGGGCCGGTGTGGGTGGAAATCCCGCAGGACGTGCTGCTCGCTGAGACGATCCTGCCGCAGCTGACGTCAGTGACCACGGCTCCGGCTCCCCTCGAACCGTTGCCGGAGCTGGTGGCCGAAGCCGCGAAACTCCTTGACGCAGCGAAGAATCCGGTGATCCTCGCCGGTGGCGGCGCACTGCGTTCGGGGGCGCACGAGGAACTGCGCCAGCTCGCCGAAACGCTGCGCGCACCGGTGGTGTCGACGTTCGGCGGCAAGGGCGTTTTCGCCTGGGACCACGAGCTGTCCGCGCAATCGTGGATGGAAGACTGGCACACCACGGAATTCCTCTCCGCCGCCGACGTCCTGCTGGTGCTCGGCTCCGGGCTGGGCGAGCTGTCCAGCAACTACCGCGAGTTCGCGCCGCGCGGCCAGGTCGTGCAGGTGGAAGCGGATCTCGGGAAGCTGGAGTCGAACTACCCCGCGCTCGGGCTGCACGCCGATGTCCGGCACACCCTTCGCGCACTGCTCGGCCAGCTCACGCCGCGCACCCCGGACGGCCGCGCCGAAGCCGCGGTGAAGGATCTGCTCGCGCGCGTCGAGTCCAGGTTGGACAGTCAGCCGCTCACGCTCGAACGGAAGCTGATCGACGACATCCGTGCCGCGCTTCCCGAAGGCACGCAAACCTTCTGGGACATGACCATCGCGGCCTACTGGGCGTGGTCGGTGTGGAATCCGGACGGCGCGCCGATTCATACCGCGCAAGGTGCGGGCGGGCTCGGCTACGGCCTTCCCGGCGCGCTCGGCGCTGCTGCGGCAGGCGTCCGGTCGCTGGCCGTGTCCGGCGACGGCGGCGCGATGTACGGACTGGCCGAACTGGCCACCGCCGTGCAGCACCAGCTCGACGTGACCTGGCTGGTCGTCGACGACGGCGGCTACGGCATCCTCCGCGAGTACCTCACCGGCGCGTTCGGCCAGACCACCGCGACCGAACTGCCGCGACCGGATTTCGTCGCGCTCGCCGAATCATTCGGCATCCCCGCCCGAAAGACCACTGTGGACAGTGTCCGCACGGATCTCGCCGACGCGCTGCGCACGCCGGGACCGTCGGTCGTCGTGCTTCCCGCGCTGCTGAAGATGTTCGCCCCAACCCATTTGGAGCATTCATGACCCACGTCCGCAACTTCGTCGGCGGCGCCTTGGTCGACACGCCCGACACCGAGGCGACCCTCGAACTGACCAATCCGGCCACCGGCAAGGTCTTCGGCACGAGCGTCATTTCCCGGCGGAACGAAATCGACCTCGCGATGGAGTCGGCGGCGCGCGCGTTCCGGTCGTGGCGGCGCAGCACGCCCGCGCAGCGTCAGGAAGCGCTGCTCAAGATCGCCGACGCGCTGGAAGCCCGTGCGGAAGAGTTCGCCGACGCCGAGGTCCGCGAGACCGGCAAGGTCCGTTCGGTCATGCTGGACGAGGAAATCCCGGAATGCGTGAGCACGCTGCGGTTCTTCGCCGGCGCCGCGCGGCAGCTCGAAGGCACCGGCGCGGGCGAGTACCTGCCCGGGCACACGTCGGTGATCCGCCGCGAGCCGATCGGCGTGTGCGCGCAGATCGCGCCGTGGAACTACCCGCTGATGATGGCCGTGTGGAAGATCGGCCCGGCGCTCGCCGCGGGCAACACCGTGGTGCTCAAGCCGGCGGAAACCACGCCGTCCACCGCGGTGCTGCTGGCCGAAGCCGCGGCGGAATTCCTGCCGCCGGGCGTGTTCAACGTCGTGTGCGGCGACCGGGAAACCGGCCGCGCGCTGGTCCGGCACCCGCATACCGACCTGGTGTCCATCACCGGCTCGACGCGCGCCGGCATCGACGTGGCCACCGTCGCCGCGGCCGATCTCAAGCGCACCCACCTGGAACTGGGCGGCAACGCTCCCCTGCTGGTCTTCCCGGACACCGACCTCGCCGACACCGCCGAGCGGATCGCCGACGCCGCGTTCTACAACGCCGGGCAGGACTGCACCGCGGGCAGCCGCGTGCTGGTGCACGAGAGCGTCCACGACGAATTCGTTGCCGCGCTGGCGAAAACGGCCGCCACCCGCCGTCCGGACGTCGACTACGGCCCGCTCAACAGCCGCGCCCAGCTCGACCGCGTGCTCGGTCTGCTGGAGCGGCTGCCGTCGCACGCCCGCGTCGAAACCGGCGGCACCGCGCCCGGACCGGGCTTCCAGCTCGCGCCGACCGTCGTGTCCGGCCTCCGCCAGGACGACGAACTGGTGCAAGAGGAAGTCTTCGCGCCGGTGATCACCGTCCAGCCGTTCGCCGACGAGACGGAAGCGCTGGAGCTGGCCAACGGGGTCCCGTACGGGCTGGCTTCTTCGGTCTGGACGAACGACGTCGCCCGCGTCGCACGGGTGTCGCGCGACCTCGATTTCGGCTGCGTGTGGGTGAACACGCACGGCCCGCTGACCGCCGAGATGCCGCACGGCGGGTTCGGCCACTCCGGGCACGGCAAGGACCTTTCGGCGTACTCGTTCGCCGAGTACACCCGGGTCAAGCACGTGATGACGAGGTTCGAGTGATGAGCGACAAAGTCACCGAGGTCGAACAGCACGGCATCGCCCCGATCCCGCCCGCCGAGCAGACGTCCCGGCCGCGCGACCTGTTCCGGCTCGCGTTCGGCGGGGCCAACACGTTCGCCACGATCATCCTCGGCACGCTGCCGATCGCGTACGGGCTGAGCTTCTGGGCGGCGCTCGCGGCGACCGTCGTGGGCGTGGTGCTCGGCGCGCTCGTGCTGTCTCCGATGGCTTTGTTCGGCCCGGTCACCCGCACCAACAACGCGGTTTCGTCCGGCGCGCACTTCGGCGTGGTCGGCCGGTGCGTCGGCTCGTTCCTGTCGCTGCTCACCGCGATCACCTTCTTCGCGATCTCGGTGTGGGTGAGCGGCGACGCGGTAGCCGGTGCGGCACAACGGCTTTTCGGCATCGACGGTGGTCCTGTGCTGCGCGCTGTCGCCTACGGCGTGATCGCGATCGCCGTTCTCGTCGTGTGCATTTACGGCTACCGCTTCATGCTCCTGGTCAACCGTGTCGCGGTAACGCTGGGCACGCTCATCATGCTGGTGGGGATCTTCGCCTACGGCGGCTCGTTCGACCCGTCGTTCGCCGGCAGCGGCAACTTCGCCCTCGGCGGCTTCTGGCCGACGTGGATCCTCGCCGTGCTGACCGTGATGGCGAACCCGATCTCGTTCGGCGCGTTCCTCGGCGACTGGTCGCGCTACATCCCGGCCACCCACTCGCGCCGCTCGCTGCTGGCCGCGCCGTTCCTCGCCCAGCTGGCGACGCTGCTGCCGTTCGGCTTCGGCATCGCGACCGCGCCCCTGGTCGCCGACCCGGCCGACTACGTCACCGGCCTGACCGCGATTTCCCCGCTCTGGTACGCGATCCCGCTGATCGTGGTCGCGCTGATCGGCGGGCTGTCCACCGGCACCACCGCGCTGTACGGCACCGGACTGGACTTCAGCTCGATCTTCCCGCGCCTGTCCCGCGTGCGGGCGACGCTGCTGATCGGGACGCTCAGTGTGCTGTTCATTTTCGTCGGCAATTTCGTGCTCGACATGGTGTCCAGCATCAACGCCTTCGCGACGCTGATCGTGCTGTGCACGTCGCCGTGGATGGTGATCATGATGATCGGCTACGTGCAACGTCGCGGCTACTACGACCCGGCCGACCTGCAAGTGTTCAACGAGGGCCGCACCGGCGGACGATACTGGTTCCACCGAGGCGTCAACTGGCGCGCGATGGCGGCCTGGATCCCTGCCACCGGGCTGGGCCTGCTGTGCGCGAACACGCCGATGATCACCGGACCGCTGGCAGGCATCGCGGGCGGGGTGGACATCAGCCTGGTGGTGACGCTGTGCACGGCAGCGGTGGCGTATCCGGTGCTGGTGAAGGTGTTTCCGGAGCCTCGGGAGGTTTTCGGGCCCTCGACGGCTATCGCTGCGGAAGCGGTGGTTGCCGAAGCGTGAGCGGCGGGCGGCTCCACTGTGCGGACAGGATCGCCTCCGCCAGCGCCGCCGCCGAACCCCGCGCCGTTCCCCGGTGGCTCAGCACGAACGTCACCGATCCCGGATCGGGCAGGCCCGCGATCGGGACCAGCCCGTCCGGGACCACGGATTCCGCGAACAGGCCCACGCCGAGCCCGGCTTCGAGCGCGACACGCAGGCCGTTCAGCCGTTCGCTGACGCAGCCGATCCGCCACTGGACACCGTTGCGGCGCAACGCGGTCAGCGCGCGGGCGCGGGTGACGCTCGGCTCCGGGTAGAGGACCAGCGGCACCGGCTCTCCCGGGATCAACTCCAGCCCGGACGCGCCCACCCACACGAGCGGGTCGCGTCGCACGCCCTGTCCGGAATCGCGTTTGGCGAGCACCAGATCGAGGTCTCCGTCGGCGAGCCGGGAATGCAGCACCTCGCTCAGCTCGACCGACAGTTCGAGATCGATCCCCGGATGCGCGCCGCGGAACCGGCCGAGGACGTCCGCGGCGTGGCCGAGCAGGAAGTCCTCGCACACCCCGAACCGGACCCGCCCGCGCGGGCCCGGCCGGGAAAAATAGCGGAGTGCGCGGTCCTGCTGGTCGAGGATGCCGCGGGCGAAGCCGGTCATCGTCTCGCCGTCGCCGGTGAGGCGCACGCTGTGCGTGTCGCGCTCGAACAGCACGCAACTGAGCGCCGTTTCGAGGCGGCGGACGTGCTGGCTCACCGTCGACTGCCCGAGATCCAGCCTGCGGGCGGCTTCGGAGAACCCGCCCGCCTCGGCAACCGCGAGAAAAGTGCGCAGCAGCACCGGATCGATCACTACTCCGGAGTACCACTCTCGGTGTGCGACCGTGCACCAGGTGTGTCCACTGCCACTACCGGCGGCGGGTGATCACCACCGGCTTGAGATCCTTCGGCACCGCGGCGAACGCGGACACCGGAACCCCGAACGAGGCGGCGAGGATCTCGCGCGGCAGCGAGTTCAGCGTCCCGACGATGCCGATGTCGTCGTTCGGCTCGCCGGTGCTGGTGTTGAACATGACGAGCACATCCAGCCCCTCGGTGTTGCTGGAATTCGCGAAGTAGTGAAAGAATCCCTGCGGCGCGAAGACGAGTTCCCCGGCTGCCGCACTGAAAACCGCATTGTGGTAACTGCCATCCTCGTGCGTCCCGAGAATGCTCCAGTCCGCCCTGCCGGAAATGATGTAGTTCAACTCCCACGCGGACGGATGCCAATGCGGCTCGCGCACGCCGCCGGGGTCGAGATGCACCAGATACACCGAACCCTGCTGACCTGCCAATACCGGGAAGTTCTTCTCGTGAGCCCCGCGCAACGTCCCGCCGTCGTGGACGGCAGGCGCGGATTTGGCGAGCGGGAAAACGTACGTCGGTTTCGCTGGTTTCTCCGTGCTCGCCCGCGCGGTCCCGCTCGCCCCGAGCGCGGTCGCCGCAGCGATTCCGGCACCTGCCCCGAGCGCGCCACGCCTGCTGATTTCCGACATTCTCTCCACCTTTCCCATAACCTGCTTCCCCTGAGTCTTCCGGGAACGCGGAAAACGGAAAGAGCCCAGCGCGGATCACAGCTATCGCGCGCAGCGATGACCAAACACGGTACCCGCGCGGGACAGTTGTGGGAGGATCCCGGAAACCCCGGTCCTGGAGGCGATTCGTGACGTTCGCAGTCGGCATCTTCGACTTGTTCAGCTTCGCCGTGCCCGGAGCGGTCCAGTTGTCGCTGCTGGTCTACGTACTCGACCGGCTGGGCGTGCTGCACGTCGCCGCACTGACGTCCGCACCGGGCGCACTGCTGGTCGCCGGCGCAGTCGTAGCCAGTTACTTGCTCGGACACCTCTTCCACCCCCTGGCCGCACAACTGGAGCGGCTCCGCCCCCGCCGGGACGCGGAGGCCGCGCAGCAGGAGTTCGTCGCCCAGGTTCCGCAGGCACGCGACCGCGCTTACGTCCAGTCCAACCCGGCGCTGCTCGTCGCCGCGGCTGAACTGCACGACAAGGACGCGGCGGGAGAAATCGTCCGAATGCGCGCGCAGTCGGTAATGCTGCGCAACATCGCCTTCGCGTTCGCGCTGGCCGCGGTGGTCGCGCTCGTCCAAACCGCGACGGGGCCGCACCGGGTGATCGCCGCCGGAGCCGCCGCGCTTTCGCTGCTCGGGGCGGCCGGGGCGCTGGGCAGCAGCCGGAAGGTCTGGCACATGTCGCGGATCAAGACGCTCGAGATTTGCTACTGGATCCCGGACATTGACCAGACCTTCGCTGCCGAAGTCCCGGTCGCTGCTGCTGAGTAATGAGCGCGGCGGGTTCCTGCGCCGGGGACCCGCCGTTCAAGCGCGAGGCTTTCGCTCCTGCCCCACTGCGCTCGGGCTCGCGGCTGGTCCTTCGCGTTTCTGCCGTGTCAGCCGCCAGCCGACCCCGGAGCCCACTCTGCTCAGACGCGCAGCTTCTCCCCGCCGCTCCCGGCAAGTCGGCACCGAGTGCCGACTCCGGCCCCACTCCGTTCAGGCGCGCTTGTCTCCCGCGGTCCCTCCGAGCCAGTGCCGACCCGAAGCCCACTTTGCTCAAGCGCGCCCTACCTCCGCGCTCCCGCCAAGCCAGCAGCCAGCCGCCCCGGAGCCCACTCCGCTCAGGCGCGCGGCTTCTCTCCCGCGGTCTCCTCCACATCGGCACCCAGCCGACCCGACGCCCACTCCGTGATCCGCCGCGCCACGTCCTGGGCGGTCAGGCCGATCCGGTCCAGCACCTCCGCGCGGGTTCCGTGGTCGTGGAACGCCTGCGGCACCGCGAGGTCGCGCAGCGGGACGTCGCACTCGGCGTCGCGCAGCACCGCCGCCAGGGCCGAGCCGAAGCCGCCGTGGCGGCCGCTGTCCTCGACTGTCACCACGAGTTTGTGCTGCTCAGCCAGCGCGACCAGCTCCGCGGGCACCGGGACCACCCAGCGCGGGTCGGCGACCGTCACGCCGATGCCCTGGTCCGCCAACCGGTCCGCGGCCGACAGGGCCAGCTGCGCGAACGGACCCACCGCGACCAGCAGGACGTCCGTCGAACCCGAGGGGCGGCGCAGCAGGTCGACCGTGCCGATGCGTTCCACCGCGGGCACGTCCGCGCCGACGCTGCCCTTCGAAAACCGCAGCGCGGTCGGGCCGTCTTGTACCGCGACCGCTTCGCGCAGTTCCTCGCGCAGCGTTCCCGGGTCGCGCGGCGCGGCCACCCGCATTCCCGGCACCATGCCCAGCAGCGACAGGTCCCACATGCCGTGGTGGCTCGGGCCGTCCGGTCCGGTGATGCCCGCGCGGTCCAGCACGAACGTCACCGGCTGGCGGTGCAGCGCGACGTCCATCAGGACCTGGTCGAACGCCCGGTTCAGGAACGTCGAGTACAGCGCGACGACCGGGTGGCAGCCGCCCATCGCGAGGCCCGCCGCGGACGTCACCGCGTGCTGTTCGGCGATGCCGACGTCGAACCAGCGGTCCGGGAAGCGCTCGGAGAACTTCTCCAGCCCGGTCGAGCGCAGCATCGCGGCGGTGATCGCCACGACGTCCTCGCGCTCCTCGCCGATCTTCGCCAGCTCGTCGCCGAACACGCCGGTCCAGCTCGGGCCCTTCACCGGCGGCAGGCCGGTCTCCGGGTCGATCGGGTCGGTCTGGTGCATCTGGTCGGCCTGGTGGTTCACCGCGGGCGCGTAGCCGTGGCCCTTCTCGGTGACCACGTGCACGATCACCGAACCGCCGAACGCCCGGGCGCTCTGGAACGCCTTCTCCAGCGCGACCAGGTCGTGGCCGTCGACCGGGCCGAGGTACTTCAGGCCGAGGTCGGAGAACATCACCTGCGGGCTCAACGCATCCTTAATGCCCGCCTTAGCCGCGTGCAACGCCGCGTAGATCGGCTTGCCCACCACCGGGGTGCTGCGCAGCAGTTCGCGACCGCCGTCCAGCAGCCGCTCGTAGCCCGGCTGCAGCCGCAGCGACGCCAGGTGGTCGGCCATCCCGCCGATGGTCGGCGAGTACGACCGGCCGTTGTCGTTGACCACGATCACGACCGGGCGGTCCTTGCGCCCGGCGATGTTGTTGAGCGCTTCCCAGCACATGCCGCCGGTGAGCGCGCCGTCGCCGACCACCGCGATCGCGTGCCTGCGCGGGCCGCCGGACAGCTCGAACGCCTTCGCCATGCCGTCCACATAGGACAGCGCGGCGGACGCGTGGCTGTTCTCCACCAGGTCGTGCTCGCTTTCGCCGCGGCACGGGTACCCGGTGGGTCCGCCCTGCTGGCGCAGCTTGTCGAAGTCGCCGTGCCGCCCGGTGACGATTTTGTGCACGTACGCCTGGTGCCCGACGTCCCACACGATCGCGTCGCGCGGCGAGTCGAACACGCGGTGCAGCGCCAGCGTCAGCTCGACGACGCCCAGGTTGGGACCGAGGTGCCCGCCGCTGCGGCGGACCTTGTCCACGAGGAAGTCCCTGATCTCGGCCGCCAGCTCCCCGAGGTCCTCGACGCTCATGCGCTTCAGGTCCGCCGGTCCGTGCACCGAGTCCAGCATGGTCACCGCTCCACCCCGTCCGTCTCTTCCTCCGCCGGTTCCGGCCAGTCTACGGACGGCCGCCACCTCGGTCCGGCCGCCCGCGTCCCGGATCACAGCTCCGGCGGAAACGCAACTCCACGAGCGGGGAAGATCACGAGGCCGGTCAGTCAAGTCGCGGTCACCCCGCGTGGCCGTGATAATCCCGGACGGACCCCCGAGCTCGAGAGGACCCCATGGCGGACTTGTACATCGGCGGCGAATGGGTGGACGCGCGTGCGGGAGGGCGGCGCGAGATCCGGTGCCCCGCGGACGGCAGCCTGGTCGCCGAGGTCGCCGAAGCGACCGCGGAGGACACGGAGGCCGCCATCGCCGCGGCTCGCCGGGCGTTCGACACCGGACCCTGGCCGTCGACCCCGGCAGGCGAGCGCGGCAACCTGCTGCTGCGCGCGGCCGACCTGCTCGACCGCGACGCCGAGGAATTCGCCCGCGCCGAATCGCTCGACACCGGCAAACGCCTGGTGGAGAGCCGCTACGACATGAGCGACATCGCGGCTTGCCTGCGCTATTTCGGCAAGCTCGCGGGCAACGACGCGGGCCGGGTCGTGGACACCGGCAGCGCGGACTCGTTCAGCCGGATCGTGCACGAACCGGTCGGCGTCTGCGGCCTCATCACCCCGTGGAACTACCCGCTGCTGCAGACGGTGTGGAAGATCGCCCCGGCCCTGGCCGCGGGCAACACGTTCGTGCTCAAGCCGAGCGAGCTGACGCCGCACACCTCGATCCTGTTCATGCGGCTGCTCGCCGAGGCGGGGCTGCCCGGCGGGGTCGCGAACCTCGTGCTCGGCGCGGGTCCGTCGGCCGGTGCGCCGCTGTCGGAGCACCCGGACGTCGACCTCGTGTCGTTCACCGGCGGCCTGGCCACCGGACGGGTGATCGCGGCGAACGCGGCGGCGACGGTGAAGAAGGTCGCGCTCGAGCTCGGCGGCAAGAACCCGAACGTCGTGTTCGCCGACGCGGACTTCGAGACCGCTGTCGACTACGCGTTGACCGCGGTGTTCTTGCACTCCGGGCAAGTCTGCTCGGCCGGTGCGCGGCTGATCATCCAGCAGGAATGGCACGACA
The DNA here is from genome assembly GCF_017312175.1 of Amycolatopsis sp. A1MSW2902. NCBI lineage: Bacteria > Bacillati > Actinomycetota > Actinomycetes > Pseudonocardiales > Pseudonocardiaceae > Amycolatopsis > Amycolatopsis sp. A1MSW2902. Next base: position 891,927 of record NZ_QJPO01000001.1, read on the forward strand.
AATTCGTCGACGAGCTGGTGCGCCGCGCGGAGCGGATCCGCCTCGGCGGGCCGTTCGACGAGAACGCCGAGACCGGGCCGCTCATCTCCGCCGCGCACCGCGAGAAGGTGGAGCGCTACGTCGCCACCGCCATCGAGGAGGGCGCTGTCCTGCGCACCGGCGGCAAGCGTCCGGACGACCCGGCGCTGCAGGACGGCTTCTACTACCTGCCGACGATCCTCGACAACGTCCAGCAGGGCAGCACCGCGGTGGTCGAGGAGTCCTTCGGCCCGGTGCTGACCGTGGAGACGTTCACCGACGAGGACGACGCGGTCCGCATCGCCAACGACACCCACTACGGCCTGGCCGGCGGCGTGTTCACCCAGGACGCGGCCCGCGCCCAGCGCGTCGCGAACCGGCTCCGGCACGGCACGGTGTGGATCAACGACTACCACCCGTACCTGCCGCAGGCCGAATGGGGCGGCTACAAGCAGTCCGGCTTCGGCCGCGAGCTCGGCCCGACCGGCCTGGCCGAATACACCGAGGTCAAGCACATCCACCAGAACCTGAAGCCCGGCCCCCAGCACTGGTTCTCCGGCTGATCCCCCCTCCCCCACCGAAAGGACCGTGCCCTTGAGCGACACCGGCGACCGCGAACTCGGCGAATTCGGCTACACCAACCAGCTCAAGAGAACGCTCGGCAGTTTCCACACCTTCGCTGCCGGCATCAGCTACATCTCGGTGCTGACCGGGGTGTTCCAGCTGTCCTACCTCGGCCTGTCCGAGGGCGGACCGGCCTACTGGTGGTCCTGGCCCGCGGTGTTCGTCGGGCAGCTGATGGTGGCTCTCTGCTTCGCCGAACTGGCCGCGCAGTACCCGGTCGCCGGGTCGGTCTACAACTGGGCGAAGAAGCTCAGCAACCCGCACATCGCGTGGATGGCCGGCTGGATGATGCTGCTGGCCTCGATCGTCTCGATCTCCGCGACCGCGCTCGCCTACCAGCGGACGCTGCCGCAGATCACGTCGTTCTTCCAGTTCATCGGCGACGGCACGGGCACCAGCGACGCGGCCAACGGCGTGCTGCTGGCCACCGTGCTGATCGTGTTCACCACGCTGGTGAACGCGTTCGGCGTGAAGCTGATGGCCCGGATCAACAGCGCGGGCGTGTTCGTCGAGCTGCTGTTCGCGGTGCTGCTGGTGGTGTTCCTCGCCTTCCATTTCGTCCGCGGCCCGTCGGTGGTGACCCAGACGAACGGCACCGAGGCCGGGCATTCGTCGGGCTACCTCGGCGCGTTCCTGATCGCAGGCATCGCCTCCTCGTATGTGATGTACGGCTTCGACACCGCCGCCTCGCTCGGCGAGGAATCGCTGAACCCGCACCGCAACGCGCCGAAGGCGATCCTGCGCGCGCTGGTCGCCTCCTTCGTGCTGGGCGGGCTGATCATCCTGTTCGCGCTCATGGCGGTCGGCAACATCAACGCACCGGAACTCGGCACGGTCGGCCTGCAGTACGTGCTCACCGACGCGCTCGGCCCGGCGATCGGACGCGTGTTCCTGTTCGTCGTGTTCATCGCGATCACCGTGTGCGTGCTGGCGGTGCACACCGCGGCGATCCGGATCGCGTTCGCGATGGCACGGGACAACGCTCTGCCCGGCGGCCGGAAACTGGCGCGGGTCAACAAGAAGACCGGCACGCCGGTGCTGCCCGCGATCGTGATCGGCGTGCTCGCGGTCGCCCTGCTGGTGCTGAACATCAACTCCACGCAGATCTTCTCGGCCGTGACCAGCCTCGCGATCATCCTGATCTACCTGTCCTACCTCCTCGTGACTGTGCCGATGCTGATCCGCAGGCTGCGCGGGCGGTGGCCGCGCGAGGGCGCCCCGGCGGGCCGGTTCTCCCTCGGCCGCTGGGGTCTCCCGGTGAACGTGCTCGCGGTGCTGTGGGGCGGCGCGATGACGGTCAACCTGGCCTGGCCCCGCAACGAGATCTACAACGCTTCCCCGCCCTTCCACTGGTATCTGAAGTGGATTTCGGTGTTGTTCGTCGGCGTCTTCGCGGCCGGCGGCTTCGCCTACTACTGGTTCGTGCAACGGCACAAGGTCGGGGTGCTGGCGGACCACGCCGCCGCCCCGGCGCCCGATGAGGAGGTTTCCCGGTGAGCGCAAGCGAGTTCGACTACGTGGTGGTCGGCGGCGGAACGGCCGGATCGGTGGTGGCCGCCCGGCTGTCCGAGGATCCGGACGTGACCGTCTGCCTCCTCGAGGCCGGACCGTCCGACACGGACGTGCCGGAGGTGCTGGAGCTGACCCGCTGGATGGGTCTGCTGGAATCCGGGTACGACTGGGACTACCTGGTGGAACCGCAGGAGGCGGGCAACTCCTACCTGCGCCAGGCCCGCGCGAAGGTGCTCGGCGGCTGCTCGTCGCACAACTCGTGCATCGCCTTCTGGGCCCCGGCCGAGGACCTCGACGAGTGGTCCTCGATGGGCTTGCCCGGCTGGTCCGCCGCGGATGTTTTCCCGCTGTACCAGCGGCTCGAGACCAACGACGGCCCCGGCGACCACCACGGCCGCTCCGGCCCGGTCACCATCCGGTCGGTCCCGCCGAACGACCCGGCGGGCGCGGCCCTGCTGTCGGCGTGCGCCCAGGCGGGCATCCCGACGACGGAGTTCAACTCCGGCAAAACCGTCACCCACGGCGCGAACTGGTTCCAGATCAACGCCCGCGAGGACGGCACCCGGTCTTCGGCGTCGGTGTCTTATCTGCACCCGATCATGGGCAAGCGGCCGAACCTGGAAATCCGCACCGGCGCCCGCGCGAAACGGCTGCTGTTCGACGGCCGCCGCTGCACCGGCGTCGAGGTGCTGGACGCGGACCTCATCCACCACAGCACGATCACCGCGCGCCGCGAGGTCGTGGTCAGCTCCGGCGCGATCGACACGCCGAAACTGCTGATGCTGTCGGGCATCGGGCCCGCCGAGCACCTGCGCGAGGTCGGCGTGGAGGTGCTCGTGGACTCGCCGGGCGTCGGCTCGAACCTCGAGGACCACCCCGAGGGCCTGGTGATGTGGGACGCCCTGCAGCCGATGGTCACCGAATCCACGCAGTGGTGGGAAATCGGCATCTTCACCATGACCGAGGAGGGCCTGGACCGCCCGGACCTGATGTTCCACTATGGTTCGGTGCCCTTCGACATGAACACCGTCCGGCACGGCTACCCGACGACGGAGAACGGCTTCTGCCTCACGCCGAACGTGACGCGCAGCCGATCGCGGGGCACCGTGCGGCTGCGCACGCGCGACTTCCGCGACAAGCCCCGCGTCGACCCGCGGTACTTCACCGACGAGTACGACATGCGCGTGATGACCTACGGCGTGAAGCTCGCCCGCGAAATCGCCGCCCAGCCCGCCCTCGACGAATGGGCGGGCGTGGAACTCGCGCCGGGCCGCGACTGCACGACCGACGACGAGATCGCCGACTACCTGCGCAAAACGCACAACACCGTGTACCACCCGGCGTGCACGGCCCGGATGGGCGCGGACGGCGACCCCGAGGCGGTGCTGGACGAGCGGCTGCGGGTCCGCGGCGTCGAGGGCCTGCGGGTGGCCGACGCCTCGGTGATGCCGTTCCTCGTGACGGTGAACCCGTGCATCACGACGATGGCGATCGGCGAGAAGTGCGCGGACATGCTGAAGGAAGACCGGGGCTGACCTCTCGGCGGGTGGTGGTGTCCGATTAGGCCCCACCACCCGCTCGCCCCGGTTTGCCGGACTGGTCCGACGGCCAGTCACCAGAGCACGTGCCGCTGCCAGCATCGCGCGCAGAATCATGTCCACTCCTCGCCTCGTCTTCCGGCGGCTGCCGGAGCGCACCTTTTCCGATGCACATCAGGTCAGTCGCCAGCGAGAGCGCTGAGGTTCTCGAGTAACCGAATCGTTACCAACAGTCACCTTCGCCCGGTGCCGCACGAACCGCGGATTCCGTTGCACTGCAGCGAAATCGAAGGCAGAAAGCTGCCGAACGCCGAGTCAGGCCAGGTCCGCATCTGGCCTCGCGAGGGGAGACCAGGCTGGGTGAAAACCACGGCCCAGCAACGTGAACTTCCTTGCATGGCAGGAAATCAGGCGCTCGCGTAGGCCGGGACGATCGCCGCGGTCGGCGGTGTCGGGCTTGCTCTATCAACCGCGCACTATCTGCCGCCGGGCACCGCAGAACCCGACCTCGACCTCAGCCTCCGGCTGGCCTGCATCGGAGCGTTCGCGCTGGCGATCCTGACCCTCCGCCGACGCCGAGGCGAGCCGCTGGCCTGCGCGACCTCGTAATCACGCTGCCCGGCGCGGACCGGCCGCCGCGACGGGACTCGCCGTGGCGGGAAATGTCCAACGGCCGCAACAAAAGTCACTGCAGCAGCGCCACGCACTCCACGTGATGCGTCATCGGGAAAGCGTCGAAAGCCCGCAGATCCGTCAGCGAATACCCGTGCTCCGAGAAGAACTGCACATCCCGCGCGAGAGCCGCCGGGTCGCAGGCCACGTAGACGATCCGGTCCGGTTCGCCCTCGGCGATCGCGTTGACGACCGCTCGGCCGGCGCCCTTGCGCGGCGGGTCTAGGACCACGACGTCGACCGGCGTCGGGGCGTCTCCGATGAGGTGTTCCACGCGTCCGGAACGCCAGCTCACCTGCGGCAGGTCGGCGAGGTTGCGCTCGCCGTCGGAGACCGCGCGCCGACCGGATTCGATGGCCAGCACCTGGCCGTCCGGGCCGACCTGGTCGGCTAGCACCGAGGCGAACAGGCCGACCCCGGCGTACAGGTCCCAGGCGACCCCGCCGCGTGGCGCGGCCGCCCACTCCCGCACGAGTTCCGCGAGTGTGTCCGCCGCCTGCGGGTGGACCTGCCAGAAGCCGTGCGCGTCGAGCCGCCAGTCGCGGCCGGCCGCGTGCTGGATCGCCATGCCGCCGGACAGCTGCTTGCCTTGCGTCCGCCCGCGCACGGTGGCGAGTTCGCGCAGGTGGAGGTGGTTCTCTGCGTCGCTGGTGACTTCCAGTTCGGTGCCCGGCCGCCAGCGCTTGCTCAGCGCGGTGTCGAGCGAGCCCGGCACCGCGATCGGGCAGTCGTCGATCGGGACGACGCGGTGGCTGTGGTGCGCGCGCAACCCGGCCTGGCCGTCGCGTCCGGCGACGAGGCGGACCCGGTTGCGCCAGCCGAGCGGGCCGCCTTCGAGCGGTTCCACGACCACGTCGCGGGTGATCCCGGCGAGCCGTTGCAGCTGTTCGGCCACCACCGCGGCCTTCAGTTCCCGCTGGTAGGCCGGTTCGGCGTGCTGCCAGTCGCAGCCTCCGCACCCGCCGGGAGCGGCGAGCGGGCACGGCGGCGTCACCCGGTGCTCGGACCCGCTCAGCACCTCGATCGCGTCGGCGCGGCAGAACGAGCCGCCCTTGTCCTCGGTCACTTCGGCCCGGACGCGTTCGCCGGGCAGCGCGTGCCGCACGAACAGCACTCGTCCGTCCACACGCGACACACAGTGCCCGCCGTGCGCGACTGGGCCGACTTCCAGTTCCAGGATCCGGCCTAGCCAGCTCTCGGTCATTCTGATGATTCCTTTGTCGCAGGGGCTGGCTTCGGGGCGTCCGGGGGACGCGGCGTCGTCGGCGTGAAGCCGCGCCGGACGTCACCGGCGGACGGACGGGCCTTGCGCAGCCGCGCCACCGCCTTCTGCGACGACTCCAGCTGCCACGGCACGCTCGCCACGACCACGCCGGGCTGGAACAGCAGCCTTCCCTTGAGCCGCAACGCACTCTGGTTGTGCAGCACCTGCTCCCACCAGTGCCCCACGACGTACTCCGGAATGAACACCGTCACGACGTCGCGCGGGTTGGCGCCGCGGACCCGCTTCACGTAATCCAGCACCGGCTTCGTGATTTCCCGGTACGGGGATTCGACGACCTTCAACGGTACCTTGAACTTGTGCGCTTCCCACTCGTGGGTGAGCGCGCGGGTGTCGGCGTCGTCCACATTGACCGTCACTGCCTCGAGCACGTCCGGGCGCATCGCCTTCGCGTACGCCAGCGCGCGCAGTGTCGGCCGGTGCAGTTTGGACACCAGGACGATCGCGTGGTTGCGCGAGGGCAGCACGGTCGGCGCGTCGCCCATGTCCTTGAGTTCCTCGGACACCCGGTCGTAGTGCTTCCGGATCGCGGTCATCAACGCGAAAATCGCCACCATCGCGGCGATCGCGATCCATGCGCCGAGCAGGAACTTGGTGATCAGCACGATCACCAGCACGGTGCCGGTCATGGTGAGGCCGATCGCGTTCACCGTCTGCGAACGGCGCATCCGCCGCCGCGCCGCCGCGTCGGTTTCCTTGGCCAGCAACCGGTTCCAGTGCCGGATCATGCCCGCCTGGCTGACCGTGAACGACACGAACACGCCCACGATGTACAGCTGGATCAGCCGGGTGACCTCGGCGTCGAACGCGATGATCAGCACGAGCGCGAAAATCGAGAGGAACAGGATGCCGTTGGAGAACGCCAGCCGGTCGCCGCGGGTGTGCAGCTGCCGCGGCAGGTAGCGGTCCTGGGCGAGGATCGAGCCGAGCACCGGGAAGCCGTTGAACGCGGTGTTCGCGGCCAGCAGCAGGATGATGCCGGTGGAGAACGAGATGTAGTAGAACGCGGGCGGGAAGTCGGCGAACACCGCGTGCGCGATCTGCGCGACGATCGTCTTCTGCTCGTAGCCGGGGGGCGCGCCGGCCAGCTGCCGCGCCGGGTCCTCGGCGAAGTTCACCTTCGTGACGATCGCGAGCGTGATGATGCCGACGAGCATCGTCACCGCGAGCACGCCCATCAGCAGCAGCGTGGTGGCCGCGTTCTTCGACTTCGGCTTGCGGAACGCGGGCACGCCGTTGCTGATCGCCTCGACCCCGGTCAGCGCCGCCGCGCCGGAGGAGAACGACCGCAGGATCAGGAAGACGAAGGCGATGCCCGCCCAGTTGCCTTCCTCGTGCAGCGTGAAACCCGCGCTCTCGGCGCGCATCTCGGTGCCGGTGACGGTCTGGAAGAGCCCCCAGACGACCATCAGCAGGATGCCGGCGATGAACCCGTAAGTCGGAATGGCGAACGCTTTGCCGGATTCGCGCACTCCGCGCAGATTCAGCGCGGTCAGCACGGCCACGATCACGACCGAGGCGAGCACTTTGTGGTTGGCCACCCACGGAATCGCCGAGCCGATGTTCGCGACGCCGGACGAAGTGGACACCGCGACGGTCAGCACGTAGTCGACCAGCAGCGCGCTCGCCACCGTCAGGCCGAACTTCCCGCCGAGGTTGGTCGTCGCGACCTCGTAGTCGCCGCCGCCGCTCGGGTACGCGTGGACGTTCTGCCGGTACGACGCCACGACGACGAGCATGACCAGCGCGACCGCGACCCCGATCCACGGCGCGAAGGCGTACGCGGACAGGCCCGCGACGCTCAGCGTCAGGAAGATCTCCTCCGGCGCGTAGGCCACGCTGGACAGCGCGTCGGACGCGAAAATGGGCAGCGCGATGCGCTTGGGCAACAACGTGTGGGCGAGACGGTCGCTGCGGAACGGGCGCCCTAGGACCAGTCGCTTCAGCACTGTCGGGAACTTCGACACCTGCAGAATGTACAGCGGAGCGAAGCTCCCCCGCTGAGGGCGGTGGAGGGGAGGACGGTGGACGTAACCGGGTCGCCGCAAGGTAGGTTCGGCGCTGGTGTCCGAGGGTACCCACCGACGGGTCATCCGCACCCTGCGAGGAGGCTAAGCGTGCACGTGGTGATCATGGGATGCGGCCGCGTCGGCGCGTCTCTGGCCGCGGCGCTGGAGCGGCTCGGCCACGACGTGGCCGTCATCGACAAGAACCAGCAGGCGTTCCGCAGGCTGGGCAGCGACTTCCACGGCCAGCAGGTCGTCGGGGCGGGTTTCGACCGCCGGGTGCTCGTCGAGGCCGGGATCGAGCGCGCGGGCGCTTTCGCGGCCGTTTCGAGCGGCGACAATTCCAACATCATCTCCGCGCGGGTCGCGCGCGAGAACTTCGGCGTCGAGCACGTGGTCGCGCGCATCTACGACCACAAGCGCGCCGCGGTCTACGAACGGCTGGGCATCCCGACCGTCGCGACCGTGCCGTGGACGACCGACCGGTTCCTGCGCACCCTGCTGCCCGACGGCGTCGCCTCCGCCTGGCGCGATCCGTCCGGCAACGTCGCGCTGCTGCAACTGCCGCTGCACGAGGGCTGGGTCGGCCGCAGCGTGCACGAGCTGCAGGAGACCACCGGCGCGCGGGTCGCGTTCATGATGCGGTTCGGCACCCCGGTGCTGCCGGACGCGAAAACCGTCGTGCAAGCCGACGACGACGTGTGGGTGGCGGCGCGTTCGGGCACCGTCGGAGACGTGACGAGCCTGGCCGCTCGCGCCCCCGAGGAGGAGAACTGATGCGGGTCGCGATCGCGGGCGCGGGCGCCGTCGGGCAGTCCATCGCCGCCGAGCTCATCGACGGCAACCACCAGGTGATGCTGATCGAGCGGGACGCCGACCAATTCGAGCCGGAATCCGTTCCGCAGGCCGACTGGGTGCTCGGCGACGCGTGCGAGGTGTCGATCCTCGAGGAGTCCGGCATCGAACGCTGCGACGTCGTGATCGCGGCGAGCGGCGACGACAAGGCGAACCTCGTGGTGTCGCTGCTGGCGAAGACGGAGTTCGCCGTGCGGCGCGTGGTGGCGCGGGTGAACAATCCGGCCAACGAATGGCTGTTCACCGACGCGTGGGGCGTCGACGTGGCCGTGTCGACCCCGCGGATGCTCGCCGCGATGGTCGAGGAGGCGGTGAGCGTCGGCGATCTGGTGCGGCTCATGACGTTCCGGCAGGGGCAGGCGAACCTGGTGGAACTCACCCTGCCGGAGGAGACGCCGCTCGCGGGCAAGCCGGTGAGCGAACTGGCGCTGCCGCGCGACGCGGCGCTGGTGACCATCCTGCGCGGCGACCGGGTGATCGTGCCGCAGCCGGAGGACCCGCTCGAGGCGGGCGACGAGCTGCTGTTCGTCGCGACCTCGGACGTCGAGCCGGAGATCCGGACGGCGCTGGGCTACTGAGACGTGAAAGAGGGCGGGCCCGCGACGGGTCCGCCCTTTTTTCGTAAGTCGGATCAGGTCTCCGGAGTCGGCGCCTGCGCGTACTTCTGCCGCAGCCGCGCCTCGACCTGCGCGTCGGTCTCCGGCTCCGGTTCTTCCTCGGCGAGCGCCTTCAGCCGCTTGTCGGACCGGCGGACCGCCCAGACGACCACCAGCAGCCCGATCGCGTACAGCGGGTAGCCCATCGCGATCTTGGCGAACGCGAGCCAGCCGGTCTGGTCGCCGTCGTACAGCCAGCGCTGCACCACGAACCGGGCGGCGAAGATGACGGCCATCGCGAGCGTCGCGACGTCGTAGCCGTAGCGGGACGGCTTGTCCTTGCGCCAGGCGGTGCCGTTGCCGTTGAGCGCGTTCCACACGACGCCCGCCAGCGGCCAGCGCACCACCACCGAGATCACGAACACGGCGCAGTACGCGAGGCTCGCCCAGATGCCGAAGAGGAAGAACCCCTTCGCGGACCCGGTGCGGAACGCGATGAACGCCGCGATCGCGACGCCGAAGAATCCCGAGATCGCCGGCTGCAGCGGCTCCTTGCGCACGACGCGCAGGACGGTGATCGCCACCGCGCTGCCGATCGAGCCCCAGATCGCCACGGTGAGCCCGAAGAACGCGTTCAGCAGGACGAACACGATGACCGGCACCGAGGAGTAGAACAGGCCGGAAACCCCGCCCATCTGCTCCATCAGCGTCGGCTGCCGCTCGGGCTCGTCCCCGTTTCCGGGCGCGTCCTTGTCGTCGCGGGGAGCAGCGGGTTCAGTCACGAGTGTTGATCACCCTACCGGGCTCTGGAGTTCGTAATACGGGTTGTAGAGCACCTTCTGCCCGTCCCGTTCGGCCATCCGGCCGCGAACCTTGACGGTACGGCCGGGCTCGATGCCGGGAATCCGGCGCCTGCCCAGCCAGATTAGCGTCACGCCCTGCGTGCCGTCGAACAGCTCCGCCTGCAGCGAGGCGGGCCCGTCGGTCGGCGACAGCTCGACGCTGCGGAGCCTGCCGAGCACCGTCACCTCTTCGCCGGACCGGCAGTCACAGGCGCGCTGCGCGCCTTCGGCACCCGACCTCTCGGACATCTCGTCGGCGTCGAGGTCCTCGACGTCGCTGGTCAGCTTGCGAACCAACCGGCTGAAGTAGCCGCCGTCCTTGGCGGACATGGTGTGCTCCTGTGCTCCGGGGCCCCCGACTTCGTTCGGCCCGTGCGTATTCCAGCGTAGCTGCGGTCTCAGCCAGGGAAACGGGTTTGCGGCAAGATCGCAACGTGACGTCCGCAATCCGTCTCCCGGCCGCCGTCCTGCTTCCCGGCACCGGCTCGGACGACATCTTCGTGCGCTCGGTGTTCGGCGGCCCGCTCGCCGCGCTCGGCGTGCCGATGATCACGCCCGCGCCGGCGCCCGGGGCGGGTCTCGCGGAAGCGTTTTTGGCCGAACTGGACCGTCTCGCTGACCGGCACGGGACGGTCCTGGTGGGCGGGATCTCGTTCGGGGCGCATCTCGCGGCGGAATGGGCGGCGGCGAATCCGGGGCGTTGCGGGGGGCTGCTCGCGGCGCTCCCGGCTTGGAACGGGGAATCCGGGCAAGCACCCGCGGCGCTGGCCGCGACGGTCACAGCGGATCTGGTGGCCGCCAAGGGGGTGGACGGGGCGCTGGCACAGGCCGCGGCGGGGAGCCCGGAGTGGCTCGCGGAGGAGCTGGACCGGGCTTGGCGGCGGCACGGGGCGGGCCTGGAGGCCGGGCTGCGGGCGGCGGCGGGGAGAGCCGCGCCAGCTTTGGCGGACTTGCGGGGCGTGGACGTTCCGGCCGGGGTGGGCGGATGCGCGGATGATCCGGTTCATCCAGCTTCGGTTGCCCGGGAATGGGCTCGCGCGTTGCCGCGAGGGCGGTACGGGGAGACGTCGCTCGCCGCGATGGGGCGGGATCGCGAGGCTTTGGGGCGGGCGACTGTTTTGGCGTTTTTGCGGGCGTTGTGAGGATGCGCCGAAAAGGCCCTCACGGAACGGTGTCCGCGAGGGCCTTCTGGAGAGCGAAAGCGGTCAGCCCTGTTGTTCGGCGATGTGCTGGGCGACCGCGTCCGGCAGGGTGATCGGGAGCGGGGTGCGCACCGGCATCGGGGAGTTGCCTCGGTCCACGACAGTGCGGCGCACGATCGCCCGCAGCACCTCGGGGGCTTGCGAGGCGGTGGACTGCGGACCCGCGATCACGCCGCGCAGCATCCAGCGCGGGCCGTCGACTCCGACGAAGCGCAGGGCCACGTCGCCGACGATCGCGGACAGTTCCATGCCCCATTCGCCCCGGCCGACGTTGACCTTCGCGCCGTCCGCGCGGAGCTGGTCGGCCAGTTCGTTGCTCACCTCGCGCCACAGGCCGCCGGATTTCGGGGCCGCGTAGGCGCTGACGGTGATCTGCCCGACCTCGGTCACGACGTGCACCGCGCGCACGCCGCCTTCCTCCGGGTCCATTTCGACCTGCACCTGCGAACCGTCGGGCACCGGCACGCGCACCGAGCCCAGGTCGATGCGCGGGATGCCGTCTTCTTCGGCTTCGGCGGCGTCGAACGGGCCGTCGGTCGTCTCCGACAGCTGGTCCTCGGGTTCGAGCGCGTCGTCGGCGCCGTCAGCTTCGGCGTTCTCGCCGCGCTGGGAAGCGACGCCTCCGGTCTCGTCGTCGCCGGACCGGCGCTTGCGTCCGAAAATCCCCACTATCGTTCCGTTCCTTCCCCGGTGCCCGCGCCGGTGTCTCCGGCGCCGGGTGCCAGTGTGGCGTGCCCGCCGGTCGAGCCGTAACCTCCCGCGCCGCGTTCGGTCGTCTCGAGTTCGGCGACCTCGACGAACTCCGCGTGCTCGACCCGCTGGACCACCAGCTGCGCGATCCGGTCGCCGCGCGCCAGCACGATCTTCTCGCGCGGGTCATGATTGACGAGGCAGACTTTGATCTCGCCGCGGTAGCCCGAGTCGATCGTGCCGGGAGTGTTCACCACGGACAATCCGACGCGCGCCGCGAGCCCCGAGCGAGGATGCACGAACCCGGCGTACCCGGCGGGCAGCGCGATCGCGACCCCGGTGCCGACGACCCCGCGCTCTCCGGGTCCGAGCACGATATCCGAGGTGGTGACGAGATCGGCCCCGGCGTCGCCGGGCCGGGCATAGGCGGGCGGCGGGACTTCGGGGTCGAGCCGCTGGAGGAGGACCTGAACGCTGGACACGGGCGGCGAGACTACCCTTGTCCTGTGGCTGACCGCGTGAACACCGCCGCGACGGGCGTCGTCGCACACTCCGAACGGCTCTACCTGCCGTGGTGGGGCTGGCCCCTGCCGATGGCAGGCGCGATCCTGCTGGGCGTCGAGGTCCACCTGGGCTACCCGTCCATCCCGATGTGGATCCCGCTCGCGATCGCCGTGCCGGTCATGGCCGCCCTCCTGCTGTCGCTGGGCAGGGCGAAAATCAAGATCACCAGCGGAGACGACCCCGAACTCTGGGTCGGCGACGCCCACCTGCCGCTCCGCTACGTCGGCGAGATCACCGTCGTGGAAAAGGACGCCAAACGCCACGCCCTGGGCCGCGACGGCGACCCAGCCGCCTTCGTCCTGCACCGAGGCTGGGTGGGCCCCGCAGTCCGCATCACCCTGACCGACCCGGCCGACCCGACCCCGTACTGGCTCTTCAGCACCCGCAAGCCGAAGCGAGTAATGGAACTGCTCCGCAACAACGCCTGACCCCACGCGCCGGCCGTGAGGGGAACCCTCACAGACTCTGATTCCCTCAGGGTTCCCCTCACGACCCTAAAACCGCAGCCAGTGCACCCAACGAGCGAGGCACCCACACCTCCCCCGCACCCCGATACGAAGCTCATCTGCGGTTCGGGGGTGCTTGTCAAGGCATCTTTCCCGCCTTGACAAGCACCCCCGAACCGTCAGCACAATCAAGCTTCGGGGTGCCCCACGCAACCACAAGCCGATGTCGCCGCCAGGCGACGAGAAGTCAGAACACGAGTAAGGGGGCCGACCACCGGCCGACCCCCGTGCTTACCCGGTCTTCCCAAGACCGCGAAAACGCTGACCCCGTGAATCTCCCCTAGATCTCCCTGTGAAAATCCCCAGGTCAGGCGCAATCGCGGCAGATCAGCCTGCCGCCGTTGTCCTCGGCGAGCCTGCTCCGGTGGTGCACCAGGAAGCAGACCGAGCAGGTGAACTCGTCCGCCTGCTTCGGCACGACCTTCACGGTCATGTCTTCCCCGGAGAGCCCGGAAAGGTCCGCGCCGGGAAGTTCGAAGTTCTCCGCGGTCGCGTCCTCGTCGACGTCGACGACGCCGGACTGGTTCTCGTTCCGCCGGGCCTTCAGCTCCTCCAACGAGTCTTCGGCCAGCTCGTCGGCTTCGCTGCGGCGCGGAGCGTCGTAGTCGGTAGCCATGGTGTCCCTCACCCCTGCGATTCAGCGTGTCGTCCTGCACCGGTTCCGGAGGCGCCCGATACCGGTCGTGCCGCTGGTCAACGTTCCAGCGCCCCTGTTTGTGCCCGGCCCGCGAGTGACCCAGGTCTCAGCCTGGCGGGCCTCGTTCTGCGGCCGGAGCCCGGGAAGGGTAGCTCACCGCCGGACGCGTCTCGCACCGAGTCGGACATTGCCGGTCCAGCGTCACCCGGGAGGGGGGAACGCGCAGGTGAGACGCCTGTCCTCCGTTCGGGTTGCCCCGGCGTCGTAAACATCACCTCGCCGCCGAGTCGGCTTGCTCGCGCGCAGCCGTCCGTGGTGCGATCGCCGCGGAGGGGCATTACGCGGAACGGGTGAAGGTGACCCGCGACACCGCGCGTCGCGAACAGCGCCTAGGCTCACCGGCTACCACGCCGGTGCGTACGCTGGCGGTTACCGCGAGGCGCGGCGGGGCGACCGCGGCCGGTTCTGCGAGGGGAAGGGACGGGGCAGGTGGCGTCGGGGAACGGGGCGGGGAACCGTGGTGCGCGGCCTTACCGCAAGCACCGTCCGCTGCCCGCGTTGATCGTGATCGGCGTGCTCGCGCTCGGCGCGGTGTTCGTCTGGGTCAACGCCGTGGTCGGCCGCGGCGACATCGACGAGGCGGTGCGCTGCAGCCCGGAGCCCAAGGCGCCGCCGGGGATCACCTACACCTCGGTCCCGCACAACGGCCTGGACGACCGGTCGCCGATGCCCCCGGACAAGGTCGCGCTGAAGGTGCTCAACGCCAGCAGCACGCGCGGGCAGGGCAGCATCGCCACCAACGCGCTGCGCGAACTCGGCTTCACCGCGATCGGCGATCCCGCCAACGACCCGGCGTACCCGAAGGGCGACGCGCGCTGCCGCGGCCAGATCCGGTACGGCGACAACGGCGCCGCCGCGGCCCGCACGGTCAGCCTGGTGGTGCCCTGCGCGGAACTGGTGCACGACACCCGCAAGGACGCCTCCGTCGACCTCGCCACCGGCAAGCTCTTCACCGACGTCCAGCCGCGGCCCGAGGCGGTCAAGATCCTCAAGCAGCTCACCGCCTGGTCGCAGGCGCACCAGGGCGGCGGCGGCAGCGAGCAGTCCGCCAGTCCGGGCGCGCCGGTGATCGACCAGACGCTCCTGGCCTCGGCGCGCTCCGTCACCTGCTGACCCCGCGAACGAGGTCAGCAGGGCCGGCCCGCGGTCACACCTCCGCCGCACCTCCCGCGACCAGCGCCGCGCGCAGTTCCGTCGCGATCCCCGGCGAGGCCGCGAACGTCGCGTCCTCCCCCAGATCCGCCGCTTCGCCCGGCAGCAGCACCGTCGCGCCCGCCTCCTGCGCCACCAGCGCTCCGGCCGCCCAGTCCCAGCGGTGCAGACCGTGCTCGAAGAATCCGTCCAGCCATCCGGCCGCGACCGCGCACAGGTCCAGCGAAGCCGCGCCCCGGCGGCGGATGTCGCGCACCTGCCCGACGAGATCCGCGGTCAGCTTGCCCTGCCGGATCCGGCGGTCCTGCGCGTAGGAGAAGCCCATCCCGACGAGCGCCAGGTCCAGCCGGTCCGCCGCGGACACCGACAGCCGCTCGCCGTCGAGCCACGCACCGCCGCCGCGGACGGCCGTCCAGCGCCGGCCGCTCACCGGCTCCACGACCGCTCCCGCGACCGACACCCCGTCGATCTGCGCCGCGATCGACACCGCGAAGGCCGGCAGGCCGTACAGGAAATTGACGGTCCCGTCGATCGGATCGACCACCCAGGTGACGCCGCCCCCGAGCGCTCCCCCGCCTTCCTCGCCGAGCACCGGTTCCCCGGGCCGGATCCGCTCCAGCCGGGCGCGGACCAGTTCCTCCGACTCCCGGTCCACCGCGGTCACCACGTCGGTCTCAGCGGACTTCGTGTCCACTGCGACCTCGCCGCCGGACCGCATCCGCACCCAGGCCGTCCGGACCAGGTGCGCGGCCTCGACCGCGACCTGTTCGGAGGTGTTCTTCAGGTCGTTCAGCATCGCCTCGTCAACTCCCACGCCCGCCATGTCACCACATCCGGTTAAAGTCTCCGCAGCAGACTTCTGAATCGTGCGAGAAGGGACCACGTCAGTGACGGCGACCCGAGGTTTCGGAATCGACATCGGCGGCAGCGGGATCAAAGGCGCGCTGGTCGATTTGGAACAGGGACAGCTCATCGGGGACCGGCACCGGATCGAAACGCCGCAGCCCTCGACGCCGGACGCGGTGGCGGACGTCGTCGCCGAGATCGTCCGCGCGGCGGAATGGGACGGCCCGGTCGGCGTGACGCTTCCCGCGGTGGTCAAGAGGGGCACCGCGCACACCGCGGCGAACATCGACCACAAGTGGATCGGCACCGACGCCGAGGCGCTCTTCGCGAAGCGGCTCGGCAAGAGCGTCGGCGAGGTCACGATGCTCAACGACGCCGACGCCGCGGGCCTCGCCGAGATCCGCTTCGGCGACGCGGCCGCGCGCACCGGCGTGACCGCGCTGCTCACCTTCGGCACCGGCATCGGCAGCGCGCTGTTCCACGACGGCAAGCTCGTGCCCAACACCGAATTCGGCCATCTCGAGGTCGACGGCCACGACGCGGAAAAACGCGCCGCCGCTTCGGTGAAGGACAACGAGGGCCTGTCGTATCCGCAGTGGGCCAAGCGGGTGCACCGGTACCTCTCGGTGCTGGAGAACCTGATCTGGCCGGACCTGTTCATCGTCGGCGGCGGCGTCAGCAAGAAGGCCGAGAAGTGGGTGCCGCTGCTGGACATCCGCACGCCGGTGGTCGTCGCGTCGCTGCAGAACAACGCGGGCATCGTCGGGGCCGCCGCGGCCGCCGCGGAGGGCGCCGGGCACTGACCGCCGGGTCCGCGCCGGGTCTCGGACCGGTCACCGGGAGGCGCCGGGAAGGGGGCCGGAGGGTGATCGCTTCGCGACGCAGTGGGCCGACGTCGTTACAATGGAACACGGCGCAGGAGCTGCGGAGGCAAAACCGCAGGCCGAGGCGTGTTCCCCGAATGTGAGGCAGCTGAGGTGGCGACATCTCGGCTCGTCATGATCGACCGCTGCGAAAGGGCGTAAGTGGCAGCCGCAAGAACCGCAACCCGAGGCGGGACGAAGACAGCGACCGAAGCCGGCGAGCCGGCCGACGAGGCAGCCACCGGAGCGGCGAAGTCCCCGGCGCGCAAGACCGCCGCGAAGCCGGCGGGCGCGAAGAAGACTCCGGCCAAGAAGGCTCCGGCGAAGAAGGCCGCCGCGAAGGGTCCGAAGACCGACGACGGCGATCCCGACGGCCCGGTCGACCTCGACGAGGCCGAACTCGACAGCCCGGATCTGTCCGATCTCGAAGAGGTCGAGGTCGACGTCGTCGACGAGACGGTCAACGACGAGACCGACGACGATGACGACGACTCCGAGGACGAGGCCGAGGCGACCGAGGGGGCCGCGGGCGCCGCGACGTCCACTGCCGCCCGCCGCCGCGCGAGCGCCGCCGAGAAGGGCGGCAAGTCCTCGGACAACCCGGACTTCGTGTGGGACGAGGAGGAGTCCGAGGCGCTGCGCCAGGCGCGCAAGGACGCCGAGCTCACCGCGTCGGCCGACTCGGTCCGCGCCTACCTCAAGCAGATCGGCAAGGTCGCGCTGCTGAACGCCGAGGAGGAGGTGGAGCTCGCCAAGCGGATCGAGGCCGGGCTCTACGCCGCCGAGCGCGTGCGCACCGCCGAGGAGGAGGGCGAGAAGCTCGTCACGCAGATGCGCCGCGACCTCAAGTGGATCGTGCGCGACGGCGAGCGGGCCAAGAACCACCTGCTGGAGGCGAACCTCCGGCTGGTCGTGTCGCTGGCCAAGCGCTACACCGGCCGCGGCATGGCGTTCCTGGACCTGATCCAGGAGGGCAACCTCGGCCTGATCCGCGCGGTGGAGAAGTTCGACTACACCAAGGGCTACAAGTTCTCGACGTACGCCACGTGGTGGATCCGCCAGGCGATCACCCGCGCGATGGCCGACCAGGCGCGCACCATCCGCATCCCGGTGCACATGGTCGAGGTCATCAACAAGCTCGGCCGCATACAGCGCGAACTCCTGCAGGACCTCGGCCGCGAGCCGACGCCCGAGGAGCTCGCCAAGGAGATGGACATCTCGCCGGAGAAGGTCCTGGAGATCCAGCAGTACGCGCGCGAGCCGATCTCGCTGGACCAGACCATCGGCGACGAGGGCGATTCGCAGCTCGGCGACTTCATCGAAGACTCCGAGGCGGTCGTCGCGGTCGACGCGGTGTCGTTCACGCTGCTGCAGGACCAGCTCCAGTCGGTGCTGCAGACGCTGTCCGAGCGCGAGGCGGGCGTGGTCCGGCTGCGTTTCGGCCTCACCGACGGCCAGCCGCGCACCCTCGACGAGATCGGCCAGGTCTACGGGGTCACGCGCGAGCGGATCCGGCAGATCGAGTCGAAGACGATGTCGAAGCTGCGTCACCCGTCGCGTTCGCAGGTGCTGCGCGACTACCTGGACTGAGCTTCTCCGGTTCCCGCGAGAAACCCCGCCCCGCACTACGCAGCGGCGGGGTTTCTGCGTTTACCGACAACGCCGCCGCGGCATCGGCCCGGCATTTCCGCGAAATCCTTCCTTCGTCTGACCACAGTGGACGCGGACGACTCCGGAAAACCCGGCGACACCGGATCCGATGCGAATTACGCTGCGGCGCAAGGGTAATCCGCGCAGCGAATCGCGGCGGGCGAACGTGCACCCGAACATGCGAGTACGCGGCGACTCGGAGCGGCGGTGTTGCGCGCATGTCCGTTTCCTGTTCACAACCGTTCACCCGGAACCCCCGGAACCGTTCCGGAATACTCATCGCCGGTGCACAGTCGCGCACCCACCGCGACACTGGGACCCGGGCAAGAGGCGAAAGTCGGTTGTTCTCTGCCCGAACGCGGAAATCGTGATTGTTTGGTTGCCTGAAAACGAAGATCGCAACGAGTGATCGCCATTAAGCTGCGCCCACAACGAGCGTCAGTATTGGAAGGCAGCACCGCCCAGTGTTTTCGACGAAAACTCAATCGCGAGCGAGCCAGGGATGCCCGGCGGCGCGGAGCGGATCCTCCGGCCCCGGTGAAGCGAGGCAACTGTGATCGGGTTCCTCCTCCGCAGACTCGTCAACTACATCGCCCTGTGCCTCGTCGCGACTTTCGCGGCGTTCTCCTTGGCGTCGCTGTCGTTCAGCCCGCTGGACGCGCTCAAGCTGCGCAATCCGCCGGCTCCGCAGGCGACCATCGACGCCAAGGCCGCCGAGCTGCACCTGGACCAGGCGATCCCGCACCGGTTCTTCACCTGGCTGGGCGGCGTGTTCCAGGGCGACTTCGGCCGCACCGTGGCCGATCAGGCGATCACCGACGAACTGTTCCGCCGCGCGGGCGTGAGCCTGCGGCTGTTCCTGCTCGGGATCACGATCGGCATCATCATCGGCGTGCTGGTCGGCGTGGTCAGCGCGATCCGGCAGTACAAGATCAGCGACTACATCGCCACCACGTTCTCCTTCGTGGTGCTGTCGACGCCGGTGTTCGTGATCGCCACGATCCTCAAGGCGGGCGCGCAGTCGGTCAACGACAACCTGCTCGACGGCTACCAGTTCTTCATCGTGCAGGGCGAGGGCGGAGCGGTCGACGGCGGTTTCGGCGACGTCCTGCTCGACCGGCTGCAGCACATCATCGTGCCGACCCTGGCGATCGTGCTGACCCAGGTCGCCTACTACAGCCGCTACCAGCGTTCGGCGATGCTCGACGTGCTCGGCTCGGACTTCCTGCGCACCGCCCAGGCCAAGGGCCTCACCCGCAGGCGCGCGCTGTTCAAGCACGGCCTGCGCACCGCGCTGATCCCGATGGCGACGCTGTTCGCGTTCGGCTTCGGCCTGCTCATCACCGGCGGCGTCTTCACCGAGAAGATCTTCGGCTGGTACGGCATGGGCGACTGGCTGGTGACCGGCATCCAGAAGCAGGACACCAACATCGTCACCACCGTGACCCTGTTCATCGCGATCTGCGTGCTGCTCGCCGGCTGGCTCGCGGACGTGCTCTACGCCGCGCTCGACCCGAGGGTGAGGATCTGATGGCCGCCCCATTGAACGAGGCCGACCTCGCCGACTCGGCCGTCGCCGCCACCGAAACGGACGCCTCGCAGCAGACCGGGAAGTCCTCCAGCCGGGGCAGGCTCGTCGCCCGCCGGTTCTTCCGCAACAAGCTGGCCCTCGTCGGGCTCGTCGTGATCCTGCTGTTCTACGTGCTGGCGTTCACCTACAGCTGGTATTCGCCGTGGGGCTACGACGAACTGGACCCGACCTCGACGCTGATGCCGCCGGACCGCACGCACTGGTTCGGCACCAACCAGATCGGCGGCGACATGTTCGCGCAGACCATGCGCGGGCTGCAGAAGTCGCTGACCATCGGCCTGCTGGCCGCGCTGTTCTCCACCGGCGTGGCCTCGATCGTCGGCTCCGCGGCGGGCTACTTCGGCGGCTGGACCGACCGGGTGTCGATGTGGGTCGTCGACCTGCTGCTGATCCTGCCGCCGTTCCTGATCATCTCGATCCTGTCGCCCGCTTTCCGCGGCAAGACCTGGCTGATCCTGGTCGGCCTGATCGCGCTGTTCCAGTGGATGATCACCGCCCGCATCGTCCGCGGCATGACGCTGACGCTGCGCGAGCGCGAGTTCGTGAAGGCCGCCAAGTTCATGGGCCAGTCCCCGTGGCGGATCATCTTCAAGCACATCGTGCCGAACATGGCTTCGCTGCTGATCATCGACGCGACGATCAACGTCGGCGTCGCGATCATCATGGAGACGTCGCTGTCGTTCTTCGGCTTCGGCGTGCAGGCTCCGGACGTTTCGCTGGGCACGCTGATCTCGGCGGGTTCCGACGCGGTCCGGACGTTCCCGTGGCTGTTCTACATCCCGGCCGGCTTCCTGGTGTTCACCGTGCTCGCGGTGAACTTCGTCGGCGACGGCCTGCGCGACGCGCTCGACCCGTCGTCCAGCCGTTCGCGGCGCAAGGAACGCAAGCGGATCGAAGAAAAAACCCAGTCGACCGCCTCGACGCAGACCGTGGGAGCAGAAGCATGAGCGCCGCACTCGAACTGAGCGCGGAAACGGGCAAGCCGACTGGCACCGTGCTCGAGGTTTCCGACCTCGAAGTGTCCTTCCCCTCCGAGTCCGGCCGCGTGCACGCGGTGCGCGGGCTGAACTACCAGGTCGAGGCCGGCGAGGTGCTCGGCATCGTCGGCGAGTCCGGTTCGGGCAAGTCGGTGTCGTCGCTGGCGGTGATGGGGCTGCTGCCGCCCCAGGCGCGCGTGTCGGGCTCGATCCGGTTCCAGGACAGCGAGTTGATCGGCAAGTCCGACACCGAGCTGTCGAAGATCCGCGGCAAGAAGATCTCGATGGTCTTCCAGGACCCGCTGTCGGCGCTGACCCCGGTGTACACCGTCGGGGCGCAGATCGCCGAAGCGCTGCTGGTGCACGGCAAGGGCACGATCACCAAGCAGCAGGCGAACAACCGCGCGGTCGAACTGCTCGACCTGGTCGGCATCCCGAACGCGGCGGCGCGGGCGAAGGCGTTCCCGCACGAGTTCTCCGGCGGCATGCGCCAGCGCGCGGTGATCGCCATCGCGATCGCCAACGACCCGGACCTGATCATCGCCGACGAGCCGACCACCGCGCTCGACGTGACGGTGCAGGCGCAGGTGCTGGAGGTGCTGAAGACCGCGCAGGAGGTCACCGGCGCGGGCATCGTGATCATCACGCACGACCTCGGCGTGGTCGCCGGGTTCGCCGACCGGCTGATGGTGATGTACGCCGGGCGCGCGGTGGAGCAAGGTCCGGTCGAGACGATCTACGCCCAGCCGCGGATGCCGTACACGCTGGGCCTGCTCGGTTCGATTCCCCGTGTCGACGCGCGGGAGAAGCAGCCGCTGGTGCCGATCGAGGGCCAGCCGCCGTCGCTGGTGAACCTGCCGCAGGGCTGCCCGTTCGCGCCGCGCTGCCCGCTGGCGATCGACGCCTGCCGGACGGCCGAGCCGGAGCTGTTCACGATCACGCCGGGCAACCCGAACGCGCCGGTCGACACGACGCACCGGGCCGCCTGCATCCGCACCGAGGAACTCGCCCGTCCCGACGCGGACGCCGCCGAGGTCTACGGCGCCGAGGTGATCGAGGAGGCCGAGGTCGCGTCCCTGCCGCGCACCGAGCGCTCGACCGTGCTGGACGTGCAGGACCTGCAGAAGCACTACGCGGTCAGCAAGGGCACCGTCTTCAAGCGCAAGGTCGGCGTCGTGCGCGCGGTCGACGGGATCACCTTCGACATCGTCGAGGGCGAAACCCTGGGCCTGGTCGGGGAATCCGGCTGCGGCAAGTCGACCACGCTGATGGAGATCCTCGAACTGGCGGCCCCGTCGCACGGTTCGGTCGCGGTGCTCGGCAAGGACGTGGCGAAGCTCGCGGGCAAGGACCGCAAGTCGATCCGCCGCGACCTCCAGGTGGTCTTCCAGGACCCGATGGCCGCGCTCGACCCCCGGCTGCCGATCGGCGACATCATCGCCGAGCCGATGGTGACGCACGGGTTCTCGAAGGAGCGCATCGACCAGCGGGTGCCGGAACTGCTCGGGCTGGTCGGGCTCCGCCCCGAACACGCCGACCGGTACCCGGCGGAGTTCTCCGGCGGGCAGCGCCAGCGCATCGGCATCGCGCGGGCGCTCGCGCTGGAGCCGAAGCTGATCGTGCTCGACGAGCCGGTGTCCGCGCTCGACGTGTCGATCCAGGCCGGCGTGATCAACCTGCTGGACGAGCTGAAGGCCAAGCTGGGCCTGTCGTACCTGTTCGTGGCGCACGACCTGTCGGTGGTCCGGCACATCGCCGACCGCGTGGCCGTGATGTACCTCGGCAAGATCGTGGAGATCGGCGACGTCCGCACGGTTTTCGAGGCGCCGCAGCACCCGTACACGCAGGCGCTGCTGTCCGCGATCCCGATCCCGGACCCGGCCAAGGAACGCGAACGCGGCCGGATCATCCTCACCGGCGACCTGCCCAGCCCGGCGAACCCGCCGTCGGGCTGCCGGTTCCGCACCCGGTGTTTCGTCTTCTCCCAACTGTCCGAAGAGGACAAGAAGAAGTGCGTCGACGTCGAACCTCCGCGCGAATCCCGCGCCGAGGACCACGACGTCGCGTGCCACTACGCCAAAACCCGCGAAGTCGTGTAGCCACGATCCGTTGGCACACCAGAAGAAGGAAGGTAAACACATGCGACGGAGAATGGCCGCGATCGTGGCCCCCGTTGCCGCTCTGGGGCTCCTGCTCGCCGCTTGCGGCGGAGGCAGCGGCGGCGGCGACAAGGGATTGCAGGACACCGGTTCCTCGGGCGTCAAGACCGCCGACATCAACGCGCAGCCGATGGACAAGGTGAAGGACGGCGGCGACTTCAAGTGGCCGGTCGACCAGCTGCCGGACAACTGGAACTACTACCAGGTCGACGGCACGGTCCTGGACGGCGCGAGCATGTTCGGCGCGATCCTGCCCTACCCGTTCCCGCAGAACGCGGACGCGACGGTCGGCCTGGACAAGAACTACCTGACCTCTGCTGAGATCGTCAGCAAGGACCCGCAGGTCATCGAGTACAAGATCAACCCGAAGGCCAAGTGGAGCAACGGGCGCCAGTTCTCCTGGGAGGACTTCGCCGCGATGGCGAAGGCGCTGAACGGCAAGGACACCGCCTACCAGGTGTCCAGCACCACGGGTTACGAGGACATCGCCAAGGTCGAGAAGGGCACTGACGACCTCGACGTCAAGGTCACCTTCGCGAAGAAGTTCGCGGAGTGGAAGTCGCTGTTCTCGCCGCTGTACCCGAAGGAGGCGATGGCCGACGCCAACACCTTCAACAAGGGCTGGGCGCAGAAGGCCCAGATCACCGCGGGTCCGTTCAAGATCAAGAGCGTCGACTACACCGCCAAGACCGCGGTGTTCGAGCGCGACCCGAACTGGTGGGGCGACAAGCCGAAGCTGGACACCGTGACCTACAAGGTCGTGGACCGTCCCGCGCTGGCGGACGCGTTCGCCAACGGGCAGATCGACTTCTACCCGCTGAACAACGACATCAACGCGTTCAAGCGGGCCCAGGCGGACCCGAACGCGGTCGTGCGCCAGTCGGCCTACCCCGACTACACGCACATGACGCTCAACGGCGCCCCGTCCTCGATCCTCGCGGACAAGGACCTGCGGCTGGCGGTCATGCGCGGCGTGGACACGGTGACCATCGCGAAGTCGATCCTCGGCCAGATGCAGAAGGACACGACGCCGATCGGCAACCACCTGTTCCTCAAGGGCTCTAAGACCTACGAGGACAACAGCGGCCCGTACAAGTTCGACCAGAACGCGGCCAAGGCCGAGCTGGACAAGCTGGGCTGGAAGCAGTCCGGCGACCTGCGCGCCAAGGACGGCAAGCAGCTGAAGCTGCGCCTGGTCATCCCGTCGGGCACCCCGATCAGCCAGCAGACCGGCCAGATCCTGCAGTCGCAGCTGAAGGCGATCGGCGTGGGCATCGACATCGTCGCGGTCCCGTCGACCGAGTTCTTCAAGAACTACGTGAACGTCGGCAACTTCGACCTCACGCTGTTCCGCTGGATCTCGAACTCGTTCCCGATCGGCGGCAGCAAGGGCATCTACTACCTCGACCCGAAGAACGTCAACCAGAACTACGGCCGGATCGGCAGCGACAAGGAAAACCAGCTGCTCGACACCGCCGCGCAGGAACTGGACGACACCAAGCGGGCCGCGGACATCAACGCCGCGGACAAGGAGATCTGGGCGCTGGGCCACCAGCTTCCGATCTTCCAGTCGGTCGGCGCCTTCGCCGTCCGCAAGACGGTGGCCAACTACGGTTCGCCGGGCTACGCGAACAACCCGTACGACTACCCGAAGATCGGGTTCGTGAAGTAATCCTCCCCCAGCGGGAATCGAAGGAGCGGCGCGGACTCCCCGCGCCGCTCCTTCCTTTTTGGACAGTTAAGGTGATCCTTGTGCGGAAGTTCCTGCGATTGCGGCCGGTGCGGCACATCCTGGTGACGAGCGCGGTCGTGCTCGTCGCGTGCGCCGCGGTGTTCGTGGTGCAGCTGCTGGAATTCAACAGCGCCCGGCCGCGGCTGCAGGGGCTGACGGTGAACGCGACCGGGATCGTCTCGCGGGTCGACGACAACACGGTCACCGTGCGGTTCCCGGTGCCGAACCAGCAGGAAGCGAGCGCGGCGGTCGAACTGGACACCACTCCCCCGCCGCTGGGCACGAAGGTTCCGGTGCGCTACGACCCGTCGGCCCCCTCGCGCGCGGTCACGACCGGCGCTTCGGCTTTGGTGACCGCCGACCGTGCCTCGACGTACGCGACCGTCACGGTGGTCGCGGTGCTCGCGATGCTGGCGGTGAACGGCTCCCTGCTCTTCACGCGATTCGTGCAGCCCTCTCGGCGCAAGGTGAGCGCGTCGGTGCCGATGCGCCGGGTGAAGGTGCAGCGCGGCTTACTGACGCGGTCGTGGCTGGAGACCGACACCGCGACGCCGCGCTGGATCCCGGTGTATTTCTCGCCGACGCTGATCGGCCTTCCGTCGCCGTCGCGCGTCGAGGTGCTGGGCGACCTGCGTACGGACCGCCACGTTGCCGTCCGGATCAACGACGAGGTGCTGTACCCAGCGGGTTCGGTGCGCACGGGCGAGCCTCGCGGCCGTCGCCTAGACAACCCTTCCGAGCCGGACGAGGAACGCGCGCTCGCCGCTGCCACGCCGGTACGGCTCGCGCGGCAGTTCCGTGCCGACCTGCCGGTGCTGGCGGTCGCCCCGGTGGTGGGCGCGTTCTGGGCGCTGGTCGACGGGAGCGGATTCGCGGGCTGGCTGACGGTCAGCGTGCTGATCGCGGCGTTCGGGTTCTGGTGGGCCGCCCTGCGCGGCTCGGACCCGTCACTCTGAGCGGATTCGCTGCTACAGTCGCGCCATGTCGGTCGAACGGCCCTAGGAACCCGGACGGGTCTACCCGTCCCTCGCGACCCTGCCTTGTCCTGAAGGCCGCAGTCCCCTGCGGCCGTGTCGCCGTTCCCAGGAGCTGTTCTTGTCCAGCACATCGAGTGCTGGGAGCTACCGTGCTGTCCTGACGATCCCGCATGCCGCCGCGACCTTCGGCGCGGCATTGACGGGCCGTCTCGCGTTCGGGGTGCTCCCGCTTGCGTTGTTGTTCACCGTCCAAGAGGCCACCGGGTCCTTCACCGCCGCGGGCGCCGCCGTCGCCTGCTTCGGGCTCTCCTCGGTCCTCATGCCGTTCAAAGCCCGCGTCATCGACCGCTTCGGGCCAGCCCGGACCCTTCCCGTTCTCGTCACCGCCACTGCCGCCCCGCTCGCCGCACTAGCGCTGCTGGCCTGGTCCGGCGTCGCTGCCTCGGCCCCGTATCTGCTGCTCAGCATCTTCTTCGGCGTCTGTGCCCCGCCGTTGGGGCCAGTGATGCGGATGCTCTGGCGAAGCCTCACCGAGAACACCGCGCTCCTCGAACGCGCGTACAGCCTGGACTCTGCCTGCGAGGAAACCCTCTATCTCGCGGGTCCGGTCACCACCGGCGCGATAGTCGCGACCGCCTTCCCGGCTGCCGCGCTGCTCGCCGCCGCGGGGTTGCCCGGTCAGCCGTGTCGGCAGAACCGCTCAACTGGAGTCTAGGACCGCTGAGCACCCGTCGATTCGCCGCACTCGCCACGATCGTCCTCATTACCGCTGCGGGCACCGGCATCGCTGTCACCACCGTCGTCGCCCGCGCACAAGAGCACGGCAACCCGGGAGCCACCGGTACATCGAAGCCGCGCTCGCCCGCGGGAGCGTCCTCGGCGGACTCGCCTGGCGCCAGCGGGAACAACAGCGGCCAGCGTCCACCCCGCTGACCGGGTTGATCCTCGTGCTCGCCGCGGGGATCGCACTCGCTGCGACAGCGGAAAACCTGGTGGTACTGGGCATCGTCATGGCCGCGGTCCCCGTGTTCGTCGTGTCCTACCTGGCTTCGGACAAGCTGGTTCCCGAACACCAGAGCACCGAAGCCAGCACCTGGGTCGACACCGCCAACAACCTCGGCGCCGCAGCGGGCTCCACCACCGCAGCGTTCCTCGCCGGCGCAGTCATCCTCGGCGATGGCGAAACCGCTACTCCGATGACTCCAGCGCCGTCAGGATCTCCGCCACCTCCGGATACGACTCCTCGACCTTCCCCTCCTTGCCCAGCCGATACCGCTCCAACCGGACCGCACCGAGATGGCGGGCTTCGTAGTACAACGCCCGCCTCCGCGCCGACGGGGATGCGTCCGGCTGGCCGTAGGTGTCCCAGAACCAGTCCCGCCTCGAGCCGGTTTTCGCTGACGCCATGCGGATCGTCCAGTCCGCCGCCGGGTCGCCCCACCAGCTGCGGTCGTGGTCGAAAACGCCGACGATCTCCAGTTCCGGCGTCAGCATCACGTTCACGTGCCACAGATCCCCGTGCAGCAGGCGCGGTTCGGCGATCTCGTCGAGCAGCGCGGCGTCGCGCTTCGCCCAGGCGGCTACCTCGCGCAGGTCCGATCCGTCGAGGCCGAGGTCTTCGACGTCCGCGGCGTTGTTCTCGAAGTACGCGATCAGCGCTTCGCTCCAGGTCGCGAAGTGCGGCCCGGCCACGAGACCGAAGCCGGGGCCGCGCACGTCATGGATAGCGCGGGTGATTTCGCCGAGCTGGCGGAAGTACGGCGCCCGTTCCTCCGGCTCGAAGCCCCGGAGGACTTCCGGGCCGGGCTCTCCGGGGAGAACGGCCTGCAGCACGTAATCGCGGCCGATGACCTGGTGCGTGAAATCGGCGGCGAGCGTGCGCGGCATCAGCGGCGAGATCGGCGCGAAGTACGGCGCGGCAAGGTATTCGTTGCGCATGAACTGGGGCTCGATCCGGGTCTGCCTCGCCGGTTCCGGGGCGACGCGCAGGATCGCCGGGCCGTCGGCCAGCTCCACCCGGTAGGTGTTGTTGTAGCCGCCCCATCCGATTTCGACGGCGGACCGCACGCTGGTGCCGAGCGCGCGGCGGCACAGCAGTTCGATCTGGTCGGCGGAGAGGGGTTGCTGGAACGCGTCCGAAGGCCGGTCTTGAGGCTGGAAGTCCACCGGAGCATCCTGCCACTCCGCTCAGGACAGCACTAATCCTTTACGGCTCAGCGATTCCTCGATCCGCAGCCGTTCGAGATCCCGGTCGGCGCCCTCGCGCAAGCCGTCGAGCCGGTGTTCGACGCCGATCTCGCGGCAGGCGGTGACGAGCAGTTCGTCGTACGCCTGCCGGGTGCCGATCCGGCGCGCGGCAGGCGTTCCGGCGGGGAGTTGCGCGAGGGCCCGGCGTACTCGGCGCAAGTCCGCGGCCACCTGCTCCACCGGCGGTGCGGACGGCACGGGAGCGGCACGTCGCCGACTCAGCCAGCGGCAGAGCGCGGGAACGCGGAGGGCAGCCCAGAACAACGCCGAGGGGGCCACGCTGACCACGGCGAACAGCAGAACCGGACCGGCCGCCATGCTCCCGAGTTTAGCCGCGGCGGCGGTTGCGCGCCCGGTTCGCGAACAGCACCGCCACGCCCGCGCCGAGCAGGACGATGCTGGCGATCACGTGCAGCTGCGGCGGCAGCACGTGCAACTGCAGGAACCAGCTCGGGTGCTCGGATCCGGCGATCCGGTTGATCAGCCCGCCCGCGCCCTGCACCACCAGGAGAACGCCGATCAGCTCGATCATCGCGACGCCTCCTTTTTCGGCGCGGAGGAACCGAAAATCTCCTGCCACAGCGGTCCGAACACGAACCACAGACCGGTGACCGTGCCCAGCCGCGGCAGCCAGCCCCACAGCGGCTCGACGTGGCCCGACTTGCCGACCACCACGATCGCGAGCAGCAACAGCCCGGCACTGATCGCGCAGGCCAGCACGCATTTGCCCCATTCGCGCCATTCCTTGCGGGCCTTCGCTCGGCCGTACAGCTTCTCCGGCCGCGGACCGCCGGCGAACCGGTGCGCGAACCGGACGTCGGCCCACTCCACCATCGACGGGCCGAACACCACCGAGAAGCCCAGATACACCGCGGCCAGCCCGTGCGTCACGTTCGGCGTCGCGCCGTTCATCAGGTCGATCACCGTGATCACCAGCAGCACCAGGTCCACCACGGGCACCAGCGCGAGCAGCACGGTGCTGGCCTTCTGCCTGCGCAGCGCGTACCGGGCCAGCAGCCCGGCCGCGATGAAGACCCAGAACCCGATCTCGCACGCCACGATGGCGGCGGTCAGCGGGCTGTTCAGAAACTCGTCCATGGCTTCACTGTCGCGGGCGCGGACGTCCGCGCGCGTCAGCGGACGGCACGATCGGGGGGTCATCATTTCGTAGGACGACCGGGCCGCCGCGGTGTGCTGTCATGGTCGGGTGCGCCTGCGAGACCTGCGCTCGGCCCTCCCCCGGCCGCGCGAACTGCCGCCGTGGCAGCAGAACGGCCTCGTCGCGCTCGCGGTGTTCGCCGGCGGCACGATGCTGTACCTCACCGGCGGCCACCAGCTGCTGCCGAACGGCGACCCGTTCCCGCTCTGGGTCCGGTTCGCCGAACTGGGCGCGATGTGCCTCGCCGCGTTCCTGCGCCGGACGGTGCCGTGGGGGCTGCTGGCCGCCACCGGGATCGTCGGCGTCGACGTCGCGCTGGGCCTGTCGCTGCCGATCGTCATCGCGTACACGGACTTCCTGTACTCCGCGATGCTGCACGGTTCCCGGTGGACGACCCGGGTGCTGGTCGGCGTGACCGCCACCGTCACGCTCACCGTGCTGTTCGTGTTCCTGGCCGTGGCGGGCTGGCGGGCGGCGGCGCTGGGCGCGTTCAGCATGCTGTCGTTCCTGCTGGTCCCGGTGTGGTGGGGCGCGAATGTGCGCCAGCAGAGCGATATCGCGGCGTCCGAACGCGCCAACGCCGAACAGCTCGCGACGATCGCCGCGCTGGACCGGCGGGCAGCGGTGGCAGCCGAACGCGCGCGGATGGCCCGCGACCTGCACGACGTCGTCGCCGGGCACCTGTCGGCGATCGCCATCCAGTCGGAGGCGGCACTGTCCATGGCAGACGATCCGAAGACCGCGCAGACCGTGCTCGTCGCGGTGCGGGAGAACAGCGTGCGCGCGCTGGAGGAAATGCGCGCGATGATCGGCCTGCTGCGTTCGGAATCCGCCGAGGACGAGGTGACCGCTCCGGCCCGGCTGGCCGAACTGGCCAGGCTGGTGGAATCGGCACGCGCGGCCGGCATGACGGTCACCGTGGATTCCACTGTGGACGAAGAACTGCCGACCGCGGTCGACCTCACCGCGTACCGGATCGCGCAGGAGTCGCTGACGAACGCGGTCAAACACGCGCCGGGCGGCCGGGTGACCGTGCGGCTTCGCGTGGCCGACAGCACGCTGACCGTCGAAATCGGCAACGAACTGCTCGGCGCGCCGACCCAGCCCGACAGCGGCGGGCACGGTTTGCTGAGCATGCGCGAGCGCGCGCACGCCGTCGGCGGCACCCTGCGAGCAGGACCGTCCGGGCCGCGCTGGCTTGTCCACGCCGAACTTCCCCTTGCCGGAGAGCCGTCATGACCGTCCGAGTCCTCGTCGCCGACGACCACGGCGCCATCCGCGCCGGGCTCGCGCTCATCCTCGGCAACGCCGAGGGCATCGAGGTGGTCGGCGAGGCCGCCGACGGCGAGGTAGCCCTGCGCCAGGCCCGCGCGCTGCGGCCGGACGTCGTCCTGATGGACGTCCGGATGCCCGGCACCGACGGGATCACCGCCACCCGCCAGCTGATCGCCGAGGGGCTCGCCGAAGTCCTCGTCCTCACCACCTTCGACCTCGACGAGTACGTGCACGCCGCGCTGCGCGCCGGGGCCGCCGGGTTCCTGCTGAAGTCGGTCGAGGCGCCGCGGCTGATCGAGGCAGTCCGGCTGGTCGCGGCGGGCGAGGGCGTGCTCGCCCCGCAGGTCACGAAACGGCTGATCACCGCGTTCGCCAGCACCCCGGCCGGGCCTTCGCCCGCCCCGACGGGTCTCGCCGACCTCACCGAACGCGAGCGCGAGGTGCTCGGCTGCCTCGGCGCAGGGCTCTCGAACGCCGAGATCGGCACCCGGCTGTACATCGGCGAGGCGACGGTGAAAACGCACGTTTCCCGGGTGCTGGCCAAGCTCGGCCTGCGGTCCCGGGTGCAGGCGGCGATCCTGGCCCAGGACCACGGCATCGAGCCACCCGGCTGACCCGCACCTCCGGCGAAGCCACCGCGAAACCCACGTCGCCCAAGACCATGGCATTGAGCCACCCGGCTGACCGTTCTGCGCATCCGCGCGCGACCTTCTAACGTTCCCCCATGGGTGAGCGGAGAACTCTCGACGTCGACGAAGTCCTCAAGCGACAGGAATCCGGCGAGCTGAAGCGGCGGCTCAGGGGACGCGACCTGATCGGGTTCGGCGTCGGCATCATCATCGGCACCGGGATCTTCACCCTCGCCGGGGTCGAGGCGAAAACGCACGCCGGGCCGTCGGTGACGCTCTCGTTCGTGATCGGCGCGGTGGTCGCCGGCCTCGCCGCGCTCTGCTACGCCGAGCTGGCCTCCAGCGTGCCGACCGCCGGCAGCGCCTACACCTACGCCTTCGCCACCCTCGGCGAGGTCTTCGCCTGGATCATCGGCTGGGACCTGCTGCTGGAGTTCGCGCTCGGCGCGGCCGTGGTGTCGCGCAGCTGGTCCGGCTATCTCGCGAACCTGCTCGGGCTGTCGCCGGACTGGTTCGGCGAGAGCGCGACGGTCAACGTCGGCGCGGTGCTGATCATCGCGGTGCTGACGGTCGTGGCCGTGGTCGGCATCAAGGAGTCCTCGTGGCTCACGAACCTGCTGGTGCTCGTCAAGGTCGCGGTCTGCGTGCTCATCCTCGCCGTCGGCGTGTTCTTCGTGAAGGGCTCGAACCTCACCCCGTTCGTCCCGCCCGCGCAGCCGCCGTCGAGCAGCGCGAACGCGTTGCACCAGCCGGTGGTCCAGGCCGTCCTCGGGCTCGAGCAGTCGGTATACGGCATCGCCGGCATGGTCACTGCCGCGGCGGTCGTGTTCTTCGCCTACACCGGCTTCGAGGCGCTCGCCAACCTCGGCGAGGAGACCATCAACCCGCGCAAGGACCTCCGCGTCGGCATCCTCGGCGCGCTGGCCGTGTGCGCGGTGCTCTACATCGGGGTCTCGATCGTGCTGACCGGCATGGTCCACTACACCGACATCGACTCCGGCGCGCCGCTCGCGGACGCGTTCGACCGGGTCGGCCAGCACTGGGTCGGCGCGCTGATCTCGCTGGGCGCGGTCACCGGGCTGACGTCGGTGATGATGGTCGAACTGGTCACGATCGGCCGGATCGGCTTCGCGATGGGCCGCGACGGCCTGCTGCCCAAGGCGATCGGCACGGCGCACCCGCGCTGGGGCACGCCGCACCGGATGACCATCGGCGGGGCCGCGCTGATCGCCGTGCTGGCGGCGTTCGTGCCGATCTCGGCGCTGGCCGACATGGTCAGCATCGGGGCGCTGTCGGCGATGATCATCGTCGCGGTCGCGGTGCCGGTGCTGCGCAAGCGCCGCCCGGACCTGAAGCGCCCGTTCACCGTGCCGTTCTCGCCGGTGGTGCCGATCATCGCCGCGGTGGCGTGCTTCTACCTGATGCTGAACCTCGACGTGATGACCTGGATCCGGTTCGCCGCGTGGCTCGTGATCGGCCTGCTGATCTACTTCTTCTACGGCCGCAAGCACTCCCGCTTCGCCAAGTAGGTTCAGGCCACTGCCAGGTGCACGCGGTGGTGCCGCGGGTTCTCGACCTCGTCGAGCAGCGCCACGGCGAAGTCGGCGTACGAGATCTTGGCGGAGAAGTCGAACTGGTCGCCGATTTCGTAGCGGCCGGTGCGCTCGCCGTCGTGGTCGAAGTCGCCGACCGGGCTGACGTACACCCAGTCCAGCCCGGTGCCTTCGGCGCGCAACACCTCGAGCCCCGCCGCGTGTGCCAGGCAGAAGGGCCGGAACTCCGCCGGACCCGAGTCCAGCGCCCGGGTTCCGTCAGCGGTGGGCAGCAGCACGGACAGCCCGACCGCGACCAGCCGAGCCTGCGCTAATCCGGCAACGAGAGCGTGTGCGGCGTTGGTGAAGAACGCGTGCGGGTCGGTGCCCTCGCCGTAAACAGCGGCCGCGTTGATGACCGCGTCGTGCCCGGCGGCGAGGGCTGCGACATCGTCCGCGCTGGTGACATCGCCTGCGACGACGTCGGCCAAGTCTCGGTAGCGCGCGGGATCGCGGACCACCGCGGTGACGTCGTGCCCGCGCCGCCGTGCCTCCGCGACCGCCTGCCGTCCGGCCCGGCCGCCCGCCCCGAAAACAACGATCTTGCTCATCGTGGGAATACCTCCTGGGGTGTCGATGCTCTGGAAGGTAGCCAGGGGGCCGGTTCCCTCCGGGATACTTCGAGAGGAGACCGCGATGACCGTTCGGCAGCCATTGCCTCCCGACCTGTTCGAGGAGCTGTGCCCGTCCGCGCTGGTGCCGTTCCGGTTCGGGGACAAGTGGTCCGCACTGGTCATCCGCTGCATGGAGGACGGGCCGCGCCGGTTCTCCGAACTGCGGGTGCCGCTGCATCGCGTCACGCCGAAGGTGCTGACCCAGACTTTGCGCGGCCTCGAACGCTCCGGCCTCGTCTCCCGCACGGCGCACGCCGACCCGGCATCAGGCGTCGAATACGCGCTGACGCCGCTGGGCCGCAGCCTGCTGGAGCCGATGAAGACGGTGTACGGCTGGGTCGCCGAGCACTGGGAAGAACTGCTGGACGCGCAGGAGCGCTACGCCGCGCCGGTGCGCAACCCGGCGTAGGAAACCGCCTGCGCCAACGCCTCCGCATACCGGGAATCCGCGACCAGCAGCACCGATTCGAGCCCCGCCGCGATCCATTCCACCGGCTGGTCGTGCACGCCGTCGTCGCCCAGTTCGCGGTAAGTGTCCACAACGGACAGCAGCGTTCCCTCCGCGCCGAGCCGGACTCCGGCGATCAGCACGTGGTGCGGCGCGGGCGGCCGCCACCGGTTCGTCCACAGTGGAGGGATGCCGGTGTCGAGGTAGTCCAGCAGCGCTCGTTCCGGCGTGTCCGGCGATCCCAGTTCCGCCGGGTCGACCCGCGCCAGCACCGCCACTCGCGGCAATTCCCACAGGCCCAGCAGCAAATCCGAGACCGTCGACGCGCTCCACTCCCCCAGCGCCGGAACCACCGCCAGCTTCTCTTCCGACAGCGTCCGGATAGCTGCGGCCAAGCCGTCCAGCGAGGTGCCCGCAGCTATCTCGTCGAACGGCACCGGAAGGCGGAAGTCGTTGCGGGACAACGCACCTGCCGGACGGCTGGGCGACGCGCGCACGGTCCCGGCCGCGATCGCGACCTCGTCCTGGTCCGGCACCGCGATGTCCGCCGCGCGCAGCGTCACGAGCCCGGTGAAGGCCGCCGCCAACCCGTCTTTCTGCGGCAGTTCCGCCCGGGCCTCGGCGACCAGGCGCGCACCGCCGGGAAGCCAGTGGACGTCGGAAAGCCCCGTGTTCAGTACCGCCACAGATGCGCCGCCACGATCTCCTCAGGCGCCCGCTCGGCGGCCCACGCCGCGTCCGAGGCGCGCACCGCGCGGAACGCGCCGAGCAGCTCGTCCCCCATCGCCCCGGACACGCGCGGATTCGCCAGCAGCGCAGTGTCCTGTTCGGACGGACTCGCCGGCAGCGGCAGCACGCCCGCGGTGTTCCGTTCCCCTTCGCTCCAGCCGCCCGGGTCCTCCGCGATCGGGTCCGGCAGCACCGCCGAATCCTCGATCCCGGCCATCCCGGCAGCGAGCACTACCGCCAGCGCGAGATACGGATTGGCCGACGCGTCCGACGTCTTCAGCTCGACATTCGCGTGCTCCGTCCCGAGCAGCGCCGTGCCCGGGACGTACCGCAGCGGCGCTTCGCGGTTCTCGACGCCCCAGAACGCATACGCACCAGCGAAAAACCCTGGCCGCAACCGCATCGTCGACGGCACGCTCGGTGCGGTGATCGCCGTCAGCGCGGGCAAATCCCGCAGCAGCCCGCCGAGGTACGCCGCGCCGTCGCCTTCCGGCACCCCGTCACCAGCCAGGAGGTTGCGGCCCTTGCGACGGACCGAAGTGTGCAAGTGCCAGCCGTTTCCCGCGGCTCCGAGACCGATCATCGGCGCGAAAGTCGCCACCAGCCCGTGTGCGTGCGCGGCCGCGTGGATGGTCTGGCGCGCCAGAAGCTGATCGTCCGCCGCGGAGACCGGATCCGTGGCAGCGAGCGACAATTCGAGTTGTGCGACGCCGTATTCCGCGTGCAGCTGGCCGATCTGCAGGCCGTTCGCGGAGAAATCGTGCAGCAGCGCGGCGATGAAGTCGTCCAGGCCGATCAGCGCGTGCGGACTGTAGGCCGGACCGCGGTGTCCCGGCGCGGATACGACGTCCTCGCTGCCCGCTGGCGCGACGGAAAACTCCAGCTCGTACCCTGCCCGGAATTCGAGACCACGTTGTGCTGCCTCGGCGACCTGCCGCTCCAGCACGGAACGTTGGCAGTAGGGCCACGGCGAACCGTCCGCGGCGATCTGCCGCACCGGCGCCCAGGCAAGCGCAGGCTGCCCGGCGAGCCGGCGGAGGCGTTCCACGACCGGCACCAGTCGGATGTCGCCCGAGGGCGTGCTGAGGCCGGAATGGGCGTAGGTGATGGCGTCGTGGCTGTCGAAGACCGCGAACAGCGAGGTCGCGCCCACGCCGCGGACCGCCGCGTCGGCCAGCCCGCCGACCGGGACCACCCGCGAGCGCGGGATGCCGTTGTTGTCCGCCCAGGCCAGGTGGACGCCACCGACCCCCGCCGCGGCCAGGTCTTTCGCCGCCGCCGACGCCGCCTTGGTCATGGCAACCTCCTCGGGATCAGTATCGCGGGCCCGCGCCGTCCGGGCCATCCGCGAATGTTCACCCGGGCGGCTCAGTGACCGGCCCGGCGTCGTCACGGCTGCGCAACGCCACTCCCGCGACGACGGCGAGCGTCCCGATCGCTTCGACGACGCTCGGCACCTGCGCGAGCACCACGAACCCGACAACCCCCGCCGTCACCGGCAGCAATGCCAGCAGCACCGCGAACCGCGCCTGCCCGAGACGGCGCAGGACCACTTGGTCGAGCGCATACGGCACAACGGTGGACAACACGCCGACGCCGATCCCGAGCAGCAGCATGCGTGGCGAACCCCACACTTCACCGGTGCCCAGCGCGAGCGGCGACAGCACGACGGTCGCCACCACGAAGCCGACCGCCAGCGAATCCAGCCCGTCCCCGCCGATCGCGACCCGCTTGCCGAGCACGATGTACCCCGCCCAAGCAGCCGCCGCGGCCAGCGCGAACACGACGCCGAGCGGACTGCCCGCGATCCGCACGTCCGCGATCGCGACCACCCCGAGCGCCACCAGGACCAGCGCGATCAAATCGCGCCGGGTCCGTGACCCAATCGCCGCCACGACCACCGGACCGGCGAACTCCAGCGCGACGACCGTGCCCAGCGGCAACCGCGCGATAGCCTCGTAAAAGACCACGTTCATCCCCGCCGTGACGACGCCGAAAGCGCCCGCGAGCAGCAGCCGCTTGCCCCGCCAGGCTGCTTTTGGCGGCCGCCGCCACAGCAACAGCACGGCGGCCGCCCCGAGACAGCGCAGCCACGCAACCCCGGAGGGCGTGGCGTGCCCGAAGAGGTCGACCGCGATGGCCGCACCGGCATACATGGAAATTCCGCTGAGAACGAACAAGACCGGTGCCGGAATCGCGTTCACGCGTTTCCAGGAGAGTGCAATGCCCACTCCCGCATGGTGCCTGACCACGGAAAACGCCAAGCGCCGGGTGGTCTGGTCCTACGGGTTGGGACGCCGCTGCGGCAACCGGGCTAATTCGGCGTGACGCACCTCCCACCGGCGCGGGAACACTTGCGGGCCGCCAAACGTCTGCAAGAGTGGAAGCACGAACACAGCGGAGCCGGAAGCGATCCCCGCCGAAGGCATCGACACCGAAGTGGGCGTAGCTGGATCGAGGCACCGGGCGACCGGTGCCGGGACGGAGGGAGACCCCCATGACAACGCCGACGCTCACCCGCCCCGAATTGACCGCAGCCGACCGATGCGACCGGTGCGGAGCAGCAGCTCAGGTACGCGCTGTCCTCAGCTCCGGAGGCGAGCTGCTCTTCTGCGGGCACCACGCCCGCGAGCACGAGGCCAAGCTCAAGGAACTGGCCGCGGAGATCCAGAAGTAAGTTCGCTCACCCGACAACAGCTACCCGGAGGCGGCAGGCGCAGCGCGCTTGCCGCCTCCGGCGTTTTTCGGGCCGAGTTACGCACTCGGTTTGCTGTGGCCGCGTCAGGCACTTGAGGCGCGAACCTGCTCCACTCGGCTGCCTGAGCGAGTCCTGGGCCTCCGCACTGGCCCCGCACGCCCGCCACGGCGGCAAGTGCTGACCCCCTCGCACCGACAGCCTCGGCGAACGCCGATTTCCGTCACACCCGCCGCCTAGGCAAGTGCTGACCTCCGCGGGGGCACAACCCATGGGCGCCGCCTCGCCGCGTTCCTGCCCCGTTAACCGGCAAGAGCACGCTCCGAGCGCGAGACGCTTCCCCAAGGTCCGTGAAGGGCTCCTTGAGGGAATTGGATTCCCTCAAGGAGCCCTTCACGGACCTCGAACAACCACGTTTCCGCAGGCTGGCCAGCTGGCATGCCGTGAGGGGAACCCTCACGGCCGCTGATTCCCGCAGGGTTCCCCTCACGACCCCGCCTCGCTCGCCCCACACCCACCGCCGCCGGATGCGCCCCAATGCGGCATTGGGTGCGTCAGATGCACCCAATGCGGCGTTCGGTGCGTGGGATGCACCCAATGCCACATTGGGGATTTTTCATCCTGGTTTGTGCTGTTCATGGCGGGTTGACGGGGTGTGGTAGTTGTCAGGCCGGGGTGGGCTGGGCGGTGTCGCGGACGGCTTGTTCGTGCTGGGTGAGGACGAGCAGGGCGCGGACGAGGGTGGTGGCGTGGCGTGGTGCGATGCGGAGTTTGTCGAGGACGCGCCAGGTTTTGAGGGCGGCGAAGCCGCCCTCGACCGCGCAGCGCATCGCGTTGAACACGCTGTTGGCCTGTTTCTGCGGCTCGGTGAGCGGCCGGTTGGTTTCGGCTTTGAACGGGGTGAGCACGATCTGCGCGCAGGGGCCGCCGCAGTCCGGGCAGTGGCGGGTGTCGCGGACGTCTTTGTGCCAGCCCTGGTAGCCCTTGTCCGCGGCGGGGGTCAGGCCGTGGGCGTGGAGGCGGTCGCGCAGCCGGTGGCGGCGGGCGGCGGTGATGTCGGCGGTCCTGCCCGGCAGCACGGCCGAGACCCACAGCAGCCGTCCGTGTTCGTCGGTGAGGCCTTGGACGTTGAGGCCGTGGTGTTTGTGCTTGCCGCTGTAGTTGCGGCGATTGTCTGTGCCGGTGCGGCGGCGGGTGCGGATCAGGGTCCCGTCGGCCAGCACCACCGCCGCGCCGCGGGCGGCCAGCCGCCGCAGCACCCGCCCCAGCCGCGGCGCCCGGGCCGCGAGCAGGTCGATGGCCTCCAGCAGCCAGCGGCGCAGCGTGGCGGCCGACACCGCGTTGGCGCGGGACAGGTCCAGCAGCCGCTGGTCGTGGCGCAGCATCGCCAGCACCAGCACCGCCTGCTCGGCCGGGGACGCCTTGCGCCACCGCGACCCGATCGCCCGGCGGCGGCGGCCGATCAACCCGGCCAGCATCGCGATCGTGGGCGGCGACACCGGCAGCACGCTGCGATACGAGGCCAGAACCTGCTGTGAGACAGTGAGAGCGGAGCCCCCGGACGTTTTTTCTCGAGTCACGACTTGATCAACATCCGGGGGCTCCGCCGCGTTCCCGCCCGGCCCACGCCCGCCCCGCAACTCCGTTACAGCACAACCACAACCAGCCCCGTCAACCCCACCTAACCAGCACCAACAAGATGAAAAATCCCCATTGGGGCGCTACACCGCCACCCACCAGACCGCAGCCAGCGCACCCAACGAGCGAGGCACCCAGCCCCTCCCCCAACCCCGATACGAAGCTCCCCTGCGGTTCGGGGGTGCTTGTCAAGGCATCTTTCCCGCCTTGACAAGCACCCCCGAGCCGTCAGCACAATCAAGCTTCGGGGTGCCCCACGCAACCAACAGGCGCAATGTCGCCGCCAGGCGACGAGCCGAAGGGGACGAGCCGAAGGGGACGAGCCGAAGAGGACGTCAAACCGTATCCAGAACCACCTCAAAAGCCACCTCAGCAGCCCCCAGCAGCTTCACATCCGCCCCCAAAGCCGAACTCACGATCCGAGTCCCCCCCAACAGCCCGGGAAACCAAACTCCGCCCCCGAACCTCCTCGGCAACCGCCCGCATCACCGACTCCGGCAGCACAGTCAGCAAATCCCCCAGCACCA
Organism: Amycolatopsis sp. A1MSW2902; assembly: GCF_017312175.1. Classification (NCBI taxonomy): domain Bacteria; kingdom Bacillati; phylum Actinomycetota; class Actinomycetes; order Pseudonocardiales; family Pseudonocardiaceae; genus Amycolatopsis; species Amycolatopsis sp. A1MSW2902. The sequence goes on from NZ_QJPO01000001.1 coordinate 931,031, forward strand.
CCAGCTCCGGCCCCAGCAGGTTGACCACGTTGACCAGCCCCAACGTCAGCCACTCCGCATACTCAGCCAACCGGGAAGAAGCCGCGACAGTATCCAGCCCCAGCTCCCGCAGCTCAACGAGAATCACCCCGCGCGGCGTGTCCTCCGGCAACCCCAGAGCCCGGCACAGCGCGGCCTCGCCGATCTCGGTCTCCCAACACCCGCGGCTGCCGCAATAACAAGCCCGCCCGCCAGGCCGGATCGCCATGTGCCCGATCTCGCCGACATACCCAGCGCCGCCGCGCAGCGAAGACCCCTGCGAAATCACCCCGCCGCCGACACCGACGTCCGCGGACACGTACACCGAGTCCGAAGACCCCCGAGCCGCCCCGCGCAAATGCTCGGCAACGGCACCCAGCTCGGCGTCGTTGGCTACCAGCACCGGAATCCGCAGCACCGCCGACAGCCGGTCCCCGAGCGCCACATCGGTCCATCGCAGGTTGGGCGCTTCGTGCACCAGCCCGTCGGCCCGTCGCACCACCCCGGGCACCGACACGCCGACCGCGATCGGTTCCACGCCGAGGTCGCTCGCCAGGACCCGGGTCGACTCGATCACGTGCGTGATCACCTCGTCCGCGGTCCGCGTCCGGGTGTGCAGGTTCCAGCTGTTGCGCCCGAGGATCTGCCCGCCGAGCCCGACCAGCGCGATCGCCACGTGTTCGACCTGCAAATCGACCGCGAGCACCACCGCGGCGTGCGGCTGCGGCAGGACCAGGAGCGAGGGGCGGCCCGCCCCTCGCCCTGGCCTCGGCACTTTCTCCTCGACCACGCCTGCCTCGGCGAGACCGTCGACGAGGGTTTTGATGGTGCTCCGGTTGAGCCCCAGCTCGGTGGCCAGGGCAGCCCGCGTACTGGGCCCGCCGACGTGCAGCAGGCGCAACAGAGTCGTGCGGTTGTGCCGGCGCACCTCGTCCGGGCGGGCGACGGGCGGGCTGCTCACCGGATCATCTTCCCATCTGCCCTCAGCGTGCTGACGCCTCAGCCCGCCGTCGCGACAACGCGTCCACCGAAGCGGCCAGCAGCAGCACCAGGCCGGTGATGATGTTGACCACCGCGGCCTTCTGCTGAAGCAGGCCGAGACCGTTGTTCACGATCGCCAGCACCGCGCCGCCGATCACCGCGTCCATGATCCGGCCCTTGCCGCCGAACAGCGAGGTGCCGCCGATGACCGCCGCGCCGACCGCGAACAGCAGGGTGTTCAGACCGCCGGACTGGCCGCTGACCGAACCGACCTTCGACGAGTACACGATCGCGCCGATCGCCGCGAACGACGAGCTGATCACGAACACGCTGGTGCGCAGCTTCGGCACGTTGATGCCGGCGCGACGCGCGGCTTCCTTGTTGCCGCCCACCGCGTACAGGTGCCGGCCGTACTTCGTGCGGTTGAGCACGTAGGTGCCCGCCACCAGCAGGACCAGGACGATCGGCACGACGTACGGCACGCCCGCGATCACGACGAGGTCGTTCGACGCGCGGTTGATGGTGAGGAGATAGGTCGCGACCGCGGCGACGACCGCGATGGCGCCGACCTTCGCCAGCACGATCGGCGTCGGCTGGACCACCAGCCCGCGCTTCAGCCGCGAGAAGTGCTGTCCGAGCGCGAGAACCGCGTATCCGCCTGCCGCGACGACGAAAAGCACCCAGCTGCCGACGATCGAGAGGTTGCCGTTGGCGACCGCGTTGAGCGTGTCGCTCGTGCTGATCGGCAGCGTGCCGCCTTCGCCGACGAACTGCAGGATCACGCCCTGCCAGACGATGAACAGCGCCAGCGTGACGACGAACGACGGCATGCCGATCTTCGACACCAGGAAACCGGTGATGCAGCCGATTGCGGTGCCGGTGCAGACCGCGATGAGCATTTCGACCCACGCGTTGACCGGCGCGCCGACCATGATCACCACGATGCCGACCAGCGAAACCGCCGCCCCGGCCCAGATCTTCTGCAGCAGCGCCAGCACCACCGCGAGCACGAGCACCGCGATGAACGTGATGAAGACGCCGGTTCCCATGGAGCCCAGCAGGTTTCCATTGTGGACATAGTGCAGCGCCATCAGCGACGCGCAGACGCCGGACGCGGTGCCCGCGGACAGGTCGATCTCGCCCAGCAGCAGCACGAACACGATGCCCATCGCGATGATGGTCTGGCCCGCGCCCTGCTCGAGCAGGTTGGCGATGTTCTGCAGGGTGAAGAAGTCGCCGGACAGCGCGCTGAACAGGACGGCGAGCACGATCACGCCGAGCACGGCGGGAATCGAGCCGAGCTGCCCGTCCTTCATCCGCGCGAAGTAGTCCTTGATCGCCTCGCCGGTGGACAGCGAGGTCGTGTCGATGCCGAAGTCGGCGATCGCCCCGGAGGGCGCGTCCGGCGTCTGCGGCTTCTCGGAAGTTTCGGTCATGGCGGGTTCTTTCTCGCTCACAGCGCGACAGCTTCGGGACGGGCCAGGCCGAGATCGCCCGATCGGCCCGCGGTGATGAGTTCGACGACCTGGCTGTGCGTCACGTCGCCGGTCTGCACCTCCGCGACCAGCCGGCCGAGGTACAGCACCGCGATCCGGTCCGCGACCTCGAACACGTCGGCCATGTTGTGGCTGATCAGCACCACGCCGAGGCCCTGTTCGGCCAGCCGGCGCACCAGATCGAGCACCTGCTTGGTCTGCGCGACGCCGAGCGCCGCGGTCGGTTCGTCGAGGATGACGACTTTGCTGTTCCACAGCACGGATTTCGCGATCGCGACCGTCTGGCGCTGACCGCCCGACAGCGAGGAAACCGGGGTGCGGACGGATTTCACCGTGCGCACGCCGAGCGACGCCAGCGTCTCGCGCGCGGCCTTCTCCATGCTGGCCTCGTCGAGCAGCCAGCTGCTGCCGCGCTCGCGGCCGAGGAACATGTTCTGCACGATGTCGAGGTTGTCGGCGAGGGCGAGGTCCTGGTAGACGACCTCGATGCCGAGTTCGGCGGCGTCCTTGGGGCCGCGGATGTGCGCGTCCGCGCCGTTGAACCGCACGGCTCCGGTGTCGTACGGGTGGATGCCCGCGATGCATTTGACCAAAGTGGACTTGCCGGCCCCGTTGTCGCCGACGAGCGCGGTCACTTCGCCCGCCCGCACGGCGAAGTCCACGTCGTGCAGGACGTGGACCGGGCCGAAGCTCTTGTTCAGGCCGGTGATGTCGAGAATGGGCTCGCTCATGGGATTCGCTTGTCTCTCGCGTGGATACCGGGCCGGGACGCGCGTCGGGGGAACGCGTCCCGGCCCGGCTGCTCTGGCGGGGAGTTACTGCTGCGTCAGGAGATGCCGTTTTCGGTGCACTTGGCGGCGAGGTCGCCGGTGCAGATGTCGGACGCCTTGACGTAGCCCTGCTGGACGACGGTCTTGATGTCCTTGATCGTGATCAGCTGCGGCTGCAGCAGCACCGACTTCAGGTCGCGGTTGTTCTTCGGGTCGTGCAGCTTGCCGGTGGCGATCGCGTCGGCGGCGGCCTTGTCGCCCTTGGCCAGCGCGGCGGCCAGCTTCGCGGTGTTCTCGGCCTCTTCCTTGATCGGCTTGAAGATCGTCAGCGTCTGGTCGCCGCGCAGGATCGCCTGCAGCCCGGCCGCGGTCGCGTCCTGGCCGGTGACCGGGACCTTCCCGTTGAGGCCGTTCTTCTTCAGCACGGTGATCACCGCGCCCGCCAGCTCGTCGTTCGCCGCGACGACGCCGTCGACCTTGCCGCCGACGCGGGTGAAGATCTGCTCGAACGTCGTGCCGCCGACCTGGGCGTCCCAGTTGTCGATGGGCTGCTTCTGCACGAGGTTCAGCGCCTTGGACTCATACAGCGGCTTGAGGACCTTGTCGTGGCCGTTGGCGAACAGGGTCGCGTTGTTGTCCGTCGGCGCGCCCTCGATCTGGACGACGTTGGCTCCCGGCTTGCTCTTCAGCGCGTCCGCGAGGCCTTGCGCCTGGATTTCGCCGACCTTCTCGTTGTCGAACGAGACGTAGTAGTCGGCCGAACCGCCGAGGCTCGGGCGGTCGTAGTCGATGACCGGGATGCCTGCGTTCTTGGCCTTGGCCTCGATCGCCGCGCCGACCGCGGGGTCGGACGGGGCGATGACCAGCACCTTGACGCCCGAGCTGATGAAGCCGTCGGCCAGGGTGGAGAACTTCTGGTTGTCGCCCTGGGCGTTCTGGATGTCGGCGCTGAAGCCCTGCGCGGAGAGCGCGGCCTGCAGCATCGGCTTGTCGAAGGCTTCCCAGCGGGCCGAAGTGGCGGTCTCCGGCAGGATCACGCCGACCTTGCCGTTGGCGCCGCCGCCTGCCGGGGCGGAGGCGGAGCTCTTGCTGTCCCCCGAGTTGCCGGAGCCCGCGCTGTTGGCGCCGCACGCCGAAAGCGCCAGGCCGGCGCTCACCGTCGCGGCGAGGAGGGTAAGGGTTCTGGTGCGCATCCTCGTTCCTTCTCCGATCATGCTCGCGGGGTGATCGGGAGGGGTCCCCGTGCACCGTCGCAGATATGTTGTGGCCGACAACATATGCTGCGGAGCGGCTCTGCGGAAGATGGCGGGATCGAGTAACCGACACCAAATGGACACGGTTCGGCAACGCAGCCCTCATCAGGGGCTTGCGCTGACTGAGTGATCCCTGCCACGCACCGAGCGTAACGAGAACTTGTCCGGTCTTGTCCGGTCCGCAGGGCAGGGGTGCCCGTTCAGGCGCCCGGATCGAACCGGACGAACCGTTCTACCTGGGGAAGGGGCGCACGGACCCGCCGTGCGCCCCGCCGCGGTGCCTGGAGAACTACCAGGAGCGCAGCGTGACGATGCGCTCTTCGAGCTGCTCCACCGTCGCCATCGCGGTGGGCGGGCCGCCGCACTGGCGGCGCAGTTCGTTGTGGATCGCGCCGTGCGGTTTCTTCGTGCGGTGGTGGTACACGCCGACCAGCGCGTTGAGCTCCTTGCGCAGCGCGCCGAGCCGTTCGCTCACCGACTGCGACCGGACCGGCGGCGCGGCCGGCTGCTCGTCCTTCGGCTTGCGCCGCTTCTCGTCGGAGATCTGCTCTTCCTGCCGCTTGCGCAGCAGCGCGCGGACCTGGTCCGGCTCCAGCAGCCCGGGAAGGCCGAGGTACTCCTGCTCCTCGTCGGAACCGGAGAAGACCGCGGTGCCGAACGAGTTGCCGTCGTAGATGACCTGGTCGAGTTCGGCGGAGGCGTGCAGCGAGGTGAACGCCTTCTCCTCCTCGCCCGGTTCGGCCTCGGTGCGGTTGGCCTGGGCGAGCAGTTCGTCGTCCCAGCCTTCCTTCTCCCGGTGCGGTTTGCCGAGCACGTGGTCGCGCTGCGCTTCCAGCTCGCTGGCCAGTTCCAGCAGCACCGGCACGCTCGGCAGGAAGATGCTCGCCGTCTCGCCCTTTTTCCGGGCCCGCACGTAGCGGCCGATGGCCTGCGCGAAGAACAGCGGGGTGGACGCGCTGGTCGCGTACACGCCGACGGCCAGCCGCGGGACGTCGACGCCTTCGGACACCATCCGGACCGCGACGATCCAGCGTTCCTTGGTCTCGGAGAACTCCTTGATCCGCCCGGACGCCTTCGGGTCGTCGGACAGGACCAGCGTCGGCGTTTCGCCGCAGATCCGCTCCAGGATCTTGGCGTAGGCGCGCGCGGTTTCCTGGTCGGTGGCGATCACCAGGCCGCCCGCGTCCGGGATTCCTTGCCGTACCTGGCTGAGCCGCGTGTCGGCGGCCTGCAGCACCGCCGGGATCCACTCGCCCGCCGGATCGAGCGCCGTGCGCCAAGCGCGCGCGTTCTGCTCCGCGGTGAGCGGCTCGCCGAGCCGCGCGGTGAACTCCTCGCCCGCGCTGGTGCGCCACGACGCCTCGCCGGAGTAGGCGAGGAAGACGACCGGCCGGACCACGCCGTCGGCGAGGGCGTCGGAGTAGCCGTAGGAGTGGTCGGCCTTGCTGCGCTGGAACCCGCCGCCGTCCGGTTCGTAGGTGACGAACGGGATCGGCGAGTCGTCGCTGCGGAACGGCGTCCCGGTGAGCGCGAGCCTGCGCACCGCGGGCGTGAACGCCTCGCTGGTCGCGTCGCCCCAGGACTTCGCGTCGCCCGCGTGGTGGATCTCGTCGAGGATCACCAGGGTCTTGCGGTTCTCCGTGCGCACCCGGTGCAGCGTGGGGTGCGCGGCGACCTGCGCGTAGGTGACCGCGACGCCGCGGTAGTCCGACGACGTGACGCCGGTGGTGTTGCGGAAGTTCGAGTCGATCGGGATGCCCGCCGCCGCGGCCGAGGCCGCCCACTGGTGCTTCAGGTGCTCGGTCGGGGTGACGATCGTGACCGCCTCGACCGTGCGGTCCGACAGCAGTTCGGCGGCGATCCGGAGGCCGAAGACGGTCTTGCCCGCGCCCGGCGTCGCGACCGCGAGGAAGTCCTTCGGCTTGCTCGACAGGTACTTCGTGAGCGCTCGGCGCTGCCAGGCGCGCAGCGGGCGCGCGGTGGAGTCCGTCGCTGCGGGCGGCGCCCCGAGGACCGGCTGGGTCGTCTCGGACAAAACTCGGTTCACCCCCTCCTCGGGCCGCTCCGCGCGGCCGTGACGTGCGAAAACCCCCACTGTGGCACCGGCTTCGCCGCCGGGCGCCGCGATGAGGGCACGTCGGCCAGCTTACCTTCCGAGTCCCCGGGCGCCCGCCACCGCCACGGGTGGTGTCCTCCGACACGCCCCCTCTCGGCGGGGGTGACGAGCCAAAACCGCGCGCATGGACCATGCTGGGACACACCATGGGCGAGGTGACACCGGACGCCGGCGAGGCAGAGCCGGACGGCAAGGCAGTGCCGAAGAAGAGCGTGCCGGAGAAGACCGTGCGCAGGGGGCCGTGGCGGCTGCTCACCCGCACGCTCGCGAAAGCGTGGGACGGCAACATCTTCTCCGAGGCCGCCGAGGCGGCGTTCTGGCAGACGCTGTCGCTCCCGCCGCTGCTGCTCGGGCTGCTGGGCAGCGTCGGGTTCATCGGCGAGTGGTTCGGCCAGAACGTGGTCACCGCGGTGCACGACCGGATCATCACCTTCAGCCACACCATCTTCAGCGCCAACGCCGTGCAGGAGATCATCGAACCGACGGTGAACAGCATCCTCACCGTCGGCAAGGGCGAGATCGTGTCCGTGGGCTTCGTCATCTCGCTGTGGGCGGGTTCGTCGGCGATGTCGTCGTTCGTCGACGCGATCACCGTCGCGCACGACCAGTACGGCGTCCGCAACGAGGTGTGGCAGCGGATTTTCGCGCTGCTGCTGTACCTGTGCGCGCTGATCGGGCTCGTGATCGGGCTTCCGCTGCTGGCGATCGGGCCGGACCTGCTGCCGGAGTTCTTCCCGGTCGACTGGCGGCCGATGGTCTCGTCCTGGGTCGGCACGCTCTACTACCCGGTGCTGGGCGTGATGATCGCGCTCGCGCTGACGACGCTGTACAAGCTCGCGCTGCCGCGCCGGCTGCCCTGGCACCGCGGGCTGCCGGGCGCGATGCTGGCCGGCGTGGTGTTCCTGGTGTCGAGCATCGGGCTGCGGATCTACCTGAACTGGATCACCAAGACCGGCTACACCTACGGCGCGCTCGCCGCGCCGATCGCGTTCCTGCTGCTGATGTTCTTCATCGGCCTCGCGGTGGTCGGCGGCGCGTATTTCAACAGCGCGATCCAGGAGCTGTGGCCCGCGAAGGCGACCCGGCGGCAGCGGCGCAAGTGGCGGCGGCTGGAGATGGAACGCGCGAACGAGCGGATGCGGGCCGAGGAGGGCCGCCGCCTGTGGGACCGCACGACGATGCCGTTGCGCCGGCCGAAACGGCACCCCGAAGACGACACCGCCGAGTCCGAGACCGGCCACGACGAGCCGAACGGCGCCGAGGTGCAGCGCCCCGAATCGGAGACCGTGCAGCTCGCGCGGCCTGAGCGTGCCCCGGACCAGCGCGGCTCCGAGCCTTCTTCCGGCTCGGAACCGCGCTCGCAGCAGGGCTGAGGTCAGCCCTGGCGGAACCGCCACGTCTTGCTGTCGAAGGCGATGCAGACGCTCGGCGACATCACGACCACGCGCAGGGTGCCGCCGTCGCGTTCGTCGTAGTCGATGCCCTCGACCTCGAAGTTGCCGCCGCAGCCGCTTTCCAGCGGCAACTGGCCGAGCGAGGTGACGTGCCCGGTGACATCGGAGCCGGAGACCGAACCGGAGAGATCGACCTGCAGCAGCGGTTTGGTGGTGCCGAAGAGGCTGCCGTCCGGGTCGTCGGAGGAGCACATGAGCCGGGTCGCGGAGACGAAATCGCAGCCCTGGACGTCGCGTACCTGGTGGTCGAGCCGGATCGCCGAGGCGTACGGCAGGTTCTGGCCGGGGTCGGTGGCCGCGACGCCGGGCATCGGGTAGACGAGCAGGCGGTCCATCGTGCCCCATTCGCCGGACACGAGCCAGCGCGCGTCGGGCGACACCGCGGCGAACGAGTTGTTGTTGGCCTCCCACGATTCCAGCGCGTGCTGGTAGTCGGCGCGGGAGCCGTCCGGGGCTTCGACGCGGAAGAGCTTCGCGCCGCGGTCGTCGCGCTGGTAGGGCTCGACGTACCAGCCCTTCGCCGACCCCGGGTCGCCGATGTGGTTCCAGCCCTTCGAGGCCAGACCCGGGTCGACGGTGCCGATGCCGGTGTAGCGGATGCTGGTGCCGGACGAGCGCTCGACAGTGGCGAGGCCCTGGCTCTCGTCGAGCGGACGGGCCCGGTCCGAGCCGACGGTGGTCCATCCGGTCACCGCGTCCGCGGCGCCCGCCGCGACGGCGCTGAAGGCGGACATCAGGACGACGAGGGAAAGCACGATCCCGGTTGCGCGCATGCGGGGACACTCCTGCGGGGAGGCGACTGGCCGGACTGCAGGTCTACCAGTTCCTCCCCGGGTGCACAGCCACCGAGTGAAGGATTTTCACCTTTGTTCCCGCGCACCGGGACGCGCGGGAAGCGCGCTCAGTCGTCGCCGCCGGGACGGAGGCCCTCGTAGATCTTCTTGCACTTGGGGCAGACCGGGGACCCCGGCTTGGGCGACTTCGTGACCGGGAAGACCTCGCCGCAGAGCGCCACGACGTGCGTTCCCATGACCGCGCTCTCGGCGATCTTGTTCTTGCGCACGTAGTGGAACATCTTCGGCGAGTCGTCGTCGGTCGACTCGGTGCTGTCGGTCTCCGGCTTGGTCAGCGTTTCGGTGCTCACCCCACCATCATGCCTCAGCGCCGCGCCCGCGGTAATGCCCGGCTAGGCTCGCCTGACCTGCCAAGGGACCCCTCAGGAGCCCGGATGCCGCACGAGTCCGCACCCCGCTGGCACAGCTGCCTCACCCGCCTCGGCGGCGACCACCGCGTCGGCCACGACGCCTGGGCCGACCTCGAAACGCGCTACACCGAACCGCACCGCCGCTACCACGACCTCGCCCACGCCACCGCCGTCGCGCACGACGCGGAGCGGCTAGCGGCCGACCTGCCCTTCCACGAACGCGCTGTCGTCGTACTCGCCGCGTGGGCACACGACGTGGTCTACGACGCCGTACCCGGCGAAGACGAGCAGCGCAGCGCGGAGTGGCTTCGCCGCTGGCTCACGCGCGCAGGGGTTGCCGCTGCGCACATCGACCAGGCCGGAGCCCTCATCCTCGCCACCGCCGCCCACGAAGCCCCTGAAGGCGACCTAGCCGCAGCAGCCCTCCTCGACGCCGACCTAGCCATCCTCGGCGCACCGCCCGCCGTGTACGCCGCGTACGTGGACAACGTGCGCCAGGAGTACGCGCACTATCCCGACGACGCCTGGGCAACCGGCCGCGCCGCGGTACTGGAAAGCCTCCTCGCGCGACCTGCGCTGTACCTCACCGAAAGCGCGCGCTCACGCTGGGAAGCCGCCGCGCGGCAGAATCTGCAGGCAGAGCTGACCCGATGCCGCAGCGTGCGCGGCGATCACAGATGATGTCCGTTCGTGACCACCCAGACCACTCCCCTGTTCGTCCACGAGGAAGTCGCCTCGGCGTTGCGTGACGGTCACCCCGTCGTCGCGCTCGAGAGCACGATCCTTTCGCACGGCCTCCCGTACGGACGGAACCTCGACGTCGGCCGCCGTATCGAGCAAACCGTACGAGACGGCGGCGCCGTCCCGGCCACCATCGCCGTACTGGACGGACGGCCGGTCATCGGCCTGTCCCCCGCCGAACTGGAGCGCGTCTGCGCCCCCGACGCCGGCTTGGACAAGCTGTCCCTGCGCGACCTCGGCCCCGCGGTCGGCCTCGGCCGCTCCGGCGCCACGACCGTCGCCGGCACCTCGCCGCTCGCCGCGGCAGCCGGGATCGGCGTCTTCGCCACCGGCGGCCTCGGCGGCGTGCACCTGGGCGCGGCACAGAGCTGGGACGTCTCGGCCGACCTCGGCGTCCTCGCCAAGGTGCCGACCGTGGTCGTGTGCTCCGGCGTGAAGTCCGTCCTGGACATCCCCGCCACCCTGGAAGTGCTGGAAACGAACTCGGTGCCCGTCCTCGGCTACCGCACCGACGACTTCCCCGCGTTCTACCTCCGCTCGTCCGGCCACCCCGTCGGCTGGCGCGTGGACGACCCGAAGCAAGCCGCCGCGGTCATCTCCGCGCACCGCCGGTACGCGAATTCGGGCGTATTGTTGACAAACCCGATTCCGGAAGAGTCCGAAATGGACCGTGCACTGCACGACCGCCTGCTGCGCGAGGGCCTGGCAAAACTGGCCGACGGCGACGTACACGGCGCGGACGTGACCCCCGTGCTGCTCGAGCATTTCCACACCGCCAGCGAAGGCGTCAGCATCGACGCGAACGAGGCTTTGGTGCTGTCCAACGCCAAACTCGCGACCGAGGTGGCGGTGGCCCTGTCGTGACCGGAATCGTAGTAGTCGGCGACGCGGGCCTAGACGTCGTCGCGCGACACGACCAGCCCCTCCCCCACGGCGGCGACGCCCGAGCAGCAATCCGCTTCACCGGCGGCGGCGCCGGAGCGAACACCGCCCTGTGGCTGCGCTCCCTGGGAGCAGAAACCACCCTGATCGCCCGAATCGGCGACGACTCGGGCGGCCGCCTGATCCGAGCCGAGTTGGAAGCCGCAGGAGTCCGCTGCGCCTTCGCGACCGATCCGGAAGCCCCGACCTGCTGCGTAGTAGTCCTGGTAGACGGCGAAGGCCAACGCAGCATGCTCGCCGACCGAGGCGCGAACAAACGCTTCGCCCCCGAAGACGTCACCTCCGAGGCACTGGCAGGCTCCACCCACCTGCACCTGTCCGGCTATGTCCTGCTGGACCCGTCCTCCCGCCCCGCAGGCCTAGCCGCACTGGCCGCCGCGAAGAAAGCCGGGCTGACGACCTCCGTGGACCCCCAAGCAGCCGCCCACATCCACGACCCGTCAGCCTTCCTGGACGACGTACGCGGCACCGACCTGCTCATGCCGAACACCGAAGAACTAGTCGCCCTGACCGGCTCCGCAGACCCGTCCTCGGCCACCGAACTGCTGAACACCGTAGGCGCAGTAGTAGTAACCGCAGGCCTGGACGGCGCGAGCTGGATCGACGCAACCGGCGTCTCCTCAGTCCCAGCAGTAGAAACAACCTGCGTGGACTCCACCGGCGCAGGCGACGCCTTCGACGCAGGCGTCCTCACCACCTGGCTAGCCGGAAAGTCCACAGTGGACGTACTACGCACAGGCACCCAACTAGGCGCACTGGCAGTAAGCCGAATCGGCCCGCAACCCTAAAACAAAGGTCCGTGAGGGGCCCCCTGACAGCCCCAGATTCCCTCAGGGCCCCCCTCACGGCCCCACCCTCGCCACCCGGGATGCGCCCCAATGTGGCATTGGGTGCGTCAGACGCACCGAACGCCACATTGGGTGCGTCACATGCACCCAATGCCACATTGGGGCGCTAGCCCCACCCGAGAACCGGCAGCCGACGCACCCAAACCAGCGAGGCACCCACACCACCCCCGCACCCCGATACGAAGCTCATCTGCGGTCGGTGGGTGCTTGTCAAGGCATCTTTCCCGCCTTGACAAGCACCCACCGACCGTCAGCACAATCAAGCTTCGGGGTGCCCCACGCAACCCCCACGGCAATGTCGCCGCCAGGCGACGAGCCGAATCACCCGTCAATCACCCGTCAATCACCCGATGCTTCCGCCCCTCGATCTGCCGAGCATCCCGCGCATACCGATTGACCTTCTCCGACTTCTTAGGCGGCCGGTCATTAGCGATCAGCACAGCGATCCAAGGCAACGGCACGGAAATCACCAAAAACAAAATAGCCAGCCACCACGTGTGATAAGTCAGCCCGGCCAAAATAAGACAGGGAATCCGGCACACCATCATGATGACGTACTTCCGCTTCCGCGACGCCAGCTGATCGTCCAGCGACGGCTCGGCCTCGGTGATCAACACAGGTTCGGGGCGGGGATCGGCTCCGTGGGGTGCGTTCACAGCACCACCTCCGTGTTCCATCGTCTCACTCACCGGCCTTCCGCGACACCCGGGCGGGCAAACCGGGACAACGCGGCGACGACCAGCGTCTCGACCCCGGTCCGCAGCGTCGGGTGCAGCACCGGCGCGAACTTGGACGAGTGGTTCGAGGGCACGTCGGTCTCGAACCGCCCCTCGGTCATCGCCGTGATCACCTGCTGCGCGTCGAACCCTCCGACCAGCCAGAACACCGACGGCACCCCGGCCGCCCGGCCGAACTCGCTGAAGTCCTCACTGCCGGTGACCAGGGGCGCGGGCATCGTCGCCTCAGCACCGAAGTGCCCGCGAAACACCTCGGTCAACTCGTCCGACGCGGCAGTGTCGTTCGCCGTGACCGGATAGGACGCGACGACCTCCACCGTCGGCGGCTGAGGCGCCCCCGCGGCCGCGGCTTCACCGTTCACGATCCGCTCGATCGCCTTGCGCAGCCGCACCAACACGGCGTCGTCGAAGGCCCGAGTGTTGACCTCGAGCACGGCATGGTCAGCGATCACGTTCGCCGCGGTCCCGACATGCATCGAGCCGACAGTCACCACGGCAGGCTCGGTCGCCGCGATCTCGCGCGACACGATCGTCTGCAGCTTGAGCACCACGGACGCCGCCAGCACCGCCGGGTCGACCGTGGTTTCCGGCCGCGACCCGTGCCCGCCGCGTCCGTGCAGGGTGATCCGCAAGGTGTCGGTCGCCGCCATGATCACGCCCGGCCGGGTCAGCACCCACCCGGCCGGACCAGGCACGATGTGCTGCCCGAAGACCACGTCGGGACGGCCGACCCGGTCGAAGAGACCGTCGCGGACCATTCCGGCAGCTCCGTCCCCGGCCTCTTCCCCAGGCTGGAACAGCGCGAGCAGCGTGCCGGACCACTCGTCCCGCGAAGCCGCGAGAAGATGCGCGGCACCGGAGAGCCACGTCGCGTGCATGTCGTGCCCGCAGGCATGCATCAGCGGCACTTCGCGACCCTCAGAGTCGACGCCGCGCGCAGTGCTCGCGTACGAGAGCCCCGTCTGCTCCTCGACCGGCAACGCGTCGATGTCCGCACGAAGCAGCACAGTCGGTCCTTCGCCGTTGCGCAGGACGCCGACTACGCCGGTGCGACCGATGCCGGTGTGCACCTCGAAGCCGTCTTCAGTCAGCCGTCGGGCCAGCTCGGCTGCCGTGCGGGTTTCGGTGAACGCCAGCTCGGGATGACGGTGCAGATCGACGTACAGCGCTTCAAGCTCCGGCAGTGCCGCTTCAAGCGGAGCCAGGACACGCTCGGTGGTCTCGGTGGTCACGATGCTCATCGTGGCAGGCTTACCCACCGTGAGCACGAACACGCCTCTTCCTGACCTTTCCGACGACCTCTGCGCGCGGCTGCGCGAAGCGTTCCGACGCACCGGCTACGACGCTGACGGCGTCGTCGACGCGCTCGGCGGCGCAGCGCACACGGCGCTCGGCCGCGGCGAGCCCGAACCCGCCCGCCGCGCGAGCCTCGACGCCGGCGACCTCGGCGTCTTCATCCGGCTGTTCCTGCTCGGTCTCGCCGAGCCGGAGAAGGCCGTCTCGTCGGCGTTCGCCCCGCTCAGCGCGGACGACGCGGTGGCAGCGGGCATCCTGCGGACGGTCGGGGACGAGTTCCGCGCCGCGCTCGACATCCGCCCGCACGGCGACGAGGACGGTTCGTGGTGGGTCGTCTCCGACCTCGACGCCGACATGCTCGGCCACGTCGTGCCCGAGGACCACGTTCTCGGTGTCGGCCACGCGTCGCTGAGCCTGATCCGCGCGACCAGCCGCCGCCCCGTCGGCACGTTGCTCGACCTGGGCACCGGCAACGGCGTCCAGGCGCTGCACGCGACCCGGCACGCGCAGCGAGTCACCGCGACCGACGTGTCGGCCCGCGCGCTTGCGCTGGCCGCGGGCACCTTCCGGCTGAACGAGCTGGACGTCGAGCTGCTGCGCGGCGAATGGTTCGCGCCCGTCGCGCGCCGCCGTTTCGACCAGATCGTGTGCAATCCGCCATTCGTGGTCGGTCCGCCGCGCGTCGACTACACCTACCGCGACTCCGGCTTGGCCGGCGACGACGCGAGCGCGCTGGTCGTCCGTCAGCTGCCGAGCTTCCTCAACGACGGCGGCACGGGTCAGCTCCTCGCGTCGTGGCTGCACCGTCGCGGCGAAGACTGGGGCGACCGCGTCGCGCGCTGGCTGCCCCCTGAGACGGACGCCTGGTTCGTACAGCGCGACGTCGCCGACCCCGGGCTGTACGTCGGCACCTGGCTTCGCGACGAAGGCATCGACCCACGCTCGCCCGAAGGCCGCGCGAAAGCCGCCGCGTGGCTCGACTGGTTCACCGAAAACGACGTACAGGGCATCGGATTCGGCTTCGTGACGCTGCGGCGCGCGAACGGTCAGACGCCGACTGTTGTCTGCGAAGACCTGCGACAGGCTTACGACGACCCGCTGGGTCCCGAAGCAGCGAACTGGCTCGACCGCGTCGAGTGGCTGCGTACGCACGGCGACAATGTGTGGGACGTAGCGTTTCGGGTACCCGACACAGTGCTGCTCGAACGCGTCGACTCTCCCGGAGATGAGGGCTGGGAAACAACCGTGCGGCGGTTGCATCGCACCGACGGACCCGGTTGGCAGCACGAGGTCGACGAACTCACGACGCGCCTTCTCGCGGGTTGCCGCGGCGCGTTGCCGCTGTCGGATCTGCTGGACCTGCTGTCCGCCGCGCAGGGCCTCGATTCGGCTGAACTGACCGCCGCCGCTTTGCCGATCGTCCGCGAACTTGTGCGGCACGGCATGCTCGTGCCGGGTTCGCCGCGGTGAGGGCGGTGGCGGCGCGGGTCACCCGCGCGAGCGTGACCGTCGCGGGGGAGATTGCCGGAGAGATCAAGGAACCCGGACTGCTCGTGCTGCTGGGCGTGCACCGGGACGACGATCCCGGGAAAGCCGAAACGATGGCCCGCAAACTGCACGAGCTCCGGTTGCTGCGCGAAGAGGAATCGTGCGCGACGACCGGCGCGCCGCTGCTCGTGGTGTCGCAGTTCACGCTCTACGGCGACACCCGCAAGGGCCGCCGCCCGTCGTGGACCGCCGCCGCCCGGCCGGAAATCGCCGAACCCCTGGTGGACGCCGTGGTCGCGGAACTGCGCGGCCGCGGCGCGACCGTCTCGACCGGACGGTTCGGCGCGGAGATGGCGGTGGAAAGCGTGAACGACGGTCCGTTCACCGTTCTCGTTGAGGTCTAGACCACATTGGAGAAGGCCGCGTAACATCGAAGGCACGGAGCGCGATTCGAGCGCATTCCCCGGAGCGCAGCGGTTCTCAGCAAAACCTCAGTTTTGGTGGAGCAACCGCGAGGCGGGTACGCCCGTCCTCATTTCAGCGAGCCGGGAACGTTTCACCTACCCGGAGCGTTGAGACCAGTGTCCAGCCAAGCCGGCTGGGCCCGCGGACACGGGATTCCACAGGCCCCGTCCCGCAGGCGCCGGCGAGACACGTTCAGCCCGTGACCGGGGAGGCAGAATGTCAGTCCAGACTCTCGAACGCGAAGCGCGCGGGATTCGCGAGCGCGGGATTCCAGCACAGCAGACCGAGGAGCGGGTGAGCGTGGGGGCGCTCACCGACGCCGACCTCGACGCCCAGAGCCCCGCCGCCGACCTGGTGCGCGTGTACCTGAACGGCATCGGCAAGACCGCGCTGCTCACCGCGGCCGACGAGGTCGAGCTGGCGAAGCGGATCGAAGCCGGGGTCTTCGCCCAGCACATGCTCGACACCGCCGAGGGCCTCACGCCGCAGCGCCGCAAGGAACTGCGCGCGCTGGTCCGCGACGGCCACGTCGCGAAGAACCACCTGCTGGAGGCCAACCTCCGGCTCGTGGTGTCGCTCGCGAAGCGCTACACCGGACGGGGCATGCCGCTGCTCGACCTGATCCAGGAGGGGAACCTGGGCCTGATCCGCGCGGTGGAGAAGTTCGACTACTCCAAGGGGTTCAAGTTCTCCACGTACGCCACGTGGTGGATCCGCCAGGCCATCACCCGAGGCATGGCGGACCAGGGCCGCACCATCCGGCTGCCGGTCCACCTGGTCGAACAGGTGAACAAGCTGGCCCGGATCCGCCGCGACCTGCACCAGCAGCTGGGCCGCGACGCGACGCACGAGGAACTGAGCGCCGAATCGGGCATTCCGGTGCACAAGATCTCGGACCTGCTCGACCAGTCGCGCGACCCGGTGAGCCTCGACATGCCGGTGGGCACCGAGGAAGACGCCCCGCTGGGCGACTTCATCGAGGACTCGGAGGCGACCGACGCCGAGAGCGCCGTGATCTCCGGCCTGCTGCAAGACGACCTCCGCCGGGTCCTGGCCACGCTGGACGACCGCGAACAGCACGTCATCCGCCTGCGCTACGGCCTCGACGACGGCCAGCCGCGCACGCTCGACCAGATCGGCAAGCACTTCGGCCTGTCGCGCGAACGCGTGCGGCAGATCGAACGCGAGGTCATGGCGAAGCTGCGCCAGGGCGAGCGCGCCGACCGGCTGCGGGCGTACGCCAGCTGAGTTTTCTTCCCTCTCCGGACCCGGGCCGGGGTTCGGGCTCGGGTTCCGGGTTCCGGGGAGGGCGGAGAAGCCGGTCAGCGAGCATTCGGGCTGGCGCGGCGGACTGACCGGGCGCGGGGTCCGGTGAGCCCGGCCGCGGCAAGCACGCGGACAGGCACGGTCAGGGTTTTCCGTGGGAATCGGGTGGGGCCCGGTCAGGCGGGACGGGGACTCCTCGACCACAGATTGTTTCGATGGGCAGCGGTTCGCACCGCTGGTTGCGCAAGACCCTCGGTTCGGCTTTCGGACCGGGGGTCTTGTCGTGTCCGGACCCGGATTTCCACTGCCTGCCGCTCCGAGGACGGCGGAGTCGCCCGCCTTTGGGCTGGGGCCGGGTGTCCGGCCCCGGATTTCTCGCATCCACCGCTTCGACAACGGCGAGGTCGCCCGGCTTCTGGGCCGGGGCGCCGCGTCCAGCCCCGGATTTTCGCCATCCGACACTCCGATGGCGGCGGCATCGCTTCGCTTCCGGACTGGGTGCCGGAGCCAAACCCTGGATTTCCCCGTCCGCCGCTCCGATGACGGCAGCGTCGCTGGCTTCGTCGTCTCCAACCCCGTCCGTCTCCCTGGAAACGGCGGAATCGCGCAGCTCTCGAACTGAGGGCGCGCCCAGCCCTCCTCATCTGCCCCCCCGGTGCCAGCGTGCCTCCTCAGCTCCCGGACCAGCGGCTTCGTCCTACCCAGCCCCGATCCCCCCATCCACTACCTCGGCAAGAGCAACGTCGAATTGCCGACAAATCGCCTCATCAACACCACCAGCCCCACCAGCCTCTTGAGCCCCACCAGCCACTTCAGCTCCTTTTGAGCGCATCCTCCCCCTTTCGTGCCCCGTTTCATCCCCTTGATCCGATTCGTCCTGACACCCACCGCAATTCCGTCACCACTCCGCGCACCCGTTCGTGGAATTCGCGTCTCGTTCGCGTTTGGCGGTTCTGGGCAGTGGGTAGCAAGCGTTCGCGACCCCCGCTGTGCGGCGTCCGGTCAACGCGCCGGCGGGGGTCCCGTTGGTCACGCGGGGCGGGTGTGTGCGCATCCGGTCCGCTTTCCCCGGGAGGTCGGGTCCGTCGGGGTGGGCCCGGCCTCCCGACCATGCCTGCCCGAAACCCGCGGGAAGCACCGCTGGCGTGCGCTATCCCACAGCGTCCCCGCGCCCGTGCGACCGGGCGGAACCCGCTGAGTACCGTGAGCCAATCCCGATCAGGGCAAAGGAGCCTCGCTGTGCCGCCCACCACGTTCCAGCACACCGAAGTCCTGCCGCTCGGCAAGGACACCACCACCGAATACCGGCTGGTCACCGCCGACGGCGTCGAGACCGTCGAAGCCGCCGGGCGGAAGTTTCTGAAGGTCGATCCGGAAGCGCTGACGACGCTCGCGCGCACGGCGATCACCGACATCCAGCACCTGTTGCGTACGTCACACTTGCAGCAGCTGCGCGCGATCGTCGACGACCCCGAAGCCAGCGGCAACGACCGTTTCGTCGCGATGGATCTGCTCCGCAACGCGGCCATCTCGGCAGGCGGCGTGCTGCCGATGTGCCAGGACACCGGCACCGCGATCGTCATCGGCAAGCGCACCGAGGGTGTGCTGTCCGGCGGCGACGACGAGCGCGCGCTGTCGCAGGGCATTTTCGACGCCTACCAGCAGCTGAACCTGCGCTACTCGCAGATGGCCCCGATCAACTTCTGGGAAGAGCGCAACACCGGCACGAACCTCCCGGCGCAGATCGAGCTGTATCACAAAGACACCGACGCAGCGGACCCGTCGTACGAGTTCCTGTTCATGGCCAAGGGCGGCGGCAGCGCGAACAAAACGTTCCTGTACCAGGAAACGAAGGCGGTCCTGAACCCGAAGCGGCTCGCCCGGTTCCTGGACGAGAAGCTGCGCAGCCTGGGCACCGCCGCGTGCCCGCCGTACCACCTGGCGATCGTCGTCGGCGGCATGTCGGCCGAGTTCAACCTCAAGGTCGCGAAGCTGGCTTCCGCGCGCTACCTGGACAACCTTCCCGCCGAGGGGTCCGAGCTGGGCCACGCGTTCCGCGACCGCGACCTCGAGCAGCAGGTGCTGGAGATGACGCGCCAGTTCGGCATCGGCGCCCAGTTCGGCGGCAAGTACTTCTGCCACGACGTCCGCGTGATCCGCCTGCCCCGGCACGGCGCGAGCTGCCCGGTCGGCGTCGCGGTGTCCTGCTCGGCCGACCGCCAGGCGAAGGCGAAAATCACGAGCGAGGGCGTGTTCATCGAACAGCTCGAGCGCGACCCGGCCCGCTTCCTGCCGGACGTCACCGAGGAAGACCTGTCCGACGAGGTCGTGTCGGTCGATCTGAACCAGCCGATGGACCAGATCCGCGCCCAGCTGGCGCAACTGCCGGTGAAGACGCGCCTGTCGCTGACCGGCCCGCTGGTCGTGGCGCGCGACATCGCCCACGCGAAGATCGCCGAGCGCCTCGACGCCGGCGAGGAGATGCCGCAGTACCTCCGCGACCACCCGGTCTACTACGCGGGCCCGGCGAAGACCCCCGACGGCTACGCGTCCGGTTCGTTCGGCCCGACGACCGCGGGCCGGATGGACTCGTACGTCGCCCAGTTCCAGGCCGCGGGCGGTTCGCTCGTGATGCTGGCGAAGGGCAACCGCTCGAAGCAGGTCACCGCGGCCTGCAAGGAACACGGCGGCTTCTACCTCGGCTCGATCGGCGGCCCGGCCGCACGGCTGGCGAAGGACTGCATCAAGAAGGTCGACGTGCTCGAGTACGCCGAACTCGGCATGGAAGCGGTCTGGAAAATCGAGGTCGAAGAGTTCCCCGCGTTCATCGTCATCGACGACAAGGGCAACGACTTCTTCTCCGAAACCAGCGAACCGGTCCTGCAGATCAGCTTCCGCTGATTCCGGCTGACGCCGAGGTCATCCGGGAAACATCCCGCCCAACCGGGCGAGAGTTTTCTCGATGGCCTCGGCGTTGCGCTTAGGGAACCCGAGCAACCGAATAGCCAGCGGCGACCGAGCAGTAGACCAGTCGAAGGTCTCGGTGACCTCGGTGCGCCCGTCCTCGGTCGGCTCGAGCAGCCAACGCCACCGATGCCCGGAGAAGTGCCGCCAAGCAATCAGCCGATTCTCCTCGAACTCGACCACGGTGTTCTGAATCCGGTACGGCGCCCCCATCCGCATCTCCATGCCGAACCGCGCCCCCAACGACAACCGCGCCGGCGCCGACCCCTGACTGGCCCGCACCGTGCCCGACCCGTCAATGAGCGGATGCTGCGCCGGATCGACGAGCAACGCGAAAATCCGTTCCGGCGCCGCAGCAACGACAGCACTGCGCGAAACCTGGCGAGTTCCCATTCACGCAGCCTAGGGGCGCACCCCTCCCCCTGCCATCGACGCACACAACAAGTCCACTATGGACTTCCGAAGGAAGTCCAGACCCGCGCCGATGCACCCAACGATCAAGGCAGCCACACCCCCCCAACCCCGATACACAGCCAAAAACACGGCGCGGAGGTGCTTGTCAAGGCATCTTTCCCGCCTTGACAAGCACCTCCGCGCCGTAGTCACAATCAGGCTGAGGGGTGGTGGCCAACCTCAAGGCGCAATGTCGCCGCCAGGCGACGAGCCGAACGACCCCCCGACGAAGCCGTCCGACCCCTCACCCCACGACCTCACCGAGGCGGAGACTGCTTCAACACCACAGTCCTCTCCCCCAACGGCGCCCCCAACGGCACCGAAATCACCGGATGCCGCAGATCCATCGTGCACATCTGCCCGGTCTGTGCCTTGGTCTCGCTCAAATCCACCACCACCCGCTGCGCAGACTGCTCGACAGCGGACCCGAGCGCATGCCCGCACCCGCCTTCCTCAGCCCGCACCACGAGCACCTTCCCCCCGCTGTCCGAATAAACCTCCTTGGGAAACGTCTTAGGCAACGCAGCCCCGTCCACCTGTTTGTCCGGAACCCGCACCGCCCCCGCGGGCGGGTTGAACTGGGGCTTGCCCGGCGACGACGGCGGCGCCGAAGCACTGCCGCTCGGCGGCGCAGTCTCGGTCCCGGACGCTGGTGCGTTCGCCATGCTCGTCGGACTGCCGCACGCGGCTGCCATCGTGAGCACCAGTGCCGCGCCCGCCAGTCGTGTCGTTCCGATCAGCTTCGTCGAGTACCTCATGATCCCTGGACGGACCGACCGCCCCGCCGGGTTGCACCCGATCTTCACGGACCGGGCTTCAATACCAATTCCCGCCCGCCCAGCGGTGCCGCGAGCCGTACCGGCAACGAAATCTCCCGGATGTGCATGGGACACATCTGCCCGTGCGGCGCCTTGGTAAGCGTCACCAGCACGACAACCTGAGTCGCCGTCTGCTCCCCCGCCTTCGCGCTGAGCTTGTCGCATCCGCCTTCCTCGGCCTGGATCACCACGACCGAGCCGCCCTCGGCGAGCGTGACGTCGTGGGGATAGCCAGCCGGAAGGGCCGACGCGTTGACTTGCCCGGCCGCGGGCGCGGTGTCCCCCGGCGGCACGCCCTGCGTCGGACGGCTCTTCGGCGGCGCTGAAGCCGGCGGCGGGGAGACCGACGGCGAAGAAGACGGCGGCGAGGAAACCGACGTCGAACTAGCTGGCGGCCCCGAGGAAACCGGCGCAGCCACGGTTCCGTTGCCCCCGCACGCCGCGACCGTCAGCAGCAGCGCGCTCGCTCCCACGATTTTCCCTGTAGTCCGCATGCAACGCGGACGGAATCGCGGCCCGGAAGGTTGCATCCGGGCGGGAAACTATTTCACCGGGCCGAAGCCTTCCCCCGCACCAGCCCCAGCAGCACCACCCCGGCCAGTGTCACCACCAGCAACAGCACCGTGCTCGCGGACGCGAGAAACACCTGTCCCCGGTCAGTGAGGGAGAAAATGGTCGCCGGGAGCGTCCGCCAGTCTGGCGGGTACAGCATCATCGTCGCGCCCAATTCACCCATCGACATCGCCAGCGCCAAACCGGCCGAAGCCGACATCGCGGGCAGCAGCACCGGCAACCGCACGCGCACCAGCACCCGCAACGGACGCGCGCCGAGACTCGCCGCGGCCTGCGCGAGCAGCGGATCAACACGTTGCAACGCGGCCGAAACCGTGCTGTACGCGAAGGGCAGCAGGATCATCAAGTGTCCGGCGAGGACGATCCAGCGCGTGCCGTTGAACGCCACCGGCGGACGGCTGAACGCCACCAGCAACGCGAGCCCCAGCACCACCGACGGCACCGCGATCGGGAGGTGGAACAGCGAATCCGCGATCCGGCGCAGCCTCGGCGGCGCGTGGTCGACGGCCAGCGCGGCCCAGGTGCCGAGCACCACCGAGACCAGCGACGTGATCACCCCGGTCTGCACGCTCACCGACAAGCTCGCGAACGTCTCGCCGGACAGCGCGTCGGCGTAATGCGCCCCGGTGAGCCCGCTGGGCAGCACACCGGTCCAACTACCGGCGAACGACGCCAGCACGATCATCACCAGCGGCGCGGCCACCACCCCGAGGAAAACCACGCCGAACACCAGCCACACCAGCAACCGGCTACGCCGCGTCCACAGCAGCACGACGGCCCCCTCCCCTGACGACTCGCCGGTAAACCGTGTAGAGCACCAGCGACAGCACCACGTTCACCACCGCGACCACGGACGCGGCCGGGAAGTCGAACGTGACGATTCCCTTGCCGTACACCAGCATCGGCAACGTCGAGACGCCCTTGGCGCCGAGGAACAGCACGATGCCGAACTCGTTCATCGTCAAGAGCAGCACCAGACACGCACCGGACGCGAGCGACGGCAACGCTTCCGGCAGCACCACGCGCCACAGCACCCGGCCCGGCCGCGCGCCGAGGCTCGCCGCGACGTCCAGTTGGGCCGACGGAACCTGGCTGAACGCAGCAAGAGCGGGCCGCATCACGAACGGCGTGTAGAAGGTGATCTCGGCGAGCAGGACGCCCCACGGCGAGTACAGAAACCCGGCGGTGCCGAAGACTCCCGCGCCGCCGTAAAGGAAGGTGAAGGCCAGCGCGATCAGGAACGACGGGAACGCCAGCACCGTGTCCACGAGGCGGGCGAGCAGCGTCGCCCCGGGAAACGGGACGAACACGACAACCAGCGCGAGAAATCCGCCGAGCAGCACGCAACCGACGGTGGAACCCAAGGCCAGCAACACTGTCTGCCACACCGCGCGGCCGAATTCCGGCGACGACAGCACTTGCGTCCACACCGAAAGCCCGAAACTACCGTCCTGCGCGGTGAACGACTGCAGGATCACCAGCACCAGCGGATAGCCGAAGAACCCGGCGACCACGATCGCGGGCGGAAGCAGCCAGCCGATCCGGTACCGGCGGGGCCGCGTGCTGCGGCGAGCTGGGGCGACCGCGGCGGTGCCGAGGGCGAGGCCGGTCATCCGCCCACCCCCACCAACGGGCAACCGTCCGGAATGGACACCCCGACCCGGTCGCCGACCGCGGGCAGCACCGGACTGTCCGGCACCTCGGCGCGGATGTCGCACACCTCGTCGGTGAGCCGCAGGTCGAGCCGGTATCCGGAACCGCGCCACTGCACGCCGCGCACCAGAGCCGGGAAGGTGCCCGGTCCGGGTTCGCCGACCGAAATCCGGTGCGGCCGCACGCCGAGCGCCACCGGCCGCTCCGGTTGAAGCGTGCCGGACGGTTCGGCGGACAGCTCGCGCCCGGCCAGCCGGACCGTCGCGACGGTCCCGTCCGCACGCACCAGTTCGACCGGGATCAGGTTCGCCGCGCCGAGGAAGCTCGCGGTGAACTCGGTGGCCGGACGACGGTAAAGCTGTTCGCACGGACCGAGTTCGACCAGCCGGGAGTCGCGCAGCACCGCGATCCGGTCGGCGAGCGCGAGCGCTTCGCTCTGATCGTGGGTGACGTAGATCAGCGTCGTGTCCGGCAGTTCGGCCCGCAGCCGCAGCAGTTCCGCGACCATGTCCTCACGCAGAGCGGCGTCCAATGCGGACAGTGGCTCGTCGAGCAACAGGACGTTGGGCCGGATCGCGAGCGCCCGCGCCAGCGCGACCCGCTGCTGCTGCCCGCCGGACAGCTCACGGGGATACCGGCGCGCGTACTCGCTCATCCCGACCAGTTCCAGCACCTCGCCGACGCGCTTCACCACGTCCGCCCGGCGCATCTTCCGCGCCTTCAGTCCAAACGCGACATTGTCGGCGACCCGCTGGTGCGGGAACAGCGCGTAGCTCTGCACCACCACGCCGAGACCGCGCCGATGCGGCGGCAGATCGGTGACGTCCTGGCCGTCGAGCAGCACCCGTCCGGCGCTCGGCCGAAGGAACCCTGCCAGCGCCTTGAGCGCGGTCGACTTGCCGGAACCGGAGGGTCCCAGCAGCGCGAGGGTTTCGCCGCGCGCTACCGAGAGATCCAGCGGGGCAAGCGCTTGCGTCGCTCCGAAGTGGACGGATACGCCGCGGAACTCTACTGCCGGAGTCACTGCCCGGTGGCCTTCCGGTGCGCGGCGAGATCGGCGTCGAGGCGGCCGAGGACGTTGTTCCAGTCCGGGGTCCAAATGTCCACTCCGGACATCGCGGCGGTGATCTTCTCCGCCTTCGGGCCCTGCGGCTTGACGTCGGAGCGGGCCGGGATGCCGTACGCGTCGCTGGCCTTCGCCTGGGTTTCGGGCGAGAACAGGAAGTCGAGCAGCTTGCGCGCGTTGTCCGCGTGCGGAGCATTGTTGACCAGACCGGCGAAGTACGGCAGCGCGAAGGTGGACCGCTTGCCCTGCGCGTCAGCCGGGAAGAACACCGAGAACCCGCCGCTCTTGTCGATCTCGGCGAGGTTCATCTGCAGGTCTCCGTTGGCGACCAGGATCTCGCCCTTCGCGACCTTCGGCTGCAGCTTGCCGGTGGACGACGACGGCCCGACATTGTTCGCCTGCAAGCGGCCGAGGTAATCGAGCGCGCCCTGGTCGCCGAACACGTGCTGGGCCTGCAGCAGCACCGCGGTGCCGTCGCCCGCTTCGCCCGGCGTCGAGTACTGGAGCTTGCCCTTGTACTTCGGGTCGAGAAGGTCGTTCCAGGTCTTCGGGGCGGGGTTCGCCTGCTTCGGGTTGTAGATGAAGCTCAGATAGTTGTTCATCATCGCGTAGTAGCGGCCCTGCGGGTCCTTCTGCGCGGCTGGAACCTGGTCGACGCCCTTTGGCGCGGACGCCGCGAGCAGGCCTTCCTTCGCCGCCTGCTGGACGAACGGCGGGAGCGTCACGAGTACGTCGGCCTGAGTGTTGGCCTTTTCCTTGCCCACGCGCGAAACGACCTCGGCGGAACCGGCGGTGACGGCCTGGACGGTGATCCCGGCCTGCTGCTTGAACTCGGCGAACCGGGCGTTGTACCAGTCCTCGAGCCCGTCCGCGGTGTACACGGTGACGGTCTGGTCGCCGGACGCGCCGCCCGCCGTGCCGCCGCACGCGGACAGCAGGCCGGCGAGGGCCGCGACGAGAGCGACGACGGTCGCTTTCCGGATTCTCATGGCTGGGTGGCTCCTTCGAGTACGGCGGGGAGGGCGGAGACGGAGTCGAGAACGTGGGTCGCGCCTGCTGCTTCCAGGTCGGCGCGGTTGCTGGCGCCGGTGAGCACTCCGGCGGCGATTCCGGCGCCGGCGGCGAGACCGGTGCGGACATCGGTGGGGGTGTCGCCGACCACCGCGATGTTGCGGACGTCGGTGACCTGCAGTTTCAGCGCGACGGCGAGGATCAGGTCGGGATACGGCCGGCCGCGCACGCCGTCGCCGGGAGCGAGCGCGAGGTCGGCGAGGTCGTGCCAGCCGAGCGCGTCCAGCAGCGCGCACTGCGTCGTGGGCGCGAATCCGGTGGTCAACGCGACCCGGATGCCGTTCTCCCGCAGGCCGCGGATGGTTTCCTCGGCACCGGGGATCGGCTTGCACTCCCCGGCCGCGACCAGCCGTCCGTACGAGCCCTCGAATTCGGCGTTCGCGCGCTGGGCGAGGTCTTCGTCGCCGAGCAACGCGCGGAATACGACGATCTTCGACTGACCCATGGTTTCCCGGACGTAGTCGAGCATTCCGGCGTATCGATCGTCCTCTTCGGACACTCCGGCGGCGGCGATCGCCGCGGTGAAGGCGCGTTCGACGAGTCCGTCGTCCGCGACGGTGGTTCCGGCCATGTCGAGCACGACGAGTTCGGTGGTCACCAGCCCAGCTCCTTTGCGGTGTCTTCGGCGATTGCGGGCGAGCAGGTCATTCCCCGGCCGCCAGGACCGGTGACGAGAAAAGCGTTGCCGGACAACCGTTCCCGGTGCACCACAGCTGCCGAGTCGGTTGCCTGCGCGTAGACGCCGGCCCAACGGCGGCGGATTCGCGGCAGCGGACGGCCGAGCAGGGCACCCGCTACTTCGGCGAGGTGTTCGTACGGGTCTTCGGTGACGTCGAAGGAGAACGGCTGCGCGTACTCGTGCGTGTCGCCGATGGTGAGCGAGCCGTCGCGGCGCTGCACCATCAGCAGTTGCATCGCGTTCTGCGCGGCGATTTCGCCCTGCGGCTGGGCTTCGTTCATCGCGTCGAGCGCGCCACCGCGGTAGGCCGGGTAGTACCGGAAGCTGTCGCCGTCCGCGACGCTAGTGGGCAACGGCTCGTCGAGCGGTTCGGTCTGCGCCATCTGCAACCGGACCCGCCGCACCGGGATCTCGCCCACGATCTCACGGACCAGCCCGCCGAGCCACGCGCCGGTGCAGAACACCACGACGTCGCCTTCGTGGCGCTCGCCGTGATCGTCCACGACGCCGTTTTCGGTCAGGTTCCGCACCTCGCGGCCCGGCAGCCACTGGTAACGCCCGCTCGCTTTGAGCGCTTCACGGAGCGCAGGCTGCGCGGTCCGCGGTTCGACCGCCGCGTCGCGCTCGCACCACAACGCGCCGGAGAAGTTGCCGCGCAGAGCCGGGTTCAGCGCCCGGGTTTCCTTCGCGTCGAGCAGCTTGAAGCCGCGCTCCGCCGCCTCCGGCCCGGCGACGACCTCCTGCGCGACAGCCAGCTCAGCGTCGGTCCGGACGACCGTCAGTGAGCCGTTGGGCCGGAAACCCAGCGCGGGCACGCGTTCGCCGATCCGCTCCCACAGTTCCCGGGCGCGCACCGCCGCCTCCAGCTCCGGACCGGCGGCCCGCCCGCCGACCCAGACCAGCCCGAAGTTGCGGACGGACGCTCCGCGCGCCTCCGGCTCGCGTTCGAGCTGAAGGACTTCGTGGCCGCGTTCCACGGCCTGCCAGGCGTGCTGGGTGCCGAGCACGCCGCCGCCAACGATGAGGATTCGCACGGCCGCAACAGTCGCCGCCCGCGCTCAACGGAGCCTGTCGACACGGGGAACGCCAGGTGAAGCAGCCTCGAATATTGGACCAGATGAGTTACCGTTCTGTTATCTTCAGAGCCGGCCGACGGCGACGAACACGCAGACCGCCAGGATCACGACATTCGCCGCGACGTTGCGGTACTCCTTCGGGCGGTGTTCCGTGACCGCCAGCCGCGCGTGCCCCGCCATCGCCCCGATCATCACCACGGCCAGGCCGACCGCCGCCCACCCGGTGAGCACCGGGGCGATCCCGGTCAGCCGGGGCAGGATCAGACCGGCCGCCGCGAGGAGTTCGCAGATCGCGGTGAAGCGCACGACCGGCATCGGATAGGCCGCCACCCCGGTTTGCCCCGTTTCGAGCAGCCGCTCGCGCGACATCGCCGACTTCAGCACGCCGGACAAAGCGAAGAGCAAGGCGAGAGCCGCCTGCGCGGTCCACAATGCGATGTCCATGGTTGTCCCTCCGTTCGATGCAGAGGGAACGAACCGGCGGCGCGGACTGTGACAGCTACTCGACGCGGCTCAGTCGCGTGACGAAACTCAGCCGGTCCCCGCGGTAAAGCGACCGGACCCGCTCGAACGGCTCGCCGTCCGGGCCCCACGACACGCGGTGCATCAGCAGCATCGGCAGCGCCGGATTCGTGCCGATGAGCAGCGCCTCGCGGGGCGTCGCGAGGACGGTCTCCACGCGTTCCTCGGCCCCGTCGAAGACGACGCCCAGTTCGTCGCGCAGGTACGCGTACAGCGACTGCTCCGGGTCGAAATCCTCCTGCAGCGTCGGGAACCTGTCGGCGCGGAGGAAGGTCGATTCGAGGCCGACGCGTTCGTCGTCGGCGAGCAGGACGCGTTCCAGGTGGATCACCTCGGCGGCCGGTTCGATCCGCAGGTCGACGGCCAATCCGGTGCCCGCGGCGCGGCGTTCGAGCGTGATCACTGTGCGGCCGGGCCGGATTCCTTGTCGGCGCAGGCCTTCGGTGTAGCTGACGAGCGCGAGCGGCTGGACCAGCTTCGGCGCGGCGACGTACGTGCCGCTCCCCTGCCGTCGCGACAGCCTGCCTTCGAGGACCAGCTCGCCGACCGCCTGCCGGACCGTCGCGCGGGACACCTCGAACCGTTCGCACAGTTCGCGTTCCGTGGGCAGCGCGCTCCCTTCGCCCAGTTCGGCGATGACGGCCAGCAGTTCGACCTTCACCGCGTAGTAGCGCGGCACGCGGCCGTGATCCGGGATGCCGTCGCGGACCGGTCCGTCGGCGGACAGGCGGGACAGCGGCGAAGACGTGGGCACGAGACCCGAGCCTATGCCAGACGCGCGGCGCGTGGTTCGCTGTCTCGCGAACTGACCCCACGGGAGGACCCCGCAATGCCTTTGGCCCGCCGGTTAGGCCTCGCCGACGCCGTATTCATCGGACTCGGTTCGATGATCGGCGCGGGCGTTTTCGCCGCGTTCGCCCCGGCCGCGCGCGCCGCGGGCGCGGGATTGCTGCCCGCGCTCGCCGTCGCCGCGTTAGTCGCCTACTGCAACGCGACTTCTTCCGCCCGGCTTGCCGCGCTGTACCCCGAATCCGGTGGCACGTATGTGTACGGACGCGCTCGCCTGGGTGAATTTTGGGGATACTTAGCGGGTTGGGGATTCGTCGTCGGGAAAACGGCGAGCTGCGCGGCCATGACCTTGACCGTCGTCGCTTACGCCGCACCCGGGCTCGGACAGCCTTGGCGGAGCATTCTCGCGGTCGGCGTGATCGGATTGGTCACTGGCGTGAACTATCTCGGCGTGCACCGGTCCGCTTTGGCTACCCGGGTGATCGTTTGCATCACCCTTCTCGTGCTTGCCTTGGTCGCGGTTTTCGGATTTTCCGACCCGCACGTTTCGCCGTGGACTCCGTTTCACGGCGGCGGAGTGCTCGAGGCCGCCGGATTGCTGTTCTTCGCATTCGCCGGCTACGCCCGGCTGGCCACGCTTGGCGAGGAAGTCCGCGATCCCGCCCGCACGATTCCGCGGGCCATTCCGCTCGCTTTGGGACTGACGCTCGTGGTGTACACCGTGGTGGCGGTGGTGCTGCTGGTGTCGTTGGGACCGGACGGGATCGGCGCGAGCTCCGATCCGCTCGCTTCGGCCGTGCCGTCACTGTCGCTGGTGGTTCGAGTCGGCGCCGTGGTGGCCGCGTTGGGATCGTTGCTGGCCTTGGTGCTAGGCGTTTCGCGGACGACGCTCGCGATGGCGCGCGACGGGCATTTGCCGCGGTTCTTGGCCGCGGTGCATCCTCGGTTTTCGGTGCCGCGCCGGGCTGAACTGGCGGTGGGCGTGGTGGTCGCGGTACTGGCGACGACGACGGATTTGCGTGGCGCGATTGGGTTTTCGTCGTTCGCGGTGCTGGCTTATTACGCCGTAGCGAACGCTTCCGCGTTGACCCTGCGCCGGGACGAGGGAGCCGCGCCGAAGGTGGTCGCGGCCGGCGGGCTGGCGGGGTGCGCGGTGCTGGCGTTCAGTTTGCCGGTCGCTTCGGTGGTCAGCGGGTGTTTGGTGCTGGGGCTCGGGGTGGTGGCGTACTTGGTGCGCCGCCGAGGGGCTGCGCGCTGAGTTTTGGCTTTCTCGCACGGGATTCCGGCCCGTGCGCGGCAGGCGGTGCACGAAAGTCCCCCTCGCTCCGTCTCCGGCGGGTTACTCCGATTCTCCTGCATCCCCAGGTCAAGGCTGCTTTTTCGCGTCGTCTGCGGCGGCGAAATCTGCCGGATCCGGTGAAGAATCCGAAAGATCCGAAGAAAGTTGGTTGTCCACTTACCGCCGCTCTGGTGTAGTCGATTCGTCACGCACGACACCTCCCCGCCCCCGGGAGCGGAAGCTCCACTGTGGACACCGGAAGGACAATCCCCTTGGCCGACAAGCGAAAATTCAGCATGCTCACGCGAGTACTGGCAGGCGCGGCAGCACTCGCAGCCGCCGCCGGACTGGCGACACCCGCCGTCGCGTCGACGCCGCCGTCGCCGGGTGCGGAGCCTCAGGTCGTCGGCGGGACCCGCGCCGACCAAGGGGAATTCCCGTGGATGGTCCGGCTTTCGATGGGCTGCGGCGGCGCGCTGTACACCGACCAGATCGTGCTGACCGCCGCGCACTGCGTCGACCGCACCGGAGCGGACTCGTCGATCACCGCGACGCTCGGCGTGGTCGATCTGCAGAGCTCGAGCGCGAAAAAGGTGCGCTCGACCTACGTCTACCGCTCCCCGACGTACGACTCCACCGGCGGCGACTGGGCACTGATCAAGCTGGCGAGCCCGGTGAGCGGAATCCCGACGCTGCCGATCGCGAAGAACGCCGACAACAACTCCGGCACCTTCACTATCGCCGGCTGGGGCGCGGCCCAGGAAGGCGGCGCGCAGCAGCGCTACCTGCTGAAGGCCGAGGTCCCGTTCGTGGACGACTCGACGTGCCAGTCCCAGGGCGGCGACTACGCCGACCTGAAGCCGGACGCGGAACTGTGCGCGGGCAAGCTGGACACCGGCGGAGTCGACACCTGCCAGGGCGACTCCGGCGGCCCGATGTTCCGCCGCGACGGAGCGGGCGAATGGATCCAGGTAGGCATCGTCAGCTGGGGCGACGGCTGCGCCAGGGCCCACGCACCCGGCGTGTACACCGAGGTGAGCACGTTCGCCTCCGACATCGCCGCGGCGGCCGGGAAGATCTGACCCCTATAGTGACGAGCCGGGCGCGGGACTCCACTGGGGTTCCGCACCCGGCTTGCGC
Source organism: Amycolatopsis sp. A1MSW2902 (assembly GCF_017312175.1). Classification (NCBI taxonomy): domain Bacteria; kingdom Bacillati; phylum Actinomycetota; class Actinomycetes; order Pseudonocardiales; family Pseudonocardiaceae; genus Amycolatopsis; species Amycolatopsis sp. A1MSW2902. The sequence continues at coordinate 962,189 of NZ_QJPO01000001.1, forward strand.
GGCGTTGTGCCGGGCGCGTCGCAGAATCTGACCCCTGCGCTGACGAGCCGGGCACGGGACTCCACTGGGGTTCCGCACCCGGCTCGCGCGGCATTGTGCCGAGCACGTCGCAGAAGCGAGGGGCCCGGACTGCTGCTGGAAGGCGCAGCTCGCGAACCTCCTCCTGAGACAAAGCCTGCGATGCCACGCTGGCAGCTTGCCCGCAGTCGCCGTGTTCCGCGCCGCCGTGCCGGAATCAACCCCGCCACCAGAACCCGCGAAACCTAACCCGCAGGAAGCCCCGCCCCCCGCTCCTCCAGCACCCCCCGCAGTTCGGCGAGCACCGCGACGACCTCCGCGACCCGGTCCTCCCCCACCACCGAGCCGATCAGCAGCTCGAGCTGGTCCTGGAACGTCTTCTCCATCGCCTCGGCCAGCTCGCGTCCGGCGGGGGTCAGCTCGAGCAGCGACGACCGGCGGTCCTCCGGGTTCGGCACCCGGCGCACCCATCCGCGTGCTTCGAGCCGGTCGACGCTCTTGCTGGTCGCCCCGATCCCGACGGCGAAGTTCACCGCGAGGTCCGCGACCCGGGACCGCGGATGCCGTCCCAGGTACTGCAGGAATTCGAACTGCGACGCGCCGATGCCGTGCTCGGCCTTGAGGCCGTCCGTCAGCGCGTTGTAGATCCGGGTCTCGCAGCGCACGAGATGGTCGAAGAACTGCTCGTTTGCCGAAGTACCTGCCATGGCATATAGTCTATCATTAGATGCCTCAGCATATACTTCCACGGAATCCTGAGGGGACCCCATGAGCAGGGAACAGCGCCGCGCGGTGGACGAAAAGCTGCGAAACGCACCGGAGCGGCCCGAAGCGACTTCGATCGATCAGATGCGGGCCGGGTTCACCGCGTTCATGAGCCAGTACCCCGTGCCGGCCGAACATCGCGAAACTCCGACCACGCTCGCCGGGAGACCGGCCGTCCTCGTCGAACCTCCGGGCACGCCGCGGCCGGGCACGATCCTGTACTTCCACGGCGGATCGTTCGCGCTGGGTTCGCCGCACACCGCGATGGGACTGACCGCGAACCTGGTTCTGCGCACCGGAATCCGCGCGCTCTCGCTGGATTACCGGCTCGCGCCCGAGCACCCGTTCCCGGCCGGGATCGAAGACTGCCTCGCGGCCTACCTCAGCCTCCTGGAAGACAACGACCCGTCCTCGATCGTCTTCGCCGGCGACTCCGCGGGCGGCGGCCTCTCCGTCACCACCACCCTCGCCGCGCGCGACGCGGGGCTGCCGATGCCCGCCGGGATCGTCGCGTTCTCGGCGGGACTCGACCACACGCATTCCGGAGCGTCCATGGTGGACAAGGAAGCCGCCGACCCCTTCTTCACCAGGGAAAGCTTGGCCAAGACCGGCAAGCTGTACCTGGCAGGCGCGGATCCGGCCCAGCCGCTCCTCGCCCCGGCGGTCCACACCGACCTGACCGGCTTCCCGCCGATCCTGCTGCAGGTCGGCACGAACGAGGTCCTGCTGGATGACTCAGTCCGGCTGGCAGAACGCGCCCGCGAGGCGGACGTCGACGTGATCCTCGACATCACCGCCGACGTCCCGCACGTCTTCCAAACCTTCACCGACACCCTCGACGAAGCAGGGCAAGCCCTCGACCGGGCCGCCCTCTTCGTCAAGCAGCGCCTCGCCTGAAGCTCAGCGAAGCTTGTCCAGCCGGGAAACCGTCTCGTCGAACCCCTGCACCAGATCCGCCATCACCTCGGCCACCGGGCGGACCCGGTCCATCCTTCCGACGATCTGGCCCACCGGCATCGACACCACCGACGGGTCCGCGGCGGCGTGGATCCGGTTGTGCGCATGGGAAACCAGCAGGTTCTGCAACGGCATCGGCAGCGGTTCCGGCGCACCCGGCGCCGCCCAGGCCTCCGTCCAGCGGGTCTTCAGCAGGCGGGCCGGCTTGCCGGTGTAGATCCGCGTCCGGACGGTGTCCGCGGAGGTCGCTGCGACCAGTGCGTCCTGCATCGCCTCCGATTCGGGCATCGTCTGGAGGTACTCCTGCGTCGCGAGCCAGTACGAGCCCATCCACGCGCCCGAAGCGCCCAGTGCCAGCGCGGCGGCGACCTGGCGGCCGGAGCCGATTCCTCCGGCTGCCAGGACCGGGGCGCGGTCGCCGACGGCGTCCACGATTTCCGGCACCAGCACCATGGTCGCGATCTCGCCGGTGTGGCCGCCTGCCTCGTGTCCTTGTGCGACAACGAGATCCACGCCGTTGTCGACGTGCCGAGCGGCGTGCGAGCCCTTGCCCGCCAGCGCCGCTACCGGGACGCCCGCGTCGTGGGCGCGGGTGATCACGTCGACCGGGGGCGAGCCCAGTGCGTTGGCGATCAGGCTGATCCGGTGGTTCAGCGCGACGTCCACATGGGACCGGGCGACCGAGTGCAGCCAGCCCAGCACCCCGGCGCGCTCGTCGGTGTCGTCGGGCAACGGCGGGACCGCGAGGTCCTTCAGCACTTTATCGACAAATTCCCGGTGTCCCGGCGGGATCAGCTCGTTCAGGTCGGTCTGGGTGCCCTCGGAAGGGATCTTCGCCGGCATCACGATGTCGACGCCGTAAGGCTTTCCGTCGGTGTTCTCGTCCATCCAGGACAGCACCGCGTCGAGTTCGGCGGCGTCGTTGAACCGGACGCAGCCCAGCACGCCCATGCCGCCCGCGCGGCTGATCGCGGCCGCGACGTGTTCCGACGGGGTGAATCCGAAGATCGGCACCTCGATGCCGAACCGGTCGCACAACGATGTGCGCATGCGCCCTCCTAGGCGGGTTCGTGTTCGGCGGCGTACCGCTGGGCCCACGGATAATCCGGCTTCCCGCTCGGCGAACGGCCGATTTCCTCGGCCAGCCACACCGTTCGCGGCACCTTGTACCCGGCGACCTCGGTCCGCACGTGCGCTTCCAGCGCGGCCAGATCCGGCCGCACGCCGGGCCGCGGCTGGACGACGGCGGCGACGCGCTGGCCGAGCCGGTCGTCCGGGATGCCGATGACCAGTGCGTCGAAAACGTCCGGATGCGATTTCAGCGCGCCCTCGACTTCTTCGGGATACACCTTTTCGCCGCCGGTGTTCACGCACTGCGATCCCCGGCCCAGCAACGTGACCGTGCCGTCTTCCTCGTAGCGCGCGTAGTCGCCGGGCACGACGTAGCGGACGCCGTCGATCTCGGTGAAGATGGTGCGGCTTTTCTCCGGGTCGCCGTAATAGCCGAGCGGAACGTGGCCGCGACGGCCGATCAGCCCGATCGCGCCGGGTTTCGGTTCGATCAGGTTGCCGTCGTCGTCGAGCAGGATGGCGTCCTTGCCGAAGTTGACCCGCGGACCGGCGGAATGGTCGGAATCCTTGCCCACCATGCCGATTCCGGTGAACCCGCTCTCCGACGAACCGATCGCGTCGGTGATCACGACGTTCGGCAGCATCTCGAGGAATTCCTGCTTCACCGAATGCGAGAACAGCGCCGCGTGGCTCGACACTGCGACCAGCGACGACGCGTCGTACTCGCCGGAGCGGTACGCATCCACGAGCGGCCGCGCCATCGCGTCGCCGACGATCGTCAGCACCTGCACCTTGTGTTCCTGCACCGCGCGCCACACGTCGTGCGCGTCGAACTGCGGGACGAACACCACCGGGCTGCCGGTGAACAGCGCACCGAACGCGGCCCACTGCGCGGCCCCGTGGATCAGCGGCGCGGCGGGCAGGCGCACGAGCGAACCGGATTTGCCTTGTTCGCTGAGCGTCCATTCGTCCGGGACGTACTCGCCGGTGACGAAGTTGATGCCGCCGCCAAGCGCGCGCCAGATGTCCTCGTGCCGCCACAGCACGCCCTTGGGGTAACCGGTGGTGCCGCCGGTGTAGAGGATGTACAGATCGTCGGCGCTGCGCTCGCCGAAGTCGCGTTTGTCCGACTCGCCCTCGAGCGCCGACTCGTACTCGACGCCCGTCTCGTACGGCGTGTCCGACCCGTCCTCGACGACTACAACGTGTTTCAGTTTTGGCGTTTCCGGCAGCACCGCCGCCACCCGGTCGGAGTAGCGCCGCTCGTGCACCAGCGCCACCAGGTCGGCATTGGTGAACAGATAGCGGAGTTCTCCGTGGACGTAGCGGTAGTTCACGTTCACCGCGATCGCGCGCAGTTTGTACGCGGCGAACATGGCTTCCAGCGCCTCGATGGAGTTCCGGGAATAGACACCGATGTGGGAACCGGGTCCCACGCCGTGCGCGGACAGATGGTGCGCCAGCCGGTTCGCGCGTTTCTCCAGCTGCGCGAAGGTGACCTGGCGTCCGCCGCACACGACCGCGACGCGTTCCGGCACGGCGTCGACGGCGTGCTCGAGTAGATCCGCGATGTTGAGTGCCACGCACCCAAAGTAGAACATGTTATCGTTCTGGGCAATGACCCCGGCCAGCTGAGAAGGAGGCCCCGGTGGCCGAACCCCACGCACTCGTCAGCCTCGAAGGCCACACGCTCGTGGTGACGATGAACCGCCCGGAAGCCCGCAACGCCCTCACCGGCGAAATGCTTTCGATCATGGTCGAGGCCTGGGACCGGGTGGACTCGGACGACCAGGTGCGCAGCTGCGTCCTCACCGGCGCCGGCGGCGCGTTCTGCGCGGGCGCGGACCTGAAATCCATGTCCCGCAACGCCCCCGACAAGTCCTTCTCGAACGGCTCCTTCGACCCGAGCCGCATCGAGGGCCTGCTGAAGGGCCGCCGCCTCACCAAACCGCTCATCGCCGCCGTCGAAGGCCCGGCCATCGCGGGCGGCACGGAAATCCTGCAGGGCACGGACATCCGGGTAGCCGCGGAGAGCGCGAAATTCGGCGTCTCCGAACCCCGCTGGGGCCTGTTCCCGATGGGCGGCTCAGCCGTGCGGCTGCCCAGGCAGATCCCGTACACCGTCGCCGCCGACCTCCTCCTCACCGGAAGGCACATCACCGCCGCGGAGGCACGCGACATCGGCCTGGTAGGCCACGTCGTCCCCGACGGTCAAGCGCTGGCTCGCGCGCTGGAACTCGCTGAACTGATCAACGACAACGGCCCCCTCGCGATACGCGCGATCCTCAAGACCATCCGCGACACCGAGGGCATGCACGAGGAAGAAGCCTTCAAACTAGACGCCAAATACGGCATCGAAGTCTTCGCCTCCGCCGACGCGAAGGAAGGCCCGAAGGCCTTCACGGAAAAACGCAAGCCCGACTTCCAAGGCCGCTGACGAAGGTACGTGAGGGGACCCCTCATTGAACTGGGCCCCGGAAGTTGGACTGGTTATGTAGAGGTTAGGCGGCGGGGGTCTGGGCTCGGTATTCGGCCGGGCTCAGGCCTTGGAGCGTGGTGGAGATGCGGGTGGTGTTGTACCAGTCGATGTAGTCGTGCAGTGCCGTGATGAACGTGTCGACGGTGTCGAACTTGGTGTGGTGGAAGAGTTCTTCTTTGAGGTGGCCGAAGAAGTTCTCGGCGACGGCGTTGTCCAGGCAGGTGGCTCGCCGGGACATCGACTGGGTCAGGCCGGCGTCGGCGAGCAGGGTGCGCCAGGAGGCGTGCTGGTATTGGAAGCCTTGGTCGGAGTGCACCAGCGGGCGGGCTCCGGCGGGCAGGGTCGCGATCGCGGCGCGCAGCGAGGAGTTCGTCAGCTCCAGCGTCGGGGACGGCCCGCAGGCGTAGGCGACCACGGACCGGTCGAACAGGTCGATCACGGGCGAGAGGTAGAGCTTGCGGTCGCCGATGCGGAACTCGGTCACGTCGGTGACCCATTTGGTGTCCGGGGCGTCGGCGCCGAACTCGCGGTTGAGCAGGTTCTCGGCGGCCGTGCCGGGCTGCCCGGGCCAGGTCCGGCGCCGGCGCGGCCGCCGGACCTGGCAGACCAGGCCGAGGGCGTTCATCAGCGTGCGCACGGTTTTCTTCGCCACCCGCCAGCCGGCGCGGACCAGGACCGCGTGGACGCGCCGGTGCCCGTAGCGGCCGCGGGCGGCCTCGAACGCCTCGGCGATCGCGGCCTTGAGCCCGGCGTGCGGGTCGGGCCGGTCGGGCCGGGCCTGGTGGTAGAAGAACGTCGACCGGGCCAGGCCCGCGACCGCCAGCAGCACCGGCAGCGGATAGTCGGCCTTGAGGGCGGCGACGGCCTGGGTTTTCACCCTCGCCCCTGCTCCCTCAAGGCCCGCAATTTTTTTAGGTAGGCGTTCTCCGCCGACAGCCGCAGGTTCTCCGCCCGCAACCGCTCCAGCTCGCCGGGACCCGGCGAGTCCGCGACACCGGGCGGACGGCCTTTCGGCTTGGGCCGCAACGCGTCCTCGCCCTCGCGCCGATACGCCCGCGCCCAGTTCTCCACGAGTTTGGGCGAGGACAGCCCGTGCTCGCGCGCCAGCTCGGCCGCGGTCGCCTCGCCGCCGACATACCGGCGCACGACCTCCAGCTTGAACTCGAACGCGAACGACCGCCTGCCTGGCTTGTTCATCAGCGCTCCCGCGCTCCGCAGCCTCCAACGATCACGCAAGCGTCGCACGGCACCCGCCGACACCCCCAACCGGGACGCCACGGCCTTCGCGCCATACCCGTCCTCGAACAACGCAACAGCGGACGCCCGCTGCCACTCAGACAACGAACTGTGTGGATGCAACGAACCACTCCCCGGACAGCTGGAACTGGATTCCCAGTCCAACTTCCGGGGCGCAGTTCACATTGACCCTGATTCCCCCAGGGTTCCCCTCACTCGCCTCCCGCACCTCCCGCACGCCGTGAGGGACCCCTTCACGGACTCAGATTCCCTCAAGGAGCCCTTCACGGACCGCCCGCCCCCGTACGCCGGGCACCCGCGATGCGCCCCAATGCGGCATTGGGTGCGTCAGATGCACCGAACGCCACATTGGGTGCGCGGGATGCACCCAATGCCACATTGGGGCGCTAAACCGCAACCCGCGAACCCCACCGCAACCAACCACCCAAGCCGCGCACCAACCGCAACCGACGCACCCAACGAATCAAGGCACCCACACCCCCGCAACCCCGATACACAGCCAAAAACACGGCGCGGGGGTGCTTGTCAAGGCATCTTTCCCGCCTTGACAAGCACCCCCGCGCCGTAGTCACAATCAGGCTGAGGGGTGGTGGGCCCCACCCAGCGACCAGCTGAGGGGCGGCGAGCCCCCATCCCACGACAGGGCCGAAGGCCAGCGGCCCACCCACCGACCAGCCTCAGGGGTGATGGGCCCACCCCACGACCAGGCCGAGGGGCGATGAGCCCCAACCCACGACCAAGCCGAGGGACGGTGAGCCCCAACCCACGACCAAGCCGAGGGACGATGGGCCCATCCCACAGCCAGGCCGAGGGGCGGTGAGCCCGACCCAGCGACCAGTCGAGGGACGGTGAGCCCGACCCAGCGACCAGTCGAGGGACGGTGAGCCCGACCCAGCGACCAGTCGAGGGACGGTGAGCCCCCGCCGAGGAGCAGCGGACCCCACCGCACCCTCCGCGTGCGAGACACCGGGCCCCAGCGACACCTCAAGAAACGTACAACTCCCGCAACTTCCGCTTATACAACTTCCCATTCGGATCCCGAGGCAGCTCCGGCAGATAGTCCACCGACCGAGGCAACTTGAACCGAGCCAACCGAGTCTCCGCATAAGCCAGCAACTCAGCCGTCAACTCCTCCGACCCCTCAACCCCCTCCGCAGGCTGCACCACCGCCTTGATCTCCTCCCCCCAATCCTCATGCGGCACCCCGAACACCGCGACGTCGGCGATCTTCGGATGCATCACCAACTCCCCCTCGATCTCCGCGGGATAAATATTCACCCCGCCGGAAATGATCATGTCGGCCTTGCGGTCATGCAGGAACAAATACCCGTCCTCGTCAAGATGCCCGACGTCACCCAACGTGAACAAATCCCCGACCCGGGCCTTCTCCGTCTTGGCCTTGTCCCGGTGATACTCGAACTTCGAGTCGCCCATCTTCATGTACACCGCACCGGTCTCGCCGACCGACACTTCTTCCCCGGCGTCATCGAGAATCCGGATCGTCGACCCCGGCCACGGCAACCCGACCGACCCGGGCTTCCGCAACCAGTCTTCGCCGGAAATCACCGTCCCGCCGCCTTCAGTCGCCGCGTAATACTCAGTCACGACCGGGCCCCACCACTCGAGCATCTGCCGCTTCACCTCAAGCGGACAAGGCGCGGCCCCGTGAATCATCACGCGCAGCGAACTCAGATCGTATTTCGTGCGCACGTCGTCCGGCAGGGCAAGCAACCGCCGGAACTGAGTCGGCACCATATGGCTGTGCGTAACGCGATGCCGCTCGATCAGCCGCAGCATTTCCTCGGCGTCCCAACGATCCATCAGCACCGCGGTATGCCCCAGCTGCAGCGAAATAGCCACAAAATTCAGCACCGCCGTGTGATACAGCGGCGACCCGCACAGATGCACGTGCTCGTCGAACGGCTGCAGCCCGAACACCCCGAAGAACCACGTCGACGCGGCAGGCACCTGATCCGGATCCGCCCCGGTTAACGGCCGCTTGACTCCCTTGGGCCGTCCGGTCGTGCCTGAGGTGTAGAGCATTGGCGACCCGGCGGTCCGATTGTCCGGCCGCCCCTCCCCGAGCCCCGCGCCCAATTCCTCGACCCGACGGAAGCCCGGCACCGAACCGACGGCGAACAGCGCCGAAGCAGGCAGTTCGGCTTCATCGGCCGCAGCCACCGCGACGTCGGCGAACCGCTCGTGCGCCAGAAACGCCTTGGCTCCGCTGTCGGAGAGGATGTACGCGACTTCCGGTCCGACGAGATGCCAGTTCACCACCACCACGTACAGCCCAGTCTGGATCGCTGCGAAGTACGCCGCGACCAGGTCGTCGCCGTTCGGCAGCAGTAGCACTACCGAGTCGCCGACGCCGAGGCCGAGTTCGCGCAGCCCCGAGGCGTACCGGTTGGCTTTCGCCGTCAGATCGCCGTAGGAAATTTCCCGCCCGTCCGGATCCACCAGCGCCACCCGGGCGGGCTCGGCCGCGGCGATGGTCCACAGTCCCAGGTCCATAGCTCCCAAATCTAGAACGCGTTCCACATAGACACAACAGGTTCCTTGCCTCGGATTCGAGAACGTGTTTCACTCGGAGCCGTGACGGTTTCGGATGCCCCTCTGTCGGCGCCGCTCAACGTCGGCTTCGACTACACCCGTTCGACCGGCCCGGTGCTCGGCCGGTTCGTCAACGCGCTTTGCGAACGCCGGATCGAAGGCGTGCGCGGCAGCGACGGTCGCGTGCACGTGCCGCCGGTCGAGTACGACCCGGCCACCGCGGACCCGTTGACGGAGTTCGTCCCGGTCGCCGACGAAGGCACCGTGGTTTCCTGGTCCTGGTGCGCGGATCCGCTCGACGGCCAGCCGCTGTCGCGTCCGTTCGCCTGGGTGCTGGTGAAACTCGACGGCGCGGACACCAGCCTGCTGCACGCGCTCGACGCCGGCTCTCCGGACAATGTCCACATCGGACAGCGCGTGCGCGTGCGGTGGGCGGACGAAACCGTCGGCCACATCCGCGACATCGCGTATTTCCTGCCCGCGGACGCACCGGACACCACGCCCACCGAGGCCGCACCGCCGGTGGCGGAACGCGAGGAAGGCGCGCCGGTCAGCGTGATCATCACGCCGGTGCACCTGAAATACCAGCATTCCGCGTCGCCGGAGGAAAGCCGGTACCTGCGCGGTCTCGCCGAAGGCCGGATGCTCGGCCAGCGCTGCCCCGAATGCGGCAAGGTCTACATCCCGCCGCGCGGTGCGTGCCCGGTCGACGGCGTGCCGACCACCGACGAGGTGGAACTGCCCGACACCGGCATCGTCACGACGTTCTGCATCGTCAACGTGCCGTTCCTCGGCCAGCGCATCAAACCGCCGTACGTCGCGGCCTACATCCTGCTGGACGGAGCCGACATCGCCTTCCTGCACCTGGTGCTCGGCTGCGCCGCCGAGGAGGTCCGGATGGGCATGCGCGTGCGCGCCAACTGGCGGCCGCGCGAGGAATGGTGGACGTCGCTGGAGAACATCAGCCACTTCGAGCCCACCGGCGAACCGGACGCCGCGTACGAGACCTTCGCCCACCACCTGTGAGGAACCATGCCTGAAGTAGCCGTAGCCGGTTTCGCGCAGGCGCCCAACGTCCGCAAGACCGAGGGCACCACCAACGGCGTGGAAATGCTCGTGCCGATCCTCGCCGAGGCCTTCGCCGCGACCGGACTGTCCAAACAAGACATCGGATTCTGGTGCTCCGGCTCGTCGGATTACCTTGCCGGGCGCGCGTTTTCGTTCATCGCCGCGGTCGACGCGCTGGGCGCGTTCCCGCCGATCAACGAGTCCCATGTGGAAATGGACGCCGCCTGGGCGCTGTACGAAGCCTGGCTGAAGATCCGCACCGGCGAGGTCGACACCGCGCTGGTGTACGGATTCGGCAAAGCCAGCGCCGGCCAGCTCCGCCGGGTCATGGCGATGCAGCTGGACCCGTACCTCGTCACTCCGCTGTGGCCGGATTCGCTGGCGATCGCTGGATTGCAAGCCCGGTTGGGCCTAGAAGGCGGGCTGTGGTCCGAAAAGGACTTGGCGGAAGTCGCTGCCCGATCGCGGGCGGACGCGGCGAACAACCCGGCCGCGCAGTTGTCCGGAACGGTGGACGTCGCCGAACTGCTCGACACCCCGTACGTCGCCGATCCCCTTCGCGCACATGACATCGCGCCGGTGACAGATGGCGCATCGGTAATCATCCTGGCTTCGGAGGAACGAGCCCGCGACCTCGTGGAACGGCCCGCGATCATCTCGGGGCTGGACCACCGCATCGACTCCCCCGTTCTCGGCGCGCGCGACCTCACGCGTTCCCCGTCGACCGCCGCTGCCGCGGCCCGGCTGGATCTCGACGGGGTCGAGCTGGCCGAACTGCACGCGCCGTTCACGCACCAGGAACTCATCCTGCGCCGCGAACTCGGTCTCGATGACAGCGTTCGGATCAACCCGTCCGGCGGTGCGCTCACCGGCAATCCCATGTTCTCCGCCGGGCTCGCGCGCATCGGCGAGGCCGCCGCGCGCATCCACCGCGGCGAGGCGGCGAAGACGCTCGCCCACGCGACCAGCGGACCTGCCCTGCAGCAGAACCTCCTCGCCGTGCTGGAGGCACGATGACGAAACAGCTCGCCGCGGTGCTCGGGACCGGGCAGACGCACCACCGCGCGAAGCGCACCGACGTGTCGATGGCCGGTCTGCTCCGCGAAGCGATCGACCGCGCGATGGCGGACGCCCAGGTCGGCTGGGACGACATCGAGGCCGTCGTGATCGGCAAGGCGCCGGACCTGTTCGAGGGCGTCATGATGCCCGAACTGTTCCTCGCGGACGCGTTGGGCGCGAACGGGAAACCGTTGATTCGCGTGCACACCGCGGGTTCGGTCGGCGGGTCTACGGCGCTGGTCGCCACTTCGCTGATCCAGTCCGGCGTGCACCGGCGCGTGCTGACGGTGGCGTTCGAGAAGCAGTCCGAATCGAACGCGATGTGGGGCCTGTCGATCCTGCCGCCGTTCCAGATGCCGGTCGGCGCTGGCGCCGGTGGCTATTTCGCGCCGCACGTGCGGTCGTATATTCGCCGTTCTGGTGCGCCCGAACACATCGGGGCGATCGTGGCGGCGAAGGATCGGCGCAATGGCGCGCTCAATCCGTTCGCACACTTGCAGCAGTCCGACATCACGGTCGAGTCGGTGCAGGCGTCGCAGATGCTGTGGGACCCGATCCGGTACGACGAGACGTGTCCGTCCTCCGACGGCGCCTGCGCGATGGTGCTCGGCGACGAAGCCGCCGGCGACGCGGTGCCGGGCGGCGCGGCGTGGATCCATTCGACGGCGATGCGGACCGAGCCCACGACGTTCGCCGGACGCGACCAGGTCAGCCCGCAAGCCGGTCGCGACGCGGCCGCCGCGTTGTGGCGCGACGCCGGCATCAAGGACCCACTGTCCGAAGTGGACGTCGCGGAGATCTACGTGCCGTTCTCCTGGTTCGAGCCGATGTGGCTGGAAAACCTCGGCTTCGCCGCCGAGGGCGAGGGCTGGAAGATCACCGAAGCAGGCGACACCGCGATCGGCGGACGGCTGCCGGTGAACCCGTCCGGCGGCGTGCTGTCGTCGAATCCCATTGGCGCGTCCGGGATGCTGCGGTTCTCCGAAGCGGCCAAGCAGGTGATGGGCCGCGCTGGCGACTACCAGGTGGATGGTGCCCGGATCGCGATGGGGCACGCCTACGGCGGCGGCTCGCAGTACTTCAGCATGTGGGTCGTCGGCTCGGAAAAGCCCTAGTCTCTGCGCCGTCCCCGCAAGGCGAACAACGTCCCCAGCGCCCCGACCACCGCGCCCAGCACGGCCGCCTTCGCGCTGTCCTGCTTGGGCGCGATGATCGGGCGCAGCTGCGTCGCCGCCGGGGGCTGGATCGGTTTGCGCGGAGCGTCGCGGGCGGTGGCGGTCCAGGCGGTGATGTACACGAGCATCCGCGCGATCAGCGAGATGAAGAACAGCAGACCGATCACCGAACCGAACGCCACGCCGGACGGCGACTTGCTGATCAAGTTCAGGTAGAACCCGCCGGCGAGTTTGAGCAGCTCGAATCCGATCGCGGCGGCGACCGCGCCGCGCATCGCGCTGCGCCACCCGACCCGCTCGCGCGGCAACCGGGTGAGCACCCACAGGAACACCATCCAGTCCGCGAGCAGCGCCAGCGGCACCGACACGAACGACAGCAGGTTGTGTCCCCAGCTCGTGTCCTCGACCCCGATCAGCCCGAGCAGGGAACGGCCGACCGCGGTGCCGGACACCGAGATCCCGAACGACACCAGCAGCGCCGCGGCGAGCCCGAGCAACGCCAGGATGTCCATGAGGATCGTGCGCAGCAGCGGCCCGTCGGACCGGTTCTGGCCGTACATCGCGGTGAGCGCGTCCCGCAGCGCGTTCATCCAGTTCCAGCCGGAGTACAGCCCGACCACCAGACCGGCGACCCCGACGCCGGTGCGCTGTTCCACGAACCCGGTCAGGATCGACGACACCTGGGTGCCGATCGGGCCGGGCAGCGATCCGGAAATGCCGCGCACCAGCGCGTCGAGCAGATGCGGCTGCGTCGCGAGCACGAACCCGGCCGCCGACGAGGACAGCATCAGGATCGGCACCAGCGAGAGCAGGCTGAAGTAGGTGATCGACGCGACGTAGTGGTAGCCGCCGTAGTCGATGTACCGGTTGGTGGCGCGCGCGATGTGGTCCAGCCATCGGTACCGGGCACGCGCGCGGGCCCACTTGCTCGGCCCGGGGGTCTTGCGGGAACGCTTCACCGTCACTGTTTACCCAGCGGACGCGCTGTTTGTCGCAAAAGACACGCATTCAGGCCAGTACGACCGGGGCGTGCCCGTCGTCACGCGGCAGCGGCTCGTCGGTCGTGGCGAAGACGGTCGCGCCGAGGAAGTCGAGTTCGCAGCCCAGCGTCGCGAGGAACGGGGTGTCGGCGGCGTCGCGTCCGGTCGCGATGCGGAGCATGGTCTGGCGCGGGGCCAACCGGGTGGCGTCGAAGACGTACCAGCGGCCGTCGATGCCTGCTTCGAAGACTGCGTGGAAGTCCATCGGCTGCAAACCAGGCGCGTAGACCGACGTGTAGCGCGCGGGTACGTCGACGAGACGGCACAGCGCGACGCATACGTGCGCGAAGTCGCGACAGACGCCTTCGCCGGCGAGGAGCGTGTCGATGGCGTCGTGGGTGGGGCCGCCGGAACCGACGGCGTACACGAGCCTGCGGTGTACGTGGTCAACGATCGCCTGCACTCGTGCCCGCGCGCCGTCCAGCTCCCCGATACCCGGCGGCAGCAGTCCGCCCATCCGGTCGGACGGGCAGTACCGGCTGGGCCGGGTGTACCGCGCGATGTCGGCGAGCGTGACGGGTTCGGCGTTGCCGCGGTGCAGCACGCGTTCGCCGTGATAGGCGACGCGATGCTCGCCCTCGGCGAGGTCGTACACCTCCGCGCGCGTGCCGTGTTCGAACTCGGCGGTGCGCGCGGAACCGGCGTCGGAAACGGTGAGTTCGCCGGCGTCCGCGCGCACGGCGGCGACCGAGATCGCGGCGAGACCGGGTTTCGTCACCCGGACGCCGAATTCCGCGTCTACCGTCGTGCGCACGGGGCCATCATGCCGGTGCGCCGCGCTCCTTGCCGGTCAGGTCGCGTCCCCGGGCGTTTCGCCTGCTCAGGCGTAGCGGACCTGGTAGTGCTTGATCCCGTTGAGCCAGCTGGAACGCAGCCGCTCGGGAGCGGAGACCTCGGCGATGTTCGGCATGACCTCGGCGATCGCGTTGAAGATCAGGTCGATCTCCAGCCGGGCCAGGTTCGCGCCGATGCAGTAGTGCGATCCGGTGCCGCCGAAGCCGACGTGCTGGTTGTCCTCGCGCAGGATGTCGAACTTGCCGGGCTCGTCGAAGACCTCGGGGTCGAAGTTGGCCGAACTGTAGAACATCCCGACGCGGTCGCCCTTGCGGATCTGCGCGCCGCCCAGTTCGGTGTCGCGGGTCGCGGTGCGCTGGAACGCGACGACCGGCGTCGCCCAGCGGACGATCTCGTCCGGCGCGGTCTTCGGGCGCTGCTCCTTGAAGACGTCCCACTGGTCCGGGTGGTCCAGGAACGCCTTCATGCCGTGCGTGATCGCGTTGCGGGTGGTCTCGTTGCCCGCGACGGCCAGCAGGATCACGAAGAAGCCGAATTCGTCGGAGCCGAGCGATTCGCCGTCGACGTCGGCCTGGACGAGCTTCGTGACGATGTCGTCCATCGGGCAGCGGCGGCGGTCCTCGGCCATGTTCCAGGCGTAGCCGACGAGTTCCGCCGACGCGGCGATCGGCTCGAGGTCGTATTCCGGGTCGTCGTAGGCGATCATCTGGTTGGACCAGTCGAAGATCTTGAGCCGGTCCTCCTGCGGCACGCCGATCAGCTCGGCGATCGCCTGCAGCGGCAGCTCGCACGCGACGTCGGTGACGAAGTCGCCGGAGCCCTTCTTCTTGGCCTCGTGCACGATCCGCTCGGCGCGGTCGCGCAGGGTGTCCTCGAGCTTCGCGATCGAGCGCGGGGTGAACCCCTTCGACACGATGCGGCGGAGCTTGGTGTGCTGCGGCGCGTCCATGTTCAGCAGGACGAGCCGGTTCGCGTCGAGTCCCTCGGCGGTCATCTGGTCGTCGAACCGGATGATCGCGGTCTTTTCCCTCGACGAGTAGAGCTCGCTGTCGCGCGAGACCGCCTTGACGTCGGCGTGTCGCGTGACGACCCAGTAGCCGTCGTCGCCGAATCCGGCGGTGTTGTGCGGCTGCGGGTTCCACCAGACGGGCGCCGTGCGGCGGAGTTCGGCGAACTCCTCCAGGGGCAGCCGGCTGGCGTAGAGGTCCGGATCGGTGAAGTCGAAACCGGCGGGCAAAAGCGGGGCTGCCACGGCTTGGCCTCCTGCGCGGGATCGGCGGTGATACCCAACTGCAACGCGTTCTATGACCCCAGTAGAGCATACGGTGTTAACCAACGGAACCCGCTTGAGTGAAACCTGTTTACTTTACCGTTCCAGAAGCTGTTGGCGCAGGTGAGCGCTCGCTCATCGGTTCGTGATCGACTTCCGCGCTGTCGTGCGCTCGCTTGTCATTAACAGGAACGTGTTCTAGTTTTGCGAGGTACGAAGCTTCCGGAAGGGGACACTCGTGGGCGAACCGGTGATCGTGGCCGCGGCACGCACGCCGATCGGCAAGCGCGGCGGCTGGCTGTCCGGCCTGCACGCGGCCGAACTGCTGGGCGCGGCGGTGCGCGGGGTGGTCGAACGGGCGGGCATCGATCCGGCCGAGGTGGAGCAGGTGATCGGCGGAGCGGTCACGCAGGCGGGCGAGCAGTGCGGCAACCTGACCCGCACCGCGTGGCTGCACGCCGGCCTGCCGGAATCGACCGGGGCCACGACGATCGACGCGCAATGCGGTTCGGCGCAGCAGGCCGCGCATCTGGTCGCCGGCTTGATCGCGGCGGACGCGATCAGCGTCGGCGTGGCGTGCGGTGCGGAAGCGATGAGCCGGGTGCCGCTCGGCGCGAACCGCGGCGAGGGCGTCGGCTCCCCCAAGCCGGACGCGTGGTCGATCGACATGCCGGACCAATACGGTGCGGCGGAACGGATCGCGATCCGGCGAGGCATCACGCGCGAGGACGTCGACGCGTTCGGAGTGCGGTCGCAGGCCAACGCCGCCGCCGCGTGGTCGGCTGGGCATTTCTCGCGGGAGATCGTGCCGGTCACGACGGAAGCGGGTGTGGTGGACCGGGATCAGGGCCTGCGGGAGACCACAATGGAGGGTCTGGCGCGGTTGAAGCCCGTGGTGCCGGACGGGATCCACACGGCGGGCTCGTCGTCCCAGATCTCCGACGGCGCCGCCGCGGTGCTGATCATGGACGCGTCGCTGGCCCGCTCGCTGGGCCTGCGCCCGCGCGCCCGGATCAGGCGGCAGGCATTGGTCGGCGCGGAACCGTACTACCACCTGGACGGCCCGGTGCAAGCGACGACGCGGGTCCTCGAAGCGGCCGGGATGAAGATCGGCGACGTGGACCTGTTCGAGGTGAACGAGGCCTTCGCGTCGGTCGTGCTTTCGTGGCAGCGCATGCACAATCCGGACGAGACGCGGGTGAACGTCAACGGCGGAGCGATCGCACTGGGACACCCGGTGGGCAGCACCGGCGCGCGACTGCTGACGACCGCCCTGCACGAACTGGAACGCCGCGACGCGACGACGGCGCTGGTGTCGATGTGCGCTGGCGGGGCGATGGCTACGGCGACGATTCTGGAGCGGATCTGAGCTGGTTGGGCAGGGCCGCTGCGACGAGCTGGAGTTGAGCTGGCGGAGCATCGGCCCTGTGA
Organism: Amycolatopsis sp. A1MSW2902; assembly: GCF_017312175.1. Lineage (NCBI taxonomy): Bacteria > Bacillati > Actinomycetota > Actinomycetes > Pseudonocardiales > Pseudonocardiaceae > Amycolatopsis > Amycolatopsis sp. A1MSW2902. The sequence continues at coordinate 979,127 of NZ_QJPO01000001.1, forward strand.
CGGATTGGGGCCGGAGCTGAGCTGGCGGGGCAGCGGTGCCTATGTGGCAAGTCCGAAGCCCAGCCGGGCCAACAGGACACCGCCGCTGCGACGAACCCGAAGCGCCGAGCACCGTGGCCGCGACGAACCGGAAGCACGGCCGAGCCAGCAGAGCACCGCCCGCTGCCACAACCCGGAAGCGCAGCCGAACCAGCAAAGCACCGCCCGCCGGAACAAACCGGAAGCGCAACCGAGCCCACAGAACACCACCCGCCGCCACAATCCGGAAGCGCAACTGTGCCAGCACAGCACCGCTGGCCGCGACAAACCGGAAGCGCAGCTGTGCCAGCGAAGCGCCGCGGCCGCGACGAACTGGAGGCGGAGCTGAGCAGGCAGGCCGGGCCCGGTCGGGTCCGGGCTCGCTTCTTGCCGCGCTGGCACCAATTCCGCTGCGGCAAGGAAACCCTCACCCGGGACGCGGCGGAAAAGCGGCGTGCGATGCACGGCTCTAGAGCGCCAGCGGCCGAAACTTCCGCCGCCGGTGCGGTGGTGGCTAAGGCCGGTCGTCAGTCCAGAAGCAGAACGGATGCCCAGCCGGATCCAGCAGCACGCGAACCTGCTGTTGCGGCTGCCTTCGTGGCCGCGGCTTCCAGCGCCGCGCGTCCGTCGACCTCGAAGTCGAGGTGCAACTGCATCTGCTGCTTCCCCGCATCGGCAGGCCACACTGGCGGCACGTACTGCGTCTCCAGCTGAAACGACAGACCAGCCCCGCCGCCGGAAGGACGCAACGTGACCCACTCCGGTTCGTCGGCGCCGATCGGCCATCCGAGCAGTTCCCGGTAGAACTCGGCCAGCGCTCGGGGGTCGGGCGCGTCGAGCACGGTGGACGTGAGTTTCATCAGCCCAGGCTAGGGCTCATCGCAGGGTCCGCTGCGCGCTCCTCAACTCTTCTCCTCCCCCGTCAACCCCAGCTCCGTCCGTACCGCGGGACCGTTGTCCGGCCTCGCGAAGCGCACCCAGCTCCCGGGGTGCCACGATTCGATCCACAGCGTGTTGTCCTCCACCCACGTGACCACGGCCTCCCGCAGATCCAGCCGGAACAGGTGGCTGTCCTGTCCCTCCTGGATGCGCGCGACCTCCGCCGGCTCGGTGATCTCCACCGCGTGGCCGGCGATTTTCGCGTCGCCGCCTTCCTCGATGCCGGGGTAGGCGTGCAGGGCGAAGCGGCCGTCACGCTGGAGGTCGCGGGCCTTGCGGGCGTCGAGCATCGACCCGATGTACGCCTCGCCGTCGCGGAAGTCGATCTCCGAACCGCTCACTCGCGGCGAACCGTCGCTGCGCAGGGTGGCCAAGACGTGCGAATCCGCAGCGGCGAAGCGGGCTCGTACGCGCGAGGCCAATGCCGGGGCGGCGGCACTGAACTCATCCCAACTCGTCATTCCCGCAGTCTCGCACCCCCCACCGACAAAAACCGGCGTCCCGGAAGCGATCGGGTGACCCGGGTTGTGCTTGACTCTCGGCATGATCGCGGAAGATGCGGAGACTGCCGAGCATCGCTGTCCGGTCGAGGGCGGCGAGCTGGCCGTCCGCACGACCGGCGAGGGACCGCGGCTGCTGCTGGTCCCCGGCGGGACCGGCGCGGCGGACTCGTTCCGGGCGCTGGTCAAGCTTTTGCGCACGGACTTCACCGTGATCACCTACGACCGGCGCGGCCATTTCTCCAGCACGGACACCACCACCGGGCCCGTTCCGGTGGCGCTGCAGGCGGACGACGCGCTCGCCGTTCTCGACCACGCCGGCGGGAGCGGGCCAGTGTCGATGTTCGGGACCAGTGCCGGTGCGTTGATCGGGCTGGATCTCGTCGCGCGGTACCCGGACCGGGTCGCCGTGTTCGTCGCGCACGAACCGCCCGCGATCCAGTTGATGCCGGACGCCGAGGGGATTCTCGAGGCCGCCGCGGCGCAGGTCCGGCTGGCCCGTTCGGGTGATCTGATGGGCGCGGTCACGCGGTTCGCGGACGGGATCGCCGGCGCCGCGCTGCCCGACCTGCCGCATCTGCGGCTGCCGAACGAGGGCGACTGGCTCCGGCTGTTCGACCGCGAGCTGACCGAGTTCTTCGACTACCTGCCGGACTTGCGCGCGCTGCGGCGGACGAACACCGAGATCGTGCCGGTCGCCGGGGAGGGCAGCCGTGGCTGGTACCACTACCAGCCCGCCAAGATTCTCGCGCTCGAACTCGGGCTGCCGTTCACCGAGACGCCGGGCGCGCACCTGGCGCCGCAGCGCAATCCGGCGAAGTTCGCGGCCGCGTTGAAGGATCTTCTCGCCAACGTCTGAAAGCCGTGAGGGGGCCCTTCACGGACCTTCCGCGCCCGAAGCCGCCACCGGCCGACGCCGCGGAAACTCCCGCACCAGCCCGGGCAGGATCGCGAGCAGCAGCAACCACAAGAACCGCGCCGGGGTCAGCGTCGCGCCCGCGAGGCCCAGCGCGGCCGGGACCCCCACGCCGGCGAGCACCGCGACGAAGTCCCACGGCTTCCACCGCCCGGAAGCCACCCGCGCCACCACGCCCACGACCGTGAACGCCGCGACGCACCCGCACAGCAGCCATCGCGTCCCCGCCGCGAGGTGTCCGTGCGCGACCGACTCCACGGCGTCCCCGAACCCGGCCGCCAGCGCCGCCAGCAATCCGGCCACCAGGCAGTGCACCGGCAGCAGGACCCGCGGGCCCCAGGAAGTCTGGGACAGATAGGGAATCCCGCCGAATCCCTGGAACAACGCCGCTCCCCACAACGCCGCCAGCAGCGCCAGCACCCCGAGCACGGTCGAGAGCAGCGGCCACTCCCAGTCGGGGATCTCCGTCATCGCGTCGGTGACCGTCAGGACGCCCTCGCCCAGCACGATGATCGTGAACAGCCCCAGCCGCTCGCCGAAGTGCGCGAGGTCCAGGTGCGCGAAGGCCAGCCCCGGCACCGGCCGCTTCGACTGGGTGGCCCGTTCCGCCACCTTGGCCGCGACCTGCTCCCCCGACATGGTCAGCCCGGCCACCAGGTCGATCGCCAGCCCGAGTGCCCACAGCAGGTACTTCCCCGGCGCGTCGACCCAGAACGAGACGACCCACGGCACCACGCCCATCCCGGCGTGCACCACCGGCCATTCGACGATGATCCGCGTGTTTTCCCGGCCTTCCCAGACCCGGCTGGCGAGCGCGCGCACCGCCACGTACGAGATGGCGAAGCCCTGTGCGTGCTCGCCGATGTCGTGCACCGAACCGGCCATGAAAACCAGCCCGGCCATCGCGAGCAGCACCGGCATCGCGCGCGCCGCTTCCCCGGTGACGTTGCCGTACACGGTGAAGCACATCCACGCGGTCCAGAACGCGACGAAGCACACGACGTAGAGGCCGGCGTCGCTCCAGGAAGTCGTTCCGCGCACGAGGTGCGAAAGCTGGGCGACGCCGGCGACCGCGACCAGGTCGAAGAAAAGCTCGAGCCAGGACGCGTGGCGTTCCTCGGTTTTCATGATCACGGCGGCAAGTATGCCGTGCTCGGGAATGCCCCGCCCTAAACCGCGCGCGCTCCGTCCTGCCACACTTCCCGAACATTCCCCGCCAATGCCGGGAAATCGTAAATATCGCCCGAAACGACCACCAGGTCCGCGCGATACCCCGGCGCCAAGCGGCCCAGTTCGGCGTCCTTGCCCAGCAGCCGAGCGGCCGACGACGTGGCGGCGACCAGCACGTCCGCGGGGCTCATCCCGGCCGAGCGCATCAGTTCCAGCTCTTCGAGATTCGTCCCGTGCGGACCGACGCCGCTGTCGGTGCCCATCGCGATCCGGACCCCGGCTTCGACGGCCCGGCGCACCGACTCGAGATGGACTTCCGCGACCTCTTTCGCCTTCTGCACCACCGCATCCGGCAACGCGGCGCCGGCGGCCGCCGCGCGGATGACGTTCACCGGAGCCACCAGCGTCGGGACGAGCCAGGTGCCGCGCGCGAGCATGAGCTCGATCGCCTCGTCGTCGAGGTAGATGCCGTGTTCGATCGACCGGATCCCGGCGCGGACGGCGTTCTTGACCCCCTCCGCGCCCTGTGCGTGCGCCATCACCGCCCGCCCCTGCATGGTCGCTTCGGCGACCAGGACGTCCAATTCCTCCGGCGTGAACTGCGAATGCCGAGGATCGTCCCGAGGGGACAGCACGCCGCCGGTGGTGCAGACCTTCAGCACGTCCGCCCCGGCGCGCAACAGCGTGCGCGCCACCCGGCGCATCTCGTCGGGGCCGTCGGCCAGCGCGCTCGGACGGCCGGGATGCGGGAGCGACAGCGGGACGCAATGCCCGGACGGCATCCACCCGTCGCCGTGCCCGCCCGTCGGGCTGATCAGGCCGATCGCGATTTCCAAGCGGGGACCGGGAATCAGGCCGTCGGCGACCGCCTGCTTGATGCCGAGATCGGCCCCGGCGGCATCGCGCACGGTGGTGATGCCGAGCTTCAGCGTGGTCCACAGGTTCCGGGCCGCCTCGTAGAACTGGTACGAGAACGGCTTCTGGACGCGCTGCAGCAACCCGAGGTCGGACACCGTGACGTGCACGTGGCAGTCGAACATCCCGGGCAGCAGCATCGCGCCGGCGCAGTCCACCGCGCGGTCGCCGTCGAGGCCGGTGCCGACCTCGACGATCCGGCCGTCCTCGACCACGACGTCCGCGGGCGCGGGCGCGCTGCCCGTCCCGTCGAACACCGTGCCGCCGGTGAAAAGGGTCCGCGTCATACCGGTTCTCCTGTCTGCACAACGTTTCCGGACCGGGTCACGGCCCGTTCGACGGCTGCCGCGATGGCGAGCACGACCACGTTGACCGCGAGCCCGACCAGCCCGACGTTCACCGTGCCGACGAGCTTGGTGTCCACGAAGGTCAGCCAGATCACCACGACCTCGCCCGCCAGCAGCCCGGCGAACACCGGGACCTTGCCGACCGGGACCTTCTTCAGGAAGCCCAGCAGGTTCGCCGGGGCCAGCTGCACCGAGCCGGAGTAGGTGAGCAGCAGCAGGTTCGCCAGCAGGTCCGGCCGGAAGATGCCGAGCACCAGGGCGAGCGCGCTGGCCAGCACGACCGTCCCGTGGTTGATCCAGAACTGCTTGCGCTCGCTGCGCACCCGGGTGATGTTCCGTGCCACCAGCGAGGAAATGCCGATCAGGATGCCCGCCGCGGGCACCATCGCGGTGGCCGTCGCGGCGACCACCACGAGCCCGGTGACCCAGCCCGGCAGCGCGTCCTTGCTCAAGGTCAGCAGCACGCCGTTCGGGTCGCTTCCCTTGGGCACCACCAGGACCGCCGCGAACCCGATGATCATCGGCAGCAGCAGGCACAGCTCGTACACCGGCATCCAGCTGTAGTTGCGGCGCAGCACCTTCGGGTCGCGCGCGGACATCAGCGCTGGCCAGGTGTGCGGCAGCGTCATCAGCCCGACGCCGATCGCGCTGACCAGCATGCTCGTGATGAACCACGTGTGGTCGTTGGCCCCGGCGTGCACGAACAGCTTCTCCGGATGCAGCTGGTCGATCTTGTGGAACACCCCGGACACGCCGCCCGCGAAGTGCGCGGGCACCGCGATGATCAGCACCACCAGGACGACGAGCATGATCGCGTCCTTGAAATACGACGTCGCCGCGACGCCGCGCAGCCCGGCCCACAGCACGAACGCGACCACCAGCACGCTGCCCGCGATCATGCTGAGCGTGCCGGACGCGTGGTCGCCGGTCACGAGCCGGACGATCAGCCCGAGCCCGGTGATCTGCAGTTGCAGGTACGGCAGGACGAACACGACGCCGAGAATCGCCGACACCGTGCCCAGCGCGCGGCTCGAATACCGGTCTTCGAGGAAGTCGCCCTGGGTCAGGTAGCCGCGTTCCTTGCCCATCCGCCAGATCCGCTTGGCGAGGAAGAACAGGATCACGTAGGCGATCGGCACGTACGGCAGCGCGTACATCGCGGCCACGCCGCCGGAGAACGCCAGCCCGGCCATGCCGAGGAAGGTGAAGGTCGTGAAGACCTCGCCCGCTTGCAGGAACCACATGGTCAGCGCGCCGAACTTCCGGCCGCCGACGGTCCATTCCGCGAGGTCCGCGGCGGGACGGCGGCGGCCGACGAAGCCGAGCACGCCGATGAGCACGATGCCGGCGAGAGTGAAGGCGAGGATCATCGTCAATCCTCCTCGCCGCTGCGGGACAGCAAGCGTTCCGACAGCAGCAGCGCCGGAGTGAACATGAGACACCAGAACGCGCCCCAGACCATCATCTTCGGCAAGCCCAGCCACAGGCCGGAGGTGTTGACGAAGGGGAGGAACGGCATGAGGACGAGAGCGACTACGGGGACGATCGGGGGGAGGTAGTAGCTGCGCATGCGCACACGCTGCCAGACGGCGCGGCACTCGGCAGGTTAGTTTCATACCGGTTTCGCAGCCCTCGAGCCGCAGCCCGGTTTACAGCGGGATGGCGTGTTCGGTCGCGTAGTGGTGGATCAGCGACTCGATGGTGCGGCGGAAGGCGTCCTGGCGGCTGTCGCTCAGGGTTGCCGCCAGTTGGCCCAGTTCGGCGTCGATCGCTTCGCGCACCTGGTGCACCACGGCTCGCCCCGCCGAGGTGACCGTGACGTGGACGGCGCGGCGGTTGCCGGGGACCGCGACGCGCTGGACCAAGCCGCGGCGTTCGGCCCGGTCCACCAGTCCGGTGACGCTGGACTTCTCCAGTTCGAGGATCCCGGCCAGTTGCCGCATGCCGATCTCGCGGTCGTCCAGCACGGCGAGCATGCGCAGCTGGGTGACGGACAGTCCTTCGTCCCCGGCCAGGCGGCCCAACACGGCTTGCACGATGAACGACAGCTGGACGAGAGCGTCGGTGAGGTTCAGCTCCGGCGGCGGGACGTCTGCGGACGGGGAAGCGGTCACGGGACCAGGTTAGCTTGACTTAGTTCGTGACACCAACTATTTTGGTTCGTGTCACCAACAGTCCGTGAGACGAACCGAGGGGAAGCGCGCTGATGGCAGGCACGAAACGCATTGCTGTCGTCGTGGGCAGCACTCGCCCTTCCCGGATTTGCGCGGATGTCGCGGCCTGGACGCGAACCCGGCTGCAGGAGGACAGCCGGCTCGACTACGGGCTGGTCGACCTCGCGGAGATCGCGTTGCCGTTCCTGGACGAGCCCGTCAAGGCCGCGGCGCAGCAGTACGCACACGAGCACACGCGGGCCTGGAGCGAGCTCGTGCAGAGCTATCACGGGTTCTTTTTCGTGTTCCCGCAATACAATTGGGGTTATCCGGGGGTGCTCAAGAACGCGCTGGACTATCTCTACCGGGAGTGGCGCGATCGGCCCGCGAGCCTGCTCGCCTACGGCACCCGCGGCGGCGGGAAGGCCGCCGAGCAGTTCGTCACCGTCCTGCACGGGCTGCACATGCGAGTGCTCGACACCCACGTCGAAGCGGTCATCACCGACGCGGACGTGGACGACAACGGACAGCTGCGCGACATCGAAGGAACGCTGCGTCCGAACCGCGCACTGCTGCACAAGATCGACGAAGAACTGACCGAAGCGCTGAGCTGACAATGACCGGAGGAATGATCATGGCCGAGCAATCACGCCGGGTAGGTTTCATCGGGCTCGGGAGGATGGGCACCGCCATCGCCGGACGCCTGCTCGACGCGGGCTACGACGTCACCGTGTGGAGCCGCAGCGCGGGCAAAGCGGACGAGCTGGCCGCGCGAGGTGCGACCGTGGGCGAAACTCCCGAGGACGCGATCGCCACCGGGACAGTCTTCTCCATGCTGAGCGACGAAGCCGCGGTGCGGCAGGTGTTCACCGCCGAGCGGCTCCGTTCCGCTCCGGAGGGCTTTGTCCACGTCAACCACGCGACAATCAGCCCGGGCGGGGCGCGCGAGTTCGCCGCCCAGGGCGGGCGGTACCTCAGTGCACCGGTGGTCGGCCGTCCGGAAGCCGTGGTGGCCGGGAACCTGACCGTGCTGGTGTCCGGCGCCGCGGACGTCCGGGCCGAAACCGCGCCGATGCTGGCTGCGATCGGACGGCGGGTCTGGGAGTTCGGCGACGCCGTGGACGCCGCGCCGACGGCGAAGATTTCGGTGAACTATCTGATCATTCACGCGTTGCAGGCGCTGTCCGAATCGATCACCTTGCTGGAGAACGCCGGACTGGACGCCGGGCAGTTCGTCGACATGATCAACGATTCCGTCTTTCCCGGTGCGGTTTACCGTGGCTACGGCGACGCCATCGCCACCAGCGCTTACACGCCGCCGGGATTCACCGCCGCGCTGGGGCTGAAAGACCTGAAACTCGCACTGGACGCCGCCGGCGAACTGGGCGTCGAACTGCCCGCCGGACCGGTCCTTCAGGACGTATTCGCCACCGCGGTCGAGCAGGGCGGCGCGGACCTCGACTGGGCGAGCATCGCGGAGGTGACCCGGCGGCGGTCGCACTGAGGAGCGGCCGCTTCGCGGAGGGGCAGACCGCCGAACGATGGAAATTTCCCTGGCACCTGGAGTAACCCTGCTGCCCCCGGAGGCCGTTCCGGAGCCGTCGCCCGGCGCCTCGGCAAGCGCTTGAGCAGCACTGCGCCGGGAATGCACAGGAGCGGGGTGGGGACAACCCCAGCACGAGCCGTCGGGTCTGCTGGTTTCCCGCCGGGGCGCCGCGCCGCAATACTCGCCCGGGTGACCACCGAAAAGCTCGTCCTCCCCTCGCCCCCACGGCCGGGAAGCGACTTCGCCCGGCTCTGCCGCCGGATCACCGACGCCGGTCTGCTCGACCGCCGCCCCGGCTACTACACCGCTCGAATCGCGCTCCTGACCGTGCTGTTCGCGGGAGGCTGGGTCGCGTTCGCGCTGCTCGGCGACTCGTGGTGGCAGCTCGCCGTGGCCGCGTTCCAGGCGTTCATGTTCGGGCAGATCGCCCTGCTTTCGCACGATCTGGCGCACCGGCAGGTGTTCCGGACGCGCCGTCCCGCGGAGATCGCCGGGCGTCTCGCCGGGAACCTCGGCATCGGGATGAGCTACGGGTGGTGGATGGACAAGCACACCCGCCACCACGCCAACCCGAACCACGAGGAGCTGGACCCGGACGTCGACCCGGACGTCCTCGTGTGGTCCCAGCGCCAGGCCCGGGAGGCGCGCGGCATGCCCCGGTTCATCGGCCGCCACCAGGCGGTGCTGTTCTTCCCGCTGCTCACCCTCGAAGGCCTCAACCTGCACTGGTCCGGCATCCGCGCGGTCGCGCGCCCCGGCCTGCGCCGTCGCGGGCTCGAAGCGACGCTGCTGTTCACCCACGTCGCGGTCTACCTCGCCGCGCTGTTCATCGTCCTCCCGCCCGGTCTGGCGCTGCTGTTCTTCGCGGTCCACCAGGGACTGTGGGGCGTCTACATGGGTTCGATCTTCGCGCCGAACCACAAGGGCATGCCGACGCTGACCGGCAAGACGGACCTGGACTTCCTGCGCAAGCAGGTGCTCACCTCCCGGAACGTCGCGGGCGGACCGGTGATCGACGTCCTGCTCGGCGGCCTCAACCACCAGATCGAGCACCATTTGTTCCCGAGCATGCCGTCGGTGCACCTGCGCCGAGCCCAGCCGATGGTGCAGGCGTACTGCGCCGAGATCGGCATCCCGTACCTGCGCACCGGGCTGGTGTCCTCCTACCGGCAGACGCTGCGTCACCTGCACGAAGCTGGGGCTCCTCTCAGGAACGCTTCGTAGACTCGGTGGCATGACCTTCCAAGCATTGACTCCGGCGGCCTTCGGCGCGAAGGCCGCCGGAGCTCGTGCTGAGCGGATGCGCCAGTCTCCGCAGTACGCCGACGGCGTCTTCCACAACGCCGCCGCCACGCGCGCGACGCCCTCCTCCCCCGGCGGGCTCGTGCGCGAGTTCCTGTTCGGCGAGGACCGTGCCCGCCGTCGGCCGGGCGGCGAGATCCCGCTGATCTCCTCGCCCGCCGCCTCCGCCGCGGACGGTCTTTTCCTTACCTGGTACGGACACGCGTCCACGCTGGTGGAAATCGACGGTGCCCGCGTGCTGTGCGATCCGGTGTGGGGCGACCGGGTTTCTCCCGCCGCGTTCGCCGGGCCGCGACGGCTGCACGCTCCCCCGGTTTCGCTGCGCGAACTGGGCAGGCTGGACGCGATCGTGATTTCCCACGACCATTACGACCACCTGGACCTGCCCACCGTCCAATCCTTGATTTCGCTGACCGACGCACCGTTCCTCGTCCCGCTCGGCGTCGGCGCGCATCTCGAACGGTGGCACGTCCCGGCCGCGCGGATCGTCGAACTCGACTGGCACGAGGACGCTCACGTCGCCGGGATCCGGTTCGTCGCCACGCCCGCGCAGCACTTCTCCGGCCGCGGCCTCGCGAACGACAGCACACTGTGGACGTCGTGGGTGATCGCCGGTCCGGAACATCGTGTCTACTACAGCGGCGACACCGGATATTTCCCCGGTTTCGCCGAGATCGGCGCGAAGCACGGCCCGTTCGACGCGACGCTGATCCAGGTCGGTGCGTACGCCCCGCATTGGCCGGACATCCACATGACGCCGGAGGAAGGCGTCGCCGCCCATCTGGACGTGCGCGGCGGGCTGCTGGTCCCGGTGCACTGGGCGACGTTCACGCTGGCCATGCACACCTGGTCGGATCCCGCGGACCGGGTGTGGCGGGAGGCGAAGGCGAACGACCTGCCGCTCGCGATCCCGAAACCCGGGCAGCGGATCGACGCGTCCGCCCCGCCGCCGGTGGACGGATGGTGGCAGACCCTGGGCTGACGGACGGCCGCCCCGTCCGTCAGCGTCCGGATCCCGCCGCGCTGATCCACGCCGTCACGAACGGACCCGATTGGCGCGCCGACGACCTGCTGCGGGCCTCCGAACGGACCCAGCTCCGCGTGATCCGGGCCGGCGGTCCGCCGGATGCGTTGACCGTACTGGGATTGCTCGGCCGCACCGCCCTCGTGCGCCGGTCCGCGCTCGCGTGCCTCCGCTAGACAGCGGCGCGAGAGGACCCGAATTCGATCCGGTGCCGATGCACGCCGCCGAACATCTTTTCCGGGCTCATGACGGTCTTCATCATCAACGGCATCAGCAGGTCACGCATGATCCGCGCGACCGGCCCCGCCGCCTTGTCGTTGTTGATCTTCGCCGCCCGCGCGATGATCCGCTCGACACGTTCCCGCCGGGCCGCCTCGTACTGGGCGAAAGCCGTTGCCACGTCCGGAGAATCCCGCAGCGCACGAGCCAGTTCGAGCGAGCTCTCGACCGCCTGCGACGCTCCCTGCCCGGAACTCGGCGACGTCGGATGCGCGGCGTCGCCGACCAGGACGACCCGTCCGCGATGCCACGTCCGCACCGTCGGAATGTCCTCCAGGATCCCAGGCTGGCCAACGTCTTCCGGCTTCAGCAGGGCGATGATGTCGCGCGCCGGGACGTCGTCCGCGTGCCGTTCGCGCAGCACCGAGAGCCAGTGCTCCGGCGACGCGGTCTTCGCCTCGGCCGGGTCGGCGGCGGGGACGTTGCTGAACCAGAGAATCTCGTCCGCGTCGATGAAATAGCCGAAGAACGCCCGCTTGCCGAAGGCGAAATGCTGGTAGTTCCCGGTGACCGGCAGGCCGGGGTTGCGGATCCAGCCGCCGAGACCGAGCAGTCCGGTGTAGCGCGGAGCAGGCGCTGCCGGGTCCAAAGTGGACCGGACAGCCGACCGGATGCCGTCCGCGCCGATCAGCACGTCGCCGGTCGCGGAAGAACCGTCCGCGAAGCGCGCGATCACCTGGTCTGCTTTGTTCTCCACGGACTCCAGCCGCTTGCCGAATTCGACCGTGATCCCCCGGCCCAGCGCTTCGTCCATCAGCGCGCGGTACAGCCGGTCCCGGCGCAGCAGCAGGCTCGACGGCAGACCCGGCAGCCCGTCGAATCTGCCGACCACCCGGCCTCGGTGATTCTGCATTATCATCCCGGGCACTTCGATGCCGACCGCGGCCACCGCGTCGTCGGCGTCGATCTGCCGCAAAGCGTTGCGGCCGTTGGGAGACAGCGTCAGCGCGCTGCCGACTCCGTCCGCCGACTTCGGATAAGCCTCGTAGACAACGGCTTCGATTCCCGCTCGCTGCAACGCCATCGCGGTGGTCGCGCCGGCGATGCCGCCGCCGATCACTAGTACGTTCATGTTCTCCCCTTGAAATAGGTTTCCCACGCCTGCCGGCAGTCCTCCCCGGCAACCGACTCGGCGAGTCGTTCGACGAAGCCGCGCTCCGCCTCGACCTTCGTCAGCCGGTAGTCCTCCTCGACCAGGAACCACCAGGCGAGCCCCTGTTCCCGCGCGGCGTCGATCGTCGCGCGGATGTCGTCGGCGATCGCGGTGAGCGCGGCCAGCCGCTGCTGGAGCAGCTCCCGCACCTCGTCCGCCGGCAGCACCACGAACAGCGACAACGCCGCCCCGAACAGCGGATACTCGGTGGCCGGTTCGGCGACGAGCTCGCGCATCCAGTCGAACAGCTCGAGCCGCCCGGTGGGCGTGATGGCGTAGACGGTCCGCTCCGGACGCGCCGAATCGCGCAGCGTCTCCTGCGCCGCGATGAACCCGGCCTTCTCCAGCTGCCCGACCACCATGTACAGCGAGCTGCGGGTGTACTTGAAATCCCGCTCCTTGCCGTACTCCACGAACCGCCGAGCCATCTCGTACGGATGCATCGGCTCCTCGAGCAAGCCCGCCAGCACGGCCAGCCCGAGCGGATTCCCCACCACGCGTCGCTTCACCCACGAACTCCTTTAGTCAGGATCGACTATACGCAGAAGAGTAGTCGATGTCGACTATGAGGGCGTGGGGTAGGAAGGAGGCATGAAGCTCAAGCTCGATCTTCACGACATCTACAACCGCGGCGGGGAGATCGACCGGGCGCTGCGCGCGGTCATCGACGAGGCGGTCGCGAAGAAGGCGCCGCTCGTGGAGATCATCCCGGGCAAGGGGTCCGGGCAGCTGAAGAAGCACGTGCTGCGGTTCCTGGAGCGCAAGGACGTGAAGGCGCTCTACCACCGCGTCGAGAAGGACAAAGACAACTTCGGGCGGGTGTTCGTGCACTTCCGCTGGAAGTAGCGCGAACACCCGCGCGGAGTCAGAGCCAGTCGTCCGGGCGGGGCCAGGGCATCAGCGCGGTGAGCGCGTCCGGCACCGGCTCGGTGACCGTGTACTGGCCGCGATGGAACAGCAGCGGGCGGGCGTCGGACGTCTCGCCCAGTGCGGTCACCCGGCCGACCACCACGTAGTGGTCCCCGGCCGGATGGACCGCCTGCACCGCGCAGTCCACCCAGGTCAGGGCTCCGTCCAGCAGCGGCGCGCCCGACGGGGCCGGTCGCCAGGACACTCCGGAGAACTTGTCGCCGCCGCGGCGGCCGAACTCGGCGCAGACCGCCTGCTGGTCCTCGGCGAGCACGTTCACCGCGAACGTGCCCGCCGCGGCCAGCGCGGGCCAGGTGCGCGACGTGCGGGCGACGCAGAACAGCACCAGCGGCGGGTCCAGCGACAACGCGGCGAAGGACTGGCAGGCGAAACCCACCGGTCCGGTCGGCGCGACGGCCGAGGAGTCCTCGACGTAACCCGTCACCACGGTCACTCCGGTGCAGAAGTGGCCCAGCACCTCGCGAAACCGGTCCGGCACGGCGTCGGAGACCGCGGCTGTCATTGCGCGCCCACGGAGAAGTCGTGGCCCCACAAAGAAACCGCGGTGCTCTCGCGAGCGATCCACGCCTCGTCCTCGACTTGCCTGCCCTCGCAGCCGAACTCGACGTCGAAGCCGCCGGGGGTCTTCATGTAGAACGACAGCATCAGGTCGTTCACGTGCCGGCCGAGCGTCGCCGACATCGGGACGTTCTTGCGCTTCGCGCGGTCCAGGCACAACCCGACGTCGTCGGTCTCCTCGACCTCCACCATCAGGTGCACGATCCCGCTCGGCGTCGGCATCGGCAGGAACGCCAGGCTGTGGTGGCGCGGATTGCAGCCGAAGAACCGCAGCCACGCCGGGTCGCCGTCGGCCGGGCGGCCGACCATCTGCGGCGGGAGGCGCATCGAATCGCGGAGCCGGAAGCCCAGCACGTCGCGGTAGAACCGCAGCGCGGCCTCGTCGTCGTGGGTCGACAAAACCACGTGGCCGAGGCCCTGCTCGCCGGTCACGAACCGGTGCCCGTACGGGCTCACCACGCGCCGGTGCTGCAGCGCGACGCCGTGGAACACCTCCAGTGTGTTGCCGGACGGATCGGTGAAGCTGATCATCTCCGCGACCCGGCGGTCCGCCAATTCCTCCGGCGTGCCTTCCTTGTACGGCACCGAAGCCGCGTCGAGGCGGGCGCGGACGTCGTCCAGTTCCGCGGCGTTGGCCGCTTCCCAGCCCGCCTGCGCCAGCCGGTCCTTCTCTCCCGGCACGATCACCAATCGCGCCGGGAAATCGTCCATGCGCAGGTAGAGCGCGTTCGGGTCGGTGCCCGAACCCTCCACCATGCCGAGCACCTTCAGCCCGTAGACGCGCCAGGCGTCCATGTCCGTGGCTTCGATGCGCAGATATCCCAGCGAACGGATAGCCATCACGAACTCCCGAGGAAGTCGAGGGCGAGTCGGTTGAACTCGTCGAACTTCTCCAGCTGCGCCCAGTGCCCGCAGCCGCCGAAAACGTGCAGTTGCGCACGCGGAATCGTCTTCAACGCCAGCAGTGCGCCGTCGAGCGGGTTGACCCGGTCCTCCCGGCCCCAGACGAGCAAAACCCGTTGGCGCAGGCGGTAAGCCTCGCGCCACAACATGCCTTCCTCGAAGGAGTCCGGCAGGCTGAACGACTTGCCCATCGCCCGCATCGCGGCGAGCGATTCCGGCGAACGCGCGATCTCGAAGCGTTCGTCGATCAGCTCGTCGGTGACCAGAGCCTGGTCGTGCACCATGATCCGGAGGAACGCTTCCATCCGCTCCCGCGTCGGGTCCCCGGCGAACTTCGACAGCAGCCGCACGCCTTCGGTCGGGTCCGGCGCGAACAGGTTGACGCTCAACCCGCCCGCGCCCATCAGCACCAGCCGTCCCGCGCGTCCCGGGTGGTTCAACGCGAGCCGCACCGCCGCTCCCGCGCCGAGCGAATTGCCGACGATGTGCGCCTTTTCGATGCCAAGCCGGTCCATCAGGCCGACGACGGCGTCCGAGCTGTGCCGGAAGTACTGCGGGTGGTCAGTCGGCTTGTCCGACCGGCCGAACCCCGGCTGGTCGATCGCCAGCGTCCGGTAGGACTTCCCGAACACCGGCAGGTTCCGGCCGAAGTTGCTCCACGCCGAAGCGCCGGGGCCGCCGCCGTGCAGCAACAGCACCGTCTCGGCGTTTTCGGCACCGGACTCGTGGTAGTGCAGGCGAATGCCGCCCGCAGTGTCTACATAGGAACCTTCGGGCGCCATCAGACCATCGCATTCTCAACAGGCAAGCCGAACTCGCCGGTGCCGAACATGACGTACGCGCGCTCCGCGTCGTTCGCCGCGTGCACCCGGCCCGCGTGCGCGTCGCGCCAGAAGCGCTGGATCGGCGTGCCCCGCTGCAGCGCGCGGCCGCCGGAGTTCTCGAAAAGCCGGTCGATCGCGGAGATCGCCCGCTCGGTGCCGCGCACCTGGTCCCGGCGCACCCGCAACCGCGTGCTGAACGGCAGCTTCTCGCCCTTGCAGGCCAGCTGGTACAGCTCGTCGATGTTGTGCGTCAGCTGCAGCCAGGCCGCGTCGATCTCGCTGCCCGCTTCGGCGATCCGCACCTTCGAGAACGGGTCCTCTTTGGACTGTTCGCCCGCGTACGCCGCCCGCACCCGCTTGCCCTGGTGCTCCACGTGCGCGTCGTACGCGCCCTGCGCCATCCCGATGATCGGCGCGGTGATGGTGCTCGGGTGCACGGAACCGTACGGCAGCCGGTACAGCGGACCGGGGTTCACTTCCTGGCCCGGGGTCTTGCACTTCGACGTCGCCATGAAGCTCAGCGCGCGGTGCTTCGGCACGAAAACGTCCTCGACGACGATGTCGTTGGACCCGGTGCCGCGCAGCCCGACCGTGTCCCAGACGTCCACAATGGAGTAGTCCGAGATCGGCACGAGATACGTGCAGAAGTCCACCGGCTTGCCGTCGGCGAACGCCGGCCCGCCCAGCAGCACCCACGTGCAGTGGTCGCTTCCGGACGAGAAGCTCCATCGCCCGGACAGCCGGTAGCCGCCCTCGACGACGGTCGCCTTGCCCATCGGCGCGTACGAAGAAGAAATCCGCACGTCGTGGTCCTCGCCCCACACGTCCGCCTGGGCTTGCGCGTCGAACAACGCGACGTGCCACGGGTGCACGCCGAGAATCGACGCGACCCAGCCGGTGGACCCGCAGGCGCTCGCGATCATCTTGACCGCGGTGTAGAAGGTGACCGGGTCGGCTTCCAAGCCGCCGTACGGTTTCGGTTGCAGCAGGCGGAAAAATCCGGTCTCCTGCAGCGCTTTCACTGATTCGGCGGGGATCCGACGGGCATCCTCGGTCTCCTGTGCGCGTTCCCGCAGCACGGGAAGCAGGTCGCGCACCCCCGCGATCACGGCAGCCAGCTCGCTCATCGGCCGTCCTCTCTCGCTCGACACGCTCAAGACTAGAACACGTTCTCGTTTTTGTCGACGCGGTCCGTCCCGCGCGCGCCGTGCAACCCTGCCCGGCGGCCGGAAAACACGCAGTCAGCCAGCGAAAGGCCGCTCACATACGACCTGGAACAGATTCCCACCGCGGTGCGCCCGGCGGCGTAGAGACCGCGCACGCCGGCCACCGCGCCGGTGTCCTCGTCGACCACCAGACCGCCCAGCGTCAGCATCGGGCACGGGTAGCCGAGGTTCGGTTTCACCGACACGTCGATCAGCGAGTACGGCGGCGTGTCCAGCGGGCGCGCGAAGTCCGCCGGCTTGCCCGCCGGATCGGGTCCGCGCTGGTACTCGGCGTAAGTCGCCGCCAGCCCGTCCGGGTCGATTCCGGCGCGCGCGGCCACTTCCTCGATCGTCCCGGCGGTCACCCGACCCTTGCCGAGCAGATACCGCAGTTGGAGCGTCGCGAACCACTGGCCTTGTTTCCGCCCGTCGCGCCGGGCTTCGGCGACGATCGGCTCGTCGACCAGCAGCCAGCCGCGTCCGCCGTGCTCAGCGATCATGCGCTCGCCGATCGCCGCGCCGTACCGGGATTCGTCGATGATCCGGCGGCCGTCCACGCCCACCAGGAGTCCGCCGAGAAACGCCGACGGCGGCGTCAGGAACCGCCACGCCGACACCCGGTCCAGCTCCGCCGTGCGCCCGCCGGCCTCCACGCCCATCCGGATGCCGGAACCGTCGTCGGCGGAAGTTCCCAGATCGAGCCCGCCGCGGTACGCGGGGGCGTGCTCGCGCACCATCGCGCGGTTCACGATGAACCCGCCCGCAGCCAGCACCACGCCTCGTCGCGCACTGATCCGCAGCTCACGCGCGTGCTTGCGTTCAATCCGTTCCACCCGCTGATGCAGCGACCTGCGCATCGCGGGCACGTAGATCCCGGGCTTCGCCGCCCAATCCGCGAGCCGCGCGTGCCGTGCCCGCACCCACGAAGGCGCGTCCAGCAAACTGTGCGCGAGCACCCCGGTCACCGTGCCCGAGTCGTCGGTGATCAGGTTCATCGCCTGCGTCTGCGGCAGCACCCGGACGCCGCGCTCGCGAGCCGCCGCCAGCAACTGCTTCATCAGCAGCTTCCCGGACGTGCCCGGCCCCTTCACCCGGTGTCCGCGCGGCGCGGGTTTCGCCACGTCGCGGAATCCGCCGGACAGTTCGCTGCCGGAGTAGTACAGATAGTGCTTGTTGCTGGGATACGACGTCTTGTAGTCGCACATGCTGCCCTCGAACGGCACACCTTGGCGCTCCAGCCACGCGACCATGTCGACGCTTTCCTCGCAGAACCGCCGCAACGTCCGCTCCGACACGACGTCGCCGGTTTCCATCCGCAGGTACGCGTACATCGCGTCCACGCTGTCGTCGACGCCAGCGGCGCGTTGCTGCGGCGTCCCTCCCCCGGCGTAGACCACGCCACCGCTCACGCGACTGGCCCCGCCGCCGGAAAACCGGTCCACGAGGAGCACGCTGGCGCCCGCGTCGGCCGCTTCGATGGCCGCGCACACGCCGGCCGCGCCGGCTCCGATGATCACGACGTCCGCCCCGAGCTCGTCCATAGTCCGCCACCCTAGAACTGGAACACGTTCTCGTCTATGGTGACGGAAGTGGCCCCGAGCAGGCCAGCTTTAGCCGATAACACGTTGCATGTGAGGTGGCATGTCGGACGAGTACGACGTGGTGGTGGCCGGCAGCGGCGCCGCCGGGATGACCGCCGCGCTCGCCGCCGCCCATCGCGGGCTTTCCGTGGTGGTGCTGGAAAAGGCAGCCTGCTTCGGCGGCTCGACCGCCCGCTCCGGCGGGGGCGTCTGGCTGCCCGGCAACCACGCGCTGCGGGCCGCGGGCATCGAAGAACCACCCGAACGCGCGAGGCAGTACCTGGAGTCGATCGTCGGCGACGTCGTTCCGGAGCACCTGCGCACGACCTTCCTCGACCACGGCCCCGAGGTGCTCGAGTTCGTCACCCGGAACACTCCGCTGGAGTTCAAGTGGGTGCCCGGGTACAGCGATTACCACCCGGAGGCGCCCGGCGGTCGCCCCGGCGGCCGGTCGGTCGAGCCGAAGCCGCTCGACGGCAAACTGCTCGGCAGCGACCTGGCTCAGCTCGAACCGCCGTACAGCGCGCCGCCGCTCGGCGTGCCGATCACCCAGTCGGACTACCGCTGGCTGAGCCTGATCGCCCGGCATCCGCGCGGCTTCGCCCGGATGCTGTCGCTCGGGATGAAATGGCTGGTCGGACGCGTCCGCGGGCAGCAGCCGCTGTCCATGGGGCAAGCGCTTGCGGCCGGGTTGCGGAAAGGCCTGCGGGACGCGGGCGTCGAGGTTCTGCTGGACACGCCGCTGGTCGATCTGCAGGTGGAGAAAGACGTCGTCACCGGCATCGTGGCCCGGCGCGACGGCGAGGAGAAGCTGTTCCGCGCGCGGCGCGGTGTGGTGCTGGCCTGCGGCGGCTTCGAGCACAACGAAGAGATGCGCATCAAGTACCAGCGCGCGCCGATCGGCACCGAATGGACCGTGGGCGCGGAGGCGAACACCGGCGACGGCATCAACGCCGGGCTCAAGCTCGGCGCGGCGACCGACCTGATGGACGACGCCTGGTGGGGCCCGTCCTTCCCGCTCACCGGCGGCCCGTGGTTCGCGCTCGCCGAGCGCTCGCGGCCCGGCTGCCTGATGGTCGACGCCGCCGGTACCCGGTTCGTGAACGAATCCGCGCCGTATGTCGAGGCCGTGCACGCGATGTACGGCGACGGCGACGGCCCGGGCAAGCACGTCCCCGCGTGGCTGGTGTTCGACCAGCGCTACCGCGACCGCTACCTGTTCACCGGCCTCGGCCCGCGGCAGCCGCTGCCCGGGCGCTGGTACAAGGCCGGGATCGTGGCGAAGTCCGCGACGCTGGCCGGGCTCGCCGAGAAGATCGACGTGCCCGCCGACGCGCTGGAGCAGACCGTCACGCGGTTCAACGGCTTCGCGCGCAAGGGCGTCGACGAAGACTTCCAGCGCGGGCTCAGCGCCTACGACCACTACTACGGCGACCCGCGCAACCGCCCCAACCCGAGCCTCGGCGAACTCGCCAAGGCCCCGTACTACGCGGTCCGCGTGGTGCCCGGCGACCTGGGCACCAAGGGCGGGCTGCGGATTGACGAGAACGCCCGCGTCCTGCGCGAGGACGGCACGGTCGTGCCCGGCCTCTACGCGGCGGGCAACACCAGCGCGCCGGTGATGGGCCGGACCTACGCCGGGCCGGGCGCGACTATCGGCCCCGCGATGGTGTTCGGCTACCTTGCGGCACAGGCGCTGGCGAACGAAGATCAGACCGGCACGGGAGGCAGGCAGTGACGCCGAAGACCGATGGATCCGAGATCCGCACGATCGACGCCGGGGCGCCCCCGGCGCGGTACGCCCGCGGCTGGCACTGCCTCGGGCTCGCCGAGCACTTCCGCGACGGCAAGCCGCACGCGGTGCAGGCGTTCGGCACGAAGCTCGTCGTGTTCGCGGACACCGCGGGCAAGCTGAACGTGCTCGACGGGTACTGCCGGCACATGGGCGGCGACCTCACCCAGGGTTCGGTGAAGGGCGACGAGATCGCCTGCCCGTTCCACGACTGGCGGTGGGGCGGCAACGGCAAGTGCAAGTCGATCCCCTACGCCAAGCGGGTCCCGCTGCGGGCGCGCACCCGGGCGTGGCAGGTGCTGGAGGAGAACAAGCAGCTGTTCGTCTGGCACGACCCGGAGGGCAACCCGCCGCCGGAGAACGTCGTGATCCCGCGCGTCGAGGGCGCGTTCAGCGACGAGTGGAGCAACTGGACCTGGGACTCGATCCTCATCGAGAACGCCAACTGCCGCGAGATCATCGACAACGTGGTGGACATGGCGCACTTCTTCTACATCCACTACGCCTTCCCCACGTATTTCAAGAACGTGTTCGAGGGCCACATCGCCACCCAGTACCTCAACACCAAGGGCCGCCCGGACATGGGCATGGCGTCCAATTACGGCGGCGAGGAAAACCTGCTGCGCTCGGAGGCGTCGTACTTCGGCCCCTCCTACATGATCAACTGGCTGGTGAACTCCTTCCAGGGCTTCGAAATCGAGAACGTGCTGATCAACTGCCACTATCCGGTTTCGCCGACGTCGTTCGTGCTGCAGTGGGGCATCATGGTCAAGAAGATGCCCGGCATTTCCGACGAGCACGCGGACAAGATCGCGCAGAAGCTCGCGAAGGGCATCGGCGTCGGCTTCCTGCAGGACGTGGAGATCTGGAAGAACAAGACCAAGATCGACAATCCGCTGCTGTGCGAGGAGGACGGCCCGGTCTACCAGCTGCGCCGCTGGTACGACCAGTTCTACGTGGACGCCGCCGACGTCACCGAGGACATGACGCGCCGGTTCGAGTTCGAAGTGGACACCACGAAGGCGAACGAGGTGTGGGCGGCCGAGGTGCAGGAGAACCTGGCGCGCCAGCGCGCGGAGGCCGAGGCGGAGGAGGCTGGGGTGTGACGGCCGAAGCGACCGAATTCCTCACCTCCGGGCTGCGGCCGCACGAGTGCCGCAGCTGCGGAACCTGTGTGCTGGTCAAGAAAAACAGCCTGAAGCACACCAGCATCCAGTGGACCACCGACGCCTCGACCAGCTGTCCGGTGTTCGCCGCGCACGCCGCTTCCGGCGGCACCACCGCGTTGCTGGACACCTGTGAGAAACTCGCGGACAGCATCGACAGCGCGGTGCGCGACGGCGATTTCGGGCCGGTGCGCAATGGCTGAGGTCGTCACACTCACCGTCGCCGAGGTGATCGAGGAAACCGCGGACGCCCGGTCCATTGTGTTCACCGTCCCGGACGAGCATCTGGAGCGGTTCGCGTACTCCCCCGGGCAATTCCTCACGCTGCGGATTCCCAGCGACCGAACGGGTTCGGTCGCGCGGTGCTATTCGCTTTCGAGCGCGCCGCACGAGGGCCGGGTGCAGGTCACGGTCAAGCGGACTGCCGACGGGTACGGCTCGAATTGGGTTTGCGACGAGCTGCGGGCGGGCGCGACGATCGACGTGCTGCGGCCGTCCGGCGTGTTCTGCCCGTCCTCCTTGGACTCCGATTTCCTGTTGTTCGCCGCGGGCAGCGGGATCACGCCGGTGATGTCGATTCTCAAGTCCGCGCTGGAAAAGGGCGCCGGACAGGTGGTGCTGGTCTACGCGAACCGCGACGAGCAGTCGGTGATTTTCGCCGCCGAACTGCGCGAACTGGCCGAGCGGTTCGGCGATCGGCTCACCGTGGTGCATTGGCTGGAAAGCTTGCAGGGCTTGCCGACCGTCACCGCATTGCGGGCGCTTGCCAAGCCTTACGTGGGGCACGAAGCGTTCCTCTGCGGACCAGCGCCGTTCATGGCCGCCGCACAGGACGCGTTGCGCGAACTCGGCGCGCCGCGGGAACGCGTGCACGTGGAGAAGTTCCACTCGCTCACCGGGAATCCGTTCGCGGACGAACCCGAACCCGAGGAGGACACCGGCGGCGAGACGACCGCGCTAACCGTCGACCTCGACGGCGAGACCCGGCAGCTGTCCTGGCCTCGGCAGCGGAAGCTGCTCGACCACCTGCTCGCCGAGGGCCTCGACGCGCCGTACTCCTGCCGCGAAGGACAGTGCAGCGCGTGCGCGTGCCGCATCGTCTCCGGCGAGGTGAAAATGCTGAACAACGAGGTGCTGGACGCCGAGGACATCGCCGACGGGATCGTGCTGGCCTGCCAGTCGGTACCGTTGACCGACGAGGTGTCCGTCAGCTACGAGTGAGTGGAGAGCCCGTGCCCATCGACCCCGCGGTCGCGATCGGAGCCGATCTCGGCGAGGTCAATTTCGCCTGGACGCCGTCCGACGTGCTGCTGTACCACCTGGCCGTCGGCGCGGGTGCGGACCCGGTGGACGAGCGCGAACTGCGCTACACCTACGAGCGCGACCTGCGCGTGCTGCCGACCTTCGCCACTGTCGCCGCGAACCTCCGCACCTTCGAACCGCCCGCGCTCAAGTTCCCCGGCGTCGACGTCGACCTGGCGAAAGTGCTGCACGGCAAGCAGGAGATCGAACTGCACCGGCCGATCCCGGTCGAGGGCAAGGCGGTCGCGCGGACCCGGATCGCCGACGTCTTCGACAAGGGCAAGGCCGCGGTGCTGGTGCAGGAGACCGAGGTCGCCGACGAGTCCGGCACTCCACTGTGGACAGCCCGGTCCAGCATCTTCGCCCGCGGCGAGGGCGGCTTCGGCGGCGAACGCGGGCCGTCGGACAAGATCGAGTGGCCCGACCGCGAACCGGACGCCGTGCTCGACGTGCCGACGCTGCCGCAGCAGGCGCTGTTGTACCGGCTGTGCGGCGACCGCAACCCGCTGCACGCCGACCCCGCGTTCGCCAAGGCCGCCGGGTTCGACCGGCCGATCCTGCACGGGCTGTGCACGTACGGCGTGGTCGCGAAGGCCGTGGTCGACGCGTTCCTCGACGGCGACCCCGAGCGCGTCTCGGCATTCGGGACGAAGTTCGCCGGCGTCGTCTTCCCCGGCGAAAACCTGCGCGTGCGCGTGTGGCGCGAAACCGGACGTCTGCTGGTCACGACCACCGCGCCGGAGCGCGACGACGCGCCTGTGCTGGCCGACACAGTGCTGCGTTCCCGCTGAGCGTCGGGACCGTTATACGGTTGTCCCATGGCGGACGAGCGAGACGGCACCTTCTTCGTGGTGCGCGGGCCAGTCGAGCCGGGCGACAAGCGCGGCCGTGAGCTGGGCTTCCCCACCGCGAACATCGCGCTGCGCGACCAGCGCGGCGAACTCGGCGACGGGGTGTGGGCCGGCTGGGCGGAACGCGCGGACGGCACGCGCGTGGCCGCCGCGGTGTCCGTGGGCCGCCGCCCGACCTACTACGGAGCCGACGGCTACCGCCTGGTCGAGGCCTTCCTGCTCGACTTCGAGGGCGACCTGTACGGCGAACGCCTCACCGTCTGGCTCGGCAAGCACCTGCGGGACCAGGAGGCTTACGGCTCCGCGCAGGAACTGATCGACGCGCTGGGTCGTGACGTCGCCGCGGCTCGCGAGTGGGTCGCCGCGCATCCGGCCGATACGCTGCCGACGCTGGCCGAGCTGCCGCCGGACGGGGAAGTCCAGCGGCTCGGCTGAGAGTTACAAGGCCGGGCTGAGTCAGACGCCAGCGAGCAGCATGACGCCCATGCCCGCGCCCATCGCCGCCCGGCACAGCGTGCGCGACGCGTGCCCCGGCGCCGCCGTGCCGCGCGACCGCAGCGCCACCACGCCCGAGCGCGCCGCGTCGAGCGCGAAGTAGACCGCAGCCACCAGCGCGACCACCGGCCATGCCAGCCTGGTGTCCATTGTGGACATCGTGAGCCACGGCCCGTGCACCATCCCGCCGTGCGGCATCGCCGTGACCATGTACAGCATCGCCGCCGCCGACAGTGCGTGGTGCGCGCAGCCGTGCCCCTCGGCCCGGCCTCGCCAGGCGGAGACGGCGAACCAGCCCGCGGTCAGCACCAGCACGGCCTGCCAGCCCGCGGCCGGGATCGGACCGCCGACCGGCGACAGCATCGCGACCATCGCCACCACCAGCAGCAGTTCGGCGAGGTCCCCGTTGCGCACCCGGTGGCCGAGGCTGACGTAATCGAGTCTCACCAGCCGCAGCACGCACGGCAGTGCCAGCAACGCGAACAGCACGGTGAACAGCCACGCCAGCGGCACAGTCACCTCGGCACCTCACTCTTCGGACACGCTGCGTCACACGGTCCTCACTACCGTGACACGCGTGAGAAGGAGGCACCAGCCAGCAATGAGGTGATCCGCGTTGACCCACAAGGGTTATGCGCGCACCGGCAAGCCCAGGTCAGGGGGTTGTCAACACCAGCCCGCTCGTCGGGACGCCAGTCCCCGCCGTGACCACCGCCGTACCGGCGCCGGAGACCTGGTTGGCCGCCGTTCCGCGCAACTGCCGGACCGCCTCCGCGATGCCGTTCATGCCGTGGATGTACGCCTCGCCGAGCTGGCCGCCGTGCGGGTTGAGCGGCAGTTTCCCGTCGAGGGTCAGCGTGTCGCCCGCGATGAAGTCCTTCGCCTCGCCGCGACCGCAGAAACCCAGCTCTTCAAGCTGCATCAGCACGTACGGGGTGAAGTGGTCGTACAGCACCGCGACGTCCACATCGGACGGTCCGATCCCGGATTGCGCCCACAGCTGCCGTCCGACCACGCCCATTTCCGGCAGCGCGGCGAGATCGTCGCGGTAGTAGCTGGTCATCACGTACTGGTCCGGCCCGCTCCCCTGCGCCGCCGCCGAGACCACCACCGGCGCCTGCCGCAGGTCACGCGCACGCTCGAGACTGGTGATCACGAGCGCGACGCCGCCGTCGCTTTCCTGGCAGCAATCGAGCAGGTGCAACGGTTCCGCGACCCAGCGCGAGGCTTGGTGCTCCTCCAGCGTGATCGGCCTTCCGTGGAACCAGGCGTTCGGATTGGTCGCCGCGTGCGCCCGGTCGATGACCGCGATCTTGCCGAAATCCTCGCTGGTGGCCCCGTATTCGTGCAGATACCGCTGGGCGACCATGGCCACCGTGGCGGCCGGGGTCGCGATGCCCATCGGATAGTGGAACGCGTTGTCCACCCCGGACGTGTTCACTTGCTGGGCCGCGGCCGCCGACACGCGCCCGAACCGCATTCCGGACCGCTCGTTGAACGCCCGGTACGCCACCACGACGTCGGCGATCCCGCTGGCGACCGCCATCGCCGCCTGCTGCACGGTCGCCGCCGCCGCGCCGCCGCCGTAATGCACGCGGCTGAAGAACGTCAGCTCCGGGATGCCCAGTTCGCGGGCGAGCGCGATTTCCGCGTTGCCGTCCATGGTGAACGACACCATGCCGTCCACATCGGACGGTTCCAGCCCGGCGTCCGCCAGCGCGTGGCTGACACATTCGGCGGCCAGCCGCAGTTCGCTGCGTCCGGAATCCTTGGAGAACTCCGTCGCGCCGATCCCGGCGATGGCGGTGGTCCCGGTGAACGTCATGCGTCCTCCTCCGGCAGCGTCAGCGAAACCGTGCCGGTCACGTGCGCACCTAGACTGTCCACAGCGGACACTTCGAGCTCCGCCTCGTTGCCGTCGCGGGCGGTGACCCGGCCGGAGAAAGTGAGCGTGTCCCCGGCATAGCAGGGCACGCCGAGCCGGATCTTGATCGAGCGGATGAGCGCCTGCGGACCGGCCCACTCGCTCACGTATCGCTGCACCAAGCCGGTGTCGGTCAGGATGTTGAGGAAGATGTCCTTCGATCCGCGTGCCACGGCGGCGTCGCGATCATGGTGCACGTCCTGGAAATCCCGGGTCGCCAGCGCGGTGCTGATGACGAACGTCGGCGTCGCTTCGAGCACCATCGGCGGCAGTTCGGTCCCGACCGCGGCAGTCATCGCGCCACCTTCCACGCGGGCAGGGTCAATTCGTCGTCGACGCGCACGAACGCGGCGACGACCGGGAGTCCGATGCGGACCTCGTCCGGATCGGCGTCCAGCAGTTCGGCCATCACCCGCACGCCTTCCTCCAGTTCGACGAGCGCGACCACGAACGGCAGCCGCTTGCCCGGCACCGCCGGATGGTGGTGCACGACGAAGCTGTAAACGGTTCCGCGTCCGCTCGCGACGACGTAGTCCGGCACCGCGTCGAGCGATCCGTCCGGCGGCATCGGGCCGGGCGGATGCCGCAGGACCTCGCCCCACCGCTGGATGCGCAGTTCGCCTTCACGGAGACCGTCCCAGAAGAACTTCGTGTCGTGGCTGATCACCGGCCGCAGCACCGGCGACGGCGGCGGTTCCGGTTCGCGCGGGCGGAACTTCAGCACGCGGAACACCATGTCCGCCACCAGTTCCCCGTCGACGTACCAGTTCGTCCGGGTGGTCACGAACCAGCCCTCGCCGAGCCCGGTGCGCTTCGGGCCGGTGACGTCCTCCAGCGTGTTCGTGGTCGAAACGTGCTCGCCGGGCCGCAGATAGCGGTGGTAGGTCTGCTCGGAGTTGGTGGCCACAATGGACGTGTACCCCGCGTCGTCGAGCACCTTGAGGATCAACCCGAGCGGGTCGTCGTCCCCGCGCACGCCGTGCAGCCCCGGCATCGTCCACACCTGCGCCATCGCCGGCGGCGCAACGAGTCCCTTGTGGACACTCGTTTCGGCGAAGTCCGCGTCGGTGTAGACCGGGTTGGCGTCGCCGATCGCCTCGACCCAGTTGTGCACCATCGCCTGGTTCACCGGATCGCGCGCGTACCTCGGCGCGCTTTCGCCCTGTGCGGCGATTTTCGCGGCGGCTTCCTCGATCGTCATCGCGGCACCCTCGGCAGTTTCAGTCCGGCGGAGGCGATCAGTTCGCGCTGGATCTCGCTGACGCCTCCGCCGAACGTCAGCACCAGGTTCCGTTTCGCCAGCACGTCGAGCCATTCGGCGAGTTCCGCGGTGTCCGGGTCGGCGAGATCGCCGTGCCGCCCGACCAGTTCCTCCAGCAGCCTCCCGATCCGCTGGATTCGCTCGGAGGCGAACACCTTCGTCGCCGAAGCGTCGGCGATCTCGACCGACCCGTGCGCCGCTGCCGCCGCGACCTGCCAGTTCAGCAGTTCGTTGACCCGCGCGACCGCGAACGTCTCGGCCAGCACCGCGCGCACGTCCGGAAGGTCGAGCAACGCCGCGCCGTCCGGGGTCCGGCGCGCCGCCGCCCACGCCCACACGCGGTCGTGCAGACCGCCGATGCGCCCGGCCGGGCCGAGCATCACGCGCTCGTGGTTGAGCTGCGTGGTGATCAGCCGCCAGCCGCGGTTTTCCTCTCCCACCAGCATGTTCGCCGGCACCCGGACGTCCTCGTAGAACGTCGCGTTGACGTGGTGCGCGCCGTCGCAGGTGATGATCGGCGTCCACGAATAGCCGGGATCGCGGGTGTCCACGATGAGGATCGAGATGCCCTTGTGCTTCGGCGCGTCCGGATCCGTGCGCACGGCGAGCCACACGTAGTCCGCGTCGTGGCCGCCGGTGGTGAAGATTTTCTGGCCGTTGATCACGTAATCGTCGCCGTCGCGGACCGCGCGCGTGCGCAGCGACGCGAGGTCCGTCCCGGCTTCCGGTTCGGTGTACCCGATGGCGAAATGCACTTCCCCAGCGAGGATTTTCGGCAGGAACAAGGCTTTCTGTTCCTCGGTGCCGAACGCCTGCAGCGTGGGCCCGACCGTCTGCAGCGTCACCGACGGCAACTGGACGTCCGCACGGGCTGCTTCGTCGACGAAGATGTGCTGCTCGATCTCGCCGAAACCGCCGCCGCCGTACTCCTTGGGCCAGCCGACGCCGAGCTTCCCGTCGCGGCCCATCCGGCGCACGACGTCGCGGTACACCTGCCCGTGCCGCTCCCGCAGCAACGCGCGGCGCTCGTCGGCGGTCAGCAGGCCCGCGAAGTACTCGCGCAGCTGCGCCCGCAGTTCTTGTTGCGCGGCCGTCAGTTCGATGTGCATGCTCATCCCGTCACTCGTTCACCCAGCCGGCCGAGCCGGTGCGCCGCTCCCCCGACCGCACGGCCGAGGTCCTTCACCGCCGACGAATACCGATGCAGCGGATAAGTGCGGTCGACGCCGACGCCGCCGTGCAAGTGATGACAGATCGCCAGCGCGGACGGCGCTTCCTCGGTCAGCCAGTACGCCGCGATGTCCAGCTCGGTGTCCGCGTCCAATCCGGCCGCCAGCCGCCACACCGCCGACACCGCGGCCAGATGCACGGTGCGGGAAGCGACGTAGACGTCCGCAATTTGCTGTGCCACCGCTTGGAAAGTCGCCAGTGGACGGCCGAATTGCGTGCGCTCGCCGACGTGCTGGGCAGTTAACGCCAGCGCTCCGGCAAGGAGTCCGTCGCCCAGCGCGAGCGCTCCTGCCAACGCGTAGCGGTGCAGCGTCTGCAGCGCATGCCCTGCCGTGCGGTCACGCAAGAAATCCGCTTCGCTCACCCGCGCGCCGTCGAAGCGCACGGTGTACTCCGGCGTGCCAGTCGCGTTGTACGCAGGCAGGACTTCGACCCCGTCGGCGCGCGGATCCACCAGCGCGACGCCGGTGCCTCCCGGCAACGCGATCGGCGTGAGAATCCGCTCCGCCTCCGCGGCGTACGGCACGTGCGTCTTGACGCCGGTCACCGCCCACGCGCCGTCCGCCGCCGCACCGCTGGTCCCGGGGATGGAGGTCAGCGGTGCGGACGGCTCGTGCAAGGCAGCAGTGAGAATGGTCTCCCCCGCCGCCGCGGGCGGCAGGAACGCAGCGCGCTGCGCCGGGGTGCCGAGCGCCTCGATCGGCAGGATCCCGAGCGCCAGCACGGCGTACGCGGGCACCGCCACCGCGGCCCGGCCCACCTCGGTGAGCACGGGGGCCACGTGGTCGACGCCGAGCCCGTCACCCCCGAGATCGGCGGGCAGGGGCAGCGCGAGCAGGCCCGCGTCGGCCAGCGCTCGCCACTGGTCCGCGGGCTCGTCGGCCTTCCCGAGCACTTGCGCGGCGAGCGAGGTGATCTCGCTCTGCGTATCGTCGGGGGTGAAGTCCACTCCGGTCTCCCTCCACCTAGGTGGAACACGTTCTATTTTTAGCCGGAATGGGCTGGCTCGGCAACCCCCGGGACCGGGGCCCGAGCGGTGGATCGACCGCGAAGCGGAGAGGGGCGGCACGCCGACGTGGGTGCGGAACAAGTTCTCAAATCAGCGCTGGGCGACGTCGGCTGGCAAGCAACGCGGAAACTCGCGACCATCCCGCCCACCGCGGGCGTGCCCGACCCGAAGCCGCTGTCCCTGCCCGGCCGCGGCCAAACCGTCGTGGTCGACGTCGGCCCCCGGCACGCGCCTGCGGTGCTCCTGCTGCACTCGGTCGCCTGCACCGGGCTGCTCACCTGGTACCCCGTGCTGAAGCGGCTGTCGGCGAACCACCGGGTGGTGGTGTTCGACCAGCGCTGGCACGGCCAGGGCATCCGCTCGCACGACTTCAGCCTCGAGGACTGCGCGGACGACGTGGTCGCGGTCGCGGACGCGCTGGGCATCGACGAGTTCATGGTCGCGGGCTACTCGATGGGCGGCATGGTGGGCCAGCTGACCGCCCACCGCTATCCCGACCGCGTCACCGGCCTCGTCCTGTGCTCGACAGCGAGCAACTTCCGCCGCGGCGTCCGGCAACGCGTGGCGCTCGACCTGTTCGGCCGCACCCTGCACCTGCTGCGCGACCAGGCCCGCATCGGCCTCGTCCCCGGCGAACCCCGCCGCGAACGCCTCGCCCGGCTGGAGGACCACCGGTGGGCGCTGGAGGAATTCCGCTCGACGAGCCCCTGGGCGATCGCGGTCGCGCTGGACGAGATCGGCCGCTTCGACTCGACGCCGTGGCTGCACACCCTGACCCTGCCGACGGCGGTCGTGGTGACCTCGCGGGACGGGTTCATCGCGCCCACGCATCAGCGGAGCCTGGCGCGCAGGATTCCCGGGGCGGCGACGTACGAGATCCCGGCGGGGCATACCGCGTGCGTCTTCGCGGCGGACCAGTTCGTGGCGGCGTTGATGGCGGCGTGCACCTCGGTGCAGGCGGCGATCGGCGGACAGGAACGGGCGGCGGAGATCGCGGACTCGGCCTAGGAGTTCCCGCGCCTGCCGCGGCGGCGCGCCCGCGTGCGCCGGGCCAGTGTCTTGCTGCCGTTGAAGAAGTCGTTGAGCCGGTCGAGTCCCCAGATGGCCCGGAGGACGAACGGCTGCATCAGCAGCGCCATCGACGGCGGGTACTTCGTGGCGTCCGACCAGATGCCGGCGAGGTCTTCGGACATCTCGCCGTCGACGATGTAGTCGGCGATCTGACGGGCCACGTACGGCACCTGGCAGAGGCCGTGGCCGTTGCAGGCCATCGAGTAGAAGACGTTGTCGCCCACCTGCCCGGCGATCGACAGCCAGTCCGGGCTGATGCCGATCCACCCGCCCCAGGCCCGCTCGATCGCCACGTCGGACAGCGACGGGAACCGGCGGGCCAGGTCCTTCCCCATGTCCTGCACGACGCGGGGGTCCGGGACCCGGTCGGGGAGCGGGTAGGACTGGCCTCGCTGCGCTTGGCGGACCCCGCAGACGATGGTGTTGCGCTCGGTGAGCCGATAATGGGTCATCAGCTGGTGCTGGGTGATGATGCCGGACCGGCTGGTCCAGTCCAGCTCGGCGAGCCGCTCCGGCGCGATGGGTTCCGACTCGGTCTCGATGACGTACAGCGGGGTCGCGAGGTGCTTGGGAGTGATGTCCCACTCGCCGCCGTAGACGCTGGTCGCGAGCACTACCTTGTTGGCCCGCACGGTGCCGTGCGGTGTCGTGATCTCGACGACGCGGCCGGTCCGCCGGACGTCGCTCACCCGCGACTGCTCGAAGACCTTGGCCGAGGAAGCGAGCAGCGCGCGGCGCACCCCGCGGGCGAGCTTGCCCGGGTTCAGCATCCCGCCGATGGATTCCCGCATCCCGCCCACGAAGCCGGCGGGGAGGCCGAGTTCCTCCCGGCTGCCGACGGTCCCCTGCCCGCCGAAGGCGCGCAGGACCGCCGCCTGAGTGCGCACCCGGAGCATCATGAGGGGTGAGACCGCACCCCACACCAGGCCGTTCGGCACGTAGTCGCAGTCGATGGCGTGCGTCTTGATGAGGTCTTCCACGTAGTGGCCCGCGTGCTCGGCCAGCTTGACCATGACCGGCATCTTCTTCGGGGACTGGACGCTGAGCATCCGCAGGTCACCGCCCGGTGCACCGGCGATCTGACCGCCGTTGCGCGAGGCGGAGCCGTAGCCGCAGAACTCGGCCTCCAGCAGGACCACGTCCTGGTCGCGCTCCGCGAGGCGCAGCGCGGCCGCCATGCCGCCCATGCCGCCGCCGACGACCGCGATGTCGCAGGTGAGATCACCGTCCAGCGCGGGCCGCACGTCGTCCGGCCGGTCGATCCAGCCGCTGAAGTTGCTGTATTTCGTGCCGTCGGTCCTCATGCTGTCCCGATTTCCTTCTGGGGGCCTGTGCCGCTTCGTGCTCCGAGCCAAGGCGTGGGCGGTTGCCTCGCGCCTCATTGTCGGCAGCCCCGGGCGCGGCGAAAACGACACTGCGCACCGGCTTCCGCTAGGCGCAGTGCACTGTGCACTCATCGCCTACCCGCGAAACTGCGGTCCTAGGTGTCCACAGTGGACTACGCACGACGGCGGACACCGTCGTGCGAAAGCGTCGGCATTCCGCCTCGCGATCAGACCGGCGCGGCCTTGCTCAGCTCGTCCATCGCCTCCGGCAACGCGTCCGCCAGCGGCCACAGATCCTTCACCAATTCCTTGGCCCCCAGCAACCCGACACCGACCTTGCCGTCGTTCGACAGCACCGTGATGTTGAGCCCCGCCCCGTGGAACACCGGCCCCAGCGGGTACAGCCCGGTGATCCGCGCGCCCAGCAAATACAGCGGCATCGGCGGCCCGGGCACATTCGAGATGATCAGGTTGTGCACCACCGGATGCCGTTCGGCCAGCCGCAGCGCCGAATACGCGCGCACGCCCAGCCCGAACACCGTCGCCGGGGAGAACTGGGCCCAGTCGGCGAGCATGTCGGCGTCGATGTCGTAATGGTGGTCCTTCGCCCGCCGGTTCGCCTCGGCCAGGAAGAACACGCGCGCCGCCGGGTCGGGCAAATGCGTGGGCAGCGAAGCGAAAAAGGCCGAAACCCGGTTGCTGCCGCGATCGCGTTCCGTGCGTTCGTGCACCGACACCGGAACCGTCGCCACCAGCGGGTCGCCCGGCAGTTCGCCGCGGCCGAGCAGGAATTGCCGCAGGGCACCGGAAACCAGCGCCAGCACCACGTCGTTCACGGTGACGCCGAAAGCGTCCTTCACCTGCTTCACCGCGTCGAGGTCCAGCTGCGCGAAGGCGACCGAACGGTGGCCGGTGATGGTGCCGTTCAGCGAGGTCCGCGGCGCGGTGAAAGGCACCGGCATTCCCTTGCCGCGCACAGTTTTCATCGCCCACTTCGGCACCAGTCCCAGCAGCTCCGGCAGCAGCCGGGCGATCTCGAACGGCCGGTGCAGCAGTGAATCGGCGCTCTCGCGCAGCAGCCGCAACCGGGTGGGGAGACCGTCGTTCTCGCGCTCGCCGTCGGGCAGCTCCGGCAGCGGCGCGTCGGGTTCGAGACCGGCGAGGTAGCCGATCAGGCTGGCCCCGCCGACGCCGTCGACGCTCGCGTGGTGCATTTTCAGCAGCACCGCCAGCCGTCCGTCCGACAGGCCCTCGATCACGTAGCACTGCCACAGCG
Source organism: Amycolatopsis sp. A1MSW2902 (assembly GCF_017312175.1). Lineage (NCBI taxonomy): Bacteria > Bacillati > Actinomycetota > Actinomycetes > Pseudonocardiales > Pseudonocardiaceae > Amycolatopsis > Amycolatopsis sp. A1MSW2902. Next base: position 1,012,091 of record NZ_QJPO01000001.1, read on the forward strand.
GATGCGCGCGGTCGAGCCGCTGCCCGGCGATGTGCGCGCACATCTCGGCGAGCTCGCGGTCGTCGCCCGGCGCGGGCAGGCCGATGCGGTGCACGTGGTTGTCGAGGTCGAAATCCTCGTCCTCGACCCACACCGGATGGTTCAGGTTCCAGAGCGGATTGTGGAGTTTGCGGCGGAACGCCGGGATCACCGCGACGCGTTCGGCGAGGCGGCGCTTGAACTCGGGGAACGCGTAGCCGCCGGGCATGGTCGAACCGTCGAGGGTGAGCAGGCCGCAGACGTGCAGGACCTGCGAGGGCGTCTCCAGGTAGAGGAAGCTCGCGTCCAGCCCGCTCAGTCGCTGCATGTCTTCCAGCGTAAGGCAGAACCCTGGCGACGGCGCTCGGCGGAGGTAGCATCGGGCAGGTGAAACCGGACTTCGTGACCCGCCGGGCGGCGCAGCTCGGTCTCGCCGCACTCGCCCTGCGGCCGCCGAAACCGCGGCCGACCTCGATCCCGGTGTTCTTCGCCGGCTGGCTCACCGGCGAACTCGCGCCGCACCTGCTCGCGCTCACCGCGGCCGACACCGTGCAGCACGTCGCGCGCCACGGGGTCCGCCGCCCGAGCGACCGGATCGGGCTGGCGCTGGCCGGGCTGTCCGCGGCCGGTTTCGCGTCGCTCATCGGGACCTCGCTGAAGGCGCGCCTCGAGGTCGAGGCCGCGCTCGTCGAAGCACTCGGCGAGGACTACCGGGACAGCCTGGAGAACCCCTCGGACTTCTCGACGCCGTGGGGACGCCTGCTGATGCCGTTCCGGATGCACGAACCGGACGTCGTGCGCGACCGGAACGTCGCGTACGCCCCTGGCGGCAAACGGTTCCTGCTGGACGTCTACCGTCCGCGCGAAACCGTCCGCGACGCCCCGGTGCTGCTGCAGATCCACGGCGGCGCGTGGACCATCGGCAACAAGGAACAACAGGGCCTGCCGCTGATGCGCCACCTCGCCCGCCGCGGCTGGGTCTGCGTCGCGATCAACTACCCGCTCTCCCCCGCCTCGCGCTGGCCGGCGCACATCGTGGCGGCCAAGCAAGCGCTCGCCTGGATCCGCGAACACATCGCCGAGTACGGCGGCGACCCGCGCTTCGTCGCGGTGACCGGCGGTTCGGCGGGCGGGCACCTGGCCGCACTGCTCGCGCTGACCCAGAACGACCCGGCGCTGCAGCCCGGGTTCGAGGAGGCGGACACGAGCGTGCAGGCCTGCGTGCCGCACTACGGCGTGTACGACATCGCCGCGTCGACCGGCGAGGAGGAAAGCCGGTACCGCCTGGAAAGCCTGATGGCGCGCCGGGTGTTCGCCCCGGAACACCGGCTGGACGACTACCTCGCCGCGTCCCCGATGGACCGGATCGCCGAGGACGCGCCACCGTTCTTCGTGATCCACGGCAAGCACGATTCACTCGTCCCGGTCGCGGAGGCGCGGGAGTTCGTCGCCCGGTTGCGCGCGAAATCCGCCCATCCGGTGGCGTATGCGGAACTCGCCGGGGCACAGCACGCGTTCGACGTCTTCCCGTCAATCCGCAGCGCCCACGTGGTGCGCGGGGTCGAACACTTCCTCGACTGGGCCCGCGCTCAGGCGTTGGCCCCGGTCAACGAGAAAAACTCCTGACGCGACCGGGCATCCTCACGCAGCGTGCCCATCCACCTCGACGAGCCCCGTCGCGGAGGCGCAGCACTCGTTCGACGTCTTCCCGTCAATCCGCAGCGCCCACGTCGTCCGCGCAGTCGAACACTTCCTCGACTGGGCCCACGCTCAGGCGTTGACCCCGGTCAACGAGAAAAACTCCTGACGCGACCGGGCATCCTCACGCAGCGTGCCCATCAAGGTAGACGTCACCGTGGACGAGCCGGTCGCCTGCACGCCGCGCAGGGTCATGCAGGTGTGTTCGGCCTCGATCACCACGCCGACGCCCTTCGGGGACAGCTGGTCGCCGAGCCAGCCCGCGATCTGCTTCGTCAGCCGTTCCTGCACCTGCGGGCGGCACGCGAAATGCTCGACGACCCGCGCCAGCTTCGACAGTCCCAGGATCCGCTCGCCCGGCAGGTACCCGACGTGCGCGACCCCGATGAACGGCAGCAGGTGGTGCTCGCAGACCGACCGGACCGGGATGTCGCGGGCCAGCACCAGTTCGTCGTAGCCCTCGTCGTTGGGGAACGTGGTGAGGTCGAACGCGCGCGGCGTGAACAGCTCGGCGTACGCGCGGGCCATCCGGCCGGGGGTGCCGCGCAGGCTCTCCGAGTCGAGGCTGATGCCGAGCGCGCGCAGGAAATCCCCCGCAGCGTTTTCGGCCGCGGCCAGGTCGAAGCCGGGGACGGGCTCGTGGACGACGCGGAGGGCGGTTCCGGACGACTGCATGGGCGATCCTCGGGCTTCAGGCGGCGACAGGACAGGGTTTCGCCGATAAATCTTTGTCTTATTGCCCGGCGGAGTCAATGTGACCAGGTGAACAAGCCAGGTGGAGGGTTCCGGGAACCTCGCTGGGCGTTATCGTGGGTGTGTGACGAGTGACCTGGCGACCATCCGCGCGGTAGCGGCGCTGGACGAGGACCTGCGCCGGGGGATGTACGCCTTCATCCGCGACGCCGGCCGCCCGGTGACGCGCGAGGAGGCGGCCGCGGCGGTCGGCATCTCGCGCAAGCTGGCCGCGTTCCACCTGGACAAACTCGTGACGGCCGGCCTCCTGCGCGCCCGCTACGAGACCGTCGGCGGCGTCCGCAAGGTGGGCCGCGCCCCGAAGGTCTACGAACCCGCCGCGACCGACTTCGCGATCTCCATCCCGCCCCGGCAGCCGGACGTCCTGGCCGCGATCCTGGTGGACGCGGTCGCCTCGGCGGCCCCCGGCGAACCGGCCAGGGACGCCGCCCTGCGCGAGGCCGGACGACACGGCGCCGCCGCCGGAGCCGCCGAACGCGAACGCTCCCGCCCTGGCCGGCTGGGCACGGAACGCGGGCTGACCCTGACGAGCACCGTTCTGGCCCGGCATGGTTTCGAGCCGAACCGCGAGACGCCGGTGTGCCTGCGGCTGCGCAACTGCCCGTTCCAGCCGCTGGCCGGCCGCGCACCGGACCTGGTGTGCGGGATGACGGACCGGTTCTTGAGCGGGGTCGTGGAAGGACTCCAAGTACCGGGGGTGACAACGGCCCGGGTCGCGCCGCGCGATGGCGGGTGTTGCGTGGAGCTTCGCGGGACGGAGTCAGCCGGTAGCTGACCGGGGCCTGCGCGCGGTTCGGATCGAGCTCCCGGCTGAATCTCCGCGCAGGGGTGCCAGCGAGGTCGCCAAGCGGCGCGCGAATCGTCTCCGGGCTGGTTCTGCTGCGGAGAATCAGCCTTGTTCCGTGGCACCGCGCGGTCAGCACTCAGCAGTACGCAGTGCCCGACGCGAAACTAGCCGCCCGGCGACACCGCGCGCAGCACCCTTTCCACGTGGGCGGCGGGCCAGTCCTCCGTGAACGGCCGGGTGCGCAGGAGCCAGCGGTGGAAAACCGGGCCCAGCAGCAGTTCCGCGCCGTCTTCCGGGCATGCGACTTCGGCGCGGGCCAGGCGGTCGGCGATCGCGCGCAGTTGCGGGCCCAGCAGGCGGTCCAGGACTTCGGCGCCGATGGCCGGATCGGTTTGCAGTTCGGCGGTCACCGCGCGGAGCAGGCGGTCGGTCGCCGGATCAGTCAGTTCGGCGATCATGCCGCGGACCAGGGTTTCCAGATCCGCTCGAAGATCGCCGGTGTTCGGGATGGCGACTTCGCCGGAAGCGTCGAGGCTTTGCTCCAGCAGCGCGTCAAGCAGCACCGCGGCGGGCGAGGACCATGTGCGGTACAGCGTTTGCTTCCCGGCACCGGCGCGGGCCGCGATGCCCTCCATGGTCAGGCCGCCGAAACCGGATTCGGCGGCGAGGGAGAGCACCGCGGCGTGCACTCGGGCTCGGGTGCTGGCGCGTGCCATCTCAGATCTCCGCGTCGGAGAAACGCTTGTCCTGACGGTAATCCGTCAGCCGTCCGGACAGTGCTGCCGCGACCATTCCGGGGGCATCGGCACCGGTCAGGACGCGCAGGCGCTGGTCGGCGGGGTCGTTGACGTGCTGCAGGATCTCCGCGGCGATCTCGGCGGGCGGAGTGCCGCCGCCGGTGCCGGCGGTCGCCCACGGGACGGTCGTCGTGCCGAACATCCGCTCGCGCAACCCGTCGTACGCCGGGTTCGGGGCGGTGAACCGCATGCTGCCGGTCGCCCATTCGGTGTCCATCCCGCCCGGTTCGACAATGCTCACGCGCACGCCGAACTCCGCGACCTCCTGCGCGATCGCCTCGCTCATCCCCTCCAGGCCCCATTTGCTCGCGTTGTACAGCCCGAATCCCGGCACCGAACCGGCACCGCCGACCGAAGAGATCTGCACGACGTGCCCCGATTTCTGCTCGCGCAACACCGGCAGCGCGGCTTGGGTCAGCCACAACGCGCCCAGCAGGTTCGTCTCCAGAATGTCCCGCGCTTCCTCCTCGCTTACCTCCTCAGCCATGCCGACCAGTCCGTACCCGGCGTTGTTCACCACGACGTCCAGCCGGCCGAACTCGGCCACGGCCCGCTGCACGGTTTCCCGCGCGGCGGCCCGGTCCCGTACGTCGAGCACGTGCTCCACGACGTTCCGGTGTTCCGGCGCGCTGCCCGGCGTGCGGACGGTCGCCAGCACTCGGTCGCCCGCCTCCGCCGCGGCCAAAGCCAGCGCCTGCCCCAGGCCGCGGCTCGCTCCGGTGATCACCCATGTTCTCGTCATGCCGCCGACGCTAGCACGAAACGAGACGTACCGTCTCGTTTCGCTCTCCGTAAGCGGTTCAACCCTCCGCGGGATAGGCGAGATCGACCGGCTGCTCGGCCGGAGGTCCGTCCGGCCACCACTGCCCCGCGACGCGCACGAATCGGTACCACCGGCTGTCCCGTCCGTAGCGCAGCTGCACTGGCCCGGCCGTCACCCGGTTGCGCCACACCTTCACCTCCTCCGCCAACTCCGCGAGTTCCGCTCGTGCCACCGCCAACGGTCCGGGGCCGGGACTCCACACGTCCCGCAGTGCCGCGAGCCCGCTCCGGCCCGCTTCCCGCCACGCTTGCGCGGACACGATCAGCTCCGACGGCGCGACCTCGGCGGCAGCGGCCAGCCCGAAGACGTCCGCGCCCGGCCGGGCTGCTCGACGCGCCAGGTCCTCGGCGAAAGTCAAGTCCGCCAAGGCATCCCGGGCGTGCAGCAGGTCTAGCGCGAGCGACGCGGCGTCGGCGGCCAGGGCGGCGAGGCCGGCGGACGTCAGGCCGGAGCGCGCGGGCGGGTCGAGGTCGAGCACGGCGGGCGGACCGGGTTCGCCGGGGATCGCGGGCAGCGGCGGCAGCGGCGCGATCCGCCGTGCGTACGCCTTTTTCGGCGTCAGCCCGACCTCCGGCGCGCGAGCCGGGCGAGCGGCGCTGGGGGTCCGCAATTCGCGCAGTTGAGCCAAAACCTCGTCCCGGCCCCGGCCGCGCAGGGTGAACAGCACGAACGGATCGGCGTCCACCTCGTCGGCGACCAGGTAGTACACCGCCGCCACGTGTTTGCACGGATTCGCGCTGTCCGGACAGGAACAGCGCGGCCGCAGATCGCCTGGTCCGGGCAGCAGGTCGGCTCCCGACTCGCGCGACTGGACGGCCAGTTCCTCGGGCAGTTCGCCGTCGAGCAGGGCCGCGGCGTGCCCGAGGCGGCGACCGGCGACGTCGAGCAGCTTGTCCCATTCCGACGCGCTGAACTCGCGCATCCGGATCGCGACCCGGTACGGATCCGGACGGCTTCCCCGCACCCACGCGGTGATCTCGCCCGCGCTGATCGCCAGCTGGTCCACGACGCCCTTGCGCGCGTACGTCCGCCCGCGCGGCAGCCGGTTCGGATCCAGTTTGGCGCGCTGCTCCAGCGCCTCCACCCACGCCCGGCCCCACCACCGGTGGCCGAACGTCCGCCGCGGCGGCATCAGCCGCTCCCGAGCCGGACCAGGTCGGCGAGCTGGTCGTCGGACAGTTCGGTGATCCAGTCCTCCCCCGCCCCGACGACCGCGTCGGCCAGCCCGCGCTTGGTTTCCAGCACCGCGGCGACGCGTTCCTCCAGCGTGCCCTCGGCGATCAGCCGGTGCACCTGCACCGGCCGGTCCTGCCCGATCCGGTACGCGCGGTCGGTGGCCTGGTCCTCCACCGCCGGGTTCCACCAGCGGTCGTAGTGGATCACGTGCGTGGCCTGGGTGAGGTTGAGCCCGACGCCGCCCGCCTTGAGCGACAACAGGAACACCGGCACCTCGCCGGACTGGAACGCGGCCACCATCTCGTCCCGCTGCTTCGGCCCGACCTCGCCGGACAGCAGCGCGGTGGGCAGCCCGCGTTCGGCGAGCCGCCGCTCCAGCAACCGGCACAGCCGCACGTACTGGCTGAACACCAGCACGCTCTCGCCCTCGTCGAGGATGACGTCCAGCAGTTCCTCGAACGCGGCGAGCTTGCCCGACCGTCCGCTCAGCGCGCCGGTGCTTTCCTTGAGGTAGTGCGCCGGGTGGTTGCAGATCTGCTTGAGTTCGGTGAGCAGCTTCAGCACCTGGCCGCGCCGCTGGACCCCTTGTGCTTCCCGGATCTGCGCGAGGTTCTCCCGCACCACCGCCTCGTACAGCGTGGTCTGCTCGGCGGTGAGCGGGACGTACCGGTCGGTCTCGGTTTTCCGCGGCAGTTCCGGCGCGATGTCCGGGTCGGTTTTGCGGCGGCGCAACAGAAACGGGCGGACCGTCGCGGCGAGCCTTCCGGTGACCGTCTCGTCCCGGTCCCGTTCGATCGGCCGCGCCACGGTGCGGCGGAACTTCTCCAGCGGACCGAGCAGCCCCGGCGTGGTCCAGTCGAGCAGCGACCACAGTTCGGTGAGCCGGTTCTCCACCGGAGTGCCGGTAAGCGCGACGCGAGCCGCCGCCGGTACCTGCCGCAACTCTTTCGCCGTGGCGGACAACGGGTTCTTGACGTGTTGCGCCTCGTCCGCGGCGACCATGCCCCAGTCCACTTCGGACAGCAGCTCCCGGTCGCGGCGCAGCACCCCGTACGTGGCGAGCACGACCTCGCCCGGGGCCAGGTCGTCGAGATGCCGTCCGCCGCCGTGGAAGCGGCGCACCGGCACGTCCGGCGCGAACTTGCCGAACTCGCGTTCCCAGTTGCCCAGCAACGACGTCGGGCAGAGCACGAGCGTCGGGCCCGCGGCCTGTGCGCGGCGGTGCAGGTGCAGGGCGATGAGCTGGATTGTCTTGCCCAGTCCCATATCGTCGGCGAGGCAGGCGCCCAGGCCGAGTTCGGTCATCGCGATGAGCCAGCCGAGCCCAGCCCGTTGATACGGCCGCAGAGTGGCGGTGAGCCCAGCCGGTTCCTCGACCGGCGCGGGTTCCCTTTCCCGCAACCGCTCGGCGAGCCCCGACAGTGCTGGTTGCGGGGCGAACTCGACGCGTTCGCCGTCGACCTCCAGCTCACCGGTGAGCGCCGCGGCCAGCGCTTCCGCACCGGTGAGCCGCGAGCGCCGGGCCCGCATCCGCGCCAGCAAGGCGGGATCGAGTTTCACCCACTGCCCGCGCAACCGGACCAGCGGACGTTTGGCTTCGGCGAGCGCCGCGACCTCCTCGTCGGTGAGTTCGCTGCCGCCGAGGCTGAGCCGCCAGCGGAACTCCAGCAGGCCGTTGAGCGGGAACGCCGGACCGGATTCGCTCGCCGGAGCCTGCGTGACGCTCGCCTTCGCCCGTACTTCGCCGGCGAAAAGATCCTTGGGCCACAGGACTTCGATGCCCGCGCCGCCCAGGTCGCGCGCGCCGGTGCCGAGCAGGTCGACTACCTCGTCGTCGGTGAGCGGGAGCGTGGTCGGTGCCGGTTCGGACAGGATCCGGCCCAGCGGCGGCCAGGCTCGGGCGCCTCTCCGCAGGCCCAGCAGGAGCTGTGTTTCGACCTGGTCGCCCAGCCGGTGCAGGACCGCTTCGGGCGCGTCCCAGAGGGTGGCCGCTTCGACGACCAGGCTCGGTTCCAGGGTCGAGCGGACGGCGAGGACTCCGGCGAATTCCTCGTCGGTCGCTTCGATCCGCAGCAGCAGTTGTGCGCCGTCTGGGCTGCGGGCTTCCAGTTCGGTGAGCCAGGCCGCGCCGTCTGGGTCCAGCAGGGTGGGCTGTGATTCCGCGAATGCTGTGCCGCCGGAGCCGATCGCTGCAGCGGGACTGCGCACGAGGACGTCCGCTGCCGCGTCCCATACCGCGCGGACCAGGGATTCCGGTGAGTGCAGGCGGATTCGTTTCACGCCGGATAGGGGGAGGGCGTGTGCTTCGGGCGGCAATGCGGCGGCTAGTCCGCGGAGGAGTTCTTCGTCGGATGCGTCGAGGGGGCCTACTCGCCAGGTGCCCAGGCCGCTCGGGCTGGACGCTGGACGCAGGCGGCCGCGCGCTACCAGGTTCACTCCGGCGTTGACTACTGCTGACCAGGCTGACAAGGCTGGGCTGGTTTCGTCCGGTACTACGAGGAGGCGGGGGATCGCTTTCTCCAGCGGGACGAGTCTCGCCATTACCTCGGTGCGGGCGAATTTTCCGCCGCCGGGCAGGACTAGCTGGATCGGGGTGTCTCCCTCGATCTCGTCGCCCCACAGCGCCAGGACTCCCTCTCGCGGGGGATCCGAGGGGAGGTAGGTGGCTTGGGTGGTCTGGTCGAACTCCACTGGGGCACGGTAGCTCGTGGGTCTGACAGTTTTGCTCGTCGCCTGGCGGCGACATCGCTTGTGGTTGCGCGGGGCACCCCGAAGCTTGATTGTGCTGACGGTCTGAGGGTGCTTGTCAAGGCGGGAAAGATGCCTTGACAAGCACCCTCAGACCGCAGGAGAGCTTCGTATCGGGGTGCGGGGGTGGTGTGGGTGCACCGATCGTTGAGTGCATCGGTGGCGGTTTCGCATCGTGTGGGGCTAGCGCCCCAATGGGGATTTTTCATCCTGGTTTGTGCTGTTCATGGCGGGTTGACGGGGTGTGGTAGTTGTCAGGCCGGGGTGGGCTGGGCGGTGTCGCGGACGGCTTGTTCGTGCTGGGTGAGGACGAGCAGGGCGCGGACGAGGGTGGTGGCGTGGCGTGGTGCGATGCGGAGTTTGTCGAGGACGCGCCAGGTTTTGAGGGCGGCGAAGCCGCCCTCGACCGCGCAGCGCATCGCGTTGAACACGCTGTTGGCCTGTTTCTGCGGCTCGGTGAGCGGCCGGTTGGTTTCGGCTTTGAACGGGGTGAGCACGATCTGCGCGCAGGGGCCGCCGCAGTCCGGGCAGTGGCGGGTGTCGCGGACGTCTTTGTGCCAGCCCTGGTAGCCCTTGTCCGCGGCGGGGGTCAGGCCGTGGGCGTGGATGCGGTCGCGCAGCCGGTGGCGGCGGGCGGCGGTGATGTCGGCGGTCCTGCCCGGCAGCACGGCCGAGACCCACAGCAGCCGTCCGTGTTCGTCGGTGAGGCCTTGGACGTTGAGGCCGTGGTGTTTGTGCTTGCCGCTGTAGTTGCGGCGATTGTCTGTGCCGGTGCGGCGGCGGGTGCGGATCAGGGTCCCGTCGGCCAGCACCACCACCGCGCCGCGGGCGGCCAGCCGCCGCAGCACCCGCCCCAGCCGCGGCGCCCGGGCCGCGAGCAGGTCGATGGCCTCCAGCAGCCAGCGGCGCAGCGTGGCGGCCGACACCGCGTTGGCGCGGGACAGGTCCAGCAGCCGCTGGTCGTGGCGCAGCATCGCCAGCACCAGCACCGCCTGCTCGGCCGGGGACGCCTTGCGCCACCGCGACCCGATCGCCCGGCGGCGGCGGCCGATCAACCCGGCCAGCATCGCGATCGTGGGCGGCGACACCGGCAACACGCTGCGATACGAGGCCAGAACCTGCTGTGAGACAGTGAGAGCGGAGCCCCCGGACGTTTTTTCTCGAGTCACGACTTGATCAACATCCGGGGGCTCCGCCGCGTTCCCGCCCGGCCCACGCCCGCCCCGCAACTCCGTTACAGCACAACCACAACCAGCCCCGTCAACCCCACCTAACCAGCACCAACAAGATGAAAAATCCCCAATGTGGCATTGGGTGCATGTGACGCACCCAATGTGGCGTTCGGTGCGTGGGACGCACCCAATGCCGCATTGGGGCGCTAGCCCGAGCGGGCGCGAGGTGAGCGGGCGCGAAGCGAGTGGGCGCGGGACGAGCGGACGTGGCGCGAGCGGGCCGTGAAGGGCTCCTTGAGGGAATCCAAGTCCGGGAAGGGGCCCCTCACGGCCGTCACGGACCGTCGTGGGGCGCCGAGGGGCGTGAGGGGAACCCTCACGGAATCAGATTCCCTCAGGGTGGCCCTCACGCCCGCGGCTATTTGTCCAGCAGCAGGTGGACGGAGAGTTCCAGGCGGCTGGCCACATCGGCAGCGGAGGCGCGGCGGGTCACCCAGGCGACGAGGTTCGCCATCCACACATCGGCGACTACGTGGAAGATGTCGCGGTCCGCTTCGGTGGGGTCGTCGATGCCCATCGCGCTCGCGAACATGTCTTCCATCAGCCTGCCGACCAGTTCGACCTCGGCGGCCGCGGACGTGTCGGCGAACATGAACGCGCGCACCATCGCCTCGGTGAGGTGCGGATCGCGCTGCATCAGGCGGGTGTTGCGGCCCAGGACGAACATCAGGCGTTCGGCGGGGGTTTCGCCGGGGATCGCGCTTCGTTGAATCTTTTCGTGCGCGGCCTCGAACTGCTGAGCCAAGCCTGACACGAGCAGGTGAATCTTCGACGGGAAGTACCGGTAGAGCGTGCCCAGCGCGACGTCCGCCTTTTCGGCGACCGCGCGCATTTGCACCGCGTCGTAGCCGCCCTTTGAGGCCAGCGAGAGCGTCGCGTCGATGATGCGGCGGCGGCGGTCCCGCTGGGCCGCGGAGCCCAGTTCCTCGCCCATCGCGCCGAGGCCGTTCGCCCGCGTTTTCGCCGCCGGCGTCTTCGCCTTCCCCGGCATCGCAATCCCCTCTGTCGTCACGCAAGCCGTCTTGCGGAACTCGTTCCAGTTTCCGGCTAAGCGTACCTGCCCTGGAGAAAGGTTCAACTCTCGACCGCCTGGCGGAAAAACTGTAACACGTTCTACACTCGCCAGTAGCTCTGTACCCCGCGAGGAGGAGACCGATGCCGGTCGCGCTCACCGAGGAACAAACCGCGCTCGCCGCCGCTGTGCGGGATTGGGCGGCGGCACACGATCCGGTCGCCGCTGTGCGCGCGGCCGAAACCACGGGGGCCAGTCTCCCGGACGGGTTCGCCGCGCTCGGCATTACCGGCGTCGCGTTGCCTGCGTCGGTGAACGGTGCGGACGGGACAGTCGCAGATCTCGCGGCCGGGCTCGCTGCCGCGGCGGAAGCGCTGGTGCCGGGGCCGCTGCTGAGCACCGCGCTGGCGGGGCTGCTGCTCGCGGAGCATTCGAAGGAGCTCGCCGCCGAGATCGCCGAGGGGACTGCGCAGGTCGCGGTGCAGTTGGAAGAGTCGGCGACCGTGCCTGGCGCGGACGCCGAATCATGGTTGCTCGTGCCGCGCGGCGATCGGTATGTCTTGAGCCCGCCCGGAACAGCGGTGGAACCGTTGGCGCCCTTCGACTTTTCCCGGTCGCTCGGGCGGGTCGGGGCCGACGTGCCGGGCGAGGTGCTGGACCTGCCGGACGTCCGCGATCTCGCGGCGACGCTCGCGGTCGCGGAAGCGGCGGGCGTGGCGCGCTGGTGCCTGACGACGGCCGTCGAGTACGCCAAGGTCCGGGAGCAGTTCGGCCAGGTGATCGGCGCTTTCCAGGCGGTGAAACACCTCTGCGCGGAGATGTTGTGCCGCACCGAAGCGGCCGAGGCGCTGGCATGGGACGCGGCTTCGTCGGTCGGCGACCCGCTGGCCGTCGCGAGCGCTGCGGCGGTGGCGTTGGACGCTGCCGTCGAGAACGCGAAGGACTGCATCCAGGTGCTCGGCGGGATCGGGTTCACCTGGGAGCACGAGGCGCACCTGTACCTGCGGCGCGCGTTGGCGTTGCGGCAGTGGCTCGGCGGTTCCCGGAAGTGGCGGCAGCGGGCCGCGGACCTGGCGCTGGCCGGGAAGCGGCGGACGCTTGGGGTGAACGTCGGCGAGGATGCCGAGGTGACCCGGCTGGTCGCGGAAATCGCTGCCCTGCCGGAAGAAAACCGCCGTACCGCGCTCGCGGACTCGGGGCTGCTGGCCCCGCACTGGCCCCAGCCATACGGCATGGGTGCGGACGCGGCGACGCAGCTGCGGATCGACGCCGCCTTGACCGCGGCGGACATCCGGCGGCCGGACATGGTGATCGGCGGCTGGGCAGTGCCGACGATTCTCGCGCACGGCACCGACGACCAGCGCGAACGCTTCGCCAAGCCGACGCTCCGCGGCGAAGTGACGTGGTGTCAGCTGTTCAGCGAACCGGGTGCCGGCTCGGATCTCGCGTCGCTGCGCACCGTGGCGCGCCGGACCGACGGCGGCTGGCTGCTGACCGGACAGAAGGTGTGGACGTCGATGGCGCACGAAGCGGATTGGGCGATCTGCCTCGCCCGCACCGACCCGGATGTGCCGAAGCACAAGGGAATCACGTACTTCCTCGTCAACATGCGCGCCGACGGAATCACCACGCGACCGCTGCGCGAGATCACCGGGCGGAGCGTGTTCAACGAGGTTTTCCTGGACGACGTCTTCGTTCCGGACGCCGATGTCGTCGGCGAGCCTGGCGCGGGTTGGAAGCTCGCGCGCACGACGCTGGCGAACGAACGCGTCGCGCTGGGCCGCGGTTCTGCGGTCGGCGAGAACGTGGAGGCGCTGCTGGAATCCGCGCCCGAGGACGTGGATCGCGACCGGCTCGGCGCGTTGATCGGACAAGGCAGCGCGTGTTCGGTGCTCGACCTGCGGGCGACGCTGCGGCGGCTGGACGGGCTCGGGCCGGGGGCGGAATCGTCGGTGGCGAAGCTGCTCGGGGTGCGGCATCGACAGGAAACAGCCGAGTTCGCCCTCGACCTCGCGCCGGAGCTGGTCGCGGAAACCCCAGCGGCGCAAGAGTTTCTGCTCACCCGTTGCCTCTCCATCGCGGGCGGCACCACGCAGGTCCTGCTCTCCGCCGCCGCGGAACGCGTGCTCGGTCTCCCCCGCTGAACGTCCGTGAAGGACTCCTCGAGGCGATCGAGGAGTCCTTCACGGCACGTCACTCGGCGCGGAAAGCAGCGGCGAGTCGGGCGTATTCGTCCAGCAGCGCCAGCGTTTCCGCCTCCGGCAGCGTCGGCAGCATGATCCCGTAGTGGTCCAGCCCGGCGTCGGCGTACTGCTTGATCGCGTCCGCGTCGGCCGGTCCGCCGAAGAGCTGCGACGGCATGTCCCCGCGGCCCGCCTCGGCGAGCTGCTGCCGCACGCGGCGCACGTCGTCCGGCGACACCGCGGGGTTCGGGATCCAGCCGTCGCCGTGCTCGATCAGCCGCTTCAGCGCCGCGTCGCTCGCACCGCCGACCAGGATCGGCGGATGCGGCGTCCGCACCGGCTTCGGCCACGCGAAGATCGGGTCGAAGTCGATGTGCTTGCCGTGGAACTCCGCCTGCTCCTGCGTCCAGATCGCCTTCAGCGCGGCGATCTGCTCGTTCAGCAGCGCGCCCCGGGTCTTCGGGTCGGTGCCGTGGTTGGCCATTTCCTCGCGGTTCCACCCGGCTCCGACGCCGAAGGCGAACCGTCCGCGCGACACCAGGTCGAGCGACGCCGCCTCCTTCGCGGTGTGGATGACGTCGCGCTGGATCAGCAGCACGACGCCGGTGCCCAGCACCAGCTCCGAGGTGTTCACCGCGGCCGCGGTCAGCGCCACGAACGGGTCGAGCGTGCGGTAGTAGATGCGCGGCAGCTCGCCCCCGCTGGGGTACGGCGTTTCGCGGCTCGCCGGGATGTGCGAGTGCTCCGCGAGGAAGAGCGACGCGAACCCGCGCTCCTCCGCCGCCTCGCCCAGCACGTCGGGCCGGATGCCTTCGTCGGTCACGAACGTCGAGATCCCGAAATCCATGCCTCCTTCTACTCCGCGGATCGGACAGGTATTCCCGCGGGCTGTTGACAGATCACCGGTCCGGTCCGCTAGCGTTAAATCATCACCCGTTGAATAGGGAGGCTCCGGATGGACGTGACGGACGTCGACTTCGAGGAGATGTACCAAGGCAAGACCCCGATCGGGGAGAAGATCCCGTGGGACATCGCCGGCCCGCAGCCCGCGGTGGTCGCGCTCGAAGCGGACGGCGGATTCCGCGGCGAAGTGCTCGACATCGGTTGCGGCCTAGGCGAAAACGCGTTGTACCTCGCGTCTCGCGGACACCGCGTCACAGGTCTCGACGGCGCGCCGACCGCGCTCGCACGGGCGCGCGAAACCGCCGCGAAGCGCGGCCTGGAGGTCACCTTCGACCAGGCCGACGCAACCCGGCTCGACGGGTACGAAGGCCGCTTCGACGCGGTCCTCGACAGTGCGCTTTACCACTGTCTCGACGAAGAGCAGCGGCATGCGTACGTGGCGGCGCTCGGGCGCGCGACCAAGCCCGGCGCGCGGCTGAACATCTTCTGCTTCTCCGACTCAGTGCCGGCGAACTTCCCGGTGCCGTACCGGATCACCGAGCAGAATCTGCGCGAAACGGTCGGCGACGGCTGGGCGATCAGCGCGCTCGAACCAGCCGTCTACACCACCGCGATGAGCCGCGAGGGCCTCATCGCCGCGGTCGCCGCCGTCTCGGAGGACGAAAAGCCGGACCCGACCGCGCTCGACGCGTTGGACGTCGACGAGCAGGGCCGGGTCCTCGTCCCGATGTGGCGGCTGGCGGCCGACCGGGCGTGACGGGTCAGACGTTGCGCCGGTACTGGCCGCCGACCTCGAAGAACGCCTCGGTGATCTGACCGAGCGAGCACACCCGCGCGGCATCCATCAGCACGTCGAACAGGTTGCCGCCGCGGGTGGCCGCGTCGCGCAGCGCCTTGAGCGCCTGCTGTGCCTCCTCGCGGTGCCCCTGCTGGAATTCGGCGAGCCTGCGCAGCTGGGACTGCTTCTCGTCCTCGGTCGCGCGGGCCAGCTCCACCTCGACGTCGTCCTCCCCCGCATTCGGGTTGCGGAAGGTGTTGACGCCGATGATCGGCAGCGAGCCGTCGTGCTTCTTGCGTTCGTACAGCAGCGATTCGTCCTGGATCCGGCCGCGCTGGTAGCCGGTCTCCATCGCGCCGAGCACGCCGCCGCGTTCGGAGATCCGGTCGAACTCGGTGAGCACGGCCTCCTCGACCAGGTCGGTCAGCTCGTCGATGACGAACGAACCCTGCAGCGGGTTCTCGTTCTTCGACAGGCCCCACTCCTTGTTGATGATCATCTGGATGGCCATCGCACGCCGCACCGAGGACTCCGACGGCGTGGTGATCGCCTCGTCGAACGCGTTGGTGTGCAAGGAGTTCGCGTTGTCGTACAGCGCGCACAGCGCCTGCAGCGTGGTGCGGATGTCGTTGAAGCTCATCTCCTGCGCGTGCAGCGACCGGCCGGACGTCTGCACGTGGTACTTGAGCTTCTGCGACCGGTCGTTCGCGCCGTACCGCTCGCGCATCGCCACCGCCCAGATCCGCCGCGCGACCCGGCCGAGCACCGAGTACTCCGCGTCCATCCCGTTGGAGAAGAAGAACGACAGGTTCGGCGCGAAATCGTCGATGTCCATGCCGCGCGCCAGGTACGACTCGACGTAGGTGAACCCGTTGGCGAGCGTGAAGGCCAGCTGCGAGATCGGGTTCGCCCCGGCCTCGGCGATGTGGTAGCCGGAGATCGACACCGAGTAGAAGTTGCGCACCCCGTGCTGGATGAACCACTCCTGGATGTCGGCCATCATCCGCAGGCTGAACTCGGTGGAGAAGATGCAGGTGTTCTGGCCCTGGTCTTCCTTGAGGATGTCCGCCTGCACGGTGCCGCGCACGTTCCGCAACGCCCATTCGCGCAGCTGCGCCGCCTCGTCCGCGGACGGCTCGCGCCCGTGCTCCTCGCGGAACGCGGCGAACTTCTGGTCGATCGCGGTGTTGAGGAAGAACGCGAGGATCGTCGGCGCGGGGCCGTTGATCGTCATCGACACCGAGGTGTTCGGCGCGGTCAGGTCGAACCCGTCGTAGAGCGCCTTCATGTCGTCCAGCGTCGCGATGGAGACGCCGGAGGTGCCGACCTTGCCGTAGATGTCCGGGCGGGTGTCCGGGTCGTGGCCGTAGAGGGTGACCGAGTCGAACGCCGTCGACAGCCGCTTGGCCTCGGAATCGGCCGACAGCAGCTTGAACCGGCGGTTGGTGCGGAACGCGTCGCCCTCGCCGGCGAACATCCGCGCCGGGTCCTCGCCCTCGCGCTTGAACGGGAACACGCCCGCGGTGTACGGGAAGTAGCCGGGCAGGTTTTCCCGGCGCAGGAAGGAAAGCAACTCGCCGGACTCGGTGTAGCGCGGCAGCGCCACGCGCGGGATCCGGTTGCCGGACAGGGTTTCCCGCCACAGCTGGGTGTGCAGTTCCTTGTCGCGGATCTTCACGACCAGCTCGTCCTGCCGGTAGTCCGCGGCGAGCGCCTGGAACCGCTCGAGCAGCTTGGTGGTCTCGCCGGCCACGTCGGACTCCGCGGCGGCGAGCAGGCCGTCCAGCGCGTCGGTTTTCGCGTCCACTTCGGACAGTGCGGCCTTGGCGGCGGCGAGGTGCTCGCGCTTGCGTACCGCGGCGACCTGCTTCTCGGTCTGCTCGTGGTACCCGCGCACCGTCTCGGAAATGTCGGCGAGGTAGCGCGCCCGATTGCCCGGGATGATCGTGCTGGCGTCCGTCGAGACCTTGCCCGAAACCGCCGGCAGCGTACCGGCGGACACCGACAGCCCGCGATCGGCGAGCATGTCGCGCAGGTGCTGGTACAACGCGGTCACGCCGTCGTCGTTGAACTTCGCCGCGCTCGTGCCGTACACCGGCATCTCTTCGGGCGCGGAGCCGAACGCCTCGCGGTTGCGCACCAGCTGACGCGCGACGTCGCGACGCGCGTCCTCGGCGCCGCGGCGCTCGAACTTGTTGATCGCGACCACGTCGGCGAAGTCGAGCATGTCGATCTTCTCGAGCTGCGACGCGGCGCCGAACTCCGGCGTCATCACGTACAGCGACTCGTCCACGTAGTCGACGATGCCCGCGTCGCCCTGGCCGATGCCCGGCGTCTCCACGATCACCAGGTCGAATCCGGCCGCCTTGCAGGCGAGGATCGACTCGCTCAGCCCGGTCGGGATCTCGCCGCCGGTGGTGCGGGTGGCGAGCGAACGGAAGTACACCGGCGAACCGTCGAGGCAGTTCATCCGGATGCGGTCGCCGAGCAGCGCGCCGCCGCCCTTGCGCCGCGACGGGTCCACCGCGAGCACCGCGATGCGCAGCTTGTCTTCCTGGTCGAGCCGGAAACGGCGGATCAGCTCGTCGGTGAGCGAGGACTTGCCGGAACCGCCGGTGCCGGTGATACCGAGAACCGGCACGTGCTTCTTCCCGGCGGCCTCGTTGATTGCCGTGAGCCATTCCTCCGGCAGGTTTTCGCGCTGCAGCTGGGTGATCACCCGGGCAAGCGCCTGTACGTCGCCGGACAGCAGCTTGTCGACCGAGGCGGGCGGCTGCGCGGACAGGTCGCTGTCGCACTCCTTGATCATCAAGTTGATCATGCCCGGCAGGCCCATCTCGTAGCCGTCTTCGGGCGAGAAGATCCGCGCCACGCCGCGCGAATGCAGCAGGTCGATCTCCTCGCGCACGATGACGCCACCGCCGCCGCCGAACACCTTGATGTGCCCCGCGCCGCGCTCGTTCAGCAGCTCCACGAGGTAGCTGAAGTACTCGACGTGCCCGCCCTGGTAGGCGGAGATGGCGACGCCCTGGACGTCCTCGGCGATCGCGGCCGTGGCCACCTCGTCGACGGACCGGTTGTGGCCGAGGTGCACCACCTCCGCGCCCTGGGACTGCAGGATCCGGCGCATGATGTTGATCGAGGCGTCGTGGCCGTCGAACAAGCTGGATGCCGTGACGAACCGGACCGGGTTCGCGGGACGGTACAGGTCGCTGCCGCTCATCCTCCCAATTTACTAGGACTTCCTACTATTGGAAACCCGAGCCCGAGGTGACCAGGCTCTCAAGGGTTGACATCGGAGCTATATTCAACTCATTAGTTAATTAACCAAGTGATTGAGCACCGAGGCCGACAGATCAGCTGAGCACCACGTTCGCCGCCCTGGCGGACCCGACCCGGCGCGCGATCCTCGCCCGGCTCACCCGCGGCGAGGCCACCGTCAACGAGCTGGCCGAGCCGTTCGAGGTGAGCCTGCAGGCCGTCTCGAAGCACCTGAAAGTGCTGGAGCAGGCCGGATTGATCAGCCGAGGCCGCACCAAGCAGTGGCGCCCGTGCCGCCTGGAAGCGGGCCCGCTGGCGGACGTCGCCGGCTGGGTCGCGGAGTACCGGCGGTTCTGGGAGTCCGGATTCGACCGCCTGGACGAGCACCTGCGGCAGTTGCAGGAGGGGGCGGAATGAGCGAGCTGACCATCGTGCGGGTCTTCGACGCACCACGGGACCTGGTGTTCCAGGCCTGGACCGATCCGGCGCACCTCGCGAGCTGGTTCGGCCCGCACGGCTTCGTCGCGTCCGAGACCAGCACGGACCCGCGCCCCGGCGGGACCTGGCACACCCGGATCACCAGCGCTGATGACGGCATCGACCGCCGGGTGTCCGGCGTCTACCGCGAGGTCTCGGCACCATCCCGGCTCGTGTTCACGTTCCGCTGGCAGCACCCGGAGGACGAAGTCGGCGAAACGCTCGTGACCATCGATTTCGCTGAACTGGCAGGAAAAACTTCGATGACGTTCCACCAAGCTCCGTTCCCGGACATCGCCGAGCGCGACGGCCACATCGACGGCTGGCAGTCCGGGTTCGAAGATCTCGACCGCATACTGGAGGACCTGAAATGACCGCCGCACTCCCCCGCGTCGTCTCGCCCGAAGAATGGGCCAGCGCCCGCGAATCGTTGCTGCGCAAGGAAAAAGAACACACGCGCGCAGGCGACCGGCTGGCCGCCGAACGTCGCCGGATGCCCATGGTCCGCTTCGCGAAGCAGTACGAATTCACTGGTCCGGAAGGCACGCGAAGCCTGCTCGACCTGTTCGACGGCCGCCGCCAGCTGATCGTCTATCACTTCATGCTGTACCCCGGCGACGAAGCGGGCTGCCCCGGCTGCTCCCTGCTCGTGGACAACATGAGCAACCTCGCGCACCTGCACGCCCGGGACGTCACGCTCAAGGTCGCCGCACCCGCGACGCCGCCGGAGATCGAGCGGTACTGGGCCAGGATGGGCTGGACGATCCCGTGGGTTTCCGCCGCGGGCACGGATTTCCCGGCGGACTGCGGCATCGACGGCGGCTTCGGCGTGAGCGTGTTCCTCCGCGACGGCGACGACGTCTACCGCACCTACTTCACCGACGGCCGCGGCGGCGACCAGTTCATCAGCACGCTGCGGTACCTCGACGTCACCCCGTTCGGACGGCAGGAGGCATGGGAAGAAGAGTCCCGCGGCACCGACGCACCCAGCAGCTGGTGGCGCCGCCACGACGAGTACTGAGAACTCTCCCGCGCGACGGCCGCGCGGAACTGCAGGTGCTCGACGTCAAGCGCTCAAGGCAGAGAAAAACCGGGTCACCCAAGCGTGACCCGGTTTTCGCTTACTGGTGCGCTTTCGCCGCGCGCAACGCGATCCACTGCCGCATCGCGTACTCGACCAGCGTGATCAGCGTCTGCTTGGTCGATTCCCGCTCCCGGGCGTCGCACCGGACGATCGGAATGCTCGCATCGATCGACAGCGCCTCGCGCACATCATTGATGTCGTGTTCCAGCACGCCGTCGAACGTGTTCACGCCGACGATGTACGGCAGGCCGCGGTCCTCGAAGAAGTCGATCGGCGCGAACGAGTCCGCGAGCCGCCGGGTGTCGGCGAGCACGACCGCACCGATCGCGCCGCGCACCAGGTCGTCCCACATGAACCAGAACCGCTGCTGGCCGGGCGTGCCGAACAGGTAGAGGATCAGGTCCGCGTCGAGCGAGACGCGGCCGAAGTCCATGGCGACCGTGGTGGTCGTCTTGTACGGCGTCTGGTCGAGGTTGTCGATGCCGCGGCTGGCGTCGGTCATCATCGCCTCGGTGGTGAGCGGGACGATTTCCGACACCGAGCCCACGAAGGTCGTCTTGCCCGCTCCGAAGCCGCCCGCCACCACGATCTTCGCCGATGTCATGGTCGGGGGCGCGGTTTCCCGCGGTGCCTTAAAGCCGACGGAGTCCACTCAAAACCCTTTCCATCAACATCAAGTGTGCTTCGGCGCCGTCCTGGCCCGAGATCGTCCGGTGCACGGTGACGAGACCGGCGTCGGCCGCGTCGCTGATCAGCACCCGCGCCACCCCCAGCGGCACCGACAGCACCGCGGCGATCTCCGCCACCGAACGCGGGGTCCGGCACGCTTCCATGATCGAGATGCTCTCGATCTGCTCCGCCGCCGCCTGGGGGAAGCCCCCCGCGGCGACATGGTCCTTGGTGGAGATCAACGTCTCCAGTTCGAGCGCGTAGTTCGCCCGGGTGCGCCCGCCGGTGAGAGCGTACGGGCGCACGATCGACGTCTCCTCGGCCGGGTCCACCCGATCGTGGCGCTCGGGCCGGACGATCGCCGACGGCATCGAGAACTCGCCGCTCGGCGGTCCCGGGTCGAAGAGCCCGCCTGGTCTGGGGCCGTCGGAGTCCGTACTGCCCGGTGGAGAGACGAGAGAGGTCACACCATCTCCTTGGTCGGCCTGCGGCACGGGTGCCGCAGGCGGGTCCGCTGCCGCGTGCGCTCCCGCGGCGGGCGGCACTGGGGACTGGGATTCCTTCTTTTCTTTGCCGCTCTTCTTCCGTTTTCTGCGCGAGCGGCCCGAATCAAGGCTGAACCCGTTGAGGACGTCGGCGAACGTGCCGTCGTCCCCGGCGGCGGGCTCGTCCCCGCGCGGGGGCTCGCCGCCGGTACCGGGCTCTTCGCCGAACAATCCGGACCCCTGGCTCATCGCGCCATCATCCCACCGGTTCGCCGATCAGCGAGCCCCCGGCGCCCTGCAGCTGCGCGCGCAGCTCCGGGGTCAGGATCTGGCCGACGCGGTCGACGAGCATCGTCATCTCGTAGGCGACCTGCCCGATGTCGCAGTTGGGCGCGGCGAGGATCGCCAGGCAGGAGCCGTCGCTGATGGACATCAGCACCATGATGCCGAGCTCCATCTCGACCACGGTCTCGCGCACCGAGCCCGCCTCGAAACAGCGGGCGGCCCCCTGGGTGAGGCTGACGAGCCCGGACGCCACGGCGGCGAGCTGGTCGGCGCGGTCGAGCGGCAGCCGGTTGGAGGCCGTCAGCAGGAGACCGTCGGCCGACACGACGACCGCGTGCGCGACGCCCGGGACGCGGTCGGCGAAGTCGTTCACCAGCCAGCCGAACTGGTTCTGCTGCGGCTGGGCCGCATTCGGCGAGGTCATTCACCCTCCAATGTTTCGTGGTTCTTCTCAGCGGCCTGCGCGGTGCGGTGCCTGCCGCGCTGGATCCCCTGCTGGAAACTGCTCAGGCGACCGCGCACGTCGTGCGCATCGCGGGACGGACGGGGGCTCGCCGACCCGGCGGGCGGCGGTGCGCTGCCGGGAAGAAGCTGTTCTCCTCGGCGGCGCCGAGGCAATCCTGCCGAAGTGAAGGAAGCGGGTGTCGACTGGGACACCGACTGGACCGTCCGCCACCCTTCGTCGGAACCGAAGTTCCACTCAGCGGCGCCTTCGGCAGGAGTCGTGGAGGGGCTGGCCGACCCGTCCGAACCGGCGGGCTCGGCGGGGGTCGGCGGGGCGTCCTGCCCGGCGGAGGACTGCCGCGACGGAGCCTGTCCCGGCACCAGCGGCTGACCCCACAACCCGGTCTGCTGCCCCGGCGTCGCGGTCTGGCCCGGCACGTTCTGCCCGGGCACCCGGGTCTGGCCCAGTCCGCCGGCCAATCCCTGCGCCGAAGCCGAAGCCGCCGGAGCCGAAGCCGGGTCCGCCGTCGTGCCGGACTGTTCCGCCTTCTCCGCCTGCTGCCCCGGCGCGGCGGCCGGAGGCTGCGCGGCGCGCCACGTCGTCAGCGGCGAAGCCTGGCCCGGGTTCTCGGCGGGCTTGCCCCACAAGGAGGTCTGCTCCGTGCTCGGGGACTCGGCAGGCGCGGAAGCCTGTCCGTTCGCCGAAGCCGGGCTGTCCGTCTTCTCCGGCGTCGCGGTCTGGCCGTTGGCCGAAGCCTGCGCCGCCTGCGACGCGGGCGTCTGCCCGGTGCCGGAGACCGCGGCCTCGAGCCCGGCCACAGCGGCCGGGACCTGGTTCGGGTCGGCGGTCGGCGGAGGCGGCGGGAGGCTGCTCGCGCCCTTGCGGCGGGTCGGCAGGCTGTCCGGCTTGTCCGGCCGGACGGTCCGATCCGGTTGCGGCGCGGGCAGTTCCGTGCGCGCGGCGGGCTCCTGGCGCGGCCAGCCGCCGTCCGGGTCGAACGCCGGGGGCACGGCCGGGACGGGAGCCGTCTCGTCCGGCGAGTCCGCGTCCGCGGGGCGGGTGCCGAACCCGGCGGGCGCGTCCGTCGCGCCGAACGGGGCGGTCGAACCCGGGGTGCGCTGCGGCATCCCGCCGGGCCGGTTCTGCTCGGCGGGAACGCCGAACGCACCCGCGACCGTCTGCCGCCGCCGGACCGCCGCGTCGTGGGCGCGGGCCCGCTCCGGCGAGGGCGCCGTCGTGGCGCCCGTAGCGTCCGCGGCCGGGGAATCCGCTGTGGCGCCAGTGGTTTCCGGCGCGGTCCCGCGGACTTCCTGACGTCCGCGCGTGACGCCGCGCTGGAAGCTGTTCAGCCGTCCCCGCACGTCCGCGGGGTCGCGGACCGGGAGGTCGCTGCCCTGCGTTTCGGCCGCGGGAGCCGCCGGTTCCGGCGTGGCGCTGCCCGGCATGAGCTGTTCGCCGCGACGGCGCCGGGGCAGGCCCGACTTGGTGAACGCGGTCGGCTCCACTTGGGACAGTGCCTGCACCGTCCGCCAGTTTTCGTCGCTCGCGAAATCCCAATTGCGCTGCTGCTGGTCGGAATCCGCTTCCGGCTCCGCAGCGGCTGTGCCGGACGCGGGCGAAGCCGCCGGGGAGGCGGCCGCGGGCGGCGGCTGCGCGGGCGAACGGAACCAGGCCGACAGCATCTCGTCGAAGATCGGCGTGTTCTCGATCGTCGTCTCCGCCGCGGACGGCGGCGGGACCTCCGGCACCTGCTGCGCGGCCTGGTTCCACCAGTCGCTCAGCGTCGTCGCGTTGGCCGCGGAGAACAGGTCCTTGCCCGAGGGCAGTTCGCCGTCGCGCTCGTCGCGGGTTTCCGCGGCCGGTTCCGGTTCGGGCTCCGGACGCGGCGGCGGGACGTCGACGGTCTGCGGCAGCTTCGGCGCGGGCGGCGGCGGGGCGGGCGTGTCGTCGTCGCGCGGGATCGGGCTGAACAGCGCGGTCCCGGACACCTCGAGATCGGACGGCGGACGCGCGACCTTGTCCCCGGAGAACCCGGCGAGGTCGCCCGCCGAGGGCCAGCGCTGCGTTTCCTCGGAGTTGCTGCCCTGCTGCGGAACGAGACCCGGCACGGCCGAACCGTTGGAGGCCGGACGCTGGCGCCGCGGCAGTCCGCCGGGAGCGGCGGGCGGGGCGGCGAGGCTCGCCTTGGGACCGGGCAGCTGGCCGGGTTCGCCCCGGTCGCCGGGCACCGTGGCCAGTCCGGTCATCACCAGCTCCGGCGGCACCACCACGGTGGCCCGCACGCCGACGATGTCCTTGCCGCCGTGCAGCGAAACGCCGATGCGGTGGCGGCCGGCGAGGCGGCCGACCACGAACAGGCCCATCCGGCGCGAGGTCGCGAGGTCGACCGAGCCCGAGTCGGTGAGCCGGCCGTTGGCCTCCACCACCTCGTACTCGTTCATGCCAATGCCCTTGTCGAGGATGTCGACGTTGAGCGAACCGTCCTCGGCGAGCCGCGTCGCGACCGTCACCTGCGTTTCCGGCGCGGAGAACGCGGTCGCGTTGTCCAGCAGCTCCGCGATGAGCCGCTGGACGTCGCTCGCGGCGAACCCGACGATCTTCACCGCGGGCGGGTGCTGCACCGAAACCCGTTGGTACTGCTCGATTTCCGACACCGCGGCGCGCAGCACGTCGTGCGTGGCGACCGGCTGGCCGGAACGGCGGCCCGGCTCGGCGCCGGAGAGGACCATCAGGTTCTCGTTGTTGCGCCGCATCCGGGTGGCGAGGTGGTCGAGCTGGAACAGCGTGGCGAGCTGGTCGGCGTCCTCCTCGTCGCGCTCCAGCCGCTCGATCAGCTGCAGCTGCCGCTGCACGAGGCTCTGGCTGCGCCGCGACAGGTTGACGAACACGCTGGAGTAGCCGGCGCGCATGGCGGCCTGTTCGGTCGCCAGCTTCAGCGCCTGGCTGTGCACCTTCTCGAACGCCCGCGCGACCTCGCCGACCTCGTCCTGCACCTGGACCGGCACCGGTTCGACCTCGACGCTCTGCGCGCGGCCCTCCTGGATGTTGCGGACCGCCTCGGGCAGGTCCTTCTCCGCGACGTCCAATGCGGACCGTCGCAGGACCTTCAGCGAGCGCAGCAGCTGGCGGGCGATGACGAACACGACCGCGGCGGCCGCGGCGAGCGCCGCGAACAGCAGCACGGCGAGCAGACCGGCGCTGCTGCCCGCGTCCTCGACCAGCTGGGACGACGCGGCGGTCAAGTCGGTGCTCATCCGGCCGGAGACCTCGGACAGCTGCGAGGTCACCGCGTTCGAGGCGTTGTTCCACTCCTGCGCCGAAATCCGCTTGAGCGCGTCGTCGGTCGAGACGCCCTGACCGCCGAGCACGGTGCCGAGCATCCGCTTGCGGTCGTAAGAGGTGTCCGGCTTGATCGTGCTCTCGAAGTCGAGCCGCTGCGGCGCAGTGGCGGCGGCGTTGAAGTCGGCGACGCGGTCGTCGAACCGCAGTTCCGCGTCGCGCACGTCGCTCAGCTGCTGCGGGGTCAGCGTGCCCGCGGAGATGCCGTAGCCCACCAGGGACTGGGTGACCGACACCTGTTCCTTGGCCGCTTCGAGGTCGTGCAGCGCGCTCGGGGTGCTGCCGAGCGCGTCGGCGCTCGCGCCCGCCGACACCGCGGTGTCGGCTCCGATCAGCGCGCTGGTGACGGCGTTGTAGTCGCCGACCGCCTCGGCCGCGTTCAGCAGGCCGGCCCCGACCTGCTGGCGGATCACCGCGATCTCGTTGACCTGCGCGTTCGCCGAGTTCACCGCGCCGGACACGCTCGAACCGTCGGCGCCGACCCGGGCGGCTGCCTCGGTGAACGGCGCGACCGCGGCGTCGGTGGCCGCGCGGGCGGCCTTCAGTTCCGGGGTGACGCCCGAGGTGCCCGCGATGAGCTGGGCGGCGGTCTGGGTGCGTTCGCGCTGAAGCCCGTCGGTGAGCGCGCGCAGCTGGGTGCTCAGCGCGACGAGCCGGTCGATCCGCTGGTAGTCGCTCGAGCGCGAGACCTGGCCCGCGATGGCGGTGATGCCGAGGACGAGCGCGAGCACGATGGGGACGATCGTGACCGCCGACAGCTTGACCGGCAGGCTCCAGTCCCGCCAGCGCAACGCCGCCCGCCAGCCCGACGACCAGCGCGGCCGCTTGGGCGGGCGGCCGAGCAGCTTTTCCACAGGCACTTGGCCTTCTCCTGCAACGGTCACGAAAGTGACTCCCTGTCCGGCGTCGTGGCGGCCCGTCGGCGGTCCCCTCGGTCCTCCGTGCTCCCGGTGCGCAGCGCGCTTCCGGCGCGGAGTCCCGCGGTCCGCCTGCCCGCGCGTCCGACCGGGGGCGGGCACGACCGGGTCGATCCTTCACCGGTCCGGGAGACGATCGGCTTCCCGGGACTATGCACGTGCACGACGCAACTTGCGGACTGCACGGCGGTGGTCGAGATCAACTTGTCTGCGCCTATCGATCGCTGCGGGCGGCTGGGGCCAAAGAATCGTACACCAATCGCCGCCTGCGTTATTGCGTTCCGCATCGGGGGGCTGACCTGGGAAAATAGTCAAAACTCGGGAACGCGGAGCCACGGATTCGCACCCGGCCGCCCGGCGCGGGAATTCCGGTTACCCGGCGCTCTCGGCTTCGGCGTCCGGCCGTCACCCGATTAGCCCACACAGGGTAAGCGACACCCTCGATGGGACTACGCTCCGTGCCCCCATCGGGTGGGTGCACCCGGAAGTTGAACCCGATGTTGTGGAGATGCAGCGACGCGCCGCCCGACCCGGTGATTTTTGCCAGCCTCCCTTCCCTGCCTGGGAATCCCCGCCCGGCCGGCCACCTGCCCGCCGAAACGGAGCGGCCGCCCCGCCCGGCGGCTACGACCGGTCACCGTAATGGATCTTGACCGGCCCGTCACTCCGCCGTCTGCCGCAACCCGGACCGACCGCGGCGACTCCCCGTGACATCGGTGCTCACTATTCCGAGTGATCAGCCTGTGATCTGCCCGGACGCGCCGTTCCGCGCTATTTCCCGGGCGAAAAGGAATTTCCGGTGCCCTCGCGAACCGGCTTTTTCCGCGTTCCGGCGCCGTCGTTACTATGGCCGCCTCCCAGTCCGCAAGGGCGATCCGGGCGCTTTCTCGAACGATGCCCGCCGCCTTCCACCGCGCAAGTTGCCGGAGGCAGCCATGCACAACGTCGCGCGCACCACCGGACCGGCCTCCGCAGCCGAGGACACCGGTCAGATGCCCGCGCTGTTCGACCGCGAAGGAGGCGACGCCGCACCGCGCGGCAGGCGCCGCAAGCGCGGCCCGGACTACGAGCAGATCCAGCGCAGCCCCCAGTTCCGCGCGCTGCGCAGCCGCTTCCGCCGGTTCGTGTTCCCGATGAGCATCGGGTTCTTCGTCTGGTACCTGGTCTACGTCGTGCTCGCCGCCTACGCGGGCGAGTTCATGAGCACGCCGGTCTTCGGCCTGGTCAACGTCGGCATGCTGCTCGGCCTCGGCCAGTTCCTCACCACCGCGGTCATCACCGCGCTGTACGTCCGCTTCGCCGACCGCGAGATGGACCCGCGCGCCGCCGAGATCCGAGCGCAGGCCGCCCCTGTCACGGAAGGAACGCCTCAGTGACCACCGTTTCGCTCGCCGAAGGAGCTTCGGAGAGCAACCCGCTGATCAACACCGGGGTGTTCGCGCTGTTCGTCGCGATCACCCTCTACGTGGTGTACCGCGCGGGGAACCGCCGCTCGTCGACGTCGGGCTACTACACCGCCGACAGCGCTTTCACCGGAAGGCAGAACGGCGTCGCGCTGTCCGGCGACTTCCTGTCCGCGGCGTCGTTCCTCGGCATCGCGGGCGCGATCGCGATGAACGGCTACGACGGCTTCCTCTACTCCATCGGCTTCCTCGTCGCGTGGCTCGTCGACCTGCTGCTGCTCGCGGAACTGCTGCGCAACACCGGCCGCTTCACCATGGGCGACGTGCTCAGCTTCCGGATGAAGCAGCGCCCGGTGCGCGCCGCGTCGGCCACGTCGACGCTGGTGATCTCCTTCTTCTACATGCTCGCGCAGATGGCGGGCGCGGGCGGCCTGGTCGCGCTGCTGCTGGACGTCCACTCCAAGTGGGGCCAGGCGGTGGTGATCACCGTGGTCGGGCTGGTGATGATCTCCTACGTGCTGCTCGGCGGCATGAAGGGCACCACCTGGGTGCAGATCATCAAGGCCACCATCCTGCTCACCGCGGCCTCGCTGATCACGGTGTTCCTGATGGGCAAGTACGGCTTCAACTTCTCGAGCCTGCTGCGCGCGGCCGCCGACCGCAGCCCGATGGGCAAGGACCTGCTCTCCCCCGGCGGCTCCTACGGCAAGGACGGCACCACGAAGCTCGACTTCGTGTCGCTGTCGCTGGCGCTGGTGCTCGGCGTCGCCTCGCTGCCGCACGTGCTGATGCGCTTCTACACCGTGCCGAACGCCCGCGAGGCGCGCCGCTCGGTGGTGTGGGCGACCGCGTGCATGTTCGTGTTCTACCTGTGCACGCTGGTGATCGGCTTCGGCGCGGCGGCGATCGTCGGCCCGGACGAGATCAAGGCCGCGCCCGGCGGCGAGAACTCGGCCGCGCCGCTGCTGGCCCTGCACGTGGGCGGGACGGTGCTGCTCGGCGTCATCTCGGCGGTCGCGTTCGCGACGATCCTCGCCGTGGTGGCCGGGCTGACGCTGACCGCGTCCGCCTCGTTCGCGCACGACGTCTACGCGAACGTCATGAAGCGCGGCAAGGCGGAGCCGGAGGACGAGGTCCGGGTCGCCCGGCTGACCGCGGTCGTGATCGGCGTGCTCGCCATCCTCGGCGGCATCCTCGCCAACGGCCAGAACATCGCGTTCCTCGTGGCGCTCGCGCTCGCGGTGGCGGCGTCGGCGAACCTGTCGACCCTGCTGTACTCGCTGTTCTGGAAACGGTTCAACACCACCGGGACGCTGTGGAGCATCTACGGCGGACTCATCGCCTGCGTCGTGCTGGTGCTGTTCTCGCCGGTGGTGTCGGGAGCATCCGACTCGATCTTCCCGAGCATCGACTTCCACTGGTTCCCGCTGAAGAACCCGGGCCTGGTGTCGATCCCGGTGTCGTTCCTGTGCGGCGCGATCGGCACGTTCGTCGGCCGGTCGAAGAGCGATCCGGCCAAGCACGCGGAGATGGAGGTCCGGTCCCTGACCGGCGTCGGCTTCGGCTCCTGATCCCCTGGCACACGAAAAAACCGCGGCGTCCGGACTTCCGGGCGCCGCGGTTTTTTCGTTGCTCAGAAGACGTCGCGCCCGGCCTGCACCCGGTGGGTCACCCGGCGCTCGACGACGAACGACACGAACGGGACGCACCCGGCCAGCAGCACCAGGACGGTGCTCTTGATCGACCAGCGGGCCTTGATCGCGAGGTCGATGGTGAGCACCAGGTAGATCATGTAGAGCACGCCGTGGATCGGCGAGTACACCTGCGCGGGCGTGGCGTTGCCGAAGCCGTACTCGATGATCATGGTGGCGCAGAGCGCGAGCAGGCCGACACCGGTCACGTACGCGCTGGCCCGGAACCGGGTCAGCGAGCCGGACACCTTCGACTGGCGAGCGGGGGCGGCACCGTCGGTGCTGGTCGTCATGGGAGCGTCCTCATTTCCGCGGGCGTTCAGGACTGCTGGTCGCGGGCGTTGAGCTCGCGCAGGTAGCGGTTGTAGGCGGCGAGTTCGTCGTCTTCTTCGACGGGAGCCGCGGCCGGTCGCGGCGCGGGCACGCGGACCGGGGCCGGAGCAGGCGGTTCGGGCTGCCCGGCGGCTTGCTCTTCGCGTTCGCGCAGCTTCTTGATGCGCCAGAACATGAACGCGGGGAAGAGCCCGAAAAGCGGCCATTGCAGCACGTAGCCGAGGTTCTGGAAGGTGCCGGTGGCGGACGTGAACCGGTCCCACTGCCACCAGGCCAGCCCGCAGCACAACGCCAGGCTCACGAGGCTCGTGGCGACGATCATGAGCCGGCGCCCGAGCGGGGACGCGGCCGGGCCGGGATCTGCGGGCACGGTATCGACGCTAGCACTGGCCGGGGACGACGTTGCTGAGAGGCGGCGAGGTCGTGACCGGGGCCCCATCCGGCGTTCGCGGCCGGATTCGCCGGGTGGCGGGTTGCTGACTCGCCGCTCCGGCACCCCGTCGCGCGGGAAAGACCCGGCAGCTCGATCCGGGCAAACACCCCAGCGCGGCATCGAGGCGCATGCCGGACTGTGGCGGGAGTGGTCCGTGAAGGGAATCCGCGTCCGTGAAGGAGCCCCTCACCGACCGGCGGTGGGAGGCAGGCCCGGGCGTCAGCCCGCTTGCACCTTCTGCGCCGCCTTCGCGTAGCCGTCCGCCAGGCCGAAGACCTTCTGCGCGTACTCCGTCGAGTTGTTGTACGACAGGATCCCCGACCACCAGCCCGCCGGGCTGGCCATGTCGCGGCCGCCCGCGCACAGGTAGCGGGCGGCGGTGAGGGCGGCGTCGTCGATCTGCTGCGGGTCGGCGCGGCCGTCGCCGGTGGCGTCCGACGCCCACTTGCGCCAGGTGCCCGGGATGAACTGCATCGGGCCGACCGCGCGGTCCGCGACCGGGTCGCCGTCGAGCTGGCCGCCGTCGGTGTCGCCGATCGCGCGAACCCCGGAGGAACCGTCGAGCGGGACGCCGATGATCGGCTTCGACGGGCGGCCGTCCGCACCGAGGACCGCTCCGCCGTACTGGCCGTGGTTGGACTCGATGCGGCCGATGCCGGCGAGCGTCGCCCAGGAGATGTGGCAGCCGCGGTCGACCTCGCGCATCGCGAGCTCCGCGTTGCCGTACGCGCGCACTGCCCGCGCCGGGATGCCGGTGGCGGGCGCGACCTTGTCCGCCCAGGCCTGCAGCGGGTCGCCGCCGGTCGGGCGCGCCGACTGCGGGGCGGTGCCCTGGTCCGCGGCCCCGCCCGCGACGACGGCGTTGACCGGCGCGATCGAACCGGGTTTGACGTCGACCGCCTTGACGCTCAGCGCCGGGATGTCCGTCGTGGTCGGGCTGGCTTCCGGGGCTGCCGCCCTGGTGACGATCCAGACCCCGCCGCCCGCGACGGCGAGCACCGCGACGACGACGGCGAGCCGCACCGCGAGCGCGGCGCCATGACCGCGACGGGCGGGCGACGGGGCGGCAGCGGGAGCCGCGGTCTCGTCCCCGGTCCGCTCGGTGTCGGGGGTCTGTCCGGTGGCGGGCACGAAACTCCGGTCCTCCAGCATGGCTTGGGGTTCGCAACACACAACGAGCCCGCGCAGGTTAGCGTTACGCACGCATCGCCATGGCCCCCGCCACGCCGGTTCACCCGGCCGGGTAGCCCGGTTCCGTCAGGTGGACGGTTCACGCCGCACAAACATCCCCAAGCCCGCTGTCGAGGCGGGGTTGGCCGAAGCCAAGCCCCACGTCGAGGCGGGGTTCGGCCGGAGCGGCTGCCTTCGCGGTTCGCCGACCGGACGCGCCAGGCGCGCTTCGCCGCGGTGCGGCACCGCCAAACAAAAACGTCCGCCGCATGCGGCTTCCGGCACTCCCGGCAAGGAGTGCTTTCCACCGCACCGCGACGGGCGCTTCGCCGTGTTGCCTGGCCGATTCGCCGACCAGGCAACACAGCTGTCAAACAGGCTTCTTCCCGCGCGAACCGCGGGACGACCAATCAGGCACTTCTTCCGGCGCGAGCCGAGTGGAACGAACTATGAGGCGCTTCCTCCCGCGCGAGCCGCGGGAGGAACGACCAGCGACGCCCTCCCGCGTGAGCCGCGCGGAACGAACCATCAGCCACATCCACCCGCACGAACCGCACGGAACGAACGACCGCCCGCTTCCTCCCGCACGAACCGCGGAACGAACGATCAGCCACATCCGCCCGCGCCAGCCGCACGGAACGGACGTTCAGGCACTTCGCCCCGCGAGAACCGCGCGGAACGAACGGTCAGGCAGGCTTCTGCTGCCGCGCCAGCCGCGCGACGCACCAGGCGGGCGCGCTGCCCCGGCGGAGGTGCTGCAGCACCGTCATCGGGCCGAGCCGCCGCGCGAGGTCGGACGGTGCGAGACCGGCCGCCCGGTAGTCGAGGGCTCGCTGGTCCAGCGGGCTGATCCCGGCGTCCCACCACTGCTGCGCTTCGGCGACGTCGCCGACCATCTGCCACCAGCCCGCGGCGGCGACGAGCAGTTCTTCCGGGACCTCCGGCAGCCGGGCGCGCATCGCGTCGAGGTAGCCGGGGTCGGCGGCCTCGACCGGGGCCCAGCGGGCGGGTCCGGACCGGGCGCGCTGGCCGGGGATGCCGGGCGGAGCGGCCGGCGCGTCGGCCAGCCAGGCCGAGGCGATGCGGTCGACCTCCTGCTCCTCGGGGGTCTTCTCGCGCTCGGCCGACCACTGCCGGATCAACGCGTCCACTCCGGGATCTCCGGTCATCCCTGCCTCCTCATCGGTCCCCGACGGGCAGGCATTTCGACCGCCTGCCCCGTTGCGCGTCCACGATTGGCTCCCCACGCGTGACCGGGCCGAAAACCCGCCGTGACCCGGCTCCCGGGGGACCGGAGAACCGGCTGATCACGCAATGTGAGCACCGTAGGGCGGCACCCGCTTTCTCCGCCATACCCCGGACCCCGGAAATTCGGTGACCAGGCGGTTTTACGGGCCAATCCACCCGGATGGTCGAGCGAAGTGCCCGAATCCCGGGATCCGGTGACAAAGCGTGACTAGTTGGCCGGACGGGCGCGCGAGGGCGGTCCGGCGAGCGGGAAAACCGGGGTCAGGCGAAGAGGCTCTTGAAGAACGTGACGATCGCTTCGGCACCGTCCTTGAGCCAGCCGAGCACGCGGTGCACGAAGGCCGCGGAGTTGGTGGGCTGCGTGATCAGGAAGAACAGCACGAGCGCGACTACTCCGACGACGACGATCTTCTTCAGGCCGCTCGACATGGTTTCGTTCCCCTCCGCTCCCCCGGCGCCCGGTCGGACGCCGGCCCCGCCTCGGCAGAGTCGGCTCCCACTGTAGTGACGGCACGCCGGAATGGCCCGTCGCAGGCCCCGATCCAGCCAGAAAGCTCACGGCCGGGTGACCCCGGTCACCATCGGGTGACCCGGGCCCGGAGAGCGCCCCCGGTACGCTCCGGCGATGGACGACGGCCCAGTGACTCTCCGCCCGGTGCGCGAGTCCGACCTCGGTCTGCTGGAGGCCCTGACCAACGACCCGGAGACGGTCGGCGAGCACCAGTGGTTCGGCTGGCACGACCCCGGCTACGTCCGGCGGCTCTGGCGCGAGAACGGCATGCTGACCACCGACAACGGCATGCTCGTCCCCACGCTCGACGAACGCCCGCTCGGGCTCGTTTCGTGGCATCGCACGCGGACCGGCCCGCACACCTACTGCTGGAACATCGGCATGGTCCTGCTGCCGGAGGCGCGCGGGCACGGCCTCGGCGCGCAGGCGCAGCGGCAGCTCGTGCGCTACCTGTTCGCGCACACGCAGTTCAACCGCGTCGAGGCCAGCACCGAGGTCGGCAACCGGGCCGGCCAGCGTTCGCTGGAGAAGGCCGGGTTCACCCGCGAGGGGATCCTGCGCGGGTTCGATTTCCGCGACGGGCAGTGGCGCGATCACGTCCTCTACTCGGTGATCCGGTCCGATCTGCCGTCGTGAGCGTTCAGGCGATCGCTCCGGCCTCCTTCAACGCCGCGACACCCGCGTCGTCGTAACCCAGCTCCGCCAGCACCTCCGCGGTGTCCGAGCCCTTCTCGTGCGGTGCTTCCGGCGTGGCCGCGGGCGTCCGGTCGAACCGCGGCGCCGGAGCGGGCTGCACCGTGCCGCCGATGTCCACGAACGTCCCGCGCGCCGCGTTCTGCGGATGCTCGGCCGCTTCCCACGGCGACAGCACCGCGGTGAGGCACGCGTCGGTGCCTTCCGCCCGCGCGACCAGTTCGTCGCGCGTGAACCGGCCGACCGCCTCGGCCAGGATCTTGCGCAGCCGCGGCCACTGGCTCTGGTCGACGTGCATCGGCAGGTCTTCGTTCTCCAGCCCGAGCACCTTGACGAGGTCGCCCCAGAACCGCATCTCGATCGCACCGACGGCGACGTACTTGCCGTCCGCGGTCTCGTAGGTGTCGTAGAACGGGGCACCGCCGTCGAGGAGGTTCTCGCCGCGCTCGCCCGGCCACACGCCCGCCGCGCGCATCCCGTGCAGGCTCGTGGTCAGCAGCGCCGCGCCTTCCACCATCGACGCGTCCACGACTTGGCCGCGTCCGGACGTCGTGCGCTCGTGCAACGCGGCCAGCACGCCCATCGCGAGCATGAGGCCGCCTCCGCCGAAGTCGCCGACCAGGTTGAGCGGCGGCACCGGGCGTTCGCCCGCGCGGCCGATCGGGTCGAGCGCACCGGCGACGCTGATGTAGTTGATGTCGTGCCCGGCCGCCGACGCGAGCGGGCCGTCCTGGCCCCAGCCGGTCATCCGGCCGTAGACGAGCCGCGGATTGCGGGCGTGCACCTGCTCCGGGCCGATGCCCATCCGTTCCGCGACGCCCGGCCGGAAGCCTTCGATCAGCACGTCGGCGCGCTCGGCCAGCTTCAGCACGAGTTCGACGCCCTCGGGCGTTTTCGTGTTCACCCCGACCGACCGCCTGCCGCGGGCGAGCGGGTCGTTCGGGATGCCGAGCACGTCGGCGCCCGGGGTGGCGCGGTCGACGCGGATCACGTCGGCACCGAGGTCGGCCAGGATCATGCAGGCGAACGGAGCCGGCGCCAGCCCGGCCAGCTCCACCACCCGCAGCCCGGCGAGCGGACCCTGTTTCACGGAGAAGTCCTTTCGCTGCAACGGATTTCAGAGCGTGCGGGAGATGATTTCCTTCATGATCTCGCTGGTGCCGCCGAAGATCCGCGAGATCCGCACGTCGGCCCAGGCGCGCGCGATCGGGTACTCGGTCATGTAGCCGTAGCCGCCGAACAGCTGCAGGCAGTCGTCCACGACCTTGTTCACCCGCTCGGTCGTCCACAGTTTCGCCATCGCCGCGCCCTGTACGTCGAGTTCGCCGCGCAGGTGCCGTTCGATGCACTGGTCGAGGAACGCGCGCGACACCGCGGCTTCCGTCGCCGCCTCGGCGAGCTTGAACTTCGTGTTCTGGAAGTTGAAGATCGGGCGGCCGAACGCGGTGCGTTCCTTGGTGTAGTCGATGGTCAGGTTCACCGCGGCTTCCAGCCCGGCCACCGCGGTCACCGCGATGATCAGCCGTTCCTGCGGCAGCTGCAGCATCAGCTGGATGAAGCCCTGGCCCTCGGCGTCGCCGAGCAGGTTCGCGGCGGGCACGCGGACGTCGTCGAAGAACAGCTCGGCGGTGTCCTGCCCCTTGAGGCCGACCTTGTCGAGCACGCGGCCGCGGCGGAAGCCCGGGGTGTCGGTCTCGACCACGATCAGCGAGACGCCCTGCGCGCCGGCGTCCGGGTCGGTCTTGCACGCGACCACGACGAGGTCGGAGTGGAAACCGTTGGTGATGAACGTTTTCGCGCCGTTGATCACGTAGTGGTCGCCGTCGCGGACCGCGCGGGTCTTGATGTTCTGAAGGTCTGAACCAGTGCCGGGCTCGGTCATCGCGACCGCGCCGACCATCTCGCCGGTGGCCATCTTCGGCAGCCACTCGCGCTTTTTCTCCTCCGACGCGTACGCCAGGATGTAGTGCGCGACGATTCCACTGTGGACGGTGACGCCCCACGCGCTGTCCCCGGCCCGGGCCTGCTCCTCGTACAGCACGGCCTCGTGCGCGAACGTGCCGCCGCCCCCGCCGTACCCCTCCGGGATCGACAGGCACAGCAGGCCGAGTTCGCCCGCCTTGGTCCAGATGTCCCGGTCGAGCTTCTTCTCCGCCGCCCAGCGCTCCTGGTTCGGCACGAATTCCTTCTGCAGGAACGACCGGGC
Source organism: Amycolatopsis sp. A1MSW2902 (assembly GCF_017312175.1). NCBI lineage: Bacteria > Bacillati > Actinomycetota > Actinomycetes > Pseudonocardiales > Pseudonocardiaceae > Amycolatopsis > Amycolatopsis sp. A1MSW2902. The sequence continues at coordinate 1,047,649 of NZ_QJPO01000001.1, forward strand.
GAGCTCCCGGAGGTCTTCGAGTTCGGTGGTGCTCCACGAGCTCTTCTGGATCTGCAACGGCACGGCTTGGCCTCCCGCGAACTGGAAAACATGACGCTTGGCAGGTAAGTTCTAGCCGGAATGTACATCCCATCCGTCCGGTACGTAAAGCAGGAGCCGCGATGACTGAGGTCGCCCGGGGACACCGCACCCAGGCCGAACGCCGCGAGCAGACGCGCACCGCACTGCTGGACGCGACGATCGATTGCCTGGTCGAGATCGGGTATTCGCGGGCGTCGGTGCAAGAGATCTGCACCCGGGCCGGCGTCTCGAAGGGCGCGGTGCAGCATTACTTCGCCACGAAAGCGGAGCTGATGGCGGCCGCGGTCGAGCACCTCACCACGAAGCTGCGCACCCAGCTCGCCGCCTCGCTCGGCTCGCTGCCGGGCGGAGCGTCCGGCGTCGCGGCGGCGATCGACCTGCTGTGGGAGGGCTATTCCGGCACGCTGTCCACCGCGGTCACCGAGCTGTGGGTCGCCGCCCGCACCGACCCGGAGCTGCGCGCCGCGATCCGGCCGGTCGACCGCGCACTGGGCCGGGCGACGCTGGAGCACATCAGCGACGTCGCGGGCGACCTGCCGAAAGAACGTGCGGAGATGCTGTTCTGGCTCACCGTGAACCTCACCCGCGGCCTCGCACTGGACGCCGAACTGGGCGGCGACCCGCGCCGTCGCCGCCAGCTGCTGGAGGAGTGGAAGCGGATCGCCGTGCTGCTGTACTCGGGCGACTAGTGTCCATACCGCCGGTATGGTGTACTCGTCGGTAACACCCGGCCCCGCACGGAAGAAGGTGCGCTCGATGACGAGTACGACCCCGGCGAACCTCACCGGCCAGCCCCTGCCCGCAACCGTCGGCGGCGTAGCAGGCGCCCCGTCCGCGTCCCGCGCGGCCGCACTCGTAGCCCGCGCAACCGGCGGCGCCGACAACGCGCCGGTGCAGATGACCGCGCCTTTCACCGGCCAGCCGATCACCTCCCTCCCCCAGGCCGACGACGCCGAAGTCCGCGCCGCCTTCGCCTCCGCCCGCGAAGCGCAACGCGAGTGGGCAGCGTTGCCGGTGACCCGCCGTCAGCAGTTCCTCGTGCGACTGCACGACCTGGTCCTCGCCCGGCAAGCGGAGGTCCTCGACCTGGTCCAGGTCGAAGCAGGCAAGGCCCGGATCGACGCGTTCGACGAGGTCAGCGCCACCGTGCTGGTCGCGGCTTACTACGGCAAGCACAGCGCGAAAACCCTCTCCCCGCGCCGCGCCCCCGGCGTCATCCCGGGCTTGACGCGAGCAGGCGAACTGCGGCACCCCAAGGGCGTCGTCGGGATCATCTCGCCCTGGAACTACCCGCTGGCCCTGACCGCGATGGACGTCTTCCCCGCGCTCGTCGCCGGGAACGCAGTCGTGCAGAAACCGGACAACCAGACCGCGCTGTCCGCCCTGTGGCTGCAAGAGCTGGCGGAAGAGGCAGGTCCGCCTTCCGGTCTGTGGCAAATCGTGCTGGGCCGAGGCTCGCAAATCGGCAATGCTCTGCTGGAAGAATGCGACTACCTGTGCTTCACCGGCTCGACCCCGACCGGCAAGGACCTGGCAGGCCGCATCGCGCAACGGCTCACCAGCTATTCGCTGGAACTGGGCGGCAAGAACCCCATGATCGTCTTGCCGGACGCAGACATCGCCAAAACCGCCGCCGGCGCCGTCACGGCGTGCTTCTCGTCGGCAGGCCAGCTGTGCGTGTCGGTGGAGCGGATCTACGTGCACGACAGCATCCGCGAGGAGTTCACCCGCGAATTCGTGGCCCGCACAGCAGCACTGCGTTTGGGCGGTTCACTGGACTACCACGCCGGAATGGGTTCGCTGACGTCGAAGAGCCAACTGGAAATCGTGACGGCCCACGTGGAAGACGCCCGAGCAAAAGGCGCCCGCGTCCTGACCGGCGGACGCCCCCGCCCAGACCTGGGCCCACTGTTCTACGAACCGACGGTCCTGACAGACGTACGCCCCGGAATGACCCCGTTCGCTTCGGAAACCTTCGGCCCAGTGGTGTCGATCTACGGATTCAGCGACGTCAACGACGCGATCGAGCGAGCAAACGACACCCCCTTCGGTTTGAACGCAAGCGTCTGGACCAAAAACGGCCGCGCAGGCTGGGAAGTAGGCGCCCGCCTGAAAGCAGGCACGGTCAACGTCAACGAGGGTTACGCAGCAACCTTCGGAACGGTCGGCGTCCCCATGGGCGGCATGAAGGAATCCGGCGCAGGCCGACGAAACGGCGCGGAGGGATTGCTGAAGTACACGGAAGCGCAGTCCATCGCCGTACAACGAGGCCTGGCCCTACGCCCGCCCAAGGGAGTGCCAGGCTCAGTGTGGGCGCGCTTCATGACCGTAAGCATGAAACTTCTGCGCCACCTACCCGGCCGCTAAGGGTTCGTGAGGGCCACCCTCATTGACTCTGATTCCCTCAGGGTTCCCCTCACGACCCGCCTCCGGTCGTGCCGGTCGTGAGGGGCCCCTTCACGGACTTGGATTCCCTCAAGGAGCCCTTCACGGCCCACCCTCGCCGCAGCCCCCGCCAGCGATGCGCCCCAATGCGGCATTGGGTGCATCCCACGCACCGAACGCCACATTGGGTGCATCCGACGCACCCAATGTGGCATTGGGGCGCTAGCCACCAACACCCACGAAACCGCAGCCGGTGCACCCGACGGTGGAGCCACCAACCGCTCACCGCAGCCAGTGCACCCAACGATCAAGGCACCCAACCCCGCCCGCAGCCGATGCCCGCAACGATCGAACCACCAAGCCGCTCACCGCAGCCGATGCACCCAACGATCAGCGCACCCAGCCCTCAACCGCAGCCGATGCACCCAACCATCGAGGCACCCAGCCCCTCCCCCAACCCCGATACGAAGCACCCCCGAACCGTCAGCACAATCAAGCTTCGGGGTGCCCCACGCAACCACAAGCCGATGTCGCCGCCAGGCGACGAGCCGATCACTCCGGCACAGTAAGCAACCCCCGGTCATAAGCAATAGCCACAGCCTCAGCCCGCCGACTGGCCCCCAGCTTCGCCATCACCCGGGAAAGGTGCACGCTCACCGTCTTCTCGCTGATGTACAACTCCTCCCCCACCTGCCGATTAGTCCGCCCCAGCGCAACCCGCTCCAGCACATCCCGCTCCCGGTCAGTCAACGGATTCACCTGCGCCCGAGCAACGGGAACGACCTCAACCCCAGCCAACTCGACCCGAGCCCGATGCGCCAACTCCCGCACCGCATCCCGCAACGGAACCGCATCCAGCTTCACCGCCACCGAATGCGCCGCCTCCAACGCCTCCGCCGCCCCCGGCTGTCCGGCGGCTAACAACGCCTCCCCCTGCCGCCACCGGCAAACCGCCTGTTCGTAAACCGCCCCGTACGAATAAGCCTCGGCCGCCGCACCCCACAGCTCCGGATCGGCCGGACCCTCCAGCCCGGATGCCGCGGCCTCCATCCGGGCCAGCCAAGCCCGCCCCTCCGGCCCGATAGTTCCGGACCGGGGATGCCCCTCGGCAGCACAACGCCGCCCGTGCTCCACCAGCCGTCGCCCCACAGCCACAAACCGATCGGCCGCGGCCGGATCCCCTTTGGCGCGGGCCTCCGCGGCCAACGCCGCCGCCGACGGAATCGCCAGCGCCACGATCCGGATCCCGCCGAGCAGCGCCGTCTCGACCTTCTCCAGCCAGGACACCAATTCGTCGGTGATCCGCAGCGCCTCGGCATGCTCCCCGCGCCAAGCGGCCAGCTCGATCGCCGCGTCGCCCGCCGACAAGGCGATCTGCGGATCCGCCATCCACTGCTGCCGCAATCCCGGCAACGCCTTGGCCGCGTCCGCGAATCGCCCGCGCCCCACCAGGAACAGGACCCAGTTGGCCAAGATCCGCGCAGCGACCGCACTGGACACGCCTCGCCGGGCGCGCCCCGCGGCGTCCTCCTTCGGCCAATCTCCGCTGAGATACCGCAAATACAGGAGCCGGGCACGCAGCTCCAGCCCGTACGCGCTCCAGGTCAGCCCGACCGCCTCGGCCCGCTCGACCCCACGGGCGGCGTGGGCGAGCGCCAGATCCATCTCCGCCTGGTCGTCGTAGCTGAGGGCGAGGAAGTACATCGCCCGGATCTCGACGTTCAGCGCACCGGCGTTGTGCGCCTTGCGTTCGGCCTCGCACAACCGCTCGCGAGCCTCGACCGGATCGCCCGCGCCGTCGGCCAGCGTGCCCAGCGTGACCAGCGCCGACGCCTCCGCACCGACCGCCCCGACGGCACGTGCGTCGGCAACTGCGGTGTGCGCGCTGGCCAACGCCTCGTCCGGCTGGTCGAGCAGCCGCTGGAACCCGGCCCGCGACGCCAGCACCCAGGCCCGCGCCCCGCTCGGCTCCCGATCGGCGACCAGCTCCCAGGCCCGCTCGATCGCCCGAACCGCCTCGTCGAACGTGCCTTCCAAGGTGAGCAGCGTTTCGGCCAGCCGACGCCAGACCTTCGCCGCGTGCTCGGGCGACGCGTCCGGCTTGAGTGCTTCGGTCGCTGACCGCGCGTACGCGACCGCGCGCTCCGGCTCGCCTGACGTGCCAGCGAAGTACGACGCCTCGCTGAGCAGCTTCAACTCGTCCACGCCTTCCGGACGATTCTCCGGAGCCACGGCGTCCCAAATGGACTGTGCTTGCTCGATATGCCGCAGCGCAGCGCCAGGCGCGCCGAGCTTTTCCGCTTCGTCGGCAGCGCGCAGCAACGCGGACAAGGCGGTGTCGAAGTCCCGGCTTTCCAGGCTGTGGAAGGCGAGCTTCGCGTCGTGGCCGCGCCCCTGCGGCATCGACTTGATCCGCGCGGCATATCCCGCGTGCATCCGCGTGCGCTCGCCGGGAAGCAGATCCGCGTAGACCGCCTCCTGCAGCAAGGCGTGCCGGAAGGTGTAGAAACCGCGCTCGATGACCAGGACGTGGTGTTGCACGGCTTCTCGCAGGGCCTCGTCCAGCTCCAGGTCTCCGATGCCCGCGACCTGCGCGAGCGCGGCGTGCGACACCGATTCGTTGGCCACCGAGATGACCCGCAGCACCCGGCGCGTCTCGGCCGGGAAACGTTCGAGCCGGGCGAGGAGGACTTCGGCGAGCCCGGCGGGGAGATCTTGGCAGTCGGCGCCGGTGGCGAGGAGCTCCTCGACGAAGAACGGATTGCCCTCGGATCGTTTGGCGATGTCCGCGACGACGTCCGGCGACAGCGGTTCCTCGGCCAGCGCCGCGACGAACGCCCGCGCGTCAGCCGGTCCGAACGGGGCGAGCGAGAGCTGTTCCACGGTGTTCAGCCGGACCAGCTCGGACAGCAGGCCGCGCAGCGGATGCCTGCGGTGGACGTCCTCCTCGCGATAGCTGCCGACCACCAGCAGCCGCTGCGCGCGCAGGCGGCTGAGCAGGAAGGACAGCAGGTTGCGGGTGGAGGAGTCCGCCCAGTGCAGGTCTTCGAGCAGGACGACCACCGGCTGCTCCTGGCCGACCTCGGTCAGCACCCCGAGCACCGCGTCGAACAGCTGGAGCTGGCCGAGGTCCTGCTCGGGCCGCACCCGGCGCCCGCCCTCGCGCTCCCCTTCCGAAACCTGTCCGTGGTCGCCGGTGGCCGCGGGCCGCGGATCGCCTTGCGGCAGCAGCATCCCGAGCGCGGACCGCGCCCGCACCGCAGCCGAAACCGCGGGATCGGCCGACGACCCGAGCGGAGCCAGCGCCTCGGCGAACGGAAGGTAGGGCAGGCCGCCGTCGCGCACGTCGATGCACCGGCCGGTGAGCACGAGCCCGCCGCAGCCCGCGACGTGCTCGCCGAGCGCGGTGAGCAGGCGGGTCTTGCCGACCCCGGCGTCGCCCGCGATCAGCACCGCACCTGCTTCTCCGCGTTCAGCGCGCGCGAAGGCCGCGCGCAGCCGCCGCATCTCCTGCGTGCGGGCAACGAGCGGAATACCGGAACCGAGACGAGGCACGAGATGCATTCTCACCTACACCCCCGACAGTTCCGACATGGATTTCCTCGTGGCGGCCGGTTCGGGCCGTGATCTCCGTCCAATGGGCGGCCCCGCCGTGTCGCCGAGAGCCGGTCCGGGCGGTGCTCCGGGGACGCATCGGCGCGCGGGCCGCGGCACACGCGATGCAGAAAGTCCGTGAAGGAGGCCTTGAGGGAATCTGATTCCCTCAAGGAGCCCTTCACGGACCTCTGCGGGAGCTTCGCAGGGGGCGAGAGCCGGGTGCGTCCGGCGGGCGGAGCGGCCCCGGAACCCCCGTCCCGGCTCGGCCGCCCCGCCCGACCCCCTTACCGTCCCCGACACCCTGAGGCTCATGCGCTATGTCGCGCCCTGGCCTCCGGTACCGTCGCCGTGCGCCTTTCCTGGCGGGGCACCTCGACGTTCGTGATGCGGTGTGTGCGCACCCAGCGGACCACCCGGTTGCCCCGGCTCAGGCGGGCCTGGCGGGCGGCGCGGCGCAGTTCGGCCATCCGGTAGTCGACCTCGGCGCGGGTGGCGTCCCAGTTGTAGTCGCTCATTTTCTTCTCCCCAGCGGGTCTCGTTGTCTGCCGAAGACCACTTTCGTGCTGAGGGGCCGTCCCGGGCATCGGGTGATCGCCTACACCGGGACGCGAAAAGACCCCTTACCCGCGGCTTCGACCGGGGAAGTCCAGGTCGAGCGGGGTAAGGGGTCTCAGCTGAGCGATCAGCCGGGCGAACGGGTCAAGCCTGCCCCTGGCCGCGCACCGCGTCCAGGAGCGCCTGCCAGCCGGCGGCGGGCAGGCGGAACGCCCCGCCTTCCGGGTCTTTGGAATCGCGCACCGCGGCGCCGCCTGCGACGAAGGCGACCTCGACGCAGTCGTTGCCGCCGCCGCTGTAGCTGCTCTTGCGCCACTGGGCACCGGAAAGGTCGGCCATCATGGTCCCCACATCCTCACTGTCTCGGGTCGGTGTTCCTCGGTTCCTGAACCACGGCGGCCTGTTCGGCGAACCGGCCGGCCGCGTCGGTGATCAGCGCCACCGAATCGTCCGGTTTCAGCGCTGCTGCGCGCAGGTGGTCGAACATCAGCGCGTAGCGCCGGACGTCGTCGGGCTGTTCGAGGTACAGGCCGCTGGAAGTGCTGTCGTCGACGTAGACCACGTCGGGATCGGCCTGCTCGGGGAAGCCCATGATGAGGAACGGTCCCTCCATGCCGGGGTGCGCCCCGGCGCCGAACGGCACCACCTGGACGGTCACGTTCGGCTTTTCCGCCATCGCGGTGATCCGGTACAGCTGCTCGGCCATCACCTCGGGGCTGTCGACCACGCGGTGCAGCACCGCCTCGTCGATCACCGCCCAGTACTCGACCGGCGGGTCGTCGGTCAGCAGCTGCTGGCGCGCCATCCGCGCGGCGACCCGGCGGCGGGTCTCGGACTCTTCGGCGTCCGGGCGCAGCGCGCGGATCACCGAGAACGCGTAGCGCTCGGTCTGCAGCAAGCCCGGGACCAGCAGCGCCTGGAACGCGCGCAGCGAGCTCGCGTCGGCTTCGAGGCCGACGAAGGTGCCGGTGAAGACTTCGTTGTACGCGTGCCACCAGCCGCGTTTGCGTGCTTCGCGCGCGAGCTGGACGAGCGCTTCCTGCTCGTCGCCGGTGATGCCGTACAGCGCGAGCATGTCGCGTGCGTCGCGCGGGGTGACGCCGACGTGGCCGGTCTCGATGCGGCTCACTTTGGACGCCGAGCACTCCAGCTTTTCGCCGACCTCGTCGATGGTCAGATCGGCGGCTTCGCGCAGCCTCCGCAGCTCGCTCGCGAGGCGCCTGCGGCGAACAGTCGGTCCCTGGCCTCTCGCCACGGCAGCACCTCCGGTTCGTATTGTTGCCCGCACTGCATATCTAACCAGGTGATCGACTTGTCAGTGGAGTAATAACACCGGCGAATTCCCACTGTCGCGGCGGGAGCCCGCCGTCGCTGGTTCCGACCTGCTTCCGACCTGCATTGTGCAGAGTGCGCTTGTACTCTGGCATCCTGCGGGCCGAGACGCGAATCCAGCCGCGCCGACGGTCCTGAGCAGCGTAGACGACGGCCGTCCTCGGCTATTCGCGGAGACCGCGGTAAAGCGGACGACCACGGTGTCCGGGGCCGCCCCCCGACCGGTCCCGGGCACCTTCCTTTGCTTCGCGGCATTACTCAGACGGGTATTCCCGCGCAATTTCGCCACGGGAGTGTGACGGTTTCCGACGTTTTCCTCTGCAGACAGCCACTCTGAGTGGTCATCGCCGGGGCGGCCGTCCTTATCGGACCCGAAGCAGTCCTTCTTGGACCACGGTGGCGACGTGCAGGCCGTCGCGGGTGAAGAACCGTCCGGTGGCCAGCCCGCGGGCGCCCGAGGCGCTCGGCGACGTGCTGTCGTAGAGGAACCACTCGTCGGCCCGGAACGGACGGTGGAACCAGAGCGCGTGGTCGAGGCTCGCGCCGAGCACCTTGTCGACGTCCCAGTACACGCCGTGCCGTGCGAGCACCGAGTCGAGCAGGGTCATGTCCGAGGCGTAGGTGAGCACGCAGACGTGCAGCAGCTGGTTGTCGGCGAGGGTGCCGTCGGCCCGCATCCAGACCCGGTGGTGGGTCGGGCGTTCGCCGGTGGTGCGGGTGACCCACGGCGGCTCGCCGACGTAGCGGATGTCGATCGGCCGCGGGATCTCACTGAAGCGCAGGCCGTAGCCCGCGGTCAGCTCGGGGAAGGTCGGCAGCGACTCGGGGTCGGGCACGTCCGCCGGCATCGTCTCGGCGTGGTCGATGCCCGGTTCGTCCTTCTGGAACGACGCGGACAGCGAGAAAATCGCCTTGCCGTGCTGGACGGCGACGACGCGCCGGGTGGTGAACGAGCGGCCGTCGCGGATGCGGTCCACTTCGTACACGATCGGGACGCTCGGGTCGCCGCCGCGGATGAAGTACGCGTGCAGCGAATGGACCCGCCGCTCCTCCGGAACGGTCCGGCCCGCCGCGACGAGCGCCTGCCCGGCGACCTGCCCGCCGAACACCCGCACCGACGAGTGCGCGGGCGAAACGCCGCGGTAGATGTTCTCTTCGATCTTCTCCAGGTCGAGCAGCGCGACGAGCTTGTCCAGCACGGGCTGCCCGCCGCCACCGGGGCTCGTGTCGAGTTCGGTGGCGGCTTCCCTGGCCATCTCAGTCATGCCGGAACCCTATGCAACAGGGTTCCGGCATGTCCCTTATGCGTGGTCGTCTTCACCGAGCCGGTGGACGTGGATCAGGTTGGTCGACCCGATGGTCCCGGGCGGGGAGCCCGCGACGATCACCACGAGGTCGCCGCGCTGGTACTTGCCCATTTCGAGCATCGCGTGGTCGACCTGCTGGATCATCTGGTCGGTGGAGTCCACGCGCGGCACGATCTGCGTCGTGGTGCCCCAGGTCAGCGCCAGCTGGCTGCGGACGCTCTGCTCCGGCGTGAACGCCATCAGCGGCAGCCGCGTGTGCAGCCGCGCGAGGCGGCGCACGGTGTCTCCGGACTGGGTGAACGCGACCAGCGCCTTGGCGTTGAGCCGCTCGCCGATGTCGCGGGCGGCGTAAGAGATCACGCCCCGCTTGGTGCGCGGCACGTGCGACAGCGGCGGCACGACCGGCGAATCCGTCTCGACGGCCTCGACGATCCGGCCCATCGTCTGGACCGTCTCGATCGGGTACCGGCCGACGCTCGTCTCGCCGGACAGCATCACCGCGTCGGCGCCGTCGAGGACCGCGTTCGCGACGTCGGACGCCTCGGCGCGGGTCGGGCGGGAGTTGCTGATCATCGACTCCAGCATCTGCGTGGCGACGATGACCGGCTTCGCGTTCTCGCGGCAGATCTGGATGGCGCGCTTCTGCACCAGCGGGACCTGCTCGAGCGGCAGCTCGACGCCGAGGTCGCCGCGGGCGACCATCACCGCGTCGAAGGCCAGCACGATGGCCTCGAGGTTGTAGACCGCCTCGGGCTTCTCGATCTTCGCGACGACCGGCAGCCTGCCCTTGCCGACGCGGTCCATCACCTGGTGCACGAGGTCGATGTCGGCGGGCGAGCGCACGAAGGACAGCGCGATGAAGTCGACGCCCAGGTGCAGCGCGAACTCCAGGTCCTCGATGTCCTTGTCGGACAGCGCCGGCACCGAGACGTCCATCCCGGGCAGCGACACGCCCTTGTTGTTGCTGACCGGACCGCCCTCGGTCACCTCGCACACGACGTCCGGGCCCTCGACGTCCTTGACCACCAGGCCGACCTTGCCGTCGTCGACCAGCAGCCGGTCGCCCGGCTTGGCGTCCTTGGCGAGGCCCTTGTAGGTGGTCGAGACCCGGTCGTGGGTGCCCGCGACGTCCTCGACGGTGATCCGGACGACGTCGCCGGTGTGCCACTCCGCCGATCCGCTGGCGAACGTGCCCAGCCGGATCTTCGGTCCCTGCAGGTCGGCGAGAATCCCCACCGCCCGGCCGGTTTCGGCGGCCGCGGACCGGACCAGGTCGTAGACCTGCTTGTGGTCGCTGTGGCTGCCGTGGCTGAAGTTCATCCTCGCGACGTCCATCCCGGCGTCGACGAGTGCCCGCATCTTCTCCGGGGTGGAGGTCGCGGGACCCAATGTACAAACGATCTTCGCGCGTCGGCTCACGTCCGGAGAGCCTAGTCGCTCGGGCCGCTCGCGTCTGTACCGATCCCGAAACTCCGGCCGGAGAACGCGGGAAGGATTCAGTTCCGGGCACCGGCGTGCGCTGGGCGGCCGCGCCGCACGGGGCCGCTCGGAATCACCCGAACGGGGGAGGCCGGGTTCAGCGCCGCGGTTTCTCGCTCGGACCGACGTGGTCGCGGGCCCATTCGTTGAACTTCCGCAGCTGGCGCCACGATTTCCGCACTCGGTCGAGTGCCTCGCGCTCGTGCAGGAAGTCGTCCGGCTCCCAGGCGCGGACGGCGTACACCGAGCGGTGCCGCAGCAGGTCGAGGCGCGGGTGGTCCTCGGCGAACCCGCGCGGTTTGGACTTCAGCCGGTCACCGAGAATTTCCCAGCCCGCCTTCCGCAGGCTCGCCAGGATCTTCTCCAGCGCGGGCCCGTGCAGTTCGGTGTCGACCGCCGTGCGGTACCGGGCCAGCTGGTCCGAGGCCAGGTGGAAGCAGCCGCCGCCGACGCGCAGCCCGGCCGGGCCGACCTCGACGTAATACGCTCCCCCGCCGCGGCCGGCCTCGATCACGCCGCCGCAGTGCGTCTTGTACGGCGTCTTGTCCTTGGCGAACCGGACGTCGCGATAGGGCCGGAACACCTTCGCCTCGCCGAAGCCCGCGCCGAACTCCGGCTCCAGCTCGGCCAGCAGCGCCTCCATCGGAGCCCGGACGTGCTCCTTGTAGAGCGCCACGTGGTCGTCCCAGTAGGCCTTGGTGTTGTCCGCGAGCAGCCCGTCGTAGAACTCGACGGCGTGCTCCCCGAATCCGCTGAACTTCACCCGCAGCACGATAAACCGGGGCACCGACAGAATCGGCGCCCCGGCTGCATCGAACGGGGTTACTTCGCGAGTGCCGTGATCAGCTCGCCGTTCGAGGTGTCGCCGGACAGCTCCCAGAAGAAGGTGCCGCCGAGGCCCTGCGACCTCGCGTAGGAGGTCTTGCCCGCGATGGTCGACGGGGTGTCGTAGCTCCACCAGTTCGAACCGCACTTGGCGTACGCGGTGCCCGCGACGGTTCCGGTCGCCGGGCAGCTCGTCTTCAGGATCTTGTAGTCCTCGATGCCCTGCTCGTACTTGCCAGGGGCCGGTCCGGTCGCGGTGCCGCCCGGCGCGCTCTGCGTGACGCCGGTCCAGCCGCGGCCGTAGAAACCGATGCCCAGCAACAGCTTCGAGGCCGGGACGCCCTTGCTCTTGAGCTTCTGGATGGCCGCGTCGAACCGCAAGGTTCACACAAGAGGAGAAGCCCTCGATGTCAGTCACAGAAGCCCAGCTAGAGGCGTTCGCTGAGGTAGTAGGGGCCCTGGGCCTGGAGAAGGCCAGGGAGCTGGTCGTAGTGATCTCGGGTGGGGACGAAGCCCTCGCCACGGACCTGTGGCGCGAACACCAGATGCGGGATGCTCGGGCCAAGGTCGCCAAAGCCCGCCGCTCGGACTGGGACCCCCGCGCCGCGTTCGAGGCCCGGCTAGCCCGCGACGCTGAGGCGGAACTCCGGGCCATGGGCAGCGAAGGTTCGGACCGATGACCGGGCCCCGAGACTGGAACTTCCGGATCATGGTCATCCTCTGTCTGGGGATCCTGGCCGTAGCCGTGGGGATGATCATCGTGCTGGTCCTCGGGTGGCTGGAATCGAAGCCTGAGAGCCCTTCTCCGGTCTCCAGGACCCCAGCGGCAAGGACTCTGTACCCGTGCCGGAACGAAGACGGCTCAGGCCAACGTGAGGGCCGGTTCCCGTGCGTCTGGGATGCCCGGAGCCAGGGCAACGGCGAGGGCCGGAGCTTCGTCCTGGAGAGCCCCGGTGCGGAGCCGGTTCCGGTATCGATCACCGACTAGCCGAATCAAGATCGAGAGCCCCTGTCCGAGGTCTGGGCGGGGGCTCTCTGCTGTGCTGAATCTTCGCGCCCTTATGCCGTGGATCATGGTCCAGGGGGTAGGCCCCTCCCCTCCGGGTTCGAGGGTTGGACGCGGGAATAAATTCGAGTCGAGAAACGTTCTATCAAGTAGGTGAGTTTTCATTCTGGTCCTCGGTGACCGGATAACTCGCCAGAGGTGAGACCGACACGCCATACCTTGGGGCCCTGTGAGCCCCCACCCCAATTGCTAAACTGTAGGTATCAGCCCGGGACTGAGTCCCAGGGATCTTCCTCTTCAAGTTTCAGGCAGTCACTCAGGCTGCCCATTTTTGGATCTCAGACAGGAGATTGATGTCATGACAAAAGCACCCTTAACGGCCCGGGAGCTGGTTCTCCGGGCTTTGGGCGGGGGCACGGCCCGGGACCTTTCCGTGAAGCTGGATACCTCAGAACGAACGGTGAGGCACTGGCTTGCCGGGGATTCCAAACCTGGATACGAACACACCATGACCATGCTCCGGATGATTCGAGAACGAGAGGCGGGCGAATGACCGAGATTCCCAAGACCCTGGGCCCGGACGGCGGGGCCCTGTACAAGGACGTCACCGAGGAATACGAACTCGGCCCTCACGAACTCGCGATTCTGGAGACTGCCTGCCATGAGCTTGACCTAGTCCGAAGACTTGAGGCTGAGGTCTCCCAGCTCGAAAGCCTCCGGGTCAAGGGATCTCAAGGCCAGTGGGTCTCGGCTCCGGAGGTCTCGGAATACCGGCAACATTCCCTCGCCTTCGCTTCCCTGATCTCTCGGCTCAAAATCACGGACGGTTCCGAGAATCAGGCTCCCGCTCCCCGAACTGTCGGTGCCGTCGCCATGCCCATGAGCCGGTCCGAAGTCGCCAGGCTTGGAGGCAGGGCCAAGGCGAGGGGGAAGCGGAATGCGTAGCAGGAAACCGGCACCGAAGGGCCTGGACATCTCCCCGCACACAGGCCCGGCCTTGCTCCAGGTTGCGGTGAACGTGCTGGGGTTCTGGAAGCGTAGGGGATTCGCCACTCAGGCCCGCGTAAACCAGGCTCAGAGGCTCTTGGACACCCTGAATCGCGAGGGCCGGGTATTCGTGCCGTACGAGGTCATGTCCGTGGTCCTCGACAATCTGGACCCTGATTGCGAATACCTCGTATCCGATGCCGATCCCCACATGATCGAGCCTCGCTGAAAACTTCCCTACGGGGATGAAGACCGGGACCGGCGATGCGTCCCGGGAAACCAGAAGGAAACACCCTGATGAGTAACTTTGCACCCCTTTTCCAGGCTTATGCCTCGGTCGGAATCGGAGACGGTCGACTCCCGTCCAAGGCTCTGAGCCTGATTTCCGATGCCGCAGAGGCCCCGGCCCCGATCCCGGAAGACCTCCGGAAGAAGGCGGCCAAGGTCAAGACCGAGGAAGAGGCCCAGGCCGTTGTGGAGGAATTCCGCAAGCTGCGGGCCGGGGCAACCCTGGACCACTCGGACTTGTTCCGTATCGCCGAGGATGCGGACAAAGCCGAAGCACGGGCTCTCTTGCCGCAGTACAAAGCTCAGCTCATGGAAAAGCTCCGGGAATCCTGGGCCAAGTTGGTGGAGGCCCTGAACAAAGTCTCGGTCGCTCAGCTCCGGACCGAAGGCAGTGACCTGCTCCGGCTGCCTGCCCCCGTTCAGAAGGACCTGATCGACGTGAACGAGGTCTTCGCCGAATTCCGGAACCTGGCTCGGTTCGCGGTGAATCAGGCTGGTATCGCGTACCGGGGTGACCTTCAGGGCGAGGGATGGAGTTACCTGGCCCTGCTCACGGACATCCCGGGCGAGGGTCCGGACGATTACGAGACGGCGCACAGCCTGAACGTGAACCCGTTCGACCCGGCCTCGCTCCGGGAATTCGCGGAGAAGGCCGAAGGACTCGGCATCGGTCTTGAGGTCCGGGCTCCGGAGGAGATCCAGGCCAGTCTCGACGGCTGGAACCGGGACAAGGCTTGGTTCGTCCACGAACACGGACGCCTGTACAAGCGCAACGCCCTCGGCTCGCATTCCGTGGGTCCGGTCGCGTCCCCGGGCAAGATCCGGGAACGCCACGCCCGTGCCCTCGCCGAGCAGTGGGAGGTCTGATCGTGGACGAGATCACGAAGGCGTTCCGGGATGCCGGACTGCTGACCGAGGACGAAGCCGAGGCCCTCGATCAGGGAACCCGCTCCGAGGCCAAGCCTCCGGCCGATCGGACCGGGGACGAGCCCGCAGACGACGGAATCACCAAGGCGTTCCGGGATGCCGGACTCCTGTAACAAATCTTCAGCAAGGCCGGGTGAGGGCAATCCTTTCGGCCCGCCAGCTGCGTGTGAAACGCGCTTCTGCCCGACCTCGAAACCGGCGTTGACCCTAGCCATGGTCCGCCACTGGAGCTGTGGATCGTTGACCTGACATGCCAAGTCGGGTGTTTGGCACTGCGGTCCACAGCTCCAGACCCCCGTAACACCCCAGGGCAAGGAATCTGAGCTATACCGCCAAATCCCCGGGACTCGTCACACCGGGACGAGGTTCCGTGCTGCCCAGATTCCTTGCCCTGGACCGGAAAACCCCACTATGGAAAAGAGGTTGCCCCATGACGAACACCCTTACGTGCGGCGGGTGCCCGAACACCTGGACCGGAGTCTCCCGGGCCCATTGCTCGGCCTGCCACCGGACCTTCGGCGGCGTGGTCGGGTTCGACAAGCACAGGCACGAAGGCCGGTGTCGAGATCCGCTCTCACAAGGGCTCACGCTCAAGTCCGGCATCTGGGTCCACCCGGCCCCGCCCATGGCGTCTACGGCCTCTCCCTTGACCGGGAACGAGGTCTCCGCGTGAAGTCCCGGGGAGCGAAGCTCCGAGGTGTCGGCGCTCGGCTCCGCCGATGTGCCTCCCGGTTCTGGCTGGACCTCGTGCTGATCCTCGGAACCCTGGCCGCGTTCGGCTGGTGGATCCTGCTCTTGGTCCAGGCGGTGGGGCGATGAGCGTCCGCTACGTCCCGGACCCGGTACAGGTCCCCGCCCAGGTGCCCGTCCTGGGCCACAGATGCGCCGCAAGGCACCGGACCGCCCTCGCCTGGGTTCGGTGCGCGTTTCCCGGTCCGAGGCCGGTACAGGGCCGCACAGGCAGGCTCGTGGTCGTACACCCGTGCCGCGTCCTCTCGGCCGTGATCGTGGATTCCGAGGCCGAGGCCGAGAAGGCCCTGAACTGGTCGTGTTCGGGCCCCTGTCTCCGGGACACTCACCAGGTCTATGCCGTGAGCCGGAAACCCTTGCCGGACAAGCTGATCCCTGGACCGGTCGAGCTTCCGGCGTTCGATCCGAGCATCGATTCCCTGTAACCACAACGAAAGGGCCCCGGAATCCTGTCTCTGGTTGGGACCGGTTTCTGGGGCCTTCTGGCACTCGAACTGGGCCACGGCTGCATGGGTCACGGCCTGGACCCGGGACGCGAAGCGTGGCAGACCCGTAAATGGGGAAAGTTCCGCAATTGGGCAGTACACCCCCGGTCAGTTCGCGGACTTGGCCCGTGAGCGAGGATGGCGAGGCCTACAACATCGAGACACAGTCTCCATTCTCCGGCGCAAGTGGCTCGACAACGGAGGTACGGACCGTATCCGCATCCCGAAAGCTGAGCGGCTGGAAGCCGTTGCCGAACTCCGCGCGGCGGGGATGACGATTCCGGACACGGCCGCTGCCCTCGGAGTTAGCCCCAGCACTATAGATAAGGACTCCGCATCACGTAATTTTACGCGTAGCAGGGTCTCCACAGAGAGTGACCTAGCTCAGGTCCAGAGGAATCGGGACTACGGGGGATCCACCGAGTCCTGGGGGGTTTCGGTCTTGGTCTGAGGCTCTGGCCTGGGTTTCTTAGAGCAGAGTTCGGCCCAAGTTTCAGCAAAAGACCGGTTATACTCTGGAGTATCAAGTTTGATCTTGTGAGCTTGTGCCATGCGGGATACATGGGGTTGACTCTTGTCAATGGCCCGGGCTAGCTCAGCTTGAGTACACCCGGTTTCCTGAAGCTCGGTCCAGATCTCCCGTGCCGTCTCCCAGCGGTTGGCTTCGGTGCGGGCGGTCAGGTCTTCGTACTCGTGGGGCCTTACACCCGCGAAGCGCAAGCCCGCAATCGTGATCCACGAGTCCCAGTCTGAGGCTGAGTTATCCACAGGCTCAGCGCTCACTCTCCGTATAAATATCACGCCCAGGTAACGGTCACCCGAGCCGGGGCTTGTCCTTATATATGCGCGAGGGGTCGAGAGTTAGCCTTACCAGGTAAGTGTTGCCTCAGGTAACAGGTAACTTCACCCGGATGCGGTATTGACTCGGACAACTCGGCTCAGGAGGGCTCATTCCTGCCCCATGAGAGGCCCGTAGACGAGAGTAGAGTCCTTCTGAGGGTAAGGAACACCAGAGATGGGGTCTCAACGCCTTAGAATCGCGATCCTGGGGGCAAGGCCCAGAACGTGTACAAATGCAAATCGCGGCTGGCTCTGATCCGGTCGCTCCGCTCCCGTGCCTTCACCGACAAGAAAAGTTTCCTCGTACGCGGGCGCGTGGCTAAGGACTAAAGACTGTATATACCTGGTTACAAGATCCAGGAATATAGACCTTGACCTGGGGATACTAGGTCTAGATGAACTCGAAGAGTTCTTAAGTACTTATACCTAGAGTAACTAGAATCCTGTAAATTCTTACTCTAAGTGTAAGTTCCCAGGTCAAGAAGACCCGAAGGGTCATTAGGTATATATACTTAGAGTAATCAAATCTAGGAGATCTAGTTACTCTAAGTATAGATTCCAAGATCCAGGGCCCCTACGTCGAGCTACCAGGACAACCCCTTTAACGGGGTTAACTGGATCTTCAGTCCAGGGAGCCTGGATCTTGATCTCTGTTCCTGGTTACAGATAGTGATAAGTAACAGATTGATTAAGGAGTTATCCACAGGTATGGGGATCTTGGTCCTTACCGGTATGGGGAAGCGAAGCGTCGAGATTGGGGTTCCGTGAGTGACGAGGTACATACGCTTAGTTACTGGCCAGCGGAGAGCCTGATCCCACCCGAGCGAAGCGGGAATCGGGTGGGGCAGGACTCGGAGCGATCAGAGCTGAAGGCCATGGCCAGGGATCAGGCGTGCCCGGGGTCGGAGCGCAGCGGAGACCGAGAAGGCCGGGCACTCACGGACCAGACCTCGAAGACCTAGACCAATCCTGCGCCGCGGATTCGGGCGGCGATCTGATAGCCCAGGTCAGAGGCTTGGACTGATCCTCATTCACTAGACCAATGATGCGAGTGATGAAGGATTGATTCAAGATCCATGCGGATGTGGATCATGTTCCGAGGCCCCCTGGCCCGGGCCCCCTTCCATGGGGGTCCTTTCTAGGACGCGGGGTTTGCCTTCGGCGCACCTGCTAAGCAGGATGAAGCCCCATTTTTGGTACAAACCCTGGTACAAACCCTCAGGGCCTTAGCCGGTCGGAAGCCTGTTCCAGGTGCAATCCACCCCTCGAAATCCGGGAACTCTCGCCTACGGGCATCTCAGAGCCGGGAATCGGGCATTCTGAGGACATGGGAAGGCCCCCGATTCCGGTGGCAGAGAATCGGGGGCCGGGCCTGTGGAGCTAGGGAACTAGGCGGTCTGTTCGAGCGCGGGACTGGCAGCCTCGGTCTCGGATTCCTGTTCCTCCCGCCAAAGCCTCATGTCCCGAAGCTGTTCCACGGTCATGGGGATCTCGTATCCGTTCTTCTCGATCAGCTTCCCGTCTCTGTCATCGAAGACTTCGCCGTAGTCGGTGATAAGCCATCCCATGGTCTCGTACCTCCAAAACAGTTGTTGCAACGTCCGTCCCCGGACTTGAACGTCGATCTCAGATCCGATATCCGATGCCGGTCCGGGTAGGGCTCGTTTTCCGTACACCAGGTGTCCACCCATTCGGCCTCCGGATTGTCGAGGACCGAAATCCGGTAGTAGTGGGCCACGGGCTGGAATTCGCCGAAGACCCGGACTGCATAGCCTCCGGATCGGGGATCGGTGCCGGGGACTTTCACGATAAGGGCTTCCGGATACAGGCCGGACACCATTCGGAATCGCGGAACCCCGTAGCCTTCAGCTCCCACCGAGGATGCCTTTCCGGGTTTTCGGATCCTTCGGAACACCACGGGACCAGCCACGCGATACGAAAGTCGCCGAGTTCGGTTTTCCGGTATCTGTGGGCTTCGTGCTTGAAGATCCGGAGTGCGAAGTCGGCCGACCTGCCTGCGTAGTGAGGACCCGTGCTCATGACCTGAGCGTCTAAGAGAGGTGACTCACCGTGAAGGGAAGATCCGGGGGAAGATCGGGGAAGATAGACTCAGGGCCATGGCCGAGGGACCGAACGCCCAGCTCCGGCAGGCACGGGAGGCGATGTCTTCGCGCCTGTACCCGGGCACCCCGATGGGCCGGGATGAGTTGTCGGCTCTGGTCCGGGACTGGATCACGGCCCAGGATCCGAAGGGAAGGCTCTCGGCCTTCGACGCCAACCACCTGGGCAAGCTCGAACGAGGTTCGGTCCGGAGGCCCGGGGCTCTGGTCCGGGCCGCTCTGTGCTCGATCCTGGGGGCCTCGGAACGGGATCTGGGACTGGTGAGCGCTCAGGACCAGGAACGGGTGTCTCAGGCCCTCTCAGGGCGAGTGAGGACCGATTCCAAGGCTCTCCAGGCCATAGCCGAAGTCCTGGCCTCGGTCCGGAGGCTCGAAGATGCCACCAGTGCCGGGGAAGTGATTTCCACGGTCGAGGCTCAGCGGTCCATGGTCGAGCGATTGGCCCGGAATTCCCGGGGGCCGGTTCGAGGTCAGGCGGTAGGGCTCCTGAGCGAATTGGAGCAGTATCTCGGGTGGCTCTCCATTCCCCTGGATCAGTGGAAGGACTCGGAGAGGCATTTGGACCGGGCTTCGAGCCTGGCCCTGGAATCCGACGACCCGGAACGGCTTTCCCTGGCCCTCTCGTTCTCGGCCTACCGTAATCTCAGGCAGGACAACCTGAGGAGTGCCGAAGCCCTGAACGAAGCTGCGGGCAGGGATCCCCGGGTAAATATCGGCCTGAGGACATACAACGAATTCCAGCGGGCCGAAGTCCTCGCCAAAGACGGGCTGAGGACCGAGGCTCTGAAGTCCCTGAGCCACGCGGATGAACTCGCGGACCGGTTGCCCGAAGACCCGGATGAACTCCCGGACTCCGGCTATTGGTACGTGCCCAGTTTCTTCCATGGGCAACGGGCGTTCGTTCTTCATGCCCTGGGCGAGAACAAAGAAGCGGCCCGGATCGCAAGAGAAGCAATCCGGGCCATGCCCTCGTCCTGGCGTGAGGCCGAGTGGGCCAGTCGCCGGAAGAAACTCGCGGAACTCGATTCCTAGCCCTCTCGCTCGGAGATCAGCTTCCGCCCGGCATCCGTCGCGGAACAACGCCAGAAGTCCCCGCGCTTGACGTACCTGGCCTTGATCAGGCCCAGTCGCTTGAGAACGTCGATGGTCGGGGCTTTGGACTTGGGGTGAACCCGGTCGGGATTCTCGATGACCAGCTTCAGAAGCCGGATCTGTGCGGGAGATACCTTGATCTTGGCTCTCTTGTTCCCGGGAAGTTCCTCAGCCGGGAGGAATGCGATATACGAGCCCGGGAATCCGGCGGGCCAATCCCCGCCCGCACCCATCATCACATCATCGGACAGCCCTAGGTGTTCGTGCAGATCCTCCGGGATCACGATTCCCGTAGTCAGCCCTTGCCAGTCGTATGAGAGATCCACCGTTATCCCGGCACTGAGCATGAGGTCACGGACCTGATCCACTGTCATTCCTTCCATGACCTCGCCGAAAGTCTTGCCGGTCGTCCGGTATTCGATGCGTGAAGGCGTCCGGGCTTCCGTGCTGAGTTCCTGGATCCGCACCGTTAGACCGTCCAGTTGCCGCGTGAGCGATTCAAAGACCCGTTCCGAGGGTGCGGACGGAAGGCGGGCTGAGATGTCCTCGTAGGCGCGTTCAGCCTGTTCAAGCTCTGCCGAGTTATCGCTTCCCGGGATGTAAAGGCGTTCTACCTGGTTCACGTTCCCGAGCAAATGGTTCATCGAGGTAAGCACCATGTCTTCCACGATGTCCCTCGGAGCAAGCCGGTTGTGTTTGCACACGCTCCGGTAATAGATGTATTCGCGCCCGGTCTTCTTGTTGACCCCTTGGCGAGCGTGGTGCAGGGACTTCCCGCATTCCGCACACTTGAGAACTCCGTACAAAGGCCCCGTTCCATGCTCCCGGTGCGGAGATTGCAATCCGGCCCGCCTGGAGATCTCGGATTGGATCTCTTCCCACCTCTGCGGGGTGACAAGGGCCTCAGCCGCTTCTACGGGGTTCCCTTCCTCGTCCCGGACCACGGTCCCCCCATTCGTGGACCAGCCCAACAATGAGGGATTGGTCAGAAGGTCCATGACGGAAGCGAAGAACCAGCGTTGCCCGGTCGGTTCCTTGCCCCGGTATTCGATCCCGGCCTTCTCGTGCTCACGCTTGGACCTGACCCGGTAGTAGTCCTGCGGGCTTGCGATCCCTTCTGCGGTCAGATCCTTGGCGATAGCGTCCACGGGTCGAGGCTCCGGCGGAAGGAATTCCTCGATGATTCGTTCCGTGACCGCTGAAGGTTCCGGATCCAGGGCGAGCGTCCAGCCCGGGCCCTTTTTCTTGGGTTTGAGCCAGTACGGGGCTCGGCCTCCGTGCCAGCGTCCGATACTGCGGAGATGACGTTGGGATCCCTGGGTGCGTTCTTGGATTGCCTCCAATTCGCCCTGGCTCATCTCCGAGAGAACGGTGGCCACGATTCGCCCGGTCGTGGTGTGGAGATCGATGTCCACGGTCGTGGTGTTGAGATTCTTTCCGTTCTCCAGGCACCAGGTGAACAGGGGGCCCAGACGCCAACCAGCCCCGAACCTGTCCAGCCGCCAGGCGACCGTCATGTCCCATCGATCAATCAACTCGGGGTCCGTGAGCCACGGTCCGAACTCCGGGGCATCGAACGGCCGGACCGAGCGGGAGAAGTTCTCGTCTATGGCCCACCCCACGAGTTCGTGACCCCGGGCCTTGGACCACTCGGTGATCAATTTCTTCTGCCGGACCACGCTCGTGCTCGTGTCCGTCCACTTGGACAGACGTACCCGGCCCAGTACTCGTGCCATGATTCCTCCAGGTCAGCAGGCTGAGAGCCCGGAAGATCCGGCCCCGCTTCTGCTACATTATGCGATTGTCATGGTTCGACGCGTCCGAGTAGAAGCCCTGCGTCGGCAGGCCGTTGTACGACGTCAGCGGCGAGTGCGGCGCGGTCGGGCCTTGCGCGGCCCAGCCGCCGAAGAAGTCGTACGTCATCACGTTGTACCAGTCGACGTACTGCGCGGCGTCCGCGTAATCGGTGACGTCGAGCTTGCCGCCGTTGCTGCCGTCGGCGGTGATCGCGGCGGTGACGAGCTTCGACGAACCGAACTTCGCCCGCACCGCGGCAAGCAGCTTCTTCAACGCGTCGGGACCGCTCGTGTCACAGGTGAGACCGCACGCGTTCGGGTACTCCCAGTCGAGGTCGATGCCGTCGAACAGCCCGGCCCAGCGCTGGTCGTTGACCAGGTTGTAGCAGGAATTCGCGAAGGCTTCCGGGTTCTTCGCGGCCTGGCCGAAGCCGCCGGACCAGGTCCAGCCGCCGAACGACCAGATGATCTTCAGCCCGGGGTGCTTGGCCTTCAGCTTCTTGAGCTGGTTGAAACTGCCCGCGAGCGGCTGGTCCCAGGTGTCGGCGACGCCGTCGACGCTGCCCGCCGCGTCGTAGGTCTTCTGGTAGTCGGCCCACGGGTCGCCGATCGCGCAGCCGCCGTTCGTGACGTTGCCGAAGGCGAAGTTGATGTGCGTGAGCTTGTTCGCCGAGCCGGACGTCTCGATGTTCTTCACGTGGTAGTTGCGGTCGTAGATGCCCCAGTCGGTGAAGTAGCCGACGACCTTGCCGGACGCGGCCTCGGTTCTCGCGGGGGCCGCGGCCGAGGCGGCGGGGACGAGCGCGGCCGCGGCGGCGAACGCCGCGGTCGCCAAGGCCAGCAGGCGGGTTCTGCGCAAGCGAAGCATCATTGCTCCCTTCAGGAGTCACCGTCGGTGACGAGGCAGTGACGGCGGGGACAAATGCACCGTAAGTGGACTAGACCACCAGGTCAATGGTTTAGACCATAAAACGGACATTCGGCGGTACGCGCATTCCTTGACAGGCATATGCGCCGCGAGGCAGATTTCCGGGGTGATGCAGACCTTCGACGTGCTGGCCGAACCCCGCCGCCGCGCGCTGCTCGACCTGCTGCTCGAGGGCGAGCGGTCGGTCGGCGAACTGGTGGCCGAACTGCGGCTCAGCCAGCCCGCCGTGTCCAAGCACCTGCGCGTCCTGCGCGAGGCGGGGCTGGTGACCGTGCGGGTGTCCGCACAGCGCCGCTGCTACCGGCTGCGTGCCGAGCCGCTGGCCGAAGTGGACGCGTGGCTCGCGCCGTACCGGCAGTTCTGGGCCGACCGGCTCGACGCGCTCGAACAGCGGCTGGACGAAACCGAGTGAGGAGCACGCCGTGATCCGAGTGGACGGCCGGACCCTGCGGTGCGCCGACGTGGTCACGGCGGCGCACACCTACGGCCCGCTGGCGATCGACGTGTCCATCGCCGCGCTGCGCGCCGCCGAGCACTCGTGGAAGCTGGCCGAGGACCTGAGCACCCGGCGGGTGGTCTACGGCCGCACCACCGGCGTCGGAGCGAACAAGGACGACGCGGTGGACGAGCCCGCCGAACACGGCCTTCGCCTGCTGCGCAGCCACGCCGGCGGGAGCGGCGAACTGCTGCCCGACGGCCAGATCCGCGCGATGCTGCTGATCCGGCTCAACCAGCTGCTGGCCGGACGCTCCGGAATCAGCCCCGAGCTGATCAGCGCGCTCGCCGAAGCCGTGCGCACCGGTGCCTTGCCTGTCGTGCACCGCCTGGGCGCGATCGGCACCGGCGACCTCGCTCCCCTCGCGGAGACCGCGCTCGCATTGGCCGGGGAACGCGAGTGGGCGATCGGCACGGTGCCACCGGTTCCGGTGCACGCGGGTGACGCGTTGGCGTTCATGAGCAGCAACGCCGCGACGCTCGCCGAAGCGACCCTCGCCGCGATGAGCCTGGACACGCTCACCCGCGCGAGCCACGCCGTCGCCGCGCTCACGTACGTGGCTCTCGACGGCAACCCCGAGGCGTACGCGACGCCGGTGCACGAAGCACGTCCGCACGCCGGACAGGTGGCGTGCGCGGCTGAGATGCGTCGACTGTTGGGCATGCACGGCACCCCTAAGCCGGGTCGGCGGCTTCAGGATCCCTTCGGGCTGCGCGCTTTTCCTCAGGTGCAGGGTCCGGCGCTAGACGCGATCCACTATCTGCGCGATGTGCTCGCTGTGGAGATCAATGCCAGCACGGAAAATCCGATGATCTCCACCGTGCACGGCGATGCGTACCACCACGCGCACTTCCACACCGCGTACGTCTCGACTGCGCTCGACCAAGCCCGCGCGACAGTGCATCAGGTCGCGGAGCTGTCCGTGGCCCGGTTGGGAGACTTGGTGGAACCGGAGTTCACCGGGTTGCGGCCGTTCCTCGCGGTCGGGCCGCCCGGGAGTTCCGGGGTGATGATCCTGGAGTACGTGGCGCACGACGCGCTGACCGAACTGCGACAGGCGGCATTGCCCGCGACGCTCGGGACCGCCGTGGTGTCGCGCGGGATCGAGGACCACGCGAGCTTCTCGACCCAGGCCGCACGGGCGGCTACTGCGGCTGCTGGGGCTTACCGACAGGTACTGGCTTGCGAACTGGTCGCGGCGGTGCGGGCGTTGCGGATTCGGAAGGCGGAGCTGGTGGACCTCCCGGTGCGGGCGGCGTACGCGGCCGCGGTGGGGGTGTTGGACGAGCGGTTGGAGGATCGGCCGTTGACTGAGGACATCGCCAAGGCAGCCGGAGTTCTGGACGAACTGGCGCGGATCTGAACCCCGGCGATACGGATTCAGCCGCGGGGCCACTCTCCGCGCTTCGCGATCTCCAGCACCAGCGCGGCGATGTTCCACGCGTCGTCGTCGCCGCGATGGTGGCGGCCTTCGAGCGGGAGGCCCGCGACGGCAAGCGCTTGCGCCATTCCAGGGCGGCTACGCAGACCGCGGGCCGCGGTGAACGCGACCTTCGCGTTGGTGTGCTGTCGAGTGAACGGGTACTCGGTGCCGGTGTGGCGGCATTGCCGAGCGAATTGATTGCGGTCGTAGTCTCCCCAGCTGGCCCACGGCAACTCCGCCGTGCGATGCCGCACCGCCAGCGTCCGGCAGGCCTCCTGGAACGACAAGCCGCCGTCCACTTCGGACTGGGTCAACCCGGTCAGCTCCGTGCAGAACGGGCTCACTTCCGACCGGGCCGGACGGACCAGTATCCGGTGCTTGGCCACCCGCTCGCCCGCGCGCAGATCGACGACCGTCAATCCGATCTCGATGATCTCGCTGGCCTGGCCGGGCGGCGGCTGTTTCTCCCAGCAGGTCGCCTCGACGTCGACCACGTTCAGGAAGTCCGCTTCCATGCCAGCGAGTGTAGAAACCGAAGACAGCCGAGGCACTCGAGTTTCCGCGCAGACTCAGTCCTCCGCCAAAGCGTCCCGCCGCAAAGCCGTGAACAATTCCTCCGCCCGCCCCCGATCCCGGGCCGCGGCAACGCAATCGCCCCGCCAATCCGACATAGCAGCATGCGCCGCACTCACCCGTGCGTGCAGGTAAGGCGAACCCACCCGCTCAGCCAGCGCACCCGCCTCCTCCAAACTCTCCCCCGCCGCCGAAAAGTCCCCGCGCCGAAGAAAAGCCAGCCCCTGCACCCGAAACGCGTCCGTGCGGGCGAGGATGTGCTCGATGTGCTCAGTGCAGGCAACAGCCTCCGCAGCAGTCTCCCCGGCAGCAACCGGATCCCCGGCCGCCAGTTGTGCTTCGGCGAGGAATGGCAGTGCGTCGGTCATCTGCCAGCTTCTTTCCCCTTGCAGTGCAAGCAAAGGCAGCAATCGGCGCACCCCTCGCTCGGGGCGGCCCGCGCGGACGTCGTTCTCCGCCAGCTGGGCGGACGCATTGCAGATGATGTCCGCATTGTCGCTCTCTTGGCCCAGGCGGATCACTCGGGTCAGGTCGTCGGCCGCCACGTCGTAGCGGCCGCAGGCTGACCACAACGCACCCCGGCCGATGAGGGCCATCGCGCCGCACATCGGCGAGCGGCCGTGTCCCGCCAGTTCTAGTGCCTGGCTGAACCGGCGCAGTGCGGCGCCCCAGCGGCCGACGTAAACCGCGCTCGCGCCGACGTTGCAGACTGCTCGGCTGAGCAGCTCCCGGTCGCCGAGTTCTTCGGCCAGCCGGAGGATTCGCTCGAACTGCCGGTCGGCCCGGGTCAGTTCGCCGCGGTAGTGGTGCAGCACAGCGACCCCGGTCAGCGCGCGGACGACGATGTCCCGGTCGCCGCACAGTTCCGCGGTGGCTGCGGCGGTATGCAGATCCGCCAGTGCTTCCTCGTTGCGGCCGAGCAGGCGCAACGCGAGTCCTCGGCGCAGGTGACCGCCCGCTAGACCATGCTCGTCCCCCACCGACTCCGCCGCGACGATCGCGGCCGTGGAGACCTCGACGGATTCCCGGTAGCGCGTGCTCTGGTAGAGGTTCGCGGCGCGAGCCAGCCGCAGCCGCACGGACGATCCGCCGGGGCGGTCCTCGGTCAGGGTCGGCGCGATCCGGGCCAGGCCTTCGCGCGGAGTGCCGCGTTGGTAGTGCAAATACCCGATCCTCGCGATCACGAGGCGTTGCCGTTCCTCGTCGCCTTCCTTGCGGTACACCAAAAGCGCGCGTTCGGCGGCGGCGAGCGCGGCGTCGTACCGGCCGGCTGCGGCGAGCGCGTCCGCCCAGGCTTCGGCGGCTTCGGCGACGGCGGCCTGGGAACCGGTGCGGTCCAGCAGATCGACCAACGCGCCTAAATGCTGGGCAGCCGTGTCGTGCGCGGCTTGCCTGCTGGCTTTTTCCGCTGCGTGCCTTAAGGTCTGCGCGGCGCGTTCGGTGTCCTGTGCGTGTGTGTAGTGGTAGGCCGCCGCTGCGCCGCCCAATGCCTCGGCGAGTCTGCGGTGCAGTGCGTGCCGACGGCTTGGCGGCAAGTCTCCGTTCACTACCTCGGCGACCAGTTCGTGGGTCAGCCGGACGCCCTCGGCGTTCTCGTCCAGCAGCCGTGCGGTGTGCGCGGGAGCGAGCACTTCGGACAATTCGGCCGGATCGAGCCCGGCAGCCGCGGCCAGGACGTCCGGGTCCATCCGTTGCTGCCCCACCGCCAGCAGGGTGAGCACTTCGACCGTCCGTTCGGGCAGCGAACCGACCTGCCGCCGCACCGCGTGGGCGAGTCCCCACGGCAGCTCCGCGGGCGGTTTGCCGGATCTGCCCAGTACGTGTCCCAGCTGGACCAGGAACAACGGGAGTCCGCCTGCCAAGCGGAGCACGCGGTCGCGGGCGGATTGCCCGACCTCGGTTCCGGCGCTGTGGTGCAACAGCATCGTCGCGTCCTCGTCCGCCAGCGGGGCGAGCGAATGCTGTGTCACCAAGCCCTTCCGGTACAAATCGAGCAGCGTGTCGGCCAACGGCTCGGCCGCGGCGATTTCGGTGTCGCGGTAGGCAGCGAGGAAGCGGACGCGATCCGGCCGGACGTCCTGGACGAGCGAAGCCAGCAGCGCCAGCCCGTCCGGACCGGCCCATTGCAGGTCGTCCAGGATCACGAGCACGCCGCGGCGTCGCGCCAGGGTGTCGAGAAACCGTGCTGCTTCGGCGAACATCTGCCAGCGGGCCGGAGCCGGTTCGGCCGTGCGTTGTTCGGGAAGCAGGAACGCCAGGCCGGGTCCGGCGGGATGTTCGGAAACGTGCCGCGCGAACGCTTCGGAGAGCGGCGCGTACGGCTCTCCGCCATAACGCGAGCACGCCGTCGAGAGCACCACCGTTCCCCGCGCCTCGGCCAGTGTCGCGGCTTCGGCGAGCAGCCGGGTCTTGCCGATTCCGGTTTGTCCCGCGAAGACCAGAAACGGCCTTCCTGTCCCGGAAATGTGCTTGTCCAGCAAGGCGTGTTCCTCGGTGCGGCCGATGAGGTCCGGCGCCGGACGGGAAGGCGGAACCGGATGGTCTGGCGGCTGTCGCCTGCCGCGCCGGGCGGCCGCGAGCAGTTCGGCCCGGCTGTCCTCGGGCAGCGCGAGACCGTCGGCGAGGAGTTGCACGGTGACTCGCCGCGGATGCCGTTGCCCGCGTTCGAGATTCCCCACGCCGCGCGTGCTCAGCCCGCAGCGCTGGGCCAGTTGTTCCTGCGTCAGCCCGGCTGCCCGGCGCAACCGGACCAGCGTCCGGTCGAACGTTTCCGCAGCGCCGTCCGGCATGTCCCTGCACCTCCTGCCGCTCCATCGTCGCTCGCGCCGGGGCGCGGGACATCCTCCGAAGGTCGGGTTCCTCCTCCCGGCACAACAGCCGGTTGTGCCGGTTGTTCCTGGTTCCGCACCGCCTCGGTGAAATCCAATGGCGGCACCGCTTTTCGCCCGTCTTCCGGGCAGCGGCGTACGAGGAAGGACGCGATGATGCGTGCAGGAATGACCTTGAGACGGCTGGCCGCCGCCGGTGCCGCGCTCGCTCTCGGAGCGGGGGTGGCGGCGCTGTCGGCCCCGGCCGCGGACGCCGGACCCCAGCTGAGCCCGGCGTCGTGTGCCAACGCGCCCGCCGGCTACGCGAAATGCCAGGCCGTGCAACTGGTTTCGTCCGGAGCCCGCCCGGCCAGCGCGATGAGCCCGGCCGACCTGCAGAAGGCCTACGGCGTCGCCGGGATGAAGAGCGGCGGGACCACCGTCGCGATCGTCGACGCCTTCGACGACCCCGGCATCGAGAAGGACCTGAACGACTACCGCTCGCACTGGAACCTGGGCTCCTGCACCAAGGCGAACGGCTGCCTCACCGTGGTCGGCCAGGACGGCACGAGCACGCTTCCGACCAAGACCGACTCGGGCTGGGCGACCGAGATGGCCATCGACGTCGACGCGGTCAGCGCGCTCTGCCCGGACTGCAAGATCCTGCTGGTGGAAGGCAACAGCAACGAGGACAGCGACCTCGCGGCGGCCGTCGACAGCGCGGTCCGGCTCGGCGCGAAGATCGTGTCGAACAGCTACGCCGACCACGAGAGCGCGATTCCCTCGGACGCCGAGCAGCACTACAACCACCCGGGCGTCGCGATCCTCGGCGCCACCGGCGACTGGGGCAGCGAAAGCGGTTCCCAGGCGGAATACCCGGCCACTTCGCCCGAGGTCGTCGCGGTCGGCGGCACCACGCTGACCGCGTCCGGCAGCGGCTACTCCGAAACCGCCTGGAGCAAGGCGGGCAGCGGCTGTTCGAGCAAGTTCAGCAAGCCCGCGTTCCAGAACGGGATCAGCACCGCGTGCGACAATCGCGCCACTTCGGACATTTCGGCTGACGCGGATCCCAACAGCGGCATCACGATCTACGTCAACGGCCAGCAGTCGCAGTACGGCGGCACCAGCCTCGCCACCCCGATCGTCGCCGGCATCTGGGCGCTCGCGGGCGCGCCGAAGGACGGCGACAACGCCGCGACCTACCCGTACGCGCACACCGGCGACTTCAACGACGTCACCTCGGGCAGCAACGGCAGCTGCGGCACGGTGATCTGCAACGCCGGCACTGGCTGGGACGGCCCGACCGGCCTCGGCACCCCGCACGGCGTCACCGGCCTGACCCCCGGCGGCGGCACCAACGGCAAACTGAGCGTCAGCAACCCGGGCAACCAGAACAGCGTGGTGGGCAAGGCGGTTTCGCTGAAGGTCACGGCGTCGGGCGGCACCTCGCCCTACACCTACTCGGCGGACGGCCTCCCCGCCGGGCTGGCCATCGACGGCAAGACCGGCTCCATCACCGGCACGCCGAGCGCCGCGGGCACCAGCAACGTGACCGTGACGGCCACCGACTCCGCCGGGGCGACCGCGCAGGCTCCGTTCACCTGGACCGTCACGACGGCTCCGGTGGGCAAGCTGACCGCGAAGTTCACCACCGACTACGACTACGGGTTCGGCGCCTTCGCGCACTTCACGATCACCAACGGCGGTTCGTCGGCGTCGAACGGCTGGACGCTGTCGTTCGACCTGGCTTCGAACGAATCGCTGTCGAACACGAACCCGGGCACCGCGTCCAGCTCGACCGGGCACGTCGTGATCACCGGACAGGACAGCATCCCGGCGGGCGGCAGCCTCACCGTCTCGCAGATCTACCAGGTGTCGGGCGGCTCGTTCACCGCTCCGGCCAACGTTTCCGTTTCCTGACCCGGCAGCCGCCGTGCCGTCGCCTCGGGCGCGGCACGGCGGTTTCCGTCAGTCCAGGCAGAACTCGTTGCCCTCGACGTCCTGCATCGGGATGCAGGACTCGTTCACGCCGTCCGCCTCCAGCACCTGCACGATGGACGCGCCCAGCGCGACCAGCCGGTCGGCCTCGGCTTTCAGCGCCGCCAGCCGTTCCGCGCCCACCAGACCGGTGCCTGCGCGCACGTCGAGGTGCACCCGGTTCTTCACCACGCGGCCTTCGGGCACACGCTGGAAGAACAGCCGCGGCCCGATGCCGTTCGGATCGACGCAGGCGAACGCCGAGCCCTGATGCTCGGCCGGCAGCGAACGGTCGAACTCCGCCCAGTCGGCGAACCCTTCCGGCGGTGGCGGCACGACGTAGCCCAGCACCTCGCACCAGAAGCGGGCGACGCGCTCGGGCTCCGCGCAATCGAAAGTGACCTGGACCTGCTTGACCGACCCCATGCGCTCACCTTACCGGCGGGCCGCGGCCAGCGCCGGATCCCGTCCGGCGGCGAGATCGTCCGGGGCGAAGACCGGGACCTGCAGGTCCGGGCTGATGCCGGTGCCGTCGTAGGTGCGGCCGTGCGGGTCGAGGTACTCCTCGTTCGGCAACGCCACCTTCCAGCCCGGCTTAGGCAGCGTCCGCTCCAGCAGGTCCGAGAAGGCGCCCTGAGTGGACTGTCCGATCAGGACCGGTCGCGGATGCCGGTTCAGCAGCGCTTGCAGGAAGGTCTCTCCCGCTGAGACGTCCAGGCTGCCAGTCAGGACCGTGAGCGGGCCGGTGTAACGCGGTGCCGCGGCTGGCTGCACGAAGAACGGTTGCGGGACAGTGAATCGCGTTGGATCGTCCGGGTCGTTGCGGGCGCGTTTCGCGTAGGCGAAGTGCGGGACGTCGGTCAACCGGGCGGCGACTTGCAAGCCGAGCGGGTCGTCGCCGCCGCCGTTGACGCGCAGGTCGAGGATCAGGCCGCGCAGCTTGTGCACCCGGTCGGCGGTGAAGATCTCGTCCAGCGCTTTCGCCAGGACCTTGCTGCTGGCGGCGAAAGTGTCGGCGTAATCGTGGAATCCGCTGATCCGCAGGTATCCTCGACCCTCGGGCAGATCGGCGTAGGCGATGGCTCCGTCGGCCCAATGCTGAATCGGCGCGCCGAGATTCGCGTCGGCTACGGCGATCGCGCGCGGGACGGTCGTTTTCAGGTCGGGAGTGCCTGGTCGCGGAAAAGAGCAGTGCTGGCCTGCGGCGAGCAGACCGACATGGGCGTCGTGCAGCGGACGGATCAGTCCACAGAGGACGTCGAAGAGGCGCTCCGGATGCGCGGCGATCTCGCGGCGGGCAGCGTCCCCTTCGGACTTCCAGTCGACGCCTTTCGCCCGGAAGAAGGGATAATTCTCGGCGAAGGTGTGCCAGAAGACGTCGAACAGGTCTGCGGACGAAGCCTGGCACGCGGGCGGCAATCCACCCGGGACGCGACGCAACGACCGCACGCCGAGGTTGTCGTCGAAACTCATCCGGCCCGCCCGGATGGTGACCACCGAGCCTTCGTTCGTGGAAAACGTTGTGCCGTCGCCAGTTCCGGAAAGAGTGCCGGGCAAGCAACTGACCTCGGTGACGTCGTAAGTGGTCAGTTTGCCGCCGGACACGTGGACCAGCTGCCCGTATCCGTCAGTCCGCCAGACACCGTCCACAGTGGAAGGAGGGGCCGCGGCCACCGAGAGAATCGCCAAGCCCGCCAGGAAGATTCGCACGAGCCGAGGGTAGAAAAAAGCCGGGGGCGCACGGAATACCGCGCGCCCCCGGCAGTGTGGTGGGGTTGCCCCTACCACGGGAGAACCTCAGCCGAAGAAGACTTCGGCTTCCTGGTACCGCTCCAGCGGAACGGTCTTCAGCTCGGCCGTCGCCTCGGACAGCTTCACGCGCACGATGTCGGTGCCCTTGAGCGCTACCATCACGCCGAAGTCGCCGTCGGCGACCGCGTCCACCGCTTGCAGGCCGAAGCGCGTCGCGAGGACCCGGTCGTAGGCGGTGGGGGTGCCGCCGCGCTGGACGTGGCCGAGCACGACCGCGCGCGATTCCTTGCCGGTGCGCTCGGAGATCTCGTCGGCCAGCCAGTTGCCGATGCCGCCGAGCCGGACGTGCCCGAAGGCGTCCTTCTCGCCGGTCAGCAGCTTCTCCTCGCCGCCCTCGGGCAGCGCGCCCTCGGCCACGACGATGATCGGCGCGTACTCCTTCTCGAAGCGCTGCTCGACCCACTGCACGACCTGGTCGACGGAGAACTGCCGCTCCGGCACCAGGATCACGCTCGCGCCGCCGGCGAGGCCGGAGTGCAGCGCGATCCAGCCCGCGTGCCGTCCCATGACCTCGATGACGAGCGCCCGGTGGTGCGATTCGGCCGTGGTGTGCAGCCGGTCGATCGCCTCGGTGGCGATGGAGACCGCGGTGTCGAAGCCGAACGTGTAGTCGGTGGCCCCGAGGTCGTTGTCGATCGTCTTGGGCACGCCGACGACGCCGATGCCGTCGTCGGTCAGCCGCTTGGCGACGCCGAGGGTGTCCTCGCCGCCGATCGCGATCAGCGCGTCGACCTCCTGGTCGGCGAGCACCTTGCGGATCTGGTCGACGCCGCCGTCGACCTTGTACGGGTTCGTCCGCGACGACCGCAGGATGGTGCCCCCGCGGGTGAGGATGTCCTCGACGTCGGCGAGGCCGAGCGGCCGGCTGTCGCCGGTCAGCGGGCCCTGCCAGCCGTTGCGGAAGCCGACGAACTCCCAGCCGTGCACTTCGACGCCCTTGCGGACCACCGCGCGGATCACCGCGTTCAGGCCGGGGCAGTCGCCGCCCCCCGTCAGCACACCGACACGCATCTGTTGCCTCCGTCTTTCCTCGCAGGGAGAGTGCAGTCACAGTCCGCGGACAGCGTAGCGGCTTTCATCTGGATCGGTGCAGGGCGGACCACCTGCCCAATCCGGTCCGGGCCGGGGCGGCTCGGAGGTGTGTTACGGTGGCGGCGTGCAGCGCTATTTCTGGTTTACGAAGCCGGCCCCGGGTGGGCACGGCGGCGTGAACCTGCGCTGACCTCCACCCCGAGCCGGATCTCGAACCGGCTCGGCGAATCCCCCGCGGGTCGGTGTCCACCAGGAAGGAACCACCCGCTCATGAGCACCCGCCTCGTCGCCGCCCCCGCCGACGCGAGCACGCTGGACAACCGCCGCACGACCTCGGTCAGTCCCCTCATCTCGCCCGCGCTGCTGCGCGAAGACCATCCCGTGGACGCCGCGGTCGCGAAAGTCGTGGAAAACGGCCGCACGGAAACCGTCGACATCCTCGACGGCCGCGACGACCGTCTCGCCGTGATCGTCGGCCCGTGCTCGGTCCACGACCCCGAAGCCGCCCTCGACTACGCCCGCCGCCTGGCCGCCAAGGCGGAGGCGCTGCGCGAAGACCTGCACATCGTGATGCGGGTGTACTTCGAAAAGCCGCGCACGACGCTGGGCTGGAAGGGCCTGATCAACGACCCGGATCTGGACGGGACCTTCGCCGTCAACAAGGGCCTGCGCCTGGCCAGGAAACTCCTGCTGGACGTCTCCGGACTGGGCCTCCCGGTCGGCTGCGAATTCCTCGACCCGATCACCCCGCAGTTCATCGCCGACATCGTCACCTGGGGCTCGATCGGCGCCCGCACCGCGGCGAGCCAGGTCCACCGGCAACTGTGCAGCGCCCTGTCCATGCCGGTCGGCATCAAGAACTCGACGGAAGGCGACATCCAGGTAGCCGTGGACGCGACCCGCGCCGCCGCCGCCTCGCACGTCTTCCCCGGCATCAACGTGGACGGCCTGGCCGCCCTCGTGACGACCTCCGGAAACCCGGACTGCCACGTCATCCTGCGCGGCAGCTCCGCAGGCCCGAACCACGACCCGGCGTCAGTCGAGGAAACCCTGGCCCGCCTGGCGAAATCCGGCCTCCCGGAACGCCTGGTGATCGACGCGAGCCACGGCAACAGCAACAAGGACCACGTCCGCCAGGCGGAAGTAGTCCGCGACCTGGCCGCCCGAATCTCCTCGGGCGAACGCGGCATCGCAGGCCTGATGCTGGAAAGCAACCTGGCCGCCGGCCGCCAAGACCTGGTGCTGGGCCACTCGGCGGACCTGACCTACGGCCAGTCGATCACCGACGCCTGCATGGACTGGGACACGACAGCAGACCTGCTGGACACCCTGGCCACCGCAGTCCGCACCCGCCGCGGCTGACAGCACGCTCCCGCTCCGCTGGCCGTGAGGGGAACCCTCACGAACCCTGATTCCCCAGGGTTCCCCTCACGACCACCGAAGTACGTGAGGGCCCCCTTCACGGACCTAGATTCCCTCAAGGAGCCCTTCACGGACCGCAATGCACCCAATGCGGCATTCGGTGCGTCACATGCACCCAATGCGGCATTCGGTGCATCTAACGCACCCAATGCCACATTGGGGCGCTAGCCCCACCACCAACCAACCCGCAGCCGATGCACCCAACGATCAGCGCACCCAGCCCTCAACAGCAGCCGATGCACCCAACCATCGAGGCACCCAGCCCCTCCCCCAACCCCGATACGAAGCTCCCCTGCGGTTCGGGGGTGCTTGTCAAGGCATCTTTCCCGCCTTGACAAGCACCCCCGAACCGTCAGCACAATCAAACTTCGGGGTGCCCCACGCAACCATCAAAAGCAATGTCGCCGCCAGGCGACGAGCCGAGACACGACCTTCACCGCCGCCGAAACGCCTCCTCAATAACCCCCCACCGCTGCAAATTATGCCGAGCATCAGCCAACGCATCGTGCTGATCCCCAGGCGCAGCAGGCAACTTAGGCTTCCCCGCATCCTCCCACCGCTGCCTCAAATCCCGGGTGAACCGGGGCAACTGCCGAGGCAACGCAGGCATCGGCCCCCACAACTGCGCCAACGCCACATGGTCATACGCCGCGAACCAGGCCCACAGCTCGATCCCCCCAGGCGGCTTCCCGAAGAACTCCAGCAGATCCGCCCGGATCCGCTCCCGGCTCCGCCACGCCGGATCCGCCGGCGAGGGCAGCTTGGGCAGCACATTCTCCCGCACCCAAGCCCCGGCCCGCCCGGGGTCGAAATCAGTGGACACGGCATAGAACTCGCGTCCGCGCTCGTCAACGACACCGATCGACACCAGGTCAATCGTCACGCCGTCCTCAATAAACTCGGTGTCGTAGAAAAAACGCACCGGGGAACTCTAGTGGGGCGCTACCCGGCCTTCGTCTCCGGCACCCGATCGGCGTCCAGCGCCCTCGGCTGGGCCGGCACCGCGGGCTTCACCCCGGCCGCCTCGGCGGCGAGCAGTTCCTTGGCCTTGGCCGCGTAAATGTCCACGTACTCCTGGCCGGACAGCTCCATCAGCGCGTACATGATCTCGTCGGTGATGGACCGTTCGATGAACCGGTCGCCGGCCAAGCCCTCGTAGCGGGAGAAGTCGAGCGGCTTGCCGAAGCGCACCTCGAGCCGCCGCGGCCACCACATCTTGGAACCGATCGGGTTGACCTTGTCCGTGCCGACCATCGCCACCGGGACCACGACGCCGCGCGATTCGAGCGCGATCCGGGCGACGCCGGTCTTGCCCTTGTACAGCCGTCCGTCCGGGGAGCGGGTGCCCTCGGGGTAGATGCCGAGCAGGTGCCCGTCCTTGACCAGCCGGATCGCGGTGTCGAGCGCGGCCTGCGCGGCGTTGCCGCCGGAGCGGTCGATGGGGAACTGGCCGACGCCGGTGAAGAACCACTTCTTGAGCAGGCCCTTGAACCCGGGCTCGGTGAAGTACTCCGACTTCGCCGGGAAGGTGACCTTGCGCTTGACCCGCAGCGGCATGAAGAACGAATCCGCGACCGCGAGGTGGTTGCCGGCGAGGATGGCGCCACCCGTCTCGGGGATGTTTTCGGCGCCGACGACTTTCGTGGGCCACAGCGTCTTCAGCAGCGGCCCGATGAACACCCACTTCATCAGCCAGTACAGCACCGGGTTCCAGTCCTTTCCTGCCCGCGCGGGCCCCGGCAGGTCAGCGTACGGAACAAGCACCGGCCCGCACAACGCGAGAGCGGGCGGTCACCCGGGGGCAGCGACCGATCTCACAGCGGAACCGGACGGATCCTCGCTTCCGCGACTAGGCCACACAACCCGGCTTCGGCGTGAGAGCATGGAGAGACTCCACCGCTTCGATTCGGAAGGGCGTTCGTGATGGGCGTGCTCGCCGGCGCGGAACCGTTCTCCCACCCGGGATCCTCCGGGGCCGGCTTCCTGCTCTGCCACGGATTCACCGCGACGCCCGACGGCATGCGCGCCTGGGGCGGGCACCTGGCCGCCGAAGGCTTCGCGGTGCGCTGCCCGCTGCTGCCCGGCCACGGCACGCACTGGCGCGACCTCAACCGCACGACCTGGCAGGACTGGTACGCCACCGTCCGCGAGGCGCTGCTGGCCCTGCGCGCGGAATGCGACCAGGTGTTCGTCGGCGGGATGTCGATGGGCGGGACGCTCAGCCTCCGCCTCGCCGAGGAGTTCGGCGCGGACATCTCCGGCCTCGTGCTGGTCAACCCGTCGGTCACGCGGCTGAGCCTGGACGCCAAGGTGCTGCCGCTGCTGTCGCGGGTGGTCCCGTCGATCCGCGCGATCGGCAACGACATCGCGAAGCCCGGCGAGGTCGAACTGGCCTACCCGCGCACCCCGGTGCGGGCCGCGGCGAGCCTCGCCCGGCTGTGGAAGATCGTGCGCGCCGACCTGCCGAAGGTGACGCAGCCGGTGCTGCTGCTGCACTCGCGGGTCGACCACGTCGTCGAACCCGAGAACTCGCAGATCGTTCTGGACGGCATCTCGAGCACGGACGTGACCGAGGTGGTGCTGGAGAACAGCTTCCACGTCGCGACACAGGACCACGACGCGGAACTGATCTTCAGCCGCAGTGTCGACTTCGCCCGGCAGCTGCGGGCGGGACAGGTGGGTGCCGGATGAACCGGGGGAAAGGCGCGGACGGGCCCGAGGACGTCGACGCCACGTTCGCCGAGATCGTGGCCGACCTCCGGGCCGAGGGCGTGGGCGTGTTCCTTGACGAGGACCCGTTCTCCGGCGCCGGCCCCAAGGCCGCCGAGCCCGAGGCGTCCTCCGGAGCCGAACCCGAAGCGGGCAAGACCAAGCCGAAGCCCGCCGCGGACCCGCCCGCCGCTCCCCCCGTGTCGTCCTCGGAGGGCTGGCGCACCGGCGGCACCGACTGGGACACCACGATGTTCTCCGGCGACCCGGCCGAGGACGACGAGCACTACGTGCCCCCGGAGCCGCCGCCGCTGCCGCGCTGGCGCAAGGGCGCGTTCATCGTGCTGCTGTTCTTCGTCGTCGGGCTCCTGCTGCTGATCGTGCCGAGCCTGATCGGGGTCGGCCCGGCGCTCGCCACCCCGCTCGGCATCCTCTCGCTCGCCACCGGCATCGCGCTGCTCCTGCTGCGCGTGCGCCAGGGCCCGCCGCCCGGCGCGGACCCCAGCAACGGCGCCCAGGTCTGACCGGACGGGCATGCGGATCGACTTCCGGGCGTCCCGGCGTTCCACCGTCGGCGCGGAATGGGAACTCGCGCTGGTGGACCGGCGCAGCGGCGAACTGCGGTCGGTCGCGGAGGAACTGCTCGCCGCGGTCCGTCCGGACGGCGCGCCCGAGCATCCCCGGATCAAACAGGAACTGCTGCTCAACACCATCGAGGTGGTCAGCGGCGTCTGCCGCACGGTCGGCGAGGTGAAGCACGACCTCGCCGAGGCGCTGGACGAGGTGCACCGCGTCGCCGATCCGCTGGGCGTCGAGCTGTTCTCCGCGGGCTCGCACCCGTTTTCCTCGTGGTACCGGCAGAAGGTCACCGACAAGGAGCGCTACGCCAAGCTGATCGACCGCACCCAGTGGTGGGGCAGGCAGATGCTGATCTACGGCGTGCACGTCCACGTCGGGCTCGACCACCGGGACAAGGTGCTGCCGGTGCTCGACGGGCTGCTGCGCTACGCGCCCCATCTGCAGGCGCTGTCCGCGTCGTCGCCGTACTGGTCCGGCGAGGACACCGGGTACGCCTCGAACCGGGCGCTGATGTTCCAGCAGCTGCCGACCGCCGGGCTGCCGTTCCAGTTCCGCGAATGGGCGGAGCTGGAAGGCTACGTCGAGGACATGTTCACCACCGGCGTGATCGACCATTTTTCCGAGATCCGCTGGGACATCCGCCCGGCCCCGCATTTCGGCACCATCGAGATGCGCGTGTGCGACGGACTGCCGACGCTGCAGGAGGTCGGCGCGATCTCGGCGCTCACCCAGTGCCTGGTGGACGATTTCAGCGACCGGCTCGACAAGGGCGAGACGCTGCCGGCGCTGCCGCCGTGGCACGTGCAGGAGAACAAGTGGCGCGCCGCCCGCTACGGCCTCGACGCGATCGTCATCCTCGACGCCGCCGGCCGCGAACGGCTCGTCACCGAAGACCTAGCCGAACTGCTGGACCGGCTGGAACCGGTCGCCAAGCGGCTGGACTGCGTCCGCGAGCTGCGCGATGTCGAGAACATTCTCCGGGTCGGCGCGAGTTATCAGCGGCAGCGGGCGGTCGCCAAGCAGTACAACGGATCCTTGAAGGCCGTGGTCGCCGCGCTGGTCACCGAGATGCGCGAGGGCGTCCCGCACGTTTAGCTTGGCCCGGGAGGCAGCGATGTCGCATACGTTCAGCACGCTTGTCGAGCTCAACGGCAAGACCGCCACCGGATTCCGGGTCCCGGCCGACGTTGTCGAGGCGCTCGGCCAGGGACGGCGGCCGAAAGTGCGGGTGACGATCGGCCCGCACACCTACCGCAGCACTGTCGCGGTCTATTCCGGCGACTTCATGCTGCCGCTCAGCGCGGCGAACCGGGAGGCGGCCGGGGTCGCCGCCGGGGAGACGGTCGAGGTCACGCTCGAAGCCGACCTCGCCGAGCGGACCGTCTAACTGCCGGACGAGCTGGCTTCGGCGCTGGCGGCACGGCCCGGTGCGCGGGCCGCGTTCGACAAGCTTTCCTTTACCGCCCAACGGGAACGGACTGAAGCGGTCACCTCGGCCAAGCGCGCCGAAACCCGGGAACGGCGGATCGCGAAGATCGTCGCCGAGCTCGCCGGGGACGGGCTCCCCTAGCTGATCGTGACGCCGGGTTTGCCGAACCCGCCGAGCACGGTGTCGACGACGCGGGTGGCCAGCGCGTCCGGGTCAGCGGAGTCTTGGTCCTGCGCAGCTTCGTGGATGAGCGCGCAGTAGACGCGGCGCGCCCAGACCAGGTCGACGCCAGGCCGCAGCGCACCGCTTTCCTCCAGCCGGCGGAAGAAAACGTCGCATTGGGCGAGCACGTCCGGGGTCAGGACGCCTTCTTCGGCCGGGTGCGCGTTCATCGCGAAGCCCCACCGGAGCTTGACGCTCAGCACCTTCGCAGTGACCTGGTAAAGCGCGACCAGCGGCGGCGTGACGTCGGGCCGGACGCTGGCGAGCGCGTTGTGGAACTGCTGCGTCGCCCACAGGGTCATCGCGTCGACCAGCGCCTCCCGGCTGGCGAACCGGCGGTGCACCGTGGTCCGCGAGACGCCCGCGGCCTCGGCGATCTGCTCCATGGTCGCCGCCGGGTTGTCGCTGAGCACCCGTTCGGCCGCCTCGAGGATCGCCTGGGCCGTCCGTTCCGAGTCCGCGCGCAGGGCCCGTTTCTCCATGCTGCCCAGTTTACGCCATGGTTGCCACTCGGTTCATAGTTGCGACACTGGTGTTGCAACTGCTAGCTTAGCTGCATCGCCTTTGACACGACTTTTTGGGGGTTTTGCGATGGACCTGCAGCTGACCGACAAGACCGCAGTAGTCACCGGAGCGAGCCGGGGAATCGGCCTGGCCACGGTTTCCGCGCTGCTCGGCGAAGGAATGCGCGTGGTGGCCGCGGCCCGGACGATCACGCCGGAACTGAAGGAAACCGGCGCGGTGCCGATCTCCGTGGACCTCTCCACCCCGGACGGTCCCGGACGGTTGATCGACCAAGCCGTCGCGGAACTCGGCGGCTTGGACGTCCTGGTGAACAACGTCGGCGGCGGCGACAGCGCCAGCGGACAGGCCGGTGGTTTCCTGTCGATCGCGGACCAGCAGTGGACGGACCTGCTGGAACTGAATTTCCTCGCCGCTGTCCGGGCTTCCCGTGCCGCACTGCCCCACCTGATCGAACGCCGGGGCGCGATCGTCACGGTGTCCTCGAACGGCGCGCGGATTCCGCATTCGGGCCCGATCGCTTACACCACCGCGAAAGCCGCGCTGACCGCTTTCGGGAAGGCACTGGCGGAGGAGTTCGGCCCCCAGGGCGTGCGAGTCAACACGGTCTCGCCCGGGCCGGTGCGCACCGCGCTGTGGGAGGGCCCGGACAGTTACGGTGCCGAACTGGCTTCGTCGATGGGGTTGGCGCACGAGGATCTGCTGGCCGCACTGCCCGCCGGTGCCGGAATGCTGACCGGACGGCTGATCGAACCGGATGAGGTGGCTACGTTGATCGCGTACCTGGCGTCGCCGCTCGCTGCGAGCATCACCGGGACGGACCACCTGGTGGACGCGGGCTCGGTGAAGACCGTGTGACGGCTAGCGCTTGCGGGGCGGATGGCTGGCTTGGCTGCTCGCGATTTGTCGCCGCCACCACGACACGAGCCGGACGGTAACCGCTCTTGGCTAGCTGCTCGATGCCTCGCGAGAGCTTCTTTGCCGCGCGATTCACGATCGGCTGCGACGGGCGGGATCACGCGGAGCATTGCCGGGCTATGGACGAGGGCGTGCGGCGTTCGCTCAACCGCCGCTTCCGCCTCGGGATTCCCGACCGGCCACGCCACTCACCACCACGGAGACAATCCCCGCCGCCTCACCGGACAGCAGCCGCATCCACACGACATCCGCTCAGCCCCAGCAACAAGACTCCCAGCCCGGCCACACCACTCACCACCACGGAGGCAACCCCCCACCGCCCCACCGGACAGCAGCCGCATCCACACGACACCCGCTCAGCCCCAGCAACAAGACTCCCAGCCCGGCCACACCACTCACCACCACGGAGGCAACCCCAGCAGCCTCACCGGACAGCAACTGCATCCGTGCGACATCCGCTCAGCAACAAGATTCCCGGCCCGGCCAGACCGCTCTCGACCAACCACCACCACGGAGGTGATCCCCGAAGCCACACCGAACAACAGCCGCGGCCAAGCGAGCCCCGCTCAGCCGCCCAGTTCCCGCAGCAGCGTCCCCGGTCCGAGCACCAACGCGCCAAGAGCACCAACCCGGCCGCGCAGTTCGCGGTCGGCCGTCACCACCACGACGTGGTCGTCCGGGCGTTGGCGGGCGGCGGCGGTCACCTCGACGATCTTCGAATCGCCGTCCGTCTCCGCCGCGACGACCTCGACTCCGGGGATCGGCTCGACTCCCCTGGCCTTGCCCTCCACCACCAGCACCACCCGGGGCCACCAGGACCACGCCGGGCCCGCGCCGATTCCGGTCACGGCGTCGCGCAGACCTTGTTCGGCCGGACCGGTCAGCTGGTCGCGCAGTCGTTCCGCGGCGGCGTGGCGGTCGCGCCACCAGCCGTCGGGGCGGGAGCCCATCACGTTCGCCGCGTCGACCACCAGGACCAGTTCGCGGCCCAGCTGCTCGCGCAGCACCGGCCAGGCGGCGGCGAAATCTCGGTGGAGGTCCAGGGCAGCCACCTCGTCCGGCGGGACCCAGCGCATCTCGGCGCTTTCCTCGTTCGCGACCTGGGCTTGCAGCGCGCTGTCGGCCAGGCCGAGGACCGTCGTGTACTGCCATTCGCCGTGGTCCAGCACCGAGGCAGACATCGCGCGGAACGCGGACGCGGGGATGGCGGCCTCTTCCCACGCCTCGCGGGCAGCGGCCTCGTGCACGGTCTCGCCGACTTCGAGCGCGCCGCCGGGCAGGGCCCACGTGCCGCCGTTGTGCACCCACGACGCGCGCTGCTGCAACAGCACCCCGCGGCTGGGATCGCACAACAACAAGCCGGCCGCGCCGAACGCGCCCCAGTGCTGCCTGCCGCAGGAGCACCGCACGAAGCGGTTGGCGGTCATCGGCGTCACCCGGCCCAGCCTTCCACAGAACGTCGTGCGTGTTAATCCCGGTGAGAACCGCACGAGACCCCTCGCCCTGCGGAACCTCGTGCGCGTCTAGGCCGGTTCTAACCGGCGTACGCACTCACAACGTGTCCATCGCCAACGCCGCCGCCCCGACGATCGCCGTGTCGTCGCCCAGGTGCGCGGTCCGGATCCGGGCCAGCGGACGATGCCGCGCACCCGTGATCGCTCCGGAGTAGTGCTCCCGGGCCTCGTCCAGGAACAGCGGCGCGGACTCCGACACTCCGCCGCCGATCACGATGATCTCCGGGTCGAAGACGTCCGCCACCAGGGCCAGTCCCTCGCCCAGCCATTTCGCCAGTTCCGCCATGGCGCGCAAGGCGATCGGGTCGCCGTCGCGGGCCGCGCGGGCTACTCGGCGGCCGGTGACCGAACCGGGGTCGCCGGCGATTTCCCGGGACAGCACAGTGGACCGGCCGGGGTACCGGGCGAGCAGTTCGACGGCGGTCGCGGCCAGCGCGGTGCCGCTGCAATAGCGCTCCCAGCAGCCGTACTTGCCGCACGGGCACGCGCGGCCGTTGCGCACCACCGTGAGGTGGCCGAGTTCCGGCGCGACCCCGTGGGCGCCTCGGTAGATCTCGCCGTCCAGCAGCAAACCCGCGCCGATTCCGGTGCCCAGCGCGACCAGGGCCGCGACACCCGCACCGCGGGCGGCGCCGAAGCGGTGTTCGGCGACGACCGCCGAATTGACGTCGTGCTCCAGCGTCACCGAGAGGCCGACGCGCTTCGCGATCCGGTCCGCCACCGGGGCGTTGCGCCACGCGAGATGCGGCGCGAACATCACCGAGCGCCGGTCGCGGGTCACGAAACCGGCCACGGCCAGGCCGACCGCGGCGACGTCGTGCCGGTTGCGCAGGTCTTCGACGACCCCGGCGATGGCGTCTTCGAGCGCGTTCTCCTCGCTCGGCGTCCCGACGCGCGCCGTGTCGAGCAGCGACCCGCGCTCGTCCACGACGCCGGCGCGCACGCTGGTGCCGCCGACGTCCACCCCTACGGTCAGCAATCAGTTCTCCCGCTCCGGCTGCCAGTCCGCGCGCTTGCGGACGGCGATGTGCTGGACCCGCGACGCCGCCTCCGAAGAGGACGCCGCGGTCGCGGGCGGATGCGCGACAGGCCGGAACCCGGGCATGTGCACGCCCTCCTCCGGCTCCCACCGGTCCGCGAGCACCGCCCGCAGCAGCGCGACGAGCTGGGCGGCCTGTTCGAGGACCCTCGCCACGAACTCCGGCCGCTCGCCGCGCACGACGGCGACGATCGCACACAGCGGGCACCACCCGCATCCCGAAGTGCTGTCCTCCACACCGGACCCGCCCGGCGCGCCCGGTTCCTCCGGCGAGCCGTGCCCGGCGGCCATGACGCCTTCCAGCCACGGCGCGGCCCGTTCGATCACCATCTCGACCAGCAGCCGGATCTCCTCGGCCAGCTTCAGGCCGTCCGAAAAAGACCCCGCCGCCTGGTCGTCGCCGTGTTCTTCGCTCATCCGGCTCCCCGGTTCCCGGCCAGGCTGACCACCAGGCCGTCGGCGTCGGATTCCGCGCCGGTGATCCGGCACGGGCGCAGCGTCTCGGGCAGGGCGACCAGACGGCGGAACCCGTCCACGGTGATCGCCAGGTCGTCGTCGACGCGCGCGAGGTCGACCGCCGAATCCCGGTTCAGCGGGAGCGCGACCCGCAGCCGGAAACCGTCCCCGTCGGCGGCCACCGACAGCAGCGGCGTGACCGGTTTTCCGTTGCCGGACAACGGATCCCGGGTGCCGTACAGTTCGCGGGCCAGTTCGGCGAGCGCCTCGGCGCCCACCGGTTCGCTCGCCCGGTGCTCTACGCGGGCCAGCTCGCCGGGGCCGAATCCGGCCTCGGCCAGTTCCGCGAGCACCGCGTCCTGCTGGTCCCGCCGGGTGCGCAGCCATTTCGCCGCCGATCCGCGCCAGAATCCGGGCGCGGGCATGAGCCGGTTGGCGATCAGGCCGTCGACCGCGATGCCGCGCAGCGCCAGCGACGTCAGCGTGCGCCGCGCCTCGGCGACCACCACTCGTTCCGGCGTCAGCACCAGCCGCACTGTGGTCACGCGCGGGTCGGTAAGCAGTTCGCGCAGCGCGTCGAGATGCGCGCCGAGCCGACGCACCGAAGCCGCGACGCGCCGGTTGCCGAACACCCGGCCCAAGTAACCCGATACGGCTTCCGGCAGCGAAAGCAAGCGCAGCGTCTCAGCGGTCG
Organism: Amycolatopsis sp. A1MSW2902; assembly: GCF_017312175.1. Taxonomy (NCBI): domain Bacteria; kingdom Bacillati; phylum Actinomycetota; class Actinomycetes; order Pseudonocardiales; family Pseudonocardiaceae; genus Amycolatopsis; species Amycolatopsis sp. A1MSW2902. Next base: position 1,092,053 of record NZ_QJPO01000001.1, read on the forward strand.
GACCGCAGTCGACCACCACGGTGTCCCACGGCCCCTGCGAAGCCAGCCGCCGCACCTCGCTCAGCGCGAGCAGTTCGTCGACGCCGGGCAGCACGGTCAGCTCTTCCGCGTCCAGGACGTCCAGACCGGCTCCGGCCAGCACTTTCCGCAGTTCGCCGCGCAGCTCGTGCCAGGTGCGGTCGGCCAACGCGCGCGAGTCGACCTGCGCCGCCCAGAGACCGGCCGGGGTGCCGTCGCGGCGGAGGTCCACTTCGGAGGGTTCGGCGCCGAGCGGCGTGCCGAACGCGTCGCCGAGCGAATGCGCCGGGTCGGTGGACACGACCAGCGTCTTCCTGCCGCGGCCGGCGAGCGCGGCAGCGGTAGCCGCGGCGAGCGTCGTCTTCCCGACACCCCCCTTGCCGGTGAACAGCAGGATGCGCATCTAGCCCTCAGCCCTGCGCTTGAGCTCCTTGAGCGCGGTGTCCATGACCATCTTCTCCGCCTTGCGCCGCAGCAGCCCGATCATCGGCAGCGCCAGCTCGACCGACAGCGTGTAGGTGACGCGGGTGCGCCCGCCGCCGAGCGGCTCGAGCGCGTACCGGCCGTTCTGCGCCTTCTGCATCTGGCCCTTGACCAGGTGCCAGCTGACGCCGAGACCGGAATCGTCCCAGTCGTATTCGAGCGTGTACACGTCCTTGATCGGCCCGGCGTCGAGGGTGAGCTTCACCTGTTTCGCCCGGCCCGCGTCGTCGGTCGCGAGCACCTCGGTCTCGCGGACCGCCTTGGCCCACTCCGGGTACGCGGGGAAATCGGAGATCACCGACATGACCCGCGCGGGCTCGGCGTCGACCTCGATGGACTGCGTGGACTGCTCGGCCATGGGACGAAGCGTAGCCGGACCGCACCGTCACCAGCGCAGCACGTAGGGCTGCCCGGTCTCCTTGAAGTGACCCACGTTACGGCACTCGGTGTGCCCGACCCGGCGCCGCACGGCCAGCGGCTGGTGCACGTGCCCGAACACCGACCAGCGCGGACGCTGCCGCCGGATCAGGTCCAGCAGCGCCTTCGAACCGAGTTCGGCGCGGCGCGCGACCACGTCGTAGGTCAGTTCGGGCACCGCGGGAGGGATGTGCGTGCACAGCACGTCGACCTCGTCCAGCAGCGAAACCGCCGCGTCGAACTCCTCGCGCGCCCGCAGGTACGGCCGCCACGCCGCGCCCTTGCGCGGACGCGGGAGCACGCCGTCCGGCAGCACCGCGCCGCCCGCGAAGCCGAACCGCAGCCCGCCGATGCTGACGACCTCGCCGTCGACCAGGTGGACGCCCTCGCCGGCGAACTCCGGCCACGCCGAAGGCGCGTCGACATTGCCGGGGATCGCGTACGTCGGCGCGGTCATCGACGCGAACAACGTGGAGTACTGCTCGCGGACCGCTTCGTCGACCGCGGCGGCCGGGTCGTCGAGAGTGGCCCACAGCGTGCGCGAATAGGCGACCGTCTCGTCCCGGGTGCCTTCGCGGCGCAGGCGGGCGAACTCGCCGACCTTCTCCGCGCCGAACAGCACGCCCATGATGCCTTTGTCGTGGTCGTGGTAGTCGACGAAGTCGAGCAGGTCGCCCAGCACGACCAGCGCGTCCGCCCCGTCCCCCGCCCGCTTCAGCGCGTCGGCGTTGCCGTGCACGTCCGAAACGACGTGAACCCGCACAAGAGCCTCCTACTCGACGGGCCGGGGCGGAATCCCCGGCTCGCGCCCGTCCTCGAGGATCTCCTTCAATCCCAGCGCCACGTCCTTCGCCGCGCGCGCCCGCCGGTCGAATTCGCGGCGCAGTTCGCGCGGGCTCAGCTCGCGCGGGACGCCGCCGGGACCGGCAGGCGTGGCCCGGAGGAAGTAGTGCAGCACCGTGCCGTCGAGAACAGGTTCCAGCCAGACCTCCATGGTACCGATCAAGGCGCCCGTGACGGTCCAGCGCAGACCCTTGTCCCCCCGGTCGGTGTAGACCTGCAACTCCAGGTCGGGCCAGTAGCGCCGCCACGAACGCGGGTCGGCGAAGGCGGCCGCGACGGTCGACGGGGGCACGACGAGGAAGGTCTCGTCGACAAGATCGAGAGCTGGCGGTTCGTGCACCCGGACACGATGTCACGACCTCGCCGCGCGCCCCGTGCCAGCATGGTCTTAAGGTCTACGGCACGCTAAGTTGACTGGCGGGTAACCGCACGCGTCGAACACGGAGGTCCACGTGCGCGAATACAGCGCCCCCGCCGGGAAGCCGGTGACCGACGACGAGAACCTGGCCGATGTCGTCTGGGCGAACGCGGAGCGGTTCTCCGACGTGGTCAGCTTCCGGAGGCAGGTCGAGGGCACCTGGCTGGACGTCACCGCGAAGGACTTCGCCGACCAGGTCGCGGCCGTGGCCAAGGGCCTGATCGCGGCGGGCGTCGGGCACGGCGACCGCGTCGCGCTGATGTCCAAGACCCGCTACGAGTGGACTCTGGTCGACTTCGCGATCTGGGCCGCGGGCGCGGTCACGGTGCCGATCTACGAGACCTCGTCGCCCGAACAGGTGTACTGGATCCTTTCCGACTCGGCGGCCAAGGCCGTCGTCGTGGAGACCGGCGCGCACCGCAAGGCGGTCGACGAGATCAGCGGGCGGCTCAGCGCGCTCGAGAACATCTGGCAGATCGAGGGCGGCTCCCCCGCGGTCGACGAGCTGACCGCGCTGGGCGCCGAGGTCTCCGACGAGGACCTGCACACCCGCCGCCGCGGCGTGACCGCGAACGAGACGGCCACCATCGTCTACACCTCGGGCACCACCGGGCGGCCCAAGGGCGTCGAGCTGACCCACCGGAACCTGCTCGCCGAGATCCGCGCGGACATCGAGGCCTTCCCGGAGCTGATGGAGCAGGGCAACTCGCTGCTGTGCTTCCTGCCTCTCGCGCACATCCTCGCCCGCGCGATCGCCATCACCGCGCTCACCGCCCGGGTCACCCTGGGCCACACGCCGGACGTGAAGAACCTGGTCCCGGACCTCGGCACGTTCCGGCCGACGTTCGTGGTCGCCGTGCCGCGCGTGTTCGAGAAGGTCTACAACACCGCCAAGCAGAAGGCGCACGCCGACGGCAAGGGCAAGATCTTCGACGCCGCCGAGGCCACCGCGGTTGCGTACAGCGAGGCGCAGGAAAAGGGCGGCGCCGGACTGGGTCTGCGCGCGAAGCACCTGGTGTTCGACAAGCTGGTGTACGGCAAGCTCCGCGCCGCGTTGGGCGGCCGCTGCATCGCCGCGGTGTCCGGCGGGGCCCCGCTGGGCGCGCGGCTGGCGCACTTCTTCCGCGGCATCGGCGTGCCGGTGTTCGAGGGCTACGGCCTCACCGAAACGTCCGCCGCGGCGAACGTGAACACCAGCGCGGCGTTCCGCGTCGGCACCGTCGGCCGTCCGGTCGCGGGCACCTCGGTGCGCATCGCGGAGGACGGCGAGGTCCTGCTCAAGGGCGACGTCGTGTTCGGCCGGTACTACAACAACCCGGAGGCGAGCGCGGAAGCCCTCACCGACGGCTGGTTCCACACCGGCGACCTCGGCGAACTGGACGCGGAAGGCTTCCTCAAGATCACCGGCCGCAAGAAGGAGATCATCGTGACGGCGGGCGGCAAGAACGTCGCCCCGTCCGGTCTCGAGGACACCATCAAGGCCTCGCCGCTGGTGAGCCAGGTGATGGTGGTCGGCGACCAGCGGCCGTTCATCGCCGCGCTGGTGACGATCGACGAGGAGTACTTCCCGGCCTGGAAGTCCCAGCACGGCAAGCCGGAAGCGGCGACGGTGTCGGAACTGGCCGAGGACGCGGACCTGCGCGCGGAGATCCAGGCGGCGGTCGACGAGGCGAACAAGCAGGTGTCGCACGCGGAGTCGATCAAGAAGTTCACCGTGCTGGCGAACGACTTCACCGAAGCCGGCGGCGAGATCACGCCGAGCCTGAAGCTGAAGCGGAACGTGGTGAACAAGAACTACGCCTCCGACATCGAGGCGCTGTACCGGAAGTGACCCGGCCCCGCGAAAACGGGCCCGCGCCGATCGCCGGCGCGGGCCCGTTTTCCGTCTGTCGCCCAGGCTGCGGGAGTCAGGCCTGCGGCGGCTGAGCCTGGTACTGCTGCTGCGGCGCCTGCGCGTACTGCTGCTGCGGGGCGGCCTGCTGCTGTTGCTGCGGCGGCTGTTGCTGCTGAGTGCCGTCCGGGACCACGTACACCGCGGTGCCGTAGGCGGCGATCTCACTGGCCGTGCCTGCGATTTCGTTGCAGTCGAAGCGCAGCGCGAGCACGGCGTTGGCCCCATGCTGCATGGCCTCCTGGCACAGCCGGAAAAGAGCTTCGTGGCGCGAGTCGGACAGCAGCTTGGTGAGGCCCTTGAGCTCGCCGCCTCCCATCGCCTTGAACCCGGAACCGATGTTGGAGAACATGTTGCGGCTGCGGACGGTGAGCCCGAAGACCTCGCCGAACACGCGGACGACGCGGTACCCGGGCAGATCGTTCATGGTCGACAGCAGGATCGGGAACTGCTGCGGTGGCGCGGCTTGAGTCATGCGCGGATCGTATCGTCGGCGGGCCGCTCACGCTGTGATTCGCGCGGTCCAGTCCAGATGATGCCGATATGCCCAGCCTCGTTCCTCGCCGACGTCCTGGCCCGCGCTGGCCGCCACGAGCTTCTCGACCCGGGCGCGGCGCAGCCGGTCGTAGGCCGCGAACGCCGCGGGCGCGTCCGGCAGATCGCGCAGGCACTGGCCGAGCACCACGGCGTCTTCCAGCGCCATCGACGCACCCTGTCCCGCTGCGGGGGACGCCGCGTGTGCGGCGTCGCCGGCCAGCACCATCGACGGCGTCGACCAGACGCGGGTGGTCGGCAGGTCGTAGGAATGGCCGCCGTGCACGTCGTCGCCGGTCGCGGCCACGATCGCGGCGCACGGCAGCGGGTCGTCCGCGAACGCGGCGTGGGTGAACTCACGCCAGCCTTCCGGGGTGACGGCGGCGATCTCGGCGCGCGAGCGTTCGGAGTCGGGGACGCGAGCGAACCAGAACGTCGCGCCGTCGGGGTCGGTGGTGTAGCCGAACGCGGCGCGGCTGCCGCGGAACATCCGGTAGCTGCCCTGCGCGGCAGGAAGTCCTTCAGCGCGGGTGTAGCCGTAGACCACGGTGAGGCCGGTGAAGCGCGGCGGCTCGGCCTGCGGATCGATGAGCGTGCGGACGACGGAATGCAGGCCGTCCGCGCCGACGAGCACATCGCCGGACGCGGTGGTGCCGTCCTGAAATGTCGCGGTGACGCCGTCGGTCGCGGAAACCAAGCGCTTGCCGTGGATGATTTCGACGCCGCGGCGTTCCGCTTCCTGTTGCAGCGCACGGTAAAGCGCGGCGCGGGTGAGGGTGCGCGGGCCGTCGAGTTCGCGGTCGAACTCGTGCGCGCCGAGCGTGGTCCCGTCCGGGCCGACGAGTTCCATGCCGGTGGAGGGGAAGGACGCCTCGATCACCGGGGTGTCGGCGTCGATCGCGCGCAACGCGTTCATGCCGTTGTGCATGACGACGAGGAACGCGCCCGCGTCCGCTCCCCCGCTGGGATGCGCCTCGTAGACGACCGGCTCGTGCCCGGCGCGCTGCAGCGCCATCGCCGTGACCGTGCCCGCGACTCCGCCGCCTGCGATCAAAACCCGCATCGTGCCCCCCTGGAAACGACCGTGCCGCCGCCACCGTAGCGGGTGGCGGCGGCACGGAACCAGCGAAGCTCAGGCGCGCTGCGCGACCGCGAGCCGCTGGGGCGAGGTTTTGCCGTCCGTGAGGGCCTCCCTGAGGGAATCTGATTCCCTCAGGGAGGCCCGCACAGACAAGCAGAAACGGTCACTCGGGTAGGAAACCGGTCATTTCGCCGCCTGATTGCGTCCTTTGTGGACGGTCAGCATGCCGGGACCGCCCGGGCCAAGTCCCTGGCAGGGGAATCAGATTCCCTCAGACCTGAAGACGCATTTCGCGCGCGGCTTGCGACCAGCGAAGATCAGGCGCGCTGCGCGACCGCGAGCCGCACGCAGACGGCGAGGGCGCGAACGGCCTCCTCCACCTCGGCCAGCTCGGGGAAGGTCGGCGCGATGCGGATGACCGCGTCGGCCGGGTCGTCGCCGTGCGGGTGGGTGGCCCCGGCCGGGGTCAGCGCGACGCCCGCCTCCTTGGCCAGCCGCACGACCTCCTTCGCGGTGCCCTCGGGCACGGTCAGCGAGACGAAGTACCCGCCGGTCGGCTTGGTCCAGGTCGCCAGGTCGCTCAGCTCCTCGGTGAGGATGCGCTCCACGGCGGCGAACTTCGGCGCGATCAGCTCGGCGTGCTTGCGCATCAGCGCGCGGACGCCGTCGGCGTCCTTGAGGAACAGCGCGTGGCGCAGCTGGTTGACCTTGTCCGGGCCGATGGTGCGCTTGCTCAGCACGCTCTGCCACCAGGCGAGGTTCGCCTCGGACGCGCCGAAGAAGCCGACGCCGGCCCCGGCGAAGGTGATCTTCGAGGTGGAGCCGAACACGAACGCGCGGTCCGGGTTCCCGGCCTCGGCGCAGAGCGCGAGGATGTCGGCCAGCTCCGGCTCGTCCTCGGTGAGGTGGTGCACCGCGTAAGCGTTGTCCCAGACGATCCGGAAGTCCGGCGCGGCGGTGGGCATCGCGGCGAGCCGGCCCGCGACCTCGGCACTGAAGGTGACGCCGGTCGGGTTGGAGTACTTCGGCACGCACCAGATGCCCTTGACCGCGGCGTCCTCGGCGACCAGCCGCTCGACGACGTCCATGTCCGGGCCGGTCTCGGTCATCGGCACCGGGACCAGTTCGATGCCGAACCGCTCGGCGAGCGCGAAGTGCCGGTCGTAGCCGGGCACCGGGCACAGCATCGCGATCCGGGGCTCGTCGGCCCAGCGGCGCGGCGCGCCCGGCAGGGTGCTGAGCATCGCCTGCGCGATCGTGTCGTGCATCAGCTCCAGGCTCGAGTTGCCCGCGGCGAACAGCTGCTCGACCGGCACCTGCAGCGCGCCGGCGAAGATGCGGCGCAGCTCCGGCAGCCCCTTGAGCCCGCCGTAGTTGCGGGTGTCGGTGCCGTCCTCGGCCTTGTACTGGCCGTTCGGCAGCGTCAGGAGATCCGCGGAGAGGTCGAGCTGCCGGGGCGACGGCTTGCCGCGGGTGATGTCCAGGGACAGTCCGCGCTCGACCAGCGCGGTGTAGTCGCGACGGGCAGTGTCGACATCGACAGGAGCTGTGGTCATACCACCACGCTAAACCGCGAGCGCAAGCCAGTTCGGGTGACCCCCGGCTCTCGTGGGCTAGCGTGGGGCCCGTGCGGTACCTGGTGCATGCCGAACAGCGGCAGTTCTCCTTGCGGGACAAGGACGCCTGGCGTCCCGGCGACGGCGGGTGGACCGACGAGGCGGTGTCGGCGCACCGCGTCGCGGTAGAGCCGTCGTCGCTCTCCGTGGCGACCGCGCGCTCCGACTGGGTCGAGGTCGATGTGTCGGTGAGCACAGCGATGCCGCCGGTGCTGCCGGACGCGTCCCACGTGGTGGAAGCCGATCTCGACGTCCCCGGCGGCGTGGCGACGCTCGCCGGACCCGCCGACTACGCCCGCCAGGAACACCGGATCGCAGTACCGCCCGGGCGGTACCGGGTCCGAGTGTCCTATGTGGAGAGCGGCCCGCCGGACGCGGAATGGCACGACCACGAGTTCGGCGAGCATTTCCGGTACGTGCTGGACCTGTGGCCGTCCGCCGGGGCCGCCCCGGTCGCGGTGCTGCGCGCGGGCCCCGGGGTCTGGGACGGCTGATATCCCGTTGGCGGCGAGGGGCCGCGGACGGCAGACTCGGCGGCATGCAGTGGATCACCACCGAGATCGGCGAAGAGTTCGTGCGCGGTGCACTCGAGCTGGAACGCACGCCGCAGGGCTCGCTGCCGCACCGGCTGACCGCACGGGCGCGGGCGCAGAACACCGACAGCAGGCTCGCGATGGCGGAGACCCAGCCGTCCGGCGTGCGCCTGGCGTTCCGCACCGAGTCGACCGCGATCGAACTGGACACCCACCGCACGAAGGTCGGCTACGTGGGCGTGCCGCCGTTGCCGGACGGCCTCTACGACCTGGTGCTGAACGGGCGCCCGGCAGGTTCCGCGACCGTCTCCGGCGGCGACGAACTGATCCTCGACATGATGACCGGCGAGGGCGAAACCCGCCCCGGCCCGCCCGGCACGGTCCGGTTCTCCGACCTGCCTTCGGGCGTGAAGGACGTCGAGATCTGGTTGCCGCACAACGAAACCACCCGGCTGGTCGCGCTGCGCACCACCGCCCCGATCACTCCGCTGCCGCCCGCCCGGCGCGTCTGGCTGCACCACGGCAGCTCGGTCAGCCACGGCACCGGCGCGGCAGGCCCGTCGCAGACGTGGCCCGCGCTGGCCGCCGCTGCCGCCGGGGTCGATCTGATCAACCTGGGCTTCAGCGGGAGCGCGCTGCTGGACCCGTTCACCGCTCGGGCTCTTCGCGACACACCCGCCGATCTGATCAGCGTGAAGCTGGGAATCAACATCGTGAACGCGGACCTGATGCGATTGCGTGCCTTCGGCCCGGCGGTGCACGGATTCTTGGACACGATCCGGGAGGGCCATCCGGACGTTCCGCTGGTGGTGGTTTCCGCGCTGCTGTGCCCGATCCACGAGGACACGCCGGGTCCGGGAGCGCCGGATTTCAGCACCGGAACGCTCCGGTTCAAGGCCACCGGCGATCCCGCCTCCGTCGCGGAGGGAAAGCTGACGCTAAAGGTGATCCGGGAGGAGCTCGCGCGGGTCGTCCGCGACCGGGAGGATCCGGCACTGTCCTACGTGGACGGACTCTCGCTGTACGGGGAAGCGGATTTCGCCGCACACCCGCTGCCGGACGCGCTGCATCCCGACGCGGCGACGCACCGGTTCGTGGGCGAACGGTTCGCCAAGCAGGTGTTCGGACCAGGCGGTCCCTTCGCCGGCTGAGGTGCGCTGCTAGTTTTCGAACCATGGCGGACCACACTCTCCGGACACAGCTGACCCACCCCGATCGCGGCGTCCTGCTGTTCGGCATCACGCCGCCCCGCCTCAGCACCACCCCGGAGCGGATCCGGGAGATCACCGCCGCCACCCTCGCGCGGCTGAGCGACCTCGACGTCGACGGCCTCGCTCTGTACGACATCGACGACGAGAGCGACCGCAACCCCGAGGAGCGGCCGTTTCCCTACCTGCCGACCCTCGACCCGGTGCGCTACCACGCGGACTATCTCAGCGAGTGGGACCGTCCGGCGGTCATCTACCGCTGCGTCGGCAAGTACCCCGAGGGCGAACTGCGGGACTGGCTGCGGAACGCCGACGCCGACCGCGTGCTGTCGGTCTTCGTCGGGGCTTCGTCGAAGGGCAAGGAGGTGCACACCCGGCTGTCCGAGGCACAGGCGTTGCGCCGGGAAGTGCGCCCCGACCTGCTGCTCGGCGGCGTCGCGATCACCGAACGGCCCGACGAGCACCTGCGGCTGATCGCCAAACAGCAGGCGGGTTGCGCGTACTTCATCTCGCAGGTGATCTACAGCGCCGACGCGGCCAAGAGCATGGTCTCCGACTACTTCTACGCGTGCCGAGAGCAGGGCCTCGACCCGAAACCGGTCCTGTTCACGCTTTCGGTCTGCGGTTCGGCGAAGACGCTGGCGTTCCTCAAGTGGCTCGGCGTGCACGTCCCGCGGTGGCTGGAGAATTCCCTGCGCCACGCGGACGACACGCTGGCCGAGTCGTATGACCAGTGCCTGGCGAACGCCCGGGAACTGGCGGCGTTCTGCCGCAAGCTCGGGATGCCGTTCGGGTTTCTCGTGGAGAGCGTGTCCATCCGGAAGGTCGAGATCGAGGCATCGGTGGCTCTCGCGCGCGAGGTGAGCGGGCTGCTCGGCCGCAGCGCTACAGCGGATCCAGCGCGGTGATCTTCCACCGCCCATCAGTCCGATGCGCAGTCACCGACAACTGCCCCACCGACGACTGAGGCGCACCACCACCCGGCAAGATCGTCTGCTGATCCAGGAAAAGCAGCAAACTCGCATCATCACCGTGCAACGAACGAACCCCGATCGCCCGCACCGTCGTGGTCCGGACGAGCTTCTCAGTCGCCGCACGCTGCCGAGCCGCGGTGAACTGGCTCTGGTACTGCCCCACCGCCGAACCAGTCAACACGTCAGCCGCCGCCCGAGCAGTACGGTCCAAATTCGCGTAGTCGTAGGAAAAAAGCGCCTTAACCGCAGCACTGACCTGGTCGGTGACCTGCGACGTCGCCTCCGTATCGACCATCGCCTCGTCGTCCTCAGGCTGCAGCAGCGACGCCTGCACCCCGAACCACACCGCGCACGCCAGCGCGACTGCGGTCACTCCCGCTGCGATCGTCCGTCGGTTCACGAGCCCACCGCCTGGATGCCGCCGATTTTCCACGTGTCGCCGTCTCGCGCGAAGTCCACGGCCAAGCGCGCCTGTTTCGCCGAGGGCGCGCCGTCGCCGGTGCTCACGCGGACGTTCAGGACCGCGATCAGCCGGGCGGTTCCTGCCGAAGGATTCAGGTCGGTGACGGCGGCCTGCACCAGGGAAGCCGTCGACACGGTTTTGGTGCGTTTGGCGCGGTCGATCTGCAGTTGCCGGTCGCCGGAGAGGTCCTTGCCGTACTGCCCGGTCGTCGCGGCGATCCAGCGGTCCACGTCGACCGCGCTCGTGCGGTAGTCGATCGTGTTGAGCGTGACCAGTTCCGTGCTCGCGGCGGCCAGCACGGCGTCGCGCGCTCGGCCGCGGGCGAGGCTGTCGTCCTGCGCCGCGCTCCACCACGACCAGCCGAACCACGCGGCGGCCAGCACTGCGACGACGGCCAGCGCGGTCAGCACCCGTCCGTTCCGGAAGGTGTCCTCAGCCATCACGAACCGCCCAGCAACGCCCCGAGCCCGCCCTTCAACGGCGCGGTCAGCTGGCCCAGCAGACCCGGCAGCTGCTGCTGCGAACCCTGGTCCGAAGGCGCGGAAGCCTTGGGCGCGGCCGGAATCGCGGGCGGCTTCCCGGCGTACGGCGCGTTCTGCGCACCCCGCACCTCGGTCGGGCTGCCCGGCGGCTCCGCGCAGTAAGCGTTCATGTTGACCGGCGCTTCGCTCGTGTCGTTGGCCGGACGCTGTTTCGTGCCCTCGTACCCCTTCGTGCACGAATGCGGATCGAAGAAGTTGAACACCACGCCAAGGTGCCCGGTGCCGTCCGGCGAGGTCGACGGCGAGAACGCCGAGATCACCGGATACGCCACCAGCAGCTCCTCGATCGCGTCCTTCCGCATCGACGTGACCTGCGCGGTGGTGAGCGAGTTCGCGAACAGCACCCCGAGGTCGGTCCCGGACGTCGCGAGCACGTCGCTGATCTGCCGGCTCAGCTGCGGAGCCTCGTCGATCACCTTGCGCACCGCCGGATCCGACGACTTCAGCTGCCCGGCGATCGTCTTCAACCCGGACGCGAACGCCGTGATGTTCTGCGCCTGCCGCTCCTGCGTGGCGAAAACCGTGCGCGAATTCGCCAGCAACCCCTGCGTGTCCGGCACGTACTGGGCAGCCGTCGCGGTGAGCGAACTGGTGCTGTCCAACAGTTTCTGCAGCTGCGGGCCGGAACCGGCGAACGCGTCGTACGTCTCGTCCACCACGGTCTTCAGCGATTCCGGATGGACGCTCGCGACCAGTCCGTCGAGATGCGTCAGCACCGAATCCGGCGTCGCGGGCAGCGACGTGCGGTCCTGCGTGATCACCGCGCCGTCCTCCAGGTACGGCCCGGATTCGCGGTCCGGCAGCAGGTCCACGAACTGCTCGCCCACCGCCGACCGGTTCGCGACCTGCGCGTGCAGCGCCGACGGGATGTCCGGGCCGCCGGAGTCGATGTCGAGCCGGACGTCGATGCCGTGCGGGGTGAGCGTCATCGCCCCGACCCGGCCGACCGTCACGCCGCGGTACGCGACCTCGGAGTTCACGAAAACCCCGCCGGAGTCGGGAAGCTGGAGCGTCACGTGATAGCCGCGGTTGCCGAAAATCCGGTCGAGACCGGCGTAATGCCCGCCCGCGTACGCCACCGAAACGACGGCGATCGCGAAGAACACCAGCAGCTGGATCCGGACCTTGCGCGTGTTCATCAGCCGCCTCCCACCAGACCGCCGAGCAATCCGCCCAGCACCCCGCCGTAGCCGGGCTTCGCGCCGCCCGTGGCGGGAGTGTTCGGCAGCGGCAACGGCAGCTGCGGCATCCCTTGCCCGGCAACGGGCGGGGCGGCGCCGGACGTCGAGGGCGTCGGCAGCTGGAACGGCGGCTGCGACGAGTTCGTGAAGTTCTGCACGAGCTTGTCGAGATCGAGGTTGATCCGCGCGTCGACGTTCGCGTAGTCGCCCTTGATCACGTTGCCCGCGTAGTCCGGGAACGGGTAGGTCAGCAGGATCCGCAGCGCGTTCGGCAGGTCCTGGCCCGCCGCGCTGAGCTGGCGCAGCGTCGGCTCCAGCGCCTTGAGGTTCGCGACGAGCTGGTCGCGGCTGCGGTTCACCGTGTCCACCGCGACGCCGGACAGCTTGTTCAGCGCGTTCAGCATCCCCACCAGCTGATCGCGCTGGTCGGCGACGATCTTCAGCCCGGGCGCGAGTTTGTCCAGCGCGGTGGCGAGATTCTGCTTCTGCCCGACGAGCGTGGTGGACAGCTTGTCCAGCCCGTCGATCGCGCGCAGGATCTCGCCCTTGTGCCCGTCGAGCTGGGTGGCGAGTTCGTCCACCCGGGACAGCAGCGCGCGCATCTGCGGTTCGTTGCCCGACAGCGCGTCGTTGAGTTCGTGGCTGATGTTCTGCAACTGGTCGACGCCGCCGCCGTTGAGCAGCAACGACAACGCGCCCAGCACCTCTTCGATCTCCGGGTTGCGGTTCGTGCGCCCGAGCGGGATCTGCGCCCCGTCGGCGAGCTTGCCCGCCGGTTTCTCCGCGGTCGGCGCGCTCAGCTGCACGAACTTCTCGCCGAGCAGGCTAGACTGGCGCAGTTCGGCGTGCGCGTTGGCGGGCAATTGGACGTCGCCGTTCACCGTCATCGACACGAGCGCGGACCGGGTGTCCGGGGTGAGCGCGATCCGGTCGATCCGGCCGACCGCGACGTCGTTCACCTTCACGTTCGCCTGCGGCACCAGGTCCAGCACGTCGGTGAACAACGCGGTGACGTGGTACGGATGGTCGCCGACGTCCGGGCCGCCGGGCAACGGCGTCGAGTACAGCCCGTTGAACCCGCCGTCGCTGCACCCGGCGAGCACCAGCACCCCGGCGAGCACGCCCGCCAGTCGTTTCCGGAGGCGTTTCACTTGGTGCCTCCAGGTTTCTGCGTCAGCACGTCCGACAACGGCAGCGGCAACGGCGGCAGCTGGCCGTTCTGCAGGGAGTTCAGCGCCTGCGGGATGGACGGCAGCTTGAGCGTGCCGTCGAGCACCGGAGCGAGCTTCTTGCAGATGTTCCCGAGCGTGTCCGGCAACGGCTTCGGCGTGCCCGCGCTGATCAGCCGGCAGACGGTGAGGATCGGCGGGTTGGTGATCTCGTTCAGGTTGTCGCGCACCGCGATCGTGCCGGACGCCGCGTCGTAGGTGTTGATGAAGTTCGTCGCCCCGGTCGGCGCGATGTCGAGCACCTCGGCGAGCGCGGCGCGCTGGTCCACCAGCACCTTCGTCAGCGACGCCAGTTTGGCCACATTGGACGAAAGCCCGTTCTTGTTGTCCGCCACGAACTGTTTCACGTCCTGCAGCGACGTGGACAGCGATTCGAGCGCGGCCCCGACGTCGTGCGAATCGTCGGCGAGGAAGCCGCTGACGTCCGCGAGCCGCTGGTAGAACTCGTTCAGCTGACTGTCGCTTTGGGACAGTGCGGAGGTGAAGGAGTTCAGGTTCTTCACCGTGGAGAACAGGTCGTCCTTCGAATCGTCGAGCGTGCCGGCCAGTTCGGCGAGCCTGCTGACGGTCGAGTTCAGGTCCTTGCCGTTGCCCTTGAGGTTGGCCGCGGCCGTGTCCAGCAGATCGGAGAACGCGCCGTTTTTGTTGGCCCCGTTGGGTCCCAGGGCGGTGGACAGCTTGTCGAGGCTCGCGTAGAGGTCGTCCAGTTCGACCGGCGTCGCGGTTTTGTCGCGCGCCAGCACGGTTCCGCTCGCGAGCGTCGGACCGCTGTCGTACGCCGGGGTCAGCTGGACGTACCGGTCGCTCACCAGGCTCGGCGACACGACGACCGCGCCGACGTCCTTCGGGATCGGGACGTCGTCGTTCACCTTCATGTCCACGCGCACCGCTTGACCTTGCGGCGTCACCGCGGTGACCTCGCCGACCGCGACGCCCAGCACCCGCACGGACGAACCGGCGTACAGGCCGACGGTCTTCCCGAAGTACGCCGAGATTTTGGTGCCGCCAGTGTCGCGCAGCACCAGGTAGATGCCCGCGGTGAGCAAAAGCGCTGCCACACAAGCGAAGCCAAGCCAGGTGACCAGACTCCGTCCTGCGCGAGTTTCGACAGTCATCGTCCACCCACCCCCTGGTCAGGCGCGGAGATCGGCGGCGTGCAGCCCTCCGGGTTGATCGAGATCCCGCCTGCCGTGATCGTCGGCGGCAGCAGACCGCACAGGTACCCCTCGAACCAGCGCCCGTTGCCGGTCGCGTTCGCGCCGACCCGGGCGAACGGGGCCATCAGCTGCAAGCTCCGGTCGAGGTTGCCCTGGTTGCGCTGCAACACGTCGGTCACCTTCCCGAGCGCGGCGAGCGTCGGCCCGATCTGCGTGCGGTTGTCCGCGACCAGCCCGGACAGCTGCTTCGAGATTTCCTGCGTGCCCTTGAGCAGCGTGCTGATCTGCTCGCGACGCTGCTGCAGTTCGCTGAGCAGGAGGTTGCCGTCGCTGATCACCTGCTGCAGCTGCGCGTTCCGGTCGGACAGCGTCTTCGAGATCTTGCTCGTGTTGGACAGCAGCGCGTGCAGATCGGCGTCGCGCGAGGACACCGTCTTCGACAACGCCGACAGCCCGGACAGCGTGTCCTTCAAATACTTCGGACTGTCCTTGAGGGAATCCGACAGCGCGGTGAAGCTCTGCGCCAGCTGCTGCGTGTCGATGTCGCCGACCGTCGTGGACAGCTGGTTGAACGCGTCCTGCAACTGGAACGGCGTCCGCGTGCGCTGCACCGGGATCGTGGCGTCGGGCGCCTGCGTGCCGCCGCCCTTCGTGTCCAGCGCGAGGTACTTCTCCCCCAGCAGCGTCTTGATCTCGATGGACGCCGTGGACGCGTCGCCGACCCGCACGCCCTTCACCCGGAACTTCACGAGCACCTGCTTGTGCCCCAGCTCCACCGACGTCACCTGCCCGACCTTGACGCCGGCCACCTGCACCTCGTTGTCCGGCGCGAGCCCGGCGGACTCGGCGAACGCCGCGGTGTAGGTGGTGCCGCTGCCGAACATGGGGATGCTGTCGGAAAAGTACGTCACAGCGGTCACCAGCACGATGAGCACGAGCGTCACCGCGCCGACGCTCGCCTGGTTCCGGTCCTTCAGTCGTTTCACGGGCCACACCTCGGCGCGCGTTCGGTGCCGGGGATCGGCACGATCGGCAGCGTCACGTCCAGCGAGGAAATGCCGATGGTGCCTTCGATCCCGCACAGGTAGTAGTTGAACCAGCTGCCGTAGCTCAGGGTCCGGGTGAACTTCTCCAGGTTCCCCGGCAGCACTTGCAGCAGATGCTCGACGAGCGGCTGCGCGTCGTTGAGGTTGTTCGCCAGCTTCCCGAGCTGGGTCACGTCCTGCTGCACGGCGGGACGGGCGTCGGCGAGCAGCCCCGCGGTCGCGTTGGTGAGGTCGCCGAGCGCGCCCACCGCGTCGCCGATCGGCTTGCGCTGCTGCGCCAGCCCGCTCACCAGCCGCTGCGTCTGGTCGACGAGGTCGCCCAGCTGCGGGCCGCGCGCGTTGACCGTGCTGAGCACCTGGTTGAGGTTGTCGATGACCTGCCCGATCACCTTGTCCTTGCCCGCGATCGACGTCGTGATCGACGCGGTGTGCGACAGCAGGCTGGTGATCGTGCCGCCCTCGCCCTGGAACACCTGCACGATCTCCGCGGAAAGCTGGTTGACCTCCTTCGGGTCCAGCGCCTTGAACAGCGGCTTGAACCCGTTGAACAGCACGGTCAGGTTCAGCGCCGGCTTCGTGCGCTCCGGCGGGATGGTGTCGCCCGGAGACAGCGTGTCGCCGCCGCTGACGTCGGTGCCGAGCGAGAGGTAGCGCTGGCCGACGAGGTTGCGGTACTTGATGGTCGCGGTGGCGAGCGAGGGCAGCTTGTACGCCGATTCGACGAGGAACCGCACCTCGGCGTAGTTCTGCTCGCCCTGGTCGACCCCGATCGTCTCGACCTGGCCGACCTTCACGCCGGAGATCCGCACGTCGTCGCCTGCTTGCAGGCCGGACGCGTCGGTGAACTTCGCGACGTAGGAGGCGGTGTTGCCGAAGTTCGTGTTCGCGATCGTGGTGGCCAGGATCCCGGTGAGCAGCACGGTGACCACGGCGAAAATGCCGATCTTGATCAGCGCGGGAACGAACGACCTCATTTCAGCTCCACCTCCGCCCCGCGGTACAGCGGCCCGACCAGCAGCGCCGACCAGCCCGGCACGTTTTCCGGCGCGGTGTTCAGCGTCGGCGAGGCGAGCAGGTCGAGCAGCTTCTGCTCGTCGGCCGACCCGACGATGCTCGGCGCGCCGCCGGTCGACCCGGACCCGCCGGGCAGCGGGCCGTTCGTGAAGTCGCTGGGCAGCGTCCCGTCCGGATCGTGCGGCGGCGCGGGCTTGCTGGCCCCGTCCTTCACCGCGCCGTCCGGCGGATACTGCGGCCAGCGCCCGGGTTTCGGCACCTGCGGATAGCAGCGCGGCCCGCGTTTGTCGTCGTACTTCGGCTCGTCGACGCCGGGCAGGTACTTGCCGCGGCTCGCCGAGAACTCGATCGTCACGCGGCTGACCTCCGGATGCGCGGTGCCCTTGCCGAACGCCAGCTCCGCGTTCGGCACGGTCCCGGCCAGCTGCTTGAGCAGGCACGGGTACTCCGGCGCGTACTTCGCGAGCACGTCGAGCGTGGGCTGCACGGCGGTGGTGAGGCGGATGATGTTGTCCTTGTTCACTTCCAGGAAGCGCGTCAGGTCGGTGGCGGTGCCGGTGACCGAGGAGTACAGGTCGGTCAGGCCGCGCTGTTTCTCCACGATGGTCTGCGTCGTCGTGGTGAGGTCCGCCAATGCCTGCAGCGCGTCCGGCGCGGCCTTGTCGTAGATGCCGGAAACGTTGGCCAGCCCGGTGATGTCCGCCTTGAGGTCGGGCAGCGACGGGTTGAGCTTGCCGAGGTAGTCCGACAGCTGGGTCAGCGTCTCGCCGAGCTTCTTGCCCCGTCCGTCCAGCGCGGTGGACACGGCGTTGAGCGTGCTGGACAGCTTTTCCGGCTGCACCGCCTGCAACAGCGGCATGACGTGGTTGAGCACCTGCTCCAGTTCGATCGCGGTGCTGCTGCGGTCCTGCGGGATGACGTCGCCCGCCTTGATCGGCCGCTGCGGCCGCTCGGGCAGTTGCAGCGCGACGTACCGTTCGCCGAACAGGGTTTTCGGCAGCAGCCGCGCCGAAACGTTCGACGGGATCACGTCGGTCTTGTCCGGCTGCAGCGCCAGTTCCAGCTCCGCGTGGTCGCCGACCGGCCGCACGTCGCGGATCTCGCCGACGAGCATGCCGCGCACCTTCACGTCACCGCCGACGCGCAGCTGGCTGCCGACGTGGTCGGTCTCCAGCTTCACCATCGTGACCGGCGTGAACACCTTGCGGTACGCGGCGATCGTCGTGGTGAAGAACAACGCCGCCACGACCAGGAACACCAGCCCCAGCAGCTGGTACTGGAGCCGTTTGCGCAACTCTCGACGGGTGCTCATCCGGATATCCGCACTGTCGTGTTCGCGCCCCAGATCGCGAGGCTCAGGAAGAAGTCCAGCACCGAGATCAGCACGATCGACGTGCGCACCGCGCGGCCCACCGCGATGCCCACCCCGGCCGGCCCGCCGGACGCGGTATAGCCGTAGTAGCAATGGGAAAGGATCACCAGCACGCTGAACACGATCACCTTGGCGAACGACCACAGCACGTCCTCCGGCGGGAGGAACAGCGTGAAGTAATGGTCGTACGTGCCCGCGGACTGGCCGTAGAGCCAGATGGTGATCTGCCGCGACGCGAGATACGAGGACAGCAGGCCCACCGCGTACAGCGGGATCACCGCGGTCACGCCGGCGAGCACGCGCGTGGTGACCAGGTACGGCATGCTCGGCACGGCCATCACTTCGAGCGCGTCGATCTCCTCGGAGATCCGCATCGCGCCGAGCTGGGCGGTGAACCCGCAGCCGACGGTGGCCGACAGCGCGAGCCCGGCCGACAGCGGAGCGACCTCGCGGGTGTTGAAGTAGGCGGAAATGAACCCGGTGAGCGCGGCGGTGCCGAGCTGGTTCAGCGCCGAATACCCCTGCAGGCCCACGATGAGGCCGGTGAAGAGCGTCATGCCGATCATCACGCCGAGCGTCCCGCCGATCACCGCGAGCCCGCCGGTGCCGAAGCAGACCTCGGTGAGCAGCCGCGTGGTTTCGCGGCCGTAGCGGCGGATCGTGCGCGGCGACCAGGCGAGCGCCCGGCCGTAGAACGACAGCTGTTTCCCGAGTCCTTCGAGGCTCGCGCCGGGGCGCGCGATGATCTCCAGCGTCCGGTCGGACGCGCGCGTCTGCTCGATCGGTTCGGCTGTCATGTCACAACGCCTTCGGGGGCACGACTTTGAGGTACACGGCGGTCAGCACGACGTTGATCAGGAACAGCAGCAGGAAGGTGATCACCACCGCCTGGTTCACCGCGTCGCCGACGCCCTTCGGCCCGCCCGCCGGGTTCAGCCCGCGGAACGCGGCGACCACGCCCGCGACGAAGCCGTACAGGAACGCCTTGATCTCGCTGATCCAGAGGTCCGGCACCTGCGCGAGGGCGTTGAAGCTGGCCAGGTACGCGCCGGGCGTGCCGCCTTGCAGGACCACGTTGAAGAAGTAGCCGCCGAGCACGCCGACCACGCTGACCAGGCCGTTGAGCAGCACCGACACCACGATCGCGGCGAGCACCCTCGGCACCACGATGCGCTGCACCGGGTTGACGCCGAGCACTTCCATCGCGTCGATCTCTTCGCGGATCTTGCGCGCGCCGATGTCCGCGCAGACCGCGCTGCCGCCCGCTCCGGCCACCAGCAGCGCGGTGATCAGCGGGCTCGCCTGCTGCACGATGGCGAGCGCGCTGGCCGCGCCGGTGAAGGACTGCGCGCCGATCTGCGTGGTCAGCGATCCGAGCTGCAGCGCGATGACCGCGCCGAACGGGATCGCGACCAGGGCCGTCGGAAGAATGGTCACGCTCGCGAAGAACCAGCACTGCTGGATCCATTCGCGGAACTGGAACGGGCGCTTGAAGATCGCCCGCAGGACCTCCCAGGACAGCGTGGCGAGCCTGCCGACCTGGGTCAGCGCCGCGGTGCCCGGGAGAGTGACCGAGCCGCTTCCGCCCACCGCACCTCCCAGTAGTCACCCCCGAGTCTTGCCCATCCCCGCCCGCCGATTTCGGTTAGCGGTGTTCACTCCCGTCCCTTCAGCCCCCTGCGGTCACCCTAGGCGCACCAGCACCCGACCTGCTCACAATTTCAGCGCGTGCGTGGCGGTGGCCCCGCCGTCGGCGACGAACTCGCCGCCGGTGCAGTACGAACTCTCGTCGCTGCCGAGGAACACCAGCAGCGGCGCGATCTCGTCGGCGCGGCCCACCCGGCCGAGCGCGACCTTCTTGCCCACCCAGGACACGTCCACGTCCGCGCCCGCCGCGTCGGACACCATCTTCGTGTCGATCATGCCCGGGTGCACCGAGTTGACCCGGATCCCGCGCGCGCCCAGCTCCAGCGCGGCGACCTTGGTCATCCCGCGGATCGCGAACTTGGTCGCGGTGTAGGCGACGAGGAACGGCATCCCGGCCAGACCCTCCACAGAGGACACGTTGACGATGGAGCCGCCGCCGGCCCCGGCCATCGGTTCAACGACCGAGCGCATGCCGAGAAACGCCCCGATCTGGTTGATCCGCACGACGCGTTCGTATTCGGCGAGCGGCGTCTTCGCGAGCTCCGAAAAGTACAGCACCCCGGCGTTGTTGACCAGCACCGTCGGCGGCCCGAACTCGGCCACCGTGGTCTCGACCGCGGCGGTCCAGCCGTCCTCGTCGCTCACGTCGAGATGGCAGAACACCGCCGCCTCGCCGAGTTCCGCGGCGAGCGCTTTGCCTTCGTCGTCGAGGACGTCGGCGATCACCACCTTCGCGCCCTGCGCGACGAACGCTCGCGCGGCGGCGGCGCCCTGTCCGCGGGCCGCGCCGGTGATGAGGGCGACCTTGCCGGACAGCCGGTGCTCAGTCATGCGTCCTCCGGGTTCAGGGCAGCGAAAGCAGATCGGTCGCGGCGAACATCCGCTCCGGGTCGCGATCGGCGAAGTGCCCGCCGACCTTTTCGGCGAGTTCGCCGGCGGTCCAGGCGCCGTTCGCGGTGTCGAACCGCTCCTCCACCGACGGCGGTTTCAGCAAGGCGACCATGCCGCCGTGCACGACGAAGACCTGGCCGTTGATCGCGTCCGCCTCCGGCGAGGCGAGGAATGCGACAAACGGAGCAACGTGCTCTACCGACAACGGATCGAGCCCGTCCTCGGGTGCTTCGCCGAAGACATCCGCGGTCATCGCGGTGCGGGCGCGCGGGCAGATCGTGTTGGCGCGCACGCCGTATTTCGCGAGCCCGCGCGCCGCGGACATGGTGAGCGCCGCGATCCCGGCCTTGGCCGCCGAGTAGTTGGGCTGGCCGGGCGAACCGACCAGGAACGCTTCGGACGCGGTGTTCACGAGCCTGCCGTACACCGGCTGACCCTCCATTTTGGAGCGATCGCGCCAGTACGCGGCGGCGTTGCGGGACAGCAGGAAATGCCCGCGCAGGTGCACCGCGATGACCTTGTCCCAGTCCTCGTCGGACATCGAGAACAGCATTCGGTCGCGAAGCACGCCCGCGTTGTTCACGACGATGTCGAGGCTGCCGAAGTGGTCGACCGCGGCCGACAGCAGTTCCTTCGCGGTTTCGGCCGCCGAGACGTCCCCGGCCACCGCGAGCGCTTTGCCGCCCTGCTTTTCGATCTCGGCGACGACATCTTTCGCCTCGCCGATGTCGTTGACCACGACGGACGCGCCTTCGCGGGCCAGCGCGAGCGCCTCGGCCCGGCCGAGCCCCGCTCCGGCCCCGGTGACGACAGCGACCTTGCCTTCGAGCGTCATCGAACCGCTCCAGCCCGGTCGCCGTGCGTGTTCCCTGCGGTCGGTTCCACCCGCGAGCCTCCTCGTCGAAGCCTGCCTGACACAGCACAGACTAGAATCTGTTCTCGTATTGAGCAAGCCCCGATTAACCGGTCGTGAACAGGGCATTCTTCGGGCAGTTCGTCACCGCTTGCGAAACACGTTCTACTTCTTCCTCCGGAACCGGTCCGATCACCAGGTTCTCGTCGTCGTCGAGATCGAACACCTCCGGCGCGAACCCGACGCAGACCGCGTTCGCCTCGCAGAGCGACCGGTCGACACTGACCTCCATGCTTCCTCCCGTCCGCCACTCCTGGTACAACTAGAACAGGTTCTAGCTTACCGCCGGGGCCCGGTACGACACCACAACGAGACCGGCGGGGTGGAGGTGACGGGTGCGGATCGACTACACGCCGCGGCAGCGGGAACTGGCCGCTGAGCTGCGGGAGTACTTCGCCGAACTGATGACCCCGGCGCGGCGGGAAAGCCTCGCCGCGCCCGGCGGCGAGTACGGCGACGGCTTGGCGTACAAGGAAATCGTGCGGCAGCTCGGCAAGGACGGGTGGCTCGCGCTGGGCTGGCCGCGCGAGTACGGCGGCCAGGACCGCAGCATGCTCGACCAGCTGATCTTCACCGACGAGGCGGCGGTCGCCGGGGTGCCGGTGCCCTTCCTGACGGTGAACACGATCGGCCCCACGATCATGCGGTTCGGCACGCCGGACCAGAAGGCGTTCTACCTGCCGAAGATCGCCGCCGGCGAACTGCATTTCGCGATCGGCTACTCCGAACCGGGCGCGGGCACGGACCTCGCGTCGCTGCGCACGCGGGCCACCCGCGACGGCGACGAGTACGTGGTCAACGGGCAGAAAATGTGGACCAGCCTGATCGAGTACGCCGACTACGTGTGGCTCGCCGCGCGCACCGATCCGGAGGCGCGCAAGCACAAGGGCCTGTCGATCCTGATCGTGCCGACCTCCGCGCCGGGGTTCTCCTGGACGAAGGTGCACACCGTCGCCGGCCCGGGCACCAGCGCGACCTACTACGACGACATCCGCGTGCCGGTCACGTCGCGGGTCGCCGAGGAGAACGCGGGCTGGCCCCTGATCACCAACCAGCTCAACCACGAACGCGTCGCGCTGACCTCGGCCGCGCCGGTGCGGAAAGCGCTGGCCGACGTCGTGGAATGGGCGCGCGCGGAGTCGCTGACCGACCGCGAGTGGGTTCGGACGCATCTCGCGCGCGCGCACGCCTACGCGGAGTATTTGAAGCTGCGGAACTGGAAAATCGCCTGGGCCGCCGCGGCCAGCGAGCTCGGCCCGGCGGAGGCGTCGGCGACCAAGGTGTACGGCACCGAGATGGCGATCGAGGCGTACCGGCTGCTGATGGAGGTGGTCGGCGCGGCCGCCGTGGTGCGCGACGGCTCCCCCGGCGCGGTGCTCGCGGGACGGCTGGAACGGCTGCACCGCTCGGCGTTGATCCTCACTTTCGGCGGCGGCACCAACGAGGTGCAGCGCGACATCGTCGCCGCCACCGCCCTCGGCCAGCCCGTGACCCGTTAATAACCCGACCAAAAGTAGGCCGACCCCCCACACGGCACGTAACCGTTGCCACGAAAGCCATTCGGCCGTGGCTGTGGTCGGGTTATTAACAGTCTGCACAGTAAGGAGTTCTCCTGGTGGACTTCTCTCTCACCGAAGCACAAACCGACCTCTCCGCACTGACCCGGCGCATTCTCGCCGACCAGGTCACCGCGGAATCGCTGGGCCCGCACGGATCCGGCGGTTTCGACGCTCCACTGTGGACTACCTTGGCCCGCTCCGGCGTCCTCGACGCGGCCCTGCCCGCGACGGTGGGCGGCGGCGGTTTCGGCTTGCTGGAACAGTGTTCAGTCCTGATCGAGATCGGCCGCGCGGTCGCTCCGGTCCCCTATCTGTCGTCCGTCGTCCAGGCTGGCTCGGTGCTCACCGATCCGTTGCTCGCCGAGCGCTGGCTGCTGCCGGTTTCGCGCGGTAAAGCCGTCCTCGCGGTCGCTTTGGGCGGTTCGTTCGTCGCTTCAGACGGACGCCTCACCGGTGCGCAGACCGCGGTCCCCTTCGCAGCCTTCGCAGACGCCTTACTCGTCGAAGCCAACGACGGCGTGTACATCGTCGAGAAGGACGCTGTCGGGGTCTCGATCGAAGCGCAGTCCACCACGGACCACGCCGACGCGGCTTTGGTGACGCTGTCCGACACCCCCGGAGTCGCTCTCGGTGACGTCGGCGAGCAACTGCGCCTTCGCGGCACTCTCGGCGCTTGCGCGCAGCAGTTGGGCGTGTTGGAACGCGCACTCGAACTGACAGCTGCGTACACGCGCGAGCGCAAACAGTTCGACAAGGTGCTGGGCAGCTTCCAAGCCGTCCGACACCGGCTCGCCGACGCGTACATCGACGTCGAAGCCGTACGGCTGACGCTGTGGCAGGCAGCCTGGAAACTCTCCGAAGGCCTCC
Source organism: Amycolatopsis sp. A1MSW2902 (assembly GCF_017312175.1). NCBI lineage: Bacteria > Bacillati > Actinomycetota > Actinomycetes > Pseudonocardiales > Pseudonocardiaceae > Amycolatopsis > Amycolatopsis sp. A1MSW2902. Next base: position 1,115,950 of record NZ_QJPO01000001.1, read on the forward strand.
CCGCCGCCGCTGACGTGGCCACCGCGAAGTTCTGGGCCGCCGAAGCCGGACACCGCGTCGCGCATACCGCAGTGCACCTGCACGGCGGCGTCGGCATCGACGTCGAGCACCCCGTCCACCGCTACTTCGCCGCCGCGAAGCGCCTGGAGTTCACCAGCGGCGGCGCAACGGAGCAACTGCTGGGTCTCGGCGAACTGGTGGTCAGTCCACCGGCGTGATGTGCCGCAGCCGACGCGGTCCGGTATCCGGCCGCGTCGGCGGTGCGCCGACCACCAACCGCGCGTTGGCGACAAACGCCCCGTCCGGCGACGCGAGGATCGGGTCCAACGCCAACGACCGCACCTCCGGGTTGTCCTCCGCGAGCGCCGCGACGCGCAACACCATGTCCTGCAACGCCGCGAGGTCCGCAGGCTCGTCACCGCGATACCCGGTCAACAAGGGCGACGTACGCGGCTCCCGGATCAGCGTCGCCGCGTCAACGTCCGTCAACGGCACCGCCCGGTACGCACGGTCTCCGAGCAGCGTGCTGACCAATCCCGACAGCCCGAACGAAACCAGCGTGCCGAACGACGGGTCGTCCTGCAGCCCAATGGCGCACGACAACCCCTTCGGCGCCATCTGTTGCACGTACACGTCTTCGTCGCCGGACACCGCACACAGGTCTCGGTACGCGACACGTACGGACTCTTCGGACATCAGGTCAAGCCGTACGCCAGCGAAGTCCGGCCGCCCGCGCAACCGCTCGTCGACGGCCTTCAGCGTGACGGGATATCCCAGCTCCGCCGCCGCGGCCACTGCCTTGCTTTCGCTAGCCGCCACCCGGAACGGCACCACGTCCACGCCGTAACAGCTGAGCAACCGCACCACGTCGTCGTCGGAGAGCAGCGTCGAACTGCCGTCCTCCGGCAGCAACTCGCGCACGATCTCCTGCGCCTGCTCCACATGCAGACCGCTGGGCCGCACCAACGTCCCCTGCGGCCGCTGCCGCCACGCGGCGTACCGCACGACGCGCGCCAACGCGTTCACCGCACGCTCCGGACTCGAATACGACGGAATCGACCCACGCGTCGGCACCCCGTCGTCCGAAAGCACCGCCAACTCGTGCGGCACGCCTTCCGCGGCGAGGAACGTCGAGACGATCGGCTTCGACTGCTTCACCTCCGACACCGCTTCACGCAACGCTCGCGCGTACGCGGCCCCAGGAATCGCCACGGGCGGCGCGAACACGGCGATCAACGCGTCGGTATCCGGCGAATCCAACGCCTCCCGCACCGCCGTCGCGAACTCGTCCGGCCCCGCCTGCGGCCCGATGTCCACCGGATCGAACGCGAGCCGCAACCCCTCCGCACGGGCGGTGTCGGCGGCCAGCAACCCGATCGCACTGGAGTTCCCGACAATCCCGATCCGCGGCCCCGCCGGCAACGGCTGATGCGCGAACACGAGCGCCGTGTCGAACAGCTGCGCCAACGACTCCACGCGCACGACGCCGGCCTGCTCGAACAACGCCTGCACACTGGCCTCGTCGACCTCCGCCGACGTCGCCGCGAGCTGCGGCCGCACCGCATGCCGCCCCGACTTCACCGCGACGATCGGCTTCGACCGCGCCAACCTGCGCGCCAGCCGCGCGAACTTGCGCGGGTTGCCGAACGATTCCAGATACAGCAACACCAGGTCGGTATCCGGATCGGTTTCCCAGTACTGCAGCAAGTCATTGCCGGACACATCCGCCCGGTTGCCCGCCGACACGAACGTCGACAACCCCAGCCCACGCGACCCCGCGTCGGCAAGAATCGCCGTCCCCAACGCCCCCGACTGGCAGAAGAACCCGGTCCGCCCCCGCTTCGGCAACCGCGGCGCAAGGGTCGCATTGAGCCGAACGTCCTTCGCGGTATTCAACACGCCCAGCGCATTCGGCCCGACCACGCGCATCCCGTGCGCCCGAGCCTCGCCGACCAGCCGCAACTCCGCGTGCAACCCCAGCGGCCCCGACTCCGCAAACCCGCCGGACACGATCACCAGCGTCTTGACGCCCTTGGCCAAACAAGCGTCCAGCACGGACTCGACGGCCTCCGCCGGAACCGCCACCAACGCCAGATCCACCGGATCCGGAATGTCCAGCACCGACGGATACGCCCGCACCCCGCGCACCGACCGATGCTCCGGATTGACCGGATACACTGCCCCCGCGAAATCGGCCGCGAGCATGTTCGCGAACGCGACATGCCCGACCTTGGTGGGATCGGCGGACGCCCCGATCACCGCCACCGTGTTCGGATGAAGCAGATTGTGCACACTCCGCGCCTCGGCCGCCTGCTCCCTAGACCGCGCGACCGCGAGCGACTCCTCCGTCGGATCGATGTCGAACTCGAGATGCAGCACGCCTTCCTCGATCGCGCGGCTGACCTGATAGCCCGCGTCGCGGAACACGCGCACCATCGCCGCGTTCTCGCTCAACACCTCGGCGACAAACCGCCGCAACCCGCACTCCGACGCCGCGGCGGCGAGATGCTCCAGCAGAATCGACCCGAGCCCGCGCCCCTGATGCTTGTCGTCGACAACGAACGCGACCTCCGCCGAGGGCCCGTGATCGAGCCGCTCGTAACGCCCCACCGCGACCACGTCGTCCCCGAGCAAGGCCACGAACGCGACCCGATCGTGGTGGTCCACAGTGGAAAACCGCTCCAGATCCCGCGGCGGGATGCGAGGATAAGCACCGAAATACCGGAAATACCGGGTGCGGTCGGAGAGCCTGCTGTGCAGGGCCACGAGCCCGTCAGCGTCGCTCGGCACGACGGGTCGCAAGTGGACAGTGCCACCGTCGGAGAGGACTACGTCGGCTTCCCAATCGCGGGGGTAGTCGTAGGGATCACGCTTCCCATCCGCGGTGGGGCTTTGTGTCTCTCCAGACGGGCTGCTTCCGCCTGCCGCGCCCGGTTTCGCTGGCTCTCCCGACGCACTGCTCGCGCCCGGCCTCGCTGCCGCAGACTCTCCAGCTGCTGCCTTGCCTTCTGTCGCAACGGAATCAGGCCGTTCCGATGCCACGCCACCCGCAGCCGGGTCCGCGCCGGACTCGCCCCGGGCAGGTCCGCTTGGCGAGCCGCTGTCTCCGTGCCCGCCCTCCGCAGCCGATGCAGCCGCTCCGGTCGGCGTTCCGGCTGCGCTGGTCCCGCCCGCGGCGTAGCGGATGTCGCGTTCGGAAGTGGGCGCACCAGTTCCGCCGGGCGCCCCGGCCACGTTGGCCCCGCCCGCCGCGTAACGAGCGTCGCGTCCAGAAGAGCCCCCGGGAGTCGGAGCATCAGTTCCGCCGGACCCCGGCGTTCCGGCCGCGCCGGGCCCGCCCGCCGCGTAACGGGCGTCGCTCCCGGGGTTCGGGGCATCGGTTCCGCCGGGACCGCTCGTCGGGTGAGTGCCGGGAGCGGGGTCGCCCGGGCCGGGGTTGCCGGGGCCGGGGCGGCGAGGTTGGTCGGGCATGGTCAGTCCCTCGGATCGTCCGGGTCGAGGCCGTGCAGCGGGAAGATCGCGCGGCGGGTGTCGCGGATCGCGATGTCCACCGGGTCGTCCGCGTCGTCGCCCCACGGTTTGAAGGCGGTGTCCTTGCCGTCGGTCATCGCGGCGGGGAGGTCGGCGGCCGGGGCGGCGCGGCGGACCGTCGAGACCCAGCCGGGCGGCAGCGGCGTTTCCGGCGGGACGTCGCGGTCCAGCACGGTCGCCATCAGGTGCGTCCACGAGCGCGGCACGACGCGGATCAGCTGGTATCCCCCGCCGCCGACGGCGAGCCAGCGGCCGTTCGCATAGCGTTCGGCCAGGTCGCGCAGCGTGGAGTAGATGGTGCGGTGGCCGTCGACCGACAGGGACATGTCGGCCATCGGGTCTTCCTCGTGCGAGTCCACCCCGCACTGGGTGACCAGCAGCTGCGGCTGGAACTCCTGCAGCACAGCCGGAACCACCGCGTCGAACGCCCGCAGCCACCCGGGGTCCTGCGTGTGCGGCGGCAGCGGGACATTCACCGCGGTCCCCGCTGCCTTACCCTTGCCGACCTCGGCGGAGTAGCCGGTGCCGGGCCACAGCGTGAACGGGTGCTGGTGCATCGAAACGGTGAGGACGCGCGGGTCGTCGTAGAACGCGGCCTGGACGCCGTCGCCGTGGTGCACATCGGTGTCGACGTACGCGATGCGGTCGAAGCCGTGGTCGAGCAGCCACGAAATGGCGATCGCGCAGTCGTTGTAAATGCAGAAGCCGGACGCGTGATCGCGCATCGCGTGGTGCAGCCCGCCCGCGATGTTGACCGCCCGCCGAACCTCGCCGTCGGCGATCTTGCGCGCGGCGAGCAGCGTCGAGCCGACGACCAGCGCGGTCGCGTCGTGCATCCCGGGGAACACGGGATTGTCGTCGGTGCCGAGCCCGTGCCCGACGTCCCACCCGACGTCCGGCGCTTCCCGCACGGCGGCCAAGTACTCGGGTGCGTGCACGCGCAGCAGTTCCTCGTCGCCCGCGGCGGTGGGCACGAGCAGTTCGACGCCGTCGAGCACGCCCAGCTCAGTAGCGAGCCGCACGGTGAGGTCGAGCCGGACGGGGTTGAACGGATGCTGCCCGCCCAGGTCGTACTTCAGCAGCGACGGATCCCAGACAACTGCAGGCGACGACATGCTTCGCACTGTACTTCCCCGCCACGCCCCGAGCCTGGTTTCGCGGCGGGGCAGGACTCACCCGCGCGTCACGTGCCCGCTGCCTGCCGAACCGAGTTACCCAGCAAGGCAGCCGCAACTGCGCGCCCCGTCCCAAGCCGGATTTCGCGGCTGGGCAGGTTTCAGCCGCGCATCACGTCCCCACCACGTCCCAGCCAAGTTTCCCGGCGGGGCGGGTGTCAGCCGCACGCCACCCACCGCGCCCCAGCCAAGTTTCGCGGCGGGGCAGGTGTCAGCCGCACGCCACTCCCCACCGCCACACAAGCCGGATTTCAGAACGGAGCAGGCTTCACCCGCCGCCGCCCGAACGGGGTTTTGCAGCGCGCCACTCCCCCGCCACCTCCCGAACCGGGCTTCGCAGCGGGGCAGGGCTCAGCCGCGCGTCCAGACGACGCCGCGTGCTTCGTATTCGAGCATCTCCTCCAGTCCGGCCGCCGCGTCGGAGCCGAGTTCTCGTTTCACCAGCCACAGGGCCAGGTCCAGCCCGCTCGTGATGCCGCCCGAGGTGACTACGTCGCCGTCGTCGACCACGCGGGCTTTCTTCAGCACGCCGCCTTGCTGAACGAGCGTGTCGACCGCGCCGTGGTGCGTCGTGCACGGGCGGCCGCGCACCAGTCCGGCCGCGCCGAGCAGCAGGGTGCCCGTGCAGAGCGACGCCAGGGTCAGCCCTTTGCGCGGTGCGGCCGCGAGCGCGTCCGGCAGCACCTTGCGGTCGATCTCCGCCCAGATGCCCGGGCCTTTCCGCTTCCCGTAACCGCCGCCCGGCACGACGATGACGTCGGCGTCCTGCGGCGACCAACCGCGCTCGACCTCGACCTTCGTCCCGTACGCCGCGCGCACGACGCCCGGCCCGTCCACGCGCACGTATGACACGTCCGTGCCGCGCTTCGCGTGCATGCCCGCTGCGGAGAACACCTCGTACGGACCGGCGAAGTCCTGCTCCTCGACGCCGTCGAACAGCACGACCTGGACCCGCAACGGTCGACGCTCGGCCGTTGCCCCGGTCGTCGCCGCAGCCTCGGCCGGCAACGCAGCCATCGCCGCTCCGGCTGCCGCCGACCCGCGCAGGAATGTTCTCCGCTCCATGAACGCCGCCTCTCGCCTGGAAAAGCCTTCCGGACGAGAAGTCGGTGCACGGCGCGGAAAGTTCCGGCGGAGTCAGCCGCGTTCGGGACCGGTGGCCGCGGGACGCTCCGGATCGCGCGACCAGTGCGACCACGACCCCGCGTACAGCGCGGCCGGCTCCGGATGCCCGGCGACCTCCAGCGCGAGCACCACCGACGACGCCGTGACGCCCGAACCGCAGTAGGCGCCGACCGGGACCCCGTCGGCAAGACCCAGCGACGCGAACCGCTCGGCAAGCTCGGACGGCGACTTCCAGCGCCCGTCCGCACCGGCGTGCTCGGACGACGGCGCGCTGACCGCGCCGGGGATGTGCCCAGCCCGCGGGTCGACGGGCTCGGTCTCGCCGGTGTAGCGGACGTGCGCCCGCGCGTCGAACAGCACGCCTTCGCGAGCGAGCGCCGCCGCGTCGTCCGCCGACAGGACCGGCATCGCGCCCGGCCGGACCTCGATGTCGCCCGGCTCCGGCGAAGGCACCTCGGTCGTCACTTCCCGCCCCTCGGCCAGCCACGCTGCGTAACCGCCGTCGAGCACCGCGACCTCCGGATGGCCGACCCAGCGCAGCAGCCACCAGGCGCGCGCGGCGACCGAACCGTCGGCGTCGTCGTAGACGACCACCGGACGCCCGGCCCGGACCCCGGCTTTCCGCAGCTCACGCTGCAGCACGGCCGGGTCCGGCAGCGGGTGGCGCCCGCCCTCGCCGGGCGGCGCGGCCAGCGCCGTGTCGAGGTCGGCGAACACCGCCCCGGGCACGTGTCCCTCCTGGTAGGACTCGGCTCCCGGCGGTCCGCCGAGCCGCCAGCGGACGTCCAGCACGACGGGACGGTCTCGGTCGGGGAACGCGGCGAGCTCAGCGGGCGAAATCAACGGTCGCATGCCCCCATCCTGCTGGTCCGGACGCGGTTCGCGCATCAGGGCAGGACTTTTCGCCGGGGCCGGGCCGTTACGCCGAGGCGGGCCGTCGCTGTCGGGGCCAACGACTACGATGAGCTACGCGGACGAAGGGGACAGCGTGAACGATCTCATCGACACCACCGAGATGTACCTGCGTACCATCTACGAGCTCGAAGAGGAAGGTGTCGTCCCGCTGCGGGCCCGGATCGCGGAGCGCCTGCAGCAGAGCGGGCCCACCGTGAGCCAGACCGTGGCCAGGATGGAGCGCGACGGGCTGGTCGTCGTCGCGGACGACCGGCACCTGCAGCTCACCGACCACGGCCACGACCTCGCCGTCGCGGTCATGCGCAAGCACCGGCTCGCCGAGCGCCTCCTCGTCGACGTCATCGGGCTCGAGTGGGAGCACGTGCACAACGAGGCGTGCCGCTGGGAGCACGTGATGAGCGAGGCCGTCGAGCGCAAGCTGGTGAAGCTGCTCGACCACCCGACCACGTCGCCGTACGGCAACCCGATCCCCGGCCTCGACAAGCTCGGCGACGGCGATCCCGCGCCGCGCGCCGAGGACGGCCTGGTGCGCCTCGACGAGTTCGCCCGCACCGGCGGCGGCGAGGTGGAGATCCGCCGCATCGCCGAGCACGTCCAGCTGGACGAGTCGCTGCTCACCGAACTGCGGACGGTCGGGATCGTGCCCGGCGGCCTCGTCACGGTCGGCAAGGCGGTCGGCGGCAGCGTCACCGTCGAGGTCAAGGGCACCGAAACCACGGCTCAGGTGTCCACCGCGGCGCTGCACGCCGTGCTGGCGCTCGCCAAGTGACCCCGGCTGCCGACGCGGCGCGCGCGTTCCAGGAAGTCCACGGGCGGGCCCCGGCAGGCGTGTGGTCCGCGCCCGGCCGGGTGAACCTGATCGGCGAGCACACCGACTACAACGACGGTTTCGTGCTGCCCTTCGCCCTCCCGCACCGGCTGGCCGCGGCCGCGTCCCCGCGCGAGGACGGCAAGCTCCGGGTCGCCACCCTCGGCGACGACGGGCAGCTGCAGCACTCCGGGCCGCACGACATCGCCGCGCTCGAACCGGGTTCGGTCGACGGATGGGCCGCGTATCCCGCCGGAGTGGCGTGGGTGCTGCGCGACCAGGGCTACGCGGGCGGCGCCGACCTGGTCATCGCGGGCGACGTGCCGTCCGGGGCGGGGCTTTCCTCCTCTCACGCGCTGGAATGCGCGGTTTCGCTGGCCCTGCTGGGCGTGGCCGGGGTGGAACTCGAAGACGGCGGAGCGGGCACTCCCGCACGCCCGGAGATCGCGCGCTGGGTGCAGCGGTCGGAAAACGACTACGTCGGCGCGCCCACCGGGCTGCTCGACCAGACGGCGTCGCTGTGCTGCGAGGAGTCGCGGGTCCTGTTCCTCGACGTCCGCTCGGGCGAGATGGAGCAGGTGCCGTTCCCGCTCGGCGAGGCCGGGCTCCGGGTGCTGATCATGGACACCCGCACCAAGCATTCGCACACCGACGGCGGCTACGGCGCACGGCGGAGCGGCACTGAGCGCGCGGCAGAACTGCTCGGTGTGAAGGCCCTGCGCGACGTCGCGCTCGACGGGCTCGACGAGGCTCTCGCGCAGCTTCCCGAGGACCTGGTTCCGCTGGTGCGCCACGTGGTCACCGAGAATCAGCGGGTGCTCGACGTGGTCGCGTTGCTGCGCGAGAAGAAACTCGCCGAGATCGGGCCGCACCTCGACGCCTCGCACGTGAGCATGCGCGACGACTACCGCATCTCGACGCCGGAACTGGACCTCGTGGTCGATTCGGCCCGCTCGGCCGGTGCGCTGGGCGCGCGGATGACCGGCGGCGGGTTCGGCGGCTCGGCGATCGCGCTGGTCCGCGACGAGGATCTGGACGGAGTGCGCACCGCGATCGAAACCGCCTGCGAGCAGGCCGGGTTCCGCCGCCCGCGGATGTTCACGGCGGTGCCGTCGCGCGGCGCGGGCCGCGACGAAGCCTGATTTCCGGAGCAACCCCCGGAGGGTCCGTCGCGTCGCTCTGAGGGGAGACTGTGCCGCAGAGTCGCCACCCCTCAGCAGAAAGGCCTTGACGTGACGGACCAGCAAAGCCCCCTGAAGCTCATCGTGACGGGCGGCGCGGGGTACGTGGGCAGCGTGTGCGCCGCCCGCCTCATCGAAGCGGGTCACCAGGTCACCGTCGTGGACGACCTGTCGACCGGGCACGCGGACGCGGTGCACCCGCAGGCGCGCTTCGTCGAGGGCGACGCCGCCGAGGTCGCCGCCGACCTGCTCGGCGAAGGTTTCGACGGCGTCCTGCACTTCGCCGCGAAGTCGCTGGTGGGCGAGTCTATGGCCGACCCGGCGAAGTACTGGGAAGGCAACGTGGTGACGTCGCTGCGACTGCTGGAGGCGATGAAGAAGCACGGCACGCCGCGACTGGTGTTCTCCTCCACCGCGGCGACCTACGGCGAGCCTGACGTCTCGCCGATCCCGGAAACGGCCCCGACGCAGCCGACCAACACCTACGGCGCGTCGAAGCTCGCCATCGACCACGCGATCACCAGCTTCGCCCGCGCCCACGGCCTCGCCGCGGTCAGCCTGCGCTACTTCAACGTCGCCGGCGCGTACGGCGCGTTCGGCGAACGGCACACCACCGAAACCCATCTCATCCCTCTCGTCCTCCAGGTCGCGACCGGCGACCGCGAGCACATCTCCATCTACGGCGACGACTACCCGACACCGGACAAAACGGCCGTCCGCGACTACATCCACGTGGTCGACCTCGCCGACGCCCACCTCCTCGCCCTGCGCCACGCCGCCGCCGGCGAGCACCGCATCTACAACCTCGGCAGCGGCACCGGGTTCTCGGTGCTGGAGGTCGTGGAAGCCTGCCGCCGGGTCACCGGGCACGCGATCCCCGCCGTGGTGGCCCCGCGCCGCGCCGGCGACCCGTCGGTGCTGGTCGCGTCGAGCGACAAGGCCAACGGCGAACTCGGGTGGACGCCCAAGCTGACGGACCTCGACGGGATCGTGTCGGACGCTTGGCAGTTCACTCAGTCGCGTCAGTCCTGACGGCGGTTTCCGGCCGCTGCGGGCCGGGTGTGCTTTTCGATGCCGGGGCGGGGATTCGGAGGGATCCCCCGCCCCGGCATCGTTGCGGCGAGCATTGTTCGGGCACACCGACGCCGGACGTCGAAAGTCCACTTAGGACTTATCGGCGCGGTGAACGACGCGGACCGAATTCGGCTCGCGCGCTTGCAACTCCGGCATCCGTCATCTCATCCCCCTCGGCGGCCCCGATCTTCGCCCCTGGCCAGGATCCTCAGCACTCCCCGGCTCCGGCGGCGGGGTCAGACCGAGATCAGCCGCCGTGCTGCGGTCGGCTAGGCCGGTCAGTTTCGCTGGGTCCGTGCCGATGTTCCAGGCAGTCTGCAGCAGCTGCGCCACCAGATGCTCCGGGTCGGCTTCCACGGCGTTCGCCAGTGCCATCCCGGCTAGTGCGCCTTCCCCGCGCATCAAGGCGGTATAGCCGAGATGCAGTGCGGCTTCGGCTCGGTGCGGCGGGGGCAGTTCGCGGACCAGCGTCAGCCATACCTCCTCCGCCTCGCGGGTCAGTGACGTGTGCGGCGGGACCGCGAGGGCCATGCAGGCGTCGCGGATCGGGGTGAGCATCAGCGCGTGGGCGAGGCGGACCGCTTGGTCGTCGTCGGGAGGGCCTTCGCCGTGGCGTTGGCGGAGGAATGCGGCGCGGAGTTCGGTTATCGCGGCGTCCAGGACATCGCTCGCTGACATGCCTGGGCCGCACAATGGTTCTGGGCACGCCGCCAGCAAGTCGGCGCGGCGGGCGATCGCTTCCGGGGAGCGCGGTTCCAGCACCGCGGCCAGTTCTTCGCGGCTGCGGAAGACGACGAAACCAGCCTCGGTGGTCGCGGCGGCGAGGACGGTTTCCTGCGGATCTGGCAGCACACCGCCGCAGTCCGGGTCCCGGTAGCACAACCATGGTGCGCCGGGTTCGATTTCGGGGGTCCACAGTGCGTGGAACAGGCGGAGGTTGTGCCGTGCCAGGCCGCGTTCCAGTTCGGCTGCGAGTGTCTGGTGGGGTGGGCCGTTTTCGTCTGCTGAACCGCCGACGATGACAGCGGTGACGCCGTTGTGTTCGGGGTCGTCGAAGCGTGGGATCAGCGCATCTGCTTGCTGTGCTTGGAGTTCTCGCGGCGGGAGGTCGGCGCGCACCATCAGGCCGATCGTCGTGCCGGGGACGCGGTGGCCCAGCAGCACAAGGGAATCAGCGGGACGGAAACCGAGGAGGTACGGGAGCGAGGCGATGAGGTCGGCCGGGTTGCTGAGGGTGGCCCGGGAGATGCCGGGCGGCGTCGAGGTGGTCACGCCTCCACTCTGCGCCGCGCGCAAGCGAATCGGGGCCGGCAAAGCAAATCTGTGGACCACAGCAGGCAGTTGTGGACAACCAGGTCCCGAGTGAAGAGGACCGAGGGAAATTGTCGGTGCTGTGTGCATAGCCAGGCACTGTCCACAATAGACAAAAATGCTGCCGGAGCCGATCAGGGCTCCGGCAGCATCGGCAGAGGAAACTCAGCCGCAGTGTTCGAACGGGCTCTCGTACGCGGACGAGCCGACCGAACCGCCCCACCTGACGCACGTCGAACCGGCGCTCTTCTTCACCGGGCCTGCGTAATAGGTGAAGCTCCCGGAATCCGTCGTCCTGGTCGAGCCCTTCACCTCCAGGAACGCCGAAACCGGGCTGGCCGTCCCGAGGGAGACCGCCTTCAGGGTCGTCACGCAGTTCTCTTTGGAGGACGAGTTGTACAGCAGGTACGCGGTGCCGGCCGTCCCCAGCGCCTGCTGGTCGATCACCGAGAAGCCCGACCCGCACACCTGCGTCGCCGAGTACGGGTTGCCGCCGCAGCCGTTCTTGCTCGTGAAGTCCTTCTTGCCGTAGTACGGCACCGCGACGCCGTTCAGCACGGCCTTCTGCGTCACGCCGTTCAAGTTCTCCTCGAAATGCAAGTGCGGGCCGGTCACGCCGCCGGTCGCGCCCGCTTTGCCGATCTCCTTGCCCTGCCCGACGCTCTGGCCCACCGAGACTTCCTGCTCGGACAGGTGCGCGTACCGGGTCCGCCAGCCGCCGCCGTGGTCCAGTTCGATCCAGCGGCCGTAGCTGGTGCTGCCCTCGTTCGCGACGCGGGTGACCGTCCCCGGCGCGGCCGCGAGGACCGGCATGCCGGTGATGCCGGACTTCTGGAAGTCGACCGAGTTGGCCGGGTTGTGGCCGCTGAAGGTCGCCGCGGTGACCGTGACGCCGCATTTGAACGGCACCTGGAAGTTGGGGGCCGCGGACGCCGTCGACTGGGCGGCGAGCGTCAGGCCGCACGCGGGCAAGGCCACCGCGGCCGCGACCGCCGCGAACCGTCTCAATCTGGACATGGGGCGTACCTCCTGGTGGGGGAAATGTCCGAGCGCCTCCAGCCAAGCCCGAGCCAGTACATTTTCCGTACAAGACGACTCGGGAGGGCCCATGGGCACACCGGCGGCCTCGCTCGCGAAGGCGCGGCGGCGGTTCGAGGGCGCCGACTGGGTGCGCTGGGGCGTGCTCGCCGTGCCGGCCCTGTTCGCGATCCCGAACGCGCGCCCCTGGTCGTGGCCGCTGATCGGGCTGGTCCTCGTCCTGTCCGTCCCGGCGCTCTGGCTCCCCCGCAAGCCGCGGCCGCGCTGGCTGATGCCCGCGACCATGATCGCCGTCGTCGCGGGGGCGGGCGCGCTCTGGATCCTGCAGCCGGGCAGCTGGACCTCGACGACGATGTTCGGCGCGACCTTCTACGCCCTGCGCGTCTCCGGCCGGATCGCGGCGGCGATCTCGCTCGCCGCGGCTTCGGCGACGATCCTCACTTGGTCGATCGTCTACGACCTCGACTGGCTGAACGCTGTCGCGCTCTTCGCGATCCTCGTCGTGATGGTGCTGCTCGCCGCCAACCGCCGGAGCCGCGCGGAACGGCTGGAACAGACCGAGCTCGCGCTCGCAAGGGCCCAGACCGCCAGCGAGGAGCACGCCCGCGCGGCCGCCCTCGCCGAACGCACGCGCATCGCTCGCGAGTTGCACGACGTCCTCGCGCACTCGCTCGCCGGTCTCGCGCTCAACCTCCAGGGCGCACGCCTGATGATGGTCCGCGACGGTGCGAGCGAAGAGTCTCTCGCGCAGATAGAACGCGCGCAGAAGCTGGCGAACGACGGTCTCGCCGAAGCACGCAAGGCTGTCGCTGCGCTGCGCGAAGACGCCGTACCAGTCGAGCGCTCGGTCTCGGACCTTGTCGCCGCGTACAGGCTCGACACCGGCTCTCGCGCCGACCTCGTGATCGAAGGCGAACCGCGCGAGCTGGACGCAGCTGTCGGCACGACGCTCGTACGCGCCGTACAGGAAGCCCTCGCCAACTCGCGCAAACACGCCGCAGGTCCCGCTGTAGACGTCACGGTGGCCTTCAAGAACGAAGAAGTCGACTTAACGATCATCGACCACCAGGGCCGCCGTCCGCCGGAGCCGCCGTCGCCGGGATACGGTTTGCGAGGCATGGGCGAACGGGTCGCGCTGTTGAACGGGAAGCTCGAATGCGGCCCTGGGGAGGACGGATGGCGGATTCAGCTGACGGTGCCGGCGTGACGCTGCGCGTGGTGCTGGCCGACGATCAGGCTGTAGTGCGCGAAGGTCTCGTCACGCTCCTCGGTCTGCTGCCCGGCATCGAGGTGGTAGGCGCGGCCGTAGACGGCGTACAGGCTCTCGAGCTGGTCGCCGAGCATCAGCCGGACGTATTGCTCGTCGACCTGCGCATGCCGCACCGCGACGGCGTCGAGACGACTGAACTGGTGCGCGCGCAGCATCCGAAGACCGAAGTCGTCGTCCTCACCACGTACGCCGACGACGACTCACTGCTCGCCGCGCTCAAGGCCGGTGCTCGCGGGTTCCTCACCAAGGACGCCGACGCTGAAGCGATCGCCCGCGCCCTCCGCTCAGCGGCCGCTGCTCAGTCCACTGTGGACGGCGCGCTCCAGCAACGGCTGGTAGCCGCCGCGACGAGCCGCGCGCCGGTCCGCACGAAGGAGCTGGAAGGCCTCACCGCGCGCGAGGTCGAGGTGTTGCGGCTGATCGCGGCCGGACTGTCGAACACAGAGATCGCGCGCACCCTTGTGGTCAGCGAGGCGACGGTGAAGACGCACGTCAACCACCTGTTCTCCAAAGCAGGCCTGCGCGACCGCGCGCAGGCCGTCGCCTTCGCCTACCGCGCCGGGATCGCCGAGTAGAACGCCTTCTTCCCGCCGACGATCGGCAACGTCACCGTCGTCCCGGTCAGGTCCAGCGACAGCCCGGCACCCGGCTGCGGCCGCAGCGTGAAGTCGTGATCGCTGGACGCCAGCACGAACTCCAGACGGTGTCCGACAGCCACGATGTAGTCCTTCGGCATCAGCGAAACCTCGATGCGGTACCGCTGTCCGGGGGTGATCGGCGAGGTGACCGACGGGCTGATCCGGTTCTGCGGATCCGTCCAGCCGCGGCTGATCACGTGGGAGGTGCCGTCCGGCGCGCGGTCAAGCAGCACCGCGGTGACATTCGCGGCCGGACGATCGAACGACAGCCGAAGCTCGGCCTTCGCCGTGCCGGACAACCGGACCGGCTCCGTGGTCGCGGAAGTGCGGTAGCGCAAGCGGTTCCCGGACGACGCCGCGTCGGCGAGCTGTTCGATCTTCTTGCTCGCGTCGTCGGCCAGTGTTTCGACGGTCGGACGGCCGGGCACGGGCTGCCGGTCGAGTGCCCCGGTCGAACGTCCGCCCGGCCACGGGTGCAGCTCGACGTCGGAAGTGCCCGGCGCGGGCCAATCGGCCTCGTCGACCCACGACTTGTCCTCGCGCTGGATGGTCGCCTTCGGCTCGCGTTCGATGCCGTTGTCGACCCCGTAGAGGTAGTGCGACATCCACTTGTTCAGCGTCGTGAGCCAGACGTCACGGCGCAGCGAGATCGGGTCCGCGTGGCCGGACTGGTGCAGCCAGATCTTGTGCTCGACGCCGTGCTTCTTCAGCGCTTCGTACCAGGTGGCGACCTGTTCGGTCTTCACGTTCCAGTCGTTCAGCCCGTGCACCGCGAGCACCGACGCGTGCACCTTGCCGACGTCGTTGCGGTAGTTCCGGACGTCCCAGAACTTGCTGTAGTCCCCCGTCAGCCGGTCCTGCGCGGCGGTGAGGCCGTCGAGCACCGGACGGCAGACCTGCTGGTCAGCGCGCGAGTAGACGTAGCCGGCGAGCACGTCCGTGTCCTCGCCCTGATAGCCGCCGGGGGCCACGACCGCGCCGGCGTTGCGGTAATAGCCGTACCAGCTCGAAATGGCGGCGATCGGCACGATCGTCTCGAGTCCTTCGACGCCGGTGCTGGCCACCGCGTTGGGCAGCGTGCCGTTGTACGACACGCCCATCATGCCGGTCTTCCCGGTGCTCCAGCTCGCCGCGACGGGCGCTCCGGCCTGGTCGTGCGCGGCAGCGCGGCCGTTCAGCCAGTCGACCACCGAACGCGCACCGATCGTCTCGTTCACGTCGCCCGTCGTCGGGCAGCCGGTGGACAGCCCGGTACCGAGGGATTCGCCGTACACGACAGCGAATCCGCGCGCGGTGAAGTAGTTCTGGTAGCTCCAGCCGATCGGTGCCGCGACGTGCGGGCCCGGCACGTACAGCTCGGTGTCGACGTTGTGGTTGGGTACGTCGTTGCCGCCCGCGAAGTACGGGCTCGCTTCGTACACGACAGGCACCTTCATGCCCTGCTCCGTGGCGCGTGGACGCACCACTTGCGCGTGTACGAGGTCAGGCTTGCCGTCGTGGTCACTGTCGACGGGCGCGGTGACCCAGACGTCTTCGCGGATGACGTCAGCCGGATCGAAGACCGGTTGCGCCTGACCGTCGGTGAAAACCGGCGCTGGCGGCGAAGCAGCTTCAGCGACCGCGGGCACGGACAACGTGGCCACTGCGACGAAAACGGCAGCGGCCCGAGCGGCAACTCCCACCAGAACCCCCAAGCTGGACGAAGCAGGCGAGCAAGTTGAGAGTTCCGTCAACCGCAACTCGCGTCAACCGACTAACGTCGGAGCCATGGACGCACCGATAGTCACGGTCACGGTCTATCCGCAGCACGCGCGCGTCACCCGCCGCTGTCAAGTCACTCCGGCCGACGGGTCCCGCGTAGAGATCACGGGTCTCCCCCTGTCGCTCGACGCTGCTTCAGTGCGCGTCAGCGGCGCGGGCGACGCGTTGGTCACGGGCGTCGACGTCGCGTACGCGCAACACGCCGCGCCTGCGGACCCAACGCTGCGCGCGCTCGTGGAGCAGCGTCGCGCGGACCAAGCGACTGTCGACGAGGTTGCGGACGACGAGAGCGCAGCGGCTGCGCGCGTCGACCTGTTGACGGGCGTCTCGCGACGCAGCGGAGCAAGCTTCGCGAAGGCGTTGGCTGGCGGCGATGCAGAACCGGGGCGTGTCCAGGAAGTGAGCGAAGCGCTCAGCACGCAATTAGCCGCAGCGCTCAAGGAACGTCGCGCGCTCGCCACGAGGCTGGAACGGCTGCGCGAAGACCTCGCCGCGCTAGACCGCCAGATCGAAACTCGCAGCGCACAGTCCGAACAGGACAGTTCGACCATCGTCGTGGAGCTGGAATCCCCTGCCACCGCGGAAATCGAACTGTCCTATGTGGTCCCCGGCGCGCGCTGGGAACCCGGGTACGACGTGCGGGTGCGCGGCACCGACGTCACCGTCACCTCGTACGGGCTGGCCAGCCAGCACACCGGCGAGGACTGGCCGGAGTGCGAGCTGACGCTGTCCACCGCGCGCCCGGCGAACACCGTCGTGATCCCGGAACTCCAGCCCTGGTACCTGGATCGGCAGCAGCCGGAACGGCGCTCGATGGTGCCGCCCGCACCCGCCGCGATGGCGGCCTACGGCGGTGCCGCACCCGCCGGTCGGGACGGCTTCGCCGCGCACCTCTCCGAAGTCGAGCAAGGCGCCACCGCGGTCACCTTCCGGCCCGCCCGCCCGGTCGCGATCCCGTCCGGCGCGCAGGGCCACCGGACGACGCTCGCGCAGCTGGACTTCACCGCGGAACTGGACTACGTCACCGCGCCGACGCAGGCCGAAGAGGCTTATCTGCGCGCGAAGGTGGTCAACACCGACGAGCACACGCTCCGCGCCGGTCGCGCCGCGGTGTTCCACGAAGCCGAATTCGTCGGCAGCACGCAGCTGGAACTGTGGGCTCCCGGCGAGGAACGCGAACTCGCGCTGGGCGTCGACGACCGGATCCGCGTCGAACGCGAACTGGTGAAGCGCAGCGCCAGCAAGGCGACGTTCTCCGCGCAACGCCGCCGCGAAGCCGATTACCAGACGACGGTGACCAACCACAGCCCCCGCGAAGCCGTGGTGGCCGTGCTCGACCAAGCCCCGGTCTCGCGGGACGACGCGATCACCGTGCGGGACCTGCGGCTCAGCCCGGAGCCGGTCGAGCGCACCGAGCTGGGCCAGTTCACCTGGCGGCTCACGATCGCGCCCGGGGCGTCCGCGACGGTCTCGCTCGGCTACCGGGTGGACGTCGCGAAGGGCGTCGAACTCAGCGGCTGGCGCGAGTGAGCGCTCAGCCCTGCGAGATGTAGGCCTCCAGCTGTTCCTGGCTCTGTTCCAGCTGCTCCATCCGGATCTTCACCACGTCGCCGATGCTCACGATGCCGGCGAGGCGCCCGCCGTCGAGCACCGGCACGTGCCGGATCCGCCGTTCGGTCATCACGACGCTGAGCTGGTCCACCGGATCGTCCGGGGTGCAGCTGGCGACCATGGTGGTCATGATGTCCGCGACCGGCCCTTGCAGGACGGCGGGCCCGTGGTCGTTGAGCTTGCGCACGACGTCGCGTTCGGACACGATCCCGGCGATCCCGCCCTCGGCGTCCACGACGACCATCGCGCCGACGTTGTGCCGGGCGAGTCCCGCCAGCAGCTCGGCGACCGTCGTCCCCGGCGACACAGTGGCGACCGTCGCGCCCTTGCGCTGAAGCACATCCGCAATCCGCATGGCGATGCCCTCTCCTCGGTGAGTCGGGTCACATCAGGTTAGGGCCCCGGTGCCGACTGCGAAAGTCCAGCGGGACGCGTCCGTTCGTGGTAACGGGCTCAGCCGTCGAACACCCGGCGCAACCGGGCGAGACCGGGTCCGATCTCCTCCGCCGCGATCGCGCCGTAGCCGAACAGCAGCCCGTGCCGCCGCGACGCCACGGAGAAATCGCCGAGCGAAAACAGCCGCACGCCCGCCCTGGACGCCTTCCGCGCGAAGCCGCGCAGATCCCGGTCCGCCGACGCGCTCAGGTGCAGGCCCGCCGACGCGGGAACCGGCTCCAGCACGTCGGCGAATTCCGCGCGGAGGCGGTCGACGAGGAGGTCGTGGCGGGCGCGGTAGATGCCGCGCATCCGGCGGACGTGCCGGGCGAACCCGCCTTCCGCGATGAACGCCGCGACCACCGCTTGTTCGATGCCCGGGGAATGCCAGTCGGCGAGGTATTTCGCCTTCACGATCGCTTCCGCCAGAGCGGGCGGCGCGGCGAGGAAACCGAGTCGCAGCGCGGGCGACAGGACTTTCGAGAACGAGCCGACGTAGACCACCCGGCCGTGAGAATCCAAGCTGTGCAACGGTTCCAGCGGTCGCCCGGAGTAGCGGAACTCGGTGTCGTAGTCGTCCTCGACCACGACTGCGCTGTTGTCCTCGGCCCAATCGAGCAGCTCTCGTCGGCGAGACGGCGACATCGCGACACCGAGCGGGTACTGGTGCGACGGCGTCACGTGCACCAGTCGAGTGCCCCGCGGGATCGCGTCGACCACGAGGCCCTCGTCGTCCACCGGAACCGGCACGACGCGCACCCCGAGCGTGCCCAGCAGCAGGCGCGGCGGCGGGTAACCGGGATCCTCGACGGCAGCCAGGTCGCCGGGTCGCAAGAGGACGCGGGCGACGAGGTCGATCGTCTGTTGCGCGCCCGAAGTGATCACCAGGTGCTCCGGGCGCACGCGAACGTTCCGGGACACCGCGAGGTGCCGCGCGAGTTCGGTGCGCAGCCGGGGATCGCCCTGGGGCTCGCCGTAAGTCATCAGTTCGGCGTGGGAGCTGCGCAACGCCTGGGTCGTCAGCCGACGCCAGGTGTCGAACGGAAACAGCCGTACATCCGGTACTCCGGCACGGAAATCGAACTCCGGCGGGTTCGTGAACGCTTTCGGCGGCACGGGCACGTCTGTCCACTCTGGACGCGGCTGGACGCCTTCGGCGAACCTGGCCGGTTCGGCGGGCCGTGGCGCGGCACCGGCGCGCACGTAGGTACCTGCGCCGACTCGGCCAGCGAGGAATCCTTCCGCGGTGAGGCGCTCGTACGCCGCGGTGACGGTGGTGCGCGAAACCGCCAGCTGGCGTGCCAGTTCCCGGGTCGGCGGCAGCACGTCGCCGTCGCGGAGCCGACCGTCGAGCACCGCTTCGCGGATCTGGCGGTAGATCTCGTCGCGATGGCCGCGAGCGCCGGACAGGTCCAGGTGCAGGTCCACGCGTCCAGACTAGATTGGTCCACCGCAGTTGGCCCGGTTTTGGCTCTCTTCCTGGACCGATCTGGCGGTTAGCGTGAGCCTATGACCACGCTCGACCTCGACCGGCAGTCCCTGCTCGTTCTCGACCCGATCGTCTCGAAGATCACCGCGGCGGACCTCGACCGGCCCACGCCGTGCGCCGGCTGGACGCTCGCCGATCTGCTCCGCCACCAAGTCAGCGAAAACCACGCCTTCGCCGAAGCAGCACGCAATGGCTCCGCGAAGGACTGGGACAGCGGTCAGCTCGGCGAAGACCCGTACGCCGCGTACGCAGCTTCAGTGACCGACTACCTCGCTGCGTACGGAGAAGCCGACGTCGCGGAACGAGAGATCGCCATCAACACCTTCGGCACCTTCTCGGGCACAGTCGCGATGGCGATGCACCTCGTCGACACCGTCGCGCACGGCTGGGACCTCGCCAAGACTCTCGACGTCGCGTACCACCCGGTGCCGGACGCGGTGCACGCCGCCCTCCAGTTCTCGGTCATGATCCCGACCGACCCGAAGCAACGCGCCGAACGCGGGACCTTCGCGCCGGTGGTGCCCGTCGACACCGGCGAAAGCGAACTGAACCAGTTCCTGGGCAGGCTGGGCCGCGACCCGCAGTGGCGCGTCAGCTGACCTTGTCCGCCGGGGCCGACCAGGTGTCGCAGGCAGCCGGGCCGGCTCCGGTGTAACCGGCCTTCGCCCAGGCCAGCTGGCTCGCGCGGGTGCCGTGGTCGCCGCTGTCGTCGGCGCGGCCGTAGTCGGCGACGGCGGCGTTCGCGGTGGCCCGGCTGATCGACCCGCGGTCCGCCGCGGCGTTGAGGAACAACGCGCCGAAACAGTTCGCCTGGAGCTCGATCCGGCGCACGACCGCCTTGTCCGCGTCGCTGCTCGGTTCCGGCGAACCCATCTCCGTGCTCGCCGCGTCGAGGATGCCGCTCTCGCGCTGCACGTGGTGGCCGTACTCGTGCGCGAGCGTCGCCAGATGGCGGGCTCGGCTCAGCCCGGCGTCCGACAGCATCCACTCGGTGGGCGCGTAGATCGTGGCGTCGCCGCCGCAGTAGTACGCGACCGCCTCGTCCCGGGACGGCGCGTTGCCGCACGCACTGGTCTTCGGCAGCGTGACCGACACCTTGACCGGCAGGTTCGGCTCGTCCGCTTTGTCCAGCGCGGGCTGCCACGCCTGCTTCAGGCAGCCCACGAGCGCGGTGTAGAACGTCTTGAGCTGCTCCGGGTCCCGGCTCAGGTCCGGCAGGTCGCACGACACCGGGCCGAGCGCGACGCCCTCGGCCAGCAACGGGTTGCCGCTGAGCTTGCGCACCGGCTTGGCGTCCTGGCGGTCCGGCATCGCGTCGGCGTCCGGGGCCGCGATCGCGTGCCCGGACACCTCGTGCGGCACCACGGCCATGAGCGCGAGCGTGACCGCGACGACGGCCACCGCCGCCACGGCGCCCAGCGCTTTGCCCGCCTTCCGGCGCGGCGGCGGCTGCGGTGCTGCGGGAGGCCATGGGCCCCCGGCGTAATACGTCATTCCTCCCCCTCCCGACCAGCATACGGAGACCGCGCGCGGGCCTGGATCACGAAACGGGAACGCCGGGATCCTGGCCGGATCCGCGAGCGGCAGCGAGACTGGACGCTATGACTGTCGAAGATCCGTACCTGTGGCTTGAAGACGTGACGGGCGACGAGGCGCTCGAATGGGTCCGTTCGCGCAACGCGGAGACGCTCGACGCGCTCACCGCGAGCGAGAGGTTCGGGCAGCTGCGGGACTCGATCCGCGAGGTGCTCGACGCGGGCGGGCGGATCCCGTACGTCGCGCGCCGGGGGACGCACTACTACAACTTCTGGCAGGACGCCGACCACCCGCGCGGGCTGTGGCGGCGCACCACGCTGGAGCAGTACCGCACCGCCGAACCGGACTGGGAGATCCTGCTCGACGTCGACGCGCTCGCCGCGGCCGAGGACGAGAACTGGGTCTGGAAGGGCGCCGCGGTGCTGCGTCCCGGGCACCGGCTCGGCCTGGTCCAGCTGTCGAGGGGCGGCGCGGACGCGACCGTCGTCCGGGAGTTCGACCTCGACGCGCACGAGTTCGTCGAGAACGGTTACACCCTGCCCGAGGCGAAGCACCGGATCGGGTGGATCGACGCCGACCGGGTGTACATCGGAACGGACTTCGGCCCGGGCTCGCTTACCACGTCCGGCTATCCGCGGCTGGTGAAGGAATGGCGGCGCGGCACCCCGATCGAGGACGCGGTGCTCGTCGCCGAGGGCAAGCCGGACGACGTCGCGGTGATGGCGTACCACGACCCGACCGAGGGTTTCGAACGCGATTTCGTGCGCCGGGCGATCGATTTCTACCGCACCGAGTACTTCGAGCGGACCCCGTCCGGGCTGACCAAACTGGACCTGCCCGAGGACGTCGAGGTCTCCACGCACCGCGAATGGCTGCTCGTGCACCCGCGCAGCGCGTGGACCGTCGGCGGCACCGAACACCCCGCGGGCACGCTGCTCGCGATCGGCTACGAGGCGTTCAAATCGGGCGACCGCGAGTTCACCGCGCTGTTCACGCCGGACGCGCACACGTCGCTGGACTACTACACGTGGACCCGCAACCACCTGCTGCTCGCGACGCTGCACGACGTCAAGTCGGAGCTGCGCGTGCTCACGCCCGGCCCGGACGGCTGGGCCGAAGCGGAACTGGGCGGCGCGCCGGAATTCGGCAGCGCGCAGATCGTCGACACCGAACCGGACGTCGACGACGAGTACCTGGTGGATTCCTCCAGCTACGTCCAGCCGTCCACGCTCACCCGCGGCGTCGTCGGCGGCGACGTCGAGGTGCTGAAGCAGGCGCCCGCGTTCTTCGACGCGGCCGGGATCGAGGTCAGCCAGTACTTCGCGACCTCGGACGACGGCACGAAGATCCCGTACTTCGTCGTCCGCCCGCCGGGTGCGGAAAACGGCCCGACGCTGCTGTACGGGTACGGCGGCTTCGAGGTTTCGCTGACCCCTTCGTACGGCGGAGTGGTCGGCCGGTCCTGGCTGTCGCGCGGCGGAACGTACGTGGTCGCGAACATCCGCGGCGGCGGCGAGTACGGCCCGGGATGGCACATGCAGGCGGTGAAGGAGAACCGGTACAAGGCGTTCCAAGACTTCGCCGCGGTCGCGCGCGATCTCGTCGCGCGGGGCATCACGACGAAGGAACGGCTCGGCATCCAGGGCGGCAGCAACGGCGGGTTGCTGATGGGCGTCATGCTCACCCGTTACCCGGAGCTGTTCGGCGCGATCGTGTGCCAGGTGCCGCTGCTCGACCTGAAGCGCTACCACCTGCTGCTGGCCGGTGCGTCGTGGATGGCTGAATGGGGCGACCCGGACGTCCCGGAGGAGTGGGAGTACATCTCGAAATACTCGCCGTACCAGAACGTTTCCGCGGACGGCCAGTATCCGCCGATCCTCTTCGTCACCTCTACCCGCGACGACCGCGTGCACCCTGGGCACGCGCGCAAGATGTTCGCGCGGATGCAAGAACAGGGCCACGACGTGGAGTACTTCGAGAACATCGAAGGCGGCCACGGAGCGGCGGCAGACAACGAACAACTCGCGTTCCGTTCAGCGGTCGCGTACGAATTCCTCTGGTCGAAGCTTTCCTAGACCAGCCCCCGGGGCCGCGCCCGCACGCGCGGCCCCGGGCGGATCGACGGTCCTCTGCGGGCCTCCGCGAGCGCCCGCTCGAACCGCGCCCAGGCGTCGGTGACGAACGCCAGCCACGGCACGCCGAGCCGCCGCAACGCGCGCCCGTGGCCGACTAACACGCCGCCGGTTTCCACGATCGCTTTGGCTCGCCATCTCGCACTCGCTGAGATTCTTTGCCGCCGCAACCGATCCACGTGATAGCTGAGCCGCCGTTCCACCCCGGCGAACACCCGGGCGGCGACCTCCACGGTGACCGGGTCGCGGGTGCCGTCCCGCACCGCGCTGTAGTAGCCGAGCGCGAGCACGTCGGAGATCAGCTGGCTCATCACGTCGCTTTTCGCTGACTGGCTTGCGGTTTCGAGAAGCCTCAGCTCGTCCGGCGGGTGCTGGAACCTCCGGACGCTGCGCGCCACGACCGGATCCAGCGGAACCCCGCTCCCCCACACCGGCCGCGGCCGGACCTTCCGTCGCCGCGCCTCCGCCTCGAACACCGCACTCCAGTCCACGGCGGCCATGCTGCCGCCCGGATGTGCCGGTGCCGCGGGGAGAATGTGGAGATTCAGTGGAGGGAGAGCTCGCACCCGGCCTTGTCTCTGTACCTACTAGTATGTACGGTGAACTCATGTCCACGAGAGACCAGCTCATTGCGAGCACGCAGGACCTGCTGTGGGAGCGGGGGTACGTCGGCACCAGCCCGAAGGCGATCCAGCAGCGCGCCGGGGCCGGGCAGGGCAGCATGTACCACCACTTCACCGGCAAGGCCGACCTGGCGCTCGCCGCGATCCGGCAGAACGCCGACGATCTGCGCGCCTCCGCCGAGACCGCGTTCGCCCAGGGCACGACGGCGGTCGAACGCGTTTCGGCTTACCTGCTGCGCGAACGGGACGTCCTGCGCGGCTGCCCGGTCGGACGGCTGGCGCTGGACCCCGAGATCGTCACGAACCCGGAATTGCGTGCGCCGCTGGAGGAAACGTTCGACTGGCTGCGCGGTCGTCTCGCCGAAGTGCTCGCCGAGGGCATCGCGAACGGCGAACTGCCGAGCGACCTCGACCCAGCGGCAACGGCAACCACGCTGGTCGCGGTGCTGCAGGGCGGGTACGTCCTCGCCCGGTCGTCCGGGACGGTCGAGCCGTTCGACCAAGCGATCCGCGGCGCGCTCGCACTCCTCGAGCGGCGGTGACGTCGATGTACGCCATGCAGTACGAGATCGATTTGCCCGCTGGATACGACATCGAGCACCGAGTCGCGACCCGAGGCCACCGCACTGACGCGTTCCCCGGCTTGGGACTCAAGGCGTATCTGGTGCGCGACAACCAGTACGCGCCGTTCTACCTGTGGGCCGACACCGCCGGAATGAGCCGATTCCTTTGGGGAGGCGGCGGATTCGACGGCATAGTCCAAGACTTCGGCCGACCGCCAGTGCACCATTGGACCGGCGCGCGCTGTCTTCCCGGCCCAGCGCGCGCGACCGCCCCGGAGTTCGCGACTAAACGCGTAGGGCAGTTTTCGGAAGACATCGACCGCGAATTAGTCGAACTCGCGCAGCTGTCCCAAAACCCAGCCGTGCACACCACCGCACTGGCCATCGACCCGCAGCGCTGGGAAACCGTGCGCTTCACCCTCTGGACCACCATCCCGGACGAGGACAGCGACGTCCAGTACCGGGTGCTTCACCTGTCCCGCCCCGAAATCGACCAGCTGAGCTGAGAGGTCCCCATGCCGCTCGTCCGCATCGACGTGCTGTCCGAACCGAACGCCGACCGTCTCCCCGCCATCGGCGAAGCCGTGCACCAGGCGATGACCGAAACGATCGACGTCCCCGCCGACGACCGGTTCCAGATCCTGAACAGCCACGCCCCGGACCGATTGCGTTACGACCCAGGCTATTTCGGCGTCCAGCGCGACGACGACATCGTGTACATCGCCATCACAATGCGCGCCGGCCGCACCAATGAACAGAAAACCGCGTTGTACCGGCGAGCGACCGAACTCATCGCCGAAGCGACGGGGATCGAACCGCGGAACGTGTTCTTCAGCCTGACGGAAAACCACGAGGTGGACTGGTCGTTCGGCGAGGGTGTCGCGCAAATGCTGTCTTGACGCTTTCTTGCGCAAGGAACTGCCGTGACTCCTCATCACGGAAACCGCTCCCCGGCAAGGCACCGCTGTGCCAAACTGCGGTTGGTCGTTTGCCGTTGAGGGGGTCCCCGTTGACCGAGGAACGTTACCAGCCCGATAGTCGCGCTAACCACCTCGAAGCTTGGAAGCTCACTCGGTCAGGATCCGCGTGGTTCCTCCAGTATCGCGGCGTCCCGGCGGTCACTGATCACGTTCTCGGTATTCTGCCCAGGGCGAAAGCCGTCGGCACCCTCAGCCACGACCCTCAGTGGCCTTACCGGATCCGCATGGATTTCAATCCGGACGGATCCTTGGCGGAGTTCCTGGATTTCTTGCAGGAAGTGCTCGTCATCCACATCAGGCAAAAAGGCTATCTGGATGCCGCGATTGCACTGGACTTCTACACGCGACCAGCCAAGAATGGGGCAGGCGACCTGGTTTACACGCCGACAGCGCAGTCGATCCGGCTGATCAAGCATTACGAATCCGCCGAGCAAGGCGAAGTGGACCGGGCTGGGCAGGAGCTGTGCCGTTCGCTGAGCGACGCGATA
Organism: Amycolatopsis sp. A1MSW2902; assembly: GCF_017312175.1. Lineage (NCBI taxonomy): Bacteria > Bacillati > Actinomycetota > Actinomycetes > Pseudonocardiales > Pseudonocardiaceae > Amycolatopsis > Amycolatopsis sp. A1MSW2902. Next base: position 1,141,634 of record NZ_QJPO01000001.1, read on the forward strand.
GTTCGCCACGAGTGGTTCAACGAAGCCACTCGGATTCTCGCCGTTCCCGGACATGTCCGGGACAAGCCGTCCGTCAGCGTCCTGCTCGGCACGCTGCTGTCGCGGGAGCTCGGCATCGAACTGACCCCGGTCAGTTGCACAACCCCGCTGCGGAAACCCGCGAAACTCATGTCGCCGCGCGAGCGCGCCACCATGCTCCATGAGTTTCGAGTCGACGAAGACCTTGCCGGCGAGACAATCCTTGTCTTGGACGACGTCTACCACACCGGCTACACCATGGCGGGCGTCGCGAACGCGGCGCGAAGGGCCAGGGCCGGCACAGTGCTCGGACTCGCCGCCGCTAGGAATCTACGCCGCTAGCTCGCGTGTACGTCCGATACCTGCCGGGACAAACGTCAGCCGGGAAGGGACAGGCACACTGCCCCTTCCCGGCTGTGTCTCGCTTAACGACCGATCAGCTGCAGCCGGACGTCGCCCCGCAGCCCTCGCAGGCGTAGCACGATCCCGCGGGCCGCATCTTCGTGCCGCAGGTCATGCAGAGCGGTGCGTCCGCCGCCTTGCCGAGGTGCAGTTCCATCAGCTCGGCGGTGCTGTGCGCGTCACGTCCTGAAGTGTCCGTTGTGGACTCTTCAGTGCGGGCGGGCGACGCGTCGACACTGCTGCGCAGCGCGTCGATGTCGAGGCTCTGGCCGCCGTAGTTCGCCTCGACCTCGGCCGAGCGTTCGTCCGCAGTGAAAATGCCCAGCTGCGCGCGCTTTTCGTACGGCAGGTAGTCGAGCGCCAGGCGGCGGAACAGGTAGTCCATGACGCTCGTGGCGATCCGGATGTCCGGGTCGTCGGTCATGCCAGCCGGTTCGAAGCGCAGGTTCGAGAACTTCGAGACGTAGAACTCGAGCGGGATGCCGTGCTGCAGGCCGACCGAGATGGACATCGAGAAGGCGTCCATCACGCCGGACAGCGTGGAACCCTGCTTGCCGAGCTTCACGAAGATCTCGCCGAGGCCGTCGTCCGGGTACGAGCCCGCGTGCAGGTAGCCCTCGGCGCCGCCGACGGTGAACGACACCGTCTGGCTCGGGCGCTTCTTCGGCAGGCGGCGGCGCACCGGGCGGTATTCGACCACCTTCTCCGGCTCGGTCTCCGCCGCGGCTTCCTTCTTCTTCCCCGTCGACAGCGGCTGGCCGACCTTGCAGTTGTCGCGGTAGATCGCGAGCGCCTTGAGGCCGAGTTTCCAGCCCTGGAAGTAAATCTCCTCGACGTCCTCGACGGTCGCCGACTCCGGCATGTTGACCGTCTTCGAGATCGCGCCCGAGATGAACGGCTGCACCGCGGCCATCATCCGCACGTGGCCCATCGGCGCGATGGACCGGTCGCCGACCGCGCAGTCGAACACCTCGTAGTGCTCGGGACGCAGGCCCGGCGCGTCGACCACGTGGCCGTGCTGCGCGACGTACTCGACGATCGCCTCGACCTGCTCGGCCTGGTAGCCCAGCACCTGCAGCGCGCGCGGCACGGTCTGGTTCACGATCTGCATCGACCCGCCGCCGACGAGCTTCTTGAACTTCACCAGCGAGAAGTCCGGCTCGATGCCCGTGGTGTCGCAGTCCATCATGAAGCCGATGGTGCCGGTGGGCGCGAGCACCGAGGCCTGCGCGTTGCGCCAGCCGTTGCGGGTGCCGAGCTCGATGCCCTTCTGCCACTCCTCCGACGCGAGCGCGCGGACGGCGGCGTCGTTGCTGTGATAGGTGCGGACGAGTTCATTGGCCGCGGCGTGCTTGCGCATGACGCGCTGGTGCGCTTCGGCGTTGCGCGCGTAGCCCTCGTACGGCCCGACGACGCCGGCCAGCTCGGCCGAACGACGATAGGACACACCGGTCATCAGGGACGTGATCGCGGCAGCGAGCGCGCGGCCGCCCTCGGAGTCGTACGCGTGGCCCAGCGCCATCAGCAGCGCGCCGAGGTTGGCGTAGCCGATGCCGAGCTGGCGGAACTTGCGCGTGGTGTCGGCGATCGGCTCGGTCGGGAAGTCGGCGAAGCAGATCGAGATGTCCATCGCGGTGATGACGAACTCGACGGCCTTCGCGAACAGCGGCGCGTCGAACGTGCCCTCCTCGGACACGAACTTCAGCAGGTTGAGCGACGCGAGGTTGCAGCTCGAGTTGTCGAGGTGCATGTACTCGCTGCACGGGTTCGACGCGGTGATCCGGCCCGATTCGGGGCAGGTGTGCCAGTCGTTGATCGTGCTGTCGTACTGGACGCCCGGGTCGGCGCATTCCCACGCCGCCTGCGCCATGCTGCGGAACATCTTCTTCGCGTCGGTGCGGTCGATGACCTCGCCGGTGAGCCGGGCGCGCAGGCCGAAGTCCGTGCCGTTCTCGACGGCGTGCATGAACTCGTCGGACACGCGGACCGAGTTGTTCGCGTTCTGGTACTGCACCGAGGAAATGTCGGAGCCGGAGAGGTCCATGTCGAACCCGGCGTCGCGGAGGACCTTGATCTTTTCCTCTTCGCGCGCCTTGGTCTGGATGAATTCCTCGATGTCCGGGTGGTCGACGTCGAGCACGACCATCTTCGCCGCGCGCCGGGTCGCCCCGCCGGACTTGATGGTGCCCGCGGACGCGTCGGCGCCGCGCATGAACGAGACCGGACCGGACGCGGTGCCGCCGGAGGTGAGCAGTTCCTTAGAGGACCGGATGCGCGAGAGGTTGAGGCCCGCGCCGGAACCGCCCTTGAAGATCAGGCCTTCCTCGCGGTACCAGTTGAGGATCGACTCCATCGTGTCGTCGACGGCGAGGATGAAGCAGGCGGACACCTGCTGCTTCGAGGACGTGCCGACGTTGAACCACACCGGGGAGTTGAAGCTGAAGACCTGGTGCAGCAGCATCCAGGTGAGCTCGTGCTCGAAGATCTCGAGGTCGGACGGACCGGCGAAGTAGTCGTGCTCGGCGGCGGCCTTCACGTAGGTGCGCACCACGCGGTCGATGAGCTGCTTGAGGCTGCTCTCGCGCTGCGGGCTGCCGACCGCGCCGCGGAAGTACTTGCTGGTGACGATGTTGGTCGCGTTGACCGACCAGAACTCGGGGAATTCGACCCCGCGCTGCTCGAAGTTGACGCTGCCGTCGCGCCAGTTGGTCATGACGACGTCGCGGGTCTCCCACGCGACCTCGTCGTAGGGGTGGGTCCCCTCGGTGGTGAAGACCCGCCGGACGGTGAGGCCCTTGTTCGGCTTCTTGTTCTGTCCGGCCGCGGCGCCGGTTCCCACGGTTTCGGTCATGCGGTCCTGTCCCTCGCTCCCCGCGACCCGGTGACGGCTCAGTCGTCGCCGGCGCGCTCGCCTTCCTGGTCCTCCGCAGTTCCCGCCATGGCTTTCCGCAGGTCGGAGATCTCCTTCTCGAAGTCCTCGACCGAGGAGAAGGAGCGGTAGACGCTGGCGAACCGGAGATACGCGACGCCGTCCAGTTCCCGCAGCGGGCCGAGGATGGCGAGGCCGACCTCGTGGCTGGGGATCTCGGCGAGCCCGGCGGACCGGATCGACTCCTCCACGCGCTGCGCGAGCTTCTGCAGCGCGTCGTCGTCGACCGGGCGGCCCTGGCAGGCCCGCCGCACTCCGTTGACCACCTTGTCCCGGCTGAACTGCTCGGTGGCGCCGGACCGTTTGACCACGGCCAGCACCATCGTCTCCGACGTGGTGAAACGTCGTCCGCACTCGGCGCACGAACGCCGCCGCCGGATCGCCTGTCCCTCGTCCACCTCTCGGGAGTCGACGACCCGAGAGTCCGCATGCCGGCAGAACGGGCACCTCATCCGCCGATCACCTTCCCCTCCGCGCCGGTCGATTCCTGTCCCGACCGGCCCCTGCCGCCACGCTACGGCCTGGACCGCGGTCACCGCGCGCGACCCCGCGCCTGGTGATCGACTTGTGGACATCCGGTGGGCAACTGCCGACCAGCTGTGGACAACTGCCGCCAGTCTACCCCTACCTGTGGACCAACTACAGCGGTGTAACTACTAGATATAGGGGTAGACCATAGATCGCCTCCGGGGCGGGCGCAAGAAACCCGAGAGGGTGAAAGAGCGGTTGCGCAAGATGCGACCGGGTGGTTTCCGAGAGTCATGACCCTGACGCGCCTCCTGTTTCTCCGCCCGAACCGGCCCCGGACCAGGCGACCGGCACGGTGAGCGGCATGCCGGGCAGCAGCGCGGTGTCGTCGAGGTTGTTGAGCTCCTTGATGCGTTCGACGACCGCGCTCTGGTCGGCGTTCGGCGCGAACCGGGCGGCGAGCGTCCCGAGCGAATCGCCGGGCTGCACGGAAACGGACGCGGTCCGCGACGGCACCGGGCCGCTGGACACGCCGGCGCCGAACACGCCGAGCCCAGTGACGATGAGGCAGGCCGCGAAGGCGATCGCGAACAGCCACGGCCACCGCACCGACGGCCGGGCCTCGGTACGGCAGGCCACCCCACCGCGCCGCCCGGCGACGACCCGCTCCCGGGACGGCGGCCGCAACGGCTCGCCACGCCGCTCGCGCGCGGTGCGCCCAGGGTTGGCCGGAACGGCGGCGGGGATGTGCCGGACCGCGCGACGGGCCTCGCGAGGAGGGGCCTCTTCGGTTTCGACGGCCGAGGGGGCGGAGGTCTGGAATCCGGCTCGCTCGACGGATCGCACCGCAGCGCGGCGGCGCGGCGCACGTTCTTCAGTTCCGACGGTGGAGGGAGCCGAGGTCTGGAACCCGGCTCGCTCGGCGGACCGCACCGCAGCACGGCCACGCGGCGCACGCTCTTCAGTTCCGACAGCGGAGGGAGCCAAGGTCTGGAACCCGGCTCGCTCGACGGATCGAACGGCGGCAGCAGAGCGCAGTTCGGCGTCATCGCTCGGCACCGAACGCTGGAGATCAGCTCGCTCGCCGCCCCCGAGTCCGGCTTCCTCCGCCGCCAGCCAGGCACGTCGCCGCCCGGCTGCGCCGCGTGCGCCTTCCCGAGGCTCGCCCGCACCGCGGCCGCGCCGTGCGGCACCCCGGACGGACTCGCCGCGCGCAGCCTCGCCGGGCCGATCCGCGCCAGGGCTGCGCCGGGCACCGGTCCGGTCGCGAAGGTCGACCACCTCGGCGGAACCGGCCGCGGGGCCCGGAACCTCGCCGGATTCGGCTTCGGAGCCCGAAGGAACACCATCCTTTCGGGTGGCGTCTATCCGCTCCGCGCGTCGCCGCGAACGGCGCGTCGGGCCGCCCCGCCCGGGTTCCCTCCGGGCCGGGACCGTCCCGTCCGACGCGGCGCCGCCCTCGACAGGGCGGACGGCAGGGACGGGCCGAAGCGGGCGGACCAGCCCGCGATCTGCCAGGATCGACATTCCGGAACCTCCTCGTGACCTGCGAATCCGTCCGGTCCGGGCCGTACACCTGCGCCGCAGCGGTCCAGATCGAACAGGCGTTCTATCGAACGTCCGTGCGAAGGTCTACCACCCCGCACCGACAAAATCGAGAGGACACGGCGTGTCGATCGAACAGATGTTTGAAATCGTCGCGCGCGGTGGCTAACGTCGGTGACCAGGACATCTGCCGGACCGGCTCCGGCGGGTGCCGCCGGACGGGCGTTCGCGGAAAACGCGGATCCCGGACCGGCGCACGCGGACACGCGCGGGACGCCGACACGGCGACCGCGGGACGGCTGGAGGCGACGCAGCGTTGGAGAAGGACACGGTGAAGGGCACCGCGGCGAAGGGGGCCAAGACGGCCTCGCGAGGCAAGGCGTCCGCACAATCCGCGCGCGAGTCCGGCCACGAGAGCACGGGGAAGGTGAGCGCCATGCCGGAGGTGTACGACGTGGACGAGACGCTGACCGTCCGCCAGCAACAGGTGCTCGACGTCATCCGCACGTGGGTGAGCCGCTTCGGCTACCCGCCGAGCGTGCGCGAGATCGGCGAGGCGGTGGGGCTCACGTCCACGTCGTCGGTGTCGCATCAGCTGCGCGCGCTGCAGCGCAAGGGCTACCTGCGCCGCGACGCGAACCGGCCGCGCGCGGTGGGCGTGCTCGCGTCCACCGACGACAACCCGATGGGCATCGACATGGACCAGCAGCCGTCCGTGCCGAAGGCGGCGTACGTGCCGCTGGTCGGCCGGATCGCGGCAGGCGGTCCGGTGCTCGCCGAACAGGCCGTCGAGGACGTTTTCCCGCTGCCGCGCGAAATCGTCGGCGAGGGCGAACTGTTCCTGCTGAGCGTCACCGGCGATTCGATGGTCGACGCCGCCATCACCGACGGCGACTGGGTCGTCGTCCGGCAGCAGCCCGCCGCGGAGAACGGGGACATCGTCGCCGCGATGATCGACGGCGAGGCCACGGTGAAGACGTTCAAGCGCAAGGACGGACACGTGTGGCTGATGCCGCACAACGAGGCGTACGAGCCCATTCCCGGTGACGACGCTTCGATCCTGGGCAAGGTCGTGGCGGTACTGCGGCGGCTCTGAGCTGTGGCGCGCTCCCCCTTCTCCGAGGCCGGGGCGAGGGGAGCGCGCTGGGGTTGGGGCTCGCCGCCGACGGTCGTGAGGCTGCGCGAGGCCGGAAGCAGTGCTACGGCAGGAACGGCGGCAGCTCTGGCGCGGTTCGTGCGGAGCGGTGGCGCGGCGGGAGTGGTTGCGCAGCAGCGGGCGGTACGCAGGAGCAGCGCGCATGCGCGGTGTTCCGGTTCGGTGTTGCGGCAGGAACGGCGGCGCGCAAGAACGGTGCCGCGCAACAACGGTGTGGCAAGAGCGGTGCCGCGCAAGAGCGGTGCGGCGAGAAGCGGTGCTGCGGCAAGAGCCTGCCGTCAGGAACGGTGCTTCGGCGGGAGCGGCAGCGCGCGGGCGCGACGCATGAGGAACGGTGCCGCGCCCGGGGGTAGCACCTCTGGAACGGCGGCGCGCGCAAGAACGGCATGTCAGAAACCTCGCCACGGCAAGAACGGCGTGTCAGGAACGGGCGTCACGGCGGGAACGGCGCGCAAGAACGAGCAGCGAGTCGTGGCGAGTACGACGGCGAGTCAGGCGCGGCGGCGTTTCCTGGCCAGCAAAAACCAAGCACCAAGAACAACCGCCGCGGCAATGGCTGCAGCGGGAATCAGCGGAAACCCACCTGACTCCTGCTCAGCTGGCTGAGGAGTAGCGGCACCACCCGGCTTAGGCGCAGGTGCTTGCGGCGCGACCCAAGACGTCGCGTTCTTGATCGCCCGCACCGGTTCGCCGACGCCTTCGCTCGCGGACAACAACGTGCCATCCGGCTCGAAAGCAATAGCCTCGCCCTGCTTTTCATTCGGCAGCGGAATCCGGACCGGCTCTCGCTGCAGAGCCGCCGCAACATCGCCGTCCGGGGCCGCGTAGAGATACGCGTCCGTGTAGGTGCGCAGTGCGATGACCTTCCCGTCCGCGCTCGTCGCGCCTCCGGTGATCAGCGCCGACCCGAACGAGCCCACCGGGCCGCCTGGGGTATCGGTGCTGTGGACGCGCAGGGTGCCGACCTGCTCCAGCTTCGTCGGGCCGGGAGTCGCCAGCGGGGCTGACGGCCGATAGACCTTCGAGGTGCCCAGCAGATCCTTGGTCACCAGGAACGGCGTGCCGGACTGGTCCAGAACCAGGGTCTCCGTGTCGTGCGGGCCGTCCGGGTAGGTCAGGCGATGCACGACGGCCGGGCCGCCAGTGGGTTTTAGTTCCAGCAGGGCGATCGTTTCGCGTTTAGCGCGGTTGTCGCCGGTATCCGAAAGCCAGAGGGTGCCGTCTTTGCCTCGGGCCAGGTCCTCGACGTCGTACGGGTCCGTCGAGTCGGTCAGGACGTCAGTCACCTGGCATTTCCGGTCCAGGACGAAGACCTGCACCTTGGTGCCGCCGTCGTTGATCGCGTACCAATGCTCGCCGTCGGAGGCCAGGCCGGACAGCTCGTTGAGGCGCTTGTCCTTGACCTGGCACAGCGTCTCCGGGGCAGGAGCCGCCGCAGCGGGGACAGCTCCCACGAGCATCAGGACAGCCGTCAGTGCCAGGACGACCCGCACCAGTTCACCTCCGTAGTGCACGGCCCGCTCGGACCGTGCACTACGGAAGACGTTCAGAGCGCCGAGGCGTTGGTCTCGAACGCCCGCAGAGCCGCGGCGAGATCCGGCCGGACTCGCACCTTCAGGCGCGTGCCGTCGGCGACGTGCTCTTCTTCCAGCACCTCGCCCTCCGCGTGCGCCCGGGACACGAGTTCGCCTCGCGCATACGGGACCAGCACGTCGATCACCGTTTCCGCCCGCGGCAGCCGTTCGGCCAGCACCTCGGCCAGGTCTGCCACGCCCGAGCCGGTGCGCGCGGAGATCTGCACCGAACCGGGCAGCGCGTGCCGCAGCCGGGCCAGGGTGACGTCGTCGGCCGCGTCGGCCTTGTTGATCACCAGCAGCTCCGGCGGGAGCGGCTCCTTGCGGCTGCGGGTGATCTCGGCGAGCACCTCGCGCACCGCGTTGACCTGGTCCTCCGGGGCCGCGTCGGAACCGTCCACGACGTGCACGAGCAGGTCGGCGTCGGCCGCCTCCTCCAGCGTCGAGCGGAACGCGTCCACCAGCTGGTGCGGCAGGTGCCGCACGAACCCGACGGTGTCGGTGAGGGTGAAGGTGCGCCCGTCGGCCGTCTGCGCCCGGCGCGTGGTCGGGTCGAGGGTGGCGAACAGCGCGTCCTCCACCAGCACCCCGGCCCCGGTCAGGGCGTTGAGCAGGCTCGACTTGCCGGCGTTGGTGTAGCCGACGATCGCCACGCTCGGCACCTCGTTGGCCACGCGCTTGCCGCGCTTGGTCTCGCGGATGGTGTCCATCGCGGCGATCTCCCGGCGCAGCTTCGCCACGCGCTTGCTGATCCGCCGCCGGTCCGTCTCCAGCTTCGTTTCACCAGGTCCGCGCAGGCCCACGCCGCCGTTCGCGCCGCCCGCGCGGCCGCCCGCCTGCCGGGACAGCGCCGAACCCCACCCGCGCAGCCGCGGGACGAGGTACTGCAGCTGGGCCAGCTCGACCTGCGCCTTGCCCTCCTTGGACCGGGCGTGCTGGGCGAAGATGTCGAGGATCAGGGCGGTCCGGTCGATCACCTTGACCTTGACCTTCTCCTCCAGCTGGCGCAGCTGGCCGGGCGAGAGCTCGCCGTCGCAGATCACCGTGTCGGCGCCGGTCGCCACGACCACGTCGCGCAGCTCGCGGACCTTGCCGGACCCGACGTACGTCGCCGGATCGGGCTTCTGCCGCCGCTGGACGAGGCCTTCGAGCACCTCCGAGCCCGCCGTCTCGGCCAGTCGCGCCAGTTCGGCCAGCGACGCCTCGGACTGCTGGGCGGTGCCTTCAGTCCACACGCCGACCAGCACAACGCGCTCCAGCCGAAGCTGCCGGTACTCGACCTCGGTGATGTCCTCGAGCTCGGTGGACAGGCCCGCGACCCGGCGCAGCGACGCGCGGTCCTCAAGCTCCATCTCCCCGACCGAGGGGTCGTAGGGGTCGTTGTCGTCGTAAAAGTCTTCGTGTGTCTGTTCTGTCATCGTGCCTCCATGGTCCCACGTTTCGGCGCGGGAACCGAACGGATTACCTGCTGGGATAAACCGAGACGTACACGGCCGTGCGTTCCGAGGCCGGATCGCGGGGCCTGGCCTTGAATTCTTCGAGCAGCCCCTCGAGCCGCCGCTTGAACTCCGCGACGTCCTCGGCGCCCACCTGGACCACGAGCCGGGTCGTCTCCGTCTCCGCCAGGTCGGCCTCCGCCATTTCGGCCAGATAGGCCTCGAGCATGGCCTGGTTGACCGCGACCGCTTCGGCTTCGGCGTTGTCCAGCTGCCACGAAAGCCCGGTGGACAGGTACGGGATCTCCTTCGCCCCGCGCGCACCGCGCCGAGGTTCCTGTGCCACGAGAAAACCGGTGTCGACCAGGCGCCGCACGTGGTGCAGCGTCGTCGCCGGGTCGCGGCCGAGCCGGGCTGCCAGCTCCTTGTTCGTCATCGCTTCGAAAGAGGTCAACCGGATGATGCGCAGCCGTATTCCGGACGCGAGCGCGGCGGCCTCGGCTTCGGTGGAGGGACGTCGGTGCAACGGCATCCCCGCAGCCTAGACAAAGTGATTGACACTTTCCAATCACTCGGCAACACTCGATCGGGTGCGTCGCGACTCACTCTTCTTCCACGCCGATTTCCGCAGGCTGTGGGCCGGGGACACGGCGAGCCAGCTGGGGATGTTCGTCGGCGTCACGGCCATTCCGCTGCTCGCCGCCGTCACGCTGGCCGCCACGCCGTTCGAGATGGGCCTGCTGACCATGGCCGAGACGCTCGGCTTCCTTGTCCTCGGCCTTCCCGCGGGCGTGTGGGTGGACCGGATGCGCAAACGGCCGCTCATGCTCGCCGCCGACCTGATCCGGGGGGTGCTGCTGCTCAGCGTCCCGTTCGCCTGGTGGGCCGGCGTGCTCACGATGGCGCAGGTCCTGGTGGTCGTGCTGTTCGTCGGGTTCGCGACGGTCTTCTTCGACGTCTCCTACCAGGCGTATCTGCCCGCGCTGGTCGGCCGCGAGAAGCTCCTGGAGGGCAACGCGAAGCTGCAGGGCGTGCAGTCGTCGGCGCAGATCGCCGGGCCGAGCCTCGCCGGCGTGCTCGTGCAGTTCATCGGCGCGGCCAGCACGGTCCTGGTCACCGGGCTCGGCTACCTCACTTCCGCGCTGTGCCTGTGGCGCATCCGCACCGTCGAAACCCTCCCGGAACGCACCGAGCAGGACCGCCTGGTGCCGCAAATGCTCGAAGGCCTGCGGTTCGTCGTCGCCGACCGGCCGCTGCGCGCGATCGTCGCCTGCACCGCCACGTCGAACTTCTTCGGCGGAGTGGTCCAAGCCGTCCAGGTGCTGTTCCTGACGCGCACAGCCGGGCTGAAACCGGCCGAGGTCGGCGGCCTGCTCGCGGTGAGCGGCATCGGCGGCATCGCGGCCGCGCTCTGCGCCGGGCCGATCATCCGGAAGATCGGGCAGGCCCGGTCGATCTGGCTGGTCCCGGTGCTGTTCTGGCCGGGCGAGATCCTGGTCCTGACTGCCGCGCCGGACTGGCGGATCGCGCTCGCCGGGCTCGGGATGGCCGCGTTCGGGTTCGGCGTGATCCTCTACAACATCGCGCAGGTCTCCTACCGCCAGGCGATCACGCCGGACCGGCTGCTGGGCCGGATGAACGCGAGCGTCCGGTTCGTCGTCTGGGGAGCCCTGCCGCTCGGCGGGCTGCTGGGCGGCGGGCTCGGCGAATGGCTCGGGCTCGCCGGCGCGCTGTGGATCGGGACCGCCGGGCCGATCGCGGGCGCGCTGTGGGTGATCTGCTCGCCGCTGCGGCGCATGCGGGACCTGCCGACGGGCGGGGAAATCGCTGTACCCGCCCCGTAAAGTGCGGGCATGGACGAGAAGATCCCGCACAAAGCCGGCGTCGACGGCCTGACCGCCAAATGGGTGCCGGTGTGGGAACGCGAAGGCGTATACCGGTTCGACCGGACGCGCCCGGACGTCTACTCGATCGACACGCCGCCGCTGACCGCGAGCGGTTCGCTGCACATCGGGCACGTCTTCTCCTACACGCACACCGACGTTCTCGCGCGCTACCAACGGATGCGCGGCCGTTCGGTCTTCTACCCGGTCGGCTGGGACGACAACGGCCTGCCCACCGAACGCCGCGTGCAGAACCATTTCGGCGTGCGCTGCGAGCCGTCGCTGCCCTACGACCCGGCTTTCACCCCGCCGGAAAAGCCCGGCAAGAACGCGATTCCGGTCTCCCGGCGCAATTTCGTGGAACTGTGCCGCCAGCTGACCGAAACCGACGAGAAGGTGTTCGAGGAGGTCTGGCGCAGCATCGGGCTTTCGGTCGACTGGACGCTGGCGTACCAGACGATCGACCCGGCGACCACGGAAATCTCGCAGCGCGCGTTCCTGCACAACCTCGCGCGCGGCGAGGCGTACCAATCCGAAGCCCCGACGCTGTGGGATGTCACCTTCCGCACCGCTGTCGCGCAGGCTGAGCTGGAAGACCGCGAACGGCCCGGCGCGTATCACGACCTCGTGTTCACCGCGGAAGACGGCGCGGAAGTGCTCATCTCCACCACGCGCCCTGAATTGCTGCCCGCGTGCGTCGCGCTCGTCGCGCATCCGGATGACGAGCGCTACCAAGGCCTTTTCGGGAAGACCGTGCGCACGCCGGTCTTCGGCGTCGAGGTGCCGGTGCACGCGCATCACCTCGCGGATCCGGAAAAAGGCACCGGTATCGCGATGGTCTGCACCTTCGGCGACACCACCGACGTCACCTGGTGGCGTGCGCTGCAGCTCGAAACGCGTCCGGTGCTGGGCCGCGACGGTCGATTCCGCGCAGAACCGCCGCACGGCGTCCCGGCCGACAAGTACGAACCGCTGGCGGGCAAGACTGTCCACACTGGACGCCAGATTCTGGTGGACCTCCTGCGCGAGGCGGGCGCGCTGCGCGGCGAGCCGAGGCCGATCACGCATCCGGTGAAGTTCTACGAAAAGGGCGACAAGCCACTGGAAATCGTCACGAGCCGCCAGTGGTACCTGCGCAACGGCGGCCGCGACGACGCGCTGCGCGCGAAACTGCTGGAGCGCGGCGAGGAGCTGAACTGGGTCCCGCCGCACATGCAGGTCCGCTACCGCAGCTGGGTCGAGGGCCTGACCAGCGACTGGCTGGTGAGCCGCCAGCGGTTCTTCGGAGTGCCGATCCCGGTCTGGTATCCGCTGGACGCCGACGGCGAGCCGGACCACGACGCGGTGCTGACGCCCGACGACGCGAACCTGCCGGTGGACCCGAGCACCGATGTCCCGCCGGGCTACACCGAAGACCAGCGCGGCGTCCCGGGCGGCTTCGTCGCCGAGGCGGACGTGATGGACACCTGGGCGACGTCGTCGCTGACGCCGCAGATCGCCGGCCGCTGGAGTCTCGACGACGACCTGTTCCGCCGCGTGTTCCCGTTCTCGCTGCGGCCGCAGGCGCACGAGATCATCCGCACCTGGCTGTTTTCCACCGCGGTCCGCGCCGAACTGGAGGAAGGCGTGCTGCCGTGGCGGGACGCGGTGATCTCCGGCTGGGTGCTCGATCCGGACCGCAAGAAGATGTCGAAGTCGGTCGGCAACGTCGTCACGCCGGCGGATCTGCTGGAGCGGCACGGTTCCGACGCGGTGCGCTACTGGGCGGCGAGCGCGCGGCCGGGCGTCGACACGGCGGTCGACGAAGGCCAGATGAAGGTCGGGCGACGGCTGGCGACGAAGCTGTTAAACGTGAGCCGGTTCGTGCTCGGGCTGGGGATCCCCCAGCCGGAATCTGTCGTCACGCAGCCGCTGGACCGGTCTGTGCTCGCCACGCTGGCGAAGGTGGTCGAGGAAGCGACGGCCGCGTTCGAGGCGCTCGACCAGGCGCGTGCGCTACAGGTGACCGAGACGTTCTTCTGGACGTTCTGCGACGACTACGCGGAGCTGGTGAAGGGCCGGGCGTACGGCGATCTCGGCGCGGAGGCAGCCGAATCGGCGCAGGTGGCGCTGCGGACGGTGCTGTCGGCGTTGGTGCGCATGTTCGCGCCGGTGCTGCCGTTCGCCGCCGAGGAAATCTGGTCGTGGTGGCAGAAAGGTTCCGTGCACCAGGCGGCGTGGCCGTCGGTGCCGGTGGTCGACGGTGACCCGTCGCTGCTGACGCTGGCGGGCGAGGTGATCGCGGCGGTGCGTCGGGCGAAGTCGGACGCGAAGGTGTCGATGCGCTCGCCGGTCGAGACGCTGACCGTGGGCGGCCCGGCGGAGACGCTGGCCCGGTTCGCCGAGGTGGCCGCGGACGTCCGGCTCGCCGGGGCGATCGGCGAGATCACCACGCGCGACGGCGACTTTTCGCTCGATGCCAAGATCGTGACCCCGTAGGGTGGTTTTCGTGGATTCCTACGTGCTCGTCGTCGCCGATGTGTCCAGCAGCCCCGAGAACTCCGAGGAGTTCGGCCGGGCGCTGCACGAGTTCGCGGCCGCGTGCCGCGAAGAACCGGGCTGCCTGTCGTACGAAGTGTTCCGCTCCGACGAAACGCCGGGGCGGTACGTGAGCATCGAGAAGTACGCCGACGACGCGGCGTTCAAGGCGCATCGCGAGTCGGACCACTTCCGGGAGATCGGCCTGGGCCGCGTGCTGCCGCTGACCGTCGACCGCGATGTGCGGATGTACGACCGGCCACGGGAAATCCCGCCGGCGAACTGACTCCGCCGCGGCTGGCCTTGAGCGGCGAGCCGGGTTACGACCCCGGCTTGCCGCTCACAGCGGCGAACCGGCGGCAGCCCACCAAGCCTCGTCGATCTCGCCGCGGGCCACGATCTCCGCGGGGCCGGACAGCGTCGAATCCCCGCGCGAGATCGTCACCGACACGCGGCCGCCCGGGATGTCCACTGTGGACTCGCCGGTGTCCTTGCCCGCGAGGTGCAGCGAGGCGGCCACCGCGGCGACCGTGCCGGTGCCGCAGGCGCGCGTCTCCCCCACGCCGCGCTCGTGGACGCGCATCCGCAGCGCGCCCTCGCCGAGCACGTTGACGAACTCCAGGTTGACCCCGGCCGGGAAGACGTCGTGGTCGAAATCGGGCTGGTCGCGCAGGTCGAGCCCGGCGATGTCGGTGTCGGTGACCGACACGAGGTGCGGGTTGCCGACGTTCACCGCGACGCCGGAGAACGCCTGCCCGGCGACCATGGTGACCGACGTGCCGGTGATCGCCGCCGGGCCCATCTGCACGGTGACCGAACGGTCCGGGTGCACGACGACCGGCCGGTCGCCCGCCCGGGTGCCGATGACGAACTCGCCGTCCGATTCCAGACCGGCGTCCACCAGGTAGCGCGCGAAAACGCGGGTGCCGTTGCCGCACATCTCGGCGATCGAACCGTCGGCGTTGCGGTAGTCCATGAACCACTCGCCGGCCGATTCTTCGCCGATCGCCTTCGCGCGCACGACGCGCAGCACGCCGTCCGCGCCGAGGCCCCGCTGCCGGTCGCACAGCGCCGCCACGCGCTCCGCCGTGAGGTCGAGGCGGCCGGCCGCGTCAGGCAGCAGCACGAAGTCGTTCTGCGTGCCGTGGCCCTTGAGGAATTCGATGCCGCCCATGCGTCCAGGTTACTGGTCGAGCGCGGCGCGGACCCGCGCGGCCAGGTCCGCCGATCCGCCGTCGAACCACCGGATCCGCTTGTCCCGGCGGAACCAGGAACGTTGCCGCCGCACGAACCGGCGGGTGGCCTGCGCGGTCGCCGCCGCGGCTGCCGCGAAGTCGCCTTCGCCGTCCAGTTCGGCCAGCACCTGCTGGTAGCCGAGCGCCCGCGAAGCGGTTTTCCCCTCCCGCAGCCCGCGGCCGAGCAACGCGCGCACCTCGTCCACGAGACCGGCCTCGAACATCCGCTCCACCCGCAGGTCGACGCGCTCGTCCAGCTCGGCGATCTCGCGGTCGACCCCGATCAGCACGGTGTCCCAGCGGGCCGGACCCGGTTTCGGCAGGTTCGCGGAGAACGGCTCGCCGGTGATCTCGATGACCTCCAGCGCCCGCACGATGCGGCGGGTGTTCGTGGGCAGGATCGCCGCCGCCGCGACCGGGTCGCGCTCCCCCAGCCGGGTGTAGAGGGCGGCGGTGCCGAGTTCGGCGGCCTCTTCGTCGAGCCGCGCGCGCACCGCGGGGTCAGTGCCGGGGAAACGGAGATCGTCCAGCACCGCTTGCACGTACAGCCCCGAGCCGCCCGTCAGCACCGGGACCCGGCCCGCGTCGAGAATCCGCTCGATCGTGCTGCGGGCGTCACGCTGATAGGCGGCGACCGACGCCGTCTCGGTCACGTCGAGTACGTCCAGCAGGTGGTGCGGGACCCCTCGCCGTTCCTCCGCGGTCGCTTTGGCGGTGCCGATGTCCATGCCCCGGTAGAGCTGGAGCGCGTCGGCGTTCACCACCTCGCCGTCCAGCGCCAGCGCGAGTTCGACGGCCAGTGCTGTCTTCCCGGTGGCGGTGGGGCCGACGACGGCCACCGGACGGGG
Source organism: Amycolatopsis sp. A1MSW2902 (assembly GCF_017312175.1). Classification (NCBI taxonomy): domain Bacteria; kingdom Bacillati; phylum Actinomycetota; class Actinomycetes; order Pseudonocardiales; family Pseudonocardiaceae; genus Amycolatopsis; species Amycolatopsis sp. A1MSW2902. The sequence continues at coordinate 1,157,645 of NZ_QJPO01000001.1, forward strand.
CCGTTGAGCTGGGCTGATCACGCCGCAGAACGGTACCCGGCCGGGGCGGGACGCGGGCACGGAGCGTCAAGGAGAAGTAGGATCAACGCTTTCAGGCGGCTCATCCAGTACCACGGCGCGCGCTGAGCTGCTTGAATGCCGCTGGGGCCCCATGCCCCCGGCAGAGCACGACAACAGCGTAACCCGGCCCCGCTCACGCGGCGGGGCGCCCGCAGCCGCGGGCGTACAGGCGATAAGGAGCCTGCGATGGCCCAGGAGAACACGTCCCCCGGCACCCCGGCACCGCACCCGGTGCCGCACGCGCAGGGCGCCGGCCATGCCGCGCCTCCGGTGCCGCCCGCCGAGCCCGCCCCCGCCACCTGGGGCCGGGTCGACGGGGAAGGCACCGTTTACGTCTTCACCGCCGACGGCGAACGCGAGGTCGGGGTCTGGCAGGCAGGCACGCCCGAGGAAGGCCTGCTGCACTACGCGCGCCGCTTCGACGACGTGCGCACCGAGGTCGAACTGCTCGAAACGCGGCTGAACTCCGGAGCGGGCGACCCGAAGCACGCCCTCTCCAGCGCCACCCAGATCCGCGACGGGCTCGGCGAGGCGGCCGTGGTCGGCGACCTGAAGGCGCTCGCCGCGCGGCTCGAGTTCGTGATCGGGCTGGCGGAGAAGGCGCTGGTCAACGTCAAGCACGAGCGCGAGGAAGCGCGAGCGGCGGCCGTGGCGCGGAAGCAGGCGCTGGCCGACGAGGCGGAGAAGATCGCCGCCGAGTCCACCCAGTGGAAGGCCGCGGGCGACCGGCTGCGCGCGATCCTCGACGAGTGGAAGACGGTCAAGGGCGTCGACCGCAAGACCGACGACGAGCTGTGGAAGCGCTTCTCGAAGGCGCGCGAGGCGTTCAACCGCCGCCGCGGCTCGCACTTCGCCGAGCTGGACAAGCAGCGGGCGAGCGCGAAGCAGCGCAAGGAAGAGCTGATCGCCGAGGCCGAGGCGCTGTCCGACTCGGACGACTGGGGCGCCACCGCGGGCCGGTACAAGGACCTGATGGCCGAGTGGAAGGCCGCCGGACGCGCGCCCAAGGACAGCGACGAGGCGCTGTGGCAGCGGTTCCGCGCGGCGCAGGACGCGTTCTTCGCCCGCCGCTCGGCCGTGTTCTCCGAGCGCGACGCGGAGTTCGCCGGCAACGCTCAGCGCAAGGAAGAACTGCTGGTCGAGGCCGAGAAGATCGACGTGGCGGCCAACCTCGAGGCGGCCAAGTCGGCGCTGCGCCGGATCCAGGAGCAGTGGGACGAGATCGGCAAGGTCCCGCGCGAGCGCATCCGCGAACTGGACGGGCGGCTCAAGGCGGTGCAGGACGCGGTGAAGTCCGCTGAGGACAGCCGCTGGCGCCGCACCGACCCGGAGGCGCAGGCGCGGGCCGCGCAGTTCCGCGAGCGCGTCGAGCAGTTCGAATCGCAGGCCGCCAAGGCGCGGGCCGCCGGGGACGAGCGGCGGGCGAAGAAGGCCGAGGAGCAGGCCTCCCAGTGGCGGGAATGGATGGAGGCCGCGGAAGCCGCGGTCGCCGATCGCTGATCCGACGACACGAAAAGGGCCGGTACCCGCGGGTACCGGCCCTTTTTCATGCGGTTGGGCTCAGGTGCGCGAGAACGCGGTGCGCATCCACAACGTCGCCAGGACGATCGTCGCGATCCAGGCCACGATCATGCCGATTCCCGGGCCGTCGCCTGCCGCTCCGCTGGCGTGCGCGGACTGCTGCGACCAAATCGCCAGCAGGCCGTCGACCGAGGCGAACCATCCGCCCGCGGCGCAGCACCACGCGACCCACCAGCGGCGCGACACGAGCGCGACCGCGCCGATGAACACGCCGACGCCGGTGGACGTCACGGCGAACAGCTGCGGAACCCCGCCCGCTTCGCCGGCCAGCGTCTCCCAGCCCGCGCGGCCCTGGGCCCACGGCAGGATCTGCGCCACGAGCAGCACGAACATCAGCACCGAGATCGTGAAGCCGCGCCTGCCCAGCTCGACCGTGCGCGCGGCGCGGCGGCCCGCGTCGTCGATCTCGTCGCTCAGCCTGCGGTCGACCTCGGCCGGCGTTCCCGGTTCGCTCATCCTGCACACCCACTCACCGGGGCCGGCTGCGCCGCCGGGGCTCCGAAGCCCGGCAGTCCCAGGGTGACCCCGCTCGTCTTGGGCCGAAGACCGGCTTCGGCGTTGTCGCCCGCTCGCGTGCGGCGATGGGTCAGGAGGTCGCCGTCCGCGACCAGGTGGTGCGGCGCGCCGTAGCTGATCACCGTCTCCACGACGTCGCCCGGCCGGACCGAACGGTCGACGGCCGAACCGGACGGCGTGAAGTGCACCAGCCGTCCGTCGCGGGCGCGCCCGCTCATCCGGTGCGTCTCCGCGTCCTTGCGCCCCTCGCCCGCGGCGACCAGCAGCTCGACCCGGCGGCCGACCAGCTTGCGGTTCTCTTCCCAGGAGATCTCGTTCTGCAGCTCGACCAGCCGGTCGTAGCGCTCCTGCACGACCTCCTTCGGCAGCTGGTCCGCCATCTCCGCGGCGGGCGTGCCGGGGCGCTTCGAGTACTGGAAGGTGAACGCGCTGGAGAACCGCGCGGCGCGGACGACGTCGAGCGTCGCCTGGAAGTCTTCCTCGGTCTCGCCGGGGAACCCGACGATGATGTCGGTGGTGATGGCGGCGTCCGGCATCTTGGCGCGCACCTCGTCGAGGATGTTCAGGAACCGCGCCGACCGGTACGACCGGCGCATCTCGCGCAGCACCCGGTCCGAACCGGACTGCAGCGGCATGTGCAGCTGGTGGCAGACGTTCGGGGTCTCGGCCATCGCGTCGATCACGTCCGAGGTGAACGCGGCCGGATGCGGCGAGGTGAACCGCACGCGCTCCAGCCCGTCGATCCCGCCGGTCGCGCGCAGCAGCTTGCCGAACGCGAGCCGGTCGCCGAACTCGACGCCGTAGGAGTTCACGTTCTGGCCCAGCAGGGTCACCTCGAGCACGCCCTCGGCGACCAGCGCCTCGACCTCGGCGAGGATCTCGCCGGGACGGCGGTCGCGCTCCTTGCCGCGCAGCGACGGCACGATGCAGAAGGTGCAGGTGTTGTTGCAGCCGACCGAAACCGACACCCAGCTCGCATAGGACGATTCGCGGCGCGCGGGCAGCGTGGACGGGAACGTCTCGAGCGATTCGAGGATCTCGACCTCGGCCTCGGCGTTGTGCCGCGCGCGCTCCAGCAGCGCCGGCAGCGAACCGATGTTGTGCGTCCCGAAGACGACGTCGACCCACGGCGCGCGTTTGACGATGTCGCCGCGGTCCTTCTGCGCGAGACACCCGCCGACGGCGATCTGCATGTCCGGATTGGCGACCTTGTCCGGGCGGAGGTGCCCGAGGGTGCCGTAGAGCTTGTTGTCCGCGTTCTCCCGCACGGCGCAGGTGTTGAACACGACCAGATCCGGCTTCGCCTGCCCGGGAGCGGGGACGTAGCCGGCTTCCTCGAGCTGCCCGGCGAGCCGTTCGGAGTCGTGCACGTTCATCTGGCAGCCGAACGTGCGGATCTGGTACGTTTTCGCGTTCATCGCGCTCCAGCCTAAACCCCGGGTCCCGCGCCGGACCCGGCACCCGGTCGGCGGACGTTATGCGACGCGGTCCGCCACGTATTCCGCTAATCGGGAAATGTGCCGTTGACCGGGAACGGAAATGCACCGGAACGGTCGTCGGCAAACAATTTTCGCTATTGTTTTCCGCGCCCGCCCGAAGATAAGATCACCGCCATTGTTCCGAATCGGACCGCCGCCGCTCTGGAGGAAATGTGCGCAAGGTTTTCGCCTGCTCCGCGGCCGCTGTCGCGAGCACGCTCGTCGTCGCCGCGCTGGCGGCCGCCCCGGTCGCCGCGGAACCGGTTCCGCAGTCGGTCACCTGGTCGGCCGACCCCGCCGACGGCCCCGGGGCGTTCAACTCGGTCCAGTGCGCCGACGGCCACTTCAAGACCGCGACCGACGCCGCGAAGGGCAAGGTGTGGGTCGCGGAGCAGCTCGCCCAGGAGGAGCGCTGCGAGGCGGTCGGCCCGGATCTCGCCGCGGGCAAGACGTTCTACCTCGGCTGGTCGTCGAAGTACCGGATCACCGACTCCACCAGCCGCTACGTGTTCCAGCTGAAATGCAGCCCGAGCACCGGCACCGCGAACCATCCGATCGTCCTCAAGATCTCCGGCGGCAAACTCCAGCTGGAGGAGTGGACGACCGACCACACCAGCGTCAAGCTGTGGAACGCGCCGGTCTCGAACGACGAGTGGCACGACATCGCGTTCCGGATCTCGACCGACCGCACCCAGGGCACCATCCAGTTCTGGTTCGACGGCAAACGGCAGACGTTCTCCGACGGGTCCACCACCTACACCGGAACCACGATCGACGGAACGCGGAACTACCTGAAGTGGGGCGTCTACCACCAGGCCGACGAGACGGCGACGCAGTGGTTCAGCAAGATCCGGATGGGCGACAGCCTGGCCGACGTCACCGGCTGACCTCTGGCACCATCGCTGCATGCGATGGAGGCTGACGGCGGCGCTGGCAGTGCTCACGGTGCTGCTGAGCGGGTGCGGGCCGAGCTTCGCGAACCTGCACCTGCGCGTCGCGGCCGGGTCGGTGGGCGGCGTCTACCACGATCTGGCCGGGCCGCTGGCGTCGGCGTGGGCGGGCGAACTCGGCATCGAGACGCCCGAGGTGCTCGCCACCCAGGGGTCGCGCGACAACCTCAACCGAGTGCTTTCCGGGGGCGCGGATGTCGCGTTCGTCGCCGCGGACCTGGCCGCGGACGCGGCGGCCGCGCACCCCGGCAAGCTCGCCGCGCTGGCCCGCATCCACGACGACTACCTGCACATCGTCGTCCGCAAGGACTCGCCGTACACGTCGGTCTCCATGCTGCGCGGCCGCCACATCGCGGTCGGCTCCCCGGAGTCGGGCGTCGAATACATCGCCGACCGGGTGCTGCAGGTAGCCGGGCTGAAAGGCGCGGTCTCGGTCAACCAGCTGAGCCTGGAGGACTCGCTCACCGCGCTGGAGAACCGCAAGGTCGACGCGATGTTCTGGTCCGGCGGGCTGCCGACGCCGCTGATCACCGAGTACAACCGCAAGGTCGGGCTGCGGCTGCTCGACATGTCCAACCTGATGCCGGGCATGCAGCGGTTCAGCCCGGTGTACGGCACCGCGACCATCCCCGGCAGCACCTACGACCAGCCCGGCCCGGTCACGACGCTCGTGGTGCCGAACTTCCTGGTCGTGCCCACCTCGATGTCCGCCGACGTCGCCGAGGCGCTCACGAAGGGCCTGTACGACGCCCGCCCGCAGCTCGCGGCGGTCAACCGGGCGGCCCTGTCGATCGACGTGCATCCGGGCATCGAGACCGGACCGCTGCCGTTGCATCCCGGCGCGCTGGCGTATTACCGCGCGGAGAAGGTCTAGCGCGCGACCGGGAAGTCCATCGCGATCCGCAACCCGCCGCCGTCCGGCAGGGACAGCTGGATCTCCCCGCCTGAATGCCGGACGATCTCGGTCACGATCGCCAGCCCCAGCCCCGATCCGGGCACGTTCTGATGCGCCGTGCTCCGCCAGAACCGGTCGACCGCCCGCTCCAGCTCGTCCTCGCGCAGTCCGGGCCCGTGGTCGCGCACCGAAACCGTCACCCGGTCCTCGGCAACGCTCGCGGCCACCTCGACGGAAGTACCGGAAGGGCTGAACTTGAGCGCGTTGTCCAGCAACGCGTCGAGCACGACCTCCAGCCCCCTCGGCGGCACGAGCACGCGCGCGCCGTCGACGTCCACCGCACTCTCCAGCGAGACCTCGCGGGCCGCCCCGACCACCGACCAGTCGGCGACGCGATCGGCGATCACCTCGGCGAGGTCTTCGGAAACCAGCTCGCCGCCGGCGGACTCCGCGCGGGCCATGGACAGCAGCTCGTCGAGGATCTGGTTCAGCCGCTTGGCGTCCACCTGCGCCGCTTCGAGATCGGCCGCCGCGGCTTCGTCGGTGACCTGGCCGTCGAGGTTGCCCAGCCGGATCTTCAACGCGGTCAACGGATTGCGCAGCTGATGCGAGGCGTCGGCGACGAACGCGCGCTGCGCGGCCAGCGCTTCCGACACACTCGCCGCCATCCGGTCGAACGACCGTCCCAGCTGCCGCAGCTCCGGCGGGCCGCCGCTCTCCCCCACCGGCTCCGCTTCCCGGCCGCTGACCACGGACGCGACCAGCGCGCCGGTCGCCTCGTCCAGCCGCCGGACCGGGCGCAACGTCCAGCGCACCACCGGCAGCGCCACGAGCAGCGCGAGCCCGAACGCGACCAGCGCGCACGCCGCCAGCAGCAGCCACTGCCACAGCAACTGGGTGCGGACGTGATCGGTCGCGGACTCCGTCACCACCGCGCCGCGCACCTCGCCGTCGATCAGGATCGGCTCGGCCAGCACCAGCGGTTTGCTCGCCCACGGCATCAGCAACGGCCCGGCCTCGGGCGGACGGGCGGCGAGCGCCTCGTTCACCGGCACCCGGATCGCGGTCCGGTCGACGGCGCCGCCCACCGAGCTCAGCACCGGCTCGCCGTCCTGGTTCACCACGACCACTTTCACGCCGTAGACCTCGGTGTACCGGCGCAGTTTGGGTTCCAGCAGCCCGAGCTCGTTGTCGAGCAGCGGACGCTGGGCGAGCGAGGCGAACCGCGAGGTGTCGGTGAGCCGGTCGAGGAACAGCTTCTGCTGGAGGCTGCTCGCGATGCTGAGCGCGAGCGGGATGCCGAGCCCGAACACGAGCAGGGCGACGAGCGTGACGACGATGCCCTGCAGCCGGACGCGCACCGGTCAGTCCCGTCCGTTGCCCAGCCGGTAGCCGACGCCGCGCACCGTCTCGATCAGCGCCGGACGGCCGAGTTTGGTGCGCAAGGTGGCGACATGGACGTCCAGCGAACGGCTCTCGGCCGCGCCGCGGTGCCCCCACACCTCGTTCAGCACCTGTTCGCGCGAGCACACCGCACCGCCCGCCGCCGCGACCAGCGCGAGCACCTGGAACTCCTTGCGGGACAACGCGATCGGCTCACCCGCCACCAGCACCTCGTACCGGGCGAGGTCGATCCGGACGTCGCCGACCTCCACCACCGGCACGGACGGCGCGGGCCGTTCGACCCGCCGCCGGCGCACCGCTTCGACGCGCGCGAGCAGCTCCTCCACGTCGTACGGCTTGACCAGGTAGTCGTCGGCACCGGCGCGCAGGCCGTGCACCCGGTCGTTCACCTCGCCGCGCGCGGACACGACGATCACCGCGACGTCGCTGACCGCGCGGATCTGCCGGCACAGCACCACGCCGTCGACGTCGGGAAGCCCCAGGTCGAGCAGGATCACGTCGACGTCGTGGACCCGGTCGAGCACTCCGGCCCCGGACGGCAGCCGCTGCATGGTGAGCCCTCGGCGGACCAGCGCGGGCACGAGCGCCCCGGCGACCCGGTCGTCGTCTTCCACCAGCAGCACGCGCACGCTTGCTCCTCCCCGGTGATCCAGACCACGGTAGCCGGACTCTAGGGCGCCACGCCCCGCGGACACGGTGCGTGGCGGCCGCCACAGTCCGGACTAGGCTGAACGCCGCCACGACGGCCGCATCCGATACGTAGTTGAAACCCTAAGTATTGCTCAAGCCGTCTTTACAAGAGATGTCCCGGTAGTAGGTTTCCGCAAGCGTTGCGGAACCCCGGTTCCGCGGACGCCGACGACCAACGGAGCTCTGGAGGCCACGATGACCACCGAGGTGGCGACGCCGATGATCAAGGCGGCCGCCGTGAACAAGTACTTCGGCGAGCTGCACGTGCTGCGCGAGATCACGCTCGAGGTGCCGCGCGGCCAGGTCGTCGTCGTGCTCGGGCCGTCCGGGTCGGGCAAGTCGACGCTGTGCCGCGCGATCAACCGGCTCGAGCCGATCAACTCCGGCGAGATCGCCGTCGACGGCGTGCCGCTGCCCGAGGAGGGCAAGGCGCTCGCCTCGCTGCGCGCCGACGTCGGGATGGTCTTCCAGCAGTTCAACCTGTTCGCGCACAAGACGATCCTCGAGAACGTCATGCTCGCGCCGGTGAAGGTGCGCAAGACCGCGCAGGCCGAGGCCCGCAAGACCGCGATGGAACTGCTCGAGCGCGTCGGCATCGCGAACCAGGCCGACAAGTACCCCGCCCAGCTGTCCGGCGGCCAGCAGCAGCGCGTCGCGATCGCCCGCGCGCTCGCGATGAAGCCCAAGGTGATGCTGTTCGACGAGCCGACCTCGGCGCTGGACCCGGAAATGGTCCAGGAGGTGCTGGACGTGATGACCGGCCTGGCGAAGGACGGCATGACCATGCTCGTGGTCACCCACGAGATGGGCTTCGCGCGCCGCGCCGCCGACCGGGTCATCTTCATGGCCGACGGCGAGATCGTCGAGGACACGACGCCGGAGGAGTTCTTCACCAAGCCGAAGTCCGACCGCGCGAAGGACTTCCTCGGCAAGATCCTGACCCACTGACCCGTTCGGGGGAATCCCCCGGCGCCCCGCGTCCGGGATGGCTGTGATCGGCCGTACCCGGACCGGTCCCGACGTTCCCGGACAGATGTTTCCCGGACAGATATTGGAGAGACTGACATGAGGATCCGCACCCTCGCGGCCGCTCTGCTCGCCGGCGGGCTGCTGCTCACGGCCTGCGGCAAGGAAGGCACCCCGGCCGGCCCCGGCGGGGACAACAACGCGAGCGCCGCGCCGCTGCCCACCTACGAGGTGGCCAAGGACGTCAAGCTCGACGGCTCGCCGACCTTCACGAAGATCAAGAACGCGGGCACGATCACCATCGGCGTCAAGGACGACCAGCCCGAGCTGGGCCAGAAGGACCCGAAGACCGGCAAGTTCCAGGGCTTCGACATCGAGATCGCCCGGATGGTCGCGGCGGGCCTCGGCTTCAGCGAGGACAAGATCAAGTACACGACGGTCGACTCGGGCGCCCGCGAGCAGGCCATCTCCAACGGCCAGGTCGACCTCTACGTCGGCACCTACACCATCAGCGACAAGCGCAAGAAGCTCGTGTCGTTCGCCGGCCCGTACTTCCAGGCCGGGCAGGACCTGCTGGTGCGCAAGGACGACAACTCGATCACCGGCCCGGAGACGCTGAAGGGCAAGAAGGTCTGCTCGGTCACCGGGTCGACCCCGATCCAGCGCGTGCGCGAGCAGAAGCTGACCGACCAGATCGTCGAGTTCCAGAAGTACTCGCAGTGCGTCGAGAAGCTGCAGACGAAGGACGTCGACGCGGTCACCACCGACGACGCGATCCTCAAGGGCTACGCGGCGCAGGACCCGGACACCTTCAAGGTCGTCGGCAAGCCGTTCTCGAAGGAGCCCTACGGCATCGGCCTGAACAAGGACGACAAGGTGCTGCGCGACAAGATCGACGACCTGCTGCAGGCCGCCGAGACCAACGGCACCTGGAAGAAGATCTACGACGCGACCCTCGGCAAGTCCGGCGCGCCCGCGACGCCGCCTGCCATCGAGCGGTACTGATCTGACCCGGCGGCCGGTGGGCGAAGCTTTCGCCCACCGGCCGCGGTACACCCACTATCGGCACACGGACGCGGGGAAGGCTCCATGGACGTCCTGCTCGACAATCTGGACCTCTTCGGTCCGTTCTTTCTCACCACGATCGAACTGTTCCTGATCGCGGGGGCGTGCAGCCTGGTGCTGGGCACGATCCTCGCGATGCTGCGGGTGAGCCCGGTCCCGGTGCTGCGCGCGATCGGCACGACCTACGTCACCGTCCTGCGCAACACGCCGCTGACGCTGGTGTTCGCGTTCCTTGTGTTCGCCTACCCGCTGCTCGACATCGTCAAGATCGACTACTTCCCGACCGCCGCGGTGGCGCTGACGATCTACACGTCGGCGTTCATCTGCGAGGTCGTGCGCTCGGGCATCAACACGGTGCCGATCGGCCAGGCCGAGGCGGGCCGCGCGCTGGGCCTGTCGTCCGGGCAGATCCTCGGCGGCATCGTCCTCCCGCAGGCGCTGCGGTCGGTCGTCCCGCCGCTCGTCAGCATGCTCATCGCGCTGCTGAAGAACACGACGATCGCCAGCGGGTTCTCGGTCGCCGAGGCCGGCGCGATCCGGCAGTACGTGTCCGAGCGCGGCGACAACCAGATGATCGCGCTGCTGTGGGTGGCACTCGGCTTCATCATCCTCGTGTCGGTGCTGTCGCTGGTGCAGCGCAGCCTGGAGAAGCGCTGGAGCGTGGCCCGATGAGCACAGTTCTTTTCGACACTCCGGGCCCGAAAGCACGGGTGCGGCACCGGATTTACGCGGTGCTGGGCATCGTCGTGGTCGCGGCGCTGATCGCGTTCATCGTCTACCGCTTCGTCGACAGCGGCCAGTTCGCCGGCCGCAAATGGGAGTGGCTGCAGTACTCCCAGGTGCAAAGCGACCTCGCGAACGCCGTGCTGGCGACCGTGAAGGCCTTCGCACTGGGCGCGGTGCTGGCCATCGTGTTCGGCGCGGTCTTCGCCGCCGGACGGCTGTCCGACCACGCGTGGGTGCGCGGGATCTGCACGTTCGTCGTGGAGTTCTTCCGCGCGATCCCGCTGCTGATCCTGATGTTCCTGTTCTACTACGGCCTCCCGACCCTCGGCGTCGACACGTCGCCGCTGTTCGCGGTGGTGCTCGGCCTGACGCTGTACAACGGCTCGGTGCTGGCGGAAGTGTTCCGCGCGGGCATCCTGTCCCTGCCGAAGGGCCAGAGCGAAGCCGCGTACGCGCTCGGCATGCGCAAGACCCAGGTGATGTTCACGGTTCTGCTGCCGCAGGCGCTGCGCGCGATGCTGCCGACGATCATCAGCCAGCTGGTCGTGCTGCTCAAGGACACCGCGCTCGGCTTCCTCGTGACGTACCCGGAGCTGCTGTACTACGCCCGCTACATCGGCAGCCAGGGCGCCTTCGGCCGCCCGATCGTCCCGTCGACCCTCGTGGCCGCCGCGATCTACATCGCGATGTGCCTGCTGCTGACCGCGCTCGCGACGTACCTGGAGCGGCGCAACCGGCGCAGCAAGAAGCACATCGACACGGACGCCGGCATCGAGCAGGCGGGGCTCACCGCTGCCGCGGGCAGCAACGTGATCGGTGGCGCTGGACCTGGCTGACGGTTCGTTCCGTTTCTCTTGAAACCCCTGGCGCTGCTTTCCTTGCGGCGCCGGGGGTTTCTTGTTTCAGCCGTGCGCTGTCGGGTGCCGCGGCTGGTACAGGGGCAGCACGCTGCCGCTGGGGAGGCGGATCGATGCTCGGGTGCCCCAGGATGCTGCGGTCGCCTCGCTCTCCACTCCGGCTCCCTTCGCGGTCAGCTGCCGGACTGTTTCGGCTAGGTCGTCGCACATCAGGTAGAGCTCTTGGTGCGGCGCTCCTTCGGTTGGGTGCACGGCTAGTTCTGTTGGGGGCAGACGGAAAATGAGCCAGCCGTCGCCTGCGTCTACGTTTCCTAGGTCCAGTACGTTCCTGAGGAACTCTCGGTCTGCTGCTGCGTCTTTGCTGTAGAGGATGACGTGGGCGCCGGTGATCATTGTTTCTTGTCCTTCCGGGAAGTCCTTTGACCGCAACGGAAATCGGCCCCGCCGTGGTCGAGCCGATCGAGTGATGCCGTCCGGTCGTGGGTGGTGCTAGCGTTGGTTTTGTTGAAGTAAGTACATCGCATGTGATGTGAGCCCGCGAGCGTTCTCGTGGCGGCCGTCGCGATTCCCTTTCTCTCCCAGTGCGTTGGCCAGCGCATTGGTCGGTGCGATCTTGCCTGCGCGCGGTGAGATCACGCTGTCTGGGAATCGCGGCGTGCCGCTCGGGAGCCAGCTGCCGGGAGCAGGGCGCTGGGGCCGTCCCGGTGATCCGCCATCACGACCAGACTCATCAGCCGCCAGGAGGACTGCCTATTGCCCACCCACAACTGAATACGCCCGCAGCGCATGCGCGTAGTGGACCGCGTCTGCGAGAGCCCCGGCCAGCGGTCTCCGAACGGGCAAGGCCACTGTCGGCACTGTGCATGCCCGTCGTTCGCGGGGAGCAAGGCTGCTGTCGGCAACGTCGCAGGCCCGCCGCCTGCGAACGAGCACGCTCAGTATCGCCAACAGCGCCCGTTCACCGCTTGTGAGACGCAAACGCGCCGTCGCCAACCTGGCAAGCCCGCCGCCCGCGAGAGAGCACGCTCGCTGTCGCCAACAGCGCCCACTCCCCCCGGCGAGAAGCAAGCCCACCGTCGGCAACGTTGCAAGCCCGCCGCCCGCGAGAGAGCACGCCGCTGTCGCCAACAGCGCCCACTCACCACCCGCGAGAAAGCAAGCCCGCTGGCGCCGCGCGTGCCCGCGCCCGCTCGACGCCTGCGAACGAGCAAGCCTGCCGTCGGCAACTGCAGACACCCGCGGAACCGCCGTCCGCAAGAGGGCAAGGCCGCTGCCGTGGCCAAGCAAGCCCGCCGCCCGCGGACAAGAAGACCCGCGCGGACGACAAGCCCGCCGCCCGCGAAAGCAGCCCTGGCCTCCCGCGAACGGGACAAGCCCGCAAGCCGTCACGCCACCAGGCCCGCGCCCGCGAACCCGGCCACCGCGGCAGCGGGCGTCACCGATTACGGCGGAACAGCTTGTCCCCCAGCCAGACAATCGGGTCGTACTTGCGGTCGGCGACGCGTTCCTTCATCGGGATCAGCGCGTTGTCGGTGATGTGGATGCCTTCCGGGCACACCTCGGTGCAGCATTTGGTGATGTTGCAGAACCCGAGCCCGTGCTCGTCCTGGGCGGCGTCGCGGCGGTCGGCGACGTCCAGCGGATGCATCTCCAGTTCGGCGATCCGCATGAGGTAGCGCGGCCCGGCGAAGCTCTCCTTGTTCTCCTCGTGGTCGCGCACGACGTGGCAGGTGTTCTGGCACAGGTAGCACTCGATGCACTTGCGGAATTCCTGCGAGCGCTCGACGTCCACCTGCTGCATCCGGTACTCGCCGGGCTTGAGTCCCTCCGGCGGGGTGAAGGACGGGATCTCGCGTGCCTTCGTGTAGTTGAACGACACGTCGGTCACGAGGTCGCGGATCACCGGAAAGGTGCGCATCGGCGTGACCGTCACGATCTCGGCCTCGGTGAACGTCGACATGCGCGTCATGCACATCAGCCGCGGCCTGCCGTTGATTTCCGCCGAGCAGGAGCCGCATTTGCCTGCCTTGCAGTTCCAGCGCACCGCGAGGTCGGCGGCCTGGGTGGCCTGCAGCCGGTGGATGATGTCGAGCACGACCTCGCCCTCGTTCACCTCCACGGTGAAGTCCTGCAGGTCGCCGCCAGTCGCGTCGCTTCGCCACACGCGGAACTTCGCCTGGTAGCTCACGCGGTCCTCCCGGGGTGGGTCTCCAGCTCGCCGTCGGTGAAGTACTTGCCCAGCTCGTCGAGTTCGAACAGTTCGAGCAAGTCCGGCCGCATCGGCACCTGTTCCTCCACGGACACGTCGACGTCCGGCACGAGCGGGTTGTCGCCCGGGCGCGCGGAGCAGACGAGCAGCCGGTGCCGCCATTCCGCGTCCATGGACGGATAGTCGTCGCGGGTGTGGCCGCCGCGGCTTTCGGTGCGGGTCAGCGCCGCGCGGGCGACGCATTCGCTCACCAGCAGCATGTTCCGCAGGTCGAGCGCGAGGTGCCAGCCGGGGTTGAACTGCCGGTGGCCCTCCACCGTCACCTGACCGACCCGGCCGCGGATGTCCGCGAGTTTGTCCAGCGCCTGCCGGATTTCCCCGGCCTTGCGGATGATGCCGACGAGATCGTTCATCGACTGCTGCAGCTCGGTGTGCAGCGTGTACGGATTCTCCGGCGCGCCGTCCGCGGGCGGGTTGAACGGTTCGAGCGCCATCGCGGCCGCGGCGTCCACATCGGACTGCGAGACCGCGGGCCGGTCCTTGAGTCCGTCCACATAGGACGCCGCGCCCAGTCCGGCCCGCCGGCCGAACACGAGCAGGTCGGACAGCGAGTTGCCGCCGAGCCGGTTCGACCCGTGCATGCCGCCGGAGCACTCGCCCGCCGCGAACAGGCCGGGGACGCTCGCCGCGCCGGTGTCCGGGTCGACCTCCACGCCGCCCATCACGTAGTGGCAGGTGGGGCCGACCTCCATGGCCTCCTTGGTGATGTCGACGTCGGCGAGTTCCTTGAACTGGTGGTACATCGAGGGCAGCCGCCGCTGGATCTCCTCGGCGGGCAACCGGCTCGCGATGTCGAGGAACACGCCGCCGTGCGGGGATCCGCGCCCCTCCTTGACCTCGGAGTTGATCGCCCGCGCCACCTCGTCGCGCGGCAGCAGGTCCGGCGTGCGGCGGTTGCTCTCCTGGTCGGTGTACCAGCGGTCGGCCTCGTCCTCGCTGTCCGCGTACTGGCCCTTGAACACCTCGGGCACGTACTCGAACATGAACCGCTTGTCCTCGGAGTTCTTGAGCACCCCGCCGTCGCCGCGCACGCCCTCGGTGACGAGGATGCCCTTGACGCTCGGCGGCCAGACCATCCCCGTCGGGTGGAACTGCACGAACTCCATGTTGATCAGCTTCGCACCGGCGCGCAGCGCCAGCGCGTGCCCGTCGCCGGTGTACTCCCACGAATTCGACGTCACCTTGAACGATTTGCCGATGCCGCCCGTCGCGAGCACCACCGCGGGCGCCTCGAACAGCACGAACCGGCCGCTCTCGCGCCAGTAGCCGAACGCACCGGCGATCGCGCCGTTGTCCAGCAGCAGTTCGGTGACCGTGCATTCGGCGAAGACCTTGATCCGCGCTTCGTAGTCGCCGTACTTCTTGAAGTCTTCCTGCTGCAGCGAAACGATCTTCTGCTGCATCGTGCGGATCAGCTCGAGCCCGGTCCGGTCGCCGACGTGCGCGAGCCGCGGATACGTGTGCCCGCCGAAGTTGCGCTGGCTGATCCGTCCGTCCGCGGTGCGGTCGAACAGCGCGCCGTACGTCTCGAGTTCCCAGACGCGGTCCGGCGCTTCCCGGGCGTGCAGTTCGGCCATCCGCCAGTTGTTGAGGAATTTCCCGCCGCGCATGGTGTCGCGGAAGTGCACCTGCCAGTTGTCGTTCGAGTTCGCGTTGCCCATCGACGCCGCGCAGCCGCCCTCGGCCATCACCGTGTGCGCCTTGCCGAAAAGGGATTTGCACACCACCGCGACGCTGAAACCGCGTTCGCGCGCTTCGATCACCGCGCGCAGACCGGCGCCGCCGGCACCGATCACCACCACGTCGTAGCTGTGCCGTTCGACCTCGGTCATGGAATAAGCCACCTCACGAGCTGGGGAGAACTGCTTTGCGCTGCTGGATTTCCGGGGGTCAGCCCACGAATCGCAGGTCCGAGATCGCGCCGCTGGACACGAGCATCACGTAGAAGTCGGTCAGCACGAGCGTGCCGAGCGTCGTCCACGCGAGGGTCATGTGCCGGGTGTTGAGCTTCGTGACCTGCGTCCAGATCCAGTACCGGACGGGATGTTTCGAGAAATGCTTGAGCCGCCCGCCGGTGACGTGCCGGCACGAGTGGCAGGACAGCGTGTACGCCCACAGCAGCACGACGTTCAGCACGAGAATCACGTTGCCGAGCCCGAAGCCGAACCCGGTGGGACTCTGGAAGGCGACGATGGCGTCGTAGGTGTTGACGAGCGAAACGACGCACGCGACGTAGAAGAAGTACCGGTGCACGTTCTGCACGATCAGCGGCAGCCGCGTCTCTCCGGTGTAGCGCGCGTGCGGTTCGGCGACCGCGCAAGCCGGCGGGGAAAACCACACCGAACGGTAGTAGGCCTTGCGGTAGTAGTAGCAGGTCAACCGGAACCCGAGCAGGAACGGCAGCACGAGCACGCCGAGCGGCAGCCAGGACGGCATCTCGCCGAACCAGTGCCCGAAGTGGCTCGAGCCCGGGACGCAGGAAGTGGACACGCAGGGCGAGTAGAACGGCGTCAGGTAGTGGTATTCGGGCACCCAGTAGGCGGTGCGCACGAATGCCCGGACTGTCGCGTAAACGACGAAAGTGGCCAGCCCCAGCACAGTGAGCAGGGGCGACAGCCACCACCGGTCGGTCCGCAGTGTCCGGGCGGCGAGCCGCGCCCGCCCCGGCGCTCGAACACCGGTGCGGGCGCGGCTGACGTCGTTGTCAGCGGGGGCGCTCACCGCTGGTCGCGCTTGTAGCCACCGACACCTTCGTCGTCAGCGCCGCTCCACAGCGCCGGATCGTAGGGAGTATCCGGGACAGGCACGCGTTCGACAGGCTTCGCCTGCGCGGGCACAGCGGGCGGATGCCCGTCCAGATCGGCGGTGTCGATGTCGAGCCGCTCGACGTCGTTGGCCAGCCGGCGCACCGCGGACGCGTCGCCGTAGCGCGATCGCAATGCGCCCACGCACTGCCGCAACTGGCCGATGGTGCGCCGGAGTTCGGCGATCTCTGTGGTGGACATCGGAAGCCTCCCTGATGGTGGGGCCGGCAGTTCGGGTGACGATCAACGTCGCCAAGTACGACTCTGCCTCGCGCGGTGCACTGTGACAAGTAGCACATTTACCAGAGCGGGGCATGTTGTATCGGTTGACCTGGGGGTTTATCGCCAGATAGGGGCCGAAAGTGGGGTTTCGGGCCGCCTCTGGGCCGTCAGCCGCACGGCTCGAGCCCAGCAGCAGACAGAGAGTCATCCGGCGATCACCCCAAGCGACAGTCGCTATTCAACCGGATCCTCGCCCGTCAGGAGCTTCGTCAGTCCGGTCTCGTTCGAGAGCCGCTGGGCCCTCACCTCCTCCTCGAAACCGGCAGCCGCGGCCGACAGATGGTGCAGTGAATCCTCCGGGGACAACGCGGACTCGGCCAGGCTCTCGATGACGTCCGCGTACGGGGCGGCCTCCCGACCGGACAGGAATACACCCGCGTGTTGGTGCGGGCAGTACACGACTTCCGTCGCGTCCCACAGCCGGTACCAGCTGAACGCGCCCTCCGTCACGGCCTCGCTCGAGACGAGCCGGATCTTCACAGTCGGCGAAATCTCGATGAGGTACCGCACCTGTCGCAGCATCACCTCGGCATCTCCGAAGTGCTGCCGCAGTGCCTCAGTCCCGACGAAAATCTGCACCTCAGCGGGCTCCGCGTCGAACAGAATCTCCTTGCGGCTCAGGCGATTCTCGACGACGTGTTCCAGGATTTCGTTGTCCCACAAGGCCGGACCGAACACCAGCCGCGCGTAATCGGGGATTTGCAGCAGCTCCGGGATCTGCAGCGGAGCCCACACGGTCATCGACTCGGCGTTCCGCTCGTGCCCGGCGACCATCGTGTAGTGCGCCGTATCCGCCTGCGACCCGTACATGATCCAGCTCGCCCCGGCGACCTCGCGCGCCAATTCCATGATCCGCGACTTCTTCTCGCCGACCACTCCGAGCGCGCCCAGCACCCCGGCCACGTCCTCCAACGTCGGAACTTCCTGGCCCAGTTCCCAGCTCGACAGCTGGTCCGGGTCCACCCCGACCCACCGCCCCAGTTCGCGCAAACCGAAGCACGCCTCGAGCCGGGCATCCCGCAATGCCATGCCCAAAGCGCGCTCGCTCGGGTCGGGCATCTCCGAATCTCGCATCCACCGTCACCTCCAGCCGCGGATAGTGCCTGTTTCGCGCTGATGACACCTATCGATCGTCATCAGCCGCAGACACCACCTTCCGCTGCGGCATATCCCCAGCTCAGCGGTAGTAGCCAGCGAACCCGTCGACAGCGGGACACCCCGCCCAGCGCTCCCGGCGACCCCACAGGGGGTTTCTGAATCGATTTTGTTTCCGGAGGGTTCTCGGGTTACCGTGTGCACCGTCACGTTCCCGCGACGCCAGCGCCGCCGTCTCGCGAACCCGTCACGAGCCGGGAGCTTGAGATGAGCAGCAGCCCGAACCCGACCGCCGCGGTGCACCGCGTGCTTGCCGACGTCACCGACCGGATCGCCGAGCGCAGTGCGGACACGCGGGCGGCGTACCTCGCCCGCAGTGCGGCCGCTTTCGAGGAGGGGCCGGTCCGCCGCGGCCTCGCTTGCAGCAACCTCGCACACGGATTCGCCGCTATGGACGGCGTCGACAAGCAGGCACTGCGCCAGCTGCGCGCGCCCGGCGTTGCCATCGTGTCCTCCTACAACGACATGCTCTCCGCCCACCAGCCGATGCAGGAATACCCGGCGTGGCTGAAGAAATCGGTCCGCGAAGCCGGTGGTGTCGCGCAGTTCGCCGGCGGGGTACCCGCGATGTGCGACGGCATCACGCAGGGCCGGCCGGGCATGGAGTTGTCGCTGTTCAGCCGCGAAGTGATCGCGATGGCGACGGCGATCGCGCTGTCCCACGACATGTTCGACGCCGCGTTGCTGCTGGGCGTGTGCGACAAGATCGTCCCGGGGCTGTTGATCGGCGCGCTGTCGTTCGGGCACCTGCCCGCGGTGCTCGTGCCTGCCGGTCCGATGAATTCGGGCTTGCCCAACAAGGAAAAAGCCCGGGTGCGGCAGCTGTACGCGGAGGGGCTCGCGACGCGGGAGGACCTGCTCGACGCGGAAGCCGCGTCGTACCACTCAGCAGGCACCTGCACGTTCTACGGCACCGCCAACTCGAACCAGATGGTGGTCGAGGTGATGGGCCTGCACCTGCCGGGGGCCAGCTTCGTGCCGCCGAACACGCCGTTGCGCCAGGCGCTCACCGAAGAGGCCGGCCGACGCGTCGTCGAACTGTCCCGGGGCGAGGCGTACACGCCGATTTCGCAGGTGCTGGACGAAAAAGCGTTCGTGAACGGCATCGTGGCGCTGCTGGCCACCGGCGGGTCGACGAACCACACGATGCACTTGGTGGCGATCGCCGCGGCGGCCGGGATTCAGCTGAGCTGGGACGATTTCTCGGACCTGTCCGCGGTCGTGCCGCTGCTGGCGCGCGTGTATCCGAACGGCAGCGCGGACATCAACCACTTCCACGCGGCGGGCGGCATCCAGTTCCTCGTCGGCACGCTGCTCGACGCGGGCCTGCTGCACGAGGACGTGCTCACCGTCGCGGGTCCCGGGCTGCGCCGGTACACGCAGGAGCCGATCTTGTCGGACGGCGAGCTGGTGTGGCGTGACGTGCCGACGCGCAGTCTCGACGAAGAGGTGCTGCGTCCGGTGTGGCGGCCGTTCGCGCCGGACGGCGGGCTGCGGATGGTGGAAGGAAACTTGGGCCGAGCGGTCACGAAGGTGTCGGCGGTCGCGCCGGAGCACCACGTCGTGGAGGCGCCGGCGCGGGTGTTCACTTCGCAGGAGGCGTTCGGGGTCGCGTTCGAGGCCGGGGAACTGGACCGGGACGTGGTCGTGGTGCTGCGTCAGCAGGGTCCGCAGGCGAACGGCATGCCGGAGCTGCACGGTCTGACGCCGGCGTTGGGAGTGTTGATGGACCGGGGTTTCCGGGTCGCGCTGCTCACCGACGGGCGGATGTCGGGTGCGTCGGGCAAGGTGCCGGCCGCGATTCAGGTGACACCGGAGGCCGCGGTGGGCGGGCCGATCGCCCGGATCGCCGACGGCGACGTGGTCCGGTTCGACGCGCGGTCCGGAAGCCTGGACGTGCTGATCGCGGACGACGAACTGGCGCGCCGCGACCTGGCGGACGCCCCGCCGTCGGAGGCCGCGTGGAGCGGAACCGGGCGGGAGCTGTTCGGGGCGTTGCGGCGTGCGGTCGGCCCGGCTGACCAGGGCGCGAGCGTGTTCGGGGCGCTCACTCCGGAGCTGGACCTCGCCCGGGGCGTTCCGCCATTCGGAAGCGGGACAATGGGCGAGTCCTCGTATGCTCTCCAGACCCAGGAGGTCGGTCAGTGACCACCGGCACGGACCTGCTCGCCCTGTCCCCTGTGATGCCCGTCGTGGTGATCGACGACGTCGACGACGCGGTGCCGACGGCCCGCGCCCTGCTCGCCGGCGGGATCGGGGTGATCGAGCTGACGCTGCGCACGCCGGTCGCGCTGACCGCGATCGAGCGGGTGGCCGCGGAGGTGCCGGACATCGTCGTGGGCGCCGGCACGGTGACGTCGCCGGAGCAGGCGAAGCAGGCCGCCGACGCGGGCGCGAAGTTCCTGGTGACGCCGGGCTGCACGGATTCGGTGCTGGACGCCGCGTTCGCCACCGGGCTGCCGTTCCTGCCGGGCGCGGCCACGGTGTCGGAGGCGATGCGGCTGGCCGAACGCGGGCTGAGCGCGCTGAAGTTCTTCCCGGCGGAGGCCAGCGGGGGCGCGGCGTTCCTGAAGTCGATCGCCGGACCGCTGCCGGAGCTGCAGTTCTGCCCGACCGGCGGGATCACGGTGTCGTCGGCCCCGTCGTACCTGGCGCTGCCGAACGTCGGCTGCATCGGCGGCTCGTGGCTGACGCCCGCGAAGCTGTTGGCGGCCAAGGACTTCGCCGCCGTCGAGAAGCTGGCCGCCGAAGCCGCCGCGCTGCGCTGAGCCCTTCCGGAAACCCGTCGTCTCCGTACCGGAGGCGGCGGGTTTCTTCGTACCGCCAGGCGATCAGTCGACCGGCACGTCGTCCAGCATGCTGGATTCCGCCCCGAACTCGCGAAGTTCGTCGCGGATCACCGTGTACGCCAGCCCTTGCGGATAGCCCTTGCGCGCGAGGAACCCGAGCAGCCGGCGGATCGCGGTCTGCTCGTCGACGTTCCCGAGCGACCTGAGCCGTTTGCGCACCAGTTCGCGGGCACGCTGTTCCTCGGCTTCCCGGTCGACTTCCTCCGCCGCTTGCGCCGCGATCTCGTCGTCGACGCCCTTGCGCCGCAGCTCCGCGACGAGCGCGGTACGCGACAGCCCTTGGTTGGCGTGCCGGTCGCGGACCCAGGTTTCGGCGAACTCGGCATCGTTGACGAGACCGGCACGGTCGAGCTTGCCGAGCAGCGTTTCCACGGTGTCGCTGTCGAAACCCTTGCGCTGCAACGTCTGTCGCAGCTCCTCGACCGCCCTCGGCCGGGCGGCGAGGAGGTCGAAGCAGATCTCCTTGGCCTTCTTCGCCCGTTCCTCCGGAGGCAACTCCATCGGCTCGACCTTCGGCGCCCTGGCCACGACCACACTCCTTGTTCACGGTGCCGCCCTCGGACGACGGCACCTCCACCTCAACACCAGTTTCCCGGTGCCGAACACCGCGATTCGCACGGTTCGCCACCCGCCGACCGAAGCGCAGCCGCCGGAACTCGCACCGGCTCGGGCAAGAACCCGCACCGATGCTCGTCACAACGGCCAGCGCTCACCCGCGGAGCTTGCCCGCGCGCACCGCTTCAGACCGGCCGAGCACGCCGTACCCGGGAGATCCCCACCGCACCGGCAGAGATTCCGGCCGCAATCCCCGCACGACCCACTGGCCGCACCCAGCCGGAGATAGCCGCACCCAGCCACCTCGCGCCCAGCCGCCTCACACCCGGCCGGAAATGGCCGCACCCAGTCGCCGCCGCACACCCAGCCGGAGAACCGCCGGGCAAGGGCACACCTGCGCATCCGGAACACCGTCGCGCCCGAAGATCCCGTCGCGGCGAAACCGCGCTGGTCCCCGGTTTCAGCGGCGGACCGGTGCGCGGCCCGAGCACCGGGGAGGGAACCTGCCGATCCCCTCCCCTCCCCGGATCAGAAGTCGACCGGCGCGGGCGCTGCCTCGGCTTCGGCATCGACCTGCGGACCGATGTTGAGCTTCTCCTTGATGCGCTTCTCTATCTCGTTGGCGATGTCCGGGTTGTCGCGCAGGAACTTCCGCGCGTTCTCCTTGCCCTGGCCGAGCTGGTCGCCCTCGTACGTGTACCAGGCACCCGACTTGCGCAGGATGCCCTGGTCGACGCCCATGTCGATGAGCGAGCCCTCGCGGGAGACGCCCACGCCGTAGAGGATGTCGAACTCGGCCTGCTTGAAGGGCGGGGCCATCTTGTTCTTGACGACCTTGACGCGGGTGCGGTTGCCGACCGGCTCGCCGCCGTCCTTGAGCGTTTCGATGCGGCGGACGTCGAGGCGGACCGAGGCGTAGAACTTCAGCGCCTTGCCGCCCGTGGTGGTCTCCGGCGAGCCGAACATGACGCCGATCTTCTCGCGCAACTGGTTGATGAAGATCGCCGTGGTGCCGGAGTTGTTCATCGCACCGGTCATCTTGCGCAGCGCCTGGCTCATCAGGCGAGCCTGGAGGCCGACGTGCGAGTCGCCCATCTCGCCCTCGATCTCGGCGCGCGGCACGAGCGCGGCCACGGAGTCGATGACCAGGATGTCGAGCGCGCCGGAGCGGATCAGCATGTCCGCGATCTCCAGCGCCTGCTCGCCGGTGTCCGGCTGGGAGACGAGCAGCGCGTCGGTGTCCACGCCGAGCTTCCTGGCGTACTCCGGGTCCAGCGCGTGCTCCGCGTCGATGAACGCCGCGATGCCGCCGTTGCGCTGCGCGTTGGCCACCGCGTGCAGGGCGACCGTGGTCTTGCCGGAGGACTCCGGGCCGTAGACCTCGATGACCCGGCCGCGCGGCAGGCCGCCGATGCCGAGCGCGACGTCGAGGGCGATCGCGCCGGTGGGGATGACGGAGACGGGCGGGCGGTTGTCCTCGCCGAGGCGCATCACCGAGCCCTTGCCGTACTGCTTGTCGATCTGCGCAAGGGCGAGCTCGAGCGCCTTGTCCTTGTCGGGTGCTGCTGGCATGGAAGTCCACCTCGCTGGTTGGGGCCTGTGTGTTCGGTTGTCCAGATCAAGCTTGTCCGGGGTCCAAGCTCTGTCCGGTCCGACGCTACGGGGAGGGACCGACAATTCCAGGCGCGGCGACTGATCTGTGGATCGCTGGCCCCGTTGTGCACAACACCATAGACGAACAGGTGTTCGAGGTTTACAGCGACACGCCCATCCGCCGAGGTTTTCGCCCTCCTCCGCGTCCGGACCCGGAACTCGCAGGTCAGCGCCGTTCCGGCGGCACCTCGAACTCGACGCAGACCGCTCGCCAGATCTCTTTGGCCGGCGTTCCCGCGCTCAGCGCCTCTTCGACCGTGCGCCCGCCGAGCCCGCTGAACACGTGGTCCTTGGCGAGCATCTCGGCGCGTCCGGACCCGAACTCGTCGGCCATCAGCCGTCGGAACACCGTGATACGCATCGGGCGAATGCTAGCTTTCCCGCTCCGGCGGGGATCACTCCCCCGGCTGGACGTTCTGCTCGAAGTAGTCGGCCAGTGCGCCCGGCGTGGCCGCCTGCCCGCCGGAATTCACCTGGTAGAGGAACCCGACGAGGGGCCGGTCCTTCACGGTGAACACGAGGACCGCCGACGACTGCCCGGCCGCCGCCGCGTAGTGCCCTTCGAGCGCGTTGCCCTTCCAGTCCGCTTCGGTGCGGTCGCCGCCCGCGGAGGAGAGCAGTCCGTCGGTGTACTGCTTCAGCTCCGCTGCCGACTGTCCCTGCACGTACGTCACCTGAGTGCCCGCGCGCCCCGGCGCGGCGCACGTCGACGCGGTCCCGAGGCTCTTCGCCGGCGCGGCGGGGCCGTTGCCCATGCCGGGAGCACAGCCGCCGTTGTCAGCGACCTTGCCGGCGAGCTGACGCATGCAGCCGGTCAGTCCGGACGAGTCGGCTTGCCCCGGCGTACGGCACTCGTCGGCGGTGTACGTCTTCACTGACGAGCCCTGTGTTGTCAGGAACACGGTCAACCCCGCGGCGAGCACGACCACCACAGCTGCCGCGATGCCGATCCACAGCTTGGTGCGGCTCTTCTTCTCCGGCTTAGCGGGCGTGTACGTCGGGAAGTTGGACGGTGCCGGCGAAGGCTGGAACGGCGGCATCTGCTGTGGCTGCGTCGGCGAGTACGCCGGGTAGCCGCCCTGGGGCGCGGCAGGCGGCGCGTACGGCGCACCTGACGCCACCTGGCCCTCGACGTTCTGCGTACGCATCGACAGTCCGTCTTTAGCGACGTGCTGTGCACCCAGGGCGACGGCCGTCTCGGGCTGGTCAAGACTCGTGGGGACGACGCCGAGCTTCTCCGCGATCATCGACCCGACCAGCGGCAACCGGCTCGAACCGCCGACGAGGTAGATGCCGACGAGACGCTCCGAGGTCAGCCCAGCCGAACGCAGTGTCCGCGAAAGCAGCTCCACGCTGCGCAGCATTGCCGGACGCACCAAGCCTTCGAGCTCTCCGCGCGTGACGAGCACGTCCTTGAACGGCTCCGGCATCGGCACCTCTGTCTGCGGATGCCGAGACAGTGCCTCCTTCGCGGCCTTCACGTCTTCTTGCAGCGCGCGTCGCGTACGCCGGTCCGCAGTGGACTCGGGGCGAAGCAGCCGCTGCCAGCGCTGCGGGTCCGAGTGGGACACCTCACGTCCTACGTGGACCATCAGCGCCTGGTCGACGTCGAGGCCGCCGAGGTCGGGCAGGCCGTCCTCGGCGAGCACTGTGTAGCCGTTCTGGTTCGCGCCGACGACTGCGACGTCGAACGTGCCCGCGCCGAGGTCGTACACCGCGAGAGCCTGCCCTGGAGCCAACGCGCGCTCAGGGAACGACGCGAAGTGCGCCGCGGCCGCGACGGGCTCCGGCACGAGGATGACGTTTCCGCGGATGCCCGCGAGCCGCGCCGCGCTCAGCAGCACGTTGCGGCGCACCGGACCCCACTGCGCGGGGTGGGTGAGCCGGACCTCGTCCGGCTGTTCGCCGCCGAGCTGGCGCGTGGTCTCGTCGAGCACCCTGCGCAGGATCGCGGCGAGCGCTTCGTTGACCGGCACGACGTCTGTGCCGAGCAGCAGCGTCTGCTCGTCGATGCGCCGTTTAGGGTTGGGCTCGAACCGTGTCGGGTCGAGCCGCGCACGACGTTCGGCGTCCCGGCCGACCATGAGCGTGCCGTCTTCCCCGGCGAACACCGCGGAGGGCATGTTGGCCGACCCGTCGACCTCGACGACGCGTGGCGGCCTGCCGTGCGCGGAAAGGACGGCAACGGTGTTGGACGTCCCGAGGTCCACCGACAGGATCCGCACAGTAATTTCCCCTCGACTCAAGCAGCGCTGGCGGAGATGCTGCCACGTGCCCGGTCACCGTGCGTGCGGACCCGCGAAACTCGCGACGCGCGCAACCCCGGGGAACAACGGAACGTCTCGTCTTCCGAGGACGGGGAGGCAATGACAGAGCTAGTGGACAAGACCCGCCGGGAGCAGTTCGAACGGGCAGCGGACGGTCCGGCGCGCTCGTTGCGGGTCGCGGCGGGCAGATGGAGCAGCTCCGGCTACCTGCACGCGGCGGTGCTGTACCTCGTGGTGCGGCTGGTCGGCCTCGGCGCGCTCGCGGCGATGGCCGCGCCCCGGGACCTGCCGTTCGGCGAGCGGCTGAAGGCCTGGGACGGCTGGTGGTACCTGCAGATCGCGGAGCACAGCTACACCGGCGTGAGCAATCCGCTCGACGCCGCCGGGCTGCCGTATCCCGACGCGTCGTACGGCTACTTCCCGTTGTATCCGGCGCTGACCGGGCTGTTCGAGAAGCTGCCCGGGGTGACGTACTACGGAGCGGGCCTCCTGGTGTCGACGCTCGCCGGAATCGCGGCGGCGACGGCGATGTACCGGATCGGCCGGCTCGTCCACAGCCAGCGGGCGGGGCTGCTGCTCGCGGTGTTGTGGGGCGCCGCGCCGATGGCGATCGCCGAGAGCATGGTGATGACCGAGGCGCTTTTCACCGCGCTCGCCGCGTGGGCGCTGGTCGGCGTGCTCGAACGCAGGTGGTATCTCGCCGCGACCGCGACGCTGTTCGCCGGGCTCACCCGCTCCACCGCGTGCGTGCTGGTCGCCGTCGTGGTGATCGCCGCGGCCGTCGACGTGTGGCGGAACAGACAGCGGTGGAACGCGCTCGTGTGCGTCTTCGTCGCGCCGCTCGGCCTGCTCGGGTACTGGCTGTTCGTCGCGGTGCAGACCGGCAGCGTGACCGGCTGGCAGGACGTGGAGCTGCGCGGCTGGAACACGCGTTTCGACGCCGGGGCCGAAGCCTGGCAGTGGATCACGCAGACGCTTTTCACCTCGGGCAACGCGTGGGAAACGCTCGTCGTGCTGGTGATGGTCGCGGCGATCGCGCTCGCGGTTGTCTGCGTCACCGGCCGCCGGATGCCGTGGCCGCTGGCCGCGTACGCGGTGGGTGTCCTGGTGCTGGTCCTGTGCAGTGCCGGGCTGCCTGCCCTGAAGTCGAGGTTCGTCCTCCCCGACTTCGCGCTCCTGCTGCCCGTCGCGATGGGGCTGGCCGGTCGCAAGAAGTCCACGATGATCGCCGCGGCGACCGTGTTCGTGCTGGTCGGGGCCTGGTATTCGGCTTATTCGCTGACCGTGTGGAAGTACGCGATCTAAGCCGATCGGTCACCCACACGAGGGGATCCGGCACGAGGTCCGCTGCCGAGGCCCCGGAAATTGTCGGGGGCGCCGCGCATGATGGATCCCGTGGCAAACGACGTCCTCGACCTCTTCTCCCCGGCGACCAGCACCTGGTTCGCCGGAGCCTTCGCCGCCCCGACGGCCGCGCAGGAAGGGGCCTGGCGGGCCGCACACGCCGGGCAGCACGCCCTGGTCGTGGCGCCCACCGGGTCCGGCAAGACGCTGTCCGCGTTCCTGTGGGCACTCGACCGGCTGGCGGCGGAACCGCCGCCGGCGAACCCGCGCGAGCGGTGCCGGATCCTGTACGTCTCGCCGCTGAAGGCGCTGGCGGTCGACGTGCAGCGCAACCTGCGCGCGCCGCTGGCGGGCATCTCCCAGGCCGCGCACCGGCTCGGCCTGCCCGTGCCGGAGATCGAGGTCGGCATGCGCACCGGCGACACCACGGCGGCGGAGCGCCGGTCGTTCGGGAAAACCCCGCCGGACGTGCTGGTCACCACGCCGGAGTCGCTGTTTCTCATCCTCACGTCCTCGGCGCGGGAATCGCTGAAGGGCGTCGAGACGGTCATCGTCGACGAGGTGCACGCCGTCGCGGGCGGCAAACGCGGCGCGCACCTGGCGTTGTCGCTGGAACGGCTCGACGCGCTGCTGCCCAAACCGGCTCAGCGCATCGGATTGTCGGCCACCGTGCGGCCGGTCGACGAGGTCAGCGCGTTCCTCGCCGGCGGCCGTCCGGTCACGGTCGTGCAGCCGAAGCTCGCGAAGACGATCCAGGTGCGGGTGGAGGTGCCCGTCGAGGACATGGCGAACCTCGACGGTCCAGCGCCTTCGCCGCTGGAGCGGCTCGACGACCTCACGTCGCTGTCGCAGTTGCCGTCGGAGGGTGGGATCGGCACCCAGGAAGAAGTGGCCGGCGCGGCGGTGCAGCGGCCGTCGATCTGGCCCGCGGTCGAGGAACGGGTGCTGGAGCTGATCCGCGCGCACCGCTCCACCATCGTGTTCGGCAACTCGCGGCGGCTCACCGAACGGCTCACCGCGCGGCTCAACGAACTCGCGTCCGAGCAGACCGGTCTGTCCCGGAGCGACGCGTTCCCGGCGGAGGCGGTCGGGCAGTCCGGCGTCACGACGGGTGCGGAGCCGGTCATCGCGCGGGCGCACCACGGGTCGATGTCCCGCGAGCAGCGCACCCATGTCGAAGAAGAACTGAAGTCCGGGCGGCTGCCGTGCGTGGTGGCCACGTCGTCGCTCGAACTCGGCATCGACATGGGCGCGGTGGACCTGGTCGTGCAGATCGAGGCTCCGCCCACGGTGGCGTCCGGGCTGCAGCGCGTCGGCCGGGCCGGGCACCAGGTCGGCGCGGTGTCGTCCGGCGTGATGTTCCCGAAGTTCCGCGGCGATCTGGTGTCGTGCGCCGTCGTCGCGGAACGGATGGCGACCGGGGCGATCGAGGCGGTGCGGTACCCGCGCAACCCGCTCGACGTGCTGGCCCAGCACGTTGTCGCGATGGCGGCGCTCGAACCGTGGACGGTGCCGGAGCTGGCGGCGCTCGTCCGGCGGGCGGCTCCGTTCAGCTCGCTGCCGGACGACGCGCTGCACGCGGTGCTCGACATGCTCGCCGGCCGCTACCCGAGCGAGGAATTCGGCGAACTGCGGGCGCGGATCACGTGGGACCGGGTCGGCGGCGAACTGCGCGGGCGGCCGGGTTCGCAGCGGCTGGCGGTCACGTCCGGCGGCACGATCCCCGACCGCGGGCTGTTCACCGTGATGACGCCGGGCGACGAGGGCAAACCCGGCTCGCGCGTGGGCGAGTTCGACGAGGAGATGGTGTACGAATCGCGGGTCGGCGACACGATCCTGCTCGGCACCTCGTCGTGGCGGATCACCGACATCACCCATGACCGGGTGATCGTCGTGCCCGCTCCGGGCCAGCCCGCCCGGATGCCGTTCTGGAAGGGCGACGCCGCCGGCCGTCCGCTGGAACTGGGGCGGGCGCTCGGCGCGTTCGTCCGCGAACTGTCCACTTCGGACACCGCGACGGCGCGGGACCGGGCCGCCGCGGCCGGGCTCGACCAGCGCGCCTGCGACAACCTGCTGGCGTACCTGGAAGAACAGAAGTCGGCGACCCGGCACGTGCCCAACGACCGCGTCATCCTGCTCGAGCGCTACCGCGACGAACTGGGCGACTGGCGGATCGTGCTGCACTCGCCGTTCGGCGCGCAGGTGAACGCTCCGTGGGCGCTCGCGATCGCTGCCCGGCTGCGGGAAAACCGCGGCGTCGACGCCCAGGTGGCGCACTCCGACGACGGCATCGTGCTGCGGCTGCCCGACGCGCTCGATGCCGACGGCGGCGAGGTCACCATCACCGCCGACGACGTCCTGCTGGATCCGGAGGAGGTCGAGCAGCTGATCGTGGCGGAGGTCGGCGGCTCGGCGGTCTTCGCGGCGCGGTTCCGGGAGTGCGCGGCACGCTCGCTCTTGCTGCCGCGCCGAGACCCGCGGCGGCGCACACCGTTGTGGCAGCAACGGCAACGGGCGTCGCAACTGTTGTCGGTGGCGGCGAAGTACGAGCGGTTCCCGGTCGTGTTGGAGGCGATGCGCGAGGTTCTGCAGGACGTCTACGACGTCGGCGGGCTGCGGGAGCTGATGTCGGACGTCCGAGCGCGCAAGGTGCGGCTGGTCGAGGTGGAGACGCCTGCCGCGTCGCCGTTCGCCCGAAGCCTGTTGTTCGGGTACGTCGGGATGTTCCTGTACGAGACGGATGCTCCGCTGGCCGAACGGCGAGCGGCGGCGCTGTCGCTGGATTCCGCCCTGCTGGCCGAATTGCTGGGCACGGAAGCAATTCGCGAGTTGCTCGATCCGGAAGCCGTGGCCGAGGTCGAACGGTCGTTGCAGCGGCTCGAACCAGATAGGCACGCCCGGTCGGCGGAGGACGCGGCCGACCTGCTGCGGTTCCTCGGCGATCTGTCCGTCGCCGAAGCCGCGGAACGCGGGATTCAGCCGGAGTGGCTGGAAGAACTCGCCTCGGCACGGCGGGCGATCCAGGTGCGCATCGGCGGCGAGGAGCGGTATCTGGCCATCGAGGACGCCGGACGGGTGCGGGACGCGCTGGGCGTCGCGCTTCCGGTCGGCGTGCCCGAGGCGTTCACCGAGCCGGTGGCGGATCCGCTGGGCGACCTGCTCGGCCGCTACGCGCGGACCCGCGGCCCGTTCTCCGCGACGGCCGCTGCGGATCGGTTCGGGTTGGGTTCAGCGGTCGTCACCGGCGTGCTCGACCGGCTCACCGGTGAAGGCAGGCTGGTCCGCGGCGAGCTGAGTCCGGTCGGGCATCCGGAAACCCATGGCGTGGGCGTCGAATACTGCGACGCGGCCGTGCTGCGGCGGTTGCGGCGCGCGTCGCTCGCCCGGCTGCGGGCAGAGGTCGAGCCCGTGGAGCCGGCGGCGCTGGGCCGGTTCTTGCCGTCGTGGCACGGAATCGGCGCGCGGCTGCGGTCCGCGCCGACGGCCGACGACGTGCTGTCGGTGGTCGAACAGCTTGCCGGTGCACCGTTGCCGGCGAGCGCGGTCGAGTCGCTGATCCTGCCGAGCCGGTTGCCGGGCTACTCCCCCGCGCTGCTCGACGAACTCACCACCGCGGGCGAGGTCACGTGGGCAGGCTGCGGTTCGCTCTCCGGCGGGGACGGGTGGCTGGCGCTCGCTCCGTCGGACGTCGCGGATCTGCTGCTGCCCGAGGTCGAGGAGAATCCGCCGACGAGTCCGCTGCACGACGCGATCGTGACGGCGCTGGAAGGCGGAGCGTTGTTCTTCCGCCAGCTCGTCGACCGGGTCACGCCGGGTCTGGAGCAGCCGCCGGACGACGGTGCCGTGGTGGCCGCGCTGTGGGATCTGGTGTGGGCCGGGCTGGTCACCGGCGACACGCTCGCGCCGCTGCGCGCGCAGGTCGCCGGGCACGGCGCGCACAAACCCCGGCGGCAGGCGCCACGCGGCCGCTACGCCCGTATGCGCGCCGGCCGTCCGGCGATGCCGTCGCGCACGGGGCCGCCGACCGCGGCCGGCCGTTGGGCGCTGACCCCGCCTCGCGAAGCCGACCCGACCCGCCGCGCACATGCCCGCACCGAGGCATTCCTGGAACGGCACGGCGTCCTCACCCGAGGCGCGCTCGACACCGAACGGGTCACCGGCGGGTTTTCCGGGATCTACAAGGTGTTGCGCGGCATGGAGGATACCGGGCAGGTCATCCGCGGCTATGTCGTCGAAGGTCTCGGTGCCGCACAGTTCGCCGCGAAGGGCGCGGTCGACCGGCTGCGGGCGCTCTCCAGCACCGCGCCCGCCTCAGCAGCCCGGAATGACAACACGCGTGCCGTGGTGCTCGCCGCCGCGGATCCAGCACAGCCGTACGGCGCGGCTCTGTCCTGGCCCGCCGCGACAGGCGACACCAAACACCGCCCGGCGCGCAAAGCCGGAGCGCTGGCGGTGCTGGTCGACGGAATCCCAGCCCTGTACGTCGAACGCGGCGGCCGCTCGTTGCTGAGCTTCACCGAGGAACGCAGCTCACTGCAAGCCGCCGCGGCCGCGTTGTCGACCGCGGTCCGAGAAGGCTGGCTGGGCCAGCTGGCCGTCCAGCGCGCGGACGGAGAACACGCGCTGACCTCGGAGCTAGCCGAGATCCTGCAGGAGGCCGGCTTCCGCGCGACGCCGAAGGGACTCCGTTTGAGAGCTTGATCCTTGCCCCGTGCTGCTCGGCCGAGGCGCGAGCGGGTGCGGCCTGTGGCTCGCCGTGCGGGCGGTGCCGTCGGGCTTGCCTGGTGGACCCGCGTCGGCGAAGCAGGTGGTGTCACTAGACTTCTCGTGGCCCCTCGGTGGACAAAAGGACGTTCGATCATGGCGATGCGCGAGTTGCGCTACTTCGGTGACCCGGTGCTCAAGTCCGTGTGCGACCCGGTGACCACGTTCGACAGCAAGATCGAGGCGCTGGTGAAGGACCTCCTCGACAGCGTGCAGCCGGAGGGCCGGGCAGGGCTCGCCGCGCCGCAGATCGGGGTCGGGCTGCGGGTGTTCAGCTACGACGTCGGCGGGCTGACCGGATACGTCATCAACCCGGAGATCGCCCACCTGTCCGAGGAAACGCACGAAATCGGCGAGGGCTGCCTGTCGGTGCCGGAACTGTGGTTCCCGACGGTCCGCGCGAAGCACGCCGTGGTGCGCGGCGTCGACCTGCGCAACGAGCCGATCGAGGTCGAGGGCGTCGACGTGCTGGCCCAGTGTCTCCAGCACGAAACCGACCACCTCGACGGCAAGCTCTACCTCGACCGGCTCACTCCCGACCGGAAGAAGCAGGCGCTGCGCGAGGCGCGGGGCAAAGACTGGTTCTGGAACCGCTGACCGTCCGCGACGTCCGGTCGGCGACGAGCCGCAGCACCGTGCCGTCGTCCGGACTGGTTTCGACCCGTAATCCGGCACGAACAGCGGTCCGGGCCATCGCGTCGTTTCCCGGAAGACGGACCGCAGTCAGTTCCGTGATCCCGTCGGCTCCGGCGAGGGCGACCAGCCGAGCGAGCAACGCCGTGCCGATTCCTTGGCGCTGCCAGGCATCCTCGACGAGAAGCGATACCTCGGCCGTACCGTCGCGCTGGGAAATCAGCTGCCCGAACCCGATCACGTCCCGGCCGCACACCGCGAGCAAGCTGGTTCCGCGCGGTGGCATGAGCAAGCGGTGCAGCCATTTCCGGGGAACCGTGCTCAGCCCTGTGTGGTAGCGGTTGAACAACGTCTTCGCCGAGCAGCGAAGATGCACCGCACCGATCGCGTCGGTGTCGCGCGGAGTACCGAGGCGCAGAACGACCGCCGCCCCGTCCGGACGGTCGAGCACCGCCGGACCGGCCAGATTCTGCTCCGCCGCGGCGAGCAGTTCCAGGAAGGCTGCGGCCTGGGCAAGTTCGGGTTCAGCGAATGCCACCCATCGCCGCCGGGCGACAAACGCCTGCCCTTCCCCAAAGGCGAATACCGCCCGGTGGCCGCCTTCGGTGCGTCCAGGGTTGGCCTCGCTCATCGGGACGAGCGTCACGAGATCCGCGGACAGCACCATTCGCAACATCGGAGCGCGGCAATCCGGATCAACGATCGCCCGCCGAGCGGCGACGAGCGCTGTCGCGGCTGAGTCGCGAAGTCCGCGAACGGTAGTTTCGGCAATCGTCGCTCGCCCGACGGCATTGGCAATTGCTTCGGTGACCGCCGTGTCGTCGGCGGTGCTGGAAGTTGCTGCAGGAGTGGACGATTCCCGGGCGTCGGCCCCGATGCACAGCTCGCCCGCGACGGGAAGCGCAGTGGTCGCCGGAACACGGAGTGCTCCGGCATCGAGTCCAGAAGCAGTTTCTTGATCTATGGCCGTCGCGACTGAAGGAGCGCGGAGTTCGCACGCGGAAGCGTCAGTGGGCAGCTTCCCACCGGCGCGGGACGCAGATGCCGCCTGAGCATTGCGTTGCCCGGTGTCGGAGGTGGCCTCCCGATCAGCAGTTGCCGGTGCGTCGAGTGGCCCTGAAGACGGCTCAACGCGTGTCACGGGAGCATCGAATCTTCCGACATCAGTTCTAGAAGTTGCCTGTCGATCAGTCGCTGTCGGAGCGTCGAGTGGCCGCTTCGCGGCGCGGGTCTCCGTATCAACAGTTGCTGGGGCGTCGAATGGCGGCGAAGAAGGCTTGAGGCGTGTCGCCAGTGCAGGGCGTTTCCGGATGTCAGCGGTCGTCGGCAATTCAGGGGACGGTGATTCCGCGATGGGGGTGAGGAGTTCTCGGGCGGCGTCGGCGATCGGATCCTCGGCGGCGCGCGTGGTGGCAGCTGAGGCGCGGACGTCCGGGATGGTGGTTTCGGTCATCCCCAGGCAATCGCCGCCTTCGTCGCGGAGGGCGTCTATCAGGAGGTGCTGGGGCAAGCCTGCTGCTGGGCGCAGGACGAATTCGTCCAGGACGCCGCCGGGGGCTGGGTGTCTGGTCAGGCCGAGGATGCTGCATTCGAGGTCGGCCAGGCGGATTGCGAAGCGGGCCAGGGTGCCGGGGTGGGCGTCGGAGCGGACGCGTACTCGCCAGGCTTGTGCTGGCGCGAGGTTCTCGTTGGGGTGGCGGTGGTTTGACGGGTGCGCGGGGATTGTGTTCGCGAGGAGGCTGCGGGGGGTGGAGGGCGTGTCCATGGACGTACGGTCGCCGACGTACGTAACCGGGGGCGTCTTGTGGTGTTTCGGGTCTGTCAGAGGGTGGCCGGGAATGTGTGATCTGCGGGAAACAATGGCGCGGGTCAGATTGGGAACAGCAGGCGGAATTCGTTGTCTTCCGGGTCGGTGAAGTCGGCCTGAGCAGCGTCGGGCTGAGTGGTACCGATTAGGCGAGCTCCGGCGGCTTGGATGCGGTCGGTTTCAGCTGGGTCGTCGCCGGACAGGTCTAGGTGGAGGCGGTTTTTGCCGTGTTTTGGGGTGTTCACGCGCAGGAATTCGAGAGTGGGGCCGCGGCCGGTGGGGTTGCGCAGGGTGGTGA
The DNA here is from genome assembly GCF_017312175.1 of Amycolatopsis sp. A1MSW2902. Lineage (NCBI taxonomy): Bacteria > Bacillati > Actinomycetota > Actinomycetes > Pseudonocardiales > Pseudonocardiaceae > Amycolatopsis > Amycolatopsis sp. A1MSW2902. The sequence continues at coordinate 1,191,513 of NZ_QJPO01000001.1, forward strand.
TGGCGGGCTCGTCGGCGGTGATCGGCCACGCGGTGAGCGGGGACCAGAAGCGGGCCAGACGCGCGGGGTCTTGTGCGTCGACGACGATCGCTGCGATGGCACCGGAATCGGCGTATTCCTCGCGGGGTTCGAGTACGCAGAACTCGTTGTCTTCGGGGTCGACCAGAACGATCCACGGGACGTTGCGCTGGCCGATGTCGATCGGGCGTGCTCCTGAAGACACGGCTCGGGAGACTGTTTCGCGCTGGTTCTCGCCGGAGGTGCTGGAAAGGTCCAGGTGGAGCCGGTTTTTGGTGGTCTTCGGGCGGGAGGTCGCGGCGAAGACCAGGGTGAGGTCGCAGCCGTCGTCGGGTGGGGGCTGGATTGCTGCCTCGGCTGGGGATTTCGCGGTGAGTTGCCAGCCTAGGAGGTCGGACCAGAAGCGGGCCAGGCGTGCTGGTTCTTCGGCGGCGGTGACCAGGTTGGCCAGACGTGTTGCCATGTCGCCACGGTAGCGGGCAGGGCCGACAAAAACGGCCGCTCGCGGGGTCGGTAAAAGAACTGTGCCGGCAAGCGCGGGGGTATCACGCTTGCCGGCACAGCCGGATCGCCACGGTGGTCGAGGAAACAGCGCAGAACCGGGAAGCTTCCCCGCTTTCGGTTCTCGAACGCTATCTGGTGGCCAGTCGCAGCAGGGCCCAGGTTTGGGCGGACAGCTCGTGGTCTCCGTCGGTGTGGACCATGGTCACCGGGACTCTCCCCCACAGCCAGAGGTACACGTTCGCGGGCGAGCCGGTGACGATCGCGTCCGCGGCGTCGGCTTCTCGGGGAGAGCAGCGCCAGGCCTCCGTTTCGCCGGGGCCTGCTCTCGCGATCCAGCTGTGGCCGCCGGTGTGGAAACCCACTGTGCCGTTTCGGGTTCCCGAGATGCCCATGGCGGTGAGCTTGTGTCCAAAGTAGAGGGTGAGGGCCTCGTCGACGCCGTCGGCGGCCAGGTCGTCGGGCACGGTCGAATCGCCGATTCCGGCTGCGTTCTCGGCGTCCACTCGGTGCACGAGGGTTTCGTGGAGCATGCGGCGGCGCCAGAAACCGTGGGTCGGGTCGGCGGACCACCAGGTGGCGGTCCGGGTGGCCGGGTCGTGGTTGGCCAGTTCGACTTCGAGTTCGGTGCGGGCGACGGAGTAGAAGTCGGCCACCGGCTGTCCGGGCAGGGGCTCGCGCCACGGTTCGGGGCGGCGGCCTTCGCGGATCCAGCCGAGGACCTGCCAGTAGACGGAGCCAACGTGTTTGAGCAGCTCGTTCAACGTCCAGCCGGGGGCGGTGGGCACCGGCGAATCGGGTGACGCCGAGTGCGCCACCTCCCCCAGCAGGTGCGCCTCCGCGGAGAACGCCTCGAGCAGCCGGCCGTGGTCGACCGTGCCGAGTTCACGCGACATGGGCTTCCCCGGACATCGGCAGGCCGTGCACGACCCGGCGGACCAGTTCGAGGAACTGGGCGGTCGCCTGCAGCAGACTCTCGGCCAGCTCGGCGGTGACGCGACCGCTGATGCCGGCTTCGGCGGCGGCCCGGGTTTCCGAATGGTCGGCGAAGAACGCTGACCATTCGCGCAACTCGGGGGCGACGGCGTCGAGCAGCACCCAGCCGCTGGCCGGACGACCCCGACCCCGGCGCGGACGGCCCCGGACGGCGAGCACCGCACCCGCACCGCGCAGGGCGGCCAGGTAGGCGCCGATGAAGCGTTCGGCTGGGTCGCGTTCATTGTCCGCGTGGTCGAGTCCGCGGTTGGCCTGGGCGAGGAGGGTGACCGCCTCGGGCGGGGCCGGCGGACGCAGGGACAGCGGAAGTTGCGGCTGGACCTTGGCACCGGAGCGGCGAGCGGACGGCTCGGCGGAGGGCCGGACCGCGGCCCGGGTGCGGTGGACGACCTGCCTCGGGGGCGGGGCGCTGGGCACGGTGTTTTCGGGGACGTGGTGCACGGTGGGCTTGAGGGTTGAGGGGCGTTCGGGCTGTGGGGCTGGGGTGTTTTCCGACGCGAAGGGCAGCGCGGGGGTGGCTGCCGGAGTGGTGTTGGCCTTCGCGGCGTCAGCTGCCGAAGCGGAGGACGCGGACTCGGACGACGAGCCGAAGCCCGATTCCGCGGAAGGCGACTGAGCGGGACCAGCCGCCGAAGCGGCAGCACCGTTCTCCGCCGCGGGCCAAAGATCGAGGCCAGGCTGGGCAGCGCCAGTCACCGGAGCGGCCGACGGAGCCGAAGCAGCAGACACGACCCCCGAACCCGACCCATGAGCAGCACCAGCAGCACCCGGCCGTTCCACCGGCGCGCCGAACGTCAGCTGTTCGCCCACCGCGCCAGGTCGGTGTGCCTCGGGGGCACGGTCCGCGGGGGACACGACCGAGACGGACATGGCGACCCTCCTCCTGCTCGGGTGGGGCCGGCCGGGGGCCCGAGGTGCTTCCCCCACCCCGGGACCGGCCGGCGCGTTCCCACCGGGTATCGAACGTCTGTTCGATCTGTTTCCAGAGTAGCCGCGCCGGCGAGTCCGCTCAACCCCGCCGGTGGAATCCGGGCACGTGGTGCGGGACACGGCTGCACTGGCGTGGTCTCATAACCGGGTGAGCACCCACGACCATCCCGCTGTCGCCAAGGTCACCGCCGCGCTGGGCGAGGCCGGGCTGCACGCTGCCGCTGCCGGAGTGCGGGTGCTGCCCGCTGAAGTGCGCACTGCCGCGCAGGCCGCGGAGGCGCTCGGGGTGCCGGTCGGCGCTATCGCGAACAGTTTGGTTTTCCGGGGCCGCGCGGCTGACGGGGCCGAGGTCGCGGTGCTTGCCCTCACCTCGGGGGCGCATCGGGCCGAAGAGTCCCGGCTGGCGGAACTCGCCGGGGTCGCCGAAGCCGGCAAGGCGGACGCGGCGTTCGTCCGGGAGCACACGGGGCAGCCGATCGGGGGCGTCGCGCCGGTCGGGCATCCGGAGCGGCTCGTGACGCTCGTGGACACGGCGTTGCGCGGGTACTCCGAGGTGTGGGCCGCGGCGGGGCATCCGAAATCGGTCTTCCCGACGACGTTCGACGAACTCGTCACCCTCACCGGGGGCACCCCCGGCGATCTCGCGAGCGAAGGGGAGGATGGTCGACTGTGACCGCGATGTCCTCCTCCGGGTGCTCCCGGTACGTGCAGCTCTCCGCCGACGAGTTCCGGTCCCGGCTGCCGGAAGCGCTGGCGATCTACGTGAACGCCATGCGCTACCCCGAGGGCACGGCCGAGCAGCGCGCGCCGATGTGGCTCACGCACGCGTTGCGCGAGGGCTGGCGCTGCATGGCCGCTCTCGACGACAACGGCGTCCTGCTCGGCATCGCGTACGGCTACAAGGGCCGCGCCGGGCAGTGGTGGCACGAGCAGGTCCGGCACGGTCTCACCCGCCGCTCCGGAACAGCGGAAGCCGAACGCTGGCTGACGGACTACTTCGAGCTCACCGAGATCCACGTGCGCCCGGAGAACCAGGGCAAGCAGATCGGCGAGGACCTGCTGCGCCGGCTGCTCGACGGCGTGCCCAGCGCGAACGTCCTGCTCTCCACCCCGGAGGGCACCAGCCGGGCGTGGAAGCTGTACCGGCGCATGGGGTTCGTCGACGTTCTGCGCGACTACCAGTTCACCGGCGACCCGCGCCCGTTCGCGATTCTCGGGCGGGCGCTGCCGCTCGAAACGCAGTAGGACCGCCGTGCGCCCGATGTCGAACCGGGCGCACGGCGCGCTCGCCTACCGCGTTAACCGGCCCCCAGAAGGCCCGCGCGATTCGCGAGTGATCAGGCGTGGCCGAGCGACGGTGCCACTGTCTTGGCCACGGCGACCGCCTTCGTGCAGGCGGTGGCGGAGTCGAGCCCGCTGGCGGGCTCGCCGCTGAACTCCACGGAGACGATCTCGCCGTACCCGTGCGCTTCGTCGTCCTTCGGGGTTTCGATCTTGCGCCAGGTCGCGTCGCAGCTGACTACGCTGCTGTCCTCGTCCTTTTTCTGGATGGCCGTGACGCCGTTGCCAAGGTCGGCGGGCTGGCCGTCCTCGGCGTCGGCGGGCAGGCCCTGGTAGAGGTGCACCGAAACCTGCGGGTAGTGGGTGTCGTCGCCGGACCAGAAGTCGCATTCGTGCAGGCTCTTGGGCTCCACAAAGGACTTCTGCCCCAACGCGCTCTCCACGGCTTGCTTGCCGGCCACCGCGCACGGGTCGGTGGTGAGCACGGAACCGGGTGCCTGCTTGTACTGCGGCGGAGCGCTGTGCAGTGCCTGCACGACCTTGGTCAGCGCCGCGCGGCCGGGCGCGCAGGCGTCGCCGCCCGGGGCCTTGGTCTGGAAGGTGATCCCCAGCGACTGTTCGAACGACGTCACGACCGAGACCCAGCACGACCCGGGCTTGTCGTCGTCGACGACCAGCGGCAGGCCTTCGAGCTTCTCGACCGGGTCCTTCGACATGATCAGCTGGTCGCCGACGCGCAGCACCAGTTCGACGGTCTTGCCGCCGGAGTCCTTGACGTTGACGCTGCACTCGCCCCATTCGGACGACGAAAGGCTCGACTGGTCCGGAGTGCCGAGGCCGCCGAGAGTCTTGGCGTCCAGCAGCGCGCACGGATCCACGGTCCGCAGGGCCGCCGCCTGGACCGCGGGGTCGGTGATCGGGGGTTTCGCACTGGCAGGCGGTGCGGTGCCCGCGGCCGAGCCACCGCCGCAGCCCGCGAGCAAGGCCAGCAGCGCCGCCCCCGTGACCAGCGCCGATGTCCGGAATATTCGGTTTTCGGTGAACATAGGCGGCACCGTAGCGGAATCCGTCACCCGTTCGTGGCGAAATCTCCAAGAATGCGGACAGTCCGTGAAAGTTGCGCAACCAGCTGCGTGCGGGCGTCTTCATCGGGGCTCCGGCCGCCAGTAGCCGACCGCGAGTGCCGCGACGAGCAGCACCGCACCGCCCCACGCGAACGCGCTCAGCCGTTCGTGCAGGAAAATGACCGAAAGCACGGTCCCGGTAAGCGGTTCCAGCAGCGCGGACAGCGCGCCCAGCACTGGGTGAGCACCGCCGAGGCCGCGGAAGTACGCGGCGTACGCGACGGCTGTCGGGACAACGCCGAAGTACCCGGCCAGCAGCAGCACGTCGGCGTGGGCGGGCAGGCTCATGCCGAACCACAGCGCGGCGGGGGTCAGCAGCAAACCGCCGGTCAGGCAGCCGAATGCCGTGGTAGCCAACGGTTCCAGGCCGGCGACGGGCTCCGCTGTGACGAGCGTCAGCACGGCGAAACCGGTCGCCGCGAGCAGCGCGAAGGCTAGGCCGCCGACCAGTCGGGCGGGTGACGTCGCGGTCTCCGGCGACCACCGCAACAGCACCAGCCCCGCGACGGAACCGCCGACGGACACCAGTGTCCACAGTCGGGGCGCGCGGCGGTGCTGTACCGCGGAGACCACCGTGAGCACGACGGGAGCGGCGCCGATCGTGGTCATGGTCGCGACGCTGACCGAACTGAGCGCGACGGCAGCGAAGTAGCTGGTTTGGAAAAGCGCGAAGAGCGCGCCGACAAGGAGGAGACGACGCCAGGTTTCCTTGGCGGGAAGGCGAAGTCCGCCGGTGAGAGCGACGAAGGCGGCGCTCGCGGCACCGCCGATGAGCAGACGGTAGGCGGCGACGGCCAGCGGGTGCAGGCCGGCTTGCTGGCCGAGAAGCGACCCGGACAGGCCGCCGGTTCCCCAGAGCACGCCGGCGACGACTAGGGCGGCCGACGAGCGGGCGCGCGAAGGTACGGCAATAGACATTCGGAAGTGGGCTCCTGCGTCGAAGGAATCGGAAATCGACGACGCGGGGCAGCGTGTGCCGGCCGGTTCAGGACGTCATCCGGTGGCCGCGGGCCCGGTTCGGGCGCACGCGGCGAAAACTGCCCCGCTCAGGAGGCTGGTGGTGGGATGACGACGAGGAGCCACTGCACGGGCGGGAGCTTAACCAGAGGCCGGGGAGCCGATCAACGGGTTTGTGGCGTGCGGCGCCAGCGGATCTCGCCGTCCTGCCGCTCGTCGGTGGCCGTGAGCCCGATAGCGGCGGCGACCGCGGCGGAGGCCCGGTTCTCCGGGTGGATGTGGGCGACGATCGCGTCCACCGGCCGCCGGTCGAGCCACGCGACAAGCCCGCGCGCGGCTTCGGTGGCGATGCCCCGGCCCTGCCACGGAGTGCCGACCACCCAGGCGATTTCGGCGACCGAGCCGCTGACCGTCGCCTGGACAGTGCCCACGAGGCCGGAATCGCGCGGCCGGATCACCCAGTTCAGCCAGGACACCGCCGGATCGGGCGAGCCCGCGGTCATCCGCTGGTAGCGCGAGCGGAGGGCGGCCAAGGAATCCGGAGCGCCGCCGATGTAGGTGTGCAGGGCCGGATCCGACAGCACGACGGCCATCTCCTCGGCGTGCGAGACGGACAGCGGCAGCAGGTCCAGCCGGGCCGTTTCGATGAGCTGAGCGGTAACCATGGGGGAAAGACACCCGGGCCGGTGCGGGAACACCGGCCCGGGAAAGCAGTCTCAGTCCAGCTGCGCCAGCTGCTCGCGCAGGGTGTCCAGTCCCATGCCGCCCATCTGCAGGGCCTTGGTGTGGAACTGCTTGATGTCGAACGCCGCACCCTGCCGCGCCCGGGCGTCGTCGCGCGCGGCGAGCCACAGGCGTTCGCCGAGCTTGTACGAGGGGGCCTGGCCCGGCCAGCCGAGGTAGCGGTCGATCTCGTCGCGGATGTGCGCCTGGTCGGTGATCGTGCGGGTGAGCATGAACTCCAGGCCCAGGTCCGGCGTCCAGCGCGAACCCTCGTGGAATCCGGTGCCCGCCGGGATTTCCAGCTCCAGGTGCATGCCGAGGTCGACCACGACGCGGGCGGCGCGGAACAGCTGCTCGGACAGCATGCCGAGCAGGTTGCCGTCGTCGGAGAGGTAGCCCAGTTCCTCCATGAGGCGTTCCGCGTACAGCGCCCAGCCCTCGCCGTGCGCCGAGATGAACGTCATCAGCCGCTGGTACTTCGTGAGCGTCTCGGCCTGGTTGACCGCCGTCGCGATCTGCAGGTGGTGGCCGGGGACGCCCTCGTGGTAGACCGTCGACACCTCGCGCCAGGTCGTGAAGTCGTTGCGGTCGGCGGGAAGCGACCACCACATCCGGCCGGGACGGCTGAAGTCCTCGCTCGGCCCGGTGTAGTACGCGCCGACACCGCCGCCGGGCGGGGCGATCTTGCACTCCAGCGCCATCAGCCGGTCCGGGATGTCGAAGTGCTTGCCGCGCAACGACTTCAGCGCGTCGTCGGACAGCTGCTGCATCCACGCCTCGAACTGCGGGCGGCCCTGGATGCGGTAGCGCGCGTCGGCGTCGAGCACCGCCGCGGCCTCCGCGGGCGTCGAGCCGGGCTTGATGCGGTTCGCGACCGCGCGCATTTCCGTTTCCAGCCGCGAGAATTCGTGCCAGCCCCACTCGTAGGCCTCGCGCAGGTCCAGCTCCGCGCCGATGAAGTAGCGCGACCACAGCCGGTAGGTGTCCTCGCCGACGGCGTCCTTGACCGGGGCCTTCGGGGCCAGTTCGGCACGCAGGAATCCGGCGAACTCCGCGAACGCCTCGTCCGCGGCCCGCGCGCCCGCGGCCAGGTCGGACTTCAGGGAATCGACGCCCGCGTCGGCGACCATGCTGGCGAAGAAACCGGGGCCGTCCTTGAGCCCGGCCCACGTCTCGCACTGCTCGGCGACCTTCGAGACCTGCCGCAGCGCGGAAACCCGCCCCTTGTCGGCCGAGGCCAGCAGCGCCGCGCGGACCCCGGCCAGCGCCTCGGGCACCTTCGGCAGCCGGGCCGCGACGTTCGCCCAGTCGTCCGGGGTGTCGGTCGGCATCAGGTCGAAGACCATCCGCAGGCCCTGCACCGGGCTCTCGATCACGTTGAGCGAGGCCGCGTCGAGACCCGCGTCGTGGATCTCCAGCTCGAGGCCGATCCGCTCGGTGAACACGGCCTTCGCGACCCGCTCCCCCGCGTCCGCCGGTTGCGCGGCGTTCACCGCGGCCAGCGCGCGCCGCGCCAGGTCCGCGCGGGCGTCGTGGCCCGCGGGCGAATAGTCGGTCAGCTGGTCGTCGTAGCCCGCGACGCCGAGCATGGTGGCCGCGACCGGGTCCACGGCCACGTAATCGTCGACGTACCGGTCGCAGATCTCCGGAACGCTCTGTTCGGTGGAAGCCATGTCCGGCACGCTACCGGCCGGGGGCGCCCCCAGCCCACGGAGTTACGCGCGGGCGGGCACCAGTCCGAGCCGGGTGACCACCTCGCGCGTCGCCTTGGACCGGTTGAAGGTGTAGAAGTGCAGGTCGGGCACGCCTTCGGCGATCAGTTTCTCGCACAGTTCGGTGACCCAGTCCAGACCGGCCGCGCGGAACGCCTTGGGGTCGTCGGAGAACGGTTCGAGCCGGTCCAGCAGCCGCTGCGACGCGGGAGCGCCGGAGAGCTTGATCGTGGTGTGGAGCGTGCGCAGGGTGGTCAGCGGCATGATGCCGGGCAGCACGAGCGCGTCGCAGCCCGCGGCGGCGACCCGGTCGCGCAGTCGCAGGAAGTCCTCTGCCTCGAAAAACAGCTGTGCGATCGCGAAATCGGCTCCCGCGCGGAACTTGCGGACCAGGTGCTTCGTGTCCGACTCCAGGTCCGCCGAACGCGGGTGGCCGTACGGGAAGGCCGAGACGCCGACGCAGAAGTCGCCGAGCGAGCGGACCAGTTCGACCAGTTCCTCGGCGTAGGTGAGGCCCTCGGGGTGCGGCACCCAGTCGCCGTAGACGTCGCCGGGCGGGTCGCCGCGCAGGGCGAGGATGTTGCGCACGCCGACCGCCGCGTACCAGCCGATCACGTTCCGCAGTTCGGACACCGAATGGTCGACCGCCGTGAGGTGGGCCATCGGGCAGAGCGTGGTTTCGGTGGCGACGCGGGCGATGCTGCGGATGGTGCCGTCGCGGCTCGAACCGCCCGCGCCGTAGGTGATCGACATGTACGCCGGGTCCAGCGGTTCCAGCTCGCGGATGGCCTTCCACAGGACGGCCTCGTCGGCCTCGTCGCGGGGCGGGAAGAACTCGACGGAGAACGCGGGCCCGTCCCCCCGCAGCCTTTCGATCACCGACGTCATGGAGGGAAATGGTAGTGGCTCGCTTCGGCCCGCGGCAGAGTTGCCGGGTGGGCTTGGCCACGGCGCGTACCGTCAGGGGCGAACCCTGCGGGGAGGCGAGCCATGAGCAGTGAAGACGACCTGGCCTGGGACGACGACGTGCGTGTTGCGGTCTACCGCGCGTTCTCCACCCGCGGCCGCCCGCCCACCGCGCCCGAGCTGGCGGACGCCGCGCACGGGTCGCTCGCGGTGGCGAAACAGGCCCTGCACCGGATGGCCGACCCGAGATGGCTGTGGCTCGACGAATGCGAGCACGTGGCGCTGGCCGCGCCGTTCGCGGCGGTCCCGCTCGGGTTCGCGGTGATGGGCGAGCACACCATGTGGTGGGGCGGATGCGCCTGGGATTCGTTCGCGATCCCGCACCTCGTGTCCGGCGAGCCCGAGGTGCTGGTGGCGACGCGCTGTCCGGGCTGCGGCGAACCGTCCGCGCTGGTCGTGCGGCGGGACCGGCCGCCGGGCGGCGCGCAGGTCGCGTACTTCCCGGCCCCGCCCGACCAGCTCGCGGGCGACCGGGCGAAGCAGCGGCTGTACTGCGCCGAATCCTGTGTGGACAGTCCGGGCGAGCTGCTCGGGCTCGACGCGCTGTGGCACCTCGCGAAGGACTGGTACGAGGGCTGTCTCGAACCCGGCTACCGGCCGCGCGGACCGGCCGAGGCGGCGGAGTACTTCGCGGCGAGCGGCCGTCCTGACGCGTTCCGGAGCGGCTGACCGCGTCTGGTGCGCCACATCCGGGGGCGCCCGGCGTGACCCCGGCCGCCCTCGTCCCGGAGGATGAGGGCATGGACGCGCCCGGATTCGACGCCGACCTCCCCGCGCACGTGGAGCGTGCGCTGGCCGATTTCCTCGGCCGGGCGGGGAGCGAGATCCTGCGCACCGAGCCGAGCGTCGCGGCCGGGATCGAGGCGCTGTCCGGTTTCGTGCTGGGCGGCGGCAAGCGGATCCGGCCGACGTTCGCCTGGTGGGGCTGGCGCGGCGCGGGCGGCGCGGCGTCCGGCCCGCTCGCCGAGGGCGCGCTGCAGGCGGTCGCGAGCCTGGAGCTGATCCAGGCGTGCGCGCTGATCCACGACGACCTCATCGACTCCTCCGACTCGCGCCGCGGCAAGCCGACCGTGCACGTGGCCGCCGAGAAACTGCACGCCGACCGCGGCTGGCTCGGCACTCCGTCGGTGTTCGGGCTGGCCAGCGCGGTGCTGGTGGGAGACCTGGCGCTGGCCTGGGCCGACGACATGTTCGCCGACGCCCCGCTGCCCGCGGAGACGATCGCGGCGGCCCGCCCGGCCTGGCGCGCGATGCGCACCGAGGTGCTCGCCGGGCAGTACCTCGACGTCCGCACGCAGGCGGTCGGCGACGCTTCGCCCGAGGCCGCGCTGCGGATCGACCGGCTCAAGACCGCCGCGTACACCGTCCAGCGGCCGCTGCACCTCGGCGCCTCGCTCGCCGGGGCGGACGACCGGTTGATCGCCACGCTCCTGGAGTTCGGCGGCGACGTCGGCGTGGCGTTCCAGCTGCGGGACGACCTGCTCGGCGTGTTCGGCGACCCGTCGGTCACCGGAAAGCCCGCCGGGGACGACCTGCGCGAGGGCAAGCGAACCCTGCTCGTGGCGCTCGGCCTGCAGCTCGCCGCGGAGAAGGGCGACCACGCCGCGGCCAAGGTGATCGCCGGCGCGATCGGGGCCGCCGACCTGACCAGCGGCACCGTGGACCAGGTGCGCGAGGCGCTGACCTCGGTCGGCGCGGTCGCCGCGGTGGAGCGTCAGATCGACGAGCTGACCGCGTCCGCGAACGCCGCGCTCGACCGCGCGCACCTGGCCGAGCCCGCTCCGTCGGCGCTCGCCGAGCTGATCCGTCTGGCTACCCAGCGGAAGTTCTGATGCGCACGGTGAACGGGCCCGCCGACCACGTCGTGGTCGTCGGCGCCGGGCTGGCCGGGCTCTCGGCGACGCTGCACCTGCTCGGCGCGGGACGGCGGGTGACGCTGCTGGAGCAGCAGAAGATGCCCGGCGGACGGGCCGGTCAGCAGGACTTCGGCGCGAACGCGGTCGACACCGGGGCCAGCGTGCTCACCATGCCGGAACTGGTGGACGAAGCACTGCACGTGGTCGGCGAATCGTTGGCCGACACTGTGCCGCTGACCAGGCTCGACCCGGCGTACCGGGCTCGGTTCGCAGACGGCAGCACGCTCGCCGTGCACACCGACGGCGACGCGATGGAGGCCGAGATCCGGTCGTTCGCCGGTCCGGCCGAGGCGGACGGTTACCGACGGCTGCGCCGGTGGCTCACTGACCTGTACGCGGCGCAGAAGGACCACTTCATCGGCGCGAACTTCGATTCGCCGCTGGATTTGGTCCGGCCGGAACTCGTGAAGCTCGCGGCGTTGGGCGGCTTCGGCCGGTTGGGGCCGCGCGTCTCCAGCTTCTTGCGCGACGAGCGCGTACGGCGGCTCTTCTCTTTTCAGGCGCTGTACGCAGGTCTCGATCCGACGCGTGCGCTTGGCGCGTACGGCGTCATCGCGTACATGGACACTGTCGGCGGCGTGTACTACCCGCGCGGCGGCATGGGCGCGATCGCCCGCGCGATGTCCGACGCTGCGACGCGCGCTGGGGCCGAACTGCGCTTCGGTACGGAAGCTGCTTGGCTTGAGCGAGTGTCGTCCCGCGTACGCGCTGTACGCACGCGCTCGGGCGAGCGTATTGAGTGTGACGCCGTGGTGCTCGCGACAGAGCTTTCGGCGGCGTACCGGCTGATTGGCGCGCGTCCGCGGCGGGTGCTGCCGTTGAAGTACTCGCCGTCGGCTTTCGTGTTGCACGGGCACGCGGACCGTTCGTGGCCGGAACTGGACCACCACACGATCTTCTTCGGCCAGGCGTGGGAACGGACCTTTGCCGAGATCGTCCGCGAGGGCAAGCTGATGAGCGATCCGTCGCTGCTGGTCACGCGTCCGACCGCGACGGAGCCGACACTCGCCGGCGACGGCGGCGAGATCGTCTCCGTACTCGCTCCGACCCCGAACCTGACCACCGGCCCGATCGACTGGGCGCGCGTCGGCCCGGCTTATCGCGAAGAACTGCTGCGTACGCTGGAAGCGCGCGGGCTCACCGGGTTCCGCGACGAGTACATTGTGGACGAACAGCTGACTCCGGCCGACTGGGCGGCGCGCGGGTTGGCCGCCGGGACGCCGTTCTCGCTCGCGCACACCTTCCGCCAGACCGGCCCGCGAACCTGGTGCGGGCGGCGGAAAACGTGGTGCTCGCCGGGTGCGGGACGACGCCGGGGGTCGGCATTCCGCCGGTGCTGATCTCCGGACGGCTCGCCGCGCAAAGGATCACCGGCCGGTGAGCGAACTCGACGCGGCCGGTATCGCCGAGCCCGCGCTGCGTGCTGCCTACACGACGTGCCGGCGCATCAACGCCCACCACGGGCGCACGTTTTTCCTTGCCACCCGGCTGCTTCCGGCGCGGGCCCGGCCGGCCGCGCACGCGCTGTACGGCTTCGCGCGGATGGCCGACGAACTGGTCGACAACCCCGAGCCCGGCACCGATCCGGCGGTCGCGCTGGACAAGGTCGCCGGGCTGGTGGACGAGGTTTACGACGGGCGGGTGCCAGCCGACCCGGTGCTGGCCGCCCTTGCCGATACGGTGCGCCGCTACGACATCGGTCGTCCGCTCATCGATGCGTTCCTGCATTCCATGCGGATGGACCTGACGGTCGCGGAATACGCGACCTACGCCGATCTCGGGGAGTACATCTACGGTTCGGCTTGCGTGATCGGGCTGCAGATGCTGCCGGTGTTCGGGACTGTCGCGCCGCTGGAGGAAGCCGCGCCGAGTGCGGCGGCGTTGGGGGAAGCGTTTCAGCTGACCAATTTCCTGCGGGATGTCGGCGAGGACCTCGATCGCGGGCGGTTGTACCTGCCTACCGAGGAATTGGCGGCGTTCGGGGTGGACCGGGAGAGGCTGGTCGACGCGCGTCGCCAGGGTCGTGCCGATCCACGCGTGCGGGCGGCGTTCGCGGTGGCGGTTTCGCGGACACGGGCGGTTTATCGGCGGGCCGAGGCCGGGATTGCGTTGCTGCGGCCGGAGTCTCGGCCTTGTGTGCGGACGTCGATCACGTTGTACGAAGGCATTTTGGACGAGATCGAAGCCATGGACTACGCCGTGCTGAACCGACGCGCTGTGGTGGGCAAGGGGCGACGGGTTGCGGTCGCGGTGCCCGCGCTGGTGCAGCGTGCGCTCAGTGCCAGGCCGGGGTGCCTTCGCTGATTTGGGCTGGATCGGCGCTGGCGTCGTAGGAGCGCAGCCAATCCGGGGTCAGGCGGATGAGGGCGAAAGCCTCGTCGAAGGCGCGGGAGCCGGGGAACTGTTCCAGGTACACCTGGCCTGCGTCGCGACGGGAAGTGCCGGATTCGATAACCGCCTCGCCTTCGACTTGGACAGAAACCGTGTCGGTGCAGCCGATGACCGCGGCGGTGCGCGGGTTGGCGCGGAGGTTGGCCACTTTTCGGGCGGTGCGGTGGGTGTTGAACAGCAGCGAGCCGTCCGGGGTGACGGCGAAGCTGACCAGGGCCGCTTCGGGGTGGCCGTTCGCGGTGGTGGTCGCGACGACGCCTAGCGGGTTGGCTCGGACGAAGCTCGTGAAGTCCGCCAGGGACAGGATTTCCATGAGCGTCAGGTTAGCCGGGCCCGGTGGGCGGCGACGCGTTCCCTTGTGGCGCAACGGGAAGAGCAGTACCGGCGCGGGCTGCCGCCGCCTAGGTGGGCGAAGGGTTTTCCGCACGACGGCGACGCGCACAGGCCGCCGGGGGCGCTTTGGCGGTCGGCTAGCAAGGTGGCCAAGGCCAGCGCGGAGGACGTGATCAGCCAGGTGCCCCACGGGCCGTCGTCGGATGCGTCGACGTGGAGGTGCCAGCCGAAGTTGTCGTCGTGTGCGGTCAGGCGCGGAGGTCCGGCGTAGGCGGTGAACAGCGCGTTCAACACCTCGGCGGCCGAAGCGGCGTCTGGTGCGGCGAAGACCTCCCGCAGTTCCAGCGCGGCGGCGCGTAGCTCGACCACTTCGCGTGCGGAAAGTTGGAGTTGCGGTTCTCCGTGCTCGACCAACACTGCGCCTACCGATTCCGGCGCAGGGTCCTCCGTCAGCAGCACATCGAGCAGCGCTACAGCACGACGGACCGCGTCCCGGGCGGAGCGGCCCGCGAAATCCGGCTGCGTTCCAGGCATGCCTCACTGTAACATCTTGATGGTGACAAGCCGTTACAGATTCGCGGCGTATCTCACCGGGGCCACTGCCGCGCGCACTGGGGACGAGCTGTCCGGTCCGGCGGTGTTGCTGCTGGGCGTGGGTGCTTCGGGAGCCGTCGCCGGGTCGACGTTGTTGGCCGGGCTCACGATCGCGGCGGCGGTGGGCGGGCCGGTGCTGGGCGCGGTTCTGGACCGGTCGCGTACGCCAGGACGGATCCTGGCGGTTGGGTTGGTCGGGTATGCGGCGGGGCTGACGGCGATCACTGCGCTTTTCGGACAGGTGCCGTTTGCGCTGGTGGTGGCGATTGCGGTGGTGACCGGGTTGCTGGCGCCGGCGATCGGCGGCGGGTGGACCGCGCAGGTGCCCGCGCTCGTACCGACGGAGAAGCTCGGCAAGGCGAGCACGCTTGACGCGATGACGTTCACTGCGGCAGCGCTCGTCGGGCCGGGGCTGGCCGGAGTGCTCGCCGCGACTGCGGGGGCTCCGGTCGCCGTGGTTCTCGCGGGCGGGTTGATGCTGGTTGCGGTGCCGTTCGCGTGGCGGCTGCCCGGGAGTACCGCCAAGCAGCCGTCGCGATTCTTTGCCGCGGCCACGGTTCTCGTGCGCAATCCCGCGTTGCGGCAGTCGGCCGCGACCTCGACGTTGTCGTGCGTCGGGATCGGGATGGCGTTCGTCTGCTATCCGCTGGTCGGCGCGCAGCGGCTCGGCAGCGCGGGATACGGGACGTTGCTACTCGTCGGATTGTCAGTCGCGTCGTTGCTGGCGAACACCGTCCTTTCGCGACGGTCGTATTCGCCGGACCGTGCGGTGCAGTTGAGCACCATCGCAATCGGAATCGGGCTCGCGGGGGCGGCAGCGGCACCAAACGCAGTGCTGCTGGTGGCTGCGGTGGCGCTCACCGGGGTTGGCGAAGGACCGCAGCTGGCGTCGTTGTTCGCGGTGCGGCATCGGGAAGCGCCGCCGGAAATGCGGGCGCAGGTGTTCACCACCGCGGCGAGCATCAAGATCGCCGGAATTGCGCTGGGCAACGCGGTGGCCGGGCCGTTGGCTGCCTGCTCCCCCGCCGCCGGATTGGCCGCGGCGGCGGGGATGCAGGTGGTCGCGGCGGTCGCGCATCCGTTGTGGACGGTCAGAAAGCAGCTAGTCCGTTAGGGGTTCCGTTGCCGGTCGGTCCGTCGTATCCCGGGACGCCGGTGCACAGGTAGTCACCGCATTCCTCGAAGCCGACGTTGTTTCCGCTGACGACATCGTTGAGCTTCCCCGAATACAGCCGCGAAGCGTCCGGGTACTGGTCGTGGTGCCCGGCCAGCGCGATGACTCCGGCGATGAACGGCGCCGACGCGCTGGTCCCGCCGACCACACTCCAGCCGGACAGGACTGTGGTCTCGTAAACGGCGGGTCCGGTGGCGGGATCGGCTACCGCGGCGACGTCGGCGACGGTCCGGCCGGGACAGTTCGGATCCTTCTGCCACGACGGTTTCGCCACCCAAGCCGAACATCCGCTCGACGCACCGATCCACACCGATTCGGTCCAGCCGCGCGCGTTGTCCGCTTTGGACAGTGACGTGCCGCCGACCGCGACGACACTCGAGTACACCGCGGGCGCGTTGGGTGCGGCGAATCCGCCGTCACCGCTCGACGCGACGATCGCGACGCCGGGATGCTGATAATGCGCGGCGAAATCGCCGGACCAGTGGCTTTCGGGCGCGCCGTAGCTGTTCGACACGATCGTCGCGCCGAGTTTCACGGCAGTGTCCACGGAGGTGCCGAGTGCGTCGAAGGACGCGTCGTCTCCTTCTACCAGCAGGATTTTGCACTGGGCGCAGGCGGCGGAAGCCATGTCCAGGTCCAGCGCGGTCTCCACCGGCCAGTCGCCTTGCTGCGGCGGGAGGGGCGTGGCATCGCCGTGCTGGTTGACTTTGCGGAAGCAGCCGTTCGCCGTGGTACAGGGCGGGAGGCCGTAGGTTTGTCGATATACCGCCAGGTCTGCTTCGGCGGTCGGGGCGTCGCCAGCGTCGACGATGGCGATCGTTTCGGCAGCGCCGCCAGTGTCGGGCAGGCGGTATGCGGAACGCAGGTCAGCGGGGTTGTAGCCGGTGGCGCGCAAGGCAGTCCGACTGTCCACTTTGGCGTAACAGCGGGCGAATCCTGGCGCGGCGGGACCGCAGATGTCTCGTGGAGCAGCGGACGCGACGGACGGGATGAACGCGCCGAGGAGAATAAGCACAGCCAGGATGCGTTTCATCGCTGGGCCTTCCCGACGGTGTAGGCGTTGCTGATCGTTTGGGTGATCGCGTTGCCCGCCAGGTCCTGCGCGGTCACCTTCAGCGAGGGCGAAGTCCCGGCCGGTGGATTCCGCCAGACCGCCACGTATTCGCCGAACAGTCCGAAGACCTGGGCGGGCTGCCAGGTGGCTCCGTTGTCGACGGACACCGAGACCGTCGCCGAGGTGATCGGCGAATGGGAACCGGCACCGCTGTACGCCGCGTGGCCGACGTGCAGTTCCAGCATCTGCACCGGCGAGGACGACGTCGTGGAGAGATCGGAATCCAGCCGGTAGTCGACGGTCAGCGCACCGAGGATCCGGCACGGTTGAGTCGGGTCGCTGGCCCGGCAGCGATGCGGGGACGGCAGCGCGGTGCCCGCCGCCGGGTCGTATCGCAGGGTCAGTTCGGTGCGCAGTTTTCCGGCTTGGCTGACGCCGGGAATAGCGGTCCGGTCGACGTCCAGTACGCCGCGGAAGGTCGCTGGCGTCTTCGGCACGTCGACCGACACACCGTAGGTGCCGTCCTGGTCGAAGACCTGCTGATCGTCGCGGTACAGGGAGAAATGCAGCCGCGGAGCGTAGAACAGCGGAAGTGCGGTGTGGTCCGGCACGCTGTCCCGCAACGCCGGAATCGCGACCGAAACGGTACCGCCGGAGTAGCAGGCCTCGCAGAGCCGGTCTCGCTGCCACTGCCCGAGACCGGCCGACAGCGGACCGCGGGACCAGTCGACGGTCGTGGTGCTGCCCGGCCGATAGGGGTGCGGATCGGCGGTCATCAGCTGGTACGACGAGCCTTTTTGCTCGTACTGCACCCATTCCCTCGTGTGCGTGGTGCCGAGGTAGTCGGTCAGCACCCCGGGAGCGGGGATGAAGAAGCCGCTCGCGCCGAGGCCGTGCCGCCGGATCACCGGGTCGACCGGACCGCTGTCGATCGCGACCGGCATCTTGTCCGCGGGATCGGCGTACATCCGGTCGCGGACCGTCGCGAGTTCACTGTCCTTTGTGGAGAACGACTGGTTCTCGGAGATGCCCTCGGTGGCGAAGGAAAGATCCACCCGGTACCGGTCTTCGGGCTTGGGTGCTTTGCCGCCCCATTGCACGACGTAGTGCAGCAGGCCCTGATCCGGCTTCGGCACCGGCCGCACGTACTGCTTGGTCTTGCCGCCTGAGATGCCGACTGCGAATCCGCGGCCGGTCGGGTCCTCGCGGAAGAAGTTGGTGGTGAGCAGGTCCTGCGTGGCCGACTTCGGCGCGGCCACCTTGACCTCGGCGGTCGCGTACTTCTCCTCGACGGTCAGGACCTGCACGTCCGGCGAGTCGCCGACGACGAAGCCCTCGACCCACGAGGTCCGCGTCGCGGTCACGCTGCCGGCGCTGTCGAAGTCGGAGAAGGTCGCGGACGCGGCGTAACGGCCCTCGGGAACCGCGATCCGGGTGGCGCCGTCGACATCGACGTGCCGCAGCAGCTTGGCCGAGGAATCGGTGTTGATCAGCGACACCATTCCGTTGACCGAGCGGCCCTGCAGATCGGCGAGGCGGAGTTCGAGGATCTTCATCGGGTAGCGCGGCTGCTGTTCGCGAGGCGCACCGGCCAGCCGGATCGTCGCGGGCAGCGCGCTGCTGCCCGCCGGACGGCCGGCGGACGCGTCTTCGGCGAGGCGTCGGTGCAGGTCAGCGGTGAATTCGGCGGCGGAAACGAGGGTGCCGGTCGCCGTGTTCCCGGCGGCCGAGCCGAGCGTGATGCCAGGCAGCGCCGCCGGGGCCGCGCCCGCCGGGAAAGTGATCTCCAGCGGGGTGTTCCCGGGCCGCAACCGCGCGAGCGCGGTGACGTCGAACAGCGATTTGTCCAGCTTTCCGAGAAACGGAACGGCGTCGCTCGGAATGACGTAACGGTCGCCGCCGTCGGCTTGATACGACTGAAAAGCGGTGCGCGGCGGCGACGAAAGGGCGTA
This sequence comes from Amycolatopsis sp. A1MSW2902, assembly GCF_017312175.1. Lineage (NCBI taxonomy): Bacteria > Bacillati > Actinomycetota > Actinomycetes > Pseudonocardiales > Pseudonocardiaceae > Amycolatopsis > Amycolatopsis sp. A1MSW2902. Next base: position 1,210,135 of record NZ_QJPO01000001.1, read on the forward strand.
ATTCGTACCGCCGTTCGGTCCCGGGAAAACTGTGACCCGGTCCCCCGTCACCAGCGTCACTTCCCGCGCTTGCGGCACCGCCGCGAAGGGCGCGGTCTCAGCGGCCGCAGGCGGTGCCAGCAAAGCGGAACCGCCCAGCACCAGCGCCGCCGACGCGAGCGCGCAGCGTCTTCCGGAAACCCGTCCTCCCATGCCCGATGCTCCTCTCCAGCATGCGGCCGAGCAGGATTTTCAGGACGGTTTCCGACGATGGACCAGACCAATTGACCGCGTCAACGAAAAACGCGGGTTCTGTCCGGAAGGGCAATTGTTGTCAGCCCGACCGGAGCAATGCGGGACGGGGCTAGAACGCCATCGCCTGCGCGCGCCGCTTCACCTCGGTGCCGTGGCTGGTGCGCAGCGCGTTGATCGGCGTGCTGCCCGGGAGCGTGTCGTCGGCGGTGAAGAGCCAGCGCAGCATCTCGGTGCGGCTGAACCCGGAGTCGGCGAGCACGGTGATCGTGCCGCCCAGCCCCTTGACGATGCCGTCCTTCACGAAGAAATCGCCGGGCACGCAGAGTTCGCCCTTGCGCCGGACAGCGATCAGCTCGCCGTCCCGCAGCATCTGGCGCACCTTGTTGGCCGACACGCCCAATGCGGCCGCCACCTCCGGCAACGGCTTGACCGCGACCGCGGCGTCGAGGATGTCGTCGGCGACAGGAATCCCACTCACACGTGACACTGTGCCACATTCCCCCGTCCGGGCCACTGCTACGCACGGGTGACCCGCCCCGGCACGCGCGCCCTTCCGTACGATTGCCCACCGTGACGCGCACCCAGCCCAGCCTCGTCGGCACCCTGCTCGAACGCCGGTACCGCGTTGACCAGCTGCTGGCCAGGGGCGGGATGTCGGCCGTCTACCGGGGCCTCGACACCCGCCTCGACCGGGCGGTGGCGATCAAGATCATGGATCCGCGGTTCGCCGACGACCGGTCGTTCGTCGACCGGTTCGTGCGCGAAGCGCGTTCGGCCGCCCAGCTGCATCACCCGAACGTGGTCGCCGTGCACGACCAGGGCTTCGACACCCCGGCCGGCCAGGACGCCGGTCTCGCCTTCCTGGTGATGGAGCTGGTCAACGGCGGCACGCTGCGCGACCTGCTGGACGAGCAGGGCCAGCTGGACGTCTCGCTCGCGCTGAGCGTCGCGGAGCCGGTGCTGGCCGCGCTGGCCGCCGCGCACGCCGCCGGGCTGGTGCACCGCGACGTCAAGCCCGAGAACGTGCTCATCGGCCGCAGCGGGCAGCTGGCGGGCGGCGTGGTCAAGGTCGGCGACTTCGGCCTGGTCCGCGCGGTCGCCAGCGCGGGCACCACGAGCTCGAGCGTCATCCTGGGCACTGTCGGCTACCTGGCCCCCGAACAGGTCGCCACCGGCGACACCACGGCCCGCAGCGACGTCTATTCGGCGGGCATCCTGCTGTACGAGATGCTCACCGGCCGCCTGCCCTACACCGGCGACACCGCGATCTCGGTCGCCTACCGGCACGTGAACGACGATGTCCCGCGCCCGAGCGAGCTGCGGCCGGACCTGCCGCCGGCGCTCGACGACCTGGTCCTGCGCGCCACCCGCCGCGATCCCGAGCAGCGCCCGGCCGACGCGAACGAGTTCCTCGCGCAGTTGCAAGCCGCGCGCGCCGAACTGGGGCTGCAGCCGGTCGCGGTGCCGGTGCCCCCGCCGCCGGACGGCGACCGCGTGTCGGACGTCGAACGCACCCTCCCGAACATTCCGGCCGTCCAGCAGAACGTGCCGGCTGACCAGCAGACCATGCCGGTCTCCGGACCCCGCGGCACGCGCGCCCTGACCCGCGCCGTGCCTGCCGCGCCGCCGCCTCCGGTACCGCCGCGCGCCGGGCCCTCCGCCGCGCCGGACGAGCCGCGGAAGCCGCGGGACAAGCGCAAGCTGATCGCGCTGGCGATCGCCGGGGTGCTCGTGCTCGGCGGGCTGATCGGCGCGTTCGCGTTCATCCTCAGCGATTCCAAGGTCACGACCACGACGGTGCCGAAGCTCGCCGGGCTGACCCAGGCCGAGGCGGGCGACCAGCTGCGCGCGGCGAAGCTGAACCCGCGCTACAGCCAGGAGTTCGACAACACGGTCGAGGCCTACAAGGTCATCAAGGTGGATCCGGCCCCGGGCACCACGCTCGACCAGGACGCCACCGTGTCCGTGGTGGTGTCCAAGGGCAAGCCGAAGGTGCCGAACATCCAGGTCGGCACCGCGCTCGACACGGCCACGAAGGCGATCCAGGAGCAGAAGCTCACCGTCGTCCAGGGCACGCCGGAGTACAGCGACACCGCGCCGCAGGGCACCGTCGTGAGCGTGAGCCCGGCGGCGGGCACCCCGGTGGACGTCGGCGGCCAGGTCACGCTGGTGCTGTCCAAGGGCCCGGAGCCGCTTCCGCCGGTCCCGGACGTGACCGGGCGGTCCAAGGACGAGGCGTTCCAGATCCTCAAGCAGGCCGGATTCCAGCCGCAGGACGGCGGCGAGGAGTTCTCGCAGACCGTGCCCGCCGGGGCGGTCACCCGTACTGACCCGGGCGCGGGCTCGCCGGGGACGAAGAAGGTCAAGGTCTACGTCTCGAACGCGGTGCAGGTCCCGGACGTCCGGTACCGCCCGTTCGACCAGGCCGCGGACGCGCTCAAGGCGGCCGGGCTCGAGGTCGACCGCAAGGGCGGCGACGGCAACGGCCACGGGCACGGCGGCTTCGACTTCGTCCTGCAGCAGGACCCGGCCCCGGGCACGTTCGTGCCGAAGGGCACCAAGGTCAAGATCCGGGGGTTCGGCGGATGATCGGCAGCCGCGGCCGGGTGACCGGCACCGTCGGGCCGGGGCTGATCGGCGAGGTGCTGCTCAGCGTCCGCGGCGGCACCGAGGCCTTCTACGCCTATCCGGCCGAGCCGGACACCACGTTCGCCGTGGGAACACCCGTTCTGGTGGTCGATTTCGAGCCCCCGCGCACGGTCTACGTGGAAAGGTGGCAACCGTTGCGCGCTTGACCGCGTCGCAGTGCTGACGGCGTCTGAGCGCCGTGCCAGCTGAATACGGAAAGTGCGGCGAGGGCTATGGAAATCTGGGTCATCGTGGTGATCGCGGTCGTGGCCGTGATCCTGCTGTTCGGGCTGCTGCGGATCCTGTACAAGGTCGCGGAGCCGAACGAGGCGCTCATCATCTCCGGCTGGGGCGTCCGGGTCGAGCGCACCGAGACCGCCGACAGCCTCGGGTTCAAGATCGTCACCGGCCGCGGCGTGAACGTGCTGCCGGGCTTCCAGACCGCGCGCAGGCTGTCGCTGGACACCCGAGGGGTGAACCTGCAGGTCTCGTGCGTGACGAAACAGGGTCTGCCGGTCACCGTGCGCGCGGTCGTGATCTACAAGGTCGGCGACGACTTCGCGTCGATCGCGAACGCCGCCCGCCGGTTCCTCGACCAGCAGAAGGGCATGAACGACACCATCCACGAGCTGTTCTCCGGCCACCTGCGGTCGATCGTGGGCGGGCTGACCATCGAGGAGATGATCCACAACCGCGACGCGCTGACCGGCGAGGTCCGCCAGTCGTCGGCCACCGAGATGATCAAGCTCGGGCTGATCGTGGACTCGCTGCAGATCCAGGAGATCGACGACGAGTCCGGCTACATCGTCAACCTCGGCAAGCCGCACGCGGCCGCGATCGCCGCCTCCGCGCGGATCGCCGAGGCGCAGCGCGACCAGGAGGCGACCGAGGCCGAGCAGATCGCCGCCGCGCGCAAGGCGGGCGCGATCCGGGAAAGCCAGATCCAGCAGGCCGGTTACCAGGCCGAGGTGGACCAGGCCAAGGCGAAGGCGAGCCAGTCCGGTCCGCTGGCCGAGGCGACCGCGCGCCAGGAGGTCGTGGTCCAGGAGACCAGGGCCGCCGAACTCGAGGCGGCGCTGTCCGAGCAGCGGCTGCAGTCGCAGGTCCGCAAGCCGGCCGACGCGAAGGCGTACGAAACGCGCACCACGGCGGACGCGGAACGCGACGCGCAAATCGCCCGCGCGCAGGCACAGGCGAAGGAAACCGAGCTGCGGGCCGGCGCGGACGCGACCCGGGTCAAGACCGCGGCGGACGCCGAAGCGCAGGCCACGAAGGCACGCGCGGAAGCCAGCGCGAGTGCGACGAAGGCCACTGGCGAGGCGGAAGCGGCGGCGGCCAAGGCGAAGGGTCTCGCGGACGCCGAGGCGGCGAAAGCCAAGGGTCTGGCCGAAGCCGAAGCGGCGAAAGCGAAGGGTCTCGCCGAGGCCGAGTCGATCAAGGCGCGCGCGGCCGCACTGGCGGAGAACCAGGAGGCTGTGGTAGCACAACAGCTGGCCGAGCGCTGGCCGGAGATCGTCGAAGCGGGCGCGCAGGCCTTCGGCAATGTCGACCACATGGTGGTCCTGAACGGCGCGGACGGGATGTCGGACATGTTCACCAAGGCGCTCTCCCTCGGCGGCACGGGCCTCGGCCTCGCCCGCCAGCTGATGGACGCCATGGGCCCCAAGCAGTCCGGTTCCGACGGCAGCGTCGCCCCTCGCGAGGACTGATGAGCTTCTTCACGGACGGTCCTCGCGAGCGCCCCCTGTTCCCGGTGCGGGAACGGGAGCTGTTCGGCTACGAGGGCCGTCCGTGGACGGGCCCGCCGGCCGACCACATCGTGCCCGCGCTGGTGCCGTGGGCGACGCCGCTGGGCCGGTCCGAGCGCACCATCGTGGCGCTGCGCGCGGTCGAGGTGTGGCCGGAGGCGATGACGCTGCGGATCGCGGTGTATTCGCGCGACCGCATGGACGGCGCGCCGCTGATCGGCCACCGGCGCGTCCCGGACTACAACTCGCTGCTGGTCGGCGTGCTGTTCCCGGACGGCGGACGGGCCAGTTCCGAAACCGTTTCGGTGCCGAGCGCGGGCGAACCGCACGAGCCGGTGCTGCGCGTCGAGGAAGGCAGCGGGTCGGAGTTCCGCTACGAGCATCCGGTGTTCGTGTGGCCGCTGCCCAGCGCCGGCCCGCTGAAGGTGATCGTGCAGTGGCTCGACCGCGAGATCGCCGAAACGCACACCAAACTCGACGGCGGACGGCTGCGTGCCGCCGCGCTCGAAGCCAGCGAGCTGTGGCCCGGGCTGCCGAAGCGGCCGGGCAACGGCGTCGCGATGCGCCAGATCGCCGCCGAGGTCACCGAGGCGGGCGGCCCCGGGCCGACCGCCGGGCCCGGTCTGCCGCAGCGACGGCGCTCCACGGGCGAGTGAAATTCCGCGGAATTAGCGTCCTCGCAACATCACGGCCGTGCGCCGGTCACACCTGGGTAGTGTCGTTGCATTCGCCCTCGACGTCCGACGTTGGAAGGTGGACCATGGCGCCTGCCCCGCTCAGCTCGCTCGATGTCGCTTTTCTTTGCCTCTCCAGGGAAACCGCGCCGATGCAGATGGGCGCGGCGCTGGTTTTCGCGCCGGAGGAGCCGGTCGATCCGGACCGGCTGACCGCGCTGCTCGCGCGCCGGGCGGCGGATATTCCGCCGCTGCGCCGGAAAATCCGCGCCGGACTGTTCCCGCCCGGCTCCGCGACGTGGGTGGACGACCCGGATTTCCGGGCAGCGCACCACATCCGGCACCACCGGCTCACGACGCTGTACGACCCGGACCCGCTGCCGGAATTCGCGGCGAGGTGGATCGCTGAACCGCTTGACCCGCATCGTCCGTTGTGGGAACTCACTGTGGTGACCGGCTTTCCGGACGGAAGCTTCGCGGTGCTGCTCAAATTGCACCACGCGTTGACTGACGGAGCGGGCGCGTACGCCGTCACGGCAGGACTTCTGGACGGATTGCCGATCCCGGAGCGCGCACCGGTGATTCCGCAGCCGCGTTCGCCGCTCAGCGCGGTGTGGGAGACAGCGGGAATCGCGTCGTCGGTGGTCCGGGCGGCGCGTCCGCCGTGCCTGCCGCTGGCCGCACCCGCCACCGCCGAACGACGCCTCGGTTTCACCCGGCTGGCGTCGGCCGATCTTCGCCGGATCCGGCGAACGCACGGCGGCACCACCAACGACGTGGTGCTCGCGGTGCTTTCCGGCGCGTTGCGCGAATGGCTCGTCAACCGCGGCATTCGCGCGACGGGACGGTCGGTGCGCGCGCTGATTCCCGTGAGCGTGCGCGGGAGGGCGGCTGAGCAACGGGGCGGGAACAAGCTTTCCGGCTATTTGTGCGATCTGCCGATCGGATTGGACGATCCGGTGCGGCGGCTGGCCGAAGTGCGCGCCTCGATGGCACGCAACAAAGCCGCTGGCCCTGCTCGCGGAGCCGGGGCGTTTCCGCTGCTGGCTGACCGGATGCCAGCAGCGCTGCACCGGCTGGGGACGCGGACTGCCGGACTGGCCGCGCCGTTGCTGTTCGACCTGGTGGTGACGACCGTTCCGGTGCCGCGCGCCCGGCACGCGCTCGATGGTGCGCCACTGACGGAGGTGTATCCGTTCGTGCCGTTGGCCCCGCGCCAGGCTGTGGGTATCGCGGTCGCGCCTTATCGCGACAGTGTCCACATCGGACTGCAGGCGAACGCGGACGCGGTGGCGGACCTCGGCTCGCTGCGCGACGCGGTGGCCAAATCGGCGGCGGAACTGCTGGACGTCTCGTGAGTGGCTAGGCCGGTTCTCACCGGCCTAGCCACTCACCAGCTGTGGTCAGCCGCGCAGCATTTCCGCCACGAGGAAGGCCAGTTCCAGCGACTGCTGGGTGTTGAGCCGGGGGTCGCAGGCGGTCTCGTAGCGGCCGGAGAGGTCGACGTCGGAGATTTCCTGTGCTCCGCCGAGGCATTCGGTGACGTCTTCGCCGGTCAGCTCGACGTGGATGCCGCCCGGGTAGGTGCCGAGCTTGTGGTGCACCTCGAAGAAGCCCTGGACCTCGTCGACGATGCGGTCGAAGTGCCGGGTCTTGTAGCCGGTGGACGATTCGTGCGTGTTGCCGTGCATCGGGTCGCACTGCCAGATGACCTTGTGCCCGGACGATTCGACCTTCTCCACGATGGCGGGCAGCACCTCGCGGACCTTGCCGTTGCCCATCCGGGAGATCAGCGTGAGCCGCCCCGGCTCGTTGCGCGGGTCGAGGCGCTCGACGTACTCCAGGGCCTGTTCCGGCGTGGTCGTCGGGCCGATCTTGAGGCCGATCGGGTTCGACAGCAGTTCGGCGAACGCGATGTGCGCGCCGTCGAGCTGGCGGGTGCGCTCGCCGATCCACAGGAAGTGCGAGGACAGGTTGTACAGCTTCGGGTTCGCCGCGTCGGCCTGGTCCAGCCGCAGCATCGCGCGCTCGTAGTCGAGCAGCAGCGCCTCGTGGCTGGCGAAGATCTCGGTGTACTGCAGCGAGGTGTCGGTGACGCCGCAGGCGTTCATGAACCGCAGGCCGCGGTCGATCTCGGCGGCGAGCGCCTCGTACCGCTCCCCCGCAGGCGACGAGGACACGAAGTCCTTGTTCCAGTCGTGCACCTGGTGCAGGTCGGCCATGCCGGCCCCGGTGAGCGCGCGGACCAGGTTCATCGCCGCGCCCGCGTTCGCGTAGGCGCGGATCATCCGGCCCGGGTCCGGCACCCGCAGCTCCGGCTTGGCGACGAGCGAGTTGATGATGTCGCCGCGGTAGACCGGCAGGCCGAGCGCGTCGGTGCCGGACGAGCGCGGCTTCGCGTACTGGCCCGCGATCCGGCCGACCTTCACCACCGGCAGGCTGGCCCCGTAGGTGAGCACGACGGCCATCTGCAGCAGCGTGCGCAGGTTCGCCCGGATGTGCGGTTCGGTGTTGGACTCGAACGTCTCCGCGCAGTCCCCGCCCTGCAGCAGGAACGCCTCCCCGCGGGCCACCATGGCGAGCCGGCTCTTCAACCGGTCGATCTCGGCGGGCACGGTGATCGGCGGCACGCTCTCCAGCACGCCCCGCACCCGCTTGGCCAGCGCGGCGTCCGGCCACTCCGGCTGCTGCGCGGCGGGCAGCGACAAGGCGGTGTCGAGGCGGTCCCGCAGCTCAGGAGGCAACGGCGGCAGCTCGGGGAGAGTGTCTACGGGAACGTCGACTGTCCAGTTCACGCGTCTCAGGATAGGGTCTGCCGCCTCCGCCCGGGCCGGTGGGCGGCGAGGGTCACGCGTCCGGGGCGTCTTCGCGGTACAGGGCGCCGAATCGGTCGGCCACGTCCAGCAGACCTGCGAGTTCGGCTGTTTCAAGGGCTGGGACGATGACCGACCAGTGGTCGAGGCGGACCGCTTCGGCGAGGATCCGGCGGCGCTCGTCCGGCGGGGCGGCGGCGGAGATCTCGACCAGCAGACGGGCGCGGTCGTCCGCGGATTCGACGAGACGGGTCCGGGCGAGTGCGCGGGGCAGGTCGTGCTTGGCCAGTTCCGGCAGGAACGCCAGGGTGAGCCGTTCCCGTTCCTGATCGCTTTCAGCGCTCTCGAAGACACCCTCGGCCTGGTCGAGGTGCCCGGCCGCGGCCAGGCCGCGGACCAGGAGCCGCCGGGCAGACACCCGGAACGCCTCGTTCAGGTATCCGCACAGCTCGAGGGCCGCAGCGACCTCGCCACGCGCTGCCAGATCCTCGATCGCGTCCTCGATCGCCAACTCGGAGTTGTCCTCCTCGCGACCGGCGGCCACCAGTTCGACGACCTCGGCGGGTTCGCCCACCGCGGCCAGCATCACGATGGCCGCGCGCCGGTCGAGCCGCACGAACTCCCGGTCCGGGGACTTCTCCGCCATCCCGCTCCGCACGTACTCCGCGATCCGGGCCAGCGCGGCCCGGTCGCCGTCGGCCCGGAGCCTGCGGGCGAGCAGGACCACGGGTTCCCGCATCGCCGACCAGAATCCGACGCCGCGGATCAGCTTCTCGGCGATCAGCGGATCTCCCTTTTCCGCGAGAAGGCACGCCAGCGACTTGATTTCCTTCAGTCCCTGCCATTCCGAGCGCACCAGCGGGGCAAGCAGTTCGGCCCGGCGGACGTCGCCTGCCGCGACGACGGTTGTGCTCAGCGCACCGATCGCCGCTGCCGCCCGCGGATCGTCCGCCGCACGGCGGGTCATCGATTCGGCCCGCTCCGCCGCCTCGTGCGCGCGGGCGCCGTCCCCGGTCGCCAGCACCGCATCCGCCAGGGACACGAACCGGTCCGCGTCGCTTTGCAGTTCGCGGGCCGACCGGCGGGTGGAGAGGTGGCGGGCAGCCCACTGGAAGGCCTGGTCGGGCTGGCCCGCGGCCACGAGTGCCTGGACGAACCGGTTCACCGCGTTGCGCCGGGCGAAGGGGTCGGTCATTGCATCGAGCACTGGGGGAATGTCCACCAGCCTGCCCGCATCGGCCAGGAAATCGATCAGGACAGGCACCAACGTGTGCTCGCGGTGCGCCTCGGCGGATCTCGCGTCGACAGCTGCGACCGGGTCGTCCGCCGCGGCCAATTCAGCGGTGACGTCGAGGCGAAACAGCACTCCGGACGCGCCGTGTTCCTGTGCGAAGGCGCGTGCCCGCTCGACTTCGCCCCGCTGGACGAGCTGCTGCGCGATCTCCGCGAACGCCTTGTCCCGGCTCATTTCGCGAGTCACCGCACCGGCCAGTTCCGCGGCCGCAGCCACGTCGTCGACAGCCTGCACCGCCAGTTCGCTCAGTGTCCGGTCCCGGAGGTCTTCGCGGGAAATCTCCCTGGCCAGCTGCCCGGCCCGGGAGAGGTCCGGTTCGGCGACGGCGGCGATCCGCCGGCATTGATCCGCGCTGACCCGCCCGGCGATCCGCTCGGCCGCGTCAGGCTTCCCGCCGTACCCCAACGCGACCGCGGTTTCCGCGAGCAGGGAGTCGCGCAGCTCCGGATCGTGCTCGTCGTCGGCCAGTTGCTCGGCTCGCTCCGGCTGTCCGGCGCGGACCAGCTCTCCGGACAGCTCGAGCAGTGCTCGCCTGCGCGAAACGGGGTCGGTCATGGACTGCGCGAGCGCCACGGCGTGGTCGAACTGCCCCAGCGCGGCCCACACCGCGGGCAAGCGCACCGGCGTGATCTTGTTGCGGTCGCGGAAATTGTCCCGGTACGTGTCGAGCGTGACGAGCCGGACGAGGTCGGGATCGTCGGACGCGAGCAGAGCCGCGCGGGCGGTGTCCAGCTCCCCCATCGCGGCCAGGTCGCCGCCGGAGACGTCCAGCAGGCGTTCGTGCCTCGCCGGGTCTCCGGCCAGGTCGACGAGAGCGGTCACGTCGCCGCTTTCCTGGACCAGCCGGAAGTAGCCGCGCAGCAGGAATTGGGGCGTGTCCGGCGGCCAGCCCGCCGACCGGTATCCAGCGGCCCATTCGTCGATCGCCGCGCGGTACCGGGACAGTTCGCCGCCGAGGGCTTCGACGGCCTCGCGTTGCAGATTCTCGTGGCCCAGCAGGAAAACCGCCGGGGCCTCGCGGGGTCGCCAATGCGCTGGGCGACGGGTGAACGAACGGCTCGCCACACTGTTCAGCACTCGTTCGACGTCGCGTGGGCGCCGCTGGGTCAGCTCCACGAGGTCGTCGCTGCTGAGCCCGCCGCGAGCCGCGACGAGGAAGCCCAGCAGGTCCTCTTGGTCGCGGAGCAGTGCGTCTAGCTCGTGCTCCATATCGGCCTTCGCCGCGACGGCTGCGGGCGAAGGCGCCAGGGAACGCTCGATTCCGGGAGCCCGCAACGGATGATCGCCGCGTACGTCGGGCGGGACGCCGGGGTTGAGGCGGCTCGCGACGATCACGCGGAGACCGTTTTCGGGGAACGGCAGCAGCGCGGCGATGCTGTGGCCGCCGGAGCTGGCGCCGCGATCCTCGTCCAGTCCGTCGACGACCAGCACCAGGCGCTCGCCGCGGTTTCGGCAGTGTGCGGCGGCTTCGGCGAAGACCGCGTTGAGGTTTCGCGCCTCGGGGTCCTTCGCCGCGCCCAGGACTTCGGCCAGTTGCTCCTGGACGACGTCTACGAACGCCTCACGCGTGTCGTCGCCGAGCGAACGCGCCGTGACGAAGAACGACACCACCCGCACTCCCTCGGGCGGCGAGAGGACGAACGAGGCCATCAGAGCCGACTTGCCGGTCCAGGGAGCCGCGCGCCACCACACGTACGCGGGAGCGTCGTCCGGGGCGGTGCAGAACCGGGCGAGTTCAGCCAGTTCCGTTTCGCGGCCGACGAGCTGGTCCGGGGCCACCTGGCGCACCCATTGCCGGTAGCGGGACCGGGCGGGCGGAGCCGCGTGGACGACGACCGAGTCGGCGTGGCCTACCTGCACGACCTTGCCCGTGACCGGGCCCAAGACCTGGTTCGTGATCCGCTCGTCCACCTGGGCGTCCCCCTCCGACGCGGTTCAGCTTCGCACGAAGCGTGTCGGCCGGGTCACATTGGCTGGAAGGTGACACCGGTGTCAACAAATAGCGTCGTTCCCGAACCGAACCTGCCGCGGAAGGGACAAGCGAATGAGCACTGCCTTGGGATACCGGGCATTCGGCGCTGCCGACGTCCAGGAGTTCTTCGACCGGCCGGACCCGGCGCCCGGCCCCGCCGAGGTGCTGGTCCGGGTCGCGGCCGCCGGGGTGAATCCGCTCGATCATCTGCTGCGGTCCGGGCACGTCCCCGACCTGAACGGGCGCCTGCCGTTCCCTCAGGTCATCGGGATGGAAGCGGCGGGGACGGTGCTCGCGCTGAGCGAGGACGTCACGGGTCTAAAAGTCGGCGACCGGGTCGCCGGGTTCGCGCTGACCGGCGCGGGGACGTACGCGGAAACGACGCTGCTGCTCGGCGAGTCCACCGCTCGCATTCCCGACGCTCTCCCGTGGACCTGGGCGGCGACCATTCCCGTCGCGGGCACCACGGCGCTGGACGTGCTCGACCAGCTCGATCTGCCGAAGGGCGCGTCGCTGCTGGTGAACGGGATCGGCGGGGGCGTCGGCATCGCGTTGGCGCAGCTGGCGCGGGACCGGGGGCTCGTCGTTACAGGCACGGGCAGCACGGCCAAGCGGCCTCTCGCGGCGAAGTACGGCGCTGTGTTCGTCGACTACACGGCGGAAAGCGTCGAGGGCAGTTTCGACGCCGTGGTCGACACCGTTGGCGGCCAGTCCCTTCGCGACGTCGCGCCGTTAGGGAAGAAGCTCGTCGCGGTCGGGGATGCGTCGGTGACCGAACTCGGCGGCGAATTCGTCCGTCGCCGGCTCGATCGGGCGAGTCTGGAACGCGTCGCCGAGCTGATGGCCGAAGGGCGGCTCGATCCGAACATCACCGGGACCTATCCGCTCGCACGGGCCCATGAAGCGTTGGCGCTCGTCGAGTCCCGGCATGCCGCGGGCAAGCTAGTCATCAGCATCTAGCACGAGACGGACTCGCCTTGCCGGTACCGGGTGTTCGCCTCGATCAGCACGTCCAGCGCGGCGCGGGCGTCGGCGAGGCGGGCGATATCGGCGGTCAGCCGGTCGCGTTCGGACACCATGGTGGTGAAAGCGTCTTCGATGACGGCCGCTTCGTCGCTGTGCACGCAGGGCAGCAGCCGGGCGATCACCTTGCTGTGCAAGCCCGCGGCGAACAACCGGCGGATCAGTTCGACCCGTTCGACCTCGGTCGCCAGGTAATGCCGCTGCCCGCCCGCGGACCGGGTGCTGTGCACCAGGCCCTGCTGCTCGTAGTACCGCAGCGAGCGGGCGCTGACCCCGGTCTTCCGGGCTAATTCACCGATTCGCACGCTCTCCAGCGTAAAGAAACGGGCCCCGGCGCGCCGTTGCGCCGGGGCCCGAGCTCGAGCCGATCACACCACCGCGAGCGGCAATGCGGTCGGGTGCACCGGAGCGGGAAGGTCCGAAGCGCCGGTCAGGAAGGTGTCCACCGCGGCCGCCACCGAGCGGCCTTCCGCGATGGCCCACACGACCAGCGACGCGCCGCGGTGGGCGTCGCCGCAGACGAAGACCCCGGGGGTTTCCGTCTGCCAGTCCGCGCCGCACGACAGGGTGCCGCGGCGGGTCAGGGTCAGGTCGAGGCCTTCCAGCAGCGGCATTTCCTCGACGCCTTCGAAGCCGATCGCCAGCAGGACCAGGTCCGCGGGCAGGGTTTCGACCGCGTCGTTCACCGGGATGACCTCGCGGCGGCCGGTTTCCGGGTCCTTCTGCACGCGGACTTCCTGCAGTTCCACGGCTTTGACGCGCCCGTTGCCGTCGTCGACGAACTGCTTGACCGCCACCGCGAACTTCCGCTCGCCCGCCTCCTCGTGCGCCGGATAGGTGCGCAGGATGTAGGGCCAGGTCGGCCACGGCGAACGCTCGTCGTCGCGGATTTCCGGCGGCGTCGGGTACTGGTCGAGCTGCGTGACCGACAGCGCGCCCTGCCGGGTGGCGGTGCCGTAGGAGTCCGCGCCGGTGTCGCCGCCGCCGATGATCACGACGTGCTTGCCGTTCGCGTCGACCGGGGACGGGCCGTCGCCCTCCACGAACTTGTTGGCGGGCACCAGGTGTTCCATCGCCAGGTGGATGCCATCGAGCGAACGGCCCGGCGTGGTGCGGTCGTCGCGGCCGCGCAGGGCCCCGACGGCGAGCACGACCGCGTCGTACTGCGCGCGCAGGTCTTCCACCGTCAGGTCGACGCCGACCTCGCAGCCGGTGACGAACTTCGTGCCCTCCTTGCGCAGCTGCGCGAGGCGCCGGTCGAGGACCTTCTTCTCCATTTTGAACTCGGGAATCCCGTACCGCAGCAGGCCGCCGAGCCGGTCGTCCCGTTCGAACACGGTGACCTCGTGGCCCGCGCGGGTCAGCTGCTGCGCCGCGGCGAGCCCGGCCGGGCCGGAGCCGACGACGGCCACCTTGCGGCCCGAGGACACCTCGGAGACCTGCGGCTGCACGTACCCGGCTTCCCACGACTGCGCCGCGATCGTCTCCTCGACGCGCTTGATCGCCACCGGCCCGCCGGACAGCGGCGAGATCGACAGCACGCAGCCCGCCTCGCACGGCGCGGGGCACAGCTTCCCGGTGAACTCCGGGAAGTTGTTGGTGGCGTGCAAGCGATCGCTGGCCGCCGCCCAGTCGCCGCGGCGGACGAGGTCGTTCCATTCCGGGATCAGATTGCCCAGCGGACAGCCGGAACCGCCGGAGTGGCAGAACGGGATGCCGCAGTCCATGCACCGCGACGCCTGCGTGCGCACCTGCTCGTTGCGCTCTTCGGGAGCGACGTCCGCGTAGACCTCGCCCCACGAGGAAAGCCGTTCCTCGTAGGACTTCTTCTTCGGTTCTTGCCGTTCGTGCTTCAGAAAACCGGTGGGGTCAGCCACGAGCCGCCTCCATGATCGCTTCGTCGACATCGCGGCCGGCAGCGCGCGCTGCCTTCGCCGCATCGAGGACCCGCTGGTAGTCGCGCGGCATCACCTTGGTGAACGCCGCCGCGCGCCGGGTCCAGTCGCCCAGGAGCGACGCGGCCACGGCCGAGCGGGTGAGGTCGTGGTGCTGCTGCACGATCTGCTTGAGCCAGGCCAGATCCTCCGGCGCGGGCGGAAGCAGGTCCACCATCTCCCGGTTGACCTTCGCCGGGTCCAGGTCGAGCACGTACGCGCTGCCGCCGGACATGCCGGCCGCCAGGTTCCGCCCCGTCGGGCCGAGCACCACCGCGCGGCCGCCGGTCATGTACTCGAACGCGTGGTCGCCCACGCCCTCGGCCACGACTGTCGCGCCGGAGTTGCGGACGCAGAACCGCTCGCCGACCTGGCCGCGCAGGAACAGCTCGCCCGACGTCGCGCCGTAGGCCAGCGTGTTGCCCGCGATCGTCTGCTGTTCGGCGGCGAAGCTCGCTTCCGGATGCGGGCGGACCACGATCCGGCCGCCGGACAGGCCCTTGCCGACGTAGTCGTTGGCGTCGCCGACCATTTCCAGCGTGATGCCGCGCGGCAGGAACGCGCCGAGCGACTGCCCGGCCGAACCGGTGAGCCGCACGTGGATCGTGCCCTCCGGCAGGCCCTCGCCCCCGTAGCGGCGGGTGATCTCCGAGCCCAGCAGGGTGCCGACGGTGCGGTTCACGTTGCGCACCGGCAGTTCCAGGCGCACCGGATGCGCGTCCTCCAGCGCCGCCTCGGCGAGCTGGATGAGCGTGCGGTCGAGTGCGTGCGCCAGGCCGTGGTCCTGCTCGCGCACGCGCCGCTTCGCACCGCCGTACGGCGTCTCCGCGGGCATCTCGAAGACCGGGCTGAGGTCGAGCCCGGAGGCCTTCCAGTGCTGCACGGCCTCGTCGGTGTCGAGCATCTCGGCGTGCCCGATCGCCTCGTCGAGCGTCCGGAATCCCAGCTGTGCCAGGGTTTCCCGCACCTCTTCGGCGACGAACTCGAAGTACCGCACCACGTGGTCGGCCTGTCCGGTGTAGCGCTTGCGCAGCTCCGGGCTCTGCGTGGCGACGCCGACCGGGCACGTGTCGAGGTGGCAGACGCGCATCATGATGCAGCCCGCGACCACCAGCGGCGCGGTCGCGAAGCCGTACTCCTCGGCGCCGAGCAGCGCCGCGATCACGACGTCGCGGCCGGTCTTCATCGCACCGTCCACCTGGACCGTGATCCGGTCGCGCAAACCGTTGAGCAGCAACGTCTGCTGCGTTTCGGCGAGCCCGATCTCCCACGGCGTGCCGGCGTGCTTGAGCGAGTTCATCGGCGACGCGCCGGTGCCGCCGTCGTGCCCGGAAATCAGCACGACGTCCGCGTGCGCCTTGGACACGCCCGCCGCGACCGTGCCGACGCCCAGCGAGGACACCAGCTTCACGTGGATGCGGGCCTGCTCGTTGGCGTTCTTGAGGTCGTGGATCAGCTGCGCCAGGTCCTCAATGGAATAGATGTCGTGGTGCGGCGGCGGGGAAATCAGCCCGACGCCCGGCGTCGAATGCCGCGTGCGGGCGATCCACGGGTACACCTTGTTCGGCGGCAGCTGCCCGCCTTCGCCCGGCTTCGCGCCCTGCGCCATCTTGATCTGGATGTCGTCGGCGTTGACGAGGTACTCGCTCGTGACGCCGAACCGGCCCGACGCGACCTGCTTGATCGCGCTGCGCCGCTGCGGGTCGTACAGCCGCTCCGGGTCCTCGCCGCCTTCGCCGGTGTTGGACCGGCCGCCGATGCGGTTCATCGCGATGGCGAGGGTTTCGTGCGCCTCGGCCGAAATCGAGCCGTACGACATCGCCCCGGTGTTGAACCGGCGCAGGATCGCCGACGCGGGTTCGACCTCGTCCAGCGGGATCGGCTCGCGCGCGCCGTCGCGGAACTTGAACAGCCCGCGCAGCGTGCCGCCCTCGCGGTAGAGCCGGTGCACCTCTTCGGTGTACTTGCGGTACACCTCGTCGCGCCCGGTCTTCGACGCGTGCTGCAGCAGGAACACCGTCTCCGGCGTGAACAGGTGCAGTTCGCCCTCGCGGCGGTACGCGTACTCGCCGCCGGTGTCGAGTCCACGATGGACCCGGTCGGTCGGGTTGTCCGGGTACGCCCGGCGGTGCCGCACCGCGACCTCCTCGGCGAGCACCTCCATCCCGACGCCGCCGAGCTTCGACGACGTTCCGGTGAAGTACTCGTCGAGCAGTTCCTGGCTCAGGCCAAGGGATTCGAAGACCTGCGCCGCGGTGTACGCGCCGACCGTCGAAATGCCCATCTTGGACATGATCTTCAGGACGCCCTTGACGAGCGCCTGCACGTAGCTGCGGACCGCCTTCGCCGGCTCGATGCCGGTGATCGCGCCCTGGCTGATCATGTCTTCGATGGTTTCGAAGGCCAGGTACGGGTTCACCGCCGCCGCGCCGTAGCCCAGCAGCAGCGCGATGTGGTGCACCTCGCGGGCGTCGCCGGTCTCCACGACCAGCGCGACGCGCAGCCGTTCCTTGGTGCGCACGAGGTGGTGGTGCACCGCGGAAACCAGCAGCAGCGACGGGATCGGCGCCATCCGGTGGTCGGAATCGCGGTCGGACAGCACGAGCGTGCGCGCGCCCGCCGCGATCGCCTCGGACGCGTCGCGGCGCACCCGCTCGATCGCCGCCGCGAGCGCGTCCGCCCCGCCGTCCACTTCGTACAGTCCGGAAAGGACAGTGCAGGCGAAACCGGGCAGATCGCCGTCGTCGTTGATGTGGATGAGCTTGGCCAGCTCGTCGTTGTCGATCACCGGGTACGGCAGGTTCAGGTGCCGGCACGACGCGGGCCCCGGCGCGAGCAGGTTGCGCTCCGGACCCATGATCCGGCTCATCGACGTGACCAGCTCTTCGCGGATCGCGTCCAGCGGCGGGTTGGTCACCTGCGCGAAGTTCTGCTTGAAATAGTCGTACAGCAGCCGGGAGCGCTTGGAGAGCACCGCGACCGGGGTGTCCGACCCCATCGACCCGATCGGCTCGGCCCCGTTGGCGGCCATCGGCGCGAGCAGGATCTTCAGTTCTTCTTCGGTGTAGCCGAAAGCGAGCTGGCGGCGCAGCACCGAATCGTGGCTCTGCACGACGTGGTCGCGATCAGGCAGCTCGGCGATCTTCAGCAGCCCGGCGTGCAGCCAGTCGCTGTACTGCTGCTTGCGCGCCAGCGCGGACTTGACCTCTTCGTCGTCCACGATCCGGCCCGCGGCGGTGTCCACGAGGAACATCCGGCCCGGCTGCAACCGGCCCTTCGCGACGACGTTTTCCGGTGCCACGTCGAGGACTCCGGCCTCGCTGGCGAGCACCACGCGGTCGTCGGCGGTGCGCCACCAGCGCGCCGGGCGCAGTCCGTTGCGGTCGAGCACCGCGCCGACGAGCGTGCCGTCGGTGAAGGTGACGCACGCCGGGCCGTCCCACGGCTCCATCAGACTGGCGTGGAACTGGTAGAAAGCGCGCCGTTCCGGATCCATCGAGGTGTGGTTCTCCCACGCCTCCGGGATCATCATCAGCACCGCGTGCGGCAGCGAGCGACCCGCGAGGTGGAGCAGCTCCAGCATCTCGTCGAAGGACGCCGAGTCCGACGCGTCGGCCGAGCAGATCGGGTACAGCCGGGAAAGATCGCCCGGTAGCAGATCGGATTCGAGCAGCGCCTCGCGGGCGCGCATCCGGTTGCGGTTGCCGCGGATCGTGTTGATCTCGCCGTTGTGGGCCACGAACCGGAACGGGTGCGCGAGCGGCCACGACGGGAAAGTGTTGGTGGAGAACCGGGAGTGCACGAGCGCGATCGCGCTGGCGAGCCGGGAATCGCGCAGATCGGGGAAGAACCGCGGCAGCTGCTCGGGAGTGAGCATGCCTTTGTAGACGATCGTGCGCGCGGACAGCGACGGGAAGTACGTGCCGCAGCCGGAAGCGAGGCTCTCGTGCTCGACGCGCTTGCGCAGGCAGAAGGCCAGCCGGTCCAGCTCCAGGCCGGTTTCGCCGTGCGGGGACGACACGAACAGCATCGCGAAGCGCGGCATCACCGAACGCGCGGTGGGGCCGATGTCCGCGCCGTCGGCGTCCACCGGGACCTCGCGCCAGCCGAGGACGGCGAGCCCTTCCTCGGCCGCGATCCGTTCGGCGAGCCCGATCGCCTTGCGGCGCTGCTCGTCGTCGGAGGGCAGGAAAGCGATCCCGGCGGCGTAGGCGCCGGTGGGAGGCAACGGGAAACCCGCCTCGGCGCGCAGCAGTTCGTCGGGCAGCTGCAGCAGGATCCCGGCGCCGTCGCCGCTCGTCGGCTCGGCTCCCGCGGCTCCGCGGTGGTCGAGATTCGTGAGCGCGGCGAGACCGTCGGTGACGATGCCGTGCGTGCGGCGGCCCTGGACGTCGGCGACCATGGCGACGCCGCAGGAATCCTGCTCGGTGTCCGGGTCGTACAGACCCTGCTTGCCGGGGATGGCGGAGAAGATCATGGAAAAGGGACCTCCTTCGTCGTTTCGTGCGGTGGCCGGCGAACCGGCCGCGGGGAGCGCACGGGACGACGATGGCCCGCTTGTTAGCGCGACTTTAACACCTGGGAAACACCCCAGCAGCGCCTCGGAGCTCCCCGAACGGGGAAGAACGGTAACGATCCGGCAGCGCGGAACGACATAGTTCCGGATGGGTCCTGAGATGCTTCGGTCCGCGAAGCATAAGCCCCGGGGCCGCCTCGCGCACCCGGCACGTGACGAAGTCGATGCGCCCGCTTCGTCCCCTTCGCCCGATCTTCCCAGGTAATCGCACAAATTTCGGGGAACCGCCCACGCCCGGTGATCGTCGGTTGCCATAGTGTTCGGCAACCGAATAGCTCACGGGGAGGGCGGTTTCTTTCATGTCCGGCATAGAAGTCGACGTCGAGACGATGAACCAGTACGCCGAGGTGCTCGACAGCCTCCACGAGAAGATCAGCAAGATCAACGACTACATGCGCTCCACCGCGTGCGACACGTCCGGGTTCACCGGCCTGTTCGTGGTGCTGCAGCCGGTGGTGCAGCTGGTCGCGAACCTCTACGGCGGAACGCTCGACTTCGGCCACTCGCGGCTGACCTCGCTGTCGGACGGGGTCAAGCAGGCGGCGCAGGCCTACGCGCACCACGACGCCAATTCCGCGCAGCTGCTCCAGCAGTTCATCGACCAGTTCGACGGCATCGACTCCGGCCGCGGCGCGGCCTGATGCGCATCCGCACCGCACGGTTCTGACGAGGGGGAAAAGACATGGCACGGCACGGCGGAGGGCATGGCGGCGGCCACCACTCCGGGGGATCGGGGACGACGCATCCGCCGTCCCATCCCGGCGGCAACCAGCCGCACCCCGGGAACCAGCCGCATCCGGGAAACCAGCCGCATCCCGGCAACCAGCCGCCTCCGGGCGGCCATCAGCCCACCCATCCGGGAGGGAACCAGCACCCCGGCACCGGCCCGGACGGACGCCGTCCGTCCGGAGGGGACGACGGGACGCATCCGAGCGGCACCGGGGGAAACTCCGGCGACGGCAACGGCCGGGACGGTCGGGATGGTCGTGACGGCCGGGATGGTCGAGATGGCCGCGACGGTCAGGACGGCGGCGACGGCCGGGATGGCCGGGACGGCGGCGGAGAAGGCGGCGACGAGCGGGGCCGCGACCGCGGCAACGAGGGCGGCGACGAAGGCGGCGGCCGGGGCGGCGACGAAGGCGGCTCCGGTGACGAGGGCGGCTCCGGCAGCGAAGGCGGCGACGGGGGCGGCGAAGGCGGCGACGAGGGCGGTTCCGGCAGCGAGGGCGGTGAAGGCGGCGGCAACGGCGGCGAGGGCGGCACCGGTGCTTCGGGCGGCGAGCCCGGCGGAGTTCCCGGCGGCACCGGCGACTTCGACCGCGGCGATTCGATCGTCGAGCTGCTGCAGCCGCCGGAAGACACCTCCGGCGAGGACATCCAGGCGCTGGTGCAGGACGCCGGCGTCGAGGTGATGGCCGTCGAGTGGGTGTACCAGAAGTTCACCGGCACCACGCTCACCCAGCAGTTCATCGAACCGCTCACCGGCGACTTCTCGAAGATGTCGGCCGACGCCGAGGCGTGGCGCAACATCTCCGAGGCGATGAAGGCGTTCTCCGAGGTGATGGTCGCCAACGAGAAGACCGTCAGCGATTCCTGGCACGGCATGGCTTCCTTGGAGCACAAGGCCTACGTGCAGGCCGGGTGGCGGGCCGGGCTCGCCGCCGAGGCCGGGATCGCGTCGCTGATCGCCAAGGGTTTCGACCTCCTGTCGGACACGTCGAAGAAGCTCGCGGCCAAGGCGCTCGACCTGCTGAAGAGCCTGATCGACCGGCTGCTGGTGATGGCCGCGGAGGCGTGCGTCCCGATCGCGGGCTGGATCGCCGACGCGATCACCGCGTTCAGCGAACTGCTCCCGCTGATCAACGCCCTGATCTCGATCATCGAGATGATCCAGGACATCATCACGAAGGTCCAGGACATCTGGAACTCGATCAAGGACATCGGGTCGCAGCTGCAGAAGATCAAGGACGTCGGCAGCATCGGCGATCTCGTCGACATCGCGAAGAACATCGGCGGCGACGTCGGCGACATCAAGGACAACGCCAAGGGCATCGGCCAGGACGCCAAGGACGCCGTGCAGGCGGGCAAGGACGGCGTCCACGAGTCGCGCGAGGCGCACGCGGAGAACCGGCGCTCGCGCGAAGGCGGAGACGACGAAGGCGACCGCACGTCCGGCGACGAGGGGAACGGCGACCGCCGCTCCGGCGACGAGGGCGACCGGTCGCAGGGTTCCGGCGAGCGGGGGCAGAACCAGCGGTCCGAACCGGACGGTCCGCAGCACCAGCCCCCGCAGAACCAGCAGAACCACCAGCCGCCCCAGCAACCGAGCCACCCGCCGTCCCAGCCGAACCACCCGCCCGCGAACCATCCGCCGTCCCATCCGCCCCGGCGCTCGGCGAGCGGCCGGATCCACGGCCGCATCGACTAAGGAGGAACTGCCGAGATGTCCTACCCCGTCACCGCGGACGATTCGTGGAAGACGCCCGAGCTGCGGGAGGCCGAGGCCGCGCTCGACCGGACGGTCCGCAAGTCCCAGCAGCTGCTGAAGGACCTGGAGAAGATCAAGCTCCGCCCGCTGCCCAAAACCGACACCCCGGAACGGATCGAGGCGATCAAGCGGGCCGCCTCGCGTCCGGACGCTCCCGCGCAGCTGCGGTTGATCAAGCGGAAGGTCGACGCGGGCGAATACTCGTGGGAGGACGTCGCCGCGGGCCGGGCCTTCGCCGACCCCGAGGTCCGTGCGCTCGCCGACGAGAAGCTCAGCGAGGCCAAGGACATCCTCGAGGAACTGGAGGAGGGCCAGAGCCCCGAGGAGATCCTCGAAGCGCGCACCGGTGGCGCCGGGAACCCGTTGTCGGACACCGGAAGGTCGACGTATCCGGACACGCCGGACAAGCCCGCCGGGTTCTCCGCATCGGACCCGTTGGCGACCAGCGGCCGTCCGCAGCCGCCGCCCCCGCCCGCGCCGGAGCCCGCGGAGTACTCGAACGACAATCCGCTCGTCGACCGGACTCCGCCGCCCCCGCCCCCGGCGCCGGCTCCGGAGAAGGAAGCACCGCCCGCTCCGCCTCGGCATCGCGCCCCGGAACCGGAGCCGGAGGACGATTTCGCCGATCCGCTCGCGGATCGAGGCGACCGGCCGAAGCGGTCCGCACCGCAGCCGCCGCCGTCGTCGGGCCGCCGTGCCCGGCGTCAGGACTCCGGCAATGACGACGACTACTTCGGCGGTTCGTTCCTCAGTTGAACCCCGGGGCTGCAAAAAAAGAGGTCCCCGCCCAATCCGGGCGGGGACCTCTTTTTCGGCTCTGCGCCTAAGACTTCTCGGACTTGCCGTTGTCGGCCGGGGAAGACCCGGCGTCCACAGTGTCCTCCGCGGCCTTCTCGTCCGGTTCCGGCTTCTCCCCCGCGTCGCCCGGTTCGGACTCGACGGCGGCGTTCCGCTCGTCTCCCTTGCTGCGCAACGTCTCCGGGGCCTCGCGCGGACCGCGTTTGGCCGCGACGACGAAGTACGCCATCGCGCCGATGAACAGCAGGATCGAGGTCCACACGTTGACCCGCAGGCCGAGGATGTGGTTGGCGGTGTCGGTGCGCATCAGCTCGATCAAGCCGCGGCCGACGGTGTAGCCAGCGACGTACAGCGCGAACGCGCGGCCGTGGCCGAGCTTGAACTTGCGGTCCGCCCACACCACGAGCAGGGCGATCAGCAGGTTCCAGATCAGCTCGTACAGGAACGTCGGGTGCACCGGGCTTTCCGGCAGCGGGATGTGCCCGGTCGCGACGCCGCCGAGGGCGTCCGGGGCGCCGGTGGCCGGGTCGAAGCGCTGGTAGATCTCCAGGCCCCACGGCAGGTCGGTGTGCGCGCCGTACAGCTCCTGGTTGAAGTAGTTGCCGAGCCGCCCGATCGCCTGCGCGACGATGATGCCGGGCGCGATCGCGTCGGCCATCGCGGGCAGCGGGATCCCCCGGCGGCGGCAGGCGATCAGCGCGCCGACCGCGCCGAGCGCGACCGCGCCCCAGATGCCGAGCCCGCCGTCCCAGATCGCGAAGGCATTCCAGGGGTTCTTGCCCTCGGTGAAGTACAGCTCCGGGTCGGTGATGACGTGGTAAAGCCGGCCGCCGACCAGGCCGAACGGCACCGCGAACACCGCGATGTCGAGCACCGTGCCCTTGGTGCCGCCCCGGGCCTCCCAGCGCCGCTCGCCCCACCAGATCGCGACGATGATGCCGGCGATGATGCAGAGCGCGTACGCCCGGATCGGGATCGGGCCCAGGTGCCAGACGCCTTGGTCGGGGCTCGGGATCGTGGCCAGGAATGCTGCGGAGTACACGCGGCCACCGTAGCGCGTCGGGCCCCGGTCGTGGTCCCGGTGCCGCGGAACCCTTAGTCAAGACCCGGTCACAGCCCGGTCACGGCCGCCTCCGGGTACTCCAGGTCCGAGGCCGCGGCCAGGTATCCGGCGAGCAGCGCGTCCGCGACCTGCCCGACCGCCGCGTCCTCGGGCAGGAACGTTTCGCCGTGCAGGCTGGGCGCGCCCGCGGTCTCGCCGAGTCCGACGAACAGCATCAGGCCGCGGACGCCGTCGCCGCAGTAATGCGCGAAATCGTCCGCGCCGAAAGACCGGAAATCCACGTCCACGTCCGCGCCGCCGCGTTCGAGCCAGGTCCGCGCGGCAGCGGCCAGCGCCGGATCGTTGACCAGGACCGGTTCGCACGGGCTGATCCGGAGGTCGGCCGTGCAGCCGTACGCGCGGGCGGTGGCGTGCACGACCTCGTCGAGCGCCTCCAGCGCACGTTCGCGGTCGCTCGCGCGCATCAGCCGCAGCGAGCCGAACGCGGACGCCGAATTCGGCACGACATTCGCCGCGGTGCCCGCGCTGAGCCTGCCGATCGTGCAGACCGCACCGTGCATCGGGTCGATCCGGCGGCTCGCGATCTGCTGCAGGCTCACCACCAGTTGGCTGAGCGCCAGCACCGGGTCGCGCAGCAAATGCGGATACCCCGCGTGCCCGCCTTCGCCGTGCACCACGACCTCGAACTCGTCCGTGGACGCGTTCACCGGCCCCGGCGCGGCCGAAACGACGCCGTACGGCAGCCGCGGCTGGACGTGCGCACCGATGACGGTGTCGATGCCGCGCTCCTCCAGAATGCCCGATTCGACCAGGTCCAGCGCTCCGGACGGCGACGTTTCCTCACGCGGTTGCAGGATCGCGTACAGCGGGCGCGGGAGTTCGACGCGCCGCGCCGCTCGGCAGACCGCGGTCAAGGCGGCGAGGTGGACGTCGTGGCCGCAGGCGTGCATGAGGCCGGTTTTCGCGGCCCATTCGACGCCGGTGCGCTCTATTACTGGGAGCGCGTCGAGTTCGGCACGCAACGCTACGGCTGGGCCGGGGTGCGGTGCGGCGATCTCGATCAGCCGCCCGGTCTTGGCCACTCGCTCACCGTCGCCTAACGCGGCCGCCACGATCCGCGCGGTGTCGTCTTCGTCGCCGGACGCACGCGGGTCGGCGTGAATCCGATGCCGCAACTCGACCGCCGCGGGCAATTCCTCGGCCAACGCCGCGCGCCAAGCCTCGACCAGGTCCTTCATTTCCGCTCCAGCCGGTAAATCCGGGCCGCGTTCTCATGGCCAGCCAGGCGGGCCAGCCGGATGGCGTCTACTTCGGACAGTGCGTCGGCGGCGAGGGCGGTGCGGAGGAAGTCGGACAGTCCTTGCCGGAACAGCGCGGTGCCCAGGTGATACAGCTCGGCCAGGCCGAACGCGTCCGTGGAGAACAGCAGCTTCCCGAACGGGGCGAGTTCCAGCGTCTCGGCCAGGATCGCGGGGGCGCGGAAGCCCGCGTTGTGGGTGATGAGGCCTACGTCGACGAAGACGTGCTCGAAGACCTGCGCGAGGTAGGCGGCGTTGCGGTGGAACGGGTAGTTGTGCAGCAGCAGGATCGGGACGCCCGCGTCGCGGGTCGCGCGCAGCAAACCGGTGAGCCGCAAGGGATCGCAGCGGTGGAGGTCGACGTCGGAGTCTCCGTAGCCGACGTGGAACTGCACGGGCAGCCGCCGGTCGATACCGGCCCAGATCAGGTGGCGGTGCAGCACCTCGTCAGCCAGCCGGACCGGTTCGCCCGCCTCGATCCGGGACAGCCAGCGTCCGGCGGCGGCTTCGACCTCGGCCGGGACCGGACGTTCCCCGGACAGCTCCAGCCCGACCCGGTACGCCGCGATCGACTTCACGCCTACCGCGGTGGCGGTGCGACGGTCGAGTTCGGCAGCGAAGTCCTCGGCGAAACCAGTGGCGCTGGTGCCGCGGATGACGTCTTCGGCGACCTGTTCGAGCCGGACGATGTCGTGCGCGCGGGCGTCGGCCAGTGCGGCGAAGTCTTGCGTCGTGGTGAGGGATTCGGGGAGGAAACCGCCGTCCAGCAAGTAATCCGTGCTGCCGGCGCTGCGAAGGAACCGCCGGTTGACTTCTTGCGCGC
This sequence comes from Amycolatopsis sp. A1MSW2902, assembly GCF_017312175.1. Taxonomy (NCBI): domain Bacteria; kingdom Bacillati; phylum Actinomycetota; class Actinomycetes; order Pseudonocardiales; family Pseudonocardiaceae; genus Amycolatopsis; species Amycolatopsis sp. A1MSW2902. The sequence goes on from NZ_QJPO01000001.1 coordinate 1,235,501, forward strand.
CCAGTTCTTCACGGCGCGCGAGATACTCCTCGGCCGGGGCGTGCTTCGGCAGGTCGAGGATCGGCGCACAGCGTTCGCGCACGGCGAGACCGATGAGCGAATCGAAGAGCGACGTCCCCAGCGGCGACACGGTGTCCGCCTCGGTCAGCATCCGCTCGAACCCGTCGCGGTCGACGCCGCCGGTGCGCACGCCGTGGCAGTGGTGATCGACCAGCGGCAGGTCCGCGACGAAATCCAGCAGATCGGTCATGCCTCTCCTTCAGCGAGCCTCTCCCCCACCCTACGGGCGAATCCGGGCGCCAACGCGACAGCCAGCACGACCACCACGCCCGCTGGCCTAGTCGCCCCGGGCTTTCATCACCATGTCGGTATAGGACTGCTCGACCGCGTCGCCCTCGCCGACGCCGAGCCCGTCGAGCACCTCGCGCAGCGACCGCAGCGCTTCCGGCAACTCGTCTCGCTCGGCCATCGTTTCCAGTTCGATGAACGTCTGCCCGGCCAGCTCAGGGATCGTGACGACGGTGGCAAGCATTTCCCGCCCATCAGCGGTGAAACTGTAGTTCTCGCAACGCTTTTCGAGCGAGACCAGCTCCACCAACCCCAGCGCGTCGAAGATCGTCGCCATGACCGCGGGATCGTCGGCGGCCGTCTCGTGCTCCGGCTTGGACCGCGAGGACGCGTCCACCGGCGGCTCTTTGTAGGTCACCACGGTTCGCTGCTGCCTGCCGGTCGTGATGGTGCGCACGCGCAACTCGTAGCCATCCCGATCCATCGAGTGGTCAGGACGGTCGTAGTAGGTGTCAGCGTAGACCGAGCGCACCGGCTCGGCCCGTTCGGCAAGCTCCGCCCGCACGCGATCGGGGTTCCGGACGACGGCGGTCAGCTCAGCCTCTATCACCACTCGGCACCTCCCTAGACGACGCGGCGTGCGGTCCGCCGCAGCTCGTCCATGAACCTACGGAAGCCGCGGTGGAGTGCGCCATGCGGCGACCCGGTGATCTTGTACATCGGCGACGTGTGCCCCTCGTGGCTGTTGCCGAACGCCGACACGAACAACGTCGAGTCCAGGCCGATCACCCGCCACGTCGGCAACACGTCATAGGTGTGCGCCTCGACTTCCGCCCCCTCGTCGGCGAGGTCGTGCAGCAGTTCGATCGACAGCCGGATTCCGGCGGAGAAGCTGCCCCATTTCTCGCCGATCTCAGCAGCGCGACGCTCCGCCGCCTCTCCGTCGGGATCGAGCAGGAGCACCCGCACGGACGCCGCGCGTTGCCGGACGTGGGTGCGCAACAGCGAGTCGTTCATGCCGAGGATGCCGAGCCCGCGCACGGCCAGCACATCGACTTCGGTTGCTTCGCCGGCTCTCTGCTCGATCTCCGGCCGCGCCCTGGACTGCGAGGGGAACACCGCCAGGATCTCGGCCCGCCCGCTCGCACCGAGGTGGTCGAGCCCAGCCGGGTGGACGGGTGCCAGGCCGAGCAGCATTCGCGCGTCGTCGGGCATCTCCAGCCCGTCAGCGATCCGTTCGAACAGCTGCAGAGCGGTCACGGTCCTGCTGCCGCGCACGATCTCCGACACGCGGCCTTGCAACAGTCCGACGGCGACAGCGATCCGGCTTTGGCTCGCGCCGGTGTAGCGCTGCACAGCTTGCAGCAATGCGCCGATGTCGCGTGCCTTCAGAGCATCCCGCACGTCGGAGCGTCGCCACGCCCAGTCCGGCAACGCCAGCGGTCCGCCTCTGGGGTTCGGCTCGGCCATCTCACGATGGTACTTCTCAAGGTGAGATACCCGCTGAGGGATGGGTCCGGCGCCGTCCGTAGTCGAACGTTGAGATCATGACCAAGCGAACAGGGCGCGTGCGAGCCGGGGAAATACGCACTCATGCGACGCACACGTCGGATCTGGCGTTGCGAGTGCACGCTGACCCGACCGCCGCGTTCCGGCGGACAGTGCATCGCTACGGGAAACGAGAGTTGGCCGACCCGTCTGTTCGGTGGCTGATCCCATGGTGCTCGGTCGATGACGCCTACCCGGAGCGCCACGAACGCGACGAACTCGCCTCGACCGGATTCGCCGGTGTCGAATGGTGCAGCGGTTGCACCGGGCTGGATACGCAATGAGCGCGGCGAGGCCCCGACTCCGAAGCCGTGGTTACCAGCGCCGCTATCACCCCGAGGACCAAACCGGCATCAATCCCTTGTATCTGTTCACCAATTGGTTGCGCCAGGAACCGGGCTTCGCCCGCCCAGGTCCGCCTCGCCCGCCGACACAGATACGCCTCGCATGCAAAGGGTGCCGTGCCACCGCAACGCCGACAGACAACAAGTGCCACGAGTGCGGCGAACGCTTCTAGCGCAACGACCAGACCCGGCACTGCTCAGGGTCATGCCTCTCCTTCAGCGAGCCTCTCCCCCACCCTACGGGCGAATCCGGGCGCCAACGCCACCACGACCACAGCCAGCACCAGCACCCCGCCCGCTACCACCGGGAACCAGCGCGGCGGGCCCTCGGTCGGGTACGGCACGACGTTGACGTACACGGTGTAGCCGAGCAGCACCAGTGCACCGATCGGGAACACCAGATGCCACCACGGCACGCGCATCCGTCGCCGCACGAACAGCAGCAGGATCGCGCCGACTGTGGTGAGCAGGTAGATCACCAGCAACAGCAGGGTTCCGATGGATCCAGCCCAGGAGAAGGTGTCGTCCGCGGTCGCGCCGAAGAACACCGCGCACACCAAGATGATCAGCGCCGCCGCGAGTGCGACCACGGTTACCGCGACGGCGGGGATGCCCTTGGCGGAGATCCGGCCGATGCCGCGGCCGTCGAAGGCGTCGCGGCCGAGGGCGAACAGCAGGCGCGAGCCGCCGACCACGCAGGCCAGGCAGCAGCCGAACGCGCTGATCGCGGCGCCCGCGCTGATGACATCGCCGACCCACGGGCCGACGAAGCGGCTGCCCAGGTCGCCCAGCAGCGACGGGGAGTCGTGGAACGCGGTGGCGTTGCCGCCGAAGGCCATCATCTCGACGGCGGTCACGAGGACGAAGTAGGCGCCGCCGAAGATGGCCGTGCCGAGGATCGCGCGTGGGATGTTGCGGCGCGGGTCTCGGGTTTCCTCGCCGAGCGTCGCGGCGGCCTCGAACCCGGCGAACGACAGGAAACCGAACACCGCGCCGAGGAAAATGCCGGAGATTCCGGTGTCCGGCACGAAAACCTGGAGGGTGAACCGGCCGCTGGGGGCGTCGCCCGCGATCAAACGGACCAGGATGACCACGGTGACCAGCAGGATGAGCGCGATGGTCGCGCCCTCGACGGCGAGCAGCGTGCTGGTGCCGCGGCGGGCCGGGGCGACCGCGAGCAGCCAGCTGCCGACCAGCGCGACCGCGGTCAGCACGAACGGCCCCCACGACGGCGGATGCGGCCAGATCCCGACCTGCGTCAGGAACGCCGTGCCCAGCACGCCCGCGGCGGAACTGGTGACCACGGCGTAGAAGGTGTACGTGCCGAGAAGCCCGATCCCGGACACCACGCCCGCGCGCGGGCCGAGGGTCGCGCCGACGAAAGCGTAGACGGATCCGGCGTGCTGGTAGTGCCGGCAGAGCTGGACGAAGCCGTACGCGACCAGCAGCACTCCCGCCGCCGAAAGCAGGAACGCCAGCGGCACCGCGCGTCCGGCGGCCGCGGCCGTTTGCTGTGGATTGATGTTCGCGGCCATGCTGGGTGCCATGAGCGCGACGGACAGCCCGACGGCCTGCCAGACTGACAGGGTGCGCCGCAATTCGGGACGGTCTCCGGACACGGATGCGCTCCTTTCCCCGCGGAGTACACAGTGAACATCCGAGGCGGCGCGGACAACCAGCGCCGACTGGCTGAACCTCGTCCGGTATCGAAGGAGCGCGCCTTGCCGTCCACCCCCTCGCACCTCGACCGCGACCGGCTCGCGGAACTCGGCGCTGCCGCCGCCGGCCGGATGAAGGAAGCGGGCGTCGAGCTCGTCGCGCTGAGTTTCGTGGACAACTCCGGGATTTCGCGGGTCAAAGCCGTCCCGGTGGCGAGGCTGGCGACGGTCGCGGCGTGGGGCGTCGGCGCGTCCAATTCGTTCGACTTCTTCCTCGGCACCGACAGCATCGCGAACGGCGAGCACTCCCTCGGACCGGTCGGCGACCTGCGGCTGCATCCCGACCTCGACGCGCTCACCGTCCTCGCCGCCCAACCCGGCTGGGCGTGGGCCCCCGCGTGGCGGTACGACCAGGACGGACAGCCGCACCCGCAGGACACCCGCGCGCTCGCCGCGACCGCCGTGGCCCAGCTCGCCGACCGCGGGCTGACCGCGCGGATGGCGTTCGAACTGGAGTGGATCGCGACCGACGCGGACGGGGTCCCGCTGCCCGGGCCGGCTTACGGATACTCCCGGTTGAGCGCGAACCACGAGTACCTGCGCACCCTTGTGTCCACTTTGGAGCGTTGCGGGGTGACGGTGGAGCAGATCCACCCAGAGTACGCGGCGGGCCAGTTCGAGCTGTCGATCGCGGCGACGGATCCCTTGCGCGCGGCCGATTTAGCCGTGCTGACAAGGGAAACCGTGCGAACGGTGACCGCCACGCACGGGTTGCGCGCGTCGTTCACGCCGAAGTTCGAACCCGGCGGCGTCGGCAATGGCGGGCACGTGCATTTGAGTCTTTGGGACGGCGACCGGAATCTGTGCGCGGGCGGGACCGGCGCGTTCGGGTTGACCTCGACCGCGGAATCCTTCGGCGCGGGGATTTTCCGCCGGTTGCCCGCGTTGCTGGCGGTGGGCGCGCCGTCGGTGGTCAGCTATCTGCGACTGGAACCGCACCATTGGGCAGGCGTGTTTACCGCGTGGGGATTGGAAAACCGCGAAGCACCGCTGCGGCTGATCCGCGGCGCGGCCGGACAGCGCGACACGGCGGCGAATCTGGAACTGAAGTGCTTCGACCTCACCGCGAACCCGTACCTGGTGGTGGCTGGCCTGCTTTTCGCCGGACTGGCTGGGATCGACGCCGAGGCACGCCTGCCGGAACCAGTCAGCGTGGATCCAGGCTCGCTCTCCCCTGCTGACGCCGCCGCGGCCGGAGTCGCCCGGTTGCCGAAGTCGTTGTCGGAGGCGGTCGACGCGTTCGAGGCCGACGACGTGCTGCGGACAGCGTTCGGACCCCAGCTGGCCACCACGTTGGCGGACGTGCGCCGCGCCGAGGTGGCCGAGCTGGGTTCGCTGGAGGACGCCGAATTGTGCCGGGCAATGCGTTTCCTGCACTGAACCCGCTCAACGAAGCAGGGCCGCCACCCGGGACTGCAATTCCGGCAGCATCGCGTACAGCTTGTCGCCCGGGCAATCCGTGTTGTAGAAGTCGCGGTGTCCCTTGATTTCCTTCACCGGGATGCCGTACTGGCGACACACATACGCCACGAACACGACCAGCGAATCGAACTGCGCCTTCGGCGGGGCGACCTGCATGTAGGTGCCCTCGTTCTCGATGCCGATCGCGTTGTCGTTCTGGCCGGGGCAATGCGCCGCGCGGACGATCTTTTTGCCGCTGCGCAACGCGTCCAGGCTGCCGTGGCGGCCTTCGAGACGGTAGCCGCCGCGGGAGACCGTGAAGTGCTGGCCGGTGTCGGACCAGCCGTTGTTGTCGATGTGGTCAGCCTGGTCGTCGCGCGCGACCTGGAACGCGTGCTCGAGCGAGTAGTCGGTGCTGTTGGGGCAGTCGATGTGGTGGATGAGCACGCGGTTGGCGGGATGGTCGAGCGTGGTGAGCGGATCCGCGGGCGGGCGCGCGCCCCATTCGGCACAGCTGTAGATGCGCGGCGCGTCGGCAGCGTCCGCGAGGCCGGGTAGCACGAGCCCCGCCGCCGCGGCAGCGCTCACGCCGGCCGCCCCGCGCAGGAACGTCCTCCGGGGAACTTGTCCGATGTCGAAAGCCATGCGCCGCACTGTGCGCGGACGGCGTACACGATGCGTACAACTGGCCGCTCAAGCCCGCAGATCCAGCTCCGCGGGGAACGGTTCGGCCAGGGTGAGCACCCCGCCTTCGCTCTTCGCGTGCGGCAGGTAGTCGCCGTCGGAAAGCGCGTAGACGGTGGCGGCTTCCTGCTCCGGGTCGACGAGCAGGTAGTACGGGATGAGGGCTTCGGCGTAGAGGGCTTTCTTGAAGATCCGGTCCTGCACCCTGGTGGAGGGCGATTCGATCTCCGCGGCCAGCAACACCTCGGACGCCGGGTACCAGGTCGTCGCGACGTCCGGGCAGGTGACGATCACGAAGTCCGGGATCAGCAACCGGCTTTCCCCGCAGCGGACAGCGACGCCGGGGAGCAGTTCAGCGCCCTTCGGCAAGACTGGCGCCACTGCGAGCTGCAATCGCTGCAGCCACTGCTGATGGAGCGCGGTCGGAGCCGGCCCCATCACCAGGGCCCCATCAACTCCTTCGATCCGGTTGCCGAGGAGCTGTTCGTTCGGCAGGGCGAGTACTTCTGCCAATCCGGGAGCTTCACTGAGATTGCTGTCGCTGGTCTGCATACCGAGAGAGTACGAACGACCACCGACAGTTTCCGGCGACCGACCCGTGATCAGGCCGGAGCGACCGCCTCGCGCACGCCCTTCGCCAGCTCCGCGGCCAGCTTCGCCACGCCGTCCGAACCGTCCGCCGCAGCCGTGACCAGCGCCGATCCGACGATCACCGCGTCCGCGAACCCGGCCACCTGCGCGGCCTGCTCGCGCGACCGGACCCCGAGGCCGACGCCGATCGGCAGCTCCGTGTGCGCACGGGTCCGCCGCACCAGGTCCTCCGCGTGCACACCCACCGCGTCGCGGGCGCCGGTCACGCCCATCACCGCGGTCGCGTACACGAAGCCCGACGAGGCCGCCGTGGTCTTCGCCAGGCGCTCCTCCGACGACGACGGCGCGACCAGGAAGATCCGGTCCAAGCCGTGCTCCTGAGACGCGGCCATCCACTCGTCCGCCTCGTCCGGGATCAGGTCCGGCGTGATCAGGCCCAGCCCGCCGGCCGACGCCAGGTCGCGCGCGAACGCGTCGACCCCGTAGCGGTGCACCGGGTTCCAGTACGTCATCACGACCGCGCGGCCGCCGCGCGCGGACACCGATTCCACGACCTCGAACAGCTGCTTCAGCCGGAATCCGCTGGCGAGCGCCGACTCGGCGGCCGCCTGGATGGTGGGGCCGTCCATGACCGGGTCGGAGTACGGGACGCCGACCTCGACCAGGTCCGCTCCGCCGTCGATCGTCGCGGCCAGCAGGTCCTTCGACCCGTCCACGGAGGGGAATCCGGCGGGCAGGTAGCCGACCAGCGCGGCCCGGTGTTCCGCCCGCGTCGCCGCGAACAGCTCGTCGAGGCCGCTCACTTGCCCTCCCCGTCCACGAGCCCGAACCACTGGGCCGCGGTGTCCATGTCCTTGTCGCCCCGGCCCGACAGGTTGACCACGATCAGCCCGTCCGGGCCCAGCTCGCGGCCCAGTTCCAGGGCCCCGGCCAGCGCGTGCGCCGATTCGATCGCCGGGATGATGCCCTCGGTGCGCGACAGCAGCCGGAAGGCGTCCATCGCGGCCGCGTCGGTGACCGGGCGGTACTCGGCGCGGCCGGAGTCCTTGAGCCACGCGTGCTCCGGGCCGACGCCCGGGTAGTCCAGGCCCGCCGAGATCGAATGCGATTCGACCGTCTGGCCGTCCTCGTCCTGCAGCAGGTACGACATCGCGCCGTGCAGGTTGCCCGGGCTGCCCTTGGTGAGCGTCGCGCCGTGCCGGTTGCCCTCGATGCCCTCGCCGCCCGGCTCGAGGCCGACCAGCCGCACCGACGGGTCGTCGTAGAAGCCGGAGAAGATGCCGATGGCGTTGGACCCGCCGCCGACGCACGCCGCGACGACGTCCGGCAGCCTGCCCGCCTTCTCCAGGATTTGCGCCCGCGCCTCCTCGCCGATGACGTGGTGGAAGTTGCGCACCATCATCGGGAACGGCGACGGACCGGCGGCGGTGCCGAAGAGGTAGTGCGTGGTGTCGGCGTTGGTGACCCAGTCGCGCAGCGCCTCGTTGATCGCGTCCTTGAGCGTGCGCGACCCCGTCTTCACCGGGATGACCTCGGCGCCGAGCAGCTTCATCCGCGCGACGTTCAGTGACTGCCGCTCGGTGTCGACCTCGCCCATGTACACGACGCAGTCCAGACCCAGCAGCGCGCACGCGGTGGCCGTGGCGACGCCGTGCTGGCCCGCGCCGGTCTCCGCGATGACGCGCTTCTTGCCCATCCGCACGGTGAGCAGCGCCTGGCCCAGCACGTTGTTGATCTTGTGCGAACCGGTGTGGTTGAGGTCCTCGCGCTTGAGGAACACCCGCGCGCCGCCGGCGTGCTCACCGAACCGCTTGGCCTCGGTGAGCAGCGACGGACGGCCCGCGTACTCGGTGAGCAGCCGGTTCAGCTCGTTGGTGAACGCGGGGTCGTGGCGGGCCTTCTCGTACTCCGCCGCGACCTCGTCGACCACGCCGATCAGCGCTTCCGGCATGAACCGGCCGCCGTACGGGCCGTAGTAGCCGCGCTCGTCCGGGTCGTGCTTGCTTCGTTCGGTCACCGCGAGGGCCTCGGGCAGGCGGGGTGCGAACCGGCGGTGACGAGCTTGACGACCGCGCCCTTCGGGTCTCCGGAGGCGACCAGGCCCTCGCCGACGAGCACCGCGTCCGCGCCGTGGCCGGCGTACGACATCAGGTCGCCCGGGCCGCGGACGCCGGACTCGGCGACCTTGAACACGTCCATCGGCAGGCCGGGCGCGAGGCGGGAGAACACGTCGCGGTCCACTTCGAGGGTGTGCAGGTTGCGCGCGTTGACGCCGATGACCTTCGCGCCCGCTTCGAGCGCGCGGTCGGCCTCCTCGGCGTTGTGGATCTCCACGAGCGCGGTCATGCCGAGCGATTCGACGCGGTCGAGCAGCGCGGCGAGCGCGTTCTGCTCCAGCGCGGCGACGATCAGCAGCACCATGTCCGCGCCGTGCAGCCGGGCCTCGTGCACCTGGTACGGGCTGACGATGAAGTCCTTGCGCAGCACGGGAATGTCGACCGCGGCGCGCACCGCGTCGAGGTCGGCGAGCGAGCCGCCGAAGCGGCGCTGCTCGGTGAGCACACTGATCACGCGCGCGCCGGCGTCCTCGTAGTCGCGGGCCAGCGCGGCCGGGTCGGGAATCGCGGCCAGATCGCCCTTGGACGGGCTGCGCCGCTTCACCTCGGCGATGACGCCGATGCCGGACTCGCGCAGCGCGGACATCACGTCACGCGGCGGGACGGCCTTGGCCGCCCTTGCCTTCAGTTCGTCGAACGGCAGCGCGGATTCCCGCTGCGCGAGGTCCTCGCGCACGCCGGCGACGATGTCTTCGAGCACGCTCATCGGACGCCCCTACTCGCTGCCGCACTCCTGGGTCCACTCGCAAGCTCGCTCACAAAAACCTTCCCCTTCCCGCCGAAACGATGCTAACCCCCGCTCGATGACCGGCCGGTTCCGGGTTGCTCAGCGCCGCGGATCCGGCGGATCGGTCGGGTCGTCCCCCTCCGACAACGCCTCCCACAGCTCGGTGTCCGGATCCTTGCGCGCCGCCTTGGCTCCCGGCGCGGCGTAACGGGCACCGAGCTTCCGCGCGGCTCCCGCCCACTTGATCGCTGCCAACCCGCCGAGCGCGACGAGAATTCCGCCGAGCACGGCGATCAGGTGGCCGAGCACGATTTCCGTGCCCGGCAGCCCGGGTGCGAAGCCGCCGAACTTGATCCCGTCGACGCCGTTCCAGACGCCCGCCGCACCGGCGAGCACCAGCACGATCCCGAGCGCCCGGCGCAGCCAGCCGCCGGTCGCGACCGCCCCGGCGACGCCCGCGAGCGCCAGAAGCGCGAGCGGCACGAGCGCGGTGGCGCGCTGTTCGCCGGGTTCGGTGTACAGGACGGTGCCGCGCACGCCCTCGTCGCGGAATTCGGCGAACCACACCATCCGGGACGCTCCCCACAGGGCCAGCGCGCCGAGCAGGAGGGCGAGAATGATCGTCCACAGTGGACGCTTCGCCTTCGTCCCGTTCGCGGGCCGGGCTTCCGGGCCCGCCGCTTCCGCCTCGGCGCCGCCGCGCCGTGGTTCCGCCTCCTCGGGCTGCTCAGACACCGGCCGCGTCCTCAGCCGGGTCCAGCTCCCCCGCCGGGATCATCGTGCCCGCCGCGGCGATCGCGGACAGCACGGTGCGGGCCTTGTTGAGCGATTCGGTGTCCTCGTAGTCCGGGACCGAGTCCGCGACCACGCCGCCGCCGGCCTGGACGTACGCGGTCCCGTCGCGCATCAGCGCGGTGCGGATGGCGATCGCCGTGTCCGCGTCGCCGGCGAAGTCCAGATAGCCGACCACGCCGCCGTACAGCGCGCGGCGCACTGGTTCCAGCTCCTCGATCAGCTGCATCGCCCGGACCTTGGGCGCGCCGGAAAGGGTGCCCGCCGGGAAGCAGGCCGCGACCGCGTCGAACGCCGTGGCGTCGTCCTTCAGCTCGCCGGTCACCGTGGACACGATGTGCATGACGTGGCTGTAGCGCTCGATCTGGAAGAAGTCGACCACGTGCACGGTGCCCGGCTTGCAGACCTTGCCGAGGTCGTTGCGGCCGAGGTCGACGAGCATCAGGTGCTCGGCGCGTTCCTTCTCGTCCGCGAGCAGGTCCTTGGCCAGCTGCGCGTCCTCCTCCGGATCCGCGCCCCGCCAGCGGGTGCCCGCGATGGGATGCGTGGTGGCGCGGCCGTCGCGGACGGTCACCAGCGATTCCGGGCTGGAGCCGACGATGTCGAAGCCCTCCAGCCGCAGCAGGTACATGTACGGGCTCGGGTTGGAGGTGCGCAGGACGCGGTACACGTCGAGCGCGTCGGCCCCGGTCTCGATCTCGAATCGTTGCGACGGCACGACCTGGAACGCTTCGCCGGCCTTGATCGCCTCGACCGCCTTGTCGACCGCCGCGTGGAAGTCTTCCTTGCTGCGGTGGCGGCGGAATTCCGGCGCGGGGCGGTCGAACGTCGCGACCGTGGGCGGCGCGGGCACCCGCAGCTGCTCGGTCATCGCGGACAGCCGGGCCAGCGCGTCGTCGTAGGCGGCGTCCACGCGCTCGGCCGAGTCGTCCCAGTTGACCGCGTTGGCGATCAGCGTGACGGTACCCTCGTGGTGGTCGAACGCGGCGAGGTCGGTGGCGAGCAGCATGGTCAGCTCGGGAATGTCGAGGTCCCGTTCGGCCAGCTCGGGCAGCTTTTCCAGCCAGCGCACGGAATCGTAGCCGAGGTAGCCGACCATCCCGCCGGTCAGCGGGGGCAGGCCGGGAAGCGGTTCGGTGTGCAGCGCCTCGACGGTCGCGCGCAGCACCTGCAGCGGGTCGCCCTCGGTGGGCAGGTTGTCCGGCGGGGTGCCGGTCCAGACCGCCTTGCCGTCGCGCACGGTCAGCGCGGCCGGGCTGCGCACGCCGACGAACGACCAGCGCGACCACGATTTCCCGTTCTCGGCCGATTCGAAGAGGAACGTGCCGGGCCGGTCGGCGGCGAGCTTCCGGTAAATCCCCAGCGGGGTCTCGCCGTCGGCGAGCACCCGGCGCACCACGGGGATCACGCGGCGGCTCTCGGCCAGCGCGCGGAACTCGGCGCGGGACGGGCTGACCGGGCCGGGCCCGGCCGTGGACGTGGCTGCTGAGCTGACCATGCGTCTCATTGTGCCGCTACGCCCGGGTCCGCCGGTCAGCGGGCTCTCAATTCAATGACTGTTGAATTCGAGGCGGCGACCGGTCAAGATGGTCCGGTGAGCACCGAAGACACTACCGCGCGCCGCCGCGGCCGCCGCCCCGCTGGTCAGGACACCCGCGCGGTGCTGCTCGAAGCGGCCCGCGCGGTGTTCGCCGAGAACGGCTACGAACGCGCGACGGTCCGCTCGATCGCCGCGCGCGCCGGCGTCGACGCGGCCATGGTCAACCACTGGTTCGGCGGCAAGGAGGGCCTGTTCGCGCAAGCGGTGCTGAAACTGCCGTTCGAACCGGCGGAGCTGGTCACGGTCCTGCGCGCCGGCCCGGTCGAGGAACTGGGCACCCGGATCGTGCACACGTTCCTGACCCGCTGGGACGGCGTCGGCGGCGACACGTTCCAGGCGCTGATCCGCAGCATCGCCAGCCACGAGGCGGCGAGCACCGTGCTGCGCGAGTTCTTCTCCGGGTTTTTCACCGGACTGCTGAGCGACCTCGGCGGCGACCGTCAGGAGCTGCGGGTGGCGTTGTGCGCATCGCAGCTGGTGGGGGTCGGGTTGATCCGGTACGTGGCGCGGTTCCCGCCGATGGTGGAGGCGGAGGTGGACACGCTGGTCACGGCGGTGGCGCCGACGTTGCAGCGTTACCTCACCGGGAACATCGACTAGCGCGACAGCAGCAGGAAAACCAGCGCCAGCACGCCAGGCAGCACCTGCACGAACAGGATCCGCTTCGACGCGGTCGCGGCCCCGTACAGACCGGCGACGATCACGCACGCCAAGCCGTACAGCTTCAGCTGGAAACCCGCCGGGTCGGCCGCGATCAGGCCCCAGATCAGCGCGGCGGCGAGGAATCCGTTGTATAGCCCCTGGTTCGCTGCCAAAGTCTTGCTCTCGCGGGCGAACTCCTCGGTGGTGCCGAACGCCGCGCGCGCCCGCGGCGTGGTCCACAGGGCCATCTCCAGCACCACGATGTACAGGTGGATCAGGGCGACGAGCCCGATCAGCACGTTCGCGACGACGGCCATCACGCGTTCTCGTCCGCGAGCAGCAGCCGGTCGTCGGTGTCGAAGCACGTGTGCGTGCCGGTGTGGCAGGCCGGGCCGGTCTGGTCCACGCGCAGCAGCACCGTGTCGCCGTCGCAGTCGATGCGGACTTCGCGGACGTGCTGGACGTGGCCCGAGGTCTCGCCCTTCACCCACAATTCCTGCCTGCTGCGCGACCAGTACGTGCCGCGGCGCGTGGTGAGCGTGGATTCCAGCGCGTCGTCGTTCATCCAGGCCATCATCAGCACGTCGGACGTCGCGTGGTCCACCACGACCGCGGCGATCAGCCCGTCCGCGTTGCGCTTGATCCGGGCGGAAAGTTCCGGCGAGAGGCTCATCGCACGACCACCCCTCCGGTGCGGAGCGCGCCCTTCACGTCGCCGATCGTCAACTGTCCGAAGTGGAATACGCTCGCCGCGAGCACTGCGTCCGCGCCCGCTTGCACGGCGGGCAGGAAGTGCTCGGTCGCGCCCGCGCCGCCGCTGGCGATCACCGGAACCCGCACCGCCTTGCGGACCAGGTCGATCAGTTCGAGGTCGAAGCCGGTTTTGGTGCCGTCGGCGTCCATCGAGTTGAGCAGGATCTCGCCCACGCCGAGTTCCTCGCCGCGCGCGGCCCACTCCACCGCGTCGATGCCGGTGCCGCGCCGGCCGCCGTGCGTGGTGACCTCGAAGCCGGACGCGGTCGGTTCGCTGCCTTCGGGCACTCGCCGCGCGTCGACGGACAGCACGACGCACTGCGCCCCGAACCGGCGCGACGCCTCGCGCAGCAGCTCCGGGCGGGCGATCGCGGCCGTGTTGATGCTCACCTTGTCCGCGCCGGTGCGCAGCAGCCGGTTGACGTCGTCGGTGGAGCGCACGCCGCCGCCGACGGTGAGCGGGATGAAGACCTGCTCGGCGGTGCGGCGGACCACGTCGAAGGTGGTTTCGCGGTCGCCGGAGGACGCGGTGACGTCGAGGAAGGTCAGCTCGTCGGCGCCTTCGGCGTCGTACCGGCGCGCGAGCTCCACCGGGTCGCCCGCGTCGCGCAGGTCGGCGAAGTTGACGCCCTTCACGACCCGGCCCGCGTCGACGTCGAGACAGGGAATCACCCGAACCGCCACAGCCATGCCCACCAGCCTAGTCGGCCGCTCGGGCGAGCCCGCCGCGACGGCTTCGTCACCAATTTGCGGATCCGAAGCATCAAAACCGGCCCCTCGCGCGTCTGATGATCGTGACCACCGGTTTCGACGATTTCGTGGCGGAACGCCTCGACGGGCTGCTGCGCTACGCGACCGTCCTCGCCGACGACCCGCATCTGGCGCAGGACATCGTCCAGGACGTGCTCCTGCGCGCCCAGCAACGCTGGTCGAAGATCGAATCGCCGCCCACCTACGTCCGCCGGATGATCACCAACGAGTACCTGTCGTGGCGCCGCCGCGCCGCCCGCCGCGTGGTCCCGTCGAACCACACGGTGCTCGACGCGCTCGGGCCGCCGACCGCCGATCCCAGCACCGCCTACGACGAACGCGACGAAATGCTCGCCCTGCTGGCCACGCTGCCGCGGAAACAGCGCGCCGCGGTCGTCCTGCGCTACTACGAGAACTACACCGACGCCGAGATCGCGGATTTCCTCCGCTGCGGCGTCTCGACCGTGCGCAGCCAGATTTCGCGCGCGCTGGCGACGCTGCGCGCCGGAATGCCCTCGTTGCCGGCCGCCCTCACCACCGGAGCAGGAGAATGACCCCCTCGAACGAGACCGAGACGCTGGTGCGCGACAGCCTCGAACGGCTCGCCGAGCGGGCACCGGACGGCAACCAGGTGCTCAACGCGCTCGCCCGGGCCCGGCAACGCCGACGCCGTCCTCGCCTCGCGCTGGCCGCCGCGGTGATCGCGGTGATCGCGGTCGCCGCCGGGGTGCCGCTGGTGGTCGAAACGGTCGCCGAAGCGCCCGCGCAGCTCACGCCCGCCGCCGGACGACCGGTGCTCGCGTACACGCCGGGCTGGCTGCCGGACGGCTTCACCGAGCAGTACCGCTCCGGCGGGCCCGGAACGACCGCGCAGGTGCGGCAATGGCAGTCCGGCGCGAGCCGGGTGGAACTCGCGGCGCACTCGACGGCCGATCCGGAATGGGCGCAGACCGCACTGCGCATCTCGGCGGTGAAGGACCAGGTCGTGGTGCACGGCCGGATCGCCATGGTGACCGGCCCGAGCGACACGATCGCCACGCTTACCTGGATGCCGGACAACCGCTACGTGCTGACCGCCAAGGTCGAAGGCGTCCCGGACGCGCGCGATGCGGCCCAGCAAGTAGCCGATTCCGTGACCGTCGACCCAGTCCGGGTCCGCGGCGAGGCGCGCTTCGGACCGCTGCCCGCCGGTCTGCACGAAGAGGCCACGACCGTTCGCGGCACCAGTTCCGACAACGCGACGACGGTGCTCGACGCGAGCGGCCCGAGCGGCAAGGTGCGCGCGACGATCAGCGGCGGCTCCCCGGCGCTCAGCGGGTCCGGGCCGGTGCAGGTGCGCGGTCTCTCCGGCGCTTACGTGCCCGCCTCCGGACCGGCCGACGCGCAGGTCACCGTGCGATTGTCGACCGGGCGATGGCTGACCGTTTCCGGCCGCTTGCCGCGCGAGCAACTGGTCGCGGTGGCGGACGGGATCGTGCTCGATTCGGCACCGGAATACGGATGGCTGAGCGCCCGCTGACCGCTACCGTGAAGCCATGTCCGAACTGGGGGAGTCTCGGAGCACGCTTTCGCGAGTGGCGTACGCCGTCGGGCTCGGGGCCGCGATCATCGCCGTTCTGGTGGCCTGGTGCGTCGGAGCCAATTACCTCGCCCAGCTCACTGCGAGCGAGCAGCTGACCTGCCGGTTGCGCCAGCTCGTGCCGTGGTCCGGCCTGGGCGTGACGCTGTGGCAGGTCAGTTCGCTCTTGCTCTTTCTGCTCGCCGGAGCCGGGATTTCCGCGCTCCTGGGGCGAATCGGGAGCCGAAAGGCGGCGCTCGGCGTGTGCGCGGCCGTGGTCGTGCTGTTCACCTGGGGCTATGTGGCGGCGACGCACGTGGTGATGGAGAAGGTGGCCGGCCACGGCACCTCGGTCGCCGTGCCGACGACGCCCGGCTCGCCGCAGCCCGCCGACCGCTGCCAAGGACTGTGACGCCGTCTACCGTAGGGCTATGTCCGAACTGGAGCGTCTCGGCGCCGAGAAGTACGTCGTGCTGACCACTTTCCGCCGCGACGGCCGCGCGGTCCCGACCCCGGTGTGGGCCTCCCGCGACGGCGACGAGCTGGTTCTGTTCTCCGAACGCAACGCGGGCAAGGTCAAACGCATCCGCAACAACGGCGACGTCCGGCTGCAAGCCTGCGACGTCCGCGGCCGCCGAGTGCACGGCGCCGAAGTCAGCGGCACCGCCCGGCTCCTCGACACCGCCGACAGCGACCGCATCCGCGGGGTCATCGCCCGCGACTACGGCCTCGTCGGACGCGTGACCATCTTCTTCAGCCGCCTCCGCGGCGGACCCGAGCGGACGATCGGCATCGCGATCAAAATCGCCGAGTAAGTCACCGGGCCTCTTCACGGAGCCGGGCGCCCATCGCGGCCGAATCGTGGTTCGGTCCGCAGCCCTCCACCAGGATCACGTCACCCACCAGATGATCGGTGCGCAGGTGCAGGATCTTGCGGTAGTCCGCCGACGCGTACCACTGCTCGGCGGCGGCGAAATCGGGAAATTCGAGCACCACGGTCGCGCCCGGCCAGGTGCCTTCCAGTACGCGGGTCTCCCCGCCGTGGACCAGGAACCGGCCCTCGAACGGATCGAGCGTCGCCTGGATCAGTTCCATGTACTCGTAGACCTCGGGGTCCACGGTTCCCGGCTGGCGCAGGTGGGCGATGGCGTAGGCGGTCATGTCCGGCTCCTTGGCTCGATTCCGTTGTCTGCCAAGCAATCCTGTCCGTTCCCGGGAATGGAGTCGATTACCTCGCGGGTAATCGTTCAGCCGCCGTAACGGGCGGTCAGCTCGCGGCCGATGCGGGCGAGTTCGGCGCGGACCGAGTCCGGTTCCACCACCTCGACCAGGTCTCCCCATCCGGCCAGTTGCTCCGCGATCGAACGCACCCAGTGCGCCGCCACCTTCACGCGTACCCGGCCGTCCTGCTCCCCGAGCATCTCGCAATGCCGCCCGAAATGGGACCGCAGCACGGACAAGTACCGCGCGTCGATCAGCACGGTGGCCGACACGAGCGAACGCCGCTGCTCCATCTCCTCCACGACCCGGGCCCACTGTTCGCGAAGATCGAAGTCGTCCGGCCGCTGCGAAGGCAGGTCTGTAGTCGCGGCCGCCGAAATCCGGTCGACGCGGAAAGTCCGTTGTCCCGCAGGGGTTCCCGCGATGAGATACCAGACCCCGTCCTTGTCGGCGAGGCCGTACGGATCCACTAAGCGGTCCTTGCCGCTGTAGTCGAACCGCACCTTGCGCCGCTGCACCACCGCCTGTTGGAGGGATTGGACGAGCGCGGGCGGTTCGCGATCCCGCTCGCCCCACCCCGCCGGATCGGACACGACAGCCCGCGCGGCGGCTTCGGCGTCGGCCCGGAACGTCGCGGGCAGCGCGCGGACAAGCTTGCGCAGCGCGGACGACAGTTCCGGACCGCCGGACGCCGCCGGTCCCAGCATCAAGAACAACGCCTGCGACTCGGCCGCGGTCAGTCCACTCAGGTCGGTGCGCGCCCCGCCGACGAGCGACCAGCCGCCGCCGCGTCCGGGCTGCGGATAGACCGGGATCCCGGCCGCCGACAACGCCTCCAGGTCGCGGCGGGCCGTGGCCACGGAGATCTCCAGGTCCTCGGCCAGTTCGGCAGCGGTCACCCGGCCGCGGGCCTGAAGCAGCAGGACGGCAGCGACGAGACGGTCAGCGCGCATGGTTGGGATTCTCTCTCTAAAAGTGCTCAGAAGATGAGCACTTTGGCGGAGAAGCTAGTCCCACAACCGAGCAGACAAGGACTCAGAGATGCTTCGAGGACTCAGCACCGTCACCTTCTACTCCCCCGACTTCGACGCGGCGAAGCGCTGGTACACCGACCTTTTCGGCGTCGCGCCATACCTGGACACCCCGGCGTACCTGGAGTGGCGCATCGGCGATTACCAGCACGAATTCGGCATCGTCCACAGCTCGTACGCCACCAGCGAGCTGTCCCGGACCGCCGATCTCGCCACTGTCGGACAGCCCGCGGGCGCGGTCGTGTTCTGGCACGTCGAGGACGTCCCCGCGACGCTGGAGCGGGTCGTCGCGATGGGCGCGAAGGTCCATGACGCCCCGCGCGACCGCGGCACCGGGTTCATCACCGCGTCAGTGATCGACCCGTGGGGCAACGTCCTCGGCCTGATGTACAACCCGCACTACGTCTCGATCCGCGAAACGCTGGTGCGGGCATGACGATCTTCGCCGACGCCGCGGCATGGCGGAACTGGCTGGCCGAGCACCACGATTCCGCCACCGAAGTCTGGGTGGTGCTGGCGAAGAAGGGCGAGCCCGGCCTCACCTACGAGCAGGCGCTGCGAGAAGCGCTCTGCTACGGCTGGATCGACGGCCTGACCCGCCGCCGCGACGACTCGACCTACACCCAGCGGTACACGCCGCGACGGCCGAAAAGCCCGTGGTCGCCGCGAAATCTCGCCCGGGCCGAGCTGCTCCGGCAGGAGGGCCGGATGCGCCCGGCCGGGCAGCTCGCGCTCGACCGGGCCGCGATTCCGGCGTGATTTCCGGTGCTCGCCGACGATTCCCGCGGTCAGCGGACGGCGGCGAGAGCCTCCGGGAGGGTGAAAGCGCCCGCGTACAGCGCCTTCCCGACGATCGAGCCTTCGACGCCGTCCGACGCCAGCCCGGCGAGCGCCCGCAGATCGTCCACACTGGACACTCCGCCGGAGGCGATCACCGGCGCGTCGGTGCGGGCGGTGACCTCGCGCAGCAGGTCCAGGTTCGGGCCGCGCAGGGTGCCGTCCTTGCTCACGTCGGTGACGACGTACCGGCTGGCCCCGTCGCGGTCGAGCCGCTCCAGGACCTCCCACAGGTCGCCGCCGTCGGACGTCCAGCCGCGCGCGGACAGCCGGTGCCCGGCCTCGGTGATCCGCACGTCGAGCCCGATCGCGACGCGGTCGCCGTATTCGGAGACGACCTTCGCCGTCCAGTCCGGGTCCTCGAGCGCCGCGGTGCCGAGGTTGACCCGGCGCGCGCCGGTGGCGAGCGCCGCCTCGAGCGACGCGTCGTCGCGGATGCCGCCGGACAGCTCCACCTGCACGTCGAGCCGCTTGACGACGTCGGCGAGCAGCTCGCGGTTGCTGCCCTTGCCGAAGGCCGCGTCGAGGTCCACGAGATGGATCCACTCGGCGCCGTCGCGCTGCCACTGCAGCGCCGCCTCGAGCGGGCTGCCGTAGGAGGTCTCGGTGCCCGCCTCGCCCTGGACGAGTCGGACCGCCTGGCCGTCGGCAACATCAACTGCGGGAAGGAGCGTGAAAGTCACGCGCACAGCCTAAGCGGCGCGGCCGGGCGCACCTTCCGGGGGATATCCGCGCGGCCGGACGGCCTCGGCGACCTGGCGATGCGGCGCACGCCACGGACCGGCGAAGTGAGCGGCGGCACAGTCGCCTCCTGGCGGAAACTCCCGGCTACGCCAGCGTGCCCAGCCAGTTGCGCAGCAGCTGCGCCCCCGCGTCCCCGGACTTCTCCGGGTGGAACTGGGTCGCCCACAGCGGCCCGTTCTCCACCGCCGCGACGAAGTCCTCGCCGTGGTTCGCCCAGGTCACCTTGGGCTGCTGCCCGGCGAGGCCGGAGTCCAGTTCCCACTTCCGCGCCGCGTAGGAGTGCACGAAATAGAACCGCTCGTCCGGGTCGATCCCGGCGAACAGCTGCGAATCGGCGGGCGCGCGGACGGTGTTCCAGCCCATGTGCGGGAGCACGTCGGCGTGCAGCCGCTCGACCGTGCCCGGCCATTCGCCGGTGCCCTCGGTCTCCTCGCCGTGCTCGACGCCGCGCGAGAACAGGATCTGCATGCCGACGCAGATGCCCAGCACCGGGCGTCCGCCCGCCAGCCGCTTGCCGATGATCCGGTGCCCGTGCACGCCCAGCAGCCCGCTCATGCACGCCGAGAACGCGCCGACGCCGGGCACCACGAGGCCGTCGGCTTCGAGCGCGGCATGCGGGTCGGCGGTGACTTCCACGTCGGCGCCCGCGCGCGCGACGGCGCGTTCGGCGGAGCGGAGGTTTCCGGAGCCGTAATCGAGGATCACCACACGAGACACGCCCCGAGCCTAGCCTCCCGGACAATTTCGTTCCGAGCCCGTTTCGTTCTCGCCCCGAACGGGTACCCACGGGGCTATGTGCGGGTGCCGCCGGCGCCCCCGGACCCGGAAAGAGGACGAAATGTCCGAGTCCGATCTGCTCTGCCGGATGTTCCAAGCATGGCGGGAAGACATCGACAGCGTGCCGTTCCCGCAGTTCAGGGAGCTGACCATCCCGCTGCAGAAGACCCGCGCGGAGATCGACCTCGCGCGCCGGTCGACCGCGCGCACGGTGAACCCCGTGCGGCGCGCCGACAGCGGCTGGTGACGCCGGACGGTTGCCCGTTGCCGGGGTCTCTCCTCATCCGGTGAAGAATTCCTTGAGGGACAACGCGATCGAACCCGCGTCGAGCCCGTGCACGAGATCGTGGTCGGCGAGCGTGCCGTAGATCCGCACCTCGGCGTCCCGGCGGGTGCCGAGGTTCAGCAGCCGGTGCGGCCGGTCCGCGAGCGCGTCGGCGACGCAATGCGCGGAGGTTCCCTTGAGGTACGGCTCCACCAGCGCCACATCAGCCACCTCCGGCATCGCGGCACGCAGGCCTTCGGCGTCGAACGGGCGCACCGTCGAGGTGTAGAGCACCGTCACGTCCATGCCCTCGGCCGCCTCCAGCACCCGGTCCAGCATCGGCCCGACCGCGATCACCACGCCGCGCGTGCCCTGGCGGATCGTCTGGAGCCCGACGCCGAGGTGCGGCTCGGAATTCTCCTGCGCGGACAGCCGCAGGTACGTCCGGCTGTCCCCGGGCACCGAGTCGAGCAGCAGCCGACGCGCCTCCTCGGGATGTCCGGGCACGTGCACGTACCAGCCGGGCAGGGAATCGATCAGCGCGACGTCGCCGGGAGCCTGGTGCGTGCGGCCTTCCATCGGCATGTCGTAGGAAGCGCCGTACGAAACCAGCACCGCGCCGAGGTCCTGGTGGCTGAGGTCCAGTTTGATCTGCTCGAACGCGCGCTCCACGAGGAACGCGTTGAAGGTGTGCACGATCGGCCGGAGCCCGGCGAGCGCGAGGCCGGCGCCGGTGCTCACGAGCAATTGCTCGCGGATCCCGACGTTGATCACCCGGTCGGGATGCCGTCGCGCGGCCTCGGCGAGCGACGCGGCCGAGATGTCGGCGAGGACGATCGCCACGTCCTGGTCGCGGTTGACGATTTCCTCGGCGGTGGTCAGGAAGGTGTCCCGCATGTTCGGCATCAGTGCGCGCCTTTCGGTTCCACGACGGCGACGACCGCGAGCGGCCGTCCGGGATGAGGGGTGGTGAACGCGTCGTACAGCGCTTCGTGGTCGCGGCCGGAGACCGTGCGCACGGCCCAGCCTTCGGTTTCGAAACGGCGCGCGATGCCGCCTGGCCAGCCGTGCGTCGAGGATTGGTTGTCCACGACCACCGCGGTCAGCTTGTCGAGCCCGAGCCGTGCGGCGACGACGATCGCCTCATGGTTGGAGCCTTCGTCGAGTTCGGCGTCGCCGACGAGCGCGACGATGCGCGAGCGGAACCGGCGGGCGCGCAGGCCGAGTGCGGTGCCGACGGCGATAGGCAGGCCGTGCCCGAGCGAACCGCTGGAGATTTCGACGCCGGGCGCGCGGACGCGGTCCGGATGGTGGCCGAGCCGCGAACGCGCCGAACTCCAGCCGGCGAGTTCGTCCTCGTCCAGCCAGCCTTTCGCGACGAGAACCGCGTAGTACGCCATCGGCCCGTGCCCCTTGGACAGCAGGAACCGGTCGCGGCCCGGCTGCCGGGCGGTGTCCGGGCCGAGGTCGAGGACCCGGTCGAACAGCACCCACAGGACGTCCATTGTGGACTCCGCGGCCGCGTGGTGTTTGTCGTCGCCGGTCATCAGCGAGATCAGCCGGGGCAGGTCCGCGTAGCCCGGCTCGTGCGTCGTCGTGGTCATGGTCCCGACCATGCAACCTCGACCAAACTGAAGGTCAAGCGCTAACCTGGACTAATGACGAGGTTGGCGGACAAGCTGAGCATCGGCCAGGTCGCGGAACGCAGCGGGGTCCCGCACACGGCACTGCGGTTCTACGAGGAGCGCGGCCTGATCACGTCCGAGCGCTCGGCGGGCAACCAGCGCCGCTACGCGCGTTCGGTGCTGCGGCGGATCGCGTTCATCCGCGCCGCGCAACGGGTCGGGCTGTCGCTGGAAGACATCAGCGCGGCGTTGGAGACGCTCCCCGCCGACCACGCGCCGACGAAGGCGGACTGGGCCCGCCTGTCGCGCGAATGGCAGACCGAACTCGACGCCCGGATCGACGCGCTCCAGCGGCTGCGGGACCGGCTGACCGGATGCGTCGGCTGCGGATGCCTGTCGCTGCGCAGCTGCGGCCTGTACAACGCGGACGACGAACTCTCCCGGTTCGGGCCCGGGGCCAGCAAGCTTCGTCCGGTCCTGGAGGGCGGCATCTGAATTCCGTTGCGCGCCAGTGCTTCGGTGTGGGTTACTGCGGGCAGAGATGAACGAGAAAAATCGAACCCGGGTGTCCAAACGGCTGTCCCGGCACCTGCGCCACGACCCCGGCGGGCTCGGGCTCACCCTCTCCCCTGGCGGCTGGGTTCCGGTCGACGAGCTGCTCACGGCACTGGCCCGGAACCGGTTCCCGGTGAGCCGCGCGGAGCTGGACGAGGTCGTCGCGAACTGCGCCAAACAGCGGTTCGCCTTCGACGAGACGGGGACGTTGATCCGCGCCAGCCAGGGACACAGCGTCCGGGTGGATCTGGAACTGGCGGACGCGCCGCCGCCGGAAATCCTCTTCCACGGCACGGCGACGCGGTTCCTTCCCTCGATCCAGGCGGAGGGATTGCGCCCGATGAAGCGGCACGCGGTGCATTTGTCGGCGACCCGCGAGACGGCGTGGAAGGTCGGATCGCGGCACGGGAAACCGGTCGTGCTCACGGTGGCGGCCGGGGAAATGGCCGCGCGCGGGCATGTGTTTCAGGTGAGCGACAACGGGGTGTGGCTGACTTCGGCGGTTCCGGCGGAGTTTCTGACGGCGCCCGAGTAGCGCATACTGAACGGGTCGCGCCCGAGGAGGTGGCCATGCCGGACTACACGATCGTCCAGTGCAGCGAAGGCCATTATTTCTCCACGATCTGGCTGCCCTTGGTGTCGTTCAAGGCGATCCGGCTCGGCGACCGGCGGCTGCAGCGCTGTCCGGTGTGCCGCCGTTTCCGCTCTGTCGTCCGGGTTCCCGCGGATCAGTTGACGGCCGAGGAACGGCGCGCGGCTGAAGCGCTGAAGGACTCCCGGCTGCCGTAACCGACCGCCTCGGCGAGTTTTCCGGGGGCGGACGTTGCGGAGGTGCGTGAGCGCTTCCGCGGTTCAGCCAGCTTCGCCGACCCGGCACAGGATTTCCCCGTGCGGGATCGAGAACCAGCCGTCCGGATCGGCCGCCCACGCACGCCACGCGGCGGAGATCTCGCGGAGGTCTTCCGCGGACGCGTGCCCGCCCGCCACGGCCTGTTCGGCAATCTTGGAATCCAGGATCCGTTCCGCCCACATGCCGCCCCACCACGCGCGTTCCTCGGGCGTGGAATGACACCAGATCGAGGCGCTCGGCTTGACGTCGCGGGCGCCCGCGGCGTGCGCCCAGGCCAGCAATCGCCGTCCCGCGTCCGGCTCGGCGCCATTGCCGTGCGCGACCGCGCGGTACACCTCGAGCCAGCGGTCCAGCCGCGAATCCGCCGGCCACCAGAACGCCGCGGCGTAGTCGGTGTCGCGCGCGGCGACCACACCGCCGGGTTTCGCCAGCGCCAGCATGTGCCGCAGCGCTTCCACCGGTTCGGTCAGGTGCAGCAGCACCTGGTGCGCGTGCACGACGTCGAACCGGCCGATCGCCGGGCCCGCGGTGATGTCGGCGCGCTCGAACCGGACATTGGACACGCCTTCGCTCCGCGCGTGCGCCCGCGCCTGCTCCAGAACGGATTCCGACACGTCGATGCCGACGACCTCGCCCGGAGCCACCCGGCGAGCGAGATCCACCGTGATCGTCCCGGGCCCGCAGCCGACGTCCAGCACGCGGCGCCCGGGAAGCAGCTCCGGTGCGAGGTAGGCGGCCGAATTGTCGACGGTTCGCCAAACTTGCGACCGTACAACGCTTTCCGCGTGCCCCTGCCCGTAAGCGCTATCCGAAGACATGCTTCGAGGTTAGGAGCCTCGTCCCAGATACTGCAACAGGGTTCTCAACAGTTGAGAAGCTGGCTCAGCAGACCCGGCGGCGCGGCCTGCCCAGCAG
The DNA here is from genome assembly GCF_017312175.1 of Amycolatopsis sp. A1MSW2902. Classification (NCBI taxonomy): domain Bacteria; kingdom Bacillati; phylum Actinomycetota; class Actinomycetes; order Pseudonocardiales; family Pseudonocardiaceae; genus Amycolatopsis; species Amycolatopsis sp. A1MSW2902. The sequence continues at coordinate 1,259,834 of NZ_QJPO01000001.1, forward strand.
CCGCCGCCCCACTCCGACCAGTTCCTGGCGGAGCGTTTCGTCGTCCACCTCGGCCAGATCGGGCGCGCCGCCCGCCATCGCGATGCCGGTGAACGCCACGATCGCCGTCACGCGAGCGGTCACGTCCGGCTCCGGCTCCCCGGCCACGATCGAAATCAGCGCCTGCTTGAACCCTTCGACACCGTGCCGCGATTTCGCGAGCGCCGCGTCGATGCCCGGGTCGCTGGAGAACAGCGCGACCAGCACCCGGTGCCGCACCACGAGATCGACGAAACCGTCCAGCAGATGGTCCACGCGCGCGCCGTGCCGGCGGTGCTTCGCCGCCTCGACGACCAGTTCGTCCAGTTCCCGGATGCCCGGTTCCGCGACCGCCTCGGTGATCTCCGACTTCGTCTTGAAGTGGTAGTACACCGCGGCCTTGGTGACGCCCAGCTCGTCGGCGATCATCTGCAGCGACGTGCCCTCCACGCCGTGCTCCGAGAACAGCCGCAGCGCAGTGGCGAGCAGCCTGGTCCGGGTGTCCGCGACCGGTTCGACGGTCGTCATCGCGCCCTCCTCGTCAAGCGGAGTGCGCTGCTCCGCAGCACATCATCGTACTTGCCGGGCGACTAGTCCGAAACTTGCCGTGCGGCTAGTCACATCCTAGCCGATCGGCTTGGCAGCCCCTTGCCGAACGGCTAGCTTCGAAAGGGCGATTCCCAGTGCGGAGAGCCCGCTTCGGGCGCGAAACGGAGACGACTCGTGGCACCCTTCCTGTACCGGCTCGGCAGGCTGTCGTTCCGCCGCCGGGTCCTCGTGGCGGCGGTCTGGGCGCTTGTCCTCGCGGCGGTGGGCGCGGGCGCGCTCACGCTGTCGGGCAAGCTGTCCGATTCGGTGACCATCCCCGGCACCGAATCCCAGCAGGCGATCGACCGGCTGGCCGAGCACTTCCCGCAGGCCGCGGCGGGCGGCGGCACCGCGCGCGTGGCGATCGCCGCGCCGGACGGGCACAAGGTCACCGACCCGGCGGGGCAGGCGGCTGTCGAGTCGGTGGTGGGCAAGCTGAAGTCCGCGCCGAAGGTGGCCGCGGTGGTCGACCCGTTCCAGGCGAAGTCGGTGTCCCCCGACGGCCGGGTCGCGCTTGCGCAGGTGAGCTACCAGGTCAAGGGTTTCGAGCTCAGCGATTCCGACCGGTCCGCGCTGCTGGCGACCGGTGATCACGCGAAGCAGCTGGGATATCAGGTCGAGTACGGCGGCGACGCGGTGCAGGGCATCCCGGCGACCGGGGCCACCGAGGGACTCGGCGTCGCGGTCGCGGCGGTCGTCCTGATCATCACCTTCGGTTCGCTGCTCGCCGCCGGGATTCCGTTGCTGACCGCGCTGATCGGGGTCGGCGTCGGGATGGCGGGCATCATGCTGGCGTCCGGTTCGCTGGAGCTGAACTCCAACACTCCGGTGCTGGCGTTGATGATCGGGCTCGCGGTGGGCATCGACTACGCGCTGTTCATCGTCTCCCGCTACCGGCACGAACTGGCCGAGGGCCGCGAACCCGAGGAAGCCGCCGGCCGAGCCGTTGGCACCGCTGGTTCCGCCGTGGTGTTCGCCGGGCTGACGGTGATCATCGCGCTCGCCGGGCTGACCGTCGTCGGTATTCCGTTCCTTGGCCAGATGGGCGTCGCCGCCGCGGCGACCGTCGTGATCGCCGTGCTGATCGCGTTGACGCTGCTGCCCGCCGTGCTCGGCTTCGCCGGTGCCCGGGTCGCCAGCAGCAAGATCCGCGTGCGCCGCCGCACCGAAGGCCCGACGCACGGTGAACGCTGGGCGCGTTTCGTTGCGCGGCACCGGGTTCCGGTCCTGCTGACCGCGCTGGTCGGGTTGGCCGTGGTCGCGGTTCCCGCGCTGAGCATGCAGCTCGGCCTGCCCAACGACTCGACCGCCGCGCCGGACACCACCCAGCGCAAGGCCTACGACCTGGTCAGCAAGGGATTCGGCGAGGGCGCGAACGGACCGCTGCTGGTCGTCGTCGACACCGGCCCGAACCACAATCCGGCCGCGTTGAAGCAGGCCGCGGCGGACATCGGCAAGCTGCCGGACGTCGCCGCGGTGACGCCGCCTCGGGTCAACCCGGCCGGGGACACCGCGGTGCTCACGGTGATCCCGAAGAGCGGCCCGAGCAGCACGCAGACCGAGGACCTCGTGTCCGCGATCCGCGCGCAATCCGCGCCGTTGCAGGAAAACACCGGCGGCAGCCTCGCGGTGACCGGCCAGACCGCGGCCAACATCGACGTGTCGCAGAAGCTGTCGGACGCGATGCTGCCCTACCTCGCGCTCATCGTCGGGCTGGCGTTCCTGTTGCTGATGCTGGTGTTCCGGTCGGTCGTGGTGCCGTTGAAGGCGACGCTCGGGTTCCTGGGCTCGGTGGTCGCGACGTTCGGCGCGGTGGTCGCGGTGTTCCAGTGGGGCTGGCTCACCGATTTGCTCGGCGTCGCCTCGACCGGCCCGATCATGAGCATGCTGCCGATCCTGCTGATCGGCGTCCTGTTCGGGCTCGCGATGGACTACCAGGTGTTCCTGGTGACCCGGATGCGCGAGGAACACGTGCACGGGGCCGAGCCGCAGGAAGCGATGGTGACCGGGTTCCGGCACGGCGCGCGGGTCGTCGTGGCGGCCGCGCTGATCATGATCTCGGTGTTCGCCGGGTTCGTCCTGGCCGAGTCGACGCTGATCCAGTCGATCGGGTTCGCGCTGGCCTTCGGCGTGCTGGTGGACGCGTTCGTGATCCGGATGACCATCGTGCCCGCGGTGATGTCCCTGCTCGGCCGCGGCGCGTGGTGGCTGCCCAAGTGGCTCGACCGGATCCTGCCGAACGTCGACGTCGAAGGCGAAGGCCTCGTCCGCGAACTCGGCGCCCGCGGCGACGACGAACGCGAGCTGACTCGAGTCTGAGTTTTTGTCGGTGGTGGTTCGTACCCTGGTTTCATGATCGAGGACACGGTACGGACTTGGGTCGCGGGATGGGCCTTGTCACGGCAGACACCGGTGCCGGTCGAGAAGCCATGGGGGCTTTTCGTCGAGGTGCCGGACAATCCCGCGGAAGTGGGCAGGCACGTCCTGCCCGCGGCTGAGGAATCGCTGGTCCGCGCTGCTGCGGGCGCGGTCAGCGAACCTCGGACGTGGCTGAAAACGCCTGCCGAGCCGGAAACGATCGAACCGTGGATGCCGGATGGCTGGATAGTCGCCTGGGAAGAAACCGGCCACCTGATGGCGACCGATCTGCTGGCGACGAACCCGGTCGCGCCGGAGGGCTACACGGTGACGGTGGAGGTCAGCGGCGCCGTCACGTTCCTCCGCGTGCTGGACGCGACGGGAGAGCAGGCAGCGAAGGGCCAGATGGCGACTGTCGGCGACGCGGTTGTTGTGGACCGGGTGGTGACTGAGGAAGCCCACCGGCGCCGCGGACTGGGCGGGTTCGTGATGCGCTCGCTCGCCGACCGCGCGGTCTCGGACGGAGCGGTGCTGGGCGTGCTCGGGGCGACGGATGCGGGACGGGCGCTGTACGAGACGTTGGGGTGGAAGAAGCACGCGACGCTGGCTGAGTGCATTTTTGAGCCGTTGGCGGCTTAGTCGCGGGGTGCGCTTGGGGAGGTGTTTTATTGACAGGAGTCACGGGCTAGGCGTGGGGAGATTCGCTTTCGTTGCCGGGAAGGCGTGCGTCGAAGGCGGCTAGGACCGCGCACGTCGCCGCGAGTTACGCGCTTGCCGTGAGGGGCGTGCGCTAGCTGTGGGAGGCATGCGGTGGGAGGGGAAGTCCGCGTTTCGTTGCTGGGAGGGCACCACGAGCGACAAGGGCCGCGTTAGCCGCCGCGAACCACGGGCTGCTGTGGAAGGGCTCGCGTTAGCTGCCTGGGCAAGCGTCGGGAGGCGCGAAGGTCCGCATCGATTGCTGGGCGGCACAGGGCAGGCGCGGGCACGCGCCTGCGCGAGAAGGTCCGCGTCGGCGACCAAGCCCGTGTCGGCGAGCAAGCCCGCGTCGGCGAGCAAGCCCGCGTCAACAGTGCGGGAAGCGTGCATCGGAAGCGGGAAGATCCCGGGAGTGGTCAGCTGACCAGCCAGGCGATGGCCCCGCCGATCGCCAGCACTGCCGCGATGCCCAGCACCACGGCGAAGAACTTCGCGGTCTTCCACAGCGAGTAGACCCCGCCGGCCAGGAAGCCGCCGAGGGCCAGCAGCAGGACCGCGATCAGTTCTTTGCTCACAGGGGTTAGCGTGCCACATGGCTTTCACCGTGACGGTACTGGGCAGCGCGACGCCGTACCCGCGCCCGGACGCTCCGTGCTCCGGGTACCTGGTGCGCCACGAGGACACCGCGATCTGGCTCGACGCCGGGCCCGGCACCCTCGCTGCCCTGCAGGAACACGTCTCGCCGGCCGAGCTGGACGCGATCTGGATCTCGCATCTGCACGCGGACCACGTCGCGGATCTGTTACCGGCGGTGTACGCACTGTTGTTCGCGGATCTCCGCCTGCGGCGGCCGATCCCGCTCTACGGCCCGCCGGGGACGGCGGCGCGGATCTCCGCGTTCCTGAGCAACACCGGCCGCGCGCCGATCGAGGAGGCGTTCGCCGTCCGGGAACTCCACGACGGACATCGGACCCGGGTCGGCGGGCTGCGCCTCGAGACGGTGGCCGTATCGCACGGGTTCCCGGCGTTCGGGGTGCGGATCACTGACGGAGAGCGGACTTTCGCGTACTCCGGAGACACCGGGCCGTGCTCGGCGCTCTCGGAGCTGGCGAAGGGGACGGATCTGTTCCTGTGCGAAGCGGACAGCATCGAGCCGTCCGCGGAACACCTGACTCCGGCGGAAGCGGGCCACGCGGCTGCCGGTGCCGCACGGCTGGTACTCACGCATCTCGGCCACACGGTTACCGCCCGCGACGCGGTTCGCCTTGCCGCCGAACACTTTCCCGGGCCGGTGGCTTATGCCGCTCCGCGGACGGTGTTCCGCGTGTGAGCGGTCAGAACGAGAACCGAGTGCGCGGTGCCGGTCCGCTGGAGCGAGTTTCCCCGCGAATTACCGACCTGAATATCGCGAGGTCGATTCCCGCTTCTCCTGCTCGATGCGGGCCGCATTCCCCGGCGCGGCCACCGTGCGCGGCGTCCAGCAGCAACGCCGCGCACGTCCGAAGCCGCTAAAGCACGCCCTTCGTGGACGGAATCCCACCGGCGCGCGGGTCCGGTTCCGTGGCCGCACGTAGTGCCCTCGCCACGGCCTTGTACTCCGCTTCCGCGATGTGGTGCGGGTCGCGGCCGTGGATGACGCGGACGTGCAGGGCGATCTGCGCGTGGAACGCCAGCGAGTCGAAGACGTGCCGGGTCAGGACGAACGGGTAGTTGTTGCCGATCGTGAAGGTGTTGAACTGCTCCGGCTCCCCGACGTGCACGCAGTACGGGCGGCCGGAGACGTCGATCGCGGCGTGGGCGAGGGTTTCGTCCATCGGGATCCACGCGTCGCCGAAACGGCGGATGCCGCTCTTGTCCCCGAGGGCCTGGCGCAGCGCCTGGCCGAGCACGATCGCGGTGTCCTCGACGGTGTGGTGGGCGTCGATGTGGACGTCGCCGGTCGCTTCGACCTTCAGGTCCAGCGAACCGTGCACGCCGAACGCGGTGAGCATGTGGTCGTAGAACGGCACGCCGGTGGCGATCTCCACCTGGCCGGTCCCGTCGAGGTCCAGCTGGACCAGGATGGACGATTCCTTGGTGGTGCGCTCCACCTTGCCGACGCGGCTCATCGCTTGACTTCCTTACTCGCTTCGAGGAAAGCGTCGTTCTCTTCCGGGGTGCCGACGGTCACCCGCAGGTGGCCTTCGATGCCCACGTCCCGGATCAGCACGCCGTGGTCCAAATAGGACTGCCAGCTGGCCGGCGCGTCGCTGAACTGTCCGAAGAGGACGAAGTTGGCGTCGCTCGGCACCGGGGTGAATCCCAAGCCCAGCAAGGCTTCCACGACGCGGTCGCGTTCGGCGGAGAGCCGGTGCACCGACGCGAGGGTGGCGTCGGCGTGCCGGAGGGCGGCGCGGGCGGCCGCCTGGGTGACCTTGGAAAGGTGGTACGGCAAGCGGACCAGCTGCAGGGCGTCGACGATGGCCGGTGCGGCGGCGAGGTAGCCCAGCCGTCCGCCGGCGAAGGCGAACGCCTTGCTCATCGTGCGCGACACGATCAGCTTCGCCGGGTACTCCGCGATCAGCTCGATCGCGCTGGCCTGCGACGAAAACTCCGCGTACGCCTCGTCCACCACGACGATCCCCGGGGCCGCGTCGAGCACGCCGCGCAGCTGGTCCAGCGGGATCGACCCGCCGGTCGGGTTGTTCGGGCTGGTCACGAAGACGATGTCCGGCTTCCGCTCGGCGACCGCTCGCGCGGCCTGCTCGGTGTCGAGCGAGAAGTCCGCGCGGCGCGGCACCGGCAGCCAGTCGGTGCGGGTGCCGGTCGCGATGATCGGGTGCATCGAGTACGACGGCTCGAAGCCCAGCGCGGTGCGGCCGGGACCGCCGAACGCCTGCAGGATCTGCTGCAGGATCTCGTTCGACCCGTTCGCCGCCCACACGTTCGCCTCGGACAGCACGACCCGGGTGGACACCGTGAGGTAGTCCGCCAGATCGGTGCGCAGCGCCACCGCGTCGCGGTCCGGGTACCGGTGCAGCGACGCGGCTTCGGCGCGCACGGCCTCGGCGACGTCGTCGACCAGTTCGGGCGGCGGCGGGTACGGGTTTTCGTTGGTGTTGAGCCGGATCGGGACGTCCAGCTGCGGCGCGCCGTACGGGGTGCGGCCCCGCAGGTCCTCGCGCAGCGGGAGTTCGGCGAGGGTGACCTCGCCGCCGGGAGTGGCTTCGTTCATCGGCCGTCTCCTTCGAAACGTGCGGTGACGGCTTCGCCGTGCGCGGGCAGGTCTTCGGCGTCCGCGAGCGCGACGACGCGGGGGGCGATCTCGCGCAGGGCGTCCTCGGAGTAGTCCACGACGTGGATCCCCTTCAGGAAGCTCTGCACCGACAGGCCCGAGGAATGCCGCGCGAACCCGCCGGTGGGCAGCACGTGGTTCGAGCCGGCGCAGTAGTCGCCCAGCGAAACCGGGGCGTACGCGCCGACGAAGATCGCTCCGGCGTTGCGCACCCGTGCGGCCACTTCGCGGGCGTTCGCGGTCTGGATTTCCAGGTGCTCGGCGGCATACGCGTCCACGACGCGCAGTCCGTCGTCCACAGTGGACACCAGGATGACGCCGGACTGCTTGCCGCCCAGCGCCTGGCCGACCCGCTCGGAGTGCTTCGTCGCGGGGACGCGGGCGGCCAGCTCCGCCTCGACCGCGTCGGCCAGCTTCTCGGACGTGGTCACCAGGACGCTCGCGGCCAGCGGGTCGTGCTCGGCCTGGCTGATCAGGTCGGCGGCGACGTGCGCCGGGTCGGCCGTCTCGTCGGCGAGGATCGCGATCTCGGTCGGACCGGCCTCGGAGTCGATCCCGATCACGCCGCGGACCAGGCGTTTGGCCGCGGTGAGGAAGATGTTGCCGGGGCCGGTGACGATGTCCACCGGGGCCAGTTCGGCGCCGTCGGTGTCGACGCCGCCGTAGGCGACCAGCGCGACCGCCTGCGCGCCGCCGACCGCCCACACCTCGTCCACGCCGAGCAGCGCGGCCGCGGCCAGGATCGTCGGGTGCGGCAGCCCGCCGAACGCGGCCTGCGGCGGCGAGCACACGACCAGCGAGCGCACGCCGGCCAGCTGCGCCGGGACGACGTTCATCACCACGGTCGACGGGTACACCGCCAGCCCGCCCGGCGCGTACAGGCCGACGCGGTCGACCGGCACCCAGCGTTCGGTGACCGTGCCGCCGGGCACGACCTGCGTCGTGACGTCCTGGCGGCGCTGGTCGGAGTGCACTTTCCGGGCGCGCTTGATGGACTCCTCCAGCGCGGCGCGGACCTGCGGGTCCAGCTCGGACAGCGCCTTGGACAGCTCTTCGGCGGGCACCCGGACCGTCTCCGGGCGCACCTTGTCGAACCGCTCGGTGAACTCGAGGACCGCCTCGACCCCGCGGTCGCGGACCGCCTCGACCACCGGCCGGACCTGATGCAGCGCCGCGTCCACGTCGTACTCGGCGCGCGGAAGCGCGGCACGGAGCTCGGCAGCGGAGGGGACCTGCCCGCGCAGGTCGGTGCGGTTCAACATGGACACCAGGGTACGAGGTGGCCCGCGCGCGCCCGGCAGGGATACTCGATGCCGACCCGCTGTCCCCGGACCAGGGAGGCTCGTGTGCCCCGGATCGCGTTGTGCCAGCTCAACTCGGGCGACGACCCGGAAGAAAACCTGAAAACGGTTCGCTCCGGAGTGGAGGCCGCGGCGGCCGCCGGAGCGCGGGTGGTGGTGTTCCCGGAGGCGACGATGGCCCGCTTCGGCCGCCCGCTCGCGCCGGTCGCACAGCAGCTGGACGGCCCGTGGGCGTCGGCGGTCGCCGCGATCGCCTCGGAGCACGACGTGCTGGTGATCGCCGGGATGTTCACGCCAGCGGACAACGGGCGGGTGCGGAACACGCTGCTGATCACCGGGCTGGGGCAGCATCTCGGCTACGACAAGATCCACCTCTACGACGCGTTCGGCTTCGCCGAATCGGACACCGTCGCGCCGGGTGCGGAGGTCGTGACGTTCTCCGCGGAGGGGACCGTGTTCGGGGTCGCGACCTGCTACGACCTGCGGTTCCCGGAACTGTTCCGACGCCTGGCCGACGACGGCGCGGACGTGGTGACGGTCCCGGCTTCGTGGGGCGCGGGGGCCGGGAAGCGGGAGCAGTGGGAAGTCCTGGTGCGAGCGCGGGCCCTGGACTCGGGCTGCTGGGTAGCGGCTTGCGGGCAGGCCGACCCGGCGGCGACCGGGGTGGAGGTCAATCCGAAGGCACCGACCGGCATCGGGTACTCGCTGGTGGCGGACGGTTTCGGGCGGGTGGAAGCGCAGGCTGGGGCCGGGGTGGAGATGCTGGTGGTGGACGTGGACCCGGAGGTGGCGGGGAAGGCTCGGACGGCTACTGGGGCGTTGGCCAACCGGCGGCTGTAGAGGTCAGTTCTGCAGGTGGCGCTGGAAGGCTTCGAGCGCCTGGTCGAACTGGGCTGACGCTTCGGGAGCGATTTCCAGCGGAAGCGTCAGCTGGATCGTGACGTCCTCGCCGTTGAGCAGTTGCGCGTGCAGGGGGTCCGCACGGTCGCGGAGCTCGTACACGAAGGATCTCAACCGCTCCACAGGCCGATCCGCGTACCGGGCGAGCGCCGCGAAGACTTCATGCACCTCGTCCGACGGGGTCGCATAGCCGCGGAGCCGGTAGGACCATTCGAGGAATGATCGGTAGACGGCGACGTAGCGGCTCGCCACGTGGATTATTCGCGGGACATCCCCGGCTTCGCCGACAACCCCGAACGCGGCCGTTTGCGCGTCGTCGGAAAGCACCGCGGCGAAGTTTCTGATCACGCTCAGAACCGTCGCGAGTTCTCGCTGTATGGTCGACGGGACCTGGTCGACCGGCACGTAATCGGCCGGATGGGAAAAACCCATGCGATGATCGAGATAGGCGTCGTGCAACCGCTCGATTCCGCACACCAATTCATACGAAAACAAGAGGTATTCCCAGGCCGCGGGGCGTTCGCCGATCAGCACCGTGGCTTCGTGTTCATTACGGGGGACGTACCCGTTGAAGCCTCCTCTTCCGCCCGCCGCCGCTTCGCTGCCCAATTTCTCGCAGATAGCGCTCGCGATGCCGCTCGTCCCGACGATGTTCCCGTCCAGGTAGCTGATGCTCTCCCGGACACCGTCGAGCCGGGTGGCGTCCAATCGCACCGGGAGCAGATACGGTTCCGGCTGATTGAGCGCCCGCAGCAACACGCTTCGCCGCTCGAATCTCGTCCAGGGTTTCGCCGCGTAGTGCCGGGAAACGAACACCACCGCGTATCGCGCGCGTTCCTCGTAGACTTTCGGCAGGTACTCGACCATCTCCTCGCCCCAGAGGGCGACCTGCTCGTCCTGGTCGTAGAACACCTTGTACCCGGCGTCGACCACCTCGCGGACCACAGCCTCGACGAAAACGCGGTCTTCCCCGGCGAAGGACACCGCGACGTCGTAGTCGTAGGCCCGCGCCGGGTCTCTCGCCGTCAACGCAGCAACCCTTCCCGGATCGCCACCCGCACGAATCCCGCCCTTCGCCGCTCTCCCGTCTTGTCCCGGATCCGGTCCAGATACGACCGCACCGTCCGGACGCTGATGTCCAGGATCTCCGCGACGTCCACGTCCCGCTCCCCCGCCGCCACCAGGCGCAGGACCTGTTTTTCCCGTTCCGACAGCACGATCTTCGGTCCCGCGTGCCGTTCGTCGCTGTCCTGGATGATCATGCCGGCCAAGGTCGGCGAGACGTATGCGTTGTCCTCCGCGATCGTCCGGATCGCGCGCAGCAGTTCGTCGCCGTCGACGTCCTTCGACAGGAAGCCCTTCGCGCCGGCTTGCATCGCGCCGAGGACCTCGGGCTGTTCCGCGTGCGCGGACACCACGAGCACCTTGTGCCCCATCTGCCCCACCTCAAGCACCGCGGCCGCGTCCTGGACGCCGCGCAGTTTCAGGTCGAGCACGACCACGCTGCCCTTCGGCTGGTCCTGCACCGCGAATCGCGCCACGGAGTCGGCTACCGCGCCCAGTTCGATGTCCGGGGCGTCGTTCAGCACGCGCGCGACCGCGTCCCGGTACAGCGGGTGGTCTTCGATCACCCCGACCTGGATGGGTCCGCTCCGGCGCCGCCCCTCGTCGGCTTTCACGTCACTGTTTCCTTCCCCACCAGGCCGCGGCGGATCGCTTCCTTCACGAGGCCGGGGCGCCGCCGTTCGCCGGTCTTGTCGCGGATCCGGTCGAGGTAGCCGCGCACGGTGCGGACGCCGATGCCGAGGATCCGCGCGATGTCGACGTCCCGTTCGCCCGCCGCGACGAGCCGCAGCACCTGCACTTCGCGCGGCGACAGTTCCATTTCCGGCCGGGTGACCGGGCGGTCGGTGTTGTCCTTGATGATCATTCCGGCGACCACGGCCGACACGTACGCGCCGCCGCCCGCGACCGCGCGGATGGCGATCAGCAGCTCGTCGACGTCGACGTCCTTCGACAGGAATCCCTTGGCCCCGGCGGCGATCGCGGCGAGCACCGTCTCCGGCTCTGCTTGCGCCGACACCACCAGCACGTGATGGCCCAGCTCGGCGACCTCGAGCACCGCGGCCGCGCCGGCGACGCCCGGCAGACCGAGGTCGAGCAGGACGACGCTGCCGACGGGCTGGCGCGCGACGTGGAAGCGCGCGACCGAATCGACCACCGCGCCCAGTTCGACGTCCGGGGCCTCCATGAGGACGCGTTCCACCGACCGGCGGTACAGCGGATGGTCTTCGATCACGGCGACCTGGACGCTGCCTGGCGCCGCGGATTCGGGGCGGTCCGGCACGTCGCTGGGTCGCTGCGCTGTCGTGGTCACCGGCTCGCTCACCCCGTTCCCGCAGGCTGCCCGGCCGCGGCGGGATCGAGCGCGGGACCGGTCGGCATCAGCGCGAGAAGCCCGCCCGCGACCGGATGCCCGGACCCAGAACCGTAGCCCAGCGACGTGAGCGCCGTCCCGTTCGCCACCGGATATTTTCGCCCCGTGTCCGTGACGAGATAAATGGTTCCCGACCCGGGATCGGTCGCGACCGCGCCGCGCGAGGGCGGGACGTAGACGACATCCGCGACCCGGGCGTCGGTCCGGCTCTGCACCGGCAGCGCGCGGGCGCCGGGCGGGACCGGCAGATCCGCCGAGACCGTCACGCGGCCGTTCTGCGCGCACAGGGTCACCGCGCTGCCGGTGATCGGCGCTTTCCCGGGGATCCGGTCCGGGTACGCCGCCGGATCCGCGCCGCCGGAACGGGGTTCGCTCACCTTCTTCACCGAGGCGACGTCCGCGGCGCGCACCCGCGCCGGTTCCGGACGGCCCGGATACGCAGGTTCGTTCGCCGGGGTCGTGACGAGCAGCGCGGCCTCGGTCTGGCCGACGGGTTCGAGGCCGTCCGGGCGGACGAGGTAGTAGGTCGAGGCGGTGGCGGGCCCGGCCATCGGGTCGACGACCGACAGCACCTGGCCGACGCGCGTCTCCAGCGTCCCGACGCGCGGGCCGCGGTTTCCCGCGCCATCGACGGGGATCTCGCCGAGGTCGCGTCCGGCGGGCACGGTGTCGATCCAGCGCGCGGACACGGTGATCGTCGGGTAGCTGTCGAATTGCAGGGCCGCCGCGGCTTCGTCGCTCAGCCGGTACCGGTGGCCGCCCGCGAGCAGGAACCGGCCGCCCTGCGGGACGCGCACGATCACGCCCGAATCGCGCGGCAGCTCGACCCCGGACGCGGCCGGTTCCAGCAGCACGGCGACGAGCGGTTCGGCCGACGCGGGCGCGTCCTGGGTGGTGCGGCTGCAACTGGCCCACGGGGTGGTGATCAGCGTGCTGGGCAAGGAATCCGGCGCGCCGACGATGCCGATCTGAGTGCCGCGCGGGGCCGTGCCGAGCTTCTCGGCGGGCACCGTGACGGTCTCGTGGCCGTTGCCGCCGGCGAGCAGCCGCGCGGACGCGTAGTTGAGCACCGGGTGCACCGCGCCGTCCGCGCCGAGCACGAACCGCGCCCCGCTGTCCTCCTCGACGATCACCTTGCCGCCGGCCAGCCAGTCCTTCCCGCCGAACGGGCTGACCAGGCCGATCACCCCGAACACCGCGGTCACGAGCAGGGCCGCGCCGACGCCGAGCAGCGTGCCGAGCACGAGACGGCGGCTGGGCGACACCGGATGGTTGGCGTCCGCGGCGACGAGCGCGGACACGAGACGGCGGCGCAGGAACTGGTACGCCTGGATCTGGTCCCGCTGCGTCCACACGCTGTCCCGGCCCCCTGGAGATCACATCCGCTTCCCGCGCAGGCTAGACAGCTCTCCGGACGCGCACGAGGGTAATTTTTACGCCCACGCGCCCGCGCGGGGACGCTAGCGTTCGCGGGGCCGGGTCTCCGCCCGGGGAAGAGGGGAATGCGTTGTCCGTGTCCGCGCCGCCTGCCCCGGCTCCTGCCCGAGCCCCCGGGACCGCCGGGATTTCGGGCACCGCGCCGTGGCCGTGGCTGCTGCCGATCCGCCCGTTGCAGGCGGCCGGGTGGGAGATCGCCGGGCTGGCGCTGCTGCTCGCGTTCACCGTGCACGGCCTGGCCCAGCCAATGCGGATCACCATCGCCGCGCTGGCCGGGCTGCTGGTGGTGACGACGTCGGTACGGGTCGCCGGACGGCATTTCGCCGGCTGGGCGTGGACGTGGCTCGCGCATCGGCTGCGTCGCCACGACAGCCGCCGCGACAGCCCGGACGCCTTGCTGCGCATCGCCGGTCCGGTGAAGGTGCGTCAGCACGTCGACCGCGCGGGCAACCGCTTCGGCGTCGCCGAGGTCGACGGTGACTGGAGCGCGATCGTGCGCCTCACGCCCGGTGCCGGGGAACCTTCCACGGACGAACTGCTGGCCATCCTCCGCACGACGTTCCGGAACCCGGACATCCCGCTGGCCGCCGTGCAGCTGCTGACGTGGGCGGTGCCCAGGGATTCGCGGGTGTACCGGGTGCGCTGGCTCGCGGTGCGCTACCGGCCGGAAGACGCGCCGATCGCCGCCCTCGCCCGCGGCGGCGGCGAACTGGGGGCGCTGCGGAGCACGGCGAGCGCGGCGCTGAGCTTGATGGTGGCGCTGGCGGAGGCGGGCTTTCCCTCGACGGTGCTGGAGGCTGGCGAGCTGACCAACGAGCTCCGGGTGGCGCTGGGAGTTTCCGCCGGCAACCCGGAGTCTGATGGGGATTTCTGGCGCGCCTGGCAATGGGGCGGGCTGACGCAGACGTGCTACTCGCCGCGGTCCTCGCGGGGGCTTGCCCGGACGCTCGGGTTGGCGGTGCCGGGGGCGGCGTTTACCGCCACGTCGGCGACCGTGCGGCGGACGCCGGGCGGGCGGGAGAAGCTGGAGCTGGCTGTCCGGGTGGGGGCGAGGGCGGCGGAAGTGCCTGTGCCGCAAGGGGTTTCGGTCGTCCCGCTGCACGGCGAACACGCCGCCGCAGTACGACGGACCCTGCCGCTCGCCCTCACCTGACAGGCCTCACGCGGCAGCGAAGTTGCTCTCCACCCACTTCCAGCTCGCCCGCGCGCTGGCCAGCGGTTCCATCGACGGCCGATCGACCTCCACGATGATCCAGCCGTCGAACGCGGCGGGCAGTTCGCCCAGGCAGTCGAGCAGCGGCACGCCGCCGAGGCCCGGTTCGAGGAACAGGTTGTCGGTCGAGCGGGTGTAGGGCCCCGGCGAAGCCTGCAGAGCGCGTACCCGGTCGACGTCGAGGTCCTTGATGTGCAGTGCGGCGATCCGGTCGCGGTGTTCGCGCAGCATCCCGCGGACGTCCGCGCCCGCCCAGAACAGGTGTCCGAGGTCGAAGCCCGCGCCGAGAACGGAATCCGGGATCCCGGCGAGGACGTGCTCGATCTCCTCCCGCGTCTCGACCCACGAGCCGACGTGGTTGTGGAACGCGGGCCGGATCCCTTCCGCGGTCAGGATTTCCGCGGCCCGGCCGAGGAGGTCGGTGTAGTGCTCCAGCCGGGCCCGGTCGAAGGCGTGTCCGACACCCGCCGCCTCGTCGAAGCGCGGCATTCCTCCGCCGGTGACCATCTCGGCGGACAGGAAGATCGTGTCGAGACCGAGGGCGTGCGTTTCGTCGGCGCGGCGGCGCACGCCGTCGAACCAGCGGAATTCCGCCGCGGAACCCGGTTCGAGCGTCACGCCGTGCGATTCCGGCAGCGGGACCTGCAGGTAACCCGGGGCCGCGCGCAGGCCGTTCTCGGCGAGCAGTTCGCGGTAGGCCCGGATGGTCTGGGTGGGCAGGACTTCCATCATCACCGCGGAAAACCCGGATTCGGCGGCCTCGCGGAGCACCCGCGGCTGCTTGTCCAGGAAGGCCGGGTCGTCGTACTCCCAGCCCTTGGCCAGGTCCGTCCACTGCAGGGTGTTGATGGCGAACTGGGAACGGTCGAGCGTCATGGCTGCTCCTGCTTCGTCGAAGTCGAAGATGTCCGGCCGAGCACGGCGCGGGCGGCGCGCACGGCGGTCGTCATGCCGGTGAGGGTCGAGTTGCAGACCAGCGCGGTGGGCACGACGCCGTTGCCTGCCACGTAAAGGTTGTCGAAGCCCCACACCCGGCAGTCCGGATCGCAGACGCTCGTGCCGTCGTCGGCGGGCCCCATCCGGACGGTTCCGGTGAAGTGCAGCGAGCATCCCGGGTCGAGCAGCGCCGATTCCGTCGCCGGGTCGAACGAGCCGAGCGCGTCGCCGAGCGCCTGCTGGGTGCGCCGGGCCTGCTCGATGAGTTCGCGGTCGCGCTCGGACCATCCGAAGTGGACAGTGAGACGCGGCATGCCCATCGCGTCGGTCTCCTCGTCGGAGAATTCCAGCCGGTTGTCCGCCTGGATTTCCGTCGGGATGTAGAAGCTCGCGCCGACCTGGTACGCCAGGCGGGTGCCGTCCTCCGCGGTGAACGTCTGCGTGCCGATCTGGGCTTGGAACGGTTGTGCGGCACCGCTGTGCGGCAGCCAGTAGTGCTCGACCATGATCTCGCCGTCGGCTGGCGTCGGTAGCGCCGACAGGTCGAATCCGAGCCGCTGGGGGTCGGCGAGTACGCGTCCGGTGAGGAAGGCGTGTTCGTTGAGGTAGCGGCCCAGCGCGGGCGGCCGGATTCCGGAGGCGAACAGCAGCTGAGGGCTGCGCATCGTGTCGGCGCAGACGACGGTGGCGGCGGCCCGGATTTCCCGGGTGGCACCGGATCGCACGTCCTGCAGCACGGCACCGCGCACCTCGCCGCCTTCGTGGATCAGCCGGATCGCGCGGGTGTCGGTCAACAGGGTGAAGTTCGGATCCGTTGCGGCGTCGGCGATCGGCGGGAAGATCACGTTGGGCCCGGTGCGGCGGAGCACTCCCTCGGCGTCCCGCTGGGCCGCCATCGGCATCGGCTGGATGCCGCGGCCAGGAGCGTCGACGTCCGCGAACAGCTTCTCGATGGTCGCGGTCACCACCCGGCCCGCTTCGGTGTCTGGGAAGGGGTTTCGGTTGACCCGCAGCAGTTCTCCCGCCCGGTCCAGGTCGTTCCGCCATTCCGTGGAGTCCACAAAGGACGGTATCTCGTCGCCCCACGGCGTGGGGGTGGCGGCGGTCCAGTGGACGCCCATTCCGCCCGCGTTCCAGGCGATCGAGGCGGCGGGCATCTCGGCGGCGTTCTCGCCGAGCGACGTGAGGTGGTACATGCCGGGCTCGACGTCCACGAGGGTGGCGCCGACGTCCTCGGTGGGCGCGACGCCGGTGTAGAAACCCTGGATGCCGGAGGCGACGCGCTGGTTGTAGCGCTCCCAGATCTCCGGGTCGGCGACGTCGTGCAGGTGCTGGCCCGGGATCGGGCCGATCACCGGGCCGCCGTCGGCGATCACGATGCGGACGTCCGGGTCGGCGTCGCGCAGTTCGCGGGCGACGGCGGCGCCCATGAGCCCGCCGCCGACGATGAGCACGTCGTTCACGCTTCCTCCGGGGTTTCGATCACGTGCGGCCGCAGCGTCCGGTGCGCGATCTCGAGACCGCGCGTGACCTTCCCCGGAGTGCCGCCCCAGACCGGGTCCTCGTGCTCGACCGAGAGCGTGCCGTCGAACCCGTGCTCGTGCAGCCGGTCGACGACCTTCGCCCAGTCGACCTGGCCGAGCCCCGGGATCCGGTAGCGCCACCAGCCGGTTTCCCACGGGTCGGCCTTGGCGGTCTTGCCGAAGAAGCCGTAGCGCTGCCGGGCGCGCGGGTCCAGCTCGACGTCCTTGGCCTGGGCGTGCAGGATGCGGTCGGCGTACGGGGCGATGGTCTCCACCGGGTCGATGCCGATCCAGGTGAGGTGCGACGGGTCCCAGTTCAGGTACAGGCCGAGGCCGAACATCCACTCCCACAGCTCGGGCGAGTAGGCGAGGTTGCCCGGATAGCCGTCCGGATGCCAGCCCTCCATCACGCAGTTCTCGATGATCAGCCGGACCCCGCGCTCCCCCGCGTACTCGACCAGCGCCGGGAAGACGGTCTCGGCCTCGGCCTGGTTCTCCCGGACCGACTTGCCGGGGTCCCGGCCGACGAAGGTGCCGACCAGCCCGACGCCGAGCTCCTGCGCGGCGCCGATCGAAGCCCGCAGATGGGCGTGGATCTCCGCGCGCCGCACCGGATCCGGGTGCAGGTTGTTCTCGTAGTAGGCGAGCGCGGAAATGCCGAGACCGTGGCGCGCCATCAGTTCCCGGGTCCGGTCGGCCTGCTCCGGCCCGAACTCGGCGACCGGCAGGTGGGACGCTTCGAAATCACGGCCGCCGGTCGAGGGCCAGCACGCCACTTCGAGCGCTTCGTATCCCGCGCCCGCGGCCCACTTCGCGATCCGTTCGAGGTCCCATCCGGGCAGGCAGGCGGTCAGCATTCCGAGTTTCATCGTTCCACCTTCGTCCACGATCCGTCGCGGGCCGAGCGCAGCACCGCGTCGACCAGCCGAGCCGAACGCAGCCCGTCCGCGAAACCGGGCAGGCCGTCGGGCACGGCGCCGTCCACCGCCGCGTAAGTGTCGGCGACGAACGCTTCGAAACACTGGGCGTACCCCTGCGCGTGCCCGGCGGGAAGCTGCGACAGCCTGCGCTGCTCCGGCGAGCCGGTTCCGCTGTCCCGCACGACGATCCGGGACTCCTCCGCGCCGCCGAGCCAGATCGACTCGGGCCGTTCCTGGTCGAAGACCGCGCTGCCGCGGGAGCCGTCGAGTTCGAACCACAGCCGGTTCTTCCGGCCGGCAGCGACCTGCGAGATCGTCGCCGAGGCCAGCACCCCGGTTCCGGTGCGCAGCAGCAGCGTCGCCGAATCCTCGGTCCGCACCGGGACCCGTTCCCCCGAACCGGATCCGCCGAAGCTGGGGCCGCCGGAGCCCGGACGGTCGGGCACGGCGACCGAGGTCGCGGCGGTCAGTTCGGCGAACGGGTCGCCGGTGATCCACTCGACCAGATCGCACCAGTGCGAGCCGATGTCGGCGAACGCGCGCGACGGCCCGCCGGAGTCCGGGAAGACGCGCCAGCCCGAAACGTCCGGGGAGAGCATCCAGTCCTGCAGGTAGCTCCCGTGCACCAGCAGCAACCGGTCGCCCAGTTCGCCGCTGCGCACGCGGGCCCGCAGTTCGCGGACGATCGGGTGGTAGCGGTAGACGAACGGCACGGTCGCCACGAGCCCGCTCTGCTCGGCGAGGGCGGCCATCCGCCCGGCCTGCTCGACCGAGACGCCCAGCGGCTTCTCGCAGATCACGTGCTTGCCCGCCCGCAGTGCGGCCTCGGCGTATTCGGCGTGCGTGGCGTTGGGCGTGCAGACGTGCACGACCTCGACGCGCTCGTCTTCGAGCACTTCGGCGAGGTCCCGGTATCCGGTGCTGATTCGCCATTGGTCGGCGACCTCGCGGGACCGTTCTGGCGTCGAGGCCAGCACCCCGGTCACCTCCGCGCCCGCCAGCAGCGCGGCCCGGCGGTGCACGGCGGCGATCATCCCCGCACCGAGCACGGCGACGCCTCGCCGGGGTTTCTTCCGGGGGTCCTGCTCCGCCATACGTGTCCTTTCACCTGCGAAGACGTGGCCTGGGGTCTCACGCCCTGCTCCGTCGTGGCCCCACGCTAAGCCGCCGCTTTATGTCGGATCAAGTCAAAAATAAAGGCACTTTCAGTCAAAAAGAACGGCATTAATGGTCTAACATCCGGGCTATGACCGACTGGACCCCCGTCCGGCTCTCCTCCCCGCCCGCCCCGGAAAACGACGCAGCCGACCGGGCCCACAGCCAGCTGCTGCGGCTGATCGCGTCCGGTTCGGCGGACACGCGCGCGGCGCTCGTGCGCTCGACCGGCATGTCGCGGTCCACGCTGAACGGGCACCTGGACGCGCTGCTGCGCTCCCGCGTCCTGGTCGAATCGGGCACCTCGGCGCACGCCGGCCGCGGCCGTCCGGCCCACCGGCTCCGGCTCGCCGCGCGGGCGGGCGTGGTGCTGGCGGCGGACCTCGGCGCGCACAGCACTCGCGTCGCCGTCGCCGACACGGCGCAGACGATCCTCGCCGAGCAGCAGTTCCCGCTCGCGCTGGAGCAGGGTCCGGAAGCCGCGCTGGACGCGTTGACCGACCGGCTGCGCGAACTGCTCCGCGAGGCCGAGGTCGAGCCCGGCGAGGTCACCGCGCTCGCCATGGGGCTGCCCGGCCCGGTCGACGCGCGGACCGGTTCCCCGGTGCGGCCGCCGATCATGCCCGGCTGGGACCGGTATCCGGTCGGGCAGGTGATGGGCGAGCGGCTTTCCTGCGCCGTGCTCGTGGACAACGACGTGAACCTGATGGCGCTCGGCGAGGCACGGGCCCGGCCCGCCGAAGCGAATCCGTTGCTGTTCCTCAAGATCGGCACCGGGATCGGCGGCGGTCTCGTGCTCGCGGACGGGCGCATCCACCGCGGCTCCGACGGCGCGGCCGGCGACATCGGGCACGTGCGCGTCCCCGGCGACGACCAGACCGTCTGCCAATGCGGCAACGTCGGCTGCGTCGAGGCCGTGGCCTCCGCCGGAGCCGTGCTGCGCATCGTCCAGGCCGAACTGCCCGCGCTTCAGTCCATTGAGGACCTCGCCCGCGCCCTCCGCGACGGGGAGCCGACCGT
This sequence comes from Amycolatopsis sp. A1MSW2902, assembly GCF_017312175.1. Taxonomy (NCBI): domain Bacteria; kingdom Bacillati; phylum Actinomycetota; class Actinomycetes; order Pseudonocardiales; family Pseudonocardiaceae; genus Amycolatopsis; species Amycolatopsis sp. A1MSW2902. Next base: position 1,279,610 of record NZ_QJPO01000001.1, read on the forward strand.
GGTGCGCCACGTCCGCACCGCGGCCGAAACGATCGGCGAGGTCGTCGCGATGCTGGTGCACTTCTACAACCCGCGCACGATCGCGCTCGGCGGCCTGATCACCGCCGCCGGCGACGACGTGCTGGCCGGGATCCGCAGCGTCGTCTACCGCCGCGCGCTGCCGCTGGCCACCCGGAACCTGGTGCTGACGCACAGCGAACTCGGCAGGCACGCGGGCGTCGCGGGCGGGATCGTCTCGGCGGTCGAGCACACCCTTTCGCCGTCCGGGATCCGGGCGCTGAAGGAATCCGTACTTGACAGGGTGCCCGGCGCGAGGTGAACATCCTTGCTGTCTCACGCCCGAGAACGTCGGAACCGCCACCGCGGGTGGCGTCTGCGTCGCCCCGGCGACCCGCGGAACCGATCCCCTCTCGGAGAAAGCCATGACGCACACGGTCAGTGCGGACCGGTCCGTTCGCACGGCAGGCCCGAAATTCGTCGTCGCCTACATCGCGGCACTGCTCGGCTGCTACTTCGCCCTCATCACCCCGGCGTCGGTCACCGTCGCCCTCCGGCTCCAGCAGATCGACCCCGAGCACAAGGTCGGCGCCCTCGCGCTCGCGCTCGGCCTCGGCGCGCTGCTCGCCGTCGTCGCCAACCCGCTCTTCGGCCACCTGTCGGACCGCACCACGTCCCGGTTCGGCATGCGCAAACCCTGGCTGATCGCCGGGATCTTCGGCGGCACCGGCGGGCTGCTCGTGGTCGCGTTCGCCACCACGACGGCCATGGTCGTGGTCGGCTGGTGCCTGACGCAGATCCTGTTCAACGCCGCGCTCGCCGCGATGGTCGCCCTGCTGCCCGACCAGATCCCGGCGGAGCGGCGCGGCGTGGTGAGCGCGCTGATGGGCGTCTGCTTCCCGGTTTCGATGATCGGCGGCAGCTACGTCGCGCAGGCCGTGACCGGGCTGCCGCCGTTCTGGATGTTCCTGCTCCCCGCGATCGCCGCGCCGATCACCGTCGTCATCCTGTGCGCCGTCCTGCGGGACCGCCGCCTCGACCCGGCGGAGCGGACCCCGTTCGGCATCCGCGACCTCGGCCGGATGTTCTCGTTCCGGCCCCGGCACAACCCGCCGTTCGCGTGGGCCTGCCTCATGGTTTTCCTGCTGTCCATCGGGTTCTCGACCTTCACCACCTACCTGGTCTACTACCTGTCCGACGTGCTGGGAGTGGGCAGCGGCGAGGTCGCGCACGCCGCGTTCGTCGTGAACCTGATCGCCTTCGGCATCGCCCTGCCCGCGAGCCTGGCCGGCGGCTGGATCACCGACCGGTTCGGCCGCCGCGGGCTGATGATGCTCTCGTCAGCGGTGATGCTGGCGCTCGCGCTGGCGGTGCTGATCGTGGCGAAGAGCGTCCCGATGCTCTACGTCAGCGCCGCGATCGCCGGAGTCGGGCTGGGCGGGTACTTCTGCGGCCATTTCGCGGTCCCGGCCGCACTGCTGTCGGGGGACGGCGAGGCGGCGCGCGAGATGGGAGTGGTGAACATCGCGCTCACGCTGCCGAGTTCGCTGGTGCCGGTTTACGGGCCGGTGTTGTTGTCGTTCGGTTCGAGCACGAGCACGAATTACCCGCTGCTGTTCGGGTCGGGTGTGGTCGCTTGTCTGCTGGCGATTCCGGTGATGCGGAAGATCCGCGGGCTCAACCGGCCGCCTGCGGGATGACGGGAGGTTCGTGAGGGGAACCCTGAAGGAATCAGATTCCGTCAGGGTTCCCCTCACGACCTGGGGAAAGCAGGCGCTCCAGTTCGGTTTCAGCCTCGCTGCTTCCGGCGTCCGAAAGCCGTTGCAGTTCCCGCAGATCACTCTTCGCCACCGCCCGGCGGGTCAGCAAGCGTCCGGCGTGTTCGCTGCCCTCGTCGAGCAGCTCGGACAGCTCGGCCAGGTCGCCGCGGCGGTCGGCGAGATCGGCGAGGCGGTCCAGTGCGGTTTCGTTCCCCTCGTCAGCGAGGGCGCGCAGGGTGTCGTAATCGTGCAAGGGCTCCTGCCCGAGCGCGCGCGATGCCTCCGGATACCGCCGCTACGACGCGCAGGCGGTCATCGATCTGGCCCGCATCGTCACGCTCGACCGGATCGACGCGGAGTTGCGCGATCACATCCGGCAACGCGAACAACGCCGCGCCCGGTTGCGGGGCCTCGATCAGCCCGGCCGCCTCTTCTGCCGTCCGACGCCATCGCGTTCATGGACCGGCTGAAGCGAGCAGGACTGTCCGAGCTGCACGAGAATGCCATCCGCGACGGCTGGATCCTTTGTCTGCGCGCTCGAGCCGGACGTCGCCCGCGTCGTTCTCGCCACCCGCAGGACAATCCGGAGTACGTCGCTGTTCTCCGCGCGTACGACGAGGCGATCGAGTGGAGTCCCGACGATCCCCTGGCTCGAAACGATCGCCGACGCAGCCGCCAAGCTCGGCCAGCGGATGACGTTGCCGTCTGATCTGCCGTCGCCCAGCGGATCAGCGAAGCGAAGAACGCGCCGTCGGAGCCAAGCGAAGCCGCTGCACCTCGGCACCAATAGCGAGCTGGGATTCGAACACCCGCAACGCCGCGAGATCCGGGAAAACCCAGACCCCGACGCGGACGTTCTCCCCTTCGCGCACCGGCAGCGCACGGAAGGTGTTCTCCGCGGGCTCGGTGGCGAAGGAGGCAAGCGGCGCAACGAAATCAGCACCAGGCGGGCCGATCAGGACCAGGATTCGCGAGGGCGGTTCGACGGCATCGACGGGCCGGGACATCGGCGGGAAGTCGGTTTCGGGGCGGAGCAGCAGGACGTTGTCGCTGTCGAGCATGGTGGCGTTCGCGGCGGCGCGGTGTTTCCGCCAGGCCTCGCCTTCGAGGTAGAAAGCGGTCAACGCGGCGTGCCGGGCGGCCATGTCCGGGAAGGAACGGAACCACACGAACCGGTCCGGGGCGTCCTCGTCGCGGAATTGGCCGACGACGGTGCAGCCCGCGGCCTCCTGCGGTTCCACCAGCGCACGGTCGAACAGGTCGATCAGGACGTCCCGTTGCCCGGGCCGGAGGGTGTACTGGCGGAGTTCCACGACGGTCACGCGAGCGAATCTGCCACCCCGTTGCGGCGCGAGCGAGTGGCAGGACTGACTCCTTCCGCAAAATTCCTGCCGTATCCTCACCGCATGCGAACCGTCGCGGTCGCGCTGGTCGACGACATGCCGTTGTTCGAGCTGGCCATCGCCGCCGAGGTGTTCGGGCCGTCCCGGACCGACCTCGCCGACCCCTGGTACGAGCTGCGGTTCTGCGCGGAGAAGCCGGAAACCCGCACCGAGTTCGGCTTCCGGCAGCACGCCAGTCACGGTCTCGAGACGCTCAAAGATGCCGATACCGTGCTAGTTCCCGCTTTGCCGTACGCGTGTGTCCAAACTGGACAACCGATCCCGGCGCACCTGGTCGACGCCATCCAGGAGGCAGCGGCCCATGGCGCCCGGATCGTTTCACTGTGCACCGGCGCGTTCGCGCTCGCGGCGGCGGGGCTGCTGGACGGTCGGCGAGCGGCGACGCATTGGATGTACGCCGCCACGCTCGCCATGCTGCATCCGCGGGTCCAGGTGGACGCGTCGGTGCTCTACGTGGACGACGGGCAGGTGCTCACCAGTGCCGGACGCAGCGCGGGCATCGACCTCTGCCTGCACGTCGTGCGCAGCGACCTCGGCGCGCACGTCGCCAACGAGGTCGCCCGCCGGATGGTGCTGCCCGCGCATCGCGGCGGCGGGCAGGCGCAGTACGTCTCCGCGACGGTGCCGGACACCGACGACGCCGGGCTCGGGCCGGTGCTGCACTGGGCGACGCGCCACCTCGACCAGCCGCTGACTGTCGAGCAACTGGCCCGCCGAGCCGGGGTCAGCCCGCGTACCTTCGTCCGCCGGTTCCACGACGCCACCGGGACCACGCCGTTGCAATGGCTGCTCGACCAGCGCGTCCTGCGCGCCCGCAGCCTGCTGGAATCCACCGATCTGCCGGTCGGCCTGATCGGCGAACGCAGCGGCCTCGGCTCGGCGGCCAATCTCCGCCGCCATTTCACACTCCGGCTGGGGACGGCTCCGACGGAATATCGGCGCGCGTTCCGCGGATGAGGCCGAGTGCGGTCACCCCGGCCGCAGCGGTCAGGACGACCGCTGTCCAGCACGCGACCGTCACGCCGGCGTCGAGGAAAACCGTGGTCAGCATGGCGACTCCGACGGTTCCGCCGAGTTGCTGCACCGCGTTCAGCAGCCCGGCCGCCGAACCTGTCTCCGAGGGACGGACGAGGGCGAGCGCCGCGGTGAAGAACGGCACGGTGAACAACCCGGTTCCCGTTCCCGCGATCGCCAGCGGGAGCAGCAGTGGCCAGCCCAGCGCGATACCGGTGATCCCCGCGGCCAGGAAAACTACGCCAGCAAAGAGAATCCGGGTGCCGAAGCGCGGGACGAGCCAGCGTCCGGCCACAAAGGACGATACTGCCAGTCCGCACGACCACGGCAGCAACGAGAGTCCGGCGGTCCGGGCGTCGGCGTGCTGGGTCAGTTGCAGGAACAGGACGACAACCTGGGTCAGACCGGTCATCACGGCGAAGAACAGCACTGACGTCGTCAATCCGGCCGGGAAACCGAGGCCGCGGAAGAGGCTGCGCTCGATCAGACCGCCGCGAAACCGTTGCTGCAGAGTGAAAACCACGAGCACCGCCACTCCGGCGGCAACGAGATAACCGTTCCACTGTGTGAGGAGCGGATAGACCACGAGCCCGGCCCCCAGCACGACCAAACCGGTCCCGAGCAGGTCGAGCCGCGGCCGGGAGGCGGACCGGTCTTCGGTCAGCAATCCGGACGCGGCGAGCACGGCGACGCCGAGCGGGACGTTCACCAGGAACACCGACCGCCACGACCAGGCGTCGGTCAGCAGCCCGCCGAGGACCGGACCGCTCACCGCGGCCAGCCCCATCACCGGGCCGATCATGCCGAGTGCGCGTGCCCGGGCCGCGCCGTCGAACAGGACGCGGATGAGGCCGATCGTCTGCGGGATCACCAAGGCGGCCGAAGCTCCCTGCAGGGCCCGGAAAACCAGCAGGAACCCGGGTGTGGTCGCGGCCGCGCACAAGGCCGAGGAGAGCACGAAACCGGCCACGCCGAGCTGGAAGGTGCGGCGTCGGCCGATGATGTCGCCGAGGCGTCCGCCGGTGATCAGCAGGAGCGCGAAGGGCAGCGTGTACCCGGCGGTGTAGAAGGAGAGCGTGCTGGGCGCGCCGCCGAGTTCGGCGTGCACCGCGGGCGCGGCGACCTGGACGATGGTGGTGTCGAGGAGGTTCATCGCCTCCGCGACGAGCAGGACCGCCAGCGCGGCCCAGCGACGTGAATCGTTCATGCCGCCAGCCTGGGCGAGCGGCAAGACAGGATTCCAGCCACCGGCTCAAAGGAACAGAAATCTTCCACTCAGGGCAGTCTGGTGCAGAATCAAGCCATGCTCGACGACCTAGACCACGCCCTGGTCCACGCACTCCAGATCGACGGCCGCGCCCCGTTCGCGCGGATCGGCACCGTCCTGGGCGTCTCGACGCAGACCGTCGCACGCCGCTACCGACGGCTGCGCGCTGAAGCCGGACTGCGCGTCGTCGGGCTCGCCGCGCCCCATCGCGCCGGACAGACGCAGTGGCTCGTGCGGCTCACCGTCGTCCCGGCAGTCGCGCAACGGGTCGCCGACGCGCTGGTCCGGCGCACCGACACGACTTGGGTCAAGCTCGCCGGAGGCGGTACGGAAATCTGCGTCATCGTCCACACCGCCAACGGGTCCGCCCCGGAGCACGGCCTGCTGCTGCACGACATCCCGCGCACGACCGGCATCACCGCCGTGTCCGCGCACCAGCTGCTGCACCTGTACCACGGCGGGCCGACCGCCTGGCAAGGCCGCGCCGAAGTTCTCACCGACGCCCAACGTCGCCAACTGAAACCCGAAACCCGCGCCACAGCTACCGAAGCGACCGCCGCCGACGAGCCCTTGCTCACCGCGTTGCAGCGAGACGGCCGCCTCGGCCAGACCGAACTAGCAGCCATCACCGGCTGGTCCGCCGCGAGCGTCGCCCGCCGGATCGCCGACCTGCGCGCGGCGGAAACCCTCTATTTCGACGTGGAAATCGACGCCCGGCTCTTCGGTGCGACCACGCAGGCGCTGCTGTGGATGGCCGTAGCCCCCGCCGACCTCGACGCGGTCGCCACCGAACTCGCCACCCACCGCGAACTAGCCGTCGTCGCCGCGACCACCGGGCCGACGAACCTCCTCGCGCACGCCCTCTGCGCCGATCCCCCAGCCCTGCACCGCTACCTCACCCACCAACTCGGCGCACTCCCCGGCATCCGCTCCTGCGAAACCGCACCAGTCCTGCGCACCCTCAAAGCCGCCAGCCCACTCACCCGCTGACCGCCTCGTACACCCCAGCGATCAACGCCACGAACGGCACCAACGACAACAACACCAGAAACTCGGAAATATCCAGCAACCGCGACCAGTACGGCGACCGCACCCCGCGCGCGACCCGCGTCGCGTAGAAGAGGGACACCACCGCGGCCAGCACCAGCGCCAGTCCGGCCGTGAGGAGCGCGATCCGCTGGTTGTCCGCGATCAGCCAGAAACCCGCGGTCAGCAACGCGGCAAGACCAAACCCAACCAGCACCAGCCGTTGCGTGCGGCCCGCGTACGCGCGCGAACGCTGGATCCACGCCATCCCGACCAACGCCGCCAGCCCGGCTTCCCACGGTCCGCCGGTAGCGAGCACGATCGACGAACCGATCACCACCAGCCCGAGCGCCACCAGCAGGCTGGTGAGCAACGCCTGCGCATACGTCGTCCGCCCGGCCATTTCCGCGCCGAGCGACGGCTGTTCGTTGGCGCGGAAGGATTCCATGTCGTCCGGCACGCGCGGAAGCGGCATCCGGCCCAATCGCAGCGCGAGCATCGGCGCGACAGCCGCCAACGCGGTCGCCAGCACGGCCGCGACAGCCGCGGCGGCAACCGGCTTCGCGCCGGTTAGCAGCACGACGCCGGTCGCGATCGCGCCGATTCCGGCCGAACCGACCACCGCGACGAAGAACGGCAGCCGGTCCGCCACTGAAACCGCGGCCAACACCCCGTAAACAGTCACCGCGGCGAGCCCGGCGGCAAGCGGTCCGGCGGAGAGCGAGAACATCGAATGCGGTGGCAGCAAAGACATTCCGGACAGGAACGCCACTCCGACCCCGGCCAGCGCACCGGCCGCACCCGCGCCCGAATCGCCGTATGCGCGGCTCAGCGCGCCGCCGCCAAGCAGCAGCACGACCGCGAGCAGCCCGGTGCCGATCGGCGCGAGCACGCTGCCCGCCAGCGACGCCTGGATCAGCAGCCCGCCCGCGAACAACAGCAGTGCGGCCGCCGTGATCCCGGACCGCCGCGCGACCTTCGGCCCCCACGCCGTCGACGCGGATTCGCCGACGCTCGCGATCGAGTCGACCACGTCGTCGAACAACAGCGGGCCGCGCGGACGTTCGCGCGGGGTCAGGTGCAGCACCTCGCCGTCTCGCACCTGCGCGGCGGCCACGGTGAGCCCGAGCGCGAGCGGCGCGCCGCCGAGCCGCGACAGCACCCAGCCCGGATGCTCGGCCGACGCCTGCCCGGCCGCCCCGGCGAGCCGGACCAGCTGCGGCACCAGTTCGGCGAACGTGCTCTGCTGCGGCAGCGCGACGTCCACCCTGGCGCGCGGGGTGACGATCGTGACGCGCCGGGTCGACCCGGCGACGGCCGGCGCGCTCACTGCTGGGACCTGGACGCCTCGATCACCGGGGCGAACTTCGCGCTGCTCGCCTCGGCGAGTTTCTGCAGGCCGGCGTTCACCGCTTCGAGGACGATCTCCGACAGCGTGCGCGCGTCGTACTCGCGGATCGCGCGCTGGTCGATGTCGACCGAGGTGAACCGGCCGTCGCCGCGCAGCGTCACGGTCACCTCGTTCTGCCGCGAGGCGGCCTTGACCTCCATCGCCTCGACCGTGCGCTGGATCCGCTGGACCTCTTCGGTCTGCTTGCGGACCTGCGCGAGCAGCTCGTCCATGTCCGGCACGGCATACGGTTCAGTCACCGTCGTTCTCCTTCTCCTGCGGGGTTTCGCGGCGGACGTGCACGCTGGCGACGAACTTCCGGAAGTCGGGGACGAGCGTGCGCGCGTCCTGCGGATCGGCCGTGCAGACCAGTTCCAGCACGACCCGCCCGGCCGGGCCGGGCACGGTCAGGAACACCTGGATCTGCACCAGATCCTGGCCTTCGCCGGTGCGCAGCCGCAAGGTCTGGGTGCAGCCGGGCGCGACCGCGCTGCCGACCTCTTGGCGGTCGACGACGTCCAGCAGCGCCATCGTCCGGCCGAGCCGTTCAACCGCCTCGTCGGCGATGTCCTTCATCGGCAGGGAATCCTGGCGCTGCTGGATGCCGAGCGTGATGTTCGGGGTGAACTCCGCCCGCGGATTCGGGTGCACGGCAACGAAAACGAGACCGGGTGCGATCGGCGGCACCGGCGTCCAGCCCTCCGGGACGTCGAAACCCAGCGGGAGCGTCACCAGATCCGCCATGGCGCTCACCACGAACCCACATACTGCACGGCGTCGTCCCAAGCCCCGCCGAGCGCGTCCGCCGCCTGACCAGCGGCGTCGCCGACCGCGTCGACCGCCGCGCCGCCGTATTCGCTGACCGCCGCGCCGACCTTCGGCAGGTCGATGTCGATCTTCGCGCCGACTCCGGCCCCGAGCCCCAACGCGGCACCGGCCTTGAAGTTCATCTTGAGATGCCCGTTGTCATATACGAACTGGCCGTCGAGCTGCGCGCCGATTCCATATTGGACACTCCCGCTCGCGCCGACGCCGACCCCCGCGACATCCGCCGCGACCTGGCCCTCGAGCTTGCCGCCCGCGAAAGCGTTGGCGTGCACGCCAAGCCCGTGTACGCCGAGTTGCGCGGAACCGCTCACTTCGCCGCCAGCGAAAGCCGAACCGCGAGCGCTGCCGTGCGCGACGCCGTAGCTTCCGCTGGTCCCGATGTCCTCCCGGAACCCCAGCTCCGCATGGCCGGACGCCTTCGCGTCCCAGCCTTGCGAGGAGATTTTCCCGTCGTACTCCGGAATGAAGCCGTCCTGCTCGTGCGCTGCCTTGAGGTAAGTGATCTCGGTGGCGCGGGCGATCGCGCTCTTCTGCTTCGGCTGCCCGAACGGCGTGTCCGCCTTCTTCGGCGCACGGGTGCCTTCGAGCCCGTTCCAGGTCAGCTTCTTCCAGCCGGAATTGCCGAACCACGACGGCACCGACCGCGGCCGCTTCCGTCCGTCCAGCGTGTCGCCGTTGACCCAGGACAACGGGCCGTAAACGCGTTTGCCCAGCTTGCCCGGCTTGCTCATCGGCCCGGCCCACGGCGCGGGGAACAACTCGGCCAGCGCGTCCGACAGCTCGTCGGCAACCTGCCCGGCCGCTGCGACCGCTTGCTCGCCCAAATCCCTTGCCGCAGCGATAAAAGCGCCCACCGCGTTCGGATCCGCCGACCGGGCTTGGTTGATCAGCTGTGCGCCGTACTGATCGAACTGCGCGACAACGGAATCGACCCCTGAACGCGCCCACCGCAACAGCTGTCCGGCCATCGACAACCGCTTGCTCTGGTCAGCCAGCTTCGTGCCGTCTTCGGTCAACGCGTGCGCGACATCGGCCGCTGCTGTCGCGTACGCGGTGTACGCAGCACCGTCCCAGTCAGCGTGCAATGCCGTGGCAGCGTCCGCGATTTCGGTGGCTTTGCCGGTGATCGTGGACGCGTTGGTGCCACAGCGGTTCGCCGCCGCTTCGAGCGCCGCCGGGTCGCCCGTGACCCGGCGCTGGTATTCGACCAGCACCTGCCGGTAGTTCGACAGCACCGAGCTGACGACTCCGGACGCGTCCACGGCCACCGGCTACGCGCCCTTCGCGTCGATGTCGACGTGCTGCTGGAAGTGTTTGCCCTGGTAGGTGACGTCGACATCGATGTCCACGTCCTGCCCGGCCGGGGCCTCGACGGTCGACTGCCCGGTGTTCAGGTCGGTGTGGATCACGACCTCGTGCGCACCGGTCGACTGGCCCGGTACCGAAGGCACCGAAGGCGCGGGGGACGGGGCTGGAGCCGGGTGGTCCACCGGAATCCAGCTGTTCCCCGCATTGGCCCCCACACCCGCACCGCCGCCAGCGGGCCAGCCACCAGTACCGCTGCCAGTCGGCCAGCCGCCGTTGGCCAACGCGGGCGGCGTGTAGTTCGTGAACGACGGGTTGCCGCCGGGCACTCCCCCGCCGCTGCCGCCGATGGCCGCCTGCCCGGACGCGCTCGCAACCGGCGCGGGCATCTGCGGCGCGGTGACCGGCGTGCCGGAGACCGCCGCGTTGCCCGCCGCACCTCCTCCGTCGGAAGAACCGTGGTGGAACAGCTTTTCGAGGTCGCCGATGATCGTCGCGACCTGGGTGATCTGGTTCGCGAGGTCGCCCGCGCCGAGGGCCTTCAGCAACCCGCCGACCGCGGTGATGAATCCGCGCAGCGTCGCGCTGGTAGCAGTGGAAAGCGCGACCGCGGCCCCGTAGGTCCACCAGTTCGACATGAGCGACGCGACGGTCGGGTTCACCGCCGCGACCACCGACCGGTACGCCTCCTGCGCCGTCTTCACCAGCGTGCCGGAAACGCCGAGCAGTTCAGCGCCCTTCTCGATCACGTTGATGATCTTGGTGAGCTGGTCGAGCGAATGGGAGATCTTCTGCAGCGCCGATTCCGACGCCCCGCCGGACCAGACCTTGCCGAGCTGGTCGGCCGCCTTGCTGAGCTCGGTATAGAGCGAGGTCAGCTCGGCGGCCTTGTGCAGCAGGTCGAGGACGTGCTTCGCGATCTGCTCCGGCTGGCCGGTGACGATCTGCGGCAGCACGGTGATCGGGCCGCCGCCGGAAGCGGTGGCGTCCATCGCGCTGGAGTTCGGGAAGAGCATCGGACCTCACTTGGTCGGGGTTCGGGGTCAGACGGAGGCGGGCCGGTACACGCTGACCTTGGCCAGTCCGCCGAGGCCCGGATCGACAGGGCCGTGGTTGTAGAGAGCGCCGCCGTCCCCGGCGACGCCGATCACCGGATGCTGGTCGGCGAGCAGAAGCGGTTCCACCACGACGACATCGCCGCTGTGCACGCCGCCGGGCACGTCGCCGAAGGTGCGCGCGGTGCCCGAATAGACCTCGATCAGGCCGACGCGCGCCTGGTTGTCGGCGTCGCCGGCGAGCCAGTCGTTGAAGTCCGCGACGCCGTGGAACCGGGCGTCGGTGAGCGGATGCTCGGCGAGCCTGCCGAGGTCCGCGTCGCCGAGGTACCGCAGGACGTTGCCGACCGACGACGGTTCGCCGTGCGCACCGGCGCTGTCGGTGATCGCTGCCTCGGCCAGGTGTGCGGCGTGCGGTGTTCCCCAGATTGACGTCAACGACGGCGAAGAAGACTGTGCATGGCCGCCGCCGTAGCCGTCGGATACTGCTTCGTCGGCGCTTTGGTAAGCGTCCGCGCTGTGCTTGACCAGGCCGTTGATCTCCTGCAGCAATTGCAGCAGCGAGCGCACCGCGGTCACCTGCTGCGAGTGCAGCGCCTCGTTCGCCGCCGCGACGACGCTGCCGAAACTGGCGAACGTCGTCGGCTGCAGGACGAGTTTTTCCAGGTCCGCGACGGCGTTGATGCCGTGGGCGATGACGGCGCCCACGTTGCCGACGGTGGAGCGCATGGCCTCCGGCTCGGCCCGGTACTCGCCGGTCGTGCCCATGGCTCTCCCTCCCGCTCTCCCGCGATCGACGCACCGGTGCGGGGCGTCAGCGCAGAGCGTAAGTTCGCGCCGCCGGGCGAGCGGACGGCAAAAGTACCCACCGCGACCGGACAGCGGACGGCCAAAATACGGGGCATGAGTGCCCCCCGCGACCGCCTCGGCCTGCTCGGCGAGCAGCCTGGGGAGATCATGCTGCAGTCCCCGCCGATGCTGCCCAAGAGCGGCTCCGGCGGCGTGATGCAGCTCATGATGTTCCTGCCGATGATGCTCGGCATGGGCGCGATGTCGTTCGTCTACATCGGACGCGACGGCGGGGTGATGACGTGGATCTTCGGCGCGCTGTTCGTCACCGCGATGGGCGGCATGATCGTGATGTCGCTCGGCCGCGGCGGCATGGCGAAGAAGGCGCAGATCAACGAGGAGCGCCGCGACTACCAGCGGTATCTCGCCGGTCTGCGCACGCGCGTGCGCGCGGTCGCCGACTCGCAGCGCGCCACGCTGATCGCGCAGCAGCCGGATCCGGCCGACCTGTGGGCGTACGTCGAAACCGACCAGCACTGGGACCGCCGCCGCGGCGACCGCTCGTTCGCGATGGTGCGCGCGGCCACCGGCCCGCAGCCGCTCGCGACGCCGTTGCGCGCGCCGCAGATCGCGCCGCTGGAAGAGCTGGACCCGGTTTCGTCCACCAACCTCAAGCACTTCATCCAGACCTTCTCGACCGTCGAGGGCCTGCCGGTTTCGATCTCACTGCGCTCGTACGCGGCCGCGACACTGTCCGGACGCCGGTTCGAGGTGCTCGGGATGACCCGCGCGGTGCTGGCGCAACTGGTGACTTTCCATTCCCCGACCGATCTGCGCGTCGCGTTCTGCGTTGCTCCGGACCGTTCGCACGACTGGGAATGGGCGAAGTGGCTGCCGCACGCCACCGCGCCGGTGCTGTCCGACGCGACCGGCCCGCGACGGTTGTTCGCCGACAGCGCGGCGGAACTGGCTCGCCTGCTCGGCCCGGACCTCGGCGACCGCCCAGCGTTCTCGCGCCGTGGCGCCGCTGCGGACCTGCCGCACATCGTGCTCGTCGTCGACGGCGGAGACTCCCACGGCGAACCGCGGCTGCTGGCCGAAGAAGGCCGGCTGGGCGTCACGGTGCTGGAGATCGGCGGCGACCAGCCGCGCGCGACGTCGACCGACCGGTTGCTGAGCCTGCACGTCGCACCGGATCAGCTCGGCATGGTGGTGCTCGACGGCACCGAAGCGCGGCTCGGGTTCCTCGGCATGCCGGACCGGCTCGACCACGGCGCGGCCGAAGCGCTGGCCCGGATGCTGACGCCGCTGCACCAAGGCGGCGCGGTGGTCAGCGAACAGCCGATGTCCTCGACGTTCGGGCTCGCCGGGCTGCTCGGCATCGGCGACCCGCGCGACACCGACCCGACTGTCACCTGGGCCCCGCGCCCGGCACGCGACCGGCTGCGGATCCCGCTGGGCGTCAACCCCGACGGCCGCCCGGTCGACCTGGACCTCAAGGAATCCGCCGAGGGCGGCATGGGCCCGCACGGGCTGGTGATCGGCGCGACCGGGTCCGGCAAGAGCGAACTGCTGCGCACGCTGGTCACCGCGCTGGCCGTCACGCATTCTTCGGAGAAGCTGAACCTCGCGCTGATCGACTTCAAGGGCGGCGCGACGTTCGCGGGCATGACCAACCTGCCGCACACCTGCGCGGTGATCACGAACCTGTCCGACGACCTCGCGCTCGTCGACCGCATGGCGGACGCGCTGAACGGCGAACTGCTGCGACGTCAGGAACTTCTGCACGCGGCCGGGAACTACGCGTCGGTGCGCGATTACGAGAAGGCGCGCGCGGACGGTACGCCGCTGCAACCGTTGCCGTCGCTGCTGGTGATCATCGACGAGTTCTCCGAGCTGCTTTCGTCACGGCCGGAGTTCATCGACCTGTTCGTCGCGATCGGACGACTCGGCCGTTCCCTCGGAATCCACCTGCTGCTCGCTTCTCAACGACTGGAGGAAGGCCGCCTTCGCGGGCTCGACTCGCACCTGTCGTACCGGATCGGCCTGCGCACGTTCTCCGCCGCGGAAAGCCGTGCGGTGCTGGGTGTCGCGGACGCCTACCAACTGCCGCCGGTGCCCGGATCGGCTTATCTGAAGTCCGACAACGACACCCTGATCCGGCTCAAAGCCGCTTACGTCTCCGGCGAACTCCCGCCGCGCAGCCGGATCGTGCGCTCGGACGGGCAACAACTCGGTGTGCTGCCCTTCACCCTGGGCCCGGTTGAGGTCCCGGTCGCCGAACAACCCGCCGCCGAGGCTCCGGAGAAGGGCACCGGCGAGACCATCATCGGCGCGATGCTGTCCCGTTTGGAGGGACGCGGCCCGGCCGCACACCAGATCTGGCTGCCGCCGCTGGCCGAACCGCCCACTTTGGACCAGCTGCTGCCGCCCATCGGCGAAGACCCGCGCCGCGGTCTGTGCCCGCTCGGCTGGGGCGGCAACGGCAAGCTGACCATTCCCGTCGCGTTGGTGGACAAGCCTTTCGAACAGCGCCGCGACATGCTGTGGGCGGATTTCTCCGGCGCCGCGGGCAACGCGGTCATCGTCGGCGCACCGCAAAGCGGCAAGTCGACATTGATGAAGGACATCGCGGCGATGCTCGCGCTCACCCACACCCCCGCCGAGGTGCAATTCTTCATCCTGGACATGGGCGGCGGCGCACTGGCCCCGATCGCCGGCCTCCCGCACGTCTCGGGCTACGCCACCCGCCGCGACCCGCAACGCTGCCGCCGGGTCGTCGCGGAACTGGTCACTTTGCTGGAACAGCGGGAAGAATTCTTCGCCGCGCATGGCATCGAGTCGATGGCCGCCTTCCGCAGCCGCCGCGGCGAGTTCACCGAAAGCAGCGACGACCGCGAGTTCGGCGACGTCTTCCTGTTCGTGGACAACTGGACCACCATCCGGTCCGAATACGAACGCCTGGAAGAACAAATCACCGCGCTCGCCCAACGGGGTCTCGGTTTCGGCATCCACGTGCTGGTCTCGCTGAACCAGTGGATCGGCGCCCGTGCGCAGCTGCGTGACGCCATCAGCACCCGCTTCGAACTGCGCCTAGGCGACCCGGCGGATTCGTCGATCGACCGCAAGATCGCACAAAACGTCCCCGCCGACCGCCCCGGCCGCGGCCTGACCGCGGACAAACTGCACTTCCTCGCAGCCCTCCCGCGCATCGACTCCGACCAACGCCCGGAAACCGTCGGCGCCGGCGGCCTGGACCTGGTCCGCCGAGTCTCCGCGGCTTGGACCGGCCCCCGCGCCCCTCAAGTTCGCCTCCTCCCGCCGGAAGTCCCGCTGGACTCCTTGCCCGCAGCCCCGTCCGGCCGGATCACGTTGGGATTGGCGGAATCCACCCTGCGCCCCGTCCACCTGGACTTCCGGACGGACCCGCACTTCCTGGCCTTCGGCGACGTCGAATCGGGCAAGAGCTCGCTGCTGCGCGCGCTCGTCACCGGCATCTGCCAGACGAACACCCCCGACGAGGCGTTGATCCTGGTCGGCGACTACCGCCGCGGCCTGCTAGGCGTGGTAGACCAACCGCACCTGCTCGGCTATGCCGGTGCCGAGAACACGCTGACCGACCTGGTCAACCAATGCGCGACCGCGATGCGCAACCGCCTCCCCGGCCCGGACGTCACACCCGACCAGCTACGCAACCGCTCGTGGTGGCGCGGCCCAGACCTGTACGTGGTCATCGACGACTACGAACTGGTCGCCACCGCGGGCCGGAACCCCGTGCTGCCCTTGCTGGAATTCCTCCCGCAAGCAAGGGACATCGGCCTGCACCTCATCCTGGCCCGCTCCTCCGGCGGCGCCGGACGCGGTCTGTACGAGGCGGTAATCCAGCGAGTGCGGGAACTGGGCTCGCCAGGCCTGGTCATGTCCGGCGGCAAGGAAGAAGGCGCGCTGCTGGGCGATGTGAAACCTTCGCCGCAGCCCGCGGGCCGGGGAACGCTGGTGTCGCGTCGGCACGGAACTGAGCTGGTGCAGGTGGCGTGGACCAAGCCGGTGGAGGACTGAGGGGAGGCTCAGTCGAGGAAGATCTCTCGGCTCGACAGATGGCTCGAGTAGGAAACGTCCCAGTCCGCGGGCACTTCCCGCCGAACCCGCCGGGCGAGTTCCCAGCCGCGCTCGTCGAAGCTGCGCTCGGCTTCCGCCGAGGAGAACGCGGAGGAAGCCGGGTCGTCGTGGTTCATCGTGGCTTCCCATTCGTCCTTCCAGGCGGACAGGTCGCGAGCCAGCTCCGCGCTCAGCCCCAGCTCCGGCGACGCGGGGTCGACGGGGGTGGTCACGTCGTGGGCGTACGGATCGAAGACCCACAGCGGGTCGGCGCTCCATTCCGCCATGACCTTGATCGACTGCCACGGGATGTCCGGCCGTTCCACGGGGAGCGACTTCCGGCGCGTGGGCCAGGAGAAGATGTCCGAGATCCGGTGGAAATCCCAGAAGCTGACGGGCCGCTCAGGCTCTGGCGCAGGCATGGGAGCGCACAGCCGCCATCAGCACGCGATGCGACGGCGCTGAGCCGTAGAGCATCGTCCGGACGAACACGGCGAGTTCACGGACAACTGGCCGACCCGAAGCGACGGACTCCAAACGACCTCGTCGCCGACAGCGAAGATATAACTCATCCGGCCCCCACAGTCACAGTTCGTCGAGGTCCACCGCGAAGCCGGAGCCGTCGTCGTACGGAACCACGTCCCACAAAGACTTCGCCGCCCGCCACACCGCCGTTACCGTCGGCCATTCGTCGTCACCGATCACCGTGAGCGTCACCAGCGCGTCAGCCGCGCCGACCCGGCCCGACGGGTCGTCCGGCGCCGCCTCCGCGATCATCGCCGCGACCAACGGCGTGCCTGCCGAGAACTCGATCCGGCAGCCCGCCTCCGCGGACACCCAGCCTTCGCCGCTGCACCGATCCTCGACCGGCAGCCCCGCTGTCAACGCTTCGAACCCGGCAGCAGCGTCGAGCCCGCCGGTCCGGCAGTACAGCTGGATCTCATACGCCATCGGGCGCCAGCTCTCGCAATGCCGCCTGCACTTCAGCGAGCAACTCCGCGTCCGTGACGTCGCCAGGGTCACGCAGGGTCGGATCGATCGGATAGTCCTCCAGCACGAAGAAGAGGTGATTCAAGACCCGATCGAGTGGCGCCCGCAGCCGTTCCCCTCGTTCCTGGGACATCCGCCACGCCGCGAACCACGTCCTCGCGAACTCCGGCCCCGGCAACTCCCCGCGGACGAACGATTCCATCGCCGCCAGCTGCCGCGCCACGAAGGAATCAGCACGTACATCACCCGGCTTGGCCCACGCATGATCCACCGACGGGTACTCCGCCGCGACGCCGGGCAACTCGGGGTACCGCGCCACCAACCGCCGCGCCGTCCGCCCGAAGCGAGCCCGAGCAGCGTCGACGCCTCCGGGCACGGCACCAGAGAGGAACGACCGGGCCCCCGCCACCAGCACGTATCCTCCGCCGCTGGCGAGTACCGCCCCGGACAAGTCGGGGACGACGAACAGCACCGAGGCACCACCGGTCAGCCTCGATGGCACGGCCAACCGCTCCACCGCCGTGCCCGGCTCAAGACCGCAGCGCAGCAGCTCACTCGCGCCGACGGATTGTGCCCCCATGCGCAAGCGGTCCAGAACCACACTGTCCACTCCGGACTGAGCGACAATCGGAACGACCGATTTCCCTTCCACAGCAAGCCATTCGTCGGCAAAGCGCCGCGGCCCGGCAAGAACAGCCTCGCCGGGCCACGGCACCGCCGCAGAGGTCACCCCCATCGAACTCCCCTCCCCCACCTGGTCACGAAGCCAGCCGCAGCAGCGCCTCGCGCGCCCCGGCGACCAGTTCCTCGTCCGTCGGGTCGCCCGGCTCTCGCAGCGCCGGGTCGATCGGATAGTCCTCCAGCAGATAGAAAACCTCGTGCAACACCCGCGCGAACGGCGGTCGCACCCGTTCCCCTCCTTCGATGGACAACCGCCAAGCGGTGCCCCACGCCTTCGCGAACTCCGGCCCGGACACCTCCCCGCGGACGAACGACTCCATCACCGCCAGCTGCCGCGCCACGAAGGAATCAGCGGGCACTTCGCTCCGCGTGGCCCACGCGCGCACCACCGGCGAGTACTCCGCCGCCACGGCAGGCAAGCCGGGATACTGCCCAGCCCACCGCTGAGCTTCCTCCTCGAACGCGTCCCGGGCGTAGTCGACCCCCGCGAGCGTGACTCCGAGGAGGAACTCCCGAGCGCCCGCCGCCAGCACGTATCCCTCGCCACTCGCGAGAAGCGCCCCGGAAAGATCCGGCAGGACGAACAGCACCGGCAGTTCCTCCGGCGCCAGCGCGGAATCCACCGTCAGCCGCACCGGAACCGACCCCGGTTCGAGCGCGCAGCGCAACACCTCGTCCGCACCGGCCGACCGCGCTCCCGCGCGCAACCGATCGAGCACCGCATCGTCCAACCCGGACGGAGCGATGATCGGAACGACCGATTTCCCGCCCGCAGCAAGCCATTCGTCGGCAAAGCGCCGCGGCCCGGCAAGGACAGTCTCGCGCTCCCCGTTCACGGCAGTACCTGATCCAGCGGTTCCCAGCGCGACACCAGGGCACTGACCTCCGGATCGGAGAGATGGTCCCGCAGCCCCACCGCGACCCGGACGAGCTGCCGGACCCGGTGCAGCCGAGCGATCTCCGGGGTGGACAACGTCTTCCACCCCGGACTCAGCCGCACCGACTCATCGATCCGCTCCGGCGTCAGGATGGCGATGACCCGCTGGATCGCGTCGTCGGGCTCGCACCCGCTGCCCGGCAGCGAAATCCCGGACTCGCCGATCATCAGCGCCAGCTGCAGCCGCCGGTTGAGCAGGTCGTCCGCTTCGATCAGATCATGGTCCTCCAGGTACGAATACAGGTCGCCCACCGCACGCAGATACCGCTCCTTCTCCGCCGTCGACAGCGCCGGTTCGCCGGACCTGAGCGCCGACGCCAGGCTGGGAACCAGCATCCCCAGCAGGGAGTTCCACCCGCGCGGATGGGTCCCGTCGGGCAGCCGTCCCCCGCCGATCCACCACTCGAACCGCTCCTGCCAGGACAACCCGGCCAACGGCTCCATCCCGGGCCACATCAGAACTGAATGCCCATCGGCCGGATCGAGTCGTCCTCGCCTGGCGAACGCATGCTGCGAACAGCCTGCGAGATCTCTTGCGTCTGAAGGGTATGCGGCACGACCACGAGGCTACCGTCCTTGAGGATCGCATAGGAATTCTGATTCCTTCAGGGTTCCCCTCACGACGTCACGAAAGCCCAAGCACGGGATAACTGGCCTACCCCACCGGCGGAGGCGTCGTCGGCGCCGCACTGACGAACTACCTCACCAAGATCCAAGACCGCCGCCAGCTTCGCGCCGAGGTCTACCGGCGACTCGAAGCGGCCCGCGCAATCTCCGGCGGTGTGCGCGAAATCCGGATCGGTTTGCCCCCGAATACCTTGACCAGCCGGAAAAACCTCGCCGACGCGCTCGGCATCGTCGCCGTCCTCGAAGACGGGACAGACGCCCACCGCGCCCTCCGCGACGCCCTCTCCGAACTGCTCACCGCCGTGCTGGTCGCCGGAATCCCCCGCCGGGTAGCCGATTTCGCCGCCGGCGCGCACGAACGCGTCCTGGAAAGCGCAGTAGTGACCACCGTGGACCGTCAACTCGGCGGAATCGCCGACTCCGGTCAACTGGCCCAAGCCGCCCAGGACTACCGGACGAAACCACCGGCCTCCTGCTCGCCGTCCTCTGGCACCCGTGGCGAGCTCGGCTCCGCACCCGCGGCCGGATCCGCAAGCTTCGCGTCGCCGTGCACGCCCTGCACCGGAAGCAGGAAGCCGCCGTCGCGGTGCTCACCCGTCCGGAGCAAGCCGATGTCCTCCACCGGCGGCTGGACCCCGACGGCACGCTCCGCGAAACGTGGATCGAAGACCGACTTCCGTAGGTTACCAGATTTCCACTTGCCGCCTACGGTCGGGAAATCACCACCGAGGCGGAGGGATTTTCCATGCGTTACGCGAAAGCGGCGGCCGTGGTCGCCGGGGCTGCGATGGCGTTCGGGGTCGGGGCGGTCGTCCCGGCGAGTGCCGACACGCACATCATCGGCGGCGACACCGTGAAGTCGGCCCCGTGGGGCGCCCAGGTGTTCTGGGACGACGTCACCGACTACGGCGGCTTCGAATGCTCCGGCACGATCATCGCCTCGCAGTGGGTGCTCACCGCGCAGCACTGCCTGAACAAGGGCGGCATGCACGTCAAGGTCGGCGACGTCGCGCTGGGCCAGGGCACCGAAGCCGCGGTCGACGAGCAGAAGGCCTCGCCCAACGGCGACATCGCACTGCTGCACCTCAAGTCCGCTGTGGACACCACGTTCATGAAGCTGGCCGACAAGGACCCGGAAAACGGTGCCACCAACCAGATTTACGGCTGGGGCCGCACCAAGGACCAGAGCCCGCCCTCGGACACGCTCAAGACCGCGGACGTCCAGGTGACCGGCGAGAGCACGGACGCCTTCAACGGCAAGGCGATCGCGAGCAAGGGCGTCACCGGCTCGTCGTGGCACGGCGACTCCGGCGGCCCGCAGCTGGCCGACGGCGTCCAGGTCGGCGTCTGCTCCACCGGCGAGAACTCCGGCAGCGACGAACACGGCACCCAGAACTACGCCAGCGTCGCCAACAGCCGCGACTGGATCAAGCAGACCGCGGGCGTCTGATCCGCGCGTTCCGGCCTGCCGCCCCCGTGCGCGGCAGGCCGGAACCCCGCGGCGGTCACCGGGCGAGGGCGCGCAGCGCGGCCTTGTCCGGTTTTCCCGACTCCGCGACCGGAACCTCGTCCAGCACCGTGAACGAAGCCGGAACCGCGGCCTCCCCCAATTCCGCGGCCACCGCCGCCCGCAATTCCCCCGGATCCGGAGTGCGCCCCGGCGCGGCGACCACGAACGCGTGCGCCGCTTCCCCGGTCCGTTCGTCCGGAACCGCGACGACATACGCCTGATCCACGGCCGAATGCGCGGCGAGCGCCCGCTCGATCGGCCCGGTGTAATGAATCACCGCGTTCACGATCACCACATCCCGGGCGCGACCGGTCAAATACAGAAAACCGTTCTCGTCGAGACGCCCGATGTCCTGCGTGCGGACCCAGCCGTCGGCCAGCACCGTCCCGCTCAGCGAAGGATCGCGCCAGTAGCCCGCGAAAGCCCTTGCGGTACGGGCGAAAACCTCCCCCGTCGTCCCAGCGGGAACCGCACGGCCCGAAGCATCCCGCACCTCCAGCGAAACCCCTTCGACCGGCAATCCGACCGAAGCGATCGCCTCCGGATGCGCAGCCACGTCCGCCGTGTCCAGCACCGTCAATTTCCCGGTCTCGGTCTGCCCGTATCCTTGCCGCAACGCGGATCCGATTCGCTCGAATCCCTCAGCCAGCAACCCGGGTTCCACCGGAGACCCGGCGACAGTCAGCATTCGCAGCCCGGAAAGATCGATTTCCTCCTCCCGCAGCACATCCAGCATCCGGTACAACCGGGGAACCGTCACCAGCGCCGCCGTGATGTCCAACCGCGGCAGAATCCAGGGAAAGTCCGGCAATCCCTCCGGAATCACCGCGGTACCGCCAGCGAGCAAACAAGCCTGCAAATGCAACACCATCACCGCGCTGCTCAAAGTCCCGAACAGCAGAAACCGGCGATAGTCCGTCGCCGAATCCCCGGCCCGCTGCTCGAGCCCGAACTCCCCCAACGCGTCGAACCGGTACGCGACCCCCTTGGGCACCCCCGTGCTCCCGCTGGTGAACACCACCCAGCCAACGTCCGACGGTTCCCCGCACGGCACCGGTTCCTCATACGCGGCAAGGAGTTCCGGCCCGAGCGGAAGCGTCCGCACTCCCGCCAACTCCGGGAGTTCGGCGTCGGTCACCACCGCGGCCACCCCGTCCAGCACCGCGTCGAGATGCGCCGCGGGCAACCCGGCCCGCACCCCCACCGCACGGGCCCCCAGCGTCTGCACCGCGATCTGGGCGGCCCAGCCCTCCGGCGTCACCCCGGTCGCGAGCCCGACGCCGTCTCCCGGCCGGATCCCGGCCGCCCGCAGCCCCGCGGTGAACCGGCCGATCAGGTCGAGCACCTCGCCCCGGCGCACCCGCCGGTCCCCGTGCTCGAACGCGATCGCGTCCGGCGCGCGCCGCAGCGAATCCAGCAGGTCTTGAGGAAATGCCATCACACCGTCCTCCCGTCGGGCCAACCCGCCAAGGCGTACCGGAGAGATCTCAGAATCCCCTCAGCGCATGCCGCTCATCGGGAACACCCGCGCGAGACCGGACCGACAGCAAGCCGCCGAGCGCCACCACGGCGACCAACCCAAATGCCGCCGACAGTGTCCAAAAGTCCGGCCGCACAATCGACTGCCCGCGCATCGCCTGCCACGCCGTAATCGCGATGACCCCCGCGTACCCGACCGCCCCGGTCCACACCAGCCGACGCCGCACCAGTTCGTGCGACAACACCGGATACCGCCGGGACAACGCGACCAACGCCAAAGCGAGCAGGGGCAACGCCTGAATCGCGTGGATCCCCACGAAATGCGGGATCCGCAGGTCCCCGCCGGCCGTGCTCCAGCCCAGCAGCGGCAGCCCCGGCCCGCCGTCCTCGAGACCGATCGTGTGCCCGCCGATCATCGCCGGTTTCCCACCGCCGTCCAGCACCCGCTGCTGCGCCGGGCTGGCCGAGAACATCAGGAGCGCCAACCCCATTCCGCCTGCCGCGAGCGCGGTTCCCCACCGCAGCGCGGACGTCAGCGCGCGGTCCGGCAGCTTCTGGAACAACAGCAGCACGACCACCGCCGCGGTCGCGCCCCACGCGGTGAACGCGCCGGTGGCCAGGATGTTGCCGATCGTGACGTCGGCCGGCGTCGCGTGGTTGAAGTGCAGCGGCCGGTCCTGGAACAGCACCTGCCACACCAGCAACGCCATGTCCGTGCCCATGCCGACCGCGAACGCCGTGCCCATCCACCAGCCGGCCCGGCGGCCGCGCTTCACCAGCGAAAGCAACCACGCCAGCGTCGGCGCGTACAACGCCACCGAAACCGCGAATTTGAACGGTTTCGCCCACAACGGCGCGTTGACGAGCGTGCGATCATCCAGGAGCAACCCGAACCCGCACGCGACCAGCAGCACCGCCATCGCCCCGGCCAGCACGCCGAGCGGGCGGTGCAGCCGGAACAGCCGTGATCCCCAGGAAGTCATGGGGGTCAGCCTGGCCGCGCGCGGGGCCGCGAGCACTGGCGTCGTCCCCCGTCTTGCCGGTAGGGAGCGCCCCACCTGTGGGTAATAGTGCCGTCAAAGCGACCGGCAGTTGTGCCGTTTGACCACACCCGCTCTTTTTCTAGCGTGACATTCACACCGCGCGGCCCGCCGCGCACCGGGATTTTCCACGAGAGGGAAGGAGGTGGCCCGTCAGATGTCCAGTCCGGGATTCCAGGCAGATTCCGCTGCCATGACGCGCGCCGTCCAGGGCTTCGAGGAAACCG
The DNA here is from genome assembly GCF_017312175.1 of Amycolatopsis sp. A1MSW2902. Lineage (NCBI taxonomy): Bacteria > Bacillati > Actinomycetota > Actinomycetes > Pseudonocardiales > Pseudonocardiaceae > Amycolatopsis > Amycolatopsis sp. A1MSW2902. The sequence goes on from NZ_QJPO01000001.1 coordinate 1,303,033, forward strand.
CTTCGAACGCTAAGACGACCATGGCCAGCTTGGAGTCCGAGCTGACCGAGACGCTGCGGAACTACAAGGGCGACCAGGCGGTCGCCTTCTGGGACCTGCAGCGCAGGCTTCAGGAGAAGATGGGCGCCGCCGTCCGGGAGCTCGACACCATGTCGCAGCTCGTGCACGCCAGCCACGCGAACTACAACTCGGGCGACTCCGACGTGCACCAGAGCTTCCAGAGCGTCAGCCACACCGTCGAGGGCAACGTGATCCCTCGCCTCAACCCCTGAGAGAGGACAAGACACCATGGCTGACGTCGTAGAAATCAGCTTCGGGGCCCTGCAGCACAGCTCCGCGTCGCTCGCCGCCAAGGCGAAGGCGCTGACCTCCCAGCTGGAGCAGCTGCACCAGAACCTGCAGCCGATCACCCAGACCTGGTACGCCTCGGGCAGCTCCGCCGGTGAAGCCGCGCGCGCGTCCGAGACCCGGCTCCGCCAGGCGACCGCCGACATCGTCGCGATCATCGCGCAGTTCGGCACCAAGGTCGGCGACGCCCACGATCTCCAGCACCAGCTGGAGAACCGCAACCAGGGCCTGTTCGCCTGATCCGGCCCCGACGCCGGCCGTCCGGGACGGGACCACCCCCGCCCGCTCCGGACGGCCGGCTTTCCCGCGTCCTGCCGCACGAGAGGTCACCGGCCGATGCCCGACCAGTCGTACTACGTCCACCTGGAATCGCTGACGGACTTCGTCCGGGAGCTGGAAACCCAGATCCACGCGATGTCCCGGCCGAACGACTTCCTGCGCACCCTCGGGGAGCATCCGCTGCTGTTCGGGGAGTTCGGGGAAGCCGCTTCGCTCGCCGACGCCCACCGCGCCGCGGTCGCCGAGATGCAGGGCCTGCTCGAGCAGGTCCGCGGGGCGATCGCGTTCGCGCAGGACGTCACCACCACCGTCGCCGACGGATACGCCCAGGCCGACCAGTCGGTCGCGGGCGATCTGCACCAATCGGGTCAGCAGACCGGTCTGCTCGACCCGCTTTTTTCGTTGCTGGGCCTTGATTCTTCAGGGGGTAAGAACGCATGAGCGGGCCTCGCACCACCTTCGCCGGCTACACCCACCAGCAGCTCTACGCGATGCTGCAGGCGGGCGACCCGACCACCGCGCGCGCCGCGGCCGAACAGTGGAGTTCGGCCTCGCGCGGGCTCTACGACCAGGCCGAGAACCTGTCGGACCAGCTCACCGACTTCTCCAGCTCGTGGACCGGCGGCGCGGCCGACCAGTACCGGACCATGATGACCGACCTGGTCGGCGGCATCCGCAAGGTCGCGGTCACCGCGCAGGGCATGCGCGACATGCTGGAGGACGCCGCGGACGCGCTGGTCAAGGCGAAGGCCGAGATGCCGCCGCCGGTCGCGGTGCCGGACGTCTCGCCCGCCGACGTCGCGCTCGCGGTCAACCCGCCGCTGCTTCCGGCGGACACCCCGCCGGCCACGATCGTCGCCGCGACGCAGCAGCGGCAGCAGGCGATCGCCAACGTCGAAGCGCAGCAACAGGCCGCCAACGCCGCCGGCTCCGCGCACGCGAAGGCGATCGTCGTCATGAACAACCTCGCGACGAACTACGACACCGCCGAGGACGCGATCCCGGTCTCGCCGAACGCGGCCGCCCCGCCGCCCAAGCCGGTCCCCGGCGGCGGCGCTTCGACCGGCGGCGCCGGCGCGATCGGCAACACCCCGGACGGCGGCACCGCGGTCGGCGCGCCGGTCGACTCGCACCCGCTGCCCACCGACGGCACGCAGGTTCCCGGCTCTTCGCAGCCCGGACACCCGGCTCAGAATCCGGGCAGCCCGCTGTTCGGCGACATGTTTACTGCCGGTCTCGCGGCCGCTTCCGCGGCGGCGTTCGGCCGGTTCGGGTCGATCATGCCGAAGGTTCCGCCGTGGGCCTCGGGCAAGGACAAAGACAAGGACGGCAAGGACAAGGAGCAGGACGCGCCTCCGGGCACGAAGCTCGGCGGCGGGGCCGGCCCCGCGGGCGGTGGCGGCGGCGGGATCCCGGTCGGCGGCGGGGAAGCCCCGTCGATCGACGGCGGCGGCATTCCGTCCGGCGGCGGTCTCAGCGGCACCGGGGAAGCTCCGGCCGCGCACTCCGGGCTCGCCGGGAACGCGCAGTCGAACGTCCTCAGCGGACTCGCGGGCGGCGCCGCCGGGGCGGCGGGCGCGGCGGCCAAGAGCGCCATGCCGATGATGCCCATGATGCCGATGGGCGGCATGGGAGCGGGCGGTGACCTGGGCTCCGGCCGCCGGATCCCGGCGTGGCTCGTCGAAACCGAGAACGTGTGGGGCCAGCAGGCTCCGGTCGCGCCCTCGGTCATCGGCGAAGAGCCGGCCGACCAGCCGTGACCGACGGCTACCGGGTCGCACCGGCGAAACTCGCCACCGCGGCGTCCGAATTGGACACTCGCGCCGGCGCGCTCCGGACCGGGCAGCAGGCCGTGGCGGGCGAACGAATCCCCGCCACGGCCTTCGGCCAGGTGTCCGCGTCGTCCGGATGTGCCGCAGGGCTCGCGAAAACGGTCAGCGCACTCGCCGCGGACGTCGACCAGCGCGTCGTCCGCGCCCAGGTCCTTCGCGACGGCCTCACGGCTTCGTCCGCGGGCTACCGGCGCGCCGACGAGCAGGTGGCGGCGATGTACCGTGCGCTGCTGCCCGAAGACCCGGTGCCGGCAGCCGGGAAATCGGCCGCGAGCGACGGCTGGGCCGGGACCATCGCGGCCAACCGGATGAAGGTGTCCGACGCGCTCGCCGCCGAACGGACCCGGCTGGCCGGACTGTCCGATCCGGACGCCGTCGCCCGCTCGAAGCGGCGGATCGCGTTGTATCAAAGCATTATCGACGACCATCGCCAGATCCTGCGGTTCGATCCGTCCGGCAACGGCCGGATCGCCGAACTGGTCGGCACGATCCAGCCGGGCACGCGCAACGTCGGGCTGTTCGTGCCCGGCGTGCACACCCGGATGGACACCTTCCAGTCCTACGCCGACCTCGGCCGCAGCCTCGTCGCCGCCGACCCGAGCGGCCGGACCGCGATGGTCGTCTGGGCCGACGGGGTGTTCCCGCAGAACGTGACCACCGAGGGCGCCGAAGCCAGTTACGCACAGACAATGGCCCCGAACCTCAAGGCGTTCGGCGACGAACTGCGCGGCCAGGTCGACTCCCGGACCGGCGGCGCGGCCACGATCACCGCGATCGGCCACAGCTACGGCGGCGCCACCGTCGGGCTCGCTGAACAGCAAGGCTTGCCAGTGGACCGGGTGCTGCACGTAGAGTCGGCGGGCATGGGACACGGCGTATGGAGCCCAGCAGACCTGCCGCCGAGCCAAGCCGGCGTGCAGCGGTACTCGATGACCGCCCCGCTGGACCCGATCATCCTCGCCCAGGGCAACGCCGGGGCACTGGAATGGACCGGCATCGGCCACGGCGCCGACCCGGACACCTTCCCTGGCGTCACTGATCTGACCACCGGCCGCGACGCCGCCGGAAACGTGCAGTGGGGCTTGTCCTCGCACAGCGGCGTGCTCAAACCGGGTTCGGATTCGTGGGAGAACATCTACGGCGTGCTGACCGGCGGCCACGTCACCGAAGCGCCCGTGCCAGTTCCGGCGGTGCTGCCGTGATCACGCGCGAGTTGAAGGATTTGGCTGCTGAGCTGACGAACGTCATCGACAGCGTCGCCGCCGCGTTCGGCTCGCGCGCACTGCCCACAGTGGACGGTGAGCTGGACTGCGATCCCGCGCAGCCGGGGCATTTGGTGTGCTGGCAGTACGGGGTTCGGTTGGAGGACAGCCCCGCCGCTCTGCGAGTGCTGACCGAAGCGGTGCGGCCGACGCTGGAAAAGGCGGGCTGGGAATCCTACGACCGCAGCACTTACCGGGAAGTGATCGCGCGGTTTTCCCGGGACGGCGCGGATTTCAGCGTACACATCGCCCGCGACGGACGCGGGGTGGCGATCATCGGCTCGACGCGTCTGGTGACTGTCGATCCCGAATAGAACCGCGATCGCCGCTCACGACGCCCGAAACCGCGACGGCCGCCACCCGCGACGCCGCCCCCGCCGGAACGCCGCGACACCAATCCCCGCCCCAGCAGCCACCACAACCCCGCCCACCGCAACAACTCCAGCCGCCACATCAGACCTCGGCCGAACCTGAGCCGCGGCCGGAACCACCGCAGGCAATTCAGACCGCACCGCAGCCGCACTCGGACCCGGCGCGTTGGCAGGCAAGGTGGAAGACACCGCGGCGTAAGCGTCGAGCATTCCCCAACCGCGCCGCGGATCGTGCGCCCCGGACGGCGGACGGGAAGCGGTGAGCATCAACCGGTTCACCACTTCCTCGCCCTTCAGCTCCGGATGCGCCGAACGAACCAGCGCCGCCACCCCGGCGACATAAGCCGCGGCGAGGCTCGGGTCGGTGATCGGCCAGCGATGCGCGACCGCGCCTCCGCCGCCGGCCGACGTGCTCACCAAATTCGCGCCAGGCGCGGCGATTCCGAGGTAATCCCCGGCTTCGGACTGCACCGGCGCGCCGGATTCGTCCGTCGAACCGACCGCGAGGACGCCCTTCGACGCAGTCGGGTAAGTATGCGCCCCTTGCTGAGTCGCCGCCGCGGCCGAAATCACCACGGCCCCGCGCGACTTCGCGTGGTCGAGCGCCGCACCGAGCGCCGGGCTGTCCGAACCCGCCGGGACCGCCACGAGAATCACTCCCGCGCCGCGGTCGACCGCCGTGTCGATCGCGCCCGCCAGCGCACCCGGATCACCGCCGCCGTCCGAGGACGAACCGTTGCTTTCGGTGTAGCGCAAGGGAAGCAGCTTCACCCCGGGTGCGACACCGGTGAAGGTGGTCTCGTTCGCCGGCTGCGCGCCGACGATGCCCGCGGCGATCGTGCCCCGGCCGTCGCAATCGGAATCCGCGGTGCCCGCGCCGCCGAGCACCTGCCCGGGCCCGAATTGCGCGTTCTGCTTGTCGACCCCGGTGCCGATCACCGCGACGGTCTGGCCCTCGCCCCTGGTCAGCGCCCACAGCCGCGGCGGGTTGACCAGGCGCTGCCCCCAGGACACCGCCCCGGTGTACGGACCGGACGGATTCGCGCACGAAGCCGCTCCGGCCGAGACAGCCGTGACGGGCAGGCCGAGCGCCACGAGCGCGGCCACCGCTCCGGCGGCAATTCCCCGCACCGCGGCCCCCTCCCCTTGTCGGACAAGGAGATTCTAGTGGAGAGCGGGCCGCGGCGACAGGGTTACCGCAGGTCCATCCCGAGATCGAGAGCGGGCGAGGAATGCGTGAGCCCGCCGACGGACAGGTAGTCCACTCCGGACTCGGCGTACGGTCGCGCACGGTCGAGCGTCAGCCCGCCGGACGACTCCAGCCGCGTCTTCGGCGACACTTCATTCCGCCGCGCGACCGCCTTCACACAGTCCTCCGGCGTGAAGTTGTCGAGCAACACCTCGTCCGCCTCGGCGGCCAGCGCCTCGTCCAGCTGGGCCAGATCGTCCACCTCGACCTCGCACGCCAGCTGCGGCGCGAGTTCCCGGGCCGCCGCCAGCGCCGCAGTGACCGAACCGGCGGCGACCACGTGGTTGTCCTTGATCAGCACCGCGTCGCCGAGACCCATCCGGTGGTTCACGCCGCCGCCGCATCGCACCGCGTACTTCTGCAGCAGCCGCAATCCCGGGATCGTCTTGCGCGAATCCCTTACCGCAGCACCGGTTCCCTCGATCGCGGCCACCCACGCCGCGGTCGCCGTCGCCACTCCGGACAGCAGGCACAACAGGTTCAGCGCCGTGCGCTCCGCGGTCAGCAGCCCGCGCACCGGACCGCGCAGCACGAGCACCGGCTCCCCCGCGACGGCGGGCGAACCGTCCTCGCGGATCGAGACCACCTCGTAGTCGGAGCCGAGCACCTCGTCGAAAACCGCCAGCGCCACCGGAATCCCGGCCACGACCCCGGCGACGCGCGGCGTCAGCTCCGCCACCGCGCGGGCGTCCGCCGGGACCGTGGACGCCGTCGTCGCGTCCGGCCCGTACCGCAAATCCTCTTCCAGCGCAGTGGTCACGACCCGCCGGACATCGGCGACGTCCAGCCCGTCCACCACCAGTGCCCGCACGACTGCTTCCGAGAATTCCCCGCTCATGCCACCCCTTCCAACGACGCCGCCTCGACCAGCACCGGCTGTCCCGACGGGCTCAGCCGGATCAGCTGGCTCCGCCGCAGCCCTTCGACCCGCTCCGGGAAGTCCGTCCGCACGTGACATCCCCGCGATTCCGTCCGCCGCTCCGCCGCCGCGAGCAACGCCTGCGCCGCCACGGTGAGCGCCGCGTCCTCGACCGCGCGGTGCGTCCACAACGGACTGTCCGTTGTCGACAAGTCGAGCGCCGAGGCCGCCGCGGCGAGCCCGTCCGCGTCCCGGCCGATCGCCGCGTACCGGCTCATCACTCGTTGCAGCACATCGCGTTCCGCCGCCGGTGCGGTGGTCCGTTCCGGGATCCGGCCGCGCGAAGGATCCGGCAGCAATCCAGCGGCCAGATCCGCAGCCACCGCCTCCGCGGCCCGCTGCCCGACGACCAACCCTTCGAGAAGACTGTTGGACGCCAACCGGTTCGCCCCGTGCAGCCCGGTGCGAGCCACCTCGCCCGCCGCGTACAGCCCGCGCACCGTCGAGCGTCCGTCCACAGTGGCCACCACACCGCCGCACGCGAAATGCGCCGCGGGGGTCACCGGAATCGCGTCCACCGCCGGGTCGATCCCCAGCACCGCACACGCCGCGTGCACCGTCGGGAACCGCTTCGCGAACCCGGGAATGCCAGTGGCGTCAAGGAAAACGTGATCGTCGATGCCGCCGGGAGCCAACGCCTGCCGCCGGGTGATCGCCGCCGCCACGACGTCGCGCGGAGCCAGATCGCCGAGCGGATGCACCCCGGCCATCACCGACGCGCCCGCTCCGTCCACGAGCGTCGCACCCTCGCCGCGCACCGCCTCAGTGACGAGCGGACACCGCCCGCGCGCGCCCGGCGTGTACAGCACCGTCGGGTGGAACTGCACGAACTCGATGTCGGCCACCGCCGCACCGGCGCGCAAAGCGAGCGCCAGCCCGTCGCCGGTCGCGATCTCGGGATTGGAAGTCGCCTGGTACAGCTGCCCGTACCCGCCGCTGGCCAGCACCACCGCGGACGCGCGCACCACCCCGGGCACGCCGTTGCGGTCGAGCACCGTCACCCCGGCCACCTCGCCCGCGGACGTGCGCAGCGCGTCGGCCGCGATGTGGTGCTCCAGCACCGGAATCCGCCGTTCGCCGGCCTGCGCGACGAGCGCGCGCTCGACCTCCGCACCGGTCGCGTCGCCGCCCGCGTGGATGACCCGGAACGCGCTGTGCCCGCCCTCGCGAGCCCGCGCCAGTGCACCGGCGCTGTGGTCGAACACCGCGCCGTTCTGCCGCAACTCCGTGACCGCCGCCGGACCGCCGCCGACGATCGACCGCACCGCGTCCTCGTCGCAGAGCCCGGCTCCGGCGGTGAGCGTGTCCGCCGTGTGCTTCTCGACCGTGTCGCCCTCGTCGCGCTCGCCGTCCAGCACCACGGCTACGCCGCCCTGCGCCCACCGGGTGTTGCCGTCGGCGACCGCCGCCTTAGTCACGACCAGCACGTGCAGCCCGAGTTCGCGGGCCCGCAGCGCCGCCGACAACCCGGCGACCCCGCTGCCGATCACGACTACTTCGGCCCGGGCCTCCCACCGCGGATTTGGTGAGGTTTTCGCCTCATCGGCGTTAACTAGGCCGCTCATTCCCCACCGCCAGGCTGCCCGATTTCGATCATCCGCTGCACCGAGGCGCGGGCCCGCGAGGCCGTCTCCGGGTCGACGTGGACCTCGTCCGCGCCCTCGGTGAGGCTCCGCAGCAGCGCGGCCGGGGTGATCATCTTCATGTACCGGCACGACGCCCGGTCGTTCACCGCGCGGAAGTCGATCTCCGGCGCGGCCTTGCGCAGCTGGTGGATCATGCCGATCTCGGTGGCCACGAGCACCGAGGTCGCCTTGGTGTCGCGCGCCGCGTGCACCATGTCGCCGGTGGACAGGATCTTGACCCGCTCCGGGGCCACCGCGCCCTCTCCGGCCAGGTAAAGCGCCGAGGTCGCGCAGCCGCATTCGGGGTGGATGAACAGGTCGGCGTCCGGGTTCTCCTCGGCGCGCGCGGCCAGTTCGGCCCCGTTGATGCCGGCGTGCACGTGGCATTCGCCGGCCCAGACGTGCATGTTCTCGCGCCCGGTCACGCGCTTGACGTGCGCGCCGAGGAACTGGTCCGGCAGGAAGAGAACTTCCTGGTCAGCCGGGATGGAAGCGACCACGTCGACCGCGTTCGACGACGTGCAGCAGATGTCCGTCTCGGCCTTGACCTCGGCCGTCGTGTTCACGTACGACACGACCACCGCGCCCGGGTGCTCGGCCTTCCATTCGCGCAGCTGAGCGCCGGTGATGGAGTCGGCGAGCGAGCAGCCTGCCCGCGCGTCCGGGATCAGCACCGTCTTCTCCGGGGCCAGGATCTTCGCGGTCTCGGCCATGAAGTGCACGCCGCAGAAGACGATCGTGGACGCGTCGCTGCTGGCCGCGATGCGGCTGAGCGCCAGAGAGTCGCCGGTGAAGTCCGCGATGTCCTGGATCTCCGGGACCTGGTAGTTGTGCGCGAGCAGCACCGCGTCGCGCTTGCGGGCGAGCTCCCGCACGCGGGCGGCCCAGTCGGCGTCCGCCTCGACCCCGCCGTAAGGGGTCAGATCCTGGTCAAGCGTGGTGGTCATGTGTTCGGCCCTCTCGAGAATCGCCGGCCTCGGAACCGGATCGACCCCGGTTCCTCCCCATCCCGGTTTTCGCCTTATAATCGAAAACCGTGCGAAGCCATCTTAACACCCGAGCCCCCCTCGCCCACGAGGTTCTGGCGGCAGTCCTTCAAGTGCGCTCGGACACACTGCGCGTGCTGCTGTGGCGCCGAGCGCTCGATCCGCACCTGGGCCGCTGGTCGCTCCCCGGCGGCCGATTGCGCCCCGACGAGGACGTCGAAACCTCCATCCGGCGGCAGCTCGCGGAGAAGGTGGACGTCCGCCAGCTGAAGCACGTCGAGCAGCTCGCCGTGTTCAGCGCCCCGGACCGCGTCCCCGGCCCCCGCGTCGTAGCCACCGCGTTTCTCGGGCTGGTCCCCTCCGACGTCGACCCGGCCGTCCCCGAAGACACCGAGTGGCACGACGTGAACGCCCTGCCCCGCACCGCCTTCGACCACGAGGCGATCGTCCTGCGCGCCCGCGACCGCCTGCGCTCGAAACTGAGCTACACCAACCTCGGTTTCGCGCTGGCCCCAGAGGAATTCACCATCTCCGCGCTACGGGGCCTGTACTCCGCCGCACTCGGCTACAAAGTGTCCGCGACGAACCTGCAACGCGTGCTCCAACGGCGTGGCTTGCTGGTCCCCACGGGCCACACCGCGGCCCCCGGCCGGACCGGCGGACGACCTGCGGCGCTGTTCTCCTTTGCCGCGAAAGACATGCACATCACCGACCCTTTCGCGGTCCTGAAGCCCCCGCCGCGACGGTAAACACGAACTGCGGCGGGGCTCCGCAGCCCGTACCGTGGACGCCGTGACCGAGTCTGAGCAGTGCCCCAGCGGAACGGCGACCCTGCCGTTGTTCCCGCTGCAGACCGTGCTGCTCCCCGGGACGCACCTGCCGCTGCACATCTTCGAACCGCGCTACCGGCAGCTCACCGCGGACCTCGTCACGGGCAACGTCCCGGAACACGAGTTCGGCGTGGTCGCCCTGCGCGCCCCGCTCGTCCGCGAGGTCAGTGGTTTGGACCATGTGTACAGCGTGGGCTGCAGCACGATCCTCCGCGAAGCGAAACGCCTCCCCGACGGCCGCTACGACGTAGTCACCCGCGCCGCCCGCCGCTTCCGCCTGCGCGAACTGCACCGAGCGTCCGCGCCGTACCTGATGGCCGTGGTCGACTGGCTCCCCGACGACCCAGTCCCCGCCACCGCGGAGTCAACGGCCCGCCAACTGGCCGACGTAGCGAGAGGCGCCCACCAGCGATACTGCGAAGCCGCCTGGCACGCAGACGACTGGCGCCCACCCCACGACGACGCCGACCTGGGCGAACTCGCCTACCAGCTAGCCGCCGACTGCCTCCTCCCGTTGGAAGACCGGCAGCTGCTGCTGGAGGAAACCCACCCGCTGCGCCGCCTGCGCATCGCCTGCCGCCTGCTAACCCGAGAAGCCGGTTTCCTGGAAACCCTGGGCGCCGTACCGCTGCCGCCGACCGAACTGGCGACCTTCACCAAACCCGCAGACCTGAACTAGCCTCCCCCAGGGTTGCGCCTGCCGTGAGGGCCACCCTCATTGACCCTGATTCCCCCAGGGTTCCCCTCACGCCCTCCCGCGCGCCGTGAAGGACCCCTTCACGGACCTAGATTCCCTCAAGGAGCCCTTCACGGCCCGCCCCGCCCCCAATGCGGCATTCGGTGCGTCACATGCACCCAATGCGGCATTCGGTGCGTCACATGCACCCAATGCCACATTGGGGCGCTAAACCGCCACCCGCGAACCCCTCCGCAACCCACCACCCAAGCCGCGTACCACCCGCAGCCGACGCACCCAACGAAGAAAGGCACCCACACCCCCCACAACCCCGATACGAAGCCAAAAACACGGGCGGCGGGTGCTTGTCAAGGCATCTTTCCCGCCTTGACAAGCACCCACCGACCGTCAGCACTGAGGTTTCCCCCGGGTACCGGTCACCGGGTTTCATGCCGCGTGGGCGTGGTGGTGACGATAACTCAAACGGGTTTCGTGGGGTGTGCGGTAGTCGAGGGTGGAGTGCAGGCGGTGGTGGTTGTAGTAGGCGAGGTAGGCGAAAACGGCTTGGCGTGCGTGGTTGCGGGTGGTCCAGGAGCGGGTGCCGATTTCGGTTTTGAGGGTGGCGAAGAAGGATTCGGCGGCGGCGTTGTCGTAGCAGGACCCGGTCCGGCCCATCGAGGCCCGGATCCCGTGCGCGGCCAGCGTGGCGCGGAATTCCGTGGAGGCGTATTGGGTGCCGCGGTCGGAGTGGAACACCGTGCCCGCGTTGACCAGGCCGCGGTCCGCGGCGAGGGTGATCGCGTCGCAGACGAGGTCGGCGCGCATGTGCGGGGCGAGGGCGTGCCCGACGATTTCGCGGGTGTGCAGGTCGAGCACGGTCGCCAGGTAGAGCCAGCCTTCGTCGGTGGGCAGGTAGGTGATGTCCCCGACCAGCCGGATGCCGGGGGCGCCGGCGGTGAAGTCGCGGCAGATCAGGTCCGGCGCGGCGGCGGTCTTGTCCGGCCTGGTCAGCGACCGCGACCGGCGGCGGGTGATCCCCGCGATGCCGCGCTCGCGCATGACCCGCTCGACCCGTTTGTGGTTGACCGCTTCGCCGCGCCGCCGCAACTCGGCGGTGACCCGCGGACTGCCGTAGGCGCCGTGATGGGCGGCGTGGATCCCCGCGATCTCAGACGCCAGCCGCTCCTCTTCCCACGCCCGCTGCTCGCGGGCCGGGGCGGCGGCGAGCCATTCGTAGAACCCCGGGCGGCGGATCTCGAGGACACGGCACAGCCGGGCGACGCCGTAGGCGTCGCGGTGTTCGGAGATGAACCGGTAGCTGCGGGTCAACGATCCATCTCCTGCGCGAAATAGGCGGCCGCTTTGCGCAGGATCTCCTTTTCCTTCTCCAATTCGGCCACCCGCTTGCGCAACGCGCGCAGTTCACGCTCGGCCGCGTCCCCGCCCGACGCCGCTGCCTGGTCGGCGCGGTCGGCGGCCCGCACCCACGTCCGCAGCGTCTCGTGATTCACCCCCAGCTCACGAGCCACCTGCGCCAACGGACGAGACGCCGACCGCGCCAACGCGACCGCATCCCGCCGGAACTCATCCGGATACCTCGACGAACCAGACACAACAACATCCTTCCCCAGGCCAAAGCCAAGGATCAGAGTGTCCGGCACACCGGGGGAACCTCACACAATCAAGCTGAGGGGTGGTGGGCCCACCTAGAAGCGCAATGTCGCCGCCAGGCGACGAGCCGACGTCATCCCAGCCGCCGCCCAAGATCCTCCCGCCCATTCCACGCCGTCATCAACGCATAAACCAAACACGTCACCAACGGCGCAGCCAGCACCACCCACCCAGTCTCCAGCCGAGGCGCCTGCTCGATCACCGCCCCCAACGCAGGCGGCGCGTCCACCGAATACTTCGAATTGGCGAACGCGGGCCCCATCTGCGTCCCCAGCCAAGCCGCGACCAACGCCCCGCCAGCAGCAGCCACCAAAACAACGGGCCCCCGCCGCTCGCGCAGGAACCACACCACCAACCCGATCAACAACCCAGCAGCCATCGCCAAAAACCCGAACACAGCCAGATCGTCGAACCGATGCCAGCTCTCCAGCTCCAGGGGCGCCAGCTGACCGTTGATCCCGATCACCCGCACCTTCTCCGCCGGAGCCAGCAGAGACCACAACCACCCCAGCGGAATCCCCAGCAACGCAGCAGTCGAGAGAACGCTCACCGCGGGAAGCAGATCAGCCTTCACCACCACCCGCGGCCGCTGCGGCGGAAACAACACCGGCACCGACCACCCCTCGGCCGCCGCCGAAGACCGGTGTGCCGAAGACCGATGCGCCGCCTTGCCCGCGGAATCGACCACCCGAGGCTCCCTTCCCTGCGCGTGTGCGGAACTGAGGGTAACCGGTTGCCTCGCGTCCGACCGCCGCGACTCGTTTCTGATTGCCCCGAGTCCGCGAAGAAATCGCCTTCACCCGGCCCGCGAACCGATGAGATCGCTCAATCCGCGCGGCGCTAGTTCTGGGCGGAAGCAGCAGCCGTGAACGCCTCGGGATCGAACTCCCCGCCGAACCACGGCGACAACCCCTGCCGAGCCTGCTCGGCGAAGGTCTCCCGGTCCGCCGCGCCCAGCCCAGCCGGAAGAACCCCCAGCAAGGGCGCGCCGCCAGCGACCGGCAGATCCCGAAGATTCTCCAAGGCCGCCAGATCCGGATCCGCCGGCCAGGACCCGATGATGACGCCCACGACGTTCAACCCACGCCGAGTAGCCACCTCGGCGGTCAACGCAGTCGTGTTGAGCGTCCCCAGCCCGGCTTGCGCGACGAGAACCACCGGCGCTCCCAGTGACCACGCGACATCCGCCAGTGTGCTCCCCTGCGAGTCGAACCGGACCAGCAGCCCGCCAGCGCCCTCGACCAGGGTCAGGTCGTGCGCCGCGTCCAGGTCGCTGGCCGCGGCGGCGATCTCCCCGGGCCCGACAGTCGGGAGCCCGGAGCGCCGGGAAGCGGCTTCCGGGGACAACGGATCCGGATACCGCCGCAGCTCCCGGATCGTCAGGTCCTTGCCTGCCAGCCGCACCACCTCGGCGAGGTCTCCCGCCTCGCCGGGGAGCACGCCGGTCTGCGCGGGTTTCAGCACCGCGACGCGTTGTCCCTGCGCGAGGGCCAGCGCCGCGATCGCCGCGGTGGCGACCGTTTTGCCGACGTCGGTCCCGGTTCCGGTCATCACGAGCGTCGTCACGAGCCATCAAGATATTGCCGTGCTCCCCGATGTCAACACTCGGGCTCCCTCGCGCGCACCCGGGGGCACGCGCGAGGGCCCGGGTCAGCCGGCCGGGGCCGCCGCGGGCGCTCCCGCGGCCACGAACTCGCCCTTCGCCGGATCGGCCAGGTACACCTGCGCCTCGCCCACGTCGAAGTACAGCCCGGTCAGCGCCAGCTCGCCGCGCGCTTCGGCCTCGGCCACCAGCGGGTACTGCCGCAGATGCGTCAGCTGCTGCAGGACGTTGTGCAACGCCAGCCGGTCCGGTTCGCGCTCCGGCCGTTCCCCGTCGAGGGTCACCGCGCCCGCCCGCTTCCGGCTCGGTTCGGCGTGCACCAGCCAGGACGCGAGCGCCGTGTCCGCGGGCGGACCGCTGGCCAGCGCGCCCATCGCACCGCACGAGGAGTGCCCGCACACCACGATTTCCCGCACTCCCAGCACCCCGACCGCGAATTCGATCGCCGCGTTGGTCGACGGATCCGCCTGCCCGGGCGGCACCAGGTTGCCGATGTTGCGGATGGTGAACAGGTCGCCCGGACCGGACGTGGTGATCAGGTTCGGCACGATCCGCGAATCACCGCAGGTGATGAACAGCGTGTGCGGCTCCTGCGCGTGCGCGAGCCCGCTGAGGACGTCCTTGAGCAGCGGCGCGGCCCGGCGCTGGAACTCGGTCGCGCCCCGGTGCGTCCGCTGCCCGGGCACCCGCACGTCCGCGGCCTGCCAAGCCGACCACGGCGCCAGCCACCTGGGCATCGCACCGGCCGCCGCGGTGCGCCGGAGCGTCGGACGGCCTTCCTTGCCCTTCGCGAACCACGGATGCCCGATCTCGTCGACGACCACCGTGCCGCCGGTCCGTTCGTGCGCCTGCTGCCAGGCGGAAAGGCTCTCGAACGCCGCGTGGTCGAGGTAATCGGCGACCAGCTCCAGCGTCACCTTCGAGCCCGCCGGGATCGTGCCGAGCACCTTCGTCAGCCGCGGCACGGACAGGAACGTCAGCACGCCTTGGACAATCACGCGCCATTCGCCGCCGTGGTGTTCGGCGTGCACGCCCGACCACACGGTGCGGCGCAGCATCAGCAGGACCGCCAGCACGATCCCGGCGAGCACGCCGGTCAGCAGGTCGAACACGACCACCCCGGCGACGGTCACCAGGTAGAGCGGCAGATCGCCGTGGCGCAGCACCTGCCGCAGATGACCGGGGTTCACCAGCTTCGCGCCGACGTGCACGAGCAGCCCGGCCAACGCGGCCAGCGGAATGGACTTCAGCACCCCGGCGAGCGCGACCACGAACACCAGCACCCACACGCCGTGCAGGATCGCCGACGCCCGCGTACGCGCCCCGGCCGCGACGTTGGTGGAACTGCGCACGATCACGCCGGTCACCGGCAGGCCGCCGAGCGAACCGGACACCATGTTCGCCGCGCCCTGACCGATCAGCTCGCGGTTCAGGTTGGCGCGCGGACCGTTCTGCAGTTTGTCCACCGCGACCGCCGACAGCAGGCTCTCGACGCTGGCGATCAGCGCGATCGTGATCACCGCGACCGCGATCTGACCCCATCCGCCGTCCGGCAGCTGCGGCGCGAAGCGGATCTGCAGCAGGTCGCCGGACAGTTCGACGCGCGGCAGCGTCATCCCGGCGACCAGGGACACCGCCGTCGCGACCGCGATGGCCGCCAGCGGTCCGGGGATTTTCCTTACCGCAGCGGGAAGTTTGGGCCAGGCCAGCAGAATGGCGAGGGTCAGGATGCCGATCAGGGCGGCGGCGTCGTGGTGCGCGGCGATCTGCGCGGGCAGCTGGGCGATGTTCTCCAGCGCCGAACTCTGCGCCTTCCCGCCGAACAGCACGTGCAGTTGGCCGAGCACGATCGTGATACCGATCCCGGCGAGCATCCCGTGCACGATCGCCGGCGAGATCGCCAGCGCCGCCCGCGCGACCCGGCTCAGCCCGAACAGGATCTGCAGTGCCCCGGCGAGGACGGTGATCAGGCAGGTGACCGCCCAGCCGAAGGTCGAGATCGTCTCGGCCATCAGCACGGTCAGCCCGGCGGCGGGCCCGCTGACCTGCAGCGGAGAGCCGCCGAGGGCGCCGGCGACCACGCCGCCCACCACGGCGGCGATCAGCCCGGCGACGATCGGCGCGCCGGACGCGAGGGCGATCCCGAGCGAAAGCGGGACCGCGACGAGGAAAACCACGAGCGAGGCGGGCACGTCGTGGCGAAGCACGGCAAGTCGTCTCATGATCACCAGGAAACCGGGATCCCTGTGAAATGTCCGCTATGTACCACTCTATGGAGTGGATCTTTATCGAATTACCCACGATCGGGTTGCGTGACCCGGCAAGATCCACTACAGGAAGCTACGCCAAACCCGAAGTAACCTCAGGCCTTCGCCGCGGCGGCCCGCATCGCCGACGTGATCACCGCCAGGTCCGCGTCCGTGCTGAGGTACGGCGGCATTGCGTAGATCAGATCCCGGAACGGCCGCAGCCACGCCCCTTCGGCGGTCACCACTTCCGTCGCGACACCCATGTCCACCTCGTGGTCCAGCTGCAGCACGCCGATCGCGCCCAGCACCCGCACGTCCACGACGTGCGGCAGCTCCCGAGCCGGCTCGAGTCCTTGGCGCAGCGCGGTTTCGATCCGCTCGACGTCGGCCTGCCATTGCCCTTCGGCCAGCAAACCGAGCGACGCGTTGGCGACCGCGGAAGCCAGCGGATTCCCCATGAACGTCGGGCCATGCGCGAGCACCGGAAGCTCGCCGCGCGTGATGCCGTCGGCGATTTCGGGCGTGCACAACGCGGCGGCCATCGTGAGGTAGCCGCCGGTCAGCGCCTTGCCGACGCACAGCACGTCGGGCGTCACGCCAGCGTGCTCGGCCGCGAAAAGCCTTCCAGTACGGCCGAATCCGGTCGCGATCTCGTCGAACACCAGCAATACGTCGTGTTCCCGAGTCAGCTCGCGCAGCGCGCGCAGGTAACCGGGATGGTGAAACCGCATGCCGCCCGCGCCCTGCACCACCGGTTCCACGATCACCGCGGCCAGTTCGTCCGCGTGCTGCTCGAGAGCCTTCGCCAGTTCGTCCACATAGGACTCATCGACCGGCGCGTCGAACCCGGACGGCGGCGCGGGCACGAAAACCTGTTCCGGCAGCACTCCGCGCCACAGGGAATGCATGCCGCCGTCGGGATCGCAGACGCTCATCGGCGTGAACGTGTCGCCGTGGTAGCCGCCGCGCCAGGTCAGCAGCCGGTGTTTGCCGGGCAGCCCGCGGGAACGCTGGTACTGCAGGCACATTTTCACCGCGACCTCGACCGAAACCGAGCCCGAATCGCACAGGAACACGTGCTCGAGCCCGTCCGGGGTCATGTCGACGAGCGTCTTCGCGAGCGTGATCGCCGGTTCGTGGGTGAGCCCGCCGAACATCACGTGGCTCATCCGCCCGGCCTGCTCGGCCAATGCCGCGTCGAGCACCGGGTTCCGGTAGCCGTGCACCGCCGCCCACCAGGACGACATGCCGTCGACCAGTTCCCGTCCGTCGGCGAGCTTCAGCCGCACCCCGCTCGCCTCTTCCACGAGCAGGGGCGGCACGCGGCCCGGCATCGGCGCGTAGGGATGCCACACGTGCGCGGCGTCGAGGGCGAGGAGGTCGGCAGCACTGGGTTCCACCCGCCGACCCTAACCGGGCGGCGGGCGGCTCCGCAGTGACCGCCGCTACGCCCCGTTCAGCCGCACCGGCAGCGACAGCACGCCGTGCACCAGCGAACTCGGCCGGTAGACGATGTTCTCGGCGGGCACGGCCAGGCTCAGCTCCGGGAACCGCGCCAGCAGCGAGCCCAGCGCGATCTGCGCCTCCAGCCGGGCCAGCGGCGCGCCGACGCAGTAGTGGATGCCGTGCCCGAACGCGAGATGCCCGCCGGGCGCGCGCGTGACGTCGAGCGTGTCCGGGTCGGGGAACTTCTCCGGGTCGCGGTTGGCCGACAGCAGCGAGATCTGCACGAACTCGTCGCGCGGGACGGTGACGCCGCCCGCCTCGATCTCGTCGACCGTGTAGCGCAGGGTCGCGAAGTTGATCGGCCCGTCGTACCGGAGGAACTCCTCGACCGCACCCGGCAGCAAGCTCGGGTCGGCGCGCAGTTTCTCCGCCTGGTCCGGCGCGCGCAGCAACGCGAACGTGGCGTTGGCGATCAGGTTGACCGTGGTCTCGTGCCCGGCGACCAGCAGCAGGAACGCCATCGAGATCAGTTCGTCCTCGTCGAGCGAATCGCCTTCGTCGCTGGCGTGCACGAGGTCCGACAACAGGTCTTCGGCCGGTTCGGCGCGCTTGCTCTCGACCAGTTGCTGCAGGTAGTCGTGCATTTCGCGCGCCGCCGCGGCCTGTGCCTCGTGGTCCTCGGAGAACGACAGCAGCAGGTGCGACCAGGCGGTGAACTGGCCGCGGTCCTCGACGCGCACGCCGAGCAGTTCGCAGATGACGGTGATCGGCAACGGCTCGGCGAACGCCTGCACCAGGTCGACCTGCTCGTGCCGGGCCATCTCGTCCAGCAGCGTGTCGGCGATCTCCTGGATCCGCGGCCGCAGCCGCGCGACGGTGCGCGCGGTGAACGCCTTGTTCACCAGCTTGCGCAGCCGGGTGTGGACCGGCGGATCGCTGTTGAGCATGTGCCGGGTGAGCAGGTTGCCGAACTCCGGCACCTCGACGTCCTGGCCGATTTTCGCCGCGTACACCCGGTGCACGTCGGCGCTGTCCTTGCTGATCCGGGGATCGTTGAGCAGCTCGCGCGCCTGCTCGTATCCGCCGACCAGGTAGGACGGGATCCCGCGGCGGGCGGTGATCGGGCAGACCGCGCCGGATTCGCGCCGCTGGGCGAGCCATTCGTGCGGGCGCTGCCAGAATTCCTCGTCCGCGTAAGGGATTTCCTCGGTGTGTTCGTCGACGCTCACTGCTGGAACCCCCTGGGCAGTTCGGTCAGCGTTCGGCCAATGCCGCCTCGACGCGCTCGACCACTTGTTTCCAATATGCCCGCTGCTCGGCCTTTTCCGCCACGTCCGCGAGCTGTTCCTGGCGGATCTTCAGCGTGCTGCGTTTGCCGAGATCCGCGACCTCGAGCTCCAGCAAGGAATCGTGGTCCCAGTCCGTCGGACGCCACGTGAGCCGCAGCCGGTCATCGGAATAGCTGCGGATTTCGCCGGTCGTGCCGTGTTCGGTCTCGTAGCCGGCCCCGCGTTCGCGCGGCAGGTCGACGCCGGGGCCGAGCCAGATCTCCACCCCGTCCCCCACCAGGAACTCCCACACCCGGCTGCCCGGGTACGGCATCGTGCGGGAAACGGCTGTCTCCCAACCACTCCGCCCGGTCTTGCCCTCCTCGTTGGCCATGCCGCCATCATGGCATCGGGGACCGACGGAAACCGGTGCGGGATCATGCGATCGTGCGCTACCGCCCCATCTCCCCCGACGCCCTCGCCGCCGAGCTGACCGAGCGCGTCGACGCGCTCACCCACCGCAGGCGAATCGCCGTCGCCGTCGACGGAGCGGCCGGAACCGGCCCGCTCGCGGAGGCGTTGACCGACCCGCTGAAGCTGCTCGGCCGGGCCGCGCTGCACGTGCCCGCCCGCGGTTTTTTGCGACCAGCGTCACTCCGTTTCGAGCACGGGAAACAGAATCCGGACGCGCGGTATACCGATTGGCTCGATTTAGGCGGTCTGCGCCGGGAAGTCCTGGACCCGCTCGCCGACGACGGGAGCGGCGAAGTCCTGCCCGCGCTGTGGGACGCCGAACGCGACCGGGCGACCAGATTGCCGCGCGTCCCGGTCCCGGACCGAGGCGTCGTCCTGGTCGACGGAGAGTTTTTGCTGGGCGCGGGATTGGCGTTCGATTTCGTGGTGCATTTGTGGCTTTCGCCGGGTGCGCTGCGCCGCCGCGTGTCCGACGAATGGGCGCTGCCCGCCTACGAACGCTACGAAAACGAAGTCGACCCGAGCGCCCTCGCGGACGTCGTGGTCCGCATGGACGACCCGCGCCATCCGGCTATCTACGAACCCTGAGCCCGGGTCAGCGCACCGCCGCCACCGGATCGCCGTCCAGGAGCGTCGAGAGGCGCTGCGCCATCGTGTCCCAGCGCCAGCTCTCGGCGACCCACGAACGGCCCGCCTCGCCCATCCTGCGGGCGCGGACCGGGTCGGACAACAGGGCCGCCAGAGTCTCCGCGAGCTGGCCCGGGTCGCGGCCGTCGACCACGTGCCCGGTCACCTCGTCCAGCACCGCCTCCGGCGCCCCGCCGGACGTGCCCGCGACCACCGGCAGCCCGGTCGCGGACGCCTCCAGGTAGACGATGCCGAGCCCTTCCACGTCGAGCCCCTTGCCCCGAGTGCGGGCGGGCATCGCGAAGACGTCGCCCGCGTTGTAGTGCGCGGGCAGTTCCTCCCACGGGACCGAGCCGGTGAAGACCACGTCGTCGGCCACCCCCAGCGCGGCAGCCAGCTGGTTGAGCCGCTTGCGATACGGCCCGCCCCCGACGAGCAGTAAGGCCGCGCCAGGCACGCGCTCACGGATCGCGGGCAGCGCGGAGATCAGCATGTCCTGGCCCTTGCGCGGAACCAGCCGCGAAACGCACACGACGGTCGGCCGATCGCCAAGCCCGTGCCGAGCCCGGATTTCCTCGCGACCAGCCGGGTCCGGCGCGAAAACCGTGGTGTCGACACCGCTCGGCAGCATCTCGAGCCCAGCATGCCGCCCGAACGCGGCAGCGAACCGGTTGCGCGTGTACTTGCTGACGTACGTGACGACGTCCACCGTCTCGCCGATGCGCCGCAGCGCTTGCCGGGAGCCAGGAAGCATCGACCAGCCGACCTCATGCCCGTGCGTGGACGCGACGATCCGGCGCGCACCGGCCTGCCGCAGCGGATGCCCGAGCAGCGCGAGCGGAGCGGCCGCACCGAACCAGACGGCCTCACAGTCGCGGGCACGCATGATCTGCTTCGCACGCCGCAGGACGTCGGGGGTGGGCAGCATCAACGACGTCGGATGCCGCACGACTTCGAACGGAGCGGCCGCGTCGAACTCGACGTGCGAGCCGCTGCTGCGCTCCCAGGAGGGCGCGTAAACGACGAGGTCGTCCGCGGGCAGCCGGGTGGCCAGCGAATTGAGGTAATTCTGGATACCCCCGGGGCGCGGCGGGAAGTCGTTCGTCACGAGCAGGGTCCTCAGCACCCCCGCAGGCTACCGACGAGCGATTCCGTAGGCCCGCCGTGGTGAAGCGGGAGTCCGCCCGGCTTCTTCAGCTCGCGAACGCCCACGCGACCATCAGCGGGAACTCTTCCCGCCAGAACCGATCCCCGTGCGATCCGGCCCGCTCGGTCAAGACGACGTCGGCCCCGGCAGCGCGAAGCGCGTCCGCCCACCGGATCGCGTTCTGCAGGAAGAACGGTTCTTGCGTACCGGCGACGAGGTACGTGCTCGGAAGCGAGCCCGGCAGGTCAGCGGGCGGTCGGTAGCCCCCTCCGGGCGAGGCGCACAAGACCGTGCCGTAGACGTCCGGATGCCGAAGTCCCATCGCCAGCGCCAGCTCTCCGCCCGCCGAGACGCCGCATACCGCAGTGCGCTCGGCGGACAACGCGACTCCGAACCGCGATCGCACCCACCGGCCGAGATCCGCGCAGAAGAATCTCTCGTGCGCCGCAAATCGCCCCGGATCGAAGCCCGGCGAGTACTCGTGGAGCCGCGAGGTCTCGTCGGCCAGGCGATGGGCTCCGACGATCATCGTCGGCGGCACCTCGGCGGCCTCGAGGTCGCTGCCCCACTGCGAGATCAGCTCGCCGTCGCCGGCGAACACGACCGCCTCGGGCCGATCCGCCGGGACGTAGACCGTGACCTGGCGGCCGCCGTCGTACGCGAAGGTCTCGGTCACCAACTCGCCCGCGAACGACATCGTCTGCTCCTCCGGTCAAGGGCCCCCGTGAACGACACCGGGGCGGCGCCGCGCAATGCGGCACCGCCCCGGTGGGAGCGAGAGCGTCCGGTCAGGCGACCCGGCGGGCGCCCACGTACTGGCTCTGCAGCGGCGAGATCTTGACGACGTCGCCGGTGGTCGGCGCGTGCACCATCATCCCGTTGCCGATGTACATGCCCACGTGCGAGACCGGCGTGTAGTAGAACACCAGGTCGCCGGGCTGCAGCTGGCTGCGCGGGACCGGCGTGCCGGTCTGGCTCTGCTGCTGGCTCGAGCGCGGCAGCGAGATGCCGGCCTGCCGGTAGGCCCACTGCATGAGGCCCGAGCAGTCGTACGAGCTCGGCCCGGTGGCACCCCACTCGTAGGGCTTGCCCCGCTGGCTCAGCGCGGCCTGGACCGCGGCCGCCGCGGCCGGGCCCGCGTTCGCGAGGTCCACCGAGATGTCGCCGCCGGTGTCCTTCTGCGCGTTGCGGTCGGCCGCGCTCAGCGCCGACGAGGTCTTCTTCAGCTCGGCGACCTGGTCGTCGAGCGACTTCTTCTTGGCCGTGATGTCCTCGGTCAGCTTCGCCGCCGCGTCGCGCGCCGCGGTGGCCCGCTGTGCGGCGTCGGCGGCCAGCTTCTCGGCGGACTTGGCCTGGTCGACCGCGCCCTGGAGCTTCTCCAGCGCGACAGCCTTCTGCGAGGCGATCTGGTCCAGCGCCGACGAACGGTCGAGGAACTCCTGCGTCGACGTGCCCGCCAGCAGCGCGGACAGCTTGTTCATCTGCACGCCGGACAGGAACGACGCGTTCGCGAACTTGTCGACGTCGACCTTGTACTTCTTCTCGTTCTCGGCGGCCTGCGCGGAGAGGTTGTGGGCGTTGCCCACGTCCGCGTTGGCCTTGTCGAGGTCGCCCTGGCGGGCAGTGAGGTCGTCCTTGGCTTTCAGGAGGTCCTCGTTCGCCTTCTCCGCCTGCGCCGCGAGGTCGCGGTACTTGGCGAGAGCGTCCGAACCGGAGTCCGGCGGGGCCTGGAGGACGGGGAGGGGGGAAGCGGCTGCGGTGCCCGCTGGCTGCGCCACGGCGACGACTGCGATCACCGAGGCGGCCGCGAGGGCGCCTGACACCACGCGCTTGACTGGATGCGACTGCACGGCCGCGCGGGTCTCCTTTGCTCGTCGGGCCGCCGTGGCCGGAACCCCGGCGCGGAAGAGGTCGGGGGCCCTCTTCGCGCACGCTGCCCGTCCGCGTTCCGGCCGTCGTGTGCCACAACAGCTTTTCCCGCGCACGGTGATTGGTTCCGGTCCTGACTCCCCGACAAAGCCGAACCGGCGGCGATCCCGCGTCGCCGTCGTCCGACAGCTGACTGGCGCGAGATCTCGGCCAGGTTACGAAAAGACCGTCGGCGCGTCCACCGGGCCCCCCGTAAAAACTCTCCGTAGTCCGGCGAAACACCATCGGACCAGCACGGCAGCTACACGTGACTTAAGTCACACGCTCTGGCAGCACAAACGACCCCTTCGACTACTTACCGTTCACCGCACCGAGGCGACCGCTCGGCGAGCCAGTGTCACCCACTGGTGTCACGCCGACCTACTGTCGGTCTCCGGAACCAGGCGCAGCCGCGGCACCATCCCCGCCTCGGCGAGCGCGTCGACAGCCCGCCGCTCGTCCGCGTCCCAGACGAGGCCGACCGGCGGCCCGAGCAGCACGCTGACCACGCAATCGGCACACGCCGCCCCGCGCACCGCACACCGGTCGCAGTCGACGACGAACGTGTCGATGTCCTCGACCGCGACGTCCACCGCACCGGCCGGACGCCGCTCTTCCTGGCGGGAGGCAACGGGTTTCGCCCGCTTCGCGCTTCGTGCCGCGCCGGCGTGCGGTCGTGCTGAGCAACGTGGGCTGACAGGTTCCGCGCACTCGCTTTCGCCGGACGCAGCCGCGGCAGCAGCGCTTTCGCCGGAACCCGACGAAACGGTGCTTTCCCGGTGCGCCTCCAGGTCCCGGTCCCGCGCTTGGCCCGTGGCCGGACTCACCCCAGTGGCAAGACTCACCGCCGGACCCTCCCCGCCCGGGTGACCGCCCCGGTCCGGCGGGCGGGACCGTTCAGCCGCCTCGCCATGCCGATGGTGCGGCAGCCGGGAGTGGCCAGCCTCCCCGCCAACCCCGTGACCCGGCGGCCGGGACCGCTCGGCAGCGTCACCCTCCCGATCGTCCGGCGGCCGACAGCGGTCAGACTCACCTCCGCCCCCATGGCCCGGCAGCCGGGACCGCTCAGCAGCCACGCCAGCCCCACGACCAAGCGGCCGGGACCGTTCAACCGCCCCGTCAGCCTGATGGTCCGGCGGCCGAGAGCCCTCAGCCCCATCGTCCGGCGGCCGCGACCGCTCAGCAGCCCCGTGATCCAACGGCAGAGAGCGCTCAAGAGCCCCGCCACCAACCCCGGCGTTCCGATCCCCCGGCCCCGCCGCGAACCGAACTCCCCCGCTAACCCCAGCCGACTCCGCCGCACGCATGCCGGAACCGACTCCGAACCGCTCCTGCTTGTTCTCGCCCATTGCCGGGCCTCCGTTCGTCCGCGAGGCCCCGGACCGGTTCCGGGAATCGCCTCGGGAACAAACGGTAGGAAGCACCACCGACAATTTCCGGAGCCGCGAGGGCGGCCAGGGTCAGACTCGACCCAATCGGCTGACGAGAACCGCCGACGCCACCGGGTGCGCGCCGCCCGCGCGGACCGAGTCCGCGACCGCTCGGTCGGATGTCGCGACGACCATCGGACGGCCCTTCGGCTCGGCCGCGACCAGCGAGCGGATCACGTCGTCGGCAAGCACGCCACGCTCGGAAAACAGCACTCGCACCCCGCGCGGCACCGCGGCGGGCACCGACAGCACGCCGGCCCCGTCGAACACCACCGTGACCTCCGCCGACGTGCGCGCCGCCAGTGCCGAGAGCTGATGCACCAGCCGGTCCCGCTGATCGGCCAGCGCCAGCTCCGGGTAACCCGTTTTGGTGACGTTGTAGCCGTCCACGATGAGATGGACGTTCGGCAACGCCAGATGCCGGTCGAGCGCCGTGACGTCCTGGATCCGCCCGCCCGGGCCGAGTCCGGACCGCGCGCCGCTCACCATGTCGGCAGGGCGCGCGCCGCGGTCGCCCAAAGCCAGTTCGCGGCGCAGGCCGTGCACCGCGCCGTCGATCGTGTCCACCAGCAATGCCAGCCGGACCTCGTCGGCCTCCCTGGCTTCGCGCGCCGACTGGCGGGCCATCTCCGCGTCCGCGACCGCCCGTTCGGCGCGAGTGCGTTCCGCGGCGACCCGGCGACGTTCCCGGTCGAGTTGCACGTTCAGCATCTCGATCTCGCGTTCCCGCGTCGCGCCCCCGTCGGCCAATTCGGCGCGCGCCGCCTCGGCCGCGTCCTTGGCCTGCCGCAGCAGCACGCCCTGCTCGCGCAGCCGGCGCAGCAGCTTCTCGACCTCGGCCTCGCGTTCGCCGCGCGCGCTCTCGACCGCTCCGCGCGCCTCTTCCAACTCGGCGCGCAGCTCGGCGATTTCGACTTCCAGCCGCTGGTTCCGGGCCAGCGCCGCGTCCCGCTCAGCGCGCAGCGCGGTTTCCTCGGCGTTCTTCGCGACCAGCCGCACGCGTCCGGCCGCGCCGGATTCGCCGAGCAGCACGGCGGCGGCAGCGGCCGAGACGGAGTCCGAAACGTTCGGGTCCAGCGCGTCGGTCCGGTGCTCGCGCAGCCATTCCAGGACCGCGGTCCGGAACTGCGCCGAATCCCCTAACGCCGTGAGCAGCGCGGTGCCGCCAAGCTTCGCGCGCTTGGCGGGGGCGAATTTCGCGACCGGCCGCAGCTGCCGCGGCACGTCGGCGACCGGCAGTTTCGCGACCGCGGCCGCGGCCAGTTCGGCGATCCGCTCGCGCACCGCCTCCGGCAGGCTCGTCCACGTCGCCGGTTCCGGACACGTCCCCGGTTCGGCGGCCTCGGCGTCCTCTCCCGCCCGCGCCGGAACCGCCGAGGGGCCGACGGCCTCCGCGGCTTCTTCCGGTTCGACGGGCTGAGGGTGCATTGGTCCAGGGTAGGCCCCGCCGCCGGATCCCGCGCCGCACCGGCCCGTTCCGCTGGTCACCATCGGGCCACGGGCGGCGCGCGCGAAGATTGTCGGTGGTCGGCCCTACTGTGCGCGATCATGGAGACCCGACCGAGGCCGGACCAGGCTCAGCTGGCGTTCGACGAGCTCGGCACCCCGCTGCGGGACACCACGTTCGTCGTGTTCGACCTCGAGACCACCGGCACCAAACCGGGGCCGGACGGGATCACCGAGATCGGCGCGGTCAAGGTCCGCGCCGGCCAGGTGCTGGGCGAGTTCGCGACGCTGGTCAACCCGGGCACGCCGATTCCGCCGCAGATCGTCGAGCTGACCGGGATCACGCAGGCGATGGTCTACGACGCGCCGCGGATCGAACGCGTGCTGCCCGCGTTCCTGGAGTTCATCGCGGGCACCGTGCTGGTCGCGCACAACTCCGGCTTCGACACCAGCTTCATGAAGGCCGCTTGCGAAGGACACGGCTACGTCTGGCCGCGTCCCACCGTCGTCTGCACGGTGAAGCTGGCGCGCCGCGTGATCCCGAGAGAAGAAGCGCGCAGCTACCGGTTGTCGTCGCTGTCCATGCTGCTCGGCGCGCGCACCCGACCGACGCACCGCGCGCTCGACGACGCCCGCGCCACCACCGACGTCCTGCACGCATTGCTGGAGCGCGTCGGCAACCTCGGCGTGCACACCGTCGAAGAGCTGATCGACTACCTCCCGGACGTCACGCCAGCCCAGCGGCGCAAGCGAAACCTCGCCGCCGACCTCCCGTCGCGGCCCGGCGTGTACCTCTTCAAGGGACCGCGGGACGAAGTCCTGTACGTAGGCACCGCGCGCGACCTGAGACGGCGCGTGCGCACGTATTTCACCGGTTCGGAGAGCCGGGGCCGGATCCGGGAAATGGTCGCGCTGGCGGAGCGGGTGGACGCCATCGAGTGCGCGCATTCCCTCGAAGCCGAGATCCGCGAACTGCGGCTGATCGCCGCGCACCGGCCCGCCTACAACCGGCGTTCGAAAAACCCGCACCACGGCTGGTGGATCAGCCTCACCGACGAGGCTTTCCCGCGGCTTTCCGTGGTCCGTCTGCCGCGCGCGGGCACGCTAGGGCCGTTCCGCAGCCAAGCCGACGCACGCACGGCCGCCGAGACTCTCGCCGACGCTTCCGGATTGCGCACCTGCACCCAACGCATCTCCGCCACCGCCGCGTCCGGCACCCCGTGTGTCCTGGCGGAACTCGGCCGTTGCGGAGCCCCGTGCGCGGGCAGGCAGACCGTCGCCGACTACTCCCCCGCTGTCGAGGCTGCTCGCGGGCTCATCGCCGGTCACGACGGGCGTCCGCTGCACCTGGCGGCGGCGCGGCTGGAGGAGATGGCCGAGCGAAGGCATTACGAACAGGCCGCGCGCCACCGCGACGAACTGGCCGGGCTCGTCCGCGCCGTCGGCCGCGCGCACCGGCAGGCCGCGCTCGCGTCGGTCGCGGAACTCATCGCGGCGGCCCCGGACGGCAATGGCGGCTGGGAACTGTCCGTCATCCGCTACGGCAGGCTCGCCTCCGCGGGAGTCGCCCGGCGCGGGGTGCCGCCGATGCCGGTGGTCGAATCCCTCGTCGCCGCCGGGGAAACCGTGCTGCCCAGCGACGGTCCGCTGCGTGGGGCTCCCGGCGAGGAGGTCGGGATCCTGCTGCGCTGGCTCGCCCGGCCGGGAACCCGGCTCGTCCGCACCACCCGGCCGTGGGCCGAGCCCGCCGCCGTCGCCGGATGGCAATCCTGGCTCGCCCGGGTCGCCGACGCCCGGTCGCTCGAACACGTCGCGGGCTGACAAGCCCCGCCGCACCATGCGCGGGCGTGTTCCCGGCTACGATCGCGCACGTCGGTTACCGCCAGGAAGTGGGAGGA
Source organism: Amycolatopsis sp. A1MSW2902 (assembly GCF_017312175.1). NCBI lineage: Bacteria > Bacillati > Actinomycetota > Actinomycetes > Pseudonocardiales > Pseudonocardiaceae > Amycolatopsis > Amycolatopsis sp. A1MSW2902. Next base: position 1,330,577 of record NZ_QJPO01000001.1, read on the forward strand.
ACGCTGTGATCACGGCGATCGTGCTGATCAACGTAGAGGCCGAGGAAATCCCGCAGGCCGCGCAGGCGATCGCGGACCTCGACCAGGTGTCCGAGGTCTACTCGTGCGCCGGGGACGTCGACCTCATCGCCACCGTGCGCGTGCAGGCCCACGAAGACCTCGCCGACCTGATCCCCGGCCGCATCGGCAAAGTCCGCGGCGTCCTCGACACCGTCACCCACATCGCGTTCCGGTCCTACTCCCGCGCCGACACCGACTCCGCGTTCGAGATCGGCGTCGAAGGAGCCTGAGAATTGTCGTACCCCCGGGCTAACGTCCGGGACATGACGACACTGCGGCTGGCCGAGGTCACCAGCGACAACGTGGGCGCGGCCTGCGATCTGTCGGTGGCGCCGCACCAGGAGCGCTACGTGGCCCCGGTCGCCCGTTCGCTGGCCGAGGCCTACACCCGGCCGGGCGTCGCGTGGCCGAGGCTGGTCTACGCCGGCGACGATCTCGTCGGCTTCGTCATGGCCGCCTTCGATCCGGGCTGTCCGATCGACTACTTCCGCTGCGGCATCTGGCGGCTGAACATCTCGGCCGAGCACCAGAAAAAGGGCTACGGGAAGTTCGCCGTCGAAGCGGTACTGGCCGAAGCGCGCCGCCGCGGACAAGAATCGGCGACAGTGCTGTGGGTGCCCGGCGAGCACAGTCCGGAGCCGTTCTATCTGCGGCTGGGATTCCAGCCCACCGGCCAGCAGCACGAGGGCGAGGTCGTGGCCCGCATCCAGCTCTGAACCCCGGCGACAGCGCTACCGTAATTCGCATGACGACCCCGAGACTGGTCGAAGTCACGGTCGACAATGTGGAAGACGCCTGCGATCTCAAAGTGGCGAAGCATCAACGCGACTACGTCGCTCCGGTCGCCTGCTCGCTCGCCGAAGCCTATGTCCAGCACGAAATCGCCTGGCCGAGGCTGATCTACGCCGGGAAGAAACTCGTCGGCTTCGTCATGGCCGCGTTCGACCCGGACAACCCGACCGACTACTACCGCCACTACCTGTGGCGGCTGAACATCGCCGCCAAACACCAGAAAAAGGGCTACGGACGGTTCGCCGTCGAGGCGGTGCTGGCCGAAGCGCGCCGCCGCGACGCCGAATTCGTCACGGTCAGCTGGATGCCGGGCAAGCACAGCCCCGGCCCCTTCTACCAGCAGCTGGGCTTCCGGCCGACCGGCGAAATGGACGACGACGAGATCGTCGCCCGCATCCAGCTCTGAAACACGAGAAGGCCCCTCCCTCGCGATGAGGAAGGGGCCTTCCGGCGTTCTGCGGGACTCAGTGCCCGGAACCGACCTCGGTCGACTCCTCGGTGCCCTCGAGCTTCCCGTGTCCGTTCCCGTGGCCGTTGCCGCGAGCGCGCTCGAGCGCCTTCGACTCCTCCGCCGGGTCCGGCGTCCAGATCGAACCCGGGACAGCGGTGCCCGCGGTGCCGAGCTTGTTCATCTTCTTCGGCACCGCCGCGCCCTGGTACTCGAGCGGGATGGCGTGGCCGTGGCTGTCCGTGCCGGCCAGCGGCTGGTGGATCTCGATGAACTCGCCGTGCGGGAGCCGCTTGATGATGCCGGTCTCGACGCCGTGCTCCAGCACTTCCCGGTCGGACCGCTGCAGGCCGAGGCAGATCCGGTAGGTGACGTAGTACGCGATCGGCGGCACGATCAGCACGCCGATGCGCCCGGCCCACGTCGTCGCGTTCAGCGAGATGTCGAACTGGTCGGCGATGATGTCGTTGAAGCCGGACAGTTCGAGCATCGCGAAGAACCCGAGCGCCATCATGCCCAGCGAGGTGCGGACCGGTGCGTCGCGCGGCCGCTGGAGCAGGTTGTGGTGCGCGTTGTCCTTCGTCAGCTTCCGTTCCAGGAACGGATACGTCAGCAGGATCGCGAACAGCACCGGCATCCCGATACCGCCGGCGAAGAACACCGCCGGGACCGTGTAGTTGCCCAGGTAGAGCTCCCACGCGGGCCAGATCCGGAGGATGCCGTCCGCCCAGGCCATGTAGAAGTCCGGCTGGGATCCCGCGGACACCATCGACGGGTTGTACGGCCCGAAGTTCCACACCGGGTTGATCTGGAACAGGCCGGACATCAGCGCCAGCACGCCCACGACCAGGGTGAAGAACGCACCGCCCTTGAGGGCGAAGTACGGCATGATCCGCACGCCGACGACGTTGGTCTCCTTGCGCCGCACGCCCGGGAACTGCGTGTGCTTCTGGTACCAGACCAGCGCGAGGTGCGCGCCGATCAGGGCCAGCATGATGCCCGGGATCAGCAGGATGTGCAGCGTGTAGAGCCGCGGGATGATCTGGTCGCCGGGGAACTCCCCGCCGAACAGCGCCCAGTGGATCCAGGTGCCGATCACCGGCACCGACAGCACGATGCCGGACAGGGTCGCGCGGATACCGGTGCCGGACAGCAGGTCGTCCGGGAGCGAGTAGCCGAAGAAGCCCTCGAACATGCCCAGGATCAGCAGCAGGCCGCCGATGACCCAGTTCGCTTCACGGGGCTTGCGGAACGCGCCGGTGAAGAAGATCCGGAGCATGTGCACCATCATCGACGCGACGAAGATCAGCGCCGCCCAGTGGTGCAGCTGCCGCACGAACAGGCCGCCGCGCACGTCGAACGAGATGTCCAGCGTGGTGCGGAACGCCTGGGACATTTGCATGCCCTGCATGTTCGTGAAGCTGCCGTGATACGTGACCTCCTGCATGGAGGGGTCGAAGAACAGCGTCAGGTACACCCCGGACAGCAGGATGACGATGAAGCTGTACAGCGCGATCTCGCCCAGCAGGAAGGACCAGTGGGTCGGGAACACCTTGTTCATCTGGTGCCGCAGGCCCTTGGCCAGCTTGTACCGCTGGTCCGCGTTGTCCGCGGCCTCGCCCAGGTGCTTCTGGAGTGCGCTCGTGCCCTTGGTCGGCGTGGTGAGTGAACTCATGACTTACGCTCCCAGAAGGCCGGTCCGATGGCCTCGATGAAATCGCCCTTCGCGATCAAGTATCCCTCTTCGTCAACCGTGATCGGAAGCTGGGCGAGCGGACGGGTCGCCGGGCCGAAGATCGGCTTCGCGTAGTGCAGGGCGTCGAACTGCGACTGGTGGCACGGGCAGAGGATGCGGTTCGTGCGCTGTTCGTACAAGGAGGTCGGGCAGCCGACGTGGCTGCAGATCTTCGTGTACGCGTAGTAGTCGCCGAAGTTGAAGTCCTCCTGGCCCTTGCGCTTGACCACGCGCGCGGCGTCGGTCGGGCGCAGCCGGATGAGCATGACCGGGTTGTCGACCCGCATCAGCGCCTCGGACAGCTTCTTCTCGTCGCCCTTTTCCGACTCGCGGTAGGGGAAGACCGTCTCCATCGCGCCCGCGTCCAGGTCCTCGGCCTTGACCAGCGCGACGCCTTCCTTGACGTCGGCTTCGAGGTTGCCGGTGTTGCGGCGCAGGTAGACCTTCTCGCCGGGGAAGTTCGGCAGCCAGCCGGTGTGCCAGAGGCCGTCCCGGTTGTCGGAGTCCGTCCACGGGCTCTTGATGAAGGACGCGATCGGCAGCGCCGCCACCGCGAGGCCGAGCGCGCCCGCACCCGCGCCCGCGGTGCGCTTGATCAGCGACCGGCGGGCGATGCCGTTGCGGGTCCCGGCGTCGGCGAGGTGGGCCAGGATGGTGGCCCGGTCGACCTCCGCGGACGGGCCGTCGCTGCGCTGCTGCACCGAGACCTCGTGCGGGACGAACTTCTTGGTGTAGAGGATCACGCCGATGCCGAGCGCCAGCACCGCGAGACCGAGCGTGACGCCGAGAGCCGGGGTGTAGAGGCTGTAGGTCGAGTGCCCGCTGGGGTCGCTCGGGTCCTTGTACTCCCACCACTTCGGCCAGGCCATCACGACCACGAACGCCAGGCCGGCGAGCGCCGACAGGGCGAACCAGAACGCGACGAGGCGCTGCGCGCGACGCTCCGCGCGGGTGCCCTCGACCGGCCACGGCTCCGGGTACTCGACGATTTCGACGCCGTCCAGCTGACCGCCGAGCTTGAGCAGCTCGTCGCGGTCCATCTCAGCCAGCTCCGCCTCCGAGGGCGGCTTGGGCCCTTCGGCACTCATGCCTTCGATCCAATCCACAGCGTAATGCCGACGAGCGCGGCGATTCCGACGACGAAGGCGATGACGCCTTCGGAGGCGGGGCCGACCCCGCCGAGACCGTTGCCGCCCGGGTCGTTGTTGCCGTCGGACACCGACTTGACGTAGGCGATGATGTCCTTCTTCTCCTCGGCGCTGAGCTGGCGGTCGGAGAACTTCGGCATGTTCTGCGGCCCGGTGAGCATCGCGTCGTAGATCTGCTCCTCGGTGGCCGGGTCGAGCGGCGGCGCGTACTTGCCCGCCGACAGCGCGCCCCCGCGGCCGGTGAAGTTGTGGCACGAGGCGCAGTTGAGCCGGAACAGCTCGCCGCCGCGCGCCGGGTCGTTGCCGCGCAGCGCCTCGCCGCGCTCCTCCGGACGCTGCGCGCCGCCGCCGTGCGCCTGCACGTAGGCGCCGACCGCGTCGATCTCGCTCGGGGTCAGCTTCGGCGGCTTGCGGGCGATCTGCGCCTCCTGGCGCGCCGCGGGCATCCGGCCGGAGGAAGTCTGGAAGTAGACGGCCGCGTCGCCGATGCCGATGAGGCTCGGACCGCGGTCCTTGACGCCCTCGAGGTTCGCGCCGTGGCACTCGATGCAGGTGTTGTTGTAGACCTGCTCGCCCTGGCGCAGCAGCGCCGGGTCGCCCTGCGCCTGCGCGGTCTGCGGTTCCGGGGCGAACACGGCGTACAGGGCGCCGGCCCCCACCAGGGCGACGCCGAGTGCGAGCACGCCCGCGAGGCGCCTGCGCATCTTCGAGCGCGCGCGGAACCGGCGCTCCGAGGATTTGGTGCTGGTGGTCATCTTGCGGCAACCCTTGCTGTCAGTTCAGGCCGTTTTGTGGTGGGCGGTGCGGAGATCAGGGAAGGATGTAGATCACCGCGAAGAGGCCTACCCACACGATGTCGACGAAGTGCCAGTAGTACGACACGACGATCGCCGAGGTGGCCTGCGCCGGAGTGAACTTGCTGAGCTTCGTGCGGACCAGCAGGAACACGAAGGCGATGAGCCCGCCGATCACGTGCAGGCCGTGGAAACCGGTCGCGAGGTAGAACACCGTGCCGAACGGGCCGGACGGGATCGTGAGCCCCTCCTCGACCAGGTTGTGGTACTCGTTCGCCTGCCCGAACACGAAGATCGCGCCCATGATCAGCGTCACGATGTACCAGCGCCGCAGGCCGTAGACGTCGCCCCGCTCCGCGGCGAACACGCCGAACTGGCAGGTCAGCGACGACAGCACGAGGATCACCGTGAACGGGATCGCGTACGCGACGTTGAGGTGGAACTCCTCGCCGTGCAACGGCGGCGGCCAGGACGCCCCGGCCGGGTTCTGCGCCTTGACGGTGAAGAACATGGCGAACAGTCCGGCGAAGAACATCAGTTCGCTGGACAGCCACACGACGGTGCCGACACTGACCATGTTCGGCCGGTTCAGCGAGTGGACCCGCTGGCTGATGGTGGGAGCTGCCGTTGTCACGGATCGCATTATGTCCTCTCGCGACCGCACCCCGCCCGCCGGGTCTGCGGCGGGTCGTGGGAGCTTCGCGTCACACCCGCGCGCGAGACGCGGACCAGCGGCGGAAGGAGCTACTCGTGAGTTGGCTGGAGAAGCTCCGTGACCTGGTGAGAAAGCCGGGGAAAGCGGTTCTCGACCCGGACGCGCCCGGTCTGCGGACGGTCGTTTCGGCGTTCGATCCGGCCGTCGCGGATTCCGCGGTGCTCGCCGATTCACCCGGCTGGGCAAGCGAAGCGCCCGCGGTGCTCGTCCATCACCTCGTCCTCCCGGCGGACCGGATCGACGAGGCGGCGGCGATTCTCGCGCAGGACGGCTACGACCTGCGCGAACAAAGCCGCGACGGCGACCGGGTGCTGGCGCACGCCCGGCGGGTGCAGGTCCTGGACGCCCTGCACTGCGCCCAGGAACGGTCCCGGATGGCCGGTCTGGCGCAGCGGCTCGGCGGCGACGCCCCGGGCTGGGAGGCGCGGCAACCGGGTGACTCGCCCACCGCGTCCGCGTGAGATGCGTCTCGGCCGATACGATCGCGGCTGTTCCACCCGTGACGAGACGGAGGCGTGCTCAATGAGCGAGCAGTCCCAGCGGATCCTGGTGTTCAGCCACAAGGCCGAGGTCCGCGAGGCGATCATGAACGCCGTCGGCAGGCGCCCGGCGGCCGACCTCGGCCGCGTGGAGTGGGTCGAGGCGGCCGGCATCGCCGACGTGCTCGCCGAGATGGACGCGGGCTCGGTCGACCTCGCGATCCTCGACGGCGAGGCGCAGCCGACCGGCGGCATCGGCCTGACCCGCCAGCTTAAGCACGAGATCGACGACTGCCCGCCGATCGTGGTGGCCGTCCGCCGCCGGGACGACCGATGGCTCGCCACCTGGGCGCTGGCCGACGCCGTGCTGGTGCACCCCCTCGACCCGCTGACCGCGGCGGAAACCGTCGCCGGCGTGCTGCGCGCCGGGCGGGTCCCCGCCGTCAACGGCGGCTGAGCCCGGTGGGCGCCACCCCGCACACCTGGCCCGCGCTGCTGACCCGGCTCATCGCCGGCGAGGACCTGTCCGCGGAGGACACGGCGTGGGCGATGGACCAGATCATGTCCGGCAGCGCCGGGCAGGCGCAGATCGGCGGCTTCGCGGTCGCGCTGCGCGCCAAGGGCGAAACGCCCGCGGAGATCGCCGGCATGGCCGACGCGATGCTGGCGCACGCCCGGCGGATCACGCTGAGCCGTCCCGCGGTGGACATCGTCGGCACCGGCGGCGACCGGTCGAACTCGGTGAACATCTCCACGATGGCGACGATCGTCACGGCGGCGGCGGGCGCGCCGGTGGCCAAGCACGGCAACCGGAGCGCGTCGTCGAAGTCCGGCGCGGCCGACGTGCTGGAAACCCTCGGCGTGAAGATCGACCTGCCGCCGGAAGCGGTGCTCGCGTCGCTCGAGGAGATCGGCATCGGGTTCTGCTTCGCCCCGGCGTTCCACCCGGCGTTCCGGCACACCGGCCCGCCGCGGCGCGAACTGGGCGTGCCGACCACGTTCAACCTGCTCGGCCCGCTCACCAACCCGGCGCAGCCGGAAAGCGCGCTGATCGGCTGCGCGTACGCGGACAAAACCCGTGCCCTGGCGGAGATTTTCGCCCAGCGCGGGATGTCGGTGCTGGTGGCCCGCGGCGACGACGGGCTGGACGAGATCACCACCACCACGACGACGTCGGTGCTGGTGGTCTCCGGCGGCACGGTGACGGAACGCACCTTCGACCCGCAGTCGCTCGGCATCCCGCGCGCCACGGCGGAGGACCTGCGCGGCGGCGACGCCGCGGCGAACGCGGAGGTGGTCCGGGAACTGGTCAGCGGCAAGACCGGCCCGGTGCGCGACGCGGTGGTGCTGAACGCCGCCGCCGCGCTGGCCGCCTTCGCGGGCTTCTCCGATTCGCTCGAGGACGACTTGGCGGCCGGACTGGACCGAGCACGCCAGGCCATCGACAACGGCGCGGCAGCGGCGCTGCTGGACCGGTGGATCGCGTTCTCCTCGGCTGAGCGCTGACCGTTCGCATCGGCTGAACGCCGCATCGGGCGCTTTTCCGCGCCCGGTGCGGCGTTTGTCGTTTTCAGCGAGTCGTTCGGGGCGCGCGCACCGATGCGGCGTTCAGTGCGTCACATGAGCCCAATGCCACAGCAGGATCGCGACGAGCCGGACCAAGGCTCACGAACGGAAGGCGGTCCGGTAAGCGCTCGGCGTAGTAGCGCGCAACCGCGAAAACTGGTGCCGCAACGCCGCCGCCGACGCGTATCCGCAGGCCACCGCGATGTCCTCCACCGAAAGCGAGCCCTCCTCCAGCAGCGCCTGCGCCCGGTCGAGGCGGCGTTCGGTCAGCCAGCGGTGCGGCGTCGTCCCGGTCGCGGCCGAGAACCGGCGCAGGAACGTCCGCTCCCCCAATCCGCTGCGGCGAGCCAATTCCGCGACCGTGAACGGCTGATCCAACCGTCGTTCCACCCATTCGAGCGCTTCGGCGACCACCACGTCGTCCGGGGCGGCCGTCGCGGGCACCGGGGCCTGCACGAACTGCGCCTGCCCGCCCGCGCGGTGCGGAGCGGCCACCATTCGCCGGGCCAGCGCCGTCGCCGCCGTGACTCCGCGCAGGCGGCGCACCAGGTGCAGGCAGAGGTCCACCGCGGCGACGGTCCCGGCGCTGGTGAACACGCCGTGGTCGTCCGCGTAGAGGGCTTGTGGGTCCACTTCCGCGGCGGGGAACAGGCGGCGGAATTCCGGTTCGTAGATCCAGTGCACGGTGCAGCGACGGCCGTCCAGGAGGCCCGCGTAGCCGAGTGAAAAAACTCCCGCGCAGAACCCGGCCACCCACGCGCCGCGTTCCCGGGCGGCGCGCAAGGCGTCCAGCAGCGGCTCCGGCGGCGGCGCGGTCCGCGGCGCTTGGGTGGGCACAATCACCAAATCCGCCGACGCCGCGAAGTCGAGGTCGCGCAGTCCGGCCAGGCCGAAGCCGGACCAACTGGCCACGTCCGCGCCGCCCGGCGAGCACACGCCGAAGTCCCAGCCGGGCATGCCGTCCGCGCTGCGGTCGGTGCCGAACACCTCGCACGCGACGCCCAACTCGAACGGCGAAACCCGGTCCGCGAGCAGCACGGCGACCCGTTCCACGTCCATGCGGCCCAGCATGTCACAAGTTTTGCGGTCATTGTCATCTCTGACACTGGTTGAGCGTCGCCGCGCAGACGAATCTGGGTCGCATGAAGAACCCCGAATCCCGCCCGGTCCTGCAGTGGTCCGCGGCGATGGCGTTGTCCGGCACGATCGGCGCGGTCGTGCTCGAAAGCGGCGCTGCCGCCCCGGCGGTCGCGTTCGCCCGCTGCCTCGTCGGCGGCGTCCTGCTGGTCGTGTGGTCCCTCGCCAGGGGCTGGTTCCGCGACTGGCGGCCGACCCGCCGCGACCTGCTGCTCGCGATCGCCGGCGGGCTGCTGCTGGTCGGCAACTGGGTGCTGCTGTTCGCGTCCTACTCGCTGTCCTCCATCGGCGTCAGCACGGTCGTCTATCACACCCAGCCGCTGATCCTCGTCGGAATGGCGGCGGTGTTCCTCGGCGAGAAGGTCGGCCGTTCGCACCTCGCGCGGGCGGGCATCGCGTTCGCCGGAGTTGTGGTGATTTCCCTTTCCGCACAAGGAGATGACGGACAACCCGTGCGATTCGCCGGAATCGCGCTCGCGCTCGGCGCGGCCCTGCTCTACGCCGGTGCGTCCTTCATCGCGAAGCAGCTCAAGCACATCCGGCCGCATCTGCTCGCGGCAGTGCAGCTGACGGTCGGCGCGATCGTGCTCGCCCCCGCGCTGATGTTCACGCCGCTGCCGAGTTCGGCTCCGGGACTGCTGTGGCTGCTGCTCCTGGGCACGGTGCACACGGCGGTGATGTACGTGCTGATGTACGCCAGCATCGGCAAGCTGCCGACCACGACGGTCGCGCTGCTGTCCTACCTGTACCCGGTGGTCGCGGTCGTGGTGGACATGCTGGCGTTCGGCCACCGGCTCACCTGGCCGGAGGGCCTGGGCATGCTGGCGGTGCTCGCCGCGGCGCTCGCTCCGCAGCGCGTGAAGCCGGATACGCGAAACGCCCGGCCGGGGATTCCCAGCCGGGCGTCGCGGTGAAGCGGAAAAACTCAGTCGTGCTCGTGCTCGGGACCGGTGTGGTACTCGAACACCAGGCCGCCCACGGCGATGAGCAGCGCCACGATCGCCATCACGAGCAGCCAGATGTGGAAGAACGCGAGGGCGAGGCCGGCCAGCCCGGCCGCCGCGGCCAGCGCGACCGGCCAGTAGCTGCCCGGGCTGAAGAAGCCCAGCTCGCCGGCGCCGTCGCTGATCTCGGCGTCCTCGCGGTCCTCCGGGCGCTCTTCGATCCGGCGGGACACGAACTGCATGTAGCTGCCGGCGAGGAACGCGAGGCCGCCGGTCAGGAACAGCGCGACGATGCCGACCGGCTCAGCCTTCTGGTCGGTGGTGAAGAGCGCGGTCATGACCCAGTAGACGGCGGTCATGAGGACGGCAAACCCCGCCACCATGTAGAAAATCCGGGCTTCGACCTTCATGGGATTGGTCCCCTGCTCCTTCTGGTTCGCCGTCAGTTGGACGCGGTGCGCGCGGTGCGGTCGGTGTTGAACGGCTTCGTGGTCACCGCGTACGGGCTGCACAGCTCGCCGCAGTTCATCGAAGCCAGCGCCTCAGACGCGGTGTTCGGCTTGCCGGTCTTCGGGTTCGTCTCGGTGCGCAGCTTGAGGTACTGGTCGAACTTGTCCGGGGACAAGGCGCGCACCTCGAAGTTCATCACCGAATGGTACGTCCCGCACAGCTCGGCGCAGCGGCCGACGAACGAGCCTTCGCGGTCGATCGAGTTCTGGAACGAGCTGTCCTGGTTGTTCTTCTCCGGGTCCGGCATCACGTCGCGCTTGAAGTTGAACTCCGGGACCCAGAACGAGTGGATGACGTCCGTCGAACGGAGCCGGTACTCGATGGTCTTGTTCGTCGGCAGCACGAGCAGCGGGATCTCGCCGGAGGAGCCGACGGTGCTCACCTGGGTGCCGTCGGCGCGCTTGGCGGCGTCGCCCTCGTACTTGAACTCCCAGTTCCACTGGAAGGCGATCACGTCGACCACGACGTCCGGGTTCGGCTTCTTGTCGAGGACCTTGCTCTCGGTCGTCGCCGTGAAGAAGAACAGCACGCAGACCATGATCGTCGGCAGGACGACCGTGAAGATCTCCAGCGGGATGTTGTACTGGAACTGCCGCGGGAGGTCCTCGGGACCTTCGGCGGCCGCGCCCTTCTTCTTGCGGTGGAAGATCGCGGTCCAGAAGATCAGGGCCCACACGATCGCGCCGACGACGAGCGCGGCGACGACCGTCCACGTCCAGAGGGTGCGCATCTGGTCGGCCTGCGGCGTGACGCCCTTGGGCCAGCCGAAGCGGAGGATCTCGTCTCCCGAGCAGCCCGTCGCGGTCAGCGCCACCAGCACGGCCAGCGCGGCGACACGCCCGACCCGCTTACCCACCGGGGTGCGCTCTGGTTTTCCCACTGCGCCCTGCCCTTTCACCCAACAGGCCCTCTCACACCGGGCCTTCTTCGACCGATCTTCGTGACAGGCGGAGCCTAGCCGAGTTGGCCGCTCCCGCTGACCAAGGGGTGACCAGTTGCGCCACGCGTCACCCGCTTTCCGGGCGAGTCGCCCCGCACCGGCATACTGGGCCCTTCCCCGGACCGGCCCGACCCTGAGGTGTGTGAGTACACGTGTGCGGCCTGCTTGGACTGATCTGCGCGACCGAAAACGACGCCGCGGCGGCCCGTGCGAGCGTCGGCGCGGCGATGCGCTGCCAGCGTCACCGCGGCCCTGACGAGCAGGACACCTGGGCCGATGCCGAGGTCGTGTACGGCTTCAACCGGCTCGCCTTCATCGACGTCGACCACGCGCACCAGCCGCTGGTGTGGGGTCCGCCGGAGGCTCCCGGCCGCTACACGCTGAACTTCAACGGCGAGATCTACAACTACCGCGAGCTGCGCGAGGAGCTCGCCGAAAAATTCGGTGCGAAATTCGCCACTGAAGGCGACGGCGAGGCGATCGTCGCGGCATATCACTACCTCGGGGACAAAGCGGTCGAAAAGCTGCGCGGCATGTTCGCGTTCCTGATCTGGGATTCGGCGGAAAAGACCGTTTTCGGCGCGCGCGACCCATTCGGGATCAAGCCGCTCTACTACAGCGAGGGCCCGAAGGGCACCGCGTTCTCCAGCGAGAAGAAGAGCCTGCTTGAGCTGTCGGACACGCTCGGCGTCGCGCAGGAGCTGGACCGCAAGGCCCTGCAGCACTACCTGGTCCTGCAGTACGTGCCGGAGCCGGAGTCGCTGCACACCGCGATCCGCCGCGTCGAGTCCGGCACCTCGTTCCGGCTCTCGCCGGGCGGGAAGCCCGAGTTCACCCGCTACTTCCACCCGAAGTTCGCCGCGAAGCCGGTGAACGGCCCCGCCGAGGCCGAGGCGCTGTACGAGCGCATCGCCGATGTGATGCGCGACTCGGTCGGCAAGCACATGATCTCGGACCCGGACGTGACGGTCGGCGCGTTCCTCTCCGGCGGCATCGACTCCACCGCGACCGCGACGCTCGCCAAGGAGCACAACCCGAACCTCATCGCGTTCACCACCGGCTTCGAGCGCGAGGGCTACTCCGAGGTGGACGTGGCCGCGGAATCGGCAGCCGCGATCGGCGTGAAGCACGTGGTCCGCACGGTGTCGGCGGACGAGATGATGGAAGCGCTGCCGCTCATCGTCTGGTACCTGGACGACCCGGTCGCGGACCCGGCGCTGGTCCCGCTGTGGTTCATCGCGCGCGAGGCCCGCAAGCACGTGAAGGCGGTGCTGTCCGGCGAAGGCGCGGACGAACTGTTCGGCGGCTACACGATCTACGGCGAGCCGATCTCGCTGGCCCCGTTCGAGAAAATCCCCGGCAGCGTGCGAAAACTGCTGGGCAAGGTGTCCACGAAGATCCCGGAGGGCACCCGAGGCAAGGACCTGCTGCGCCGCGGCGCGCTCCCCTTGGAAGACCGCTACTACGGCAACGCCCGCAACTTCCGCGACGAGCAGCTGCGCGCCGTGCTGCGGACGTACCAGGAAGGCGTCGGCTTCAAGGACGTCACCGCCCCCTGGTACGACGTGTCCCGAGGCTGGGACCCGGTGGCCCGCATGCAGCACGTGGACCTGTACACCTGGCTGCGCGGCGACATCCTGGTCAAGGCGGACAAGGTGACCATGGCGAACTCGCTGGAACTGCGCGTGCCGTTCCTGGACGCCGAGGTGTTCAAGGTCGCCGCCTCGATCCCGCTCGACCAGAAACTCGCGCACGGCACCACCAAGTACGCACTGCGCCAGGCCCTCGCGAAGATCATCCCCGGCCACGTTTTGAACCGGAAGAAACTGGGCTTCCCGGTCCCCATCCGCCTGTGGCTGCGCAACGAGATGTACGACTGGGCCCGCGGCATCATCAACGACTCGAAGACCGACGAGCTGCTGGACAAAACCGCAGTGCTGCGCCTGCTGGACGAACACAAGGAAGGCCAGCTGGACCGCAGCCGCCAGCTCTGGGCCCTGCTGGTCTTCATGCTGTGGCACGGCATCTTCGTGGAACACCGCATCAAGCCGGAAATCCCGGAACCGGCCTACCCAGTCAAGCTCTAGCGAGCTCCGTGAAGGGCTCCTTGAGGGAATCAGATTCCCTCAAGGAGCCCTTCACGACCCTAAAACCGCACCGGCGCACCCAACGAACGAGGCACCCAGCCCGACTACCGCAGCCGGTGCACCCAACGAGCGAGGCACCCAGCCCCTCCCCCAACCCCGATACGAAGCGCATCTGCGGTCGGTGGGTGCTTGTCAAGGCATCTTTCCCGCCTTGACAAGCACCCACCGACCGTCAGCACAATCAAGCTTCGGGGTGCCCCACGCAACCACGCGCCAATGTCGCCGCCAGGCGACGAGGCCCCCGCCGCAGAATCAAGCAGGCAAAACCGCCGCAATCTCCTCAGCAGCCTCAGGCCCGAACGCCTCCCGCAGCCGAGTCAACGCCTCGCCCCGCTCCAGCCGCCACTCCTGCGTCCCCACAGTCTCCAGCACCAGCACAGCGATCAAACACCCCAACTGCGCCGCCCGCTCCAAACTCAACCCGCCGTCAACCGCGGCAAGGAACCCAGCCCGGAACCCATCCCCGACCCCAGTGGGATCAGCCTTCCCCCGCTCCGGCACCGCTCCGATCTGCAACGCAGTCCCGTCCCGCCCGACGATCTCCACGCCCTTCTCCCCCAGCGTGGTGATCCGCAGCCCGACCCGCTCCAGCACGTCGGCCTCGGTCCAGCCGGTCTTCTGCAGCAGCAACTCCCACTCGTAGTCGTTGCTGAACAGGTACTTGGCCCCCTCCACGAACGACCGCACCTGCGCCCCGTCCATCCGGGCCAGCTGCTGTGAGGGATCGACCGCGAACGTGTACCCCCGCTGACGGCACTCCTGCGCGTGCCGGACCATCCCCTCGGGATCGTCCGGGCTGATCAGCACCAGCCCCAGCCCGCCGACGCGATCCGAAATCGGCCCCATCTCGATGTTGCGGGACTCCGCCATCGCGCCCGCGTAGAACGTCGCGATCTGGCACATGTCCTCGTCCGTGGTGCACACGAACCGCGCGGTGTGCGCGACCTCGGAAACCAGCACGCCCGAGGTGTCCACGCCGTGGCGCTGCAGCCACGACTGGTAGTCCGCCCAGTCCTGGCCGACGGCGCCGACGAGCACCGGCTCGACGCCGAGCACTCCGAGGCCGAACGCGATGTTCGCGCCGATGCCGCCGCGGCGCACGACGAGGTCGTCGGCGAGGAAGCTCAGCGACACCCGGTGCAATTGCTCGGCGACGAGCTGCTCGGCGAACCTCCCCGGGAAGTGCATCAGATGGTCCGTAGCGATGCTGCCGGACACGGCGATCCTGGGCTTGTCTGCCACCGGTTCTCCTCACGGGGTGGATGAGCTGTCGTTTTCGCGCCCTGACGCAAGTTACCCGCTGGTCATGACCCTTCCGGGTAGTTTCCGCGCCACGTTCCGACACTACCGGCCGGTACTCGTTTCCCGTTCAAGTCCGGCTGAATAGCGTGGCTGGAGTGAACCTCGCGACCGAACCGGAAACCCTCGGCGACCTGATCGCCGACTGCGCCCACCTGCCGTCCACGCTGCAGCCCGAACAGCCCGCCGACCAGGCCCGGCTGCCGCGCCCGAGGGCCGCGCGGCCGTGGACGGTCGACGACGCCTGCCACGCACAGGTCGCCGATCTCGACGCCTACGTCTGAGCCGGCCGGGAACGCCGGAAACGAGAACGGGCCCCAGCGCGGATCGCGCGGGGCCCGTTTTCCGGCTCTGGGCTCAGTGGAAGCTGTCGCCGCAGGCGCAGGAACCCGTGGCGTTCGGGTTGTCGATCGTGAAGCCCTGCTTCTCGATGGTGTCGACGAAGTCGATCACGGCCTCGGACACGTAAGGCGCGCTCATCCGGTCCACGGCGACCTGGAGGCCGTCGAAGTCGCGGAACAGGTCGCCGTCGAGCGTGCGCTCGTCGAAGAACAGCTGGTAGCGCAAGCCAGCACAGCCGCCGGGCTGCACGGCGATGCGCAGGTGCATGTCGTCGCGGCCCTCCTGTTCGAGCAGCGCCTTCGCCTTGGCGGCCGCGGCGTCGGTCAACGTCACGCCGTGGGTCTCCTCGGCGGTCTCGGCCGCAGCCGCACCGGTCTGCTCAGCGGTCGTCATGGCACTCCCTCTTGGTCGAACTCGCTGCGGGTACATCTCGTGTCCTAGGCACAACACGGGACTCGCCCGATCTGTTCCCCTCCATCGTCGCATATGGAACGACCTGGTGAACAAAGCCGTGACGCCTGCAATACCCTGGTGAGGTGAGGTTCCTGCGCCGAAGCACCACTGACCCCGCCGCCGAAGACTCCGCGGCCGAGACCGCCGTGGCCGATTCCCCGGCCACGAGCAAGTCGTACACGCCGGGAAAGGGCAAGGCGACGCCCAAGCGCCGCGAGGCCGAAGGACGCAGGCGCGGGCCGGTCGCGGCGCCGCCCACCTCCATGCGCGAAGCGATGAAGCGCAACAAGGAGCTTCGCAAGGCCAACCCGGTCAGCAAGGAAGACCGCAAGGAAGCCGCCCGCGTGCGCCGCGAGCGGATGATGTCGGGAGACGACAAGTACCTGCCGCCGCGCGACAAGGGCCCGGTCAAGGCGTACGTGCGCGACCTGGTCGACTCCCGGCGCAACATCCTCGGCCTGTTCATGCCGCTGGCGATCCTGGTGTTCCTCGCGCTGCTGGTCCCGGCGCCGGCGGTGCAGCAGTACATCACCCTGGTCTGCATGGCGATGCTGCTGGTCATGGCCATCGAGGGCTTCGTGAACGGCCGCAAGATCTCGAAGCTGGTCCGCGAGCGCTTCCCGAAGGAACCGGCGACCGCCACCCGCGGCGTCGGCTGGTACGCGTTCGTCCGGGCGAGCCAGATCCGCAAGCTGCGCGTGCCGAAGCCGCGGCTCAAGGCCGGGGACCCGATCCCGAACTGAGCCGTGCGGCACACAGGTCGTTAGCCTCGCGAACGAAACGTTTACGCTGTCGGCATGGAGTTTCGACGTCTCGGCCGCAGCGGCCTCAACATCAGTGAGATCTCCTACGGCAACTGGCTGACCCACGGGTCCCAGGTCGAGGAGGACCAGGCGCAAGCCTGCATCAAGGCGGCGCTCGACGCGGGCATCACGACCTTCGACACGGCTGACGTCTACGCCAACACCGCCGCGGAGTCGGTGCTCGGGCGCGGGCTGAAGGGGCAGCGCCGGGAGAGCCTGGAGATCTTCACCAAGGTCTTCTGGCCGACCGGTCCGAAGGGCCCGAACGACAAGGGTCTCTCGCGCAAGCACATCCTCGAGTCGGCCAACGCGTCGCTCAAGCGGCTCGGCACCGACTACGTCGACCTGTACCAGGCGCACCGGTTCGACCGCACGGTGCCGCTGGAAGAGACGATGCAGGCGTTCGCCGACCTGGTCCGCCAGGGCAAGGCGCTCTACATCGGGGTCTCGGAGTGGAACGCCGAGCAGATCTCCCGCGGCGCGGCGCTCGCCCGCGAGCTGAAGATCCCGTTCGTGTCGAACCAGCCGCAGTACTCGATGCTGTGGCGCGTCATCGAATCGCAGGTCGTGCCCGCTTCCGAGCGCGAGGGCCTGAGCCAGATCGTCTGGTCGCCGGTGGCGCAGGGCGTGCTGACCGGCAAGTACAAGGTGGGTCAGCCGCTTCCCGCCGGTTCGCGCGCGACCGACGAGAACGGCGGCGCGAACATGGTCAAGCGCTTCCTCGACGAGAAGACCCTCGCCGCGGTCGCGAAGCTGGAGCCGCTGGCGGCCGACGCCGGGCTGTCGATGGCACAGCTGGCCGTCGCGTGGGTGCTGCAGAACCCGAACGTCGCGTCGGCGATCATCGGGGCCTCGCGGCCGGAGCAGGTGCACGACAACGTCAAGGCCGCCGGCGTGAAGCTCGAGCCGGAGCTGCTCACGGCGATCGACGAGGCGCTGGGCGACGTCGTGGTCACCGACCCGGCGCTCACCGTTTCCCCCTGATCAGCGCAGCAGGAACCGCTCCGCCACCGCGAGGTCGTGCGGATAGGTGATCTTCACGTTCTCCGCGCTGCCGGGCACCCACCGCACCGGCAGCGCGGAGAACCGCTCCATGCACGAAGCCGTGTCGGTGCCCAGAAACCCTTCCTCGGCGGCCTGTTCGTACGCCGCGAGCAGCGGTCGCGCCCGGAAGCCCTGCGGGGTCTGCACCCGGATCGCGCCGGGCAGCGGGCCGGCCACCGTGTCCGGCCCGGCCATCGAGACCACGTCGTCCGCGGCCAGTCCCGGCACCGCTCCCCCGTCTTCCCTGGTCCGTTCCAGCACCGCGGCGATCAGCTCCGGCGTCACCAACGGCCGGGCGCCGTCGTGCAGCAGCACGGAATCCACTGTCCCGTCGGCGATCCGCGGCGCGAGATGGCGCAGCGCGTTCAGCTCGGAGGCCTGCCGTGTCGGGCCGCCGGTCACGATCTCCACCGGAGCGCTCGTCCCGGCCAGCACCTCCTCGGCCAGCGGCGCGTCCTCGGGCCGGATCACCAGCACCAGCACGCCGATCCCGGCCACGGCGGCGAACGCGTCCAGCGACCACGCCACCACCCGCCTGCCCGCGACCGGCAGGTAGACCTTGTTCAGCGCGGCCCCGACCCGGGTCCCCGCACCACTCGCCAGCACGACCCCGGCCGCCGTCGATTCCCGCACGCCGACCGACCCTAAGGGCCCTGCCCGCGCGGCGGTAGGTTGGGCGCCGGGACGCCCAGCGGCGAAAGGAAACCTGGCTGTGGACACCGGCGAAACGGGCATCGAGTTCGGCGAGATCGAACCGCCGAGCGACCTGGCCCGGTCGGGCGCGATCGCGCTGCACGACAAGCTCGTCAAACCGGCGGGCTCGCTCGGCAGGCTGGAAGAGCTGGGCGTCTGGATCGCTTCGTGCCAGGGCCAGGCGCCGCCGCGGCCGTTCACCCGCCCGCGCGTCGTCGTGTTCGCCGGCGATCACGGCATCGCGAAGAAGGGCGTCTCGGCGTATCCGCGGGAGGTCACGTCGCAGCTCGTCGGGACGATGCTGACCGGCGGCGCGGCGATCAACGTGCTCGCCGCGGCGGCGGGCGCGGGCGTGCGCGTGGTCGACATGGCGGTGGACACCGAGGAATCCGCGATGCGGTCGATCGGCGAGTTCAAGGTGCGCCGCGGTTCCGGCTCGATCGACGTCGAGGACGCGCTCACCGACGCCGAGGTGCGCGCCGCGGTCGAAGCCGGCCGCAAGATCGCCGACGCGGAGGTCGACGGCGGCGCGGACCTGCTGATCGCGGGCGACCTGGGGATCGGGAACAGCACCCCGGCGTCGGTGCTGGTCGCGGCGCTGACCGGCAGCGAACCGGTCGCCGTGGTCGGCCGGGGTTCGGGCATCGACGACAACACCTGGATGCGCAAGGCCGCCGCGGTCCGCGACGCGCTGCGCCGGGCCCGCGCGGTGCTGGCCGACCCGCTCGCGCTGCTGCGGACGTCCTCGGGGGCCGATATCGCCGCGATGACGGGCTTTCTCGCGCAGGCAGCGGTTCGCCGCACGCCGGTGGTGCTCGACGGGCTCGTGGTCTGCTCCGCCGCGCTCGTCGCCGAAGAACTCGCGCCCGGCGCGCGCCGCTGGTGGATGTCCGGTCAGCTCACCGGCGAACCCGCGCACGCGCTCGCGCTGGAGCACCTGGACCTCGGGGCGCTGCTCGACCTCGACGTCCGCCTCGGCGAAGGCACCGGCGCGGTCACCGCGTTGCCGCTGCTGATGATGGCCAGCCGCGTGCTCGCCGAGATGACGACGCACGAGCAATCCGGCGTCTCCGGCCCGCTCACGTCCTGAAAGCCGTGAAGGGCTCCTTGCGGGAATCAGATTCCCGCAAGGAGCCCTTCACGGACAGCTGGAACCTCAGGTGAGCGGGGTCATCCAGCCGGACGGGGCCGGGCGGGTGCCTTCCTGGATGCCGACGAGCTGCTCGCGCAGGGCCATGGTGACCGGGCCCGGCTGCCCGCCGGAGATCGAGAACTCGCCGCCGCCGTGCTTCACGTGGCCGACCGGCGTGATGACCGCCGCCGTGCCGCACGCGAACACCTCGGTCAGCTCGCCCGAGGCGGCCGCCTTCTCCCATTCGTCGGTGGAGATCCGGCGCTCCTCGACCTTGTGCCCGGCGTCCTTCGCCAGCTGCAGCAACGACTTCCGGGTGACGCCCGGCAGCAGCGAACCGGTGAGCTCCGGGGTGACCACGCGGACGTCGTCGCCCGAGCCGAAGACGAAGAACAGGTTCATCCCGCCCATCTCCTCGACCCAGCGGCGCTCGACCGCGTCCAGCCACACCACCTGGTCGCAGCCCTTTTCGACGGCCTGCGCTTGCGCCACGAAGGACGCCGCGTAGTTGCCCGCGCACTTCGCCGCGCCGGTGCCGCCGGGGGCCGCGCGCACGTACTCGGTGGACAGCCACACGCTGACCGGCTTGACGCCGCCGCTGAAGTACGAGCCGGCCGGCGAGGCGATCACCGCGAAGACGTACTCGTCGGCCGGGCTGTTCACGCCGAGACCGGCCGAGGTGGAGATCATGAACGGGCGCAGGTACAGCGAGTCGCCCTGGCGGGTCGGCACCCAGCGCTCGTCGACGGCGATCAGCTCGCGCAGCGCGTCGACGAAGGTCTCCACCGGCAGCTGCGGCATCGCGAGCCGCTCGGCGGAATCGCGGAACCGCTGCGCGTTGGCGTCCGGCCGGAACGCGGCGATCGTGCCGTCCGGCTGGCGGTAGGCCTTGAGGCCCTCGAAGATCGCCTGCCCGTAGTGCAGCACGGACGTGGCCGGGTCGAGGGTGAACGGTTCGTACGGCCCGACCTTGGCGTCGTGCCAGCCCTTTTCGGTGCTGTAGCGCACGGTGACCATGTGGTCGGTGAAATGCGTGCCGAACCCCGGCTTGGCAAGTACCTCGGCGACGCGTTCAGGACTCGCGGGGCTCGGGTTCGGAACGTGGGTGAACTGCGTCGCTGTGGTCATGCGTAAACGATAGCGCTTGGTCGGAAGCACGTTAGTCGGAAGTCCTGTGGTTTTACTCGCCGCACTGTCCCGCGCTCGCAGCGTCACCCCACTACGATGGTCGGCGTGAGCACTCAACCAGCACGCCAAACCGGGGCCGGGCCGGACGTCAAGACCTTCGGCGCCGCCGCCCTGCTGACCTTCGGCGCGGGACTGCTCGGGATGGTCGGCTGGGGCCTGCTTTCGAGCGGGTTCGGCTTCTTCCTCGGACTGGTCGTCGCCGGATTCGGCATCTACTGGTGGAAGAACCTGCACGGCAAGGTGATCACCAAGAACCTGCCGACCAAATCCGTGGTGATCCTGCTCGTCGTCAACATCGTGCTGTTCATCGCGCTGGTCCTGCTGGCCCAGTAAGCGGCAGCGGTCAGCACAGCCCGGCGGGCAGCGCCGGGGCGGGCCAGTCCGGGTCCGGGCGGAAATCGGTGTGCGTGCCGTCGAACGGGTACGCGCCCCGCTCGGCCAGCGCGCCCATCCGTTCGCCTTCCGCGCGCAACTGGTCGAGGTCGGCGGTGGTCAACCGCCCCGCGTCGAGGGCCGCCTCCGCTTCGTCCTCGTCCTTCCATTCCCAGCCCGCGCCCGGCGTCACGACCAGGTCGAGGACGCCGTCGATCCGGTCCGGGCCGGTTTCGGTGCGCCCGCGCGGCAGTTCGAGGTTCACGTACCAGTCGCGGAACCGGCCGTCCGGCTCGAAAAACCACCACACCGACGACCACGCCCGCTCCGGGATCAGGCGCAGCGTCGAGGAGCCGTGCCAGATGTCCGGCACGCATACGCGCGGCTCGCGGAACCGTTGTTCCAGCGGCGCTTCCCGCAATGAGCGGCCGTCCGCGAGCCTGCTGCCGACGATCGGCGTGCCGAGCGGGAGCCAGCCGAGCAGCGTCTCGCCGTCGTCGGAGAGCACGCGTAGCGGATGATGCTGGCCGATGCTGCCGTCCGGGCGGACGAAACGTTCGACGACTGTCTGTCCCGGCGCCCAGCGGTGCTCAGTCATGGACGCCACGGTAGCGGCGAACCCGCACCCGCAGCAGCAGTTCCGCCACCGCGCCGAGGCCCGCCACGAGCAGTACCGCCGACAGCGGAACGAACGCCGCGGCTACCGCTGCCAGCACCGCGGCTATCGCGACCGGAGCCCCGCCGGACGGCGCAAACCGCTGTCGAGCACCGACGAAAGTCGTGAATGCCGCGGGAAGAGTCGCCAGCACTGCGATCACCGTTAGCAACGGCTGGAGCTGTCCGGCGTCCGCCGCGGAGAGCAGATCCCGCATCGCGGTCCCGGACAGTCCGAGCCGGACCGGACCCAGCTGCAGCAGCGTCACCGCCGTGACCGCCACAGCGACCAGACTCAGCACGAGCGCGCGTCCGGTGCTCCGCTCCCCTGGTTCCGGAACGAGGAACGGCAGCAGGAACAACGCCGCGACCACGATCCCGGCCACCGGCGGCGTGCCGATTCCGCCCGTTTGCGCAACCGGAGCGACCGCCAGGCACATCGCCACGAGCACCGCCGCGGCGGCCAGCAGCACGCCGAGCACCCACTTGACCAGCAGATCCGGCAGCCGCAGCCCGGCGAAATCCGCCGCCGCGACGAACACCACGAGCGCAGCGGCGGCGTATCCGGGCTGCACTGGGAACACGTACGCGCCGAAGGCCTGCGCGAGCACGACGATCTGGGCCAGCCGGGATAATCCGCCGACGATCCGGGCGGCCGGATCATCGCCGAGCGCGGGCAGCCGGGAAGCCGCGACCGCGATCAGCGCGGCGAGCAAAACCCCGCCGAGCACCCAAAACCCGGCCCCGGCGGCGCCTGCCGCCAGCGTCACCAGGAGTGCTCCCGCGAGCCGCACCGCGATCCCCCTTCCCCCGTCCGGATGGCTTTGTCATTAGCATGGCTCACGATCGACCGGGCAGATCGCCCGGCACCACCGCGACGTCGCGAGGAGCCAGAAGTGACCGTGCCGAAGCTTGCCCTCTCCGAGAACACGGGTGCGGCATTGGGCAAGACCCGCGCCGACGTCGTCGTGATCGGCACTCTCCAGGGCGAGGGCGGCCTCGAGCTCGCCGCCGGCGCGGAGGTCGCCGACGCGGCGTTCGACGGCAAGCTCGCCGAGGTGCTGGGCACGCTCGGCGCGACCGGCAAGGCCGAGGAGATCGTGAAGCTGCCGACGCTGGGCAAGCTGCCCGCGAGCGTCGTGCTGGCGGTCGGCCTCGGCAAGCCGCAGGACGGCGTAATCACCGCCGAGCAGGTGCGCCGCGCGGCCGGCGCCGCGGCCCGCGCGCTGAACGGCACCGAGCGCGCGTTCGTCACGCTGTCGGCGCTCGACCTGCACGCCGCCACCGAAGGCATCGCGCTGGGCGCGTACGTCTTCACCGAGTACCGCTCGGAGAAGGGCGAGGGCCCGCTGGCGAAGGCCGACCTGGTCAGCCCGGCCGAGGGCACCGCGCGCGAGCACAAGGCCACGCTGAAGGCGGCCGGGTTCATCGCCGAGTCGGTGATCATCGCCCGCGACCTGATCAACACCCCGCCGAACGACCTGTTCCCGGCCTCCTTCGCCGACCGCGCGAAGAAGCTCGCCGACGAGAACGGCCTCGACTTCGAGGTGCTCGACGAGAAGGCCCTCAAGCGCAAGGGCTTCGGCGGCATCCTCGGCGTGGGCGGCGGTTCGTCGCGGCAGCCGCGCCTGCTGCGGGTCAGCTGGAAGCCGGCCAAGGCGCGCAAGAAGGTCGCGCTGGTCGGCAAGGGCATCACCTTCGACTCGGGCGGCATCTCGCTGAAGCCCGCCGCGAACATGGACCACATGACCTCCGACATGTCGGGTGCGGCCGCCGTGCTCGCGTCGGTCGTGCTGGCCGCGAAGCTGAAGTACCCGCTCGAGGTCACCGCGCACATCCCGCTGGCGGAGAACCTGCCCTCGGCCACGTCCTACCGTCCCGGCGACGTGCTGACCATGTACGGCGGCAAGACCGTCGAGGTGCTCAACACCGACGCCGAGGGACGCCTCGTGCTGGCCGACGCGATCGTGCGGGCGGCCGAGGAGAACCCGGACTACCTGATCGAGACCGCCACGCTGACCGGCGCGCAGGTGGTCGCGCTGGGCAACCGGATCTCCGGCGTGATGGGCTCGGACGAGTTCCGCGACCGCGTCGCGGGCATCATGCAGGCCACCGGCGAGGGCGGCTGGGCCATGCCGCTGCCCGACGAACTGCGCGCCGACCTGGACTCGCGGCTGGCGGACATCGCGAACGTCACCGGCCAGCGCTGGGCAGGCATGCTCGTCGCGGGCGTGTTCCTGCGCGAGTTCGTGCCCGCGGACCTGCCGTGGGCGCACCTCGACGTCGCAGGCCCGGCCTTCAACTCCGGCGGCCCGTGGGGCTACACCGGCAAGGGCGGCACCGGCATCCCGGTCCGCACCATCGCCGCGGTGCTGGCGGACATCGCCGACCAGGGCTGATCGACCTCTTTGACCCCGGAGGCCCCGCAGCCACGCCCGGTGCGGGGCCTCCGTCGTGTCCGCGGCCGTGTGGCACGCTCGCGACATGCAGCGCGACGACTACCTCGAAACCGCCGTCCGCGACGTGCTCACCGCCGACGAGGCCGCCGCTGACCGCAGGATCGCCCACGCCGCGCTCCTCCTGGCAACCGCAGGCGCGACCGACGCCGCCGACCGCCTTGTCACGCAATGGCACGCGGTAACCGGCCGCCCAACGTCCGCACTCGCCGACGACGCCGTGCACGCCCGCGCCTGGGCAATGCTCTTCGAGGCCCGCGGCGACCGTCCACAATGGGCAGACGCCCTCGTCCCGCTAGACCTGGACGCAGAAGAGCAAGCCCACCAAGCTTTCCTCGCCCGCCGAGTGTCCGATTTGGACGGTCTCTTCGACGGCTCACCAGTCGCAGGCGCAGTCTCCGCGATCGCCCCCAAGCGCCCCGACCCGATACGCGACGCACTCGCCGCCGCCGACCTCGACGCATGGGCCACCCTCGTGGAAAACCACCCCACCCCAGACGTCGTCACCCTCGCCGCCACCCGCTCACTCACTACCCAACTAATCAACGGCGCAGACCCACTCGCCCTCGGTTCCGAATGGCCGGACCAATGCGCAGGCGCACTGATCGCCGCCCTGCGCGAACGCCACCCGACCGGCCCGGCCAGCCTCGCAGAACTGATCGCAGCGATCCTCCGCCTGCGCGGACAACCCGCCCCCGCCCCGACGCCACCCGCAGACTTGGCCGCCGCCGAACAACGCCTCGGCCTCCGCCTGCCCGACGATTACCGCGAGTTCCTGACACTCGCAGACGGCTTACCCGCGGACGTAGTGTTCCCCCGCCTACTGCCCGCCCGCGACTTGCGCGCCGACGGATCCGTCGTGATCGTCTCCGATCCCGCGACAATCCTGCTCACCCACACCGGTGACAGCTGGCGAGCAGTCGAAGTGGACCTCACCTACGGCAGCACCGCGCACGCATCATTTCGCGCACTGCTGGAACACCACCACCGGCTTCTGGAAGCGAGCGCTTGACTCACCCAGCCACCAAAGTCCGTGAGGGCCACCCTCACGAACCCAGATTCCCCCAGAGTTCCCCTCACGACCAGCCACCGGTCCGTGAAGGGCTCCTTCACGGACCTAGATTCCCTCAAGGAGCCCTTCACGGACCGCGACGCACCCAATGCGGCATTCGGTGCATCCCACGCACCCAATGCGGCATTCGGTGCATCTAACGCACCCAATGCCACATTGGGGCGCTAGCCCGACCCCCACCCAACCCGCAGCCGATGCACCCACTATCGAGGCACCCAGCCCCTCTACCGCAGCCGATGCACCCAACGAGCGAGGCACCCAGCCCCTCCCCCAACCCCGATACGAAGCTCCCCTGCGGTTCGGGGGTGCTTGTCAAGGCATCTTTCCCGCCTTGACAAGCACCCCCGAACCGTCAGCACAATCAAGCTTCGGGGTGCCCCACGCAACCAAGGCAGGCAATGTCGCCGCCAGGCGACGAGCCGCTACCGACAACAGCCCAACCTCAACCACCAGGCCGCCGCTTCTGCCTCTCCGTGTACTCCCGCATCCGCTTCGGATAACCAACCCGCGCAGCCTCATACACAGGAATCGTGTGCTTATGCCCGAACCGCTGCGCCGCGTCGAAGCTCCCAATACGCCGGCGGGTCCATTCCCCGTCATGGGCGACAAGCACCACAGTGGTGTCAGTCACCGTGGTCGGCGGCTCGACATACGCCTCCACCCCACGACGCGCAGCAGCCCATTCCTCCAGGTAACGGGTATCGCTCGAGCCCCCGGAGCGGCCCGCTCCCGTGCCCGCGCCGCGTCTGCCGCGGCGGCGCAACGAGTCGAAGATCCCCACTTCGACCACCTTTCTTCCGGCGAGAGTCCGAACTCCATTATTCCCGGTCGGACGTGTGGCCGGTGTCGCAGCACCGCCTTGGCCCGGCTAGGTCGCAACGCCGATCGGCGTAGTGACAAGATGGCTGTTGTCGCGCGCGCGGTTATACCGGGTGCCGCGGCGACCGAAGCTCCACCCCTATCGCTGCCGAGGAGTTATTGAAGTGAGCGACACCTCCGCCGACCTCGTGATCCTGGGAGGCGGATCGGGCGGCTACGCCGCGGCCTTCCGCGCGGCCGAGCTGGGCCTTTCCGTCACGCTGATCGAGAAGGACAAGCTGGGCGGGACCTGCCTCCACCGGGGCTGCATCCCGACCAAGGCCCTGCTGCACGCCGCCGAGGTCGCCGACGAGGCCCGCGACGCCGAGACCTTCGGCGTCAAGGCCGTGTTCGAGGGCATCGACATCGCGGGGGTGAACAAGTACAAGGACGGGATCGTCTCCCGGCTGTACAAGGGCCTCCAGGGCCTGGCCAAGGCGCACAAGGTGAACCTCGTCGAGGGCACCGGCCGGTTCGTCGGCGGCACCACCGTCGAGGTCGACGGCACGCGCTACACCGGCAAGAACGTCATCCTCGCCACCGGTTCGTACTCGCGCACCCTGCCCGGCCTGGAGCTCGGCGGCCGCATCATCGCGAGCGAGCAGGCGCTGACGCTGGACTACGTGCCGAAGAAGGTCGTCGTGCTCGGCGGCGGCGTGATCGGCGTGGAGTTCGCCAGCGTGTGGGCCTCCTTCGGGGTCGACGTCACCGTGGTCGAGGCGCTCCCGCGGCTGGTCCCGAACGAGGACGAGTACGCCTCCAAGCAGCTCGAGCGCGCGTTCCGCCGCCGCAAGATCGCCTTCAAGACCGGCGTCCGGTTCACCGGCGCGAAGCAGGACGACAACGGCGTCAGCGTGTCGCTGGAGTCCGGCGAAACGCTGGAGGCCGACCTGCTGCTGGTCGCCGTCGGCCGCGGCCCGAACTCGGCCGGGCACGGCTACGAGGAGGCGGGCGTCCAGATCGACCGCGGCTTCGTGCTCACCGACGACCGGCTGCGCACCAACCTGCCGAACGTCTACGCGGTCGGCGACATCGTGCCGGGCCTCCAGCTCGCGCACCGCGGCTTCCAGCAGGGCATCTTCGTGGCCGAGGAGATCGCCGGGCTGAACCCGCGCGCCATCGACGAGCGCGGCATCCCGCGCGTCACCTACTCGCACCCCGAGGTCGCGTCGGTCGGGCTCACCGAGACCCAGGCCAAGGAGAAGTACGGTTCGGACGTCACCACGTTCACCTACGACCTCGGTGGCAACGGCAAGAGCCAGATCCTCAAGACCTCCGGCGGCGTGAAGCTGGTGAAGGCCCCGGACGGCCCCGTCGTCGGCGTGCACATGGTGGGCGACCGGGTCGGCGAGCTGATCGGCGAAGCGCAGCTGATCTACAGCTGGGAGGCGTTCCCGGAGGACGTCGCCCCGCTGATCCACGCGCACCCCACGCAGACCGAGGCACTCGGCGAAGCGTTCCTCGCCCTCGCGGGCAAGCCGCTGCACGTGCACAGCTGACGCGCAACCAGCACAATCCAGACCACGTCTTAGCGATCAAGGGAGCCAGCGAACAATGGCCTACTCCGTCACGCTGCCGGAGCTCGGCGAGAGCGTCACCGAGGGAACCGTCACCCGGTGGTTGAAGCAGGAGGGCGACACCGTCGAGGTCGACGAGCCGTTGCTCGAGATCTCGACCGACAAGGTCGACACCGAAGTACCGTCGCCGGTGGCAGGCACGGTCGTGAAGATCAGCGCCAAGGAAGACGACACCGTCGAGGTCGGCGGCGAGCTGGCGGTGATCGACGACGGCACCGGCGGCGTGCCCGAGTCCTCCGCCCCGGCCCAGCAGGCCGAGCCGGAACCGGAGCCCGCGCCGCAGCAGCAGGAAGCCCCTGCCCAGGCCGAATCCGCCCCGGCCGAGTCCGCTCCGTCGCAGCCGGACACCGCTCCGGCCGCGGGCGGTTCGGGCACCGAGGTGAAGCTGCCCGAACTGGGCGAGAGCGTCACCGAGGGCACCGTCACCCGCTGGCTGAAGCAGGTCGGCGAGTCGGTCGAGGTCGACGAGCCGCTGCTCGAGATCTCCACCGACAAGGTCGACACCGAGGTCCCGTCGCCGGTCGCCGGCACCGTGCTGGAGATCCGCGCGGGCGAGGACGAGACCGTCGAGGTCGGCGGAGTGCTCGCGGTCATCGGCGACGCGGGCGCCGCCCCGGCCGCCGCGCCCGCGCAGGAGAGCAAGCCCGCTCCCGCTCCGGGACCCGAGCCCGCTCCGGCCCCGGTCCAGGAAAGCAAGCCCGCCCCGGCCCCGGCGGCTCCGGCTCCGGCGCCTGCCGCTCCGGCCCCGGCTCCGGCGCAGGAGAGCAAGCCCGCTCCGGCCGCCCAGGCCCCGGCGGAATCCGCCGACGGCCCGTACGTCACGCCGCTGGTGCGCAAGCTCGCCTCCGAGCACGGCATCGACCTCGCGTCGCTGACCGGCAGCGGAGTCGGCGGCCGCATCCGCAAGCAGGACGTGCTCGCCGCGGCCGAGGCGAAGCAGAAGGCGGCTCCGGCCCCGGCTGCTTCCGCTCCGGCAGCCGCCCCGGCCGCCGCCGCTCCGTCCGCGCCGCGCGCCGCCGCGGTGTCGCCGGAGGTCGCCGCCCTGCGCGGCACCGTGCAGAAGGCGAGCCGGATCCGGCAGATCACCGCCACCAAGACCCGCGAGTCGCTGCAGGTTTCCGCGCAGCTCACGCAGGTGCACGAGGTGGACGTCACCAAGATCGCCAAGCTGCGCCAGCGCGCGAAGGCGGCGTTCAAGGAGCGCGAGGGCGTCAACCTCACGTTCCTGCCGTTCTTCGCCAAGGCGACCGTCGAGGCGCTCAAGCAGCACCCGAACGTCAACGCGTCCTACAACGAGGACACGAAGGAGATCACCTACCACGGCGCCGTGCACCTGGGCATCGCGGTGGACACCGAGCGCGGCCTGCTCTCGGTCGTGATCCACGACGCGGGCGAGCTGAGCCTCGCCGGTCTCGCGCACCGCATCGCCGACCTGGCGGCGCGGGCCCGGGCCAACAAGATCAAGCCGGACGAGCTGATCGGCGGCACCTTCACCGTCACGAACATCGGCTCCAACGGGGCCCTGTTCGACACGCCGATCATCGTGCAGCCGCAGTCCGGCATGCTCGGCACCGGCGCCGTGGTGAAGCGCCCGGTCGTGGTGAGCGACGCCGAGGGCAACGACACCATCGCGGTCCGCTCGATGGCGTACCTGCCGCTGACCTACGACCACCGCCTGGTCGACGGCGCGGACGCCGGCCGCTTCCTGACCACGATCAAGCAGCGGCTGGAAGAGGGCAACTTCGAGGACGAGCTGGGTCTCTGATCCGGTAGTTCTCCGGCCGAAGGCCCCCGCACTCGCCCGAGTGCGGGGGCCTTCGCCGTTTCTCCTACTTTCGGCTAATCCGGAATTCCGGAATACCGGAGTAGGCTGCTCGGCATGCTCACTCGACGAAGCTTGCTCACGTCGGTCGCAGCAGCGGGGGCCGCCACGTTCGTTCTGCCCTCGCTCGCGCTGGCCGATCCCCCGGACCAATCCACTCCTGAAGGCTGGCTCGCCCGGCTCGCGGCGCACCGCGACGACGTGTCAGCGGTTTTCTCCGACCGCAGGCGCTTCGAGCACCTGCCAGACCAGCGACGCCCGCTCGCGTCCGCGGTCAAGGTGGTGCATCTGCTCGCCTACACCACGGCGGTCGCCGAAGGCAGACTCGATCCGGACGAGCCCGTGCGCGTCGGCGATTGGGACGCCCGGCATCCGTTCTTCGGCGACGGCATCCTCGGCCAGGGCACTCACCACGAAGCCCTCACGCTGCTGGGAATCCCGTGCGACGAGTTCGGCGTCGCGAAGGATCCGGAGCAGCGAGTGCCGCTGCACAAGATCGCCGAACTGATGATCCTGCTCAGCGACAACGCTGCCGCCGATTACCTGCACGCCCGCCTCGGTGAAGCGGCTCTGCGCCGCGCCGCCGCCCGCGGCGGCTGGCACCGCCCCGACACCCGGATGTTCTGCGGGGAAACGCTGATGTGGGTGTTGCCCGAGTACTGTCCGCCGCCGGGCGCCCCGAGCGCCGTCCGCCGCGCCATCGGCGACGCGCTGACGAACCGGTTCGTCCGCGACGAGTCGTTCCGCGCCTCCGTGATTCCGCGGGTCTTCGCTCATCCGCCGACCCCCGAACACACCAGAATCTGGGACGCGGGAACCGGCCAGGGCACTGCTGCGCAGTTGTTCGAGCTGCACCGGGAGATCGCCGCGAGCGAAGACCGGGCCGCTGTCCTCGCGCAGCAGATCCTCACCCAGTTCCCGGAGCAGAAGCCGCCGGGCGCGGATGCCTTGCTGTACAAGGGCGGCAGCTTGTCCACTGTCCTGGTGCTGGCGTTCGATGTGCTGTGGCCGGACCGCGATCCCAGCACCGGCACGATCCTGCTGCAGAACGCGACGCCCGCCGACGCGGAGCACGTGCCGACGTTGATGCGGCTGTGCGTCGACGCGCTGTTCCGCCCGGACACCTTCGCGGCTTTGGAGCGTGCGCTGGGACACTGACCGGCATGACCGAAGACCTCGCCGAGCGTGTCGCGGCGCTCGAACGCCGGATGGCCGCATTGGAGGGGCGGCCCGCCGAACCCGTCCAGGACGGTCCGCCGGGGATCGTGGGCTATCAGGGTGAATTGACCGATCCCGAGCTGCGCTGGGAAATCCGGCTCACGACCCCGGCGGTCCTGTCGCTGCCGGACGGGCCGCGCGCCGAGGTGCTCGCCGCGCTGGCGAACACCGACCGGATCGCGCTCGTCCGGCTGCTCGCCCGCGACGGCGCGCAAACCGGGGCCGCGCTGCAGGAAGCCGCGGAACTCAGTTCGCCGGGGCGGCTCTACCACCATCTCAAGGCGCTCACCGCGGCCGGGCTCGTCGAGCAGGACCGCCGCGGCAGCTACCGGCTCAAGCCGACCGCCGCGATCCCCGCGCTGGTGCTGCTGACCGCCGCCGCCGACGTCGCCGGTCAGCTCCGCCCGGGTGTGCGCGAACCGGGCCGATAGGACACGATCAGAGGCATGCGGGTACTCATCGCGGGCTCCGGCGGCCTTATCGGCACCGCATTGACCGGACGGCTGCGCGAATCCGGGCACGAGGTGCGCCGGCTGGTGCGGCGGACCGCGCGGGCGGAAGACGAGCGCGGCTGGGACCCGCCGTCGGGCCGGATCGACGACGGCGCGTTCGACGGCATCGACGCCGTGGTGAACCTGTGCGGTGCCCCGCTGCTGCCCGGCCGCTGGAGCGGAATGCGCAAGCAGCAGCTGCTCGACAGCCGGGTGGAGCCAACCGAAGTGCTCGCCGAAGCGGTGGCGGAGCACGGTATCGGGGTGCTGGTGAACGCCTCCGCCGTGGGCTACTACGGCAGCACCGGGTCCACTGTGGTCGATGAGGACACCAAGCCGGGCAACGGTTTTCTCGCCGAGATGTGCGTCGAATGGGAGGACGCGACCGCCGCGGCGGCCGGCGCCCGCGTGGTCTCGGTCCGCACCGGTCTCGTCCTGGCCCGCAGCGGCGGCCTGCTCGACGTGCTGCGCCCGCTCTTCCGTTTCGCCCTCGGCGGACGGCTCGGCGACGGCCGCCAGTTCATGCCGTGGATCGCGCTGGACGACGAAATCGGTGCCCTCGTGCACATCCTGGAGCACGAGACGCTGTCCGGACCGGTCAATCTCACCGGCCCGATCCCCGTCTCCAACGCCGAGTTCACCAAGGCCCTCGGCCACGCGGTGCACCGGCCCGCGCCGTGGTGGGTGCCGGAAATCGCGATGAAGATCGCCCTCGGCCAGGCCGCCGAAGAGATGGCGTTGTTCGGGCAGCGCGCGGTGCCGCGGAAGCTCGAGGCGAGCGAGTACGAATTCCGGCACCGCACTGTCGACAGCGCGCTCGCCGCGGCGACGTGACGATGCCGCGCGTCCGGTGGATCGTCACCGGAGTGGTGCTGTTCGCCGCGTTCCTCTGGCTCGGCTTCCTGGTGGACCGGCAGCCGCTGCAGCTCGACGTCGAGGTCGCCACGGCCTTGCGGGGACAGGACACGCACCCGGCCGGTCAGATCGCGGGCGTGGTGACGAACGTCCTCGGCCCCGTGCTGCCGTACGTGCTCGGCGTGGTGCTGCTGGCGGTCGTGCTGCGGGACCGGTCGCAGCTCTCGCTGTGCGTGCGGCTCGCCGTAGTGCTGGTGCTGTGCCGGCTGACCAGCCTGGCGTTCAAGCCGGTGTTCCAGCGGCAGCGCCCGCGCGTGTACCCGGATCTGAGCTACCCCAGCGGCCACGTCGTCTCGGTGGCGACGACCAGCCTGGTCGTGGTCCTGCTGTGCGCCTGGCTCCGGCCGCGGGCCGTGCGGTGGGCGATCTGGCTGTCCGCCGCCGCGACCGTGCTGGCCGCGGCCTGCCGGATCGTCCTCGGCGTGCACTGGGTCACCGACACGATCGGGGCCGTGCTCGCGGTGCTCGGCGTGGGACTGGTGTCAGCGACCGCACTCCGGCTGGTCCCCTTTCCGGTGTGTGAAAGGCGTAGCCTCGACGGGTGAGTTCTTCGAGCGCAAGCTGCCGCATCGCCACCGAGCCCCTCGTCGTGCGCGAGATCGGGACGATCGACTACACCGAGGCCTGGGACCTGCAGCGGGAGATCCTCGCCGCGCGGGCGGACGAAACCGGGCCGGACACCATGCTGCTGCTGGAGCACCCGTCGGTCTACACCGCGGGCAAGCGCACCGAACCCGAGGACCGGCCCGCCGACGGCACCCCGGTGATCGACGTCGACCGCGGCGGCAAGATCACCTGGCACGGCCCCGGCCAGCTGGTCGGCTACCCGATCCTGAAGCTCGCCGACCCGATCGACGTCATGCACTACGTGCGTCGGCTGGAAGAGGCGCTGATCGCGGTGTGCGACCGGTTCGGCGTGCGCACCGGCCGCGTCGAGGGCCGCAGCGGCGTGTGGATCCCGGCCGACGAACGCGGCATCGAACGCAAGATCGCCGCGATCGGCATCCGCGTCCAGCGCGGCGTGACCATGCACGGCTTCGAGCTGAACTGCAACGCCGACCTGGCCGCGTTCGACAACATCGTGCCGTGCGGCATCCGCGACGCGGGCACCACATCGCTGTCCTGGGAACTGCAGCGCGACGTCCCGGTCGCCGAGGTGCTGCCGGTGGCGAAGGAGCTGGTGCTGGCCGCGCTCGAAGGCGAACTGCCGGTGAGCGACGACCGCTGGCTGCCGCGCCCGGAGGCCCCGAAGGCCCCCGGCGTCACCTTCGCCCTGCAGAACTGACCTTCTCCACGACAAAGGGGCCTCCCGAGGGAGGCCCCTTTGCGCGTCAGTCCAGCTGCGGTGCGACCTCGGAGGCCACGAACTCGATGTGGTCGAGGTCGGAAAGGTCGAGCACCTGCAGGTACAGCCGGGTGATCCCGGTCTTCTCGCGCCACTGCCCGATCCGGTCGACGATCTCCGCCGCGGTCCCGGCCAGCCCGTTGGCCCGCAGTTCGCCGGTCTCCCGGCCGATCGCGGACGCGCGGCGCGCGACCTCGGCCTCGTCCCGGCCCGCCGCGAGCACGAGCGCGACCGAACGCAGGATCTCCTTGGGGTCGCGGCCGATCGCCTCCGCCGCCGCGTCCACCCGCTGGAACTGCGCGAGCGCGGTTTCGGCGTCCACGAACGGCAGGTTGAACTCGTCGGCGTACTGCGCGGCCAGCGCCGGGGTGCGCTTCTTGCCGCCCCCGCCGATGATCACCGGCGGCGCGGGCGACTGCGCGGGCTTCGGCAGCGCGGGCGAGTCGGCGAGCGTGTAGTAGTCGCCGGAGTAGGAGAAGGTCTCGCCGACCGGGGTCTTCCACAGGCCGGTGATCACCGCGAGCTGCTCGGCGTAGCGGTCGAAGCGCTCCTTGAGCGGCGGCAGGGTGAGGCCGTAGGCGGTGTGCTCGTCGTCGTACCAGCCGGTGCCGAGGCCGAATTCCACGCGCCCGCCGGACATCTGGTCCACCTGCGCGACCGAGATCGCGAGCGGGCCGGGGTGGCGGAAGGTGGCCGCGGTGACGAGCGTGCCGAGCCGGACGCGCTCGGTCTCGCGGGCGAGGCCGGCGAGGGTGATCCACGCGTCGGTCGGCCCGGGAAGGCCGTCCGCGCTGCCCATCTTGAGGTAGTGGTCGCTGCGGAAGAAGGCGTCGTAGCCCGCGGCTTCGGTGGTCCGCGCGACCCGCAGCAGGTCGTCGTAGCTCGCCCCCTGCTGGGGTTCGGTGAAGATCCTCAAGTCCATGTCCACCAGCCTAATGGCGGATCGGTCAGCCCGCGGCGGGCCGTTCTTCGTGTCCCGCGGGGCGGCGCAGCCTCGACAGCATCCGCGTGATGACGTCCTCGATCTCGGCCCCGACCTTCTTCGGGTCGGCCGCGCCCGCGATCTCGGTGGCCGCGCTCGAAAGCGCGCCGAACAGCAGCCGCGCGGTGAGGTCGACCGGCACCGGCTCCACCTCGCCCGCGTCGACGAGCAGCTGGAGCCCGGACCGCACGAGCCCGAAGCTCGACTGTTCCTCGGCCTCGCGCCAGCGTTCCCAGCCCATCACGACCGGTCCCTCGTGGATGGCGATCCGCTGGTAGGAGGGGTCGAGGCAGCTGCGGATGAACGCCTGCAGCCCGCCCATCGCGCGCTCCCACGGCTCGCCGTCGCCGGTCATGATCTTCTGCAGCCGGTCGTAGACCAGGCTCTCGACCTGTTCGAACGCGGCCTCGAAGAGCGCCTGCTTCCCGCTGAAATGGTGGTACAGCGCGCCTTTCGTGACGCGGGCGCGTTTGGCCACCTCGTCGAGCGAGGTGCCCGCGTATCCGCGTTTCGTGAACAGTTCGACCGCGCTGTCGACCAGGGCGGATCGGGTCGACTCGGAGTAGTCGAGTCGTCGGGACCTCATTGTCGGCACGCTCACAACCTTACGCCGGGACCCGACGGACCATACCCGTGGTATGTTGGCTGCGTCAGGTCCGTACCGGGAGTATGCCGCAGACCGGCAGTATGACCCGGGTCACGGAAGGGGAGCCACACCATGAGCTGGACCGACTTCTACCGGCGGCGAGAGATCCTCGATGCCGCTGTCCGCCAGGCGAGGCGCGCGCCGCAGGCACCGCTGTCGCTGGCCGAAATCCCGGGTGCCGCCGACGAGTTCGGCACCGAAGAGAACCTGTTGCTGGCACTGCAGTACAAGTGGACGCAGCTGCTCAGCGGCTACCTGCGCGCCGAGTTCGCCGATCCCGACGAGGCGGATCTTCCCGGCGACCAGGTCGACGCCGTCACCCGCGCGTGGCGGCAGGCGCAGCACGACCACGAAGACCTTCGTGCGGCACTGGACGGCGCGCTGGAGCGCTGCCCCGCGCTGGAACCGCTGCACCGCACCGAACTGCACATGCTGGCGCTCACCGCGGGCCTCGCCGAACCGGACGAGCCCGCCGAAGAGATCGTCAAGGTCGGGCGGACGCTCGACGCGCTGATCCGCGCCGGCGACACCGGCCCGGTCCGCAGGCGCGGCCCGGTCGGGCATCTGATGCGGCTGCTCGCGCCGAGTGCGTGACGTGTAGTTAGCTGGCCCGATGAACGAACGCTGGACCGAGGCCCGGATCCCCGACCAGAGCGGCCGGACCGTCCTGATCACCGGAGCGAATTCCGGCCTCGGCCTGCGTTCGGCGGAAGTCCTCGCCGCGCACGGCGCCCGCGTGCTGCTCGGCTGCCGCTCGCCGGAACGCGGCGAAACCGCACTCGAGCGAGTTCGCGGCGCGGCTTCCGGAGCCAAACCCGAACTCGTGCGCCTGGACCTCGCCGACCTGGCGTCCGTCCGGAAAGCCGCCGCGGCCGTGCGCGAACTCACCGGCGACGCACTGGACGTGCTGATGAACAACGCCGGGGTCATGGCCACCGCACAAGGCCGCACCGCGGACGGTTTCGAACTCCAATTCGGCACGAACCACCTCGGGCACGCCGCGCTGACGTGGCTGCTGATGCCCGCCCTGCGCGGCGCACCGGCAGGCCGCGTCGTCACGCTGTCCAGCGTCGCCGCCCTCGGCGCGCACCTGCGCCTGGACGACCCGAACGCCGAACGCCGTCCGTATCGCGCTGCCGCTGCGTACGGCCAGGCGAAGCTGTCGAACCAAACCTTCGGCATCGAACTGGACCGACGCCTCCGCGCGACGGATTCCACCGTGCGCAGCGTGCTCGCGCATCCCGGCTACAGCGCGACCGGCCTGACCACGAACATGGCGAGCTCGTACCGGAATCCCGTGCTGCGCACCGCACTCCGGGAAATCGGCAAGCTCGGCGGAATGCTGCTGGCCCAACGCGTCGAGCGCGGCGCACTGCCGCAGCTGTACGCCGCGACCGCCCCCGACGTCGAAGGCGGCGACTACATCGGACCGGTTTTCGCCGTCCGCGGCCGCCCGACGAAGGTGCGCACCCTTGCCCCGGCCCGGAATCCGGAAGCCGGGACCAGGCTGTGGGAGCTGACTGCCGAGCTGACCGGCGTCACTCCCGATCCGCACTGAACTCCAGCGCTCGCGAACGGTCCGCGCGTCGGGGCGGCGAATCCGGTGACCGCCCGGCCGGTCCGGGGGAATCCGCAGAGCTTCTGGGAGAACCCTGTGCGTTCGCGGTCGTCCACGGGCTGGATTGGGTCCCGTTCACAGGAAAACCTCGGCGTAGGGTGGGGATCGTGACTGCTGCACCGGAGGGGCGGAAGTTGTTGCGGCTTGAGGTGCGCAACAGCGAGACGCCGATCGAGAAGAAGCCGTCGTGGATCAAGACGCGGGTGCGGATGGGTCCGGAGTTCACCGAACTCAAGGGCCTGGTCAAGCGCGAGGGTCTGCACACGGTGTGTGAAGAGGCCGGGTGTCCCAACATCTACGAATGCTGGGAAGACCGCGAGGCCACGTTCCTGATCGGCGGGGACCAGTGCACCCGGCGCTGTGACTTCTGCCAGATCGACACGGGCAAGCCCGCTGCGCTGGACCGGACGGAGCCGCGGAAGGTCGCCGAGTCGGTGCAGGCCATGGGCTTGCGGTACTCGACCATCACCGGTGTCGCCCGTGACGACCTCGAGGACGGCGGCGCCTGGCTCTACGCCGAAACCGTCCGCCAGATCCACGCGCTGAACCCCGGCACCGGCGTCGAGCTGCTGATCCCGGACTTCAACGCCGAACCCGACCAGCTGGCCGAGGTGTTCGGGTCACGGCCCGAGGTTTTGGCGCACAACGTGGAGACGGTGCCGCGGATCTTCAAGCGGATCCGCCCCGGCTTCCGCTACGCGCGCTCCCTGGACGTCATCACCCAGGCCCGCGCGGCCGGTTTGGTGACGAAGTCGAACCTGATCCTCGGCATGGGCGAAACCCCCGAAGAGGTCAGCGTCGCGTTGCAGGAGCTGTTCGACGCGGGCTGCGAGATCATCACGATCACCCAGTACCTGCGGCCTTCCCCGCGCCACCACCCGGTCGACCGCTGGGTCAAGCCGGAAGAATTCGTGGAACACGCCAAGACCGCCGAGGCGATCGGCTTCCCCGGCGTCATGGCCGGTCCGCTGGTCCGCTCGTCCTACCGCGCCGGACGGCTCTACGCCCAGACCAAGGCCCACCGCGGCGAGGAACTCCCGGAGAACCTCGCCCACCTGACCGCCGAAGGACCCGCTGCGCAGGAAGCCAGCAGCCTGCTGTCCCGCTGAACCCGTGCCGACGAGGGGCCCCGGTTACGCACCGGGGCCCCTTATTCGTCTCCGCGTCCCCTGAACGTGGCACGCTATTCCCAAGAATCAGTAAAGTGATGGTGTGGCTTTAGTAACGGACATCCTCGACTGGTTGCAAGCACTCCCCCAACCGGGTCTCGTCGCGGCGGCAGGCGGGCTCGTGCTGGCCGAGTGCACGATCGGCCTCGGCTTCATCGCCCCGGGCGAATCGGGCCTGCTGATCGCGGCGACCACGGCGACGTCCGTGCCCCGTTTCCTGACGCTGTGGGCGGTCGTCACCGTCTGCGCGGCGCTGGGCGATTCGATCGGGTACGCGCTCGGCCGGAAGTTCGGGCCGCGGCTGCGGGAGACGAAGCTCATCCGCAAATACGGGCTGGACGCCTGGGACAAGGCCACCGGCGTCCTCGAGCGCCGGGGTGCGTGGGCGGTGTTCTTCGCGCGGTTCCTGCCGGTGCTGCGCACCCTGACGCCGGCCGCCGCGGGAGCGTCGAACCTGCCGTTCCGCAAGTTCCTCCCGGCGACCGCCGCCGGCGCCTTCTGCTGGTCGCTCGTGCACATCAGCCTCGGCGCGGCGCTGGGCGAGGCGGCGAAGCAGGTCGAGAGCGCGATGAACACCGGGTTCCTCGTGGTGGCCGCGCTGGTGATCGGGGTGCTGGTGTTCTTCTTGCTGCGCATGAAGAAACGCAAGGCGCTGGGCATCACCGGTCCCGCCGCTTCGCCGGACGAGCAGCCGGAAGAGCCCGCCCGCACCGGCAATTGACCGAGGTCACTCGAAGTCACCCGCCCGGGAGCCGTCCGGCTGATTAGATTCGACCGTATGCAGGCACTTGACCTCCCGAAGCCGGTCGCGTTCGTCCTCGGCGGGGGCGGCAGCCTCGGCGCGCTGCAGGTGGGCATGCTGCAAGCCCTCGACGAAGCTGGCATTACGCCGGATCTGGCGGTCGGAACGTCCGTCGGCTCGCTGAACGCCGCGGTGCTCGCGTTGGCCGGCGACGACCGGCTCCGGCGGCTCCGCGACATCTGGGCGCACATGACGAAGGCCGAGGCTTTCCCCGGCGGCGTGCTCAGCCAGGTCCGGACGCTCCGGCACAGCAAAACCCACCTGTTCCCGAACACCGGTCTCGCCAGGATCATCGACGACCACCTCGGCGCCGGCCGCCGGTTCGAGGATCTGGCGATGCCGCTGGGCGTCGTCACCACCGACGTCGACACCGCCGAACCGGTCCTGCTCACGTCCGGTCTGCTGCAAGCACCGCTCCTGGCGAGCTGCGCGATCCCCGGCATCTACCCGCCGGTGCCGTACGAGGACCGTCTCCTCTACGACGGCGGCCTGGTCGCCAACGTCCCGATGCGGCAGGCGTTGCGCATGGGCGCGAAGTCGCTGGTCGTTCTCGACTGCGCGTTTCCCGGCAAAATGCCCGGCGCGCCCCGGACGTTCGCCGAGGTGATGATGTTCACCGCGATGATCAGCATGCGCAACCAGGCCGTGCTGGAAGCGCCGGTCGCCGCCCGGACGGTGCCGGTCGTCTACCTGCCGGGCCCGGCGCCGGTCCAGGTGAGCCCGCTGGACTTCTCGCGCACCGACGACCTGGCGTCGCAGGCCTACCACGCCGCGCGGGACCACCTGAAGGAGCTGACCGTCGACGGCCCCGGCTTGTACGGGGCGCCCGGATTGCTGCGTCCCTGATCCGACGCGGAATTCGCGAACGTGATCCGCGTCACCCTAATGCACCGATCCGCCGGTCGGGGCGTCTTTCCGATCGCGTAGTTTTGCAGTTGAACCTGCCGGTCCTGGACCCTCACAAAAGAGACATAATGTTCCCGAAGAAGACATTTTTTCCGCTCGCCGGAATTCTCGCGGCGACCGTGCTGCTTTCCGCCTGTTCCTCCGGGGACGGCGGCAGCAACGCTGGCACGCCCGGTGCGCCGGGCGGGCCGAGCCAGACCGCGACACCGGCTTCGGTGTCGATCGAACCGGCCAACACGTCCGGGATCAGCCCGAGCACGCCGATCGTCGTGAAGGCGGCGAACGGGAAGCTCACGGACGTCACGGTCACGAGCTCCAAGGGCAAAACCGTCGCGGGCGAGTTCTCTCCGGACAAGCTCAGCTGGACGACCACCGAGGTCCTCGGCTACGGCGGCACGTACCAGGTGAAGGCGCATGCCCAAGGTGCGGACGGGAAATCCGTCGAACAGCAGGGCCAGGTGACCACGCTGTCGCCGAAGAAGCAGGCGAACGCGAACCTGATCCCGGCCCCGAACGCGGTGAAGAGCTCGGGCGTCGGCGTGGGCCAGCCGATCGTGTTCAGCTTCGGCGTCCCGGTGAAGAACAAGGCCGCCGTGGAGAAGGCGCTCACGGTCGAGTCGTCGCCGAAGCAGGACGGCAGCTGGTATTGGATGGACGACAAGAACGTCCACTACCGGCCGAAGGAATACTGGAAGCCGGGCACCACGCTGACGGTGACCGCGAAGATTTACGGCGTCGATTTCGGAAATGGCGTGTACGGAGCGGACGATCGCACCGAATCGTACAAGGTGCACGATTCGTGGATCGCGAAAGCCGACGGCAACAGCGAACAGATGCAGATCTTCCACAACGGTTCGATGGTGAAGTCGATGCCGATCTCGATGGGCAAGGACGCGACCCCCACTCATCTCGGCCCGCACGTCATCTCGGACAAGCAGGCGAACTACACGATGGACTCCTGCACGTACGGCGTGTGCCCGCCGGACCCGAAGGCGTACCGCTCGAACGAGAAGTTCTCCGAACGCATCTCGAACGACGGAGAGTTCGTCCACGAGAACCCGAACAGCGTCGGGCAACAGGGCAGCTCCAACGTCTCGCACGGCTGCATCAACCTGAACGCCGCCAACGCGGAGTGGTTCTTCAACAACTTCGGCCTGGGAGACGTCGTAGAAGTCACCAACTCAGGCGGCCCGCAACTCCCGGTGTGGGACCTGTACGGCGACTGGTCCAAGTCCTGGACCGACTGGCAGAAGGGCTCGGCCCTGAAGTAGCCCCTCACGGCCTGCTTGGGTTGGGCAAGGTTGAGGGCTGGTTCGGCTGAACGGTTCGACAGAGAAGGGTGCCGGAGCTTCTTGCTCCGGCACCCTTTTTGCTGCCCTGGGGTTGGAGGGGTTACCGGAGCTGGGCTGCGTTGCTGCGAAGTAGTGATCGGGACCGGCCCGCGTTGCCGCGGAGTAGTGAGCAGCTCCGGGCCGTGTCGCCGCAGAACAGTTAGCCGCACCGAACCGCGTCGCCGCAGAACAGTTAGCCGCACCGAACCGTGTCCCCGCAGAACAGTTAGCTGCACCGAACCGCGTCGCCGCAGAGTAGTGAGCGGCACCGAGTCGCGTTGCCGCGGAGCAGTTAGCGGCACCGGGCTGTGTCGCTGCCGAGCAGTGACCGACACCGGGCCATGCCGCTGCGGAGTGGCTATCGGCACCGGGCCGCAATGCCGTCGGATCGGCTGCGGAGACGAAGCCCGGCCCAGGACGGGCCTTCCGTTGCCGGTCTTGCTGCCTCGATCTCATCGCCTAGTGCCGCCCATTGCTCCCTGACGCGGACGCCTTCCCTCGCAGCGCCGCGTTGCCGGCGGTGCTGGACGTTTCTCTGCGTGTCGCATCGCTTCCCGCCGCCGGTGCTGGGAGCCGCCACCTCCGTGGTGAGCGCACAAGGCGGGCGAAGCTCGCCCAGGACTAGTTGCTCCGTTGTCTGCCTTGCTGGCTGGATCTCGTTGCCTTGTGCCGCCACTGCCTGCGCTGCTGAATGGGGCCAACTGGTTGCTCGCTTCCGCGGGATGCGTTCCCCTCGCACGCTCCCTGGTGTCTTGAAGCCCAGTCCTGCGCGCGCCGCGGCGCGATCCAGCGGCAGCCTTCGGGAGATTCCGAAGAAATAGCTTGGGCATGACGAAGGCCCGGTTCCCCGTGTGGGGTTCCGGGCCTCGTACTTGTCCGTGAAAATGAGTCTGGGCCCCGGGAAAACCCATTTCGGGTTCTCGGACCGGGGCCCAGACCTATCAAGTTAAGTTCGGCGGTGTCCTACTCTCCCACAACCCTTCGGTTGCAGTACCATCGGCGCAGTCAGGCTTAGCTTCCGGGTTCGGAATGGGACCGGGCGTTTCCCTGACGCTAAAACCACCGAAACACTCCGAAACAACACACACCCACCCCTCGAGGGGCGACCGGTGTGGTGTTTCAGAACCGTAGAGTGGATGCGTAACATCTTCGTGGGCAAGTCCTCGGCCTATTAGTACCAGTCAACTCGACAACACATTACTGTGCTTCCATTTCTGGCCTATCAACCCAATCGTCTCTTGGGGGCCTTAACCCACATGGGGTGGGATACCTCATCTTGGAACAGGCTTCCCGCTTAGATGCCTTCAGCGGTTATCCCTTCCGAACATAGCCAACCAGCCATGCCACTGGCGTGACAACTGGCACACCAGAGGTCCGTCCGTCCCGGTCCTCTCGTACTAGGGACAGCCTTCCTCAAGTATCCTGCGCGCGCGGCGGATAGGGACCGAACTGTCTCACGACGTTCTAAACCCAGCTCGCGTGCCGCTTTAATGGGCGAACAGCCCAACCCTTGGGACCTACTCCGGCCCCAGGATGCGACGAGCCGACATCGAGGTGCCA
The DNA here is from genome assembly GCF_017312175.1 of Amycolatopsis sp. A1MSW2902. Classification (NCBI taxonomy): domain Bacteria; kingdom Bacillati; phylum Actinomycetota; class Actinomycetes; order Pseudonocardiales; family Pseudonocardiaceae; genus Amycolatopsis; species Amycolatopsis sp. A1MSW2902. Next base: position 1,372,740 of record NZ_QJPO01000001.1, read on the forward strand.
AACCATGCCGTCGATATGGACTCTTGGGCAAGATCAGCCTGTTATCCCCGGGGTACCTTTTATCCGTTGAGCGACACCCCTTCCACCAGGAGGTGCCGGATCACTAGTCCCGACTTTCGTCCCTGCTCGACATGTCTGTCTCACAGTCAAGCTCCCTTGTGCACTTGCACTCGACACCTGATTGCCAACCAGGCTGAGGGAACCTTTGGGCGCCTCCGTTACCCTTTAGGAGGCAACCGCCCCAGTTAAACTACCCATCAGGCACTGTCCCTGAACCAGATCATGGTCCGAGGTTCAGATTCCCAATCCGACCAGAGTGGTATTTCAACAACGACTCCACACCCACTAGCGTGAGCGCTTCACAGTCTCCCACCTATCCTACACAAGCCGAACCGAAAACCAATACCAAACTATAGTAAAGGTCCCGGGGTCTTTCCGTCCTGCCGCGCGTAACGAGCATCTTTACTCGTAATGCAATTTCGCCGGGCCTGTGGTCGAGACAGCCGGAAAGTCGTTACGCCATTCGTGCAGGTCGGAACTTACCCGACAAGGAATTTCGCTACCTTAGGATGGTTATAGTTACCACCGCCGTTTACTGGCGCTTAAATTCTCAGCTTCACCCCCCGAAAGGAGTTAACCGGTCCTCTTAACGTTCCAGCACCGGGCAGGCGTCAGTCCATATACATCGTCTTGCGACTTCGCATGGACCTGTGTTTTTAGTAAACAGTCGCTTTCCGCTGGTCTCTGCGGCCAACCACCGCTCCACCCGCAAGGGGTATCACAGTGCTTGGCCCCCCTTCTCCCGAAGTTACGGGGGCATTTTGCCGAGTTCCTTAACCACAGTTCACCCGATCGCCTTGGTATTCTCTACCTGACCACCTGTGTTGGTTTGGGGTACGGGCCGTGCATGCACTCACTAGAGGCTTTTCTCGACAGCATAGGATCACCCACTTCGCCTCAAACGGCTACGCATCACGTCTCAGCCTATATGCCATGCGGATTTGCCTACATGACGGCCTACACGCTTACACCAGGACAACCATCGCCTGGCGGAGCTACCTTCCTGCGTCACCCCATCGCTTGACTACTACGGAATCAGGTCCCACGCTCCACACACGGCCTCCGTCCGAAGACTTCAACCGCGGCTTCGGGTGGTTAGTGTCAACCGCCTCGCCATGGGCGCACATGCTCGGGTACGGGAATATCAACCCGTTGTCCATCGACTACGCCTGTCGGCCTCGCCTTAGGTCCCGACTTACCCTGGGCGGATTAGCCTGGCCCAGGAACCCTTGGTCATCCGGCGGCAGAGTTTCTCACTCTGCATTCGCTACTCATGCCTGCATTCTCACTCCCGCACCCTCCACGACTCGCTTCCGCGGCCGCTTCCCTGGATGCAGGACGCTCCCCTACCCATCCACACCACTGCACAAGAACCCGAAAGCTCTTGCGGATGTATTGTGTGAATGACACAGCTTCGGCGGTGTGCTTAAGCCCCGCTACATTGTCGGCGCAGGACCACTTGACCAGTGAGCTATTACGCACTCTTTCAAGGGTGGCTGCTTCTAAGCCAACCTCCTGGTTGTCTGGGCAATCCCACATCCTTTCCCACTGAGCACACACTTAGGGGCCTTAGCTGGTGTTCTGGGCTGTTTCCCTCTCGACGACGAAGCTTATCCCCCGCCGTCTCACTGCCGCGCTCTCACTAACCGGTATTCGGAGTTTGGTTGATTTCGGTAACCCGGTAAGGCCCCTAGACCATCCAGTAGCTCTACCCCCGGCAAGAAACACGCGACGCTGCACCTAAATGCATTTCGGGGAGAACCAGCTATCACGGAGTTTGATTGGCCTTTCACCCCTACCCACAGCTCATCCCCTCAGTTTTCAACCTAAGTGGGTTCGGGCCTCCACGACGTCTTACCGTCGCTTCACCCTGGCCATGGGTAGATCACTCCGCTTCGGGTCTAGACCACGCGACTATTTCGCCCTATTCAGACTCGCTTTCGCTACGGCTACCCCACCCGGGTTAACCTCGCCACGCAGCACTAACTCGCAGGCTCATTCTTCAAAAGGCACGCCATCACGTCGAAACGCTCTGACGGCTTGTAGGCACACGGTTTCAGGTACTCTTTCACTCCCCTCCCGGGGTACTTTTCATCTTTCCCTCACGGTACTCGTCCGCTATCGGTCTTCAGGAAGTATTTAGGCTTACCGGGTGGTCCCGGCAGATTCACAGCAAATTCCACGAGCTCGCTGCTACTCGGGAACACCAAACAAACACACGCAACATGTTTTCGCGTACGGGACTCTCACCCACTCCGGTCCGCCATCCCAAGCGGTTCCACTAACACGCGCGCACATTCCGAGGACTGTCAGATCCTCGACGCTGGGTCCCACAACACCGCCTGCACAACGCCTGACAGCTTGACATGCAAACGGTTTAGCCTCTTCCGCTTTCGCTCGCCACTACTCACGGAATCACTTTTGTTTTCTCTTCCTGCGGGTACTGAGATGTTTCACTTCCCCGCGTTCCCTCCGCACCGGCTATATATTCACCGGCGGGTAACACCACATCACTGGTGCTGGGTTTCCCCATTCGGAAATCCTCGGATCACAGCTCGGTTGACAGCTCCCCGAGGCATATCGCAGCCTCCCACGTCCTTCATCGGCTCCTGAAGCCAAGACATCCACCATGTGCCCTTAACAACTTGACCACAAAGATGCTCGCATCCACTCTACAGTTCTCAAACACCACACCAGAAACAACGTGTGTTGCCTCAGGACCCAACAGCGTGCAGTGAACACCCGACCACCCGGACTCCGCTCCCCCGTTCCACACGGCAAGCCGCAGTACTGAGCAGGAACATCATCCACCGTCGCCGGCGATAACCAGTAGTTCCACAATTCCTTGAGCAAGCCCGGCAACACCACACGCGGGTGTTAGACCGTGCCCACTCCCGACCGTGGCCGGGATGTGTTGTGCTCCTTAGAAAGGAGGTGATCCAGCCGCACCTTCCGGTACGGCTACCTTGTTACGACTTCGTCCCAATCGCCAGTCCCACCTTCGACCACTCCCTCCCTTGCGGGTTGGGCCATGGGCTTCGGGTGTTACCGACTTTCATGACGTGACGGGCGGTGTGTACAAGGCCCGGGAACGTATTCACCGCAGCGTTGCTGATCTGCGATTACTAGCGACTCCGACTTCACGCAGTCGAGTTGCAGACTGCGATCCGAACTGAGACCGGCTTTAAGGGATTCGCTCCACCTCGCGGTATCGCAGCCCTCTGTACCAGCCATTGTAGCATGTGTGAAGCCCTGGACATAAGGGGCATGATGACTTGACGTCATCCCCACCTTCCTCCGAGTTGACCCCGGCAGTCTCCCACGAGTCCCCGCCATGACGCGCTGGCAACGTAGGATAAGGGTTGCGCTCGTTGCGGGACTTAACCCAACATCTCACGACACGAGCTGACGACAGCCATGCACCACCTGTACACCAACCACAAGGGAAGCCCCATCTCTGGGGATGTCTGGCGCATGTCAAGCCCAGGTAAGGTTCTTCGCGTTGCATCGAATTAATCCACATGCTCCGCCGCTTGTGCGGGCCCCCGTCAATTCCTTTGAGTTTTAGCCTTGCGGCCGTACTCCCCAGGCGGGGCGCTTAATGCGTTAGCTACGGCACGGACAACGTGGAATGTCGCCCACACCTAGCGCCCAACGTTTACAGCGTGGACTACCAGGGTATCTAATCCTGTTCGCTCCCCACGCTTTCGCTCCTCAGCGTCAGTATCGGCCCAGAGACCCGCCTTCGCCACCGGTGTTCCTCCTGATATCTGCGCATTTCACCGCTACACCAGGAATTCCAATCTCCCCTGCCGAACTCAAGTCTGCCCGTATCGACTGCACGCTGAAGGTTAAGCCTCCAGATTTCACAGCCGACGCGACAAACCGCCTACGAGCTCTTTACGCCCAATAATTCCGGACAACGCTCGCACCCTACGTATTACCGCGGCTGCTGGCACGTAGTTAGCCGGTGCTTCTTATCCAGGTACCGTCACTTGCGCTTCGTCCCTGGCGAAAGAGGTTTACAACCCGAAGGCCGTCATCCCTCACGCGGCGTCGCTGCATCAGGCTTGCGCCCATTGTGCAATATTCCCCACTGCTGCCTCCCGTAGGAGTCTGGGCCGTGTCTCAGTCCCAGTGTGGCCGGTCACCCTCTCAGGCCGGCTACCCGTCGTCGCCTTGGTAGGCCATTACCCCACCAACAAGCTGATAGGCCGCGGGTTCATCCCATACCGCCGGAACTTTCCACCCCCCACCATGCGGTGAAAGGTCATATCCGGTATTAGACCCAGTTTCCCAGGCTTATCCCAGAGTACAGGGCAGATTACCCACGTGTTACTCACCCGTTCGCCACTCATCCCCGGCCGAAACCGGTTCAGCGTTCGACTTGCATGTGTTAAGCACGCCGCCAGCGTTCGTCCTGAGCCAGGATCAAACTCTCCAACAATGTCTTCAAGTTCGATCGAGACTACTTCTCAATCATTTCTCAAAGGAAACCCCGACGAGGGGGTTTCATATAAGCTCTACTGGCTTAGTTCACTAGCACACTGTTGAGTTCTCAAGCAACACACCCCGAACCAAACCCTACCCCGTGAGGGCGAGCCTGACCGAAGCGGTCATTCCTAGCAGTTTTTGGTGGGACACCCACTCAATCACCCTAGAGGCGAGAGCTTGGTTCGTGTCCCGGCGGCCGCCCGGTTTCCCTGGCGACGAAGAGAAGATTACACGGCTCAAAACGGCCCTAAACAGGGGGGTCCCTTAATGCGATCTTCGCAGGTCAACCGGCCGAATAGGCCCGCTGCGGCCGATCCGGCGGGCACCGCGGCCACGACTCAGCGGACCGGAGCGCGGCGAATCCGGTGGCTTATCGGCTCGCGGATGCCGTAATGCGGAAGAACGGGCGGCTCGCGTTATCGGTGAATGCCGAGCCCCGCTTGCCACGCGAGGCGCCGGCGAGAGCGGATTGCCGCTGGACATCGGCGTGCCCGCGCCGGACGACACCGGGGGCGGGCGATTCGGAGGCATCATGAGCGCCGAACCAGCGAGTGACCCGGGTCACCCAGAAGGACGTCGAGACGATGTCCGGTGCGGGGCAGGCGGCTTCGTTCTTTCCCCGACTGACGGCCATGCGAGACCGAAGACAGAGGGAGCATCCGATGAAGTACCTGATCCTGGCGTACGGCAACCAGCAGGACTACGACCACCTCAGCGGCAAGGAGGGCGGAGCGACCCCGGCGGAAATGGCGGCGGTCGACGAGTTCCTCGCCGGGTTCACCGGGGCGCTGGCCGATTCGGGAGAGTTGGTCGAGACCCAGGGGCTCGCCGCTCCCGTACTGGCGCGCCGCCTCCAGTTAAGGGACGGGGCTCCGGTCGTCACCGACGGGCCGTTCGGCGAGACCGAGGAGGTCATCGCCGGGTACTGGATGGTCGACTGCGCCAGTATCGACCGGGCGACCGACATCGCGGCGGGACTGCTCAAAGCCCCGGGACGGCTGGCCGACGCCGGGGTCGTGGTCCGGCCGGTGATGGGGAACGACAGCGAACTCTGAACCCAGAGGAACCAAGCGACCGAGGCGGCAGAGATGACCGACCCCTCCCTCCCGGCCACGCTCGACGGCACCCTGCGCACCCTCGCGCCGCAGGTGCTGGGCGCGCTGGTCCGCCGCTACGGACGGTTCGACCCGGCCGAGGACGCGGTCCAGGAAGCCCTGCTCACAGCCGCCCAGCGGTGGCCGGAGACGGGGATTCCCGAGCGGCCCTTCGGCTGGCTGCTGCAGGTCGCGAGCCGGAAGCTGATCGATCTGCTCCGCGCTGACCAGGCAAGACGCGAGCGGGAGAGCCGCGCCGCGCGCGAGGAGGTCGGCGAGCAGGCCGGGGACGACACCTTGATCCTGCTCCTGCTCTGCTGCCATCCGTCGCTCTCGGTGGCGTCGCAGGTCGCGCTCACCTTGCGGGCCGTCGGCGGGCTCACGACGGCGGAGATCGCGCGGGCGTTCCTCACGTCCGAGGACTCGATGACCCGCCGGATCTCCCGGGCCAAGCGGACCGTCCAGGACAGTGGCGTGCCGTTCCGGATGCCGCCGGAAGAAACGCGCCGCGAGCGGCTCGATGCCGTCCTTCATGTCCTGTACCTGATTTTCACCGAGGGGTATTCGGCGACGTCGGGGCCAGATCTGCGCCGCAGCGACCTCGTAAGAGAGGCGATCCGGCTTGCCGAGATGACGGCTGCGCTGCTGCCGGACGACAGCGAGGCCACCGGTCTGCTCGCGTTGATGTTGCTGACGGACGCACGGTCGCCGGCGCGGGTGACCGAGCAGGGCGAGCTGGTTCCGCTGCACGAGCAGGACCGGACACGATGGAAGACCGAGTCGATTCGGCGCGGGGTGGACCTGGTGACGGCGGCGTTGCCGCGCGGGCCGGTCGGGCCGTATCAGCTGCAGGCGGCGATCGCGGCGGTCCATGACGAGGCAGCCACCGCCGAGGAGACGGACTGGCGGCAGATCGTCGGGCTTTACCGGCTGCTGCTCAAGGTTTCGGCGAGTCCGGTCGCGAAGGTGAGCCACGCCGTCGCGGTCGGGATGGCGGACGGACCCACCGCCGGGCTTGGACTGCTCGACGCGCTGGACCACCGGGACCGGCGGTTCCATGCGGCGCGCGCACATCTTCTGGAAAAGGCGGGCGACCGCGAAGCGGCCCGGAGTGCGTACCTGCGCGCGGCCGAACTCGCCACCAACATCCGCCAGGTGCGGTATCTCAACGCCTGCGCCCGGCGGCTCTCCGAAGGAGCTGAGCATGACTGACGAGATCCGGCCGTACCGGCTGGAGATCCCCGAGGCGGACCTGGTCGACCTGCGAGAACGGCTCGACCGGACAAGGTGGGCACCGGAGCCGGTCGGCGGTGATCAGGGGTACGGCGTCAGCGTCGGCCGGGTGCGCGAGCTGGCCGAGCACTGGCGACACCGCTACGACTGGCGGGCCTGTGAGCGGCGGTTCAACGAGTATCCGCAGTTCACGACCACGATCGACGGCAGCAACGTGCATTTCCTGCACGCTCGTTCGCCGGAGCCGGACGCGATCCCGTTGATCCTCAGTCACGGGTGGCCGGGCTCGGCGGCGGAGTATCTGGCCGCGGTCGGGCCGTTGAGCAACCCTCGCGCGCACGGGCTCGATCCGTCGATCGCGTTCGACGTCGTGCTGCCGTCGTTGCCGGGATTCGGGTTTTCCGGACCGACGACCGACACCGGCTGGGGTCCGCGGCGGATCGCGCGGGCGTGGGCGGAGTTGATGCGCCGGCTCGGGTACCAGCGCTACGGGACCGCGGGCAACGACTGGGGTTCGGGGATCGCGCCGGAGGTCGGTCGCGTAGCGCCGGAACACGTGATCGGCGCGCACGTGACGCAGACCTGGGATCCGCCGCCGGACGACGATCCACAGTGGATTGCCGACCTGTCCGACAAGGACAAAGCCGCGTGGGACGCGTTCCACCACTACTTCGCGAACGAAGCGTCCTACGGCGTCGTCCAGGCGCAGCAGCCGCAGACGCTCGCGCACGCGTTGTCCGACTCCCCCGTCGGCCTGCTCGGCTGGAACGCGCAGGCGATGCACGACCACGGCCTCGACGCCGACGGGATCCTCACCCACGTCACCATCCACTGGCTGACCGGCACGGCGGGTTCGGCCATCCGGATCTACGCCGAGGAAACCCGGGAGACGCCCGCCGAAGGCCGCAATCCGGTGCCGCTGGGGGTCGCACAGTTTCCCGGCGACCTGCCGTCGATCCGCGTGTTCACCGAACATCGCCGGAACCTCGTGTCGTGGAACGAGTACGGCCGCGGCGGGCATTACGCCGCACAGGAGGTGCCGGAGCTGTGGGCGGGCGACGTCCGGCAGTTCTTCGCGAAGCTGCACTAGAAAAACATTGCTCCGACTACATTGCACCTTATTGCACTGAGAAATCGCCCCGATTAGCGTCGGGACCATGCAGACAGTCCTTCTCCCCTCCGGCGCCCGGATCGCCTACGACGACCTCGGACCGCGGTCGGAGGTCCCGGTGCTTCTCGTGCACGGGCACCCGTTCGACCGGTCCATGTGGGGCCCGCAGGCCGAGCACCTCGCCCGCAACGGCCGCCGAGTCGTGGTCCCTGACCTGCGGGGATACGGGGAAAGCACCGGTCCGGCGGTCCGCGGGCTCGAAGACTTCGCCGAGGACCTCGTCGCGCTGGCCGATCACCTCGGCATCGAACGCTTCGCGCTGGGCGGGCTGTCGATGGGCGGGCAGATCGTGATGCAGACCGTCCGGGACTACCCGGAGCGCATTGCCGCGCTGCTGCTCGCCGACACGTTCGCCGAGCCCGAGACCGACGAAGGAAAGGTGACCCGCAACCAGGCCGCGGACCGGGTGCTCGCGGAAGGCATGACCGCGTACGCCGACGAGCTGTTGCCGAAGATGGTGTCGCCGGGCACCTTCCGCGAGAACCCCGAGGTGACCGTGCACGTCCGGAAGATGATGCGCCACGCACCAGCGACAGGCGCGGCGGCCGCGTTGCGGGCTCGGGCGAAGCGCCCCGACTACCGCGATTCGCTCAAGCAGGTCAGCGTGCCGACGCTGGTCGCGGTGGGCAGCGAGGACGAGTTCACTCCGGTCGCCGACGCGCAGCTGCTGCACCGGCTCGTGGCCGGCTCGGAGCTGGTGGTGCTCGACGGCGCGGGGCACCTGCCTAACCTGGAGCGCGCGGCCGAGTTCAACGACGTGTTCGGCCGCTTCCTGGACCAGGACCACGCGGAAGAACGGTGACGCACTCCATGAAGACCGTATTGGTGACCGGCGCCAGCGCCGGCTTCGGTGCAGCGATCACGCGCCGGTTCGCAGCGGAAGGCGCGCGGGTCGTCGCCGCGGCCCGCAGCGGCGACCGGCTCAAGACGCTGGCGGACGAACTGGGCGACGCGGTGTACCCGCTGGTCCTGGACGTACGCGACCCGGCCGCCGTCGCGGATGTCGTCGCGCAGCTGCCCGAGGAGTGGGCGAAGATCGACATCCTGGTCAACAACGCCGGCCTCGCGAAGGGTCTCGAGCCCGCGCACGAGGCGAAGCTGGAAGACTGGGACCAGATGATCGAGACCAACGTGACCGGTCTCGTCCACCTCACCCGCGCAGTACTGCCCGGCATGGTCGAACGCGGCGCCGGACACGTGATCAACATCGGCTCGGTCGCAGGCAGCTACGCCTACCCCGGCGCGAACGTCTACGGCGCGACGAAGGCGTTCGTGCACCAGTTCAGCCTCAACCTGCGCTCCGACCTGCGCGGCACCGGCGTCCGCGTGACGAACGTGGAACCGGGCCTGGTAGGCGGCACCGAATTCTCCACCGTCCGCTTCGGCGGCGACCAGGCCAAGGCGAACAACGTCTACGCAGGCACCACACCCCTGACCGCAGACGACGTCGCCGAGTCGGTTTTCTGGGCAAGCTCCCAGCCAGCACACGTGAACATCAACGTCATCGAACTGATGCCGGTCGTGCAAACCTTCTCCGCCCTGAACATCGACCGCGAAAACTGAGCCAACGCACGTGAGGGCCACCCTCATTGACTCTGATTCCCTCAGGGTTCCCCTCACGGCCCTAAACAGGCACCGACGCACCCAACGAGCGAGGCACCCACACCACCCCCGCACCCCGATACGAAGCTCCCCTGCGGTTCGGGGGTGCTTGTCAAGGCATCTTTCCCGCCTTGACAAGCACCCCCGAACCGTCAGCACAATCAAGCTTCGGGGTGCCCCACGCAACCACCAGGCCAATGTCGCCGCCAGGCGACGAGGCCCCACCGAACCTCAAGCAGGCGCAAACCTCTCCAACCCGAACAACTCAAACAACGCCTGCTGCCTCCCAGTCCGATCAGACAAAATCCGCCGAGTCCGCGGCCTCCCCCCAGTAGACCGATGCCGCAACACGGTCTCCCCGATCCCCCGCAACTGATCCAGCAACTCGGCCACCGAAAGATTCATCCCAGCCCGGTCCGCCTCTCGCCGCATCAGATGCGTGACCGTCGCAGCGAGCACAGACACCAACGCATGCACCGCGATCCGATGCGAAGTCCACTCCCACCGCGGCGAAGGCCCAGCCACCGCAGACCCAGTCAACCACCGAAACGTCGAGTCGAGATAAGTCCGAGCCCGATAAGCAGTCACAACCTCAGCAACCGGCCAATCCCGGTCCGTCACCAAAATCTGCTTCCCGAAAAACTCCTCCGCCAACCGAGCGACCGCAGCCTCGTCAACCCGCCGCTCCAACCGCAGTTCCCCAGCACGGTTGCCAGTAAGAGCAGTATTCAGCACCCGCTCCACCCGCCGACCACGGATAATCCGCGACATCTCCGCGTGCACCTGCGTCCGGTCCCCCCGATGCGTCCCGGCCGCCAACGCCGCAGCCAGCCCGTCAAGCTCCCGCACCGTAGTGCTCAATTCACTGGTGAACGCCCGATACTGCGCCGCGTGCAGCGTCGCGGAATGAAGAAGGATCACCCGTCGCCGGGCACCGTCCACAGTCGCCACGGTGTCAAACGCAGTCAGCCCGGCAAACCGCTCCGGATCCACCCGCCGCCGCACGGACGCGGGCCGCGCAAGCAACTCCGGATGATCCGCCAACGGAAGCGACCCGACAAACCCGGTCCGCGCGCCAAGATCGAGCTGCGCCGCCTGCCCGGAGTGGAAAACCAACGTATGCCGCTCCCCTAATTCAGCGGCCAGCGCACCGAAGGTCGGCGCGTTCTCCCTCCGATACACCCGGGACGCCAACGGAATCGCCCCATCCCGCGTGACGACCAACCCGAGCCCGGCCAGCACGTCCTGGCAAGCCGACGGCAACGTGCAATCCGCAGCGGTAAACGCGGCGAACTGCGCCACATCAACCGCCAGCGCCTCCGTCCCGTCATCGCCGAGAAGATCCAGAACCGCTTCCGCCACCACACTTTCCACCGCAGCGATCCGTTCCGGGGTAAGCCGCTGCAACGCCCGCCAATGCCCAGCCGTCGTGATCGAACCCTTAGGCGGCCGGGGCCGAACCAGATCCTGCGCGAGACAGCCGGTCCACCACTCCTCGAACTCCGTCTCCGGCGCGGTCGCCCGGTGCAGCACGGCAAGCGCGACATGGAGACCGAGTGTCGGCCGAGCCCGCTGCGGCCCAGCCACGGAATCAACGCGCCGGACGAGGTCCAGCCGCTTCAGCGTCCCCCACACGGCGGAAACGTCCCCGAAAGACCGATGGCGCGCGCCAGCCGCCTCGGGACCGCCGCCCGCGACCGCCGCCGCGATGTCCTCGGCTGTCCCGAGGTACCGCTGGCCGACCACGCGCGGCTTGCCGTCGACGCGCGCGGACTCGGCGAGGTAGTAGTACGTCCGCCCGCCGATGCGCTTCCCGATCACTGACGCCACCCTTTAGGTAATACCGCCGTCATCCGTCGCCGACAAGCCCGCAACCTGCGCTAATGATCACCTCGGGCCGGTCGCGAGCCGGGTGGCGAGCTAAGAGCTGGCTGGTCGCGGCGGCCGGGTCCTAGCGTGGCGGGAATGGAGCCCGAAGCTGGCGTGACCACGCCCACCCCGTCGGCCATGCGCCGTGCGCTCGCGCGGGCGCGAGACGGGAAGACGCTCGACGTCGCCGAGGCGGCCGTGCTGCTGCACGCCCGCGGCGACGACCTCAAGACTTTGTCCGACCACGCCTCCCGCATCCGCGACGCGGGCCTCGAAGAAGCCGGTCGCGCGGGAATCATCACCTACAGCCGCAAGGTGTTCATCCCGCTGACCCGGCTGTGCCGGGACCGGTGCGGCTACTGCACCTTCGTCACCGTCCCCGGCAGGCTCGAATCGCCGTTCCTGTCGCCGGACGAGGTCCTCGACATCGCCCGCAAGGGTGCCGAGATGGGCTGCAAGGAAGCCCTGTTCACCCTCGGCGACCGGCCGGAGGACCGCTGGAAGGCCGCGCGCGAGTGGCTGGACGCGCACGGCTACGACGACACGCTGTCCTACGTCCGCGCGATGGCGATCCGCGTGCTCGAAGAGACCGGCCTGCTGCCCCACCTCAACCCGGGTGTCCTGTCCTGGCAGGACTTCCAGCGGCTCAAGCCGGTCGCGCCGTCGATGGGCATGATGCTGGAGACCACCGCGCGCCGGCTGTGGAGCGAGAAGGGCGGGCCGCACTACGGTTCGCCGGACAAGGATCCCGAGGTCCGGCTGCGCGTGCTCGAGGACGCGGGCCGCAGCTCGGTGCCGTTCACCACCGGCGTGCTGATCGGGATCGGCGAGACGCACGAGGAACGCGCCGACGCGCTGTTCGAGATCCGCAAGACCGCCCGCGAGTACGGCGGCATCCAGGAAGTCATCGTGCAGAACTTCCGGGCCAAGCCGGACACGAAGATGCGCGCGACCCCGGACGCCGACCTCGAAGAACTGGCCGCGAACATCGCCGTCGCCCGGCTGGTGCTGGGCCCCCGGATGCGCATCCAGGCGCCGCCGAACCTCATCGGCGACCAGTACGACCTGATGATCCGCGCGGGCATCGACGACTGGGGCGGCGTTTCGCCGCTCACCCCGGACCACGTGAACCCGGAACGCGCGTGGCCGCAGATCGACCTGCTGGCGCGGCAGACCGAGAAGGCCGGCTTCGAGCTGCGCGAGCGGCTGACCATCTACCCGGAGTACGTGAAGCGCGGCCAGCCGTGGCTGGACCCGCGCGTCACGCGGCACGTCGCGGCGCTGGTCGATGGGGAGACCGGGCTGGCCCGCGACGGCGCGATGCCGGTCGGGATCCCGTGGCAGGAGCCGGACGGCGGCTGGCAGGAGTCCGGCCGCACCGATCTGCACACCGAGATCGACACCACCGGCCGCACCAAGGACCGGCGAGGCGACTTCGATTCGGTCTACGGCGACTGGAAAGAGATCGGCCGGAAGATCAAGACCGGACCGCAGCGATTCGACACCGACATCCGGGATGCGTTGCGCAGCGCGGAAAAGGACCCTGCCGGGCTGTCCGACGACGCCGCGCTAGCCTTGCTGCACGCCGACGGGCCGGAGCTGGACGCGCTCACGAAACTGGCCGACGACCTGCGGCGCGAGGTGGTCGGCGACGACATCACGTTCGTCGTCACGCGGAACATCAACTTCACCAACGTCTGCTACACCGGCTGCCGGTTCTGTGCCTTCGCGCAGCGGAAGACCGATGCGGACGCGTACACGCTGTCGCTGGAGCAGGTCGGCGACCGGGTGGACGAGGCGTGGGCCGCGGGTGCGACCGAGATCTGCATGCAGGGCGGTATCCACCCGGATCTGCCGGGCACCGCGTACTTCGACCTCGCGGCCGAGGTGAAGCGGCGGCAGCCGGACATCCACCTGCACTCGTTCAGCCCGATGGAGGTCGTGAACGGCGCGTCGCGGACGAATCTGTCCATTCGCGACTTCCTGATCCGGGCGAAGGAATCCGGAGTGGACTCGCTGCCGGGCACCGCGGCGGAAATCCTCGACGACGACGTCCGCTGGGTGCTCACCAAGGGCAAGCTGCCGACGGACGCGTGGATCGAGGTGGTCACCACCGCGCACGACGTCGGGCTGCCGACCACGGCGACGATGATGTACGGCCACGTGGACAACCCGAGCCACTGGGTCGGGCACCTGAAACTGCTGGCCAAACTGCAGCGCGAGGGCGTCGAACGCAACGGGCGGCGCGGGTTCAGCGAGTTCGTGCTGCTGCCGTTCATCCACCAGAGCTCGCCGATCTACCTGGCCGGGCTCGCCCGCGCGGGCACGACGCTGCGCGAGAACCGGGCGGTGCACGCGCTGTCGCGGCTGCTGCTGCACGGCACGTTCGACAACATCCAGAGTTCCTGGGTGAAGCTCGGCGAGGAAGGCAGCCGGGCGGTGCTGCAGGGCGGGGTCAACGACATCGGCGGCACGCTGATGGAGGAGACGATCAGCCGGATGGCGGGCGCGGCGAACGGGTCGTACAAGACGATCAGCGACATGCGCGCGATGGTCGAGCCGCTCGGACGCCCGCTGCGGCAGCGGACCACGTCGTACGGAACGCCGACGGACGAGCGGATCGCCGCGGCTGCCGAGTCGGACGGGGTCGCGACGGCGGTGCGGAAGCCGTTGCTGCCGCTGCTCACGCCGTGATCAGCCGGTGCGGTGCAGCCGCCACAGCGCGATAGCCAGCTGCAACCGCAACCGGCCGGCGGGATCGCGCACTGGCCAGCCGAGCAGGTGCTCGGCGTGGGCCAGGCGCTCCTGCAGGGTCGAATGGTGCACTACCAGCGTGTTCGCGGCGCCGCGCAGACTCGGAGCGCCCGCGACGGCGACCAGCGTGGGCAACACCCACGGGGCCGCCGTGCGGGCGTTCTCCAGGCTGGCGACGTCCGCGACCGGTTTGGTGCGAGGCCCGACCGCGTCGGCGAGCACGGCCAGTCCGCCGAGTTCGGCGTAGTCCACAACGGACGGTCCAGGGTCGTCTTCGGCAGCGGTAAACCGGAAAGCCGTCCGGGCTTGTTCGCCGGACACCGGCAGGTCGGCCAGGTTCACGACGGTGCCGAGGCCGACCCGGGCCCGTTCCGGCGGAGTCCACTGTGGAGGGACGACCAGCGGGACCGCGTCGGTCACGACAGCTCGCGCGGTAGCGCCGAGCCCAAGGCGATGTGCGGCGCGAAGCCGGGTTCGTTCGTCCGCCGACGCGTCGAGCACCACTTCCACGGACGCCGGATCGACGACCCGGCCGCGGGTGCGGTCCAGGACCGCCCGAGCCGCGGCCGACGCGCGCTCCAGCACCATCGCGTCCACCGGGCTCGCCGGACCGGGCCGTTCCAGCCACAGCGCGACCGGCCCGTCCGGGCGCACCGGAGCGGCGGGCCATTCCGGATCGGGCGGTCCGTCCGACGGCACGACGCGCCCGTCCGGTTCGACGCGGACGCGCACCCGGCGTTCGTCGTCGGCCAGCCGCGCGGGGCAGCCGGACAGCACCGCCGCCCCGCGCACGATCGGCTCGAGCCCGGCGCGGCCCTCGACCAGCCGGTCGAAATAGGCGATGACCTTGACCGTCTCGGCCGCGCCGGGATCGAGCGCGCTCAGATGCGTGACCAGCTCCCTCATCGGTCCATCATCGCTCGTCCGGTTCAGCCGAGCAGCCGCCGCAGCCACGGCGTCCGCTCGGCGCGGGCCTGCTGCGACAGCGCCGCCTGCGGAGCCGAGCCGTCGAAGCCGTGGAACGCGCCGGGCCAGACGTGCAGTTCCGCCTGCACCCCGGACAGCCACAGCCGGTTCGCGTAGGCGATGACCTCGTCGCGGAAGGTCTCGGTGCTCCCGACGTCGAGGAACGCGGGCGGGAGGCGGGACAGATCTTCGGCGCGCGCGGGCGCGGCGTAAGGCGACACGTCCGGGCCGCCGCGGGCGTCGCCGAGCAGCGCGGTCCAGCCGACGTGGTTCGCGGCGCGGTCCCAGCTGCCCATCTCGGCCATCTGGATCGCCGACGGCGAGTCGTTGCGGTCGTCGAGCATCGGGTACACGAGCAGCTGGCCGATAAGGTCCGGTCCGCCGCGGTCGCGGGCGAGCAGCGCCGTTCCCGCCGCGAGGCCGCCGCCCGCACTCGCGCCGCCGATCACGACGCGGGAGGAGTCGAAGCCGTACTCGGCGGCGTGCTTGACCGTCCATTCCAGGCCCGCGTAGCAGTCCTCGACCGGCGCCGGATGCGGGTGCTCGGGCGCGACCCGGTAGTCGACGCAGACGAAGCCGAGGCCCAGTTCGGTCGCGTACTCCTTGAGGAAGTACAGGTCGCCGCCCTTGTGTCCGCCGATGATCATGCCACCGCCGTGCAGCCAGTACAGCACCGGGACGTCGACCGCCCCGGCCGGCCGCGCGACGATCAGCGGGATCGGTCCGCGCGGACCCTCGGCGTCCACTTCGGACACTTCGAGGGCGCCGTCGGCGGTGATCTCCTCCAGCGAGATCTGCCGCTTCGCCGCGGCCGCGCGCACCTCCGGGATCGACTCGAGCGTCTTGATCGGCGGCCGCTCGGCCGCCAGCACTTCGAGCGCCGCGGCGAGCTCGGGGTCGAACGGGAGCGGCGGATAGGCGGTCATCGCGGGAGCCTCCAAGGAATCGGGGTGCGGGACCCATCCTTGCCGTCCGGGAGCCGGACCGGGCCAGCCGGGCGGCGGGAATCTCCCGCCAGCTGGCGGGTCAGCGGTCCAGGCTGATCGCGTTCTTCGCCCGCTCGACCGATTCCTCCGACGCGGGTCCGGCCGCGTTTTCCGTAGCCAGCGCCTGGTTCAGCTCGACGAACGGGCGCATCCGGGTCTCGTAGTCGGCGGCGGAGTCCGCCAGGACGTACGCGCCGACCAAGGCGAGGCTCGTGCCCTGCCCGGACAGCACGGACGCGCAGTACCCGGCATCGCCGACCAGCGCGACCCGGCCGGTCGTCCAGCGGTCGAGGTGGATCTGGAGCATGGCGTCGAAGAAGAAGGTCTCGGAATCTTCCATGGCTTTGACCAGCTCGGGCACCGGACCGCCGACCTCGCTCAGCCGGTCCGCGATGAGCTTCTTCTGCTCCGCGACGTCCCGGATCTCGCGGTACTCCGGTTCGGCGAAGCCGAGCGTCACCCGGATCTCCTCGTTGCCCGGCACCGGGTAGACCGCGCCGCCGACGCCCTCGCCCTGGAACCAGATCTGCCAGTCCTCGAGGCCGACGGTGTTGGCCGCCGGGAAAACAGCCAGGTACTGGCCGAGGTAGCGGCGGAACTGGTCCTCCGGCCCGAACGCGAGCCGCCGGACCGCCGAATGCGCGCCGTCCGCACCCACGATCAGGTCGAACGTGCGCGGCTGCGCCTTGGCGAACTCGACCCGGCCGGACTCGGCGTCGAGCGCGGTGATCTCGTCGCCGAAGCGGAACTCGACGCCGGCGGCCTCGTGCAGCAGCTCGACCAGGTCGTCGCGGAGGATCTCGATGTCCGCGCTGTCGAGCCGGCCGCTGCTGAACGTGCGTTCCTCGGAACGGAACACTTCGTTGCCGGACGCGTCCAGCATCGACATCCCGCGCATCCGCGTGCGCTTGGCGCGGACCTGCTCGCCGATGCCCATCCGGTCGATGACCTCCAGCGCGACGCCGCGGATGTCGATCGCCTGACCTCCGCTGCGCAACCCCTCGGCGCGCTCCACGACAGTCACGTCGTAGCCGCTGCGGCGCAGCCAGTAGGCCGACGCGCAACCAGCGACTCCCGCGCCGCAAACCAGTGCTTCAGGCATTTGCTCACCCCTCGGTACGGTGCATCATTACCCTGATGAACCTGCCGTGACCTGGCTTCCGCCGCCAAAACTGACCTAGTACAGATGACCCGCTGATCTAGTACAGACAGGACCCCGATGCCGACCGACCCGCCGTACCTCCGTATCGCCGCCGCGGTGCGGGACGAGATCTCGCAGCTGCCGCCGGGCGCGAAGGTGCCTTCGACGCGTCAGCTGGCTTCGACGCACAGCGTCGCGAACGCCACCGCCGCCAAGGCGCTCGATGTGTTGCGCCGCGAGGGCGTGCTCCGCGCTGAACCGCGGTCGGGTTATGTCGTCGCTGGTCAGCAGGCTGAGACTGAGGCGAAGCGGCCAGTGTTGACCCGGGATCGGTTGGTGCGCGCGGCAATCGCCATCGCCGACGCGGAAGGTGTCGCGGCTCTGTCGATGCGCGGACTCGCCGCGCGGCTGGGTGTTCCGGCGATGGCGCCGTACCGGTATCTGTCCGGGAAGGACGAACTGGTCTTCCTGATGGCGGACACGGTCTACGGCGAAACCGGTTACCCGGCACGGGAACCGGAGGGGTGGCGGGCGCAGTTGGAGCTGTCGGCGCGCACGCTGTGGTCCGTGCACCGGCGACATCCGTGGCTGGCGCATCTCGTCCCGCTCACCCGCCCCTGGCCGCTGCCGAACCTGGCGGCGCACAACGAACGCGCGCTGGCCGCGTTGTCGGTCTTCGGCCTGAACGCGGCTGACCTGTGCGATCTGAATGTGTTGTTCTACAACCACATTCAGGGCACGGCGATCCATCTGGAACGCGAGCGGCACGCGATGGGGGCGACCGGGATCACCGAGGACCAGTGGATGGAGACGCAGGCGCGGGGATACGCGGCGCTGACCGGTTCCGGACGGTATCCGGTCCTGGCGCGGATGGTGGCGGACCTTGCCGAGGGGTACGACCTCGATCTGGACCACCTGTTCGAGATCGGACTGCAGGCGCTGCTGGACGGGCTGGCTGTCCGATATCCAGTTGGCGGGGCGGGTGCCGGACGGCAGAATCAGTGAGCGTGATCCGCCTAGTCCCGACCGTCCGCGAGCGCCGGAAGTATCAGCCCGAGCGCAGGTATCTCGACTTCGAGATCGACGGCGTCAGCGTGCGCAGTTTGGTCGACGCCGAGCTGGATCTGATCTCGGTGCTGGCAACCGATCATCCACACGACCCACAGCGCTTGGCGCGCGTGCTCGGCGAAGCGCCGGGTGACGCACCGGATGGCCGGACGTTGCTGTACGTCTGCCCCGAATGCGAAGACATCGAGTGCGGCGCCATCGCCGCCAAAGTGTCGCGGCGAGGCGACATCGTCACCTGGCGAGACTTCGGCGTACCGGAGGAAGACGAGGCGGACAACGAGTACGCCGAGCGCGCGGTCACCTTCTCCGCGCGCGAGTTCCTCCGCGAACTGGCGGGCCGCTGAGCGGTCAAGCGTGGGCATGAACGCCGATGCGGCCGAGCGGTACGTCCCACGCCCAGGCACCGAGCATGTCCCGCGAGACCCCCAACTTGCCGTAGACCCACGACCGAGGCGGTTCCAGGAGCCCCTGCTGCCGCTCATCGAAGCCCGGTTGGACCGCGGTGCGCGGCTGACCCGCCGCTACACGCCGAGCTTGAGGATGTCGATCCCCCGCTTGTTGTCCGCCACGTACACGTATCCGTCGTGCCAGTACGGCGCCCACGAAGCCGCGTCCGCCGGGCGGAAGTACGCGATCTGCGTCGGGTTCGACGGGTCGCTCACGTCGAGGAATCGCGTGCCCTGCGCGTAAAACGACTGCACCAGCACGTGCCCGCGCAGGTCGAAGTAGTGCGCCGAGCAGTCGTCGGACACCGGGTCGCTGCCTTCCTGCCCGGCGACGCTCCAGGTGCCGATGCTGCGCATCCGGAACGGCTTCTCCGGCGTCGACCGCCAGCCTTCGCCCTGGTACGAGCCGTCCAGCGAAGAAATGGTCAGGACGCCGTCGCCCGCGCAGCCGGGGAGGAAGCTTTCCTCGGTGGCGTACACGAGGTCGTGCCCGCGCCACGCGCCGTCGTCCCGGGAGCCGACCGGGTGGAAGCTGTTGTGCAGGAACTTCGACGGCGCCGCGGTTTCCGACACTCCGCCGCCCGCGTACGGCACCGGCTTGAGCGCGCTCGCCAGGCGGTAGCGGTTCTGCACCGGGTCGCGATGGAGGCCGGACGTCCAGTAGCCGCGCACGCCACCCGCGCCGGACACCCACGCGACGCCCATTTTGTCGACCTGCACGTCGTGCACGTAGTCGGTTTTGCCGTCGTTGCGGGCGAGTTCGATCGGGTCCGGGTGCACCTTCGGGGCGCGCGGGTTGCGCACGTCGGTGACCCAGATCGGCCTGCCGCCCCAGTCCGCGGGCTGGTCGTCGGCCTTCGCCGGGCCGCCGGTCCAGAGGTAGCGGCAGTCGTCGACGCAGCTGGTGGTGTGGCCTGCCGGGACCTTGACGTAGCTGAGGATTTCGGGTTTCTCCGGATGCGCCACGTCGACCACGTAGATGCCGGACTCGCCGGTGTGCGTGTTGCCCTTGAACGCGCGCGGGTCCCGGGACAGGAACACGAGCTTGCGTTTCGCGTCGACCTCGGTGTCCTCGGTTTCCCACAGCCCGGGCAGGCTCAGCTCGCCGATCGCGCGCGGCTTCGCCGGATTGTCCGTGAGGTCGTACACCTTCAGGCCGAACTGGCCGGACACGACCATCACGTCGCGTTTGCCGTAGCTGAGGAAGTTCGCCGAAATGGCCCCTTGCGCGTCGGGCACGCTGCCGACCGGCCGCACGCCCTTGACCGCGCCCGGATCGCCGACGCTGTGCTTCGCTTCGGTGACCGGCTTGTCGTCCTCGCACGCCGCGGCAGGCAATCCGGTGGCGACGAGCGTCGCCGCCGCGGTCGCGATCGCCAGTCCGGAGCGAATCCACCAACGGCGCACGCGAAACCTCCAAGAGACCCCAGTGTGACTGAAGTACTTTAAGACGGTCCCTAACCGGACACAACCGCCTTTCGTTGCTTTCCACCTGGTAATAAGACAGCATGCGATCGCGTCTGCTGGTCCCGCTCACGCTCGCCGCCGTCGTCGCGGCCGGTCTCTCCGGCTGTTCGTCGTCGGCCGAACCCGCCCGGCCCGGCGTCCTGTCGGTCGGCCTCGGCGAACCCGGCACGCTGCTGCCCGCCGACGTCACCGATCCGTCCGGGCGGCTCGTCACCGGCGCGCTGTGGACTCCGCTCGCCGATTACGATCCGGCCAGCGGAAAAGTCACCCCGCGCGCGGCCGAGTCGATCACCAGCACCGACCGGGTGACCTGGACCGTCCGGCTGCGGCCCGGGAAATTCCACGACGGCACGACGGTCACCGCGCAGTCCTATGTGGACACCTGGAAGGCGATCGCAGGCCACCACTGGGCCAGCACACCGGTGCTCACGAAGTCCTTGCGAGCCAAGGAAATCACCGCAGTCGACGCGAAGCAGCTGCGGATCGTGCTCGACCGGCCGTCGAATCAGGTGCCCGCCTGGTTGTCCGCGCCCGGGCTCGTGCCCTTGCCCGCGTCGGTGCTGAAATCGCGCGACTGGAACGGGTTCGCCCGCCATCCGATCGGCAACGGCCCCCTGCGTCTAGAGGGCGACTGGCAGTCCGGCTCCGGCGGCAAGCTCGTCCGGGTCGCCGCGGATCCGGGCCGGGCGAAGGAAATCGAGCTGCGCGTCGGCAATCCGGCGGAGCAGTACGACGAGGTCAAGGAAGGCAAACTCGACGTCGCCACGTCCGTCCCGGGCGATCGGCACGAGGCGATGCACGCCGATTTCGCCGACCGCCACGCGATGTGGGCGCTCCCCCGCGCCGGCTACCTGGTGTTTTCCGCCGAGGCAACGCGCTTCGCCGATCCCGCGGTGCGGCATGCTTTCGCGCTCGGCACCAACCGCGCCGCACTGGAGTCCGGTCCGCTCGCGCACCAGGCGGACGCGGCCAAGGGATTGCTGCCGCTGGCGGTCGCGCCCGGCGAACGGTCCGGGAGCTGCCGTCCGTGCACTTTCGACGGTCCGGCCGCCAAATCCCTGCTGGACCAAGCCGGATTCACCGGCGACGCGGCCGTGTACTACGACAGCTTCGACGGCACCTGGCCGCAGGCGTTGGCCGCGGGCCTGTCGAAGAGTCTGGGAATTTCGGTTACCGCACAGCGAAAAGCCACCGGCGGCAAGCCGACCGGTCCGTCCGCGCTGGAGGTCAAGGCGGTCTCGCCGAGCCCGGCCGACCTCCTCCACACCCTCGCGGACGCCGCCGGTTACACCGACGCCGGATTCGCCGCCGATCTCAATTCCGCCGAAACCACCGCGTCGCCGGAAGAAGCCGCGCAGCTGTTCCGGGTCGCCGAAAACCAAGCGCTGCGCGATCTTCCGGCGATTCCACTGTGGACCGCGCACGGCCACGCCGTCTGGTCCGCCCGGGTCCACGACGCGGTGACGACGCCGTTCGCCGGAATCGACCTGACGCGGCTGCGCGACTAAACCCGCGCGTGTTGCGCCAGCACTTCGCCGAACGCCGCCGTCAACGGATCCGGTTCGCTGCGGCCGTAAGCGACCAGCTCTCGCCGAATCGGTTTGCCAGGGCGCAAAACCCGGCCGCTGAACTCGGCGGGGAGCACGTTCGCCGGAACCAGCGCGGGCCCCAATCCGGCCGCCGCGAGCAACGGTGCGGCGGCGGTCTGTTCCGTGCGCACCGCGGGTCGCGGCCGGAACCCGGCTTCTGCGCAAGCGGCGTCGAGAAGTTCGGCTAAGCCGTGGCCAGGCGCGTAGTGCACCCACGCGCAGTCGGCAAGGTCAGCCAGGTCGACCGTACCGTCCGAAGTGGACTCCGTGGCACCGTCGGCCGGTAGCACGACGACGAACTCTTCGGTGCCCAGCGTCCGCACCGGGCCCGTCCACCCGGCCGGACGCGGGCCGATCGCGAGATCCGCTTCTCCGGCCAGCATCGCGTCGCGCAGTTCGTCGGCGTGGCGGTACTCGAAAAGCCGCACGTCGACGTCCGGCCGTTCGCGCCGCCACACGCGCAGCGCAGGCGGCAGCACCCCGAGGCTCACCGAGTAGACCGTGGCGACCAGCAGTTCTCCGGCGACCTGGCCAGACGCCTGTCGCGCGGCGCACCGGGCACGTTCGGCGTCGGCGAGCGCGGCGCGGGCATGCGGCAGCATCGCGCGCCCCATCGGCGTGAGCCGGACCGAACGCGGCAACCGTTCCAGCAACGGCCCGCCGACGCTGTGCTCCAGCGCCCGCATCTGATGCGACAGCGCGGGCTGCGTCACGTGCAACTGCTCGGCGGCCCGGGTGAACGAACCGGTGTCGACCACCGTGACCAGGTACTCGAGCTGCCGCAAGCTTGTCATAAGCACAGTTTATCGAAGCGGTGAGAAGTAAGCCTTGGACTCATCACGCGAGCAAGGTCAGGATCGAAGACATGAGCAGCACACGCGTGGCCCTCGTGGCCGGGGCCAACGGGATCATCGGCCGGAAACTCATCTCCCACCTGCGGACTCTCGACGGCTGGGAGGTGCTCGGGCTCTCCCGTCGCGGCGGACAGGGCAGCCTCGCCGTCGACTTGCTCGACCCGGCGGGCACCCGGACGGCGCTGGCCGGCGTCGGCGCGACGCACCTGTTCTACGCCGCCTACCAGGACCGGCCTACGTGGGCGGAACTCGTGCCACCGAACGTGGCGATGC
This sequence comes from Amycolatopsis sp. A1MSW2902, assembly GCF_017312175.1. Taxonomy (NCBI): domain Bacteria; kingdom Bacillati; phylum Actinomycetota; class Actinomycetes; order Pseudonocardiales; family Pseudonocardiaceae; genus Amycolatopsis; species Amycolatopsis sp. A1MSW2902. Next base: position 1,395,807 of record NZ_QJPO01000001.1, read on the forward strand.
TGGAGAACCTGGTGAACGGCCTCGACGAAGGCCCACTGGAACACGTCAGCCTGATGCAGGGCTACAAGATCTACGGCGCGCACCTCGGCCCGTTCAAGACTCCCGCCCGCGAGGCCGACGCCGGACAGCACATGCCGCCGGAATTCAACGTGGACCAGCAGAAGTTCCTCGAACGCCGAGCCGCGGCAGGAGGCTGGTCGTGGTCGGCGATCCGGCCGTCCGTGGTCGGCGGGACGACGCTCGGGAACCCGATGAACCTCGCGCTCGTGATCGCGGTCTACGCGTCGATCTCGAAGGAACTCGGCCTGCCGCTGCGCTTTCCCGGCAAGCCCGGCGCGTACGACAGCCTGCTGGAGATGACGGACGCGCAGTTGCTCGCCGAGGGCACAGTGTGGGCGGCGACGTCCAGTCAGAACGAAGCGTTCAACATCGCCAACGGTGACCTCTTTCGCTGGCGAGAGCTGTGGCCGAAGCTGGCCGCGTACTTCGACCTCGAAGTCGCTTCGCCGTTGCAGCTGCCGCTGACGACCGTGATGGCCGATAAGGAACCGCTGTGGACCGAGATGGCGGCGAAGCACGGCCTCACTGCTTCGTACGCCGACGTCTCTTCGTGGGCCTTCGGCGACTTCGTGTTCTCGTGGGACTACGACATGTTCGCGGACACGTCGAAGTCACGCCGCGCCGGTTTCCACTCCTATGTGGACACTGAGCAGATGTTCTACCGGCTGTTCGACGAGTTGCGCCGCGACCACGTCATCCCCGGCCGATGAACGGCATCGTGGTGGCGGTGATGGTGAGGAACTGGACGTTGGCGTCCAGCGGCAATCCCGCCATGTAGAGCACCGCGTCGGCGACGTGGCCCGCGTCGAAGGTCGGCTCGGCCAGCAGCCGCCCGTCGGCCTGCGGGATGCCCGCGGCCATCCGCTCGGTCATCTCGGTGGCCGCGTTGCCGATGTCGATCTGTCCGCACGCGACGTTCCAGGCGCGGCCGTCGAGCGAAATCGACCGGGTGAGACCGGTGACGGCGTGTTTGGTGGCGGTGTAGGCGACGCTCGCCGGACGGGGCGCGTGCGCGGAGATCGAGCCGTTGTTGATGATCCGGCCGCCCTGGGGGTCTTGGTCGCGCATCAGCCGCACGGCCTGCTGCGCGCACAGGAACATGCCGGTGAGGTTCGTGTCGACGGTGCGCCGCCAGTCCTCGACGGACAGATCCGCGACGGTGCCGCCGAGCGACACCCCGGCGTTGTTCACCAGCAGATCCAACCGGCCCCATTCGCTGCGCACGGCCGAGAAAAGCGCCTCCACCGAAGCCGGATCGGCGACATCCGCGGGCACGACCAGCGCGTTCGCGGCGGAACCGGCCGTCTCGCGCAGGGCCTCCTCGCGACGTCCGGCGAGCGCGACCCGGTAACCCGCGTCGAGCAGCGCACCGGCGATCCGGCGGCCCAGTCCGGAACCGGCCCCGGTGACCACGGCGGTCTTCTCCGACATGTCGGCCTCCTCAAAGTCCGTTCGCCCGAACGTTGCCATATCGCGGCACACTGGGTTCATGGGACCACGTGACACGCTGCTCGCCGGGTTCGCCAAACAGCTGGGCCATCCGCGGGGCCGGGCCGGACAGGCTGTCGTCCGGCTGCTCAACAACGTCAACCGCGGGCCGGTCACCGGAGCGGTCGAAGCGCTGGAGATCCGCCGCGGCGAAACCGCGCTGGACCTGGGTTTCGGCGGCGGTCTCGGCCTGGACCTCCTGCTGCGCGCGACCGAAGGCGGCACCGTGCACGGCGCGGAGATCTCCGAAACAGCGCTGGCCCGGGCGCGGCGGACGTTCCCGAAGAACCTCGCCGCCGGACGGCTGGTGCTGCACCAGGCCGGAATGGCCGAGCTTCCGCTGGGCGACGGGACGATCGACGCGGCGCTGACCGTCAACACCGTCTACTTCATCCCCGACCTGGTGCCCGCGTTCGCCGAGGTCGCGCGGGTGCTCGCGAACGGCGGCCGGTTCGTCGTCGGCATCGGAGATCCCGCGATGATGCGCGAAATGCCCTTCACCAGCCACGGTTTCCGGCTGCGGCCGCCGGAAGAGATCGAGAAGGCGCTCGCGGACGCGGGGCTGGAACTGCGCCGCCACGACCGGCTCGGCGACGGGCCGAGGGCGTTCCACCTGCTGGTCGCCGGACGCTGAAAAGGGCGGGCTCCCCGGTCGAGGAGCCCGCCCTTTCCGCAACCGCTACTTCTTCGGCACGCCCAGCGCGGCCAGCGCCGGACCCGCCATGATCACGCCGTTCCCGGTCACCGCGTCGAATCCCGGTGCGCCGAGGTCGATCGCGCTCGACACCAGCGCGGTGCGGACGTCCGCCGGGGTCGCGGCCGGCTTGCCGGACAGCAGCAGCGCCGCGATCGCCGCCGCGTGCGGGGCGGCCGCCGAGGTCCCGTAGAACGGCTGGAAGCCGGCGACCGAGGTGGCCACGCCGTCGGCCGCGGTGATGTCCGGCTTCGCGCGGGTCGCGCCGCCGGTCGAGGACACGTTGCCCGGGGTCAGCTCGGTGCCGTCGGCGTTGTAGAAGAGGTGCCGCTGGCCGTCGGACGTGAAGCGTTCCCACTTGCTGGCCGAGGTGAACAGGCCCGGGTACGGGCCGGCCGGGTTCGCCGGGTCGCCGGTCTCCAGCGGACGGCCGAACGCGGTCGCCGCCGGGGCCGCGGCCACCGAGAACGCCGCTGCCGCCGCCGAGTGGCCCGAGGTCACGCCCGCGGTGCTGAAGCCCTTGAGCGAACCGGAGTCGACGAACCGGCCGCGGATCACGTTGAGCGCGAAGAACCGGTCCGCGCCGCTGTACTTGACCACCGCGACGCGGTAGCCGGAGCCGGACGTCGGCACGGTCAGGCTCTCGTACGGGTTCTGCGAACCGTCCTGCGAGTTGGCGCTGGAGGCGACGACGCCGCCGGAAGCGTTGAGCAGGAACAGGTCGTAGTCATTGGCCGAATGGCCCCACGGGTCCGACCAGAACAGCGTCACCGGCCTGCCGAGCGAACCCGGCGAGAGCGGGTCGGTCGTCTGCACGCCGCTGCCCGGGTCGAAGTCGTGCGGGGTGCCGGTGACGCCCGGCAGCGCGGTGCCGGACGAACGGAAGTCGCCCTCGTAGTAACCGCTGGTGCCGTCGGTCAGGTTGCCGGAGTTGCCCGCGGAGGAGAAGTAGAGCGCGCCGGCCGCGGTCACGTCGTTGACCGCCTGCGCGACCTGCGTGTCCTGGAACGGCGACTCGTCGAAGTAGGCGACGTCGTCGACGATCACCGTGCACTTGCCGGTGCTGCGCAGCGCGCGGATGTTGTCCGCGAAGCTCGACTCGCTGGTGAACGCGGTCGCGAAACCGAGCGTCGCGCCCGGGGCGAGGTCGTGGACGATCTCCAGCATCGCGGTGCCCTCGTCGCCGCTGCCGGCTTGACCGGGCAGCACGTCGACGGCGGGCAGTTCGCCCGCGTCCTGCGACTTCTTCAGCGAGTTGACGCCGTCGGAAAGCACGCAGACCTTCACGCCGGTGCCGTTCACGCCGTATTGCGTGCGCGCGGTGTCGGCACCGTGGGTCTTGTCCCCTTCGGACACCTGCACGGCGGCGACGGCCTTCTTGGCCAGCTGCTGGCGCTGCGCGTCGGGCTCGTTCCAGGTCATCGCCTGCGTCGCGGGCTGGACCTGGCGGACGTCGGCGCGCGCCGCGATCCGGTCCACCGCGTTGAGCGGCAACTGGGCGCGAACCGAGCCATTGGACGAGGTGGACTGCACGGTGCCGCCCGCGGCACGCACGGCCTTCGCGATCGCGGCTCCGGCAGTACCGGCGATGTCGACCGAAATCGTGCCGGCCTGGGTGACCGGCAGACCGGTGCGGTAATCCGGCAGCAGCGCGGCGAGACCGCGGTCCGCGCGCAGGCGCTTCTCCACGACCAGCTGGCTGGACTGCTTCCGCTCGGCCGGGGTGAGGGTCTTCTTGATCCCCTGCAACGCGCTGATCCCCGTCCCAGCGCGCGCGTTCGCCGCGTCCGCCGCCGACGGCTGCGCGACGGCGACCCCGCTCCCGGCGAGCACCACCCCGACCGCGAGGGGCACCGAATACGCGGCTACCCGGCTCGTTCTTCTCATGACAACTCCTGTCCTCGCCCCCGGCCACCCACTGTGGTCACGTGAATCTAAATAGCGACCGCGGCCAATACCACCGACCAAAGTGGTATCTGCCCGGATGGCCCACCTGGTGAGACATCGACGGGCGCTTCCCGGCCCGAAGCGGAGCTGGCACTCTGCTCTCGTGGCGAACCTGGGGAGGGATTTCGCGCGGCTGTGGGCTGCGTACGCGATCAGCACGGCAGGCAGCACGGTCGGCGCGGGTGCCCTCGGACTCGTCGCGGTGCTCGTGCTCGACGCCCCCGCGTGGCAGGTTTCCCTGATCACCGCCATCTCGGCCGCCGCCAGCGCGGTCCTCGCTTTCCCGCTCGGGCCCCGCGTCGAATTCGCCCGGAAGCGTCCCGCGATGATCACGGGAGACCTGGTCCGCTGTGCCGCGCTGGCGAGCGTGCCGCTGGCGGCTGCGCTGCACGTGCTGACCATGCCGCAGCTCTATGCGGTCGACATCGTCGTCGCCACCGCGGCCGTCATCTTTTCCGCGGCCAGCGGCGCACACCTCAAAGCCCTTGTCGCGCCGGACGAACGGGCTGTCGCCTTGAGCCGCTTCGAAAGCACCGACTGGATCTGCTGGTCGGCCGGACCACCCTTGGGCGGCGTGTTGATCGGCGGACTGGGCGCGACCGCGACGATGCTCGTCGACGCGTTCTCGTTCCTGCTGTCCGCACTCGGAATCCGTCGTCTGCGTACGCCGGAACCACCGCCTGCGGTTGCTTCCGGGCCTGCTCGCCGCGGATTCACCGACGGATGGCGTTTTCTGCTGCGCAGCCCTGAACTTCGCCCGCTGTTCTTCAACTCCGTGTTGTTCAGCGGCGCGGTTCTTTGGGTCACGCCACTGCAAACCGTGCTGATGCTGCGGGATCTCGGCTTCGCGCCTTGGGAATACGGGCTGGTGCTCGGCGTTCCCTGCCTTGGCGGGCTACTCGGCGCGCGTCTCGCGCCCACGCTCAGTTCTCGGTACGGCGCGCGGAAAGTGTTGCTCTGGACGAGTTTCGCGCGTACCCCGTGGCTGCTCGCCGCTCCGTTCGCCTTTCCCGGACCGGCCGGAGTCGTCCTGCTGATCGCCGCGGACTTCGGGCTGTTGCTGGTGGCGGGCATCTTCAACCCGACCTATTCGGCGTACCGGCTGTCGCTGATCGACGACACCGTCCTGACCCGCACGCTCACCGCCTGGTCCACCGGAACCCGTACCGCCAAACCTATTTTCATCACAATCGGCGGGATCGCCGCCGGAGTGGTCGGCGTGCGCTTCTCGCTGGGGATCGGCGCCGTGCTCTGTCTGCTCAGCGCCGCCGCGTTGCCCGCCCGCCGGAGTCGGTGATCAGTTTTTGTCGGTGGCGCCGGTTACCGTGGCTGCCATGTTCAAGATCGACCGCGCGGCCGCTGCCGACGCCGCCGCGCTCACCGACCTCATGCACGCCTCGTCGGCCTACCAAGGCCAGTACGCCTCGATCCTGGAGGGCTACGCCGTCACGCCGGATTACCTGCGCCAGCACCAGGTTCTGGTCGCCCGGGGCCCGTCCGGGCCAGTGGGTTTCGCCGCGCTCGCCGATGCGGAACTGGACCTGCTGTTCGTCGCCGACGAAGCACAGGGAACCGGGCTCGGCGCCCGGCTCGTGCAGCGAATCCTCGAGCTGGCAGCGGAAAACGGGCTGACCGAGGTGCGCGTGGTGTCGCATCCGCCCGCGGTGAAGTTCTACGAACGCATGGGTGCCCGGCAGATCGGGACCGTCCCGCCGAAACCGCCGAAGATCTCGCGGTCCCGGCCGGAACTGGTGTTCTCCCTGTCCGGAAACGACAGCGCCCCGGACCGCGAAACCACCGCGGGCCAGGGCGACCGTCGAGGAATCAGAAGTTGATCATATGACCAGCCAGTCCGTGCACCGCTTCCTTCACTGCCTCGCCCAGTGTCGGGTGCGCGTGCACGTTGCGCGAAACCTCGTGCACCGTAAGGTCCCACTGCTGCGCCAGCGTCAGCTCCGGCAGCAGCTCCGTGACGTCCGGGCCGATGAGGTGCGCGCCGAGCAGTTCGCCGTACTTCGCGTCGCTCAGCACCTTCACGAAGCCCGCCGCGTCGCCGAGGCCGTGCGCCTTGCCGTTGGCCGTGAACGGGAACTTCGACACCTGCACGTCGAAGCCCTTCTCGCGCGCCTGCTCCTCGGTCCAGCCGAAGCTCGCGATCTGCGGCTGGCAGTAGGTCGCGCGCGGGATCATCACGAAGTCCAGTTCCATGGTCTCCGCGCCGGCGATCGTCTCCGCCGCCACGATGCCCATCGACTCCGACGCGTGCGCCAGCATCAGCTTCGCCGTCACGTCGCCGATCGCGAACAGGTGCGGCACGTTCGTCCGGCCGCGGCCGTCGATCGCGATCGCGCCGCGCTCGGTCAGCTCGACGCCGGTGTTCTCCAGGCCGTAGCCCTCCACGTTCGGCCGGAACCCGATGGCCTGCAACACCTTGTCGGCCTCGAGCACCTGCTGCTCGCCGTCCTTCGACACGGTCACAGCCACCTTGGCTCCCGAGTCGTCGATCGACTCCACCTTGGTGCCCAGCAGCACCTTGATCCCCAGCTTGCGGTAGCGCTTGGCCAGCTCGGCCGACACCTCGGCGTCCTCGAGCGGCACCATCCGGTCGAGGAACTCGACGATCGTCACGTCCACGCCGTAGTTGCGCAGCACGTAGGCGAACTCGACGCCGATCGCGCCTGCCCCGGCGATCACGATGCTGCCCGGCAGCTCGCTTTCGAGGATCTGCTTTTCGTAGGTGACCACGCGCTCGCTGCGCTGCGTGCCCGGCAGCAGCCGGGCCGTCGCGCCGGTGGCGATGATGCCGTAGGTGAAGGTGATGCGCTCGCCGTTCACCTCGATGGTGTTGGCGTCCACGAAGGTGCCGCGCCCGTTGTACTCGGTGATCTTGTTCTTCTTCATCAGGAAGTGCACGCCCTTGACGCGCCCGTCCGCGACCTTGCGGCTGCGCTCGTACGCCGCGGTGTAGTCGAACCGGATCTCCCCGTCGGAGGAGATGCCGTAGGTCTTGGCCTCCTCCTTCACCGTGTGCGCGAGCTCGGCGTTGCGCAGCAGCGCCTTCGAAGGGATGCAGCCGACGTTGAGGCACACCCCGCCCCAGTACTTCTCTTCCACGACCGCCACGCTCAGGCCCAGCTGCGAAGCCCGGATCGCCGCGACGTACCCACCGACTCCGGCCCCGAGGACCACCACGTCATAGTCTGCGCTCATACCGTTGAAACTACCTCCCGCGCCCGCTCGGGGCGGCGTGACGGCGCCCGCTTTCCGCCCGGCCGCCGCTCGTCCTGGGCGGCCCGCCCGCTGCTGCGGCGCGTCCTCCGCCGTCTGATCCGCGGCGAAACCTTTTCCAGTGCAACCGGATCGTCCACAGTGGCGCCCGCGGGTACCGCGGAGTCCGCCGGTCAGGCAGGCGGGCGCACGCCCCGGATCCCGGCCAGCAGCTCGGTCACCGCGGTCATGATCCGCGCGGTCGCCTCCTCCAGCACGTCCCTGGTCAGCTCCCGCCCGCGCAGGTCGGCGAGGTCCACCGGCTCGCCGGCGACGAATTCGATCTTCCGCCGCGGCAGCACGCGCGGGAACCAGGAACCGGCGGGCAGCAGTTCGTGCGTGCCCCAGTTCGCGACCGGGATCACCGGCACGCCGGTCTCCAGCGCGATGCGCGCCGCGCCGGTCTTGCCCTTCGCCGGCCAGCCGTCCGGGTGCGCGGAGAGCCCGGCCTCCGGGAAGATCGCGACGCATTCGCCCGCCCGCACCGCGGCGACGGCGTCGCGGTACGCGCCCGCGGCGGTCGGCGCGCCGCGGTGGACCGGGATGTGCTTGCCCGAACGCATCACCGACTTGATCACCGGCGCGTTCCACAGGCTCGCCTTCGCCAGGTACCGCGGCACCCGGCCGGAGCCGAGGCAGAAGGCGGTGAGCGTCGTCGGGTCGGCGTTCGACAGGTGGTTGGAAGCCACCACGACCCCGCCCGATTGCGGGATGTTCCGCGCGCCGCGCACGCGGAAGCGGCTCGTGAGGGCGAGCAGCTGCCACACGACCTCGATCGCGAAGTGGTACCAGGCGCCCCGTCCGGAGCGGGCGAAGCGCCTGCCGTACCTCTGCATGCCGCGGAAGCCGAGCAGCTCCCCTTCGAGCGGGGTCCAGTGGTCCCGGGTCCGGGTGCGCAGCGCCATGAGCGTCATTCGTAGCGGAAGACGCTCCGGTTCGGTGCCGCGCGACCTCAGGACGCGGCGGGAATCACACCCGCTCGAGCACCACCACGGGGATCTCGCGGTCGGTCTTCTTCTGGTAGTCGTTGTAGGCGGGCCACACCGCGGCGAGCTTGTCCCACAGCCGGGCGCGTTCCTCGCCGGTCGCGGTCCGGGCGCGCGCGGTGAACTTGTCCGCCCGCACCTGCACGCGGACCTCGGGGTTCTCCTGCAGGTTCAGGTACCAGCCGGGGTGGTTCGGCGCGCCGCCCTTCGAGGCGACGATCACCGGGTTGCCGTCGTCCTCCTGGTAGATCAGGGCGAACTTGCGGTCCTGCCCGGTCTTGCGCCCCTTCGTGGTGAGCACCAGCGTCGGCACGCCCTCCTGCCAGTCGTGCCCGACCTCCCCGTCGGTCTCCTCGTAACGGCGAACGTGCTCGTCACCGAACAGCATGCGGATTTCCTTTCGTTCGACTTCCGCGCTCGACAGCCCGGACCTGCCCTCCCACCCTGCCGCGAACCGGTCGGTCGCGCTGATCAGCTCGTGCAGCGTGCCCGGTTCGTCGAAGGCGTGCCCGGCGTCGCCGATCATCTTCAGCTCGGCGCCCGGCAGCACCTGCGCGAGTTCCCAGGCGGTGGTGGCGGGAGTGACCACGTCGTACCTGCCCTGCACCAGAACGCACGGGATGCCCGACAGCTTCCCGGCCCCGCGGATCAGCTGGTCCGGGGCGAGCCAGCCGCCGTGGCGGAAGTAGTGGTTCTCGATCCGCGCGATCGCGAGCGCGAACTCCGGCTCGGCGAACGCCGCCACCACCTCTTCCCGTGGGGTGAACTTCACCGTCTCGCCCTCCCACCGGCTCCACGCGAGCGCGGCGGGCCCGTGCACCTTGGGGTCCGGGTGATTCAGCAGTTCGTGGTACACCTCGAGCAGGTCGCCGCCGCGGCGCGCGTACGGCACCGGCGCGAGGAACCGCGACCACGCCTCCGGGAACACGCACGCCGCGCCTCCGCCGAAGAGCCACTGCACTTCCTTGAGCCGGAGCGTCGCGACGCCGCGCAGGATCAGCTCGGTCACCCGCTCCGGATGGGTCTCGGCGTAGGCGAGCGCGAGCACGCTGCCCCACGAGCCGCCGAACAGCTGCCAGCGGTCGATGCCGCGGTCCTCGCGCAGCTGCTCCATGTCGGACACCAGGTGCCAGGTCGTGTTCACCGAGAGGTCGACGTCCGGTTCGCTGCAGTGCGGCGTGCTCCGGCCGCAGCCGCGCTGGTCGAACAGCACGATCCGGTAGCGCTCCGGGTCGAACAGCCGCCGGTGCCGCGCGGACGCGCCGCCCCCGGGCCCGCCGTGCAGGAACGCGACCGGTTTGCCTTCGGGATTGCCGCATTCCTCCCAATACAGCGTGTTGCCGTCGCCGACCGGCAGCATCCCGTGGTCGTACGGATCGAGTTCCGGGTACAGACCGAGCATGCAGCCACTATGCCCGACCTCGGCCGCGTCCCGCTGGGGGTCCACTGTGGACGTGCGGACGCGGCGGGGATGCTCCGGTTAGGCTTCCCGCATGGCGAAGGTACTGGTGGTGGAGGACGACGCGGCGATCGGCAGCGTCCTCGACTCCGCGCTGCGCGGGCACGGCCACACAGTGCAATGGTGCCGGGACGGCCGGAGCGCACTGCGCGAGACGGCGGCCGATCTCGTGCTGCTGGACCTGGGCCTCCCGGACGTCGACGGCGTCGAGGTGTGCCGGCGGCTGCGTTCGGCCCTGCCGGGCGCGGTGCTGGTGATCCTTACCGCGCGGGCGGACGAAATGGACGTCGTGGTCGGGCTCGAAGCTGGCGCCGACGACTACCTCACCAAGCCCATCCGGCTGGCCGAACTGCTCGCCAGGGTGCGCGCGCACCTCCGCCGGGGAGCGCCCGCCGCGCCGTCGACGCCGGTCGTCCGGATCGGCGCGCTGGAGGTCGACATCGCGAGCAGGCGGGTCAGCCTGAACGGCCGCGAGGTCGTGCTGCGGGCGCGCGAGTTCGACCTGCTCGCGCGGCTGGCCGTCCAGCCGGGGCAGGCGGTGAGCCGGGACACGCTGATGTCGGACGTGTGGGATTCGCACTGGCACGGCTCCACCAAGACGCTCGACGTGCACATCGCCGCGCTGCGCCGCAAGCTCGCCTCGGCCGCCGAGTCGCCGTACGAGGTGCCGAGGATCGCCACCCTGCGCGGGCACGGATACCGGTTAGAGGGGGACTGAACGGGGTGCGCCGCCGGATCGTGACGCTCACCGTCCTCGCGGCGGTCCTGGCCACGAGCCTGTTCGGGCTGCCGCTCGCCGTCGGGGCGCTGTGGTACTTCCGCACGCACACCACGGCCGCGCTGGAGCGGGCCGCCGACGGGACGGCCGTCGTGGTGTCCGACGCGCTCGCCGCCGGCGAACGCTTCCAGGTCCCGGACAACGAGGACGGCGCGGAGGTCGGCGTCTACGACCCGAAGGGCCACCTCCTGGCCGGAGAGGGCCCGCCCACCGCGGACGACGTCGTGCGCGGGGTCGCCGTGACCCGCAGCGACATGCTGAACCAGAAGGTCGGCGACGAGGACGTGCTGGCCGTCCCGGTGCTGACCGGCGCCCGTCTCACCGGCATCGTGCGCGCGGCGCTCCCCCGCTCGGCGCTGACCCGCGACGTCGGCATCACCTGGCTGGTGATGGCCGGCTGCGCGATCGGCGCGGTGCTCGCGAGCTGGCTGGTGGCCCGCCGGATCGCCGCCCGGCTGACCCGTCCGCTGGAAGACCTGGCCTGCACCGCGGCTCGCCTCGGCGAAGGCGACTTCTCCGCCCGGTCCCGGCGTTCGGCGATCCCGGAGATCGACCGCGTCGGCGCTGCCCTGGACGTCACCGCGACCCGCATCGGAGAAACCCTGGAGCGGGAACGCGCTTTCTCCGCCGAAGCCTCGCACCAGCTCCGCACCCCGCTGGCCGGACTGCGCCTGCAACTGGAATCCGCGCTGGAAACCCCCGGCCGAGACCCGTACGCGGCCGTGCGCGCCGGAATCACCGCCGCCGACCGCTTGGAAAGGACCGTCGAAGACCTGCTCGCGCTGTCCCGGGAACGCCGCACCCCTCGCGACGAGCTGGACCTTTCCGCCCTCTTGACGGAATTGACCGACGTCGCGCTGCCCGACCACCGCGAACTGCGCCTGGAGATCACCGACCCGCCCCCAGTCCGCGCGTCGGCCCCCGCGGTGCGGCAGGTGCTGGCCGTCCTGCTGGACAACGCGGTGAACCACGGCGAAGGAACCATCACCGTCCGAGCCCGAGACGCCGGCGGCGCCCTGGCCGTGGACGTCGTCGACGAAGGCCCGGACCTGGGCGAACGAGACCCGTTCTCCGACCACACCCCCGGCGGGCACGGCATCGGCCTCCGCCTGGCGAGAAGCCTGGCCGAAGCCGAAGGCGGCCGGTTGCGCCTGTCGCGCCCCGATCCGCCGACGTTCACCTTGCTGCTTCCGGAAGCTCCCGCCTCCTGACCAGCCCTTGCCGGGCGGTGCTTGCTCTCTCGCAGACTCCGCTGCACGCGGCCGGAGCAACTGCGCACCACGCCGCCAAGATCCCCACGCCGCAGACGACTGGGTGCCGCTCTCCCGGCTCACCGCCAGGCAACACCGCGCGCCTCACCCGCCGCCACTGACCGCAGAATTCCTCGCCCGTCCCCGCGACCAGCCCCGATCACGGAGCCGCCCCGATCCGCCGGAACCGCAACCCAGCCCCGCCCATCACTCCGGACACCTCCGCCAAGCAGCACGCGGGCACGCGCCACGGCACCCGCGGCCCAGCTCCATTCACTTCCCCGGCCCCGTGCGAGGGGCCGCAGCCACGACGACGGCCCTGCCCACATCCCAGCGATGCCGACCCCCGGCCCGCCGCTCACAGCCACCCCAGCGATGCCCACCCCGGCCCACCACCCACAGCCGCCCCAGCCATGCCCACCCCGGCCCACCACCCACAGCCGCCCCAGCGATGCCCACCCCCGCCCGCCGCCCACGGCCACCCCAGCAGGGGCCTCGAGCAACCGCCCGGCCCTGCATCCTCCTCAGCCTCATCCCGAGCAACTCCCGCTAACCCAGCCCTGAACTGCGCAAACAAACCCGCCACCCCAGCCTCCGCACCCCGATCACTTACAGTCATCGACGGCCCGCAACCCCACCCATCCCCAGCAGCAACCCCGCAGAAACCGACCCCGAGAGCGCAATGAATCACCTGTCACCGCCAGCAATCCACAACACATCTCGGTTCTCGGGGCAATTTTCGATCGATACCGTGGCTCGAAGTCGACAGTGGCGTCACAATCAATCGCTAGGAGCCGCCCGGTGAGCACCAGTCCCACTTCTGCGCGCGGGAGGCTCGGCACGGCCATGCTGCGCCGCAAGCCGGTCACCGATTTGGTGGCCGAGGCGGATCACGGGCCGCTCAAGCGGACGCTCGGGCTCAGTCAGCTCACCATGCTCAGCATCGGAGCCACCCTGGGCAGCGGGATCTTCGTCGTGCTCGGCGAGGCGGTTCCGGTGGCCGGGCCCGCAGTCGTGGTTTCGTTCGTGCTGGCCGGGATCACCGCGTTGTTCTCCGCGCTTTCCTACGCCGAGCTCGCGGGCATGATCCCGCTCTCCGGCTCCTCTTACTCCTACGCGTACGCGACGCTCGGCGAGCTGGTCGCCTGGGTGTGCGGCTGGTGTCTGGTGCTGGAGTACGGCGTCTCCGTCGCGTCAGTCGCGGTCGGGTGGGGGCAGTACGTCAACGAACTGCTGCACCTGGCCTTCGGCGTCACGTTGCCGGAAGCGCTCAGCGGGCCTCCGGGCGACGGCGGGCTGGTCAACATTCCGGCGATCGTCGTGGTGCTGCTGGCGATGGTGCTGCTGCTGGCCGGCGCGAAGGAAAGCGCGCGGGCCAACGCGATCATGGTCGTAGTCAAGATCGGCACGCTGATCCTGTTCTGCGCCATCGCGTTCACCGCGGTCCGGGCGCAGAACTTCACGCCGTTCGTGCCGCTCGGGATGGCCGGGGTGAGCGCGGGCGGAGCGAAATTGTTCTTCTCCTACATCGGGTTCGATGCCGCGTCCACCGCCGGCGAGGAGGCGCGCAATCCGCAGCGCGACCTGCCGCGCGCGATTCTTCTGTCGCTCGGCATCGTGACCGTTCTCTACTGCCTCGTCGCGGTCGCGGCGATCGGTGCGATGCCCTGGCAGCAGTTCGGCGACAAGCAGGCCGCGCTGTCGCACGTGCTCGCCACGATCTCGGCCAACCCGCTCTGGGCGATCCTGCTCGCGATCGGCGCGATCGTGGCGACCTCCAGCGTCGTGCTGACCGTCCTGTACGGACAGACGCGGATCCTCTTCGCCATGTCCCGCGACGGGCTCGTGCCGAAGTCGCTGTCCACCGTGCACAAGAAAACCGGCGTGCCGCGCACCAACACCTTCGTGGTGTCCGGGTTCGTCGCGCTGCTCGCCGCGTTCATCCCGCTCGGCAAGCTCGCCGACGCCACCAGCATCGGGACGCTGTTCGCGTTCGGGCTGGTCAACGTCGCCGTGCTGATCCTGCGCAAACGCCGTCCCGAGGCGCAGCGCACGTTCCGGGTGCCGTTCTCGCCGGTCACGCCGATCATCGGGATGGCCTGCTGCGCGTACATGATGTTCAGCCTCGACGGGGCGACCTGGGTCGTGTTCGGCGCGTGGATGCTGGTCGGGCTCGTCATCTACTTCGGCTACAGCATCCGTCGCTCGCGGCTCGCGGAAGGCGTCCGATGATCATCGCTGTCCACCAAGGACCGTTCGACCGGCTGCCCGAGGCGATGGCCGCCGCGGCGGAGCGCGGTGCCGAGCTGATCGTGACTGTCGAGATGGGCACGACCGGTTACAACATCGGCGCGAAAGCCGTCGGGGAGCTGGCCGAACCAGCGGATGGACCGCGAGCCGCCGAGTTGGGCGCGTTGGCCGCCAAACACCAGATCGCGGTGGTCTACGGCTATCCCGAGCGCGACGGCGACGCGGTGTACAACTCGGCGCAATTGCTGTCCGCGCAAGGGGAACGGCTCGCGAACTACCGCAAGACGCATCTGTTCGGCGATCTCGACCGCGACCAGCTCTCGCCTGGCGACGAGCCGGTAGTGCAGGCCGAATTCGACGGCATCCGGGTCGGTCTGCTGATCTGTTACGACGTCGAGTTCCCCGAGCTGGTCCGCGCGCACGCGCTCGCGGGTACCGAACTGCTGCTGGTACCCACCGCGTTGATGCGGCCGTACGAGCGCATCGCCGACCTGCTCATTCCGGTTCGTGCGCACGAAAGTCAGCTGTACGTCGTGTACGCGAACCGCTGCGACACCGAAGGCGAACTCACCTACTGCGGACGCTCGACAGTCGCGTCGCCGAACGAAGTCGTCGCGAAGGCCGGGCCGGACGAAGAGCTGTTGTTCGCCGAACTCGACCCCGCTGTGCTCGCCCAGGCGCGAGCCGAAACCCCGTACCTGGCCGACCGACGGCCGTCGCTGTACCGCTCTCTCACCGAAGGACCCCGGGCATGACCTCCGCAGTTCCCGCCGCGATCCACGCCGAGGAACCCGCTGGCCGGCCGATCACCATGTTCGGCCCCGATTTCCCGTTCGCCTACGACGACTACCTCGCGCATCCGGCCGGGCTCGGCAGCGTGCCGGAGCAGGCGCACGGCACCGAGGTCGCGGTGATCGGCGGCGGCCTTTCCGGCATCGTGGCCGCCTACGAGCTGATGAAGCTCGGGCTGCGGCCGGTCGTCTACGAGATCGACGGCATCGGCGGGCGGCTGCGCACGCACCGCTTCCCCGGGCTGCCCGACGACGTGGTCGCCGAGATGGGCGCGATGCGGTTCCCGCCGTCGTCGACGTCGCTGTTCCACTACATCGCCAAGGCCGAGCTGGAAACCACGCCGTTCCCGAACCCGCTTTCGCCCGCCACGCCGAGCACGGTGGTCGATCTCAAGGGCCGCAGCCATTACGCGCGCACGCCCGAAGATCTGCCCGACGTGTACGGCGAAGTGGCGCGCGCGTGGCAGCGCACGCTCGATGAACACGCCTCGTTCGCCGAGATGCAGACCGCGATCCGCAATCGCGACGTCGCGACGGTGAAAAAGATCTGGAACGAGCTGGTGCCCCGGCTCGACAACCAGACCTTCTACGGATTCCTGTGCGATTCCCCGGCGTTTTCCTCGTTCCAACATCGAGAGATCTTCGGCCAGGTCGGATTCGGCACCGGCGGCTGGGACACCGACTTCCCGAACTCGATTCTGGAAATCCTCCGGGTCGTCTATACCGGCGCGGACGACGAGCACCGCAGCATCGTCGGCGGCAGCGGACAGCTTCCGAAACGGCTGTGGGAGCACGTCCCGGAGAAGCTCGCGCACTGGCCGTCCGGGACGAATCTGGCTTCCCTGCACGAAAACGGCGCGCCCCGCCCGGGGGTCACGCGACTGCATCGCACCGCGCCGAACAACGTCACCGTCACCGACGCCTCCGGCCACATCCGCACGTTCGGCGCGGCGGTGTTCACCGCGCAGAGCTGGATGCTGCTGTCGAAGATCGAATGCGACGAGGCGCTGTTCCCGATCGACCACTGGACGGCCATCGAGCGTACCCACTACATGGCCTCCTCCAAGGTGTTCGTGCCGGTCGACCGGCCGTTCTGGCTCGACCGCGACCCGGTCACCGGCCGCGACACGATGAGCATGACGCTGACCGACCGGATGCCGCGCGGCACCTACCTTCTCGGCGACGACCCGGACCGGCCCGCGGTGATCTGCCTGTCCTACACGTGGGCCGACGATTCGCTGAAGTGGCTGCCGCTCAGCGTGTCCGACCGCGTCGAGGTGATGCTGCAGTCGCTGCGCGAGATCTACCCCGGCGTCGACGTGCGGCGGCACATCGTGGGCGACCCGGTGACCGTGTCGTGGGAGGCCGAACCGCATTTCATGGGCGCGTTCAAGGCGAACCTGCCCGGGCATTACCGGTACCAGCACCGGCTTTTCACGCACTTCGTGCAGGATTCACTGCCCGAGCGCTATCGCGGTTTGTTCCTTGCGGGCGACGACATCTCGTGGACGGCGGGCTGGGCCGAGGGCGCGGTGCAGACCGCGCTCAACGCGGTATGGGGCGTGCAGCGGCACTTCGGCGGCACGAGCGATCCGGCGAATCCCGGCCCCGGCGACCGTTTCGCGGACCTCGCGCCGATCGAACTCCCGGACTGAGCAAAGCCGTCAACCCATACCGCGCGGTAGCAGCCGAACGTGTTTCCGCCGCGACATTCCGCCCGGCTGTTCCGCCTTACTGAACCGATCATGCCAAACTGATGTCATGAGCACCGATCCGGCGCCGAAGTGGCGGCGACTCGAACCGGACGAACGCAAAGAGCAGATCTACGCCTGTGCGGCGCGGCTGTTCGGCGAACGACCGTATTCGGAAGTGTCCACTTCGGACATCGCGGCCGAGGCAGGCGTGGCCCGCGGACTGATCAATCATTATTTCGGAACGAAAAGGGAGTTGTACCTCGAAATCGTTCGGCGCGCGCTTACCGTGCCACGGATTGCGGTGCAGATTCTGCCGGACGGCCCGCTGGAAGTACGCGCGGACGCCGCCATCGACTGGCTGCTCGACATGGTGCGCGGGCAGGAGAAGCTGTGGCTCGCCGCGATCGCGCCGGAGGGCATCGGCCGCGATCCGGAGGTAGACCGGATCGTCGCCGAGGCCGACCGCGCGTCCGCCGACCGCGTCCTGGAAGCGGTCGGGCTGTCCCGCGACAGCGCGCACGGCGAGGAGCTGAACGCCGCGGTGCGCGCGTTCGCCGGCATGGTGAAGGCGGCGGGCCGCGAATGGCTCGTGCACCGCTCGCTGGACCGGCGCCAGGTGCACACGCTGCTGACCATGTCGCTCGTGACCGTGGTCGGCCAGGTCTTCCCCGCGATCCAGCACCCGCCCCAGCACTGACGTACCGGAAGGAGAACCCCCGGCACCACGAGGGGGGAGGAAAGTGCCGGGGGCCCCTTCCGGAGGCGAGGCCCCCGGTAGCTGTCCACGCTACGCCGGGAAGGCGTCGAATCGGTGTCGGTCGGCGCGGCGACAGCCCGACTTTTCACCACGACCACGCGGACGGCCCAGCGCGGACGCCCCGGCCGGGCAATTTCGCGAATTTCAGCCGCGCAACCGGGCCAATCGGCACGTGAGCCCGTCCAGGCAGCTGCGGATCGCGAAGTCGAACAGCTGCGGATGGTAACCGGCGGCGGCCGCGGGGTCGGCGAGCAGCTCCCGCATCGCGCGGCCGTGCGCGGCCATCCCGGGCAGATCCTCGCGGTCGTGGTACGAGGCGTACTCCTCGGTGTTGTCCAGGCGCAGGCCGAGGCTGCAGTCCCGGTCGTCCTCCAGCGCGACGTACTGGCACGCGGTGGTGGTGAGCATCGTGTAGGCGAGCGCGCTCTCGTCGCCGAAGCCGGCGTCCAGCAGCATCCGGACGCCGCGGTCCACCGTGGGCGTGGCCGCGGCCACCGACGGGCCGAACGACGCCATCCGGCGCGCCGTGCCCGGGTGCTTGCGCAGCACCTCGCGCAGACCGGTCAGCAGTTCGACGAACCACTCCTGCCAGTCCAGCTTCTCGTCGGGCAGCCGCAGCTGGCCGACCACCCGGTCGAGCACCGCGCACACGACCGCGTCGCGATCCCCTACGTGGTGGTAGACGACCGCCGGGTACGCCCCGATCGCGGCGGCCAATTGCCGCAGCGTCCAGTTCTCCAGGCCGCGTTCGACGGTGAGCTTCACCGCCGCGTCGATCACCTTCTTCGCGGTGACCGCGGGCAGCCCGGCGGCGGAACGGGACCGGGCGCGCTGTCCGGCACGCGAAGTCGGCATGGCGTGCACCGTAACCGGCGACCGCCCGGCTCGGCCACACGCGGTTCCGCGCTGCGGCATGATCGGGGCATGCCACGCGCACAGGCCAACGGCCTCGAACTCGAGTACGACACGTTCGGCGACCCGGCCGCGCCGCCGATCGTGCTGGTGATGGGACTCGGCGCCCAGATGATCACCTGGGAGGAGGGTTTCTGCGAGCTGCTCGCGAGCCGCGGCTTCCACGTGGTGCGCTTCGACAACCGCGACGCGGGCCTGTCCACCTGGTTCGACGAACTCGGCGCGCCGGACCTCGCCGGGATCATGGCAGGCACGGCCCCGGCGCCATACCTGCTCTCGGACCTCGCGGACGACGTCGTCGGGCTGTTCGACGCGCTCGGTTTCGCGAAGGCGCACGTCGTCGGCGCCTCGATGGGCGGAATGGTCGCGCAGCAGCTCGCGATCGACCACCCGGACCGGCTGCTGAGCCTGACCTCGATCATGTCGACGACCGGCGACCCATCGGTCGGCCAGGTCTCGCCCGCCGCGCTGGAAACGCTCACCAAGCCGGTGCCGGAAACGCGCGAGGAGCAGATCGAGCTGAGCGTCGCGAACTACCGCGTGACCGGGTCGCCGGGCTATCCGGCCACCGAGGAATACCTGCGGCGCAAGGCAACCCGGAACTACGACCGGGGACGGCATCCGGTCGGGATGCAGCGGCAAGCCGCCGCCGTGGTCGCGTCGGGCGATCGCACTGAACGACTGCACGACGTCCGGGTGCCGACCGTCGTGCTGCACGGCGACTCCGACGTGATGATCGACGTCAGCGGTGGGAAGGCGACCGCGGCGGCGATCCCGGACGCGGAACTGGTCATCGTCCCGGGCATGGGGCACGACCTGCCGGAGCCGCTGTGGCCGGAGATCGTGGCGGCGATCGTCCGCGCGGCCGCCCGCGCCTGACCGGGGTCAAGAAGCCGTCAATACCTCGCGCCGGAGCGTACGGAACCTGTCCGCGCGCACTCCCGTACGCGCCCGCGCGAGGTGCCATGGGGCATGCGTACTGACGGACGGCTGACTGGCGGATTCGGTTTCCCGCTCGGTTGCGTGGCGGTGGTGGCAGCTGCGATCGCGGCGAAGCTCGCCCCTGCGCATGCCGGTTATGCCGTGGCGGCCGTCGCGCTCGCGGTCGGTGCAGTGGCAGTGATCACGACTCCCCTCGCCGCGGGCGGGGCGGCGATAGTGGGCTGGGCGGTGCTTTCCGGCTTCGTCTACGGCCGCGCCGGGGCGCTGGTTTTCACCGCGGCGACCGGATGGGTCGCGGTGATCTTGGCTGGTGCGGCGGGGTTCGGGCTCGCTGCCGGTGCTGGATGGCGGCTGGTCCGGCGGGATCCTCCGGTGGTCGCGGAAGCTGTCGTGCCGGTGCCGCGGAAGGCGGCCGAATCGAGCCACAGCCGGGTGGCGTCACTCTGAAATGGCTCGCCAAGGTGCGGGAAGGGTGCCAGGCTGACGGGGTATCACGTCGTCACCTTCGGAGGTCAGCCATGAGTGAAGCGCAACCGGCACCCAGCGACGGGGAGGGCGACGTCAAGCGGAAGTTCCGCGAGGCGCTGGAACGGAAGCAGGCCAAGGCGCGGGACGGGGCCGCGCACGAGAACGCGGGGCAGCAGAGCCAGCACGCGCACGGACCCGCGGCGAACAAGCGGACGTTTCGGCGGAAGAGCGGCTGATCGCCGTTCCTGAGGGTGGCGTGGGGCACCCCGGAGCTTGAGTGTGACTACGGGCGGAGGGTGCTTGTCAAGGCGGGAAAGATGCCTTGACAAGCACCCTCCGCCCGTGTTTTGGCTTCGTATCGGGGTGCGGGGGTGGTGTGGGCGCCTCGCTCGTCGGGTGCACTGGCTGCGGGTGGGTGGGCGGGGCTAGCGCCCCCAATGTGGCATTGGGTGCGTCAGATGCACCCAATGTGGCGTTCGGTGCGTGGGACGCACCCAATGCCGCATTGGGGCGCATCCCGGCGAGCTCAGATCGGGCTAGCGCGGGGCGGGCGAGCGCATTCCGGCGAGCGCGGGGCGGGCGGGCGAGCGCATCCCGGGCGAGCGAGCGCGGGCGGGCGCATTCCGGCAAGCGCGGGGCGGGCGGGCGAGCGCATCCCGGGCGAGCGAGCGCGGGCGGGCGCATTCCGGCAAGCGCGGGGCGGGCGGGCGAGCGCATCCCGGGCGAGCGCGGGTGGCGGGCCGTGAAGGGCTCCTTGAGGGAATCCAAGTCCGTGAAGGGGCCCCTCACGACCGGCACGACCGGTGGTGGGTCGTGAGGGGAACCCTGAAGGAATCTGCTTGGGTTCTAGTGGTGGTTGCAACGCCTGAGTTGGGCAGGGGTTGCAGTGGTCGTGGTCGGGCGTGGTCGGGCTCCGCGGGGCCGGGTGAGGCTGGCGGCGGAACGCCGCCGCTATTTTGATCTTGTGGCGGAGGGCGTGGGCACGGTCGAGGCGTGCCGCAGGGTCGGGGTCGACCGCAGGACCGGGCACTATTGGCGGCACGGGCGACCGAGCCGGGCGGGCGCGACCGCGCGCCCGGCCGCGCGGCCCGGGCCGGACTCGGGCCGGTTCCTGAGCGCGGGCGAGCGGATCGCGATCGCGGACGGGCTGGCGGCGGGCCGCTCGCGGCGGGCGATCGCGGCCGAGCTGGGCCGCAGCCCGTCCACGATCAGCCGGGAGATCGCCCGCAACGCCCGCCCCTGCGGCGACTACCGGCCCCACGCCGCCCACGACCTCGCCCGGGCACGGCGCCCGCGACCGAAAACAGGCAAGATCGCGGCCTGCCCCGAACTGCGGGACCGGGTGCAGGCGATGCTGACCGACAAATTCAGCCCGGAGCAGATCGCCGCCCGGCTGCGCCGCGACCACCCCGACCGGCCGGAGCTGCACGTGACCCACGAAACGATCTACCAGGCCCTCTACGTCCAAGGCCGCGGCGAACTGCGCCGCGAGCTGGCCCGCGCCCTGCGCACCGGCCGCACCATGCGCAAACCCCGCGCCAGCAGCGAACAACGCCGGCCCCGCTTCGCCGAACCCATGGTCATGATCAGCGACCGGCCCGCCGAAGCCGCCGACCGCGCCGTCCCCGGCCACTGGGAAGGCGACCTGATCATCGGCAAGGACAACGCTTCCGCCATCGCCACCCTCGTCGACCGCTCCACCCGCTACACCCTGCTCGTCGCGCTGCCCGACGGCCGCGGCGCCGACGCCGTCCGCGACGCCCTCGCCGACACCGCCGCGACCCTGCCCGCACACCTGCGACGATCCCTGACCTGGGACCAGGGCAGCGAAATGGGCCGCCACCACGAATTCACCGTCGCCACCGGCATCCCCGTCTACTTCTGCGACCCCCACAGCCCCTGGCAACGCGGCAGCAACGAAAACACCAACGGCCTGCTGCGCCAGTACTTCCCCAAAAGCACCGACCTCTCAGTCCACACCCCCGAACACCTCGCCGCCGTCGCCGCACAACTCAACCGCCGACCCCGCAAAACACTCAACTGGGACACCCCAGCCGAACGCCTCGCTACACTCCTCGCCGAAACCAGTTGAACCACCCGCGTTGCAACAACCCCTCGAATCCACCCTGATTCCCGCAGGGTTCCCCTCACGTACTCGGCGGAGCTACACCGTGAGGATCGAGCGCAGGCGGCCGACGTCGGTCATCCGGCGTTCGGCCAGGCGGTCGGCAGCGGCGGCGGGCGGTACGCCGTCGTCCTTTGCCAGGTCGTACACCGCTTTCGTCGTGTCGAAGATGGCCGCCGTTTTGCGCTGGGCGCGGGCGAAGTCGAAGCCGTGGCGTTCGTCGTCCACCTGGATGACGCCGCCCGCGTTCACCAGGTAGTCGGGGGCGAAGAGGATGCCGCGGTCGTCCAGGAGCTTGTCGACGCCGGGGTGCGCTAGCTGGTTGTTCGCCGCGCCGCACACGATTTGCGTGCGCAGGGCGGCGACTGTCTCGTCGGTGAGCACGCCGCCCATCGCGCAGGGGGCGAAGACGTCCAGTTCGGTCCCGATCATGGCGTCCACATCGGACACCACCTCGACCCCGGGGTACGCCGCGCGGGTGCGTTCCACCGCGCTGGGCGCGACGTCGGTGATCACCACGTGCGCGCCGGCCTCGACGAGGTGGCCGACGAGGATGTGGCCGACCTTGCCGACACCCGCGACGCCGACGCGGCGGCCGGTCAGTTCGGGTACGCCCCAGACCTGGTCCGCGGACGCGCGCATTCCCTGGTACACGCCGAAAGCAGTGAGCACCGAGGAGTCGCCTGCCCCGCCGTCCTCAGGGGAACGTCCGGTGACGTGCCGGGTTTCGCGGGCGACCACGTCCATGTCGCGGACGTACGTGCCCATGTCGCAGGCGGTGATGTAACGGCCGCCGAGCGATTCCACGAAGCGGCCGTACGCGCGCAGGAGCGCTTCGGACTTCAGCGTGTTCGGGTCGCCGATGATGACGGCCTTGCCGCCGCCGAGGTCGAGGCCGGCGAGTGCGTTCTTGTACGCCATTCCCTTGGAGAGCGCGAGAACGTCGTCGAGAGCGGCGTCCTCAGTGGCGTAGGGGTAGAACCGGGTGCCGCCGAGGGCCGGGCCCAGAGCGGTGGAGTAGATGCCGATGATGGCTTTCAGCCCGCTGGCCTCGTCGTGGCAGAACACGACTTGTTCATGGCCGGTGTGACGGCCGAACACGCCTTCGGTCACGGTGGTGACTCCTTTGTCTCCCACGCGGCTCGTGGCCGCGCAAATGTGTGAACGGTGCGCACCGGGGAACGGGGGTTGCCCGTCCCGCAGTGCACACCGTCAACCTACTTCGCCGTTCTCCGGGCCACCACCCGCATCCCGGGAGCTTCACCCCAGATCCGCGACAGCTTCCCGAAGCGTGGAAATCGCGGTCTCGAGCTGTTCATCCGACAGGTACGGCGCGGGTCCGAACCGGAGGCAATGGCCCCGGCTGTCGGTCCGCACGCCGCGCGCGGACAGGCGTTCGCACAGCTGCCCGGCGACCGGGCTGCGCAGCGAGAGGAAGCCGCCGATGCCGTCGAGCGGGGTCTCGCGGTCGCGGGTGACGACGTCGTCCGGAAGACCGAGGCTGTCGAAGCAGCCGGCCAGCAGGCCGACCTGGTGCTGCGAAACCTCGCGCAGGAACTCGGCGGTGAGTCCTTGCTCGGCGAAGAATTGCTGCACTCGTACGCCGCGGTAGTGGCTCGACGGGTCGTAAGTGGCTCCGGCGAACCGGTCGCCGCCGGGTGCGTACGCGACTTCGTCCGGCCGGCGTTCGTCGGCGAGGGCGCCGAATTCCGCGTACCAGCCGGTAATCACCGGGCGCAGCTCCTGTGCGTGCGCGGGCAGGCGCAGGAAGCAGTTGCCCTCGCCGAGCTGCAGGTACTTGTAGCCGCCGCCGAGCACCCACGCGTTGGTGAGGCCGAGGTCGTGCAACGAAAACGGGACCGCGCCGACCGCGTGGTAGGCGTCGACGACCAGCTCGACCGAGCGGCTCCGGCACGTGTCAGCCAGATGCGCGAGGCCCGGCACGATCCACGACGTCTCGAACAGCACCGCCGACGTGAGCACCGCGGCAGTGCGGTCGTCGACCTGCTCGGCGAGCCGTTCGGCCAGCGTCGCGACCGGCGCGGCGGGCACGCGGACGACCTCGACGCCCTCCTCGGCCAACCGGGTGAGCTGGCGGCGCAGGGTGTGGAATTCCCCGTCCGTGGTCACCAATCGCGGCCGCTTCCGCAGCTCGATCGCGGACAGGAACCGCAGCACGAGTTCGTGCGTGTTCTGGCCGAGCGCGTAGTCGCCGTGCGGATCGGACAGCCACTGCCGGAACCCGTTCCGCAGTTCGCCGGCCTTCGCGAACGCCCGGCCCCACTTCTCGTCCACCTCCTCCGCGGCGTCGGCGAACGCTTCGCGCAGCCCCTCCTCGGCGACGTCCGGCCAGGCCTGGTGCGAATGCGCGGACAGCAGCAGCCGGTCGGCGACGCGGAACCGCGAATAGTGCGGGGCGAGTGCGTTTTCCTTGGCGCGCAAGGACTCCACTGTGGTCACAACCGGCTCCGGACAGCCCACAGGTCCGGGAACATCGGGTTGAACAGCGTGGTGCGCAGGTAGGCCGCGCCGGACGAACCGCCGGTGCCGGTCTTGTCGCCGATCGTGCGTTCGACCATCTTCACGTGCCGGTAGCGCCATTCCTGCAGGCCCTCGTCGAGGTCGACCAGCGCCTCGGCGAGCACCGACGGGCCGCCGTCGTCCTGGTAGACCTTCAGCAGCACTTCCTGCAGTTCCGGCGACGGCTCCAGCGGACGGGTCACGTCGCGGCCGGTGGCGACCGGATAGCCCTTTCCGGACAGATACGTCAGGAACGAGTCGAACACCGACGGGCGGCGCATCGCGTCGGCGATCCGGGTGCGCTGCTCGCCGCCGTCCGGGTAGTGCGCGAAGACGCGCTCGTCGCGGCGGCCGAGCACCGCCTCCAGTTCGCGGAACTGGCCGGACTGGAAACCGCTCGAAGCGTCGAGGCGGGCGCGGAAGCTGGTGAACTGGCTGGGCGTCATCGTCTCCAGCACGTCGATCTGCGCGACCACCACCTTCAGCACGGTCAGGATGCGGCGCAGCGTGCGGATCGAATGCGCGGTCTTGCCCGCTTCGAGGCTTTCCTGCAGGAACTCGGCCTCGTGCAGGATCTGCTTGAACCACAGTTCGTAGACCTGGTGGATCACGATGAACAGCAGTTCGTCGTGTTCGTCCGAGCGCGGGCGCTGGGCGCCGAGCACCTCGTCGAGGGCCAGATAGGACGTGTAACTGAGTGCGGCCTGGGTGTCGTCGGTTCCGGTCATCGGGTTCCTCATCTCGTGGACAGGGTTCGGTCGAAGTGGCGCTGGGCGGGTGGCGCGAGCGCCGAGTACAGGTCGTGGAACAGCTTGACCGCCGCGGCCCTGGTCTCCGGCGCGGGGATCAGCTCGGCAGGCAGTTCCGGGTCCAGTGAAGGGAATTCGCGATAGGTGTGCACCAGGCGGGTGCGCACGGCGAACGCTTCCGGATCGCCGAGCTCGCGCGGGCAGTCGCCGAATTCCGCGACGAACGCGGCGTAGCGGGCGGACAGTCCGTCGAGGTCCCAGGCCCGTCCGGCGAGCCGGCGCACGTCCAGCGCGGCGGACGGCGTGCCGAGCATCAAACCGGCGTGTTCGGCGACCTCGAGTTCGGTGAGCAGGGCGAGCACCTCGGCCTCGCGGTCGTGCGGGGCGAGCCAGGTGCCGTCCTGGACCGGGCCGAAACCGAGGAAGCGCAGCCGCCGCACCAGCCGTTCGCGGGATTTGCGCCGGGTTTCCGGGATGTTCTGCCACAGCACGGTCCAGGTCCCGGCCGGTTCGTCGCGGCGGCCGAGGCCGAAGATGCGCCGGTCGCCGTCGTCGAGCAGGGCGACCGTGCGCGCGGTCAGCGAGTAGTGCACCAGCCTGCCCTCGCGGTGCCGCGACAGCAGGCCGCGGCGCACCAGCCGGGTCAGCGCGATCCGGGCCGCGCCGTCGGAGAACCCCAGCTCGTGCAGCAGCGCGACGAGCCCGCCGGACCACACGCGCCTGCTCTCGCGCGGGCGCACGTAGCTGCCCAGCAGCGTCATCACGAGCTCCTGGGGCGTGCGGGCGGGTTCGGTGTCGGGCACGAGCCAACTCTATACACCTCAGCCCGCTGCGGTGTAGCTTTCGGGAGTGAGCAGTTTTTCCGACCGAGTCGTCGTGGTCACCGGCGGCACCCGCGGCATCGGCGCGGCCGTCGCCGAGCGCTTCCGCGGCGCCGGTGCGACCGTGCACTCCCCCGGCCGTGCCGAATGCGACGTCACCGACGAGGCCGCCGTCCGCGCGTACTTCGCCCAGCTCGGACCGGTCGACGTGCTGGTCAACAACGCGGGGGTGTCCTCGAGCGCGCCGCTGGCGAAGACCGGCCTCGACGACTGGCGCGGCCAGTTCGAGGTGAACGCGACCGGTGCGTTCCTATGCACGCGCGAAGTGCTGCCGGGAATGCGCGAACGCGACTTCGGGCGGATCGTCACGGTCGCGTCGACCGCAGGTCTGGCCGGGGCGCGCTACACCTCGGGCTACACCGCGTCGAAGCACGCGGCGGTCGGCCTGATGCGCGCGGTGGCGGCGGAAGTGGTCGGCACGGGCGTCACGTCGAACGCGGTGTGCCCGTCGTTCGTGCGCACCGACATGACCGCGACCTCGGTCGCTCGGATCCGCGAGCGCACCGGCCGCGACGAGGCCGACGCGGAAGCCGCGCTCGCCGCCGCGTCCCCGCTCGGACGGCTGCTCGAACCCGGCGAAATCGCGTACGCCGTGGAGTTTTTCGCCGCCCCGGAGGCGGCAGCGATCAACGGACAGACCCTCGTACTCGACGGTGGAGGAATCCAGAAATGAGCCCGTTCCGCGCCAGTGTCCCGCTCACGAAATCGTGGGAGCACTTCGAGTTCACAGTGGACGACGGAGTCGCGACGGTGACCTTCGACCGGCCGGAGAAGCTCAACGCGCTCACCTTCGACGTCTACGCCGACCTGCGCGACCTCGTCGCCGAACTGCCGCACCGCGGCGACGTGCGGGTGCTCGTGCTCACCGGGAAGGGCCGTGGGTTCTGCTCGGGCGGCGACGTCGAGGAAATCATCGGCGAACTCCAGAAAATGGACACCGCGGAACTGCTCGAATTCACCCGGATGACCGGCGCGGTGGTGAAAGCCATGCGCGAGACGCCGATCCCGATCATCGCGGCGATCAACGGCGTCGCGGCGGGCGCCGGTTCGGTTCTCGCGCTGGCGAGCGATTTCCGGCTGCTGGCCGAATCGGCGAAGTTCGCGTTCCTGTTCACGAAGGTCGGCTTGGCGGGCGCGGACATGGGTTCGGCGTATCTGCTGCCGCGCTTGGTCGGCCTCGGCCGCGCGACGGAACTGCTGATGCTGGGCGACAAACTCCCCGCCGCGCGCGCCGAGGCGATCGGACTGGCGAACCGGGTCGTGCCAGACGCCGAACTGGCCGGTGAGGCCGCCGCGCTAGCGCGCCGCCTCGCGGACGGTCCGGCGCTGGCGTACTCGACCACGAAGGTGCTGCTGACCCGCGAACTCGACAGCGACCTCGGCAGCTCGATCGAACTGGAAGCCATCACGCAGGCGTTGCTGATGACCGCCAAGGACCACAAGGAGTTCTACGCCGCCTGGGCCGCGGGCCGCAGTCCACAGTGGACCGGACGCTGATCAGGCCCGGGTCACCGAGACCTGGAGTTCCGTCACCCAGTCGTCGCGGTTTTCCGGGCACTCCAGGTTGACCTCGCGCGGGTAGCCGGCCGACTGGTAGCCGTTCGCGTCGATCCAGCGGGCCAGAGCCTGGGCCGCTGGATCGATCGTCTCCATGGAACCGCGGTGCACGATGGTCGCCGCGTGCTCCAGCGACGGTAGGTCGAGGACCCGGATGTCGCCGTCCCGCAGCGGGGCGGAAACCTCGACGGCGGCGTGGACGACGACCTTGCCGTCGCCCTCCGGGACGTCCTCGTAATAGGCCACCCCAGGGCCGGTGCAGGCGATGCCCGCCGCCTCCATTCGCCGGAAAAGCTCGTCGTAGAGCGGTCCGATGACGGGACCGATGTCCTCCGGCTCGAAACTCGCGGCGATCGCGGTCAGCTCCGCGACCCGCACCGCGGGGACGTTCTTGACGACGACGTCGTTCTCGGGCATGTGCCCCTCGCTTTCGATCGCTCGGAGCCTCGCCTCGACCCGGACCAGCCGAGCCGCCGCGGCTGCCATCGCCGCTTCCAGGTCGGCCCGGCGCAGCCGCAGCATGGTGCCGAGCTGCTCAGTGGTGACCTTCTCGTCGAGGATCTCCTGCACCTGCTGGAGAGTGAAGCCGAGATCCTTGAGCGCGATGACGCGGTTGAGGCGCGCCAACTGGGCGGCGGCGTAGTAGCGGTAACCGGTGGCGAGGTCGACCTGAGCCGGGCGCAGCAGCCCGGTCGCGTCGTAGTGCCGCAACATGCGGACCGAAACGCGGCCGTGGCGGGCGAAGTCTCCGATACTGAACATGACGCCTTCGAGTTCACCGCCTGACACGGTGTGAGAGTCAAGAAGCCTTTCAGAGATCCGTGTAGGCGATCGCGTTCTCTTCCAGAGACCCGAACCACAACCGGCCGTGATACTCGCGGATGCCCACCAGCAGGTGGAATCCCGGGATCTCGCCGCGCAATTCCCGCACCACCGCGCCCGCCGGGGTGACGGCGACGGCGCCCACCTGGCGTTTCGGGGCGGGCTGCAGGGAATCCGGCAACGCGCGCACCGCGGTCCGGACCGCCGTGGGCAGGCGGCGCACGACGTCGAGGGCGCGGAGGCGCGGGCTGGCCTCGGTGATCCAGATCAGCCCGTCCGAACCGGTCGCGATGTTGTCCGGGAAGCCCGGCAGGTCGTCGATCAGGACGTCGCGGTCGCCCGCGCGCGGTCCGGTCAGCCAGACCCGGCTGACCCGGCACGCGCCGGTTTCGGCGACCGCCACATAGGACTCGTCCGGCGGCAGCGCGACGCCGTTCGCGAACTGGAGACCGTCGGCTAACAGGTCGATGTGCCCGTCCGGCGTGCGGCGCAGCAGCCGTCCGCCCGCGGTCTGTTCGATGAGGTCGTCGCGCCAGTTGTCGATGCCGAAGCGGCGCGAGGAATCCGTGAAGTAGACCGTTCCGTCGGCGGCGACCGCGGCGTTGTTGCAGAACACGAAGTCCAGCCCGGCCCCGGACGTCGCGAGGGTCGTGGTCTCGCCGCCGGCCAGCGGCATGGTCAGCAAACCGGCGCGGGCGTCGCAGATCAGCAGCTCGTCGTCGCCGTACAGCTCCAGCCCCAGCGGGCGGCCGCCGGTGTCGCCGAGCAGGTCGATCCGCCGTCCGTCCGGCGATACGCGCAGGATCCGGCCGTCGTCGACGCCGGTGTAGACCCGGCCCTCGGCGTCCACGACCACGTCTTCCGGACCGTGCCCGTTCACCGGCACGATGGTGACCTCACCGAACTGCACGCCGGCCTCCTACCGGTAGCTGAGCAGCCGCGCGTTCTCGCCTTCGAGGTGCGGATGCTCGTTGAAGGACAACAGGTTCACGCCGCCGCGGCCGGACGTCAATTTCGTGATACCGGTGTTCACGGTGACGCGGTTCAGCTTCAGCAGGCCGGGCCCCGGCGTGCCCAGCAACGCCCCGGCGACCGCGCCCAGCACGCCGCCGGAGGTGAACACGAGCCCGTTCTCGCCCTTGCCCAGCGAACCGGCCAGCTCGGCCAGCGCCGCCGTGCAGCGGCCGAGGAAAGCGGGCCAGCTTTCCGTGCACGGGCCGCTGTCGCCGGAGTCGACCCACGCGGTCAGCGCGGCGTCCAGCAACCGCTGGTACTCGCGCGGATCCTCTTGCGGCGCGCCGCCCGCGTGGTGCGCGGCGATGTCGACGTGGTCGTATTCGTTCCAGCGTTCGTCCTCGATCGCCGGAACGTCGCAGCCGAGGGCCTTCAACGCCGTCGCCGCGGTGTCCCGCTGGCGCGCCAGCGTTCCCGAGCGCACCTGCGCGAACTCGACCCCGCGCCGTTTCAGCTCCGCGCCGACCAATGTGGACTGTTCGAACCCCAGCGGCGACAACGCGTCGTAATCCGCCGCGCCGAACGACGCCTGGCCGTGCCGGATCAGGTAAATCGCACCCATTTATGCCGTCCCGTCAGGAAAACATCCGCAGCAACCGGCCAGGAGCCAAGCGTACCGCGAGACTCAGCGGCACCCAGGGCCACGAAGGCACGTACGCGCGCTTCGGTTCCGCTTCGATCGCCTTGACCAGCGCGTGTGCACCGGCTTCGGCCGACACCATCAGCGGATTGCGTTTGGTCGAGCGGGCAGTCATCTCCGAACTGATATAGCCGGGCCGCACGTCGGTGACCGTGATGCCGTGGCTGCTCAGCTCCAGCCGCGCACCGTCGGCGAACGCGGAGATCCCGGCCTTCGACGCGGAGTACGCGGTGAGATTCCGGGGAAAACCGCGCAGCGCCATGAACGACGAGATCACCGCGAGGTGCCCGTCGCGCTGTTCGCGGAAAATGCCCGCTGCCGCCTCGATCTGAGCCACCGCGCCGACGAGATTGGTCTCGAGGGTCTGCCGGTTGGCGTCGAACCGTCCCGCGCCGACCGGCTGTCCCTTGCCGAGCCCGGCGTTGACGATCACGCGGTCGAGCCTGCCGAGTTCCGCCCGGAATTCCTCGAATACCTGGAAGACGCGGTCGTGGTCGGTGACGTCGAGCGCGCGCGTGGCGACGGTGATCCCCGGGTACGCGGCACGCAGCTGTCCGGCCAAGTCGTCGAGCCGTTCGGTACGCCGGGCGCACAGCGCGAGATTGCGGCCGCGAGCGGCGAACTGCCGGGCCATTCCCTCGCCGAGACCGGAGCTGGCTCCGGTGATCAGGATGTTCTGCCGCAAGACCATGCCCGGAGCCTACCCGCTGGTAACCGCACCTGGCGGTTCGTGTGATCCCGTCGAAGGCCCGGGAGAAAACCGAAGGAGTTTCGCGCTCGCCGCGGCGGATGACCGGTGGCCCGGCCTCTGGGGGCATGCCGGGCCACCGGTTCCGGGCGCGGCCGCCGGCCGGGCGCGGGGCGCGGTCCGCGCTGCCGGGGCCGAGGCTCCGGACGCGCCGGGGGCGGCGCGTTCCGTCCTGGCCATGGAAGCGCGACCGCGCAGGTCACGGCAATGGTTCCCAGTTGCCAGTACTAGCCCGTTCGTCCGAATGGCACGGCGGTACAACCTGGTCGGACGGCTGCTACCGTGCCTGTGTCGGGCTCGGCACGGTCGGTTACCAGCGGGGGCGGGCGGCGGGACATGACGCAGCGGCAGGCGGACCACGCCGGTCCGGACACCGACGGAGGTGCCCGGACCGCGTTCGCGAGCGCGCTGCGCGCCGCGATCGGAGCCAGCGGGCTTTCCCTGGACCGAATCCAGGCACGGCTGCGCGCGCGGGGCGCGACGGTCAGCGTCACCGCGCTCAGCTACTGGCAGTCGGGCAAACGCCAGCCGGAGCGGGCCGGATCGCTTTCGGCGGTGCGGGTGCTGGAGGAAATCCTCGACGTACCCGACGGCGCGCTGCTCGGTTTGCTGCCGCCGCCCCGTCCGCGCGGCGCGAGCAGACGCGACCGGGCGGGCGAGGAACCGGTCACCTTCACCCGCGAAATCCTGCAGCCGCTGCTCGAACGCGTCGGCGCGCCCGACGCGCTGGACCAGCAGCACCAGCTGAAGCTGATCGGCCTGCACGACCGCTGCGACATCGCGGCCGACGGCGGCCAGCTCTCGGTCACCTCGCGCGCGGTGTTCCAGTCCGGTGCGGACGGTCAGGACCGCTGGCTGCTGGTGTACGCACAGGGCGACGCGACGGCGGTGCCCGACTTGCAGCCGGTGCGCAACTGCCGCGTCGGCCGCGCCGAAGTGGACGACGACCACGGCATCCTGGTGGCCGAACTGCTCTTCGACCGCGCGCTGGAACGCGGCGAAACGCACCTCATCGAGTACACCCTGCGCAACTCCGGGCCGCCGTACCCGCAATGCCGGGCGACGCACTACCGGGAATTCCGCCGCCCGGTCCGCGAGTACCTGCTGGAGATCCGCTTCGACCCGACCGCGGTGCCCGCCCGGTGCTGGCAGTACGCGAACGCCACTGACGAAGCACCGGCCCGGCGCCGGTTGCGGCTCGACAGCGGCAACGGCGTGCACGCGATCGCGCTGGATTTCGGGCCGGGGATCTTCGGCATCGGCTGGGGTTCGTGACTCCGGTAGCTGAGGTCCGCGAGCTGACCGTCGCGGTCGACACCGGACAGTGGCGCGAGACGGTTCTGGACTCGGTGTGTTTCGCGGTGCCAGCGGGACGGATCACCGCGTTGCTCGGCGAATCCGGATGCGGCAAATCGATGGTCGCGGCGGCGTTGACGGGTTCGCTTCCTTCGGTGGCGCGCAGCTCGGGAGACGTGCGGATCAACGGCACCGTCGGCCTGGTGCCGCAGTCCGGGGTCACGGCGTTCGCTGCGGAGCGAACCGTCGGCGCGCAGCTGGACGTGCGTCAGCAGCTCTATCGCGGACGGAGCGTCGAGGACGCCTGCAAGGCAGCGGTCTGTCCGATGGAGACGCTGGAGCTCTTTCCCCACCAGCTTTCCAGCGGGCAGGTTCAGCGCGCTGCGCTCGCGGCGGCCTTGCTGTCCGAACCGGACCTGCTCGTTGTGGACGAACCCAGCGCCTCGCTCGACTGCGGCACCGCGTACGACGTGTGGGCCAGCCTGCGCGCGTACGCCGACACCGGTGCTGCCGTCATGACCATCACCCACGACGGCCCCCTGCTGCTGGAGACCGGGGTCGCCGACGCGATGGTGTTCCTGCGCGACGGGCGAACCGTCGCCGCCGGGTCCCCCGCCGAAATCCGCTCTCTCGCCGATCCCTACGTGCAGGGTTTCTTCCCCTGACCGCGCTCAGCTCAGCTTGGTCCGCAACACCTTCCCGGTCGCGTTGCGCGGCAATTCGTCCAGGAACTCCACGTCCCGCGGCACCTTGTAGCGCGCCAGGTTCGCCTTCACGTACTCGCGCACGCCGTCCTCGTCGAGGGTCGAGCCCTCGGTGCGCACCACGAACGCCTTGAGCCGCTCGCCGAAGTCCGGGTCCTCGACGCCGATCACTGCCGCCTCGAGGACGTCTTCGCGCTCCACCAAGAGGTTCTCCACCTCGATCAGGAACACGTTTTCGCCGCCGGAGACGATCATCTCGTCGTCGCGGCCGTCGATGAACAGGAGGCCGTCCTCGTCGAAGTGGCCGACGTCGCCGCTGGAGAGCAGGCCGTCGATGATTTCCTTGTTGCGGCCGTCGGTGTAGCCGCCGAAGCTGAGCCCGCTGCCGACGAACACCCGCCCGGTCACGTGCGGCTCGGTGATCTTGGTGCCATGTTCGTCGTACAGCGCCACGCGACAGCCGACCGGCGCGCGGCCGACCGTGCCGGGTGCGCGTTTCCAGTCCTCCGGCGTCGCGACCGTCGCCACCGCGACCTCCGTGGAGCCGTACAGGTTGTGCACGACGTCGCCGAATTCCTCGTTCGCCCGGTTGCCGAGATCCGGCGACAGCGCGGACCCGGCGACGAAGATGATCCGCAGGCACGACGTGTCGTACCGGTCGCGGACCTCCTTCGGCAGGTCGACGATCCGCTGCAGCATCGTCGGCACCAGAACGAGCGCGGTGCACCGGTGCGTGGCGACGCCCTTCAGCGTGGCCTCCGGGTCGAACTTCCGGCGCATCACCACCGTGCAGCCGAGCGCGAAGCTGAGGATGAACTGCGACAGCCCGGTGCCGTGGAACAGCGGCGCGCCCATGAAGGTCGCTTCGCCGGAGCGCAACGGGATGCGGTCCAGGAACTGCGCCGACGCCAGCGCGGACGTGTGCGGTCGCGGCGCGCCCTTGGGGGTGCCGGTGGTGCCGCTGGTGAGCAGGACGAAACCGCCGGGTTTGACGGGCGCGGGCAGCGGGCGGTCGTCGGTGCTGGCGATGATCTCGGCGAGCACCGGGATCTCGTGCCCGCCCGGTTCGTCCACCCAGGCCAGGTACCGGTCGACGTTCTCGTCGATCGCGTCGAGCAGGCCGGTGAACTCCTGGTCGTAGACGAGCGCGGTGACGCCCTCGCGCTGGGCGACGTCGGCGAACTGCGGTTTGGCGAACCCGGTGTTCATCAGCAGCAGCCGCGCGCCGAGCTTGCCCGAGGCGGCCATCGTGAGCACGAGCCCGCGGTGGTCGCGGCACAGCGCGGCGATCACCGAACCGGGGCCGAGCCCGCGCTGCGACCAGGCGCGGGCGAGCGCGTTGGACTGGTCGTCGAGCTGCTTGAAGGTGAGCGGGCCGAGGTCGTCGACGATCCCGACGGCCGTCGAATCGCGCCGCGCGGCGATGTGGTTCGCGCCGGCGAACGGGCCGTACTTGCGGATCGCGACGAGGGAACGCAGGCCCTCGTCGAGCCGGGGAAACGGCACCAGGCCGGCGCGGCGCATCACCTCGACGCTGCGCACGGTCTCGGTCAGCTTGCCTGCCACCTGGCCGGCCAGCTCGGCCACACTCATCCGGGCACCTCCATTGCTGCGGCGGGAGCGCCCACGCCGACGGTCTCCGTACCGCCGGTATGGGAGTTACTCGACAGTAAAGCAAGGCCCGTCCGCGCACCAGTGCCCGGCCGGGGAGGAAATCTCCCACGCCGGTCACGGACCGTCCGGGAAGCGCTTCGAGAGCCGGTGCGCAGAAATTGTCGGTGCTGGTCCGCACAATGGGACGGTGCAGGTGATCACCGGCCGGGAGGAGGACTCCGGCTACACGATCGAGGGCCCCGCGGGGACCCTCCGCGGGCTTTCGCGCGCCGACTGGGCCGACGAGGTCCGCCGGCTGGAGGCGGCCGAGAGCCCGCGCTGGGTGCTGCCCTCGGCCGAGGAGATCTATCCCACGCTGATCAAGGCCGGGGTGCGGCTGGGGCGCTGCCACGACCTGTCGCTCGCCGAAGGGCTGCTGCTCGCCTACGAGGGCAGGGACGGCGAATCGCGCAGTTTGCGGGCAGCGTGGGCCCGGGCGAACGGGGAGGAACCGCCCGACGACGGCCCGGCCTTCGGCGAGGACGCGCAACCCACGCTGTTCTCCCCGCGCGGCCCCGGACTGCCGCCGGGAGTCACCGTCGCCGCGGCGGCCCGGCGAGTGCTGGCCGAACAGGAGAAACGCGTCGCCGCCACCGAGGCCCCCGCGCGGATGCGGCTGCTGCTCGCGGCCGAATCCGCCAGCGCACTGGCCGCCGCGGAAATCTCGGCCGCCGGGCTGCCCTGGCGCGCCGACCGGCACCTGCAGCTGCTGGAAGAACGCCTCGGCCCGCGCGTACCCGCTGGTCAACGCCCGAAAGTCTTGGTCGAGCTCGCCGCGAAAATCTCCGCGGCGCTGGGCGGTCGGCCGGTCAATCCCGATTCCTCGGCCAGCGTCGTCCGCGCGCTGGCCAGGGAAGGCATCGAAATCCCGGCGGCGCGGAAGTACCTGCTGCAGGACATCGACCATCCCGCGGTCGCGCCGCTGCTGGAGTACAAGGAGCTGTCGCGGCTGCACTCGGCCAACGGCTGGGCGTGGCTGGACGAATGGGTAGCCGACGGACGCTTCCGGCCGCATTACGTGGTCGGCGGCGTGGTGTCCGGCCGGTGGGCTACCCGGGGCGGCGGGGCGCTGCAGATCCCGCGCGCGCTGCGCTCGTGCGCGTCCGCGGATCCCGGCTGGAAACTCGTCGTCGCCGACGGGGCGCAACTGGAGCCGCGCGTCCTCACCGCGCTGTCCGGCGACCGCCGCTTGGCCGAAGTCGCCGCGGCCACCGATCTGTACGCCCGGCTGGCGGAAGCGTTGTTCTCCGGCACCCGCTACGTCCCGCTCCGCCCCGGAGACACGCGAGACGACCGTTCCCGCGCGAAAATCGCCATGCTGTCCGCGATGTACGGCGGCACCTCCGGCGAGGCCGGTCCGCTGCTCGCGTTGCTGCGCCAGCGTTTCCCGGACGCAGTGTCCTATGTGGAGCACGCCGCTGCGGCGGGCGAACGAGGCGAACGGGTCCGGTCGCGGCTGGGCCGTACTTCTCCGGCTCCGTCTGCTGCTTGGCGTGCTTTGACCGGCGGGCTCACCGAAGACGAGGCAACAGAAACCCGCGCGCGGCGGGCGTCGCGCAGTTGGGGCCGGTTCACGCGGAATTTCGTGGTGCAGGCAAGTGCGGCCGACCTGACGGCGGTCTTGCTGGCGACTTTGCGCGGTCGGCTGCCCGAACCGGCGCATCTGGTGTTCTTCCTGCACGACGAGGTGATCGTGCATGCCCCTGCGGAGCTGGCGGATGAGGTCGCGGAAATCGTGGAGACAGCGATCCAGGAAGCGGCCCGGCTGGTTTTCGGCGAGGCGTGCCCGGTGCGATTTCCCATGGAAGCGAAATCGGTGGACAATTACGCGGAGGCGAAGTGATCAGCTGACTCATGTTTCCCAGCAACCACGTGGCGGCACCCGGGAAATCCGTTCGGGGGACGCGGGGTTGCCGTCGGTCGCACTCGCTGCGGAACATTCCACCGCAAAGGCGCTATCCGCCGATCGGAAATGATCAGTACCGTCGTGCGCCATGGCGGGGAGAAAAACACAACGCACACTTGGCAGCTTCTGGAGCTCTCTTGCCTTTATCGCGGTCATCGCCCTGTGGGCGATCCCGTCGATCGGGCCGGGCGTCGCGAACACCAGGAAGAACGAGTTCTGCCGCAACAACGCCAACGGCATCCTGCTCGGTTGTCACATCCGGCAGCACAAATGGCAGAAGCTCGCCATGGCGGTCAAGGAGCAAGCACCGGCGAAGGCGCTCCGAAGAATGCTCAGCAACCTGAGCGGAGTGGCGGCCTCGCTGTCCGCCGTCGCGGGCACGATTTCCGCCAGCGCTGCCACCGTCACTCTCCTCGTGAAGTGACGGCTACGCCAGCGCCTCGTCCAACGCCTTCGTGATCCGCTTCAACGACACCGGATGCGCCGTCCCCAGTGTCTGCGCGAAGAAGCTCACCCGAAGCTCCTCGATCATCCACCGCACCTCCGCCAGCGCGGGCGACGACGTTCCCGGCGGCAGCGTGGCCACCGCGTCCTCGTACTCCTTCGTGATCCACGCGACGTCCGCCATCCGCTGCAGGTCGCGTGTCTGCTCCAGCGGCAGCTTCTCCAGCCGCCGCTCGATGCCGCGCAGATACCGGACCACGTTGGGCAGCCGGGCGGCGCCGGTCTCCGTCACGAAGCCCGCGTGCACCAAACCGTCCAGCTGACGGCGGATGTCCGCCAGCGATTCGGCCGGGCCGCGAGTGTCCGCGAGACGAGTCTCCACGTCGATGGCCGCGCGCAGGATCCGCTCGACCTCCGTCAGCACTTCCAGCACCTTCGGGTTCAACCCAGCGCGCACCTTTTCCAGCAGCGCCGCGAAACCCGCCTCGTCCCAGACCGGGCCGCCCGCCGCGGCCATCAGTGCGTCGACCGCGCAGTCGACGCAGTCCTCCAGCAGGCCCGCGACGCTGCCGTGCGGGTTGCGGTTCAGCACGAGCTTCGAGGAGTTCGACAGCGACCGCGTAATGAACTTCATCGGCGAGTTCAGGTTCAGCCGCAGCATCCGCCGCGTGCCGGACCACATCGCGTGTTGCTGTTCGGCAGGCGTGTCCAGCAGCCGCACAGCCACCGACGCGCCCTCGTCCACCAGCGCCGGGTACGCCTTCACGTCGTGGCCGCGCCGGGTCGACGCGAACACCTTCGGCAGCTCGCCGAACGACGGCTGCACCAGGCCGGCCTTCTCGATGCTGTTGGCGGCCTTGGAAATCGTCTCCCGCACGCGCGGCGCGAGACGGCGCTTCAGCTCGTCCAGGTCCTTGCCCTCGGCCACCCGCTTGCCGCGCTCGTCCACCACGCGGAAGGTGATCCGGAGGTGGTCCGGCACCGTCGAAAGGTCCCACGCCGTGTGCGGGATGTCGATGCCGCGCATCGCGTGCAGTTCGTCGCCGAGGATGTCGAGCAGCGGACCGTCCGAAGGGGACATTCGCGTCAACGCGTCGGCAGCCGTGTCCGGAGCCGGGACGAAGTTGCGCCGCAACGCTTTCGGCAGCGATTTGATCAGCTGCGTCGCCAGTTCGCCGCGCAGACCGGGCACCTGCCAGTCGAAACCGTCCGGCGTCACCTGGTTCAGCACCGGCAGCGGGATGTGCACGGTCACGCCGTCGGCGTCTGCTCCGGGCTCGAACTGGTAGGTCAGCTTGAAAACGTGCGTGCCCTG
This sequence comes from Amycolatopsis sp. A1MSW2902, assembly GCF_017312175.1. Taxonomy (NCBI): domain Bacteria; kingdom Bacillati; phylum Actinomycetota; class Actinomycetes; order Pseudonocardiales; family Pseudonocardiaceae; genus Amycolatopsis; species Amycolatopsis sp. A1MSW2902. The sequence continues at coordinate 1,433,924 of NZ_QJPO01000001.1, forward strand.
CGTCCACGAGTCCGGGTAGTCCGATTCGCGGACCGCGCCCGCGACCTCGTTGATGAGCATGGACTTCTCGAACGACAGCAGGTCCGGCTCGTTCCGCCGCGCCTTCTTCCACCAGCTGTCGAAATGCCGCACGGACACGATGTCCTCGGGCACTCGCGCGTCGTAGAACTCGTACAGCGTCTGGTCGTCCACCAGGATGTCGCGCCGCCGGGCGCGGTTCTCCAGGTCCTCGACCTCGTCCAGCAGCGCCCGGTTCTCGGCGAAGAACCGGTGGTTCGTGTGCCAGTCGCCCTCGACCAGCGCGTGCCGGATGAACATCGCGCGCGAGATCTCCGGGTCGATCCGGCCGTAGTTCACCCGCCGGTCGGCGACGAGCGGCACGCCGTAGAGCGTCACCTTCTCGGTCGCCATCACCGCGCCCTGTTTGCGCTCCCAGTGCGGCTCCGAATACGAACGCTTCACGACGTGCTGCGCGAGCGGTTCGACCCAGTCCGGCTCGATCCGCGCGTTGACCCGGCCCCACAGCCGCGACGTCTCCACCAGCTCCGCCGACATCACCCAGCGCGGCTGCTTCTTGAACAGCGCCGAACCCGGGAACACCGAGAACCGGGCTCCCCGCGCGCCGAGGTAGTCGCCCTTCGCCGGGTCCTTGAGCCCGATGTGCGACAGCAGCCCGGAAATCAGCGCCGTGTGCACGTGCTGCGGTTCGGCGGGCGTGGTGCTGAGCGTGATGCCGAGCGGTTTGGCGAGCTGGCGCAGCTGGCCGAAGATGTCCTGCCACTCGCGGATCCGCAGGTAGTTCAGGTACTCGGTGCGGCACATCCGGCGGAACTGGTTGCCGGTCAGCGTCTTCTGCTGTTCGCTGACGTACTCCCACAGCTTGAGGTAGGAGAGGAAGTCCGAGGTCGGATCGGCGAACCGGGCGTGCTGCGCGTCGGCGGCCTGCTGTTTCTCCGCGGGCCGTTCGCGCGGGTCCTGAATGGACAGTGCGGCGGCGATGATCATCACCTCGCGCACGCAGCCGTTCTGCGCGGCCTCCAGCACCATCCGGCCCATCCGCGGGTCCACCGGCAGCAGCGCGAGCTTGCGGCCGACCTCGGTGAGCTTCGAGGAATCGCCGGTCTCGAACGCGCCGAGTTCCTGCAGCAGCTGGACGCCGTCGGTGACCTGGCGGCGGTCCGGCGGCTCGACGAACGGGAACGCGTTCATGTCGCCGAGGCCGAGCGACGTCATCTGCAGGATGACCGACGCGAGGTTCGTCCGCAGGATCTCCGGATCGGTGAACTCCGGCCGCGATTCGAAGTCTTCCTCGGAGTACAGCCGGATGCAGACGCCGTCCGAGGTACGCCCGCACCGGCCCTTGCGCTGGTTCGCCGACGCCTGCGAAACCGCCTCGATCGGCAGCCGCTGCACCTTCGTGCGGTGGCTGTAGCGCGAGATGCGCGCGGCGCCCGGGTCGATCACGTATTTGATCCCCGGCACGGTCAGCGACGTCTCGGCGACGTTCGTGGCCAGCACGATCCGCCGTCCGGTGTGCCGCTGGAACACGCGGTGCTGATCAGCCGCGGACAGCCGCGCGTACAGCGGCAGCACCTCGGTGTTCCGCAGCTCCAGCCGGTTCAGCACGTCCGCGGTGTCGCGGATCTCGCGTTCCCCGGAGAGGAACACGAGGATGTCGCCCGGGCCTTCGCCGGACAGCTCCTGGACCGCCTCGGCGATCGCCTGCGTCTGGTCGCGGTCCGGGTCGCCCTCGGGATCGTCCGGGTCCACGAGCGGCCGGTAGCGCACCTCGACCGGGTAGGTCCGGCCGGAGACCTCGACGATCGGCGCGTCGTCGAAGTGCCGCGAGAACCGCTCCGGGTCGATGGTCGCCGAGGTGATGATCACCTTCAGGTCGGGACGGCGCGGCAGGAGCTGCTTGAGGTAGCCGAGGATGAAGTCGATGTTGAGGCTGCGCTCGTGCGCCTCGTCGATGATCAGCGTGTCGTACTGGCGCAGCATCCGGTCGGTCTGGATCTCGGCCAGCAGGATGCCGTCGGTCATCAGCTTGACCAGGGTGTCCTGGCCGGACTGGTCGGTGAACCGGACCTTGTAGCCGACGGTGTCGCCCAGTTCGGTCTTCAGCTCGCTGGCGATCCGGTCGGCGACCGTGCGCGCGGCCAGCCGGCGCGGCTGGGTGTGCCCGATCTGCCCGCGCACGCCGCGGCCAAGCTCGAGGCAGATCTTCGGCAGCTGCGTGGTCTTGCCCGACCCGGTCTCCCCCGCGACGATCACCACCTGGTGGTCGCGGATCGCGTCGCCGATCTCGTCCTTGAGCCTGCTGACCGGCAGCTCGGCGGGGTACTCGATCTTCGGCACGCTTTCGCGGCGCTGCTGCACGCGCAGCAGCGCCGTTTCGACGTCGGCGGCGATGCGCTCGGCCGTCTGCTGCTTGTCGCGAGACCGGCGCGCGCCGTCGAGACGACGGCGCAGCCGGTGCTCGTCGCGCAGCATCAATTCGGGCAGCTGGGCGCGCAGCTCTGCGAAGGGGGCTGGAGTGGACATACTTGGGCCAAGGATAGCCGTGCGTGACCGTCGTGGCTTCCGAATATGCCGCGAGCGACAGCCCGGCGTCCCCCGCTCACGGCACCGGGGCCGGACGCGGCCGCACGAGCTTGGCCGGAAGCAGCCAGGTCAGCCGGTCCGAGCGGAGCACGGCGAGCGGGCCGATCACGGCCAGGAGCAGCACGTACCCGGCGACGAACGGGGCCACCCGCGAGTCCAGCCCGGCCGCGGTCGCCATCGTCGCCAAGACGAGCGAGAACTCGCCCCGGGTGAGCACGGTCAGGCCGATGTTCACGCCCTCCTGCCGATCGAAGCCGTGCAGCCGGGCGGCGAACGCGCCGGCGGCGAGGTTCAGCACCAGCGTCAACACGACCGCGGCGAGCACCGGGAGGACGACCGTGCCGACCGCGCCCGGGTCGATCGACAGCCCGAAGATGAAGAAGAACAACGCTCCGAACGCGTCCCGCAGCGGCAGCACGAGCTTGTGCACCCGCGGCGCGACCTGGGAATTGCCGAGCATCATCCCGACCATGAACGCACCGATCGCGTCGGACACGCCCACCTCCTCGGCCACCGCGGCGCCGAGCACGGCCACGCCGACGAAGCAGACGGTGAGCAGTTCGTCGTCCGCCGAACCGAAGAGCCGCGACACGAGCCGTCCGCCCCAGCGCGCCAGTGCGGCGAGCACGAGCAGGAAGCCGAACGCCTTGCCGAAGTCGGCGAGCGCCGCGCCGAAGCCGTCCGCACCGCTGAGCACCGGCTGCAGCAACGCCAGGTACAGCGCGAGGAACAGGTCTTCGAGCACGACGATGCCCATGATGAGGCGGGATTCCCGGTTGTTCATCCGCCGGGTTTCCAGGAGCAGTTTGGTGACGATGGCCGACGAGGAGATGCCGATCGCGCCGGCGATCACCAGCGCCTCGCGCGTGCCCCAGCCGAGCGCGAAGCCGAACGCGAGCCCGCCGCCGATGTTCAGCACGAGGTAGGCCACCCCCGCGCCGGCGAGTCTGGCGCCGCCGCGGGCGAGGTCGTCGAGCGAGAACTCCAGTCCCAGATAGAAGAGCAGGAATACGAGACCGAGCCCGGCCAGTACGCCGAACTCGGCCGGATCGTCCACAAGGGACAGTCCGGGGGTGTGCGGGCCGAAGACGAAACCGGCCAGCATGAACAGGGGAATCGTGGGCAGCCCGATCCGGGCGCCGACGCGGGCAAGGGCGCCGGCGGCGAGAAACGCGCCGCCGACGGCCAGCAAAGCATGACCGTTGCTCATGAAATCCTCTTGAGAGCCGGGTACAGGCGGGAAACGAGTACTCAGCAACCCGGAGGAGCGCGTGCCGCGGCGGGCGCGGGCGCGCGGTCCAGTTCGACCGGCGGCGCGGCGGAAAACGGGACGGTGCACCAATCCGGCCGGGCGAGGCGGATCTCGCCGGGGGCATCGGCGAGCGGCAGCGGATGCGCGGCGACGAGATGCGGGCCCTGTTCCTGGACCAGGGCGGGTTCGGCGTCGTGCGGGCGCGGGCCCGCCGGTCCTGGCCCGGGGACGGCTACGCCGAGCAGGAGCAGCGCGGCGAGCAGCAGGACGAGGATGGACCGGTGCCGCGGCGCGGGAGCGGCGGCAGCAGTCGTCATCTCGGGACGAGTTTATCATGTCTTTAAGGTTTGCCGGGAGCTCCACCGCGAGTCCACAGTAGACAGATGACTGCCGGATCCCGTGGCCCCGGTCGTTTTCCGGTCCGCTTCAGGCAACCTTCATCGTCCATAGTGGACCATGGATGTTCACATCCGTGAAAAATTTTCGTATCCCTTGCCTCGCCGCTTCACGCTCGGTTATCGTGGCGCTACGCCGCAGCAGTACCCGGAACCGGTTCATTCGCCGGTCCGGCCGCCTTGCCCACGTACCGCGGAAAGGGATTCCCCCCATGCGCAAGACGATGCGGCCCGCGCTGGCCGCCGGTCTCACGGCTGCCTCGGCCCTCGCTCTCGTCCTCAGCACTCCCGCTCTCTCGGCCGCCGCCGTGCCCGCCCCGCTCGCCGCCTCGGCGTCCTCGGTGCTCGGCTCGGGCGGCGACCTCGCGTCCCCGGAGAAAAAAGAGATCGCGATGCAGCTGGTGTCGAGCGCGGAAAACTCGTCGCTCGACTGGAAGAAGCAGTACTCCTACATCGAGGACATCGGCGACGGACGCGGGTACACCGCGGGCATCATCGGGTTCTGCTCCGGCACCGGCGACATGCTCGAACTCGTGCAGGCCTACACCAAGTCCGTGCCGGACAACCCGCTGGCGAAGTTCCTGCCCGCGCTGGAAAAAGTCAACGGCTCCGATTCGCACGAAGGTCTCGGCACAGCCTTCGAAAGCGCGTGGAAGCAGGCCGCGGGCACCGAGGAATTCCAGGCCGCGCAGAACAGCGAGCGCGACCGCGTGTACTTCGACCCGGCGGTGAACCAAGGCAAGTCCGACGGTCTCGGCGCGCTCGGCCAGTTCATCTACTACGACGCCATCGTGATGCACGGCCCCGGCACGAGCACTGACAGCTTCGGCGGCATCCGCGACGCCGCGCTGTCGAAGGCGAAGCCGCCGTCCCAGGGCGGCGACGAAACCGCCTACCTCAAGGCGTTCCTCGACGCGCGCAAGGTGGTCATGAAGAAGGAGGAAGCGCATGCGGACACCTCCCGCGTCGACACCGAGCAACTGGTGTTCCTCAACGACGGCAACCTCGATCTGCACACGCCGCTGAAGTGGAAGGTCTACGGCGACCCGTACGAGATCAACTGAGCCCGCAGCAGGTTCTCCACTCCGCCTCCGCGTGGGACCGCGACGGCGACCGCTGGGTACGGGAGCTCGGCCCGTACCCAGCGGACGTCGGCGCGCAAGGAATCGGCGTTGCGCGCGAAGGCCGGTTCGGCGTTCTTCCTGCACGTGTCCACTGGCGGACCGACCGCAGGCTGCGTGGCTCTCGTACAAGACGACCAGCTCGCGGTGCTGCGCTGGCTCGATCGCGCGCATTCATCGCAGTAACTGATCGGCCGTCCGTGTGTTGACGACCCGGTCCGGTCCGATGCCCGCCTTCTCCGCGCGCTCGCAGCCGTAAGCCTGCCAATCGAGCTGGCCGGGCGCGTGCGCGTCGCTGTCGATCGCGAACTCGCAGCCCAGCTCGACGGCCTGGCGCAGCAACCGCATCGGCGGGTCGAGCCGGTCCGGCCGCGAGTTGATCTCCACCGCCACGCCGTTCTCCCGGCACGCGGTGAACACCTTCTCCGAGTTGAACTGCGACTCCGGCCTGCTGCGCCCGCCGACCAGCCGTCCGGTGCAGTGCCCCAGCACCCGGACGTGCGGGTTCTCGACGGCGGCCAGCATCCGCGGTGTCATCTCCCGCGCGGGCATCCGCAGTTTCGAGTGCACGCTCGCCACCACGAAGTCGAGCCGGTCCAGCAGCTTCTCGGTCTGGTCGAGCGCGCCGTCGTCGAGGATGTCGACCTCGATGCCGTGCAGCAGGCGAAACGGCGCCAGCTGCTCGTTCACTCGCGCGACCTCGTCCATCTGCGCCCGCAGCCGTTCCGGAGACAGCCCGCGCGCGACGGTCAGCCGCGGCGAGTGGTCGGTGAGCACGATCCACTCGTGCCCCAGGTCGCGTGCCGTCTCGGCCATCTCGAGGATCGGGCTGCCGCCGTCGGACCAGTCGGAGTGCGTGTGACAGTCGCCGCGAAGTGCCGTACGCAGTGCACCGCCGTCCGGCAGCTTGCTTTCGGGCAGCTTCGTCGCGTACGCGGGCGTACGGTCGTGCCACGCGTCCTCGATGACGCCAGCAGTGGCTTTGCCGATCCCCTTCAACGCCTGAAGCGTCTTCGCGCCGACGCGCGACGCCAGCTCGTCTTCGGAGAGCCTGTCGACCACAGCGGCGGCCTGACGGAACGCGCGCACGCGGTAAGTCGGTTCACCGGCGCGCTCGAGCTGGAAGGCGATGTCGCGCAGCGCGCGGACCGGGTCCATGCCTCCTGTTTTACCCGCTCAGCCGCGGCGAGGCAGCTCGTGCAGCTCGACGTCGCCGAGACGGCCGTTCTTGATCTCCGCGGTCTGGTAGGTGCAGAACGGCTGCCGCCGCCGGTCGGTGGGCGAGCCGGGGTTGAGCAGTCGCAACCCGCCGGGCGTCACCGTGTCCCACGGGATGTGGCTGTGTCCGAAGATCAGCACGTCGACGTCCGGATATAACGCGTCGCAGCGAGCCGCGCGACCCTTCGCGTCGCCGGTTTCGTGGACGACCGCCACCCGGACGCCCTCCAACGTCTCCCTCTCCACCTCGGGCAGACGTTTCCGCAGTTCAGGACCGTCGTTGTTGCCGTACACGCCGATCAGCCGCGCGCTGCGGGCTTCAAGAGCGTCGAGGGTGTCCACGTCGACCCAGTCGCCCGCGTGCACCACGACGTCGGCCTTCGCGACCTCGTCCCAGACCTGCGCGGGCAGTTCCTTCGCCCGCTTCGGCAGGTGGGTGTCCGCGACGAGCAGCAACCGCACGCCGTCACTCCTCCCCGATCGCCTCGAGCACGTGGTCGAGGAACGCCGCGATGTGCGCGCGCAGCAGCTCGGCCGCGCCGTCCTCGTCGCCCTTCCGCGCGGCGGCGAGCACCGCCTTGTGCTCGTTCCATTCCTTGCGCCAGCTGGGATTCGCGTCCCAGCCGACCACGGTGATCAGCGCGGCGCGGTCGCGCAGGTCGTCCAGCATCGACACCATCAGCGGGTTGCCGCAGCCCGCGTACAACGCACGGTGGAACCGCCGGTTGAGCAGGCTCAACGTGGTCTGGTCGGCATCCGCGGCCGACGCTTCCTTGAGAATCTGGGCAGCCTCGTCGAACGACGCCCGGTCCGCCGCCCGCACCGCGCGGCGCAGCGCTTCCGGTTCCAGCACCATCCGCACGTCGTAGACCGACCGCGCCAGCTCCGCGTCGACCACGCACACCGACGCGCCCTTGTACGGGCTGAACGTGACCAGCCCGGTGTTGGACAGCACCTTGAGCGCCTCGCGCACCGGCGTCTTCGAGACCCCGAGCCGCGCGGCCAGCTCCGCCTCCACCAGCTGCTGACCGGGCACCAGCTCGCGGGCGAGAATGCCGCGCCGGATCTCCTCCAGCACCACCTCGGTGCGGGAGGCGGGGAGGCTGAACGTGGACGGCATGCCGACCCTCCTGGCTTTCGCGCTCGTCCCCGCACATTCAACCAGGCGGGCGTCTCCGAGCGTCGACACGTACGATCATATATCAGATGCCATCCGTCGACCGAGAGGACGCGCAGCAATGAAGGCACCCGAGGACCTGCGCAGCCACCGCTGGTTCGGCGGCGACGACCTGCGGAACTTCAGCCACCGCACCCGCGCCCGGCAGCTCGGCTACGAGCCTGAAGAACACCTCGGGAAGCCGGTGATCGGCATCCTCAACACCTGGAGCGACATCAACCCGTGCCACCAGCACCTGCGCGAACGCGCGGAGCAGGTCAAGCGCGGCGTGTGGCAGGCGGGCGGATTCCCGCTGGAGTTCCCGGTGGCGACGCTGTCGGAGACGTACCAGAAGCCGACGCCGATGCTGTACCGGAATCTGCTGGCGATGGAGACCGAGGAACTGCTGCGGTCGTATCCCGTCGACGGCGCGGTGCTGATGGGCGGCTGCGACAAGACCACCCCGGCGCTGCTGATGGGCGCGGCGAGCGCCGGGCTGCCGTCGATTTTCGTGCCCGCGGGCCCGATGCTGCGCGGAAACTGGCGCGGCGAGGTGCTCGGCAGCGGCACCGACATGTGGAAGTACTGGGACGAACGGCGCGCGGGCACGATCGGCGACCGCGAACTGGCCGAACTCGAACGCGGCCTGGCCCGCTCCCCCGGCCACTGCATGACGATGGGGACCGCGTCGACCATGACGTCCGCCGCCGAGGTGCTGGGGCTGACCCTGCCCGGCGCGGCCTCGATCCCGGCGGTCGATTCAGCACACCACCGGATGGCCGCGGCGAGCGGCGCGCGCATCGTGGGCATGGTGTGGGAGGACCTCACGATCGCGAAGATCGTCGACGAGCGCGCGTACGCCGACGCGATCACGACCGTGCTGGCGCTCGGCGGGTCGACCAACGCGGTGATCCACCTGATCGCGATGGCCGGCCGCAGCGGGATTTCCTTGTCGCTGCAGGATTTCGACGCGATCGCCCGCCGTGTGCCGGTGCTGGCGAACATCCGGCCCGGCGGCGACTGGCTGATGGAGGACTTCTACTACGCGGGCGGCCTGCCCGGGCTGCTGTCCCGCCTGACCGACCTCCTGCACCTCGACCGGGTCACCGTCACCGGACGTCCGCTCGCCGACTCGCTCGCAGACGCCCGCGTGCACAACGACGACGTGATCCGCCCGCGCGACAACCCAGTCGCCAGCGAGGGCGGCGTGGCCGTGCTGCGCGGCAACCTCGCTCCCGGCGGCGCGGTGATCAAGCACATCGCCGCCGACCCCGCTCTGCTCACCCACACCGGTCCGGCAGTGGTTTTCGACAACTACCAAGACCTGAAGAAGCGCATCGACGACCTGGCGCTGGGCATCACCGCCGATTCCGTACTGGTGCTGCGCGGGTCCGGTCCGCTCGGCGGGCCAGGCATGCCCGAATACGGCATGCTGCCGATCCCGGCGCACCTGCTGGAACAAGGCGTGCGGGACATGGTGCGGATCTCCGACGCCCGGATGAGCGGCACCAGTTACGGCGCGTGCGTGCTGCACGTGGCACCGGAATCGCACGTCGGCGGGCCGCTCGCGCTGGTCCGCGACGGCGACCTGATCACCCTGGACGTGCCCGCGCGGACGTTGCAGCTGGAGGTGGACGACGCCGAACTGGAGCGTCGTCTCGCCTCATGGGCCGCCCCTGCACCGCGGTTCGAGCGGGGTTACGGTGCGCTGTACGCGGAGCACATCACGCAGGCCGACGAGGGCTGCGACTTCGACTTCCTAGCCCGCGCCGGCGCCAATCCGGAACCGGACGCTGGGTGACCGGTTTGTTCCCCTGGGGGCAGTAGTCCGGCATGTCCGGCTCGGCCCGTACGCTGTGCCCCTGACCGCAGCGAATCGAAGGGGTCGTGAGGTGCAGTACGAACCGCGCTGGCCGGAAACCGACAGCGACCAGACCGAGGTCCTGCCGGTCGTACCACCGGAGGAACCTCCGTCCCCGCCGCGAAGGCGCGGCCTGCGCAAAGCCGGCTGGATCAGCGGCGGCGTGCTCGGCGTCCTGGTCGTCGCGTACCTCATCGACCTGCTGACCAGCCAGGGCCGGGTGCCGCGCGGCGTCGTCGTGGCCGGCGTGGACGTCGGCGGGCTGGAGCGGCCGGTCGCCGAACGCGAGCTGCGCGGGAAGATCGAGCCGCGGCTCACCCAGCCGCTCACGGTCACCGCGGGCAACGCGCACACCAAGCTGTCGCCGACCGAGGCCGGGCTGGGGCTCGACTGGAGCGGCACCCTCGACCAGGCGGGCGACCAGCCGATCAACCCCTTCACCCGGCTGGCGTCGTTCTTCAGCACGCGGGAACTGGGCGTCGCGTCGCACGTCGAGGCAGCGAAACTCGACCCGGCGCTCGAGGACCTGCGCGGCCGCGTCGACCGGGCGCCCGCCGAGGGCGCGATCCGGTTCGACGGCACCACGCCGGTCGCGGTCCCGCCGCAGGTCGGGCAGAAGCTGGACGTCGCGGCGGCGCGGGCGAAGGTGCTGAGCGGCTGGGCTTCGGGCAGCGAACTGACCCTTCCGGTCACGCCGACGCCGGTGCGCACCACCGCCGAGGGCGTTCAGCGCGCGCTCACCGAATTCGCCAAGCCCGCGGTGTCCGCGCCAATCATCGTCAAGGGCGAAGGCGCGGACGCGACGCTGACGCCGGAGCAGATCGCCGGCGCGCTCACGTTCGTGCCCGGCGACGGCGGCGGCCTCGCCCCGCAGATCGACCCGAAGAAGGTCACCGACGCGCTCGCGCCGCAGCTGAAGTCCACCGAGCAGGAGGGCAAGGACGCGGCCATCGCGTTCTCCGGCGGGAAACCGGTCGTCGAGCCGTCCGCGGACGGCAACACGGTCGACTGGGAGCAGAGCCTCAAGCCGCTGCCGAACACGCTGAAGCAGACCGACAGCCGCGAGCTCAAGGCGATCTACAAGAAGACGCCCGCGAAGGTGACCACCGAGCAGGCGGACAAGCTGGGCGTCAAGGAAGTCATCGGCGAGTTCACCACCGGCGGGTTCGCCGCCGACTCCGGCACGAACATCCGGGTGGTCGCCGAGAAGGTGAACGGCGCGATCGTCAAGCCGGGAGAAACGTTCAGCCTCAACGGATTCACCGGTCCGCGCGGGCGTCCGCAGGGCTACGTCGAAGCAGGCGTGATCGAGAACGGCGCGCCCGCCCGCGAGGTCGGCGGCGGCATTTCGCAGTTCGCCACCACGCTGTACAACGCGGCGTACTTCTCCGGGATGAAGGACGCCGGGCACAAGGAACACAGCTACTACATCAGCCGCTACCCGGCCGCGCGCGAGGCGACGGTGTTCCAGAACCCCAACGGCGCCAGCGTGATCGACCTGAAGTTCACCAACGACTCGGACACCGGCGTCGCGATCCAGACCGTCTGGACGCCGTCGTCGATCACCGTGAAGCTGTGGGGCACCAAGCGGTACACGGTCGAATCGGTCCCCGGCGAGCGCACGAATCCGACGCCGCCGCCGACGAAACCGGGTCCGGCGGAGAACTGCCACGCGTCCAACGGCGCGCCCGGTTTCACCGCGAGCGACACGCGGATCCTGCGCGACGCCTCGTCGGGCCGGGAAGTTTCGCGGCACACGCGGTCGGTCCGCTACAACCCGCAGCCGAAGATCACCTGCGGGGAGTAGCGAGTCGCTGCATCGTGGCGGCTACCGCGAGGTCGACGGCGAAAGCGAACTCCGCTTCGTGATCGCACCGCGCCAGATGCGGCGCGGATTCGACCACGGCGGGAAGCTCGGTCTGCTCCAATTCGGCGCGGCGGTGGGCGATCCCGGCTTCGTCGGTGACGCCGAACGCCGGTCCCGCGCCCGCCTCGCGCAGGAGCGAGCCGACGACGACGGCCAGAAGCGAGCGCAGCAGGTGCACCGCCTCTTCCGGCGACGCGCCTGCCTTGCGCAGCACCGAAAGCACCGCCTCGACCGGAGCGAGCGCGGCGATCGACGGCAACTGTCTGGTTAGGACAAGCGCCGCGGCCTGCGGGTGTGCTCGGGTTGCTTTCCGGAACGACTGGGCGATGGCACGGAGATCCGCTTCGGGCTGCCCGGTGAGCTCCGGGAGATCGATCCCGCCCAGTACGTGTCCGGCGACGGCGTCGAGCAAGGCCTCTTTGCCGTCGATGTGGTGGTAGAGGCTCTTCGCGTCCACGCCGAGACGCTGCGCAACGGTCCGCATGCTGACCGCTGCCGCCCCGTCGGCGTCGACCACTTCCAGCGCGGCCGTCAGGATCGCCTCCCGCGACAGCCTGGCGTCTCCCTTGCGCGGGCGTCCCCGGCGCGTCGTGGTGTTCACGGCTCCATCATGGCGCACTTGCGTTAAACCCACAGTGTGGATTAAATTGCGGCGTCGCTCCCCTGGTTTGGAGGAACCCGTGGACCCGTTGGCCATCCCCGCGCCCGAAGTGCTGCGTGCCCGGCAAAAGCTCGTCCTCGACCACTTCCACGACGAGGTGCGCCAGGACTGGGACGACGTGCTGGCGACGTTCCCGCATCCGCACTACGAGATCGTGCCGACGATGACCGTGCACGACGGCGATTCCGCCGTGCGCGGCTACTACGACGAAACGCGCCGCGCTTTTCCCGATCAAGACCACGAAATCATCGCTCTGCGCCACAGCGCGGATGCGGTAATCGTCGAATTCTGGCTTCTCGGCACGCATCGCGGGCCGCTCGGGAAGATCCCGCCCACAGGGCAGCGGTTCCGGGTCCGGATGACCGCGTACTTCCTCTTCGACGCGGACGAACAGCTGGTGTGCGAACGCATTTACTTCGACACGCTCACCATGCTCCGGCAGCTGCTGCGCGCGTACGACGTCCGGAAGCCCACCTCGTGGCCCAAGCTCGTGCGCGCGGTGCGCGGGCTGCTCGCGATGTCCGGGACCCCGGATCCGCGGCTTTCCGACACCACTCCGCCCGCTTTTTGTCGGTGACCCCGCGTACAGTCGTGCGCACACCACGGGAAGGGGGAACCGGTGTCCGACGACGCGGCCATGGGGCTTTACGGACTCACCAAACGGTTCGGGACCACGCTGGCAGTAGACGATGTGCGGCTTGAAGTGCCGCGGGGGTCGTTCTTCGGCCTCGTAGGCCCCAACGGAGCCGGGAAAACGACGTCGCTGTCGATGGCGGTCGGCCTGCTTCGGCCAGACGCCGGAGAAGCGCGCGTGTTCGGCGTGGACGTATGGCGGGAGCCGGAACGGGCGAAAAGCCTGATCGGCGTTCTTCCGGACGGATTGTCCATTCCGGAACGGCTCACCGGACGGGAACTGCTCACGTACATGGGCCTGCTGCGCGGGCTAGCGCCGGACACGGTCGCCGAACGCGCCCAGGAACTGCTCGGCGTGCTGGAACTGACGGACGCCGAGCGCACCCTCGTCATCGACTATTCCGCGGGAATGCGCAAGAAGATCGGCCTCGCGACGGCACTGCTGCACGGCCCGCGGCTGCTGGTGCTGGACGAGCCGTTCGAGGCGGTCGACCCGGTTTCCGCGTCGACGATCCGCACGATCCTGCAACGATTCGTCGCCTCCGGCGGCGCGGTAGTGCTGTCGAGCCACGTGATGGCGTTGGTGGAACAGCTGTGCAGCCACGTCGCGGTGATCACGCGCGGACGCGTCGTCGCCGCGGGCGCGGTGGCTGACGTGCGGGGCGAAGGCACGCTGGAAGACGCGTTCGTGCACATCGTCGGCGGCCGAACGGGCGGAACGGAGGGGCTGGCGTGGTTGGCGTCCTCGACCGACTGAAGCCGCGGGTCCTGCGCGATTCACTGCGCGGACGGCAGATCCCCGACGCGCGGACCAGCGGAACGGAGGGGCGAGCATGATCGGCATCCTCGACCGACTGAAGCCGCGGGTCCTGCGCAACTCCCTCCGCGGACGACAGATCGCCGACGCGCAGACCAGCGGAACGGAGGGGCCCGCATGATCGGCATCCTCGACCGACTGAAACTGCGGCACCGGCGCAACTCCCTCCGCGGACGACTCGCCGGAACCATCGTCGGCGCGCGGACCATCGGAACGGGGGCGCCAGCATGATCGGCATCCTCATCCGACTAAAGCTCCGAGTCCTGCGCAACTCCCTCCGCGGCCGACAGATCGCCGGAATGATCGTCGGCGGCCTCTTCGGTCTGCTGGCGGCCCTGTTCACGATCGGCATCGCGGTGTTCCCGGCTCCGGAAGCGCGGATCACCGTCGACCTGCTCACCTCGATTTACGCGGTCTGGATGGCAGGCTGGGTGCTCGCGCCGATCGCGACCGGCGGCGGCGACGACACCCTGCGGCCAGAACACTTCGCACTGCTGCCGATCGGCCGCCGCAAGCTGGCGGTCGGCCTGCTCGCGGCGAGCTTCGTGGGCGTCACCGCGGTGGTGAGCCTGCTGGCGTTCCTCGGCTTGGTGTTCTACGGCCTGCGGTTCGGCGCCGGCGCCGCGCTCGTCGGGCTCGTGTTCACGGTGCTGCAGCTGGCGTTCGTGGTGCTGCTTTACCGCGTGGTGATGGCCGCGCTGGGCACGCTGCTGACGTCACGCAAGGGCAAGGAACTCGGCATCATCCTGGTGGCGCTCACCGGGTTGTCCGGCGTCGCGGTCAACTACGTGATGCGAAGCGTCGGCCCGGCGATCGTCACCGGTCAGATGCCCGGCTTCGTCAGCGTCATGCACGCCCTCCCGTCCGGTTGGGGCACGCTCGCAGTACACGCGGCCGGAGTCGGGAATTGGGGCACAGTCGGCGGTCTCTTCGCCGCACTGCTCGGCGTCGTAGCGGTTCTGGTCGTGCTCTGGGGCGCGTTGCTAGCCCGCCAGGTCACCACGCCGTCGTTCCGCGGAGCCTCCCGCACCCGTGCGAAGAGCACCCGCACGCGACGCAGCCTGCTGCCCGCGACTCCGGTCGGCGCCGTGGCCCGCAAGGAACTGCACACCTGGTGGCGAGACGCCCGCCGCCGCGTCGCCCTCCTGCCGACGCTGCTGATCGGCTTCGTCATCACCGTCGTCCCAGCCCTGTCCGGCGGGGGCGGCCAATCCGTGATGCTGCCGTATTTCGGTGTCGCAGTAGTCTTTTTCGCCTCGATGCAGTCCGGCAACCTGTACGGAATGGACGGCAGCGCCCTGTGGCACACGCTGGTCGTCCCCGGCGCCGAACGCGCCGACATCCGCGGCCGCCAACTGGCGTGGGTCCTGATCGTCGCCCCCGTGGCTTTGGTGCTGGCCCTGGTCCTGCCCGGCGTCACCGGCGTACCGGGCGCGTACCCGTGGGTCCTAGGCCTGGTCCCCGCGACGTTGGGTGCCGGAGCCGGAGTCCTGATGCTGCAATCGGTCTTCCTGGCCTTCCCCTTGCCAGATCAACGCCGAAGCGGCAGCCCATGGTCCTCGGGCGGACGCCCAGGGTGCGCCCGAGCCGCCCTGATGCTGGCGACCACACTGCTCATCGTGCTCGGCGCGCTACCGGTGGTGGCACTGGGCGTGGCCGGAAAACTGGCCGACCTGCCGGTACTGCAGTGGCTCGGCATCCCGGCCGGAATCGCGACCGGCATCGCGCTGGCATGGTGGTGGGGTTCGCTCGCCCAGCAACGACTGGTGACGCGGGGTCCGGAGCTACTGGCGACTGTCTCCAAGGAACGGTGAGAAATTCTTCTTGCCGAGGTGTCTCATGGCGTCGCGCGCGTTGCTAACCAAGGCAAGAGACCCCGCTAGGGGAGTTCGCCGTGAAGCAGTACCTGCTGGCCGTCCTGGGAGGCGAAACCACGCTGGAGACCGGCGAGGAGCTGGCCGCCCAGACGGCTTGCACCGACCCAGGCACCGACGACATGAAAACCGCCGGTGCCTGGGTGTTCGTCGGCGGTTTGCGCCCCTGGCACGCCGCCACCGTCGTCCGCCCCGCGAACGGCGCGGTCACGATGACCGACGGCCCCTTCGCCGAAACGCGGGAGCAACTGGGCCGTCGCACCGCAGCCTCGTCAGCTCACCAACCGCTCCCACGCAGCCACACCTTCACCTGCCACTACCCTCACCAAGCGCGCCCTCCGAGCACACCTGCGCCAGCCCACCAACTTTCACCAACCGCGCCCTCCCAGCACACCTTCGCCTGCCCGCCGCTCCCCTCCACTTCCTTCCTGCGCCCCGCCAGCCGCACCTCTCACGGCAGCGCCGCCAACGATTCCTCCAGTGCCGCGTCCGGAAGTTCGTTGTCCACCATGTCGCCCGCCAGGTACGCGCCGTACGCGGGCAGGTCGAGGTGCGCGTGTCCGCACAGCGCGGTCAGGATCACTTTCTCTTCGCCAGTCTCCTTGCAGCGCAACGCTTCCTGGATGCACGCGGCCAGAGCATGCGTCGGCTCGGGCGCGGGAATGATGCCTTCGGTGCGGGCGAACTGCACCCCGGCGGCGAAGCATTCCTGCTGCCCGATCGCGAGCGCCTCGATGAGGCCCAGTTCGTAGATGTGCGAGATCAGCGGTGACATCCCGTGATAGCGCAGGCCGCCGGCGTGGATCGGGTCCGGGATGAAGCCGTGGCCGAGCGTGTGCATTTTCAGCAGGGGTGTGAGACCGGCGGTGTCGCCGAAGTCGTAGGCGTAGCGGCCTCGGGTGAGGGTCGGGCAGGCCGCCGGTTCGACCGCGCGGATCACCGGGTTCATCCGGCCGGCCAGTTTTTCTCGCAGGAACGGGAAAGCGAGCCCGCCGAAGTTGGAGCCGCCGCCGGTGCAGCCGACGAGCACGTCCGGGGTGTCGCCGGCCAGTTCAAACTGCTTGAGCGCTTCCTCGCCGATCACCGTCTGGTGCAGCAGCACGTGATTGAGCACGCTGCCCAGCGCGTACCGCGCGCCCGGATCCGCGGCGGCCTGCTCGACGGCTTCGCTGATCGCGATCCCGAGGCTGCCCGTCGACTGCGGGTTCTCCGCCAGGATCGCCCGGCCCGCAGCGGTGCGGTCCGATGGACTCGGGTACACCTGCGCCCCGAAGGTCTCCATCATCAGCTTGCGATACGGCTTCTGGTCGTACGACGCCCGCACCTGCCAGACCTCGCAGGACAACCCGAACGTCGCGCACGCGAATGCCAGCGCGCTCCCCCACTGCCCGGCGCCGGTCTCGGTGGTGAGCCGCGTGACGCCCTCCGCCGCGTTGTAGAACGCCTGCGGCACAGCGGTGTTCGGCTTGTGCGAGCCGACCGGGCTGACGCCTTCGTACTTGTAGTAGATCCGGGCCGGGGTGCCGAGCGCCTTCTCCAGCCGGCGGGCGCGGTAGAGCGGGGACGGACGCCAGAGCCGGTAGACGTCCCGGACTTCCTCGGGAATGTCGATGTAGCGCTCGGTGGTGACTTCCTGCTCGATGAGCGCCTGCGGGAACAGCGGGGCCAGGTCCGCTGGCCCGACTGGCTCGCGGGTTCCCGGGTGCAGCGGCGGGGGCGGCGGCTCGGGCAGGTCCGGCACCACGTTGTACCACTGCGCCGGGAGATCGGCCTCGTCCAGGATGTATTTCGTCCGTTCTGCCATGACGCCTCCTCGGTCGGCGGACCCCAACGTAAGCCGGGCGGCGGGAGAAGCCAAGCGCCGGAGCGCGCGAGGGGACCCCTCGCGCCGTTAAAGCCGCAGGTCCACCCATGTGGGCGACCTGTCCACAATGGAGGGTGTGGCTGATTCCCCGGAAGCCGTTTCCGGCGGGCGCCGGTTTTTGTCGGTGGGCGCCGGTAGGTTCGATGGCATGGCAACATTGGTGACGTTCCACGCCCACCCGGACGACGAGGCGATCATGACCGGCGGCGTGATGCGCAAAGCGGCCGACGAGGGGCACCGGGTGGTGCTCGTGGTGGCCACGCGCGGAGAAAAAGGCGAGATCCCCGAGGGTCTGCTCGACGACGGCGAGCAGCTCGCGGACCGCCGGGTGCAGGAGACGCAGGCAGCGGCCGAAGTGCTGGGCGTCTCGCGAGTGGAGTTCTTGGGATACCAGGACTCCGGGATGATGGGCGACCCTTCCAACGACGGCCCGGAAACGTTCTGGAGCGCGCCGGTCGAGGAAGCGGCGAAGCGGCTGGCGACGATCCTGCTCGAGGAGTCGGCCGACGTGCTCACGGTGTACGACGACTTCGGCGTCTACGGCCACCCGGACCACATCCAGGTCCACCGGGTCGGCATGCGCGCGGCCGAACTCGCGGGAACGCCGCGGGTTTACCAGGGCTCGACGAACCGCGACCAGATCCGCCGAGCCGCCGAAGCCGCCCGCGCGGCTGGTGAGGAGGGCGGCCCGGACGCGGACATGATCATCGGGAAACCGGAAGCCGAGCTGACGGCCGAAGTGGACGTCACGGCATACCTGAAGGTGAAGCGGGCGGCAATGCGCGCGCATCGGAGCCAGATCAGCGAGGAGTCGTTCTTCCTGGCGCTCCCGGACGACAAGTTCGGCGAGGCCTTCGGGACGGAATGGTTCATCCGGGAAGGACAGGGGCCGGGGGTGACCGAGACGGACCTGATGAAGGGCCTCTGACCGGGCCGGACGAGCCGTGAGGGATTCCGGGGTTCGGGATCGGTGCGGGCACACCCCGGGAGCGCGGGTTGCCGCTGCGCGCGGCGGCCCCGCGACAGGCGCGAGCCGAACCTGCGGGCTGATCGCTCGCGCGAGCCTAAGGCCGGGACGGACGAGCCATCGGCTGCGAGTCCCGCTCGGGACTGCGCGCCTGGGACAGGCGCGGGCTGAACCTGCGGGCGCGGGCTACCGGCGCGAGCCGAAGGCCGGATCGGACGCACCACCGGGCGCAAAGCCGCGCTGCGGACCGCAGACCCGAGACAGCCGAGGGCCGAGCCCGCGGACGCGGGTCACCGGCCCGAGCCGAAGATCGGATCGGACGAACCACCGGGGCGCAAAATCGCCGCTGCGGACCGCAGACCCGAGACAGCCGAGGGCCGAGCTCGCCGACGCGGGTTACCGGCGCGAGCCGAAGATCGGTTCGGGCAAACCGCCGGGCGCGGGTTGCCGCTGCGCGCGGCGGCCCTGCTACAGGGGCGAGCCGAACCCGCGGGCTGATCACTCGCACGAGCCCAAGGCCGGGACGGACGAGCCATCGGCTGCGAGTCCCGCTCGGGACTGCGCGCCTGGGACAGGCGCGGGCTGAACCTGCGGGCGCGGATTACCGGCGCGAGCCCATGGCCGCGACGGGCGAACCGTCCGATGCGAGTTTCCGCTGCGGTCCGCGAGCCCGAGACAGACCGGGCCGAGCCCACGGGGTGCTGGCGCCAGCCCTAGACCGGCACTGGCGAGCCCTCGAACCGAGCCATCTTCATTGGCCTCAGGGCTGGGGAAGGCTCGGGTGAGACCCGAGCAGTGGGGGTTTCCGGCTCGGACCGAAAGCGCGGGATGGGTCGGCGTGGTCGTTGCGGGCAAGCGGCGAGCCACTCAGGCTGGCGGACGGCGGTCGCCCAGTCTGGGCGGCGGTCCATGGGTGAGGTCGAACTGCGCCTTCCGGAGCACGGCCGAGCTAACGCAAGCTCCGCGAGGGCTGAGTCAGCTCGGCCTCGTACCCCTGCGAGCTGGCGAGCATCGAAGCGCCCCGCAAACATCACCCAGGCTCCGCCACCCGGGCCGAGGCCAGGCGGACCGCGTCCAGGATTTTTTCATATCCGGTGCAGCGGCAGAGGTTCCCGGCCAATGCCTCGCGGATCTCTGGATCCGAAGGGGCATCCACGCGGTGCACCAACTCGTGCGCGGCGACGATCAACCCCGGGGTGCAAAAGCCGCACTGCACGGCGCCGGTGTCGAGGAAGGCTTGTTGTACTGCGTCCAGCTGGTCGCCGTCCGCTAGGCCTTCTACGGTACGGACGTTCCTGCCCTCGGCTTGGCCCGCGGCGACCAGGCACGAGCACACTGGGGTGCCGTCCAAATAAACTGTGCATGAACCGCATTCGCCTTGTTCGCAGGCGTTTTTCGAGCCTGGCAAACCCAGTTGATCACGCAGCACGGAGAGCAGGCTCTGCCCCTCCCACACCTCGTCGACGGTGCGCGGTTCGTCATTGACAGTGAGGTTCAGGCGCATTTCGGCTGCCCGCCTTTCCGATAGTCTTCCCAGGCCCAGCTCAACGTCCGGCGGGCCAGTACGGCGATCGCGTGGATGCGGTAGTCGGCGCTGCCCCGGACGTCGTCGATCGGGGACGCGGCGCTCGCGGCCAGTTCGCCGAAGCGGCGGACGACCGCGTCCGGCAGCCGGGAGCGGGAGGTCCACGCATCGGACAGGGCGTCGCGGAGGAAGTCTTCGGCGGCGGTCGCTCGGCGCGGGGTCGGGGCGGCCGAACCGACCGCGGCGCCGATCCAGCCGGTTTCCGGGGCCAGGTCCAGGGCGAACGAGCACACTGCGATGACCATCGCGTTGCGGGTGCCGACTTTTGCGAACTGTTGCGGGCCGGTCGCGGCGGGGAGGTGGATGGCGGCGATCAGCTCGTCGGGGGCCAGTGCGTTGCGTTTGACACCTTGGTAGAACTCCGTCGCCGGGATCATCCGGGTGCCGCGGACGGACGCGACTTCGATGGTCGCGTCGCAGGCCAGGAGCATGGGGTGGGCGTCTCCAGCCGGAGAGGCCGCACCTAAGTTTCCGCCGACGGTGCCTCGGTTGCGGATTTGCGGGGAGCCGACGGTGCGGCTCGCCATCGCCAGGCCGGGCAGGCGGGTGCCTAATTCAGTGATGATTCGCGTGTACGAGACGCCTGCGCCCAGGCGGATCCGGCCGTCTCGCTCGGTCCATTCGGTCAGGTCGCCGATCCGGGTGAGGTCCAGCAGCGCGGGCGGGCGGCGGTGGTCGAAGTTGAGTTCGACCAGGACGTCGGTGCCGCCGGCCAGCGGCACGGCGTCCGGGCGGGCGGACTTGGCGGCCAGGGCTTCGGCCCAGGTCGCGGGGGTCAGGAAATCCACGGGGCACCTCCGGGAGGCGGGCTGCCGGTCAGGGACGGGCAGGAAGGGCAAAAGGGGCACGGGCGAGAAGCGGGAGGAAGGCCGGGGGCATGCGGCACGAAGGAAAAATGGGCCGCTGCGAACAGGTCGCGCCGGACCGCTGCACACGGGCTACTGCGCTCACGAAACGGACCGCTGCGGACAGTCATGGCGGAACGCTGCGCACGGGCCACCGCACTCACGAAACTGACCACTGCGGACAGGTCATGGCGGACGGCTGCGCACGGGACACCACGTTCACGAAACGGACCGTTCATGAGACGGACCGGATGCGAACAGGTCACGCCGGACCACTGCACACGGGCCACCGCGCTCACGAAACGGACCGCTGTGAATAGGCCACGCCGGACCACTGCACACGAGCGCACACGGGCCACCATCACGAAGCGGCGCGGCGACCGGCCAGGGCGATGTCGTCCGGGCGGATGGGAGCGTTCGGCAGGGCAAGGCCGGTCGCGGAGCGGAGGGCGTTCAGGATCGCGGGGGTCGACGACAGGGTCGGCGGCTCCCCTACGCCGTTCAGGCCGTACGGCGAGTCGGGATGCGGGAATTCGAACAGGCTGATCGGCATTGGCGGGACGTCCAGCACGGTCGGGATCAGGTAGTCCGTGAAGGACGGGTTGCGCACCCGGCCCTCGCGGTCGACCAGGATTTCCTCCATTAAAGCCAGACCCAGGCCCTGTACGCTGCCGCCTTCGATCTGGCCTTCTACGGCTAGCGGGTTCATCGCCTTGCCGACGTCCTGCGCGGTCGCGAGCTCGACCACCTTCACCAAACCCAGGTCGACATCCACGTCCACCACGGCTCGGTGCGCGGCGAAGGCGAACGCGATGTGTGCGTTGCCCTGGCCGGTTTCCGGGTCGATGCCTTGGGTCGGGCGGTGGTGGTACTCGAAGGTGTGCGAGACAGTGTCCGAACCGACGACGCTGGCGATCGGGCACACCGGATGCCCGCCGCTGTCCAGGACGTGGTCGTTGCCCAGCGACAGGGCCGAAGCGGGCAGGCTGTAGGCGTCGGCGGCGCGGCGCAGGAGTTCCCGGGCGAGGTGGCGGCAGGCGCCTTGCACGGCGCCGGTCGACATCCACGTCATGCGGGAGGCGGACGCGGAACCGGCGTCGCCGATTTGGGTGTCGGCGGGGAGGACGACTACCCGCGAGACACCCAGTTCCGTGCTCGCTACCTGTGACTGCACCGTGGTGACGCCTTGTCCGCATTCCGCGGCGGCGGTGTGCACCGAGACGACCGGGGCGCCGTTCACTACCGCCAAGGCGACTCGGGCCGTCGAGATGTCGTCGACGCCTCCTGAGTAGCCGATCGCTTTCACCCCGACCGCGTAGCCGACTCCGCGACGCACCCCCTCGCCGTGCGTCGTGTTGGCGGCTCCGCCGGGCAGGGAAAGCAAATCATCAGCGCCAGCCGGCGGCAGCGGACGGTCGCGGAGGGCTTGCAGCAGTTCCGAGACTGGGGCTGGGCCGTCGACGGCTTGGCCGGTGGGCAGGACGGTGCCCGTGGTCATGGCGTTGCGGAGCCGCAATTCCGTCGGGTCCATGCCTAGTTCGTGCGCTAGTTTGTCCATATTGGACTCGCAGCCGTAGGCCGATTGGACGGCGCCGAAACCGCGCATTGCGCCGCAGGGCGGGTTGTTGGTGAACACTGCGAGTCCGTCGATTTCGGCATTCGGGACGTCGTAGGCGCCGGTCACGAAATAGCAAGCGTTGGCGATGACTACGGGTGAAGTTGAGGTATAGGCACCGCCGTCCAAGACCAGGCGGGCTTTGACGTAGACCAGGCGGCCGTCCTTGGTGGCTCCGTGTTCGTAGCGCATCTTGGCCGGGTGGCGGTGCACGTGCCCGAAGAAGGATTCGTAGCGGTTGTACGACATCTTGACCGGACGGCCGAGTCGCAGGGCGAGCATGCAGGCGTGCACGTGGACGGAGAGGTCTTCCCGTCCGCCGAAAGCACCGCCGACGCCGGCCAGGGTCAGCCGCACTTTTTCCGGCGGCAAGCCCAGACACGGGGCCAGTTGTTCCAGGTCTTTGTGCAGCCATTGCGAGGAAACGTAAAGCTCGACGCCGCCGTCCTCGGAAGGAATCGCCAAGCCGGATTCCGGGCCGAGGAAAGCCTGGTCCTGCATACCGACTTCGTACTCGCCGGTGACCACGACGTCCGCTTCGGCGCGCGCCGCGGCCAGATCGCCGTGGCGGATTTTCACATGCCGCACCAGGTTGCCGTCCGGATGGATGGGACGGACGCCCTCGTCCAGGACCGTCATCGGATCGGTGACCGGGTCGAGCGGTTCGTAGTCGACGATGATCAGTTTCGCCGCCTGCCGGGCGGTTTCCGGGTCGTCGGCGGCGACCAGCGCCACCGGTTCGCCGTGGTAGCGGACCTCGTCGACGGCGAGGACCGGCTGGTCGGCGGATTTCATTCCGTACGTTTTCGCGCCGGGCACGTCCTCGTGGGTGAGCACGGCGTGCACGCCCGGCTGGGCGAGTGCCTTGCTCGTGTCGATGGACCGGATCCGCGCTGCCGCGTATGGGCTGCGCAGCGTGGTCGCCCAGACCGTGCCCTCGATCCACAAATCCGACGAATAGGCGAACCTGCCGGTTACCTTGGCGGTGCCGTCCGGACGGAGGGCGCTTTCGCCCACCCCGGCGGCTCTCCCGGTTTCCGCGGCGCGTACCAGCGAGTCCACAATGACCACCAGCTTTCCTGCGTTGCCGACTGCACGGATTCAACACGTGTAGATCGGGACTGTCAACGGCTCTTCGGGTATCGTCTGGCGCATGCAGCGGGTCACCCGGGACGATGTCGCACGGCTGGCGGGCACCTCGCCGGCCGTGGTCAGTTACGTGCTCAACAACGGCCCGCGTCCGGTCGCGCCCGCCACGCGAGCGCGGGTCGAGCAGGCGATCGCCGAGCTCGGCTACCGGCCGAACCTCGTCGCGCGGGCGTTGCGGTCCACGCGCAGCAATGTGCTCGGGCTGGTCGTGCCGGACAGCAGCGAGGGCTACTTCACCCAGCTCACCCATGCGGTCGAGCGGGCCGCATTCGCTCGCGGATCCCTTGTCCTGCTCGGGAATTCGGCGTTCTCCCGGGAACAGGAGCTGCGGTACGCCGAATCGCTGGCGAACATGCGCGTGGACGGCCTGCTGCTGGTCCGCGCCGAGATCGCTGGAGCGGCCGCCACGCACTCCACTTTGGACGTTCCGGTCGTCTACCTGCACCACCACGCCCCGGCAGGCACTGCCGCGCCGTCCGTCGTGCTGGACAACAAGGCGGGCGGACGGTTGACTACCGAACACCTGCTCGGGCACGGTTACCGCGAGATCGGCTGCCTCACCGGAACCGCGCGGTCCGGGCCGGTGGCCGATCGCGCCCGAGGCTGGACCGAGGCGATGCGGGCGGCGAAGCGGAGCGCGGGCAACGTCGTCCGCACCGGACTCGACCGGCATGCCGCGCGGGCCGATATCCGGCGGTGGTTGCAGTCGCCGGAGCGGCCGCGCGCGATCATGGCGACAGCGGACGGGCTGGCGCTCGACACGCTCACGGTCGCGGCGGAACTCGGCTTGAGCGTGCCGAAAGACCTTGCAGTGATCGGCTTCGGCGGGACCGACGCCGCCGCGCACAGCTGGCCCGCGCTGTCCACCGCCGGGCATTCCTTCGACGATTTCGCTGACGCCGCGGTGTCCACTCTGGACCAGCTCCGCGAGAACACCCAGCCGGACGACCGCGTCCTCGACGTCCGCCTGACCGCGCGCGCCAGCTGCGGGTGCGACTGACCCCGCAGCCGGCGCGCCGACGGAATCAGGAGTTAGCGGCCTCTGCCCACGCCGAAGGCGTGTAGCCGAGATAATGCGACGCGTGTGTATTCGCCGCGGACGCCTGCGGAATGTCGCCGCGCAAATACGCCTCGGCTTCCGCCTTGTCCTTCGGCGGCGGCGTCGGCGCGAGGCCGAGCAGCTTGGCCATGTTGTTGCCGAGGTAGCCCTCCAGGTCGTCCTCGGACAGGTTCAGGCCGTGCGGCGGCTGGTGGCACAACACTTCCAGCTCGCGCGCCCACATGCCCGGCTCGTTCGGCGGCGAATCGGTGCCGAAGACCAGGTCGCTCTTCTTCATCTCCTTGGCGAATTCGACGATCCGCGACTGCAGCAGCCAGCCCGATTCGCCGATCACGTTCGGGGAGTCCTGGATCATCCAGAACGCCTCGAAACAGTAGACGCCGCCGGTCTGGATGCCGAAATGGCCGAGAATGAACGTGACGTTCGGGAACTCGCGGATGATCGGGTAGAACTGGGTCGGGATCGAGTACGGCCCGTCCCCGGTGTGGATCAGCACGATCACGCCGAGTTCGTCGCACACCCGCATCACCGGCCGCAGCCAGTCCAGCGCCCGGTCCGGGCGGTAGGAATGCATGTTGGCGTGCAGCTTCAGCATCTTGTAGCCGTATTCCTTCACGTGGAAGGCCAGCTCCGCGGCGCCGTTTTCCGGGCCGAAACGCGGGTTGTACATGAAGTTGCCGACGAACCGGTCCGGGTACTGCTGCACCAGCGAGGTCACGTACGCCTGGTATTCGCGGATGCCCTCGCGGCCGGTTTTGTTGCCCTCGCGCCAGGTCGTGTTCCCCGGCGGCGGCATGATGCAGCTGACGTCCACGCGCCGCGGCTTGCCGTTGATCCAGAATGGACCGTCCATCATTTCCAGCGTGCGCTCGCCGGTGAACGGGGTTCCGGTGTGCCGCCAGGCTTCGTCGACGAGATTCGTCGGATGGACATGGGTATCGATAATCACCGGATGTCTCCTTACGCAAGACTTGAGTAAAGGACTCCCCGGCCGCGCTTCACCGCACCTACGGGACCCGGAAGCGCGATCCGCGCTCCGGCGCAACCGAGTGCAGCACCTCCGCCGCCCGGTGTCAACACATGATCGCCGAATGCCTTGCGCGGCAAGACTTTTCCGCACTCCCCTCTTGACACCGCTCCCGCGAGGGCTTTGCATTGAACGACCCGGCGGCGCTGCCGGGCGCCGGTGACCTCCCGTTTCGGGCCAACCGTTCGGCCAACTGCCTCCAGCCGCGCGCTGGAGACGACCGCCGGGCCGGGTCCGACCCCGCCCGGGGAAGGGCGGCCCGATGTCGGCTGCGGAACCGGAACCCTGCGATCTCCTGCTGACCGGCGGCACCGTGGTGACCGTCGACGACCAGCGCACTGTCCACCAGACCGGCCACGTCGCGATCATCGGCGACCGGGTCGCCGGCGTCGGCGAAGGGCCTGGCACCGAACGCTGGCGCGCCGCCGAGGTCGTCGACTGCCGCGGCAAAGCCGTGCTCCCCGGCCTGGTCGACGGGCACAACCACCTCTACCAAGCACTCGCTCGCGGGCTCGGCGAAGGCATGTCGATCGTGCCGTGGCTGTGCGAATTCATGTGGCCGTACTCGATCGCGATCACCGGGCCGGAAGCGGTGGCCGGGGCACGGCTCGGTGCGGTCGAAGCGTTGCGCGCCGGCATCACGACGGTGATCGACAACCATTACGCGCCAAGCGATCTTGAAACGACGCTCGCCGTCGCGGACGTCATCGAGGAAGCCGGGCTTCGCGGTGCGGTCGCCCGCGGCATGCTGGGCGAGCGCACCGAAATCGCCGACCGTCGCGGCCAGCCGATCGAACTGTTCCGCTACTCGAGCGAGGACGAATTCGCGATCACCCGCGAGGCGATGCAGCACCGGCCGCCGAGTTCGAAGGTCTCCGTCTGGCCCGCCGCGCTCAATCTCTGTTACGTGGAGCAAAAACTCGTCCGCCAGACGGTCGAACTCGCCCGGGAATACGGCACTCGCTGGCACACCCATTGCTGCGAGAGCAAAACCGATCCGGTCAGCTATCTCGAAACCCACGGGGCGCGGCCGGTCGAGTGGCTCGCGAAGGAAGGCCTGCTCGACGAACGGGCCACGCTCGCGCACGCGATTTGGCTCGACGAAGCCGAAATCGAGCAGGTCGCGGCGGCGGGCGCGGGAGTTTCGCACAACCCGGCGTCCAACGGTTATCTCGCCTCCGGCACCGCGCAAATCACGAGCATGCGGAGACAGCACGTCCCGGTCGCGCTCGGCACCGACGGTCCCAGCTGCGGCCATCGGCAAGATCTTTTCGAGGCGATGAAACTCAGCGTCTTCGGCCAGCGAACGGCCACTTTGGACCCGACGGCGCTGCGGGCCGAGGACGCGCTGGAAATGGCCACCCGCGAGGGGGCCCGTTACGCCGGAATCGACGCGGGAGTGTTGAGCGAGGGCAAACTCGCCGACGTCATCGTGACCGCGCTCGACCGTCCGCACGTGCGCCCGGTGCACCGGGCCGTCGCCGCCCTCGTCTACTCCGCCCGCGGGTCCGATGTGGAGCTGACGATCGTGGGCGGCGAGATCGTCTACCGCGCCGGACAGTGCGTCCGCGTCGACGAAGCGGCCGCCGCCGACGAGGCGGAACGGCACGCGGCCCGGCTGCTGGAACGCAGCGGCACGGGCGGACTGCTCACTCCCTGGGCGCGGTGATCCGCGCTCCCCCTTCCCCGCTGTGGAGGAAACCATGCGATTCCGTCCGCGCACCACCCGAGCCGAAACCCGCGACGCGGTCGACACCGTCCCCCGGTTCCGGCAGATGCTCCCCCTCGGCATCCAGCACCTGCTGGTCGCCTACTCCGGAATGGTCACCGTCCCGCTGCTGATCGGGCTCGGCGTCGGCCTGTCCACCGCGCAGATCGCCACGCTCATCACGGCGAACGTGCTGGTCAGCGGCATCGCGACGCTGCTGCAGACGCTCGGGATCGGCAACGTCGGCGTCCGGCTGCCGATCGTGATGGGCTCGACCTTCACCGGCATCACCCCGGCGATCATCGTCGGCAAGGAGGCCGGGCTGCCCGCGGTCTTCGGCGCGACGATCGTCGCCGGACTGCTGACCTGGCTGGTCGCGCCGTGGTTCAGCAAGCTGATCCGGTTCTTCCCGCCGATCGTGACCGGGACGATCATCGCGATCATCGGGTTCTCGCTGCTGCCCTCCACCGCGACGCTGATCGCCGGGTCGAACCCGAACGCGGCCGACCACGGTTCGGCCGGACGGCTGATTCTCGGCCTGGGCATCATCGTGCTGACTGTCTGCTTGGAACGGTTCGCCCCGCCCGCGGTGCGCCGCTTCGCGATCCTGATCGCGCTGGCGGTCGGCACCCTCGTCGCGGTTCCGCTCGGCATGGCGGACTTCAGTTCGGTCGGACAGGCGGACTGGTTCGGCGTGGTGAAGCCGTTCGAATTCGGCATGCCGACCTTCGCGTTGTCCGCCTTGCTGCCCATGATCATCGTGCAATTGGTGAACATGGTGGAATCGACCGGCGACACGCTCGCCATCGGGCAGATCGTCGGCCGCGACGTCGGTCCGCCCGAGATTTCCCGGGCCCTGCGCGCGGACGGGCTCGGCACCGCGTTCGCCGGGGTGTTCGGCTCGTTCACCGTCGTCACGTTCGGCGAGAACGTCGGGCTGGTCAGCATCACCCGCGTGATGAGCCGGTTCGTGGTCGCGACCGCGGGCGCGGTGCTGGTGCTCATGAGCCTGGTGCCGAAACTCGGCGCGGCCGTCGCGTCGCTGCCGGGACCGGTCCTCGGCGGCGTCGGCGTGGTCATGTTCGGCACCGTCGGAGCGGTCGGGCTGCGCATCATGAGCCAGGCGGATCTCAGCAACGGCCGCAATATCCTGATCGTCGCCATCTCGTTCGGCTTCGGTCTTCTGCCGGTCGGCGCGCCAGAGTTTTACCAACATCTGCCCGTTGTGGTGCAGACGGTACTGACGAGCGGCATCGCCGCCGGCGGCATCGCGGCGTTCCTGCTGAACCTCGTGCTCAACCGCCGCGAGCGGGCTCCGCGCACCGGAACGGAAGCCGCGCCCGGGTATTGACCCTCGGCGGCTTCCGATGCACCATAGTCGAAACTCCTTGCAGGGAAGGAAAAATCTTCGCTCATTCCATAACCCCGTAGGTGCGGCGGCAGGTTCGCGCGCGGCCGGGGGTCCTCGCCGCCGGCAGCCCGTCCGGCTCCGGCGACGCCCCGCGATCCGCCCGGCCCGGCCCCTTCCCGGCCCCGCCGGCCCAACGAGGTGAGGGAATCATGGCCAGTCACCCGTCTCCCCCGTCCCCGGTGGACGAACGTCCCCGGTTCGGTCCGCTGGTGCTGCTGGGTTTGCAGCACGTGCTCGTGATGTACGCCGGCGTCGTCGTGGTGCCGATCGTGGTCGGCGCCGGGCTCGGGCTTCCGCAGTCGCAGATCGCCGACCTGGTCAGCGTCGACCTGGTGCTCGCCGGGATCGGCACCATGCTGCAGGCGTTCGGCGTCTGGAAATTCGGCATCCGGATGCCGCTCGTCGTCGGTGCCGCGTCCAACGGCATCGTCCCGATGGTGCTGATCGGCAGCACCCAGGGACTGTCCACTGTGTATGGCTCGCTGCTCGTGGTCGGCGTGCTCTGGGTGCTGATCGCGCCGTTGTTCAGCAAACTGCTCAAGCTGTTCCCGGAGGTCGTCACCGGAACCGTCATCACGCTGATCGGGCTGACGCTGATCCCGGTCGGGCTGAAACTCATCGCCGGTTCCGATCCGTCCGCGCACAATTACGGTGCGCCCGCGAATCTCGCGCTCGCCGGGTTCACGCTCGCGCTGATCGCGGTGTTCTACCGGGTGTTCCGCGGTTTGCTCGGCCAGTTGGCGATGCTGATCGCGCTGACCGTCGGCGCGATCGTCGGCTGGCTGACCGGGCTGGGCAGCCTCGCCGGGGTCGCCGACGGTCCCGTTTTCGGATTGCTGAAACCACTGCACTACGGAGCGTTGCATTTCGACATCCCGTCGATTCTGCTGTTCCTGGTGATCGTTTTCGTGCTGATGGTCGAGGCGTCCGGACAGGGGCTCGCCGTCGGGCAGGTGGTCGGCAAGAAGGTCGGGCCGCGCGACGTCGCGAACCTGCTGCGGGTGGACGGGCTGCTCACCGCGCTCAGCGGCGTGTTCAACGGTTTCGCCTACACCACCTTCGGCCAGAACATCGGGCTCGTCGCGCTGACCAAGGTGCGCAGCCGGTACCCGGTCGCGGTCGGCGGCATGATCCTCGTCGTTTTCGGCGTGGTGCAACCGGTCGGCCGGGTGATCGCGGCGATCCCGCAACCGGTGATCGGCGCGGCCGCGGTCGCCACGTTCGCCGCGCTCACTGTGTCCGGAATCCAGCTGTTGTCCCGAGTGGACTTCAACCAGACCGGCAACCTGGTGATCGTCATGCTGTCGCTCGGCGTGGGTCTCATCCCGGCCGGAGCGCCCGAATTCTACAAGCAGTTTCCCTTCGCCGCGCAGGTTTTCCTCAAGAGCGGCGTGGCCACCGGAACCGTGCTGGCGGTGCTGCTGAATCTGCTTTTCTTCGCTGCTCGGAAACGGCGGCCAGCAGAGCCGCTCGTGCACCGAGAACCCGCCGCGAAACTTTCCCAGTCCTGAAAGGACGTCATGGGCACCGAACCGCAGCGGCCCCGGCTGATCGTCGGCATCACCGGGGCCAGCGGCCCGCACCTGGCTGTCCACTTGCTGACCGCGCTGCGCAAGCTCGGCACGGTGGAAACGCATCTGGTCATGTCGCGAGCCGCGCACCGCACCGTCGAACTGGAAACCGGGATGCCGCCCGCCGAGGTCGCCGACCTGGCCGACGTCCGCCACGCGCGCGGGGACATCGCCGCGTCGATCGCGTCCGGTTCCTTTCGCACCATGGGCATGGTCGTCGTGCCGTGCTCGATGAAAACCGTCGCCGGGATCGCGCACGGCTACAGCGACGACCTGCTCGTCCGCGCCGCCGACGTCACCCTGAAAGAACGCCGCCCGCTCGTGCTCGTCGCCAGGGAAACCCCGTTGAGCCTCGTGCACCTGCGCAATCTGGTGGCGGTGACCGAGGCGGGCGCGACCGTGCTGCCGCCGATGCCCGCCTTCTACCACCAGCCCGAGTCCATTGAGGACATCCTCGCCCACCTGACCGGCAAGGTGCTCGACCAGTTCGGCATCGAGCACGACCTGTTCGCGCGCTGGCAGGGGCCGCCCGCCTCGCAAGGAGTTTCGCGGTGAACCACCGGCAAGATCCCCACGCGTTCGTTGACCAGTACCGCCACGAGTTTCCCGACGACGTGCTCGTCCTCGACGACCCGGTCCCGGCCGACGAGGGCGTCACCGGGGTGATTTACGAACTCGCCGCGGCCGGACGGCACGAGATGGTGCTGTTCCGGAAGGTGACCGGGCTCGACGTGCCGGTGGTGAGCAACATGTTCGCTTCGCGGCAGCGCATCGCCCGCATGCTCGAAACCGGACCGTCCGGTTTGCACAGTGCCTACCAGCAGCGGGCGCTCCGCGCGATCCCGCCGCGGGTGGTGGACAGCGGACCGGTGCTGGACGAGGTGACGACCGAGGTCGACTTGGCGACCGTCCCGATGCTGCGGCACTTCGCCAGCGACCGTTCCCCTTACGTCACCAGCGGAATCATCGTCGCGGAGGATCCGGACACCGGCGTCGGCAACCTCAGCTACCACCGGGCGATGCCGCATTCCCGCACCGAACTGGCGACCAGTCTCCATTCGCGCGGGGATCTGTGGCGGATGCTGCAGAAGTACGCCGAACGCGGCGAACCGATGCCGGTCGCGATGGTGCTCGGCGGGCATCCGCTGTTCATGCTGGCCGCGTCCGCGCGGGTCGGCTACGACGTGGACGAGCGCGCGGTAGCTGGAGGGCTTCTCGGCGAACCGCTGGAAGTCGTGCGTACTCCACGGCATGGCATTGGCGTCCCGGCCTGGTCGGACTTCGTGCTGGAAGGCACCATCGACGCGTCCGAGCACGCGGACGAAGGCCCGTTCGGCGAATTCTCCGGCTATTCCTCGAATCGCTCGACCAACAACCTCCTGCGCGTGCACACCGTCCTGCGCCGCTCCGACGCCATGCTCATCGACGTCGTCGGCGGCAACACCGATGAGCACCTGAATCTCGCGCGCGTGCCACGGGAATCGGAAATGGCGGAGAAGCTCAAAGCACGCTTCCCGGACGTCACCGCAGTGCACTATCCGACGTCCGGCACGCACTTCCATTGCTACGTCGCGCTTCGCCAGCGACGGCCCGGTCAAGCCCGGCAGGTGATGCTCGGCCTGCTCGGCTGGGACCCGTATGTCAAGACCGTGATCGCGGTGGACGAGGACGTCGACGTCACCAGCGACAGCGACGTTCTGTGGGCGCTCGCCACGCATTTCCAGCCGCACCAGGACTTGTTCACTGTGGACGGTCTGCCCGGCTCGCCACTCGACCCGTCCTCGGGCTCCGACGGGACGACGTCCCGGATGGGCCTGGACGCGACCCGCGGCCCGCACTTCGACGGCAACCGCATTGTCGTCTCGGAAGAAGCACGTCAGCACGCTCGCCGGATTCTCGGCGGGAACGTTTAAGGAGGGAAACACCATGGCCAAAATCCCGGTGACCGTACTGACCGGCTTTCTCGGCTCCGGCAAGACCACGCTCGTCAACCACATCCTCACCGCGCACCACGGGCACCGGATCGCGGTGATCGAGAACGAATTCGGCGAGATCCCCATCGACAACGCGCTCGTGCTCGGCGGCGACGAGAAGATCATCGAAATGAGCAACGGCTGCTGCCTGTGCTGCACCGCGCGCACCGACCTCATCGAAATCCTGCAGTCGCTGTTGCGCCGCCGCGAACGCTTCGACCGGATTCTCATCGAAACCAGCGGCATGGCCGACCCGAACCCGGTCGCGCAAACGTTCTTCGTGGACGACGAGGTTTCGTCGGCGTTCGCGCTGGACGCGATCGTGACCCTGGTCGACGCGCGGCACGTCGGCAGCCATCTCGAGGAGGGCGAGCACGACGGCGTCGGCGGACAGGTGAGCAACCAGATCGCGTTCGCCGACCGGATCGTGCTCAACAAGATCGACCTGGTCACCGAGCCGGAGAGCGAGGAACTGCGCACGCAGCTCCGCTCGGTCAACGCGACCGCGGACATCCTCACGTCCAGCTACGGCAGCGTCGACCTGGACGACATCCTCGGCATCAACGCCTTCGACCTGAACCGCACCGTCGCCGCCGACCCGGACTGGCTCGAAGACGAATCGCACCACCACGACCCGACGCTGGAATCGGTCTCGATCGAACTCGACTACCCCCTGGACCGCACCGCGTTCGAACAGTGGCTCACCGCCCTGCTGACCGAACGCGGCGACGACCTGTACCGGTTCAAGGGAATCCTCGCCTTCGACCGCAAGACGGTGCTGCAAGGCGTGCATCGGATTTACGAACTGACGGACGCCGGCGACTGGGGCGCGGCGCCGCCGGTCAGCAAGCTCGTCCTCATCGGCCGGAACCTCGACCGCGCGGAGCTGACCGACTCGGTGTCCCGCTGCAGCCTGGCCGCGGCTGGGCGGTGACTCAGGCGAGCGCCGCGGTCACGTCCAGCTCGACAAGCTGCCCGGTGAAGCCCAGGCACGTCACGCCGACCAGCGTGCTCGCGGTGGTGAACGCCGCGGCGATCGAGGAGTTCGTGAGCCGCTGCCACACCGCTGAAAGGGTCGGCTGATCGGAGGTGGCCACGTAGATCACCGTGCGCACGACGTCCTCCGGGGTCGCGCCGGCATGCGTCAACGCGATCTCGGTGTTGGCGACGACCTGGTCCACCTGCGCGAGGACGTCGCCGGGGACGACCTCGCCACCGGGCGTCAGCGGACACTGGCCGGCGAGGTGCACGGTGCGGCGCGCGTCGACGGTGGTCACGTGGTGGTAGCCGGGAGTCGGATGCAAGGCGGGCGGGTTCTGCCGTTCAATGGTCACGAGGCGGATCGTCGCTCACCGCGGCGGCGGTCCGCCACGGGATTTCCGGACGGAGGGCGTATGCGCAGGACCATCGACTGGGCCGACGGGGCGATCGTGATCGTGGACCAGGTCGCGCTTCCGCGCGAGTACCGCACGCTCACGCTGCGCACGGTGACCGAATTGGTCGAAGCGATCCAACGGCTGGCGGTTCGCGGAGCACCAGCGCTCGGCGCGGCGGGCGCGCTGGGGGTCGCGCTGGCGGCTCGCCAGGGCGGGGACGTCCGGGCGGAGGCGGACCGGATCGCGCACGCCCGGCCGACGGCGGTCAACCTGGCCTGGGGCGTTTCCCGGGCACTGGACCGGCTGCCGGACGGTGCCGATGCGGTGCTCGCGGAGGCACAGGCGATGCTCGACGAGGACGAGCAACGCAACCGCACGGCGTCGGCGCACGCGGCGGAAGTCGTGCTGGACGCGTGCCCGCGCAGGCCGTTGCGACTGCTCAGCCACTGCAACACCGGGCAATTGGCGACCGTCTCGTGGGGCACGGCACTCGGCGTCGTCTGGCACCTGCACGCGCGCGGCCTGGTCGAGTCGGTGCTGGTGGACGAGACGCGGCCGTTGCTGCAGGGATCCCGGCTCACCGCTTGGGAACTCGAGCAGGCCGGAGTGCCCTACCGCGTGCAACCGGACGGCGCGGCGGCCGCGGCGATGGCGCGCGGATGGGTGGACTGCGTGCTCGTCGGCGCGGACCGGATCGCGGCGAACGGCGACGTGGCCAACAAGATCGGCACCTACGGGCTGGCCATCGCCGCCGCGCACCACGGTGTTCCGTTCGTGGTCGTCGCCCCGACGTCCACAGTGGACAAAAGCATCGCCACCGGCGCGGACATCTCCATCGAGGAACGTGCGGCTGTCGAACTAACGGAGTTCGGCGGGGCTCAGGTCGCGCCGCACGGAGCGGCGGCCTTCAACCCGGCCTTCGATGTCACGCCGACCGCGTTGATCACCGCGGTGGTCACCGAGGACGGCGTGTTCGGCTAAGGCCGCGGGCCGACGATCTCCGCCCCGTTTCGCACAGTGATCGCCATGGCGGGACAGGAATCCGCCGCGTCCAGCACGGTTTCGTCCGGTTCCACGGTCTCGGCGATCGCCCGGGCAGTGGCGCCGTCCAGCGCGAACGTCTCCGGCATCAGCGACGCGCACATCCCGCTGCCGATGCACGTGCCCCCGTCGACCTCGACCTTCCAGGTCATCCGTCACCACCCAATCGGCATCGACCGCGGTCCGCGGACCAGCATCTGCGTCTTCCACTCAATATCCCCGGCCAGCCGCAGTCCCGGCAACTCGCGGGTCAGCGCCCGCAACGCCTCCTGCAGTTCCAGCCGCGCGAGCGGAGCGCCCAGGCAGTGGTGCACCCCGTGGCCGAAACCGAGATGGTGGTTGTCCCCGCGGTCCAGCACGAGCTGGTCCGCAGTACCGAACTGCAGCCGGTCGCGGTTGGCCGCGCCGATCGCCACGAGCACCGGTTCCCCTTGGCGCACCAGGACATCGCCGACCTCGACGTCCTCCGTCGCGTACCGGGCGAACCCGGCCCCGGCGCCGAGCGGCACGAAGCGCAGCAGCTCCTCCACCGCGATCGGGATGAGCGACGGGTCCGCGCACAGCCGTTCCCAGTGCTCGTGCTGGTCCAGCAGCGCATAGACGAAGTTGGGAATCTGGCTGGCGGTCGTTTCGTGGCCGGCGACCAGAATCCCGACGCACAGGTCCACCAGCTCCAGCTCGGTGAGCCGATCCCGCACGTCGCGAGCCTCGATGAGCGCGGTCATCAGGTCGTCCTGCGGCTGCGCGCGGTGCTCGGCGATCAACCCGGCCATGTACGCACGCAGTTCCTCGCGGCTGCGCTCCGACTCCTCCGGCGTGAGCCGCGTGGTCGACAACGCCGCGTCGCTCCACTCGCGGAACTGCGGCCGGTCGCCCACCGGCACGCCGAGCAGCTCGCAGATCACCGCGACCGGGATCGGCAGCGCGTACAGATCGACCAGGTCAGCCGGTTGCCCGTGCTCCCGCAGCTCCTTGATCAGGTCGTCGGCCAGCCGCGCGACCCGAGGGCGCAGTTCCTCGACCCGCCGTGCGGTGAACGCCTTCGCGACGAGGGTGCGCAGCCGGGTGTGGTCGGGCGGGTCCATCGAGAGGATGCCGCCCGGACGCCGGTACTCCGACATCCGCGGTTCGTCGCTTTCCTGCGCCAGCGCGCGGGAAAACCGCCGGTCCCCGAGCACGAGCCGGGCGTCGGCGTAGCGGGTGGCGAGCCAGGCAGCCTCGCCACGGGGCATCTGGACGCGGATCATCCCGGCGTTCTCGCGAGCGGCGGTGTAGGCCTCGTTGAGCGCGAGGCCCGCCTCCTCGTTGAACGGGTAGGCGAGCGGTTCGGTGTGCGTGGTGGTCATGCCAACGACTCCCTGGGTACCGTTGTAAGCAGGTGCTTACATGCCTACACCCGACGTCGGCCGCGCGTCAATCCGCCAGGAGCTTCCGGGGACTGGGTGGCACTAGGTTCACCACGAGACCGGGTGCGGGTTTCATGGCACCGTCTTCCGGCGGTGTCCTAGCGTCATGCCATGAAGATTCCAGCCGGGCTGAGCCGCGCGGTCCTCCGGGCGCGGCGGGACACCGGCTTTCTCGCCGCGGGCGTGCTGCCGCACCTGGCGCTGGTGCCCGTATGGGCTTGGGCGGCGGTGACTGCCGCCAGGACGGAGAACTGGCTCCTCACCGGTCCCGTGTCAGCCGCCTTGGTCCTGCTCGGCACCCCGGTGCTGACGGCCGTTCAGCGAGTTCGCTACCGGGCGCTCATCGGCGTGGACGTCCCCCGGCTCGCTCCCGCGCCGGAACAATGGACGTGGTCCTCGATCGTCCGGTGGCTCGCGGCGACGCGGCCTTGGCGCAAGATCGGCTACCACCTCCTGCTGGGCCCGTTGCTCGCACTGCTGGAACTGTTGGTGCTCGCGCTGGCAGCGGCGGGCTTGGCGGGTGCCCTCGCCTACGCCTGGTCCTGGGCGCTGCCAACCGAAATCCGGCAGCACTGGTTCGGCTACCTGACCCAATTACCGGCTTACACAGCGGCTGGACTCCTCCTCTTGTGCGCGTTGCCCTGGACCGCGCGGGCAGTAGCCCGGGCCGAGACGCGCCTGGCGTTGAGCCTGCTCGGGCCCAGCCGGGCGCAGCGGCTCCAGGAGCGGGTCGATCAGCTGGCCGGGAGCCGGACCGACTTGATCGAGGCCGTCGACGCGGAGCGCCGCCGGATCGAGCGCGACCTGCACGACGGCACCCAGCAGCGATTGGTGTCTCTCGCGGTCAATCTGGGTCTGGCCCTCGCCACCCGCCCGGACCTGCCGAGTGATGCCCGCGAGGTGCTCGCGAAAGCGCATCTGGAGGCGAAGGAGGCGATCTCCGAACTCGACGACCTGGTGCGGGGGCTCCACCCGGCCGTGCTCGAAGACCGAGGACTGGACGCGGCGTTGTCCGGGCTGGCTGCACGCACGCCTCTGCCGGTGCGGCTGCGGGTCGATCTGAAGGGAAGGGTGGCGCCCAACGTGGAGTCAGTCGCGTACTTCGTGATTTCCGAGGCGCTGACCAATGCGACGAAGCACGCCAACGCGATGCGGGCGGAGGTGACAGTGCGCCGGATCGGCGAGGTGCTGCGCGTGCGCGTTACCGACAATGGGCTGGGCGGTGCCGACGCCGCCACCGGGACGGGTCTGACCGGGCTGGCCAAGCGGGTCGGCTCTCTCGACGGGACCTTCCACGTCAGCAGCCCCGTCGGAGGGCCCACCACTGTCACCGCGGAGCTGCCGTGCGCGCGGTGATCGCCGAGGATTCGGTGTTGTTGCGAGTCGGCCTGATCAAGGTGCTGGAGGCGGGCGGGTTCCAGGTCGTCGCGGCAGCCGGCGACGCGGACGGACTGCTGGCTGCGATGGAAGAGCATCGGCCCGAACTCGCCTTGATCGACGTCCGGATGCCGCCCGGCTTCACCGACGAGGGCGTGCGGGCGGCGATGGAAATCCGCCGCCGCTGGCCGGGGACGCCGGTGGTGCTGCTTTCGCAGTACGTGGAGGAGCGGTACGCGGCCGACCTGCTGTCCGCGAACACCAGCGGGGTGGGCTACCTGCTCAAACAGCGGGTCGCCGATGTCGCCGACTTCGTGGCGGCGGTCCGGCGGGTGGCGGACGGGGGCACCGCCCTGGACCCGCAGGTCGTCGCCCAGCTGCTGCTGCGGCGCGACAGCGACCCGCTCGCGCGGCTGACCCCTCGCGAACGGGACGTGCTCGGGCTGATGGCGGAGGGACGCTCCAACGCCGGCATCGCGCAGGCGCTGGTGGTGAGCGAGAGTGCGGTGGCGAAGCACATCAACAACATCTTCGCCAAGCTCGACCTGCCCGTGGCCGACGCGGACCATCGTCGCGTCCTCGCCGTGCTGCGATTCCTCGGCGCGTCCCGGGCCTGAGGATCGCGGGAAAGTTCCAGAGCGGGCGGAGGTGCCGCCGCGGTATTCCCACACCCGATTCCGGTACTGGGCCGAGGAAGGAAGGGCCTTGCACGACGCCCAACGCCGGTCACGGCACGAGCTCTTCCGCTCCGCGACCCGGCCGAGGGAAGGCCCTAGTCGCCAGGACCGCGCAGACCACCGCCAGCGGCACCTCGGCGAAGACCGCCATCAGCACCGCCAACTGGAAGTCCGGACCCGGAGCAGCCGTCATCGTGTCGAACCAGGCGTCGGCCAGCAGCAGGGCCGAGGTCGCGGCGGAGGTCAGCCCGGCCCGGCAGTCGCCGCGTCGGAGGAGCAGTCCGGTGGCGAGCAGGCCCAGCGCCTCAAGGCTGTCCAGCCCGGTCCACGTCCAGGCCCAGTGCGAGGCCTGAGCGGTGGCAGGCAATTCAGTGTGCAGGAAGACCAGCCAGGGAATCATCGCCAGCCCGAGCACGGTGAGAACCGTGGCCAGCAAGGGGAACGTCGAAGTGGCCACGGTTTTCGGACGAATCCGTGGGACACCGCACGCCATGGCACCTGACTCCCTTCGGTGCCCGCCCCTCGGGCACGAAATCAGCATGTCGTCGCGGCGTGCCTGAGGCAGTAACGCTCCTATCCGACTTGAAGGTGGCAGTAAGTACACCTTCCGGCGCGGCTGGAGCACTAGGCTCGGTTCAATGACTTCCGCGTGGACGAACGAAACCGCGATCCAGCAGTGGAACTCCGGGAGCACCCGGGAATCGATGGAAGCGACCGCCGAGCGCGGGGACTTCGCCAAAGAGCATCTGCTCAACCCCGTCCTCCTGCGGCTTCTCGGCGATGTGCGCGGCCGCCGGGTGCTGGACGCGGGCTGCGGCAACGGGTATTTCAGCCGGATGCTCGCCGGACGCGGGGCCCAGGTGACCGGGGTCGAACCGGCCGAGAGCCTGATTTCGTTCGCGCGGGAGAAGGCGGGCGAGGGGATTTCCTACGCGCGGGCGGATCTCGCCCGGCTGCCGGAGATGGAGCCGTTCGACGCCGTCGTCTGCAGCATGGTGCTCATGGCGATTCCCGAGTGGAAGCCCGCGATGCGCGCCTGCGTCGAGGCGCTGCGGCCGGGCGGGCTGTTCGTGTTCGCCATCGTGCATCCGGCGTTCGAGGAGTTGCTCGATACCTGGCGGAAGTACGGCGAGTACCGCCAGACGGAGTATCTGGCCGAGTACGAGATCGCCGGACGCGACGCGTCCGACTTCCATCGGCCGCTTTCCGCGTATCTCAACGAAGTGGCCGCGCTCGGCTGCCGGGTGCGGGAGGTTGCCGAGCCGGGGCTGGATCCTGAGATGGCGGACGGGATCGAGAGTCACGTGCGGATGCCGAACTTCCTGATCGTCGCGGCGGAAACCGGCTGCCCGTTAGTGCCATGACCGGTTCCCGAACGACCCGGCCGCGGCCGCGTTGCCGATAGCGTGGTCGCATGCTGGACTACGGCCTGGATCTGTCCGAAATAACCCGCGAAGCCGCGCTGCCCGATTTGCTCGCGGAAGGCGACGACCTCGACGCGGTGGTGTCCGCCGAACCCGACTGGTCGAGACCGACGCCGGCCGAGGGATGGACGATCGCGCACCAGATCGCGCACCTCGCGGCAGCCGACGCGAACGTCGTCCTCGCCGTCCGGACGCCGGAGAAGTTCGCCGCGGTGCTGGGCGAAAACGCCGACGCGGTCGCGGCCGAGGGAGCCGCGCGACCGCGTGCGGAGTTGCTGGACCACTGGCGCGCCGGACGTGCCGAAGTCGCCGCGGCGCTCGGCGAAATCCCCTTGGACCAGGCATTTCCGTGGTACGGCTCGCAGTCGACCGCGACCCTCGCGGTGGCGCTTCGGCTGATGGAAACGTGGGCGCACGGGCAGGACATCTTCGACACCGTGCGCGTCGAGCACCGTCCGACGGACCGGCTCAAG
The DNA here is from genome assembly GCF_017312175.1 of Amycolatopsis sp. A1MSW2902. Taxonomy (NCBI): domain Bacteria; kingdom Bacillati; phylum Actinomycetota; class Actinomycetes; order Pseudonocardiales; family Pseudonocardiaceae; genus Amycolatopsis; species Amycolatopsis sp. A1MSW2902. The sequence goes on from NZ_QJPO01000001.1 coordinate 1,473,932, forward strand.
CACATCGCCGCACTGGGCGTGGCCGGGCGCGGCCTGTCGTTCTACGCCGCTCAGCTGCCGCTGCCGACCGAGCCGATCCGGGTCGAACTGACCAGTCCCGAAGGGATCCTCTGGGGTTGGGGCCCGGACGACGCGGCGCAGCGGATCCGGGGCAGCGCAAGGGATTTCTGCCTCCGCATCACCCAGCGCCGCGGCTTGGACGAAACCGGTCTGGCCGCGATCGGCAAGGACGCGAAGGCATGGCTGGAGAACGCCCGGGTGTTCCTCTAACGCCGCTTGGGCCGCAGCAACGCGACGCCCACCGACAACGCGCTCGTCGACGCGACGTGAATCGCCAGCGCCTTCCGGTTCGGCGCCCACACCCCCGTCGTCGGACCGCCCGACCACATCGCTGCCACGAAACCGCCTGCAGCACAAGCCATTGCCCGCCACAGCGCGGGCGAACGATCCCGCCCGGCGGCCAAACCGGTGCCCACCGCACCGAACGCGCCCGCGGTGATCAGGGCTTCGCGCGCCATGTGGTACTGCACGTGCCCTTCGCCGTGGCGGGCCTCCGGTGCGCGGTAGCTCGGATCGGTGATGTGCGTGACCGTCTGCCACACCGACGGCGCCGCGGCGGCCAGGCCCGCGACGACGGCCGCCGCGCCAAGGGTTTCCCGCTTCATTGCTCGTCCTTTCCTTTGAGGTGATGCGAGACCCGCCGCAGCGCGTCGTTCACCACGTCGATGGTTTCCGGGTCGAGAGCCTTCGCGATTTCGCGTTCGATCTCCGTCTTGAGCTCGAACGACGCGAGCGCCTGCCGGGTGCCCTCCTCGGTGAGGGACACCAGCACCGAACGCCGGTCGCCTGGGTCCTTGTCGCGGCGGACCCAGCCGCGCGCCTCCAGCCGGGTGATCCGGTGCGTGACCGAACCCGAGGTCAGCTCGACCGCGGCCATCACCTGCCCGGGCGTCAGCCGGTGTCCCGGCGCGCGCTTGAGCGCGGCGAGCATCTCCAGCTCCCACAGCTCGATCCCGTGCGCGGACAGTTCGCGGCGCATGGCCAGTTCCAGCTGGTGCGCGACGCGGCGCAGCCGGTAGGACAGCGACTTCGCGGCCAGCACACCCTCGTCGCCGCCCCCGCGCCGGACAGCGTCCACCAGATCGTCGACCGCGTCCCGCGGCGCTGTGTTCACCGGCACGGACCTTTCTCTCGACATCAAGACAGTGGGAGAATACCTTGACGTCAAGAGAGTTCGCCACAGGAACTTCGACAAAGGGGGAATAATGGACATCGAGGTCGCAGTGATCGGCGCCGGACCGGTGGGGATGGCGGCGGCTGCGTTCCTGCACCGGGCGGGGGTCGCGGTCCGGGTCTTCGAGGCGGATCCGACCCGCGCGGGGCAGTCGCGGGCGACGACGATCCACCCGCGCACCCTCGAGCTTTTCGACGCGATCCCGGACGAACCGGGTTCGCTGGCCGCGCGCATGGTCGCCGCCGGAAACCCCGTGCCCGCCGCGCATTTCGCGACTCTGCCGAACCGGCTGGACTACCGCGGGCTCGACACCTCGTTCCCGTTCGTGCTCCTGCTGCCGCAGCCGGAAACCGAGCGACTGCTCGCCGAACACCTCGCCGGGCAAGGCGTCGTCATCGAGCCCGGGTGGAAACTCGCCAGCCTGACGCAGGACGAGCAGGGCGTCACCATCGTCTCGGAAACCGGCGACACCCGGCGGGCCGGTTACGTCATCGGCGCGGACGGCGCACACAGCGCGACCCGGCACGCGCTCGGCCTCGCCTTCCCCGGAACTCCCGCATCCACCATGGGGTTCCTCGCCGACGTCAAGCTGGAACGCCCGCCGGCCCACCCGCACAACTGGGACTACGAACGCGGTTCGTACAGCGCGTTTCCGCTGCCCGGCGGCATTTACCGGATCTTCGGCCACGAACCCGGCGACACCGGCCTCACCCCGGAGGAAGCCGCGCGCCGCCAGACTCAGATCCCCGACGAGGCCGAACTGCGTGCGACGCTCAAGCGGCTCGCCGACGACGATTTCGGCATCACTGAGGTGCTGTGGGCGTCGCGAACCGGAGACGCCACGCGCCACGCCGAGCAGTACCGCGTCGGCCGGGTGTTCCTCGCGGGCGACGCCGCACACGTGCACCTGCCAGCGGGCGGGCAGGGGCTCAACGTCGGCGTGCAGGACGCGGCGAACCTCGCGTGGAAACTCGCCGCGGAGGTACAGGGGCGCGCGCCGCGGCGGATCATCGACGGCCCGCAGTCCTACGACGCCGAACGCCGCCCCATCGCGGCCCGGCTCGCGGCGAACACCCTCGCCCAGGCGGCGCTCATGGTCACCTTCACCCCGGGCGGGAAAGCGTTGCGGGACTTGATGTCCGACCTCATCGGCCGCGACGGCGACACCGCGGACGAACTGCGCGGCTGGCTGTCCGGACTGGACGTTTCCTACGCCGAGGACGGCAGCCTCGTCGGCCGTCGCGTACCCAACCTTCCGCTCGCCGACGGCCGCACCCTCCATCGCGCGCTGCGGCCGGACCGGTTCACGCTCGTGACTTTCGGTTCCACCGTTGCCGAGGGCGAGAATGTCGTGCGCTCAACCCGCGACTGGCACGACTTGGCCGCCGTCCTCGTCCGCCCGGACGGTTACGCCGCCGACGTGTGGGCAACGGGCGAAGAAATTACCACCGACTGGACGGAGCACTGAATGGGAGCCGACACCGCACGCGGCCGCTTCGGCATTCTCGCGATCCTCTGCTCCAGCATCCTGGTCGTCGCGATGGACAACACCATCGTCAACGTCGCGCTCCCGGTCATCCGCACCGACCTCGGCGCGTCGATCAACGGTCTGCAATGGACGATCGACTCCTACACGCTCGTGATCGCCTGCTTTCTCATGCTCGCCGGGGCCACCGGGGACCGGTTGGGGCGCAAGCGAACCTTCCAGGCCGGGTTGGTCCTTTTCGGACTCGGTTCGCTGCTGTGCAGCGTGGCCCCGTCGATCGGCTGGCTGGTCGCCGCGCGCGTCGTGCAGGCGCTCGGCGGCGCGATGCTGAACCCGGTCGCGATGTCGATCATCACGAACGTCTTCGCCGACCCCGGCGAGCGGGCGCGCGCGATCGGGGTGTGGGGGTCGATCGTCGGGATCTCGCTGGGCGTCGGCCCGGTGCTCGGCGGCGTGCTGACCGAGAGCATCGGCTGGCGGGCGATTTTCTGGGTCAACGTGCCGGTGGTCGTCGCGGCGCTCGTGCTGACCGCGCGCTACGTGCCGGAATCGCGGGCCCCGCACCCGCGCCGCCCGGATCCGGTGGGACAGGTGCTGGTCGTGGTCCTGCTCGGCTCGGCGGTGACCGCGGCGATCGAAGGCCAGCGGCTCGGCTGGGGCTCACCAGCGATCCTGGGACTGGCCGGGCTCGGGGTACTCGCCTTGCTCGCGCTGATCCGCTGGGAACTCCGCCGCCCGGAACCGCTGGTCGAGCTGCGGTTCTTCCGGAGCGCGCCGTTCTCGTCGGCCACGGTCAGCGCGGTCTGCGGGCTCGCCGCGTTCGGCACGTTCCTGTTCCTGTCGCCGCTGTACCTCCAGGACGTGCGCGGGCTGTCGGCATTGCAATCCGGTCTGATGCTGCTGCCGACCGCCGTGGCCGTGACGATCGCCGCGCCGCTGTCCGGCCGCCTGGTCGCCACGCGCGGCGCGCGGATTCCGCTGCTGACCGCGGGGATCTCGATGACCGTCGTCGCCGTCTTGCTCACCACCGCGTCCGCGACGACGCCGCTGTGGATCCTCGCGATCGCGTACGGCGTGTTCGGCCTCGGCTTCGGCCTGCTGAACCCGCCCATCACCAACGCCGCGGTCAGCGGCATGCCCCGTTCCCAGGCCGGGGTCGCCGCCGCGGTCGCGTCCACCTCCCGGCAGGTCGGGCAGACCCTCGGCGTCGCCGTCGCAGGCACCATCCTCGCCGCCGCGGCCACCCCGCTCACCGGGTACGCCACGGCGTGGTGGGCGGTCGCGGGCGGGACCACGCTGATCATCGCGCTCGCCGTCCTCGCCACCACGGCCTGGGCGCGAGCAGGAGCGGAACGGGTCACCCGCCGTTTCGCCGACGAGCCGCTCGCCGAACCGGTCTAACCGAGGAATGGTGAATCGGGCAGAGGTGTGGTCCTTCCGTCGCCTATCCCGATCAACGGCCCCATGCCGGTGCGGGCGTCTCCAGAGTGGAAGATGCCCGCACCGCCGGAGGAAAGGCGCCATCCGCATGCCCACCCCGTCCGAGACCCCGGCCCTTCCGACCGACCGCCCGGCCGGCTGCCCGTTCGACCCGCCCGCCGAGTACGCCGCGTTGCGGGAGACCTCGCCGGTGTCGCGGATCCGCTGCCCGGCCGGGTTCGAGACCTGGCTGGTCACCCGTTACGACGACGTCCGCGCCGTGCTCGCCGACCCGGCGCTCAGCTCGCGCGGAGCCTCGTCGGCGCACGTCAAAGCCGATCTGGACCCGTACGACGAGGTCGACCCGGGTTCGATCATCCAGCTCGACGGCGCGGAGCATTCCCGGCTGCGCAAGATGGTCGTCGCGGAGTTCACCGTGCGGCGGGTGGAGCGGCTGCGCGAGTACGTCCGCGAGCAGGTCGAGCGGCACCTCGACGCGATGCTCGCCAAGCCCGGCCGCGCCGACCTGGTCCAGGACTTCGCGCTGCCGATCCCGTCGCTGGCGATCTGCGAACTGCTCGGCGTCCCGTACGCCGACCGCGAGCTGTTCCAGCGCCAGAGCAGCCTGCTGGTCAGCACCGACCAGGACGCGGGCACCACGGACCAGGCGTTCCACGAACTGGCCGGTTACCTGGGCGCGCTGTTCGCCGGCAAGCAACAGGACCCGCAGGAGGACCTGTTCAGCAAGCTCATCGTCCGCGCCGAGGCGTCCGGGGAAGCGCTCGACCTGGACGAGCTGATCATGCTCGGCCTCAGCCTCCTCGTGGCCGGGCACGAAACCACCGCCAACATGATCGCGCTCAGCGCGCTCGTGCTGATGGAACACCCGGAGCAGCGCGCGCAAGCCCTCGCCGACCCGCCGCGCGCGGTCGAGGAACTGCTCCGGTACCTCTCGGTCGTGCAGTTCGGGGTGCTGCGGTATGCCACCGAAGAGGTCAAGGTCGGCGACCAGACGATCGCTGCGGGCGACTGGCTGATCGCCGCGCTGAACTCGGCCAACCGCGACGAGGACCGGTACCCGAACGCCGACCGGCTGGACTTCACCCGCGAATCGCCGCGCACGCATGTCGCCTTCGGGTTCGGCGCGCACCAATGCATCGGACAGCAACTCGCCCGGGTCGAAATGCAGGAAGCATTGACCGCGTTGTTCCGCCGCGTGCCCGACCTGCGACTCGCCGTGCCGAAGGAAGCTTTGGCCTACAAGCACAACACGCTCGTCTACGGTCCTGAGGAGCTGCTTGTCGCCTGGTCCGCGTAGTTCGTCCGGCCGATCCGCGGCCACTCGGGTTAACCTCGTCGCGCACACCAGCGCACACCAGGGGGAACCGATGGCCGCGGACCAGCCTTCGCGCAAACGCGACGCGACGGCGACCAAGGCCGCGCTGCTGGACGCCGCGGCCGAACTGTTCGCCGACCGCGGCTTCGACCGCACGACGGTGCGCGACATCGCGCACCGCGCGGGCGTCAACCAGGCGTTGCTGTTCCGGTACTTCGGCAGCAAGGACGCGTTGTTCGAGCACGTGATGGCGCGCGGCGGCCTGGCCCAGGTCGAGACGACCCCGCCCGAACGGCTGTTCACCGCGGCGCTGCGGAGCCTGCTCGAACGCGACGACTCGGCGTCCCGCTCGATCGAGACCTACCTGCGGTCCTCCGGCACCGACCGCGCCGACGAAGCGCTGCGCGCGCAGCTCGACGCCGAGTACACCCGCGCGCTGTCCGGACTCACCGACGCGCCGGACGCCGAACTCCGCGCCGACCTCGCGATGGCCTGGCTGCTCGGCATCGGGCTGGTCCGCTCGATCACCCGCAAGGACCCGCTCGCCACCGCGCCCGCCCACGAGGTCGAGCGGCTCATCGGCCCGGCCGTGCGCACCCTGCTCGAACGCAGTAAGTAATTCGCTACAGCGGCGGATGGCGCGCCGATACCGTCGGCGTATGTTCCCGTCCGCCACCGAGCCCGACCAGCTGACCCGCGAAGCGCTCCTGCCCGCGGTACGCGACCTGCTCCGGACGCTCGGCGAGCCCGGCGAACCCGTGCCCTTCGAGGACGGTTCCCTGCCGGTGTACGCCGTCGGCGACCAGCTCGTCCTGAAGCTCTTTCCGCCGGTGCACCTGGACGAGCTGACCACCGAGCGCACCATGCTGGAAGTCCTGCACGGCAAGCTCCCCGTCCCGACCCCGGGCGTCGTGCACGCCGGACTCCGCGACGGCTGGGGTTACGTCGTGATGGAACGGCTGCGCGGGCGCCCGCTCAAGCAGGTCTGGCCCGAACTGTCCACTGCGGACAAACTCGCGCTCGCCCCGAAGATCGGCGAAGCCCTGTCCACCTTGCACTCGGTGAACGACCCGGCGTTGTCCGTGCTCGCTCCCCCGGACTGGGCCGCGTTCCTTGCCGGGCAACGCGAAAAACTGGTCGACCACCACCGCAAGACCACATTGGACGAACACTGGCTGGCCCAGCTCCCGGACTTCGTCGACGCGGTCGACCTGGGCACGCCGGAAACCGTGCCGTTGCACACCGAAGTCATGCGCGACCATCTGATGGTCACCCGCGAAGGGGATGGCTGGCAGCTGTCCGGCCTGTTCGATTTCGAACCCGCGATGCGCGGCGCGCCGGAATACGAGTTCGCGGCGGTCGGCTTGTTCGTTTCGAGCGGCGACTCGGCATTTCTGCGGAGTCTTCTGCTCGCTTACGGTTACCATCCGGCAGAGCTCGGCCCGGACTTCTCCCGCCGTTGCCTCGCGTACACGCTTCTGCACGTGTACAGCGACTTTCGCTGGTACCTCGACGTGCTCCCGGCGCCGCGAGAACCTACTTTCGTCTCCCTCGCCGACGCATGGTGGGGCGTATGAGGGGTACCCCCGGACTACCCCGCGACATACCCCCGTAAAAAGGAGTGAAATACGCGACAACCCGGCAATCGCGACGGACACTGGAACCGTTCCCGGGGTACACCAGGGGCCGGGACAGAAGGAGGAACCGCCGTGACTGCCGAGTTGAACCATCGGGAGCGGGCAACCTTGCGTGCCGTCGCCGAGGGGCACGCGGAAATCAGCTGCAGCTGTGAACCGGACCTGTTCGTCGACGGGCTGAGCCTCTGCGACCAGGGCACGGTCCGCGACCTCGTCCGCAAGGGCCTGATCGAACCCGCCGAGGACGGAGCGTGCGGCGCGCGGGTGCGCGCGGCGCTCACCGAGGCCGGGGTGCGGGCGCTGGACGGAAAGCCGGTCGCAGCTTGATCTTCGGGGCCTGAGCCGGGGCTACCCGCGCACCCACTCCTCCCCCAGCTCGGCCGCGACAGCCTCGCCGCCGGTGAGGTCGGCGAGCCAGCCGCTGAACCGGTCTTCCTCGCCGGGAGCGAGCCCGACCTCGAAGTGCGCCGCCGCTTCGAAGCGTGTCCCGTGCAGCACGTACGGCGACGCGCGGAGATCGTTTTCGAAGCGGCCCGCACGGGTGTAGTCCATCGTTACGTCGAACAGCCGCAATCGCCGGTACTCCACCAGGCCTACCGCGTCGAGCGCGTCCGACACCGCTTGCCCGTACGCGCGGATCAACCCGCCCGCGCCGAGCAGCACTCCGCCGAAATGCCGCGACACCACCGCGACCGTGTCGGTGACCTCGCGGCGGCGCAAGACCTCCAGCATCGGCACCCCGGCCGTCCCGGCGGGCTCGCCGTCGTCGCTGGAGCGCTGAGTACGGCCGTCCGGGCCGAGGACGAACGCGTGACAGTGGTGCCGCGCCGCGGGCTCCGCGCGCCGGCGGGCCGAAATGATCTCCCGCGCGGCCGCTTCGTCGCCCACCGGAGCGAGCGCGCACAGGAACCGTGAACGCCGTATTTCGATCTCGTGCAGCCCGGCCACTGCCACGGACAGATAACGATCAGTCATCGGCGCTCCCCCTCATGACCCCCAGTCAACCAGCATCGAACGCGGGGTTGACACCCGGCAGGCAGACAGGTTTACGCAGGTCAGCGGCTTCGCTGACCGCGTGGCGGGAGAGACGGCCCGACATATGGGAGTACCCCGGAGGGCGTCAACGTATGCGTGGCCTTTCCCACGAGAGCGCGATGACGTATGTCGATCACAGCGAATTCACACTATCGTCATAAGACCCGGCGAACCCGGGAGTCACCACCACGCGCCCCGGCTGGCCCCCACCACACAGGCTGACCGACCCCGGCGCGTGTGCCTGTACAGCGACGTGCAGAACTTTTTCCGCCGCCCATCGCCGTGCGGTGACAAACCATCCGGCACCCGGCCCGGTCGTCGACCGGCCGCGGTCAGCCACGCATCGCGACGCAGTGCCGCGCCTCGCGACAGCGGAGGCACCGGATGGTTTCCCTTCTCGACTGACCATCGCGGTTTCGGACCACTTCGTTAACCGGTTCAGTGATGAACCCCCTTTCGGAGTGAAAGAACCCGCGCCAACGCCTTGGGAGGCGGCCAGCCGTGACCCACCGTTCGAGCACCCCGGCCACCGACGGCCTGTACGACCCCGCCTACGAGCACGATGCCTGCGGGGTGGCGTTCGTCGCGGACCTGACCGGTCGCCGAGACCATCAGATCGTGGCGAAAGCCCTTGTCGCGCTGAAAAATCTGGAACATCGCGGGGCACGCGGGGCGGAACCGGACACCGGGGACGGCGCGGGCCTGCTCATCCAGGTGCCGGACGCGTTCTACCGCGAGGTCGCCGGGTTCGAGCTGCCGCCAGAGGGCAGCTACGCCGTCGGCACCGCGTTCCTGCCGCAGGACGAAAAGCGCCGCGGCCGCGCCATGACCACCATCGAGCGGATCGCCGCCGAGGAGGACATGCGCGTGGTGGGCTGGCGCGAGCTGCCGGTCGACACCGCGCACTGCGGCCCGACCGCCGCGCAGACCATGCCGCACTTCACCCAGCTGTTCCTGGCCGGGCACAAGGACAACCTCGACGGCCTCACCCTCGAGCGCGCCGCCTTCTGCGTGCGCAAGCGCGCCGAGCACGAGCTGGTCGAAGACGACGTTTACTTCCCGTCGCTGTCTTCGCGCACGATCGTCTACAAGGGAATGCTGACCGAGCCGCAGGTCGAGAAGTTCTTCCTCGACCTCACCGACGAGCGCGTGACGAGCGCCATCGGCCTGGTGCACTCCCGCTTCTCCACCAACACTTTCCCGTCGTGGCCGCTCGCGCACCCGTACCGCTACGTGGCGCACAACGGCGAGATCAACACTCTCAAGGGCAACCGCAACTGGATGGACGCCCGCGAGGCGCTGCTCGAGACGGACCTGATCCCGGGCGACCTCAAGCGGATCTACCCGGTCATCACGCGCGGCGCGAGCGACTCGGCCTCCTTCGACGAGGTGCTGGAGCTGCTCCACCTCGGCGGCCGGTCGCTGCCGCACTCGGTGCTGATGATGATCCCGGAGGCCTGGGAGAACCATCAGGAAATGGACCCCGCGCGCCGCGCCTTCTACGAGTTCCACTCCACGCTCATGGAGCCGTGGGACGGGCCGGCGCTGGTGGCGTTCACCGACGGCGCGCAGATCGGCGCGGTGCTGGACCGCAACGGCCTGCGCCCGGGCCGCTACTGGGTCACCGACGACGGGCTCGTGGTGCTCGCCAGCGAGGTCGGCGTGCTGGAGCTGGACCAGGCGAAGATCGTCCGCAAGGGACGGCTGGAGCCGGGCCGGATGTTCCTCGTGGACACCGTCGCGGGCCGGATCGTCGAGGACGAGGAGATCAAGGGCCAGCTCGCTTCCGAGCACCCGTACGACGAATGGGTCGACGCCGGGCTGCTGCGCCTGGAGCAGCTGCCCGAACGCGACCGCGAGGTCCCGCTGCACGCCGCGCTCGTGCGCCGCCAGCAGGCGTTCGGCTACACCGAGGAAGAGCTGGAAACCATCCTCGAGCCGATGGCCCGCACCGGCGCGGAGCCGATCGGGTCGATGGGCAACGATTCGCCCCTGGCGTCCCTTTCGTCCGGTTCGCGCCCGTTGTTCGACTACTTCATCCAGCTTTTCGCCCAGGTGACCAACCCGCCGCTGGACGCGATCCGCGAGGAGCTGGTGACCGCGCTCGGCACGCAGATCGGCGCGGAGCCGAACCTGCTGGCCGCGGACGCGTCGTCCTGCCGCCGGATCGTGCTGCCGTTCCCGGTGCTGGACAACGACCAGCTCGCGAAGCTGGTGCACGTCAACGACGACGGCGACCTGCCGGAGTTCCAGGCGGTCACCGTCATGGGCCGGTACAAGGTCAACGGCGGCGGGGACGCCCTGGTGCAGCGGCTCGACGAGATCCGCGCCGAGGTGTCCGAGGCTATCGAGGACGGCGCGCGGCTGATCGTGCTATCCGACCGCGGGGTCGACGCCGACCACGCGCCGATCCCGTCGCTGCTGCTCACCGGCGCGGTGCACCACCACCTGGTGCGGGAGAAGACGCGCACGCAGGTCGGCCTCATCGTCGAGGCGGGCGACGCGCGCGAGGTGCACCACATCGCGCTGCTCGTCGGCTACGGCGTGGCCGCGGTGAACCCGTACCTGGCGATGGCGACGGTCGAGGAGATGGCGCACCGGGGCCTCATCCCGGGCGTGACTCCCAAGCAGGCCACCACGAACCTGATCAAGGCGCTCGGCAAGGGTGTCCGCAAGACCATGTCCAAGATGGGCGTGTCCACTGTGGCCTCCTACACCGGCGCGCAGATCTTCGAGGCGGTCGGCCTCGGCGCCGAGGTGATCGACACCTGTTTCACCGGAACCACTTCCCGGCTCGGCGGCGTCGGCTTCGACACGCTCGCCGAGGAGGTTTCGCAGCGCCACGTGCGGGCCTTCCCGGTCGACGGCGTCCGGGCCAGCCACCGCGAGCTGGAAACCGGCGCGGACTACCAGTGGCGGCGCGAAGGCGAACCGCACCTGTTCAACCCGCAGACGGTGTTCAAGCTGCAGCACTCCACGCGGTCCGGGAAGTACGACATCTTCAAGGAGTACACGAAGGCGGTCAACGACCAGGCCGAGAAGCTGCTGACGCTGCGCGGGCTGTTCGACTTCAAGTTCGGCGACCGCACGCCGGTGCCGATCGAGGAGGTCGAGCCGGTTTCGGAGATCGTGAAGCGGTTCGCCACCGGGGCCATCTCGTACGGCTCGATCTCGATGGAAATGCACCAGACGCTGGCGATCGCGATGAACCGCCTCGGCGGCAAGTCGAACACCGGCGAGGGCGGCGAGGACCCGGAGCGGCTGTACGACCCGGAGCGCCGCTCCGCGGTCAAGCAGGTCGCGAGCGGCCGGTTCGGCGTCACCAGCGAGTACCTGGTGAACTCCGACGACATCCAGATCAAGATGGCGCAGGGCGCGAAGCCCGGCGAGGGCGGGCAGCTGCCCGGCGGCAAGGTGTACCCGTGGATCGCGAAGACGCGGCACTCCACGCCGGGCGTCGGGCTGATTTCCCCGCCGCCGCACCACGACATCTATTCCATTGAGGACCTGGCGCAGCTGATCCACGACCTCAAGAACGCCAACCCGGACGCGCGCATCCACGTGAAGCTGGTCTCCGAGGTCGGCGTCGGCACGGTCGCGGCGGGTGTGTCCAAGGCGCACGCGGACGTCGTGCTGATCTCGGGCCACGACGGCGGCACCGGCGCCTCGCCGCTGTCCTCGATCAAGCACGCGGGCGGACCGTGGGAGCTGGGCCTGGCCGAAACGCAGCAGACGCTGCTGGCCAACCGGCTGCGCGACCGGATCGTGGTGCAGACCGACGGCCAGCTCAAGACCGGCCGCGACGTCATGATCGCGATGCTGCTCGGCGCCGAGGAGTTCGGTTTCGCGACCGCGCCGCTGGTGGTGTCGGGCTGCATCATGATGCGCGTCTGTCACCTCGACACCTGTCCGGTGGGCGTCGCGACGCAGAACCCGAAGCTGCGCGAGAAGTTCAGCGGCAAGGCGGAGTACGTGGTGAACTTCTTCGAGTTCATCGCCCAGGAGGTCCGGGAGTACCTGGCGGAGCTGGGTTTCCGGTCCGTCGAGGAGGCCGTGGGCCACGCCGAGCTGCTCGACAAGCGCAAGGCGGTCGACCACTGGAAGGCCGCCGGGCTCGACCTGTCGCCGATCTTCCACGTGCCCGAGCTGCCGCCGCGCGCGGTGCGGCACCAGACCGTCAAGCAGGACCACGGGCTGGACAAGGCGCTCGACAACACGCTGATCCAGCTCGCCGAGGGCGCGCTGGCGGCGGGCGACAAGGTGCGGCTGGAACTGCCGGTGCGCAACGTGAACCGCACCGTCGGCACCATGCTCGGGTCCGAGCTGACCAAGAAGTGGGGCGGCGAAGGCCTTCCCGACGACACCATCGACGTCACCTTCACCGGCACCGCGGGCCAGTCGTTCGGCGCGTTCATTCCGAAGGGCATCACGCTGCGGCTCTACGGCGACGGCAACGACTACGTCGGCAAGGGCCTCTCCGGCGGGCGGATCGTCGTGCGGCCGCCGAAGGAATCGCCGATCGTCGCGGAGGACCACATCATCGCGGGCAACGTGATCGCGTACGGGGCCACGAGCGGCGAGATCTTCATCCGCGGCCAGGTCGGCGAGCGGTTCTGCGTGCGCAACTCGGGCGCGCTGGCGGTCGTCGAGGGCGTGGGCGACCACGGCGGCGAGTACATGACCGGCGGCCGGATGGTCGTGCTTGGCAAGGTCGGCCGCAACTTCGCGGCAGGCATGTCCGGCGGCGTCGCGTACGTGCTTGACCTGCCGGCGCACCGGGTCAACCCGGAGATGGTCGACATCGACCCGCTGGACACCGCGGACGTGGACTTCCTCCGCGAAACCATCGAAAAGCACTACAACGAAACGGAATCCGCCGTCGCGCGGGCCTTGCTGGCGGACTGGGACAGTGCGGTCGACCGGTTCGGCAAGGTCATGCCGAAGGACTACAAGCGCGTGCTCGCCGCCCAGGTGGCGGCCGAACGCGACGGGCGGGACGTGAACGAGGCGATCATGGAGGCCGCACATGGCTGACCCCAAGGGCTTTCTGACCACCACGCGCGAGGAACCGAAGCGGCGTCCGGTGGACCTGCGGCTGATGGACTGGCGCGAGGTCTACGAGGACTTCGCGACGACCAAGCTGGAGAAGCAGGCCGGGCGCTGCATGGACTGCGGGATCCCGTTCTGTCACCAGGGCTGTCCGCTCGGGAACCTGATCCCGGAGTGGAACACGCTGGTGTGGCGGGAGGACTGGCAGCAGGCGGCGGACCGGCTGCACGCCACGAACAACTTCCCGGAGTTCACCGGCACGCTGTGCCCGGCGCCGTGCGAAACCGCGTGCGTGCTCGGCATCAACGACGACCCGGTGTCGATCAAGCGGGTCGAGATCTCGATCATCGACCGGGCCTTCGAGGAAGGCTGGGTCACGCCGCAGGTCCCGGTCGCCAAGACGGGCAAGAAGGTCGCCGTCGTCGGGTCCGGCCCGTCCGGGCTGGCCGCGGCGCAGCAGCTGACCCGCGCGGGCCACACCGTCGTGGTCTACGAGCGCGCGGACAAGATCGGCGGGCTGCTGCGGTACGGCATTCCCGAGTTCAAGATGGAGAAGTTCCGCCTCGACCGCCGCCTCGACCAGATGCGCGCCGAGGGCACGGAATTCCGGACGTCGGTGAACGTCGGCGTGGACGTCACGGTCGAGGAGCTTCGGGAGAACCACGACGCGGTGGTGCTGGCGGGCGGCGCGACGGCGTGGCGCGACCTGCCGATCGAGGGCCGTTCGGCCGAGGGCATCTACCAGGCGATGGAGTTCCTGCCGCCGGCCAACCGGGTCGCGGCGGGCGAGCTCGAGGAGTCGCCGTACTCGGCCAAGGGCCTCGACGTCGTGGTCATCGGCGGCGGCGACACCGGCGCGGACTGCGTCGGCACGTCGCACCGGCAGGGCGCGAAGTCGGTGACCCAGCTGGAGATCATGCCGAAGCCGCCGGAGTCGCGTTCGGACGCGCACCCGTGGCCGACGTACCCGATGATCTACCGCGTCACGTCCGCCCACGAGGAGGGCGGCGAGCGGCTGTACTCGGTCAACACGCAGGAGTTCCTGGCCGACGAGAACGGCCGGGTGCGTGCGCTGAAGCTGGTCGAGGTGCGCAACGAGGGCGGCAAGTTCATCCCGGTCGAGGGCACCGAGACCGAGTTGCCCGCGCAGCTGGTGCTGCTGGCGATGGGCTTCCTCGGCCCGCAGCGCGAGGGCCTGCTGACCGACTTGGGCGTGGAGCTGGACCAGCGCGGCAACGTCGTGCGGGACAAGGACTTCAAGACCACTGTGGACAACGTGTTCGTGGCGGGCGACATGGGCCGCGGGCAGTCGCTGATCGTGTGGGCGATCGCGGAGGGCCGCTCGTGCGCGGCCGGCGTGGACGCCTTCCTGACCGGCCGGGGCGTGCTCCCGGCCCCGATCGCGCCGACGGACCGGCCGATCTCCTGAGGACTCGGAGCAAGGCGCGTCAACGTCGCCGCGCCTGCTCCGTTCAGACTCGGGGCCAAGCGCGGCAGCGTCGCCGCGCTGAGCCCCATTCAGTTTCGGGGTTGACGCGTCACTGCCGCCGCGCTGGCCCCGGCTGTCGGACGGGTGCGACAACGGCGTCGCACCCGTCCTTTTTAATGCGCGGCCCCGTCGTCGTACGCGACCTCGCCGCCCACGACCGTTGCGCCGACGGTGATCTCGCCGATCTTCGCTGGGGCGACCGTCAGCAGATCGTCGCTCAACACCGTGAAGTCAGCCAGCTTCCCCCGGCTCAACGTGCCCTTGACCTTCTCCTCATGCACCGCATACGCCGAACCCACCGTGTACGCACGCAGCGCTTCTTCGGCGGTCACCGCTTCCTCCAGCCCGATCGGCTGCCCAGCCGCAGTCCGGCGGTTGACCATGTCGTGGATGCTCAGCAACGGCGACGCCGCGACCACCGGAGCGTCCGTGCTGCCCGGCAGAACCACACCGGCGTCGAGGAAACTCCGCATCCGATACGCCAGCCGACTGCGTTCCGGGCCGAGCGCGGCGAGCAGTCCGTCGCCGATCTCGGACAGGAACCGGCCCTGTGGCACGGGAATCACGCCCAGCTCCGCGATCCGGGCGACAGCGGCATCGTCGGCGACCGCGCAGTGTTCGATGCGGTGCCGGACGTCCTCGCGCGGATACTTCTGCTGAGCTTCCTCATACGCATCCAGGACCGCTCCGAGAGCCGCGTCGCCGATCGCGTGCGTGGCGATCTGCCAGTGGCATCGGTGCGCCTCGAGGATGTAGCGACGAAGCTCGTCTGGCTCGAACAGCATCAGCCCCTGGTTGCCGGGGGCGTCCTCGTAGTCGCAGCACATCGCGGCGGACCGGCCGATCAGCGAGCCGTCGGAGAGGATTTTGACCGGGCCGATGCGCAGCCGGTCGTCGCCGGCGCCGGTGCGCACGCCGAGGTCGAGCCCGAACCACTCGCCACCGGGTTCGAACGGGCCGCAGTCGCGCAGGGCGGTGATGTAGGGCATCACCGTCATCCGCACGCCCAGCAGCCCGCGTTCGCGGGTGCGCTGGAAGGAATCGAAGTCGGCGCGGCCATGGCCGATGCCGTCGACGGTGCCGATACCGGGCTCGGTGACGCTGGTCAGGCCGTCTTTGAGGGCGGCGTGCGCACCCGCGGCGATGTTGGCGATGACCTCTTCGGTCGCTTCGGGACGCAGCAGGCGGTCGACCAGGACGGTCGCGCGTTCCTGCAGCAAGCCGGTGGCGCGGCCGTCCTCGTCGCGCACCACGGAGCCGCCGGGAACGTCCGGCACACCCAGCCGGTCCGGATATCCGGCCAGGGCAAAGGCTTCGGTGCTCGCCACGGCCATGTGCCGCGACGTGTGCGTGAGCCAGACCGGCCGTCCTCCGGCGGCGCGGTGCAGGGCTTCGGCGGTAGGGTGCGCGCCGATCTTGTTCTGGTCGTAGCCCGCGCCGGTGACCCAGGCGTCGGCGGGCAGCGTCGCGGCTCGCTCCGCCACGGCCTGGTAGAGCGCGTCGAGCGTCGGCGCGGCTTCGGCGGAGACGTCCAGCCCGCGGATCAGCTTGCCGCGCATGCTCAAGTGCTGGTGCGCGTCGTTGAGGCCGGGGACGACCGGCGCGCCGCCGAGGTCGACCACCGTGTCCGCAGCGAGACCGCGGACCTCGTCGTCGAATCCGACGATCCGGCCGCCGATCACACCGAGCGCGGTCGCTTGTGGACGGTCCCGGTCCAGCGTGGTGAAACGTCCATTGTGGAATAGCGCATCGAGACGCACTGAGCTCATCCTTGTCGGGTCAGGGTTTTTGCGGAGTCGGCGACGGCCGCGGTCCGGCGGGCTAGCGCCAGGACGCAGGTGAGGGTCAGCGTCAGCAGCACGACGTGGTAGATGACGACGGGCCAGATCGCACCGTGCGTCGCGTTGAGCAGCGCCTGCGCGATGAACGGCGTGGTGCCGCCGAAGATGGTGCTGCACAGCTGATAGGACAGGGAGATTCCGGTGTACCGCAGGTGAATCGGGAAGCCGCGGGTGAGGAATCCGGCGAGCACCGCGTAGTAGCCGGAGCCGCACACGGTCGCGACCGCGATCCCGACAAACGCCAGTCCCGGATTGCCGGACGCGATCAGCAGGTACATCGGCACGGTCACCACGATGTTGCAGCCCAGCGAAACCGCCATGAAGCGCGTTTCGCCGACGCGTTCGGCCAGCCGCGCCGCGACCGGCTGCCAGCAGAACTGCACCACGGACGCGCCGAGCAGCACGTACAGCATGGTCTGGCGGCCGATGCCGAGCTCGTTCGTGGACCAGGCGAGGACGAACGTGTTGCTGAAGTACGCGGCGGCGATGCCCATGATGCTCGCGCCGATGCCGAGCAGCACGGTCCGCCACGCAGTCCGCAAGACCTCGACCAGCGGCACCTTCGCGACGGCGGCTTTCGCCTTGGCCCGCACGAACTCCGCCGGTTCCTCGACCTTCAGCCGGATCAGCAGGCCCAGCGCGACCAGCACCCCGGACAGCAGGAACGGCACCCGCCAGCCCCAGGTCAGGAACTGCTCGTCCGGCAACGCGCTCACGGCGAGAAAGACCACTGTGGACAGAATCGACCCGGCGGGCGAGCCCTGCTGCGCGAACATCGCGAAGTACGATCCGCGTCCGGCAGGCGCGTTCTCGGCGGCGAGCACGACCGCGCCGCCCCACTCCCCGCCGACCGCGACGCCCTGCACCGCGCGCAGTGCGACGAGCAGCAACGGCGCGGCGATGCCGATCTTGGCGTACGTCGGCAGCAGCCCGACCGCGAAGGTCGCGAACCCCATCAGCAGCAGCGTGACGACCAGCGTGTTCTTGCGCCCGACCCGGTCGCCGAGGTGCCCGAACACGATCCCGCCCAGCGGCCGGGCGAGAAAGCCGACCCAGAACGTGCCGAACGCGGCGAGCACGCCGGTCGCCGGGTTCAACTCGGGGAAGAACAGCTTCCCGAAGACCAGCGCGGACGCGGTCCCGTACAGGTAGAAGTCGTACCACTCGATCGCCGTCCCGGCGAAGGAGGCGAGCGCGGCCCGGCGGCCGGTGGCGGTTTCGTGGTTCACGGGCAACTCCCTGGCGGCGGTGTTCCCCAGAGTCTTCGTCCCGCGACCTATGCTGTCCAATACCTGTCCGGACCCATTCCGATACCTCGGAGGCATAGGCGTGGAACTGCGTGTGGTGCGTTATTTCCTGGCCGTCGTGCGGGAAGGCTCGGTCACCGCCGCGGCGCGTGCCGTCCGGGTCGCGCAACCGTCGCTGTCGCGGCAGCTTCGCGCGCTGGAAACCGAACTCGGGGTGGCGTTGTTCTCGCGGTCGCCGGGCTCGCTCACCCTCAGCGCGGCAGGCACCCGGTTCGTGCCGATCGCCCAGGACCTCGTGCGCCGCGCGGAGGAGGCCAGCGCGGTGATGGCGGCGATCGGCCGCACCGAGGACACCCCGCTGACGCTCGTCGCGCCGCCGAGCACAGTGGACAGCCTGCTGGCGCCGTTCATGGCCACCGGCAAGGCCGGACCGGTGCTGCGAGACGCGTTCCCGGTCCCGCCGGACCAGGTTTTCGACCGGCTCCTGCACAGCAGCGCCGACCTCGGCATCTCGACGTCCCCGCCGCCCGCGCAGCTGGAAACCGCGGCGCTGGGCCGGGTCCTGGTCAGCGCACAGGTCCGGCCCGGCCACCGCTGGTACGACGCGGAGTCCATCCCGCTGGCCGAACTGGCCACCGAACCGTTGCTGGTGATGAACCGCAGCAACGCCGCGCGCCTGGTCGTGGACGAGGCGTTCCACCGCGCCGGACTCATCCCGGCCGAGCTGAACGAAACCGGCTCCCCCAGCGTCGCCCAGGCCCGCGCCGCCGGCCGCGGCGAGGTGTGCCTGGTGACCGATCTGGTCCGATTCGGCCTGCGCTCCATCCCGATCGAAACCGCCGACGGGATGCTGACGGTGCCGCTGTACGCCGGATGGCGGCGGGACCACTACGCCCGGCCGTCGATTCTGGCGCTGATCGAGGGGTTGCGCGAGTTTCGTGGCGCGCTGGGCGAATGATCAGCACTCGGTGAGAAGTTTTCTTTGCGGCGCAACGGGTTTGACTACTTCGTCGCGGCGCCGACCTCCCTTACCCGCCGGACCACCGCAGCAGGCCACCACCTCTGCTGCACGATCTCGCGGTAACACTTCACCCGACTCGGTGACCCGGCGGCCCGATCCGTGCTAAACAGTGCGGCGATGGGAAAACTGACCCGCCGGGCCCGGGCCACGGCCGACTATCTCGTCTTCGTCGGAGCCGGGGAATGGCCGGTCGCCGTGTCCGCGCTCGGGGTCGTGCTCGGCGCCGTCACGATCCTGCCGAGCGCGTTCGGAGTCGTCGTGTCGATCGTCGCGCTCCTGCTCGGCCTGCTGACCCTCGTGCGGGACATCCGCCTGCTGCGGAAACGGTGGGCCGGTTACGAGTTCACCGCGATCGTCGCGCCGTTCCCGATCGCCGACACCCCGCCGCCGCAGGCCTATCCCGACGCGCAGTACCTGGCGGTTCCCTCCCGCGGCACCGCATTGGTCAGCGACGCCATCGACGCGGCGCTCGCCGAAACCACCTTCAGCATCACCGTCGCCGAGGACCCCTACCGGCTGCCCGCGAAGCTGAAGGCCACCGCACCGCACGTGCTGCCGTTGCGGGCTCGCGGCCGGTTGCTGTTCAACGGCCCGATCGTCGGCATGCGCGGCGAACCGCTGCCGGTCGCGGGGGCGCGGCCGGCGCCGATCGTCCTGCATCGCGCCCGGTTCTTCGACGCGGTCTGCTCGAACGAACTGGCGTCGCTGCGCATCACGAACTCCGCCGACGGCCACGAGTACGACCTGCGCAACGAGGAATTGACCGACTCGTCCGGCGCGCTGCGAACCCTCGGCGCGAGCACGCTCGCCGACCTCGTCGGCGTGTCCACGATCGCGTTCACCTCGGACGGCCTGCTCGTCGTGGTCCGCCAGTCGGCCCGCAACTCGGCCAGCGGGCTTCTGCTCGCCCCGTCCGGAAGCGGCAGCCTGGAACCGCGGGATCTCCTTACCCCGCAAGGAGGAACCCGCCGGACCCTGCACACCGCGGTGTGTGCGGGAATGGAACGCGAACTGTGCGAAGAGGCGGCCGTCCGCCCCAACGAGATTTCCGAGACGCGGCTGACCGGCTTCGCACGCTGGCTCGAACGCGGCGCGAAACCGGAGTTCTTCGGCGTGACCCGGCTGTCCGTCGACAGCACTGAACTGACCAGCCGCCGCACGAAGGGCGCGGAACGGCTTTACAGCGCCGGAGTCACCGTCCTGGAAATCGATCTGGCCGCGCTGGGCCAGGAACTGGCCGACGGGGTACCGGTGGCCGAAGCGAACGCCTTGCCGCCCCGGCTGCGCGACGACAGTTCCCTGCCGCTGCTGCTGTGCCTGCGCAGCGCCGCGCTGCGGGTCAGTACGCGTTCTTGATGACGAAGTAGGACCCGCGGATCGTCCCGGCGAGCTTCGACTTCTGGCGCGCGAACTTGAACTTGTCGGCGAGTTCCTCCGGGACGTCCATCCCGTCGGAAAGCTTGAACCCGACGGCCCGCTTGCCGCCCTCTTCGAGGGTGTACATGACGTTGATCGACAGGCCGCTCTCGTAGAACACGTAAGACATCCGGATGCCGTCGACCTCGAATTCGGTCGCCTCGAGCGGCCGCGAGGCGATGACGAGATCGCGTTCTTCCTTGAGGATCCGGTGCACCCGGTCGATGATCTCCGGGACCTCGGCCGCGGGCTCGACGGTGAAGACGTGGTCGTACTTGTTCTTGAAGTAGCGCGCCTCGTTCGCCCGCAGCCCGGCGAGCGCGTCCGCGACCGGGGAAGACTCCAGGCCGACAGTCGACACGGCGGTGAAATCGACGGCGTAGGACATGATCCGCACTCCCGGGCTGGGTTTGATCGCGACGCTCGGCAGAATACCCGGGGAAAACCCTTCGGCAACCGGAGCGGCCGCCGAACCCCGGTTTCCCTCGAAGACGCCCAGTGGGGGAATTTCGTGCAGGGCTTACGGTGGCGGGGTGCGCAACCACCTGATCGACCTGGCCGTGGCGCTCGCCGTGCTAGGCCTGACGCTGGCCGGCGACCTGCCGGACGCGGACCATCCGTGGTTCTGGCCGGTCGCGGTCGCGGTGATGTTCCTGGCCGTGCTCCTGCGCCGCCGGTTCCCGTTGCCCGCGATGCTGGTCTCGGTCGGCGTCGCGCTGGCCACGCCGCCGTTGTGGGGCACCTCCGTCACTCTTTACACGGTCGCCTCGCTGCGCGGGCTCCGCTGGCCGACCGCGGTCGCCGTGCTCGCGGAAACCGGGCTGCTCGTGTCGTTCGTCCGGCCGGCGAACCTGCCGGACTGGAAGACGTTCGGGCTCGCCCTCGTCATGGAGGTCGTCGTCCCGACGCTGGCCGGGCTGTGGATGCACCAGCGCGCGGCCTTGCTCGCGGCCCTGCGCGACCGCGCGGAGCAGGCCGAACGCGAGCGCGACCTGCTCGGCGAGCGGGCTGTGACGGCCGAGCGGCGGCGGATCGCGCGCGAGATGCACGACGTCGTCGCGCACCGGGTCAGCATCGTCGCGCTGCAGGCGGGCGCGCTTTCGGTGCGGGCCAAGGACGACGAGACCGCGCAGCTCGCCGAGGTGATCCGCGAATCGAGTTCCGCCGCGCTCAACGAATTGCGCGACATCCTGAAGGTGCTTCGCGACGACGGTCCGGAACCGCGTTCGCTGCCGGATCCGACGCTGGGCGGGGTCCGCCAGCTCGCCGACGACCTCGCCACCGCCGGTGCGCAGGTGCGCGCCAGCCTGCCGGAGCCGATGCCGGACGTGCCCGACCCGATCGGGCGCGCGGCGTACCGGATCGTGCAGGAAGCGCTCACGAACGCGGCGAAACACGCGCCGGGAACGACCATCGACGTGCGACTGTCCACATCCGACAACGACCTGGTGGTCGAAGTGGCCAACCCGCTCGCCGATTCGTCCGGGCTGCCGGGCGCGGGCTACGGCGTGATCGGCATGCGCGAACGCGTCACGCTGACCGGCGGAACGCTCCGCGCCGGCCCGGACGGCACGGGCAGCTATCGGGTGCGGGCCGCGTTCCCGCTGCGAGCGGAGGAATCGTGCTGAAAATCCTGCTGATCGAC
This sequence comes from Amycolatopsis sp. A1MSW2902, assembly GCF_017312175.1. Classification (NCBI taxonomy): domain Bacteria; kingdom Bacillati; phylum Actinomycetota; class Actinomycetes; order Pseudonocardiales; family Pseudonocardiaceae; genus Amycolatopsis; species Amycolatopsis sp. A1MSW2902. Next base: position 1,495,787 of record NZ_QJPO01000001.1, read on the forward strand.
GACGAGGTGCTCGTGCGCAGCGGCATCCGGATGATCCTGGAGTCCGACCCGGGGATCGAGGTGGTCGCGGAAGCGGGCGACGGTCGCGAAGCGCTCGCGCTCGTCCGCGAACACCGGCCCGACCTCGTGCTCACCGACGTGCAGATGCCCGAGGTCGACGGCCTGGAGGTGACCCGCCTGGTGACCGCCGAACCGGACGCGCCCGCGGTGGTCGTGCTGACGACGTTCGACCTGGACGAGTACGTGCACGAGGCGCTTCGCCACGGTGCCACGGGTTTCCTGCTGAAAGACACACCGCCGCGCGAGCTGATCAAGGCGATGCACGTGGTGGGCAGCGGCGAGGCGATGCTGTCGCCGTCGATCACCCGGCGACTGCTGACGCACTTCGCCACCGCCGCCACGCCGACGCCCGCCCGCGCCCGGCTCGAGCCCCTGACACCCCGCGAACGCGAGGTCGCTGTGGCCGTCGGGCAGGGTTCGAGCAACGCTGAGATCGCCCGTGAGCTGGGGCTCAGTGAGGCGACCGTGAAGGTCCACTTGGGACGGATCATGGCCAAGACCGAAGCCGCCAACCGCACGCAAGTCGCGATTCTGGTGCACGACGCCGGACTCGCTTGAACCGTCCAGTCAGGGAGCTCCCGGCGGCACGAACGGCAACCCGCCCGGCGCGCCCGCCTCCGCCAGCGCCATCAGCATACCGGTGTCCACTTCGGACTGGATCGCGTCGGCCAGCCGGTCCAGCATGTCCTCGCGCAGGTCCGCGAACCCCGGCGCGCCCTCGGCCGCCCGCCATTCGATGCCCGCCTGCGCCGCCGCTTCGGCAAGCCAAGCGCGCCGGAATCCGTCGTTCTCCAAGGCGCCGTGCCACGTCGTGCCCCAGACCGAACCGACGCGGTAACCGTCCAAAAACGACTCCGCGTCCGCCGGACCGGCGCTGCCGTGGTGGATTTCGTACGCGTCCACACGATGCCCGCGCCATTCGCCGACCGGACGGCCGAGCACCTTCTCCCCCGCGAACGTCACTCGCGTCGGCAAGAGCCCAAGCCCGTCCACCAGACCGGCCCCGGATTCGACGTCGTCCTCAATGGACTCCGCGAGCATCTGGTACCCGCCGCAGATCCCCAGCACCGGACGCCCCGCCGCGGCCCGCGCCGTCACTGCGTCTGCCAAACCCCTGCTGCGCAACCACTTCAGATCGTCCACAGTGGCCCTCGATCCCGGCAGCACGACCAGGTCCGCCGCGGCGACGGTGTCCGGATCGGCGGTCAGGCTCACCGTCACGCCCGGCTCCGCCGCGAGCGCGTCCACGTCGGTCGCGTTGGACGCCCGCGGGAACCGCACCACCGCGACGCGCAACCCGCGTTGCGCGGCTTCGTGCCGCCATCCGGCCGCGGCGAGGGCGTCCTCGGAGTCGATCCACACCCGGTCCAGCCACGGCAGCACGCCGAGCACCGGCCGCCCGGTGACCTTCTCCAGACTGTTCAGACCCGGCTGCAGCAACCCGACGTCACCGCGGAATTTGTTCACCAGCCAGCCCGCGACCAGCGCCTGGTCCTCGGCCGACAGCAACGCGAGCGTGCCGTACATCGCCGCCAGCACCCCGCCGCGGTCGATGTCGCCGACCACCAGCACCGGCAGCGAAAACCGCCGTGCCAGGCCCATGTTGACGTAGTCGCCGGAACGCAGGTTGATCTCCGCCGGGCTGCCTGCGCCCTCGCAGACGACGAGGTCGAACCGTTGCTGCAGCTCGGAAAACGCCTCGAAGGCGATCTCCGCGAGCCCGGCCCGGCCAGTGGCGTACTCCCCGGCTTCGAGGGTGCCGTACGGCTTGCCGAGCGCGATGACGTGACTGCGCCGGTCGCTGCCCGGCTTGAGCAGCACCGGGTTCATCGCCGCTTCCGGCTCCACCCGCGCGGCCCGCGCCTGCAGCCACTGCGCGCGGCCGATCTCCGCGCCGTCCGCGCAGACCATCGAGTTGTTCGACATGTTCTGCGCCTTGAACGGCGCGACCCGCACGCCGCGCCGCGCGAACCAGCGGCAGATTCCGGCGGTGACCAGGCTTTTCCCGGCGTCGGAGGTGGTCCCGGCGATCAGCAGCCCGCTCATCCCGCCACCGTAATGCGTGCAGCGGCCGGTCCGGTGAACCGCCCCGCACTCCGCGACCTGGTCACCGCGATCCCGGCCGCGACCGCCAGCGCCGCCGCCCCGACCAGCCGCGACAACCGCACCGCCCGGCGCAGATCGCTCGCCCCCGGCGGACGACCGTCGCCCAGCGTGCTCCGGCGCTCGACCTCGCCGTGATACGTGTTCGTCCCGCCGAGCCGGATGTCCAGCGCCCCGGCGAAAGCCGCCTCGACCTGTCCCGCATTCGGGCTCGGATGCGCGCTCCCGTCGCGTCGCCAAGCCCGCCAAGCCGACCGGGCGTGGCCGCCGGCGAGCGGCGCGGTCACCGCGGTCAGCACCGCGCCGACGCGTGCAGGCACCAGATTGGCCCAGTCGTCGGTGCGCGCGGCGAACCAGCCGAAGTTGCGGTGCCGCGGCGAGCGGTAGCCGACCATCGCGTCGAGGGTGTTCACCGCGCGGTACCCGAGCAGCCCCGGCACGCCCGCGACCGCGCCCCACAGGAGCGGCGCGACAACCGCGTCGGAGGTGTTCTCGGCGATCGATTCGGTGGCCGCGCGGGTCAGCTCGGCCGGGCCGAGACCGGTGGCGTCGCGCGCGCAGAGGTGGCTGAGCCGCTGCCGGGCGGCAGGCAATTCACCCGATTCGAGTAATCGCGCCATTTCGCGGCCCTCCGCAGCGAGCCCGCGGCCGCCCAGGACGGCCCACGTCGCCGCCGCCGTCAGGACAAATCGGACACCTGGCCGGTTCCGGGCGGCTCGCTCCGCGAGGATGCCGAGCCCGGCGGCCGATCCCGCGCAGACCGCCGCGTACGCCGCCCCGCGCGGCTTGGAATCGGCCCACCACCAGCGTTCCAGCTGGCCAGCGGCGGTGCCGAAGGCCGCGACCGGATGTCCCCGGCGCGGGTCGCCGAAGCAGGCGTCGGCGGCGTATCCGGCGATCAGCCCGGCCGCGGTGACGGCTTGTCGGAGTGGCACGTGGCGAACCGTAGCGCTAGGGAGAGAATGCCGGGTATGACCAAGCTGACGCACCGGCTCGCCGGGTCTCTCGAAACCCTGGCGCAGGCCCTCCGCCGGTACGGACGCGACGACGGCAAGGTGCTCGTTCTCGGCGGGGTCCGCTCGGGCAAGTCGAGGCACGCGGAGCGGCTCGTCGCGCACCACCCCCACCTCGTGTACGTCGCTCCCGGGCTGCCCCCGTCGGCCGAGGACCCGGAATGGGCCGCCCGGGTCGAGGCGCACCGGGCCCGCCGCCCGCGCCACTGGACGACGGTCGAGACCACCGACCTGGCGACCGTGCTGCGCAACGCGACGAGCCCGTTGTTGATCGACTGTCTCGGCACCTGGCTGTCGCGGGTCCTCGACGAGGTCGGCGCGTGGTCGGGCAAAACGGGCTGGGAGCGCAGACTGGACGATCGGCTCGAGGATTTCCTCGCCGCGTGGAGCCAGGCCCGGGTGCCGATCGTCGCGGTCAGCAACGAGGTCGGCAGCGGTGTGGTGCCCGCAACGGTGTCCGGACGGCTGTTCCGTGATGTGCTGGGCGCACTCAACAACCGGGTGTCCGCCGACAGCGACCGGGTGTCGCTCATCGTCGCCGGGCGGGCGCTCGACCTTCCGTGAGGAGCCAGCCGTGCCGAGTTTCGCCATCCCCGTCCCGGACGCCGCCGCCCGCGCCGCCGCCTTGGAGCGCCTGGACGGCCTGGTCAAACCGGTCGGCTCGCTCGGTCGGCTGGAAGAACTCGCGGCCTGGCTGAGCGCCGCGCACGGGGCGGTCCCGCCGCGCCCGCTGGACGACGTCCGCGTGGTCGTCTTCGCCGGCGACCACGGGGTGTCGGCGCAGTCGGCGTACCCCCGCGAGGTCACCGCGGCGATGGTGCGCGTGTTCCTCGCCGGGCGAAGCGGGGTAACGGTCCTCGCGGCACAAGTCGGGGCTTCGGTGCGGGTAGCGGACATCGCGGTCGACTGGGACGCCTCGGACGTTCCCGCCGAAGTCACCGCCCACAAGATCCGCCGCGGTTCGGGCGCCATCGACGTCGAGGACGCGTTGGCTCCCGGCGAGGCACTTGCCGCGTTTGAGGCGGGACGGGCCATCGCTGCTTCGGAGTCCACTGCGGACGTTCTCATTCCCGGCGACATGGGCATCGGCAACACGACCGTCTGCGCCGCGGTCGTGGCTTCTGCGCTGGGCCTTCCCGCAGCTGAGGTGGTGGGCACCGGCACCGGGGTGTCCGGGGAGGCCTTGGAACGCAAGACCGCTGTCGTCGCCGCTGCCCTGGCGCGACGCCCCGTGACCGACCCCTTCGACCGCCTGACCGCCCTCGGCAGCGCCTGCCTCGCCGCGACGGCCGGTTTCCTGGTGGAAGCGGCCGTCCGGGGAATCCCGGTGGTGCTGGACGGAATCTTCTCGGCGACGGCGGCCTTGGTGGCCCGGGACATCGCGCCCGGGGCTGAGCAGTGGTGGCTGGCCGGGCATCGTTCGACGGAGCCCGCGCAAGCGTTTGCGTTGAAGGCGCTGGGGTTGACGCCGATCCTCGACCTGGGTTTGCGCCTCGGCGAGGGCAGCGGGGCGGTGCAAGCCGTGCCGACCCTGCGCGCGGCGCGCGCGGTAATCGCGGAGATGGGTTTGCTGGCGGACCTCGGGTGACCGGGGTGCGCGAAGGACAGGCCTTGCGCCGGAGTCGGTTCGAGGCTTGGCCTGGGGGCGGGGTTGTGGTTCGGGCCGGGGTTGTGGCTGGGGTTCGGCTCGCGGATCCGGCTGGAGTCCGGGCCGGGGTTGTGGCTGGGGTTCGGCTCGCGGATCCGGCTGGAGTCCGGGCCGGGGCTTTGGCTGAGGTTGAGCCCGGCGTCCGGCGCGGGACTCGGTCCGCGGATCGGCGCGGCATCCATTCCGCTGGGGATCGCCCCAATGTGGCATTGGGTGCGCTAGACGCACCCAATGTGGCATTCGGTGCATCCCACGCACCCAACGCCGCATTGGGGCGCGCCTCGTGACCCGGCTCAGCGACGGGATCCGCCTCGCCGTCGGCACCCTCACCACCGTCACGGTGCCTGCGCCGCGCGTGATCGATCGACGGGTCGCGGGTGTCGCGATGGCGCTCGGCCCGCTTGCCGCGCTCCCGCTCGCCGCGGTGGCGGGGCTCATCGTCGCGGGCGGGACTGCGATCGGGCTCCCCGCGCTGGCCGTAGCCGCGCTGGCGCTGGGGGCGGTAGCCCTGGGCAGCCGCGGACTGCACCTCGACGGACTGGCCGACACCGCCGACGGACTCGGTGCCTCCTACGACCGCGCGAAAGCCCTCGACGTCATGCGCCGCGGCGACTCCGGGCCCACCGGGGTCGCGACGTTGCTCTTCGTCCTGCTCGTCCAGACCGGCGCGCTGACCGGCGCGATCGCCCACGGACACGGCATCGCGGCCGCGTCGCTATCCGTCCTCTGTGGACGGTGTGTGCTCTCGCTGTGCTGCGCACGAGGAGTCCCCTCGGCCCGGCCGGAAGGCTTGGGCGCGACGGTCGCCGGATCGGTCCCGGTCCTGGTGGCCGTGCTGGTGTTCGCACTCGCGGCGGGCTGCGCCGCGCTGGCGCCGGGTTTGCCGTGGTGGCGAGGGGTTCTCGCGGTGGCACTCGGGTACGCGGCCGCGGCGGTGCTGCTGGCCCGGTGCGTCCAGCGCATCGGCGGAGTGACCGGCGACGTCCTCGGCGGGTGCGTCGAAGTGGCGGTGGCCGCGGCGTTGCTGGCGACCGCCTAGGTCGCATACCAGGCGTAGTCCAAACCGGACAGCTGACCCACACAAGGATTTCCGCCACGAAAACGCGCCGCTCACATCGCCGTCCGGGACGCCGCCGGGCGCGGTGAGATCGACGCTCAGGCTGCGACGCGAGCACCACTCGTGTTACCAAGGAAGAGTCCGCGACGCATGACCGAGGGGACCTCGTGGCATCCAGCTCGCCCGTATCCGCGCGCTTTACCCGGCGTCGGCTGTTCCAATTGTCCGCCGGTTTTTCGGTGCTCGCCACGGCTGCCTGCAGTTCGACGTCGGATGCCCCGGTCCCGAACACCGCGGTGCCCAAGCCGGACGGAGCGCTCGGGGCGAATTTCAACGCCGATCCGGACACCATGGGCTGGGACGAGCTTCAGCGGTCCGGCGCGAAGTGGGTGCGCGGGTTCACCGCGATGCCCGACCTGGACAAGCACGGCGCCACCGAAAACCCGACGATCAAGACCTTGCTGCAAGCGGCCGATCGCCAGTACGGCACCGTTCTGTCGCTCAAGTTTCCGTATTTTCCCGACTCCCACAAGCCGATTCCGCGGCCCGGGACCCCGGAGATGCAGGCCGATCTCGCGCGGGTCGACAAAGTGCTTCCCGCGGTCATGGACAAGGTCGACATCCTCGTGATCGGCAACGAGCCGTTCATCGAATGCCCGCGGGCGGACTGGAACAACGGCGCGCTCAACGAATTCTACGAGACCGTCGCCGCTCACGTGATCAAGCAGCGCAAGGGAAAGACCGTCCTCTATATGGGCGCGCTCAACAATCTCGAGGATCCCAAGTGGACTGGCGCGGGCACGGAACGCTGGCTGAAGTACGTCCGCGACACGCCGGAGATCGCGGGCACCGACCTTCATCCGCACGTCGGTGCGCCGGACGAGGTTCAGGCGTTTCTCGATTACACCCTGCCCAAGCTGGGCGGCAAGAAGTTCCTCGTCACCGAGTTCTCCCTGGTGCAACTGTGGAAGAAGCATCTCGCCGACCGGATCTCGGCCGAGTACGCGGGCAAGTACCACGTGCCGCAGGACACCAAGGTCTGGCAGGTCATCCGCAACGCGCTGCACCAGCCGTTCCCCAAGGCGCGGTGGGACGATTTCCTCCGCACCAGCCTGTGGTTCGAGAACAACAAGAACTTCCTGACCGACCAGATGACGAAATTCCGCGCGACCGGAAAGCTCGCCGTCGCCGCGTACGGCATCGATCAGGGCATCGCCGCGCTCAAGGGCGGGGACTTCGGACCGGATACTCCGCCGTGGCTGCTCAACAGCGTGTTCGCACGGGCGACCGTGCAGAAGAATTCCGACGGCACAATTGCGCCGAATTACGCTTGGATTGAGGAATTCACCGCGCTCCAGAAGCATTAGCCAGCGCAGCAAGGAAAGCGTCCGTCGTCGCGCGGTCTCGGACCGCGAGGCGAAGGTGGTCGGGGCCAAGGCCGGGGAAAGTGTCGCCGCGACGGACGGCGTAGCCTGCTTCGCGCAGTCTCAATCGGACGTCCGCGCCGCCGGGGACTCGGATCAGCACGAACGGGCCGCGCGGGGTGCCGAGTACGGGAATTCCCTGTGCGGCCAAGCCGGATTCCAGGTAGTCGCGGTCGGCTTCCGCGGCGGCGGCCAGTTTTTCAGCTTCTTCAAGGGCGGCGGGACGGCAGCAGGCAACCGTCGCTACAGCGGCCAAAGTGGACACTGACCAAGGTGGCTGTACCGCGCGCAAACGGGCGATCAGTGACGGTTCGGCGAGGACGTATCCGGCTCGCAGGCCCGCCAAGCCCCAGGTCTTGGTGAGGCTTCGCACCACCACCACGCCGGGGATTCGTTCTCCGGCAAGGCTTTCGACTTCTCCGGGGACGGCGTCGAGGAAAGCTTCGTCCACCACGAGCACCCGCCCGGGGCGTGCCAAGGCCCGCAGCGAATCGGCGGGGTGCAGGACCGAGGTCGGGTTGGTCGGGTTGCCGACGAAGACCAGGTCGGCCGAATCAGGGACCGCGGCGTGCTCCAGGCGGTAACCGTCTGCTTCGGACAGGATAACCCGGTCGACGGTGTGTCCGGCGGCGCGCAGAGCGGCTTCCGGTTCGGTGAATTGCGGGTGGACTACCACTGCGTGCTCAGCGGGAAGCGCAGCCAGCAGCGTGAACGCTTCCGCGGCACCGGCAGTCACCAGGACGTCGGCGAAATCCCGGCCATGGCGGGCAGCGACGGCTTCCGCGGCGCGGGTCGGGTCCGGGTAGGCGGCCAGGTCATCCAGGGCGGCGGCGAGTTCCGCACGCAGCCACGAAGGCGGAGCCGGGAGCCGGACGTTCACGGCCAGGTCGACAAGTCCCTCGCCGACTTCGCGATCGCCGTGGTGGTGGAGGTCGTACTCAGCCATGGACTGCTGCCAGGGAATGGGCGCGCACCTGCGAGGCGAAACGGTCCGCCAGTTCGGGATGCCCGGCCCAGTGAACGTGCAGGTAAGAAGCGTGCAGCGAATCGGAAGCAAACCCGTCCAGGCTGCGATCCCAGCCCCACGCGGCGGTTTCTCCGTGCGCGGGAGTGATTTCGGTGCGGTGGAATTCGTGTCCGGTGACCCGTTGCCCGGCCGCTGCGAGCACGTTGTCCACGACCGAGACCGCCCGGCGGTAACCGAGTTTCCCCCGCGACGTCATGGTCGCGTCCGCGGCGACCGCGCCGACCATCGGCAATCCGTCCAGCGAACGACACAGGTACAGCAAGCCCGCGCATTCCGCGCTCACCGGCATTCCGGCGTCGATAGCCGCCCCGACCACCGTCCGGAGTTCCACATTGGACGACAGCTCGGCAGCATGCACCTCCGGGAATCCGCCGCCGAAGTACAACCCGGCGCACCCGGCGGGCAGGGCCTTGTCTCGCAAGGGGTCGATGTCCACGACGTCGATTCCGCGAGCGGCCAGCAATTCGATGTTCTCAGCGTAGCGGAAGGTGAACGCCGGACCGCCCGCAGCGGCGAGGGTCGCACGCGGACCGTCCCACTCGGGACCGGCATTCCACAAAGGACCATTCAGTGCGGGAGCGCTTCGGGCCACCCGCACGATGCCTTCGAGATCGACCCCAGCGGCAACCCATTCCGCCAGTTCCGGCAGCAGCCGCTGCGACTCCGCGGCTCGTTCGGCGGCCGGAACCAGCCCGAGATGCCGACTCGGCGCGTGTACATTTTCGTTACGCCGCAAGGCGCCCAGCAACGGGACGCCGGTCGCTTCCAGCGCGGTGACAATCTCGTCCTCGTGCCGTTGCGAGCCCAGTTTGTTCAGGATCACCCCGGCCAGCCGGACCCGGGTGTCGTACTGCGCGAACCCCAGCACGGTCGCCGCGACGCTGCGCGAAGCCGCCGAAGCGTCGACCACCAGCACGACCGGCGCGTCGAGCAGCCGCGCGACGTGGGCGGTCGACGCGTAGCCTTCGGTGCCCAAAGCGCCGTCGAAAAGGCCCATCACGCCTTCGATGACCGCGATGTCCGCGCCCGCGGAACCGTGGCGCAGCAACGGAACCAGCGTGTCCTCGCCTTGCAGGAACGGGTCCAGGTTCCGTGCGGGGCGACCGGTGGCGAGCGAATGGTAGCTGGGGTCGATGAAATCCGGACCGACCTTGTGCCCGGACACGACGTGCCCGGCGGTGCGCAACGCGGCCATCAGACCGGCCGCGATGGTGGTTTTGCCGTGCCCAGAACCGGGTGCGGCAATGACGACCCGTGCTACCACTCGATCCCCCGCTGGCCCTTCTGCCCGGCGTCCATCGGGTGCTTCACCTTCGTCATTTCCGCGACCAGGTCCGCGGCCTCGATCAATTCCGGCGGCGCGTAACGGCCGGTGATCACGACGTGCTGGTGCCCGGGCCGCGCGGCCAAAGTGGACACGACGTCGTCGACCTCGAGCCAGCCCCATTTGAGCAGGTAGCTGAATTCGTCCAGCACATAGAAATCGTGCGTTTCGGCGGCGAGCCGGCGCTTGATTTCCGCCCAGCCCTCCTGGGCGTTGGCGGCATGGTCCTCTTCGGACCCTTGCTTGCGCGACCAGCTCCAGCCCTCGCCCATTTTGTGCCACTCGACCGGACCGCCCTGTCCGGTGTCGTCGTGCAGCTTCCCGAGCGCCTTGAACGCGGCTTCCTCGCCGACGCGCCACTTCGCCGACTTCACGAACTGGAACACGCCGATCGACCAGCCCTGGTTCCACGCGCGCAAAGCCATGCCGAACGCCGCGGTGGATTTCCCTTTCATCTCGCCGGTGTGCACGGCGAGCAGCGGGCGGTTGCGGCGCTGCCGCGTGGTGAGCCCGTCCTTCGGCACGACAGCCGGTTTTCCCTGCGGCATCAGGCAGCCCTCCCCGTCCGTTCGCGCACGGCCGAGGCCAGCGATTCAGCGGCCACCTCGGACAGTGGCACGTGCTCGGCACCCAAGTGCCCGGCCAGTTCCGCGGCCAGGCCGAGACGCATCCGGCCGGTCTCGCAGTCCATCACGATCGTCGTCACGTCAGTCAGCAAACCCGCGGCGGCCTTGGCTCGCGCGACCGCGTCGGAACCGCTCGTGGCGCGGCCGTCGGTGACGAGCACCAGCAGCGGCCGACGGCGCGGATCCCGGATCGCCTCGACGCGCAGCACCCGCGCGGCTTCCAGCAATCCCTCAGCCAGCGGCGTGCGGCCGCCGGTCGGCAAGCCTTCCAGCCGGGCCGCTGCGGCTTCGACACTGATCGTCGGCGGGAGCGCCAGCTCGGCGTCCGCGCCACGGAACGTGACGAGACCGACCTTGTCTCGCCGTTGGTAGGCGTCCAACAGCAGCGACAGCACCGCGGTCTTCACTTCCCGCATCCGCGCCCGCGCGCCCATCGAGCCCGACGCGTCCACACAGAACAGCACCAGATTGCCTTCGCGGCCTTCGCGCAGCGCGAACCGCAGATCCGCGGACCGCACTTCGAGACCCGCCCCGGACCGGCCCCGCGCCTGCTGATGCGGTGCGGCAGCACGGATCGTCGCGACCAGGTGCGGCCGCCCCTCCCGCACGCTGGGCGGCTGCACGCCGATCGTCCGGCCGGTGTCGGTGATCGCGCGCGACCGACGGCCCCGCTCGCCCTCGCCAGTGCCCTTCACCCGGAAGACCCGCGCCCGAAAGGTATCCCCGGCACTGACCGTCTTCTGCGGCGAAGACCCATTGCCCGACGGGGCCGGGGTTTCGCCGCTGTCCGCGGGCGGAGGACCGTCCGAACCGGACGGGCCACCGTCCGGCGGCGGCCCGCCGTCATCCGGACCGGGGCCGCCCTCGCCGGGACCGTCGTCGTCCGGTCCCTCGGGCGGCGGCTGCGCATCCTCCAGCGCCTGCTCCAGCTGCTCCTCGGAAATCCCCGGCGCGTCAAACGGATTCCGCCGCCGCCGGTGCGGCAGCGCGAGCCGCGCCGCGACCCGGATGTCCTCGGTGGTGACCTCGGCGCGCCCGGCCCACGCCGCGTGCGCGACCGCCGTCCGCGCCGTCACGATGTCCGCGCGCATGCCGTCGACCTCGAACGACGCGCACACCTCGGCGATCTGCCGCAGCGCCTCGTCCGGTAGCTTCACCGACGGCAGAAGCCGTTGCGCCGCCTCGATCTTCGCCGCCAGGTCCGCGTCCGCCGAGGCGTAGCCGTCCGCGAACCCGTCCGGATCCGCTTCGTAGGCCAGCCGCCGCCGGACGACCTCGACGCGCTGCTCCGGATCCCGGCTCGACGCGACCTCGACGGTCAGCCCGAACCGGTCGAGTAGCTGCGGCCGCAGCTCGCCCTCCTCCGGGTTCATCGTCCCGATCAGCACGAACCGCGCCGCATGCGAAACCGAAACGCCCTCGCGCTCGACCGTCGCCCGGCCCATCGCCGCCGCGTCGAGCAGCGTGTCCACCAGATGGTCGTGCAGCAGGTTGACCTCGTCGACGTACAGCAGCCCGCGATGCGCGGCGGCCAGCAGGCCGGGCTGGTAGTCGGTGACGCCCTCGGCCAGCGCCTTCTCCAGGTTCAGCGAGCCGACGACCCGGTCCTCCGCCGCGCCGACCGGCAGTTCCACCAGCCGCGCCGGCCGCCGGTGCGCGGGAGCGCCCGCCGCGTGCGGCCCGTCCGGGCACGCCGGGTCCGGGCTGACCGGGTCGCACGAGAACCGGCAGTGCTCCACCACGTCGACGCCCGGCAGCAGCCCCGCGAGCGCGCGCACCATGGTCGACTTCGCGGTGCCCTTCTCGCCCCGCACCAGCACCCCGCCGACCGCGGGCGAGATCGAGGACAGGACGAGCGCCAGACGCAGGTCCGGCATCCCGACGACAGCGGTGAACGGATAGGGCTTCAAGAGCACTCCCTCGTGGGTCGGCGTCCGGCCGATCATCGCACAGCGAAGCCGTCGCTTAGGGTGGGAAATCGTGCGCGAAGAATCACGCCTGACGGTGGTCGGGATCGGGGCCGACGGGTGGGCCGGGCTCACCCCCGCGGCCCGCGACGCCGTGCGGCAGGCGGATGTCGTGCTCGGTTCGGAACGGCAGCTGAAATCCCTGCCCGCGGACCTCCGGACCCAGCCCTGGCCGAGCCCGCTGCTCCCCGCGCTCGACGAAATCCTCGCGAAGCAGACCGGCCGGGTGTGCGTGCTGGCCAGCGGCGATCCGTATCTGTCCGGCATTGCCACCACCCTCCGTGACCGCGGCTACGCGCTCGACGTCCACCCTGCGGTTTCGTCAGCGACACTGGCCCGCGCGCGGCTCGGCTGGTCGTTCGAGGAAACCGAGGTCGTGACAGTCGTCGGCCGCGCTGTCCACCGCGTCGCGCGAGCCCTGGCACCCAACCGGAAACTGCTGGTCCTGGGCGCCTCCGCAGCAGAACTGCGCGAGTTGCTCAAAGCCCGCGGGTACGGCGATTCCGCCCTGACCGCCTGGGAAAACCTCGGCGCGGACGACGAGCGCGGCTCCGACGGCTGGACCTGCGACCCCGGCCCGCTCACCGTGTTCGCCGTGCTCTGCAAGGGTCCCGGACTCCCGCTCGTCGGCCTCCCCGACGACGCCTTCGAGCACGACGGCCAGCTCACCAAACGCGACCTCCGCGCGTCCGCCCTCGCCCGCCTCGCCCCAGCTCCGGGCGAACTTCTGTGGGACGTCGGCGCGGGCGCGGGCAGCATCGGGATCGAATGGTCCCGCGCGCACCCGCTGAACCGCGCCATCGCGATCGAACGCGACCCCGCGCGCGCCGAACGCGTCCAGCGCAACGCCAATACCCTTGGCGTGCCGGAATTACAGGTGGTCACCGGTCCGGCGCCCGAGGCACTCGCCGGACTTCCCCGCCCGGACGCGATCTTCGTCGGCGGCGGCCTGACCGTGCCCGGCGTCCTCGACCAGTGTGTCGAAACCGACGCCCGGATCGTCGCGCACGGTGTCACCCTCGAAGCCGAGCAGATCCTGGCCGCCGCGTACGCCCGGCACGGCGGGGAACTGCAACGGATCTCCGTGGAGCACGCGAAACCGCTCGGCGGGTTCACCGGATGGACGCCGTCCCGAGCAGTCACGCAGTGGAGCTGGAAATGACCGTTTACTTCATCGGCGCCGGACCGGGCGCGGCCGACCTGATCACCGTGCGCGGCCGCGACCTGCTCGCGCGCTGCCAGGTGTGCCTGTACCCGGGCAGCATGACGCCGACCGACCTGCTCGCCTACTGCGCGCCGGACGCCGAGCGCGTCGACACCGCGAACCTCAGCCTCGACCAGATCACCGCGAAACTGATCGAAGCGCAGCAAGCCGGACACGACGTCGCGCGGTTGTGTTCGGGCGATCCGTCGCTGTACAGCGCGGTCGCGGAACAGGTCCGGCGGCTGGAACCGGAAGGCGTGCCGTACGAGATGGTGCCCGGCGTTCCGGCGTTCGCCGCGTCCGCCGCCGTGCTCGGGCGCGAACTGACCGTCCCGGGAATCGGGCAGAGCCTCGTGATCACACGCGCACAGGCGAGGTCCACCGCGATGCCGGACGCGGAAACGCTGGAGAATTTCGCCCGCACCGGCACGACTCTCGCGCTGCACCTGGCGATCAACCACATCGAGCGCGTCACCGAAGAACTCTCCGGGCACTACGGCGAGGACTGTCCGGCCGCCGTCGTCGCCCTGGCCAGCCAGCCCGGCGAAACGGTGGTCCGCGGCACGCTCAAGGACATCGCCGGACAAGCGCGGGCCGCCGGAATGACCCGCGCGGCCACGATTTTCGTCGGCCGGGTCCTCGCCGCGGGCGGATTCCCGGACAGTTTCCTGTATTCGAGCACCCGGGACCGGGCGAGCCAACCGGAGTCGTTGTGACCGAACTGCGCTGGGGCCTGCTGGCCACCGGGACCATCGCCGCCGAATTCGCCGCGGGCGTCGAGCAAAGCCGCCACGGCGTACTCGCCGCGGTCGCCTCGCGCACGGCCGAGCGGGCGCAGGATTTCGCGACCAGGTACGAAATCCCGAAGGCGTACGGCAGCTACGAGGAACTCCTCGCCGACCCGGACGTCGACGCGGTCTACGTCGCCACGCCGCACGCGCAGCACGAGGAATGGGCGATCCGGGCCGCCGAAGCGGGCAAGCACGTGCTGTGCGAGAAACCGCTCACGCTCACCGCGCCCGACGCGGAGAAAGTCATCGATGCCGCGCGGCGCAACGACGTTTTCCTCATGGAAGCGTTCATGTACCGCATGCACCCGCAGACGCGACGGCTGGTCGAGCTGATCGAATCCGGGGCGATCGGCGAGGTCCGCGCCGTGGACGTCACGTTCAGCTTCGACTCCGACGCGAACGACGCGGCCCGCCTCGGCGACCCCGCGCTCGGCGGCGGCGGAATCCTCGACGTCGGCTGCTACTGCACCTCGCTGGCCCGGCTGGTTTCGCAGGCCGCGACCGGAATCCCGGCGGTCGAGCCGACCCTCGTCACCGGCATGGCGCGGCTCACCGAAAGCGGCGTCGACGAGTTCGCGATGGGCCTGCTGCGGCTGCCCGGCGACATCATCGCGCAGATGTCCTGCGGTTACCTGCTCACCCAGGACGACCACATCCGGATCTACGGCACCGCCGGCCAGCTGTACGTGCCGAAGCCCGCGTGGATCCACGAACTGCGCGCGCCGGGCGTTTCGACGATCGTGCTGACTCCGTCGGACGGCGAGCCGGAGGTCATCGAAATCGAAGCCACCCAAGGGATTTACGCGCGGGAAGCGGACTACGTCGCCGCGCATGTCGCGGACCGGCAAGGCCCGGAACTGACCTGGGCCGAAACAGTCGCCAACATGCGCACGCTCGACCGGTGGCGCGCGGCCGTCGGGTACGGACGATGACCGTCCTGATCCTGGGCGGCACCGCGGAAGCCCGCGACCTTGCCGCACAGCTGCACGAACGCGGCGTCCCGGTGGTCTCCTCGCTGGCCGGACGCGTCACGCGGCCACGGCTTCCGGTCGGAGAGGTGCGGATCGGCGGGTTCGGCGGCGTCGACGGCCTTACGGTCTGGCTGCGCGAAAACGGTGTCTGGGCAGTGGTCGACGCCACGCATCCGTTCGCGGAACGCATCGGTGCCAACGCTTTCCACGCCACGCAAGCCGCCGGCATTCCGCTCCTGCGGCTCGCCCGCCCCGGCTGGCAGCCGAGCGAAGACGATCGCTGGCACTGGGCCGCCGACCTCGAAGAAGCCGCCGCGCTCCTGCCCGGCCTCGGCACCCGCGTGTTCCTCACCAGCGGCCGCCAGGGCCTGGCAGCCTTCGCTGACCTCGACCCGCTGTGGTTCCTGATCCGCTGCGTCGACCCGCCCGGCCAGCCGCTGCCGCGCCGGCACGAGGTGGTGCTCGACCGCGGCCCGTACCGCATCGAGGGCGAACGCGCGCTGATGACCGAACACGACATCGACGTGCTGGTCACCAAGGACAGCGGCGGCGCGATGACGGCCGCGAAGCTGACCGCCGCGCGGGAACTCGGCCTGCCGGTGGTCGTCGTGCGCCGGCCGCCCCGACCGTCCGCTCCGGAAGCCACGGAAACCACGGACGCAGCCGCCGCCGTCGAATGGGTGCTCAGCCAATGAACGCTGGATCAATGAACGCCATGTTTTACGAAGTCCTGCACCGCCGCCGCGACGTCCGCGCCGAGTTCACCGGCGAACCGATCGACGATGCCGTCCTCACCCGGGTGCTCGAGGCCGCGCACGCCGCGCCGAGCGTCGGGATGAGCCAGCCGTGGGACTTCGTGCTCGTCCGCGACCCCGCCACGCGCGAGGAATTCGCCCGCCACGTGCACGAGGAACGCGACGTGTTCGCCGCGTCCCTCGACGGCGAACGCGCGGAGACGTTCGCCAGGATCAAGGTCGAGGGCATCCGCGAATCGAGCCTCGGCATCGTCGTCACCTACGACGAGCAGCGCGGCGCCCCGGCGGTGCTCGGACGGCACGCGATCGCCGACGCCGGGCTGTACTCGGTCTGCCTGGCGATCCAGAATCTGTGGCTCGCCGCGACCGCGGAAGGACTCGGCGTCGGGTGGGTGAGTTTTTACCGCGAACCCGCGCTCGCGGACCTGCTCGGCATTCCCGCCGGGATCCGCCCGGTGGCCTGGCTTTGTATAGGACCGGTAACGAATCTGGCCGAGGTTCCCGACCTGGAGCGGCACGGCTGGCGCAGCCGCGCACCCCTGGCCAGCGCGTTACACCACGAGCGGTTCACCCCGCGCGACGAGGGGTCCGCGCAACGACGTCAATCATGACCCAATAGATTCCCTCTAATGCGTCCGATTGCCGTAGTGCTGGGGTTGCTTTCGGCGCTGTGCGCCCTGGCCTATCCCTTCCTGCCGGTCGTGCAGGACACCGCGGAAGTCGTCTGGCCCGTCGCCTCCGACACGCGTTCCGTCAACGCGCCCTTGACCGGGTACTGGGCACAGGACCTGAAGGCCGAACTGCCCTGCGAGACGATCCGCTCGCTCGACGCGCGCACGAACGGCCCCGCGCTGCTGTTCTCGACCGTTCCGGACGGGCGCACCGGCAAGCACGCGGCCAACGGCGTCGGCATGCAGCTGCGCGTCGACAACGGAGTGCTGCTCGCGTCCAGCCAGGGCCAGCAGATCGCGCAGCAGCCGCTGCCGCAGGACGGCTGCAAGGTCACGCTCGACTCGGACGCGACCCAGATGACCCTCTCGGTCGGCAAGACCCCGATCTTCCACACCACCGGCGACGTCCGGCCGCGCGTGCTCGGCATCTACTCCTCGATCACCTCCGCGCGCGACCCGATCGCCGGGCTGCACGTGTCGGTCGTCCCGGACACCCGCTACCAGACCTCGCCGACCACGCTGAAGATCGTCGTCGGCATACTCGCCGCGCTGTCGTTCCTCGGCTGCCTGATCGCGGTGTGGCGGATGGACTCCGGGTTCGCCCGCCGCGCGCCGCGCTGGGCCCCGGTCGGCTGGTGGCGGCTGACCGGCCGCGACGCGACGGTGTTCGGCGTGCTCGGCGCGTGGGTCTTCATCGGGCCGGTGACCTCGGACGACGGCTACATCCTCACCATGGCCCGGGTCACCGAGGCCACCGGGTACCTCACGAACTACCACCGCTGGTTCGGCGTCGCGGAGGCCCCGTTCGGCTGGTTCTACCACCTGTACGAGCTGATGACGCACGTCAGCACGGTGCCGCCGTGGATCCGGCTGCCCTCGTACCTGCTGGGCGTGATCAGCTGGCTGCTGATCAGCCGCGAGGTGATGCCGCGGCTGGGCACCCAGGTCCGCCGCAGCCGCGCCGCGGGCTGGGCCGCCGCCGCGGTGTTCCTGGTCTGGTGGATGCCCTACAACAACGGCGTCCGGCCGGAACCGGTCGCCGCGCTCGGGTCGCTGCTGGCGATCTGCGCGGTCGAACGCGCGCTGGTCACCCGCCGTCTGCTGCCGCTGTGCCTCGGGCTGACCGCGGCCGCGTTCACCCTCGCCGCGACGCCGACCGGGCTGATCGCCGTGGCCCCGTTCCTGGTCGCCGGGAAACCGCTGTTCAAGCTGGTCCGGCAGCGGTCGGCGAGCGGCTGGCTGCCGATGCTCGCGCCGATCCTCGCGTCCGGCTTCCTGGTGCTCGTGGTGATGTTCGCCGACCAGACGTTCGCGACGGTCCAGGAGGCCACCCGCATCCGCACCGCGGTCGGCCCGAACCTGTCGTGGTTCCAGGAACTCGCGCGGTATCAGTTGCTGTTCGAGAACCTGCCGGACGGCTCCGCGCCGCGCCGGTTCCCGGTGCTGCTCGTGCTGCTCTGCACGGTCACCTGCCTGGTGGTGCTGCTGCGCCGCGGCCGCATCCCCGGCGCGGCGCTCGGGCCGAGCCGCCGGCTGATCGGCACCACCGCGCTGTTCTTCCTGCTGCTCGCGCTGACCCCGACGAAATGGACGCACCACTTCGGCGCGTTCGCCGCGGTCGGCGCGTCGATGGCGGCGCTCACCGCGCTCGCGACCAGTTCCACCGTGCTGCGCTCCAACCGCAACCGGGCCGCGTTCCTCGCCGTGCTGCTGGTGGTCGGCGCGCTCGCCGCGACCGGGCCGAACACGTACTGGTTCGTCTCGCGGATCGGCGTGCCGTGGACGAACGTCGCGCCGTCGATCGGCGGCATCCCGCTGTCGACGATCCTGCTCGCGGCCGCCGCGATCGCCGGGATCTACGCGTTCGTGGAGAACATCCGCGCGCACCGGCCGGGCCCGGCGCTGACCCAGCAGGAAGGCCGGAGCCGGTCGCTGCGGCTCGGTTCGCTGTCGCTGGTCGTGGTGTGCGGCCTGGTCGCGGCGGGCGAGATCTACACGATGGGCGCGGCGATCTACTTCCAGCGCGACAGCTACAGCCTCGGCGCGGCCAACATCGGGCACCTGTTCGGCAGGAGCTGCAACCTGTCCGACCACGTGATGGTCGAGCGCGACGCGGCGAAGAGCATCCTGCACCCGCAGCCCGAACAGCGGACGGTGCCGGAGAAACCGGTGACGCAGAACCCGCCGAACCCGCTGCCGAGCCCGGACCAGGACAACGGCCGGATCCAGACTGGCTTCCACACCAGCCCGGTCGACGACAAGGACCCGCTGGCCGAGCCGCCGCACGGGTTCAAGCAGGACCAGGTGCCGATGTGGAGCAGCTACCTCGACACCCAGACCCGCGCCGGACGGCTGCGCAGCGACTGGTACGCGCTCACCGACCGCACCGAGAACGGCCAGATCGTGGTCGCCACCGCGAGCCAGCCGCGCCGCCCCACGTCGGTGAGCCTGGAGTACGGCGTCAATACTCCCGAGGGCGTGCGCGTGCTGCGCGGCCAGTTCGCGCTCCCGCCCGGCGCGGGCACCGGCGGCTGGAACGACACCCGGATCAACCTGCGCGACCTGCCGCCGGAGACCACGTCGGTGCGGATCGTCATGGTGGACAACGACCTCACCGAGGACGGCTGGATCGCCGCGTCCGCGCCGCGCGTGCCGACCTTCACCACGCTCACCGACAAGCTCGCGGGCAAATCGGTGTACATCGACTGGCCCGCGTCGTTCGTGTACCCGTGCGCGAACCCGGTCACCTCGCACGACGGCATCTCCGCGATGCCGGACTACCGCATCACCGCCGGCCAGCTCGCCGACGAGGCGAAATGGGCGTCCAGCACCAACGGCGGCCCGAACGGCTGGCTCGAGGAGATCGCGGACGAGCCCGAGGTGCCGAGCTACCTGAACGGGCAGCCCTACCAGTCGTGGGGACAGCTGCTGCAGATCGAGCCGTACACGACCGGGGTGGCGCCGACGGTGCGGCACGGCGAGAAGACCGTGTGGGGCTGGTGGTCGCCTGGACCCGGGCCTTCGCAGCCGAACGGCAAGGACCCGACCCGCTAGCCGGGTTGGCTGCCTTGGGGAAGGTTGCGTGACAACCGCTCGGTTCGGCGCTCTCGAGTTCGGGCTACGCCTCGAAATATCTTGTCGAGGGCCACGCGAGGCTGCGCCCGGCGGTCACCGGCGGGCTGGTGACCGGAGTGCTCGACGCGGCAGTGCGGGACCGGCTCGCGACGGTCGAGACGATCGCGGTACATCCCGACCACCAGTCCCAGGGCATCGCGACCGGTCTGCTGGAGACCGTCCTGCCTCGGCTGCGCGACCTGGGCGCCACCGAAGTGGACGCCTGGACCCGGGGCGAGGAAACCGCTCGCGCCGTTCGCCCTAGCCCGGGCTTCACCGTCGCCGGGGCCTTCCTGCACGCCGACGCGGCCCGCGAGCAGCCGTTGCGGGAGACGTTCACCCGCGTCTACCGCTGCCGACGCTTCCACCGCCATCTCTGACACGGCGAGGCTGCGCGTCACCGCCACGGTTGACCGCTCACTGCGGCTCCCGCAGCCGCCGCGCCGCGAACACCGACACCGCAGGCAGCAGCGCCAACGCCAGCAACGCCCACTGCAACCCGACCGCGTTGGCGAGAGCCCCCACAGCAGGAGCGGCCACCCCGCCGACGCTCACCGCCAGCCCGAGCGTCACCCCGCTGGCGGTCCCGAGCCGGTTCGGCAGATAGTCCTGGCCGAGCGTGACATGCAGCGAGAACGGCACGTACAACGCCAGCGCCGCCAACGCGATCAGCGGGAACACGCCGTACCCCGGCACGAGCGCGATCCCGGCGACCGCGGGCACTGACACGACATACGCGAGGTAAACCGTCCGGATCCGCCCCCACCGTCCGGCCAGCACCCCGCCGAGCAGCGTGCCCAGCGCGCCGACGCCGAACAACACCACCAACGCCACTTCCCCGGCGAGCACGCTGCCGGTTCGCTGCGCGACCCAGATGGCGAGGAAGGTGTTGAGCGAGAAGGCAGCGATGGAACGTCCGACGACCACCACGGTCAGCCAGCCGAACTGCTGCCAATCGTCGCGCCCGGTGTGCGCCTTGTGCCCCGCCGCGGAATGGACGTCGCTCATCCGCCGGAACAACGCGGCGATCGCCACCCCGGCGACGAGCGCGGGCAGGACCAGATACGGCGTCGCGCCCAGCCCGCCCGCCTGCAGCACCGGGGTGACCACGATCGGCCCGAGCGCGAAACCGACGTTGCCGCCCAAGGAAAACCAGCTCATCCCGACGTGCCCGCGCCCGGCGATCCGACGCGCGATCCGCGCCGACTCCGGGTGGTAGGCGGCGACGCCGAGACCGGACAGCGCGATCGCCAGCCAAGTCAGCGGGTAGGAATCGGCGAGCCCGGACAGTCCGATCCCAGCCCCCGCGACCGTCATCCCGACCGGCACGAGCCACGGCATCGGCCGCCGGTCGGTCAGCACGCCGAACAGCGGCTGGACCACCGAGGACAGCAACGTCGCGGCCACCGTGATCCCGGCCGCGGCGAGGTAGCCGTAATGCCGCTCGGCGACGAGAAACGGGACGAGCGCGGGGACCGCGCCTTGGTAGAGGTCGTCGACCGCGTGGCCGAGCACCATCAGCGGCATCGGCCAGCGCGCGGCACGCGTCGGAGCGGGAAGGGTCGTCGTCACTCGATCATCGTCAGGCCCGGACCTGCCTTCGCGATTCCGTTATTGTGCCGAGTTGTGTCGATTTCCAGCCACCTGCCGACCGCTCCCACGAACACCCGCGACCTGGCGGCCACCACGGGCATCGCCGAGCACTGGCACGACGAGCACCAGATCGTCTACGCCAGCAGCGGCGTGCTGGCCGTGCACACGGACCGGTCGCGCTGGATCGCGCCCGCACACCGAGCGCTGTGGATTCCGGCGGGCACCGTGCATTCCCACCGCGCATACGGCGTCACGCGGCTGCATCTGTTCGGCTTTCCGCAGGAACTGAGCCCGTTGCCGGTGACCGAGCCGACCGTCCTCGCGGTCACCCCGCTGCTGCGCGAACTGCTGATCGCGTACACCGAACTCGGCGACGACCGCTCGACCCCGGCAGGCCAGCGGATGCGGGCGGTGCTGTTCGACCAGCTCACCCTCGCGCCGGAACGCCCGGTGCAAGTGCCCGCCGCGCGCGATCCGCGACTGGCCGCCGTGTGCCGGTTGCTGGAGGAGGATCCGTCCGACTCACGCAGCCTGGAAGCGCTGGGCCGCACGGTCGGCGCCAGCGGCCGGACGCTGACCCGGCTGTTCCGCGCGGACACCGGCATGACGTTTCCGCAGTGGCGCACCCAATTACGGCTCTACCACGCCCTGCGGCTGCTGGTGGAGGGCCGGTCAGTCACCGCGGTGGCGCAGTTGTGCGGATTCGCCACCACCAGCGCGTTCATCGACGTGTTCCGGCGCTCCCTCGGGCATACGCCGGGATTTTACCTCCACAGTGGACAATCCGGTGACGCACCACGAGACTCGCCGCGAGCCGGTTGACGCCGAACGAGACGAGAATGAGCCCAGTCGCGTCGAGCAGCTGCGCACCGAGGACGCTGGCCAGCGCGAACGAGCCGATGCGGATCGCGAGAAACACCGCCCACAAGGCGATTCCCGGGCCGGTGAGCCGGTATTGCAGCCCGCCGGCCCGCCGGAAACGCGTCACGTACCCCATCGCGGTCCCGGTGCCCGCGACCAGCACGAGTTCGCCGGCCAGCAGCCAGTCCGCCGACTGGAATCCGCCGTCCAGCTCGAAACCGAGGCAAACCAGCCCTGCCGCGATCACCGCCAACGGCATCACCAGCGTCCGCCGCGGTTCGGCGGACCGCCACTGGAACTGCCGCACGATCAGGATCCCGACCGCGAGTGCGATCAGCACGTCGTCGACCTGCACCTCCTCGCCCGCACCCTGCGCGAGATCGCCCTGACCAGCACCGGGAACACCGGCACGGACCAGGTCAACGCGGGAGAGCTGGCGGTGGTCGAGGACGTCTCCCGCAACCCCGGCGCGACGATCAGCGACGTGACGCGCCGGACCGGGCTGGCGCAGAGCCTCGTTTCCCGGATCACGCGCCGGATGGCGGACGCGGGCGTCCTGCGCGTGCGGCCCGACGAAACCGACCGGCGCAAGTCGCGGCTGGAGATCGAACCGTCCGCGCGCGAGATGTTCCGCACCCGCGCGGACGGTTCGATCGCCTCAGCCCTCGCCGCGCATGCACCGAAACTCAGTGCCGCGCAACGGAAAGAACTCACCCACCACCTCGTGGAGGCGGAACGGCTGCTGCGCGAAGGTCAGGAATAACTCCGCGGCGTCCACACGATCGACCGCCCGTCCGGGCCTTCCTCCACCACCGTGCGCGACGAGCCCACGATCAGCAGGCACCGCATGTCCACAGTAGACGGATCAAGCCCGCCCAACGTGGTCACGCGAATGTCCTCCTCCGGCCCGCCGACATCCCGGGCCACCACCACCGGCGTCCCCGGATCCCGGTGCCGCAGCAGGACGTCCCGCGCGTTGGCCAGCTGCGTCACCCGGGTCCGCGAAGCCGGGTTGTACAGCGCCAGCACCAAATCCGCCGCGCCAGCCGCGTCGAGACGGCGTTCGATGATCTCCCACGGCTTCAACCGGTCCGAAAGGGACAGCACGCAATAGTCGTGCCCCAGCGGCGCACCGACCCTCGACGCGGCCGCCTGTGCCGCCGTCACCCCGGGCACGATCCGCACCCGCGCGCCGGCGCCGTTTCCGGCCGAAACCTGTTCCAGCACCGCAGAAGCCATCGCGAACACGCCCGGGTCCCCGGACGACACCACGGCCACTCGCGCACCGGTCGACGCCAGCTGCAGCGCCTCGACCGCCCGGTCCGCTTCGACCCGGTTCCCCGACGCGTGCCGCTGCTGTCCCGCCCGTTGCGGAACCCGCGCGACATACGGCCCGTAGCCGACGATGTGGTCCGCCGCCGCCAGTTCCGCCGACGCTTCCGGCGTCAGCCACTCCGGCCCGGCCGGACCGAGCCCGACGACCACGACCTCGCCGCCTTCCACCGGAACCGGAGCCGAAGAAGCAGCCGCGGGCTCACCCTCCACTCGCGACTTGTAGGCCGGACTCGGCAAGAGCGCCAAGGAAAAGTACGGCACCGACTCCGGATCGACGTCCGCGAACGGCTCCACCCGCTGCTGTCCCCAGGTCGCCCGTTCGATGTACCAAGCGTCATCGAGCTTGCCCGACTCCGCGAGTGCTTCCCGCACAGAACCGAAGGTACGGCCCAGTTTCAGCACCGCCGCCGCTTCGGTGTCCGCCAGCCGTCGCGCCAATTCGGGCGCTGGCAACGTTCCCGGCAGCACCGTGAGCACTTCGTCGCGCTGCACCAACGGACGGCCGAGCACGGACGCCGCCGCGCTCACCGACGTCACGCCGGGCACCACCTCGGCTTCGAACCGTCCGGCGAGCCGCTCGTGCATGTACATGTAGGAGCCGTAAAAGAACGGGTCGCCTTCGCACAACAGCACCACGTCGCGTCCCGCGTCGAGATGCTCGGCCAGCTTTTTCGCGCTCAGCTCGTAAAAATCGGCGATCGCGCCCTCGTAACCGCCGGGATGGTCAGTGGTCTCGGTGGTGACCGGATAGACGAGCCGCTCTTCCAGCTGCCCCTTGCGCAGATACGGCTCAGCCACCGACCGCGCGATGCTGCGCCCGTGCCGCGCGCTGTGGTAGGCGATGACGTCCGCCTCGCCGATCAGCCGCGCCGCTTTGACCGTCATCAGTTCCGGATCGCCGGGTCCCAGCCCGACGCCGTACAGCCGCCCCGTCATTCGACCGCGCTCGCAATCGCGTTCACAGCACCGACCGCCATCGCACTGCCGCCGCGACGGCCGTGCACGACCAGGTACGGCGCGGGCGCGCGCTTCGCCAGTTCCACTTTGGACTCCGCCGCGCCGACGAACCCCACCGGGACCCCGATGATCGCGGCCGGTGCGCCGACGCCCTCGTCCAGCAGTTCCAGCAACCGGAACAACGCGGTCGGCGCGTTGCCGATCGCCACCACCGAACCGGGAAGCCGGTCCCGCCACAGTTCCAGCGCGGCGGCCGACCGCGTGGTGCCGAGCCGTTCGGCCAGCCCGGGCACGCTGGGGTCGTCCAAAGTGCACACGACGTCGTTCGCCGCGGGAAGCCGTTTGCGCGTGATGCCGCTGGCGATCATCTTCGCGTCGCACAGGATCGGCGCGCCCGCCTCCAGCGCGGCGCGGCCCGCCTCGACCACGTCGAGCGAGTACCGCAGGTCGTCGACCAGGTCGACCATGCCGCAGGAGTGGATCATCCGGACCGCGACGCCCGCGACGTCGTCGGGCAGGATCGCCAGGTCCGCCTCTTCGCGGATCGTGGCGAACGAGTGCCGGTAGATCTCGGCCCCGTCCCGCAGGTAGTCGATCACGAAGGTCCCTTTCTCGCCAACGCATCCGCCAACTCGGACGCCGGGGTCCAGCGTCCGTCGACACGGTAGCCGCCGGGTTCGGCGACAACGTCGCGGTGGGTGCCGGACGGTCGTCCGCACCGCCGTGCACAGCCCGAGACGTGCACCCGCTCCCCGTCCGCGACCAGTGTCGCCGCGTCCGCGCGGACGTCGGCGAGAGACTTCGCACACCCCGGCGCGCCGACGCAGGCGCTAAGCTCCGCCGTCGCCGGATCCGTCGAGAGCCCGGCCGCGTGCAGGCGTTCGACGTCCGCGCCGCCGGGCAGCAGCACCGAACGCCACGGCGTGACCACCGCGTCGCCGAAGTCCGCGAGCGTGCGCAGCTGAGCGGCCGTCAACTGCCCGAACCTCGGCGCGACGCCCACCGCCTCGCCGCCGTCGTCGCGCCGGATCCTCCCGACCGTCGGGTCGATCCGCGTCGGACGTGCTTGAGGCGCTTCCCGCGGACCGTCCGGCAGCAGCGCCGAAGGATCGGCCAGTTCCCCGATCCGCCATGCCGAACCGCGCGTGCGCGCAAACGTTTCCGCCACCGTGAGCAGCGCGGACGCCGCCTCGTCCCGCGGCACCAGCCAGCCGGAATCAGCCCCCGCCAGCAGCACGACCCCGGTCGACGAACTCACCGCACGCCAACACACGTCAGTGCCCACGACGTCGCCGCGTCCGTCGTCAAAACCGAACAGGAACCGCCCGGGCAGCTCGGCGAGTTCCGACCGCGCGCACAGCGCACGATCCAGCGTCGCGGAAAGACCCCGGACCTCCGCGAGCCCGCCGCGTACCCCGCTCAACGGCGAGGCCAGCACGTTCTGCACGCGTTCGTGACTGGGCGACGGCAGCAGCCCGGCTTCGGTCAGCCGTCCGGCCAAACCCGGCCGGTGCACGCCGCGCAACTGGACGTTGGCTCGCGAGGTCAGATGGACGTCGCCGTCGCCGAGGTCTTCCGCACAGGTTGCCAACGCGCGCAACCGATCCGCGGTCACCACGCCGCCGGGAAGCCGGACCCTGGCGAGCGGCCCGTCCGCCGCGTCGTGCGTCGCGAAGACTCCAGGGCAGGCGTCGGCGCGCACGCGGGCAGGGCTGGGCATGGCGCTCACTGTAACCCGCGGCTGTTTTAACAGGCTTGCGATCATATGTAGTACATCTGCTACATTTCATCGCACAGGCAGGATGGGGGTCATCCAATGAGAGACCCAGCGGACACCGTGCTCCGCGTCGAAGGCCTACGCATGCGGTACGGCGCGAACGACGTGCTGCACGGCACGTCGTTCACCGCGCACCGCGGCGAGGTGCTGTGCCTGCTCGGCCCGAACGGGGCGGGCAAGACCACGACGATCGAAATCCTCGAGGGGTTCCGCATGCGGTCCGCAGGCGAGGTGTCCGTGCTGGGCACCGACCCGGCACGCGGCGGCGAGGACTGGAGGGCGCGGCTGGGGGTCGTCCTGCAGTCCTGGCGCGACCACGGGAAATGGCGCGTGCGCGAGCTGCTCGACCTGCTCGGGTCGTTCTACTCGCCGTACTCCACCGACCGGATCCGGCGGCCGTGGGACACCGACGAGCTGATCGAGGCGGTCGGGCTTTCCGAGCACGCGGGCAAGAAGATCCGGATGCTGTCCGGCGGGCAGCGGCGCAGGCTGGACGTGGCGATCGGCATCGTCGGCCGCCCCGAACTGCTGTTCCTGGACGAGCCCACCGCCGGGTTTGACCCCATGGCGCGCCGCGATTTCCACGAGCTCGTGCACCGGCTCGCCGACGACGACACGACGATCCTGCTCACCACGCACGACCTCGACGAGGCCGAGAAGCTCGCCGACCGGATCCTGATCCTGAGCGGCGGCCGCATCGTCGCCGACGGATCGCCGGACCAGCTGAGCAGGCAGATCGCCGGCGAGGCCGAGGTGCGCTGGACGCTCGACGGGCAGCGGTTCGTGCACTCGACCACGGAGGCGACGAAGTACGTGTACGAGCTGTTCAAGCAACACGGCGAAGCGGTCGCCGACCTGGAGGTCCGGCGCGCGTCGCTGGAGGAGACCTACCTGACGCTCGTGCAGCGCGCGGAGTCCGGGCTGACCTCGGCGGGTGCGCGATGACGGTATCGGCGCAGCGAACCGCGGCGAGGGTGGGGCTCCGCCGCGGGTTCATCGAATTCCGCCAGCAGTGGACGAACCGGGACGACTTGCTGGGCCAGATCATCTGGCTGGGGATGATCTTCGGCACGCTGATCTTCATGCGCGGCGCGCAGTTGCCCGGCACGTCGTTCTCGCTGGGCACGGCGACGGTGCCGAGCGTGATCGGGGCGGGCATCGTGTTCAACGGCCTGTCCGCCGTCGCCGGGGCGCTGATCGTCGACCGCGAGGACGGCACGCTGCTGCGCGCCAAGGCGACGCCGAACGGGATGCTCGGCTACCTGATCGGCAAGGTCACGACGTTCTCGATGGTGCAGGTCGCGGGCATCGTCGTGATGCTGGTGCCGTCCCTGTTCCTGTTCGAGGGGCTGGCCCCGGACGGGTTCTTCTCGATCCTGCACCTGGTGTGGGTGCTCGCCGCGGGCCTGGTCGCGACCATGCCGATCGGCGCGGCGATCGGCTCGCTGATCCAGGACTCGCGGATGATGGCCCTGGTCATGCTGCCGATGCTCGGGCTCGGCGCGATCTCCGGGATCTTCTACCCGATCACCGCGCTGCCGGTCTGGCTGCAGGACGTCGCACAGGTCTTCCCGATGTACTGGCTCGGCCTCGGCATGCGTTCGGCGCTGCTGCCCGACCAGGCGGTCGTCGTCGAAATCGGGCAGTCGTGGCGGCCGTGGGCGACCCTGGGGGTGCTGCTCGCGTGGGCCGTGATCGGATTGGTGCTGGCCCCGATCCTGCTGAAGCGGATGGCCCGGCGCGAATCGGGGTCGTCGGTGGCGGCGCGACGGGAAAGGGCACTTCAGCGTGTGTGAGGCGCGGTGAGCGAGAACGTCTACAACCGCATCGCGGTGCTGCGCGCCGAACGCGGCATCTCGCGGCGGCAGCTCGCGGACGCGCTCGGCGTGCACTACCAGACCATCGGGTACCTGGAGCGCGGCGAGTACAGCCCGAGCCTGTACCTGGCGTTGCGGATCGCGGAGTTCTTCGAGGTCGCGGTGGAGGTGCTCTTCTCCACCGCGCCCTTCCCGCGGATCGGGGACGAAAGCAAGCCCGCGTGAGGGTCTGCTCACCTTGACGGCGCCGGTGCGCCCGGCGAGAGTAAGAGCGCACACGCGTCGGCACGCGGAGGAACCCGGTGGAAATCCGGGGCGGTCCCGCCACTGTGACCGGCGGCCCCGCGGCCGCCGTCAGCCAGGAACTCCCGCCGGCGTGCCCGACGACCCGGGGCGCGGACACCCCGAGTGAGGAACGCCGTGATCCTGCTGCTGTCCACTTCGGACACCGACCTGCTCAGCGCCCGGGCCAGCGGCGCGGACTACCGCCTCGGCAACCCGTCCCGGCTTCCGCTGCACGATCTGCCCGGGCTGCTGGACGGCGTGTCGATCGTCGTCGTCCGGATCCTGGGCACGCCGCGGACCTGGCAAGAAGGCTTGGACACGCTGCGCGCGTCGGGTGCGCACGTGGTCGTGCTCGGCGGCGAGCAGACGCCGGACGCGGAGCTGATGAAGCTCTCCACCACGCCCGCCGGGATCGCCGCGCAAGCGCATCTGTACCTCGCGCAGGGCGGTCCGGAGAACCTCACGCAGCTGCACCGCTTCCTGTCCGACACGCTGCTGCTCACCGGCGAAGGCTTCGAACCGCCCGCCGAACTGCCGTCGTGGGGCGTGCTTTCGCGGCCCGCCTCCTCGAACGACGGCCCGGTCATCGGGATCCTCTACTACCGAGCGCACCACCTGTCCGGGAACACCGGTTTCGTGCACGCGCTGGCCGACGCGGTCGAATCCGCGGGCGGCCGCGCGTTGCCGATCCACACCGCGTCCCTGCGCACGCGCGCGCCGGAGATGATGGCTGAGCTGGGCAAGGTCGACGCCCTGCTGGTCACCGTGCTGGCTGCGGGCGGCACCCGTCCGTCGGAAGCCGGGGCCGGCGGGGACGACGAATCCTGGGACGTCGCGGAGATGGCCGCGCTGGACGTGCCCGTGCTGCAGGCGTTGTGCCTGACCAGCGACCGCGAAACCTGGTCCGCCAGCGACGACGGCCTGTCCCCGCTCGACGCGGGCAACCAGATGGCGGTACCCGAGTTCGACGGCCGGATCATCACCGTCCCGTTCTCCTTCAAGGAATTCGACGACGACGGCCTCCCCCGCTACATCGCCGACGCCGAACGCGCCTCCCGCGTCGCGCGCATCGCCCTCGCGCACGCCCGGCTCCGCCACACCCCGCCCGCTTCCCGGCGGATCGCCCTGATGCTGTCCGCGTACCCGACGAAGCATTCGCGCGTCGGCAACGCCGTCGGCCTCGACACCCCCGCGTCGGCGATCAAACTCCTGCGCCTCATGCGCGAACGCGGCTACGACCTCGGCGCCGAGGCTTTCCCCGGCGTCGACCCGACCGGCACCGACCAGCCGGACGGCGACGCGTTGATCCACGCCCTGATCGCCGCGGGCGGCCAGGACCCCGAATGGCTCACCGAAGAACAGCTCTCCGGCAACCCGATCCGCGTCCCCGCCGCCCGCTACCGCGCATGGTTCGCTGCCTTGCCGGTCGAGTTGCAAGAGGCGATGGAAGAACACTGGGGCCCCGCACCGGGTTCGCTGTATGTCGACACGTCGGCAAACCCCGAGGGCGACATCGTCCTGGCGTCGCTGCAGTCCGGCAACGTCATCCTGATGATCCAGCCGCCGCGCGGATTCGGCGAGAACCCGGTCGCGATCTACCACAACCCGGACCTGCCGCCGAGCCACCATTATCTCGCCGCCTACCGCTGGCTGGAAGAGGAATTCGGCGCGCACGCCGTCGTCCACCTCGGCAAACACGGTTCGCTGGAATGGCTGCCCGGCAAGACCGCGGGCCTCTCCGCCGCCTGCGCCCCGGACGCCGTACTGGGCAATCTGCCGTTGGTGTACCCGTTCCTGATCAACGACCCCGGCGAGGGCGCGCAAGCGAAACGCCGCGCGCACGCGACGATCGTGGACCACCTGGTCCCGCCGATGGCCCGCGCCGAGTCCTACGGCGACCTGGCCCGGCTCGAGCAGTTGCTGGACGAGCACGCCAACATCGCCGCGATGGACCCGGCGAAGCTCCCGGCGATCCGCGCCCAGATCTGGACCCTCATCCAGGCCGCGAAACTCGACCACGACCTCGGCGTCGAGGAACGCCCGCACGACGCCGAGTTCGACGACTTCCTGCTGCACATCGACGGCTGGCTGTGCGAGGTCAAGGACGCCCAGATCCGCGACGGCCTGCACATCCTGGGCGAGGCCCCGGTCGGCGAGGCTCGGGTAAACCTGGTCCTGGCGATGCTCCGAGCCCAGCAAATGTGGGGCGGCAAGCAAGGCGCCGTCCCCGGCCTGCGCTCCGCACTGGGGTTGAAGGAAAACTCGGACGCCCCGCTGTCCGAAGTAGACGCCATCGAGGCGACCGCGCACACGCTGGTTTCTTTGATGGAGACCCGCGCATGGTCCCCTTCTTCGGTTTCTTCAGTGGTGAGCGAAGTCCTGGGCACTTCTGATGACGAAGTCGCCCGCGTCCTGACCTTCGCCGCCACCGAGATCGTCCCCCGCCTGGCAGGCACCTCGTCCGAAGTGGACGCCGTCCTGCACGCCCTCGACGGCGGCTACATCCCGGCCGGCCCGAGCGGTTCCCCGTTGCGCGGCTTGGTCAACGTCCTGCCGACCGGCCGAAACTTCTACACCGTCGACCCGAAGGCGATCCCCAGCCGCCTGGCGTGGGAAACCGGCCAGGCACTGGCGGACTCCCTGCTCCGCCGCTACCGCGAAGACACCGGCGACTGGCCGCGGTCCGTCGGCCTCTCGGTCTGGGGCACCTCCGCGATGCGCACCTCCGGCGACGACGCCGCGGAAGTCCTGGCGCTGCTGGGCATCCAGCCGGTCTGGGACGAGGCTTCCCGTCGGGTGACCGGCATCGAGCCCATCCCGCTGTCCGAACTGGGCCGTCCCCGGATCGACGTGACAGTCCGCATCAGCGGCTTCTTCCGCGACGCCTTCCCGCACGTCATCACCCTGCTGGACGACGCGGTCCGCCTGGCCGCGTCCCTGGACGAACCCGAAGCCGACAACTACGTCCGCGCCCACGTCAACGCAGACCTGGCCGCCCACGGCGACAACCGCCGCGCCACGACCCGCATCTTCGGCTCCAAACCAGGCGCCTATGGAGCCGGCCTGCTCCCGTTGATGGACTCCGGAAACTGGCGCGACGACAAGGATTTAGCGGAAGTCTATGCGGTCTGGGGCGGCTTCGCCTACGGCAGGGATTTGGACGGCCGCCCCGCCCGCGAAGACATGGAATCGTCGTACAAACGCATTGTGGTGGCTGCGAAGAACACGGACACCCGCGAACACGACATCGCCGACTCGGACGACTATTTCCAGTATCACGGCGGAATGATCGCCACCGTCCGCGCCCTGACCGGCTCCGCACCCGCGTCCTACGTCGGCGACTCCACCACCCCCGACGCCGTCCGCACCCGTACTTTGGGCGAAGAAACGGCCCGCGTCTTCCGCGCCCGGGTCGTCAACCCGCGCTGGCTGTCCGCGATGCGCCGCCACGGTTACAAGGGAGCCTTCGAACTCGCGGCAACCGTGGATTACCTCTTCGGCTTCGACGCCACCGCGGGCGTGGTGGGCGACTGGATGTACGAGAAGCTGTCCCAGTCGTACGTTTTGGACGAGGAAAACCAGCAGTTCCTGCGGGACGCGAACCCGTGGGCGTTGCGGGGAATCATCGAACGCCTGACGGAAGCCGCGGACCGGGGTCTGTGGGAAGAGCCGGATCCGGAGCTGCTGGCCCAGATGCGCGAGGTTTACCTGACGCTGGAAGGCGATCTGGAGAGCGACTGAGTCTTAGTTGCGCCGGGTTGCGGGCTGATCCGCAACCCGGCGCCAACGCTTCTCCAGCCGCGACGCGGGCCCACCAGCGCTCTCCTAGGAGCTCCACGGCATTTTCCCCCGCCCCAGCCGTCGCACAGCACTTTCGCCATGCCACTGGCCAGCCGTTCGACGCCCCGACCCACGCCTCTTCCGTCGCCAGCACACGCCCTTTCGGCCGCACCCGCTAGGCCAACTGCGGCCCCAGCCGCCCGCCCCCGCGAAGGTCCGCCGAACAGTCCCGCCGACCCTCGCCCTATCGCCAAGCCCGCCCCGCCACTGCTCACGTCACCACTCGCCGAGCCGCCCCCTGCCCCTCGCTCTACCGCCAAGCCCGCCCCGCCCAGCCACGCCACCACCACAGCTCGCGCCACCACTCGCCGAACCGCCCCCTGACCCTCGCCCTACCGCCAAGCCCGCCCCGCCCAGCCACGCCACCACCACAGCTCACGCCACCAGTCACCGAACCTCCCCCGCCGAGCAGCCACCGCGACCCCCGACCGGCGCCCCCAGCTCGCGCCTGCCCAGTCCAACCGCACCGTCACCGTCTCCCCCTCTCCCCAGCGGACCACTCGCCCCGGCGGTCCGCGTCCTTTTGCGCGGAACCGTTGCGCCACAAGGGCTAACCCGCCGCAGAGAATTCCGGCATACCTCCCGAACCAGCCCCCCGCCGGACAAGAGCAGCCGACCGCACCTTGACTTCATAATGGTCTAGTCCAATGCTTACCGCATTCATTTTCCGAATGCTCGCCGGAGGACAGATGCAGCGAAGCAGACTGGCCGCCACACTCGTCGCCGCCGCTACCGTGGCCGGGGCGGCCGCCGTCGTGGCCGCGACCGCCCACGCGCAGACCGGGGCTTCGACCGGCCTCGACAACAACTGGTACGCCGCCGCGCCGTACCTCATGCCGCAGAGCAACAACCCGCCGGACCCGGTGACCGTCATGAACGCGACCGGGCAGAAAGCGTTCCAGCTGGCCTTCATCCTCGCTCCGAAGGGCGGCGGATGCAGCCCCACCTGGGACGGCACCACGCCGGTTTCCTCGGACACGACCGTCGGCGACGCGATCAACCGCATCCGCGGCAACGGCGGCGACGTGTCGGTTTCGGTCGGCGGCTACGGCGGCACGAAACTGGGCCAGACCTGCGGCACCGTCGAAGCGACCGCCGCGGCCTACCAGCAGGTCGTCGCGAAATACAACCTGAAAGCCATCGACTTCGACCTCGAAGAACCCGAGTACGAAGACACCGCGGCCATCGCGAACGAACTCGGCGCCGCGAAGAAACTGCAGGCGGACAACCCCGGTCTCTTCGTCTCGGTGACCATGCCGGGAACCGCCGCGGGCACCGGCTGGTTCGGCACCCAGCTGCTGGACCAGGCGAAGTCGATCGGCTTCTCTCCCAACAACTTCTCGATCATGCCGTTCGACGGCGGTTTCAGCGGTGGCGGTGCGTCGCAGGTGTCGGCGCTCGAGGCGTTCCACGGCTTGCTCCAAAGCCACCTGGGCTGGGACAGCGCCACCGCGTACGCGCACGAGGGTTTCTCGGGAATGAACGGGAAATCCGACAGTTCGGAATACTTCAACGTTTCCGATTTCCAGACCGTGTACGACTACGCGACGAGCCACCACCTCGGCCGGTTCACGTTCTGGGCGGTGAACCGCGACCGGCAATGCACGACGACGACCGACAACAGCGTGTGCTCGAACGTCCAGCAAAACGACTGGGACTTCACGAAGTTCACCACCCGGTTCGCCGGCGCGACCCCGCCGCAGACCACTCCGCCGACAAGCCCGACCAGTCCGACCAGCAATCCTCCGGGAACCTGCTCGGCGCCGGAATGGCAGAAAACGCAGGTTTACACCGGCGGCGCCGTGGTTGCGCACAACAGCCACAAATGGACCGCCAAATGGTGGACCCAGGGCGAGGAACCCGGCACGACCGGCCAATGGGGCGTCTGGACCGACAACGGCGGCTGCTGACCGGCTAGTTTTTTTCCCGATCGGGCGCTGCGACGCGGATTCTGTGTCGCAGCGCCCGATCGTCCGGTGCTCAGGGCCGAACGCCGGGCAAATGCGTGTTCGCCCGCCGGACTTCCGAAGCCAGCGCCGGCACTTCGATCACCCGTCGTCCGGCCGCGACAAGCCGCTCGACCCCTTCGGCCTCGACGAACAACGACGGTTCCCGCCAGGCCATCACCACTCGCGGAATGGCGGTTTCGAGGATCAGCTGCGTGCAGCTTTTGGGGTGGGACGCGCGATCGCTGCACGGTTCGAGCGAGCTGTACATGGTCGCGTCGGCGAGTCGCGGGTCGTGCGGATCGAGCTTCGCCAGCGCGGCTTCTTCCGCATGATTGCGCGGATCGCCTTCGCCGGAATGCCCGGTGGCGAGCACCGTCCCGTCCGGCAGCCCGACGACCGCGCCGACCCGAAACGTCGAACTCGGCGGGCATTCGTCGGCGAGCTCGATGGCCTGCCGCAACCGCAGCAGATCGAGCGACGACGGTTCGACCGCCGCGCGGTACCGCAGCACCGCGACCTCGCCGAGCCGTCGCACTTCCGTCAGTTCCAGCGGTCGCGGGAACGCGCCCGGCCCGAGAAACCGCGGCGCTCGCGGATCGCCGACCATGATCGGCGCGATCGCGAGCCGGAGTTCGTCGGCGAGCCCGGCGTCGAGGAACTGCGTGTGCACCGCCCCGCCGCCCTCGACGAGCAGCGTCCGGATCCCGCGCGCGCCGAGGTCGTCCAGGATGTGCTCGAGCCGCGGCGGACTGCCGACCTCCACGACAGTCGCGACCGCACTCAAGCTGTCCGCGCTGCCTCGCGGCGCGTAGACAAGCTTCTCGGTGTCGCCGACGGTGAAGAACCGCGCCGCCGGATCGAGCTTGCCGCTGCTGGTGACCGTCACCTTGACCGGTTGCTCCGGCCGCCCCGCCGCGACCCGCTCGCGGCGGAGTTCGGCGGAGCGCACGAGGAGCCGCGGGTTGTCGGCCCGCACCGTGCCCGCGCCGACGAGGATCGCGTCGGCCTCGGCGCGGAGCCGGTCGACCTCCGCGAAGTCGTCCTCGTTGGACAGGAGCAGACGGGTGGCGCCGGCGTCGTCGAGGTAGCCGTCCAGCGATTGCGCCGCGGACAGCAGGACGTGCGGCCGCCCGGTCATCGTGCCCATCCGCTCATCGTGCTCCGGCCAGGTCAGGCGGGCACTACGGCGTACTGGCGGACGTACAGGTCGGTGTAGGTCACCGGCCCGCGCGGCCCCGGCACCCGGTCGAGGTTGATGCCGGTCTCGGGCACCGCGAGCAGCTTGAAGCCGTCCAGCAGCCGGGTCGGCGCGTTCCAGAACACGCCCGTGCCGGTGTAGCCGTCGAAGAACCGCTCCGCGGCCGCCGGGTCCTCGGTCGCGATCCCCGCGGCGAGCCCGGACGTGCGCTCGTTCGCGATCTCGACCGCGTCGACGAGCCCGCCGACCTTCTCCACGGTGACGGTCGCCTCCCGCTCGGAGTCCAGCGCCCACTCGTAGCCGATCGGGTGCTCGTGCGGCGCGAGCGAAGGCGTGACGCCGCGCTCGGCCAGCGCCGACTCGATCTGCGGCCACACCGTGTCGTGCACGTCCTCGTGGATCAGCAGCAGGTTCAGCCGGTTGCAGACGCCGAGCCGGTCGAGGCTCGAGAACACGAGGTCACGAACCTTGCCCGCATCCGCCGCGGCGTCGACGTACAGCACACCGCCGCCGTCAGCGTGCGCCAACGTGCGCACCCCGTGCACCGCGGCCTCGGTCGCCAGCGCGCGCGTGCTGTCGCCACTGCCGCGCAGGATGACGAGCGGCACGAGCCCAGGCAGCCGAACCAGCGCCGACGCGGCTTCCCGCTCCACGCGCGGCACCAACTGCACGACGTCCGGGTTGATCCCGGCAGCCTCGAGCGCGGGCGCGATCACGACATCCCGCAACCGCTGCGCCGAGCCAAGCGCCGCCGACCCGGTCCGCAGCACGCCGCCGTTGCGCGACTTGACCAGCTGCGACGCCACGTCGACCG
The DNA here is from genome assembly GCF_017312175.1 of Amycolatopsis sp. A1MSW2902. Classification (NCBI taxonomy): domain Bacteria; kingdom Bacillati; phylum Actinomycetota; class Actinomycetes; order Pseudonocardiales; family Pseudonocardiaceae; genus Amycolatopsis; species Amycolatopsis sp. A1MSW2902. The sequence goes on from NZ_QJPO01000001.1 coordinate 1,531,968, forward strand.
TCACGTTCGGCCGAGCCTCGTAGTTCGCGCCGATGACACCCACCGGACGCCGCCGTTCGACCAGCCGCAGCCCGCCGTCCAAGGCGGACACGTCGACGGCCCGCTCCTGGTGCGGCGCGCCGGCCAGCAGACGCAGCTGATCGGCCATCCCGTCGAGCCGCTCGGGCGTGATGGTGAGCCGGTCGAGCAGACCAGCGCTCATCCCGTCGGCAGTAGCCTTGGCAACATCGGCCCGGTTGGCCTCAAGCACCTCGTCCCGGTGCGCGATGAGCCGCTCCGCCATCCCGACGAGCACCGCGTCCACCGCCTCGTCCCCGGCGGCAGCCAACGACGGCGCAGCCGCCTTCGCCGCCCGCGCACACTCCTCGACGGCCTTCGCGACCTCGTCCATCGCCTGTCTCCCTCCGGCGGCTCAGCAGACGTCCAGTCTGCCGGACACCCGCCTCTGACCTGCATCGGGACCCTCATCGCGGGCCAGACGCCGGGACGCACCGACCGACCACGAGAGGCTTCCCATGAGTTCCGGAAACCTACCAAAGGCAGCGGCACGCTCAACCAACGAGCAGCCTTCTGCCGACGTGGAGCCGGGATTGCCGCCGTGGTCGTAGGCGCGACACTGCTTGCGCCCGTGGGCTTGGGCAGTACGAAACGCGTCCACGACCGTTGGGCGACGAGGTCGCGATCGCCAAGGCCGGAGCACCCGCGCACAGCTCCTGGCCAAGCGCGACGCGTGCTGGCATCCGACAGGCTTCCAGACCCCAACGTCGCTCGAAAGCAACGAGTGCGCGCCCTTCTGATCAGACCGCCGGAACACGTGCTGTTCGACAGTCAGACGCCTGAGCTAAGTGGACATCACCGCCGTAACGAACGGAGCAGCACACACGACTACAAACCACCTCAGGCCAAGGAGCACCGCATGATCAAGGGCCTCGCCATCTTCGCCGCAGCGGCCGCAGCGACCGTCACCCTCACCGCCTGCTCCGGTGGTAACGCCAGCGGTCTCGGCACCAGTGGTTTGACTCCCACCTCAGCTTCGACGCCCAGCTACCCGCCGCAAGAGTCCTGCCCTCCGCTCAAAGCCGGACAGTCATGCATCAACGGGCAACTGGTCGAGTCCAGCCCCACCAGCGAGACTCCCCAGGCCCTGACGAGCTCGCCCGCCGAGACTCCGCAATCCCCTCCTCCGGTCGAGTCCAGCCCAACGAGCGAGGCACCGCAGTACCCGCCCCAGGTCGAGCAGGCCCGCGACTCCGCGCTGTCTTATCTCAACTACACCGCTTTCTCGCGAAACGGCCTGATCGATCAGCTGTCCTCCAAGTACGGCGACAGCTACCCGAAGAACGTCGCCACCCAGGCGGTGGACAGCCTGGACGTCGACTGGAACGAACAGGCAGCCAAGGCGGCGCAGTCATACCTGGACTACACCTCGTTCTCGTGCACCGGCCTGATCCAGCAACTGTCCTCGAAATACGGTGAGAAGTTCACCAGTGCCCAGGCCAAGTTCGGCGCGCACCAAACGAAGGCGTGCAAATGACATCCGACGCGTGACCAACGCCGAACAGCTCCCGCACCCCGCACAATGGCGTCGTGGCTGATCACCCGCAGCGGTTGGAGATCGCAACCGCCCAGGAGAGCTGGGTCAGGCGCGAACCCCACCAAGCACTCGGACGTGCAGTGCCGCGCACGCGCTGCCACGCGGCGACAGCTTGCCACGGCATTGCCGACGACAGCGCGCCAACAACCGGCCGTTCCACCCAACCGCTTGCCATTCAACTGCTTGCCGCTCAACCAATCCGTCGGCAACCCAGCCAATGCTCAACCGATCCGTGAGCCGCCCAGCCAGCGCTCGACCGGTCCGTAGGCAACCCAGCCAGCGCTCAACTAATCCGTCGGCCGCCCAGCCAGCGCTCAACCGCTCCGCCGCGGCCGCCGTCCGCTCGCACGCGGCGCGTGCATGAACGTCGCCGCCGCACCGCCACCGGCTCCGTCGCATCCCAGCGACCGCGCGCCGTCGCACGACGCCACCGAGCCGCCAGTCCGCGTCACCTCACCGCAACCGACAACCGCAGCGACCGCATCACAACGCCAACGGCTGCAGCAGCCACAACCCGCCCGCGATCACGCAGCTCGCCGTGAGCACGCCGAACACCAGCACCCACAACACCGCGGGCACAGCGGTCAGCCGGCTCAGCTGATCGGCGTCGGAGTCCCGCGCCTGGCCACGCCGCCGCTTGAGCTGAAGCTCCACCACCGGCCGAACCCCGCCGAACAGCAGGAACCAGGTCAGCAGGTACACGAACGGCGCCTGCACCACCTTCGGCGCGACCAAGGCCACCAGCCCGAGCACGACAGCGCTCGCCACCACCGTGAACACGCCGTAGGCATTGCGCACCATGATCAGCACGCCCAGCAGCAGCAACGCGACCAGCACGAGCACCGCGGTGATCAGGTCGGCTCCGACCAGGCTCGCGAACAGCAGTCCCAGGACCGACGGAGCGATGTATCCGGCCAAAGCGGTGAACGCCATGCCGGGTCCCTCAGGCTTGCCGCGCGACACGGTGACCCCGGAGGTGTCCGAGTGCAGCCGGATCGACCGCAGCCGCCGTCCGACCGTCACCGCGGCCAGCGCATGGCCCGCCTCGTGCACGATCGTGATGACGTTGCGGGCGAACCGCCACGGCGTCCCGCCGGCCAGCACGACCAGCAAAGCGATCGCGCCGGTGACCAACGTGATGACGCTCGGCGTGTTCGCCTGTTCCAGCGCCGCGCTGACTGTCCCAGTGCCCGCGGCCATGGCCGCACCGGAGACTTCTCCGGTGCCCGGTCGAGCACTGAGCACAGTCGAGACGGCGAGTACAGGCGTAGTCACGCGGACACCTCACCACAGGCCCTATTTGGCTGCTGTGAGTGCCCAGGCAACATCCGTCGACCGCGATTCGGTATGGGACGCGGCCTCACTCCATGACGTCTCCTTCCTGTCGATCCGCGACTTCAGGCACCGCTCAGTCCGCCACCTCCACGGACACCTTCAGCCGATCAAATCGGAACAGATGGGCGACCCACGACCGATACGGACGCCAATCCTCAGCCAACGGCTCAAGCTCGTCCGGCGGCGTGTCGGGAGGCAACGCGTACTCCGCGCACAGAATCTGGTGGAGCTGGGTGTCCAGGCGGGGGAAGAGATCGGGATGTCCCGCGCCGTGCAGAAGGATCTGCTCGGCGGAGAACGCTCCGATGCCCGGGATCGCACACAGGCGGCTCATCGCTTCGGGGACCGGCAGCGCCAGCAACTCCTCGGTGTCCAGGCGGCCGTCTACAGCTGCCCGGGCGACAGCTCGGAGGCGCGCGAGCCGGAATGGCCCCACCGACGGTTCGTCGCCCAGCTCGGCCAGAATCTGCGGCGAGGGAAAGGAAAACAGCCCGTCTTCGCCGACCTGACGGCCATGGCGCACAGTCAACTGCTCGCGAAATCGTCTCGCCTGCGGGACCCGCATTCCTTGCGTGAGCACGGCCCAGCAAGCCGCTTCGTACGGCGACGAAAACAGCACTGGGCGCGCTCCGCTGTGACGGGCGTGCAGCCGCCGGACCACCGAGTCCCGGCTCGCGGCCTCGGCGAACCCCGATTCGTCGACATCGAGCGAAAGCATCCGGCTCACCTGCGCGACCACCCGCGCGGCGATCTCCACCGGCGCCGCCACCCCGACTTCGACCGTGCCCGGGGATCTCTGCCGGATCGCGGCCCCGGCATGGGTCCAGGTCCCCTCCACCGGGAACGCCATCCGCAGCACGCCCGGTTCGGCGGCGAAGGACCCCGCCGGGCCCGCCCCGGCGAGCCACCGCGAGGCGGCGCTCAGGTCGAAGGCCCCATGCACGGCGATTTCACCGGTGGGCAGGTCGATCGGACGCAGGATCGGTGCGGTCATCAGTCAGTCCTCCTCGCTGGTCTCCGCGAGTCGGAGACCGTGCGGACGACGTTAGGAACAGCCACCGACAATGCCGGGCCTCGAACGCTTGATCGGACAGATCTTCACTCGAACGAGTGAGCAGTTGATGCCGCATACTGCCGGTATCCCACCGAGAGGACCTCCGTGCCGCACCACAGCACCCAGCAACGGCTCACCGATCTGCTCAGCGAACCGGCCACGACAGCCGACGGTTTCTTCGACACCCTCGGCGACGCGGCCCAGGCCGGCCCGCCCACCGGGCTCACCCAGCGGCTCATGCGCACCACGCTGCTGCCGCAGGTATACGAACACTACTGGCGGCCCGTGCTCGGCCGCGTCCTCAAAGGCCCCAGCGGCCCGAGCATGGCCGACGAGGTCGCGCTGGCCTCCGAACGTCTCGGGCTACAGCCGGGCCAAGTCGTGCTCGACGTCGCGTGCGGAACCGGCCGGTTCACGCGCGCGTTCGGGGACGCGGTGGGGCCGGAAGGGCTCGCGATCGGCCTGGACGGCGCACGCAGCATGCTTTCGCGCGCGGTCGAAGAAACTGACTCACCGAACGTGGCCTACCTTCGCGCCGACGCGGTCGAACCGCCGCTGCTTTCATCCACTGTGGACGCTGTCTGCTGTTTCGCTGCCCTGCACATGTTCGCCGAGCCGGAACGCGCGCTCGATTCGTTCACCCGGATTCTGCGTCCCGGCGGCCGGATCGTCCTGCTCACGAGCGCCCGCCGAGACTGCTGGCTGGCCCGGATCGCCGACACCGCAGGAGGAATCGTCAGCGGGCAACGCATGTTCGACCGCGGAGAGATCGCGGCCAGCTTGCGCGCGCGTGGCTTCGACGAGGTGCGCGAGCAGTACTTCGGCGTCGCCCAACTCGTCTCCGGTCGGCTGTCCGACGTGCGGTGATCCATTTCTGTCGGGGTTCGGAGTTAGCATTCCCCGCATGACCCACGCCGCTCCTGTCCCGCCCGACGACAGCCACCTCCGTTCCCTCGTCGAAGCCACCGCCGATGCCGTGGCCGCCGCCGAACCGCTCAGTTCCGACTACGCCGGGGCCGACGCGGAAACCCGTGCTGCGGTTGAAGAAGAAGTGCGTTCCCGCGCGAGCGAACTCGTCGCGCTCAGCCAGGATCTGCACGCGCATCCGGAAGAAGGGTTCGCCGAACACCGGTCAGTCGGCGCGCTCGCCGACTTGCTGCGCGCCCATGGGCACGAAGTCACCGTAGGCCTCGGCGGGCTGGACACCGCGTTGCGCACCGGAACTCCGGACAACAAGGGGCCGCACATCGCGGTTCTGTCCGAGTACGACGCACTGCCCGGATTGGGACACGGCTGCGGGCACAACGTTATTTGCACTGCCGGAGCAGGCGGATTCCTCGGTGCGGCAGCAGTGGCCGAACGACTCGGCGGACGTGTGTCCCTGGTGGGCACCCCTGCCGAGGAAGGCGGTGGCGGCAAGGAGACGCTCGCGCGAGCCGAGGTCTTCGACGATGTCGACGCGGTGATCATGCTGCACCCGTTCAGCCACGACATCGCATTGCACCCGTTCCTCGGCAGGCGGCAGCTCGAGATGGTGTTCCACGGCGTCGGCGCGCATGCTTCGGCCCAGCCGTTCATGGGGCGCAACGCGCTCGACGCGGCGGTGGCGGCCTATCAAGGAGTGTCGGCGCTGCGACAACAGCTGCCGTCGAGCGACCGGGTGCACGGCATCTTCACCGACGGCGGCGCGCGGCCGAACGTGATCCCGGCCCGGGCGGCTCTCCTGTTCTACCTCCGGTCGGCAAATCCCGACACGCTGCGCGACTTGGCCAGCCGGATGACCGCGATCGCCCACGGCGCGGCCGAAATGACGGGCTGCGGAGTGGAATTGCGCTGGGACGCGCAGCCGGCGTATCTGCCGATCCGGTTCAACACGACACTGGCCGGACGGTGGTCGGTCAATCAACAGGGCACGGGGCGGAAACCGCTGCCGCCGGGCATCGTGCCGGAGTTCCTGACGGGGAGCACGGACCTCGGGAATTTGTCTTTCCGGATGCCCGCGCTGCACCCGATGATCGCGGTGTCCGGGCCGACGGTCGCCTTGCACACCAAGGAATTCGCTGAGGCTGCTGGGTCGCCGGCGGGTGATCAGGCGGTCATCGACGGCGCGCTGGGGCTGGCTCTGACAGCCGCCGACTATCTCGCCGACGCGGCGCTGCGCAAAGCCGTGCACGACGAGTTCGAGGCATCGGGAGGGGCGTTGGACGTGCCGAGTTTCTTTGACTGACAAGTGTGGGAGTTGGTGGATGACGATGGCCGGAAGGCTGGAAAGGAGGTGCGCCGCGTCCAGCTTGCCGGGTTGCGCGGAAGCTTTGGACGGTTTGGACTGACGCATTGCTGATCGGCGGTGGTGAGCTCCGCGGGCTCATCGCTCTGGACGGCACGGCACGGCACGGCACGGCACGGCACGGCACGGCACGGCACGGCACGGCACGGCACGGCACGGCACGGCACGGCACGGCACGGCACGGCACGGCACGGCACGGCACGGCACGGCACGGCACGGCACGGCACGGCACGGCACGGCACGGCACGGCACGGCACGGCACGGCACGGACGAGGATGCACTGCCTGAGAACGGCTGAGAATTCTCAGCTGATTCTTCTCAGGAAAGCCTGAGGGTTTTCCACAGGCTGCTCATAAGCACAGGCGCGAGTCTGGGTTCATGACCGAGAACGAGAGCCGGCCCGGCCCCGCTACACCCGGTGGGCACCAGCCGCACCAGAGCAGTGAGCAGTACGGCCAGTACCGGGCCGGGTCGAGTCCGTTCATTGCGGGACAGGGACGTCCGCGGGAGGTCGGAGGCGGTCCTGTCGGGCAAGCCGGAGGGCGTGGCGAGCAGGAGACGGCCTCCAGCGCTCAGCAAGCCGGGCCGAGCAACGCGCAGCTGCCCAGCGGTGCCCAGGCAGCCGGACCCGGAGCGGTCCGGGTTCCCCAGCCGGGTGCTGCCGCGCAGTCTGGGCCGAGCACCGCGCCTCTGCCGAACCCGCACGCCGCACAGCCTCAACCCGGCACCCCGAGCAATGAGACCGGCGCGCCGCAGCAGCCTGGCCGCGCGCCCAACGAAGCCAGCGCCCCGCAGGAGCAGTACGTAGCTCCGCACAACCAGTCCGGCACCTCGCAGCACGAGCTCGGCGCGCCGCACAACCAATCCGGCACCGCGCCGCACCCGCCAGGCACGCCGCACAACCAACCCGGCACCCCGCAGCACCAGTTCGGCACGCCGCACAGCCAACCCGCCGCCCCGCAGCAGCCAGGCATTCCGCAAAACCAACCTGGCACCCCGCAGCAGCAGCCCGGCACTCAGCACTACGGCCCAATGCCACAACCCGCGCAACCGCCCGCAGCCCTGGCCGGTCCGCGGAAGCGACCCGGCCGGATGGCGGCACTCGTCGGAGCCACAGCGCTGGCCGCAGCCCTGCTCGGCGGCGGTGCCGGTGCGGCGATCGTCGGGCTGACGGGCGGCACCAGCGCGTCCTCGAGCACCGCGTCGACAGCCGCCACGGGGCAGACCATCAGCAACACCACGGCTTCCGGGGACGTCAGCACTGTCGCGGCGAAGGTGGTGCCGAGTGTTGTTCAGGTGAACGTCACGACCGGGCGGGGCACGGCGATCGGATCGGGCGTCATCCTGACCGCGGACGGCCGGATCCTCACCAACGCGCACGTCGTGGAGGGTGCGCAGACCGTCACGGTTACCACGTCGGACGGCAAGAAGTACCAGGCCAGGGTCGTCGGTTCGGACACCAAGAGCGACATCGCGGTGCTGCAGGCCCAGGGCGCGAGCGGGCTCACCGCGGCGACGCTCGGCGATTCGAGCAAGCTCGCCGTCGGGCAGCAGGTCATCGCGATCGGGTCGCCGGGCGGGCTGCAGAACACCGTCACCACCGGCATCGTCAGCGCGCTCAACCGGCCGCTTTCCGACGTCGGGGGCGGCGACGGCGATCAGCAGAACTCGCCCTTCGGGAGGCAGACCTCGAACGTCACGTCCGGCCCCAGCTACACCGCGATCCAGACCGACGCCTCGATCAATCAGGGCAACTCGGGCGGCGCGCTCGTCGACAGCCAGGGCCGGGTGATCGGCATCAACTCCGCGCTCTACAGCCCGAACTCCTCGGCGGGCAGCGTCGGAATCGGGTTCGCCATCCCGATCAACGACGCCAAGAAGATCGTCGACCAGATCGTCAACGGCTGACCGGAACTCCGGAGGCGGACCGTGGTCGGGGCGGCCCGCCTCCGCTCCTCACTCTCGGGACGGTGAGGAACCCTGGCCGCTCTCTCCGGGAAATTCGGGGCCTGGAGAGAGCGGCTTCTTCACGCGCTCGGCAGTTCGTAGACCAGCGTGAACGTGTGCTTGCCCTCGTCGACGGCGATGTCGGCCGATCCGGAGATGCCCTCCAGCTCGTCCGTGCCCGAACCGGGCAGCAAGACCAGCGACAGCCCCTCGTCGCCGGCCGTGTGCCGGAGAACGAAGCTTCCCTTCCGCCCGTCGACAGATCCGGTGAACCGCTCGAAGGCGACATACGCGCGCGACGTCTCGTTCGACGCCGTCAGCATCTCGACCCGGCTGGTCCCTTCGACCGCCCCGGTGAACGTCTTCTCGATCAGCACCTGCGCGAACGCCGTGCCGCCGGCCTCGTCATGCGCCTGCGGCTCCCATTTGTCCAGCTCGAACGCGGCGACGGCGGTCCTGGTCATGCGGTTGCTCCTCTGCCGGAAACTCGATCCCGCACAGTCAACCGCCGATACCTGCCATCTCCAGTCAGGTATCTCAACGCCGACGGTTGCCGAACAGCCCGCGCGAGAACTCCCGTCCGAGCGAACTCGCCGCCGACCGCATGAACGACTTCACCGCCGGGTTGCTCAGCACCTGCGAGATCATCCCCGGCTCGTCCTTCTCCGGCTTGGGCGCGGCCGGCGCCTCGGGCTCCGCGGCCGGTGCCGATTCCGGGGCCGGCGTCGCTTTCGCCGCCAACTTCTCGTACGCCGACTCGCGGTCGATCGTCTCCCCGTACTTCGCGTTCAGCTCCGACGACGCGACCGCCGCGCGGATCGCGTCCGCCCCGATCGACCCCATCTTCGACCGCGGGGCGCGCAGCCGCGTCCACGCGACCGGCGTCGGCGCGCCGCGTTCGGACAGCACGGTGACGATCGCCTCGCCGATGCCCAGCGACGTCAACGCCGTCTCGAGGTCGTAGTGCGGCGACTTCGGATAGGTCTTTACCGTGCGTGCCAACGCTTTCTGGTCGTCCGGCGTGAACGCGCGCAACGCGTGCTGCACCCGCGCGCCGAGCTGGGACAGCACGTTGTTCGGGATGTCGGTCGGCAGCTGCGTGCAGAAGAACACGCCGACACCCTTCGACCGGATGAGCTTCACCGTCTGCTCGATCCGCTCGAGGAACGCCTTCGACGCGTCGGAGAACAGCAGGTGCGCCTCGTCGAAGAAGAACACCAGCTTCGGCTGGTCGAGGTCGCCTTCCTCGGGCAGCTCCTCGAACAGCTCGGCCAGCAGCCACATCAGGAACGTCGAGAACAGCGCCGGTTTGGACTGCAGATTGTCCAGTTCCAGCAGCGTGATGATGCCCTTGCCGTCCTGCTGGCGCATCAGGTCGTGGACGTCCAGCTCGGGCTCGCCGAAGAATTCCTCGCCGCCCTGAGCCTCCAGATTGGACAGTGCGCGCAGGATGACGCCCGCCGTCGCCGCGGACACCCCGCCGATGCCCTTGATGTCTTCCTTGCCCTCGTCGCTGGTCAGATGCGTGATGACCGACCGCAGGTCCTTGGTGTCCAGCAGGGCGAGACCGCGCTGGTCAGCCCAGTGGAAAATCAGGCCGAGCGTCGATTCCTGCGTCTCGTTGAGCCCGAGCACCTTCGACAGCAGCACCGGCCCGAAGCTGGTGATCGTCGCGCGGACCGGGATGCCGGTGCCGCTGGTGCCGAGCGACAAGAACTGCACCGGACCCGCCTCCGGCGCCCACTCGTCGCCCAGTTCCGCGGACCGTTTCGCGGTGCGATCGCTCGCCTCGCCGGGCGCGGACAGGCCGGACAGGTCGCCCTTGACGTCGGCCAGCACGACCGGAACCCCGGCCGCCGACAGCTGTTCGGAGATCAGCTGGAGCGTCTTGGTCTTGCCGGTGCCGGTCGCGCCCGCGACCAGCCCGTGCCGGTTCAGCGTCGCCAGCGGCAGCCGGACCGCGGCCGACGCCTCCGTCTTCCCGTCGATCACCACCGCGCCCAGCTCGACGGCCGCCCCGTCGCTCACGTATCCCTGCGCGACCTCCGCCGCTGGTCCCGACGCTTGCTCGGCCACTGGCCGCACCCCGTTCCGAGTCCGAAATCACACCTCGCTGCACTGGCTGACCGAGCGTAACGCGCCGGAAGCCCAGGTGACGCCGCTGATATCCCCGTGTCGGGTTAGGGTGGTGCGGGTGAACGACCATCTTGTCTGGATCGACTGCGAGATGACGGGGCTCGACCTCGGCAAGGACGCGTTGATCGAAATAGCCGCGCTGGTGACCGACGCCGACCTGAACGTGCTGGGCGAGGGCGTCGACATCGTCATCCACGCCGACGACGCCAAGCTCGACGGCATGCCGCAGGTCGTCCACGACATGCACGCCAAGTCCGGCCTCACCGAAGAAGTCCGCGCCTCGACGACCACGCTCGCCGAGGCCGAGCAACGCGTGCTGGAGTACATCCGCGAATGGGTGCCGGACCCGGCCAGCGCGCCGCTCGCCGGCAACTCGATCGCCACCGACCGCGGCTTCATCGCCCGCGACATGCCGGAACTCGACAACCACCTGCACTACCGGATGGTCGACGTGTCGTCGGTGAAGGAGCTCGTGCGCCGCTGGTACCCGCGGATCTACTACGCCAAGCCGGAGAAAGGCCTGGCCCACCGCGCGCTCGCGGACATCAAGGAGTCCGTCGGCGAACTCGAGTACTACCGCGCGATCGCCTTCGTCCCCCAGCCCGGCCCGACGAGCGACGAGGCCAAAGCCGCCGCCGCCGAAGTGCTGGAACGCCACCGAGGGTGACCCCCTGAAAAGCGCTCGCGGGCACCCGCTAGGATTGCTTCCAGCAAGGTGATCGCGAGATCTTTTGCCAGATGGTGGCTATAGCTCAGCTGGTAGAGCACCTGGTTGTGGTCCAGGAGGTCGCGGGTTCGAGCCCCGTTAGCCACCCGCGCACCCCGGCTTCACCGAGATCTTTTTCGGAGAAGCCGGGGTTTTGTCATTTCCGGGGTACTGTGGCGAGTGCCGGTGTCGCGCAGGTCACTGGGTCTCCACTCCAGCCTGCCCCGCTGCCGCGTCGGTGGTTGCTGCCCGGGTACACGGTGGGTCACTGCCGCTGACCTGGGCTGTTGTCCCGGCGAGCCGAAAAGGGGACCCCCCTGAAACGGGACCTGAACGTCCTGCTAATCTTTTCCACGTCGCCGAGGGAAACCACAGCGGCGGGAAGCACCAAGCGCCATTAGCTCAATTGGCAGAGCAGCTGGCTCTTAACCAGCGGGTTCGGGGTTCGAGTCCCTGATGGCGCACCCTCACTCCCCAGGTTCGAGAAGTTTTCGACCTGGGGATTTTGGTTTTCTGGAAGCTTTTCTTCCGGTTCTGGACTGTCCATTGTGGTCGTTGGCGAGCCCGAGGCGTGTGGGGTTCCAAAAGTCGCTCACCGGCGCTGACCAGCGGATTTACGCGGCCCGTTCGTACTCGTTGATCATGCCTCCGAGGAGCCGCTGTCGCTTGATCCGCCGAGAGTTCAGATCTGCCACGGGGTGGGTCGGCCGGGGTGGGCGAAGCTCGCGGGAACGGTGCGGCCGGCGACCGTTGTAATGCCGGACGTACTCGGTGAGGACGGCTTGCAGATGCCCTTCGTTGAGGATCAACATACGGTCGGTGAGCTCGGTTCTCGCCGTGAGCACAAACCGCTCGGCGTAGCCGTTCGCCCGCGGGCAACGCGCGGGAATCCGCACCGTCTCGATGCCTACGTCAGCCAGGACGGTATCGAACGAGGCCGCGAACTGCCCAGCCCGGTCACGGACGAGAAATCGGAACTCGCCGACTCGATCACCGAGATCCATCACAAGGTTGCGGATCTGCTGGGTGGTCCACCCGCCGTCAGGGTGAGTGGTCGTGCCGAGAACATGGACGTAGCGGCTGCCGACCTCCAGTACGAAGAACACGTAGATCCGCTTCAGGGTGAACGCGCAGTCGACGTGGAAGAAGTCGCAGGCCAGCATCGTCGAGGCCTGCGTGCGCAGGAACTGCCGCCAGGACGTGTCGGTGTGCCGGGCCGGCGCTGGGGGTATACGCGCCCGCTTCAGGATCCGCCGTATCGTCGAGGCCCCGACCTGGTGTCCGACCTTGAGCAACTCGCCCTGAATTCTCTTGTAGCCCCAGCTGTGGTTTTCTGTGGCCATCCGCTCGATCAGCCCGGCGATCGCTTCGTCGACGGGTGGACGCCCGTGCCGGTGTGGATATGTCCACTTCGCGGCTACCAGCCGACGGTGCCAGCGCAGGATCGTTCCCGGGGTGACCAGCCGGTGTGTTCGCAGCGTCGTGGGCATCAGCCGGACCAGCGCGGCGAACACAGCCCGGTCGGCCCAGTCCAGGCGAGGTTTCGGGTTGCTTCGGCGCAGTACGGCGACCTCTTGGCGTAACACCAGCAACTCGGCGTCCTTGGACGCCGACGAGCGACCGAGCAACACCAACAGACCCAGCAGCCGGAGGAAGATCAGATAGAGCAAACGCAGCGCCACAGCCGGCGATCATGCCCTGTCCATCGAACGTGCACACTCCAGGTCAGATCCATGAACCGACTTCTGGAACCCCACAGGCTGATCAGCAGCGCCACCGCGCTGATCACGCTCGCGGCGAAGGACAGTTGCAGGCACCTCCACAACACCGGTGCCAGCCACGACAGCGTTTCCGACGCGGCGCACACCCAGCGGCCCCTGGCGACCGGCTTGCGGTGCCGCCCCGGGCCGCGGCGGGCGAAGACTTTCGTGGCGGCGGCGAGCATCTCGTCGCGGGTGGCGATCCGTTTCCCGCCGCGGGCCGGGGCGACGGCGGCCCCGAATTCGACGCGTTCCACCCTTCCGGCGTGGTCGTCGTCTAGCGGATCGGTGTTCTCCGGCGGTACAGTCATCGCGTCTGTTCCTTTGCCTAGAAGCTGGTTTCAGACAACTCCGTGGCCCCCTGTTCCCGCAGGGGGCCACATCCATCTCTCCGGGCGCGCGGCCCGGTTCGATACTTCTCATCTTGACCACGAGTGCACACAGAACTCGATACCCACTGACGGTCGTCTCGCCCAGCGGCATCCAGCTGTCGGTTAACGGCAAAGAGACACGACGAACTACCGTGCGCAATATCGTCCGCCGGTTCTGCCGGACGGCGCCGGTAACTTCGGCGACAACGAACTCCCCGGCCGAACTCCGTCTCGCAGCCGTCCCAACCGGCTCCGACCTGCGTTAACAGGCACGGCACAGCACTGCACGCGAAGCCCCGGCAGCGAGCGGAACCCTCGTCGGACCGGAAGACGGCAGCGATTCCTAGCGCAGCGAGAACAATTTTTCATCACTCACAAGAGTGGTAACGTGTGCTCGACGAGAACCGATCACCGAGAACTAAGACCGCAGCGCTACCGGATGCCACAGGGAGCTCTGACCAGTAATTTTCCCGAAAAAGCCGGACGGACGAAGAATATTGGCATTCAGCCAACCCACCGCGGCGTTCTCCGTTTATCGCAGACCGCACGGCATCTGCCGACTGGAATATGCATACCTGCCCCACCTAGGCAGAATATTCTGACATGCCGTGCCCACCCGGCTTCCGGCGCCCCGGCGACGACCCGCCGGAAAGCTCTCGACCGGCCGCTAGCACCGCGGCATTGGACAGATCCCGGCCAGGAAAAGGACAACGCCATCACCGCGATCACCGCGAGAAAACTGTCCCGACGCCAAACAGGTGAACCTATCGGGCCATTTCGGCACGGTGCAAGTCCGCGCCTTGCTTCGCCCTATTCCCTCCTCGATCCTGAGGTTTGAATATTCCGAAGAAGGTCATCGGCTTGACAAGGACGAAACCATGAGTTCCTACGATCCGAACACCGTGAGTTCTTCGCTCGACGACGCGGCCTGGCAGCGGCCGTCGGCGTGCGGCGGCAACGGCGGCGACTGCGTCGAGATCAATCTCAGCGATCCCGACGTCGTCGCGGTACGGGATTCCAAGATCGGCCGTTCTCCCGCCCTCGTCTTCGACAATCGGGAATGGGCCGCATTCGCCGGCGCGCTGCGCGAGGGGCAGTTCGATCGCTGATCGCGCACAGCTCGCCCGCCCCGGTCCCCCATTCGGCACCGCCCCCGGACAACCGGGCGAACCCGTCCGTCCTGGCCGTCGGTAATGCGAGGGACTATCATGATTTCGTGCCCGGAAAAGGTGTGGTTTTCTCCCCCGATCGGACGGCTCGCGCCTCGTGAGCCGGCTTTCCGTCGAGGCCCAGCTTGTCGAACTGGGCAAAATTCTCGTCGCCGCCCGCGTCGAACGCGGGCTGACCCAGGGCGAACTCGGCGACGCCCTCGGCTACACGCAGCCGAACATCAGCAAGATGGAGCGCGGCAAGACGCGGATCCATCCGCATTTGCTCGACAAATGGATCGACGTCCTGGAGATCGATTCCGCCGAGGCGGAGCGGATGCGGCACTACAACCTGGCCGCCCGCGCCGACCGGGTGTGGAACGCGCGGCGCCTCGCGGCCAGCCCGGCCTGGTTCCATCCGGTGTTCGAGGCCGAGCAGGAGGCCGCGATCATCCTGAAGTGGACCGGCGAGCGCATCAGCGGGATGCTGCAGACCGAGGACTACATGATGGAGCAGTTCCAGGCCTACGGCCGCACAGACGTCACCGACGCCGTGCACGAGCGCAAACTGCGGGCCAAGCTGCTCGACGACCACCCGGACCGGACGTACAAGTTCCTCCTCAGCGAAAGCGCGGTCCACCGGCTGACCCGGGCGCGCACGGACAATCCGTACGTCGCGCTCGGCCAGGTCCGGCATCTGCTCGCCCTCGCCCGCACCCGCCCCTGGGCGACCATCCGGTTCGTGCCGTTCGACAAAGGCCCGTTGCACGTCGGCCCCGATTTCACCATTTTGCAGTTCGTCAACAGCAAGCTCGACCGTTCTTTTGCCGAAACGTCGAACGGCGTCCAGTCTTTCCTCAACGACACCGAAACGTACGACACCGATCTGCAATCGTGGGAATCCCTTTCGAGTGTCGCCCTTTCGGCGGAGGAATCGGCAATTCTGCTCGAAGAAGCCGAGGCGGATCTGCTCAGCGTCCGTCCGCCCTCTCCCCGCCGGGCCGGAGAGACGCTACGCTGATCCCGCGCCGTCGACCACGAGGAGAAACCGGTGACTGGCCTGGAGCACGAGTCCTTTCCGCCGCCGGGGATCGATCTCAGCCGTCCCAGCGTGGCGCGCGTCTACGACTATTACCTCGGCGGAACCGCGAATTGGGAAATCGACCGGCAGTTCGCCGGGCGGATGCTGCGCGATTATCCGACGGTGCGCCCGATCGCCCAGGCCAACCGCCGGTTTCTGCACCGGGTGGTCCGGCATCTGGTGCGCGCCGGAATCCGGCAGATCGTCGACCTCGGATCCGGCGTCCCCACGATGGGGCACGCGCACGAAATCGCCGAGCAGATCGCGCCGGGCGAGGTGAAGGTCGCGTACGTCGACTGCGAACCGGTCGCTGTCGCGCATTCCACCAGCCTGCTGCGCGAAAAGGGCGACCCGGCCCGGCACGTCGCCCTGCACGCGGACCTACGCGACCCGCGACGGCTGTGGTCCCTGCTCGCCGGATCGGGCGTCATCGACCTCGACCAGCCGATCGCTCTGCTGCTCATCTGCGTCCTGCACATCGAGCAGCCACCCGCGCCCGGCAGCGAAAGCACCGCGGACCTCGGCCCCAGCGTCGCCGCCGAGTACCGCGAACTCCTCGTCCCCGGGTCGTATCTGGCGCTGTCGCACGTCACCGACGAGGGCGTCCCGCCGCACTGCGAGCAGCTGCTGGCAGACGCCAAGCAGCGCTACGCCGCCGCGGGCACCGACCTCATCTACCGCGACCGCGCCGAAATCACCGCGCTGTTCGGGGACTTCACCCTGCTCGAGCCCGGCGTCACCTGGACCCCGCTGTGGCATCCGGAGGAAGCCGGCCCGGACGACCAGACCATCCCGCTCGACGCGGCCAACGAGTCGCTGCTGCTCGCCGGGGTGGCCCGCAAGGAGTGAGCGCAGTGCCCGCGACCACGGCCGGTGGTCGCGGGCACTCCCGCGAGCGGCCGGGCGCGGCAGGTAGGCTTCACCAGTGTTTCGCCAGGTGATGTGCGCGGTCTGATGGCAAATACCTACCCCCCCCCCGGACTTTTTTCACGGAGAGTGCCCGTGGATCCTGGGTTTGACCACTGGTTGACCGTCGGTTTCGAGCGCCGGGTCCTGGTGGTGGTGCGGACCGTGACGACGCTCAACCGGTTGCTCGACGTGCTCACGCTCTTCAGCAGCGACCACCGCGTCCAGACCGTTTTCACCTTCGACCGCGAGCGTCCGGCCATCCTCGGGGCAGGGGTGCCGCGGCTGCTGGAACAGCTGGGCGCCGCGGTGGTCCCGTGGCAGCAGGCGATCACGACCGAGTTCGACCTCGCGATCGCGGCCAGCGAAAACGACGATCTCCACCTGCTGCGCGCCCCGGTCGTCCTGCTGCCGCACGGGATCGGCCACCAGAAGTACTACCCCGGCAGTTCGGTCGTCGCCGGGCTCAACCCGGAACGGCTCGTGCACGACGGCCGGGTCGTCCCGGCGCTGATCGCCGTCGCGCACGCCGAGCAGCGCGACCAGCTCCGCACGGCGAGCCCGGAGGCGGCCGAGCGCGCGGAGGTCGTCGGCGATCCGTGTCTCGACCGGCTCGTGGCCGGGGCGCACCGGGCGGCCGAGTACCGCGCGGCGCTGGCCGGACGGGGCAAGCGGCTCGTGACGATCGCGTCCACCTGGGGTCCGTCGTCGGTTCTCGGACAGCGTCCCGACCTTCCGCTCCGGCTCGTCGCCGAACTGCCGGTCGACACCACCACGGTGTGCGCGATCCTGCATCCCGGCATCGCGGCGGCGCACAGCTCGTGGCAGCTTGACGCGTGGCTCGCCGAGGCGAAACAGGCTGGGCTGCTGGTGATCCCGTCCGAAACCGGCTGGCAGGCCGCGGTGACCGCGTCCTCGTGCGTGATCGGGGACGAAAGTTCCGTCTCGCTCTACGCCGCCGCGCTGGACCGGCCGATGCTGATGGCCGGAAGTCCTTCTCCGGCAACGGTTCCCGGCTCGCCCGCCGCGATGCTGGCCGCGCGCACGGACCCGCTTGCCGCCGACGGTCCGCTGGCCGCGCAGATCGACGACGCGATCGACCGGCATGTCCCCGGCAGCTACGAACCTGTTGCCAAGCAAGCGGTCGCGGTGCCCGGACAGTCGGCTGAGCTGTTGCGTGCCGCGTGCTACCGCTTGATGAAACTGCCGGAGCCGAGCGGACCAGCGGAATTCACCAGCTACCCGGTCACCTCGCCGCCCCGGACGGAACCAGTCGCGTTCGTCGCCGGCATCCGCGAGCACGGGTCGACGGATGTGCTCGTCAGGCTGCCCGCGACCGAAGTGCCGCAGCAGCTGCACCATCTGCACGTGATCGCGCACCACACCCGCGCGTCGCTGCGCGAACTGTCGGCGGCTGCAATCGTGTTCACCGACGACACCGAGGTCGACTTCCCCGACTGGGCTGCCGCTGTCCTCAAGCAGTGGCCGGACGCCCAATTCGCTGCCGCCCGGTTCGAAGACCGTTGTCTCGCCGCGGATCGCAGCGGCCGCCGTTACGAACTGGTCCCGGACTCCCGCCAGGTCGACCCGCTGGCGGCGGTATCGATGCTCTACTTAGGACGGACCGAGCTGGATTTCGGCCGAAACCGGGTCAACGTAGCGATTCGAATTCGGTGATGTACTCGTTCGTCCGGGGATGACCGAGCTTCCAGGCGTCGCCGATCAACTGTCCCCACGCCGTCCGCGCAGCCTCCGGCTGGCCTTCCGCGGCAAGGATGCGCGCCTCGATTTCCCGGACTTCCCACTGGTATTGGTCCGCGCCAGTGGATTTCAGCTCCGCGCGGGCACGGCTCCAGCACTCCCGTGCGCGCACCAGGTCGCCCAGCGCGAGGAACGCCCGCGCAGCCACCATGTCCAGCCGGCTGAGGTTGGCACCGGTGGCGTGCTGACGGCCGCGCTCGATCTCGGCCATCGCTTCCGCCGGGCGTCCGGCCTTGATCAGGACCGAAGCGAGCATCCGATGGTGAATTCCGAGCGCGTAGCCGTGTTCGAGATGCTGGTCGAGCACGATGGCCTTCCGGAGCCAGACCTCGGCTTCAGCGAGCAAACCGGCACGCTCCGCCGGGCGCGCGTCGGCCTGTTCCTCGAAGAACCGCGCCCGGAACTCAGCCACCGATGACTGCAGCCGCTCCCGCCGCGCCGGACGGATGTTGACGGCCTCAGCCAGCTCCCACGCCAGACGAAGATCGGCGTCTGCGGTGTCGAAAGCCCTTGCCAGGAACCAGGTTTTGGCCCGCATGGACAAGGTCCGCGCGTAAAGCGCCTGCGGCTCGCCACCGGCCAAGGCTGCCGCCGCGCGCACCGCGAGGTCGCTAACCTCGGCGTACTCGCGCCACAGCCAGCGCCGGGTGATCAGCACTTCCAGCGCACCGGCGAGCTGGCACACCTCCACGTGCTTCCCCCGCCGGGCCGCGGCGCGCACCACCTCGGTGATGAGCCCCAGATGCCGGTGCAGCCAGTCGAGCCGGTCCTCGGGAAGCGTCCAGGACAGACCGGGCGGAACGACGTATTCGCGCAACCGCCCAGCATCCCCCGCGAGATCCGCGGCGACCGTTCGATCCCGGACATGGCTCAACAGCCGGAGAAACGCCGTGTCGCGATCCGCGGGAAGCTTCGCCGCGTACTGAGATACCAGCGCGGTGAGCCGATGCCAGCCGCCGACCTGCTCAGTCAGCATCGCACTGCGAACATCCTCGAAGACTTCGTCCGGCATCCCGAGATAGGCGACCGCGGTTTCCCGGGTAAACCAGTGCCCGGGAAACCCGGACAACAACGCGACCGCCTCGGCCGTTTCCGGTGCGAGCCTCGCGAAAGCCTGTTCCAGCGAGTCGTTGATGACGCCCTCAGCGTCCACGATCCCGTTCGCCTGGTAGCGCGCGAGCAGCCCGCTGACCGGATACGGCTCGCCACTGTGCCGCGCAAGGCTCAAGCCCACTTCACGAATCGCGGACGGCATCCGGCCGGACATCTCCAGCAGCGCGTCGGTCGCGCCGGGTTCCGCGTCAAGCCGGACCGCGCCGCAATAGTAGGCAAGCATTTCCCGCGCACCCTCGTTCTCGAGGCCGCCCAACAGAATCGGTGCCGGATCGAGCGCGTCGAGGTCGCGGGTGCGAGCGGAGGAGGTCGCGAGCACGAGATTCATCCGGAACGGACGGAACAGCTCGACCTCGCGCGCCGAACCGACGTTGTCGAGAATGACGGTGAACAACCGGGTCGCCAGCACGGAGCCGAACTGCTGGTCCAGACCAGCGTCGTCGGCCGCGATCTCGCCGCCGGGAATGCCCAGCTTCAGCAGCGCCTGCCGTTTGACGAGCGCCAGATCGACGACCGCGCCAGTACGCGATTCCGCGACGTCGATCTCGATCCAGCCGCCAGGGAACCGATCCCGCACGAGCCCCGCGATCTGCCGGGCAAGCTCGGTCTTCCCGGACCCGACCGCCCCGTAAATAAGACAAACCCCGGATTCGCGCGGCTCCCGAAGATGCTCGGCATGATTGAAAAACCGCTCAACACCCTCAACGACGGGCGGCCGCTGCCCCGCAGCATTCAACACCGCGACGGCTTCCATCAGCTCCGCGCAAAACCCAGGATCGTCCTGACAAGCAGCCAGCACCTGCCCGCGAAGCTCCGCCACAGAAACCGGCCCGGACCCGAACTTCGCCCCGAACTTGGCCCTGGCGATGCCCGCCAGCTGCCCCAGCCCCTTGTCGACCCGCCCGACCAAGGCGGTGGCCAGCAGTTTTGCCGCCTCACTGGAAAACACCGCAACCGCGTCGATCAAGCCCCACCCCTAGTTCCTGGTACGCGCGAAACCACGCTAGCAGTGCGCGGTGTGCACGTCACCCCACGTCACACTCCCCGAGCCCGCAGGTACGTGAGGGCCACCCTCATTGACTCTGATTCCCTCAGGGTTCCCCTCACGCACCTCCCCGCGCGCCGTGAAGGGCTCCTTCACGGACTTAGATTCCCTCAAGGAGCCCTTCACGGACCACCCCCGCCCGGCTCGCCATCGGGATTGCCGCCCCAATGCGGCATTGGGTGCATCCCACGCACCGAACGCCACATTGGGTGCATCCGACGCACCCAATGCCACATTGGGGCGCTAGCCACCACCCAAACCGCAGCCGATGCACCCGCGATAGAGGCCCCCAGCCCGTCCCCGCAGCCGATGCACCCAACCATCGAGGCACCCAGCCCCTCCCCCGCACCCCGATACGAAGCCTCCCTGCGGGCGGCGGGTGCTTGTCAAGGCATCTTTCCCGCCTTGACAAGCACCCGCCTCCCGTCAGCACAATCGGGCTTCGGGGTGCCCCACGCAACCACGGTTATCAAGAAAGCAACCGCTGCTCCTTAGCCACAGCAACAGCCCCAGCCCGAGTATCCACCCCCAACTTCTCATAAATCCGCCCCAAATGCGTCTTAACCGTAGCCTCGCTGATAAACAACCGCCGAGCGATCTCCCGATTCCCCACCCCCTGCGCCAACTGTTCGAGAATATCCCGCTCCCGATCAGTCAACGCAGGCCGAGGCGCCCGCAACTGCGCCATCATCCGGTCCGCCACCGGCGCCGACAACGCAGTCCGCCCAGCCGCAGCCGCCCGAATCGCCGCATACAGCTCATCCGCCGACTCAGCCTTCAGCAAATACCCCGTAGCCCCAGCCGCAATAGACCGAGTAATATCAGCGTCAGTGTCATAAGTAGTCAACACCAAAACCCGAGGCGGCTCAGCAACAGCGCGAATCCGCCGAATAGCCTCCACCCCGTCCATTCCGTCACCCAGCTGCAAATCCATCAACACGACATCCGGCCGCAACGCGGCAGCGAGATTGATCGCCTCCTGCCCAGTCGCGGCCTCGCCGATGACCTCGATCCCGCCCGCGCCGGCCAGCAACGCACGGAGCCCGGCGCGGACCATGGCGTGGTCGTCGCACAGCACGACGCGGATGAGCTGGTCGTCAGACATGGCTTGGTCCCAACGGAATCGCGGCCGAGATGGCGGTGCCCTGCCCGGGCGCGGATTCGACAGTCAACCGGCCGCCGAGCTGCGTCGCCCGCGCGCGCATGGCGGGCAGGCCATGACCGCGGCCGTCGGCGCTCGGGGCGGACGGGTCGAAACCGCGGCCGTCGTCGGTGATGTCCAGCACGACCTCATCGTCTAGGTAGGTGAGAGTGAGCGCCACTCCCGACGCGTCGGCGTGTTCGCGGGCGTTGGCCAGCGCGCCCTGCGCGATCCGCACCAAAGTGGACTGCACCCGGCTGGGCAGCGGCCGGGCGGGCCCGTCGACCTGGACGCGGACCGGCTGCGGTTCGCGTTCGGCGACGTTCCGGAGGGCTTCCTCGACCGAGTGCCCATCGAGGTCGGCGGGAGCCAGGTCCTGGACGAGACCGCGGGCTTCGGCCAGGTTTCGCGTGCCGATCTGTTGTGCCGCATGCAAATGCTCGCGCGCCAGGTCCGGATCGGCCCACGCGCGGTCGGCCGCCTGCAGCAGCATCGCCTGACTGGACAGACCTTGCGCGAGCGCGTCGTGGATCTCGCGCGACAGCCGTTGGCGTTCGTCCAGCATCCCCGCGCGGCGCTCGGTTTCCCGCAACCGCACCGCCTGCCGCCGCAGGTACGTGATCACCGCGGCGGTCACCGCGGCGACGGCCACCGGCACGATTGTCAGGTTCGGGTCGAAGCCGGTCGAGAGCCGGTTCTGCGAGATCACCACGAGCGCCGTTACCAGCGTGACCAGCACTAACGCCGGTCCGGTCGGCAGCGTGCGCAGGCCGGTGACGAACAGCGGGACCGCGCACCACGCGAAACTCGGCGCGAGCAGCACCAGCACCACCCACAGCACGGTCACGACGGCCAGCCAGCCCAGATACGGCACGGTGACCTGCTCGGGCCCGGTGACCCGCAGCACCAGGCCGACCGCGTAGACCGCCGCCAGGCAACCGGTCAGCGCGATCACCCAGGGCGCGGCCGGTTCGCCGTGGTGGTGGTCGAGGAAGCGCACGATCGACGCGACCAGCAGCAGGAAGAACGCCGTGTGCATGGTCGCGGCGAGCCACCGCGCGTCCCGATCGGTCATCGCCGCCCTCCGTTTTTCCGGTCCGGCATCGAGCCTGACCTGTGCCAACCCGGTCGGCATCATCCGATCGGATGACCCGAGTGTCGGCCGTTCCGCGCCGCGAGGCGAGCCGAGACTCCGATCCGGTGAAGGCGGTCCCGGACGCACGATGAATCCATCAAGCCGGACAAGCCAAGGAGCACCCGATGAAGAACTTCACCGCCAAGACCCGCGTCGCCACCGTCGTCGGCGGACTCGCCGTGATCGGAGCCGCCACGACCGGCGCGCTGGCCGCCAACGCCGCCACCCCGGCCGCCCCGGTTGCGAACGCCGCTCCCGCCCAGGCCGCGCCGAAGGGGCTGGTCCAGACCACGCACCTGTCGATCGCCGCCGCGCAGAAGGCCGCGCAGGCCGCGCTCGACGCCGCCGAGAAGGCGGGCCAGAAGGTGTCGGTCGCGGTGGTCGACCGCGACGGCAACACCATCGTGACCCTGCGCGGCGACGGCGCCGGCCCGCAGTCGTACTCGTCGGCGGAGGAGAAGGCGTTCACCGCGGTCGCGTGGAACGCCAAGACCTCGGAACTGACCGGCCGGCTGCAGCAGGCCCCGACGCTGAAGGACATCAAGGGCACCCTGTTCCTCGCCGGAGCGGTCCCGGTGGACGCGAACAACGCCCCGATCGCGGCGGTCGGCGTCGCGGGCGCGCCGTCGGGTGCGCAGGACGAGACCTTCGCCCAGGCCGGGGTGGACGCCCTCGGCAAGTAAGCGGCGAGCCCGGCATTGATCCGGTGGGCCTCGTCGGCTGCGGCGAGGCCCACCGGGCCCGGCGGTCAACCGGGTCCGCTGAGCACGATGCGCCCCCACCGACCAGGCCAGATCAGCCGCCGAACCGCTTCACGTAATCCTCGACGATCGGCCTTTCCGGCGCGATGATGTCGTCCGGAAGCCGGTCCAGCTCGAAGAACTCGTAGCCGGTGATCTCCGTGCCGTCCACAGTGACCTCGGTGTTCTCGACGGTCGCGGTGAACGCGGCGGTGACGTTGTGGACCTCGTCGCCGTGCGGGTACCGGTAGAAGTACTCCGGCCCGGAGTAGACGCCGAACAGTTCGAGGTCCCGCACCGCCAGGCCGATTTCCTCGCGCACCTCGCGGCGGCCCGCGTCCTCGTAGGACTCGCCGGGGTCGAGGAATCCGCCGGGCAGCCCCCAGTCCTGGCTTTCCTCGCGGAACACCAGCAGCAGCCTGCCGCGCTCGTCGGCGATCAGCACGGACGTGCCGGGCAGGATCAGCGGCCGGGTGCCGACTAGTGCGCGCAGTTCGGCGATGTAGTTCATCAGCGGTCAGTACCTTCTCGGTCGGGTTCGGCTCCGTCGCGGGGACGGAAGGCGACGATCGGCAATTGCCGGACCATCCGGTGCCGCGCCGCGTCGGAGCCGTCGTAGCGCCAGCCCAGCAGTTTGCTCAGCACGGGGTGCAAAACCGGGCGCAGCAGCAGGTTTCGGCGTTCGTAGTCGGCGATCGCGTCGGCGGCTTCGGCTTCGTCGAGGACACGGTACGCGGGGACGAACTTCCGGCGGCCGATCGCGACCTCCGCCGCGGGGGCCGCCTGGATGTTGCGGTACCAGTCCGAGGACGGGCCCAATCCCGCGATGGCCAGCACCTCGTCGGATCGGGGACGGAGGCCGATCACCTCCAGGACCGTCCGGTACTCGCGGCCGGACTTGCGGCCGACGTGCGTCAGGCACAGGAACCGCTTGCCCAGCAACCATCCCAGGTCGCGGTCGTACAGCTTCGCCGGCGCCTTGAAGACCGTGCGCGCGATCGGTTTCACGGTCGGACTCCTTCCCTTGCCGAATGGTGCAGGTTCGTGATGAGCGCGGTGGACTTCCCGGTCAAACTCCCGGCCACGACTCGGTCAATTCCCGGCAACCGGGCCAGTTTGAGCGCGAGCCGACGCAGGTAGAGCTGCGGTTTGCTGTCCGGGAGGAACCATCGTGCGCCGTTGCGGGCCAATTGCTGTTTGCCGGCCGCGACGGGACGCCACAGCCGCTCGTATTCCGCCAGCCCTTCGGCGATCGACGACGCCCGGTGCAGCTGATCGGCCAGCACGTACGCGCCCGCGATCCCGAGCGACGCACCCTGTCCGGCCAGCAGCGACACCGCGTACGCCGCGTCCCCGACCAGCGTGACGCGGCCCTTGCGCCACGTTGGCATCTCAATCTGGGCGACCTGGTCGTAATAGATTTCCCCGGACGGCGGGCAGTGCCGCAACGCTTCCGGCACCATCCAGCCCAGCGAGCCGTAGGTGTCCAGCAGCGACTCCCGGACGTCGCCGGGCAGGCCGGGATCGGGCGTGCGGTGGACCGCGAAGGCGGCGACCGTTCCCTCGCGCAAGCCGTAGAAACCCATCTGCCTGCCGACCGTGTCGGTGAGGCAGAACCGTCCGTTTGCCACCGCGTGGATCTCGGGGGACTTGAACAGGAACGCCGCGGTGTGAAAGCCGAGGTAGCGCAGGAACCGCGATTCCTCGCCGAACACCAGCCGCCGGACCGTCGAATGGATCCCGTCAGCGCCCACCAGCAGGTCGGCTTCGAGCACGGAACCATCCGAGAGCGTCGCGGCGACCCGGTCGCCGTCGTCCTCGACAGCGACCACCCCGCTGTCGTACCGAAGCTCGACCGCTGCGGGCAGCGACGTGCGCAAGGCCTGCTCCAGATCCGGCCGCAGGACGCTCAGCAACCGGCCGCCGACGGTGCGCGAGAACTGGCCGAATTGAATATCGGACCGGCGCTTTCCTTGTGCGTCAAGGAGAATCGCTTCGGAAATCGGATACGCCGCCTCCTTGATGGCGGGCAACGCTCCCATCGCTTCGGCCGCGTCGTAGCCGGGACCGAAGAAGTCGATCATGTAGCCCTGCGGACGCGGCCCGGGCGCCCGCTCCACCAGCGTGACCTCGTTGCCCAGCTCCGACAGCCGGTTCGCCGCGGCCAGCCCGGTGATGCCGGCGCCGCAGACCAGGATTCTCATCGCATTTCCCCTCCCTGAGGTTGCGTGACCAGCCCGCGCAGGACGGCGGTGACCGCCGCCGGGTCTCCGCCGGGGGCGAGCCCGCGGTGCAGCAGCAAGCCGTCGACGGTCGCCACCAGCACCTCCGTGGTCGCCTCCGGATCGGGGACGCCGCGTTCGGCCAGCCAGCTGCTGACCTGCGCGCGGAACGCCAGGAGCAGTCCCCCGATCTGGTCCCGCAGTTCGTCGTCGCGCCGCGCCGCCAGATACGCCTCGATGAACAGCACCGACAGCGGGTCCACCCCGCTGTACGGCTCGACCGACCCGAACAGCGCGGACACCAGGTCAGCCGGGTTCTGCGTCGCGGCCAGCGCCGGTCCGACGCTCTCCAGCACCTCGCGCATCGCGTCCAGGACCGCCTCGCGCAGCAACGCCTGCAGCGACGGGAAGTGGTAGTGCACCACGCTCGGCGTCACCCCCGCCCGATCCGCCAGCACGCGGGTGCTCACCGCTGCCCAGCCGCGTTCGGGCACCAGCTCCGTCGCCGCCGCCAGCAACCGCTGCCGCACGTCCCGCCCCCGTGCCGCTGCCGGTGAAGTCATCCGCATTTCTCCTGGTCGATCGTCCTGGGCAGTCGTTCAGGGCGATCGTCCTGTACGACTGCCCTGATCGTAGCGCGGTCTCCCGCGACGGGAAAGCGAGGTGACCCACAACTCACCTGAAGGCGGGAGACGGCGGCGCTGTCCGATCGGTCCGCTACCGTCGAAAACGGCTCTTTCTGCCCGCCCCCGAAACCGACAGGTAATCCACCGTGCCCTCGTCACTGTCCACTGTGTCCATTCGACGTCCGGCATGGCTGTCGCCGCGGGTCGCGCGCACCGAAATCCTCGGCGGGCTGGTCGTCGCGCTCGCGCTGATCCCGGAGGCGATCTCGTTCTCCGTGATCGCCGGGGTCGATCCGCGCGTGGGCCTGTGCGCGTCGTTCACCATGGCGGTGGTGATCTCGTTCGTCGGCGGCCGTCCGGCGATGATCTCCGCGGCGACCGGGGCGATCGCCCTGGTGGTCGCGCCGCTGGCGAGGGAACACGGGTTCGGCTACCTCGTCGCGACGGTGGTGCTGGGCGGCCTGTTCCAGATCGTGCTCGGCTCGCTCGGCGTCGCGCGGCTGATGCGGTTCGTGCCGCGCAGCGTGATGGTCGGCTTCGTGAACGCGCTGGCGATCCTGATCTTCCTGGCGCAGGTGCCGGAGCTGATCGACGTGCCGTGGCCGGTGTATCCGCTGTTCGCCGGCGGTCTCGCGGTCATGGTGTTCTTCCCGCGGCTCACCAAGGCCGTGCCCGCGCCGCTGGTGTCGATCGCGGTGCTCACCGCGCTGACGATCGCGGCCGGAATCGCGGTGCCGACCGTCGGCGACAAGGGCGCACTGCCCTCGGCGCTGCCGGTGCCGGGGATCCCGGACATGCCGTTCACCTTCGGCACGCTCGGCCTGATCGCGCCGTATGCACTGGCGTTCGCCCTGGTCGGGCTGATGGAGTCGCTGATGACCGCGAAACTGGTCGACGACATCACGGACTCGCATTCGAATAAGACGCGGGAAGCGGTCGGTCAGGGCGTCGCCAACGTCGTCACCGGGATTTTCGGCGGCATGGGCGGCTGCGCGATGATCGGCCAGACCATGATCAACGTCAAGGTCGCGGGCAGCCGGACGCGGCTGTCGACGTTCCTGGCCGGGGCGTTCCTGATGGTGCTGTGCCTGGTGTTCGGGCCGGTCGTGTCGCGGATCCCGATGGCCGCGCTGGTCGCGGTGATGGTGCTGGTCGCGTTCGGCACCTTCGACTGGCATTCGATCGCGCCCAAGACGCTGAAGCGGATGCCGGTCGGCGAGGTCGCGGTGATGGCGGTGACCGTGGGCATCGTGGTGGCGACCAGCAACCTCGCGATCGGGGTCGTGGTCGGGTCGATCACCGCGATGGTGATCTTCGCGCGCCGGGTCGCGCACCTGGTCGAGGTGACCGCGGTACGCGAGCCCGGCAGCGTCCGGTACACCGTCACCGGGGCGCTGTTTTTCGCGTCCAGCAACGACTTGGTCTACCAGTTCGACTACGCCGACGACCCGGAGCGCGTGGTCGTCGACCTATCGGCCGCGCACATCTGGGACGCCTCGACCGTGGCCGCGCTCGACGCCATCACGACGAAGTACGAGGCCCGCGGGAAAACCGTCGAGATCGTCGGCCTGAACAAACACAGCGCGGCAATGCACGAAACCCTGTCCGGGGAACTAGCGGGCAGCAGCTGAGGTCAGCCCGGCCGCCCGTTCCCGGATCCGCGGCCGGAGGGTGAATCCGCTCGGCTTCAGCGTCAGCGATTCCACGATCTTCAGCTCGTACGCCGGATCTGCCTCGAAGTCGTAGCGCTGCAGCATGACCCCCAGCGCCAGCACCGCTTCGTGCAGCGCGAACTGGCGGCCGATGCACGCGCGTTCCCCGGTGCCGAACGGTTTGTACGCCTGAGCCGGACGCTTCCGCACCGCCGCCGGCTCGAAGCGGTCCGGATCGAACTTCTCCGGATCCGGCCCCCACACGGCCGGGTCGCGGTGGAGCATCGGCAGCGGCACGATGACTGAATCACCCTTGCGCATCGGGTATTTTCCGCCCAGCACCAGGTCTTCGCGGGCTTCCCGGGTATAGCCGGGCGCGGTCGGCCACAGCCGCATCGCCTCGTCGAGCACGCGGCGGACGTACCGAAGCTTCGCGACGTCCCCGAAGGCCGGTTCGCGATCACCCCACACCGCGTCGACTTCAGCGCGAGCCTTCTCCAGCAGTTCCGGATGGCGCGTCAGGTAGTAGAGCGCGAACGACAGCGCGCCCGACGTCGTCTCGTGCCCCGCGACGACGAAAGTGATGGCCTGGTTGCGAATGTTCACCGGGTCGAGCCGCTCCCCGGTCATCGGGTGCCCGTCGGTGAGCATCAAACCGAGCAGGTCACGCGCTTCGCCGCCTTCGCGGCGGCGGCTCTCGATGACCTCGTCGACCAGGTTCGTCATCGTCGCGATGTCAGCCTGATTCTGCGCGGCCGACCCGGCCAGCGCCCGCCGCACGAACGGAAGCTTGACGTTGTCCAGCTGCGCGAACCGCAACGCACGGATCATCGCGGTGACGAACGGATGCGGTTCGGCCCGCTCGAACGACCCGAACCGGTAACCGAACCCAGCGAGCCCGATCGTCTCGAGCGTCAGCCGGGTCATGTCGGCAGCGACGTCGACCGGACCGTCCGCGCGGTCCCACGCCGCGGTCAGCTCGCGGGCGACGTCGAGCATCATCGAGTGGTAGCGGCGCATCGCCTCGGCGGAGAACGCGGGCTGCAGGATGTCGTGCGCCAGCCGCCAGTTGGGCTCACGCGTGTGCGCGGTGAACAGCCCGTCGCCGACGACGCCGCGCAACCGCTCGACGCCAAGCCCGACGTGCTTGCCGAACCTTGTCTCGTCGTTCAGCTCGGTGACCAGGTCGATCCCGCAGGCGAACACGATCTCGAGACCGAAGAACTTCCGGGTGAAAATCGGCCCGAGCCCCGCACCGGCCCGCATGGTGCTCTGCAACGGCGTGCGCACATTGGTCCCGAGCAGGTCCCCGAGCACCGGCAACCGGCCCGGCCGATGCGGAATCGCGGTGGTGTCCACAGTTTCGCTCCCTACTGAACCCACATCCAATAGGGTCACCATCCCCCGCTACTGAACCGGTGTCAAGTAAGCTGGGGAGATGCGGACGCGCCTGAGCACCGAACAGCGCCGCGAACAGCTGCTGACCATCGGAGCAGGCCTGTTCGCGGGCCGCCCGTACGACGAGGTGTGGATCGAAGAGGTAGCCGAAATCGCGGGCGTCTCCCGCGGTTTGCTGTACCACTACTTCCCCACCAAAAAGGACTTCTTCGCCGCAATCGTGCGCGGCCAGCGAGACCAGCTCCTGGCCATGAGCGAACCCGACCCGGCGCTGCCGGTAGCCGAGCAGTTGCGCGCCGGGCTGGAGGTATACCTGGAATTCGCCCGCACCCACCCCGACGGCTACCGCATCGTGCACCGCAGCGCAGGCGACGCGGACCGCGAAATCCGGGAAATCTGCGAAGCAGGAATGGCAGCGAACGCGGACCGCATCCTGTCCGCCGTGAGCCAACTGCGCCCAGTAACCCCCACGACACAACTCGCAGTGCGGGGATGGCTTTCTTTCGTGGCAACACTAATCCTGGACTGGCTGGACGAACCGAAGATCAGCACCGAAGAGCTACGAGACCTCTGCGCGCGAACCCTTTTCGCCGCAGTAGACGTAGACCCCACCACGATCTAACGCACGCACGCGCGTGAGGGCACCCTCACGACCCCAGATTCCCTCAGGTCCCCCTCACGCCCCCTCACGCTCCCCGCTCGCCCCCGCAGCCGATGCACCCCAAGCAAGGCACCCACACCTCCCCCACCCCCGATACGACGCCAAAAACACGGCGCGGGGGTGCTTGTCAAGGCATCTTTCCCGCCTTGACAAGCACCCCCGCGCCGTAGTGACAATCAAAAATCGGGGTGCCCACGCAACCACTCAGGGCGCAATGTCGCCCCAGGCGACGAGCCGCCCACCAAGCAGACATCAGATACGAACCACAACCTCATCCCCCACCACCCGAACCGGAACCGCCCTCAACCGCACCGAACCATCCGCCGGATGCCGCCCAGTAAGAACATCGAACTCAAACCCATGCCAAGGACAAACAATATTCCGATCAGCCGGATGAAACGCAGGCCCCGCACTCTTCCGATCCTCCCGAACCGGCTGAACAGTCCGCGGCATCATCTTCCCCTGGCAAACCGGCCCGCCCTGATGCGGACACACATTATGCCAAGCCCGCACCTCCCCAGCATGAAAGTAAACCCCCACCTCCAGGCCGTCGACGTCCACCACGACCCGCCCCCGGACCCGAAGATCCGCCAACCCAGCAACAACAACGTCCCGCCGCACCGAGCTCATTCGGCCCTCCGATACCAGATCGCCATATCGAAAAGATTCACATCCGCGGCATCCAGCAACGCAGTAACCAAAACCACGGTCTCAGTAGCCGTCAACGCGTCCTCGCGAACCGGCCAGGAAATCTTCCCCACCCGATCCGTCTTGGCAGAGAACAACCGAGCCGCCGCGTACAACAGCTCAGCGATCTCTTCGTCGGCGACCGCCGCGGCCTGGTCCCCCGAGGCGATCTCAGATGTCAGCGAGCCCAGCCGAGATACCAGCGAAGCAAGTTCAGATGTCATCACGAAACCCCAGGCCGCTCATGAAGCACGCTCTTCGCAGCAGGCTTCCGCCGATCAGTAGGAAGATTGAACACCCGAGCAGCATTCAACCCCAGAATATTCCGCTTAGCCTGCTCAGACAAAAACGGCAACCGCGTAATCGTAGACGGCGCGTCCCAATCCCAATGCGGCCAGTCCGAAGAATACAACAACTGAGTCTCCGCGTTGAACGCCTTCATCCCAGCCTCCAGCAACTCCATACTGGTACGCTCCATCGGCTGACTCGTATACCACATCTCCTTCATGTACTCACTGGGCAACCGGGTCAGCCCAGGAGCCTCGCTGGGCCGCATCAGCACCTCGTGATCGAGCCGCTGCATGAGGAACGGAATCCAAGCCAGCCCGCTCTCCACCCACACCATCTTCAGCCGCGGAAACCGTTCCGGCATCGCGTTGATGATCCAGTTGGTCACATGAATCTGGTTGTAATGCGTGAACGACAACGCATGCATCGACAGGAACCGGTTCAGCTGAGCGAACGACGGATCTCCCCAGTGATACCCGGAGTGGAACGCGAGCGGCTTCCCGCTGTCCTCGATAAGCTTGTACAACCGCGTGTAAACATCCGAATGCACCGGATTGTTGCGTGTAGAACACACCGTGTACCCGATGATCCCGTCATCACCGGCATACTTCTCAACCAGTTCCTCGCAGACCTCCGGCGTATTGTACGGCAGGTACAACATCCCCTTGAGCCGATCGTCCTGCGGCAGAACGACTTCGGTCAGCCATCGGTTGAACGCCCGCCCGAGCACGACCTCGATCTCGTCCTGCGGATGCATGCCCAGCAGCAACATCGCGCTGGGGAACACCACCTGGTAGTCCAGCCCCATCGCGTCCATCCCGCGCCGGGCGGCGGCGACGAACGGATGCCCGGACACCCCGCCAAGCGGCTCCTTGCGGCCCTGATGCCCGATCCGCCCGCCGACACTCTGGTGCGACATCCCCGGCTGAATGTTCAGCAGCGCGTTATTGCCCGCGAACTTGCCGAACTGGTCCATGCCGATCTGGCGCCACACGTCGTTGTCGATGAGTTCCAGCACCTCGCCCCAGAAATGGTCTTCCGAGACGTGCGCGTCGATATCGACGATGAAGTAGTCGTCGTACTCCCGCTCGGCCTGTTTGGTCGCGTGGGCGAGGACGTCGCGGGTGTCGGTGCGCCCGCCGATCTCGGCGAGTTCCCGGATCCGCGGCCCGTCGGAGCGAGGACTGGAGAAATCGGGCACGGATTCTTCCCTTCGTCCGGCGTCAGCGGGGCGCGACGGCGGCATCGGTCATCGTGGTCAGGTAATCGTCGTCGGCGGGGGCCGCGTTCTCGTGCGGGATGACGACGGCGCGGTCGGGGCTGACCGCGAAAGTGTGTTCTTCGCCGGCGGTCGGGACCGATTCCGCGGACAGTTCGGCCGTTTCGGTGCGCACGCGCATGGGGAGCCCGTCCGCGCGGACGAGAAGGTTGACGGCACTGCCGAGGTAGGTGGTGCGCTCGACAGTTCCGCCGAACGCACCGGGCCCGGAACCCTGCGGAGACAGCCGGGCATGCGCCGCGCGGAACGCGATGTCGGCCCGGTCCCCGATCGAAGCCTCGCCGGTCGCGATCCCGGAGAAGACCAGCGAAGTGTCGTCGACCCGCACGTCGGCGGTCTTCCCGTGCACGCCGGTGACCGTCCCGGGCAGGATGTTCTGAAAGCCCATGAAATCCGCGACGTACGCGGAATTCGGGCGGTCGTACAGGTCGCTCGGCGTACCGGACTGGACGATCACGCCCTCGCTCATCACGATGATCCGGTCGGACAGCGTGATCGCTTCCTCCTGGTCGTGCGTCACGTAGACCGATGTCGTCTCGAACCGGTTGTGCAGCGAGCGCACCTGCTGGCCCATCTGGTACCGCAGTTTGCTGTCCAAATTGGACAGCGGCTCGTCGTAGAAGATGATCCCCGGCCGGGCGGCCAGCGCACGGGCGAGGGCCACGCGCTGCTGCTGACCGCCCGACAGAGCGGTGACCGAACGCTTCCCGAGGTCGGACAGACCGACCGCGTCGAGCATTTCCTGCACCCGTTGCGCCCGCTCCCGGCCGGGCATCCGCGCGACCTTCAGCGGGTACGCGACGTTGTCCGTGACGCTCAGGTGCGGCCACAGCGCATAGCTCTGGAACACCATGCCGACCTGGCGTTTGTCCGCGGGCACGAACGTGCGCCGCGCGGTGTCGACCACGACCCGGTCGCCCATGACGATCCGGCCCGAGGTCGGCCGTTCCAGCCCGGCCAGGCAGCGCAACGTCGTGGTCTTGCCGCAGCCCGAGGGGCCGAGCAGCGTCACGAACTGCCCCGACTCGATCGTCAGATCCAGTTCGTGCAGCGCCGCCTTCGCGCCGTACTTCTTGGTGAGTCCGGATACCTGGACCTCGGTCATCGTGACCTGCGCTTTCTCTTCGGCCGGGAGGCGAGGTGCTACTTCTTGAACGCCTGGGTGATGAAGTCGAAGTACGGCTTGTTGAACGCGGGGTCGGGGTTCGAGAACGGCAGCCGCGGCAGCTTGTCGAGCGACGGCAGTCCCGGCGGACCGGGCGCGGTCGGCGTGCGGCCGTAGGAATTGTCCTTCTCGGCCAGCGCTTTCTGGCCTTCCGGCGAGTACAGCCAGTTGACGTAGAGCTGCGCGGCCTCAGCGTGCGGCGCGTTCTTGATCAGGCACAGTGCCGAGCGCGCCATGTAGTTTCCGCCGTCCTCCAGCGGGAACACCATGTCGATCGGCGCGCCCTTCTTCTTCTGCGCCTCGAAGTAGCCCTGATACACGGCGATGCCGACCGGGAACCGGCCGCTGGCGACATCTGTGGGCACCATCGGCTCGGATTGAGATATCTGCAGGTCCTGCGCGGCCAGCTTCTCCAGGTAGGAGCGACCCCACTTCTTCTCGTTCTCCGGCAGCATCAGCGATTCGAGGATGTACCGGATGCCGCCGGGCACGGTCATGTCGCCGACCGCGATCTTGCCCTTCCACTTCGGG
The DNA here is from genome assembly GCF_017312175.1 of Amycolatopsis sp. A1MSW2902. NCBI lineage: Bacteria > Bacillati > Actinomycetota > Actinomycetes > Pseudonocardiales > Pseudonocardiaceae > Amycolatopsis > Amycolatopsis sp. A1MSW2902. Next base: position 1,565,737 of record NZ_QJPO01000001.1, read on the forward strand.
TCGAGCAGGTCGTGCCAGTTCTTCGGCGCGTCCTGCTTCTGCACCTGGTCGGTGTTGTAGACGAAACCGAAGTAGCGCAAGGCGAAGTAGGTGAGCCTGCCGTCGTTGTCGGTCGGGATCTTGAACCCGGGGTCGGCGGTGCGCACGTCCGCGGTGGTGCAGATGTTCGGCTTCGCCGCCGCCTGCGGGGATTCGCCGCCGACGTAAATGTCCGCGATCCGGTTCCCGCTCTGCGCCTCGGTGTCGAGCTTGGTGAGGATCTGCGCGTCCGCCTGGTCCTGCGGGAGCAGCTTGATCCCGGGGAAGCGCTTGGTGAACACGTCGTTCATCGCCTGGTTCGCGGTCACCCCGGGCCCGTACAGCACGAGCTGGGTGTGGTTGGCCGCGAACGCCTTGTCGTACAGCTCGTTCATGTACTTGTTGGCCGCCGCGGACGCACCGGGGACCTCGACCGGGGTGCTCGACTTGGTCGCGCCCGCCGACGCGCAGGCGGTGAGCGAGACGAGCAGCCCGGCGGTGAGCGCCAGCGCTGGCGCGCGCAGTTTCGTGCGGGAGAACTTCATTGTTCTTCCTCTCGGGTCAGTGGGTGATGCGGGAGAACGAGCCGGACAACTGGTCGGTGCGGCGGCCGAGGATCCGGCCGCCGAGCTTGACGGACACCGCGGCGAGCGCGAGGACGGCGAACGCGGCGAGCAGGATGATCATGAACAGCGCCGCGCCGCGGGACATCTCGCCGGTGAGGAACTGCTGGAAGGCGGTCAGCGAAACGGGTTCCAGCCCGGGCGGAGCCAGCAGCATCGGCACGGCGAGGTTGCCCGAGATGAACAGCGCGGAGAGGAACCAGCCGGCCAGGAAGCTCGGGATGACCAGGCGCAGCACGATGGTCACCAGCACCCGGCCCGCGCTCGCGCCGGACATCCGGCCGGCCTCCTCCAGTTCTGGCGACAGCTGGGCGAGCGCGCCCTCGGCGATCCGGCTGGACACCGGGATCGTGGCGACGACCAGCACGAGCGTCATCAGGAACGCCGAACCGTAGAGCCCGCGGAACGCCGGGAGGTAAAGCACGGCGAACATGTAGGCGAGGCCGAGCACGACGCCGGGCAGCGCCCACGGAATCCAGACGGCGAACGAGGTGTAGCTGCGCAGGAATCCCCGGCGCCGCGCGGTGACGTACGTCGTGAGCAGCGCGATCGAGATCGAGCCGAAGCCGCCGATGACCGCGAGCCACGCGGTGAGCGCGAGGCTCGAGCTGAACTGCGGGTCGGTGAGCATCGTGACGTAGTTGTCCAGGGTCAGCCCGGTGCTCATCACGCCGAAGATCGGCTGGAGGCTGCCGAGCACCATCGCGAACAGCGGCAGCAGGAAGTTCAGCAGCACCACCACGACGATCAGCGCGGACAGCACCCAGCGGATCGGGCCCAGCTCCTGCGGATCGCGCCGCGACGTCTTGCCGGTGAGCGTGGTGAAGCTGCGGCCGCGCAGCATCCAGCGCTGCGCCAGGAACAACAGCAGCACCAGCAGGATCAGCACGAGCGACAGCGCGAACGCCTTGGTGTACTCGGCTGGCGCCTCATCCCGGACGTAGTGATATATCTGCGTCGAGAAGACGTAGATGCCCGCCTGGCGGCCGATCAACTGCGGTCCGTCGAACGACTGGAACACCAGCACCGCGATCAGCAGGGCCGCGCCGGTGATCGCCGGGCCGACCGACGGGATCGTGATGGTGAAGAAGGTCCGCACCGTGCCCGCGCCGCTGATCGCCGCGGCCTCGTCGAGCGACTGGTCGCGGTTCTTGAACGCGCCGAGCAGCAGCAGGTACGCGAACGGCATGTAGCCGAGCGACGTCAGCAGGATCAGCCCGCCCCAGCCCTGGATGTTGATCAGCGGGCCGTGCGTGCCGAGCTCCCGGCCGAACTGGTTGAGCAGGCCGTTCTGCGCGTTGCCGAGCATGATCCAGCCGAGGGTGTGAAACAGCGGCGGGACGAACAGGTTGATCACCATGATCGGCGTGAGCAGCTTGCGGCCGGGCACGTTCGTGTTGGCCGCGATCCAGGCGAACAGCCCGCCGCCGGCCACCGAGATGGTGCCGCACACGACGACCAGCACGATCGAGTTCCACAGCGTGTGCCACGTTTCCGGGGCCTCGAACGCGGCGAGCAGGCCGCCCATGGTGAACGGCATGTTGTCCGAGGGCAGCCCGTCGCGGAAGGCGCCGAGCACGATCATCGCGACCGGATAGACGAAAATCAGCGTGAGCCCGGCGAGCAGGGTTGCTTTGAGCACACCGCCGGTCACCGAGCGGCGCATCGACGCTCGCCGGTCGTGCTCGAAAAGGCGCTCCGTCACTGCAGTCGTTCCTTCCTGCGAGCGGCCGGTTGCCCGCCGCGGGGACGAACCGCTCCGTCCGTCCTGCCGGTTAGCGTAAGAACTCGGGTGCGGCGGCTCATCGAGCGGCTCTCCGAAGTCCTTCCGGTTTCCTCCGACACGGTGTCGGAGGAAACCGCTGATCAGATCAGGGCGGCGAGCACCGCGTCGTTTTCCTCGGGCAGCCCGATCGTCACGCGCGCCCCGCCCGCCTTCGGGAACGGCCGCGCGAGCACGCCGCGAGCCTCCAAACGGGACAGCAGGTCGGCCGCGTTTCCCGGCAGGAAAAGGAAATTCGTCTGGCTCGGCACGAACGCGACGTTCGCCGCGGTCAGCGTGGCCTCGATCCGGGCGCGTTCGGAGACGATGACGGCGGTTCTTTCCTTCGCCACAGCCAATCCTTCCGCGCTCAACGCCGCGATGACCGCTGCCTCGGCCACGCTGTTGAGCGCGAAGCCGACAGACGTGCGGCGCAGTGCCTCCGCGATCCGCGGTGCGGCAGCGGCATAACCGACGCGGATGCCCGCCAAACCGTGTGCTTTGGACAGTGTCCGCAGCAGCACGAGATTCTCGAACTCGTCGAGCAATCCGACAGTCGCGTCCACCGGTTCGGCAGACACGAACTCGCGGTACGCCTCGTCGACAACAACCAGCACGCGCGACGGGACGCTTTTCAGGAAGTCGCGGATATCCTCGACCCCGCGCAGCCCGCCCGTCGGGTTGTTGGGATTGCAGAGGTAGACAATGCGGGTTTCCGGGCCGACCGCGGCGAGCATCGCGTCGAGATCCATCGCGCCGTTCGCGTCGAGACCGACCTCTGTGGACTCCGCGCCGGCGAGCGAAAGCGCCGCCGCGTACGCCTCGAAGGACGGCGCCGGGCGCACGCCGTGCACGCCGGGTTCGCAGACCAGGCGGGCGAGCGCGTGCAGCAGCGTGCCGGATCCGTTGTCGATCGCGATGCGCCCCGCGTCCAGACCCATCGCCTCGGCGACCGCGGCGCGTGCCGCGGCACGGTGGTAATCGGGGTAGCGGTGGGCATTCCGGGCCGCTTCGGTCATCGCGGCGACGATGACGTCCGCGGGTGCCCACGGCATTTCGTTCTGGGACAAGCGGATCGGCGGCTGCGCACCGCGGGACGAGCGATCGGGGGCGGCGAGCACGCGGTCGACCACACTGCGGAGCTCCAGCAGCATGCATCCTCCTCAAGCCGGACGATTAACTGTAATGAATATACATAATTCTGAGCGCGTGTACATCCATCAAGTTCGCCCGGATCAAGATCTCAGGAAGGCCGAGCTGCCACGGCAGGTCGGCGGTGCCGCGAAATCGCCGACTCCGCCAGTTCGTGGTCGCGCTTCATGACCGCCTCGGCGAAGTCGAGGTGCGTCCGCAACCGCTCCTTCGTGGTCGGCGCGGTGACGCCCTCGAGCTTCGCGGCGATGATGTAGTCGACGAGATTCGTATACAGGCTGCGCAAAAGCTCGTTCGGCGACACCTGCGCGATCCGCGCGTGCAGAGCCCAGATCGCCGTCGGCGCCTCGGCGGAATCCCAGGCCGCCTTCAACGTGTCGGCGCACGCTGAGATATCAGCGATGTCCTCGTCGCTCGCGTTCTCGACCGCGTCGTGCAGCACCGAACCGTCGAGCGCGTCCAGCACGCGCAGGCAGTTCTCCACGGTCGCCTTACCCTCGCGCAGCTGGAGCAGCTGATCGCTCAGGTGCGTGAAGGGCGAACGCGTCGCGACGAAGATCCCGCCGCCCGGCCCCGGCTTGGCATCGACGATGCCGCGGGCGCGCAGCAGTTGAATCGCCTCGCTCAACGTCGCCGGAGCGACCTCGAAGCGCGCCATCAGCTCCTGACGGCGCCCGACGAAGTGCCCGGCGCTCCAGCCCTCCGAGACGATCTCGTCCTCGAGCGCGCGAGCGACCTGGACGGCAGCGGCGGTGTTCGTGATCTGCGGCAAGGGTCCTCCGAAGTACTCGGTCCGGTGACGTCGCCGACGCGGGTCACGCGTAGTGACAGATTAGAGGCGCACCGGAACCCCGAACACCCGGCATCGTCTATATTGATTGTAGACATTAGACGCCTGCGTCACCAGCGCGGCACGCACCGTTGCCTAAGGAGCCCCCATGCCGGTTTCCGCCCCCGCTGCCCTTCACTCAGAACTGGTCGCACTCCGCCGCACCCTCCACGCCCACCCCGAAGCCGGGTTCGCCCTCCCGAACACCCAGCGAACCGTACTGTCCGCACTGTCTGGACTGGACCTCGAAGTAACCCCAGGCCCACCCGATTTCACCTCAATCGTCGCAGTACTGCGCGGCGCCCGCCCAGGCCCCTCGGTCCTCTTGCGCGCAGACATGGACGCCCTGCGCGTCACGGAGGAAACCGACCTGCCGTTCGCATCTCAGACGCCCGGGTTGATGCACGCCTGCGGCCACGACCTGCACACAGCCGCACTCGTTGGCGCAGCCAAACTCCTGAACGCCCACCGAGACGAGATCGCCGGCTCGGTTGTCTTCATGTTCGAACCAGGCGAAGAAGCCGGCGGCGGCGCACAACGCCTGATCGACGAGGGAATCCTCGCAGGCGTCGAGGCCGCATACGGCATTCACGTCCTGCCAGGCCGCTCCGGCGTATTCACCACCCGCCCCGGCTCGATCATGGCCGGAGCCAGCAGCCTGACGGTACGAATACGAGGCCGCAGCGGCCACGGCTCCCGACCGCACCAAGCGGTGGACCCAGTCCCAGCCGCAGCCCAGATCATCTCGGCCCTGCACACCTACGTCACCCGCCGGTTCCCGGTCTTCGACCCAGTTGTGCTGTCAGTGACCAAAATGCAGGCAAGCGACATCATCAACGCAATCCCCGACGAGGCAACACTAGCCGCGACGATCCGCGCACTGTCCGCAGAGAGCGTAGAAATCCTGGCCCGCGAACTACCTTCACTAGCAACCGGAATCGCATCAGCCTTCGGCTGCCAAGCAGAGACGGAGTTCCGCTCGGTCTACCCAGTAACCGCGAACGACCCGAAAGCAGCAACACACGCGCTAACCGTGCTAGCCGACCTATTCGGCGCAGAACGAGCCGTACCACTGGAACACCCGATCATGGCATCGGAAAGCTTCTCCGCCGTACTCAACGCGGTCCCAGGCGCCTTCATCTTCCTAGGCACCACACCAGAAGGAATCGCCCCAGACACCGCAGAAATGAACCACTCCCCGCGCGCAATCTTCGACGACAACGTGCTCGGCGACCAAGCAACAGCACTAACAGCACTAGCCCTAAGCCACCTACGACCCTAAAAACCGCACCGGTGCACCCACCCATCGAGGCACCCAGCCCCTCCCCCGCACCCCGATACGAAGCCTCCCTGCGGTCTGGGGGTGCTTGTCAAGGCATCTTTCCCGCCTTGACAAGCACCCCCAGACCGTCAGCACAATCAAGCTTCGGGGTGCCCCACGCAACCCTCAAGCGATGTCGCCGCCAGGCGACGAGAACTCAATGCTTCTCGTGAATCAACGGCCAAGGAGAAGGAAACACCCCCACCGGCACCTTAACCACCGCAGGCCGCCCCGCCGCAATAGCCGCCCCGACATGCTTCTCCACCGCCCCAGCATCCTCAGCCAGCGCGAAATCCAACCCAAACGCCCGAGTCAGCAACTCAAAATCAGGATTAGTCAACTCAGACCCAATAAACCGACCACCATAAGTATCCCGCTGAATCCGCCAAACATTCCCAAACCGAGAATCCTCAAACAACACCGTAACCAACGGAATCCCATACTTCTTAGCAGTAGCGAACTCCTGCAAAGACCACCCGATCCCGCCATCCCCGGTAACCGCGACCACCGGCCGCCCCCCAGCCCCCACCGCGGCCCCCAACGCAGTAGGCATCGCATACCCAAGAGTCCCCTGGTACCCAGGCCACACATAAGACCGAGGCGCCTGCACCGGAAACCCGTACGTAGACACATACCCGATCTGCGTCAGCTCATTGACAAAAACCCCGTCCTCCGGCAACACAGCCCGAATAGCGTCCACGAACTCCATCTGCGGCCCAGCCTGCGCCCGAATCCGCGCAGCACAGTTCTCCCGCAACCGAACCAGCTCAGCCCCCCAACCAGCCCGAGGCGACAGCCGCCCAACCAACGCCTCCAACACCGCAACAGCATCAGCATTGACCGCAAGATCCGGCCGGCGCGGCGCGCGAAGATCAGCCGCATCGATATTCACCAACGCCAGCCGAGCATCCCCAATATTCAACTGCTGCCCAAACGGCGTCAGAAACCGGCTACCGAACGAAACCACAAGATCCGCCGTAGCCCGCAGCTCCCACAAAGCAAAGGCAGGCAACGCATGCGGATCCCGAGCATCAATCGCCCCCCGCCCGTTCTCGCTCATCACCACCGGCGCGTCCAGCAGCTCAGCAAGCCGGGCCAGCAACTTGAACGCCCGCGGATCCCGCATCCCCCCGCCGACATGGATCACCGGCCGCTCGGACGCCGCCAGCAGCCGCACGAGTTCGACAACGTCCCGCTCCGGTGCCTCCGGCTCCCGCACCCCGAACGGCTCCCCCGGGTTGAGATCCGCGACCGCGTGCAGCAGATCCGGCCCCAGCTCCAGCGCGACCGGACGAGGCCGTCCAGTCCGCATCTGCCGGAACCCCTCGTGCACCAGATCCGGGATCTCCTCGACCCGCTTGGGCCGCGCTGACCACTTGGTCAGCCCCTGAACCGTGTCCGTCTGCCGGGGAATCTCGTGCAGCGCCCCGAGCCCGGACCCCACGAGCGGCGACGGAATCGTCCCCGCCAGCAGCATCACCTGCGACGAACAGGCGTACGCCGTTGCCATCCCAGCGCCGGCGTTCAGCACTCCAGGGCCCGGCACGACCATCGCCACCCCGGGACGGCCGGAAGTGCGGTAGTAGCCGTCCGCCATGTAGCTGGTCGCCTGCTCGTGCCGCGGAACGACCAGTTCCAGCTCGTCGCGCTTGCGGTACATGCCGTCGGTGAGCCCGTCCAGCTGGACCCCGGGAATGCCGAAGACCGTGTCGACGCCCTCGCTGATGAGCGCGCTGGCGAGCGCGTCACCGCCTGTCATCTGTGCCATGCGGATCCCTCTCGTCAAATGTCTATAATGAATATAGATCAAATCTCGGGCAGCTGGCAACGGAAGAGGCGAGCATGACTCTCGAAGGACAGGTGCAGGCCTACGCCGACCGGCTCGGGCGGCCGATCATCGTGTTCGACGTCGACTTCACGGTGATCGCGTTCAGCGTGCACGACCAGGACGTCGACCACGCCCGGCTGGCGATCATCTTGTCCCACAAAGGATCTTCGCGCGCCCGGGAGTCCATCCGGGACTACCGGGTGGGCCAGGCGCAGGACCCGGTCCGGATCCCGCCGCTCGACGGCGGCCAGTCCCGGCTCGTCGCGCCGGTCCGGCACGAGGGGCGGCTCGTCGGCTACCTCTCCTCCACGATCCCCGAGGACGACGAGTCCGCTTACGGGGACGACGACGAGCTGCGCGAACGCCGGGCGCAGATCGGATTGCTGCTGGCCGCGATGACGCTCGGCAACCGGGAAGACGAGGACCGCGCGCGACGCCTGCTCGCCGCGCTCCTCGAAGGCACCGACGACCAGCGCGTCCGAGCCGCCGACGAACTGCTCGCCAGCGGTTTGCTCTCCCCCGTCCCGCACTACACGGTCATCTCGATCGCGACCCCGCCGCGCGCCGAGCCCAGCTCGGCAACCCTCCGCCTCGTACTGGACCGAGCATTGTCAAGCATCCCGGTCTTCCCCACCTTGAAAGCGGTCGGCGCGGTGCTCGGCAGCGAAGCTGTCTTGCTGGTGCCCTACGAAATCGACACCGCACGACTGTCAGCTCTCCTTGCGCAGCCCGCCTTCTCCGGCCTGCACGCCGGGGTCGGCGGTGCGCACGCGCCGCTGTCCGGCGTGCACCGGTCCCTGCGGGAAGCCCGGATCGCCTTGCGCGGCGGCGACGCCGGCTGCGTGGCGCACTGGTCCGAGTTGGGATTGGACCGGCTGCTGCTGCAACTCCCCCTCGAGGCCCTTGATATCTCAGATCTCCCCGATGCCGTACGACGGCTGCTCGACGCGCAGTCCGGACCAGACCTCGCGCAGACCCTGGAGACCTACCTCGACTGCGGCTGCGACGCCCAGCGCACCGCGCAGACCCTGCACGTCCACCGCAGCACCCTCTACTACCGGCTGGATCGCGTGCGCGCGGTCGCCGACGTCGATCTCGCCGACGGGAAGGTGCGCCGCGAACTCCACACGGGACTGCGGATCGCGACGCTGGCCGGTCTTCGCTAGCCGCCCCGCCTTCAATTGACTATATTCAATGTGAACTTTTACGGAAGGGTCCCGCATGAACGCACTGCTGACCACCGTCTCGGTCGCCGACGACCGCGGACGGCCGATCCTGGACGCCGCGACCCGGGAAGTCGTCGGCCACGCACCGGTGCACACGGTCGACCAGCTCAACGCCGCGATCGCCGCCGCGGCCGAGGCACAACCGTCCTGGGCGGCACTGGGACACGCTGAACGGTCGCGCATCCTGCACGTCATCGCGGACGACATCGACGCGCACGCCGAAGAACTCGGCGAGATCATCACTGCGGAGCAAGGGAAAGCCGGTGGTGCCGGCGAGGCACACGGTGCCGCGCACTGGCTCCGGTCCACGGCGGACACGGTGCTCGAACCGCAGTCGCTGCCGGACGGCGCGGAACAGCATTACGTCCCGCTCGGCGTCGTCGCGTCGATCGGCCCGTGGAACTTCCCGGTGATGATCGCGGTGTGGCACGTCGCGCCAGCGCTGCGCATGGGAAACACGGTGGTGCTGAAGCCTTCCGAGAACACGCCGTTGAGCGTGCTCGCGCTGGCGGAGATCTTCCGCCGTCACCTCCCCGCGGACGTGCTGACCGCGGTTTCCGGCGATCGCGAGGTCGGTGCCGCGCTGGCCGCGCATCCGAGGATCGCCAAGATCGTGTTCACCGGTTCGACCGCGACCGGCCGCCGGATCGTCGAGAGCTCGGCGGGCAACCTCGCCAGGCTCACCTTGGAACTGGGCGGGAACGACGCGGCGATCGTGCTGCCCGGCACGGACGTCGACGCCGTCGCGGACAAGCTGTTCTGGGCGGCCTTCATGAACACTGGCCAGGTGTGCGCCGCACTCAAACGGCTTTACGTGCACGAATCGATCTACGACGACGTCGTGTCCGCGCTGGCCGAACGCGCGGAGAAGGCACCGATGGGACCGGGGCAGGACAAAGCGAACCGGCTCGGGCCGGTGCAGAATCCCGCGCAGTTCGAGATCGTCTCCCGACTGGTCGAGGAGGCCCGGGCACGCGGCGCCCGGGTCGTCACCGGTGGCACCCCGGCGACGGAACTGGGGCCGCTGTTCTACCGGCCGACGATCATCGCGGACGTCGAGGACGGTGCCGCGGTCGTCGACGAGGAGCAGTTCGGACCAGTGCTGCCGGTGATCCGGTACTCCGAAGTGGACGACGCGGTGCGCCGCGCCAACGGCACCAACCAGGGGCTGGGCGCTTCGGTGTGGGGTGCGGACGCGAACGAGGTCGACGCGGTGGCGCAGCGACTGGAGGCGGGCACCGTCTGGATCAACCAGCACGGCGGCGTCGATCCGGCGATCCCCTTCGGCGGCACGAAGTCGTCCGGCTACGGGCTGGAGTTCGGCGTGGAAGGCCTGAAAGCCATGGCGGCCAGCAAAATCATCCGCCGGTGAAACCAGTGAAGGCCTCCTGGAGGGATTTCCTCGAGGAGGCCTTCACTGTGGGCCGGGGGTCAAGCGCCGCGAAGCTTTTCCCACAACTCGGCCGCAGCCGCCCGATCAGGCGGAGCACCTCGCCACACCACAGTTTGATCCTGACGCACCATCGTGAGGGGACAGACATATTCGTCCGGGAGCGTGTCCACTTCAACGGCCGCGATTGGGATACCTCGCCGTGCCGCTTCACCGGTCAGCACTGAGATATCAACCCCTCGCCCAGCAATCACCGTATAGCCGGGCGAGAAATGGTCGTACAGCGAGGATCCGTCCGCCAGCGTGAAGTGCGGGGCACGGCAACCGGGCACAGTGGACGGTGTGTAGCTGCCCATCGTGTAACCGGGCGCTTCCTCGCCGTCGTAGGCGATGATCGGCGAATCGTGGTACGCGTAACCGTAATTCAGCCCTGCGGCGGCGAACTGCGGCTCGTTCAACTCCCGTACCGCGGCACCGAACGACGAGCGCGCGACCGCACCGACGGGGGTGTCGTCTTCGAGTTCGGCGGGGAGCCCCGGGCGGGCGAGCTTCCGCTGGTGGTTCATCGCGAAGTGCGACACCTGTTCGGTGATCGGCCGTCGCTCGGCCTCGTAGGCGGCCAGGATCCCTTCCTCCGCCCAGCCGGCGAGACGCGCGCCGAGCAGCCAGGTCAGGTTGAGCACGTCCGCGATGCCCGCGTTCATCCCGAATCCGGCGAACGGGACCCACAGGTGCGAAGCGTCGCCGGCGAGGAACACCCGCCGGTCGCGGAACCGATCGGCGAGCAGCCGGCGGGCGACCCAGTCCTCTTTGGACACGACGTCGTACTCGAAAGACTCGTCCACCCCGAGGATCGCGCGGATCGCTTCGTCTCGGTCGACCGCCTCGTCTTCCGAGGCAAGGTAGGTGTGCACGAGGAACGTTTCCGTGCCGTCGATCGCGTACACGTGCCCGACGCGGCGTGAGTTGAACGTGTAGTAGCCCCACGCCCGCGGTTCGTCGGCGGACATCAGCGAATACAGCTTCGGCGCGCGAATGCACGTGGACTGCACGTGCTGCAGCACCGGATCACCGCTGAGCTTCGCGCCGATCTGCTTGCGCACCGCTGAACGGCCGCCGTCCGCGCCGATGAAGTACCGAGCGCGCAGGGTGCGTTCGCCCGAACTGTCGGACACGACTGCCGAGACGGACGATTCGTCCTGGCTCACCGAGTGGAACCGGGTGCGGTTGAGCAGGGTCACGCCGGGGGCGCCAGCGGCGTTCCGGGCGAGGATCGGCTCCAGGAACGTCTGGTTGATCCGGTGCGGCGGTTCCGGTGTCGCCCAGCTCGTGTCGGGGCCGACGCGGGAGGTGTACCGCTCCCCGCTCGCCGGGATCGGGATGCGCGACAGTTCCCGTCCGGTCAGCGAGGTCCGGAACGCGACGTCCTGCGGGTAGTCGCGCGGCAACCCGGCGGCGCGCACCTCGGCCGCGATCCCGAGCCGCCGGAAACTCTCCATGGTGCGCGAGGCGACGTGGTTGCACTTGACGTTCGGCGGTTCCAGGAACTCCCGTTCCTCGACGACGATCACCGACACACCGCGACTGCTCAGATCGAGTGCGGCGACCAGCCCGACCGGACCCGCGCCGACGATGAGGACGTCTGCGTCCATGGTTTCTCCGTTCAGCACGGCATTCCTTGTGCCACCACGCCAAGATGCTCAGTCATCAACCGGCGGGCCGCATCCTCGTCACGGTCCTCAATGGCCTGAAGGATGCGGCGGTGCGCGTCGACGGCGCGGGAAGCCCGTTCAGCGTTGGTGTGCACGGCATACACGCTTTCCCGAGGACGGTTCAACGCACCGACCGACGCGGCGATCGCCGGATTCCCGCTGAGCAAACCGAGCCGGGCATGGAATTCCAGCGACAGCGGGTTGTAGCGGCTGGCGTCGTGGACGTGTTTCTCCGATTCCTCGACCAGCGCTCGCAATTGCGCGACCTGGTCGTCAGCCGCCGCACGCGCGGCGAGCGCGGCGGCAGCGGGTTCGACCGCGTGCTGCGCTTCCAGCAGCTGTTCAGTTCGCATCCCGTGCAAATGCAGTTGAATGGACAGCGAATCCGCGATCCGGCCGATGTCCGCCTCGGCCTCTTCCGCCGTGCTGAGTTCACGGTATTCGCCGGACCAGTACAGCAACGGCTGCCCGGTTCCACCGCCCGCGGAAACGACTTCGCCGACGAGAATGATGTGGTCGCCGCCGCCGAGCATCGTGTGCACCGTGCAGTCGAACCAGCTCAGCGCACCGGTGACGACTGGCGCGCCGGTGGCCTCGGTGTGCGTCTCGACCTCGTCGAACCGTTCCTTGCTCCGGCCGCGTCCACGTCGCGCGAAACACGCGGAGACGTCCTGCTGATGACGGCCGAGCACGTTGATCGCGAAGACCCCGCTCGCGCGGATCTCGTCAAGGATCGGACTGTGCGAATTGATCGAGACCGTCACCAAAAGCGGATTCAGCGAAAGGGAAACGAACGAGGTCGCGGTGATCCCGTAAAGGTGCCCGTCGAGCGCGGTCGTCACCACCGTGACCCCGGAAGCGAACCGTCCGGCGGCCTGGCGGAAACTGTCGATCCGTTGCTGGTCGGAGGTCATGGGATTCACCTCGCCTCGTCCGGAACGCCGAGTTGGCGGAAGTCGTAGACGTCCAAAGTGGTCTCTCCGGCGCGAAGACGGTCCAGATAGGACGCTTCCTTCTCGGCGCGAGCCCTCGACGCGGCGAGAACCCGGTCGTACTCGTCCGCCGGGAACACGACGATCCCGTCCCGGTCGGCCACGACGACGTCGCCTCGGCGCACCACCCGGCCGCGCAAGGTGATCGGGCGGCCGACGGTTCCCGGCCAGTTCTTGATCGTGCCGCGGATCGAGATCGCCGTGCTGAACGCCGGGAACCCGAGCGACGCGAGCTGCTGGGTGTCGCGGACGCCGCCGTCGATCACCAGGCCGTTGATGCCGCGTGCCTGCGCCGCGACCGCCATCACCTCGCCCCAGTACCCGAACGGCGCGCCACCGGCGTCGACGATGAGAACGTCACCCGGTCCGGCTGCTTCAATGCCGTGGTGCAGTGCGAGGTTGTCGCCGACCTGTGCCGACACTGGCACCGCGCGGCCGACCATCTGCGCACCGTCCCAGGCTGGCCGGAACGCGGGGTCCAGGAAGCAGTCGAGGCCGGAAGCCTCGTACAGCGTGGCCGTGCCGAGCGTCAGCAGTTCCTTGGTGTCTTCCGCCAACGTGGTCATGCGTCCGCCCGCTGCAGGTCGTGGTAGCCGTACTTCGCGCGGGCTTCGGCGATCGTCGCGCCGCCGAGCGCAGCGGTGAGGATCGCTTCCTCGCGCGCCTGGATCATCTCGGCGACCTCCAGCACGTCGTCCTCGCAATCCCGCGGGATCGCCACGACCCCGTCCGAGTCGCCGAGCAGGATGTCGCCGTGGCGCACTGTCACGCCGCCGATGGTCACCGGCCCGCGTTCCTCGGCCACCTCGACCCGGTCCTTGCCGGTGCGCATGAAACGACCGCGACTGTAGATCGGGTAGCCGATGGAAAGCGCACGGTGCGTGTCGCGGCAGACGCCTTCAATGACCGTGCCTGAGATACCACGCTGGTGCGCTACTGCGGTCAGGATGTCGCCCCACACCGTGCAATCGACCCGGCCGTCGTTGTCGAGCACGATCACCTGGCCCGGTTCGACCTGGTCGATGAAATCGCCGACGGTGCCGGCCGGGACCTGCGCGCTGACGTAGCGCACGGTGAACGCGCGGCCGACCATGCGCTGTCCGTCCGCGAGCGGGGCGAGCCCGAGCAGGCTGCCCGGACGCTTGAGCTTGTCGAGGGCGTCGGACACCGTCGCGGTGCCGAGCGCGGAGAAGCGGTCGAGGAGAGACATCAGCGCTGCTCCACAGTGACTGAGGGGAATTGGGAATCGTGCATGACTTCCTGCACGTCACGACCGGACCAGACCGCCTCCGCCATGCGGGCTTCCCGATCAGCGATCCGCTGCGCGAGTTCGACAACGCGCTCGGCGTCTCCCGCGGCGACGAAGACGACGCCGTTCACGTCCGCGAGCACAAAGTCTTGCGGGGCAACTGAGATACCAGCGATCTGGATCCGCTCGTCCATCGCGGCCTGCACGATGCGGCCCCGCGCACTGACCGGAACGGCCGTGCGCGCGAAGACCGGGAGCTTCAGCGCTTCGCTCTCCTGGACGTCGCGGCAGGCACCGTCCACGATGACGCCAGCCACGCCGCGCCGGACCGCGGCCTCGGCGAGCAGACCGCCCCAGCAGGACACGTCCGTGCGGCCGTGGTTGTCGATCACCACGACGTCGTCCGGCTCGGTGATCGCGACCAGCGGAGTGGCGATGTGCGTCGCCGGTCCCGCAGTCGCTTTGGGCGCGGCGGTGACCGTGCGCACGCGGCCAGCCAGAACGGTGCCGACGGGCCACATCGGTTTCAATGCGGTGACCGCGCCGGGCAGTCCGAGCGTGTCCAGTGCGTCGGACACCGCGCAGCTGTCGAGCCCGCGCAGCGCGGAGATGATCTCTTCGGGAGACATGCTCACTTCCGTTCCCAGGTAAGGAAACCCATCGCGTTGCCGGTACCGGCTTCCGTCCGGTAGCACGGCTCGTAGTCCACGCTCGTCACGGCGAGGCCCGCCTCGTCGGCGATCCCGGCGACCGCGATCCAGTTGCGCAGCTCCGACGCGCCGGACCGCATCTCGGCAGCCGGGACGGACGAAAGGTAGTCGGCATCGTGGTTCCGCAGCGCCTCGAGAAACTCCTGGTCCAGCTTCTCGTCGATCACGAAGTGACTGAGCCCGCCCGAAGCGACGACGCCGACCCGCAGGTCGCCGGGGAACGACCGGATCGCCCGGCCGACCGCACGCCCGAAGTCGTAGCAGCGTTTGGCACCAGGCGGATTCGGCTCCCAGAAGGTGTTGATGAAGAGCGGCACCATCGGCAGCGTCGACTCCTGCCCGAGAAATCGCTGGTAGATGAACCCGAAGCCGTGCGGGATGGTGTGGTTCTCGTACCGCCCGGCCGGGATGACCTCGGTGGCACCGGTGTCGAAATCCTCGGCCTGGGTGGACTGAATGATGTGCTTGCCGAGCGCGCGGTGAGTGGGCCGCATGATCGTGCGATCCGGGACATCGCCGGTCGCCGCCTCGGCCAGGCCGGGGGCCATCGCGTCGAGCTGCGCCTGGGTGAACGGCACATGCGCGACCTCGTCGCCCCAGAACACCGAGAACGGGGCGAGCCATTCGTCGCCGTAGGTTTCCTTGTGATCGCTGGAAACAATGACGAGGACGTCGACGTCCTGGGTGCGGATGAAGTCCGCGAGCCGGTCCATCGACCGCTGGCAGCTTTCCCAGCGACGCGCCATCACCTCGGGAGTGATCTCGTGCGAGAAGTCCTCCCGCAGCTCGCGCAGTTCTTCGTAGCTGTAGGTCTCGCCGCGGAACTTCAAGCCTTTGCTGGCGCGGTCCGCGGTGCCTCTGGTATCCCAGGCGTGCGGCGGTGGCGCCTTCAGCTGCGGTCCGTGCGAGGTGCCGATCCCGGCGACGATCTCGGTCATGATCTCCCCTCAGAGCTGGAAGAGCGCGCGGGCGTTGTTCTCGAGGACGTCGGCGCGCTCCTTTTCGCCGAGCCAGGCGATGTCGTCGATGAGCAGGTGGATGTCGTCGAACCAGCGCCCGGTCTCGGGGTCGATCTGCGAGCCGGTGCCCGGTTTTTCCGAGCCGAACAGCACCCGGTCGGTGCCGACGACCTTCATCAGCAGTTCCAGGCTGTCCTGAGTGTAGAGGCACGAGTCGAAATGCAGCCGGCGCAGTTTGTCCAGATAGGACACTCCGGTGCGCACCACCGACGGCAGGAACCGGCCCACCTGGTACGGAATCGCGCCGCCGCCGTGCGAGACAATCACCTTGAGGTCCGGGAAATCCTTTAGCACGGTGGAGTTCACCAGGCTCCACACCGCGACGGTTTCTTCCTGGATGAAGTGCAGGCTGTACGGCTCGCGCGCGGGCGGCTTGCATCCGGCCGCGTGCAGCAGCACCGGGACGTCGAGTTCGCACAGCACCTCGTAGACCGGGTACCAGTACCGGTCGCCGAGCGCCAGCGGGGTTTCCGTGCCTTCATACGGGTCGGTGTTGAGCATCGCGCCGACGAAACCGAGTTCGGTCACCGTGCGGCGCAGCTCGACGGTCCAGTCCCGCGGCGTCAGATCCGGGCTTTGCGGCAGCCCGGCGACTCCCTTGAACCGGCCGGGGAACAGCTCGGTCGCGCGGTGGATGAGGTTGTTGGTCTCCTCGGTGAACCACTGCACGAGCTTCGCCGGCCGTTCGCTGTGCATCATCTGGAACGGGCGGGGCGAGATCATCTGCAGGTCGATTCCGGCGCCGTCGAGGTGCGCGAGATGGGAGATGTCGCCGAAGCTCGGGTGCGGGTGGTGATACGCGGCGGCGAGCGCGTCGTCGCTGATGGCCGGGGGTTTGCCGCCGTGCGCGCCGCGGTGCGAGAGCAGCGAGGCTTTCCAGGCGTAGTAGGCGTCCGGCGCGGACATGTGGCCGTGGACGTCGATGATCACGGGATGCTCCTTGCGTCTCAGACGAGCGGCTTGCTGATGAGTTCGTCGACGCGCGCGTCCGTCGCCGACGTGTCGTAGAAGCGCAGCAGGCGGGTGCGGCCCGCGCCGGGGTCGCCGCGGTGCAGGTACTCGTACAGTTCCTGGCGCATCCCGAAACTCGAGCCGGCGAGCTCCCAGCCGAGCCGGAACAGCCGCGCCTTCTCCGCCGCGCCGATGTCGTGGCCGCGCATGTAGAGGTCCAGAAACGGACGCAGTTCCGGGTTCGCCAGGTCGGCTTCGGTCGGCTGCATGATGAGCCCGGACGCGGCGACCTGGCGCAAGATCTGAACCATCCGCGCTGAGATGTCAGCCGACCAGAAGCCGACGCCGTTGGTATTGCTGGGGGCAAGGTGCCCGCCCGGCGTCACGACGGCGTCCGCCTCGGCGCCCTTGATCGCCAGTTCGAGCGTCTGGACGTAGGAGATGAGTTCGCCCAGCTGTTCCTGGATGCCGCGGAAAGTGTTCACGCCGATCGAGTGCGCGAGTTTCTTCGCGACCGACGTGAAGAACTTCATCCGGGCGAGGAAGCGGATGTGCGTGCTCTGCAGGCTCCACACGTTGATCCGGCCGAGGCCCTTGAGCGCGCGCAGGGAGTCGCCGAGCAGGAAGATGCGTTCGCGCGGCAGGAAAACGTCGTCGAAGAACAGCATCGCGTCCTGCTCGTCGTACCGGTTCCCGAGCGGATGCGAGTGCCCGCTGTCGGCCGCGCCGAGCGGTTCGCGCAGCAGGATCTTGAGGCCCGGCGTGTTCATCGGCAGCGCGAACCAGATGACGAAGTCTTCCGCTCCGCGCGCTGCGGTGACGCCGTTGAGGTACACCAGCACCTCGTGGGAGAACGGTGCGAGGGTGGCGAGTTGCTTGGCACCACGCAGGATGACGCCCTCCTCGCGCTCCTCGAGGACGCGCAGCGCGAGGTCCGGGTCGTCGAGCGGGCTGGCGCTGCGGTCGATCTGCGGGTCGCCGAGCGCATGGGTCAGGACGAGGTCGTGCTCCATCGCGAACCGGCGGTAATCCCGGGCGTTCTGGCCGAACCCTTCGCGGTTCTGGTCGAGTTCGTCAGCGTAATCGGCGAGACCGGCGGCGACATTCGACATGAAGTCGGGCGAACGGCCGAGCTGACCGAGGCTTTCCCGCATCCACCATTCCGACGCGGCGAATTTGGCGCGCAATTCCTCCGGCGTCTTCGGCAGCGAAAACGCGTAGCTGACCTCGTTGCCGGTCTCCTCGGACTTGAACAGGGTCGCCGCCCGCCCCTCGGGAGTGGCGAACCGCAGGTCGAGCAGCCGGGCGAACTCGTCGACGGTCGGCTTGAGCGCCGGGTGCTCCGCGACGTTCTCGATGCGCTTGCCGTCGAGCCAGACCTCGCGGCCGTCGTTCAGGCTTTTTTTGTACTGCTCGCCGGTGAGCGCCCCGGTGGCACCGGAAATGTCCATGTACTCCGACTCCTTTGTCTGTGACGGGCCCGCACCGGGCGACGATTCGAAGCTACGGAAATCGCGGCGCCGAAGAATCGGTCCGCTGCGGGAATCTCCGCCGAGGGCGTCCGACACCGTGTAGGAAAGTCCGACGCGGTGTCGGAACCGCTCAAGACTGGATCGTCGGAACCGTCACCCATTGCCAGTAGGTGAACTCGTCCAGATTCCAATGCCCGCCGTGCCGTCCGCCGTTGCCGGACGCGCCGAGGCCGCCCATCGGGATGTGCGCGGCGTCGTAGATGGTCTGGCCGTTGAGGGCGACCATCCCGGCGCGCAAGCGAGAGGCGAAACCGAGGGCGCGCGCGACGTCGCGGCTGTGGATCGCCGCGGACAGGCCGTATTCGGTGGCGTTGGCCAGTTCGAGCGCTTCCTCCTCGGAAGAGAAGCGGGTTACCGGTGCCACTGGGCCAAAGATCTCACTTCGGAAAGCTGCATTGTCAACTGTCACGCCGTCGAGCACGGTCGGCTGGTAGAACGCGCCGTCGTGCGTGGCCCCGTGCACGACCTGCGCGCCGTCGGCGACCGCGGCCTCGACGATGCTGTGCACCCGCTCGGCCTGCGCGGTCGTGATCAGCGGGCCAAGCGTCGTCCCCGGCGTCTTCGGGTCGCCGAGCCGCAGTTTCTCCGCCGCCGCTCTGAGTCGCGCGACGTATTCGTCGGCGATGCTTTCGTGGACGAGATGCCGTCCGGTCGCCATGCAGATCTGGCCTTGATGCCGGAAAGTTCCGCCGGCACCACCGGCCGCCGCGCGGTCGAGATCCGCGTCCGCCAGCACAATGAACGCGTTGTTGCCGCCGAGTTCGAGCACCACCCGTTTCAGCAGACCGCCCGCGATCTCGCCGACCCGGCGGCCGGCGGCGGACGATCCGGTGAACGAGATCGCGTTCGTGTGCGGCGAACGCACCACAGCCTCGCCGGTCGCCGCGCCGCCGGGCAGGACGTGCAGCACGCCGTCTGGCAGACCGGCTTGTTCGAAGATGCGCGCGAGCACCGCGCCGCCGGAGAACGCGGTCTTCACGTCCGGCTTGACCAGCACCGCATTGCCCAGCGCGATCGCCGGCGCGACCGAGCGCATGGCGAGCATCAACGGCGCGTTCCAGGGCGCGATCACCCCGACGACGCCGACCGGGATCCGCCGGGCCAGCCCCAGCGTCGCCGGGTCCTCCACCGGGAGAAGATCGCCCTGCGACATCGTGACCAGCCCGGCCGCGGCGATCAGCTCGTCGATCGCTTTGTCGACCTCGTGCTTCGCCTTCGCGGGCAGCGAGCCGCTTTCGCGCACGAGCACGTCCTCGACGTCGGTGCGGAGGTCGCGCAACGCGTCCGCGGCCCGGGTGAGGACGTCGGCCCGCTCGCGGTACGACGCGCGGCTCCACTCGGCCTGCGCTTGCGCGGCACGTGCGCCGGCCCGCTCGACGTCGTGCTGGTCGGCGATGCCGGCCAGACCCACCTTCCCGCCGTCGCCCGGCGAGACCACCGGTTGCGTGCCGCCGCCTCCGGTACGCCAGCCGCCGGAGTAGATATGCCCGTCTGCCTCGCTGAGATCCCACCGGGCCATGTGCGTCGCCTGCCAATCCTGGTGCGGGTGCGGAGATCGCCGCGATGCTAGGTCGGCGCGAGCCCTCGCTTCATCGCCTCGGCGACGCAAATCCCGCGCGCGCGACTGGACACGGTGTCGGAAACTACTGCCACAGCTGGTCGTTCACGCGGACCTCGATCAACCGGGGTCCGGCCTCCGGCCCCGGGTCCTCGGCGAGCGCGGCGCGCAACCCGGCGGCTCCGTCGACCGTCGTCGCTTTGATGCCGAACGCCGTCGCCAGCGCAGCGATCTCCACCCCGCTGATGTCGGTGAGCGGGTACTCCTCTCGCTCACCTCCGCTGTTCCGCATCCCGGCGACCACGGCTTGGTACTTTCCGTTGTTCACCACGAGATATGTCACCGGCAGCCGGTAGCGTGCCACGGTCCAGAACGCGGGCACGCCGAACTGGACCACGCCGTCGCCGACCACCGCGAGCACGCGCTCGCGCCGCGCCATCGCCACGCCTGCCGCGGCACCCATTCCCCAGCCGAGCGAACCGCTCGCGGTGGCGAACAGCGAATCCGCCCGCGTGCGCTGCAGAAACCGCAGCAACGGGAGCGTCGAGGTGACCGCGTCGAGGACCAGCAGACGTTCCCCGCCGATAACGTCGGCGAGGGTGCGCATCGCCACCGCAGCGCTGAATTCCCCGTCCAACGGCACTTCCGCTGCCCAGCGAGCGCGCCGGTTTTCGCTGTCTTGGAGCACCCGGGCAGGCCATTCGTTCCGGGAAGGCGCGCGGACTCCGTCGGCCAATCCGCGCAACGCGGCCGCGGTATCGCCGACCACCGCCCCGGCTGGGACATACCGACGGCCGGGCTCGGCAGCGTCCTCGGAGAGATGCAGGATCGGGACGCCGGACGGCAGCGCCGCGACCCCGGCCGAGAACTCCAGCGGGGTCGGCATGCCCGCCAGCACCAGCAGGTCCGCTTCCGCCAGCATCGGCGCGCGAGGCTCGAACAATCCGGCGTACAGCGGATGATCCGTGCGGAAGGACCATCGCTCGAGGTCGCGCCGGGACTCCACGAACACCGGCGCGCCGAGCCGCTCCGCCAACCGCGCCAAGTCCGTCTCGGCCCTGCGCCGCGCGACGTCCGATCCCGCGACGATCACCGGTCGTCGCGCCGCGTCGAGCAACGCGCTCGCGTGCCGGACCGCCTCCGCGGCCGGGCCCTGCCGCGCACCCCGGCGGACTGGAGGCGCGACACCGGGTTCAGCGGCCAAATGGTCTTGCGGGATGGTGAGAATCGCCGGTTGTTCCGGAATGACCGTGGTATGCCACAGCGTCCGGCTGACATCTTCAAGCAGGTCCTCGGCGCGGAGGTTCTGCCAGGCATGACCCACGTACGGCGCGGCCGTTTCGAGCAACCGCGGCGAAGTCGTCAACGCGCGGTGCGGGAGCGTCGCCGTTCCCTTGATCCCCGCGAGAATCGCGACGCTGCTGCGCGCGACCTGCGCCGCGTACAGATGCGCCAAGCCATTCGCGACCCCGACGTTCGTGTGCAGGTAGGCGACGCCGATCCGGCCGGAGGCGCGCGCGTAGCCATCGGCCATGGACACCGAGA
Organism: Amycolatopsis sp. A1MSW2902; assembly: GCF_017312175.1. Taxonomy (NCBI): domain Bacteria; kingdom Bacillati; phylum Actinomycetota; class Actinomycetes; order Pseudonocardiales; family Pseudonocardiaceae; genus Amycolatopsis; species Amycolatopsis sp. A1MSW2902. The sequence goes on from NZ_QJPO01000001.1 coordinate 1,587,154, forward strand.
TCGCCTCGTGGGTGGTCAGCACGAACTCGGGTCCGCCGCGGCGGGCGGCAAGAGCGTCGAGCACTGGTATCTCACTGGTGCCGGGGCAGCAGAAGACGTGCTCGACTCCCCACTGCGCCAAGGTTTCCAGCAACCGCGCCGCAGCCGTCATGCCCGGCACGTTACGCAGCACGCCGGCCCGGGCGCTCCGACGCGGCGACGGAAGAAACCCGGCGGACTGTGCGACACGGTGTCGGGGATCGGAGTAGGTTGCGGCCGATGACTTCTTCCCGGCACGACGGAGACACCTGGGACCTGGCGTCCAGCGTCGGCGCGACCGCGACGATGGCCGCGGCGGCGCGGGCGATCGCGACCCGCGAGGACAGCACGCTGTTCTCGGACCGCTTCGCCGAACCGCTCGTGCAGGCGGTCGGCGTCGACCTGCTGGCCAAACTGGCGTCCGGCGAGGCGGAGTCGGGCGCGCTGGTCGGGCAGATCTGGATCGACGCGGCCAAGATCCGCGGCAAGTTCTACGACGAGTTCTTCCTCGACGCGTCCGCCGCGGGCATCGCGCAGGCGGTGATCCTGGCGTCCGGTTTGGACTCCCGTTCCTACCGGCTGCCCTGGCCCGACGGAACCGTGGTGTACGAACTCGACCAGGAACCGGTGGTCGAGTTCAAAGCCCGCACCCTGGCCCGCCTCGGCGCCGAGCCCACCGCAGACCGGCGGCCGGTCGCCGTCGACCTGCGCGACGACTGGCCCGCTGCCCTGCGCGCCGCCGGGTTCGACCCGGCCCAGCCGACCGCGTGGAGCGCCGAAGGCCTGCTGGGATACCTGCCGCCCGAAGCGCAGGATCGCTTGCTGGACACCATCACCGAACTCAGCGCGCCGGGAAGCCGGGTCGCCACCGAAAACCGGCCCAACCCGCGTCCCGGCGACGAGGACAAGACGAAGGAACGCCTCGACCGCATCTCCGAACAGTGGCGCGGCGAGGGTTTCGACACCGACATGACGCGGCTGCGCTACTTCGGCGAGCGCAACGAGGCGGCCCCGTACCTGAGCGGGCTCGGCTGGACGGTGCGCGGAAGCACGGTCCGGGAACTGCTCGCGGCCAACGGTCTGCCTCCGCTGCAGGACGACGATCTCCGCATGGGCGACCTTCGGTACATCACCGGCACCCGGGGCTAGCGCATCGCTCGTGGTCGAGCCATCACGCCTGGTCACAGGTGGTTCGTAGCCCGATTTGTGATGGTGATCACGGGCCATACCGAGGGTTTGCCTCCAGCGCGCACGAATCCCGAGCACAGCAGTCGATCCCGAAGAGTTTTCCAGTTCGGCCGCCGCCCGGGAAGGTCACCGGCAGATAACGGTTTCATGGAGATCCGTGCGTTCCAGGCGAGGATCTGCGTGTGCTCGCCCCCGCCGACCAGGTTCGTTTCGCTTTCGAGCCGCTGTACAGCCTCTACAGCGGCTCGGCGGTCGCAGTCGAAGCGGTCGGGCATCCGGGCGCGGGCTGGGTCCCGGACCTCCTCGACGCGGCGGGCGACCAGGCGCAGCTGATCGACGCCGACCTCGACCTTGTCGCCCGCGCGGCCGCGGTGGTCCCGCCGAACGCGGCCGGGGTGTCGCTGCACCTCAACCTGAGCGCCAGCGCCGCCGGCGCGCCCGCCGAGCGGTTCATCCCGCTGCTCCAGACCCTCGAACGCACCGGCCGCCGACCCGCCGACGTCGTCTTGGAAGTCACCGCCCCGCTCGCCCTCCCGAATCCGGGCACCCTGCTGCGAGGCCTGCACCGGCTGCGCGACCTGGGCTTCCGGCTGGCCTTCGACCGGCTCGGCGCGGCGGGCCTGCCGATGAACCTGCTCGCCGAAGCGCCGATCGAGATGATCAAACTGGACCGCGCGACGCTGCGCCGGCTCCCGGCGAACGCGGCGACGGTCGCGCTCGTCGAGGCCCTGGTGCAGTTCGCCGCGCAAACCGACCTGCGGCTCGTCGCGACGGGAATCGAGAACGACGCGGAACTCGACCTCGCCCGGCGCTCGGGAATCCGGCTGGTGCAAGGGAATCTGTTCGCCACCGCCGCCCCCGAACGCGTACTGCCCGCCGCCGAACGCGGCGATCAGCCGGGCACCGCGGCCGTGTCGCCCGCCGCCGGACTGCGGATCCCCGAATTCCTCCGCCAGGCCAAAACCCTGCCGGACGACGCGACGTGCGACGACGTCCACGCGATCCTGTCCGCCGAACACGCGCCGAAGGCCATCGTCGGGCTCGACCAGCAAGCGCGTCCACAGTGGACGATCGACCGGATGCGGTTCCTGCTCGCGGTGACCGGCCGGTACGGGCACGCGCTGTACTCCGGGAAACCCGCCGCGAAACTGGCCGGGCCGCCGCGGCTGGTCCGGATCGACACCGGCACCCGCGAACTGCTGGAGCTCATCGCCGACGGCGGGGCCGAGAACAGCGGCGACGACCTCGTCGTGACCGACGCGTCCGGCCGGTACCAGGGCGTGGTGCGGCCGAACGAGGTGATGCGCCGGATGGCCGCGGTGAAGGTCGAGGCCGCGGTCGCGCTCAACCCGCTCACCCGGCTGCCCGGCAGCGACGCGATCGCCCAGGACGTCGCCCGCCGGGCCGGAGCCGGACGGCCGTTCGTCGTGGCCTGGCTGGACATCGACCACTTCAAACGGCTCAACGACACCGCCGGGTTCGCCGCGGGCGACGACCTCATCCGCGCCATCGGGCGGGCGCTGACCGACCACGCCCGGCGGCTCGGCGACGTCACCGTCGGCCACGTCGGCGGCGACGATTTCCTGGTCGTGTGCGGCATCGAGGACATCACGGCCCTCGCCGACGCCGTCCTCGGCCACGACTGGTCCGCCGACGGGGTGCCGGTCACGCTCTCCCTCGCGAGCCTCGTCCAGACCGGCTCCTCAACGGGTACGTACCGCGAAAGCGCGCGGTTGCTGGCACCGTTGAAGAAGCAGGCCAAGGAAATCCTCGGCTCGAGCTGGGTCAACAGCTGGCCCGGCGCCGGACGGGCGCAGATCCTCCGCGGCAGCAAGGAAACGAACGGCCTGCCGCCGGAACTACTGCCCCAGCGGTAGTCACTCGTCCGGCAGTTCGTCCTTGGCCAGCAACGAATGCACCCGCCCGAAGCGCGAACGCAGCGCCGGGTCGAGCTGGTCGACCAGCACCGCGCAGCCGACCAGCTCCGCGCCCGCCTCGCGCACCAGGTCGCGCACCGCCGAAGCCTGGCTGCCCGTCTCGATCCAGTCGTCCACCAGCACCAGCCGATCGCCCGGCGACAGCGCCGACCGCTGCATCCGCAGGACATGCCGGAAGCCCCGGTAGTCCGGGTCCGTTTCGCGGGTCAGCTTCTCGCCGGGAAACAGCCCGGCTGCCTTCCGGACCGCGGCGAACCCGACGCCCAGTTCCAGCGCGACGGCCCCGCCGAGCAGGAAGCCGCGCGATTCGATCCCGCACACCGCGGTCACCCCCGCGTCCCGGAATGGCTCGGCCAGCGCCTTGACCACCTCGGCGAACGCCGCGCCGTCCCGGAAAACCGGCCAGAGGTCGGCATGTCCGTCGACCCAGCGGAAGCGGTCCAGCAGAAGCGCACGTGTCATGCGGTGATCCTGGCCGGTCGCCGGGCGGTCAGGCGAGCCGATTTCCCGTCACCTGGCGAGCCGGGCGCGGGCCTCCTCGGTCTGCGGCGCGAACAGGTTGACGAGGTTGCCGTCCGGGTCGCGGAACAGCAGCGAACGGTTGCCCCACGGCATCGTCGTCGGCTCCTGCACGACCTCGGCGAGCAGCGGCCGCAGCCGCGCGAACTCCCGGTCGACGTCCTCGACCTGGAACTCCAGGATGACGGTCCGGTTCTCCTCCGGCACCGCCGCACCCGCGCTGAACAGCGCCATCGTCTCGGCGGCTCCGATCGCCAGCGTCGCCGTCGCGCCGACGAACTCGGCGAACTGCTTCGCCGGACGGCTTGCCACGAGACCGGTCACCTGCTCGTAGAAGGACGTCAAACGGTCGACGTCACCGGTGATGATGCGGACAGAAGTCAACTGCACGGCCACATTCCTTTCTGGTTGCTCAGTGGCCACGCTAGAAGCAATAGTGGACAGGATCCGCCCGGTATTGCGAGAATTCTCCGCATGACCCGGCCGATCGCCCGCGTGCTGGCGCTGCTGGAAATCCTCCAGGGCGGCGGCACCCGGACCGTCGCCGAACTCGCCGGGCGGCTGGACGTGGACGAACGCACCGTCCGCCGGTACGTCGAGCACCTGCTCGACCTGGACATCCCGGTCCGCTCCGTGCGCGGCCGCTACGGCGGGTACCGGCTCGCCCCCGGTTACCGGATGCCGCCGCTGATGCTCACCGACGAGGAGGCGCTCGCGGTGCTGCTCGGACTCGTCGCGGGACGGCGCGCCGGGCTGGTCACCACGTCGGTCGCGGCGGCGGAAAGCGCGGTCGCGAAGGTCCGCCGGGTGCTGCCCGAGGCGCTCGGCCGCCGACTCGACGCCTTGCTGGAGGTCGCCGACTTCACCACGCCCGCCCGCGCCGCCCTCACCGCCGAGGCAGAGGTACTCCTCGCAGTCGCCGAGGCAGCGCGCGACCAGCGTCCGGTCAAACTCGCCTACACCGCGGCGCACGGCCGAAGCAGCGAACGCGTCGTCGAGCCGTACGGTGTCGTGGCACATTCCGGCCGTTGGTATCTCACCGGCTTCGACTCAAGTGCCGGACAGGTGCGCACGTTCCGCGTCGACCGCATCGAGCGGGCCGAACCGCAGGACGGAACCTTCAGCACCCCAACGGATTTCGACCCCGCCCACCAAGTGCTCACCGGCATCGCCGAAGCGCCGCACCAGCACGACGTAGCAGTGCGGATCCGCGCGACCGCGGAAGAAATCCGCGCGATGTTCCCGCCGTCCATCGCCATTCTGGAAGCCGACGACCCGTGGGTCCGCGCGCGCATCCGGGCCGAACGCCTCGACTGGATCCCGCCGCGCCTCGCCGCACTCGACCGGCCGTTCGTCATCGAGCGGCCGGACGCACTCCGCGACCAGATGCGCGCCCTCGCCGACCGGCTGACCGGTTACGCCGGATCCTCCTCCAGCGCGACATCCAGCAGTGCACCCAACTCGTTGAGCTGAGCCGCCGATAGCCGGCTGAACGATTTCTTCACCACAACGTCCGCCAGTTCCTGCCCCGCCGCCCGCAGCTCCGCGCCCTTCTCCGTAAGCCGATGCCGCACCGCGCGACCCGGCCCCGGCACCCGCTCGATCAGGCCGCGCTCGACCATCCGCGCGGCCAGCGTGCCGAAGGACTGGTCGGTCTGAAAGGTCAGCACGGCAAGGTCGTGCAGCGACGCCTCCGGGTGATTCGCCAAGTGCCGCAAGGTGTCCCACTGCACGAGCGACAGCCCGAGCGGCTGCAACGCCTGGCTCAGCGCGCGGTGATGGCGATGCTGCAGGCGCTTGACGGCCAGTGCGACGTCGGCGTGGCGGTACCTCATGGCCGGGGAGCCTACCCCGTTGCGAAACAGGTTGCTTATCTAAGCTTCCTTATATAAGGTTCCTGATATGACTTCCTCGGAGACGCTCCAGATCCCCTCGGCCGGACCGGTCGAGCTCACCGTCCACGACCGCACCCGGACGTTCCTGCTGCTACACGGCGGAGGCGGCGTCGCGACGATGACCGGCTTCGCCGACCTGCTGGCCGAACGCACCCGCTCGCGAGTCCTGCTCCCCACCCACCCCGGTTTCAACGGAACCCCGAAAGCGGCTGAACTCACCGACGTCACCGCACTGGCCAAGGCGTACGTCGCCCTGCTAGACCACCTAGACGCCTCGAACGTGACCGTGATCGGCAACTCCTTCGGCGGCTGGCTGGCCGCGGAAATCGCCCTGCTGCACAGCCCGCGCGTCAGCCGCGCAGTGATCGTGGACGGCATCGGCATCGAAGCCGCCGGACACCCACTGGCCGACGTCCGCGGCAAGACCGTCGCCGAAATCCAGCAGTTCTCGTTCCACGACCCGTCAAAGGCCCCGGTGCCGCCCGCCGGGAGCACCGGCCCGAGCCCAGACGTCCTGGCACTGGTGAGCTACACCGGCCCGGCGATGACCGACCCGACACTGACCGAGCGACTGGGCAAAGCGGACATCCCCGTCCACGTCCTGTGGGGCGAAAGCGACCGCATCGCCGATCCTGGGTACGGCGAGGCCTACGCCGCGGCGATCCCGGGTGCGACCTTTACTGTGCTTCCTCGTACCGGGCATTTGCCGCAGGTCGAAACGCCGGAGGAACTGCTCGGCGCGCTGCTCGCCCTTGACGCATAACCACGACAACCCGCGGGGAATCAGAACTCCGACCGACTCTTGCGCCGCGTCCGGCGGCAGATGCCCGCCGCGCGACTGGCGAACGAGTACGGCCCCGCGGACGGAACGGCGTGGAGCACCGCCTGGCACGTACCGTCCGGCGATCCCTCCGGAAGCCCCCGCGACCGAGGACACGCGGAAGTACGCTCGGCACCGCGGAGCACAGGCAGAGCGCGCCCTCTGTCGACCGAATTCTTCCGCCAGCTCCGCGCTACCCGGCCTTGTCGCGCCGCACCTCGCGCCCCCGCCGAGTCGCACCCGACGACCTCGCCGCGCCCCACCTCGCGACCCCCGCCGCACCCCCCTCACATCCCGCCGGACCTCACCTCACGTCTCCGCCGAGCCGCACCTCACGTCCCGCCCGACCCCACCTCGCCTCCGCGCCGCACGCCGCCTCGCGTCCCCGCCGAGCCACACCTCCCACCCCGCCGCGCCCGATCTCGCAACCCGCCGGCCCCCACCTCACCTCTCCGCCGAGCCGCATCTCGCGCCCCCGTCCGCCCCGCCTCGCATCCCTGTCGCGCCCCACCGCGCCTCCTCGCCGCACGCCACATCGCGATCTCGTCGCACCCCACCTCGCCTCCTCACCGCATCCCCGCAGCACCCCCTCGCATCCCAGCCGCGCCGCACCTCGCGTCGGGCGCCTGCCGCGGCCGAAACCCGGACATCAGCTCTCCCGCACCATCCAGCCCTGCCGAACCCGCAGGTCCACGCACTGAACCGCACCGCAAACCCCCGCCTCACCGCTTCCTGTTACTACCAGTTCTGAATTAAAAAATGGCAACTGCTCCTTGCTGATATCTCAACGCACACTTACTGTGATCCCAGTCGCTCGCTGAACGAAGGAGATCGCAGTGCCTCGCAGTCACGATCCTCAACCGGCCGGCTGGCGGGTCGGCGCCGACATCGGCGGCACGTTCACCGACGTCATCGCGCTGGGCCCGGCAGGCGAGGTCGTCCCGATGAAGGTGCCGTCGACCCCGCCCGAGTACGGCGAGGGCGTGGTGACGGCGACGACCGCGGTGCTGTCGGCCGCCGGGACGGAGGCGGAGTCAGTCGTCGCGATGCTGCACGGCACCACGGTGGCCACCAACGCGATCCTGTCGATGAGCGGAGTCCGGACCGCGGTGGTCACCACCCGCGGCTTCCGCGACGTGCTGGAGATCGGGCGGCTGCGGCGTCCGTCGCTCTACGACCTGTCCTGGTCGAAGCCGGAACCGTTGGCGCGCCGGAGGAATCGCTACGAACTCGACCAGCGCATCACCGCCGACGGGCAGCTCTCCCCCTCGGCCGACGCGGACGAGGTCCGTGCGCTGGCCGGGCGATTGCGCGCGGACGGCATCGAAGCGGTCGCGGTGTGCCTGCTCAATTCCTACGTCCGGCCGGACGAGGAACGGCGGGTCGCCGAGTTGCTGCGCACCGAGCTGCCCGAGGTCTACGTCACCGCATCAGTCGACGTTTCCCCGCAGCCGCACGAATTCGAACGCACCAGCACCGCGGCCGTCAACGCTTACGTCGGCCCGGCGGTGCACGGTTACCTCACCCGGCTTGAAGCGGGACTGCGCGCCGAGAACGTCCGTGCGCCGCTGCTGGTCATGCAGTCCAGCGGGGGCCTGCTCGATGCCGCTTCGGTCGTGCGACGGCCGGTGCAGATCATCGAGTCCGGCCCGGCCGCCGGGGTCACAGCGGTGCAAAAGCTCGGGCAGCTGATCGGACTGTCCACAGTGGTCGCCTTCGACATGGGCGGCACCACGGCGAAGGCCTCGCTGATCGAGCACGGGGAACCGTTCGTCTCGGCGGACTACGAGGTCGGCGGCGGGATGAACGTGGCGCGCGGGCTCAGTTCCGGGGCGGGCTACCCGGTGCGGGCACCGTCGATCGACATCGCCGAGGTCGGGTCCGGCGGCGGCAGCATCATCTCCGTCGACTCCGCAGGCGCGCTCCACGTCGGACCGGCGAGCGCCGGGTCCCGGCCGGGGCCGGCCTGCTATGGCCAGGGCGGCGAACTGCCGACCCTGACGGATGCCAACGTCACGCTCGGATATCTCAGCCCGCAGTCCCTGGCAGGCGGGCGCGTCGCGATCCATCCGGACCTCGCCGAAAAAGCACTGTCCACAGTGGCCGAACAGCTCGGCGAAGACATCCCAGGGGCCGCACGCGGGGCATATCAGGTAGCCGTCTCTAGTATGACAACCGCGGTCAAAGCGGTCACCAGCGAACGCGGCAGGGATCCGCGCGAAGCCACGATGGTGGCGTTCGGCGGCGCCGGCCCGCTCTACGCCGCCGCGCTGGCCCGCGAACTGGGCATCGACACCGTGCTCGTGCCGGTGCACCCCGGACTCTTCAGCAGCCTCGGCCTGCTCGTCGCCGACACCGAACGACACGAGCTCTCCCCGTACCGCGCCGAATTCGCTGAGATACCAGCGCTCGCCGAGGAATTCGCGCGACTGTCCGAAAAGGTCCGCGAGGAACTCGGCGAGGACGCGATCGTGGACCGCCTGCTGGACATGCGCTACCGCGGACAGCGCTTCGAACTGCGGATCCGTGTTCCCGACGGCGAGCTCACCGAGGACCTGCTCGCCGAGACCCGCGCCCGGTTCCACGCCGAACACAAGCGCACCTACGGCCGAGCGGGTACCGACGACCTGGTCGAGCCGGTGAACCTCCGGGTGCGCGGAAGGCAGCCCACTCCGGTGTCCATTTCGGACATACTGGCTCTCCCGGAGTCCGAGAGCGCGGCACCATCGACCCGGGAATGTCGTTTCGCCGAAACAGTTTCCGCTCCTGTCATCACCCGCGCCGCGCTCGGTGCCACCCCGGCGCCCGGTCCGATGATCATCGAGGACATGGACGCCACCACCCTCGTCCCGCCCGGTGCGCAGGCGCACCGCGACCGGTTCAACAACATCGTGATCACCTGGAGTGCCGCATGATCCGCGACGCCGTGACGTTCGAGGTCTTCCGCAACGCCGTCACCGGGATCGCCGACGAAATGGCGATCACCGTCCTGCGCACCGCGCATTCGCAGCTCGTCGCGTCCAGCATGGACTTCTCCGCCGCGCTGTGCGACGCCCGCGGCCGGGTGATCGCCCAGGCGAACACGCTTCCGGTGCACCTCGGGTCCATTCCGGACGCGATGGAAGCGATCCTCGCCGAGTTCGGCGATTCGGTGGCGCCCGGCGACCTTTACCTGCTCAACGACCCGTCGCTCGGCGGCATGCACCTGCCGGACATCTTCGCGGTTTCCCCGGTGTTCGGAGGGGAAACGCTGCTCGGGTTCGCGGTCACCGTCGTCAACCACACCGACGTCGGCGGCTGGGCGGCCGGGTCGATGGCAGTCCAGTCCACTAATATCTTTGCCGAGGGAATTCAGATCCCACCCTCGCGGCTGATCGACGCGGGCACCACGAACGAAACCTTCCTGCGCGTGCTGCTGCGCAACGTCCGCGAACCGGAACTCCTGCGCGGGGACCTGGAATCCCAGCTGGCCGCCTGTCACACCGGAGCCGAAGGACTGCGCGCCCTCGCCGCTCGCCACGGCGTCGAACGGCTCTCCGAGCTGATCGACGAACTGCTCGACTACTCCGAAACCCTCCTGCGCGCCGCACTCGCCGAAGCCGTTCCCGGCACGTACGAGTTCACCGATCACATCGACGACGACGGACTCGGCTCCGGGCCGATCCCGATCCGCGTCAAAGCGACCCTGTCGGAATCCGGAATCGAACTCGACTTCACCGGTTCCTCGCCGCAGGTCGGCTCCGCGCTCAACGCGACCGAATCGTTCACCCGCTCCGCCGCCTACGCCGCGCTGCAAGGCGTCCTCGCCTCCGACATCCCGGCGAACAGCGGCTTCTACCGGCCGTTCAGTTTCGTCATCCCGCCGGCGTCCATCCTCAATGGACAGCGCCCGGCCGCCCGCGGGGCACGCGGGCTGGTCGGCTTCCGGATCATCGACGCGGTGCTCGGCGCGCTCGCACCGGTGTTCCCGGACCGGGTGCCCGCCGCGGGCGAGGGAGGTCCGGACGGCATCGCGATCGGACTCGTCGGCCCGGACGGCGAATCCATGGTGCTGTGGGATCCGCTCGCCGGCGCGTGGGGCGCCCGGCCCGACCGCGACGGCGTCGACGGGATCAGCTCGCTGGGCGCGAACCTGACCAACACCCCGGTCGAGGAACTCGAACGCTCCGGCCATCTCCGCATTGACGGCTACGGCTACCTGCCCGACAGCGGCGGCGCGGGACGCTGGCGCGGCGGCCTCGCGACGTTCCGCGACATGACGCTGCTGGCTCCCGAGGCCAGCGTGCAGATCCGGTCCGACCGGCGGAAGTTCCTGCCGTACGGGCTGTCCGGCGGCGCGCCGGGGACTCCGTCGCTCAACGTCCTCGACCAAGGCGGTCCGGGCGAACGCGTGCTGGAGTCCAAACCGCATTTCGCCATGACCGCCGGAACCCGGCACCGGCACGTGACCGCAGGCGGGGGCGGTCACGGACACCCGTTCGGCCGTGAGCCGGAACGGGTGCTCGAAGACGTCCTGGACGGCAAGGTCACCCGCGAGGGAGCCGAACGGGACTACGGCGTCGTCATCGACGACGGGGGGATCGACCTGGCCGCCACCGCCGCCGCACGCGGCAAGGCGCGCTGACGCACCACCACTCCCATTCCCCGACAGATCGGACTTCGCCATGAGTTCCCATGTCGCCGCCGGCCGGAGCACCGTCGCTCCGCGCACCTGGCGGAAAGCGGGCATCCGGATCATCCCGCTGGTCGGCCTCGCCTACGTGGCGAGCTACATCGACCGCGCCAACGTCGGCTACCTCGCCGCCCCGATGTCCCGCGACCTGCACTTGAGCACCGGCCAGATCGGGCTCGCCGCCGGACTGTTCTTCATCGGCTACATCCTGGTCGAGGTGCCGAGCAACCTGGCGCTGCGGCGGTTCGGCGCGCGCAAATGGATCGCGCGCATCATGATCACCTGGGGCCTGGTCACCGCGGCCACCTCGGCGGTGAACTCGGCCGCGACGCTGTACCTGGCCCGGCTGCTGCTCGGGTTCGCCGAGGCCGGGCTCGCCGCCGGGATCCTGCTCTACCTGACGTTGTGGTTCCCGCGCCGCCAGCGTTCCTGGGCGTTGTCGGCGTTCTTCCTGATGACACCGGTGTCCTCGATCATCGGCTCGCCGCTGGCCGCCGCGCTGCTCGAATGGGGCCAGCAACTGTTCGGCATCGCGGGCTGGCGCTCGCTGTTCCTGGTCGAGGGCCTGCTGACGGTGGTGGTCAGCATCCTGGTCTTCGTCTTCCTTCCCGACCGCCCCGCGACCGCGCGCTGGCTCGACGACGACGAGAAGGCCGCGATCGAGGCGACGCTGGCCGCGGAAGCCGAGGAACACCGGGCCCACGGCGCGCTTTCCGGCCTGCGCGAGGCACTGACCAGCCGCCGGGTCTGGATCATGGCCGTGACCTGGTTCGCCATCGCGTTCGGGCTCTACCCGCTCCAGTTCTTCCTGCCGACGATGCTGCGGTCCATCACGCACAGCATCGGCGGCGCGGGAGATGTCAGCAGCGTGCTGTTGTCCGCGATTCCGTACGCGGTGGCATTGCTGGCGCTGCTGGTATGGGCTCGTTTCGCGGCCCGGCGTACTGCAGTGACGGCCACTGCCATACCAATGGCGCTCGGTATTGTCGGATTGTTGCTGGCGACGTTCACCAGCAGCGGCACGCTGTTCGTCATCGCGGTCTGCCTGAGCGTTTCCGGGATTCTCACCGCGATGCCGCAGTTCTGGCGGATCCCGGCGATCGGGCTGACCGGCGCGGCCGCCGCGTCCGGGATCGCGCTCATCAACTCGGTCAGCAATCTCAGCGGGTTCATCGGGCCGTACTTCACCGGCGCGGTCGCGTCGGCGACCGGCAGTTTCACCTATGCGCTGCTGGCGATCGCGATCATCATGACGGCAGGACTGGCCGCCCTGCTCACCACGGGGCGGCGGATGGAACGACTGGACGGGAACCTTTCATGACCACTGCACTGATCGTCGGCGACATCCAGCGGGGCATCACGGACGGCTACCCGTTCGCCCGCCAGGTCGTGGCACCGCTCACCGGGCTGCTGCCGCGCGCCCGGAAAGCCGGGGCGCTCGTCGTCTTCGTGCACTTCGCCATGCGGGACAACGGGACCGACCTGCCCGACGGCGCGCTCTACCGGTCGTTCTTCGACGCCGGCGACGCGTTCCACGAAGGCTCGCCGGGCACCGAACTGGCGTTGCCGGTGTCCGAAGAGGACGTCGTCGTCCTGAAGCGCCGCGCCAGCGCGTTCGCGGGCACCGACCTCGACCTCGTGCTCCGCGCTCGGGGCGTCCGTGACCTGGCGGTCGCCGGGGTGGCGACCAGCGCGATGGTCACCGCCACGTGCTACGACGCGGCGGATCGCGGTTACCCGGTGACCGTGCTGCGCGACGGATGCGCCGACAGCGATCCGGCCGTCAACGACTTCTTGCTGGACACAGTCTTTCCCAGCCGAGGATTCGAGGTCGTGTCCTGCGCCGAATGGATCGGAGACACCGCGTGAACACGGCGTTGCTCGACCGGCTCCGCACCGAACTCGAGGGCCGCCCGCCTCGGCACGACCTAGTGGTCTCCGGTGCGCAGGGACCGACGTTGAGCTTGGACGGCGAGACCCTGGTCAATCTCGCTTCGAACGACTATCTCGGACTCGCCGGATCCCCGGAAGTCCTCGCCGCGGCCCGGGAAGCGATGCGCGATCAAGGACTCGGCGTGGCCGCCGGCCGAGTGCTCTGCGGTACCCGAAGTGTCCACAGTGCACTCGAGACGGCCATCGCCGAGCTGGTCGGCACCGAGGACGCCGTGTTGTACGGCTCGTGCTTCGACGCGAACCTCGGTGTCTTCGCCGCCCTGCTCGGCCCGGACGACGTGATCTTCAGCGACGCGCTCAACCATGCCAGCCTGATCGACGGCATCCGGCTGTCGCAGGCCCAGCGGCGCGTCTACGCCCACTCGGATCTCAACGAGCTGGAGCGATATCTCACCGAGAGCACGGAGGCACGGCACCGGCTGATCGTGACCGACGGCGTGTTCAGCATGGACGGCGACCTCGCCGCGCTCCCCCGGCTCGCCGAGTTGGCGCGACGGTACGACGCGGTGCTGCTGGTCGACGATTCGCACGCCACCGGGGTGCTCGGCGGCGGCACTGCCGAGCACTTCGGCCTGGTCGGCGAGGTCGACCTCGTCACCGGAACACTCGGCAAGGCACTCGGCGGCGCGGCCGGAGGCTTCGTCGCCGGGCCGCGCGCGGTCACCGAAACCCTGCGCCAGGTTTCGCGGCCGTACGTCTTCACCAACGCGATGGCGCCTCCGCTCGCGGCCGCCGCACTGACTGCGATCCGGCTCGCTATTCACCGCCCAGAACTGCGGGAACGCCTGGCCGCCAACACTTCCTGGCTGCGCAGCGCCTTGCGGGATCTCGGGTACGAGGTGCTGCCCGGCGAACATCCGATCGTCCCGGTGATGCTGCGAGGCGGAACGCTCGCCGTTGATATGGCAGCGGCACTGCGACGGGAAGGCGTCCTTGTCTTCGCGCTCTCGCACCCGGTCGTCCCGGCGGGTGAAGAGCGGATCCGCGTGCAGGTCTCGGCCTCGCACACGCGGGAGCACCTCGAACAGGCGGCCGCGGCTTTCGGCCGGGTCCGCGGTCTGCTGGCGGCCGCATGACCGCCGTCGAGGATCTCCGCGCTCCTACCAGCACGGACAGCCGGGAACTCGCCGGACGGGTCGCGATCGTGACCGGCGGCGCGAGCGGTATGGGCCTGGCCACAGTGCACGCGCTGGCCAGCCGGGGCGCGACCGTCACGGTATTCGACCCCGCCGCGCCAGCCGCCGAGGAACTGGCGGCGACGCTGGCGGTTCCGGCGGAGCGGATCCGGTCGATCGCGGTGGACGTCACGGATGCCGCTCGGGTCGGCCGTGCGTTCGACGCGGTGCTGGCCGAACAAACCCGGCTCGACATCCTCGTCAATGCGGCGGGTATCGCGCCACCGACAGCGTTTGAAGATATCACCGAGGCCGAGTGGAATCGGGTGCTCGCGGTCAGCGTGCACGGCACGTTCCTGTGCTGCCAACGCGCGCTGCCCGCGATGCGAGCCGGCGGCTGGGGCCGGATCGTCAATTTCTCCTCCACCGCGGGAAAAACGATCAGCACCGCGGGCGGCGCGCACTACACGACGGCCAAGCACGGCGTCCTCGGCCTCACCCGGCATCTCGCGAAGAACTACGGGCCGGACGGGATCACGGTCAACGCCGTCTGTCCCGGCCTGATCGACACCCCGATGGTCCGCGGTCTGCTTTCCGCCGCCGCGCTCGGCGAAGCCACCCGCTCGTTCCCGGTGCCGCGCGCCGGGATGCCCTGGGAGGTCGCGGAACTCGTCGCGTTCCTCGCGTCCGACCGAGCGGCCTACATCACCGGCGCCGCGATCGACATCAACGGCGGCGACCTCATCGTCTGACCTTCACCTCGGCGAAAACCCTTGCCAGAGCACAGCACCGGGGTCCGGTGCTGCCCGAAACCCTGACCAGAAGGCGAGTTCCCTCGTGCACCCCACCATCCGACACCGCATCGGCGGCCGGGAAACCACCGGTCATTCGACCCGGACCGCGCCGGTGTGGAACCCGGCGACCGGCGAGCGCCAAGCCGACGTCCTGCTCGCCGAGCCGGCCGACGTCAACGCCGCGGTGCGAGCCGCGCGCATCGCGGCGCCGGACTGGGCCGACACCTCGGTCATGCGCCGGGCGCGGCTCATGTTCGCGTTCCGCACGCTGGTCGAAAGCCGCCTCGACGACCTGGCACGGATCGTTTCCGCCGAACACGGCAAGGTTTTCGAGGACGCGAAGGGTGAACTCGTCCGCGGCCTGGAGGTGATCGATTTCGCCTGCGGAATCCCGCAGCTGCTCAAAGGCGAGTACTCCGACCAGGTCTCGACCGGCGTCGACCTGTTTTCCTTCCGGCAGCCGCTCGGCGTGTGCGCGGGCATCACGCCGTTCAACTTTCCCGCCATGGTCCCGATGTGGATGCATCCGATCGCCATCGCGACCGGCAATACGTTCGTGCTCAAACCGTCCGAACGCGACCCTTCCGCGGCCAACTTCGTCGCCGAACTCTACGCCGAGGCCGGTTTGCCCGACGGCGTCTTCAACGTCGTGCACGGCGACAAGGTCGCGGTGGACGCGTTGCTGGACCATCCGGACGTCGCCGCGGTGTCGTTCGTCGGCTCGACCCCGATCGCGCGGTACGTGCACGAGCGCGCGACCGCAAACGGCAAGCTCGTGCAGGCGCTCGGCGGCGCGAAGAACCACGCCGTCGTCCTGCCCGACGCCGATCTCGAAAACGCGGCCGAGCACCTGGTTTCCGCCGCGTACGGATCTGCGGGCCAGCGGTGCATGGCGATTTCGGTGGCCGTCGCGGTCGGTGACGTGGCCGAGCCGCTGGTCAAGCTGATCGGCGAAAAGGCCCGTGCGATCAAGGTCGGTCCGGGGCTGGCACCAGGGTCTGAGATGGGACCTGTCGTGTCGCCGGAAGCACTCGAGCGCGTCCGGGGCTACCTCGACGCCGGGGTCGCGGCGGGTGCCGAACTCGTCGTCGACGGGAGAGATATCACCGTCGAGGACAGCGGATTCTTCGTCGGGCCAACGCTTTTCGACGGCGTCACCCCTGAGATGAGCGTCTACCGCGACGAGATCTTCGGCCCGGTGCTCGTGGTCGTGCGCGTCGATTCGCTGACCGAGGCGATCGACCTGATCAACGCGAGCGACTGGGCCAACGGCACCGCGATTTTCACCGGCAGCGGCCGGGCGGCGCGGCAGTTCCAGCGGTCGGTGCAGGTCGGGATGATCGGCGTGAACGTCCCGATCCCGGTGCCGATGGCGTTCTACTCGTTCGGCGGCTGGAAACAGTCCCTGTTCGGCGCGCACCACATGCACGGCCCCGAAGGCGTCGCCTTCTACACCCGCGCCAAGGCGGTGACCAGCCGCTGGCCGGAGGCGCCCGAGGAGGCGAGCCTGCACTTCCCGACCGCGGTCTGAGCGGTGCGGTCCGGGGAGACCGTGCTCCCCGGACCGCACCGGTCAATTCAGCGGTATTTCGATGTTCGCCCTGCTGACCGAAGTGCTCTTGGTCAGCACTTGGAGCACGTCACGGCGCACCCGCTCGCACCGGGCCCGCATCGAGAAGCGCGCACCCTCCGCGTCGCGGTCGCGCAGGCTCTCGAAAATCGCGTGCAGTTCACCCGGCGGGCTCGCGACGTCCGGAGCGATCATCAACACCATCCGCAGCACCCGTTCCAGTTCGTCGAGGACGTCGACGAGCGATTTGACGAGCCGGCTGTTGCCGCTGAAGTGGGCCATGATGGCCTCGAATTCGATCCCGACCGGCAGCCAGTCGTCGAGCGCCGTCTCGCCCGGGACGTAGTCCGACGCGATTTTCGACAGCACTTCGAGCCGCTCGATCGCGGGCACCGAGATACCGTTGCGGGCCGCTTCGGCAGCCGCCTCGGCGGCCAGCAGCGTACGCAGGCCGCACAGATCGTCGGTGTCCTGCAACGTGATCGAGCTGACGAGGTAGCCCGCGCGCGGAAGCGCGCTGACCAAACCGTCTCGGCGCAGCCGGGCCAGCGCCTCGCGCACCGGCGTCTTGCTGATCTGCCACTGCTGCGCGAGCGAGGTCTCGGTGAAACTGCTGCCGGGACGCAGCGTCAGATCGATGATCTGCCGGCGGATCGCCCGGTACGCCTGGCTGGTCCGGTCGAGGCCGGATTCGTCCTGGCCGACCAGCAGCAGCGCGGGGATGTGCGGCGTGCCGGTGAGAACGTCGTGGATGTCGGACACCCACTCAGAATACCAGTATTGCTGGTTGATATGGCACGGGTACATCTTCAGAGACCTCCAGAGATATCTACCGTTGATACTGATATCTCAATGTGCGAAGCTGGTCGTATGCCGCGAAGCAGTTCGACCTCCTGGGCTCTCCCCGCCTCTCGCGATGTCCCGGCGCTGGGCGCGCTGAGCGCTCGCGACCGGGCCCGCCGCACCGGCGTCCGGATGCTCCCGCTCGTGGGAGCCCCGGTCCTGCCGATGCCCGAACACGTCCGCGAGGCCGTCCGGCTGGCGATGGACAAACCCGACCCGCGCGACAGCCGGGGCCTTCCCGAACTCCGGTCGGCCATCGCCGCGGAACTCGGTCCCGGCATCGATCCCGAACGAAGGCTGCTGGTGACACACGGCGCGCAGCACGGGCTTTCCCTTGTGCTGCGCACCGTCCTCGAGCCGGGCGACGAGGTGATCGTGCCGACCCCGGCGTACTTCTTCGACGGGGCGATCCGCGAATCCGGCGCCGTGCCCGCGTACGTCCCCTCCCGAGAGGACTGGACCTTCGATCTCGACCGCATGGCCGCCGCGGTCACCCCGCGCAGCCGCGCCATTCTCCTGTGCAATCCGGTCAATCCCACCGGCTACCTCCCCGATGCCGCAACCATCGCCGCGGTGGTCGGCCTCGCCGCCCGCCACGGCCTTGTCGTGATCTCCGACGATTCGTGGCGGCACTTCGCCTATGACCGGAACGAACACCATCCGATCGAGGGAGCGGCCGGGGAATGGCCGCACCTGATCACCGTCACCAGCCTCAGCAAGTACTACGCGCTGACGACCTGGCGGATCGGCTACGTGCTGGCCCCGCCGGAAATCGTCGACGCGATGGAACGCCGCCTGCAATGGGAAGCCGTCTGCTGCGGCGCGGTCGCACAGCACGCGGCGGCCGCCGCCCTCACCGGACCGCGCGAGTGGCTCGACCGCGAACTCGTGACGTACCAGCGGAAGCGCGACCTCGTGTGCGAGGGCATCGCGGCCAGCGGGCTCCCCGCACCAGTGCGCCCCGGCGGCGGCGCGTTCCTGCTCGCCGATTGCGGCCGGCTCGGCGCTACCCCGGAAGACATCGACCGAGCCTTGCTGCGCAACGGAGTCACCGCGATCCGCGGCGCCGACCTGCACGCTCCGGACACGCACGTCCGGCTCACCTTCGGCGCGCCGGAACCCGTGCTGGAAGAGCTGGTCAGCGCGCTGAAACGAGCCCTGCTGGAGTCTTAGCCGCACCGGTTTCGCGGCGTCCCCGAAGTCCGCTACTCTCGGTGTGGCATCTATCACCGTGTCAACACGCGGGAGGTACGCGTCGTGACCGACGCTGTCAACGCACCGCCGGGGGTCAACCCGAACCAGTCGAGCGCCGCCCGCGTGTACGACTATCTGCTGGGCGGGAAAGACAATTACGAGATCGACCGCCAGGTCGCCAGGGAAATCGCCCGGGTGATGCCGGACGTCGCGGAAACCGCGCGGGTCAACCGGCACCTGCTGACCCGGATCTGCCGGTTCCTCGCCTTCCACGCCGGCATCCGCCAGTACATCGACTGCGGTTCCGGCATGCCGACCTCGGAAAACGTGCACCAGATCGTCCAGCGCGGGGATTCGGGCGCGAAGGTCGTCTACGTCGACTACGACCCGGTGGTGGCCAGCCACGGGCGGGCGCTGCTCGACGAGAACGAATTCACCGAATACATCCAGGCGGATTTCTTCGACCCGCCGAGCATTCTCGACCACCCGACGGTCACCGAGCACCTCGACTGGAACCAGCCGATCGCGGTGCTGTTCCTGCTCGCCCTGCACCACCAGACCGGCGACCGCGAGGTCCCGGCGAAGGTGACGAAGGAATTCATCGACCGGCTCCCGTCCGGTTCGTACGTGGCGATCTCGCACCTGCTCGACCCGCACGACGGGTCCGAGGACGACGAAGCGGTGCAGGGCATCATCGAATCGATCCACAACGGGTCGATGAAGGACGTCTCGTCCCGCACCCGCGACGAGATCAAGGAACTGTTCCACGGCATGGAGCTGATCCCGAGCGGGCCGAACAAGCCCGCGGAAATCGTGCCGGTGGTCGAATGGTGGCCGGACGGTCCGCTGCTCAGCGAGCCGACGGTCGCCCAGCGGATCGTGGCGGTCGGGGTCGCGCGGAAACCCTGAGATCTTACGACTGCGGGCCGGTGGTCCGGCCGGGCTGAACGCTCGGCTGGACCACCGGCCCTCTTGTCACAGGGAAACCCTGACCGCACAACAGGTTACGACGCGACCGGCACCGGTTCCGCCGCCTTCGCAGCCGCCGGCGAACGCCGCAGCGCGACCATCCCCACCACCGCGAACACCACCACGATCGCCGCCCCGATCCCGGCGACCGTGTGCAGCCCCGAGCTGAACGCGTCCCGTGCCGTGGCCAGCAGCTGTTCGCCGGTCGCACCGGGCAGCGTCGCCGACGCCTCCATCGCACCGGCCATGCTGTCGGTCGCCTGGGCGGCCGCCGCGGCGGGCACGTGGGCCGGGACCGCGATCTGGTCTCGGTACACCGCCGTCGCGACGCTGCCGAACACCGCGATCCCCATGGCGATCCCGAATTCCGTGCTGGTCTCCGACATCGCCGAAGCCGCGCCGGCCCGCTGCGGCGGGACCGAGCCGACCACCATTTCGGTGCACAGCACGCCCTGCGGCCCCATGCCGAAGCTGGCAACCGACATGCCCAGCACCACGAAAGCCACCCCGCCTGCCCCATTGGCGAGCGTGAACAACAGGATTCCGCCCGCCGCGATCAGCATTCCGAAGCCCAGCACGAATTCCGGCCGGAACCTGCGCGCCAGCCGCGGCGCGATCAT
The DNA here is from genome assembly GCF_017312175.1 of Amycolatopsis sp. A1MSW2902. Classification (NCBI taxonomy): domain Bacteria; kingdom Bacillati; phylum Actinomycetota; class Actinomycetes; order Pseudonocardiales; family Pseudonocardiaceae; genus Amycolatopsis; species Amycolatopsis sp. A1MSW2902. The sequence goes on from NZ_QJPO01000001.1 coordinate 1,607,261, forward strand.
CGACCCGGCGACCACCGCGAGCGCCTGCGGAACCAGCAGCAGCCCGGCGTCGACCGTGCTCAGCCCGGCGACCATCTGCAGATACTGGCTGACCAGCATGAACACCCCGCCCATGGTGACCGCGCCGACGAGCATGATCGCCACCGCCGCACTGAACGCGCGCACCCGGAACAACTGCAGGTCCAGCAGCGGATGCTCGAGCCGCCGCTGCCGCCGGACGAACACCACGCCGACCGCGAGCCCCGCGACGAGCACGACGATTTCGGTCAGGGACAAGCCGTTCTTGGCGATTTCCTTGAGCGCGTAGATGACCGGCAGGATCGCGGCGAGCGACAGGGCGACGCTGGCGAGGTCGAGGCGCCCGGCGGCGTTGTCGCGGTACTCGGGAAGCAGCTTCGGCGCGGTCGCGAGCAGCAGGACCATCACCGGCACGCCCATCAGGAACACCGAACCCCAGCGGAAATGCTCCAGCAGGAACCCGCCCGCGACCGGGCCGACCACCATGCCGCCCATGAAACAGCTCATCCACACCGCGATCGCGGTGCCGCGCTGTTTGGGATTCGGGAACATGTTGCTGATCAACGCGAGCGTCGACGGCATGAGCGTCGCCCCGGCGATCCCGAGCACGGCCCGCGCCGCGATCAGCATCTCCGGAGTGGTCGAGAACGCCGCCGCGACCGACGCGAGCCCGAACGCGCCGCCGCCGATCGTCAGCAGCTTCCGCCTGCCGATCCGGTCGCCGAGCGTGCCCATCGTGACGAGGAATCCGGCGATCATGAAGCCGTAGATGTCGATGATCCACAGCAATTGCGTGCTGGAAGGCCGCAGATCGGCGGCGAGGTGCGGAACCGCGAGGTGCAGCACGCTCATGTCCAGCGACAACAGCACGGTCGGCAAGGCCAGTACTGCCAGGCCCAGCCACTCGCGTCGTCCGGCGCTCATTTCTGTCTCCCCTGCGTGTCTTTCCGGTCGTCTCACTGAAGCGACGATCGGGGTGCGCGCGGATCGACATCGCCGGGAAAACTTCTTCGAACGGCGGGGAGGCGGCTGCTCGAACACCGCCTGCGGAGGCTCCCCGGATCAGGCCACCGCGTAGTCCCCCAGCGCAGGTTCCAGCAGGTCAAACGCCCGCGCCGCCTCCGCCGCGACCGTCTCCGCGACCTCGTCGGCGGCCCGTCCGGCCAGCGTCAGCTCCTCGATCCGCTGGAACAGGCTGTGATGCACCGCCCCCAGCACCGCGGCTGCCGTGCGGACGGTGATGTCCGTCCGGGGGCTGCCGACCGCGTCGGCCAGGGCCTGAGCCAGCGCCCGTTCCCGCTGTTCGTGCAGGCCGCGCAGGCAGGCGGACAGTGTCGGGCTCTCGGCGATCATCCGGCTGAACTCCAGCCCGGCGAACCCGACGACCGGGTCCTTCGCCGCGACCGCCGCCTCGAACGCCCGCCGCAGCGCCGCGAGCGCCGACTCCCCCGGTTCGCGCGCCCACACCGCCGCCGCCAGGGTCGCGACGAACTCGTCCTGATGGTCGAGGACCAGGTCTTCCTTGCGGGCGAAGTAGTTGGTCACCGTCTTCTTCGCGACCCGCGCGGCCGCCGCGACCTGGGCGATCGTCGTCTCCTCGAAGCCCTGCTCCAGGAACAGCCGCGTCGCGTGGTCGGAGATCAGCTGGCGCGTCTCCTGCTTCTTGGCTTCCCGCAGGCCCACATCCATCGAAAACTTACCTCCGACGTAACTTTACCTTGACAGCCAGATGGAGACTCGGCATACTTTTACTACCGACGTAAATATAGCCCGAAGGAGACCCACTTGTCGATCGCTGCCCTCCCGTCGCTCGCGGACCAGGCAGACCACCTCATCGCGCTGGGAGTGCCCGAGATCGCCCAGCTTTCCGCCGACGACCTGCGTGCTTTCGCCGCGGAGCACCACGCCGCCGACGGCGCGCTGCTGGCGGTCCACCCGGACCGGGCACCCGCGTCGGCGCTCTCGCCGCTGCTCCGGCGCGAAGGAAAGGCCGGATTCGTCGTCACGGACATGCCGGACGTCGACCAGTTCGCGCCGCGTGACATCGACCTGCCCGACGCGCCGCTGTACCTCGTCACCGGCCTCGACCGCGGCGACGAGATGGCCAACTGGAGCCCCGAGGAAGCCCTGCCCGCGATCACCAAGGCTGGGCGCAGTCCGCTGCTGCTCACCGAGGGGATTCAGTGGGTGCTGCAGCAGCCGTCGGCGCTCGAGCGCAACCATTGCTTCATGACCATCGGCTCCCGGCTGCGCAAGGAGAACGGCAAGTTCGACGCCCGCACGCCGGCACTGTGGATCAGCAACGGCACCGGCCGCGACGGCAGCGAACGCCGCAACGCCCCCAAGGTCGGCTGGTGCTGGTGGGGCAACCGGCACACGTGGCTGGGTTTCGGGTCTGCTGCCGCGCGTTGCTGAATCCGTTGTTCGTTGCCGAGCCTTCCGCTGAACCCGCCGCTGTTCGCCGCTCAACCCTCCGCCGAGCCTGTCACCGTCCGCCGCTGAACCCACCCGTCCACCGCCGAACTTACCGCTGTTCGCCGCTGAACCCGCCGACCTCTGCCGAGCCTGTCACCGCCCACGCCTAACCCGCCGCCCACCGCCGAGCCCCTCACCGTCCGCCGCCGAACCCGTCACCGCGCGCTGCCGAACCTGCCACCGTCTGCCGATGAATCCGCCGCTGCTCGCAGCTAAGCCAGCCCACCGCCGAACCCGTCGCCGTTCGCCGCTAACCCCTCCGCCGAACCTGTCACCGCCCACCGCCCGCCGCCCCCACTGCCGAGCCCCTCACCGTCCGCCGCCGAACCCTCCGCCCACCGCCGAACCCGCCACCGTCCGCCGTTGAACCCGCGGCTGAACCTGTCACCGCGAGGAGAGAACCCATTTCCCCCGATCCGAACGTCCTGCACCCCATGCCCGAGCAGCCGCGAGTGGTGCTGCTGAAACCGCTGGTCACGTCGCCGCTGATTGACGTCGGCGAGTTCTCCTACTACGACGACCCGGACGAGCCGACCGCCTTCGAGACTCGCAACGTGCTGTACCACTACGGGCCGGAGAAGCTCGTGATCGGCAAGTACTGCGCGCTCGGCGAGGGCGTGCGGTTCATCATGAACGGCGCGAACCACCGGACGGACGGGCCGTCGACGTTCCCGTTCCCGATCATGGGCGGCGACTGGGCCGAGCACTTCGACGCCATCACCGGCCTGCCCGGACGCGGCGACACGGTGCTGGGCAACGACGTCTGGCTCGGCTACCGGGCGATGGTCATGCCGGGCGTCCGCATCGGGCACGGCGCGATCGTCGCGTCCGGGGCGGTCGTGGTCGACGACGTGCCCGACTACGGCATCGTCGGCGGCAACCCGGCCAAGCTGATCCGCCGCCGGTACCGCGACGAGGATGTCGAACGACTGCTGGCGATCGCGTGGTGGGATTGGCCGTTGGACCACCTCACCAAGCATGTCCGCACGGTCATGTCCGGCAGCGTCGACGGCCTGGCGAGGGCCGCCGCCGAACTCGCGTAACTCGGTAACGTGGCAGGCGTGCCGAGTGAGATACCTGAGGAAGTCCGCCGAAGCACCACACTGTTCCTGTCCACAGTGGACCTAGCCGCACCCGGGCTGGTGACCGGTTTTTACCTGGTCGGTTCGGTCTGCTTCGGCGACTTCCACGCCCGCGGCGCCGGGCGCGGACGGCTGAGCACGGCCAGCGACATCGATTTCGTCGCGGTCACTGATCGACGTCCGGATCGGGTTGAGATCTCAGAGCTGGCGCAGGCTCATGCCACAACAGTCGCCCGGTTTCCGAAACCGCATTTCGACGGCTCCGTGCTCACCTGGGCCGATCTCGCCGCCGGGCCCGACGACTGCCCGGACGTTCCGTGCGCACAGGAAAGCCGGTTCACCGAGGCGGGACGAGACGGTCTCAACCCGGTGACGTTCTGCGAACTCGCCAGGCGCGGGATCGCGCTGCGCGGACCGCAACCGTCCGATGTGGACGTATGCGCGGATCAGGACGCCTTGCGTGCGTTCACTGTCGACAATCTGAGCAGCTACTGGCGGCCGTGGTGGGAGAAGAACCGGCGCACCAGTGCGTTGTCGCTCGCGCTCGGGGTGAGCCCGCTGTTCCCGGTGTGGGCGGTGCTCGGCGTGAGCCGTCTGCACCATCTGGTCGCCACCGGGGAGCTGACCTCCAAAACTGGCGCAGGGCGTTATGCGGCAAGGCAATTCGACCCGCGATGGCAGCGCATCATCGCCGAAAGCTTGAGCCTGCGCACCGGTGGTGCGGAAGGACGGCGCAGCTATCGGAATCCCTTGGCCCGGCGACGCGACACGCTCGCGTTCCTGGACGCCACCATCGACGACGCACTCACCCTGGCCTAGCGCACGAATCGGGCCAGCAATGGCCGGATTTACTTCCTTGCGGCGCCGTTCGAGGCCACTTAGCCTCGTCTCAAGCTAGTACAGAACCTGTTACGTGCTAGCACAATCTGGGGAGAGGGCTGATGACGAGCGAGCAGGACCGCGGCGGGGTGGCGACGGACGCGGAATCGGCGGCGAAGCTGCTGCACGGTGTCGTAGATCAGCTGGTCGAGGGGTGGCGCACGCGGCCGGAGCACCCGGCGAGCCCGGTGACCGCCGACGCCACGGAGATCCGCGCCTGGCTCGACAAGTACCCGCTCGAGAAGCCGGAAGACCTTGAGCAGGCCGTCCCGGAGGTGCTCGCCGCGCTCGATCGCTGGACCGTGCACACCGATCATCCGGGGTATTTCGGGCTGTTCAACCCGTCCGCGACCTGGGCAGCAGTCACCGGAGATCTCATCACCGCGGCGGTGAATCCGCAGCTCGCTGCGTGGAGCCACGCACCGTTCGCGGTCGAGGCGGAACAGCGGTGCATCGACCTGTTCTCCGCGCGGCTCGGCCTCCCGGCCACCGCGGGCGGCCACTTCACGAGCGGCGGCGCGGAGGCCAACGCGACCGCGGTGCTGACCGCGCTCACCCACGCGTTTCCCGAGTACAGCACCGGCGGCTTGCGTGCCCTCGACGCCGCGCCAGTGTTCTACGCCGGTGCGGATTCCCATCTGGCCTGGCTGAAAATCGCCCACGCCGCCGGTCTCGGCCGCGACGCGTGCCGGCTGGTGCCGTCCGACGCAAGCGGCCGGATGGATGTCGCCGCGCTCGAAGCCTTGCTCGCCGAAGACCGGCGGGACGGCAAGGCGCCGTTCCTCATCGTCGCCACGGCCGGGACCACCGGAGCCGGAATGCTCGACCCGTTGCCGCGCATCGCCGATCTCGCACACGACGCCGGGCTGCGGTTCCATGTAGACGCGGCATGGGGCGGAGCCGTCTGCCTGTCGGATCGGCTGCGCGGCGTGCTGACCGGCATCGAACGCGCGGACACGATCACCGTCGACGCGCATAAGTGGCTGTCAGTGCCGATGGGCGCGGGGATGTTCTTCACCCGCGACCGAGCCGAGCTGAGCTCGTCGTTCACCGTGTCGACCTCGTATATGCCGGGCCAAGTCGACGACACTGCCGACCCGTACGCGACGAGCAATCAATGGTCGCGGCGGTTCATCGGACTGAAGCTGTGGCTGAGTCTGCTGGCATACGGAGTTTCCGGCTACGGCGCCCAGATCGAACACGACGCGGCGCTCGGGCAGGAATTGCGGGATCAGCTCACGGGCGCGGGTTGGCTCGCCATCAACGACACGCCGCTGCCGATCGTGTGCGTGACGCGCGCGGACGCACCCGCCGATCCGGCGGAATCCTGGCAGTGGCACAGCGACCTCGCGGACCGGGTCAACGCCACCGGCTCCGCGTGGGTGAGCCCAGTCCGCGTCGCGGGACGACCGGCGTTGCGGGTGTGCGTCATCAGCTGGCGCACGCGAACCGAGGACATCGTGCGGCTGCGCGAGCTTCTGGACCGGGTCTGAGCGCGGTCGGCGCCACCGTGCTGAAGGAGGCCGAAGGAAGCCCTCCAGGGCTACGCCGATCCGGCCAGGCATCCCCCTCTGACTGTGCTGGCTGGTCGCCGAGCAGCCAGACCGAGTAACCGCGCCCACCGGACAGCGCCGCCTCCTCGATCGGGCCAGTCACCCGTCTGCACTAGCACGATCCCGTGGTCACCGTGCTGCGGTTGACCTTCAAGCTGCTTGAACCCCGATGATGGGCGGGTGCCCGACCTGCTGACCATCGGAGCGTTCGCCCGCCGCTGCGGCCTCACCGCCAGCGCGCTGCGCTTCTACGCCGATTCCGGACTCGTGCGCCCGATCCGGGTCGACGAGGAATCCGGCTACCGCTACTACTCCCCCGGCCAGGTCTCGGCCGCGCTGCTTGTCCGGCGGTTGCGGGAGATCGGCCTGCCGCTGGAGCGAGTCAGCGCGGTCCTCACCGCCGACCCGGCAGAAGCGTCGCGGATCATCGACGACCACGTCGCCGGGTTGGTATCTCAGGTACACCAGGCCCGCGAAACCGCCGCGGCGGTAAAGGCGACGCTGGGCACCCCGGCACCGGCACCGTCGGTCCGGCTCACCGGCCCGGTGTTCACCGCCGCCGTCGAGCAGGTGCTGACCGCGACGACGCAGGACCTCCCCGTGCTGAATGGCGTGCACCTCGAGGTCTCCCCAGAGGCGATCGTGCTCACGGCCACCGACCGGTACCGCCTCTCGACCCGCACCCTCGTCCCAGCCGAACCAAGCCCCTCCACCTGGACCGCGACCGTCGACGCCGACGACCTGCGGCTGGCAATGCCGTGGACGCGCCGGCAACACGAACTCCACCTGAGCCTCCACGCCAACGAGATCTCCTTCCAGGGCGACGCCGTACGAACATGCCGCACGCTCACCGACGACTTCCCCGGCTACCGCCTGATGCTCGCGTCACTGCCAGAAGTCCTTACGCGGACAGTGATATCTCGCAACGCGCTCGTGGCATGTCTAGAGCGCCAATACACCCCGCAGATCCAGTTGGACCTCTCCACCACCGCCGTCACAGTCGGCACCGAAGCAATCCCCGCAGACGTCACCGGCCCGCCGATCTCGCTCTCGTTCGCCGTGAGCACGCTGCACCCGGCGATCAGCACCGCCGTCGGCCCGGACGTGATGCTGGACGTCGCGGGCCCGCACCTGCCAGTCGTCGTGCGCTCTGCCGACGACGGCGACCTGACCACCCTTGCCATGCCAGTGAAAGGAACTGCCGAATGACGGACACGATGGCCGAGATCACCGCCGCGGTCACGCAAGGCCGAGCGGGCGCGCCGGACGTAGCGCGAGCGCGTCTGCAGGAACTGTGGGACGAACTCGGCCCGGGCGGCGATCCGTTCTACCGCTGCGTTCTCGCGCACTACCAAGCAGATCTGTTCGCTGACCCGGCAGAGGCACTGGTCTGGGATGTCAGAGCCCTGGACGCCGCCGCGACGGTCACCGACGAGCACGTCCAAGCCCACGACGCCGGGCTCCGGATCGCGGGCTTCTACCCGTCACTGCACCTGAACTTGGCCGACAACTTCCGCCGCCTGGGCTCATTCCCCGCAGCGGCGGAACAGCTCGCCGCAGCGCGAGCATGTCAGGACGCGCTGGCAGACGACGGATATGGTGCGATGATCCGCCAGGCGATCGACGGCGTCGCGGAAGCGATTGAGCGCCGATCCACCGAACGACGCGCTACGGCACCGGGGGTCGGATAGGCGGGACAAGGCTCGTCGGATGGGTCCGGGCGGTTGCCGCGCTGGGGACGCCGCAACCGCCCGGACGTTTAGTGGAGGTCGCAGACCAGTACGCCCCACGATGGCGTCCATCCGGTCTGACTAGGCTGTCGAATAGTCCGCCGGGTCGATGAACACCGAGCGCTTCCGTCTTCCGTTACCGCGCTGCGGAAGTCGTGGCCGCTGGTGGTTTCGCTGCAGCAGTCGCCGGTTGGTGATCTTGCGGAATTGGATGGTTTGGCGGAGCACGCGGCAGTAGATGCTGTGGGTGCGACCGCCAAGGTTGCGGTCCAAGCTCGCATGTCGTCTCCTTCTGCTGGAATCGTCAGCCCGCGAAGAGGGTTTGCGAAGCGACGGTGTGCTTGCGCAGGGCGAGCGGATCGACAGCGACGCCGCCGCCCGGGCCGTCTGGAATGGACAGGCAACCGTCTTCTAGCTCGAACGGCGCGGTGAGATCTGTGGCATAGTAACGGCTCGACGCTGAGATATCATTCGGCAGCACGAAACCCGGCAGTGCGGCTAGGGCGAGGTTCTGCGCACGGCCGATGCCGGTTTCCAGCATTCCGCCGCACCACACCGGGATTCCGTGTGCGGCACACACGTCGTGGATTCGTCGTGCTTCGAGGTATCCGCCGACGCGGCTGGGTTTGATGTTGATGATCCGGCACGCTCCCAACCGGATCGCGAACGCGGCGTCGCGGGCGGAGCAGATCGACTCGTCCAGGCAGATCGGGGTCCGCAGGAGTTTCGCGAGTTCGACGTGCCCGCCGAGGTCGTCCGCGGCGAGTGGTTGTTCTAGCTGGACCAGGCTGAACTCGTCCAGGCGGCGCAGATGGTCGGCGTCGGACAGGGAGTAGGCGGTGTTCGCGTCGGCCTGTAGCAGCAGGTCTGGGCCGAACTCGGCGCGGACGGCGCGGACTGGTTCTAGGTCCCAGCCGGGTTCGATCTTCAGCTTGATCCGGACGTATCCCTCGGCCAGATAACCGGCGACGGTGTCGATCAATTCCGGTACGGTGTCGGTGATTCCGACGGAAACTCCGGCCGGGATCCGGTCGCGCACGCCACCAAGGTAGGTCGACAACGGCATCGCGTAGGCACGGCATTCCGCGTCGAGGATGGCGGTTTCGAGCAGGGCTTTCGCCAGCGGGTTTCCCTTGACGGGAGCCATCGCACCCGCGACCCGGGCGGCGGTCAGCTGCGGCAAGGCGGTGACGCGGGGGACGAGATGGTCGCGCAGGATCCGTTCGGCTCCGGCGGCGAACTCCGGGCTGTACACCGGTTCCGGGTCGCCGCCGAATTCTGCCCAGCCCTCGCTGACGTCGGTCACCACGTGCAGCAGGAGGGTGTTGCGTTCGGTGTCCACCGAGCACGAAGTCCGAAATGGACGGACGAGCGGAAGGCTGACTTCGATCAGATCGATCCGTTCGATTTTCACGCCCGCTCCCCTTCGGTCAGGTGGTACCACCCGGACCGGCTGAACCCGGTGGCTGTGTAGCCGTCGGCGAACAATGGGACGAGCACGTCGCGGATCGCGTAGCGCCACTCCGCGCCGAGGCGCGCGTTCAACCGGCGGAGGCCCACGATGTCGGACGGGACCCGGCACCAATACCCGGAACCGTCGCGGGCCAGGAACGGTTCACCGTCGGGGGCGCGGCGCGAGTCGACGTCCACAGTGGTCAAGTCCGGACCCGGAAGCTGGGCTGGATTCGGGTCCCGCAGCGGCCACACCGCGGTGAAGCGGTCGGTTTCGTCCGCGCCGTTGACGCCGTCTTCGATCTGGCCGTAGAAGTCCACTGTGTACTCGGTTCCGCGTGCGCCGAGTTTCGCCAGGTTGAAATGCGCGTTGCGGCTCACCAGCGGATCGAAGGTCCAGACCATGGTTTCCGCGCCCTGATCGAGCGCCCACACCCGCTGCGCCTGCTTCAGCGCGAAGCCCACTCCGCGGTCGCTCGCGCGCGCGGCGGCGATCAGCGAGTAGACCGCGCGGGTCACCGGCGGACAGAAAATCAGGCCGGAGGCGGCGACAATGCCGTCGTCGTCCGCCGCGTAATGCACCGCGCCGCCCGCGTGGACGACGGCGCGCAACGCGTCCGCGCCGAACGGGGCGTGGGATTCCGGCGTCTGCCAGACCTGGGCGAGGAACCGCGACACCGCTTCGAGCGTCCGGACGTCGTCGGCGAGCCGGATCCGGACGCCCGCCCGGTTCGCGGCGCGCAGGGCGGTCGAGACGGCTGTGTCCGGGGCCGGAGGGAGTACGGTCGCTGGTGCGCCTGGTGGAACGTGCATGCTGACAGCCTCGCGGCCGGATCGTCCGGGTGCGTGCAGTGCTGGACCAGAGATTCCGCGGATGTTTTGTGCGTCTGGCTAAAGAGGTGACGATGCTCGATCCGGTGGCGCCCGATCTCGGGCAGGTCCTCGCCGCGCTCGGCGCTTCGCTGCTGCGGCCGGTCACCCCGCTGCCGGACCGGCCGGTGCCGGTGTCCGGCGTGCTCATCCACGAGCGCCGCGGCGGTGCGCCGCCGGGGCAGGACACGATCCTGCTCGCGGTCGGGGTGGATCCGGCCGAGGCGAAAGATCTCATCAACGCGGCGGTGGGATATGCGGCGCTGGTGGTGAAAAGCTTCGGCGAACCCCTCACCGAGCTTTCGGACGCCGCGCAGGACGCCGGGGTGGTGCTGCTCGCCGCCGACGAGGCCGTGCCGTGGCACCACCTCGAAGCGATGATCTCCTCGGCGCTCGCGCCCGCCGTGCGCACGCCCGGCGCACCCGCGGCCGGCGATCTGTTCGCGCTGGCCAACGCGATCGCCGGGATGGTCGGCGGGGCGACCGCGATCGAGGACCCCAACCGGCGGATCCTGGCGTATTCGACGCTGCCCGGCCAGCCCATCGACGACGGCCGCCGCCAGGGCATCCTCGGCCTGCAGGTGCCGGAGGGGCCGGTGTTCTACGACGACCAGTACCGCGAACTCGCGCGGACACGGCGGACCTGCCGGTTCCCGTCGCTGCCGGGCGGGCTGCCCCGGCTCGGCGTCGCGGTGCGGGCGGGCAGCGAGATGCTTGGGTCGATCTGGGTGGTCGACGCCGAGGACAGCCTCGACGAGACCGCCGAGCAAGCCCTGTTCGACGCCGCCGAGATCGCCGCACTGCACCTGCTGGCCGCGCGCACCGCGGTCGACGTGGTCCGCCGGCGGCGCGCTGATCTGCTGCAACGCCTGCTCGCCGACCCGAGCAGCGTCACCGCCGTCGCCCCGCAGCTCGGTTTGGACCCGGACGCGCCCGTCGCGGTCGCCGCGTTCACCGTCGCCGATCCGGAAGACGTCCTGGCTGCCCACGCGGCAACGCGGCTAGCCGATTTGGTGAGCCTGCACTGCGAGGCGCACTACGGCAGGCACGGCTGCGCGCTGATCGACGGAACGGTCTACGCGCTGCTCCCCAAGGGCCCCGCGCACCGCGAACTGGTCGCAGACATCGCCCGCCGAGCCCACGGCGCGCTGCGGATGCCGGTGCAGGCCGGGCTAGGGTCGACGGTCCCCGGGCTCCGGTCGATCGCTTCCTCGCGGGCCGACGCGGACCTCGTCCTGCGGACGCTGGCGGAACAGCGCACCTCGCCGGAACCGTGCCAGGTGGCGGCCATCAAGGAGGTGTGGGCCGGGGCGACGTTGTCCGTTCTGGCGCAGTTGCTGGCCGGTGACACGTCTTTGACGCGGCGTTTGGGCCCGGCGGTGCGGGCGCACGACGTCGAGCACGGGACGACGTACGCGCCGACGATCCTCGCTTACCTCGACACGAACGGCGACATCGCGGCCGCGTCGGCGCGGTTGTCGGTGCACCCGAACACGATCCGGTACCGGCTTTCGCGGGCGGAGGAGATCTTCGGGTTCGATCTGGCGGATCCGGACGAGAGGCTGGTGCTGTGGCTGCGGTTGCGGCTCGGAGACCAGCTCGGCTGGTGAACGACTTCCCGCCGCTCACCGACGGCGGACGGCTCGGGTCGCGGCGATGAGGTGGACGGCGGTCTCCTGCCACGGCCCGGTTCCGGCCGGATCGCGGCAGCCCTGGACGAGAGCCCAGAGATTCGGGCCGGGCATTGTGGCGGTCGCCAAAGCAGCGCCCGAGCGGTCGGCGTCGGCCGCGGATCACCAATGATGACCTGGCGTCGTCTTCACTGTCTTCATCGCGAACTGCGAATTCGTCCTTGCCACGCCCGGCATCCGCGTCAACTCAGTCATATACAGCTGCTCATACGCTGCCATATCAGGCACCGCGATCTGCATTAGATAGTCCGGAGCGCCGAACATCCGGCGACACGACACCACGTCGTCCAGCCCCAGAGCGGTGTTCTCGAAAGCCTCGATGACCTCGCTGCGCTGATCCGCCATCTCGACATGCAGCAGCACTCCGAGTCCGCGGCCGAGCGCGGCTGGGTCGACTGACGCGTTGTACCCGGTGATCACCCCGGCCGCTTCGAGGGCGCGGACCCGGCGGAGGCACGGCGACGGGGACAGCCCGACGCGATCGGCGAGTTCGTTGTTCGGTAGCCGTCCGTCGGCCATCAACTGGCGGACGATTGCGTGATCGGTCTTATCCATGGCACAGGATGCTAATCAGACCGCCAGAAAACGCAATATTCAGCATCGGCTGCCTCGCCGTCCGCACTACCGTCGATTCCGGCACTCGATCTCCCGGAAGGCAGCACCGTGCACCCTCTCGTCCTCTCCCCCGCGGAACGCGCGCAAGCCGCCGACGCACTGGCCCGGTTCGTCGACAGCTACGAGGAATCCCTGCCCACGAGGCCGATCCTGCCGGACGTCGACCGCGACACTCTGGCGAAGCTTCTTGCCGAGCCGTTTCCCGCGGAAGGCATTGGCGTGGAAGGGTTTTTCGCCGACCTCCGCGACCGCATCGTGCCCAACTCGACCACCATCGCGCACCCGCGGTTCCTCGCTTACGTGCAGGGGCCGCCCAACGGGATCGCGCCGTACGCGGACGCGATTTCCGCGGTGCTCAACCAAAACTGCAACTTCTGGCAACTCTCCCCCGCGGCGAGCGTTGTCGAACGGTCGGTGGTGCAGTGGCTCGCCGGTCTTTTCCACCTCGGCCCCAGCGCGGGCGGCATTCTCACCAACGGCGGTTCCGGCGCGACCAAGGACGCGATCACCACCGCCCTCACCGACCGCCGGCCGGATTTCCGCGAGCGCGGCCTGCAATCCGGTGCTCCGCCGCTGGTGTTGTACACCTCGGAGGAGGCGCACCGGTGCGTGGACAAGGCTGCCGCCACTCTCGGCATCGGACTGGACCACGTCCGGCACATCCCGACTGACGACGAATTCCGGCTGCGAGTCGACCTCCTCGCCGACGCGATCGCCGCGGACCGGGCCGCTGGGCTCGAGCCGTTCTGCGTCGTCGCCACCGCTGGCACGGTCACCAGCGGCTCGATCGATCCGATCGGACCCATCGCTGACCTGTGCGAGCGAGAAAACCTTTGGCTGCACGTAGACGGCGCGTACGGTGCGCTGTTCGTCCTCGCCGACTCCGCGCGGGAAACGTTCGCCCCGCTGTCCCGCGCGGATTCCATCGCGCTGGATCCGCACAAGATGCTGTTCACGCCGCTCGAAGCCGGGGCGCTAGTGGTGAAAGACGCTGCGAAACTGCGGACGGCCTTCGCGTTCTCGTCGTCGTATCTCACCGTCTCCGAGGACGACCTGATGCTCGACTTCATGGACTACGGCCCGCAGCTTTCCCGTAGTTTCAAGGCATTGAAGGTGTGGGCCGCACTGCGGACGTTCGGCGTGGACGCCTTCCGCGAAGCCGCCGAACGCTGTCTGCGGCTGGCTGCGCGGCTCGGGGAACGCGTCGCCGCCGAACCCGGCTTGGATCTGCTGAACCCGGTCGCGCTGACCGCCGTCTGCGTGCGTATCGATGGCCGTCGCGACGATGAATACCCGGAACTGCTGGCCCAACTCGCCGACGAAGGCACTGCACTGCTGGGCCCGGCGCGGCTGCGCGGGCAGACTGCGATCCGCGCGTGCGTCGCGAACTACCGCACCACCGAAGCCGACATCGACCGCATCGCCGACCGGCTGGCCGCGCTCGCCGGACGGCCGTGACGAGCGTGGAATGCGCGGAACGGTCCCGAAACCTGCGAACCCCGGTCCTGGTGCGGACACCAGCGGCGAACCTAACGTCGCGGCTGTGTCGAAAATAGCTCAACCCGAACGGATCGACGGCCAGGTCGTCGCGATCACCGGGGCCACCTCCGGGATCGGTTTCTTCGCTGCCGCGCAGCTCGCCGAACTGGGCGCGCGAGTGCTGGTGCTCGGGCGGTCGGAAACCCGGGGCCGCGCGGCGGTTTCCGCGCTCCCCGACCCGCAACTGCACGAGTTCGTCCCGCTGGATCTCGCCGACCGCACGTCGATCGGCCGGGCCGGCGACCGGCTCGGCGCGTTGCCGCGGCTGGACGCGCTCGTGCTGAACGCGGGTGTCGTCGCCGGAGCGTTCAGTCCGGGACCAGCGCACCGGATCGGGGCGTTCGGCGTGGAGGAGATCGTCGGGATCAACCATCTCGCGCACGCGGAACTGCTGCGCCGCGCGCTGCCCGCGGTCCGGCGAGTGGTCAGTCTCGGGAGCGCGCTGACCCGCAAGATCCCGTTCGACCGCGAGAATTGGCTGTCCGAAAGGGATTACCGGGCGCGGGTCGCGTACGCGATGTCCAAGCACGCGGTGGAGATCTTCGGCTTCGAATCCCAGCGGCGGCTGGTTGAGATCTCAGCGCAGTCGATTGTGGTCCACCCCGGCTCGGCGATCGACGCGCTCACGCCGGGACGGCCCGGTGCGCGGGTGCTGCGTGCGGCGGCCCGAGGGATCGTGCTGGGGAAGGATCAGGCGGCTCGACCGGTCGTGGCCGCGGTCGCTTCGCCGGGCCTGCGCGGCGGCGAGTACCTCGGTCCGCATCGCAGCGCCGCCGCGGAGGTGCAGCAGCCGGTGCCGACGAGCCGGGATCCGGAGCTGGGCGCGTGGCTGTGGACGGAGACCGAACGGCTGCTCGGCGCGCGGTTCACGACCGAGCCCCGTCACCCGATCGGGTAGAAAATCGCCTGTTAACCGCCCGCTAGCCTTGAACCGTGGACGACCCGGCGGTTCTGGACACTTTGGCCCGGCGGCTGGCGCGGATCGGCGAACGCCGGAACCTCGACGTCCCCGCGCTGCTGCACCGCCTCGGGATCCGGCCGGACCGCACCGGCGTCACCCGCCAGCAGGTCTCGGAACTCACCCGCGAGCTGTGGCTTCAGACCGACGACGAACTCTTCGCTCTCGGCCCGCGAGCCCCGCGTGGACTGTTCCGGCTGGTGGTCCGATCGGTCGCCCCCGCCCCCGACCTGCGCACCGCGCTGCGTCGCCTGGAAGAAGCCGCCGAGGTACTGCCCGGGATGCCCGCGGTGGCGGTTCGGGCGGCAGATCCGCTGGTCGAGGTGGACATCGACGTCCGAGGGCTCGACGACCCGGAGCACGTCGCGGCGGAACTGGTCGCCATCGTCGTCCACCGGCTGCTGAGCTGGCTCACCGGACAGCGCATCGCCCTGCGCGAACTTCGGCTGCCGTGGCCGGAACCGGACCACGCGCCGCACTACGAGGCGGTTTTCGGCCGCCATCCGCGGTTCGACGCGGACTCGCTGGTCCTCGTCTTCGACCGGGAACTCCTGTCCGCCCCGGTGATCCGCGGCGAAGCCGAACTGGCCGCGTTCCTGGAAGACCAGCCGGACGTCTGGCTCGCCACCCGCGACTACGGCTCGGCCCACACCGACCGGGTCCGCGCCGTCGTCGAGCAAGGCGTTACCGCGCCGGACGACATCGCCGGACGGCTCGGGATCAGCGCCCAGCACCTGCGGCGGTTGTTGCGCGCGGAGAAAACGTCCATCAGCGAAATCCGGGACGCGGTCCGCCGGGACGCCGCGATCGCCAGTCTCGGCCGCGGCGACGAACCCATCGAGAAACTGGCGCAGCGAATGGGTTTCTCCGAAGCCAGCGCCTTCCGGCGAGCGTTTCGCCGGTGGACCGGGCGATCGCCCGGAGACTTCCGCTAACCCGGCACCTTCAACGCCCGCATCCGCGCGTACAACGTCGTCCGCGAAATCCCCAGCGTGCTCGCCGCCCGCACCTTGTTCCCGCCGGCTGACCGCAAAGCCGCGACGATCGCGTTCCGTTCCGCCCGTTCGATCGGAGCCAGCTCGTGCCCCGAAGCGTCCGCCACCAGCGCGGGCGGCAGATCCCCCGGGCCGATCGCGCCCACCGACCGTTTGCGGATCGCCTGGCTCAGCACGCCGCGCAATTCAGGCAGATTCCCCGGCCAGTCGTACGAGCCGAGGATGCGCAGCGCGCCCGGCGTGATGTTGTGCGTGCGCGCGGCCCCGAGTTCGGCCAGCATCCGGGCCGCGACCTCGGGAAAGTCCGGCCGGTGCGCCAGCGGCAGCAGTTCGACGTTCTCCCCGCACGACGCGATCAGCGCCCGCTCCGGACCGGTCAGCCCCTCGCGCGGGCCGGTCGTCAGCACGAGGTGCGGGCCGACACCGCGGGCGGCATGCCGCGCGACGAGATCGACCAGTTCAGCGGGCAAGAGATCCGCGCCGTCCACGCAAATGCTGCCCGAGCCGGTCTCGACGGCGGCGGTGAACCTCGCGGCCCAGGCTGCGGATCCGCCGAGCACGGCTTCCGAGCCGGTCAACGTGGTGCACGGTTCCTCGGGCACGCGCAGCCGCGCCTCGGTGGTGCGGCCGGTCCCAGGCGGGCCCGAGATGTGCACGTGCCCGGCCACCGGACCGGGCGCGACAGCACCACGGCGGCGCGTCCGCCGGGCCTCGGACGGGCTCAGCGGGCGGATCTCGACCAGCATCCCGCCCCGGGCGCCGGGCACCGGTTCGGCCCGGACCCTGGCGCGCTGGCCGGAGCGCAGTTCGGTCTCCATTTCGGACGGTCCGGCCGCCTCGCCCGCCAGGTTCCACAGCAGCGCGACGTCCGCGCCTTCCAGCAGGTCCGCGGCGGCTTGGTTGCACAGCAACAGGTCCGGGCCGATCGCGACCACCGGCCGGGTCGGGCGGGACGCCGACTGGAACGCGGCGAGCAGCGACCGCTCCGACACCCGGCTGCCTTCCAGCAGCTGCCGTTCGATCTCCTCCACCGCCTTCGCGACCAGCGGCGCGAGCAGCGGATTCGCCTCGGCGGCCAGCAGCGTGATGTCGAGCGCGCCCTCCAGCCTGCGCGTGACCGGGTGGAAAATCGGGTGCCCGTAACAGCTGAACCCGCGCAGCGCCTCGGCGTAGTGCTCCTCCCCGTGCACCACGATGCTCGACCGGGTTTCCAGCGCGGTGCCCGGGCCGGTGGTCCCGACCTCGTCCTCCAGCAGGCAGGTGCCGACACCGATGCCCAGCTGGTCCAGGCAGTCTTCGACGGCGCGGTCGGCGCTCCAGCGGTGCACGAGCCTGCCGTCGTGGTCGACGAGCACAGTGGACATCGCGGTCCCGGCGAGACGCTCGTCGAGGTCCTCCAGCACCGGCGCGGCCGCCGACAGGAGCCTGCTGGCCGGGTCGACCTCGTCGAACCGCAGGTCGAGCAGCGCGGTTTCGGGGCGCACACCGGCGAGCGAGGCGCGCCGCCAGGACTGGGCGATCGGTTCCCGCAGCACCACGCTGCGCGAGGACGTCATCGAGCTCACGCGATCTCCACCTTCGTTGGTGACGCGCAGCAGGATAACCATCGCTCTCCGCTGACGCTGTACAGAACTTGAACACTCAAGCCCCGATTCACCCGGCAAGGTGGTCCATCACCACCACCCGCGTGCACGTGTTGCCATCCGGCACGCGGTCCTTACCTCGAAAGGGGAATCAGCGTGACTCTCAGTCACTCCGAGCCGGACACCGGGAAGGAGCGCCCGGGCGTTTCCCGGCGCGGTTTCCTCGGGTACGTCGTCGCGGCCGGGACCCTCGTCGTGGCCGCGGACGTCGGGCTCGCCTCCTCCGCGTCCGCCGCCGTGCCCTCCGCTCCGCAGCCGCCCGAGCTGTACGACCTCAACGACGCGCTCACCGACGCGGCGCTCCCGACGTCGCAGCTCATCACCGTCACCATCAACAAGGACGGCAGCGCCTCGTTCGAGATCCCGCGCGCCGAGGTCGGCCAGGGCATCACCACCTCGACCGCGATGATCATCGCCGAGGAACTGGACCTTCCGGTCGAGAAGGTGCACGTCACGCTCGCCCCGGCGCGTCCGGAGCTGCTGTTCAACCAGCTCACCGGTGGGTCGAACACCACGGTCTCGACCTACACGCCGATCCGCGTCGCCGCCGCGATCGCCAAGCAGCAACTGCTCGAAGCGGCGGCCATCCTGCTCGGCGGGACCGCGGAACGGTTCATCGTCAAGGGCGGCGTCGTCACCGCGCCGAACGGCAAGACCGCGACGTACGGCGAACTGGCGACGAAGGCCGCGTCCAGCACCACGAAGCAGGTGCAGCTGGACCCGAGCAAGCTCAAGGGCTCCAGCGAGTTCAAGGTGCTCGGCAAGCCGCAGAACCGCCTCGACGCCCACGACATCGTGACCGGCAAGAAGCAGTTCGCGATGGACCTGGACATCCCCGGCGCGCTGCCGACGATGATCTGCCGTCCGCCGACGCTCAACGGCACGCCGAAGGCCGTCCGCAACAAGGCCGACGTGATGAAGCTGCCCGGCGTCACCGACATCGCGATCATCCCGACCGGCGTCGCGGTCCGCGCGGAGACGTTCGGCCAGTGCATCGACGGCGTGCGCGCGCTGCAGGTCGACTGGGGCCCCGGCAGCGTCGAGGGCCAGAACGACGAATCCGTGCTCGCCAACCTGCGCCGCGCCGAGCTTCCGCTGGCGGTGCCGAAGGTTCCGGTGCTGGCCAAGACGGTCGAGGCGGACTTCGAGTTCATGTTCCGCTCGAGCGCCGCGCTGGAGCCGTACTGCGCGGTCGCCGACGTCCGCGACGGCAGCGCCGAGATCTGGGCCGGGCTGAAGTCGCCGATCGTGGCGCAGGGCGAGGTCGCGCAGGCGATCGGATTGCCGCAGGGCAAGGTGAAGGTCCACGTCGTCACCGGCGGCGGTTCCTTCGGCCACAAGCTGTTCGGCAACCACGCCGTCGAAGCGGCGCAGGCGTCGAAGGCGTTCGGCAAGCCGGTGCGCCTGATGTGGCACCGCGCCGACGAGCCGCGGCAAGGCAGGCTGCACCCGATGGCGACGTCGCGGATCCGGGCGACCGTGCTCGCCGGGAACGTGCTCACCTTCGAGCAGCGGCACACCTCGGTCGAAACGTCGTTCCGGCACGGGCTCGGCGAAATGCTGACCTCGGTCGCGACGAAACTCCCGACCGGGCTGGGCAACCTCGGCGTCGCCGAGGCGGTTTTCGTGCTGAGCCAGGAAATGCCGTACAACTTCGGGGTCGTCGACCAGACGCTCACCGAGACCGACCAGCGGTTCAACACCGGGTCGATGCGCAACGTCTACTCGCCCGACGTCGGCTGCGCCAACGAGCTCGTCGTGGACATGCTCGCCAAGGCGATGGGCAAGGACCCGTACGACTTCCGGATGGAGTTCCTCAAGAACGACAAGGTGAAGGGCGTGCTGCGCAAGGTCGCCGAGGTCGGCGGCTGGGGCAAGAAGATGGCCCCGGGCACCGCGCAGGGCATCGCGATCCACAAGGAATACAAGGGCGCGAGCGCCTGCCTGGTGGAAATCGACTGCCGCCCGGAGACGGTGAACCGCAAGATCCGCGACGGCGTCGCCGGCCCGCGCGTGACCAAGGCGGTCATCGCCCTCGACGCCGGGCTCGTGATCAACCCGCGCGGCATCGAGGCGCAGATCATGGGCGGTTTCGCCGACGGGCTCGCGCTCGCGCTGACCAGCAGTGTCCACCTGAAGGACGGGCACTTCCTGGAAGCCAGCTGGGACAACTACTTCTACACCCGGCAGTGGAACATCCCGCAGGACTTCACCGCGATCGCGATGCCGTCCAACGGGGAGCAGCCGGGCGGCGCCGGCGAGGCGGGCGTCGCCTGCTCCGTCGCGGCCGTCGCGTGCGCGTACGCCCGCGCGACCGGGAAGGTCCCGAAGCGGTTCCCGATCAACCACGACGACCCGATCGCCTTCGAGGTCAAGTCGTTCGTCCCGCCCGTTCCCGAATCGCCGACCGACGGCCTGAGCCACACCTACTGAGGAGCACGATGAGCAAGCACACCTTCATCCTCAACGGGAAGCCGGTGTCCGTCGACGTCGACGACAATGTGCGGCTCCTGTGGGTCCTGCGCGACGTGCTCGGCGTCCGCGGCCCGAAGTACGGCTGCGGCATCAACGTGTGCAAGGCCTGCACGTCGCACTTCAACGGCAAGGCGTTCAACCCGTGTTCGGTGCGGGTGGCCGACATCAAGGCCACGGACGAGATCACCACGATCGAGGGCCTGCCGGACACCGTGAAGGCCGACCTGCACCCGATGCAGGAAGCCTGGCTGGAGAACGACGTCGCGCAGTGCGGCTACTGCCAGCCCGGCCAGATCATGGCGGCGGTCGCGAAGGTCAAGGAGGCCAAGGCGAAGGGCCGCGAGATCAACGACGCCGACCTGGACGAGATCCGCAACGTCTGCCGCTGCGGCACGTACTCGCGGATCCGCGAGGCGATCAAGGCCGGCGCCGCGAAGATGTGACCGGGTTCGCTTGCCCCGCAGCCGATTCCGGTTGCGGGGCAAGTTTTCCCGTCTGTACCAGCGTTCCGCCGCCGAGCAGCACTGCCACTCCGATGAGCTGCACCGGCCCCAAGGCCTGGCCCAGCAGCAACCACGCGAGCAGGGCGGCGACCAGAGGTTCGGCCAGCGCCAGGACTCCGGCCAGGGCGACCGGCAAACCGCTTAACGCGTGCAGCCCGGCCAGGTACGGCAGCACGGTGCCGAAGACGGCCAGAATCAGTAGGGCCAGCCAGACCGGGATCGTCGCGCCGCCCAGCGATACCGGATTCGCGGCGATCGCTAGAGTCCACAATGGACTTACCGCGAGGGTCGCCACCGCTCCGATCGCCAGTCCCGCGGCGGTCATTCCGAGCGGATCGTGCCGTCGCGCACCGCGTTCGCCGAGCAGGAAGTATCCGGCGGAACAGACCGCCGACGCCAATCCTGCTGCGACGCCGAGGAAATCCAGCTGCGCCCCCGGTCCGAGACCGGCGATCAGCACCAGTCCGGCGATCGCCAGCGCGATGCCCAGCCACACCGCCGCGGGCAGCCGCGTCCGCCGGACGACGCGCACCCACAGTGCGACCAGCACCGGCGACAGGTTCACCAGCACCATCGCCACCGCGACCGGAATCCGGGACACCGCAACGAAAAAGAACAGTTGCACGCCCGCGACGCCGAGCAGTCCGTAGCCGAGCGGCAGCCACAGTTCAGCGCGGCGGAACCGCAGCGCCCGCGGCCGCAGCAGCGCGACGCCGGGCGCCAGCAGAACCGCGGCGAGGCCGATCCGCACGGCGGTGACCGCGGCCGGGCTCCATCCCGCGTCCAGCACCGCCTTGGCGAGCGGACCGGAACTCGCGAACAGCGCCCAGGAGACCAGGCTCAGCCGGGTCGCCCGCGCGGTACCGCCCTGGTCGGCCATCTCCGCATTCTGCGGCCCGGCGCGGCGGCCGGGCCACCGGTTTTCCGCAGCCCCCGCCTCGGCAGCGCCCTCACGTACCTCTCGCGCAGCGGGCTGGCCGGGTGCGACGCGGGTCACATCCAGGGTTGTCACATCCGGCGGACGGCCGGCATCTCATGGGCATCCGCTACACACCACTGGAGGATCTGATGAGCGCACGGTTCGACCTGATGAACAACGACCTCGGCAAGTCGCTGGGCAAGCGGTTCGCGGGGCTGGCGATGCTGCTGAACAACACGGCGCTGCCGAAGGCGACGCAGGAGCTGGTTTCGTTGCGGGCCAGCCAGATCAACGGCTGCGGCTTCTGCGTCGACATGCACACCAAGGACGCGACCGCGGCCGGCGAGACCGCGGAACGGCTCCACCTGGTCGCCGTCTGGCGCGAGGCGACCGTGTTCACCCCGGCGGAGCGGGCCGCGCTCGCGCTGGCCGAGGAGGGCACCCGGATCGCGGACGGCGGCGGCGTTTCCGACGAAACGTGGGCGCAGGCTCGCGAACACTACGACGACGACCAGCTCGCCGCGTTGGTATGTCTGATCGGGCTGATCAACGCGGCGAACCGGATGAACGTCATCGTCCGCATGCCGGCGGGGCTGTACCAGCCGGGGCAGTTCGCGACGGTCAGCTGACACGAGCGCGGCCCGCCGCCGGGCATACGACGACGACCAGCTCGCTGCGTTGGTATGTCTGATCGGGCTGATCAACGCGGCGAACCGGATGAACGTCATCGTCCGCATGCCGGCCGGGCTGTACCAGCCGGGGCAGTTCGCGACGGTCAGCTGACACGAGCGCGGCCCGCCGCCGGGCAACGGTGGGACCCGGCGGCGGCCCGTTCCAGCACGGGGCGACCCGTGCGCTTACTCGATGCGGGCGATCGGCGCGCCCTGCTTCACCACCTCGCCCTCCCCCACCAGGAACCGCACCACGCCGGTCGCGGGGGCCGGGACCTCCGCGTCGACCTTGTCCACCGCGACCTCCGCGATCAGCTCGCCCTCGCGGACGGTCGCGCCGTCCGTCGCGAACCAAGTGGCGAGGACTCCCTCGCCGTCCGGGTCGTTCTCGGACAGGACGGGAAACGCGACCTCGGTCATGCGCCCACCAGGCTGAGGACGGCTTGGCGGATCCGCGCCGGCGTCGGCAGCACCGCGTACTCCAGCGGACGCGCGTACGGAATCGGCACGTCCGGCACCGCTACGCGCGCGGCCGGGGCGCGCAGCAGGCTGGGGTCCCGCTCCACCACGCGGGCGATCACCTCGCCGGACAGGCCGAACGACAGGTAGTCCTCGTCGACCACGAGCAACCGGCCGGTTTTGCCGACCGAATCGAGGATCGTGTCGGTGTCCAGCGGCACCAGGCTGCGCAGGTCCACGACCTCGCAGTCGACGCCCTGTCCGGCGAGATCGTCGGCGACGTCGAGGGCGTGGTGCACCGAGAGCGACAGCGTCACGACGGTGACGTCGCTGCCCGGGCGCACGACGTTCGCCTTGCCGATCGGGACCTCGTGGTCGCCTTCCGGCACCGGGCCGATCGACCGGCGGTTCTTCGCCATCCACGGCAGGCCCATGACTCCCTTGTGGAACAGGTACACCACCGGGTTGTCGTCGCGGATCGCGGAGGTCATCAATCCCTTGGCGTCAGCGGGATTGCTCGGCACGACGACCTTCATCCCGGGCAGGTGCGCGAACGTTCCCCAGAGGCACTGGGAATGCTGCGCCCCGTCCGAATACCCGCCGCCGACCGCCGCGGTCAGCACCATCGGCACGGACACGTTGCCGCCGGATTCGTAGTGGATCTTCGCCATGTGGTTGTAGATCTGGTCCATGCAGACGCCGAAGAAGTCGACGAACATCAGCTCGACCACCGGCCGCAGGCCCTCGACCGCCGCTCCGATCGCGGTGCCGATGAAGGCGGTCTCGGAAATCGGCGTGTCGAGCACCCGGCGCGGGCCGAACCGGTCGAGCAATCCGGTGGTGGAGCTGAAGATCCCGCCGTAGGACCCGACGTCCTCGCCGAGCACGAACACCCGCTCGTCGCGGTCCATTTCCTGGGCGATGGCCTCGACCATGGCCTTCGCGGTGCTGAGTTTCCGCCCGGCGGGCGCGGAGGGTTCGGTGAGCGTCATTGCTGCTTCTCCTCGCTGTGTCGTCAGGCTCGCGCGAACACGAAATCCAGCGCGGTGGCGGGATCCGGCTCGGGGCTCTCTTTGGCGAACGCGATCGCCGCTTCGACCCGCTCGCTGGCCGCGGTTTTGCATTCCGCGACCTTCGCGTCGTCGAGGTCGCCGTCGGCGCGCAGCTGGTTCTCGTAGGTGGGCAACGGATCCCGGCCCGGCACACCGTCCAAATCGGACCGATAGCCCTGCGCGTCGCCCTCGAAATGCCCCCACAGCCGCAACGTGTGCACCTCGATCAGGCTCGGCCCTCCCCCGGCCCGAGCCCGCGCGACCGCCTGGCCCGCCGCTTCGTGGACCGCCTCGACCGAGTTGTCCTCGACGCGCACGCCCGGGATCCCGTACCCAGCGGCGCGGTCCGCGTTCGACGTGACGCAGGTGGACGCGCTGCGCGGCACCGAGATGCCCCAGTCGTTGTCCTCCACCAGGAAAATCACCGGGAGCTGCCACAACGCCGCGAGGTTGAGCGATTCGTGGAACGCCCCTTGGTTAGCCGCGCCCTCGCCGGTGACCGCGACGGCAACCCGGTCCGTCCCGCGCCGCTGGAACGCGAACGCCTGCCCGAGCGCGGGCGGGTAGCCCTCGGCGATGATGCCGGAGCAGGAGAAGTGCACGGCGGGGTCGAACAGATGCATATGCCCGCCGCGTCCTCTGCCCAGTCCAGTTGTCCGGCCAAAGATCTCAGCGGTCATCCGGTTGAGGTCGACGCCGTGCGCGATGGCGAAATGGTGCGGCCGATGCGTCGCGGTGACCGCGTCGTCGCCGGTGAGATGCGCGCAGACGCCCGCCGCCACCGGTTCCTGCCCCGCGGACAGGTGCATCTCGCCGGGGACGAGACCGGCCCCGATGTCGAAGACGGGTTTCTTGTCGGCGTGGTACTCGCGGAGGATGGCCTCCTCGTAGGTGCGGATCAGGACCATCGTGCGGTACAGGTCGAGCCTGTCCTGCGCTTCCATGGGACCTCCCGTTCGCTCTGGAGGCCACTTTCGCCGGACGCGGACCGCCGGACAACGGGCGGGATTTCAGATGGTGATAACCGGCCGGTTCAGGGTGTGACGGCTAGGGCTCGTGACACCCGTTGGGCTGCTCGGCGCAGGGATTGCAGGGGTGCGGAGACACCGGCGGCGCGCGGGCTACGAGCTCTGGGACAACCGCTTGTCCGCGAGCGGAGCCTCCAGAACGTGCCAACAATCCGCCTCAACGCGTGACCGCCAGCGCACGAGACACCCGTTGGGCTGCTCGACGCAACGACTGCAACGGCGCCGAGCCCAGGCGGCGCGCAGGCAACGAGATCGCCACCGCGCCCAACGCGCCCGGCGTGCGGACCGTCGTCGCCAGGCACGCGGTACCGAGCAAATACTCCTCACGATCGTTGAACACGTCCCCGCTCTGCGACAGCCGCTGCTCCAGGACCCGGCTGTCGGTGATGGTGTGCGGGGTGAGGTCCGCCAGCTGGTGCCGCGACAGGTAGTCGCGGCGGCCTTCGCTGTCGAGGCCGGACAGGATGCACTTGCCGAACGCCGTCGCGTGGGCCGATTCGTGCACGCCGACCCACAGGTCGACCGACGGGGCGGTCGGGCCGTCGGCGATGTCGATGAGTTTGATGTCGCCGTCGGAGTACAGCGAGAGGTACGCCGCGCCGTGCACCTCGTCTCGCAGGGCTCGCAGCACCGGGCGGATCTTCGGCAGCAGCGCGTGCAGCGACGTGTGCTGGCGCAGTTCGCTCACCTGGCTGCCGAGGGCGTAACCGTCGTCGAGTTTGCACAGGTATCCCTCGTGGACGAGGGTGCGCAGCAGGTGATACGTCGTGGGCAGCGGCAACCCGACCGTCCGCGCGAGCACCTTGGCGGGCACCGGCCGCTCGCTCGCGCCGACCGCGTCGAGCAGGTGCAGGGCGCGCTGCACGGACCCGATCAAGGTCGGCTCTGCCGCCATCCCCTCACCTCCGCGTCGCTGCGGACTCCAGCATGCGCTACCGCTCTGACCTGGGCAAGAGCAGTTCCACCGGACGGATCACGGGCTTCCGCAGAACGTTCGCTCCGCCTCGAACGGGTCCGGCGGGACGGTCACCCCGGTCCGGTGCACGGCTCCGGTCAGGTTGGCCCAGAACCGGCCCGGCGACATCGGTTCGCGGGTGGACCGCTGGATCTCCGCCAGGTCTCCGCAGCTCAGCGCGTGCCGGGCGGCGGCGACCTGGTCGGCGGTGATGTCGGCGCGCAGGGCGAAGTTGCCCGGACTGAGAACCGGGGCCGCCGGGTCCGCGTAATCCGCCAGCAGCCAGGCGTTGCTCAGCGGTTTCGAGTGCCCTGGTTTCACCGTGGGGAACTCGAACCGCGCGCCGATCGGGTTGGCGAGGCCCCAGAAGTCGACGACGCCGACGTCCACCGGCGACATGACGCCGACTGTCCCCAGGTACACCCCGATGATCATGGACTTCGACGGGACGTCCGCGCGCAGTGGTGTCGTCAGGATCTGCTGCCGCGGCCCTTCGTAGGTCAGGGTGCGCGGACTGACGGCGTCGTTGAGATATTTCATCCTCGGGGTGAAATCCGCCGACTCGGTGGGATACGACTGGCCGGTCCACGCGTGGTAGTAGCCGCGCTCGTCGTCGATGAGCTTGCCGTCTTGCGGGACGAACTGGCCGATGCCGGCGCAGAGAACCGCCCACGCCAGCAGGACGGCGCCGAGCACGCGCGTCTTCTTCGTCGCCGGGAGCACCAGCACCGGCAGCATCAGCAGGAAGAAGATCGGCAGCGCCATGCGCGCGTGCATGTAGTCGCCGCCGACCTTCAGCAGATATCCCAGCGACAGCACACCGGCGACCACCGGGGTGAGGGTGACGATCCGATCGGTGCTTTGCCGCCGTAGGACCCCGGCGAGCAGGACGGTGCAGAGCACCAGCGGCAACCACAGCAGGTACGGGTTCACGAAATCGCTGACGTACCCGAATCCGCGGCCCCAGAAGGATTCGCTCGCGTTTTTGGTGAGCGCGGACATCGGCACGAGGATTCCGTAGAAGCCCATGCGGAAGATCTCGTACCCGGCCGGCAGCGCTCCGGCGGCTGCGACCGCGGCGCAGACGACCCGCCAGTTCGGTTTGGTCACCAGCCACAACGCGACCAGGAATACCGCTGCGACCAGTGCCTGTTCTGGACGGACGAGCGGGCCCAATCCCATCACGAACGCCGCGGTGACAACGTGTTTGGCCGAGGTGCTGCCTCGGAAGCGGACCAGCAGCCACCAGCAGAGCGCCATCCAGAACGTGTTCAGCCCGGTCTCCAGCCCGGACGTCGCGTACTGCCACACCGGCCGCACGCCCAGCAGCACGAGGACGCCGCACGGCACCATCGCCGCGACGCGCCCGCCGTGCAACCGGATCGTCGCGCTGACCGCGAAGCCGAACCCGGCGGCGGTGAGGAGGAGGCCGAGCATCCAGGACAGCGTCGAGGTGTCCGACTGGCCGAACACGAATCCGGCGAACGCCAGCAGCCATTGCCACAGCGTGCTCGTTGAAGCCTCGGCCCGTTCGCCGAGATTGTAGACCGGACCGTTCCCGGCGAGGATTTGCTCGACGATTCTGGTGAAGATCAGGGCGTCGTCGCAGATCCAGCGGGTGACGTAGCCGAGAATGGCGATCAGGAGGACAGATACCGCGATTATCCAGCTGTTCCTTCGTCTGTTCTTAAGCGTGAAATCAGGCTGATTTAAGGCGCGCGGAAGCGCCCTGGGCATGGTGTCCAATTAAACTCCTTGCGGAAAGAGCGCTAAGCGGTTTGCCGCCGGTAATCAACGATTCCGGCCGCGGTCAGCGCTGCGATGCCCGCGCCCACCAGGAAGACCTGCACGAGAACCAGCGGCTCGACGACGCCCGCGGCCATGGTTGAGAGGAGGACCAGCGGCTGAATCAACACCAGCGAACAGCACACGGCGAGCGAGAACGACCACGCAGGCGTGCGTCGCCGTAAGGCGAAATAGGCGAGAATGAAAAGCGCGGCCGCCCACGTGAACCAGGAAAGCCCGCGCAGATCCGAATCAACGAAAGAGCCGAAGTAAAAAGCGGCAGCCACGACCCCGGTCAAGGCAATCCACCACTTTCGCGCGGACGGAAGCGGTGCGCCGAGGTGGAATCCGGCGATCAGGAGCAGCAGCGGCAGCCATTGCGGGATGAAATAGCCGAGCAGATCAGGGCTGAAACTGAACGAATACTGGTGCAGGAACGCGGCGAATCCGGCGACCAGCACGACCCCGGCGACGCAACGCGCGGCTCGGCGGCGTCCGGCGAAAAGGAGCGCGAGAGGGACGACCGCGGCGGCGACCAGCGCGACGTCCTGCCCCAACTGCTGGGCCGCCGGGGCAGCGTAAAGCGACAGAGTCACCTCGCCGGTCGAGGAATACAGGCCGGTCGCTCGCGGATAGCCGAGCGCGTCGCACAAGTCGTGGCCGAGGGAGAAGACGCCCTTCATCACGCCCCAGAGGAGTCCGAGCAGGGCTACCAGCCGGACAGTGTCGCCGAATGCGACCACGCGAGCCGGGGCTGAGCCAGCAGCCAGCCGAGCGCGCAGGCCCAGCCCCAGCATCGCGAGCAGTTCGCGCCCTTCCGCGAGACGACCGGCTTCCCGCGCGTCCAGCAGGGTGCCGACCATCTCGTCCTCGCGGTCGGTGCGGTACCAGCGGGGAAGAATCCGCACTATCCGGCGGTATCGCAGCTCCGGCGCGGTCATCCCGCGGCCTCCGCAAACAACTGCCCGGCCCACCGAGGGGCGCTCATGCCCCACCCCCGAGCGCCCAGCCCCGCGCCCGCAACACCGACTCCGCGGCGGCGGCGTTCGCGGCCAGCCGCCGGGTCTGCTCGGCCAAAGTGCGGCCCCCGAGGTCGGTCAGCCGGTAGTACCGGCGGAGCCGCCCCTGGTGGATCTCCTCCTTGTCCCGCTCCGCCCATCCGTCCGCGACCAGCCGGTCCAGCACGCCGTACAACGTGCCGACCCGCAGCCGGACCCGGTTTTCGGACAGCTTTTCGACGGCCTGGACGATGCCGTAGCCGTGCTTCGGCTCGTCGGCGAGCGCGGTGAGGATCAGGAAGACCTGCTCCGACATGCCTCGTTCGGTCACCCGTCCATATATATCACGTCGCGATACATACGGGTGGCCGAAGTAAGGAACCTACTCGTCAGCGACCGCGGTCCCCTCCAGTTCGACCAGCAGCGTCGGGATCGCCAGCCGCGTCACGCCGAGCATCGTGGTCGACGGGGCGGCGCCGGCCGCGGCCAGACGGCCGGCGAGGACGCCGTAGTGCTGGAAAAGCAGGTCGACGTCGGTCGTGTAGACGTTGAGCCGGACCAGGTTCTCCAGCGACATGCCCGCTTCGGCGAGGACTGCCTCCAAGTTGTCGAGGCTCAGCGCCACCTGCTTCGCCATGTCCCCGGCGTGCTGGGGTTCGCCGTCACCGTTCATCGCGGTCTGCCCGGAGCAGTACAGGGTCCGGACCGGCCCGGACACGAGTTCGCCCTGGTGGTAACCCATCGCCGTCGACCACGCCCACGGGTTGACCGTCGTTCTCTCCACCGTTTGCTCCTGTTCGCGTTTTCAGCAGTACGCGGAGCAGCCTCGCAAGCAATACGCGACATCCTGTGTCGTGTATTCGGTAGGGTTTTCGGCATGCGCGCCGACCGGTTGGTCTCGCTGGTCCTGCTGCTGCGCCAGCGCGGCCGGCTGTCCGCGGCCACCCTCGCCCGCGAACTCGAGGTGTCCACGCGCACCGTGGTGCGCGACATCGACGCGCTGTCCGCGGCGGGCGTCCCGGTCTACGCCGAGCGCGGACGGAACGGCGGTTTCGCGCTGCTGCCCGGATTTCAGACCGAACTCACCGGGTTGAACCACGACGAAGCGCTCGCGCTGCTGGTCGCCGGATCGCGACGCGGCGCGCAGGCGTTCGGTCTCGGTTCGGCGCTCGCTTCGGCCATGCTCAAGGTGGTCGACGCGCTGCCGGAAAGCCATCGGACCACGGCCGCGGGCGTGGCCGAGCGGTTGCTCATCGACCCCGAGATCGACCTCCTCTCGCGCCGCTCGGTCACCGAGGAGGCGCCCGACGCCGTGGTCGCCGAGATCCGGCGCGCGGTGTTCGCCGGACACCAGGTGCGCATCCGCTACCAGGCGGTCAGCCAAGCCCCGAAGTGGCGCACAGTGCACCCGATTGGACTGGTCACCGTGCGGGAGCTGGGATATTTGCTGGCGACCCGCGAAGGCGAGGACCGGACTTACCGGCTGTCCCGGGTGCTGGCCGCCGAGGAACTCGACGAACCCGCGCAGCGGCCGGATCGCGTGGACCTGGGCCGGGCCTGGCAGGAACGCAGCACGCGGTTCCGGACCGGCGGCGACCAGATCGTCGCGCTAGTCCGAATTCGTCCGGAACGGCGGGAAGAATTGGCCCGCACCGCGCTCGCCATTCGCGCTGAAGAAATCAGGACGAACGGATGGTTACAGCTGGAGGCGGCTTTCCAGGATTCCCGGCACGCCGAATGGGCGCTGTGGCAGCTCGCCACAGCCGCGGAAGTCCTTGCGCCGCAAGCGTTGCGTACCGCCTTGCATCAGCGCGCCACGGCGATCGCCGCCGCCTACGCCGGGCCCGCCTGAGCCCCCGACACCGGCACTGCCTGCACCTTCCGTAGTTGTGCGGATACCTACTCGCTGGTAAGTTACCCGCCAGTCGTGATCCACTTCATGGTTCAAAGGGGAGTCATGATCCGGAAACCCGTTCGTGCGCTGATCGCCGCCGCCGCTCTCGCGATCACGTCCGCCGTCGCGCTGCCCGCCGCGGCTTCGGCCGATTCCTTCTACAGCTACGACGGCAGCACGCCGCTCTCGTCGTACGCTCCGGGCACCGTCCTCAAGAGCCGGACGTTGAGCTATCACGTCTTCGGCTTCCCGACTCCAGTGCAGGCTACCCAGCTGCTCTACCGGACTACCGACGCACAGGGAAATCCCACCGCGAACGTCACCTCGGTCGTCCGCAATCCGTTGGGCGGCAACGGGAAAGCCATCTCGTACCAGTCCGCGTACGACTCGCTCGATCCCGCGGACGCACCGTCGCGCGCGATCGCGGGCGATGTCCGGCTCGGCGGCGTGCTGCCGAACGCCGAATCGGTGCTCATCGCGCCGGCGCTCGCGCTCGGGTACAGCGTCGTCATCCCGGACACCGAAGGCCCGACCGCCGATTTCGCGGCCGGTCCGGAATACGGCAAGACCACTTTGGACTCGATTCGCGCCGCGACGCACGCGTCCGGGACCGGAATGACGGAGTCCACGAAATTCGGCCTTCTCGGCTATTCCGGCGGGGCGATCGCGACCGGCTGGGCGTCGGCGATCGCCGGGAGTTACGCGCCCGAGGTCGAGAAGAACCTCGTCGGGTTCGCCGAGGGTGGGGTGCTCGTCGACCCCGCGCACAACCTCAAATACGTCGGCGGCAGCCCGGTCTGGTCCGGCGTGATCCCGATGGCGCTGATCGGCGTCTCGCGCAGCTACGGCATCGACCTCAAGCCGTACGCCAGCGAGTACGGCCTCAAGGTGCTCGCCGAGCTCGAGCACGCGTCGATCGCCAACGCGCTCGGCCGCTACCCCGGGCTGACCTGGCAGAAGCTGGTCAAACCGGAGTACGCGAACCCGAACTCGGTGGCCCCGTACGTCGACGCGGTCAACAAGGTGAACATCGGCTCGGCGGCGACGCCCTCGATCCCCGGGTTCATCGGGCAGGCCAGCAACGGCGCGCTCGAAGGCACCGTCAGCAACGAACCGGGCATCGGCGGCGGAGACGGCGTGATGGTGGCCGGGGACGTCCGCGCGCTCGCGAATCAGTACTGCGACACCGGAAACACCTCGATCAAGTACACGCAGTACGACGCGCTCAGCCACGCCACCGCCCTCCCGGTGTGGGCGCCGACCGCGATCGCCTGGCTCAACGACCGGTTCGCGGGCAAGGCCGCGCCGTCCAGCTGCGGGCACATCGCGGCGGGGAACTCGCTGGCGCCGGAGCAGCACGCCGGGTCTTGAGAGGCTGATGCCGCAACGCCTGGGCGGGCCCGAAAGGGGCTTGCCCAGGCGTGCCCAGTGTGCATAGGGGCGGCGCGTTAGGGGTGCTCTCCTCCCGGGGGACTCGATACACACGAAGAATGACCAGTGATGTGCAGATCGAGCCCATCAGATATCCCTTCGGCTCAGCGGAGGGGGTCGACCTCGACCCGGCCTACACGGAGGCACGCGACGCGCCGGGGATGATCCGGATCAAACTGCTCTACGGCGAGCCGGCGTGGCTGGCCACTCGCTACGACGACGTTCGCATGGTGTTCGGCGACCGGCGGTTCAGCCGGGCCATGGCCGCCGATGCCGACGTGCCGAGGATGACGCCGCACAAGCTCGACGGCGGGATCGTCATGATGGACCCGCCGGAACACAGCCGGCTG
This sequence comes from Amycolatopsis sp. A1MSW2902, assembly GCF_017312175.1. Taxonomy (NCBI): domain Bacteria; kingdom Bacillati; phylum Actinomycetota; class Actinomycetes; order Pseudonocardiales; family Pseudonocardiaceae; genus Amycolatopsis; species Amycolatopsis sp. A1MSW2902. The sequence goes on from NZ_QJPO01000001.1 coordinate 1,639,281, forward strand.
CGCAAGCTGGTGGCCCAAGCCTTCACCCAGAACCGGGTGCAGCGGTTGCGCGGGCGGGTCCGGCAGCTGGCTGAGGACCTCGTGGACGCGATGGCGGCCGGCGGCGGGCCGGCGGACCTGGTGGAGAATTTCTCGTTGCCGCTGCCGGTGTCGGTGATCTGCGAGCTGCTCGGGGTGCCCATGGCCGACTGGCCCAAGTTCCGGGTCTGGAGCGACGGGATCCTGTCCACGAGCGAGACCACTGCCGAGGAGTACGAGGCCAACGAGGCGGAACTCCAGGAGTACATGCGCGGGCTGATCGCCGCCCGGCGCGCGGAGCCCGCCGACGACCTGATGACCGCGCTGGTCGAGGCCCGCCACGAGCACGACCGGCTCTCCGAGGCGGAGCTGATCGATTTGTGCGACGGGCTTCTGGTGGCCGGCCACGAAACCTCCGCGTCCCTGATCGCCAGCTCGGTCTTCGTCCTCCTGGAGCGCCCCGAGCGGCTGGCCGAGCTGCGGGCCGATCTCAGCCTGTTGCCCGCCGCGGCCGAGGAACTCCTGCGGTTCGTCCCGCTGAGCCATTGGGAGGGCTTTCCCCGTTACGCGACGGAGGACGTCGAGGTGGGCGGTTCGCTGGTGCGCGCGGGGGAGCCCGTGGTGACCGACTTCGCCTCGGCCAACCGGGATCCCCGGCGGTTCGAAAATCCCGACGTGCTGCGCTTCGACCGGAAGGCGAACTCGCACCTGGCTTTCGGGCACGGCGTGCACCACTGCCTCGGCGCGAACCTCGCCAGGGTCGAACTCCAGGAAGGCCTCCGCGCGCTGCTGACCAAGCTGCCGGGGCTGCGGATCGCCGGAGAGATCGAGTGGAAGGTCGACATGCCGGTGCGCGGCCCGCGCCGGATGCCGATCGGCTGGTGATCGCAGGTCACTGAAAAGCCCCTGCCCGCTCAACGGCGGGCAGGGGCTTTCCCTTGCCGGTTAACGGATCAGCCGTCCGAATCGGCCGACGGGATGAACGCGCCCGGCACCTGGTCCGGGGCGAAGATCTTGTCCTCGCCCGGATACGGCTGGGTCCATCCGTGCACCTGGTACCACGTGAAGTGGTCCATCTGCGCGGGGTTGGCGTAGTCCGCCGTGGCGTTCGGGCCGGTCAGCTTCTGCTGGGACTGCCATTGCTGCCACTGCTGAGCCAGCTGCTGCTTGTCCGCGGGCACCGCCGCCGACGCCGCCGCGGTGGAGGCCGTCGGGACGTTGTCCGTGCCGCACGACGGCGGGGTCTTCAGGCCCGCGGTCAGCGACGTCTGGTTCGGCACCGCGGTGAACGGCGTGTTGTCCGGCTTCGGCGTGAACGCGGTCGCCATCGGGGTGGCCGCGCTGTCCTTCTGGTTCATCGGGTGGATCCCGAGGATCTGCTCGATGGTGCGGATCATGGTGATCTGCGAGTAGTACCGGCTGTCGGTCACGCCGCGCTGCGCGTACGGGCTGATGATCTGGACCGGGGCCCGGTGCCCGTCGACGTGGTCCAGCCCGGCCTGGGAGTCGTCCTCGACCACGAAGATCGCCGAGTCCTTCCAGTACTGGCTGTGCGAGATCTTGTCGACGATCTTGCCGACGGCCAGGTCGTTGTCGGCGACCTGCGCGGCCGGGCTCGGCGGCCCGCCGGTGTGGTCGCTCGACAGCCAGAACATGTTGAGGTCCGCCGGGCCGTTCTTCTCGAAGTCGTTCTTCCAGATCTCGTACCGGTACTGGTCCGGCACCGCGGTGTCGAACTTCGGGAAGCCCGGCACCGAAACGCTGTTCAGCGACGGGATCGGCGACGACGAGACCAGCGGGTACGCGGTCGGCTCGCCGGTCGCGGCCATGTTCTTCGAGTCGCAGTACAGGTTCTGCCAGCTCGCGTCCGCGGGCTTGGTCAGGAACTGGTGGAACTCGCCGAAGTCGCGCACGGTCTTGCCCGCCGCCTGCGCCCCGGTCCACAGGAAGCCGCTGCGCTGGTGGCCCAGCGCGTCGTCCTCGGTGTCGTAGCTGCGCTTGTACTCGCCTGCCGACGACTCGGTGTACTCCGGGTTGTCGGCCTGCATCAGCCAGTTGTGGCCCTCGGCCGAGTTGGTGCCGATGTCGTAAGTGTTGTCGTACAAGCCGAACTGGGTGGCCAGCGCGTGCTGGTTCGGCGTGACCGCCTGGCCGAACTGCGCGAGCGCCGGGTCGCCGTTGCCCTTCTTCATGTCGCCGAAGAGCTGGTCGTAGGTCCGGTTTTCCTTCACCAGCAGGAAGACGTGCTTGATCGTCGACGGGTCGCCGAGCCGGCGGGGCACCGGGACCGGCTTGACGTTGCGGTTGCCCGTCTGCACCGAACCCGGCGTCCAGCCGTTCTGCTTGAACACCTGACGCGTCTGCGTCCAGGTCTGCCAGTCGGTCGGCAGGGTGAACCGCTGCAGGCTCGACGTGGTGTCGTGCGTGGCGTGCCCGGCCGCGGTGGTCGGGCGGCGGGCGTCGATGCCGCGGGTGTTGGCGACCAGGATGTTGTTGCCCGACGCTGAGATACCAGACGGGAAGTAGTCCGTCGGCAGCAGTCCGATGAAGGCGGCCGGGGCCTGCGGGAACCAGTAGCGATAGACCGCGACCGCGTTGGCCCGGCCGAGGGTCACCAGCAGGTGGCCGTCGTCGGTGAGCGCGATGTCGGTCGGCTCGTACCCGACCTGCGCTTCCGGCCACGGCTGCGTCGCGATGGTCTGCACCACGACGTTGCGCTGGGCGTCGATCACCGAAATGCTGTCGCCGCCGGTGTTCGCCACGAACAGGGTGTTGTTCTTGGCGCGCAACGCGGTCGGGTGCAGGCCGACGTCGATGCTCTTGACCGGAGCGGACGGGTTCGCCAGGTCGATCACGCTGACCGTGCCGGTGGTCGCGGCCCCGGTCTTCGGGTCGGCGACGATGTCGGTGCCGTACGAGTTGATCGTGGTGTCGCCCGGTTTGGCCGCGCGGCCGCCCTCGTTGCTGACGTAGATCCGGTTGCCGATCCGCACCAGTGCACGCGGCGCGTTGCCGACGGTCCAGCTCTGCTTGATCTGTCCGCTGGCCGCGTCGATCGCGACGACCCGGTTCTGGCCGTTCACCGCGGAGTACACAGTGGACCCGTCCGCGGAGAAGAGCGCGCCCGCGGCGAGGGAATGCTTGGAGCCGTCGGCCGGGATCGGGACCCACGTGGGGTTGGCGACGGTGCCGTCCGGGTTCACGGTGAACTTGCGGTAGCCGTCGATCTGGCCCAGCCACAGCGTTTTGCCGTCCGGCGAGTACGACGGGCCTTCCTGGCCGACGTCGTTGCCCGGCAGTTGCAGGTCGGCCTTCTTGTCCTTGCCGACGAGCTGCTGGACCTTCCAGGACTTCAGGTCGACGATGGTCAGCGCGATGCCGCCGTCGGTGGTCAGCGCGGCGAGGTGGCTGCCGTCCGGGCTGACCGTCGAGGACATGATCTTGCCGTTCGGCAGGACCAGCCGCTCGCCGATCGGCTTGAGGTACTGGTCGCTGGAGATGGTCAGGCCGTTCTCGGTTTCCTGGCCGACCTGGTCGGTGCCGAACTGCTTGGTGGAGGCGAGGCCGATGCCCGAGCCCGTGGCGACGAGAGCGACCGCGGTCGCCCCTGCCGTGACGAAGCGCATTTTGCGGGATCTGCGGAACTCTTTCTTCCCGCCACGCCTGCGACGGCGCGTTACTTGCATGTCCTCATCCCTTCGTGGAGGAGAGCAGCTCGACGTTGCCGTCGAACTGCCACAGCGGGTTCGGCTGGTCCCCCTGCGGGATCCGCACCTGGAAGTAGCCGTTCACTTCCTTCGGTCCGTCGCCGTCGGCGACGTACCGCCCGTCCGAGGTGACATCGAGCTGGTAGATCGCCTGCCCGGTCGCTGAGATGCCAGGGAGATGCCAGGTGACGACGCAGCGCCAGTCGTTGCCCGGGCCTTCGGCCTCGACGAGGCCGCCGCCCTTGGTGCATTCCGTGCTCGCGCCGAGCTGCTCCTCCGTGACGTCCGGGCGGTGCAGCTGAGCGGCCTGGATCCGGTAGAGATGCGCGAACTCGGTGGACAGCGACTGCTGCAGTTTTGCCTGGTCAATGCCCGAACCCGACGCCGGCGTCGCGACCGCGACGACTGCCACCGTGACGCCGATGAGCCCGGCCAGCGGCAGCAAGCCCGCGGTTAGTACGCGACGACCCACACCGTCGTATGTCAGATCGGTGAAGTCGCGTCTCACGAACAGCGCGTAGGCCAGCGCAGTCGAGACCGCTGCCCAGACCAGGCTCACTCCGACGCCGATCAACAGCGGGCCGAGCTGTACCGGGTCGGTGAAGAGGCCGTTCCACGAGATGAACGCGTACGTCGGCAGCGCGAGCCGCACGACGACCGGCAGCGGCAGCAGCTGCGCCACCGCCATGACGAGCGCGACCACCGCGGGCAGCAGCAAGCCCATCGGCGACCGTCCTAATGCGACAGAGCCGAGGAGGCCGATCCCCGCCAGGGCGAGGGTCGGGGCGAGCACGCAGACCCAGGCGAGCGCGACCTTCACCGCCGCGTCGCCCGAGGACAGCAGGTGTCCGTCGAGTCCGGTGAGCGGCTGTCCGCCGACCGCGACGAGACCGCCGACCGTGCTGGACACCGCCAAGCCGAGGACCAGCAACAGGATCACGGTGAGGCTGGCGAGTGCTTTCGAGACGAAAATCCGCCGGTACGACCGCATCGACACCAGCAGGTGCCGCCAGGTGCCGAGCCGGTCTTCGGCGGCGAAGACGTCCCCGGCGACCAGGGAGGTCAGCAGCGGAAGCGCGTAACTGCCGGCGAATCCGAGCAGGACGAGCGGCCCGGCCCAGCCGGTGGCGTTCATCAGGCGGCCGAACAGGGTGTCCACCGGCAGGTCGCTTTGCTGGCTGACCGCGGCGACGAACACCGCGGGCGCGAGCCAGCAGGCGAGCAGCAGCACCCGGATCCGCCACTGCGACAACAGCTTCACCAGTTCGAACCGGTAACCGCGGCCCAGTCCGACCGAGGCTTGCTGCTCGACAGGTGCGTCGAGGACAGTCATCGCTTCTCCCCCTGTTCCGTCAACTCCAGGAACGCGGCCTCCAGCGGCGAGACGACCGGAGCCAGTTCCCGTACGCCGATGCCCTTGCCGACGACGCGCGCGACCAGGTCGTCCAGCGCGGGCACCAGGCCGCGCACCACTAGGACGTCGGCCTGTCCGCGCGGGGTCTGGGTGTCGTCGATCCGCAGTCCGGGCACGTTCTCGGCGATCTCGCGCGCGGCCTTCTGGTCCGAGGTGACCAGGCGGTAGGCCAGTTCGCGGTCCTCGGCGGACAGTTTCGCCAGCGGGCCGGTGAAAACGACGCGGCCGGCGGACAGGATGGTGACTTCCGAGCAGAGCGCTTCGAGGTCGTCCATCCGGTGGCTCGACAGCACGACCGCGGTGCCCTCGTCGGCGAGCCGGGTGAGCACGCCGTGCACGTGTTTCTTGCCTGCCGGGTCGAGGCCGTTGGCGGGCTCGTCGAGGATCAGCAGCCGCGGTTTGGTCAGCAGCGCGGCGGCGAGACCGAGGCGCTGGCGCATGCCGAGGGAGAAGCCGCGCGCCCGGTCGTCGGCGACGTCGGTGAGCCCGACCTGCGCGAGGAGGTCGTCGAGGTCGACGGTCTGGCCGCGCAGCGAGGCCAGCGCGGCGAGGTTCTGCCGCGCGGTGAGCGACGGGTACAGCCCCGGCCCGTCCACGAACCCGGAGATGCCGTCCGGGGTGGCGAGCGCGCGGCCGACCGGGCGGCCGAGGATCTCGAGTTCGCCTTCGTCCGCGACCGCGAGTCCGAGCAGCAGGCCGAGCAGCGTGGTCTTGCCCGCGCCGTTCGGGCCGACGAGCCCGTGGATCTCGCCGTGCGCGACGTCGAGATCGACACCGTCGAGCGCGAGCACGTCGCCGAAACACTTGGTGATCGCGCGGGCTCGCACCGCGTCGCTGGTTCCCATGAATCCCCACTTTCCGAAGCCGTGAGGAACTTAGGCACGACAAGTGACATGCGAACCCGCGCCAGGTTGAACGTTGGGGAAACCCCGTGCGGCCTAGCCGATTAACCGGACAAAAAGGATCAAACTTGCGCGGACAGCGCGTCCGAGATCTCCCGGACCAGCACATAGGACCGTTTCCGCTCCGCGTGGTCGTGGATCGGGGTGGTGACCATCAGCTCGTCCGCGCCGGTGTCGGCGATGACTGTGCGCAACGAATTCCGCAGTGCCGCCGGGGCTCCGGCCAGCACCGGACCGGGGCCGATCGCCGGATCGACCACCGCGTCTTCCGGTCGGGGCAACAAGATCCGCTCGCCGCGCGAACGGCTCAATGCCTTAGCCCGAATGGACCTGGCGAGCCATTCCGCGTGCTCCTCGGTCGCGGCGGCGACCACCGCGACACTGACCACAATGGACGGTTCGGCGATGAGGCCGGGGCGGAAGTTCTCGCGATAGCTTCGCGTCGCGGCAGCAGCTTCAGCGGGACGGAGATGGTAGGCGAACGCGTACGGCAGGCCTAGTTCGGCGGCAAGGTGAGCGCTTGCCGTGCTTGAGCCGAGCAGCCAGACGTCCGGCACGTTGCCTTGTGCGGGAGTGGCGCGCAGCGGCTGCTCGGCGTCGGCGAAATACTCCAGCAATTCCCTGACGCGGCCGGGAAAGCTTTTCGCCGGGCCGGGATTCAGCGCGTCCGCCACCCGTTGCGGGCCGCCGAGCGCGCGGCCGAGCCCGAGGTCGATCCGGCCGGGGTGGAACGCGGCGAGCGTGCCGAACTGTTCGGCGACGACGAGCGGCGGGTGGTTGAGCAGCAGAACGCCGCCCGCGCCGACGCGGATCCTCTTCGTGGCATCCGCGATGCGGGCCGCTGCCACGGCAGGCGCGGCGCTCGCGACTCCACGCATGCTGTGGTGTTCGGGCAACCAGTAGCGGTGATATCCCAACTCGTCGGCCAGTTCGGCCAGGTCGAGCGTGCGCTGCAGCGCCTCACGTGCGGTCGAACCCGCGACGATCGGCGATGTGTCCAGCACTGAAACCCGCACCCGGGCATCATCCCGGACCCGATGCGGGACGACAACCGGACCGTCCACGGTCTCAAGTGGACGGTCCAGCCGCGGCTTACGAGTTCTCCCGCACCGGCGCGGGCGCGTCCTCTTCTTCCTCCACCGCTTCGCTCAACTGCCAACCGCCGCGGCGGCGCAGCACCACGAGGTAGTACCCCAAGGCCAGCAACGCGATCGCCGCGGTGACGATGAGACTCGGCCGTCCGATCACCGGGTCGGTAGCGTTCACGTACAGCACGAATGCCAGTGCGACCAGCGCGACCACCGGCGCGATCGGGAATCCGGGCATCCGGTACTTCGCCCCCGCCGTCGCTCCGGAGCGGCGGCCCAGGATGGCGCCGAGGCACAGCGCCGCGTACACGACGACGATCGACGTGCTGGTCACGACGGTCAGGATCTGCGGGTCCACAAAGCACAGTGCGGCGGCGATGAAACCGGTCGCCAGCGTCGCGACCCACGGAGTGCCGAACTTCGGGTGCACAGCGGCGAGCGCGCGGTTCATCGCCTTCGGCCACGCGCGGTCGCGGCCGCTGCTGAACACCAGCCGGGAGCTGATCAGCACGATCGCGAGGACCGCGTTGATGATGGCGAGCGCGACCGCGAGGCTCAGCACGGTGTCGAGCGTGCTGCCGCCGCGGGACTGCACGAAGTACGACAACATGTTGGGAGAGCTGAACAATGTGCCGAGATCCGGTGCGCCCATCAGCACCGCGGTGACCGGGATCAGCTCGGCCAGCACGGTGACCCCGAGTCCCATGAGGACAGCGCGCGCCACCCCGCGTCCGGCGTCCTTGGTTTCCTCTCCGAAGTAGACAGCCGAGCCGTAGCCGTTGTAGGCGAAGATCGCGATCGCCGTAGCGATCATCACCGCGCTGATCGTCGCCGGACCGCCGCCCGGGGCGACCGGATGCGCGAGCAGGTCGGTGAACGGACGGGCCGGCTTGACCAGCCCGAGCACCGCGACCACGGCCAGCGCCAGCAGCTCCACCGCGAGGAAAACGCCGGTGACCCAGGCGTTCAGCTTGATGTCGAACACCGCGACGACGGCGGCGAGCACGCAGGTCACCGACGCCACGACCGCGGGCGAGACGCCGGGCAGCACCACGCTCAGGTAGGTGCCGACGCCGAGCGCGATCACCGCGACGATCAGCACCTGCGTCACGATCATGATGCCCAGCACCATGAATCCGGGCAGTTTGCCCAGCGTGCGGGCGGCGATCGTGTACTCGCCGCCCGCGCTCGGGAAGGCCGAGCCCAGTTCGGCGTACACGAAGGCCATGAACACGCCGACCACGGCGGCGGCGAGGAAGGCGTAGAAGGCGCCCGATCCGGCGCCGGTGAGGACGCCCGGTGCGATGACGAACACCGAGGACGCCGGGCTGATCGCGGAAAGCGTGATCAGCAGCATGCCGAGGGTGCGCAACCCGCGGCGCAAGACGGGGGTGGACAACGCTGGCCTCCATCAAGTCGTTGCTCAAGTACGTTGTTTGAATGGAACTCAAATAACCAGCCGGGCGTTCAGCTAAGGCCCTCACGCCCGCTACGTCAAGACTTCAGCGGTCTCGATCCGGATCGGGGGTTGCATTTTTCGAGATTTGTTCAAAGAATCAAGGCATGGCAAGACCGAGCAAGGCCCCCGAGCGGCGGGCGGAACTGGTGGCCGCGGCGCGGCACACGGTCGTCGAACGCGGCGTGCTGAACCTGAAGCTGCGCGACGTCGCGGACCACGCCGGCATGTCGCCGGGTTCCCTGTTGTACTACTACCCTTCCCTGAGCGACCTGCTCGAAGACGTGCAGCAGGAGGCCGTCGAACGCTTCTGTGTAGCGCGCGAAGCCGCCGTCGCCGCCGAGGCCGACCCACGCGCCCGGCTGCGCGCGATGATCGGCAGCGGACTGCCCAACGGCAAGAACGACGAACTGTGCGTGCTGCTGTACGAACTGGGCACCATCGCCCGCCGCGAACCGGCCTACGCCGCGCGGCACATCGCCCTGTACGAACGCCAGGTGCGCGGTTACGTCGGCATCCTGGAAGCCGGTGCCGCGACCGGGATTTTCGACCTGACCGACGACCCGGTCACCATCGCCCGCAACCTCGTCACCCTCGAAGACGGCTACGGCCTGCACCTGACCCAAGCCGTCCCGCCGCTCGACCGATCCGTCGCCGAGACCGCGGTCTTGTCTTATGCCCGCGTTTCGACCCGATGCTCCCTGGAGGACCCCGCATGACCCGCGCCCGCGACCTAGGACTGGCCCTCGGCGGCAAGCCCGGCCCGCACAACGCGATCACTGACATCCCAGGCGTCGAGGTCGGATACACCACCCTGGTCGAAGGAGATTCGGTGCGGACCGGGGTCACCGCGATCCTGCCGCGCGGCCGTTCCCAGTTCGACGTGCCGTGCTCCGCGGGCACCTTTTCGTTGAACGGCAACGGAGAAATGACCGGCCGCGCCTGGCTGGCCGAGACGGGTTCGCTGACCCTGCCGGTGCTGATCACCAGCACTCACTCCGTCGGGCAGTGTCACCGGGGAACGATCGACTGGGTAGTCCGCGAACGCCCGGACGCCGCGGCGGAGTGGCTGCTGCCCGTGGTCGCGGAGACGTGGGACGGGTATCTCAACGACGTCAACGCCCCGACCATCCGGACCGACCACGCAGTAGCCGCCATCGACGCGGCCACCACCGGCCCCATCGCGGAGGGCTCGGTAGGCGGTGGCACCGGCATGACCTGCTACGGCTTCAAGGGCGGGACCGGCACTTCGTCACGGGTTGTCGCGCATGGATCGGACAGCTACACCGTCGGAGCCCTGGTGCAGGCAAACTTCGGCAGCCGCCCGGAGCTGACGGTGGCCGGGTCGCATCTGGGCGCGGAACTCGCTGACGACAACCCCATGGCCGACACCAGCTGGCTCGCCCCTGCCGGTGCCGGTTCGGTGATCGTGGTGATCGGGACGGATGCGCCTCTGTTGCCTGGTCAGTGCACTGCGCTGGCCCGTCGCGTGCCGTTGGGGCTGGCACGTACCGGAACCACCGGGTCGCACTTCTCGGGCGATCTGTTCCTGGCGTTCAGCACAGCCAACGCGGGCGCGCTGACCAGCCATTTCCCCCGGCCGGACGACGAACCTTACGAGAGCATGCGATTCGTGCCGTGGGGTGCGATCGACCCGTTCTTCGAGGCGGTGGTGCAGGCGGTGGAAGAGGCGGTGTTGAACGCACTGGTGGCGAATGAGGAGATGACCGGGCATCGGGGGCACCGGGTTCCGGCGCTTCCGTTGGCGAGGTGGGGGGCTTAGAGCAGGCGCGGCGGGCTCGCCTGGGCGTTTGGCTGACGATGCGCCGCGTCCGGGCGAGCCGGGGCTTTCGTGTCGGGAACCGTCCGCCGTCGAGGAAAGTCCCACGTCACCGGTCAGGGTGCTCCGCGTCCCGCATCTTCAGCGCTGGCGTTTTGCCTAGCTGCAAGATGCCGATCGCTTGATTGCTGACCTGGGCCCCGTTCGCGACCGAGTGCAGGATGCCGTTGTACACGAGATCCCAGATTCGCCGATCCAACTGCAGCTCATGCGAGCTGCGGGAAAACCCGCCCTCTCTGTTGTATAGCCAGAGGTGGAAGGTTGTCCCCCCGTAGGACGCGTCGATCTTGGTCAGGTTGTACAGGTCCAGCCAGACTCGTTTCTTGATTCCCCACCTCGAGCGTTCCACCAGGAGCCAGTCAGCGCCCGCGGCGTAGGTCAAATACGTGAACGGACTGGTCATCAGGAAGGTGAATACCGCGACGACGACCCAGATCTGCCAGTACGTGAACGCGCTCAGCCCCTGACCGCGAACCAGGGAAACACCGGCGACCAACGCGAGCATCAACGCCAGTCCGACGACGGCGCTCATGATCTTCCCGCGTCGGTTTTCCCGATGCCAAGCCAGCACAGGCCCCTTCCCGGGCGGAGGCTCCGGCCGAAAAGAGGGGCGGTTCTCCCGCGTCGGGTCGGCGTCCGGCGACCGCTGCCCTCCCCCGAAGTAGCTCAGCCCGTGCGGCGGAAAGGGTTCTCCGGTCCGCGGGTCCGGCCGCGGAGGAAGACCGTCCGGCCCGCCTGGAGTCAATGCTTCTGCCATGTATGCGACTTCCTGCTTATTTCGGCACGAGCCAGTCGGCGACAGCTTGACCGCCGATAGCACCTGCGATTCCGCCAGCTGTGCCGACGACGAAAGACCCGACCGGCCCCAGAGGCGAACCGAAGACGGCACCGGCTCCCGCGCTCGCGAGTGCCGCTCCTGCCGCGCCCCCGACAATCAATCCGCCGGAGTCCGCGACAGCTTTGCCCCAGGACTGTTCACCGGTAGCTGCTCCGATCGACTCGTTTACCACAGTCAGTGCGCTGCCGACGTAAGGCATTCCCTTGAGAAGCTTCTGTCCGGCCTTCAGGCCCATGCTCGCATCTTCCGGGAGAACATGAAGACTTTCCTTCCCCGGATACTTCGCGATCCAGTCGCGGACTTGCTCCGGAACTTTGTCGACATACTGCTGAAACTGCCGCGCCCGTGTCTCGTACGCGGCCTTGTTGTCCCGCGCCTTGCCGGCCGCCCACGCGAGGTCCTCTTTGTTGAGTGCGGTCAGGCTGACACGCGTGCCGTGCGCCCAATCATCGAAGAACTGCGCGCTGGCCGCGGAACGCTGGGCGTTGAGCAGCGCTTCCTTGCGCGGGTTTTCGAACGAACTGATGTAGCCGTTGACCCGGGCGATGGTGGTTGTCCCCACCACGTAGGCGTCGATGTCGAGCCGTCCCGACGGCGGCTGAAGGGCGTGCTGGAGCGCTTGGTGCGCATTGCCTTCGGCAGTCCGTGCCGCATCGACGATCGCTTTGCACTCGTTGTAGGCGGCGACTTTGCCGTTGTACTGAAAGACAAGGGTGTTGTACTGCTTGATGTCGCCCTGGTAAATGCCGACCGCCCGGGTCGCGCCACCGGCGGTGCACACCTCGACCGGAGTGCCGGGCTTGTTCGCGGGAATCGGATCGGGCTCGACGATGAACGGGCCGTCGACCCGCAACCCGCCTGCGTGCGCTTGGGCGAGCGCTTCGTTCATCCGGGCTGTCACCGCGTCCAGCGACGACGCGAACTCCCGGAGGCCGCGCTCGGCAGTCGCGGCCCAGTTCGCCATGTCGTCTGCGGCGACGTCGATGTTGGCGATCGATTCCTGGAACGCCTGGCTCGAAGGCCCGTGCCAGCCCGCCTCGGCACCGCTGCGTGCGGCACGGACGTTCCCGGCGGCCCGATGTCCTGCCTCGGCGACGGTGTGCAGCCAGTCCGCGGCAGCGACGCAGGTGCCGGACGAGCCGTTCACCGTGGTGTTGAGCGCTTGCCCCATGCTGCCCCTCTCAGCCGTGGACGTGCGTTTCCCTCTGTCTATCAGGGTCGTCGGCGTGTTTGTCATTGAGCTTGAGCTGCCCGGCGTGGGTGTTTTCGATGTCGTCGTAGGCACCGTTGGCGGCGTGCACCTTCTCCGCCGCACCACCGGCCGCGCCAGCCGCGCCGACGCCCATCTTCACCAGGTCGTCCAGCACGGTCCCGACGATCGCGGACGACGCACCCGCGTCGACGCCGCGCACGACGTTCGACGTGACGCCGTCGAGTGCCTTCTCAGCATCGCGCAACTGGCCGGCAATGCTCTTGAGCGCTCCTTCGGTGAAGCTGTAACCGGTCGTGTCCCCATAGGGCGCGGACATGGCTACTCCCCTCCGATCGCGGGCCGAGACGTCCAATCGCGCACGGGAGCGGCGTGCCGGGACTCTTCGGCGAGCACGGGGTTGAGCAATACCCCGTGCGCTCCCGCCTCGTCCGCGACGGCTTCGAGCTCGTCGCCGTTGATCGCGACCCAGGGTTGATACGGTCCGCACCCCGCGGCCAGCAGCTCCGGCGAGGTGTAGGCCAGGAGCACTGGCCTGCCGTTGCGAGCCGGCTGCAGTTCCAGTTCCACGATCTGCTGGCCGGCCCGGACCGGCCTCGAAGGCACGTAGAGGAAGCCGTCCTGGTCGTCCAGCGGCTGGACCGGCTCCAGCGGAGGCTGATCCCGGCTGTCGATCTCGGGATACCGCGGTACGAGGTCGAGCACGGCATCGAATGCCACGATGCCGATTCCCAGCTCGCGGCATGCTTCGAGCAACCGGTCGCGAGCGACTTGCGCCCACGGCTGTCCGCTCCCGCAGGCATCGACCAGCCGATCGATCGACGAATAGGCCGCGACCGCTGACTCGTTCCTCGTGGTGCGACGGACTTCAAGCCTGCCCGGCTGCCCCTCTGGACCTAGGATGACCAGCACGAACACCAGCTCCGGCAACCGCTCCGGCACGTCGTCGATGCGTACTAGCGCCTGGACGACGTTGGACGCGTCAGAGTGACCCGCCATCTTCACCCCCTGCCCGCACAACTGTGCGTGCTCGCGCCGTCACTGTAGTGGCCGAAGCAAGGGATTGTCAGCAGGTCGCAAACAGTCAGCGCTGAATAAACACGCCTGACCAGCGGGGATACCCGGGGACACGCCCGCGGGCGTCACCAGGCAAGCCCAGAAGCGACCCCTTGCCCCAACCCGCCAGGATCGTATATCTTTTGAGATATCTTCCTCTCCCGACGACATCCGGGCAGGTCAACCCCCATGAGTCCCGTATCGAGCACCACCCCGCCGGAGCGGCCGGGCAAGGTCATTGCGCTTCATTTGAACTACCCGTCCCGTGCGAAGCAGCGCGGCAGGACCCCGGCGAAGCCCTCCTACTTCGTCAAACCCGTCACCTCCATCAGCGCCTCCGGCACCCCGATCGAGCGCCCCGCGGGCACCGAACTCCTTGCCTTCGAGGGCGAGATCGCCTTGATCATCGGCAAGCAGGCCCGCCGCGTCAGTCCGGATGAAGGCTGGGGCTGCGTCGAGAGCGTCACCGCCGCCAACGACTTTGGCGTATACGATCTGCGGCACGCCGACGGCGGGTCCAACCTCCGTTCCAAGGGCGGCGACGGGTTCACCCCGCTCGGTCCGGCGACCATCCCGGCCGCGGAGGTCGACCCCAAAAATCTTCACGTCCGCACCTGGGTCAACGGCGAGCTCGTCCAGGACGACACCACCGAGGACCTCATTTTCGACTTCGGCACGCTCGTCGCCGACCTCTCCCAGCTCAGCACCCTCGAACCCGGCGACGTCATCCTCACCGGGACTCCGGCGGGATCGTCCGTGGTGCAGCCGGGCGACACGGTCGAGGTCGAGGTCAGCCATGGCGACCTCACCACCGGGCGGCTGGTCACGCCGGTCATGGAGGGCACCACACCACTGCCGGAGTTCAGTGCTCAGCCCAAAATCGACGACAACCAGCGCGAACAGGCTTACGGCGACCGGGAATCCGCGGGGCTCCCGGCGGAATTCGTGCTCACCGAGGAACTCAAGACCAAGCTCACCAGCGTAGGCACGGCAACGCTTTCCGCCCAGCTGCGCAAAAACGGCTACAACCACGTCTCCATCGACGGCCTCGGCTCGACCCGTCCGGACACGAAACTCATCGGCCGCGCGAGGACGCTTCGTTACGTCCCCTTCCGCGAGGACCTCTTCAAATCCCACGGCGGCGGCTTCAACGCCCAGAAACGCGCCATCGATTCCCTCAACCCCGGCGACGTCCTGGTGATGGAAGCCCGCGGCGAAAAGGGAACCGGCACGATCGGCGACATCCTCGCCCTGCGCGCGCAGGTTCGCGGCGCGGCGGGCATCGTCACCGACGGCGGCGTTCGTGACCTGGCGGCGGTGGCAGCGCTGGACATTCCGACTTACCACTCCGGCCCGCACCCGGCCGTACTCGGTCGCCGCCACGTTCCGTGGGACGTCGACATCACCATCGCGTGCGGCGGCGCGACCGTTCAGCCGGGCGACGTGATTGTCGGCGATTCCGACGGCGTCCTGGTGATTCCGCCGCACCTGGTGGAAAAGATCGCGGACGCGGCGATCGAGCAGGAGCGCCAGGAAACGTTCATCGCGGAGCAGGTCGCGAACGGCGAAAGCGTCGACGGCCTCTACCCGATGAACGAGCACTGGAAGGCCAGGTACGCCCAGTGGCGCCCGTAGCAGGCGAGAGCAAATCCCAGCGCGCGTACCGCTGGATCAAGGACCGGATCGCGGACCGGACCTTCGGTCCCGGCTATCGCCTGGTGCTGGGGCAGATCGCCAAGGAACTGGACGTCAGCGTCGTCCCGGTGCGCGAGGCGATCCGGCTGCTCGAAGCCGAAGGGCTGGTCACGTTCGAGCGGAACGTCGGCGCGCAGGTGGTGATGGTCGACGAGACCGCCTACGAGCACACCATGCAAACGCTTGCGTTGGTGGAAGGTTTCGCCACCTCACTGTCCGCGCCGAAACTGTCCACTGAGGACATCGAACGGGCACGCGCGGTCAACGAGCAGATGCGCCTGTCGCTGGAAAACTTCGAACCGCACCGGTTCACCGAGCTGAACCAAGAGTTCCACTCTGTCCTCTTTGAACCGTGCCCGAACCCGCACGTGCTCGACCTCGTGCACCGCGGCTGGCACCGGCTGGCGTCGCTGCGCGATTCGACGTTCAGCTTCGTCCCGGGCCGCGCCCACGAATCGGTCAAGGAACACGAACAACTGCTGGTGCTGATCGAGCAGAACGCCGACCCGCTGGAACTCGAACTGGCCGCGCGCCGGCACCGCACCGCCACCCTCGACGCCTACCTCGACCGGCGGGCCGCCCCGCCCGCCGAAGCTCCCTAGGAAGGACCCCACCCCATGAGGTTCCGCAGTACCCCGAACGCCATCACCGGCTCGATCGCGCCGCTGATGACCCCGTTCACCGCCGACGGCGCCGTCGACCACGACAGCCTGGCCAACCTGGTGAACTGGCAGCTCGCGTCCGGTTCGCACGGCGTCTCGATCGGCGGTTCCACCGGCGAGCCCGGCGCGATGACGCTGGCCGAGCGCGCGGAGACGATCCGCACGGTCGCCAAGGCGGTGGACGACAAGGTGCCGTTCATGCCCGGCACCGGTTCGGCGAAGCTCGACGAGACGCTCGAGCTGACCTCCGAAGCACGCGACGCGGGCATCGACGCCGCGCTGATCATCACCCCGTACTACGCGCGGCCCACCCAGGAAGCGCTCTACCGCTGGTACGCCACGGTCGCGAAGGAATTCCCGGACCTGCCGATCGTCGCCTACAACGTGCCGAGCCGGACGTCGGTCGACCTCGCGCCGGAGACGGTCGCGCGGCTGTTCCGCGATTTCGACAACTTCGTCGGGATCAAGGAGACCACCAAGGACTTCGAGCACTTCTCCCGCGTACTTCACTTGTGCGGCAAGGAATTGCTCGTCTGGTCGGGCATCGAACTGCTGTGCCTGCCGCTGCTTTCCCTCGGCGGCACCGGGTTCGTCAGCGCCACCGCGAACATCGCCCCGGCCGCCAGCGCCGAGATGTACCGCGCGTGGACCGAGGGCGACTTCGACCGCGCCCGCGAGATCCACTACGGCCTGCACCCGCTGGTCGACCTGCTGTTCGTCGAGACCAACCCGGCGCCGGGCAAGTGGGTGCTGGAGCAGCGCGGCCTGATCAAGTCGGGCTTCGTGCGCCCGCCGCTGATCACCCCGACCGAACCGGGCATCGCCCGGATCACCGAACTGATGCGCCAGGGCGAGCAGTACCTCTCGCCCGTCGACGGCTTCACCGTGGAAGGAAAGTGACCATGACCGCGCACTACGTTCCGGAGAACCTGCCGGAGCACATCCGCCACTACATCGGCGGAGCGCCGGCCGACAGCGTCTCGGGCGAGACCTTCGAGGTGCTCGACCCGGTCACCAACAAGCCGTACATGACGGCTTCGGCGGGCAAGGCCGAGGACATCGACCTCGCCGTCGCCGCGGCGAAGGAGGCGTTCGACCACGGCCCGTGGCCGAAGATGCTGCCGCGCCAGCGCGCCCGGATCCTCAACAAGATCGCCGATCTCGTGGAGAGCCGCGACAAGCAGCTGGCCGAGCTGGAAACCTTCGACACCGGCCTGCCGATCAAGCAGGCGCTCGGCCAGGCGCAGCGCGCGGCGGAGAACTTCCGCTTCTTCGCCGACCTGATCGTCGCGCAGGCCGACGACACCTACAAGGTCCCCGGCAAGCAGGTCAACTACGTCAACCGCAAGCCGGTCGGCGTCGCCGGGCTGATCACGCCGTGGAACACGCCGTTCATGCTGGAGAGCTGGAAGCTCGCGCCGGCGCTGGCGTCCGGCTGCACCGTGGTGCTCAAGCCCGCCGAGTTCACGCCGCTGTCGGCGAGCCTGTGGGCGGACATCTTCCGCGAGGCGGGCGTGCCGGACGGGGTGTTCAACCTCGTCAACGGCCTCGGCGAGGAAGCGGGCGACGCGCTGGTCAAGCACCCGGACGTCCGGCTGATCTCGTTCACCGGCGAAACCACCACCGGCGAAACGATCTTCCGCAACTGCGCGCCCGGGCTCAAGGGCATGTCCATGGAGCTGGGCGGCAAGTCCCCGGCCGTCGTGTTCGCCGACGCGGACTTCGAGGCCGCGCTGGACTCCACGCTGTTCGGCGTCTTCTCGCTCAACGGCGAACGCTGCACGGCGGGCAGCCGGATCCTCGTCGAGCGCCCGATTTACGAGGAGTTCTGCGCCCGGTACGCCGAACGCGCCCGCAACATCGTGGTCGGCGACCCGCACGACCCGGCCACCGAGGTCGGCGCGCTCGTGCACCCGGAGCACTTCGACAAGGTGATGAGCTACATCGAAATCGGCAAGACGGAAGGGAAACTGCTCGCGGGCGGCGGCCGTCCGGAGGGCCTGGACACCGGCAACTACGTGGCCCCGACGGTGTTCGCCGACGTGAAGCCGGACGCGCGGATCTTCCAGGAGGAGATCTTCGGCCCGGTCGTGGCGATCACCCCGTTCGACACCGACGAAGAAGCTCTCGAGCTGGCCAACAACGTCAAGTACGGCCTGGCCGCCTACGTCTGGACCGCCGACCTGACCCGCGCGCACAACTTCGCGCAGAGCATCGACGCCGGCATGGTCTGGCTGAACTCGCACAACGTGCGCGACCTGCGCACGCCGTTCGGCGGGGTCAAGGCGTCCGGCCTCGGCCACGAAGGCGGCTACCGCTCGATCGACTTCTACACCGAACAGCAGGCCGTGCACATCACGCTCGGCGACGTGCACACGGCGCGCTTCGGGGCCGGGAAGGACAAGGCATGACCACGACCCCGCCGGACGTCATCCGCTGCGCCTACGCGGAATTGATCGTCAGCGACCTGAAGGCGTCGCGAGAGTTCTATGTGGACGTTCTCGGTCTCGTCGTGACATACGAGGACGACCAGGCGATATACCTGCGCGCGTTCGAGGAATACCTGCACCACTCGCTGATCCTGCGCAAGGGCGCGGAACCGGCGCTGGCCGTGCTCGCGTATCGCGTGCGCGGCGAGGGCGAGCTCGACGTCGCCGAGGCGTACTACCGGGAACTCGGCGTCGAGGTGCGCCGCGTCCCGGCGGGAACCACGCGCGGCATCGGCGAAGCGGTGCGCGTGCTGGACCCGCTCGGCTTCCCGATCGAGTTCTTCTACGAGGCCGAACACGTGGAGCGCTTCACCCAGCGCTACGACGTGCACGGCCCGGGCGCGCTGTCGCGGCTGGACCACTTCAACGTGAACACGCCGGACGTCCCTGCCGCGCGGAAGTACTACGAGGGCCTCGGCTTCCGGGTGTCGGAAGACATCGTGGACGACGAGGGCACCGTGTACGCGGCGTGGATGTTCCGCAAACCGACCGTGCACGACGTCGCGCTCACCGGCGGCGCGGGCCCTCGCCTGCACCACATCGCGTTCGCGACGCACGAGCGGCACCAGATCCTGCACATCTGCGACCACCTCGGCGCGGTGCGGAAATCGGACCAGATCGAGCGCGGTCCCGGCCGCCACGGCGTGTCGAACGCGTTCTATTTGTACGTGCGTGACCCGGACGGGCACCGGATCGAGATCTACACCCACGACTATTACACCGGCGACCCGGACAACCCGGTGATCAGCTGGGACGTGCACGACAACCAGCGCCGCGACTGGTGGGGCAATCCGGTGGTGCCGAGCTGGTACACCGAGGCCTCGCGGGTGCTCGACCTGGACGGGAAGCTCCAGCCGGTCGAGGAACGCACCGAGACGAAGGAAATGGACGTCACCATCGGCGCGGACGGGTTCTCCTACACCCGCGCCGACGGGGCCGACCAGGGTTTCAAACTGGGCGAACAGGTCTAAGGTGCGTCCCGTCCGGGGAAGGGGCGCCAGGTCCCTTCCCCGGGCACGCAGCGGTACCGGCACTTCGACGGAGAGGTGACATGATGACGGCTATCTTGCAGACGCCGACCACGGTCGCGCAGGACTTCACGGAGTTCCGGTCCGCTGTCCTGCGATCGTTCGTGCCGCTGCAGGTGAGCACCGAGCACCGCGACCGGTTCCACGGCAGGCTCCGCACGCACGAGGCGGGCGAGATCGCGCTCACCGAGATCACCGCGTCCCCGCACGCCGTCGAGCGGACGCCGGAACTCATCGCCCGCGCCGACCGGCCCTGCTACAAGCTGAGCGTCATGCTGGCCGGCACCGGCATTCTCACCCAGGACGGCCGCGAAGCCGTGCTGCGGCCCGGCGACGTCGCGCTGTACGACACGAACCGGCCGTACTCTCTCGTGTTCGAAGAGAATTTTCGGACGCTGGTGCTGATGTTCCCGCAGCAGCAGGTTGACCTGCCACGCGACCTCGTTGGTCAGCTCACCGCGGTGCGGATGTCCGGGCGCGAAGGGGTCGGCAACGTCGTGGTGCCGTTCCTGGCGCAGCTGGGCGGGAATCTGGACGTGCTGACGAGCCCGGTGGGCGTGCGGCTGGCCCACAACGCGGTCGACCTGCTGACCACGATGCTGGCCACCGAACTCGATCTGGACCGCACGGCGGCCGACCCGCACCACGACCTGATGCGGCGGATCCGCAGCTACATCGACGCCAATCTTTCGCGGTCTGATCTCGGTCCGGCGCAGATCGCCGCGGAGCATTACATCTCGACGCGGCATCTGCACGGGTTGTTCCAGGAGCAGGGGACGACCGTCGCTGGGTGGATCCGGCAGCGGCGGTTGGAGCATTGCCGCCGGGATCTGCGGGATCCGCTGCTGGCGGCCCGTCCGGTGGCGGCAATCGCGGCGCGGTGGGGATTTGTCGACGCGGCGCACTTTTCGCGGGTGTTCCGGGCGGCCTTCGCACAGTCGCCAAGCGAACTCCGCGCCCGCGGCTGACCCGGCTCCCACACCATCCACGGCGCTCCCGATCACCGGGGGCGCCGTTGCCGTTTCGCCCCGAAGCCGCTGGTATTGACCGCGAGCGTCCGGCAGTTGCCCGCCAGCGCACGAACGTTCGCTCCCGGGCCGGGGCGCGGCGAGCATGATGGGCATGTCCGACCCTTCCCCAGACGAATGGCGCACCTACGACGAGTTCGCCGCCGGGATCGACACCTACCGGCTGCCCAACGCGGACCTCACCGGGCAGGAGCTCACCGTCACGCTCGATGACGGCGCGAAGCTCGAGCTGCGGTTCCTCGACGGCGAACGGCTCACGCTCAACGGCGTCGAGGACCCGTACGACGCGGTCGCCGTGCGTCCTGACGTCTTTTTCGTGAATCTGCCGCTGACGAGCGTCGAAGGCGAGGCCCGCACAATCGTCTACTCGACCACCACGCACCGCGCGATGACCATCCGGTCGGTGATCGGCGACGAGGACATCGAAGGCACGCCGCGGGTTTCGCAGACCTTCCACGCCGGCACCACCGACGGCGGCGAGCCGACCGGCGACGTGCCCGGGCCGTCGCGGGACCTCATCGGCAAGCGCAACGTCTACCGCTACAGCCCGAACCACCTGTACGAGCACGTTTACCTTTCCTCCGAACGCTACTGCTGGCAGTGCGTCGAGGGCGTGCAGCGCGGGCACGGCGACGTGGACATGTCGACCGTCTGGAAGTTCGCCGACGGCCTGTACCTGTTCTGCTTCCGCGAGTTCCGGATCGCGGTGGCGAGCGTGTGGCTGCACGACCTCGGCTACGACCTGCGCACCACCGGCGTTTTCCTCGGCATCACCGGCGACGGCCGGTCCGAGCACTCCCGCGCGGGCGGGCACATCTACCCGCTCGGCTCGATCAGCTACCCCGACGTCCAGCCCGTTTAAGGAGTTCCCCCGTGTCCAATTTGGACGTGATCACCGCGCACTACGAGGCGAGCGACCGCGGCGACCTCGACGGCATGCTCGCGCCGATCGGCCCCGAGACCACCTGGACCGAGGCCGCCGGATTCCCTTACGCGGGCACCTACACCGGGCCGGACGAGGTACGGCGCAACGTCTTCGAGGCGATCGCCCGCGACTGGGACGGCTACCAGTTCTCCCTCTCCGCGCTGCTGGACGCCGGTGACTCGATCGTCGGGCTCGGCACCTACACCGGCACGAACCGCAAGTCCGGCAAGGCTTTCACCGCTCGCGTGGCGCACGTGTGGAAGTTCGACGGCGACAAGGTCGCGAGCTTCGAGCAGATCGTCGATTCCGCACCGGTCGCCGCGGCGACCGACTGAGCCTGCCGCGCCACGGCGGTGCCGGTCCTTCCCCCGGCACCGCCCCCGTTCTCTCTCCCCTCCCCCTCTGGTCACTGTGGACCGGAAAGCCGAGCCATGATGAGAAAGTTCCTGCCCGCGCTCGCGTCGGCCGTGCTCGTCACGCTGGTCGCGGCGGGCTGCGCGGGCACCGCCGATCCGAACGGACCGATCGTGGTCGGCTCGGTCAACGCGCTGAGCGGACCCGCCACCTTCCCGGAATCCTCCCAGGCCGCCAAGGCCGTCTTCGACGCGGCGAACGCGGCGGGCGGCGTGCACGGGCGCAAGATCGAATACCACGCCATCGACGACAAGGGCGACCCCGCCGCCGCGGCGGCCGCGGCCCGCGAAATCGTGGGCGGCGACCAGGCGGTGGCGCTGGTCGGTTCGTCGAGCCTCATCGAATGCCAGATCAACGCCAAGTACTACCAGCAGGAAAGAGTCCTCTCCATCTCCGGCATCGGCGTCGACCCGTCGTGCTTCACCAGCCCGAACATCGGGCCGGCCAACGTCGGGCCGTTCCACGACATGACGCTGACCCTGCTGTACGGCTCCGAAGTGCTGCACCTGGAAGACATGTGCGCACTGCTGGAAATCGCCGGGAACACGTTGCCATACTACCGCGCGGCCATTGACGAATGGTCGAAAATCACCGGCAAGAAACTGAAGTACGTCGACGCGACCGTGCCGTACAACGGTTCCGACTACACGCCTTACATCGTGAAGGCGCGTGCCGCCGGGTGCAAAGCGGTGACAGTGAACCCGGTGGAGCCCGACTCGATCGGCCAGCTGAAAGCCGCGCAGGCACAAGGTTGGAAAGACGTGACCTGGCTGCTGCTCACGAGTGTCTACAGTGAACAGTACGCGAAAGCGGTTTCCGACGCGGGCAAGGGCGTTTACGTGCCCGCCGAGTTCTACCCGTTCACCGATCCGTCGAGCCCGCGCACCAAGGAGTGGCGGGATCTCATGACCCGCAACAACATTCCGCTGACCTCGTTCAGCCAGGGCGGCTATCTCGCGGCGAAGTACTTCCTGAAGGTGCTGGAAGGCATGCCGGGCGACATCACGCGGGAATCGGTGACGAAGGCGCTGCGCGAAATGAAGCCGATCTCCGATCCGATGGTCGGCACGCCGTACGTGTTCGGCCCCGGGCAGACGCACCACGACAACATCGCGGGCTGGCCGGTGAAGCTCGCGACGGGCACGAACCGGTGGGAGATCGCCGGTACCGACTGGCTGCGGATTCCGCGGCGCTGACCCGATCCGCTCTGGAAAGAGGAGACTGCAATGGTGCAGGGAGCGCTGGCCGGGCTCGCCGCCGGCGGGCTTTACGCGGTGCTGGCGGTGTGCCTGACGCTGATGTCGCGGCTGGTCCGGGTCGTCAACTTCGCGCAGGCGGCGACCGGCATGTTCGGCAGTTACGTCGGGGTGGCGCTGTCCGTCCACGGCGGACTGCCGGAGTGGCTGGCGGTGGTGCTCGGCGTGCTGCTGGGCGGAGTGCTGAGCGTGCTGATCGGCTGGGTCGTCTCGACGTGGCTGGCCGAAGCAGGCACCGGCACCCGTTCGGCGGTCACTGTCGCGGTGCTGCTGCTGTTGATCTCGTTGTCGTTCATCCTGTTCGGCAACAAACCGCAGCCGTTCCAGGCGTTGCTGGCCGGCCCGGCGTTCACCGTCGGCGGCGTGGTGATCAGCCAGGTGACGGTCGTGACCGTCGTGCTGGCGGTGGTGATCGCCTTCGCCGCACGGCTGATCCTGACAAAGACGCCCGTTGGTATCTCACTGCGTGCTTTGTCGGAACGCCCGACGACAGCTGAGCTGTTAGGTATCCCCGCGAAACGTCTCAGTGCCGCCGTGTGGGGCGCCACCGGGCTGATCAGCACGGTCATCATCGTGATCGTCGCCCCGTCCCAGTCGAACGACGCCACCTCGCTGTCCATGCTGGTCGTGCCCGCGGCCGCGGCGGCCCTGCTCGGCGGGTTCCGCAGGCTGGACCTCGCCGTCGTCGGCGGACTGGTGCTCGGCATGCTGCAGGGTGCGCTCGCGCAGGTCGACCAGTTTTCGGTAGTGCGGAATTTCGTCCCGTTCCTGGCCATCGTCGGCCTGCTCGTGTGGTCTCAGCGCAAGGAGGTGTGGGATGCAGCTCGCTGACCGGGGCGCAGTGTCCCGCTTCGGAACCCCACTGGTCGTCGCGGTGGTCGCGGTGCTGGTCGGAATCGGCCTGACCGTCGGTCTCAACGGCTACTTCGCCTACCTCGGCGTGAGCGTCGTCGTAGCCGCGATCGCCTTGCTCGGCTTGGGCGTCGTCACCGGCAGCGCCGGGATGATTTCCTTGTGCCAGCTGACCTTCGGCGCGATCGGCGCGTGGGTCGTCTCCGCATTGAACAAAGCCGGTGCCCCCGGCGGATTCTTCTTCTGGCTGCTGCTGGGCGGTCTCGCCGCCGGTGTCGTCGGTGTCCTCATTGGACTCCCCGCGCTGCGGCTGCGCGGGATCAACCTGGCGGTGGTGACTCTCGGCCTGGCCGCGGCCGCCGACGTCACCCTGGTGGAAATCCAGTTCCCCGGCACCACGGACGGCGTCTCGGTGGACCGTCCGTCCTTTGTGGCCGACGACAACGCGTACTTCCTCATGTGCATCATCGTCCTGATCGTCTGCGCCTTGCTCGTGCACTTCCTCCGGCGCGGTCCGTGGGGCAGCAGCTGGGCCGCGGTGGCGTTCTCCGAGCGCGGTACCGCGGCGGCAGGTGCCAGCGTTCGTACGGCCAAGCTGTCGGCCTTCGCGGTCAGCGCCACTCTGGGCGGCATCAGCGGCGGCCTGCTGACCGCACAGGTCGGGTTCGCGTTCCCGACCAGTTTCGCCCCGCTGCAGTCACTGGCGTTGTACGTGCTGGCGATCATGTCCGGTGCGCACCTGATTGATATGGCAGTGTTCGGTGCTGTCCTCTGGGTTGCCGTACCAGAGCTGTTGAAGCGGTGGGGAGTCCCGCAAGACTGGGGTTACGTGATCTTCGGTCTCCTGGGCATCCAGGCGCTGGCCGGACGCGGCAACCTCGGCACCGCGATCCGCGAGCTGTGGCGGCGTCGCTCGAGGGCCAGCGCTGGGGTTCAGATCACTGCGCTGGGCGAAGAACCGCCGCGACTGCCGCCCGGCGAACCGGTACTGGTGGTCCGGGGCCTGAGTGTCACCTTCGGACAAGTGAAGGCACTGTCCGGAGTGGACTTGGCCGTACCGAAGGGTGGAGTCCTAGGCGTCATCGGCCCGAACGGCGCGGGAAAGTCCACTTTGGTCGACGCCATCAGCGGCTTCCTGCCGCAAGCGGAAGGAACCGTCGAACTGGCCGACCGTCCGCTCACCGGCAATCCGACGCAACGAGCCCGCTTCGGCCTGCGCCGAACCTTCCAGCAAGACCGAGTCCCGGCGGGACTGACCATCGAGGCTTACGTCCGCTTCGTCGCCCGCCGCCGCCCGGACGCCGCCGAGGTCGCTGCCGCACTGGAGTTCTTCGGGTGCCCGCCGGCCGCGACGCCGCTGGACCGCGTCGACGTGGGCGCGCGCCGGCTGGTCGAAGTCGTCGGCCACCTCATGGCCAAGCCCCAGGTGCTGCTCCTCGACGAACCGGCGGCGGGTCTCCCGCACGAGGAACATGTCGCGTTCGGCGAACGCCTGCGGCAGGTCCCGGCCCGGTTCGGCGTCTCGGTGCTGATCATCGAACACGACCTGGACCTGGTCCGGTCGGTCTGCGACACGCTGACCGTGCTCGACTTCGGCGAGGTGCTCGCGAGCGGCCCGCAGGCGGAAGTGCTGGCGGATCCGGCGGTTCTGAAGGCCTACCTGGGCGAAACGGAGATGCTGTGAGCACGCTGCGAATCGAGAACCTGACCGTCGCGCGCGGCGCGGGCCCAGTCATCGCCGACGTCGGACTGACACTGGAACCGGGCAAGATCACCGCATTGGTCGGCCCCAACGGAGCGGGCAAGACCAGCCTGTTGGAAGCCCTGTCCGGCGTGATCCCGGCGGCGTCCGGAGCAATCCACATTGGACACACTGATGTCACGAAACATTCGCGGGTAGCCAGAGCGCGGCTCGGACTGGCGCACGTGGAACAGGGACGCGCGGTGTTCGCCAGCCTGACCGTCCTGGAAAACCTGCGCCTGACCGCCAAAACCCCGGCCGGCGTGGAAGAAGTCCTCGCCCTCTTCCCGGAATTGGAAAAACGCAAGAACTCGCCCGCCGCGCTGCTGTCCGGCGGCGAGCAGCAGATGGTGGTGCTGGGCCGGGCCTTCGCCGCGAAACCGAAGTTCCTGCTCATCGACGAGATGTCGCTCGGACTGGCCCCGGCCGTCTTTACCAGGCTTCTCCCGGCGGTCACCGAATTCGCCAACGCGGGCGCGGCGATCCTCCTGGTGGAACAGTTCACCCACCTGGCGCTGAAAGTCGCGCAGGAAGCCGTGGTCGTTTCCTCCGGCAGGGTCACCTACGCCGGGGAGTCGCAGCCCCTGCTGGACCAGCCGGACACGCTGCACCAGGCGTATCTGGGCACCAACTGACCCGGGGCGTGGACGTTCCGCGGTGGGACGCCCACGCCCCGGCCGGTCAGCCTTCCCGGATGGTCATCTTGGCGATCCGGTCGCCGTCGACGGCGAAGACGAACTTCGACCGTCCGTTGGCGTGATTGCTGCGCCAATCCCCGACGACGGTGACGGCGCCATCGCCGGAGACCGTGACCTCCTCCGGGGTCAGGACGCCGCGCGAGCCGATGAACTCGACGTCGCTCCACCCCTTGATCTCGGCGCGCCCGGCGAACGACCGGCCCCAGTCGTCCACGACGCCCTTTTCGGTGAACGCGTCCAGGAACGCGGCGTCGTCGTGCCGATTCACCGCGTCGACGAACGACGCGACCGGTTCCGGAATCTCCACTTCGGACATGGCGTTTCCCTTGCTGTCGTTGCTCAGCGGGTGGTGTAGCCGCCGTTGGCGAAGATAGTCTGCCCGGTGATCCACCAGCCGGACGTCGCGAGGAACGACACGATCGGGGCGATGTCCTCGATCTTAGTCAGCTGCCCGCCCATCGCCTGCGACTTGTGGAATTCCACCCGTTCCGGGGTTTCCTGGCCGTAGAAGAACGGCGTGTCCATCGGGCCGGGCCCGACCGCGGTGACCGAGATCCCGCGCGGGGCGAATTCCTTGGCCGCGGCGCGGGTGAAGTGCTCGACCGGGCTCTTGCCGCCCGCGTAGGTCGAGTACCCGTCGGTGAACGCCGCGAGCAGGCTGGTCACGATCGTGATGATCTTGCCGCCGTCGGCGACGTTCTTGCCCGCTTCCTTGATGAAGAAGTAGGCCGCCTTCGAGTTGATGTCGAACATCGAGTCGTACTCGTCCTCGGTGGTCTCGGTGATCGGCTTGCGCAGCACCTTGCCCACCGTGTTGACCGCGACGTCGATCTTCCCGAGCGCGGCCTCCGCGTCGGCGAACAGCTTCTCCACGTTCGCCGGGACGGTGAGGTCGCCGGTGAGCACGACGCCCTTGCCGCCCGCCGCCTCGACCGCGGCGAGCGTCTCTTCCGCCTGCGGCCGGGTCGACTCGGAGTTGTAGTGGATCGCCACGTTCGCGCCGGCCTCGGCGGCCTGTCTGCTGATGAGCCCGCCCAGGTTCTTCGCCCCGGCGGCGACCAGGACGTTCTTGCCCTTGAGGGTGTGGTCGGTCATGAGGACCCCTCCATCTCTTTATCGCTGATATGTATCACTGTAGCAGTGCAATAGCGGCTACCATAGCGGTGTGACACAGATTGCGAACGCGGATACACGGACCCGGCTCCTGGACGCCGCAGCCGAACAGGTCGCGGCGACGCCGGGCGAGGACATCTCGCTGCGCGCGATCTGTGCCCAAGCCGGGGTGAAAATGCCGACGCTGTACCACTTCTTCGGCAGCAAACAGGGCCTGCTGGACGCGGTCGTCGAGCGCGGTTTCGACCTGTACCTCGCGGAGAAGGGCGCGCACGAGCCGTCCGGCGACCCGATCCAGGACCTGCGCGACGGCTGGGACGCCCACGTCGCGTTCGGAATCGCGAACCCCGGCTTCTACACGCTCATGTACGGCCAGGTGCACCCCGGCCACGCCCCCGAAGCGCAAGAACGCCCCAGCGCGATGCTGCGCGCCCTGACCAAGGCGGCGGCCGACCAGGGCCGCCTGACGGTCCCGCCGGACCAGGCGGCCGCGCACATCCTGGTGGCGAACATCGGCGTCACGCTGCGGCAGATCATCCTCGCCGAGGAAGACCGCCCGCTGTCCGTGGCGGTGCGGGAAGGCGCGATCGCCGCGATCACCGGCACCTCGGCGGCCGGGGACCGGTCCGCCGAAATCCACCGCGTGCTGGAGCACGCCGCGGCGAACCCGGAGATTCTGGGCGCGACGGAAACCCAGCTGCTCACGAAATGGCTGCGGACCCTGGCGGAATCAAGCTGACGCGACGATCGATCCGGCTGGGAAACGGGTCGCCCTCGGGCGAGTCCGCGGCGAAGACCGGCGTCGTCCCCGCCAGGCCGAGGTACCCGTTGCGGCTCCGCGAGGAACTCCGTCGCCCAGCCCCGGTCGCGCCACGAACTCATGGTCAGGTCGAGGTACCGATCGGACGTCTCGGCGGTGGCTCCGAGCACCCAGCAGTCGACGTCGAAGAACCGCGATGTCGAAGAACCGCCGGGTTTCGTGCCCCAGCAATCGCGCGCGGACCGCGGCTTGCGTTGTCCTTGTCACGTCGCCTGACCGGGACGGCTGGCCGCTTCGCGGAGGACTTCGGCGGCGGCGTCGGCCACCTTCTCGACCCAGTCGTCGCCGTAAACGTCGGAGACGATCGCCACCGGCACCTGGTCGACGTTGTAGAAGGTCTGGCTGGCGTCGCGCGCAGCGGCCAGAAGCGCGAACACCCGGTCGGCGAGCGCCTCGCGGGCGCGCGCGACCGGGTGTCGCGGATAGGTCATGGCCTCCCGGCCGAGCAGGACTTCGACCTCCCGGGCGATCGCGACGGCCTTGTCCGCGAACCGCTGGTTGGCCGTCGCGGTCTTCTCCGCCCAGCCCCCCCTCGAACGTCATCCGGCCATTATCGGGCTACATCCCGGCGCGCTCAAAGGCCAAGGTGGGCAAGTCGACCGCGTGCGCCCCGCCGTCCGCGACCAGCACGGCCCCGGTGATGTACGAGGACTCCGACGAGCCCAGGAACCGCACGATGGAAGCGATTTCCTCCGGTTCGGCCGGACGCCGCAACGGCACCTCGGCGGTCACCCGCCGGTACCCCTCGTCGTGCCCGCCGTCGAACCCGGCCGCCTCGGCGAACTGCTCCATCTCCCCGTCCGCCATCGGCGTCCGCACCCAGCCCGGGCACACCGCGTTGGCCCGCACCCCGCGCGGCCCGTAATCCCGGGCGATAGACCGGGTCAGCCCGATCAACGCGTGCTTCGCCACCGTGTACCCGGCGACATTGGGCCCGGCGAACAACCCGGCCAGCGAAGAAACGATGACGACCTGCCCGCCGCTCTGCACGAGAGAAGGCAACGCAGCGCGGCAGAACACGAACGCACTGGACAAATTGGACCGAAGCGCGATCTCCCATTCCTCGTCGCCGGTGTCCACCACCGAGGACAGCCCGTGCCCGCCGGCATTGGCCACGATCACGTCCAGCCGCCCGAACTTCTCGACGATTTCCGCGATCGCCGCCTCCGCGTCCTCCCGGACGCTGGCGTCGCCGGCGATCACGTGCGCGCCAGTCTCCGCAGCGACCTTCTCCAGCGGCTCGCGCCGCCGGCCCAGAACCACGACCTGTGCGCCTTCGCCGGCGTACCGCCGAGCAACCGCAGCCCCAATGCCCGTCCCTCCGCCGGTAATCGCCACGACCCGCGTGTCTGCCATCGTCATTTCTCCCTTTCAAGCAGGAAACCCAGACCGAGCCGAATAGCCGAAGTCGGCGAGCAAGGCCTGTCCGTTCACCGTCCGCGCCCGCGCGGAAGCCAGATACACCACCTGCTGGGCGACCTCCCCGGCCGCCTGGACCGGGAACCCCGGTTCGTCCAGCAGGTCCCCCAAATCCCCTCGCGCCATCGGCGTGTCCACCACCGACGGGCACACGCAGTTGACCCGGACGCCGCCGAACTCGACCGACAACGCGCGCGTCAACGACACCACCGCGCCCTTCGACGCGCAGTAGGGCACCATCCCCGGCGCGCACACGAAGGCCGAATCGCTGGCCAGGAAGACGATCGAGCTCCCGTCCCCCAGCCACGGCCGAGCGTGCTTCGCGACCAGGAACTGGCCCAGCACGTTCACCGCCATCACCGAGGTGAAGTCCGCCGCGCTGATCTCGGAGAGCGGCCGTCCGACCGGTCCTGATATCCCAGCGCAGCCGACTACCACGTCAATCCCGCCGAACGACTCCGCCACGAGCCGCACGCCCGCGGCGACCTGGTCCTCGTCGGTGATGTCCGCCCGCGCCGCGACGACGTCCCCCGGCAGCGACGGCGGCCGGATCCGGTCGAGGATCCCGACCCGCGCGCCCTCGTCCAGGAACGCCCGCGCGCAGGCCAGCCCGATCCCGGACGCAGCCCCGGTGATCAGCACAGCCTTGCCGTCGAGGTCGAGTCGCATCCGGCAATCCTGCAGCAACGGCGCCCGCGGGGATTGGCAACGAGTGCATCCTTGTTGTCAGCGACCGCACGACCCCCGGGTCCCGGCTACCGCTGTCCCCGGGGCACCGCGAACACTGCGGCGAGGAGCGCGAAGGGACACCATGAGCAACGCACACCCGCACCCCCTTGACCCGCTGACCGCCGACGAGCTCGCCGCAGGCCGGGCCGTGCTGGAGGCACAGGGGCTGATCACCGAGACGACGCGGTTTCCGCAGGTCCTCCCGGTGGAGCCGGACAAGGCCGCCGTGCTGGCCGGCGCCCCGGCCGACCGCCGGATCCAGTTCACCCTGCTCGACACCGCGACCGGCGAATCGGCCGACGCGGTCGTGTCGGTGACCGCCGGGGAGCTGGTCAGCCACGAGAAGTGCGGCGAGGGCCAGCCCCCGTATCTCTTCGAGGAATACGACCTGGCCGAGGCCGTCACGAAGGCCTCCCCGGAATGGCGGGCGGCCATGGAGCGCCGCGGCCTCGGCGACCGCATCGAGCACGCGTTCTGCGCGCCGCTCGCCCCCGGCTATTTCGGCCGGGAGGACGAGACCGGCCGGGTCATCCGTTCGCTCACCTTCCTGCGCGAGGACGACACCGACAGCCCGTGGGCGCATCCGGTCGAGGGCCTGGTCGCGCACCTCAACCTGACCGAACAGCGGGTCCTGCGGGTCGAGGACGAGGGCGACACCCCGGTCCCGGAGGACTCCGGCCGGTACGGGCACCACCCCGCGCGCACGACCCTCAAGCCCATCGAGATCACCCAGCCGGAAGGCCCGAGCTTCCAGGTCGACGGCTCGCTCGTGACGTGGGAGGGCTGGCAGCTGCGCGTCGGGTTCAACGCGCGCGAGGGATTGACCCTGCACCAGCTGACCTTCCAGGACCGCTCGGTGCTGTACCGCGCATCGGTGCCTGAGATGGTTGTTCCCTACGGTGATACGTCAATCGGCCGGTTCTGGATCAGCTACTTCGACGCCGGCGAATACCTGCTCGGCAAGAACGGCAACAGCCTGCGCCTCGGCTGCGACTGCCTCGGCGTGATCCACTACTTCGACGCCTTCCTCGCCGACGACCACGGCCAGCCGGTGCGCGTGCCGAACGCGATCTGCATGCACGAGGAGGACTACGGGATCCTGTGGAAGCACACGGATCTGGACGGCAAGGCCGAGGTCCGCCGTTCGCGCCGGCTGGTGATCTCGTCGATCTCCACCATCGGCAATTACGACTACGGCTTCTTCTGGTATCTCTACCTCGACGGCACCATCGAATGCGAAGCCAAGGCGACCGGGATCGTCTTCTCCGGCGCGGGCGAGCCGGGGTCCGCGAGTCCGCACGCGTCCGAGATCGCACCCGGCCTGTTCGCGCCGGTGCACCAGCACCTGTTCTGCGCGCGGCTCGACTTCGCCGTCGACGGCCAGCGCAACTCGGTGTACGAAGTGGACGCTGTCGGCATTCCGGTCGGCGAAAAGAACCCGTATGGCAACGCCTTCACCTGGAAAGCCACGGAATTGCGTACCGAACAGGAAGCGAAGCGGCACGCGAACCCCGCGACCGCGCGAGTGTGGGAGGTCCGCAGCACCGAGCACACCAACCGGCTCGGCGCGCCGACCGCGTACCAGCTCGTGCCGCGACCGTCGGCAACCCTGATGGCACAACCGGAATCGACGGTGTACCAGCGCGCGACGTTCGCCACGAACCACCTGTGGGTCACGCCCTACGCGCCTGACGAACGCTTCCCGGCGGGCGATCGGCCCAACGCGCACCCGGGCGGAGCCGGTCTGCCCGCGTGGACGGCGGCCGACCGCTCCGTCAGCGACACCGACGTCGTGCTGTGGCACGTCTTCGGCCCCACGCACATCCCGCGTCCGGAGGACTGGCCGGTCATGCCGGTCGACTACTCCGGATTCATGGTGCGCCCCTACGGGTTCTGCGACCGGAACCCGGCACTCGACCTGCCCTCGGCCGCCCACGGCCACTGCGAACACTGAGGAAGGCTCCATGCCCGCGACCAATCTGTCCGACACCTCCACCTGGCTCCCGCTCGACGGGCTCGCCCCCGGCTTCGACGCCAACAAAGCGGCCACTGTGGACGATCTCGACAACCAGTCGTTCACTTTGGACTGTGCCGACGGCGGCACGTTCTCGATCAGCTTCACCGGCGGCCGCGCGTCGTGGAACGAGGACGGCGCCACCGGCGAGACCGCTTCCGAGACGTTCCTCGTCGACGCCGGACTGTTCTACGTGCAGTTCCACCCCGACGCGGAAACCTCGTACAGCCTGCTGCTGGACGTGCGCCAGGGCCGCGCACTAGTCGTCACGAGCACGATCGGCGACGGACTTCCCCGGGTGACGCAAAGGTTCCGTCCTGCGACCATCCAGGGCCGCGAGGCGCACGGCGAGGAAATCGCGCCCAGCACCGCGCTGATCGGCCGCCGCGTGCAGTGGGTCTACAGCGAAGAGCACGCGTACGAGCACGTTTACCTGACCCCGCACTGGTACACCTGGCAGTGCCTTTCCGGCCCGGAGCGCGGTCTCGCCGACACCGACGAGAATTCCGTCTACCAGATCCGGCCCGGGATCTACGTGTTCACCTGGCGCGAGAAGGTCATCCCGTGCGCGTCGGTGACCGTGGCCGACCACCGGAACGTGCGGGAGCTGCGGTCGCACGGTTCGCTGTTCGGGCTGGGCGAGGACGGCAAGTCGCCGACGCACTTCACCTTCGGCGCGTACGGCCGGCTGCTCAGCAACACTGTTTATTCGCCGGACTACGACCCCGCTGGACAGTGACCCGTGGCGCCTGAACTGCTCCTCACCAACGCCACTGTGTACACAGTGGACGAAGATCGGCCGTGGGCGGCCTCGCTCGCGGTGGAGAACGGCCGGGTGAGCACCGCCGAGGCCGGTCCGGACACCGAGGTCGTCGATCTCGGCGGCGCGTTCGTGCTGCCGGGTTTCGTGGACGTGCACAGCCACCACGCCCTCGCCGGGCGGGAATTGTTCGAGCTGCGCCTGGAAAGCGGCGCGGGACTGGACGAAATCCTCGCCGCGGTCAGGGAATGGTCGGCCGGGCTCGGTCCGGACGAATGGGTCGTCGGCGGCGCCTGGCCGTCCACTTTGGCCCCCGAACTCGGCCACGAGTCCGTGCGACGGGCACTGGACGAGGCGGCGGGCGGACGGCCGGTGGTGCTGATCGAGGACAGCAGGCACAACCGGTGGGCGAGCAGCCGGGCGCTGGAACTGGCCGGGATCACCGCGGCCACTCCGGACCCGAC
Source organism: Amycolatopsis sp. A1MSW2902 (assembly GCF_017312175.1). Classification (NCBI taxonomy): domain Bacteria; kingdom Bacillati; phylum Actinomycetota; class Actinomycetes; order Pseudonocardiales; family Pseudonocardiaceae; genus Amycolatopsis; species Amycolatopsis sp. A1MSW2902. Next base: position 1,672,917 of record NZ_QJPO01000001.1, read on the forward strand.
CGGCGGGACGATCCACCGCGACCTCGACAGCGGCGCGCCGACCGGTCTGCTGATCGAGAGCGCGGGCTTGGCGGTGGAGCGGGCGATGCGGGACACGCGCACGCTCACCGCCGAGCAACACGCCGAAGCGTCGCGGCGGGCGATCGCGATCCTGCACTCGTACGGCATCACCGCGTTCCAGGACGCCGGGGCCACCCTCGACATCCTCACTGCGCTGAAGACGCTGGACGACGCGGGCGAACTGGCCGCGTGGGTGGTGTCGTCGATGCTGGTCAACGACCCGATCTTCGGCGCGGACCCGATCGGCGAACCACTGCTCGACCGGGCCGCGGCGTACCGCAGCGAGCACCACCGGCCGGACTTCGTGAAGATCTTCCTCGACGGCACCCCGCCCGCGCACACCGCGGCGTTCCTCGAGCCGTATCTGCACCACGAGTGCTTCTGCGGCGACACCACGATGCCGCCGGAGGAACTCGCGAAGTGGCTGGACGTCGCCGTCTCGGCCGGGCTTTCGGCGAAGATCCACTGCGCGGGCGACGCTGCCGTCCGGGCCACTTTGGACGCTGCCGGCAATCTCCGCGCCCGCGGCGACTACACGACGAAAATCCAAGTGGCGCACGGACAATTCATCCACCCGGACGACCTGGAGCGGTTCGCGACGCTCAACGTGTCGGCGGACATCTCGCCGTTCCTCTGGGTGCCCGGAGTGATCCCGGACGCCATCGCCCAGGTGATCCCCGCCGAACGCGCGGCGCGCATGCAGCCGAACCGGACGCTGCTGGACACCGGCGCACTCGTCGCCGGGGGTTCGGACTGGCCGGTGAGCGAATCGCCGAACGCCTGGGAAGGCATCGAGGGCCTGATCACGCGGCAGGACCCGTACGGCAAGCACCCGGGGAGCCTGTGGCCGGAGCAGGCGATCACGCTGGCCGAGGCGATCCAGGTATTCACGCTGAACTCGGCCCGCGCATGCGGACTGGACGACGTGACGGGGTCGCTGACGCCGGGGAAGTCGGCGGATTTCGTGGTGCTGGACCAGGATCCGTTCAAGACCCCGGCAAACGAACTGGCCGGGATCACGGTGCGGGAGACGTGGTTCGGGGGGAAGCGGGTTTTCGCGCGGGACTAGGGCTCGGGCGTGGTTGTCCCGGTCCTAACCGGGATAACCACGCACAAAGTCCTCCACCGTCTCGCCGCTCTCCCCTTGCACCAGCAGTACCAGGCGCGCGGGTACGCCTGCCGCGGCGTAGGCGGCCAGCCGGTGGTGTCCGTCAAGGACGACGCCCAGCACGAACCGTTCCGGCCACTCGGCGCTGATGTACCTGTCCTCCGCCCAGGCCAGCAGCAACGCCGCCGGACGCTCGCCGCGGGCGATGGCTTCGGCGTACCGGCCGACGGTCACCGGGTCCAGCGCGTCCAGCGGTTGCGACGGAACCACGCTGCCGTACGCCGGCATCTCGCCGGGAATCGACCGCGGGGCTTGGAAATGCTCGATGCCCGGCCAGTCGGGGTCCCCCTCCCACGCACTGCGCGTCCCGGTTCTGCGCAGCCACCACCACGACCGCTCCGCCGTCCGCACTCGTTCCAGCGGCAGATCGGCCAAGAGCATCCGGTAGTGCCCAGTCTCCAGCTCCTGCAGCAGCGGTTCCAGCGCGCGCACTGTCGCGGTGGTGAGTTCCCGCGGCCCAGCGAGGACTTCCCGTATCCGGTCGGCGCCGGCCAGCGCTTCGGCGGGACCGAAGCCGAGCAGGTGCAGCATGGTTTCGCAGGTCTCGCACCCGGAGCCGACGCCAAAACGCGCCCGATCCCCGATGTACAGCGTCTGATCCCAGCGCGGCCACGTCGGTCCCGGCGACGGCGCGTCGAACTCGACGCGCACCCGGGCCCGGCCTTCGTCGACGGAAAACCGCAGTGCGGAAGGAGAATCGGGGACCACGTCGCGCACCTCGGGGACTGGCCCGGCGGTGCGGTCGAGCGCGGCCCAAACCCGGCGGATATCGTCGGGCGCGGGCAGCAACGGAGACCGTCCGGTGAGCCGGACCAGCGCCCGGTGGACGTCCCAGGCAGGCTGCTCCGGGCCGTTCGCCAGCCAGTCGAGCAGCACCGGGACGGCGGCCGGGTCGCCCATTTCCTCCAGCGCGACCGCCAAGAAGGTGTGCATGAGCCCGGCGGACGCGAAAAGCCGCCGGGCGATCGGCACCGTCCATTCGCGCGCGCCGAGCCGGGCCAGTGCGAGCGCCGCCCGGCCGCACAGATCGTCGTCCTCCAGCAGCGCACCGAGCGCTTTCGCCCGCCGCCGGGCGCCGGACACCCCCGCCGCGTCGATGACCGGCGGCTGATATCCCAGCTCCTTGATCAGCTGATCCAGCACGGGTTCGGGCACCGGCAGGCCTCGCCGCACCACGTCCTCGAGCAGCCGGGCCGTGCGGAGCTGGGTCAGCAGATCGAGCAAGACCGGATCGCTGTCCGTCCCGAGCAGGTACAGCAGGTAATGGAGGTGTCGCCGCTGGTCGTCGTTCGCCGCCGGGTACAGCTCGCCCGCGCGCACAGCCAACGCGGCCCGTTCCGAAGACGGGCCGGCAGCCAAAACGTCGAGCTTCGAATGGTCGGCGGCGAGAAGATCATCCACGCGACGAGCCTACTGACGCCCGCGCGCGATTTACGCCAGCATGAACTCCGCCACCCGCTCCCCCATCAGCACCGCAGGCGCGTTCGTGTTCCCGCTGATCACGCGCGGCAGCACCGAAGCGTCCGCGACCCTCAGCCCGGACACTCCGCGCACCGCCAGCGTCGGGTCCGTCACCGCCAGCTCGTCGGTTCCCATCCGGCACGTGCCCACCTGGTGGTGATACGTGATCGCCGTTCGCCGGACGTACTCCCGGATATCCGCCGGTCCCGGGTACAGCTCCCGCGCGCCCCACTCCTCGGCCAGTGCCGGGGCGCCTCCGATCAACCGGCACTGTTCCACCGACGCGACCAGGCTTTCGAAGTCCGCCGGGTGTGCCAGCGCGGCCAGGTCGATCAGCGGCATCTCGGCCGGATCCGTGCTGCGCAGCCGCAGCGTTCCCCGGCTTTGCGGCGTGATCATGCCCGCCATCAGCGAGAACCCGGTCTCCGGTCCGGTCATCCACGGTTCGTACATCGGCACGCTGAAGTGGATCGGCTGCGTGTCCGGCACCGCCAGGCCCGGGCGGCTGCGCCAGAACAGATGCGTCTGCGTCACCGAAAGCCCGGTCTGCGGCGGCGCGACCGCGCGCCGGTCGGTGGCGAAGATGACCGGCGACAGCAGGTGATCGTGCAGGTTCTCGCCGACCCCTGGCAGATCCGCGACGACGTCCAAGCCCAGCGCCGCGACGTCGTCAGCCGGGCCGATTCCGCTGCGCAGCAGGATCGCCGGGGACGCGAGGGCACCGGCGGCGAGCACGACTTGGTCGGCGAACCGCGACTCCAGTTTGCCGTCGACCTCCGCCAGCACGCCGATGCAGCGGTCGCCCTCGAAAAGCACGCGATGCACCAGCGCGCCAGTGTGGACGGTCATCTGGCTGGCGACCGGTTCGGCGTAGCAGAGCCAGGTGTTGCGCCGCCGTCCGCCGGACATGGTGACTTGCTGCACGGAGACGCCGTCTAGGGTGCCACCGTTGTAATTGTCGTTGAACGGCAGGCCGATCTCCTGCGCGGCGTCCACAATGGACTGCTGGATGGGCTGCAGCGGATCGTGCTGTTCGAGGTCGAGCAGGTCGCGTTCGATCCGTTCGTACACCGGACGCACGTCGTCCCAGGTCCAGCCCGGCAGCGCCCAGCCGTCGTAGTCCGCCGCCGCGCCGCGGACCCAGATCATCGCGTTCAGCGAATGCGAGCCGCCGAGCACCTTGCCGCGCGGCAGGTGCAGCCTGCGGTTCCCGGCGTGCGGCTGCGGCACCGTGTAGTAGTCCCAGTCCTCGGCGGCGTGCCACAGTTCCGCCGCGCGCGACGGGTCGTGGATCGCCGCGTTCGTGTCCGGTCCGCCCGCCTCCAGCAGCGTCACCTTCGCGCCCGCGTCGACCAGCCGCCGGCACACCACCGAGCCCGCCGAACCCGCACCCACCACGATCACGTCCATGTCCTGATCCTGGCCGGTCCCCCGGCCGCGCCCGGAATTGTCTTCACTCGCCGACAACGGGCGTGCCCTCGCGGACAAGACCGCCCGCCCGCCGCGCGCCGATACTCGGGAGCGACCAGAAGACCGGGACTAGGGAGCACCATGGCGACACGCCTGTTCATCGACGGTCAGTGGACCGAGGCCGGCGGGGAGCCCGTCCCGACCCGCGATCCGGCCACCGGCACGGTTCTCGAAGACGTCGGGACGGCGACGCGGGCCGACGTCGACGCCGCGGTCGCCGCCGCGCGCCGCGCGCTGACCTCGCCGGAGTGGGCCTGGCTGGCGCCGGTGCAGCGCGCGAAACTGCTGTTCCGCCTCGCCGACCTCGTCGACGAGCACCACGAGGAACTCGCCGCGCTGGAAACCCGCGACCAGGGCCAGCCGATCGGCGTCTCGCGCCAGGTGAGCGTCACCGGCGCAGCCGAGCACCTGCGGTACTTCGCCGGCTGGGTGACGAAAATCCAGGGCACCACGAACCCGGTTTCGTTCCCGGACACTCTGCACTACACGCGCCGCGAGCCGGTCGGCGTGAACGCGCTGATCACGCCGTGGAACTTCCCGCTGATGATCCTCGTGTGGAAGCTCGCACCCGCGCTCGCCACCGGAAACACCGTGGTGATCAAGCCGAGCGAGGTCACGCCGCTGACCAGCATCCGGCTGGTACAGCTGGCCGAGCAGGCTGGTATCCCAGCGGGCGTCGTCAACCTGGTCACCGGCGACGGCCCGGTGGGCGCGCTGCTGAGTTCGCACCACGACGTCGACCACGTTTCCTACACCGGTTCCACCGCGGTCGGGAAGCTGATCACCGCGGCGAGCGCGGAGTCCAACCTCAAGCGGCTCACCCTCGAACTCGGCGGCAAGGCCCCGAGCATCATCGCCGCCGACGCCGACCTCGACGCCGCCGTCGCGGGCAACCTCGCCGGCGCGACGCTGAACACCGGGCAGGTCTGCGCGGCGTACACGCGGTTCTACGTCGACCGCAAGCGCGAGCAGGAGTTCGTGGAGAAAATGGCCGCCGGGCTGGCGGGCCTGCAGGTCGGCCCCGGTTTGGAGGAGACGACCCAGGTCGGGCCGCTCGTGTCGGACAAGCACCGCAGGCACGTCGCGAACCTGGTGGCGACCGGCCGTTCCGAAGGCGCGGACCTGATCACCGGCGGCTCGGAAGTCGACCGCGACGGCTACTTCTACCAGCCGACGCTCTTCGCGGGCGTCACCGACTCGATGACGATCATGCGCGAGGAGATCTTCGGCCCAGTGCTGGCGGTGACGCCGTACGACGACCCGGACGAACTGGTCGCGCGCGCGAACGACACGCAGTACGGCCTCGCCGCGACTGTGTGGACCCGCGACATCCGTACCGCGCAACGCTATGCGGACGGGATTCGCGCGGGCGCGGTGTTCGTGAACATGCCGCCGATCCCGGACATGGCCGCCCCGTGGGGTGGATACAAGGCGTCGGGCTGGGGCCGCGAAATGGGCCCGTGGGCGCTGGACGCGTACACCGAGACGAAGGCCGTTTGGCTGCACTACGGCTACTGAACGCTTTCGGGGCTCGGCGGTCTGCCTCGGACTGTCGAGCCCCGTTCAGCGGGCCAGTTCGGCCAGCGACAGCAGCAAATGCGCCGACTCCGGGTACCAGATGTCCGAATGCGCCCCGGCTGGATTCCACCACCGCCCGCGCCGGAACCGCCACCCCGACTCGACGTTGACGATCCGCCGGTCCAATTCGGACCGTGAGTACTCCGCCGATACCTTGTGCAGCACCGTGTTCGCGACCTCGTCGGCCGGAGCCTTCACCCCGACGTTCCCGATCCCTCGCACGCCCTCCGCCAACCGGTGCCACAACCCGGTCGCCCGGTCAAACCGGGACCGGGTCAGCACGACCGGCCCGTTGATCGGCGCGGCACGCAGCACCGGGGCGAACCGGCCGGTGAAGATGTCCGGGCGCGCCGCCATCTGGAACACCAGCAGAGTGTCCACAGTGTACGGATAACGCGGGTCAGCCCGATCCCACCCGAGAACCGGCGGACCGTCGCCCGCCGCGGCCTGCACCGCTTCCACGACGAACCGGCCGCCGAAGGAATGGCCGACACAATGCAGGTACTGTCCGGTGACGGTCCGCAAACTCGGCGCACTGCCCGGCAATTGACGTTCCGCGTTCAGATATCCGAGCAATTGGCCGAGCGCCTCCGCGGCCCGCCCGTCGGTGGTCATCGCATGCGCCCGGTCGCGGATCCGCCGGTACCCGGTCAGGAACGGGTTGCTCATCGACGGCCACCGCACCATGACGTAAAACCCTTGCCACGCACCGAGTCCTTCGTAAGACCCAGCCGCGTGCCGTTCCTCCAGCAGCCCGAAGAACTGCCGCGCCCGCCGGTCCGCCGTCTCCCGGTTGTTCTGCCAGCCGTGCACGAACACGACGATGTCGGTCGCCGTCGCCGGAACCTCCAGCCACCGGGCCAGCAAACGCGGCACCGCCTCGGCGGGTACCGGCTCGCCGGTTTCCGGATCCACGAAATCACCGCGCTCGTCGAGGTCCAGGATCACCGGTTCGGTCACGGTCGCCCTTCCTGCCACAGATGCACGTCGATCCCGCGGTACAGCGAAAACATCAGCCCGAGCGGATTGTGGTGTTCGTCGGCGAACGCACGCGCCAGCGAGCGCACGATATCGCCCAGTTTCGCGCCCGTATCGATGAATTCGGTGAACAACCGCCGTGAATACTCGCACGCGAACGCGGGCGGCAGGTCGATCTGCGGGCCGATCAGGCAGCGTCCGCCGTTGCCCAGCAGCGCTTTGCCGAAGGCCGAGTAGAACGCCGACGTCACCTGTCCGCCCTGGCACGCCCCGACGTACACGAACGGCTTCGTCGGCAGCGGCGCTTCCTCCAGCCACGCGGTCAGATCGGTGCCGTAGATCCGTTCGCCGTCGCCGAGTTTCAGATACGGCTGTTCGATCAGCCCGCCGGATCCGCTGACCTTGCCGTGACAGCCGAAATACGTGACGTGGTCGGCGAAATCGCGGCTGCGGAAATGCGCGGCGAGCGTTTTCTTGTCCGGCCGCAGCACGACTTCGGCCCGGCCGTGGAAGAAGTCGACCACCGGCGCGATGTAGGGCGTGTCCGGGAATTGCCGGTCCACGCCGTGGTCGACGTTGAGCCCGACGACCGGTTTGCCGCCGTCCACGGTGATCCGCGCGTCGAAGTCGTCTACCCGGGAGAAGGTGTGCTCCACGACGTGCCGGTAGCCCCAGAACCCGGCGAGCGACCAGTTCTCGTCGTCCGGGTACTCGTCCGGCCGCCGCGGCGAGGTGTACAGCATGCCCCACGGCACGATCAGGCTGTCCGATTCGATGCTGATCACGTTCTCGCCCTCGGCGAGCGCCAGTTCCAGCAGCGCCCGGATCCGCTGCAGCCCGCGATCCGGACCGGCGAACAGCAGCCGGTACATCAGATAGCCGGCGTCCGCGAGGGCGAAACCGGCGCGGCGCAACAGTTCCGGCCGCTGCGACAGGTCCCAGCCGTCGGCGAACGGGTGGCGGCGCGGCCCGCGCTCGGTCCGCTCGGCGACGTCCACGACGTGCCGCTGCCAGGTTTCGCGGAGGATGTCGATCCGGGAGTTCAGCTCGCCGAGGCTGTGCGCGATCCGGCCCTGGTACCCGCCGCCGCCGTCCTCCGGGAACGCGCTGCCCCACGCTTGCACGAGAAGCCCCGGCACCCCGGGGAACTCAAGGAACCGCAGGTTGACCGTCCGCGCCCGGTTGTACGGCGGCACCGCGACGCGGCTCAGCCCTGCGGTGTTGTCGACGGTCACCTCGGCGCTCAGCTGACGGGTCATGACGGCACCTCCACCGGCAGCGCGGCCGCGATTTCCAGGAGCAGCTGGGCGTCGTGCTCGCGGTAGATCCGGAACACCAGCCGCAGCGGCCCCGGCGCGACCGGGACAACGTCGAACTCCGCCGGCTCGCGCAGCCGGTCGCCGGTGATCCAGCCGACCCGCGACATCGGCTGGGCCGCCCCGGGCGCGGCGTCGAGCAGCACCCGGACGCGCACGACACCAGCCGGCGCGGTCGCAGGTTCCTTGCGCCGCACCGAAACCGCGACCCTTACCGCCCTTCCGACGACGACCGGATCATCAGATCGGCATTCGACGGTCGCCTCCAGCAGGCCCGGTCCCGGCGGCGGGCCGTCGTCCGGCGGTGTCGCGTCCGGCGGCCGTCTGCCCGCCCAGAGCACCCGCCGGGAGGAGAACGGCGGCAGCCCCGAAACCTCGCCCGGCACCGGATACCCGGTCCGGCCGGTGCGCCAGGTAGCGGGCCGCGAATCCGCCCGGCGGGAATCCACGCGCCGGGAATCCACCCGACGCGAGTCGACGCGCCGGGAATCGATCCGGCGCGAGTCAACCCGGGGCGAGTCGACCCGCGCGCTGAGCACCGTGCCGTAAACCGGCGCTTGCGGCCCTTCGAGCTGGATGTCCTCAACGGGCTTCGCGGCATCAGCAACCACTGGCGGCCGCAACGTCAGCGAAATCCGCTCCGAAAGAAACTCTTCCCCAGTCAGCGGTCCGTGCAGACTGACCAGCCCGCTCTCCGCGTCGACGACGTCCACCAGCAACCGCAACCGGCCCAGCACCGCCTCGTTGCCCTGCGCGGTCGCCAACGCCACCGCCGAACCCAGCGCGTCCAGCGTGGCACTCAGGTTTCCGTTGCGGTACGCGGAAAGCGCGGCATCCACGGCAGCCCCCAGGCCCAGGTGCGGACCGACCGGTGCCTGGGCCAGATGCGCCGGATCATCGGTCAGCCGCACGGAAACGGTCTCCGCCTCCGACTGCACCGAGCCCTGCTGCGCCCACATCGCGACCAGCTGATGGTCCCGCTCGATCGCCAACCCCGACGGCACGAGCAAGCTCAGCGCGTACTCCCTGGTTTCCCCTGGCGTCCACTGCCCGAGATCGAGGCCTTCCTCGCTGATTCGCCGCTGCGGCAGGGGTTTCTGCAACTCTCGCGGAGCCAGCTGGCTGACCCGGTACACCACACAACCCGGCGAATCGCGCACGAACAGCCGCATCGGACCGCCGCCGGAGCCAGCCGTGACCGTCACCTTCACGGTCGTGCTGGAGGTGCGCGACGGCAGGTAACGGGGGTAGTGCACCACGACTTTCGGCTGTGCGGCGGAGACCGGTCGCGGCACCTCGAGACCGCGCACCCGTCCCGCGTGGTCCCGCAGCGCTGGCCACGCCCGGTTCGCCTGCTCCCAATAGACCTGCGCGAGGTCGTGCTTCACCTGGCGCAAGTCAGGAAACCTGGTGGCAGCTGCGGGATTCTCGGCGGCCAGCCGCAGCAGCGTCTCCCCGACCACCGCGGTGAGCCGGCTCTGCGCGTCCTCGTCCAGGTTCAGCTCGCCGAGCCGGGACCACGCGGCAGCGGCTTCGTCGAGGCTCGGCAGTTCCGTCTCACCTGGCACGAGCGCGGCGAGCGCCCGCACCGCGCCGATCCGAGCCGCCAAGCCCGACGCCGCGGGTACTTCGTCCAAAACCGCGGCGGCACCGACCCGATCACCCTGCCCGAGCCGGATCCGGGCAAGCCCGAACGCCGCCGCGACCATGGACCGGTCGCACACCCACACCGCCTCGTAGTAGCGCGCCGCGGCCGCCGCCAACCCTCGCAGTTCGGCGCAGAAACCCAGCGCCAGCAACGGCGCCAGCTCGCCCGGCACCAGCCGCGCGCACTCCCGGTACTGGTTCTCGGCGTCGTCCAGAGAGCCCGCGTCCAGCAGGATCGCAGCGCTGCGCCAGGCCGCCGAGACTTCCTCGGATGCGGTGAAGAGAGCCATGGGCAAGGCGGCCCGGACGTCGTCGTCCCGAAGGCGATCGTCGGCGCGCAACGGCGGTTCCGGCCCCCAGGCTTCCCACTCCGGAACCCCGAGCCCCGCCGCGGCGAGCTCGCGAGGTTCGGCGAACACCCGCGACACGACCGGACGCGGCACGCGCGTGCGCTGGCTGAGCAGCTGCCGCAGCACCCCGCGCAGCTGTTCGGCCATGTCGTAGGCGGTGGCGAACCGGTCCTCGTAACGTGCGGTGGCCCGGTCGATCAGCACCTGCAGCATTTCCCGGCCAAGACCGCCGTACGACCCGGAACACTCCCGCAGCAGCTCTTCCAGGGTGCGGCCGACCGAGTAGAGATCCGACCGGACGCTGATGCCTTCCCGGTCCAGCTCGGACCGCGGCGGCTGGTAGCCCGGCGTGCCGACGATCGCGCTGTCCCGGTCGTTCTGCCGCCGCACCGAGCCGAGGTCGACGAGCGTGATCCGATCGCCGTCCTGCAGCACGTTGTCCGGTTTCACATCGACGTACAGCAATCCCCGAGCGTGCAGGTACCCGACCGCCTCGAGCAGCTGCAGCCCGTACGCGGCGACGTGCTCCGGACGCAGCCGCTTCGCGCGCTGGAGGACCGACCGCAGCGAAATGCCGCGCACGTACTCCATCACCAGATACCCGCTGGGCCTGCCGGTTTCCGGGTCCGGGTGTTCGACGTGCGCGAGGGTGCGGACGACGTTCGGGTGGTCCAGTTCCAGCAGCTGCGGCACGACAGCGGACTGCGCGGCGGCCAGCGCGCCGCCGCGGTCCCGTTCGCCGACCAGGGTTTTGAGCACCACGAACCGGCCGCCTTCGGCCTCGTCGCGGGCGAGGTAGATCCAGCTGAACCCGCCGTGCGCGATGCACCCGAGCACCCGGTACCGGCCGGCGACGACCGTGCCCTGTTCCAGCGTCGGCAGGAAGGTGAACGGCGTGCCGCAATGCACGCAGTAGCCGCGCACCCGGCCGGGCCGCCCGGCCTCGCCTCGGCCCACCGGATTGCCGCATTCCCCGCAGAACCGGTGCCGTTCCGGCAGTGCCGCGTCGGGCAGCACAGCTCCGAACGGGTCCGGCGGCGTCGCTTTCGGCAGCGCGACCCGGAGGTCCCCGGGCGCGGGCCGGCTGCCGGTGCGGACGAGGAGTTCGTCGAGCCGGTCCTCGATCACCGAATCGTCGGTCACCCATTCGCGCAGCTGCGGGAAGTACGCCAGCACGGTGTCCGCCGGAACCAGCCGCACCGCGGTGTCGACCACCACGATGCCGAGCAGCCGCCCGGTGGTGCGGTCGAACGCCGGACAGCCGGACAGGTCCGGGTCGACGCCGCCCTCCAGCAGAGTGAGCGGCACCCGTTCGCCGTCGGCCGCACCGGTGGTGGCACGCACCCAAATGCCGTAGCCGAGGCGGAGCGGAAGGCTGTGGATCCGGACTTCCCGCCCGGATCCGACCTTCCGCCGGAGCGTCGCGCCGCCGCTCACCGGAGTGTCCAGTTCGAGCAGCGCCAGGTCGCCGCGCGCGCCCGCGAGCGGCGGGACCAGCCCGGCCAGCGCCGCGGAACCCGCCGATTCGACCCGGAAAACGGTTTCGTCACGGGCCGCCCGGGAGCAGGTCAGGACGTACCGGCCGCCGATCAGCACGCCGGCGCCGAGGAGGCGGCCGTCGGCAGCGTGGATGCGCGTCTGCCCCGTATTCCACCCCAGATCAGCGGCCACGAGGTAAAACCTTACCCGGGAACGGCCTCCGGATCGTTCAGTTCGGGCAAAGCCGTCCGGTCACCCGGCGCGACGGGTCGCCCTCCCCGAATGGACGTATCGCGCGCGGCCCGAACCGTCGTCGCCCAGGAAGACCAGCGGCAGATAGATTCCGCCCTGTGCCTCGCGAAGGATCAGCGTGTCGCCCTCGAGAAAGACCAGTTCGGATTTGCTGGCGGCGCTCAGTTCCGCGGCTGTCCCTTTAGGACGTTGCTCCAGCCAGACCCGGCCGTCGTCGTCCTGGGAGACCACGAGATCGGCGACCGTGCTGGCGTAGGTGCCGAGATACCGGTCGGCGGCGAACGACTCCGGTTCGGCGGGCGGACGGGGCGGCAGCGACACCTCGACGCCGCCGAATTCCTTGAGCAGCGCGGGAACGAGGTCGGCGTACAGGCTCATCGCGTCACCGCCGTTGGTCAGCAACGCCACGACGAGGTCGCTTTCCGGCACCAGCCGCAGGAACGCCGCCTGGCCGACGGTGTTGCCGTCGTGGCCGTAAACCTGGCCGGTCGGGGTGTCGAACAGCTCCCAGCCGAGGCCCCAGGCGTCGCCCATGATGCCGAGCGGCGGAAGGCTGACCTGCCGCTGCAGCATGGCTGCGGTGCTCTCCGCGCTCAATACCCCAGCGCCGCCCGCGAGGTGCATGCGACCGAAGGCGAGCAAATCCGCCGCGGACATCGCGAGCGACGACCCGGCCGGTCCGTTGGACCGCAACATGGACCAGAACGGCGCGGGTACGAGGTCCGCGCCCGGCTCGGGTTCGAGATGCCCGATCGCGGCACGGAAGCGGATCGCGTCGAGGGCGTTCGGGCAGAACTGCTGGAGCTTCAACGGAGCGGCGAGGTATTCGCGAAGGCAGTCCTCGTAATGCTTGCCGCGCAACACTTCCACCAGCCGACCGAGGACGACGTACCCGGCGTTGTTGTAGGAGAACAACTCTCCGGGCGGGAACAGCTGGGTGACGCCGTCGAGGGTTTCGACGAACTTCTCCACCGCGTCGTCGCCGGGGCCGGTGTCGGTGAAGAGATCGCCCTCGAACCCGGCGGTGTGGCTGAGCAACTGGCGCACGGTGATGGCCGCGTCGCCCAGTTTGAGGCCGGGGAGGTACTTCCGGATGGGAGCGTCGAGATCGACCAGGCCCTCGTCCACGAGCTGCAGCACGAGAGTGGCGGTCCACACCTTGGTGATCGAACCGATTTGGAATACCGAATCAGCCGTGGCGGTGACGCCAGTGCCGAGATTCAGCACCCCGGCGGCCGCGGCGGCGGTCTCCTCGCCGACCGCGACCGCGATCACCGCGGCGGGGACTCGGTGGTGGTCCAGCAGCGCGGGAAGGTCCTGCTCCAGCCGCCTGCGGAGAGCGTCGAGCTTGTCCATCCCGGGAAGGTATCGCCGCGGCGGGAGCAAAAGTTCGTCTCAGGATGCGGAAAAATCCGCGCTCGACTGGAGCATCGGACTAACTGCTCAGACGAGTACCTCGCCCTCCCGCGCCACCACCCGGCCACCAGCGATCACCCACGACCGCACCGGCACCCGCATCAACGCGTCCGGCACGTTCTCCGCCGCCACCAGCACCACATCCGCCCGGCAACCCGGTGCCAGATCATGCCGCTCCCGGCCCACGAACGACGCCGCCCGCCGCGTCGCCAGCTCCACCGCCGCCGTCAGATCCGCATCCCTCCGGCAGCCATGCAAGCGAGGCGAAGCCGGAAGAACCACCGGCCAACCCCCTCAGACGAGCATCTCGCCCTCCCGCGCCACCACCCGGCCACCCGCGATCACCCACGACCGCACCGGCACCCGCATCAACGCGTCCGGCACGTTCTCCGCCGCCACCAACACCACATCCGCCCGGCAACCCGGCACCAGATCATGCCGCTCCCGGCCCACGAACGACGCCGCACGCCGCGTCGCCAGCTCCACCGCCGCCGTCAAATCCTCGTCCCTTCGCAAGCCGTGCAAGCGAGCGAAACCGAGCGCGATCTGCAGGATGTCGCCGTCGCCGTACGGGGACCACAGGTCGCGGATCCCGTCCGTGCCGAGGCCGACCGGGATCTCGCGCGCCGACAGTTCAGCCCACGGCAGCGGCGCCACCCGCACCGGCGCGACCGTCGCCAGCGAGATGCCTGCCTCGGCGATCCGGTCGAGCAGCGCCGCCTGCCGTGCCGGGGGGACCTCGCCGAGCGCGAAGCCGTGCGACACGGTGACTTTGCCCTGCAGCCCGGTGCGCACGGTCCGGTCCGCGATCAGCTCGTACTGGAACGCGCCCAGCTCACCGCCGTCGTGCAGGTGGATGTCGAGGCCGACGCCGCGGCGCTCGGCGATCTCGAACAGTCCGTCGAGCTGGCCGACCGGGTCGCGGTCGATGCCCGCCGGGTCCAGGCCGCCGATCCGGCCCGCGCCCGCCGCGGCGGCCTCGTCGAGCAGTTTGAGCACACCCGGCCGCCGCAGCACGCCGTCCTGCGGGAAGGCCACGATCTCGACCTCCACCGCGCCGCCCAGCCGTTCCGCGGCCTCCTGCACGATCTCGATCCCGCGCAGGCCGAGCCCCAGGTCGACGTCCACATGGCTGCGCGCCGCGGTGGTGCCGTGCCGCAGGAATTCGCGCAGCACCGTCTCGGCGATTTCGACGCTCGGGATGCCGAGCGCGTCCCGTTCAGCCCGCTCGTGTGCGATGCGGCCTTCGGTGCTCGCGACGCCGCCGTAGGAGACCCACGGCTTGCCCCACCAGCTCTTGTCGACGTGCGCGTGCGAGTTGACGAACCCGGGCAGCGCGAGCAGCCCCGCGCCGTCGATCCGCTCGCCCTCGACCGGGGCGGAGCCCGCGGGCCGGACGTCGGAGATGCGGTCGCCGTCGAGGACGAGGTCGGCCGGCTCGCCGCCCCACGGGCGGACGCCGGTCACAGTGAGAGAAGCCATGTTAATGGTATACCAAATTACCGAACAGTTGTCCCGCGAGCCTGGCCCTGACACTCCCAGGACCGAGGGGTACTGGCCGCGCCGCGCGACCGGCCGCACCATGGACGGCAGCCGCGACGGCACCGGCGCGGCGAGGAAAGAAGGGCGGAACATTGACCGACAACCTCCCCGGCGGGACGTTCACGTTGGCCGGGCGCACCGTCGCCCGCCTGGGATACGGCGCGATGCAGCTCGCCGGACCCGGCGTGTTCGGGCCGCCGAGCGACCGCGACGAGGCGCTCGCGGTCCTGCGCACGGCCGTCGAGCTGGGCGTGAACCACATCGACACGGCTGACTTCTACGGGCCGCACGTCACGAACGAACTGCTCCGCGAAGCGCTCGCGCCCTACGACGGGCTGCAGATCGTCACCAAGGTCGGCGCGGTGCGCGACGACCAGGGCGGCTGGATCCACGAGCGTTCGCCCGAGCAGCTGCGCGACCAGGTGGAGTCGAACCTGCGCAACCTCGGCGTCGAGGCGCTCGACGTGGTGAACCTGCGCGTCGGCGGCGGACCGGACGGCCACTCGCCGGTCCCGGGTTCGCTGGCCGAACCGTTCGGCGCGCTCGCCGAAATGCGCCAGGAAGGCAAGATCAAGGAACTCGGCGTGAGCGTGGTCGACGCCGAGCAGGTGGCGCAGGCGCAGTCGATCGCGCCGGTGGTCACCGTGCAGAACTGGTACAACGTAGCGCACCGCGGGGACGAGAAGCTGATCGAATCCCTTGCCGCCCAAGGGATTTCCTACGTCCCGTTCTGGCCGCTCGGCGGGTTCAGCCCGCTGCAGTCCTCGACGCTGGACGATGTCGCCGCCCGGCTCGGCGCCAGCCCGAAGGCGGTCGCGCTGGCCTGGCTGCTGCACCAGTCGCCGAACATCCTGCTGATCCCCGGCACGTCGTCGGTCGCGCACCTGCGCGAGAACGTGGCGGCGGGCGAACTGGAACTGCCCGCGGACGCCTTGGCCGAATTGGACACCATCGCCGGATAACGGCGGATTCGGGGCGATGATTGTCAACCCGTGTCGACAATCATCACCCCGAATCGCGGCGGAAAACTCGCCCGCAGCTTCCGGTGAACGGACAGCGAATTCTCCTCCGCGAACGAAATATTCACCGACGAACGACGGTACACCGGAATCCCCGGCGCGATTAGCGTCCTCGACGGCACTTTCCGCCACGCTAAGGAGAAAACGCGCCGATGAACGTCAAAACCGCCTGCGCCGCCATTCTCGCCGTCGCCGGGCTGGTCGCCGCGCCTGCCACCGCCTCGGCCGCAGCAGCCGACTTGCCCAGCTACGACCAATGGCAGGCCGACGTGCGCGAAGCCGTCGATCCGGCCATTCCGTGGCTGACCGACCGGGTCGTGCAGGGCGGGTCCGGGCTGGCGATCGTGCTGGACATCGACAACACCTCGCTGGAAACCGAATACCACCCCGGCGAACCGAACCGGCCGGTGCTCGCGGTCGCGCAATGGGCAGGCGAGCACCACGTGTCCGTCCTCTTCGTGACGGCGCGGACCAGTTCTTCCTCGGCGCGCACGCAGCTGAGCAATGCGGGCTATCCGATCGACGCGATCTGCACCCGCAAATCCGGCGAGCACACCGCGGAAGGCAAGCAGCGCTGCCGCGCGGACCTGACCGACCAGGGCTACACAATCACGGCGAACATCGGCAACCGGTCCACCGACCTCGAAGGCGGGGACTACGAAAAAGGCTTCAAACTCCCGGATTACGACGGCCAGCTTTCGTAACTCGCGAGCGGCGATCCCGGCGAGAACCGGGATCGCCGTTCACCGGCCCAGCCACTCCGCCAGCCCGACCTTCCCCCGCCACGCGCCTTCCGCGGGCACCAGGCTGTCCTTGCCCAGCACTGTCCCGAAGTACTTCGCGGCCGGGTCGGTCACCACCTCGCGCGGGTCCTTCCGCGCGGTCAGCACCCGCCGGATCCACTCGTCCATCGGCAGCACGTCCGGTCCGCCGATCTCGACGATCCCGCCGGCCGGAGGCTCGCCCGCGGCCCGCGCGACCGCCACCGCGACGTCCTCCGCCGCGATCGGCTGCGTGCCGCCGTCGGAGAGCCGCACCACGCCGTCGACCGTCGAGGTGTCCGCGATCGCGACCGCGAACTCCAGGAACTGCGTCGCGCGCACGATCGTGTAGTCCAGCCCGCTGTCCTGGATCAGCTTCTCCTGCGCGACCTTCGCCCGCAGGTACCCGGAATCCGGCAGCTCGTCGGCGCCCACGACGGACAGCGCGACGAAATGCCCCACCCCGGCTTCACGCGCCGCCTTGACCAGATTCCCGGTCGATCGCCGGAAGAACTCCATCACGTCGTCGTCCGCGAACGACGGCGAGTTCGACACGTCCACCAGCACGTCGGCACCCCGCAGCGCGCCGGACAGCCCCTCGCCGGTCAAGGCGTTCACGCCGGTGCTCGGCGCGGCGGCGACGACCTCGTGCCCCTCGAGCAGTCCCACGACCTGCGAGCCGATCCGCCCGGTTCCGCCGATGACGACGATCTTCATGCTCGTTCCCTCCGTTCCCGCCGCGGCGGCCGCCGCGAGCGTCGCCAGTCAGGACCGGACAGCGCGCCGATTTGTGACACCCCGGCCCGCTAAGCTCGCGAATGCCCGCCGGAACAGGAAGGAACGCGCCGCCGATGGAGGAAATCGCCGAGGCCGCCTCGGTGTTCGCGCAGGTCCGGCCGCGGCTGTTCGGGATCGCCTACCGGATGCTCGGCAGCGTCGCCGACGCCGAGGACCTCTTGCAGGACGTCTGGCTGCGCTGGCAGACGTGCGACCGTTCGGCCGTCCGCAACCCGGGCGCGTTCCTCGCCACCACCACGACCCGGCTGGCCATCACCGCGAGCCAGACCGCGCGCGCCCGCCACGAAACCTACGTCGGCCCGTGGCTGCCCGAACCCGTCGACACCTCGGCGGACCCGCAGCTCGGCGCCGAGCGAGCCGCCGCGCTCGAGGTCGCCGTCCTGTTCCTGCTGGAAAAACTGCCCGCGACGGAACGGGCGGCGTACGTGCTGCGCGAGGCGTTCGATTACCCGTACCAGCAGATCGCCGACATCGTGCAGACCACCGAGGTGAGCGCGCGCCAGCTGGTCAGCCGGGCGCGCAAACACCTCGCCGCGGAACGCCGGGCGCCCGTCGAACCGGCGGAACAGCGGCGGCTGCTCACCGCGTTCGTGGACGCCGCGCGCTCCGGCGACCTGGCGACGCTGGAGAAACTGCTCGCCGAGGACGTCGTCAGCTACTCCGACGGCGGCGGCGCGGTCCGCGCGACGCGGATTCCGGTGGTCGGCGCGGTCACGGTGGCGAAGTACGTCCGCGCGTTCGCCGACCGGTTCTGGGCCGGCGCCGAGGTGCGCTGGAGCGAAGCCAACGGCCAGCCCGCGGCGGTGGTGAGCCACGGCGGAACCGTCACCGCGGTGCTCACCGCGACGGCGTCGGAGGAGGGCATCCACCGCGTGTTCTGGCTGATGAACCCGGCCAAGCTCGGGGCGTATCCCGCCTGAGCCCGGGGTACCCGGCGGGGATGAAGCGACCCGGCCCGGTGCGCTGGCTGCACTACGTCTACGGCGGGGTACTCCCCGAGGAGTACCGCGAGTGGGTGCTGTACGACGCGACCGCGAAGACCTGGGTGCTGCGCTTCGCGTTCCGGATCTTCGCCGAGGCGCTGCCCTGGCTGATCGCCGGCTACGTCGTCCTCACCCTGGTCACGCCGATGCCCGCCGGGATGATCGTCGCCGCGCTGCTGATCAGCCTGCTGCTGAGCCTGTTCCTCACCGTCACCAGCGCCGACGAACTCGCCGAGGTCCGGCTCACCAAGCACGGTTTTCCGCCCGGCACCGGGAAAGCGGTCCGCAAACGCCGCGGCGGTGCGTCGACCTGGCCGTGAGCCGGTCGCGTAACTGCAGGGTTACGCTTCCGCTGCGGACCTGGCCGCCAGCGCGATCGCCGACCCGGTGCGACGGGACATCCTGGCGCTCCTGCGACACCAGCGCCTGCCCGCCGGGGAAATCGCCGCGCGCTTCGCCATCAGCCGCCCCGCGGTGTCGCGGCATCTGCGTGTACTGCGGGAAAGCGGGCTGGTGCGCGACGAACTCGTGGGCAGGCAACGGTTTTACGCCCTCGACCTGCGAGGCTTCGCCGAACTCACCGCCTGGCTCACCCAGCTTCTCGCCCCGCCCGCCTGACAGCAGCGGCTCGACCGTCGCGACGACTGACTGTTTCGGCCACCGACGAATCCGGCGCCCGGAGGCTGGCGCTGCTGTTGGAGACCCCAGGCGCGGCAATGGAACGCCGAAGCCGGACTTCGCCGACTACCACCCGGCCAAGACGCCCTATTTCACCGAATTGGCCGGAAAACTTTCCTGACCATCCGTCAATATTCCACTTCGGACAGTCGGCGGCCGAACGAAATGTCCTTGAACGGCCAGGACTTCCTCGTTCGGCTGACAGCGGCGATCGGTGCGGAATCGCGCGACCGACTGCCGGATCCTCGGCGGCATATGGAGTACACTGCTGTACCAGTTACTTTCAGTAGTCCCGCGTGACGAGGTGTGGGCCGGTCCGGTGGGAGGTGCACGGTGGACGCGACACTGGGCAGCACGCTGGTCACCGAGGAGGACGAGGACGCGCGCACCGACGCCGAACTCCTCGCCGCCGTGCGCGCCGGAGATTGCCAGGCCGGCGGGGAATTGTTCCGGCGGCACGTCACGCTGATGCGCCGCGTCGCCGCCGGTTTGGTGCGCCAGCAAGCCGAACGCGACGATCTCGTCGCCGAAGCCTTCGCCCGCGTGCTCAGCACGGTCGCGGCGGGCGGCGGCCCGGAATCGAACGCGCCCGCGTATCTCGTGGCCACCATGCGAAATCTCTTCGCCCGGTGGAGCCGCCACGAAAACCGCATCGATCTCTACGCCACGGTTCCGGAACCCGTAACTCTGGACGGCGGCGCTGACGAACTCGCAGTCATGCGCTCCG
This sequence comes from Amycolatopsis sp. A1MSW2902, assembly GCF_017312175.1. Classification (NCBI taxonomy): domain Bacteria; kingdom Bacillati; phylum Actinomycetota; class Actinomycetes; order Pseudonocardiales; family Pseudonocardiaceae; genus Amycolatopsis; species Amycolatopsis sp. A1MSW2902. The sequence continues at coordinate 1,692,600 of NZ_QJPO01000001.1, forward strand.
AAGACCGGCTGGTGTGGTCGGCGTACCGAACCCTGCCCGGCCGCTGGCGCACGGTGTTGTGGCGGATGTCCGCCGAGGGCAACACCCCGGCGGAACTCGCGCCGGTGCTCGGCGTTTCCCCGAACGGCGTCGCGGTGCTCGCCCGCCGCGCCCGAGAGGGACTGCGGCAGGCGTACCTGCAAGTCCAGGTGCCGGACGCGGAATTGCCGCAGTGCCAAGAAGTCCGCCGCCGGATGGGCGCGTGGCTGCGCGGCACCCTGCCCGCCCGCCGGGCCGGAGTCCTCGCCGGACACCTCGCGGTGTGCGGGCAGTGCCACGCGGTCGCCGCCGAACTGGCCGAGGTCAACCGCGAACTGCCCCGGATGACCGGCTGCTGCGACCCGGCGATCCCGGAACCCCGCTAACCCCAGCCGCGCCAAGCAGCCCGCGAGGTGCGTGAGGGGAACCCTGACGGAATCTGATTCCCCCAGGGTTCCCCTCACGCACCTTCCGGCGCCCCGCTTGCCAGATTCTGCGTGATCAGGTTGACCATGAAGGCAAACCGGTCATGCCCGGCACCGGACGTCAGCTCCGCCGCATACCGCCGAGTGTGCGGGAACTTCTCCTCCGACAGCCCGCTGAACCGCTCCATCAACTCCTCCTGGCTGAGCACCCACTCGCCGCCGTGCTGCTGCCGTTGCTGGACGAGCGACCGCTCCCAGGCGTACGCGGTGACGTAGAGCGTGAGCGAGTCCAGCGCCCACGCGGCGGTCTGCGGTTCGATGCCGCCAGCCAGCAGGATCGCGAAAATCCCTTCGCTGACCCGCAGCGTTTCCAGGTGCGTCGGGACCATCGCCAGCGCGGCGCGGGAGACGCCGGGGTACTTCAGGTACAGGTCGCGGATCTGCCCGTAGACGTCCAGGACCTGCTGCCGCCACTTCGCGGGGTCCGGTTCGGGCAGGTCGATCTGCGCGCAGAGCCTGCCGATGAGCAGATCGTCGAGGTCCTCTTTGTTGACGATGTGCGCGTACAGCGAGGACGGTCCGGTGCCGAGCACGGCGGTGACCCGGCGGACGGTCAGCGCGTCGTAGCCCTCGGTGGCGACGACCTGCAGCGCGGCGTCGGTGATCCGGTCGACCGTGATGGGTTCTTTCCGCGGTTTCGGCGGGGCCTCGGCGGACGCGTGCCGGGCGGCGCGGCGCTCTCGGGGGGCAGCGGGCATGCCGTCACTATAGCTTGACACGAACTTAGTTCGTCATTTAGAACTTAGTTCGTGACTACTGAACTTAGTTCGTCAACGCGCGCCGAGCCGCTTCCGCTGGTCCAGGCGTGGCTCGTGCTGGCGGTCGTCGTGATCGCCGATCTGATGGACCTCATCGACACCAGCGTCGCCGCCCTCGCCGGCCCCTCGATCCGCGCTGACCTGGGCGGCGGGCCGATGACCCTGCAGTGGGTGCTGTCGGCCTACACCGCGGCGTTCGCGCTCGGCCTCGTGACGTCCGGCCGCCTCGGCGACCTGCTCGGCAGGCGCAGGCTGTTCCTGCTCGGCATGACCGGCTTCACCCTCGCGTCGCTGGCCTGCGGCCTCGCCCCCGGCCCCGGGTTCCTGATCGGGGCCCGCGTGTTGCAGGGCCTGTTCGGCGCGGCGATGATCCCGCAGGGCATCGCGCTGGTGAAGGTCGTCTTCCCGCCCGATCAGCTGCGCAAAGCCCTGATGCCGTTCGGCCCGATCATGGGCATGGCCACCGTCGCCGGGCCGATCCTCTCCGGCTGGCTGCTGCACCTGAACCTGTTCGGCAGCGAATGGCGCTCGATTTTCCTGATCAACGTCCCGTTCGGCATCCTCGCCGGGCTGCTCGCCCTGCGCGTGCTGCCGCGACACAGCGGCGAGGACCGCGGCGCCCGCCTCGACCTGCGCGGCGTCGGCCTGCTCACCGCCGCGTCAGCGCTGCTCATCGTCCCGCTCATCCAAGGCCGCGAACTCGGCTGGCCTGCTTGGACGTACGTGCTGATGGCCGCCGGTGTCGTCGCCTTCGTCCTCTTCGCCAGATCCGAACGCCGCAGCAGCCACCCGGTCATCGCGCCGTCCCTGTTCGCCAAGCGCGGTTTCGTGTTCGGACTGCTGATCACCGGCGGGTTTTACGCCTCGCTCAGCGGCTTCGTGCTCGTCGTGAACCTGCTGCTGCAGTCCGGTCTCGGCTGGACGCCGCTGCAATCCGGGTTCGCCCTGCTCCCCTGGGCCGCCGGCACCGCGATCGCGACCCTGCTGTCCGGCGCGGTGCTCGCCGCGAAACTCGGGCGCGCGTCCCTCCACTTAGGACTGGCCATCGCGGTTGTCGGCTTGCTCGCCCTGTGGTGGTCGATCGCGCACTGGGGCGCCGCCATCACCATCTGGCAGCTCGCCCCCGCCCTCTTCGTCACCGGCGCCGGTTCCGGGCTGTTGTTCATCCCGCTCTTCGATTTCATCCTCGGCGACGCGACGCCCGAAGAAGTCGGCAGCGGTTCCGGAATGCTCAACGCCGCCCAGCAATTCGCCGGAGCCATCGGTGTCGCCGCGCTCGGCACGGTCTTCTTCGCCCGCGTCGGACCTGCCGCCGCACCGTCCTGGATCCCTGCCGCGGAACTGGTTTTCGGCCTCTGCGCCGGTCTCTACCTCGGGGCGCTGGCCCTCGTCGGATTCCTCCCGAAACACACCGCCCACTGAAACGAGCGACGCAGTGTCGAAAACCGCCCTGATCACCGGAACCAGCCGCGCCGCCGGCCTCGGTTTCGCCATCGCCCGGCTTCTGGCCGGGCAGGACTACCACGTCGTCCTCACCGCCCGGGACCTCGCCCGCGCCGAATCCCTTGCCGCACAACTCCCGAACGCCACCGCATTACGGCTCGACCTCGCCGATCTCGCCACCATGACCGCCGCCGCCGACCAGGTGGCCGAAACCTTCGGCCACCTCGACGTATTGATCAACAATGCCAGCGACGTCGTCGATTTCGCGACGCTGTCCGCGCTCGACGTCGATCTGCCCGCCGTCCGATCCGCATTGAACATCGACGTGCTCGGCCCGTGGCAGCTGACGCAGCTGCTGCTTCCTTCGCTGAAAGCGGCTCCGGCCGCCCGGATCGTCAATGTTTCCAGCATTTCCGCGCTGCAGATCTCCACCGGGCTCGACCTCGGCGCGAGCCTCCGCGCGCCAGCGCATTCCTTCGCCAAGCACGCGCTGAACACCCTGACCGGCGTACTCGCCTCGGCGCTGCGGGACACCCCGATCCTCGTCAACGCCGTCGATCCGGGAGAAACCGCCACCCATCCCGAACGCGGCGACGAGGACACGGCCCGCCCGGCGAGCGAAAGCGCCCGCGGCGTGGTGTGGGCCGCGACGTTGCCGGCCGGTGCTCCCACCGGCGGCCTCTTCCGGGATCGCGAACTGGTGCTGTCGCTGCTGCCCGGCACAGAAAACACCGCGGGCCCGGACCGTGACCGGCCCGAGCCCGCGGCGGGAAAACCCTTAACGCGCCAGGATCAGTGACCCAGGTGCAGGCTGTCCAGGTGCACGTTGCTCGCGTGCGACTCGAGGCCGCCCGCCACGTCGTGCAGGTGGTTCTGGACCTCGTTGAGCACCGGCGCGGCGTGCGAGGCGTCCGGCAGCTCGCCGGTCGTCGCGTGCTGGGCACCGGTCTCGACGGCGTCCTGAACGGTGTTCGTGACGTGGTGCGCAGCCGCGTTGACGGCCGGCGCGTGCGCGGTCGCGCCCTCGATGGCGTGGGTCAGCGAACCCGCGTTCGGGGCGGCCGGCAGCGCCGGAGCGTGCGGCAGCTCGCCGACGCCCGGGACCGACGGGGCGGCCGGCAGCGCGCCGACACCCGGAACCTGCGGCAGCTCGCCCGCGCCCGGCACGGCCGGAAGCGAACCGACACCCGGGACCTGCGGCAGCGAACCGACACCGGGCACCTGCGGCAGCTCGCCCGCACCCGGCACCGCCGGGACGGCCGGGAGACCCGGAACCGCGCCGGTCGCGTGGTCCAGCGTGCCGGACAGGTCGCCGGCCTGGGTCAGGTCGCCGGTCGCCTGGGTCAGGTCCGCGCGGAGGCTGTCCTCGTGGACGCCGACCGGGGTCGAGCCGATCGCCTCGTTGACGGTGCCCAGCAGGTGCGAGCCGCCCTGGCGGACGTCCTCGACGATGCCGCTGACCGGGCCGCCGACGACCGGGAGCTTGCCGGACTCGGCCACGACGGCCTTCCAGGTCAGCGCGTCGCCGAGGTGGTTGGTGGTCGCGTCCACCGCGGAGCCGACGAGCTTGCCGTCGAAGACGTGCTCGCCCACCGCGTTGACGGTGTTCTGCGTGTCGATCGCGGCGGCGTCGACGATCGGGCCGACGACCGGCACCGAGTGGGTCGCCTCGGCGACGTGGTCCAGCACGCCGGAGACCGCGCCCAGCGCGCCGTGGGTGACGGTGTTCAGGCCGGTCGCGTCCGCGACGTTGCTGACGCCCTCGAAGACCGGGCTGAGGTTCGGCAGGGCGCCGGCGAGACCGCCGAGGCCGTCGCCGACCTGGTGCGCCACCGGCTCGGCGGCGGAGTTCGCCTGGTCGAAGGCACCGCCCAGGTCAGCGGACGGAACGCTCGGCGCGGCGGGCACGCCCGGCACGGCCGGGATGCTCGGCGCGGCCGGGACGCCCGGCGCCGCGGGGACGGCCGGGACGGCGGGAGCGGCGGGCAGCGGGGCGCTGTCCATGACCAGCGGCATGATGTCCTGCACGTCCGAGGGGTTCAGCTCGCCCAGACCGGCGCCGTTCAGCACCCCCTGCGGGTCGGCCTTGTACTCCGCCAGCGACTGCGGGTCGTTCAGCAGGTTCAGCGCGAATTCGTGCAGCGTCTGCACCGGGCCCATAGTTTGTATTCTCCTGTGGTGACAACGGATCGGGGTGGGGTGTCCGAGAAACGGACGAGCCGGCCCCAGAGCCGGCTCCTTTTCCGAACATAGGACGCCGCCGAATGCCCGCCATCGGGGGGTCACCCGGGTTAGCCGGGGCACCCACTAGGGACTTCGCCGCTCCCCCGATTAGGGGCATTAGGGGATTCGGCGCGTCCGCGCTGGTCACAGGGCTGCCGTCGTGCCACCCCGCCGGGCGCCGCCCACCCCACCGATCGGGGGACGGACGCGGGTCGCCCGAAGAGGTTCGCCAGGACCACCCATTGGTGTGACACCTACAGGGCTTTTCGCGCCGGGACGGGCGTGGCGGGAAAGCCGAAACGGCGGGAGACCGGGTTTGCCCGGCCCTCCCGCCGTTTCGGAGGTTTCGCGGAAGTTCGGCACGGAATCCGCGTTAGATGCCGTTTGCGGAGGTTGATCACGCTCCGATTAAGGGGATTAGGTGCGGAATCTGCCGCAACAGTGCGGCTGACTCCGGCTCAGGCAGTGGCGACCCGTACCGAGTCCGGCGTCTCCAGCTCCCGCAGCAGTTCCTCCTGCCGCTTCCGGTAGGACGCCACGTTCGCCAGCTTGATCTCCTCGTACCCGCGCACCGCGTCCGGCAGCGCGGCCAGCTCGACCAGCCGGGAGTCGCCCCGGTCGGCCACCTCGAGCGCGCGCGTCAGGGCCTGCCGGTACTCCCCGATCAGCGCCCGCTCGACCCGCCGGACCTCGGCGCGGCCGAACGGGTCCAGCTTCGTCCCGCGAAGCTTGCGCATGGCCCGCAGCGCCGCGAACGCCGGCCGGAAGCTGCGGCCGCCGAGGCTGATCTTGCGGTTCATGCCCAGCGCGCGCAGCACCGGCGGGTGCAGCCGGTGCGCGAACCGGGTGCCGACGCCGAACTGGGCTTCGATTTCCGCGGTCAGCTGCGGGTCCAGCGACAGCCGCGCCACCTCGTACTCGTCCTTGTAGGCCATGAGCTTGTAGAGATTGCGCGCGACTGCCTCGGTGACCGAAGCACTGGCGCGGGTGCGGACCCGCTCGACGAACTCCGCGTACTCCCGCGCGTAGCGCTCGTCCTGGTAGGCGATGAGGTCCGGGATCCGCAGGTCGAGCACCCGGGCGAGTTCGCCGTCGGCCCGCACCAGCGCGCGCACCCGGCGGACCGCTTCCGCGTCGACCGCGGCCGGGGCCGGGGCCGGGTCCTCCGCCGACGGCGAGAGTTCCGCGTTGAGCGCGTCCGGGTCGGCGACCAGCTGCCTGCCGCGCCGGAACGCCTGCAGGTTCGTCTCCACCGCGGTTCCGTTGATCTTGATGGCCTGTTCCAGGCTCTCCGCGGTGACCGCGAGCGAGCCGGTCTGGTACGCCGCGCCGAGCTGGAGGATGTTGGCGAACTGGTCGTCGCCGAAGATCTGCTCGGCGAGGCCGCGCGCGTCGAGGTAGTGCCCGGCGGCGGTCGCGTCGCCGAGCGCGCCGCGGATGCTCGACTGGTCCGGGTAGGAAACTTCCTTGTCCACCACCATTCGCCCGGTCGGAACCTCCGAAGTGGACACCACGGCGACCGTCCGCTCGGCGTCGGCCACGCCGAGGTACGCCGGGTCGGCGGCGACCAGCGCGTCGCACGCGAGGTAGAGGTCGCACTCCCCGTTGGCGAGCTTCGGGGCCTGCTCGACCGCGCCGGCGGAGATCTTCACGTCCGAGACGACCGCGCCGCCCTTCTGCGCGAGGCCGGTCTGGTCGAGGGTGCGCACCTGCTTGCCGTCGAGAACCCCGGCGACGCCGAGGATCTGCGCGACGGTGACCACGCCGGTGCCGCCGATGCCGGTGATCCGCACGGCGACGTCGGACCGGGTTTTCTCCGGTTCCGCCACGGCGTCCGCGCCGATCGGGGCGAGATGCCGCCGCTTGACCTCGCCGGTCGGGACGACGGTCAGGAACGACGGGCAGTCGCCGTCGAGGCACGAGTAGTCGACGTTGCACGAAGCCTGGTGGATCTGGGTTTTACGGCCGAACTCCGTCTCGACCGGCTGCACCGAAAGGCAATTCGACTTCACCCCGCAGTCGCCGCAGCCTTCGCAGACGCGTTCGTTGATGAACACCTTGCGCGCGGGCGTTTCCTGCTTCCCGCGACGGCGCTTGCGCCGCTTCTCCGCCGCGCACTCCTGCTCGTGAATCAACACCGTGACCCCGCGGTGCGCCGCGAGTTCTTCTTGCGTGCGAAGAAGTTCCGACCGATCGCGCACCTCGACCCCGCGCGGCAGTTTGCGCTTCCGCAGCCGCCGCGGCGCGTCCGAGGTGATGACGACCTTCGCCGCGCCCTCGGTCAGCAGCAGCGCCGCCACCTTCTCCACGGACAGCCCGCCGACCGCGTCCTGACCGCCGGTCATCGCGACCGCGGAGTTGTACAGCAGCTTGTAGGTGATGTCGACGCCCGCCGCCACCGCCGCGCGCACGGCGAGGCTGCCGGAGTGCATGAACGTGCCGTCGCCGATGTTCTGCATCAGGTGCGGCGTCTCGACGAAGGGGGCCATGCCGATCCACTGCGCGCCCTCGCCGCCCATCTGAGTCAGGCCGACGACCTCGCCGACCTGCTCCGGCTCCATGAACAAAGCCATGGTGTGGCACCCGATTCCGGCGCCGACGAGCGTGCCGTCCGGGACCTTGGTGGACGAGTTGTGCGGGCAGCCGGAGCAGAAGTACGGCGTGCGGGCCAGCAGCGGCACCGAAATCCGCTCGCGGCGACGCCGTTGCTTCCACGCCGCAACGGGTTCCGCGTCCGGCAGGCGCTTGGCCAGGCCGCTCGCGATGCGGTCCGGGTCCAGTTCGCCGAGTTCGGTGAACAGCACCTGACCGTGCTGGTCAGACTTGCCGTACACGCGCGGCGCGCCGGTGCGGCCGTAGAGGATCTCCTTGATCGCCGGTTCGACCAGCGCGCGCTTCTCCTCGATCACCAGGATTTCGTCGAGGCCCTCGGCGAATTTCTTGATGATGCCCGGTTCGACCGGGTACACGACGCCGAGTTTCAGCAGCCGGATGCCGTAACGGGACAGCTCGGACTCGTCGAGGCCGAGCATCCGCAGCGCCTGCCGAAGGTCCAAATAGGACTTCCCGGCGGTGACGATGCCGACCCGATCGTTCCGTCCGGATCGGACGATCCGGTTGATTCCGCTGGCCCGCACGTATTCCATCGCAAGCGGCAGGCGCACGCGGTGCAGGCTGTGCTCGAGCGTGATCAGCTCCGGCCCGAGGAGACGGCTGTTCGGCTGGTGCTTGTACGCGCCCTCCGGCATCTCCGGCGCGGTCCATTCCGAATCGACCAGCGCGGTGCCGCCGGAGTCGGCGACGTTCGCGACGATCTTCATCGAGGACCACAGCCCGCTCGCGCGGGAAAGTTCGACGGCGTGCCTGCCGTGCTCCAGCACGTCCTGCGAATCGGCCGGGAAGAACACCGGCATCGCGAGGTCGGCGAGCGCGTGCTCGGACGCACACGGGATGGTCGAGGATTTCGCGTTGGGGTCGTCGCCGACCAGCGCGACCGCGCCCCCGCGCGGATCGGTGCCGGCGAGGTTCGCGTGCCGCAGCGCGTCCGTGGCGCGGTCGAGGCCCGGGGCCTTGCCGTACCACATGCCGACCACGCCGTCGGGGCGCATCGTGCCTGCTCGGGCGGCCAGCTGGCTGCCCATGACCGCGGTCGCGCCGAGTTCCTCGTTCACGCCCGGCTTGTGCACGATGTTGTGCTCGGCCAGCAGACCCGCCCGCCGTGCCAGCTCGAGGTCGAACCCGCCGAGCGGCGAACCCTGGTACCCAGACACGAAGGCCGCCGAGTCCGCGCCGTTCAGCCGGTCCAGCCGGATCCGGTCGAGCAGGACGCGCACCAGCGCCTGCACCCCGGTCAAGTAGACAGTGCCCGCTTCGCGCACGTACCGGTCTTCCAACGTGAAGGCGTTCATCCGCACTTCCCTTCCGCACGCCATCAAGCCCACGGGCACCCGCCGTTGGGACGTGAGCCACCTCACCTCACGCTCGGACCCCGGCGCAACGTGCCCGGCCACTGTAGTGGCAAGGACGCAAAGGATGACGCGCGAGAGGGCGGATCGGGCAGATCTGTTGCGTACGATGCCGCTCATGGCCGAAGAACTGCTGGACGCGACCGACCACGAGATCATCGCGTTGCTCCGCGAGGACGCCCGGCGCACGTTCTCGGACATCGCCGGGCGGGTGTCGCTCTCCACCGCGGCGGTGAAGCGGCGCGTCGACCGGCTCCGCGAGAAGGGCGTGATCACCGGCTTCACCGTGCAGGTCGACCACGCGAAGCTCGGCTGGGGCATCGAGGCGTTCGCGCAGCTGCGGTTCTTCGGCAGCACGAACGTCGCGGAGATCGTCGAGACCACCACCCGGATCCCGGAGGCGCAGGCGGTGTTCACCATCGCCGGCGACCCAGACGCGGTCGTGTGGCTGCGCAGCCGCGACATGGCGCATCTGCAGGCCACGATCGACGAGCTGCGGCGCAGCCACCGGATCACCAGTACGCGTACTTTGATCGTGCTCGACTCTTGGGTGCGCGGTGAGGAGCGGCCGGAGTGACGTTGGCTCCCGCCTGGCTAGCGCTTGCCGATCGTCCCGGTCGGCAGCACCGTGCGGCCGAAGGTGGTGTTGGTGACGACCGCGAACGAGCCGTACCAGGCGACCACCGCGGTGGCGAGCCCGAGCCAGCCGCCGATCTTGCCCGCGCCTTCCGCGCCGCCCAATTCGCCGATGGTGAGGAAAAGGAAGGTCAGGAACAACAGGACGAACACGCCGATCAGGACGGCGTTCGTGCGCAGCGACGCGATCATCATGTAGCCGGTGAAAATGGTGAACACCAACAGGAACATCCCGGTCGCGGTCGCCGCGTCGGCGGGCGGGATCTTCGCCGCGAACTGCCAGACATAGAAGGCGAAAGCCAGCCAGAACGCGCCGAAGGTGCCGAACGCGGTCGCGCCGAAGGTGTTGTTCTTGCGGAATTCCCACATCCCGGCGAGCAACTGGGCCAGCCCGCCGTAGAAGAGGGCCAGCGGCAGGACGACCGGTTCGACGGTCTTGGGGATGAGACCGGCGTTCACCGCGCTCAGGACGAAAGTGGTGGCGGCGAAACCGGCCAGGCCCAGCGGTCCCGGATCGGCGATCCCGGCGGTGGCGGGTGAGGTCGGGCGAGCAGCGGTCTCACTCATCGGATCCTCGATTCTGCTTTGCGGCAGGATCTTCACATCTGACACCGGGCGCAACAGACTTGTCCACTGTCCACAAGGTCCCTCTTTCGAGTGGCAATTCGGGGATATCGCCGCGGGAACCGGTGAATGGGGTTTGTTTCGGACTTAGCGTCTTTTATCGCGCATTCTTCGTTAACTCGACCATCCATTGTGGATCTCGCCGGGGCGGCCTTGTGGTGGCCGGGGGTGCGCGGCCGAGTAGTGTCACCCGGTGACAGAAGCGCCCGCGGGAGGGGGAGGCATGCCTGCAGATCCGGTCGGCGAGTCTGGCGAGGCGCGGCCCCGGCGGGGGCGGCCTCGGGGGACGAGCGCGCGGCAGCTCGAGGAGATCGCGCTGCGGCTGTTCACTGAGCAGGGGTTTCACGAGACCACGGTGGATCAGATCGCGGCTGCGGCCGGGGTGAGCCGGCGGACGTTCTTCCGGTACTACGACGCCAAGTCGGACGTGTTGTGGAACGAGTTCGACTCCGAGGTGGACACGATCCGGGAGCTGCTGGCTGAGGCTCCGGAGGATGTGCCCGTGCTGGAGGCCGTGCGGCGAGCGGTGTTGGCGGCCAATCATTACCGAGCTGCGGATGTGCCTGAGCTGCGGATGCGGATGAATTTGCTCAGTACTGTGGCTGAGTTGGCGGCTAGTGCTACTCGGCATTATGACGCTTGGGAGCGGGCTGTTATCGGGTTTGTGGCTCGGCGGACTGGGCAGGCTGAGGATTCGTTGTATCCGCTGGCGGTGGGGCGGGCTGTACTGGCTACGTGCCGGGCGGCTTATGAGCGGTGGTCGGCTCGGGCGGATGCTGATTTGACGTTGTATTTGGATGCCGGGTTGCGGGCGTTGGCGGCTGGGTTTGCTGATGAGGTGTTGGTTGGGGAGCCTGGGTCTGCTTGAGGGCTCGGCTCGTCGCCTGGCGGCGACCTTGCCGTGGCGGTTGCGTGGGGCACCCCGAAGCTTGATTGTGCTGACGGTCTGAGGGTGCTTGTCAAGGCGGGAAAGATGCCTTGACAAGCACCCTCAGACCGCAGGAGAGCTTCGTATCGGGGTGCGGGGGTGGTGTGGGTGCACTTCGAGTTGAGTGCATCGGTGACGGTTTCGTTGGGGTGGGGGCTTGCGCCCCAATGCCACTTTGGGTGCATGTGGCGCACCCAAAGTGGCGTTCGGTGCATGCGACGCACCCAATGCCGCATTGGGGCGCATCCCGAGCGGGCGCGGCGGGCGGGCGCGGGGCGAGCGGGCGGGCCGTGAAGGGGTCCTTGAGGGAATCCAAGTCCGTGAAGGAGCCCTTCACGGACCGTCGGCTGGTCGTGAGGGGAACCCTGAGGGAATCAGAGTCAATGAGGGTGGCCCTCACGTACGGTCCAGCAACGCGGCCAGTGCGGCGGGGGCGGCTGCGGCACCGCTTAGCGGACGCCAGCGGGCACCAGCTTCACGGGCGAAGCGTTCGGCTTCCTCGCAATCCTCTGCGGGGGCCAGGATCAGCAGCTCTTCGCACGCGCGAGCGGCAGGCAGCGGGTCCTGGTCGTCCGTGGCCCGGCAATCCGACAGCAAGAGAACCGTTTTCCTTGCTGCGCGCGAGGTGGCCAGTTGCTCATTCGCCTTCCGTAAAGCTGCGGCCAATGCGGTGACTCCGTGTCCTCGCAACGACAACACTGACTCAACCACCGCGGACTTCGATCGGGAGGATCGCAGCGGGCGGATTACCTCCGCGTTCCGGGCGAAGGACACCACCGCATGTTCCGCTGGGGCCCGCCACGAGCAGGCTGCTGCGGTGAGGGCTGCTGCGGCCAGTCGGGCGCCGGTCATTGAGCCGCTGGTGTCGATTACCAGGCATAGGGCCAATTCTGGCCGGGCCCAACGGCGCGCAACTAGGTCGTCTAGGGCTGGGACCCGGCCGACTGCGGCTGCGTCTACTAGTGCTGGCAAGGAGCGGTCCAGGTCTAGTTCGCCGCCTCGGTCGGCTCGGTCGCGGCGTAGTTTTCCTACGCCTCGGCCTCGTGCCACGCCGCGGCGGGCGACGTCGATCATTAGTCTGCGGGCCAGATCTCGTGCGGCTGCGCGCAGGGACTCGTCGGTGGCCTTGCTCATTTCGACTAGCAAGGCCATAGCTTCGTCTGCATCCTCGCGGAAGACCGTGCTGAACGCTTCCTCGTCCAGCATGCCTACCTCGGGCGAGATTTCCGCGAAACGGCCGTTCCGGGAGAGTTCAGAGCGCGGGGTGGTGCTGCTCCGCGCTGAGCCTGGCCGGGGTGGGCGTTGGTGTTGCTGTGGGCCCGCCGGTGGCGGGCTTAGGCTTCCCCCGGCGGGTCGCCGCCTTCGGAATCCTGCGGCGGGGATTCCTCGCCGAAAACCGCTACATACAGTTCGTCGATCACCGATTCCGCGGTGCGTCCGCTGGATTCGTGCAGGCCGATTCGGCCGGACAACGCAGCCAGTGCGGCGTCGTGGCCGATTCGCCAATCTGTGGTCGACGCGTTGCGGATGCGGGCCAGGGAAACTGCCAGTCGCACTACGTCGATGGCGCCGCGTACTGAGGAACCGACCCTGACATCGGCGTGGTTGCGCGTGCGGCGTACCAGGTCTACGACTCGGTCGCGCCATTCGGCAGGGACCGCGGGGCTGCGGCGGGCTACGATGTCGCTTTCTTCGTCTTGGGTTTGATAGCCCATCACGATCCGGCAGACCCGGTCGTAAATAGCCGACGAAATACGCGCGGTGCCGACGGCGTCGAACGGGTTCATCGCGGCTACCAAACGGAATCCGTCCGCCGCGCGTACTCGGCCGAGGCGTGGCACGTGCAGTTCGGCTTCGGACATGACGGTGATCAGGACATTGAGGGTTTCCTCCGGGATCCGGTTGACTTCCTCGACGTACAGCAGGCCGCCCGTGCGCAATGCCTCGATGAGCGGACCGTCCACAAAGGTCTCGGGCACGTAGCCTTCGGCTAGTACTCGGGAAGGGTCGAACTGTCCGACTAGGCGGGCGGGCGTTAGTTCGGCATTGCCTTCGACGAATACGAACGGTGAGCCGCCTGCTTCCGCGACAGCGCGCAGCAGGGTGGTTTTTCCAGTGCCGGGCGGGCCTTCGAGCACGACGTGCGCGCCGCAATCCAAACCGGCCAGCAGGAGTTCGATTTCTCGGCGGCGGCCGACCACGTCCGCGGTCAGGAGGGGGACCGCGGACTGCGGACCGGAAACCGGCCCGCAGTCCGCCGACAAAGCCGTCACGGTGCGTCGTGGACCAGGACGCCGCGCACGTTCCGGCCCTCCAGCAGATCGTCGTACCCCTGGTTGACCTCTTCCAGCGTGTACGTGCGGGTGATGATCTCGTCCAGCTTCAAGTCCCCGCTCTGGTACAGCCCGAGGATCTTCGGGATGTCCGTGGTCGGGTTGCAGTCGCCGAACAGGCTGCCCTTCACCGTCTTCTTGAACAGCGTCAGGATCGAACCGGGAAGGTTGACGTTGTTCACCGACAGCTTGTTCAGCCCGGTCAGCACGATCGTGCCGCCCTTGCCGGTGGCGTTGAACGCGCCGGTCACGATCTCCTCGGTGACGATGCCCGCGGTGACGATCGTCTTGTCCGCACCGTTGCCGTTGGTGAACGACTGCGCCAGCTCAGCCGCCTCCTCCGGCGTCGCGACCGCGTGCGTCGCGCCGAGTTCCATCGCCTTTTCGCGCTTGTTCTCCAACGGGTCCAGCGCGATCACGTTCTTCGCGCCGGCGTAGCGCGCACCCTGCACCGCGTTGATGCCGATGCCGCCGACGCCCGACACGATCACCGTCTCGCCGGGACGCACGTTCGCCGCGTTGACCGCCGAGCCCCATCCGGTCGGGACGCCGCAGCCGACGAGCACCGCCTTGTCCAGCGGGAGGTCGTCGTCGACCTTCACGACCGAGTTCTGGTGGATGGTCGAGTACTGGCTGAACGTGCCGAGCATGCACATCGCGCCGTACTGCTTGACCGGGCCGGGGCCGCTGAACGGGAACCGCTCGCCGGGCAGGTAGCCCTCGAGGATCGTGGCGCCCATGTCGCAGATCGCCTGCTGCCCGGTGGAACACCAGCGGCACACGCCGCAGTTGGGGATGAACGAGCACACCACGTGGTCGCCCGGCTTGACGCGGGTGACGCCGGGGCCGACGTCCTCGATGATGCCCGCGCCCTCGTGCCCGAGCACCATCGGCAGCCGGGCCTCCAGGTCGCCGTGCGCGATGTGCACGTCCGAGTGGCACAGCCCGGCGTGGGTGTACCGGATCAGCACCTCGCCCTCGCCGGGGCCTTCGAGGTCGAGCTCGACCACCTCGATCGGCTTGCCCACCTCGTAGACGACCGCAGCTTTCGTCTTCATCGGGAACTCCTTTGTTCGAGCGGGCGGATCACAGCGCGATGTTCACGGACTTGGTTTGCGTGTAGAGGTCGAGCGCGGCCGCGCCCAGTTCCCGGCCCCAGCCGGACTGTTTGTAGCCGCCGAACGGCATCGCCGTGTCGAAGCCGTTGTACTGGTTGACCCACACCGAGCCTGCCTTCAGTTCCTTCGCAGTACGGTGCGCCTTCGCGACGTCGCGTGTCCAGACCCCGGCGGCGAGTCCGTACTCGCTGTTGTTGGCCGCGGCGGCCACGCCCTGTTCGGCGTTGAATGGCATGGCCGCCACGACCGGGCCGAAGATCTCTTCCCGGACGATGCTGAATTCCGGTTTCACGTCAACGAAAACGGTCGGCTCGATGAAGTATCCGGTGTCGCCCCAGCGTTTTCCGCCGGTGAGCGCGCGGGCGCCGTCGGCGAGCCCTTCGCCGAGGTAGCGCGAGACGCGGTCGAACTGCTCCTGGGAAACCATCGGACCCAGCTGGGTTTCCGGGTCGAGGCCCGGCCCGATCTTCACCTGGCTCGCCGCCTGCGCGACCGCCTGGGTGAACTCCTCGAAGATCGTGTCCTCCACGTACAGCCGCGTCCCGGCGACGCAGCACTGGCCGTGGTTGAACATCCACGCGTTGACCGAACCGGGCACCGCGAGGTCGAGGTCGGCGTCGGCGAACACCACGTTCGGGCTCTTCCCGCCCAGCTCCAGCGAAACCTTTTTCAGGTTTCCGCTCGCCGCTTGGACGATCTTCTTGCCCACCTCGGTCGAACCGGTGAAGGCGACCTTGTCGACGCCGTCGTGCGCGGCCAGGGCGGCCCCGGCGTCGCCGAACCCGGTGACGATGTTGACCACGCCGGGCGGGAATCCGGCTTCCTCGAACAGGGTGCCCAGCAGCAGCGCGGTCAGCGGCGTCTGCTCGGCGGGCTTGAGCACCACGGTGTTGCCAGCGGCGAGCGCCGGCGCGATCTTCCACGCGGCCATCAGCAGCGGGAAATTCCACGGGATGATCTGCCCGCACACGCCGACCGGCTCGCGCAGCGTGTAGGCGTGGAACTGCGCGTCCGGCGCGAACGGCATCGACACGTTCACCGTGCTGCCTTCGATCTTGGTCGCCCAGCCCGCGTAGTAGCGGAAGACGTCGGCGGCCCAGCCGGTGTCCACGGCGGTCGCGATCGCCGCGGACTTGCCGTTGTCGAGTGCTTCCAGCTGGCCGAAGATCTCCGCCCGCTCGGACAGCAGATCGCCGATCCGCCAGATCAGCCGTTCGCGCTCGTTCGGCTTCATCGCGGCCCACGGGCCCTCGTCGAACGCCTTGCGCGCCGCGGCGACGGCGCGGTTGACGTCCTCGGCCTCGCCGTGGGCGACCTCGGCGATCTTCTCCCCGGTGGCCGGGTCGTAGGTCGGGAACGTGCGGCCCGACGCGGCCGGGACCCAGCGCCCGCCGATCAAGAGCTCCAGCGGGCCGGACACGAACTCCCGGACCTGGGTGTGCAGGGGGAATTCCACCGTTGCGGTCACCTGGCGCCTCCTCACTTCGTTGTGACGGAGGTCATCGTCACCCGGCGGGCCGGGGGCGAAGTGTTACAGAAGTGGACAGTCGTCGGTCACGCCCAGCGCCTGCATGCGGCGGTAGAGCGTGGTGCGGCTGATGCCGAGTTCGCGGGCCGCGCGCAGCTTGTTGCCCTCGCTGGCGCGCAACGCCGTGACGATCGCGTTCCGTTCGGCGAGTTCGCGCCCGCCGAGCTGCCGCGTGCGGGAACTGCCTCGGCACGCGGGCGGCAGCTGGGCGAGGTCGATCACCCCCGTGTACGGAAGGCGGGACACCTCGCGCAGCACCGCGCGCAGCTCGTGCAGATTGCCCGGCCACGGATGCGTCCGCAGCGCGGCCAGCGCGGTACCGGTGAAGTGCGGTTTCCGGTCGGGATATTCGTCGCGCAGCATCGCCGTGGCGATCGCGGGCAGGTCGTCGAGGCGTTCGCGCAGCGGGGCGAGGGTGACGGTTTCCGCGCATCTCGCCGCGATCGCCGCTACGGCTGGGGACATTGCGTCCGACGGGACGGAAGTGAGCAGCAACCGGGCCGATCCCGGGTTGTCGAGCGCCTCGCCGACCAACGGAAGCAAGCTTTCCGGCAGCAGGTGCACGTCGTCCAGGACGACGGCGGTGCGCGGCTGCGCGACGAGGTCGGTGAATCTTGTTGCCCAGTCTCGTGGTTCCTCGCGCAGCGCGGCCGCGGCGTGCAGAACGACCGGATCGTCCACGCCGGCTCGCGCGCGGGCTTCGGTCGTCCGGCCGGTGCCGGGTTCGCCCGTGATGAGGACCGAACGCGCGGTTTTTGCCGGTGCGGGGACAGGTTTTCGAGTGCTGGTGCTGGTGCTCCGCGCGATCCGGAAGACGGCACCGTCTGTCGAACCCTCCACGCGTTCGGCTACGACCGAAAGACTGATTCCGTCACCCACATCGAGGCGAGTGTCGAATACTCCGCGTTCCGGCACTTGCGGCAACAACGTGCGCAAGAGGGTCGGATCGGCGGGGCGAAGGTGTTCGATGCAGGTTTCGTTGGCGAACACGAGATCGCCGCCGAGCACCGCGACCGGGACGCTGCGATGGTGCGTGGCCTGCTGGAACGCCAGGAACAGCCGCCGTTCGCAGGCGCGCGCGCTCTCCAGCACGAGCTGTTCGATGTCGCCGACGACGCGTTTCACCAGCGGCCCGAAGAGCGGATTGCTGCTGTCGCTTTCGCCGGTGATGTCGAGGACGCCTTCGATCCGTCCGGTGAGCGGATGCCGGATCGGATGGCCGTAGCAGCTGAACCGCTTCAACGCGTCGGCGTAGTGCTCCTGGCCGTGGATTTCCACCGCCTGGCGCGATTCGTGCGGCGTGCCGAGCGCGTTCGTGCCGACGCGGCCCTCGCTGAGCTGCGAACCGTGCAGCACGCCGAGCTCTTCCAGCTGGTGCTGCAGACCGCGGTCGCCGAACCAGCGGAAGACGAGGCGGCAGTCGCGGTCGGCGAGCAGAATGGAGAACCGGGTGCCGGTGAGCTGCTCGACGAGCTGGTCCAGCACCGGACGGGCGGCGGTCATCAGCCTGCTGCGCTGGTCGACCTCGCCGATCGAAATCGCGCCCCGGTCCAGCTCCGGCTCGACGCCGAACAGCCGGGACCGACGCCACGAATCGGCGATCGGCGGCCGCAGGACAGCGGAGCCCTGCGACGGTATCCCTCCGAGCGACACTGCTCCTCCCGACTACCGGACGGCGACGTAGCGGTTCGTGTGACAGTACCTTCGCGGATCGACAAGTTCCAGACGTGCGTTCTTCCGTTCCCCGGTTTGTCCTTTGTGGACGCTGGTAGGATCGGGTGAGTGGCGCGCCGTTTTCTGATGCTTTTCGTCATGGTGTTCAGCTGGGCCGAATGGGAACACTGGCGCTCCTCGCGCCGCGGAATGGGCGACCGCCCCGGAACGTCGGGCACCGGCGAGGCAGTGGTCGTGCTCGGCTACCGCAATCGCGGGTCGCGGGCCAATTTCGTGAATCGCTGGCGAGTGAGAGCGGCAGTACGTTCGCAGGCGCCGGGCCCGTCGAGGTTGGTGTTGTGCGGCGGAGCCGTCGGCGGCACGGAGTCCGAAGCCGCGCTGATGGCCCGGTACGCCCGGGAGTGCGGCTACCGAGGCGAGCTAGTGCTCGAAACCGAGAGCCGGTCGACGTGGGAGAACGTACTGGGTGCGGTGCCGTTGATCGAGGACGCGGACCGGATCAAGATCGTCTCGAATTCCTTGCATGCGGAGAAGGCGCGGCATTACCTGCGGCGACACCGGCCGGACCTGGCGGAGCGACTGGTTCCCGGGCGGGATTACCGGTTCGGGGAGTGGCTGGCGGTGAAGCCGGTGCTGGCGGTGATGGAGAAACGAAATTTGCGGCGGCTTCGGGGGTGAGCTGGGGTTCGCTCGGGTGGCGCGCTGGCAAACACCGGCCGGAGACATCTTGCGGTGCGTTGGCGGCCGGGGCGTGCTTGCCACGCACTGGCGCCGCGAGCCAGCGAGATCTCACCCTGCACCGACCATGCAAGCACTGAGGCCAAGTGCGAGCCGGAGACGTCTCGCCGCGCAAAGGCATGGCGAGCACCGCGAGCGAACCCCTGCCCTTCCCCGCCGCAGTCGACCTCACCTCCCCGAACGGCGCGCATTCAGGTCTCGTCCGCGGCAATCCCGGCAAGAACCGTCATCACCTCTCAAGAACTCCCGGCCAGGTGCGCGTTGATCTTGTCCACCAACCTTTCCAGCCCGGCCCGCTCGTCCCGGTCGAGCGGGGCGAAGACCAGTTCCTCAGCCTCGGCCAGCACCGCGTCGAGGCCGGTGACCAGGTCGATTCCGGCCGGGGTCGCGTAGACGCGCTTGCGTCCTCCCTCGGTGCGACGTTCGACCAGCCCGCGGCGTTCGAGGCCCTTCAGCAGCAGCGAGACGTTCGCGGGCGTCGTGTAACTCATCTCCGCGACATCTCGCTGGATGACCCCGGGCTGCCGCTCCAGGTAGCCGAGTACCAGGGCTTGCTCGAAGGTCAGGTCGCGCGTGCGGCTCCATTCCTCGATTCGCTTGCGCTGCGCCCAGCGAATCGACCGGAAAAAGTCTCCTGACGTCGATCCCGGCTGGTTTTCCGAAGCGACAGTTAAGTGCTTAACTCCACCAGTCGACTGGACGAGCGGCAGGAAGAGGTCGTCGACGATCGACCGGATCCGGGCGGGGCGGAGCGGGGCTAGGTTCAGCAGCAGGTCGTGCCGCATCAGCTGGAAGGGCATTTCCAGCACCGCGCCGGGGAGGCGCGTCAGGTCGATCTCGCCGCGGGCGTGGGCGCGCGTGTACATGTCTCGCGAGAGCAGCCGGTCGCCGATGATCCGGTCCCGGACCTGGCCGGGGCTGGCGCCGGTGCTGGCCGACAGTCCGGAGATGGCCGCGGCGGCTGCGATGGCGAAGAATCCGGCCAGCGCTTCGCTCGCCGAGGTCAGGTACCCGAGCAGATCGCCGCGCAAGCTTCCGGTGTCGGGAACGGTGATGGGGTGGTCGTCGCGGTGCCGGCGCATCGCGGCCAGCACCAGTTCGTCTTTGTTGGCCCACCGCCGATAGAGCACGGCCTCGCTCGTGCGGGCGCGGACGGCCACCGACTCCATGGTCAGCCGCGAGTAACCGGTCTCGACCAGTTCGTCCCATCCGGCCGCGAGCAACGCGGATTCCAGCTGCTCGCCATGCCGGCGGCGCACGGTTTCAGGGGCCACTCAGCCCACGATAGAAAGGTTTGTCTTTCTTAGCAAGTTTCCCTACGCTTGCGAACAGAAGTTCTTCGGAGCCAGGGGGTTGAAAATGCCGCAAGCACACCTGTCCACGCCGGAAGTGCCGGTCCTGATCGTCGGCGCGGGCCCGACGGGGCTGACGCTGGCCTGCGAACTCGCCCGGCGCGGCGTCGCGTTCCGGCTGGTCGAAGCGTCCCCCGGCCTCCGCCCTGGCTCGCGCGCCAAGGGCCTGCAGCCGCGCAGCCTCGAGGTGTTCGACGACCTCGGCGTCATCGACCGCATCCTCGCCAACGGCCGGTCGGCGATGCCGATCCTGCTCACCGACCCCGACGGCCGGACGAGCGGCGGCCCGGCCTTCGAGGAGCGGCCCGACGTTCCGTACCCCGCCTCGGTCCTCACCCCGCAGTGGCGGGTCGAGGAAACCCTCGGCCTGCGGCTGGCCGAATTCGGCGGCACGGTCGAATTCGGCACCGCGCTCGAGAGTTTCGAGCAATCCGCCGACGCCGTGACGGCAGTGCTGCGCTCCGGCGACCAGACCGAAACCGTCCGTGCACAGTGGCTGGTCGGCTGCGACGGCGGCCGCGGCGTCGTGCGCAAACAAGCCGGAATCGCCTTCGAAGGCGAGACGGACGAGCGGATCCGGATGATCGTCGCCGACCTGGCCGTCGACGGCCTCGACCGCGACGCCTGGCACATGTGGCGCTGTGACGAAGGTTTCGTCAGCCTCTGCCCGCTGCCTTCCACCCACCTGTTCCAGTACCAAGCGCCCATCCTCGGCGACACCGGCCTCAACCTCGCCACCCTCCAAACGATCTTCGACCGGCGAAGCGGCCGCACCGACATCCGGCTGCAAGAACCGGAGTGGACGTCGGTCTGGCGCTCCAACACCCGGCTGGCCGACCGCTACCGCGAGGGCCGCGTCTTCCTCGCCGGCGACGCCGCGCACGTGCACTCCCCCGCGGGCGGCCAGGGCATGAACACCGGCATCCAAGACGCCCGCAACCTGGGCTGGAAGCTCGCCTCCGGAGTGCCGGAGCTGCTGGACACCTACGAGGCCGAACGCCGCCCGATCGCCGCCGGAGTGCTGCGGCTGTCGACCGCACGCCTGGCCGAAGCGGCCGAGCAGAAGCGCATCCCCATCCGCAGCGACCGGGACACGACCCAGCTCAGCGTCAACTACCGCGGCTCCACCCTGGCGCGCGACGACCGCGACGAGTCCGCCCAGCTCCGGGCAGGCGACCGCGCCCCCGACGCCCCCGGCCTCACCACCACGACCGGCAAATGCCGCCTGTTCGACCTCATCCGCGGCGGCCAGTTCACCCTGCTGAACTTCGGCCCCCGATTCGACTCCCCCGTCCGCACCTTCCACGTAGTCTCCGAGCCCGCCGCCGACGACGAGATCGCCGATTCCGCCGGCCACCTCGCCCGCGCGTACTTCCCGGCCGACCGCACCCTGGTCCTGCTACGCCCCGACGGCTATATCGGCCTGATCTCCGACGCGGGCGACCTCACCGCGGTCCCGGAGCACCTGCTCTAGCCTCTTCCCATGTCCGACCCCGACGAACTGGCCGCGACGCTGTACGGCGCGGTCAGCCTGATCGCCCGCAGGCTGCGCCAGAGCCAGGTCACGGCCGAACTGTCCCTGCCGGAACGCTCCGCCCTGTCCCGCCTGGACCGCGACGGCCCGGCCACCACCGCCGCACTGGCCCGCGCCGAGCAGATCACCCCGCAGGCGATGAGCTCGACCATCAGCGGCCTGTCCGTCCGCGGCTTCGTCACCCGCAGCGCCGACCCGGCGGACGGACGGCAGGTGATCGTCTCGCTGACTCCCGAGGGCAGCGAGGTGCTGCGGGCTCGGCGGGACGCCCGGATGCGCCAGTTCGCGGCTTCGCTCGGCTCGGAGTTTTCGCCGGAGGAGCTGGCGGTGCTGAAGGAGGCGGCCCCGTTGCTGGAGCGGCTGGGGCAGACATTCTGAACCGCTGTCCGTCCACTGTGGAACTCGGATGCGCATCCTCCGCTTCCTGGTATCCTGGCCGACGGACAGCAGACTCGATCAAGAGGATTTCTATCGTGGCAGGTGAAGACGACATCTCCGGGTGAGCCCGGGGCACGGGCCAGTACGGCACCGGCCCCTCGCTGATCCCTGCGCGGCCGCGAGCCGCGCGTGGAGGTTCCCGTGCCGGTCAGGCGACGTACGCCACTGGACCCACGGGCTGCGAGGCAACCCGAAAGCAAGCGCCGGGGAAGCCCAGGCGCAAGCCGGGCAGCAGGTCGCGAACGGCCCCACCCATGTCGTCCACTACCACCACCTGCAGGGGCACCTCCCTGCCGATCCACCGCGAGGCCGCACCATGTCCGATCTTCGTATCGTCCTGTCCGGGATCTCCTTCTCCTGGCCCGACGACACTCTCGTCTTCGACCAGCTCTCCGCCACGTTCCCGGCGGGCCGCACGGGGCTCGTCGCGCCCAACGGGGCCGGGAAGTCCACTCTCCTGAAGCTCATCGCCGGACAGCTCAAGCCGGCGGCGGGCAGTGTCACCGTCGACGGGGTGCTCGGGTATCTGCCGCAGGACCTGCCGCTTACGGCGGACCGCACGGTCGCTGAGGTGCTGGGCATTGACGCGATCCTGAAAGCCATCACGGCCGTCGAGGGCGGCGACGCGGCCGAGGAGCACTTCACCGCCATCGGCGCGGACTGGGACATCGAGGACCGCACCCGCGCGCAACTCGACCGGCTCGGGCTGGGCGATCTCGCGCTCGACCGGCTGCTCGGCACGCTCAGCGGCGGACAGGTCGTCTCGCTCGGCCTCGCCGCCCAACTGCTGCGCAGCCCGGACGTCCTGCTGCTCGACGAACCCACCAACAACCTCGACCACACCGCCCGCCAGCAGCTCTACGACGTGCTTTCCGACTGGTCCGGCTGCCTGCTCGTGGTCAGCCACGACCGTGCGCTGCTCGACCGGATGGACCGGATCGCCGAGCTCGGCGCGGACGAAATCCGGTTCTACGGCGGCAATTTCACCGAATACGAACAAGCCGTGCAGGCCGAACGCGAGGTCGCGGAAAAGAATATCCGCAACGCCGAGCAAGAGGTCAAACGCGAGAAACGCGAAATGCAGCAAGCCAGGGAACGCGCGGACAAACGGGCCAGCAACGCGAAGCGCAATCTGTCCAGCGCCGGTCTGCCGAAGATTTTCGCGGGCACGATGAAGCGCAACGCGCAGGAGTCCGCGGCGAGGGCGGACGGTACGCACGCGGCGCGGGTCAGCGCGGCGAAAGCCAAGCTCGACCAGGCTGAACGGTCGTTGCGAGAAGAGCAGAAGATCAGCCTGGAGCTGCCCAAAACGGCGGTTCCGGCTGGACGGACGTTGTTCGACGGCAAGCATCTTCGCGTGCGCGGGCTGTTCGCGGGCGACGGTGCGGATCTGTCCGTCCGCGGTCCGGAAAGGATCGCGCTGACCGGACCGAACGGCGTGGGCAAGTCGACGTTGCTGCGCCTCATGCAGGGCGAGCTCACCCCGGACGCGGGCGAGATCAGCCGGGTGGACGGGCGCATCGCGTATCTGTCCCAGCGGCTCGATTTGCTGGATTCCGAACGCACGGTCGCGGAGAATCTCGCTGCCGCCGCACCGGAAATGCTGCCCGCGGACCGGATGAATCTGTTGGCGCGCTTCCTGTTCCGCGGTGCGCGGGCGCATCTGCCGGTCGGGGTGCTGTCCGGCGGGGAACGGCTGCGCGCGACGCTCGCGTGCGTCCTCTTCGCCGAGCCCGCCCCGCAGCTGCTGCTGCTCGACGAGCCGACGAACAACCTCGACCTGGTCAGCGCCGGCCAGCTGGAGAGCGCGCTCAACGCCTACCAGGGCGCGTTCGTGGTGGTCAGCCACGACGAACGGTTCCTGGCCGAGATCGGCGTCGGCCGCTGGCTGCGGCTGGACGACGGGCAGCTCCGGGAAACGGCCGGGATCACGGGATGACCGCCCTGCGCGCGCACGAGATCGTGCGGGTGCTCGGGGAACGGCGCGTGCTCGACGGAGTGTCGGTCACCGCCGCCCCCGGCCGCCGGATCGGGGTGATCGGCGAGAACGGCACCGGGAAATCGACGCTGCTGAGGGTGCTCGCGGGCGTGGACGCGCCGGATCGCGGCGAGGTCGAGCGGCCGCCGGATCTGGGTTTCCTGCACCAGGAAATGCCGTTCGATCCGGACGAGACGGTCGCGGACGTCCTCGGGCAGGCCCTCGCCGCGGCCCGCGAAGTGCTGGCCGGACTCGACCGGGTCGCGGCGCGGCTCGCCGAGGAACCCGAAGACGCCGCGCTCCTGGCCGAGTACGCCGAATTGCTCGACCTGGCACAGCAACACGAGGCATGGGACGCGGACCGGCGCGCGGAGGTCGTGCTCACCGGGCTCGGGCTCGCCGACATCGACCGACAGCGCACGCTCGGCTCGCTTTCCGGCGGTCAGCGCGGCCGGCTCGCGCTGGCGGACCTGCTGGTGCGCCGTCCGTCGGCGGTGCTGCTCGACGAACCGACCAACCACCTCGACGCCGAAGCCGCCGCGTTTCTCGAGGCCCAGCTGCGCGAACTGCCCGGCACGGTGGTGTTCGCCAGTCACGACCGGGCGTTCCTCGACGCGGTGTGCACCGACATCCTCGACCTCGACCCGGCTCCGGACGGCCCGGTGCGCCACGGCGGCACCTACACCGAGTACCTCGGCTGGAAACGCGCCGAACGCGAGCGCTGGGAACGGCAGTACCTCGAGGAGCAGGAAGAACTGGAGGAACTGCGCGACGCGCTCGGAGTCACCGCGCATCGGGTCGCGCCGGGCCGGCTCGCGCCGGACAACGAGAAAATGGGCCTCGGCCGCCGGTCCGGCCGGGTGCAGAACCAAATCTCGCGCCGGGTCCGGGCCACCACGCGACGGCTGGACGAGCGGGAACGCGCCCAGCTTCCCGCCCCACCGCCGCCGCTCCGGTTCCGCCCGCGCGCGCTGGCGGCCGAGAATCCGCAAGAAACCCTTGTCACGCTGGACAATGTGCACCTGCCGGAGAGGCTTTCCGTATCCCGCCTGGAGATCCGGCCGGACACCCGGCTTCTGGTCACCGGCCCGAACGGCGCGGGGAAGTCAACGCTGCTTCTGCTGCTCGCCGGAGAACTCGATGCGGAAGGCGTCACCCGCGAACCCGGCATAACCACCGGAATCCTCAGCCAGGACACCACTTTCGTCCGGCCACAACGGACCGCCCGCGCCACGTACCTCGCAAAGCTAGGCCCGGAACGCGTCGCGGAAGTCCCGCTGAACTCGTTGGGATTGCTGACACATCGCGAAGCTTCCCGCCCGGTCGGAGAACTGTCCGTCGGGCAGCGCCGCCGCCTCGCGCTCGCGCTGCTCATCGCCGACCCGCCGCACCTGCTGCTGCTCGACGAGCCGACCAACCATCTGTCCCCCACGCTGTGCGACGAACTGGAGGACGCCCTCGGCACCAGCCCGGGCGCGATCGTCGCCGCCACGCACGACCGGCGGCTGCGCGAAAACTGGACCGGGCACGTCCTCCGCATCGGACCCGACCACCGCGCCGCGCCGTTAGAGTGATCCGCGCCGGAAGGCCCGGGCACCGACCACCCCGCGGAACATCCGCCCGCGAAGGGAACGACCGATGATGCACGACGCCCTGCGCCGCCACGTCGAGTCCGGGTTCATCCCCGGCGCGGTAGCCCTCGTCGCGCGCGGCGACGACGTGCAGGTCACCGCGATGGGACACCTCGACGTCGAGCGCACCGCGCCGATGGCTCGCGACTCCATCTTCCGGTTCGCCTCCATCACCAAGCCGATCACCGCGGCGGCCGTGCTGATGCTGGTCGAGGACGGCCGGTTCGGCCTGGACACCCCGATCGCCGAATGGCTGCCCGAACTCGCCGCCCCGATGGTCGTCCGGACGCCGCGAAGCCCGGTCGACGACGTCGTGCCCGCCGAACGGCAGATCACCGTCCGCGACCTGCTGACCTTCCGCGCCGGTTACGGCTTCCCGTCGGACTTCTCGCTCCCGCAGGTCCAGGAGCTGCGAACGGTGCAGACCGATGGCCGCGAGGTCCGGCTGCGCCCGGAACCCGACGAGTGGCTCGCCCGGCTGGCCCGCATCCCGCTGCTGCACCAGCCCGGCGCGGCCTGGCTGTACGACACCTGCGCCGACCTGCAAGGCATCCTGATCGCCCGCGCGTCCGGCCAGTCGCTGCCGGACTTCCTCGCCGAGCGGGTATTCGAGCCGCTCGGCATGGCCGACACCGCGTTCGAGGTCCCCACCGCCAAACGGGACCGGTTCGCCAGCTACTACCGCTCGGGAGAGAACGGCCTCGAACTGGCCGACGCGCCGGACGGCCAGTGGCGCGAGGTGCCGCCGTTCCCGGCCGGCTCCGGCGGACTCGCCGGGACCGCGGACGATTGGCACCGCTTTGCCCGGATGCTCCTTTCCGGGGGAAACGGCCTGCTGTCGAAGGAATCCGTCCGGCAGATGACGGCCAACCAGCTGACCGCGGAACAGATCGCGGCCAACCCGCTCTTCCTCGAAGGCCAGGGCTGGGGCTTCGGCGGCGCGGTCGACGTCGCGCCGACGCGGCCGTGGCAGGTCCCGGGCCGCTACGGCTGGGTCGGCGGCACCGGAACCAGCGCTTACCTGACGCCGTCGACGAGTTCGGTGGCGATCCTGCTCACCCAGCGCGGGGTGGACGGACCCGGTGGCATACCGCACATGCAGGACTTTTGGCAGGCAAATAGCCTCTGACCTGCATAACAGCCCCTAAATTGACGGCTCTGTGCAGCGCAGGCCGTCAGGCTGCCAGCGGAGGTTCTTCCGCGTCAGGACGACGGTTGAACAGGTTGTTCACGGCTGCTCATGCCCGGTCGTGACTCGACGCCATCAAGTGCGTGTAGGTATTGAGTGTGAACCCTTCGTCGTGGTGGCCGAGGTAGGCCGCGAACTCCTTGATGCTCGCTCCCCGGGCCAACATCGCCGAAGCGATCAGATGCCGGAGCGCGTGCATACCGTCCTGGCGTTCCCCGTAGGTCAAGCCAACCCCAGCTATCCGCCTGCTTCAACAGGCCGAGAGCTACGTACCGGGCACTATCGCACCTGCCACACGGGCGTGGTCGCAGGCCGGGAGGCCGAAGAGTTAAGCCGCCTGGGAAATGAAACGGAGGCCATGCGCACACTCGAACGTGCATTTACGGCTTTTGATTTCGCACACCCATGCACAGAGCGGCTTTGAACAACGGTCTCGACTTACCTATGACTCTAGCATCGCGACGCTCCAGCTATCTAGCCTCGACGGACCCGACTGCGCTGCGCATTCGCGCGAATGATTACGACAGGGCGCAAGCGCCGGTGGATGGCGCGATTGATTCCACCATCCGCTCTGAAAGCAGTTTGTCGCTGCAGAGTCTGCTCGCCCTCTCGTCGAAGCCGACGGCAGCGAAGGTGAGCAGCTCGGGAAATTCGATCCGCGATTAGGTCCGGTCCGGCTTACATTGATAGCCAACTACTCCGGCCGAGTTTCGAAAGTCAGCCCTGCAAGGTATTCCGCACTGCCCGCCTCAATCGGTTTCGCTACAATGTCGGGAACATCGTAGTGATGGCTCTCTTTAATAGCTACGCGACACTGTGCCCTTCTTCGGTTCAACGGTCCCTTTCGAACTTAGCCGCAGAACTCGGCGTGACCGGCTTGGAGCAACCGGGTTCGCGCCAGGAGACGTGCCGGTGCGGTCAGCCGAGGGCGTTGAGGGTGAGGTTGAGCGCGTCCACCAGGTTCCGGTGACTGCCGGGGCACATGGTCGCTTCTTCGCTGCCGTTGTTGCCGGTGCTGGTGAAGGCGAGGATGCGGCCGTTTCGGGTGAGGTCGTAGACGGTGAGCGGGGTACTGCGGATACGGTTGGCGCCCCGCTGAATGGCGGCGTAGAGCTTGTGCACGCCTGCGCGTTCGGCCCGGGTCAGGTGGCGGATCTGGTCGGCTTGACCAGAGTCTTCCGAAAGCGGGTCAGCGTTGCTGCCGTCGAGGTAGGACATCGGCACCCGCAGTCGACTGATCCTGGCCGGCGCGTAGTCGGGCAGGGTGCCGACCAGGCTCGTCGCCAATTCGCGCACCGGGATCGGGTCGAGCTGGATGGAGCGATGGTCAGTAATCAGCCGGACGGCGCTATCGCCTGAGGAAGCGACGAAAACCGCGCCGTTGTCGTCGGGACGGTGGACGAACGCGGTCCAGGCGTACAACTCCTTCTCTGGTGCGGCGAGCAGTTCCAGCGTGGCCCGGAACGACGGAGTCAGCCGTCCGTCCGGTGTGGCCAGCCGTAATGCCTCGAACCGGGATAGCGTGCGCTGCTCCAGCTCGCGGGCGAAGTCCGCGGGCGTGTAGGTGGTGTCCGGATCGATCACGGCGGGGAGCGTGCCCCCGCTGAGGTGGCTCCAGGCAACGAAGAACGCCGACCGCGGGATGCGCACCGGCTTGTCGAGGATCGTCATCGGCGTGTTTCAGCCGCCAATGGTCGGAGGAGTCGGCGGGAGTCCGGTGCGGAAGTCACGCAACCGGCCGTCCTCGTCGTCGGTGATGTCGAACGCGGAATCGTCTTCCAGCCCGTACTTGCGCTGGTGCTCCTTGTCCTCTTCGCCCTTGCCCTTGCCGCCCCCGGCACCCATGCCGCCCATTCCGGCCGATCCTTTGGCCCCGGCCGCGCCCCGAATCCCGGTGCCGGCTGCGGATGAGGTTCTCCCCGCCGCGCCCTCGGCCGCACCACCGGTACCTGATCCGGTGCCCAGCCGACCTGCGGCGCTTCCCCCTCGACCACTGGAACCGCCGGTCTCGGAGGCTCCACCGCTCCCGGAGAATCCGCCGGTCGGACCGAATCCGCCAGCCAGCCCCGGCGTCCACGAGCTCCCGCCGCCGGTGCCGCCGCCCGGGATCGAGGGCGAGGGAACCCAGCCCGAGCCCGGACCGGTGGTCCGAGTGGCGTCCGGCGGCGTCCACCCTGCTGCCGTCGTGCCGTCGCCCGGCCCAGTCCCCACCGGATGGCTCGGCGGCTGGTAGGTCGGCAGGTGGCTGCCCGAACCTGATGGAGGAGGGATGCTGCCGGGGTAGCTCGGGGTGAACGTGCTCGACGGCCCGCCGGTCTCCGAAGGCCCGCCCGTGCGCGACGGCCCGAACCCTGATCGGGAGCGGTTGTCGGGCCCGTGCCCGTCGTCCGGACCGCCCGTCTTGTGTTTGTCGGGCTCGGATACGGTCACGTCGCCGTCGAACCCGCTCAACTGGCCGTAGTCGGTCTTGAGCCCTTGCCCGCTGGTCTGGGCGTGCTGGGTGTAGCCGTGGTACTTGTCGAGGTTGTCCTGAGCCGTCTTGTTGTACTGGTTGATCTGGTCCTCGGTGTCGGTGTTCCACCAGGTCGCCTCGTCCCAGAGGTTCTTGTGCGGCGGAGCACCCGGCATCGGCTGCAGGCTCTGCTTCATGGAGTCGAACCCGTGCGCGAGATCGGTCAGGTTCTGCCCATTGCCGGTGTAGGTCTGCGCGGCGGTCGTGGTGGCGTCGGCGAACGGTTTGATCCGCGCCTGCGCCGCGTCCGCACCGCCCCCGGTCCACGCAGACTCCAGCCCCGCGCTCAACTGCTGCACCCGAGAGCTCGTTTCATCGTGCCGACCGGCGAGTTCGCCTGCCTGCCCGGCGCCCTGGTGCCAGCTCTGGGCACCCTGGCTGGCGAGGATCTTCGCCACCAGTTCCGGTGCCGGAACGGCCTGGTCGCCGAGGTTTCCGTGGTAGAGATCGTCGAACCAGTGCCCCACGTCGCTGGCCCGGTCGCCGACCCAGTCGGCCGCGTCTTCCAGCGCGCCGCCCACTGCCTTCGCCGCGTCGCCGAGCACCTCGAAAAACCCCATCACGCACCCGCCTTGCGCTTCAGGTTCGAGACCACCATGTCCGCCACGCGCGCCGACAGCTCACAAGGATCAGCCCCGCCGGCTCTCTTGGCATCGCTGGGAGTAAGGGACGCGTCAACGGTCGATTCGTCCGAGATGCCCACGCTCACCTGACAGAAGCCGGTATCGGTGCCGGAGTCGAATGTCGAATGGGCGACCGCGGGAAATCCCTGGACGGGCGGCAGCACCCGCCACACCTTGGACTGGGGTTTCGTGCCCCGGTACACCGCACTGAGCCCCTGGTGGGTCTGCGTCCCGTAATAGATGGTCAGCCCGGACCCGGAATCGACGTTGCTCCATCGGCACTCAGCACCGATGCCGGACAGGGTATCCGGTTTGCCCTGGAGCACCATTCCGAAGATCTGGGTCAGCTGGTCAGAGGTGAGCGCATCTTGACAAGGCTGCCCGGAGAGCACCGACTCGGGCAACGGGTGCTCGACCTTCGGCGCGCCGCTATGCGGCAGGCCCGTGGCAGTGGATGACGACGCAGCTGGCGAGCTGGCCGGCGGAGGCGTCGCTGAGCCCCCGGAGCATCCCGCGGCAACCGACACGACCGCAGCCGCGCCGAGGACAGTCGTGAGCATGCGGCGTGTCATCCCGCGAACCCCCCGCCCTGCTTGCCCGCGTTCTTCACGTCGGCCGCGGCCTGCTCATCCGACGACTCGGTGATCCCGAGCGCCTTCTCCAGCCGCTTCACCAGCTCGTCGGCATAGGCATACTCCCGCTCGACCTGCTCCTTGCCCGTGACGAGCACGCCCTTCGGTTCGCCACTGTTGACCAGGAGCTTGTTGTATGCGTTGCTGGTCGGCTCGTCCGCCGGGGACGTCAGCCGAGTCAGCGCATCCGCTTTGGGCCGCATCTCGTCGAAGTCGGCGCGGACGGTTTTGGCCAGGTTGAGCATGGCCGCTGCGTCGTCGCGGCTCATCGTGAATCCCTGGCCGCTGGGCGCACCGCCGCCCATCGCGGCACCGGCCGCGTCCCCAGCGCTGAACGCATCGCCGATATTGAAGTACAGCCCGTCGAGCCACCCCGGTTGCTGTCCAGGTTGCGACACTGCGCCCACCCCTCGTATGACCTGCGCCCGCCCAAGGACAGTTCTCCGATCCATGGGCAACTTGCCTAGAATCAGCGTAGTGGACCCGTCACGCAGGGGTGACCGGTTCACCGAAAAAGGGCGTGCGTCACTCGGGAGACGGGTCCCTGGGCAGCAACTCGGCGTGGCGGCGCGTCAGGGCCTCGTACTCGACCACGCACGGGAATTGTCCGGACCACCAACCGCCAGCATCTCGTCATGCGCGAGTCCCTGCGCGGCCAGCACGTCAGCCGCCTGGCCCATCGTCTGCCGGAGCCACACCGCCTTCTCTCGCATATCGGCCGGATACGGCGCGCCGCACTCGATTTCCGCGCCGTCGCCGGTATCGCTCGGTCGGCCCAGTTCTCCACGCTAACGCCTGCCGAAACGGCGGGGCGCGTAGAACGTCGACCATCACCGGACAGAACAGTCCAGCATCGCAGCCCTCAGACGACGGCGCGATCAAACTCAGCACGCCAGACCAGGAAACCGTCACCGTCCGAGCCCACGACGAAGAACGGACCCCGCTGCGTTGTCCTCGGCGCTGGACGAAGCCCTCGCGCGTGAGTCCGCTACCGTCGTTGTCGATCTCACCAAGGTCAGCTACTTCAGCATGGAATCCGCCTGGGCCCTGCTCAGCAAAGCCGCCGCAGCCACCAAGTCCCGACTGGTGCTGCCCCCGCGGTCGCCATCAAACTGACCACGCTGGGTCTGAGCGACGCGCTCAAGGACGGCCTGCATCCGCGCTACCGGCACGGCTGACAGGCCACGATCCGCGACCCTTCGCCCTGTTGTTGCAGGGTCAAGCGCCCGAACTGGGAACCGGCCGCGGGGTGTGGGGTGTCGTCGGTCAGCGCGTCGAACGTCAGACGGCACGCGTCCACCAAACGAAGCACGCCGAGGAAACCGCGTCCGGCGTCGGATAGGCGATTTTCTCAACCAGAAAGGTCACCATGCTGCCCGGCGTGCGGGGCAGAATCCGCGCCACCGAGGTCTGATGCTGCTGGTCCAAGGCGGCTTGTTCCTGCCGTTTCTGCTCAGCCGCGGAGACCCAACATGACCGCCCCGCCCGCGACCAGGGTTTGCTCGCGCCGTTCCCGCAGCCTCAACACCGCCGCAACCGCCACCGCCGCCCCCAGCGTCAGCGCCGATACTGCCCACAGCACCGGCCACCGCAACCCCCGCGAAACCCGTGCTCACCGCTTCTCACGAGCCGCTGAGCGCTCCCCGTGCGCCGCAATGCGACCGAAAAACGTTCCTCCGCCCATACCGACCACACGGCGCCGAATGGCCCATTGGATCAACCGGACAACCCACCTACGGAAGCGGCGGAATGACGAACGGCGACCAGCCGCGAGTAGGCCGCACTGTCGCTCCGCAAAGGGAAGAAGTCCTCATCTTGAGCCCTCGCAGTGACCGGGCGACCCGCAACTCCCACGCCGTCACAGGTACGGATCAGCCCGGACCCGACCAGACCGAACCGGACTAAAACCGCAGGTCAGACCGCTAATTCTGCAGCAACGCCCTGGCCAGCGCCTTGAAGTGCCAAAAGCAGGACTTTTGGCAGGAGGCCGCCGCGCCGGAGTGATCCGCGGCGGGGCGGGCACGGTACTGTGGCCCGCGGGCACGAGGCAACGCGACGAGGGGGTCAGACGTGGGCATCTTCGACAAGATCCGCGGCGAGTTCATCGACATCATCGAGTGGACCGACGACAGCCGGGACACCATCGTGTGGCGCTTCCCGCGCTACGACAACGAGATCAAGATGGGCGCCAAGCTCACCGTGCGCGAATCGCAGGCCGCGGTGTTCGTCAACGAGGGCCAGGTCGC
Organism: Amycolatopsis sp. A1MSW2902; assembly: GCF_017312175.1. Classification (NCBI taxonomy): domain Bacteria; kingdom Bacillati; phylum Actinomycetota; class Actinomycetes; order Pseudonocardiales; family Pseudonocardiaceae; genus Amycolatopsis; species Amycolatopsis sp. A1MSW2902. The sequence goes on from NZ_QJPO01000001.1 coordinate 1,725,206, forward strand.
CGACGCCTATCCGCCGGGCATGTACACGCTGCAGACGCAGAACATGCCGATCATGTCCACCCTCAAGGGCTGGAAGTACGGCTTCAACTCGCCGTTCAAGGCCGAGGTGTACTTCGTCAACACCCGGCAGTTCACCGACCTCAAATGGGGCACGCAGAACCCGGTCATCCTGCGCGACGCCGAGTTCGGCATGGTCCGGCTGCGCGCGTTCGGCGGCTACGCGGTCCGCGTGGTCGAGCCGGTCGCGCTGCTGAAGGAACTGGCGGGCACCGACCCGCAGTTCCGCACCGAAGAGGTGTCGGACTACCTGCGCAGCATGGTCATCAGCAAGCTCGGGCCCGCGATCGCCGCGGCACAGGTGCCGATGCTCGACCTGGTCACCCAGCAGGACCAGATCGCGGGCAAGATCGCGAACGCGCTGAACCTCGAACTGCGCGAGGTCGGCATCGAGATCTCGAAGTTCATGATCGAGAACATCTCGGTCCCGCCCGAGGTCGAGGCCGCGATGGACAAGCGGACCCAGATGGGCGTGGTCGGCGACCTCGACCAGTACACGAAGTTCCAGTCCGCGAACGCGATCGAGGCAGCGGCGAACAACCAGGGCGGCGCGGGCGAGGGGCTGGGCATCGGCCTCGGCATGGCGCTCGGCCAGCGCGCGGCCGGACCGCAGCAGCAGCCCGCCCCGCAGCAGTACCAGCAACAGGCTCCCCAGCAGTACCAGCAGGCCCCGCAGCAGCCGCAGTACCAGCAGCAGGCCCCGCCGCAGATGCCGCCGCCGCTGCCGCAGAGCGAGCAGTGGTTCGTCGGCGCGAACGGCCAGCAGCTCGGCCCGTTCGACCGCGCGGGCCTCGGCCAGCAGATCTCCTCGGGCACGCTCGCCCGGGACACCCTGGTGTGGAAGGCAGGCATGGCGCAGTGGACCCCGGCCGCGCAGGTGCCGGAGGTGTCGGCGCTGTTCGGCGCGGCCCCGCCGCCGCTGCCGCCGTCCTGAGCCGCGCCGACCTTCTGGGGGACCCATGACTGACCCGCGCTTCCAGCAGGAAGGCGTGGCCAACACGACCTATCCGTGCGGCGGTTGCGGCGCGCGGCTGGAGTTCGCTCCGGGCACGACCGCGATGCAGTGCCCGTACTGCGGGTTCCGGCAGGAGATCGCCGCCGGGGAGCGGCAGATCCGCGAGATCCCGTTCGCCGAGCTGGCGAACCTCGCGCGCAAGCCCGTCGGGTCGATCGGCAAGTACGTCTTCGTGTGCCAGCGGTGCGCGGCGCGGACGGAAACCAACGAGACCGCCAGCATGTGCCAGTTCTGCGGCGCGCCGCTGGTGATCGACCCGGGTGCGTCCGGGCAGCTGGTGCCCGAAGGCGTGCTGCCGTTCGCGTTCGACCGGCCCGCGGTGAGCACGCATCTGAAGAAGTGGACGTCTTCGCGCTGGTTCGCGCCGACCGCGCTGAAGAAGGTCACCACTGCGGAGTCCACGAAGAGCACGTACATCCCGCACTGGACGTACGACTCGCAGACCGTGTCCGTGTACACCGGCGCGCGCGGCGAGTACTACTACGTCACCGAGACCTACTACGACAACGGCGAGCGCAAGACGCGCCAGGTGCGGCATACCCGCTGGTACCCGGCGCGCGGGCAGGTCGCGCGGAACTTCGACGACGTCCTGGTGCCGGCGAGCACCCAGCTGCCGCTGCCGGAGCTGGACAAGCTCGCGCCGTGGCCGCTGCTCGATTCCGCGCCGTACCAGCCGCAGTTCCTCTCCGGGCACTTCGCGCTGCGGTACGACGTCGAACCGGAGAACGGCTTCGAAGAGGCGAAGAACCGGATGGCTCCGATCATCGCCGACGACTGCAAGTACGACATCGGCGGCGACACGCAGCGGCTGAACTCGGTCGACACGCAGCACAACAACGTCACCTTCAAGCTGATGCTGCTGCCGGTGTGGGTCGCGACCTATGTGTACGCCGGAAAGAACTGGCAGATCCTCGTGAACGGCCGCACCGGCGAGATCCACGGGCAGCGTCCGTGGAGCAAGGTGAAGATCGCCATCGCGGCGGTGCTCGCGCTGATCGTGATCGCGGCGATCGTCTACTTGATCGCGACAAAGGGCCACAGCACCGGCACCACGCACCATTCCGTTACGCACCACTGAGTTCTCGAAGGAAGTGATGTGCCGTGCTGATGGGCATGGTTCTCGGCGACCGCCGCTCCCGCGTTTCGCGGGAGCACGCGGGTTCGCCGCTGTCTTGACCGGCGGGAATCCTCGCCTGCTCTCTGCGAAGCGTCGACGGCTGACTGGCCCTTCGACCCTTCCCGGGAGCATTCATGTCCACCGTCACGTGGACCGAAAACGAAACCACCCGCACCGCCCGCTGGCATTCCGGAAACGGAACTCCGCCGCCGGGCCGCATTGTCGTCGTCGATGACCGGCTGACCGCTGCCGCCGCGCTGCGTTTCGCGCGCGCTGGCACGGGAATGCTGTGGCGCGGCGATTTCCCCAACGCACGACAGCTCGTGCGCGCCATGGACCGGCGGCTCCCGCAGCGCGCGGGATCTTTCGCCGAGGTGCGCGCCGCTCGGGCAGAACGCGCAGCGCTGCTCGGAAAAGTCCTGGTCTCCGTGGAAACCGACCATTCGCTTCAGCTCCGTCGGGCCCCCGCCATCCAAGCCGCCTGCGAGCACGCGTTCGGCGGTTTACCGGGCACGCTGCTTTCGTTGCGTGAACTGCTCGGCGCCCTGAGCGCTTATCAATGGCACCAGAAAGGCATCCATATCAACGCATTAGGCGCGCGGTTGTATCCGTCGTACAGCGTGTTCGCGCCGACACGGAGCGAATACCTCGACCTCGTCGCACAGGAGCCGTTGCCGGGCAAGGGGTCTCCGGTCGTCTTCGATCTCGGCACCGGTACCGGCGTGCTCGCCGCCATCCTCGCCCGGCGGGGTGCCGCCGAAGTGGTCGCGACCGACCTCAACCCGCGCGCCGTGCGCTGCGCTGAGGACAACCTGCGCCGACTCGGCCTGTCCGATCGGGTCCAGGTCCTCGAAACCGACCTGTGGCCCTCCGACCGGCGCGCTGACCTGGTCGTCTGCAATCCGCCCTGGCTGCCCGGAAACCCGGCCTCGGCGCTGGAACTCGGGATCTACGACGCCTCGTCCGCCATGCTGCACCGGTTTCTCGACGGTCTGCCCGAGCATCTGACGCCGCGCGGGGAAGGCTGGCTGATCCTGTCGGACCTCGCCGAACACCTCGGTCTGCGGACGCGTGCCGAACTGCTCGACCGGATCTCCGCCGCTGGTCTCAAGGTCGTGGGACGCCGCGAAACCACGCCACGGCACCGACGCGCCACGGACAGTGCCGATCCGCTGCACGCGGCACGTTCCCGGGAACGCACGATCCTGTGGCGGTTGACCATGTCCAGAGCGTGACCCGGCGTTTCCACGCTGGACTACACCAATCGAATATCCTCGCCGAAGACACGGGGAGGGACGATGCCCGTACCGGGTTTTGCCGTACCGCGGCGGGAATTCGTGCGGACGCTGCTGCACCGCGGCAGCCCGCCGGAGCGGCCGGACGCAGGCGGGGACCTCGCCGAGGTCGGCGACGCGACACTGGCGCGCGCCGCGCGGTACTGGGTCGTCGTCCCGGTCGCCTACCGGATCGCCGCGTTCGTGAAGGTGTTCATCGGCTTCGCCGCGGCCAACGGCAGCACCGGGTTGTTCCCGGTGCTGCCCGCGGCCGTGCTGGGCGTCGCCGCGAACGCCGGGTTCCTGTGGTGGCTGCTGCGCTCCGGCGGCCTGCCCGCGCGGCGCACGCGGCGGGTGCTCACCGTCGACCTCGCCGCGGGGCTGGCGCTGAACCTGCTGATCGCGGTGCTGGCCCCGGACGCGGTGCAGCCGTTCGCGATCGACGTCACCTGGACGTGGCTGGTCGGCTCGGTCGCGATGTGGGCCGGGACGTCCGGGCTGCCCGCGGCCGTGCTGCTGCTCGCCGCGGCGGTGCCGGTGCGCGTCCTGCTGACCGTGGCGGGCGGGCTGCGGCTGGACGATCCGCTCGCGATCAGCCGGTCGATCGGCTGCCTGGTCGCGCTGGCGGTGTCGATCGTGGTGGCGTGCGGGATCCTGGTGCTGCTGGGCGTCGGCACCCGGTTCGCCCTGGACATCGGCCTGCGCCGCGGCCAGGAGGCCGAACGCAGGCGCACTCAGCGGCTGCTGCACGACAGCGTGCTGCAGACCCTGGAAGCGCTCGCCATCGCCCCGTCCGACGACGCCGACCACGCCGCCGAACGGCTGGCCCAGCTGCGCTCGGTCGCGCACGCCGAGGCGGCCGAACTCCGCCGGAGCATCACCGAGCCCATTGAACCGCGCAAGGGGCGCAGCTTCGTGGTCGAACTGGCCGACGTCGCCGCCGAGATGGCCCGCGAAGGCCTCCGCACCCAGCTCGTAGCCGCCGACTTCGCCGACGACGACCGCCTTTCCGCTGACCGGCGCACGGCGATGTGCGAAGCGGTGCGAGAAGCCCTGCGCAACACGGTGAAACACGCCGGGACGAGCCGCGTCGTACTCCGGGTGGAGGAACGCGACGGCGGGACCGCAGTGGTCGCGCGGGACCAGGGCCGCGGCTTCGACGTGCGCGAACGGGGTCCGGGGTTCGGCATCCAGCAGTCGATCGAAGCCCGGCTGGCGGAGGTCGGAGGCACCGGACGGGTGGAATCGACGCCCGGCAACGGGACCCGGGTCACGCTGTGGGTGCCGCACTGACGCGGCGGATTCTACCCCGCTTCCGGGGAAGCGTTGCGCTTTCCGGAGCGGCCTGCTCCATTTGCTGAATATTCAATTCAGCTCGCTCGCTTGGTGTCGCCAATTGCGGACAAACACCCTGCCGCGCATGCACCCCGTTCGTAGGTTCACATTCCCGCTCCGCGACGCTGATAATGGACGGTCCTGCACCTTCGGGCCAAGCAGCGGGAGCGCCTGCATGGACACGCCGGACGAGGCACGCACGAATCGGATCGAGCGGAATCGCCGGATGCTGGAATCCTGGCGGGCCGGCGCGTCGATCACCGAGATCGCCAGGGAGCACGGCCTGTCCCTGAGCTGGACCGGACGGCTGCTGCGGCAGGAAGGCGCGGTGCTGCCGGAAATCCGCCAGGGCGTGCGCCGCGAACTCGACGTGCCGAGGATAGTCCGGGAATACGAATCCGGCTCGACCATCCAGAGCATCGCGGACGCGCATCAGGCGTCCTATGGCACGATCCGTCGCTTGCTGCTGCGGGAAAAGGTGACGATCCGCCCGCATGGCGGCCAGAACGCTCTCGATCGGCGCAAGCCCGATACCCCAGGTCACTGATCCTTCCCCCTCGGGGGTGGGTGATTCCTGACGCTTTTCATTTCATTCGCCATCCGGACCCGGTAAGGAGGAATAATGGGGGGTGTGGAATGACTGAAGCGCGGCCAGGGGCGGTGACGTCCGACAGACCGGTGCGGGCGCCGGTCCAGCTCCCGCCAGCGCCGTCCGTACTGCTCGGCCGCAACGCGGAACTGGACCGGCTGGACGAAATCCGGCTCCGCTCCGACCCCGCCCCGTCCGTCGTCGTGCTCACCGGAGTCGGCGGGATCGGCAAAACGGCCCTCGCCCTGCACTGGCTGCACACCCACCGCGCCCAGTTCCCCGACGGCATCCTCTGCGCGCGATTTTCCGCGGAGGGCACCGAAACCGCGGAATCCGCGAGCGGCGTACTGCACGGTTTCCTTGCCGCGCTGGGCATTCCCGCCGACGACATCCCGGCCTCGCTCGCCCAGCGGGCCGCCGAATTCCGTGCGGTCACCGCGGATCGCCGGTTCGCCGTGCTGCTCGACGACGTCGTGCACAGCGCCGACGCCCGCGCCGTGCTGCCGTCCAGCGCGCACGCGTTCGTGCTCGTCACCAGCCGGTCGCAGCTGACCAGTCTCGCGTTGGACGGCGCGGAAATCCTTCCGCTGAGCCCGCTTCCGGACAGACCGGCCCGCGAGGTGCTCGTCCGCCGGGCCGGGCAGCGGCAGATCAGCCAGGAGGACGCGGAAAACCTGCTGACCGCGTGCGCCGGTCTTCCGCTGGCCCTCACCATCACCGGAGCGAGGCTGCGCGTCCGGCCAAGACGCAACCCGCATCAGGAAGCCCGCCGTGGACGTGCTCGACGCCTAGGCGGTTCTACTGATCTGGCAACGGTTTTCGACGCCTCGTACGCCGCGCTCGACGACTCGGCGGCCCGGCTCTACCGAACCTGCGGCATCCTGCCCGGCCCGCATCATGCCGTCGACGCGCTCGCTGACACGCTGCAGAGCTCGCCCGCCCACCTGGACGACGCCGTCGACGAGCTGATCGAAGCCAACCTCCTCCACGAGTTGGAGGACGAAACCGTCGCACAGCACGACGTCGTCCGCCACGACGCCCGCGTACGCGCCGAACGCCAGGACGCCGAGGCCGACCGGCACTATCTCGTCCGCCGCTACATCCGCTGGTACCGCGACCAGACCGTCACCGCGAGCGCGCTCATCCACCCGTTCCGCCCGACCTTCGCGGCCGAAACCGTTGCGGCGACGGCATCTTTCGCCGACCGCGACCAGGCGGTGACCTGGTGGCGCCGCGACCGTCCGGTCATCAACGCCGTCGCGAAAGCCGCCACGGCACACGGGTGGGACGAGGAACTGTGGCAACTCGCCGAAGCGTCGTGGGGATTCTTCCTGCACTACCGGGATTACGAACCGTTTCTGGACCTGTGCACGGCGGGGATCGAGGCGGCTCGGCGATGTCAGCTGCCGCTGGTGGAAGCCCGGATGCACAGCCAGGCCGGTTTTGTCTGCGACCAGCTCGGCCACTACGACGAAGCCGCCGCGCACAATGCCGTGACTCTCGAGATCGGCGAACGAGAGCAGCACGGCCCGACCCAGGCCTCCGCGCTGGCGCGGCTCGCCAGGAACGCGCGAAGACAGCAAGATTGGGAAGGCGCGCTTGAACTGTACGAGCGCAGCGCCCGAAAACACGCCGAGGTCGGCCTTCCCCGCGGCGTCGGCCAGGCACGCTATCGGCGTGGCGAAGTCCTGATCAAGCTAGGACGCGACGAGGAAGCACTGCGCGAACTGGCCGAAGCCACCGCCATCCTTGCCGAAGAAGGCGACGACATCCAGCACGCACGCGCGGTCATCCCGCTCGCCGCGGTCCACGCCCGGCGAGGCGACTACCGCCGGGCGCGCACCGAACTCCTGAAGGCACTCGAAGGCGTCACACGCCTCCAGTCACCGCATTTCCAGGCCGAGGTCCTCACCGCGCTCGCCGACCTCGAACGCGGTCACGGCGACGAGGCAAGCGCCCAGCGCCATCTCGACGAGGCCCGCCGCCTCAGCGGGGATTCCGCCGAGCCGCCGCACTGACCACGCCACGCCGCCCGGCCAGCAGACCGCCGCCGCGATCGCTCCCGGCCACTCCACCCGCAGGTCGTCAGCCTCGCTTCTCGTCGCGGCCCGAGTGCTGCGCCGGACCACGACGTCCGCCTCGGCCGAGCACCGCGGCCCGGCGCGATCGACATCGGCGACCAGCACCGGCAGCGCGCGACGCCCCGGCAACGCGAGCCGCACGCGCGCGACGCCGGCGGTCACGCGTCCCACCCGGGCAGCGGCCGGGGCATCGCGGGCAACGGCGGATACGCCAGCGTGGCCGGTTCGGACAACTCCAGCAGGCGGTACATCGCCGACCGCAAGATCCCCGCCGAACAGTCGAGCCTCGTGCTCGCGACCGGAAGCACCTCTGCGGCCAGCCGCGGAGCCACCGCGATCGCGGCTTCTTCCTGGGCTTCGAGCGGCGCGTCCAGGTCCAGCGGCTTCGCGTGCGCCCGCACAACGTCCGCGACGCTCCCGGCCTGCGGCCGCCCGTCCGGCAGCGACGCGAGCGTCACCGGCTTGCCGATGGCCGCCGCGTAGCCCGTGGTCGAGCCGTGGTCGCCGATCACCCAGTCAGCCGCAATCATCGTCGCCTGCCATCCCTGCTCGGGCGGGATCACCCGCAGCCCGCGGCATCCGGCGAGCCAGGCCGCGACCTGACGCCGCCCGTGCACCGCCCAGACGTTTGGATGCAACACCGCCGCCACCGCGTAACGGTCGTCCGGCAGCGCGTTCGCGATCGCTTCGTACATCTTCGGGACGCGGCCGAACGCCGAGTCAGTGAACCAGGTCGAACTCAGCACCACCAGCCGCCGCGAGCCGACGCCCAGCGCGCGCCGGTATCGCTCCCGGTGCCCGCTCGCCGCCCGCATCCCGTCCAGGCAGATATCCCCGGCCACGACAGCCGCGGGCACCGCCTCCGGACACCGCTCGCGCAGTACTTCCACCTCCGCCTCAGTACCGAGGCCGAGCACCGACGGAAGCACTCGCCCGCGAAACGTGAGCAACTCCCGGTCCAGCTCGGTCGTTTCGAACGTCGCACCGCCTGCCTTCCGGCTGAACCGACGGCCGGGGACCTGCCCGACACCGTGTCCGATCAGCATCAGCGGTCCGCGCACCTGGTCGAGATTCCGGTGACTCGCCGCCAGCACCAGATCGAACCGGTGCGCCACCGCCTGCTCCCACGGCAGCAGGAGCCCGTGCTGCGCCCGCACGTACTCCTCGACCCCGGCCCATCGGTCGGTGCTGTGCGGCACGGTGAACATCACCTGCACCCGCAAGTCCCGTTCGAGCAGCGAGAGCAGTTCGACCAGCCGCGTCCCCGCCGTCACGGTCGGAACGACCGCCAGCACGGTCCGGCACCCCGGCCGCGTCACCCGCGACGCGGCGTCGAGACCGATCGGACCGCGTACCCACACGTCGTGCGCCATCTTCATCCCCTCCGTCCGGAAACCGACGAACCGAGGCTGCGGCGCGGTCCTGACCGGGGACTTCCCGCCGCTGGACACAAAGCGGACCGAAACCGGACAAGACAATTCCCTGGATGATCCTTATCCCGAAAGCGGTCGCCGATCGTGCGGATCAATGCGAAACTAGGCAATCGACGAGGGAGGGGCGTCGAATGGACTTCGCCTACGGAATTCTCGGGCAGACTGCGGTGCGGATGCACGGGAAGATGAGCGAGCAGTGGGGCCAGCGGCAAACCCGGAATATTCTCGGAATCCTGCTCACCCGGCCGGGCCAGCGTTTTTCCCAGGACACCCTCATCTCGTGGCTCTGGGACGACGACCTGCCCGGAAACCCGCAAGAAGCCCTGTACAAGGCGGTGCACCGGCTGCGTCCCGCCCTCGAAGAAGCGGACGTGCACGCCACGGTCGCACGGTCCGGCGACGGTTACCTGATCGACCTCGACGAGGGCCTGGTGGATGTCGCGGTCTTTCGGAAAACAATGTGGAAAGCACACGCCGCGGCGAGTTCCGGCGATCATGAAGCGGCTTACGAATCAGCCGAAGCCGCTCTTTCCTTATGGCGTGATGAACCGCTGCCGGAGCTCCGCACCGAACGCGCGGACAATTGGCGCGAGGACCGAATAAAGTCCATGTTGCTTCCCGCGCGAGAATTCCTGACGAGCCAATTGCTGACGCTCGGCCGTCCCGACGAGGCCGCCGGGCGGATGCAGGATCTGGCCCCCGAACACGCCAGCCGCCTGGCTTTCGTCAAGCTCCAGCTCCAGATCTACTACGCGCTCGGGCAGTCCGAGCAGGCCCAGGCCCACTACCTCGACGCGCACCGGCGATTCCACGACGCCGCCGACGACACCGCCACGGCCATGCTGCGCGCCTTCCACGACGAGCTCCGCGACCGCCACGAAAACCCGCCGGTCACCCCGGTACGCCGAGCCGCGCCTCCGACCCATCCGCTCCCCCGCGACCTCCGCGGGTTCATCAGCCGCACCCGCGCTCTGGACACGCTGGACCAGTGGCTCCGCCCCGGCTCGCCGACCCGCTCGCCCGCCGTCGTGCTCAGCGGCCCGCCCGGAATCGGAAAGACGAGCCTCGCCGTCCACTGGGCACACCGCGCCGCGGACTGGTTCCCCGGCGGGACGATCTACCTCGACCTGCACGGCTTCGGCCCGGCACCGCGCCTCGAACCGACCGACATCGTCGACCGGCTCCTGCAGGAACTCAACTACCCCTTCGACCACGTGGTAGACGCGACCGCCCGCGCCGCAGTGCTGCGTCAGCAGCTCACCGACCGGTCCATCCTGGTCATCCTTGACGACGCGGAGAACTCCGGACACGTCGACCAGCTGCTGAACGTGCTGTCCGAATGCTCGGTGATCATCACTTCGCGACGCAGGCTCGGCGCACTCACCCGGCGACACGAACTCGCCGCCCTCAGCCTCGACCGCCTCGACGACCGCGATTCCCTGGAACTGTTCGTCCGCCGCCTGAACGGCCGAGGCGAACGAGAACCCGACGCGGCCCGCCGAATCGCCCACCTCTGCGACGGCTTGCCGCTCGCGCTCACCTTGATTGCCGAGAGCGCCGCTCGCCGCCCGGGGTTGAGTCTCAGCACTATGCTCGACCAGCTGCGCGATCCGGAGATGCTGCTGAGCATCGGCGATGACGGCGACGACCAGAGCCTGCGCGCCGTGTTCTCCTCGTCGTATCGCATGCTGGAGCCTCGGAGCCAGGCCGTTTTCCGGCTCTTCGGCCACCACCCCGGTGCGGAAATCCACGTCGACACTTTGCTGTCCGCGACCGGCCTCCCCGCCGCGGAAACCCGGCGAGCGCTCGAAACCTTGGTCGCGTTGCACTTGATCGACCAACCCGGCGACACGGACCGCTACCGGATTGTCTCGATCTTCCACCGGTACGCGCGAACGCTCAGCGATCAAGACCACGACTCGCGGCCCTTGCGGCGCTTACTGTCGCATTACTACAGCACCGCGTACCACGCGCATCGGATGGCAAACCCGTATCGCGACCGCCCGCCGCGGCTTGATCCCGAACCCGGCATCCGTCCGACGCAGTTCACGACTCCGGAAGCCGCGAAGCGATGGTTTTTGCGAGAGAGAACAAATACGATCGCGCTCGCCGCAGTGGCTGAGCAGCATCATTACTTCGAAATAGCGTACATGCTGCCGCATCTCCTTGCGGATACCCTTGACAGGTATGGATTTTATGACGAAATGAGCACTGGGTTCAGCATTGCCGCACGGGCCGCGCGAGCGAACAACAATTCGCACGCGGAAGCCTCGAGCCTGAATGATCTCGGCGAGCTCAACCTCACGCTCAGCAACCACAAAGCGGCCGAGCACGCGCTGACCCAAGCGTTGGAACTCGCCACCGCCGACGGATCGCCCATCGGGGTGTTGACAATCAACATCAACTTCGCTCAGTTGTACCGGCACACCGGACGCCCCGCGGAGGCGATCGCTCTCTTCCGCCGCTGCATCACGCACGCGCAGCGCAACGGCGACGTGGTCCGCGAGGCGAAGGCCGAGCAGTACCTCGGCGAAACCCTCGCCGAACTCGACCAGCACGAGAAAGCCCTGCCGCACTACCACCGCGCGCTCCACCTGCGGGCGCTCACCGGCGACACCGCAGGTCAAGCGACGACCTACACGACACTCGCGGAACTCCATCTCCGAGAGGAACAATTCGCGGTCGCCCACCGGCATTGCCAGCTGGCGCATGCCCAGATCGCCGGCGATCTCACTGCGACGATGCGGCTGCGCACTGTGGAGGCCCGGCTCGCCGCAGCCGAACGGGACGACCGCGCCGCGCTGCGGTTGTCCCAGGAAGCGGTAGAACTCGCCGAACGTGCCCACAACGCGACCGGTCAGGCCCGAGCCTTGGAAGCGTTCGCCGAAATTCTTTACTCACGCGGAAATCATGAAGACGCTGTCGACGCGTGGCGGCGCGCTGCCGCCTTTTACCGGGGTCGTGGCAAGGACGCCAAGGCCGACCGCGTCGAACAACAGCTGGCCGCGGCCGGGAATCCCCATGCGATTCCGCAGGCCAGGGACGGAGAACGCACTGTCGCCATTCCTGCGCCGCGCCGGTCCACCATCACGAATGGGTGAATCACTTCTAGCTACTAGATGAATGCCCGATCCTGCGAGAGGATTCGCCCCGCCGGGTTGTCATCAAGTGCAGACACCACTCTCGGTAGAGTCGCTGGCTCCGGGTTTCGTTCCGCACGATAGCTTGGCGCTGCAAGATCCATGTTACCGGCCGGGAGCCCGGCCAGTCTCGCTTTTAGGAGCCATTGTTGATGCACTTCGCCTCGTCCTACGCCGAGTACGCCCCGTGGATCGCGACCGCCGCGGCAGCGATTTCGGCGTGGTGGCGTTGCTGATTCACCGCTAAATCCGGCGTTGGCGTTGCCGCTACTACGATTTCCGCAGCCGCAACGCCAGCGCCGGACAAGCCGCGGCCGCCCGTCGAGCCTCGGCTAGCAGCGATTCGGGTACCGATTCCCCGCGTACTACCGGGTAACCCCATTCGTCCACTGTGATCAGTTCCGGCAGGACGTCCGCGCACAAACCGTGTGCGCGGCAGGCGATCGGGTCCACGGTCAGGCGGTTCATGCCGCACCTGCCATCATCCGGCACGAGCCGATCGTGAGGTGTGCGCGGACGTCGGTGGCGAAGACTCGTAGTGCGCTCGCTGCCAGGCGAACGGCTCCATCCGGGTGGGCGCACGCGCCGCGTCCGCTGAGGAGTGGGAGGCGGCAGGCCAGGCGGCCGGTTGCGTCCTTTCCGGACAGCAGGTCGGTGAAATCCGCGGCGATGGCCGGTAATCCGAACATGCACGGGCCGCATTGGCGGGCCGATTCTCCAGCCAGGGCAAAGAGAATATTCCGAGTCAGCTCCAGGCCGCAGTTCGGTTCCGGGAGCAGGTGCAGCGAGGACAATCCCGGTTCGCGGCCGAGCGGCAACGGGTCGGCCAAGGCGCGAGGCATCCAGGTTCCGCCGTAGCCGCCAATCAGGATTGCTTGTGCGGCAACGGATCCGCCGGCGCGGGCGAGGATTGCGGAAATCGGCGTGTCGGCCGGGACTTCCAGCACGCCGGGGCGGGCGACGGCTCCGGTGACGGTGACCAGGTCTGTGTGGACAGAGCGGTCCGCGCCGGTGCGGGCGACGATTGCGAAGCGGGCCAGGGTTTCGACATTCTGGACTAGCGTCGGGCGTCCGCGCAGGCCGCGTTCAGTGGGGCGGGGGGATTTGCCGGTCGGACGGGCGTCGCCGGTGGCCAGGAAATGCACTAGCGCGGTTTCTTCGCTGGCGACGTATCGGGGCGGGACTGCGACGACCTTCACCGGAACTGCGTCGCGACGTTCGGCTAGAGCCGCCATTACGCTTCGGTTTTCTCCGTGCAGGCAAAGGTAAGCCTCGGTAGCACCGACGGCTCGAGCGGCGACCTGGATACCGTCCAGTACCAAGTGTGGCGCAAGCTCCATAAGCGCGCGATCTTTGCTGCTGAAGGGATCGCTCTCACATCCGTTAGCGACCACAATGGACCGTCCTGGTGCGACGGAGCGCAGTTTTGCCGCGGCGGGGAAGCCAGCGCCGCCTCGGCCGCGGATACCGGCGGCGTCGATTGCGTGGATCAAGGCGTCGCGGTCCAAAGTGGGGAGTCCACCATGGACGGACAGGTGGGCGGCAAGATTGTTACGGTGCAACGGAAGTAGCACGAGTCACCTCTGGAGGGGAGAGAGGCGGCGGGCCTCGGTGTCGGGGCTGGTGCTGCCGAACCGCACGCTCGCGGCGGCCAAAACGGCTATCAGGCACACGATGTCGAGCGCGATGAGCAGCGGGCGGGCGCTGTCGGAAGCGATTAGGCCGACGCTGTGCGCGAGCGCGACTGGCCAGCACAGGTAGGCGAGCCAGTGCACGGCGCGCCACAACCGCGGCGCGATACGAGTCCGCAGGAGACTCGTCACGACGATGGCGAGCAGCAGATCCACTGCTACCGCGCCGATGCCGATCCAGAACGGTTCGTAGCCCGAGACGAACGGGACGACAACGGAAAGCCAGCTGAGGTCGACATAGCCGTCGACGACCGCGAAGACGATGTGTGCACCCAAAAAGACGAGGCTGGCCAGGGCGAGGTTTCGGTGCAGGTCGGCGAGGGCGAAGCGGGGCCAGCGCCGGGTCGCGAATCGTCCGGAGTTGAGGAAACCGAGCACCACCACGGCCGTCGAGAACACGAGCGAGACAATTCCGGTGGCACGGCTGAAGTACCAGAGCGCGGAACTCACGACGCACGCTCCCGGCGATCCTCCGGCCAACCGGAGGTAGTCCGGACGGCGCCACGCGAACTCACCAGTCGCGCGGGCAGCCCACGCGACCTCAGCCAGTCCAACGCGGCAACGCCCAGCACGACCGATGCCGTGCTCGCGGTGTTGGCGTCCACACAGGACTGTGCCGCTACCGACACCGTCCGCCAGCACGGATCCGCCGATTCGCCGGTGCGCGGGTCGATGATGTGGTGCACCACGCGACCGCCGCGTCGCCAGGTCCGCCGGGCCACGCCGGAGGTCGCCAGGCCGCCGCTGGTGAGCGTGATCGTCGTGTCCGGGTGGGCGGCCGAGTCGGTGTGGTCGTCGCCGATCGCTATCTTCCACCCGCCTGTCGGAACGGGGCCCGCGACCGCGATGTCGCCGCCGAGGTTCACCAGCACACCGCAGCCGGTGCGGCGGGCGATTTCGGCGGCGGTCCGGTCCGCGGCAAACGCTTTCGCGGTCGCGCCCAGGTCCAGCATCACGCCGCGCGGCAGCACGACGATCCGGCGGGCCGGTTCGAACAGCACCCAATGCGAACCCGGCGCGGGGACCGGCGCCGCGGCGGGACCGTCGGTGATCTCGGCGAAATCCCGGTCGTAACCGAGTGCCGCCATCGACCCGCCCACCGTCGGATCGACCAAGCCGCCGCTCAGCCACGCGGCCCGCAACGCAGCTGACAGCGCGTCGGCCAGCAGTGGGCTCACCGCCACTTCCCGGCCCGCGGCGCGGTGGAGAGCCGAAATTTCCGAATCCGCCCGGAATCGGCTGCATGCCCGATCGAGTTCGGCGAGCCGCGTCCGCAGCAGCTCAGTCGCCGGGCCGAGCGCGGCCTCCTCGGTGACGAGCACCCGCGCGGTCGTGCCGAGCGCGGGAAACGCCGCCGAGTACGGCCCGGTCACGACGCACCCGAGCCGGTGTGCGCGTGCCCGGAGCCGGATCCGGGATCCTGCGCGGGCGCCTGCAACTGGTCCTGGTCCGAGGTGCTCGACCCAGTCCCGCTGTCGGTCGAGGTGGTGCTGCTGGTCGAACCGGCCGCCGTCAGCCCGTAGCCGATCCCGCCTGCCGCCGCGACTCCGAGCACCGCCGCGACCGCCGTGACCAGCGCGGTCCGGTGCCGGACGCGTGCCCGTTCCGCTTGCCTTCTCGTGATGTCCGGGTCCATGCCGGGTGTCCTCTCCGGTGGTGGGAACACCCAGTCTCAGCCGCGAATCTATGAGCCCGCTGGGAGCGACCTGTCAGTTTGCTGCCAGTCACTACACTCCGCGCATGAGCACGGTCCTCGCGTGGGCGACGCTGGCGGTGTGGGCCGGGCTCGCGTTGTGCCACAGCTGGTTCTGGCGCACCGACCAGCGACTGCCCGAGCCGGTCCGGCCGGAACGCTGGCCGTCCGTCGCCATCGTGGTGCCAGCCCGCGATGAGGCCGAACTGCTTCCAGAAACCCTGCCCACGCTGCTCCGCCAGAGCTATCCCGGCGACGCGCGAGTGATTCTCGTAGACGACGGCAGCAGCGACGGCACCGCGGAAGTCGCCCGCGCGCTGACTGTCCCCAATGGACTCCCGCTCACCGTCACCAGCCCCGGCGAACCACCGGACGGCTGGACCGGGAAATTCTGGGCCGTCGCACACGGCGTCCGCGAGGCAGGAGACGTCGACTTCCTCCTCCTGACCGACGCCGACATCGCACACGCTCCCGATTCGCTGGAAACTCTCGTCGCGACCAGCGGCCGGGATCTGGTGTCGCAAATGGCCGTTCTGCGCACCGCGACGTTCTGGGAGCGGCTGATCGTGCCCGCTTTCGTCTACTTCTTCGCGATGCTCTACCCCTTCCGCCGCGTGAACTCCGCGCGCTGGCGCACCGCCGCCGCGGCCGGCGGTTGCGTCCTCGTCCGCCGCTCAGTGCTCGAACGCGCCGGCGGAATCGCCGCGATCCGCGGTGCGGTCATCGACGACGTCGCACTCGCCCGTGCCGTCGCGTCCGCGGGCGGCCGGATTTGGCTGGGTTACGCGACGAAGGTCTGGAGCGTCCGGCCGTACCCGCGGCTCGCAGACCTGTGGCAGATGGTCGCCCGCAGCGCCTACACCCAGCTCCGGCATTCGCCGCTGCTGCTGGCCGGGACGGTCGTCGGGATGATCGCCGTTTTCCTCGCCCCGCCTGCGCTCGCCCTGACCGGCTCGTGGCAGGCCGCCCTCGCGTGGCTGCTGATGGCGGCGACGTTCGTCCCCGTCGCCCGGTACTACCGGCAGCCGCTGGTCGCGGGGCTGTTGCTGCCGTTCACTGCGGCGCTGTACACGCTTATGACGATCGACTCCGCCCGTCGCCGGACTGGGTGGAAGGGCCGGACTTACTGAACACTGTCGCGCTCATCAACGGATATGGCATCCTCACGGCATGATGTCGACCCGAAGGCGCAATGCCTCGTAGGACGCCCGGCGCGCTGCGCGCCGACCAGCCCGAGGCCCGCGATCTGTGGGCCGAACGTGTTTCCCCAGCACTCGACCGGTACCGGAGCTTCCTTCGCCAGCCTGGCCGCTGGCTGTATCTTCCGCTGTCCGATTGCCCGTGCTGCGATCCAGTCGACGCCCGCGACGACCTGGACGCCGCCCTGCGAGTCCTCCCCCGCCGCGACCGTGCGGAACTGCGCCGGATCCTCGCTCCCCTCGACGACGACTTCCGGCGGCGAACCCTGCCCGACCCGGCAGCTTGGTCCCTCAGCCTCTGGCACGCCTCCGCATGGTGGCGCCGGCGGCTGTACGAACGGTGACCTGCGCGAATCCCCGGGAGAGCGAGTTCACACCACCCGGGGATGCACGTTCATACATCGTCGTGCATAATCATTCCTATGTCCAAGGTGCTCACTTCCCTTCCCGTCGGCGAGCGGGTCGGCATCGCGTTCTCCGGCGGCCTCGACACGTCCGTGGCGGTGGCGTGGATGCGCGACAAGGGTGCGGTTCCGTGCACCTACACCGCCGACATCGGCCAGTACGACGAACCCGACATCGCGTCCGTCCCCGGCCGTGCGCACGCCTACGGGGCGGAACTCGCGCGGCTGGTCGACTGCAAGGAAGCCCTCGTCGAAGAGGGGCTCGCCGCGCTGACCTGCGGCGCCTTCCACATCCGCACCGGCGGCCGGGCCTACTTCAACACCACCCCGCTCGGCCGCGCGGTCACCGGCACCCTGCTGGTCCGCGCGATGCTCGAGGACAACGTCCAGATCTGGGGCGACGGCTCCACCTACAAGGGCAACGACATCGAGCGGTTCTACCGCTACGGCCTGCTGGCCAACCCGGGCCTGCGGATCTACAAGCCGTGGCTCGACGCCGCGTTCGTCGGCGAGCTCGGCGGCCGCAAGGAGATGTCGGAGTGGCTGCAGGCGCACAACCTGCCCTACCGCGACAGCACCGAGAAGGCCTACTCCACCGACGCCAACATCTGGGGCGCCACGCACGAGGCGAAGTCGCTCGAGCACCTCGACACCGGCATCGAGATCGTCGAGCCGATCATGGGCGTGCGGTTCTGGGACCCGGAAGTCGAGATCGCGACCGAGGACGTCACGATCGGCTTCGAACAGGGCCGTCCGGTGACCATCAACGGCAAGGAGTTCGGCACCTCGGTCGAGCTGGTCCTTGAGGCCAACGCGATCGGCGGGCGGCACGGGCTCGGCATGTCCGACCAGATCGAGAACCGGATCATCGAGGCCAAGAGCCGCGGCATCTACGAGGCCCCGGGCATGGCGCTGCTGCACGCGGCGTACGAGCGGCTGGTCAACGCGGTCCACAACGAGGACACCATCGCCAGCTACCACAACGAGGGCCGCCGCCTGGGCAGGCTGATGTACGAGGGCCGCTGGCTGGACCCGCAGGCGATGATGCTGCGCGAATCGCTGCAGCGCTGGGTCGGCACCGCGATCACCGGCGAGGTCACGCTGCGGCTGCGGCGCGGCGAGGACTACTCGATCCTCGACACGTCCGGCCCGGCGTTCAGCTACCACCCGGACAAGCTGTCGATGGAGCGCACCGAGGACTCCGCGTTCGGCCCGGTCGACCGGATCGGCCAGCTGACCATGCGGAACCTCGACATCGCCGACTCGCGCGCCAAGCTGGAGCAGTACGCGAGCCTCGGCATGGTCGGCGGCACCTCGCACCCGAAGCTGATCGGCGCCGCGCAGGCGGCTTCGACCGGCCTGATCGGCGCGATGCCCGAGGGCGGGGCCGAGACGATCGCGTCCCGCGGCCGGGCCGACGACGTCGAACTGCTCGACCGCGCCGCGATGGAGTCCGGCACGGACTGAGGCTTTTCTCCCGCGGATGCCCGCGTCGGCGTACCGGCGCGGGCATTCTCTCTCTATACCAGCGTCCGCACCCCGCGAACGTCTCTATATTCGGGCGGCGGCTCCCGGCTACCGTGGCGGCGTGACCCCGATTTTTCAGCTCTCCGCCGACCACGTCACGGCTGAGGCAGCGCTCGACCCGATCGCCGCGACCCTGGACGGCGTGACCACCGACGCGACCGCGCTCACCGACCTCACCCCGGACGGTTTCGCGGCCCGCGCCGACCTGGCGCGCCGCACGCTCGCCGCTCTCGCGACGCTGACCCCCGAGTCCCGCGCGGACCGGATCGCGTCCGCGCACCTGCGGAACAGCCTCGAGGCCGAACTGGCCTGGCACGAGCTGGACGAGCCGTTTCGCCGGGTACAGGCGCATTTCGGCACGCTGAATTCGATCGCCGATTCAGTCCGGCTGCTGCCGCGCCGCGACGCAGAAGACTGGCACGTCGTCGCGGTCCGGATGACCGGCGTCGAAACGATGCTCGCCGGCTGGCAGAAGACGCTGCAGGCCGGTCTCGACCGCGGCCTGCGCGCGGCCCGCAGGCAGGCGCTGGAGACGGCGGCGCAAGCCGAGCGGTACGCCGGTGTCCACAATGCACTCGTCGACGAGTACGGCGACGGACCGCGGGCCGACGAATTGCGCGCCGGTGCCGACGCCGCCCACCGCGGTTATGCGGCGCTCGCCCGCTTCTTGCGCGAGGATTACGCCCCGCACGCCACCGAAACCGACGGCGTCGGCGCGGAACGCTATGCCGTCGCGGCCCGGCTTTCCCTTGGTGCGGACCTGGATCTCGCCGAAGCTTACGAATGGGGCTGGGCGGAACTTCAGCGCATCGAAACGGAAATCGCCGCCGAGGTGGCGAAAATCCAGCCCGGCGCGAGCGTCGCGGAAGTGTTGGCACTGCTCGACAAAGAGTGCGCGGTGGACGGTGAACAGTCCTATTTGGACTGGCTGCGCGCGGCGCACGACCGGGCACTGGAAGCGGCTAGCGAGCACTTCGACATCCCGGAACCGTTGCGCGCCTTGGACGTCGTGCTCGCGTACGGATCCGCGTCGGGTTCGCCGTACTACACCGGACCTGCCGAGGACGGCACCCGCCCCGGCCGCACGTGGTGGCCGCTGGGCGGACGGGAACGCTTCGCGACCTGGTCCGAGCTGACGACGGTGTTCCACGAAGGCGTTCCCGGGCACCATCTGCAGATCGGCGTCGCGGGCCTGGCCGGGGACTCGGTGAGCCGCTACGCGCGCGTCCATTCAGTGAGCGGGCACGCGGAAGGCTGGGCGCTGTACGCCGAACGCCTCGCCGACGAACTGGGCTGGTTCTCCGAACGCGGCACCCGGCTCGGCATGCTCGCCGGTTCGGCGCTGCGGGCCGCGCGCGTCGTGATCGACCTCGGCTCGCACCTCGATCTGCCGCTGCCGGACGGTTCCCGCTGGGACTTCGACACCGCGTGCCGGTTCCTGCACGAGCGCGGATTGGCCGCCGAACACCGGGTGCACGCCGAAATCGTGCGCTATCTCGGCTGGCCGGGCCAGGCGATCTCGTACAAGATCGGCGAACGCGCGTGGCTGCGGGCGCGGGCCGAAGCCGCCGCCAAACCCGGGTTCACGTTGCGCCAGTGGCACGAGGACGCGCTGGCCGTCGGCCCGGTCGGGCTCGCGGCGCTGCAGGACGCGCTGCGTTAAGCCTTGGCCTCGCACTCCGCGCACATCCCCCACCACGTGACCTCCGCCTGGTCCACCCGGAAACCGGGCACCGGACCGGGTTCGAGGCACGGCGCGGCTCCGATCGCGCAGGGCACGTCCTGGATCCGGCCGCAGCCGCGGCAGACCAGGTGGTGGTGGTTGTCGTGGGTTTCGAGTTCGAACCGCGCGGGCGAGCCCGCCGGTTCGAGCGGGCGCAGCAGCCGGGCGCCGACGAGGTCGTCGAGCACGTTGTAGAGGCCCTGCCTGGACAACGCGCCGACGGCCCCGTCGGCGTCGAGCACCGTCGCGATTTCCGCGGCCGTGACGTGCGGGGTCCGCGCGACCGCGGCCAGCACCGCACGCCGCTGCGGCGTGTTGCGCAGACCCTTGTCGCGCAACCGCGTCCCGAACTCGTCCATGGCCCGGATCGTACCCCCAGACTTGACCGAATCAATTCTGGCGTGCACTGGCTCACAGTCCCAGAGTTGACCCGTTCTTACATTTGACTGGATCAACTTTAGGGACTACAAAGGAGGCGTGCTCACGACCTCCGCACCCATTCCGTCCAGCGCCGACGCCGGAACCCGGCTCCGGCGCGCCGGCCTGCGCGTGACGACCGCCCGGCAGGTCGTGCTGGAAGTGCTGGCCGAAAACCCGCACGTCACCGTCGCGGAACTGCTGCCGCTGGTCCGCGAACGGCTGTCGATGGCATCCACGAGGGGCGTCCACGACGTGCTGACCACCGGCGTCACCGCCGGTCTCGTCCACCGCTTCGACCACGTCGGCGTCGCGCAACGCTACGAGCTTTCCGGCTTCGATCACCAGCACCTGCTGTGCCGCCAATGCGGCCGGCTGGAGGCGATCCCCGGCGCGCCGGCGGAATCCGCCGAGGAAGCGGTGTCCGGCCTGTGCTCGCGCTGCGATCCGGCCGAGTAAGGCTCAGCGGAACGCGGCGATATTGCGGGCCGCCCAGTCGGCGAAGGACCGCGGCGCGCGGCCGAGAATCTGTTCGACGTCCGGGCTCACGCGCAGTTCGGCCGGAGTCGGCGAGCTGAGGATGTCCAAGGTGTCGTCGGCGAGTTCGCCCGGCATGCTCTGCATCATGCCCGCCTTGGCCTCGGCGCGGGTCAGCTCCTGGAACCGCACCGGCTTGCCCAGCGCAGCGGCCAGCGCCTCCGTTTGCTGACGCGGTGTGATCACCTCCGGCCCGGTCAGCTCGTACACACCGCCGACGTGCCGGTCGTCGCGCAGGCAAGCCGCGGCGACCTCGCCGATGTCCGCCGGATCGATGATCGGCACCCCGGTGTCGCCGAACGGCGCGGCGACAATTCCTTGCGTGCGAACGGATTCCGCCCACCACAGCGCGTTGGAGGCGAACCCGCCCGGCCGCAGGATCACCCAGTCCAGACCCGATTCGCGCACGGCGTCCTCGAGTTCGCGCATCGCGATCCGCGTTGTGCCGAACGGCCTGGTCGCCACGCCCAGGGTCGACAGCAGGACAACCCGGCGCACCCCAGCGTCCGCGGCCTTCGCGACGAGATCGACGGGGTTCGCGCCGACCGCGTGCAGATCGCCGGACAGCAAGAGGAACAACGCTTTCGCCCCGGTCAGCGCGGGTTCGAGACTGGCCGGATCCGCCAGATCGGCCACCACGTGCCGGACCCCTTCCGGCACCTCAGCGGCCCGCCGCGACACCGCCGTCACCTGCTCGCCCGCGTCGGCGAGCGCCCGCACCAACGGCCGGCCGATGTTTCCGGTCGCCCCGGTCACCACGATCATGAACAGCTCCCTTCGTAGGCCGCCGACGCTAGGCCGATCCGCTTACTCTTCGTAAGGACATACCTTTCGGTAAGCTCGATACGTGACAGGAAGCGCGCAGTTCAACCCGGCCGCCCCGCCGCCGCGTTATGAGGTGTTTCACACCGACTGCCCCGCGCGTGCCGTGATCGACCACGTGACCAGCCGGTGGGGCATCTGGATCCTGATCTCGTTGCGGGACAAGGAACTCCGGTTTTTCGAACTGCGCGAAAGCATCCGGGGCATCAGCGAGAAGATGCTCGCTCAGTCCCTGCGCGCACTGGTCGAGGACGGCCTCGTCTGGCGGCGCGTCGAGCCGACCACCCCGCCTCAGGTCACCTACGGCTTGACCGAGTTCGGCCAGGACCTCGGCGAACCCCTGGACGACCTGTTCGACCGGATCACCCGGCGGCTGGACGCCCGGTAACCGCCCTGGTCAGGCCCCGCATTACCCCAGAGGTAATTTACATACAGACTGCATGTATGTATCTTCGCCAGCATGAGCGCATACGAAGACCTGGGCACTGCCCGGCACGTCAACCTCCCCCAAGGCGAACTCCGGTACTTCGAGCGCGGACACGGCCGTCCGGTCGTTTTCGTGCACGGCGTACTCACCAACGCCCTGCTGTGGCGCAAGGTCGTCCCGGCCGTCGCGGACGCCGGATTCCGGTGCCTGGCCCCGGATCTCCCGCTGGGCGCGCACCCGGTGCCGATGCGCTCGGACGCCGACCTCAGCGCCGCCGGGCTCGCCACCCTCCTGGGAGACTTCCTCACGGCACTGGACCTGGAAGACGTCATCCTGGTCGCCAACGACACCGGCGGCGCCATCACGCAACTGCTGCTCGCGCGGTATCCGGAACGGGTCGGCCGGGTCGTGCTGACGCCGTCGGACAGCTTCGAGTACTTCTTCCCGCCGATCTTCCAGCCGCTGCCGGTGCTCGCCCGCGTGCCGGGTTCGATGGCGGTACTCGGCCAGTTGCTGCGGATCAAGCCGCTGTACCGGTTGCCGCTGCTGTTCGGCTGGGTCACGAAACGCCCGCTGCCGCCGGACGTCGCCGAAGAGTATCTCGGCAAACTGCGGAAATCCCCTGGCCTGCGAAGGGATTTGCGCAAGTTCCTGCGCACCGTCGACTCGAAGCACACCCTCGCCGCGGCGGAGAAACTGCGCCAGTTCAAGCGTCCGGTACTGCTGGTCTGGCCGCCGGAGGAGAAGCTGTTCCCGATCAGCCTCGCGCACCGCCTGGCGGAGGTGCTGCCGGACGCGGAACTGGTCGAGGTCGCGGACTCCTACACCTTCGTCTCGGAGGATCAGCCGGACGCACTGGCCGGGCACATCACGCGCTTCGCCGCCGCCATGGCAGATTAGGTGCGTGCGACGTACCCAGCAAGAACGCTCCGACGCGACGCGAGCCGCACTGATCAAGGCTGCCCGAGACCTCTTCGGCGCACGCGGCTACCACGACGTGCCAGCCGAAGAAATCACTCGCACGGCAGGCGTCACGCGGGGCGCGCTGTACCACCACTTCGGCGACAAACAGGGCCTGTTCCGGGCCGTCGTCGAAGTGCTGGAACGCGAACTGACCGTCGAGGTCTCGGACGTCCTTGACGGTGCGCCGGATCCGCTTTCGGGTCTTTCAGCCGCGCTGGGGGTGTTCCTTGATGCTTGTCTGCGCCCCGATGTCCGGCGGATCTCGCTGACCGACGCCCCGGCGGTGCTGGGGTGGGACGCCTGGCGCGATCTGGAGGCCGAGTACGGCTTGGGGCTGGTCGCGGAGCACCTGACGGCTGCGCGGGATGCCGGGTTGATTGTGGATACGCCGGTGGATGCCTTGGCGCAACTGGTCTTGGCGGCGGTGATGGAGGCGGCGAGAATGATCGCGCACGCCGACGACCCGGAGCGGGTGCGGGGGGATGTGCAGCAGGTGTTCGCCGGGTGGTTGAGCGGGTTGTTGCGCACTTCTTAGCTCACAGCCGGATCGACTTCTGGTTCATGAACTCCTCAATCCCCGACGGCCCCAACTCCCGCCCCATCCCCGAGCGCTTGATTCCGCCGAACGGCAAATCCGCCTGCGACCCGCCGGATTTGTTGAAATACACCATCCCCGCCTCCAGCCGATCCGCGACCCGGCGCAATCGAGCCGGATCCGTCCCGAACACCGCCGCTCCCAAACCGAATGGCGAGTCATTGGCGATCTCGATGGCATGGTCATCCGACTCAGCACGGAACAGGATCGCCACCGGGCCGAAGATCTCTTCCCGGTAAGCGTCCATTTCCGGCGTGACATCAGTCAGGACGGTCGCCTCCAGATACGCACCCTCGCCACGACGACCGCCGGTCCGCAAGGTCGCGCCCTGCTCCACCGCGCGGGCCACCTGAGCGGCGACCTCGTCCGCTGCGGCGACGGAAGCCAGTGGAGGCAGCTTCGCGGACGGGTCGGCGGGATCCCCGGGGACGTAATAGTCCGCGACCCGCTTAGTGAACCGGTCCACGAATTCCTCATAAAGGTCAGACTGGACAATAATCCGCTTCGGCGCATTACAGGACTGCCCGCAGTTACGCATCCGCGCGGTCGCGACAGCGCGCACCGTTTCGTCCAGATCCGCGGTGTCGAGCACCAGCAACGGGTCCGCGCCGCCTAATTCCAGCACGCATCGCTTCAGATTCCGGCCAGCCTCGGCCGCCACCGAGATACCGGCTTGTTCGCTGCCGGTCAGGGAAACGCCTTGAATCCGTGGGTCAGCAAGAATCATCGGGACCTGGCGGCTGGACGCGAAGGTGTTCACGTACACATCGTCCGGTACGCCCGCCTCCTGCAGGATTTTCTCGATCGCCAGCGCCGAACGCGGGCAAATCGACGCGTGCTTGAGCAGGATCGTATTGCCCAGAACCAGATTCGGCGCGACAAACCGGGCGACCTGGTAGCACGGGAAATTCCATGGCATCACGCCCAGCAGCGCACCGATGGGCTCCTTGCGGATCACCGCGGAACCGCCGCGGATCGGGAGCGGCTGGTCGGCGATCAGGTCCGGGCCTCGTTCCGCGTAGTAGCGGAAGATGTCCACGACGATCCCGACCTCGCCGCGCCCCTCGTTGATCCGCTTGCCCATCTCCAAGGTCATGATCGCGGCCAGCTCGTCGGCGCGCTGCTCGAACAGGTCCGCGGCGCGCGCGACGATCGCTGCTCGTTCCGCGACCGGACGCGCCCGCCAGCTGCGATATCCGCGGTCGACGCGCTCGATCGCCGCGCGAACCTCCGCATCGGTCGCGTTCTCGATTTCCTCGATCAGCTGGCCCGTGGCCGGGTCGGTCACCGTGTACATCGCGGTCTCCCTGCGGTCGGCATCCTCGCCGACATTCTATTGCATACAGTATCCCGTGTATAGATGACGCAGGGTAGCCGATCCTTGACCGAGCGCTGGCGGCCGAGTATGGTCTAGACCACAAATGTCCCCACCCCTCCGCCCGCGCACCACCCCACCGCGGGCTCGTCGGTCGTGCCGTGGCTCGTCCGGCCGCCCTCCGGCGCGGGAGCGGGCCCGGCTTCGAAGGAGCCACCATGCCCCGCAAACGCACGATGCTCGCCGCGCTCGGCGGCGCGGTCCTCGCCCCGGTGCTGATGCTGATCGGCCCCGGCATCGCCAGCGCGCACGGCTACGTCAACTCCCCGCCGAGCAGGCAGGCCCAGTGCGCCGACGGAACAGTGTCCTGCGGCGACATCAAATGGGAACCGCAGAGCGTCGAGGGCCCGAAGGGGCTGCACAGCTGCAGCGGCGGCAACGAGCGGTTCGCCGACCTCGACGACGACAGCAAGGGCTGGAAGGTCACCCCGGTCGGCACCCAGGTGACCTTCAACTGGGTGTTCACCGCGCGGCACGCCACCCTCGACTACGAGTACTTCATCGGCGACACGATGGTCGCGAGCTTCGACGGCGGCGGCCACGCACCGGGGGAAACCGTGTCGCACCAGGTCGACCTGAGCGGCTACACCGGACAGCAGAAGGTGCTCGCGGTGTGGAACATCGCGGACACCGGCAACGCGTTCTACGCCTGCATCGACCTGAACGTTTCCTGACCGCTCGGAACGCCGGGCAGCCGGACGGAATCCCCGCTCCGGCTGCCCGGCGCTTCATCCGGCGAACGCCTCGGCGACGGCGAGACTGTCTTCGTAAACGTGGTACCGCGTGATCAGCCCGCCGCTGACGGTCACGCGCACCGCCAAACCGGTCGTGAAACGTTTGCCGGTCAACCTGACCGTTTGGGCGCTCGCCCCGAAGAACACCGCGTCCGCGCCGTCGACCAGAATCCGGTCGAACCGGACGTCGCTTTCCTCTGGCACACAAGCACTTCCGAGCGTCCGGAAGTGGTCCGCGATGTCCGCGCGCGAGGAACGGGGATGGATCCACGGCACCACGGGATGCGCTGGTTCCGGCCAGCTCAACCGCCAGTCGACCGGTTCCGCGAAAAGCTCCGCGATCCGGTCCGGGTCGGCCTGCTCGATCCGGCGCAGCAATTCCTCCACGACCGCCCGGGCGTCCGGGAACGTGGGGCGCGGCGGTTCGGCGAACTGGCAGTCGCGCCGGATACGGCCGTCTTCGCCGAGTTCGAGCACGACCAAGCCGGTCCAGGCGACCTCCCCGCCCGCCGCGGGGACCATGTAGGTGCTGAACCGGACCATGCCGTGATGGCCGACTGCGTCCCCGGCGGGCCGGAACACAAATCCCGCCCCGCCAACGAATTCCTCGAAAGCCTCGCTGACCCGGCGCTCAAGCTCCTGATGGCCCCGAAACTCCGCGGACTCGGTGAACTGCACCCCGTCCTCGGCCCACAACGAAGCGATCGCCACGCGCCGGGCGGCCAGGTCGGGCTCGTTCCACACTGCGACATAACGCCTGGCGAACTCGCCGGCGTCCATTTCCTGATACATGCCCGGACGCTAACCGCGTCCCACTGACATCTTGTGTCAGCGGAACGAGGCTTCCGCGCTCCGCTTGCCGACCAGGAACCACAGCATCGGCCCGAGGAAAGGCGCGCAGAACGCGAAGACGACCCACACGAACTTCATCCCGGCACCGAGCGGACTGCCGAGCACGCTCACCAGCGCGCCGATGAACAGCAAGACCGGGAACGCCACCAGCACCGCGATCCCGGCGATGGCGGCGAACTGCAGGCCGGTATGGACGGTGTCGGCCAGGACGGCGGTCATCAGGCGATTCCTCTCTCACGACGGGCGAAAACCCATTGTGCGAGCGGAACCGCTCGGCCCGGATCGGCTTGACGGCTCGATCCGGGTACCGCTTAAGTCGTACTCGCGTCCACTATGGACGTCAGGCTCCGAACAGCTCGAGCAAGGCCGCCGGTGCGTCCGGGCGGAAACAGCTGTCGAGACTTTGCGCTGACTCCGCCGCCGATTTCGCGCTGCGCGGGAACAACGCGGCCTCGTACTCGGCGAGCGCGCGTTCGACGTCGTCCGGGTGCCGGGCGAGGGCTAGTCCCAGCTCAGCGCCGTCCAGCATGGCGAGGTTCGCGCCCTCTCCGGCGAACGGCGACATCACGTGGGCGGCGTCCCCGAGCAGCGTGACGCCGGGCACGCGCGACCACGAATGCTCGACCGGGAGCGCGTGGATCAGCCGGGGGGTCAGCTCGCCGTCCGCCTCCTCGACCAGGGCGCGGAGCCGGTCGGACCAGCCGTCGAAGTGGCTCAGCACGGCGGCCTTGGCGGCGGCGTGATCGGTGAAGTCGATGGACGCGGTCCAGGTTTCCGGGACGCGCACGGCGGCGTAGACGTGCAGGCTGCCGTCCGGTTCGCGGTGCGCGAGGAAGCCTTTGTCCTCGCCGAGCGCGAAACTCATGCCGCCGCCGAGGAGCGCCGCCGCGTCCGGGTGCCGGGAGTCGGCGTCGAGGAGGTCGATCTCGACGAAGGAGAACCCGGTGTACGCCGGTTTTTCCGGTGAGACCAGCGGGCGGATCCGCGACCAGGCGCCGTCGGCTCCGACGAGGACGTCCGTAGTGAGAGACGTGCCGTCGGCGAAAGTGAGGCGATGCCGCCCGCCGGACAACGGTTCCGCGGCGGTGACCTTCATGCCCCAGCGGACGGTGCCCTCGGGCAGCGAGTTGAGGAGGAGGTCGCGCAGAACCCCGCGGTCGATCTCCGGCCGCTCGCCGCTGCCGTCGTCCTCTTCGGCGAAGAGTAGTGCGGCGGTGCGGTCGTAGACGCGGGCTTCCTGCCCGCCGGAGTGGATCAGGGTACGGAATTCGTCGTGCAGACCAGCGGCGCGGAGGGCGACCTGGCCGGAGTCTTCGTGGATGTCGAGCATGCCGCCCTGCGCGCGGGCGGACGGAGAAGCGTCGAGGTCGAGGACGGTGGCTTCGATGCCGTGGACGTGCAGGACGCGGGCGAGGCTGAGACCGCCGAGGCCGGCGCCGACGATGGTGATGGTCATGGGTTGCTCCTTTTCTCTGTGGTTGGCTCTCAGCTTAACGAACATGTTCGTTACGAACAAGTTCGCTACCGGGTGACGCCGGTCAACCCTCGATCCCGATGGGTGGCTTGGGACGGTACGGGCGTCCGGGCTCGCGGCGAATGGACAACGATTCGCCAGACAGCGCAACCTGATCGAGGTGCGCCTGGTTTACCAAGCGGTCACTCGATTGGTGGCGATCCAGATCACCTGAGGGGGCCGGAACATTCGGGCGGTTGGAGCGTTGTACAGGGTGTCGGTACGGAGGTGCCCCCGGGCCTCACCTTCTGCCTTCCAGGAATACCGGTCCGGCCGGAGCCTGGTCGTGCCACTCGCCGCGAGGCGGCCCCCGTACCGGCGCAGAACCACCCGCTCCGCGTGACTGCTCCCCCCAGACGCGGAACGGGATCCGGTGCTCCTGCTCCCGCCGGCCGGTAACCCCCAGCCGGTCCGGACGGAGAGCGGGAGCACACCCCCGGCCGCGGGAATGTTCTTGGCCCGCAAGGGGTTGTATGGGGTGTGGGGGAGCAAGCTTTGCCCGCTGGATGAGTCCGGGTTCGACTGCGGGTTCGCAGATGAGTTCGGTTGAGCCGAGTTCAATTGCGGATGCGCAGCTGAGTCCGGTTGAGCTGAGTTCAACCGCGGGTGCGCGTCGGAGTCCGGATAAGCCGGGTTGCGCCGCAGAGTTCGGAGGAATCGGGTTCGGCCGCAAATGCGGTCAGAGTTCGAACCGAGCTCGGCCGCAGATGCACGTCGGCAGTCCGGACGAGCTGGGTTGCGCCGCTCGTCGGTGTGCCGGGCAGTCCGGTTGAGACCGTCCGAACCGGACACGCCGTTTTCCCAAGCCACCCCGTCCGCTGCGGCATCTCTCCCCAGTGCCCCGCGCGGACGGGGACCCCGCGCCCCCGCTCCGGCTCCCGCAAGCCGGACGCGCGGGGCGCCCAAACCACCTCGCTCGCCGCGCCACCCCCTCCCCCACGGTCGCGCGAGCGGGGACATGCACCCGCCCGGCCGCCGGATCCCGACCGGATCGGCCGGGCGGGTGCCCCACGCCGCGCCTGACCGCTTTGCGGCGCGGGCAGACGTTGCCTTTGCTGGGCGATGCATCGCGCGCTCCCGCACCGAATGACGCATCACGGCACAGCAATACCCGCCCTCGCTGAGTGACCGCATCACGGTGCGGGGGATGCACGCCCGTCACTGAGCAACGCCTCCACGCGCGGGCGGCCCCCTTCTCCGAGCAGCTCATCGCCGCCGCAGTCACGCACGACTCACCCAGCAACGCACCCCGGACCGTTCGTGGGCGCTCCACACCGGGAAGCATCCGAGGTCGGGCGCACGCTCCACACTGACCAACGCATCCAGGCACGGGCATGCACGCCCTCACCTAGCAACGCGTCCCCACGCGCGCAGCGCACCCTCGCTGAGCGACACACCACCCACAGGCGCGCACGCCCACATCACGGCACAGGCATGCACACCCACACCGGGTGACGCCCCGGCACAGGCAACGCACCACTCACCGAGCAACGCATCGCACCACAGGCACGGACGCCCCATACCCAGTGACGCGTCCCAGCACAGGTGAACTCACCTGTCGCCAAGCGCTCGGCTCAGCCGATCCATTCGCGGGCATCGCGGAGCAATCCGAGCATCCCTGAGACCAGCCGCATCTGGTCTACCGTTCTGATGTCGGCTTCGAGCAGCTTCGGAGAGCACACCAGGACAGCGACGGACTGCGCGCGGGAGAGAGCGACGTTCAACCGGTTACGGGACAACAAGAAATCAAGGCCTCGCGGCAAGTCTACCGCCGACGAGGAGGTCATTGTCGTCACCACAACGGGTGCTTCTTGACCTTGGAACCGGTCCACTGTGCCGACTCGGACGTCGTCGAAGCCGGCGTCGGAGAGTGCGCGCGTCACGACTCGCGCTTGCAAGTTGTACGGGGCTACGACAAGGAAATCGGCGTCCGTGAGCGGTCGGCCTTCCCACGATCGGCCGTGCAAGGACTTGATCACCGCGACCACTTGCTCGGCTTCTTCCACCGAACGCGTGGTGTTCCCGCGATGCTCGACCGATGCCAGATAGAGACCGGACGGGAAGCCGTCGATCGAACGTTCCGCGCTGGGATGCGAGTGCAGCAGACCCGCGTACGACAGGTTGGAAACCGGCGCGCAGACCGTGGGATGCATGCGGCGCGTCAGGTCCAGGAAATAGCCCAGTTCCGGCGGGATGATGTCCGCCTCGCCAATGAGATGGCCGAGCGCCGACGCCTCCGCACCGGCCGGGTGCGTGCCTTGCACGACTTGCGGCAACTGTTGTGGATCCCCCAGTAGTACCAGGTTTTTCGCGCACATCGACACCGCCAGTGCGTCCGCGAGGGCGAACTGACCGGCTTCGTCGATGACGAGAACGTCGAAGGGTTCCTCGCGCACGGCGGCGTTGGCGAAGGTCCACGCCGTGCCGCCGACCAGGTGGCCGGTGTCGTGTTCTTCACGCCAGCGTACCAGAGCGGTGTTGTTTTTTGGCTGTTCCCAAGGCAATGAGGGGTCCGGCGTCCGCTTCGCGCGCTTGGCGCAGGCCATCTCCGGCGCGTTCTCCATGGCCGCCGAGAGCACGTTCTCGACCGCCTTGTGGCTGTTCGACGTGACGCCGACGGTCCGGCCCGAACGCACCAGATGCGCGATGAGTTTCCCGGCCAGGTAAGTCTTTCCGGCTCCGGGCGGGCCCTGGACGGCGAGTACGGAACCGTCGAGCTGGTCGACTGCGGTGATCACCGTGGCGACCAGATCTTCGCCTGGTTCGGGCAGTCCGCCGCGCAACCGGGGGATGCGGCGCAGCAGGTCGACGCCGGGGTGTGACGGCAGCGCAGGCAGAGTTTCCCCTACCAACCGCGCGAGATCGGCTACCGCCTCGTCCTTCGGCGACGGGCGGACCGGGCTGCCGGGCAGGACCGCTGCGGGGAGGTCGTTGGACGTCCGGTCCGGAGCGCTGCTCTCTTCCAGCGTCACCTCGACGGCCGTCGCGGACACGACTTTCGCGTCGCGCGCGTCGGCACCGTAGCGCAAGCGCACGTCGTCACCAGGCGCGTACGGATGCGGACGGTCCGGGTCGCACCTCACGACCAGCGTGCGTTTCGCGGTGCGCAACCGGCCGGACGGCGGCACCCACTCGCCCGCGGTCACCGACACCGGGACCGCGCAGGTCGTGTCTACTTCGAGATCGCTGATCGGCGCGGCCAGCTGGCGGAAAAACTCCCACCACGCCGGATTCGTCTCGCGGCGGTGGTAGCCGACGGAGGCGGCCAGCAGCGCGCGGGCGTGGTCGTCGGGGGTGAAATCGGCGGGGTCGTCGGGGAGGCCGTCCAGGAGCGGGTCGACCAGCGCGGCCATCGCGGCGGCGCGTTCGGCTCGGCGCTGGGCGGCTTCCTCTTCTTCGGTGCGGCGGAGCAGAGCGTCCACTTCGGACTCAGGGTCCGGCTCGGCGAGGGCGATTCCGGCTTCGGTGCGCACGCGGTGCAGGAATTCGTGCAGGCGCAAGGTGGAGACGCAGTCGTACTCGTTGTAGTCCGCGATGCCGCGCAGCACTTCTTCGGCCTGCTCGGTGTTTCCCGCCGACGAGAGCGTCAGGTAATCCTCGTACGCCTCGATGCTCGACGCCGCCGTTTTTACCTCGCCGGCACGGGCTTCCGGCATGTACAGTGGTTCTAAATACTTGATCGAATACGACCGCTGTCCTACCCGCAAAGCCTTGCGTACCACGGCATACAGGTCGATCATCGCGCCGCTGCGCAGCAGCTCGTCCACGGCTTCCTCCCGCGTGCCGTGGACGGCGGCGAGCCGCTTGATCGCCGTGACCTCGTACGGCGCGTAGTGGTAGACGTGCGCGTCGGGGTGTTCCGCGAGCCGTGCGGTGGCGAAGTCGACGAACTCCTCGAACGCTCGTTTCTCCTGCGCGCGCGAGTGTGCCCAGAACGGGGTGAAGCGCTCGTCCGGGGTGACCGCGCCGAAGAGGTACTCCAGGCCGGTGCCGGCCAGGGCGTACGGGTCGCCTTCCATGTCGAAGAAGACGTCGCCGGGGCTGGCTTCGGGCAGTTCGGCGAGCGCGTCCGGAGAGATGATTTCGTAGGCCAGCTCCCCGGTTTCGTCCTGCCGGACCTGGATCGCGGCCTGCGCGCGCAACGAGGCGAACGTGCCCTCGGACATGTCGCGCGGACGGTCGGCGGGTTCGGCGCCGGCGAGCGCGTCGATGGTGCCGAGCCCGGCGGTCACCAGCTTGCGCCGCTGCTCGCTGCGCATCCCGGCGACCAGCGACAGGTCGCGGTCGGCCTCGCGCGCGGACGAGCAGTGGTCGGCGAACGCGCATCCGGTGCACGCCGGACGTTCGTCTGCCCAGATCCGGTCCGGCAGCTGCGGCGGACGGTCCTCCAGCCGGTCGCGGAGGCGGTCCACGAGCGGGAGGAAGTCGTCGACGCGGAGGCTGCGCGTGCTGCCGTCGCCCAGCAGCAGGTGCATCTCCGGCCCGGCGGGCCAGCCGCCGCGACGCAGTGCGTCGGCGTACGCGGTGAGCTGCACAACCGCCGACGGCTTGGCGTGCCGGGCGAGCTTCGTGTCGTAGACCTCGTAGCGGCCCTGGTCGTCGCGCAGAAGGAAGTCGGCGCGGCCGGAGAACTCGCCGTCGTGGAACACCGCCTGGTAGACGACCGGCGCACCCGCGCGCAACGCTTCCTCGGTGGCCTTCGCCGCGACGACCGGATCGTGCTCCTCGATCTCGACGACCTGCGTCCGCTCGCTGCGCAACCGTCCGAGCGTGGCCGCCTCGTGCGCCCGCCCGTGCTTCACCGCCAGCCGATCGGGTGCCGAAGTGGGCCGCGGCGCGCCGGGTATCCCCGCCGCCAATGCCTGCTTGAGGATGCTCCGGTGCTCGCATTCGAGCAGGTCAGCGAGATCAGACGGCGTGTACATCGCCCGGCAGTCTGTCACGGCCGAGGAAGGGCTCTGGCGAGGCGGGCGCCGACACGCCGCCCGGAATTGTCGGTGGTGGATGGGATGATCTTGGAGTGGGCGGGAACGGGGGTGATGGGAGGTGCGTGCTGCCCCGCCAGCCTCAGCGGGGCGGCGGGCGGTCCGCTACGGGATCGGGCGGCTGAGCAGTCGCTCGAGCCACGACTCACGCGCTGCGACGCACGCGTGGGCCAGGGCGGAGTCTGGGGCGAAGCCGTGGAACGCGCCGCCTGGCCAGCCTCAGTGGGACGGCGCGCGGTCCCGCTGAGGCATTGGGCGGCTGAGCAACCGCTCGAGCCAGGACTCACGAGCCGCGACACACGCGTGGGCCAGCGCGGAGTCTGGGGCGAGGTCGTAGAAGCCGTGGAACGCGCCGCCTGGCCAGCCTCAGTGGGGCGGCGCGGTCCGCTACGGCATCGGGCGACTGAGCAACCGCTCGAGCCACGACTCACGAGCCGCGACACACGCGTGGGCCAGGGCAGAGTCCGGGGCGAAGCCGTGGAACGCGCCGCCCCGCCAACCTCAGCGGGACGACGCGCGGTCCCGCTACGGCATCGGGAGGCCGAGCAACCGCTCGAGCCACGACTCACGAGCCGCGACACACGCGTGGGCCAGGGCAGAGTCCGGGGCGAGGTCGTAGAAGCCGTGGAACGCGCCGCCCCAGACGTGGAGTTCTGCGTTGCCTCCTGATGCCCAGATCGCGGTTGCGAAGGCGACGTCCTCGTCTCGGAAGACTTCCGCCGCGCCGACGTCGATGAAGGTCGGCGGGAGGCCGCTCAGGTCGGTTGCTCGGGCGGGTGCTGCGTAGGGCGAGACGTCGGCGGTTCCGCGGCGGTCGCCCAAGACGGCTGTCCACGCGGTCAGGTTGCTGGTCCGGTCCCAGACGCCGGTGCCGTCGTACTGGCGGGACGACACCGTCTCGTTGCGGTCGTCGATCATCGGGCATTGCAGCAGCAGGCCGAGCAGCGTCGGGGTGCCTCGGTCGCGGGCCAGTAGCGCGGTGCCGGCGGCTAGTCCTCCGCCGCCGCTGCCGCCGAACATCACTAGGCGTTGCGGGTCGAAGCGCAGGGCGTTCGCGTTGGCGGCCGTCCAGCGCAGGCCCGCGTAGCAGTCCTCGACGGGGACCGGGTCGGGATGTTCCGGGGCCAACCGGTACTCGACGGTGACGGCGACCGCGTCGTACTTCAGCACCCATTCGATCAGCGGGCTCGCTCCGGCGAAGCGGTCTCCCATCACCATTCCGCCGCCGTGGAGGTAGTAGATGCCGGGGCCGGGGGTCTCGTGGTCCGTGCGGGACAGGACGGAGACCCCGATCTCCGCGCCGTCGTAGCCGGTGATGGTGTGGTGGGCGCAGCGGACTGGGCGGTCGCCGATTTGGTCTTCGATGCTGGGGAAAGGGAGGTTCCGGTAGTGCGGCAAGCGGTCCGCGGTCATGCCGATCGGCACGTGGTCGGCTAGTGCGGGCAGCACCGCGGCGAGTTCTGGGTCGAATGGCGGACGCGGCGAATCGTGCGTCATGAGTGCTCCTGAAGGTCATCGTCCCCGCGACCAGCGCACAGCGGAGCGCACGCCAAGGGCGCGAAGGGGAATTGGTGGGGAAAGAGTCGGGCCAGGGCACTCGTCGGCCGGTACGCCGCCGAGAACCCGGCGGCTAGCCTCTGTCCACCTCGATGAGCATGCGGTGAGATTACCCTACTGCGGCGACATTCCCGGGCAGCACAACTGAAGCCGCTGTCGGGCAAGGACATTGCTCGGTCCGTATTTGGGCGAGACACGTCTGGGCGGTGCAGAATGGAAAGTCGTGACTGTCCTCCTCCCCATCCCCCGGACCACATTGCGACTGCGCCCGTGGAGGTCGGAAGATCGGCAGGCGTTGGTCGACGCACATCGCGATCCGCTGTTGCGCCGCCGGTTGACGACTTCCCTTGCCAATGACGCCGAGGCTCAGCGGTGGCTGGACGCACAGGCATCCGGCTGGGACTCCGCGACGCAATTCAGCTTCGCGGTGGCGGCGGTCGACGACACGCCGGTCGGTCACGTCGTCGTGAAGGTCCGGGACGCTGGCGCCGCCGAGGTCGGCTACTGGACGGCTGCCCAAGCTCGCGGGCGTGGCATCGCTGCCCGGGCGCTGGAAGTCACGTCGCGGTGGGCGCTCGACACACAGCAGATCGTCCGGGTGAACCGTTTGGACTTGCTGCATGCCGAAGACAATCCGGCGTCCTGCCGGGTCGCGGAAAAATGCCGCTACATGCTCGCTGAACTGCTGCCGCCCGCGCCTCCGGACTTCCCGGCCAGGGGGCACCGGCATGTGCGCACGTCGGGCTGCTGACTGACCGGCGTTTCGTGCGTCGACGCCCCTACCGCAACTCATCCCGTCGACGAGACAGCGCAGCAGTCTCCGCGGTGTTGCCCGCCAGCTCAATCGCCCGATCATAAGCCGCGCGCGCATCCTCGTCGCGGCCTAACCGGCGGAGCAGGTCAGCGCGGGTGGCGTGGTACGGGTGATATCCGGCCAACCGGTCCCCGAGACCGTCGACCAAACCCAGCGCCACCGATGGGCCGTCGAGTTCGGCGACGGCAATGGCGCGGTTCAGGGCGACGATCGGCGACGGATCGACACGGACGAGCTGGTCGTAGAGGGCGAGAATCTGTGACCAGTCGGTTTCGCGCATGTCCCGCGCGGACGTGTGCACAGCGTTGATCGCGGCCAGGACCTGGTACCGGCCAGGCGCGACGCCGGTGGCGAGGCGTTCGCGTACGAGGCGGTGGCCTTCGGCGATCAGCGACACGTCCCAGAGAGCACGGTCTTGTTCGTCCAGGGCGACTAGCTCACCGTCGGCGGACACTCGGGCGGGGCGGCGGGCTTCGGTGAGGAGCATCAGCGCCAGCAGGCCGGTCACCTCGCCGTGGTCGGGCAGCAGGGTGCGGATCAGACGGGTCAGCCGGATCGCTTCGGCGGTCAGGTCCTGGCGCACGGGGTCGGTGTCGGGACCGGTGGCCAGGTAGCCCTCGTTGAAGGCCAGGAACAGCACGGTCAGGACGCCGGACACGCGCGTCGGGAGGTCTTCGGCGGCGGGCACTCGATACGGGATGCGGGCGGCCTTGATTTTGGCTTTCGCCCGCGTGATCCGTTGTCCCATAGTGCTTTCCGACACCAGGAAGGCACGGGCGATCTCCGGCACGGTCAGGCCGCCGACCATGCGCAGGGTCAGGGCGACCCGGGATTCGGCGGCCAACGCCGGGTGGCAGCAGGTGAAGATCAGGCGGAGGCGGTCGTCGTCGATGAGGTGGGGAGGCGTCGCGTCGTACACCGGCTGGGCCTCCCGTTGCTTGTCGTCGCGTTTGTTTTCGCGGCGGATGCGGTCGATGGCTTTGCGGGTGGCGGTGGTGGTCAGCCAGGCGCCGGGGTTGGGCGGCACGCCGTCGGACGGCCATCGCTCCACCGCGGTCGCGAACGACTCGGCGGCGGCTTCTTCGGCGATGTCCAGGTCGCCGAAACGTTTGGTCAGACCGGCGACCACCCGGGCCCACTCCTCGCGGTGGGCGCGGGTGATCGCCTCCCGGACGTCGCTCACTGGAACGGTCGCACCTCGACCTTGCGGTTGCACGCTTTCGAACCTTCGGCGGCGAGTTTGAGCGCGACGTCGAGGTCCGGCGCCTCGATGATCCAGAAGCCGGCCAGGTATTCCTTCGATTCCAGGAACGGGCCGTCGGTGACCATTCCCGCCTCGTCCCGGTTGTCGATGACGGTCGCGGTTTCCGGCGCGGCCAGACCGCCCGCGAAGACCCAGTGGTTTCCGATCTGGAGACGCTCGTTGAAAACGTCGATCGCCGCGTCCTCCTCCGGCGTGACGGAAGGGGGCTGGTCGTGGATCACGGAAATCAGGTACTGCATCGCAGGATCCTTTCTGAGGTCAGCGGCCCGCGTACTGCGGACGCCCGGCCGGGCGCCAGACCTGCGTCGTCACGCCCTTCGTGTCCACTCGTGACTCAACCAGATCCAGGGCCAGATCCGGGCCGTTCTGCGGGAAAAGCCGCTGGCCCTGTCCGACGATCACCGGGATCACCAGGAAAATCATCTCGTCGACCAGGTCCAATTCCAGCAGCCGCCGGACCAGGGTGCCGCTGCCGTGCACCTGCAGTTCGCCGCCGGGCCGGGCCTTGAGGTCCGCGACGGCGGTCGCCAGGTCGCCGGACAGGACGCTGGTGCCGGACCACGCCGGGGCGGTGAGCGTCTTCGAGGCCACGTACTTCGGCCGCTCGTTCAGGGCGAGCCGGATGCGTTCGCGGCCGGGGGCGGCGTTGGCGCTCATCATGCCCCACGAGGCCGCGAACAGGTCGTACGTCCGGCGGCCGAACAGGAAGGCGTCGGCGCGGTGGTAGGTGTCGTTGATGAACGCGAGCGTGTCCTGGTCGCCCTTGCCCAGCGCCCATCCGCCGCGGTCGAATCCGTTTCGGCGGTCTTCCTCGGACGCGCCGCCGTTGCCCTGCACGACTCCGTCGACGGTCAGCTGGGTCACGGTCGTGAGCTTCATGGTCGGTTCCTTCGCTTCGGTGCTGCCCCTTGCGGGCGGCTTCACTACTGCTACGAACACCGGCGACCCGATCCGACAGCGCGGCCGAAAATTCTTGAGAAGATTTTTAGCGGTGGGTCTCCAGCCAGGTCACGACGGCGCGGACGAAGCCATCGATGCTGGTCAGCGGCTTGTCGGCGAGGAGTGGGTGGAGGTGTTCGACGCCGATCGGGTCGTTCCAGGCCCGGGCGCGGCAGTAGGTCTCCTCGTCGGCGGCCGCGCGGAGGACGTCCCAGCCGTGCCAGGTCGCGACGAGCGCGGCGTCGATTGCCGGGTCGGCCAGGATCGCCAGGTCCCAGTCGAGGACGCCGGTCAGCTTGCTTCCAGTGCCGGGGAGATCTCGACCTCGCGCAGTGCCGTCAACAGCGGACCGAACGCCGCTGGGTCGCCGACGCCTTCCGGCAACCCCTCGCCGTCTATCCAGGAAAGCGCGACGGCCGCGCGGTCGCCGAAGCTGGTGACCGGGGTCAGCGGCTCCGGTGTGGCGAACGGCAGGCCGGCCGCCGCGATCGCGTGGAGGATCTCGGTTCGGCGTGGCAGCTCGGCGGCGGAATCGGGACGCTTGCTGATTCGTACCGCGGCGACGCCGGGCAGCAGCACCACGTGGTGCATATTCCCTTGCGTGGCAAGGCGAGCGGAGCCGACCGGGGCACCAGGGACGAGCGCTTCGGCGATTTCCAGCAGGTCAGCGGGGACCGGTGGCACCATTCCACTCCTCACCGGCGCGGTGGCAGCGGCACCACGTCCAGATCCCGTGCCACGTGGATCTCTCCGTCGAACACCTTCGCGGCTTCGTCGCGGAATCGGTCCGCCTCTTCGTAGGGGTAGCGCTGCGAGAAGTGCGTCAGCAGCAGTTCCCTGGCACCCGACTCCGCGGCCAGCCGTCCGGCGTCGGTGCTGGTCAGGTGGCCGTAGCGGTAGGCCAGGTCGGCGTCGGTGGCGCGGAAGGTCGATTCGGCGATCAGCAGGTCTGCCTCTTGTGCGCAGGCGAACGCGCCGGCGCACAGGCGGGTATCCATCACGAACGCGACCACTTGACCGCGGCGCGGCACGCTCACGTCTTCCAGCCGGACCAGGCCGTTCGCGGTCTCTAGTACGCCGTCGGCCTGGAGTTTTCGGACCGCGGGGCCTTGGACGCCGGCTGCGGCGAGAGCGTCGGGCAGCATCCGGAGGCCGTCCGGTTCGGCGTAGCGGTAGCCGAAGCAGTCGATGCGGTGCTCCAGCGGGTACGCCGACAGCGCGCCGCCGAGCGGGCCTGGGGCGGAGATCGGCAGTGGGACCAGTTCGGCGCGTTCGTGGAACGACGTCGAGTGCCGCAGGCGGTCGAAGTACTCCTGGCCGGACGCCGGGTAGTGGCAGCGCACCGGGTGCGCGACGGCGTCCAGGGACAGCCGCTGGATGATGCCGGCGAGGCCGAGGCTGTGGTCGCCGTGGAAGTGGGTCACGCACAGGTGCGTGAGTTCGTTCGCCGTCGCGCCGGCGTACATCATCTGCCGCTGGGTGCCCTCGCCCGGATCGAAGAGGACGCCGTCGGTGTCGAAGCGCAGCAGATAGCCGTTGTGGTTGCGGTGCCGGGTCGGCGTCTGGCTCGCCGAACCCAGCACGACGAGCTCGCGTCGGGACATGACGATCATCTTCGCGCCGCGCCCGGGTTCGCCGCCACCGAAATGAACTCCGCGGAAACGGCGGCGGCCGTCCGGGACGAATTTCCGGACGGCCGCCGTCGTTTATCGCCGAATGAATTCGCTCCGATCAGACCGGCGCGGGAATTGCCAGTGTTTCCCGATACCAGTTCCGGGCTTGGGCCAACCGGACGCGCAACCCCGGCCCCGGCGGCACTCCGGTGAGTTTCCAGACCTTTTCGCTGTCGTACCAATGGTCCCGGGTGAGCAGCGACCATTGGTGCTCGCTGAGCCACGGCGTGCGCGCCCGGTGCTCGGCGAGCGGCAGGTCCGCATCGGGAACCGGCAGGTCGAGCGTGCCGCAGACGGCTTCGAGCAGCTCGCGCATCCGCACCGGTTCGGGGTCGGCCACGTGGAACACCTCGCCGGGGCTGCCCAGTGCCGGATCCAGCGCGAACGCGCTGAGCACGGCAGCGAGATCCCACGACGACACCACTGACGTCCGAGCCATGCCGCCCGCGGCCCACGCCGGCACCGCCCGCAGCCACTTCACCAGCGCGGGGACCACGTGCCGGTCTCCGTCGCCGTACACCAGGTGCGGCCGCAGAACGATCCCGCCCGCGGCGCGGACCTGCTGTTCTCCGGCCAGCCTGGTGCGACTGGTCGCCGAGGCGGGCCCGAGGTCGAGCGTGTCCTCGGGCGCGCCTCGGTGCTCGCCGTCGCGGTAGACCGCGCAGGTGCTGAGGTACACGACGCGGCGCGTGCCCGCGCGGTGCGCCTCCGCGAGCAGCCGGGCCGTGCCGCGGTCGTTGACCTCGGCGCATTCCTCTTCGGTGCCGCCGATCCGGGACGCGGCGTGCACGAGCGTCGCGACGCCCGTGCACGCCCCGGCCAGCCCGGCGGCGTCGGTGAGATCGCCTCGGTGGATCCGCGCGCCGGATCGCGTGATCCACTCCGGCACCGCACCGCGCG
This sequence comes from Amycolatopsis sp. A1MSW2902, assembly GCF_017312175.1. Taxonomy (NCBI): domain Bacteria; kingdom Bacillati; phylum Actinomycetota; class Actinomycetes; order Pseudonocardiales; family Pseudonocardiaceae; genus Amycolatopsis; species Amycolatopsis sp. A1MSW2902. Next base: position 1,765,851 of record NZ_QJPO01000001.1, read on the forward strand.
CCAGCACCCGCACCGCGGCGCCGCGGGCGAGCAACGCCCGCAGCACCGCCGAACCGATGAACCCGGTCGCTCCGGTGACGAGGATGTCCCCGGTCGTACTGTCCGCCCCCAGGCCGGCAGCCATGACCTGCGCATCGCCAGGATGCCGGTGGCGGCCGCGCGGCCCTTCTGCTCCAGCACCACCCGCACCACGCGGCAGCCGTCCGCGTCCGGTTCGAGTTCCTCGGCCACCAGCAGGCATTCGGAATCGAACTCGACGTAGGCGGAGAACTCGAAATCCGAACGCAGCGGAAGCGCGTACGGATCGCCGAGCGTCAGCAGCGCCGCCTGCCGCGCGCCCTCGATCAGCACCATGCCCGGGACATGGTCCACCGAGTGGTCGAACAGCACCGGATGGTCCGGGTCGAACTGCAGCGACCAGGTGCCCGGCACCGCGGTTTCCGCGACCAGCACGTCCTCCCCCCGGTCCCGGCCGACGAGCGCCGGGGCCACCGTGGGCAGCGCACGGGCCTGGAACGGCGTCGCCGCGAAATGGTCGCCGCGCAGCCGGCGGTAGACCGCCGGGGACACGCAGCGCCAGGTTTCCGAAGCGGTGCCGACCAGTTCGTCGTCGCGGAAGCAGCCGAACTCGGTCCGCATCCCGATGAGATTCTTGCCCCGGAACACCGGGTCGTGCGCGCTCGCCCGCAGCACCACGTCGATCGGCCGACCTTCGGTGACCAGCCCTTCGGGGGCGATAGAGCTGGTCTTCCAGTCGGAGATGAACGCGTTGCCGAGCGAAACGCCGTAGGCGCGGTGCGCGATCAGCAGCGACGCCTGGCGGGTGGTTTCCGCGTACAGCATGGGGTCGTGCGACCCCGCGGTGCGCGGGCCGAAGAAGCCGTGCCGGCGCGGCCACTGCGCGCCGACCTCGAACTGCCCCTCGCCCACGATGTTCAGATCAGTGACGAAAACTTCCGAGACGGCCGCGCGGTGCACGAGATTGCGCGGGATCGTCTGCTGGAAGTCGACCGGGCGTCCGCCCGGCGAACTTTCGCCATCGGTGATGAAGGTTCCTCGGACAGACTCCTCTAACAACATACCGACCATGTCGGTCCTCCCAGAAAAAAGAACTTCCCCAGTACCCCCACACCATGTTTAGCGGATACGGCCGGACAAAACCATACCTACCTACCGGTTTTTTTCTTCTGGATCCGATGGCCGGGACGGAGGTAGACTGGCGTGCCTGCGCGGCCGTTCCGGGCCCGCGGCTTCCCGAAAGGAGTGTGCGCAGTGGCTCGCCAGGAACGCGCGGAGCAGACCCGCAAGGCCATCCTCGACGCGGCCGCGTCCAGGTTCGACGCGGTCGGCTTTCTCGGTGCGAGCCTGTCGGACATCCTCGCCGAGGCGGGGGTGACGAAGGGCGCGCTGTATTTCCACTTCAAGTCCAAGGAAGAACTGGCGGACGCGTTGATCCGCGAGCAGTTCATCGTGTGGGACCCGCTGGCCGACGTCGAAAACCCGGGGCTGCAGACCGCCATCGACCTCACCCAGAACATGGGCCACAGCCTGCGCACCGACGTGCGCGTGCGCGCGGGCATCCGGCTGGTCATCGAACAGGGGTCGTTCGTCGCCCCGGCCGCGAACGCCTACAAGCAGTGGAACGACACCGTGCACGGCCTGCTGCTCGCCGCGAAAGCCGCGGGCGACGTGCGGAAAGAGGTCAACGCGCACGATCTCGCGCAGTATGTCGTCGCGTCGTTCACCGGGACCCAGCTCAGTTCGCAGGTGCTGACCGGGCGGACCGACCTGCACGAGCGGATCACGTTCATGTGGCAGACGATCCTGAACGCGGTGGTCCCGCCGCGGCGGCTGCACAAGTTCGATCCGGCCGGGACTCCTCCCGCCGACGCGGTGTAAGACTGGGGAAACCGGGCGGTCGGTCTTCTCAGTGAAGGTGCTGCCGCGCAACGGGTTTCGGCGGATCCGCGCGGTTCGCTTGGCTGGCGCAGTGCAGGGAATTCTCGACCCGTAGACGTCGCGGCCGCTCAGGTGCCCGTTGCCTCGGCGGCGGACGAATCCGCGGGCTGCGCCACCTCGATCACCCGCCAGAGCTCGGAAAGCGTGCTCGCCAGATCCGTGCCCGCCGGGATCGTGCCGCTCGCCGCCGCCGTTTCGAGGCCGACGCAGGTCACCACGACCAGCAGCGCCGCGAGATCCGGGCGGACGCGCGGACTCAGCTCCCCTGCCCCGTGCGCCGCGGCGATGTGCGCGCGCACCTGGCCCATCCACGCGCGGACGAAGGCGACGAACCTCGGGTCGTTCGAGCCCATTTCGCGGGCCAGCCGGAAGCTCGCGCCCACCTTGGCGTCCTCGGCGAGCCAGCCCATCAACGCGCGGCTCAGGCCGGCCAGCCTGCGCAGATGCGGACGGCTCCCGCGCGCTCGCGCGACGTGCCCGTGCAGCACCGCGACGGCCGCCGACTGCACCTCGTCGCAGACCTCGTCCTTCGACGAGAAGTGGAAGTACAGGCCGCCCTTGGTCACGCCGGCCTCGCGGGCGATGTCCACCATGCTCGTGGCCGCGTAGCCGTCGCGGTAAAACAGTGTCGCCGCGGCGTCCAGCAGCAGGAGCCTGGTCAGCTCCGCACGGGCCTGTTTAGTCACCGTCTTCCCCATCGTCTCGCGCCGGGAACGACACGGCGTGGGTTCCCGGCCTGCTCATCATGACATACCGACCGCCCGGTTTACTAGTCGGCAGGGCCGATTGCCTGGCCGTATCCGGCAGGTCGCGACCGGAACAGACCAACCACCCGGTTTTACCTTGAAAACCGACCTCCCGGTTTGCTATGGTCCTGTCACGGACCCGGCTCGGACCGGCAGGCAGCGGCGCTGGGGGCGCCGCCGGACGGGTCCGGCGCGAGAGACATCGGAGGGCAGTCATGCTCAACTACGAAATTCTCGGACAGATCAGAGTGAGCGGCCGGCCCGGCGTCTGCGCCCCGCGGGCCCGCAAGATCGAGACCCTGCTGTCCGTGCTGCTGGCCAAGAACAACCAGGTCGTGACCGCCGAGCACCTGATCAGCGAGATCTGGGGCGAACATCCGCCGGCGCGGGCGAGCGCGGCACTGTACGTGTACGTGTCGCAGCTGCGGAAACTGCTGCGCGGCACGAGCAAGGATGCGGAAGAGAGCCCGGTGGTCACCAGTCCGCGGGGGTATTCGCTGCACGTCGGCATCGGCGAGCTCGATGCCGACCGGTTCACCCGGCTTTACGAGCAGGGGCGGACGTTGCATTGGGACCGCGGCTACGGGCAGGCGGCGAAGGTGCTGCGGGAGGCCACCAGCCTTTGGCGCGGTGCGGCGTTCGGCGGATTCGCCGACTCGCCGGACGTGCAGGCTTACGCGACGCTGCTCGAGGAGAGCCGGCTCGGCTGCCTTGAGCTGCTGATGGAGACCGAGCTGTTGATCGGGCGGCATCGCGAGGTCGTCGGGCAGCTGTCCGCGCTGGCCAAGGAGCACACGCTGCGGGAGACGTTCACCGAGTATTTGATGACCGCGCTGGCCCGGTCCAACCGGCGGGCCGAGGCGTTGGAGACGTTCGCTTCGGCTCGGCAGAATTTGGTGCAGCAGCTGGGGATCGAGCCCGGGAGCTCGTTGCGGAAGCTGCACCACAGCATTCTTGTCGGCGAGATGTCGGACGCGGTCTGATCCTGACCGCGCCGGATTCGGCCCGGTCTTCCGCCACAAGCGGGAGACCGGGCCGTTCTTTGTGCTGTGGGGCTAGGGCGAGAGCCTCAGCTGCGGTAAACCGACACTACGAAACCGCCGCCCGTGACTGGTTCGCCGTACCAGCCGCCCCAGCGGCTGTCCAAGGCCAGGCCCGCCAGTTCGGCCATCAGGTCCAGTTCGGCGGGCCACACGTAGCGCAAGGGCAGCGACGCGTCAGTCAGGTGCACGATTTGCCGGACGTCGTCGACCGCGCGTACGCGAGCGTCCGCGGTCCAGCAGGCCGGGTCCGGGTGGCGGCCCTGGACCACCAGGGCGCCGCCTGGGCGCAGGAGGCGGCTGTAGCGGCCGATCGCGCGCAGCTGGTCTCGCTGGTCGGGCAGGCGGGACAGCACGTCCGCGCCCAGGTAGCCGGTGTCGAAGCGCGAGCCGGGTTCCAGGTGGACCTCGTAGCCTTCGCCGGCCAGTGCGTCCGCTACCGGGCCGCCGCCGGGGACCAGGACTCTGCCCGAGCCGTGGCGCCGCGACACGCGGTCGGTCACCTCGGAGAGGAACGCGACCGCGCCCGCCGGGTCGTCCGCCAGCGGGGCCAGCCACGCTGCCACTGGATCGACCGGCTTTTCCATCACCCGGGTCGGCATTGCCGCCACCTCACTTCACGCAGTGGTCCTCTCTACTCCACAGAGAGTGCCGGAGCGATCTAAAGCGGACCTAGCGGGAGCAGGGGGGCGACGACCGCGCGAGGGGCCGGTAACGCGGCTACCTCCGCACGCAACGCATCCGCACCCGCGCGAAGTGTGTCGTCGGTGAGTCGGGAGAGCTCTTCCACCGAACCAGTAAGCCCCGCGCCCGCAGCGGTGACGCGGGTACCGAAGGCGGACTCGGTCAACGACAGCTGCGGCAGCCCGTACGCCACTGCGGCAAGGGCCAAGGTCTCGTCGCCGTCGTGCACCACCGCCGCGCAGGTCGGCAGCACGGCAGAAGGAGGCGCGGAGTCGACTAGTTTCACGCTCGGCGGCAGGGTGAGCCCGGCTGGCAGTTCCGCCTTGCAGACGAACTCGGCGTCCACATCGGACAGTGCGCTGAAGACTGGCTCATACCAGGAAGGATCGGTCAGCGACAGGAGAATGCGAGTGCGGCATGCCTTGCGACGAAGCCAGTTGGGGATCTCGGCCGGACCGAAATACGGAATGTGCCGTATTGAAGTTCCCGGAGAGTCCTTGTCTCGCAATGAAGGAGGGACGACGTCGAGTGTGTGGTCCGCGGTGCCGTCGAAGTCCGACGGCCCGAGCACGCGAACTGCCTTGGCGTCGACCTCGCGGGCGGCGGTGATTCCGGCGGGTGCGTTCGACACGACTACAGCGGGTCGCCACAGTCGCGCGAACCTGACCAGCGCGGCGGATTCGGTCAGTTCCGCGTCGCCGTCTTCGAGTTCGGCCGCGACGCAGCCGGTGCGGAGGATGTTCTCGACGAACGCGGGGCGTCCGGCGATTTTCACGTCGTGTCCGGCGGTCCGCAGCGCCCAGGCCAGCGGCACCAGGGTGTGCAGCCGGGCGGTCGAGGACGGCGCGGCCAGGAGTACACGCATGGGATAGCTCCAGAAACGACAAAAGCCGGGCCGGGGTGGACAGTCCTTTCGAGACTATCCACCCTGGCCCGGCCCGGCGTACCCCTAGAAATCGTTACTGGCCGGGCATTTTCACCGCTTCGACGGCGTTGCGGCGCATCGCCAGCCTCGCCGAGAGCGCGGTCGCCGGCCACACGATCAGGAAGATCGCGAGCACCACGGCGAGGAACACCCAGACCGGTCCGGACGGGATGATCTCGCCGGTGGTCAGCGCCATCGGCACCACGGTGAAGAGCGAGATCACGATGCCGAGCACGAGCCCGGTCACCGCCACGATCCCGCCTTCCACGAACAGCATCCGCTTCACCTGCCCGCGGTCGGCTCCGGCGAGCCGTTGCGCGCCGAACTCCCGCCGTCGGGCCAGCACCGCCACCGAGAGCGTGTTCACCGCGGCGATCGCGGCGTACGCGATGGCGAGCACCGCCAGCAGGTAGTTGATCAGCGCCTCGACGTCGGCACTCGCCTGGAAACTCGCGGCGAGCGTGCTGTCGTCGCCGACCGTGACCCCGGGCCAGTCCTTCGTCCGGTCGGACAGCGCCGACACGATCGCGCTGGCGTCGCCGCCCCGCACGAGCACCTGCGACGCCAGGCCGCTGGTGGTGTGCGCGGCCAGCAGATCCGCGGGCAACACCATGCTCGCGTAGCTGGACGGGCTGTCCAGCAGCGCGACCACGGTCACCGGGACCTGTGCCCCGTCGCCGAGCCGCATTTTGATCTTGGCACCGACCTTGATCTCGAGACTGTCGGCGACCGATGCGGGCAGCGCCACGGAATCCCCGCGCAATGCCGTCAGCGAACCTTCGGTGACCTCGGTGGAGAGCACCGTGCCGCCCTGGTCCTGCGGGGCGACGCCCAGCAGCCGCAACGGGTCGCTTCCGTTGCCGTCGTACGGATCTTCGATCCAGCCGGAGCTCGTGACGAGCGGCGACGAGGTCGAAACCCCTGGCGTGCTGCGGATCTGCGCGAGCTGGTCCGGCGAGAACCCGCCCGCGGTCGAGGTGAGCACGGCGTCCGCCTGCAATTGCCCGGCGTACGCGTTGACCTGCGCTTTCTGCGCGGTGGTCTCGGAATACACGTTGCCGAGCGCGACCGCGCTGGCGAGCGTGATCGGCGTGAGCACCGCGGCGAACGCGACGGCCCGCGCCCGGGTGTTGATGACCGCGAGCGTGGCGTCGCGGCCGGCGACCCGGCGCACGAACGGACCGAACCGGTCCACCACCCAGGCGATGATCTCCGGACCGAGCAGCGCGACGCCGATCGCACCGGTGAGCAGCGCCGGACCGCCGATCGCCGCCGCGCTGTCGGCGGGCATGAAGATCGTGGTCGAAGCCAGCAGCACGGTGGCCGCACCGCAGATCAGCGCGCCCATGCGGCGCACCGCGTTCACCTTGGCCCCGGGGATCGCCGCCTCGGCCAGTGCCTGGATCGGCCGGGCCCGGGCGGCGGCCAGCGCGGCGAACCACGCGGCCCCGAAGGTGATCGCGAGCGTGACGACGATGCCCGCCGCGAACGCGATGATGTCCTGGGTGAAGGCGAGTTCGTCCGGCACGATGCCGAGCGAGCCGCTGGTGCTGAAGATCCAGTTCCCGAGCAGGCTGCCCAGGAACGCCCCGCACACCGCGGCGAGCGCGCCGACCGCCATCGTCTCCATGACGACCATGCGGTGCACCTGTTTCGGCGTCGCCCCGGTCGCCCGCAGCAGCGCGAGTTCCTGCTGCCGCTGCCGGACGGTGAGGCTGATCGTCGCGGATACGACGAGCGCCATCACGACCAGCACCATGCCGCCGAAGATCGCCGCGAGCAGGATCAGCGGCAGCTGGCTTCCGCTCACGCCGACGAATTCGGCCGAACCGCGGTCGTCGCCGGTCAGCACCGTCAGCGCCGGAACCTGTTCGGAGATCTTGCCCGCCAGTTCGGTCGCGTCGATCCCGTCGGCCGGGAACACGCCCACGAGCCCGACGGTGCCGGGATGCGGGTTGAACCGCTGGGTGTCCGCGACGGAGAAGAAGAACGCGGGCGCGCGCACGGCCTGCGAAGGCTGTGCGACGCCGGAAATCTGGAACGACTGCCGCTGTCCGTTCACCGCCAGGTCGACGGCCGAACCCGCGTGCAGGCCGGCCGCGGACGCGGTGGCCGCGTCGAGCACGACCTGGCCCGGCGTGTTCGGAGCCGCGCCCTCGGTCAGCTTGTATCCGCCCAGCGAAGCGGAATCCCAGCCGTGTCCGGAAAGGACAGACGCACCCGGCTCGGGCGCACCGTCGTGCAGCAGCACGGTCGCGAACGAAACGTCCGGCACCGCCTGTCCGACGCCCTGCACCGCGGAGATCTTGGCGACCTGGTCCTCCGGCAGCACCGCACGCTCGGCGTACGGGACGACCTGCGATTCCTCGTCCGGCAGCTTGAACCCGGCGGACCCGCCGACGACCAGCGGCGCGGCGGACAGCCGTTCCGGGGCCGCTTTCAGCACGATCGCCGTCTCGAACAGCCCGGCGCACGCGATCAGCAGACCGCAGCCGACGAAGATGGCGATGAACGACGCGAGCGACGCCGCCGCGCGGTACCGGAGGCTCGACAGTGCGAGCGCGAGCACGACTCGCCGCGAACTCACCGCTGCCTCCTCGCTTGCTCGCCGAGGTGCGCCAGGGTGCTCGCCACCGCGTCGACGCTCGGGCTCGCCATCTGCGTGACGATCCGGCCGTCGACCAGGAACAGCACGTTGTCCGCGTGGGACGCGGCGACCGGGTCGTGCGTGACCATCACGATCGTCTGGCCCGCGCTGACCAATTCGCGCATCAGGCCGAGCACCTCGAGCGCGGTGGTGGTGTCGAGCGCGCCGGTGGGCTCGTCGGCGAACACCACGGCGGGGCGGGCTGCGAGCGCGCGGGCGATCGCGACGCGCTGCTGCTGCCCGCCGGACAGTTCGCCGGGCCGGTGCTTCACGCGCTGGGACAGCCCGACGCGCGCGATCACCTGGTCCACCCACGCCTTGTCCGGCGTTCGGCCGGCCAGCAGCGTGGGCAGCGTGACGTTCTGCTCCACGTTCAGCGCGGGCATCAGGTTGAACGACTGGAAGATGAACGCGACGTGCTCGCGGCGCAGTTCGGTGAGCTTCGTTTCGTTCTTGCCCTTGAGGTCGGTCCCGACGAGGGTGACCGTGCCCGAGGTCGGCGTGTCCAGCCCGGCCGCGCAGTGCAGCAGCGTGCTCTTGCCGGAACCGGACGGGCCCATCACCGCGGTGAAAGTGCCTGCCGGGAAGGCGACGGACACGCCGGCGAGCGCTTCGACCGCGCTTTCGCCGCGGCCGTAGGTCTTGTGCACCGCGTCCAACTGGACCGGCGTTGCCACGGAAGTGGTGGTGGTGGACACGTCGTTCACTCCGATCCGTTCCCGGAACCGCGGCGGTCGAGCGACCACCAGACCCCGAGCACGATCACGCCGCCGCCCAGCGTCCACAGCCAGAACGGCCATTTGAAGGACATGCTGATGAGGCACATCAGCAGCCAGATGACGAACTGGACGCCGAGGACGGCCGCCCAGGCGATCGTGACGATCAGGCGAGCGGATCCGCTCCCCGAACGGGTCTTCTCGGTGCTCTCCGACATGAGAGGCCCCCCAATACGGCTTCGGCGGAGTCGGGATTAATTGTGTAAGGCTTGCACAGTTTAGCGGACCCCGGTTGATCGGGAAACCCCAGGGCCCGGCAACAGGGCCTCGGAGCAGCTCAGACGGCGCCGCCGGACGGGGCGCGAAGCAGTTGCGGCGGGTCCGGATTCCCGCCGATGCCGGACCAGGTCAGCGCGCTGGCCGTCGCGAAACAGGGGTGCGCCGTTCAGCCTCGGCGGCGCTCCCGGCCCCGGATCGATTGGTCTCGCTCACGTTGGCTCGCCCCCAGGCCAGATCGGTGTAAGACTTGCACAGTTTACTGAAAGACGTCCCGGAGCGAAAGATGCCGATCGAGCCCGACCCCCGCGCCCTGCCCCCAGGTCTGTCCCCGGCATGGCAAGGCGGCCCGCGCCCGCGTCGCGGGCCGAAGCCGTCGCACACCGTCGAGGCGGTGGTGGCGGCCGCCGTCGAACTGGCCGACACCGAGGGCCTGGCCGCGGCGTCGCTGCCGAACATCGCGTCCGCGCTCGGGCTGACGACCAACGCGCTTTACCGCTACGTGAGCTCGAAAGACGAACTGCTGATCCTGCTGGCCGAGACCGGATTCGGCCCGCCCCCGGAACCCGCCGCGGGCCTGGAGTGGCGCTCCGCGGTCCGGGCCTGGGCGGACGCCGCCGCCAAACGGTACGCCGCCCGCCCCTGGCTGCTGGACGTCCGCGAGAGCCTGACCCCGCACCGCCTCCGCTGGACCGAACAGCTCCTGGACATTTTCACCGGAGCCGGTTTGTCCACTGTGGACGCACTGGGGTGCGCGGAGCTGGTTTCGGCGGTCGTCCGGGCCACCGCGGACCGCCGCCGGACGGCGGCCGACCCGGATTCCCCCGAATCCGCCGAATACTCCGCCGAAGTACGAGCTTTCCTGCAACCGCGACTGTCCGAAGGCGGCTATCCGCACCTGGCCGAACTGGCCGAATCCCGCGGCTGGCCCGCCGCCGCGCCCGAAGACTTCGCGCTGGAACGAGTCCTGGACGGAATCGCAGCCCTGCTCCCCTGACCGGCGCCCCCTGCTCCCCCGCTAAAACCATACCAACCGAGCGGTTTTTAGTGGCTTTCCGGGCCGCCGGGACGTAGACTGTCCTTCTGGGCGGGGGTCTGCTGTGGACCGAGCCGCCAGAGCGAGAGGGGCCGCTGTGGCTCGCCAAGAGCGTGCGGAGCAGACACGGAACGCGATCCTCGAGGCGGCCGCCTCGCGGTTCGACGCCGTCGGCTTCCTCGGCGCGAGCCTGTCGGAGATCCTGGCCGAAGCGGGCGTCACGAAGGGTGCGCTGTACTTCCACTTCAAGTCGAAGGAAGACCTGGCCGACGCGCTGATCGAGGAGCAGTTCACGGTATGGGAGCCGCTCGCGGCGATCGAACGCCCGGGGCTGCAGACGGTCATCGACCTGACCCAGGGGATGGCGGCCAGCCTGCAGTCCGACGTGCGGGTCCGGGCGAGCGTCCGGCTGGTCATCGAGCAGGGTTCGTTCATCGCGCCGGCGGGTGCGGCGTACAAGCGGTGGATCGACACGATCCACGGCTGCCTGCTCGCGGCGAAGGCAGCGGGCGATGTGCGCAAGGAGATCAACGCGTACGACCTCGCGGTGTACGTGCAGGCGTCGTTCACCGGGATTCAGCTGAGTTCCCAGGTGCTGACCGGCCGCAACGACCTGCTCGAGCGCACGGCGTACATGTGGACGTTGATCCTGAGCTCGGTGGTCCCGCCGCGGCGGCTGCACCGGTTCGATCCGCGCGGCGCGGAGCAGGAGACGTCCGGGGTCTGAGGCTTCGGAAAATGGGCGGCCCGGTGGTGCGGGGCCGCCCATTTTCGTGCGGCGTATGGTGATCAGCAAACAAACCGACCAGTCTGTTTTACCTGGAAAACCGGGGAGTCGGTTTAGTACGCCGCCGGGGCGCCAGGCCGGACGGCTACTCGCTGCACATCTCCGACGGCGAACTCGACGCAGCCCGCGTCTCGGGTTCAAGAAAAAGGCGGCCCGTGCTCGGGGGCACGGGCCGCCTTCGCCACCGCGGCGAGGGGGTCAGCCGCGGGCGCGCTGGTGGAACTTCCGGATCGCGAGGTACGCGCCGATCACGGTGAGGACGACCGACCAGGCGAACGCCAGCCACACCGTCGAAGCCACCGCGGTGCCGTTCATCAGGCCGCGGACGGCGTCGATCACCACGGTCACCGGCTGGTTGTCGACGACGGCCCGCAGCACCGACGGCATCGACCCGGTGGGGACGAGCGCGCTGGTGGCGTACGGGACGAACACGAAGATCATGCCGAGGCCGCCCGCTCCCTCGACGGTTTTGGCGATCGACCCCACCAGCGTGGCGAGCCAGAACACGCCGGCGGCGAACAGCACCAGCAGTCCGGTCGCGGCGAGCCAGCCGAGCACGCCGCCCGCCGGGCGGAATCCGATGGCCAGTCCGACCACGACCATCACCACGAGCGAAAGCATGCTGCGCAGCACGCCGGAGACGACGTGGCCGACGAGGACGGCCGAGCCCGCCATCGGCATCGAGCGGAACCGTTCGACCAGGCCCTGCGTCAGGTCCGCGGCCACGCCGACCACGGTGGTCGTCGAGTTGAAGCCGATGCTGACGACCACCAGTCCGGGCACCAGATAGTCGACGTAGGCCATGCCGGGCAGGTTGATCGCGCCGCCGAACATGAAGCGGAACAGCAGCAGCAGCACGATCGGCAGCGAGAACGCCTGGATCAGCATCTCCGGGTTGCGGACGATGTGCTTGACGTTGCGCGCGACCAGCACCCGGCAATCGGACAGGGCGAGCGCGAACGACGAGCGGCTCGGGGAGCCGGGGATCTGCGTCCCCTCGATCTCCCTGGACAGGGTCTGGGTCATCAGTTCGCTCCCGCGGTTCCGGTGAGGGTGTGGAAAACGTCGTCGAGGGTCGGCTCGGAGAGCTCCAGCCCGGTGGTCTCGAGGCCCGCGTCGTCGATCCGATTGAGCACCTGCCGGACCTGGGCAGGCTGGTCGATCGCGACGCTGACCGTCTCGCCGGTCAGCACCCCGCCGGCGACCTCGTGCGCGCGCGCCGCGTCGGCGGCGGTGGCAAAGGTGAGCTTCAACCGCTCAGTGCCCACCTTGCGCTTGAGCTCGGCGGCGGTGCCCTCAGCGACGACGCGGCCCTTGTCGATCACCGCGATCCGGTCGGCGAGCTGGTCGGCCTCCTCGAGGTACTGCGTGGTGAGCAGGATCGTGGTGCCTCCGTTGAGCAACTCGCGGATCGCGTCCCACATCGCCGAGCGGCTGCGCGGGTCGAGGCCGGTGGTCGGCTCGTCGAGGAACAGCACCGGCGGCGAGGTGATCAGGCTGATCGCCAGGTCGAGCCTGCGCCGCATGCCGCCGGAGTAGGTCTTGACCTGGCGGCCCGCGGCCTCCACGAGGTCGAACTGCGCGAGCAGTTCGGTGGCCCGTTCCTTCGCCCGCGCGGCGGGCAGGTGGAACAGCCGGGCCATCATCTCCAGGTTCTCGCGGCCGGTGAGCAGTTCGTCGACCGCGGTGTCCTGTCCGGTCAGGCCGATCTGCTCGCGCACCGTCCGCTTGGACCCGGCGAGGTCGTGCCCGTTGACGGTCACGGTGCCGCCGTCGGCGTCCAGGAGGGTGCTGAGGATCCGCACCGTCGTGGTCTTCCCGGCGCCGTTGGGGCCGAGCAGCGCGAACATCGTGCCGCGCCGCACGCTCAGGTCGACGCTTTCCAGCACTTTCACGTCGCCGTAGGACTTGCGCAGCCCCCGTGCTTCGATTGCGTAGCCGGTGACCATGGGGTTACCTCTCCTCGTTCGGGTCTTGTCAGTGGGCCACACCCGGCAGGGCCGGACAACAGTGGCCGGGGCCTGCCGGGTTAGGGGTTCCCGCCCCTCGCGCCCGGTGCGCTCAGTCGTCGCCGGCGCCGATCGCCATGCTGATCAGCGCGTCCGTGTCGAGGTCGTCGATCGACGCCTCCTCCACGGCTTCCGGCTCCTCGGCGCGGTCTTCGGCAAGGCGCACGCCGGCCAGCTCCAGCAGCCCGTCCAGCAGCCCGGCCGCACGGAGCTTCTCCAGCGGGATTCCCGCCAGGGCCTCCCGGACTCCTTGTTCCGTAACGGTTTCTTCGACGGGTGCTTCTTCGGCAGGAGCCAGTTCGCCGACGAGGAACTCGGAAAGGATCCGCGGCGTCGGGTAGTCGAAGATCAGGCTGACCGGCAGCTTCAGCCCGGTGACGAGGCTGAGCTTGTTGCGGAACCCGGTGGCGGACAACGAATCGAAGCCGACCTCGTTGAACGAGCGGTCCGCTTCCACCGCCTCCGGACCGGCGTGGCCCAGCAGCGCGGCGGCGTGCGTGCGCACCAGGTTCAGCACCAGCGGGACGCGCTTGTTCGCCGCCAGGCCAGCCAGTTTCTTGGCCAGCGATTCGGTGTCCTCCGCCGTGTCCTGCGCCGCGCGGCGGCCGGGCGTGCCTGCCAGACCGCGCAGCACGGCCGGGAGGTCGTCGCCGCCGGACGACGCCAGCACGCGCGTGTCCAGTGCGATCGGCACCAGTTGCGCCTCCGCCGCGCCGACCGTCGCGTCCAGCAGCCGCAGACCGTCCTCAGTGGACAGTGCGGTGATGCCGGTCTCGCCGATGCGGTGCGCGTCCGCGTCTTCCAGCGCCGCGCCCATGCCGTCGCTCCACAGGCCCCATGCCAGCGAGGTGCCGGTGAGGCCCTCGGTGCGGCGCCGGGCGGCCAGTGCGTCCAGGAACGCGTTGGCCGCGGCGTAGCTGCCCTGCCCCGGTGCGCCGAGGACCCCGGCGGCCGACGAGAACAGCACGAACGCGGTGAGGTCCAGCTCGCGGGTCAGCTCGTGCAACGCCTCTGCCGCGTCGACCTTCGGGCGCAGCACCTTGTCGAGTCGTTCCGGGGTAAGGGAAGTCAGCACCCCGTCGTCCAGGACGCCGGCCGCGTGCACCACTGCCCGCAGCGGCGCGTCGGCCGGGATTCCGGCCAGCAATGCCGCCAGCGCCTCCCGGTCGGCCACGTCGCAGGCGGCGAACGTGGCCTCGGCGCCGAGACCGGACAGTTCGTCCCGCAGTTCGGCCGCGCCCGGCGCGTCCGCACCGCGACGGCTGACCAGCAGCAGGTTCCGCACGCCGTGTTCGGTAGCCAGGTGCCGCGCCACGGCCGTGCCGAGCGCGCCGGTGGCTCCGGTGACGAGCACCGTGCCCTCGGCGTCCCATACCGGGGCCGCTGCCGCGTCGGCCGCCCGGACCAGGCGCGGCACCAGCACCGCGCCCGCCCGCAGCGCCACCTGCGGCTCGTCGGAGGCCGACACCGCGGCCAGCGTCCGGCCGGCCGGGGTGCCCGCGCCGAGGTCTGCCAGCGTGATCCGGCCGGGGTGTTCGGCCTGTGCCGAGCGCACCAGGCCCGCGACCGCGGCGCCGGCCGGGTCGGGGTTCTCCCCCTCTTCGGCGGCCACCGCACCCCGGGTCGCCACGATCAGCGAACCGGTGGACCCGGCGAGCCAGTCCTGCAGCAGGCCGAGCACGCGGTGCAGTTCGGCGTGGATATCGTCGGTGCCGCCTGCCGGAAGCACGACCAGTCCGCTCGCCTCGGCGACCGTCCCGGCTGCCTTGGCGCCCAGCGCTTCGGTAAGGCCGAAGGCGTCCGGGCCGAGCACAGTCCAGTCGGTGACCTCGGCGACGGCGTCGAGGTCGGCCTGCTCCCAAGCAACGCGGAACAGCGAGTCGCCACCGCCGGTCGGTGCCGCCTGCGGTACGGCCGACATCGGGCGCAGCAGCAGGGATTCCACCGACGCGACCGGTGCCCCGGCACCGTCGGCGACGTCGAGCGAAACCGCACCGGAGCCGACCGGGCGGACGTGGACCCGCAGGGTCGTCGCCCCGACTGCGTGCAACCGGACACCTTCCCAGGCGAACGGCAGCGCCGGTTCGTCCCCGGCCGCGCCGGAGACACCGATGGTGTGCAGCGCGGCGTCGAGCACGGCGGGGTGGATGCCGTAACGGTCCACATCGGACACCGAGGCCGGGAGCTGGATCTCGGCGAACGCTTCGCCGTCGCGCTTCCAGGCCGCGACGAGCCCGCGGAACGCCGGACCGTAGGCGAGCCCGTCGGCGGCCAGCTCTTCGTAGGTGCCCTCCAGGCGGACCTCCTCCGCGCCGGCGGGCGGCCACTCGGCCAGCTCGAACTTCCCGGCCTTGCCCGCCTTGGCGAGCTTGCCGATCGCGTGCCGCGTCCAGGCGGCGCTGTCGCCTTCCGGCCGGGAGTGCACGCTGAACGTCCGGCTGCCGCTGCCGTCGGGCGCGCCGAGGGCGAACTGCACGCGGACGCCGGAGCGTTCGGGGACGACCAGCGGATATTCCAGGGTCAGTTCCTCCAAGCGCGGGCAGCCCGCCTCGTCGCCCGCCCGGATCGCCATCTCGACGAAACCGGTGCCGGGGAACAGGATCGAGCCGCCGACGACGTGGTCGGCCAGCCACGGGTGCGTGCCGACCGAAAGCCGTCCGCTGAACAGCAGCCCCTCGGCGTCGGCGAGTTCCAGTGCCGTCCCGAGCAGCGGGTGGTCCTCCTCGCCGACCGCGCCGGAGGTGCTCTCCAGCCAGAAGCGCTGGCGCTGGAACGGATACGTCGGCACCGGCACCGGACGGGCACCGGTCGGCTCGTAGATCGCGGACCAGTCGACGTCGACGCCGCTGACGTGCAGCTGCGCGACACCGGTCAGCGCGGCCACCGCCTCGTCGTTCTCCTTGTGCAGCAGCGAAGCCAGCGCCTCGGGCTGCTCGTCGAAGCAACCCGCGGCCATCGCGGCGAGCGTGGTGTCCGGGCCCAGCTCCAGGAACCGGGTCACGCCGTCCGCGGCGGCCCGAGTGACCGCGTCGCGGAACTGCACCCCTGCGCGGACCTGGTTCACCCAGTACTCCGGCGAGGTCAGGTCCGCCGGGCCGCCGGTGACCGTCGAGATGACCGGGATCCGCGGGTCCGCATAGGACAGTCCTTCCGCGACAGTGCGGAACTCGCCGAGCATCGGGTCCATCAGTCGCGAGTGGAACGCGTGCGAGACACGGAGTTTCTTGGTGCGCTCGAACTTCGCCGCCACCTCGGCAACCGCTTCTTCAGCGCCGGAGATCACCACCGCGGTCGGACCGTTCACCGCGGCAATGTCCACAGTGTCCCCAGCAGCTTCGCGAACCGCTTCGGGAGTCCCGTCGATCGCCACCATCGCGCCACCGGTCGGCAGTGCCTGCATCAGCGCACCGCGAGCGACTACCAGCTTCGCCGCGTCCTCAAGGGAAAGCACGCCAGCGCAGTGGGCCGCCGCGATCTCGCCGATCGAATGCCCGGCGAGCACGTCCGGTTTGACGCCCCACGCACGGACCAGGCGGAACAGCGCGACTTCCAGAGCGAACAGCGCGGGCTGGGTGTAGCGGGTCTCGTCGAGGCCCTCCCCGCTGTCGATGATCGGCCGGATGGGGCGGTCCAGGTGCCGGTCGACCGCGGCACAGGCTTCGTCGTACGCGGCGGCGAACGCCGGGTACTGCTCGGCGAGCCGTGCCCCCATCTTCGCGCGCTGCGAACCCTGCCCTGCGAACAGGAACGCGGTGCGCCCGCCCGCGGTGGCGGTCCCGCTGACGACCCCGCGCGCCTCTTCCTCGTCGACCAGCGCCGCGAGACCGCGCACGAACTGCGGCGACCGGCTGCCGATCAGCACCGCCCGGCGGTCGAACGCGCCGCGCGTGGTGGCCAGCGAGACGCCGATGTCGGCGAGGCTGCCCTCCGGCTCTTCGTCCACATAGGACATCAGTTGCTCGGCCTGTGCCCGCAACGCCGCGGCACCGCGACCGGAGACCGGCCACGCGACCGGGCCGTCGTACTCCGGACCAGTCGAGGCGGTGACCTCGCGCCGGTCGCCTTCCTCCAGGATCACGTGCGCGTTGGTGCCGCTCACGCCGAAGGAGGAGACGCCCGCCCGGCGGGTGTGGCCGTTGGGCAGCCACTTCACCGGCTCGGCCAGCACTCGCACCGCGCCCGAGGACCAGTCGATCTCGCTCGACGGTTTGCCCACGTTCAGCGTCGCGGGGAGTTCGCCGTGCCGCATCGCTTCGATCATCTTGATCACGCCAGCGGCGCCCGCGGCGGCCTGAGTGTGCCCGATGTTCGACTTCACCGATCCGATCCACAAGGGACGGTCCGCCGAGGTCTGCGTGCCGTAAGTGGCCAGCAGCGCCTGGACTTCGATCGGGTCGCCCAGCTTCGTGCCCGTGCCGTGCGCTTCGACGGCGTCCACATCGGACGGTTCCAGTCCGGCGTCGGCCAGCGCCGCGCGGATCACCCGCTGCTGCGCGGGACCGTTCGGCGCGGTCAGGCCGTTCGAGGTGCCGTCCTGGTTCACCGCGCTGCCCTTGAGGACCGCGAGCACCGGGTGCCCGTTGGCGCGGGCGTCGGAGAGACGCTCCAGGACCAGGACGCCGACGCCTTCGGACCAGGTCGTGCCGTCGGCGTCGTCGGAGAACACCTTGCACCGGCCGTCGGGGGCCAGTCCCTTCTGGCGGCTGAACTCGACGAACGTCTCCGGGGTCGCCATCACCGTGACGCCGCCGGCCAGCGCGAGCGAGCAGTCCCCGCCGCGCAGCGCCTGCGCCGCCATGTGCATCGCGACCAGCGACGACGAGCACGCCGTGTCCACCGAGACGGCCGGGCCCTCGAGGCCGAGGGAGTAGGACACCCGGCCAGTGACGATCGATCCAGCGCTGCTCGCACCCGCGTAGTCGTGGTACTGGACGCCCGCGTACACCCCGGTCGGGCTGCCCTTGAGCGAAACCGGGTCGATCCCGGACCGCTCCAGTGCCTCCCACGAGGCTTCGAGCAGCAGCCGCTGCTGCGGGTCGATCATCGGCGCTTCCTTCGGCGAGACGCCGAAGAACGTCGGGTCGAAATCGCCCGCGTCGTAGACGAACCCGCCGCGTGCGACATACGTCGTGCCGGGGCGGCGGCCGGTCGGGTCGAGCAGACCGTCGACGTCCCAGCCGCGGTCGGCCGGGAAGTCGCCGATCGCTTCGCGGCCCTCGGCGACCAGTTCCCACAGCTGTTCCGGCGAGGTGACCCCGCCGGGCAAGCGGCAGGCCATGCCGACGATCGCGATCGGCTCGTCCGAGTTGTCCTTAGTGGACACTGTGCTGACCTCGACCGTCGTGCCGGCCAGCTCGGCCAGCAGGTGCGCGGCCAGCGAGGTCGGCGTCGGGTAGTCGAAGATCAGGGTCGCGGGCAGCCGCTGCCCGGTGGCCGCGGTGAGGCCGTTGCGCAGTTCGATCGCGGTCAGCGAGTCGAAGCCGAGCGACGAGAACTGCGCCGACGACTCGATTTCGTGCGCCCCGCTGTAGCCGAGCACGGTCGCGGCGTGTCCGCGCACCAGTTCCAGCACGGCGTCGCGCCGATCTTCTTCCGGCAAGCTCAGCAGCCGTCCGGCGAAGGAGTCCACTGAGGACCCGGCCGTGGCGGCGACCCGGCGCGCGGTGCGGCCGACGAGCTGTTCCAGCGTGCGCGGGAGCCGGTCGAGTTTGCGCAGCACCGGAAGGTCGAGCTTGGCCGGGACGGCGGTCGGTTTGCGGACCGCGAGCGCGCGGTCGAACAGCGCCAGCCCGTCCGCAGTGGACAGTGGCACGATGCCGCTGGCCGCGAGCCGCTGCACCTCCTCTTCGGTGAGCGTGCCGCCCATGCCGCCGACCTCGCCCCACAGGCCCCAGTCGAGCGACAGACCCGGCAGGCCGTGCGCGACGCGGTGCGACGCGAGGGCGTCCAGGTACGCGTTGGCCGCGGCGTAGCTGCCCTGGCCGGGCGCGCCGAGCACGCCGGAGACCGACGAGAACAGCACGAACGCGGACAGCGCGGTCTCGCGGGTGAGATCGTGCAGGTTCAGCGCGCCGTCGACCTTCGGGGCGAGCACCGCGTCGACCCGCTCCGGGGTGAGCGCGGTGACCACACCGTCGTCGAGAACGCCAGCGGCGTGCACGACCGCGGTGAGCGGGTTCTCCTCCGGCAGCGACGCCAGCACGCCGGCCAGCGCCTCGCGGTCGGCGACGTCGCAGCGCTCCAACCGGACGTCGACCTCGCTCTCCCGCAGTTCAGCGGCCAGCTGGTCGAGCGCGGGCGTGATCCGGCGGCTGAGCAGCAGCAGCCTGCGCACCCCGTGCTCGGCGACCAGGTGCCGGGCGAGCTTTCCGCCGAGCGCACCGGACGCGCCGGTGACCAGCACCGTGCCGTGCGGGCAGAAGTACGGCCGGTCCAGCTCCGGCGTCGTGCGGACCAGCCGCGGCACGAGGACCGTGCCGAGCCGGACCGCCGCCTGCGTTTCGCCCGAGGCCAGCACCTGCGGCAACACCGCTTCCGGCGTGGTTTCGGCGTCGAGGTCGAGCAGGACGAAGGCGTCCGGGTTCTCCTCCTGCGCGGAGCGGACCAGGCCCCAGACCGCCGAGGCGGCGAGGTCGGTGACGTCTCCGGCGGCCGGGACCGCGCCGCGGGTGACCACCACGAGCCTGGCTTGCTCGGAGTGTTCCTCGGACAGCCACGTCTGGAGGGCGGCCAGGACGCGGTGCGTGAGTTCGTGCGTCTCGGCGGCGGTGCCGGATTCGCCGACGCACTCCAGGACCTGCACGTCGGCAGTGTCCACAGTGGATTCGGTTTCGGCCGACCGCTGCCATTCGATCCGGTACAGCGGAGCGGTCTGCTCGGCGACCGGCGCGGTGAAGGCGCGGAACACCGTCTCGGCGACCGTCGCGACCGGCCCGCCAGTCGGGTCGGCGAGGGCGATCTCGTAGCCGTCCTCGGTGGTCGGCTTGAACCGCACGCGCAGCGCGGACGCACCAGTGGCGTGCAGTTCGACGCCGGTCCAGCAGAACGGAACCAGGCCGACGCCGCCGTCCCCTCCGCCCGCGACGCGCAGGGCGTGGGTGCAGGCGTCGAGCGCGGCCGGGTGCAAGCCGAAGCGGTCAGCGTCGCTGTCTTCCGGCAGCGCGACTTCAGCAAAGATCTCGCCGTCGCGTTGCCACACTGCCTGCAGGGAACGGAAAAGCGGTCCGTAGGTCAGGCCGGTGTCGGCGAAGTCGTCGTACACGCCGTCGATCCCGACCGGCTCGGCACCGGCGGGCGGCCACTCGGCCAGCTCCACCCCGCCGCGGTACGACGGTGGCGTGACCGTGCCGCTCGCGTGCAGCGTCCACGGTTCGCCGTCGGCGCCTTCCGCGCGCGAGTGGACCGTCACGGAGCGGACGCCGTGCTCCCCCGCCGCGCCGACGGTCACCTGGACCTGCACACCGCCGCGCTCCGGCACCACCAGCGGGCTGCTGAGCGTGAGTTCTTCGATCCGGCCGCTGCCGACCTGGTCGCCAGCGCGGACCACCAGCTCCAGGAACGCCGTGCCGGGCACGGTGATGACCTCGCCGAGCCGGTGCTCGGCCAGCCACGCGTGCGTCTCCGCCGAAAGCCGCCCGGTGAGCACCACGCCGTCGGTGTCGGCGAGGGAGACGGCGGCACCGAGCAGCGGGTGCCCGGCCGAGGCGAGTCCGGCAGCGGTCACCTCGTCGCGGTTGGCGCGGGCGTCGATCCAGTAGCGCTTGCGCTGGAAGGCATACGGCGGGAGGTCGACGCGCTGGGCGCCGCGGCCGGCGAAGACCGCGGCCCAGTCCGGGACGAGCCCGCTGACGAACAGTTCGGCGAGCGCCGTGAGCGCTGCCTGCGGCTCCGGCCGGTCCTTGCGCAGGACCGGCACGACCACCGCGTCGAAGCTCTGCCGGGCGAGCGCGGAAAGCACGCCGTCCGGCCCGACCTCGACGAAGCGGGAAACGCCCTGTGCGCTCAGCGCGGTCAGCCCGTCGTGGAACCGGACCGCGGCGCGGACGTGCGAGACCCAGTACTCCGGCGTGGCGATCTCGGCCCCGGCGAGCGCGCCGGAAACGTTGGAGATCACCGGGATTTCGGGCCGCGAGTAGGTGAGCGTGCGGGCGACGGCGGCGAACTCCGCCAGCATCGGCTCCATCAGCGGCGAGTGGAACGCGTGCGACACCTTGAGCTTCGAGGACTTGCGGCCCTCGAACTTCGCCACCACCGCGGCGACCGCGTCTTCGGTGCCGGAAAGCACCACCGAGTCCGGGCCGTTGATCGCGGCGATGCTGACGTCGGCGGTCAGCTGCGGGGCGACCTCGTCCTCGGTCGCCTGCAGGGCGACCATCGCGCCACCGGTCGGCAAGGCCTGCATGAGCTTCGCCCGGGCCGCGACGAGAGCGCAGGCGTCGGCCAGCGACAGCACCCCCGCGACATGCGCGGCGGCCAGCTCGCCGACCGAGTGGCCGAGCAGGAAGTCGGGCTTGATGCCCCACGACGACAGCAGCCGGAAGAGCGCCACCTCGATCGCGAAAAGCGCGGGCTGGGTGTAGCCGGTCTGGTTGATCAGCCGCGGGTTCTCGAAGACGACCGTCTTCAGTGGACGGTCGAGGTGCGGGTCGATCGCGGCGAAGACCTCGTCCAGTGCCTCGGCGAACACCGGGAACGCGGCGGCCAGCTCGGCTCCCATGCGTGCGCGCTGAGCGCCCTGTCCGGAGAAGAGGAACGCGGTGAGCCCCTCGACGGCGGTGCCTGTGACCAGCGCGGGCGACGTCGAGCCGTCAGCAAGGGCGGCGACTCCGGCCTTCCCGTCGAGCACGACGGCACGGTGGCTGAGCGGCGACCGGGACGTAGCCAGGGAGAAACCAAGGTCGAGTGGGGTCGCACCGTCCACAACGGACAGTAGCTGGGCCGCCTGCGCCTTAAGCGCCGCGGCACCGTGCCCGGCGAGCGGCCACGGGACCGGGACGCCTTCCGGCCAGCTCGGCGTCACTTCTTCCGCTTCAACGGCGGGAGCTTCTTCGACGATCACGTGTGCATTGGTGCCGCTGACGCCGAACGACGACACACCCGCGCGCCGCGGGCGTTCCCCAGCCGCCCACGGACGCTCCTCCGTCAGCAGCTCGACCGCGCCGGAGGTCCAATCGACCTCGGTGGACGGTTCGGTGACATGGAGTGTGCGAGGCAGCAGGCCGTTGCGCATTGCCTGCACCATCTTGATCACACCGCCGACGCCAGCCGCGCCCTGCGCGTGGCCGATGTTCGACTTGATCGAACCGAGCCACAGCGGACGGTCCCGGTCCTGGCCGTAAGTGGCCAGCAAGGCTTGCGCCTCAATGGGATCGCCGAGCGTGGTGCCGGTGCCGTGGCCCTCGACGGCGTCCACATCGGACGCCGAGAGCTGCGCGTTCGCCAGCGCCTGCCGGATCACCCGCTGCTGCGAAGGACCGTTCGGTGCGGTGAGCCCATTCGACGCGCCGTCGGAGTTCACCGCGGAACCGCGCACAACCGCGAGGACGGGGTGACCGTTGCGGCGCGCGTCGGAAAGCCGTTCCAGCAGCAGGGTTCCCGCGCCCTCGGCCCAACCGGTGCCGTCTGCACTGTCGGAGAATGCCTTGCACCGGCCGTCCGCGGCGAGCCCGCGCTGACGGCTGAACGCCAGGAACGGACCCGGCCGCGACATCACCATCACGCCGCCGGCCAGCGCCAGCGCGCAGTCGCGCTGCCGCAGCGCCTGCACGGCGAGGTGCAGGGCGACCAGCGACGACGAGCACGCCGTGTCGACCGTGAGCGCCGGTCCTTCCAGCCCGAGCGCGTAGGCGACCCGGCCGGAAATGACCGACGCGGCGTTGCCGGTGCTCAGGTAGTCCGCGACCTCGCCCGCGAGCACGGACGGCGGCAGCTCGTCGTAGTAGTCCTGGTCGCCGCTGCCGACGAAGACCCCTACCTGCTGTTTGGCGAGCGAGTGCGGCGCGATGCCGGCCCGCTCGAACGTCTCCCACGCCAGCTCCAGCACGATCCGCTGCTGCGGGTCCATGGCCAGCGCCTCGCGCGGGGAGACGCCGAAGAACGGCGCGTCGAACTCGCCGACGTCGTGGACGAAGCCGCCCTCGGATACGTAGCTCGTGCCCGGGCTGTCGGGGTCGGCGTCGAACAGTGTGTCCAGGTTCCAGCCGCGGTCGGACGGGAACGCGCCGATCGCGTCCCGGCCGCCGGCCACCAGCTCCCAGAGGTCGTCGGCCGAGCGCACGTCGCCCGGGTACCGGCAGCCCATCGCCACGATCGCGATCGGCTCGGCCTCCGCCGCCTCGACCGCGCGAAGCCGCTCACGCGTCTCCTGCAGGTTGGCGGTCACCCGCTTCAGGTAGTCGACCAGCTTGCTTTCGTCAGTCATCGCCAGAATCCTCTTGTCGCTGGGTGGGTGCGCTCAGGCGCCGAGCTCGTTGTCGATGAGGGCGAACAGCTCGTCCGTGGTCGCGGTTTGCAGGACGTCGGCGGCCTTGGTGCCGGCCAGGGTCTGGTGCAGGGCGGTCACCATCGCCTGCAGGCGGACGACGATCCGGGACCGGTCGATCTCCGCGGCGTCCAAAGCGGACGCGACCGCCTCGAGCCGGTCCAGTTCCGCCTCCAGCGGGACCGCCGCCTCGCCGCCGCCCAGCTGGGTCCACAGATGTTCGGCGAGCGCCTGCGGGTTGACGTGGTCGAACGCGACGGTGGCCGGGAGTTTGAGCCCGGTGGCGGCCCCGAGCCGGTTGCGCAGGTCGACCGCGGTGACCGAGTCGAACCCGAGTTCCTTGAACGCGCGGGCCGGTTCGACCGCCGAGCCGTTGTCGTATCCGGCGACCACGGCGACCTGGCCGCGGACCAGCTCCAGCAGCGTCCGCTGCTGTTCGGCGGGCGTCAGCGAGGCGAG
The DNA here is from genome assembly GCF_017312175.1 of Amycolatopsis sp. A1MSW2902. Taxonomy (NCBI): domain Bacteria; kingdom Bacillati; phylum Actinomycetota; class Actinomycetes; order Pseudonocardiales; family Pseudonocardiaceae; genus Amycolatopsis; species Amycolatopsis sp. A1MSW2902. The sequence continues at coordinate 1,789,615 of NZ_QJPO01000001.1, forward strand.
CTTCCCCTTCAGGTCGCCGGTGTCCTCGACCGGGCCGGTCTCCTCCTCGGCGACCTCGGCCAGCGCGCGCAGCAGCGGCCGAGGCCGGGCGAGCTGGTACACCGGGGCGAACGTGGCCCAGTCGATGTCGGCGACCACCAGGTGGGTCTCGTCGCGGTCCAGCGCCTGGCCCAGTGCCTCGGCCGCGAGTTCCGGGGCCATCTCGGCCAGGCCGATGCGGCGCAGCAGGTCGCTCGCTTCGGCGTCGACCATGCCTCCGCCGCCCCATGACCCCCACGCGACCGCGGTCGCGGTGCGTCCCGCGGCACGGCGACGGCGGGCGAGCGCGTCGAGGTAGGCGTTGCCCGCGGCGTAAGCGGGCTGACCGGAGGTGCCCCACACGGCGGCGCCGGAGGACATCAGCACGAACGCGTCCAGCTCGGTGTCGCCCAGCAGTTCGTCGAGCAGGGCCGCGCCGGTGATCTTGGCGCGGGTGGCGGCGGCGAACTCCGCGGGCGTGACGTCGGCGAGGGCCGGCTCGTCGGTCAGGACACCCGCGGCGTGCACCACGGCCGTCGGCGGGTGCTCGGCCAGCAGCGCCGCGAGCGCCTGCTTGTCGGTGACGTCGCAGGCCGCGACCGTGACGCGGGTGCCAGCCAGCTCTTCGACCAGCTCCCGCGCGCCTTCAGCGTCGAGACCGCGGCGGCTGGTGAGCACGAGGTGCTCGGCGCCCCGTCCGGCCAGCCAGCGGGCGACGTGCGCGCCGACCGCGCCCGTCCCGCCGGTGACCAGCACCGTTCCCCGCGGCTTCCACTCCGCGTCGGTCGCGGGCAGCGGCGCGCGGACCATGCGCCGGGCGAACACCCCGGACGGCCGGATCGCGACCTGGTCCTCGTTGTCGGTCCCGGACACCACCGCGGCCAGCCGCGCGGCGTCCGCCGGGCCCTCGACGTCGACCAGGCCGCCCCAAGCGGCGGGCTGGTCGAGCGCGACGACCGTGCCGAGTCCCCACACCGCCGCGGCGGCCGGGTCGGCGTCGGAGAAGGCGTCTACCGCGACCGCCCCACGAGTGACCACCCACGCCGGGGCGTCAACCCCGGTGTCGCGCAAGGCTTGCAGCAGCGCGACGGTGGCGGCGACCGGAGTGGTGAGCGCGGGGTGCTCCGCGTGTTCGCGGGTGTCGAGCGCGAGCAACGACAGCACGCCGTCGAACGGCCGCACCGCGGTCGCCTCGGTGAGCTGCCCGGCCAGTTCGGCGCGGTCCGCCGTCGCGATCACCCGGACGACGTCGCCCTGCGCGGCGAGTGCATCAGCCAGCTCGGTCGCTTCGGGAACGTCGGCGGGGACGACGACCAACCAGGTTCCGGCCAGCTCGCCCGCGACGCTCACCGGTGCCCAGGAGACTCGGTAGCGCCAGGATTCTATTGTGGACAGGTCGGTGCGGCGGCCGTGCCAGGCGGCCAGCGCCGGGACGACTTCGGCCAGCGGAGCGGTTTCGACGCCGAGCCGGGTGGCGAGCGCGTCGACGTCGCCTGCGGCGATGTCCTGCCAGAAGTCCTGGTCGGCGACCTGCGCTCCGGTCACCGGAACCGCCGCGGCCTCTTCTTCGTGCCAGAAGCGCTTGTGCTGGAACGGATAAGTCGGCAGTTCCACGAGCTGTGCGCCGGGAACCAGCGAGGCCCAATCCGCCGCGCCGCCGCGGACCGAGTGCTCGGCGAGCGAGGTCGCGAACCGGGTCAGACCGCCTTCGTCGCGGCGCAGGGTCCCGGTGACGGAACCGTTGTGGCCGCCTTCGTCCAGGGTCTCCTGGATGCTCATGGCCAGCACCGGATGCGGGCTGATCTCGATGAACCGCGTGTAACCCGCCTCGGCGAGCTTCGCGACCACCGGCGCGAACCGGACCGTCGTGCGGAGGTTGGTGAACCAGTACCGGGCGTCCATAGTGGACTCGGTCACCGGCTCCTCGGTCACCGTGGAGGTCATCGCGACCGTCCCCGCGCCGGGGGTGATCGGGGCGAGGTCGGCCAGCAGCCGGTCGGCGAGGTGCTCGACGTGCGCGGAGTGCGACGCGTAGTCCACCGGCACCCGCTTGGCGCGGAATCCCTCCTCGACCAGCTGGTCGCGCAGTTCGTCAAGGGCAGCGCCGTCGCCGGACAGCACGGCCGACGTGGCGCCGTTGTCCGCAGCCACCGAGATCCGGCCGTCCCAGGCGTCGAGCCGGGAGCCGAGGCCGGAAGCGGGCAGGCCGACGGCGAGCATCCCGCCGCCCCGGCCGCCGAGGACGTCACCGATCGCCTTGCTGCGCAACGCGACCACGCGGGCTCCGTCCTCAAGGGACAGTGCGCCCGAGACGCTCGCGGCGGCGATTTCGCCCTGCGAGTGGCCGATCACCATGTCCGGCTCCACGCCGTGCGCCCGCCACAGCGCGGCCAGCGAGACCATCACCGCCCACAGCATCGGCTGCACCACGTCCACGCGGTCGGCGGGCGGGGTGCCGGGTTCGCCGCGCAGCACCGCGAGCACCGACCAGTCCGCGAACTTCCGCAGCTCCGCATCGCACTCGGCCATCCGCTCGCCGAACACCGGCGACTGCTCCAGCAACGCGGTCGCCATTCCGGTCCACTGCGAGCCTTGGCCGGGGAACACGAACACGGTCTTGCCGCGTGCGTCGGCGGTACCGGTGACGACGTCTGGGCGCGATCCGCCGGAAGCCAACGCCCGCAGCGCTTCCGCGGCCTGCTTGGAATCCTGCGCGACAACTACCGCGCGGTGGTCGAGCCGAGCTCGTCCGGTGGCGAGGGTGTGCGCGATGTCGGCGAGTTCGTCGGCGTGGCTGTCCACATGGGACGCGATCCGGCCCGCTGCCGCGGCGAGCGCGGCCGGGGTCTTCGCCGAGAGCACGAGCGGGTGGACCACCGGCGCGGGCGGTTCTTCCCGCTCCTGGCTCGGTGCCTGCTCCAGGATCACGTGCGCGTTGGTGCCGCTGACGCCGAACGAGGACACGGCCCCGCGGCGCGGCCGGTTCACCTCGGGCCACTCACGCGGCTCCGTCAGCAGCTCCACCGCGCCCGCGGTCCAGTCGACGTGCGTCGAAGGGGTGCCGACGTGCAGCGTCTTCGGCAGCTTGGCGTGCCGCAGCGCCTGCACCATCTTGATCACCCCGGCGACGCCGGCGGCGGCCTGCGGGTGGCCCATGTTCGACTTGATCGAGCCGAGCAGCAGCGGCTCCCCCGTCGTGCGCTGCCCGTAGGTTTCCATCAGCGACTGCGCTTCGATCGGGTCGCCCAACGCGGTTCCGGTGCCGTGTGCCTCGACAGCGTCCACATCGGACACTGAAAGCCCGGCGTCGGCGAGCGCCGCCTCGATCACCCGGACCTGCGAGGGGCCGTTCGGAGCGGAGAAGCCGTTGCTCGCGCCGTCCTGGTTCACGGCGGAACCGCGTAGCAGAGCGAGGATCTGGTGCCCATTGCGGCGCGCCTCCGAAACGCGTTCCAGCACGAGCACGCCGACGCCCTCGGCCCACGACGTGCCGTTCGCGTCGTCGGAGAACGACTTGCTGCGGCCGTCCGCGGCCAGACCGCGGCGGCTGGAGAAGTCCACGAACATCTCGGGCGTGCCCATCACGGCGACGCCGCTGACCAGCGCGAGCGAGCAGTCTCCGCGACGCAGTCCCTGGGCGGCCATATGCAGTGCCACCAGCGAAGACGAGCACGCGGTGTCCACCGACACCGACGGTCCTTCCAGACCGAGCGTGTAGGAAACCTGACCGGACACGAGGCTGCCTTCGGGGCTGCCGCCGCTGTAGTCGTGGTACATCACGCCAGCGAAGACGCCGGTGGGGCTGCCCTTCAGTGCGTGCGGGTCGAGCCCGGCGCGCTCGATGGCCTCCCAGGACGCTTCGAGCAGGATCCGCTGCTGCGGGTCGGCACGACGGGCGTCGCGCGGGCTGATGCCGAAGAACTCCGCGTCGAAATTCGCCGCGTCGTAAAGGAAACCGCCGTGGCGCGTGTAGGTCTTGCCGGGCCGCTCGGGCGTCGGGTCGTAGACGCCCTCGATGTCCCAGCCGCGGTCGGCCGGGAACTCGCCGATCACGTCGCGGCCCTCGTCGACGACGTCCCACAGGTCGTCCGGCGTCGCGATGCCCCCGGGGTAGCGGCAGCTCATGCCGATGATCGCGATCGGCTCGGTGTCGCGCGCCTCCAGCTCGTGCAGCCGGCGGCGGGCCTGCTTGAGATCGGCCGTCGCACGCTTCAGGTAGTCGCGGAGCTTGTCCTCGTTGCTCATGGTCTGCCCGTTCATGAGATGCCCAATTCGTCGTCCAGCACGGCAAACAGCTCGTCGTCGGTGGCCTCGTCCAGACCGGCTTCGGTTTCGGCTCCCGCGTGCGCGTCGGTCCACTTGCGCACCAGGGCGTCCAGGCGCGCGGCGACCTTCGCGGTCGAGCCGTTCAGCGTTCCGGCCGCGCCGCCGAGGAGGGTTTCCAGGCGGTCGATCTCGGTCAGCAGCGGCTCCGCGGCGCCACGGGCCGGGCCGAGCAGCTCGTGCAGGCGCCGGGCGAGCGCGGCGGGCGTCGGATGGTCGAACACGATGGTCGCGGTCAGCTTCAGGCCGGTCAGCGCGCCGAGCTGGTTGCGCAGCTCGACCGAGGTGAGCGAGTCGAACCCCATTTCCTGGAAGGCCCGCTCGGGCTCGACGGACGCGGCCGAAGCGAAGCCCAGCACCGCCGCGACCTGCTCGGCCACCACGTTCAGGAGGTAGGCCTCGCGCTCGGTCTCGGGCAGCGTGCCCAGCCGGGCGGCGACCGCGGCTCCGGAGCGGGCGGCCGGGCGGCGGCTCGGCGCGGGCCGCACGAGCCCGCGCAGCACCGGCGGAAGAGCGTCGCTGCGAGCACGCAGCGCCGCGAGGTCGAGCTTCACCGGCGCGAGCACGGCGTCCTCGGCGGTGAGGCACGCGTCAAGCAAGGCGAGGGCTTCCTCGGTGGCCATCGGCGGTGTGCCGAGGCGGCGCAGCCTGCGGAAGTCGGCCTCGTCGAGTTCGCCTGCCATGCCGCCGTCCTCGGCCCAGGCGCCCCAGGCCAGTGCCGTCGCTGCGAGCCCTTGGGCCTGGCGGTGGCGAGCCAGCTCGTCCAGGTAGGCGTTGGCGGCGGCGTACCCGGCCTGACCTGCGGCGAGGACCGTGCTCGCGGCCGAGGAGAACAGGATGAACGCGGCCAGGTCACCGGTCAGCTCGTGCAGGTTCCACGCGCCGTCGACCTTGGGGGCGAAGACGCGGTCGAGTTCGTCGTCGGCGAGGGCCTCGACCCGGCCGGCGGCGGGGACGCCCGCGGCGTGCAGGACGGCGGTCAGCGGTGCTTCGGCCGGGATCGCGTCGAGCAGCGACCGCACGGACGCCGCGTCGGTGACGTCGCAGCTCGCGATCGTCACCTCGCCGCCCAGCTGCTGGAGTTCTTCGCGCAACTCGGCCGCGCCGGGCGCGTCGGCACCCCGGCGGCTGGTGAGCAGCAGGCGGCGCACGCCGTGCCGCGTCACCAGGTGCTTCGCGACGACCGCGCCGAGCCCGCCGGTGCCGCCGGTGATGAGGACGGTCCCGTCCGGGTTCCAGTTCAGCTCCCCGGCTGGCGGAGTCGCGGGGGTCAGGCGCGGCACGAGAACCTTGCCGCCGCGGACGGCGGTTTCCGGTTCCCCGGTGGCCAAGGCGGCTTCGACGGTGCCGTTCCCGTCGAGGTCGACGAGCGCGAAGCGGCCCGGGTTTTCGGCTTCGGCCGCCCGCACCAGGCCCCAGACCGGCGCGAGGACCGGGTCGACGTCCTCGCCGTCGACCGACACCGCGCCGCGCGTGACCACGGCCAAGCGGGTCTCGCCGTCCTCGGCGAGCAGTTCCCGGACGGCGGTGAGCACCTGTCGCGTGACCGTGCGGGCAGCTTCGGGCGACGGACCGTCCGGAGTGGACACCTCCAGCACCTTCGCGCCCGCGGCGTTCCCGTTGTTCCCGGCGGGTTCCCACTCCACCCGGAACAGCGAATCCCGGGTCGACGCCAGCTTGTCCAGCGAGATCGGCCGCGCGGCAAGGGATTCGACGGACAACACCGGCGAGCCCGCGTCGTCGGCGATCCGCAGCGTGATGGTGTCCGGACTGGTCGGCGAGACGTGCACCCGCAACGCCGCCGCTCCCGCGCGGTGCAGGGTGGTGCCGCTGAACGCGAACGGCAGCATCGGCTTCGCTTCGCCGTCCTCGGGCGCCGGGCCGAGCAGCTGGGCGTGCATCGCGGCGTCGAGCAGCGCCGGGTGCAGACCGTAGCCGACGGCGTCGGCAGCGTCGGGCAGGACGACGTCCGCGTACACGTCGTCGCCGTCGCGCCACATCGCCCGCAGGCCTTGGAAAGCGGTGCCGTAGTCGTAGCCCAGCTCCGCGAGCCGCGCGTACGGGTCGGCCAGCTCGACCTCGACGGCACCGGCCGGCGGCCACTCGGCCAAGTCGAACGAGGGCGGCTCCGCCTCGGTTCCAGCGAACCCCTCGGCGTGCCGGATCCAGGCGTCCTGGCCGTCGGGTCGCGAGTGGACGGCGATCCGGCGCCGGCCTTCGTCCTCGGCGTCCACCGAAACCTGGATCGCCGCGCCCGCGCCCTCGGCGAGGGTCAGCGGGGCGTGCAGCGTCAGCTCCTCGATCCGGGAGCAGCCCGCTTCGTCGGCGGCGCGCTGCGCCAGTTCGAGGAAAGCCGTGCCGGGCAACAGGATCGTGCCGAGGACGACGTGGTCGGCGAGCCACGGCGCGGTGGTGGTCGACAGCCGGCCGGTCAGCACGAGCGTGTCGGAGTCCGGGACTCGCACGACGGCGCTCAGCACGGGGTGTCCGGCGGGCTCCTGGCCGTGGTCCGCGACGTCCCCGGCGGCGATGGTGGCGGGTGCCCAGTAGCGGGTGCGGCGGAACGAGTAGGTGGGCAGCGCGACCCGGCGAGCACCGGGGTAGAACGCGGCCCAGTCCACGGGAATCCCCCGGGCGTGCAGGGTCGCGAGCGCGGTGACGACGGTGTGGGCTTCGGCGCGGTCCTTGCGCTGCGCCGGGACGAAGGCGAGTGCGTCGTCGTCTAGCGCGGTCCGCGCGGCGGCGGTGAGCACCGCGCCCGGCCCGATCTCAACGAACGTCCGGACGCCTTCGCCAGCCAGCGTGCGCACGCCGTCGTGGAACCGGACGGCCGCGCGGACCTGGTGCACCCAGTACTCCGGAGTCGTGAGGTCGGCATCGGCTGAGACCGTCGAGACGATCGGGATCGCAGGCGCGGCATAGGAAAGCTTCTTCGCGACGGCGGCGAACTCGGCGAGCATCGGCTCCATCAGCGGCGAGTGGAAAGCGTGCGAGACGCGCAGCTTCGAGGTCTTGCGACCCTCGAACTGCGCGGCGACCGCGGCGGTTCCTTCTTCGGTACCGGAAACCACGAGCGCGTCCGGGCCGTTGATCGCGGCGATGCTCACCTCGTCCGTGAGCAACGGCGTCACCTCGGCTTCGGTGGCCTGGATCGCGACCATCGCGCCGCCCGCGGGCAGGGCCTGCATGAGCTTCGCGCGCGCGGCGACCAGCGTGCAGGCGTCGCGCAGCGAGAGGATTCCGGCGACGTGCGCCGCGGCCAGCTCGCCGATCGAGTGCCCGAGGAGGAAGTCCGGCCGCACGCCCCAGGTTTCCAGCAGCCGGAACAGCGCGACCTCGACGGCGAACAGCGCCGGTTGCGTGAAGCCGGTCTGCTGCAGTGCTTCCTCGTCTTCGAGAACCGTCCTCAGTGGACTGTCCAGATGCTGGTCCAGTTCGGCGGCCACGGCGTCGAGCGCTTCGGCGAAGGCCGGGTACTGCTCGGCGAGCGCCAGGCCCATCCCGGCGCGCTGGGCGCCCTGACCGGTGAACAGGAACGCCATGCGGCCGTTGCCCCGCCGATCGCGCACTACGCCGGGCGCGTCGGCACCCTCGGCGAGCGCGTTCAGCCCGGCAAGCAGCTCCGCGTGGTCGGCACCGACGACGACGGCCCGGTGGTCCAGCGCCGAACGTGTTGTGGCGAGGGAGAAACCGATGTCGGCGAGCGAACCGGCGGTATCGGCGAGCCGCGGTGCCTGTGCCGCCAGGGTGTCCGCCGAGTCGGCCGACACTGGCCACGCGACGACCGGCAGCGCGGGCGGGGTCGTCGGCTCCTCCGAGGCCGCCTCCGCCTGCTCCACGATCACGTGGGCGTTCGTGCCGCTGATGCCGAACGACGACACCGCGCCACGCCGCGGCCGGGACACTTCGGGCCACGCACGGGACTCGGTGAGCAGCTCGACCTTGCCCGCCGACCAGTCGACGTGCGGCGAGGGCGCGTCCACGTGCAGGGTCTTCGGCAGCACGCCGTGGCGGATAGCCTGCACGACCTTGATCACACCGCCGACACCGGCCGCGGCCTGCGCGTGCCCGATGTTCGATTTGAGCGAGCCGAGCCAGAGCGGCTCTCCGGCCGCTTCGGAGCGCTGACCGTAGGTTGCCAGCAGGGCCTGCGCCTCGATCGGGTCGCCCAGCTTCGTCCCGGTGCCGTGCCCTTCGACGAGGTCGACGTCCGAAGTGGACAGTCCGGCCGATTCGAGCGCCTGCTGGATGACCCGCTGCTGCGCCGGTCCATTGGGGACGGTGAGCCCGCTGGAGGCGCCGTCCGAGTTGACCGCGCTGCCGCGCACCACGGCGAGCACGTCGTGACCGAGCCTGCGGGCGTCGGACAGTCGCTCGACAACGAGCACGCCGACACCCTCGCCCCAGCCGGTTCCGTCGGCGCTCGCGGCGAACGCCTTGCAGCGGCCGTCGTCCGACAGGCCGCGCTGCTCGGCGAAGTCCACGAACGTCCCGGGCGTGGCCATCACCGTGACCCCGCCGACGAGAGCCAGCGCGCAGTCCCCGCGGCGCAGCGCCTGGGCGGCCCAGTGCAGCGCGACGAGCGAGGACGAGCACGCGGTGTCCACCGTCACCGCCGGGCCTTCCAGCCCGAGCGCGTACGCGACCCGTCCGGAGACGACGCTGCCAGCGGCTTCGTGGCCGAGGTAGTCGTGGTACATCACCCCGGCGAACACACCGGTGTTGCTGCCGCGCAACGTCTCCGGCACGATGCCGGCCCGCTCCAGCGCGGTCCAGGACGTCTGCAGCAGCAGCCGCTGCTGCGCGTCCATCGCCCGGGCCTCGCGCGGCGAGATGCCGAAGAACTCGGGGTCGAACTCGGCGGCGTCGTAGAGGAAGCCTGCCTCGCGGGTGTTCGTGGTGCCGGGCCGCTCGCCCGAAGGGTCGTAGAGCGCATCCAGAGCCCAGCCGCGGTCGGCCGGGAACGGGCCGATGGCGTCGGTGCCGGTCGCCACCAGCTCCCACAGGTCTTCCGGGGAAGCGACGCCGCCAGGGTAGCGGCAGTCCATGCCGACGATCGCGATCGGCTCGGTCTCGGCCTCCCGCGCGTCCCGCAGCACCTGCTTCGCCTCGCGCAGTTCCGCGGTGGCGCGCTTGAGGTAACCGAGCAGCTTGCCCTCGTTTTCCGTGCTCACGTCATTGCCCCCAGTCCGGCGCGGGCGAAGCAGAAATTGGCACTCACGTAATCGACCGCCTCGGGAAGTTGCCGCGATTTCCAGGTGATTCCGGGAAAAACGCTATCCAGATGTGGTGCCCCGTCCCACCCCTAACCGACGGAGTCCGGGGTCGGCGACCGGCGGACATGCGGGAGGGCCGCCCTGCGGGAAATTCATTCCCTCAAGGCGGCCCTCACGGACTTCTGCGGTGCGGTCAGCGAATCAGTTCGTCCACCACGGTGCGCGGGGCGGGCAGTGCCGCGATTTCTTCCCGCAACGCCTTCGCGGCACGGCCGAGCTCCTCGTCGGCCGTCAGCGTGCGGGCCGCTTCGCTGGAGCCGGTCTTCCCGGCACCGGCCGCCGCGATGCGCGCGGTGATCGCTGATTCGGCAAGGGAAAGCTGGGGCAGGCCGTGCGCTGCCGCCGCGAGCGCGAGGGCCGCGTCGCCGTCGTGGATGACCGCGGCGCACGTCGGCAGCAGCGCGGCCGGCGGCACGGAGTCGACAAGCCGAGCGTTGGCCGGCAGCGTGACCCCCTCCGGTACGCGGGCCGAGCACACGAGTTCGAAGTCCGCTCCCGCGACCGCGTCGAACAATGGGCCGAACAGCGCTTCGTCGGTGAGGGAAAGCAGCACGCGACTGCGTCGCGCCTTGCGCCGCAACCAATTCGGCACCACCACGGGACCGAAGTAGGGCACGTGCCGCACCGCGCGGACGGCACTGTCACCAGTCCGCAGCGACGGCGGCACAGTGTCCAAAGTGACGTCTGCGGTGTCGTCCGCGTCCTGCTCGTCCAGCGCGCCGAGGACGCGGACGGCGACGGCTCCGACCGCTCGCGCGGCGGCCGTTCCCGCCGGGGCGAGGGCGTCGGAGACCACGACCTGGGGGCGCCACAACTCGGCGAACTCGGCCAAGGCCGCGGACTCGGCGAGCGCCTCTTCGGCACCGTTTTCCAGCTCGACCGCCACGCAACTGGTGCGGAGGATCTCCTCGGTGAACGAAGGGCGTCCGGCGATTTTCACGTCATGGCCCGCCGTCCGCAATGCCCACGCGAGTGGCGCGAGATTGTGCAGCCGGGCGGGCGAAGACGGGGCGGCCATGAGCACACGCATGGAATCCACTCCAGGAAAAGGAAACCGGGGCACGCCCGGCGCGAATGGTTGATCCGAGATTAACCGCGCCGGAGATGCCCCAGTACCCCTATTGCGCCGCCGATCAGGGACACCCCGGTCGTGCTTCGCCGTCGACAGCCGGCCTTATCCGCCCGCCCCGGACACCGCGCGCAGGCGGCGGTCCCATTCGCGCGCGGCCCATACGCCGCCCGCCAGCACGCCGCCGCCGAACAACACCCAGAGCAGCCACGACGGGTCCCAGTCCCCGTTGAGGACGCCGTCCAGCAGCCAGATCACGATGTGGACGACGCTGACGAGCAGCCACAGCGCGATCGCGACCCGCGGCGCCGCCTCGAGCGCGGGCGGGATGACGTCCCCGGTCTGTCCGGCGACCGCGACCCGCAGCGCGGCTTGCGTGGTCGCGGTTTGGACGCGAGCCAGCCGCCGGGCCGCCTCGGCGACGTCGTACTCGCCTTGCGAGCGGGCGTGCTCGATCTCGGTGGCCGCCAGTTTCCGGTCCAGCTCGGTGACCCGGCCCGCGAACCGGCGGGTCGCGTTCACGACAGCGGACCTTCGGCCAGAACGCGTTCCGGCGCGGGCTTGGATGCCGCCACGACCATTCCCGTAGCCTCTCAGCTTGATTAGTGTAGGGCTTGCACAGTTTACTCGAAGGGCGCTGCGGAGCGGAAGGCGGCAGCTGGGCACGATCGGGTCGGGCACCGGTGACGCTCGGCGTGCAGCGCCGTTTTCGCGCGCGGAAACGGCGGAGGCACCCCGCCGAACGGGGCACCTCCGCCGCCTGAGTTACGCGGCTACCGCGAGCCGAGCCACTCCTCGACGGCCTGTGCGGTCGTCGCCGAACTGCTCTCGACCAGGCTGAAGTGGTCGCCCGGGACTACCGCGGTGTCGTCCGACAGGCTCCAGGCCGTCCGCCACGCCTCCGAATCCCCGGTTACGGCCTCGCCCGCGTCGAACCGGTCCTCCGGGCGCACCAGCAGGCTCGGCGCCGCGATCTTGGGCAGGGTCACCTCGGGAAGCACCTCCAGGTACTTGGCGAGCGCGGTCAGCTTGGTCCGGTCGTACGGCCCGTACCGGTCCTCATTCGCGAGCAGCCCCGAGACCAGGCCGAGGGTGGCCTCGTCCCGTTCCGCCTGGTCGCTGCGCTGCATGTCCTCGCCGCCGGCCGCGTACGTGTCCAGCAGGACGACCGCGGCCGGGCCGGTGCCCGATTCCTCCAGCCTGCCCGCGATGGCGTGCGCGAAGATCCCCGCGGACGAGTAGCCCAGCAACGCGAACGGCTCATCGCCCACGGCCTTGCGGACGCTCTCGGTGAGCACGTCCACGATGGCCTCGGCGGACTCGGGCAGCAGCTCGCCCGCGAGGAATCCCGGCATCGGCAACGCCGACAGCGTGCGCACGCCGCGGAAGTGCGAGGCGAACCTCGCGTACTGGTACGCGCCGCCCATTGCCGCCGGGGTGGACAGGCACAGCAGGTGCGGCTGCTTCGGTCCTTCGGCCATTCGGACCGGTGCCGGGAGCTGGTCGATGTCGGCCGACGACCGGAACGACTTCCGCAGCCGGGCCGCCGCGCTCAGCAAGCCGATCCCGTTCTCCGTCTGTCCCGAACGGACCGCTTCGGTGAACATCTGCTTGAGTCCGTCGGAAGCCGGGTCCTCCGGCGAAGCGCCGTCCGCACCGTCCAATTCGGACAGCAGGTGGACGGTCAGCGCCATCGGGTTCTGGTGGTCGAAGATGACCGTCGGGGACACGCTCAGCCCGGTGGCCTCGTTGAGGCCGTTGCGCAGGCCCACCGCGGTCACCGAGTCGAAGCCCGATTCGAGGAAGTGCCGGTTCGGGTCGACCTCGGCGGAGTCGGTGTAACCGAGCACGGCCGCGGTGTGCTCGAGCACGACCTCCAGGAGGATTTTCTCGCGCTGTGCCTGGGTTTGCCCGGCCAGCCGCTTGCGGAGCGCGTCCGGGTCGGCCGCGACGCCGGTGCTCGCCGCGCGGCGCACCCGGACCGGCCCGGCCTTGACGGTTTCCACCGGCGCGGCAACGGTTTCCCGCACCTCGGCGACGGGACGCACCGTCACGGCTTCGATCGAGGCGACCGGCTTGCCCGCCTGGTCGGCCAGCGTCACCGCGACCGCGTCCTCGCCGACCGGGGTCATCCGCACGCGCAGCTTCGCCGCCGAGGTGGCGTGCAGTTCGACGCCCGCCCACGCGACCGCGAGTCCCGGTTCGCCGCCGGGCAGCAGACCGAACGCCTGGATCGCGGCGTCCAGCGCAGCCGGGTGCAGACCGAACCGACCGGCCTGCTGGCTCGTCTCCTGGCCGAGGCTCACCTCAGCGAACACCTCGTCGGCCCGACGCCAGCCCGCGCGCAGACCCTGGAACGCGGGGCCGTGGCTGAGTCCTCCGCCTGCCGGTGCCTCGTATCGCACCGATACCGGCTCGGCGGCGGCGGGCGGCCACTCCTCGAGCCCTTCCGGCCGGGCCTTCCCGCCGGTCAGCGATCCGGTCGCGTGCCGGGTCCATCCGGCGATCGGGTCGTCCGGACGCGAATACACCGTCAGCGACCGCACGCCGTCCTCGTCCCGAGCGCCGACCACGGCCTGCACCTGCATCTTCCCGCGCTCGGGCAGCACGAGCGGCGTGTGCACGACCAGGTCCTCGACCCGCGAGCAGCCCGCCTCGTCACCGGCGCGGACGGCGATCTCGACGAAAGCCGCGCCCGGCACCATGATCTCGCCGCCCACGGTGTGTTCGGCCAGCCACGGGTGGGTCCCGGCGGAGAGCCGGCCGCTGAGCACGATGCCGTCCGAGTCCGCCAGCCACATCGCCGCGCCGACGAGCGGGTGCCCGGTCGACTCGAGCCCAGTGACTCCCAGGTCGCCGCTCGACCTGATCGCCTCCATGTCGACATCCGGCCAGTACCGCTTGCGGTGGAACGCGTACGGCGGCACCGGCACCCGCCGCACCTGCTGGCCCGCGAACAGGCGCGTGCCGTCGAGGGCGAGACCGTCCACATGCAACTGTCCGGCCGCGCGCAGCACCGCGGCAGTCTCGGCGAGATCGCCAGGCAGCACAGGCAGTTCGGCTACGTCCTCGCCGGGTCCGGTCAGGCACGGCTGCACATCATGCGCGAGCGCGCCGCCGGGACCGAGGTCCACGAATTGGTTCACTCCGGCCGCTTCGAGGCTGCGGACCGCGTCGAGGAAACGGACCGGCTCCCGCAAAGTGGCGACCCAGTGCGCGGGCTCGGACAGTTCGTCCCCGGCCAGCGCTCCGGTGACTGTGGAGACCACCGGGACGCGCGGGGTGCCGTACGACAGCTCGCCAGCGATCTCGGCCAGCTCCGCCAGGACCTCGTCCATCCGCGGCGAGTGCGCGGCCTGCGGCCGGGCGGTCAGCAGCGGACGCATTTCCTCCTCGCTCGCTTCGACCTCGACCATCGCGCCGCCGGGCATTTCCTCAAGCAGTTGCGCGCGGCTGGCGACCAGTTTGACCGCGTCGGGCAGCGAAAGCACGCCCGCGACGTGCGCGGCGGCCACCTCGCCGCCGGATCGGCCCAGCACGTAGTCGGGCCGCTGCCCCCAGAATTCGAGCAGCCGGAACAGGGCGACCTGCACGGTGAACAGCGCCGCCTGCGTGAACGACGTCCGCGCGAGCTGTTGCGCGTCCACCGAGCCCTCCTCGGCGAACAGGACGTCGAGCAGCGGCCGGTCCAGGTACGCCCCGAACTTCTCGCTCACGTCGGTGAATTCCCGGGCGAACGCGGGGAAGGCCGCGCAGAGGTCCTTGCCGCTGCCGGGCCGGACGACGGCGTGGCCCGCGAACAGGAACGCCGTCTTCGCGCCCGCCCGGACGCTGCCGCGCAGCACCGTGGCGGCGGGTTCGTCGTTCGCCAGCGCGGCGAGCCCCGCGAGCAGTTCCTGCCGGTCCGCACCGACCACGACGGCGCGGTGCGGGGCCGGGGCACGGAAGGTGGCCAGCGAGTACGCGAGGTCCGGCAGTCCGGGTTCGTCAGCGGTCAGCCGGGACAGCAGTCGCTCCGCCTGCAACGGCAGAGCTTCCTTGCTGCGCGCGGAAAGCAGCAGCGGCAACGGCCCGTGCGACTCGGGTGCCGCGGGCTCGTCCTTCTCCTGCGCGGGCGCCTGCTCGATGATCACGTGCGCGTTGGTGCCGCTGTATCCGAACGAGGAGACCCCGGCGCGGCGCGGACGGCCGGCGTCCGGCCACGGGATGGTTTCCGCCAGCAGCCGGACCTGGCCCGCCGACCAGTCGACCTGCGTGGTCGGGTTGTCCGCGTACCGGGTCATCGGCAGCTGCTCGTTCCGCAGCGCCATCACCATTTTGATGACGCCGGCGACTCCGGAAGCGGCTTGGCTGTGGCCGATGTTCGACTTGACCGAGCCCAGCCACAGCGGGCTGTCGCCGGACCGGTCCTGGCCGTAGACCGACAGCAGTGCGCGCGCCTCGATCGGGTCGCCGAGGGTGGACCCGGTCGCGGATGCCTCGACAATGTCCACATCGGACGGTTTCAGTCCGCCGAGCGCGAGTGCCTTGCGGATCACGCGTTCCTGCGAGGATCCGCTGGGCGCGGTCAGCCCGTTGGACGCGCCGTCCTGGCCCACCGCACTCGACCGGATCACCGCGAGGATCTCGCGGCCGTCGCGCACGGCGTCCGAAAGCCGCGCGACCACGAGGACGCCGACGCCTTCGGACCAGCCGATGCCGTCCGCGTCCGCGGAGAACGACTTGGACCGGCCGTCGGCCGCGGTGCCGCCGGAATCGAAGTGGGCGAACGGGCTCGGCGAGGTGAGCGCCGAAACGCCGCCGATCAGCGCGAGCGAGCAGTCGCCCTGGTTGAGCGCCTGGCTCGCGGAGTGCAGCGCCACCAGGGACGACGAGCAGGCCGTGTCGATCGAGACCGACGGCCCCTCCAGGCCGAGCGCGTAGGACACGCGGCCGGAGACCACGCTGCCGAGCACGCCGGTGCTGCGGAACAGGCCGTTGGTCTCCATGTCGCCGGCGGGCCCGGGGTCGTAGTCGGACTTCATGACCCCGGCGAAGACGCCGGTGTCGCTGCCCTTGAGCGAAACCGGGTCGATCCCGGCCCGCTCCAGCGCCTCCCAGCAGGTCTCCATCAGCATCCGCTGCTGCGGCTCGATCATCGGGGCCTCGTTGGGGCCGATCCCGAAGAAGGCCGCGTCGAAGTCGGTGATGTCGTGCACGAACCCGCCTTGGGGCACCCGTCCGCTCGCCTCGACCAGGCCGAGCCAGTAGTCCATGTCCCAGGACCGGTTGGCGGGGAAGGCGGAGATCCCGTCCCCGCCCGACGACGCGAGCTGCCACAGCTCTTCCGGGCTGGCGACCTCGCCGGGGTACCGGCAGGCCATCCCGATGATCGCGATCGGCTCGTCCCCGGCAAGGGCGGTCAGCGTGACCGTCTCCGGCTTGCCGTCCAGCTCGCCGAGCAGCGACTGGTACAGGTGCTCGGCCAGCTCCGCCGCGGTCGGGAAGTCGAACACGAGGGTGGGCGGCAGGGACAGCCCGGTGGCCGCGCCGAGCTGGTTGCGCAGTTCGACGGCCAGCAGCGAGGTGAAGCCGAGGTCGTTGAACGCGCGGTCGACGTCGATGAGGTCCGCGGAGTCCTGGTCGAGCACCGCGGCGATGTTGGCGAGGACGACCCCGCGCACGGCCTTGAGTCGTTCGGTGGCGGGAAGCGCGAGCAGCTTGCCCCGCAAGGAATCCGGGTCGGCTTCAGCGCTGGCTTGAGTGGCGGTTTCCGGGGCGCTGGCGGCGCGCCGTGCGACCGGTTCCGGCGCGCGGCTGGACTCCCGGCGGGGTGCGGCGGCGCGGACAGCGGCGAGCTGTTCCTCGGAGATCTGCCGCAGCGTCAGTGCTTCGACCGAGGCGACCGGATTCCCTGCCACGTCGGCGAGTTCCAGTGTCACGGTGTCCGGCTCCGTGCGCCGCAACCGCACCCGCACCGCGGCGGCACCGGAGGCGAACAGCTCGACGCCGGACCAGGTGTACGGGAACGAGATGCCTTCTGCGTCGCTGGCAAGGCCGAGCGCGTGCAGGGCCGCGTCGAGCACGGCGGGGTGCAGTCCGAAGCCTGCCGCGTCGCGCTTGGCCCGTTCGGGCAGGCTCACCTCGGCGAAGATCTCGTCCGCACCGCGCCACGCGGCCCGCAAGCCGCGGAACACCGGTCCGTAGTCGAGACCGCGGTCCGCCATTTCCTCGTACAGGTCCGCGAGTTCCAGTTGCTCGGCTTCGGCGGGCGGCCAGGAAGCCGGTGCGAAGGACGCCGCACCGTTCGCGGCGGCCAGCACCCCGCTGGCGTGCCGGGTCCAGGTTCCTTCGCCGGTCAGGTCGTCGGTGCGCGAGCTGATCACGAACGAGCGCGCGCCGGACGCGTCCGGGGCGGTGACGTTGACCTGGATCCGGACGCCGCCTTCCGCGGGCAGCGCCAGCGGCTCCTGCAGGGTCAGCTCCCGCAGCCGGGAGCAGTCCACCCGGTCCCCCGCCCGGATGGCGAGTTCCACGAAACCGGTGCCGGGGAAAAGGATCGAGCCGCCCACTGCGTGGTCGGCCAGCCAGGGGTGAGTATTGACGGAGACGCGCCCGGACAGCACGACGCCCTCGGAGTCCGCGAGCACGGTGGCCGCGCCCAGCAGCGGGTGGTCCACCGGCTCCAGGCCGAGAGAGACCGGGTCGCCGTAGATCTTGGCCGACTGCATCCAGTACCGCTGCCGTTGGAAGGCGTACGTGGGCAGTTCGGCGAGGCGTGCGCCACGGCCGGCGAAGCAGGCCTGCCAGTCCGGGGAAACCCCGTGCGCGTGCAGCTCTCCGATCATCGCGGTCACGGCTTCCGCGGGCCGGTCGCCGGTCGGTGTGGACACGACGAGGGCGTTCCCGGTGAGGCTTTCCCGCGCGCCCGCGGGTCCGAACTCGACGAACCGATTGACGCCCTGGGCCTCCAGATGGCGGATCCCGTCCGCGAAGCGGGCCTTCGCGCCGAGCCGCCGGACCCAGTACTCCGGTGAGCGCAACTCTTCCTCGGTCGCCAGCTCCGTGCCGCCGCCCGGCAGCACCGGGATCTCCGGCTCCGCGTAGGTCAACGGCTCGGCGGCCTTCCGGACCGCGTCGGGTCCGGCGTCGGCGGCTGCCACCAGCGCGGCCGCGTCCGCCAGCGACAGCACGCCGGAAACGTGTGCGGCGGTCAGCTCGCCAATTCCGTGCCCGGTAACGAAGTCCGGAGTGATCCCCCACGACTCCAGCAGCCGGAACAACGCCACCTCGACAGCGAACGCAGTGCCGTTCTCGGAGAGCGTCGCGCGGGCTTCTTCGTACGCCGTGGCGAACGCGGGGAACGCGGCGCTCAGCTCTTGGCCGAGACCGTCGGAGGCGGTACCGGAGAACAGGAACGCCGTCGACGTCTCGCCGCGAGCTACCCCGTGCACGACCTCGTCGGAGGTCTCCCCCTCGGCGACAGCGGTCAGGCCGCGAAGCAGTTCCTCGCGGCCAGTCCCGGTGACCACGGCCCGGTGCGGGAACGCCGACCGGCCGGTGGCGAGCGAGTAGCCGATGTCGAGCGGGTCGAGACCCGGATTGCCGCGAACGTGCTCCAGCAGCCGAGCGGCCTGCGCCTGCAGCGACTCCGGGTTCCGGCCGGACAGCACCCACGGGATCGCGCCGCCCGGAAGGGTTTCCGGCTGCTCGACCGCGGTGTCTTCGGGAGCCTCCTCCAGGATGATGTGCGCGTTGGTGCCGCTCATGCCGAAGCCGGACACCGCGGCGAGGCGGGGCCGGTCGGCGCGCGGCCAGTCCGCCGGTTCGGTGAGCAGTTCGACGCCGCCGGAGGCCCAGTCCACCCGATGGTTCGGCTCGTCCACGTGCAGCGTCTTGGGCAGCCGGTCGTTCCGCAGCGCGAGCACGACCTTGAGCAGCGAAGCGACCCCGGCCGCCGCCTGCGTGTGCCCGAGGTTCGACTTGATCGAGCCGAGCCGCAGCGGCCGACCGTCCGGTCGTTCCTTGCCGTAGGTGGCCAGCAGTGCCTGTGCCTCCACCGAATCGCCGAGCGGGGTCGCCGTGCCGTGCGCCTCCACGAGGTCGACCTGGTCGCCGGACACCTGGGCGTTGGCCAGCGCCTGGCGGATCACCCGCTGCTGGGCCGGGCCGCGCGGCGACATCATTCCGTTCGAGGCGCCGTTCTGGTTGACCGCGCTGCCGCGGACGACCGCGAGCACCGGGTGGCCGTTGCGGCGTGCGTCCGAAAGCCGTTCCAGCAACAGCATTCCGGCGCCCTCGGACCACCCGATGCCGTCCGCGGACTCAGAGAACGACCGGCACCGGCCGTCGACCGACAGCGTGTCGTCGACGCTGAACTCGGCGAACGTCTGCGGGGAGGCCATCACCGTGACCCCACCGGACAGCGCGAGCGAGCATTCGCCCTGGCGCAGGGCCTGTACCGCCATGTGGAGAGTCACCAGCGAGGACGAGCACGCGGTGTCCACGGTCACCGTGGGCCCTTCGAGACCGAACGCGTAGGCGAGCCGTCCGGACACCACCGCGGAGGAACCGTAGTGGCCCGGGTAGTTGTGGTACATCACCCCGGTGAACACCCCGACCGGGCTGCCCTTCACCGACGCGGGCTGGATCCCGGCCCGCTCGAACGACTCCCAGGTGGTCTCCAGCAGCAGGCGCTGCTGCGGGTCCATCGTGAGCGCTTCCCGCTCGCCGAACCCGAAGAACCCGGCATCGAACTCAGGCGCGTCGTAAAGGAATCCGCCGTGCCGGGTGCGGCTGGCTCCGGGCCGCTCGCCGGTCGGGTCGTAGAGGCGGTCGGTGTCCCAGCCTCGGTCGGTGGGGAATTCGCCGACGACATCGGAGCCGTCGGCCAGCAGCCGCCACAGGTCCTCCGGCGTGCGCACGCCGCCGGGAAACCGGCAGGCCATGCCGACGATCGCGATCGGCTCGTGGCCGGCCCCGCTGAGCTTCTTGTTCTGCGCGCGAAGACGCTCGGTCTCCTTCAGGGACGCACGGAGGGCGTGAACCAGCTTGTCGTCGGACTTGTTCATTCAGACCTTCTCCTGAGTCGCGTGGTCGTCGGCGCGGTGCGGGCCGGTTCGCCCGGGCACGGCTGCCGGGAGGTCCCCGGGAACGGCTTCGGCGGGGTTTTCCGTGATCGCCCAATGCACCCACCTGACGCCGTACGTTACGAGCGGTGAACAGGGCATACCCACCCCTAACCGGCCGCCCGGCCCCCTGGAGCGAGACTGGATCGCCGCACGGCGGACGGGCACGGCGACGCCGGGCTAGGGGTTGCCGGGCGCGCGAAGGGGCCGGAGACTTCCTGAACTGTGACTGCCCTGAACGAGAAATCGAGCCGATGGCTCCGGCGATTCCACGCGTCCGACGACGCCGCGGTGCGACTGGTGTGCCTGCCGCACGCGGGCGGGTCGGCCACCGCTTACTTCCCGTTCTCGCGCGCGGCCGCTGAAGGCGGACTGGACGCCGACGTCATCGCCGTGCAGTACCCGGGCAGGCAGGACCGCCGGGACGAGCAGTGTTTCGACGACCTCGCGGCGATGGCCGACGTCATCGCCGACGACCTCGGCCCGTGGATCGACCGGCCGGTGGCCCTGTTCGGCCACAGCATGGGCGCGACGCTCGGGTACGAGGTCGCGTGCCGGCTCGAGGCGCGGGGTGCCCGGCCGCTCGGCCTGTTCGCGTCCGCGTGCCCAGCTCCGTCGGTGCCGCGGCCCGAGGACGTCCACGAGCTCGGCGACGACGGTTTGATCGCCGCCCTCAAGGAGATGAGCGGCACCGGCAGCGCCGTTTTCGGCGACGACGAACTGCTGCGCCTGGTGCTGCCCGCCGTCCGCGGGGACTACACCGCCGTCGAGACCTACCGCCACGAGCCCGGGCTCGCGCTGGACTGCCCGGTCCAGGTGCTGCTGGGCGCGGACGACCCCGTGGTCGACCTCGCCGAGGCCGAAGCGTGGCGTGGCCACACCCGCGGCAGCTTCGCGGTGAAAGTGTTGCCGGGCGGGCATTTCTACCTGAACGCCCAGCTCGAAGGGGTGCTCACGACTGTAGCCGCGCGCTTGCGCGAATGGCGCGGGGAGGCACTCGCGTCCGCAACCCCTGATCTCGGGCGGCTGACGGGGGAGTAAACCCCAGGCCGCTTTCAGGTGCCGCCCCCATGGCCGGAAGGGCCCGGGTCCGCGAAACTTGGTACAGCAAGAAAACAGACCGGACCACCGCCCCTCGGAGGCAGCCATGATGGCCATCAGACCCGCTCACGGCGTCGCCCAGCGGATGCTCCCCGACGGGCATCTCGAGCTGGTCAGCAGCAGCCGCCAGGTGGACTGCGAACCGGTCGCCGCGGCCATGTGGATCGCTCTCAAACAGCACAACGGCGACATCGACAGCGCCAGTGCCGTCCTCGCCGAACTGTGGGAGACGGACGTCGAGGACCTCCGCTACGACATGATCGCGCTGGCCGGTTCCCTCTGCTCCCTCGGACTTCTCACCGAGGTGTGAGCACCCCCGGCTGCTCGCGGTCGTGAAGCGCTTCTCTGCCCGCCGCATGGCACGAGTCCCCGCTGCGCCATTGGCTTGGCGTCAGCGGGGACTCGCGGGGTCACACCGGTTTGGTGTCCAGTTCCTCGTCCAGGAGCGCGAAGAGGTCCTCAGCGCTGGCGTTCTCGATGTCCGCGGACTTCTCGGGAGCCGAGTACGCCGCCAGCAACGCGGTCAAGCGGCTGACCAGCTTCTCCCGGTCGTCCTCGGCCAAGGCGTTGTCCCGCAACGCGGATTCGAGAGCGGCCAGCCTGGAGTCCACAATGGACGGCTGGTCCGCCAGGCCTGTTCCGAGGAGCCCCGCGACCGCGCCAGGGGACGGGTAGTCGAAGATCAGCGTCGCGGGCAGGAGCTGACCGGACAGCTCGTCCAGCCGGTTCCGCAGCTCGATCGCGGTCAGGGAGTCGAAGCCGAGTTCGATGAATCCCTTGCGCGGGTCGATCGCGTCCGCGCGGTCGTGCCCGAGCACCACCGCGGCCGTGCCGCACACGAGGTCGAGCAGCGCCCGCTCCCGTTCCCCGGCGGGCAGGGCCTCGATCCGGGCCCACGAGTCGTCGGCGGCCGCGGCACGCCGCCGTGTGCCCGCGCGCACCAGGCCGCGCAGCATCGGCGGCACACGGTCCGCGGCGGACCGCAGCCCGGCCAGGTCGAGCCGGACCGGCACCAGCGCCGGCTGCGAGGTGCCGAACGTCGCGTCGAACAGCTCGAGCCCGTCGTCGAACGACAGCCCGGCCACGCCGGACCGTGCCATCCGGACCAGGTCGGTGTCGCCGAGCGCGCCCGCCATGCCGCCGGACCACAGGCCCCACGACAGCGACACCGCGGGCAACCCGAGCGCCGCCCGGCGGTGGGCCAGCGCGTCGAGGAACACGTTCCCGGCCGAGTAGTTCGCCTGCCCAGCCGAACCGAACGTGCCCGCGACGGAGGAGAACAGCACGAACGCGGCCAGGTCGAGCTCCGCGGTCAGCTCGTGCAGGTGCCATGCCGCGTCCAGCTTCGGCCGCAGCACCGCGTCCATCCGCTCCGGGGTCAGCGCGAGCAGCACGCCGTCGTCCAGGACGCCTGCCGTGTGCACGACCGCGGTCAGCGGGTGCTCGGCAGGCACGCCGGCCACCAGCGCGGCCGCCGCGGTCCGGTCCGCGAGATCGCAGGCCGCCAGCGAAACCGAAGCGCCCAGCTCCTCCAGTTCCGCCTTGAGCTCCGCCGCGCCCGGTGCCGCCTCACCGCGACGGCTGGTCAGCAGCAGGTGACGCACGTCGTGTTCGGTCACCAGGTGCCGCGCGATCAACGCGCCCAGCGCCCCGGTGCCGCCAGTGACGAGAACGGTTCCGTCCGGGTTCAGCGACGGCGCCGAAGTCTCGGGGGCGAACTTCGCCAGCCGGTGCACCAGCACTGCCCCGTCCCGGACGGCGACACCGGGCTCACCGGCTTGGATCGCGCCGAGCACGGTGGCCAGCGGCGGCTCGCTGCCGTCGAGGTCGACCGCGGCGAACCGGTCCGGATACTCCAGCTCGGCCGACCGGACGACGCCCCACAGCGCGGCGTGCACCAGGTCGGCGACGTCTTCGTCGGGACGCGTCGCGATGGCATGGGAGGCGACCACAACGAGCCGGGAAGCGGCCAGCGCCGGTTCACTGACCCACGTCCGGACCAGGTCCAGCAGTCGGTGGGCAGCCTCGCGGGCCAGTTCGGGCGACGCCTGCTCGGGTGCCTCGAACGACACGGACACCACATCCGGGGCGGCCTTTCCCGTCCCCACCGCGTCGATCAGCGCGGCAAGGTCCACATAGGACTCTCCGCCGAGGCCGAAGGGATCCGCGCCGAGCACGGCGTGCGAAACGCCGGAAGCGGCATCGCCGGAGTAAGGCTGCCATTCCACCCGGAACAGCGAGTCGCCTGCTGCCGGACGGGCGAACGCGTCGTCGGCGATCGGCCGCAGCGCCAGCGCCCCCACGGTCACGATCGGCGCGCCAGCGGGATCGGTGGCGGTGAGCGAAATGGTGTTCTCGACGTCCGCGGAGAGCAGCACGCGCAAGTTCGACGCCCCGGCGGCGTGCAGCGAAACCCCGCTCCACGCGAACGGCAGCGCTGGCTTGTCCTCGGTCAGCCCGGCCAGGCCAATGGTGTGGAGCGCGGCGTCCAGCAGAGCGGGATGCAGCGCGAAAGCCGAACCGTCGGTGTGCTCCGGCAACGCGACTTCGGCGGCGAGAGTGTTCCCGTCGCGCCAGACCCGGCGCAGCCCGGCGAAGACCGGCCCGTAGTCGAAACCCTGGGCGGCGAGTTCGTCGTAGCGGCTGGTCACGTCGATCTCGACCGCACCGGCCGGGGGCCACTCCGCGGCGGCAACGGGCGTGTCCGCCGTCGGCGACACCCGCCCGCTGGCGTGGTGCGTCCACTCCCCAGTGTCCGCGGCCCGCGAGTAAATGCCCACCGCGCGACTGCCCGACTCCTCCTCCGCGCCCACCGTCACCTGAACCGGGACGGATCCGTGTTCAGGCAGGATCAGCGGGACCGCGAGCGTCAGCTCGTCGAGCCGCGCGCAGTTCACCTCGTCGCCCGCCCGCACGGCCAGTTCGACAAAAGCCGTGCCGGGGAACAGCGGAACCCCCTGGACGACGTGGTCGCCGAGCCACGGCTGCGCGCGCAGCGAAAGCTCTCCGGTGAGCACGACGCCGCCGGTGTCGGCGGTCGCCACGACCGCGCCGAGCAGCGGGTGCCCGGCGTCGACCTGCCCGACCTCGGCGACCCCGCGGACGCGGGCCCCGGTCGGATTCTCCAGCCAGTAACGCTTGCGCTGGAAGGCATACGTCGGCAGCTCGACCGGTGCCCCGCCAGCGTAGAACGCCGAAAAGTCCACAGTGGACCCAGTGGTGAACAGCGTCGCCACGGCGGCGGCAGCCGACTCGCTTTCGGGCCGGTCCTTGCGCAGCACCGGGACGAACGTCGCCCGGTCGTCCGCGCCAAGGCACAGCTGGCCCATCGCGGTGAGCACGGCCGACGGGCCGACCTCCACGAACGTCGTGACGCCAGCGTCGAGCAGCGTGCGGACGCCGTCGGCGAACCGGACCGCGTCGCGCACCTGGTTCACCCAGTACTCCGGCGAAGTCAGATCGGCGTTCGGCGAAACCGTCGAGACGATCGGGATCGCGGGCTCGGAATAGGTCAGTTTCCGGGCGACGAGAGCGAAGTCGGCCAGCATCGGCTCCATCAGCGCCGAGTGGAACGCGTGCGACACCTTCAGCCGCGAAGTCTTCTCGAAGTTCGATGCCACCGCGAGGACCGCGTCCTCGTCGCCGGACAGCACAACCGATGCCGGTCCGTTGACAGCGGCGATCGACACGCCCTCGGTCAGCAGCGGCACGACATCGGCCTCAGCCGCCGCGACGGCGACCATTGCCCCGCCGGTGGGAAGGGCCTGCATCAGCCGGGCCCGCGCCGTCACGAGCGTGCACGCGTCTTCGAGCGAGAGCACTCCGGCGACGTGCGCCGCGGCCAGCTCGCCAATCGAATGCCCCAGCAGGTAATCCGGAGTGACGCCCCACGATTCGAGCAGACGGAACACCGCGACCTCGACGGCGAACAACGCCGGCTGCGTGTACCCGGTCTCGTCGGAACCCAGCACGGTCCGCACCGGCACGTCGAGGTGCTTGTCCAGTTCGGCGGCCACCGCGTCAAAGGCCTCGGCGAACGCCGGGTAGGCCGCGGCCAGCTCCAGGCCCATCCCCGCGCGCTGGGCACCTTGGCCGGTGAACAGGAACGCCGTGCGCCCGGTGCTCGCCACACCTTCGACGACACCCGCCGGCGTGCGGCCCGCCGCGTACTCGGTCAGCGCGCGGATCGCGGCGGCCCGGTCGGCCGTGACGATCCCCGCGCGGTGCTCGTACTGGGTCCGGGTGGTCGCCAGCGAGAATCCGATGTCCACAGTGGACGCATCGGCAACGCCGGCCGCGAGGTTGCCCGCCTGGGCCCGCAGGGCGTCCGCGTCGTTGGCGGACAGCAGCCAGGTCACCGGCCCATCGTCCGAAGAACGCGTCACCGGGTCGCCCTGCTCTACGATGACGTGCGCGTTGGTCCCGCTGATGCCGAACGACGAAACGCCCGCGCGACGCGGCCGCCCGGTCTCCGGCCACGGCGTCGGCTCACGGAGAAGCGAGACGGTGTCGGTCCATTCGACGTGCGGCGACGGCTCGTCGGCGTGCAGCGTGCGCGGGAGCACGCCGCGTCGCAACGCCTCCACCATCTTGATCACGCCGCCGACGCCCGCCGCGGCCTGCGTGTGGCCGACGTTCGACTTGAACGACCCGACGTGCAGCGGCCGATCAGCGGTGGCCGCCTTGCCGTAGGTGGCGATCAGCGCCTGCGCCTCGATCGGGTCGCCGAGCTTCGTGCCGGTGCCGTGTGCTTCGACAGCGTCCACATCGGACAATTTCAGCCCGGCGTCCGCCAATGCCGCGTGGATCACCCGCTGCTGCGCTGGCCCGTTCGGGACCGTGATGCCGCTGGACGCGCCGTCGGAGTTGACCGCGCTGCCGCGCAGCACCGCGAGGACGTGGTGACCGTTGCGGCGCGCGTCGGAAAGCCGTTCCAGCAGAAGCATTCCGGCACCTTCGGAGCAGCCGACGCCGTCCGCGCCACTGCCGAAAGCCTTGCACCGGCCGTCCGGAGAGAGGCCCTGCTGCTCGCTGAAGTAGACGAACATGTCCGGGGTCACCATCACGGTGACGCCGCCGGCCAGCGCCAGCGAGCACTCGCCGCGGCGCAGCGCCTGGGCCGCCCAGTGCAAGGCGACCAGCGACGACGAGCACGCGGTGTCGACCGACACCGACGGACCTTCGAGCCCGAGGGTGTAGGAGATGCGGCCGGAGATCAGGCTGCCGTCGCTGCTGCCCGCACCGTAGTCGTGGTACATCACGCCGGCGAAGACGCCGGTTTTGCTGCCCCGCAACGTCGACGGCACAATCCCGGCGCGTTCCACCGCTTCCCACGCGGTCTCCAGCACCACCCGCTGCTGCGGGTCGAGGGTGCGAGCCTCGCGCGGGGAGATACCGAAGAACTCCGGCTCGAAGTCGGCGGCGTCGTAAAGGAAACCGCCCTCCTTCGAATACGTCGTGCCGGGACTTCCCGCGGGGTCGAAGATCGACTCGGTGTCCCAGCCGCGGTCCTCGGGGAACTCGCCGACCGCGTCGACACCGCCCGCGACCAGGTCCCAGAGCTGCGCGGGCGTGGCGACCCCGCCGGGGTACCGGCAGCCCATCCCGATGATCGCGATCGGCTCGTTCATCGCCGCGGCGAGCTTCTGGTTGTCCGCCTTGAGCCGTTCGTTGTCCACCATGGACTGCCGCAGCGCGGCGACGATCTGCTCGGTGGACGGTGCGGTGTTCTGCTCGTGGCCGGTCACTGGGAAGTCCCCTCGTTCGTCGGTCTCGGCACCTGCCGTCGCGGGCCGGGTCGCCCGCGCGCACCACGACCTCGCCGAAGCTATTCGCGCCTGCCCGCGAATCCCCACCCCTAACGGCCCCTAAGGCCGCAGTGCCGGGTCTGCCGAGCGGCCCGCCGCGATTACCGTTTCCCCAGCAGTGTTTCCCGGACCCCGGCATCGGAGAGTGCGTTGTGCGAGTCATGTTGATGGTCTTCCCGACTAGGACGCACGTCTACAGCATGGCCCCGGTCGGGTGGGCGCTGGCGGCCGCCGGGCACGAGGTGCGGTTCGTCGGCCAGCGCAATCCCCGCGAGGTCCTGCCGTTCGCCGAAACCGGCCTCGACGCGATGTGGTTCGGCGAGGACCTCGACATCGCGGAGCACCGGCGGCTCAGCGCCGGCGGCGACGACACCGCGCACAGCAAGCACCAGCTTTCCGAAAGCCGCCCGGAGCGCTACACCGAGGAGTACGTGCGCACCGTTTACGACGGCTGGGTCGACGTTTTCCGCTGGAACTCGCCGGAACCGCTGCTCAACGACCTCGTCCGGTTCGCCCGGCACTGGCAGCCGGACCTCGTCGTGTGGGACCCGCTGGTCTACACCGCGCCGATCGTCGCGCAGGCGGTCGGCGTCCCGCACCTGCGGATGATGTACGCGGCCGACCAGACGGCACGGATCGGCGCGCAGTACCGGGACCTGCGCGCGAGCAAGCCCGAGGACACCAGCCCGGACCCGTTCGTGGAATGGATGTCGGACGCGGTGGGCCGCTACGGCGCGGACTACGACGAGAACCTGCGCTACGGCGTCAAAACCATCGACTGCCATCCGTCCTATCTCCGGTACGACGGCGTCGACGTCGACTACCTCCCGGCGCGGTTCGTGCCGTTGAACAAGCCGATGGCGCTGCCGCG
The DNA here is from genome assembly GCF_017312175.1 of Amycolatopsis sp. A1MSW2902. Lineage (NCBI taxonomy): Bacteria > Bacillati > Actinomycetota > Actinomycetes > Pseudonocardiales > Pseudonocardiaceae > Amycolatopsis > Amycolatopsis sp. A1MSW2902. Next base: position 1,817,187 of record NZ_QJPO01000001.1, read on the forward strand.
CTGGGTCGTCGAACCCCCGTCGCGCCCGCGCGTCATGCTGACCCTCGGCATCTCCAACCGGCAGACGCTCGGCGAAGAGGAAACCTCGGTCTCCGCACTGCTCGACGGCCTTGCCGACCTCGACGTCGAAGTGATCGCGACGCTCAACGCGGAGCAGCTCGCGTCGGTCGACAAGGTTCCGGACAACGTGCGTGCGGTGGACTTCGTGCCGATGTACGAGCTCCTCGCGAGCTGCTCGGCCATCGTGCACCAGGGCGGCGGCGCGACGATCGGCAACGCGGTGGTCAACGGCGTCCCGCAGCTGGTGATCCCCGGCACCACGTGGAGCGAGCGGATTTCCGCGCTCGCACAGGTGAAGCGCGGCAACGGCCTGATGATCGATCTGCAGGAGGTCACGCCGGGCTCCGTCCGAAATGGACTCCAGCGGTTGCTGGAGGAACCGTCCTTCCGCGAGTGCTCGCTCGAGGTCCGGGACGAGATGCTGGCCACGCCGACGCTCAACGACCTCGTGCCGGAACTGGAGCGGATCGCTCGATGCCGGTGACGCCGCGGCCCCGCGTCGTCCGCACCATCGGCTTCCTCATCGCGAGCTTCCCCCTCCGCGTCGTCGCGTTCGTGCTCGTGCTCGCCACGACCCTGCTCGGCATCGCCACCACCATGCTGTGGATCGGCATCCCGATCCTGATCACCGCGACCTCGACGGCCCGCGGCCTGGCCCGCGCCGAACGCAGCTGGGTGCGCGTCATGCTCGGCGTCGACGTCCCGCCGCCCCGCCGGCATCCGCACGGCACCGGGCTGCTGCTGACGTGGCAGACCCGGCTCGTGGACCCGGCCACGTGGCGCGAACTGCTCTACGCCTTGCTCGCGTTCCCGCTGGGCATCGTGGAATTCGTGGCCGGGATCGTGTCCGTCGCCGTGCCGCCGTTCGGCATTTTCGTGGCCCCGCGGATCGGAGCGATGCACGGCGCGTTGGCGCTGTCGATGCTCGGGCCGGACCGGACGGCGCAGCTGGAGGCCCGCTCCCGGCAGTTGAAGGACTCGCGAGCCCGCGGCGTCGACGCCGTGGAGGCCGAGCGCAAGCGCATCGAACGCGACCTGCACGACGGGGCGCAGCAGCGGCTGGTCGCGGTGGCGATGAGTCTGGGCCGGGCGCAGTTGAAGCTCGACGATCCCGCCGCCGTGCGCGAACTGGTTGGCGCGGCCCATACGGACGCGAAACTCGCCGTGTCCGAGCTGCGCGACCTCGCCCGGGGGATCTACTCCCCGGTGCTGCAGGACCGTGGCCTGGACGCCGCGTTGTCCGCCCTGACCGCGCGGATGCCGATCCACGTGGACGTCGAGGTGACGGTGGAACCCCGGCCGCCCGCGCCCGTGGAGACCACGACGTACTTCATCGTCAGCGAAACCCTCGCCAATATCGCCAAACACGCGGGCGCGGACCGCGCGTCGGTGCGCGTTACCCGCGACGACGACACAGTGGTCGTCGAGATCATCGACAACGGGCACGGCGGCGCGTCCGTGCGTCCGGGCGGCGGATTGGCCGGCCTCGCCGACCGGGCAGGCACCATCGACGGCGTGCTCACCGTGGTCAGCCCGGCGGGCGGGCCCACCGTCGTGCGCGCCGACCTTCCCGTGCGCTGGTAAAGCGACCAGCTTCCGACGTCGCGACGACGGCCCACCCCTAACGCGCTTGCCGCGCCTGTCCTCCCGCGCGGCCAAGGTCCGCTTTAGACGGTCTTTAGGGGTTGTCGCAAGCACCTCCGGATGTCAAATTTTTCTTGCGTTCCAAGCCATTTCGCACGGCTCGTTTCCGCTGGGGGTTTCACCGCCCGGACAAGGACTGGGGAATCGTATGCACACGTTGACACGCAGGCTGCTGGTGGTGGGAGCCCACGGCGACGACGAAACGCTCGGCGCGGGCGGGACCATCGCCCGGCTCGCCGACGAAGGCGTCTCCATTTCGCTTTGCATTCTCACCAACGACGACGGTTCGCGTTCGGCCGTCGGCGCCGAAGTCACCAACCGCACCGACGCGATCGAACTCGCCGCCAAAACACTGGGCATCGAACGCGTGCGAGTCCACGAATTCGGCGACAACCGGCTCGACACCGTCAGCCACCTCGCGCTCAACCAGGTCGTCGAACGCGAGGTCCGCGAATTCGAGCCGGACACCATCTTCGCGACCAGCATGTGCGACCTGAGCACCGACCACGCCCTCGTCAGCCGCGCCGCGCGAGTCGCCGGCCGGCCGGGCAAGGGCCCGGTGCGCGAAGTCCGCACCTTCGAAATCCGCTCCGCCACCGACGTCGGAGAAGCCTCCGGGCTGCCGGTCACCTTCCGGCCGAACTGCTGGCAGCTTCTCGACGAAAGCCACCTCGAGCGCAAAATCGAAGCCCTGCGCGCCTACGGCAAGGAACTCGAGCCGTGGCCGAACCCGCGCAGCGAACGCGGCGTCCGCGCCTTGGCCGAATACCGCGGCTCACAGGTCAGCGCTGGACTCGCCGAAGCTTTCGAAATCGTCCGTTCCGTCCGATGACCGGATTTCCCTCCGCTTTTTCCGCTCGCTTTCCCACTGCCCATCCAGAAACGGGTGACCAGGAATGACCAGTACTGTCGCTGAATTCGAGACCATCGCCGAACGGAACGAACTGACGTCGGTCGCCGTGATCGGGATGGGCTACGTCGGCCTGCCGACCGCGCTCGGCCTGCACGCCGGCGGCGTCGGCGTGATCGGCATCGACCTGTCGCAGAACCGGCTCGACTCGATCCGCTCGGGCGAGGTCGACCTCATCGAAGCCGACCACCGCAGGCTCGAGAAAGCCGTGCACCAGGAGGACTTCCAGCTCACCACGGACTCCGCGCGGATGGCCGACGCGGACGCGGTGCTGGTCTGCGTGCCGACCGGGCTCGACGAGTACCTGATGCCCGACCTCGGCCCGCTGGAGGCGGCGTGCGCGGCACTGGTCGCGAACGCGCGCCGCGGCCAGACGTTCATCCTCACCTCGACCAGCTACGTCGGCACCTCGAACCGGCTGCTGGTGAAACCGCTGGTGGCCAAGGGATTCACCATCGGACGCGACCTGTTCGTGGCGTCCAGCCCCGAGCGCATCGACCCGGGCAACGTCACGCACACCCAGGCCGAAACGCCGCGCGTGCTCGGCGGCGTGACCCCGGTGTGCACGGCGATGGCGCAACGCGTGATCAACGTGCTCACCCCGAGCGTGCACTGCGTCAGCTCGCCGGAAGCGGCCGAGATGACCAAGCTGTACGAAAACACCTTCCGCGCGGTGAACATCGCGCTGGCCAACGAGTTCGCCGAGATCAGCGACGGCTTCGCGATCGACCCAATCGAGGTCATCGACGCGGCGGCGAGCAAGCCGTACGGCTTCATGGCGTTCCACCCCGGACCCGGCGTCGGCGGCCACTGCATCCCCTGCGACCCGCACTACCTGCTGTGGCAGCTGCGCGCGACGCAGAGCAACGCGCCGTTGGTGACCCAGGCGATGCACGCCATCGCGGAGCGGCCGAAGCAGGTTGTCGACCGCGTACTGAACACACTGTCGCGCGAAGGCAAGGGCATGGCGGGTACGCGCGTGCTGGTGGTCGGCGTGACCTACAAGCCCGGCGTGCAGGACGTGCGTTCGTCGTCCGCGCTCGACATCATCGACCTGCTCGCCGCGAAGGGCGCGAAGGTCGGCTACTACGACCCGCTGGTCCCGAACGTCCGCGTGACCGGCGGTTCGCTCGACACCGTCCCCGGGCCCGACGGCGAGGACTGGGACGTCGCGCTCATCCACACCATCCAACCGGGCCACGACTACGAATGGCTCGCCGACTGCCCGACCGTCATCGACGCCACCTACCGCCTCGACCCCGCGCTCTTCACGAACTGAGAAAGGGACACTAACGTGCGTTACCTCATCACCGGAGGCGCCGGGTTCATCGGCTCCCACCTCACCGAACACCTCCTTGCCCGCGGCGACGAGGTCGTCGCGCTCGACAACCTCAGCACCGGCACCCTGGACAACCTCGCCGGCGTCGCCGGGCACCCCGGCTTCCAGTTCGTGCGCGGCTCGATCACCGACCCGAACGCGGTCGAATCGTGCATGGCGGGCATCGACGCGATCTTCCACCTCGCCGCCGCGGTCGGCGTGTTCACCATCCTCGACAAGACGATGGACAGCCTCCGCACCAACCTGCACGGCACCGAGAACATGCTCGACGCGGCACTGCGGCACGACGTGCCGATCCTGGTCGCGTCGACGAGCGAGATCTACGGCAAGAACACCGCGGACGGCCTGCGCGAGGACGACGACCGGATCATCGGGTCGCCGCTGAAGAACCGCTGGTCCTACGCCGAGGCGAAGGCGCTGGACGAGACGTTCGCCCACCTGTACGCCGTCGAGCACGGCCTGCGCACGGTGATCGTGCGGCCGTTCAACACCGTCGGCCCGCGCCAGACCGGCCGCTACGGCATGGTGATCCCCCGCTTCGTCACCCAGGCCCTGGCGGGCGAGCCGATCACCGTCTTCGGCGACGGGCAGCAGACCCGCTGCTTCTGCCACGTGCACGACGTCGTGCCCGCGCTGGCGGACCTGCTCGCCGACGATTCCGCGTACGGCAAGGTGTTCAACCTCGGCAGCAACGAGCAGACCACCATCTCCCAGCTGGCCGAGCGCGTGATCGGCGCGACCGGTTCGAGCAGCACCATCACGAAGGTGCCGTACGAGGAGGCGTACGGCGACGGGTACGAGGACATGCAGCGCCGCATCCCCGACTGCACCCGCGCGTACAACCAGATCGGCTTCGTGCCGACGCGCTCGCTGGACGACATCATCGCCGCGGTGGTCGCCGACCGCCGATCCTGACCCGTTCCCACCCCCGGTGAAGGGCCTCTCGCGGATCTCGCGCGAGAGGCCCTTCACGCGTTCCGGAGCTTGACGTAGACGGCGGCAAGGTGGCCGGCGGCGGTGTTCGCGGACACTCCCAGTACCTCCGCGATCACCCCGACCGGAGTGCCCTGTGCGGCCAGTTCCGCGACCCGCAGCTCGACGTCGGTCAGCACTCTCGCCCCGCATTCGGTCAGGCTCTCCGACACGCTTTCCGTCAGCTTTTCGGTCACTGTCCGGCACCGGCCAGTTCGCCCGCCAGCCCCCGCCGCCCGGCTACGCCGAGTTTCCGATACACCCTGGTCAGGTGCTGTTCCACTGTGGACACCGTGATGTACAGCGTTTCCGCGATCTGGCGGTTAGTCCGCCCGTGTGCCGCGAGTTCCGCGACCCGCAATTCCGCATCGCTCAACGCGGTCGCCGCCGGTCCCTCCGGATCCGCACGCGGCGGCTCCGGTCTCGACGCCACCGGACGAGGCGCAAGCGGGCGCAACGGCTGTCGAGGCACCTGCACCGGCTTCACCAGGCCTGCCGAGCGTTCCGCGCGCTGGCCGAGCTGGTTGATCGCGCGGACGGTGCGGGCCAGTTCGAGCCGGTCGCCGGATTCCTTGAACGCCTCCGCCGCCCGGTTCAGCAAACCGGACCGCGCGCCGGCATCCCCGGCGAACGCCAGCACCCGCAGCGCCACCGCCTGCGAGAACGAGTCCGTCGTGTCCGCCAGTTGCTGTTTCGCCAGCTCGACCGCCAGGGTCGGGTTGCGCAGCCGGAGGTTCGCCTCGGCGAGGTCGGTCCGCCACGGTGCGACGGCGGGCAGGTCCAGGTCGTTTTCGCGGAGAATCCGCTGGCATTGCTGGAAATCGCTCACCGCGGAGAGCCCCCGGTTCGTGGCCAGATGGAACTGCCCGCGCGCCCGGAGGAACCGCACCCCGCCGAGCGTCGTGAACACCGATTCCGGCAGCGCGTGGCGCAAAACCCCAGCCGCGGCCTTGAACGCGCCTGCCGCGGTGTGCGCGGTCAGCATCGTGGCGAGCGGATACGTGATCGCGACGCCCCAGTTCGGTTCGTCAAGCAGCGCAAGCGCTCGGCTCGCCGCCTCCGCCGCGCTGGCCGGCTCGCCGCGACGCAGCAGAAGACTCGCGCCGATCGCGTCAAGCATCGCCTTCCACGTCACCGCGCCGCGGTACTCCGCCTCCTCGGCGAGCGAGGTGCACCAGCCTTCCGCTCGGTCCGCCTTGCCGTCGTACGCCAGGGCGAGAATCGCGGTGGAGAGCGCTTCCAGCGACGTGTCAGAGAGCCGGCAGTTCTGGAGAATCCGTTCCGCGCACACCGAAGTCTCTTCGCTGCCACCGACCTGCCAGACCGATGCGAGCGTTTTCGCCGTGCGCATCCAGGGATCCGAGGCGTCGACCGACAACTCCGGAGCCGTGCCGTAATGCCAATGCGCGGCGAGGGTCAGCTCGGCAGCCGTGCGCGGGTGCAGCGGCTCGAGGTCGTCGCCCAGCCGGACCAGCGCGGATTCGAAGGTTTCCCGGTCGCCGAACCACAACGACTGGCGCACCACCGCGATCCGGTCGGACTGGTCGAGCGAAGCGCCTTCGCACAACGCCGCGAGATGCGGAGCGGCCGCCGCCGGGTTGACCCGCCAGGTGATCTTGGCCAGCATCTGGGAGATCATCTGCTGCTCCCACGACGCGGTGGTCGTCGATGCCGCCAGTTGCAGGCAACGGGTAGCGAAGTCGACATCGTCGCCGAGCATCACCTGCTCCGCCGCCGCGACCAGCACCGGCAACGCCCACTCCGCCTGAGCTTCGCCCGTCGCCACGAGATGCCGCGCGACCTCTGGTGCGGGCAACCCGCGAGCGTGCTTCACCTCAGCGGCCCGGATATGCAGCTGCACCTTCTCGGACCCGCGCAACCCGCCGACCACCGCCGCCGCGGCCGGCTGCTGCCGGAACCGCACGCCGTCGACCAGCCCGGTCTCCACGAGCAACCCCGCGGACGTCTCCGCCTCGACCGGGTCCACGCCAGCGACTGTCGCGACCGCGTCCGTCGTGACGTCCGTGTCCAGCACCGCGATCGCTGTCGCCACCTCCCGCAGCGGCGAACCGTAGCGATGCAGAAGCCGTTGCACCGCATCGGAATACGCCGGTCCGTCGTCAACCGAGCTACGGCGTGCGTCGACCAAAGCGCTGACCAGCAACGGATTTCCCGCGCTCAGTCCGTGGATCCGCTCAGCTTCGCCGTGGTCCGGGACCAGCTGTGCGATCGCCTCCACGGTGAACGGCGTGAGATGCACGTACCGGTGCGGCTGCGCGGCGAAGGTCATGCCCTCGCCGGAATACCAGCCGTCCGGCTGCGTCAGCACCAGCAACATCCCCGCCGACCGCGCCCGCCGCTGCAACCGCAGCAACAACCGCGCCGACGTCTCGTCCACGTGCTGCAAATCGTCGACCGCGATCAGGAGAGACCGCTCTCGCGCCAACCGGTGCAAGGCACTGCACAACGCGGCGATCCGGTCCTCGCCGTCCGCGGCGGCCAGTGTTTCTCGCGGCAATGCCGGGCTGGCCAGCAGTTGGTCGAGCACACCTCCGTCGACGTCGCGCTCATCAGCCGCTCCCGCCGCGGTGAGCGTGAGAACGCCCAGCTCACGGGCCCGCGCCACCACTTGGTTCTGCACTTGCGTTTTCCCGCTGGCCGGTCCTCCGCCGACCAATACTGTGTCTCCTGCCCCCGCATCGCATTCGATCAGCAAGCCCTCGAGAAGGGACACTGCTTCATTCGGCTCGGTGCGGCGGTTCTGCCCCCAGTTCACGCCCATCGCAAGCTCCTCGACCCAACGGTCATCTTCCTGCGGGTACCACGGTCGCAGCCGCCCCCTAAGCCCAGCCAACCGCGATCTAAAGTCACTCAATCAGGTGATCACGATTACCAAGCGTCGCCTTTGCCCTGGCTCCTACTGGCCTTCACCTGGAGGCGAGTGGCAGATTTCCGCTGCAGGGACCGGGCTTTGGCTCCGGAAAGTGATCTTGTACGCGCTGTGTCGACAGTACGGGTTGACCACTTCGAGCGATAGCGTAGTCGAACGCGCGTTCGATTGAATTGTGGGGTGAGCACGACTTCGACGCTCCCCGCCTGGCAATTGTCAGACCGGGACCTGACCACCAGACTCCTGACCACCCAACGACAGCAGAACGTCGCCTACGCCGCGCAACTGGAGACCATCCGGGAACTGCACTCGCGCGGTGCCCTGCCCGAGGGCTACACCTCGACGTCGTCGTACCTGGCGACGATCCTGCACGTAACCCCGCGCGAGGCGCGTTCCCGGCTCGCCCAAGCCACCGGCACGCTCCCGCTGACCTGGAAAGCCCTGTCCGCGGGTGAAATCACCGCCCAGCACGCCGCGGTCATCGCCGAATTCCTCGCCGCCGCCCCGAGGTGGCTGACCCCCGAGGACTACACCGTCGCCGAAGACACCCTGGTGACCCTCGCGACCCAGGCCAACCCCAGCATCGTCCGCCGCGCCGCGACCCGGCTGAAGATCTACTGGGACAGCGATCCCGCCTCCCCTGACGTGGACCACGGCCTGGACCCGGACTCGGTTCCCGACTCGGACTCGCGGCCCGAAGAAGCCGCCCGCCCCTGGCGGGAATTCCGCTGGCAGTGGACCCAGAGCGGCCGTTTCCGCTTCAGCGGCAACGTAGACCACGAAACCGGCACCCTGATCGAACAACTGCTGGTCCCCCTGGCCGCACCGGACCCCGCGACCGCACCCGACACCCCCGACCCCCGCACCCCGGCCGAACGCCACGGCGACGCCCTCGCCGCGATCGTCGACCTGGCCGCGCGCACCCCCGACCTGCCTGCCAAGGCCGGCGAACGAGCGGTCGCAACGGTGACGGTCGACTTGGAAACCCTGCAGGGCACGGCGAAAACGGTCGTGACAGGAGACGAATCCGTCCTGTCCGCCGCCGACCTGCGCCGAATCCTGTGCGACGCCAAGGTCTACCCCGCGGTCCTGGGCACCGAAGGCCAGGTCCTGGACCTGGGCCGCTCCGCCCGCACCGCCACGAACGCCCAGCGCCGAGCCCTGGCAATCCGCGACCGCGGCTGCACCTTCCCCGGCTGCGACCGCGGTCCAAAGTGGACCACCCCGCACCACATCGTCCACTGGGCCCACGGCGGCCCCACCGACCTGGACAACCTGGCCTCGTGCTGCGAACGCCACCACCGCCTCCTCCACCACAGCGGCTGGAAAATCGCCCTCCACGACGGCACCGTCCACTGGATCCCGCCGACCCTCCTCGATCCGGAGCAGAAACCGCTCCGCAATACCGCCCACAACCCGCCGCCCACCCCCTTGCGAGCAACGGCATGAGCCCGCGCGCGAGGCTATGAAGCCACCATTCCCACCCGCCCACCAAGGCCCGGGTGCCCCTGACGCGCCCGCACACCACAACCCTGATCCGCTGACAACCAGTGATCTACCGGGGATAAGGGTGGGTAAACCCCAGGGAAGCTTCAGGAGCACACCCCATGGTCCCGGCGGCCCCCTTCCGAGAAACTAGGTACATCAAGGAAACACCCCCTCTCAACCAGGAGGCCATCATGATGGCAATCACCACCGCCCCCGGCGTCACCCAGCGCATGCTCTCCAACGGCCACCTGGAGCTCACCTGCCGCACCTCCCACCGCCACATCGAGTGCGAGCCGGTAGCCGCCGCGATGTGGATCGCCCTGAAACAGCACAACGGCGACGTCGACCGGGCAGCAAGCACCCTCTCCGCCCTGTGGCACACGAACGAAGACGACACCCGCTACGACCTGATCGCCCTGGCCGGCTCCCTGTGCTCCCTGGGCATGGCCACCGAGTCGTAACCGGCGAGGCCTGAACCGGCCCGTGACACCCGCGGACCGATCCCGCACCAGCACTCCCCTGCCTGGGCCGACATCCGCACCCCAGCCCTCCGACCGAACCAAACCCTCGGCCGCTTTGCACAACGCACCACGCGACGCACTCGACCGAAGCACCCCAGCACGCCCCGGCACCGGGAAACCCCGGACTAGCCCGACAGCTGGAACGCGGTCACATCCCCGAAGCGAACGGCCAGCCAGTCAGGACTGGTCGAGAGCCCGTTCAATCACACGGCGCGCCCGGCCCGCAGCCGCCCGGTCGTGCTGGAGCTGCATGGCAGCGTTCAACGCCAGCCCGGCGCCGACCATCTCGAGCAGCGCCTCATCGACATCGAACCCGCCCGGCAGCCCACCGCTCGCCACCGCCGCGATCAAGTCGGCGCGCAGCTGTTCCCGCCAGCGCGACCACACCTCGGCCACCGCATCGCGGGCCCGCGGCCGGGACGGCCGCCGTACTCGGTGAGCGCCGCAGTCATCAGGCAGCCACCGGGAAGCAGCGGTTCTTCCAGATAGGCCGCCGAGTTGGTGCAGACCGCACGCAGCCGTTCCCCGTCACCGCGCTCCCCACGATCGACGGATTGGGCGACCCGCAGCTGAACCGGGCAGTCGAAGCCGACGGACAACGCGTTTTCCACGGCGGCGACACGATGTTCCACGGTTTCTGGTGGCTCATCGCACGCCGGTTCAGCCCATTCGACGCGGCGTTCCTGCCCGCCAACGACGCGGTGGTCGACGCGCTGCACCTCCAGCCGCCGAGCCCGCTGCCCGCCGCGATGGACCCAAGGCAGGCCGCTGCGGAAATCCTCGACGCCCAGTATGCGGTCCCAATGCATTACGAGCGGAGCAGACGGACAAGTCGCGGGCTACGTCGAGGTTTCCGACCCGTAGAACGAGTTCCGCACGTACGCCGGACGACGTCCACACGTGTTGCCCGTCGGAGAATGGCTGGATCCGGCGCACGCTCGCTGATGCCGAAGAACTCCGGCTCGGAATCGAGCGCCGCGCAAAGGAAACCGCCTTCGTTCGAGTGGGCCAGGCAGGGCGAGCCAGGTCGGGCCAGACCAGGCGAGTCGCACCCCGCCAGGAACGCCAGCAGCCCGCGCCGATCATCGCGATCGACACGGGCTGCCAGACACCCAGCACTAACTGCCCACACAGAACCGTTAGCTATCCGCCCCAACCAGCCACCGCAAGGCGACAACCGGTCCAACCAAAGAAGCACACCTACCGATCACTGAGACTCACCCGACTCCTCAGCACCACCCATCGCAGACCGGACCAGATCGGCCAGATCCATCGAAGCAACCGCAGCCGCCGCCTCATCAGTACCGTTCAGTTCTTCGACGACCTCCTCCGCAGCAGCAGGTGCCAGCTCCTCCAACAGATGCCGAGCCAGCGGCAACGGACTCGGGTAGTCGAAGATCAACGTCGCAGGCAGCCGCAGACCAGTCGCGGCACCGAGCCGGTTGCGGAGCTCCAGCGCGGCTAGCGAATCGATGCCCAAGTCGGTGAAGCCCTTCTCAACCCCGACCGCTGAAGCGTCGTCATACCCGAGAACCGCCGCCGTGTGTTCGCGCACCAACTCCAGCGCCGCCGAGTCTCGCTCGTCCGTTGGGAGCGTGGCGAGCTTGTCAGCGAACCCGGCCTCCGGCTGTGCCGACACCGACGACGCAACCGCTGCCCGCCGCGGGGCGGCAGTGGCGAGGCCCTTCAGCAGGGCCGACGCGCGGTCCGCGTCCTTGAGGTCGAGCTTCACCGGCACCAATGCCGCCGACGAAGCAGCCAAGGCGGCATCGAACAGTTCCAGCCCCTCAGCCGCCGACAGTTCCGCGACCCCGGACCGGGCGATGTGTGCCAGGTCCACTTCGCCGTCGGTGCCTTCCCACGGGCCCCACGCGAGCGACGTCGCCGGGAGGCCGAGGGAAGACCGGTGCTCGGCCAGCGCGTCCAGGAACACGTTGCCCGCCGCGTAGTTCGCCTGTCCGGCAGCGAGCAGCAGACCGCCCGCTGAGGAGTACAGGACGAACGCCGCCAGGTCCCGAGTTGCCGTCAGCTCGTGCAGGTTCCAGGCCGCGTCGACCTTGGGCCGCAACACGTTCTCGACCTGTTCCGGCGTCAAGGCACTCAGCACCGCGCTGTCCATCTGCCCGGCCGCGTGCACCACGGCGGTCAGCCGCGGCAGCGTGTCGAGCAGCTTCGCCAGTGCGTCCCGGTCAGTGACGTCGCACGCGGCGACCGTCACCTTCGCGCCCTCGCCGGCCAGTTCGTCGACCAGTTCCCGCGCACCCGCCGCGTCGAGACCGCGGCGGCTGGTCAGGACCAGGTCACGGGCACCGCGTGCGACCAGGTGCCGGGCCAGCAGTCCGCCGAGCAGGCCCGCGCCGCCGGTGATCAGCACCGTGCCGTTCGGGTCCCATTCGACTGGCTCGCCAACCTCAGTGACCCGGGTCAGCCGCGGCACACGCACCTCGCCGTTCCGCAACCGGGCTTCGGGTTCGCCGGAGGCCACGACCGCGGGCAGCGCCCGGGCCGACGCAGGCGAAGCGTCGAGGTCCACGATCTGGATCCGGCCCGGGTTTTCCGCCTGCGCGGCCCGCACCAAGCCCCAGACCGGAGCCTGCACCAGCTCGTCGCGAGTGACCACGACCAGCTTGCCGTCCCCGATCGACAGCCAGTTCTGCAAGTGCCGCAACGTGTCCTGCACGATCTGGTGCACCTGCGCCGGAACAGAACCGGTACCGGAGCCGACCGGCAGCACCAGCACCTCCGCGTCGACCGGCTCGGCCTTCAGCGGCACGCCCAGGCCGAGATCGTCGGTGCCGAGCACAGCCCAGCCGTCCAGCGAGGGCACCAGCCGCACGCCCGAAGCGGGCTGCCATTCGATCCGGTACAGCGAGTCCGGCACCTTCGTGCCGAGCTGGCCTTCCGACACCGGCCGCGTGACCAGCGAAACGATCTGCGCGACCGGAGCACCAGCGGCGTCAGCCAGGTCGAGCGACGAACCGCTCTCGGTCTTCCGTACCCGTACCCGCAGCGCGGTCGCGCCGCTGGCCTGCAGCGACACCGAGTTCCACGCGAACGGGATCGTCGTCTCGGTCAACGCCTTCGGACCGCCCGGGATCAGGAAGTCCGTCGCGCCGAGCGCCGAGTCGAGCAGGCCCGGGTGGAGGCCGAAGTCGTTCGCCACGGTGCCTTCCGCCAGCGCGACCTCGGCATACACCTCGCCTTCGCGCAGCCAGATCGCCCGCAGGTTGCGGAACGTCGGCCCGTAACCGAAGCCGAGGTCGGCCAGGTCGTCGTACAACCCGGTCAGGTCAACCGATTCGGCACCGGACGGCGGCCACTCGCTCAGCGAGAATTCCGCAGCCACGCCATTGGCCAGCGTGCCCGCCGCGTGCTGAACCCAGCCCGCCTCGGTCCGCGAGTGCACCGACAGCTCCCGGCGACCGCTGCCGTCCGGCGCGCTGATGACCACGCGCAGGTCGACCCCGTCCTCAGGCAGCAGCAACGGTGCCTGCTGCGTCAGCTCCTCCAGCAGGTCGCAACCGACCTGGTCGCCGGCGTGCATCGCCAGCTCGACGTACGCGGTGCCGGGCAGCATCGTCCGCCCCATCACCACGTGGTCGGCGAGCCACGGCTGCGTCGCGACCGACAGCCGTCCGGTCAGCACCGCGCCGCCGTCGGGCAGTTCCACCAGCGCACCCAGCAGGGGGTGTCCGGCGGACTGGGCGCCCAAAGTGGTGACGTCGCCGGTCGGCTTAGTCGCGTCGAGCCAGTACGACTTGTTCTGGAACGCGTAGGTCGGCAAGTCCACAGTGGACGCACCCTGGCCGGCGAACAGCGCCTTCCAGTCGATCTTCGCGCCCCGGGAGAACAGCGTGGCCAGCGCGGTGAACACGGTCGGCACCTCGGCCCGCCCGCGGCGCATCGCGGGCACCTGGACGACCCGGTCCGGCCGGTCGGCGACCGCGGTGTCGCATTCGCGGGCCATTCCGGTGAGCACCGCGTCCGGACCCAGCTCCACGAACCGGGTCACGCCCGAGGCGAGCAACGTGCTGACCCCGTCGGCGAACCGAACGGCCTCCCGCACATGGCCCACCCAGTACTGCGGCGAGCACAACTCGGCGGCGGTCGCGATCTTGCCGGTCACGTTCGACACCACCGGGATCGACGGCGCGGAGTAAGTGAGCTTCTCCGCCACCACCGAGAACTCGGCCAGCATCGGCTCCATCAGCGACGAGTGGAACGCGTGCGACACGACCAGCTGCTTCGTCCGGCGACCAGCGTCGGAGAAGGTCGCCATGGCGGCAAGCACGTCCGCTTCCGGACCCGAGATGACCACCGACCGCGGCCCGTTCACCGCCGCGATGTCGACCCCGTCAGGCAGCGAAGCGCGCACCTCGTCCTCGGTGGCCGCGATCGCCGCCATCGTGCCGCCGGCCGGCAGCGCCTGCATGAGCCGGCCGCGAGCAGCGACCAGCGAGCAAGCATCGGCCAGCGAGAACACTCCGGAGACGTGTGCCGCGGCGAGTTCGCCGATCGAGTGCCCGGCGACGTAATCCGGCGTCACACCCCAGGACTCGACCAGCCGGTACAGCGCGACCTCGATCGCGAACAGCGCGCATTGCGTGTACGCGGTCTGGTTGAGCAGCGGCGAGTCTTCCCAGATCACCTGCTTGAGCGGGGTTTCCAGCTCGGCGTCGAAGAGTCCGCAGATCTCGTCGAACGCTCCGGCGAAGGCCGGGAACGCCTCGTACAGCCCGCGTCCCATGCCCGGCTGTTGCGCACCCTGTCCGGTGAACAGGAACGCCGTCAGGTCGGCCGCGCTGACCGTTCCGGCCACGGTGCCCGCCGGGGTGCGGCCGTCGGCCAGTCCGTCGAGCGCCTTCAGGGCCGCTTCACGGTCGGCCGCCAGGACCACCGCGCGGTGGTCGAGCGCGGCGCGACCGGTGGCCAGCGAGTAGCCGATGTCGGTCAGGCTGACGTCCGGGTTGGCCCGCAGGTGCGCGGCCAGCCGGGCGGCCTGGTCGGCGAGCGCCGACGCGACTGAACCGGCCAGCGGCAACGGGATCGCCGGAAGTTCCGGTGCGGTGCGCCGGGTTTCGGCGGCCGGAGCGGGCGGCGCCTCCTCGATGATGATGTGCGCGTTGGTGCCGCTGATACCGAACGACGAGACGCCGGCGCGACGCGGGTGACCGTTGCGCACCCACGGCCGCGGTTCGGTGAGCAGCTCGATGTTGCCCGTGGTCCAGTCGACGACCGGCGACGGCGCGTCGACGTGCATCGTCTTCGGCAACATGTTGTGCCGCAACGCCTGCACGACCTTCATCACGCCAGCCGCACCACCGGACGCTTGCGCGTGTCCGATGTTCGACTTCACCGAACCCAGGTACAGCGGCCGGTCGCGGTCCTGGCCGTAGGTGGCCAGGAGCGCCTGCGCCTCGATCGGGTCGCCCAGCTTCGTGCCCGAACCGTGCGCCTCGACAGCGTCCACATCGGACGGCTGCAGGCCACCGGCGGCGAGGGCCGCGTGGATCACGCGTTCCTGCGACGGGCCGTTCGGAGCGGTCAGGCCGTTGGACGCACCGTCCTGGTTGACCGCGCTGGAGCGGACCACCGCGAGCACCTCGTGGCCGTTGCGCTGTGCGTCGGACAGCCGCTCCAGCAGGAGCAGACCCGCGCCCTCAGCCCAGCCGACACCGTCGGAAGCCGCGGAGAACGACTTCGACCGTCCGTTGGGCGAGAGCACGCCCTGGCGACTGGAGTCGACAAACAGATCCGACTGCGACAGCACCGTGACACCGCCGGCGAGCGCCAGTCCGCACTCCCCCGCCCGCAGCGCCTGCAC
This sequence comes from Amycolatopsis sp. A1MSW2902, assembly GCF_017312175.1. NCBI lineage: Bacteria > Bacillati > Actinomycetota > Actinomycetes > Pseudonocardiales > Pseudonocardiaceae > Amycolatopsis > Amycolatopsis sp. A1MSW2902. The sequence goes on from NZ_QJPO01000001.1 coordinate 1,832,835, forward strand.
CGCGAGGTGCAGCGTGACCAGCGAGGACGAGCACGCGGTGTCGACAGTCATGCTCGGGCCCTCGAGGCCGAGCAGGTAGGAGATGCGGCCCGAGACGACCGCACCGGAGCTGCCGTTCGGGATGTAGGCGGCGACGTCGGCCGGAGCGCCCGGGGCGCGGCTGCCGTAGTCGTCGTACATCGCGCCGGTGAAGACGCCGGTCAGGCTGCCGCGCAGCACGGTCGGGTCGATCCCGGCGCGCTCGATGGCCTCCCACGCGGTTTCCAGCAGGAGCCGCTGCTGCGGGTCCATCGCCATCGCCTCGCGCGGTCCGATGCCGAAGAACGCCGGGTCGAACTCCGCCGCGTCGTGCAGGAAGCCGCCCTGGTTGGCATAGGTCTTGCCGCGTTTGCCGCGTTCCGGGTCGTAGATGCCTTCGATGTCCCAGCCGCGGTTGGTCGGGAAGCCGGAGACCGCGTCGACCTCGTCGACCAGCAGCTGCCACAGGTCCTCCGGCGACCGGACGCCGCCGGGGTAGCGGCAGGCCATGCCGACGATCGCGATCGGTTCCTGCATCGACGCGTTCGTCCGGGCCGTCGGCGCCGGGGTCTTCGCGACCGCGCCGAGGAGCTTGCCCTTGACGAAGTCCGCGACGGCCTTGGCGGTCGGGTGGTCGAAGATCAGCGTCGCGGGCAGCGTGAGGCCGGTCGCGGTGCCGAGCAAGTTGCGGAGTTCGACCGCGGCGAGCGAGTCGAAGCCCAGCTCCTTGAACGCCCGTGTTCCGTCCACTTCGGACTTGTCCGCGTAGCCGAGCACGGTGGCCACCTGCGTGCGGACGAGGTCGAGCAGCACCCGGTCCCGTTCGCTTTCGACCAGCGCGGCCAGTTCGTCGGCGAGCGGGTTGTCCGCCGCCTTGGCCGCCTTCGCCACGCGACGCGCCTTCGGCGGCACGAAACCACGCAGCAGCGCGGGCAGTTCGTCGGTGCGCGCCCGCAGTGCCGGGACGTCCACGCGAAGCGGCGCGATGACCGCGTCTTCGGTGGCCACGGCGGCGTCGAACAGGGCGAGCCCCTGCTCGGCGGTCACCGCGGGCAGGCCGAGGCGGGCCATCCGGGCGAGGTCGGCTTCGGCGAGGTCGCCGCCGAGTCCGGTGTTCTCCGCCCACAAGCCCCAGGCCAGCGCGGTGGCCGGAAGCCCGGCCGCGCGCCGGTGTTCGGCGAGCCCGTCGAGGAACGCGTTGGCCGCCGCGTAGTTCGCCTGCCCGGCCGGCAGCACCTGGCCGCCTGCCGAGGAGAACATGACGAACGCGGACAGTTGCCGGTCGGCGGTCAGCTCGTGCAGGTGCCAGGCCGCGTCGACCTTCGGCCGCAGCACCGCGGCAAGCTGCTCCGCGGTGAGCGAGTCGAAGACGCCGCTGTCGGCGGTACCGGCGGCGTGCACCACCGCGCCGAGGTCCGGCAGGCCGTTGATCAGCTGCTCGACCGCCTCGCGGTCAGCAACGTCGCAGGCCGCCACCTGGACGGTCGCACCCAGGTCGGTCAGCTCTTCGGCCAGCTGCGCGGCACCCGGTGCGTCAAGCCCGCGACGGCTGGTGAGCACCAGGCTCTGCACCCCGTGCTCGGCCACCAGGTAGCGCGCCAGCAGGCTGCCGAGACCGCCGGTGCCACCGGTGATCAGGACGGTGCCGTCCCACGCCGTGGTGCCGGTCGATTCGGTGCGGGTGTAGCGCGGAGCGAGCACCGAGCCAGCGCGAATCGCCGACTCCGGCTCACCCGAGGCGACCACCGCGGCGATCGTCTCGACCTTCGTCTCCGCGTCCGCGTCGATCAGGAACACGCGTCCGGGGTGCTCGGCTTGCGCCGCCCGGGTGAGGCCCCACAGCAGCCCCTGGGTGACGTCCACAGTGGACTCACCCGCCGAGACCGCCGACTGCGTGATGACGGCGAGCTTCGTGTCGGTCAGCCGCGCTTCGGCCAGCCACGCCTGAATCTCGGCGAGCAGCCAGGTCGCGTTGGCCCGGGCCGCTTCCGGCACCGCACCCTCCGCGGCAGGCACCGAGAGCGTCACGAGACCGGGCACCGGCTCGCCGCGGTCCACCGCTCCGAGCAGGTCCGCGAACCCGCTGTAAGTAGCAGCCACGCCGACTCGGCCACGGCCGATCGCGACGACGTCGCCCGGCTCCGCGGCCGGGACCGGCACGGACTGCCAGCCGATCTTGAGCAGCGAACCGTCCATGGTCTCCGCCTGCGCGGCCAGTTCAGTCCGCACCGGCCGCGAGACGAGCGATTCCACCGAAGCGACCGGGTTGCCTTCGCCGTCCGCGACCTCGATCGAGGACAGTTCGTCGCCGTCCAGCCGCACGATCCGCACCCGCAGCACCGAAGCGCCGACCGCGTGCAGCGTGACGCCGTTCCAGACGAACGGAAGCAGCGTCGAACCGCTCGGGTCGCCGAGCAGGTCGGCGTGCATCGCGGTGTCGAGCAGCGCCGGGTGCAGGCCGTAGGAACCCGCCGTGGACGCGGCCGGTTCCGGCAGCGTGACCTCGGCGAACACCTCGTTGCCCCGTCGCCACGCGGCGGTGAGCCCCTGGAACGCCGGGCCGTAGCCGTAACCGCGCTCGTTGAGCCGCTCGTACGCGCCCTCGACCGGGATCGGAGTCGCGCCCGCCGGCGGCCATTCGGTGAGGCCAGCGGGTTCCGGCCGGGCAGTCGCGGACAGCGTGCCCAGCGCGTGCTGGGTCCAGTCGCCGTCCGATTCGACCGGGCGGGAGAACACGGTGACCGGGCGGCGGTCGCCGTTCGCGGGGCCGACCACGACCTGCAGCGCGACCGCGCCGTCCGGAGACAGGATGAGCGGCGCTTGCAGCGTCAGCTCCTCCACCGTCGGGTGGCCCACCTGGTCGCCGGCGGCGACCGCGAGCTCGACGAATCCGGTGCCGGGCACCAGGATCGCGCCCTTCACCACGTGGTCGGCAACCCATGGCACCGACGAGGCGGACAACCGTCCAGTGAGGACAGTGGTGTCCGAACCGGACAGTGCCACGACGGCACCCAGCATCGGGTGCGCCAGCGGCTGCTGACCGACCGAAGTGACATCGCCGGACGGTGTCGCGTCGAGCCAGTAACGCTTGTGCTGGAAGGCATACGTCGGCAGGTCGAGCCGGACCGGGCCGTCGCCCAGCAGCGGGCCGAGCTTCACCGCGCCGCGGATATGCAGGCGACCGGCCGCGGTGAGCGCGGTGCGCACCTCGTCCTGGTCGCGCCGTCCAAACGGGACAAACTCCGCGTCGACGCTCTGCTGGCCGAGCGCGGACAGCACGCTGTCCGGCCCGATCTCCAGGAACGTCTGGACGCCGCTCTCCGCCAGAGTCGTCACCGCAGCACCGAATCGGACCGTCTCGCGGACATGGTTGACCCAGTACTCCGGCGAACGCAGCTCGTCGTCGGTGGCGAGTTTCCCGGTGACCGTCGAGACAATCGGGATCTTCGGTGCCTCGTAGGCCAGCCCGGCGGTGATCTCGCGGAACTCGTCGAGCATCGGCGTCATCAACGGCGAGTGGAATGCGTGACTCACGCGCAACCGTCGCGTTTGGACATCGCCAGCGGCTCGCTCGATCTCGGCGACCACGTCCGCGTCGCCCGAGACGACCACGGCGGCCGGACCATTCACCGCTGCGATGCTGACCTCGTCCTCGTGGCCGCGCAGCAGTTCCCGGACCGCCTCTTCGGTCGCGGCGAGCGAGACCATCGCACCGCGACGGTCGTTTAGCGCACCCATCAACCGGCCGCGCGCGGCGACCAGTTTTGCCGCGTCCGCAAGGGAAAGCACGCCCGAGACGTGGGCCGCGGCCAGCTCGCCGATCGAGTGCCCGGCGAGCGCGTCGGGCCGGAAGCCCCACGATTCGGCGAGCCGGAACAGCGCGACCTCGACCGCGAACAGCCCGGTCTGGGTGTACTGCGTCTGGTCCAGCAGGCCGCGGTCAGCGAGCTCGGTGGTGCCGAACACGACGTCCCGCAGCGGCACGTCGACCAGCGGATCGATCGCCGCGCACACCGCGTCGAAGGCGGTCGCGAAGGCCGGATACGCGTCGTAAAGCTCGCGTCCCATGCCGACTCGCTGCGCGCCCTGTCCGGAGAACAGGAAGGCGAGCTTTCCGTCCACGACCTGACCGGTCGGCGCGTCTCCGCCGGCCAGCGCGTCGAGCCCGTCGGCGAGTTCTCCCGCGGTCTCGGCGACCACCACCGCGCGGTGTTCGAGCGAGGCACGCGTCGCCGCCAGCGAACGCGCGATCTCCGCGACGGAAACGCCTTCAGCCAGCCAAGAACGCAGCCGCGCCGCCTGCCCGCGCACCGCGGCGGCGGACCGGCCGGACAGCGCGACCGGAACGATCGTCTGCGTCTCCGAAGGCCGCTCGACGGGAATCGCCGGTGCCTGCTCCAGGATGACGTGTGCGTTCGTACCGCTGATGCCGAACGAGGACACCGCGGCGCGGCGCGGCCGGTCAACGTCCCACTCGCGCGACTCGGTCAGCAGCCGGACCGCGCCGGTCTCCCAATCGACCACAGTGGACGGACGGTCGACGTGCAGCGTCTGCGGCAACTGGCCGTGCTGCATCGCCATGACCATCTTGATGATGCCCGCGACACCTGCCGCGGCCTGCGTGTGGCCGATGTTGGACTTGATCGACCCCAGCCACAGCGGCTGGTCCTCGGAACGGTCCTGCCCGTAGGTGGCCAGCAGTGCCTGGGCCTCGATCGGGTCGCCCAGTGTGGTGCCGGTGCCGTGGCCCTCGACAGCGTCCACTTCGGACGGCTGCAGCCCAGCGTCAGCCAGCGCCTTGGCGATCACCCGCTGCTGCGAAGGACCGTTCGGCGCGGTAAGGCCGTTCGACGCGCCGTCGTGGTTCACCGCGGAGCCGCGCAGAACCGCGAGCACCGGGTGCCCGTTGCGACGTGCGTCAGACAGCCGCTCGACGAGCAGCATGCCCGCGCCTTCGCCCCAGCCGGTGCCGTCCGCCGCTTCGGCGAACGCCTTGCACCGGCCGTCGGCGGAAAGCCCGCGCTGACGGCTGAAGTCGATGAAAGTGTCCGGAGTGGACATCACGGTGACACCGCCGGCCAGCGCCAGCGTGCACTCGCCGCGACGCAGCGCCTGCACCGCCCAGTGCAGCGCGACCAGCGACGACGAGCACGCGGTGTCGACGGTGACCGTCGGGCCTTCCAGCCCCAGCGCGTACGACACGCGACCGGACACGACGCTGGCGAGGCTGCCGTTGCCGAGGTAGCCCGCGATATCGTCGGAAACCGTGCCGAGGCGGGTGCCCCAGTCGTGGTACATCACGCCGGCGAACACACCGGTCGCGCTGCCGCGCAGGCCGACCGGGTCGATTCCGGCGCGTTCGAAGGCTTCCCAGGACACCTCGAGCAGCAGCCGCTGCTGCGGGTCCATCGCAGCCGCCTCGCGCGGGCTGATCTCGAAGAAGTCCGCGTCGAACTCGGCCGCGTCGTGCAGGAAGGCGCCGTGCTTGACGTAGGAGTGGCCGGGCTTGCCAGGCTCCGGGTCGTACAGCGAGTCGACGTTCCAGCCGCGGTCGACCGGGAAGCCGGACAGCGCCTCCTCGCCCTCGGACACGAGCCGCCACAGGTCTTCCGGCGTCTCGACGCCGCCCGGGTAGCGGCAGGCGATGCCGACGATGGCGATCGGTTCCTCCGGGTCCACCGTGGTCACCGGAGCGATCGTGCGAGTCGGAGCCAGCCCGGCGAGCCGCGACGCCAGGTACTCGGCGAGCGCGCGCGGCGTCGGGTAGTCGAACACCAGCGTCGCGGGCAGCCGCATGCCGGTGACCGAGTCGAGGATGTTGCGCAGTTCCACCGCGGCCAGCGAGTCGAAGCCGATCTCGCCGAACGGGCGGGCCGGGCTGATCGCGTCCGCGCTGTCGTGGCCGAGAACGGCCGCGACGTGCGTGCGGACCAGGTCGAGCAGCGCGCGGTCGCGGTCGGCCTCGGCGAGGTGCGCGAACCGCTCGGCGAACTGCTGCTCGGGTGTCACTTCCCCGCTGGCGACCGCGATCCGGCGGCGGCCGGCGGGCACGAGCCCGCGCAGCACGGCCGGAACGTCCTCGCCACGCGACCGCAGGGCAGCGCGGTCAACGCGGGTCGGGACCACCGTCGGAACACCGGTGCCGAGCGCAGCGTCAAGCGCAGCAAGGCTTTCCGACACGGTCAGCGGAGCCAGCCCCAGCCGCGCGATGCGGTTGCGGTCCACTTCGGACAGTGTCGAGCCCATGCCGATCGCCTGACCGGCGTCGGGGGCCCACAGCCCCCAGGCCAGCGACGTCGCGGGCAGACCGGCGGCGTGCCGGTGCTCGGCCAGCGCGTCGAGGAAGGTGTTGCCAGCGGCGTAGTTCGCTTGTCCGGCACCGTCGGCGAGCCCCGCCGAGGAGGAGAACAGGACGAAGGCCGACAGGTCCAGCTCCGCGGTCAGCTCGTGCAGCGCCCACGCCGCGTCGAGCTTCGGGGCCAGCACCGCGTCGAGCTGCTCGGCGGTCAGCGAGCCGATCATCGCGTTGTCGAGCACGCCAGCGGTGTGCACGACGGCCGACAGCGGGTGCTCGGCCTTCTTGATCGCCGCCGACAGCGAACGCTTCTTGCTGACGTCCGAGGCGACCACCTTCGCGGTCGCACCCAGCTCGGCCAGCTCTTCGACCAGCTCAGCCGCGCCCGGCGCGTCAATCCCGCGACGGCTGAGCAGCAGCAGGCTGCGGACGCCGTGCTTCGTGACGAGGTGTTTCGCGACCTGCGCACCGAGACCGCCGGTACCGCCGGTAATCAGCACGGTGCCGTCCGAACGCCAGGTCGGCTCGCCGGCCTCAGCCACGAGCCGGACCATCCGACCGGCCGAGACCGTGTCGCTGTCGATGCGCAGTTCCGGCTCGCCAGAGCCGAGCGCGGTGGCCAGGGTCGCCGCCGTGGCCGTGCCCTCGACCAGGACCACGCGACCGGGGTGCTCAGCCTGCGCCGAACGCACCAGCCCGCGGACGGCGGAGTCGGCCAGCGAGCCGCGCGTCAGCACGACCAAGCGCGCACCGGCGTAGCGGTCGCCTTCCAGCCACTGCTGCAGCACAGTCCGGACGCGGTGCGCGGTCTGCTTGGCAGCGGCGGCGATGTTGTTGCCCGGCACCGAAACCGGCAGCAGCACGACGTCGGGAACCTCGACCAGCGACACCAGCGAGTCGACCACCGGAACGTCGAAACCGCTGATCGAACCCAGCGAAGCCAGCGACGGCAGCTCGGCCGCACCGGTGACCGGGGTCCATTCGACGGTGTACAGGAGGTCGCGCGCCTGGGTGCCGAGGTCGGCCTCGCGGACCGGCCGCGAGCGGAACGACTCGACGGACAGCACCGGCGTACCGGCCACGTCCGTCACGTCGATCGAGACGCCGCCGGTGGCCGGGGACGTGATCCGCACCCGGACCTCGGTCGCGCCCGAAGCGTGCAGCCGCACGCCGGTCCACGCGAACGGCAGCCGGATCTCGTCCGGCTCGCGCGCCTCGCCCGGGGCGAAGTCGGTGGCGTGCAGAACCGCGTCGAGCAGCGCCGGGTGGACGCCGAACGCCGCGTCGCGCCCAGTCGCGGGCAGCGCGACCTCGGCGAACACGACGTCGTCGCGCTTCCACGCGGTGCGCAGGCCCTGGAACAGCGGGCCATAGCCGTAACCCTGCTCGGCCAGCTCGGTGTACAGCTCGTTCGTCGCGACCACTTCGGCACCGGCGGGCGGCCATTCGCTGCGCGGCGCGGGCTCGACCACCGGGCCGGCAGCGAGAACACCGACGGCGTGCCGGGTCCAGGCCGCGTCGGCGTCGTGGTCGGGACGGGAGTGGAACTCGATCGTGCGGCGGCCGTCGACGTCCGGGCCGACCAGCGTCTGCAGCGCGACGCCACCGGTCTCCGGCAGCGCGAGCGGGGCCTGCAGCGTCAGCTCGTCAACCACGCCGTAGCCGACCTGCGCGGCGGCGTGCAATGCCATCTCGACGAACGCGGTACCCGGCAGGACCGGGGTACCGGCGATCGCGTGGTCGGCCAGCCACGGGTGCGTCCGGAGTGCGACGCGACCGGTGAGGACCAGGCCGTCGTCGCCGGCCAAGCCGATCTCGGCGGCGAGCAGCGGGTGCCCGGAAGCCAGCTGGCCGAGGTCGGCCGCGTCGCCGTGGCCGGTCGGCGCGGTGAGCCAGTAGTGCTTGTGCTGGAAGGCATACGTCGGCAAGTCGACAATCTGCGCCTCGCCGAAGTACGCGGTCCAGTCGATCGCCACGCCCCGGGTGTGCAGGCGGCCGAGCGCGGTCGCGAGGGTGGTGGCTTCGGGCCGGTCGCGGCGCTGCGCGGGAGTGAACGCGATGGCGTCGCTGGTGCCCGCGGCCATCGCGGACAGCACGGCGTCCGGACCGACCTCGATCGCGGTCGTCACGCCTGCGTCGACCAGGGCCTGAACGCCGTCGGCGAAGCGCACCGCGCGGCGGACGTGCCACAGCCAGTACCCCGGCGAGCAGAGTTCCTCGGCGGTCGCGATCCGGCCGGTCACGTTCGAGACGACCGGGATCGCCGGGGCCGCGTACTCGACCACCTCGAGGATCTCGCGGAACTCGGCCAGCATCGGCTCCATCAGCGGCGAGTGGAACGCGTGCGACACGCGCAGCTCGCTGATCTTGCGGCCCTGCATGCGGAACACCGACACGACGGCTTCCACGGCTTCGCGCTCGCCGGAGACGACGACCGACGTCGGACCGTTCACCGCGGCCAGGCTGACCTGGTCGCCCAGCAGCGGCTGGACCTCGTCCTCGGTCGCCGCGATGGCGACCATCGTGCCACCTTCCGGCAAGGCCTGCATGAGCCGTCCGCGAGCGGCCACGACCAGGCACGCGTCGGCGAGCGACCACACGCCCGCGATGTGCGCGGCGGCCAGTTCGCCGATCGAGTGGCCGAGCAGAATGTCCGGCCGCACGCCCCACGATTCGAGCAGCCGCGCCAGCGCGACCTCGACCGCGAACAGCGCGCATTGCGTGTACTGCGTCTCGTTCAGCTCCTCGGCGTTGTCGCCGAAGAGGACGTCGCGCAGCGGGGTTTCCATCTGCACGTCGAGGTGGTCGACGGCCTCGTCGAAGACCTCGGCGAACTTCGGGTACGCCAGGTACAGCTCACGCCCCATCGCGAGGCGCTGCGAACCCTGACCGGTGAACAGCATCGCGAGCTTGCCCGGAGTGCGTTCGCCGAGGACGACGTTCGGGTCCTGCTCCCCCGCCGCCAGCGCCTGCAGCCCGCGCACGGCGTCGGCGACGTTCTCCGCAACGACCACGGCGCGCTGGTCGTGCGCGGCGCGAGTGGTGGCGAGCGAGAAGCCGAGGTCAGTCAGATTGCTGGCTTCCACAGTGGACACCAGCGCCGCAGCCTGCGCCTTCAGCGCTTCCTCGCTGCGTGCCGAGACAACGAGCGGCACGACCGGCAGCTCATCGCTGGTGGTTTCCACGGTCTCGACGGCCGGAGCCTGCTCGATGATGACGTGCGCGTTGGTCCCGCTGACGCCGAACGACGAAACGCCAGCGCGGCGCGGACGTTCGCTCGCGGGCCATTCCCGCTGCTCGGTCAGCAGCTCGACGGAACCCGCGGTCCAGTCGACGTGCGGCGTCGGCTCGTCCACGTGCAGCGTCTTCGGCAGCACGCCGTGCCGCATCGCCTCGACCATCTTGATCACGCCAGCGACACCGGCCGCGGCCTGCGTGTGGCCGATGTTCGACTTGATCGACCCGAGCAGCAGCGGCGTCTCGCGGTCCTGACCGTAGGCGGACAGCAGCGCCTGCGCCTCGATCGGGTCGCCGAGCCGGGTACCGGTTCCGTGTGCCTCAACAGCGTCCACATCGGACGCTTCCAGACCAGCGTCAGCCAGCGCCCGCTTGATCACTCGCTGCTGCGACGGACCGTTCGGCGCGGTAAGGCCGTTCGACGCGCCATCGGAGTTGATCGCCGACCCGCGGACCACGGCGAGCACCGTGTGTCCATTCGCGACTGCGTCGGAAAGCCGTTCCAGCACCAGGACACCGACACCTTCGGCGAACCCAGTGCCGTCCGCGGCGGCCGCGAAAGCCTTGCACCGGCCGTCTTCCGCGAGACCACGCTGACGGCTGAAGGCCGTGAACGTGCCCGGCGCGCCCATCACCGCGACACCACCGGCCAGCGCGAGCTGAGTTTCCCCGCGCCGCAACGCCTGCACCGCCAAGTGCAGCGCGACCAGCGAACCGGAGCAAGCAGTGTCGACGGTCAACGTCGGCCCTTCCAGACCGAGCGCGTAAGCGACCCGACCGGAGACGACGCTGGGCGCGTTGCCGGTGAGCATGTAGCCGTCGAGACCGTCGGGAGCTTCGTGCAGCCGCGGTCCGTACTCCTGCGCCTCCGCGCCGATGTACACGCCCGCCGGGGTGCCGCGCAGCGCGGACGGGTCGATCTTGGCCCGCTCCAACGCTTCCCACGCGGTCTCCAGCACGAGCCGCTGCTGCGGGTCCATCGCGGACGCTTCGCGCGGCGCGATGCCGAAGAACCCGGCGTCGAAGTCCCCGGCGCCGGGCAGGAATCCGCCGGAGGTGACGTAGCTGCTGCCCGGCTTGTCGGGGTCCGGGTCATACAGGCTGTCGAGGTCCCAGCCGCGGTCGGTCGGGAAGCCGGAGATCGTGTGCACCTCGTCGGCGACCAGCTGCCACAACGCTTCCGGCGACACCGCGCCGCCCGGGTAGCGGCAGCCGATGCCGACGATGGCGACCGGTTCGTCGTCCGCCGCACCGCCGGCCAGCGCCGCGACGGACTCCTCCGCGCCGAACACCTCGGCGTGCAGGAACCGGGCGACCGCGGCCGGGGTCGGATAGTCGAAGGCCAGCGTCACCGGCAGTTCGAGCCCGGTCGCGTCGGTCAGCTGCGCGTGCAGCTCCACCGCCGCGAGCGAGTCGAAACCGTGGTCGGAGAACGCTTTCTCCGGGTCGAGGACGGCCGGAACCTCAGGCAGCGCGGCCTGCAGCGCCGCCCGCGTCGCGTCGTGGACCACGTCGGCGAGGAACCCCGCGCGGTCCGCCGGCGGCAGAAGCGTCAGCCGCTCCGCGAAGCCGGATTCCCGATTCTTGTCACTCTCACGCATTGCGCACTCCACCGCGGTAGCCAGGCAGCATTCATGGGTCGTCGATCGGATCGTAGGCCGGACTCGGGCCGCGCCGGATCCCCAGAAAACGTTGTTAGGGGCGGGAAATCACCAGGCGACGCGCAGCAGCGACGGGCCGCGCACGATCACCCCGTACTCCCATTTCACGCCCTCGCGCCCGTCCGCGAGCCGCAATTCCGGGAACCGCTCCAGAATCGCTTTCAGCCCCTCCTGCAGTTCGAGCCGCGCCAGCTGCGCGCCGATGCAGTGGTGCGGGCCGTGCCCGAACGCGACGTGCGGGTTCGGGCTGCGGGTCAGGTCGATGACGTCCGGGTTCGCGAAGACCTCCGGGTCGCGGTTCGCCGCGTGCAGCGCGGGCAGCACCGGGTCGCCCGTCCGCACCACGACGTCGCCGATCCGGATGTCCTCGGTGGCGTAACGCGCGAACATCGCGGCGGTGTTGATCGGCACCCACCGCAGCAGTTCTTCCACCGCGGTCGGCATGATCTCCGGCTGCGCCCGCAGTTGCGCGAGCAATTCCGGTTGGGTCAGCAGGGTGAAGATGAAGCTCGGCAGCGCCGTGGAAACCGTCTCCACGCCACCGGTAAGCAACCCCGCGCCCGCGATCGCGATCAGCTCGTTCTCGGTGAGCTTGTCACCGGCGTCCCGGGCATAGACGAGCGCGCCGAGCAGGTCGTCGGTCGGCTCCTCACGACGCTGCGCGACCAACTGGGCCACGTAGTTGTCCAGCTTGTCGCCGTAGACGTCGAGCACGTCGCCCTTCTCCGTCGCGTCGCCGACCAGCGCCTGAGTCCACTCGCTGAAGATCGAGTGGTCTTCCTTCGGCACGCCGAGCAGCTTGCAGATCACCGTGACCGGCAGCGGCCGTGCGAGGTCCTCGACGAGGTCGCCGGGCGCGCCCTTCTCGATCATCTCGTCGATCAGCTGGTGCACCAGGGTGCGGACGCTCTCGCGCATCGCCTCCAGCCGGCGCGCGGTGAACGCCTTCATCACCAGACGGCGCAGGCGGGTGTGGTCCGGCGGGTCCATCCCCATGATGCCGTCGCCCATCTGCTGGCGACGCATCCGCGGCTGGTCGAGACCCTGTGCCAGTTCGCGGCTGAACCGCGGGTCGGCGGTCACCAGCTTGACGTCGGCGTACTTCGTCGCCAGCCAAGCCTGTTCGCCGAACGGCATCTGGACCCGGCTCATCGGCTCGTCGCGCTGCAACTGGTGGTAGGTCTCGGAAACGGACGTCTCGTGCATGTCGAACGGATACGCCCGGACAGTCCGGCGAGTGCTCATCGCGGTTCCCCTCCGATCGCGGTCATCGGCTGCTCCAATGCCTGGGTGTCATGGGTGTGCTGGACGTAGGAAAGCGCCGACATCAGTGTCGACGAGGTGATCCGGCCGCTCGGCGCGCGTTCGGCGATCCCGCGCAACGGCAGCGAACCGAGCTCGGACCAGCCGAGCCTGCCGTCCGCGTCGAGCGTGCTGCGCGCCTGTCCCGCGTTGTCCGGATGCAGGCAGTACGGCACGTCGAGCAGACCGCGTTTGAAGGCGACCACGAGCGCGCGGTCGAGATCGGCATGACTGTTCAGCACCGCGTCGACCAGGGCGTAGGCCTCGCGGTAGACCTGGTTGTCCTCGTCCACAATGGCTTTGATCCCCCTCGCCGACGCAGCCGCGTGTTCGAGCGCGGTGACGTTCTCCGCGACGGTCGGGATGCGGTGCGCTTCGGCGGCGGTCTTCACGATCAACCGCTCCGAATCGGTGCTCATCGCCAGCTCAGCGGCCTTGCCCAGCAACAGCATCGCGCCGTCGGGCGTGCGCGGGAAGAGGCCCATGTACGCGTAGATCACCACGTGCCAGGTCGCTTCCGGCAACAGCTCGGCGCACAACCGGCGCAGCGCGGCGACGGCTTCGCGGTCCTGGTGCAGATTCGTCTGCTGCGCGTAGCTCACCGAGATGCTGCGCAGGCCCTTGCGGTAGAAGAACAACGCCTCCAGGACGCTGATCGCCACCAGCTCGCTCGGCGGACACAGCTGTCCGAGCATGCAGCCGCCGAACGTCTCCAGATGCGGACGGCCGCCCGGATGTTCGGCGTCGACCAGCAGATCGCAGCAATACGCCCAATTCCGCACGGACTCGTCGAGCGGCGTACGGCTGTACGGCAGGCAGTAGGAAATCGGTCCGCCCTCGGTGGCGTGCAGGCCGGCGGCGATCATCGCGCGGAAGATGTCCACCGGCCGCGCCGAACCGTGCCGGACCTGCACCGGGAAGTCCGGGCCCTCGAGGCCGTCGAGCATCGCCCGGGTCACCTCGGGCGGATGGTTGACGATCGGGTAGCCATTGAGCGGGATTCCGTTGCGCAACGCGTGTGCCGCGGAATCGGTGTCGCGGACGCGGGTGTAGCTGTCGAGCGTGAGCGTGCCGACGGTCGCGGCGTTCGCCTGTTTCGTCGCGACCAGACCGGCGCGCATCGCAGCCGGGCTGTCGAAACCCATGCGCGGCTGCACGACCAGTTCCCCGGCCGCGTGCCGCTGCGCGACGAACCGCTCGAAGCTCACGCCTCCTCCAACTGGCTGACGCCGCCGGGAAGCGTGGCCGCGAAATGCCGGAAGGCGGCGGCGTTCTGCTCGTCGAAGACTCCGTCGAACCCGGCGAACAGCAGTTCCGCGGTCTGCTCGTCCGAAAGCGGACCGCCGGTGCCGAGCTTGCCGCCGATGACGATCGGAAGCCGGCGCAGCTCCGGCTGTGCGCGAAGCCGCTGCACGACCCGCAGCCCGTCCTGGTAACCGTGCCCGTTGACGCTGCTCAGCACCAGCATCGCCGGACGGCGGCTGACGCATTCGGACTCGAGCAGCTCGTCCGGCACGCACGCACCGAGGTTCACGACCTCGAAGCCGAGTTCCGCCACGAGAAGTTCGAGGTAGACCAGATTCCAGGTGTGCGAGTCCGACGCCATGCTGCTCACGATCACCGTGCGCCCGGCGGGTTCTTCGATGACGCTGCCGCTGTACGCGTGGACTTCCTCGCTCATGGCGACACCTCATAAGCTCGCTGGTAATCCAATCGCGACACCGAGATGACCTCGTCGCCGCGGACCACGACTTCGGTGGGCGCGGGGCGGCCGAGGAAGCTGATCAGGCTCGCGGTGACGCCGTACGCACCGACATTCGGCACGGTCAGCAGATCTCCAGCGGACAGCTCGGGCAGCTTCGCGTCCTTCGAAAGCGAGTCCCCGGGAGTACACAGTGGACCGACGAGCTGCCCCGGGTTGTCTCCGACCTGGTCGACACCGACCGCGGCGGGCAGCAGGCGACCGATCCCGGAAAGCCCGCCGACCACGTTGATCCCGGCGTCGAGAATGACGAACCGGTGGCCCCGGCTCTCCTTCACGTTCACGACCCCGGCCAGGAGCGTCCCGCACGTGCCGGACAGGTAACGGCCGGATTCGCAGGCCAGCTCGACCTCGCCGCCGCGCCATTCGGGCAGGTAGAGGTCGAGAAGCTGCTCCAAACCGTTGCGCAGCTTCGGATAGTCGGTGCGCTCGCCGGGAACCGCGTACGGCGACGAGAACCCGCCGCCGATGTCGAGCAGTTCCAGCGGCAGCCCCGTCTCCTGACGCAGCTGCGCGGCCGATTGCAGCACGAACTCGTACTCGCCGAGCAGCGCGTCCTCGTCCTGGGCGTTGCTCATGGTGAAGAAGTGCGCGCCGACGATCTTCGCCCCGGCGACCGCCTTGAACAGCGGCATCAGCTCGGGCAAGGTCTCGGCGTCGACGCCGAACTGCGACGGGCGGCCCATCATCCGGATCCCGGTCGACGCACTGCCCTGCGTGGTGTTGATCCGCAGCAGGCACCGCGCGACGGTGTCCTGGCGCTCCGCCGCCGCACCGACGTGCTGCAGGTCAGTCAGCGATTCCACGGAGAACAGCCGGACGCCCGCGGTGATCGCCGCATCCAGTTCGCCGTCGGTCTTGCCCGGGCCGGTGTAGAGGATGTCCTCCGGCGCGAACCCGGCGGTCAGCGCGTTGGCCAGCTCGCCGGTCGAGCTGATCTCCGCGCGGCAGCCGCCCTCGCGGAGTTCGCGGGCGATCTCCGGATGCGGGTTGGCTTTCAGCGCGTAGTAGACCGCGAAGCCCTCCGGCAGCAGGCCGAACAGCTGATCGCGCGACTGCGCGGTCACGTCAAGGTCGTACACGTAAGCCGGCGTGCCGAACCGTGCGGCCAGCTCGTCGTACTTGCTCATTTGCGGGCACCTTCCACCAGCAGGGCGAGTTCCTTCGTCGCGTTCTTGCCGTGCGCGGTGAGCGGGAACTCGTCCACGACGTGGCACAGCGCGGGCACCTTCTGCGGCTCGAGCCGCTGCGCCAGTTCCTTGAGCACCGTGGTCGGCGGCAGGTCGCTCTCCACGCAGATCGCCAGGTCACGGGTCTCGCTCGGCGGGATCGCGCCCGCCGCGCGCACGCCGGGGATGTCCATCGCGGCCGCTTCGATCTCCAACGTGGACATCCGGATTCCCTTGCGCTTGAACATGTCGTCGCGGCGGCCCTCGAAGTAGAGATAGCCGTCCTCGTCGAGCCGGCCGTAGTCGCCGGTGTGCAGGCGGAGCTCGCCGGTGGCCTCGTCGCGGCGGAACGCTCGCGCGGACAGCTCCGGGGCGCGCCAGTAGCCGGGCATCACGTGCGGCCCGGCGGCCACGATCTCGCCGATTTCCCCGGCGGGCAACGGAGTTCCGTCGGCAGAGAGGATGTGCACGGTCGTGCCGGGCAGCGGAAGGCCCGACGAACCCGGACGCTCGGTGTCCTCCTCGGGCGGCATGACGGTGATCCGCTTGCACTCGGTCTGCCCGAACTGGCGGACCACGCGGACGCCGGGGAAAGCAGCGCGGAGCTTCGCGATCGTCGAATCCGGCAGCGCCGCACCGGTGTTGGTGAACAGCCGCACCGGAGCCGATTCGCCCTGCTCCCGCTCGGCGAGGGTGGCGATCATCGTGGCGAGCGAAGGCACGATCGGGACGACCGTCGCGCCGACCTCGCGCATCCGTTGCAGCAGGCGAAGATCGGATTCGGCGTCGGCGAGCACAATCTCGCTGCGGCCGAGCGTCGAGAGGAGAACTTTGTACAGGCCGTAGTCCCAGGACATCGGAAACCGGCAGAAGACGACGTCGTCCTGGCGGTAGCCGAGCACCGCCTGGATCGCGCCCGCCGCGAAGGTCACCTGCCGGTGCGGCCCGATGACGCCCTTGGGCGCGGCCGTGCTGCCGGAGGTGTACACGAGCACCGCTACGTCGTCCAGGTCGACCTCAGTCGGCTCGACACGGGTCTGCTCGCGGTGAGCTTCTTCGACTTCCGTCCACAGTGGAGCGAACTCGTCCGGCTGGAGAATCAGCACCGGCTCGGCGTTCTCGACGACGGAATCGAAGTGGAACTGCTTCATCGCCGGGTTGATCGGCACGAACACCGCGCCCCGGCGGGAAGTCCCGTGGAAGAGCGCGACCAGCGCCCGGTCCGTCGGCAACTGCACCACGACGCGATCGCCGCGCCCGACCCCGCGCCGCGCGAGGACCGCCTCCACCGCGTGACTCCAAGCGGCCAGCTCGGCATACGTCCACACCCCCGCCCGGTCGCGCACCGCGGCGGCGTCCGGCGCACTGGCCGCCGCCGCGTCGAGCAGGGCATGGACGAGAGAACCGGATTCGTTCACGACTGCCACTCCCGAAAGGATTCGTAGAATCACCGTGCCTGCGCGGGATCGCTCCCCGACGTCGGAGAAAGTTATCCGCGCGCAGCCGGTGATCCACACCCCTAACGGCCCCTAGCTGGCACTCTGCCGGTCCGACCCGGACAACACGAAGGGCTCCTTGAGGGAATCCGAATTCCCTCAAGGAGCCCCTTCACGAACGACTAGGCGGGGACCGGACTCAGCAGCTCCGCGGCCCGCGCGGCGAGCGTCTTCCGGTCGATCTTCCGGTTGGAATTCAACGGGAACTCCTCGACGTGCTCGTACCGCCGCGGGATCACGCCCTCGGGCAGCACCGCCCGCAGCGCCCGCACCAGCTCGATCACCGGCCGCCGCGGACCGGTGTAGAAGACGAACAGCTCCGTCCCGCTGTCCCCTTGGACGCCGAGCGCCACCGCCTGCACCCCGCACGTCTCCAGCGCGTGCTCCACCTCGGTGAGCTCCACGCGCCAGCCGAGCACCTGCACCTGCGAGTCAAGCCGCCCCAGGTACGCCAGGTCGTCCCCGCCGAGCCGCCGCACCCGGTCGCCAGTGCGGTAGAACCGCTGTCCGTCTCGGTCGAGGAACCGGCCCTGCTCATCGGCCGGATCGAGGTAGCCCGGCGTCAACTGCGGTCCGGCGATGGCGAGCTCGCCCTCTCCCGCCTCGTTCTCGTCGATGAGCACGTACTCGTGCCCCTCGTGCACCGCGCCGATCGGCACCACGCCGTTCACCGCGATCCGCGGAGTTTCCTCGTCGTCCCACCGGTACCCGGCAACGGTGATGGTGAGCTCCGTAGGCCCGTAGAGGTTCTCGGTCACGGAGTTGCCCGCCGCCGCCCGCCAGTCCGCGGTGTCGCGGACGGTCAATGCTTCCCCGGCGAAGAAGCTCCACCTCAGACCGGGCATCGCATCTGGGGTGAGCCGTCCGGTGCGACGCACCAGATCGATCGCGCTCGGCGTGGAGAACCACACGGTGAGGCCGCGCTCCTCCACAAACGCCGGCACATTCCGGTACGCAGCTCCCGGCAGGACCACCGCTTCCGCGCCCGCGCCCCACGCGCAGAAGAGATCGAACATGGCGCAGTCGAAATTCAGGTCGAACGTCTGGGAGAAGACGTCGTCCGGGGCGAAGTCGTACCGCGCGTCGAGCAGGCCGAAGTAGTGCTCGGTGGAGCCGTGGCCGATCCGGACGCCCTTCGGCCGACCCGTGGAGCCCGAGGTGAACAGGATGTACGCGGAGTCCTCCGGCCGCACGGCCACGGGCTCGCTGAGCGCGGTTTTCGGCTGAAGCAATCCCTTCAGACCGGCCTCCGGAGCCAGCAGCGTCTTCACCGGCGGAGCCACGGTCAGGCCGCGTTCGTCGGCGATGAGCGCGTCCACCTCCGCCGCCTCGACCATCTGCGCGGTCCGGGCCGCCGGGAAGTCCGGCCGCAGCGGGACGACCGTCGCCCCCGCGTACAACCCGGCCAGAATCCCGGCGTAGGCGGTGACGCCCTTGCCGGCCAGCACCCCTACCGTGCGGGCGCCGGACTCCGCCAGCGCGCCGCCCCACAGCAACGCGCGCTCGTGCAGTTCGCCGTAGGTCAGCGTCTGCCCGCCGACGCTGACCGCCGGCCGGGACTCGGAACGGGCCAGCCCGCGCAGAAACCGCGCATGCAGTCCCGAGGTGGTCGTCGTGTCCATCGTGGTCCTCCGCGTTGCTGTGCCGATCGCTGCTGACCCGACCACAGTCACGGCCTCGTGGCTTCGCGGCAACGGTTCCGTGCCGGGTCGGGGGTCGGGCGGCTTTCGGCCGGATCGGTAATAGGGGTGCCGGTGCGTCGCCCGGAAGCGGCGGCGCGAGGTAAGGTTCAAAACCGAACCGGGCGGTCGGTTTCCCTGCCCGGTGAAGTGCCCGACCCAGCCACCGGAGTAGCCATGTGGGACAGCTCTTTCGACGAAGCCCTCCGCCCGTACCTTCCGTTCCTGCCCGCCGACGAGGCGCTGACCGCCGAGACCCCGCTCAAGGAATACGGCCTCGACTCGCTCGCCACGGTGGAACTGCTGGCGGTGCTGGAGGAGAAGTACAACGTCCGGTTCTCCGACGACGCGCTGAACCTGGAGACGTTCGAGAACCCCGGACGCCTCTGGACGACGCTGTCGAAGCTGCAGCCGGCTAGCTGACCCGCGAGGGACCCGCGCCGCGCCGCCGCGGCTGCAGCGCGAGCCGCGGGTTCACCGTGGTCACCTCGAACCGGCTGGTGGTGGCGCGGACACGGCCGAACAGCGTGTCCGGCCCGGCCACCCACAGCTTGCGCACGCCGAGCTGTTCGAGCGACGAGACGACGTCCGGCCAGCGCAGCGGCTCGACGATGCTGTCCAGCAGCATCGTGCGGACCTGCTCGCCGGTCCGCAGCACCGAACCGTCCTGGTCGGCGATGATCGGAAGGAGGGGATCATGGAAGTCGAGGCCGCCGAGCACCTCGTCCTCGGCCTTGCGCCGCAACGCGCCGAACGCGCGCGAATGCAGCGGAGGACGCATCGTGTACAGCGACAGCCCGCCCATGCCCCGCACGGTCTGCTTGAGCCAGTCGAGGTTCCGCTCCCGCACCGAGACCATGTAGAAGTCGTGGTCGATGTAGCAGGAGATGTCCGACCATTCGCCGCGCCCGTCCAGTTCGGTCAGCGCGTCGCGCAGTTTCTCTTCCGGCGTGCGGACGAACGAGTGCGTGACGACGTCGGTGTGCTCGGTCGCGAAGAACTCGTCGAGGCACTGCGCGAGCTTCGCGGTCATCCACACCGCGTCCGGGAAAGTCAGCGAACCGGCGTACACGCTGGCCGGCTTCTCCCCGAAACTCGGGCCGGTGCAGTAGTCCGGGCTCATCCCGTACTCCTGTTCGGCCCATTCGGCGAGCGCGACGCAGGTGAGCATGAACCCGACCTGGGCGTACTCGGAGTAGTCGCCCTCGGCCTCGCGGAAGCGGTCGACCAGCGAATAGCCCAGCCGGTCGTCGGCGTCCTTGATGAGCCTGCGCGCGAACGGGTTGATGAGCAGGAACTTGCCGAAGTCGACGAACCGGCACGGGCTCATCCCGGGGAACACGACCGCCGATCCGGCCTGGCTGGCGTCATCCATGACTGGCGACCTCTCTTTCGGCGGGGGAATGGACTTCCTGCAGGAATCCCAGCAGGATTTCGCGGAACCGCTGCGGTTCCTCGAGATGGGGGACGTGGCTTGATTCCGGGAGGATCTCCCAGCGCACGTCGTGGATCCGGTCGTAGTACGGCTGCACGGTGGCCGGGGTGGCCTCGTCGTGCGCGCCGGAGATGAGCAGGGTCGGCGCCTCGATGTCGTCGAGGCGGTCGATCACCGAGTAGTCCGCGAGCGTGCCGGTGACGGTGAACTCGCTCGGGCCGTTCATCACCGAGTAGACGGTGTTGTTGTCGGCCATCTCCATGAACGACGCGAGATAGTCGGCGGGCCACGGCAGCACGCGGCAGACGTGCCGGTCGTAGAAGACGCGCATGAGGTCGAAGTACTCCTGCGTGTCCGTCGTGCCGGCCGCTTCGTGCGCCCGCAGGCCCTCGTCGACGCCGGGCGGGAGCAGCGCGCGCAGCCGGTCCATTTCGCTGCGCCACAGCTCGTACGACGCGGGCGAGTTGGCGATCACCAGCCCGCGCAGGCCGTCCGGGCGTTCCGCGGCGTGCCGCGCGACGACCAGCCCGCCCCAGGACTGTCCATAGAGGACGTAGTTGTCCTCGATGCCGAGCCGGTGCACCAGGTTGTCCAGCTCGTCGCCGAACAGCTCCGGATTCCAGAACCCGGGGTCGGCGTCCGGCAGCCTGCTCGATCCGCCGCTGCCGAGCTGGTCGTAGTGCACGACCGGGAATCCGTGCTCGGCGAGCTCGGTCAGGCTCAGCAGGTAGTCGTGGGTGCTGCCCGGTCCGCCGTGCACCACGACCACGGCGGGAGCCGCCCCTCCCGGTTGCCCGGTGACCCGGTACCAGGTGCGGTGCTCGCCGAACGGGACCCAGCCTTTCGCGGTGGGCGCCACGGCCATGCTCATCACCTCGTTCGCCTCCCTCGTCCTTCTCCGGCGCAGCGCGGCCGGATCCGGTTACCTGTCTATCCGCCGGAGCCCGCGCGCCACCAGCCCCTAAGGGGCATCTAAAGCCGAGCCAAATCCGCGTTCCCCGCGCCGGATTCAGGGGTCCCCTACCGGGTGGGCGGGGCGGTGACCCGGCCCTACCGTTTCCGTTGTCCCGCCGCACCTACGAATCCCGGGAGCCGCCGCGATGCGCGTGATGCTGATGGTCCTCCCGACGAGGGCACGCGTGTACAGCATGGCTCCGGTCGGCTGGGCGCTGGCCGCGGCCGGGCACGAGGTGCGCTTCGTCGGGCAGCGCAACCCGCGCGAGGTCGCGTCGTTCGCCGAGACCGGGCTGAACGCCATGTGGTTCGGCGACGAGCTCGACCTCGCCCGGCACCGCAGGCTCCAGGTGGACGGCAACACCGCGAGGCAGGGCGACTTCCGGATCTCCGAAAGCCGTCCCGAGTGCTACACCGACGAGTACGTGCGCAACGTGTACGAGCATTGGGTCGACGTGTTCCGCTGGACCACGCCGGACTCGCTGCTCGACGAACTCGTGCTCTTCGCGCGCCACTGGCAGCCGGACCTCGTGGTGTGGGACCCGGTGGTCTACGCCGCGCCGATCGTCGCGCACGCGCTCGGGGTGCCGCACCTGCGGATGATCGACGCCGCCGACCAGACCGCCCGCCTCGGCGCGCAGTACCGCGATCGCGGAGCCAGCCGCCCCGAAAACACTTCCGGCACGTCGCCGGACCCGTTCGTGACGTGGATGTCCGCCGCGGTCGGCCGATTCGGCGCGGACTACGACGAAACCCTGCGCTACGGCGTGCGGACCATCGACTGCCATCCGTCGTATCTGCGGTACGACGGCGTGGACGTCGACTACCTCCCGGCCCAGTTCGTGCCGCAGGACAAGCCGATGCCCTTCCCCTCGTGGATGCTGGAGCAACCGACACGGCCGCGGGTGCTGCTCACTCTCGGCAGCTCGGACTGCCAGACCCCCGGTATCGAGGAGCCCTCCATCGGAGACCTGCTGGACGGCCTCGCCGACCTCGACATCGAGGTAATCGCCAGGGCGGACGCAAGCCAGCTCGCGTCCGTGCACGCGATCCCGGACAACGTCCGTGCGGTCGATTCCGCGCCGATGAACGAACTCCTCGCCACGTGCTCCGCTGTTGTGCACCAAGGCGACGGCGCGACGATCAGCAACGCGGCAGTCAACGGCGTCCCGCAGCTGGTCATCCCAGGCACCACGTGGAGCGAACGCTGCTCAGCGGTTGCGCAGGCGAAGCGCGGCAACGGTTTGCTGGTGGACCTCGAGAACGCAACCCCTTCGAGGGTCCGGGCGGGAGTGTGCCGATTGCTGGAAGAACCGTCCTTTCGCGAATGTGCGCACGAGGTGCGCGACGAGATGCTCGCGACACCCACTCTCGACGACCTCGTACCGGAACTGGAACGGATGGCGCTATGCCCGTGACGCGGCCGCCGACCATGCGGGCGATCGGGTTTCTCGTGCTGAGCCTCCCGGTCCGGCTCGTCGCGTTCGTGCTGATCCTGGTGACCATGCTGGTCGGCGTCGCGACGACGATGCTCTGGATCGGCATCCCTGTCCTGCTGGTCGCGACCTCGCTGATGCGTTCGTATTGCGCCTTCGAACGACGCTGGGCACGCCAGATGCTCGGCGTCACCGTCGCCGAACCGGTCCGCCGGCAGCCAGCCGGACCGGGCATGCTCGCCGTATGGCAGGCGCGGTTGCTCGACGCCGCCACCTGGCACGAGTTCGCGTTCGTGCTCATCGCTTTTCCGTTGGGCATCGTGGAATTCGTGGCGGGCGTCGTATCCATCGCAGTACCTCCTTTCGGTATTTTCGTGGCACCGCGCATCGGGGCCGTGCACGGCGAACTGGCGACGTCGTTCCTCGGCCCGAACCGCACCGCGCAACTGGAAGCGCGCACGCAGCAGCTGCAGAACTCGCGAGCGCGCGGAGTCGACGCGGTGGAGGCCGAACGACGCCGGATCGAACGAGACCTGCACGACGGCGCGCAGCAGCGGCTGGTGTCCGTCGCGATGAGCCTGGGCCGCGCCCAGCTCAAACTCGATCTCGACGACCCGACCGCGGTCCGCGAACTCATCGGAGCCGCGCACGCCGACGCCAAACTCGCTGTCTCGGAGTTGCGTGACCTCGCGCGCGGCATCTACCCGCCGGTGCTCCAGGATCGCGGCCTGGACGCAGCGTTGTCTTCTCTTACCGCAAGAATGCCTATCCCTATTGAGGTCGAGGTTACCGTACAACCCCGTCCGCCCGCACCTGTCGAGACGACCACTTATTTCATCGTGAGCGAAACGCTCACCAACGTGACCAAACATTCCGGCGCCGACCGCGCGTCCGTGCGAGTGACCCGCGACGACGACACCGTGGTCGTCGAGATCACCGACAACGGCCACGGCGGCGCGTCGATGCGCCCCGGCGGCGGCTTGGCCGGATTGGCCGACCGCGCCGCCACGATCGACGGCGTGCTCACCGTCGTCAGCCCCGCCGGCGGCCCCACCGTCGTGCGGGCCGATCTGCCCGTCCGCTGGTGAATCCTGTTGTGGAGGCAAGAAAAATGCGCGTCGTGATCGCGGAAGACTCGGTACTGTTGCGCGCCGGGGTGCAAAGCCTGCTCGCGGACGTAGGCATCGAAACCGCCGCCGCGGTCGACAACGGCGACGATCTGCTGGTGGCCATCCGAGACCACCGCCCCGACCTGGTGATCGCCGACGTCCGCATGCCCCCGACCTTCACCGACGAGGGCCTGCGCGCGGCTTTGGCCGCCCGCAAGGAAATCCCCGGCCTGCCGGTGCTGGTGGTCTCGCAGTACGTCGAAGGAAGCTATGCGGTAGACCTGATCGCGGAAGGCACCTCCGGCGTCGGCTACCTGCTGAAGGAACGAGTCGCCGACGTAGCGGACTTCCTGGAAGCAGTCCGCCGCGTCGCCGACGGCGGCTCAGCCATCGACCCGGACGTGGTCGCCCAAATGCTTTCCCGCAGCCGGGATCCGTTGGAGGCGTTGACGGCGCGCGAAACCGAGGTGCTGGCCCAGATGGCACAAGGCCTGTCGAACACGGCCATCGCCAAGGCCTTGGTGGTGACTCAGGGAGCAGTGGAAAACCACATCAGCAACATCTTCGCGAAGCTCGGCCTGGAAGCCAGCCGGGACCAGAACCGCCGCATCCGCGCCGTCCTGACCTACCTGGACAGCACCGCAGTGCACGCCTGATTCACCGGATCGATACCGTGCAGATGTTCGACTGGCGGCGGTAACTTGGGGATATGGATCTTGGACCCGTTCCCCTGTCGTCCGTTGTGGACGAGGTAGTCATTCTGTTGTGGCGCAAGGCTTCTGGCACTCGCACTGCCGGTGCGGGCGCTGCCGCCACGCGCACTTCTGCCACCCGCCGCCGATCACTCATGCCTTCGAGACTGGCTCTTCGCCCGAGTCGACTGTTTCGAAGACCCGCATTCCGCGCGGCCACCCAAGCCGGAACCGCGGCACTGCGAAAAGCCCGCATCGCCCTACGCCGATACGGGCCCCGCTCCCTCATGCCCTGGACGAGCCGAGCTACCGCGCCCGCCAGCTCGTCGCCGGAACAAACCTTGCCAACGGTCGCCGAGGTGACGGCACAGCAATTTCCGCGCACCCAGCCCCCGCAGCCTGACCGACAGCGGCCAACGCCACCATCAACGCAGCCACTTCCACGTCATCCGGATTCCCACGCACCACACGTACTGCGGGCACTACCGCCGCGGCGCGCTGTTCACCGTGCTCTCCATCAGCTTCCCGGTCACCCACGCCCGCGGCAGCTGCCACCGCAGCACGCCGTCCACCACGCAGCCCAACAGCTTCCCCGTCAGCCACGCCCACAGGCGCTGCCACCGCATCACGCCGTTCACCGTGCTCTCCAGCAGCTTCCCCGCCAGCCACACCCGCGGCAGCTGCCACCGCATCACGCCGTCCACCACGCTCCCCGGCAGCCACATCCGCAGCTGCCGCCAGCGAATCACGCCGCTCATCACGCGCAGAAGCAACCCCCGAGGCAGCAGCTCCCCGCGACACCGCAGGAAGCCTCGTCCTGGCCACACCTGCGTCTCCTGCCGTCCCCTCGCACCATTCACCGCGCGTCCCAGCAGCCGACCCAGCACCACCCGGCACCCCGCCGGCCCCACTCCGCGCACCGTCCGACTCGCCAACCGAGGCAAGAACCTCCAACTCCGCCGCCCCCATCACATCCCCCGTCCCTAACCGCGCGACCCGGGCCGCCATCACATCGGCGGGTTCCCGTGCTTGCGCGCCGGAACGTCGGCGTGCTTGGCCCGCAACATCGACAGCGACCGGATCAGCATCTCCCGCGTCCGGCCGGGCTCGATCACGTCGTCGACCAGTCCGCGTTCAGCCGCGTAGTACGGATGCATCAGCTCGGTCTTGTACTCCTTGATCTTCTGCCGCCGCACCGCCTCCGGGTCGTCGGCAGCGTTGATCTCGCGCCGGAAGATCACGTTCGCCGCGCCCTCCGCACCCATCACCGCGATCTCGTTAGTCGGCCACGCGAGCGAAACGTCCGCGCCGATCGACCGCGAGTCCATCACGATGTACGCGCCGCCGTAGGCCTTCCGCAGGATCACCTGCACTCGCGGCACCGTCGCGTTGCAGTAGGAGTACAGCAGCTTCGCGCCGTGCCGGATGATGCCGCCGTGTTCCTGGTCCACCCCGGGCAGGAAACCCGGCACGTCGACCAGCGTCACCAGCGGAATGTTGAACGCGTCGCAGGTTTGCACGAACCGCGCGGCCTTCTCGCTCGCCTCGATGTCGAGCACCCCGGCGAGCGTCGCCGGCTGGTTCGCCACGATCCCGACCACGTGCCCGTCGAGGCGCGCCAAGGCGCACACTACGTTCGTCGCCCAACCGGCGTGCACCTGGAGAAACTCGCCGTCGTCGACGATTTCCTCGATCACCGCACACATGTCGTACGCGCGGGCCGCGTCCGTCGGCACCACCTCAAGCAGCTTGTCCGTGCGGCGATCCACCGGATCGGCCGTCGGCTCCACCGGTGGCACCTCGTTGTTGTTGGACGGCAGCAACGAAATCAGGTACCGCACGTCCTCGAGACAGCTGGGTTCGTCGTCGTAAACGAACGCGGCGACCCCCGACGTCGAGGCGTGCACGTCCGCGCCGCCGAGACCGTTCTGGGTGATCTCCTCGCCGGTCACCGCGTGCACCACGTCCGGGCCGGTGATGAACATCTGCGAGGTTTCGCGCACCATGAAAACGAAATCCGTCAACGCGGGCGAATAAGCGGCACCGCCCGCGCACGGGCCGAGCATCACCGAGATCTGCGGGATGACTCCCGAAGACCGGGTGTTGCGCTGGAAAATCCCGCCGTACCCGGCGAGCGCCGTCACGCCCTCCTGAATCCGCGCACCGGCCCCATCGTTCAGCGACACCAGCGGAGCACCGGCCGTCGCGGCGAGGTCCATCACCTTGTGGATCTTCTGCGCGTGCGCCTCGCCGAGCGCGCCGCCGAAAATGCGGAAGTCGTGGGCGTACACGAAAACCGTGCGTCCGTACACCGTTCCCCAGCCGCACACCACTCCGTCCGAGTACGGTTTGCGGTGTTCGAGGCCGAAAGCCGTCGCGCGGTGCCGGCGCAAGGACTCGATCTCGGTGAACGAACCTGGGTCGAGAAGCAGTTCGATGCGTTCGTGCGCGGTCAGCTTGCCGCGGTCGTGCTGCCGAGCGGTCGCGGCGTCGTCCGGACCGCGGCGCGCGGCCTCCTTGATCTCCCGCAGTTCCTCGAGCTTGCTGTCGAATCCGACCGCCAGTGCCTCAGACATGTGCACGCCCCTTGTCGACAAGCCGATCGGTCAAGTGCTGGAGAATCACGTCCTGGTGCCGGGTCAGGAAGAAGTGCCCGCCGGCGAGCGGGACCAGCTCGAAGCCCGCCGAAGTGTGCTCGCTCCACGACCGGACCTCGTCCACCGAGGCGACCGGGTCGGCGGTGCCGGTGAACGCGACCACCGGGGCGGCCAGCGGCGTACCCGGCTGGTACTGGTAGGTCTCCACGGCGCGATAGTCGTTGCGCACCACGGGAAGGATCATCCGCACGACGTCGTCGTCGCCGAGCAGGTCCATTTCGGTGCCGCTCAGCCGGCGCAGTTCGTTTATCACGCCGTCGTCAGTGCGGGTGTGCACGTTCTCGTTGCGAAGCCGCGTCGGGGCCCGGCGTCCGGAAACGAATAGCGTGTGCACCTCGGTGCCCGCGGCCTCCAGCCGCCGGGTCACTTCGAAGGCGATCATCGCGCCCATGCTGTGCCCGAACAGCGCGAGCGGCAGGTCGTCGCGGCCGCGCAGCAGCTCGGCGATCCGGTCGGCCAGCGCGTCGACGGTGGTCAGGAACGGTTCGTGCCGCCGGTCCTGGCGGCCCGGGTACTGCACCGCCAGCACCTCGATGTCCGGCGTGAGCGCCCGCGAAACCGGGAAGTAGAACGGAGCCGAACCTCCGGCGTGCGGCAAGCACACCAGCCTTGCCTTCGCCTCGGGCGACGTGTGGAAGCGGCGAAACCAGCTGTCCTCGTCGGAATTCGCGCTACCCGTCATGTCGTCCCACCGCCTTTCCGACGTCTGCGCCGGGACGACCCGGCCACGGATCCTTCTTCGCCGACCCACGGTAACCGCGCCCACCGCGCGCAACGACCCCTAACTCCCCCTAGATCCACAATGGACAGTCAGGTCCGCGCCTAGGCCGAAAGGAGCCTTCGCCGAAGAGCCGTCAGCGATGGCTGGCGTCACGCACGCCAACCTGGTGCAGGTCGGCCACCGCGACCAACTGCACCGCCCGCCGGAACCGCCGACTACAGCGAGGGAGCCCGGTAAACGCCGAACTGAATCCCGCGAGCAAGCCGGAACCCCAGCTTCTCGTACAACCGGATCGCGCCGGTATTCGTCCCGGCCGCGTGGAGGAACGGCAACTCGCCGCGCTCCCGGATCCCCGCGGCCACCGCGAGTACCAGCCGGGCCGCCAAGCCCTGCCCTTGGAACGCCGGGTCGGTGCACACCGCGCTGATCTCGGTCCATCCCGGCACGTGCAGCCGCTCGCCCGCCATCGCCACCAGTGCACCGTCACGGCGGATGCCCAGGTAGGCGCCCAGGGCGATCGTCCGGGGCAGGAACGGGCCGGGCTTCGTGCGCGACACCAGGTCGAGCATTTCCGGCACGTCCGCCTCGGTCAGCCGCACCGCTTCCGGGTCGGCGGCAGCGGGGGCGGCCGAACCGTCCATCTGCACACCGGCGATCTCGGACTCCACCGTCCAGCCCGCGGGCGGCGGCGTCCCGACCTTCCCGACCACGACCGTCGACGCGCCCGGTCCGACGAGGTCGGCGATGTCGTGCCACACGTGTTCGTCCGGATGGTCCGGCACGGCGAGGAACGGAGAGACATCCACCGGATACCGCAGCACTTGCCCCTTCTGCTCCGCGAACGAAGCGTGCGGGCCGCTCAACGCGGCCCAAGCGGGGTTTTCGAGCGGGGACGTGCTCATTCTCGCCTGCCATTCCAGATCCGGGTGCCCGTCCAGAATGCGTGCCCCGGGCCGGGCCCGGCCACTGCCTCCCACATGGTGAGCGGCCGAGGACCGCAGCTGTCCGCGATCGGCCCTAGCGTCGCCGCCATCACCGACGAAGGGACCCCGATGAGCACCGTTGACCGCAACCAGCCGCTCGGCACCCCGACGTGGATCGACCTCTCCGTACCAGACCTGGACCGCGCGCAACGCTTCTACGGCGCTGTCCTCGGCTGGACCTTCGACGGCGGCCACTTCCTGCTGCGTGACCTCCCCGTCGCTGGCCTGCGCCAAGGAACCGACCCGCGACCAGCCTGGACCGTCTACTTCGCGACCGACGACTGCGACAGCACCGCCAAAACCGTCACCACTGCGGGAGGCAAGCTCCTCGACCAACCCCACGACGACGAAGAGCATGCCCGCATCGCCGTCGCGGAAGATCCGACCGGCGCGCGGTTCGGGCTCTGGCAAGGCCGCGAACTCCCCGGTGCCCGGCTCGTCAACGAACCCAGCGCTCTGCTGCGCAACGACCTCGTCACGCCAGCCCCCAAACCAGCACGCGACTTCTACTGCGAAGTCTTCGCCTTCACCCTCGACGGCAACGACGACCTGCCCGGCGTCGATTTCACCTTCCTCCGCCGCCCGGACGGCCACGAAATCGGCGGCGTCTTCGGCGACCCGTCCGCCACGGCACCGGCATGGGGCACCCTGCTCCTCGCCACCGACGCCGACGCGGCAGGCGCACGGGCGGTCAAGCACGGCGGCGAGGTCGTCGAGGCACAGGACAGCCCCTACGGACGCATGGTGACCATCAAGGATCCGTTCGGCACGGAGTTCGTTCTTGGCTCGTGAACCCCGACTCCCCTGAACCGGTGCTAGAACAGAACAGGTGGACCTCGAAACCCTCCCCGGCGCGACCCTGCTCCCCGCGACCCCCGACGACGCCGCCGAGCTGATGGTGCTCCAGCGGTGTTGCTGGGTGCAGGAAGCCCTGCTCAACAACACCCTGGAGCATCCCGCGCTGAGGGAGGACCTCGCCGAGGTCCGCGAGGCGATCAAGACCTGGCGCAGCTGGATCGTCCGGCAGGGACACCGGCTCGTCGGGGCGGTCCGCGCCCGCACCGTCGAGGACGGCGGCTGGGAGATCGGCCGTTTGATGGTCGCGCCCGATCTCGCCGGGCGCGGCCTCGGGCGGCTCCTCCTCGAGCACGCCGAGCGGCACGCCCCGCCGGAGACGAAGCAGTTCGTCCTCTTCACCGGCGCGTCCAGCGAGCGCAACATCGCCCTCTACGAACGCGCTGGGTACCGCCGCACGCCGATGCCGTTCGAAGCCACCGGGGTCTACCAACTCGCCGTCTACCTGGTGAAACCGGCCTGACGGAGGCTCACAGCTCGTCGAAGACCAGCACGGTGTGCGTCGAGAGCACGTCCGGCATGTTCTGCAACCGTTCGAACACCAAGTCCCGCAGGCTGTCCGCGTCGCGAGTCCGCACGAACAGGATCAGGTCGTTGTCCCCGGACACCAGGCCGCCGTGTTCGATTTCCGGGATGTGCTTGAGCTCCGCGCTCACCGTGCGCCACGAGTTCTGCGTGACCTTCAAGTACACGTACGCCGCCAGGCCCTGCCCCATCCGGCGCGGATCGGTGACCGCCGCGTACCCCGTGATCACGCCCTCGCGGTGCAGCCGCTCAACCCGCGTGTAGCAACCTGCCCGCGAAATATGCGCGCGTTCGGCGAGGGCGCGCATCGAGGCACGGCCGTCTTTCTTCAGTTCGGCGATGAGTTTCAGGTCGACCTCGTCCAGCGCCGCTGCCATTTGTCCACCCGGCTGGGACATCCGCGCCACCTCGCAAGCCAATCGTCCAATCACTACCCGTCAGCCAGGCCATCATTCCACAGTTCTCCGTCAAGTCTGGATCCCTGATCGCCTGACAGCGAGTATCAGGGCCTACTCGTCTTTGTCGATGGGAGCTGTCGGTGACCACTACGGAACGCACTGCCGCGTCCTGTTTCCTGCCCAGCGACGAGCCGCTCGGCCTCGTGACCGCCGACGGCACGCCCGCGCCCGACCCGGCGCTCGCGATGCCCGCGGACGACGTCCTCCTCCGCCTCTACCGCGGCATGGTTTCCGGACGCCGCTTCGACACCCAGGCCACCGCGCTCACCAAACAGGGCCGGCTCGCGGTGTACCCGTCGGCACGCGGACAGGAGGCCGCCGAGATCGGCTCGATCCTCGCGCTTCGTCCGCAGGACTGGCTTTTCCCCACCTACCGCGACTCGATGGCCGTCGTCGCGCGCGGCGTCGACCCGGTCGAGGTGCTCACGCTGCTGCGCGGCGACTGGCACTGCGGCTACGACCCGTACCGCGCCAACGTCGCCCCGCAGTGCACGCCTCTCGCCACCAACACGCTGCACGCGGTCGGCTTCGCGCACGCGGCGCGTGTGAAGGGCGAGGACACGGTCTCGCTCGTTCTCGTCGGCGACGGTGCCACCAGTGAAGGCGACACGCACGAAGCGCTGAACTTCGCCGCTGTCTGGAAGGCGCCGGTGGTCTTCCTCGTACAGAACAACGGCTACGCCATCAGCGTCCCGCTCGAGAAGCAGACCGCCGCACCTTCGCTCGCGTACAAGGGCGTCGGCTACGGCATGCCCTCCGTGCTCGTTGACGGCAACGACGCTGCCGCCGTACACGCTGTCGTCGAGCAGGCTGTCGCACGCGCCGCGGCTGGCGAAGGACCGACGCTCATCGAAGCTGTCACCTATCGCATGGAGTCGCACACCAACGCCGACGACGCGACGCGTTACCGCGAGAAGGCCGAAGTGGAGCAGTGGCTCACGCGCGACCCGATCAGCCGCCTCAAGCAGTACCTCACCGACCGTGGCCTCCTCGACGACAAGGTGCAGCAGGAGATCGACGCGCGCGCCGAAGAGGAAGCAGCGGCGCTGCGCGAGCGGATGAACGTCGACACCGAGCTCGACCCGGCGGACCTCTTCCGGCACGTCTACGCCGAGCCGACCGCCGCGTTGCGCCAGCAGGCCGCCGAACTGGCGCACGAGAACACCGAGGACCAGGCATGACCGCGACTCTCGACACGACGCTGTCCCTCGCCGGGGCACTCAACCGCGCGCTCGCCGACGCACTGGCCGAGGACGAACGCGTGCTCGTCTTCGGCGAGGACGTCGGCACTCTCGGCGGCGTCTTCCGCGTCACCGACGGACTCGCCGCGCGCTTCGGCGACGCTCGCGTCTTCGACTCGCCGCTCGCCGAATCGGGCATCGTCGGCACCGCGATCGGGATGGCGATGAACGGCCTGCGCCCGGTGATCGAGATGCAGTTCGACGCGTTCGCCTACCCCGCGTTCGAGCAGATCACCAGCCACCTCGCCAAACTCCGCAACCGCACCAAGGGCCAGGTCGAACTGCCCGTGGTGATCCGCGTGCCCTACGGCGGCGGCATCGGCGGCGTCGAGCACCACTGCGACTCGTCCGAGGTCTACTACACGCACACGGCCGGCCTGCGCGTCGTCACCCCGGCCACGCCGGACGACGCCTACACCCTGCTCCGCGAAGCGATCGACAGCCCGGACCCGGTCATTTTCCTGGAACCCAAGCGCCGGTATTGGGAAAAGGGAACCGTTGACCCGCAACGCCGTTCGCCCGGTCTCGACAAAGCGGTGATTCGCCGCGCAGGCAGCGACGTCACCCTCATTTCCTACGGCGGCGCACTCGGCACCACGCTCGAAGCTGCCGAAGCGGCCGCCGAAGAAGGCTACGACGCCGAGGTAATCGATCTTCGCAGCCTCGCGCCATTCGATCTGGAGACCGTCGCCGCGTCCGTGCGGCGCACCGGTCGCGCGATCGTGGTGCACGAGGCGAGCCGATTCTGCGGTTACGGCGCCGAAGTCGCCGCGCAGCTTTCCGAGCACTGTTTCCATTACCTGGAAGCGCCGGTCCTGCGCGTCGCCGGATTCGACATTCCTTATCCCGCACCGAATCTGGAACAGCACCACCTGCCGGGCGTCGACCGGATCCTGGACGCGATCGAACGCCTCCAGTGGGACGACGCGGCACCGCTCGACGGGGAGAAGTGATGGCCGTCTTCAAACTGCCGGACCTCGGCGAAGGCCTGACCGAGGCGGAGATCGTCGCGTGGCACGTCGCGGTCGGCGACACCGTCACCGTGGACCAGACCGTCGTAGAGGTCGAGACCGCGAAGGCGAGCGTCGAGGTGCCGGTGCCGTTCGCGGGCAGAGTCGCGACGCTGCACGGAGCAGCTGGCGAAGTACTGACCGTCGGCAGCCCGTTGATCACAGTGGACAGTGCCGCGGACTTCACCGAACCCGGCGTCGTGACGCCGGAGGGCAGCGGGAACGTCCTGATCGGATACGGCACCAGCCAAACCCGCACTCGGCGCACGCGGCGGCCGCGCGGCACCAAGGCCCCCGCGACCGCACCGGCTCCAGCACCGAAGTCCACTTCGGACCGCATTCGTGTCGTGTCGCCGCTAGTCCGTCGCCTCGCCCGCGAGTCCGGAGTAGACCTTCACGCGCTCACCGGAACCGGCACCGACGGCATCGTGAGCCGCGCCGACGTCGAACGCGCGATCGCCGCCACCGAAACCCCAGCAGTCCCCACCTCGGACGAGCAGCGAATCCCCCTACGCGGCCTGCGCAAAACCGTCGCCGACAAACTCACCCGCTCCCGCCGCGAGATCCCCGAGGCGACCGTCTGGGTGGATGTCGACGCGACCGAACTGCTGCGGTTGCGCACCGCGCTCAACAGCGATCCGCACGCCCCGAAGATCAGCCTGCTCGCGCTCATCGGCCGGTTCGCCGTCGCGGGACTGCGCCGGTTCCCCGAACTGAACGCGCATCTGGAAGGCGACGAGATCGTCATCCCGTCCGCCGTGCACCTCGGATTCGCCGCGCAGACCGACCGCGGTCTGGTCGTCCCGGTCGTCCAGAACGCGCACCAGCACACCCTGGAAGACCTCTCCGCCGCACTCGCCGACCGCACCGAACAGGCGCGCGCCGGACGCCTCGCCCCGGCCGACCTCACCGGCGGCACGTTCACCGTGAACAACTACGGCGTGTTCGGAGTGGACGGTTCGGCCGCCATCATCAACTACCCGGAGGTGGCGATCCTCGGCGTCGGCCGCATCATCGACCGGCCGTGGATTGTGGACGGTCAAGTCACCGCGCGCAAGATCACCGAACTGACGCTGGCGTTCGACCACCGCGTCTGCGACGGCGGCACCGCAGGCGGATTCCTCCGCTTCGTCGCCGACTGCATCGAAAACCCCGTGCGGCTGCTGCGCACTCTCTGAGGACGGTCAGGCTGGCAACTCTGCCAGCCTTTCCGTTTTCGCCCATACGTTCCGCTTCAAGACGATCCGGAACACCGCCCGCCACGTCGCCAGCACGCCGAGCAACAGGAACGCCGGATAGCACAACCCGGCCAGCAACGCCCGATGCAGGGGTTCGTCGCGCAACCGGACAAAGTAGACGATCGCCCACATGATCCCGGGCAGCAGCAGGGCAGCCAGCCACCACACCACCGCCTGCGCCAGGTTTCCGGTCTCCGCGACCAACCCGCCGAACGTGTTTCCGGTCAGCAACGCCGCAGGCACGATCACCAGCAATGCCGCGGCGATCAACGACAGCGGAACAGTCAGCCACGGCACGACCAGATAGACCAGGAAGTCGAACAATCCGGTCCCGGCAATGAATCGAGAGGTCGCAAGACTGCGCAAATGCCGTGAACACTGCAGATTCCCTTGCGCCCACCGGGTCCGCTGCCGCAGCAGGCGGCGCGCGTCTTCCAACCCCTGCTGGGTCACCCAAGCCCGTTGCGTGTACCGGATCCGCACTCCGGCCAGGTGCAGCCGCAGGCCCAATTCAAGATCCTCGACCAGACAATCACTCCACGGAGACGGCCCGAACTTCCTCAACACGGACAGTCGCGTGAACTGCCCGTTGCCGCCCATCCCGACACTGCCGAGCACGTCCCGCAACGACTGCGACGCATCCGCGATCGCGCCGAACTCCAAGTCCTGCAACAAGGCCAGCAACCGGTGTCTATTGTGGATTCGCACTCGGCACTGCACCGCGCCGACGCCGCGGCTGCGCAGCATCGCCGCCACCTCAGTGAGCAGCCCCGTGCTGCCGCGCCCGTCACCGTCGATGATGCCCACGACAGTCTGGGAAACCGTGCCCTCCTGCTCGGCAATGGCGTCGATGTAGCGATAACCCGCGTTGAGCGCTTCGCCCTTTCCGCGTCGTGCCTGAGGCAAGTCACGCCGCAGCACATGCAACCGATCATCAGCGATGCCCGCGACGATCTCTGGCGTAGCGTCATCAGATCCGTCATCGATCACCAGCACTCGCACCGGAGTTTCGGGCGTTCCCAGCCGTAATGCGTGTCGCACCGTGTTGGCGATAACGCGTTCTTCGTTCAACGCCGGAATAACGATCCAGAACAGCAACGGACGCGACGCGCGTTCAGTCGCGGGCCGCGGCGCGCGCCAGGCGAAGGCCGCCAGTACCAGGTTGTGGACCGGCCACCAGCACAGCAGCAGCACGAACCACCACGGCTGCGTCATGCCGCGTGCCGGCCCCGGGAACCGCTGGCACGCAGCCGGACCGAACGGACCGTGAACGCCATCGCGACGAATCCGGCGACCGACAGGACAAACCACAGCACCCCGTGGAACGGCGCGACACCGATCGCGGCGGCGGACACGACGGCAGGAGCGACCCGGGTGACAGACATTTCTTTCCTTCCAGAACAAACTCAAGCAGCGACGGCGGCCGGGGACACGAAGCGATAGCCGAGCCCCTCGATGCCTTCGACCACCTTCCGGAGGTCGCCGATGCCGAGAAACGAGTGATAGTAGAAACTGACGACGCTGTCGGTCACCACGCGATGGGTTTTCGCGTCGGACAGGATGTCGTCGGCGGTGCGGGCGGCGTGCTGGTTGAACTTGGCCGGAGCCACGTTCCCGACATTCTCCGGCACCACGACAGTCCCGTAGACGTCGCGGACCGGATACGGGAAGAACTGGCCGTATACCTCGCGATAAGACACGTCTGTCCGTCCACAGTGGCCGCCGTCGCACTGACCGGCGTAGTAGCTTCCCCGGTCGTACCGCATCGGGAAGACCCGGCCCGCCTCCTGATAGTCCACAGCGGACCCGCCGTAATGCGGGAACTCGAACGCATCCGGCCGAGGCAGCCCGACCCGGTCGAACTCGGCGAGACCAGTCGCGACGCGACCGCGGAACCACTCCGGCGAATCCTCCGGCACCGGTCCGCTGAGCCGCACGTTGTCCTGGTGGTCGACGGTCGCGCGATAGAACTCGTAGTCCGCAGCGCTGGTTCCCGAATACGGATTGTCAGCCTCGTTGTACTGGTGACTGTAGCCGTGCATCACCAACGTTCCGCCCCGCGCGACCGCATCGCGCAGTGCCGCAACAAGTTCCGGACTGTCCACCAGTCGCGCGAACGTCGGCTTACCGCCGTTCGCCGCACCATGCGGGTCCGCGTAATACGGATACACCGCCAGCGAGAACGGCACGCCGTGCCCGCTGAGATAGTCGGTGATCGCCCGGACTTCAGCAGGCGGCGTACGCGGGCCGATGTCCTCGATCCGCACGAGAGCACGTCGACGTGCCGGAGCCTCCGGCGCGAGCGCGCCAAGGAGAATGTCCGCAGCCGCCAGATAACGATCACCTGCACCGACGTACGAATACGGCACTTCGGCGAGATAGGTGAACGATCCACTGTGGACTGCCCACGGCGACGACACTCCCTCGGCAGACTTCGCTTGCGCCAGCACCTTCGCCTCCGGCGACGTCACCCGCACGCCCACGACGTCGACGCCAGCATTGGGATCTCGCCGCAGGTCAGTGTCCCGATAGGACACCGTCGTGACTTTGTCCTCCCGGAACGGAGCCCACGTCCAACCCCACTTTCCGGCGAGCGCCGGCGTGTGGTCGAACAGCTGCCAGATGTTGCTGCCCATCCACACCACCGGCAGCCGAGTCCGGCTCAGGTCGTCCAGCAATGCGGACGGGAGCTGCGCGTCGTAGACCGTGCCGACGTAGACGACCGCCTGGTACTCGTTCAGCTGGCCGCTCCGGTAGTCCGCGGCGGGCAGCATTCGCCAAGCAGTAGAACGGGAAACGAGGTTCGCCGTCTGGATCGCGTTGGCCTGCGCCTCCTCGGCGACCTGGGTCGCAGGCGGACTCGGCCGCAACCGCCGCCCGTCGTCGAAGAGCACCAACGTGCGCCGGTCGTCCCGCCCGCCCGGGCCGGCCAGACCGATCTTCGGCTGCCGCTGCACCGGTTCGATCGGCGACGCCGCTTCCGAACCGGAGCCGTCGTCCGAGACCACCACGACGATCCCGCCCACCAGGCTGACCACCGCGATGACAATCATCCCGAGCCGCAACCACGCCGGGAACCGTTGGTTCACTGCACGACCTCAGCCCGCTCCGGGACGAACGGCTCCGGCACTTCATCGGTGAGCCCTAGCAGCCAGGCCACCGCCTGTTCGGTGCGTTCCGCGGCCCGGCCGTCGCCGAACGGGTTGGCGCGCGTGCTCATCGCCGCCCGCTGCGCCGGATCGGTCAGCAGCTTCGACGCGGTGTCCACAATGAGGTCGGCGTCCGTTCCGACGAGCTTCGCGCACCCAGCGTTGACGGCTTCCATCCGTTCCGTCGTGTCCCGCAGCACCAGCACCGGAACCTTGAACGTCGGCGCTTCTTCTTGAATGCCACCGGAATCCGACAGCACAAGCGAACTCGCCGCGATCGCCGCCGCGGTCTGCTCATACGGCAACGCCGGGGTCAGCACCACGCGCGGATGGCCAGCCAGCGCTTCGCGCACCGCCTCTTGCACAGCCGGGTTCGGATGCATCGGCAGCAGCACGCGAACGTCCGGATGCCGCGCCAGCAGCGTGTCCACAGCGGACAGAATGCGCGTCAACGGCTCGCCCCAGGACTCCCGGCGGTGCGCGGTCACCAGAACCAACCGGCACTCGCCCCGCGTCGCCGACTCGACCACGTCGCCGACCGCACTGTCGGCAAAGGACACTCCCCGGTCCGTCACCCGCGAAATCGCGTCCACCACAGTGTTTCCAGTAACCAAGAGGACACTGTCGTCGATGCTCTCGGCACGCAGGTTTTGCGCGGCCGCCGGAGTCGGGGCCAGGTGCAGGCTCGCGGTCTGTGTGACCAGCCGCCGGTTCAGCTCCTCCGGGAACGGCGACTGCAGATCGAACGATCGCAGCCCGGCTTCCAGGTGCACCACGGGAATCTTGCGCCAGAACGCGACCATCGCACCGGCCACAGTGGACGTCGTGTCGCCCTGCACGAGCACCGCCGCGGGCGGACGCTGCGCGGCGAGTGCGTCGAGGCCGGTGACCAGCTGCGAGAACAGCTCGGGCTGACCGCCGTCGACCCGGTTCAGGGTGAGCCGCAGGTCCGGGGTCAGCGAGAACGCGGCGAGCACCTGGTCGACCAGCTCCGGATGCTGCCCGGTCGCGACGAGCACCGGGTCCAGCCGTCCGGACCGGCGCAACTCCTGCACGACCGGCGCCATTTTGATCGCCTCCGGCCGGGTGCCGGCAATCAGCCAGACCACCGGTGCGTCACCCCGGGTCATCACGGAACCCCATTTCAGCGAGAGCGGACGCGATCCGGGAAACCGTCCCTGGATCGCGCCGACCACGCTAACTACGGCATCCGGAATCAACCTCACCCTCGCGGGTAAATCTCACCGTCAGTAGTCGCCGTCACAAGCGGTCAAGAAGACACCAAACCATTGCCCACCTTGTAGTTAAGCAGCTGCTTACTTGGCCATCCCTGGATGCACCAGTCCAGCCAAACACGCTCAGTAATCACACTGGATCGGTTAAGTCACCAATCCCGGAAAAGGGCACCCGAAACCCCGGGCGCCCGTTTTCCCTTCGCCGGGCAAACCGGCGGTATGCCGTCCCGCGATCCTGCTCACATAGGGGTCCAGACCACCAGGTCAATGCTTCCCCGGAACGTATTCGCCGGGCACCATCCGCGTCGTGACCGCGAACCGGTTCCACGCGTTGATCACGGTGATCGTCGCGATCAGCTGGGCCAGTTCGGCGTCCTCGAAATGCTCGGCGGCGCGGGCGAAGACGT
Organism: Amycolatopsis sp. A1MSW2902; assembly: GCF_017312175.1. Classification (NCBI taxonomy): domain Bacteria; kingdom Bacillati; phylum Actinomycetota; class Actinomycetes; order Pseudonocardiales; family Pseudonocardiaceae; genus Amycolatopsis; species Amycolatopsis sp. A1MSW2902. The sequence continues at coordinate 1,871,559 of NZ_QJPO01000001.1, forward strand.
CGTCGGGCACGAAGCCGTCGGTGAGCACGGTGACCGCTTCGGTCAGCTCCAGCGCGGCGACCTCCTTCGCCGTGTAGAAGTGCTTCGACTCCTCCCACGCGGAGAGCTGGATGACGCGCTCGCTCGTTTCGCCCGCGGCCAGCGCGTCCTTCGAGTGCATGTCGATGCAGAAGGCGCAGTGGTTGATCTGCGACGCCCGGATCAGCACCAGCTGCCGCAGCGCCGGGTCGAGGCCGTGCCGGGTCGCGGCGTCGAGGCGGATCATCGTCTTGTAGGCCTCGGGCGCCAGTTCCGCCATCTTGAGGCGGGGCGGTTGCACCGGAAGTCGTTCTGTCGTTGTCATAACTTCGACCCTACGAGCGATTGGCACTCTGTTATGGTCCATTTCCGTGCGCGCGGAGTGGGCCAGTTCGCTGAGTGAAGACCTCCACCTCGACCTGCGCGGGCCTCGCCTGCGCGACGGTCTGATGGAGGCCCTGCGGGACGCCATCCGCACCGGACGGCTCACCCCGGGCGCGAAACTGCCGTCCAGCCGCACGCTCGGCGCGGATCTCGGAATCGCCCGGAACACCGTGGCGCAAGCGTATGCGGAACTCGTCGCCGAAGGCTGGCTCACCGCGCGGCAAGGGGCCGCAACCCGGGTTGCCCCGCGCGCTGAGATCGCGGCCGCACCGGCCGTGCCGAAGCCTGCTTCGCGACACCGAATCGTGCACGACCTACGCCCCGGCCAGCCCGATCTGTCCGCGTTCCCCCGCGCAGACTGGCTTAAAGCCGCGCGCCGCGCCCTGACCGACGCGCCAGACGACGCGTTCGGCTACGGCGGTCCGTACGGCCGTCCAGAGCTACGTGAAGCCGTAGCCGCGTACCTCGCCCGTACGCGCGGCGTACGCGCACACCCGGACCAGATCATGCTCTGCACCGGTACGTCGCACAGTCTCATCGTGCTCGCCGAAGTACTGAAGCAACGTGAAACGCGAGCAGTCGCCGTCGAGTCATACGGCCTGCAAGTACATCGCGCACATCTCGCGAAGGTCGGCCTCGACACTCCGCAGCTGCCGGTGGACGCCGACGGCGCGAAGGTCGAACGCCTCGATGACTTGCCCGACGTCGGCGCGGTGTTGCTGACGCCGTCGCACCAGTTCCCCACCGGCGTCGCGCTGCATCCGGACCGCCGCGCCGCGGTGGTGGACTGGGCGCGCCGGACCGGCGGCCTGGTACTGGAGGACGACTACGACGGCGAGTTCCGCTACGACCGCAGCCCGGTCGGCGCGATACAGGGACTCGACCCGGAGCACGTGATTTACCTTGGCACCACAAGCAAAGCACTCGCCCCTGGCCTCCGGCTGGGCTGGATGGTGCTGCCGCCGCGGATCGCCAGGGCCGCCGCCGAGGTCAAGGGCGACCGCGACCCGTTCTCCGGCGTGCTCGACCAGCTCGCCATGGCCGAATTCATCACTTCGGGTAGCTACGACCGGCACATCCGCGCGATGCGGCTGCACTACCGCCGCCGGCGCGACCAGCTCGTCGCGGCACTGGCCGAACACGCGCCGAACACGCGGGTGACCGGGCTGTCCGCCGGTTTGCAGGTGCTGGTGGACGTCCCGTCCGGGGAGGAAGACGCGGTGGTGCAAGGGTCCGCGTGGCAGGGGCTGGCCATGCACGGGCTCGGCGCGTTCCGCCATCCCGACGCGCCCGCGGACCGCGACGCGCTGGTGATCGGCTACAGCACCCCGTCGGCCAGCGCGTGGTCGGGCGCGCTGGCGGCGCTGTGCCGCGTGCTGCCCTAGGTCACTCGACGCCGAGCCTGACCTCGGTCGATTTCACCAGCGCGGCGACCGGGATCTCCTTTCGCAACTTGACAGAACGCGTTCACCGCAAAGGGAAATCCGCCGCTTCGACGACGTCGGTGGCGAGGTTTCGAGGCGGTTCGCGCCGGGCACCGATTCGCGAGTTTGGCGCCCGGCAGAGCGGGTAGCCGAAGCGCGAGGCACGAAAGGGAGGACCCATCGTGAACGACAAAGCCGAGAACAAGGCCGAAGAGCTCAAGGGCCGCGCCAAGGAAGCCGTAGGCAACGCCACGGACAACGAGCAGTGGCAGGCCGAAGGCAAGGCGGAGCAGGGCAAGGGCAACCTCAAGCAGGCCGCCGAGAAGGTCAAGGACGCGTTCAAGAGCACGAAGGACTGACGCGTCGGCGAAGCCCGGGGCATCCGTGCCCCGGGCTTCTTCGCGCCCGCAAACTTGCGTAACACGCAAACTTTGCGCGTCGCGCAAGGAGCGCGCTATGGTGGTCTCATGACCGAGCGACCGAACCTGCGAGACCGCCGCCGCCAAGAGACCCGGGTCGACATCTCCTGGGCGGCAGTCCGGCTCACAGTCGAGCGCGGTCTGTCGAACGTGACAATCGAGGACATCGCCCGCGAAGCGGGAGTTTCGCCGCGCACCGTCAACAACTACTTCTCCAGCAAGGCCGAAGCGATCGTCGCCCGGCACCAGGACCGGGCTCGCGGGATCGCTGATCACCTCCGCGCGCGCCCGGCGTCGGAACCGCTGTGGACCGCGCTGCGGGAGGCGTCGCTCATGCAGCTCGACGCCGACCGCGGCACCTCCCCCGGCGGCGGCAACGATCCGCAATGGACGGCCGGCGTCCAGGTCATGATCGCCGAACCCGCGCTGGCGGGCGAATTCCTCAAAGCCAATGTCGCGGCCGAAGAAGCACTGGCCGAGGCGATCGCGGAACGCCTCGGCGCGGACGTCCACGATCTCCGCGTCCAGCTCATCGCCACCACCGCGGGCGGCGTGCTGCGGGCAGTCATCCAGGAGTGGCTGCGCACCGCCCCGTCCGCGGACCTGACCGCCATCGTGCACCGGGCGTTCGACACGCTCGCCGAGGTGCTTCCCTGATCCCGCAAGGAGATCCCCATGTCCGACATCGTCATCGCGGGCGCCGGGCCGAACGGCCTGATGCTCGCCGCCGAACTCTGCCTCGCCGGGGTCCGCCCCGTCGTCCTGGAACGGCTCGCCGAACCTGACGGGGTGCGCCGTGCCAACGGTCTCGTCGGCCAGGTGGTGCCGCTGCTGCACCGGCGCGGGCTGTTCGAGAAGCTCGCCGAGGTCCCCGAACCCACGCCGGTCCCGCGGTTCGTCTTCGGCGCGTTCCCGGTCGAATTCGCCGATCTGCCCAGAAATCCGATGTACATCCTGCCGAAGCCGCAGCACGAACTGGAGCAGATGCTGATCGAGCACGTCCGCGCGCTCGGCGCCGATCTCCGCCGCGGCCACGAAATCACCGGCTTCACCCAGGACGAGAACTCGGTGACCGTGCAGGTGCAGGGACCGGACGGGCCCTACGAACTCGCCGCTGAGTACCTGGTCGGCGCGGACGGCGGACGCAGCACGGTGCGCAAGCTCGCCGGGATCGACTTCCCCGGGGTCAGCTGGGACGAAACCGTGTCCCGCAGCGCGAATGTGCGGATCCCGCAGTCCTTCGTCGATCCGGTGACCGGCGGGCTGAAGCTGGAGACCGGCGTCATCCCGCCGTTCCAGCACCACCGGACAGAAACCGGGTTGTTCGTGTTCGCGCCGTTCGATCCGGCGAACCCGGCGCTGTCAGTCACCGAACACAGCGGCGCCGCCGATTTCGCCGAGGACGATCCGCTGACCATGGAAGAACTGCGCGCGAGCGTGCAGCGGGTGCTTGGGGTCGATCTGCCGCTCGAACCGCCGTCCGGTCCCGGCCCGTTCCTGCTGCGCAGGCTGTCCGGCGGCAACACCCGGATCGCCGAGACCTACCGGCGGGGCCGGGTGCTGCTGGTCGGCGACGCGGCCCACGTGCATTCCGCGCTCGGCGGCCCGGGGCTCAACCTCGGTCTGCAAGACGCGGCGAACCTCGCGTGGAAGCTCGCCGCGGAGGTGCGGGGCTGGGCTCCGCCGGGGCTGCTCGACAGTTACGAGGCCGAGCGCCGTCCGGTGAGCGAGCGCGTCGTGATGCACACCCAGGCGCAGAGCGCGCTCGTCGCGCCCGGCCCGGAAGTCACCGCGCTGCGCGAATTCTTCGTCGAACTGCTCGACTCTCCGGATACGCGGCAGCACATCGCCGACCTGATGTCCGGCGCGGACATCCACTACGGCACCGACCCGGACAGCGGCCGGTGGGCTCCCGACTTGCCGCTCGCCGACCCAGGCCCGCTGACCGCCGCGTACCAAGCCGCGCGCCCGGTACTGCTGGACCTGACGCCCGGCGCGGTGCTCGCCGACGTCGCTGCCCCATGGGAAGACCGCGTCACCACCGTGTCCACCACGGCAACCGGCGATGCACCCACCGCGCTGCTCATCCGTCCGGACGGTTACGTCGCCTGGTCCTCCACCGACGCCGAGCCGGACGTCGAAGCGCTGCGAACCGCGCTCACGCAGTGGTTCGGCGCACCGGTCAGGTCAGCCGTGTCGTCGCTACGTTGACGAGCGCCCCGGCCGGGAGCGTGCCGTCGGGGGTCACCAGCGGCCGGGACGCCACCTTGAACGCGGTCCGCAGCCCCAGCAGCTGCGTCTCGTCCAGGGCTTCGACCTGGTAGTAGGTGTCGTGGCAGGTCTGCCAGACCGAATCCGGCGTGCCGGAGAGGTCCACCCGCAGCTGGTGCCATTCGACCGGCGCGAATCCGGCCGGGCCGAGCAGCGCGTCGAGGCCTTCGCGGGTGCGGCTGCGCGGGTCGCCGGAGGTCGGCACCTGCCGGTCCTCGGCCACCACCGCGAAGAGCGGCCGGGCGACCTTCAGGAACACCTCGAGGGCGTCGGTCCCGCCGCCGCCCACGCCGATCACGAAGGCGCCGCCGGGCCGCAGCACGCGGGCGGTCTCGGCGATCACCTTCTCGACATCGGACATGAGCATCAGCGCCATGTGCGACACGACCGCGTCGTAGCTGTCGTCCTCGAACGGCAGTTCCTGCGCGCGGCCGGGTCGCAGGTCCGCGTCGGCGAGCCCAGCCCGGGCGCGCGCGACCTCCAACTGCTTGGCGGAAAGGTCGATGCCGGCGAGCTTTCCGGTACCGCGACCGGCGAGCACCGCCAGCAGCGCGCCGTCCCCGCAGCCGAGGTCGAGCACGCTGTCCGGCTTGCCGACGTGGTCGGCGAACGCCTCGTACACCGAGCGTCCGTCGACCCGGCCCCGCTCGGCCAGTTCGGACGCGGCTGCCGGGTTCCGGTCGTGAAAATCGCGGAGGAACTCTTCGGCAGGCGTCATCATGTCCGAGACGGTAGCGCGAACGGTCACTTCAGCAGTTCCGTTTTCGCCAGGTTGACGCACAGCCCCGCCGGAAGGAGGCCGTCCGCAGTGCGCAGGTGCTCGGTCTCGGCGAAGAAGGCCGAGCGGAGCCGGGCCAGTTGGGCGTCGTCGAGGGTGTCGGTCGAGTAATACGATTCGCAGCACAACGTCCACACCTCGTCCGGTGTGGCGGTCAGGTCGATCTCGTACGGCTCCCAGGAAACCGGCGCGAACCCGGTCGGAGCGAGCACCTCGTCGATCCCCTCGCGGTTCGACGTGCGCCGCTCGGCGGTGTAGGTGGCCCGCCGTTCCTCCGGCACCTCGCGGAACAACGGCCGGGCCAATTCGAGAAACACCGGCGTCGCGCCCGTCGATTCAGGACCGCCGACGACCAACGCGAAGGTCCCGCGCGAAACCAGCACCCGCGCGAGCTCGGCGGCGACCGCCTCGGGGTCGTCCATGAGCATGAAGGCCATGTGCGACACAGCCGCGTCGTAGCTGTCATCCTCGAACGGCAGCTCCTGCGCGCGACCGTGATGCAGCCTCGCGTCGGCCAGCTCGGGCCGTTGCCGGGCAAGGTCCAGCTGCCCCGAGGACAGGTCGACGCCAGCGAGCTTTTCCGCGCCACGGCGGGCCAAAACGGCCAGCAGCGCACCGTCGCCGCAGCCGAGATCGAGCACCCGGCGCGCGGGCGCGACCCGGTCGGCCAGCACCTCGTAGCTCGTCCGGCCGTCCCCGGTCACCCGGCCGGACTCGATCAGCACGGACATCGCGTCCGGTTTGCGATCGTGGTACTCGCGCAGGTAATTCTCCGCGGCAGAGGTCATGCACCGACGGTAGCGAATTCCTGGTACCCCTGTGGCATGGACGAAGAAGCTCTGCTCGGCATCGACGTCGGCACGACCGCGGTGAAAGTCGCGGCGTTCGCGCCGGACGGCCGGGAACTCGCGGCGCATTCGGTGCCCTACCCGATCGCGCGGCCGCGTCCCGGCTGGGCCGAACAGGACCCGGAAGACTGGTGGCACGCAACGGAAACCGCGCTCGACACGGTCCTTTCCGGACTCCCCGCCGGTGCGGTGCACGCGGCCGGGATCGTCAGCCAGGTCAACACCCACCTACTCGTCGACCGAGACCTGCGGCCGCTCACCCCGGCGGTGATCTGGCAGGACCAGCGCTGCGCGGAGGTCGCCGCGGAACTCGACGCACGCTTCACCGACGACGACAAAAAACGCATCTGGGGCGGACCGATCGTGCTCGATGCGTCGTTCGCCGGAGCCCGCGCCGCGTGGTTCGCGCGCGAGCTGCCGGAGCTGTGGTCCCGTGCGCGATGGATGCTGAGCCCCAAGGACTTCATCGGCGCGCGGCTCACCGGACGCGTCGCGACCGACCTGCTGTCCGGCGTGCGCATCGCGGGCGCGTCGGGTTATCTGCCCGAAGCGGTCGCGCTCGTGGACGGACTCGGCGACCGGCTGCCGGAACTGCTCGCTCCCGAGGAACCCCTCGGCCACGCTGCCGTACTGGGCGACGCCCCGGTTGTCGTCGGGACCATGGACGCGTTCGGCGCCGTTTTCGGTACCCGCACAACAGAACCCGGCCGCGCCATGGTCACCTGCGGGACGTCGCTGGTCGTCGCGGCCGCCTCGCACCGGCACGAATCGGTCCGCGGCCTGGTCACCTTCCCGCCGCGCGGCGACCTCGTCGTGCATGCCGGACCAACGCAAGCAGCGGGCGACGCGGTGCGCTGGTGGAGCCGAGCGTCCGGACTGTCCGTGCCGGACGTGTTCGCTTCCGCCGCGGACGGCAGGCCCGGGGTGGTTTTCCTGCCGCACCTGCAAGGCGAACGCGCCCCGCTGTGGGATCCGGATCTGCGCGGCAGTTTTCTCGGGCTGACCTCGTCCACCACCACCGCGGACCTGTCGCGAGCCGTCCTCACCGGAGTCGCGTTCTCCGCACGGCACGTGCTGGAAACTGTCGAAGAAGCCTGCGGCGAAACCCTTCCGTCGGTCACGTTCTCCGGCGGCGGCGCACGCAGCGACCTCTGGACCCAGCTCCACGCCGACGCGCTGTCCCGCCCCGTCGAACGCCTCCGCGTGCACGACAGCGCAGCGCTCGGTGCCGCCCTGCTCGGCGCAGTCGGCGCGGGCCGGTACCCAGACGTCGAAACCGCCGCGGCCGCGACCGTCGCCGTCGAGCGCACCTTCACGCCCGACACGGACCTGACCGGCCTATACGAGGCGTATCGCGCGGCGCACGAAGGGCTGGCACGAGTGCACGAACGGCTGGCGCGGTGGTGATCTAATGGCCAGCATGAAGACCCTCCGCTACGGCAGCGAGCCCAGCCAGTTCGTCGAACTCCACGGCACCCCGGGCGGGCGAGGCACCGCGATCCTGCTCCACGGCGGATGGTGGCGCGCCCGGCACGACCTGCACCAACTCGACCCGATGGCCGCCGACCTGGTCGCCGCGGGCTGGTACGTGGCGAACGTCGAGTACCGCCGCATCGACGGCGACACCGGCGGCTGGCCGCGAACCCTCGACGACGTGCGCGCCGCGATCGCCGCCGTCGAACGACCGGCCGAGCTGCCGACGGTCGCGATCGGGCACTCCGCGGGCGGACACCTGGCGCTGCTGGCCGGCGGACTTTCCGGGGTCGTCGCGCTGGCCCCGATCACCGACGTCCCGCGCGCCCGGACCGAGGAACTGGGCGAAGGCGCCGCCGGACTGTTCCTGACCGGCGACGACCCCGCGGCGTCGCCGATCCAGCAGCTCCCGCTCGGCTGCCCGCAACTGGTCGTGCAAGGCGACGCCGACGTCCGGGTCCCCGTTGCGCACAGCCGCGACTACGTGGCCGCGGCGAAGGCGGCCGGCGACGACGTGGATTACGTCGAACTTCCCGGCGTCGACCACTTCCGCCTGATCGACCCGGCCGACGAGCCGTGGCAGTCCGCCCGCGAATGGCTCGACCGGCGGTTCAGCTGACGTCCGCCTCGACGAACCGGTGCCCGGCGGTGTTCTCGATGACCACCGCCGCCACCTGCGCCGGATCGATCACCGCCGTTCCGTAGAGGTACGCGCCGTCCCGCGCCGCCCGCTCCGAGACCATCCAGCCGCCCGCGACCTGCCGCTCGCCGTTCTTGCTCAGCACGACGAGCAGGCATTTCTGTCCAGCCGGAATGCCCGTCACCGAACCGTCCACGCGCACCCAGCCGGTTTGCGGCACGATGTTCGCGGTCAGCCGGGTCTTGCCGCTGGCATCCGCACCGGAAACGACCCGCGTGCCAGGAACCGCGCTGGTCGGCGGCGGCGTAGTCGGCACCGCCACCGCGGGCCCGGACGAACTCCGCCCCACCATCACCCCGACGCCCAACGCGACCGCAGCCACCACGACCGCGGCGGCGATCGCCATCGACCGCCCCCGCCCAGCCCGCGCGCTCGACTCCGCCCGGACCTGGCCGACGGTCCGCTGCAACACCAAGTCCGCCCCCACCGGCGGCCCGTCCAGCAATGCCTCCGGCGGCAATTCGCCGAGGAAACTCTGCACCTCCCGCAGAGACGCGGCCTCCGCCCGGCAGCGCTCGCAGCCGTCCAGATGCGCCTCGACGTCGCGCTGCTCGCCCGAGGCGAGCTGACCGGTCAGGTACCCCGCCAGGTCGACGTGCTCGTCGGCTGTGTTCATCCGGCCACCCCTTCCGCTCGCCGGAACTCTTCCCGCAACGCCCGCAACCCGTAATACGAGCGGGACTTGACCGTGCCCGGCGGAATCCCGAGCCGCTCCGCCGCCTCCGCGACGCTGCGCCCCTGCAGATACATCTGCTCGAGGACCTCGCGATGCTCCGGAGAAAGCCCGTCGAGCGCGGCGAGCACCACCATCGAGTCGACGACCTGATCGGCATGATCCCGCTCGACCGGCCCGCCCGACGGCGACTCGGCCACCTCCTGCGGCCGCGCCTCCTTCGCCCGGAACCGGTCGATCACCAGGTTCCGCACGACGGTGAGCAACCACCCGCGCACCGACCCGCGCCCATTGACCAGGCTGTCCGGACTCCGCCACGCGCGGACGAGCGCCTCCTGCACCACGTCCTCCGCCGCCGCGCGGTCGCCGAGCAGCCGGGTGGCGTAGGCGAGCATCGCCCGCCCGTGCTCCTCGAAAAGCGCACGGACCAGCGCCTCGTCCGCAACCGCCCGCCGGTGACGGGCCCTGAACCCGGCCATGCCCCCGATCATCCCCCCGGTCGGGCCCGATTGTCGCGCAGCCGAGGTGTGTTGCTTGTTGCCCGGTGCCGGTGCCTCCTGGTTCCTGACGCGCCGAACGGCTCTGGTGTCGCCCAGCCGATCGGCGCGGGCCCCGGTTTTCCTGATGCCGCTTCCGCAGTGGGCGGGGGCTCCCCGATCGCGGCAGTTCCCGGCCTGCGCCCACCCTTCCCAGCACGGCGTCCGCGCTCGCGGCGGCTCCCCGATCGGCGCGAGCCCGTTTTCCTGGGGACGCTTCCGCACTGGACATCCGCTCCCCGACCGGTGCAGTCCCCCGCCCCTTCCGGCACCGCGTCCGCCCTCGCGGCGACTCCCCGATCGATACCCGCCCACCAGCGTGGTTCCGCCGACACGATCGGGGAACGCGCCGCCTGCGGGCCCCGGACCTGGGCTAAGTTCGCAACTGATCCAGCCGGAAGGCTTGCTCACCAGGTCGGCGCACGCCGGTGTCGTGCACTGGGATCACCGCCCCGGCCGCCCGACCGCCCTGGAGCCGCCGGGAGCGCTGCGCACACCGCCCTCCCGGCGGCTCCGGGGCACCCTGGGCCTGTTTCGTTCCCGGCCCTCGCGGCTGCTCCGGCTCCGACGGGGATGGGGATGCAACGTCCAGGTGGGCTGTGCTGCGGTTCGTTCCAGGGCAGTTGGGGTTGCTCGACCACGGCAACTCTCGCTGCCATTCGCTCCACGGCATCCGTGGCTGCGCCACCATCGCAGCCCGGCCCCGCCGCGTTCAGGCGCCTCTCGCCACCACCGCGATCCCTGAACAGGCAACTCTCACTGGCGCTCGGCCAGCAACCATCGCATCCGGGCAACTCTCACAATGCCGCGATCTTGAACCCCCGCTGCCGGACTCGCCGCACCGGCGGCCATCGCATCAGGCCGGATCTCGGCAGAGCACGACGGCGTTCATCCACAGCCCGGCACCTTCTCCCCAGCCGCCGCTCAAACCGGCACGTTCTCCACGTCCGCCGCTCAAACCGGCACGTTCTCCACGTCCGCCGTTCAACCGCCCAGCCCCACCGGCCTGCCCCCGCGAGCCAGTCAGTCCACAAAGGACTCAAGCGGCAGCAACACCGAGATCCGTCAGCACGACCGGGCTCGCCGGCGCACCTCGGCGGCGGGCGATTCTCACCAGGCCCCGGCGGCGCAAGCGGTCCATCGCCTGCGTCTCCCACAGCGGGACCCTCCCGCCGACCGACCACAGGTAGCACTCCCCGGCTAATCCGTTGTGGACCACCACCAGCCCGCGCCGGACGTCGTCCAGTGCGTGTACGTCCTCCTCGACGAGCACCATGACCGGCTCCCTCCGTCCCCTTCATGGTGAAACGTCCGGGGCCGCCCGCACATCCGGGAATCCACCTCAGGGGTTCCCTGGAGAAATGGGGTCGCCCCCGCCCCGCGGACCTGGCAGGATCGGGCATGTGCGGCCGCCGACGATCGCGTGCGACGAGTCCGGCTCCGAGGGCGTGAACCTGGTCGGCGCGAACACCGCGGTATTCGCGCACGCCGCCGTCCGGCTGGAGCCCGCGGCTGCTGCGGAATGTGTTGCGCGGCTGCGGGAATTCATCGGTTCGCCCGCGCTCGAATACAAAGCCAACCATCTCCTGCGCGCCAAGAACCGCGCTGCCCTGGAGTGGCTGCTCACCGAACCCCTCGCCGACGCCGCCAGCGTCCTGCTCGTCGACAAAACCCTGTTCCTCGCGGGCAAAATCGTCGACCTGCTCGTCGACCAGACCCCCTACCCGGAATGCCTGCGCCACCGTCCGGACGACCGCGCCCGCGCCTTGCACCGAGACGGCCCGCGCATTCACGGCACCCGGCGCTGGACCGAATTCCTGCGCTCGTTCACCGGCCTGCTGCGCACCTCGAACCGCCGCCTCCCCGCGACCACCCCCGCCGAGTTCTTCGCCCAGACGGACGTCCTCGGCGAACTTGTCGCGGCTCGCCCGCAGGTGACCGCACTGCGCGACGAACTCCTCGCCGACCCTGGTCTCGTCTCGCCGATCGACCCGTTGATGCCCGCGCTCGCCGACACGATCGCGTTCTGGCGTCCGGAACTGGTCATCCACGACGAGCAGCCGTCCCTCACTCCGGCCCGGCTCGCCCAGCTGCTCGATCCGGTGCCGCGGTGGCGATTCGTCGACTCGAGGTCCGAACCGCGGGTCCAGCTGGCCGATTTCCTGGCCGGAGTCGCCCGGCGGCTCACCGAGGAAACCCTGCACGGCGGCGGGGACCCGGAACTGGTCAAGCTGCTGCGGCCGTATGTGCTTCCGGCGTCGGTCTGGATCGGGGATCCGGCGGACTAGCCCCGGTGCTGCCGGCCGGTCACAAATCCCGCGGGTTGACGACGTGCACCGCGGCTTCCTCCGCCGAGGCCGCGCCTCCGTCGATGCCGATGTCCGAGGCGTACAGCTCGTCGTCGGTGTCCGGGCCGAAGCCCGCGTTGGCGGCCACCAAGCGGCCCGCGCGGAAGTCGCCGACCTCGTCGTCCACGAGTTCGCCGTCGGTGTCGTCAGTGTCGCCGAGACCGTCGCCGTCGGTCGCGCGGATGTCCGGGAGTTCGCGGGCCAACCTCCCCGCCCAGCTTTCCCCGGCGGCTTCTTCCGCGGCGGTGGTGCCCCAGTCGCGAGTCGCGAGTGGACGTTCCGGCGGCGAATAACCCTCGTCGTAGGGGTCGCCGTCCTCCAGGGTGTCTTCAGGATCCAGCACGCCGGTGTCGGCGTTGTCTTCGATGTCGTCGTCCACTGCTCCTCCTTCCCGCGTGCCCAGGTTACTGCCGCCCGCTAGCCTGTGCGCTCACGCGGGGTGGAGGAACGATGACTCAGTGGAGCGGTCCCACGCTGATCGCCGTGTTCGCCGGATTCGGGCTGGCGTTCGTTCTGGTGGTTCCGTACGTCGCGATCAGCTATCGCAAACGCGGCGAACTCGGCCTGCTGCGCGCGATCGCCGCGCCGGCGTTCCTCGTGTACTGCTTCGCACTGGTCACCTACACGTTGCTGCCGCTGCCGGACGTCGACGCGGCGTACTACGCGACGCACGAAGCGCTGCGGCACCCGGTGTGGAATCCACTCCAGTTCCTGGAAGACATGCGGCAGTTCAACACCGGGCTACTGGACAATCCCGCGCTGCGCCAGGTGTTGTTCAACGTCGCGTTTTTCGTGCCGTGGGGCGTGTTCGTGCGCCGATTGTTCGGGCGGAGCATCGGTTTCGCCATCGTCACTGGGTTTTTCGTGTCCCTTGCCATCGAGACGACCCAGCTGACCGGCGTGTGGTTCCTGATGGAGTGCCCGTACCGGCTGTTCGACACCGGCGACCTGCTGTCCAACACTGTCGGCGCGGGAGTCGGCGCCCTTCTCGCGCCCGTGCTGCGGTGCCCTGGACGGCTGCGTCCGGCCGACGAACCGCGCCCGGTCCTCGCCCGGCGACGACTGCTCGGCATGGTGCTCGACCTGATTTCGGTCACGCTGGTGGGCGTCGTGCTGAGCATGATCGCGCTCGCGGTCCAGTACGTCACGAAGGGCACGCTGCAGAACAACACGCTGATCGACGACGTCCTCGGCCGCTGGGTGCCGACCGCGGTCCTGCTGCTGCTCGTGCCGCTGGCGGGCAACGGCGCGACGCCTGGTCAGCGCGCGGTTCTGCTGACGGTGGTGCGCGCGGACGGGCGGCCGCCCTCGATGCTGCAGTCGATCGTCCGGTTCCTGATCGGTTCGGGCGGCTATTTCATCCTGGTCGGCTTGGATTCCGGGTGGACGTCGCTGTGGCTGCTGGCGCATCTGGTGTTCATGGTCTTCACTCGCGGACACCGAGGACTGACCGGGCTGGTGTGCGGATTGTCGGTCGTCGACACGCGGGCGGTGGGCCGGGAGCCGGTTGCCCCGCCAGGGTGATGTCGTTTTTTCGCGAGGTTTCGCGCGCGAGGCGGGGCAGACTGGTCGGCGTGTACGAGGACACCGAACGCTGTATCCGCGCGGTGCAGTCGAAAGACGACCGGTTCGACGGATGGTTCTTCACCGCGGTGCTGACCACGGGGATTTACTGTCGGCCGAGTTGCCCGGTGGTGCCGCCCAAGGTCGAGAACATGCGCTTCTACCCGAGCGCCGCCGCAGCGCAGGCCGCCGGATTCCGCGCCTGCAAACGCTGCCGACCCGACGCGTCGCCCGGTTCGCCGCTGTGGAACGAACGCGCCGACATGGTGGCGCGCGCGATGCGCCTGATCGGCGACGGGATCGTCGACCGCGAAGGCGTGCAGGGGCTGGCCGCGCGACTCGGGTACAGCGTCCGGCAGGTGGAACGCCAGGTGCAGGCCGAACTGGGCGCGGGCCCGCTCGCCCTCGCCCGGGCACAGCGCGCCGAGACCGCCCGGTTGCTGATCGAAACCACGACGATGCCGATGAGCGACATCGCGCACGCGGCCGGGTTTTCGAGCATCCGGACGTTCAACGAAACCGTGCGGGCAGTCTTCGCCCTGACGCCGAGCGAACTGCGCTCCCGCGTCCGCGGCGGCAAGCGGACCAAGTCGCAGGGAGTGCTGTCGGTACGGCTCCCGTTCCGTCGGCCGCTGTGTCCGGACAACCTGTTCGGGCACCTGATCGCCACCGCGGTCCCAGGCGTCGAGGAATGGCGCGACGGCGCTTACCGCCGCACCCTGCGACTGCCGCACGGCCACGGCGTGGTGGCGCTCCGCCCGGAGCCGGACCACGTCGCGTGCCGCCTGAGCCTGACCGACCTGCGCGACCTGGCCGCCGCGATCAGCCGTTGCCGCTGGCTGCTGGACCTGGACGCCGACCCGGTAGCCGTCGACGAACAGCTCGCCACGGACCCGACCCTCGCTCCCCTGGTCGCCGCCGCACCCGGCAGGCGCGTCCCGCGCACGACCGACTCGGCCGAGTTCGCCGTGCGAGCAGTCCTCGGCCAGCAGGTCTCGACCGCGGCCGCCCGCACCCACGCAGCGCGCCTGGTCCTGGCGCACGGCACCCCGATCGAGGACCGGGAAGGCGGCCTGACGCACCTGTTCCCGTCGCCCGAATCGCTGGCGGAACTGGACCCGGAAACGCTGGCCATGCCGAAGTCCCGCCGCGCAACCCTGCTGGGTCTCGTGTCGGCCCTGGTTTCCGGCGACGTCGACCTGACCGCAGGCGGCGATTGGGTCCACGCCCGCGCACAACTGGCCGCCCTGCCCGGCTTCGGCCCGTGGACCGTCGAGAGCATCGCCATGCGCGCCCTCGGCGACCCGGACGCCTTCGTCGCGACCGACCTGGGCGTCAAGATCGCGGCCGAAAACCTAGGCCTGCCAACCAGTCCAGCCGCCTTGATCGCGCACGCCTCCCGGTGGCAGCCCTGGCGCGCGTACGCGGTCCAGCACCTGTGGGCGACCGGCGACCACCCGATCAACCGGATTCCCGCAGAGGAATCGGCATGACCATGGTGCACACCGTCATCGACAGCCCCGAGGGCCCGCTGACCCTCATGGCCCGCGACGGGGGCCTGGCCGGGTTGTACATCGGCGACGAGCAGTACCGCCCGCCCCGAGCCGCCTTCGGCGACCGGGACGACCGCCCGTTCGCCGCGGCGACCCGTCAGCTGAACGAGTACTTCGCCGGGGATCGGGTCGAGTTCGACCTTCCGTTAGCTTTCAGCGGCACTCCTTTCCAAGAGACGGTGTGGCGGGCGCTCCTGCGGATCCCGTACGGCGAGACGACGACCTACCGAGAACTGGCCGAGTCGATCGGCCGCCCGACGGCGTCCCGCGCGGTCGGCCTGGCGAACGGCCGGAACCCCATCGGCATCGTGGTGCCGTGCCACCGGGTGCTGGGCAGCAACGGATCGCTGACCGGCTACGCGGCTGGGGTGGAGTGCAAGCGGAGGTTGCTGGAACTGGAGCGGGGTAGGCGGTTGGTTGCGGGATGAGTCGGGGCGAGTTGGCTGCGGCTTGGGTGGTTGGTTGCTTGGTGAGTCGCGGGGTGAGTCGGGGCGCGGCTGGAGTGGTTGGTTGCGGGATGAGTTGCAGTCGAGCCGGGCGGCCGGGTCGCGGTTTGGGTGGGGTGAGTTGCGGCTCGGATTGAGGGCAAGCCAGCGTCCCGCCTCGCCCGTCTGCCCCAGCTCACCTCCCCCGTCTGCCCCAGTTCGCCTCGCCGGTCTCTCCAGTTCGCCTCGCCCGCCCGTTCAGATCGCCTGCCCGCGGCGCCCCACTCCAGCGGCTCCCGCCCTCCGCCGAGGGTCAGTTGAACCAGCCGTTCACCGTCCCGAAGTCCAATGCACCCGTCACCTCCCCGTAAGTCCCCTGCTTCAGCACCTCTGCCGCGGCGTGGTGGGCCAGGGAGTAGGCCGCCTGGGCGATGGACGTTCCTACGCTCACCCGGCGCACCCCAGCGGTTGCCAGGTCGGACACTGGGGGTGCACCCGGGCCCGCCATGGCGCTTACCGGGATCGGCGAGGACTTTGCCAGTTCTGCCAGGACTTCGACGTCCGTCAAGCCGGGGACGAAGATGCTGTCCGCTCCGGCGTCGGCGTAGACGCGGGCTCGGGTCAGGACGTCGTCGAAGCGGCCGGTGGGTTCGCCGATTCCGAAGAGGTACACGTCCGTCCTGGCGTTGATCCACAGTTCCGACAGACCGGCCGTCGCGGCGGCGGCGCGGGCTGCGGTGAAGCGTTCTGCCTGTTCATCGGGGGTGAAGAGAGTGGCGGTTCCGGCCCGGGAGTCTTCCAGGTTCACGCCGACCGCGCCCGCCTCCACCACGCCTCGCACGGTTTCGGCGACCGCTGACGGGGCTAGGCCGTAGCCGCCCTCAATGTCGGCGGTTACTGGGACTTTTACGGCTGCGGCGATTTGGGCGATCACGGTCAGCATTTCCGCCCGCGACAGGTGCTGGCCGTCGCCTCTGGCTAGGGCCCAGGAGACGCCACCGCTGGTGGTGGCGATCGCGGGAGCACCGGCGCGTTCGATAGCGACTGCGCTGCCTGCGTCCCAGGCGTTCGGCAGCACGAGTACCTCAGCCGCGTGCAGTTCGCGGAAGAGATTTGCCTTGTCTTGCAACGAGTTCATCAGGGTCCTCCCCAGTGGCGAGCCCCGGGCGGGGCAACTGCGGAGGAACGTATCAGCGGGCACCGACAAAAACGGGCCGGCGAGAAATCAGGGGAGGTCGAAGCCCAGTTCGCGGGCGGCGTCGGCGGGGGTCGGCTGGGTCCAGCGGCGGGCGACGGCTTCGTGGGTGGACAGCGAGCGCAGTTCGGCTCGGTCCAGGTACAGGATGCCGTGCAGATGGTCGGTCTCGTGTTGGACGATTCGTGCTGGCCAGCCGGACAATTCCTCGTCCAGGGCCGCACCGGTTTCGTCGGTGCCGCGGAGCCGGATCCGCAGGGGGCGCGCGACGACGGCCTGCCATCCGCGCACGCTCAGGCAGCCTTCGAAGAACGCGGCGGTTTCGTCGCCCACTCGGGTGTACTCGGGGTTCACCAGCACGCGGAACGGCAGCGGGACGATCCCGCGGGTGGCGAGCGTGGATTGGGCGACGCCGGGGCGTTCGCGGGCACCGTCCTCGACCACCGCGATCCGGACCGACAGGCCGATCTGCGGAGCCGCGAGGCCGACGCCGGGTGCCGCGTGCATGGTCTCCTTCATGCCCTCGATCAGCCCGGACAGCAGCTCGTCGCTCAGTTCGCCCTCGTACGGGCGGGCGGCGGCGCGCAGCACGGGGTCGCCTGCCTGCACGATCGGCCACGGCAACGGCTGGGCGAGCAGTTTTTCGACCTGTTCGGCAAGCACCGGCGAACCCCTCTCCAAGGGCAACGGGACAGCGGCATGATCGCACCCGCGCGGAGCACGACACTCGCCCGGGGATCAGGCAAGCTGGCAGCCGTGGCCTACGACGTGAACGCGATCCGCAAGCACTTCCCCGCGCTCGAGAACGGCGCTGCCCACTTCGACGGACCCGGTGGCTCCCAGGTCCCGGACGTGGTCGGCGAAGCAGTCTCCTCGACCCTCTGCGCCGCCATCGCGAACCGCGGCACCGTCACGGCGGCGGAACGCCGCGCGGACGGCGTCGTGCGCGAAGCCCGGCAAGCCGTCGCTGACCTGCTCGGCACGCAACCGGAGGGCGTCGTGTTCGGGCGCAGCATGACGCAGGTGACCTACGACTTCTCCCGCACGCTCGCGAAGAACTGGGGGCCAGGCGACGAGGTCGTGGTCACCCGGCTCGACCACGACGCCAACGTCCGGCCGTGGGTCCAGGCGGCCGAAGCGCGCGGTGCGACTGTTCGCTGGGCGGACTTCGATCCCGAGACGGGCGAGTTGCCGACGTCATCGGTCACGGAGCTGCTCACTGACCGGACGCGCCTGGTCGCGGTCACCGCTGCCTCCAACCTGCTGGGCACGCGTCCCGACATCCCGGCGATTACCGGCGCGGTCCGCGAAGCAGGCGCGCTGAGCTACGTGGACGGCGTGCATCTGACGCCGCACGCAGTGGTCGACATCGCCGCGCTGGGTGCGGACTTCTACGCCTGCTCGCCGTACAAGTTCCTCGGACCGCACCTCGGCCTTCTCGCCGCTGCACCGGATCTTCTGGAGACATTGCAGCCGGACAAGCTGCTGCCGTCGAGCAACGCGGTTCCGGAGCGTTTCGAGCTGGGTACGTTGCCGTACGAGCTCCTCGCGGGCACTACCGCCGCTATCGACTTCCTCGCCGGGCTCGTGCCGAGTGAAGGCAGTCGTCGCGAACGTTTGCGTACGTCGCTTACGGCGCTTGAAGAGCACGAAGACGCACTGTTGCAGCGTCTGGAGGACGGGCTCGCCGCACTGCCACGTGTCGTGCGATACGGCTCGCCGACGCGCCGCCGTACGCCGACAGTGTTGTTCTCGGTCACCGGGTTGACGCCGCAGGCGGTGTACGAGCGTCTCGGCGCGCGCGGGATCAACGCGCCTGCTTCGACGTTCTACGCCATCGAGTGCGCTCGGCATCTCGGTCTTGGCGACACTGGTGCCGTACGCGCTGGCATCGCGCCGTACACGACTGCAGCGGAAGTTGATCTGCTGCTCGCTGCTGTTGCGGAGCTGTGAATGAGCATCGAGACGACTGTCGACGGACAGGTCACCACCATCACCATCAACCGTCCGGAGAAGCGGAACGCGCTCACGAAGGCGATGTACGTCGCCCTCGCGGACGCCTTCGACGCTGTCCGCACGCCGATCGTCGTACTGAGCGGAGCCGGCGGTGCGTTCACCGCGGGCAACGACCTCGGCGACTTCCTCGCGCACGAAGCCGGTGACAGCACGAAGACGCCTGCGCGGGTCTTCCAAGAGGCGTTGCTCGCGACGCAGGCAGTAGTCGTCGCCTCGGTCGACGGTCCCGCTGTCGGCATCGGCGCGACCCTGCTGCTGCATTGCGACCTCGTCTACGCCACCGAACGCAGCTACCTGCAGTTCCCCTTCGTACCGCTGGGGCTGGTGCCGGAGTTCGGCAGTAGTTACGCGCTGCCGCGTCGAGTCGGCCCGCAGCGTGCGACGGAGCTGCTGCTGTTCGGAGAACGCCTGCCTGCGGTCGAAGCGGCGCAACTCGGGTTGGTCAACGAAGTGCTCCCTGACGAGACAGCGCTCAGCAAGCGCGTCTCAGAACGCGTCGCGACCCTCGCGGAACGGTCTGTACGCGCGGTGACAGCGACGCGCGCGCTGTTGCACGACCGCACCGACGAGAGCGTCGAAGAGCGCATGGAGTCGGAGTCCAAGCACTTCGCCGAACTGCTGCACGACCCGGACACTGTCGCC
The DNA here is from genome assembly GCF_017312175.1 of Amycolatopsis sp. A1MSW2902. Taxonomy (NCBI): domain Bacteria; kingdom Bacillati; phylum Actinomycetota; class Actinomycetes; order Pseudonocardiales; family Pseudonocardiaceae; genus Amycolatopsis; species Amycolatopsis sp. A1MSW2902. The sequence continues at coordinate 1,890,825 of NZ_QJPO01000001.1, forward strand.
ACGTTGCGCGCGAAGCTCGGCAGGCGTTAGCGGCGGCGGCGCTTGTCCACTGCGGCGTCGAGAACTGGACCTAGCTCCTCGACAACCGTGTCAAGCGCCGTCACCGAGTGCTCGACCCGGGCCAGCACTAAGGCTCCTTCAAGCGCGCTGATCATCAACACTGCCAGCGAAGCAGCGCGCGCCGCCGGTACGCCCATCTGCTGCAGCGCGGACACGATGGGCTTCCGCCACTGCGCGAAGGCGTCGTTCGCACGCTCACGCAACGGCTCGCTCGACGCCGCCGTGTCGGTGACTGTGGCCACTAACGGACAGCCGTAGTCGTAGCCGATCTCAAGGAACTCCGCGCGCCAGTTCTCGACAACTGCGGCGAAAAGCGCGGACGGCGTCGGGTCCGACAGAGAGTCCATCGCGCGCGTCACGCGTCGTGCGGCGTAGCGGCCTGCCCAATCGATGGCTTCGCCGAACAGCTGTTCCTTACCGCCCGGGAAGTAGTGCTGAAGCGACCCCCGCGGCGCTTCGGCATGCGCTACCACCTCGCGCATGCCAGTGCCGCTCAAGCCCTGCGTACGCAGCAACTGCGCAGCGCTGAAGACCATCCGGTCGCGCGCCGGCCGTTCCGTCATCGAGCGTCTCCTCCGTGACCGTCAGCTCGTACTCGTTCTCGCCGCGGTACCCCGGGACGAAGCGGAACCCGCACGCCCGCAGTAATCCTTCCGCAGCGACGTTGCCCTCCTGCACGGTGGCGTGCAGCTTCCAGCCGAGCCACTGCTCCGCGGCCAGCCGGACGAGGCTGCGGCCGATGCCCCGCCGCTGCCACCGGTCGGCGACGAGCAGCCCCAGTTCGACGCGGCGGTCGTCCTCCGGGACCGCGTTCAGCAGCCCTGCGGGCACGCCCGAAACCTCGGCGACGAGGGCCGTGTCGACCAGAAGGAATCGCTGGTACCTGGACAGGACCGCGTCCGGCTCGATCGGGCCGCCGAGGGTGAACCGGCGGCTCAGCGATTCCGGCGAGCAGGCGCGGACGAGGTCGGCCACGGAACCGGCGGTGGCCGGTCGCACGGCAGTCATGACAGTCGTCATAACCCGAGGGTGGCACACGGCCGGGTCTATGACAAGCGTCATGGAAGATGTCACGCTGCCGACACGACCCGCACGGCCCGCCGGTCCCGGCGCCGGTGCGCCGCCACCGGTTTCGGGCAAGGAGAATTCACTGATCGTATCCGCGATACCCCATCGGCGGTAATTCCACCGATTAATCGGGGCTTGACCACGATGCGTGTCCGCCGGGCCTCTTCGGGTGAAAACGGTTCCCGATACCTGTCGGGAACGCGTTTCTTCCTTATATTTTCCTGGACGCTCCGGAAGGCGAGCAAAGGAGACACGGCCATGACCCAGTCGCTCGAGGTTCCGACGAAGGAATTCTGTCTCGACTGGACGATGGACGGGGCCCATGGCGGCAGGGTGCACTTCACCCTGTCCGGCCAGGTGAGCCTGTTGGACGGCAAGCGGTTCTACAAGGTCGACGGCGTGCTGTACATCGCGGACGGCAGCGCGTACTGCCGGGAGATCGGGAACCCGCGGCTGCACGTGCGGCGCAACGGCGTCGAGGAGACCGGACGGCAATGGGGCTGGGAAGCGATCAGTTCCCGCAAGAGCGCGAACCGGCTCTGCACAATGGACGGCTATTTCGTGCGCACGGGCTACTGGGCGCCCGCCGATCGCAGCATCCAACTCGGAATCGTCGCCGAACACGGGATCACCCGGCGTCGTTCGCACAGTCCGACGGCGACGATTCGACTGGTCGACTGAATGGTTCCCGGATATCGGGAGCGTTCCCCCGGTTTGTGCTTGGCGATACCCCGATTCCGGACCGGACGGCAATGAGCGTTTTCCCGAGCGGCCCGGGCGGACCTGTCTGCCCGGGCTGTCCCCGGCGGAAACCTCCGGTTGCCCGCAGGCGAACTCCCGGCACACAGTCGCACCGGCCGCCGAGGCCGCAAGATCGCTTGCCCGCCAACGCGAACCGTGCGAATCAGACGATCCACCGAGCGACCGCGGCGCCGAACCATCGATACCGCAACCCATCCGCCGCCGAACCCGGCGAAAGATCAACCCGGGCAACGCGTACCGGACCCGCCAGACATTGGCCTGGACCACTCGTCGCGCCACGCGAAACCCTGCCCCCGCAAGGCGCAACCTCCGCTCGTCGTCACCCACACGGGTAGTCCCCGGGCCCGGAGGTAAGCGAAAACACACCGGATCCCCAGGAAAAACATGAAAAACGTTGTGCGGGACACAGCGCTCGCGCGCGCGAAAGAGGACCATGAGAGGCATGCGGAACAGGACTCGGGCAGGCAGACCACCACACCCTGGTAAACGATTGCTCCGACGGCTCGGCGCCGTGCGCAACCCGCTCGTGCGACGGTCGGACCGGATCGAAGGCGTACTCGCCGGGATCGTCACGCTGCTGGCGCTCATCGCGATTCCCTTCGCGATGATGATCGGCAGCGAGGACATCGCCGCGGAGACCGCCGCGTCGGACGCGCAGCTGCAGTCGCGGCACCAGGTCACCGCCACGGTGCTGACGACGGCCGCGCAGCCGGCCGCCTCCGTCGGCGACAGCGCGCCGATCGCGAACACCGCGCGCGTGAACGCGGTCTGGAAGCCCCCGCACGGCGTGCAGCGGACCGGCGTCATCACGGTGCCCGCCGCCTCCGCGACCGAGGGCTCGACCACCGACATCTGGCTGGACGACAGCGGCAAGCAGACCACCGCCCCGCTGACGCACGCGGACGCGGTCACCAACGGCGTGCTCGTCGCGGCCTTCTGCTGGCTGTGCGCGGTCGGCGTGCTGGGCGGCGCGTTCTGGATCGCGCGGCGAGTGCTCGACCACCGGCGCGCGGCGCGGTGGGCTGACGAATGGGCGCAGTTCGCCGGTCCGGAAGCGGTTCGCTGACAGCTCTGCCAGCCACGGTGCTTGCCGGCGGTTCCGCACCGGAACACCTCCGGCGTCAGCGCGGTCGGCTGCTGGACAGGCGTGATCCGTCAGTCCGGCGCCGGCCGCTGCCATCTACCGGCTCCCGAAGTTCCGCACATCCCCCGGCGCTGGCGCGCTCCGCGGTCCGGCCAGCGGCGTAGTGCGCCGGGCCCGGAGGCAGTTCGCTGACACGTCTGCTGCCTCCGGACCCGGCCTCGGCGGACCGAGCGGGGCGACACCCCCAGCGTCGCCCCGGGCCGGTACTACGCCTGCCGCTCTTGCCCGGTTTGTGTGGCGAGTTAGCCACCAGCTATCTCGTTGAGGCACAGTCTTGTGGAGCCCTCCGGCGATTGTCAACTGTGAGCTAATCTGAGATAGTCGCCTTAGCTGAGAGCAATCAGCTGCAACTGGAGGGGCGTAGCAGCATGTCCGATGACACTCAGCCGGCGGATGCCCGGCCCACCCTGGCCTCCAGACTCGACGACCTGTTCCGCACGGTGCGCCCGCAGGGGAGGCACTGGACGAACGCCGAGGTGGCGGCCGAACTGAAGCGGGCCACGCCGGAGCTGAAGGTCGGCGCGGTGTACCTGTCTCAGCTACGCACGGGCAAACGGACCAATCCTTCTCAGGAGCTGCTGGCCGCACTGGCGAAATTCTTCGGGGTCTCCGTCGCGTACTTCTTCGACGATGAAGTGGCCGGATCGGTGCTGTCGGAGCTGGCCGCGGTGGAGGCGATGCGCCAGGCAGGCGTCCGCGCGGTCGCCATGCGCGCGGCGGGCATGCGCGAGGAAAACCTCCAGGCGATCACCACGATCATGGACCAATACCGCAAAATGCAGGGGCTGCCCCCGGTCACGGACGAAGCGGCGCGGTGACCGGCACCCCGTCCGAAGCCCCGCAGCGGCGCGAGCAGCTGCGACGGATGCGCGACGAAGGCGCCCAGCGAATCGCCGAACTCGACCTCCCGCCGAAGTACGACCTGGCCACCCTCTGCGCCCGCCTGGGCGAAATCCGCGAACGGCCGATCACCCTCGTGCCGCTGCCGATGCCAGCGTCGCACCCGTGCGGCATGTGGGTAGCCGCACGGGGCGAGGACCTGATCTTCTTCGACGCCAACACCACCGGGGCGCACCAGGAGCACATCATCTTGCACGAGCTGGGTCACATCATCTGCTGTCATCGCGGCTCGGGTCTCCTTGACGACGAGAGCGCCCGCTCGCTGTTCCCCAACCTGGACCCGGACATCGTCCGGGACATGCTGATGCGCGCCACCTACGACGACGCACAGGAACAGGAAGCGGAGATCATCGCCTTCCTGCTGTCGGAACGCATGGGCACGCCGTCGAAACCCATCGCCGAAACCCCCAAAGCAGGGGAGAAACCGATGGACCGCATCGAACGCTCGCTCCTCTAGCGCGCCGGTACGTGAGGGCCACCTTCACGGACTCTGATTCCCTCAGGGTTCCCCTCACGACCAGCCGAAGTACGTGAGGGGCCCCTTCACGGACTTAGATTCCCTCGAGGAGCCCTTCACGGACCACCCCGCCGGGGCTCGCAGCCGTCGGCCGGGATGCCGCCCCAATGTGGCATTGGGTGCGGGGGACGCACCGAACGCCACATTGGGTGCATCTGACGCACCCAATGCCACATTGGGGCGCTAGCCCCCACCACGAACCACCCGCAGCCAGTGCACCCAACGATCGAAGCACCCAGCCACACCCCCCAGCCGATGCACCCAGCTGTCGAAGCACCCAGCCGTAGCCGATGCACCCAACCATCAAGGCACCCAACCGCAGCCGATGCACCCGCTATCGAGGCACCCAGCCCCTCCCCCGCACCCCGATACGAAGCCTCCCTGCGGGCGGTGGGTGCTTGTCAAGGCATCTTTCCCGCCTTGACAAGCACCCACCGCCCGTCAGCACAATCAAACTTCGGGGTGCCCCACGCAACCAAGACGGGCGCAATGTCGCCGCCAGGCGACGAGCCGCCTACCTCAACCCACCCAACTCAGCCCCCAAAACCCCCACCGCATACCGCAGCTGATCCTCCCGATGCTCACTGGTGATGAAGAACCTCAACCGAGCCAACTCCTCATCCACCGCCGGATACAAAATCGGATCCACCACCACCCCCCGCTCAAACAACGCCGTAGCCAGCCTCAACGCGACCTGGGAACTCCCCACCACGCAAGGCACGATCGGCGTCCCCCCAGCAACCCCAGTCGGCACCCCCGCCGCAGCAGCCAGTTCCAAGAACAACCGGGAATTCTCTCGCAACCGCACCAATCTCTCCGGCTCTTCCTTCAACACACGAAGCGCCGCAAGCGAAGCCGCCGCATTAGCCGGAGTAATCCCCACGCTGTAAACAAACCCCGGCAACGAATACCGCAACCACCGCACAGTCCGTGCCGACCCAGCCAGATACCCCCCGCACCCGGCAAGCGACTTCGAAAGCGTCCCCATCCAGAGATCAACCCCGGACCGATCCACCGCGAAGTGGTCCCCAACCCCAGCCCCGCGCGGACCCATCGTCCCGATACTGTGCGCCTCGTCAACCATCAGCAACGCCCCATAGCGCCGCTTGAGCTCAATCAACGCAGGCAGATCCGCAAGATCCCCGTCCATGCTGTAAACGCCTTCAACCACAATCAGCACCCGCCGGAACCGTGACCGCGTCCGACGCAGCACGTCCTCCAGCCGTGCTGTGTCGTTGTGCGGAAACGGTTGCCGCGTAGCCCCGGACAGCGCACACCCTTGCAGAATGCTGTCGTGCGCCAGCGAATCGTGCACGATCAAATCCCCGGGCCCGACCAGATGACCGATCGCCCCGACATTCGTCGCGTGCCCGCTCACCAGCACGAGACTGTCCTCGACCCCGAGGAACGCAGCAAGTTCCGTCTCCAGGTCCCGCGACAAATCCCGGTCCCCGGCAAGCAATCGGCTGCCGGACACGGAAGTCCCGTACCGCTCGACCGCGTCGTGCACCGCCGCGGTCACCGCAGGGTGCCCGGCCAGCCCAAGGTAGTTGTAGCTGGAGAAGGACAGGTACTCCCGCCCGGACACGGACGTCGTAGCGTCCATCCGCCCCTGATGCTTGCGGAAGTACGGATTAGGCACCCCGAGATCGTCGAACTCAGTCAACCGCGCCTCGATAGCCGCGGCTTCCGGGAACTCCTCGATCGCCGCACTGGCCGGATCCCACGACGGAGCCGGAGCAGCCGGAACCGGAGCGGCAGGCACCAAATCCGTTGCCGGAGCTAGCATCCCGGCGACCGCCCCCACCGTCAGCGACCCCGACTGCTCGACCTCCACCGGAGCCCCCGGGAACCGCTTCCGCAGCCGCGCTTCCAACTCGGTGAGCATCAACGAATCGAAGCCGAGATCGTCGACCAGCAACTGCCCGGCATACAACTCGCTGACCGGAAACGCCGTCGTCCGCGCGACTTCCTCGAGCACGATCGCCAGCACATCCCGCGCGGACGTCGTCTCCTCCGTCTCCTCGACCGGCGTCGCGGCAGCCCCGAGCGGCTCCAGCGTCTGCGCCTTGGCGAGCTTCGCGTCGTCGACCACCCAGTGCCGGCGCGGGCTGAGCGGGCTCGGCGGCAGCGTGCAGCGCGGCAGGCCGCCCGCCACCGGACGCAGCCCCGCCCCGGTGACGGCGCGGGGAGCCAGCTCGGCCGGCAGCCCGTCCTCGACCGGCTCCGCCCCCGGTGACACCACACCAGCGAACACGCCTGGCACGAGCTCGCCGCTTTGGCCGGATTCGAGCGCGACCGACGCGGCGACGAGCTTGGACACCGCGTCCGCGACGTCGTCCGCGGCCACCGCGAGCCGCTCCGGGAAGAGCGTCCGGCGGGCGAGCGTGCCCGCGACGGCGGCCAGCGGCGGGTTCTCGCTGCCGAGCGCCTCGGCCACCTCGCGGGCGTGCCTGGCGAGCCCGGCCCGGTCCCGTGCGGTGAGCAGCAGCAGCCGCGGCGTCTCGGCGGGCGGCGGTTCCTGCGCCGCTTCCTCGACGACCACGTGCACGTTCGAGCCGCCGAAGCCGAACGCGCTCACCCCGGCCCGGCGCGGTCCGTCGCTGTCCCACGGCGTGGCCTGGCCCGCCACCTGCAGCCCGGCGTCCCGCAACGGCAGATGATCGGCCGGTTCGAAATCCGGCTGCGGCAGGATCTGTCCCTTGTGGACGGACAAAATGGACTTGATCAAACCGGCGATTCCCGCGGTGCCAAGGGAATGACCGACGACCGACTTCGCCGCTCCGAGATACGCCGGGTTCTCCGCGCCGCGGCGCAGCTCGCTCAGCGCGCTGATCTCCACGTCGTCGCCGACCGCGGTCGCGGTGCCGTGCGCTTCCAGGTACCCGACCGACGCCGGGTCGACCCCCGCGTCCTGGTACGCCCGCCGCAGCGCCCGCAGCTGACCGGACTCCTGCGGCATCATGCCGCCCTTGACCGTGCCGTCGTTGGACAGCCCGACGCCGCGGATCACCGCGTACACCCGGTCGCCTGCCGCCCGTGCGTCCGCGAGCGGGCGCAGCACCAGGACGCCGGCCCCCTCGCCGAGCACGAATCCGTCCGCCCGGCGGTCGAACGGACGGCATTCGCCTGCGCGCGAGATCGCGCCGATCCGGCACAGGCCCACGAACAGGTCCGGGGCCAGTACCAGCTGCGCGCCGCCGGCGACGGCGATCCGGCAGCGGCCCGCGCGCAGGGCGAACACCGCGTTCGCCACCGCGGTCAGCCCGCCGGAGCAGGCCGAATCGAGCGCGTAGCTCTCTCCGTGCAGGTCGAAGACGTTGCTGATCGAACTCGGCCCCATGTTGAGCAGCAGCCCGGCCATCGCGGTGGCGTGCAGGCCGCTGACCGCGGACGCCGCCTCGGCCATCGCCGGATCGCCCGCCCGGCCGAACTCGCCGCCGATCAGCTGTTTCATCCGCAGGTGCAGCGTGCTCATGTCGCGGTAGCCGCTGTCGCTGAGCGACATGATCACCGACGTGTCTTCGCGGTCGAAGCCCTCGGCTTCCCATCCCGCGTCCTGCAGCGCCTCGCGGGTCAGGTCGACCAGCAGCCGGTGCTGCGGATCGAGCGATTTGGCCCGCCGCGGCGGGATCTTGTAGTGCCCGGCGTCGAAGTCGCCGACGTCCTCCAGCAGCGCCATGCGGTCGGAGTAGACCGCGCCGCTGTCCCGGAAATCGTCGTTGTAGAACGCTTCCCGCCGCCACCGCGAATCCGGCACCCGCCGAAACTGCGGTTTGGGCTCGCTCAGCAGATCCCAGTACTCGTTGACGTTGCGCGCCCCCGGAAAACGGCATCCCATTCCGACAACGGCGATGTCCTGGCTATTTTCGGATTCTTCCCACCCAGATCTTACGGACCCCATGGCATGACTTCCTCGTGCCGATTCCCACCCAGTCGACACCGAGATTGCCCGTTCTTACCCAGTTTTTCAAGGGCATTGGGCAAGGTGCGGAGGAATGCACAGGCACCTCAACTCACGGTAGCCAAGCGATCACGCCACCAGCGCACGGTGGCCGGGAATTGATCTTTCTCGGGCGTCGGCGTAATCTCGAAAAATTCCTGTGCCGCACCGGAATCGAGGACAAACGGGCGGTCGAACTGGTAACGGACCTCCCGCAGCTCGCGCAGCATCGGCGAAACGAGCGCGGCCGCGTTCAGTAACATCGGGGAAAGCCGTTGCACAGGCACCGGAGGCACTCCCGCCGCCTCGCACAACAGCGCGACCATCACCCGGGCGGACCGCGGCGGACCAGTCGGCACGTGCCACGCCTTGCCCCACGCGTTTTCTTTCCGCGCGGCCGCGACCAGCGTGCGCGCGACATCGGAAATGTACGTCCAACTGTGCGAGGCGTCCGGATCGCCGAGTACCTGCACCTTCTGCCCGCGCAGCACGTTCGGCACCACGCGAGCGGCGAGATGGCCGCCGTCGGTCACTCCGGGGCCGAAGAAATCGGAAGCCCGCACCTCGACCGCGCGGATGCGGCCCTCGTCGTGCAATGCGTGCAGTTGTTCGGACAGCAATGCCCGGATCCGGCCCTTGGTTCCGGTGGCCGCGAGCGGCAGATTCTCGGTGAGCGGACCATCGACCGGACCGTAACCGTACAAATTCCCCAGCGACACCAGCAGCGCGTCGTTCGCCTCGGCCGCGGCGCAGATCGAGGCCTGCAGCGGCGGCCAATCGGCCGCCCACCGGTGATACGGCGGGCTCGCACAGCTGTAGATCGCCGTCGCACCCTTGGTCGCTTCGGTGAGCGCGGCCTGGTCAGCGGCGTCGAGAGAGACGTGCTCCAGCCCCGGTTCGGGCTCCCGGGGCGACCGGCCGATCACCCGGACCCGTTCCCCTTGTTCAGCCAGCAGCGCGGCGGTGGCCGCCCCCGCCGGTCCGTACCCGATCACCACCTGGAGACTCATGGCGACACCCTAGCGACGGGCGCATCCCGTTGCGGCCGCTCACGACCCGGTCGCCCGCCGTTCACCGGAAGATCACCCGCGGCAGCGCTCGAGCAGGCGGCCGGCACCCGGGATCCATCCGGAATTCGCCCAGGCCAGAACCAGTTTTCCGGCCCTAGTTCCGGCACTTGCGGTGGTGTATGGTCGCCGATCGTGAACAATTCCGCCAAGAGTGCCGCGCACACCGTTCCGCCCACCGGGCGCTGAGGCCGTTCCGGGGGCGCGAGTGAACACTCTGAAGATCATCTTATTCTCGCTGTCGGCGGTCTCCTCGTACGCGGCTTTGCTGTACAAGCTTTTCTCGATGCGCCGTTCGTGGCGCGACCCGGCCTACATCGTGCTGATGACGACGCTGATCCTGCAGTGCGTCACCTTCACCCTCGGCGCCCTCTCGCTCAGCATCGGCTCGCTGTTCGGGATCCCCAATCTGGCGATCTTGATCTTGCACCTGGCCGCGGTCGCGTACTGCATCAGCGCGCAGCTCCTGCTGATGCTGTGGGCGAATCCCCTGGCGGAAATCCGCACGCGGATCCGGGCGTGGATCGTTTCCGGCGCGGTGCTGTTCGTCGTGCTGACCGTGCTGTTCTTCATCGGCAACAAACCGGGCACCCCCGGCACCGCTTTCGCGGTGGGCAGCAGCGACCCGGTGATCCTCACCTACCTGCTGTTGTTCATCATTTCGCAGGCCGTGCCGTGCGTGACGATCTACCTGCAGTGCCTGCCGTACGCGCGGAGCACGTCGCGGGTGTGGCTGCGCCGGACGCTGCGGACGCTCGCGGTCGGCGCGGTCGTGCTGTTCTGCTACTGCGCCACGCGCGCGGTGAACATCGTGAGCCCGGCGCTCGGCTGGCATCTCGGCGCGTGGGCGATCGCCCCGTCGGTGTTCAGCGCGCTGGGCATCGTGATCGTGTCGTTCGGGCTGACCATGCCGTCGTGGGGCGAGCACGTGTCGTCGGTCGCCCGGTGGCAGCGCAATTACCGTTCTTATCGCGCGCTCTACCCGCTGTGGCATTCGCTGTACGAATCGTCGCCGGGAATCGCGCTGGAACCGCCGGCCGAGGGAGACACCGACCGGCGCTGGTCGGACCTGCACTACCGGCTGCATCGCCGGGTGATCGAGATCCGCGACGGCTGGCGCGCGCTGCGCCCGTACATGGACCGCGCCGACACCCCGGACAGCGACCAGGCGATGGCCGAGGCCCGCAAGATCCGCCAGGCGCTGGAGGCGAAGACCTCCGGACTGGCCCCGGCGGAGAGCCAGGACAACGGCGCGTTCGACGCCCACGACGCGAAGACGTTCGCCGCCGAGGTCGCCTGGCTCACCCAGGTGTCGGAGGCTTACGGCAAGCTGGCCTGAGCCGCTGGCCGCGGCTGCGGCTGGTCGCCCAGCAGCGTCTGGCCCTTCGTCAGCCACGCGAACCCGAACGCGAACACCGCTAGCGACTCCAGCCAGAGGGTCGGGTGCAGGGCCGCGGTGGCGGCGCTGAAGAACAGGCCGTTGACCACGATCAGCACCAGGCACGCGAGCATCACGATGCCGCACGTCCGGTAGATCGCATTGCGCGAACGTTTGCGCTTGGTCGGCGCGCCGTCGTCCTTGGTGAACAGGAAGAGACAGAAGAACGCGAGGGTGAGGAAGAAGATCGCCGCGAACACCAGGTGCGCGATGCCGATCGCGTGCTCGGTGGGAGTCGGCGAGACCGGCTGGGTCGGGAACAGCGCGACGCCGATGCCGGCGATCGCGGCGACGTTGGCCGCGATGTCGTCGACGCGGCCGTAACCGCGATAGGCGATCAGAAAGACGCCGATCGCGCACAACGTGCCGACGAAGACGTTCCGGAGATCGCTGTAGTAATAGCCGCTCAGCGAACCGAGCAGGCCGCCGCCCTCGAGCAGTTCCTTCCCGACGATCACGACGATCGGCAGCAGGATCCTGAGCACCCCGATGGCGCGGCGAAGGAACAGGTAAGAGCGCACGAAAGCGGTCATGGCACGGCCTCCCCGAAAGTCGTGCACTCTTTGTACCTGCTCCGTCACCCGTCCACCGGGCAAACCGGGAAGGCCACCGGTTCAGCCCAGCAGCTTGTCCAGTTCGGCGAGCAGTTTCGCCTTCGGCCGGGCGCCGACGAACGACGCGACCGGGGTTCCGTCGCGGAACAGCATCAGCGTCGGCAACGCCATCACCCGGTACGCGCGCATCGTTTCGGGGTTTTCGTCGGTGTTGAGCTCGCGCACGGTGAGACCGGGCCGTTCCGCGGAGATCTCGGCGAGCACCGGCGCGATCATCCGGCACGGCGGGCACCAGTCGGCGGTGAAATCGACCAGGACGGGCTGGTCGTGGTCCAGGACGTCGGCGGCGAAGGTGGCGTCGGTGGTCATCGGGGCTCCTCGGGTTCGGCGGTGCACGGGTCGGCCGGATGCGCGGTGGCGGCGGCGAGCTTGTCGAGCAGGGCGGCCCGGACCGCGGCGAGGTCGCGCATGCAGGCCTCGACCTCGTCCAGCTTCCGCCGGTACACCTCGACCGACGCCGGGCACGCGTCGCCCGCGTCGTGGCCGGTGCGGAGGCAGTCGACGAACGGGCGGGTGTCGTCGAGGCTGAATCCGACCGTGCGCAGGGTCTGGATTTCCTTGACGAGCCGCAGGTGGTCCTCGTCGTACTCGCGATAGCCGTTCGCCGCGCGCGCCGCCGGGAGCAGGCCCTGTGCCTCGTAGAAGCGCAGGGCCCGCGTGGTGGTCCCGGTCCGCTGAGCCAGTTCGCCGATGCGCATGTCTGCGACGCTAAACCTTGTCGCCAGCGTCAAGGCAAGGCGTGCGCGCGGGGCTGGGGGTATTCGCGGTATTTGACCGCGTTCGCCGCGCGGTTGCCCATGTACTCGAAGAGGCGGCGGCCGATCGGGCCGGTCAGCTTGCGGTACATCCGGTTGCGCTTGCGCAGCTTCTCCTCGGTGGCCGGGACCAGGAAGTCGCCCGAACCGGCTCCGTTGCGCTGCCCGACGCGGGCGGGCTTGCGCAGCCGCTGCTCGTAGCGGGCGAACGCGGTCACGTGGTCGCCGCCCGCCGCGGCCAGCTCGCCGGCCAGCACCTGCGCGCCCATCATCGCGAGACCGGTGCCGGATCCGCCCGGCCCGGCGCACCAGGCGGCGTCGCCGAGCAGCACGACCCGGCCGCGCGACCAGCTGTCGAGCTTGATCTGGCCGACGGTGTCGAAGTACAGGTCAGGTGCGTCGGCGACCGCGGTGAGCAGCTGCGGCAGTTCCCATCCGGCGTCGGCGAAGACCTCGGTGACGATGTCCTTCTGCCGGGCCAGGTCGGGACGGCCGTACCCGTCCGGGTCGCCGCGGAAAGTGAGGCCGACAGTGACGGTCTCCGGATCGCGGTGGCTGGTGACGATCGCGCCGAGGCCGGGTTCGTTGTAGAGCAGGCCCGCGTGGTCGAGGCGGAGGTGGTTGGGCGCGGTGAACCCGGCGACGTGGTAGCCGAGGTCGGTGCGGAATTTCGCCTCCGGGCCGAACGCGGCCGTCCGCACGCCCGAGTGGATCCCGTCCGCGCCGACGACCAGGTCGAACCGGCGCGGGGCGCCGTGGCGGAAGGTGACGTCGACGCCGTCGGAAGTCTCGGTCAGCGAGGTGACGCGGTCGCCGAAGACGTATTCGGTGTAGTCCTTGGTGTGGTCGTAGAGGACGCGGGCGAGGTCGCCGCGCAGGACCTCCAGCTCGCCGTTGGTGAACCCGCTCGGCAGGGTGAAGGCGGGCTGTCCGGACGGGTCGAGCTGCACCTGCTCGCGCAGCGCGGTCTCGTGCTCCCGCAAGTCGTCGAGCAGGCCCATCGCTTCGACGAGCTTCATCTGCTCGCCGCGGAAGTCGACGGCCTGTCCGCCCGGCCGCAGCTGCGGCGCGGCCTCGACGACGGTCACCGAATAGCCGTAACGGTGCAGCCAGTAGGCGGCGGACGGACCCGCGACGCTGGCGCCGGACACGAGAACTGTCTTGCTGGTCATCTCTGCTCCCCTGGATCGGTAGGCGATGCGGCAAGACTGCGGCGCACCGCTTACCGCGCCCGCACGGAGCGCTGACGATCTCCGTCAGTCCTGCGCCAGCCGGGTGAGCATCCGGGAGAAAACGCGGCCGAGCAGCTCCAGTTCGGGCCCGCTGACCTGGTCGAAGAAATACCGGCGCACGAGTTCGCCGTGCTGTTCCCTGGCCGCCGCGACCGCCGCGCGACCGGCCTCGGTGAGCCGGACGTTCGCCCCGCGCGCGTCCTCGGTGCAGTTCTCCCGCGTGACCAGCCCGCGCTTGCACATCCGGCTCACGTGATGCGACAGCCGGCTGCGGTCCCATTCGACGGTCGCGCCGAGTTCGCGCATCCGCAGCACGCCGTCCGGTTCGTTCGCGAGCGGGACGAGGAGGGCATAGTCGGCTCCGGAGATCCCGGCGTCGCGCTCCAGCTGCCGGTCGAGCGCGCTGCCGAGCGCCCGCTGCACGCGCTGGTAGGAACACCAGACCTCAGCCTCGCGCCGATCGGGCACCACGTCCGCCATCCGCTGATTCTACAAACAGAGGGCGGGATTTCGCGCCGGTGCGTAAGTTGGGAGAGTGACCAGGTCCGCTCAAGAAACCTTCTTTCGTGCCTTCCACGCAAGCCATCCGGCGGTTACGTCGCGCGCGTTCGGCGACGGCCGAAGCGCCGACGGACGGTCGAGTTACGAGCTTCTCCGGGACGAGATCGCTTCTCCGGGACGCGTACTCGATCTGGCCTGCGGCGACGGATTCCTGCTCGAACTCCTTGCCGCGGCGGGACATCAGGCGATCGGAGTCGACCTGTCGAGGGTGGACCTGGCCCTCGCCCGGCAGCGTTCGGCAACGGTCGCGGAAGGCCTGGCACAGCAACTTCCGTTCGCGGACCACTCTTTCGATTCCTGCGTGTCGCACATGGCGTTCATGCTGATGACTGACATCGACGAGGTGGCCGCGGAACTGGCCCGCGTGCTCCGGCCGGGCGGACAGCTCTCGCTCGTCCTCAGCGGCGGGGCGGCCGAAGGCGGGGCCCGCGCCCTGTTCGGCAAGCTGCTGCGGGAAATCCTCGCCGACGTCCCGGCCGAGCAGCGATTGCCTCCGCTCGGCGACAAGCGCACCCGCACTCAGGCCGGACTGGACGACATCCTCGTCCCGGCCGGGTTCGCTCCCGTTCAGTGGCGCACCGAGAAGATCGACTTCAGCGGTCCGCTGGATCAGGTCTGGGAGTTCGTCTCGACCGTCTACAACCTCTTCCCGCTCGGCGAACCCGCTTGCCAGGCGCTGAAAACCGCCTTTCTCTCCCAGGCCCCGGCGCTGGCGCGGCCCGACGGGCTGATCCCGCTCGACTTCGCCGTGCACCTGGCCAGCACCCGAACTGTCCACAAAGGACGGTAACCCGCACTAGTGGCTCCTGTCACCTTCTGGCAAGATCGAGGGCTCCGACGTCTCCAGTTCACGCCGAAGGGGCAGGGCATTGGGTCTGGGCAGGAAACTGGCCGCCGCCACCACCGCGGTCACCGCGGCGACGGCGTTGTTCACCGCGGCACCGGCGACCGCCGCTCCCGCGGCCATCGACTGGAAACCGTGCCCTACCGGGCAAGGGGCCGAATGCGGCAAGCTCACCGTGCCGCTCGACTGGGACCGTCCCGGCGACGGCACGATCCAGCTCGCGCTCGCGCGGCGCAAGGCCACCGATCCCGCGCACCGGATCGGTTCGGTGCTCATGGATCCCGGCGGGCCGGGCGGCGCCGGTGCGGGTGAGGTGCAGAGCGGCTGGACGCTGTCGCCGAAGATCACCGCGCAGTTCGACACGGTCGGGTTCGATCCGCGCGGGGTCGGGGAAAGCACCGCGATCCAGTGCGGGCTCGACGAGCTCACCGCGATAAACCCGGTGCTGCCGAAGGATTCCGGCGAATTCCAGCAGCTGCTCGCGTACAACCGCGCGCTCGGGCGCAGCTGCGACCGGATCACCGGGCCGCTCGCCAGCCGTTCGGACACCCGCAGCGTCGTGCGCGACATGGACGCGATCCGTGCCGCGCTCGGCGACGAAAAGCTCACCTACTACGGCGTTTCGTACGGCACGCTGATGGGCCAGCAGTACGCCGAGGCGTATCCGGACCGGGTGCGCGCGCTCGTGCTCGACAGCAACATGGACCACTCGATCCGCAGCACCTGGGAATTCCTGAGGACGGAAACCGAGGCCACGCAAGAGTTGTTCGAGCAGTTCACCGACTGGTGCGACCGGACGACGTCGTGCGCGCTGCACGGCCAGGACGTCAGCGCGGTGGTGGCGGACCTGTACGCCCGCGCCGAACGCGGCGAACTCGGCACCCCGGACGACCGGCTCGACCCGATGGCGTTCGTCGGGCTGATCTCGCAGAACTTCTACGGCCCCACCTGGGACAAGCTCGCGAAGAGCCTCGTCGACCTGCGCGACGGGAAACCGGCCGAGGCGTCGTTCGGCAAGGACGACATTCCCATTCCGAACCCGTTCAACAGCATCTTCTGCTCCGACTGGCGGCTGCCGGTCACCAGCTACCCGCAGCTCGACAGCTACCGGCGCGCGCTCGCCAGGGTGTCGCCTGACCTGCACTTCTCGCCGCTGGGCTGGAGCGCGGCGACGGGCTGCGCCGGCTGGCCGAGCCCGGTGCGCAACCCGCAGCATCCGCTGTCGGTCCGGGCAGGCGTGCCGCTGCTGATGCTGAACAGCCGTTACGACCCGGCCACGCCGTACAGCTGGGCGGTGCGCGCGTCGCAGCAGTCCGGTGCGCCGCTGCTCACCTACGAGGGCTGGGGCCACGGCGCGTACTTCAAGAAGAGCCAGTGCGTCATCGACGCCGCGGACGCCTTCCTGATCGACGGCACGAGCCCGGGTCGCGGCAAGCACTGCCCGGCGGTCGAGCCGAGCGTTCAGTCCAGGATGGACGGTGTGCGGCCGCCGGCCACGCAACCGTACTGAGCCAACGAAAAGCGGGGCCCCGATCGGATCAGGGCCCCGCTTTTTCGCGGCTGCCGCCGCTCAGTAGTCGTCACGCCCGGTGAACTGCTGTTCCAGCAGCTCGGCCGAACCGGCGACGAGTTCGAGCGGATCGGTGAACTCGTTGAGGTCGAGGTTCAGCAGCGGCAGCGAATGCCGCAGCACGAGGTGCTCGCCCATCACCACGAGCCCGCCGACCACCAGCGTCTGGCCTACCTCCGTGAGCACGGTGTGCAGATCGACCTCGTCCACGCGGGCGAACGGGGTCGCGATCTGCACCCAGTCCTCGCGCTGGTCGAAAATCTCCCTGGCGATCACCACGACCTGCGCGCGCCCCGTCGTCTCCGCGTCGTCGCCGAACAGGACCCGGATCCGGATTTCGCCCGGGTCGTCCCGGATCACCCGGTAGGTCTGCCTGATGTAGGCGACCAGGTCATTCCACTGCGCCACGCGCTTCCTCCCGTTGGTAGGCAACGAAGATCAGCGTAGCGGGACAACCCGGGCGGCAGCGGGCGTCAGAGCAATTTCCACGCTCCGGTGAGCGCCTCGCGCAGGATCTGCTCCATCTCGTCGAACTGCGGCTGGTCGCAGATCAGCGGCGGCGACAGCTGGACCACCGGCTCGGCGCGGTCGTCGGCGCGGCAGTAGAGACCGCCCTCGAACAGCGCGTTCGAGAGATAGCCGCGCAGAATGCGTTCCGATTCCTCGGCGGTGAACGTCTCCTTGGTCGCTTTGTCCTTGACGAGTTCGATGCCGTAGAAGAAACCGGTGCCGCGCACGTCGCCGACGATCGGCAGATCGGTCAGCCGGTCGAGGGTCGCCCGGAAGGCGGTTTCCTTGTCCAGCACGTGGCCGTAAAGGTTCTCGCGCTCGATGAGGTCGAGGTTCGCCAGCGCGACCGCGCACGAAACCGGGTGCCCGCCGTAGGTCGAGCCGTGCATGAAGGTCGCCTCGCCGCCGGCGAACGGCTCCATCAGGCGGTCGCTCGCGAGCACCGCGCCGAGCGGGGCGTACCCGGAGGTCAGGCCCTTGGCGGTGGTGATGATGTCCGGCTGGTAGCCGTATCGCTTGGCCGCGAAGTCGTAGCCGACCCGGCCGAACGCGCAGATCACCTCGTCGGACACCAGCAGCACGTCGTGTTTGTCGCAAATCTCGCGGACCCGCTCGAAATAGCCGGGCGGCGGGACAAAGCAGCCGCCGGTGTTTTGCACGGGTTCGAGGAATACCGCGGCGACGGTGTCCGCGCCCTCGAATTCGATCGCCTGCTCGATTTGGTCAGCGGCCCAGCGGCCGTAAGCCTCGTAATCGTCGGCGTGCTCGGGCGCGCGGTAGAAGTTCGTGTTCGGCACCCGCAGCGTACTCGGCACGAGCGGCTCGAAATCGGCCTTCGCACCAGGGATTCCGGTGATGGACAGCGCGCCCTGCGACGTGCCGTGATACGCGAGCGCGCGGCTGATCACCTTGTGCTTGGTGGGTTTTCCGGTCAGCTTGAAGTACTGCTTGGCGAGTTTCCACGCCGTTTCCACGGATTCGCCGCCGCTGACGGTGAAGAACACGCGGTTGAGGTCGCCCGGCGAGGCGGCGGCAAGGCGTTCGGCCAGTTCGAGCGCGGGCGGATGCGCGTGGCCCCACAGCGGGAAGTACGCGAGCTGTTTCGTTTGCCGTGCGGCGGCTTCGGCCAGTTCCTCGCGACCGTGGCCGACCTGCACCGCGAACAGTCCGGCGAGGCCGTCGAGGTAACGCTTGCCGGTGTCGTCCCAGATGTAGGCGCCTTCGCCGCGCACGATCACCGGGAAGTGCTCGGCCTGGCTGTGCCGCGTGAAGTGCAGCCAGAGGTTGTCGTGTGCGGCGGCGCCCTGGACGGTGGCGATCCCGGCGGGTTCGGCGGTCGTGGTCATGGCTCCTCGAAACGGGCCTCGAAGCTGCCGGCACGCACCGTGGCGCACCGGCCGGACTTCTCGGTTATCGCACAAGCCGACACCGCTTGGCAAGCGGATCAGTCGCCAGCGCCACCCACAACGACTAATTTCAGCAGTCTCATCGGGACAGACCTTCGGATTTCGTCGTCACCGGCGGTGCGTGCCCCACTGGTACGACTGTTTCCGCAGCTTGAGGTACACGAGCGTCTCCGCGGTGCGCACGCCGGGCAGCGTCCGGATGCGGTTGGAGATCACGTCGAGCAGCGCCTCGTCGTCGGCGCAGAGCACCTCGCACAGCACGTCGAAGCGGCCGGCGCACAGCACGACGTAGTCGATCTCGTCCATTTCGGCCAGTGCGTCGGCGACCGGATCGAGCGGGCCGTCGACGGTGATCGCGACCATCGCCTGGCGGAAAAGCCCGACCTGCAAGGGATCCGACACCGCGACGATCTGGATGACGCCCGAATCGGACAGCCGCTGCACCCGCTGGCGGACCGCCGCCTCGGACAGCCCGACCGCCTTGCCGATCGTGGCGTACGGCCGCCGTCCGTCCTCCTGCAACTGGGCGATGATCTGCTTCGAAATGTCGTCGACCACCGGCGGCACCGGCCGGTTCGGGTCCTGGCTCTGCATCCCGGGATCATCTCGGGTCGACCCTTCCGCGGGCAACCAGGGGCGTGGCACATCGTCGCCCTGAGTGTCCAAATGACCCGTCGCCCGGGGTGCCCGACAACGGATTTCGTCGTCTTTCCGACGTTGACAACGGCAAACCCGTCCTGTTCCATCCGTCGAATTCCAGCGCCGCCGACGGAGGGATCCCCATGCCGCCTCATCCGGTCCCCGTCCAGACCGACACTGCCGCCGGTTCGCCCGCGCCCCGCTCGCTCACCAGATCGATCGGCGTCGGCGGCGGTACCTTGCTGACGCTGAGTTGCGTGACTCCCGCGTCGTCCTTGTTCGTTCTCGTCCCGCCGTTGTTCGGCTCGCTCGGCACCGGCACCGCGCTGGCCATCGGGCTCGCCGTGCTGCTGTGCGTGGGCATCGCGTTCTGCTATTCCGAACTCGGCACGCTGGTGCCCAGTTCGGGCGGCGAGTACGCCATGGTGTCCACAGTGGTCAGCCGGTTCGCCGGGTGGATCACCTTCATGCTGTCGTTCATCGTGATCCTGGTGGTACCGCCGATCATCGCGATCGGGGTGGCCGACTACCTGTCGGTGATCGTGCACGTCGATCCGTCGGTGGCGGGTGCGCTGGTGATGCTGGCGTCCACCGGGATGGGCCTGGTGAACCTGCGGTCGAACGCCTGGCTGACCGGGATCTTCCTGGTGATCGAGATCGTCGCGATCGTCGTGGTGTCCGTGCTCGGCTTCGCGCACACCGACCGGCCGGCCGCGGTGCTCGTGCGGCCCAGCATGGACGGCGTGCATCCGATCGCGCTGGTCTCGGTGATCGCCGGGCTGGCGGTGGCGTTGTTCGTGGTGCAGGGCTTCTCGACCGCGGTGTATCTGGCGGAGGAGATGCGGGAGCCGCACAAGACGGTGTCCCGGACCGTGTTCTGGACGCTCGGCGTCAGCGCGGTGGTGATCCTGGTGCCGGTCATCGCGATCACGCTGGGCGTGCCGGATCTCGCGACGCTGCAGAACCTCGACCTGACCGCGCTCGTGGTGAGCTGGAGCAGTTCGACGTTCGGCACGATCATCAGCTTGTGCATCGCGGCGGCCATCGTGAACGCGGTGATCGTGATGGTGATCCAGAACTCGCGCGTGCTGTACGCGTCGGGCCGGGATCGCGCTTGGCCGGAGCCGGTGAATCGCGCGTTGAGCGTGGTGAGCCCGCGGTTCGGCGCACCTTGGGTGGCGACGCTCGTGGTCGGCGTCTCGGAAGCGGTGCTGTGTTTCGTGCCGGTGGAAACGCTGAGCGGCGTGACCGGGGTGGCTGTGGTCGCGCTGTACCTGGCGATTTCGGTGAGCGTGCTGTGGGCGCGGCGACCGGCGCACCGGCGTCCGCAGGTATGGCGAATGCCGGGGTGGCCGGTGGTGCCCGTGGTCGCGGTGCTGGCGCTCGGCTATGTGCTGGTGTCGCAGAGCCTGCTGGACCTGGCGATCACGGCCGGGGTGC
Source organism: Amycolatopsis sp. A1MSW2902 (assembly GCF_017312175.1). Lineage (NCBI taxonomy): Bacteria > Bacillati > Actinomycetota > Actinomycetes > Pseudonocardiales > Pseudonocardiaceae > Amycolatopsis > Amycolatopsis sp. A1MSW2902. Next base: position 1,911,295 of record NZ_QJPO01000001.1, read on the forward strand.
TGGTGGTTTCGGCCGCGTACTGGTGGGGCTACCTGCGCCGGCGGTCGGATCGGTGGCTGGTGACGATTCCCTGACCCCGGCTCTGGTGAGGACGGACAGGTTGGTCGGGCGCAGTGCTTCGGTCGGCTCGAGCAGATGGTCGTGCGGGAGGGGCGGCCATCTGCTCGCTGCTGAGGATGGTTCGCCAGGGTTCGCCGTTTTCTAGGCGGGGTGGCTGCTGTAGGACCAGTGGTAGCCGAGCCGTTCCACCACCGCACGGGAACGGGCGTTGCGCACCTCGGCGAAGGCGACTACTTCCGTGCGCGGGTCCATTGGCCGTACCAGCGGGCGATGCCAGGGTCCAAGTGAAGCCGGTACAGCTCGTCGGCAAGAGCCGGACCAATCGAAGTGAGCCGGAGGCGTTCGGTCTCCAACTCAGGCGGCCGCAGTAGCGGGAACAGCCAGGGAAGCGTTCACTCGGGCGATGAATTCCGCGTTGGACTTCGTCGTGCGGACCTGTTCCAAGAACTGTTCCGCAGCCCGCTTAGGGTCCTGTGTGGACAGTGCGCGGCGGACCTCGTTCATCACGGCCAGTTCCTGCGGCGGGACGATCAGCTCGTCACGGCGGGTGCCGGAGCCGAAGAAATCTACCGCGGGGAAAACGCGATGGTCGGCGAGCATGCGGTCCAGGCGGAGTTCCGAGTTGCCGGTGCTTTTCAGTTCCTCGAAGAACACCGTGTCCGCCAAAGAACCCGTGCCGACCAGTGCGGTGGCGATGATCGTGAGCGAGCCGCCGCCCTCGATATTCCTTGCCGCGCCTAGGATTTTCTTCATCGGGTGCAGTGCGCTGGCGTCGACGCCGCCGGACAGGATTCGGCCTGAGGTGCGGGCTGCCAGGTTGTACGCGCGGCCCAGGCGGGTCAGGGAATCCAGCAGCAGCACGACGTCGCGGCCGGTTTCGACCAGGCGTTTCGCGCGTTCCAGAGCCAGTTCGGCGACAGCGGTGTGTTCGGCGGGCTTGCGGTCGAAAGTGGACGCTACGACCTCGCCGTGCACCGAGCGGGTCATGTCCGTGACTTCTTCGGGGCGTTCGTCGGCGAGCAGCACCATGAGGTGCGCCTCGGGGTGGTTGACCGCGACCGCTTGCGCGATCGCTTGCAGCACAGTGGTTTTGCCGGTGCGCGGCGGGGCGACGATCAACGCGCGCTGGCCTTTGCCCAGCGGGGCGACCAGGTCCAGGACGCGCGTGGTGAGCTGGTGCCTGCTGGTTTCGAGGACCAGTCGCTGATCCGGGTGAACGGGGGTGAGCTGGTCGAAATCGGGACGGCGTTCTCCGGGCGGACGGCCGTTGACCGAGACGAGTTCGCCGTCGTCGAGGACGAGTTCGTCGCCGCGGCGCAGGCTGTGCGTGCGGATCAGGGACAGGGGCACGGACGGGCCGCCGGGGGCGTAGCCCAGGGTGGCGGTCTTGCCGTGGATATCGAGAATTCCTTGCTGTGTCATGGTTTGTGGCTCCTTGAGCAGTGACAGTCGACGCGGAAAGCGGACCGCCGGATGAGACGAAGCGGGTCAGGCGACGGGCTTCGGAAAAGACGCCGATTCGCGTCGCGTTGACTCACGCTGACGGAGAGGGCGGAACCCCGGGGCGGCGGGGCCGACTTCCTGGGGTATGCGCCGAGAGTAGCGCATCGGTTCCGGCCGCACAACTGGCACTGCACGCGAAGAGGGGCCTCGTGAGCGACTGCCGTCGAAAAAACCGGCGCTCACAAGGCCCCAACAAACCTGCCGGCGGGTCTATTCCCGCGCGCCGGTCACGGCATCTCCCATGGCGCCTGTGGCAGCACGTGCCCGGTCTCCAGCAGCGACTTCAGGTTCGACAGCACAGCCGCCCATCCGCCGGACACGTCCTGGTGCGCCTTCTCGTCGGGCAGGTCCTCGTGCGTCACGGTCAGCCGGACGATGCCCTCGTGCTGTTCGATGTCGAACGTCGCGCGGGACGGCTCCTGGTCCTTCGGGCCGTTCGGGTCGTACCAGGTGGTGACCAGGCGCTTCGGCGGGACCGACTCGATCACCTCGCCCTCGACGTCGGCGATCCCGGACCCGTCGGTCCGCACGTGCGCCCAGCGCGAACCCTGCTTGAAATCGGATTCGTTGCGGTGGCCCCAGTACTGCCCGGTCAGGTCGGGGTCGGTGAGCGCGTGCCACACCTGCTCCGGCGTGCTCTGAATGTAGGTCACATACACAAAACTCGGCTTCATGGCTTCCTCTGCTCGACGTTTGACGGCACTGAGCATCCGCAGCCGCGGCTGCTCGAACCGGTCCACCCACCGCTCCTGCATCTCGTGCAGCGGCACCGGATTGAGGTAGTGCAGCTTTTCCCGGCCGCGGCGCACGCTGCTCACCAGGTTCGCCGCCTCCAGCACGGCGAGGTGCTGGGTCGCGGACTGCCGCGTCATCTCCAGCCGGCGGCACAGCTCGCCCAGCGTCTGCCCGTTGTCCTCGCGCAGCTGGTCGAGCAGGTACCGGCGGGTCGGATCCGCCAGCGCCTTGAACACTTTGTCCAGGTCAGGTTGCACACTTACAGTAAGGCAGGCAAATGCCTGCCTGTCAAGCCAGCAGATGGAAACACAGGTCAGCACCGAGGCGAGTTACTGACCGCCTCGACGCTGACTACTGAGAGTGTTTAGAAGACCTCTGGAGTGAGCGAGGGGGCCGCCATGTCGGCGTCAAAGGGGAACATCGGGCGGACGATGCCGGAGTGGCCGAGTCGGAGCAGGTCCTGGTCGACGCCGCCGGGGGTGAGGGCCAGCAGCCAGTCCGCGGCCATGTCGTACAGCTCCGGTTCGAGGTAGCCGATCTTCACGATCACCACGTCCGCCTCGCGCGGGCGCAGGCCGAGCGCGTGGAAGTCGGATTCGAGGTGGTACGGCTTGCGGCGGGCGGTCACGATCACCCGCAGGCCGCCGACAGCCAGCGCCACCGCGGTTCCGGCGACCGGGTCGTCGGCGTCGATCGCGGCCACCTGTGCGGTGAGCGAGACCGGGCCGTGCGGTCCGGAGTCGACTTTTCCGCCCAGTTCAACCGAAATCGTCGCGCCGTCGCCGGCTTCGACCGCCGTAGCGACGGCTTCCGGGTCCAGAATGGCCGCGTACAAAGTGGTCAGCGGAGAGTCCACAATGGCCGGTGTGTTCAGCAGGACGTCGAGGCTCCACGACGTGTCCCCGGCACCGCCGGCGGTCGGGTTGTCCCCGGAATCGCTGATGAAGAACGGCCTCGAGGTCGAAGCGACCGCCTGCGTGAGGCATTCCTGCAGGGTGCCTGTCGGGGCGACGAAAGCGAAGTCGTGGCGAGCGTCCCAATAGGACTGAGCCAGTCGCTCGGCTTCCTTCGAGATCAGCGGAACGTCGTCGCCCATCACTACCACCGCGGCCTGGCAGCGCGGTTCGTCCGCCCACGCGTAGCCGACCCAAATCGCCGCGTCCAGAACTCCGTCCAGCGCTTCGACGGAATCCACTGCCGCGTAAACGCTCTTCGCCGGTTCGAGCCGGGTGCTGGTCTTCTCCCCCGGCAACAGAACCGGAACCTGCACCCAAGCCTTCTTCGGCCGACCACCGGACCGCAACCGCGACACCAGGTTCCGCGCGGCCCGTTCGCGGGTCTCCCACGCGTCCTCGTGCGGAGCCATCCGGTAGCAGGTGATCAGGTCCAGCGCGGTGACAAGTTCGCGCGAAACGTTGCCGTGCAAGTCCATCGACGCCGACACCAGCACGTCCGGACCGAGGATCGAACGGATCTCCTGTGCGAGCGAAGCCTCCACATCGGACCGTCCGACGACACTCATCGCGCCGTGGATGTCGAAGAACAGCCCGTCCAGCTCACCCGCCGAACGCAGCCGGTCCAGGATTTCCCCGGACAGCTCGGCGTACGCCTCTTCGGTGACCGCGCCGCCTGGGAGCGACCGCGCGTCCACCAGCGGGATCCATTCCACCTCGGCCGCCCAGTCCGCGTCGAGAAAGTCGTAGCGGCCAAGCAGATCGTCCCCGCGCAGCACCCGGAAATCGTCCACTGTGGACCGATGCGGCGAGAAGGTGCTCGATTCGATGGCGATTCCGGTGATCCCGACCCGCAGCTTCTTCATCGTCCACTCCGTTTGATCGCTTGCTCGAACACCGCGTCCAGCGCGAGCGCGCCCGCGCCGCAGAGTCCCGCGTCCGCACCGAACCGCACCCGGTCGATCCGCAGTTCCCTGGTAGCCAAGGGAAGGCACCGTTCGTACAACGCACCGCGCACGGCCGCGACGAACGCTTCCGAACCGGACAGCGCGCCGCCGAGCAGCACCTCGTCCGGGTTGCTGAAGTTGACCACCGTGGCCAGCACCTCGCCGAGCCGCAGCCCGGCGCGCCGCACGGCCGTGGTCGCTTCGGGATGTCCGTCTTCCGCGGTGGCCATCACCTGCGCGGTGGTCTCCAGCTTCAAACCCTGCGCCCGCAACTGCGCGACGAGCGCGGCGCCGCTGGCCACCACTTCCAGGCAGCCGCGGTTCCCGCAGGTGCACGGCCGGTCCTCGGCGGCGGGCACGCGCACGTGGCTGATGTCGCCCGCGACTCCGGCCCGGCCGCGGTAAAGCTCGCCGCCCAGCACTATTCCGGACCCGATGCCGGTACCGGCCTTCACCACCAGCAACGTCCGGCCAGGCGCACCGGCCACGGATTCGCCCAGCGCCAGCAGGTTCGCGTCGTTGTCCACGAACACCGGCAGGTCGAAGTGCTCCGCCAGCGCGTCCCGGACCGCGAACCCGCGCCAGCCGGGCATCCGCGACGGCAGCGTGATGGTACCCGCGTCGACATCCACCGGACCCGGGAACGCGACGCCGAGACCGAGCGCGCGGCCCGGGCAATCCGCGCCCGCCATCACATCGCGCACCGCGGCGGCGAGCCCGGCGACCAGTTCGCGCGGCTCCTGGCTGATGTCCAGCGGACGCTCGTGCACTTCCAGGAGGTTGCCCGCGATGTCGAGCGCGCCGATCCGCACGTGCCGGGAGCCGACGTCGGCGCCCCAGACGTGGCCGAACTCCGTGTTGACCGACAGCAGCTTCGGCCGCCGCCCGCCCGCGGACCGGCCCTCGCCGGATTCGCTCAGCACCCCGGCGGACATCAGCGCCTGCGTGCGCACCGACACCGTCGACTGCGGCAAGCCCAGCGCACGCGCCAGGTCCATGCGCGACCTCGCGTGGCCGTGCGCGACCAGCCACAACACCCGCAGCGGTCCGGCCGGATCCACCGCGTCACCTCTTTCATCACGATTGATGTAACTAAACTGTGCGAAAGGACTCTTGGCAATTCCCGTCTCGCGTGCGAGATTACCCGACAGCCAGGACGCGGCATAGCACCTGGCACTGGTCTTTCATCAGAGTTGTTGGAAGTGATGCGAATGGCTCGACGCCCGTGGCGCGCCGCGCTCGGGGTCACGCTCGCCGCCGCGCTGGCGCTGTCCGGCTGCGCGGCGAGCCGGGAACCGCACGGCGGCGGTTCCGGCACCCCGAAAACCGGCGGGACCGTGCGGTTCGCGCTGCCCCCGTCGGCGACGCCGAACTGGATCATGCCGCTTTCGCTCCCCGGCTACGGCGGGTCGTACAACGGCATGATCCGGTCGACCATGTACGTGCCGCTGTACAGCTACGACGGCAGTTCCGGCTCGGTCACCCTCGACGACGCCGCGAGCGCCGCGAACGTGCCGAGCTACTCCCCCGACGGCAAGACCGTGACCATCACGCTCAAGCCGCTGACCTGGTCCACCGGCGAGCCGCTGACCAGCCGTGACGTCGAGTTCTGGCTCAACCTCGCCCGCGCGGGCAAGGACAAGTGGGGCAAGTACTCGAAGGGCTCGATCCCGGACAGCATCGTCGGCTTCCACGCCGTGGACGACCGCACCTTCACGTTCACCCTGGACAAGGCGTACAACCCGGACTGGTTCACCGCCAATCAGCTCAGCCTGATCGTCCCGATGCCGCACGCGTGGGACCGCACGAGCGCCGCGGGTCCGGTCGGCGACCACGACCGCACCCCGGACGGCGCGAAACAGGTCTTCGATTTCCTGGTCAGCCAAGCGAAACAGCTCGGCACGTACGCGACGAATCCACTGTGGAAGGTCGTGAACGGACAGTTCACGCTGGCCGGGTTCAGCACGTCCGGCGAGGTGACGCTGCGGAAGAACCCGAAGTACACCGGACCGGATCCGGCGAAGCTCGACACTGTCCGGTTCCTGACCTTCACCAGTCCGTCGGCGGAGTACAACGTGCTCCGCGCCGGCGGCCTCGACTACGGCTACCTGCCGACGTCGAACCTCGGCCAGCGGTCGAAGCTGGAGGAGCAGGGCTACCGGGTCGAACCGTGGAACGGCTGGTCCATCACGTATTCGCCGTACAACTTCAACAATCCGAAGCTGGGCAAGGTGTTCTCCCAGCTGTACGTGCGGCAGGCGATCCAGCACGCGGTGGACCAAGACGCCATCACCTCGGTGATCTGGCGTGGCGCCGCGCGCGTCGGCTACGGCCCGGTGCCGCAGGACAACGACACGAAGTACCTGTCGCCCAAGCAAAAGGCCAATCCGTACCCGTTCGACCTGAACAAATCGAGGCAGCTGCTCGCCGACCACGGCTGGAAACCCGGTTCCGACGGAGTCCTCCTCTGCGCGGACCCGGCGAAATGCGGCGAGGGCATCGCCGAAGGCACCCGGCTGTCGCTGACCATGCTGACCGAGTCCGGTTCCGACGAAACCGACGGCACCATGCAGGAACTGCGCTCGCAGCTGTCGAAGGTCGGCATCGAGATGAAGATCAACGCGCAGCCGCTGAACACCGTGCTGGCCAACGGAACCACGTGCAAACCGGAGGACCCGTCGTGCAGCTGGCAGCTGTCCTACTTCGGCACGCAAGGCAGCTGGTACTTCCCGGCGAACCCGAGCGGCGAGGAGCTGTTCGCGACCGGCGCGGGCACGAACTTCGGCGGCTACACCGATCCGAAGGCGGACAAGCTGATCGCGGCCACCAACCTGGCGTCGGACAACCGGGCGATGCTCGAGTACAGCGCTTATCTGGCCGAGCAGCTTCCGGTGCTGTGGCTGCCGAATCCGCCGTACCAGGTGTCGGCGATCGACACCGCGCTGCACGGCGTGACCCAGGACCCGATGGCCGGGCTGCTCCCGCAGCGCTGGTTCTGGACGAGGTGAGGACATGACGCGCTACATCCTCCGCCGGCTCGTGCTGGCCGTGGTGGTCGTGCTGCTGGTCACCGTGGTGACGTTCGTGCTGCTGCATTTGCTGCCCGGCGGCCCGGCCCGCGGCGTCCTCGGCGTGAAGGCCACCGAGGCCCAGATCGCCGCGTTCAACCACGCGCAGGGCTTCGACCAGCCGCTTCCGGTGCAGTACTGGGATTACCTGCTGCGGCTCCTGCAGGGCGACCTCGGCGAGTCGTACACGCAGAACTCGCCGGTGAGCACCCTGCTCGCCGAGCGGATGCCGAAAACCCTGCTGCTCACCGTGTTGTCCACCGCGCTCGCGATCCTCGTCGCGCTGCCGCTCGGCGTGTGGCAAGCGGTCCGCCGCGGCCGCACCGCGGACGTCCTCACCACAGCGATCACCTTCGTGCTCTACGCGACGCCGGTGTTCTTCCTGTCGCTGGTGCTGATCATCCTGTTCGCGCAGGTCCTGCCGTGGTTCCCGGCGCAGGCCGCACAGGGCGAGACGATCGGCGAACTGCTGTCCGAGCCAGGTGCGCTGGTGCTGCCGGTGCTCGCCGGGACCGGAGCCGCGCTCGCCGCGTTCAGCCGGTACATGCGAGCGTCCACTCTGGACAGCCTGTCCGAGGACTTCGTGCGCACCGCACGGGCCAAGGGAACGCCGGAGCGCACGATCATCTGGCGGCACGTCTGGCCGAACTCGCTGACCTCGGTGGTCTCGATGCTCGGTTACTACGTGCCGGTGGTGTTCGGCGGTTCGCTGGTCGTCGAATCGATGTTCAACTACCCCGGCATCGGCCTGCTGTTCTGGACCGCGACCCGCACCGCCGATTTCCCGGTGCTGCTGGGCGTCGTGCTCGTGATCGCCGTGGCGACCGTGCTCGGCTCCCTGCTCGCGGACCTGGTCCAGCTGGCGATCGACCCGCGGGTGCGGGTGAAGGGAGCGCGGTCGTGACTGTCCTTTCGCGGCTGTTTGCCCGCAAATCCGCGGTCGTGGGCGCGGTCCTGCTGCTGCTCGTCGTGGCGTTCTGTTTCCTCGGACCGGTGTTCTACGGCACCGACCAGTCGCACACCGACCTCGCTTCGGCGCGCCTCGGACCGGGCGGCGGACATCTGCTCGGCACCGACGACCTCGGGTACGACGTGCTCGGCAGGCTCATGGTCGCCGGACGGACGTCGCTGATCATCGGCGTGCTCGCCGGGCTCATCGCGACCGCGATCGGCGCGGTGTGGGGCGCGGTCGCCGGGTACACCGGCGGCTGGCTGGACACCGTGCTGATGCGGATCGTCGACACCGGCGTCGCGATCCCGGCGCTGTTCCTGCTGCTGGTGGCCGCGACGCTGGTGACGCCGAGCGTCGGTGTGCTGGCACTGCTGATCGGCGCGGTGTCGTGGCTGGTGCCCGCGCGGCTGATGCGCGCGGAAACGGTGAGCCTGCGCGAACGCGATTACATCCGGGCGATCACCGTGCTCGGCGCGAGCCGCACGCGCGTGGTGTTTCGGCACATCATCCCGAACGCGATCGGCACCGTGGTGGTGAACGCGACGTTCCAGATCGCCGACGCGATCCTGCTCGTGGCGTACGTCAGCTTCCTCGGCCTCGGCGTTCCGGCGCCGGACACCGACTGGGGAGCCATGCTCTCCAAAGGAATTACCTACACCTTCGACGGCGCGTGGTGGCTGATCCTGCCGCCGGGCATCGCGATCGTCGTGGTGGTGTGCGCGATCAACTTCCTCGGCGACGGGCTGCGCGACGCGTTCGCGGTGAAGGGGCGACGATGAGCGAAGCAGTGCTGGACATCCGTGACCTGCGGGTGTCGTATTCCGGCGGTGCGGCGGCGGTCGACGGGCTGAGCCTTTCGGTCGCGCCCGGCGAGATCGTAGCGGTGGTCGGCGAGTCCGGTTCCGGCAAGAGCACGGCCGCGCTCGCGGTGCTCGGGCTGCTGCCGGGTTCGGCGCGGGTCACCGGGTCGATCGAGCTGGCCGGGCAGAACGTCCTCGACCTGCGCGGCGAGGACCTGCGGAAACTGCGCGGCCCGGCCGCCGGGATGGTGTTCCAGGAACCGATGACCGCGCTGAACCCGTTGCGGACCATCGGTTTCCAGCTGGCCGAGGCGATCCGCAACCACGATCCGGAGAAACTGCGCCACCGCCGCTACTACGACCGGTGCGCCGAACTGCTCGACCGCGTCGGCGTCCCGGAACCGGCCGCGCGGCTGAAGCAGTACCCGCACGAATTGTCCGGCGGTCTGCGGCAGCGCGTGATGATCGCGATCGCGCTCGCCGCCGGACCTCAATTGATCATCGCGGACGAGCCGACCACGGCGCTCGACGTCACGGTGCAGCAGCAGATTCTCGACCTGCTGCGCGACATCCGCGAGCACGAGGGCACCGCGACGCTGCTGATCACGCACAACATGGGCGTCGTCGCCGACGTCGCGGATCGCGTCGCGGTCCTGCGGAACGGCAAGCTCGTCGAAGAAGCCCCGGCGACGGAACTGTTCTCGTCGCCGAAGGCGGATTACACCCGGGAACTGCTGGCCGCGGTTCCGCAACTGGGTTCGTTCGCGCACGAACCGGCGGCCGGGGAAACCCGGAAGCCGGTGCTCGCGCTGTCGAATGTGGTGGTCGAGTACGGCGGACGCCAGGTGGTGAACGAAGTTTCCCTGTCCGTCTCAGCCGGTGAGATTGTCGGACTGGTCGGCGAATCCGGTTCCGGGAAAACGACACTCGGGAACTGTGCACTGGGCCTGGTCACGCCGAAATCCGGCACCGTCGAAGTGCTCGGCGGACCGCTGCCGAAAGGCACCGGCCGCTCGGCGCGGGCGGTCCGGCGGCAGATCGGCGCGGTGTTCCAGGACCCGGCGTCGTCGCTCGACCCGCGGATGACGGTCGCGCAGACCGTCGCCGAACCGCTGGTGGTCCACACCTCGGCCGGTCGCGCCGAGCGGCAGCGGCGGGTGCGCGAGCTCCTCGACGCGGTGGAGCTGCCGGAAAGCTTGCTGAGCAGGTACGGGCACGAGCTGTCCGGCGGGCAACGGCAGCGCGTGAGCCTCGCCCGCGCCCTCGTGCTGGGCCCGAAGCTGCTGATCGCCGACGAACCGACGAGCGCGCTGGACGTATCCGTGCAGGCAGCGGTGCTGGAGGTGTTCCGGCGGCTGCATCGCGAGTTCGGCTTCGGCTGCCTGTTCGTGAGCCACGACCTCGCGGTGGTGGACAGCCTGTGCGACCGGGTTGCGGTGCTGCGCGCGGGCGAACTGGTGGAGGAAGGCCCGGCGGAAACCGTGCTGCGCACGCCCGAACATCCGTACACGCAGGCGTTGCTGCTGTCCTCGCCGGTCCCGGATCCGCAGTTGCAGCGGAGCCGGCGCGAGGCGCTGGCCGGCGCGGACCCCGCGGCGTGACCGGATTGCGGGCCGGAGTCGACATCGGCGGGACGAAAACCCTGGTGGTGGTGTGCGACGAGGAAGGAAGGGAACTGGGTTCGGCGTCCGCCCCGTCGCAGTCGCACCGGGGCGGCGCGGCGATCCTCGACCGCGCGGCGGAGCTGGTCAGCTCGCTGGTGCCGGACCACGCGGCGCTCGCCGGGGTCGGCGTCGGAGCGGCGGGCGTCGTCGACCCGGTGACCGGAACAGTGCTGGTCACCGGGGATTCGTTCACCGGATGGGCGGGCACGCCGGTCAACGCCGAGCTGTCCGCCCGGCTCGGCGGGGTGCCGGTGCGCACCGTCAACGACGTGGACGGATTCCTGCTCGGCGAATTGCTGCCGGGCGAGCGGAACGTGCTCGGCGTCGCGGTCGGGACCGGGGTCGGCGGCGCACTGTTCGTCGACGGGCGGCTGCTGTACGGCGGCGCGACCGGAGCCGGCGAGATCGGGCACGTCGGCCGCTACGGGGAGGAACTCTGCACCTGCGGGCAGATCGGACATCTCGAGGCGTACGCGTCCGGACGCGCCTTGGCCCGCCGTTATGCCGAAGCGACCGGCCGGACCCGCACCGCGGAAGCGATCGCCGGGGAAGCGATCGCCGGGGATCGAGCCGCTCAAGCGGTGTTCACCGACGCGGGCCGGTTCCTCGGCCAGGCGATCGCGCACGCGGCCGGGCTGCTCGGCCTCGCGACCTGCGTGCTCGGCGGCTCGGTGGTCCGGTCCTGGGCGCTCCTGGAGAAACCGCTGCGGGAAGCGCTGGCGGAACAGCCGCTGCTCTCCGGGGAACCGGTGACGATCCGGCTCTCCCGGCACGGGCCGAAATCCGTGGCGCTGGGCGCGGCCGGCCTCACTGCCGGTATTCACCGGCTACCGGACGTGAGCAACCCCTAAACCAGTCCTCTGTGGACCATCGAGAAAACCGTGGCCTCGGGGTATACGCTGTCGGGCACCGACGGAGCCGGGGGCAACGATGCGCGCGAAGCTGGACGGAACGGGACAGGCGAGAGACCCCGCGCGTGAGCGTGGTCTCCACCCCGCTGACAGCAGGTGACTTGGTCTATACCATTCCGGTGATCATTTCCCGTCCGGTGGCCAACGAGGGGATCCCATGCCCGTCATCAGGCGCAATATCGTCCCGCTCCGGTATTCCGACCCGAGCGTCGTCGCTTACGTGCGCAGCCCGAGCGACTGGATGGTGTCCAATTGCGGCTGGATCCGGGGCCGGGAAGGCGTTCTGCTCGTCGACACCTGCGGCACCGAACGCGACACGCTCGACCTGGTCAGCGACGTCCGCAAGTACTCGACCGTCGAAATGCCGCTCACGCTCGTGCTGACCCACGCGCACGGCACCCACCACAACGGGGCCGGGGTCGCGCTGCGCAACGGCGGCCGGATCCTCGCCGCGCCCACCGCGGTGCCGATCATCCGGTCCGGACCGCAGTGCGACGAGGAGATCTTCGCCTGCGCGAACTGGGGCAAGCTCGAGGCACCGCGGCCCGAGGCGGTGCACGCGGTGATCGAACCGGTCGAGGTGGACCTCGGCGGCGTGGTCGTGGAGGTCGTCCCATTTCCTGGGACCGCGCACACCGACGGCGACCTCGTGCTGTTCGAACCGCGCACCGGCACGCTCTTCACCGGCGATCTGCTGTCGGTCGGGTCGACGCCGTTCGCCGTGCACGGTTCGATCCCGGGCTGGCTGACCGCATTGGACTGGCTCGACAAAATGTTCCCGGACGTCCGCACGTTCGTGCCCGGACACGGCGGGCTCAGCCATCCGGGCAGTTTCCCGGTCGCGGTGCTGCGCACGTATCTGCACTGGCTGCTCGACGCGACCGCGAGCGCGGGCACGCCGGACTTCGCCGAACTCGCCACGATCGCCCGCCGCCGCTGGCCCACGTGGACAGTCCCGGAACGGCACATCGGGAATCTGCTGCGCGCGCACGCCGACCAGCACGGGGAACAGCTCCCGTCGGCCGAAGCGATGCGCGCGATCCGCGACGCCGCGGGCGGCAAGATCGATCTGGACACGCTGCTCGGACTCGGCAAGTCTTAACGCCGGGAAATCGATTCCCCGAAGCGGTCGACACGGCTCTTTCCCGGCACCGGCTCCGTTCCCGAAGTGGTCCGTGAAGGGCTCCTTGCGGGAATCTGATTCCTTCAAGGAGCCCTTCACGGCCCTCGGTATCGCGTCGAGGCCGGGGGAACGCGCTATTTCCCCCTGGCAGCCAGAAGGGCGCCGCCGGGATTCCCGGCGGCGCCCGCACCGCTGATCAACTGCCGCGGCCCCCGCGGCACAGCTGCCGAAAAGAACGCTCAGGCGCTGGCCTTCTTGCGCGTCGCGCGCTTGCGAGCCGGCTTGGCCGGAGCCTCGGTGTCGCGCTCCTCGTACGCCTTCACGATCTCCGCCGGGAGCCGGCCCCGGTCGGACACGGTGAAACCGTTGTTCTCGGCCCACTCGCGCATCGCCTTGTTGCGCTCGCGGTCCGCGGCGGTCGAAGCCGGCCGCGGGGACTGCCCGGCGGCCATCCGGACCTTGCGGCCGCCGACCCGGCGCGAGGCGGCGACGTAGCGGGCCAGCTCTTCCCGAAGTGCGGCAGCGTTGTCTTCGGACAGGTCGATCTCGTAGCTCACGCCGTCAAGACTGAACGGGACGGTCTGTTCGGCGATGCTGCCGTCGATGTCGTCCACCATCTCGACATGGACTTTTTGCGCCATGATTCGCGTTCCTTCACCTTCTACAGGATGTGCCTGCGATTACCCTATCGTGTCGAGTGACGGTACGCGCAGCGCGACTCCATTCCGGTTCCGCCGCCCGTGCTTTCCCGGCCGGTTCCCGAACACCATCGGTGCCCAATCCGCGACGCCGCGCACAGTTCCGGCGCACTGGAAAATTTCCAGTATCGCGGTATTCGCACGCGGTTTCCCGCTGAGCGGACGGAAGAGCGGGCCCGAAACGACCGAAGGCCACCGGGTCGAAACCCGATGGCCTTCGGCGGTGCGAGGAGAAAACGCGAGCTAGTTCCGCCCGGCGGGCGCACCCGTGCGCGGGTCGAGCGGAAGCTTGCCCGCCTGCGGCCACCAGAAGTTGAACATGTTCCAGAGTCCGCCCGCGCGAGTGTCGAACGAGCCGTTCCCGACCCGGCCGGAGAACCAGTTGTCCTCGATGAACTTCAGCACCGAGGTCTGGTCGGTCCGGGTGTGGTCGACGTAGTTCACCTTGCTGTAGGGCGAGACGACCAGCAGCGGCAGCCGCGGGCCGTAGCCGCAGCGGTCGGCGTGCCCGCCGAGCCCGGCCGGCTTTCCGGTGCACACGGCCTGGTCCTGCGACGCGTCCTGCGAACCGTTGACGATCTTCGGGTTCTCGTGGTCGTACCAGCCGTCGGAGTCGTCGTAGGCGAGCACGATCGCGGTCGAACGCCACTCCGGCGACTGCTGGATCTTGTTGATCTCGTCCACGACGAAATGCTGTTCGTCGAGCGGGTCGGAATAGCCCGCGTGCCCGTCCTGGTACTCCGGCGCCTTCAGGAAGCTCACCGCGGGCATCGAATCGGCCTTGAGCGCGGCGTCGAAATCGCTCGTGTCGTACTGGTGGTTGGCCTGGTCGGTCTGCCCGATCGCCTGCACCGAGGACGGCGGCAGGTGGTGCGGGTTCGAAGTGGACTTGTAGTACTGGAACGGCTGGTGGTGCGGGCTGTAGTCCACGGAGGACTGATTGCCGACGTTCGCGTGCTTCTGCCCGCAGACCGCGTAGCCGTTCTGGGTGCCGGTCGGCTTGAAGCCGCCCTGGAACCAGCCCCACGTGACGTGCCGGTCGTTCAGCAGGTCGCCGACGTTGCGGCCCTGCATCGCGCCGAGGTTGTCCTTCGCGGTGTGGTTCTTGTCCGAACAGTCGTCCCACGCCGGGTCCGGGTCGTTGATCACGGTGCCGACGCCGTCCTGGTCCGGCGACGCGACGACGTACGGGTCGCTCTTCGGCTCGTGCGTGACCGGGTCGACGGCCTGGATCCCGTGCGTCTGCCCGGAGATCAGGTTGATCGCGCCCGGGGTGGACGGGCCGAAGACGGTGTTGAACGAGTTGTCGCTCATCGAGTAGTGCTGCGCGTAGTTCCACATGCCGGTGACGGTGTTGCCGTCGTAGTAGTCCATGACCAGGCCCGGCTCGCCGAACAGGACCGGCTGGCCGGTGCACTTGTCGGTCTCGGTCTTCTCGACGAACTTGTCCATCTTGCCGCCGTTGAACGCGGCCTGCTCGGCGCCGTAGCTGTGGTTCTGGTCGCAGGTGAGCGCCTGGTCCGGCCCGAGCCGCTTCGGGTTGTAGGCGTTCGGGTTCCGCGTCAGCAGCTTCTCGTCGAGGCCGTTGACCTTCGGCGTGTTCTTCGCGGCCTGGAACGGGGTGCCGTTCTCGTTGGTGGCCTTCGGGTAGGTGCCGAAGTAGTGGTCGAACGAGATGTTCTCGCCGAAGATCACCACGACGTGCTTGATCGGGGTGAGCGTGGGCAGCCACGACGCCGGCAGCGAGTGCAGCGGCTGGGCCTGCGCGGACGACGCCGCGGACCCGGTGACGATCGCGAGCACGGCCGCCGAGACGAGCGCGCCCGCACCGAGCAGGCGACGGTGCCGCCTGCCGAATGCTGTGTCCACTGAGGATTCCTCCTGGTTTCGCGGGGTGGGGATCGGGGCGCGCCTCAGGCGAGGAGCGCCCGGCCGAAGTGGTCGCCGGGACCGGTGACGCCGGGCAGCGCGAAGAAGTAGCCGCCGCCGAACGGGGAGATGTAGTCGACGAGCGGTTCGTCGATCAGCCGTTTCTGCACCGCCTCGAACTGGCGCTCGAGGTCCTGCTGGTAGCAGGTGAAGACGAGGCCCATGTCGAGGTTGCCGTTGGCGTCGACCCCGCGGTCGTAGTTGACCGCGCGGCGCAGGATCCGCTGTCCGTCGGTCTGCGGGGTGCGCGGATTCGCCTTGCGGATGTGGCTGGTGAGCGGGATGACGGTGCCGATCGGATCGTCGGCGTACCGGGGTTCGTCCTGTTCGGACGCTCCGTCCAGCGGCGCTCCGGTGTCCCGGCGGCGGCCGAACATGTTCTCCTGCTCGGTGATCGAGACCCGGTCCCAGAACTCGACCAGCATCCGGATCAGCCGGATCACCTGGTAACTGCCGCCGGCCGTCCACGCGGGCTCGCCCGCCCCGGACACCCACACCAGCCGGTCCATTTCGGACTCGCCCGGATTCGCGGTGCCGTCCTTGAACCCCATCAGATTGCGCGGCGTGCCGGACGGCCTGGACGGTGAACTGAAGCCGTTGATCTTCCAGCGCAGTTGCATGCCGCCGCGCGTCGCACGGGTCAGGTCGCGCAACGCGTGCAGCACGGTGTCGGTGTCGCTCGCGGACAGCGTGAGCGACAGGTCGCCATGGCATTGCGGCGCATCGAGCGCGTCGTTGGGGAACATGGTCATCGGCTTGAGCTTCTTGGGCTTGCGTTCGGCCAACCCGTACCGTCCGTCGAAAAGGGACGATCCGACACCCACGATCACGCCAAGATCGCTCTGCGGCACGACCGGGCCGAGCACCCCGGAGTCAGCCGGCGGAGCGGTAATCCCGAGCGCGGCCGGAGCACCGCCGTTCGCGAGAAACCGCGCGCGGTCGGTGATTTCCTGGAACAACTGCGTCAACTCGGCACGATTCTCGGCGACCACGTCGAAGGAGGCGATCACGCTCTGCGCCGGCGGTTGGCGCAGAATCGCCGCCTGCCTGGGACCGTGGAAGGGAACGGTTTTGGGTTCTTCGCTCGCGCTGGCCGCCACCCCCATTCCGGCAGCCGCGGTAATCCCCGCGCCGACGACCGTGCGACGCAGGAAGGACCGGCGAGAGGACTCCGTCGTCACGAGACCCTCCTCGGCTCCGCGATCGCAGCGATCGGCGCCAGCAACTCGGTCAACTCGCTGACGTCGGCATTGAGCTTCTGCCGCTGCAGCGCGGACAACTGACTGACCGACGTCCACGAGTTGTCCGGCTTCTTGGCACTCTCGAGCGCGGCCGCCTGCGTCCCGTCGAGGTTCGCGCGAGCGGTGGCTAGGAAGGACCGGCGAGAGGACTCCGTCGTCACGAGACCCTCCTCGGCTCCGCGATCGCAGCGATCGGCGCCAGCAACTCGGTCAACTCGCTGACGTCGGCATTGAGCTTCTGCCGCTGCAGCGCGGACAGCTGGCTGACCGGCGTCCACGAGCCGTCCGGCTTCTTGGCACTCTCGAGCGTGGCCTTGGTGCGCTTCATCCAGCTGTCCACCTTGGACAGTCCCGGATAACGCGGCGCGAGAACCGGACGCAACACATCGAGGACCGCCTGGGTCCCGTCGAGGTTCGCGCGAGCGGTGGCGAGGTTGGTGCCGCTGCCGTAATCGGTGCGGGCGGTCAGTTCGAATTGCAGGGTGTTCTCCACGATCTCGTGCGCGCGCAGACCGAGGTCGTTCGGATCGACCTGACTGTCCGCAAAGGACTTGCGGAGTTTCTGCACGTCGCTGTCCAGCTGCTCGGCCACCGGCGCGAGGGCGGCGAGGTCTTCGTTGTGCCACAAGCCGGATTCGAGCCGATGGAACCCGGTGAAGTCCGGGCTCTTGACTCCGTCGGGCAGGCCGGCGGCGGTGCCGTTGATGGCCTTGTCGGAGTCGCCGAAGGCGTTATAGGCCGCGCCAAGCCGTTCGTAGTCGAGATGCGCGACAAGCCAAGCGCTCTGACTCGCGCCGCGATCATTGGCGCGAATGGCGTCCTTTACCTTGCCGACGTCGGCGGCCAACTGGCCGAGTCCTTGCGTCACATGGGCTTGATAGGACTTCAACGGCCCCAGCAGATCGTTCTGCGTCACCGGCGCGACGCCTGGACCACGTTCGGCACCGCCGCTCACCGTGACGGTCGGTCCGACAATCGCCGACGAATCCTCGGGGAGACAACGGAATGCGTAACCTCCATTGCCGAGCGTGACCTGCATCGGCCGGGTCGTCCCGCTGCCCAGTCCCTCGACCTCGCCGTAGACCACCCCGGTCGCCGGGTCGATCAAATCGACCTCGGCGGTCACGGTTCCGGTGTTGTGCAGGCGAAAGGTCTGCACCCCTGCTCGCGGATCCGCCCAGCCCTGCCCGCAGGCCGACCGGGAAATCTGGATCTCCGGATCCTGCGCCGAAGCCCCGTCGGGCCAGACCGCGAACGCGATCCCCGCCGCGACGACCGCGATCGCGACCCCACCGCCGATCCAGCGGGCACGCACAGACCCCGGCACTCTTTCCTCCACTCACACGTTCGGGCTACCGGGACGGAATTATGCGTGCGGAAAGTGAAGAAACCCTGGCCGAGAACGTCGCCTACCCGGGAATTCACCAGGACTTCAACCAAAGAACGGAAGAAGCCGGACATAGCCGCCAAAGCGTGTGGTATTGACTGCCCGATTCGCCGGAAATGAACACTCTCAAGCCATGTCCGGATCATTCGGAATGTCCGGTGCCAGGCAAGGGGAGGTCTCGCAGTGCCGGTCTCGCCAGGGTCTCCCGGACGTCCAGAAATCCCGTCAGCCTGTGTCCGTACCTGCTTCCACAGCAAAGGAACGAAGACCTATGGCGGACACTCACTCAGACCTGTTCGACCTGAGCGGGAAATGCGCACTTGTCACTGGCGGCACCAGAGGCATCGGGATGATGATCGCGCGCGGCCTCCTGCAAGCAGGCGCCCGCGTCATTGTCAGCTCACGCACAGCAGACGCGTGCGCCGAGGCAGAGCGCCTACTGTCCGAATTCGGGGACGTCCAAGCAATTCCCGCCGACCTGTCCAAGCACGACGAGTGCCAGCGCCTCGCCGACCTGGTCACCGCCAGCTCGGACCGCTTGGACATCCTCGTCAACAACGCGGGAGCGATGCGACGCGAGCCGCTGGAGACGTTCCCGACCGAAGCCTGGGACGCCGTCCTCGACCTCAACCTCAAATCGCCGTTCTGGCTGGTCCAGGCCCTGCTCCCGGCACTGCGCAAGGCAGGCGCCGCCGACGATCCCGCCCGGATCATCAACATCGGCAGCATCGCCGCCATCCACGTCGCCGAGGCGCCCAACTACTCCTACGCCAGCAGCAAAGCCGCACTCCACCAACTCACCAGGGTCCTCGCCAGGGAACTTGGCCCACAACACATCACGGTGAACGCGGTCGCCCCCGGCGTGTTCCCGTCACAGATGATGGCGGCCGCCATCGACGCCATCGGCGACACGATCGCGGCGAAAGCACCGCTGCGCCGGCTCGGCCGCGACGACGACATGGCAGGCGTGGCCGTGTTCCTCGCCAGCCGAGCCGGGTCCTACCTGACCGGTGCCATCGTCCCGGTCGACGGCGGCACCGCCACGACCGCCTCGGGCACCTAACGGGGTACTGGCAGGGCCTCCCTTCGGCCGCGGGCAGGGCTTACCGTGAAAGGGTGGCCATGATCGATCTGCGCAGCGAGATCAAGGAGTTTCTGAGCTCGCGCCGTGCGCGCATCACACCTGAGCGAGCCGGGCTGCCCGCTTACGGCGGCAACCGCCGGGTCAAAGGCCTGCGCCGCGAAGAGGTCGCGCTGCTGGCCGGGGTCTCGGTCGACTACTACGTGCGCATGGAGCGCGGCAGCCTCGCCGGGGCCTCCGACGGCGTGCTCGACGCGGTGTCCTCGGCCCTGCAACTCGACGAGGCCGAGCGCGACCACCTGTTCCACCTCGCGCGGCAGTCCAAGACACCCGGCGGTGCCCGCCATCGGCGCCCAGCCGTGACGGTGCGTCCGGCGCTTCAGCAAGTGCTCGCCGCCGTCACCGACGCCCCGGCGTGGATCTGCAACGGCCGGTACGACGTCCTCGCCACGAATCGCCTTGCCCGCGCGCTGTATGCGCCGGTGCTGGCCGACCCGCGACGACCGGCGAACACCGCGCGGTTCGTGTACCTGGATCCCGACGCGGCGAGAACGTTCTTCGTCGACTACGACCGCGTCGCCCGCGACGTGGCCGCGAAACTGCGCATGGAAGCGGGCCGCAACCCGCACGACGACGAGCTGATCGCCCTGGTCGGAGAACTATCGACACGCAGCGAACTGTTCCGGCAGCGGTGGGCCTCCCAGGACGTCCGGCTCCACCGGTCCGGACGCAAACGCCTGCACCATCCCGTCGTGGGCCGGCTCGACCTCGACGTCGAATCGATGGACCTGCCCACCGACCCCGGCCTGCTCCTCAACATCTACACCGCTCCCGCCGGCACGGCCGCCGCGGACGGCCTGGCCCTCTTGGCGTCGTGGGCGGCCGACCAGGAGGAACTGGCGACCGAGACTCCGGCGCTCAGCTGATCTGCCCGGCTCCCCGCTCCGCCAAGCCAGCGCAGAAAACCCGGCACCCCGCAGCGCAGATTCCCGCTAGCGTAACAGCAATTCGCACGAAGGGCGGGAGCATGAACCACACCGAACTCACCGAACGTTTCGCCACTCTGACCACCGCCCACCTGGCCGACGGCTGCCTGCGAGCCCGCCTGACCGTGCGGTGCGCCCCAGCCGGAACCAGGTCCGTCATCCCAGGCCAGAAGCTCTCCGGGCGAGTCCTGCCAGCCAGGCACGCGGGCAGCGTCGACGTCTTCCTGGAAGCGATCACCGCCGCCAGCCCCGGCGACGTCCTGGTGGCCGACAACCGGGGCCGGCTGGACGAGAGCTGTGTCGGCGATCTCATCACGGCCGAAGTCGCGGCGGCCGGACTCAGCGGGATCATCATCTGGGGACTGCACCGCGACACCGCCGAACTTCGCGAAATCGGCCTCCCGGTATTCAGCCTCGGCTCCCTCTCCACCGGACCCCTGCACCTCAACGACCGCGCCGCCAACGCCCTCGAATCCGCCACCGTCGGCGAATGGACCGTGACCACCGACGACCTGGTCTTCGGCGACGACGACGGCGTTGTCTTCGTTCCAGCCGCCCAAGCCGAAGAGGTCTTCCGGCTGGCCGAATCCATCCGCGAAACCGAACACCGGCAAGCCGCGAAGATCCGCGACGGCGTCCCCCTCCGCGAACAGGTCCGGTTCAGCGAATTCCTGTCCCGCCGGGAAACCGACCCGTCCTACACCTTCCGCCAGCACCTCCGCGCGAAAGACGGCGCCATTGAAGAATAAGAAAACCGCCCTGGTCACCGGAGTCGGCAGGAAAGCCGGAATAGGCGCCGCGATCGCGACCCGGCTGCAGGAAGACGGCTGGCACGTCGTCACCACCTACTGGTCCGACTACGACCGCCGAATGCCGTGGGGCGCCGACGAAACCGTCCAGGGCATCGAAGCCGACCTAGCCGACCCGGAAACCCCGGCGAGGCTGTTCGACCAGATCGATGAAGACGTGCAAGCTCTGGTGCTAGCCCACTGCGAGTCCGTGGATTCCAGCCTGCTCGACACCACAGTGGACAGTTTCGACCGGCACTTCGCGGTGAACGCCCGCGCGAGCTGGCTGCTGATCCGGGAGTTCGCCCAACGCTACCGCGGACCGCACGGCGCGGGCCGGATCGTCACGCTGACCAGCGACCATGTGGTGCACAACCTGCCGTACGGGGCAAGCAAAGGCGCACTCGACCGGATCACCCTCGCCGCGGCCGGGGAACTCGGCCACCTCGGCATCACAGCGAACGCGGTGAACCCCGGCCCGACCGACACCGGCTGGATCCCCGAAGCCCACCGCGAAGCGTTCGCACAACACAATCCCCTGGGCCGGATCGGCACCCCACGCGACTGCGCGAGTCTCGTCGCGTTCCTCTGCGGCCCGGAGGGCGGCTGGGTGAACGGTCAGGTCCTCGTATCCAACGGAGGTGCGCCGTGAACGACAAACATCTCGCCTACGTCCTGCTCCCCCGCGGCGAAACCGTGCTCCTGATCCGCCGCGCCCCAGGCACTTTCCTCGGCGGGCATTGGGAATTCCCGGGCGGCACCGTCGAACCCGGCGAAGCTCCGGAGACCACCGCGGTACGGGAAGTCGCCGAGGAAACCGGACTGCGGGTGCGGCTCGCGCGCGAACGGGCCCGCCAATCCTGGCCGGACCGCACCGGCAAACCGTTCACTGTGCACGCCGCCTACTACGACGCGCATCCGGAATTCCTCGGCGACCTTCAGCTCAACCCGGCCGAACACGACGACCACCGCTGGCTGACCCCCGCCGACGCGGCCGGACTCCCCCTGTCCGACCACGTCAGGCAGGTATTGCTCGGCTGAAATCCCGAGCCAGCTGCGCCGCCCGGTCCCGCAGCAACGACCGGGCCTCGGCGACGCACCGGTACTCGTCCGGCTCCACGTCGGTCAGCGCGTACACCCCGGCGAAGCCCGCTTCCCGCCATTCCGGCGCGGACAGCAGACACCGCCCGGCCAACGCTACGACCGGCGTACCGCCCGCTGCACGGAGAACGCCCACTGGCGCTTTTCCGTGCAGCGACTGGGTATCCAGCGAGCCCTCGCCGGTGATGACGAGCCGCGCGTCGCGAGCCGCGGCCGGGAAACCCAATAGCTCCAACAGCAACTCGATCCCCGGCCGAATGCGAGCGCCGAGTCCGGTGAGCACACCGAACCCGACGCCGCCTGCCGCGCCAGCGCCCGGGGTGGTGGCGTGCGCGGAGCCCACAACTTCGGCCCACCGAGCGAGCCCGCGTTCCAGCAACGCGATCTCGGACGGACCAGCGCCCTTCTGCGGCCCGTACACCGCGGCGGCGCCATCCACACCCAGCAGCGGGTTATCCACATCGGACGCCAGGACAATGTCCACTTCGGGCAGTCCGGAAAGATCCACTGTGGACAACTCGGTCAACGCGGCACCGCCCGGCGGAAGCTGCGTGCCGGAAGCGTCGAGCACTCGCGCGCCCAACGCGGTCAGCAATCCGGCTCCGCCGTCGGTGCAGGCACTGCCGCCGACCCCGAGCACGATCTGCGTCGCCCCGGCGGCACGGGCGGCCGCGATCAGCTCGCCCGTGCCGTAGCTCGACGCGGTCAGCGGTTCCGGCCGGCCGCCGGGCAGCCGGTGGAGGCCGGACGCCTCCGCCAGCTCGACCACGGCGACCGACCCGCGCAGCGCGTAGTACGCGGTGATCCGGCGGCCGGTCGGCCCGGAAACCCGCACCGGGACCCGCTGGAACCCCGCGGCGACAGCGGCGGCGACTGTCCCGTCGCCGCCGTCCGCCACCGGCAGCTGCCGCACCGGCTCGCCCGGCGCGACCTCGGCGAACGCCGCGGCCACCACCTCCGCGACCTCCGCCGCGGTGAGCGAGCCCTTGAACTTGTCCGGCGCGACCAGGACCGTCACGCCGCGGCCTTGAACGCTCGCCAGTCGCCGATTTCCGTGATGTCCCGCAGCTGCACGTGCGAGGTCTGCGGCCGCCGCAGCAGCATCGCGAACGCCGAACTGCCGTCGGCCAGTTCGATCACGCCCAGCTCCAGTTCCGGCGGTTCGGACGGGAGCACCCGGTCGCGCAGCTGGTCCAGCGTGAGGTCGTACACCTCGCCGGAGATCGCCGCGCCGCCGTGCGCTACCGGGACCAGCGCCGGGCATTGCCCGCCTACCGAATAGAACCGGTACTTCGCGGCCGTGGTCGTTTCGGCCACCAGCGGAGCGCCGTCGAGCAGGTGGTGCAGAGGTTCGCCGCGCATCGCGCCGCCGTTGAGGAACATCAGAGGCATGTTGAGTCCTTTCAGCGCGGCGCAGCCGCTCCGTTGAGGGTGGTGGTGGGGCGGTAGCTGGGCTTTCTTTTTAGAGGATCGCCTTCACCACGTCGATTCCGAAATAGACGGTGAACACGAGCGCGAGCACGGTGAGGATCCACCCTGCTTCACGCCACTTCCCGCGGAAGGTCTTGATCAGCACGAACGCGATGAGGCCCGCGCCGACGCCGTTGGTGATGGAGTAGGTGAACGGAATGAGCGCGACGGTGAGGAACACCGGGATCGTGTAATCCGGGTCGTGCCACGGGATGTTGCGGCACTGCGCCACCATCATCCCGCCGATCACCACGAGCGCGGGCGCGGCGGCCTGCGCCGGCACGATGCCCGCGATCGGCGTGAACAGCAGCGTCGCCCCGAACAGGAGTCCGGTCACGACACTCGCCAGCCCGGTCCGCGCGCCCTCCCCGACGCCGGCCGCGGACTCCAGGAACACGGTGTTCGGCGACGAGCCGGACATCCCGCCCGCGATCGCCCCGGCCCCGTCCACGAACAGGATCCGGCCCATCCGCGGCACCCGGCCGTTCTTCGAGAGCCCGGCCTCGGCCGACACGCTGGTAATCGTGCCCATCGCGTCGAAGAACCCGGACAGCACCAGCGTGAACAGGAAGATCGTCGCGGTCAGCGCACCCGCCTTGGCGAATCCGCCGAACAAATCGACGTGCCCTAGCAGCCCGAAATCGGGAGCGGCGACGACGGAATGCGGCAGCGTCGGAGTCGTCAAACCCCATTCGCCGACCCCGAATCCGTCGTGCAGCACCACCGCGAGCACGGTGGCGGCGGCGATGCTGATCAGCACCGCGCCGGGCACCTTCCGCGACATCAGCACGGTCATCAGCAGCAGGCCGAAGCAGAACACCGCGATCGGCCAGCCGTCGAGATGCCCGTCGAGCCCGAGCCGCACCGGGACGGTCGAATGCGCCGCGTCCGGGGTCCGCGTGACGAACCCGGCGCTCACCAGGCCGACCAGCGCGATGTACAAGCCGATGCCGACGGTGATCGCGGTTTTCAGCGGCCCGGGAATCGCGTTCATGATGCGCTCCCGGACCCCGCTGACCGCCATCAGCACAATGCACACGCCTTCGAGCACTACCAGCCCGAACGCCTGCGCCCACGTCATCGCCGGCGCCATCTGGAACGCGACGATGCCGTTGATGCCAAGACCGGCGGCGAGCGCGAGCGGCGCGTTGCCGACGAGTCCCATGAGGACAGTCATCACGGCGGCGGCCAACGCGGTCGCCGTCGTCACTTGCGCGGCGCTGAGTTTCGCGCCGGTGATGTCGGCGGAGGCGCCGAGGATGAGCGGGTTGAGCAAAACGATGTAGGCCATCGCGACGAACGTGGTCACGCCGCCGCGTACTTCCCGGCCTACTGTGGTGTCGCGAGCGCGTAGTTCGAATAGTCGCTCCACAATGGACTTGCGCTGAGGTCCGGGAGCCGAGGTCACCGCTTCGTCGAGGCGTACCTGGGTCATGCGTCCTCCCCTTGCCGGTGGGTGTGCCGCACCGCACCCCTGGCATACGCACGGGGCGGGACGGCGGGACGTTTGCGTTTTTCTGGTGCTCCGGTCAGCACCGGGAGGGTGGCCCGGTGGGGTGGGGCGGGGAACGCTGAAGCCGATTCTGACCGGCATCAGCACTCGCCGAGGCTCAGTACTCGATCCGGTCGGACCGGTTGAGCCAGGCGGAGAACGGGGCGAAAGCCTCCGGTGTGGACACTCGCGAAACCGGGGTCTGCCACGTTTCGCGCGGGTTCTCGAACAGCTCGTAGAAAGCCCGGTCGTCGAACCCGGCGCGGGCGGCGTCGTCGCGGTCGGCGGTGTACAGCACGCGGTCCACGCGCGCCCACAGCGACGAGGCGAGGCACATCGGGCACGGCTCGCACGAGGAGACGAGCACGCAGCCGGCGAGGCTGAACGTGCCGAGCGCCTGGCAGGCCGCGCGGATCGCGACTACCTCGGCGTGCGCGGTCGGGTCGAGCGACGGGGTGACGCGGTTGACGCCGGTCGCGACGATTTCGCCGTCCTTCACCACGAGCGCGCCGAACGGGCCGCCGCCGTCGGCGACGTTCTTCTCGGCGATCCGCACGCATTCGGCGAGCCAGGCGCGTTCGACGTCGGCATCGATGGACACGGTCATGACAGTACTGCTCCCAACAGCTCGGGTTTCGGGTTTGCTCAGGACCAGGCCGGACCGGCGGGCGGGGCGTCGTCGCGCAGGACGGTGCCCTCGATCAGGCCGTAGGGCCGGTCGGCGGCGTAGAACACCTCGCCGGGGTTGTCGAGGCCGAACGGCTCGAGGTCGACGAGGAAGTGGTGCTTGTTCGGCAGCGAGAACCGGATCTCCGCGATCTCCGGGACGGCCTCCAGCACCGCCTGCCCCATCGCGTACAGCGTCTGCTGCAGGGACTGGCTGTGCGTGCCGCCGAACGCGTCGAGCAGGGTGGCGAGCGCGGTCTCGTGCGCGTGCGTCCAGTCGGTCTCCTCGACCGAGTACCGCCAGGTCGCGGACACCGCGGTGGCCAGGATCCGGTCCTTGACCTCGACCAGCGTGGTGTATTCGTCGCGCGGGAAGCCCCAGAATTCGGATCCGGTGGAGTTGAGCACGGTCAGGTCCTCGACCCCGCCGAGCACCCAGGCCCGCTCGCCGTCGTAGGTGACGCGCGCGGTGCGGGTGCCCGCCCCGGACCGCGCGAACGAGTGATGCGCCGGCCGTCCGCCGACCTGCAGCCGCTCCCACGGATGAGCCACGATCCCGACCCGGGCGGCGTGGATGCTCTCCTGCGTGGACACGAAATGCCGGGCCAGCCGCAGCGCGAAGTCCTCGATCTCGCCGATGCCGTCGCGGGCGAAGGCGAAGACGGTGTTCTTCTGCGTGTCGGTGGCCAGCACCTTGTCGTTGGCCCCGGTCAGGTGGGTGTCGCTCATGTCGCCCGACAGCGACACGCTCACGGTGAGGTCGGTGATCCGGTGCTCGTCGCCTTCGCGGTCGACGCGGACCAGCCGGTTTTCAGCCTTCCCGTAGCGGTTGTCGCCAAGAACGATCGCCATTGGTCATCCCTTCTCGTTCGCTCGCCGAGTGAGTACACCTGCCGCGGCGTGGCCCGGGCCACGGCAGATCCACCGAAAGCGGCGACGGCGAACGGCCGGTTTTTCGTAGCTTCCGCCAAACCCCTCTGGTGTGCGGTACTGATGGGCGGAAGGAGGCGCGCATGCGGCTGGGTGCACTGCTCGACACCCCGGAGCTGGGGTTGCGGCTGCTGGCGGGCGAGAAGGCGCGCGACCGCGAGTTCGGCCGCGTCTTCCAGGCGACCCTGCAGGATCCGACGCGGTACCTCGACGGCGGCGAGATCGTGCTGTGCGGCATGCGCTGGCTGCCCGGTCCCGCGGACGCGGACGTGTTCGTCGGCAAACTCGCCGCCGCGGGGGTGACCGCGCTCGGGGCGGGCACCGCGGAGGTCGGCGGCCCGGTGCCGGACTATCTCGTGGCCGCCTGCGAGCGCGTCGGCCTGCCGTTGTTCGAGGTGCCGGTGTCGGTTTCGTTCGCGACCGTGGCCGAGCGGGTGATCCTGGGCCTCGCGGCGGAGCGCTCGGCGCCTGCTCGCGATTCGCACCGGCGGCTGGTGGCCGCGGTGACCTCCGGCCACGGGCTGTCCGCGCTGGTCAAGGCCGGTGCGGAGGAGCTGGGCACCGGCTGTCTCGTGCTCAGCGCGACCGGGCAGCAGCTGGCGGGCGGCCCCGAACTGCCCGCCGCGCGCCGCACCGCGCTGGCCCGCCGCTTCCTGCGCGCCGAACGGCTGCCGTGCCAGGACGGTCCGGTCACGCTGCTCGGCGCGGCCGGACGCTCGGGCCACCGGATCGCGAGCTGGTTCCTCGTGGTGGACGGCGATCCGGCGCAGTGGCCGTCCGCGCGCCGGGAGCTGGCTCTGGAACTGGCGGCGCTGGTCGGGCTCGAACGGTCCCGGGTGGACGAGGCCAGGCGGATCGAGAACCGCGCGGCCGAACCGCTGCTCCGGCTGGTGCTCTCCGACGACGCCGCGCCGGGCGAGCTGACCTCCCGGCTGTCCGCCGCCGGGTTCGCGCCGCAGGAACCGGTGACGACGCTGTCCGCCGAGGTCCGCGGCGGCGGGCCGGGCCTCGCGCAGGTGCTGGTCGAGGAGCTGCTTTCGACCACCGGACAGCCGGTGCTGGTGGGGACCGTCGACGGGGAGACCTTCGGCCTCTGCTCCTCGCGCGACACCGAAACGTTGCGGGAAGCGGTGCACACGATCGAACCCGCCCTCGGGTCCGCGCGGCTGACGCTCGGCCTCAGCCGGGCCGCGGACGCCGCCGGGCTCCGCGCCGGGGTGCAGGAAGCCCGGCACGCGCGCACGCTGGCCGCGCTGACGCCGGGCCGCGCGACGGTGCTGTCCGGCGACGAAGTTGCGTCGCATCTGCTGCTGCTCGCCGCCGTGCCGGAGGACCTGCGGCGGACATTCGGCGAAAAAGTACTGGGACCGGTACTCGCGTACGACGCGGCACACGGTTCCGAATTGATAACGACGCTCAAGGCGTTCCTGGAACATTCGGGATCTTGGACACAGACGTCGGCCACTCTGCACTTGCACGTGAACGCCCTGCGATACCGGATCACCCGGATCGGCGAACTCACCGGACGCGATCCGAGCCGCTTCGCCGACCGCGTGGATCTTTATCTGGCGGGCTGCTTCACGCAGAACTGGGGGTGGTCTTGACCATCCGTCCGAAATGTCCTGCGGAAACGCCGGGCCGCGGGATTTTCCGTACCCCGTAACGGAAATCCAAGCAGTACGCTTATCCGTAAAGATTTATTGGGAATACTTGACCATTCGATGAACCAGGACGGCACTCGGGAGGAGGATGCACCATCCGACCGAGCGTCCTACTCTGAGGTCATGTACATCGCATTGCTGTCCTACACAGCCCCTCGAAACGAAGTCGACTACGCACTGGCCGAACACGCCGAGTGGCTGCGAAGCCAGTTCGCGCATGGATTGTTCCTCGTTTCCGGAAAAGGAAACGAGGACGCCGACCAGGTCATCATCTCCCGCCCGTGCCTGCGCGGCAAGCTGGACGCCGTGCTCGCCACCGACCCGCTCGTGCTGCAACGGCTCGCGCATTACCGCGTGATCGAATTCTCCGCCACGCGCACCGCGGGCGAGTTCCTGACCGTCAACGAGGCGCTCGCCTCCTGATCGCACCCGCCAAGCCGATCGACCGAACGCCCGGACGCAGGTGGCCTCCGGACCGCTCCGCCCGCCACCTGCCGGACGTACTCCCGCCGCGAACTCGCCTATGATCACGCGAGATCTTTCGTTCCGGCCCGGGAGACCGCATGCATACGCCCGACCTCGTGTTCCGAGGCCGTCGCCTCACCAGTGACCGCGCCCTGGTGATGGCCATCGTCAATCGCACCCCCGACTCGTTCTACGACAACGGTGCGACCTTCGAAGAAGCCCCCGCGCAGGCGGCCATCCGCCGCGCGCACGCCGAGGGCGCCGACCTGATCGACATCGGCGGCGTGCCCGCCGGAAAGGGCCCCGAGGTCACCGCGGCCGAGGAGATCCGCCGCGTCGTGCCGACCGTCGAGTGGTCCCGCGAGCACTTCCCCGAACTGGTCATCAGCGTGGACACCTACCGCGCCGAGGTCGCCGACGCCGTCTGCCGCGCGGGCGCGGATCTGGTCAACGACAACTGGGCCGCGATCGAACCGGAGATCCTCGACGTCGCCGCCGAACACGGCGCGGGCTACATCTGCTCGCACACCAACGGTCTCGTGCCGCGCACCGAAGCGCTCCGGCCGGTGTACGACGACGTGGTCGCCGCGGTGGTCGAAGGCACCACCGAGCTGGCCGAGCGCGCGCTCGCCGCGGGCGTGCCGCGCGAAGGCATCATGATCGACCCCTGCATCGACTTCGGGAAGAACTCCTACCAGTCGCTCGAGCTGCTGCGGCACGTCGACGCGCTGGTCGCCACCGGCTGGCCGGTGCTGATGGCGCTGTCGAACAAGGACGTCATCGGCGAAACGCTGGACCTCCCGGTCGGCGAACGCGTCATCGGCACGCTCGCCGCCACCGCGGTGTCCGCGCTGCACGGCGCGGCGATGTTCCGCGCGCACCAGGTCCGCGAGACGCGGCAGGTCGCGGAGATGGTGGCGAGCATCGTCGGCACCCGGCCGCCGGCGAACGTTGTACGGTCGGTCTGATGCGCGAGATCTTTCCCGGCAACCAAGACCGCACCGAGGCCGACGTCGAGCAGTTGTACGTCTATCCGGACGTGCCGAAATGGCTCGCGGTGAACTTCGTGTCGAGTGCCGACGGCGGGATCACCATCGACGGACGCTCGGGCGGGCTGTCGACGCCCGCGGACCGGATCGTCTACCGGCTGGGCAACGACCTCGCCGACGTCGTGCTGGTCGGCGCGGGCACCGCACTGGCCGAGGGGTTCGAGGGCCTGCGCCCGGACGAGAAGACCGCGGAGCGGCGGCGCAGGCACGGGCTGGCCCCGATCGCGCCGATCGCCGTGGTCAGCACCGGCCGTTCGCTGCCGCCGGACGCCCCGGTGATCACCAAGGCGCTGGTGCCGACGATCGTCGTCACGAGCGCGGCGACCGATCCGGAACTGCGCGCCGCGTGGGCGTCGGCTGGGGCGGATGTCCTGGTCGCTGGGACAGGCGACCCAACCCTGCACGAGGCCACCGGCGACCCGGCTCTGCACGCGGACCCGGACGACCAGCGCCCGCGCCCCCGGCACGGCGACGTCGACCTGCGGGCCGCGGTGGACGAACTGGCCCGGCGAGGCCTCCGCCGCATCGACTGCGAGGGCGGACCGCACCTGTTCGCGTCGCTGCTGGCCGCGGGCGTCGTGGACGAATTGCGCCTGACCGTCGCGCCGATGCTGATCGCCGGGGACGCCCCGCGCGTCGCGATGGGCGCGGCCATCGACCCGAAGCAGCTCGAACTTCTCTCTGCTCTGGTGGACGACAACTCAGTACTCTTGCGGTATCGCGTCCACTGACCCGGGGAGGGATCGTGGCGAAAACCGCTCTGCGCAACGCGCGCGTCTTCGACGGGCTGGGGCTCACCGAACCGCGCACCGTCGTGATCGACGGGCCGGTGCTGGGCACGGATCCCGCGGGGGCACGGGAAATCGACGTTGCCGGAGCGGCGCTGCTGCCCGGGTTCATCGACGCGCACGTCCACCTGGAGCGGCCGGAGCAACTGGCCGATCTCGCCGCGTGGGGCGTCACCACCGGGCTGGACATGGCGTGCTGGCCAGCCGAGCGTGTGGCCGCGCTGCGCACCGCGGGCCCGGCGGATTTCCGCAGCGCCGGGCTGCCGCTGATCGGCCCGGACGGCCTGCACGCGACGATCCCGGAAATGCCCGGATCCGCGATCGTCACCACCGCGGAAGCCGCCGTGCAGTTTGTCGAAGCGCGGGTCGCGGAGGGTGTCGACTACGTGAAAGGTGTCGCCGAGGCTCCCGGTGACGGCGGCCCGCCCGCGGAGGCGTTGCAGGCACTGGTCGACACGGCACGGAAGCGAGGTTTGGCCGCTGTCGTGCACGCGGCGACCCCTGGCGCGTACCACTTGGCGGTGGCGACCGGCGCGCGATTCGTGACGCATGTGCCGGTGGTCGGCCGGATCGCCGCCGAGGACGTCACCGCGATGAAGGCCGCCGGGCAGACGGCGATCCCGACGCTCACCATGATGGAAGGCGCACTCGCGTTCTTCGCCGGCACCGAGGGCGATCACCTCGCGAATGTGGCCGCGTTGCGCGCGGCCGGGGTCGAAATCCTCGCCGGAACCGACGCCAACGGAGGTTCCGGTGCCCCTGTCGCGGTCGCGCACGGGTCGAGCCTGCACCACGAATTCGAACTGCTGGCCGAAGCCGGGTTGAGCACGGTGGAAATCCTGCGGGCCGCGACCATCGCTCCGGCACAGGCATTCGGACTGACCGACCGCGGCGAGATCCGAGCCGGACTGCGCGCCGACCTAGTCCTCATCGACGGCGATCCCGTAGCCGACCTGTCCGCGACCCGCGCCATCCGCACAGTCTGGTGCGCCGGAACGGAAATCAGCCGCTAACCAAGGTCACGGACGTACCGGTCCAGCACCGTGCCGTCCTCGACCACCCGACCACTCAGCTCGAACCCGACCCGCCGGGCCACCGCGCTCGAGCTGGCATTCTCCGGCTCCACCTTGATCACCGCTCGCTCAGCGCCCTCGCCGGCCGCGTACCGGACCGCCAGCACCACCGCTCTCGTCGCGAACCCGCGGCCCCGCCACGCCGGATACAAGCCGTATGCCACGTTCACCTCGCCCGGCGCGAGATGTTCGCCGGAGAAGCGCAGGTCGACCGTCCCCGCGAGCACGTCGTTCACTCGGATGCCGAACGCCCGCAACGGCCCGCCGGAAGCCCATTCCTCCTGGCAGTGCTGGAAATACTCCCGGGTCCCGGCGAGCGTCCCCGGCCCGCCGTTGAGCCAGCGGATCAGCTCCGGGTCCTCGCCCGCGAAGTGCGCCTCGGCGTCGTCCGGGCGCAGCGGCGACAACGCGAGCTCGCCGTCAAGACCGCTGGACAGCATCGTCGGCTTCCTCGAAAGTCTTTTGCGCCTTGGCCAGGTCGTCGGCCGCCCGGGCAGCGCGTTGCTCCGCCTCGGCGAGCCGTTCCCGCAATTCGGTCACCCGCTCGTCGGCCTGCTCGGCTGTCCGCTCCGCGCGCTGCAGGTTCCGCTCGGCCTCCGCCCGCGCGCGGACCGCTTGCCGCCGTTCCAGGGCGCGGACGCGAGCTTCCTCCTCGGCTTTCCGGTCCTTTTCGGACTGTCGGGTCTTCTTGGCAGGCGCGGGATTCGTCGGCAGCGACAGCCAGCGGTCGGCGTCCTGGCGGGCCTTCGACGTCAGCCGTCCGGCCAGTGCCAGCCGGGCGACGTCGGCGTCCGCGACGATCGCCTCCAGCGTTTCCTCCACCTCGCGTTCGACGGAATCGCTCAAGCCGGTCGCGTCCCGCACGATCCGCTGCACCAGCTCCGCGCGCTGGTGCGCCAGTTCGCGCAGCCGGGAGCCGTCGAGCTGCTCGTGCGCGTCGCGCAGCTTGTCGCCGAGCGACGCCAGCTCGGTCAGCGGAGCGGAACCGTCGCGCGCCAGGCGGTTGACGTACGCCGCGGCCGCGGTCGGCTTGCGCAGCGCGCGGATCCGGCGCGCCAGCTCGACGTCGCCCGCTTCCTTCGCCGCGCGGGCGGCCGCGGTGCGCTCCGCGACGAAGTCGGCCGGTTCACCTGCGTAGAGCCGGTCGGCGACGGTATCGAAATCCGTGGTTGCCACGTGTGCCACCGAACCACACGAGTAGTCCGAACGCGACGCAACGCGTAACGTGGACGTCCACCCAGCAAGGTCGAGTGAAGCGGGACGGTGCCCATGACGCCTCCGGGCCGGCTCGCGCTGACGGCCAGCCCCCTGGTCGCCGGCGCGCTCAAAGCACTGCAGATCGCCACCGAACTGCCGGTCGCGATGGGCGGACCGGTGTCGGCGGCTTCCCGTTCGCATGTCATCGACCAGCTGCGCGGCACCACCACCCGGTCGTTGCAGCACGTCCAGGTGGACACCGGGGCCGGGCTCGGCGGCAAAGCGGTAGCACTGGCCCGGCCGTCGACGGTGGTCGACTACCTCAGCGCACAGGGCATCACGCACAAATACGACCACGCGGTGGAACCCGAACGGCTGCGCGCGATGGTGGCGCTGCCGGTGCGTGTCGGCGAGTCCACGCGCGCGGTGCTGTACGCGGCGTCCCGGGATTCGATCACGTTCGGCGATCGGCTGTTGCACGCGGCGACCGCGGTGGCGACGCGGCTGGGACGCGACATCGAGGTCGAAGAGGAAGTGCAGCGCCGGCTGGCCGCGCCGACGGCCGTCCCCGCTGCCGAACGCGGCGACCTGCACGCCGAACTCACCGCGATCGCCGGGTCGATCCAGGACGAGAGCGCTCGGCAACGGCTGCTGGCGGTGTGCGAGCGGCTGCGTCCGGAACTAGACCTGCCAGGCGTCGCGCTGACCCCGCGCGAGGTCGACGTGCTGCGGCTGGTGAGCGAGGGCTGCACGAACGACGAGATCTCCGACCGGCTCGGCCTGCTGCCCAACACGGTCAAGTCGTACCTGAAGCACGCGATGCGGAAGCTGGCTGTGTCCAATCGGGTACAGGCGGTGAACCGGGCTCGCGCCGCTGGGCTGCTTCGCTAGCTCCGCTGGGAGGCACCCTCCATGTGGGGTGGCTGGATCCGGTCCGGCGAGCGAAAATCACCCGCGCGGGCAGTGCGGCCCGCTGACGCGAAGGGATCGGCACGTGTTTTATGACCTGAGTGTCCGCGATTTCCTCGACCGCGCCGAAACGGTGTACCCGGACCGGATCGCGGTGGTGGACGAACCTGCCCAGCCCGCGCAGTCCTGGGGCGAGGTGACCTACCGCGAACTCGCCCGCCGCGCCCGCGCGCAGGCGGCGAACCTCGACGCGCTCGGCGTTCCGACCGGCGGCCGGGTCGCGATCGTCTCGCACAACTCCGCGCGACTGCTGACGTCGTTCTTCGGCGTCTCCGGCTGGGGCCGCGTCCTGGTGCCGGTGAACTTCCGCCTCGCGGCCGCCGAGGTGCGCTACATCGTCGAGCATTCCGGCGCCGAGGTCCTGATGATCGACCCCGAGCTGAAACCGTTGCTGGACAGCGTAACCGCGAAACACGTGTTCGTCCTCGGCGAGGACGACGACAAGATCTGGGGCGGCGACGGCGAACCGCGGCCGTGGTCGGCCGACGAATCCGCGACCGCGACGATCAACTACACCTCGGGCACCACCGCGCGGCCGAAGGGCGTCCAGCTCACGCACCGCAATTTGTGGCTCAACGCAACGACTTTCGGCCTGCACACCACGCTCAGCGACAACGACGTCCTGCTGCACACGCTGCCGATGTTCCACGCGAACGGCTGGGGCATGCCGTACGCGGTCACCGGTCTCGGCGGACGGCACATCGTGCTGCGCAAAGTGGACGGCGCCGAAATCCTGCGCCGCGTGCAGGACCACGGCGTGACGATCATGTGCGCCGCGCCCGCCGTCGTCACCGCGGCCCTGGACGGCGCCGCCACCTGGGACGGCGAAATCCCCGACCGCGACCGAGTCCGCATCGTGGTGGCCGGCGCGCCGCCGCCGACCCGCACCATCGAACGCGTGCGCGCGGAACTCGGCTGGGAATTTATCCAGATCTACGGCCTGACCGAGACGTCGCCGCTGGTCACCGTCAACCGCTTCCGCAGCGAATGGGCCGACCTCGACCCGCACGAGCAGGCGAAACTCCTTGGCCGCGCAGGCGCTCCGGCGCTGGGCGTCCGCGTCGCGATCGACGCCGACGGCGAGGTCCTCACCCAAAGCAACCACAACCTCGACGGCTACTGGGAAAACCCGGACGAAACCGCGCGGGTGCAAGAAGGCAACTGGTTCCACACCGGCGACGGCGGCACCTTCGCCGACGGCTACCTCACCATCGCCGACCGCAAGAAGGACGTCATCATCACCGGCGGCGAGAACGTGTCGTCCATCGAGGTGGAAGACGCGCTGAACTCGCACCCGGCCGTCCGGGAGGTCGCGGTGATCGGCATCCCGGACGAAAAATGGG
The DNA here is from genome assembly GCF_017312175.1 of Amycolatopsis sp. A1MSW2902. Lineage (NCBI taxonomy): Bacteria > Bacillati > Actinomycetota > Actinomycetes > Pseudonocardiales > Pseudonocardiaceae > Amycolatopsis > Amycolatopsis sp. A1MSW2902. Next base: position 1,946,325 of record NZ_QJPO01000001.1, read on the forward strand.
GCGAACTGGTGACCGCGCTGGTGGTGACCGACGGAACCGAGGTGCCAGCGGACGAGCTGATCACGCACTGCCGCCAGCACCTGGCCGGATACAAATGCCCGAAGCGAGTGGAATTCCTCGCCGAACTGCCGCGGACGGCTACCGGGAAGATCCAGAAGTTCAAACTGCGCCAGCCGTTTTGGGAAGGGCAGGGACGGCAGGTGAACTGAGCCGGGGTGCTCCTTCGGGCCGGACCCGAAGGAGCACCGCGGCGGCTCAGGACTCTCGCTCCCAGGCCTTCGTGTATTCGCGATATACGCCGTTTTCTCCCCAGAACCACAGGCGCTCGCATTCCGGACAGCGCACGACCAGCGTGGCTTTGCCGAACAACTCGATGCCAGGAGCGTCGACGTCGAATTCGGCATTGGTCAGGAAGTACATGCTGTCCTGCGGGTCGTCGTCGCGGACGATGTTCCCGCACACGCACCGAATTTTCGCCATCCAACCCCCTCAGTCGTGCCTCGCGGCCTGCTTCCTCGACCAAGCGGCGGCGTCGGCACCATACCGGGCCAGCAGTCGCGCGAACTGAACCCGCTCCTCCGCCGACCAAGCGGCAGTGATCTCCTCGAACGCTTTCCGCTGTTCGGCAGCGAACCGGTTGCGTTCCGCCTCGCCCTGCTCGGTCAGCTCAAGCACGGTCCGGCGCCCATCGGCCTGCGAGGCCGCCCGGCGCAGCAACCCATCGGCGATGCACGCGGCAACAGTCCGGCTCGCCACCGGTTGCGCGACGCCCATCTCGACCGCGAGCCCGCCGACTGTCGTCTCGTCGGACGCATCGGCGATCACGTTGAGCACGAGATTGCGGGACAAGTCCTTGTTCGACGCCGGGGTTCGCCGGCGCAGCCGGGACAGCGCCGGGCCGATCTGGTCCAGCACCGGATCGTCCGGGGTCCGCTCGGGAGAGCTGCTCATGCGCTTGATCCTAGGCCCGCACCAGCACAGTTGCATACCCAGCGACAAGTACATAGCATTAGGTATGTAAATACTCTGAGCAATGAATCGAGACGACCTCCCATGACACTCACCGCGATCGCCAACGCCCGGGTCTTCGACGGGGAGAAGTCCCTCGGCGTGCAGACCGTGGTCCTCGACGGCACGAGGATCGTCCAGGTCGGCGGCGAGATCCCCGCGGGCAGCGAAACCGTCGACGGCACCGGGGCCACCCTGCTGCCGGGGCTCGTCGACGCGCACGTGCACTCCGCACCCGGCTCGCTGGCGCTGGCACTGCGGTTCGGCGTGACGACCGAACTGGAGATGCAGGGGATGAACACCCGGGAAAACCGGGTGCACATCACCGACGACGACACCGTGGCCGACGTACGGTCCGCCGGTTTCGGCATCACCCCGCCCGGCGGTCACCCCAGCGAGCTGATGCCCGAAGGGTTCCGTCCGAAGTGGGACCTCCCGCCGGTAATGCCGCTGATGCCGTTCTCCACCACGCCCGAGGAAGCGGCCGCCTTCGTCCCCCAGCTCCTCGCCCGGGGCTCCGACTTCATCAAGTTCATGATCGACGACGGCAGTGTGGAGGGGCATCCCGGACTGCCGTGTCTCGACCAGGCCACCGTGAACGCCGGGGTCGCGGAAGCCAAGAAGTACGGCGCTCTCACCGTGGCCCACGCGCTGACCGTCGACGCGACCATAATGGCCGTCGAAGCGGGCATCGACGGGCTCGCCCACGTGTTCATGGACCAGCCGCACACCGCCGAGATCATCAGCCTCGTCAAGGACGCGGGCATGTTCGTCATCCCCTGCATCAGCCTCAACGCCTCGCTGATGGGGATCACCGGCAGCGCGCTCGCCGACGACCCGCGGGTCGCCTCCCGCCTCGACCGCAAGTGGGAAGAAACCCTGCGCTCCAGCTACAACCGCTACCCGCAAGGCAAGCTCGAAGACGTGTACGACACCGTGCGGGCCTTGGACGCGGCGGGCGTCGACGTGCTGGCCGGCACCGATGTCTCCATGCCCGAGACGTTCTTCGGAGGCCTCGCGCACGGAGCGAGCCTGCACCACGAACTGCAGTACCTCGTGGAAGCCGGCCTCACGCCCGAACGAGCCTTGCGCGCAGCCACCGCGACCACCGCCCGCCGCTTCCGCCTTAGCGACCGGGGCCGCGTCGCCGAGGGACTCCGCGCCGACCTTCTGCTCGTCGACGGCGACCCGACCCGCGACATCAGCGACACGCTCAACATCCGCGCCATCTGGCGTCGCGGCGCCCGTCTGGCGGAATGACCCGAATCCTGCGCGGCGGGCCGGTTTTCGGGAAGAACGTAAGTCCTTTTAGGACAGTTTCAGTCGTCGGACGGCCGGTAAACCAGCCGCAGCACCCCGTTGCGGAACGCCGTCGAGTCCGCCAGCTCGAAGTCCAGCTGCGGCCCCTCCGCGGGGAACAACCGGCGTCCCTTGCCGACCACCACCGGGTACTGCAGCAGGGTCAGCTCGTCCACCAGCCCGTGCGACAGGAGCCACCGCACGAGCGTCGTGCTGCCGCTGGTCATGATGTCGCCGCCCGCGCTGGACTTCAGGTCCGCGATCGCCTCGCCGAGGTCGCCGCGCAGGAGGGTCGTGTTGTGCCAGTCCGCCGCGGTCAGCGTGGTGGACGCGACGTACTTCGGCACGCTGTTCATGAACTCCGCGCCCGGGTCGTCCGTGCGGCCGGGCCACGCCTCGGCGAAGCCCTCGTAGGTCACGCGGCCCAGCAACATCGCGTCGGCGTCCGCCATGCCGTCGCCCACCGCGTGTTCGAGCTCGTCGTTCCAGTACGAGAGCGACCACTGGTCCGGCGCCTCGACCACGCCGTCGAGCGAGACGAACAACGTGGACACGATCTTGCGCATCGAGCGACTCCTTGAGGTTCGGGATCGCCGACACTATGGCGCAACCGGACCCGCTGACGCAGCCGGTTGGCCCAATACTTGGTCTGTCAGGGCACTTCCGTTACCAACTCAAGTGCCCTGCCCAGCGTCGCCAGCCGTTTTTCCAGCGTGTCGCCGGCCGGATACAGCCGGACCGTGTCGACACCGGCGGCGCGCCACACCTTCAGCCGCGCGCGGACCATGTCCTCGGTGCCGATCAGGGTCGTCGCGAGCACCATCTCGTCGGTCACCAACCCGGCCGCGCCGTCGCGATCACCGGACTGCCAGCGTTCCCGCACCTCCGCGGCGACGTCCGCCCAGCCCTGCCTGCTGTAGGCGTCGTGGTAGAAGTTCGTGCTCGCCGAACCCATGCCGCCCAGCGAAAACGCCAGCTCCTTCTTGCGCCCGGCGACCATCGGGCGCAGTTCGTCCTCATCGGACGCGAAGGCGACCTCCGCGCCTTGGCACACCACGAGATCGCCGCGGCTCCGACCGGCTTTCGCGAGCCCGGCGTCGAGGTGGCGGAAGTACGCGTCGGCGCCCTCGGGGACGAAGCTCGTGCCGAGCCAGCCGTCGGCGAGTTCGCCGGTGAGCTCCAGCATTCGCGGCGACAGCGTGGCCAGGTAGATCGGGATGTCCTCGTTCGGCGTCGTCGACAGCCGCATCGGGCGGGACTCCCCCGGCAGCGGGATCTGGAAAGCCTTGCCCGCGAACGAGATTTTCTCCCCGGCGAAGGCACTGCGGATGATCTGCACCGTCTCGCGCATCCGCGTCAGCGGCCGCGCGAACGGCACCCCGTGCAGCCCCTCGATCACCTGCGGACCGGACGGCCCGAGCCCCAGCGCGAACCGTCCGCCGGACATCTCGGCCAGGGTGAGGGCGGCCTGCGCGAGCGCGACCGGCGTGCGCACGCCGAGCTGCATGATCCCGGAACCGAGCCGGATCCGGTCCGTGCGCGCGGCGAGGTAGCCGAGCACCGACGGCCCGTCCGAACCCCACGCCTCGGCCACCCAGCATTCGCCGAGACCCAGTTTTTCCGCCTCCAGCACGAAATCCCGGGTCTCCGGCCAGCCGGACGACGCCTCGACGGTGGTGGCCGTGCGCATCATCCGGCGGCTTCCACGCGGTCCTTGATCGCGCCGAGCGTGGCGGTCATCGAGGCCTCGAACTCGCTCAGCCGGACGTGCACGATCTTCTGCTCCTTCTCCGGCATCCGCGCGATCACCTCGGTCACCCCGGACGGCCCCGGCCCCATCTGCGCCCACTGCGTGAGCCGCGTGCCGCCGTTCTCCGGGGCGAGGGTGAACCGCCAGACCGCGGTCGGATTCGCCGGATCGCTGACCGCCCAGGCGAAGACGCGCGGCTCCTCGCATTCGACGATGTAGGACGTGGTTTCCCAGTCGCCGCGCGCCTGGTGGTGGTTGCGCCCGACGAAGGACCGTCCGAGCGCCGGCGCGGAACCCTCGTCGCACCACCGGACCGACTGCAGTTCGCCGCTCAGCTCCGGCATCAGCGCGACGTCCGAGGCGAACCGCCACACCTGCTCGGGCGAGCCGTCGATCCACGCGTCCACCTGCACCGTCGGGGCGTCCGCGTACCGCGCGCCGGTCCACTCCATGGCGAGTCCTCCTCCGTTGGCGTCTCGACCTGCATAGTTGCGTAACTAAACTGACCATGTCAACGGCCACGGACCGTTATTCCTGCGGCGCGAACCTCGCCTGGACGTCCGGCCGCTGCGACAGACGCTCCGGGAAGCCGGGCCCGCGCCGCATCCGGGTGTCCTCGGCGGACAACGGCTCGCCGCAGTCCGCGCAGACGACGGTCGCGGTCGTGTCGTGCCCGCAGGCGTCGTGGTGCAGCACGATCGGCGGGCCCGCCTCGGTGGCCAGCCACCGGTCGCCCCAGGCCGTCATCGCGGCCAGCACGCTCCAGAAATCGCGGCCCTTCTCGGTGAGCACGTAGTCGTAGCGCACCGGTTCGGCCTGGTAGGCGCGCTTTTCGAGCAAACCCTCGTCGACCAGCCTGCGCAGCCGGTCGGCGAGGGTGTTGCGCGCGATGCCGAGCGCCTGCTGGAACTCGTCGAAGCGGCGGACGCCGTAGAAGGCATCGCGCAGCACCAGCGGAGTCCACCAGTCCCCGAGCAGGTCCATGGTCCGGGCGATCGAGCACGGCCACTGCGCGAAGGAAGTGCGTTTCATGACGGCGAGGATACGCCGTCCCACAGTGCAACCCAGCAGGTCAGACGCGATGCCCGACGGTCACGTCGACAATGTCGGGCACTTCTTCGTGCTCGTCGCCGACCGAGAGCGTCCCGGACGGCTCCACGAGCAGCACCACCGCGCCTTCCTTCGACGACGGCTTGTGGAAGGTGCCGCGCGGGACCACGAACGCCTGTTCGCGGGTCAACGTCACGGTGCGTTCGCCGTCCGCTTCGCGCAGGCCGATCTCGATGCTGCCGTCGAGAACGAGGAAGAACTCGTCGGTGTTGTCGTGCTTGTGCCACACGTGTTCGCCGGCGAACCGGGCGAGACGGATGTCGTAGTCGTTGACGTTGGCGACGATCCGGGGGCTCCACGGGGCGTCGAATCCGGCGAGCACGGCCCGCAGATCGAGGGGCTGAGTAGTCATAGTCCGATCTTGGGCCTGGTCTCGCGTCGCCGGGAGTGCTATGAATCGCATATGCCGAAAGGATCCTCGCACCGTGTCGTGATGATCGTCGGCGACGGCTCGAATCCGTTCGAGATGGGCGTCGCGACGGAACTGTTCGGCCTGCGCCGGCCGGAACTGCGCCGGCCCTGGTACGACTTCGCTCTCGCGGCTCCCGGTGGCCAAGCCCGGATGCACCTCGGCTTCTTCACCCTCGCCGACGTCGCCGACCTCGACGCGGTGGACAGCGCGGACACGGTGATCGTCCCGAACCGGCCGGATCCGGCCACCCCCGCGAACCCGGAAATCCTCGCCGCGATCCAGCGTGCGGACTCCCGCGGCGCACGGTTGATGAGCTTCTGCACCGGCGCGTTCACCCTGGCCGAGGCAGGCGTGCTCGACGATCGCCGGGCCACCACGCACTGGCAATGGGCCGATGAGTTCACCGCGCGCTACCCGCGGGTCCGGCTGGAGCCGGACGTCCTCTTCGTCGAGGACGGCACAGTTTTTACCGCCGCCGGAAGCGCGGCCGCGCTCGACTTGTCGCTGCACGTGATCCAACGCGATCACGGCGCGGAAATCGCCAACGCGGTCAGCCGCCGCCTCGTTTTCACCGGACATCGCGAAGGCGGCCAGCAGCAGTTCGTGGAACGCCCGATGCCGGAGATTCCCGACGCCTCGCTCGCGCCGGTGCTGGAATGGGCCCGTCAGCGGCTCGACCAGCCGCTCGCGGTCACCGACCTCGCCGCCCGCGCGTCGACCAGCGCCGCCACCCTGCACCGCCGGTTCCGCGCGGAACTCGGCACGACGCCGCTCGCCTGGCTCACCGCCGAACGCGTGACGCTGGCCCGCAGGCTCATCGAACGCGGCGAACATGGTCTGGACCGCATCGCCGCCCGCACCGGGCTCGGCACCGGCGCGAATCTCCGGCTGCAGCTGCGCAGGCACACCGGCCTGTCGCCGTCCGAATACCGCAAACGATTCGGCCCGGCGGCCTAATTCGCCTCAGGGTCCACAGTGGACCCTACGAAGGGATTGCTCCATTCGGCCTAATCGGCGAAGTTCCGGTTAAGCCCCGATGACCGGAACCCGCCAAAGGTTTTATGCCAGACGAACGAAAGTTGGCCGGAACGGACAGAATTCCGCCGAGCCCTCACCGGATCGCGGACAGATCCGCTAGCTTGGCCGCAGACGGCAGAACGAACGGGGAGACGAGCATGGCCAGACGCCGCCCGCAGGGACGGAACGCCCGCAGCCGGGCTTTCGCCGCCCTCGCCGGAGGCGCGCTCGTGGTGCTGCCGACGGTGACGTCGTCCGGCATCCCGGTGGCGTTGCGCGCCGCTGAGCCGCCGTCGGCCGCCCAGGCCGCGCCCAGCGTTCCCGGACTGCCGCCGGGCATCACGCTCCCGCCGATCGGCGTCGACGGCAGCCTCCCGCAGCCGCCGGTCCCGCAGGCGCTCGGCGTGCCGGGCTACCCGAACGGCCCCGGCTCGGCGACCACCGCCGGCCCGCTGGGCATCCCGGACAGCATGCTGCGCGCCTACCGCACCGCGGCCGACATCATGGCCCGCGAACAGCCCGGCTGCCACGTCGACTGGGCGCTGATCGCGGCCATCGGACGGGTCGAGTCGAACCACGCCCGCGGCGGCTACGTCGACGCGCGCGGCAACACCCTCGAGCGGATTCTCGGCCCGGTACTCGACGGTTCCGGCGGATTCGCCGCGATCCGCGACACCGACCACGGCCGCTTCGACGGGGACCCGGTATGGGACCGCGCGGTCGGCGCGACCCAGTTCATCCCGTCGACCTGGGCGTCCTACGCCTCCGACGGCAACGGCGACGGCGTTTCCGACCCGAACAACATCTACGACGAAACGCTCGCCACCGCGCGCTACCTGTGCTCGGGAGGTCTGGACCTCTCCAGCGACGCCGCCCAGCGCCTCGCGGTGCGCCGGTACAACAACTCGCAGTCCTATGTGGACACCGTGATGGCGTACGCGTACGGCTACCGCAACGGCGTCTCGAAGCTGCCGGACAGCCAGGTCCCGATCGGAGCCCCGCCCGGCCCCGGAGCGGTCGAAGCCGCCGCGGGCAGCCCGGCGGGCGACGTCGCCCCGCCCGCGCCGCCGCCGGTCACCCCGGCCCCGCCGAGCCAGCAGCCCGGCACCCCGACGCAGCTTCCCGGCAGCAGCACCGCGCCGAGCAGCAGCTCCTCCCCGGCGAAGCCGACCAGCTCAGCGCCCACCACGTCTTCTACGCCTACCTCGTCGACGAGCCCCACCAGCACCACGCCGACGACGAGCACGACAACGTCCAGTTCGGCCCCGGCGAACCCGGCGACGTCCAGCACCACGACCTCCAGCACCACCACGGAGGCCGCGCCGACGCACTGACCGCGGCGTTCGTATAGTCCGGACCAAACCGGACTACGGGGGAGCGATCGTGGCGTGGAATCCTCGGCACCTGCCTGACCTGGCCGGCCGGTGCTATGCGGTGACCGGCGGCAACGCCGGGATCGGCTACTTCATCACCGAGCAGCTGGCCGCCGCCGGAGCCCACGTCGCCCTCCTGGGCCGAGACCCGTCGCGGCTGCGCGCGGCCGTCGAGATGGTGCGCACCCGGGTCGGTTCGGCTTCGCTGAGCACAATCCCGCTGGACCTCGCGGATCTCGACTCCGTCCCGTCCGCCGTCGAAGCGCTCGGCCGGCTGGACCGCTTGGACGCGTTGATCGAGAACGCCGGCATCACTGCCCCCGGACCGGTGCGCCGGACCACGAAACAGGGCTTGGAACTGGCGGTGGGCACCAACCATTTCGGCCACTTCGCCCTCACCGCGCTGGCGATGCCGGTGCTGACCGCGTCGTCCGCGCGCGTGGTGCTGGCGGGCAGCCTGATCACCCGGATGTATCCGTACGACATCGATGATCTCCAGAGTTCGCGCAAGTATTCGGACTTCCGCGCGTATGCGTTGTCGAAGCACGCCGTGCAGTCATTCGCGACGGAACTCGACCGACGCCTGCGTGCGGCCTCTTCACCGGTGCGGGCGATCCTCGCGCACCCCGGGTTCAGCCTGGAGCGGACCAGCCCCGCGCGTCCGGGAATCACCCAGCCAGTGCCGGTGATGCGCCTGCTCGCGCCCTATACGCACGGAAAGGACCACGGCGCCTGGCCAGCGGTCCGAGCCGCCGTCGACCCCACCGCGACCGGCGGCGCTTACTACGGTCCAGCTTTCGGCGGAGCGGGCCGCCCCCGGCTGGGCACAGCGATGGGCGCGTCCCGGGATCCAGCGCGGGGCCGTCGATTGTGGACACTTTCCGAGGAGGCGACCGGGATCCGCTTCGACGCCCGCAGTTGAGCTTACCCGCCGATCCGCGCTGCGATCCCGTCCAGAAGCCGGTCCAATCCGAACTCCGACGCGTCCGACGCCTGCTCCGCGGACGGCTTCTCGAACCCACCGGCAAGCCACGTCCGGTTCATCGCCGGATGAGACTCGACGTCGAAATACGTGTGCCAGAACGAAGAACGCTGTCCCCACCACGCCTCATTGGACTGTCCGGTGGTCCGTTCCAAGTGGACACTCTCCGCCTCGGCCGCCGCGTTCGCGTCCACATAGCCCGCGACCGAATTGGCCGCCGCGACGATTTCCCGGGCAGGCAGTCCCAGACTCTCCATAATGGACAGCAGGTATTCCTGACCGGCCAGCTGCCCCGGACCAAGGGCGGGCCGCACGCGCGAACGCTCGCGCAGCCACGGATGCCGACGGTAAATGTCGCGCGTGCGGTCGGCGTAAACACGCACCTGCGCACGCCAATCCTCCGGCCGCGGCTCGCCGGGTCCGGGGAGATTCCGTTCCAGGAGAACAGTGTCGACCATGAGATCGATCAGCTCGGTTTTGCCGGGAACGTAGGTATAGAGCGTCATCGTGCCCGCCCCGAGCTCTTTCGCGACGCGATGCATGGACGTCGCGACGAGCCCCTCCGCGTCAGCGACCGCGATGGCCGCCACGATGATCCGTTCGATGGTGAGCGTCGGCCGCCTGCCGCGAGCCGAGGGTTCCGGAGCACCCGCACAATCGCGCCACAGCAGCGCGAGCGTGCGCGCGACCTCCTCGCGCGCGGCCTCGGGACCGTCGCCCTCGTGCTCGACGATCATCGTGTCCCCTCCCGGCCTCGTACCGTCAGCGTGGGATCTTACCTGCCGTTTCAGGACCTTCGTCCCCTCCGCGACGGCGCCATGGCCGCTACGCTGGGGAGCGAGGGAGGTGGTTCCAGTGACGGAACGCAAACCACCGGGCGTGTCGTACGGTTCGTGGGTCGACCGGCAAATCGCCGCCGCCGAAGCCCGCGGCGACTTCGAAGACCTTCCCGGAACAGGAAAACCACTGCCGCCCCCGAGCGGCCGCGACGCCGCCACCGACTGGGCGATCCGCCGCGCCCGCGAAGGCGACCTCGACGTAGCCGCGTTCCTGCCGCCATCGCTCGCGTTGCCGCGCGAAATCCAAGACCTTCCGGGGAAACTGGCGAAAGTCCACTCCGAAGCCAAGGTGCGGCAGATCGTCGAAGACCTGAACGCCCGCATCCGCAAGGCACACGCGCTGCCCCAGGACGGCCCGGTGCTGCGAGCCCGCCCGCTGGACGTGGAGGAAACGGTGGCGAACTGGCGCGCGGGACGGGGAGAGTCCTGAGCCACGCGGGGTGAATGCGGGCTGTGCCCGGCTCGCCGAACCCGCAGCAGGACTGTTCCAGCCGCTCGCGAAACCCCGCCTTGGCCGGACGCGCGGCACCACCGCCCACGCTTGAAATCCCGCGCCACCAGCTGCGCGGCTCGCTCGCTTCCACCCGCAGCGGCACGATCCCGGCCGCTCACAGCGCGGCCAGACGCGCGACCCTGCGCCCGCCCCGCCTATACACCCCCACGCACGACCGAAACCCCACCCCGGCCAGACACACGCCCCCTGCGCCGCAGCAGCACGACCCCGCCCACTCGCGGCGTGGCCAGACACGCGACCGTGCGCCCGCCCCGCCACCACATCCCGCGCACACCCGAATGCCCGCCCCGGCCGGGCACAAGCCCCCTCCACCGCAGCAGGACAATCCCGGCCGCTTGCAGCGTGGCCAAACGCGCGACCCTGCGCCCACCCCGCCACCACATCCCCGCCCACGCCCGAAACCCACCGTCCACCAGACGCGCCGCCCGCTCCCGCCACCCCTCCGTCCAGCCCCGCCGCCCACTCCCCTTCACACCCCGGCCCCCACCCTCCGAATGCGGCTACGCTGGGTAGCACGCGGGCGAAGGGAAGAAAACCGTGGTCGGAGTTCGTCGGGTTGCCTTCGTGGTCGCCGCGGTGCTCTTGTTGTTCGGCGAGCCGTGGTCGGTGCTCGTGTTGTTGCCGGAGTGGCCGGTCGCCGGCACCGTCGTGGGCACGGTCGTTTTCGCCGTCGCCGCGGTGAGTTTTCCGGTGCTCATGGTGCTCGGGCACGGTCCGAAGCAGAGCGACGCCGCCGCGCGGGTCGGGGACGTCACGCTCGGCGCGGTGTGGGTGTTGTTCACCTGGAGCGTCCTCACCCACCTGCTGCGGCTGGTCCTGCTGGTGTCCGGAGTGGACGATCCCGCGCGGCCACGGATCGTAGCCGCGGTCACGCTGGCCGTCGCGGCGGTGCTGCTCGTCAGCGGGAACCGGATCGCCATGCGGGTGCCGCCGGTGAAGGCGGTCGACGTCGTGCTGCCGAAGCTCGGTCCCGGGCTCGACGGGCTGCGCGTCGCGGTCATCACCGACACTCACTACGGCCCGCTCGACCGCACCCGCTGGTCCGAACGCCTGGTCGCGGAACTGAACCGGCTGCAGCCCGACGTCGTCTGCCACGCCGGGGACCTCGCCGACGGATCGGTCGCCAAACGGCGCAAGCAGGTCGACCCGCTCGGCGGCGTGCAGGCCCCGCTCGGCCGGTTCTACATCACCGGCAACCACGAGTACTTCGGCGAGGCACAGGCCTGGCTGGACCACATGGCGAGCCTCGGCTGGGACACCCTGCACAACCGCTCGACCCTCATCGAACGCGACGGCGCCCGCCTGCTTTTCGCCGGCATCGACGACCCCACCGGAGCCGCCTCCGGCCTGCCCGGCCACGGCCCCGACCTGGCCGCCGCCCTCGACGGCGCCGATCCCGACGTCCCCGTCGTCCTGCTCGCCCACCAGCCGAAACAGGTCGCCCAGGCCCGAGAGGAGAACGTCGACCTGCAGATCTCCGGCCACACCCACGGCGGCCAGATCTGGCCGTTCCACCTCCTCGTCCGCCTCGACCAGCCGACCCTGTCCGGCCTCACCCGGCACGGCCCGACCCAGCTGTACAACAGCCGCGGCTCCGGCTTCTGGGGCCCGCCGTTCCGGGTCTTCGCCCCGAACGAAATCGCCCTGCTGACCCTCCGCAGTGCCTAAACCCACCAGCCCCGTCGCACCCCAACAGATCGCACCGACCAATTTTTTTGTCTTGACAACTCAAACCGTCGGATGCGAGAGTTCTCCTCAACGGCACCACCCCGAGGAGGAACCCCATGCCCACCGTCACGTCCGCCGACGGCACCCAGATCGCCTACTCCCGCACCGGCTCCGGCCCGGCACTCGTCCTCGTCGACGGCGCGCTCTGCTACCGCACCTCGACGCCCAACGACGATCTCGCCAAAGCCCTCGCGGACCGCTTCACCGTCTACACCTTCGACCGCCGAGGCAGAGGCGAAAGCGGCGACACCGCCCCGTACGACGTCGAGCGCGAGATCGAAGACATCTCCGCGCTGGCCAAGGAAGCAGGCGGAGAGATCAGCCTGTACGGCATCTCGTCCGGCGCCGCTCTCGTACTGGAAGCCGCCCATCGCGGCGTACCGGTCAAGAAGGTCGCGGTGTACGAACCGCCGTTCGTCGTCGACAGCACCCGCAAGCGCGTCCCGGCCGACTACCAGGCGAAGCTCGAAGCAGCCGTCGCCGCCGGAAAACCGGGCGACGCGATCAAGACGTTCATGGTCGAAGGCGTCGGACTGCCCGCCCTGATGGTCACGATGATGCGCCTGATGCCCGCCTGGCCGCGGATGAAGCGCGTGGCCCACACCCTCGCCTACGACGCCCAGATCATGGACGACAACCAGTCCGGCCGCCCGCTCCCCGCCGAACGCTGGTCCGGAATCACCGCCCCCACCCTGATCCTCGACGGCGGCAAGAGCCCCGAGTGGATGCGCAACGGCGTCGCAGCAGCGGCGGCCCAGCTGCCCCACGCCACCTACCGCACCCTGCCCGGCCAGACCCACCTGGTGAAAACCGCCGCGCTGGCACCGGTACTGGCGGAGTTTTTCGCCACGAACTGACCCGCCACCAGCCCTCGTGAGGCAAGCTGCGAGACGTGGCCACGCGAGCATTGATCTTCGACTTCGACGGCACCCTAGCCGACACCGAAGCAGCGGTACTGCGGTCCTGGCAGGAAATGTTCGCCGGACACGGAGTCGAACTGCCCCTGGACGTCTGGCACACAGTCATCGGCACCCAGAACACCGCCGCGACGATGTTCAAGCTGCTAGCCGAACAAGTAGAAAACGTGGACCCGGAATCGCTGCGCCCGTCCATGCGCGCCCGAGTACACGAACTCCTAGCCGAAGACGGCCCACGAGAAGGCGTACTCGACTACCTAGACGAAGCTGCCCGCCGCGGCTTGGCTTTAGGCGTCGCCTCAAGCTCCTCCAGCACCTGGGTACACGGCCAACTGGAACGCCTAGGCCTGGCCGCCCGCTTCACCGCAGTAGAAACCGGCGACCGCCACAAACCAAAGCCAGACCCAGACACCTACCTCGCGGCCCTGCGAACCCTAGGCGTAACCGCGGAAGAAGCCCTGGCCTTCGAAGACTCCCCGCACGGCGTGAGCGCAGCGAAAGCAGCCGGAATCACCACCATCGCAGTACCAAACCCCATCACCGCAACGCTGGACTTCGCCAAAGCAGACCAAGTCCTCCCGTCCTTCACCACCACGCCGCTCAGCACATTGCTGCAACAGTTCGGTTCGTGAGGGCCACCCTCACAGACGCTGATTCCCTGAGGGTCCCCCTCACGACCAGCCCCCGAGCAGTGAAAGACCCCAATGTGGCATTGGGTGCGTCGCACGCACCGAACGCCACATTGGGTGCGTCAGATGCACCCAATGCCACATTGGGGCGCAAGCCCCACCCCCACCCAACCCGCACCGCTGCACCCACCGATCAAGGCACCAAACCGCACCGCTGCACCCAACGAGCGAGGCACCCAGCCCCTCCCCCGCACCCCGATACGAAGCTCATCTGCACAATCAAGCTTCGGGGTGCCCCACGCACGCCAGAGAGCAATGTCGCCGCCAGGCGACGAGCCGATCACTCCAGCACAGCAAGCCGATCCAAAAACCCCCGCTGCCCCTTGACCAACTTCTCCCGAGCCACCTCCAACGAAAACCACTCCACCCGATCCACCTCGGGAAACTCCCGCATCACCCCAGACCGAGGCGGCCACTCCATCTCAAAAACCCCCGGCACCACGACACCAGGATCAAGCTCCCCCTCCACCGCCCAAGCAGTCACGACCTTCCCGGACTGCCGAACCTCCCCCAGCGAAACCCATTCCCCGTCCGGAACAGCCACCCCCAGCTCCTCAGCGAACTCCCGCCGAGCCGCGGCCTCAGGCTCCTCCCCCTCCTCGATCTCCCCCTTGGGCAACGACCAAGCCGCCAGATCCTTCTTGGCCCAGAACGGCCCGCCCATATGCGCGAGCAACACCTCGACCCCGTCCGCGCCCCGCCGATAAACCAACACCCCAGCACTCCGCTTGACCACCATCCCCCCACCCTGCCAGCCCCCCTGACCAGCCCAAACACCGCCTCGAAAAAACTTCCCGGCGATGTGTCGATCCCGGCCGGCCACGTTCGACGCATAGGCAGAAGGCAGCCAACAGCCACCCGGGAGGGACCCAAGATGACCACCACCACCGCCCCCAAGACCGCAGCCGCCACCACGACCGAGGCCGCGAAGTCCCTGGCAGACCGAGTCCGCCCGACCGTACTGGCCCTCTTCCGCGCCGTAGTGTCGTTCCTCTTCCTCTGCCACGGCCTGATGGGCTTCGGGCTCTTCGGCGGCATCGACAACGCGGGCGGCGCGGTCCCCTTCGGCCAGTGGCCCGGTTACTGGGCCAGCCTGATCGAGGTCGTCGGCGCGCTCTTCGTCTTCGCCGGGCTCTTCACCCGCGTCTCCGCGACCGTGCTCTCCGGCGTCATGGCCTACGCCTACTTCACCGTGCACGCCCCGGAAGGCCTGCTCCCCCTGCACAACATGGGCGAGCCCGCCGCGCTCTTCGCCTGGATCTTCCTCGTCATCGCGGTGGTCGGCCCGGGCGCGGCCTCCCTGGACCAGCTGCGCCGCCGCTGAAAAACCGTGCCGAGAGCGGCAATCCCGGGGACCTACCCGGGGTTGCCGCTCACGAGCATCGCCCGCCCGAGCGCGTGCTCCATCAGCACCGTCAGCACCTGCTTGGTGGAATCCCGCTCCCGCGCGTCGCACAGCAGCAACGGCACCTGCGGATCCAGATCCAGCGCCCCGCGGACTTCCTCGGTGCCGTACCGGTAAGCGTCGTCGAAGCAGTTCACCCCGACCACGAACGGCAACCCGCGCTGCTCGAAGAAATCCACTGCGGGGAAACAAGATTCGAGCCGTCGCGTGTCCGCCAGCACCACCGCGCCGAGCGCGCCCTCGGCCAGTTCGTCCCACATGAACCAGAACCGGTCCTGCCCCGGCGTGCCGAAGAGGTACAGGATCAGCTCGGGGTTGATGGTGATCCGGCCGAAGTCGAGCGCGACCGTCGTGGTGGTTTTGCCCTCGACGCCGGACAGGTCGTCCACGCCCTCGGACGCGGCGGTGATCACCTCTTCGGTGCGCAGCGGCGGCACCTCGCTGACCGAGCCGACCATGGTCGTCTTGCCGACCCCGAACCCGCCCGCGACGAGCACCTTCACCGCTTGCGCGGTGAGCGACCGGCGGGGCTCAGAGTTTCCGGATGCCATCGAGAACCGCCTGGAGTACGTGGGGGCTGGGGGCGTCGGTCACCGGCGTCGCGGTGCGGAACAGCACGAGGTTGCGTTCTATCAAATCGCTCAGCAGCACCTTCACCACCGGCAGCGGGAGATCGACCCGCGCGGCCACCTCGGCGACCGAAACCGGGCGCTGGCACAGGGAAAGAATGCGCGAGTACTCCGGTTCGAGCCCGGGCGTCTCGCTCGCGGCGCGCAACGCGACGACGAGCGTGATGAGGTCGAGCCCGCGCGTGTCGGACCGGGTCCGCCCGCCGGTGACGGCGTACGACCGCACCAGCGGACCGGCCTCGTCCTCGTACCAGGATTCGCGGCCCTTGGCCGTCATGGCGAGGTCCGCTGGACCGCTCCGGCCCGCGGCGCCGCGGTGAGCACCGCACCGACCCGCTTGACCATCAGGTTCATCTCGTAGGCGACGAGCCCCATGTCCGCGTCGACCCCGGCCAGCAGCGCGAGGCACGCGCCCCGCCCGGCCGCGGTCACGAACAGGAACGCGTGGTCCATCTCGACCATCGTCTGCCGCACGTTGCCGCCGCCGAAGTGCCGTCCGGTGCCGCGGGCGAGGCTCTGGAACGCCGACGCGACCGCGGACAGGTGCTCCGCGTCCGCCTCGGACAGATTGCCGGACCGGCCGATCAGCAACCCGTCCGCGGACAGCACCACCGCGCGGTCCGCGCCGGCGACCCGCTGCACGAGGTCGTCGAGCAGCCAGTCGAGCTCGTTGACGCCGTTGCTCGCCATCAGTCGCGATCTCCGTACCTGTTGTCGTGCCCGGGATCGGCCTCGCGGGCCCGCCGGGTGCCCTGCTGGAACGCGCTGAGCCGGGAGCGGGCCTGCTCCGGCGAATCCTCGCGGACCTCGTCGGATTCCGGCGCCGGCCGGTCGCCGCGCAGTTGCGGGACGAGGTTCTGCTGCCGGCGCCGCTGCGGCAGCGGGGGCCGTCCGGGCGGACGCGGCGGCGCGGCCCGGCCGTTTTCAACCGCGGGACGCGGCGCTCGGCCGGCATCCGCGGGCGGGCGCTGCTCGCGGTTGTGCGGCGGCCGGGCCGGCGGAGCCTCGGCCACCGGACGCATCGCGCGGCGGGTCGGCGATTCCGGGCGCTGCTGCTCCGGCGCGACCCGCGGTTCCGGTGCGATCCGCGACGGCTGCGGCAGGTCCGCCCGCTGCGGTTCCGGACGCTTCCGTTGCGGCAGTTCCGGACGCTGCGGCTCAGCCCGCTGCGGTTCCGGCGCGGGCCGCGACGGCTCCACCGCGAGCCGGGACATCTCCGGCGTCCCGTCCGATTCCTGTTCCGCGGCGTCGTCCGAGGGCTCGGTCTCGCTGAGCGGAGCGAGCAAATCCTTGCGCACCAACACGATCGCGCGGGTCCCGCCGTACGCGGATTCGCGCAGGTGCACCGAAATCCCGTGCCGCGACGCCAGCCGCGCGACCACGAACAGGCCCAGCCGCGGTTCGTCGGACAGCGCCATGATCCCGAAGTCCGGCGGGTCGGCGAGCATCGCGTTGAACTCGTCGGCCTGCTCCGGCTCGATGCCCAGCCCCTGGTCCTCGACCTCGATCACGACGCCCTTGCCGACCACGTTGCCGCGCAGTTCGACGCGCGATTCCGGCGGCGAGAACGACGTCGCGTTGTCGATCAGCTCGGCGAGCAGGTGCACGAGGTCGCCGACGACCGGGCCGCGCACCGCGACCTCGGGCAGCTTCGCCGTCTTCACCCGCGCGAAGTGCTCGGTTTCCGCCGCCGCGCCGCGGACGAGTTCGACCAGCGACACCGGATTGCGCCACTGCCGTCCGGGCTGGCCGCCGCCGAGGATGATCAGGTTCTCCGCGTTGCGCCGCGCGCGGGTGGAGAGGTGGTCGAGGCGGAACAGCGTGTCGAGCTGGTCCGGGTCCTCCTGCTTGCGCTCGGCGGCGTCGAGCACCTTCAGCTGCCGGTGCACGATCACCTGGCTGCGGTGCGCGATGTTGAGGAACACCGCCTTCGTGCCCTGCCGGGTCTTGGCCTCTTCGACCGCGGCGGCGAGCGCGGACTGCTGCGCGAGGTTGAACGCCTCGGCCACCTCGCCGATCTCGTCCGTGCCGTGGTCGAGCAGGTGCCCGCCCTCGTCGAGGTCGACGGGTTCGCCCGCCCGGATCCGGCCGACGAGTTCCGGCAGCCGCACCTCGGCCGCGTCGAGGGTGTCCTCGCGCAGCCGGGCGAGCCGGGAGATGAAGCGGTTCGACAGCCGGAGCGCGACCAGCACCACAGCGAGCGCGAACAGCACCGCCGCCGCGCCCGCGATGATCGAGTTCCGCAGCGTGTCGTCCGCGTCGGTGATCGCCGCGTTGGTCGCGTGCGCGCTCTGCGCGGCGAACATCGTCATCAGCGTGGTGGCGACCTGCTTGGCGTCGGCGCGCCACTGCTCCAGCGGCACCGGAAGCTGTTTCGCGCCGGACAGCAAGGCGTTCTCGACCTGCGTCACGGTCGTCCACGCGGGACTGGAGACGAGCTTGTCGTAGTTCGCCCGCACCTCGGGCACCATCTGCGGCACCGACTGTTCGAGCTGCGCGTGGTACGCGCCGATCTGGCCCAGGTACGCGCGCTGCTCGTCGCCGGACAGCCCGCCCGCGGCGAGCCCGGCCGAGGCAAGTGCGTCGCTGCGCTGCATTTCCTCGGCGGCGTTGAAAATCGGGATCGCGGACAGCCGGGCGTAGGCGTTGTCCGCGCCGCGCGCGGCCTGCGCGAGACCGGCGACGCCCTGGGTGAACTGGTCGATGATCTGGTTGTAGAAGGAAAAAACCTCGAGTCGCGGCACCTGGCCGGAGTCGACCCGCTGGCGCAGCTGCGGCAGTTTCGCCTCCAGCGCGGCGAACGTGGCGATGTTCTGCTTGACGCTCGCGGGCACGTTCGAGTCGCTCGCGAAGTTGCCCTGCAGCACCGAGGTGATCTGCGCGGCGGACGCGTCCGTCTTCGGCCGGGTCGCCAGCAGCGCGGCGCGCGCGGCGTCCTGTCCGGCGAGCACGCTCATCGACAGCTGCCGCTCCTGTTCCGCGGCGAGCAGGAACGGAATGCCGGGGCCTTCCGAACCGCGAATCTTCTGCGCGTAACTTCGCGCCTGCGTCGCGTCGAAAATCAGGT
The DNA here is from genome assembly GCF_017312175.1 of Amycolatopsis sp. A1MSW2902. Classification (NCBI taxonomy): domain Bacteria; kingdom Bacillati; phylum Actinomycetota; class Actinomycetes; order Pseudonocardiales; family Pseudonocardiaceae; genus Amycolatopsis; species Amycolatopsis sp. A1MSW2902. The sequence continues at coordinate 1,965,064 of NZ_QJPO01000001.1, forward strand.
ATCCGGCGAGCGCGATACCGACGACGAGCAACGCCACGCTAGGAATCAACGCGATCGCGAGCACGCGAGAGCGAATCGAGGAGCCGCGGCCCTTTCGCCCGGAATTCTGCTTCACCGTGATCCGTTTTCCTTCCGGCACTGCTGTGGTATTCGGGTCCTCGGTGTTTTCGTTGCACCGGTCCGACCAGCCGGATCACAGTTCACCGTGGTCTGCGTTGCCCGCGACGACGGTAAGCAACCTTCACGGGTGAGTCAAGTCCGGACCCGCGTTGCCGTCATCCTCTTGTTACCTGCTAGTAACCCACTGTGGTGCTTGGAAAACTGATCACCACCGGACGTGACCTTGGTCGCACCGGCTCCGCCGCCGTTGGCAGGGAGCCCGCGCGTGAGGTCCGTCACGACGACGAGTCCGGGAAAACTCACCGGAAACTCATGCGCATTTCCGCATCGGCGGCGGAATCGAACGGAAAACCGAGATCGATTTCCGGAATTCAGCGCCGCACGCCATTCGGCGGCCGATGCGCGGAAAGCCGCGGCACCGGCGCGGTTTCGGTTTCCTCCGCCGCCTCGCGCCGGTCGCGCCGCAGCAGATCGTGCAGCATCTCCCGGCACGCCCACGCCAGCACCGCCACGGACGCGACCAGCACCGCCACCAGCGTCGATTCGACCGGATAGCGCGCGACCAGCCCGCCGAAACGCGCGAGCACGAAGCCGATGACCACGCCGACGAGCAGGGTCACGAGGTACGAGAGCGGCACTTCCCGGCCGCGGTTCTCGATCATTTCGGCCCCTTTCGCCCCGGATCCGCGCGGCGGACACCGCTGCCCGATCAGCTTCGGCCCGCGAAAAAACAGGCACCGAGCATACCCGCAGGGCAGCGCGCGGCGCGCCCGTCGATCACCCGAAGGGGCGAGCACGACACCGATTGTTCACCCGGAACCTGCGAATCCGGCCGGATCCCCGCGAATCCGCGAGGATATTGCGCGAATTCTTTTCAGCGCACCTCGCGCAGCACGGTCACCGCCCGCAGCACCTCGGCGTAAGTCGTGTACAGCGGGGCCAGCCCGAACCGCAGCACGTCCGGCGGCCGGAAATCCCCGAGCACCCCGCGTTCGTGCAGCGCGTTCATCGTCTGCTGCCCGCCCGCGTCCCGCACCGAAACCTGGTGCCCGCGCGTGTGTTCGCGCGGCGTCGGAATGTCGGCTCCGGGAAGCAGTTCGTCCGCACACCGGAAAAAGAAGTCGCCCAGCGCCAAGCCTTTCGCGCGCAGCACGGAAAGGTCGACGCCGTCCCAGACGTCCAGCGCGGCGTCGAGCGCGAGCATCGACAGGATGTCCGGCGTGCCTGCCCGGGCGCGCGCGATCCCCGCGCTGCCGCGGTACCCGGATTCCATGCCGAACGGATCCGCGTGCCCGGCCCATCCGGCGAGCGGCTGATCGAATTCCGCCTGATGCCGCTGTGCCACATAGACGAACGCGGGCGAGCCCGGCCCGCCGTTGAGGAATTTGTACGTACAACCCACCGCGAAGTCGACGTCGCACGCGTCCAGCCGCACCGGAATCGCGCCGACGCTGTGGCAGAGATCCCAGACCGCGAGCGCGCCCGCCGCGTGCACCGCCTCGGTAACCGACGGCATGTCGTGCAGCCGTCCGCTGACGTAATCGACGTGGTTCACGAGCACCGCGGCGGTCCGCTCGCTCACCGCGCCGGGCAGCTCCGCCACCGGCACGCGCCGCACGGCGTGCCCGGTGAGCCGGGCCGCCTGGTCGGCCACGTAGCCGTCGGTCGGGAACGTCGCCGCGTCGACCAGGACCTCGTCGCGACCGGGGTTCGCCCGCACCGCCGCGACGAGCACCTTGAACAGGTCCACACTCGTCGAATCCGCCACCACGACCTGCCCGGCCGCGGCCCCGACCAGCGGCGCGATCCGCTCCCCGACGCGCTGCGGGGCTTCCCACCAGCCCTCGGTCCACGACCGGATCAGCCGCCGTCCCCACTGCTGCCGCACCACCTGGCTCACCCGCTCCGCGACGTGTTTCGGCGGCGCGCCAAGGGAATTCCCGTCGAAGTACGCGACTTCCGGGTCAAGGTCGAACTCCGCGCGCTTCGCGGCGAGCGGGTCGGCGGCGTCGAGTGCGGCGGCCTCGTCGGCAAGGCTCTCGCTGCGCACGGCGGATTCGGTCATCGACGCTCCTCGGGGTTCCGGTTCGCCCCCTTTCTAACAGGAGCCGGGCCGGTCCCTCGAGCGCCGAGGCTGGCCGGGATTCTCTATCGGCCGCCGCTTCGACGACCTAGAGTGACCTGACCAGGCACCACCGGAGGAGGTCAGCGTTGACCCAGTCGATCGCCGAACAAGCCGAGGGCCAGACCATCCCGCTGCTGTTGCGGCGCAACGCCGTCGAGTACGGGGACCGGCCCGCGCTCACGTCGCTCGATCTCGAGGGCCGTCCGACGCTCACCTGGAGCGAGTTCCGGACCGCGATCGCCGAGGTGTCGCGCGGGCTCGCCGGGCTCGGCCTCGCCGCGGGCGACCGGATGCTGATCATGGCCCCGAGTTCGCCGGACCACCTCGTCGCCGACCTCGCGGCGGTCCATCTGGCGGCCATCCCGTGCACGGCGTACGCGACGCTCAGCCCGGAGCAGATCCGCTACGTCGCGCGGCACAGCGCCGCCCCGATCGTCGTCCTCGCCGGCGCCGACGAGCTGTCGCGCTGGCTGCCGGTGCTCGACGACCTGCCCGCGCTGCGCCGCGTGGTGGTCATGGACGAATCCGCGATCCCGGACGGCGACGACCGGTTCGTCGCGTACTCCGCGGTGCGCGAAACCGGCCGCGCCGCGCTCGCCGCCGACCCCGAGGCGTTCGACCGGGCGTGGCAGGGCATCCGCCCGGACGACCCGCTCGCGATGATCTACACCTCCGGCACCACCGGCGACCCCAAGGGCGTCGTGCTCTCCCACCGCAACGCGATCCACGAGGGCATCGCCGTGCACACGCTGCACAAGGCCCCGATGCACGCCACGAACATCGCGTACCTGCCGCTGGCGCACATCGCCGAACGCGAGCTGTCGATCTACCTGCCGATCGTCGCGGCGGGCCACGTGCACACGATCGGCGATCCGTCCGGCGTCGTCGCGGCGCTCGGCCAGGTGCGTCCGCAGAGCTTCTTCGGCGTGCCGCGGGTGTGGGAAAAGATGGTGGCGGGCCTGAAGAACATGCTCGCCGGCGTGCCCGAGGACCGGCGCGAGGCGCTCATCTCGGCCAACGAACTCCTGCAAGAGGGCTACAAACTCCGCAGCGCGGGCGAGGAACTGCCCGCCGATCTCGCCGAGCGCATCGCGAAGACCGACGAGACCGTGCTCGCCCCGGTGCGCGGGCTGCTCGGGCTCGACCAATTGCACATCGCGTCCAGCGGCGCGGCCGCGTTGCCGCTGGAAGTGCTGTACTTCCTCGCCGGGCTCGGCGTCGAGATCCGCGAGGTCTGGGGCCTGTCCGAGACCACCGGCGCGGCGACCGCGAACAGCGCCGACGCGTTCCGCGCGGGCACCGTCGGCCGTCCGATCGACGGCGTCGAGGTGAAGACCGGCGAGGACGGCGAACTGCTGGTCCGCGGTCCGATCGTCTTCCTCGGCTACCTGCAGCCGGACGGCACGATCGAACCGGCCACCGACGCCGACGGCTGGTTCGCCACCGGCGACATCGGCACGATCGACGACGACGGCTACGTCACGATCACCGACCGCAAGAAGGAACTGATCATCACCTCGAGCGGCAAGAACATCGCGCCGACCCGGATCGAGGGCCTGCTCAAGGAACACCCGCTGATCGGCCAGGCGGTCGCGATCGGCGACGCGCGGCCGTACGTGACCGCGCTGATCGTGCTCGACGACGAGATCGCGCCCGGCTGGGCCGCGGCCAACGGCGTCGAAGCGGCGGACATCGAAACACTGGCCCAGCACGAGACGGTCCAGGCGGAGATCGCGCGGGCCGTCGAGTCAGCGAACAGCAGGCTGGCGCGGGCCGAGCAGATCAAGCGCTACCACGTCATCACCACCGCGTGGACGCCCGAGACGGGCGAGCTGACCCCGACGCTCAAGCTCAAGCGCCGGGTGATCAACGAGCGCTACCAGCCGGACATCGCTTCGCTCTACGCGTGAAAACGGTGCGGCCGGGGACAGTCCCGGCCGCACCGTTTCCCGGCGGATCAGGCGTCGAGATCCTTGGCGATCAACTCGACCAGCACGTCCACCGACTCCCGAGCCTGTGCGCCGTCCGCACTGAGCTCGACCTCGTCGCCGTGCGCGGCCCCGAGAGTCATCAGACTGAGCACGCTCCCCGCGTCCACCGGGTCGCCGACCGCGCCACCGGAAACCTTGGCGATCCGAACCTTCGCGGGCTGCGCGGCAGCGGTTTGCGCGACCAGCCCGGCCGGACGGGCGTGCAGTCCGACCCTGCTGGCGACGACGATGCGGCGTTGGTACACGACAGCCTCCTCAGGCATTGACCGGATGAGCGGAAACAGCGGCGGCCGGCTCGGCGGAACGGAACCGCAACTGCTTGAGCAGGACCACCGACGTGGCGGCGACCAGCGTCCCGGCCACGAGCGCGACCAGGAACAGCAGCGGGTTGCCGATCAGCGGCACCACGAAGATCCCGCCGTGCGGCGCGCGCAGCGTCGCGCCGAAAGCCATCGACAGCGCTCCGGTGACAGCCGAACCGGCCATGATCGACGGGATCACCCGGAACGGATCCGCCGCGGCGAACGGGATCGCGCCCTCGGTGATGAACGAGGCGCCGAGCAGCCACGCGGCCCGGCCGTTCTCGCGCTCCGCGGCGGTGAACAGCTTCTTCCGCACGGTCGAGGCGAGCGCGAGGGCGAGCGGCGGCACCATCCCGGCCGCCATCACCGCGGCCATGATCTGCAGCGAACCGGCACTGCCGGTGGTCAGGCCGCCGACGGCGAACGCGTACGCGGCCTTGTTGACCGGACCGCCCATGTCGAACGCCATCATCAGCCCGAGCAGCGCGCCCAGCAGCACCGCGCTGGTGCCGCTCAGGCTGTTCAGCCAGTGGGTGAGACCGGTGGTGGCGATCGCGATCGGCTTGCCGACCACGACGTACATCAGCACGCCGACCACGACGGTCCCGAGCAGCGGGTAGACGACCACCGGCATGATGCCGCGCATCGCCTTCGGCACCCGGATCTTCTTGAGCCCCAGCACCACGCCGCCGGCGAACAGCCCGGCCACCAGGCCGCCGAGGAATCCGGCCCCGATGGCGACCGAGACCGCCCCGCCGACGAAACCGGGTGCGATGGCGGGCCGGTCGGCCATCGCGAACGCGATGAACCCGGCGAGCACCGGCACCAGGAACTGGAACGCCACGCTGCCGATCTGGTACATCAGCGCGGCCCAGCCGGCGAGCGAACCGGCGTCGAAATGCTCGGTGACCTTGGGCGCGTCGGCGATCTGGTACCCGCCGAGCGCGAAGCTCACCGCGATCAGCAGGCCGCCCGCGGCGACGAACGGGATGAGGTAGCTGACGCCGGTCATCAGCCACTGCCGGATCCGGGAGCCGAGCCGGTCGTGCTCGCCGACCTTGGTCGTCAGTTCCGGTTCCGCGGCGGCGGGCTGAGCGGCGGGCTGGTCGGCGGGCGGCTCCGCGGCAGCGGCCTTCGCCCGTTCGAACAGCCCGGCCGCGTCGTTGATCGCGGCCTTCACCGGGGCTTCGACGATCGGCTTGCCCGCGAACCGTTCCCGGCCTGCCACGGCGAGGTCGGCGGCGAAGATGACGGCGTCGGCGTCCGCGATGTCCGCCGCGGACAACGGTTCGGAACCGGCGGAGCCCTGCGTCTCGACCACGATCGTGTCGCCGTTGGCCTTCGCGGTCTGCTCCAGCGATTCGGCGGCCATGTACGTGTGCGCGATGCCGGTGGGGCACGCGGTGATGGCGACGAACTTCATGTCAGGACACCTCCTCGCCGATGTAGGCCGCGACCGCCGCGGGATCGGCGGCGTCCAGCAGGGTCTGCTTGAACTCCGCGCGGACGAGCCGGCGGGCCAGCGCGGCGAGCACCTTCAGGTGCGCGGAATCCGCGCCGTCCGGCGCGGCGATGAGGAAAATCAGCTTCGCCGGGCCGTCCGGGGCACCGAAATCGATGCCGTCGGCGCTGCGGCCAAAGGCGAGCGTCGGCGCGGTGACGGCGGCCGAGCGGCAGTGCGGGATGCCGATGCCGCCCTCCAGCCCGGTGGCCATCTGCTCCTCGCGAGCGGCGACGTCCTTGAGGAACAGCTCGAGGTCGGTCACCCGCCCGGCGGACACGAGCCGTCCGGCGAGCGCGCGGACCGCGGCGTTCTTGTCCGCGGCGGCGAGCTCGAGGTCGACCAGGTCGGCGGTGATCAGGTCTGAGGTGGTCATGCTGCGGCTCCGCTGAGGGTGAGGGTGGGATCGGCGGCGAGCAGGCGCACCTGGTCCGGGTGCACGTCCTGCGGGGCGGGCATGCGGCTGCCCTCCTGCGCGACCGCGGCGGTGCCGTAGGCGACCGCGGCGCGCAGGGCTTGGGGGCCGGTTCCTCCCGCGTGGAGGAATCCGGCGAGTGCGGCGTCTCCGGCGCCGACGGTGCTGCGCACGGCGACCAGCGGGCCGAGCGCGTGCCAGGTCTCGGTGCCCTCGACCAGCACGGCGCCGCGCGCGCCGAGGCTGACCAGCACCGCGCCGACGCCCTCGGCGACCAGACCGCGGCACACCTGCACCACGTCGCCGAGCTGGGGCAGCGACCGCCCGGCCAGCTCGGCCAGCTCGTCGAGGTTCGGCTTGATCAGGTCGGGGCGGGCGGCGAGCGCGGCGGCCATCGGCGCCCCGGAGGAGTCGACGGCGACCTTCGCCCCGGCGTCGCGGGCGAGTTCGCCGAGCTGGGCGTAGAAATCGTCGGGCACTCCGGCCGGCACGCTCCCGCAGCACACGACCCATTCGGCGCGCGCGGCGAGTTCGACGGTGCGCTGCCGCAGAACGGCCAGCTCCGCCGGGGAAAGCTCCGGGCCGGGCTCATTGATCTTGGTGGTCGTGCCGTCCGCCTCGACCAGGGTGATGTTGCTGCGGGTGGTACCGGAGATCGGCACCGCGACGACGGGCACTCCCTCCGGAGCGAGCAGGTCGGCCAACCGCTCGCCGACCGGGCCTCCAGCCGGAAGCAACGCGACGGTCGGCGACCCGGCGGCGGCGAGCGCGCGGGAAACGTTGACGCCCTTGCCACCGGGATCAAGCCGGACCCGGGAGGCACGCAGCACCTCGCCGCGCCGAAGCTCGCCGAGCTGAGCGGTGCGGTCCAGACTCGGGTTGGGCGTGACGGTGACGATCATGCGACCACCGCCTCGGCGGCCAGCAGGACAATTCCCGGCAGCCCGCAGTCGCGGTCCAGACTCCGGTCGGGCGTGACAGCGGCACTCATGCGAGCACCACCTCAGGACCGGCCTCTTCCAGCTCCGCGACCGCGCCCGCGTCGATCCCGCCGTCGGTCACCAGCACGTCGATCTCCGACAAGCGGGCGAACCGGCTGAGCTGGTCCGCGCCGTACTTGCTGTGGTCGGCGAGCAGGACGCGGCGACGGGCAGCGGCGACGAGGGCGGATTTCACCGCCGCCTCCTCGACGTCCGGCGTCGTGCAGCCGTGTTCGGCGGAAAACCCGTTCGCGCCGAGGAAAGCGACGTCGGCGAGCAGTCCGTCGAGCGCGTGCAGCGATGCGGAACCGACCGTCGCGAGCGTCGTCCCGCGGATCCGGCCGCCGAGGATGTGCAGCGTGATTCCCGGGCGAGTGGCCAGGATCGACGCGATCGAAAGGGAGTTCGTGATGACTGTCAGGTCGCGGTCGGCCGGGAGCAGCGTCGCCAGGCGGCTGGTCGTGGTGCCCGCGTCGAGCAGCACCGAACCGCGGTCGGGAACCTGGTCGAGCGCGGCGCGGGCGATCGCGTCCTTCTCCGCGGCGTTGGTCTGGTCGCGCTGGGCGACCTCGGGCTCGAAGTCGAGCCGGTCCACCGCGACCGCGCCGCCGTAGACCCGGCGGACGACGCCCTGGCGTTCGAGGACGCCGAGGTCGCGGCGGATGGTCTCGGGCGCGACGCCCAGTTCGGCGGCGAGGTCGCCCACGTCGACCCGTCCGTCTCGGCGTGCCCGCTGTGCGAGGAGCTGATGCCGTTCGGCGGCGTACATGCCCGTTCCTCTCCGCTGTTTGCCCGTTGTCATTTGATTGTGCCCGTTGTTACCGTACTGTCAATCCCCAGTTACAAGATCCTTTGCTCCCGGAGGTCTCGCCATGTCGTTGTCCGGAGTCGGAGTCAGCCCCGGCCAAGCACAGGGCCCGCGCGTTGTCGTGGCCACTGACCTGGTAAAACCCGAGGACCGGCCGGTGCCCGCCGACCTGGCGCGGGAGGCGGACCGGATCGCGCCCGCCGCCGCCCGGGTCGCTGCCCGGTTGTCCGATCGTGCCCGTTCCGTGTCCGGTGCTGCCCGGTCAGTCGTGGAGACGACCGCGGCGATGGCGGCGGATCCGGCGCTGCTCGCGTCCGCCGAACAGCTCGTCCGGGAGCAGTCGCTGCCCGCTCCGCGCGCGGTTTGGGAGGCGGCCGCGAAGTTCATGACGGCGCTCGAAGCCGCGGGCGGATATCTGGCCGAGCGCGCCCGCGACGTCGCCGACGTGCGGGACCGGATCGTCGCGGACCTGCTCGGGGTGACGCCGCCGGGCGTGCCCGAACTGTCGGCGCCGAGCGTGCTCGTGGCCCGCGACCTCGCCCCGGCCGACACCGCCGGTCTCGACCCGGAACTGGTCCTCGCGCTGGTCACCGAAGAGGGCGGGCCGACCAGTCACACCGCGATTCTCGCGCGGGCATTGGGAATTCCGGCCGTAGTCGCGTGCTCCGGAGTGCTCGCCGCGGACAGTCCGGGCCTCGCGGTGGACGGCTCCGCCGGAACGGTTTCGCCGTCCGACGCCACCGTGCGCGCCGCGAGCCGGAAGCCGCGCGCGGAATGGGACGGTGTCGGCGCACTCGCCGACGGGCATCCGGTGAAGCTGCTCGCGAACGTCGGCTCGGCGGCGGACGCCCGCGCCGCGGCCGAGGCGGGCGCGGAGGGAATCGGCTTGTTCCGCACGGAATTCTGCTACCTCGCGGCGACGGACGAGCCCTCCGCGGAGGCGCAGCGCGAGGCCTATGCCGCGGTGCTGGCGCCGTTCGCCGGGAAGCCGGTGATCGTCCGGACGCTCGACGCCGGTTCCGACAAACCGTTGGCGTTCTTGGACATGGGCGACGAACCGAACCCGGCGCTGGGCGTGCGCGGCGTGCGCGTCGCGTTCGACCGGCCGGAGCTGCTGGACCGGCAGCTGACGGCGATCGCGGGCGCCGCCGCCGACACCGGGACCGCGCTTTCCGTGATGGCGCCGATGATCGCGACCGCCGCCGAGGCACGCTGGTTCGCCGAACGCGCACGGGCCGCGGGGATCGCCCGGGTCGGCGTGATGATCGAGATCCCGGCGGCGGCCTTGTGCGCCAAGGAAATCCTCGCCGAGGTCGACTTCGTTTCGCTGGGCACCAACGATCTGGCGCAGTACGTCTTCGCCGCCGACCGGCAGCTCGGCGCGGTCGCCGCGCTCAACGACCCCAGCCAGACCGCGTTGCTGCGCCTCGTCGGCATGGTCGCCGAGGCCGGGGCGACCGCCGGGAAACCGGTCGGCGTGTGCGGGGAGGCCGCCGCCGACCCGGGCCTGGCCCCGGTGCTGGCCGGGCTCGGGGTGACTAGCCTGTCGATGAACTCCGCCGCCCTCGCCTCGGTCGGCGCGACGCTGCGCGCGATCGACCTGTCCGGCTGCCGCGAAGCCGCCGCGAAAGCCCGCTGATCACGACGCCCGGATCGAGTTCTCCGTCCACTTGCGCAGCCGCGGCGGCACGCGCTTCTCCAGTCCGTAGTTCTCCAGGTGGGCGGAGAACACCTCGTCGAACGCCTGCTGCACGGTCTCGGTGTCCCAGTCCGGCCGCTCCAGGATCGGCTGCTTCAGGTACGGCTGCCCCATCACGTGCAGCTGCGGCCCGTTGCACCGGATCATCTGCCCGGTGATGCCGTGCGACCCGTCGCCGAGCAGGAACAGCACGAGCGGCGCGATCTTCGCCGGCGTGCGCTCCGGCGGGCAGGCCCGCAGCGCGCGTTCGGATTTCCAGACCATCCGGGTGTGCGCCACCGGGCACACCGCGTTCACCCGGATCCCGGAATCGTCGAGGTCGAGCGCCCACGAATAGGTCAGCGACGCGACCGCGCCCTTGCTCGCCGAGTACACCCCGAGCTTGCGCTGCCCGAGCGACGCGCCGGAGGAGATGTTCACGATCGACCCGCCGCCGCCCGCGCCGACCATCGCCCGGATCGCGGCCAGCCCGGTGTACATCACGCCGAGCACGTTCACCTCGACCAGCTGGCGGGCCTGCTCCGCGTCGTCCTCCCAGGGCAGCGCCTCGTAGTTGAGCCCCGCGTTGTTCACCAGGCCGTCGATCCGGCCGAACTCGGCGACGCACTGGTCGACGATCGCCTGCGCCTGTGCCGGGTCGGCCACGCTGTGCCCGTTCGCGACCGCGCGTCCGCCGTGGCCGCGGATGGTCTCGGCGGTGCGCTCGGCCAGGTCGGCGTCCACGTCGTTGACCACCACCGCGCCGCCCGCCCTGGCGACGTGCACGGCGAACGCCTCCCCGAGCCCGCGTCCGGCCCCGGTCACGACCACGGCCTTGTCCTTCAACAGTCTGTCCACGCTCACTCCCCGCTGGTGCGCCCGGCGCGAGGACGGCCGCTCCGCCGGGTCTCTCCCAGTGTTGGACCGTTCGGCCCAATCGCACCGGACGATGGCGACGAACGGTGGTCGCGCTGCGCCGAACGAGGAAAGCTGATCAGTGCCACGGATACCCCGCGGCAGGTCAGTCCGAACGGCTCCGCGTTCCGGCCACCGGATTCTTCCCGACTGTTCACCCTGGTGTGATCGGCGGCATACTGAGGGTGCATGCCCTGGCCGGAGCGGCGACACTCCTGGCCAGGAGCGAACCAGGCGAAGGCACAATGCGGTACACCCGCATTCACTCGATCGGGGAGGGGGCAGTGGTCATCTCGTGACGACCGAAGCGACCTCTCGGCTTACGGCGCCGCTGCGGAATGTCGAATACCGCGTGCTCTGGGCGGCGGAGGCCATCTCGAGCGCGGGCGACCAGCTGGCGAAGGTGGCGTTGTCCATCCTCGTCTACCACCGCACCGGTTCCGCGCTCTGGGCTGCCGTCGTCTACGCGCTGACCTTCCTGCCCGCGCTCGCCGGCGGGCTCGGGCTGTCCTTCCTCGCCGACCGCTATCCGCGCCGCGCCGTGCTGAGCGTGAGCGCCGCCGCGCAGGCGGTGCTGGTCGGGCTGATGAGCCTGCCCGGGATGCCGCTGGTCGCGCTGTGTTTGCTGCTCGTCGCGGTGCAGCTGGCCGCGTCACCGGCGAACGCGGCGCAGAACGCGATCACCCGGGAAGTCTTCACCGACGACCATCTGTACCTGCGCAGCCAGGACCTGCGCGGGATCACCACCAACACGGTGCAGCTGCTCGGCCTCGCCGGCGGCGGCGTGCTGGTGACGGCAGTGGGCACGTCGTGGGCGCTGGCGATCGACGCGGTGAGTTTCGCGATCGCCGCGGTGATCGTGCGGGTATGGGTGCACGACCGGCCCGCCGCCGGAGGCGACCACAGCACCTGGTTCTCCGCGACGCGCTGGGTGTTCGGGCAGCGCAAACTGCGCGTGCTGATCGCGTTGTCGTGGCTCGTGGGGCTGGCCGTGGTGCCCGAAGGACTGGCCGCGCCGCTGGCCCAGCAGCTGAACGCGCCGTCCGCGGCGGTCGGCTGGCTGCTCGCCGCCGACCCGCTCGGCTTCGTCGCCGGGGCCTATCTGCTGTCGAAATTCGCGTCCGCCGAGGTCCGGCAGCGCCTGCTCGGCGTGCTGGCGACGACGTCGCTTGCCTTGCTCGCGCTGTTCCTGCTGCAGCCGAACCTGGTGGTCGCGCTGGTGCTGCTCGCGCTCGCCGGTGCGATGGGCGCCTACATCATCACCGTGACCGCGACGTTCTCCACCTGGGTGCCGAACGAACTGCGCGGCGGCGCCGGCGGGCTTTACCGCACGGGGCTGCGCGTGGCGCAGGGCGTCGGGGTGGCTCTCGGCGGGGTAGTCGCCCAGGCGACCGGGTCTGCGGTCACCGCCATCGCGCTGGCCGGGCTGGCCGGCGTGGCTCTGGCGATCCCCACCGCGTTCTCGTGGACCCGGGTGCGGCACGCGGTCGCGGCCGGGGCCTGATCGTGGGTTGCGGGATGGAACTCTGGCCGGGGTCGAGGCACCGGCCGAATGGGTCCGGATACGCCGGACGGGAAGTCGGTTCACGCTTCACGGTCACGCACGGAACACACCTCCGTTCGCATTGTCACGAATCCGTCGTGGATCGGTCACGGAACTCACGCTTCACGGTCACGCACAGCTGTCCACCTCCGCTCGCTGACAATTCATCGGAAAATGACAACAGCTCGATTCACGCTTCGCGGTCGCGCACGGGAAAACACCTCACTCGGGGGGACAGCGGGGACGCTCCTCCGCAATTTACTTCATGGATGCAGCAGTTGTCGCGGAAGGCGTCTCCGGGTTCGGAGACTACGGCCGAATACAGCGTTCGAAGTCGGTGAGTGAGATGATACCGGCAACTGATAACGACGCAGAACCGGGAAGCTTCCGGGAACCGCATCCGACACCGGAGGAGGCACGGCCCGATGCCCGGAACCGAACCGGCGCGCGGTGACCGCCGCGGCCCCGGGGAGGAACCGCCCGCCGCGACGGGCTTCGCGGGACGGCTGCGCGCGCTGATCGCCGCGAACCCCGTTTCCTCATGGGATCTCTGGACGAAACCGCGCCGGATGGTGGCGTTCCTGCTCGCCTGGGACGCGATCGCGGTGGCGCTGCTGACCTTCGGCGTGATCGCGTCGCCGAGCCCGGATCTCGTGGACTGGGGCCGGTTCGCGATCCTCGCCGGCTGCGCGACGGTGCACATCCAGCTCACCCGGCGGCAGGAGGAACGGCGGCGCAACCGGGTCACCGCCGTCCACATCGACCTGACCGGCATCTGGGTGTTCCCGGCCGCGCTGCTGCTGCCGATCCCGCTGACCCTGCTGCTGATCGCGCTGCTGCGGATCCAGCGGTGGTTCAACTCCCGGCGGCCGCCGCACAAGTTCGTGTTCACCTCGTTCACGCATGCGGTGTCGGCATTGCTGGCACACCACCTGTACCAGACCTTCGCGTCCGCCGAACTGGCCCGGCTTTCGCCCGCGAACTCGTTGCAGGTCTTCGGGATCCTGATGCTCGTCGGCTTCAGCTACGCGGCTTTGCAGGCGATCGTGATCGGCGGGCTGCTCGCGCTCGGCGGCACGTCCGCGCCCACGCTGCGCAACGTCTTGGGCACCAAGGACGACAACCTGCTGGAGCTGTCGACGATCAGCCTCGGCACCATCGCGACGATCCTGCTCGTGAACATCCCGCCCGCGATCGTGATCCTCGTGCTCATCACGGTGCTGGGCAACCGGCTGGCGGAAATCAACCAACTGCAATCCGAAGCGCGCACCGATCCGAAAACCGGGATCTTCAACGTGCGCGGGTGGTCGGAATCCGCGGAACGCGCGCTGACAAGGGCCGCGCGCGGCGGGGAAACCCTGGCGCTGCTGATGATCGACCTCGATCACTTCAAGTGGATCAACGACACGTACGGCCACCCGGCGGGCGACGACGTGCTCCGCACGGTCGCGCAAACTCTCGACGAGATAACCCGCCCCAAGGACATCATCGGCCGCTTCGGCGGCGAGGAGTTCCTCATCCTGCTGCCCGACGCGGACACCACGGCGGCGAAGGTGACCGCGGAACGGATCCGTACCGCAATCGCCGATCAGCGCATCGTGACGACCGACAAACGCGGCGGTTCGGCATTGATCACCGGCCGCACCGGGTCGATCGGCGTCGCATTGCTCGGGGTGAACGGAACGACACTGGAACAGTTGCTGCAAGCCGCCGACGCGGCCGTCTACACCGCGAAGGAAGGCGGCCGGAACCAGGTGCGCTTCGCGGATGCGGATCTGCCGTCCGAGTGATCCACAATTCCGATCACCGGCACTCTTTGCGATTAATCGCGAAACCGATTCAGCAACTGTCCGCGACGAGCCGCGCCCCGTTCCTCCGCCGGATTGAGCCGAGGGGTTAATTGTCGGCCGGACCGCTAACCGGGGCAGCCGGTTTTTCGGCCGGATCGGAACGGCCGGGATTGCCGAACCCGGACGGCCGAGACCCGAAAATCCGCCGCCGCTCCCTCGGACTCGGCCCTGGCTCGGTCGGGCCGCGTTCCGTCCATCGTGGATCGAACCCTCCCGAGCCGCACCGCGGCGATGCTCCCGCCCGGGCTGCGGACTCCCCGCTCCAGCGGAGGTACGTGAGGGGAACCCTCACGGAATCAGATTCCCTGAAGGTGGCCCTCACGTACGCCCACAGCGCACCGCACCCACCGGCCCCGCACCCACCGCGGAGAACCCCCAATGCCACATTGGGTGCGCTGGACGCACCGAACGCCACATTGGGTGCATCTGACGCACCCAATGGGGTTTTTTCATCCTGGTTTGTGCTGGTCATGGCGGGTTGGCGGGGTGTGGTAGTTGTCAGGCCGGGGTGGGCTGGGCGGTGTCGCGGGCGTGTTGTTCGTGCTGGGTGAGGACGAGCAGGGCGCGCAGCAGTGTGGTGGCGTGGTGCCATGCGGAGTTTGTCGAGGATGCGCCAGTTTTTGAGGGCGGCGAAGCCGCCCTCGACCGCGCAGCGCATCGCGGCGAACGCCGCGTTCGCCTGTTTCTGGCCTTTCGTCAGCGGCCGGTTGGTTTCGGCTTTGAACGGGGTGAGCACGATCTGCTCGCAGGGCCCGCCGCAGTGCGGGCAGTCGCGGGCGGTGCGGACGTCTTTGTGCCAGCCGTGGAAGCCCTTGTCCCCGGCCGGGGACAGGCCGCGGGCGTGGAGCCGTTCGCGGATCCGCAGCCGGCGGGCGGCGGTGATGTCGGCGGTGCGGCCCGGCAGGACCGCGGAGATCCACAGCAGCCGGCCCGCCTCGTCGGTCAGCCCGAGCACGACCAGCCCGTGCTGTTTGTGCTTGCCGCTGTAATGGGCCCGGTTGGCGCGCCCGGCCCGGCGGCGGGTCCGGATCAGCGTCCCGTCCACCAGCGCCACCGCCGCGCCGCGGGCGGCCAGCCGGTCCAGGACCCGGTCCAGCCGGGCGGCGCGGGCGGCGAGCAGGCCGACGGTTTCCAGCACCCACCGGCGCACCGTGGAGGCCGAGACGCCGTGACCGCCGGCGATGTGCGCCAGCCGCGGATCGTGGCGCAACACCGCCAGCACCACCAAAGCCTGCCCGGCCGGGCCGGCTTTGCGCCAGCGGGACCGCAACCGCCGCCGGCGCCCGCGGATCAACTCGGCGACCAGCTGCAGGGTCTGCCGCGAAAGAG
Organism: Amycolatopsis sp. A1MSW2902; assembly: GCF_017312175.1. Classification (NCBI taxonomy): domain Bacteria; kingdom Bacillati; phylum Actinomycetota; class Actinomycetes; order Pseudonocardiales; family Pseudonocardiaceae; genus Amycolatopsis; species Amycolatopsis sp. A1MSW2902. Next base: position 1,980,621 of record NZ_QJPO01000001.1, read on the forward strand.
GAAGAACGACCTGGTAGGAAAGAGGGTCGAAGCCCTCGGCGGATGGTTGACTCACATCTCGATCCTGCCGAGGGCTTCACCCATGCCCACGCCGCCACGCCGGGCCCCGACAGCACTTCCCCCTTGCCCCACAACCCAACCAACCCGCAACCACCGCCCCCACCAGCCACAACCACGATGAAACAACCCCAATGTGGCATTGGGGCGCGTCGAGCATGGCCAGCCGCGCACCGCACCTGCGCCGAGAGCGGCGGCGAAGACAGGAATCGAGCACCCCACGTAGCTCCCGAACCGCTCAGCGCAATCAACGCCCTCACCCGCCCAGGGGCCCGCGGCCGAGGTTGGCCCCTCCAACGGGACGGGCCGCCGCCCCACCCCGGGGCTCACTGCCGAGGAGGCTGGTCCCTTCCAACGGGACAACTCCTCCCGCGCCCCACGCGTCACAGCCGACGAGACTTGCCCGCTCCAGCCGGACAGCTCCTCGCCCCACTCCAGGGCTCACCACCGACGAGGCTGCCCCTCCATCGCGACGGGACCCCTCACCCCCAGGGCGCACCGCCGACGAACCCGCCCCCCTCCAGCGAGACAAGCCCCCTCAGCCCAACCCCGGGGGTTACCCCCCACCCGGGTGAGGGGGACAGCCGCCTCCCGTAGCGCGCGTCGGGCTGGCACCCTGGTGCGCATGCCAGCCACCGACGACCGTGCCCCGGCCGCCGTTCGCGTTCGCCGACCTTGGTCGACGTCCGGCTGGCTGCTGCTCGTCCTGCTCGTGGTGTTCGGGTTCGGCCTGATCGCCTCGCGGCCCGCGTCCCCGCCCGACCAGGGTCCGCCGACCGGCGGCGTGCTCGCGGCGCAGAACGCGGTCGAGGCGCTCGCCCATCCGGACGGGCAGGCCACCGCGCTCGCGCTCCTGCCCAAGGACTTCACCGCGGTCACCGGCGTGAAGCCCGGCCCGCTGCCTGCCCGCGACGGCACCGTCCGCGCGGCGCACCTCGACGGCGGCTGCTCGGCCCCGTGGGGCGACGACAACACGAAGTGGGACTTCTCCGTCCCCTGCAAGGCGCACGACCTCGGCTACGACCTGCTCCGCTACGCCAACGACAAGGGCCATCCGCTCGGCCAGTCCGCCCGCGCCGCGCTCGACGACCGGCTCGAGCAGGACATGCACCGCACCTGCGAGCTGAACCCGGTGAACTCCGAGCGCACCTGCCAGCTGGTCGCGTCGGTGTTCACCGGCGGGCTGGTGGTCAACTCGTGGCATCAGCGCTGGGGCCCGCCGGTCGGCGACCCGATCGGCCCGATGGTCGCCGGCGTCCTGGTGATCGGCTGCCTGCTCGCGATGCGCCTGCGCGGCTGGCACACCGCCCGCCGCACGACCCCGCGGCCGCGCCTGCCTCGCGGCGTCCCCCGGCCGTGGGCGGTGCTCGGCATCGCCGGGGCGGCGGCGCTGCTGGTCGGCGAGTCGGCGACCGCACTGGCCGACTGGGCGGGCGCACCGCAGGCCACCTGGTGGCCGCTGACCTGGCTCGCGCAGCTCACGCCGTTGCTCTTCTTCGCGGGCGGCCTCGCCAACGCGGCGGGCTGGCGGGCCGAACGCGACCGCGGCTACCGGCATTACCTCGCCGAACGGTCCAGCCCGTTGTTGCGCCCGGCGTTGATCTTCGCCGTGGTCGCCCTGATCGTGCCGCTGGCGCTGGAACTGCTCGGCATCCCGGCCGGGACCAACGCCACCGTCATGCGGATCGCGCTGCACCCGCTGTGGCTGCTGGGCGTCTACCTGCTGACCGTCGTCGGCGCGCCGATGCTGCTCGCGCTCTACCGCCGTACGCGGCTGTGGTCGGTCGCGGCGCTGACCGCCGTCGTCGTAGCCGGAGAACTCGCCGCGAGCTGGACGGACGTGTCCTGGCCGCGCTACGCCGCCACGCTCGCCTTAGCGCTCCTCGCGCAGCAGGTGGCGTTCGCGTACGCGGATGGCGTCCGGCTTCGCCGCCCAGTGCTCGCCGTCGCGGCTGTAAGCGGCGTCGCGGCCCTCGCGGTCGCAGTGTTCGCCTTCGACGCTTCGCCGGTACTGCTCGGCAACCCGGGCGCGCCTGCCGCGTTGTCCGCGCGGCCGTGGACCGTCCTGCTGCTGGGTGTGTCACAGCTCGGCCTCGTCGGGCTCCTCGCGACACCGCTGCGTCGCTGGGCCGCCCACGACCGCGTCACCCGCACCGCCGGGCTGATGCTGCGCGCCCCGATGAGCCTGTACCTGGCGTTCCTCGCCGCGATGTTGCTGCTCGTCGCCGTCGTCTATCTGCCCGGACCGATCGCGAACGGCCTGACCTGGCTCCTGCAGCCGCGCATGCTCGCCGCCGTGGCGCTGCTGCTCGTGCCCGCGGCCCTGGTCTTCTGGTGGTTCGAACGCCATCCGGGCAAACCCGGCACCGAAGCGCCCGCCGCGCCGCTTCCGTACACGCCGACCGGCCGTCGTCAGGTGCTGCTCACCCGCGCCGCCGCCGCACTGGGCATCGGCTACGCGACGCTCGGCGTGTTCGGTCTCGCGCTGGCCCGCTTCGGCGCTGAAGCCGCGGACGCCGACGTGCTCGGCTTGCGGCTGGACCCGGTCCAGAGCCTCGTGCACCTTCTCCTGGGCGTCCTGCTGCTGCACGCCGTCCGGACCGGCGGAGCGGCGACCTCGGCCGCGACCTGGTTCGCCGCAGCGCTGACCTGTGTGCCGTCGCTCGTGGCCGCCGCCGGGGGCGAAACGCACGGCTCGGCGGTCGTCGTCCTGCACCTTCTCACCGCGGCGTTGGCGCTGGTCGGAGCGGGTTCGTGCATGGTGCCGACGAGACGGGCGGCTCCCGCGACACCCTGACGCGCGACACGCGTACCGCCGACCGGGCGAAACTGCTTCGGATACCGGACCATAGGTGGTGCGCACCACACCGCACGGGGGAGGTGCGAATCCGTCGCAACCCCCGCCCGGCACCATGCGTCTCCAGAAGCGGACGACCAGAACGACGAGAAGGAGCCGGCCCCGTGGACTACCCGCCTCGGAACGGGCAAGGCGATCGCCGCCCCGCCCGCTCGTGGCAGGACCAGCCCGGCCGGGGACCGGCGCGGCGGCCCGGGCCACCGCCCCGCTCGCGACGCGAACCGCAGGCCGGCGGACCGCCCCGGCGTCCCGGACCGCCCCCGCGCCGTCCGTACCGGGGCGCCCGCCGCGGCGGCCTGCGCGGGGCGAAAATCGCTCTGACCGTGGTGTCGCTGCTGGTCATGGGGCTCACCGGATACGCGTGGGCGTCGCTGCAGGGGCTGGTCAACGGGCTGAACTACTCCGACGTGATCGGCGACGGCGCGGGCGGCGACAAGCCCGCCGACGGCGCCCGCGACATCCTCCTGGTCGGCCTCGACAGCCGCACCGACGCGCAAGGCAACCCGCTCTCCCCGGAACTGCTCGCCCAGCTGCGCGCGGGCGAATCGGACGGCGAGCTGAACACCGACACGCTGATCCTGGTCCACATCCCGAACGACGGCAGCAAGGCCGTCGCGCTCTCGCTGCCGCGCGACTCGTACGTCGACATCCCCGGCTACGGCAAGCACAAGATCAACTCGGCGTACGCGAGGGCGATGCTGCAGGCGCGCAAGGACCTGCAGGCCCAGGGCGTCACCGATCCGAAGGAACTCGACGTCAAGGCCAACCAGGCCGGGGCGCGGCTGCTGATCTCGACGATCCAGGAGCTGACCGGGTCCACGATCGACAACTACGCGGCGATCAACCTGCTCGGCTTCAGCGACATCACGAAGGCGATCGGCGGCGTGGACGTCTGCCTGAAGGACAACGTCGACGACGACTTCTCCGGCGCGAAGTTCACCAAGGGCCAGCACACCATCTCCGGGGTGGAGGCGCTGGAGTTCGTCCGGCAGCGGCACGGGCTGCCGCGCGGCGACCTCGACCGCGTGGTGCGCCAGCAGGTGTTCATGGCCGGCATGGCGCGCAAGATCCTCTCCGCGGGAACGCTGACCGATCCGGGCAAGCTCAACGCTCTGGTCGACGCCATCAAGAAGTCCGTGGTGCTGAACCAGAACTGGGACATCTTCAACTTCGCCCAGCAGATGAAGGGCCTCACCGGCGGGCAGCTGGAGTTCCGCACCATCCCGGTCGACAACGTCGAGTACCGCACGCCGAACGACGGCGTCGCGGTGAAGGTCGACCCGGAGAAGGTGAAGGCGTTCGTGCAGGGCCTCACCGGTCCGCAGGCCGGAGCCGACGGCGCGCCGGCGCAGCAACAGCAGAAGCCGGACCCGTCGCACAAGGACACGACGGTCGACGTGCGCAACGCCTCGGACCGCACCGGTCTCGCGGCAAGCGTGTCCAAGCAGCTGGTGGACAAGGGCTTCACCGCGGGCGACACGGACAACGCGTCCTCGCGCAAGACGACTGTGATCTGGGTCCCCAGCGGCGGCGAGGCGGCCGGGCAGGCGGTCGCGGACGCGCTCGGCACCAAGGCGACGGTGCAGGAAGACAAGAGCGTGCCCAAGGGCCACGTGAAGGTGTACCTCGGTTCGGACTACCAGCCCGCCGACGGTGCTTCGAGCGGAACCGGTGCGGCGCAAGCGCCTCCGGCGCAGCAGCAGGCCGCGCCGCCGTCGACGCCCACCGGTCCGGGGAGCGACGACCAGCCGATCACCGCCGACGGCGTGCCCTGCGTCAACTGACGCGTTGCTCCATTCGGGGCAAGTAGAAATTTCTCCCGAAACCCGCGTAATGAGCGGCCGCTTCGGCACTTTCACCATCGGGACGCAAGCCCGCGTCCGCGAAGTTGGTTGAGGGGCAGGGGCCGTGATCGACGCTGAGCACTACCAGCGAGTGCTGGGAGACGAGCTGCGCAAGCTCAGGCGTGGCCGGGGATGGACGCGCAAAGAGCTGAACGCGCATCTGCAGAGCGAAATCTCGCTGCAGACACTGGCGACGTATGAACTGGGCACCCGGCAGTGTTCCGTGGTGCGCCTGGTCGAACTGTGCGTGGCGATGGACGAGCTTCCGCAGGATTTGCTGGCGAAGGTGCACAGCCGGGTCTTCACCGAGGAACCGGGCCGGGTCCGCGTGGACCTGCGCCGGGTCGTCGCCGAGGCGGGTCCGGAGCTGGCTCCGTTGCGGCGCTGGGCCGAAGGACGGTTGCGGCAGAGCGGAGTCGCGATGCCCGCCCGCGCGGGAGCCGCCGCCGGCGCTTCCGTTCCCGGACCCGGATCTCCTGCCGCGCCAAGCCCTTCCGCTCCCGCGGCGTCCGGCCCGCCCGCGCCGGCGAGCGCCTCGGCCGACGAGGTGTCGTTCGACTTCGCCGCGCTGGAGCGGATGGCCGAACTGTGCGGTCTTCCGACGGCCGAGCTGGTTTCGCACCTGCGCAAGCTCGCTCCCGCCTGACCACAGGCCACGAGGGGGACCTTCGCGACTCCTCCCCTGCCGCGAACGTCCCCCTCGTACTCTTCCTTTTCCTTTTCCTTCTCCGCTCGACGACAACGCTGCCCGCGCACGGCCAGCGTCCACTGTGGAGCGCCGCTCCGCGCTGAACGCTGCCCTGAAACTACGAGGGGAGCTTTCGCGACTCCTCCCCTGCCGCGAAAGCTTCCCCTCGTACCCGTAGTCCACTGTGGACTGCCGCAGAGACCACGAGGGGGACCTTCGCGGCTCCATCCCCCGCCGCGAAAGTCCCCTTCGTGCCACCCTCAGCCGAGCAGTTCGTAGTCGTCCCGCCGGACGGTCCGGGTGTCGAGCCAGTACCGCCAGGTGAAGCCCGGCCACAGCGTCCGGTTCACGCCCTTCGCGTCGAGATACCAGCTCTTGCAGCCGCCCTGGGTCCAGATGCCCTTTTCGAGCTTGTTCTGCACCTGCGCGTTGAACCGCTCCTGCACGTCCTCGCGCGGGTCCAGCGCCCGGTCGCCGGCGAGCCGCAACGCTTGCGCGATATAGGAAATCTGCGCCTCGATCATGAAGACGACCGAGTTGTGGCCGAGTCCGGTGTTCGGCCCGAGGAGGAAGAACAGGTTCGGGAAGCCGTTGACGGTGATCCCGAGATGCGTCCGCATCCCTTCGCTCGCCCACTCCTTCGCGAGATTGCGCCCGTCGCGGCCGACGATCTCCAGGCTGTCGAACGCGTCGGTCACGTGGAATCCGGTGCCGTAGACGATCGCGTCCACCTCGTGCTCGACGCCCGCCTGGTCGACGATGCTGTGCTCGCGCACTTCGGCGACGCCGTCGGTGACCACGTCGACGTTGTCGCGGGCCAGCGCCGGGTAGTAGTCGTTCGAGATGAGCACGCGCTTGCAGCCCATGGTGTAGTCCGGGGTCAGTTTGGCGCGCAGCTCCGGATCCGACACCGCGCGGTCGATGTTGCTCTTCGCGAGCCGCTGCCCGACCTTCATGATCCACGGCTGGCCGTTGAAGCCGATCGCGCGCGCTTCCAGGGTCCAGTAAAGGAAATTCCGGTACAGCCGCTGCACCGGCGGCACCGCGCGGAACAGCCCGCGCAGCCAGCCCGGCATGTCGCGGTCGGCCTTCGGCATCACCCACGGCGGCGTGCGCTGGAACAGCGTCAGCTCGGCGACCTCCGGCGCGATCTTCGGCACGAACTGGACCGCACTGGCCCCGGTGCCGACCACGGCGACCCGCTTGCCAGTGAAGTCGAAGTCGTGCTCCCACTCGGCAGAGTGGAACGCGCGCCCCTGGAACCGCTCGATGCCCGGCAGGTCCGGGATCATCGGCCGGTGCAGCGCGCCGACGCCCGCGACCAGCGCCGGAGCCACGAACTCGTCTCCGCCGCGGGTGCTGACGTGCCAGCGGTTCTCCTCGGCGTCCCAGCGCGCGCCGGTCATCTCCTGCCCGAAGCGGATGAAGCGGCGCAGGTCGTACTTGTCCGCCACGCCGCGCATGTACTCGTAGATCTCCGGCTGCGGCGAGTAGGCGCGCGACCAGCCGGGGTTCTGCTCGAAGGAGAAGGAGTACATGTGCGACGGGATGTCGCACGCGCAACCGGGGTAGCTGTTGTCGCGCCAGGTTCCGCCGACGTCCTGGGCCTTCTCTAGCACCACGAAGTCGTCGCGGCCGTCCTTGCGCAGCTGAATCGCCATGCCGAGCCCGGAGAACCCGGTGCCGACCACGATCACGCCGGTCTCGGTGCGGTTGCCCATGCGTCCTCCCGTTAACTGTTACCCGAAGTCCAGCTTACTCGGAGTAGGTTACTGGCGGTAGAGTGTGCTCCATGACCACCGCCAAGCGCAAGCGCATGCCCCGAGCCGAGCGGGAACGGCAGATGATCGAGGTCGCCGAGCAGGTCTTCGGCGAGCGCGGCTACGCGATGGCGTCGATGGACGAGATCGCCGAGCTGGTCGGTGTGTCCAAGCCGATGCTGTACGAGTACTTCAACTCGAAAGAGGGCCTGCTGCTGGCGTGCATCCGGCAGTCTCGGTCGGCATTGCAAGAGGCCACCGAGCAGTCGATCGTCGGCGCGGACTCGGCACAGGAGGCGCTGCGGCGCGGCTTGCTGGCGTTCTTCGTCTTCATCCGCGAGCGCCGCCAGGCCTGGTCGCTGCTGCGACACGAGATGGCTCTTATCGGCACCCCCGCCGCGGACGAGATCGAGGAAACCCGCCGGCAGCAGACCGACCTGATCACCGCGTTGATGAGCGGTTATTTCGACAGCGAGGACACCCTGCGCGCCGAAGCCTCGGCCGAGTTCGTCGTCGGAGCCTGCGAGCGGCTCGCCATCTGGTGTGAGCGCTTCCCGGAGGTGACTCCCGAGAAGGCCACCGAGTACGCCATGGATTTGTTGTGGGCCGGGTTGTCACAGCGTGCGATCTAGCGTGCACGTGAAGATGACCGTGCATTAGGCCATTCGGTCGTCACTCAGCGCACATCTCGTCCCGTTACTTGTGACACAGAGTTTTCTTACGGTATCGATGACACGGTAGAAAGACACACTGAGTGTCGCGCCAGCGGCCGGCAAGCAGGAATCGCGTCATGAGTTTGCGGTGGCCGGGTCTCGACCTGTGACGCATGCTGATGACGAGAGGGGTGAGGCAGTGGTGGAAACGATCACGGCGACGTACAAGCACGACAACGACGACTGGACGATCACCGTCAGCGGCCGCGGCAAGGAGCTGACCGGCAAGGCGCCGGGCATCATCGCCGCCCGCGACCGGGCCGACCAGCTCGTGGAGAAGCTCGCCCCGAACGAGCGACCCACGGTCGTGCACCTGCTGAACGGCAACGCACTGGAGTTCACCAGCGCGTACATGGCCGCCCGCCTGACGCTGCCGGACATCGAACCGCTGGAAATCCCGCCGTCGGGCGGCGCCAAGGCGGCGAAGGACGCTACTGCGGCTTCCGAGCCCGAGGCTCCCGCTGCTCCCGCGGCCGCGTCGGCGTCGGCGTCCGCGGAGAAGGACAAGGCCGCCAAGCCAGCGCTGCCGCCGAGCAAGCAACTCCCGAAAGAGGTCGAAGACCGCAAGCCGGACGAAGCGAGCCGCCCCGGTGTGACAGCGGGCGCGTCGGCCACGCCTCCGGTCGCACGCGCCTGATCCCGCAGTAGTTCTTCGTTCAGCTCGCGTTCTCGCGGGCTGGTTTGCCTACGTTCCACTCGGGTCTTCGCAACCGGTTTGCCTGGTTGTTCAGCTCGGGTTTCCGCAGGTCGGTTCGCCTGGGCGTCCCACAGGACCGGCTTGCCTGCGCGTACAGCTAGGTTCTCGCGGGCCGGTTCGCCCGCTCGCGCAGCTCTTTCACAGGCTGATCTGCCTGCTCGTTCAACTCTTTCGCAGACTGGTCCGCCTGCGCGTTCAGCTCCCGCGTCGCGGCCGGGTCTGCCAGCGCGTTCAGGCCACGTTTGCGCGGCCTGGTTTTGCCTGCACGCACCCCTGTTTCGCCCTCGCCTCAGGGCCCCTTGAGCGCCGGTACCTTGCCGCCGAGCGGGATCACCCGTTCACACCCGCAAACAATTGGCCACGCCCAGCACACCGGCGAAAAAACCACCGCGTCACCCCAGCGGGGTAGCCCGATTCGGCGAACGTGATGCCCCCGACCGACCCAGGTGAGGGACCACCAAACAGGTGACCCCTGGTTCAGTGGCACTTCTCACGAAGTTCACCGGGCGTAGCGATCACCGCTGTCCATCCGCCATCCAGGGCGGAAACAGCCAGTATTCGGCGACCCGTCCGCGCGCGACCGAAGCAGCACCCGGCGTAACCGGAGGCGTGCCTGTCAGCGACGCGAACCCGTCAGCGGAACAGCTTCCGCACCAGCAGCACGGCCACCAGCACGCCAGCCCCGATCAGCGGGTACTTGACCTTCGGGTTGTCGAGCTTCGCGCGCACGCCGTCCTTCGCCTGCTCGGCGAGTTTCTGCGGATTGGCTTTCGTGCCCAGCTGGTCGAGGGTCGCCGCCAAAGCGGTCCTCGCCTGCTCGATCTCACGCTCGATGGTCTCGGGGTCGCGAGCCACGTGCCCTCCTCGCCGCAGTCGGACTGTAGGCGGTCCACGGTAGAGGACAACCCCCGCGAGACGACGACTGGCCACGCCGAGCGAACCCGAACGTGGCGCGCGCTACGATCACACCTGGTTCCTGGGGGCCGTAGCCCAATTGGCAGAGGCACACGGTTTAGGTCCGTGCCAGTGAGAGTTCGAGTCTCTCCGGCCCCACCCTCAAGCGCTGGCCAGCACATCACTTCGCGCGTGGGTCCGGCTCCGGAGGAGCCGACCCGATCCGCTTCCATCGGCCGCCCGCCAGATCCTCGTAGGCGATCTCTATCCGGCTCGCCGACGAGCAGTAGTGCGCGATCGCTGTGTCGCCGAGATCCTTTCTGGCGAGCCGCCACTCGACGTGCCACGGCTCGCCAGGAAGCAGTACCGGGCAGTCCGTGTTCGCGTCCGCCTTCAACGGCGGCCGCGACGGTGGCCCACTGCTGTGTACTGCCACGATCCGGACGTTCACCATCGGCTCGGTGCCGGAATGCCGCACCAAGATCGGCGGCAACTCGCCCTCCAGCCGACCCGCTGCCCACTCCGCCTTGACGTAATACGCCTGGATCCGCGAACGCTCCGCTTCGCGTGCTCGCTCGTGCCGGGACTCGGCACCGGCCAGCCAGAGGGCCGCGACGACAGCGGCAAGTGCTCCCGCTCCGCCCACCCACTGCCCGAGCCCGGCCCAATCGGCCGAACCGAGCAGCGGTCGCAGTGACGCCACGATGAGGACGACAGAGGCCGCGATCAGCAGCCAAGGCCAGCGCCTCATCCGTGGCTGTCGATCTTGCCGGAGCCATCGGCCAGCAGCGGTACGGCAACCACTGTGCAGTCGGGAACCAGGATCAACGGGCGCTCCCTTTTCGTAGGTACGTCCGCTAGTCGCCGGAACAGCCGCGAGCGTTGCGCTCCCCTGCCATTACTCGCGCATCACTCGCAACCAACCTCGCCCCGCGCAGCAGTTGCTCGCGACGACAGTCTCTCCCGTGCCCGGCTCAGCGCCGCGATCCGTTCATCCAAAACAGCCAACCGCCTATCCACCAGCGCTACCGCGCTCGAGGACAACCTCCGAGAGGGCAAGTCTCCCTGCAGGCATGAGCCCAACGGCCGGATGTCTTCCATCGTCAGGCCGGAATCGAGCAGGTAGCGGATGTTCGCCACCCGCTCGATCGCGGACTCGTCGTAGTGCCGGTAACCGTTGTGGGAGCGGGCCGCGGTCAGCAGGCCCTGCTCCTCGTAGAACCTCAGCGCCCTGGTCGTCACGCCGGTGGCTTTCGCCAGCTCTCCGATCCGCACGACCCGAGCGTACGCCGCTAAGCGATCACTGCGCCGCCGTCGACGGGGATTACCGCGCCGGTGATGTAGTCGGCGCCGGGGCTCGCGAGCTCGACGATCCAATGCGCGACTTCTTCCGGCCGGGCGAGGCGGCGCAGTGGCACCATTTCGCGCAGGGTTTCGTGCTGTGCTTGGGCTTCTTCGGCGGTCAGGCCCTCGCGGGCGTAGATCTCCGTGGCGACCGGGCCGGGGGCGACCGCGGTGACGCGGATGCCTCGCGGGGCGAGTTGCACTGCCCAGCTTCGGGTCAGCGACTCCAGTGCGGCTTTCGTCGCCGCGTAGAACTCCCGGCCTGCCATCGGCCAGCCGCGTTGGCCGATCGCGGTCGTCACGTTGACCACCGCGCTCAGGTGCGGCATCGCGGCTTGCACGAGGTAAACCGGCGCGAGCAGGTTCGTCGCCACTATTCCGTCGAACGCTCCGGGCTTGATTTCGCCCAGCGCGGCCGGTTCGACGATGCCGGCGTTGTTCACCAGCACGTCGAGCCGGCCGAATTCGGCAAGTGCCGCAGCGACAATCTCCTCCGCCGCACCCGGCGAGGTGATGTCGGCGGCGAACGGGCGGATCCGCGGGAAGCCCTCCGCGGTTTCGGCGAGCCGTTCCGCGGTGCGGCCCACGACGAGGACGTCCGCGCCTCGCCGGGCGAACTCGCGTGCGGTGACCTGTCCGATGCCCGTTCCGCCGCCGGTGACGATCACGGCCTTGCCGGCAAACTGTCCTTCACTCATGAAATCGACGCTAAACATTGCCGTATGCGTGAAGGTCAAGCCGCTCAGCGCACGCGGTCGTAAACCAGGGCCACTTCGCCGAGGTCGCCGGTCTCCTGGTGCGCGACTGTCCACTTGGTACCCGGCAGGCCGTCGTCGAACAGGCGCGGGCCGCCGCCGGCGATCTGCGGGCAGATGGTCAGGTACAGCCGGTCGACCAGGTCCTCGGCCAGCAGCGCCTTGATCACGCTGACGCTGCTGTTGACCAGGATGTCGCCCTCGCCGTCGGCCTTGAGCGAGGCGACGACCTCGGCGGCGGGCGCGTTCACGACGCGCGTGCGCTCCCACGGCGACTCGGTGAGCGTGCTCGACAGGACCACCTTTTCCGTGTCCACCAACCATTTCGCGTAACCGCGGTCGCGCGGGTCGGCGTTCTCGTCGGCGGCGACGGTCGGCCAGAAGCCGAGGAAGCCTTCCGCGTTGCGGCGGCCGAGCAGCGCGGTCGTCGCGTTCTCCCAGATGCGGGACATCTGGTTGCGGGCGGTTTCGGTGGTGACGTACGGGATGATCGCGCTCATGTCGCCGGGGCCTTCCGGACCGTGGTAGCGGCCGTCGAGGGTCAGGGCGAGGTTGGCGGTGACGCGACGCTCGGTCATGACTGGATGTCCTTTCGGGTGATGACTTCGGTGAGGTGGTCGAGGACCTGTCCCCAGCCGGTTTCGATTCCGGCGATAGCGGACACGGCCTCGACCGTCGTTGCGCTGATCTCCAGACCCAGCCGCAGCCGGGTGCCGCCGTTCGCCGCGGGGGCGAGGGCGAGGTCGTAGTGGCCGCTGAACGCGACGGCTCCGGCCGCGTCCAGCACCGACAGGTCGAACTCGAGCCGCTCGGTTTCGCGAGCGGTCCGGACCTGCCCTTCCGAGCGGTAAGTGCCTTCGGCGTCGCGGTAGGCGAGAACGACGCGCCCGCCCGGCTCCGGTTCGAGGACACACTCGGTGACAGTCAGGGACGGCGGGACCCACCACGACGCCAGCAGCCCGGCGTCCGTCCAGTACCGCCAGACCGTTTCCGGCGGCACCGGCAGCACGCGTTCGAAGGAGAACGCGCGGCCGTCGGCCCAGCGATCCCGGTTCGCGGCCGCGGTGTCGGCCTCGATCGCGGCGCGGTAGCGGTCGAGCACGTCGCGCTCCCCCGCATGCGCCTCGATCGTCACGGCCAGCTTCTGGAGCTGGTCCGCGAACTCCCGCAGCGGAACCGCTTCGGCCGCGTAGACCCGCCGTTGCCCGAGCGGGGCCATGGTGACCAGGCCGGCGCGGGCGAGGGTCTGCAGGTGCTTGGTCGTCTGCGGCTGCCGCAGCCCGGTCAGCTCAGCCAGCTCGCCGACCGACCGTGGCCGCTCCGCGAGCAGTGCGACCAGCTGCCACCTGGTGGTGTCTGCGAGTGCTGAGGCGATCCCGTCCATGCACTGAAGTATTCACTACGTCGAATATTCGTGTCAAGGAATTCTTTTGGCCAGTCTCAGCCGGGCAGCAGCCGGGCGGCGAGGTTGCGGGCCGCCAGCGCCCGTTTCGTGCGCGGGACCAGCACCGATGCCGCCGTCCCGACCCCGCGCTGCTTGGGCTTCACGCGCGCTCGATGGGTCGCCTCGTAGCGCGCGAACGCCTCGGCGGGGGTGCCGTCAGCGAGCGCCGCGGCGAGGGTGTGCGCCCCGACGATCGCGAGGCTGGACCCGTCGCCGAGCAGCGAGACGCACGAGGCGGCATCGCCGACCAGCGCGACCCGGCCGCGGTGCCACGTCGGCGGGTCGACGACGGCGACCGCGTCGAAGAACACGTCGTCGGCGGCTTCGAAGCGGGCCACCAGCTCCGGGACTCGCCAGCCGAGCCCGCGATAAGCCGAGGACACGATTTCCTTGCCCTGTCCGGGATCCGGCGCGCGGAAGATGAACGCGACCCCGGAATTCCCCCGCACCGGATGGATCGCCACGAGCCTGCCCGGGCTGTTCAGCAGGACCACGTCCTCCGGGTAGTCCGACGGCTCGCCGAGCGACACCGTCCCGACGTACAGCCCCGCGTGCCGGACGAACTTCTCCTCAGCGCCGAACACCAGCCGCCGCACCGCCGAGTGCACGCCATCCGCGCCGATCACCAGGTCAAACCGGCGCGGAGCAGCGTGTTCGAAGGTGACGTCGACCCCGCCGTCGTCCTGCTGCAACGCGGTGATGGTGTCTCCGAAGAGAATCTCCGCGTCGTCGCGCGCCGATTCGTACAGCGCGGAGGCGAGGTCGGCTCGCGGGACCTCGATCTCCTTGCGCACCGCCATCCGCACCGTGGTCACCGAACGCCCGCGCGCGTTGAGCACTCGCAGCCGCTTCGCGTGCGTCGCGACCTCTCGCAACCGCGGCACGACACCCATCGCGTCGGCCACCTCCATCGCGCCCGCGCGGACGTCCACCGGGTTGCCGCTGCTGCGCTGACCAGCCGCCCGTTCCACCACCGTCGGCCGGAAACCGTTGCGCGCCAACCAAAAGGCGAGCGTCGAACCGGCGATCCCGGCACCGCACACGAGCACGTCACGAGTCATGCACCCCAAGATAACCGCACTCAGTGCAAATTTGCAATGAGTGCTGATTTGCATTCGGTGCCGTATGCTCGCGCCATGTCGCTCCGCGAACGCAAGCGCGCCCGCACCCGCCAGGCCCTGATCGACGCGGCCACGGATCTTTTCGAACGCAACGGCTACGACGAGACGACGATCGCCGACATCGCCGCCGCCGCCGAGATCGGCGCGCGCACTTTCTTCAGCTACTTCGCCAGCAAGGAAGAACTGCTGTTCCCCGACGCCGAGAGCCGGGTGCAGGCGTTGCTCGAGGCCCTCTCGAACCGCGCCCCGGACGACCGGCCGATCGACCTGCTGGTCCGCGTCCTCGCCGACGGCGGCGAGGTCAGCGACGACATCATCGGCAAGCTGACCCCGTTGCGGATGCGGCTGCTCCAAACCGTGCCCGCCGTGCAGGGCCGGGCGCTGCAAATCCAGTTCAACGCCGAGCGGCGGATCGCCGGAATCCTCGCCGAAGCCTTCCCCGACGAGCTCGACGACCTCACCGCTCGCACGTTGACCGGAGCGTTCGCCGGTGCGGTGCGCGGAGCGTCGCAGGCGATGCTGGACCGCGCCGACGAACTGACCCCCGAACAGCGCGCCGAGGCGACCCGGCAGGCCATCGTGACGACCCTCGGGCCGCTGCTCAAGCGTGACTGACGTGCTCCGCGCACAGGCACGCCACCGCGGTGTCGATCCACTCGCGGCCTTCCCATTCCGGATGCCGCTTGATCAGCTCCTCCCGCACTTCCGCGACCACGGTCGCCTCGTCCATCCCGGAATCGCGGCGGCGCCAGGTCTCGTCGCGCAGCAGTTCGAGGTAGACCCGTAGGTCGTCGAGCAGTTCCGGACCGCTGATGTCCCCGTGGCCGGGCACGACGATGTCCGGACGCTGCTGCGAAAGCTTCCGCATGACCTCGATCCAGCGGATCCCGGACACGTCGGTGTCGTGCGGCGGGAACCACGGGAAGATCGCGAACTGGCCGGTCTCGGCGAGGTCGCCGGTGAACAGGACTCCCGCGTCCGGGACCGTGACGACCTGGTCGCCCTTGCTGTGCGCGCGACCGGTGGCGCGCAGGTGCACGACGCGGCCGCCGAGGTCGAGGTCGTGCGACGAGTCGTAGACGACGTCCGGGGCCGGCAGTTCGACCCCCTCCAGCTGCCGCGCGACCGGCTCCCCCAGCCCGCTGAACATCCGCAGGTAGCCGGGGCCTTTCGCGGCGAGGTCGGTCGCCTGCGCGCGGTTGACCAGATAGGTCGCGGCTCCGGCGAAGGTCTGCGCGCCGAACGCGTGCTCGGGGTGGAAATGCGTGGTGGTCAAGTAAATCCGGCGGCCGCGCGCGTACTCGGTCGCGAACTTCAGCACGGTTTCCGCGTTGCGCGGCCCCATGCCGGTCTCGACGACGAGCACGGAATGCGTCCCGCGGATGACGCCGACGTTCGGCACCAGCTGCACGCCCTGGTTCGGGACCACGACGAGGTCGCGGGCGAGTTCGCGCACCTGGGAGGTCTGCACGACGGGATCGGGATACGGGTAGTCGGCCATCGCCGGGGGCTCCTCGGAAAGCGCGGGATCAGGGACCGTTCCAGTCCAGCGCCGCGCCCGCGCGGTGTCCAAGACCGATCCGCTTTTTCCGATACCGCAAGGGTATTGTCGCTGGTTGTGGATCTCCGTTCGCTCCGGTACTTCGTCGCGGTCGCCGAGGAACGCCACTTCGGCCGGGCGGCGGCGCGGCTGCACATGACCCAGCCGCCGCTGAGCCGCGCGATCAAACAGCTCGAAACCGACCTCGGCGCGATCCTGCTGGAGCGTTCGCCGTCCGGGGTCGCGCTCACCGCCGCCGGGACCGCGCTCTACGACGAGGCCCGCACCCTGCTGGCGGGAGCCGACCAGGTCCGCGCGCGGGTCGCCGCCGCGGCCGGACCGGGAACGCTCACGCTCGGCACCCTCGCCGACAGCTCGGAACCGGTCGGGATCCGGCTCGCCGGCGAGTTCCGCGAACGGCATCCGGGCGTGCGGATCAGCGTCCGCGAGGCCGATCTCACCGACCCGACCACCGGCCTGCGCGCCGGGCTCGTGGACGTCGCGCTCACCCGGATTCCGTTCGACACCACCGGAATCCGCACGCGCGTACTGCGCTCCGACCCGATGGGCGTCGTGCTGCGCGCGGACGATCCGCTGGCCGGACGCGCCGAGGTGCGCCGGGAGGAGCTCGCCGACCGGGCGTGGTTCCGGTTTCCCGACGGCACCGACCCGCAGTGGCAGGCGTTCTGGAGCGGCGGCGGCACCGGCGGCCCGGTCGTGCGGACAGTGCACGAATGCCTGCAAGCCGTGCTGTGGAACGGAACCGTCGGGTTGGCCCCGCTCGCGCACTCGTTTCCCGAGGGCGTCACGACGGTCCCGCTGGCCGGCTGCCCGCCGAGCCGGCTCGTGGTCGCCTGGCGCGAGGACTCCGCGCCGCCGCTGGTCCGCTCGTTCGTCGAACTCGCCGTGCGCATCGCCGGGCTCGACGGCCGCGAAACCCCCGCGAACCCGTAGGCTGGGCCCGGACATCGGGGAGGTGTGGGCCGTGCCGGAACGCAATCCGCTGCGGATCCTGCGCAAATGCGCGGACTGGTTCGAAAACCGCGGCGTGTACATCCCCGGCGAGGAAAGCCGCGCGGTCGACCCGGTGCGCGACTTCGGCTGGCTCATGGTCGCCTGGGGCGCGGGGGTCGCGGTGTTCATCCTGTTGTTCGCGTTCGCGGTCTGAATCCCGACCTCCGGCCGTTGACATCGGGGTGACGACTGTCACCCGGTGTGCTCTTTCGATCACGGATCGGCCACGGGTGTACACCAGGTCCGCGTCTTCCGCACCGTGGCGGCATTAGTGCCGCCAGAGTGGAGCGGGTCCGCCCGGCAACTACGCCGAACGGCACACCGCCCCACCCCGACTGGAGTACCCCCGCGATGGCGCCCCCGCGCACCCCGAAGCTGTTGTTGACCGCCTGCCTGCTGTTCTCCGTGGCAGCCTGCGGCGGCGTCAACGCTCGGGAAGGCTCCGCCGCGATGGGCGTAGGCAACCCGGCGGCGCAGCCCGCGGCCGCGCAAGCCTCCGGCGACCTGCAGTTCGGCGCCAACCACCGCTTCGCCAGCGGGATCACGGTCTCGCTGTCGGCCCCGCAGTCCTTCCAGCCGAGCCCGGCGGCGTATCCGCGCAGCGCCCGCGCGGCGGCGTTCTACATCCAGGTCACGAACAACGGCACCGACCCGTACCGCGTTTCCGCGCTCTCGGTCACCGCGACGGTCGCCGGGAAGCCGGCGAAGCAGGTCGTGGACGCCACGCAGGGGCTCGGCGGCGTTTCCGACGCGGGCAAGGACCTGATGCCGGGCCGGTCTACGCAGGTCACGCTGGCTTTCGCGGTGCCGGCGGAGAGTGCGCGGATGGCCGTGCAGGTGCGGCCGAGCACGGGCGAGCCCGCCGTCGTCACGTATTGCGGAGACGCCTGAATTACTCTCGTCCCCATGACCGACCAGCGACTTGCCGTGGGCGACGAAGCGCCCGGATTCACCCTGCCGGACAGCACCGGCAAGAACGTCTCGCTCAGCGACTTCCGAGGCCAGGCCGTGGTGGTGTACTTCTACCCGGCCGCGAGCACGCCGGGATGCACCAAGCAGGCTTGCGATTTCCGGGACAACCTCGCGGAACTGAACGACGCGGGGTACCAGGTGCTGGGGATTTCGCCGGACAAGCCGGAGAAGCTGGCCAAATTCGCCGAGGCGGAGAAGCTGACGTTCCCGCTGCTGTCCGATGTGGACAAGGAAGTGCTGTCCGCGTGGGGAGCGTTCGGGGAGAAGAAGAATTACGGGCGGATCGTGCAGGGCGTGATCCGGTCCACGTTCATCGTGGACGCGGAGGGGAAGATCGCCAAGGCCGCCTACAACGTGCGGGCGACCGGGCACGTGGCGAAGTTGATCCGGGATCTGGGGATCTCCGCCTGAATGAGTTCCCGAAGCGCGGAGAGGCCGGGCTGGCCTCTCCGCGCGATCGGTCAGCGACGCACTGGATAGCGCAGGTGAAGCACCCGGTCGCCCTGGACCACCTCGGGGTTCTCCAGCAGGTGCTGTGCGTTGACTGAGCCGAAGTAGCGTTTGCCTGATCCGAAAACCACCGGCACCACGTCCATGCGCACCTCGTCAACCAGGCCCGCGGCTAATGCCTGGCCGCCGACGTCGCCTGCGGCGATCTCCACGATGCGGTCGCCTGCCAGCTCTTGTGCTTTGGCCACGGCTGCCTTGACGCCGTCGACGAAGCGGAACGGTGCCGTGGGGTCCCAGCCTTCGGGTGCTGGGCGGTGGGTCACGACGACCACGTGGTCGATTCCGCTCGGCGGTTTTCCGTCCCAGCCGTCGGTCAGGTCGAAGACATGGCGGCCCGCGACGGTCACGCCGATCTGGTCCCAGTACGCACGGGTGTAGTCGTACGAGGCCTGCGATACCTTCAGCACGCCGCTCTCGTCCAGCGGGACGTCGCCGCTGGTCAGCCAGTCGAACAGCGGACCGGGCTGGTCGTTTTCATCGGCGATGAAGCCGTCCGCCGACACCGAGCTGTACATGACGACCTTGCCCACGGGGGTTCTCCTCTGCCTCAGGTGGCCCCAAATTAGCGGGTCGCGCGCGGTCGCTCTTGTAAGAAATCAATCGGCGGGCAGCGGCCAGCCGTCCAAGGTGTGGCCGGGATGTTCGCGCAGGAACCGCCGCCGGACTTCGAGGTACCGGGTCGGCGTGAACCCGGTGAAATCGCGGAACTCGTGACCGAAGTGGGCTTGGTCGAAGTAGCCCGCGCGACCGGCCAGGTCGCCCCAGTCGACCGGCCCTGCCGGATCGATCGCGAACACGGCGGCGGTGAAGCGGTGCGTGCGGGCCAGCCGTTTCGGGGTGACGCCGACGAGTGCCTTGAACCGCTGTGCCAGGTGGGTGCTGCTGACCCCGGCTGCCTCGGTCAGGCCGCCGATCGCCACCGCGCCGCGAGTGGCCGCGATGATGCTGCTCATCTGGCGGACCAGGCCCAACCCCGTGGTTTCGGTCAGCCGTCGCATCAGCTCGGCTTCGAGGAGCGCCAGCATTTCGTGCGGGCCGGTCGCCGTGGCGAGGCGGTCTCGCAGTTCGGCGATGGCGGGTCGGCCCCAGACCTGTTCAATCGTCACCGGCCGGTCGCACAGTTCGGCGGCGGGCATCGGCAGGAAGGGCGCCAGCCCCCACGGTTTGAAGTGCACGCCGACGGAGCGGGTCCCGGGCGGATAGCCGAATTCGTAGGCGCGGGTGGGCATGGTGATCACGCAGCCGTCGGCGTACTCGGCTGTCTCGAGACCGGTGCGGATCCGGAACGGTGCCCCGAGGTTGACGATGAACAGCGCCGACGGTGCCGGCGGCAGCGTCAG
The DNA here is from genome assembly GCF_017312175.1 of Amycolatopsis sp. A1MSW2902. Classification (NCBI taxonomy): domain Bacteria; kingdom Bacillati; phylum Actinomycetota; class Actinomycetes; order Pseudonocardiales; family Pseudonocardiaceae; genus Amycolatopsis; species Amycolatopsis sp. A1MSW2902. The sequence continues at coordinate 2,000,171 of NZ_QJPO01000001.1, forward strand.
CCGGGCGTACGGCGGCGTGCCCGCCAGGTAGTAGATGTCGTCGATCAGGCCGTCCAGCGGCGGTCGCGGCACCTGGGACACGTACTCCACGCAGCCAGCATTGCCGAGAGCCGCCAGCCAGCGCTACTCGCGCGGGAATCGCAGGGTGAAGGTGGTGCCGCGCCCGGGCGTGCTCGCGGCGGTGACTTCGCCGCCGTGGGCTTCGGCTAATTTCCGGACGATCGCCAGGCCTAGCCCGCTGCCGCCGGACGCTCGGCTTCTGGAGGGATCCGCGCGCCAGAAACGATCGAAAACCCGGGGCAGATCTTCGGCGGCGATACCGGTTCCGGTATCGGTTACTTCGAAAATCGCGTCGTTTTCGGCTTGCCTCGCGGTGACGGTTACCGAGCCGCCGGGCGGGGTGTGGCGGATGGCGTTCGAGACCAGGTTGTCCAGGGCTTGGCGCAAGCGCACTGGATCCGCCGTGATGGCGGGGTTTTCCATGGGCGGGACCGAAAGACGGACGTCGGCGGATTCGGCGCGCGGCGCGTGCGCGGCGGCCAAGTGGGTCAGCAGGGTGTTGGCGTCGATGGGTTCGGGGTGCACGCGCAGCGCACCCGCGTCGGCCAGAGCCAGGTCTTGCAGGTCGTCCACGATGTGTTGCAAGTGGACGGCTTCTTCCAGCAGGGAGGCGACCAGGTCGTCGTCGAGCTGGCTGATGCCGTCTTGCGCCGCTTCCAGCCAGCCTCGGATCGTGGACAGCGGAGTGCGCAGTTCGTGCGCGACGTCGCTGACCATCGCCTTGCGGGCGTTCTCCAGTTCTTCCCTCGCCCGCGCCATCTCGTTGAACGCGGTGGCCAGGCGGGCGATCTCGTCCTTGCCTTTGACGCGGACCCGGGCGCCCGTCTCGCCTGCTTTGAGGCGTTGGGCCGCGCCGGTCAACGCGCGGAGGGGGCGGATCAGGCGGATCGACGCCAGTGCGGTGACGATGACCGTCAGCAGCAGGATCGCGGCGGTGACGGCGATCAGTTTCGTGCGGTTTTCCGAGGAGAGGGTGAAGCCGGTCGGGGGCTGGTCGGTGCCCTTTTCGGTGATGTAGAGCCAGGCCGCGGGGGCGACGTAGGGGGTCAGCTGCTCTTTGCGGGCCGAGGTTACGCAGTTGGTGATGGTCTGGTCGGTGGTTTGGACGACGGGGCCGTCGAAGGTCCACAAGAGACCCAGTTTGGCTACCGGGATCGTGCTGTCGTTCCGGCCGAGGCAGGCGTCGATCAGGCCGGACAGCTTGTCCAGGGCGGCTCGCTCGGTCTCGGTGGGGCGTTCCAGGAGAGCGGTGCCGCATTGGGCGGTGCCCGCGGGCGCGATCACCCGGGGGTGGCCGCTCGGGGAGATTTCCAGGCTGCCCAGGCCGGTTCTGCGCTGAGTGCAGGACAGGACCTTGTCGGCGATTTCCTGCAGCTCTTCGCGTTCGTCGGCGGGGAGCCGGTAGGGGCCGACCGCGTCGGGGTCGATGCGGTCCGGGGTGGATTTGATGCCCAGCCGGGTGTCGACCGCCAAGGGGTCGATGACCGCGGACGGCTGCGGCGGGAGTTTGCCCGGGTTGTGTTCGGAACTGGCGATCAGCTTGCCCTGCGGGGTGGTCAGGACGATTTTGCGGCCGGTTTTCTCCGCGTAGTCGTTGATGGTCTTGGCCGCGCCGGACCACGTGGGATGGGTGGCCGCGTACGAGAGGAGGGCCTGGTAGATCGTGCCGTCGTCGGCGAAGAGCTGGCCCTGTTCCCGTTCGATGGCACCGGAAGTGGTCCGGGACGCCAGCCAGGCGGTGGCGGCGATGGCGCACACCGCGATCGCGGCGGTTACCGCGAAGAGGCGGAAGAGGAGGCTACGGGGCATCGGACTTCGCGGTCAGTTTGTAGCCGACGCCGTAAACCGTCAGGAGTTTCGCGGGTTTTCTCGGATTGGCTTCGATTTTCTTCCGGAGGTTCATGACGTGCACGTCAATGGCGCGCTGCGTGATGTAGCGGTCGAAGCCGTGCAGATGTTCCAGGAGTTGCGCCCTGGTGAAAACCTGGTCCGGCCGAGCGGCCATGATCTCCAGGATCCGGAATTCCCCCGGAGTCGTTTCGATCGGGTTTCCGCTTACCGCGACCTCGTGCCTTTCCTTGTCGACGGTCAGCGTGCCGACTTTGAGCGGACCGTCTTTCGCCGAGTTCGTTCTGCGGAGCAGGGTCCGGACCCGCGCCATGAGTTCGCGCGGGCTGTAGGGCTTGGTGACGTAATCGTCCGCGCCCAGGTCGAGGCCCTGGAGCAGGTCGTCCTCGGTCGAACGGGCCGTGAGCATGAGGATCGGCAGGTCGGAGGAGGCCCGGATGGTCCGGCAGACGGTCAGCCCGTTCATGCCGGGGAGCATGACGTCCAGGATCAGGAGATCGGGTTCCGCCGCGCGGATTTCCGCCAGTGCGGCCTCGCCGGTGGGCGCGACGATCACGGTGTGCTGCTCGTGTTCGAGGTAGCGGCGGACCAGTTCCGCTTGTTTCGGATCGTCTTCGGCAAGGACGATATGGGCGCACATGCTTGCCGAGACTAGCCCGAGTCCCATCCCGGAGCCACCAGCGCGGCTCCGGGACGGACCCGGCGGTTATGCGTCGGCCAGTTTCCGCAAGGCCGGCAGAAGTGCGCGCAACGCTTTCCCGCGGTGCGAAACGGCGTCTTTTTCCGCCGGGGCCAGTTCCGCGCTGGTTTTCGTTTCGTTTTCCGGCACGAAGATCGGGTCGTAGCCGAAACCGTTGGTCCCGCGCTTTTCCCTCGTCAGCGTGCCGCGCCAGTCGCCGCGGACGGCGGTGGTCTCGCCGGACGGAAGGGCCAGTACGGCGGCGCAGACGAAGGCCGCGCCCCGGCGCTCGTCCGGGGTGTCGGTCAGCTGCGCCAGCACCAGGTTCAGGTTCGCTTCGTCGTCGCCGTGCTTGCCGGACCAGCGGGCCGACAGGACGCCCGGCATGCCGTTCAGCGCGTCGACGGTGAGGCCCGAGTCGTCCGCGATGGCGGGCAATCCGGTGGCGGCCACGGCGTCGCGTGCTTTGGCCGCGGCGTTGCCTTCGAAGTCGGGGGCCGTTTCCGGGGCTTCCGGGAACTCCTCGACGTCATTCAGGCCGAGCACCTCGATGCCCTGGATGCCTTCCGCCTCCAGGATCCGGCGCAGCTCGCCCAGTTTCTTCGCGTTCCGGGTGGCCAGCAGCAGCTTGGTCACTTCTGGCCCTTCTTCTTGTCCGGCCGCGGTTCCGGCAGCTCGCCCGGGTACGGCAGTGCCAGCGCTTCGTTCTGCAGCCGGGTCAGTTCCGCGCAGCCGCCCAGCGCCAGGTCGAGCATGGTGTCCAAAGTGGACCGCGCGAAGGTGGCTCCCTCGCCGGTGCCCTGGACCTCGATGAGGGTTCCGGCGTCGGTGGCGACCACGTTCATGTCGACCTCGGCGCGCGAGTCCTCCTCGTACGGCAGGTCGAGGCGCACCCGGCCGTCCACGACGCCGACGCTCACCGCCGCCACCGAGGACGACAGCGGCTGCGGGTCGTTGAGCCGGTTCGCCGCGCCCAGCCAGGTGATCGCGTCCGCGAGGGCCACGTACCCGCCGGTGACCGCGGCGGTGCGGGTGCCGCCGTCCGCCTGGATCACGTCGCAGTCGATGACGATCGTGTTCTCGCCGAGCGCGGCCAGGTCGATGCACGCGCGCAGGGAGCGGCCGATCAGGCGGGAGATCTCGTGCGTCCGCCCGCCGATCCGGCCCTTGACCGCTTCGCGGTCGCTGCGGGTGTTGGTCGCGGACGGGAGCATCGCGTACTCCGCGGTCACCCAGCCGAGACCGGACCCGGCCCGCCAGCGCGGCACGCCCTCGGTCACGCTTGCCGCGCACAGCACCCTGGTGTTGCCGAACTCGACGAGCACCGACCCGGCAGGCCACTTCTGGAACCCGCGGGTGAGCTTCACTTCGCGGAGCTGGTCGTCGTTCCTGCCATCTTTTCTCACCACGGGGAGCACTCTAGGACGTACCTCTGACACTTTCCGATCAGAGGTCGTAGATCGCGCCCTGCGTCACCAGCTCGGCATCCGGGAACACCGCTCTGGCCTCGGCCAGGACGGCATTGCGGTCCGTCCACGGCGCGACGTGAGTCAGCAGCAAACGGCCGACACCGGCGTCCTTGGCCAGTTCACCTGCCTCTTTCCCGGAGAGGTGGACGCCTTTCGGACGGTCGGCGGCATCGGTCCAGGACGCTTCCGAAAGCAGGACATCGACACCGTCAGCCAGTTCACCAAGGCCGCGGCACAGTCCGGTGTCGCCGGTGTACGCGAGAATGGTGCCGCCGTACGCGATGCGTAGGCCAAATGCAGGCGTCGGGTGATACACGGCGACAGCGGTCACGTCGAAGGGACCGATCACGATCCGCTCTTCACGCAGCTCGTGGAACTCGTACACGTCCGACAGATCCACGGCGGCTCGTTCAGCCGCGTCGGCTGCGTACGCGTGCGCGAGGCGCGAAGGCGCGTCTGCTGGTGCGTACAGCGGCAACCGTCGCGGCCGCGCGGGGTACGGCGGCGCGGGGTGGTAGCGGCGAAGCACGGTGAGGGAGTTGACGTCGGCGCAGTGGTCGGCGTGCAGGTGCGACAGAACCAGCGCGTCCAGGTCGAACGGGTCCAGCACGGTCTGCAATTGGGCGAACGCGCCCGAGCCCAGCTCGAGACCGAGCCGGTAGCCCTCCGCCTCCAGGAGGTACCCGGACGCGGCGGCGTTCGGCCCGGGGATGCTGCCCGAACACCCGAGGATCGTCAGTCGCACCCCGTCACCCTAACTCCGCTGCGCGGTGCCGCAGCGTCACGCGCTGACCGGGTCCAGCGCACCCGGCGCGAAGCCCATGAACCGCTGCGCCAACCGGGCGAACGGCTCCGGCGAACCGGTGGCGAGGAACTCGTGCTTCGGCGGCTCGTCGCGTTCGGCGAGCAGGTCGAGTTCGGTCAGCACGCGGTAGAGGTCCTTGGCGGTTTCGTCGGCGCTCGAGACGAGCGTGACGTCCTGCCCCATCACGATCTGCAGCACGCCGGACAACAGCGGATAGTGCGTGCAGCCGAGGATGAGCGTGTCGACTTCGGCTTCGAGCAACGGCTGCAGATAACCCTGTGCCAGACCGAGGATCTGTCGGCCGGTAGTGATGCCGCGCTCCACGAAGTCCACGAAGCGCGGACAGGCGACGCTAGTGAGGCGTACATCGGGCGCGGCGGCGAAGGCGTCGTCGTACGCCCTCGAACGCACAGTGCCCTCCGTGCCAATCAGACCGACGCGTCCGCTGTGCGTGGCGACTGCGGCGCGGCGCGCGGCCGGAAGGACCACTTCGATGACAGGTACGTCGTAGCGTTCACGCGCGTCGCGAAGGCAAGCTGCAGACGCTGTGTTGCACGCGATCACCAATGCCTTCACACCGCTCTCGACCATGTCGTCGAGAGCGGCCAACGCGTACTCGCGAGCGGTGGCGATGGGCAACGGGCCGTACGGGTTGCGCGCGGTGTCGCCGACGTAGCGCAGCTGTTCGGCAGGCAGCAGTTCGAGAATCGAGCGTGCGACGGTGAGCCCGCCGACGCCGGAATCGAAAACACCGATGGGCGCGCCTGGAGAACTCACATCCCGAGGTTACCCGGGGCCGTCGGCTCGCTCTTCGGGGATTTGACGCGTTCCCCGCGTGAGGTCAGCCACGCGGCGAGGATGCCGGCCACCGCGCCGAAGAGGTGGCCCTGCCAGGAGATGCCGGGATTGCCGGGCAGCAGGCCCCAGAGCATCCCGCTCCAGATGCCGAGCAGCACGACGGCGACCGCGATCTGCGCGAGCGACCGGTGGAACAGACCGCGCACCAGCAGGTACGCGAGCCAGCCGAAGGCGAGCCCGGACGCGCCCACGGTGTAGGCGCCCGACGGTCCGACCAGCCACACGCCGAGCCCGGAAACCAGCCAGATGATCGCGGTGACCACGGCGAACCGGCCGATGCCCGCCGCCATCGCGAGGAACGAGAAGACCAGCACCGGCACCGTGTTGGAGAACAGGTGCGACCAGCCCGCGTGCAGCAGCGGCGCCCAGAGGATGCCGTCGAGACTGGACGCCTCCCGCGACAGGATCCCGCCGTGCGTGAACTCGCCGGGAAGGATCACGTCGAGCAGTTCCACGAGGTACAGCACCGCCACGAACCCCAGCGCGACGAACGCCGCGGCCTTGGGATGGGGCGGCAGGATGCGCTTCGCGGCGTCGACCGGCTTGCCGCTGCCAGCAGCGGGCGGCGGCGATGTCGGCGGGAGGGGAGGCAGTGTGCTCACGACCTCAGGCTACGTCGGGGACGAGCGGACGGCCTCGGGAGAAATCCCTGAACTTGGGCTCCGGGTGCGGCTCACCGGCTCGCGGTCCGTGAAGGACTCCTTCCGGGAATCTGATTCCCTCAAGGAGCCCTTCACGGACCTCCCGACGGCGGCTCGGTCGTGAAGGGTCCCTTCACGGACCGCCCGTCACACCATTGCGGGCTTCCGCAGCAAGTTTCCGTAGGCCGCGGCGAACAAGGCGGAAAGCAGCGCGGCCACCGCCGCCACCGCGAAGCTCCATCCCGGACCGCCAGCCGACAGCACCACCGCACCGACCGCTCCGGCGAGGCTGCTGCCCACCACCCGGACCAGCGCGTTGATCCCGCCCGCCGCGGCCGTCTTCGCGGGCTCGACGTGCTCGACCGCCATCGTCCCCAGCGCGGCGTAACCGAGCCCGATGCCCAGCCCCAGCACCGCTGCGACGGCATAGAGACCCAGTCCGTCGCCAGGCAGCAACGTCAGCCACAGAGCAGCCACCAGCACCACCGCCGAACCGCCTGCGACCAGGGCGGGCGCGCTGAACCGGCGCATCAACGCACCGGCCAGCACGGAAACCACGAGCATCAAGATCGTCGTCGGCAAGAGATAAAGCCCCACCTGCAACACCGACGCCCCGAGCACCCCCTGCGCGTACGCGGAAAGTGTCATGATCGTGGCGAACAAAGCGAACCCGAGCAGGAACGACGCCACCGTCGCGCCGACCGTTTTTCGGTGCAGCAGCATCGGAATCTCAATCAACGGCGTCTTCGTGCGCCGCGCCGTCGCCACCCACACCGCCGCCAGCACGACGGCCGCGACCAGGAGCCCGACGGTCGCCCAGCCCCATTCGGAACCCTTGCTGATCGCCAGCAGCAGGCAGATCAGCCATCCCGACACCAGCACCGCGCCCAGCAGGTCCGGCGAACCGCTCCGGGCCTCGGCCGTCCGATCCTCCCGGACCGCGGCGACCAGCGCGAACGCCACCACGCCGAGTGCCGCCAGCGCCCAGAACACCAGCCGGTGATCGCCGCCGGCGAGCCCGGCGAGGATCATCCCGCCGCCGCTGCCCGCGCCGATCGTCGCGCTCAGCACGCCGATCGCGGTCGGCAGCGACCGCGGCGGCAGCACGTTCCTGACCTGGCCGATCGCCAGCGGCAGCAACGGCGCGGCCGTCCCTTGCAGGATGCGGCCGACAACCAGCAGCGGCAACGATTCCGCCACCGCCCCCAGCACCGATCCCCCGACCAGCAACGCGAGCACGACCAGCGACATCGTGCGTCTGCCGTAGAGGTCGCCCAGCTGCGCGACCAGCGGAATCGCGACCGCGCCCGCCAGCAGCCCCGCGGTCAGCGCCCACGACACCGAACTCAGCGGCACCCCCAGCTTGAGCTGCAGTTGCGGCAGCAACGGCACCACCACAGTCATCTGCAAAGTCCCGACCGCCACCGCGAACGCCAGCGCGGCGACCGTCCCCCAGTAGTTTTTGTACATGTATAAAAAGTAGCATGGCGGCATGCCAGCGCGCACCGGCCGACCGCCGAAGATCTCCAAGGCCGACATCGTGGCCGCCGCACACCGGGTCATCGACTCCGAAGGCGTCGACGCGCTGACCATGCGCCGCCTCGCCCGGGAGGTCGGCAGCACGGCGATGGCGCTGTATCACCACGTGCGCGACAAAGAGGGGCTGCTTCTTCTGCTGCTCGACGACTACGCGCACCGGGAAATGCCTCGGCCGGAGAACCTCCCCGAGGAACCGTGCGACCGGATCGTGGCGGTCGCGACGGCGATGCGGGACGGGCTGGCGAACTGCCCGTGGATCGTGGAAGTGCTGCGCTCCGACGACCTGCTGTCGGTCGGCGGGCTGTGGTATCCGGAGAAAATCGTTGCGGCGGCGGGAAAAGCCGGGCTGCCGATCGAGGCGGCGGCGGAGGTCTACCGAGCGGTGTGGCACTACACGCTCGGCGAGATCAGCTCACGCGCGGCCGCCGCGCGACGGCGCGACCAGGGCGGCGACACCTACCGCCAGCGAGTCTTCGCGGAACTGGACGCGACGGAATTCCCGACGCTCGCCCAGATTGGCCCGCGCTGGGAAACCCTTACCGCACAAGACAATTACGAACGAGGCGTGCGCGCGCTCGTCAAGGGATTGCTGCCGTGAGGGGAACCCGGCCGGGCTCCCCTCACGAGCGCTAGGTCAGGCCCAGAGCTGACCGTCAAGCCGTTCTGCCGCTTCGTCCAGCGACCCGGAATACGCGCCGGTCGACAGGTACTTCCAGCCGGCGTCCGCGACCACGAAAGCCACGTCCGCCTTCTCGCCGCGGGCCGCGGCTTTCTCCGCGACCCCGAGCGCGGCGTGCAGCACCGCTCCGGTGGAGATCCCGGCGAAAATGCCCTCGTGCTCCAGCAGCTCCCGCGTCCGCCGGAGAGCGTCGTACGCTCCCACCGAATAGCGTCCGTTGAGCACACTTTCGTCGTACAGCTCCGGCACGAACCCCTCGTCGAGATTGCGCAGGCCGTACACCAGCTCGCCGTACCGGGGCTCGGCCGCGATGACCTGGACGTCCGGCTTGTGCTCGTGCAGGTACCGGCCGACCCCGACCAGCGTCCCGGTCGTCCCGAGGCCGCCGACGAAATGCGTCAGCGTCGGCAGGTCCTTCAGTAGTTCCGGCCCGGTCCCGCGATAGTGCGCGTCCGCGTTGGCCGGGTTGCCGTACTGGTAGAGCATCACCCAGTCGGGGTTCTGCTTCGCCAGCTCCTTGGCCCGCCGCACGGCCTCGTTCGAGCCGCCCGCGGCCGGCGAGAACACGATCCGCGCGCCGTACGCCTGCAGCAGCTGCTTGCGTTCGGCCGAGGTGTTCTCCGGCATCACGCAGACCAGGCCGTAGCCCTTGAGCTTCGCGGCCATGGCCAGCGAAATCCCGGTGTTGCCCGAGGTCGGCTCGAGGATCGTGGACCCGCGCCGCAGGATGCCGTCCCGCTCCGCGGCCTCGATCATGGCCAGCGCGGGCCGGTCCTTGATCGAGCCGGTCGGGTTGCGGTCCTCGAGCTTCGCCCACAGCCGCACCTCGTCGGTGGGCGACAGGCGGGGCAGGCCGACGAGCGGCGTGCCGCCGAGCGCGTCGAGGAGGGACTCGTAGCGGGTCATCGGCTCAGCGCGCGCCGCCCGCGACGGCGGGCAGGATGGTCAGGGTGTCGCCGTCCTTGACCTCGGCGTCGAGCCCGCCGGAGAAGCGCACGTCCTCGTCGTTGACGTAGACGTTGATGAAGCGGTGCAGCTTCTCCTCCTTGACCAGGCGCGCCTTCAGCCCGGCGTGCCGCGACTCGACGTCGTCGATGATCTCGAGGACAGTCTTGCCCGACGCCTCGACGGACTTCTCGCCGCCGGTGTGGGTGCGCAGGATGGTCGGGATGGACACGGTCACGGCCATGGTTTTCTACCTCCGGGTGGGTTCCTACACGCTGACGTATCGGACGCCGCGCTTTATTCCGCGAGAGTTCAGTCGAGGATCTCGACCGGCTCCTCGGTGATCTCGGCGTCCACGATCCGGTACGAGCGGAACTCGTGCGAATCGGGCTCTCTTGTCGAGACGAGCACGTAGTGCGCGTCGGGTTCGGCGGCGATGTTCGCGTCGGTGCGCGACGGATAGGCCTCGGTCGCGGTGTGCGAGTGGTAGATGACCACCGGGACCTCGTCGTTCGCGTCCATCTCGCGGTACAGCTTGAGCAGGTCGCCCGAGTCGAACTCGTAGAACGTCGGCGAGCGGGCCGCGTTCAGCATCGGGATGAACCGCTCGGGGCGGTCCGAGCCGGCAGGACCGGCCACCACCCCGCACGCTTCGTCGGGGTGGTCACGGCGGGCGTGGGCGACGATCTCGTCGACGAGTTCACGGCGGATCCGGAGCACACGGACATCTTAGTTCGTGGACCGAACGAGTCCACACTGTGAGAGCTACCGCTCATCCGCAGGTCAGGGCACAATAACGGGATGCCGGTGTCGTCGAAGATCCGCGAACGCTGCCGTGGCCTGCTGGCCGAAGGGGACGTCGTCCAGTACGTGTTCCCCGCCACATCGCTGATGGTTTCGATGATGGCCGCGCACCGGAACTTCGTCGTCGTGGTCACCGACCGGCACGTGACGGTGCTCGCCTGCAGCACTTTCCGCCGGTGGAGGCCGGTTTCGGTGTGGGCGCACTTGCCGCGCTCGACCGAACTGGGCCCGGTGGACCTGCATCCCTCGCTCGGGCCGACGGTGTCGTTCGGCGGCCTGGTGCTGGAGATCGACGACGAGTACGTGGCCACCGTGCGCGCCGCCGACCTCGAGCGGAGCGAGGACGCGCTCCCTAAGGACCCGTTCTGACCGTCAGCGCCTCCGGCCACACATCCCGATAAGCCGGGATGCCGGCCGCGGAAGTCGCCGCCAGCAGTCCGTGCACCATCGCCCGCGCGAACACCCGCGCCGCCGCCGAGCACAAGGCGTCCAGTGCGCCCGCTCGCGCCGCCACGGCAAACGACCCGGGCTCCCCTGGCAACTGCTGCGCGCCCGTCGCCAGCGCGAACACGGTGTCGCCGTCGAACATCGAGTGCGCCGGACGCACCGCGCGCGCCAATCCGTCCTGCGCGGCGACCGTCAACCGGCGTGCCTCTGCCTTCGTCAGCGCCGCATCACAAGCCACCACACCGATCGTGGTGTTCAGATCGGTCCGCTGCCCCGGCACCTCGCCGGGCCGATCCGGCCAGCGGACGCCGAACTCGCCGTCCACCTCGTGATCAGCGGCAAAAGCCCGCCCCGTCGCGAAATCCACGGCCTGGCCCGCCGCGTTCACCGCCGCGATCGCGCCGACCGTCATGTCGCCGACGACCTCGCTCGCCGTCCCGATGCCGCCCTTGAGCGAACCGACGACAGCACCGGAGCCCGCGCCGACAGTGCCCATCGCGAAGGTCTCTCCGGCGGCTTCGCAAGCGGCGTAACCGAAATCGGCGTCCGGCCGATTGCCCCACGCGCTGCGCGGCAAGTCGAACAGCACCGCCGCGGGCACGATCGGCACCACCTCATACGGCTGCGCGCCAACGGGAAACCCGTAGTTCCGCTCGGAAAGCCACCGCATCACGCCGTCCGCCGCCGCGAGCCCGTAGGCGCTTCCGCCGGACAGGCAGACCGCATTCACCTGCTGTACCAGGTTTTCCGGCTCCAGCAGGTTGGTTTCGCGAGTGCCGGGCGCGCCGCCGCGCTGGTCGACCGCGCCGGTCGCCCCGTCCGGCACGAGCACGACAGTGGTTCCGCTCGCCCAGCCGTCGCCGAGCCGTTCGTGATGGCCTACGAGAACGCCGGGAACGTCGGTGATTTTCCCGCCGGTCAGGCGGTCAGCGCTTGGATCAGCGTCTCCTGCACCCATGTCAGCCAATGGTAGACGCCGAGATGGGGTGCGCGGGGGTCGTCTTCCGGCAGCTCGTCCGGCATGTCCTCGGTGACGTCGAGCGCCGTGCCCAGCGCCAGCCGGACGTCGTTCAGCGCGCCGAGCCAGGCGTCGGCCTGCTCGAAGCTCAGCTTCACCGAACCGCCGTCGCGCGGGAGCGTGTCCAGCACGATCTTCGCGACGCCGACCTTCTTCTCCAGCAGCTCCGGTTCGTGCAGCGACCGCATCGCCGCCGCCGAATCGAGGTCCTCGCGGCTCGGGTTGTCCGGGTCGAGCCGGTGGAAGTCCGGCAGCAGCCGCGACAGCACCGGGTCGTCCGGCGATTCGGCGGGCCCGGTGCGGATCCCGGTCAGCTCGGCCAGTTCGTCCTGCGGGGCCTCCTCGGCCCGCGCGGTGAGCATGTCCTCGAGCTGCCCGACCAGCCCGCGCAGCACCGCGGCCTCCTGCTGTTCGAACCCGGCGAGGATGGCGTCCCCCTTGCGCCGCCAGGCCTTCACGAGGGCTGTTCCATGGTCGCCCACAGGCCCGCCGCGTGCAGCTTCGCCACGTCGGTCTCCACCTTCTCCTTCGAACCGGACGACACGATCGCCCTGCCCTTGTTGTGCACGTCGAGCATCAGCTTCGTGGCGTGGTCCCGGCTGTAGCCGAACAGCTTCTGGAAGACGTACGTCACGTACGACATCAGGTTGACCGGATCGTTCCAGACGATCGTCCGCCAGGGCTGGTCGGATTCGGCCAGCTCGGCCCCGAGTGGATCGACCTGCGTCTGTTCGGATGCGACAGGCGTGGACATGCACACCATGGTGTCACGGGGCCATCCCGGTACGCCGCGCCAGGTCCGTCCATGTGAGTGAATAGGCTGCTCCCATGGGTTCCCCCGAGCCGGTCACCAGCGCCAGCACGGCGCTGCTCACCGACCATTACGAGCTGACCATGCTGGCGAGCGCGCTCGCGGACGGGACGGCCGACCGGCCGTGCGTGTTCGAGGTCTTCGCGCGCAGGCTTCCCGACGGCCGCCGCTACGGCGTCGTCGCGGGCACCGCGCGCGTGCTCGACGCGATCGCCGACTTCCGGTTCACCGACGCCGAACTGGCCATGCTGGAGCAGACCGCGGTCGTCGACCCGGAAACGCTGGCGTGGCTGGCCGACTACGAGTTCCGCGGCGACATCGACGGCTACCGCGAAGGCGACCTGTACTTCCCCGGTTCGCCGATCCTGACCGTGACCGGCAGTTTCGCCGAAGCGGTGGTGCTGGAGACGGTGGTGCTGTCGATCCTCAACCACGACAGCGCGATCGCTTCGGCGGCGGCGCGGATGTCCGGCGCGGCGCACGGCAGGCCGATCATCGAGATGGGCGGACGGCGCACGCACGAGTACGCCGCGGTCGCCGCCGCGCGCGCCTCCTACCTGGCCGGATTCGCCACCACGTCGAACCTCGAGGCGGGCCGCCGCTACGGGATCCCCACCCGCGGCACCGTCGCGCACGCCTTCATGCTGCTGCACGACAGCGAGGAAGCCGCGTTCCGCGCCCAGGTCAGCAAAATGGGTCCGGACACCACGCTTCTGGTGGACACCTACGACATCACCGCGGGCATCGAGGCGGCCGTGCGCGTCGCCGGCCCGGAGCTGGGCGCGATCCGGATCGACTCCGGCGACGTCGGCCCGCTCGCCCGCAAGGCCCGCGACCAGCTCGACTCGCTCGGCGCGAAGGACACCCGGATCGTGGTGTCCGGCGACCTCGACGAGCACGCGATCGCGGCGCTGCGCGCGGAGCCGGTGGACGCGTACGGCGTCGGCACCTCGGTGGTCACCGGATCCGGCGCGCCGACCGCCGGGATGGTGTACAAGCTGGTCGAGGTCGACGGCCGCCCGGTCGCGAAACGCAGTGCGCACAAGGAATCCCGCGGCGGGCGCAAGCACGCGCTGCGCCGCCACCGCAGCACCGGGACCGCGGTCGAGGAAGTGGTCTGGACCGCCGCGAGCGGCCGCCCGGAACCCGGCGAGAACGATCTCGACCTGCAGATTCCTCTGGTGCGAGATGGCGCGCCGGTGGAGGATCTGCCCACACTGGACGACGCGCGGGCCCGGTTGCGGCGCGCGCAGGTGAGCCTGCCGTGGGAGGGCCTCAAGCTCTCGCACGGCGAGCCCGCGATACCGACGACTTTTCTGTAGGGAGCCGACCATGGGAACCGCGCTGATCGTGGTGGATGTGCAGAACGACTTCTGCGAGGGAGGCTCGCTCGGCCTGCCGGGCGGGGCGGCTGCCGCGGCGGCCATCTCGCAGAAGATGGCCGAGGGCGGCTACACGCACATCGTCGCCACCCGCGACCACCACATCGACCCGGGCGACCACTTCAGCGACACGCCCGACTTCAACACCAGCTGGCCGCCGCACTGCGTCGCGGGCACGGCGGGCGCGTCGTTCCACTCGGCGCTGGACGTGGTGCCGGTCGAGGCAGTGTTCTCGAAGGGCGAGTACACCGCCGCGTACTCCGGTTTCGAGGGCAAGTCCGGCGACGGCAAAACGCTCGAGGAATGGCTTCGCGCGCACGAGGTGACCGACGTCGACGTCGTCGGCATCGCGACGGACTTCTGCGTGCGCGCCACCGCCCTCGACGCCGCGGGCGCCGGGTTCAACGTGCAGGTGCTGCTGGACCTGACCGTCGGCGGCTCGCAGCCGACGGTGGACGCGACGCTGAAGGACTTCGACGAGGCGGGGGTGCGCTACACCGGCACGCCCGCCCTGCCGCCCGCCTGATCGGTTATTGCTGGGGCACGCCGCCCTTGCCGTACGGGTTGCACGCCGCGGTGCCGAGGTAGATGTCCCCGCTCGCCGGACCGCCTTGCGGGAACAGCTTCACGTGCACCGCGTGCGTGACCAGGCTGCCGTCGGCGGGCTGCGGCGTCACGGTCTCGTTCAGCGTGATCGTGGCCAGCGCAGTGCCCGCCGCGCCGCCGGGGATCGTGACGCGGTAGTTCGCCGGGATCGACGACGGCACGGTGAAGCCGGAGACCTCGCCGATCGACATCGAACCGGTGCTGCCCGAATCGGTCGTGGTGGCGCAGCCGACCGAGTACGTGCGGACCTTCAGCTCCGGCCCGCCGTACCGGGTGAGCAGGTCGGATTCGAACCGTTGCCCGCCGGTCTTCACGTCCGCGACCGGGCCCTTCCGTTCGCAGGTGGTGCCGCCGAAGCCGAACACCGCGACGTCGCCGGCCGCGCCGCCGGGGGTGCGCGCGGAGGCCGGTCCGTCGGCGTCGCACCGGGCCAGTTCGCCGGTGACGACGTGTTCGTGGTCCACCAGCACGTCGAGGCTGCCTGCCGAGCCCCAGCCGGTGGAGGTCGGCGGATCGGCGTGCGCCACCGCTGGCGCCGTCGCTAGGAAAACCCCGGTGACCAGCAGGATCCGTCCGCGCATTCGCCCTGTCTCCCTTCGCCCGTGCTTCGACATCGGCAGCGCGGCAGGGGTCCCAAACGTCGACGGTCGCAGCTCACCCGGACGTGTGGCGGAAGACAGGGGTGGTGAGGAACGCAACTTGTCTCGTTCCGCCGCCTCGCTCGACGATAACCTGCCCGGACGTCCGTTTTCCGTGGTTGGAGGTCCCGTGTCGTCACTGTCTCTCCCGGCCCGCCGTCAGGTGCTGGCCGACCTCGTGCCCGGCACCCTGGTGCGCGACCTGGCGCTGGTCGCCGGCGGCGCCGTGCTCACCGGCGCGGCCGCGCAGCTGGTCATCCCGCTTCCGGGCACGCCGGTGCCGATGACCGGCCAGACCTTCGCCGCGCTGCTCGTCGGCGCGACGCTCGGCATGCGCCGCGGTGCGGCTTCGATGCTGCTGTACTTGCTCGTCGGCGCGGCCGGCGTGCCGTGGTTCCAGGGCGGGACCTCCGGGCTGTCCGGGGCCTCGGCGGGTTACATCGTCGGCTTCGTGTTCGCCGGCGCGCTCGTGGGCGCGCTCGCCCGCCGCGGCGGCGACCGCACCCCGCTGCGCATGGCGGGGACCATGGTGCTCGGCAATGTCGCGATCTACGCCTTCGGCGTGCCGTGGCTGATGGCCGCCACCGGCTTCGATCTCGCCACCGCTTTCGACAAGGGCGTCACGCCGTTTCTCATCGGTGACGTGCTGAAGACCGTGGTCGCGGCCAGCGTGCTGCCGCTCGCGTGGACCGCGGTTTCGCGCTTCCGCAAGGAAGACTGAGCCGGATTTCCGGGAGCTTCGATCCGGCGCGAGGGGTCCGTTCGCGCCGGATCGAAGATCCTGTCGGACCTGGCGGCTATCGTGTCTCGCTGTGCCCGCCCGAACCGATTTCCCCGGCGTCCTCGAACTCCTCACCCACGCGGTGGAGTCCGTCGGCGGCGCTGAACGCCCCGGCCAGGTGAAGATGGCCGATGCCGTCGGCCACGCCATCCGCACCGGCGAACACCTCGCCGTGCAAGCGGGAACGGGCACCGGCAAATCGCTGGCGTACCTCGTGCCCGCGATCCGGCACGCGGTGGAGAAAGACACCACCGTCGTCGTCTCCACGGCCACCATCGCGTTGCAGCGCCAGCTGGTCGACCGTGATCTCCCGCGCCTGGCGAAGGCGCTCAAGAAGCCGCTCGGGCGCGAACCGACTTTCGCGATCCTCAAGGGCCGCCGCAACTACCTGTGCCTGCACCGGCTCGACACCGGTCCGGCCGACGAGCCCGAGGACGCGCAGCTGTTCGACCCGTTCGCGGTGTCCCGGCTGGGCAAGGAAGTCACGCGGCTGCACGAGTGGACGTCGGACACCGAAACCGGCGACCGCGACGAGCTGGTGCCCGGCGTGTCCGACCAGGCGTGGCGGCAGGTTTCCGTCACCGCAAGGGAATGTCTCGGCGCCGCGAAGTGCCCGGTCGGCACCGATTGCTTCGCCGAACGCGCGCGAGCCGAAGCGGGGCGCGCCGATGTCGTGGTCACCAACCACGCGCTGCTGGCCATCGACGCGTTGCAGGGCTACCAGGTGCTGCCGGACCACGACCTGGTGATCATCGACGAGGCGCACGACCTGGTCGACCGGGTCACCTCGGTCGCGACCGGCGAACTCACCAGCGCCATGGTGTCGGCCGCCGCGAGGCGCTGCGGAAAGCTCATGGACGCGGGCATCGCGGACCGGCTGCTGGAGTCTTCCGACGGCCTCGCGCTGATCCTCGACGACATCCCGGCCGGAAGGCTCGACGCGCTGCCCCGCCCGTTGCAGGGCGCGATCCCGGCGGTGCGCGACGCGGCGAAGGAATGCCTCACCGCGCTGGGCTCGGATCGCAAGGAAGACGTCGGCGAGGCCACCGCGCGCAAGCTGGCGCGGTCGCTGCTCGAAGAAGTGCACGACACCGCGGTGCGGCTGCTCGACGCGTACGACGAGGATCTGGCGCACCAACGCGACGTCGTCTGGCTGACCGGCGACAAGTATTCGGCGAACCCGCGTCCGCCCGCGTTGAAGGTCGCGCCGCTGGGCGTCGCGGGGCTGTTGCGGGAGCGCGTGTTCAACCAGCACACCACCGTGCTGACCTCGGCGACGCTCACCCTCGGCGGCGAATTCGACACGATGGCACGGCAATGGGGCCTCCCGCCGAGCGGCCCGCGCGTGGTGAAGTCGCCGGGCACGGCCACCGACAAGGAAGCCCCGTCGGACGAGGACAGCGGCCCGAAATGGACCGGGCTGGACGTCGGCTCGCCGTTCGACCACCGCCGCAACGGCATCCTCTACCTCGCCAAGCACCTGCCACCACCCGGCCGCGACGGACTCGCCGAGTCCACAATGGACGAACTGGCCGGACTGGTCGAAGCCGCGGGCGGCCGTACGCTGGGCCTGTTCTCCTCGATGCGCGCGGCGAAACAGGCCGCGGAGGCCATGCGGGAACGGCTCGACCACCCGATCCTCTGCCAGGGCGACGACGCCACGCCGTTGCTGGTGCGGCAATTCGCCGAAGACGCGCGCACCTGCCTGTTCGGCACGCTCACGCTGTGGCAGGGCGTGGACGTGCCCGGGCCGTCGCTGCAGCTCGTGGTGGTGGACCGGATCCCGTTCCCCCGTCCGGACGATCCGGTGTCCTCCGCACGCCAGCGCGCGGTGGAAGCCCGAGGCGGCAACGGATTCCTCACCGTCGCCGCGACGCACGCCGCGTTGCTGCTGGCACAGGGCACCGGACGGCTGCACCGCTCGGTCACCGACCGCGGCGTAGTGGCCGTACTGGATTCCCGGCTGGCCACCGCCCGCTACGGCGGTTTCCTGCGCGCGTCGCTGCCGCCGTTCTGGCCGACAACAGATCCGCAGGTCGCACGCGACGCACTGAAGCGCCTCGACGCGGCCGCGCCCGCCTGACCGAGCGAACCGGACAGGCGGGTACGGTGAGTGGAACGAACACGACAGGGAGCACCGTTGACCCAGGATTCGTCCAGCGCCCAATCCCGGACCGTCAGTGTTGACGACACCGGGGTCCGGCGCCGGCTCGCCGATGGCAGCGAAGAAGCTGTGACGTGGTCGGACCTGCAATCCGTCATGGTGAGAGTCATCCCGGACGGCCCCTGGAACGAAGACGTCTTCTTCATGCTGGTCGGCAACGACGGCAAAGGCACCGCGGTCCCGAGCGGCGACCCGGCCGCGGACGCCCTCATCGAACGCCTGCAGACCTTGCCCGGCTTCGACAACGAGAAGTTCATCGAGGCGATGACCACGGACGCCGACCAGGCGTACGTGGTGTGGCAAAGCTGAGCCGGATCAGCTCGACGCCGGGTTGCTTCTGCTGAAAGCGACCCGGCCGGGAAGCCTTGCTGGACAAGGATCGGCGCTCCGCGGGTTTCGGTTTCAGCGGCTCTGCTGCGGTCGGCGGGAGCGGCTCGGTGGCGGCCCGGCAGGAATGACCTTCCGCGCCGCTCCACCGCAGACCTTCGTCGGCCGCTTGACTGCGCGACTCACGAACCGCCGTCGCGGCCTGACATCCTTGCCACTAAGCGCCCACTAGCGCGATTCGGCGGCCCGCCACGGGGGCTCAGGCGGTCGGGAAAGTCTCCGTCACCGGAATCGCCTTCTTCAGCGTCCGGCTCACCGTGCACAGCCGCTCGATCGCCCGGTCCACCGCGCCCGCCAGCGCCTCCCGCTGGGTTTCGTCCAGCGCCGACACGTCGACGTCGAACGCGACGTGCACCGCGTCCAGTTCCGAGGCTCCCTCGCGCCGGTCGGCGGTCACGGAGACCCGGAACTTCGAGTCCTCGCCCACCCGCCGCGTGATCAGCTGTTCCGCCGTCACCGCGGAGCAGCCCGCCGCCGCGATCTGCAGCAGTTCCGCCGGGGAGAACGCGCCCTCCGCGCCGGCCCGGCCCAGCCGTACTTCCGCGCCGCGCTCGTTGCGGCCTACGAAACTGTGCGTGCCTTCGCGCTGTACTTCCAAGGTCATCCGAGACGCCTTTCCACCCGTCGGGTCACTGCATTGGCGCTGGCGGCGCGGGTCACGCCGATGTTCCGGGCTGCTGCGCCAGCACGGTGATCGTGCCGGGATCGACCTCGGTGAATCCCGCGTCGCGGACGGCGATGACGCGGTTGTCCCGCCAGCCCGCCTCCGGGTCCTCGACCGGGCACAGCTCCTTCCACCGGGCCGGGCTGGGCGTGCGGACCGCGACCCGGTAGTCCTTCGCCGCCCAGGCCGCCAGTTCGTCGTCCGGCAGCAGTGCCGCGAGGGTCATCGTGGCGTGCCCGACCTGCGCGGACGCCTTGCCGACGGTCATCGGGACGTCCGGGTTCAGCATCACCAACGGGACGTCCGCCGGGGCCGGGCCGGGCGTGTCGGCGGGCAGTTCGCTGCCGGAGATCTGCAGTCGCGAGACCTCTTTCGGGGCCTGCCTGACCAGCCCGGGCACGAGCGCCCGCGCCTCCGCGCCGTCCACCTCGATCGTGATTCCCGGCTGGTCGAGCACCGCCTGCCAGTGCGCGCCACGAGCCCGGCGCGCGACCTTCCGGATGCGATTGTCGAGCCACGCGTGCACCGGCTCGGCCCATTCGCCGCCGGGCTGGACGCGGTCGTCCAGGCACACCGCCAGTGCCGCCGCGGCCGCCGCTTCGAGCAGCGCGGTGCGGCCCGGCGGTTCGGCGCGTTCGATCCGCAGGATGATCGGCATCGCGCGGACCTCGTCCGGGTTCTCGTCGGACGTGTCCGAGGTGTCCTCGGCGGGCAGCCCGAGCCACGAGGCATACCGGGCGCGCAGCGGTTCGAGCAGAGGGTTCACGGGCGGGCCAGTTCGAGTCCGTCGGCCGCGTCCGCCGCCTCGACCTCGGCGCGCGTGACGCCGAGGACGAACAGCACCGCGTCGAGATACGGGTGCGAGAGCGCGGTGTCGGCGACCTCGCGCAGCGCGGGCTTGGCGTTGAACGCGACGCCCATGCCGGCCGCAGCCAGCATGTCGATGTCGTTGGCCCCGTCCCCGACCGCGACGCACGCGCCCAGCGGGATCCCGTACTCGCCGGCGAACCGGCGCAGCGCGGTCGCCTTGCCCGCCCGGTCCACGATGTCGCCGATCACGCGGCCGGTGAGCTTGCCGTCGACGACCTCCAGCTCGTTGGCCGCCGCGAAGTCGAGGCCGAGGTCGTCCACGAGATGGTCGATGACCTGGGTAAACCCGCCGGAGACGACGCCGCAGCGGAAGCCCATGCGCTTGAGCGTGCGGACGGTCGTGCGCGCCCCCGGGGTCAGCTCGAGCTTCGCCGCGACCTCGTCCATCACGCTGGCGGGCAGCCCGGCCAGCAGCGAAACGCGCCGCTCCAGCGACTCGGCGAAGTTCAGCTCGCCGCGCATCGCCGCCTCGGTGATCTCGCGGACCTGCTCCTCGACCCCGGCGTACGCGCCGAGCATCTCGATGACCTCGCCCTGCACGAGCGTGGAGTCGACGTCGAAGACCACCAGCCGCTTCGCCCGGCGCGTGATGCCCGCGCGCTCGACGGCGACGTCAATGTTGGCCTCGGACGCCGCGTCGGCCAGCATGGACCGCAGTTCGGCGTCCGTTTCCTCGGTGTCTTCGCGCACCGAGACGTACAGCTCGAGCCCGGTCACCGGGTAGTCGGCGACGCTGCGGATCGAGTCGATGTTCGCCCCGACGCCCGCCAGCCGCCGCGCGATCTCGGAGAACGCCCGCGCGGTCACCGGACGCCCGAGCAGGACGAGCACGTGCGACGAATCGCGCCGGCCGAGCGCGAACGGGTCCGCGCCGATCGCGTCGCCGATCCGGACCTCGACCTCCATGCCGACGGTCGCCATCGCCTGCTCGACGGACTCCTGGAGCCCCTCCGGGTCGCGGTAGACGCCGGCGAGCACGCCGAGCACGAGCTGCCCGCGGATGACCACCTGCTCGATGTCGAGCACGTCCACGTCGTGCCGGGTGAGCACGGCGAACAGCACGGACGAGACCCCGGGCTTGTCCGGACCGGTCGTGGTGATGAGGACGGGAGTCTGGCTCACTGGTTCGGTATCCCTCGTTCGTCTCGGCACCGACGCTTAGGCCACGGCGAGTCGGCACGCCCAGTCTGGCCTCCAGCGGCGGCGGGCAGAACGCCCCCGTGCCGTGCTTCACACCGCCGGTGCCACGAACGGGCGATGAACGGCGCTGAGGGCGGGTCGGATGAGGCCGGGTTGAGCGGCGGGGTCGGGTGCGCGCGGCCGGACGGCTAAGAGTCCACGGGCGGTCCTCAGCGGCAGCAGGCGGGCGACTCGGGCCGCCGAGAGGTCTCTGACGAGAGCAGGCCGAGCGGCAGCGGACCGGCCGCGCGAACGGTGCTCGGGCTAGGTCTGGCGGCCCAGCCCGGTCCTCGGGGGCCTTTCACGCCGATTCCAGCCACGGCATTCCGGGCGCAAAAACGGCGCGTGCCCGGCCGAGAGAAACCTCGACCGGGCACGCGCCGGGCACATCCTGCGAGCGCTGGTTACTGCTCGCTCGCGTTGTCCTTGCTGTGGTCGCCCGGCATGGTGGCGTCCACGAGCTTCTGCGACGGGGCCCCGACGTGCTTGGCCTTGCCGAAGAAGCCGATCTCGCCTTCCGCGTGGAGGCGTTCGACCATGTGCGGGTAGTGCAGTTCGAACGCCGGCCGCTCGGAGCGGATCCGGGGCAGTTCGGTGAAGTTGTGCCGCGGCGGCGGGCAGGACGTGGCCCACTCGAGCGAGTTGCCGTAGCCCCACGGGTCGTCGACCGTGACGATCTCGCCGTACCGGTAGCTCTTGAACACGTTCCAGATGAACGGCAGCGTGGACGCACCAAGGATGTACGCGCCGATCGTGGAGATCGTGTTCAGCGTGGTGAACCCGTCGCTGGCCAGATAGTCCGCGTAACGCCGCGGCATGCCTTCCGCGCCCAGCCAGTGCTGGACCAGGAACGTGGTGTGGAAGCCGATGAACGTGGTCCAGAAGTGCCACTTCCCGAGCTTCTCGTCCATCATCCGGCCGGTGATCTTCGGGAACCAGAAGTAGATCCCGGCGAAGGTCGCGAACACGATCGTGCCGTAGAGGACGTAGTGGAAGTGCGCCACCACGAAGTAGCTGTCCGACACGTGGAAGTCGATCGCCGGGGCGGCCAGCATGATGCCGGTCAGACCGCCGAAGAGGAACGTGACGATGAAGCCCATCGAGAAGATCATCGGCGTCTCGAAGGACAGCTGGCCCTTCCACATCGTGCCGATCCAGTTGAAGAACTTCACACCGGTCGGGACCGCGATGAGGAACGTCATGAAGGAGAAGAACGGCAGCAGGACCGCGCCGGTCGCGTACATGTGGTGCGCCCACACCGCCACCGACAGCGCCGCGATCGACAGCGTCGCGAAGACCAGGCCCTTGTAGCCGAACACCGGCTTGCGGCTGAAGACCGGGAAGATCTCCGACACGATCCCGAAGAACGGCAACGCGACGATATAGACCTCGGGATGGCCGAAGAACCAGAACAGGTGCTGCCACAGGATCACCCCGCCGTTGGCCGGGTCGAACACGTGGGCGCCGAGGTGCCGGTCCGCCATCAGGCCGAACAGGGCCGCGGTGAGGATCGGGAACGCGAGCAGGATCAGGATGCTCGTGATCAGGATGTTCCAGGTGAAGATCGGCATCCGGTACATCGTCATGCCCGGTGCGCGCAGGCAGACCACCGTGGTGATCATGTTGACCGCACCGAGGATGGTGCCCAGACCGGATACTGCCAGGCCAGCGATCCACAGGTCGGCACCGACGCCGGGCGAATGGATGGCGTCCGAGAGCGGCGTGTAGGCGAACCAGCCGAAGTCGGCGGCGCCGCCGGGCGTCAGGAAGCCGGACAGCACGATCAGGCTGCCGAACAGGAACAGCCAGTAGGAGAACGCGTTCAGCCGCGGGAACGCCACGTCGGGCGAGCCGATCTGCAGCGGCAGGACGAAGTTCGCGAACCCGAAGAGGCTCGGCGTCGCGTACAGCAGCAGCATCACCGTGCCGTGCATGGTGAACAGCTGGTTGTACTGCTCCTGGGACAGGAACTGCTGCCCGGGCTGGGCGAGCTCCGTCCGGATGAGCATGGCCATCGCGCCGCCGATCATGAAGAAGGCGAACGACGAGACCAGATACATGATCCCGATCTGCTTGTGGTCCGTCGTGCGGAACAACCGCAGCAGGTACGAACCCTTTGCCGTCTCGCGCGCGGGATACGGGCGCGTCGCGATCGGCTTGGGGGCTACGGCCGTCACTCCTGCCTCCAACACTGCAACCTTGTGGTGGTCAACTTCGGGGCGCTCGGGCTCAGGCGGGCCTGATCCGGGCGGTCAAGGGGATCGTAGCCCTCGGTACCGACAGTCGCTCGCACCGGCTGCTTAGATCACCGCATGACCGACCCGTTCCGCGCTGCGGCGGTCTCCTCCGCGCTCGCCGCCGACCGCCGGTTCGGCCTGGCGACGGGGTCGGCCGAGGTGCTGCACGAGCGCTCGAACGTGCTGGTGAGGATGGGTCCGGTGGTGGCGAGGGTCCCGGCCACCACGCGGTTGCTGCGGCCGGACGCGACGGCGTGGCTCGAACGGGATGTCGCCCTTTCGGCCTACCTCACCGAACGTGGTGTGCGCGTCGTCTCACCGACCGCGGATCCCCCGGCCGGACCGCATTTCGCGGAGGGGTTGCCGGTCACGCTCTGGCACTGGACCCCGCACGATCCGGACCATCGGCACGGGCCGGACGAGACCGCCGCGTCGCTCGCCCGGGTCCACACCGCGTTGCGCGAATATCCCGGCGAACTGCCGTCCCGCGGCCCGGTCGGCGAACTGCTGGACACCGTCGCCCGCAGCGGTTCGCTGCTGGACGGCTTCGCCGACCGGATCGGCGCGGAAACGGAACGGCTCGCCGCGCTGCTGCCGTCCGGCCCGGTCCAGCCCCTGCACGGTGACGCGCACCCCGGGAACCTCATCGAGACCGCCGACGGCCCGTGCTGGCTCGACTTCGAGGACACCTGGCGCGGACCGCTCGAATGGGACCTGGCGATCCTGGCGCGACAGGGCGGCTCGGAGTTTCTCGCCGCGTACCCGGGCGAAGCGGACGAAGCCGTCCTCGCGACGTGTACGCAGCTTCGCTCGCTCTTCGCGGTCACGTGGCGGTTTCTGATCGCACAGCGCTTCCCGCACCGCCTCGACGAAGCACGCGCCGCGGCCGTCGACTACTTCAGCTGACCCAGCCGAGGATCGCTTCGACCACGCCAGCCGGGTCCTCCAGCGGCGTCAGGTGCCCGACGTCCGGGAGAACGGCGAGGGTCGCGTCGGGGAGTGCTTCGACCATGGTGTTGGCGGCGTCGAGCGGCGTGATCGCGTCGCGCTCCCCCACGATGACGAGCGCCGGGACGTCCGTTTCGCGCAGCAGGTCAACGGAATCGGGCCGGTTGCGCATCGCCCGCGCGGCCCAGGCGACCCCGGACGGCGGCTGCGCGTCGATCAATTCGCGCACGCGCGCGCGAACGTCGGCGGACGCGGTGTCAGCCAGCAGGTTCGGCAGATTCGCGTCGGCCAGCCAGCCTTTGACGCCTTCGGCCTCGGCGCGATTCGCTACGTCGAGCCGGGTTTGCGCGGCTTCGGGGGTGTCCGCGGCGGCTTTGGTGTCGATGAGGACCAGCCCGCCGACGCGTTCGGGAGCCTGCCGCAGGACGGCCATCGCGAGGTAGCCGCCCATCGAACAGCCGCCGAGAACCACCTGGTCGAGTTCGAGCTTGTCCAGGAGCGCGACGACGTCCCTCGCCGCGTCCGCCAGCTCCGGCTCGGCTTCGCTCTCCGGCAGCGGACTCCGGCCGAGGCCGCGCTGATCAGGCGTGATGACCCGGAAGCGCTCCGCGAGCGGCGCGCGGACCGGGTCCCACATGCGGGCGTCGAGCGGGAAGGCGTGCAGGAGCACCAACGGCAGTTCGGTCATGGCGGAGATTGTCGCTGTTTTGGGGCGCGATTTTTGTCGGACCCCGTCGTTATGGTCGGGGGCGTGACAGAGATCGTGACGGAAAGGCTGGTGCTGCGGCACTTCGTGGAGGCGGATCGGCAAGCGGTGGTGGAGATCCAGAGCGACCCGGAGACGAACCGGTACAACCCGCGTCCGCCGGACACCGCGACCACGCTGGTGATGTTCGACAGCTGGCTCGAACACTGGGCGACGTTCGGCTATGGGTACCTGGCGGTCCGGGAGCGAGGCAGGCCGGAAGCCGCCGACGGGTCGGACGTGATCGGCATGGCCGGCGTGCGCAACCGGGAGTTCCGGGGCGAGAAGGTGCTGAACCTGGCGTACCGCTTCCGCCCGTCGGCGTGGGGGAAGGGCTATGCGGTGGAGGCCGCGCGGGCGTCGGTGGAGTGGGCGGAGCGGGAGATACCGGCGATTCCGGTGCTGATCAGCGTCGCGGTGACGAACACGCCGTCGTTGCGGGTGGTGGAGAAGCTGGGTTTTACGGATTACGTGGAGGAGGAGTACGACGGGGCGGTTTCGCGGCATTTCCGGCGGTGAGGGGGCTTGGGAGGTGTTTCTCGATCGGGCGCGGGGTTCGTGGGAGGGCGCTGACGGCTGCTGGCCGCGGTCGCGGAGTGGCCGGGCGTGCGATCGCTACGTCTTTTGCTCCGCGCGCCAGCACAGGCTGCGCGGGACGACGCATGCACTCGTAATCGCCGTTCCCGGAGCGGGCGGGCGAACGCGGGGTCTTCCAGGACCGACACCGCGCGGGCATCGCGAGACAACAGCTGCACCGTCCCGAAGGGCCCGGCGAAGGCAAGGTCTTCCGTCCTAGCTCGGTACAGGCTTCGCGAGACAACACCTGCACCCCTAACCGCCGTTCCTCAAGCGACCGGGCGAACGCGACATCGCGACGTCTTCCGGAACCCGACCCGGCGCGGGCATCGCGAGACAGCAGCTGCGCCGTCCCAAAGGGGCCCGGCGAACGCGAGGTCTTCCGTCCTAGCTCGGCATAGGCTTGGCGAGACAACGCATGCACCCGCCGTTCCCAACCGGCCGGACAAACGCGACATCGCCAGGCCTTCCAGAACCGACCCCGCGCGGGCATCGCGAGACAACGCCTGCCCCGTAACCGCGGTTCTGGAGCGGGCGGGCAAGCGCGACGTCGCGAGGCTTCGCCCCGTCGCGCACACTCCGCAAGGCGACTCCGAGGTCCCGACCCCAGCCGCCCTGAACCGGCCGCGTGCGACCCGTCGCCGCCGGGCTTGGTGCATCCGGTGGTCGGCCAACGCGAGTCGCGCCAGTGGCGTCGTCCGGTGCCCCCGGAAGCCCGCGTCCGGTGACGATGCGCGGAAACGCGGGCCCAGGGGCAGCAGGCTCAGAGGCGGCTGGCGTTCTTCCAGTCCTCCGCGGTACCCGAGTCGGCGAACAAGGTAACCACGGTGTCGTCCGGGGTGCGGGTCGCGGCCAGGCGGCGGGCGGTGATCCAGTTGGCCGCCGCGGAGCCGCCGATGGCAGTGCCGGTGGCGGCGCGGAAGTCGCGCATGCCGCGCAGGACTTCGGGGTAGGACACGGTCTGGTGCTGGACTCCGGGGATCAGGTCGCTGACGAAGCGCTGCCGCATCCCGTATCCGAGGCCGCCTGCTCCGGGGAACTTCGAGGTTTCGTTGGGCGGGCTCGTGGTGCCGAAAGGAAGTTCCGCCGGGGTCACCGCAACGACGTCGAGGGCGCCGTACTCGGTGCGCAGTGCGCGGGCGACTCCGCCGAGGGTCGCGCCGCTGCCGACCGCGGCTACCCACGCGGACGGGCGCCGTCCGACCAGCTGGGTGATGATTTCCTGGCCGGTGAGAAACTGGTTCACCGCGAAGTTGTGCAGGTCGCGGTGCTGCGCGACCATCGTCCACCGGGGGTCGGCGTCGGCGATTTCCTTGGAGAGCTTGAGAAAACCGAGCACGAACTCCGAACCCCGGGAGAATTCTACCGACGCTCCGGTGCCGCGGATCTCCTCGACGACGCTCTCCGCCATCGAACTCGGCAGCACGACCTTGATCGGGATTCCAGCCAGTTTGCCCAGCTGCGCCAAGGCGCGCGCCATGTTGCCGCCCGAGCCGGCGACGATGCGCAGGTCGTCAAGGCGGTCGACATTGGCGTTCACCGCGCCGCACAGCAGCGAGTACGCGGTGCGGTCCTTCACTGAGCCGAACGGGTTCTCGAACTCGTACTTGGCGAAGATCTTCGCACCACCGTCCGGCCCGGGGACCTCGACGAGCCGGGAGTGCCCGAGCCGGTCCCGGAATTCCTTCAGCGCCGGGAACTGTTCCAGGGTCAGCCGCTCGTCGAACATCTCGTCCAGCGGATCGCCGATCGTCAGGTCGATCACGTCCTGGTAGGCGTTCGTCATGACTCCTCTTTCTCGCCTCGGAAATCGCGTCGAACTGTAACCGTTTTTTCTTGCGTATCAACGTTTTCCCGCACCAGTGGCTGAACGCTTCAGCCAGCGAGGGCGCGGGTCAGGCCAGTCAGCTGATTCGCCGCCGCGCGGTAGCTCAGCGGCGGTTCGGGCTGCCACGAGTAAACCCGCCCGGCCTGGACGGCTTTCTGTCGTTGCCAGAACGGATGTCCGGCGACGTCTTCGGGCTGCAGGCTCGTGGAACGGGCGTCCACCATCAGCACGTCCGCCGGGTACCGCAACGAGTTTTCCCACGACAGTTTCAGCGCGTACTTGCCCCCGGGCGGGAGCACGACGGGCACTCCCAGCGCGAGGTATTCCCGCAGCAACGGCCATCCCGTGCGTGCGATCCGGATCCCGTCCGGATCGATCGAAACGAACAGCACCCATGGTGCCTGCCGCGCCGCCGCACGCAGTGCCGCACGTGCCCGCAGGTACTCGGCCCGCTGCGCCGCGACGCCGGACGCGCCGAGCGACGCGGCCAGGTCGCCGAACCGGCGCAGCGAATCCGGCAACTCGGCCGCGTAACTCTCGAAGGACGCCACCGGACAGAACTTCCGCACCTGCGCCCCCACCCCAGGGTCGAGCTGGGAAAGCCCGTACTGCAAGGAGTCCAGCACCAGGTCCGGCTTCAGCGCGCCCGCTCGTTCCACGTTCAGCTGACCCCAGGCGGAGCCCAAAACAGCGGCACGGTCAAGGCTTCCCAGCGTCGCGCGATCAAGCTTGCGCCCCTGCGCCAGAACTCCGCCGTACACCCCGGCCACGTCGACGCCGTAGTCGTGCAGAGTGCTGGCCACGGTGGCGTAAGCGATGATTCTCCTTGGCACCGAAGGGAATTCCAGCCGCAGACCGGTGTCGTCGGAGACCGTCCACGAACCCGGCGGCACTTCCCGGACCGGGCCGGCCTCCGCAGAACCCGCCGACAGTCGCGGTGCGACCACCGCGGCGGTCGCGGCGATCCCGCCGAAGAGCACGGTCCGCCGGGCGGGCTTGCCCGCGCCCCTCGCCATCAAACCTCCTGTGCCGCAGGGAGAAAGTGTTCGTCCGGCCCCGTCGGACACTTGCTCGGATTAGGGTTGCCTAACCATAATCCGGCTCCTGCGAACGGAGAAGCCGCTCGCCTTCTCCGGAGATGAACATGGCGCAAGCTCAGCGAACGCACCGAACCGTCGTGCGGCCCGGCACGGGATGGGCCGCCGTGCTCGCGGTGCTTGCGCTCGTCGCGCTGGCCAGCGTGTGTGCGGGAGCGACGTTCGTTTCCCCTGGCACGGTCCTAGACGCGCTGCTGCACTACGACCCCGCCCGGCTGGATGAGCTCGCCGTGCGGACGCTGCGGCTGCCCCGCACCCTGACCGGGCTCGCAGCCGGAGCCGGGCTCGGCCTTGCCGGTGCGATCCTGCAGTCATCGGTGCGAAACCCGCTGGCAGATCCCGGAATCCTGGGCATCAACGCCGGAGCGGCACTGGCGATCGTCCTCGGCCTGACCACCATGGGTTCGCTGACCGGGTCGTCGACCGCTTGGCTCGCCCTGGCCGGTGCCGCGGCCGCCGCGGCCGTGGTGCACCTGCTCGCTCTCCGGTCGCGCGGTCCGGTGACGCTCCTGCTCGCCGGGACCGCACTGACCGCGATCCTCACCTCGGCGACCGGCGCCGTCCTGCTGACCGACGGCGGCACATTCGCCCAGTTCCGGTTCTGGCAGGTCGGTTCCCTGACCGGACGGCCGGTCTCGGTCCTCCTTTTCGGCATGGCCCTGCTCGTGCCCGCGCTCGGCTGCGGGCTGCTGCTCGGCAGGGCGCTCAACGTGCAGGCGCTGGGCGAGGACCTCGCGATCTCGCTGGGGCACCGAACCGCGCCGGCGAAACTGCTGTCCAGCGCGGTGGTCGTGGTGCTGTCCGGGGTCTCCACCGCGATCGCCGGACCGATCGGCTTCCTCGGCCTGCTGGCACCGCATCTGGCGCGGCTCATCACCGGACCCGATCAGCGCTGGGTGCTGCGCTATTCGGTCGTGCTGGGCCCGCTGCTGCTGTTGCTCGCCGACCTCCTCGGCCGGTTCGCGGCCGGACCGGCGGAACTGCCCGCGGGAGTGGTGACCGCGGTGCTCGGGACGCCGGTGCTGATCGTGCTGGCGCGCCGCAAGAAGCTCTCGGCGACCTGAGGTGCGACGCCCCGCGGGCCGACCTGACTCGCGCCCTCGCCCGCCGGCGGCTTCCCGCCATTCATCCCCGCCCACCGTGCGCAATCCAGGCACAACGACCCCACGGCAGTCCACCATGAACCGAACCGCCCGCCTCGTCCTGCCGATCCTCGCCGTCCTCGTCGCCGGTCTTCTCATCGCCGGACTCCTCTACGGCGACTTCCCCCTCTCGCCGTCGTCCGTCCTCCGCGCACTCGCCGGAACCGCCGACCCGCGGGCGAGTTTCTTCGTCCTGGACGTCCGGCTCCCCCGATCGCTGCTCGCCGTGACGACCGGGGCGGCCTTCGGGCTGGCGGGCGCGATCGTGCAATCCCTGGTCCGCAATCCGCTCGCCAGCCCGGACGTGCTCGGCACGACCTCCGGCGCCGCGACGGCCGCGGTGTCCGCCTTGCTGCTGTTCGGCTGGACCGGGCCTGCCGTGTCGGGGTCGGCGCTGGCCGGCGGGCTGGTCACCACCGGCGCAGTGCATCTGCTGGCCACCGCGCGGGGGCGGAATCTCGTCCTCATCGGCGTGGCGGTCGCGGCCTTGCTGGCCGGCGGGGTGTCTTGGCTGCTCACCGTCGGCGAGGTGACCGAAGCGCAGGCCGCGCTGGTGTGGCTCACCGGGACCCTCGACGGCCGGTCTTGGCCGGAACTGGTGCCGCTGCTGTGGTTCACGATCCCGGCGGCATTGGCCGTGGTGCCGTTCGCGCGGCCGCTGACGCTTCTCGGGCACGGCGACGACCTCGCCCGCTCGCTCGGAGTCGAGGTGGGCCGGACCCGCGTTTTCCTGACGATCGCGGCCACAGTGCTCGCTTCGGCCGCCACGGCGGCGGTGGGGCCGGTTGCCTTCGTGGCACTCACTGCCCCGGCATTGGCCCGGCTGCTGACCGGCCGCCGGGAGCCGTCGCTGGCGGCGTCGGCGTTGCTGGGGTCCGCGTTGCTGATGCTGGCCGACCTGCTCGCGCGTTCGCTGAGTTCGCCCGCCGAAATCCCGGTCGGAGTGGTGACCGGGATCGTCGGCGGGGCGTATCTGCTGTTCTTGCTCGTCGGCCGGGGAATGCGGTGAAGGAATACGGCCGAACTGTTCACACGATGGTTTCGCACTCTTCAATCGACGCCAGCAGGAAATCGCACCCGCCGGCGCAATCGTCGATTCGCAGGGAAACGTTTCCGATCACCCGGGAAAGGTCCGCGGCCATCCGGCGCAGTTCCCGCTCGGCCGAGGCGACGCCGGGACCCGCGCTGAGCTGCCGGATCCAGCTCAAGTCCTGCGCCGCCCAGGAAAGCAGCGCGCGGTCGTCCAGCCTGCCGTCCAGTGCCAGCAGCTGATCCACCCTGGACCGCAGCGCGCGGACCATCAGCGGCTCGACCGGGACCGGAGCCGGCGCGGGCGGGCGGACGTCGCGGGCCGCCAGCGCGGGCCACAGGTTCGCCAGCCGGATTTCCTCGCCCAGCTCAGCGGAAAGAATCGAGGCGACCACCGCGGGCAGCGGATCGCGCGGCGTGACCCCGCGCAGCCAGTGGTAAGGGGCCTTGGCGCTGATCGTGCCCGATCCGAGCCTGCGGTTGATCTCGCGGGCGAGCCGGTCCGGCGACCAGGAAAGCCGCCGCAGGCACGCGCCGAGAACTCCTTTGGCCGCAGGCGAAACCGACGGCCGGGAACCCGGCCGCGGCGAACCCGACGGAGCGGCGACCGGGCCCGCCCGTCCCGCACGTGCGGGAATAAGCGCATTGCCTTCCGGACCGGGTACATGGCCCACCCGTATCGGATACCGTGCCTGCACGAAATCCCCCACATCCGCCGGATCGCGACGTCTTGCCTCGATCCTAACGGACCGGCCGCGCCGCGACAATTGACCATCGCCGGTGAGCTGCCTCACGAGTGGCGCGAACATTCCTTCGCGGCGGTTTTTTTCCGGTGCCCGATTCTTGTCGCCTTCCTTACGCGGTCCGCGGAACGGCGAGCACTTTGCTTCCCTCGGGCACGTCGGAGACCACGAGCGCGGTCGCGCCCACGAACGAATCGTCGCCGACCTCGACCG
Source organism: Amycolatopsis sp. A1MSW2902 (assembly GCF_017312175.1). Lineage (NCBI taxonomy): Bacteria > Bacillati > Actinomycetota > Actinomycetes > Pseudonocardiales > Pseudonocardiaceae > Amycolatopsis > Amycolatopsis sp. A1MSW2902. The sequence continues at coordinate 2,032,003 of NZ_QJPO01000001.1, forward strand.
GGCCGAGCACCGTGGCACCGGCACCGAAGGTGACCCGGTCGCCGACCGCCGGATGCCGTCGTTCGCCCGCGTCCCTTCTGTTGTCGCGCCACCAGCCGACCGCGCCGAGTGTCACGTGCTGGTACAGCGTCACGTCTTGGCCGACTACCGCGGTCTCCCCGATGATCACCCCGGTGCCGTGGTCGATGAACAACCGGCGGCCGATCACCGCGCCGGGATGGATCTCGACGCCGGTGAGCACCCGCGCGAGATTGGTCAGCAGCCGTGCGGCGATCCGGTGCCCGCGCCGGTAAAGCGCGTGCGCGACGCGATGGATCCAGACCGCGGGCAGCGTGGAATGGGCCAGCGCCTCGGCGAGAGTGTCGATCGACGGATCCCGTTCGACGATCGTGCGGAGGTCTTCGCGCATCCGTGCGAATGCCCCGAGGCGACCCGAATCCGCGGCGGCCCCGGACTCGGCACGACGCGGCGGCGCCGGGCTGACGGACCGGACAGTGACCATCGTTCAGCCCTTCCCCTTCGTCTTTTCCCAGATGTCGACTACTGCGGTGACCTCGTGCGGGCCGTCCGGAAAAATCGTGACGACGACGTCCTCCGGCGGCAGCTTCGCGGCGACCGCGCGGGCGACGAGCCAGTTCGCCGCCGAGGCCGGGCCGATCTCGCGACCCGTCGCGGCACGGAATTCCCGGACCCCGGCGCGGGCCTCGCCCGCACTCACGCTTTCCGTTGCCAAGTCCGGCAATTCGCCCTCCACGAGCGGCTGCCGGTAGCCGTGGCCGAGCCCGGCCCATCCCGGCAGCCCGGACCGCGGCGCGGCCGCCGACCCGTACGGCAGCTCCGCGGCGGTCACCCCGGTGACGACCGGGTCCGCACCCGCCGCGCGCAACGCCCTGGTCACCCCGGCGAGGCAGCCGCCGGCGCCGGCGCCGCACACCCACGCGGCCGGGACGAGACCGTCGAGCTGGCCGATGATCTCGCGTCCGGTCACGAACTCGTGCATCGCCACGCACACCGGATCACGATGCGCGTCCAGGAGAATCCACTCCGGTTCGGCTTCCGCGATCTCCCCGGCCAGCGCGATCGCGGCGAGCGGCCCGCCTTCCGGATCGGCCCGGTCGACCCGCACGACGGCCCCGTCCGGCCCGAGCGGCACTTCCTCGGCGAGCGCCAGCCGCAGCGGCACGCCGATCAGCGAGCAGAGGTGGCTCAGCGCGCGAGCCAGCTCCGGTCCGGCCGCGGCGACGAACCGCGGTTCGTCCGGGGAGGCCCCGATCGCCTGGCAGGCCAGCGCGTACGCCACCCGGTCCGCGTCCGATCCGGTCGGGTTCTCGTATTCGTGTTTGGCCAGCACCCGGGCCTCGCCCGGCGGTCCGGGCACTTCGGCGAGCCGGGTCAGGCCGAGCCCCGCCCGGAAGGCGCGCAGCCGGGGAAACCGGGAGAGCGGAACGCTTTCCCGGAACAGCGAACCGTGCGGTTCGGGCAGGGCGGTCCAGTTCGGGAACCGTCGCGTGGGCACCACGCTCTTCACTCCTTCGGCTCAGCGGGCACGGTCTTTTCCAGCGCCTCGGCGAACGCGGCCGGGGTGGGCCGCGCCATCACGTCCGGCAACGAGATCTCTTGGCCGAGCGCGGCGGCGAGACCGGCGCTCAGCTTCGCGGCGAGCAGCGAATGGCCGCCCAATTCGAAGAAATCGTCGTGCACGCCGATCGGCCGGTACTGCAGGACGTCCTCCCACACCGCGACGATCCGGCGGAGCAGTTCGGTGTCCGGCGCGGCGAAGCTCCCGCTCAGTTCGGCAGGCCGGGAAACGGCTTCGTCCGCCGGGACTGCGGCCGGTTCCGGCGTGCCCGGCTGCCGCCCGATCCAGTACCGCTGCCGGGCGAACGCGTACCCCGGCAACGCGACCGTCTGACCAGCCCCGTCGTGCACCGCCTCCAGATCGACCGGACAGCCCCGCTGCCAGAGCGCGCTGACCGCGCCCAGCAGCACCTCCAGCTCGGGCCGGTTTTCGTTCGGGCGCGGCATAGTGCGCGCCACGGCGACCCGGTCGCCGAGCGTCGCCCGCGCCAGCGTGCCGAGCGTGGCTCCGGGGCCGACTTCCAGCACCAGCCCGCCCGCCGCGCCGGCGAGAGCCGAGGCGAAGCGCACCGGTTCCCTCGCGTGCGCCGCCCAATACCCGGGATCGACGGCCTGCTCGCCGGTGAGCAAGGCACCGGTGACCGCGGAGAACACCGGCACCTCGGGTTCGCTGAGCCGCGCCGTGCCGAGGAATTCGGCCAGCCGCGGCACGACCCCGTCCATCATCGCCGAGTGGAAGGCGTGCGACGTGTGCAGCGGTTTGTGCTGGATCACTTGCCCAGCAAGGACTTCAGCGCATTTCTCGATCGCTTTCGCGGGCCCGCTCAGCACGCACAGCTCCGGCGCGTTGACCGCGGCGACCGTGACTTCGCCGGACAGCAACCCGCTGATCCGCTCCTCCGCCGCGGAAACGGCGAGCATCACTCCCGGCGGCTGCTCCGCCATCAACCGGCCTCGCTCCGCGACGAACCGCAGCGCGTCCGGCAGCGACAGCACCCCCGACAAGCAGGCTGCCACCAGTTCGCCCAGGCTGTGGCCGACCATGGCGTCGGCGCGGCAATCCCAATCGAGCAGCTGGCTGGCGAGCGCGTAGGAGGTCACGAACAACGCTGGTTGCGCGAGTTCAGTCGCCCGCAGCCGTGCCGGATCGGTGTCCGGCGAGAACATCAGCTCCCGCAGGTCGACACCGAGACGCGGCGTCAATTCCCGGACGCATTCGTCGACAGTCTCGGCATAACCGGGCAGTTCGCGATAGAACTCCGCTCCCATGCCGGGATACTGCGCGCCTTGCCCGGGGAACATCCACACGACGCGGGGCTTGTTCGCCGACGCCGCGGCCGCTGGCGCGGCGAGAGCGGCAGCCGAATCGGTCACCACCACCGCCCGCCGGTACCGCCAGGTTTCGCGGCCACGACGCAACGTCGCAGCGACGTCCGCGAAAGCCGGTGCGTCTGGTTCCCGAAGCACCGCGGCCAGGTCGCCGGTCATCGTCTCCAGCGCTTCCTTCGTTTTCGCGGACAGCACCAGCACTTGCGGACGGCGAACCGGCGGCGTCGGCGTCGGCCGGGCCGCTTCTTCGAGCAGGACGTGCGCGTTGGTCCCGCCGATGCCGAACGCGCTGACCCCGATCCGCCGCGGCGACCCGCCGGTCTCCCATTCCCGGGCCTCGGTCCGCACCACGAACGGCGTGCTCGCGAAGTCGATCGCCGGATTCGGCTCGGCGAAGTGCGCCGTCGGGGCCAGCACCCCGTGCTGGAGCTGGAGAATCGCCTTGATCAGCCCGGCGATCCCGGCCGCGGACTCCAGGTGCCCGACGTTGCCCTTCACCGAGCCGACCGTGCAGAACCCGGTGCGCGAGGTGCGGAAAGCCCGGCTCAGCGCGGTGATTTCGATCGGGTCGCCGATCGGGGTCGCGGTGCCGTGCGCCTCCACCGCGGTGATCGTGTCCGGTGCGAAGTCCGCGTCCGACAGCGCGGCGCGCACCACTGCCTCCTGGCCGGCGGCGCTCGGCGCGGTGAAGCCGACCTTGCCCGCGCCGTCGTTGTTCGCCGCCGATCCGGCGAGCACCGCGAGCACCCGGTCCCCGGCCGCGACCGCGTCGTCGAGCCGTTTGAGCACCACGGCACCGACGCCGTTCCCGAACACCGTCCCGGAGGCCGCCGCGTCGAACGGACGGCAGTGCCCGTCCCGCGAGAACACTATGCCGCGTTCCCAGCGGTAGCCGACCCGGTGCGGAACCCGCACGCACACCCCGCCGGCGAGCGCGATTTCGCACTCGCCCGCGCGCAGCGCCCGCACCGCCTGGTGCACCGCGACGAGCGAGCCGGAGCACGCGGTCTGCACGCTCACCGCCGGTCCGGTCAGGCCGAGCCGGTGCGCGATGCGGGTGGCGAGGTAGTCCTTGTCGTTGTGGATCTGCAGTTCGAAGATCTCCGAGCCGAGCACGACCGGACGTCCGTCGAGCAGGTTCGACATCAGGTACGCGGGCATTCCCGCCGAGGCGAACACTCCGCCGCCGGTCGCGTCGCCGGGCCGGATCCCCGCGTCCTCCATCGCGTGCCAGGCGCATTCGAGGAACACCCGGTGCTGCGGGTCCAGTAGCGCCGCCTCGCGCGCGCCGAAGCCGAAGAAGCGGGCGTCGAACAGATCGTGCTCCGCCAGCGTCGCGGCCACCGGCACGTAATCCGGGTGCGCGATCTCGTCGGCGGGCACGCCTTCGGAGAGCAGTTCGGTTTCGCTGAGCGGCGCGACGGATTCGACCCCGTCGCGAAGGTTGCGCCAGAACGCCGCCGTGCTGGACGCGCCGGGGAACCGGCCCGCCATGCCGACGACGGCGATCCGCCGGTCCGCACTCACTGGACGGCGGCCCGGAGGCCGGTCAACGCGTGCCGGGCGATGTCGTGCCCGGTCTTGTCGTCGGAGAGCAGGTCGGCGCAGATCCGGCCGAACAGCGGGACCAGCTTGAACGCCCAGCCGCCCGCGGCGACCACGACGTTCTCGCCGCCGTCGACCAGGCCCTCGGCGGTGCCGAGGTAGAACTGCCGCTGCGGATCGCCCGGCAGCACCGCGAGACAGGTGCCGGTCGACACCGGTTCCGGGTCCAGCCAGGGAAGATGCGCGCGCACCCAGCCGGACACCCGCTCGACGTGCGCGGGTTGCGGACGGCCGGTGGCGAGGTCGGGGTCGGCCAGCGCGTCCACCTCGAAGTCCGGGCCGAGCCGGGCGAGCCCGTCGTTCGCCCACGGATTGGGCGGGAAACCGTAGAACAGGTTGGTGTCCTCGGCGGTCGGCTCCTGGAAGGCGAACCAGAACGGCCTGCGCACGCCGTCGCCCCGGTCGCGCAAGGTCACCAGCGCCATCTCGTAGGTGTGCAGGTCCAGTTCTCCCGCGCCCCACGGCCGGATCAGCTCGTTGACGTGCGCGTTCGACGCCAGCACCACTTTGTCCGCGCGGTAGGTCGCCCGGTCGCTGCGCACCACGACGCCGTCCGGCCCCGGCTCCACCGCGAGAATCCGTTCCGGCGACTGCATCCGCACGCCGCCCAGGTGACATTGCTGCACCAGCGCGGCCAGCGTGCCGCGCACGTCGATGGCTCCCCCGCTCGGCTGCAGGAAGCCCTCGAAATGGGCGGGCAGGTTGCGGAATCCGTAGCGGCGCTCGATTTCCTTGCCGGACAACCATTCGTAGGGCACGGACAGCTCGTCCATCGCCGCTGCGGTGTCGGCGATGTGGCCCTCGTTGGTGGGCACGTGGGTGTCGCCGAACCACAGGCTGCCCAGTTCGTGCACCAGCGTGCGCCCGGTGTCGGCCTCCAGTTCCTTCCACAGCGGCGCGGTCGCCAGCGTGAGCCGGAAGATGTCCGGCTGGGTGTACTGCACCCGCCAATGCCGTTCGCCGCCGCTGGATCCGCAGCTCTCGTTCAGGAAGCCGAACCGGTCGGTGACGAGCACGCGCGCGCCGCCGACCGCCGACCGCCACGCGGCGGACAGGCCGATCGGACCGCCGCCGATCACGATCACGTCGAACCGCTCCTCGGCACTCATGCCAGTACGTCCTCTCGTCGAAGAATCCCGGTGATCGCGGCGACCGTCTCCGCCGCCGCTTCGCGCAGGTAGAAATGGCCGCCCGGAAAGACAGTCCGGTCGAATCCGGCCCGGCACCACGCGGCCCAGCCCGCGACCTCGTCCGGGCTCACCGCCGGATCCTCGGCCCCGCAGAAGGCATTGACCGGGACGGTGATTTCCGCCGCCGCGGGCCGATAGGTCTCGACCGCCTCGTAGTCGGCGCGGACGAGCCCGGCCACGAACGCGCTGAGCCGCGAATCGGCCCGGATGCCGGAGGTCCCGCCGGCCAGCCAGTCGACGAGGTCCAGCACGGCCTCGTCCCCGAAATCGCGGACGCCCCGGTCCGGCAGCAGCCCGGGTGGGAACTGGCTGGACACGATCAGCCGGCGCGGTGCCGGAAAACCGTTCTGCCGCACCACATTCAGCAGCTCGTACCCGACCAGCGCGCCCATGCTGTGGCCGAACACGGTGTACGGCGCGTCGAGCACCTCGGCCAGCGCGTCGGCCGCGGCTTCGGCCAGTTCCGCCAGATCGGTCAGCGCGGGCTCGCCGGTCCGGTCCTCCCGGCCCGGGTACTGCACGGCCAGCAGTTCGACCTCCGGCGGAAGCAGCGGCCGCCACGGCCGGAACGCCGACGCGCCGCCCCCGGCGTGCGGAAGGCAGACCAGTTGCTGCCGGACCGGGCCCTCGCCGGGAATCCGTTTGATCCACGCGGAACCGGTCATCCTCGCGCCCCGCTCAGCATCGCGGCGTCGCGCAACCCGGCCGCGTCCCGGCGCAGTGCCACTTTGTCGACCTTGCCGGTGCCGGTCAGCGGAAGGGCGTCGAGCACGACGAGGTGTTCGGGGAACTTGTACCGGGCAAGGCCCTGGGCGTCCAGGAACTTCCGCACCTCGCGCAGCCCGGGCCGCTCGGCGCCGGGTGCGGGCACCACGCAGAGGCAGACCGTCTCGCCGTGGATCTCGTGCGGCACGGCGACCCCGGCCGCTTGGGCGATCGAGGGATGCCGCAGCACCATCGCTTCCAGTTCCTCCGCGGAGATCTTCTCGCCGCCGCGGTTGATCACGTCCCGCAGCCGCCCGAGAATCTCCAGGTTTCCGCCGGGATCGACGCGCACGAGATCGCCGGTGCGGTAGAAGCCGTCCGGCGTGAACGCTTCGGCGGTCGCTTCGGGATTGGCGTAGTACCCGGCGACGGTGTAGGGCCCGCGAGTGAGCAGTTCCCCTTCCTCGCCGGGCTCGACGTCCGAACCGTCGGCGGCGACCACCCGGATCTCATCCTCGGGCAGCAACGGCCTTCCCTGGGTGTCGCGGATGACGTCGTCCGGGTCGTCCAGGCGGGTGTAGCAGAGCAACCCCTCGCTCATCCCGTAGCACTGCTGAACGGTGCCGCCGAGTGCGGCGCGGAGTTCGTCAGCCGTCCCTGGCGCGAGCCGGGAACCGCCGACCAGCAGTACGCGGAGGGACGACAGCTCGCGGCTGGTCCGCTTCGCTTCGGCACTCCAGCGCAGCGCGACCGAGGGCACCAGCGTGCTGTGCGTGACCCGCTCTCGTTCGATGATTTCGAAAGCACCCGAAGGAGATTCGGGCGAACTCAGGACCACGGTCGCCCCGACGGACAACGCACCGAGAATGCCCGGGCAGTTCATCACGAAGCCGTGTTCGGCGGGCATCACGACCAGGTTCACCGCGTCCCGGGTCATCGCGTTCACGGTGATCGCGTGCCGGATCATGCAGCCGTAACCCTCGTGCGTCCGCGCGATCGCCTTGGGCAGACCGGTGGTGCCGCCGGAAAGCAGGAACACCGCCGGGTCGGACGGGGCCGCCGCGGGCTTCCACGCGCTCGGCGTCTCCTCGCCGGGTTCGCACAACAGCGCGAGATCCACCTCGTCCCCGGTGGTCTCAGCACCGCGCACGAGCAGGTTTTTCAGCCCGGCATGGCGTTCTCGCAGCCGGCGGGCGACAGTCAGCGCTTCCTTGCGCCGGCCGGACGCGTCCACCGCCAGCAGCACCGGCCCGGTCACCGCGACGACGTGGTCCAGCTCGTGTTCCCGGAAGGCAGGCAGGATCAGCACCGGCGCGGCACCGAGTTCAAGCGCCGCCAGCACGAGCACGACGTACTCGGCGCAGTTGGTCAGCGCGACCGCGATCCGATCGCCAGGACGCACGCCCAACCCGGCGAGCCGGTCCCGCGCGACGCCCACCGCGTCGCCGAGTTCCGCGTAGCCGAGGCGGCGCGCACCGTCGACCACGGCACACCGGCCCGCCGCTTCGGCGAACTGCCGGCGGATCGGCGTCACCACGAGTTCGTCGTTCCACAGCCCGGATTCCCGGTACCGCCGCGCGCGTTCTCCGGTCACCCCGGTCATCGGGGCACCGCCGCACCGGCCAGTTCGGCGAGCCGGCCGAGGGTGTAGTCCTCGGTGTCCCACAGGTTCACCGCGAGCCCGAACCGGGCGGTGAGCTCCAGTTGCAGGTCAGTCGTCTCGACCGAGCTGAGCGCGAGGTCCGCGCGGAGCCGGGTCGAGGAGTCCGCCTCGGCCAGGGTTTCGGCGTCGATGCCGATTTCGGTCAGCAGGTCGAAGATCTCTTCCGCGGCCGGGGCCGGGTGCGAGGATGGCACAGCTCTCCATACCTTTCACGGTCTTGTCCCGCGTCCGGGCGCGCGGGAGTTCGGAAGGGGCTGTCCGGGGTTTTCCGGACGGCGGGGCACAGCAAGGCATTCAGTGCGGATCCGGCAGCGCCGCGCGGATCTGCTCGGCGAGCCCGGACAGGTCCCGCGCGTAGGCCTCGGCCATCGCGGCCACGGCGGGCAGGCAGTGCGGCGGCACCGCGCCGAGGATGTCCGACCGGCGCCCGAGCGCCTGTCCGGTCAGGTTGAGCAGGTGCAGCAGCACTCGCCCGGGTTCGCTCGAACGCAGCGCCGGGTCCGTGCGGAGCTGGCGCAACAACAGCGCCGCATCCACCCGCGGCGGGGCTTCCGGCACGGTCTCGGCGCGCGGACGCCGCTGGTCCGGAACCGGATCCTGGCCGGAATCCAGCCGCCGCCGCACGTCGTGCGCGGTGCCGAGCGAGATCCCGGCGCGGCGGGCGACCTCGCGCAGGGACAGGCCGGGCTCCTCGGCCAGCAGCGCACCGGCCTGGCGGCGTCCCTCGGCCGCGGACAACGGGCGCGCCCGTCCGTCGCGGCCGACCCGCGCGGTGTTCGACCCCGGAATTTCCGCGGTCGAACGCCGCAGCGCGCCCACCGTCTTGTCCGAGAGCCCGGCCAGATCCGCTACCACGTGGTCCGACCAGCCCGGGAATTCCCGCACGATCCGCACCGCCGCGGCCCGCCTGCTCTCCAGCGACAGCGGAAGGCCGTGCGCGATGTTCGACCGCACCGCGTAGAGGAAACACTCGGATTCGGTGCCTTCGCACAGCACCGCGCGGATCCGCTCGTCCTCGCGCAGCACCGCCGCCCGCACGCGGTGTTCGCCGTCGATCACGCGCAACGTGTCGCGCTGCACGACGATCGGCGGCAGCACCGCGGGATCGCGGCCGGTCAGCATCCGGACGTGTTCGGCGACCGGGCCGTCCACCCGCGGCGAACCGCCGAGCACGAGGTTCCGCACCGGCAGCGAGACCGGAGCGCCGGACAGCACCGCGCCGGGTGTCGCGAAGCCGATCACGAGCCGCTCGCCCGCGCCCCGGCCGCCACCAGCATCGCCGGGGCAGGCCCGTTGAGGTCGGCGAGCACCCGGTCCAGCGTGTCGACCAGATAGTCGACCTGCGCCAGGCGCAGCCCCGGATGGCACGGCAGGTTGATCAGCGAGCTGAACCACAATCGTTCCGCCACCGGGCATTCGCCCGGCCCGTGCCCGCGGTGGCGCCATTCCGGGAGCAAATGCTGCGGGAAATAGCGGAGCTGGATCTCCACTCCGCCGCGGTCGAGCGCGAGCACCATTTCCTCGCGCAGTTCGGCGGTTTCCGCGAAGCAGGTGTAGAGGTGGTAGGCGTGCGTGCTGCCCGCCGGGGCGGATTGCGGGGTGACGAAAGAATATCCGTCGATCACCTCGTCCAGCCGCGAGGCGATCGCCCGGCGCAGCGCGGCCAATTCCGGCAGCCGCGCGAGCTGCACCACCCCGACCGCGGCGGCGGCCTCGGACATGGTCGCGTTCGTGCCGCTTCGGCGGATCCGGTGCACCGTGTCGCGGTATACGCCTTCGGAGTACTTCATCCACGGCAGCAGCAGCGGTTCGTCCTCGCCGGGCAGCGCCGAGGTGCTGAGGTGGCCGTCGTAGTCGTTGCCGCGCAACCGCCGCAGCCGGTGCGCCCAGACCTCGTTGTCGCAGGTGATCATGCCGCCCTCGCCGAGGGTGGTGATGTTCTTGGAGTTCTGGAAGCTGAAGCAGCCGAGGTCGGCCAGCCCGCCCGGCGCCCGCCCGCGGTAGCCGGCGCCGAGCGCGTGCGCGCAGTCCTCGACGACGAGCACCCCGTGCGCACGGGCGATCCGCATGATCGCGTCCATGTCCGCGGGACAGCCGCCGTAGTGCACCAGCAGCAAAGCCTTGGTGCGCGGGGTGATCAGCGCCTCGAACGACGCCGGGTCGACGGTGAGCGAACCCGGGTCGACGTCGCAGAACCGGACCCGCACGCGGTGGTCGAGCAGCGGCTGGACGGTGGCCTGGTAGGTCTGCGGGGTCGCGATGACCTCGTCGCCCGGCTCGAGATCGAGCATCTCGACCGCGAGCTGCACCGCGACCGTGCCGCTGGTGACCGAGACCGCGTGCCGGGTTCCGACCATCGCGGCGAACTGCCGCTCGAACCGCGAGCGGTGCTCGCCCATGGACAAAGTGGACTCACTGGTGACCAGCTCGACCAGCGCGTCAGCCTCGGGCGAGGCCAGCACGCTGCCGCGCAAAGGACAGGACACAATGAAGTTTCTGGACACGGCCGAACACATCTCCCCAGTTCAGGTCGAATGCCATCCGCCTCATTCAAGCATCGCGGACGAACCCGCTGGAAGTGTTTTGTCCCGACCGGGAATGTCAACCGGGTAAAGCTGTTTTACCGACCCAAGTTCCTTGCGCGGCACGGCGCGGACTGCTATCGACTGGTGAACTTGTCACCTCGCCCGTACGCTGAATGTACATTGTGGACAGACGTTTTTGGCAAGGCCGAACAATAGCAATCGTCCCCCGTTTCCAGCTTCCTCCTTTCAGGTGACGAAACAGCGGTCAATTCATTCCTGAGCGTTGCCCCCGGAGCCGTCCCGAAGCAGCCAGCCGCCCGTGAGTCCGCTCACTGCCGCGAGCACGCCGCACACCAGCAACACCAGCAACACCCCGTGCGTCGCCCCGGCACTCCCCTCGCCGCGGGTCGCGTAAACCGCGCCGGACACCGCGATCCCGAGCGCCAGCCCGAGCTGCCGGGAGCTGTTCGCGGCCGCGCCCGCTGTGCCGCCGTACTCCGCGGGGACCGAGGCGATCGCCACCGCGGGGAAGACCGGCGACACGATGCCCGCACCGATTCCGGTGAGGACCAACGCCGGCAGCAAGGCGATCCAGGTCGGGCTGAGCAGCACCGCGACCGCGGTCAAGCAGCCGAAGCCGAGCAGCATCGTCGCGCCGCCCAGCACCCGGCCCGGCGACCTGGCGTGCAACCGTCCGCTGATCAGCGCCGACACCGCGACGAACACCACCACCTGCAGCGCCAGCACCGCCGACGTCGCCGCCGAACTGAGGCCGGTCCCGTTCTGCAGCCACAGCGAAATCACCGGCAGCGCACCGAATCCGGCGAAGTAGTAGCTGAACGCGACGAGCAGAACGCCGAGGAACCGGCGCGTCGCGAACAAGTCGGTCGGCACCATGGGTGCGCTGCTGCGCCGTTCGACGACCACAAACGCTCCGATGGCGACCGCCGTGACCAGGTACCCGATCACCGCGCCAGCAGACGACCATCCGCGATCGCCGCCGGTGATGACGGAATAGGTGAGGCCCGTCGCGGCGAGCGAGAACGTGGCGATGCCCGGGTAGTCGACGGTGCGGCCGCGCGCTCGCGGCCCCTCCTTCAACGACGTCGCCGCCATGACGATCGCGACCGCGCAGATGGGCAGGGAGACGAAGAAAATCCAGCGCCAGCCGAGCACCTGCGCGAGCACGCCGCCGGAGAAGGTGCCCACCGCGCTGGCCACTCCGGCGACCGTTCCCCAGACCGCGAACGCACGGGCGCGGTCCCGGCCCTCGTAGGTCAGCCCGACCAGCGGCAGGATCGTCGCGAACATCGCCGCGCCCGCGACGCCCTGCACGACCCGCGCGGCGATCAGCTCGCCGGGCGTTCCGGAGAGGCCGCAGGCGAGCGTCGCGACGGAGAACAGGACCAGCCCGGCGAGGTAGACGCGCTTGCGGCCGAGGAGATCGCTCAACGAGCCGAAGCCCAGCAGCAGACCGGCGAGCGCGACCGTGAAGACGTCCACGATCCATTGCAGCTGCCCGTATCCCGCGCCGAGCTCGGCTCCGATCGCGGGCAGCGCGACGGTGACGATGCTGGTGTAGATCAGCAGCAGGAACGTGCCGACGCACGCGGCGATCAGTGGAACCCAGGACGGCGCGGCCACCGCGGGTTCGGCGCGACTCGTCAAGTGAGGCATACCTAAGATCGTGGTGTAATAGGCTTATGACGCATAACTCTTACTACCGGAGTTTCCTCAAGTTTGTGACCGGCCTCACCAACGATCGCCCGGCGGACGTCGCTGACCTGGTCGGACGCTGGGACGAGCCGGAGATGGGCCCGGTCCCGCCCGTCGCCGACGAGGACTTCCCGGAGGTGAGTGCCTTCCTGGACCGGTGGGGCGAGGTCATCGACTCGACCGGCGAGGCCGACCGGGTCCGGTTGCTGAACGCCCTGCTGGCCGAGGCCGCGGCCTACCCGAGGATCACCGAGCACGACGGGTACAGCTGGCATCTGCACTACCAGGACGACGGGATGCGCCTGCCCGCGGTATTGCGCGGGGTGACTTCCGTGGCGGCGGCCCAGTACCTGACCTCGACCAGCCTGCACCGTCTCGGCCGCTGCGCCGCGGCGGAATGCCGCCGAGCGTTCGTCGACTTCACCCGCAGCGGGACACAGCGGTATTGCACCCACGCCTGCGTCAACCGCGACGCGGTCCGGAGGCACCGGGCGCGCCGGAAGGAAATGCTTTCGCCGTAAGGGGTTTCCGTTGCCAACGCCCGTCCGGCCACCGGGGTCGAGGTCCGCGCGCCGCGGACTCGCCGCGACCGGAGCGGCCTCGGCCGAGGCAACCGGATGTCGGCGCACAGCGCGGCCGCGCGGCAGTCCGGCGGCAGCGATTTCCGGGTTCACAGCGCCAGATCGTGGTCGGCGAGCCAGGAGTCCAATTGCACCATGAACTCCAGCCCGGACCGGGCCGGCCAGCCGTTCGCGGACCCGAGCCGAGCCGTCGCGCCGCCGTCGATCAGCGCGTGCACGGGGGTGCCGGGAGAACCCGCGAGCCGCGCGAACTCGGCGCGCAGTGCCGCGTCGTATCCCGGGTCGTGCGTGATCGGGTACGCGCTCTTCTTGCGGTTCGCCACCGGTTCGGGGAGCAGGTCGCCCGCCGCCGCCCGCAGCAGGCTCTTTTCCTTGCCGTCGAAGAACTTCATCCGCCACGGCACGTTGAACAGGTAGTCGACCAGCCGGTGGTCGCAGAACGGCACCCGCACCTCGAGGCCGACCGCCATGCTCATGCGGTCCTTGCGGTCCAGCAGCATCGGCACGAACCGGGTCACCGCGAGGTAGCCGACCTCGCGGATCCGCCGCGCCTCGGCGTCCTCGCCGGGCAGCACCGGCACCTCCGCCAGCGCCTCGGTGTACCGCTGAGCGCGGTAGCCCTCGACGTCCAGGTCCGCGAGCAGCCCGGGATCCAGCAGCCCGGACAGCGCCGGGAGCAGGTCGTACCCGGCGGCCACCCATGGGAAAGTGTCCGCGTCGCGCAGCTCCGGCACGTGGAACCACGGGTAGCCGCCGAACAGTTCGTCCGCGGCTTCCCCGGACAGCGCCACCGTCGACCGTTCCCGGACCGCGCGAAACAGCAGGTACAACGAGGCGAACGCGTCGCCGAGCAGGGCCGCGGGCACGTCGTGCGCCCTCGGGACCACGGCCCGGGTCGAGGAAGCGGCGAGTTCGCCGAGCCCGAGCACCAGGTTCGTGTGCTCGGCCGCGACGTGCCGCGCCATTTCCGCGGCGAACGGCGCGTCCGGCGATTCGTGCACCAGGCTGGCGGCGAAATCCCGTTCGTTGCCCGCGAAATCGACCGAGAACGACCGGACCGGACCGGTGCCTTGAGCGGCGAGCGAGCGCGCCGCCAGCGCCGTCACCACACTGGAGTCGAGGCCGCCGGAAAGCAGGGTGCACAGCGGGACGTCGGCGACCAGCTGGCGTTCCACGATGTCCTCGAGCAACGCGCGGACCGTCCGCACGGTGGTGTGCAGATCGTCCGGATGCTCGCGTGCCTCCAACGCCCAGTACCGCTCGATTCGCCTGCCCTCGCGGCCGAAGACCAGCAGGTGTCCCGGCCGCAGTTCCCGCATGCCGCGGAAGATCGCGTGCTCCGGGGTTTTGACCCCGGCCAGCAGCTCGCGCAGCCCGTCCCGGTCCACCACCGGCGCCACGTCGGGATGCGCGAGGATCGCCTTCGCCTCCGAACCGAACAGCAGCCCGCGGCCTGCCGGGCAGTAGTAGAGCGGTTTGATCCCGAGCCGGTCGCGCACGAGCACCAGCCGCTCGCTGCGGGCGTCCCAGATCGCGAACGCGAACATCCCGTTCAGCCGCCGGGCCATCCCGGTGCCCCACTGCAGGTACGCGTGCAGCACCACTTCAGTGTCGCTGGAGGTCCGGAACCGGTGGCCGAGCGCGGTGAGTTCCGCGCGCAGCTCGCGGTAGTTGTAGACCTCGCCGCTGTAGGCGATCGTCAGCACCGTGGCGCCGAGGTGCTCCAGCGTCATCGGCTGGCTGCCGCCCGCCGGGTCGATCACCGAAAGCCTGCGGTGGCCGAAAGCCACGTGCTCGTCGAACCAGCAGCCGTGCGCGTCCGGGCCCCGGCACGCCATCGCCTCGGTCATGTCCTGGAGCACCTGTGGTTCCCGGCCGGGAAACCGTTCGAAATCCGCCCACCCCGCGATGCCGCACATCGGATCTTCGCCTCCTCTACGCCTGGATTCACCAGGTCACCGGGAATTCGTGGATGCCGTAGATCTCGGCATCGGTTTTGAACCGCAGCCGCCGCACGGGCGCCGCGGCGCGCAGGCCGGGCAACCGGGTCGCGAGCGCGGTGTAGACGATGTCCAGCTCCACCCTCGCCAGATGCTGGCCGAGGCACTGGTGCGGGCCGTGCCCGAACGCCAGGTGGTCGCGAGCGCCGCGCCGGGAACCGGGGAACACCGCCGGATCGTGATCAGCCGCGTTGCACAGCAGCACGACCACCTCCCCCGCGGCGATCCGTACGCCGTCGAGACGCACGTCCTCGGTGGCCACCCGGGTCGGGATGAACTCCGCGATCGTGAAGCGGCGCAACGACTCCTTCGTGATCAACGGGGCTCGCGCCGGGTCCGCGCGCAATGCCGCCGCCAGCAGCGGCTGCTCGGCCAGGCTCAGCGCGCCGAGCGAAATCATGTTCGCCGTCGTCTCGTGTCCGGCGACGAGCAGCAGGAAAGCCATCCGCACCAAGGCCGTCCGCCGGTATTCGCCGTCCTCGCGGCCCCTCCGGATCTGGCGGCCGAGCAGATCGTCGGGCGGGGCCGCTTCCTTTTCGACGATCAGCGTCTCCAGCGCGGCCAGCAGTTCGTCGATCGCCCGCAGCCGCTGCGGCGCGGTGGCGGTGCGCAGCAGCATCGTGGTGGAGCGGGTCTGGAAGAAGTCGTGGTCGGAGTAGGGCACCCCGAGCTGTTCGCAGATCACCCGGGAGGGCACCGGCAACGCGAGCGCGCGGACCAGATCCGCGGGTTTCGGACCGGCCAGCAGGGCGTCGAGGCATTCGTGCACGACGCGTTCGATCCGCGGCCGCATCCGCCGGACCCGGCGGACGGTGAACTCGCCCGCCACCGCGGACCTGGCGGCGCGGTGCTCGGCGCCGTCCATGGAGATCATCGTGCGGCGGAAGGCGCCCGGCTGGCCGTCCACGGGAAAGGGGAAACCCTGCCGTTGCCGGTCGGCGCTGAACCGGTCGTCGGCGAGCACGGCGCGGATGCCGCGGTGCCCGGCCACTGCCCACACCGGCATCCCGGACGGCAGCCGCATCCGCACCGGGCGGGCCGCGTCCCGCACCCGCACGTGCTGCGCGTTGGGCCGGTAGGGGCAGGCCCGGGCAAGCTTCAGCTCAGGTTCGTCTTCCGGAACGGGCACGGGATTCTCCTAATCAGTTCTGGGAGTGAGCCATCCGGCAAACTCCTGGTGGTAGCCGGTCGGCAGGTGAGCACTCTGTTCTCCCGGACGTTTGAGTCCTGACGAAAGACAGTGCCCCTGCCGGTAGGCCGGGAGAGTCGATCGTTGCTGGGATGTCGTGCCCGCTCTTGGTGGTGTGAGCACTGCTTGATTAGATCGCTGATGGTTCTCCCGCTGGCTGCACACGGTGTTCGGCAGGATGGTCGGGATCGAGAATGGGAGGACCGTTGCGGTTGTTCGCGGGAGATGACTGGGCCGAAGGGCATGTGCGCCACGAGGCGCTTGAAGTCGGGCGGAGGTGAGAGACCTTCGCCGCCTGGTCGTCGCAGCGGCCGGGTGAAGCTGGGGGCAGCCTGATCCGGGGAACGCTGGGGAGGGTGGGAGCAGCCCTGACAACGTCGGGACGTGTCGGCACTGCCAGACGACGCGGGTCCGGTCAGCGAGGCGGGAAGGTGTACGCGAGGAACCAGCGTCTGACGCCCCTTAATGGCCCACCAGCTCCAATCTGGCGGATATGGGCTGGGCGCGGTGTGCACCCACCCTGGTGGTGGGGAACTTCCGTTCGTCATGTGACAAGCGACCGGGAGGCCACGGTGAATGCCTGCGGCGTAGCCGTGGCGATGCCGCAGGGGTAGAGCTGGGCGCCTGACCCGTCGACCGACTGTCGAGTGAACGTGGGAACCGTCCGGTGTCGCCCTCGCTCCGCGCGTCCAGCGATGCGGGCGTGTTGTCTAGGGCCTGGGGTGACGAGGGAGGTCGGTGTTCGGTCGTCGGTGGAGATCGAAGATGTCAACCTAAGTTCGAGCGAGGAGCACGTCGATGACGTGCTCCTCAACGTGGGCCAGCCGAGGTATCCCGGCACTCCCGGGGCAGAAGCGTCGGGCGGCACCGTCATCGTGACCGAGCCGGGACCCCCGTAACGCGGTGAAGACCCGAGCCGTTCGGCCGTCGCGTTCGTCGTGCCGGGACCCCGCACTCGGGGGAAGAATCACGCTGCCGGGGGCTGGCCGGGTTGGGTGGACGACCCCCTGCTCGCGCGGGGAGAACACTTCTTGACCTGGGAGTTTATCTGACGGTCGGTGGATTTTCATTCACTTGTGTTGAGCAGCGTGGTCTGCGGGGTCGGAGTAGTTCTTCTCTCGCGTTGCCGTTGTGTGCCGGTGGTCTGGGTTTGAGTTCGCACGGCGGGGAGTGCGGTTTTGTGTCGGGACGGCAGCCGTTGGTGGTGGGTGCTCGATGCGGAGGCCGTCCCGCTTGGGTGGCTTCTTCGTTGCGCGGCAGGGGCGTGCTATGCGGTCGCGGCGGGGAGGGTCTCGGTGGGCGCTCGCCAGCGCGAGGCTTTGGTGTCTGACGGTTTCGCTCGTGCGCTTCGGCCGGCTTGGCTCCAGGGTACAGCGACGCTCCGTGTGTTGTCGGTGTGTCAGGAGTGAGCAGTGCTGTCGCTCCTTTGTCTGTGGCCAGTGAATACTGGCTCTGGCACAAAGTCCGTGATCTTGCCGGGATGGGCAGAGTCAGCTGAGGAGTACGAGACGTCGCAGAAGGTCGAAGTTGGCTCGGCCAAAGCATCTGCGTTTGATCGCCTTCAGGCGGCAGATTGCGCCCTCGACGGCGCCACTGCTCCATTCCAGGGTGAGTCCATTGCGGACCGCGTCATAGTCTTTGAGTAGTCCGTCTGCGAAGCCGCGTAGCTGGGAGATGTCGCTTGCCTGGGCAGCGGCGACCCACGGGTTGAGGTGCTGGCCTTGGCGTTGGCGGAGCATGCCAGCGAAGTCACTGACCAACTGGTCGACTGTCCTCAAGGTTGGGCAGCGGTCAAGGATCTTGGCCAGGTCGGCTCGTTGCTGCTCGTCGCGGTCGGCGGCTGGGCAGATGATCCAGCCGACAACCTCGCGGGGTTTGGGCGCGGCCGCTGGGATCTGGCTGGGCGGGGTCGCGCTGGCGCGCCATCCTTGGAGCAGTCGGCGTACTGACCGCTCGCTGCCGCGGTATCCGCGCTCCCGGACCTCTTGGTGTAGGCGTCGGGGTTGACGCAGCCCTGCTCCCAGCGCCGGGCAAGGTAGGTGGTGTGCTCGTCAAGGTCGCTGCCGCGCTTGGCGACCTCGGTGAGCAGTTCGTCAGCAGTTGCGGCGCGGGCGTAGCGCAGCACGGTCTTATGGTCCAGGCTGAGTGCTTTGCAGATCGCCGTGGGGCTCTGGCACTAGTTTCGTGGTCCGATGACGGACGGTGAACGGGGTCGTTGATCATGTCGGCGGTGCTCTGTTGATCTTGAGAAGCTGCTGCCGCATCTGAGTGGGCTGGTCGTCGAGCGGGTGGAGACCGAGGGGGAAGGCGTGACGATCTTCGCGCGGTCGGGTGCTGCGGGCTGTTCGTGTCGGGCGTGCGGGGCGTGGTCGGAGCGGGTGCACAGCCGCTACCTGCGACGAGTGTCCGATGAGCCGATCGGCGGGCGGCCGGTGACGATCGTGTTTACCGTGCGGCGGTTCTGCTGCCGCAACTCCGACTGTGCGGCGGCGACGTTTGCGGAACAGGCCGACGGCCTGTCCGAACGGTATCGTCGCCGGTCGGTTCCGCTGCTGGCGACGTTGGCGCAGGTCGGCCTGAGCCTCGCCGGACGAGCCGGAGCACGACTGGCAGCGCAGTTGGGCGTCAGGGTCAGCCGGACGACGCTGCTGCGGCTGGTGCGCGCCCTGCCGGAGCCAGAACTCACGGAGGCGCCGGTCGTGCTCGGTGTCGATGATTTCGCGCTGCGCAAGGGAAATGCATACGGCACGATCCTGGTAGACGTCGACTCCGGCAAGGCGATCGATCTGCTGGACGGTCGCGAAGCCGAACCGCTGGCTCAGTGGTTGCGAGACCATCCCGGAGCCGAGGTGATCTGCCGCGACCGTGCCGGCGCCTACGCCGAAGGCGCGAAAACCGGTGCCCCGAAAGCTATCCAGGTGGCCGACCGGTTCCACTTGTGGCGCAACCTCGGCGACCACGTCGAGAAAACCGTTGCGCGCCACCTCGGATGCCTCAAACCCGGACTGCCCGACAACGGGATTTCCGACGCCCCCACGGCCGAACGAACGTCTGAGCCCGCCGAGCCACGGCTGGTGACCCGTACCCGCGAACGCTACGCCGCGGTCCAGGACCTGCGCGGCCGGGGCGAATCCTTGTCGGCGATCTGCCGGACCCTGTCGCTGGACCGCAAGACCGTCCAGCGTTTCGCCCGCGCCGCCACGGTCGACGACCTGCTCGGCAAGGCGATCGGCCGCAGCAACCTGCTCGAGCCGTTCAAACCGTATCTGCACCAGCGCTGGGCCGAGGGCATCATTGACGCCGCTCAGCTCACCAGGGAAATCAGCGCCCAGGGATACCGCGGCAGCAACCAGACCGTCCGCCGCTACCTGCACCCGTTCCGCGAAATGCTCACCCCACCCCCAGCACCGCCCGCAGTGCCCAAGATCCGCCAGGTCACCGGCTGGCTCCTGCGCCACCCGGACGATCTCGACGCCGACGAGCACCGTCAACTCGCCGACATCCGGTCACGCAGTCCCCACCTGGACCGGCTCGCCGAGCACGTCAAGGCCTTCGCCACCATGATGGTCCGGCGACAAGGCGAGAACCTCGACGCCTGGCTGTCCACAGTGGAAGCCGACGACCAGCCCCACCTGCACTCATTCGCCATAGGCATCCGCCGCGACCACGACGCCGTCACCGCCGGACTCACCCTCCCCTACAGCTCCGGCAAAGTCGAAGGCAACGTCAACCGGCTCAAAGCCATCAAACGACAGATGTACGGCCGAGCCAAACTCGACCTCCTCCGCAAACGAGTCATCCTGGCCTAACCCCAACGAAAATCACACGCCGTCACCGGACCACGGAACCCGTGCCAGAGCCCTATTCACACAGCGCCATCACTGTCCGAGTTTCGTCTCCTGCTGGCCCATGAGGGTCAGTCTACCGTCTGATTTACGCGTTAGTGACCATCGGTCACTAACTGTGTTAGGGTAGCCTTGCCCGCCTTGTGACACTCTTTCAGGAAAGCACTCCCATCCCCCAGGCCCCCGCAAGGACCGCACCCGTGAAGTCTGGATTGCCGGCCGCGATCCTGCTGCTAGCAACCCTCGGCGTGGCGATGTCGCAGACGATCGTGCTGGCCGCGGTCCCGGTGTTCGGTCGGCAGCTCCACGTCGATGCGAGCACGGCGACGTGGCTGCTGACGATCTTCATGAAACCCTCGGCGGTCGCCACCACCATCGCGGGAAGGTTGGGCGATCTGCACGGGCACCGCCGCGTGATGGTCACCGGGCTGCTCGTCCTCGCGGCGGGGAGTCTGGTTGCCGGTGTCAGCGACCTGGCGGGCTGGTTCCCCGGGCTGCTCATCGGATGCGCGCTGCAAGGCTGCCCCGGTGGCGTGTTTCCTGTGGTGTTCGGGCTGGCGCGCGCCTCCCTGCCGACGGCGAAACTGCATGGCGTCGTCGCCGCGCTGAGCGCGATGTTCGGCGTCGGCGGCGCGCTCGGCATGGTCGTCGCTGGCCTGTTGTTCGATCTCGCCGGAACATCGACGCTGTTCTGGCTCGGCCGGGCCGGGCGGCCCGCTTGGGCCCGCATCGACAAGATCGCTCTACCTGGGCCACCGGTCCATGGCTACTGCCCGACGCCGTCTCCGGCGTAATCCGGTCGCATAGCTGGCTGTGGCCGGACATCGCTGCCGCTGAGGGACTGCTCCGTCTCGCGTCACACCTTCGCGTTCATCGCGGGTGGACGGCGGATCCTCGTCGACAGCGGGATCGGTAGGCAATACCCGGGCGAACCCGGTTTAGCACAGCCTGGAGACCGGCTCCCTCTCCCGGCTGGAGGACGATCTGCGTCGAGCCTGAGGCGCTCTCGCGGTGGCACGGCGCGACTCCCGGCTCCACCAGACGTTGTCCGTCGTTCACGTCGTCAAGCCTCATAGCTCGCCCCCTACGGTGCCGTGACGTCGAGGTATTTGCCGGACAAGTCAGCCCCGACGTCGGCCAGCCAGCAGGAATCCCGCACGACGTAGGCGAACACCTGGTCGGCGCTCAGGCGGGCGCGGACGGCGATGTCGGTCAGGCCGCGCACCGCGCGTGCCCACGCGGCCCGCGCTTCCTTGTGCTGTCCGAGCTCGTGATATGCGTGGGCGACCGTGAACAGGTGGTTCGCCTCGCGGAGGCCGAGCCGGTCAGAGACCACCTGCTCGCCAGCTTCCGAAGCGAGCCGGAGCACGTCGTGGTGGTTGCCGAGCCGCAGCTGGCTCTGGAGGACGACGTCCAACGCGGCGGCGACCCGGTAACAGTCCCCGAGATCCCGCGCGATGCTCAGGGCCTGTTCCGACAGTGACAACGCCTGGAGCGGATCGTCTCTCAACCTGAGGATGGCGAGGTTGGTTAACGCGGCGGCTTCCTTGCCCCTCATCCCCGCGTGACGGGCGTCCTTGGCCAGCTGAAGCAAAAGAGGGGTGACATCCGCCTGATCGTCCGCTTCGGCCAGCAGATTCGCCCGCAGCAAGCGGACGGTCAACAAGGTCCGTGGATCCGGGTCTCCGATGGCTGAGACCCGGTCGACGAGGCGTCGCGCCTGCTGGTGGTGACCACGTATCCCTTCCACCATGGCGAGCTGCAGAAGCGCCGTGGCGGACTGGTGGGGATCGTCGTGGCGCGCCATCAGCGCCAGTCTCGTCGCGCTGTGAAGACTTCCTTGGCTGTTGAAGTACCCGCTGGTCGAGAGCAGCAGCAGGTGGACATACGCCGAGACGTCGTGACCGCTGAGCCGCAGTTCGTCGAGGATGTCGAGCAGGGGTGGCAGCTCACGGTCGAGCCAGGATCTCGCTTCGGCCCCGTCGGCGAACGTCAGCGTCGCCTTCTCGTCGATCGCTTCGTGTCGGGTAAGCCGGTCGTCCGAACGGGTGCCGGTTGTCGCCAGGCTTGCGTTCCGGACTGCGGCGACGTACCAACTGAGGGCGTCGTCGAGTGAGAGGTCCAGTTCGGTCGGAAGCTGCTTCGCCGCCGCGGAGACGAGGTCGTAGGGGACGTAGCGATGCGGGCTGGGGCTGTAGACGAGTTGTGCGTCGAGCAACTCGTCTAAGGCCTCTTCCGCGCGGTCGAGCGGCCAACCTGTAGACCCGGCGACCAGCGCCGGGGTGAAGTGCACCGCCGTCACCAACCCCAGCAGCGGGAACACCGCGGCCGCGTCACGGGCGGAACGCTTGGCGGCGCAGCGTAAGGCGTCGAGACTGACCAGGATCGACGCGCGGACGTCGACATCGCCGGTCCGCAGCTGGGCGAGGAGGGTGCGCCGGTCGGAGAGGAGCCCGGCCCATTCCTCCAGGGACCAGTGCGGTCGCAGGCTCACCCGCGACCCGATCACACGCAGGGCCAAGGGTAGCCGCCCGCACGCCTCGACCAGTCGTGCCGCCGCGGCGGGTTCGGCGTCGACCCGGTGCCTGCCCGCTATGACACCGAGCAGACCGACCGCGTCTGGCGGCGGAAGCTCGCCGAGATGGAGGTGATCGGCGACCGGCGGCAGGGGCGCCCGGCTTGTGATGACCACGGCACACCGAGGGAAGCCGGGCACCGCTTCGGTTTGCGCGGCGGAGGCGGCGTTGTCGAGCAGGACCAGGAGTCGCTTGCCGCGCATCCGCGCGCGACATGCGCGGCTGACCTCGTTGAGATCGATCTCGATCTCCGATTCGGGGCCGCCGAGGCGATGCACCAGTCTCGCCAGAACCTCGGCGGAGGACAGCGGGCTCTTCCCCGGTGCGCCGCCGCGAAGATCGATGTAGACGACTCCGTCGGGAAACACGTCGGCGACCTGCCGGGCGACGACCATCGCGAGCGACGATTTGCCCGAACCGGCGGGTCCGTACACGACGCAGCGCACAGCGGCGCCGCCTGCGACCGCAGCGATCCGGTCACGTAACTCGCCGATCTCTTGACCGCGTCCCGTGAAGCACGACGGGACCGCCGGAAGCGGCGCCGACACATCGATACCCGGCGGTCGCCTCGCCTCCGACAGCCGCAGCTCCGGCGCGTCCCGCAGGATCGCGGTCTGAAGGTCACGAAGCGCGAGTCCCGGCTCGATGCCGTGCTCGCCGACCGAGTGATCGCGGAAGCGGTGGTAGTGCGCGAGGGCCTCTGACGAGCGGCCAGAACGATGCAGCGCTGTCATGAGCTGCGCGGCTAGCCGTTCCCGCCCGGGATGCCGGGCGGCCGCGTCCGCGAGACGCGCCACCGCCGTGGTGTGCTCACCCTCGGCCAGCCAGAGATCCGCCGCGTTCTCCAGCGTCGTGCACCATAGGTCGGCCCACCGACCGGCTTGGGCCGTGCGCAGCGGGACTCCGCCGAGGTCCGACATCGGGGATCCCCGCCACAGTGACAGGGCTTCCTCATAGGTGGCGAGGCAGGATCGTGAACGCGCCCGATCGGCCAGGCCGGCGAGCCGGAGTGCGTCGACCTTGTCCGGCCTCACCGCCAGCCGGTAGCCGCCCGCCCCGCTTCCGATGGACCCGGCGGGCAACACGGTCCGCAGGCGGCGGACGTAGTTGCGCAGCGTCGCCATCGCGCTCGCCGGCGGGCTGTCTCCCCACAAGTCTGCCGCCAGTTCGGCGACGCTCACGCTGGTGCCTCCCCGGAGCGCCAGCGCGGCCAGCACCGCCCGCTGCATCAGGGCGGTGACTGTGATCGGACGTCCGGAAACACGTACCGTCACCGGCCCGAGAATGTCCACTTCGAGCTCGGGTACAACGTCGGCGCTCACGACTCCTCCCCAGCGATGCGGTCAAGACGTGGCCCTCCCTTTTCCTATCGTACCGCCGCCGAGCGGTTCAGCGGATTCCCGGTTCGGAAGTAGCTGGTGTGTAGCGGCTCGATAGCTGCCCAGGCCAAGGCGGTACGGAATGACTTTCCGAGACTTATCGTGAGTTCTAGCCTAAAACTGGCCACGTTCACGTGCGCCATAGCCGACAACGGAACGCCACTGTTTTCAGGAGGAATCGTTGACCGACAATCGCCGGATTCCGTCGCTCGCCGAGCAGATCGGGAATACACCGGTGGAGCTTGTCTGGACACTCGATCTCCGGCCCGCCGATTCACCGCGCTGCGACGGTGAATCCTCCGAGCACGTCGCGGCGATCCGGCGGGCCGGAAATCCCCCCCGCGATCGTCGTTCACCGTGCGACGCTGCGCATCGTGGACGGCATGCACCGATTCCGGGCGGCGGTTCGCGTCGGTGAGGAGTTCATTGCGACGCGGTTATTCGAAGGCGGTGAGGAGGACTGTTTCCCGCTCGCCGTTCATCTGAACGCGGTCCACGGTCTTCCATTGTCCGCGCGGGATCGCATAGCCGCGGCCACCCGCATCGTCGCTTCCCATCCCGAATGGTCGGACCGCGCCATCGCCGCGCTCGCGGACATCTCGCCCAAGACGGTGGCCGCTCGGCGTTCAGCCGTGGACGATCCTCACTCGCACAGGCGGATCGGGCGGGATGGGCGGACTCGTGGGAAGGACATCGGCAAGCGGCGGTTGGCGGCGGTAGCGTATCTCGAAGAGAAGCCGAATTCGAGTATCCGGGAAATTGCGCGGGAAGCGAACGTTTCGATCGGCACCGCGCGGGACGTCCGCCTTCGAGTACGGTCCGGCCGGGACCCGATCCCGGAACGGGGCGACGCGCCCCGTTCCCGGACAGCTGACGCCGCCGGGATCATGGCCGTGCCCATCGCGCGCACGATTGTCGATCAGTTCAAAACCGATCCGGCGTTGCGAATGCCGGAATCCGGCCGAGGGCTCGTCCGGATGATCGATGCGAACCGGAAGTTCCTGGAATTGAAGGCGAGTTTCGTGGCGAACGTACCCGGACATTGCAGTTCCTCGGTGGCGGCCGTCGCCAGATTCCTCGCGGACGAATGGGCGACGCTCGCGGACACGGTCGAAAACGGGAGCGAACGGTCCACGAAGGCGGCGGGATGAATCGTGATGGGTCGTCCGCGATGACGTCCGTCGTCCGCGTCTCAGCGCTGCCGCCGGGAGTGCTGCGTGCCGTCCGGTTCGAGCGCACCGACGCGCTCGTCTCGGGCATCCTCGCAGCGGAGGAAGAGCTCGGCCGGACTGGCCGCCTGCTCGCGGACCGCCTGCACGCGCTGATCGGCTCCGGCGGCACCCGCCCGCCCGACCGGCGCGAGCTACTCGAGGCCCGCCGAACGCTGCACCAAGGGAAGACGATCACAGCGCGGCGGTGGTGCCGGATCGAACCTCTTCTCGAACCTGCGCTCCGCGCGCTGATCGGCCACTGGCGGGAACGACACGCGGAGCTGGCGGCGAGCCGGTCCGGCCTGCCCGCCCTGATGGCCGGGGAACTCCCGGCCAAGGCGGCAGAACTACTACGGCTCACGGCGGTTCCCGAGGTCGCCCATTCGCTGGCGGCCGCCAGCCCGCCACTCTACGACGCAGTCGAGCGCTGGCGCGATGAGCCTTGGCGTCTTCCGAAGCAACGGAAGCTCGCGCGGCTCATGACCTATGTCGCGCGTGCGGCGGTGAAGACCAGCCCGTTCAGTTTCTTCACCTCTCAGCGGCCCGGCCGCTGGAGCGAGATGGACGACGTCGTCCGTCTCGGCGTCGACGAGGCCACCGGCGTCGTTGAGGTGGACGGTGAGTACCTGGAAGGACTGGGCAGGGCGCTCACCGCACGTGCCGAGCTCGACGGCGAACTGCGGCTGTCCGTCAACCCGAGCGTGACCGTCGTAGCGGATAGGGTCGAGTTCCTCGGCAGGCCCCCCCGCGAGGACATGCTCAGGATGGAACTGAATCCCGTACTGGCGGCGTTGCTCGGCATCCTGGCGACCCGGCCGTCGATCGGGCGCCGTGAGGCGGCCGCCCTGCTCGCGGTGAAGGGACGCGGCCATCCCGATGCCGCCGACCGGTTCATCGGCAGGGCGATCGACCGCGGACTGGTCGAGACGGCGTTGCCAGTGCCGGAACTGTCGGCGGACTGGCTCGGGGACTGCGCGCGGCTGCTCCGGACGGTGGGCACCGAACCGATGACGAGCGTCGGTGACCATCTCGCCGCGGCCGCTTTGCAGGTGCGCCGACACGTCCGGCCCGGTCAGGTCGCGGCGCACCGCGCCAGATGTGCCGCAGTGCGCGCCGAGCTGGCGGCGGTCGAGGAGACGCTCGGCGATGGCCCGGTGCTTGGGCGCCCGGCGATCCTCTTCGAAACCTCCGTTTCCCGATGGCCCGCCGAACTGGGCTCGACGGCGTGGCGTGGCCCGCTCGCCGACCTCGACCTGGTGCGGAGGTGGCTGGCGGTGTTCGATCCTCAGCTGCCCCGGCGGCTCGCGGTGGCGGCGTTTCACGCCGAACGGTTCGGCGACGGCAGCACCGTCGGACTGCTGACCCTGCACCTCGCGATCCGCCGGTGCACGGAAGGACCCGGTACCGGACGGCTTACGGCAGCGGAAGCTGATCTGCGCATGATCTTCCGCGCCGGCGACGGTGCGGCAAGGGGGGACATCGCGCTGGCGGGAGCGGCGTCGGCACGGTTGCGGGAGGTAGCCCGACTGCGGGCGGAGGCCCGTGCGTTCCTGCGCGGTGATCGAGGTTCCGGCTTGATGGAGCTCGAAGATGTGCGTGCCCGGCTCCGCGACCGGCCCGGCTGGATCGACATGCCCGGGTCGGCGGCGTTCTACGTTCAGCCGGTCGAGGTGGACGGCCGCGCGCACGTCGTGCTCAACGCTGCGCACGCCGGGTACGGTCGGTCCGCGGCGCGGCTGGACCACCTGCTCACGCGAGTGCTCGGCCATGACGTGACATTCGATCAGGGGGAGCGAGAGGACTTCGTCGAGCTGGAGGGCCGGTTTGGTTCCACACTGAATGTGCACGCGCCCAGCTCGGCTGGAGCGGTCCGGTATCCCTTCACAGCCGCGTCCGAAGCCGGCGTCAAGATCTCCGACATCGAGGTGGCACATAGCGCCGCGGACGGGACCCTGCGGCTGCGGGAGTCCGGCGGACGGCGGATCGTGCCGATCCACCGGGGCCTGATGTCCGCCGACTATCTCCCGGGTGCGGCGCGTTTCCTGGTACAGGCGTTCGGGGCGGACTGGCTGTTCCACCCTGGCGCGCTCGCGCTGGTGCCCTTCGAGGACCTCACCCCGGCTTCGACGTCGGTTACGTATCCGCGCGCGACGCTGGGCAGCGTCATCCTGCGCAGGCGTGGCTGCCTGGTAGAGGGTGGGCTGGTGCCCGCACGCGTGGCCGGGGAAGCCGACGCGGGGTATTTGCTGCGGTTGCATCGATGGTTCCGCGCGCACGAGCTGCCGTCGCGGTGCTTCGTCCGCGTCTGGAACCACGACGGCACCCGGATCCGCGGGCGGACGGCGAAACCTCTGTTCGTCGATCTGGCGAACTGGTTCCTGGTCCTGGCGTTCGAGCGGCTCGTTTCCACCGCTTCGCTCGTGCTGTTCGAAGAGGTCTTGCCGGACCTCGACGGAGACGACGGCCGGACGATCGAGGTCGCCGTCGAAGTCCCGGCGCGAGGTCTCGGATGACGGTCGCCGAGTCGCGCTGGCTGAGCGCCCACGTCTTCTATCACGGCGATCTGGACGGGATCGTGCGCGGGATCGTCGCATCGATGGCACAGGTTCCGCCCCGGGACTGTTTCTTCCTCCGCTACTGGGAGGGCGGGCCGCACGTGCGGCTGCGTGTGCGGCTGGAATCAGAGGACGAGCGGCCCGTGGTGACGGAAGTCGTCCGTGAGCGGGCCGAGCGGTTCCTGGCCCTCGAACCTTCGACGGTGTCGATGACGGACGCGGCGTACCAGCGTATCCGGCGGGAGGCGATGGTGCGGGAACCGGACGCCACCGCGCCCGCGCCCGGGATGTACCCCGACAACACAGTGGCTTTCTTGCCCTACCGGCCGGAGCACGGGAAATACGGTCACGGCGCGGTGCTTCGGGCGGTGGAAAGACATTTCTGCGCTGCCAGTGCTCTCGCGCTTCGAGTCGTACGGGACATGCCGCGCTCCGGACGAGTCGTGCTCGCGCTGTGTTTGCTGGCCTCGGCCTGGAACATCGGCTGTGGAGGACCTGCCCCACTGCGGGCTTGGGCTGCGGGTCGGCGACACGACGGGCGATGGCTGCTTGTTTCCGATCCTGCCGCGCGGACGAGAGCGGCACCGGTGATCAGCTGGCTTCTCGAGGATTTCGAACCGTCGCGTAGCGAAGATCCGGCTAATGCCACCGTCCGGCAGCTGTGGTCCGAGTCGATGCGGACGTTGCGGGCCGGTCTCGTGAACGCCGGTGTCAGCGACGACGTCGAAGCTCCCGAGCCGACGACGGCGTCGATCGCCGACCACTGCGCGCATCTCATGTGCAACCGGATCGGGGTGCCGATCGAGCGCGAAGCCCGCCTGCGCGGCCTGATCACCGAAGCCGTCCTCGAACCGGATGAGGTGAGTTGACCGAATGTGGCACGCGTTGCGCGTCTCCTGCCGAGGCGATCAGGACGACTTGATCGTCAATGGGTTGCGTCCGTTGTTCGACCGGATCCGCCCGGTCGTGCGGGGGACCCACTTCCTCCGGCACTGGCGCCAAGGGCCGCACATCCGATGTCACTTCCGCTGCGAACCCGGCCGGTTCGCGGAGGTGGTGCTGCCCGCGGCGGAGGTGCTCGTCCTCCCGTATCTGCGCCGCATGCCGGAGACCACCGGATTCGACGAGGAAGCCACCCTCGACGCTCATCGCGTTCTCGCCCGTGAGGAGCAGGTGACTGGACCTCTGCTGCCCTGGATCCCGGATCGGACGATGCGGGTGGTGCCTTACGAGGATCGCGCGCCGGTGATCGGCGAGGCGGAAGCGCGGATGGTCGAGCGCTTCCACGAGCGCACCAATGACCTCGCCCTCGACCAGCTCCGGTGGATCATCCGCGGTGACTCGCGGGCGAGGATTGCCTTCGACCTCTTGGTGGCGTCGGCGCACGCGCTGAACCCCGGCGCGATCGGGCGCGGGAGCGTCTCCCTGCGTTCCCACTCCGAAAGCTTCCTCACCTATTCGGGCGGAGGGTCGGAGCTGCGTGCGGGCTGGGCGCGGGAATACGCGAGCCAGGCGGATCGGCTGCGACGCAGGATGTGCGACGTCGTCGAGTCCATCGACGAGCGAACAGGAGCTTTTCCGCACGTCGACAGCTGGCTCGAGGTCATGCTCCCGCTGCGTGACGTAGCCGGTCGGCTCGTCGCTGCCGGAACCTTGACGCTGGACGCGGCGCACGCGGCGGGCTCGGTCCGTGAGGGGTACACCGAGCCGTCAGGCACTGGCTTTTACCACGATTGGATGATGGCTCACCGCAGCGGCCGCGCCCGTGTCGAGTCCTCCGGGTGGTTCCTCACCTACCGATGGGTCCTCAACTGCACATACCTGCACCTCAGCCGTATTGGCCTACCCGCGCGAAGCAGATATCGGCTGTGTGCATACGTGGCGAACGCGGTCGAGGAGCACTTCGGCCTCGACACCCGGTCAATCGCCGAAACCCTGATCGGCGAGCCCGCCAGAACGAGGATACGAACGGAAAGGCGGTTCTGAGGTGCTGTCCAGGTCTTCGTCCGAAACGCTGAGCCTGCGCCGGGAGACGTTCAGGATCGAGCTCACCAGGACCTCCTTCCAGCTGGTCTCCGGCCATCACGCCGAAACCTTCACCGAGCTCACGCCCGTGGAGACGGCGATGCTGCGGCGGCTGGGGACGGACGCCTTGAGCGGTGACGAGATCCCCGGCGATGTTTCGCCGTTCGTCGACCGTCTCCGGCGAGGCGGATGGCTGCGGATCGGTGTCATGCACGATGACGCGGCACGCTACGTCCTCGAACCCTTGCGGCGTCCACCCGAGAAGACACCGCCTCCTCCCGGCACGCGGCTTTCCCGGTTCGCGCTCCTGCACCGCGACGGCGGCGAGATGATCATCGAATCCCCGCTTGCCTGGTGCGACATCCGGATCATCGACCCGGGGGTGGCCGGTCTGGTCGCCGCCCTCGCCGACAGTGCGGAGGGGGACGGTGCCTCCGACGTCCGAGCCGTCCTGCGCGCCGACCTCTGGTGGGCTGGCCTGCTCACCCCGCAGGACGGAGCCGAGCGGAGCGAGTTCTCCCACCGCCAATGGGCCACGCACGAACTGTGGTTTCACGAGCGCAGCCGTGGCGGGCACCGGTCCTATACCCACGGTGGCTTCGGCGGCACGAGGTGGGCGGAACGGGAGTTCCCGTCCCCGCCCGCCCGCCACGAACCCGAATTCGCCGGTCCGGGGATCGACCTTCCGGTACCGGACCTGGCGACACTGTCCGAGTCCGACGCCCCGCTCACGTCGGTGCTTGAAGCCCGGTGCTCCATCCGGCGGCACGACGACACCGACCCGCTGACCCTCGGCGAACTGGCGGAGTTCCTGTACCGCGCGGCTCGCACACGATCGGTCACCCGCTACGAAGGTGTCGAGTACAAGAGCAGGCCGCATCCCTCGGGCGGCTCGGTGTACGAACTCGAGATCTATCCCGTGGTCCGCAGCGTCGAGGGACTCGAGCCGGGCATGTACCACTACGACGCCGAAGAACACCGTCTCGTGTCCGTCACCCGCGCCTGCGCCACGACACATCGGATGCTGCGCCGCGCGGCCGCGTCGTCCCGTCAGGCCGAACGACCGCAGGTGCTCCTTGTGGTGGCGGCCCGGTTCGGGCGGCTGATGTGGAACTACGAGGCGATGACCTACGCCCTCGTGCTCAAACACGTCGGTGTCCTCTACCAGACGATGTACCTGATCGCGACGGCGATGGGACTGGCCGCGTGCGGCCTCGGCTCCGGGGATTCGGTGCTGTTCACCGACGCCACGGGGATCGATCCGCTGGTCGAAGGCACCGTGGGCGAATTCATGCTCGGTCGCCCCGGGCGCGAGCGAACCGGAGCGACCCGGTGAAGGACACGAGTTGGCGGATGAGTGAGGACGCCTACGTGGTCGAGGTCCCCGGTGGGGTCTTGGTGGTAACCGGGCGAGGTGAGTCGTTTCTGCCGGGCGAGCACCTGAGGGGCTGGTTCGCGAGACTCGGTCCGTACTTGAAAGGAAACCGAAGCCTCGACAAGCTCATGGCCGAACTGCGGCCGGACAGGCGCGCGGTCGTCGACACCGTGCTGGCGAAGCTGGCCGAGGCGGGGGCCGGTCGGTCTGTAGCGGGTGGCGCGACGGGCTCCGCGCTGTCGACGTTCCTGAGTGAGATCACCGACGACGTACCGGCGGCGCTGGACCGGTGCCGTCACGCGATGGTCGTCGTCGCCGGAGACGGCCCTGCCGTCGGGAGGCTCGTCGCGGCTGTCGGTCACGTCGTGCCCGACGTCGTCCAGGTCGCCGGTGCTTCGGTCGTCGAGCTGGTGGCCGCTCGGGGTGACGGCTCCCGGCACGCCGTGGTCGTGCAAGTGGCCCCGGCGGACGCCGAGGGGTTTGGCGAGCTGCGAGGGGTTTGCGAGCGTGCCGGTGTCCCGCTGGTTCAGGTGGCCGTCGACGGTGACGGAATCTGGTGGTGTCCCGCCGGAAGCGATGTCGGATGGGCCGATGTGCGAGCGCGGAAGGCCACCTGGGGTTCCACGAACCCCAGGTGGCCGGGGGAGGACGGCCCCTGCCAGGTGGTCGCCACCATGATCGCCCACGACATCCTTCGGTTCCTCGTCCGGGACACCGACCGGTCATCATGCCGGGTGCACGCCGTCGTCGGCGACGTGACCGGCCATCGCACCCTGGAAGTCCGGCCACACCCTTACCTTCGCCGGGTGGTCGCCGGTGACGACGAGGCCTTCGCGTGCTGCGTCGCCCGGCTCGCGGAGGCCCGCGCCGACGCCACGGCGTTCTCCGTGGCCGCGGCCAGCCTGATGGACTCCACGGTCGGAATCTTCGCCGAACTGGAAATGGGCCCGGTACGCCAATTCCCGCTCAAGGTCGTCACCACCACGGTCGCCGACCCGGTCGGCCTGCTCGACGGCGCGCACGCGCGGGTGGTCGCGGTCGATCCCGGACTCGCCGGGGCCCGGATCGCCGCCGGGACCGCCGCCCTCGCCACCTATGCGAGCCTGATGGTCGATCCGCGGCTGCTGGTGGGCCGGTCGGCGGACTTCGACAGGCTGGCCGGCATCGACCCCTGGGCGGCACTGGCGCGGCTGCGCCAAGACACGGCCGAGGCCACCGCTCGCGGCCTTGATCTCGGTACCGGCCGGATCACCCGCGTCCCCGCGCGCAGCGCTTTCCCCGCCCTCGGAGGCACGGACGTCGCCTACCGCCTTCCGGTCGGCGTCGGTGCCGGGCTTACTTGGGGGGAAGCCGTCGAGAACGGCCTTGTGCGGAACTTGGAGTCGTTTCTGGAGACGATCCTGCGCCACCGGGAGGACAGGCCGCACCCCCGGCTTGTCCCGCCTGACACCCAGGAAGTCCAGCCTTTGCTGCAGCTTTTCTCCGCGACCGGTGCCGAGGTGACGTTCCTCGACCTCACCGGAATCATCGACGTGCCCTCGGTCGCCTGCCTCGCCGACGGCGAGGTCGCCGGTCTCGGCTGCGGCCGGAGCCACGCCGAGGCGGTCCGCCGGGCACTACTCGCCGCGCTCCGCCGCTTCCAGCTGAGGGAGCGGCCGCCGGTCTGCCGCCCTGTCGTCGCCGCGGGGGCGCCGAGATGGTTATCGACCGTCTCGCCACGTTCTGTGCTGGATCTCGTCCGGGCCGTCCAGCCCGTCCTGGGTGCTCCTGTCGCGGTACCACTGGACCACGACCCGGAGGTCGCCGCAGTGCTCCCGGCCATCGTTCAGGTGGTGTTCGCATGAGCGCGGTGGGGATCGTCCCGGCGGTGACCGTGACCGGACGCGGGAAGCTGTTTAGCGCCGTCAAGAGTCTCGTCGCCGTCAAGCACGGCGGCACGATCGGAGACACCGCCCCGATCCGCGTTCACGTCTCCGACGGCTGGAACCGCCTCGTCCGCGAGCTCGCGTCCGACGACACGGCTAGTGTCCATCTCGACGTCTGGACCGAGATCGGGCGGGTCGTCATCGGGCCCGCGGAGATTCCTGGTCTTCCCGGTTGCGGTGGCTGTCTCGATTTGCGACGTCATCGGGCGCGAACCGAGCCCGAGTACGGCCGTTTGCTGCAAGCCCAGCATGGGGAAACGTTGCGAGCGCGGGCATCGGGGTGGATCACGCCGATGGCGGCCTCGATCGTCGCGCGGCTCGTGGGCGACGAGGTGGGGGCCTTGCTCGCCACGAGCGAACCGCGCCGATGCTCGGGCGCGATGCTCGTTATTGACCTCCGGTCGCTCGACGTGCGGCGGCATAGGTTCCTGCCCGATCCGAGGTGCCCGCGGTGCGGCAGGCTTCCCGAGGACACCCCCGAACTCGCTGATCTCGTTCTCGAAGGCCGTCCCAAGATAGCGCCGGACGTCTACCGGAGCCGCGATATCTCGGAGGACGCCGCAGCGCTGCACGACTGCTACGTCGACCCGGAATGCGGGATCGTGTCGTCGATCGTCAGCGGCGAGTT
This sequence comes from Amycolatopsis sp. A1MSW2902, assembly GCF_017312175.1. Taxonomy (NCBI): domain Bacteria; kingdom Bacillati; phylum Actinomycetota; class Actinomycetes; order Pseudonocardiales; family Pseudonocardiaceae; genus Amycolatopsis; species Amycolatopsis sp. A1MSW2902. The sequence continues at coordinate 2,065,603 of NZ_QJPO01000001.1, forward strand.
CGGGGGAGTGGCTGGTGCCATCGCGACTCTGCGGTGCCGGCCGCACGACGCGCTCGAACCGGGATTCGGCAGGTCCGCGACGTTCCGCGACGCGCGGTTGACCGCCGTGCTGGAGGGTCTCGAGCGCTACGGCGGTGCCGAAGCAGGCGGTCGGCGGCCCGGTCCGGTGGCGAGTTACGATGAGATCGCCGACTGCGCCCTCGATCCGCGGCGGCTCGGCTTGCACGAGACGGAGGACTATGCCGCGCCCGGGTTCCCCTTCCGGGAGTTCGACCCGTCCGCGCGCGCCCGGTGGACCTGGGCGCACTCCTTCGGGCGAGGTGGTCCCGTCCTCGTGCCAGAAGGCGTGGCGTTCTGGCATACGCACCCGCCCGAGGCCTTGCGGAACTTCTGTTTCGAGATCTCGAACGGTTGTGCGCTGGGAGCATCACTGGAGGAAGCGATCCTCCACGGACTTCTCGAAGTCGTGGAGCGCGATTCCTTCCTCATGACGTGGTATTCGTCGTATTCCGCGCCGCGAATCGATCTCTCCCGCGCCGCGGATCCGGCCGTCAGGCTGCTGACTGCCACCATCTCCGTCGCGACCGGATGCGAAGTGCTCGCGTTTGACACCACGATGGAACACGGCATCCCCAGTGTCTGGGTGATGGCGGTCCATCCCGAAGACGCCTACCACCGGCCGAAGGTGCTTTGCGCGGCCGCGGCCCATCTTCGGCCGGAAAAGGCGCTGATGACCGCGCTCACAGAACTGGGTCCCGGTCGCGCCGGACTCGATGACACGTTCCCCGCCGACGCAGACAGGGCCAGGTCGATGACCGGGGATCCGGCTGAGGTGAAGACGATGGACGACCATGCTGTCCTTTACGGTGCCTACGAAGCCTTCGACAGGTTCGACTTCCTCACCCGCAGCGGCGCGGAGACAGACCTCGAAACCATGCGGGAATCGGTACGGGGCCAGTGGTCGGGGCCTGACCTCACCGACGATCTGCGCGACTTGATCGACCGTCTCGACCGGTGCGGGATGGACGTCCTCGTCGTCGACACCACCACACCGGAGCACCGGGTGGCTGGGCTGCGGTGCGTCAAGGTGCTCGTGCCAGGTGCGATCCCGATCACCTTCGGCCACCGGAACCGCCGCCTGCGGGGCCTTGACCGACTTCGGACGGTACCGCCGGTGCTGGTGGCGCGCCTCTCCTCCGGGTCCGTGTCCACCACGCCGAATCCGCATCCGCACCCGTTCCCCTGACCCTTCGTGCCGAGCGCGGCACGAAACGAACCGGAGGCCCGCCCATGGAATCAGCTCTCAGCACGGCTGTCGTCCGTGCCGAACACATCGCGGAACACGTGTTGTTCCCCACCGCCACCGAGATCGACCTCGGGACCGCTGAACTTGCGCCGCGGCTCGATGTGCTGGCCAAAGGTGGGTTCTACGGACTGGCCGGGCCGGTAGACGCCGGGGGGCTCGGCCTGGACCTGGACAGCGCCTGCCGGGTGATTGAGCTGTTCTCCGGTGCCTGCCTGACCACCACTCTCGTCTGGATGCAGAACAACGCGACGGTGCTCGCGTTGAGCTACGGGGACAACGCGCACGCTCGCGACCGCTGGCTCGCCCGGCTCTGTTCGGGGGAACAGCGGTCGGGCATCGCGCTGAGCGGGGCACGCCTCGGGGCCAACAGGGTACGTGCCCAACGGACCTCGGATGGCTATCTCCTGCACGGGAGCGTCGACTGGGTGACCGGGTGGGGATTGATCGACCTGCTTCGCGTCGCGGCCATCGACGAGGGCGGCCGGGTGGTTTCCGCCCTCGTCGACACGCCTGCGGTACCCAGCGTCGTGGCCACTCCGCTCGAAATGGAGGCCGTGGCGCGAAGCCGGACGGTGAGGCTGACCTTCGACGGTCACTTCGTACCTGACGACCGGGTACTCGCGGTCCGGTCCGTCGCCGGCCCGGTCGAGCCCGACATCTGGACGACGCGGGTGAACACCGCATTGCGCCTAGGCCTCGCCGCGCGGGCGGTCGCTCTCGCCGAGGACAAAGTGCAGCGGGATCAAATCGAGGACCTGCGGGTCAGGAGCAGGTCGGCCGACGTCGCGGCCGTCCGCGACGCCGGCGTGGCCGCGGTCGACCTCGCACTGCGCGCGTCAGGCTGCCTCTTCGTGGCCGGGGGAAGCCGCTCGATGCTCGCGGGATCGACGGCGGGCCGCCTCGCCAGGGAGGCACTCTTTCTTTCGGTCTTCGGCTCCTCGCCTGCGGGAAGAACGGAGAACACACGTTTGTGGCGCGGGCAGAAAAAGTGTTAATTCCCGAGGCGAACATCTATCTCGGCTGCCATTGGGTCGTTAGAATCAAGTTGCACCGCAATTCTGCGGATGTCCCCCTGTGAAAGGAGATTGGTTGATGAACAAGGTGACCACGGAGTTTGACGATCTGCCGTTGGACGTGTTCGATCTGATCGACAGTGAATCGTCGGTCGAATCGCTGACATCCGGCCATGGACTCACCGAGATCGGCGCTTCGACCTGCTATGGCCAGTCGAACTGCTGCTCGTTCTGCTGCTGCGCGGGATGCGGCAGCTGAGCCTGATCGGGATAAAACGCTGAGTCGGCGGCGCGGGAGGGTTCGTCGAAGTCTCCCGCGCCGCGCTCGGCTCGGGAAAGTGAGTCCGTGTCGCTGATCGTCGGTACCGTCGCCGATCAGTGACACGGGCCCGCTTGTCCTGTCAGCGCGCTGCCGTAGCCCGGGTCGAAACTGTGGTCCGCTGTAGCGGCCCGAGATGATTATCGAATCGAAGACCGTCGAGGCCACGCCGAGGAGATGGCCGACTTCGCCACCGTTCTCCAGTGGCTCCTGCACGCAGGATGGTCGGGATCTGGGGATTGGTGGTTGCGGTTTTCGGTGACGGTGTAATGTGAGCGGGATAGCGCGGGATCCGTCAGGAATTCTGCCTCTCAAGGGGGGCCGAGCGTCGGCCTCAGGACTTGTGCGGCTGACCGTCACGGTGAACCCTCCCAGTGTGACGTATCGGCAGTCGCGTAGGGGAGGAACCTGGTTCAAGCGGTTGAACAAGGCGATCTCCTTCAGGGTCGGTTGAGGGGGCTGGTGCCGATCTTCCACCGTCCGAAATCGAGCTCCTCGAAGTCGGACATCGGCCCAGCCGGGTCCGCCATTCATGAAGGGATCCATTTAACGAGTGTTCCTCGGTACTGCGGACGTTGTATCGCGGAACAATGTCAAAGTCATTGTATGGATACAAGGATTCTCATCGTTGTGGTGGCGTAGACGAATCGCCGGGGGTATCCGCCGGGTTTCCATGGCATGCCGCCGTGGGGGAACCCGTTTGAGGGTGTACACCACATCTTTCTGGGTGTACCGAGTTGAGCGTATAGAATTTAACGGAGAGAGGCGAGGGCGTAGAAGGTGTAGAGATTGACGCGGAGGTGGGTGTCCTACCGGTCGCTGTTCTGAGCGGCCCAGTTGCGCGCGAGCGGGAGTGTGACTTCCGCGGGGCTGCGGACTACCACGAAGTCGGCCTGCGATGCGCAGGGCTTCGTGTATCCCCGTCGGTGGATTCATGTGGTCGTCGCAACATGGTCCGTTTAGGACAGTAGCGTGGCGAGTCGTTCGGCGGCGGTGTCCCAGTCGAGTGTTTTGCGGGGGCGGCCGTTGAGTTCGGCGGCGACCCTCGCGAGGTCGTGGGCGCTGTGCGCGGAGAGGTCGGTGCCTTTGGGGAAGTACTGGCGGAGCAGACCGTTGGTGTTCTCGTTGGAGCCGCGTTGCCAGGGCGAGTGCGGGTCGCAGAAGTAGATGTCGAGGTCCGTGGCCAGGGTGATGGCGGCGTGGCGGGCCATTTCGGTGCCCTGGTCCCAGGTCAGGGACCTGCGCAGCTGCTCGGGCAGACGCTGGATCGTCGTGGTCATCGCGTCGGCGACCGCAGCGGCGTCTTTGCCGTCGGGCAGGTGCAGCAGCATGCAGAACCTGCTGGAGCGTTCGACCAGGGTGCCGATCGCCGAGCGGCCGTCCTTGCCGACGATCAGGTCGCCTTCCCAGTGCCCGGGCACCGCCCGGTCGGCGACCTCCGGCGGCCGTTCGGAGATCGGGACCATGCCGGCGATCTTGCCCTGGCGGGCGCGGCGCCCGTCGGGCGTCCGCCGGGGCCTGCGGATCGCGCGCCCGGCGCGCAGGCACGCGGCCAGCTCCCGCCGCAGCGCGCCCCGGCCTTGGACGTAGATGGCCTGGTAGATCGTCTCGTGGGTCACGTGCATCCTCGGCTGGTCGGGAAAGTCCCGCCTCAGCCTGGCAGCGATCTGCTTCGGGGACCACCACGCGAGCAGGTCCCGCTGCACGCGGGCGGCCAGCATCGGGTCCGCGGCCAGTTTCGCCGCCTTCGGACGTCTCGCGCGCTGCTCGGCCGCGTGCTGCGCGGTGCTGGCCCGATAGCCCTGCGCAGTGCTGTTGCGGTCCAATTCCCGCCCGATCGTCGAACGATGCCGGCCCAGCCGCCGCGCGATCTCCGCCCTCGGCAGCCCACGGGCATGCAAGACCATGATTTCCTCCCGCTCGGCCAGCGAGAGACAGCGGCCCGACGTGGCCTGCGGCGCGTTGGCGATCACGCCGCCAGCTTCGACGAACAACCGCCTCCCGCTGGCCCGCGACACACCCGCGGCCACCGCCGCCCGCTCCACCGGCACACCCGCCCGCACCCGCCCCCAGAACGCCACCCGAGCATCCCGGGACAACCAACGACGACGCTTCCCCACCACCGCAACACCTCCCACAACAGATGTTGCGACGACCCCTAGAACCCAAGGTGGGGAAATCGTCCTCGACGCTCTTCGGCGCGCCGGTCGGCGCGGAGTGGTCCAGTCGGGGTGGGCCGACCTGGCGGTGTCCGGCGAGGATGTGATCACCGTCGGCGACATTCCGCATGACTAGTTGTTTCCCCGGGTCGCGGCGGTGTTCCGCCACGCCGGGGCGGGGACCACGACCGCCGGGCTCCGGGCGGGGGTGCCCGCGGTCGCCGTGGTCATGGCCGCGCGGAGCAACGCCGGTGAACGCCGCGGCGGACTGTTCGTCGAATGCGACGACACGCTGTCCGAATCCCGCGGCCGGACCGCCCGGTGGTCCGGCCTGACCGGGTGCACCGACTGTGCCGAGCCGCTTCCCGGCTTGATCGGGGCGGTGAAGGACCGATTGCGCGGCACCGCTCCGGGCACTGCCGACGTGGACGAGACCGACACCGGTGCCGTGTTGCTGCGTCCACTGAGCGGCTGGCCCGTGGCCCCGCTCGAACCACGCCCGGCATATCCGGTGATCCGTCCGGTGCGCGCGGCCGACGGGCGCATCACGCTCCTGGGATTCGTGCCCGGCGCCGACTCCGGGGCCCTGCGGGAGCTGGTGAACCAGGTCGCTTTCGCGCTCCGGGAACTCACCACGCACTGCTCGGGCGTCACCGAAGTCGGGCTGAGCGGCTCCGACTACCCGCTTGCCGGGCTCGATGTCACGGAACTACGGGAATTCCTCGGGGAGTTCGAATTATCGGCGAGGGGATGCGACACACCATCGAAGACATCTACCGGCTGACTCCGATCCAGCACGGGTTGCTGTACGAGCAGCTGGCCGACCCCGGCAGCGGGGTCTACCTCGAACAGCTCACGCTCGACTTCGACGGCCCGCTCGACCCGGACGTGGTCGCGATCAGCTGGCAGGCGGTGGTCGACCGGCACCCGATCCTGCGGACCTCGTTCCGTTGGCATTCCTCCGGCAGGGTGCTCCAGGTGGTGCACGACAGCGCCCGGCTGGAGGTCCCGGTGCACGACTGGCGCACCGTGTCCCCGGCCGAGCAACGCAGCAGGGCCGCCGAATGGCTCGCCAGGGACCGCGCCGAGGGCTTCGAGCTGACGCAGGCACCCCTGATGCGAGCCGACCTCGTCTGCCTGGCCCCCGAACGCTGGCGGCTGCTGTGGCGGTTCTCCCATCTGCTGCTCGACGGCTGGTCGTTCGGCGTTGCGGTCGGCGAGTTCGTCGAGCACTACCGCGCCACGGTCACCGGCCGGGCCCCGGAGCTGGCTCCCACCGCGCCGTACCGCGACTACGTCGGCTGGTGGCAGGCGCGGGACACGGCCGAGGCGGAACGCTTCTGGCGCGCCGAACTCGCGGGGTATGTCCCGGCGGCACCACTTTCCGTGGAGCCCGACCGGCTGGAGCCGGGCGAATTCCCCCACGACTGGGTCGAGGTGGAGCTCGGGGACCTCGCACCGCGCCTGCGTGAACTGGCCACCCGGAACCGGCTCACGCCCAACAGCGTCGTCCACGGCGCCTGGACCCTGTTGCTGGCGCGGTACCACGGCACCGGCGACGTGCTCTGCGGGTCCACCGTGGCGCACCGGCCCGCGGACCTGCCCGGCGCCGAGCGCATGCTCGGGCCGATGGTGTGGTCACCCTGCCGATCCGGGCGCGGGTCGAACCCGCGCGGCTCGCCGTCGGCTGGCTGCGGGAGCTGCAGGCGAGCCAGGTGCGGGCACGGCAGTGGACGCACCTCCCGCTGCCCGACATCGCCGGGCTCCTCGACACGCCGGTGGCCGGGCCCCTGCTGGGAAGCACGGTGTCGTTCGAGAACGTTCCGCTGCCGGACGTGGACCTGGGACCGGCGGGAGTCCGCGTCAGCGGGATGGCCTACGACGGACGCCCGCACTTCGCGATCACACTGGTGATCCTGCCCGGTGACGCGATGCCGCTGCGGGTGGTCGCCGACCGGCGCAGGGTGGGGCGCGCCGCGGCGCGCCGGATCGCCACTCAGCTGCGTGACCTGATCGTCCAGCTCGTCGAGCGGCCCGACCGGACCGTCGGTGAGCTGGTGCTGACCGGTGCCAGGGAGGTCGCCACCCCCACGGCCTCCCCGGCACCGGCGGAAACGACCCTGCAGGAGACGTTCCGTCGCCGGGCCGCGCGTCGCCCGGACCACTGCGCGGTGGTGTCCGGGGATTCCCGCATCACCTACGGCGAGCTGGACCGCGCGTCCGATCGCCTCGCGGACGCGCTTCGTGCGCGGGGTGTCCCCGGGCAGTCTCGTGGGTCTGTGCCTCGGCCGCACCGAGCGGGTCGTTGTGGCGATCGTCGCGGTCTTGAAGGCGGGCGCGGCCTACGTACCGTTGGATCCGTCGTTGCCGGAGGAACGCCTCGCCTATCTCGTCGACGATGCCGCTCCAGTCCTCGTGCTGGCGGAGCGGGACACCGTGGGCCGGTGCCCCGGCGACGTCACGGCGCTCCTTGTCGAGGATGTCCCCGAAACGTCCGTTGTGGACGCTTCCCCGCCGGGCGAGGCCGGTGCCTCGGACAGTCTGGCTTACGTGCTCTACACCTCCGGGTCCACCGGGGAACCCAAGGGAGTCCGGGTCACCCACCGGAACGTGCTGGGCCTGCTCGCCGCGGGCCGCGGGCGGTTCGCGTTCGACGGCGAGGACGTGTGGACCTTCGGCCATTCGATCGCCTTCGACTACAGCGTCTGGGAGATCTGGGGCGCTCTCGCCCATGGCGGCACTCTTGTCGTGGTGCCGTACTGGACCGCCCGCGAGCCGCGCGCGCTGCACGACCTCGTCCTGCGCGAACGGGTCACCGTCCTGAGCCAGACCCCGGCCGCGTTCACCGAGTTCGACCGGGCCGACGCCGAGTCCGGCCGGTCGCCCGGCACGCTGCGGCTGGTCGTGCTCGCCGGGGACCGGCTCGATCCGACGGCGCTGCGAGACTGGGCCGCGCGGCACGGCCTCGACCGCCCCCCGGCTGATCAACCTCTACGGCCTCACGGAGACGACCGTGGCCAGCACGACACACCGGATCACCGCCGAAGACGTCGCGGGCCGGACAGGGAGCGTGATCGGCACGGCGCTGGCCAACCAGCGCGTGCTCGTGCTCGACGAACTTGGCCGCCGGGTACCGCCTGGCGTACCAGGCGAAATCCACGTCTGCGGCCCGGCGGTCGCCGACGGCTACCACGCCCGGCCGGACCTGACCGCCGAGCGGTTCACCGACGACCCGGAGATACCCGGGGAACGGCGGTACCGCACCGGGGACCTCGCGGTGTCCACTTCGGACGGTGAACTGGTCTACCTCGGCCGGGCGGACCAGCAGGTCAAGATCCGCGGGTTCCGGCTCGAACTCGCCGAGGTGGAGGCCGCGCTGCGCGGCCACCCCGCGGTCCGCGCCGCCGTCGCGACGACCACTCCGGGACCCGTGCCGATCCTCCACGCCTACGCCGTCCCCGAACACGATCCCGCGCCCGCCGCCGACCTGACCGCGCATCTGGCCAGGCAGATACCGGACCACGCCGTCCCGGCGAAGATCGGGTGGCTGGACCCGATCCCGATGACGGACAACGGGAAGGTCGATCGCGCGGCGCTGCCGCCGTTCGACGGACCGGACGCCGCCGAGGCGCCGCATCGGCCGTGGACGGAGCGGGAGATCGCGGCGTGTGCGGTCGTGGCGCGCCTGCTCGGCGTGCCCGCCGCACAGGTGAACCCCGGCACCGACCTGACGGTGGTCGGCCTGCAGTCGCTCTACGCGATGCGGCTCGTCGCGGCGTTCGAGGAGGAACTGGGGCTCTGGCCGGTTCCGGGCTCACGATCTGGACGAACGCGCTCACCGCGCTCGGCCGTATCGGGCTCGCGGACGCCGTGGCCGCGCATGGCGTCGAGCTGGACCGCCAGGAAATCGTGAGCGTGTCCGGGCGACCGCTGGGCACCGTGCCGGTCGGCCCGCTCGGCGACGAGATCGGCCGCCGGGGTGTCGGGGTACGCCGGGAAGACCTGCTGCGCACCCTGCTGGCGGGCTGCGCCGCCGTGCCCATCCGGTACCGCGCCAGGCTGACCGCGGTACTGCAGGACGCCGACGGCGTCACCGCCGAGTTCGCGGACGGCGCCGCCGAACGCGGCGACGTCCTCGTCGGTGCGGACGGGATCCGCTCGGTGGTCCGGCGCGGCCTGTTCGACGGGCGGCCCGCCCAGGCGCTGGGGCACATGATCTGGCGGGGTATCAGCGAAAGCGACGAGGGCTATCCGCGTGAGACCTCGTTGATGGTGTTCGGCGCCGCGGGGGAGCGGACGGTGTCCTGGCCGGTCGGCGGCGGGCGGGTGTGCTGGTCGGTCAGCCGCAACGGCGGACCCGCGCTGTCCCCGGTCGTGGATCCGGTCGGGGTCAAGCGGATGCTGCTGGAGTACCTGAGCCATTTCCCGTCGCCGCTGCTGGGCGTCCTCGGCACCACGCCCGCCGCCCGCATCATGCGGACCGACCTTTTCGGGCACTTCGAGGACCAGTGGGCGCGTGGCCGTGTCGCCCTGCTCGGGGACGCCGCCCACGCCATGCCCACGGTTTACGGCCAAGGCGCCTGCCAGGCGATCGAGGACGCGGTCACGCTCGCGGAAGAACTTTCCGCGACCGCCGACGTCGAGGCCGCACTCCAGGGCTACGCCGAACGGCGACAGCCGAGGGTGCGCTGGATCCGGCAGCGGGTGTTTTCGCTCAGCCGGTACCAGGAATGGCAGCTTCCCGTGCTGACCACGCTGCGGGACGAGGCGTTCACGCGCATCCCGGCGAACGCCACCGTCGGGACGTGGCGGCGGTTGCTGACCTTCGACGACCGGCCCGCTGGGGCGGGGGAGGGAGCCGGTCATGCGGCATGACGATGCGCGCGTGTGCCTGCTGGGCGCCGAGGTGGAGGCGAAGCGGGCCGAAGTGCGGCGGTTCGCCGAGGAGAAGGTGGCGCCGTTCGCCGCCAAGATGGATCTCGAGGCGCGGTTGCTCCCTGAGAGGGTGTTTCGAAACCCGGGAAGCTAATCGTTGAAGCCTTGTGCTATGTGGCGGCTTGCCCAACTCTGCGCAATGGCCTCCACGCCTCGCCCGTATCACAGCCGACACCCAGCCGCGCTACTGGGTTTCGAAACACCCTCTGAGGTTCGCGCGGCCCTGTTCGACTCCGGCCTGATGGCGATGGGCGTACCCGGCTGGCACGGTGGCCGCTACCAGGGCCTGGAGGGCCTGGTCGTCGCCATCGAAGAGATCGCGCGGGTCGACGCGGGGACGGCCGTGGCGCTCGACGTGCACACAGTGCTGGCGAGCCGGGCCATCGCCCGGTTCGGCGGAACCGGGCTGCAGGCGGAGATCCTGCCCCGGCTCGCCGCCTGCGACCTCGGGGCCTTCGCGCTGTCGGAACCGGAAGCAGGCAGCGACGCGTTCGCACTGTCCACAGTGGCCAAACCTGTCGCGTCCGGCTACTGGCTCGACGGTACGAAGAGGTGGACCAGCCTGGCACCTCAGGCGGACGTCTTCGTGCTGTTCGCCAAGGACTCCGGGGCACGGCAGGACGCCGGCCAGAGCGGCCTCACCGCGTTCGTCCTCGACAAGGACACCCGCGGCCTGACGGTCGGGCCGGTGACCGACCAGATCGGCGTGCGGGCAGCCGCGACCGCCGAGGTCCACCTCGACGCCGTCGAGGTACCCGCGACACGGGTGCTGGGTGAACCCGGTCGCGGCGCGACCGTCGCGATGGAGGCATTGACCGTGGGTCGGATCGGTATCGCGGCGCAGCTGGTGGGGCTGGCCGCCGGTGCGCTGGAGCAGGTCGTCGGCTACGCGGGCAGGCGGGTCCAGTTCGACCGGAAGCTCTCGGCGTTCCAGGGAGTCCAGCTGACGGTGGGCGGGATGGCCACCGAGGTCGAGGCGGCGCGGGCGTTGCTGTACGAAGCGGTCCGCGTGGTGGAGAACGAACGGGACGGCATGCTGCGGCTGCGGGTAGCCGCCATGGCCAAGCAGTTCGCCGCCCAAACCGCCGAGCGGGCGACCGCCGCCGCGGTCGACGTGCACGGCGGCGTGGGCTGTGTCCGGGGCAGCCCGGTGGAGCGGATGTTCCGGGACGCCAAGGCGGGCACGATCTACGAGGGGACGTCGACCGTCCTGCTGCGCACGGTGGCGTCCAGCCTCTTCGGAAAGGCCGCTGTCGATGGCTGAAATCCTTGTCCGGCGGCGGGTGCCGCTGTTCTGCTTCCCGTGCGCGGGCGGGTCGGCGCGGGCATACGAGCCGTGGCGGACGTCGGTGCCCGAGCCGCTCGAGGTCCGGCCGGTGGAGCTCGCTGGCCGTGGGCATCGAATCCGGGAACGGCCGCTGACCCGCCTGACCGACGTCGTCGACGACCTCGCGGGCCGGGTCCGCACGGAACTGGCTGCCACGCCGGGGGAGTACGTGCTGTTCGGGCACAGCCTCGGTGCCGTGCTGGCCTACGAATGCGCCCGCGTGCTGACCACCGAAGGCCACCGCCCGGCAGCATTGGTGGTGGCCGCGCACCGGGCACCGCATCTACCGCTGCGGGAGCGCAGGATTCAGCACCTGCCCGATGACAGGTTCCTGGCCGGGATCCGCGCGCTCGCCCGGACACCGGGAGAAGTCTTCGACAGTCCCGAGCCGCTACGGGTGCTGATGCCCGCGTTGCGGGCAGATTTCGCCGTGTCCGAGGGATATGAGCCCCTGCCGGGGGAACTGCTGCGGTGCCCGGTCCTCGCGTTCGGCGGTACCGAGGATCCCACCGTGGCACTGCGTGAACTGTGGGCGTGGCGGGACCACACCACCGCGGGGTTCGCGGTGCGGCTGGTCCCGGGTGGACATTTCTTCCCCGTCGAGCACGGCTTCGGGTTCCCGGAACTGCTCGTCGGCAAGCTCGTGCCGATGCTGGCACCGGATTCCGTGAGGAGAGCGGGATGAAGGCAGAACAAGTGGTGGCACACGTGGCGCCGCGAGCCACCGTGAGTGGAATCGACCGGACGCTCGTGCATGGGCTGCTCGGCGGCGTGGTGGCCGCGGACGCGCTGGTCGTCAGCGCTGAGCTGGGCCTGGCCGATCTGGTGGCCGACGGGCCCCGGCCGGTCGCGGAGCTCGCCGAGCTCACGGAGACCGACCCAGGGGCGCTCACCCGGCTGCTGAACGCGCTGACCTCACTGGGGGTGTTCGAGCTGGGGCCGGACGGGCGGATCGGCGCGAACGGCCCGGCGACGGTGCTTCGCGCCGACGTCCCGGGATCGGGGCGGGCGCTTGTCCTGTCCCATGGGCGGGACCTGGCACCGGGCCGGGAAGCGCTGGCGACCGCCGTCCGCCAGGGACAGCAGAGCGTGAAGGAACCTGCCGCGGCCGAACGGACCGACGCGCTCGCCGCGGTGCTGGGTTTCGGCGCGGCTCCTCCTCCGGTCGCCCAGCGCGCCGACCTGGGCGCGGCGCGGGTGATCGCCGACGTCGGCAGCAACTGCGGCCGGCTGCTCGGCACACTGCTCAAGGCCTGGCCGCAGGCCACCGGGATCCTCCAGGTCCGTGGCCCCGTCCAGAAGCCGGCGCGGCAGTTCGAGCTGGCCGGGCTCGGGGAGCGGTGCGCGATCCTGTCCGGGGACTGGAGGGAGAGCGTTCCCGGTGGCGCGGACGTCTACCTGCTCAACCGGGTGAGCAGGCGGCACTCCGACGACGACCTGGTCGACCTGCTGACGCGAATACGGCGAGAGGCACCCGGTGCCCGGCTGCTGGTGTTCGACCACCTTCTCCCACCGGGCAACGGCTTCCACCTGAGCCGCCTGGAGGATCTGCTGCTGCTCGCGCACGCGCGCGGTCGCCATCGCACGGAGGAGGACCTCCGGGCACTACTGGAGGAAGCGGGGTTCGAGGTCACCGAGCGGCTCGACGAACACAGCGCGCCGGGATCGGAGATCCTGCTGGACGCTCTCGCTCGATGAACCGGACGCGGAGGGCCGGGAACCGCGTGCGGCCACACGGTTCCCGGCCCTTCCCGGTCAGTGTGGGTGCAAGGAGGACGCGAGCTGGCCGCGGTGAGAAATCCCGAGTTTGCGGTACGCGTTGGTCAGATGAGCTTCCACCGTGCGAGGTAGAGGTGCTTCGCGATCGCGTCGTTGCTCCAGCCGTCGCCGGCGAGTTCGGTGACACGCCGTTCCCGCGCCGTCAGGGCATCGGTTCCACACAGCGTTGAGTGCATGGACCGGCTGCCCGCGCTGCGCAGCTCGGCACGGAGCTCGGCGTCGAGGAGTTTCGCGCCGCACTCGGACGCGATGCGGTGTGCCCGCAGCAGGAGCTCGCGGGCCCGCACCTTCCGGTTCGTGCGTAGTGCGCGCTTGCCGAGTTCGGCCAGCGACCTGGCTTGTTCGATCCGGAGGTCGGTGGGGCGCAGGATCTGATTCGAGGCACTGATCAGCTGCTCTCCGTCCTGGTCGCCGAGGAGGACGCCCTTGGCCCGCAGTGCGCGGCCGAGCGGAAGCGGTTGCTGCCGGCACCGGGCGAGCCGCAGGTCGTCGTCGGCCAACGCCAGCGCACGGTTGCGTGTCCCCAGCGCGGCAAGCGCGTACGCGCAGTGGGAACGCCACGGCAGGACGGCCGGGTTCCGGACCCGGCGGGTCCGCAGCCAGCGGCCGCACTCGGTGAACTCCCGCACGGCTTCGGCGTGCCGCCTCTGCGCCAGTGCCAGCTGCCCGCGGGCGTACCGGGCGAACGCCGACGCGGTGCCCGCCGGCAGATCGTCGGTGAGCCCGGCCTTGACCAGGGCCCGGTTCGCGCCGGTGAGGTCACCCCGCTCCACCAGCGTGGTCGCCTGGACCGAAGCCAGCAGCCGGGCTAACGGTGATTCCTCGGCGAGCCCCGTCGCGCCGAGGGCACGCAGCGCCAGGTCAGCCGCCAGCGCGCTGTCGGTCAGTGACCCGGCGTTCGCGCTTGTCACCGCGTAGAGGCTGTTGACAAAGAACTGCTGCATCGGCGGGACGACTCGCGGACGTTCGCGAAGTTCTCCCGCGTACTCGTCCAGGTCCGCGATGGTGAGTTCGTTCGCACAGGCCTGGACGAAGGCGGACAGGAAGTCCGGCAGGACGAGGTAGGGCGGGAGCGTTCCCGAAGCGAGATCCAGCAAGGGACTGGATCCGGTGGCGCTCGGCCGGTCGTCCAGACACCGGCGTATCGCGAAGAGGCTTCTGCCCATGGCGGTGCGGGAGCCGGGCCCATCGACGCAGTGCTCCGTTACCCGGGTTCTCCGTGCCAGATCCGTCCAATTCGGACAGAAGGATGGTCATCCCCTCGGCGGCGTCACGGTTCTCGCCGGATCCGATACGGGAGGACTCCCGCGTCAAGTGGCACAGCGACCTCGCCTGCGTGTACTCGCCCGTCGAGGTCAGCGCGTGCACCAGGCCGAGCGCTGCTTCGGCGTTGGTGCCCGGTGGTGAGGCTTGGACGGCTTCCGTGAGATGCCGGATCGCGCTCGGCAACGACGTTGTCAGCTCGGCCAGGCCCAACCTGGTCAGCGTCGCGCGCCGGTCGTCCTCGCCGAGGCCCGCGAGTGAGGTCTTTCCCAGTGCGGAGACGACCCGTGGGGAGAGCTTGCTGGGCGGGGCCGCCGCGATCGCTTCGGTGAGTACGTCGAGAACCCACCGCCCGTCGACCTGGTCCGCCGATTCGAGATGCGCGACGAGATCCTCGGCCGCCACGCCTTCCCGGTGGAGCAGGCGCGCGGCGTGGAGGTGAGCCCTGGCCTGCTCTTCGTGGTGCCACTCGTAGTGCATGACCTCGGCGAGGACGGGATGGGCGAAGGTCCACCGATCACCCAGCCGCAGGACGTTCAGCGCCGCGAGGGTGGCAGCGTCCGCGCGGACCGAGGACATGGGGAGATCGGTCAACGCGGCTATCCGGCGCTCGTCCGCGAAGGGGCCTAGAACGGTGACGGCACGGGTGATGGTCAGCAGGTCCGGTGAATGGTGCCGGAGCATGGGCAGCACCCGGTACGCGATGCGCACGAGGACCAGATGCCCTGACCCGTCGGGGCGCGAGGTGGCCGCTGCGGCCAGTTCGGTCAGGAGATAGGGATTGCCGCCTGCTCGCCGGACCACGTCGTGGACTGCCTCGGCGGTGAGGAACTGCCCGTCCGGTAGTCCGTGTACCAGGTTCGTTGCTGCCTCGGTGTCGAGGTCGGTCAGGGCGATCCTGGTTTGGTGGCCGATCCGGGCGATCAGTTCGGACAGGAGCCCGGTGTGCTGCCGGGCCTCCGGCGGGTTGGCGGTGAAGACGAGGACCAGCGGAACGGTTGCGGCTCGGCGAGCCATGAAAGCAAGCGCTTCCAAAGACTCCGGGTCACTCCACTGGACGTCGTCGACGGTGACGACTACCGGCGTCATGGCGAAGAAGGAAAGCAGATTCGGGTGTCCGTTTCCACCGCTGGACGAGACGGTGAGACCGCTCTGGCCGGAAGGACCGGACTGGCCGGACGTCCCGGCTTGCGCCGGTTCCTTGTGCCTGGCAAGGCAGTGCAGCACTTGGTCGAGGACGCCGTGACTCAGTCCTCGCTCGTAGTAGCTGCCCACCGTGTGCGCGGTCCGGAGCCCTCGCCGCCCGGCGCGGTCGCGGATCGCGTCGAGGAACGTTGACTTGCCCGTACCGAACGAGCCCTCGATGATCATCGAGCAGCCGGTACCCGCCTCGGCCTGGTCGAACGCGCTGTTCACGACGTCGTTGTACGGCTTCAGGAGTTGTACGGCTTCAGGATATGCACTCGACTTCCCCCAAATAGTTCGATAACCCTCGGAGGCCATGTGTGGGTGACTGTCAGTCAGTAACTCTACCCTTAGTGATTTCCAGGTGAAAGGGATTTGTTAAGCCTGCGAGGAAGCGATCCCCGGTGACGCCTCGGGTGGTGCGCAGATGGGACTGCTGTCAAATCGCACAGTTCGGGGGCATCTGCCGGGGCATCGTCCCCGAGGCGCGGCAGTCTGGTTGTTCTGCCAGCTAGCTGGGGTATAGTAAAATGATATATCACTCAAATGGACCTCGTCGACATTCTCGGTTCGGTGCGAGGATGCACGCATCTAATTCGGGGAATCCGGGGAGGATTTGTTCTGCGGATCGAGGCGCGGGCTCGCGCATCCGAGGTTTGGGCCTGTCGGGTCGTAACCTCGGATGCGCGGGATTTCCGGCGAGGCTCTCAGTTGAAAGGCGCTGGCGGGCGACGGAGGATAATCATGATTTTCGGAACGGTGGCGGTGAAGGCGGCCTTGGTGGCACCCGCGTTTGGTGCCGTTTCCGTGGTCGCGCGACGCTGGCTGTCGTGGTCGCTGTCGTCCGTGATCTTTTCGCCGGTCATCGAGAGCTTGATCTGGTCGACGCCGATTTCGATCAGACGGCGTACGGTCTTGCGCCTTTCTTCCGGGCCGTCAGAGAACGCGGTGATGCCCTTGACCAGTTCGCCGCCGGTGACGGCGATTCCCGTGCCGTTGGCCATATTAGCAGTGGCCGGGGAATCGTCCGGCGTTGATGACGCGGAGGCGGTCCTTGGCCGAGGCTGCCCCCAGGCGCATGGTGTAGCCGGAGTCGAGGTAGGAGCGGGTCGAGCGCGATCGCGAACAGCAGGTGTTCTTCGACCGGCAGGGCGGCCAGGCCGTCGAGGTCGCCGCTGTTGTCCCAGGTGAAGTGGGGTGTGTGCCCCGCGCAGCCCGGACATTAGAATCCTGCTGCGGTTGTCGATGACGCGGGTGCCGTCGCCGGGTGTCCGGCCGACGGCGACGATGCGGTTGTGGTCGACGAGCACGTCGCCGCGGTAGGGCTGAGCGCCGGTGGCGGCGGCTTCCGGGCAGGATCGCTACAGTGGTGCCGCGGTGGGTGGCTCGCTGTCCAACCTCGGGCGACGTGTACCGCGCGCTGGGCCGGTGGACGGAGGCCTATGACCACCTCGACCGATCGCTGACGGCGATCGGGGCCGAAGGCCACCGGGAAGGCCGAAGGGTATGCATTGGCGTATCTCGGGCTGGTACACCGCCGACAGGGCGGCTCGTCGGCGGCACGCCTGAATCAGGAGGCATCGCTCGACATCGCGGTGGCGACGGGCATCCGGCCGCTGGAAACCCTCGTGCACGACGGACTCGCGGACGGCACGCTGGCATGCGGTGGCCGGCAGGCCGCGCTCGCGCACTACACGCGGGCCGCCGAACTCGCCCGGCTCACCCGCGAACCACATGAGGAGGCCCCCGTGCTGATCGGTATCGCTGTGACCCACGACGGCGTCGGTGCGCCGGACAAGGCCAGGCCGTACCGCGCCGGCGGTGCCGAGAGCTGCCCCGACGACGATCCCCGCCAGGGTGCGAGGGATCCGCAGCGTGCGGACAATCAGGTGCTCGTCGGAACCGTCGAACGCGGTGAGCGCGTCCAAGATCGTGCCCGCGGAGATCGGTCACGCGCCGATCATGATGCTCGCGACGATGGTCAGGGCCAGGGTGGTGATGATGATCAAGAGCCACAGCAGTCGACCGGACGGCCTGCGCGTGACAGCGGTGGCGCTGGGGGTGAACGCATCCGGGTCGGTTCGCTCAATTGTCGGCACATTCCGCGCTCCTTCGGGGTTGGGTGCCCGGAGCCTGGAGGTCCGGAGCCCGACTGCGCAGACCAGGGCCGTGATGAGGGCAACGCCGGCGGCGGTGATGGCCATCCCGTGCAGCCCTGAGGTCTGTGCGGCGTCGACTTCGCCGGAGGCGGGTGCGGCCAGTCGAGCCGCGAGGATCGTGCCCAGCACGGCGATGCCGAGGGTGGTGCCTGTTTGCCTCACGGCACTTGCGGTCGCGGATGCCGTGCCTGCTCTGCTGTCGTGCACGGCGTCGAGAACGGCCGCGCTGGTCGCGGGTACGGCGAAGCTGTAGCCGAGGTTGAGGACGCTCATCGCCACGATGACGACCCAGGGAGGACCGTCGGCGTTGACGGTGAGCAGCAGGAGCGCGCCTGTCGCGGCGGCGGCGAGCCCGCCGGTGATCGGGGTGACGGGTCCGGTCTTGGCGAGGATTCGGCCGGTAAGGAACGGGGTGATGACGGCGACGAGCGCCGGCGGCACCATGATCAGTCCGGCGACGGCAGCGCTGTGGTGCTGGCCCTGCTGCAGGTACGCGGGGATGAATACGCCGAGAGCGAGCAGACTGAATCCCACAGTGAAGGCGCCCAGGATCGGGATCGTGAACCGTCGATCGGTGAACAGCCTGACCGGGAGCATCGGACGCAGCTGGCGCGCTTCCACGGCGACGAACACAGGGAGCGCGACGGCCGACAGCGTCAGCGGGATCCAGGTGATCGGCGCGTTCCAGCCGTGCTCGCCGGCGTTGATGAGTCCGTAGGAGAGCGTGCCGAGGACGCAGATGCCGAGGAGCTGGCCGACAGGGTCGATGTCGGTGTGTTCGGGGTCTGCGGACTCGTGGAGGAATCGCCATCCGAGCGCGAGGGCGACGATGCCGATGGGCAGGTTGATCCAGAACACGGACCGCCAGCCGAGGGCGTTCACGAGGAGTCCTCCGATGATCGGGCCGGCCAGTGCAGCGCTGGCCGCGGTGGTGGACCAGCCTGCGATGGCTCGCGCTCTCTTGCTCGGCTCGGTGAAGGAGCGAGCGACCAGCGAGAGGCTGCCGGGCACGACGATGGCGGCGCCGACTCCCTGCACCAGTCGCGCGGCGATCAGCACCGCCGGCGACCACGCGAGTGCGCACGACACGGAACCGACCGTGAAGATCGCAACCCCGATCAGGAACAGCCGTTTGCGACCGTAGCGGTCGCTGACGGCGCCGACGGAGAGCGAGAGCACGGACAGGCACACCGTGTAGGCGGCGATGACCCACTGGCCCAGGCTCGTTGACCCGTCGAGGTCGGTCTGGATGGACGGGAGCGCGAGCACGACGACGCTCACGTCCAGCATGGCGAGGAAAACCGCGGCGTAGATCGCGATCGGCACTCCGATCCCGGTGTTGGCTGTGCGAGCGGTCGTGGTGGCGGGCTCTCTGAAGATATTCATGCTGGGGGTGGCTTCTCTCTGGTGATGATCAGTCAGTGGGTGTCGGGTAGTGAGGGGTCCAGCGGCTTCGGTCGACGTGCTGGGAGATCGGGAGGCGGAGCCGTTCGCGCAGCGTGCCCGGCGGGTAATCGCGCTTGTGCGCACCGCGGTCCTGCAGGATCGGGACGACCGTGTCGACGAAGTCGGCAAGGCCTGCCGGGATGAGTGGGGCGGCGATGCTGAGGCCGTCGTAGGCGCCCTGCTCCCACCCGGTGGCCAGGCGGTCGGCGATGTGTTCGGGTGTTCCGACGAGCACGGTGTGCTGATGCGCGGAGTCGACGGCGCGAACCAGCTGAGCCCAGGTGATCGTCTCGTCCGCCGGGGGCCAGCGGGCGGCCTCGGTCGTGGTTACCCAGGGCCAGTGACGCTCCGCCTGGGCGACGTACTCGGGTGGCACGGTCTGGCGCAGGTCCGCCGGGTCGAGGGAGATGCCGAGGGTGCCGGCGATATCGGCGAGCCGTGCCGCGGGTGTCGCCAGGTCCATGAGCTCGTCGTGGAACCGGCGCGCCTCGGCCTCGGTGCTTCCGATGAAAGGAACGACGTTGGGGATGAGCCGGATCGCGTCGCGCCCGCGGCCAGCGGCGTGGGCGCACTCCCGGAGGTTATCACGGTACTCCCGCGACTCGGCGATGCCCTCGTGGCGCGCGTAGACCAGGTCGGCGTAGGCGCCGGCGATCTCCCGCGCGGAGGGCGAGGGGCCGGCCTGGCAGAGGATCGGAACGGTCTGCGGCGAGCGCGGCGTGCCCAACGGGCCTTTGACCGAGACCTCCTGCCCCTGGTAGTTGATTGCACTGATCTTCGTCACGTCCACCGGGGTCTCCTGGGCCCTGTCGGCCGGGAGGGCGTCGACCTCCCACGCGTGCCACAGCTGGAGACAGGCGTCGAGGAACTCACACGCCCGCCGATACCGTGCCTCGCGGTCCACCGCGGAGGTCAGGCCGTGGTTGAGTCCTTCCGTCTCGGAACCGGAGGTGACGATGTTCCACCCGGCGCGGCCCCGGGACAGGTGATCGAGCGTGGCCAGCCGACGCGCCGTCTGATACGGAGAGGCGAACGAGGTGCCTACGGTGGCGATGAAGCCGATGTACTCGGTGTGCGTAGCCAGCGCGGTCATCAACTGCATCGGGTCGAGGGTCCAGAACAGCGGGGCGTCCGGCGTCGGGAACAACGAGAGGTGGTCGACCAGGAACAGCGTGTCGAACCGGCCCCGCTCTGCGATCCGCGCCTGTTCCAGGTAGAAGTCGAGGTCGGTGACGCGGTCGATGCGGCTGTCGGGATGCCGCCACGCCTCCCACGGGTACCCCTGCGTTCCCAGGATGTAGTTGAGGATGATCGGGGCGGGCATCAGCGCGCCGCCTCGATCGCCTCTGCCCACAGGGCCGGCGCGTCAGCCTCGGTGGTGATCTCCCCTTCGCCGAACAGGCTCGCGTCGAGGTCGCGGTCGAGGTCGCGGAGGATCCGCGCCTGGTTCAGCGGGCCCGCGCCGTACCGAGCGGAGTAGTCGACCTCGCCGGTCACCGACTTCGAGGTGTCGAACAGCGGGTTCCCGATCGGCGAGGGTGCCCCGAAGGCGACCGAGCCGGTCAACGCGACGACGATGTCGGCGACCTGCTCGTTCAGCCGCTCGGACGAGATCGTCTCGTAGCCCCACTCGTTCCCCGCAGTGTCCGGGGAGGCGGGTCTGGTGAAGCCGAGCGCGGCGAGGAGCGGCCCGAAGGCGCGGTCGGTGCCGTAGATGCAGATCGCGTCCTCGCCGCAGGCGGACAGGACGGAGACGCTGGCGCCAGCGAAGTCGGTACTGGTTATCCGGTCCGCCATCTCTGCCCGATCGGCGGCCACCGCGTCAATGATCGAGTCGGCTTGCGATGCGTGTCCGGTGATGGTGCCCAGGAGGGTGAGCTCGTCATTGAGGGGTTGCAGCGAGTCGCAGGGCAGCATCGGGGCGACCTGGTCGATCTGGTCGACGATCTTCTCGTCGAAGATCGGGTTGCCCAGGATCAGCTCCGGTTTCGCCGCGGCGATCCGTTCGGCCTTGCCGTTCTCCATGAGCTTGACCCCGGCGTCTTCGAGGATCGTGTAGGCGGCGCGGATCATCGGGTCCGGCTCGTAGGCGTACTCCGATACGTAGGCGGGGACAACGCCGATCGACAGCAGGTTCAGTGCCGTCTGGTACTCCAGCGCCCAGATTCCGGTGTCGATGACGGGGACCGTGACCTCCTTTCCCGCGGCGGTGACAGTGACGGTCTCGGCCGCGGTCGGCTCGGGCTCACCGCCGCTGGAGCCGCCCTCCAGGAGGACGACGGCGGTGAGAAGCGCGGCCAGTGGTCGTATCGAGCGCATGCTGGTGTGCCTTTCGTGCAAGGAACCGGGTCAGTCCTGGTTCGTGATGGTCCAGGCGTGGGCATACACGTACTGGTCGTAGAGCCGCGCGAAGCTGCCGCCTGTGCGGCGGAGGTCGTCGGGAGTGCCGGTCTCGACGACATGGCCGGCGTCGAGGGTGACCACGCGGGTGGCGGCGGCCAGGGTGGTCGGATGGTGTGCGATCACGACGACGATCCGTTCGGTGTCCTGACTGAGCGCGGTGACCGCGTCGGCGACGGCGGTGGCGTTCTCCGGGTCGAGTGCCGAGGCGGCCTCGTCGATGAGGACGATGCGGGCGTTCTTCAGGAACGCGCGTGCGATCGAGACTCGCTGTTGCTCGCCGCCGGAGAGCAACCTGCCGGCCTCGCCGGTGCGGTTTCCCCATCCCTGCGGAAGCCTGTCGATCACCTCGTCGAGCCGCGCGGCGCGAGCGGCAATGTCGAGGTCGTCCTGGTTGGCGTCCGGACGGGCAATCAGGACGTTCTGCCGGATCGTGCCAGCCCAGCGGCACCGAACCCAGCCGAGCCGCGACCGCAACTTGTGCAGCATCAGCGCGTCGGCGTTGTGCCCGATGTGCGCCGAGAGCCCGTCCAGCACCAGCCGGACGACGGCGCCGACCACGCCGATCACCACCCACGCCCAAACCGTGGACGCCCGATCATCCGGCCGGTGTGCGGTGAGCAGAGCCCGCGCGATCTCCCCGATCGCGACATACGGCGCCAACCTGGCGACCGCCGCCACCGATAGCACCGCGCAAACCACCATGTGGAGGTGGATGGGCTGGTGCATCCTCGCCAAGGCGTCGATCGGAAGCATCTCAGGGTCGCGTGCGGTGACTGCGGGGCGGGCATGGTCCGTCGTCGCGTCGGCATGCGTGGTCGTCATCAAGCGAGTCCTTCGTCGGCGGCAGCAATCCGTCCCGCAGCGACAGCAGACAGCGGAACCAGAGAAGTTAGGCTGCTCCTAAGCATGTGAGTTGAAGCCGTCTTCATGTCAATATGGACCCATGACCCAGCACTCGGTACCGATCGGAGCAGTCGCCGCGCTCTACGACCTCGCGCCCTCCACTCTGCGGTGGTGGGAGAGACAGGGAGTCATGGCCCCGCCTGGCCGAGCCACCGCGCGACGGCGCTACGACGAACTCGATCTGCGACGCGTCGGTATGGCCTATCTCTGCCACGTGCAGGGACGGATGCCCCTGGCCAGCGTCGCCGTCGTGACCTCCGAGAAGGCCAATTTCTCCGTCTGGCAACAGGTTATCAAGGACTGCATCAGCCACCTGGACAACGAAATCGAACAGATGGCGGCAGCGCGCAACTACCTGCGAAACCTGCTCAGTTGCACCGACGACGACCCAGCCTCATGCCCGATGCTGGACCCCGAGCTCAGGCGGAGCACGCCGCGAGGGCGCATCGCGGCGACGGACCTGATCGAAGCCGCCGATGCCGCGACACGGAGAACGGTTAGGCCAAGGAAGCGTGACGAAAAAATCCCGTCCACTCAAGGACGTGATGAAAATGCCGGAGTAGCGCGTGAATGCCGCGTGTGCGGGACCGAGGTGGAGCTCTCACCCCGCGGTCGCCTTCGCACCTACTGCTCCCGCGCCTGTCAACAGCACGCCTATCGTCAACGCCGACGTGGGGACAACGTCTAGATGTGATGTCTCGACCGCGTCTGTTAGAGCCTGTCTTTGAACCTGATGGCGGATATGGGTCGGGCCTCTGCTAGTGATCTGGGGATGCCCCGTTTTGGCGGACACCTGAGATCAGGGGGCGTGTGCCTCCGGAAGGATGTCCCTCATCATGGACGCCATGGGCAAGAAGAAGCCTCGGCCTCGTCGTTCGTTCACGCGGGAGTTCAAGGCCGAGATCGTGGAGCTGTGCCAGCGCGGCGAGCGTTCGGTGGGGCAGGTCGCGAAGGACTTCGACCTGACCGAGACCGCAGTCCGGCAGTGGGTCACCCAGGCCGAGCTGGACGCGGGAACCCGCACCGACGGGCTGACCAGCGACGAACGAAACGAGCTGGCCCGGTTGCGGCGGGAGAACCGCCGCCTCTCGGAGGACGTGGAGATCCTCAACCGAGCGACAGCTTTCTTCGCGAAGGAGATCCGGTGAACGTGTACCCGTTCATCGAGGCGGAGAACGCTGCCGACGGTGGCAACGTCAAGCGCGCGTGCACCCTGTTGAAGGTCTCCCGAGCCGCCTACTACGCCCACCGCGCCGCCGGACCGTCTGCCCGCGCACGGCAGGATGCGGAACTGACCGAGGTGATCGCCGCGATCCACGACGAGTCGAACGGCACCTACGGAACGCCCCGGCTGCACGCCGAACTGCGCCACCGCGGGCACCGGCACTCCCGCAAGCGCATCGCCCGGCTCCTGCGCGCCGCCGACCGCGCCGGACGAGCTCCGAAACGGTGGCGCACCACCACCGTCCCCGACCCGGCCGCGCACACTCCGGCTGGGGAAGGATGTTGTTGTGTCTGGTTTGTCGAGGTATCCGGAGGAGTTCCGGCGGGACGCGGTGGCGTTGGCGCGGTCGGTGTCTCGTCCGTTGGCGCGGGTGGCTCGTGAGCTGGGGGTGAATCACGAGACGCTGCGGACGTGGGTGCGGGCGGCCGACCGCGCCGACCGGGCGGCCGCGACCGGGGGCGACGCGGGAGAGCGGGAGCTGCGCGCGTTGCGCAAACGGGTGGCGGAGCTGGAGAAGGAAAAGGAGATCCTGCGCAAAGCGGCCGCCTATTTCGCGCAGGAGATGGATCGTTGACCCGCAGCTACCGGTTCATCTCCGCCCACCGCGCCGCCTACGGCGTTGCCCGGCTGTGCCGCGTCCTCGGGGTCCGCCGCCCGGGGTTCTACGAATGGCTCGCCGCCGCCCCGGCCCGCGAACAACGGGCCGCGGCCGAGGATCGGCTGGCCGGGGAGATCGCCGGGATCCACGCCGCCCACCAGGGTGCTTACGGCAGCCCGCGGGTCACCGCCGAGCTGCGCCGCCGCGGCGAACCGGTGAACCACAAGAAAGTCGAGCGGGTCATGCGCGAGCGCGGCATCACGGGGATCGCCCGGCGACGGCGGCATTCGCTGACCAGGCCGGACAAGACCGCGGCCGCGCCGGATCTGATCGGCCGCGACTTCACTGCCCACGCGCCCGGGCAGCGGCTGGTCGGGGACATCACCTACCTGCCCACCGAGGAAGGCTGGCTCTACCTGGCCACCGTGCTCGACCTGCACACCCGCGAAATCGTCGGCCACGCCCTCGCCCCGCACATGCGCGCCGGCCTGGTCTGCGACGCGATCACGCTCGCCGCGGACCGCGGCCTGACCGCACCGGACGCGGTGTTCCGCTCCGACCGCGGCACCCAGCTTCCACCGAGTTCCGCGCCGCCCTGACCGCGCTCGGCATCCGCCCGTCGATGGGCAGGACCGCGTCCTGCTACGACAACGCCGCCGCCGAATCCTTCTTCGCCACCCTCAAAACCGAGATCGGCGCCCGCTCCTGGACCACCCGCGGCCAAGCCAGGCAAGCGGTTTTCGCCTACCTCGCCTACTACAACCACCACCGCCTGCACTCCACCCTCGACTACCGAACACCCCACGAAACCCGCCTGAACTACCATCACCACCACGCCCACGCGGCATAAAACCCGGTGTCCGGCCCCGGGGGAAACCTCAATATGGGCGTTCCCCTCGCGCCCGTACGCGTCATGGTGGACCACTTGCGGGGCCGTGATCTCACCGAACTCACCGGCATCACCTTGTTCACCGATGGCACCACCATCTACGAGTGCACGTCCCCGGAGGAGATCGTCGATCTCCTCCAAGGTGGCCAAGGTGTCTTCGGGATCGCGGTCGGCGGTGCTCTCGCGACGGTCACCGGCGTCATCGATGAGTTCCCGGCAGAACGGGTGGGCTCCGAGGACTACTCCGAGAACATTGACTACCGGGCTCGGCGTGTGCCTCTCCACTGCCCGGCTACCTGTTCCGGCCCGACGCCGCGGGCTAATCCGTCCTCCAGCGGTTCGTGCCTCGCAGCGAGCACGTACCGAAGCCACCGTGATCGTCGCGCGCCTCGGACGACCGCCGGATGTCCGACGGTTGTCACGCGTCACGCAGCATCCGGCAATCGGTACGTGCTCGCGTCTGCTCGGTGGCTCGAGGCTGGGCGGTTGTCGAATCGCTGCCGCTCCTGCGAGCCAGCCCAGACGATGCGGGACGCTCGATCCTGCAGACGGCCTCGCCAGCGGCTGTGACCAAGACCCTTCACCTTGCGTCGGAGTACAACGGCGCAACCTGGGCAGGGGGTTGGCTGTCTCAGATGCCGAAGTGGTTCTGGGGCTGCTTGAATTGTCCGGCTGGAGTGACTACGAGAACCAGGCTATCGCTGCAGATATCGCGCGCCCACCTGCAGCTCTTCGTCGAGTACCTACATCGAGCAGCGGCGTACGGACGGAGTCTTCCTGCGGAGACGGGCCTCGCAGAAGTGCTCGAACACGAGGCTCGAATGATGGCTGATTGGCTCGTCGGTGTCGCTCGGCCGAGTCCACGGGACGACGCTGCGTTCGGCGTGGCGAGTCTTGTTCTGGGTGAGCGGATGCCCTATGCGTTGGCAGCGCACATCACCGATGCCGTCGGTGCGCTGGATGGGGCAACGCTGCTCGGAATGGCGACTGGGTTGGGTGGTGGCCGGATTTGGCCACTGCACCACCCGGGTTTGGCCAGGGCCGTGCTCGAACGTGCGGCCACTCTTGGGACGGATGTTGCTTCGACGATGGCAGGCCACTTCGCCGCCGCAATGGCCGTGCGTAGTTTGAGTTGGGCAGCCAGCACCTCAGAATAACTTGAACGCGCCAAAACCCTCGCCGCTCAGCGGATAGAGAAAGAAGAAAACGAGCTTCTCCGGAACAGTTTTACCTTAGCTTTGCGGCATCTGGAGGAGCAAGCCAGCGATTTGCGGAGTCTTGACCAAGCGGACGACGAGGATGATGAGCCGTAGCGTTTGCCGTCAAATACCGAACGTGACCTGTTATTTCTCCCGCTCCCGCGGTTCGACCCGTCGTCATCCCGCCGGGCTCCGGCATTGGCTAAACAGAAAAACGTGAGCGCTGGTCGGGTGCAGAGTCATATGTTGGTGCCGAACGGTGCGGTCGAGTTTTCTGTCGTGAGTTTTCCGTGGTTGTCGAGCGGCGATTGCGGGCCTGTTGGCAACGGCGCGGGAACCGGCTGTGGCATCGCGGCTCATGGCGGCGATCGCGTGGACGAGCGCTGCGCTCAGTCCGGGCGGCAGCACGCCGGTCGACGACCCGTGCGGGAATGGCTCGCGCTAGGCAGCAACTCGCTCCATGCGTCGTCGATGCGGCCTCTTAGCGGGGTCATGTGGACGATGGCCGTGATCCCCGATTTGGGGGATATCGCCAAACCCAAGGGATTTTAGTCCCAATGCTCGCCGCTGACCTGCGTTTTCGCAGGTCAGCACACCGTTCGGCCCAGGAGGACTCATAATCCCTTGGCCGTCGGTTCGAGCCCGACCCGGCCCACTCTGCCTCCCTTTATATAGGGTTTGACCTGCGGAAACAGGAACGAGCTCCAATGCACGACTGATTCCCTGACCGCTGTTGAGGCGCCCGTCGGGGTGCTCGGATGACATCCGGGAGCTCGTCCCGGACTGGAGAACGCATCTGAGGGCGAAGAACGGCGCCGACTCCGCGATTGACGCCTACCTCGACAGCGTGCCCATGCGGGTCAACTGCCTCGACGACGAAGACATCGCAATGGTGGCTCCCGAGATTGGGCGCCGGGAGCTGGACTGGTATTTCGGACATCTCCGCCAACCGCCGAATTGCCGCACCGGCGACGTGGGAGAGATCGTCTGGTTATCGCCGTTCCGCGAAATGGTGGTGCCGCACGTTCCGGACAATCCGCTGGCGGGTCGTGGGTTTCTGAACTGAATTCGCCGCCGGGTGCCGAAAAAAGAATAGATTTGCGGAGCCGCCTGCGAGCAGGGCTGTGGTGTGGCCGGGGCGCAGAACTTTCACGAGTGGCTGACGGTCTTGCGGCAACGAGGACGCGTTCACGCGATCCCGGCGTTCAGCGCCAGAACCGCGGCCTCCCCTCGCGAGCCGATCTCCAGTTTCTTCAAGACATTCGCCACGTGGAACTTCACAGTGCTCTCCGTGATGTCGAGCCGTTCGGCGATTGCCTTGTTCCGCAGTCCTTGTGCAAGGTGCCGCAGGACTTCCAGCTCGCGGCGGTTGAGTCGCGAGAGGCCGGTGGTTTCCGTGCTGTCCCGCGCGAGGGAGCGGGGGAGGACGATCGAGACCCGGCTTCCCCAGCCTGACACCGCGTCGACCTCGACGGCGCCGCCGAGTGCCTTCGCGCGTCCGTCGAGCTGGAGGTGCAGCGCATCGACGTCGAGGCGTCCGGACTCGTGGTCGCGGATGTCCAGCCGCAGCGAAGAGTCGTCGCAGGACCACGCGACGCGCAGCCGGGTCAACGTCGGCTGGGCGGTGAACGCCAGGACCGCTGTGCAGGTCATGGCTCGCGCGGCGGGTGCGAGTTCTCCGTACAGCGGACGCGTGTCGGGCCGCGGCTCCACGAACTCCAATTCGGCGTCGTGGTGGCGCAGAACCTGCCGTACTTCCCGGCGCAGCCGGGCGAAGGCGGTGTGCACTGGCTCTTCGGACAGCGCGAGATCGGTTTTGTGGGCCGACCGCAGGGCCACCAGTGCGGCAGAGGCGGCGTCGGTGGCGGCGGCTCGGGCGCCCTCGGCGTCCAGCTTGGCCGACCGCAGCGCGTTCAGGACCGTGACGAGCGTTCTTTCCTGTGTCGCAGCCATTTCGACGATCGTGCGCGCGCGTTCGCTCGACGCCGCACGGGACTCGGTGAGGTAATCCGGGCTCGCTTGCGTGACTTGCTGCCGGATGGACGTCGCGACGATCCCGAAAAGTTCGGCGAGCAGCACCGGGTGCGGCACCGGCTTCCGCGCCGTCCGGGGGATCAGCACCAGCAGGGTGCCGACGGGGTCGTGCACGGACCACACCGGCCGCGCCGTGCCGCCGAGCTGCGCGGTCGTCCTCGTCGCGGAGCCGGGCCGCACGGCTGCCTTCAGCGCCTCGAGCTCGGGGATCGTGATCTTGCCCGTCGTCTCCGGGTCGCCGGCGACTTTGCGGGGCCTGCCGGTGCACTCCCGGGTGAAGATCACGAGCGCGCGGTGCGGCCAGGTCTCGGCGAGGTAGCGGGAGAACCGCCCGGCGATGTCGTGCAGCGGGCCGTCGACGACGTCGCGCAGCCCCGGCAGGTCGGCGGCGGCGGAGTCGGCGGGCATCCGGCTCAGGGTAACCTCCCGGGCGCCTGGCCGGAAGACCAGGAATTCCTCGCCGGACGACGGGGTCGCGGCGGCTCGGCGCGGCACTACCGTCGGAGCGGTATGCGCTCTGGCGCATGGCTTGTCGCTCGGCACGAAGGAAGAAAGAATGCCACAGCAGGTACGCGGGGTGATCGCCCGTTCGCAGGGAAGTCCGGTGGAGCTGGCGGACATCGTGATCCCGGATCCGGGACCGGGCGAGGTCGTCGTCGCGGTGGCGGCCTGCGGGGTCTGCCATACCGACCTGACCTATCGCGAAGGCGGGATCAACGACGAGTTCCCGTTCCTCCTCGGGCACGAGGCGGCGGGCACGGTGGAAAGCGTCGGCGCCGGGGTCGACTCCGTGCGGCCGGGCGATTTCGTCGTCCTGAACTGGCGCGCGGTCTGCGGTCAGTGCCGGGCCTGCAAGCGCGGCCGCCCGCAGTATTGCTTCGACACGTTCAACGCGGCCCAGCGGATGACGCTCGCCGACGGCACCGAGCTGACCCCCGCGCTGGGCATCGGCGCGTTCGCCGACAAGACGCTCGTGCACGCCGGACAGTGCACCAAGGTCGACTCGTCGGCGGACCCGGCGGTGGCGGGTCTGCTGGGCTGCGGCGTGATGGCGGGCCTCGGCGCCGCGGTGAACACCGGCGCGGTCGGCCGCGGCGACTCGGTCGCGGTGATCGGCTGCGGGGGAGTCGGGGACGCGGCGATCGCGGGGGCCCGGCTCGCGGGAGCGACCACGATCATCGCGGTGGACCGGGACGAGCGGAAGCTCGAATGGGCCCGCGACCTCGGTGCCACGCACGTCGTCAACGCGTCGGAAACCGACACGGTCGCGGCGGTGC
Source organism: Amycolatopsis sp. A1MSW2902 (assembly GCF_017312175.1). NCBI lineage: Bacteria > Bacillati > Actinomycetota > Actinomycetes > Pseudonocardiales > Pseudonocardiaceae > Amycolatopsis > Amycolatopsis sp. A1MSW2902. Next base: position 2,095,022 of record NZ_QJPO01000001.1, read on the forward strand.
GGGAACTCACCGGCGGATTCGGCGCGGACGTCGTCATCGACGCGGTCGGCCGCCCGGAGACGTGGCGGCAAGCGTTCTACGCCCGCGACCTCGCCGGCACGGTCGTGCTGGTCGGCGTGCCCACGCCGGACCTGCGGCTGGAGATGCCGCTGATCGACTTCTTCTCCCGCGGCGGGGCGCTGAAGTCGTCCTGGTACGGCGACTGCCTGCCGGAGCGGGACTTCCCGATGCTGATCGATCTGCACCGGCAGGGCCGGCTCCCGCTCGAGAAGTTCGTCTCCGAACGCATCGGGCTCGCCGACGTCGAGAAGGCGTTCCACGCGATGCACGCCGGCGACGTGCTGCGCTCGGTGGTGGTCTGGTGAGCGGGCCGCGCATCGAGCGTGTCGTCACCTCGGGGGTTTTCGAGCTCGACGGCGGAAGCTGGGAGGTGGACAACAACATCTGGCTGATCGGCGACGACGAAGAGGTCGTGATCGTGGACGCCGCTCACGACGAGAAGGCGATCACCGACGCGGTCGACGGCCGGAACGTCGTCGCCGTGGTGTGCACGCACGGGCACAATGACCACGTCACCGTCGCACCGGCGCTCGCCGCGAACCTCCACGCGCCGGTGCTGCTGCACCCCGGCGACCAGGAGCTGTGGGAGATGACTCACCCGGACGAGAAGTTCTGGCCGGTGCGGGACGGGGAACGGATCGCGGTCGCGGGCACGGAGCTGCGGGTCGTCCACACTCCGGGGCATTCGCCCGGCTCGGTGTGCCTGTACTTGCCCGAGGCAGGTGCGTTGTTCTCGGGCGACACCTTGTTCTCCGGCGGTCCGGGGGCCACCGGACGGTCCTTTTCGGACTTCCCGACGATCGTCTCGTCGATCCGGGACAGGCTGCTCGAACTTCCCGCCGCCACGAAGGTGCACACCGGACACGGCGACGCCACCACGATCGGCGACGAGGCGCCGCACTTGTCGGAATGGATCGCCCGCGGGCACTGAGGACAGCGGAAGGCCGGGCCGGTGAAGGCGCGGCCTTCCGCTGTCCTCAGGGGGCCGCGAGGCGGTCGAGCGGTGTCCCGGGGTCGGCGAGGCGGTCCGGGTCGATCGGGCGGCGGGAGCGGATGAGCGCTTTGACCGGCTCAGTGACTTCCCAGATGTTGACGTTCATCCCGGCGACGACCCGGTTGTCCTTGAGCCAGAAGGCGATGAACTCGAGGCCGGGCACGTCGCCGCGGAAGACGACGCGGTCGTAGCCGTCGATCGTGCCGAGGAACTCCATGCCCAGGTCGTATTGGTCGGTGTAGAAGTACGGCAGTTCGTCGTAGACGTCGTTCTTGCCGAGCATGCCCGCGGCGGCGACCGCGGGCTGGTTGAGCGCGTTCGCCCAGTGCTCGACGCGCACGTGGCGGCCCAGGTGCGGATGGTAGGCGTTGGCGACGTCCCCGGCGGCGAAAATGTCCGGGTCGCTGGTGCGCAGGCTCGCGTCCACCAGCACGCCGTTGCCGGCTCGCAGCCCGCAGGCGCGCGCGATGCCGGTGTTGGGCTGAGCGCCGATCCCGGCGACGACCGCGTCGGCCTCGAGGACGGTGCCGTCGGCGAGCTTGACGCGCTTGCCTCGCTCGACCCGGTCGACCTGGACGCCGAGGTGCAGATCGACACCGTGCCGCAGGTGCGATTCGGCGAAGACCGCGGCGACTTCGGGGCCGAGCGCGAGCAGCAGCGGCTGGGGGAGAGCTTCCACAACGGTCACGTCGAGCCCTGCGCGGCGGGCGGCGGCCGCGGTCTCCAGCCCGATCCAGCCGGCGCCGAGCACGACCAGGCTGCTCGCGGTCGTGAACAAACCCTTGAGCCAATCGGAATCTTCGAGGCGGCGCAGGTAGCGGACCCCGTTGGCGCCGGGGAGCGTGCGTGCGCTGGCACCGGTGGCCAGAAGCAGTTTCGCGTAGTCGAGGCCGGTGCCGTCGGAAAGCCGCACCTGGTGCGCCGCCCGGTCGATGCCGGTCGCGCGGACTCCGGGGCGCAGTTCGATGCGCTGTTCGGCGTACCAGGTCGCGTCGTGGACGTACAGGCTGTCGCGGGAGACGTTGCCCGCCAGATAGTCTTTCGACAGCGCCGGCCGTTCGTAGGGCAGATGCTCCTCGTCTCCGACCAGGACTATCCGGCCGTCGAACCCCTTGTCCCGTAACGCTTCCGCCCCTTTTGCCCCAGCCAGTCCGGCTCCGATGACGACGAAGGTCGGCGAGGTCACAGATCAACTCCTTTGCGGTACACGCGAAAACGGGGCGGCCGGGCGGCCGCCCCGTCCCGGGTCAGCTCAGTACTGGCCGGCCCAGCGGCAGCGAGCGGCCGCCCGTCGCCGCGGACATCGCGCCGAGGAAGAGGTACACCCCGACCGCGGTGAACGCGAAGACGACATATCCGCCCACGGTGGTGAGGCTCGCGGAGCCGTTCACGGTGCCGAACAGCACGAGTGCGAGCGCGAGGTCGATCAGCGCGAAGAGAAGGGTGAACGCGGCGGGCAGGCGCAGGCTGGCCAGTGTCAGCAGGACGATCATGACCAGCCAGGCGGTCAGGAACAGCCCCTGGGTGGACACCGCGGCGTCGGCGGGGATGCCGAACCAGTTGTGGGTCAGGCCGAGCACCAGCACCGCGTAGCTGAGCCAGAATCCGGCGAAGATGCCGAACACGGAGGCTACGGCGCTCTGGCCCTGCGCGGCGGCCCATACCGCGGCGACAAGCTGGCCGAGGCCGGTGGCGGGCAGGATGATCGCGATCGAGGCCCCGACGGCGCCGGCCGGGACGTAGCCGGTCAGCACCAGGCCGAGCGCGGTGGCGCCGACGATGAAGGTCGGCACGCCGATCAGAGCGGGATCGCCCTCGGGAATGGTGCGTGCGGGCGCTTCGGTGGCTTCGGCAGTCGTCATCGTGTACTCCTCGTTGAGTTGCGAATGATCCGCGGACGGGTTACCGGGTCGTGGGCCACAGGCGGGAAAGCTCCGGATGGTCGTCGTCGATCAGCCGGTTCGCCAGTGCGATCGCTTCTTTCGGGTCGATCTGGTCGAACGCGGGCTCGCCTTGGGCGAGCGCCTCGAAGACGGTCGCGAGTTCGCCCGCCGCCTCCGGGGACAAGCTGGTGTCCCGCCGGCATTCCACGTAGCGCAGCCGCAGCACTCCGGCGGCCTGCAGCAGCAACGAGCCGTAAGTGCTGCCCGCGGCGGGGTTCTGGACTTCCACGCCGACTCCCTTCTGTTCCGATCGGGCGGGTGTGGTCAGGCGGTGAGGCGGCGGAGTTCGCGGGCCGCGGCGGCGGGATCGGGCGCGTTGTAGATCCCGCCCCCGACCACCGCCACCGCCGCGCCCGCCTCCTTCACCAACCCGATCGTCGCGGCCTTCACCCCGCCCGCGATCGAGAACGCCACCCCCGCCTCCCGCCCGTCGGCCAGCAACGCCTCGATCGAATACCCCGGACGCGCCTGCTCGTCCAAACCCGCGTGGATCTCCACGAACGACACCCCCAGCTTCGCCACCTCCCGGATCCGCGCCACCCGGCCCTCGGTCACCGAAATCATGTCCGCCACCACCTCCTTCCCGTACTTGCGACCCGCCGCCACCGCACCCCGCACCGTGTCGTCGTCCGCCGCCCCCATCACCGTCACCAGATCCGCCCCCGCCTCGAACGCCAGCGTCGCCTCCAGCTCCCCCGCGTCCGCCGTCTTCAAATCCGCGAACACCAGCTTGTCCGGATGCGCCGCCTTCACCGCCGTCACCGCCGAAATCCCCGCCGACTTCACCAACGGCGTCCCCAGCTCCAAAATATCCACCTCCCCCGCCACCTGACGCGCCAACGCCAACGCCGAACCCACATCCAGCACATCCAACGCAACCTGCAACCGCACAACAAACTCCTCACGGTAGAAAAGGAAAACGCGACAGGCCACCAACCATCACCCCGCCGCCGGCGCCCGGCAATGCTTCGCCGCATGAGGAAAAACAATCCCCCGATAGGCACAATCAATAACCGTGGGCCGCCGAGGCGCGGCGGTCCGGGCCTTCGCGACCCGGCAGACCTCGGCCGGCCGGTGCGGGGAGCGTCGGCGATCTGCAGGTCACGCCCGCTTCCCGGCTTTCGCCGGCGCTCGTGCGCACGGCTTCCCGCTCGTCTCGGCGCGGCCGCCGTTCGTCCGTGATTCGGCTCCGGTCGTGCTCGAGCGGTTGCCAGGCCCCGATGCGAGCGAAGAAGCTCTCCGGAGAATAGCCGAGTTCAGGGCGACGATACCGGATAATCGCGCCGGCGGAGCCCTCGGCGGGCAACGGCGCCTGTTTGTCCTGCCGTTGTCGCCGGTCGACCGTGCGGGAGGACCTTATGAGGCGCGAATTGCCGGATTCCATTGTGGCCGAAGTGCCTTCCGTGCCTCGTGGCCGGCGTTGACGAATGTTGATTCATTGCCTCGGGGCCGCCGCGGGCGGCGGCTATCCGCAGTGGAATTGCGCCTGCGCCGGGTGCGGCAAGGCCCGCGCGAAGCCGGAGCACGCGACGGCGCACGCCGGGATAGCGGTTTCCGGCGACGGCGAGCGGTGGTTCCTGTTCAACGCGACTCCCGACGCCCTCCACCAGATCGCGGCGGATCCCGTGCTGCATCCCGGTCCGGGCATCCGGGAGACGCCGGTCGCCGGGGTCGTGCTGACCGACGCGGAATTCGACCACACCATCGGCCTGCTGATGCTGCGCGAGGAATCGTCGCTGACGGTGCACGGGACCTTTCCCGTGCTGGAGGCGTTGAACCTCTGGTTCCCGGTGCGGCAGCTGCTGAGCGACTACGCCGACATCTCCTGGTCCGAGGTCCGGGCGGGCGAGCCGGTCGATCTGGACGACCGGGTGCGCGCGACCCCCTTCCTGACCGGTTCCAAGGCTCCCCGCTACGTGGGGAATTCCCAGCTCCGCGAACAGCCGGCGGAATGGGAGGTCGGCTATCGCCTGGAAGACAAGCTGACCGGCGGGATCGCGGTCTACGCGCCGACGGTGCCGCGATGGGACGAGAAGTTCGAGCAGCAGGTGGCGTCGGCCGACTGCGTGTTCGTGGACGGGACGTTCTGGACGGACGACGAAATGTCCAAGACCGGCGCGGGAAACCGGACCGGCCGGTCGATGGGGCACCTGCCGGTCAGCGGGGACGGCGGATCGGCTCGCGCGCTCGCCGCGCTGCCCGCGAAGCGAAAGATCTACACGCACATCAACAACACGAATCCGATTCTCGACGAAGAGTCCCCGGAACGGCGCTGGGTGACGGACTTGGGCATCGAAATCGGCCGAGCCGGCTTGGAGGTGGAAGTATGAGCGTCAGGTCTGCCGAGGAGTTCGAAGCGTACCTGCGGTCCATCGGAGAGAAGCGGTACCACCATCTGCACCCGTTCAACGAGCGGATGCACGCGGGCGAGCTGTCCGAGGCGGAATTTCGCGGATGGGTGCGGAACCGCTTCTACTATCAGATGAATCTCCCGAAGAAGGACGCGTTCATCCTGACCAAGCTCCCTGGCCGGGACGACCGGCGCAGGTGGATCACGCGGATCACCGACCACGACGGCCGCACCGGCGACGAAGGCGGCCTCGAAAAGTGGGTCCGCTTGGGGAAAGCAGTCGGCTTGAGCCGGGAAGAACTGTACGACGTGGACACCGTTCTGCCCGGCGTGCGGTTCGCGGTCGACGCGTACGTCGACTTCTGCCGCCAGAAGCCGTGGCTGGAGGCGGTCGCGTCGGCTCTGACGGAACTGTTCGCGCCGGACCTGCTCAGCAGGCGCATCACCGATGTTCAGCGCCATTACCCCTGGATCGCGGCGGAGGGCCTGGACTACTTCCGGGCGCGGCTCACTCAGCAGCCCAAGGACATCGCGCACCTGCTCGAATTGGTGGTCGAAAACGCGAAGACCGAGCAGCAGCAGGAAGCGTGCGGCCGAGCGCTGGAGTTCAAGTGCGACGTGCTCTGGAGCCTGCTGGACGCCGTGGAACTCGCCTACCGCAAGAGTTCGTGATGAACGAGCCGGAACTGACCGCCGTGCCGAAGCTGGCGACGAAGGCGATGCTCAAGCACGACAACGTCCGGGACGTCGAATTGCTCCTGTTGCCCGAACGCGTGGTCCTGCTGAACAAATCCGGGGCGGCGATACTGGGACTGTGCGACGGCAGCCGGACCGTGCGGCAAGTGGTCGACCAGCTCGAACGCGACTTCCAGGCAGCCGATCTCGCGAACGACGTGATGAAATTCCTGCACGACGCGCGAGGCCGGGGCTGGGTGGTGGTCGCATGACCGGCCTGCCGCAGCCCTACGGCCTGCTCGCCGAGGTCACGCATCAGTGTCCGCTGCATTGCGTCTACTGCTCGAACCCGCTGAAGCTGCTCGACCGGCAGGACGAGCTGGCCACCGAGGACTGGGTGCGGGTGATCCGCGAGGCCGCCGGGCTCGGTGTCGTGCAGGTGCACTTTTCCGGCGGCGAACCGCTGGTGCGCGGCGATCTGGAGACGCTGGTCGCCGAATGCCGCGGCCTCGGGCTGTACACGAACCTGATCACCAGCGGTCTAGGGCTGACAGAGAGCCGGGCGGAATCTCTGGTCGCGGCCGGCCTCAACAGCGCCCAGCTGAGCATTCAGGGCGACGCCGCCGAGTCGACGAACCTGGTCGCGGCCAGCAAGCGGTTCGACAAGAAGGAGGCCGCCGCGCGCATCATCCGCGACGCCGGCCTGCCGTTGAACATGAACGTGGTGCTGCACCGGCTGAACCTCGAACGGCTCGACGCGATCATCGACGTCTGCGCGGAATGGGGAGCCGAGCGGCTGGAACTCGCCAACAGCCAGTACTACGGCTGGGCGCTCCGCAACCGCGAGCGGCTGATGCCGAGCAAGGCCCAGCTGGACGACGCGGTCGCCGTGTACGAGCGCCGGAAGGCCGAACTGGGGGAGCGGATGGAACTTCTCTGGATTCTCCCGGACTACTACGAGCCCTACCCGAAGCCGTGCATGGGCGGATGGGCGCAGAACGCGCTGACCGTCGCACCGGACGGCACCGTGTACCCGTGTCCGGTGGCCGCCGAGATCACCACGATGGCCTTCTCCTCGGTCCGCGACCACGACCTGGAGTGGATCTGGACGAAATCCGAGGCGTTCCAGGCCTTCCGGGGAACGGCGTGGATGCCGGATCCGTGTCAGAGCTGTCCGCGCAAGGAGATCGACTTCGGCGGCTGCCGTTGCCAGGCGTTCGCGTTGACCGGCGACGCGGCGCGCACCGATCCGGTGTGCCAGCACTCGCCGGACCATCACCTGGTCCAGGATGCTCTGGTCCGCGCCAACCACAGCGACGGCGAAGCGGCGGACCTGGTTTACCGGCGTCCCGCCGTGCGGAGGCACTGACGGATGTCGCCGGCAGGCACCAAACTCACGGAGGAAGAGGCGTCGGCGCGGTCCGCGAGGGTCTCGCACGTCCGGTACGAGGTGGAACTCGACCTGACGACGGGCGAGCACGAGTTCGCGACGAGCACCGTCGTCCGCTTCCGCGCAGAGCCTGGCGAGGTCTTCCTCGACTTCGCGGGAACAGCCGCGTCGGTGGAGTGCAATGACCGCGAACTGGGGCCGGCGGCACAGGCCGGGACCCGCATCCGGCTGATCGCGAGGCCGGGGGAGAACACGGTGCGCGTGGCCGGGACCGCTCCGTATTCGCGCACCGGCGAGGGCTTGCACCGTTTCCGCGACCCGCTCGACGGGCAGGTCTACCTGCACACCAAGTTCGAGCCTTTCGCGGCGCACACCGTCTTCGCCTGTTTCGACCAGCCGGACCTGAAAGCGACGACCGGCCTGACCGTGACCGCGCCGGATCACTGGACGGTGGTCGCCAACACCGACCCGAAAAAGCTGGTGCCGCTGGAGGGTGACCGCACCAGCTGGCGTTTCGCGCCCACACCGCCGCTGCCGACCTACTTGACGGCCTTCGCCGCCGGCCCGTTCCGTCGCGTCCAAGCCTTGCACGACGGACTGCCGCTGGGCCTCTACGCGCGGAACTCCCTCTACCGCGCATTGACCCGCCAGGCGCCCGAGCTCTTCGACGTGGTCCGCCGCGGGCTCGACTTTTACCGCCGGCTGTTCGACCTGCCGTACCCGTTCGCCAAGTACGACCACGTTTTCGCCCCCGAGTACGCGTTCGGCGGCATGGAGCACCCGGGCTGCGTCACGCTCAACGAGCGGTTTCTGTTCCGGCACCGGGTCACCGAGGACACGCGGCGAAGGCGAGCCGAACTGCTGACGCACGAGATGGCGCACATGTGGTTCGGCGACTGCGTGACGATGCGCTGGTGGGACGATCTGTGGCTGAACGAGGCATTCGCGACCATGATGTCGGTCGTCGCGCAGCCTGAAGCGACGCGGTACGGCGAAGGCTGGACCGGCTTCGCGCATCACAACCTTCCCCTCGCCCGGCACGCTGACCAGTTGCCGACGAGCCACGCGATCCGGGTGGCGACGCCCGACACCGACGCGGCGCGCTCGAACTTCGGCCCGATCGTGTACCGGAAAGGCGCGGCGGTCCTGCACGAGCTGGCGGAGCGGCTGGGCTGGGACTCGTTCGTCGCGGGGGTGCGGAGTTACCTCCGGACGCACGCGTGGGGCAACGCCGGTCTCGGCGACTTCGTGGCCGCGCTGCAGCGGGCTTCAGGCGAAGAGGTCGGCCGGTGGGTCGAGGAATGGCTGCTGAGCAGCGGCGTCAATACCGTCGAAATGGTCCGGGACCGGCTTGTCCAGCACGCGGATGTTCCGCCGCGGCGGCTGAACCTCCGGGTCGCCGCGTTCGACGACCGCGAGGGCGAGATGGTGCTGCGGCGCCGCGCGCACGTTTCGCTCGATTCGGCCGAGCGCGAGCTGACCGGCTTCGGCGATGCCGATCTGGTGGTGCCCAACGACGACGCGGTGAGCCACGTCAAGGTCCGGCTGGACGCCCGGTCCCGGCAGAAGGCGCTGGCGAGCTTGTCCGCGGTGGATGATCAGCGGGTGCGGGCGGTCGTCTGGGGAGCGTTGTGGGACGAGGTGCTCGACGCGCGCTTGCCGGCGCGGAGCTACGCCTCGGCCGTTCTCGCGCACGGCCCGGGGGAGAGCGACGCCGGGATACTGGAAGCGCTGCTGGATCGCGCGGTGCGGGCGGTCCGCGTTTACGGGGATCCTTTCCGCCGCACGGAGATGCTGGCGACGCTGGCGCACCGGGTGCGGACACTGCTGGCCGCCGAAGCTCCGGGGAGCGATCGCCAACTGGTCTTCGCCCGTGCCCTGGTCGGCGTCGTCCCGGCCGGGGAACACCGTCTGCTGAGCGAAATCGCGTACGGACGATCCCCGTGGGCGGACCTGGAAGTGGATCGGGATCTGCGCTGGCGCGCGGTGTTCCGCCTCGCGTCGACGGGACAAGACCTCGACGGATGCCTGGATGTCGCGGTGGATGCGGATCCCGGTGACAGCGGCCGCCGGAACGCTTTGACCGCGGAGGCCGCCCGGCCCGCGGCGGCAGCCAAGGAAGCGGGCTGGGAGCGGCTGTTCAACGGCGAATTTTCGCTCGCCGAGCGGAAAGCCGTCATGGCGGGACTGGCGCAGCCCGAGCAAGAGGAACTGCTCACCCCGTATGCGGACCGCTACTTGAGGACGCTGGAAAGCATGCCGGGCGCCGTCGAACCGGAGTTCGCGGTGGCCTTCGCTCGCGCGCTCTATCCCCATTTCACCACCGCTGAGCAGCGCGTGCTGGCGGGTACTGACAGCCTGCTGGAAAGCACGGTGCTGCCGCGGAACGTGGTGAAGGTCCTCCGTGAGGAGCGCACCGAACTGCTGATCATGCGTGCGGCGCGCGCGTGCGACACCGCGCTTCGAACGCACTGAATGGAAGGCGCAAGGCTTCAGTCGCGTGGGCAGACTGAAGCCTTGCGCCGGCTGGAGTGGCTGTCAGCCTCGGTAGAAGTAACCAGTGGCTTCAGCGCAAACCTCGACGACCGTGTACTCCGGCGTTTCCCACTTCACGTTATTTCCTCCTGTAGAAGGATTCCGGGCGAGTGCTTCGCCGGGAAGCATCCGCGACGCGGCGCGAGTGCGGCCACCGATCTGAGCCGGACGGACGGGAAATAGCCACGGACGGCGGTTTTTCGGTGCCGAGCGGGATAAAACCCTTATCCGCCAAGGCGTTTCGCCGCTCGGCGGTCAGCGGGGAAGGCCGGAAACCCCCGCAGGTGACGTACTGTGCACCGTTCGTCTTCGCAGCGGCTACGTTCGTGTCCCTCGGATTGACCAGGCTCACCGGCCAGTGCAGGCTCAGTGCACACCGCGGGTCCCGTGACCGCGGGTCGCGCAGTCCGCGCACCGTCAGCGCTGCTTTCTCAGGCACAGTACGACGTATTCCGGAGCGAGAGGGGGAAATCGTGGTTCTTCCCTCAAAAATGCCTCAGCTCGCCGACCTCGACCTGCTGCTGTCCGTCGAACGCTACGGCAGCGTGGGGAAGGCGGCGCAGGCGCACAGCCTTTCCCAGCCCGCGGCCAGCATCCGGATCAGTGCCATGGAACGCAGGCTCGGCCTGCGGCTGCTCGAACGTTCCCCGACCGGGTCGAAGCTGACCGAGGAAGGGGAAATGCTCGCGAAGTACGCCCGCAACGTGATGCACGCGGCGCGGGAGCTGCTGGAGTTCGGCTCCGGTTCGTCCGGCGCGAGCCGGTTGCGGGTCGCGGGCAGCCCGGGCGTGTCCGAGCACCTGATCCCGGAATGGCTGAACCGGTCCGGGCTCTCGTTCGGCGAGGTGCGGGTGGAGGTGCGGACCGGCCGCGTCGACGAGCTGCGGCAGCTGATCCGGGCGGACCAGGCCGACGTGGCGTTCATCGACGGCTGGTGCCAGGCCGGAAGCCAGCTGCCGAAACAGTTCCGGGAAGGCCTGGTCACTCGGTACATCTGCGACGACAAGCTGGCCGTGGTCGTCGGGGCGGTGCATCCGTGGGCGAAGCGCCCCGGTCCGGTGACGGTGGAGGAGCTCGCCTCGGCCCAGCTGGTGGTGCGCGAGCGGGGATCCGGGCTCCGGGAGTTCACCGACGAACTGCTGGGTTCCGCGCGTGCTTCGCGCAGCTATGTCGAACTCCCGTCCAGCGCGGCGGTCAAGCAGGTGGTCGCCGCGGGCAGGCGGGTGACCGTGCTGAACATCTCCACCGTCCGCTCCGAAATCGCGGACGGCAGGCTGCGGCTGGTCCCGGTCGAACAGGAGATGCCGGCGAAGCCGATTTACGCGGCGTGGAGCGAACGCCGGGGATTGCCCGGCCACGCGAAGGAGCTGGTCGAGATCGCGGCGGCGAAGGGCAGTCCCATGCCAGGCCCGCGGCCTGGCCCGAAAGTCACTAGCACAGGAGGAGTAACAATCGATGTCCACTCTTGACAAGATCGCTCGCATCATGGTCTCCGACCGGCGCGGAATCCTCGCCGCCGACGAGAGCATCGGGACGATGTCCTCCCGGCTCGAAGGGGTGGGCGTCGAAGCGACCGAGGAGAACCGGCGCGTGTACCGGGAGCTGATCGTCACCACTCCGAAGCTCCCGGAATCGGTCAGCGGCGTCATCCTCGCCGACGAGACGTTCCACCAGAAGCTGTCGAACGGCCAGACGTTCCCGCAGTTTCTCGCCGACCGCGGCATTCTCGCCGGGATCAAGGTCGACACCGGGGCGAAGCCGCTGGCGGGGGCGCCGGGCGAGAACGTCACCGAAGGGCTCGACGGGCTGCGCGATCGCGTGAAGAACTACGCGGCGCTCGGGGCGACCTTCGCCAAGTGGCGCGCGACGATCACGATCGGCGACGGTCTGCCGTCGGACCGCGCGGTGCGGGCCAACGTGCACGCGCTGGCCCGGTATGCCGGTCTGTGCCAGGAAGGCGGCATCGTGCCGATCGTCGAGCCCGAGGTGCTGATGGACGGTTCCCACTCGCTGGCGAAGTGCAAGCAGGTGACGACTTCCGTCCTGCGCTCGCTGTTCGACGAGCTGAGCCTGATGCAGGTGCAGCTCGACGGCATCGTCCTCAAACCCAACATGGTGGTCGCCGGCAAGGACTGCCCGGAGCAGCCGTCGGTCGAAGAGGTCGCGAAGGCTACTGTGGACGCTCTGCGGGAGACGGTGCCGTCTTTCGTGCCAGGCATCGCTTTCCTGTCCGGCGGGCAAAGCCCGGAAAAGGCGACCGAGCACCTCGCGGCGATGCAGAAGCTCGACCCGCTTCCGTGGGAGCTGACCTACTCGTTCGGACGGGCGCTGGTCGGGCCGGCGCTGGAGACCTGGCGAGGCGACGAGAGCAAGCGGGAAGCCGCGCAGAAGGCGCTGTCGGACCGGGCGGTGGCGAACGCGGCGGCTCGCTGACCGCCCGACGAGGAAGCTCGGCCGATGCGAGCCACGGCTCGCATCGGCCGAGCCGGGCCAAGGGAATCTCCCGTTCGCGCACAGGATGGATGTCTATGAAGAGCAAGGAATGGGGCCTCGCCGCCGCGGAGACTGCCCGGCGCCCGGACGACGCCCTTGCCCTCGAACTCGTGCGCGGCACCGAGGCCGCCGCGCTCGCGGCCGTACGGTGGGCCGGGCACCGCGACGACAGCGCCGGACTAGCCGCCATGGACGCGATGCACACGTCGCTGCGCTCGGTGGCGATGGACGGCGTAGTGGTGCTCGGGGCGGGCTCTCAGGACGATGCCCCCGCCCTCTTCCACGGCGCGGAGGTGGGCACCGGCGAAGGCCCGGTGTGCGATATCGCGATCAGCATCGGCGATGGCGTGCTGTCGGAGGCTAAGGATGTGCCGCTCGCATTGACCGCGGTGGCGGTCAGCGCGCGCGGCGCCATGGCCGACCTGGCTTCGCAGCACAGCATGGAGAAGCTGGCGGTCGGCCCCGGCCTCGCGGACGTCGTCGACATCACCCGCCCGGTGGCGGAGAACCTGCGGAGGATCGCCGGGGCGAAAGGGGTGCGGGTGTCGGACGTCGTCGTCGCGACGCTCAATCGACGCCGGCACGTGGAACTCGCCCGGGAAATCCAGGACGCTGGTGCGCGGGTCCACTTGGTGGAGGGCGGCGAGGTCGCGGGCGCGGTCGCCGCGGCGAGGCCTGAGCATCCGATCGACGTGTTCCTGTGCACCGGGAACGCCGCGGAAGGAGTCATCGCTGCCGCCGCGTTGTCCTGCCTTGGCGGATCGATGCAGGCGCGGCTGGCGCCGGAAGGCCCCGCGGAGCGGCCGGGCACGGTTCTTCGCACCGAGGACCTGGTTGGCAAGGAGAGCGTGGTGTTCTGTGCCTCCGGGGTGACCAGCAGCGAGCTGCTGCGCGGCGTCCGGAACGACGGCGCGGGCCGCACGACCGTTCGGTCCCTCGTGCTGTGCTCGGATCCGGACACGGTGCGGGCGATCCGGTCCGAACACCGGTACGTCCGGGAGCGCGGCCGTGCGTGAGGCCGAACCTCTGCTCGCTCGTTACCGCGGGCTGATCTGCGACCTCGACGGAGTGGTGTACCGCGGGGCTTCCGCTGTCCCGCACGCGGTCGAGACCCTGAACGAGGCGGCCGCGTGCGGACTGCCGGTCGTCTTCGCGACGAACAACGCGTCCCGTCCTCCCGAGGACGTCGCTGACCACCTGCTCGAGCTGGGGCTCGCCGGGGACGACTGGTCGGTGGTCACCAGTTCCCAGGCGGCCGCGGCGTATCTGGCCGGGCGGCTGGCTCCTGGCGCGCGAGTGTGCGCGGTCGGCGGCCCGGGCGTTGCCCGTGCGCTGGCCGAAGCCGGGTTGACGCCGGTCCGGGTCGCGGACTTGGCGGGCGCGCCGGTCGAGGCGGTCGTGCAGGGACTCGGCTACGACATCACGTGGCGGGAACTCGCGGCTGTCGGCTGCTTGGCGGAAGCCGGAGCTGTGTGGGTCGCCACGAACGTCGACCGCACGCTGCCCACGCCGTACGGGAAGGCTCCGGGCAACGGCGCGCTGGTCGCCTTGGTGCAGACCGCGACGAGCGCGTCCCCGCACGTGGTCGGAAAGCCGAAGGCGGCTTTGTTCGACTTGGCTCGCGCTCGGCTGGGCACTGCTCCGCCGGACACCTTGGTGTGCGGGGACTTGCTGGGCACCGACATCGAGGGGGCGAACGCCGCCGGCCTTGACTCGCTTTTCGTGCTGAGCGGATCCTCCCGGCTCCGCGATCTGGCTTTCGCGCAGCGGCGTTCCCGTCCGACGTATGTCGCCGCCGATGTGAGCGGGCTGCTCGCCCCCGCGCTGCCGCTGGACAGCACCTCAGCCGAGTGCGTCGCCGGCCTCGGTCCGGACGGCATCCCCGCGCTGCCCGGCGGCGGTGACAACGGCCGCTTGCTCCAGGCCGTCGTCGCGGGCGCGTGGGCGGCTCGCGACGGCGGCCGGGCGATCTCCGACGACGCGCGGTTGTGGGAGCGGATCGAACAGCAGCTCGGCGTCGCCGGTCCGGGGTGATCCGGGCGCGGCCGCCGAGAAGGGTGCGCGCTGCGTTCTGCTTGCTGGCTGAGCGAGAAGATCGCTCCGCCGCTGTCCGGCGCCGGACAGCGGCGGACGGTCATCTTCCGGGCAGGGCAGGCGGTTCGCCGGTGCGTTCGTACTCCGACAGCAGATCGATCCGGCGCTGGTGCCGTCCGCCCTCGAATTCGGCGGTGAGAAACGCGTCGACGATGCGCTCGGCCTCCTCGACGGTGTGCATCCGCGCGCCGATGCCGGCCAGCAGTGCGTTGTTGTGCTGGCGTGCCAGCCGGGCGGTGTCCTCGTTCCAGGCCAGTGCCGCGCGTGCGCCGGGCACCTTGTTGGCGGCGATCTGTTCCCCGTTGCCCGAACCGCCGACGACGATGCCGAGGCTGCCTTCGTCGGCGACGACGCGCCGCGCCGCCTCGACGCAGAACGGCGGGTAGTCGTCGCCGGCGTCGTAGGCGGCGGGGCCGACGTCGGTCACTTCGTAGCCGAGGCCGGAAAGCCGTTCGGCGAAATGGTTCTTGAGTTCGAGGCCGGCGTGATCAGAGCCAAGATAGATTCGCACGGCGGCGAGTCTAGTGTCGTGCCCGGCGGATTGGCGGGAAACCTTTGCCGGACAGTCATTGGAATGCCTTATAGGCCGGCGCCAGGGTGTCGCTGCCGTCGCAGGGCGTGCGCGGCCGCTCCCGCTCGTCGACGGCGGCGCACCGTTCGGCACCGGTTGCCGACCGCTGGTGCACCGCCGGTTGCTGCCGCCGTGTTAAGGCGAAGAAGCTGGATCGTGACCGGGAGATTTCGTGACGGTGTCCTCGAGATCGAGCGGTTTTCGGGAGCAGCCAGCAGAAGGAGAACGACATCATGTGGGAAACCCCGGAGTACACGGTCATCGAGGTGTGTGCTGAGGCCACCGGCTACTTCTACCGGCGCTGACAGCCCGGCCGCACCGGCCGTGTTCCGCGAATAGGCATGGGCGCGAGGTTCCGGACGCGGGACCTCGCGCCCATCTCCGAGCGCGCTCGATCCCCCTGGAGAGGCGGTCCCCGTGAATCTTGAATTTCTTCCGCTGGTGGCGCTCGCGTTCGGCCTCAGCCTGGACAATTTCCGCTCGTCGATCGCGATCGGAACCATTCCGTTCGGCTGGCGCCGAGCGGTGCAAGTCGCCCTGGTCTTCGGACTCTGGGACGCACTGGGCCCGCTGCTGGGCGGGTTCGTCGGCCGCTACCTCGGCGAATTCGTCGGCGACTGGGGCGAGTACGTCGGCGTGGCCGCGCTGGGACTGTACGGCCTGTACTTCCTCGTCTCGGCGATCCGGAACCCGGAGACGGAAGCGGAAGACCTGGACCATCCGTGGGTGACGCTCTTCGGGCTGCCGTTTTCGCTCACCGTCGACAACTTCCTCGCCGGGGCCGGTCTGGGGATCGCCGGATTCTCTTTGGTGATCCCGATGTTCACGTTCGGCGCGATGACGGTGGTGCTGTCGCTCGCCGGGCTGTTCGTCGGCCGGATGGCCGCCAAGGTCATCCGGATCCGGGCGGATCTGCTCAGCGGCATCTCGCTCGTCGGCGCGGCGATCCTGTTGCCGCTCGCCTTCGACTGAGCGACGGGGGAGGACCGCGATGCCCGAGAATCCCGACACCCACGTCTATCGCACCTACGACCGGGTCCTGGCCGGTTCCGGCCGGTCCGGCAGGCGGAATCCTCCGGTGGCCGGCGGGACATCCGGCGACTGGTGGCCGCACCGGCTCGACCTGAAGGCGCTGCACCGGAACGGTCCCGCGAGCGACCCGATGGACGCGGATTTCGACTACGCGCGTCACTTCGCGACGCTCGATCTCGACGAACTCGCGCGGGACGTCGACGAGGTGCTGACGACCTCGCAGGAGTGGTGGCCCGCCGACTTCGGCCATTACGGGCCGCTGGTGCTGCGGATGGCCTGGCACGCCGCGGGAACTTACCGCGTCCGCGACGGCCGGGGCGGGGCCGGCGCCGGAATGCAGCGCTTCGCTCCGTTGAACAGCTGGCCGGACAACCGGAACCTGGACAAGGCACGCCGGCTCCTGTGGCCGGTGAAGCGCAAGCACGGCCGCAAGATCTCCTGGGCGGATCTGATGGTCTTCGCGGGCAACCGGGCGCTGGAGTCCATGGGCTTCAGGACTTTCGGGTTCGGGGGCGGCCGCGCGGACGTGTGGGAGCCCGACGAGACGTACTGGGGCCCGGAACGCAAGTGGCTGGCCGACGAACGCCACCACGGCCTGCACGAGCTCGAAGAGCCGTTGGCGGCGGAGGAAATGGGGCTGGTCTACGTCGATCCGCAAGGCCCGGCCACCAATCCCGACCCCGTGCTGGCCGGTCGCGACATCCGCGAGACCTTCAAGCGGATGGGGCTGAACGACGAGGAAACCGTGGCGCTCATCGGCGGCGGGCACACCTTCGGCAAGACGCACGGCCCGGCGGACCCGAACGCGACCGGCGGCCCCGAACCCGAGGGCGCGCCGCTGACCGCGCAGGGCCTCGGCTGGCTGGGCGGCAAGGGCCCCGACGCGGTGACCAGCGGGCTGGAGGGCATGTGGACCCGCACCCCGGTCACCTGGGACCACACCTTTTTCGAGACGCTTTTCCAGTACCGGTGGGACGTCGAGCTCAGCCCGGCGGGCCTGTGGCAGTGGATCCCGAGCGGCGGCGAGGGCGAGGGCACCGTTCCGGATCCGTTCGACCCGGACGCGAAACACCATCCGGTCATGCTCACCACCGACCTCGCGCTGCAGGAGGACCGGGTCTACGCGCCGATCGCGCGGCGGTTCCTCGAGAACCCGGAGGAGTTCGAGGACGCGTTCGCGCGCGCCTGGTTCAAGCTGACGCACATCGACCTGGGACCGATCGAGCGCTACCTGGGCCCGCTCGTCCCGGCGGAACGGATGATCTGGCAGGACCCGGTGCCGGAGGCGGACCACGAACTCGTGGACTCCGGCGACATCGGTGCGCTCAAACGGGAAATCCTCCGCTCCGGGCTGACTGTGGCGCAGCTCGTTTCCACGGCATGGGCGTCCGCGTCGACCTATCGGGACAGCGACAAACGCGGCGGGGCGAACGGCGCGCGGATCCGGCTGGAACCGCAGCGCGGCTGGGCGGTGAACGAACCTGAGCGGCTGGACGTCGTCCTGGCGGTGCTGGAAGAGATCCAGCGGCGATTCGCCGCGTCCGCGCGAGGCGGCAAACGCGTCTCCCTGGCCGATCTGATCGTGCTCGGCGGATGCGCCGCGGTGGAACAAGCCGCCGCGGCGGGAGGCTGTCCGGTCGAGGTCTCGTTTCGGCCAGGGCGCACCGACGCGACCCAGGAATGGACCGACGTCGCGTCCTTCGGCGCGTTGGAGCCGGCAGCGGACGGCTTCCGCAACTACCTGGGCAGCGGACACCGCATGGCCCCGGAACACCTGCTGATCGACCGGGCGAGCCTGCTGACGCTGACCGCGCCGGAGACGACCGTGCTGGTCGGCGGATTGCGAGTCCTCGGCGCCAACCACGGGGGATCCCCAGCCGGGGTTTTGACCGCGGCCCCGGGTGTTCTGACGAACGACTTCTTCGTCAACCTCCTGGACACGGGAACCGAGTGGGAGCCGCGCGGCGACGGCTACGAAGGCCGCGACCGGGCCACCGGAAAGGCGAAGTGGACGGCGAGCCGGGTCGACCTCGTCTTCGGCGCGAACGCCGAACTGAGGGCGATCGCCGAGGTCTACGCCGGCGACGACGCGCGCGAGAAGTTCGTCCGGGACTTCGCCGCTGCCTGGGCGAAAGTCATGGAACTCGGCCGGTTCGACCCGCGCTGAGGATCCTCTCGTGCTGAGGTCCGTGAAGGGCTCCTTGAGGGAATCTGGTTCCCGCAAGGAGCTCTTCACGGACCTCGCCGCCGATCTGACTCAGGGTTCCCCTCACAGACGTCAGCTGGAGCGGAGAAGCAACGCGGCCCCGTCGATGCTGCGCATCGCCCGTAACGACGCCGCGCGCCGCGCTGCTGAGAAAACCCAATGTGTCCATTGTGGACTCTACCGGCGTGGTCCCGCGCACACGAGCGGTACCAGCCGGCGGGGGAACGGCGCCGATCCGCCCTTCGGTGGCAACGGATATCGGAATTGCTTTCCCCGGCGTAGGGTCGGATTTCGTTACCGGCTCGGGAATTTCCCCGGTCGACCCGGTAATCGATGCGGGTGCTTCGGGAAAACTGTCAGAAGGTTCACGTGTGCTGACGAGGAGGTGACGTCCGATGACCATTGCCGAAGAGCGAGAAGACCTCTTGGCGGAACTCAGCGGACAGAACAAGGCGACGATCGGAGCCGTGCTCGGCACGGGCTCGGTCGGCAAGGCGACCGAGCGTGCCGACGGCACCATGGAAGCGACCATCCGGATTCCGGAGGACGCG
This sequence comes from Amycolatopsis sp. A1MSW2902, assembly GCF_017312175.1. Classification (NCBI taxonomy): domain Bacteria; kingdom Bacillati; phylum Actinomycetota; class Actinomycetes; order Pseudonocardiales; family Pseudonocardiaceae; genus Amycolatopsis; species Amycolatopsis sp. A1MSW2902. The sequence continues at coordinate 2,113,916 of NZ_QJPO01000001.1, forward strand.
ATGCAGTGGGAGCCGGGGATCCTGATCCTGCCGCACGGCGGCGTCCTCGAGCTGACCATCATCAACGACGACAAGAACACGCACGCCTGCCTGCTCCCGAGCAACGGCGACCGGCAGTTCATCGGCCTGCTGAACCACTCCAAGGGCAGCGCGCGGCTCGAACTGGACGGCCCCGGCTGCTACTGGTACGGCTCGCCGGCGGGCAACGACGAGGGCAGGGGCCTGACCGGAGCCATCGTCGTCACCGGCGAGGTGCCGCCGGAAGCCAAACTCGACCGACCCGCCCAGCCGCGGCCGTAACAGGGAGGAACAGCCATGACCCTCGAATACGTCGACGCCGGCCGGGCGTTCAACCACAACAAGCTTTCCAACATGCCGCACAGCGCTCCGGACGTGACGAGCGGCATCAACTACGAGCGCATCCTTCAGGCGCGCAGCGAATCCCAGAACTGGATCACCTATTACGGCGCTTACGACGGCCAGCGGCACAGTCTGCTGGACCAGATCAACGCCGACAACGTCAAGAACCTGAAGGTCGCCTGGATCCACCAGGCGAGCGCGACCGGCGTGATCGCCTCCACCTCGACCTACGCGTTCGAGGCGTGCCCGATCGTCGTCGACGGCGTCATGTTCGTGACCGGCTGGGACGGCTGGCTCTGGGCGCTCGACGCGCGGACCGGCGAGCAGCTGTGGCGCTACAAGCACGCGATTCCGGTCGACGTGACGCTGTGCTGCGCGAACGTCAACCGCGGCTGCGCGGTCGCCAACGGCAAGGTCTACATGGTGACCCAGAACGCCCAGCTGGTGGCTCTCGACGCGACCAACGGCGAGAAGGTCTGGCAGAAGACCATCGGCGACGTGCGCGCGGGCGAGAGCGCTTCGATCGCCCCGCTGGTCATCAAGGACACTCTGATCACCGGTTCCGCCGGCGGCGAGTACGGGGTCCGCGGCCACATCGACTGCTGGGACCTCGAGACCGGCGAACAGCGCTGGCGCACCTACACCGTCCCGAAGCCGGGCGAGCCCGGCTCGGAGACCTGGCCCGCCGACGGCGAGGCATGGCAGCGCGGCGGCGCGAACCACTGGGTCACCGGCACGTTCGACCCTGAGCTGAACCTCTACTACGCGGGCACCGGCAACCCGGCTCCCGACTTCGACGGCGAGGTCCGCGAGGGCGACAACCTCTACACCGACAGCGTGGTCGCGCTGGACGTCGACACCGGCGAGATCAAGTGGCACTACCAGTTCACCCCGCACGACCTGTGGGACTACGACTCCACGATGGAGATGACCCTGTTCGAGCGGGACGGCAAGAAGCTGCTGGCCCACTTCGACAAGAACGGGTACATGTTCGTCCTCGACCGCACCAACGGCGAACTGCAGCACGTCACGCCGTTCGTCGACCGGATCGACTGGGGCGTCATCACCCGCGACGGCAAGGTGACGCCGCGGAAGTACCCGGACAAGGAAGGCGAGCCCTGTCACTTCTTCCCCGGCCCGGCCGGTGCGAAGGAATGGACGCACGCGTCGTACAACCCGGACCACGACCTGTTCTACGTGCCGGTCGCCGACGTGGGCGCCACCGCCACGCGGCGCCGTCGCGAGTTCAAGGAAGGCATGCCCTACTGGGGAGCCGCCGTCGAGGTCGACATCGACAACATGGCCGGTTCGGTCAGCGCGTTCGACTCGCACGGCGAGGAGAAGTGGCGCTACCGGATGGATCTGCCGATGGCCGCGTCGACGCTCAGCACCGCGGGCAACGTGGTGTTCGCGGGCACGCCCGCCGGCGAGTTCATGGCGCTGCACGCCGAGACGGGCGAGAAGCTCTGGAGCTTCCAGTGCGGCAGCGGGCACCACAGCAGCCCGAGCACCTATTCCCTCGACGGCAAGCAGTACATCACGGTGCCGGTCGGCTGGGGCGGCTGGCTGGAAGGCATTGTGCCCGGCATGTCCGGCCAGGGGCACGGCGCCGCGGTGATCACCTTCTCGCTGTGACCGGAGAATCGGTGTCGGCGGGAGGCTTCAGGAAAATTGCCGGGAGTTTCCGTTAGTGCCCGCCCGGTGCTCGAATCGCCCCGACGATTCGAGCACCGGGCGGGCTTTTTTCCCGATAAGCAACGACCGGAAAGGTGAGCTGGAATGAGCCAGTCGTCGACGGCGAAGCCGGAACGCGGAGCCGAACTGCTTTCCTGCTGGAATTGCGGGGAGGATTACCGGCGGGAGGACCGCGCGCGCCATACCGAACCGGTGCGGTGCGGGCCGTGCATCGTGTGCGCCGGAAAGCCGGCGTGCTGCAGTTGCCGTCTCATGTATTGCGTGTGCGAGGTGCACCGGTACCGCGGCTGAAGCGCCTCAGATCGCCAGCGCCCGCCGCACCGCCGGGGTGTTCCGCCGGGAAACCGGCACCATGGTCTGTTCCTGGTCGTCCATGACGAGGAACAGCTCGCCCTTGTAGCGGCGCTCGACCTCGCGGATGCGGCTCAGGTTCACCACGTACTGGCGGTGCACTCGCAGGAAGCCCGCGTCGCCCAGTTCGGTTTCGAGCTTGTCGAGGCCGGGAGAGGCGGAGCGTAGCCGTCCCTGGTCGGTCGACAGCCACACGTCATTGCCGTCCGACTGGGCGAACGAGACTTCCGGAAGCCGCAGCAGCACCATGCGGTTTTCGCGGGTCGCGACCATCCGGTGCGGCTGCGCCCGCTGAGGGCCGTCCTCGCCGGACCGGGGCAAGGGAACGCCTTCCGACGTCCCGAAGGTGACCAGGTTGCCCAGCAGGTGCCCGGACAGGAACACCGGCCGGAAGCTGATCGGCATGGGTTCGGCGGCGAGCCTGGTGAAGATCTGCGTCGAGCCGAGCCAGTCGTGATTGCGCGTCGCCTGTTTCGCGGCGTAGACGGAAGCCTGGATGAATTCCGGCAGTTCCGGTTTCCACCGCACGGCGGGATCGGGGGCGGGCGTCGAGCCGGGAATGCCGAGAAGCACGCTCGCCGTGTCGTCGGCGAGCACCACCCGCCCCGAGGGATCGACTGCCGCGAGCGCCGCGCTCGAGCGCGCCCTGGCGTCGTTGAAGGAAGCCATCAGCTGGGCGCCGTCGTCTTGGGCGCGCCGGCGAAGAATGCGCTGGGTCATCGTGGCGGCGTTGCTGAGCCAAGCCCCGGCCGCGCCGGGAAGATCGCCGCGCCAGCACGAGATGTTGAGCACCGCCACCGATTCCCTGGTCACCACGTCCCGGATCGCGACACCGGCGCAGTTCCAGTCGTGGAACGCCTGGCACCAGTGTTCCGCGCCGCGGATCACCACCGGCGCGTAGGACATCAGCGCGGTGCCCATGCCGTTCGTTCCGGTGGCCCCTTCGGACCAGCAGAACCACGGCGCCAGGTTGGCCTCGGCGGCGACGGTGCGGGTGGCCGGGTCGCCCCATTGGGCCAGGACCCGTCCGCTCGCGTCGGTGATGGTCACGATGCCGCCGCCCGCGTTGACCTCGTGCGCGAGCGCGGCGGCGCGGAAGCCGAGTTCCGCGATGACGACGTCGCGCTCCAGTGCCTGGTCGACTTCGGCGACGGCCACCGGAGCTTCGGTGAGGAGCGGATCGACCCGGAACTGGTCCCGGCACCGGTGCCAGGAAATCGCGACCTCGGGCCGCACGCCGCGGAGGTCGTCCTCGCCCCGGGCGAAACGTTCCCAGGCCTGGTACACCGTTGATTCGCCACGGTTGCGTGCTGCCGCGTCGAGCCGGCGTACGTCCGCCATGTGAGACCGCCTTTGGTCCGGTGCAGATCCGAACGGGTGCGGCCCGGGTCGTCCGGGCGCTCACGGAAGCTAAGCTCCGGCTCGGCGCGGCGGCAAGCCGAGCGGGATGACTGCGGGCGAATGCCGGATGAACGGCGGCGGAACGAGGACGACCGGCGGTCGTCCTCGCACCAGCGGCGGACCGGCCCGGACCGGGCCCGCCTGCCCTACCCTTCGGAGCGCGCGGCGTGCGCTTGACCTGGGCGGCGCCGCACGGAACGATTTTCCGCCGAACGGCCACGAGCCGGGAACATCGTCCCGTATGACGGGAAATCCGGATCGCCCGCCCGCGGCGGGACAACGATCTTGTTTGTCTACAACTTCGTGACTGGGCGACGCGGACATGTCTTGTAATGCCGCGCTACGCCGAGTTACGTTGGTTACCGCTGTCACAGCCCGGCGGTCCCAGGGACCCCGGTGCTCGAGGCGACGAGGAGGTCGCGATGACCGTGAGCGTGCCGCCGTTGGCGATTGCACCGAGTGGGTCCGGCAGACGCGGCGACCAGGCGGGCGGCTCGCTGGAAACCTCGTCGTCAGCGAGAGAAGTGGCTCAGGCCTGGGAGAGCTTCGCCGCGGGGGAGGACATCGAAACCGGCGTCCGCCCGGAGATCCTGGCGTCGTGGTACCGGTGCCGGGACCGCTACGAGGTGGACCGGACGCTGGACGTCGCGCCGGGCGCACGGGGCGACGACGTCCAGCGGCTCGACAACGGCGTCATCTTCACGACGCTCGGCGGCCTCGGCGCGCTGGCCGGTCGTGAAGTGGAGCAGGACGGCGCCGTGGTCACGGTCGCGGACGGCGACGGGCGCGTCCTCGGCGCGTGGGGCGACCCCAGCGCGCGGCGGCGGGCCGAACTGCACAATCTCGCCCCGTGGTCGTCCTGGTCGGAGCAGTGCACCGGCACGAACGGGATGGGCACGTCGCTGGAGGTGTCCGGTCCGGTGACCGTGACCGGGCCGGAACACTGGTGCGAAGCGTTCCACCGGTGGTCCTGCGCGGGCATCTCGATCCGCGACGTGGTGACCGGTTCGCCGGTCGCGTCGATCAACATCTCGCGGTGGAACGCGGCGTTGTCCGAACTGGTGCCCGCGTGGCTGACGAAGGCCGCCGCCTGCGTCGAGCAGGAGATCTACCGGCGCGCCATTTACGAGGCCGACAAAGTGATCTCCGAGTTCAACCGCAAATGCGATCAGGTCGCCGATCCGTTCCTGGCGATGGACCGCGGCGGCAACGTGATCGCGGCGAACGACGAGGCGGTGTCGCTGCTCGGGCTGACTCCCGAAAGCGGTATTTCACCGGGCGCGACCGAACCGGCGAAACGCTGGACCCCGGACATTTCCGGGCTTCCCGAAGTAGTGCGGTGGGCCAAGGAACGCGCTCAGGGGCCGGCTCGCTGGAGCGGCTACGCGTGCCTGCCCGTGAGCCCGGGAGAGGACGCCACCCCGGTGACCCTGCGGCCGGTCCTCGACTCGGACCACGTGGTGGGGATGCTGTGCGTGTTCGGGGTGCGAGAAGGGGAACCGTACGAGGAACGCGCGGAAGCCGCGGTCGGCCCGCTGCCCCGGCGGATCGTCGGGATCCGCAACGAGCGGCTGGTGCTGCTCGCCCCGTCGGAGATCCGCTACGCCGAGGCCGACCGGAACATCGTGTGGCTGAACACGGAACGGGGAAGGATCCAGGCCGCGACCCGGGGACTGGACAACATCGAGCGTTCGCTGCTGTCCTGCGGGTTCAGCCGGGTGCACCGGCGGTTCCTGGTGAACCTGCGCCGGGTGGCCGAGCTGGAACGGGGCATCAAGGGCGAGCTGTTCCTGATCATGGACCCGCGGTCGCACGAGTCGGTTCCCGTGTCGCGGCGGCAGGCTCCCGAGCTGCGGAGGATGCTCGGCATCTGAGGCCCGCGGCGGGAGAGGCGATCGGGCGCACGGGAGCGCCCGGCAGCTGAAGCGCGGCGGCGCGGGCGCCCTCGTGCGGAGGATGCCCGGCGGCCGGACTTCGCGGCGGCAGGAACCCGTGCCGCGGAGGACGCCCCGGCAGCCGGGCCGGTCTCGCGGCCGCCTGCCCCGCGGGGCCGCGGCTCAGCGTTTGGCGCTTTCTGCCTGCCTGCGCAGCCCTTCCACGGCGCGGGCCGGGTCGTCGGCCGCGTACACCGCCGAGCCGGCCACAAAGCAGTCGACGCCGGCCTCCGCCGCCTGTTCGATCGTGTCGCCGTTGATGCCGCCGTCGATCTCCACCACCAGGTTCAGGTGCCCGGTGTCGACCAGCCGCCTCGCGGTGCGCGCCTTGTCCAGGACCTCGGCGATGAACTTCTGCCCGCCGAACCCGGGTTCCACCGACATCACCAGCAGGGTGTCGTAGTGCTTGAGCACGTCCAGATACGGCTCCAGCGGGGTGTTCGGCTTGATCGCGAGTCCTGCCCTCGCTCCTGCCGCGTGCACGTTCTTCGCGAGCATGACCGGATCGTTCGCGGCTTCGACATGCACCGTGACGTTGTAGGAACCCGCTTCCGCGTATCCGATCGCCCACCGGTCCGGGTTTTCGATCATCAGGTGGCAGTCCACCGGGATGTCCGTCGTCGCCAGCAGCGACTGCACGACCGGCAGGCCCAAGGTCAGATTCGGCACGAAATGCGCGTCCATGACGTCGACGTGCAGCCAATCCGCACGTCCGTGCACGGCGGCCGCTTCGTCGGCGAGCCGCGCGAAATCGGCGGAGAGGATGGACGGGGCGATCAATGGTTTATTCGACACGAGACAAATCGTAATTTCGGTTCGCCGCCGCCGGGCATTGCTTGTGCGTATCGGGGGATTGCTTTTGCGCATGTGGCGCGGTGTTGCCGGAAACGGACCGGCGAGGCGATGGTGGAACGGAGTTCATCGACGACGGCGAAGGAGTTTGTTGTGCGGTTGCAGGTTGCGTTGGATGTGCTGGATGTGGGTTCGGCGTTGGCGTTGGCGCGTCAGGTGGCGGGGGAGGTGGATATTTTGGAGCTGGGGACGCCGTTGGTGAAGTCGGCGGGGATTTCGGCGGTGACGGCGGTGAAGGCGGCGCATCCGGACAAGCTGGTGTTCGCGGATTTGAAGACGGCGGACGCGGGGGAGCTGGAGGCGACGCTGGCGTTCGAGGCGGGGGCGGATCTGGTGACGGTGATGGGGGCGGCGGACGACGACACGGTGCGGGGTGCGGTGGCGGCGGGTCGCAAGTACGGGAAGGAGGTGGTGGCGGACATGATTTCGGTGACCGAGGGCCGGGTGGCGCGGATCCGGGAGGTGGCGAAGCTGGGGGTGTCGTTCGTGGAGATCCACGCGGGTTTGGACGAGCAGGCGCGTCCGGGGTATTCGATCGAGGCGTTGCTGGCCGACGGGCGGGAGGCGGGGGTGGCGTTCTCGATCGCGGGCGGGGTGAAGGCCGCGACGATCGGGTTGGTGAAGGAGGCGGGCGCGGCGGTGGCGGTGGTCGGGGGCGGGATCTACAACGCGCCCGATCCCGCCGCCGCGGCCCGCGAACTCCGCCGCCTCACCGCCTGACCACACCCGCCCGCTGCGCGCCGGACAAGCGCCGGCGCGCAGCGGAGCGGATCTGCTTTTTCCGAAACCCGCCGAAGAATCGACATCATCGGGAGTGCGCTTCCATGGCAGCAAACCAATCCCCTGACGAGATTGCCCGCCTGACCGCCAAGCGGCTCCCGGAAGACTGGAGCGGGCTGGACGAGCGTGCGGTGGACACCGTCCGCTTGCTGGCGGCGGACGCGGTCGAGCAGTGCGGGAGCGGGCACCCCGGCACCGCCATGAGCCTCGCGCCGGTCGCTTACGCGCTGTTCCAACGGGTTCTGCGGCACGACCCCGGCGACCCTGAGTGGATCGGGCGCGACCGGTTCGTGCTGTCCGCCGGACATTCCAGCCTCACCTTGTACATCCAGCTGTACCTCTCGGGCTACGGCCTGGAACTGGACGATCTGAAGGCGCTGCGCACGTGGGGTTCGCTGACCCCGGGCCACCCCGAATACGGGCACACGAAGGGCGTCGAAATCACCACCGGCCCGCTCGGTCAGGGCTTGGCCAGCGCGGTCGGCATGGCAATGGCGGCCCGCCGCGAGCGCGGCCTGTTCGATCCGGACGCCGAGCCGGGCACGAGCGTGTTCGACCACCAGGTCTACGTGATCGCCTCCGACGGCGACATCGAAGAAGGCGTCACGTCCGAGGCGTCGTCGCTCGCCGGAACCCAGCAGCTCGGCAACCTCACGGTGATCTACGACAGCAACGAGATCTCCATCGAGGACGACACGCGCATCGCGCTGTCCGAGGACACCGCGAAGCGCTACGAGGCCTATGGCTGGCACGTGCTCACTGTGGACGGCGGCGAGGACGTAGCCGGGTTCCTCGGCGCGATCGAGCAAGCCAAGGCGGAGACCTCCCGTCCGACGCTGATCGTGCTGCGCACCGTCATCGGCTACCCCGCCCCGACGAAGATGAACACCGGCGGGGTGCACGGCGCCGCACTGGGCGCGGAAGAACTCGGCGCGGTCAAGCGCGCTCTCGGCTTCGATCCGGAGCTGAGTTTCCAGGTCGACGACGAGGTCTTGCGCCACACCCGCGAAGCAGCCTCGCGGGGCCGGGCGGACCACGAGAAGTGGCAGCTCGAATTCGACGCCTGGGCACGAAGCAACCCGCAGGGCAAGGCCCTGCTGGACCGCCTGGCCAAGCGCGAGTTCCCGGCTGGCTGGGCGGCCGACCTGCCCGTCTGGGAGCCCGGCGAACCGGGGGTCGCCACCCGCAAGGCGTCGGCCGCGGTGCTGGCTGCGCTTGGCGGGGTGCTGCCCGAGCTGTGGGGCGGCTCGGCGGATCTGGCCGAGAGCAACAACACCACGATCAAGGGTGCGGATTCCTTTGGCCCGGCCGAAATCTCCACCGACGCCTGGACCGCCCAGCCCTACGGCCGCACGCTGCACTTCGGCATCCGTGAACACGCGATGGGGTCCATTCTCAACGGCATCGCGTTGCACGGCGGAACCCGTCCGTACGGCGGCACTTTCCTGATCTTCAGCGATTACATGCGCCCGGCGGTGCGCTTGGCCGCGCTGATGGAACTGCCGGTCATCTATGTGTGGACGCACGACTCGATCGGCCTCGGCGAGGACGGCCCGACGCATCAACCGGTCGAGCACCTGGCCTCGTTGCGGGCGATCCCGGGAATGTCGGTGGCTCGCCCCGCGGACGCGAACGAGACCGCGTACGCCTGGAAAGCCGCGCTGGAGAACACCGGAGGCCCGACCGGGCTCGCGCTCACCCGGCAGAACGTGCCGACGCTGGAGGGCACCTCCGCCGACGGCGTTGCGCGCGGCGGCTACGTGCTCGCCGAAGCGTCGACCGGCGCGCCCGAGCTGGTGCTGATCGGCACCGGTTCCGAAGTGCAGCTGGCGGTAGCGGCCAGGAAGATCCTCGAGGACGAAGGGATTCCCACGAGGGTCGTGTCGATGCCGTGCGTGGAGTGGTTCGACCGGCAGGATCCGGCCTACCGGGAAAAGGTGCTGCCTCCTTCGGTGCGGGCCCGGGTGGCGGTCGAAGCGGCGATCGCCCAGCCGTGGCACCGGTTTGTCGGCGATGCCGGCGAAATCGTGTCGCTGGAGCACTTCGGCGCTTCGGCGGATTTCACGACGCTGTACAGCCAGTTCGGCATCACCGTCGACGCCGTGGCGGAAGCCGCACGCCGAAGCGTGCGTTCCGTTCGGCGGTGATGTCGTTGCCGCGGGCGGCAGGAGGATCCGGGAACATCCGCCCGGAACGCGTCCACAAGGGCTGATGGGAGCCTCCTGAACGGTACGCCCGCACGAAGCGGCCCCGGCGGTGTTTCCGCCGGGGCCGCTTCCTTTTCGCCGTCATTATTCGTCATCCCAATCAGGGGATAGCTTTTCCTGATGCCGCAAGGCTTGCTGGCCGGACCGGCAGTGGAGAATCCTTGTGGTCTAAGCAGATTGGTCCGCGCGATGGCCGCGCAGGCGACGCCCCAAGGTCGCCCGCCCGCGAGTGGAGGAAGATCTCGTTGACGAACACGATTCCCAAGAAACTGGACGCTGCGCTCTTCACCGGAGCGACCCGCGCGGTCGTCGGAGAGGTGGACCGGGTGAGCGCGGCGGTGCAGTCCGCGTCGTGGCTCCGAGCCGGCGCGCTGCTGCTCAAGGCGCCGGCGGTGTTCACCATCGGCACCGGGCGGAGCGGCCTCGCGCTGCAGATGGCCGCGATGCGGTTCATGCACCTCGGGCTCCCGACGCACGTCGTCGGCGAGGTGACGGCTCCGGCGATCGGCGAACGGGACGTCCTGGTCGCGGCATCGGGCTCCGGGTCGACCGCTCGGGTGGTGCGGGCCGCGGAGACCGCTCGCGCCCAGGGCGCCGACGTGATCGCGCTGACCACGGCTCCCGAGTCGGCGCTGGCCAAGGCCGCGACCGAGGTGCTGGTCATCCCGGCCGCGGACAAGCAGGACTTCGACGGCAACTCCTCCGTCCAGTACGCGGGCAGCCTGTTCGAACAGTCCGTCCTGCTGATCACGGATTCGCTCTTCCACGCGCTGTGGCAGACCAGCGGCACTCAAGCCCGCGAACTGTGGCGGCTCCACGCGAATCTCGAATAGCGGCCTCGCCGTCCTGATGCGACCGACCGGAATGGGAGCCCGAAATGCACTGTCAGACTGAGGCCGCGCCGCGCACGTGCGTCGATGTCCACGCACTGGAGGCGGTGGCGCTGGCCGCGACCCGCAGCGCCGCCGTCGCCAGCTACGGCTGGGTCGGCCGGTACGACCAGAAGGCCGCCGACGCCGCTGCCACCAAGGCGATGCGCGAAGCGCTGGCGAAGGCTCCCGGCCGGGGAACCGTGGTCATCGGGGAGGGCGAAAAGGACGACGCCCCGATGCTGTTCAACGGCGAGATCGTCGGCACCGGCAACGGCCCGGATTTCGACATCGCGGTCGATCCGCTGGAAGGAACGTCCTTCTGCGCCAAGGATCTTCCCGGCTCCCTGGCGACGATCGCCTTCGGCGAGCCGGGCACGCTCTGGTCGCCGGGGCCGGGGTTCTACATGGACAAGATCGTCGTGCCCCCGCAGGCGAAAAACGTCGTCGATCTCGACGATCCGCCTGAACGCACCCTGGCCAACGTCGCCGCCGCGCTCGGCAAGAAGGTCAGCGAGCTCCGGGTGATGATCATGGACAAGCCGCGGCACCAGAACCTGATCGCCCGCGTGCTGCGGGCGGGCGCGGCGGTGCAGACCCCGGCGGGCGGCGATGTCGGCGGAAGCCTGGCCGTGCTCCTGCCGACGCTCGACGTCGACCTGCTGCTCGGCGTCGGCGGCACGCCCGAAGGCGTGATGACCGCGGCCGCGGTTCGCGCGCTGGGCGGCGGGATGCTGGGCCGCCTCGCCCCGCAACGGGACGAAGAGGCGGACGCGATCCGCGCGGCGGGCATGTCCCTCGACCGCGTCTACGAATGCGACGAACTCGCGGCAGGCGACGCTTTCTTCGTCGCGACCGGGGTCACCGGGGGCACGCTCCTCGACCGCCCCCGGAAATGCGAGGGCAAGACCACCTGCGAATCGCTGCTGATTTCCCGGGGCGAGATCCGCTACCTCACCCACACCACCTTCGAGTGACCCACGCTGTCCGCACGACCAGGGAGATCCGGTGACGCTGCATTTGGACGACCTCCGCGTTCGTCATCTCGGCGAGTGTCGTTACGATTCGCCGCTCGCCGAGATGGTGTCGACGAAACAGACCTCTCCGCACTATGTCGCCGAGGGCGACCGGGTCCTGCTCGAGGACACCGTGTCGATGCTGGCCGGGCACCGCCTCCCGCCGGCGCGCCTTCCGAGCTTCGAAGGGGCGGGCCCGCGCCGGAAGATCTACTTCGACCCGGCACGCGTCACCGCCGGGATCGTCACCTGCGGAGGGCTGTGCCCGGGGCTGAACAACGTCATCCGCGGTCTCGTCCAGGAACTCGCGGTGCACTACAAGGTGAAGCGGATCCTGGGCTTCCGGAACGGCCTGCAGGGGCTGACCGCCGAGCATCGGCACGACACCGTGGAACTGACGCCGGCGCACGTCCGCGACATCCACAAGGACGGCGGCACCATCCTGGGCAGCTCGCGCGGCGGCCAGGACGCCGACGAGATGGTCGACAGCCTCGTTCTGCGGGGCGTCGACGTCATGTTCGTCATCGGCGGCGACGGCGGGATGCGCGCCGCGACGTACCTCAGCGACGCGATCCGGGCGCGCGGCCTCGACATCGCGGTCATCGGGGTGCCGAAGACCATCGACAACGACCTGCCCTTCACGGACCAGTCCTTCGGTTTCCAGAGCGCGTTCGCCCGGGCGACGGACTTCATCTCGGCGGTTTCCGTCGAAGCCGCGTCCAGCCCGAACGGGGTCGGGATCGTGAAGCTGATGGGCAGGCATTCCGGGTTCATCGCCAGTTACGCCGCGCTGGCCGCCAACGGCGCGGACATCGTGCTGATCCCGGAGATCCCGTTCGCGCTGGAAGGACGGGACGGACTGCTCGCCCACGTCGAGCAACGCGTGCGGGCGAAGGGCTACGTCGTGATAGTGCTGGCCGAAGGGGCCGGTCAGGAGCTGCTCGACCGGCCCGGCGCGGCGCACCGGAACGGGCGCGCCACGGACGCGTCGGGCAACGTCAAGCTCGGCAACGTGGGGGAACTGCTCAAAGACCGCATCGCCGCGCACCTGACCGCGGCAGGACTTCCTCCCACGATGCGTTACATCGACCCGAGCTATGCGATCCGGAGCATCGCGGCCAACCCCTATGACAGCGTGTATTGCCTGCGGCTGGCGCACGCGGCGGTGCACGCCGCCATGGCGGGCCGTACCGCGGCGGCTGTCGCGCGCTGGCGGCGGCGCTTCGTGCACGTCCCGCTGTCGTTGATGACCAGCCGCCGCAACCAAGTCGACCCCGATGGCGACCTGTGGCTGTCGGTGCTGGAAACCACCTGCCAGCCCGCGGAATTCGGCGCCGCGGCGGGCCGGGAGAAAGTGCCCATGGGCTTTTGCTGAGCAGCCGGGTTCACAGTGCGTGCGCGGTGCGGTCGTCGAAGCCGAAGTCGAGTTCATCGCTGACGGCGACTACCCCGCGCACGCACTGTGCGCTCCGAACAGCTTGCTCGGCAACGCTTCTCAGCCCGACCGTGCCGGTGAGCGTCACGACGCCATCGGCGACCCGCACCGTGACGCCTTCCGGCGCACCGGCTTCGGCCTCGGCGCGGATGTCGGCGTCCGACCGCAGCAACGCGGACAGGACGTCGCGATGGGAGATCAGCCCGACCAGCCGGGCGGCCTGATCCACCACGCACAACTGGGCCGGCTTGGCGTCCGCGAGCTGTCGGAGCGCCACGTGCAGGGGCGCGTCGGCGGCGATCGTGGGCGCGGGGGCCGTCATCAGCTCGCCGGCAGTGCGCGCAAGCGCTTTTCGCCACCGGCTCCGGCGGCGCGGCCCGCCGAACGCGGGCAGCCGGTCCGCGCCGCCGTGGAACTCGCTCTTCGCCGCCACGTCGGCCGCGGTGACGAGCCCGATCGGCCGGCCGGCCGGATCGACGACCGGCAGCGCGGGCACGCCGTGTTCGAGCAGAGCCGTGACGAGGTCCCGGAACGAGGTGTCGCGTCCGGCCGAGACGACCTGGCGTGCCATGACGTCGGCTACTCGCTGATCGCACATCGCTTTCCCGGTGGCCTGGTCATTCCGGACCGGCGAAGAACTCGAGCGCGATGTTGTCCGGATCGCGGAAGGAAACGCCGCTGCCGTAGTGCGCTTTCTTCACCCCGCCGTGCGAAATGCCGAGCTCGTCCAGCTTCCGGGCCCATCCGGCCAGCGCGGCGTGCGATTCGACCGCGAACCCGATGTGGTCCAGCCCCGTGCGGCGTTCGTCCGCCCGGTCGCGGGTTTCCTTGCCGTGGTGGGTGTGCAGCCCGAAGAGCATGCCGCCGCCGAGGGCGAAGACCGTGTGGTGGAATTCGCCGCCTTCCTCGTCCTCGTCCAGGACGGGCCCGGCGCCGAACAGCCTCGTGTACCACTCGGTGCTGCGCTGAAGATCGGACACGGTGATCGCGATGTGCTGCAAACCTGGGAAAGCCATGTGCACCCCTTCGCGCGGTCGGCATGCCCGCTCGCATGCGGACGTACCGGTGTTCTTACCAGCCGCCGCGCGGCCGGAGCCCGCTCGATCGAACGGGCGGCGGAGGGACCGGGACGAGCGGGCGGCGGGGCCGGATGAACGGGAAGCAGGCACTGGAGAGGGACGGGACAGTCCGCTGGCTGTCCCAACCCGGTGCGACGGTGGTGCGGACCGCCGAGCAACTCGGCATGGGCCGCGCCACGGTTTAGCGGAAGCTGGCACAGTACGGGAGGGGATCTCTCCAAACCCAAGGGATTTTGCTGCTGATGCTCACCGCTGACCTGCGTTTTCGCAGGTCAGCACATCGTTCGGCCCAGGAGGACTCATAATCCCTTGGCCGTCGGTTCGGGCCCGACCCGGCTCACTCTGACTTCCCTTTTATAGGGTATGACCTGCGGAAACAGCCTCGGAAACGATCTTGACGCGAGGCCTCGCGGAAGCACTGGAAACGAGCACAGCGCTGGTAACCCAAGGGATTGTTCGAGCAAGCCTGATTTCATGACCGTCGTTGAGGCGCCCGTGGAGGTGCTCGAGAGCTGGAGCGGTATTTCGAACATCTCCGCCAACGGCCGAACTTTCGCACCGGAGAGTCGCTGGCGCACAGCTGCATCGCGCAGCTCCCGCTCCGCCCGCAACGTCTCGTGCTTCATCCCAGCTCGCGAGCCACCTGCGCCAACGGACGAGCCGACGACCTCACCAACGCCACCGCATCCCGCCGGAATTCTTGCGGATACTTCGACGAACCAGACACAAACACATCCTTCCCCAGGCCAACACCAAGGATCAGTGTGTCGGCCGGCGAACTGATCGACCGAGTGTGGGACGGCGCGCCGCCGTTGCGCGCGCATGCCGCGCTTTACAGCTACTTGTCGCGGCTGCGGACAGTGTTGCGGGAGACCGGCAATGCGGTTCTGGACCGCGCCAGACGCAGCTGTGTCCTAGCCGTCGACGACGAAGAGGTGGACCACGGCCAGTTCGCCGCCGTTGTCCGCGACGTCGTATCCGGGTCGCTCGCTCCGGCGGATCGAGGAGACGGCGCGACCTACGATGACGAGCATGGAATCGATGTCCGCCCTCGTCCATCTGGTCAGTCTCTTCATCAACTTCCGAGACTTCGAATTCGGCGAGGGATCCCATCATGGCTACCGCTGGGTTGATGCCAAGCATTTCCAGTTGCCGGCCGAGGCGCCGCAGGACCGAGATGTCCTAGCGGCCTTGATCGCACACCCCCAGTTTCGGGACACGTACGACGGTGCCGGCGTTCAAGACTGGCCGCGCCATGGCCAGTGGTGGCTTCATCGCATCACCCCGGACGACTACGAGACGGTCGATGCCGCGACGGCAGTCGGCGTCATCCGCTCCTGGGCCAGCCAGCACGGGAACGTCCCAGAGCCGCTCGAAGCACGCCTGCGCCAGGAGATCTACCGCCCGATCCGCAAGGCGACCAGCACATACCTGTTGGGACAGCTTGCGGAGGACGCGCTCCACGACTATGGCCCGATCCATATCGACTACCGCGAACTTGTCGTCATCGACCGGCCCGCGGCGTCGCTCACTCTCCTCGTCGCAGCCGACGATTGACCCCGCGACATCACTGCCGCCCGCGCTCGAAAAGGGGCAGTCGCGTACCCGACTCCACCATTAGTTTTCAGTCCCGCCGAGGAAATGGGGAGAATCGCGAGTCAACGTCTCGCAACGCCGAGATGGATATGTGGATCGCCCAGTTCGGCGAATGGGGATGCAAAGCTTGCACTATTCGGCCGCGTGCCCTCGCGGGTCGGTGGGCGAGGCGATCCGGTAGCCGATTCCCGGGGTCGTGGTGATGATCGGCGGGTTGCCGAGTTTGCGTCGCAGCCGGCCGATCGTGACCGTGACGGTGTTGGTGAACGGGTCGGCGTTCTCGTCCCAAACCTGTTCGAGCAGGGTCTCGGCGCTCAGGAAACCGGGACTCGCCTGCAGCAGCGCTTCGAGAACCGCGAACTCCTTCACCGAGAGGCTGAGTTGTCGTCCGTCGCGTACGACGGTGCGGCGTACCGGGTCCAGCTCGATCCCTGCCGTGCGCAGGGTTCGGGGACGTGCGTGCGGTTTGCGACGGGCGAGCGCCTGGATGCGCAGGATCAGCTCCGGGAAGTGGAAGGGCTTGGAGAGGTAGTCGTCGGCGCCCAGAGTCAGCCCGCTGACCCGGTCGCCGGGCGCGCTCGCCGCGGTCAGCATCAGCACCATCGGCCGGTCCGCCCGTTCGGTGATCATCTGGCACAGCGTGTCGCCGTGGAGACCGGGCAGGTCTCGGTCCAGGACGACGACGTCGTGCGCGGTGAGTTCGAGTTTGGCGGAGGCAGTCAGTCCGTCGCCGGCGAGGTCGACCGCCATTCCTTGGTCCCGGAGCCCCTCCGCGACGACCTCGGCGAGGGCGCGGTCGTCTTCGACGACGAGGATCCTCATGCCGGGACCGGCGTCTTCACGGCCGGCAGGGTGATCGTCACGCGCAGGCCGCCTTCGGGACGGGCGAACAGCGCGAGCCGGCCGCGGTGGGCGGCGGCGACGGCGGCCACGATCGACAGGCCGAGTCCTGAGGAGCCGGTGCGTTCCTCGCCCAGCCGTTCGAAGGGCTGGGCCAGCCGGTCGACCTCTCGTTGGTCGAGGACGCGTCCGCCGGTCTCGACGGCCAGCACGGTCTCCTCCTCGGTCGCGGACCCGGTGACCTCGATCCAGCCGCCTTGCTCGTTGTGCGCTACGGCGTTGTCGATGACGTTGTCCACCAACCGCGCGAGCAGGGCCGGGCTGCCCTGGGCCGTCGTCGCCGGGGGCAGGTCCACCGTCACGGTCAAGCCTTTCTCGCGAATGTCGGCGAAACGTTCGCGCCGTGCCGCGTCGACGAGTTCGCCGAGGTCGACCCGGTCAGCATCGGCCAGCGCCCCGTGTTGCGCTCTGGCCAGCACGAGAAATCCGTCGAGCAGGTGATCGACTCGATCCAGCTGGGGACGCAGCCGGTCCGTGAGCGCGATTGTCGAAGCGGCTGAATGGGGCTTGGCGATCGCGACGTCCAGCGACGCCCTCATCGTCGCTAGAGGCGTGCGCAGCAGCTCAACGGCAACGGCAACGGCGCGCCCACCCGACCAACGCCGTCGCAGCGAACGCGGAACGTGTTTCCCAGGAAGGGCCAACGTTTCCGGGCTACTCGTCGAAGGTCATCTCCGGCGGTGGACGGCGGAATCCGCGGGTGATCGCGGCCAGCACCACGATTCCGATGCCCAGCCACACCAGGCCGAAGACCAGCGCGATGCCGTCCAGGTTGACCAGCAGCCACAGGTCCACCACGACGCCGATCAGCGGGAAGACCAGCCAGGTCAGCGTCCGCTTTCCGGTGCGGTCGCGCAGCCAGGTCGCGAGCACGCTGAGGTTGACGAACGTGAACGCGGTGAACGCGCCGAAGTTGATGAACGAGGTCGACGTGCTCACGTCCAGTGCCAGCGCTGCCAGCCCGACCGCTCCGGTGAGCAGGATGCCGAAGGCCGGTGTCGCGAACCGCGGGTGGAGTTTGCCGAAAACGCGCGGCAGCACGCCGTCGCGGCCCATGGCGAACATCAGCCGCGACGCGCTGGCTTGTGCCGCGATCCCGGACGCGAACTGCGCGACCACCAGCCCGGCCAGGAAGACCGACGCGAAAAGGTCGCCGCCGATCGTGGTGGCGATTTCGAAGGCCGCCGAGGATTCGTCGGCGAACGCGCTGCCCGGGTGGGCCAGCTGGGTGAAATAGGCGAGGGCCACGAAAATCCCGCCGCCGATCAGCGCGGTGAGCAGGATCGCGCGGGGGATCGTCCGCTGCGGTTCGGTGGTTTCCTCGGTCAGCGTCGTCACGGCGTCGAAGCCGAGGAACGAGTACGTCGCCAGTGCGGCGCCGCCCGAGATCGTGCCCAGTGTGCTGCCCGCGTGGAAGAACGGCTGTGTGCTCGCGAGCGCCTCGCCGGCATGCAGCACGTGCCTGATCGACAGCGCGACGAAGAAGCCGATCACCAGCAGCTGGAACGCCATCAGCACGAAGTTGGCTTTTTCGGCGACTTTGATGCCCAGCACGTTGAGCAGCGTCGTCAGGACGATGAAAGCGATCAGCCAGACCCAGCGCGGCACTCCGGGGAACTCCGCCGACAGGTAGGCGCCGCCGATCAGCCAGATCACCATCGGCAGGAAGAAGTAGTCGAGCAGCACCGCCCACCCGACGAGGAAACCGGCGCGCGCGTCGATGGCTTTCCGGACGTAGGTGTAGGCCGAGCCGGCGACCGGATGCGCGGCCGCCATTTTCCCGTAGCTCGCGGCGGTGAACAGCATCGCGACGAGGGCGAGCAGGTAGGCGGAAGGCACGGTGCCCGCGGTGGTCGCGGCGACGATGCCGAACGTGCCGAGCACGATCAGCGGGGCCATGTAGGCGAGGCCGAACAGGACGACGCCGGGAAGGCCGAGCCGGCGCCGCAGCGCGGCCGGGGCGGTGGGCGTGGCGGTCATCGGTCGTCTTCTCCTCGGGGGCTCCAGCGGCCCGGGTCGATCCGGCCCTGGTAGAGCGGCAGGTGCACAGGGGCGTCGGCGGGGCGGAACTGCGCCCACATCCGGTTGGTTCCGGCGGTGCCCTCGCGGCGGACGCGGGGCACGTCGTCGAGGTCGATCGTGTGCGCCAGGACGCCTTCGGCTTCGCCGGGCAACGCGGCGAGGACCTCGCCCTCGGGCCCGACGAGGACGCTGTCGCCGCGGCCGAACGGCCCGGCGGTGTTCACGCTCGCGACGAAGACCTGGTTGACGATGGCGTTCGCCCGGGCGAGCACGAGTTCCTGCGCGCGGTCCGGAGTGGTCGTCTGGACCGGGTTGAGCACTACCTCGGCGCCCAGCCAGGCGAGGTGCCGGGCGACTTCGGGAAACCAAGCGTCGTAACAGATCGAGAAGCCGATCCGGCCGGTGCCGGGCAGGTCGGCGACGACGAAGCGGTCGCCGGGGTCGTACGGCTCGTGGGGGCGCCAGGGGAAAATCTTGCGGTACCAGCCGGCCAGTTCGCCGCCGGGGGAGAAGAGCAGGGCGGTGTTGAACAGTTCGCCGCGGTCGCCGGCTTCGCACACCGTGCCGGGCGCGAGCCAGATCCCGAGATCCCCTGCCAGTTCGGCGAGTTCCCGGGTCCGGGGGCCGTGCAGCGGTTCGGCGGTTTCGCGGAGCTGCCGGGTGCGGTCGTCGCCTTCGCCGTCGACGCCGCAGAGATGCAGTTCGGGGAAGGCGGCCAGGCGGGTGCCCGGAAACCGGTTCAGCAGGGACTCGACCTCGCCGGCGAACCCGGGGGTTCCGGCGGGCCGGGGCGGCGCCTGGGCGAGGGCGATCGGCAGTGGTCGCGGCATGGACGGAAAATAGACCATCTTGAACACTTAAACAAGAGTGCTCATCATGAGCACTTTGTGCGGTACGGTCGTCGCATGACCACGGCAGACCTCAATTCCCCCGCGGTGACCGGGATCCGGCGGCTGTCCGCTTTGGACACCGTGCGCGCGCGGATCGCGCTCGCGGTGGAGCTGGGCCTGCTGGCGCCGGGGGAGCGGCTGCCGTCGAACGCGGAGATCGCGCGGGCGCTGGACGTCGCGGAGATCACCGTGCGGCGGGCACTGGAATCCCTGGCCGAAGACGGCGTGATCGAACGCCGTCGCGGCCGGGGCGGCGGCACGCTGGTGGCCGAGCACCCGCCGGCGGCCCGGGTGCGGGAGGTCGGCGCGTACCGGGCATCGGCCGCCGAGGTGCGGGAGCTGATCGACCACCGGCTGGTGCTGGAGTCCGGGCTGGCGCAGCTGGCGGCCACTCGGTCGCCGGACGTCCCGCGCCTGCGGGAGCTGGTGGCCCGGATGCGAGACGCGGCCGGCTGGGCCGAGTTTCACGAACTGGACACGGAGTTCCACCGCGCGGTGGCGGCGCCGGGGCCGGCCGCGGCGGTGCGGCAGTACGAGGTCGTGCTGAGGGAACTGCACCGGTTTTACCTGCCGTACCCGATGCCGAAACTGCGCGAGTCCAACCGGGAACACGCGAGACTGGTGGACGCACTGGAAGCCGGCCGCCCGGAAACGGCGGCCCGCGTCGTGCGCGCCCACGTCGGCCGTCTGCACGAGACGATGTTCGTCGGCCTGGAATAGGCCCCGGCCGCCGGCGCTGACTGTCTGGGACACTTTCCTTGGTCCATTGGCCATAGGCCCGGCGCTGCGGGAGTGCTCCAGCAGCGCCGGGCGGTGTCGAGAGGGCCGGTCAGGCGCGGGCGGCGGTGTCGATCAGGTCGGCGATCTGGCCGGGCTGGGACGCCAGGGAGGCGTGGCTGGCGTCGAGTTCGATGGTGTGGCGGGGGTTGATTCGCACCCGGGACCGGACCGGCTGGCTGATCGCGGCGATGGATCCCGCCCTCGGCCGGGCCCTGACCGCCATGCACCGCGACCCGGCCCGCCGCTGGACCGTGGCCGACCTCGCCAAGACCGCCACCATGTCCCGCTCCGCCTTCGCCGACCGGTTCAGCGCCTTGACCGGGCAACCGCCCGCCGCCTACCTCACCGCCCGCCGGCTCGACCAGGCGTCGCCGCACTTCGGGCACAGCAGGCGGCATCGGGGTAACTCGGAAGGTGGACGCTTACTGCGTCGCAATGACGGCTACATTGTGAAGAAATCGGCGAGGGCTTTGGCGATTTGGCCGGGGGCGTTTTCCGTGGGGATGTGGTCCGCTCGCGGGATGCGCACGAGCGTGGTTCGCGGGATCTCCAAGGCGAATTTCTCGGCGTACTCCACTTTCTCGAAGCTGTCGTCCTCGCCCCAGATCAGCAGCTTGGGCGTCGTGGACCGGCGCAGCGCGGGGACGAGATCGAGGGTGTAGCGGTTGTCGGCCGCGCCCGCCATCGCCAGCCAGGAGCGGCGGACCCGGGGGTTCGTCCACGGATCCAGATACTCGGCGATCAGCTGTTCGGTGGCGGCGTCTGCCAGTGCCGAGGCCACGGCCTGCCGGCGGGCGGCGAGGAGGCCGTCGGCGGTGACGGCCGCTGCGACCGCCGGGTCCCGGAACCGCGCCACGTGCGGTGCCGGCCAGGAGTCGTAGGCGACCGAGTTGACCAAGGCCAGCCGGCGTATCTCCAACAGATCATGGGCAAGGAGATGCTGGGCAATGGCGCCGCCGATGTCGTGGCCCGCCACTGCGATCGGCCCGGAGATCTTCAGTGCGGAGGCGAATCGCGTGAGCCAGTCTGCAAGGGCCGGGACCGTGGCCGTTTCCGGGGTGAGTTCGCCTCCTGAGCGTCCCAGCCCGGGAAGGTCGACCGCGACGGGCCGCAGCCCCGCCTGGGCCAGGCGGCCCAGCACCGGAAGCCACACGCGGCTCCAATACGTCCCGTGCAGCAGCAGGACCACCGGGCCGTCCCGCCCCGCGGTCAAGTAGCTGGCCGCTTCACCGTCGACCTGGACCTCGGTCCGCGACACGCCTGTTCCATTGGCTTCGCTCATCCGACCACTGTGACCGGGGGCTGGCTTCGATGCCGAGAGTCCAAAATGACATCCTTGGGTATATTCCTGCCATGGCCCGTCATCGGGTGGCAGCCCTGCTCAACGCGCCCCAGTCGCCCTTCGAACTCGCGTGTGCCGCCGAGGTTTTCGGCACCGCCTGGGAGGACGTGCCTGCCCGCTACGACTTCCGGATCTGCGCCGAGCGTCCCGGCCCGCTGCGGACCACCGCCGGTTACACGATGCTCGTCGACTGCGGGCTCGAAGCCCTGCAGGAGGCGGACACCGTGATCATCCCCGGCTGGCAGCCGCCCGACGCACCGGTGCCGTCGGCCGTCATCGAGGCGCTGCGGGCCGCCCATCGGCGAGGGGCGAGGATCGCGGCCATCTGCACGGGGGCGTTCGTCCTCGCCCGGACCGCACTGCTCGACGGACGCCGCGCGACCACCCACTGGCGCCAAACCGACCGGCTCGCCGCCGCCTTCCCCGAGGTGACGGTAGATCGGGACGTGCTCTACGTGGACCACGGCGACGTGGCGACCAGCGCCGGAACCGGGGCGGGCATCGACCTGTTGCTGCACCTCGTCCGCGCGGACCACGGCGCGGCACACGCCGCCCGGATCGCCCGGAACATGGTGCTGCCGCCGCACCGGGACGGCAGCCAGCTCCAGTACGCCGCGCAGCCCGTCCCGCCGAGAGCCGACGAGTCGTTGGCCCCGCTGCTGCAGTGGGCCACCACTCAGCTCGACACCGAACTGACCGTGGCCCGGCTCGCCGGGCGGGCCGGGCTGTCGAACCGGACGCTCGCCAGGCGGTTCACCGAGCAACTCGGCACCAGCCCGGGACAGTGGCTGCTCGGCCAGCGCCTCGACGCGGCACGGGTGCTGCTGGAACAGACCGCCCTTCCGGTGGAGACCATCGCCAACCGGGTCGGGCTCGCCTCGGCGGTCAACCTGCGCCGACACTTCCGGGCACGGCTCGGAACCACGCCGGGCGCTTACCGGCGGATCTTCGGCGAAACCCGGTAGGCGAAGAACGACCCAGGCCATGCTCATCGCCCAGCTCGATCCGGCCGCCGCGAAGGAAGCCGCAGTCCGCGTCGAGGCGGCTCAGCTTCTCGAAGTCCGGCGGCTGGCCTATCCGGCTGCCGAGCGCGCCCGAGGTGTGGCGGGCCGCCGACGAGACGTTCCAGACGGCGCTTGGTCCGCGCGGGATCATGAGTCCTGGCAAGGCACCGGGCTTCTGACCGTCCACTGTAGACCGTGAAGCGCGGGACAGGCGAACCTCAGAGAGGCAGCTGGCTGAGCGCGTGCACCAGCTCCTTGCCGGTTTCGACGGCGCCCTCGTGTGCTCCGGTGAGCAGCCCCATCGCGAGCTGGGCCAGCAGGCCCTTCAACGCGGTGAGGCCCTTGCGGACGATGCCTCGGTCCGGCTCCGGCTTGACCACCTCGGCGAGGACGGCGTCGGCGGTTTCGCGGGCGTCGCGGGCGTCCGCTTCGGGCAGCCCGAGGCTGCCGAGTTGCCGCTTGACCTCGGCGACGACCTCGGCGACGGCTTCGAACCCGGGTGCGACTTGCTCGGTGTGCGCGAGGTTCTGCGTGACGTTCCGGTTGTTCCACGCCAGCTGCGAATTGTGCACGCCGCCGTGGATCACCGGGCCGTGGTGATGGTGTTCTTCGGTGGGCACGGGCTTCCTCCCGGTCAGGTGCGGTGGTCGGGTGTCGCTTGCTGGACGACGGTGTTGCCCCAGGTGAGCACGGACTGGACGACGTCCCCGTGGATGACCGGGCCGTGGTAATTGTGCACGATCTGCGGTGGCTCGGGCTTCGGCTCGACCTCGATCACCCGCAGCGGCGAGCGGAACTCTTTCAGCACGGCGCTGCCGTTGTGGTGCACGGCGCAGCCCTCGGACCCGTTGACGTCGACGTTGCGGACGAGAGCCGTCGCGCCGTGCAAATTCAGGCCGGCGGTCGTCGTGCCGGTGAAGACGCTGTCGTCGAGGACCAAGTTGGCCTTCTCCGCGACGAAGACGCCCATGGACGGCGACCCGGAAACAGTGAGTCGCCGTGCGGTCAGCGTCGCCTTGCCCAACACGGCCCCGCCACTGAGTTCGGTGTCGCTGGCCTCGCAGTCGTGCAGGTCCAGATGGGCGCTGCTGCTCGCGCTGAACGCGATCTGGCCGCCGGACACACTGCAGTTCGCGGCGCGCATCGACGAATTCTCGTGCCCGAGCATTCCCACGAGCTCGAAGTCGCGCACTCGTGCGTCGGTGACTTGAACGTCGGCGGTTCCGTTGGCCTCGACCGCGACGGGGCAGCGCGCGACGTGCAGCCGGGTCAGTTCGGAATTCCCCTGGCCCGCGAACCGCACGGCGGTGTTGTCCAACCCCTCGATGACGGTGTCGGCGGCGACCAGGCGCGCGTTCTCGACGTAGATCCCGATGTTGCCGCCGTCGAAGCGACAGCCGCTCAGGACCGGCGTGCCCTGGGTGGCCACGAACATGCCGAACTTCCGCGCCTGCCGGACGGTGACGTTCTCGAACCGCCCGGCTCCGCGGGTGTTCACATCAATTCCGGCCACCCGGGGGTTTTCGAAGGTGCATCCGCGCACGAGCGGGTCGGCGCCGTCGGCGACCACCAGCCCGGTGTCGGTCGGGCCGACGTGCGTGCCGGTGATCGTGCCGCGCGCCCCCTGGGCGTAGCGAATGCCGGTGGTCTGCGCGGCTTCGATACGGCAGTCGGCGACGTCGAGGCTCCCGTTCTGGTCCGCGGCGACCGCAGCGTCGCCGGGGCTGGTGAACCGGCAGCCGGTCACGGCGGCGCGGGAACCGCGGGAGAGCAGGCCGTGGACCCGGCACCGGTCGAATCGGCTGTCGCGCACGGTGACGTCGGCACCAGCGGTGGCCCACAGCCCGGTGTTCGCGGAGTCCGTGAACACACATCGTTCGAGCAGAGCGTGCGAACCGGTGAAGAGTGCGCGGCCGTACTGCAACTCGGTGTCCGTCACCGTGACCGAACTGCCGGGCGGCCCGTGCAACGCGGCGGTGTCCCCGTGTGCGACGAGGGTGCACGCGCTGATCGCAAGGGTGCCGGCGGCACAGCGGACCACGTCGTTGTCCCGCGCCCGGAGCACGAGGCCTTCCAGCCGGACGGTGCCCGAGGCTACGACGCCCGCACCGGTCGGCGGGCAGATCTCCACCGTCCCAGGCTGCCGCGCGGCGATGCGCACGTCCCCCTGCACGAACAGGCTTTCCGGATAACGCCCCGGATCCACCTCGACAACGCACGACCCCCGCCGCCCGGCGGCACTGCGCAGGGCCGACTCGATGCTCCGGTGAGCTCCGCGCTTGCCGGGCGAAACCCGGAGTCTGACCGCCATCCCGTCCCCTCCTGTGGCTCCCGAGCATAGCGGTGAGCTTCCCGTCGCACGGGGACAAGCGAGAGTGCGTTGACCGAACTCGACCGTTCCGTCCCCGCCTCATGCCGAAGCCGTTCGCGATCAAGTTGCCGGGTGGGCGATTCCGGTCAGCGAACCCCGTTGAAGTTGACGCGCAAGGTGTAGACCGAACTGGACGCGGTGATGAACAGTTCGTTGCGGCGTGCTCCGCCGAAGGTCAGGTTCGAGCAGATCTCCGGCACCAGCAGTTTGCCGATCCGGGTGCCATCGGGAGCGAAACAGTGCAGCCCGTCGTGGGCGGCTGCCCAGACTCGTCCTGCGGTGTCCACTCTGAGCCCGTCGAAGGCGCCGTTGTCGCAGGTGCCGAATACTTCGCCGCCGGTGAGCTTGCCGTCGTCGGTGACGTCGAAAACCCTGATGTGGCTGGGATTTTGCCGCGTATCCGCGATGTACAGCTTGCTCTCGTCGGCGGAGAAGGCCAGACCGTTGGGGCGTTCGAAGTCGTCCGCGACGATCCGGACTTCTCCGTCTGCCGGGTCGACTCGGTAGACGTGGCAGGCACCGATCTCGCTTTCTGCTTGGTAGCCCTCGTAATCGCTGTCGATGCCGTAGCTCGGGTCGGTGAACCAAATGGATCCGTCGGACCGTTCGACGACGTCGTTGGGGCTGTTGAGCCGTCGGCCGCGATAGTGCTCCGCGAGTACGGTCACGCTGCCGTCCGGTTCGGTGCGCGTGACGCGGCGGTGGCCCTGCTCGCAGCTGACCAGCCGACCCGCGCGGTCTCTGGTGTGGCCGTTGGCGTAGCCCGAGGGCTGCCGGAACACGCCGACCTGGCCGGTGGTCTCGTCCCAGCGCAAGGTCCGGTCGTTCGGGATGTCGCTGAACACGAGGTAGCGGCCGGCCGGGAAATAGACCGGTCCCTCGGTCCAGCGGCATCCGGTGTGCAGGCGCTGCATCCACTCGTCGCCGTTGCAGCGCGCGAACCGCTCGTCCAGCACTGCGAACTCAGTCTTGACCAGGTCCACTGATTACCCCCAGGTTCTGAATGTCATCTCGCCTAGAGCTTGTCTTGCCGAACTTGATATCGTCAAGGTGTGGATGACTTGGATCGCAGACTCCTCGCTGAGCTGCAGCGTGACGCCACCCAGGCCTATGCCGCGCTGGGGCAGGCCGTGGGATTGTCCGCGGGCGCCGCGCACGAGCGGGTGCGGAAGCTGCGCGAACAGGGCGTCATCCGGCGGACCACCGTCGACGTCGATCCGGCGGCGGTCGGCCGGGGAGTGGCGGCGTTCGTGTTGGTGGAGGCCAACGCCTGGATGGGCGACTCGCCGACGAGCGAAGCGATCGCGGCGCTCCCCGAGGTCGTCGAGGCGCACGTCATCGCGGGCCCGGCGGCTCTCCTGGTGAAGATCCGCACGGCGACTACGGAGGAACTGCAGGCCTCGCTTCGCCGCCTCTACGCGATCGACGGAGTCACGAGCACCCAGGCGATCGTCGTCCTCGAGACCTTCTTCGAACGTCCGCTCGACACTGCTTCCGGGGGCGCTGGACAGTAGAGACCCTGCCGCCCAACGGTCACAGGTGCTTGCCGAAGAACTCGGCCAGCTTTTCCGCCGCCGGGCCGACCGCCGCCGGGCGGTCGTAAAGGTCCACATGGGACGCTCCGGGGACGCGGAACATCTCCTTCGGACCAGTCGCCCGCTGGAACGCCTCGATGCTCATCCACATGGTCTCGGCGCGGTCGCCGACGATCATCAGCAGCGGTCGCGGCCCGAGCAGCGGGAGCGGTGCGAAAGCGTCGAAGAACGCGAGCCGGTCGATGCTGTCCCAGGCCAGCGTCTTGGCGGAGCGGGGGTGCGCGCCGCGCGGGGTGCAGTAGTACTCCCAGCCCTCGTAGGCGTGCTGGCCGGTGGCGCGGGCTTCCTGTTCGTTCGCGGGGAAGACCGGCAGGCCGCCGGGCGCGGTGCGGGAAGCGGTCAGCATCGCGTCGAACACCGCCGGGTCCTGGGTTCCGTCGGCGCCGAGGCGCAGCTGGCGGGAGACGTCGGCGGCGCTGACCGTGGCGACGGCTCGCACTCGGCGGTCGGTGGAGGCGGCGGTCAGCGAGTAGCCGCCGGACGCGCAGATGCCGAGCAAACCGATCCGGGCTGGGTCGATGTCCTCGCGGCCGGTCAGGTAGCCGACCGCGGCTTTGAAGTCCTCGACTCGCTGAGCAGGGTCTTCGAGTCCGCGCGGCAGGCCCTCGCTTTCGCCCTGGTAAGCGGCGTCGAAGGCGAGAGCGGCGTAGCCCTGCGCGGCCATCAGCTCGGCGTACGAGCCCGCGGTCTGTTCCTTGACACCGGTGCCCGGGTGCCCGACGACCAGCGCGGGATGCGGGCCGGGGGTGTCCGGGAGATAGAGGTGGGCGGCGATGCGGAGGTTGTTGCTGCGGAAGGAGATGTCGTTTCGCATGCCTCCAGCTTCGGCGCGGTCCAGGGTCCGAACCAGGGACAGTGCTGCCTATGCATCCCAGTACCAGGCAAGCGGCCCGGCCCGCACGGCACACTGGTGGCATGGCAAGCGAACTGGGCGACTTCCTGCGCGCCCGCCGGGCGGCGCTCGATCCGCGGCAGGCGGGGTATCCGGACGACGGACGGCGGCGGCGCGTCCCCGGATTGCGGCGCGAGGAGCTGGCTCAGCTCGCACACCTCAGCATCGACTACGTCGTGCGGCTCGAACAGGGCCGCACGAACCGCGTTTCCCGGTCGGTGCTCGACGCGCTGGCCGATGCCCTGCAACTCGCGCCGGACGAACGCGCGTACCTCTTCACGGTCGCCGACGTCGCGCCGGTCTCCCCGCGCCAACCGGCCCGGCCCGAGGTCGCGCCCCGGTTGCGGCAGTTGCTGGACACGATGCGCGACGTTCCGGCCATGGTGCTGCACCGCCGGATGGA
Organism: Amycolatopsis sp. A1MSW2902; assembly: GCF_017312175.1. Classification (NCBI taxonomy): domain Bacteria; kingdom Bacillati; phylum Actinomycetota; class Actinomycetes; order Pseudonocardiales; family Pseudonocardiaceae; genus Amycolatopsis; species Amycolatopsis sp. A1MSW2902. The sequence continues at coordinate 2,141,690 of NZ_QJPO01000001.1, forward strand.
CGTGCTGGCTTGGAACCGCGGAAGCGCCGCCTTGCTCACTGACTTCGAGAAATTGCCGGTGGCTGAGCGGAATTTGATCCGACTGACCTTTGTGGACGAATCGTTCCGGTCGCTGTACGCCGATTGGCCGCGGGCCGCGCGCGAGTGCGTTTCGGTGCTGCGGATGGAAGCCGGCCGCACGCCGCACGATCCGGCGTTGAGCGCGCTGGTCGGCGAACTGAGCGTGCGGGACCCGGATTTCCGGCGGTGGTGGGCGGATCACCAGGTGCGCGGGCCGCGTGCGCTGTCGAAGGTCTATCGCCATCCGGTCGCCGGGAAGCTCGAACTCGACGTCCAACAGTTCACAGTGGACACTCATCCGGAGCAACTGCTGGTCGCCTATACCGCGGAACCGGGTTCGCCGAGCGAGGAGGCGCTGCGGTTCCTGCTGCAGTGGTCTCCCGAGCAAGCTCGCTGAAACGCAGTTCTTCCGGTCCGCACGGAATCGGGCCTGACACATTCCCGTTTCCGCATGGATGAATCCGGCCGAATCGGGGCGATTCGGTCAGGGCATTGCGCACGGCGGGTCCGCTGTTAAGGTAAGGCATGCCTAACTTCCTGACCTGGCTCCGTCGACGCCCGGAACGGCTCCGGCCGGGCGCAGTCCTGCTGGCGGCGGTCCTGGCGGCCGGGGCGTGTTCGGCGCCGCAAGGCGCGGACGCCGGTGCTGCCAAACAGCCGCTCACCGACGTGCTGGGGCGGCAGGTCGAGGTTCCGGTGCCGGCGAAGCGGATTCTGCTCGACGGGGCGCGGATGCTGTACACGACCGCGTTGCTGGACAAGGAGGATCCGCTGCGGGGGATCGTCGGGTTGCCGAACGACCTGGAGCAGAACGATCCCGATTCCTGGCAGCAGTACCGGAAGGCGTTCCCCGGGCTCGACCGGATCCAGCGCACCGGGCAGGTGTACGACGGGTCGTTCTCGGTCGAGGCGGCGCTCCGGCTCCGGCCGGACGTGTTCGTGATCAGCGCGGCGAACTTCAAGGCGGCGCAGGATTCGGGCGTCGTGGACAAGCTCGACCGGGTCGGCGTTCCGACCGTCGTGGTCGACTACTTCGAGAATCCGCTCGGGAACACGGTCCCGTCGGTGCGGTTGATGGGCAAGCTGACCGGCCGGACCGCCCGGGCGGACGCGTTCGCGGCTTATTACCAGTCGGCCATAGATCGGGTCCGGTCGCGGCTGGACAGTGCGCACCAGCCGCCGACGCCGACGTTCCTGTGGCGTGCGCCGGGGTATTTCGACTGCTGTTCCAGCTTCGCGAAGTCCAATCTCGCCAAGATCGTCACCTTCGCGGGCGGGGCGAATCTGGCCGACGACGTGCTGAAAACGCGGCAGGGGACGGTTTCGCCGGAGACGGTCTTGAGCCGGAACCCGGACGTCGTCATCGCGACCGGTGCGGACTGGGCGCCCGGCACCCCGGCGAAGGCGGGTTCGTTCGTGTCGCTCGGGTATGCCGAGAAGCCGGAGGACGCGAAGGCCCAGTTGCAGTCGATCGTCCGGAAACAGGCGGGATTCCCGCAGCTGAAAGCGGTTCGCGAGCATCGGACGTACGCGGCGTGGCACCACTTCTACGATTCGCCGTACAACTTCCTTGCTGTGGAGTGGTTCGCCAAGTGGCTTCACCCGGACCTGTTCCAGGACGTCGATCCCGACGCGACGATCCGTGAGCTGCACGCGAAATTCCTGCCGGTCCCGTACCAGGGCACGTTCTGGACGGAGCTGCCGTGACGGCTCAGGCTGAACTGGCGAGCCCGGAAGTCCGCGTCGCGGAGGTCGTCGACGCACACCGCGGCCGGGCCCGGCGCAAACGGCTGACCGTGACGGCGTTGGTGCTGCTGACGATTGCCGTGGCCGTGGCGGACATCGCGGTCGGCGGCGAGGCGCTCGGAATCGGGGACACGGTGCGGGCGATCTTCACGCCGTGGGACGCGCCGGCGATGGACACGGAGATCGTCTGGCACCTCCGGATGCCGATGACGGCGACGGCCATTCTCGTCGGCGCGGCGTTGTCGCTGGCCGGGGCGGAGATGCAGACCGTGCTGAACAATCCGCTGGCCGAGCCGTTCACGCTCGGGGTGTCGGCCGCGGCGAGTTTCGGGGCGGCGCTGAGCCTGGTGGCGGGTGTGTCGGCGATCCCGGTTCTCGGCCTGGTCGGCACGGCCGGGATGGCGTGGATTTTCGCGATGCTGACCAGCGCGGTGATCATCGCGTTCAGCGTGGTGCGCGGCCCGCATACGGAAACCATGGTGCTGCTGGGGATCGCGATGGTGTTCCTGTTCACCGCGCTGCTGTCGCTGATGCAGTACGTCGCGTCGGAAGCGCAGCTGCAGCAGGTCGTGTTCTGGACGCTGGGCAGCCTGAGCCGGGCGACCTGGCCGCAGGTCGGGATGCTCGCGGTCGTCGTGCTCGTCGCGGTTCCGCTGGTGCTGCGGGCTTCCTGGAAGCTGACCGCGATGCGGCTCGGCGACGACCGGGCGCGGGCGCTGGGCGTGCGGGTCGAGCGGGTGCGGATCGTGGTGCTGGCGGGGATTTCCCTCGTCGCGGCGACGGCGGTGTCGATCGCGGGCAGCATCGGGTTCGTCGGGCTGGTCGGCCCGCACATCGCGCGGATGCTGGTGGGGGAGGACCAGCGCTATTTCGTCACCGCGTCCCTGTTCGGCGGGGCCTTTCTGCTGTGCGCGTCGTCGCTGGTGGCGAAACTGCTCGTGCCCGGCGTGCTCGTCCCGGTCGGGATCGTCACCTCGATCGTCGGGGTGCCGGTCTTTCTCGGGCTGATCTTGTCCCGCAGGAGGACGCTGTGGACCTGACTCTGCACGTCGAACGGCTCGCGTTCGGCTACGGGCGCACTCCGGTGCTGCGCGAGGTGACGCTGCCCGAGGTGCGGGCGCCGGAGGTGACCGCGATCGTCGGGCCCAACGGTTCGGGGAAGTCGACGTTGCTGCGGTGCGTCGCGGGGTTCCACCGGGTCCGGGGGCACGTCCGGCTGTCCGGGCGCGACGCGGCCGCACGCCCGGACGGCGGCGGAATCCTTTACCTGCCCCAGGATCCGCCGCCGCCGAGTTCGCTGACGGTCTTCGAGGCGGTGCTGGTCGCCCGGAAGCTGGGCGGCGGTGGCAGACGGGACCACGACGACAGGGTGGCGGCGACCCTGCTGAGACTGGGCCTGGACGGGTTCGCCACCCGGCGGCTGTCCGATCTCTCGGGCGGGCAGCGCCAGATGGTCGGACTGGCGCAGGCGATGACGCGCAGACCCGACGTGCTGCTGCTCGACGAGCCGACGAGCAATCTCGACCTGCGCAACCAGCTCCGGGTGCTGCGGATCGTCCGGGAGTTCGCCCGCGACCAGCCCGCGGCGGTGGTCGCCGTGGTGCACGACCTGTCGCTCGCGGCCCGGATCGCGGACCGGATCGTCGTGCTGCACGAGGGAACGGTGCATTCGTCGGGATCGCCCGCCGAGGTGATCACCGCGGACATGCTCGGCGAGGTCTACGAGGTGGAGGGAACCGTCCAGCACGCCGCCAACGGGGTGCTGACGGTCGCGATCGCCGACAGCCTCTGAACACTTTTCTTGTGCCGCAACGGTTTTGCCGGGCGAGGCAACGGTGTGAGGTGCTTCACGGCGTGCGTGGGCGCGAACGCCGGGGCGGGCCGTTTTCCCAGGCCGGGACTGGGCCCGCGGTGTCGGGGGATACTTCGACAGCGGAGAAAGTTAGGTGAGCCTTGCCTAAGTATGACGGGTCGGTTACCGTCGCTGCGACGCGGTCGGCGCAGCCGCCCGCGGACCGCCGGGAATGCGCTTCCCGGCCGGAGACCCGATTTCCACGCGCACGGTTCCCCGTTTCGATGGTGAGGGATTTTTCAGATGACGCAGCCCGATTTCCACGTGTTCACCCGCAGCGATCTGGCCGACGTGGCGCTGGGCCCGGAGGACGTGATTTCCGCGGTACGGCAAGGATATCTCGCGCTGGCGGCCGGGGATTCCCGCTGTCCGACGAAGCTCATGATGCCGCTGCCGGACCAGGCGCGGGACGCGGTCGCCTATTCGATGCTCGGATTCGACGCGAATTCCCAGCAGGTCGGATTCAAGACGTCGTACCGGCAGGGAAACGACAACCGGGACAAGTACTACACGGTGATCAGCCTGTACGACGACACGACCGGAATGCCGTTCGCGCTGATGGACTGCGACCGCGTCGGAGCGTCCCGGACCCCGGCGACCACGGCGCTGATCGCGCAGGAATGCGCCAAACCGGACGCGCGGTCGGCGTTGCTGATCGGCACCGGGGTGCAGGGCCAGCTCACCCTGCCGTATCTGCAGACCGCGCTGCCCGGCCTGGAACGGCTGATGCTCTTCGGTACCGCGCCGGAGGGGATCCAGGCTTGCGTGGCCGCGTTCCACCGGTATTTCCCGGACCGGGAGGTCGAAATCGTCGACGACGTGCCGGAAGCCGTCGCCGAGGCGGACATCGCGGTCGCGGCGTCCGGGCGGGCCGCGCATCCGAAGGTGAAGACGAGCTGGCTGAAACCGGGCGGGCTGCTGATTTCGGTGTCCAGCAAGGGAGTCGACTCCTCGTCGCTGCGGGACGCCGACTACGCGCTCGCGACGAGCGAGGGCCAGCTCGGCGTGACCGGTTCTCGTTTCGATGACGGAGAAGGGAAGGCGACCATCGACGCGGAATTCCCGGACGTCCTTGCCGGGCGCAAACCTGGACGGCGTCATCCGTCGGACCGCGTGTTCGCCTTCAGCAGCGGAATGGTGATCACCGACATCCCGGTCGCGCACGCGCTGGCGACCCGTGCGATCGAGGCCGGCCGAGGGACGCGGGTGCGGCTGTGGAGCTGACGACGTCGACGATCTCCCTGCCGGCCCGCCAGGCGGACTGGGCCCGGCAGGCGCAAGAGGATCCGGTGCTGCTGGGCGAAATCACCCGCGCGGTGGGCGGTCCGTTCCACGTGCTGCACCCGCCGCGGTTCGCGGACAACCTCGCCGCGTTCACCGACGCGCTCGTCGCCGCGGGAGTGTCCGGGCAGGTGTATTTCGGCAAGAAGGCGAACCGTTCGGCCTGCTGGGCACCGGAGTGCGCGAACGCCGGGGCGGGCGTCGACGTGGCCAGCGTGCCCGAGCTGGTGGCTGCGCTGGCCGGCGGCGTGCGCGGCGAGGACGTCATGGTCACCGGGGCGGCGAAGAGCGGCGATCTCGTCTGGCTGGCGGCCCGGCACCGGAGCTTGGTGGCGGTCGACGCGCTCGACGAACTAGACCGGGTGCTCGCGATCGGCCGTTCCGCCGAGCCGGTCCGGATCCTGCTGCGGCTGGTGCCGGACACCGCGCCGGGAAGCCGGTTCGGGCTCACCCCGGACGAGGTGACCGCGGCGCTGCACCGGTGCGCGGACGCGGGTTCCGCGGTGCGGATGGAGGGTTTTTCCTTCCATCTCGGGGGATACGAGGTCGCGCCGCGCGCGCGGATGGCCGCGGCGGCGCTCGCGCAATGCCTGCGGGCGCGGGAGTTCGGGCTGCCCGCGGCGGCGGTCTCGATCGGCGGCGGGTTCGCGGCGAGCTATCTCGAACCGGCGGACTGGACGCGGTTCACCGAGGAGTACCGGCCGTCCTGGTTCCACAATGGACAGACGTTCACCCACTTCTATCCCTACCACCAGTCGCCGACCGGCGCGGACATGCTGACCGAGGTGCTGGCGAGCCCGGCGTCCGGCGGGGCGACGATCGCCGCCGAATTCGCCCGGACCGGCACGGAGCTGCTGCTGGAACCGGGGCGGGCGCTGCTGGACCAGGCCGGGTTCACCGTCTTCCCGGTGCAGGGCTTCAAGGAACGCGGCGGCTACGGGATCGTGACCGTGGCCGGGCTCAGCATGAGCGTCTCCGAACAGTGGAAGGGCAGCGAGTTCCTGCCCGACCCGGTGCTGTGGCCCGCCGACGGGCCCGGCGAACCGGTCGCGGCCTGCGTGGGCGGTTCGAGCTGTCTCGAGTACGACATGCTCAGCTGGCGGAAGATCCCGTTCCCCCGGCCGCCGGCGCACGGCGACCTGCTCGTGTACCCGAACACCGCCGGATACCAGATGGACAAGAACGAAACCCGTTTCCACGGCCTTCCGCTGCCCGCGCGGGTCGTGCTGGACCTGCCCGGCGCGGGCTGGCGGATCGAGAGGGAGGACCGGTGAACGAGTTCATCCCGCGCCGCGGCCGCGGCATCGTCTCGCACGTGTCGGAGCTGATCGGGCGCACGCCGTTGTTCGAACTGTGCACGACAGGTACGGGCGTTCGCCTGCTGCTCAAGCTCGAACAGTTCAATCCGACCGGCTCGGCGAAGGTGCGCATGGCCGAGCAGATGATCGCCGACGCGGAACGCGAGGGCAGGCTGCGGCCGGGCGGCCGGATCGTCGAACCGACCTCGGGCAACACCGGGCTGGGGCTGGCGCTCGCCGCGCTCGAACGGGGATACCGGTTCACCGCGGTGGTTGATCACCATGCCAGCAAAGACAAATTGCGCGCCATGAAGGCACTCGGCGCGGAACTCGTCTACGTGGCCGACGACGGCAGCGGCACGCTCCGCTCGGTCGAACGCCGCCGGGTCGCCGCCGAGCTGGTCGCGGCGGACCGCGAGGCATACTGGCCCGACCAGCACAACCATCCCGGAAACGGCGGCGGCTACCGGGAACTGGCGAAGGAACTGCTCGCCGACGCCGGGCAGATTGACTGGCTGATCGGCGCGATCGGCACCGGCGGATCCCTCTGCGGCACGGCCCGGGAGCTGCGCCGGCTGCGTTGCCCGGCGCGGACGATCGCCGTGGAACCGGACGGTTCGATCATCTTCGGCGCCCCGCCGGGCCCGTACCGGCAGACCGGAAGCGGCAGCCCGGCGGGGTTCCCGGTCGGGAAGAACGTGTGCCCGGAGCTGATCGACGAGGGCGTGCAAGCGTCCGATGTGGACGCGTTCGCGACCGCACGCGCGCTGGCCCGGCACACCGGCCTGATGGTCGGCGGATCCGCGGGCGGCGCGATTCACGTTGCGCTGGAACGGATCGACGCGCTGCCGCCGGGCAGCACCGCCGTGGTGCTGGTGTGTGACGCGGGCGAGAAATACCTGGACAGCGTCTACGACGACGAATGGCTGCGCGGGCACGGGCTGCTCGCGCCGGACATCGAAGACCGAGTCCTGCAACGGCTGACGCGACATACTGAGGTCGGCCACGCACTGCAGTGGGTGTCGTGAACACGAGGAAGGACCGCGCAATGCCCCCGACCCGCTGGCTGGCCGGGTACCGCCCGCTGCTCGCCGTGTCCGTGCCGATCGCCGGGATCCAGCTCGCGCAGGTCGCGCTGACCACGACCGACCTGGCGATGCTCGGCGGGATGAGCGTGCGCGCGATCGCGGCGGGCGGACTGGCGATCACCCTGTACAACCAGGTCCGCACAATGTGCGTGGGCACCGTCACCGCGGTCGGCAACCTCGTCGCCGCAGCGGCGGGCCGCGGCGAAACCCGTGCTGGCACTGATCAGCTGGACGAGCAGGCGCGCACCGAGGTCCGCGACACCGTGCGCGCGTCCTTCCTCGTGGCGACGGCGGTCGGCCTGCTGGCCGCGCTGGTCCTGATCGGACTGGGCTACGCCTTGACCTGGTTCGGCCAGGACGCCGACGTGCTCGCACTGGCCCGCCCGACGATGCTCGCGCTCGCTCCCGGCCTGATCCCGATGCTGTGGCTCAACGTGCTGCGCCAATTCGCTGTCGGCATGCGCCGGCCGGGATCCCTGCTGTGGGTCACCATCGGCTCGGTGGGCGTCAACATCCTGCTGGACGGCGGATTCGGCTACGGCTGGTTCGGGTTCCCGGAACTCGGCGCCCCCGGCGTCGGGCTGGCCACCACGATCGTGCAGTTCCTGAACTGCTTCGCGTTCCTGCTGATCCTGCGCCGCGACGACCATCTCGCGCCGCTGCTGTCGGCGGGCTTCAGCCGCCGGGAGCTGCCGGCGGCGCGGGAAATCCTCCGCCTAGGGATCCCGATCAGTCTCACCTACGGTTCCGAAGCCGGCATCACCTCCGTCGCGACGGTGCTCATGGGCAGCTTCGGCCCGGCGACGCTGGCCGCGCAAAGCGTGGTGAACCAGCTCGCCTACATCGTGTACCAGCTGAACATCGGCCTGTCCCAAGGCTCGTCGATCCTGATCAGCCGGGCGGTGAGCCGCCACGACCGTCCCGAGGTCACCCGGATCGCGCGACAGGCGCTCACTCTGTCGGTGACCGCGATGACGGCGGCGGGCCTGGTGTATCTCGTCGCGCCGGGCTGGGTGCTCGGCCTGTTCCTGGAGAAGCACCCGCCGCCGGAAGTGCTGTCGCTCGCGCACACGCTGCTGTTCTTCGGGATCGCGCAGCAGTACCTGAAGGGAGCGCAGAACGTCTGCGTCGGCCTGCTGCGGGGCTTGGGCAACACGAAAAGCGGCTTCCGCGCGACCCTGCTCGGCTATTGGGTGATCGGCATTCCCGTCATGGTGCTGTGCGGCTTCGGCCTAGGCTGGCACGGACCCGGGATCTGGCTCGGACTGTGCTTCGGCTTCGGCGCGACCGCGGTGCTGCTGCTGCGGAAGTTCACTCAGGAGCTCGCCAGTACGCCGAAACTAGCCTCGGTGTGATCTGCGACGACACCAGCTTCGCCGGACGCCGGAAATAGATTGTGATTTCGCGGCACAATCCGGTAAGAACCGGGAATGCTCACCGGAAAATCGGTCGCACTCCGCGCCCGGCACGAGGCTGACGTCTCGATCCTGCAGGCCGAACTCTACGACGACGTCGCGGTCCGCTCGCGGGCCGATTCCCGCCCGTGGCGGCCGATTCCGCCGGGTTCCGCGAAGTCTCCGTATGCGGTATCCGATCCCGTCGACGACGCTGCGTGCTTCTCAGTGGTACGGCTCGCGGACAACACGCTGGCGGGAGAAGCGTTGCTGTGGGGCATCGATCTCCACAACCGGACCGCGCACGTAGGTGTCGCTCTCCGTCCGGATTATCGGGGCCAGGGCCTCGGTGCCGACGTGGTACAGATCCTGTGCCACTACGGCTTCACCGTCCGCGGTCTGCAGCGGCTCCAAGCCGAAACACTGGCAGACAACGTCGCCATGATCCGGTCCGCGTCCGCCGCGGGCTTCGTGCCGGAGGGCACCTTGCGCCGCGCCGCGTGGGTCGGCGGGGAATTCGCCGACCAAGTCGTGCTCGGGCTGCTCGCTGAGGAGTGGCGTTCCGAACAGGGGCTCCTTCACCGCTCCCCGTAGTGGTTCGCGTGCTGTTCCCGGACCACGTTCTTCTGGATCTTCCCCGTCGAAGTGCGCGGCAGTTCATCGGCGACGATCACCGCCTTCGGCACCTTGTACCCGTCCAGCCGGTCCTTGAGCGCGGTGCGCAGGGTTTCCGCGTCGATCCGGCAGCCGGGTTTCGGGACGACGACCGCGGTGATCGCCTCTGTCCAGCGTTCGTGCGGCAGTCCTACGACGACGACCTCCGCGACGTTCGGCTCGGCGTCGTAGACCGCGCGTTCCACCTCCAGCGACGCGACATTCTCGCCGCCGGTCTTGATGACGTCCTTCGCCCGGTCGGTGAACCACAGCACGCCGTCGGGGCCGAACCGGCCGACGTCGCCGGAGTGGAACCAGCCGTGCCGGAACGCGGTTTCCGTCGCGTCCGGGTCGCGCAGGTATCCCTCCATTGTGGACGGTCCGCGGTAGACGATCTCGCCGGTTTCCCCTCGGGGCAGCAGCTCGCCCTGCTCGTCCATGATCGCGACGTGGACGCCGGTGAGCGGGGTGCCTACGGCGCCGACGTGGGTGAGCTGGTGCTCGGGCCGGAACAGGGTGGTGACCGGCGACATCTCGGTCTGCCCGAACAGCAGCGCGAATTCGCAGCCGTAGCCGTCGAGGCAGGCCTTGATCTGGGCTTCGGGCATCGGAGCCATCGCGTAGGTGGCGCGGCGCAGCGAAGACAGGTCCCGCGCGCCGAACGACGGGTGATCCAGCGCCGCCCGGTACATCATCGGCAGGCCGAACACCTGGGTGATCCCTTCGCCTTCGATCGTTTCGAGGAAGCGTTCGGGCTCGAAACCGCGATGGATGCGCACCGTCGCGCCGACGAGGATCGCGGGCGTGCAGAACGCGTTGAGCTGCGCGGTGTGGAACATCGGCATCATCGCCAGGAACCGGTCGGACGCGCTCCAGCCGTTGTCCAGGGCGGCTGACATGGACTCCAGGTAGATGCCCAGATGCGTGCCGACGACGCCCTTGGGGAACGACGTGGTGCCGGACGTGTAGAGATAGCTCAGCGGATCGCGGTCGGCCACCAGGGCTTCTCCCGGGGCGGCCGGTCCGGCGGCGACCTCCTCCAGCGTGGTCCAGGAGCGATCCTCCGGTGCCGGGGACCACTGCGCATCGGTACCGGGCGCGACGAAGACGTCGGACACCTGGGTGCATTCGGCGAGCGACTCGGCCATCGTCGCGACCAGTTGGGTTTCCACGACCAGGCCGCGGGCTCGGGAGTGGGTCAGCACGTAGCCGACTTCCTTCGTCCGCCAGCCCAGGTTGATCGGCACGCAGACGACGCCCAGCCGGGCGCAGGCGTAGTAGGCCGCGAGGAATTCCGCGCTGTTGCCGGACGCGAGAGCGAGGACGTCGCCGCGTTCGTAGCCCTTCGCCGACAAGCCGCCGGCCAGGCGGTCGACCCAGCCGTCCAGTTCGGCGTAGGTCCAGGCACGCGGGCCGTCGACCAGCGCCGGGCGGTCCGGGCGGGCGGCGGCGCTCCGGCGGAGGGAATCCGCGACGTTGACGCGCTGGATCAGGTTGGCGGCGAGCTCCATTGCTCCTCCACGGATCGCGGGAATCCCGACCGGGGCGGTCCTCCGGGATCTTCAGGTGAGTTCCCATTCACTAATGCGGCACTGTAACGCGTGCCCGGGCCGGATGCCAGCGCGGCGATCACGGCGCGGGGCTCGTCTTGACAGGCGCGAGCGGGATGCCCATAGTGAATAGCAATTCACTAGCGAGGAGGGGTCATGACCGGCAGAACCGTCGCGATCGGCAACGGCCAGGGCTTCTGGGGCGATTCGGTGCGCGGGCCGCTGCAGCTGGTGCGCGGCGGCGGCATCGGCTATCTGACGATGGACTTCCTGGCCGAGGTCACGATGAGCATCATGCAGAAGCTGCGGGCGCGGAACCCCGAGGCCGGGTACGCGACGGACTTCGTCGCGCAGCTCGAGCGGATCCTTCCGGACTGCGCGGAGCACGGCATCAAGATCGTCGCGAACGCGGGCGGGGTGAACCCGGCGGCGTGCGCGGCGGCGGTCGAGGAGGTCGCGCGGCGGCTCGGCGTCCCGGTCCGGGTCGCGACGGTCGGCGGCGACGACATCCTCGCCAGGCTGCCCGCGCTGATCGAGGACGGGCATGCGCTGGCGAACCTCACGACCGGCACTCCGCTGGCCGGCGAGCTGGCGCGCGTGCAGAGCGCGAACGTCTACCTGGGCGCGTTCCCGATCGCCGAAGCGCTGGCCGACGGCGCGGACATCGTCGTCACCGGGCGCGTGACCGACCCGTCGCTCGTGCTCGCCCCGCTCATCCACGAGTTCGGCTGGACCGCGAGCGACTACGACCGGCTCGCGGCCGGCACCGTCGCCGGGCACCTGCTCGAATGCGGCACGCAGAGCACCGGCGGCAACTACGACCGCTGGGAATCCGTGCCCGACCTGGCCGGCATCGGCTACCCGATCGCGGAGGTCAGCGAGTCCGGCGAGTTCGTCCTGACCAAGAAACCGGGCACCGGGGGACTGGTCGACGTCGGCACCGTCACCGCGCAGCTGCTGTACGAACTCGGCGACCCCGCCCGGTATCTCACGCCGGACGTCGTCGCGGACTTCACCTCGATCCAGCTGACCCAGGACGGCCCGGACCGCGTCCGCGTGCACGGCGTGCGCGGCAGTGCGCCCACCGACACCTACAAGGTTTCCGTCAGCACGCTCGACGGCTGGCGCACCACCGCGCAGCTGACCGTCGGCGGCCCGGACGCGGCGGCGAAAGCGCGCTTCACCGCTGATCTTCTGCTGGCGCGGCTCGCCGAGGACGGCGTGCGGTTTCCCGCAGAAGACTGCCGGGTGGAGGTCGTCGGCACCAACGTGCTGTACGAGGGAATGCTGCCGGAGCCGGCCGCGCCGCCGTCGGAAGTCGTGCTGCGGGTGTCGGTCCGGTCGCAGGACAAGGCGGCGGTCGACCGGCTCGGCGCGGAACTGGCCTCGTTGCTGACGTCTGGCCCGCCCGGGCTGACTGGTTTCGCCGGCGGGCGGCCCAAGGCCAGCGCGATCGTCGGGTTCTGGCCCGCGTTGCTCGAGAAATCCGCGGTGCGCCCGGCAGTGCGAGTCAGCGAGGTGGCGGCATGACCAGGACGACGCAGTTGCGCGAGTTCGCCTCGGCGCGCTCCGGAGACAAAGGCACGGACGCGAACATCGGCGTCTGGACCGAAACTGACGCGGCGTATGAGTTCCTTCGGGAGAACCTGACCGCCGAACGCGTCGCCGCGCATTTCCGCGCGCTGTGCCGCGGCGAGGTCGTACGCTACGAACTGCCGAACCTGCGGGCACTGAACTTCATCCTCCACGACGCGCTCGACGGCGGCGGAGCGGCTTCGCTGCGCACGGACGCGCAAGGCAAAACTCTCTCGCTCGGCCTGCTGCAAATGGAATTCGACGCTCCTGCGGACCTCGCGCGATGACTGTCCGAATCGGACTCGCCGACGCGAGCGACGAACGGGTGATCGAAGCGGCGGCCCGGCTGGTGGAACAGGGCGGCATCACGCCGGTGCTGATCGGCGCCGCGCCCGGCACCGCGCCCGCAGGCGTCGAGGAGCTGACCCCGCCGCCTGGTGAGTCCACAGTGGACTACCTGGCCCGGGTGCTGGAACCGGCCGGGCTCGCCGCGGGCATCAGCGGCAGCCTCACCACCAGCGCGGCGGTGCTGCGGGCGGGCATCCGGCAGCTGCGGACGGCGGACCTCGTGTGCGGCTGCTTCGCGATCCACCACCACGGCACGTGGGCCACCTACGCCGATTGCGTGGTCGTGCCCGACCCGGACGCGGCGCAGCTGGCGCGGATCGCCGCCGCGGCGGCCGATCACCACCAGGCATTGTTCGGGACCGAGCCGCGGGTGGCGCTGCTTTCGTTCTCCACCGGCGGCAGCGCGGTCCACCCGCGCGCGGACAAGGTCCGGGAGGCGACCCGGCTGCTGCGCGCGACGCGGCCGGACCTGGTCGCCGACGGGGAAATCCAGTTCGACGTCGCGGTGGACGCGGGCGTGGCGGCGCGCAAGGCGCCCGGCTCGGTGCTGGCGGGCGGGGCCAATGTGCTGGTCTTCCCGTCGCTGGAAGCGGGAAACATCGCGTACAAGGTCGCCGAACGGGTCGGCGGCGCCCGGGCGCTCGGATCGTTCGTCCTCGGCCTGAGACGGCCCTGGGCGGACCTCTCGCGCGGCTGCAGTGCCGGCGACATCGCCGAAACCGCCGCGCTGCTCGCCGGAGCGGCGGCGCGGACCCGGTGCGGGAAAGGAATCCAGGCCGGATGAAGACACTCACGAGTACGTTCGACTTCTCCTCGGCGACCGCGGCCGCCAACCGCGAGGGCAACCTCGAACGGCTGGCCGAACTGCGCCGCCAGCTCGGCCGCGCGGTCGACGGCGGCGGCGAGAAATACGTGGCACGGCACCGGAAACGCGGCCGGCTCCTGGTGCGGGAACGGATCGAGCTGCTGCTCGACCGGGACGCGCCGTTCCTGGAGTTGGGCGGCGTCGCGGCCTGGGGCACCGAGTACCCGGTCGGCGCGAGCGTCGTCACGGGCATCGGCGTGGTCAGCGGGGTCGAATGCATGATCGTCGGGCACGACCCGACCGTGCGCGGCGGCGCGTCGAACCCCTACACCTGGAAGAAAGTGCTGCGGGCCATGCAGATCGCCCGCGAGAACCGGCTCCCGGTGATCAACCTGGTCGAGTCCGGCGGCGGCGACCTGGAACGCCAGGCCGAGCTGTTCGTCCCGGCCGGGCGGCTGTTCCACGAGCTGACCGCACTGTCGGCGGCCGGGATCCCGACCATCGCGCTGGTCTTCGGCAACTCGACCGCGGGCGGCGCGTACGTGCCGGGCATGTGCGACTACGCGGTGATGGTGCAGAACCAGGCGAAGGTGTTCCTCGGCGGCCCGCCGCTGGTGAAGATGGCCACCGGCGAGGACGCCGACGACGAAAGCCTCGGCGGCGCGGACATGCACGCCCGCACGTCCGGGCTGGCCGACTACCTCGCCCGCGACGAGCACGAATGCCTGTCGCTCGGCCGGGAGATCGTGGAGCACCTGAACTGGCGCAAGCTCGGCCCCGGCCCGACCGAACCGGCCGACGAACCGCTGTACCCGGCCGAAGACCTGCTGTCGATCGCGTCGGTCGACCTGAAGGTCCCGTTCGACCCGCGCGAGGTGGTCGCGCGGATCGTGGACGGCTCCCGGTTCGAGGAGTACAAACCGCTCTACGGCACGGCTCTGGTCACCGGCTGGGCCTCGATCCACGGCTTCCCGGTCGGCGTCCTGGCGAACGCGCGCGGCGTGCTGTTCAACGAGGAGGCCAAGAAGGGCAGCGAGTTCATCCTGCTGTGCAACCAGACCGACACCCCGCTGGTCTTCCTGCAGAACACCACCGGGTTCATGGTCGGCACGCAGTACGAGCAGAACGGCATGATCAAGGACGGCTCGAAGATGATCAACGCCGTCACCAACAGCCGGGTGCCGCACCTGACGGTCAACCTGGCCGCCTCCTACGGCGCGGGCAACTACGGCATGTCCGGCCGCTCCTACGATCCGCGGCTGCTGTTCACCTGGCCGAACTCGAAGACCGCGATCATGGGGCCGGAGCAGCTGGCCGGGGTGATGTCGATCGTCGCCCGGCAAGCCGCCGCGGCGGCCGGGCGGCCGTTCGACGAGGAGGCCGACGCGCGCCGCCGCGCCGAACTGGCGGAGCGGATCGAGGCCGAATCGCTCGCGCTGTACATGAGCGGCCAGTGCTACGACGACGGCGTGATCGACCCCCGCGACACGCGGGACACGCTCGGCATCGCCCTGTCGATGTGCCACAACAACGAGATCGAGGGGACCCGCGGGTTCGGGGTCTTCCGGATGTAGGCGAGGGACACATGATCACCAAGGTGCTGGTCGCCAACCGCGGCGAGATCGCCCGCCGGGTCTTCCGGACGTGCCGCGAACTCGGCATCGCCACGGTCGCGGTCTATGCCGATCCGGACGCCGACGCGCCGTTCGTGCACGAGGCCGACGAAGCGGTCCCGCTCGGAGGGGCGACGCCGGCCGAGTCATACCTGCGGGCCGACCGGGTGCTGGCCGCGGCGGAACGCGTCGGCGCGGACGCGATCCATCCCGGCTACGGTTTCCTTTCGGAGAACGCGGGATTCGCGCGAGCGTGCGAGGCCGCGGGCGTCACGTTCGTCGGTCCTCCCGCCGAAGCGATCGCCGCGATGGGCAGCAAGCTGACCGCGCGGGAGATGATGGAACGCGCCGGCGTGCCGGTGCTGCCCGGGCGCGACCTGACCGGCGTCGCCGACGACAAGGTGCTCGGCATCGCCGCCGACATCGGCTGGCCGGTGCTGGTCAAGGCGTCGTTCGGCGGCGGCGGGCGCGGCATGCGGGTGGTGCGCGAACCGGGCGAGCTGCTCGAGGCGATTGCGTCGGCCCGCCGCGAGGCCGGAGCGGCGTTCGGCGACGACACGGTGTTCCTCGAGCACTACGTGGACAATCCGCGGCACATCGAGATCCAGATCTTCGGCGACCGGCACGGCACCGTGGTGCACCTGAACGAACGGGAGTGCTCGATCCAGCGGCGGCACCAGAAGATCGTCGAGGAAGCCCCGTCGCCGGTGGTGGACGAGCAGCTGCGGGCCCGGATGGGCGCGGCCGCGGTGGACGCCGGGCGCGCGCTCGGCTACGTCGGGGCGGGCACGGTGGAGTTCATCGTCGCGCCGGACGGCGGGTTCTTCTTCCTGGAGGTCAACACGCGGCTGCAGGTGGAGCACCCGGTCACCGAGCTGGTCACCGGCCTCGACCTGGTGCGGCTCCAGCTGGAGGTCGCCGCCGGGGCGCCGCTGCCGCCGGAGGCGCACGAGCCGCGGATCCGCGGGCACGCGATCGAAGCCCGGCTCTACGCCGAGGACCCGGCGCGCGATTTCCTGCCCGCGGCCGGTCTGCTGGAGCGCTTCGAGATCCCGGAAGCCGAGGGGCTGCGGGTCGACGGCGGCGTCGAGTCGGGTTCGGTGGTGTCCACCAACTACGACCCGATGCTGGCGAAGGTCGTCGGCTACGGGCGGACGCGGGAAGAAGCGACCGCGCGGCTCGTCCGGGCGCTCCGGCGGGCCCGGGTGCACGGCGTCACCACCAACCGGGCGCTGCTGGTCGGCATCCTCGAACACCCGGAGTTCGCCGCCGCGCGGATCGACACGCATTTCCTCGACCGGCGCCGGCCGTCGACGCTGATCGAGGTCGACGAAGCCGAGGTGGTGCGCGCCGCGGCGCTCGCGACCGCGCTGGCCGAGCAAGCGCACGAACGGGCCTCGGCACGGGTGCTGCCGCACGTGACGTCGGGTTTCCGGTCCTCGCCCGCGCAGCTGCAGACGCGGTCGTACCGGCATCTGGACCGCGAACTGGCCGTCGGCTACCGGCTCGGCCGCGACGTCCGGTTCGAAGTGGACGGCGAGCCGCACGAGGTCGTCATCCACGCCTGCACGCCGCAGCACGCGGACCTCGTCGTGGACGGCGTGCGCCGGGCGTTCTCGATCGACCGGGCCGGCGCGACCGTCTACGCGGGCTGGCCGGGCGGGACGGTCGAACTGGCGGTGCTGCCGCGGTTCCCGGACGCCGCCGACCATCTGCTGGAGGGTTCGCTGGTCGCGCCGATGCCGGGCACAGTGACCCGGGTGGCGGTCGCGCCCGGCGAGCAGGTGCGGGCCGGGCAGCAGCTGATCGTGCTGGAGGCGATGAAGATGGAGCACGCCGTCACCGCGCCCGCCGACGCCGTCGTGGGCAGCGTCCCGGTCGCTGAAGGGTCCACTGTGGACACCGGAACGGTACTGATCGTGCTCGAGGAAACCGGTGCGGGAGGCGAAAATGGCTGACGAGGTCCGATACGCGGTGGAAGACGGCGCCGCGTGGATCACCATCAACCGGCCGGAGGCGCGCAACGCGCTCAACGCGGCGGTCCGGCGCGGCCTGAAAGCGCGCTTCGAGGAGGCGGACGCCGATCCGGCGGTCTCGGTGATCGTGCTGACCGGGGCCGGGGACCGGGCTTTCTGCGCGGGCGGCGATCTGAAGGAGATGGCGAGTACACAGCTCACCGTGCCGCCGCCGGACTTCGTGCCCCAGCCTGGCC
The DNA here is from genome assembly GCF_017312175.1 of Amycolatopsis sp. A1MSW2902. Lineage (NCBI taxonomy): Bacteria > Bacillati > Actinomycetota > Actinomycetes > Pseudonocardiales > Pseudonocardiaceae > Amycolatopsis > Amycolatopsis sp. A1MSW2902. The sequence goes on from NZ_QJPO01000001.1 coordinate 2,159,166, forward strand.
GCACGTTGAAGCTCGCCAAACCGGTCGTCGCCGCGGTGAACGGCGGTGCGTACGGCGGCGGCTTCCTGCTCGCACAGTCCGCGGACCTGGTCATCGCGGCGGAAGAGGCGAAGTTCGCGGTGTCGGAAGCGAAAGTCGGCCGCGGCTCGCCGTGGGCCGCGCCGCTGCCGTGGCTGGTCCCGCCGCGCGTCGCGATGGAGATCCTGGTGACCGGCGAGCCGATCAGCGCCCGGCGCGCTTACGAGATCGGGCTGGTGAACCGCGTGGTGCCGGGCGCGGAACTGCTTGACGCGACACGGGAACTGGTCGCCCGCATCGCCGCCAACGCACCGCTTTCGGTCCGGGCGGCGAAGGAAATGGTGTACGCGGTCGCCGAGCACGGCCGGTCGGATGCCTTCGAGGTGGCCGAGCGGATCTGGGAACCGGTTTATCTGAGCGAGGACGCGCAGGAGGGTCCGCGCGCGTTCGCCGAGAAGCGGGCGCCGCAGTGGCGGGCGCGATGATCGACGGATTGCTGACAGACTTGGCGGCGGAGCACGACGCGCTCGCCGCGTTGCTGGCCGGACGCCCGGACCACGACTGGTCCGCGCCGACGCCCGCGCCTGGCTGGACGGTTCGCGACCAGATCGCGCACCTGGCGCATTTCGACGGAGTCACCGCGCTGTGCGTCGGTGAGCCGGAGAAATTCGTCGCACTGCGGGATTCCCTAGAAGACCTGCAGTCCTATGTGGACGGAATCGGAGCGGCGCACGCGGATCGCCCCGGTGCGCAGATGCTGGCCTGGTGGAACGACGAACACCGCCGTTTGCGCGCGGCGGCCGAGGCGGCAGATCCCGCGGTCCGGGTGCCGTGGTTCGGTCCGTCGATGAGCCTGGCGTCGAAGCTGACGGCGCGGATCATGGAGACTTGGGCGCACGGGCAGGATGTCGCCGACGCTTTCGGCGTGCGCCGTGAGGCGACCGCACGGCTGCGACACGTGGCGCGGATCGGAGTGCTGGCCTTCCCGAACAGCTACCGGGCGCAGGGTCGGCCAGTGCCCGACGCCGAGGTGCACGTGGCCCTGACCGCCCCGGACGGCGACCACTGGACCTGGGGCGACCCGGCTTCCCCGAACGCGGTGACCGGACCGGCCGAGGACTTCTGCCTGGTGGTGACCCAGCGACGGCACGTGGCGGACACGGCGTTGCGCACGCGTGGTGACATCGCGGGGGAGTGGATGCGGGTGGCCCAGGCGTTCGCTGGCCCGCCTGGGGTTGGGCGGCGGGCGGGGCAGTTTCGCGGCTGAGCTGGGCCGGGCTGGGTTGTGGCTGGGTGTTCGCCGGTTCGCCGGGGAGGGTCGGTGGCCGGGCAGTTTCGTGGTTGAGGTGGGGTCGGGCCGGGTTGTGGTCGAGTGTTCGTCGGTTGGCCGAAGAAGGTCGATGGCGGGGCAGTCTCGGGGCTGGGCTGGGTGGTGGCCGGGTGTTCGCCGGTTCGCCGGGAAGGGCCGGAGGTCGGGGCAGTTCCGTGGCTGAGGTGGGTTCGGGCCGGGTGTTCGCCGGTTCGCCTGGGATGGGTCGGTGGCCGGGCAGGTCCTTGGCTGAGGTGGGTCTGGGCCGGGATGTGGCCGAGTAGCCGCTGCGGGTTTGCGGCCGAGCCCTCGCCGGGGGAGCGTCAGTGGTCTGGGCAGTGTCGCGGCTGAGCTGGGCCCGGGCGGGGGTTTAAGCCAGGCGTTCGCTCGTGGGTTTGCGGTCGAGCTTCGCTGCGGGTTCGCCGCGCCAGTGCCCGCGCGGCGCTTCGTGGCCAACCCTTCGCTGCGACGGCGGACGCTTCGGGCTTCCCCGCCCGCGTGGGTCTTCCCAGCGTTGCGCCCGTCCTTCCGCCCGCGCCTGCCCTGCCCGCGTCCTCCCTCTGCAACCCGCCAACCCTGAGTGACCCGTCGTTCACCCCGCGGGGTCCGCCTCGGCGTGCCCGCCGCGCGGCCGATATCGTGGCAGGAGCGACAGGCTGGAGGTGGTGGGTGTGGCACGTTCGGCCACCCGGACGCGGGATCCCGACCGGAGAGCGAAGATTCTCGTCGCGGCGGGCGATCTGATCAGCCGCAACGGCTACCACGCGGTGTCGATGGCCGAGATCGGCCGCGACGCGGGCATTGTCGGTTCCGGGATCTACCGGCACTTCGACAGCAAGGCGGCGATCCTCGTCGCGCTCTTCGACGACATCATCGACCGGCTCATCGCTGACCAGGAGGTCGCGCTCGCCGAGCATGCCGGGCCGCGCGAGACGTTGCGGCGGCTTGTGCGCGGGCAGGCCGAGTTCGTGGTGCGCCAGCGCGCGCTTGCGCGGGTCTACCACAACGAGATCGGCAGCCTGCCCGCCGAGGACCAGGTCCGGCTGCGCCGCAAGCAGCGGCTGTACCTGGAGGAGTGGGTGCACCTCACCCGCGAGGCGCATCCGGACCTCGACGACGCGGTGGCGCGCACGCTCGTCCACGCCGCGGTCGGCGCCGTCCAGTCGAACCTGTTCCACAACGTCGGCCTCGAAGCCGACCGGCTGCTCGACTGCCTCGCCCGCGCCGCCGAGCTCGTGCTGGAGATCGCCGCGGACCAGTGACCCCGGCCGCGGAGCCCCTTGCTTAGTGAATGATGATTCTCTAAGGTGGGGGGCATCCGAGCACGCGGCGTGCTCACCGCGGAGTTCCAAAGGGGGAGCTTCATGGCCTTCGATGTCACCAGCCTCTACAACCGCCGCGCGGACGACCGCTGGAACCGCATCTGCGTGTCCGATCTGGTCGAACGCCTCACCTGGAGCGTCCCGGACGCGACCGCGATCGCGGGCTGGCCCGGTGCGTTCGGCGATCCCCGCTTCGCCCGGCTGACCTTCGCCGAGCTCGACGCGCTCACCAGCCAAATCGCGAACGCTCTCCTCGCCCGGGGGCTGCACCGGGGCGACCGGGTGGCGATGGTGTGCGAGAACTCCGTCGAGGGCTACGCCTTCAAGCTCGGCGTCGCGAAGGCGGGCATGGTCGCGGCGCCGATCAACCCGGCCATGGCACCGGACGTGGTGCGCTACCTGATCGACCGGGTCCAGCCGCGAATGTGCGTCGTGGACGCCGACATCTGGGCCGCCGCGCCGGAGCAGTGGCGCGGCGCCGGGGTTTCTCCGGACGTGGCGGTGGAAATCGGCGGACCCGCCCCGGAAGGCAGCGAGTCGTTCTCGCACTTCGTCTCCGGCGTCTCCGAAACCGCGCCGGACACCACGATCCACGGTGACGACATCTACGAAATCCTTTTCACCTCCGGCACGACGGCGATGCCGAAGGGCGTGATGTGCTCGCACGCGGCGTCCACGCTCGCCGCGCACGGCTTCGCGCTCACCCTCACCCGCGGGGTCCCGTTCGAGGGCGCGGTGAAGGTCGCCAGCTTCCTGCCGATGATGTATCACGTCGGCCATCAGATATTCCTCCTCGCGGCGTTCGCAGCAGGCGGCTCGGCCGTCATCGGACGGCGGCCGGACCCGGTCGCGACCGCCGACTGCATCGAGCGCGAGCGGAGCACCGCGCTGTGGGGCGGTTCCCCGGCGATGCTCGGCGCGCTGCGGCAGGAACTCGACGCGCACCCACGCGACGTGTCGTCCCTGCGGATCGCCGTCTACGGCTGGGCCGCGCTCCCGCCCGCGGTGCTCGCCGGGCTTCGCGAGCACTGTCCACAGTTGACAGTCACGGAAATCTTCGGGCAAACGGAATCCATTGCCTGCCACCGGTTCTGGCCCGACCAGCATCCGGACCTGTACGAGCGGACCGCACCGCAGGACAACTACGTCGGAGCGCCCAGTCCGCTGCTGGCGTCGCAGATCGTGGATCCGGAGGGCGTTTCCTTGGAGGGACAGGAAGGCGTGCCGGGCGAAGCCGTCTACCGTTCGCCCATCACCACCGCGGGCTACTACCTCGACGAAGCGGCCACGCGCGAAGCGTTCCGCGACGGCTGGTTCCACTCCGGCGACAGTTGCTCCTACGGCGAAAGCGGCCAGCGCGTGATGGTCGACCGGTACAAGGACATCGTGAAATCCGGCGGCGAGAACGTCTCGACGATTCGGGTGGAGTCGGCACTGCACCTGCATCCCGGCGTCGCGAAGGCAGCGGTGATCGGCGTGCCGGACGAGCGCTGGGGCGAGCGGGTGGCGGCGTTCGTCGTGCTGGCCGAGGACGCGGCGGTCACCGAGGAAGAGCTGATCGCGTTCGCGCGGGAACGCCTGGCTGGCTTCGAAACCCCGAAAACAGTGCGGTTCGTGGACGCGCTGCCGGAAACAGTCGGCGGAAAAGTCATGAAGTACAAGTTGCGCCGGCAATATGCGCCGGCCACGGAAGCCTCGGGACGGCACTGATGGATTTCGACGAATCGCCCGAGCATGCTGACCTGCGGGCGGCGGTCGGCAAGATCTGCGCGGGGTTCGGCGACGGGTATTTCCGGCGCGTGCTGGACGAAGACGGGCGCACCGACGAGCTGTGGCACGCCCTCGGCGAAGCGGGCTTCGTCGGCGTGAACCTGCCCGAGGAGCATGGCGGGGGAGGCGCGGGCATCACCGAACTCGCGATCGTGGTCGAGGAGACCGCCGCGGCCGGGATGCCGTTGCTGCTTTTGCTCGTGTCCGCCGCGATTTCCGGGGAGGTGCTGAAGGAATTCGGCACGCCCGCGCAACAGCGCCGGTGGCTGCCCGCGATGGCTTCCGGCGCCGAGAAAATGGTCTTCGCGATCACCGAACCGGACGCCGGGTCGAACAGCCACCAGCTGCGCACCACCGCGCGCCGCGACGGCGACGGGTGGGTGCTGTCGGGCACGAAGTACTACATCTCCGGAGTGGACGAGGCCGCGAACCTGCTCGTCGTGGCCCGCACCGGCGCCGGCGACTCCGGACAGGGCGAAATGACGCTGTTCGTCGTGCCCACGGACGCCGACGGCCTGCACCGCAGCCGGATCCCGGTCGAAATGCGCGCGCCGGAGAAGCAGTACACGCTCAGCTTCGACGACGTCCGGGTGGACGACGACCGCCGGATCGGCGAGGTCGGCGACGGACTGCGCATCGTTTTCCGCGGCCTCAACCCGGAACGCATCGGCGGCGCCGCGATCGAAACCGGCATCGCACGGTACGCACTGGCGAAAGCCGCGCGCTACGCGAACGAGCGCTCGGTCTGGGGCACGCCGATCGGCGCGCACCAGGGAGTGGCCCATCCGCTCGCGGAGGCGGCGGTGGACGTCGAACTCGCACGCTTGATGACCGCGAAAGCCGCGTGGCTGCACGACGCGGGCCGCCCGGCGGGCGAGGCGGCGAACATGGCGAAGTACAGCGCCGCCGATGCCGCCCTGAAAGCCCTCGACGCAGCCATCCAAACCCACGGCGGCAACGGAATGGCGACCGAATACGGTCTCGCGCACCTGTGGGGAATGGCGCGCCTGCTCAAGATCGCACCGGTGAGCCGGGAGATGATCCTGAACTACGTCGCGAGCCACACACTCGGCTTGCCGCGGTCGTATTGACCCGCTGAAACGGCCCCGGAAGCGGAAGTCATCGCTGAATGACAGCTTCATCGTGACTCCACGCTCGCTTGCGCTGCTCATTCGGTCCTGGCTGAGGCGGTTCAGCGCGTGCATGTGCTCTACTGCGTGCACACCCCGTCGAGAGGATCTCGTGCTGTGAAAGCCGAGCGGATGAACGCAGACGACCAGGCCGCGCCCGCCGTCGACCCGGTGTACGACCTGGACTTTCCCGGTCCGCACAAGCAGTGGGTCGCGGCGATCGAGAACTCGCCTGCGACGCCGGTCTGGTTCGGACACCGGACCGACGCCGGAGACCGGGCCGCGCTGGTGGGCACCTTGCCGCGCGGAGCGTTCGCGGCGGGTACGGGGCCGTTGAAATGGGGTGCGCCCGGCATGGCGCTCGGGCAGCTGCTGAACGTCATCGAACCGATCCCGCCTGGCGCGGATCGCGCCGCTCTTCGCAAGGCTGTTCAGGCGCATCTGGCCGAGCGTGTCGCTGACCTGTCCAGCTGGCCGCGTTCGATGTGGACGGTGGACGGCGTCCGCGTGCAGGCAGCGGTGTTGCACTTCGCGGGCGCTTGGCTGGCGTTCGCTGACGAATTGGATGTTGTCTACTTGGCGACTGTTGGCGTGGGCATTTCGCCGGACGGCCTGGAGTTTCACAAGACGCGCGGCGAGAAATACGGGGCCGATTTCTCGGTTCCGCTGACCATTGGCCAGCTCCACCGGCTGCGTGCGGAGCAGATGCCACAGCCTTCTCAGCCCCACCCGGATCTGTTGCGCCTCAAGTAACTCGCGGGGGTCAGTGGCCGGTTTTGAGTTCGGACAGCGTCAGTGCCATCTTGCGGTGGACCGCGGGCAGCCAGTCCAGCGTGCGCATCGCGGTGTTGCGCATGGCCCGCAGCGCGGGGCTGCCGAGGGTGGCGGCCCGGGTCATTTTGTCGGTGAACGCCACGATTTCCTCGGCGACTGGACGCCGCTCGGCTTCGTAGCCGTCCAGGGTGCTGTCTGGGGCGCCGTCGCGCAGTACCGCGCCCAGTCGGCGGGCCAGGTCCAGTGCGTCTTGGATGCCGGTGTTCATGCCCTGGCCGCCGGCCGGGCTGTGGACGTGCGCGGCGTCGCCGGCGAGGAAGACGCGTCCGGCGCGGTAGCGGTCGGCCAGGCGGTGGTGCACGCGGAACCGCGAACTCCAGCCCAGATCGGTCACCTCGATCGAACCGGTCCGCGGACCGCGGGCGTCCAGCAACGCCTGTACCTGCGAACGGTCGGGGTGCGGCGGAGCGTCGTCGACCGTCGCCACGATTCGGTGCCGGCCGCCGGGCAGGGGCGCTAGCACGCTGACTCCTTCGGGGGCGAAGTAGAGCCGGACTTCCGCGTCGGTCACGTCGCCGGTCAGGACGACGTCGGCGAGGACGAACGACTGCGGGTAGCTGTCGCCGTGGAAGGTGATGCCGGCCTGCTCGCGGACGAGACTGTGCATCCCGTCAGCGCCGATGACGTATCCGGCCCGGATCTGCTCGCCGGTGGCGAGGGTGACGGTGACGCCTGCGGGGTCCTGCGCCAACGCGGTCACCTCGCTGGGCCGGGTTACCTGCCCGCCTGCCTTGTGCAGCCGCTTGAGCAGTACCTGCTCGGTAATGTCCTGCGGCACCAGCAGGGTATAGGGATGAGCGCTGGGCAGTTGGTCGAAATCGATGTGCAGCAGCACGCGATTATGCTCGCGCACAGTGAATTTCGAGACGCGGATGCCGCGTGCCACGAGTTCCCCGGTGACGCCAAGTTCCTCGAGCACCTCAAGCGTGCGGGCGTGCACGACGGCTGCCCGTGAGGTGTTCATCATTTCGGCCCGCTTGTCTACGACCATCGTTTCGACGCCCTGATCGGACAGGGAGGCCGCTGCCGCCATTCCGGCCGGACCGGCTCCCACAACCAAAACCTCGGTGCGAGCGGGTTCATGCGCATTCATCACGATTTTCCTCACCGTTGACCGGGAAACGAGCCGGATTTACCGCGACATGAGCTGGTGCACCAGATGCGGGCGCGCGAACAGTTCGGTGTTCGTGCCGTCGACGACCCCGGGCGGCGCTTCGCCGAACTCCGCGTCGAGCGCGAGCCGGGTCTGCGGCGAATGGCGCAGGATGATGGCGGCTTCGAGCGCTTCGCGAGATTCGGCTTTGGCTACGCACACGACGGTTTCCCCGTCTGCAGTGAGCCAGCAATCCGCCGACAGAAACCCCGGTGCACTGCGGAAAACCCGGGCGACGCCTTCCACGCGCCGGAAGAACTCGTCGCGGTAATGCGGACGCGGATAATGGTAAGCGATGAAACCGGCCAGCATGATGTTTTCCTTTGTTCGCAACGGGAAGCCCTACCGCGTCAACGCCGCGAGGTCCGCGGTCGCCGGGCGTCCGGTGGCTTTCTGCAGCAGGGGCGAATAAATCAGCGGCGTGACGAGTTCGACAACCAGCATCGCGACGTAGAACCAGTGCGGCCAGCCGGAGTAGGCGACGGTCAGCAAGCGCACCAGCCCGCCGGCGAAGAACACCAGCATGAGGAGGTGGATCAGGCCGGCGTGCCGGTCCAGGTCCCGGGCGGCCCACACGCAGGCGATCCCGTAGGCGAGGAACAGCAGCATCGAGAACCGCAGATCGCCGTCGAGGGTGGCGTTCGGGGTGTTCGCGCCGATGATCGTGCTCGGCCCGATCAGGATGTGCGCCAGCGCGATCAGCGCGCAGTCGATCCCGAAAACGACGAGATACCACCGCAATACGGCCTTCATGATCGTCTCCCGGTCCCGGATGCGCGCCGTTAGTACACACGCGTCTACTAAGCCGCCGAAGCGTAACCGCGCTAGTGGACGCGCGTCAACTAAGGTGGGGCGATGCCGCCTCGCCGCCGTCTCGCTCCGGACCAGCGCCGTGCCGAACTCCTCGACGTCGGCGCGCAGCTGTTCGGCGAACTGCCCTACGAGCAGGTGCAGATGGACCGCGTCGCCGAACGCGCCGGGGTCTCCCGCGCCCTGCTGTACCGGCATTTCCCGAAGAAGAGCGTCCTGTTCGCGGCGATCTACCAGCGCGCCGCCGAGCAGTTGCAGGCCGAGATCCGGATCGAGCCAGACTTGCCGCTGACCGACCAGATCGCCGCCGGCCTCGACGCGCACATGGACTACTTCGCGGCCAACCGCCACACCGTGCTGGCCGCCAACCGAGATCTCGCCGGCGACCCCGTCGTGCAAGCCATCGTGCTGGGCGACCACCGGGCCATGCACGACGTCATGCTCGCCGCCACCGGTCTCAGCGGCGCACAGCGCGCCACCATGTCCGCGGCGCTCACGTCCTGGCTGATGTTCGTGCACACCCTGTGCCTGGAATGGCTCGAACACGACCGTCTCACCCGCGACCAGGTCCGGACCGCCAGCCTCGGCGCGCTGACGGGAATGATTGCGGCGCTGGAGGATTCGGTAGCTCGCGAGCCAGGTCGGGGGAGCAACCGGCGTGGTTCGTCGATCGGAGGTTGACCTCCACCATGGTCGAGGTTCAAGAATCTCGATCATGACATTGTGGATCTGCGACCGATGCGGCATCGAACAACCCGGCTCCCCGGAACCCCCGCACTGTGTGCTGGACCGCGGCGAGGTCGGCATCGAGGAGCGCGGCGACCTGGGCCCGCATTCGGGGAGTTGGCGCACTCACGAACAGCTTGCCGCCGAACCGCACGTGGTGCGGGAGCGGGACCACGGCCGCGGGGTGCACAGTCTGCGGCGGGAACCGGTGGTGGGGATCGGGCAGTGGTCGTTCGTCGTGCGGACCGCGCGGGGGAACGTGTTGTGGGATCCGCCGACTTCCATCGAGCCGGACACGCTCGCCGCGGTTCGGGCGCTCGGCGAGGTCGCCGCCATCGCGACCAGTCATCCGCACATGTTCGCCGCCCAGGTCAGCTGGAGTCACGCGTTCGGGCGGGTTCCGGTGCTGGTGAACGCCGCGGGCCGCGAATGGCTGGGCCGTACCGATCCTGTACTCGAGTTCTGGACCGGGCACGCCGAGCCGGTGCCGGGGGTCGAGTTGATCCAGGTCGGCGGGCACATGCTGGGCAGTGCCGTGCTGCGCACCCACGACGGCACGATCCTCTCCGGCGACTCGATCAGCGGCGGTCTGGCGCCGAATTGGGTGTCGTTCCAGCGCAATTTCCCGAAACACATCCCGCTGTCCGCCGCGGTGGTACGGCGGATCGTGGACCGGCTGGACGGCTGGTCCTACGACCGGCTGTACACGCTCGGCGGCGACACCATCGACGCGGACGCCAAGGCGGTCGTGCATCGTTCCGCCGACGCGCATATCCGTTGGGTCAGCGGGGAATTCGACCATCTGACCTGACCGGCTTCCGCGGGCGAGGATCAGCCGGTGAACTCGGCCAGCACCGAGCGTTCTATCTCCGACACCGGCAGGTCCCGTCCGGCGGGCCGCAGGTACCGGGCGGTGAATTCCTCCGGTCCGGCTTGTTCTCGTTCGTGCCAGCCGTATTCGGCGAGGAACGCTTCGACGCGGTCGGGGGCCAGGCCGAAGCGCCAGAGCGGCCGCTTGCGAACGAACTCGGCGTAGGCGGCTTCGGCGCCGTAAAGGCGGGTGCCGTCGAGGAAGTCCTTGCGCACAAAGGTGAACACCAGGCGGCTGCCCGCGGACGCGGTGGCCAGGAAGTCGAACGTGCGGCGGACGCCGTCCTCGGTGAGGTATTGGGTGACTGCCTCCCAGATGAAGAAAGTCCGACCGGGGAGGTAGCCGTGCCGGGCGAGGGCGTCGGCGAGGTTTTCGGTGTTGAAGTCGACTGGCATCTGCGTCAGGTTGGCGGGGACGCGGCCGAGCGCCTTGGTGAGCGCGGCGCGTTTGCGGTCGATGTTGGCGGGCAGATCGACCTCGTAGACCGGAATCTCCGCGAGCGCAGGCAGGCGGCAGGCGCGCGTGTCGAAGCCCGCGCCGAGGATGACCACCGCCTCGATCCCGCCCTCGTCGAGAGCCGCGCGGAGGGCATCGTCGACATAGCGTTTGCGGCACAGCATGCTTGCCCACAGGCCCGGGATCTTCTTCTCGGTCGCGGCGATCAGCGCTCGCCGGATCGGCCGGTATTTCGTCAGCGCGGCCGCGAGCCTCCCGCTGGCGGGCAGGAGGCGGCGGGCCCACGGGTCGTCGATCAGCGGCCGGGCCTCGTGCTGGTCGGCGGCGACGATGACCATCGGCCCGAACGCGGTCCGGTCGGCTCCGGTTGCCATGAGGCGCTCCTCGGTCAGGTCAATGATCGACGCTGGGCTGCTGGTGGAACAGCGCGGAGGTTAGCGCCTCGGTAGCGGCGCGCGCAGCTGAAGCGGTGTCGCCGTCGAAGGTGTCGAGCAGGGTTTGCCAGCCGGCGTGGCTGGTGAGGGTGTAGGCCAGCGCGAGGGCGGCCGACGCGGAGACCGCGAGTCTGCCGTCCCGGTGGGCGCGTTCGACGATGCTGTTCAGGAGGGTGCGCCGCCATCGGCGGATCGCGCGGATCTGCTCGTCCAGCTCCGGTGCGTCCTGCTGGGCGAGCAGGACGGTGAGGCGCGGGCCCATCTGCTCGTACCGGGAGTAGTACGCCTCGATGATGTGCTGCAGCTGATGCTCGGGAGCGGCGTCGGGCAAGCCGAGATCCTCCACGGCCGCACGGGTTTGCGCGGTGTGGTGGTCGAACGCCGCGGTCAGCAGTTCGTCGCGGCTGGAGAAGTGGTTGTAGAGGGTGCGCAGCGCGACATCGGCCCGCTCGGCGATCTCCTGCATGGTGACCTGCTGCCCGCCCGAGGCGACCAGGGCGTCCAGGGTCGCGTCGAAGATGCGGGTCCGCGCTTCTTCGCTGGCGCGGCGCCGGGTCTGCATTGAATAACGGCGAGGCATGCGTCCAGTCTACTCATTTACATGCACGCATGCGTGCAATAAAATCCTCCGTTGCGGTACCCGCCGCGACGGCGGCCGGGCCGCACGTCCGGCGTCCGCCGGGCGGACCTCGAACCTTCTCGGTGAGGCAGTCATGACCATCGATGCGGCAACCGCCCTGGATCCCACCGTCACCAACCCGGAGCACTACCACGTGGTGTTCGAGAACGAGCGGGTCCGCGTGCTCGAATACACCGACAAGCCCGGCGACCGCACCACCCGCCACGCCCATCCCGACAGCGTGCTGGTGGTGCTCAGTTCGTTCCGCCGCCGGATGTACGCCGCCGACGACAGCACGCACGACCTGGAGCTGACCGCGGGCAAGGTCGGCTGGCTGGCCGCTCAGCAGCACGCCGGGCACAACATCGGCGACACCGACAGCCACGCCCTGTTCATCGAGCTCAAAGAAGGGGTCCGGACCGAGACTGGGGTGCTGGGGCCGATCGGTCCCGCGGTGGAGTGAGGGCTGTCGGGGCACACGCTGGACGAGGCTTTCGCATACGGCTTAACGAAGTGTCAGAAAGGGACCTTATCGATTGCTCTTCACTATCAAAGCAGAATTGTCGGTGCGGTCGGGGTCGGATCCAGCGGGATAGGATCTGACGACAAAACTGAGGCACGCGATGAATCCGCTGTCGCCGGTCGAGTGCAGTGTCAAACATCGCACGTGATGGGCGGACTTCTCTTTGATGTCTGCGAACCGCAGTATTTCCGCGGTCTGCGCACGGTCTGCGTAGTCTATGGTCAGGGACTGATAGAGGGATTTGAGTTTCATCCCGACCACCCCGAAGAAGGCGGCTTCGATCAGGTCGCCGGCTTCGGCGTCGACGGTGCGCAACCGAAGTTCCGAATGGCTGACGGCATAGCGCCACGGGCGAAAAACCCGGTCGAACGTGAGGGGAAGCGCCCCGCTCGGTCCACTGTCTTGGTCAGGGGCTGAAAGGGTGGGCAACGGCGACTCCATCTCACGTTCGGCCGCGAAGCTGGGTTGTTGCGGATATAGGTCGGTTCCGGCAGTTCAGGTCAGCGTCGGCTCGGGCTCGCACTCGGGTCGGCGGGCGGTATCGCGTCGAGGGGGACGAGGCGGGTTCCTGTCCAGTGGTAGCGGACTGTCGCCGCGTCGGCGGTGGGACAGCACTGCGGGTCTTCGGCGTTGTACATCTCGTACGAGAGGGCGATGGTGGTGTCAGTAGACCACGCTTCCTGGATGCCGGCGCTGTCCACCGAGGTGTCGGTGCCGAGGTACTTGCCGTCGTGGAAGAAGAAGGCCCGGTTCGCGTAGCCGTCAGCCGACTCGGCGATGGTGGCGAGGACGACCTGCAGACCGTCGGACGATTCCCAGGAGGTGGCTGGATAGGGGCGGTAGCCCTTCGCCTGGACGACTGCTTCGGCGTCGGCGAGGGTGTCGCGCGGGGCGGCCGGGGGCGCTGAATCCTTGGTCACGGTGGAGGTCGGGGCGCTGCTTGGCTGCGGGTCGCTGGTGGACGGCAGCGGGAGAACGGGTTCCGGCGACGAGGGGGCGGCCAGGGTCGGGTCCGTCGCGCCGTACGCAGTGCTGCGGGTCGTTCTGTCGATGCCGGTGACGGCGGTCAGTCCCAGCGCGGCGACCACGATGGCGACCGCGCAGGTGATAGCGGAGAAGACGGTGCGGCCGTCGGTGCGCGGTGGCCGGACGGCAGGCTGCGGCACCACCGCGCCGACGAGCATGAAGAGCGCACCGGCGACGCTGACCCAGGGGCCGAGCCCGATGCGCAGGAGGCCGCCAGCGCTGTCGAGACCGCTCAGCAGGCTGAAGAGGAGCAATCCGGCCAGGACACCGGAGACGCCGAACAGGACGAAGCCAGTCGCCCGGACCGCGACGCCCTCTCGCAGCACGACAGCCGCGACGATCGCGGCGGCACCGCAGACCGCCAGAGCCGCCGGAAGAAAGACGAGCGGCACGGTTCGGCTGCTTGCCAGGCGAGCGATGTCGAACAGGCTCGCGTTCCCCAGCAGCACGACCTGAAACCACGGCAGGACCGGCGACACCCCGACCAGCACGCCGCCCGCGGCCAGCCCGGTCGCGGCGGCGAACCGCCGGACGGTGTCGCCCGGCGTGGCCTCGGCAGCCAGCCGGTTGCCGCAGCGCCAGCAGCGCACCGTGCCCGCCGGGACCTGCTGTGCGCAGTACGGGCACGGGAACGCGGCGGGCACCGCGCCCGGCCACGGCGTGGGGCCGCCAGAATGGGAACCGATCATCGCGTGAACTCCTCGTCTGTACCAGGACAGACGGCCGGATCCCGGAGCGTGTTACCGAGCGCTGAAATACTCGTGCTGCTCGAGCGGCACAGGCTGGAGCGGGTTGCGCTGTCCGCGAGACGCCTGAACTCGGCTGTCCATCGGACGTCGCTCAGACGCAGCACACCTTGTCGATGCGGCCGTACTCGGCGCCAGCGCTGCCGCGCAGCTGCGGCTGGTGGTCCAGCGGTGCCCATTTGCCGCCGACGTCGCGTCAGTTCCCCGGCGGCGGCATCCACACCAGCCGGGGATCGGTCTGCACGAAGCTGCCCAGCAGTTGGTCCACTCGCATCAGCACATCCAGATCAAGCCGGACACCCGCGGCCTTCGCGTTCTCGGTCAGTTGTTCCGGCGTGCTCGCCCCGACCACCGCCGCGGCGACGGTTTCGTGTTGCAGGGTCCAGGCGAGCGCCAGCTGTGCCATGGTCAACCCCGCGTCGTCGGCGACGCCGCGCAGCAGTTCGACTCGGTCGACCAGTTCCGGGTACCGCAGCGGGCGCGCGTACGCCGGTCCGGTCGCGCGCGAACCCGGCGGGACCGCGCCGTTGCCGTATTTGCCCGTCAGGACGCCTTGTGCCAGCGGGACGGCGGCGAACTGGCCGATGCCGAGCCGGTCGGACACCGGGATCACCTGTGCCTCCGGCACGCGCCACAGCATCGAGTAATGCGCCTGGTTCGAGATCAGCGGCACGTCGTACCGTGCGGCCGCCTCGGCTGCCTGCGCCAACTGGTCCGCCGTCCACTCCGCGGTGCCGACGTAGCGCACTTTGCCTTGCCGCACGAGGTCCGACAGAGCCAGGAACGTCTCCGCGACCGGTGTCTTGTAGTCGAATCTCAAGAGCTGGTAGACGTCGATGTAGTCGGTGCGCAGCCGCCGCAGCGAGCCTTCGAGGGACGCGATCACGTGTTTGCGGCTCAGCCCGGCGTCGTTGGGCCCGGGGCCTTCGGGCCAGAACACCCCGGTGCACAAGACCAGATCGTCGCGGCGGGCGCCGGCGAACGCCGTGCCGAAAGCGGCTTCCGCGGCGCCGCCGTCCCAGGCCGCTGCCGTGTGGAACGTCGTGACGCCCGCGTCCAGCGCCGCGGCGACGCAGCCGGGGGCGTGGTGGTTGTACCAGTTGCCGTAGGCGATTTCGCTGACGGCGAGGCCGCTGGTGCCGAGCCTGCGGTATTCCACTTCAGCCTCCTTGGGCGGCCATCTCGGTGATCCACGCGTCCACCGCGCTGGCTTTGCGGGCGAACGTGTCCCGCACCGTTTCGTGCGGCAGGATCAGGAATTCGTCCCGGGAGAGCCCGCGCACGACGGCGTCGGCGACGTCCTCGGGTTCGAGCAGCGGCGCGGCGGCCGCGATCGCCAGCGCGGCCGGGTGGCCCGCGGCGAGACCCGGCTCCAGCAGCGCGGTGCGCACGCCGAGCGGGCACAGCGCGCTGATCCGCACCCCGCGCGGCCGGTAGGTGATCGCGAGCCATTCGGCCAGCGCGACGGCCGCGTGCTTGGTGACCGAGTACGGCGCGTCGCCCGGCACGCCGAGCAGGCCGGCGGCCGACGCGGTGAGCAGCAGGCAGCCCTCGCCGCGGGCGAGCATCGAGGGCAGCACCGCCTGCGCGGCGTGCACGTGCTGCATCACGTTGATTTCCCAGGATTTCGCCCACTGTTCGTCCGCGGCGTGCACGCCGGTGCCGAACGCGGCGCCCGCGTTGGCGCAGAACAGGTCCACCGGCCCGAACTCGGCTCGCGCGCCCGCGACCAGCGCTTTCAAGTCCTTTTTGGACGTCACGTCGGTCACCGCCGCGACGGCCCGCCCGCCCGCGTCCCGGATCCCGGCCGCCACGCGTTCGGCGCCGTCCGCGTCGAGGTCGGACACGACCACCCCGCTCGCGCCCTCGGCGGCGAATCTGCGGGCCATGGCGGCGCCGATTCCGTGCGCCGCGCCGGTGAGCACGACTACCCGTCCGATCAGTTCCACCTGTTCTCCACTATTTTCGGCGACAGTGTTACCGGGGTGAGCAAAGTGTATTTCCGGACTGTCATTCGCATGATAAAAGCCCTGCTCAGCGGCTTGATGAGGGGTCGGTCCACGGTTTCGGACATTAGCACGGCGAGGGGGTCGATGGTACGCTCCGCGGCAATTATTCCCGGCCGGTATTGCGTTTTCCGCAGCCCATGCGTTATTGCTGTAAACGGTTCCGCGGCGATCGTCCGCGCACCACTGCCCATCCCGGTACAGGAGGTCAGCCGATGGTCGAGCTCGTCCCGCCGTCGCACGCTCGACGGCTGCGGTGCCTGGGCGTCGGCGATCCCGACACGGTGGCGGCCGTCGCGCGCGGCGGCGGGCTGGGCGTGCTCGACGGGGCCGACCCGGTCGAGCTGCACCTGGTCGCGGCCCGGGTTCGCGTGCCCTACGGCGTGCGCACGGACGGTCCGCTGCCCGCGGGCGCGGCCTTCGCGATCCGGACGAAAGCGCCGTGGCAGGGCGCGCTCGCCGAGGTGACCGACGCGGCAACCGCCGCCGAAGCGGTCCGCGGCGGTGCGCTGGGACTCGTCGCCGGGGTCGGCGAGTTGAGCGATTTCGTTCTGCTGCAACAGCTTCTCGGCAGGTTCGACATCCCGGTGTGGGGCCGCGCGGCCGGAGAGCGGACGGCGGTGGGCGCGCTCGCGGGCGGCGCGGCGGGGGTGCTCCTGCCGTCCGCGACGGAAGCCAGCGTCCGTCGGGTCATCGGCGCGGAGCTGCCCTCGGCAGCGTTGGGCGACCGGCTGTGCCGCACGCTGGGCACCGCGCTGCCGATCGTGCAAGGCCCGATGACGCGCGTCAGCGACCAGCCCGCGTTCGCCGCCGCGGTCGCGGACGCGGACGGGTTTCCGTTCATCGCAGTGGCTACCGCGAACGGCGCGCGCACGGCCGAGTTGTTGCGCGGCACCGCCGAACGGCTCGGCACCCGGCCGTGGGGCGCGGGCATCCTCGGCTTCGTCCCCGACGACCTGCGCGCCGAGCAGTTCGCCGCGATCCGGGCCGCCCGGCCGCGCTGCGTGCTGATCGCGGGCGGGAAACCGGGGCAGGCCAAGGCGTTGGAAGCCGAGGGCATCGCGACCTTCCTGCACATTCCCTCGCCGATCCTGCTCCGCCAGTACCTCGACGCCGGGGTGCGCCGGTTCGTGTTCGAGGGAGCCGAATGCGGCGGCCACGTCGGACCGCGGTCGAGCTTCGAGCTGTGGGAAGAGCAGCTGGCTGTCCTGGCGGGGGAGAAGGACGTCGAGGTGCTGTTCGCGGGCGGGATCCACGACGCCCGTTCGGCCGCGATGGTCGCCGCGATGGCCGCGCCGCTCGACGGTGCGGGCGTTTTGCTGGGCACCGCCTACCTCTTCACCAAGGAAGCCGTGCAGCACGGCGCGATCACTCGGCTGTTCCAGGAATGCGTGCTCGCCGCCGACACCACTGTCACCCTCGAAACCGCGCCGGGCCATCGCACGCGCTGCCTGCTCAGCCCGTACACGACGGAGTTCCAGCAGCTCAAGGCAGACCTGACCGACGTGCCCGCGCGGCAGGCCTGGCAACGGCTCGAGGAGCTGAACACCGGACGGTCGCGGATCGCCAGCAAGGGCGTGCGCCGCGACGGAACGCGGCTGAGCGCGCAGACCCAGCTCGCCGACGGGATGTACATGGCCGGGGAGGTCGCCGTGCTGCGCGACCGCCGGACCACGATCGCGGAACTGCACGCCGAAGTCTCCTCGGGACGGACATTCGCGCGCCCCGTCGAAGAGACGGAGACGGCGAGCCGTGACATCGCCGTCATCGGCATGGCCGGTACCTTCGCGGGCGCGCCTGATCTCGAAGCGTTCTGGTCGAACATCCTGCGCGGCGAGGATTCGGTCGCCGAGGTGCCGCCCGAGCGCTGGGATCCGGAAGTCTACTTCGGACAGTCGACGTCGAAGTGGGGCGGTTTCCTGCCGCCGCTGCCGGTCGACCCGCTGGACTACGGCATTCCGCCGTCCGCGATGAGCAGCATCGACCCGGCGCAGCTCGTGTCGCTGGAGACCGCGCGCCGCGCGCTGGCCGACGCCGGGTACGAAGACCGGGAGTTCGACCGGGAACGCACGAGCGTCGTCTTCGGCGCCGAGGCAGGCGGCGACCTCGCGAACGCGGGCACGCTGCGCTCGCTGCTCGACGGCTACTTCGAGGAGGTTCCGAGCGAACTCCGGGACCAGCTGCCCGAACCGACCGAGGACACCTTCCCCGGCACGCTCGCCAACGTCATCTCCGGCCGGATCGCCAACCGGCTCGACCTCGGCGGCGCGAACTACACCGTCGACGCCGCCTGCGGATCCTCGCTGGCCGCACTGGATCTCGCGGTGAAGGAACTGCGCAGCGGAACCAGTTCGCTCGTGCTGTGCGGGGCGGTCGACCTGCACAACGGCATCCACGACTACCTGATGTTCACCGCCGCCGGCGCGTTGTCGCCGACCGGGCGGTGCCGTCCGTTCGACGCGTCCGCCGACGGCATCGCGCTCGGCGAGGGCGTCGCCTGCCTGGTGCTCAAACGGCTCGCCGACGCCGAACGCGACGGCGACCGGATCTACGCCGTGGTCAAGGGGGTGGGCGCGGCGAGCGACGGGAAGGCGCTGGGGCTCACCGCGCCGCGTCCGGAAGGGCAGGCTCGCGCGCTGGAACGGGCCTACCGCGACGCCGGGGTGTCCCCGGCGGACGTCGGGCTGGTGGAGGCGCACGGCACCGGAACGGTCGTCGGCGACGCGACCGAACTGCGCACTTTGACGAGCTTCTTCGCCGAGTCCGGGGCCACGCCGGGCTCCTGCGCGCTCGGTTCGGTCAAGAGCCAGATCGGCCACACGAAGTGCGCGGCCGGGCTGGCCGGGCTGATCAAGGCCGCGCTCGCGCTGTGGCACGAGGTCGTCCCGCCGACGCTGCACCTGGCCAAGCCCACCACGGCCTGGGACCCGGCGGCCAGCCCGTTCACGTTCACCACCTCGGCCCGGCCGTGGGCGGATCCGGCGCGGCTGGCCGGAGTGAGCGCGTTCGGTTTCGGCGGTACGAATTTCCACGCCGTGCTCGGGGCGGGCCCAGTCGCTCCCGACCGGCGGCACGGGCTCCGCGACTGGCCTGCCGGAACCGCGGAGACCCTCGCCGGCATCGCCCCGAGCGCGGCTGATCCCGGCAAAGTCGCGTTCTTGTTCCCCGGCCAGGGCAGCCAGCGCGTCGGCATGCTCGCCGAGCTGTTCGTGCACTTCCCCGAACTGTCCGACGTCCTGCGCCTCGCCCCCGACGTCGCCGCAACCGCTTTCCCGCCGAATGCCTTCGACCCTGATTCCGTTGCGGCGCAAGAGAACGCGCTGACCGACACGCGCGTCGCGCAGCCCGCGCTGGGGCTGGTCGAAACCGCGGTGGCGCGGCTGCTGGACCAAGTCGGCGTGCGGCCGGACTTCCTCGGCGGGCACAGCTACGGCGAACTGGTCGCGCTGTCGGTCGCGGGCGCGTTCGACACCGCGACCCTCGTGCGGCTCAGCCGGGCCCGGGCGAAGGCCATCGCCGACGTCGCCGCACCCGGCACGATGGCCGCGGTGAAGGCGTCGCGCGACGTCCTCACCTCGACCCTGATCGGCCCGGACGTCGTGGTGGCCAACCACAACGCACCCGAGCAAAGCGTTCTGTCCGGGCCGGTCCCCGCGGTGGAACGCGCGATCCGGCGGCTGCGCGAGACCGGTATCGCGGCCAAGCGGATCCCGGTGGCCTGCGCGTTCCACAGCCCGCTGGTCGCCGGAGCTGGCGACGCCTTCGCGGCGGCGCTTGCCGAGGAAGACCTCTCCGCGCCTCGGTTGCCGGTGTGGTCGAACCGGATGGCGCAACCGTACGAAGGCGACGTCTGCGGCGAACTCGCGGCGCAGATCGGCGCACCGGTGCGGTTTCTCGACCAGATCGAATCGATGTACGCGGCGGGCGCGCGGACGTTCGTCGAGGTCGGGCCCGGCCGGGTGCTGACCGCGCTGGTGGGGGAGATCCTCGGGGACCTCCCGCACACCGCGGTCGCGTGCGGACCTGGCCTCAACGGATTCCTGACCGCGTTGTCCCGCCTCGCGCAAGCGGGCGTCGCCGTCCGCACCGAACGGCTGGTCCGGCCGTCGCGCCCCGAACCCGCCGACACCGCGTGGGCAGTCGACGGCCGGTCCGTCCGCGCACCCGGCGCCGAAACCCCCGCCCTCCCGCCTGCCCGACGGATACGGAGCACCGCGATGACCGAGCCCGCCCCCAGCCGCGACCAAGCGGTCGTCGACTTCCTGCGCACCGCCCGCGAACTTGTCGCGGCGCAGCGCGACGTGATGCTCGGCTACTTGGGCACCGCGCCCGCCGCACCCGCGCCAGCCGCCCCGGCCCTCCTCCCGGTGCTCGAGGAGCCGGCGGCCGCACCGGAACCAGCGGCGATCGAGGCAGCGCCCGCCGACGTGCTGACGACAGTGATCGGCGTGATCAGCGAACGCACCGGCTATCCGGCGGAGATGATCGCGGGCGACCTCGACCTCGAGGCGGACCTGTCGATCGACTCGATCAAACGGACCGAGATCGCCGGAACCCTGCTGGGCAAACTGGGCCTGCCCGCCGACGACCGCACCGACCAGCTCAGCCGCGACCGGACCGCGAACGCCCTCACCGCGCACCTGGAGAGCTGGTTGTCGCCCGCTCCGGCGGCGGCCGCGCCGAAGCGGTACCGGCTGGCCAGAGTGCCGGTGCCGCTCGACCCGGATCCCGCGCGGCTGCGCGGAAAGTCCGTGGCGGTGCTGGGCGACGACGCGTCGGTCCGCGAGGCTTTCGCCTGCGCCGGAGCGAAAGTCGTCACCGAGGACGCCGACCTCACCGTGCTGCTCGCCGAAGGCACCGAGGCCCCGGAGGTTTTCACCCGGCTCAAGGCGCTGCACGGAGATGTCGTGATCGCGGCGCTGCCGGGTGCTGCCGGGCTTCGCGGCCTGGTCCGCTCGGCCGCGCTGGAACGCGAGGGCGCCACCCGGCTGGTCGAGGTCGGGCAAGACCTCGCGAAGGTGCTGGTCGACGAAGCCTGCGGCGACGGCCCGTCCGTCGTCGGCCATGACCACGACGGCCGTTTCACGATCGAGCCGCAGCCTCAGGAGCTCGGGTCGATCGCCTACTCCGGGGCCGGGCCGGGCGGCGGCGAACTCGCCGCGCTGGACCTCGGCCCGGATTCCCTGGTCCTGCTCGTCGGCGGGGCACGCGGGATCACCGCCCGCGCGGCGGTCGCGTTCGCCGAGTCCGGCTGCCGGATCGAACTCGCCGGACGCACTCCGTGGCCCGGCGAACCCGACGACCTGCCCGCCGATCCCGCCGCGATGCGGGCCGTGCTCGCCGGACGCGGCGGATCGGTGGCCGACATCGAACGCCAGGTGCGGACCGTCCTGGCGCAACGCGAGATCGGCCGCACCCTCGACGAGATCCGGGCTGCGGGCGGCGACCCCGCGTACCAGCCGCTCGACGTACGTGACGCGAACGCCGTGCACCAGCTGGTCAAAGACCTCGTCGCGCGGCACGGCCGGATCGACGGCGTCGTCTTCGCCGCGGGCGTTATTGACGACAAGCTCATGGCGGACAAGGACGAACAGTCGTTCCGCACCGTGTTCGAGACCAAAGTGGACGGTGCACGCGCGTTGCTCTCGGCGTTGCCGGAGTTCGGCGTCGAGCCTGGGTTCGTCGCGTTCTTCGGCAGCATCGCCGCAGTGCTCGGCAACCGCGGCCAGACCGACTATGCCGCGGCGAACGACGCTCTGGAAGCGCTGAGCACTAGCTGGCCCGGCCGCGCGGTCACTGTCCACTGGGGACCGTGGGCCCCCGGCGGCGACCACAGCGGGATGGTTTCGCCGGAGCTGGCCCGCGAGTACGAACGCCGGGAGGTTGCCCTGCTCGACGCCGGAGAAGGCGTCGCGGCTCTGTTGCGCGAACTCGCCTACGGAACTGATCGCGCGGTCCTGTACACGGCGTCGCTATGGTGAGGCAGGAACCAGTCGCGCTCGTCGGGATGGGCGTTTTCCTCCCGGGAGCGTCCACTGTGGACCAGTACTGGCGGAATCTTGTCGAGGGCGCCGACGCCGTCACCGAGATTCCGGCGGATCGTCGCGACCCGGCGTTCCATGGGCAAGCCGGCTCCGCCCCGGACCGGACGCACGGCCGCCGCGGCGGATTCGCTCCGGACACTCTCGAATTCGACCCAGCCGCCCACGGCGTGCCGCCGACGTCGCTGGCCGGGATCGAGCCGGACCAGCTGACGGCACTCGCGGTCGCCGTGGCCGCAGTGGACGACGCCGGCGGTCTCAGCGGGCTCGGCGACCCCGAACGGATCGGCGTCGTGCTCGGCCGCGGCGGCTATCTTTCGCCGGGGCTGCAAGGATTCGACCAGCGGGTTCGCACGGTCCGGCAGATCGCCCGCACGGTCGGCGAATTGGTCCCGTCCGCCGGGCCGGACGTGCTCGACCGGCTGCGCACGGCGTTGCGCGAAACCCTCGGCGAGTTCCGGCCGGAGACCGCCGCCGGGCTGGTGCCGAACCTCGCCGCGGCCCGTGTGGCGAACCGGCTCGACCTCGGCGGCCCGGCCTACACCGTCGACGCCGCGTGTGCGTCGTCGCTGGTCGCGGTCGACCAGGCGATCGGGGAACTGGCGAGGGGACGCTGCGACGCCGTACTCGCCGGCGGCGTGCACCAAACGCACGATGACACGCTCTGGTCGCTGTTCACCCAGCTCGGCGCGCTGTCGCCGAGCCAGCGGATCAGCCCGCTCTCGCGCGGTGCCGACGGAATGCTGATCGGGGAGGGCACCGCGGTCGTCGTGCTCAAGCGGCTGGCCGACGCCCGGCGCGACGGCGACCGCGTGTACGCCGTGCTGCGGGGCAGCGGCACGTCGAGCGACGGGCGGGGCGCGAGCTTGCTCAGCCCGTCCGTCGCGGGCCAGACCCTCGCGCTGCGCCGGGCGTGGGACGGAATGGACCCGGCGGGAATAGGCCTGCTGGAGGCGCACGGCACGGCCACGCCCGCCGGGGACGCGGCCGAGCTGACCACCGTCGCCGAGGTGTTCGGCACGACCGTCGGTCCGCGCGCGGTGATCGGCTCGGTCAAGTCGATGATCGGGCACACGCTGTCGACAGCCGGGGTCGCCGGGCTGGTCAAGGTGGCGCTCGCACTGCACCACGAGGTGCTTCCGCCGACGCTGCACTGCGGCGACCCGAACCCGTTGCTCGACAAGACGCGGTTCCGCGTGCTGGCCGAAGCCGAGCCGTGGGGCGCGTTGCCGCGCGTGGCCGCGGTGAGCGCGTTCGGGTTCGGCGGCGTGAACGCGCACCTGGTGGTGGAGGCTGGGGATCCGGCGCCGAAACGCAAAGCACGCGTCACCGAGCCGGAACGCGTGCTGCGGCTGGCCGCGAACTCGCCGGCGGAACTGCTGGAGCGCCTCGACCGGCCGGGGGAGCCGGGGGACGGGCGGTGCCGGATCGGGATCGTCGGCCCGGACGAACGCAAACTGGCCATGGCCCGCAAGGTGATCGGCAAGGTCGCGGCCACCGGCCGGGCGTGGCGCAGCGCCGACCTCTGGTGCACCGCCGACCCGCTGCTGCCGCACGGGAAAACCGTGTTCCTGTACCCGGGATTGGAAGCGGACGCCGAACCGCGCCTCGCCGATGTCGCCCGGCACTTCGGACTCGACCGTCCGCACTGGTCGACCGCGAGCGTGCCCGCGCGGGCGGCGAGCGTGTCGGCGGCGGGGCTCGTGCTCGACCAGGCGTTGCGGCGGCTGGCGATCCGCCCGGACGCGCTCGCCGGGCACAGCGCCGGCGAGTGGACCGCGATGCAGGCCGCCGGGATGTACCAGCCGGAGCCGGATCTGCTGGACCGGTACTGGCCGGAAGGATTCGAACTGCCCGCCGCGGACTACCTGGTGCTGGGCTGCCCAGCCGGGCGAGCGGCCGAGCTCCTCACCGAAGATCTCGTTGTCTCCCACGAGAACGCGGCCCAACAGACGATCGTGTGCGGTCCGCCGGACGCGATAGCGGCGTTCGCCAAGTCGTGCCGCAGCAAGGGAATCGTGGCCCGGACGCTGCCGTTCCGATCCGGTTTCCATACGCCGTTGCTGCGGCCGCACCTGGAGCCGTTCACTCGGCTCGCGGCGGAGCTGGAGCTGTGCGAACCGGCGGTGCCGGTGTGGTCGGCCACCACCGCGCGGCCCTATCCCGCCGAACCGGACGCGATCCGCCGGCTGTACCTGGAGCACCTCGTGCGCCCGGTCCGCTTCCGCGAGCTGACCGAGTCGCTGCATCAGGCCGGATTCCGCGTGTTCGTCCAGGTCGGCGCCGGGCAGCTGGGCTCGTTCGTCGCCGACACGCTCGGCGACCGGCGGCACCTGGTCGTCGCCGCCGGATCCGGTACCCGCTCCGGGCTCGCTCAACTCCGCCGGGTCGCGACGGCCTTGTGGACCGAAGGCGGCGCACCCGACTTCGCGGCCGCAGAGCCGCGGCGGATCCGGTTGAACACCGGGCGTCCGCTGCTGACACTCGGGGAACGGGCGCGCGGGCTGCTCGAAGACCGGAGCCTGCCGGAGCTGCCCCCGGGGACGCCCGAGGCGATCGCCGCGGAGTTCCGCGCGCTGCTCGACCAGACCTGCCAGAGCGCGGCGGACGTCGTCGCGGCTGCGGTCCAGCGTCCGGTCGAGTCCACTGTGGACGTATCGCTCGCCGCGATGCCGTACCTGCGCGACCACCGGTTCTTCCGGCAGCGCGACGACTGGCCCGACGAGACCGACTTCCGCCCGGTGGTGCCCGCGACCACGCTGGTGGACCTCGCCTGCCGGGCCGTCGAACGGACGTGGCCGGGCACGACCGCGGCCACAGTGCGCGACGCGGTGTTCTCGCGGTGGCTGATCGCCGCTCCGGCCCAGCAGGTGCCGCTGTCGCTCAGCCGCCGGGGCGACCAGGTGACTGTCGAGATCGGACCGTACGCACTGCTGACCGTCGAGCTGGGCGCGTACCGGCCACCGCCGCCCCGCGCGCGGATTCCAGCGCCGGAAACCCCGCCGCCGTTGGCCGCGGCCGAAATCTACGCACGCCGCGAGATGTTCCACGGCCCGGCGTACCAAGGCTTGGCCCGGCTGACCGGTCTCGGCGAACAGCACATCCGGGGCGAGCTGGTGGTGCCGTCCGCTCCCGGCGGGCTGCTCGACAACGTGGGCCAGCTGCTGGGCTGCTGGCTGATGGCGACCCGGTCCGACGATCTGCTCGCCTTCCCCCGCTCGATCGGCCGGATCACCTGGCACGCCGCGGAACCCGGACCGGGCACCCGGGTCGACTGCCTGGTGCGAACGCGGCTGCCCCGGCCGGACGTGCTGGAAATGGACGCCGAACTGGTGCGCGACGGCCAGGTGCTCGCGACCGTCGAGGGCTGGCGGGACGTCCGGTTCCCGTGCGACCGCGCGGCCCATCGCGTCTACGCCTTCCCCCACCAGCACCTGCTTTCGGAGCGCTTGGACGGCGGTCGCGTGTCCGTCACTGACCGCTGGCCGACTGTCGCCGCGCGCGAGATCTACGCCGGTGTCTACCTCGCGGCCGAGGAACGGGCCGAATTCGCCGCGGTGTCACCGCGCGAGCAGCGTGGCTGGCTGCTGACCCGGATCGCGGCGAAGGACGCCGTCCGCGCGGAGTTGGCCGAAGAGATTTACCCGGCCGAGATCCGCGTGCATGCCGACGGCCGGGTGTCCGGTCGGGGTCGGGAGCTGCCTCGTTTCGCTGTTTCCGTTGAGCTGAACGGGGACACCGCTATCGCACAACTCAGGAGCACGACATGACCTTCGTCGAGGGTTGGCGGGATGTGCGGTTTCCGTGCGACCGCGCGGCTCGTCGCGTGCGCGTCACGGACCGTTGGCCGATTGTCGCCGCGCGCGAGATTTACCCGGCCGAGATCCGCGTGCACGCCGACGGCCGGGTGTCCGGTCGTGGTCGCGAACTGCTCGACCTCGCCGTCGCCGTTGAGCTGAACGGGGACACCGCCATCGCACAACTCAGGAGCACGACATGACCATCGACCACGCCTCGGCTGTCTTCGACGTCGTCGCGGAACTGCTCGGCGAGCTGGTCGGCGACGCCGACGTGCTCGGCGCCGAGATCACGCCCGACACGACGTTCCACGAAGACCTGCAGCTGGAAAGCATCGACCTGGTGACCTTCGCGAGCATCCTGGCCGAGCACTTCGGCGAGGACGTCAACCTCGCCGAGTACCTGGCGGAGAAGGACCTCGACGACGTCATCGGGCTGACCGTCGGCGACATCGCCCGGTTCGTGGGGGAGCGCACGTGCCCACGATGACGGTGAACGGGCTGCGCACCAACGTGCAGCTCGTCCGCGCGGGCGGTGCCGAGACCGTGGTGTTCCTGCACGGCATGGGCACCGACAGCCTCGCGAGCTTCTACCTGACGCTCGCGCCCCCGGTCGCGGCCGCGGGCATCGACGTGATCAGCTACGACCTGCGCGGCCACGGCAAGACCGAGCGGCCGGTGCGCGGCTACACGCTGGCCGATTTCGTCGCCGACCTCGACGACCTGCTGGGCCAGCTCGGCGTCGAGCAGCCGGTGCACCTGGTGGGCAACAGCTTCGGCGGGACGCTCGCCTACAGCTACGCGGTCGCCAACCCGTCGCGGGTCCGCAGCATCGTGTGCATCGAGTCGGAGCCCGCGACCGAGGCGTGGGCCGGGAAAATGAGCGAAATCCTCGCGCACACCGTGCGATTCCTCCAGGAGGAGGAGAGTTTCGACTGGATCGAGGCGAACTTCAGCGCACACCACCGGCGGCTGGCGCGGCTGGCCGCCGAGCGGATCACGTCCACGAAAATGGCCGAGGAGGTCCCGCTCGGGCCGCTGCTCTCCTGGGAACAGGTGGCGGCGATCGGCTGCCCGGTGCTGTCCGTGCTGGGCAGCCACGGCTACCAGGCCGACGATCTCGAAGCGCTCACCTCGATGCTGCCGCGCGGCGAACTGCACGTGTTCGAAGGGCAGGGGCATTCGGTGCTCGTGGAACAGCATCGCGAGGTGCGCAAGCTGGTGCTGGAATGGATCGGACGGCATTCGGCATGAGGTTCCTGCTCGTCGTCCCGCCGCTGGCCGGGCACATCGCGCCGCTGCGCGGGGTGGCCGAGGAGCTGTCCGCGCGCGGCCACGAGGTGGCTTGGTGCGGGCCCTCGCCGGGGGTGTCCGGACTGGTCGCCGGACAGGTGTTCGCGGCGGGCGACTCCCGGCCGTTTTCGGTGGCGCTGCGGCCTCCGGAGCTGCGCGGGTTCGCCGCGTTGAAGTACCTCTGGGAGTCCTATCTGGTCCCGCTCGCGGACGCGATGGTTCCCGGCGTCCAGCTCGCCGTCGACGCTTTCCGCCCCGACGTCGTCGTGGCCGACCAGCAGGCGCTGGCGGGCCCGCTGGTCGCCGCCCGCCGCGGGCTGCCGTGGGCGACGTCCGCCTCGACGTCCACCGAACTGGCCGATCCGCTCGCCTCGATGCCGAGGATCGCGTCGTGGGTGGCCGGGCTTCAGACGGGATTGTGCGCACGGCACGGAGCCCGCGTCGCCGACCTGCGGTTCTCCCCGCACCTGGTGCTGGCGTTCACGACCCGCGCCCTGGCCGGGCGGCCACGGGTTTCCGCGCCGGTCTGTTACGTCGGCCCGGTGCTTCCCGCTTCCCCCAACGGGTTCGCGCGGTCCTTTGTGGACACTCGACCGCTCGTGGTGGTGACTCTCGGCACGTCGAATGCTTCGGCGGGAGAGCGGTTTCTCGCCGAGAGCGTCGCCGCGCTGGCCGGAATGCCGCACGTCCAGGGGCTGGTCGTCGACCCGACCGGCACGCTGGAGAGCGAGGAAGTCGCGCTGGCGTGGCGGATCCCGCAGGTCGAGGTGTTCGCGCAGGCGTCGGTCGTGGTCTGCCACGGCGGACACAACACGGTGTGCGAAGCCTTGGCGGCCGGGTTGCCGCTGGTGCTCGCTCCGATCCGTGATGACCAGTCGATGCTGGCTCAGCAGGTTGTCGCGGCGCAGGCGGGGATTCGGGTGCGTTTCGATCGTGCTCGCGCTGCCGACATCCGTGCGGCGGTGGAGTCGGCCGAGGAGTATCGCGCGGGTGCGGCGCGGATCGGCGCGTCGTTCGCGGCGGCTGGGGGCGCGCCGGAGGCTGCGTCTCGGCTGGAGGCGTTGGTGCAGGCGGGTTAGCTTCGGTCGCGAAACGTCCGCGCAGCCAACGTACTCCCCACCACCGCAGCCACCGCCGCGATCGCCAGTGCTGCCGCGACCGACCAGCCGACCGGACGGGCCAGGGCCAGCGCTCGGGTCGCGTCGATCGCGTAGGTCAGCGGGTTGACCGCCGACACCGCGCGGACCCACTGCGGCATCGAGTCCAGCGGCATGTACGCGCTGGAGGAGAACATCAGCGGGAACATCACCACGAACGACGCGGCCTGAAGCGTCTCGGCCTTGCGCAGCCACGTCGTGATCGCGACGAACACCCAGCTCAAGCACCAACCCACGACCAGCGTCAGCACCAGGGCCAGGCTGAGCCCGAGCACCCCGCCGGCCGGGCGGAAGCCGAGGAACAGCACGCTCGCGGCCGAGGTCACGACCAGTTGCACGCACAGCCGCGCGGAATCGGCGAGGGTGCGGGCCACCAGCACCGAGAACAGCGAGATCGGCAGGCAGCGCAGCCGCGCGGTGAACCCGCTGTAGATCTCCGCGAGCAGGCCCGCGCCCGAACTCATCGCGGTCGTCATCGAGATGTTGACCAGCGTCGCGGGCACCAGGAAATTCACGTATCCCTGATAGGCCGCGACACTCGGCAACGCGCCGACGCCGCTGAACACCTGGCTGAAGAGCAGCAGCAGGACCACCGGTTGCAGCAAGCCGAAGAAAACCAGCCGCCAGTCGCCGAACGCGGTGCGCAGTGAGCGGGCGGCGAGTACGCGGACCTGGGTCCAGAAGGTGGTTTCGGGCCACCTCGGCGGATCGGCGAGGACCGCGGCCGGTGCGCGGTGGCGGGATTGCGTCACGAGGTTGCCGCTGTCGTGTGCAGGGACAGGTATACGTCGTCGAGCGTCGGCTCGGTCACCGTCAGGTCCCGCAGCGGAGCTTCGGCCGCGTCGAGTGCGCGCACCAGCATCGTGATGTCGCCAGGCCCGCGCAGCCGGACGGTCAGCGTCAGCCCGGCGCGGCCCGCTGAAAGACCGAGGCGGGACACCGCGTCCACCGCGCGCCGCACGGTGAGTTCGCTGCCCAGGGTCAGCGTCGCGGTGCGGCTGCCGAGTCGCGCTTTGAGCTGGGCGGGCGTGCCGGAGACGGTGATGCGCCCGAGCCCGAGCACGACGACGTGGTCGGCCAGCCGGTCCGCCTCTTCGAGGTACTGGGTGGTCAGCACGATCGTGGTGCCGCGCGCGGCCAGCTCCTCGACGACGCTCCACAACGCGGACCGGCTCACCGGGTCGAGCCCGGTGGTCGGCTCGTCGAGGAACAGCACTTCCGGCGCGCCCACCAGTCCGGCGGCCAGGTCGAGCCGCCGCCGCATGCCGCCGGAGTAGGTCCCGGCGGGCCGGTCCGCCGCGTCCTCGAGCCCGAACGACGCGATCAGTTCGGCGGCGCGCGCTCGCGCCTGCGCCGGTTTCGCACCCAGCAGCCGCGCGATCAGCAGCAGGTTCCCGCGTCCGGACAACGCGTCGTCGACCGCGGCAAACTGCCCGGTGACCCCGATCCGCCGCCGGATCGCGCGCCCGCGCCGGACGACGTCGTGCCCGCACACCCGGGCGGTGCCGGAACTCGGCCGGATCCGCGTGCTGAGAATGTCGATCAGCGTGGTTTTCCCGGCTCCGTTGTGCCCGAGGACCGCGAGCACCGTCCCGGGGGCGACGGCGAGGCTGATCCCCGCGAGCGCGGTGACTTCGCGGTACTTCTTCACGAGGTCCGTCACGGCGATGACCGGCGGGCGCATGGCCGCTCCTTCCCATTCCCGGAAAAGGTAACGAGCCGCCGCCGGGAAAAGCAAGAATCCGGTCGCCCGCTATCCCCGGCGTAACAGTTTTCCGCACGGCGAATAGCACGCGCGTGACAAGTCATGAGCCAGGTTACCCTTTTCTGGCAAGGAATTCCGGCTGGCGTGACAAAGAAATGTCCGGGAGGTGGTGTGCGGGCAATCGCGGCGGTATTTTCCGGAAACATTGTCCCGATTCCCCGAGGTGGCGAGCCGTGAAGTTTCCGTGGAAGTCGAGAAAAGCGGCCGGTGCGCTGGCCGCCCTGACCGTCGCGAGCGCCGCGGCGGCCGCCACGCTGGCCGGGGCCGGGCTGTCGCAAGCCGCGCCGGCCAGCCTGACCCTGAACTACACCTGCCCGTTCCCGCTCATCGGCGACCAGGTGCTCGCGGTGAAGATCGACACCAATCTGCCGGACAACGCGGTCGCGGGTTCGGCGTCCACGCCGATCAAGTTCGACGTGGACGTCACCGTCCCGGAGACCGCGACCGAAGGCCTCGCGCTGGTCGGCGCCACGACCCTCGACGGTTCGGCCAAGGCGGCGGCCCAGCTCAAGTATCCCGTCGACAAGACGCTGAACCTCGGTCTGCCGCTCACGATCCCCTCGACGCCGGTGCCGCCCTCCGGCGCGTTCCACGTCAAAACCAGCGGCCAGGCCCCGGCCGTGACGTTCCCCAGCGCGGGCACCGCGTCGGTGACCGTCGGGAACTTCAGCACGACGATGACCCCGCGCACCGCGTCCGGCCAGCCCACCGACCTCGGCACGTTCACCTCGGACTGCGTCGTCGTCCCCGGCCAGAACCAGCAGCTGGGCACCTTCGAGATCAAGCCCGGCGGCGGCACGACGACGCCGACCTCCCCGGCTTCCTCGACCTCCTCGACCGTGCCGACCTCGTCCACCGAGCCGACCTCGTCCACCGAGCCGACCTCGCCGACCTCGCCGACGTCGTCCACCGAGCCCACTCTGCCGACGTCTCCGACCGAGCCCACGTCGACGCAGCCGACTTCGCCCACCCAGCCGACGTCGTCCACGGAACCGACGCAGCCCACTTCCTCGACGCAGCCAACGTCCTCCACAGAACCGACGCAGCCCACGTCCCCGACCCAACCGACGTCGTCCACCGAGCCGACCCAGCCCACCTCGCCAACCTCACCAACCTCGCCGACCGAGCCGACCCAGCCCACGTCCTCGACGCAACCGACCTCGCCGACCTCCTCCACCGAACCAACCACGCCGACGTCCCCGACCCAGCCGACGTCCCCGACCCAATCCACGGAACCGACCACCCAGCCGACCCAGCCCACCACGACGCCGCCGGGCAGCACCTCCTTCACCTACTCGCTCCGCGGCAAAACCACGCTCAAGCAACTGCACGCCACCCTGCCGCTCGGCCCCGGCAAGCTCGAAGCGAAGCTCGACGCGGCCGCGGGCACGTTCGACGCCCGGTTCGCCCTGCCCGCGTCGGACGTGCACTTCCGGCTGTTCGGCTTCCTCCCCGCCTCCGCGACGGTCAAGCTGAGCCAGGCAGGCGCGATCGACGGCACCTTCGCCAACGGGACGGCCAAGGCGAACGCGAAGGTGGACGTCCGGCTCGCCAAAGTGCGCCTGCTCGGCTTCCCGGTCATGACCTCGAACTCCTGCCGCACGAAAACTCCGGCTCAAGTGCCGCTCGCGTCGGCGTCCGGGTTCGACCCCGCCGCGGGCGGCAAGCTGACCGCGACCTACGCCATTCCGGCATTCACCGGCTGCGGTTTCCTGACCGGCCTGATCACCGATCTCGCCTCCGGCCCGGGCAGCAAACTGGACGTGACGCTCACCCGGAAGCGAATTCGTCCCGCGAAAACGCCGACCGGCGTGACAAGAACGCGAAAATCCTTGTGCGGCAACGAGAATCGGCATTAGCTTCGGAAAGGATCGCCTTCGATGAGGAAGTCCGAATGTCTGCGCTGACCCGGTTCTCGCTGCCGCTGGTGCTGGTGCTGGCCGCGTTCTCGCTGGGCTCCGCGCAAGCCGCGCCCGGCGACGACGCGCCGGCACCGGCGCCCGCGGCCGTCAATTTCCCCGTCGGGTTCTATGTCGGCGACGCACAGCAGCCCACCACCAGCCACGTCGCGAAGCTGGGTTCGGACATCAGCTTTCCGCAGGGCCGGTTCGACGGCGCCCTGCTCGGCCTCAGCGGCCGCGTGCCGCTGACCGGCAAGCTCAGCATCCCCGTGACCGAAAGCTATTTCGTCGCCTTCCGCTTCATGCCCGCCACCGGCACGGTCGAACTCGTCCCGGACGGCGACGTCACCGGCACCACCCAGGTGCTGACCGGCAAGGACACCAACTGCAAGCAGACGGGGACCAACCTTTGCGCCGATTCCGAGGTCACCGCGAAGGTCTTCGTGAAGCTGTCGAACGTCAAAGTGGACGGCAAGCCGCTCGACGTCGGCCCGGACTGCCGCACCGCCCAGCCCGCCGAGGTGACCCTGAAAGCCTTGCTGCCGCTGGCTTTCCCCGCGCCGCCGGCGAAGGTGACGACCACCTTCACGACGCCGCCGTTCGCCGGCTGCGTCGGCCATGAGGACTACAGCCGCTTGTTCACCGGGCTGGTTTCCGGGCCGGGCAACACTTTGACGACCGATCTGGTGCTCCGCTGCGTCGGCAGCTCGGGCCCGAACGGGTGCGGGACGGCGCCGTGACGACCCTGCTGACCCAGCTCCCGCAACGGGCGGCGAGCGGCCTGCGCGAGTTCGGCCGGATGTGCGCGATGGGGCTGGACATCATCCTCGCGATGTTCCGCCGTCCCTACCAGGTCCGGGAATTCGTCCAGCAGTTCTGGTTCATCGCCAGCGTGTCCATCTCGCCGGCGATCCTCGTCTCCATCCCTTTCGGCGCGGTGATCTCGCTGCAGCTCGGCTCGCTCACCAGCCAGATCGGCGCGCAGCAGTTCAACGGCGCGGCGAGCGTGCTGGCCGTCGTGCAGCAGGCCAGCCCGATCGTCACGACGCTGATCATCTCCGGCGCGGGCGGCAGCGCGATCTGCGCCGACCTCGGTGCGCGCACCATCCGCGAGGAGATCGACGCGATGGAGGTGCTCGGCGTTTCGGTGATCCAGCGCCTGGTCGTGCCGCGCGTGCAGGCGGCGGTCCTCGCCTGCGTCCTGCTCAACGGACTGGTCAGCGTGGTCGGCGTGCTCGGCGGCTACTTCTTCAACGTCATCGTCCAGGGCGGCACTCCCGGGGCCTATCTGGCCAGCTTCAACGCGCTCGCGCAGCTGTCCGATCTCGTTGCCAGCTCGGTGAAAGCGGTCATCTTCGGCTTCCTCGCCGGGGTGGTGGCGTCCTACCGCGGCCTGAACCCGAAGGGCGGGCCGAAGGGGGTCGGCGACGTCGTCAACCAGTCGGTCGTCATCACGTTCCTGCTGCTGTTCTTCGTCAACACCGTGCTGACCGCCCTGTACCTGCAACTCGTTCCGGCGAAGGGAACCTGAGTGGTCAACCTCAGCAAGCCCGGCGACAAGCTGTTCGACCTCGGCGACCAGCTGCTGTTCTACGTCCGCGCGCTCGCGGCCGTCCCGCTCGCGGTGACCCGCTACTCGCGCGAGGTCGTGCGGCTGCTGGCCGAGGTGACGTTCGGCAGCGGCGCGCTTGCGGTGATCGGCGGCACGATCGGCGTGATGGTCGGGCTGTGCGTGTTCACCGGCGTCACGGTGGGGCTGCAGGGATTCAGCGCGCTCAACCAGATCAACATCTCGGCGATGACGGGCTTCCTCACCGCGTACTTCAACACCCGGGAGATCGCGCCGCTCGTCGCCGG
Organism: Amycolatopsis sp. A1MSW2902; assembly: GCF_017312175.1. Classification (NCBI taxonomy): domain Bacteria; kingdom Bacillati; phylum Actinomycetota; class Actinomycetes; order Pseudonocardiales; family Pseudonocardiaceae; genus Amycolatopsis; species Amycolatopsis sp. A1MSW2902. The sequence goes on from NZ_QJPO01000001.1 coordinate 2,192,730, forward strand.
GCTCGCGCTTTCGTCCACGGTGGGCAGCGGGTTCACCGCCCAGCTCGGCGCGATGCGGATCTCCGAGGAAATCGACGCGCTCGAGGTGATGGCCGTGCGGAGCATGCCGTACCTGGTGACGACGCGGATCGTCGCCGGGTTCGTCGCGATCATCCCGCTGTACGTCATCGGTTTGCTGATCTCCTACCTCGGCTCCCGGCTGACCACGGTCGTCTTCTTCGGACAGTCCGGCGGCACCTACGACCATTACTTCACGCTGTTCCTGCCGCCGGGCGACGTGCTGTGGTCCTTCGGGAAAGTGCTGGTCTTCAGCGTCGGCGTGATCCTCACGCACTGTTTCTACGGTTACCGCGCGAGCGGCGGACCGGCCGGCGTCGGCGTCGCGGTGGGCCGGGCCGTGCGGACGTCCATCGTGCTGATCAGCGTGCTCGACCTGTTCCTCTCGCTCGCGATCTGGGGCGCGACCACCACGGTCAAGGTGTCCGGATGAACCGGGCGGCCACGCAGCTGGCCGGGGTCGCGTTCCTCGGCGTGCTCGCCCTGCTCGGGTACCTCGCGGTGGCGATCTACGACAAGGATTTCGACGACTCGGTGCTGGTCACGCTGGAGGCGGACCGGGTCGGCAGCCAGCTCGCGCCGACGGCCGAGGTGAAGGTCAAGGGGGTGCCCTTCGGCGAGGTCCGGGCGGTGCGCAGCACGCCGTCCGGAGCCGAGATCGACCTGGCCCTCGACCCGGCGAAGATCGGGCAGCTGCCGGGCAACGTCTCCGCGCGGCTGCTGCCGAAGACGGTGTTCGGCGAGCGGTACGTCAACCTCGTGCTGCCCGCTCGCCCGGTCGGCGCGCTGCGTGCGGGCGACGTCATCACGCAGGACCGCTCGGCCAACGCGATCGAACTGGAGCGCGTGCTGGGCGATCTGCTGCCGCTGCTGCGGGCGGTCCAGCCGGAGAAGCTGAACAGCTCGCTCGGCGCGATCTCGCTCGCCCTCGACAACCGCGGGAAACCGCTCGGCGACAGCATCGTGCAGCTGCAGGACCTGCTGGCCAAGCTGAACCCGTTGCTGCCGCAGTTCAAGGCGGACATCACCGGACTCGCCGACGCCGCCGACGTCTACACCGGCGCGGCGCCGGACATCCTCCAGGCCTTGAGCGATTTGTCGACTACCGCGAAGACCATTGTGGACACTCGCGCCGACCTGGGCAGTCTCTACTCGAGCGTGACCGGGGCAGCCGGGAACCTGAACGATTTCCTGCGGAAGAACGCGGACAACCTCATCGGAGTGTCCGCTGCGAGCCGGCCGTCGCTGGAGCTGCTGTCGCGGTACTCGCCCGAGTTCCCGTGCCTGTTCGACGCCGTCAACCGGCTCAAACCGCTGATGGAGAAAGCGCTCGGCAAGGGAACGAACGAACCGGGCCTGCACGTGACGCTGACCGTGCAGGACCCGCGCGACAAGTACGTGCCCGGCCGCGACAGCCCGCGCTACGACGCGACCGGCGGCCCGAAGTGCTACGGCGGCGGCGCGGCCCCGGGAGGCGATCTCGGCCCGGCGAACTCGCCGGGGGAGCGGCAGCTGGTCGCCGAACTTTTACGGCCCTCGTTGGGAGAAGTCCCGGATTGGAGCAGTGTCCTCATCGGGCCGGCACTGCGCGGAACGGAGGTGACTGTCCGATGAGGAGCGTCGCGGGACCTGCGTTCAAGGGGTTGCTTTTCTTTGTCGTCACCGTGTGCGCCACCGCGGTTTTGGCGATCACAATCGCGAACTCGGGCGTGGGTACGACGGTCGGCTACACCGCCCGCTTCACCGACGCGACCTCGGTCAACCCCGGCGACGAGGTCCGGATGGCAGGCGTGCGGATCGGCCAGGTCGACGAGGTGCGCGTGGTCGAGCACCGGCTCGCCGACGTCACCTTCTCCGTCGACCGGACCCACCGGCTCACCGCCGCGGCCTCGGTCGTGATCCGCTACCGCAACCTGGTCGGGCAGCGCTATCTCTCGGTCGACCCCGGCACCGCCGAAACGGCCCCGACGCTCGGCGACGGCGCGTTGATCCCGCCGGACAAGACGAAACCGGCGCTCGACCTGACCACGTTGTTCAACGGCTTCAAACCGCTTTTCCAAGCCCTGTCGCCGAAAGACGTCAACCAGCTGTCCTTCGAGATCATCCAGGTCCTGCAAGGCGAGGGCAGCACGATCGAAAGCCTGTTGCAGCACACGGCGTCGCTGACGTCCACTTTGGCCGGAAAGGACGCCGTGATCGGCAAGGTGATCGGCAACCTCAACACGCTCCTCGACACCGTGAACGCGCAGGGCGACCAGTTCGACGCGCTCGTGGACACGACAGCACAACTGGTCACCGGCCTCGCCGCGGACGCGAAACCGATCGGCCAGGCCATCGGCGGCCTCGGCGAACTCACGACATCCACCGCCGGGCTGCTGCAGGACGGCCGCCAGCCGCTCAAGGACAGCATCTCCGCGCTCGGCGACCTGTCCAAGAACCTCGCCGACAACACCCCGGTGTTCGAGCAGTTCCTCGCCAACTTGCCGAAGAAACTCGACCGCATCGGCACGATCTTCTCCTACGGCTCGTGGGCGAACTTCTACCTCTGCTCCGTGCAGACCGACGCGAAGCCCGCGCCCGGCGGGCCGATGCCCGGCATTCCGGTGACCGCTGCGAGGTGCCGGTGAAACCGCCGCGCATCAAGCCGTTCCGGCTGCGCAACCCCATCGCCGTCGGTGCGGTGACCGCGCTGGTCATGGCACTGATCGGCACCGCGACCTTCTTCTCCGACGACCTGCCGATCATCGGCGGCGGCACGACCTACAAGGCGGAGTTCCGCGAGGCCGCCGGGCTGCGGCCGAACGACGAGGTCCGGGTCGCCGGGGTGAAGGTCGGCGAGGTCACCGAGGTCGGGCTGGCCGGCGACCACGTCGAGGTGCTGTTCCGGGTCAAGGACGCCTGGGTGGGCAACCGGACGACCGCGGCGATCAAGATCAAGACCTTGCTGGGCCAGAAGAACCTTGTGCTCGACCCGGTCGGCAACGGCGAGCTGAACCCGGACCAGCCGATCCCGGTCGAGCGCACGAGTTCGCCGTACGACGTCACCGCGGTTTTCAACGACCTGGCCGGAACCGTCGGGGCCATCGACACCGGCCAGCTCGCACAGGCGTTCCGCACGCTGTCGGAGACGCTCGGCGCGTCGGCGCCCAGCGACGTCCGGACCGCGTTCAACGGGATCGCGGCCCTGTCCCAAACGCTCGCGTCCCGCGACGACGAGCTGGTGAAGCTGTTCCAGAACACCAACAAGGTCTCGAAGACCCTCGGCGAGCGCTCCGGTCAGATCCAGGCCCTCATCCGCGACGGCACCACGCTGCTCAAGGAACTGAACGACCGCAAGGACGCGATCGCGAAGCTGTTCAGCGGGATCAAGAATCTGTCGATCCAGCTGCGCGGACTGGTCGCGGAGAACCAGAAAACCCTGGGTCCCGCACTCGACCAGCTCGACCGCGTCGCGACCGTGCTCCAGCGGAACCAGGGGCGGCTCGAGGACAGCCTGCGCCTGGCCGGACCGTTCTACCGGCTGCTCGGCAACGCCGTCGGCAACGGCCGCTGGATCGACACCTATCTGTGCGGGCTCGTCCCGAACGGCGCCGCACCGGGCAGCTGCCTGCCACCGAAGAACGGGGGACGCTGATGGCGCACCAGCTCATCGACCTGGGAGCCCACGCGCGACGGCGGGCCCGGCTGCGCGCGCTCGCGCTCGGCGTGGTGTGCGCGCTCCTGGTCACGGCGGGATGGCAGCTGGCGACCGCGCCGCGCGAGCGCACTGTGACCGCGTATTTCAGCGCCGCCGTCGGCATCTACCCGAACTCGGACGTGCGCGTCCTCGGGGTCGCCATCGGCTCGGTGTCCCAAGTGGAGCCGAACGGCACCGACGTCAAAGTGACCATGACGCTCAAGCCGGACGTGCGGCTGCCCGCGAACGCCGGCGCGGTCGTCATCACGCCCAGCCTGGTCGCCGACCGGTACGTGCAGCTCACGCCCGTCTTCACCGGCGGGCCCGAGCTGCCCGACGGCGCGTCGATCCCGCGCGAGCGCACCGCGACGCCGGTCGAGGTCGACGATCTGCTGCGCAGCCTCAACCAGCTGATGGCGGCGCTCGGCCCACAGGGCGCCAACAAGGACGGCGCGGTCAGCGACGTCCTCACGAAGTCGGCCGCGTACCTCGACGGCAACGGCGCGACGATCGGCCAGGCGATCAAGAATCTCGGCGAATTCGCCCGCGCGGCAAGCGATTCCAAGGACGACCTGTTCAGCTCGGTGGACAACATCAGCAAGTTCACCGCGATGCTCGCGGCGAACGACGGCCAGGTGAAGCAGGCCATCGCGCAGATCGCGTCGCTCAGCAAGGTCCTCGCCGACCAGCGCGACCAGTTCTCCGGCGCGCTGACCGAACTGACCCAGGCTCTCGGCGTCGTGCAGGGATTCATCAAGGACAACCGGGGCAAGGTGCAGTCCGATGTGGACAAACTGGCTGGGGTCACGAAGGTGCTGGTGAACCAGAAGGACTCGCTCGCCGAGGCGCTGAGCGCCGCCCCGAACGCGCTGACCAACCTGCTCGGAGCCTACGACCCGGACGCCGGCGTCATCGACGGCCGCGGCAACCTCCTCGAATTCCCGGAGACGAAATGAAATCCCTGGCGAAGGCCGCCGCGGTGCTGACGCTGGTCCTGGTCACCACCGGATGCGGGACCGGGGTGAGCGTGTACGACCTCCCGCTGCCCGGCGGCGCCGCGCTCGGCGACCACCCGATCCACGTCACCGCGAGCTTCGCCGACGTGCTGGACCTCGTGCCGCAATCCGGCGTCAAGGTCAACGACGTGCCGGTCGGCCAGGTCACCAAGGTGCGGCTCGCGCCGGACGGGCACAGCGCGATCGTGGACCTGGTGCTCAACGGCGACGTCGACCTGCCCGCCAACGCCGTCGCGCGGCTGCGGCAGGCCAGCATCCTCGGCGAGAAGTTCGTCGAACTGGCCCCGCCGCCCGACGCCTCCCCGACAGGCAAGCTGGTGGACCGCGCGGTCATCCCGCTCGACCGCTCCACGCTGACCCCGCAGATCGAGGAGGTCTTCGGCGCGCTTTCCCTGCTGCTCAACGGCGGCGGCGTGGCGCAGGTCCAGAACATCAGCCACCAGCTCAACGCGGCGCTCGGCGGCAAGGAAACCGCGGCCCGCAGCCTGCTGTCCAGTTTGGACACGCTGGTCAAGGGGCTCGACGAACAACGCGGCGAGATCACCCGGGCGATCGAGAGCGTCAACCGGCTCGCCGAAACGCTGAACGCGCACACCGACCAGATCACCACGACGCTCAACGGCCTGACCCCGGGCATCAGCGTGCTCAACCAGCAACGGGAGGCGCTGGTCGGGATGCTCAAGTCGCTCGACGGGCTGACCTCGGTCGCCGTCACCACGGTCAACCGCAGCAAGGACGACCTGGTCGCCGATCTGCAGGCTCTCGCGCCCCTGCTGCGGCGGCTGGCCGATTCCGGGGACAAGCTGCCGAAGGCGATGGAGATGATCTTCACCTTTCCGTTCCCGGACGCCGCGCTGGACGCGATCCGCGGCGACTACCTCAACGGCTTCCTGAAGACAGGCCACTGATGCTGACCCGGTTCGTGCGCGTCCAGGTGACGCTGTTCGTCGTCATCGCCGTTGTCGGCGTGGCCTACGTCGGGGCCACTTATGCCGGTCTGGACAAGGTGTTTTTCGGCCGCGGCTACACCGTGAAGGCCCAATTCCCCACCGGCGGCGGCATTTTCACCAACGCCGAGGTCACGTATCGGGGAGTGCCGATCGGCCGGGTCGGGCAGCTCCGGCTCACGTCCGCTGGAATGGAAGCGGATCTCGAGATCGATTCCGGCACCGCATCCGTCCCCGCCGACACCGAGGCCGTCGTCGCCGATCGGTCGGCAGTCGGCGAGCAGTACGTCGACCTGCGGCCGCGCACCGCTGGCGGGCCGACGCTGCACGACGGTTCGGTGATCACCCAGGACAACACGAAGATCCCGCTTCCGGTGGACACTGTGCTGTCTACTGTGGACTCTTTCGCGTCGTCGGTGCCCAAGCCCGCCCTGCGCACCGTCGTCGACGAGCTGTACAACGCGACGTCCGGCGCCGGTCCCGCGCTGGACCAGCTGGTCGGCCGCGGCATCGAATTCGTGCAAGCCGCGAGCGCGCACGTCGCGCCCCTGACCCAGCTCGTCACCGACGCACACACCGTGCTGGACACCCAAGCGCAGCAGGCGGACGCGATCCGCAGCTTCGGCGCCAATGCCAAACTGCTCGCGTCGACGTTGAAGCAATCCGACGGCGACCTCCGCAAGCTCATTCCGGCAGTGCCCGCCGCGGCGAACGAGGTCGGTTCGCTGATCCGCGACTCCGGGCCTCAGCTGGGCGTGCTGCTCGCGAACCTGCTCACCACCGCGGACGTCCTCGAATCCCGGCAAAGCGGGATCCGGCAGCTGCTGATCACCGCGCCGCGGGCAGTCGGCGCGGCCAGCGCGGTGGTCCGGGCGGACGGGGCGCATTTCGGACTGTCGCTGTCGTTCTTCGATCCGCCGCCGTGCACGACGGGATACACGACGCCGTACCGCGACGGTCTCGACACCTCGACCAGACCGCTGAACACCGCCGCACGCTGCGCGCTGCCGAAGGGCGACCCGACGAACGTGCGCGGCTCGCAGAACGCACCGGGAGGACAGCCGTGAGGATTTTCGCGTCGCTGGCCCAGATCGCCGCGGCCCTCGCGACCGCGGCGGCCGGCTGGGCCGGGTACACCTGGTGGCAAGCCGCGCACGACGACGGCGTCGCGCGCGCGGTCGTCCGGGAGGATGCCTTGCAAGCCGGGCGTTCCGCGATCGCCGGACTGACCACTTTGGACTACCGGCAGGCGGCGGCCGGATACCAGCACTGGCTGGACGTGTCCGGCGGCGCCCTGCACGACGAGCTGGCGCAAGACCGCCAAGGCAGCCTCGACCGGATCGCCCAGGCGAAAACCGTCACCACCGGGAAGGTGACCGACGCCGCGGTGACCGAAGTGGACACTGGCGCGGGCACGGCGAAGCTGATCACCTCCGTGGAACTGGTCGTGACGCCCGCCGGTCAGGAGGCGGTGACCAAACGGTCCCGGTTCCAGGCCGAGCTGACCCGTGCTCCGGACGGATGGCGGGTCACCGCACTGGGCCAAGTCCCGGCAGGGGAGGCACCGTGACCACGCGAACGAAGAAGCGGACCGTGAAAGTGGCCGGACGCCACGGTGATCCGGCACCGGAACCGGACGACACCGTCGAAGAGCCAGCGGCACCGGTCGAGGAGCCAGCTTCGCCGCCGCGGAAACGCCGAGCACCACTGGTTTTCGCGGCTGTCGCGGTCGTGATGGCCGCGCTGGCGGTGTGGTTCACCGTCGAGGCGCGCGACACGAACGCGGTGGTGGCGCACAACACCGCGCTGTCCGACGTGTCGGGCACCGCGGACGCGGGCAAACAGATCAGCGCCGCGCTCGGCACGCTTTTCTCCTACCGCTACGACGATCCGGCCCGCAACGACCGGGCGGCCAAGGACCTGCTGACCGGGGCCGCGCTCACCCAGTACACCCGGTTGTTCGGCCAGGTCCGCCAGCTCGCCGCCGAACAGAAGCTCGTCGTGACCTCGACCGCCGTCGCGTCTGGGGTGAAGCTCCTGGACGGCGATCGCGCGGCCCTGCTGGTGTTCCTCGACCAGACCGGCACGCGCGGCGACGGGCAGCGCAGCACCGGGGCCGCGCAGCTGAGCGTCACCGCCGAACGGATCGACGGGAAGTGGCGGATCACCGGGATGTCCGCCGCCTGAACGCTCCGGCAAAGTGCGTGAGGGGAACCCTGCGGGAATCAGATTCCGTCAGGGTTCCCCGCACGCATCTCCGCGCCGGGGCAGCGTTCAGACCAGGGTCGCGCGGAGGGCGAGGATCAGCTCGAAACGGTCGTCCGGGTCCCACAACCGGCCCTCGAACATCGTCTCCAGCTCCTGGGCGCGAGCGCGCACGGTCTGCGGATGGATCGCCAGCCGGTCCGCCACCTCGCGGACGTTCCCGCGCGTCTCCAGCCAGGCCAGCAACGTCCTGGCCAACCGGCTGTACTGCTTCGCCGTCAAGGCGGCCAGCGGAGCCAGCCGGCGGCGGGAGACATTCGCCGGGAGCAATGGATCCTTGTGCAGCAAGAGGGTCGAGAGGTGATCCGCGCACCAGGTCAACGGTTCGTCCGGGAGCACGTTGGCCGCGACCAGTTGCAACGCCTCCCGGGCCGCCGTCAGCGAGCGGCCCGCGCGGTGCGGGGGCACCGGCGGGCCGACCGCCGCCCGATGTCCGGACAAGGCAGCGGCGAGCGGGCCTCGTTCCTCGGGCATCGCCAGCAACAACCGCGGTGCCGCGTCTTCGAGGTCTTCGAGAGCGTCGAGCCCGACGACGTCGGCCGGTCCGTCGAACGCGACCGCGACCAACCGCCCTGGCAACGGCCACGCCGCGTCCGAGGCGGCTTCCTCGAGGATCTGGATGGGCGTCGGCGGGTCGGAGAGCAGCAGATCCAGCAGCCGGCGCCGGCGGCGTTCCCGCGCGCCCGTCGCCCGGGCCCGAGCGGCGGCGTGTCCTTCCACCGACAACGCCGACAGCTCGTCGATGTAGGCGAAAATCGCTTCGGCCAGCAGGCACAACGTCGCCGACGGCACCCCGGCCCGGGTGCCGACCTCGGCCATCCGCCGCCAGGTCACGCGCGCACCGACCCGGTACGCCGCCTGCAGGACGTCGAGGTTGCGGCCCTGCTCGAACTCGTGCACGCCCAGCGCGACGAACACCCTCCGGCGGTCGTCGGCCACCGCGCCCGCCGCCGCGATCCGGTCGACGAACTGCAGGAGCGCCGTCTGCACCCCGCCGCGCAGCGCTTTGCCGAACGGGCCTTCGAGGGGTTGCGCGTAGCCGGGCACGGTGCGCTGGATTTCGCGCAGCACCTCGTCGGCGACGTCCAGCAGCCGAGGCCGGAAAACGGCGGCCAGTTCGCGGGGGAGCATCGCCCACAGCCGCCCCGGCCGTCCGTCTCCGCTCAGCATCGGTCCGAAGGCTGTCTCGCCGGACAGTCCTGTCACATGCCTCACCACTTCGCTGGGATGACGCGGTTCAGGAGCCGAGCAGCGCTTCCGCGCGCAGGGCGATCTCCAGGTCGAGCCGGTCGTCGGCGTTGTCGAGCCGCGCGCCGAACAGTTCGGTGAGCTGGTGCATGCGGTACCGGACGGTCTGCGGATGCACCTTGAGGATCTTCGCGATCTCGGGTGCGCTGCCCCGGGACTGCAGCCAGATCAGCAGGGTCTCGCCGAGCCGCGCGCGCTGTTTCGGCGTGAGGTCCCGGAACGGCTCCAGGCTGCGCTCGCACAGTTCGCGGACCAGGAATTCGTCGGCGAGAAGCCACAGCGTCGACAGGTGGTCCGCGCAGTGCGTGACCAGCGCGTCCGGCAGCACGCCGCGCTGGACCAGCCGCAGCGTCCGGCGCGCCCAGAGCAGCGACCGCGGCGCGTCGGCGAGCCGGACGGCGGGGCCGAGCACCGCGCGCCAGCCGGGCAGCCGCTCGGCGAGGTCGGCCAGATGCTCGTCCGGGGCTCCGGTGACCAGGCACGGTTCGGCGCCTTCGAAGTCGACGAGGACGTCCGGATGGAGGTCGGGGGTGGCGAGGCGATGCTGCCCGGAACGCGGTTCGAGGGCGACGACAGTGACCTCTTCCGGGAGCGCCCACTGCGCGGCGGCGGCCTGCGCGGCGATGGTCTGCGGCGCGGACGGCGGATCGGCGAGCAGCAGGTCGAGCAGCCGGCGCCGGCGGCGGGCCAGGTTCCCGGCCGCGCGGGTCTGTGCCGCCGTGTAGCCCTCGATCGACAGCGCGGAGATCTCGTCGACGTAGGCGAAGATCGCTTCCGCGCTGGTGCAGAGCGTTTCCGCGGGGAGCCCGGCGGTCTGCCCGAACTCCGAGAGGTGCCGCCACGCCACCCGCCCGCCGACCCGGTAAGCGGTCTGCAGGCAGTCGAGGCTGCGGCCCTCGGCGAACTCGATCTTGCCCAGGTCGCGGAAGACCGCCGACCAGGCGGCGGCGGGAGCGGCCGCGGGCTTGCCGACGCTGTCGAGGCACTGCACGATCGCCTGCCGCACGCCCTGGGTGATGACGTGCCCGAACGCGCCTTCGATCGGCTGCCGGTACTCCGGCACCGCCAGCTGGACCTCGCGCAGGATGGCCGTCGCCAGCGGATCGACCCGCGGCGTGAAGCGGACCGCCAGCTCGCGGGGGAGCGACGCCCACAGCCCGAGCGCGCTGGAAGCCCGGACCGGCCGGGTTTCCGCGGGGCTCCGAGGGGCGGGCGGGACCGGCCCGGAACGCGGGCGGGCGGAAGGTCCGGCGGTGCGTTCGCCGGGGTGCGGCCGGTAGCCCAGCGGTGCGGGACGGACGAACCCGGAGTCCACGTCGGTCATGTTTTTATCCTTGCTGGCAACAAAACCGGCCTCTTCGCGGTCGAAGCCGATCCAGATTTTGCGGCACAGGCAACATAATTTCCCCGGAACGGCACTGTCAACGGGCCGGTGACCGCCGGGTCCGTCGCCCGTCCGGACTACACCCGAACGGGTGGAAAGAGGTGGGTGGAGGTGATACCTCCGGACGCCGCGAATGCTATCCGGATGACAATTTTCCGGCGGGCGTTTTCGTGTCCCCGACCGAGGCGGCGAGCCGGGCGGCCACGTCGTCGGCGGTGAGCCGTGCGGGCTCGGTATCGGTGAGGAACTCGTTGAGCAGCAGGCAAAACCCGTCCGGGTCGGCCACGTGTGGAAAGTGTTTCGCGTTTTCCTGGACGACGAGCCTGCTGTGCGGCAGGAGTTCGGCGGTCCGCCGCCCGTGCGCGACCGGGATCAGCGGGTCGCGCGCGCCCCAGACCAGCAGCATCGGCACCGATTCGGCCAGGTACAGCTTCTCCGCGGCGCTCGCGCGCTGGCCGCGCAGGTCGATCAGGCTGCCCGCGATGGACAGGAACGCCCGCCGCCGCCCGGGATCGGCGAGGGAGCCGAAACGCCGGGCCAGCTCTCGTGTTTCAGTTTTCAATGACCCGCCGAGCCGCCTGCCGAGCCGCGCCGCCTCGCGGGCGAGCGCGAGCGTCGCCGGGTTGACGGCCAGCGCGAGGAAAGCGGCCGCGCCGGGCAACGCGGCGGCCCGGAGCGCCGGGCTCACCTCCGTGCCGAGCCCGGCGCTGCCGACCAGGACCAGCCGGTCGCACATTTCCGGGAATTGGTAGGAGAACTGCATCGCGATGCCGCCGCCCAGCGAATGCCCGACGACGGTCGCGTGCCGGACGCCGGACACCGCGAGCGCATCCCGCACGATGCTCGCCATCGCGCCGAGCCCGTAGTCCGCGCGGGGTGCGTCCGAATCGCCGTGGCCGGGCAGATCCAGTGCCAGCACGCGGCGGTCGAAGGTGGCGCGGCGGTCGAAAACCGGGGTCCAGGTCGCCATGCTGCCCGCGATTCCGTGCAGCAGCACGACTGCTTCGTCGCCGGTGTCGGTGGCGGGCCGGTATTCGCGCAGCCGGACCCGTCGGCCGTGGAGGACGAGGGTGTACGTCTCGAGTGTCATCGGCAGCCTTTCTCGCGAATCCGAAATTAGGGCAGCCGCTCGCTTTCCCCGCTGTGGCAAACGCCACTTTCCGGGAATTCGGCACGCGCGTGACAGTAAAAGAAACGAAAAAACGTTCGCGGGTGCGGATTTTCCGGGACCGCCGAACGGCTTGTCGACATCGCGGCGGGGTCCGGGTCATCCTCGACGCATGGTCGCAATGACGCACCGGACGCACTGATGTCGTGCCGCGCGAGGATTCATTTCGCCCGCCAAGAGCACCGGCCGCCCTCGCCGCGGCCGCTCGGGAGACCGTGGCGGCGGGTGCTGCCAATGCCCGCGAGCAGGCTGGAGCGGGGCACCGGCCGGGGAATGCCCCGGATGACGACCGCGCGGCTGCTCCGCCTGTTCCGGCGCGCCCGGCGGCGCGGCCCTGGGGGCGCGCCACGCTTCGCTGAGGTCCGTGAAGGGCTCCTTGCCGGACTCAGATTCCCTCAAGGAGTCCTTCACGGACGTTCGCGGCATCGGACCGCGCCCATGGACTGGCCGCGGGTTAGTTCTCTGTCGGACGGTGCGCGCGCATGAGGCGCTGGGCGCGCAGTGCGAGTTGCATGCCGAGCCGGTCGCCGAAAAGGAGTCCTTCACGGACGTTCGCGGCGCCGGACCGCGCGCATGGACTGGCCGCGGGTTAGTTCTCTGTCGGACGGTGCGCGCGCATGAGGCGCTGGGCGCGCAGTGCGAGTTGCATGCCGAGCCGGTCGCCGAAAAGGAGTCCTTCACGGACGTTCGCGGCGCCGGAGCGCGCCCGTGGACCGGTCGCCGGTCAGTTGTCCGTCGGACGGTGTGCCCGCATGAGGCGCTGGGCGCGCAGGGCGAGTTGCATGCCGAGCCAGTCGCCGAAAAGGAGCCCTTCACGGACGTTCGCGGCAGCGGACCGCGCGCGTGGACCGGTCGCGGGTCAGTTGTCCGTCGGACGGTGTGCCCGCATGAGGCGCTGGGCGCGCAGGGCCAATTGCATGCCGAGCCGGTCATCGGCGTCCTTGAGCCGGTCGCCGAACAGTTCCTCCAGTTGCCGCAGCCGGTTGCGGACCGTCTGCGGGTGCACGCCGAGGCGCTGCGCGATCTCTGGCGCCCCGCCCCGGGTTTCCAGCCAGGCCAGCAGGGTTTCGCTCAGCCGGTCGCGCTGCTTGGCGCTCAGCGAGGCGAACGGGTCGAGGCTCTGCCGGGCCAGTTCGGCGGCCAGGAAGTCCTCGGCGAGCAGCCAGAGCGTCGCCAGATGGTCGCGGCACCAGATGACCGGTCCGGGAGTCTCCGGCCCGGACAGCTGTAGCGCCCGGCGCGCGGTGCGCAACGCGGCCGGCGCGTCGGCCAGCGGCACGGTCGGCGACACCGCGGCCCGCCAGCCGGCGGGCATCGCCGCAAGCGGGGCCAGGTCGGCGTCCGGATCGACGGCGAGCAGATGCGGCTCCGGGCCGTCGAGGTCGGCGAGCACGCCGCCGCCGAGCAGTTCGGCCGGGAAATCGCTCGCCTCGGGAGCGCGCTCGAGGGCGACCATCGCGGCCGTTTCAGGCAGCGGCCAGCCCGCCCCGTTCGCCAGTTCGGCGATGCTGCTCGCCGCGCCTTCCGGGGCCTGGACGATCAGCTCCAGCAGCCGTCGCCGCCGGGCGGGCACGGCGCCCTCGGCGTCCGTTTGGGCCTGCTGGTAGCCGGCGATCGCGGTGGCGCACAGCTCGTCGACGTAGGCGAAGATCGCTTCCGCGCCGACCGAGATCACGGCCGGGTCGACGCCCGCGGCGACCACCGCGGGGTGCATCGCCCGCCACGCGACCCTGGCCCCGATCGTGGCGGTGTCCTGCAGCGCGTCGAGGTTGCGGCCCTCGCTGAACTCCATCGCGCCGCGGGCGCGGTAGAACGCGATCCACTGCTCGTGCGGCAGGTCCGGCGCGCCCATCGAGTCGACGCAGTGCAGCACCGCGTACTCGACGCTGCGGACCAGCACCTTCCCGAAAACCCCCTTGAGCGGCTGGCCGTAGGCCGGGACCGCGCGCTGGGTCTCCTGGATCATCGCGGCGGCGGCGTGCGCCGCGTGCGGGCGCAGGCACGCGCCGAGCGCGCGCGGCAGTGAGGCCAGCAGTGCGAAGCTGCGGTACTCGACCACGAATCCCCCTTCGAGGCGCTGGGACGGAGGGAGGTGAGCGTAGCTGAAAACGTGCGTCACTAAAAATGAACGATCGGCGCCCGAAAGAGCGACGCGAACCTGTCCTTTTGACACGGACGAGTGCGCGTTCTACGCTCCGTGCCGGTTATTCCTGAAACTTCAATTTCCGAGTGAGGGATTAAATCGCCATGCGCAGTTCCGCCGCTTCCGACGGCTCGGTGTGGGCGCGGATCCCGCGCCGGCTGGGCGACGCGGTGCGCCCGCGGATCCCGGAGATCGCCCGGGCGTGCGTCGACGCCGTCGCCGCCGAGATCCCGGAATATTCCGGTTGCTTCGGCCGCGAACCCGGGCGGGGCGCCGCGATCGAGCAGACCCGGCGGGGGATCGAGCGGGACATCGACCGCGTGGGCGCTCCCGCGATGTGGCAGAGCGACCGGCTCGCCGATTTCCGCGCGCACGGGCGGACGGCGTTCCACGAGGGGCTCAGCCGGGAGTCGGTGCAGGCCGCGGTGCGCGTCGCGAGCCGGGTCATGTGGCGCTGGATCGCCGAAATAGCCCAGGAAACCGGCCTGTCCGGCGACGTCGTCTACGGGATGGCCGAGGGCATGCTCGGCGACGTCGAGACGGCGATGACGGCGGTGGCGGAGGGCTACAGCGCGGCCGAAGCGGAGCTGTCCGGCGACGGCGAGCGCAACCGCCGCGTGCTCCGCGCGCTGCTCGGCGACCGGCAACGGACCGAAGAGGACAGTCCGGCCGGGCTGCCCGAGCGGGTCGCGGCGGTGGTGTTCCGCGCGGTCCCGGGAGCGCCCGGGCTTCCGCCGGACCTGCTGCCGGACCACGTCATCGCGGACCTCGCGGGCGATCCGCCCGCGGCGCTCACCGCCGCGCCGGACGCCGACTTGGCGGGACTCGCCGGACTGCCCGCGGGCTGGACCGCGGCGGTCGGCCCGCTGGTGCCGTCCGGCTCGGCGGCCGAATCGTTCCGGGTCGCCCGCCGCGCGGCCGGCCTGGCGGCCCGGGGGTTGTTGGACGCGCCGGGCCCGGTGGTCTGGTGCCGCGACCACGTGCCCGCGCTGCTGCTGCTCGCCGACGAATTCCTGGCCGCGCAGCTGGCCGAGACGACGCTGGCCCCGCTCGCCGGGCTTCCGGAGAAACGGCGCGAGCACCTGGCGGAGACGCTGCTGGCGCTGGTCCGGACACGAGGCAGCGCCCCGGAGCTCGCGCGGATGCTGGACCTGCACCCGCAAACGATCCGCGCGCGGCTGAAAACGCTCGCGGAATTGTTCGGGAACCGATTGACCGACCCCGGCGAGCGGCTCCGGCTCGAGCTGGCGTTGCTGGCGGAACGGGCGCTCCCGGAGCGGGGCTGACGGGAGCGCCCGCCTGCCGGGCGATATTTACGGAAGTTTAGCGACCAGCTCGCCGTCGATCTCCTTCGGACGAGCCGGTCGCGGAAAGACCCACCGCCGATAACCGAACCAGCGGAACGCCGTGCCCGTCGCCGTGCCCAGAATCATCCCCGCCACGAAGTCCGCGATTTCCTGTGCCAGATACCCGATATGCGGCTCTTCGAGCCGAAGGACGTACCGCGATACCAGCAACGGCACGAGATTCACCGCGACCGCACCGGCATTGACCGCGAAGAACAGCGTCGCTTCTCGCAGCCGTCCGTGGCCGCCTCTGTCCACGAACGACCATTGCCGGGAGAGGAAGTACGCGAAGGCCGTCGACGCGACCGTCGCGATCGCCAGTGCGGTCACCGGTTTCTCTTGCAGCACAGTGAGTTTGAGGCTGTAGTCGACCAGCACGGTGACCCCGTAGGCGGCCGCTCCGACGACGGCGAAGCGGAACAGTGCGCGCGGCCCGGGCATGGATCAGCAGTTCGACGTAGCCGGTTTGCCGGCGATCCGGTCCTTGATGAAGGACAGCACGTCGGCGTTGCCGGTGTAGACCAGCGTGATGTGGTCGGTGTCGTAGGTCTTCCAGGTTTCCTGGACGCCGGCGGCGCAGTAGGTCTTGTGCAGGGCGTCGGCCTGCGCGAACTGCACCAGCTGGTCGCCGGTCGCGTGGTAGAGGAACAGCGGGGCCTTCGGCGGGGTGGTGCCGAGCTTGTTCTCGGCGAGCCGGGCCGCCCACGCGGGCTGGATGTAGCCGGGACTCGTGGTGTAGTCGGCGATCTTCTGATTCGCGTACGTCGTCAGCAGCTCGAACGTGCACGCGCTCTGCTTCATCTCGGCGAGCTTCGCGCGGCCGTTGTCGCTGAGGAACGAATCGAGTTTCAGCTCCGGGTAGGCCTGGTCGAGGCCGAGCAGGGCGTAGGCGAAGACGCCGAAACCGAACTTGCCGTCGAGTTGCAGCGTCACCTGGACCAGGTCGGCGGGCACCCCGCCGGCGGCGATCCCGGCGAGATTCAGCTCCGGCGCGTACGACGGTTGCAGTTCGCCCGCCCACACCGCCGCGCCGCCGCCTTGGGAGTAGCCGCGGAAGACCACTTTCGACGTGCTGGAAAGCCCGGCGGGCGCGAGTCGCTGTGCCGCGCGGACCGCGTCGATCACGGCCGGCCCTTCGGACCTTCCCACGACGTACGTCGTCTTGGGGGAGCTTTGGTAGCCCTCGTAATCCGGGACCGCGACGGCGTAGCCCGCGTCGAGCAGGTCGTCGAGGCCGGGTTGCTCGTAGAAAGCGCCCATGTCGATCATCTTCGACGGAGCGCAGGCGAAGGCCGGGCCGTGCGTGCCGGGGGCGAACGCGACGACCGGCGCGCTGGCCCGGTTCGCGTTCTTCGGCACCAGCACGGTGCCGGTAACCGCGTCCGGCTTCCCGAGTGCGTTGGTGGACAAGTACATCACCTGCCAGGCATCGACAGATGCCTTGCGCGGCCCGGCCTTCGACGGCCGCCAGCGGATCACGTCGCCGGGTTTGCCCGCGGGCAGCGGGGAAGGCGGCGTGTAGAACGAGTCGTCGGGCGGGCCGGGGCTGGGCTCCGCCGCGGCGGCCGGGGCGAGCGCCGCGGCGAGGACGAGCGCGACCAGCGCGGCGAGCGCGCGGCGGGCGGTCACGAACTCGTCCCGTAAACGCGCTTGCAGGTGGGGGATTCGGCGAAGGCGAGGTTCAGCTCGGGGTTCGCCTTGAGGTCCTTGATCGGCCCCTCCGGGTCGGTGAGCTGGCCCATCGTCGCGTCGGCGGCGGCGATGGCCTGGTGCAGGCTCGCCTGGTCGTCGACCTTCGCCTGTTCCATCGCGGACTTCGTCGCGGCGATCTTGTTCGTGGTCTCGCTCAGGTTGGCGGCGGCTTTGTCCACTGCGGACTGTCCGTCCGGGACGGGCGGCACGCCCGCCGCGCGGAGACCGCTCGCCATGTCGCCGAGTGCCGAGCCCAGCCGGTCGAGGAAGGCGACCATCGCGTCCCGCGTCTTGCCGGGCGCGGCGCTGTCGGCGGCGGGCGGCTGCGAGAGCTTCGCCGAGCCCGCAGCGACGCTGGTGCACACCTTGTCGACCCACGCGAGCGCCGCGGGGTCGGCGTGCCGGCCGGTGTCGGCGGGCGCGGCCGAGGAGCAGGCGGCGCACGAGATGAGCACGGCGGCCGACGTCGCCAGCACCGCGCTGTGCATTCTGTTCATGGTTTTCGAGGCTACGCAGCACGGTCGCGGGCGGGCAAGAAAGGAATGCCCGATTGGCACGCGCGTAAACATTTCCGGATTCGGTTTTGTCACCCGCGTCAGCGCCCCGTTCGTGCGGCGGGCGCGGGGAAAGTCGCCTGCGCCTGCTAGGAAAACGGCCCGCACGGCGTGCCGGGGTGACAATTTGCCGGACTGCCCGCGAGATTTACGCGCCAGCCCTTGATCGGCGCTCTCCTCGCTCGCTAGCTTGCTGACCGGTAGCGATTACCGTTTTACCGCTCCGCCTTTTCGTATCACTGTTGATACCCGGAAGGACCATCGTGAGTCACCCAAGAGGCAAGAAGAAGACGGTCGTGGCCGCCGCGGCCGCGGGCGCGGCGGGGCTCGTCGCCGCCGCGCTGGTGGTCGGGGCCCAGGCCAGTGCCGCCGACCCGATCTCGCTGACCCTGAACTACCACTGCACCTTCCCGCTGGTCGGATCGCAGTCGCTGAAGGTGGTGATCAACACCGATCTGCCGCCCGCGGTGAACGCCGGGCAGGCGACCGGGGCGTTCGACATCAAGGCCGTGTCCACGATCAACGCGGACACGGTCAGCGGGCTCGGCCTGATCGGGGCCACGACCCTGGAAGGCAGCGCGACCGCGAGCGCGAAGGTCGCCGCACCCGGCCTCGACCTCCCGGTCAGCGTCCCGATCGCGCTGGACAAGACGAACATCCCGCCGTCGGGCGAGATGAACATCAACGCGACCGGCAAGACGCCGTCGCTCACGTTCACCCAGCCCGGCCAGGCGAAGATCACCGTGGGCGACCTCGCGCTCAAGGTCACCCCGCGCAAGGCGGACGGCTCGGTCACCGGGATCACCCCGGACGGCACCATCAACGCGCCGTGCACCCAGGACCCGGGCCAGAACAACACCCTCGCCACGATCACCGTCAACGGCGGCGGGACCTCGACCCCGCCGCCGACCTCGGACACGCCGCCCCCGACGTCCGACACGCCGCCGCCGACCTCGGCCACCCCGCCGCCGACGTCGGACACGCCGCCGCCCGGGGGCACCAAGTTCGTGTTCGGCATCGACGGAAAGACCGCGCTGAAAGCGCTCGGCAGCACCGCGCCGATCAAGGGCGGTTTCGACGCCGACGTGGACATCGCGGCCAAGAAGTTCACCGGCTCGCTGAAGCTCGACGCGACCAAGACCGACTTCAAGCTGCTCGGGTTCCTGCCGGGCAGCGCGGACGTCAAGGTCGTGCAGAACGGCACGCAGAGCGGCGAACTGGTCGGCACCGGGTTCAAGGCGCACATCAAGTTCGACGTCTTCCTGCCCACGGTCAACCTGTTCGGCTTCCCGATCAGCACCGACCCGAAGTGCGGCACGGTCAGCCCGTCGACCAGCGAGATGAGCACCGGCGACGGTTTCGACCTGCTCAAGGGCGGGAAGCTGACCGGGACCTACGCGCTGTCGGCGTTCCAGAACTGCGGTTCGTTCAACGACTGGATCAGCGCGTTCGCCAAGAGCGACGGCAACACGCTCGACCTGAACCTCGCCCGCCAGTAATCCGATCTGCCGGTCCCCGCCGCGCCGCGGCGGGGACCGGTGCCATGCCCTCGGAAAGGGGGAAACCGTGCCGAAAGCCCGGTGGTTGCTCGCGGCGGGTCTCGCCTGCCTCGCCGTCGCCTGCCTGGCTTCTCCCTCGGCCGCGGCGACGCAGGTCGACAAGAAGCTGAGCTACACCTGCCCGTTTCCCCTGATCGGGGAACAGAAACTGGACGTGGAGGTGAAGGCGTCGTTCGACGTACCGTCCGCACCGGGCGGCACGCTCACGACCTCAGGTCTCGCCGTCTCGGTGGTCGTTCCGGACAAAGCCACGCGCGGCTTGGCACTAGTCGGCGCAGCGAGCGTCGAGGGGACTGCCGCCGCAGAAGTGACGCTGGCCAACGGCTCCCTCACTCTGCCGGTAACCGTACCGCTCACCGTGGCGAAGACGACGCTGCCGCAGTCGGGTCCGTTCACCGCCCAAGCGACCGGCTCGGTACCGCCGATAGTGGTCCCGAACGCAGGCAAGACAACGGTCGCCCTCGGCGGCTTCAGCACCCGGCTGACCCCGAAGAAGGCCGACGGATCGTTCACCGGACTGGGCTCGTTCACCTCGGACTGCACACTCGACCCGGGACAGGATTCGGTACTGCTGAGCTTCGACGTCGGCACCACGCAGAGCGGCTACCACTACAGCCTCACCGGCACGACGACGGTGAAGGCATTGGGCACGACGGTGCCGCTCAACGGTTCTTTCGCCGTCACCACGCAGCCGTCTTTCAGCGACCGCCCGGCATTCGACCCGGCCCAAGCGGCGTTCAAGCTCTTCGGATTCGTGCCAGGAACCGCCGAACTGCGCTTCACACCAGACGGCGAGCAAACCGGCTCGTTGGGCGACGGGGGATTCGTGGCGCACACGAAGCTCGCGTTGGCCGTGCCGCAAGTGTCGCTGTTCGGCGTGCCCGTCGCGGACCAGAACTGTCACACGAGCGCCCCGATCCCGGTCGATTTGCGCACTGGCACCGGGTTCGCGTTAGCCGCTGGTGGCCCGGTGTCTGGGACGTACGCGATCCCGCCGTTGACTGACTGCGGTGCCTTCACCGGGTACCTCAGCTCGTTGTTTCAGGGGGAAGGGAACGCTTTCGCTGTCGCGTTGACGGCACGGTAGACCCCGGGGGATCGGGTAGCGGGGCACGGTGCTCGCCTAGGCTGGCGGGCGAGTGCTGTGTTCCGGCTGTGCGCGGGGTGGTCTCCGGCGGGTGAGTGGCGTCAACGCGAGTCCGGTCACGAGAAACACCGCTGCCAGGCTGAACCAGCCTATCTGGGTGCCGGTGCTCGCGAACCAGCCGAACAGGGACGGTGCGACGATCATGCTCAGGTCGAATCCCATGTTGTAGAAGCCCTGGTACCGGCCGAGCGCCGACTCGGGTGCCAGGTCGTAGAGAAAGCACCAGGAAGCGGTGCCGTACAGCACTTCTCCGCCTACGACGGCCAGCGCGATCCCGACGATCGCGGCGACAGCGATAGCACCGCGATCGGCGCGCGCCCCGACCGGAAACAGCACGGCGGCCGCGGCGAGGAGGAGCGCGCCGAGCCGGGCCGCCCTGGCCGCCGTCGGCACATCGGTCACCCGGCGGCTCACCGGGATCTGGCAGACCACGATGCCGCCTGTCTGCACGACCAGCGCCACCGAGACCAGCCACAGCGGGACGTGCATCCGGCCGAGCACCCACAACGGCAACGCGATGGTGATCATCGATTCCGACAACGTCAGCACGCCGTTGGCGATCGTGAGCAGCACGAACCGGCGGTCCCGCAGCACGTTCGCCCGGCCCGCACCCGGCTCGTCCGCCCGCGCCGCATCCGCCCGCTTCGGCGCGAGGCGCTTCCCGGCTGTCCGAACCAGCATCCCGGCGACCACGAAAGTCATTGCCTCGACGGCAAAACTGACCCGGAACGCAACAACCGACCCGAATCCCAGCACCAGCGCGCCAAGGCTGAGGCCGACAACCATCGCGACATTGCTCAGCGATTTCAGCACCGCTCGGTACGGCACCCGGCGTTCGGCATCAACGGCCCGCCCGATCAGCGCGCCGATCACCGCCGCACTGCCTCGGCCGCATGCCACCAGCACGCTCAGCAGAACAAGCGCCACCCAGCCCGGCGCGACGGTGAAGCTCAAGGTGGCTATGCCCATCAACCACACCAGCGCCGCGTAAACAGCATGTCCGTCGCGGCGATCGGCCAGCCACCCCGCGAGCGGACCCGCCGCGATCCCCACGACCGCGGCGACACTCATGCCCGCCCCGTAGACCGACGGAGACAGGCCGGCGTAGCGGATCAGGTAGATCGCCAGCGAGGAGTAGGACAGGCCGGTGCCGAGGTAAAGGATCGACATCGAGACCGCAAAGAACCGTTCCTTCTTCCCCCTGAGTTCATCCAGCGAGAGGGCATCCCGCAAAGACTTCATGGAGTGACCGTAGGGGCGGATGAGCAGCCTCAACGCCGCTTCGGCGAAGTTTCGCGGCCGATGAAGCAACGTACGCCGCTATATATCGTCCTAGGATATATGTGGAGCATGGTGCGAAGCCCGCACGCAGCGGAAGCACGAGCATGACCGGCACCGAGACGAAGTACCGCGCCCTGGTCCGCGTCCTCCCGGCCTGGTACCGCGCCGACCGAGGCGACGAGATGGTCGGAGCCCTGCTCGACCTGCATGACGAGCAGGATCGCAAGGCGCTGTGGAGCGAACTGTGGGCGGTGCTGGCGCTGGGCGTACGCACCCGGTTGGCAGCCCGGGCAGCACCCGCCCGAACAGTCGCCCTCGGTGATCTCGTCCGGCAGGTCGCGCTCCTCGGCCTGCTCTGGGACGTGCTCAAATCGGCCTGCAACGCCAGCAACACGCTCTGGATGCTCCGTACCCTCTCCGGCTCCTACCCGAGCACCTTCCGCGCCGCGCTGACGTCGGACCTGATCACCGAGCTCATCCCGCTGGCCGCCGCGCTGATCCCGCTCGTCCTGCTGGTCGACGGCTGGCGCCGCCTGGCGCGGGTCGCTGCCGTGACGATCCTGACCGCCGGCGCGATCTGGTTCCTGGCCAAACATTCCAGCCCCGAAGCCGCCGCGTACTTCGCTCCGCCTGGCTCCCGCTGGTGCTGTTGCTGCCAGCCTTCCACTCCGACGCCCCACTGCCCCCGACGCGACCGTGGTGGTGGGCCATCGGCGGAAGCCTGCTCCTCGCGCCCGTCCTCGCGCTCAGGTTCGGGCTCCCCGGCGGCCTCGACCGGCTCACCGGGTTGTCCCCGCTCGTCTGGCTGTGCGCGATCGCCGGAGCCGGCTACCTGCTGCTCCGGCTCCGCTCCGAACCACGCCCGGCATGGACGTTCGCGCTGGCCCTGTGCATCGCGCTGGCGTTGGTCCAGAACCTGGTGCTGAAGAACGGCATCATTCCGTTCGACGAGATAGTGCTCGCGCAGGTTTGCTCCGCCGGGGTGATCGTGGTGGCATTGACCGTCGTGGGGATTCGCGATTACCGCAGGGTTGTGGTGAAGCGCTGAGGTCGGCGGAGTCCCTGCGACACTGCGGTGAGCGCACCTTCACCCCGGAAACCGAGCCGAAAGCCATTCGCCGATCTCCGCCGCCGCCAGACTGGCCCCGGTAGGTTCGCCAGGCCGAAGCGGGCCGCCGAAATGGGTCCCCGGTACCTGACGATGCTCGACATCCTCGGCACCCAACGCAGCGACCATCGCTTTCGCGTCGTCAGGGAAACAAGCCGCGTCTCCGGTCAGTTCCACGAACAGCGACGGAGTCCGCACGCCCGGCGCGCAGCGCAGGAAGGACGCATTGCTCGTGTTCGCCGACCAGGTCGACAGCCACGCTTCCGGGGTCACCAGTCGGGCGAAGCCGACCAGGCCGTAGTCGGTCAGGTCGGGGCGGCGGCCGAACAGCGAGCCGTACGGGCGCTCGTTCGGGTCCAGGGACAGGTCGACGAAACGCAGGTCGGCGTCGGTGCGGTAGATCGTCAGGATCCGGGGTGCCAGGGACGCTCGGCGGTCCGCGGGGTCCTGCGTGGTCTTGAACCGGGCGCGGGCTTCGGCGGCGACGGCGACGCGGGCGCGGGCTTCCGCGTCGATGCGCGCGATCCGGGCGGCTTGAGCTGTGCGGTAGCGCTCGATGAAGTCAGCGGAATAAGCCGAAGACGTCGGGGGAGGGGCGAAACCGTTGGCGGCTGAGAACGGATCTAGCTCTGGGAGTACAGACAGCGGATCCGACTCGTCGGCGACTGACGGGTCGATCAGCCGTTGCAGCAGCGCGCCTTGGCCGGGGTGCGGGGCGAGGAACACGGCACCGTCCGGGGCGGGCAGGTCTGCGGACGCCAGGTCGACCGGTCGGCCGGACGGGGCGGCGGTTAGTCGCCGTTCTGGCGGCAGTCCTGCTTGCTGGTGGTAGAACGCGAACAGGGTGCCGCCGCCGGAGTGGCCTAGCGTGACGCGCGCGGAGAATCCCTTCTCCCGCAGGAAAACCTGACCGGCGGCGACGTCCAGCAGGGCCTGTTCGTGGATCAGGTTCAGGTCGTTGTTCGGCGAGCGCGTGCCCTGCGTCCACACCGCGAAACCCCGTGCCACCAGTTCCGGGACGAGCACGTGGTGGGTCGTGTCCATCCGCGGATGCATGATCGACACGACGGTGTCGGCACCGGGCAGTGCGCGCAGCACGCCGGAGACTTTCGCACCGTCTAATGTGGTCAGCTCGTGGGCGGAAGTGATGGTGCCAGAGGGGATTTCGGCGTTGTCGACATACCGTCCGGCACCGAGTCGCGCGGTCATCGTGCTTCCAGACGCAGCGCGTCCTTGTCCCACTGCGTGATTTTCGCGTCCAGCAGGCCCGCGATGCTGCTGTACCAGACAGCGTGCCGACAGCCGGTGGCGCGGCGATCGATCACGATCGGACCCGGTGCGCTGAGTTTGAAATACGCGCCGACCCGGTCGACGGTGACAGTGTCGGCTTGGGCCGCGACCGCCACGATCGGCTGGTTTTCGGGAACATCCAACAAGAACACGGCAGTCATCGCGCGGGCACCTCCGCCGCCGAAGACCGCTCGACGATGAGTTCCGCCTTGCGGACCAGCAGCGCGTCCAACGACGGCGCCGGACCGGACACGACGTCGAGGAGGGCGTCGATGGTGAGGTTCGCGTCGAGGTCTTCCTGCGGGGTCACCGGACGCAGCGCCCGGGTGATCTCGACCATGTAGCCGTTGGGGTCGTGCGTGTAGATCGACTCGATGGTCTCGTGCTGGATCTGCATTTCGACCGGCCACTCGCTCGCGTCGAGCCGGCGGCGGTACTCCAGGAGGTGCTCTTCGCTGTCCACATGGATCGCGAGGTGGCGCGAGCGGATGAAGAAGAGCGGCACGTCTTCGGCGAACTTCGCGTACACGTCGCCCTGCGGGCCGCCGTCGAACTGGTCCAGCCCGAAGTAGTAGAAGAACGCGAGCCGGTCGTTGTTGCCGATGTCGAAGAAGAAGTGGATGAAGTCCGGGTGCTGCTCCGGGCCCCAGCCCGCGGCGCAGATCGAGTGCACCACGGGGAAACCGAGGGTGTCCCGGTAGAAGCGGACCGTCCCGGCCGGGTCGAACGTGGGGAAGGCGACGTGGTCGACGCCCTTCACCAGGTGTGTTTCGGACATGCTGGTTCTCCTTTCCGGCGGTATCAGACAGTGGCGCGGGCGCGCAGGAGACTGCCCGCGCCGTCGATCGAGACGTCGAGGCCGAGGCTGCGCAGAATGCTGTACGCGCCGGCGGTCGCGGCGGAGAGGACGGGAATCCCGAACTCCTGCTCCGCAGGTTCGATCAGGCTGAGCGAGGGCATCTGCACGCAGCAGCTGAGCACCAGAGCGTCCACATCGGACAGATCAAGCGACCGCGCGGCCGCCATCACCCGTTCGCCGGGGATGCAGCCGACCTCGTTGTTGTCGGACACTTCCAGCGCCCGCCAGTCGGCGATCTCGAACCCCTCGGCTTCGAGGTAGTCCACGACCTGCTGCGCGAGCGGCTTCAGATACGGCGTCACCAAGGCGACCCGCCGGGCGCCGAGTGCGCGCAGACCTTCCGTCAGCGCACCGGCGCTGGACCGGACGAGGGCCTCGGACCCGCCGGTGGCGAGCTGTTCGGCGACGGCGGACTCGACCCGCCGGTGCTCGCCCGGGCCGCCGACCATGACGGCCACCAGGCACGCGTACAGGATCACCTCCGGCGACGCGTCCGCGATCTCCATGACGCATCGCTCGCGCTGGGCGTTCATCGCCGCGAGGCCCGCCGGCGAGACGGTGTGCATGCGCATCCGCGTCGAGTGGAACGAGAACTCCGTGGAGGGGTGCCTCGCGAGGACGGCCGGCATCTCGGTCTCGACGGTGACGTTGCTGCTCGGTACGACGAGCCCGATCCGGTGGGTGCTCATGCGGGTCCCTTCACTTCCTTGCGTCTACGACGAGTATTCGACGCTCGTGTAAAACAGTCAAGTCGTCCGCGCAGGCAGGGGGCGATGCGCACATCCCCTTGACTTTTTCTGCGCAAGCGTCGAATAATCGTCATGGTAGTCGAACCAGTGATCTGGGTCACCTAGGATCGTTCAGCTCAAGGGAGAGCGGAGCTCATGGCATACGTAATCGGAGTGGACGTCGGCGGCACGTTCACGGACGCCGTCCTCGACGACGGCGAGGGCCTGGTGCTCGCGGGCAAGACCGCCTCGACCCCGCCGGACTACTCGGACGGCGTGATGGACGTGCTCGGCGTGCTCGCGGAGCAGCTGGGCGTCCCGGTGGCGGAGATGCTGTCCCGCACCCACCACATCGCGCACGGCACCACCTCGTCGCTCAACGCGCTGGTGATGAACCAGGTCCCGGACATCGGCTTCCTGACCACCAAGGGCCACCGCGACTCGATCTACATCATGAACGTCGAGGGCCGCTACCTCGGGCGCGCGCCGGAGGAGCTGCAGAACCCGATCGGGCAGAGCAAATCGCACGGGCTGGTCCGCAAGCGCCACGCGCTGGAGGTCACCGAGCGGGTCGACCGCGACGGCCGGGTCGTCGTCCCGCTGAACGAGGACGAGGTCCGCGCCGCCGTGCGCGCCCTCGTCGCCGACGGCATCTCCGCGATCGCGGTGTCGCTGCTGTGGTCGTTCCGCAATCCCGCGCACGAACAGCGGATCCGGGAGATCGCGCACGAGATCGACCCCGGCCTGTTCGTCGCTATCTCCAGCGAGGTCTCCCCGCGCATCCGCGAGTTCGCGCGCAACGCGACCACCATCATGAGCACCCAGGTCGGCCCGGGCCTGCGCGACTACCTCGGCGAGCTGGAAAGCAAGCTGCGCAAGGAAAAGCTCGCCGGTCCGCTGCTGGTGATGCAGAGCAACGGCGGGGCGGTCGCCGCGTCCGAGGCTCCGGGCAACGCGATCTCCACCGTCGGCTCGGTGCTCACCGGCGGCGTGGTCGGCGCGGTGTCGCTCGGCGAGCAGCTGGGCCACCGCAACATCATCGCCACCGACGCGGGCGGGACCACCTTCCTGGCCGGGCTCGTCGTCGACGGCGAACCGGTGCGGTCGTCGACCACGATCATCAACCACCATCCGATCAACGTGCCCACCCTCGAGGTGCACGCCATCGGCTCCGGCGGCGGCGCGATCGCGTGGATCGACGCGGGCGGCAATCTCCAGATAGGCCCGCACAGCGCGCAGGCGGTCCCCGGCCCGGCCTGCTACGGCAACGGCGGCACCGAACCCACCAACACCGACGCGAACCTGGTGCTGGGCATCATCCCCGAACGCGGCCTGCTGGGCGGGCGGCGCGCGCTCGACGTCGGACTGGCGCGCGACGCGATCCGCACCCGCATCGCCGAACCGCTCGGGCTGAGCGTCGAAGAAGCCGCCGCGGCGATCTACGAGGTGCAGAACGCGCAGACCGGCGACCTGCTGCGGAAGACGGTGGTCGAGGCCGGACACGACCCGCGCGACTTCATCGTCTACGCCTTCGGCGGTTCCGGCCCCGCGCACTGCGGCCGGTACGCACAGGAGATCGGCGCCACGGATGTCGTGGTGCCGCTCGGCCAAGTCGCTTCCGCGTTCTCCGCGTACGGGCTCGCCTCGTCGGACATCGTGCTGGCCAAGGAACTTTCCGACCCGGCGGCGCTTCCGCTCGACCCGGTCCGCGTGCAGCGCAACTTCGAGGAGCTCGAGTCCGAGGTCCGCGAGATGCTCGAACGTCAGGGCATGCGGTTCTCGGCCGTCGAAATCGAGCGCGAGATCGACATGCGCTACACGATGCAGCTCGCCGAGGTGGCGACCCCGATCCCCAGCGGCGACCTGGCCGCCGAGGACGTGGCGAAGGCGGCGGATCTCTTCGAAGCCCGCTACGCCACGCTTTTCGGCGAGGACAGCGGATTCCGCGAGGCCGGCATCCAGGCCATCACCTACCGCGTCCGCGGCACCGGCGCCCTGCCGTTCTCGCCGACCTTGCCCGAACTCGAAAAGGCGGACTCCGCGGACGCGTCTCCGGCGCTCACCGGCACCCGGAAGGTGTGCCTCGGCGCGAGCCAGGGCTACGCCGACACCGCCATCTACGACTACACGAAGCTCCGCGCGGGCCACGTGCTGCGCGGTCCCGCGGTGATCGAGGTGCCCACCACCACCGTCGTGGTCCCGCACGGCACGACCGGGACCGTCGACCGGCTCGGCAACCTGCACATCGCTCTCGACCAGGCCTGAGCCCCAAGGAGAACTGGCATGACCGCACCGATCCCCGGCTCGGAAATCTTCTCCAGCCGCCCGCTCGACCCCGACGCGCTCAGCCGGGCCGTCGGCGGGACCGTCCCGCTGCACACCGTCACCCAGGACCAGATCGACGCCGTCGACCCGCTCACCTACGAGGTGATCCGGCACCGGCTGTGGTCGGTCACCGACGAGATGGGGGAGGCGCTCAAGCGCATGTCCGGTTCCCCGATCGTCACCGACGCCAACGACTTCGACTTCGCCGTGAGCGACGAGGTGGGCCAAGAGGTCCAGGTGGGCCTCTACAACACGATGCTCGTCGGGGCCGTCGACCTCGCGATCTACTGGACGCTGGAGCACCGCTCCGCCAACCCCGGCATCGCCGACGGCGACATGTTCCTGTGCAACGACCCCTGGGTCGGCGGCGGGCTGCACCAGAGCGACGTCATCGTGTACCAGCCGATTTTCCACGACGGCAAGCTCTTCGCGTGGACCAGCGCGATCTGCCACGAACCCGATCTCGGCGGTTCCGGCCTCGGCTCGTTCGACCCCGGTGCCAAGGACGTCTTCTCCGAATCGGTGCCGACGCCGCCGATCAAGGTGGTCCGCGACCGCGTCCTGCAGCGCGACGTCGCCGACGCCTGGACCCGCCGCTCGCGCGTGCCGATGCTCGTGGGCCTCGACCTGCGCGCCAAGATCGGGGCCAACACCGTCGGCCGCGACCGGCTCCTCGCGGTGATCGAGCAGTACGGCGCGGACACCGTCAAGGCCGTGATGAAGCGGATGATGAACGACTCCGAGGCGCGCTTGCGCACCAAGCTGCGCGGGCTGCCGGACGGCACCTGGAAGGCCACCGGCTACCAGGACCAGGCGTCGACCGGCGACCGCCGGCTGCACAAGATCACCGTCGCGATGACCAAATCGGACGACCGCCTGGTCTTCGATTTCACCGGCACCGACCCGCAGGCCGGCGTCATCAACTGCACGTACGCCGGGATGCGCGGCGGAGTGATGCTCGCCGTGCTGCCGGTGCTGGCCGGGGACATCCCGTGGGCCGCGGGCGGGCTGATGCGCTGCTTCGAACTGATCTCCGAAGAGGGCACCATCAACAACGCCACCTTCCCGGCCGCGGTCAGCCGTGGCCCGATCGGACCTGCCTGGCTCACCGGGAACCTGATCGCCGAATGCCTCGCGCAGATGCTCGACCGCGACGTCGACCTCGGCAAGAGCGTCCAGGCGTCGTGCTGCGGGACGTGGGACACCGCGATCGTGGCCGGGCTGGACGAGCGCGGCGAGCAGCCGGCACCGTTCCTGAACATCCTGATGGAGCCGATGGCGGGCGGCTACGGCGCGCGTCCGGTGGCCGACGGCATGGACACCGGCGGCCTGTTCTGCATTCCGATGGGCCGGATCCCGGACACCGAAATGACCGAATTCCTCTACCCGTTGCTGACGCTTTGGCGCCGGGAAGAACCCGACTCGGGCGGACCGGGGCGGATGCGCGGCGGGGTGAGCGCGTCGCTCGCCGTGACTCCGTACGGCAGCAGCTTGCCGATGGGGCTGGTGTTCGCGTCCGCGGGCAAGGCGGTCGCGCAGAACGGCGGCCTCGCGGGCGGTCTTCCCGGCAACACCGGTCTCGAGATCCTGGCGCGCGATTCCGGGGTGCAGGAACTGCTTTCGTCGGGCCAGCTGCCGGGCAACCTCGAAGAACTCAATGGCACCAAGGAAATCGGTGCCTGCTACGCGGAGAGCTACCTGGCTCCCGGCGAAGTGCTGTACATGCACTGGCAGGGCGGCGGAGGCTACGGCGATCCGCTGCGCCGCGATGCCGACGCGGTCGCCTGGGATGTGGCGAACGGCAAGGTGACCGCTGAAGGCGCCCGCATCAATTACGGCGTCGTGATCGCGAACGGCGAACTCGACCAGTCGGCCACCGCCGAGTTGCGCGCGAGCATGCTGGACGAGCGGCGCGACCGGTCCGAGACGCCGCTTTCCCAAGAGGCGACAGTGGATCTGCGCAACGCCCGCCGGATCGACGACAACCTGGCCGAGGTCACCATCGGCGAGGCCCGCGTGATCGCTTGTGCGCACTGCGGCCGGCTGCTGGGCGACACCAAATCCGGGAAGCTGGCGCTGGCCCGCTACGAGGGGCCGTCGAGCGCGGCGGGACCGCAGGTGGTTTCGGCTCCGTCGGAGTACGTGGACGCCGAGGTCGTGTTCCGCCAGCAGTGCTGCCCGGGCTGCTGGTCCGCGGTCTACTCCGGCGTCGTTCCGGCCGACCACCCCGACCACGTCGGCGAACTGACCGCGCTGCTGACCGCCGCGCCGATCGACTGAGGAGCATTCAGTGACCGCATTCGACTGGGACGGGCGAGTGGTCCGGTACCCCGCCGATCGCGCCCGCCGCTACCGGGAGAGCGGCGAATGGAGCGACCTGCCGATCAGCGCGCGGCTGCACGAATCCGCGCTGCGGCAAGGCGATCGCCCCGCGCTCATTACCGCCGAAGGCGCCCTCACCTACCGCGAACTCGACGAGCGCACCGACCGGATCGCCGCCGGGCTGCGCAGCCTGGGCCTGCGCCGACTCGACCCGGTGCTGTTCCAGTCGACCAACCGGACGGCGATCGTGCTCGCCTGGTACGGCTGTCTCAAGGCGGGCCTGGTGCCGGTGGCGACGCTGGCGCAGCACCGGATGCACGAGATCGGCCACATCAGCCGCAAGGTCGGCGCGGCGGCGCATCTGGTCGAGGCCGGGCTCGGGTTCGACCTGGTCGCGTTCGCCCGCCAGGTCGCCGAGGGACATCCGACGCTGCGCACCGTCCTCACGGTCGGTGCGGCGGAAGGAACGCACCGGATCGAGGACCTCGGCGCCGGGATCGATCCGGCGCGAGCACGGGCGTTCGTCGAAAGCGTCGAGGCGGAAACCGATCCGCAGGACGTCGCGGTGTTCCAATTGTCCGGCGGGACAACGGGAGTGCCGAAGGTGATCCCGCGGATCCACGCCGAGTACTGGAACAACGCGCTCCTGTACGCCCAGGCGCTGGGATGGGACGCCGGCACCCGGCTCGCGCACCTCATCCCGGTCATCCACAACGCCGGCATCTCCTGCGCACTGCACGCCGCCCACTCGGTCGGCGCGACCCTGGTCCTGGCCAACCCCGACCACGTCGCCGCGTTCGCGCTGATGGCGGAGCACGGCGTGACCGACGTCCTCATCGGGCACGGCCACTACCAAGCGCTCCGATCGGCCGAGTTCGACGCGGTCCTCCCCACCGTCCGGCGCACCGTGCTGTCCGGGGCGAAGGTCCCGCCGGACGTGTTCCGGCGCGTGGACGACGGCGAAACGCGGTGGGCGGGACAGATGTTCGGGATGTCCGAGGGGATGTTCCTGGCGAGCCGGGCCGGCGATCCGGAAGCCCTGCGCACGACGACCGTCGGCACGCCGATCGCGCCGTCGGACGAGGTCCGGATCCTCGAACCGGGCACCGAGACCGAAGTGCCGGACGGCGCGGTCGGCGAGTTGTGCTGCCGCGGTCCGTACACGATCCCGGGCTACTTCGACGCGCCCGAACACAACGCGGTCGCGTTCACTTCGGACGGCTTCTACCGCACCGGCGACCTCGCCGCGGTCCACGCCGTCGACGGCCGCCGGCACGTGTCGATCGAGGGCCGGATCAAGGACCTGATCAACCGCGGCGGCGAGAAGGTCAACGCCGAGGAGGTCGAGGTGCTGCTGATGAAGCACCCGGACGTCGCGATCGCGTCGGTGGTCGCGATGCCCGACGCGCGGCTGGGGGAGAAAGCCTGCGCGTTCCTGGTGTCCGCGACCGGGCAGACCCTGACGATGCCCGAGGTGCAGCGGCATCTGGACGGGCTCGGCGTGGCCAAGTTCAAGTGGCCCGAACGCCTGGTCTGGGTGCCGGAACTGCCGAAGACCAACGTCGGGAAGATCGACAAGAAGCGCCTCCGGGCCGATGCGGCGGCACCGCTCGCGACCGGACCGACCCCGCAAGGAGCCGGAGCATGAAGCTCGACACCATCGCCGTCCTCGGCGGAGGGCCGGGCGGCCTCTACGCCGCCCGGCTGCTCAAACGCAGTCATCCCGGCGCCGAGGTGACCGTCTACGAACAAGGCGTGCCCGACAAAACCTTCGGATTCGGCGTCGGGCTGGCGTCGCGGACGCAGCGGAATTTGCGGCTCGCCGACGAGGAATCGCTCGACAGCATCGTCGCCGCCTCGCACGGGCACGAGATGTCGATGCGCGTCGGCGACTCGGAGGTGCGTCTCGCGCACGGCGAACTGCTCGCCATCGGACGCGCGACCTTGTTGTCCGTACTGCAAAAGCACGCCGAAGCCGCCGGAGTGGAGCTGCGCTTCGGCGAGCGCCGCGCGGTGTCGGAACTCGATGCCGACCTGATCGTCGCCGCCGACGGGATTTCGAGCGCGACCCGGACCGATCTGGCCGAGGAGTTCGGTCCGGAGATCGCCGAGGGCGAGGGCCTGTATCTGTGGTGCGGCACCGATTTCGCGCTGCCGCGGGCGATCTTCACCCCGGTCACTACCGAGCACGGCACCTTCGTCGCGCACGCCTATCCGTACGCCGCCGACCGCAGCACCTTCCTGATCGAAACCGACGAGCAGACGTGGCGGCGGGCGGGATTCGACGTTTCGACCCGCGAGACGCCCAACGGAGACAGCGACCAGCGCTCGCTCGGCTACCTCCAGGAGGCGTTTTCCGAGACCCTGCAAGGAAACCGGCTGATCGGCAACCGCACCAAATGGCTCCGGTTCCGCACGATCCGGTGCCGCCGCTGGCACACGCGCAACGTGGTCCTGCTCGGCGACGCCGCGCACACCGCGCATTACTCGATCGGTTCCGGGACGAAACTCGCCATGGAGGACGCGATCGCGCTTGACCGCGCGGTGCTCGCCGCCGGCGGCCTCGACGACGCCCTCGCCGCGTACGAGGCGGAGCGGCGGCCCTCCGTCGAACACCTGCAGTCCATCGCCGAACGCTCGATGGCGTGGTGGGACTCGTTCCCGGAGCGCCTGTCGATGCCGGTGGAGCAGCTGATGGTCGCGTACATGACGCGGGCCGGGAAGGTGCCCGTCGACCGGTTCGCGGAGTCCGCGCCGCAGGCCGCCGTCCCCGGTCTCGCCGCGTTCGGCGGGGTCGGGATCGACGAGGTCCCGTGCCCGGGCTCGGTCACGGAGTGGATCCTCGACCGGCCGCTGACCGCGGGCGGGCGGCGGTTCCCCGGCCGCACCGCTCCGGAGGCGCTGCGCACCGCCGCAGGGACGCTGCCGGTCGAGATCTCGGTCCGGCCGTGGAGTCCCGAGGCGGCCGCACTGATCGCGAGCCTGCCGCCCGCGAGCGCGTACTGGCTGACCGGCCCCGCCGACCGGGAGGCGACCCTCGACCGGCTGGACGTCGGCGAGCGCATCCGCCGCGCGACCGGCGCGCTCCTGGTCGCGGACGTGCCCGCCGGGCTCCGGGCCGTCGCCGCGGGCGCGCTCGCCAGCGAGCGTGTCGATCTCGTAGCCTTCACCGGGTGATGGACTAGCCTTGGCCGCTATGACTTCCCCTGCCGCCGACCCGCCGCCCAAACGCCGGGGCCGCCCCAGCGTGCGGCGCGAACTCGTCGAACGGGAGATCAAGGAGAACGCCGCCCGGCTGTTCGCCGAGCGCGGGGTCGCCGGGACGACGCTGCAGGACATCGCCGACGCGACCGGCCTGACCCGCCAGGCGGTCTACCACTACGTGGCGAGCAAGGACGACCTGTTCGCCCAGCTGGTCAGCGAGATCGCCGACCAGCCCGCCCAGCTGCTGCGCGAGATCAACGCGCTGACGGACCTGAGCCCGTCCGCGAAGCTGCGGCGCATGGCACAGACGCTGGCGCTGCACCAGATGGCCGACCCGGACCGGTTCCGGCTGATGATCCGGTCGGAATCCGACCTGCCGGAGCACCTCGCGAAATCCTACCGGGCGAGCCGAAGGCGCGTGCTGAAGGAACTCGTCGAGGTGATCGACGGCGGCATCGCCGACGGAAGCTTCCGCAACGTCAACGCGCGCACCGCGGCGCTCGGCGTCATCGGCATGCTCAACTGGATCGCCTGGTGGCACCAGGAAGGCGGCGACGACCAGGAAACCGCCGACCAGCTCGCGGAGATGGCCGTGCGCACCGTCCGGAGCGACGACCGCGCACCGGAATCCCCGACGGTGGAAGGGATTCTCGCCAACGTCCGGCTCGAGCTGGATCTGGTCGAGCGGCTGGCCCGCCCGGACGAATCCGGGCGGGCGTAAGACGTCCGGCGCGCGGCCAGTTCGGTCAGGCCCGCGCGGACAGCTCCTTTCGGACCCGGTCGGTCACGGCGTTCGTCGAAATGCCGTAGCGGTCGTGCAACGTCGGGAGCGCGCCGGCGGCCAGGAATTCGTCCGGCAGGGCGATCGGCACGACCTTCTTGCCGATGCCGCACCGGGCGAGGGCGGCGGCGACGGTCTCGAACAGGCCGCCGATCACGCTGTGGTTTTCGAGGGTGAACACCGGACGGTCGCCCGCGATCTGGGCGAGCACGGTCTCCTCGTCGAACGGCTTGAGCGTCGCGCAATGCACGACCGCCACGTCGATTCCCCGCTTCGCCAGCTGTTCGGCGGCGAGGAGGCCACGCATGGTCATCAGGCCGGAGGCCACGAAAACGGCGTCGTCGCCGGGCCGGACCAGTTTCGCTTTGCCGAGTTCGAAGGAGTAGTCGTAGTCGTCGAGGATCCGGGGGACCGCGCCGCGCAGCAGCCGGGTGTAGCTCGGGCCGGGGGCCGCGGCGAGCTGGGGCACGGCCTGCTCGATGTCCACCGCGTCGCACGGGTCCACAATGGTCAGTCCGGGCATCCCGCGCAGGATCGCGACGTCCTCGGTCGCCTGGTGGCTCGGGCCGTAGCCGGTGGTGAGGCCGGGCAACGCCGCGACGATGTTGACGTTGAGCCCCGGTTCGGCCATGTCGAGGCACAGGAAGTCGTAGGCGCGCCGGGTGGCGAACACCGAATAGGTGGCGGCGAACGGGATCTGGCCGACCTCGGCCATGCCCGCGGCGGCGGCCATCATCACCTGCTCGGCCATGCCCATCTGGAAGAACCGGTCCGGGAACGCGCGGGCGAACACGTGCATGTCGGTGTATTTCGCCAGATCCGCGGCGAGCCCGACGATCCGCTGGTCCGCCTCGGCCGCCTTGACGAGCGCGTCGCCGAACGGGGCCCGCGTCGTGCGCACCCCGGGGTCGGCGATCGAGGCGATCATCGCGGCCGAGCGCTGCGGCTGGGCGACGGTCATCGGCGGGTCCTCTTCTCGTGTCCGGCGGTCAGCTGCTCTTTGCACACAGGCCATTCCTCGGCGGCGATCTTCATGAAGTGGAGCTTTTCCCGGCCTTCGAGCAACGGGACGCCCTTGCCGACCACGGTGTCGCAGATGACCAGGTGCGGCTGTCCGACGGCCGACGCGTTGCCGGTCGCCTCGTCCACCGCGCGCAGCAACGCCTCGGGATCGTTGCCGTCGACGCGTTGCACGTGCCAGCCGAAGGCGCGCCAGCGGTCTTCTTGGCGGTCGAGGGCGAGGACGTCACGGGTCGGTCCGTCCGCTTGCAGCCCGTTCATGTCGACGAACGCGACGAGGTTGCCGAGCTGCCAGCTCGCCGCGCTCATCGCGGCCTCCCACGTCGACCCTTCGTTGAGTTCGCCGTCGCTGAACAGCGTGAAGACCCGTTGCCCGGTCCGGCCTTGCGCGCGCAGCCCGAGGCACATCCCGACGGCGAGCCCCAGCCCGTGGCCGAGCGAACCGCCGGAGATCTCGGCGCCGGGCGTGTAGGTGGCCATCGCCGACATCGGCAGCCGCGAGCCGTCCGCGGCGTAGGTCGCCAGTTCTTCGCGGGGGAGCACCCCGGCCTCGGCGAGCGCGGAGTAGAGCAGCAGGGCGTAGTGGCCGACGGACAGGAGGAACCGGTCGCGGTCCGGCCACTCCGGATCCGCCGGGTCGAAGCGCAGGACGTCGCGGTAGAGCACGGCGAGAAGGTCGGCCGCGCCGAGCGCCTGCCCGACGTAGCCCTCGCCCTGCGCTTCGCCCTCGTCGAGGACGCCCATCCGGATGCGGTACGCCGATTCCGCGCAGGCGTCCAGCCGTCGCCGGAACGAAGTCGGCGTCATCAGGTCGAGACTCACAGCGATTTTCCTTTCGGCGACAGGGATTCAGGCGGCGGGCTGGGCGGCCGGCGCGGAGCTCGCGACCGCCGCG
The DNA here is from genome assembly GCF_017312175.1 of Amycolatopsis sp. A1MSW2902. NCBI lineage: Bacteria > Bacillati > Actinomycetota > Actinomycetes > Pseudonocardiales > Pseudonocardiaceae > Amycolatopsis > Amycolatopsis sp. A1MSW2902. Next base: position 2,228,745 of record NZ_QJPO01000001.1, read on the forward strand.
CGGGCCGCCTCGCGCTCCGCGCGGCCCCAGGTTTCCCGGGTCACCAGCGCCGAGACGAGGCCGAGCAGCGAGAACGCGAGGAACAGCAGCGCCGGGCCGAGCCAGCCCATGCCGAGGAACAGCAGCGTCGTGACGAACGGGGTGAGACCGGAGATCATCGCCGAGATCTGATAGGCCAGCGCGGCGCCCGAGGAGCGGGTGCCCGCCTGGAACAGCTCCGGGAACCACGCGCCCTGCGATCCGGCGAGCGCGTTCTGGCAGACGCCGTAGGAGACGACGACGGTGCACACGATCGCGATCAGCGTGCCGGTGTTGACGAGCAGGAACATCGGGATCGCCCACAGCGCGGCGAACAGCGTCACCCAGACGTACACCGAGCGGCGGCCGACCCGGTCGGTGAGCGCGCCCCAGCCGACGGTCGCGGCGATGCCGATCGCCGAGGCGATGCACAGCGCCAGGATCGTTTCCCCGCTGCTGGCGAGCTTTTCCGACTTCAGGTACGAGATCAGGTAGGTGATCGACACCGCGTAGCCCGCCGTCTCGGCGATCCGCAGGCCGATGCCGCGCACCACGTTGCGCCAGTCGTCGCGCAGCACCGCCGCGATCGGGGCCTTCACCAGGTCGCCGCTGTCGCGCACGTCCTGGAACACCGGCGATTCCGGCACCTTCGCCCGCAGCACCAGCCCGACGATCACCAGCACCAGGCTGGCCAGGAACGGCACCCGCCACGCCCAGTCGCCGGGCAGGTTCACCGACACGAGGAACACCAGGTTCGCCAGCAGCAGCCCGATCGGGAACCCGGACTGCACGATCCCGGTGAACCTGCCCTTGCGCAGCCACTGCGCGTGCTCGTAGGTCATCAGGATCGCGCCGCTCCACTCGGCGCCGTAGGCGAGGCCCTGCACGATCCGGACGGTCACCAGCAGGACCGGCGCGAGCACGCCCGCCGTCGCGTAGGTCGGCAGCAGGCCGATGGCGAAGGTCGCCAGCCCCATGATGATGAGCGACGCGACCAGCACCGGCTTGCGGCCGATCCGGTCGCCGAGGTGCCCGCCGACGATCCCGCCGAGCGGCCGCGCGATGAATCCGACGCCGAGGGTCGCGAACGCCGACAGCGTGCCGGCGATGGGCGACGCGCCGGGGAAGAAGGCGTGGCCGAGGTAGAGCGCCGCGGCGGTGCCGAACCCGATGAAGTCGTAGCTCTCGATCACGGCCCCGGCGGTGGAGCCCCAGGCCACCCGGCGGGCGTCCGCGGTGCCGTGCACCGGGCCCCGCATGGTGAGCGCTTCGCTGCGCATGTCGATCGCCTCTCTCTTCCAGCGGCCGTCTCGACAGTAATCGAGCTGCCTGGCTGTCAACAATGGAGCGTATCGTGCGCTCTGCTGGATGCTCTGTCAACAGTAAATATCGGAGATAATCCCTTGTGAGAACTGATCATTCGGCGTGGCCTTGTCTGTTGACACTTCTCTGTTAACATTGCCGACCATGGAACGTCTCCCCGCGCCGGGCTGCTCCACGATCAGCTTCCGGCACCTGCCTCTGCCCGCCGCGCTGGCGGCTGTCGCGGACTGCGGCTTCGCCGAGATCGACCTCGGCGCGCTGCCCGGGGTCTGCGACCACGTGCCGTACGACCTCACCGACGCGGCGGTGCGCATCGTCGCCGGGCGGGTGCGCGCGTCCGGGCTGGCGGTGCGCTCGGTCAACGGCGACGTCGGCGACCTGAACCGCCCGCTCGCCCCGGCGGAGGCGGCGGACCGGGCGGCCCACCTGCGGCGGCTGCTCGACCTGGCCGCCGCGTGCGGGGCGCGGGCGCTCGTGCTGCCGTGCGGCGCGTTGTCGCACGAGCCGGTGACGAGCCTGGAAGCGGACCTGGACCTCGTCGCCGACCAGCTGGGCCGGGCGGCGACGCTGGCCGCGAGCCGGGGCCTCGAGCTGTGGTGCGAAGCGCCGCATCTGTTCCGGCTCTGCCACACGGTCGACCTCGCCGGTCAGCTGGCCGACCGGCTCGACCCGGCGGTCGGGCTGGTCCTCGACACCAGCCACATCGTCGCGTCCGGCGGCGACCCGGCCGCGTTCGCGCACCGGTTCGCCGGACGGATCGCGCACGTCCACCTCCGCGACGCGACGCCGGGCCAGATCAACCTGAGCATCGGCAACGGCGACGTGGACTTCGCCGCGACCTTCGCCGCGCTGCGCGCCACGGGCTACCGCGGCCACAGCTCTCTCGAACTCGAAACGCGAGACGTCACCGACGAGGAACGTCCGGCCGCTGCGGTCAAAGCGGCCGCCTACCTCGCCGCCCTCTGATTCCCTTCTGACGCCAAGGAGACAACGGACATGACCGGAACCCGTCGCACCGCCGTGATCACCGGAGCCGGCGCGCCCCGCGGAATCGGCCGCGCCACCGCCGCCCGCTTCGCCAGGGACGGCTGGGCGGTCGTCGTGCTCGACCTCGACGAGCCCGCCGCGAAGGAAGTGGCCGGCGAACTCGCGGCGACCGGTGCGACCGCCTTCTCGCACGGCGTCGACGTCGCCGACGAAGCGTCCGTGCTCGCCGCGTACGCGGCCGTGCGGGCCGAGGTCGACGCTGGCCGCCTGCCCGGCGTCGGCGCGGTCGTCAACATCGCGGGCATCACCTCTCCGGTGCCGTTCCTGGAGACGACGCTCGACCTGTGGAACAAAGTGCTGGCGGTCAACGCGACCGGCACTTACCTGGTCACGAAGGCGTTCCTGCCCGACCTGATCGAGGCGGGCTGGGGACGGATCGTGAACATGTCCTCGGTGTCGGCGCAGCAGGGCGGCGGCGTGTTCGGCCGGACCCCGTACAGCACGGCGAAAGCCGCGATCCTCGGCTTCACCAAGGCGCTGGCGCGGGAACTGGGCGACGCCGGGGTGACGGTGAACGCGGTCGCGCCCGGGGCGGTCGAGACCGACATCCGCGCCGAATCGACCACCGCCGAACTGGAAGCCGCGATCACCCGCAGCGTCCCGCTCGGCCGGCAGGCCACCGCGGACGACGTCGCCGGGGTGATCGCCTGGCTCGCCACCGACGACGCGGGCTACCTGCAGGGCACCACGATCGACGTCAACGGCGGCTCGTTCCTCCACTGACCCTCCCTTGAGGACGGAGCACACGCGATGACCTACCTCTACGACGATCCGGCGGCGTTCGCCGAGGACGCGCTCGCCGGGTTCTGCGATCTGCACGCAGGCGCGGTGCGGCGGGTGCCCGGCGGCGCGGTGCGCGCGGACCGGCCCGCCCGGCCGAAAGTCGCGGTGCTGCCGGGCGGCGGATCCGGGCACTACCCGGCGTTCTACGGCGTGATCGGGCCGGGTTTCGCCGACGGCGCGGTGAGCGGCAACCTCTTCACCTCGCCGTCCGCGCAGGACGCCTGTTCGGTGGCGGCAGCCGCGGATTCCGGCGCCGGAGTGGTGTTCAGCTACGGCAACTACGCGGGCGACGTGCTCAACTTCGGTCTCGCCGCGGAATCGCTGCGGGCACGCGGGATCCGCGCGGAACACGTCGTGGTCACCGACGACATCGCCAGCGCCCCGCCGCAACAAGCGGAGCAGCGGCGCGGCATCGCCGGCGACTTCGTGGTCTTCAAAATCCTTGGCGCGGCCGCCGAAGAAGGCCTGGATCTCGACGCGGTCGTGCGCGCCGGGCGCAAGGCCAACGCGGCGACTCGCACGATCGGCAGCGCGTTCTCCGGCTGCACGTTCCCCGGCTCGGACACCCCGCTGTTCACCGTCCCGGACGGGCAGATGGGGCTGGGCCTCGGCATCCACGGCGAACCCGGGTTGCGCGACCTCCCGCTCCCGTCCGCCGCCGTCCTGGCCGAGGACTTCGTCGGCCGGATCCTCGCCGAGAAGCCCGGCGGTGCGGGCGATCGCGTCGCGGTGGTGCTCAACGGCCTCGGTTCGGTCAAGCACGAGGAACTGTTCGTGCTGTGGACGCGGATCGCCGCGCTGCTGCGGGAATCCGGTCACACGCCGGTGCTCCCGGAGGTCGGCGAGCTGGTCACCAGCCTCGACATGGCAGGCGTTTCGCTCACCGTGACCTGGCTGGACGAGGAACTGGAACGCTGGTGGCGCGCGCCTGCCGCCACGCCCGCCTTCCGTCGCGGCGAAACCCGGCACGAACCGGCCGCCGCCCCGGCAGCCGAGGTCGTGGCCGAACCTGCTGCGCCGCGTTACGCCGCTGCCTCGCCTGAGTCGCGAAAGCTTGCCGAAGCGGTGCTGAACGGCCTGCGCGCGGTCCGAAAAGCCTTGCACGGAGCCGAAACCGAGCTAGGCGCCATCGATGCCGTCGCGGGGGACGGCGACCACGGACGCGGCATGGTCCGCGGCATCGACGCTGCTCTCGCGGGTGCCGAGTCCGCCTGGCACGACGGGGCGGGCGCGGGCGATTGTCTCGCGGCCGCCGGGGACGAGTGGGCCGCTCGGGCCGGCGGCACGTCCGGTGTCCTGTGGGGTGCCGGGTTGCGTGCGGCAGGGGAAGCCATCGGTGCGGAATCGGGGGTCGTCGACGTCCGGGTCGTGGTCGACGCGTTCGCCGACCGGGTCGTGCGACTCGGCGGCGCCGAACCGGGCGACAAGACGATGGTCGACGCGCTCGAACCGTTCCGTACCGCGCTGGTGGTGGGGAAGCCGTGGGCGGAAGCGGCCGCGGTCGCGGAAACCGCGGCGCGGGACACCGCCGCGCTGACCCCGAAGAAAGGCCGGGCGCGCCCGCTGGCCGAACGCAGTGTCGGCACCCCGGACGCCGGTGCCGTTTCCCTCGCACTGATCGTGCGCACTCTCGCGGAAGGAATCCGATGACCTACCGGATCGCGGTCGGCTGCGACGACGCCGGCCTGGACTACAAAGAACAACTCGCCCGCGACCTGCGCGCGGATCCGCGGGTGTCAGAGGTGCTCGACCTCGGCGTGCACCGCGGCGCCGAGGACGAACACCGGCCGTACCCGGAGATCGGGCTCGCCGCGGGGGAGGCGATCCGAGCGGGCACGGTCGACCGCGCCGTGCTGGTGTGCGGGACCGGGATCGGCATGGCGCTCTCGGCGAACAAGGTGCCCGGGATCCGCGCGGCCACCGCGCACGATTCGTTCTCCGCGGAACGCTCGGTGCTGTCCAACAACTGCCAGGTGCTCGCGCTGGGCCAGCGCGTGATCGGTCTCGAACTCGCCCGCCGGCTCGTGCGCGAATGGCTCGGGTACGCCTTCGACGACCGGTCGCCGAGCGCGGCGAAGGTACAGTTGCTCGACGACTACGAACGGTGCTGACGCCGAGTCAGAGAGGAGGCGTGCGGTGAGCCGTCCGGCTTCGGCCAGCCAACCCGGCCGCAACCTGCGCCAGATGGCGGTCGACACGCTGCGCGAGGCGATCACCACCGGCCAGTTCCCGCCCGGCAGCCACCTCGGCGAGGTCCAGGTGTCCGAGCAGCTCGGGATCAGCCGGGGCACCCTGCGCGAGGCACTGCGCGAACTGCAGCAGGAAGGCCTGGTCTCGTACGGCGAGCGGGGTCGCGTCACCGTGCGCTCGATCAACGAGAAGGACATCATCAACACCTTCACCGTGCGCGCCGCGCTGGAGGCGCTCGCGGGGGAGACGCTGGCCTCGAGTTACTACCGGGAGGAGCACTGCGCCAAGCTGCGGAAAGCGGTCGATGCGATGGCTCGTGCGGAGCGGGTGTCGCTGGAGGCGCAGATCGAGGCTGATCTGGCGTTCCATGAGCTGCTTGTGGAGCTTACGGACAATGACGCGCTGGTGCGGTCTTGGAAGCTGCTCGAGGGGGCGATTCGGATGTGCATCATGTATCGGGGGCTTGAGCGGGCGCTGTCGAATATGAGTGCTGGGCGGCATTTGGAGATCGTCACCGCTATTGAGTCCGGGGATCCGGTCAAGACTCAGCAGGTGATTTCGGATCTTATGGCGGCTACTGGGCAGGCGTTGTTGTTCGGGACTGTGCGGACTCGGCCTCGTATTGATCTTGGGTAGTCGGCTGTTCGTGTTCGGCTCGTCGCCTGGCGGCGACATTGCCGTGGGGGTTGCGTGGGGCACCCCGAAGCTTGATTGTGCTGACGGTCTGGGGTGGCTTGTCAAGGCGGGAAAGATGCCTTGACAAGCCACCCCAGACCGCAGGAGAGCTTCGTATCGGGGTGCGGGGGTGGTGTGGGTGCCTCGCTCGTTGGGTGCATCGGTGCGGGGGCGTATTGGGTTGGGGGGTCGAGCGGCGGGGTCTCAGTCCATATTGGACTGTGGGGTCACCGTGCGGCGGAAAGTACCAGTTCTTGATAGTTGCGCGACGCCTCTTGCCAGGATTTCAGTTCCAGTTTTTCGTTCGCTGCGTGCATTTCGCGTGGGTCTCCTGGTCCCCAGATCACGATCGGGGCTCCGGCCACCGATCCGGCCAATGCTGAGGCGTCGGTGAAGTAGGTGGCGGCTGGAGCGGTGACTTGGTCGGAGAGCGCGTCCGGCAGGCGTGGGGTCCGGACGGCGGGCAGGTCGAGATCCACCTCGGTACTGATTGCCGGATCGAGCGAAGACGCCCAGGCGATCGCGGGCGCTCCTCCGTCTACGGTGCGCACGTCCAGCGTCAGAACTGCCGCAGCGGGAACGATATTCGTCGCGGTTCCGCCCTCGAAGGTGCCGACGTTGACGGTCTCCTTGCCGAGATAGTCCTCAGTGGACAGCGGAAACGAGTCGAGCGCACCTAGGGCCCGCTCGGCGAGCAGACGCTGGAGGAACTCGGGGCCTACGACGTCGTGCTGCTCTCCGACGTCGGCTCCAACACGCTGCTGCTGCACCCGGACACGTTCACCCGCGGCCGCCCGACGCCCAACCGGCTCAAGCTGCTGCGCGAGTGGGTCCGGGGCGGCGGCGGCCTGATGATGGCGGGCGGCTACCTGAGCTTCCAGGGCTTCGAGGGCAAGGCCAACTACCACCGGACGCCGATCGAGGAGATCCTCCCGGTCGACATCGACCCGTTCGACGACCGCGTCGAGACCCCGGAGGGCGTCCGCGCCCAGGTCGTGCAGTCCGGCCACCCGGTGGTCGCGGGCCTCGACCAGGAATGGCCGATCCTGCTGGGCTACCAGCACACCACGCTGAAGCCGGACGCCGAACTGCTCGCCACCGTCGAGGACGACGTCATGCTGGCCGCGCGGCGGTTCGGCGAGGGCCGCACCCTCGCGTTCACCTCGGACATCTCCCCGCACTGGGCTCCGGAGGAGTTCATGAGCTGGGACGGCTACCGCAAGCTCTTCGCCCAGGCGCTGACCTGGCTCGCCGGACGCGACAGCTGAGCCGCGCGCACTCGGGATCAAGGAGGATTCGATGAGTACGTCACCCACCCGCCGCGCGACCTCGGTCGTCGTGCTGACCATCGCGACCGTCTTCGCCGGCATGCTCGGCCCGTTGCAGTCGCTGGTCAACGGACATCTCGGCACCGAACTCGGCGACGGGCACGCCGCCGCGCTGGTGTCCTTCGGCACCGGCCTGGTGCTGATGCTGGTCATCGTGCTGGCGCGGGCCCGGACGCGCGCCGCGTTCTTCCGGCTGCCGGGTCAGCTCGTACGCGGCGAGATCCCGCGGTGGAACTTCTTCGCGGGCCTGTGCGGCGCGGTGATCGTGCTCTCCGAAGGCGTGACGGTGGGCTTCCTCGGCGTGGCGATCTTCCAGACCTCGCTGATCTCCGGCATGGTCATCTCCGGCGTGGTGTGCGACCGGCTCGGCATCGGCGTCCCGTTCAAGCAGGCGATGAGCGCGCCGCGCATCGCCGGGGCGATCCTCGCCATCTGCGCCACGGTGCTGGTCGTGTCCCCGAACTGGTCGGCCCCGCACATGATCGCGCTGGCGATCATGCCGTTCGTCGGCGGCCTGCTCGCCGGCTGGCAGCCCGCGGGCAACTCCGAGATCGGCTTGCTGTCCGGCTCGATGTTCATCTCCATCACCTGGAACTTCCTCATCGGCTTCGTGGCGCTCGGCCTCGTGTACGTCGTGCGGATGGCGGCTTCGGGCGCGCACTTCGCGTTGCCGGGCACGTGGTGGATGTACTTCGGCGGGCCGCTCGGCCTGTTGTCGATCGCGCTGATGGCCTTGCTGGTGCGCGGATTGGGCCTGCTGCTGCTGGGGCTGGCCTCCACGGCCGGCCAGCTCATCGGGTCGCTGCTGCTCGAGGTCGTCGCTCCCGCGGCGGGGTCCAGCCTGCACCTGGTCACCGTCCTCGGCGCGCTCGTGGCACTGGCGGCCGCGGCGATCGCGATGATTCCGTCCCGGCACACGGCCCCGGCGGTCCTCGCCCAGCCCGCCGAGGTGCATCGTGGCTGAGGTGCGCGGCGTCCTCGGTGCGGTCGAGGCGGCGGACCTCGGGCTGGTGCTGCCGCACGAGCACCTCTTCAACGACCTGTCCTCCGCCGTCGCCGAACCCTCCTACGCCTCCACTCGGCGGCTCGTCGAAGCGGAAGTGGGGCCTAGCTGGCAGTTCCTGCTTCGCCAGGATCCCTACTGCTGCGCCGACAACGTGGCGGTGAAGGACCACGCGAGTGTCGTGCGCGAGCTGGCCGCGTTTGCCGCGGCAGGCGGCGGCACGGTGGTCGACGCGACCGGCAGCGCGGCGATCGGCCGCGACCCGCGAGCGCTGGCGGCGGTGGCCGAGGCCACCGGGGTCACCGTCATCATGGGCACCGGTGCGTACCTGGAGAAATTCGAGGGCGAGCGCATCACCGCGGTCGCCGTCGAAGCGCAGACCGCGCGCATTCTCTCGGAACTGGACGAGGGCGTCGGCGAAACGGGAATCCGGGCCGGCGTCATCGGCGAGGTCGGCGTCTCGCCGCTGTTCACCGACGGGGAACGGGCTTCGCTGCGCGCCGCGGCGCTCGCGCAGGCGGCCCGACCGAACGTCGGGCTCAACATCCACATGCCGGGCTGGCAACGCCGCGGGCACGAGGTGCTCGACCTGGTGCTGGACGAATGCGGTGCGCTGCCGGGCAAAGTCGCGCTGGCGCACAGCGATCCGTCCGGCGACGATCCCGGCTACCAGCGCGAGTTGCTCGAACGCGGCGTGCTGCTGGAGTTCGACATGATCGGCCTCGACATTTCGTTCCCCGGCGAAGGCGTGGCCCCGACGGTTTCCCAGACCGCGCACGCCGTAGCGCGATGGGTGCACGAGGGCTTCGGGGAGCAGATCATGTTGTCGCACGACCTGTTCCTCAAGCAGATGTGGACGCACAACGGCGGGAACGGGCTGGTCTTCGTGCCGACTGTTTTCGCCGATCTGCTCGAAGCCGAAGGCGTCCCGGCCGACGCGGTCGCCCGGCTGATGCGGGATGTCCCGGTGCGATGGCTGACCGCATGAGCGCCGTCGTAGCGGTCGTCGCGTCGCTCAACGTCGACCACATCGTCCAAGCACCGCGGATACCCGAACCAGGGGAGACCCTCATGGGATTCTCGGCGAGCCGGGAACTGGGCGGAAAAGGCGGCAACCAAGCCGTCGCCGCCGCCCGGCTCGGCGCGGACGTCGCGGTGATCGGATGCGTCGGCCAGGACGAGGACGGCGACGAGTACCTGAAAGCCCTCGTCGCCGAGGGCGCGGACGTCACCCATGTGCGAAGGTCGCCGCTGCCCACCGGCCGAGCAGCGATCACCGTCGACGCGGAGGGCGTCAACTCGATCGTTGTCGTGGCCGGGGCGAACGCCGACATCCCCGCAACGACAGCCGAAGCGGCGATCGACGCGATGTCAGGTCTTCGAGTCGCAGTAGGCCAGTTGGAGGCGGTGCCCGACGCGACGGAACGCGCGTTCGCGGCTGCTCGCGCACGCGGGGTGCTGACGGTACTCAACACCGCGCCCGCCGCCGACGTGGCCGGGAAGCTGCTGCCGTTCAGCGATGTGGTGGTGGCGAACGAAATCGAGTTCCGGCAGCTCACCGGCCAAGATCCCTTCGACAGCAACGGGTTGCAACGCGGCAGCGCTGACCTGTTCGCGGCGGGCTGCCGATGGGTGATCGTGACGCTGGGGGCGGAGGGGTGCGCGGTGCTCGACGCCTCGTCGTCCGCGCATGTCCCTGCCGTTGCGGTCCGGGCGGTCGACACCACGGCCGCGGGGGATTCGTTTGTCGGGGCGCTTGCTGCCCGGCTCGCGGAGATCTCCGGTGAGCCGACGACCGCGGATGTGGTGGCGGCCTGTGGTTTCGCAGCGAAAGTAGCCGCGGTCGTGGTGACGCGGCACGGGGCGCATCCCTCGCTGCCGACTCTGGCGGAGGTGGTCGAGGTGTGACGCCGCGGCTTCCTGGCCGGGAAGCGGCCGCCGGTGAGTGGCCTCGGATTTGTTCTACGGCAACGGCGTGGCAATGATCGACGGCGACAGTGTGCTGAACCGGTCGCCGATGGGCGCCGAGGGCCGCGCGGTGCTCGGCGAGTGACCGGGCGGCGTCCTGCTGGATCCGCCTGCCGCCGAGCCCGGCTGAGGCATTCCGCACCCGCGCGAGGTGAAAGTTCCTTGCCCACCAAGGAAAGGCCGCCCCGCGTACGGGACGGCCCTTCCGTCGGTACAGAGTCAGCTCACGGTCAGCGCCGTGTCGTCGAGGCAGAAGGACGTCTGCAGGCTCGAGTCTTCGGTGCCGGTGAAGGTGAGCGTCACCGTCTGGCCGGCGTACGCCGACATGTCAACGGTGCGCAGCTGGTATCCGTTCGCCTGGTTCAGGTTCGAGTAGGTGGCGAGCGTGGTCGACCCAGCCTTGACGGTGAGCTTGTCGTACGCCGTCGAGGTGGTCGTCTCGGCGGTGTCGACGTGCAGGTAGTAGCTCAGCGTCGCGTGGCAGCCCGAGGGGATGGTCACCGACTGGGAGACCGTGTCGGTGTGCGCGCTGCCGTAGCCGTCGAGGTAGGCGAGGTAGCTGCCGCTGTGCGGGGGCTCGCCGTTGGACGACGTGCTGACGACTCCGCTGGACGCGGTCCACGGGCTGGTGCCGTTCTCGAAGCCGGGGTTGCCCAGCTTCTGGCCGGAGCAGGTGCCGCCGCCGGTCGGGGCGATCGTCCAGCTGAACGTGGTGGAGCCGGTGGCGCCGGAGGAGTCCTTGGCGGTCGCGGTCACCGAGTACGTGCCCGCGGTGGTCGGCGTGCCGGAGATCAGGCCGCCGGAGCTGATCGACAGTCCGGCGGGCAGGCCGGTCGCCGTCCAGGTGTAGCCGCCGCTGCCGCCGGACGCGGAGAGCTGCAGCTTCGCCGCGGTGCCGACGACGCCGTTCTGGCTGCCGGGGTTGTTCGCCGTGACGCCGCCGCTCGGGGTGCCCGCGGTGAAGGCCGCGGTGCCGTTCGGGGTGCCGAGACCGGTCGGGCCGTCCCAGCCCGGGCCGGCCTTGCACTGCACCGAGGACGAGCAGCTGCCGTTGCTGCCGGAGGTCACGTCGTTGAGGTTGCCGGTGTGCGAGTACGGGTAGGCGGCGGGGGTGTCGGACGCGCCGGGCGTGCCGGCGAGGGCGTAGACCGAAGCGATGATCGGGGCGGAGGCGCTGGTGCCGCCGTACACGGCCCAGCCGCTGCCGCCGTAGGTCTGGTACACCGCGACGCCGGTCTGCGGGTCGGCCACCGCCGAGACGTCGGCGACCGCGCGCTTGCTGCAAGCGGTCGTCACGTTCTGGAAGGCGGGCTTGGTCACGTAGCCCGAGCAGCCGCTGCCCGCGCCGCTCCACGCGGTTTCGCCCCAGCCGCGGGCGCTGCTGTTGCGGGTCAGCGAGGTGCCGCCGACCGCGGTCACGTACTGCGACGAGGCCGGGTAGCTGATGCCGTAGCCGTTGTCGCCGGTGCTCGCGGTGATCGCGACGCCGGGGTGGTGGAAGTAGCTCGAGTCGGAGGAGGGTTCGGAGCCGTCCTCGCCGCCGCCGTAGCTGTTCGAGACGTACTTCGCGCCCATCGACACGGCGGTGTTCACCGCGGTGCCGAGATCGGCCATGCTCGGCTGGTTCGCTTCGACGAGCAGAATGTGGCAATTCGGGCAGATCGCCGAAACCATGTCGACGTCGAGCGAGATTTCGCCCGCCCAGCCCGAATCGGCGGACGGAAGCGGACTGGTTTGCCCGTTTTCGTTGACTTTCTTGAAACAGCCGTTCGCGGTGGTGCAGGGCGGGAGCCCGTAGGTGGAGCGGTAGCTCGCGAGGTCCGATTCAGCGTTCGGGTCGTCGTTGGAGTCGACGATCGCCACCGTCGCCGAGGCGCTGCCGGCGGCGGTGAGGTTGTAGGCGGAGCGCAGGTCCGCGGGGCCGAACCCGCTGGGCAGCGCGCCGGGGGAGAGCAGCGCGCGCATGGTGTCGGTCTGGCGTTCGGCGAAACACGTGACCATGCCGGGCTTCGCCTTCTCGGCGCAGACGCGGGCGGTCGGATGCGCCGCGGCGGGCGCGGCCACGGCGGGCAGGGCCGGGGCGGTCAAGGCCAAGGCCGCGAAACCGGCCATGGCAAGGATTCTTCGGGCTGAACGGGACACGATCCCTCCCAGGGAATTTCCTGCGAACGGCGTCGGGCCATTCGGTGCCCCGTTGTCTACAGTTCGTTCAGCCCTGGCGGTGACGCGCTGGTGCCAGTGGCGCAATGGTGTCGGCAAGCCCGGTGGAGGTGCCTCCGAATGGTTCCCGAAGCAATCGGCCATCTCCTGACGCTCGGGCTCAAAGCGGACGAAGCAGAAATCTATCTCGACCTACTTTCGTCGGGACCGGTTCCGCCTGATCGGCTAGCGCACGAGACCGGCCGCGACCCCGGCGAAGTGCGCCGCGTGCTGACGGTGCTCGCCGGAATCGGACTGGCCGGCCCGGTCGACGGCCCCGGCTCGCCGATGTCCGCGCTGCGCCCGGAACCGGTGCTGGAAGTGCTGAGCAGGCAACGCGAGGCCGAGCTGGCCGGAGCCCGCGCGGCGATGACCCGGCTGTACGAGCAATACCGAAGACATGCGGTCCGTTATGACGCCGACTCGATGATCGAGGTAGTCAGCGGAACCACTGCCGCCGAACGGGTGCAGCAACTGGAACGAGCGGCGCGGAAGGAGGTCCGCGGCCTGGACTCGCCGCCGTACTACGCCGACGCGGACGCCAACGAGATCGAACTCGAGAACCTGGCCCGCGGCGTCCGCTACCGCGCCGTCTACGGGCGGCTCGCGCTGGAACGCCCCGAGTACGTCGAGGAAAACATCCTGCCCTGCGGCAAACGCGGGGAGGAGGCCCGGGTGCTGCCCGAGGTCCCGGTGAAACTGCTGATCGTCGACGACTGCGCAGCCCTGTCCGGCGCGGACCGCACTGTGCTGCTCATCCGCTCGTGCGGCCTGTTCGACGCACTGGCCGGCTTGTTCGACATGTGCTGGCAAGTCGCGCTGCCGCTAGGCCTCGCCGACGACACCTCCGGCCCGGAGATCCGCCCCAGCGAACGACGGCTGCTGGCATTGCTCGCCGCCGGCCTCACCGACGACCAGGTCGCCCGGGTGCTCGGCGTGAGCAGGCGGACGATGTTCCGGTACCTGGAAAACCTGATGGCTCGCACGGGCGCGGCGAACCGGTTCCAGCTCGCTCTGCACGCGACGCGGAACGACTGGCTTTCGGTGGACAGCCAGCCAGGCGCTTCGCCGGTGCGGTCGGTGCCGTTGTGAGCTGGGGGGTGGCATGCGTCCGGTGCACGCCCCGCCTGCCGCCAGCCCGGAGCGATCTGTCCGCTGAGCACCGACCCGCCGGTCAGCTCATGATCTCCCGCACGCTGTCAGCCAGCAGCCGAAGGCACCCCGGCGCCCCAGGATTGAGAAGCAGGTCAACCCCGTCGTAGTCGTTCAGCAAACGGAGCAGATCGACAGGACCAGCCGGACGCCAACCAGCGGCGCGCACTCGGCGACGGTGTGCCGGGGCGGTCGTGACGAGCAGGCAAGGGATGTTGTCCGGCGACGGCGCGACGAGCGGAGACTCATCGGTGTCCACAGCGACCGCGAAGGCCGATTCGCGGAAGACGGTGGCGAGTTGGTCGAAGTCCGCCTCGCCGCGCGCGGTCAGGCGGAGCACGGCGTCCAGCGGGTCGGTCGGGGAGTCTTCCGCCGACGGTTCGTAGGACGGGTTGGGCTCGAAGCGGCTGACGGACCCGTCTTCGCGCGCGAGCCAGCCGCCGACCACGGCCTCCGGCGGCGGGGTCGGGGCCTCGCTGCCGTCGGCCGTCCACGCTGGGTCGACCAGCAGCACCCACTGGTCCTCGGACATCGCTGGCGCCTCCTTCGCGTCCGATGAATCTACCGGGCGGGCTTCACTCATGGCTGGGACTTCCTTGCGCCAGTTCGGCCAGTTCAGCGGCCTGGCGAGCGGACGCCGCGCGTTCCTCCGCCTGGTACCGGCGGATGGCTGCGGCCGTATGCCAACGGTCCAGCCAGCCCAGCCCGACGACGCTCAGCCGGTGCGGCCTCGGGCGCGTCCTCGGGCCGTCGAGGGCATTCCGCAGCGCAGTGCGGAAGGCGGCCGCGGGCAGATCCTTCGCGGCCAGTTTCTGGATGACGGCGGCCAGGTCGCGGGCGTAACCATCGGGGTTCGGACGGTTGGCGAGCCGGGTGAGTTCTTCGAGCAGCAAGGCTCGGCCGCCGGGGGCGCTCAGGACGGCGTCCAGGGCGCCATGCCGTTCCAGGACCTCGACTGCCTCGGCGATCCGCGTGACGTCCGCGCCGTCTCGGGTCGCTTGGGCGAGGTCGGAGAGCACTCCGGCGGCGTCCGGCTTGCCCAGCAAGGTGTCGGTCACGCCGTGCAGATGGAGGACGGCGTGCTGCTCGGCCAGGTCGGCGTGTTGCGGGGACAGCGCGGCGAGTTCGCGGGCGGCGGTCCAGATCAGGTCCGGTCGTTCGTGCCGCGCGACGTCCTCGGCGAGGGAAGCCGCCGATTCGCCGCGGCCGAGTTCCGCGAGCACCCAGCCGAGCAGCTTGGCGGTGCCGTCCCGGTCGTTCAGCGGGATCGGCCCGGCCGGCGGCGTCGGACGGAACCACCAGCGGTGCGTGGCGGTGCGTACCAGTTCTTCGATCATCAGATCCGCGTCGGGGGTGCCGCTGAGCAAACGGTCCGCAGTCGGGTGTTCGCCCGCGGGCAGCCGGACGGCGTCGGCTGGACGGTCTGTGCCATCAGTACGCAACTGTTCGGTGAAGTTCCGGATCGCTGTTGCGTCAGTGGTCAAGAAGGACGATCCATTAGGGACGGACACATCGGACGGTCCGTAGTGGACCCCCACGGTACGGCCGTCAGGTGTCCATGGCCGAGGTGTCGCGGGTGCGGGGGAGTCGTCCAGGCCGCGGAAAACCTTCGGCGTTGGCGTGCCAGTCGACATACCCGGGCCGAAAGCGATCCTGACTTGACCGTCCCCTTCGGACACTCGGATCTTCACCGGGACGCGGTCCAGCACGTCGGCACCTAAGGCGTCGGCGAGCTTCCCGGCCAATTCGCGCGCTGCGGCGGTGGCGAGCGCTCGCCCGCCCGGTCCGGTTCCGGTGACCTCGACCGGCGGGACCGGGCCGTCCGTCGAACGCAGGCGGGAGATCAGGTTATCCAGCGGCGTATCTGCCACCAGGACGGCGTCTGCGGCTTGCATCGTCGCGCCGCGCTGGACCTCGCCGAGGTGGTAGTGCACGCGGCTGTCGTCGACGGTCAGCAGCGCGCGGGCAGCGGGCGGGAGCGGAACGTCGTGCACCTTGCCGGTGTAACTGCTGCGGTCGGTCACGGTGCGGACGAGGGCGGACAGCTCCGGGTTCGCCGCGATGTAGGACAACGCCGCGTGCCACACCAGATCTGGGTCGGCGTGCCGGCGCACCGCGGGTTCGACCGCGGTCAGATGCAGGTCACCGTCCCGGTTGTGCAGGCCGCGCACCAGCGTCTGGATCACGCGCTGGGTTAGCTCCAGCGTCTCGAACCGGTCCGCCAGCGGGGCCGGATCGCCCTGCGGCGGCAGGAGCCAGCTGTGGTCGCTGTTCATCCGGATCTCCGTCATGCCCGGGAGTTCGAGCGCGGAGCTCAGGCCGATCCGCCGGGCCGTTTCGGTCATCGCGACCGGGCCGGAACGGTACATCACCGACTGCCGGTGTACCCGGCCCAGCGGCGTGGCGAAGAAGCCCTGGCCGAGCGAGTCCACTTCGCGCGGCATCAGATTCGCTTGCGTCTGCCCGTAGTTGTCCCGCAGCTGGTCCAAATAGGACGAGGCGAACGGGTGTCCTTTCGACATGGTGAACGCCGAGTTCGCGATGTTCCCGCCGACCCGGTGCACCGCGTAGCCGGCGTCGGACTCGGCGGCGCGGACGACGTCGTCCAGGCCGTGCACGACATTGTCGCCGTCGGTGTAGAGACCGCCGAACCGGTGCATCAGCTCCAGCCGCAGGATGTCGCTCGCCGCCGCGAACCCTGGGCCGGTCTGTTTGGCCACTTCGGACAGATAGAACTCCTGTGTCCGCATGGGATGCTCGCTGGTGAACACTTCGTCCACATTGACCAGTTGGACGCGGTGCTCGCCGGCCCAGCGCAGCAGGTCCCGGACGTCGTGCAGCGGATCCGGGCCCTCTTCCGGGGCGGTGGTGGTCAGAGCCAGTTCGGTTTGCCAGCGCGGGACGTCCGTCCACAGTACGGGGACGATGCCGTCGCCGAGCCGGTCCGCCGCGTCGCCGAAGTTGCGGCGGAAGGCGTGCATCGTGCCGGTGTCCTTGAGCGGTCCGCCCAGCCAGATCGAGTGCATCAGCAAGGGGGTGGACGTCGTCTTGGCGAGCGGTTCGACGTTGCCGGGCGCCCATGTGGACAGTTTCTCGTCGGGTCGTTCCTTCTCGAGGGTCCAGTCGCGATTGTCGTCCAGGTTGGCGGGATCGAAGTGTTCGCTGCTCAGCTGGTAGCCCTTGGCGAGGTCCAGCAGGTCCAGGAAGCTGATGCCCTGTCCGGCGGTGAGGGTCCGGAAGTCGTGTCCGCGCAGGAATTCCGGCGGTTCCGGGGCGCGGTACAGGCCGAACAGGTCTGGTCCCAGCAACGGCGCTGGCGCCGGACCGTTGACCGCGGTCTGCCGAAGGTCTGCCACGAGGTCCTCGGGCGAGGAATAGCGGGTTTCCTCGACGGGCGGCGCGCTGTCTGTTGTGGACTGCACTGAAGGGTCGCCGAAGGTGTGGAAATGCCCGCCGTCGGTGACTGCGGTGAAGCTGTCCTTCGCGCCGATGGCCTTGCCGAGTGTCGCCGAATCCCGGCCGAACAACGCAGGCTTGGTCGGCGCGTGCACTGTGGACGGACCGCCGAGTTCGCTGAGTGCTCGCTGGAAGTCGTGGGCCAGGCCGCCTGGTCCGTCGGTCTGGCCGGTGCTGCACGCGATGAGCGTGACCGAATGGGACTGCGCCAGCGGCGCGGCCTGCGCGACGATCCGGGCGAACGTATCGCCGTCGACTCGCACAGTCTTGCCGCCCAGCAAAGTCACCTTGACCGACTGTTCGCGTCCGTGGGCGAAAACGAAGAGGGAGTCGTCGTCCCACGGTGCCGCGGTGTGGTCGGCCCACTCGCCGAACCGGCGGCCGGACAGTTCCGGCGTGGCCCCGTTGGCGTTGGCCTGCTTCAGAAGCGGATCGAACTTCTCCGGCGTCGCGCCCTCCGGAAGGGTGCTGACCGTACCGGAATTGCTGGCTACCCAGGCTCGTTCGACGCTTTCGGTGTGCTCGTTCGCCGGAAGGAACGAGACAGCACGAACCCGGCCGGAGGCGTCGGTGATCTGGCGGACCTGAATGTCGTGCGGGTCGAAGCTGTACGGCCGGTCGGTGTCAGTGTCCCAACCGGACACTGTGTCGTTCGCTTCGACAGTGCCTTCGCGATGTTCTTCGACAGTGTTCTCCGCCGGACGCGGCCAGGTGTGCGCGTTGAGCTGGCTGTCCACTTCGGACTTAGCCTGCCACCATTTCCGCAGCGCCTCGTCGGCTTTGTCGCGGGCTTCCTGGATCCGGTTGGCCGCATCGTCCTGCCGCGCGGTGTGGTCGGTGTGATTGTTGCGGTACTCGTCCAGCACAGCCAGGATTTCCGCGGCGCGATCCTGCGCGGCCTGCCGCTGCTGGACCAGGTTCGCCTGCTCGTTCCGGATCTGCTGGACCTGCCGTTGCGCGTCCCAGGCCCTCGCGACCAGATCGCTTTGCTCGACAGAACCCGGTTCCTCGCCGAGAGCCAGCGACAGAAGCTGCTCGTCGAGTTCGTTGAGCCGGGTGATCTCGTCATTGCCTGCGCGCAAGGCTTGGCCCACGTCGCGAGCTTCGTTCTGCGCCGTCTGTACGGCTTGCCGCATTTGCTGCACGGGATTGCCGTCGGCCGGGAGGTGCAGCCCGCGTGCGCCGTCGGTCGTAGTGCGGACGTTGTCGTTTTCGGACAGCCACGCATCGTCGTAGTCGCGCTGTGCCTTTTCGAGTTCCTCTTCCGCCGTGCGCCAATCCTCGGCGGCCTTCTTCACCGCGTCCTGCGCCGAGGTGAGCGTCTCCGGCAAGGGCTGGCCGAGCGACTGTTCCAGGTCCGTTTCGCTCATCCGCGTCCGCGACGACTGCGGCACCCGCACCTCGACCGCCGCGGTCTTGCCGTCGACCGTCGCGACGATCCGGTACTCGACGTCGAACCCGACCAGCCCGGTCCGGCCCTTGTCCTTGCCGACGACGGACCGCTGCGCCGCGGCGGTGCTGGACGTCGGATCGCTTTGCCCGACCGGGCCGCGCACGTCGAGCCCGCCCCAGGCATGCGTGTTCCGGCCCGGGTCGGTGATGCCGCCGGTGCCGATATTGCCCTGCTGTTCGCCGGTGACCGTTTCCTTGGCCTCGCCGGTGAAAGTGGATCCGGATTGGTCCGAACGCTCCAATTTGACCGAATCGCTCAGTCCGGTCAGATCCGGTTTCACCACGCGGGTGTAGACCTTCACCGAGGCGTGGCTGCTGCCGGTTACCGCGGAGGAATGCAGATCCGGGGTCGCGAAGGGTTTGCCGACCATGTTCGGCAGATGCGCTTGCAGCGTTTCGTTGGTGATTGAGGACGAGAGCGTGTTGTGCGCGCCAGTGCCGGGTCCGGTGAGGCCGTTGCCCGCGCCGGCGAGCCGCAACGCGCGGATGGCGCCGGCCCGCACATCCGCGGCGCCACGGATCCCTTCCACGGTCGAAGACTTCGGCAGGGGACCGAAACCTTCCTGCTGCCACGCTTGGAGACGGTCCTGAGTGGACTCCGTGGCGCTGAGTTCGGTCGTCCGCGATCCGTACAGTTTGGTGTGGTACTGCTCGTCGCCGGAGATCCGGTGGTCGTCCGCGGACGACCGCGACGTCACGGTCGCCTCCTGCGAAGCGACCGGGTAGGTGCGCCCGTCCCGGGCGACGACCAGCTCGAACTGGACCTGGTGCTGGTACCGCGCCGACGGTCCGCTCGAGGAGGAGGTCAACGCGGTGGTCGTGGTCTTGGCCTCGACGGTCTGGTCGGTCTTCGCGCGAGTCCCGGTAGCGCCCAGGTACGCGCCGTCGTAGCCACTGACCTTGGGCTGGCTGTCCTGGAACAGCCCGCGGCCCGCGCCTCGTACTTGCCCGCCGTAAGACGAGCCGTGGCCGGAATTCTTTTTGTCCGTCTGGGTTGAGTTGACGACGTGGTCGACCTCGCTGCCGTCGTGCTTCACGCCGAGGAACTGCGTGTCGAGGATCTTCGCCTTGAGCAGCAATTGGTAATTGTCGGTCCAGAGCACGCCCGCGTCTTGTGCCAGCAAGGACACGCCGCCGTCGAGTGCACCGTCCACAAGGGACGTGACCGCTTCCGGTGAGGCAGTGTCGAGCGTGCGCTGGAGGTTGTTCATCGAATCGTTCAGCACCGATTTCGGCAGCAGCCTGTCGCCGAGTTTGCCGAGCTGCTGCCGAGCGTCCTGGACCAACTTCGTCAGGTTGGGTGCGTCTTCCAGCACCGCTGAGCCGAGCGAACTGGACTTGCCGCCCACCAGCGGCGGAGCCGAAAGTGTGCCGGGCGCCGGGGTGCGCGGTTCGACCGGCGGCAGCAATCCTTCCGCGCGTGCCTCGTCCTCGGTCATCGCCACGAAGACCGAACCTGGCAGATGAACGTCCGCGCCCGCGCGCGAAATCGATCCGTTGACCAGGCCTTCCTGGCGGCTTTCCGCGATCAGCCGGACGTTCGAATCGTACTGCACCAGCACGGTGCGACTGTCCGAAGAGGACCGGTTGGTGTGGTCGATGCTCGCGGTGATCTCCTGGGACGAACCGGAGCTGCGCTGCCAGGGGCTCCATTTCGCGGTGCCGAAGAACTGGCCCTGCCCGTGGGTGTCGCTGCCCGGCGGCCGGATGGTGAGGCCGAGTTGCACGTTGGCTTCGACGGATTGCTTGTGCGTGCCTTCGTAACTGGCTTTCGAGCCGCCGGAATACGTCCGGTCGCCGCCGCCGGTTTCCGAAACCGCGACGAGCTTCGGATTGCTCAGCGAGACGCCCACGCCGAGGCCGCCGACTCGGTCCGCGACGCGGCGGTCGTAGCGGAATCCGTTCGCGGTACCGCCCTGTTTAAGCAGCTTCGGCGTGAGGCCGCGGAAGTTTTCCGGAGAGAACATCCGGTCCACGCGGGCGCGCGCCTCGCTGCCCGGCAGGCCGAGCACCGCGTCGCCGCCGGCCGCGCGCTGGAGCTGTCGCAGCGCCTCGTCCCGCAGTGCCTCGGTGTTCGCAAACGCTTCCACGTGCAGGAATTTCGGCGGCGTCTGGTTCTGCTGCTGGGTCAGCAGGTCGTCGATGCTCGGCGTTTCGTTCGGCGACATCGAGACGACACCCGGCTTGCCCGGCTTGAATTCGGCCGGGTCCTTGCTGAGCGCGGCCCCGTCGTTGATCCACAGGTCGACTTTGCCGTCGATCTTCGGCAGGCCGGGATCGCCGGTTTTGGCCACTGTGGACACCTTCGGCGTGACCCGGAACGGCGAGCCGGGCGTCAGCCGCCGCACCCACGGCCGGTGGCGGGTGTAGCTGGTGATCTCGACCTCGAACTCGACGTCGTGCTCGAAGACCTGCGAATCGGGGCTGCCGCCCTTGCCGGTCGTCGTGGTCACCGTCGGGCCGCCGGAATTCTTCCAGGTCCGGTTGTCCGAGTACTGCAGCGGGCTGACGGTCGGGCTGATGCCGAGGTTCGCGCCGGCACTGGCGCCCGGAATGATCACGCGGCCTTCGAGACCGACCGACCAGCCTCGTTCGGTGGTGGTCGCGCTGGTCAGCGAGGGGCTGGTTTCGTTGCTGTTCTTGACCGAACGGCCGTCCGCCTGACCGAGGTGACGGCCAGGTCCCGGCTTCGCCTTCACCGTGACGTTGATGTATTCGTCGGTGAACAGCCCGCGCCGCTTCAACTGCGCTGAAACGCCTTGCGTGAACAGACTGTCCATTTTGCCCCGCAGCGAGGCGACCGAGAACGTGGAGGCGATCTTCCGCAGGTTCGCGAACCGCTCGGAGATGTCCCGGCTGGAGCCTTGGTTGTCGCCCTGGAATTTGTCCCAGCGGGGCAGGAACTTGTCCGCACCCGGGAGGTTCCGCAGCGCGTTTTCGATCTGCGGCTGGACGCGGGTCGCCGGTTCGAACGATCCGGGCCGCGCCGTGCCCGCCGCCATGGCCGCCGCGAGATAGGGCGGTTCGTAGCGCGCGCCGACGTCCTTGAACTTCGGCGAGGTGTTCTTCGGCACCGGAAGTCCCTGGGCTTTCGCCTCGGGCAAGCCCATTCGCGTGTACGAAGTGGCTTGGATCGTGGTCGTTTCCCCGGTTGAGGTGGTGACCTCGAGGTCGACGGTGACCTTGTACAGGCCGATGTCGCCCTTCGCGTTCACTGTGGACTTGTTGGTGAAGCTGGTGCCGCTTGTGGACTGTTGGTTGACCTTCCGGGAATAACTGCCGCTGACCCCGCCGACGCCGCCGACCGTGCCGGGTACATAGGAACCGCCGCCGAAGATCGCATTGACCTCGCCGCCGTATTTCGACGAGACGGTGGTGCTTCCGCCGTTTACCGAGGAATCGTTGAAGCGCAGTTCGCTGTCGCCAGGGATTGTGCCGAGGTATTCGACCTTCGTCGGCCGCGCCGCCAGCTGGACCGCGTCGCGGTGGGCACCATGTGGGCTGAGCAGGTCGTTCGAGACCACCGGACTGCCCTGCATCGCGGTGCCGAGCATGCTGCGCACCCCGCCGCGGCTGAGGAATTCCCGCAACGAGGTACGGCCCGGGGCGCCGAATTTGGTCACCGACGGATGCAGGTTCTTGCTCACCTGATCGAAGAGCGCGTTCTCGTCGAAGTCGACCGCTTCCGGCGAAAGGAATTCGATCTTCTTGGCCCAGTCCGGCTTCGGCTCCGCGGGCCCGACCGTCGGTTCCTGCTTCAGGTTGGACAGGTCGGTGGAGAGGACGAGTCCAACTTGTCCGTCCACTGTGGAGCCGACCAGGCCGCCGGTTTCGTTGCGCACCGTGATGCGGTAGGTGACCGGAGCGTCGGCCCGCTGCATGTCGCCCGCGGTGCGGATCACCCGCTGGTCGGTCCCGGTCGTGGTGCCGGTGTGCTCCGCGGACGGGCTGGCGAGCTGCGCGGTGCCGCCGACGGACGCGTACGGTCCGGCCGGGAACAACGCGAAGTACGAGGAGCCGACGACTTTCGCGGTAGTGTCGGTGTTCGGGCTTGCGTGGGTGGTCTTGACCTCGTTCTTGACGTCGCCGATGGTCGGTTGCGGGAGTTTGGTGATCTGGTCGGCGTTGACGGAGCTGAAGTCCGGCTCCGCGGTGACGTGCACCTCGTACCATTTCTCGCCGGCGCGCACCATTTGCTTGCGGCCGTCGCCCATAAAGGACTCGAACTCAGGGCCGGACAGGGAATCGGTGATCGCGTCGATGCCGTGTATTTGCGGCGGGTTCTGCTGCTTCGGGTTGAGGCGCTGGATCAGGTTTTCGATGCTCGTGCCGACGTCTTTGGCGCCGCGGACGTCGACCGGGACCACGGAGCCGAGCGCTTTGCCGTCGCGGACGAACTCGGGCAGCCGGTCGGCGAGGGGACGGGTGTCGGGCTCCTCCTCGGATTGCTCGTCCGCTACGAGTACGGCGTCCTGCTGGTTCTGGTTTTGCTCCGCTGTGTTCGTGGGGGCGTTGTGGTCTGGCCCGGGCTGAGCGTGGTCCTGGTTCGGTGTTTGGCTGTCGGGTTGCGGGGCCTTGATAGGGGTGTGCAGGTTCGGCCTGCCGTCCGGATCCGGCTCCGAGCGGTGGTCGTCCTGGTGCGGCGTCGGGTTCGGCGCGGGGGCGTCGCCGAGGTGGTGGTCGCGGATGTTCGCGGTGTTCGAGACCTGCTCGATCTGCGCGAGGTTGCCCGGGTTGAGCCGCGAATCGTGCCACGCGTCCGGCCCCATCACGCCAGGCTGGTCCTGGCGGTTGAAGAGAATTTCGTCGTTCTTGTAGCCGTCGCCGAGACCGATGAAGTGCATCAGCTCGTGCGTGACGCCGAAGGGCGAGTCGTGGACGTCCCAGTTGAGCTGGTTCGTGTCCGGGGTGTCGGGGTCCACAGTGGAATCGTGCACGTTGACCGGGACCCGGCGGCTGGGGTCAGCCTGCCAGCCGGTGTCGTCCGGGTGGATGTCGTCGGCGACGCGGACGTCGAGCCGGAGATGCAGCTGGTCTCCGCCGGGCAGCCGGGACGACTGGTTGACCCAGTCCTCGAGATGCTGCCGAAGGTCCTGGACGAATTGCTCTCGCTGCTGGGGCGTGACCGACCCGGAATGCGAGGTCAGGTCGATCGGGATGGTGTGCTCGCGCACCCACTGGCCCGGCGCGATCTCGAACCGGCGCACGTCGAACCGGATGTGCGCCATCGCCCCGGCGAGTTGCCCGCCCTTGAGCCCGTCGCGGTTTCCGGTGAATTGATCGGCGATCTTCTTGATCGGATCGAACCGCTCCGAGGAAAACCGCGTGACCGGCGCAGTGTCGCGACGACCGTTCCAGTCCTTCGGCCCGGGCAGCGTCTTCGGATTCGGCTTCGGCGTTTCCTTTGCCTGCCCATTGTTTTTGGGCGCAGCAGCGGGAGTCTGCGTGTTCGCCGGACGATTGCCGCTGAGATTGTCGACCAGCGCTTGCCGGGTGGCGAGCGTCAGATCGGCGAGCTTCTTGCCGTCCTCGACGTTCTCCTTCATGCCTTTGACCAGCGACATGCGCTCGTTCTTGGGCAGATTCGCGACAACCTCGGAAAACACCTCCGGCCGGTTCGGATTCGGCCCGCTCGGAGTGATCCCGTGGAACGCGGCTTTCGCGGCGATCTTCGCCAGATTGGGATCGAGCGTCGTGTGGTTGCCGAGATAGTGGCCGAGGAGGTCGGACCACGTCGTTTCGTTGGCGTGGCTTTGAGTCAGTGCGGTGATCCCGTTCGGATCGGTGCCGACCTTGCTCGCGATCCGGGTGCCGTTGGTCTGGATGGCAAGATCGGACGAGAACTTCGCGATCGCCGTCGGATGGTCGCTGTATTGCCAGCTCGGATTGCGTTGCGACAGCACTGAATCGACCAGACCCTGGCCTTCTTTGGCTCCGTAATCGAAATTCCCCGTGTTCGGATTCTTGGTGCCAAAAGTCGCGTCGTTCTCGAGCCTGTTGCCCTCCATCCGGACAAAAGTGTTCGGTTCCGGGAAGTAAACCGCCCGAGAATCGACCCCGGCGAGCGCCTGCCGGACGTCGAGATCCAGTTGCGCCGCGCGATTCGCGAGATCCCCGTCCTCGGGCCGGACGTTGTACCCGCCGCTGATCACCTCGGGCGGCCCTTCGGGGTTCTGCTGGACCACGGTATTGACCGCGTCGAACAGCGGCCCGGTGCGGGTGTTGAAGGAGTGGACGTCGGCGTCGCCGGTGTGCAGGTAGACCTCGTTGGTCCCGCCCGCTTCGCGGATTTGCCCGACGAGCTGTTCGGTGACCGGATTCCGGACCATCGTTTCGCGGATGCCGCCGTACGGGATGGTCTTCTGGTCGATGTTCGGGTTGCTCGGGTGTTTCCAAGTGAATCCGATAATCGCTACCGGGAAGCGGTTGTCCCAGGTATTCTGGAATTGCTGGATTTTCTGGTTGATCGCTTGTTCCGAGCCTGGTGTGCCGTTGATCCCGATGACCAGGCCGAACCGTCCGTCGGCGGAGTTCCCGGTGAACCCGCCTGCGTACTTTTCGGCGATGGTCTGGAGATTGTCGTCCGGAGTCGCGGCGACGGTGGCCACGACGCCGATGCTGTCCTGGTTGTTCTCGTTGCGAGTGCCGAGGTTGCCGATGATGCCGGTTTCGTGCACGACGGTGAACTTGAAGTTCTTGAGGTGCTGAGCGAAGTCGCCCTTGCCGCCGGTGACAGAGGGCTGCTTGCCGACATTCGGCCCCGGGCCGGTGGCGGGGGTCGGCTTTTTCGGTGCCGCGACCGGGGTGTGGAGGTTGCTGCTCTGGGGTTTTGCTGCGGGCTTTTTGGGTGCTGCGACTGGGGTGTGGAGGTTAGGGCTCTGGGTTGTTGCCGCGGGCTTCTTGGGTGCCGCGATCGGGGTGTGGAGGTCGCTGCTGTGGGGTGTTGTCGCGGGCTTTTTGGGTGCTGCGACCGGGGCGTGGAGGTTAGGGCTCTCGGGTGCTGCTGTGGGCTTTTTGGGTGCCGCGACGGGGGTGTGAAGGTCCCGGCGCGGCGTGGTGTTGTCACTGGAGCGCGGGGCAGGAGTGGGCTTCGTGCCGATCGGCTTCGCCGGGGAGGGCGGTTGGTTGTTCTTGGGGTCGTCCGGAGTCGGCTGGGGCTTCGCAGAGTTGGTGGAATCCCGGCCGGGGTTCGGTGATGTGGCTGCGCGCGGATGCACGGCCGGAGCCGGCTCGGCGAACGGCTTCGGCTCGGAAGCTGGCTTCGCGGGAGGTTTCGGGCTGGAATCGCTGACCGGGGTCCCGGTGGGACTGGCGGACTGGTCCGGACTTGGACTGCCGGGAGCGTTCGGCCTTGAGTTGGGTTCGGCAGCGGGGTTCGTGCCTGTCTTCGGATCCGGGTTGGTGGTCAGGTTCGGATTGCTGGCCGGGTCCGGCCGGGTAGCCGGGCTCGGGTTGGTGGCCGGGTCCGGGTGTGCAGTCGGGCTCGGGTTGGTGGCCGGATGGGGATTGGTGCGGGTGCCCAGGTTGCCAGCGTGGTTCGGGTTTGTGGCGGGGCTGGACTTGGTTGCCGGAGACGGGTCGGAGTTAGTGGCGGGATGCGAATCGGTGCCCGGGTTGGGAGTGACGTTCGGGTTGGGAGACGGGGTGAGATTCAGGTCCGCGGCGGGGCCGGGCTTCGCTGCCAGATCCGGGCTGGGGGCCGGGCTCGGGCTGGGGTTGGTGGCCGGATTGCTGTGGGCGCTCGGGTCGGCGGTGGGGCGCGGGTCCGGGGTGGGGCTCGGCTTGGTCGTCGGCTCCGGGCCGGGGGCAGGGCTCGAGACGGGTTTCGCGGCTGGGTTCGGATCGGTGCTCGAGCCCGGGTTGGTTGCCGGGTTGGGGTTGCCGGTCGTCGGGCCGGTGGCCGAGGTCCGGATGGGGTTCGGATCAGTTGCGGGGTTCGGGCCGTCGACGGTGGTTTTCGGGGAGGGGCTTGGGGTGGAGTCGATGCCCTTGACGCTGGTTGACGTCGGCGGAGGCACCGGCTTGGTCTGCTGGGCGGTCGCCGGGTCCGGGTTGGTGCTGGTGGAACTCGGGCTGGTGTTCGGGGTGCGGACGGAGTCGGGGGATGAGTTGGTCTCGGGGCCGTGCTGAGCGGACGGGGTCGGGGAGGCGGTGACGTTCGGGCCGGGCGACGAGTGTGAAGAAGCGTTGGTCGCGGGGACCGGGCCGGTGTGGCCGGACGGGTTGGGGGCGGCGTCCGGACCGGGGCGGGGCGTCGGGTTCGAGGAGCCGTTCGCCTGGCTGGTGTCGGTGGCGGGGTGCGGGGACGCGTTCTGGCCGCCGAAGCCGGGGAGCCCGGTGTCGTGGTGCGGGGTGGGCGTGTGGGTGCCGCCGGTCGCGGGCGGCGAGACAGGGTGGCCGCTCGGTGATGGGCTGGTGGCGGGGTTGGCCGGTGAATCCGCCGTCGAGGGGGTCGAGTCTCGTGGCCCGGCGGGGGTGGGTGTGGACGGTGGCGGGGTGGGGGTCCCGGTCTTGACCGAGTCCGGCGTGGACGGCGGCGGGGCGGCGTGGTGGTCGGCACCGTTCGTGCCTTGACTGGCGGGAGTGGAGCCCGGGCTGGGGTTTGTGCTGGTTGACGGGCTTGTGCTGCCACCGGGATTGGTGTTTGACCCGGGGTTCGGACTAGTGCTGGGGTTGGTGTTTGCCCCGGAGGGCGGGTTGGCGCTGGCTCCGGGGTTGGCGCCGGGGGACGGGCTGGTGCTGGTGCCTGGGTTGGTGATCGTGCTGGGCGACGGGTTGGTGCCGGGATCGGTGTTCGCGCCCGGATTCGGGGCGGAGTTCGTGCCCGGATTGGTGCTCGGGTTCCCGGTGCCTGCGTTGGGACCGGTGTTGGGGTTTCCGGCACTTGCGTCGGGATTGGTGTTGGGGTTCCCAGCACCTGTGTTGGGACTGGTGCTGGGGTTTCCGGCGCTCGTGCTGGGACCGGTGGTGGGGTTTCCGGCGCTCGTGCCAGGGCCAGTGCTGTGGCCGCCATTCGTGCTGGGGTTCTGGTCGGGGGTGGGGCTGGTGGTGTTGCTCCCGCCCTGGTTTCCGGTGCTGGGGTCGCTGCCGGGAGGGGTCGAGCCGGTGGCGGGGGTGTTGTCGTTCGTGCTGCCGGACGAACCAGCGGGGTTGCTGCCGGGTGACTGCGGCGCGGGATTGCTGGCCGAGCCGTTCGCGGGAGCGTTGCTGGTGGTGGGGTCGTTGGACGGGTTGTTCGCGGAGTTGGGGCCGCCCGTTGAAGGGGAATTGGCGCCGGGTGAGGTTGGGGTGTGGGAGCCGTTCGCTGAGCTTGAGTTGGTGGCGGGGTCTCCGGTCGACGGGTTGCCGTTCGTCGAGTGTGCGTCGGGTGTGGAGTTGGGCGTGCCGGGCGCGGAGTTCGAGGCATCGCCGGTCGTCGAGCCGTTGGGGGAGTTCTGGCTGCCAGGCGAGTTGCTGGCGGAGTTGGTGTCTGGGGAGGTGGAGTTGTTCTGGCCGACGCTGTGCGGGGCGTTGTTGCCGGAGTTGCTGGAACTATTAGCGCCGCCCGGGCCGGAGCTACCGGGGCCGTTGGCACCGCCAGAGCCACCGGCGCCGGTGCCGCCGGAGCCATGGGGATCGGAGTTGTTGGTGCCGCCGGAGCCGGAGCCGGAGCCACCGGAGCCGGTGCCGCCAGGGCCGGTGCCACCGGAGCCATGGGAACCGGAGCCGTTGGAGCCGCCAGCCCCGGTGCCACCAGGGCCGGAGCCACCGGAGCCATGGGAGCCGGAGCCGGTGCCACCCGGACCAGCGCCCCCAGGACCGGAGCCGCCCGAATCGCCAGGGCCGAGACCCCTCGGATCGCCGGATCCGCCAAGGCCGTTCGGGCCGTTGACCGGGTCCACCTTGATGTTCCCGGTCCCGTTCTCCCCGCCGGGGTCGTTCGGGCCCTTCCCCTCACCGCCGCCACCGCCGCCGGTGAGTTTGTCGTGCAGGTTCTGGCCCGCGTGATGGGCACCATGCGTAGCAGCGCCGCTGAGGCCGCCGTTCAAGGCTCCCCAGCCCAGGCTGTCCAGGTCTCCGCCGAACAGACCCGCGCCGGCCAGGCCGACTACTACCTCGGTCGCCGCTTCGACGCCGGCCGCTCCGAAGACGTTGTGGCCCCACTTGCCCAGGCCGCTGTGCGCGCCCGCGGCGAACGCGCCGCCGATCGCGCCCAGCGCGGCGTTCTGGCCGATTTGTTTCCAGTCGAAGCCGTCCCGGTTGCCCTGCGCGATCTGGATGAACTCGGCCAGCATCTCCTCCGCCGCCTCTTCCGCGGCTTCCTGCGCGGCCTCTCGCGCGACCCTCGACAGCAGGCTCATCAGGCGCGACATCAGCGAGCGTTCGATCTGCATCACCGCGGTCCGCCCGGCTGCCCAGATTCCCGGGATCAGCGGGGCGGTGAACGGGTTCGTCATCGCCCAGATCAGATCCGCTGCGGTGACCGCGATGGAGATGAGGATGCCGTATTTGGCGTTTTCCACATTCAACGCGTATTCGCGCAGGGCGGCGGCCTGCTGCTGGGCACGGTAGGAGAAACCGGCGCCCATGGTGCTGAGTTTGTTGGCGTAGTCGGCGAAGTTGGTCGCTACCTCACCGCCCACATTGGACACTACCTGCTCCGCCAGCTGGCTGAAACCGGTTCCAGCGGCGGAAATCTCCTGCGCGACCTGATCCCACTCGGCGGCCAGTTCGCGGGCTTTGTCCTCGTCGCCCTGCGGCCAGGCGTCGCCCGCGATGATGTAGAACACCCAGTTCAGGCTGGGGTCCACCATGAGACTCATCGCGGGGGCACCTCCTTGGCGCGAGGAAAATCAGGAAACGGGCTCTTCCGGGGTGACCGGCGGCTGGGCGGGGATCGACTTCGCGGGTTCCCAGAGTTCGGCGGGCTCCAGAGGGTGCGTGACTTCGCCCTCGACCGCGTCCACTGGCTTTTGCGAGCGGACGAAGACGGTCGATTCTGTCGGCTGTAGCGGGTTCACGACCTTGTGCTGAACCGGGCGTCCGATGGACAGGTGCTTCAAGCGCGGTTCCTCGTCAGGCAACGGCTCCTGGCCGCGATCCGGAATCCGGGCCCGGACGCTCTTCGCGGCGGTCCAGCCGCCGTCTTCGGCTTCCGGGGATTTGCCCAGCACTCTGTTTTGGATTCGCACGCCGCGCCGGTACTCGGTCGGAGGGGCGTCCGAACCGCCGCCGGGGTCGGACTTGGTGACCTTCTCGTGCAGGTCGGTGAAGTTCTTGAACAGGGCGTTCGACCCGTCGAAAGCACCCTGGTCGGCCTCGCGGAACGACGTCGCCATGTCGCCGATCGCGTCGCGGGTCGCCTCCACCGCCAGTGCCCACGCGTTGATGCCGTTGTAGATCTCGGCCGCCGACTGGATGTGGGTTTTGGAGAATTCGTTGCCGTTCTTGTCATTCCCGGCCGCGTCCTGGATCCGGCTGGGGTTTGCCAGGCTTTGCACCCGCTGGGCCAGCGTGCGCAGTTCGGCGCTCTTGCCGTCGAAGCCGTCGCGGCCTCCGTCCAGGCCGTCGGCGTCGACGAAAAATTGGTCGGTCACGGCAGGTTCCCTTCGTCGAATCCCGGCACCCGCGCCGAGAACAGGACGTTGACGTCCACTTTTCCGCTCATCAAATCCTCCGCGGAAATGCCCGGCGGCAGCATGGGGGCCATCATTTCCGCGGCCGCGGCGACGGATTTCTGCCGGGCGGCGGAGACGGTCTGCACGATCACCGAGGCCAGTTCGGCGGGAGCCATGCGTTTGTACGCGCTGGTGGGAAAGGAAAGTTCGGTCAATTCGCCGGTACGGCCGACGGTCGCGGTCACCTCGCGGCGAGCGGAAGTGACAGTGCTGGTGGCGGTTTCGACGTCCTGGCGGGCTTGGTCGAAATGGTCGCGCTGGTGCTGGTAAGCCGCCATCGCGTCCTCGAGCATCTTTTCGTAGTGCGTGCTCATCGGGTCTCCTCCCGAGGGGTCAGCCGACCGAGGCGAGGCCGGGCCCGAGGGCCATGGCACCGGTGTCGGGCGGGCGGATGCCGCGCAGGTCGGCGGCGGCGAGCGTGCGGGACGCGGCGGCGGCCGACAGCGTGCGGGCCAGTTCGTGCGCGGCGTAGGCGGTGTGGTCGGACGCAGCGGACAACTCGTGGGCGAGGGCGTCGCGGACGTCGTCGGGGACCTCGTGGCCGCGGCGGACCAGCAACCGTACGGCGATCTCGGCGAGTTCGTCCACTGTGTACTCGCCGAGTTGCCAGCCGTACGGCAACGCGTCGCGCAGGGTGGGCAGTTGCGCGAGCAGTTCGCCGACGCGGTCGCTTTCGCCGGTGAACACCACGACCGGGTCGGCGGGGCGGCGGGCGATCATTTCGGACAGCGCCTCCAGGGCTTCGATACCAGGGGTGTGCGGCGAGGTGTCCCAGTCGCCGTCCAGGTCGACGACCAGGGTGCCGCCGGAAGCGTCCTCCACGGCGGCCCGGACGAGGTGTTCGGCTTGGCCGGGCCATTGCGGGGAAAGCTCTTCGGCGAGGTTGCGGTGCACCAGCTGTCCCATCGGGGCCATGCCGAATTCGGAGAGGATTTGCGCGTACAGTTTCGCGTACTCCGACCGTCCGGTGCCGCGTTTGCCGCTGATCACCAGGTTGGCCTGGTGGCCGAGCGGCTGGCGTTCGTGGATGAGCCGGCCGAGTTTGAGCAGCAGCCGTTCGGCGTTCTCTCGCACCGATTTCTGACCGACCAAGCCGCTGAGGCGTTTCCAGCCCGCGCTGGTCGAAACTGCGGCGGCGGGATCGGCGGTGACCGAAACCGTTGACTTCGCGGCCGAAGGCAGTTGCGCCAGCTCGGCCTGAAGATCGTCGGCGGTGAGGCGGTTCAGCTCGATGTCTTTGGACGGCGGGTAAAGCGCCAGCCGCGACGCCTGGTTGTTCACCATCGCCTCGAACAGCTTGCGCGCGACCCGACCGTTGCCGAACGTCGAGTTCTTCGGCACCCGTTCGAAATACTCGCGCAGCGCGGCGAGCGCGTCGTCGGTCATTTCGTAGTAGTGCTTGCGGGTCAGACCGGTCGTGATGGTGACCAGTTCGTCGACGCTGTAGTTCGGGAATTCGATGGTGCGCGTGAACCGCGAAGCGAGACCGGGGTTCGACTGCAGGAACTGTTCCATCTGCTCGGAATAGCCCGCGACGATCACCACCAGCGAATCGCGCTGGTCCTCCATGATCTTCATCAGCGCGTCGATGGCTTCCTGCCCGAAGTCCGGACCGGAACCGCCGGTCGGCGCGCTCAGCGTGTACGCCTCGTCGATGAACAGCACCCCGCCGACGGCCTTCTCGACGACCTCGGTCGTCTTGATCGCGGTGGACCCGATGTACTGGCCGACCAGGTCCTGGCGGGCCACCTCGATCATGTGCCCCTTCGACAGGATCCCGAGTTCGGCGAGCACCGTGCCGTACAGCCGGGCGACGGTCGTCTTGCCGGTGCCGGGCGGGCCCGCGAACACCAGATGCCGCGACATCGGCGGCATCGGCAGGCCCATCCGCTCGCGCATCTGCGACATCTTGATCAGGTTGATCAGGCCGGTGACTTCCTTCTTCACCCCGGCGAGCCCGACCAGCGCCTCCAGATCGCCCAGCGGGCCTTCGAGCACCTCTCCGGCAGCCTCGCTCACGGTCTGGTCGGCGGTCGCGAAGTCGCCCGGCGGACCGGCGGGCACCGGCTCCGCGGTCCGGGCGGAATCGGTGCTCAAGTTGTCCACGTCCGCGTGCTCGCCGCTCACGAGTTCGCCCGACGCGTCGTTGACCACGCAATCGCGGATGCTGACCGGCTCGGTGGTTTCCACGTGGAAGCCGTCCTCGCCCGCGCCGAGGATCTCGCATTCGG
Organism: Amycolatopsis sp. A1MSW2902; assembly: GCF_017312175.1. Lineage (NCBI taxonomy): Bacteria > Bacillati > Actinomycetota > Actinomycetes > Pseudonocardiales > Pseudonocardiaceae > Amycolatopsis > Amycolatopsis sp. A1MSW2902. The sequence continues at coordinate 2,261,227 of NZ_QJPO01000001.1, forward strand.
TGAACGACGCCTGAGCAGCGACGTACACGCCGTTGCCGCGCGCATTGCGCACCCGGCAGCGGGAAGCGGTCAGCGTCGTACCCACGGTGATTCCGTCCCCAGTGGAATCGATGATCTCGCAGTCCTGCAAGGATATTTCCGCAGTACCGCCAAGGTGCAGACCGCCGCCGCGCACCTGCACCGACTTCGCCGAGGACGGCGCGCCGCTAGCGAACGAGACTGCCTTGTCGGAGGTCGAATCGACTCGAAGGTCGGCCACGGTCAGCCGGGCGTCCTCGGTGACCTGCACCCCGGTTTCCCGGCCAGTGTCGATGGAGGCGTCCGCGAGGTCCAGGGTGGACTGTCCGGAAAGGACGATCCCGACGCCGCCGTCCGGCGTCATCCGAAGCCCGCCGACGGTCACCGCAGCGTCGGCGCTGACCGACATCGCGGTGTGCGTCGAGCCCCGCACGGTCGCGCGCTCGAACCGCGGCCGCGCCTGATCGTCGACCAGGATTGTGACCGGTGAGCCTTCAAAAGTGCAGTCCACGAACTGCGGCGCGGCGGCTCCAGTGGCCTGCACCGCGTTCGCACCTGCCCCGGCGAACAAGCACTCGCGCAGCAACGGCTCGGCGGACGCGGCGATGTGCGCGGCCTGCATCGGCGCCGACCGGAACTGCGACGACGCAACGGAAACCCGGCCCTTGCTGGTCACGTACAGGTCGACATTCGCGCTGTCCCGCACAGTCAGCCCGGTGATCGTCGCGCGCCCTTGCTGCTCCACGACCATCGCCGGTTTCTGCGCGCCGACGATCTCGCACTGCTCGACAATCGCGACCGCTTCGCCGTTGACGCACACCCCGTTGCCCGCCGCGCCCCGCACCACGCAGCGGCGCAGCAGCACCGAACCGGTCTCGGCCACCACAACGCCGGACGACGCGGCGTCGACGATCTCAGTGTCCTCAATGGCCGATTGCACCGGCGACGCGACCACGACCCCGGCACCGCCGGTGCTCGTCACCGTGCAGCCCCGCAGCGCGAGCGAACCCTCCAACCGGGCCAGCAGCGTCGCCCACGAGGTCCCGGACAGCCGGCAGCCGTCCAGCGCCGCCTCGCCGCGCACGACGTCCACCGTGACCAGCTGGTCGTCGACGCCGGTGAGGACGAACCCGCTGAGCTGCACCGCCTCGGCGTTCGCGACGAGCACGCTCCCGGTGTTCGCCACGATTTCCACGGTGCCCGCGCCCTGTTCGGCCACCAGCGACACCATCCGGTCCACCACGAGGTTTTCCTCGTACCGGCCGGGGTGCACGCTGATCGTCGCCCCCGGCTGCGCCTGCGCCAGCGCCGCGCCGATGGTTCCGAAGGCACCCGGCCGGTCGCTGCCGACCACGAGCAGCTGTCGGTTCATCGTCTCCGCCTCTCCGCACTCACGCCAGGCCCGGGAGCGCCCCGAACCGCTCCGCGGCCTGCTCGTCCATCACGGTCCGGACCAGGTCCTCGCCCGCTTCCGCCCACGTCTGCACCGTCTGCCGGAGCGAATTCATGGCCAGCTCGTCCAGCGAAGCCCGGTCGTTCGCCACCCGTCCGGTCTCGTCGATCTCGCTCGCGGTCAGCTCCCGCAGCAGCACCGCGCCGCGCGCACCGGCGGCCGGTTTGCGCGTTTCCAGCACCTTGAAGCTGGTCCCCGGCACGAACAGGACGCGGTTTTCGACGCCGCTCTCGCTCGGTTCCAGCAATTTGGTGCGCCGTCCGGTGATCGACCACACCAGCACGTCCGTCTCCCCGTCCACTGTGGACGACGGTTGGGTCAGCGCGTTGAGGAAACCCCATTCGGTCAGCACTTTCCGCCCGTCCAGCAGCGGCCACGCGGACGGCGGCAGCTCGGTGGCGAAGGTCGCCGGGCCGCGGTGCGAGGGCAGCCTGCTCAGCCCCGCCACGACGCACCGGGCGACCGGGACGTGCGGGCCGTTCGCGCCGCGCCGCAGTCCCGCGTCGATCGTCGATCCCTTGGGGGACAAGTAAAGCTGCACCGCCACCGCGTCGGTCAGCACCTCGGCCGAGGACGACGTCGACAGCACGCCCTGGAATCCCGGGTGCTCGGACAGGATCCGCGCGACGGTGTTCGACATCAGGCCGTATTCCGCGCCGAGCGATTTACGGAGCCACTGGCGTTCCTTGTCGGCACCGCGTTTGGGCAGCAGTGCGGTCGATTCCGCACCGGGGGTTTCCTGGAAACGCAACTCTGCCGGGGCTTTCGCCGGTTTCGGCGCGGGCTCCGCTTTGGCCGCGGGTTCCGGATGGTCCGAAGTGGACGCCGGAGTCGCGGGCTTGGCGACCGGTGGTTCGACGGGCTTGGCCGGTGCGACGTCGGCCGGGGCGAGGTGCGTGAGCGGCTTCGCGGCCGGAGGAGCGGCGGAGACCTTGACCGGGGGCTCGGCGGGAGTTTCCGCCGGAGCAGCGACCGGAGCAGCAACGGGAGGAACCGGAGCAGCGATCGCCCCGGGAACCTCCGTCGGCGCGGCAATACCCAACGCCGCCGGAGCCGCCGGCAGATAAGCCGCCGGAGCAGGCGCAGCCACCACCGGCACCGGATGTCCGGACTCGATCGCGTCCAACGCCCGCGCCACCACCCGCGGCCGAGCACGCTCCGCGAGCAGCGCCGCAGCAGGCAGCACCCGGCTCATCCGGCGAGTCTGCTCGTCCAGCCGCGCCAGCAAATCCTCCGCCAGCAACCGCATCCGCGAGGCCGAGCCCTCGTCCGCCGCGTCAAAGGTCAGATTGTGCACCGCGGCGTCGAGGCCGATCTCGCGGATCGCGGCCGACGAAGGACCGTCCTGCGGCGGACGCACCAACAGGCCGGACTGCACGACCTCGACCACCGCGTCCGGCGAGTACCAGTACACCGCCGGAGAGACCTGGTCGAGCCCGTGGATCGGCGGACGGTGCGACAGCAGCTGAGGCAAGACGGAAGCCGAGCCCGGTTCGTAGCCGAGTTCGGTGGTGAACGGACGCCAGCCGAGCCGTCCGTCGTACAGCACCGTCCGCAGGGTCGGCAGCTGTGGCGAACCGACCGGGACGCCAGCGTAGAACGCGACCGGCTTGCCGAGCAGATCGGCCAGCGCCTGCCCGATCGAGGCCTCGCCGGGCACCTGCATCGGGCCGTACTGGACGAACCGCGCCTTGGCCCGCACCTTCTCCGGCAGCTGCACCCACAGCCGGGCCGCGTCGTCCAGCGCCAGCGGCGGGCAGCCGGGGCAGCCCAGCACGATCGTCATGGTGTCGTGCTGGGCGGGCATCCGGGAGATCAGTGCGCGGCGGTGGTGCCGCTGGGGCGCGTCGAAGCCGACCGGACGGACCCATAAGCCGCCCGGCAGCGGTTCGGCGACGCCGCGCGAACTCGTCGGGGTGAGCTCGGCGGCGATCCCGGAATCCCATGCCGGGCGCGGGAACCGCTTCGCCTCCCACGTCGGCGGACGGCCCGGCCGGAACCGCACCCAGCCCCCGCCGCGCCCGGCGTGGACGAACAGCGCGCCGCCCGCGCTCGGGATCACCGACCCGTCCGGCGCGAGCACCGGGCGGTTGATCCGCTCGGCCAGCCACTGCCCGGCCAGCGCGGTGGTCTCGCGCGAACGGCCGCCGATCACCAGCCGCACGCCGCGGCGGCGCCGGGGGAGCGCCTTGGCGACCGATTCCCACATCGTGATCGGCGAATCCACCGGCAGGTCGACGACCACCAGGTCGTGGTCGGGATCGGCGGCGACGCCGAGCGCGAGCGACTGCGCCTCGCCGGTCATCCCCTCCGCGAGGTGCACGACCAGCGCGTTGCCCACGGTCTTCTTCTCCAAAGCGCCGTCGTCGCGCCGGATCAGCGAGAGTTCCATGGCTGTCCTCCTTCCGCTCAGGCTCGGCGGCCGACGGCGGGCGCCGCCCCGCCGGTGTGGTGCGCGATCAGCCCGTACACGAAGAACCCGACCGCGATCAGCAGTCCGAGGACGAGCCCGACCAGCAGGCCCACCCAGGCCCGCCGGGCGGGCACGTCGAGGTGGCTCGCGTCGCCGAGCACCAGCGCCGACGTCATCCGCCCGATCAGGAACGAATACGCCTCGACGTGGTCCTTCTGCGTCTGCACCATGGCACCTCTCCTTCGCTTATTCGGTGAGCCCGACAGCCCACGCGTAGACGCCGAACAGCTGCAGCAGGATCGGGATCATCGCCACCGCGCTCAGCGTTTCCAGCCAGTTCGCCAGATGCCCCCAGATCGGCAGCAGCCGCCGCGGCGGCGGGCGCAGCATCGCCAGCAGGAGCAGGAAGAACACCAGGCACAGCCCGGCGAGGCAGGCGCCCCGCCACTGCACGGGCAGCGGCTGGATCAGCGCCAGCCCGAGCAGCACCAGGCCGACCGCGCCGGCGACGGCGAGCGGAACCCGCTGCCACACGCCCAGCAGCGCCCGCGACCGCATCAGCACCGCCGCGGACACCAGCCCGCCGAGAAGGGCCGGGAACAGCCCGTGGCCGACCAGGAACGGGAAGCAGCCGACGAAAACGGCCGTGGCGGCGAGGCAGGCGATGGTGAGGTAGCCGTCGGCGTACCCGGTCTGGTGCACCATCTGCGCGGCCGGCATCGGCTCGATGTCGTACTGCAGTTCGCCGGCCGAACGCGGCAGTTGCGGACCGCGGATGCGCGCGAACCGGATGCCGATCCGCGGCGCGAACACCATCAGCCCGACCAGCACGAACGACACCAGGCCGGCCGCCTGCTCGGTGGTGAACCCGGCGCCGAGGTGCAGCCACAGCGAGATCGCCCCGGCCAGCCCGGTCGCGACCACCGCGCCGAACGGCACGAACGGGATGGCGTGCGACCAGGCGGCCCGTCCGCCGAGCACCAGACCGCCGGCCAGCGCGAAGGCCAGGCAACCGGTCAGGATCGGCGTGCCTTGGAGGTCGAACGCCGGCTCGAGCCCGGCCACCGCGACCGCGCCCGCGAGGAACGCGAACCCGCACCCGCCGAGCCCGAGCAGGGTCAGCAGGGCTTTGTCGTCCGAACGCACCCCGGTCGCCACGGCCGCGACGAGCAGCCCGAGCGACACCACGCCGCCGCCGATCGCGCTCAGCCCGGACGAACCCGGGTAGAGCAGCACCTTGGCCAGCACGACGAGGGAGAAGATCGCGAACCCGAGGAACAGGCCGCGGTTGAACTCGGGGCGCCAGCGGCCGGGATGGCGGCTCACCGCGGTGGCCATGCCGTCCGCGATGTCGTCGAAGTCCAGTTCCGGCAACGGATCCGCGCGAGGGCGCAGGTGGAACTCCTCGCCCTCCTTCCAGTCCAGCGACTCCGGCGTGCCGGACGCGTCGAGCGGTTCCTCGCCGAGCCGCTGCAGCACCCAGGCCTCGCCGAGGTCGTCGCGGCCGCCGGTGTGCTCCAGCAGCACCGGCAGCAGGCTGGTCAGCGGGACGGACATCGGCACCGCCAGATCCGCCCTGCCCTGCGGCCCGTACACGGTGATCCGGCACAGTTCGCCGGTCGACGCGGTCATCGCACGCCTCCTTCGGTCGTCGCGAGCGGGGACCAGCCCTCGCCGGCCCGTTCTTCTTCCGCGATCGCGGTCTGCACGAGCTTCACGCCGCGGCGGGTGACCAGCTGCGCGCGTCCGGCGGGCAGCGGGCGCGGCGCCGCCTCGCCGAGGAATTTGCCCTCCTCCTTGGGGTAGGAGAACACCACGCCCGGGCTGCCGAGCTCCCAGATCCGGCGGACCACCGAGTCGCTCAGCGCCCGCATCGCGCCCGAGGTGCTGCGGCTGAGGATCAGGTGGAACCCGATGTAGGAACCCTGCGACAGCAAGGACAACAGCGGTTCGAGCGGCGAGCCCATGCCGCTGGTCAGCAGCTGGTAGTCGTCGACCACGAAGAACAGCCGCGGGCCGGTCCACCAGTCGCGGCGCTTGAGCCGGTCCGCGGTGATGGTCTGGTCCGGCACCCGCGGAGTGAGCGAAACGCTGGCCTGCTGCGCCAATTCCTGCAGGGCCTCGGTGGTGGTCGCGTACCCGACGCGGTAGGCCTCGGGCACTTCGGCGTCCAGCTGACGGCTCGGGTCGGCCAGCACGATCTTCGCCTCGCTCGGCGAGTAGCGCGTCAGGACCGACCGCAGGACGACCCGCAGCAGGTTCGTCTTGCCGGTTTCGTTGTCGCCGAAGGCAAGCAGGTGCGGAGTGGCCGCGAAATCGTGCCACACCGGCAGCAGCCGCTGCTCGTCCTGGCCGAGCGCGATCCGCAGGTCGCCGTCCGGCGCGGGCAGCTGGGCCATCGGCAGTTTCGCGGGCAGCAGCCGCACCGCCGGGGCCGGCGCGCCCGGCCAGAACAGGTGGACCTCCTCGGCGACCGCCTTGGCCGCCGCGGCGAGGTCGTCGGTGTTCCCGCTGCCGTCCATCCGCGGCAGCCCGGCCAGGAAATGGAGTCCGTCCGGGGTCAGGCCGCGACCCGGCTGGTTCGGCACCGTTTTCGCCTTGCGCGAGCCGATTTCCGACTCCATCGGGTCGCCGAGCCGCAGCTCGAACCGCGTCTGCAGCAGGTCGCGCAGGTACGGCCGGATCTCCGACCAGCGGGTCGCGCCGATCACCACGTGCACGCCGAAGGACAGGCCGCGCGAGGCCAGTTCGCCGATCTTCTGTTCCAGGTCGCTGTAGTCGTTCTTGAGGCTGTACCAGCCGTCGACCACCAGGAACACGTCGCCGAACGGATCCTCGATCTGGCCCTTCCGGCGCAACGCGCGGTAAGCGTCCATGGATTCGATGCCGTGCTCGGAGAACAGCGTCTCGCGGCCTTCCATGACCTGCGAGATTTCCTCGATGGTCCGGACGACGCGGTCGCGCTCGAGGCGGGTGGCGACCGAACCGACGTGCGGCAGCCCGGACAGCGACATGATCCCGCCGCCGCCGAAGTCCAGCCCGTAGAACTGGACCTCCTGCGGGGTGTGCGTCATCGCCAGCGCCAGCACGAGCGTGCGCAGGAGCGTCGACTTGCCGGTCTTCGGCCCGCCGACCACCGCGACGTGCCCGGCCGCCGACGACAGGTCGGCCGTCAGCAGTTCGCGAACCTGCTCGAACGGCCGGTCGATCATCCCCATCGGCACCCGGAGCTTGCCCCAGTGCGCCGGGTCGGCCACGGCCATGCCGCGCACCGGGTCCGGCGTGACGCTCGGCAGCAGCGAGTCCAGGCTCGGCGATTCGGCCAGCGGCGGCAGCCACACCTGGCGCGCTGCCGGGCCCGCGCCGGTCAGCCGGTCGATGAACGCGTCGGCGAGCGTCGGCCCGCCCGGCACGGCGGCTTCGAGAGCGTCCACATCGGACTGTTTCTCGGCCGGTTCCGGTTCGTCGTCGCGGATGATCAGCTTGGCGGGCCGGGCCTCGGTGCGGAACGGGACGACCTCGCGGCTCACGCGCGCGGCGTCCACGTGCGTTTCGCCGTTGCCCGCGGGGACCGGACCGGAGACGTAAGCGGCCTTGAACCGCACCAGGTTCGTGGTGTCGATCTTCAGGTAGCCGTTGCCCGGTTCCGGCGGCAGCTCGTAGGCGCTGCCCGCGCCGATCACGCTGCGGGACTCCATCGAGGAGAAGGTGCGCAGCGCGATCCGGTACGACAGGTGGCCTTCGACGCGGTGGATGCGGCCCTCGTCCAGCCGCTGCGAGGCGAGCAGCAGGTGCACGCCGAGGCTGCGGCCCAGCCGTCCGACCGAGACGAACAGCTCCATGAACTCCGGCTTGGCGCTCAGCAGTTCGGAGAACTCGTCGACCACCAGGAACAGCGTCGGCATCGGAGCCAGCTGTTCGCCGGCCGCGCGCGCCTTTTCGTATTCGTACAGCGACGGGTAGCCGCTCGCGCGCAGTTGTTCCTGCCGCCGCACCATTTCGCCGTTGAGCGAGTCCTGCATGCGGTCGACCAGCGGCAGTTCGTCGGCGAGGTTGGTGATCGTCGCCGAGGTGTGCGGCAGCCGGTCCATGCCGAGGAACGTCGCGCCGCCCTTGAAGTCGACGAGCACGAAGTTGAGGATCTCCGACGAATGCGTCGCGGCCAGCCCGAGCACGAGCGTGCGCAGCAGCTCCGACTTGCCCGAACCGGTCGCGCCGATCAGCATCCCGTGCGGGCCCATCCCGCCCTGCGCGGATTCCTTCAGGTCCAGCTCGACGATCTCGCCGTCCTCGGTCACGCCGATCGGCACCGACATCCGGGCCCGCTGCGCCGACCTCGGCCGCCACTGGCCCGGGATGTCGAAGGTGTGCACGTCCTTGATGCCGAGCAGGGCGGTCAGGCCGAAATCGCTTTCCAGCGGCTGGTCGGCGATCTCGAGGGTGCCGCTGGTCCTTTTCGGGGCGAGCAGCCGGGCGAGCCCTTCGACCTGGGTCACCGACAGCTCGTCGCGGGTCGCCGATCCGACGCCGCTTCCCGCCGGGAACTCGACTAGATCGTCCTTGGTGGTCAGCCGCAGGACCTTGGGGCCGCCCGGGAGCGTGCCGGTGACGTCGAGCAGGACGACGTTGCGCAGTCCCGCGCCGACCAGCCGCGAGGACTCCGGGATCGTCGCCAGGTGCGCGACGACCACCACGAACGGTTCGGTCGTCGTCGGCCCGACGGTCTTGTCGTGGTCGTCGCGGTCGGCGACGTCCGGGCCGAGGAGGTCCATCAGCTCGTCGTGGTCGGCGGCGAGCAGCCGGAGCGGGCCCGCCGCGTCGCGCAGGGTCGGATGGTTGTTGTGCGGCAACCACTTCACCCAGTCCCACTGCGCCTGCGCGGCTTCCGTGGTGAGCACCGCGAGCCGCAGCTCGTCCGGCGAGTGGAAGGCGACCAGCTGCGCGAGCATCGCCCGGACCAGCCCGACGGCCGCGTCCGGATCGCCGTCGAACTCGACGCTGGTGAAGCTGCGCAGCCCCACCGCGGTCGGGATGCCCGACAGCGTGCGGTAGGTCTCGGTGAACCGGCGCAGCGAAATCGCCGACAGCGGTTCGAGGTCCTCGATCGGCTTGGTCACCGGCGGCACCAGTTCGAGCGCCGACTGCTGCGTGCCGAGCCCGATCCGCACCCGCGCGAAGTCCTCGTGGCTGATCCGGCGCTCCCACAGCCGCGGCCCCATCGCGAGCGACCACAGCGAGTCCGGGGACGGGTTGTTCCAGGCCACCGCGTGCCGCTGGTCCTCCGCGGTCGAACGGGCCCGCTCGCGGACTTGCCCGATGTAGCGCAGGTAGTCCCGCCGCTCGGCCTGCATCTTGCGCTTGCGCTCGGCGGCCGCGCGGGACAGCTGCCCGAGGCTCATCGCGATCATGGACACGCCCATGCCGCCGCCGATCACGTAGGTGAACGGCGAACTGCCCGCGACTCCGGAGAACGCCAGCACCATCACCAGCGACCCGATGGCCATCGGCAGCATCATCAGCAGCGAGTTGAAATCGCGCGCCGCCGGTTCCGCCATGACGGGCGGTTCCTGCAGTTCTTCTTGCCCCTCGGGCATTTCCGGACCCGCCGCGCGCGGGCCCCGCTTGACGGTTTCCGTACTCATTCGAGCACCCCCGGAGAGCTGCGGTGCCTGCCCCAGGCTGAATCGTCCTGCCGGAGCAGGTCGGCCATGGTGCGTTCCTCTTCTTCCTCGGTCTCTTCGTCCGCCTCGTCGGCTTCGGGCTCCAGGGGTTCTGGTGCGTCGCCGCAGGTGGGCAGCTCGTCAGGCAGGATTTCGGCCGGTCCGCCGCGGACCCGCTGGTAGGTCCCGAGCGCTTCGTCGGGCCGCCACGGTTCGTCGGTGCGCTGGACGTGGTCGGTGGTGATCTCCTCGGCCCGGTCTTCCGCTGGCGTGGTGACCGGCAGGAGAGCGGGGAGGAAGTCGGCGGTGCCTACGTCCCAGGCGGAGATGTCCTCGTGGTCGAGGGGTTGGACCACGGCAATCCGCACGCTCTCGTCTTCGGGGGTTGCTGCGGTTCCCCAGCCGGTGTTCGCCGGAGTGTCCACAGTGGACTGCGGCAGCCAGGATTGCGGGGCCTCGCTCAGCATTTCGGCCGTGTCGGGACGTTCGGCTGGGGGCTTTGTGCTGTTGCCTGGGGCGTTCAGCGGGACTATCGGGATGGCGGCTCCCGGGGTTTGGTTCGCCCCGTCGGCTGTGGTGCTCGGGGCGCTGGGGTTCCCGACGCCGCCGGGTTGCCAGTTGTTTGCCCAGTCGGCGGAGGTGCTGGGGGCGCTGGGGTTCGCGATGCCGACGGGTGTGGCGGGTTGCTGGTCGTTTGCCCAGCTGGTTGCGGTGCTGGGCGGGGTTTCGCCTTGTGCGCTGGGGTTTCCGATGCCGACCGGTGTGGCTGGCGTCCAGGGTTGCCGGACGTCGCCGAGGAGTCCGGCGGAGTCGGGTCGTTCGGCGGCGGGCGTGTTCGCTCCGCTGCCCGCATTGCCGGGCGGGACCATCGGCATGCCCGGTCCTTGGGCTTGCTTCGCCCAGTCGGCCGTGCTCGGGGCGCTGGGATTGCCGACGCCGCCGGGTTGCTGGTCGTTTGCCCAACCGGCTGTGGTGTTCGGGGCGCTGGGGTTCGCGATGTCGACGGGTGTGGCGGGTTGCTGGTCGTTTGCCCAACCGGCTGTGGTGCTCGGGGCGCTGGGGTTCCCGACGCCGCCGGGTTGCCGGTCGTTTGCCCAGCTGGTTGAGGCGCTGGGCAGGGTTTCGCCTTGCGCACTCGGATTTCCGATGCCCACCGGCGTGCTTGCTGCCCACGGTTCTTGGACGTCACCGAGCATCCCGGCGGAGTCGGGTCGTTCGGCGGCGGGCGTGTTCGCTCCGCCACCGGCACCGCCCGGCGGGACCATCGGCATGCCAGGCCCTTGAGGCTGCTGGTTCTTCGCCCAGTCCGCCGCTGCGCTCGGCGGGGTATCCCCGAACGCGCTCGGGTCGCCGACGCCGCCGGGTAGGTCGGCCGTCCACGGCTCCTGCACGTTGCCGAGCAGTCCAGCCGAATCCGGACGTTCCGCGGCAGGGGTGTTCAGCCCGCTGCCGCCGCCCGGCGGCACCATCGGCGGGGTTCCGCCGCCGGAGGCCTGCTCGTGGTTGCTGACGGAGTCGGGCAGTTTCGGCAGGTTGCTTTCGCCGAGGCCTTTCACTCCCGGCTCGGCCGGTTCCTCGCCGCCGGGACCGCCGATGGCAGCTGGCGGCGGGGCCCATTCGGCCGAGCTGAGCGGGGGTGTGTCGCCGTGTGCGTCGGGGTTGCCGATGCCCTCTGGCGGAGCGCTTACCCACGGTTTCTTGATGTTGCCGAGCAGTCCGGAGGAGTCCGGGCGTTCGGCGGAGGGCGTGTTCAAGCCGCTGCCGCCGCCCATTCCGCCTGGCGGGACCATCGGTGGCGTTCCCGAAGCCGGAAGCTGTTGCTGCTCGTGGTTGCTGACCGGATCTGGCATCTTCGGCAGGTTGCTCTCGCCGAGCCCCTTCACTCCGGGCCCGGTCGGTTCCTCGCCGCCCAGACCGTTGACGCCCGGACCGCCGACGGCAGCTGGCGGCGGGGCCCATTCGGCCGAGCTGAGCGGGGGTGTGTCGCCGTGGGCGTCGGGGTTGCCGATCCCGTCCGGGGGAGCGCCTACCCACGGTTTCTTGATGTTGCCGAGCAATCCAGACGAGTCCGGACGTTCGGCGGAGGGCGTGTTCAAGCCGCTGCCGCCGCCCATGCCGCCCGGCGGGATCATCGGCGGGGTTCCGCCGCCGGGGACCTGCTCGTGGTTGCCGACCGGGTCCGGGATCTTCGGCAGATCGCTCTCGCCGAGGCCCTTGATCGCGCCCGGACCGGAGTCGCCAGGGCCGCCGACGCCATCGCCGGGGCCGCCGAGACCGTTGGTGCTGGGTCCGCCGACGCCTCCGCTCGCGCCAGGAGGCGGAGCCCACTTGGCCGAGCTGAGCGGCGGGGTGTCGCCGTGTGCGTCGGGGTTGCCGATGCCGTCCGGGGGAGGGCTCACCCACGGTTTCTTGATGTTGCCGAGCAGCCCGGACGAGTCCGGACGTTCCGCCGACGGCGGGTTCAGCCCACCGCCGCCGCCCATGCCGCCCGGCGGCATCATCGGGATGCCGCTGCCGCCCGGCGTCTGGTTGCCCGGCGGGGTGTTGAGGCCCGGCGGCAGATGCGCCGGGTTGAGCGCGTTGTTCGCCAGGTTGCCGCCGGCATCGCCCGGCGGAGCGGGGATCGAAGGCGGGTTCACGTGCCCGGATCCGCCGGAACTGCCCGGCGGAGCGGGGATCGAAGGCGGGTTCACATGCCCCGACCCGCCCGAGCTGCCCGGCGGAGCCGGGATCGAAGGCGGATTGACGTTCCCGCCCAGGTTGTTGCCCGAGGCCCCGGGCGGCGGCGGGATCGACGGCGACTTGAGGTTGTTCCCTCCCGTCGAATCGCCCGGCGGCGCGGGAATGGCCGGCGGCTTGACCGACGGCTGCTTCACGTTGTTCCCGCCGACCCCGTTGGGCGGCGGCGGAATGGAGGCAGCGTTCACCGGCGGCGGCGTGCCGTTGCCCCCGGGACCGTTGAGGTCGCCGGGCGGAGGCGGCACCATCGCGTTCTTGATCGGCGGCGGCACGTTGTTCCCGCCGGGACCGTTCACGTCCCCGGGCGGAGGCGGCACCATCGCGTTCTTGATCGGCGGCGGCACATTGCTCCCGCCAGGACCGTTCACGCCGTTCGGCGGCGGCGGAATCGCGGCCTTGTTCACCGGCGGCGGTGGAGTGCCGTTGCCACCGCCCGGCGGCGGGGACACCGGCGGCGGTTTCGGGGTCGGCGGCGGCTGCGTCACCGGAGGCGGCGGCGGAGAAGCCGGCGGCGGGGGAGGAGGAGTCACCGGCGGCGGAGGCGGCGGCGGTGTGGGCGGTGGCGGCGGAGCAGGCGGTGGCGGGGGAGGCTTGGGCGTGTTGACGTCACCGCCGCCGGGGGTCGGCGGCGGGGTCGTCTTGCCCGCGTTGACGTGCACGGTGTTGTACTTCTGCGCGAGCTGCCCGCCCACCTTGCGCATGTCGTTGGTCATCATCTCGACGGCCTCGGGGAACTGCGAGATGTACGCGCGCCCGTCGCTGAGGTGGTACTTGCTGCCCTGGGCGAGGACCTGGCTGGCGTAATAGCTGTCGATGTAGCGGATCGTGTCCTGCGCCCACTTGAGATAGGCCGCGGAATTGACGAGGTTCGTCGGCACGTTGTTCGACCCGCCGCCGTCGCCGATCCGGTCGGCCAGATCGGAGAACTTGTTGCCCAGCGCGGTCATCATGTCTTTGAACTTCGTCGCGGCGTCGCCCTTCCACGGACCGTCGGGTCCGGCGAGGGCGGCGGTCTGGTCCTGAATGGACTGAGCGACCATCGCGAGGTTCTGCTGCGTCTCCTGAAACACCCCGGCCGCGTCCTGAAGCGACTGCCAGTTGACGTTGCCGTAGGCCTTGTCCCGGTTGTCCTGGCCGCCCGACAGCGAACCGCCGCCGAGGATCGCCGCTTCGATCTGCTTCCACGTCAGGCCGTCGAAATCCTTCGACGGGTCACCAGTGGTGTTCTGGTTGCCGGTCTGCGTGGTGTCGGGCCAGACCCCGTTGTCGTCCGAGGTGAACCCGTGGGTGTTGTTGTCGTCCGCCATCTTCCCTCGATCGCTTCGAACCCGGAGAGACCGCCGCCCGTCCGGTCAGGGTTTCTGACCGGCGCCGGTGATGTGCCCGCTGACGGTGTTGAAGTACTGGTTGTAGTCGTCGGCGGACATCTTGTTGACCTCGTCGGCGTTGTCGTACGCCTTCGAGGCCTTGTTCACCGCGTCCGCGACCTCGTCGAGCGCCTTGCAGAGGTCGTGGATCGCCGTGCGGGTGGTGTCCCGCAGCGCGTTCGTGCCCTGGATCGGCGTGAAGATCTTGCTCTGCGCCGTCAGGAACACGCCGGGCTTGAGCTGGATGCCGTCGAGTTTCGCCGGCAGGTCCTTCAGCGGCCCGTCCGCGAGCGCCTGCATGTTCTTCGCGAACGTGCGCATCGCCTCGGTGTTGACCGCGGTGACGCCCCTGCCCGGATGCTCGGAACCGCCCGGCACCGGCGGCGGCTTGCCGACGTCGCCCGGCGGGATCCACTCGTTCTTCACGTCCGGCGGGGTCTGGTCGCCCGGACTGTGGAACTTCCCGTCGTCCGAGGTCTTCTGATGGGTGTGCGAATCGTTGTTCATCCCGTAGTTCGTGTCACCTGGCGCGACCATGGCCGTTCACCCTCCTTTCTGGTCAGTTGCGGCGAGGCGGCGGCGTCAGTTGGCGGCGAACCGCTTGGCGTTGTTGCCCTCGGTGTTCGAGGTGCCCTCGTTGATCTGGCCGAGGGTCTGCGCGGCGGCGTCGAGCGCCTGCGGCAGCGTGAGCGCCGCCTGGTGGCAGTAGTTGTAGGTCTCGTGGAACATGTCCGCCGCGACGCCGGTCCAGTTTTCGCGCTGGCCCTCGATGACGGCCTTCATCTGGTCCAGCAGCTCGGTGATCTGGTTGGACTGCTGCTTCGCCTGCCCGACGGTGTCCTGCATGGTGGCGAAGCTGATCTGGAACTGGCCCAAAGCCATGGGAATGTCCTTTCGTGGGAAGGAAGGGGATCAGAAGCCCTGCAGACCGCCGCCGCCGATGACCGTCGCGGCGTTGTGGGCGGTGGAGGTGTTGTCCGAGTCCCGGCTGTCGTACTCGCTCGCCGAGGTCTGCACGTTCTGCGCGAGCTCGTCCAGCTTCTGCACGATCTTGCGGACCGTCTGGTCGAACTGGCCCATCGCCTGGTTGAACACGTTCGCCGAGTCCGACCGCCAGGTGCCGAACAGCGTCTGCATGGTGCCGTCGACCTTCTGGTTCACCCCGGTGATGTTCTGCCCGGTGTCGCTGATCGTCTGCGCGCCCTTGCGCATGACGCTGGTGTCGACGCGGGCGCCGTCCTGCGAAGCCATGCTTTCTCCTCTGGTCGGGTTCTCCGGATATGACGGACTGGCATGCCAGACCGCCGATGTCGCCGCGGATGCCCTTCGTTCGGCCGATACGACAGAGCACGGGGAGACTGCGGACTTACGGTAAGCGCCGGTCTACGGGTTGTCGCCGCGTTGTTCCCTTCTGAACACCAGTGCGCGGACGGCGGGGCAAGGGGCTCCTCCACCCGGGGGGCGCGGGCAGTGGCAACGTCTTCCGCTGGACCTGGTTACGCGCGATTGCCCGTTCAGGCACCGCCGTTGCCCTGGTTCGCCGTTCGCGCTCATGCGAGCGGGAATCGCGAGCGGACTTGCGCGGTCCTCTGTGGACGGACGCCGCCTCCGCGATCAGCCGCGAAGGGCCCCTGGAGGTGCGGGGCCGCTGCGGATTGCCCGTTCAGGCACTGGCTGCTGCCCGCGTTCGCGGTTCGCGCTCATGCGAGCGGAAATCGCGGGCGGACTTGCGGTGTCCGTTGTGCACGGACGCCGCCGACCGTCCGTGCGGGGAACCCGCGAGAATCAGGGTTCCCCGCACGGCGGTCAGTACTTGAGCGTGAAGGCGAAGTCGCCGGAGAGCTTGCCGCTCAGCCGGACTCCCGACACAACCTTCCCTTCGGCGAGCAACCGCTCGACCTCAGCCCGGGACAGGCCGCAGCCCTCGGCGATGAGCCGAACCGGGCGGACCGGGATCCGGGCCGCGAAGCCGACCGAGACGTCGATCGCGTCCTGGTCCAAGTGGTCCGGACCACCGGTGTCGAGCCGCCAGCCGCCGTTCCAGTCGAGCGCGACGCGGTTGCGCCGTCGCAGGACCGGGTCCTGGAGCAGTTCGGCGGCGAGGCCGGGATCGTTGTGGTGCAAGCGGTCCAGCAGATCCGGCCGGACCGAGCGCACCTTCGCCCGTTCGAACACGGTGAGTTTCGCCGTTTCCCCGCAACCGGTGCAGAGCACGAGAAGCCAGGCGTCGACGAGTTTGTGGTTGGCGTTGACCCGGAACTTGCCGTCCGCCCGGAAAAGCCCGGACGAGCACGTATGGCAGCGCCGCCGGACGAGCGGCAGGCAAGTGGGCAGGACTGTCCAGTGAAAGAGCACAGGAGTACACCGATTCCAGTGAGAATTCCGCAGCACGAAGAAGCGCGACGCTCGAACGCGGCGCGCGACGGGATCAGAGCTTGGGATGCCTCACGCGATGTACAACGGCACGTCCTCGCCTAGCCGACACTGGTCGGGCGACAGTAGCCGCGGACGCGGGCGCGGCTCCACCGGATTTTCCGTCAGCCCGGCTCCGGCGCGCTCGTGTACTCGACATACAGCGGACTGGCCAGCACCACCCGGGTCGGCGGGGTGCGTTCCTCCCGGGTGAAATGGGCCGGGGTGTTCGTGACGGCCAGATCGGCCGTCAGGCGCGCGTACCCCGCCATCCAGCCCGCCAGTTCGGGCGGCGTCCGCCGGTCCAGGTCCCCGAGCAGGAAGTGCAGCGCCTGAGAGAAGGACTTCCCGGTCAGCTCGTCGAGGAAATCCGCCATCCCGCCGCTGTGCGAGATCGGCAGCCCGATCATTTCGGCGGGCGGTGGCGTGCGCGTGCCGACCAGATGCTCCGGCGAACCGTGCAGGAGCAGCCGGGGCTCGTCGCCGTTCGCGGGCTCCCAGAAAAGCAGCGCGGCCGACTGTCCGCCGTGGCTTCCGCCGTGCACGACGCGGTAGTTCAGCCGCGCCTCGAACTGCACCCATTGCCCGGGGACCAGCTCGTCGTCGGTGTACCACCGCGCGGAGGTCCCGATCTTCCGGACCGCCCGGTCGAGCCCCGGATGGGCGGCCCGGCCGGACAGGTGCACGCGAAGCTCGACGCCCGGGACCTTCCCGGCGACCTCCGACGCCCGGGCCAGGTGCTTGTCCAGCCCCTGGCTCTCGAACTGGCTGAGCTTGGCCTCGGAGACGTACACCAGTTCCCGCATGGGAACCGATCCTGGCGGGCCCGGAGGCACCCGGTCAACGTCAGCCGACCGCCGCCAGTTCTCCCGGCTCCTGCGCGGCCTCCTGCCGGGCGTACCGGCGCGCCATCGCCGCGCACACGATCAGCTGAATCTGGTGGAACAGCATCAGCGGCAGCACGATCAGCCCGACCTCGGCGTGCCCGAACAGCACCGTCGCCATCGGCAGGCCGCTCGCCAGGCTCTTCTTCGAACCGCAGAACATGATCGTGATCCGGTCCGCGCGGGCGAACCCGAGCAGCCGCGCGCCGCCGCTCGTCGCGGCGAGCACCGCCGCCAGCAGGACGCAGCAGACCGCGACCAGCGCCAGCAGCGGGCCGACGTCCAGCTGGTGCCAGATCCCCTCGGTCATCCCCTCGCTGAACGCGGTGTAGACCACCAGCAGGATCGAACCGCGGTCGACGATCTTGAGCGGCGCGGAATGCCGCTGCACCCATCCGCCGATCCAGCGGCGTGCCAGCTGCCCGGCGACGAACGGCACCAGCAGCTGCAGCACGATGTCCAGCACCGCCGAACCGCTCACGCCCGGTCCGTCGGTGGCCAGCAGCAGCGCGACGAGCAGCGGCGTCAGCACGATGCCGAGCAGATTGGACAGCGACGCGCTGCAGATCGCCGCGGCGACGTTGCCCTTCGCGATCGAGGTGAACGCGATCGACGACTGGACGGTCGAGGGCAGCAGGCAGAGGAACAGCACGCCGGTGTACAGCGGCGAGGTCAGCAGCCTGGGGGAGAGGAACGACGCGGCGAGCCCCAGCAACGGGAAGAGCACGAAAGTGGCGCAGAGCACCGTGACGTGCAACCGCCAGTGCCGCATCCCTTCGACCGCTTCCTGGCTGGAAAGCCTTGCGCCGTAAAGGAAGAACAGCAGACCGACCGCGATCTTCGTCACCACGCCGAATCCGGTCGCGACCGCGCCGGAGGCGGGCAGCAGCGAGGCGATGCCCACGGTGACGAGGATCAGGGCGATGAACGGGTCGATCCGCAGCTTGGCGAGCAAGGCCGAGACGGGGCGGGCGAACGAAGCGAGCACGGTGGATCTCCTTTCCCGGTCATTCTCCCGTCGCCGACGGTCATTCGGAACCCCGATGACCGTACTGACTGTCATTGTGAAAGCCGATAAGATGTGACGCATGCTGGATCCGCGGTTGTGCCGTTCTTTCCTTGCCGTGGCGGAAACTCGCAGCTTCACGGCGGCGGCGAGGCGTCTCGGTGTGGGGCAGCCCACAATCAGCCAGCACATCCGGCGGCTCGAGTCCGAGGCTGGCGGATTGCTGTTCGCCCGGGACACGCACGCGGTCGACCTGACCGCGCGCGGGCAGGCGATGCTCGGGTTCGCGCAGACCATTGTGGACACCGAGGACCGCGCGGCCCGGCATTTCCGCGGCGCGCAGGTGCGCGGCCGGGTCCGGTTCGGGGTGTCGGAGGACTTCGCGCTCGGCGAGCTGCCGGACATCCTGCGGCGGCTGCGGGAAAGCCATCCGCTGGTGGACGTCGAACTGCACGTGGAATTGTCCGATGTGCTCGCCCGCCGGATCGCCGACGGCCGCCTCGACCTGGTGCTCGGCAAACGCCGCCCGGGCGCGCCCGGCCCGGGACGGCTGCTGCGCCGCGAACCCCTGGTGTGGATCGGCTCGGCGGCGACGGACCTCACGCCCGGCCATCCGGTGCCGCTCGTGCAGTACCCGATGCCGTCGGTCACCCGGCAGCTGGCGGTGGAAACGCTGGAGCGCGCCGGGCTGGAATGGCGGGCGGCCTGCCAGACCTCGAGCCTGACCGGCCTGCGCGCGGCGGCGGCCGCCGGGCTCGGGATTACCGTGCACGCGCGGAGCCTGGTGCCGTCCGACCTGGTCGAATTGCCCGCCGAACTCGGCCTGCCGGATCCGGGCGACGTCGATTTCATCCTGCTGTCGCGCGACGGCAGCGAGGGCCCGGTGGCGGCGCTGGCGGAGTTCGTGGTGGCGCGGATCGGGTCAGCGGCGTCGTTCGAGGGCTGAGCGGAGCCGCAGCAGCGCGCGGTGTTGCGCCACCCGTACCGCGCCCGGAGTGGAGTCGACCGCTTCGGCCGCTTCGTCGGCAGAGAGCCCGACTACTATGCGCAGCAACACAATCTCCCGCTGTCGCTCCGGCAGCAACTGCAGCAGCCGAGCCAGCTGCCGGTTCAGCTCCGCGCGCAGCGCCCGTTCCTCCGGCCCGTCGGCCAGATCGACCGCCTCCGGCATCTCGGCCACCGTTTCGGTCCGGTTGCGCGCGTGCGCCCGGTGCGCGTCCGCCACTTTGTGCTGCGCGATCCCGTAAACGAAAGCCAGAAACGGCCGCCCCTGATGCCGGTAACCGGGCAACGCGGACAGCAACGCGAGGCAGACTTCCTGTGCCACGTCGTCCGCGGAGGAATATGCGTCGGCACCGCCGAGCCGGGCTCGGCAATAGCGCACGATCAACGGCTGCACCGCGGCGAGCAGGGCCTGCGCCGCGTCCGGATCGCCCTCGACCGCCGCGCGCACCGGGCCGTCGAAGCCGAACCGGCCGGCCGGGACGCGCGGCGCGGCCAAGGCGGTCGCCTCGGTTTTCACCCGGGTCAACGCTTCTTCGACGTCGAGCGCCGAGCGCAGCGCGTTGACCAGTGCGGCTTCGGCTTCGCGCAGCTCGGTCATCAGCGCCTCCTCGCGCCCGGCCAGGCCGAGCCGGTGCTTCAGCCGTTCCCGCGCGTGCCGCAGATTCGAGCGGACTGTGGTGCCCGCCATGCCGAGCGCGGAGGCGATCGCGGCGGGCGAAAACCCGTTGAGCGACCAGGTCAGCACCGTGCGCTGGGTTTCCGGCAGCGTCGAAAGCAGTTCGACCCCGCGCGCGTTCCGCTCCACGACCGAGGTCAGCCGGTCGCCCGGCGGGTCCGCGGACGGCGCGCCGCCGTCGAACCACGTCTGCTCGGCGGCGAGCCGGACGGCGGTCAGCCGCACCGCGACGCGCGGGTCGCCCGGCGGCGGCCACGTCCCGGTTTCCTGGACGAACGCCTCCACCGCCACCTCGCGCGCGGTGGCGGGGCCGAGCCCGCCCGCGCACAGGAACGCCACGAGGCGAGGGAATTCGCCCCGGAAGAAGCCGTCGAACCCCGCCACGCGCACCCCCTCCCGATCCCGCACTTGTCGAACAGGTGCGGTGGCGCGCCCGTGGGATGTAACGATCCGGTCACGGAAATGTGGTTAACTCCGGGGCGGGCGGGTACCTGGGTCGGACGGGCAGGCCGGCCTCGGACGCGGCGGAAGGGGGAAACGGTGCGCGGAAAAGGAAAACCCGGACTCTCCGGACCCGGAGAGCGCCCGGCGCGGGGGCCGTAGCACGTCCGCCGCCAACCGCGTCCGCGATGTGAGCTGAATCGAAATTTCGCGCGCGGGCGGTGATCGGTGGTAACTTGGAAAGCCGGTCGTCCGCCGGGTCCTTCGCGGCCCGGGGCGGTTCGGCCGAAAAGCCCACCGAACACCCTCCGAAGGCATGGCGTGCCCGTGCGCGCGGAGAAGTCGGTTGACCACGGTTCGACAATGAGGACAGGAGGTGAAAAGCAACAATGGAACTCACGGCCACCAGCTGGCTCGCCCGCGCGGCGTGCCAGGACGAGGACCCGGAACTGTTCTTCCCGATTTCCGACATGGGTCCGGGGGCGCAGCAGGTCGCGAAGGCCAAGGCGGTCTGCGCGCGATGCCCGGTCCGCGCGGAATGCCTTTCCTATGCTCTCGACAACGGTCTCGGCAACGGGATCTTCGGGGGAACTACCGAGCTGGAGCGCCGGAAGCTGGTGCGAACCGGCTCCGCCGCCGCACGGCATCGAGTCGCCTGACCGCGAGCCGGTGACCATTTCCCGGCGGCGAGGGCGCTAGCAGTTTCCCCCACCACGACCGGCCGCAAAGCCCGGAACTCGGTGGTTGCGCCCGGGCGGCGATCGCAGCACTTGCGGTCGCCGCCCGGGCGTTTTTTTATTCGTCGAACGTTTCGGCGAGTCCGTAAGGTGCCAATGCCGCCGTTTCGAACGCGGCCACCGCCGTGACCAGTCCGTTTCGCACGGTGAGGACGCTGACTCCGAAAGCGCGATAAACCGATTCGCCGGGCCGGCGCAGATAAGTCGCGACCGCGGGCTGCCGGTTCGCCCGCACCGGCGCCATCCGGAAACTGCCCCGGTAGTACGGCGACCGCGGATCGAAACTCGGTCCGAGCGCGCCGAGAATCCGATCGCGGCTGTCGAACCACAACGAGTACGGCGGCATCACCGCACGCGCGTCCTCGCTGAGCACCGCGGCCACCGCCTGCACGTCCGCCGATTCGTAGGCGGCGATGAACTTCCGCAGCAGCGCCGTTTCCTCGGCGGTCGTGCTGTCCGGAGCGGACCACTCGGCGCGCCGGGCGGGGAGCTTGGCGCGCAACGTCTCCCGGCCCCGTTGCAGCGCGCTGTTCGCCGAGGCCACCGAAGTGCCCAGCAGGTCGGCAGTGTCCTTTGCGGACCAATCGAGCACGTCGCGCAGGATCAGCGCGGCCCGCTGCCGCGGCGGGAGCAACTGGATGGCGGCGAGGAACGCCAGTTCGATGGTTTCCCGTTCGACGACCGCGGCGCCGGTGTCGTCCGGCGCCGCGGGGTCGAGCAGCAGATCGGGGAACGGGCTCAGCCACGGCACGTCGAGCGCGGAGATCTCGCCCGCCGGGTCGGCCGCCGGACCCAGTTCGTCCGGCAGCACCCGCCGCGGCCGCCGGGCGAGCGCGTCGAGGCAGACGTTCGTGGCGATCCGGTACAGCCACGTCCGCACGCTCGCCCGCCCGGCGAAGCCGGAGCGGCCTTTCCAGGCCCGGAGAAACGCCTCCTGCGTGAGGTCCTCGGCCTCTTCGAACGAACCGCTCATCCGGTAGCAGTGCACGCGGATCTCGCGCCGGTGCCGTTCGATCAGGGCGCCGAACTCCTCGTCGCTGGTCACCCGGGCAACGGTAGCTCAGGCGGCCTCGTCCGCCAGCCGTTCCAGCCCGCTCTGCGTCTTGAGCGGCAGGTGCTTCAGGAACGCGACCGCGACCACCACGAGCAGCGCGATCGGCGCGCTGATCAGGAACAGATCGCTGGTCGCGACCCCGTAGGCCTCCCGGATCACGGTCACGACCGGGGCGGGCAGCTGTGCCAGGTCGGGCACCTTCCCGCCGCTGCCGGACCCGGCGGACGCGGCGGGCCCGAGCCCGTCGGAGATGAGCGTGCCGACCCGGCTGGCCAGCACCGCGCCGAGCGCGCTCACGCCGATCGACCCGCCGAGGCTGCGGAAGAACGACAGCGTCGAGGTCGCCGCGCCGAGGTCGGCGGCGGGCACATCGTTCTGCGTCACCAGCACCAGGTTCTGGTTGAGCATGCCCACGCCGACGCCGAGCACCAGCATGAACAGGCTCAGCTCCACCAGCGAGGTGTGCGCGTCGATCAGCCCGAGCAGGCCCAGCCCGGCCGCCATCAGCACCGAGCCGAGCAGCAGGAACGGCTTCCACTTGCCGGTGCGGCTGATCAGCTGGCCGGACACCGTGGACGAAACCAGCAGGCCGAAGATCATCGGCAGGCTCATCAGCCCGGCCACCGTCGGCGATTTGCCGAGCGCCAGCTGGAAATACTGCGACAGGAACACGGTGCCGCCGAACATCGCGACGCCGACCAGGAAGCTCGCGACGGTGGCGAGCGTGACCGTGCGGTTGCGGAACAGCTTCAGCGGCACGACCGGTTCGCGCACCTTCGACTCGACCCACACCGCGAGCACCAGCACGAGCACGCCGGCGGGCACGAGCACCGCGGTCTGCCAGGAGCCCCATGCGAACGTCGAGCCGGCCAGCGACGACCACACCAGCAGCGTCGAAACGCCGAGCATGATCAGGAACGCGCCGAGGTAGTCGACGTGCACCTCGCGGCGCAGGGTCGGCAGGTCCAGGGTGCGCTGCAGCAACAGGATCGCGGCGAGCGCGAACGGCACGCCGAGGAAGAAGCACCAGCGCCAGCCGAGCCACGAGGTGTCCACGAGCACGCCGCCGATCAGCGGTCCGGCGACCGTGCCGACCGCGAAGACCGCGCCGAAGACGCCCGAGAACTTGCCCAGCTCGCGCGGCGAAACGATGGCCGCCATGATCACCTGGGCGAGCGCGGTGAGCCCGCCGCCGCCGATGCCCTGGGCGATCCGGCTGAGGATCAGCACGTCGATGTTCTGCGCGAACCCGGCCACCAGCGACCCGACCACGAACAGCCCGAGCGAGAGCTGGATCAGCAGTTTCTTGTTGTACAGGTCGGAAAGCTTGCCCCACAGCGGGACGGTCGCGGTCATCGCGAGCAGTTCGGTGGTGACGACCCAGGTGTAGGACGACTGGCTGCCGCCCAGCTCGGACACGATCCGCGGCAGCGCGTTCGCGACCACAGTGGACGCGAGGATGGCGACGAAAATGCCCATCATCAGGCCGGACATCGCCTGCAGCACTTGCCGGTGGCTCATCGCCGGGGAAGGCGCGGGAGATTCCGCGGTGGACAGGGACATGGACAGTCCTTTCCGGACTCGGGAGGGGTCAGCGCGGGTCGGGCAGGCCGGCGGCAGCGGCGGCGGCGGCCTCGTCGAAGATCTCGAGCAGCGGCTGGGCGCCGTCGCGGGCGGCCCACCGGCTGAGCGAGGTGTTGAGCACTCCGCCCGCCACGGCCAGCAGCAGCGACGGGAACAGGTCCTTCTCCGCGTCGGTGCCGGAGCGCTGGGCGATGGCCGCGATCATCGGATCGCGCGAGCCGGAGTTGAGCGTCGTCGCGCGGATGAGCAGCGACGGGTCGCAGTGGATGATCCGCAGCCGGGTCAGCCACTCGTCGCGGTCCCGCTCGATGTCGGCGAGGTCTTCCCGGACGGTCGCGACGAACGCGGGAAACGCGTCGATCCCGTCCGGCTGCGCGAGGAACCGGGCGATCGTCTGCTCTGCCCGCTCCGCGTGGTCGGCGTACGCGAGCAGCACGGCGTCTTCCTTGACCGGGAAGTAGTTGAAGAACGTGCGCGCGGACACGCCCGCCTCGGCGGCGATGTCGTCGACGGTGACCTGGTCCAGACCACGCTCGTCGATCAGCCGAAGCGCCGCGAGAGCGATCGTGCGATGGGTTTCGAGCTTCTTGCGCTCGCGAAGTCCGGGGGAGGGCACTTGATCAGCGTAGCCAGATCTTGCAGAGTCTGCAAAGTTGCAGTTTGTGAATCAGGGCACCTCGTGCTGCCCGGGGAGCGGGCTGGCAGACTCACCCACCGTGAGCGGAACGGTGCTGGTACTAGGCGGACGCAGCGAGATCGGGACGGCGGTGGCCGTCCGGCTGGCGCGCGGGGGAGCGAAGCGGTTCGTGCTGGCCGCGCGACCGGGCGCGGACCTCAGCGAGCAGACCGCCGCCCTGCGCGAAGCGGGCGCGGAGACTGTCGCGACCGAGGACTTCGACGCCGACGACCTCTCCGCGCACCGTCCGCTGCTCGAGCGCGTCATCAAGGAGCACGGACCGCTCGAGACGGTCGTGCTGGCGTTCGGCATCCTCGGCGACCAAGCCCGCGCCGAGACCGACGCCGCGCACGCCACCGCGATCGTGCACACCGATTACGTCGCACAGGTGTCCGTACTCACTCACACGGCGGAACTGTTGCGCACTCAGGGTTCCGGAAATCTGGTCGTCTTCTCGTCGGTCGCCGGGATTCGCGTGCGGCGGGCGAACTACGTGTACGGCTCGGCGAAAGCGGGCCTCGACGGGTTCGCCTCGGGACTGTCCGACGCGCTGCACGGCACCGGCGTCCACCTGCTCCTCGTGCGCCCGGGCTTCGTGATCGGCCGGATGACCGAAGGAATGTCTCCCGCGCCGTTCTCCAGCACCGCCGATCAGGTGGCCGACGCGACTGTCGCCGCCTTGCGCCGCCGCCGGGAAGTCGTGTGGGTGCCCGGCATGTTGCGCTTGGTGTTCGCCGCGATGCGGTTCGTGCCGCGTGCGGTGTGGCGGCGCATGCCGCGCTGAACTCCCGGTGCCCGAAGGGATACCGGCTGTCGCCGCGCGCTCCGCCGAACGGGCAGCATCACATGTTCGCGACAGGTTTCTCAGGCTATTCCCAGCTAACGCGGTGATCCTCGAACGCGGGGGTCGAAATCCGTCCCCCGGGAAGCGAGGAACCGGCCGTGCTGATCACGTCCCGGGGCCGCCGGATCGGCGGCCGTGCGGTGCTGGGGGTGGTGTCCACCCTGGTGCTGGGCGCCACCGGATTCGCGTGGTCGCAACTGCACCGGCTGGACACCAGCCTCGTCACCGCGGACGTCATCGCCCCGTCCGCGCAGGTCCCGGACACCCCGGCCGGGGAACCGCTCACCGTCGCGCAGAACATTCTGTTGGTAGGTCTCGATTCCCGCACCAAACCGGACGGGACGCCGCTGCCGCAGAACGTGCTCGACGCGCTGCACGCGGGCGGGGGAGACGACGGCGGCAACACCACCGACACGATGATCGTGGTGCACGTCCCGGTCGGCGGCGCGGCGGCCACCGCGATCTCGATCCCCCGTGATTCCTATGTGGACATTCCAGGATACGGCAAGCACAAGATCAATTCGGCGTACAGCCGCGCGCGGGCCGATCAGCGCGGAAAGCTTGCGCAGCAGGGAATGAGCGGCCCGGAACTGGAAGTGGCCGCGGACGCCGCCGGGGCGAAATCGGCGATCGCCGCGGTGCAGAAACTCACCGGGCTCACCATCAATCACTACGCCGCGGTCAACCTCTCCGGATTCGCCGCGCTGAGCCAGGCGGTCGGCGGGGTGCAGGTGTGCCTGAAGGCCCCGGTGCACGATTCCTTCTCCGGCGCGGATTTCCCCGCCGGGACGCAGACCATTTCCGGTACGCAAGCGCTCGCCTTCGTCCGGCAGCGGCACGGCCTGCCCAACGGCGACCTGGACCGGATCGCGCGGCAGCAGGCGTTCATGTCGGCGATGGCGAAAACCGTCCTCGGCTCGGGCACATTCGCCGATCCGGCGCGGCTTTCGTCCCTGGTGGACGCTTTGGAAGGTTCGGTCACGCTCGACCACGGCTGGAACCTGCTGAGCTTCGCCCAGCAACTGCACGGCCTCAGCTCGGGCGCGATCTCCTTCGGCACGATCCCGGTGCAGAGCCTGTCGCTGGCCACCCCGTCCGACGGGGACGCGGTGAAGGTGGATCCAGCGCAGGTGCGGCAATTCGTGCAGACGCAGATCAGCTCGCCGGACGCCGCCGCGTCCGGGGGAACCTCCGACCCGGGCACCGTCCACCCGTCATCGAGCGGCGGGGTGGTGCGGCCGATCGCGGAGACCACGACGCCGACCCCTCCGGCAGGCACCCCGGCGCAGCCGAAGATGACGGCGGCCAGTGGGTGCGTGAATTAGACCAACGGCAGCGTGATGGTGAACGCTGCGCAGCCGAAGATGGCGGCGGCCAGCGGGTGCGTGAATTAGGCCAGTGACAGCGTGATGGTGAACGCCGCGTCCCGGTAGTCCCGGGGGTGACGACGGCCTGTGGGTGCGTGAATTAGGCCAGCGGCAGCGTGATGGTGAACGCTGCGCAGCCGAAGATGGCGGCGGCCAGCGGGTGCGTGAACTAAGCCAACGGCAGCGTGATCGTAAATGCGGCCCCGCCTTCGGGCGCTGGTCCGGCGATGAGCGTCCCGCCCATCCGCGTCACCAGCCCGTGCGCCAGCGCGAGCCCGATGCCGGATCCGACCGGGCGGCTGTCGCGGTACCGCGCATTGAGCACGCCGCGCTCGAAAGCCACCGGGTAGTCCTCCGGCGCCAGCCCCGGCCCGCCGTCGCGGACCGACAGGTGGGCGTGGCCGTCCGCGACTGCCAGGGCGAACACCATCGGCGCACCCGCGGGCGTGACGCGCAGGGCGTTCTCCGCCAGCCCGTCCACGACCTGGTGCAGCCGCCGGGCGTCGGCGGTGACCATCGCGGGTCCCGGGGGCGTCTGGACGGTCAGCGGGACGTCCGTGCGCACGCACCGCAGCTGCCACACCTCCGCGCAGTCCCGGACCAGCGCGGCGAAGTCGAAAACGTCCAGGTCGAGCTGGAATTCGTCGGCGCCGAGGCGGGCGAGCTCCAGCAGGTCGGACACGAGCCGTTCCAGGCGTTGGGCCTCGCGGTGGATCGTCTCGCCGGCGCGGCGGGCGTCCGGGCCTTCCGCGACTCCGTCGGCGATCGCCTCGGCGAAACCGGTCACCGCGGTCAACGGGGTGCGAAGTTCGTGCGACACCGACAGCAGGAACTCCCGTTGCCGGGATTCGCTGCGGGCCAGCGCGTCGGCGAGTTCGTTCAGCGAGCCCGCGACCTGCGCGACCTCCGCTGGGCCTTCGACCGGAACCCGGACGTCACGCCGGCCCGCGCTGAGGCTGCCCGCGGCGGCGGCCGCGCGGCGCAGGGGTCGGCCGAGCAAGCGACCGGATACGTATCCGGCGATGGCGGCGACCAAAAGCCCGATGCCCAGTGCCAGAAGGATGTTGCGCAGCAACGCATGTTGCGTGGATTCGGCGCTGCGCACCGGCTGCACGAGCGCGAACGCGACTTCCGGGCCGACCGGGCGCACTTCCACGAGGTAGTCGACGTTGCCGATCGTGACCCGCGTCGAACGGTCCTTTCCGGACGTGAGCCCGGCCCGTTCCGCCGCGCGCACCGCCGTCGCCTGCCCGGAATTCTGGCCGCTGACCCGGTGCACGACGACCTCGATGCCCTGCCCCCGCACGACCGCCGCCACTTTGCCGATCGCGAGCCGGTTGCCGATGCTGGTGCCGTCGAGCTGCCCGGCGACGACGTCCGCCTGATCCCGCAACGACTGCTGCAGCACCGAATCGGCGGTGCTGCGGACCAGCCGGGACGCGACCAGCCCGGCCACGAGCACCGCGATCCCGGCAACTGCCAGGCATACCACGGTGATCCGGAGCGCGAGCGTGGTTTTCATCCGGCGTCCGCCGCGTAGCCGATGCCTCGGACCGTCCGAATCGGACTATCGTCGCCGAGTTTTGCCCGCAGCTGCGCGACATGCACGTCCACCGTGCGGGTACCGGCCGCCGCGGCGTAGCCCCAGACCGCACTCAGCAGCTGATCGCGCGACAACACCTGGCCGGGATGGCGCAGCAGGTAAGCGAGCAGATCGAACTCCGTGGAGGTGAGCGTGACCTCCGCCTCGCCTGCCCAAGCGCGACGGCCGGGAACGTCGATGCGCACGCCGCCGCAAGCCAGTGTCGTGGCCGGACCGCCGGACGCGCGGCGCAGCACAGTCCGCACGCGGGCGGCGAGTTCGCGAGGGCTGAACGGTTTGGTGAGATAGTCGTCCGCGCCGATTTCGAGGCCCAGCAAGCGATCCAGCTCGTCGTCGCGAGCGGTCACGAACAGCACCGGCGTCCAGTCGCCCGCCGCGCGCAGCGCCCGGCAGATCTCGATACCGTCCATTCCGGACAGTCCAATGTCGAGCACCACGGCGACCGGCCGCAGCCGGCGGATCGCCTCGAGCGCCTTCGCGCCGTCCGGCTCGACCTCCACCCCGAACCCGTCGCGCCGCAGGTACAGCGCCGCGAGCTCGGCGATCGCGGTCTCGTCCTCCACGACGAGGACGAGACCGCGGCCAGCTGACCCCATGCGGGCTCCCGTTCCTCCGGCCGGCTACGTCGGGGGAAACGGTACGCGCGTCACCGCTGCCCGTCGCCCGCCATGTCGGACTGGATCGAGTCCAGCGTGGACTGGATGCTGCTCAGGTCGCCGTCCGGCGCCGCCCCCGACGACGGCGCCGAACTGTCGTCGCACGCCGCGCAGCCGAGCCCGACGACAGCGGCCGCGGCGGCGATCGCGATCAGCCGTTTCACTTCGGCGCCTGGCAGTGCGCCGCGGTGAACGCGTCGAGCTGCTTCGTCGCGTTCGCCAGCTCCCCGATCCGGCTCTGCCGCTTGTCCGCCCGCTTCTGCAGCCGGTCGGCCTGCGCGGTGTGCCCCTTCGTGCGGGCGTCGTTCGCGCGTGCCTTGAGATTCGCGACCGACCCGGAAACCTCCGGCCCGCCGTTGATCCGGTTGGTCAGGTTCTGGGCCTGTTTGTGCAGTTTCGGCACCCAGGCCGTGCACATCTGCTGCACCTCCTGCGGGCTCAGCGTGACCGGAGCCGGGGCCGGCGCCTGCGTGTCGGCGCTGGCGATCGGCGCGGCCACGAGCAGTCCGGCCGCGATCCCGCAGCCCGCCAGTGCCAGCCGCTTCGTTCCTCGCATCGTTCTCGTCCTCCTGCGTCGGTGTTCTGGAGACCACCGTCGCGCGCGGGTGTACGAGGGGTGTGGGACGAATGTTCGGGTTCGGTAAAGCCTGCCGGCCCGGGGGAGTGTTACTCTCTTGCGGAGAGTGAGGAGGCCGCCGTGCTCGGAAACCCGTACGACCGCGACTGCCCGACGCGCCAGCTGCTCGACCGCATCGGCGACCAGTGGACGGTGCTGATCGTCGGCGCCCTGACCGACGGCCCGCTGCGGTTCACCGAGATCGGCAAGCGCGTCGACGGGATCTCGCAGAAGGTCCTCACGCAGACCCTGCGCAGCCTGGTCCGCGACGGCATCCTGATCCGCACCGCGTACCCGGTGATCCCGCCGAAGGTCGAGTACGAGCTCACCCAGCTGGGCCGCAACCTCGCCGAACCGCTGGACCTGCTGGACCGCTGGGCCCGCCAGAACATGGACCAGGTGACGGCCGCGCGAGCGGCTTACGACGCGGAGAACGCCGCTACTGCTTCGTGAGCGGCTGGCCGCTTACGAGGGCTGCCGAAGCAGGTTCGTCAACGCATGCGCTTCCTTGAGCAGCAACGCCCCCAGCTCGCCCCGCCGCTCCGCCCGGAACCGCGACTCCACGCCGGTCAGCGTCAACGCCCACGCGGGCTCCCCGGTCGGCGTGAACACCGCCGCAGCCATCCCCCAGCTTCCTTCGACCACCAGCCCAGGGTTGGTCGAATACCCGTCCTCCCGCGTCCGCGCGACCCGGGCCCGCACGTCCGCCGCCCGGTGCGCCGGGCCCCATTCGGCCGTCAGGTCCACTGTGGACAGATACTCCTCGACCTCCCGGTCCGGCAGCATCGACAGCACCACCAGCCCCGCCGACACCACGCCCAGCGGGAACCGGGCGCCCTCGTACAGGACGAACGACCGGATCGGGAAGTCGCCGTCCTCGCGCAGCAGGCAGACCGTCTCGTTGCCGCGGCGCGCGGAGAAGAACGCGCTCTCCCCGGTCGCCGCGGCCAGCCGGTGGACGCTCGCGCGCGCCTGCTGCGTCACGTCGTAGCGCGGGGCGGCCGCCTCGCCCAGCAGGTACAGCTCCGGGCCCAGGTACCAGCGGCCGGATTGCCGGTCGCGGTCGACGTAGCCCTCGGCGGCCAGCGACGCGAGCAGCCGGTGCACCGTCGGCCGGGCCAGGCCGCACTGGCGCGCCAGCTGCGAGGTCGACGCTCCGTCGCGGAAGGCGGACAATGCGCGCAGGACCGCGGACACCCGTCCTACGACGTGGTCGGGAGGCGAGGTGGGCACGGGAACGAGGGTACGTCCGCTCAGTGGACGCATCGGGCGCGGGTGTTCGGTGCGCGAGAGGTTTGCCGGGGATCCCGGCGTGTCGGTTGACCCGTTTCCCCTGCGCTGGGTGGAATGCGGGGACTGACCACTCACCGAACGAAGTGGAGAGGATGCCGTGCCGACGAAGTACCGCAGCGCCGCGGAGGCCCTCGACGGGCTGCTCGAGGACGGGCTGACGATCGCGGTCGGGGGCTTCGGCCTCACCGGGAACCCGAACGACCTCATCGAGGCGGTCCGGGACTCGGGCGTGCGCGATCTGACGATCGTCTCGAACAACATGGGAGTCGACGGGGCCGGGCTCGGCATTCTGCTCGACAACCGGCAGGTGCGCCGGGTGATCGCGTCGTACGTGGGCGAGAACAAGCTGTTCGCGCAGCAGTACCTCGACGGGACCGTCGAGGTCGAGTTCACCCCGCAGGGGACGCTCGCCGAGCGGATGCGGGCAGGCGGCGCGGGGATCCCGGCGTTCTACACCAAGTCCGGCGTCGGCACGCCGATCGCCGAGGGCAAGCCGCACGCCGAGTTCGACGGCGTCACCTACGTGCAGGAGCGCGGCATCGTCGCGGACCTTTCCCTGGTGCACGCGTACGTCGCGGACCCCGCCGGGAACCTGATCTACCGGTACGCCTCGCGGAACTTCAACCCGCTCGTCGCGACCTGCGGCAAGGTGACCGTCGCCGAGGCTGAGCAGGTTTCGGACGAGTACCTGGATCCGGAGCGCATCACGACGCCGGGGATTTACGTGCAGCGGCTGATTCAGGCGACTGCGCGGGAAAAGCAGATCGAAAAGCGGACCGTGCGCGTGCGTGAGGAGGCGTCGGCGTGAGCTGGACTCGGGACGACATGGCCACGATCGGGGCTCGCGAACTGCGGGACGGCGATTACGTGAACCTCGGGATCGGGATTCCCACCCAGGTGGCGAACCACATTCCGGACGGCGTGCAGGTGACGTTGCACAGCGAGAACGGGATTCTCGGACTGGGGCCGTTCCCCTGGGAAGGCGAGGAAGACCCCGACCTGGTGAACGCCGGCAAGCAGACGGTCACGTTGCAGCCCGGGGCCAGCCTGTTCGACTCCGCGGAGTCGTTCGCGATGATCCGCGGCGGGCACATCGACCTGGCGCTGCTCGGGGCGCTGCAGGTCGGCGCCAACGGCGACCTGGCCAACTGGACGGTGCCCGGCGCGCTGGTCAAGGGGATGGGCGGGGCGATGGATCTCGTCGCCGGGGCTCGCCGGGTGGTGATCATTACTGATCACACCGCCAAGGACGGGACGCCGAAGATCGTCGAGAAGTGCACGCTGCCGTTGACCGGGGCCGGAGTGGTGAACCGGATCATCACCAATCTGGCGGTGCTGGACGTTACCGACGACGGGCTGAAGCTGGTGGAGTTGGCGCCTGGGGTTTCTCTTGACGAGGTGCGAGAGAAGACTGGGGCGCCGGTCGCGGAGTAGCTGCGGTCGGGGCACCCCGAAGCTTGATCGTGACGACGGCGCGGGGGTGCTTGTCAAGGCGGGAAAGATGCCTTGACAAGCACCCCCGCGCCGCGTTTCGGCTTCGTATCGGGGTGCGGGGGAGTGCGGGTGCGTTGGCGGGGTGGGTGCACTGGCTGCGGTTGAGTGGCGGGAGTAGCGCCCCAATGTGGCATTGGGTGCGTGAGACGCACCGAATGCCACATTGGGTGCGTCAGATGCACCCAATGTGGCATTGGGGTCGTACGTGAGGGGGCCCCTGACGGAATCTGATTCCCTCAGGGGCCCCCTCACGTACTTTGCGCGGGTTACTGAGCGGGAAGGATGCGCCCCCGGACCTCGCCGAAGCCCAGTTTCGCGCCGCTGCCCGTGGTGGCGGCGCCGGTGATCGCGACCTCGTCCCCGTCCTGGAGGAAGGTGCGGGATTCGCCCTTGACGGTCAGCGGATCCCGGCCGCCCCAGGAGAGTTCCAGGAACGAGCCGCGTTCCGCCGGGTCCGCGCCGGAGATCGTGCCCGAGCCGTAGAGGTCGCCGGTGCGGGCCGAGGCGCCGTTGACGGTCAGGTGGGCCAGCATCTGGGCCGGGGACCAGTACATCTCGCGGTACGGCGGGCGCGCCACCTCCTGGCCGTTCCACTCCACGGCGAGCGTGATGTCCAAGCCCCACGGCGACGATTCCCGCAGGTAGGGCAGGGGTTCCGGCGAGGTCTGCCCGGGCAGCGGCACCCGGGCCTCGGCCAGCGCCAGCACCGGGACCACCCACGGCGAGATCGACGTCGCGAAGCTCTTGCCCAGGTTCGGGCCCAGCGGCACGTACTCCCAGGCCTGGATGTCGCGGGCCGACCAGTCGTTCAGCAGGACCGCGCCGAAAACGTGGCGAGGGAAGTCGTCCGGCGAGATCGGGGTGTTGGCCGGAGTGCCCGCGCCGACGATGAAGCCCAGTTCCGCTTCGATGTCCAGGCGGGTGCTCGGGCCGAAGACCGGGCCGTCCTCGCCCTTGCGCTGGCCGCTCGGGCGGACCACGTCGGTGCCGGACACGTAGACCGTTCCGGAGCGGCCGTGGTAGCCGACCGGGAGGTGTTTCCAGTTGGGCAGCAACGGTTCCGCGTCCGGACGGAACAGCCGGCCGACGTTCGACGCGTGGTGTTCCGAGGCGTAGAAGTCCACGTAATCGGCGACGTCGATGGGCAAGTGCAGCTTGACGTCGGCGACCGCGTGCACGGCTTCGGCGGGCACCTCGCCGGTCACGAGCGTCTGCAGCCGCGTGCGGACCTCGACCCAGCGGTCGTAACCCTGTGCCATGAAGGCGTTCAGCGTCGGCTCGGCGAACACCTCGTCGCCGAGGGCGATCGACAGGTCCAGCACGTGCTCGCCCACGCGCACGCCCACCCGGGGACTGCCGCCGCCTGCCGAGAAGACGCCGTACGGCAGGTTTTCGACGCCGAAGGGGGAGCCGGCGGGAATGTCGAGCACGGTCATGCGGGGGCTCCGATCAGGCCTAGGTCTGTCAGTTCGGTGAGCGGGTCGGTGATGCTGCAGGTCCCGAACGAGGTGAACTCAGCGCGCGCCGCCGCCAGGCGTTCCGGGGCCAGCGCGCGGATCCGGTCGGCGACCGCGGCACCGTCGCGTTCGGCAAGCAGGGCAACGACTTCCTCGTCGCCGGCACCGCGGTCGACCGCTTCGGCGGCGAGCAAGAGGTTCAGGAAACCGTGTTGTTCGAAACCGGTGTTCGGGTCGGTGTTGCGGATCGCGTGGTGCAGGCCCGCGGTCGCCTTGAACGGCACGCCCGCCTCGGCGGTCGCGCGGATCGCGGCGGCGAGTTCGGCTTCGTCCGGGTAGTACTCGGCCGACGTCCCGCCGGTGCGGAACTTCGCCTTGTGCGGAGTTCCGGAAAGCGCCCGCAGCAACGGAACCCGGCGTTCGTCGCGCGGGATCTCCACGGCGACCGGCACCGGGCATCCGTCCACTGCGGACAGAAACTCATCGACAGCCATTCCTTGCGGCACCGCGATTTCCAGCGATTCGACCGACACCGGAAGCCCGTCGACCGCCTTGAGCACGTCGGCGATCCCGCCCGGCCCGGCGGGCAGTGTCACGGTGAGCGGCAACGGGGTTTCGCGGCCTGCGACGACTTCAGCCAGTTCCGCCAAGCCGGACGCGGCGACGACCAGCGGGCCGACCATCGCGGCGTACGGTGAAGCGGTGTGCCGGTCGTGGGCGGCGACGGCGTCCGGCAGCGGCGCGAGGCCGGGCGGGAAGACCGCCGCGTCGTCCAGGAGGCCGCGGGTGAGAGCGTCGGTCACGACTGCGGTCCCCGTCCTGCCCAGGTCCAGGCGTAGCCGGGGTCGTCGCTCGCGTGGCCGCCCTCGCCGATCTCCAGCGGGCGGAACGTGTCGACCATGACCGCCAGTTCGTCGAAGAACTCCGCGCCGAGCGAGCGTTCCACCGCGCCCGGCTGCGGGCCGTGGCTGTGGCCGCCGGGGTGCAGGCTGATCGAGCCCTGTCCGATGCCGGATCCCTTGCGCGCCTCGTAGTTCCCGCCGCAGTAGAACATCACCTCGTCGGAGTCCACATTGGAGTGGTAGTACGGCACCGGGATCGAGAGCGGGTGGTAGTCGACCTTGCGCGGGACGAAGTTGCAGATGACGAAGTTGTTGCCCTCGAACACCTGGTGCACGGGCGGCGGCTGGTGCACACGGCCGGTGATGGGCTCGAAGTCGGAGACGTTGAACGTGTACGGGTAGAGGCAGCCGTCCCAGCCGACGACGTCGAACGGGTGCGTCGGGTACACGTAACGCGTGCCGACGACGCCGCGCGAGCCGCGGTGCTTCACCAGGACCTCGACGTCGGTGCCTTCGACGACCAGCGGTTCGGCCGGGCCGTGCAGATCGCGCTCGCAGTAGGGCGCGTGCTCCAGCAACTGGCCGTAGCGCGACAGGTAGCGCTTCGGCGGCGCGATGTGCGAGTTCGCCTCGATCACGTAGGCGCGCAACGGTTCCGGGCCCTTCGGCACCCAGCGGTGCGTGGTGGCGCGGGGGAGGATCACGTAGTCGCCGGTGCGGGCGGGCAGCGCGCCGAACACCGTTTCGACGACCGCTTCGCCGGACTCGACGTACACGCATTCGTCGCCGATCGCGTTGCGGTACAACGGAGAAGCCTCGCCGGCGGCGACGTAGGAGATCCGCACGTCGCCGTTGCCGAGCACGAGCCGCCGGTTGTTCACGACGTCCGCGCTCTTCCACTCCTGGCCGGGGAACAGCGTGTGCAGCTTGAGGTGCAGCGGCTTGAGCGGCCGGTTCTCGGTGAGCGTCTGGTCCGGCAGTTCCCACGGCGTCGCGTCGACGATCGCGGACGGGATGCCGCGGTGGTACAGCAGCGACGAGTCCGACGAGAAGCCCTCCTCGCCCATCAGCTCCTCGGAGTAGAGCCCGCCTTCGGGCGTGCGGTGCTGGGTGTGCCGCTTAGGCGGGATGCTGCCCGCGCTGCGGTAGTAGGCCATGGGTCGCCTCCTCGGCGCGAAGTAATCAAAGTATGTACTACTTTCCGACCAGCCTAGTCCCCGAGCTGGACCAGGGGAAGGGCTAGCGGCGGGTCGCGAAGCCCGCCCGGCCGGAGATGAGCTTGTCGAGCAGCATCACCAGCACGCGCTGCTCGGCCTCGGTGAGCACCTCGACCCACCCGGCCTCGCGTTCGTTCTGGGCCTCGAACACCTCGAGCATCTCGGCGTGCCCGGCCTCGGTGAGCGAAAGCCGCACCGAACGGCCGTCCGTCTCGCCGGGCGTCCTGGTCAGCAAACCCTCGCTGACCAGGGTCTTCGCGAGGTTCGAGACCGCCGCCCGGCTCATGCCGGTGAGCCGCGCGGCGGCGGACGGTTCGAGCGGCCCGGCCAGCCACACGACGAACAGCACCCGGAACGCCGACCACGACCGCCCGCGCGGCCGGTGCACGGCGGATTCGAGGTCGTAGGTGACCAGGTTCGACGCGCGGTTCAGCGTCAGCAGGACCTCGGTCGCCAGCTGGTGGCGGAACCCGAACTCGTCGGCCAGCCTGCGGTTGGCCAGCGCGATGAACGACCAGAAGTCGAGCGAGTCCGGGTCCGGCGGCGCGGCGGGGTCCTGCATGGACAGCACTGTAACCGCGCCGCCGGGATAATCAAACTCGAAACTACTTCACCGGACGAGCCAGGCGGGCGCCCGCGTCGCGCGGCACTTTCAGGAACGCCAGCATCGCCGCGGCGACGATCAGGCAGCCGATCGGGAAGTACAGCCCGATCGTCACGTCGCTCTCGGTGGCCGCGAGCCCGATCGCGTACGGCCCGAAGAACCCGCCGAGCGCGGCGATCGAGTTGATCGCGGCCAGGCCGACCGCCGTGTGCTCCTTCGACAGCACGCGCGCGGCCATCGCCCAGTACGGCGCGAGGTAGCCGAGCACGCCGATCGCCGCCAGCGATAGGCTGATCAGGGACAACGCCGGCACGGTCTTGAACTGGATCGCGCCGAAGAACCCGATGGCCGCGACCAGCACCGTGGCGATCACGTGGCCCTTGCGCTCGCCGGTGCGGTCGGAGTTGCGGGCGAGCAGCAGCATGCCGACCGCGCCGACGACGTACGGGATCGCGCCGAGCAGGCCGATGTTGGTGGAGGAGTACTTCGGGTCGAGCTGTTTCACGATCAGCGGCAGGAAGAACGTGAGCCCGTACAGGCCGCAGGCGATGAAGAGGTTGGAAATCGCCAGCAGCAGGACCTTGCCGTCGCGCACCGCGCGCAGCTGGCCGAGGAACGTCTCCTTCTCCTCCGGCACGTACTCGCGGTCGATCTCGGCCTGCAGCCAGGAGCTTTCCTCGGCGGTCAGGAACTTCGCGTCGGCGGGCTTGTTCGGCAGGTAGAAGAAGGTCAGCAGGCCGATCAGCACCGCGGGCGCGCCCTGCAGGATGAACACCCACTGCCAGCTGCTCATCCCGAACCAGTGCACGTGGTCGAGGATCCAGCCGCCGAACAGGCTGCCGAGGATCAGCGCGATCGGCTGCGCGAGCGCGAGCGTCGCGATGGCCCGGCCGCGTTCCTTGCCGCGGAACCAGAAGGTCAAGTACAGCAGCAGCCCGGGGAACAGGCCCGCCTCGGCGATGCCGAGCAGGATCCGCGCGATCATCAGGTGCGTCACGCTCGCGACGAACCCGGTCAGCACGGTCACGATGCCCCAGCTGACCGCGATCCGGCTGAGCCACAGCCGGGCCCCGACCTTCTTCATGATCATGTTGCTGGGCACCTCGAACACCACGTAGGCGAGGAAGAAGATCGCCGACGCGACGCCGAAGGTCGCGGCCGTGATGGTGAGCTCTTTGGCCATGCCGAGCTGGGCGTAGCCGATGTTCGCCCGGTCCATGTAGTTGAAGATGTAGAGCAGCAGGACGATCGGCATGACGCGGACGCCGACCTTGCGGACGGTGCGTCTGGCCAGCGGGGAGTCCGCCGTGGTGGCGGCTGCGGCGGGGACGGACATGGGGGTTCTCCTCGACGGTGAGCAGTAACTCTGAAGGATCAGGCGGCGGAGCGGCCGGCGATGCGGCCCATGGTGACGGCGTTGGCGACCGCGTTGCCGCCGCCGACGTAGCGGAAGCCGAGCACTCCGGCTCCGGCCTCGCCCGCGGCGAACAGCCCGGGCACGCGGTCGCCGCGGACGTCGAGCACCGCGGCGCTGGAGTCGATCTCCAGCCCGGCGTGCGTGCAGACCAGTTCGGCGGGCAGGGTGCGCGCGGCGAAGAACGGTCCGGTCGCGATTTTCTCGGGCGGTTCGGCCGCACCCTTGACGGACAGCGTTTCGTGCCGCAGGAACTCCGGGTCCTCGCCGGTGGGGAGCTGGGTGTTCCATCTGTCCACAGTGGCCTGGAGGGCGGCGGCGGGCACGTTCATCCTGCCTGCCAGTTCTTCCAGCGTGTCGGCCCGCAGAGTACGGCCAGCGTCCGCTTCGGACAGTACGTACTCGGCGTTCCAGTGCGCGTAGCCCGGCGGAAGATCGCGGCGCGCTCGGTCGTCGAAGACCATCCACACTGGACCGTCCTGCGCCGAGATGATGCCGCTCGACACCGCGTACGACGCGTCCTCGTCCATGAACCGGCGGCCGTGCGCGTTCACCAGCACGCGCGAGCGCGGCGGGAAACCGGACTGCCAGTGGTGCAGGCGCTGGAAATACGCAGTCGGCAGCAGGAGCCCCCAGCCTTCGCCAGTGATCGAGGCGGACACCTGCTCGCCGAACGCGAAGTGGTCGCCTCGGGAACCGGGCGCGGCGACGACGAACAGATCCTCGCCCGCCGCGTCGGCGTCCGGGTAATACCGCGAGCGCAGGGCGGGGTCTTGCGCGAACCCGCCGCTGGTCACGATCACGGAGTTCGCGCGGACCTCGATGCCGTCGGCGACTACACCGGCGACCCGGCCGTCCTCCACGAGCAGTCGTTCGACCCGGGTGTTCAACACCGCTTCAGCGCCGGCCTTGCGACGCGCGCGGTCGAGCACCTGGACGAGGCCGTAACCCTGGTCCTTCGGCACATGCCCGCGCCAGACGTCCTCGACACCGGCGCGGGTCAGGCCCGGGGTGTGCGCGTCGTGCGACACCTTCGCCGGGATTTCCGCGCCGAGCCCGATCAGCCACTCTACGGCGGGACCGGCCTCGCGGCAGAAAGTCTTGAGCAGTCCGGGTTTCAGCTGCCACTGGTTGAGATCGAGGTAGTGCTGGAAGAACCGTTCCGGCGTGTCCTCGATGCCCAGTGCACTTTGGACACTCGTGCCTGCCGCGGTGAGCATGCCCGCGGACAGCTGGGTCGAGCCGCCGAGTTCCTTCTCCGACTCGAACAGCATCACCGAGGCACCGTGCTCGGCCGCGGACACCGCCGCGGCGAGACCCGCGCCGCCCCCGCCGATCACCACGACGTCAGCGTCGACGCTCATCCGAGATCACCTCCGGTTTCGGCGAGAATGCGATGGTAGAGACCGTTGGAGACGAGACCGCCGTCCACGGTGACCTCGCTTCCGGTCAAGTAGGTGGACCGGTCCGAGAGCAGGAACAGCACCGTGTCGGTGATTTCCCGGGGGTCGGCCATCCTTCCGGCGGGCACACTGTCCACCGCGGACTTGACGAACGCGTCGGCGCCCGCCAGCAGCCCGGTGTCGACCAGTCCCGGATGGACGGAGTTGACCCGGATCCGCCACTTCGCGAAATTGCCCGCGGCGGACTTCGACAGTCCGGTCAACCCCCATTTGCTCGCCGAGTAGGCGGGGGAGAAGTAGCCGATCTGGCCGGAGATCGACGAGATGTTCACGATCGAACCGCCGCCCGAATCGCGCATCAGCGGGGCGGCCGCGCGCATCCCGTGGAACGGCCCGGACAGGTTCACCGCCAGCACCCGGTCCCACACCTCGGCGGTGGTGTCCTGGAATTCCAGCCGCCGCGAGATCCCGGCGTTGTTCACGAGCCCGCCGAGCGAACCGTGCTCGGCGCGGATCCGGTCGAGCACGCGAGTCCACTGTGCCGGCTCGACAACGTCCATGGTGTACGGAGTCGCCGCCCCGCCCGCCGCGCGGATCTCGTCGGCGATTTCGTCCGCACCAGCGAAATCCGCGACGCAGACGTGCACGCCGCGTTCGCCGAGCGCGCGGGCGTGCTGCGCGCCCATCCCGTTCGCCGCGCCCGTCACGAGCACGACGTCCGGGTAGCGCACGGCTTCGGTGGCGTCAGACATGCCGGGAGCCGCCGTCGACCGCGAGGCTGTGCCCGGTGACGTACCGCGAGCTGTCCGAAAGCAGGAACAGCAGCACGCCGCACACCTCTTCGGGCGAGCCGATCCGGTGCAGCGGCACCGCGTCGAGCGCCTTCGCCAGTGCGGGCGCGTCGTCCTGGATCCAGCGGGTCATTTCGGTGTCGATGTAGCCCGGGGCGATGGCGTTGACCCGGATGCCCTGGTCGCCGAGTTCCACCGCGAGCGATTCGGTGAGGTGCGCGACCGCGGCCTTAGAACTGCAGTACGCCGCGCGGCCCTTGCGCACGCGGACCGCGGACACCGACGCCATGTTGACGATCGCGCTGCCCGGTTCCATCCGCGCGGCCGCGGCCTGCGCGCCGAACAGCACGCCCTCGACGTTCACCGAAAGCGTCGAGCGGATCTGCTCCGGGGTGATGTCCGGAACCTCGGCGTACGGGAAGATCCCGGCGTTGTTGACCCAGAAGTCGATGCGGCCGAACTCGCCGATCGCGCGCTGGGCGAGCGCGACGTGGTCCTCGGCGCGGGTGACGTCCACAGCGGACGCGACGATCCGGCCCGGCTTGTCCTCAATGGACTCGGCGGCCAGCGCGACGGTGAGGTCGTCGGCGGTGGCGGTCATCGCGGCGGCGTCGAGATCGCCGCCGACCACGTGCACCCCGCGCGTGGCGAGACCGGCGGCGAAGCGCGCGCCCATGCCGCGGGCCGCGCCGGTGACCACGGCGACCTTGCCCGGCATCTCCGGGTAGCGCGCGGTCGCGGGCTGGTGCAGCACCCGGCCGGGGCCGGTGGGCTCGAGAGTGGTCATCTGGGTTTTCTCCTCGTTGTTTCTCAGGGCTCGCGGTGCACGGTGCGGCGGCGCACGCGCCAGCCTTCCGCGGTGCGCACGAGTTCGTCGTCCAGCACGGTGAGCCGGTGCAGTCGCGGGGACCCGCCTTCCGGGGTCCCGACGATCTGCAGATAGGCGAGCGCTCGCAAGGCGTCCTCGGACTGTCCTAACCGGACCTCCACGGTGGACACCACGTGCCGCAGCCGTTCGCCGGACTCGACGCACCCGGCGTGGAACCGCTCGGCGAACGCGGTCAGCGCGGCCGTGCCCGCGGCGGGTTCCGGGTAGCTGGGCGAGACGAACTCCCCGTCCGGGGTGAACGTGGCGGCCCAGCGCGCGGCCTGCCCGGAGTCGATGGCGTGGCTCTGGCGGCCGTAGAGCTGATGCACCGCCAGCACGTCCTCGACGGGGACTTCGCTCATGTCCGAACCTCGATCCGCGGGGTGGTTGCCTCGAACGGCAAACGTGCTATATTCGCACGCACCGTGCGATATGTAGGAACAGTAGGTCGCCGGACAAGCTGTCGTCAAGGGAGTCGTGTGTCCGAATCGGGGACGTCGAAGACGCTGAGCCACGGGCTTCAGGTGCTGGAGCTGCTGGTGGAGCACCCGCAGGGGCTCACGATGACCGAGATCGCCGACGGGATCGGCGTGCACCGCACGGTCGCGCACCGGCTGGTCCGCACGCTGGAGGCGCACCACCTCTGCCGGCGCGACCGGTTCAAGCGGATCTCGCTCGGCACCGGCCTCGTGCGCCTGGCCGAACCGGTGGAACAGGACCTGCGCACGCTCGCGCGCCCGGTGCTGGAGGAGCTTTCGGACGCCGGCCGCGCGTCGGCGCACCTGGTGGTCCGCGAGAACGCCGAGCAGGTGCGGATGCTGATGATCGTGGAACCGCGGCAGGCGCGGATGCACGTGTCGTTCCGCAGCGGCCAGCTGGACCCGATCGGCCGCGGCTCGGCCGGGCTCGCACTGCTCGCGGCGGAACCGCCGGTGGAGGGCGAACGCGAGGAGATCACCCGCGCCCGGTCGCGCGGCTACGCGGTGTCGGTGGGGGAGATCGCGCCGGGGATCACCGGGATCTCGGCGGTGGTGCCGACCGGCCGGGACGCACCGGGCACGAGCATCGGGCTGTCTCTGTTCGAAGCTCCGGACCCGGACGAACTAGGCCGGTTGGTGGTGGCTTCAGCGCAGCGGCTGGGCTCGATGCTGAAATGACCTAGCGGCCGACGAGCCCGGCTTCGTGGGCGAGCAGTCCGGCCTGGGTCCGGTTGGTGCAGCCGAGTTTCACGAGCATCCGTGACACGTAGCTCTTCACCGTCGCCTCTGCCAGATGCAGCCGCCCGGCGATGTCCGCATTGGACAGTCCTTCTCCCAGGCACGCCAACACATCCCGCTCCCGCTCCGTCAACCCGGCAGTGCGGCGGCGGGCTTCGTCATCGCGGCGGTGGCCGTCCGACGACAGCGCGACCAGTCGGCGTGCGGCTGATGGCGACAGCACGGTGTGCCCGTCCGCCGCGACGCGAACGAGGCCGATCAGGTCCTCCGGCGGCGTCGACTTCACCAGGAATCCGGCCGCGCCCGCGCGGAGGGCCCGGATGACGTAGGTGTCCGCGTCGAACGTCGTCAGCGCGACGACCGCGGGCGGATCCGGCAGCGCGCAGATCCGCTCGATCGCGGCGAGCCCGTCCACGCCGGGCATCCGCAGGTCCATCAGCACCACCGCGGGCCGGTGCCGGACCACTTCCTCGACCGCCTCCGCGCCGTCCCGCGCCTGCGCGACTACCTCGATGTCGCCGGCCGAACCGAGGATCGTGCGCAGGTGCGCGCACACCATCGGCTCGTCGTCGGCCACCACGACCGTGATCACCGGGCAGCACCTTCCGTGGTCGGGACGTAGGCGGGCAGTATCGCACCGATCTTGAACCCGCCCCCGGGCACCGGGCCCGCCTCGAAGGTCCCGCCGACGAGTTCGACGCGCTGGCGCAGCCCGCTCAGCCCCGCGCCGGAGCCGCTCCCCGCGAGCGCCGCGTCCGGCGGCCGGGTCGCGCGGGTGTTGGCGACGGCCACGTCCAGTCCGCCCGGGTGATAGCGCAGCGAAACCGTCGCCGAGCAGCCCGGCGCGTGCTTGCGGATGTTGGTCAGCGCCTCCTGCACCACCCGGTACGCGGTGCGCGCGACGGTCGGCGACACCGAGGTCCGGTCGCCGGTCACGGAAAGCTCGGTCGCGATCCCGACCGCCACCGATTCGGCGACCAGGTCCGCCACCTCGCCCGGCAATGGCGGATTCGGCACCGGCGGTTCGATTCCGGTGCCGTTGCGCAGCACGCCGACCAAGTCGCGTAGTTCGTCGAGCGCGTGCGCACCCTCGCGCCGGATGTCCTCGGCGGCCGACTTCACCGACGGATCCGGCGACGTCACGCCGAGCGCGCCCGCGTGCAGCACCATCAGGCTCAACCGGTGCGTGACGACGTCGTGCATCTCGCTCGCCAGCCGTCGCCGCTCCGCCGCCAGCGCCTGTTCGGCGAGCAGGTGCTGCTCGCGTTCCGCACGCTCAGCCCGGTCGCGCAAGGAACTCAGCAGCTGCCGCCGCGCCTCGAAATACAGCGAGATCGCCACCGGCAGCGCGGTGCTCAGCAGTCCGAACGGCGTGGTGTTCCAAGCCGGATTCCACGGTCGCGTCGCCAGCAGGGCCAGGAACCCGGCGATCCACAGCAGCCGCCGCCGGTCCAGCTGCCGGACGAGCTGCGCCAGCACGATCGGCGTGATCGTGGGGACGGTCATCAGCGTCGGCTGGCGGACGGGCACGAGCAGGCCGGGGGAGAAGAGGTCGGACGCCAGCATCGCCAGCGAGGCCATGATCAGCAGGCCGGCGACGCCGTTCGGGAAGCGCGCCAGGAGCAGCAGGGACGCGTCGCAGACGAGTTCCAGCACGAGCGTCGCGTACGGGCCGAGAAAGCCGGTGGCAGGCCCGGCGGCGAGGAAAAGGCCGAAGTCGAGGCAGGCGAACACCAGCGCGGTGCCGGCCAGCCAGAACCAGTCGGTCGACCGCGGCCAGGGACGGCACGTGCTGGTCACCCGGCCACGGTATCCGGTCGCCTGCCCGGCCGCGCCGGATCCGCATCGCCCGGGTGGCGGGTTACCGCCGAAAGTTGCGGCTCGATCGGAAGAGATCCACTTTCGTCGCTGCGGGCAGCTACCGAGCACGCTTACGCCGCACCCGCCCGGCGCGGTGGACTCGACGCCATGACGAGCGAAGGAATCCCGCGGTTCGCCCGGCTGCCGGTGCTGGCGGTCGCGGCGGGCGCCGTCGCGCTGCTGGCGGCGACGAGCACCCGGTACGCGCACGGCTTCGACGAGCTGTACTTCCTCGTGGCCGGTCGAGATCATCTGGCCTGGGGGTATTTCGACCAGCCGCCGCTCGTCCCGCTGCTGGCCGGCACGCTCGACCAGTGGTTCCCCGGTTCGCTGGTCGCGCTGCGGCTGCCGATGGCGCTCGCGGCCGGCGCCGGGGTGATCGTGACCGCGCTGACTGCTCGCGAACTCGGCGGCGGTCGCGGAGCACAGGCGATGGCGGCCGGGGCGTACGCGACTTCGGGGCTGATCATCATCAGCCACTGGGTCGCCACCTACGCTTTGGACCCGTTCTTCTGGACGCTCGTGGTGTTCCTCCTCGTGCGCTGGACCCGGACCCGGCGCGACGGCTTGCTGGTGTGGGCCGGAGTGGTCACCGCGGTGTCGCTGCAGACGAAATTCCTGATCCCCGCGCTGTGGGGCGCGGTGCTGGTGTCCGCGCTCGTCTTCGGGCCGCGCAACCTGGTGTCCCGGCCGAAACTGTGGCTGGGCGCGCTGATCGCCGTCGTGGCGACCCTGCCGACGTTCCTCTGGCAAGCCACGCACGGCTGGGCCTACACCCGGATGGGCGAGGTCGTCGCGGCCGAATTCCCCGGCTACCTCACCTTCGCGCGCGACGGCTTGCTCGGTGCCGGAATGGGAATCGGCGTGCTGGCGCTGCTGTACGGGATGTGGCGGCTGTTCCGTTCGCCG
Source organism: Amycolatopsis sp. A1MSW2902 (assembly GCF_017312175.1). Lineage (NCBI taxonomy): Bacteria > Bacillati > Actinomycetota > Actinomycetes > Pseudonocardiales > Pseudonocardiaceae > Amycolatopsis > Amycolatopsis sp. A1MSW2902. Next base: position 2,305,807 of record NZ_QJPO01000001.1, read on the forward strand.
GACCTGGTGCCGTACCGGTACCTCGCGGTGGCGTTGCTGCTGGTCGTGGCGGTGATCATCGGGACGCACGGCCGCTCGTATTACTTGATGAGCCTGTATTCGCTGCCGTTCGCCGCGGCCGCGACGGAGCTTTCGCGGCGAAAGCTGGTGCGCTGGTGGAAGATCCCGGTCGGAATCGTGTTCACGCTTTCGGCGGCGGTCACCATTGCCGGGCTGCCGGTATGGCCAGCTTCGATGAAAGCCACGTCGTTTGGCCCCTTTCCGCTCGGCACCGTATTCGCGGCCGGGGAGACCGCGCAACAGCAGTTGGCGGACGGGGTCGGGCAGACGTATCGATCCCTGCCGGAGCCGGTGCGCCGGGAAACCGCCGTATACGGGGAAATCTACCCGTTCGCCGCGGCCGTGGAGTACTACGGCCCGCGATACGGAATCAACAATGTCTACAGTGGACACCGAGGCTACTGGTACTTCGACCGGCCGCCGGATTCCGCGCGCAACGTGCTTTTCGCGGGCTTCGATCCTGCGCTGCTGCGGCCGTACTTCTCTTCGGTGACTGAAGTGGTGCCCGGGCTGATGTGGCTGTACACCGGGCGAAAGCAATCCTGGGAAACGATCTGGCCAGAGGTGAAGAAACAATGAGCGACTCCTTGCCCGCGCGAGCGTATTTCCTCGCCTGCGACCCGGACGGCGGCCCAGTCTCCCGCCGCTCCAACGCGGCCCTGCTGGTCCGCGCGGCCGCGGTGACCGACCTGGTGCTGCGCGGCAACCTCCGCGACCAGCGCGGCCACGCCGAACCGACCGCCGCCGCCCCGACCGGCGACCTCCTGCTCGACGATCTGCTCGCCGACCTCCGCACGCACAGCCCGGCGTCGTGGCGCGCATTGCTGCGCCGTGGCAGGAACGACACGTTGCAGTCGCTGGAAACGCAACTCTCCGCGGCGGGTCTGCTCGAAGAGGGCAGCAGTTCGATCCTGCATCGCAAGGTCTTGGTGCCCGCCGACCCGGCGCGGGTACGCGACGCGCACGCACAGCTCGCCCACGCTTTGACCGCTCCGCTGTCCGAAGTGGACGCTTCCGCCGCGGCGCTGGCTTCCCTCGCCGCGGCGTCCGGAGCCGGGATGTCCCGCTCGGACGCGCGTCGCCACGCTGACCGGCTGAAGGAGTTGGAGAAGCTCGCGGGACCAGTGCTTCCGGCACTGCGCAAAGCCGTAGCGGGCCGACGGGCAGCGCGGATCGCGGCGTTCTCCGGCGGTTCCGGCGGCTGACCGACAGTTCGGCCGCCGCCGAAGCGTGGACGTCGTACCGTGGCGGACATGACCTCCTTCGCCGCGTTGCACGTCCCGGGCCGTCCGCTGTTGCTGCCGAACGTCTGGGAGTTCGGCTTCGCCGCCGCCCTCGCCGCCGCGGGACACCCGGCGGTCGGCACCACCAGCCTCGGCGTCTCGGCCGCCGCCGGGCTCGCCGACGGAGCCCCGGAGTCCCGCGCCGCGACCGTCGCGCTGGCGAAATCGCTGGCACCGCTGGACATCCTGGTCAGCGTCGACCTCGCCGACGGCTTCAGCACCGATCCCGAGGAAGTAGCGGACCTCGTCGCGGAACTCGCCGACGCGGGAGTAGCCGGCATCAACCTGGAAGACGGCCGAGCCGACGCGCTCGCTCCGATCGTCGTCCAGGCCGCGCTGCTGGCCAAGGTGCGCGAACGCGTCCCGGGCATGTTCCTCAACGCCCGCACCGACACGCATTGGCTCGGCGCCGGCCCGGTCGCGGACGCCATCACCCGGGTCCGCGCGTACGCCGACGCCGGTGCGGACTGCGTCTTCGTCCCCGGCCTGCACGAGCCAGCGGATGTGGCGGAGCTCGTCGAAGCGGTCGAGGTGCCGGTGAACCTCCTGCACCTGCCCGGGAAAGCCACTTTCTCCGAATTGGCCTCCCTCGGCGTGGCGCGGGTCAGTCTCGGCTCAACTCCCTACCGGGTAGCACTTTCCGCCGAACTGTCCACAGTAGACGCAGCGCGGGAAGGGACCGAACTGCCGATGAAGCCGCCTTCGTACGGCGAAATCACCGCATTGCTCCCGTAATCTGGGGGACATGATCTTCGGAGGAAACACCGACTTCGCTGTCCCCGCCGGATACCTCAACACCCCCAGCATCGGAATCCCGCCGACGCCGGTCGCCGACGCGGTCGAGGCCGCGGTCGGCCGGTGGCGCACCGGCAAGGACACCCCGTCGGACTTCGACGAGGCGGTCTCCCGCTCCCGCGCCGGATTCGCGCGGCTCGCCGGGGTCCCGGCGGACCGGGTGGCGATCGGCGCGTCGGTGTCGCAGCTGGCGGCGAACGTCGCGGGCGGACTGGCCCCGGACGCCCGCGTCCTGGTCGCCGAGGGCGAGTTCACCAGCGTGACGTTCCCGTTCGCGCAGCGGGCGAACGTCACCGAAGCGCCGCTCGCCAAGCTGGCGCAGCACGTCGAAGGCCACGACCTCGTCGCGGTCAGCCTCGCGCAGTCCGCCGACGGCGCGCTCCTCGACACCGCCGCGCTGCGGGCCGCCTCCGAAGCCGCGGGCGTGCCGGTCATGATCGACGTCACGCAAGCCGCGGGCTGGCTTCCGCTGGACGTCGCGTGGGCGGACTGGATCGTCTGCGCGGGCTACAAATGGCTGTTCTCGCCGCGCGGCTGCGCCTGGCTCGCGGTGCACCCGCGGGCGCACGAACGGACCCGCCCGGTCGCCGCGAACTGGTACGCCGGCGACGATCCGTGGTCCTCGGTATACGGAATGCCACTGCGCCTGGCCGGAAACGCGCGCGGATTCGACCTTTCGCCGGTGTGGCTGTCGCACGTCGGCGCCGCGGAAGCGTTCGACTACTTCGCGTCACTGGACCTCGCCGCGGTGCGCGACCACAACGCCGGACTGGCCGATTCCCTGCGCACCGCGGCCGGGCTGGAGCCGCAGGGGAGCGCGATCGTGGCACTGGAAGCCGATCCCGCGCGGATCGCCGAAGCCGGGATCGTCGCGAGCGTCCGCAACGGGCGGGTACGGGTCGGTTTCCACCTCTACAACGGCCCTGACGACGTCGAACGCGTGCTGGACGCCCTGGGCGCAGCGTCTGGCTGAAGGCCGCACGGGCGGTGAACTACGGTGTTCGCGTGTCCCATCCGCACTTCACCCCCGGACCCTCGGACACGGCCCCGATCCCGGCCGTGCCCGCGCAGCCGGGTCCGCCGCCCGGGCCGTCGCGCAACCGCGCCCTCCTGCTGCGCGGCACCGGGCTCGTGGCGATCGCCGTCGTGGCCGGGCTCGTCTGGTACCTGATCCGGCACGACAGCACGCCGGACGAGCCGGTCGCCGAACCCCCGGCGACCACGGCGAAGCCCGCGTTCGACTACAAACTGGCCGAAGGCCCGGTCAAGGCGACCGACTGCGCCGCCAACGCGTACTCGGGCGCCAAGAAGTTCTTCCAGGACAACCAGTGCAAGTCCTTGGCGCGGGCGCTGTACACGGTGCAGTCCGGGGACGCGAAGGCGCTGGTGTCGGTGGTGCTGGTGACGATGCCGGACGCGGCGAAGGCGACCGAGCTGAAACAGCTCACCGACCGCGACGGCACCGGCAACGTGAGCGACCTGGTCCGCGACGGCACCTTCCACGACGCCGACGCCCCGAAACTGAGCGGCAACGAGGCGGAGTACGAGTCGAAGGCCACCGGAGCCGAGGTGACGATCGTGCTGACCGACTTCTACTACGGCCACCACGACAAGCAGCTGCTCAACCGGATCGCGAAGAACGCGTTGAAGCTGTCCGGGAAGCTCCGCTGAGCTTCTCGTGAAGCGCGCAGGCTCGGGTTCGGCCCGGCCTGCGCGCTTGTGCTAGGAGGGCTGCCCGGGGAGGGCAACGGCGGCGGGCTTGAGACCCGCCTCCTGCCGCCAAGGCATCCCGCGCCGAGCCGCCGCGATCACCGCCTGCAAAGCCATCCCGCGCAGCCCCGAATCGTCGGTATGCGTAAGCACGGCAAGCCAAGCCGCCGCCGTGTCCGCCTCCGCGCTCGCCACCAGCGCAGCCGCCGAAGCGGTGTCGGTAACCGGCTTAGGCGGCACGTACGCGGCTTCAGGAGCCACCGGCGTCGCTGACACCGACGTGATCATCTGCGTGACCACGTCCCGCCGCGCGGTGTGTTCCGCGCGTCCGGCCTTCACCGCTTCCCCGAAATCACCCGGCAGGAACGCCGTCACCAACCCGTACACCCACAGCGACGCGTGCTCCGCCGCCAGCGCCTTCTGCAGCGAATCCACCGCTTCCTTCGGCACCGACGACGGCGCGGCCGCGGCCTTCGCGTCGGCCCCCGGCCCGAGTTCCGGCGCGACCCGCTGCAGCCCGGCGCACCCGGCGGCCACCGACGCGACGAGCCCGGCCCGGTACGCCGGCAGCGCGGGCACCAGGTCCTCCGCCTGCTTGCGCGCGGCGGCGAGCCGGTCCTTGAACCCGGCGAGGTCAGCGGGCGCGGCGGGGACGTCCGCCGCCTTCTTCGGCCGGTTCAGCCGGTCCACCTCGGTCTTCAGCGCGGCCGCCTGCGCGGCTCTGGCGTCGGCGACCTGTCCGGCCGCGTCGCCGCCCGCGGGCAGCTTCCTGGCCGCGGCGGCGTCCGCCTCGGCCGTCGCCAGCAGCGGGGCCAGGGGATCGGGGGCGTCGTCGTAGCCGCCGGAGCAGGCGGCGAGCGGCACAGCCGCGGCGACAGTGGCGCTCAGCGCGCCCAGACGCAGCACGGCGCGCCGGGAAAGGTCTGCGGTCACGTCGGCCCATCCTGCCAGGCCGCCCGGGTGCGCCGCCGCTCGCGCGTCTTCGCGGGGGCGCAGGATAAGCTTGACCTTCACCGACCAACAGGCCGAACAGGAGTGCTCCACGTGCCCAACGAACTCGCCAGCCGGCTGGAGCCGATCGTGGCCGAAGCCGTCACGACCGCGGGTTTCGACCTCGACTCGCTCGAGGTGCAGCAAGCCGGAAGGCGACAGCTGGTGAAGGTGGTCGTCGACTCCGACGACGGCGTCGGCCTGGACGAGGTCGCCGAGGTCAGCCGCACCGTCTCGGCCGCACTCGACGAGAACGAGCACGTCCTGGCGAGCGCCTACACGCTCGAGGTCACCTCGCCCGGCCTCGACCGGCCGCTCACCCAGCGCCGGCACTGGCGGCGCGCCCGGTTCCGCCTCGTCAAGATCACGCCCGTCGAGGGTTCGGCCTACCTCGGCCGCGTCGGCCACGCCGGCGAGAAGGGCGTGCGCGTCCTCGTCGACGGCCGGATCAAGGACGTGCACTACCAGTCCGTCGCGAAGGCCGTGGTGGAAGTCGAATTCAAGCAACCGCCCGCAGACGACCTCAAAGCCCTGACCGCGGACGAGAACGAGAAGAAGGAGGAGTCGAAGTGAACGTGGACATCGCCGCGCTGCGGGCGATCGAACGGGACAAGGACATCCCCTTCGACACGGTCATCGAGGCCATCGAGACCGCGCTGCTCACCGCGTACAAGCACACCGAGGGCCACCAGCCGCACGCCCGCATCGACATCGACCGCAAGACCGGCCTCGTCCGCGTCCTCGCGCACACCCTCACGTCCGAGGGCGAGGTCGACGAGGAATGGGACGACACGCCCGAGGGCTTCGGCCGGATCGCCGCCACCACCGCGCGCCAGGTCATCCTGCAGCGGCTGCGCGACGCCGAGCACGAGAAGACCTACGGCGAGTTCTCCGCGAAGGAGGGCGAGATCGTGGCCGGGGTGGTGCAGCGCGACGCGCGCGCCAACGCCCGCGGCATGGTCGTGATCCAGGTCGGCGACACCGAGGGCGTGCTGCCGCAGGCCGAACAGGTCGCGGGGGAGTCCTACGAGCACGGCACCCGGATCAAGGCATTCGTGTTCGGGGTGTCGCGCAGCAACCGCGGCCCGCAGATCATGCTGTCGCGCTCGCACCCGAACCTGGTGCGCAAGCTGTTCGCGCTGGAGGTCCCGGAGATCGCCGACGGCACCGTCGAGATCGCCGCGGTCGCCCGCGAACCGGGGCACCGGTCGAAGATCGCGGTGCGCTCCACCATCCCGGGCGTCAACGCCAAGGGCGCCTGCATCGGCCCGATGGGCGCGCGCGTGCGCAACGTGATGAGCGAGCTGGCCGGCGAGAAGATCGACATCATCGACTGGTCCGACGACCCGGCCAGGTTCGTCGGGAATGCATTGTCGCCGGCGAAGGTTGTTTCGGTACGTGTCGTGGACGAGCGCGCCAAGACGGCGAGGGTCGTCGTGCCGGACTTCCAGCTGTCGCTGGCGATCGGCAAGGAGGGCCAGAACGCCCGCCTCGCCGCCCGGCTCACCGGCTGGCGGATCGACATCCGCAGCGACGCGGCCCCCGCCGAGCCGGCCGGTCCGGCGCAGGGTGAGCAAGACCACGCCGGCCAGGCGCGGCCCGCCGCGGCGACCGGTTCGGCCGACTGAAGGTGCAGGCGCTAGACTCGACAACGGTTCAAGTCCCGCGAAGGGCCACTGGGGACACCCCCGACCTCCCGCGTCACCGGCACTCGCCGGTGCGCACGTGTGTCGGCTGCCGGAAACGGGACTTGACCGGCGAACTGCTGCGCGTGGTCGCGGCGGACGGGCGGCTGGTCGTCGACGAACGTCGGCGGCTGCCGGGACGGGGTGCGTGGCTGCACCCGGGACCGGGCTGCCTGGCCAAAGCCGAGCGGAAGCGGGCGTTCCCCCGGGCTCTCCGGGCCCAGGGCGCGCTCGAGGCCGCGGGACTGCACCGCCACGCGGCGTTCGCCGAGGACAACGACGCCGGGACGCTCCCGGGGTCGCGGGAAACAAGGAAGCAGGTCGACCCGTCATGAGTCAGCCGTGAAGCTGAAGCCATGAACGCGCGACGATAAGGACGAGGTCAGCGGGTCCCCGCCTGGCCTCCCCTAGATGAGGAGAGCTGTGCCAGGCAAGGCCCGTGTACACGAGCTCGCTAAGGAGCTCGGCATCACCAGCAAAGAAGTTCTCGCCAAGCTGAAGGAGCAGGGCGAGTTCGTGAAGTCCGCGTCGTCCACCGTCGAGGCGCCCGTCGCCCGCCGGCTCCGCGACGCGTACCCCGCCAAGGGCGGGAAGAAGCCCGGCCCCACTCCGGGACCGCGGCCCGCTCCGGCCCCGAAGCCGCCCGCTCCGCAGCAGCAGAGCGCCGCTTCGCAGGCCCCGTCCGCTCCGGCCCCCGCGCCGCAGCAGGCCCCGGCCGTGAAGCCGGGACCGCAGGCTGCCAAGCCGGCGGCGTCCCCGGGCCCGAAGCCCGGCGGCCCCCGCCCCGGCCCGCGTCCGCCCGCCCCGGCCCAGCCGGCCCCGGCGCAGGAGGTCCCGGCCGCCAAGGCCGAGCCCGCCGCGCCCAAGCCGGCCCCGAAGCAGCAGGACTCGTCGTCCGCCGGTTCGGTCGTGCCGCCCAAGCCGCAGGGCCCCAAGCCCGGCGGCCCGAAGCCCGGTCCGCGCACCCCGCGGGTCGGCAACAACCCGTTCGGCGTCGGTTCCGGTTCCCCGGCCCCGCGCCCGCCCGCCTCGCGTCCCGGCCCCGGCCAGGGCGGCGACAACCGTCCCCCGCGTCCGGGCGGCGGCCAGGGCGGCGGAGAGCGTCCGCCGCGTCCCGGCGGGCAGGGCGGCGGCAACCGGCCGAGCCCGGGCAACATGCCCCCGCGCCCGAACCCCGGCATGATGCCGGGCCGCGCCCGTCCGGCCGGACCGGCAGGCGGCCGCGGCGGTCCTGGCGGCGGCGGTCGTCCCGGTGGCGGCGGCGGCCGTCCCGGCGGCGGCGGTGGCGGCGGCTTCCGCGGCGGCCCCGGTGGCGGCGGCGGTGGCGGCGGTTTCCGTCCCGGTGGCGGCGGCGGTGGCGGCTTCCGTCCGGGCGGCGGCGGTGGTGCCCCGGCCGGCGGCGGCGGTTTCCGCGGCGGCGGCGGCGGTCGCGGCGGCCCCGGCGGTCGCGGCGGCACGGCCGGCGCCTTCGGCCGTCCCGGCGGGCGCTCGCGCAAGGGCCGCAAGTCGAAGCGGCAGAAGCGCCAGGAGTACATGGACAACATGCAGGCGCCCAGCGTCGGCGGCGTCCGCCTGCCCAAGGGCAGCGGCGAGACGATCCGGCTGCCGCGCGGCGCTTCGCTGACCGACTTCGCCGAGAAGATCGACGCCAACCCGGCTTCGCTGGTGCAGGTGCTCTTCCACCTCGGCGAGATGGTCACCGCGACGCAGTCCGTGTCGGACGACATCCTCGAGCTGCTCGGCGGCGAGATGAACTACGTCGTCCAGGTCGTCTCCCCCGAGGAGGAGGACCGCGAGCTGCTGGAGACCTTCGACATCACCTATGGCGAGGACGAGGGCGGCGAGGAGGACCTGCAGGTCCGTCCGCCGGTCGTCACCATCATGGGTCACGTCGACCACGGCAAGACCCGGCTGCTGGACACGATCCGCAAGACGAAGGTCCGCGAGAGCGAGGCCGGCGGGATCACCCAGCACATCGGCGCCTACCAGATCGAGACCGAGCTCGAAGGCGTGCCGCGGCTCATCACCTTCATCGACACCCCGGGTCACGAGGCGTTCACCGCCATGCGTGCCCGAGGCGCGAACTCGACCGACATCGCGGTGATCGTGGTGGCGGCCGACGACGGCGTCATGCCGCAGACGGTGGAGGCGATCAACCACGCGCAGGCCGCGAAGGCCCCGATCGTGGTCGCGATCAACAAGATCGACAAGGAGGGCGCGAACCCGGACAAGATCCGGCAGCAGCTCACCGAGTACAACCTCATCGCCGAGGAATACGGCGGCGACACGATGTTCGTCGAGATCTCCGCACGGGAGAACATCAACATCGACGGGCTTCTCGAGGCGATCCTGCTGACCGCGGACGCGGCTCTGGACCTCCGGGCCAACCCGGACATGGAGGCCCAAGGCGTCGCGATCGAGGCGCACCTCGACCGCGGCCGCGGCCCGGTGGCCACCGTCCTGGTCCAGCGCGGCACGCTGCGCGTCGGCGACTCGGTCGTGGCGGGCGACGCCTACGGCCGCGTCCGCCGGATGGTCGACGAGCACAACGAGGACGTCACCGAGGCGCTGCCCTCGCGTCCGGTCCAGGTCATCGGGTTCACCTCGGTGCCGGGAGCGGGCGACACCTTCCTGGTGGTCGACGAGGACCGCGTCGCCCGGCAGATCGCCGAGCGCCGTTCCGCTCGCACCCGCAACGCGCTCAACGCGTCGCGCCGCAAGCGGGTCAGCCTCGAGGACCTCGACTCCGCCTTGAAGGAGACGAGCAGCCTCAACCTGATCATCAAGGGCGACAACTCGGGTACCGTCGAGGCGCTCGAAGCGGCGCTGCTGCAGCTGGACGTCGGCGAAGACGTCGAACTGCACGTCGTGCACCGCGGCGTCGGCGGCGTGACCGAATCGGACATCGACCTGGCGACCGCGTCCGACGCGATCGTTCTCGGGTTCAACGTCCGGGCGCAGGGCAAGGCGACCGAGCGGGCCACCCGCGAGGGCGTCGACGTGCGCTACTACACGGTCATCTACCAGGCGATCGAGGAGATCGAGCAGGCTCTGAAGGGCATGCTCAAGCCGGAGTACGAAGAGGTCGAACTGGGCCGCGCAGAGGTCCGGGACGTCTTCAAGTCCTCCAAGATCGGCACGATCGCGGGTTGCCTGGTCATGTCCGGCGAGATCCGGCGCAACGCCAAGGCCCGCCTCCTGCGCGACGGCAACGTGGTCGCGCAGAACCTGCCGATCAACTCGCTGCGCCGCTTCAAGGACGACGTGGTCGAGGTCCGGGAAGGGTACGAGTGCGGTCTCACGCTGGGCTCGTACAGCGACATCAAGGTCGACGACGTGATCGAGACCTACGAACAGCGGGAGAAGCCCCGTAGCTGAGGCCTCCGTTGGGGGAGGGGCGTGCTCGCAGGCTGCGCTCGCCCCTCCCGCCCTCAGCGTGTTGTGCGGGGGTCGAACCCCCGCGCCCCCGCCAGGGGGCAAGCCCCCTGGACCCCCGCGTGGGGTCCAGTCGGGCTGTCCCGTCGAGTTTTGTTTTCGTCGAGTTTTGAGGTGACTAGCTTGTTTGTCGGAGTCCTCGAGCTCGACTTGCTGCTTGACGACGTGCATTCGTTGAAGCAGAAACGATCCGTGGTGCGGCCGGTGGTGGCCGAACTGCGGAAACGCTTTTCCGTCTCGGTCGCCGAGGCGGGACATCTGGACCTGCACCGGCGCGCGCTCATCGGCGTCGCCGCGGTCGCCCCCGACGGCGAGCACATCCGGGACGTGCTCGACGCGTGCGAGCGGTTCGCGGCGGGCCGCCCCGAGTTCGAACTGCTGTCCGCGCGCCGCCGGCTGCTCGGCCCGGACGACTAGAACACCCGGAAATCCGGAGAAGGAGACCTCAGCCATGGCCGATCCCGCTCGGGCACGCAAGCTCGCCAAGCGGATCTCGCAGATCGTGGCCTCGGCGATCGAACACGACGTCAAGGACCCGCGACTGGGCTCGGTGACCATCACCGACGCCCGCGTCACTGCGGACCTGCACGACGCCACGGTGTACTACACGGTGCTCGGCGAAAGCCTCGACGCGGAGCCGGACTTCGCGAGCGCCGCGGCCGCCCTGGAAGCCGCGCGCGGCGTCCTGCGCACGAAGGTGGGACAGGGCACCGGCGTCCGCTACACCCCGACGCTCACCTTCGTCGCGGACAGCGTCCCGGACGACGCCCGCCGCATCGAAGAACTGCTCGCGAAAGCCCGCGAATCGGACGCCGAGGTGGCCCGCCGGGCGACCGGAGCCCAGCCCGCGGGCGAAGCGGACCCTTACAAAGCTCCTCGGGCCGACGAGGACGAGGAGCAAACAGAAGAGGAGACGCGCGGCTGAAGCGATGCGGTCAAAGCCCGGTGTCACGCGACGCGGCCTGCTGTTCGGCAGTGCCGCGGCGCTCGTCTCCGCCTGCACCGGGCGCTCCGCCCCGGTGGTTGCGCCGACCTCGGCTGCCCCGGCCTCCAGCCCGTCGCCCCTGAAGGCGTCCGTCACGATCCACCGCAGGCACTCCGCGGCCCGCGGCCGGGACGTCGACGTCGTGCTCATGACGCCCGACGACGTCCCCAGCACCGGCCTGCCGGTCTGCGTGGCACTGCACGGCCGCGGGTCGAACGCCCGCACGTTCCTGGACCTGGGCGTGCCCGCGGCCCTCACCGCCGCGGTCCGCTCGGGCATCCCGCCGTTCGCGGTCGTCGCGGTCGACGGCAGCCACTACTGGATGCCCGACGGCGACGACGACCCGCACCGCATGCTCACCGACGAACTCCCCGGCTGGCTGTCCGAGGCGGGCCTCCGCCCGATGACCGGCCTCCTCGGCATCTCCATGGGCGGCTTCGGCGCCCTGAACCTTGCCCTCCACCGCCGCGACGTGACCGCCGTGGCGACCTGCAGCGCGGCCCTGTTCCGCACGTGGCCAGAAGCCCGGTCGCGGCACATCTTCGCGTCCGAGGACGACTGGACCGCCGCCGAACCGCTGCGGCACGTCGACGAACTCCCGACCCGAGGCCTCGGCGTGTGGTGCGGCGACGGCGATCCGTTCCTGGCGGCCAACCGGAAGCTGATCACCAGCGCCAAGCCGGAGGTCTCGCGGATCACGGCGGGCAAGCACACGGCGGAGTACTGGCAGGGAGTCCTGCCGGAAGTCCTGCGATTCCTCGGGCCGCGGCTGGCGTAGCGGGCTCTGCCAGTCCGGCGCGAAATCAGTTGGGCTTTCCCGCCACCACGAGATCCCGGACGATCGCCTGGTCCACCCGGTGCGCCAGCTCCTCGTACGGCCCGCCGGACCGCACCGCCAGCCCTGCCCGTTCCAGGATCGCCACCAGTTCCTCGCGCGGCAGCACATGCGTGTTCCACGAGATCCCGATGGCCCCGCCCGGCCGCAGCACGCGGTTCCACACCGGGATCGCCGCCGCGAGGAGGTCGCGCGGGCTGCGGGCCAGACCGGTCTCGCGGTGGCTGCCGTGCTGCACGCCGTACGGCGCGTCGGTCACGATCAGGTCCACTGACGCCGGGCGGAGGACCTCGTCGGTGGTCAGCGTGTCCGCGTTCAGGTAGCTGAGCCGGCGGGTGCGGCCGGACTTGTAGTCGTCCTTGTCGAACGCGTACTCGATGTCCAGCCGGCGGCCGAGGCGGACCTTGTTGCGGCGCAGCTGGCCGGATTCCGCGGTGTGCTTCACGCGCTTCGTGCGCAGCCACGTCTTCACGAACTGTTCGTACGCCTCGAAATCGCGCGCGTCGACGTCGAGGCCGGTCGCGTCGAAGCCGTACATCACGGCCTGGTTCAGCGTCGTCCCGCGCCCGCACAGCGGGTCGAGGACGTGCAGTTCGCGGTCCGGCCAGTCCGCGGGCCGCGAGGTCGCCAGCAGGGTGAGGTTGAGCAGCAGTTTCGTGAACTGCTCGTTGGTCTTGCCCGGGTACTTCTGAATGGTCAGCAGGTCGGAGTCCGCCTTCGCCAGCGGGTGCACGGCGACCGGCCGCAGCACGCCGTCGCCCAGTTCGAACAGGGCGTACAGCGAGGACAGGTTCGACAGCAGCGCCAGGTCGCGCTCGCCGAGCGGGGCGGCGCAGGCGAATTTCACGTACCCGACCCCGCCGAGTTCGATCTCTTCGATCGCCGACACCTCGGCGGACAGGCCGGCGCCGAAGGCCGCCAGTTCGGCGCGCAGCAGCGCCGGCGACGAGGCGGCGTACACGCGGTTGGCGGAAGGCAGAACGAGGATCACGTACTCAGGCATCCCGCAGAGCGTAGCGTGACACTTCGTGACAGCTTCCCTGGTACAGGACATCGAGGCCGCCGCCGCACTGCTGGCCGGGGCCACCGACGTGACGCTGCTCGGCCACGTGCGCCCCGACGCGGACGCCCTCGGCAGCGCGCTGGCCCTCGGCCACGTGCTGCATCGCCGCGGCGCGAACGTGCGAGTCGCCTTCGGCGAGCCGGACGAGGCCCCGGAAACACTGGCGTGGCTGGACGTCGACGGCCTGATCACTCCCGTCGGCGCCCTCCCTCCGACGGACGGTCTGCTGGTCGCGTTGGACACCCCGACCTTGGCCCGCCTGGGCAGGCTCGCCCCGCGGGTCGCCGCGGTCCGCGACGCGGGCGGCTCGGTCCTGGTCGTCGACCACCACGCGACCAACGCCCGCTACGGCACCCACCACGTCGTGGACGACACCGCCGAAGCGACGGCGATCCTGGTCACGCGGATCGTCGAGGCGATGGGAGTCGAACTGGACGCGGCGGCTGCGCGCTGCCTGTATGCCGGGGTGGTCACCGATACGAGCGGCTTCCGCCGGGCGAGCCCCGAAACGCACCGGATCGCCGCCCGTCTCCTGGAAGCCGGGGCCGACCCGGGCGAGGTGGCCCGCCGCATCGTCGATGATCACCCGTTCGCGTGGCTGCCGATGCTGTCGACGGTCCTGTCCGAAGCCCGGCTGGAACCCGAAGGGGCGCAAGGATTCGGCTTCGTCCACACGGTGGTGCGCGCGGCCGCCGCGGCGACGGTGCGTCTCGAAGAGGTGGAGTCGGTGATCGACGTGGTGCGCGCGACCCGGGAGGCCGGCGTCGCGGCGGTGCTGAAGGAGGCCGGGCCGGGTCCAGTGTGGACGGTCTCGCTGCGCTCGGCCGGCGACATCGATGTGTCCGCGGCCGCCGCGGAGTTCGGCGGGGGAGGGCACCGGATGGCGGCGGGGTGCACGGCGGAAGGTCCGGCGGAGGAGGTGCTGGACCGGCTGCGGAAGGCGTTGGGACGGGTGCCGCTGTTGCGGGCTTCCTGAACCGGGCTGGGCGCGTTCGACGGGAGCATGAGCGCAGCCGCGTCCGGAAGGTTCGTTGGACCCGTGTCGTACTGCTGACCCGGGTCCGGCGCTCGCGGCTGTTCGCGCCTGGTCAGCCCGGTCGGCGCAGTCCGTCCAGCACGAGGGTGATGACGTCGTCGGCCTCGGCCCGCCACCGGGGACGGTCGTGGGCCGCGCCGATGCCGTGCAGAGCCATCATCACGGCACCGGCATCCACGTCGTCGCGCACGGCACCGTCTTGCGCGGCAGCGGCCACCAGGTCGGTGACGGCCTCCTCCAGCGCCTGGCTGCCCCCGGCCAGCGCGTTCGAGCGGTCGGCCATGAGCGTGGCCAGCGTCCGGGCCAGGCCCGCGTGGGCGTCGATGTGGTCGACCATGCCGCGCAGGAATGTCGCCAGCGCCTCCGCTGCGGGCAGCGTGGCTTGCAACTCGCGGGCGCGGTCGCACAGTGCGGCGACTTCCCCGTGGTAGACCGCCTCGGCCAGCGCCTCCCGGGTGGGGAAGTGGCGGTACAGCGTGCCGGTGCCCACTCCGGCCAGGCTGGCGAAGTCGTCGAAGCGCAGGTCGAAGAACTCGCCCGCGTCGAAGATCTCGCGCGCTTTGGCGACCAGGAGATCGCGGTTGCGCTGGGCGTCGGCCCGCAGCGGCTTGCCCGCAGTCATGCGCTGCCCTCCCGTCGGCAAGCGGAGATCGTCTCCAAATCGAGCGTACCGCACGAGGTGGCGCGAAAACCCTGCTGTCCGGCCGCAGCTGAGACAGCCCGCCGCCCGTGCCGGAGCACGCCACAGAGGACTCCCGTCTCTCGGCGATCCCCTTGCCTGATAAGCGAATCCCGCGTCTTGCTTGCCCGCCTAGGAGTGTCCTCGCGGTCCGGGTCGCCGGAATTGTCGGTGCCGGTAGTTACTCTCCTCCCGTGTCCGAAAACGCCACGACCACCGCCGTAAGCGGTGACCGCATCCCGCCCCGCCGAGTGTTCGGCCTCGCCGTGCCCGCGCTCGGCGTGCTCGCCGCCGAGCCGCTCTACGTGCTGGTCGACACCGCCGTCGTCGGCCATCTCGGGGCGTTGCCGCTCGCCGGCCTCGCGCTGGGCGGCGTGGTGTTGTCGCAGGTCTCCACGCAGCTCACCTTCCTGTCGTACGGCACCACGTCGCGCACCGCGCGGCTGCACGGCGCGGGCAGGCGCGCCGACGCGGTGCGCGAAGGCGTGCAGGCCACCTGGCTGGGCGTGCTGGTCGGGCTGGTGCTGCTGGTGGCGGGGCAGTTGCTGGCCGGGCCGATCGCCCGCGCGCTTTCGGGCAGCGACGAGATCGCCGAGGCGGCCGTGTCGTGGCTGCGGATCGCGTTGTTCGGCGCGCCGCTGATCCTCGTCACGATGGCGGGCAACGGCTGGATGCGCGGCGTGCAGGACGCCACGCGTCCGCTGCGCTATGTGCTGGCGGGCAACGGAATTTCCGCCGTTCTGTGCCCGGTGCTGGTGTATGTCGCCGATCTCGGGCTGGAGGGGTCGGCGATCGCGAACGTCGTGGCGCAGGTCGTGTCCGCGTCGATGTTCGTCGCCGCGCTGGTGCGGGAAAAGGTGCCGCTGCGGCCGGATTTCCCGGTGATGCGGGCACAACTGGGTCTCGGCCGGGACCTGGTGCTGCGCAGTTTCGCGTTCCAGGCGTGCTTTGTGTCCGCTGCCGCGGTGGCCGCGCGCACCTCGACCGAGGCGGTCGGGGCGCACCAGGTGGTCCTGCAGCTCTGGACGTTCCTGTCCCTGGTGCTCGATTCGGTCGCGATCGCCGCGCAATCGCTCGTCGGCGCGGCGCTCGGTGCGGGAGCGGCGCGGCAGGCGCGCGGGGTGGCTACGCAGATCACGGGATACGGCTTGATTTTCGGCTGTTTCCTCGGCGTGCTGTTCGCGGCGTTGTGGAGTGTCCTGCCGCACGCGTTCACGTCCGATCCGGGAGTGCTCGGCGAAATCCCGCACGCCTGGTGGTTCTTCGTGGCGCTGCAACCGATCGCGGGGGTGGTGTTCGCGCTCGACGGGGTCCTCCTCGGTGCGGGGGACGCCGCCTTCCTCCGCACCGCCACGCTCGTCAGCGCCGGGCTCGGGTTCCTGCCGCTGATCTGGCTGTCGCTGGCGCTGGGCTGGGGGCTGAGCGGGATCTGGAGCGGGTTGTCGCTGTTCATGGTGTTCCGGCTGGCGGCGGTGGTGGCGCGATGGCGGTCCGGGCGGTGGGCCGTGGTCGGCGCGGTGCGGGAGGCGTGATGGCATAACGGCGAAACCCGCTCGCCGCCGGCGCCCGGCGGATGCGAGGGTGGGCGCATGCCGAAGTTCACCCAGGTCGACGTCTTCACCGACGAGCTCACCCGAGGCAACGCGCTCGCTGTCGTGCACGACGCGGACGCGCTGTCCGACGAGCGGATGGCGGCGTTCGCCCGCTGGACGAACCTCAGCGAGACCACGTTCCTGCTGGAGCCGTCCGACCCGGCCGCCGACTACCGCGTGCGGATCTTCACGCCGCACGGCGAGCTGCCCTTCGCCGGGCATCCGACGCTCGGGTCGGCGCGGGCGTGGCTGGCCGCCGGGGGAGAGCCGAAAGCCGGGCACCTCGTGCAGGAATGCGGGGCCGGGCTCGTCCGGGTGCGCCGCGACGGCGACCGGCTGGCGTTCGCCGCGCCTCCGCTGCGCCGCAGCGGTCCGGTGGACGAGGCCGACCTCGCCGCGGTGAAGCGCGGTCTGCACCTCGGCGACGCCGACGTCCTCGACGCGCGCTGGGCGGACAACGGCCCCGGCTGGGTCGCGCTGCTGCTGCGCGACGCGGCGACCGTCCTCGCCATCGAGCCGGACTTCGCCGCGCTCGGCGAGTTCAAGGTGGGCGTCGCCGGTGCGCAGCCCGCCGGATCCGACACGGCCTTCGAGGTCCGCGCGTTCAGCGACACCGTCGAGGACCCGGTCACCGGCAGCCTCAACGCTGCGCTCGGCCAGTGGCTGATCGGCGACGGCATCGCGCCCGAGTCGTACGTCGCGGCGCAGGGAACGCGGCTCGGCAGGCGCGGGCGGGTGCACGTCGAACGGGACGGCGACGACGTGTGGGTCGGCGGCGAAACGGTCGTCGGAATCCGGGGCGAAGCGGATCTGTGGTGAAGCACACCCCGGTCACGGCTATGTCTCGAGGTTGCTGAGGCGATACAACTATCGAGGCGGCAGCGTCGTCGTCCTCCTAGCCCGACGCTCGCCTGCTTACTGGAGGAACTCTTGACGCCCGCCGGCCGCGCCCCTGTCCGGTCCTGGCTCATCTGGCTCACCGCGGTCACGGTGTACCTGCTCGCCGTTTTCCACCGCACTTCGTTCGGCGTCGCCGGGCTGAAGGCGGCCGAACGCTTCGGCGTCGGGTCCGCCGCGCTCGGCATCTTCACCGTCCTGCAGGTCGGCGTGTACGCGGCCATGCAGATCCCGACCGGCGTGCTGGTCGACCGCTACGGCCCGCGCCGCGTGCTCACCGCCGCCGTCCTGATCCTCGGCTCCGGGCAGCTGCTGCTCGGCGTCGCCGACACCTACGCACTCGGCCTGGTGGCCCGCGGCGTCCTCGGCCTCGGTGACGCGCTCACCTTCGTCAGCGTCCTGCGCCTCGTCGCGGCGCACTTCCCGGCGCACCGGTACGCACTGCTCGCGTCGTTCACCTCCTGTGTGGGCTACATCGGAAACCTCGCCGCGACCGTCCCGCTCACCCTGCTCCTCGACGGTCCAGGATGGACAGTCACCTTCCTCGCCGTCGGCGCGGTGACGGTGCTTTATGCGGTGCCGGTCGCGCTGCGCGTCCGCGACACCCCCGAAGGCGTACCGGAACGCAAGCGCGAACCCGTGCGCCCGGCGGAACTTGGCAGGCAGGTCAAACTGGCCTGGCGGACTCCCGGCACCCGGCTGGGTTTCTGGGTGCACTTCTCGACGATGTTCGCGCCGAACGTGCTGACCCTGTTGTGGGGCGTGCCTTTCCTGGTGCAGGGCGAAGGTTTGCCCGCGGCGACCGCCAGCGCGCTGCTCACCGTCTTCGTATTCGGCTCCATGGCAGGCGGCCCGCTCCTGGGCGCGGTGATCGGCCGCGCCCCAGTGCTGCGGGTGCCGCTGGTCATCGGCTACCTCGCCGGAGCGGCGATCGTGTGGGCGGTGCTGCTCGGCTGGAACGGCCACATCCCGGTAGGCGTCCTCGTCCCCGCATTCGCCTTCCTCACCCTGGGCGGCCCGGCGTCGATGATCGGCTTCGCCATCGCCCGCGACTACAACCCGCTGTCCCGCGTCGGAACCGCGACCGGAGTGGTGAACGTCGGCGGCTTCCTGGCGACCACCGTGACCGCCCTGCTGATCGGCATCCTCCTCCAGGCCACCGGCGGCAACTTCCGGATCGCGCTGCTGGTCGTCGTGGCCATGCTGGCACTGGGCGCTTCGCGAATGCTCGTGTGGTGGCGCCGGGCCCGCGCCCACGTATTCGCCGCGGAAGCCCGCGGCGAAGAGGTCCCGGTCCGCATCCGGCGGCACCGCTGGGACCGCGCCCCGGAAGAGGCCGTGGCCGCCGCCTGAGCCACCCGCGCCGATCGGTTCGACTGCCCTGGGCATGCGTCCTGGGGCGGCCGCCCGAGCCAGTCGCCCTGCTCAGGCACCGAGGTCACTCGCTGGGTGAGTCCATCTGCGGCGACCGCCCCAGGCTTCGGTTGTCCAGGGCGATCGGCCGGGACACTCGCCCTGGCCGGTCGCGCAGATCGGCAGCCTGGAGCGCTCGCCCGGTCGGTTCCCGGACCAGGTCGACTGCCCAGGGCACTTGCCCGGATCGTCCGCCCAAGCTGGTCGGCTGCCCAGGGCGCTCGCCCGAGCTGGTTGCTCGGGCACGTTGTGGCCCCAGTCGGTTCGGCTCCCAGGGCGATCGTCCGGATCATCCGCCCGAGCCGGTCGACCGCCCAGGGCGCTTGCCGGGCTCATTCGCCCGAGATGGTCGACTGCCCTGGGCGCTTGCCGGATCGTCCGCCCGAGCTGGTCGGCTGCCCAGTGCACTTGCCCGGCTCATTCGCTGGAGCCGGTCAGCTGCCCAGGGCACTTGCCCGAGCCAGTTGCTCAGGCTCGTTGTGGCCCAGTCGGTTCGACTCCCAGGGCGATCGTCCGGCTCATCCACCCGAGCCGGTTCGACCGCCCAGTGCACTTGCCCGGACCACCCGCCCGAACCGCCCCCCCGCCGACCAACCGCCCGGACCAGCCCCCGAACCCAACCCCCTCCGGTCTCCCTCCACCCCGCACCCCCGCCCAGAACCGGGCGCCAGCCATGGAATCCGGTCTAGGTAGGGTTTCCGCCGTGTCTCGCCCGAAAGAACCGCGTCGTCCCGCCCCTCCTCCCGGATTGCTCATCGTCGACAAACCGGCGGGCATGACGTCGCACGACGTGGTCGCGCGGGCGCGGCGGATCATGGGCACCCGCAAGGTCGGCCACGCCGGCACGCTCGACCCGATGGCGACCGGGGTGCTGGTGCTCGGCATCGAGCGCGCCACCAAACTGCTCGGCCACCTCGCGCTCGACCGCAAGACCTATCTCGCCACCCTGTCGCTCGGCCGGTCCACCACCACCGACGACGCCGAAGGCGAACCGCTCGGCGCCGAGGCCGCGCCGGAAACCCTGGCCGCTGTCACCGACGAGCAGATCGCCGACGGGATCGCCGCGCTGACCGGGGACATCCAGCAGGTGCCCAGCGCCGTCTCCGCGGTCAAGATCGACGGCAAGCGCGCTTACGCCCGGGTGCGCGCGGGCGAGGACGTCGTCCTCCCGCCGCGGCCGGTGACCGTGCACCGGTTCGACGTTCTCGGTCTCCGCCGCGAGGACGACCGGATCGAGCTCGACGCGATCGTCGAATGCTCGTCCGGCACCTACGTCCGCGCGCTCGCTCGCGACCTCGGCGCCGGGCTCGGCGTCGGCGGGCACCTGAAAGCCTTGCGCCGCACCACAGTCGGGCCGTTCACGCTCGCCCGCGCGCGCACACTCGACCAGCTCGAGGAAAAGCCGGAACTGTCGCTGGACCTCGACGCCGCCGTCGCCGCCGCGTTCCCTCGCCGGGATCTCGACGCCGCCACCGCCAAGGCGGTCCAGTACGGCAGGCGCATCCCGGCCGCCGGGATCACCGGCACGTACGGCCTTTTCGCGCCGGACGGCCACGTGCTCGCACTGGCCTCCGACACCGAGGGAGTGACCCGTTCGGTGGTGGTCCTCCTGCCCGCATAGGGTGGGAGGCAAAGGCACCTCGCTCGGGGAGAGTTGACAACAGTGCAGCGGTGGCGTGGGCTCGGGGACCTCCCGGGCGGCTGGGGACGGTGCGTGGTCACCATCGGCGTGTTCGACGGCGTGCACCGCGGGCACCAGGAACTGATCAAGCGCACCGTCGCGACGGCCGCCGAACGCGGCGTGCCCAGCGTGGTGCTCACCTTCGACCCGCATCCGTCCGAGGTCCTGCGGCCGGGCAGCCATCCCGCGCAGCTGACCACCCTGCGGCGCAAGGCCCAGCTCGTCGAGGGGCTCGGCGTGGACGTGTTCTGCGTGCTGCCCTTCACCCTGGAGCTGTCCCGGCTCAGCCCGCACGAGTTCGTGCACGAGGTGCTGGTCGACCGGCTGCACGCGGCCGCGGTGCTGGTCGGCGACAACTTCACCTTCGGGGCCAAGGCCGCGGGCAACGTCGCGCTGCTGCGCGAACTCGGCCGCCGCTTCGGGTTCGTCGCCTACGGCGCGGAGCTGCAGGGCCGTTCGCTCGACGACGACCGCGGTGCCAACGACATCACCTTCTCCTCGACGTACGTGCGTTCGTGCATCGACGCGGGCGACGTGGTGGCCGCGGCCGACGCGCTCGGCCGCCCGCACCGGCTGGAAGGCATCGTCGTGCGCGGCGACGGACGGGGCCACGACCTCGGCTACCCGACGGCCAACCTGTCCACCGCGCGGTTCGCCGCCGTGCCCGCGGACGGCGTGTACACGGCCTGGTTCACCCGGCTGTCCGATCCGGACCGGCGGCTGCGCGCGGCGGTGTCGGTCGGCACGAACCCGACATTCTCCGGGCGCGAGCGCACCGTCGAGGCGTTCGTGCTGGACGTCGACGAGGACTTCTACGGCCAGCACGTCGCGCTGGACTTCGTCACCCGGTTGCGGGATCAGGCGCGGTTCGGCGCGCCGGCCGATCTCGTGCGGAAGATCGACGAGGACGTGGCCCGGACCAGGGAAGCGCTCGGCTCGGACAGCTGAGCGGACCCGGTCCCGGGACGGGCCGGGCGCGGGGCGAATCGGGCGTTCCGGCCCGCGGGGGACGCCCGGAGTGGCAAGATGGGCCGGCGGCGCCGGGCCGGGGAAGCGGAGTGGGCCGGCAGCACCGGGCCGCGGGGACGACAGCGCTAGGGGAGCGGAGCTAGGTGGAGGACCACAAGATCGTCCAGCGGAACATCGCGCTGCAGCGGGAGTGGTACGGGGAGCCGCTGGGCGATCGGGTGCGCAGGCTGGTCGTGGCCTTCGACGTGTCGCAGGCGTTCCTGGCCGAGGTGCTGGGGATCAGCGCGCCGATGCTGAGCCAGGTGATGAGCGGGCGGCGGGCGAAGATCGGCAATCCGGTCGTGCTGGCCAGGATGATCATGCTCGAGCGCAAGATCCTGGTGCCCGAGGTCGCCGCGGGCGACCGCGACGCGATGCAGGCCGCGCTCGAGGACGTGCGCGATTCGCGGCCCACCGTCGGCCGCGACAACATCCCGGTCAACTCGGACGAGAAGATCGTGCTCGCGGGCATCCGGGACGTCGCCGAGGACGAGAACCTGGCCGAGGCGGCGAAGCTGCTCGACGAGGACTTCCCGGCGATCGCCGACCTGCTCCGCCGCGCGGGAGCCTCGGGCCAGTAGCCGATGCAGCTGTTCACCGCGCTGCGCCCGCCCGCCGACGTCGCGGCGGAAATCGCCGACGCGCTCGGCGACCGGGACCGGCTGCTGCGCTGGTCCGATCCGGCCGGCTGGCACATCACACTGGCCTTTTACGGCGAGGCGGACCCCGCCGGCTGCGCCGCCTTCCTCGACCGGGCACTGGACGGCCGAAAATCCGTTGACGTCCGGCTCTCCGGTTCGGGAACATTCCCGGGAGTGCTGTGGTTGGGAGTGGCGGGGGAGGACCTCGCCGATCTCGCCGCGGCCGCGACCATGGGCTCCGGCGAACAACGCCCGTACCGGCCGCACCTGACGCTGGCGCGATGCTCCCGCACGCGGCCGCCGACGGCGTGGACGGAACACCTCGCCGGTTTCCGCGGCCGGGCCTGGACCGCGGACCGGGTCGAGCTGATGGGCGGCGGCAGCCCGTACCGCACGCTGCGGTCCTGGCCGCTGCGCCGCGCGGGAGCCGGCCGCGAGCCGACGCCGCCCAGCTAGCCGCACGCGGCTGAAGCCGCAGTTCAACCGGCTGGTAACCTCGCAATCGGGTCCGGCTGCAGTCCGTGGCGGCCGTGACCGTCTCACCCGGCCGCGTGGCGCGGTGCGGGCCTCACGGCACTAGATGCACAAGGAGCACCACCAGTGGCGCTGTCCACCGATGAGAAGAAGACGATCCTCGCCGAGTACGGGCTGCACGACTCGGACACCGGATCCCCCGAGGCCCAGGTCGCGCTGCTCACCAAGCGGATCATCGGCCTCACCGAACACCTGAAGACCCACAAGCACGACCACCACTCCCGTCGCGGTCTCCTGCTGCTGGTCGGCCGTCGCCGCCGGCTGCTGAACTACACGGAAAAGGTGGACGTGGCGCGGTACCGGGACCTGATCAAGCGTCTCGGCCTGCGCCGATAGCGTGCTGACGAGGGGGAGCGGCTTCGGCCGCTCCCCCTCGCCGCAAGCACACCCCCCACACGGCGCGAGCGCGCTGGAGGAACGATCTCGCCGGTCCTCGGTAGTGGTTCCCGGGCAACGGACCCGGGGGCTTCGATCGAAGACCGGCCTCACACCTCCTCGAGCGTCCTCGGGCGAACCGGGTCCCACAGTGGGAGACTCTCGCCGTACGAAGGAACCAAAGAGGAGATTGACCATATGACCGACTCCACCGGAGTCACCGTGTTCGAGACCGAAGCCGTTCTGGACAACGGCCGGTTCGGCACCCGCACCGTCCGGTTCGAGACCGGCCGGCTCGCCAAGCAGGCCGCCGGCGCCGTCGTCGCGTACCTGGACGAAGAGACCATGCTGCTGTCGGCGACCACGGCGTCGAAGCACCCGAAGGAGCACTTCGACTTCTTCCCGCTGACCGTGGACGTCGAGGAGCGGATGTACGCCGCCGGCCGCATCCCGGGCGCGTTCTTCCGCCGCGAGGGCCGCCCGTCGACCGACGCCATCCTCACCGCCCGCCTGATCGACCGCCCGCTGCGCCCGTCCTTCGCCGACGGCCTCCGCAACGAGATCCAGGTCGTCATCACCGTCCAGAGCCTCAACCCGGACGACCCGTACGACGTGCTGGCGATCAACGCCGCGTCGGCCTCCACCCAGATCGCCGGCCTGCCGTTCTCCGGCCCGGTCGGCGGCGTGCGCGTCGCGCTGATCGAGGGCCAGTGGGTCGCGTTCCCGACCTGGCCGCAGCTCGAGAAGGCCACCTTCAACATGGTGGTCGCGGGCCGCATCGTCGGCGACGACGTCGCGATCATGATGGTCGAGGCCGAGGGCACCGAGCACACGCTCGACCTGATCGCCGACGGCGGCACCGCGCCCGACGAGACCACCGTCGCGCAGGGCCTCGAGGCCGCGAAGCCGTTCATCCGCGTGCTGTGCGAGGCGCAGCAGCGCCTGGCCGCCGACGCCGCGAAGCCGACCGGCGAGTTCCCGCTGTACCCGGCCTACCAGCCGGACATCTACGAGGCCGTCGCCGCGATCGCGTCCGACGAGCTCGCCAAGGCGCTGCAGATCGCCGGCAAGCAGGAGCGCGACGCCGCGACCGACGAGGTCAAGGCCGCCGTCCTGGAGAAGCTCGGCCTCGGCGAGGGCGAGGCCTTCGAGGGCCGCGACAAGGAGGTCGGCGGTGCGTTCAAGGCGCTGACCAAGAAGATCATGCGCACCCGCGTCCTCACCGAGAAGATCCGGATGGACGGCCGCGGCCTGACCGACATCCGCCAGCTCTCGGCCGAGGTCGCCGTGATCCCGCGGGCGCACGGTTCGGCGCTGTTCGAGCGCGGCGAGACCCAGATCCTGGGCGTCACCACGCTGAACATGCTCCGCATGGAGCAGCAGATCGACTCGCTGTCGCCGGAGACGACGAAGCGCTACCTGCACCACTACAACTTCCCGCCGTTCTCCACCGGCGAGACCGGCCGCGTCGGTTCGCCGAAGCGGCGCGAGATCGGCCACGGCATGCTCGCCGAGCGCGCCCTGGTCCCGGTGCTGCCGAAGCGGGACGAGTTCCCGTACGCGATCCGCCAGGTCTCCGAGGCGCTGGGCTCCAACGGCTCCACCTCGATGGGCTCGGTCTGCGCGTCCACCATGGGCCTGTTCAACGCCGGCGTGCCGCTGAAGGCTCCGGTCGCGGGCATCGCCATGGGCCTGGTGTCCGACGAGGTCGACGGCGAGACGCGCTACGTCGCGCTCACCGACATCCTCGGCGCCGAGGACGCGCTGGGCGACATGGACTTCAAGGTCGCCGGCACGAAGGACATCATCACCGCGCTGCAGCTGGACACCAAGCTGGACGGCATCCCGTCCGAGGTGCTCGCGGCCGCGCTGAAGCAGGCGAAGGACGCTCGCCTCACCATCCTGGAAGTCATCGCCGAGGCGATCGACGGCCCGGACGAGATGAGCCCGTACGCCCCGCGCGTCACGTCGGTGAAGATCCCGGTCGACAAGATCGGCGAGGTCATCGGGCCGAAGGGCAAGATGATCAACTCGATCACCGAGGAGACCGGCGCCGACATCTCGATCGAGGACGACGGCACGATCTACGTGGGCGCGGCCGACGGCCCGTCGGCGGAGGCGGCGATCGGCAAGATCAACGCCATCGCCAACCCGCAGCTGCCGAAGGTCGGCGAGCGCTTCCTGGGCACCGTGGTGAAGACGGCCGCGTTCGGCGCGTTCGTCTCGCTGCTGCCGGGCAAGGACGGCCTCGTGCACATCTCGAAGCTGGGCAACGGCAAGCGGATCGCGAAGGTCGAGGACGTGGTGAACGTCGGCGACAAGATCCGCGTCGAGATCGCCGACATCGACAACCGCGGCAAGATCAGCCTGATCGTCGTCAAGGAAGAAGAGGCGGCGAAGCCCGCCGAGGGCGACGCGGAGGCGGAGAAGGCCGAAGCCAAGTAAGGCTCGCGCCCCGCACAGCTTGGTCCGTGAAGGCCCCCTCTCCGGCCGGGGAGGGGGCCTTCACCGCATGTGAGCAAAGGAATCCATTGGCACGGCAGGTTTCCGGGCACGAGCAGCCCGTCGGCACCACCCGTACGCTCGAGTCCACTTCGGACGGTGCGGTCGTCAAGCGGAGCGTCCTTCCCGGCGGCCTGCGGGTGATCACCGAGCACGTCCCGGCGTCCCGGTCGGCGACGGTCGGGCTGTGGGTCGGGGTCGGTTCGCGGGACGAGCCGTCGCCGGTCGCGGGCGCGGCGCACTACCTGGAACACTTGCTGTTCAAGGGAACCGCCCACCGCGACGCCACCCAGATCGCGGAGGAGATCGACGCGGTCGGCGGCGAATTCAACGCCTTCACCGCGAAAGAGCACACCTGCTACTACGCCCAGGTCCTGGACGCGGATCTGCCGCTGGCGCTCGACCTCGTCACCGACGTGGTCTTCGAAGCGCAGTGCACCGATCGCGACATGGACATGGAACGCAGTGTCGTCCTCGAAGAGATCGCGATGCGCGACGACGACCCGGAAGACCTGCTGCACGAGGAGTTCGTCAGCGCGATCCTCGGCGACCACCCGCTGGGCCGTCCGGTGCTGGGCACGGAAAAGTCCATCACCGAGATGTCGCCGGTCGCGCTGCGCGGCTTCTACCGCCGTCGCTACACCCTGCCGCGGATGGTGCTCGCGGTCGCCGGGAACGTCGAACACGCCCAGGTGCTGCGGCTGGTCAAGCGCGCACTGAACGATCGCCTGGGCGGCACGGCGACGCCGGTCGCGCCGCGGTCCGGCCGTGCGCGGCTCAAGACGGTGCCGAAGCTGGCGCTGCACCCGGACGACACCGAACAGGCGCACGTGATGCTCGGCTTCCGGGCGCTGCCGCGGCACGACGAGCGCCGGTTCACCCTGTCGGTGCTCAACGCGGCGCTCGGCGGCGGCATGAGTTCGCGGCTGTTCCAGGAGATCCGCGAGCGTCGCGGTCTGGCGTACCAGGTGTATTCGTCGGTGGCGAGCTACGCCGACCTCGGGCACATGTCGGTGTACGCGGGCTGCCAGCCGGAGCGCCTCGGCCAGGTCGCCGGCGTGATCCGCGAGGTGCTCGATTCGGTCGCCGCGGACGGGCTGTCCGACGCCGAGGTCGCGCGCGCCAAGGGGCAGCTGCGCGGCGGGCTCGTGCTGGGCCTGGAGGACACGTCGTCGCGGATGTCCCGGATCGGCAAGAACGAGCTGAACTACGCCCGGTACCTGGGCGTGGACGACACGATCGCGCGGATCGACGCGGTCACGACGGAAGACGTGTGTGCGCTCGCTCGCACTCTGCTGCGGCGCCCCGGCGGGGTGTCGTCCGCGGCGGTGGTGGGGCCGTACGCTCACGCCGACGACCTGCCGGACGATCTGCACGAGGTGATCGCGTTATGACCGAGTCCCCGATCCGCGTCGGCGTGCTGGGCGCACGCGGCCGCATGGGCGCCACCGTGGTGAAAGCCGTGGAAGGCGCCGCGGACCAGGAACTGGTGGCCGCGCTGGACGCGGGCGACGATTTCGCCGCGCTCGAGAACGCCCAGGTGGTCGTGGACTTCACGCATCCGGACGCGGTGATGGACAACCTGCGCTGGCTGATCGCGCACGACCTGCACGCGGTCGTGGGGACTACTGGCTTCAGCGAGGAGCGGCTGGCCGAACTGCGCGGGCTGCTGGCGGACAAGCCGTCGGTGGGCGTGCTGATCGCCCCGAACTTCGCGCTGGGCGCGGTGCTGGCGATGCGGTTCGCGGCGCAGGCGGCGAAGTTCTACGCCTCGGCCGAGATCATCGAACTGCACCACAACCGCAAGGCCGACGCCCCGTCCGGCACCGCCGCGCACACCGCGCGGATGATCGCCGCCGCGCGGGCCGAGGCCGGGGTCACTCCCGGCTCGGACGCCACCACGTCCGAATTGGACGGTGCCCGCGGCGCCTCCGTCGAGGACGTCCACGTGCACTCGGTCCGGCTGCCGGGCCTGGTGGCGCACGAGGAGATCCTGTTCGGCGGCGAGGGCGAAACCCTGACCATCCGGCACGATTCGCTGGACCGGACGTCGTTCATGCCCGGCGTCCTGCTCGGCGTGCGCTCGGTGGTGTCGCGTCCCGGCCTGACGGTCGGCCTGGAGAACGTGCTCGACCTGTGAAAGCTCGCAATTTCGCGCTGCTGATGACGGCGGCGCTCGTGGTGTACCTCGTCCTGCTGGCGGACCGGGCCGTGGCGCTGCTGCAGACCGGGACGCCGGCCGGGATCGCGCTGGGCATCGGCGTGTTCCTGCTGCCGCTGCTGGGCGTGTGGATCGTCGTGGTGACGTGGCGCTCCGGCATGCAGATCCAGCGGCTGTCGCGGCGATTGGACGCCGAGGGCGGCCTGCCGGACGTGTCGGACCTGCCGCGCCGCCCGTCCGGCCGCGTGGACCGCGACGCCGCGGACGCGTGGTTCGACGAACGCCGCGCGGAAGTCGAGGCGGACCAGGAAAACTGGCGGCCCTGGTACCGGCTGGCGTACGCGTACGACATCGCGGGCGACCGGCGGCGGGCGCGGGCGACCATGCGCAAGGCGATCGAACTGGAAGCGGCGGAACGGAAGTAGCGCTGGCAACCCCACTCCTGCTGATGTTCGTGAGGGGCACCCTGAGGGAATCAGATTCCCTCTGAACTGCGCCCCGGAAGTTGGACTGGGAATCCAGTTCCAGCTGTCCGGGGAGTGGTTCGTTGCATCCACACAGTTCGTTGTCTGAGTGGCAGCGGGCGTCCGCTGTTGCGTTGTTCGAGGACGGGTATGGCGCGAAGGCCGTGGCGTCCCGGTTGGGGGTGTCGGCGGGTGCCGTGCGACGCTTGCGTGATCGTTGGAGGCTGCGGAGCGCGGGAGCGCTGATGAACAAGCCAGGCAGGCGGTCGTTCGCGTTCGAGTTCAAGCTGGAGGTCGTGCGCCGGTATGTCGGCGGCGAGGCGACCGCGGCCGAGCTGGCGCGCGAGCACGGGCTGTCCTCGCCCAAACTCGTGGAGAACTGGGCGCGGGCGTATCGGCGCGAGGGCGAGGACGCGTTGCGGCCCAAGCCGAAAGGCCGTCCGCCCGGTGTCGCGGACTCGCCGGGTCCCGGCGAGCTGGAGCGGTTGCGGGCGGAGAACCTGCGGCTGTCGGCGGAGAACGCCTACCTAAAAAAATTGCGGGCCTTGAGGGAGCAGGGGCGAGGGTGAAAACCCAGGCCGTCGCCGCCCTCAAGGCCGACTATCCGCTGCCGGTGCTGCTGGCGGTCGCGGGCCTGGCCCGGTCGACGTTCTTCTACCACCAGGCCCGGCCCGACCGGCCCGACCCGCACGCCGGGCTCAAGGCCGCGATCGCCGAGGCGTTCGAGGCCGCCCGCGGCCGCTACGGGCACCGGCGCGTCCACGCGGTCCTGGTCCGCGCCGGCTGGCGGGTGGCGAAGAAAACCGTGCGCACGCTGATGAACGCCCTCGGCCTGGTCTGCCAGGTCCGGCGGCCGCGCCGGCGCCGGACCTGGCCCGGGCAGCCCGGCACGGCCGCCGAGAACCTGCTCAACCGCGAGTTCGGCGCCGACGCCCCGGACACCAAATGGGTCACCGACGTGACCGAGTTCCGCATCGGCGACCGCAAGCTCTACCTCTCGCCCGTGATCGACCTGTTCGACCGGTCCGTGGTCGCCTACGCCTGCGGGCCGTCCCCGACGCTGGAGCTGACGAACTCCTCGCTGCGCGCCGCGATCGCGACCCTGCCCGCCGGAGCCCGCCCGCTGGTGCACTCCGACCAAGGCTTCCAATACCAGCACGCCTCCTGGCGCACCCTGCTCGCCGACGCCGGCCTGACCCAGTCGATGTCCCGGCGAGCCACCTGCCTGGACAACGCCGTCGCCGAGAACTTCTTCGGCCACCTCAAAGAAGAACTCTTCCACCACACCAAGTTCGACACCGTCGACACGTTCATCACGGCACTGCACGACTACATCGACTGGTACAACACCACCCGCATCTCCACCACGCTCCAAGGCCTGAGCCCGGCCGAATACCGAGCCCAGACCCCCGCCGCCTAACCTCTACATAACCAGTCCAACTTCCGGGGCCCAGTTCACTCAGGGTGCCCCTCACGTACGTCTAGTCGCTTACTGCAGCCAGCCGGCGAACATCGCGGGCGAAGCCGCCAGCAGGCTGAACCGCACCCACCGCCCGGCGAGGCCCGCGGCGAGGAACGTCGTCAGCCGCATCCGGACCATCCCGGCGAGCACGCTCGTCGCCATGAATGGCGGCAGCCCGACGAGCGAGCTGACCCCGTAGGTGCCGGTCATCCAGTGCGGATGGCGCTGGCAGCGTTCGCGCAGCGCCTCGATCTTGCCGCGGATCACCTTGGTGCGCAGCTGCCAGCGGACCCGTCGCGGCGTCATCGGGCGTTCGCGGTGCAGCCGGTCGTGGAGGAATTTCGGGAGCCGGATCGAGCCGCGTGCGGCCAGGTAGTACATCAGTTTCCCGGCGATCTGCCCGACCGCTACCGCGCCGCCCAGCCACAGCCAGGGCACGCCGGGCTGGCTCGCGCAGAGGCCGATGACGAAGAGCTCGGCGTTGATCAGCGGCACGATCGCCGAGCCGAAGGCGACGCCGAGGGTGATGAGCACCCATCCCATCGCGCCACCCCCTCCGTGTCCGTGCTCACTCCAAGCTATCAGCCATCACGAAAAGATCACGGGGGTTAACCCCACTCTTTCCCGGGGAGCCAACCCCAGAAGATCACCTGGCCGACCGGTCTCGGACACCTTCTGCTGCCACTCTCGAACCCGTGCCTGAGGTGCCGATCGCCGACCGTTTCGCCGGGTTGTGCGCCGCCGTCGTGCGCGTGCTGCCGTTCGGGTTGCCGCGGATCGTCGCGCCGAGTTTCCTCGGTTTCGCGGTGATCAACGGCTTCACCTTCGGTGTCGATCTTCTGCTGCTGACGCTGTTTCACGGCGGGCTGAAGTGGCCGGTGTGGCTGTCGATCAGCGTCGCGTACGTGGTCGCGTTCGGGCTGAGTTTCGTGCTGAACCGCGCGCTCAACTTCCGCTCGCACGCGCCGGTGGGCCGCCAGGCGGTGCTGTACGTGGCGGCGATCGCCGTGAACTACCTGGCGTTTTTGCTCGGGCTGGGCGCCGGATTGGCCGCGCTGGGCGTCGAATACCACCTGTCGCGGCTGATCGCCGGGGCGTGCGAGGGCGTGTTCATGTACTCGGTGATGCGCTGGGTGGTCTTCGCGAAGCGCGAAGAGCCGGTCAGTGTGTGAGTTCCAGTTCCAGGGTGCCGGTGAGCCGGACCTCGCGCAGCGTGCCGCGGCCGGTGTCGAGGGTGCGGACGGTGCCGTCGGGAGACCAGCCGGCGCGGCGGTAGAAGCCGAGCGTCGCGTGGTCGGACTGCGCGACCCAGGTGATGCCGCGGCTGAGCCCGTTCGCGCGCAGGTCGGCGGCGGCGGTCGCGAGCAGCCGCCCGGCGTGCCCGCGACGGCCCCAGCGCGGCTCGACCACCAGCGACGCGATCAGGCCGGGCGCGTCCTCGGGCGCTGACCCGTCGGCCGCGGCGGCTTCGTCCTGCGGGGCCGGGCCCGCGACGCAGTAGCCGACCGTGAACGAGCCCTCGGTGGCCAGGTAGACGCGGGAGCCGGGGTACTCGA
This sequence comes from Amycolatopsis sp. A1MSW2902, assembly GCF_017312175.1. NCBI lineage: Bacteria > Bacillati > Actinomycetota > Actinomycetes > Pseudonocardiales > Pseudonocardiaceae > Amycolatopsis > Amycolatopsis sp. A1MSW2902. The sequence continues at coordinate 2,336,649 of NZ_QJPO01000001.1, forward strand.
TCGTCTCCGCCCAGGTGCCTTCGAGGTCGGCCTTGTCGAGTTCGTCGATGGCTTCGTCGCCCAGCAGGCCGGCGTAGGCGGCCCGCCAGGTCAGCCGCTGGATGCGGGCGATCTCCGCGGCGTCGGACGGGTTCGCGGGACGGACTTCGGCGGCACTCACGCGGGCAATGTACCGAAACTGTCGGGGGTGGCTGGCACCATGGCGGAATCATGCAGACGATCAGCCTTTCCGCCGCCCGCCGCACCGCTCTGGCCGCGCAGGGGTTCGCCGACCCGCGGCCCGCCTCCGACCCGACCCGGCGGCACCTCGCCAAGGTGCTGTCGCGGGTCCAGTTGCTGCAGCTGGACTCGGTCAACGTCGCCGTGCGCGCGCACTACATGCCGCTGTTCTCGCGACTGGGCGCGTACGACCCGGCGCTGGTCGACGACGCCGCGTGGAGCCACCGCGCACGACAGCCGCGGCTGCTGGTCGAGTCGTGGGCGCACGAGGCGAGCCTGCTGCCGATCGAAGACTGGCCGCTGCTGCGGTCCGGCGCGAAGCGGGACGGCTGGTGGCGGAACTACACCAAGGTGGTCGACACGATGCCCGGCCTGCTCGACGACGTGCTGGCGGTCATCAAAGAGCACGGCCCGATCGGCGCCGGAGCGATCGAGAAGGAACTGGAGACCGAGGCGGTCCGGCGCGGGCCGGGGGCGTGGTGGGAACGCTCGGTGGTGAAGAAGGCGTGCGAGTACCTGTTCGGCGTCGGCCAGCTGAGCACCGGAACGCGGCGGTCCTTCGAGCGGCTGTACGACCTGACGGAGCGAGTCGTGCCGCCGGAGATCCTGTCCCGCAAGGTGTCCGCGGAGGAGGGCGCGCGCGGCCTGATCGACCGTTCGGCGCGGGCACTGGGCGTGGCGACGGAAACCGATCTGCGCGACTACTACCGCCTTGGCCCGGACGTCTCTCGGCAAGCTGTCCAGGAGCTGGTCGAGGAAGGCGTCCTGGAGCCGGTCCAGGTGGCCGATTGGCGCGCGGTCGCGTACCGGCACGCCGACGCGCGGACGCCGCGGGCAGTGTCCGGGCGGGCTTTGCTGTGCCCGTTCGACCCGCTGATCTGGGAACGCGCGCGGACGGAGCGGTTGTTCGGATTCCGGTACCGCATCGAGATTTACGTGCCGGAACCGAAGCGGGAGTACGGGTATTACGTATTCCCGTTCCTGCTGGACGGCGCGCTGTCCGCACGAGTGGACCTGAAATCCGACCGGGCGGCCGGGGTGCTGCGAGTGCAGGGCGCGTTCGCCGAACCCGGCGCCGACCAGCCGCGAGTGGCAGCGGAACTGGCCGGAGAACTGCGGACGATGGCGGAATGGCAAGGCCTCGACGGCGTGGCGGTGGGGGAGCGGGGTGACCTGGCCCGGGCATTGCGACGAGCGGTGAAGTAAGCGGGGCGGCTCGTGCGTGGTGGTGCCGGTTCTTACCGGAATCGCCGCTCACGACGGCCGCGGAAGTTATTGCCGCGGCGGGTGGGATTGGCGGGTGCGGAAGTGTTCGCCGTGACCGCTGTGCTTGGCATGCAGAGGTCCCGGCGGTTGTGGTGTGGCGCGCGGAGGTTCTCGGCGTCTCTGGCGTGGCATGCGTAGGTTCGCGGTGGCTGTGGCGTGCTGGAGTTCCCGGTGGCGGTGGCGTGGCGCGTGGACGTTTCTGGCTGCCGTGGTGTGGCGTGCGGAAGTCTCCGGCTGCTGGGGCGTGCAGAAGTTCCCAGCGGCGGTGGTGCGGCGCGCGGACGTTTCCGGCGGTGGTCGTGCGGCGAGCGGACGTTTCCGGCGGCTGCGGCGTGGCGTGGCGTGGCGTGCGGACGTTTCCGGCAGCCGTCAGGTGCGGGGCAGCGCGTTCGGCTGGGCGGGAAGCGAGCGGGCAGTTGCGGGGAAGAGCCCTCGGCGCGGGCGGAGAACTCGCAGGCCGGGCCAGCGCCGAGCTTGTGCCCGGCTGAATGAAATCCGCAGGCCGCGCGCGAGGAAACCTCGGATCGCCCGTCCCGAACCCATTGCGGCACCCCGCACTCAGCCCATCACCGCCAGAAGCACCTTGCCCCGCCAGGAAAACCCCGTGCAGCACGAAGCGGCGGGCCGCCCGGGATGCCTCCGGTGCGGCCCGCCGCCTCCCCCTTGCATCCGTCTGCTCGGCGCACTCGGGGTAGTGGAGTGTGCAGGCCAAAGCAGACGGGATGTCAGCCCGCCGCGCGGGTCACCACTGCGTTGCCGGTTCCGGTGCGGGCGCGGACTTTCAGCGCGACCGCGCCCTCCGGCGGCGTTTCCGAGACGTCCAATTCGCTCGAAACCCGCCCGGCCGCCGACGCCAGTTCCACTTCCGCTCGCACTCCGCTCCGGATGCCGACTCGCACCTCTCCCGAGCCGGTGATCAGTTCGAGCGAGCCGGACGCCGCGTCGGCCACCGAGAGGTCGCCGCTTCCGGTGCGGGCCATGACGTCGCCCTCGACCGCGCCCAGCCAGACGTTTCCGGTGCCGGTTCCGAGCGTCGCCGGTCCGGCGATCGACGCCGCTTCGACGGAGCCGCTTCCGCTGCGCAGCTGCAGTCCGGCCAGGGTCGGGCCGAGTTTCACGGCTCCCGTTCCGGTCCGGATGGTGGCCGCGCCGTCCGCGCGTTCCAGCGACACTTCGCCGGATCCGGTGAGGATGTCCGCGCGGCCCGCGGCTCCGGTCACCGTGACGTCCGCCGATCCCGCGCGCACTTCGAGGTGCGACCCGGCCGGCGCGTGCACCGTCACCGCTACCGGGACGTTCCGCAGCTGCCACGCCTTCGCGGCCCGCACGACGACCCGGTTGCCGGTCTTCTCGATCCGCGCCTGGCGCACCGCGTCGGCGACCGAGAACTCCGGCACGCCGCCGAACTGGTCGCCGAACTTCTCGCCGACCCACGACAGCAGGCTGCTGACCCCGTTCACCCACGACGGCTGATCGCCCGCGTCGTGCTGCAACCGCACCGTCACCCCGGACTCCCGCCCGAGCACGACCTCGACCCGCCCGATCGTGACGCCCAGGTCCAGTTCGACCGGACCGTCCGCCTCGAAGTCCTGCAGCCGCACGTACGGACCCGGTTCCGCGCTGTCGGAACCCGCCGAAGCGTCGTCCGCGGAACTGTCCGAAGTGGACGCAGCTTCGCCTGTCGGAGCAGCAGATTCGCTGGCGGCCTCCGAAGCGCCGTCGCCCGCCGAGCTGTCCGGAGCGGATGCAGCTTCGCCCGCCGGAGTGGACGCCGCTTCGCCCGCCGGAGCGGCAGATTCGGCGGATGTCGTCGAAGCAGCGTCGGCGCTGGCCGCTTCCTCCGTCCCGAAGCCAGGTTCCCCAACCCGGTCTTCGGCGTTCTTCCCCTGGTCTTCCCGGTTTTCGCCCATGGTGGTGCCCCCTTCTAGCCTTCGACCCAGCCGTGCAGCTTGGTCTCGGTGCGGCCCCCGCCGCTGCTGCTGTCGTGCCAGCGCTGGTGCCGTTGCTGGTGCTGCTGCGCCTGGCCGAGCGCCCCCTGCACGGCCTGCGCCACGAACGTGTTCAGCGAAACCCCCTGCGCGGCCGCCGCCTGTTCGGCCTGGCCCTTGATCTGCTCGACCAGCCGCAGCGTGATCCGCGAGATGTCGCCGCCGTCGATCGGAGGGGCGGGTGGTGGTGGCGGCGGCGGGGGAGGCGCGGACGAAGAACGGTCCTCGCCGCCGGTCACGACCACGCGCACGTCCCGGCCGTCGAGCCGGACGTCCACGACCTGGCCGGGCAGCGCGGCGGTCACCTCGGCCGCCAGGTCGGCCAGCGCGTTCATCAGCGTCAGCCGGACTGCCGGCTCCAGAGCAGACGACAGCAGTGCGGCCGCCCGCCGGGTCTGCTCGTCCCCGGCGGAGGCCGTGTTCGCGAGGTCTTCGCGAAGGTTCGCGATATACGGCGTCAAGTCCATGACACCACTATGGCGTCACCAATGACGTCACGTCAAGGCGCGGTGATGTCACCCGTGCCGCCGGGTTAGGCTGGCGGAGCCGACATGAGGGGAGCGAGACCGGTGCCGCCCAAGGTGCAGCTGATCGCGAAAACCGAGTTCTTCCCGCCCGAGGACGTGCCCTGGTCCACCGACGCCGACGGAGGCGAAGCGCTCGCCGAGTTCGCCGGGCGCGCCTGCTACCAGTCCTGGGAGAAGCCGAACCCCGCGACCGCGACCAACGCCGGATACCTCGAGCACGTCATCGACGTCGGCCACCTGGCCGTGCTGGAGCACGGCTCGGTCACCTTCTACCTGTCCGGGATCTCCCGCTCGCTCACCCACGAGCTGATCCGGCACCGGCATTTCTCCTACTCCCAGCTCTCCCGGCGCTACGTTCCCGAGCGCGACGCCGAGTTCGTCGAGCCGGACGTCATCGCCGAAGACCCGGTGCTGCACGAGAAATTCGTCAAGGCCACGCAGGCCAGCGCGGCCGCGTACGACGAGCTGCTCGCCGGGCTGGAGGAGAAGTTCGCGGACACGCCCAGCGCCACCCTGCGCCGCAAGCAAGCGCGCCAGGCGGCCCGCGCCGTGTTGCCGAACGCGACCGAAACCCGCATCGTCGTCACCGGAAACTACCGAGCCTGGCGGCATTTCATCGCGATGCGCGCCACCGAGCACGCGGACGTCGAGATCCGTTCGCTGGCCATCGAATGCCTGCGGCAGCTGCACAAGGCGGCGGCCAACGTGTTCGCCGACTTCACGATTTCGACCCTGCCCGACGGCACCGAGATCGCCTCGAGCCCGAAAGTGCTGGAAGGCTGACAACGCACTGATGAAACACCTGACGATCGACCTCCGCCCCGGCCCCTACTCGGTCGTGCGGCTGCCCGCCGACGCCGCCGTTCCCGCCGAACTGCTCGAACCCGGCGAGCCCGCGCTCGTGTCGGTCACCCGCACGCCCGACGAACTGTCGGTGATCTGCCCGACCGGCCGTGAACCCGAGGGCGGCACCGTCGAGGACGGCTGGCGGCTGTTCACCGTGCGCGGGCCGCTGGAATTCACCCTCACCGGCATCATCTCCGCGCTCGCCTCGGAGCTGGCGGCGGCGGGCGTCGCGCTGTTCTCGCTGTCCACCTTCGACACCGATCACATCCTCGTGCGCTCGGACGACCTCGACCGAGCCGTGGCGGCGTTCCGCGACGCCGGGCACGAAGTGCTCCTCCCTGCCTGACGAAAGTCCGTGAAGGGCTCCTTGCCGGAATCAGATTCCCTCAAGGAGTCCTTCACGGACCGTCCCGCCGCGCCCGACGTGATGCCGACGTCTGCGAGGGCGGGCGCGGCGTGGCGCAGCACACCCTTGCCCCGCAAAGTTCGGCATGCCTAAACTTCGAGTTGGGGCGACCGATACCAGGGAGTGGCGCACATGGCGGTGGCGGAAGCGGCACGTCCGCGCGGCGTGGCCCGGCTGCGCGCCGGCTGGGCGCTGCTCGGACCGGCGTTCGTCGCCGCGATCGCCTACGTCGACCCGGGCAACGTGGCGGCCAACGTCAGCGCCGGGGCGCGCTACGGCTACCTGCTGGTGTGGGTGATCGTCGCGGCGAACCTGATGGCCGTGCTGGTGCAGTACCTGTCGGCGAAGCTCGGTCTCGTCACCGGCCGGTCGCTGCCCGAGGCACTGCGCGACCGGCTGTCCGGCCGGGCGCGGCTCGCGTACTGGGCGCAGGCGGAGATCGTCGCGATCGCCACCGACCTGGCCGAGGTCGTCGGCGGCGCGATCGCGCTCAACCTCCTCTTCGGGCTCCCGCTGGTCGCGGGCGGGCTCATCACCGGGCTCGTGTCGCTGGTGCTGCTCGCGGTGCAGGACCGCGGCGGACAGCGCCCGTTCGAACGCGTCGTGACCGGCCTGCTGGTGGTGATCGCGGTCGGTTTCCTGGCGAGCCTGTTCGTCGAATCGCCGTCGGCCGCCGGGATCGCGAACGGCCTGATCCCTCGTTTCAGCGGCGGCGACAGCGTGCTGATCGCGGCCGCGATGCTCGGCGCGACGGTGATGCCGCACGCGGTGTACCTCCACTCCGGACTGGTCCGCGACCGGCACGGCAAACCCGAACCCGAACGGCGCAGGCGGCTGCTGCGGGCGACCCGCTACGACGTCGGATTCGCGATGCTGCTCGCCGGCGCGGTGAACCTCGGCATGCTGCTCGTGGCCGCGACGAATCTCCAAGGCCAGCAAGGCGTCGACACCATCGAAGGCGCACACGGCGCGGTCGCCGCCGCGCTCGGGCCAGGGGTCGCGCTGCTGTTCGCGATCGGGCTGCTCGCGTCCGGGCTGGCGTCGACCTCGGTCGGCGCGTACGCGGGCGCGATGATCATGCAAGGCTTGCTGCGCAAGAGGATTCCGATCGTGGTGCGGCGGCTCGTCACGCTCACTCCGGCGATCGTCGTGCTGGCGCTGGGCGCCGATCCGAGTGCCGCGCTGGTGGTTTCGCAGGTGGTGCTGTCGTTCGGCATCCCGTTCGCGCTCGTGCCGCTGATCCGGCTCACCGCCGACCGCGGACTCATGGGCACGGACGTCAACCGCCGGACCACCACGGTGCTCGCCGCCGTCATCGCGGCGGTGATCATCCTGCTCAACGTCGTGCTGATCGTGCTCACCTTCACCGGCTGACGCTGTCCTAACCGGACGGAACCGGCAAGGCTGCCGGACGGTCGGACTAGCATCTGCGCGAAGCCGACCGAGGAGCCCGACCCCGTGACCGACGAACAGACCCGCCCGCACGACCCGAACCGCACGGCCCCCGCCGGCCGCGTGGTGGCCGGCCGCTACCTGCTGCTCGGCGAACTGGGCCGCGGCGGCATGGGCATCGTGTGGCGCGCGCAGGACCAGGTGATCGGGCGGCAGGTCGCGATCAAAGAGCTGCGGCTGCCCGAAGCTGAAGGCGCCGCGGTGTTCTCGGAGCGGATCCTGCGCGAAGTGCGCGCGGGCGGGCGGCTCAACGACCCGGCCGTCGTCACGGTCTACGACGTGGTCACCGACCAGGGCACCACCTGGATCGTGATGGAACTGGTCGAGGCGCCCACGCTCGCCGACCTGGTGCGCACGCACGGCCCGATGCCCGAGCAGCAGGCCGCGGTGATCGGGGAGCGGGTGCTGTCGGCGCTGCAGGCCGCGCACGCCGCCGGGATCGTGCACCGCGACGTCAAGCCGGCCAACATCATGGTCGCGCCGGACGGCCGGGTGAAGCTCACCGACTTCGGCATCGCGCACGCCATCGACGACCCGCGGCTCACCACGAGCGGGATGATCGTCGGCTCGCCCGCGTTCATGGCCCCGGAGCGGGTCGAGGGCCGCGAAGCGATGCCGGAATCGGACCTGTGGTCGCTCGGCGCGACGCTGTACTTCGCGGTCGAGGGGATCGTCGCGTTCGAACGGCCCACCACCGCCGCCACGCTGCACGCGATCATGACCGAGGTGCCGTACCTGACCCGCGTGCAGGGTCCGCTCGGCGCGGTCATCCTCGGCCTGCTGGTGGCGAACCCGGAAGCCCGGCTCACCGCGGCGCAGGCGCGGGCGCAGCTCGCCCACGCCACCGGTCCGCAGCAGCGTCCGGCCACCGCGGTGATGCCGCAGCAGGAGACCCGCGTCGGCGGGCAGCCGACCCGGCTGGCGGCGAAGCCGGACGGCAAGAGCAGGCGCGGCCTGTGGGCGGGCGCGATCGCGGTGCTGGTGATCGCGGCCCTGGTCGGCGGGTTCTTCCTCGGCAAGCCGGTGTGGTCGCCGAAGAAGGACGAGCAGCAGGCCGAGACGGTCACCTACGGTCCCGACGGCTACCTCAAAGCCAAGTTCTCCTCGTACGAGATCTGCTACAACGCGGTCGTCCAGCCGGGCGTGGTGATCAGCTCGGACAACAACGTCGACTGCAAGAAGAACCACACGCTCGAGGTTTACGACGCGGCCGACCCGCTGCCGCTGGAGAACTGGAGCAACGACGACGCGACGGTCGCCCCGTATCCCGGCCTGGAGGACATCAGCCGGGCCGCCGAGGCCCGCTGCGCGGCGACGTTCCACTCCTCGGTGGTGCCGCCGCAGCAGCGCGCCGGGCTGTCGTACCGGGCGATCGTGCCGACCCAGCAGGGATGGCAGGTCCAGCCGGACAGCGACAGCAGCAGCGGCCCGAACCGCAAGATCTACTGCGTCCTCTCGCGGGCCAACAACGACCAGATCCCGGCGCAGATCACCGCCAAGGTCAAGTAGCCGCGCGAGAAGTTCCGCCGGGAGCGGCGCGGCGGCGGAAATTCTCCGAAGTTGCCGGTGGCACACCAGGTCGAGGCCGGGTTCGGCGCTCCGACGAGGTACCGTCGTGGCCATGTCCACCTCACCTGCCGCCGCGCCCGGACGTCCGTTCGGCCGCGTGCTCACCGCGATGGCGACCCCCTTCGACCGAGCCGGGGCGCTGGACGTGAAGCGGGCCCAGGAACTGGCCGAGTACCTCGTGGACCTCGGCAACGACGGCCTCGTCGTCAACGGCACCACCGGCGAGGGCCCGACCACCTCCGACGAGGAGAAGGCCGCCCTGGTCCGCGCCGTCGTCGAGGCGGTCGGCGACCGCGCGACCGTCGTCGCGGGGGCGGGCACCAACAACACCGCGCACAGCATCGAGCAGGCGCAAGCCGCCGCCGAGGCGGGCGCGCACGGCCTGCTCGTCGTCACGCCCTACTACTCGCGGCCGAGCCAGGCCGGGCTGTACGCGCACTTCACGACGGTCGCCGATTCGACCGAGCTGCCGGTCATGCTCTACGACATCCCGCCGCGCTCGATCGTGCCGATCGAGGTCGACACGCTGCAGCGGCTGGCCGAGCACCCGCGGATCGTCGCGGTCAAGGACGCCAAAGGCGACCTGATCGCCGGCTCCGAGGTCATCGCGAACACCCACCTCGCCTACTACTCCGGCGACGACGGGCTGAACCTGCCGTGGCTGTCGGTCGGCGCGGTCGGCGTGGTCAGCGTGATCGGGCACGTCGTGGCGGGCCGGATCCGCGCGATGATCGAGGCCTACGAGGCGGGCGACACGTCCACCGCGCGCACGAACCACCGCGCGATGCTGCCGGTGCTGCGGGCGATGTCGCGGGTCGGCGGCGTGGCGTTCAGCAAGGCTTCGCTGCGGCTGCGCGGGTTCGACATCGGCGACCCGCGGCTGCCGATCGTGGCCCCGTTCGACGACCAGTTCGAGCAGATCGCGGCCGATCTCGCCCAGGGCGGCGTGCCGCTGGAGGACAGCGCGGCCTCGGACTGGCATGGTGCACGGGTGGCACAAGCAGATTCGCAGGCGGCCTACACCGCCCCCACCTCGCACACCAGCGTTGGGACAATGCCCCGGTGACCTCACTTCCCGCCGGACCCGGCCCGACGCACCTCCCGCCCGCCCTTCCCGAGGGAGCCCTGCGCGTCGTCGCGCTCGGCGGCATCGGCGAGGTCGGGCGCAACATGACCGTCTTCGAATACGACGGCAGGCTCCTGATCGTCGACTGCGGCGTCCTCTTCCCCGAGGACGACCAGCCGGGCGTCGACCTGATCCTGCCGGACTTCCGCGCGATCGAGGACCGGCTCGACGACATCGACGGCCTCGTGCTCACCCACGGGCACGAGGACCACATCGGTGCCGTCCCGTTCCTGCTCCGGCTGCGCCCGGACGTCCCGATCTACGGTTCGCGCTTCACCAACGCGCTGCTCGCGGCCAAGGCCAAGGAGCACCGCCAGCGGCCGAAGCTGATCGAGGTGCGCGAGGGGGAGAAGCGCAAGGTCGGCGCGTTCGACCTCGAGTTCTTCGCGGTGAACCACTCGATCCCGGACGCGCTCGCGGTCGCCATCCGCACGCCGGCCGGCGTCGTGCTGCACACCGGCGACATCAAGCTCGACCAATTGCCGCTCGACGGCAGGCTCACCGACCTCGCGGGCTTCTCGCGGCTCGGCGACGAGGGCGTGGACCTGTTCTGCGTGGACTCGACCAACGCCGAGGTGCCCGGGTTCGTCATGCCCGAGCGCGACATCGGCCCGGTGCTCGACGACGTCGTCCGGCGCGTGGACCAGCGCGTCATCGTCGCCTGCTTCGCGAGCCACGTGCACCGCGTGCAGCAGGTGCTGGACGCCGCCGTCCGGCACGGCCGCCGGGTGGCGTTCGTGGGCCGGTCGATGGTCCGGAACATGGGCATCGCGGCCGAACTGGGCCTGCTGAACGTGCCGGAAGGCCTGCTCGTGGACCTGGACCAGGCGAGCAACCTGCCCGAGAGCAAGGTGCTGTTCGTGTCGACCGGTTCGCAGGGCGAGCCGCTGTCGGCGCTGTCGCGGATGGCCCGCGGCGAGCACCGGCAGATCTCGATCCGCGCGGGCGACACCGTCGTGCTGGCCAGCTCGATGATCCCGGGCAACGAGACCGCGGTGTTCGGCGTCGTGAACGGCTTGACCCGGCTCGGCGCGAACGTCGTGCACCAGGGCAACGCGAAGGTGCACGTGTCCGGCCACGCGTCCGCGGGCGAACTGCTGTACCTGTACAACGCGGTCCGGCCGAGCAACGTGATGCCGGTGCACGGCGAGTGGAAACACTTGCGCGCCAACGGAGAGCTCGCGATCCGCACCGGCGTCGCGCCGGACAACGTGGTGATCGCCGAGGACGGCGTGGTCGTGGACCTGGTCGACGGCAAGGCCTCGCGCACCGGCCGGGTCGAGGTCGGGCACGTGTACGTGGACGGGCTGTCCGTCGGCGACGTCGGCGAGTCGACCCTGTCCGACCGGCTGGTGCTCGGCGAGGGCGGGTTCATCGCGATCACCGTGGTGATCGACTCGAACACCGGCCGCGCGGTCAGCAGCCCGACGATCTCCGGCCGCGGCTTCTCCGACGACCCGAAGGCCCTGCACGCCGTCGTGCCGCTCGTGGAGATGGAGCTGGCGCGGACGGAGGCCGAGGGCATCACCGACACCCACCGCATCGCGCAGGCGGTGCGCCGGGTCGTCGGCCGGTGGGTCGCCGACACCTACCGCAGGCGGCCGATGATCGTGCCGACGGTCATCCCGGTCTGATTCAGCGCCGCGCGCCCGCCAGCAGCAACGCCATCACGACGATCGCTGCCTGGCGGGCGAGCGCGTTGCGGGCTCTGCGCTGTTCGGCCCGGCTCGGTCGGTGGTCCATGAGATCCCCCAGGTGTCTCGTGCGGCTCGCTCCAGTGTGGCGGGCCCGCGGATAGGACACATCCCGCTCGAGGTTGGTTCCCGTCTCCGTCCGGAGAGGGAGTCAGGCGACCTCAGCGGTCTGTCGTTGGACCAGGTAGGCGCCGCCGAGCAGCAGCGCGGCGCCGACCGCTTGCGGCCAGGCGAGGGCTTCGCCGAGCAGCGCCCACGCGAACGCCGCCGCCGCGACGGGTTCGAGCAGCCCGACCACGCTCGCCACCGAGGCGGGCAGGTGGCGCAGCGCGGAGATCCCCGCGACGTACGGGATCGCCGTCGACAGGATCACCAGGCCGAGCAGCAGCAGCCACAGCGGCGGGGCCCACGCTCCGAAGGGGACGGTCTGGCCCGCCATCCCCAGCGGCAGCGTCCACGGCGGCGCGGCGACGCTCACGAGCACCCCGCCGATCACCATGCCCCAGGTGACCAGCCCGAGCGGTTTGCGGTCGGCAACCGCGCGTTCGCCGAGCAGGAAGTACCCGGCCGAACAGAGCGCCGCGCCGAGGCCGGCCAGCAGCCCGATCGCGTCGAGCCGCAGCCCCTGCCAGACCTGCGCGACCAGCGCCAGCCCGACCATCGCGACCGCCATCCCGAACCACAGCATGCGCGGCAGCCGTTTCTTGCGCACCACGCGCACCCACAACGCGATCAGCACCGGCGACAGGAACTCCAGCAGGATCGCGATGCCGACCGGGATCCGTTGCGCGGCAATGAAATACAGCAGCTGCGTACCGGCCACGCCGAGCGCCCCGTACGCCAGGAGCATCGGCCATTCCCCGCGCCGGACGCGCAACGTGTGCGGCGCGAAGAGCGCGGTGCCGATCAGCAGCAGGACTCCCGCCGTCCCGATTCGCAGCACCGCCACCTGTTCCGGCGTCATGCCCGCGCCCATGACCGGTTTCGCGAGCGTCCCGGAGGTGCTGAAGAAGACCGCGGCGAGCAGGACGAGCGACAGCCCGCGGCCGCGGTGGATCACCCGGGGTTGTTCCAGGACGGGGAGTTCGGTGGTCACGCGCGCGACATTACGGAGCGGGACGACCGAGCGAAACTGAGTTATTCCCCGGTTTTACTAATCCGACCAAAAGTAGGCCGACCCCGACCGCGGCACGTAACCGTTGCTACGAAAGCCATTCGGCCGTGGCTGTGGTCGGATTAGTAATGATCGGCACAGTCAGGCCCGTCGCGACGTGTGTCGTGATCGTCGCCAGCCGCCGTCCCTGAATCCGCAGTGCCTGCAGTGCGGTGCCGTCCGGCGCCGCGGATTTCCGGGAGACGAACGAGCCGCCGTACGGGTTGCCGGACTCCATGAGGTGCGGGTCCGCGTAGCCGAGGGGGAGGACGATCGCGCCCCAGTGGTAGAAGATGTTGTTGATGGCCAGCACGGTCGCTTCGAGGCCGCCGTGCGCGGTGGACGCCGAGGTGAACGACGTCGCCACCTTGTCGGCCAGTTTCCCTTGCGCCCACAGGCCGCCCGTGGCGTCCACAAAGGACTTCAGCTGCGCGGCGGGCCCGCCGAACCGGGTGGGGCTGCCGAGCGCGAGCCCGTCCGCCCATTCGAGATCGGCCAGCGCGGCGAGTTCGTGGTGCGGCCCGGAATCGACCCAAGCCTGCCAGCGCCGATTGCTCGCGATCGCTTCCGGCGGCGCGGTCTCGGCCACGGTGCGGACGCGGACCTCCGCCCCGGCTTCGCCCGCCCCCTCGGCGAGCGCGCCGGCGAGGGCAGCGGTGTTCCCGGTGGCGCTGTAGTAAACGACCAGAATGCGGGTGCTCACACCTCGCGACCCTAGCCGGGCTCAGCGAGGCGTCCCACGATCCGGACTCAGCGCTGCGGCTTCCAGGGACTGACCGTGTCGGTCGGCCGGGTCGGATCGTAGAAGCGCGGGCGGATGGGTTCGTGGCGGCGCAACGGAACCAGGCCGTCCGTGATGGCCTGCATGATCTTGGCGTGCGCGCGAACGCCCGCGCCGGGCCGCTCCGGCTCGACGTCGGAGAGGTCCACCGGCGCGCCGAAGTGCACCTTGAACCTGGGCCGCCGCAACGGCGCGCTCAACCCGGACTTCGCCAGCGGCAGCAGGTCCGCGGGCCCGTTCACCGTCTCCGTGCCCCAGTAGACGGCCTCGTGCGCGCCCCACTGGCTGATCGGGATCACCGGCACGCCCGCGGCGAGCGCGAGCCGCGCCGCCCCGGTCTTGCCGCGCTCGGGCCACAGCCCCGGGTCGTGGCTGATCCGTCCCTCGGGATAAACGACGATCGGCTCGCGAGTGGTCCGCAACGCCTCCGCGGCTTCGGCGAACTGCCCGATCGCGGTCGCTGCCTTGGCCCGGTCCACGCGCAAATGCCCGCTGACCTTGAGCGCGGGCCCGATCACCGGCGCGTCGAGAATCCCGCCGGCGAGCATGAACCGGGGATTGATGCCGATCCGCTTGCACGCCGCCATGAGCACGAAGGCGTCGAACACGCCGATGTGATTGGCCGCCATGAGCAACGGCTTCCCCCGAAGCTCCCGCGGCACCGCCCCGGTGACCGTGAGCCGCCCGACGAGATTCACCAGCCCTCGGTCGAGGTTGAGCATCGTCCGCCAGATCGCGGGGGCACGGCGCGGAGCCTCGTCCTGTTGGAGCGCGAACATGAGCAGAGCATTTCACGGGCGGAGCCACCTGCGGCAACGCGGTTCTCGGTGCGGTGGGGGCGGTGTGGGCTTCGGATGCTGTTGTAGCTGCTCAGAGCGCGTGCGGAGGGGCTTGGTTCGCGGTCAGTAGTCCCATTCCCAGCCGAGGCTGCCGTTCAGGTACCCGTTGGCGGCGGTGAGCAGGAGCATGCCGTGCGGATTGGGGGTGTCGACCACGAGCTGACCTGTGTACTTGCTGCTGGGCGCGAACTGGAACGGGAGCTGCTTGACCCGCCATTTGCATGGACTGTTGTACTCGGCCTGGTTGGTGAAGCCGTCCTCGCCGCGGGTCGAGAACCGGGTCTCGTTGAGCACGTCATTGCCGAAGGCGTAGATGTCGGACGGGTCGCCGCCGGCGGCGGGCATCTGGACGGTGAAGTCGAGCACCAGCGTGTGCATGCCCGGCTTGCGCGTTCCGGGCCGGTCGCAGGCCGGGTCGACGGTGATTTTGGTCAGCCACGCGGTGATGCGCGGTTCGCCGGTGCCGGGGTCGCGGGTGCCCCAGACCTGCCCGACGGATTTCTTCAAGTAGGTGTCCGCTGCCATCGCGCTGGTGGTCGGCACCGCCGCGACGCTCGCGGGCGCAGGGGAGTCGGCCACGGGGGACGCTGGTTCGGAAACCGACGGACGGGAAGTCGGCGGAGCGGGAGTCGCTGGAGCGGGCGCATTGTTGCCGCACGAGCTGAGCAGCACAGTCAGCGTCGCTGTGCCGAGGACGAGGCCGAAGAGAGTCCGGATGGTCATGCTTGCTCCAAGCCCGGTCGAAGAGTGCTTCGATGGGTCGCGTTGATCACGCGAGCTGTTACGGCACGAATGTCCGGAAGGAGAGCGGCCGCGCACCCGGATTCATGGGCGGGGATTGAGCGGTTGTCGCTGGTCAGGAAACCTCAGCCGGTCGCAACTCAGTGGACTCCGTATACCCGGACTCCAGCCACCTCGTACAGCCCGACACCGTCGCACCGTCGACGTCCCGGGTCTGCAGCAACATCCCGGTCTCCGAATCGAACACCAGCTGCCGCGTCCCAGCCCGCGCCGAATCCGGGGCACTCACCACAACTCCCGGCACCTCCGCGTCCTCCAAGACCAGCCCGGGCTGGTCCGCCAACCACAAGAGCAGCAATCGCTGCAGCTCAGGCGTCACCACCTGAGTCAGCCACACAGTGTTGAAAGCCTTGACCACTCCAGCCGGACTAATCCGCCGCCGCAGCTCTGCGCTCACCGACGGCAGATCCCGGCCCCGCAGGAAGTCGCCCATCAACCCGCCCGGCGGAAAGTAGCCGCTGGGCCGCACAGGCGTCCCATCCTGCGTCACCAGCAACCGCCCCGAACCGTCCGCGGCGATCCAGTCCTCGCGCTCGAAGAACCGAGTGCTCGCCGACAGAACCCGCCCCGAAGCGGTCCGGTCGCTATGCCCGGCCCATCCGGACTTGCGGAGGTAGTGGTACCGCCCCGTACCCCGAGGTGCCGCAGCGAAAACGGTCCGTTCGGCAAGCAGTCGCACGATCTCGGCAGGGCTGGGCATGGAGGGACCTCGCCTTCCCAGGGGAACCCCGACGCTTCCACAAGATCCACTGTGATCCGGGACGATTGTTTCGGGTGCGCTGCGAGTGGCACATGTGACTATCGGTCCTCGCCCGTTACCGTGGAGGCATGGCTGGGTCGGCGACGAGAAAGCGGAGCACTGCGGGAAGCGGCGGGAAGGCACCGGCGCGTAGTTCGCGTACGCCGGCGAAGTCTCGGGCCGCCGCGTCGAGCAGGTCGTCGAAAGGCCGTTCGACCAGGGGCAGTTCGCGGCCGCGGACGTCCAGTGCCCGGCGCCCGGCTCCCCGGCGCAAGAACGGCGCGTTCGGGCGCGGCGTGCGCAGCACCTGGAACCTCGTGGCCAAGGGCGTCGGTTCGCTGGCTCGCACGGTCGGGCGCACGCGGGAGCTCGAGGCCGAACACCGGCGCGACGGGCTCGCTCTCGGGTTGATCGCGCTGGCCATCGTCGCCGCGGTCGGCGTCTGGTGGCGGGCGGCCGGGCCGATCGGGGCCGGGGTCGAGATCGCGACGCGGACGGTGCTCGGCGCGGGAGCGGTGACGCTGCCGCTGGTGCTGCTCGTGGTCGCGGTCGCGTTGATGCGGTCCGAGCCGAGTCCGGAGACCCGGCCGCGGATGGTGATCGGCACGCTGCTGGTCGTGCTGTCCGTGCTCGGGATGCTGCACATCTTCACTGCGCTCCCGGACACCAACGACGGCCGCATGTACGCGGGCGGCATTCTCGGCGCGTTCTCCGGCGGGCTGCTCACCAAGGGCGTCACCACCTGGGTCGCGGTGCCGCTGCTGATCCTCGCGCTGCTGTTCGGCGTCCTCGTGTTCACCGGCACGCCGGTGCGCGACATCCCGCACCGCCTGCGCACCTGGGGCCTCGACGAGCACGAGCTGGCCGAATACGAGGCCGGTCAGCACGACGACGAGCCCGAACCCGAACCTGAGGCCGACCCGAAGTCCGTCCGGCTGCGCAAACCGTCGCGCCGCCGCCAGGCCAGTGCCGACAAGGACGGCGAGCAGCTCGACATCGACGCCGCGCTCGCCGAACCGGCCACGCCGATCCGGCCGCCGAAGCCGGTCGCGCCGCCTGCCGACGTGCCGGAGAAGAAGCCGAAGAAGGCTCCGGAACCCGCGTTGTCGGTCACCCGCACCGTCGAGGGCGACTACGCGCTCCCGCCGCCTGACCTGCTGAAGCTCGGCGACGCGCCGAAGTCCCGCAGCAAGGCCAACGACCAGATGATCGAGGCGATCACCGGCGTCCTCGACCAGTTCAACGTCGACGCGCAGGTCACCGGCTTCACCCGCGGCCCGACGGTCACCCGGTACGAGGTCGAGCTCGGCCCGGGCGTGAAGGTCGAGAAGATCACCGCGCTGACCAAGAACATCGCCTACGCGGTGGCCACCGACAACGTCCGCCTCCTGGCGCCGATCCCGGGCAAGTCCGCGGTCGGCATCGAGGTGCCCAACTCGGACCGCGAGATGGTGCGCCTCGGCGACGTGCTGCGCGCGCCGACCACGGTCAAGGACAACCACCCGATGCTGATCGGGCTCGGCAAGGACATCGAGGGCGAGTTCGTCACCGCGAACCTCACGAAGATGCCGCACTTGCTGGTCGCCGGTTCCACCGGTTCCGGTAAGTCGAGCTTCGTGAACTCCATGCTGGTGTCGCTGCTGGCCCGGTCGACGCCCGCCGAATGCCGGATGATCCTGATCGACCCGAAGATGGTCGAGCTGACCCCGTACGAGGGCATCCCGCACCTGATCACGCCCATCATCACGCAGCCGAAGAAGGCCGCCGCCGCGCTGGCCTGGCTCGTCGAGGAGATGGAGCAGCGCTACCAGGACATGCAGGCCAACCGGGTCCGGCACATCGACGACTTCAACGCCAAGGTCCGCTCCGGCGACATCACCGCGCCGCCGGGCAGCGAACGCGAGTACCAGCCGTACCCGTACATCATGGCGATCGTCGACGAGCTGGCCGACCTGATGATGACCGCCCCGCGCGACGTCGAGGACGCGATCGTCCGGATCACCCAGAAGGCCCGTGCCGCGGGCATCCACCTGGTGCTCGCGACGCAGCGGCCGTCGGTCGACGTCGTCACCGGCCTGATCAAGACCAACGTGCCGTCGCGGCTCGCGTTCGCCACGTCGTCGCTCACCGACTCGCGGGTCATCCTCGACCAGCCGGGCGCGGAGAAGCTGATCGGCATGGGCGACGCGCTCTACCTGCCGATGGGCGCCGGGAAACCGGTCCGCATCCAGGGCGCGTTCGTCGGCGACGAGGAGATCGCCGCGGTCGTCAACTTCGCCAAGGAACAGGCGCAGCCGGACTACAACGAGGGCGTCACCAGCGCCAAGGCGGGCGAGAAGAAGGAGATCGACCCGGACATCGGCGACGACCTCGACGTCCTGCTGCAGGCCGCCGAGCTGATCGTCACGTCGCAGTTCGGCTCGACCTCGATGCTGCAGCGCAAGCTCCGCGTCGGCTTCGCCAAGGCCGGACGGCTGATGGACCTGCTGGAAAGCCGCGGCGTGGTCGGCCCGTCGGAGGGTTCGAAGGCCCGCGACGTGCTGATCAAGCCGGAGGAACTGGAGTCGGTGCTGTTCATGATCCGCGGCGGCTCCGACGCGGGCGGCTCGCCCGCCGGCGGCGAGGACGAAGACTTCTGAGCCGCGCGTGCAACCCGGCGGCGCGTCCGGCCCGTCCACTGCGCATGGACCTCAAGAAGCTCGCACTGGGTATCGGGACGGCCGCCGCGCTGGCCGGGTGCGCGGGCGGAACGGCCGCCATCGCGCAGACACCGTCGCGCCCGCCGGCCGCTGATCCGGGCGGAAACGTGGCGCTCACGCCCGGCCAGGAGGTGCAGGTCGCCGGACGGGACCTGACCGTGCGCTACCGCCAGCTGGTCTCGGATTCGCGCTGCAAGCCGGGCAGGCAATGCTTCGTGGCGGGGGAGGCCGTGGTGGCGCTGGTCCTCACTGAACCGGGCCGGGGCGAGCACACGTCCGTCCAGCTTCATACCGGCCGTCAGGGTCCGGACACGACTAGGTTCGCGGGGACGACGGTGAAGCTGGCCGCGGTGGACGGGTCGGGGAGCCACATCCTGGTGCGGTTCTCCTGAGGGGCTCGGAATTCGAGCAGCGTCCGGGAGTTCTCGGGATGCCCCGGGTCGGCGAGTGCGGCATTTCTTCGTGACACCGGGGCGAGCACACGTCCGTCCAGCTGCACACCGGCCGTCAGGGTCCGGACGCGACCACGTTCGCCGGGACGACGGTGAAGCTGGCCGCGGTGGACGGGTCGGGGAACCACATCCTCGTGCGGTTCTCCTGACGGCGTTCAGAACTCGAGCAGCATCCGCGAGTTCCCGAGCGTGTTCGGCTTGACGTAAGGCAGGTCGAGGAACTCCGCGACGCCCGGGTCCAGCGACCGCCGCATCTCCTCGTACACCTCGTGCGACACCGGGGCGCCGTCGATCTCGACGAATCCGTGCCCGGAGAAGAACGACGTCTCGAACGTCAGCACGAACAGCCGCTTCAACCCCAGTTCGCGGGCCTCTTCGACGAGCCTGCCGACCAGCGCGCGGCCGATCCCGCGGCCGCGCGCCGCTTTGTCGACCACCACGGTGCGCAGTTCGCCGATGTCCTCCCACAGCACGTGCAGCGCGGCCGCGCCCAGCACGTCGTCGGTGCCGTTCTCCTCGTCGGTCGCGACCCAGAACTCCTGCACCGCCTCGTAGAGCGTGACCAGATCTTTCTCGAGGAGCACGCGGCCCGCGTCGGAATCGACGAGGGCCTTGATCTTGCGGACGTCGGCGATCCGCGCGCGGCGGACGGACGGGGAGCGGGAATCGGGCACCTGGTCAAGATAACGACCGCGAGGACCGGCCGCGCCGAGCGGCTCCATCGGGGGACCCCGGATGCGTGACGCCGCGAGCCGTCACGTATAGCTAGTGGACGCACATGACCAGTAGTCGGCGGCCCGGCCCGCCGCCGGCCCCCGGGAGGAACCTGCATGTCCGGCACCACGGTGGCTGCCCCGGAACGGCCCGGCAAACCTCCCGCCGGGCCGAGCGCGCAAGCGCGGTTCCGGCCCGAGCTGCAGGGCGTGCGGGCGCTGGCCTCGGTGCTGGTCGTGGTCTACCACGTGTGGTTCGACCGGATCTCCGGCGGCGTCGACGTGTTCTTCCTCGTCTCCGGGTTCCTCATCACCGGGCAGCTCTACCGGGCGCTGCTGCGCGGCCGCATCGAGCTGCGCGCCACCTGGGCCCGGATGATCAAACGGCTCTTCCCGGCCGCGATGACCGTGCTGCTCACCGTCGTGGTCGTGTCCCAGCTGCTGCTGCCGCAGGACCGCTGGTTCCAGACCATCCGCGAGGTCGTCGCGTCGGCGCTGTTCTACGAGAACTGGCAGCTCGCGGCCGATTCGGTGGACTACTTCGCCCAGCACAACAGCGCGAGCCTGGTACAGCACTTCTGGTCGCTGTCCATCCAGGGCCAGTTCTACGTGCTGTGGCCGCTGCTGTTCGTCGGCCTCGGCCTGCTCGTGCGCCGGCTCGGCTGGTCGCTGCGGCGCACGGTGAACCTGCTGCTGATCGTCCTGTTCGCCGCCTCGCTCGCGTACTCGGTGTACCTCACCGCCGCCGACCAGCCGCTGGCCTACTTCCACGGCCTTACCCGGGTGTGGGAATTCGCGCTCGGCGGCCTGATGGCGATGTTCCTCGACCAGGTCACGCTGCCGCGCCTGCTGCGCATCGTGCTCGGCTGGGTCGGCGTCGCGGGGCTGGTGCTGTGCGGCGTGCTGCTCGAGGTCGACAGCGTGTTCCCCGGCTGGATCGCGCTGTGGCCGACCGTCTCGGCGGGCCTGGTGCTGGTCGCCGGGCAGACCGGCAGCGTGCTCGGCGCGGACCGCTGGCTCAGCTCGAAATTCCTCGGCTACGTCGGCAACCTCAGCTTCTCGCTGTACCTGTGGCACTGGCCGGTGCTGGTGTTCTACCTGATCGTCCGCGACCGGGTGGCGGTCGGCCTGCTCGGCGGCGCGTTCGTGGTCGGCGTGTCGTTCCTGCTCTCGATCCTGACCTACCACCTGATCGAAAACCCGATCCGGCTGTCGAAGATCGGCACCGCGAAACGCTGGGGCGCCTACCGGTTCGGCGTGCTGGCGCTGGCCCCGGTGCTCGTCGCGAGCGGCGTCTGGCAGGGCGTGAGCAGCGCGCGGGCGAACTACGAGATCGCCATCGGCGACCCGGACCACCCGGGCGCGGTCGCGCACGCGCCGGGCTTCGTCTACCGCGGCACGCCGTCGCCGTCGATCGTGCCGCCCACGGTGAAGCTGGCCGACGACTGGGCCCGCACGCCGCTGGACCAGTGCTCGATCTCGCCGCGCAACAAGGAACTGCAGATCTGCTCGGAGTTCCCGGAGGGCCCGCCGACGAAGCGGGTCGTGCTGGTCGGGGACTCGCACATCCAGCAGTTCCTCGCGTCTTTCCGGCCCGCGATCGTCTCCGACGGCTGGGAAGTCTCGACCATGCTGAAGGGCGCGTGCCCGTACTCGTCCGGCTCCGAGCTGATGCCCGGCGACCAGCCCTGTCTCGACTGGAACAAGGCCGTCACCGACGAACTGCTCGACACGCGCCCGGACGCGGTGATCATGCTCGGCACCATCAACTCGAAGCCGGGGCCGCACGAGACGACGCCGAAGGGCTTCGCCGACGTCTGGTCCACTTTGGACAAGGCGGGCATCCCGGTCGTGGCCGTGCGCGACAACCCGCGCTACACGTTCAACATGGCCAGCTGCGTCGCGCAGAAGAGCCCGGCCGACCCGTCGTGCTCGGTGCCGCGGTCCGCCGCGGTGGCCGCGACGCCGTCGTGGGAGCAGGTCGAGGACGTCCCGGACAACGTGACCTTCCTGGACTTCACCGACTACTACTGCGACCAGAAGCGCTGCCGCGCGGTCGTCGGGAACGTGCTGGTCTACATGGACGACAACCATCCGTCCGCGACCTTCAACACGACACTCGCGCCGATCGCGGTCAAACAGCTCAAACAAGCCCTGCGGTGGTGACCGCGCGCGAGGCGGCAAGGGACGAGTTCGGCGACTAGCCGTCGCGGAGCGTCCCGGGTTGGGCACAATGGGGCGGCGGCGGGATCGCCGCACGGGCACCTGAGGGGGAGCTGGTCTTTTTGACGCGCGCAGGGTGGGACGCATTCCAGGCCGCACAGTCCGAGGCGGCGGCGGGCCGGACGGCCGCGCTGACCGGCCCGGACGGCGTCGGATGGCTGCTCGTCCCCGGCCAGGCGTGGCAGCGCAGGCTGCCGGACGGGAACTGGCAGTACACGCAGCCGCCCGCGGATCCCAGCTACCGCGGCGCGGCCCGTCTCGTGCCGCCGCCCGCTCCCGGCACGCCCGCGCCGGGCTACGGCGCGCCGCAGCAGTACCCGGGCGGCCAGCCGGGCTACGCCGGTCCCGGCAACGGAGGACCCCGGCCGCCGTATCCGGGTCCGCCGAGCAACCCGGGCGGTTTCGCCGCGCCCCAGGGCAATCCCGGCGGGTACGCGGGGCCGCCGCAGGGCTATCCCGGACCGCAGGGCGGCCCCGGCGGCTATCCCGGACCCGCCGCGCCGCAAGGCAACGGATTCGGCGGCCCGCCTCCCGCGCCGCAGGGCTACCGGCCGCCGCCGCCCGGCTACCAGCCGCCGCAGGGCGGCCCGTGGTCCGGACAAGTCCCGGCGCAGCCACCGCCCGGCGCGCCTCCGGCACCGCAGCCGCCAGCCGCGCCCGCGGGGCCTCCGCCGCTGCCCGCGGCCGGGCCTCCGGGATCGCCGCAGCCGGTCCCCGCGAGCGCCCCGAATCCCGCTCAGCCGCCGCAGATCCGGGTCGAGAGCCTCGGCCAGGCGGGGATGTTCGTCGCCGGGACCGAATCGATGGCCGAGTTCGTCACGCGCGCCACCCGGGTGGTCGCCTGGGCGGACGCCACCCGGCACGGCACCGCGAACGGCCCCGGCGAACCGCCGCCGCCGGAACCGGAACGGCCGGGTTCGGACGGCAACGGCAACAACGTGCTCGGCGACATGGCGCGGCACAGCCGGTCGGTCACGCTCGACCTGCTCGCCGCGGGCAACCGCATGTGGCAGCGCAAGGAGCAGTCCCGCTACGAAAAGGCCTACGAGGAGTGGCAGAAGGCCTACGCCGAATGGGAGAAGCGCGAAGCGGCCCGGATGACCGCGGGCACCAAGCAGCCGAACCCGTTCATCCTGCTGATCGGGGAGGCGAACACCGGCCAGCGCCGGTTCACCCGGGCGCTGAAGGCGTCGCTGACCGAGGCCGAGGTCGGGTTCGACAACGCCGAGTTCTTCGACTGCGCCGTCCTGGTCGCCGAGTACGGCGACGACCCGATCGAGCGTTCCGTGCCGACGACGATCAACGAGATCGAGAACGGCGGCTCCGCGCTCATGCTCGCCGAGCGGGTCGACGCGCTCTTCGAGAAGGACCTCGCCGGCACCGTCCGGCTGCTCCGCAACTACGCGCGCGACCAGGACAGCTGCCGCCTGATCGTCTTGGACGGCACCGAAAAGGTCCTCGAACAGCTCAATGCCGAGGCCCCCGACCTGGTGCAGAACATGCTGCAGTACCGGCTGCCCCGGTTCGACCGGCCCGCCGAAGCGGCCGCGCTGCTCGACGTCCTCGCCCGGGAGCGCTCGTTCGGCCTGCCCGCCGACGTGCGCGACCGCCTCGCCGCGCTCGTCAAGGAACCCAGCGCCCGCACGGTGGAGGCGCTGCTGGACGCGGCCTCGCGGCAGGCGATCAGCCGGGGCGCGATGCCGGGCACCCGGATCGAGATCGGCCATCCGGACATCGAGCCGCTCGTCGCCGCGGCCGGCCAGCGCGGCGGGTCCTCGATCGAGGAGCTGCTCGCCGAATTGGACGGGATGATCGGCCTCGCCGCGGTCAAGGAGCGGGTCCGTTCGCTGACGTCGGAGATGACGATCGACGCGCGGCGCCGCGAAGCGGGCATGAAGGTCGCCGTGCGCAGCCGCCATCTGCTGCTCACCGGCAATCCCGGCACGGCGAAGACGACCGTCGCCCGGCTGCTCGGCAAGATCTACCAGGCGCTCGGCGCGCTGCCCAAGGGCCACGTCGTCGAGGTGACCCGCACCGATCTGGTCGGCGAGTACGTGGGCCAGACGTCGCTGAAGACCCGCGCGGCGGTCCAGCGGGCCGTCGGCGGCGTGCTGTTCCTCGACGAGGCCTACAACCTCGTGAACGACAAGGACGACGACTTCGGCCGGGAAGCGGTCGCGGAACTGCTGGTGCAGATGGAAAACCACCGCGAGGACCTGGTGGTCTTCGCGGCCGGCTACCCGAAGGAGATGGACGCCTTCCTGGAGTCCAACTCCGGCCTGCGCTCGCGGTTCGCCGGGTCCATCGAATTCCCGGACTACTCCAACGACGAGCTGGCGCAGATCTTCCGCGCGATGGCGAAGGGGCAGGGCTACGAGCTGTCCGCGGACCTGCTCGCGGCGCTGCCCGAAGCGGTCCGGCGGATCCCGCGCGGGCGCGGCTTCGCGAACGGCCGGTCCGCGCGCGTGCTGCTGGAAGCGGCGATCGGGAAGCAGTCCACCCGGTTGACCACCGACGGCGGCGCGGACCTGGTCACGCTCGTCGCCGCCGACCTCCCGCAGCCCGGCGAATCCGGGGTGGGCGCGGTGGACGACACCGGACCGCGGCGCAGTCTGCCGGAGCTGCTGGCCGAACTGGACGCGATGATCGGGCTCGGCTCGGTGAAACAGCGCGTGCGGTCCATGGTGGACGAGATGGCCGTCGACGCGCGGCGGCGCGAAGCGGGCATGAAGGTCGCCGTCCGCAGCCGCCACCTGCTGTTCACCGGCAACCCGGGCACGGCGAAGACGACCGTGTCGCGGCTGGTCGGGCAGATCTACCGCGAGCTGGGCGTGCTGCCGTCCGGGCACCTCGTGGAAGTCGGCCGCGGCGATCTCGTCGCCGAGTTCACCGGCCAGACCGCGCCGAAGACCCGCGAAGTGTGCGAACGGGCCGCGGGCGGCGTGCTGTTCATCGACGAGGCGTACAACCTCGTGCGCGACGACAACGACGACTACGGCAAGGAAGCCGTCACCGAACTGCTGGTGCAGATGGAGAACCACCGCGAGGACCTGGTGGTCTTCGTCGCGGGCTATCCCAAGCAGATGGACGAGTTCCTCGAGTCCAACCCCGGCCTGCGGTCGCGGTTCTCCGGCCGGATCGAGTTCCCGGACTACACCAACGAGGAACTCGCCGGGATTTTCACCGTGATGGCGAAGAGCCAGGGCTACGAGCTGTCCGCCGACCTCGCCGCCGCGCTGCCCGAGGCGATCCGCCGCATCCCGCGCGGCCGCGGGTTCGCGAACGGCCGGTCCGCGCGCGGCCTGCTGGAAGCCGCGATCAGCGGGCAGTCCAGCCGGCTCGCCGCCGCCCCGGACACGCCGCCGGACCAGCTGGCCGTCCTCGTGGCCGCGGACCTGCCGGGCGAGGCCGGGGTCGCGGTCAGCGACGACGCCGGACCGCGCCGCGGGCTGGACGACCTGCTGGCCGAACTCGACGGCATGATCGGCCTGGACGGGGTGAAGGAGCAGGTCCGCGCACTGGTCGCGGAAACGCGGCTGGACGCGCGCCGCCGCAAGGCCGGGCTGCCGGTCGGGGCGCGCAGCAGGCACCTGGTGTTCACCGGCAACCCCGGCACGGCGAAGACGACCGTCGCGCGCCTGATGGGCCAGCTCTACCGGGAGCTCGGCGTGCTGCCGTCCGGGCACCTCGTCGAGGTCGCGCGGCCGGACCTGGTCGGCGAGTACATCGGCCAGACCGCGCCGAAGACCCGCGAGGTGTGCGAGCGGGCGATCGGCGGGCTGCTGTTCATCGACGAGGCGTACAACCTGGTCCAGAGCTACTCGAACGGCACCGACTTCGGCAGCGAGGCGGTCGCCGAACTGCTGGTGCAGATGGAGAACCACCGCGAGGACCTGATCGTGATCGCCGCGGGCTACCCGGCGGACATGGACCGCTTCCTCGACGCCAACGCGGGCCTGCGGTCCCGCTTCGGCGCGACGGTGCACTTCGCCGACTACGACAACGACCAGCTGGCCGCGATCTTCACCGCCATGGCGGGCAAACAGGGCTACCGGCTCGACCCCGGGCTCGTCGAAGCGCTGCCCGGGTTCATGGCCGGCCTCGACCGCGGAACGGGTTTCGCCAACGGCCGTTCGGCCCGCGGCCTGCTCGAACGCGCGATCCGGGCGCAGGCGATGCGGCTGGCCGGCCCGGACGTCGACTTGGAGGCGCTGGACGACGCGGAGCTGACCCTGCTGACGGTCCCGGACGTGTCCGCCGCGGAATGACCCGCTCGGACGACCGGGTTTGCCGTCCGTGAAGGACTCCTTGAAGGAATCTGATTCCCTCGAGGGGCCCTTCACGGACGGCGAACCCGGCGCCGGAGGAGACCGGGTCACCGCACTGGGCGACTCCGTCTCGGGGCGGTCCGGACGCGACGGCTACCCTGAACGTCGTGCCTTCTCCAGCCGCTGACTCCGCTCGCGCCCGCCGTGTCTCCCTCGTGACCTTGGGCTGTGCCCGCAACGAGGTCGATTCCGAGGAGCTGGCGGGCCGGCTGGCCGCGGGCGGCTGGGAACTGGCCGCCGAACCGGAGGACTCCGACGTCGTCGTGGTCAACACGTGCGGGTTCGTCGAATCGGCCAAAAAGGACTCGGTCGACACGCTGCTCGCCGCCGCCGACACCGGCCGCAAGGTCGTCGCGGTCGGCTGCATGGCCGAGCGCTACGGCACCGAACTCGCCGACAGCCTCCCCGAGGCCGACGCGGTGCTCGGCTTCGACCACTACGCCGACCTCTCGTCGCGGCTGGACGACGTGGTCGCCGGCCGCGCGATCGCCTCGCACACCCCGTCCGACCGCCGCAAGCTGCTGCCGATCAGCCCGGTGCAGCGGCCCGCCGCGACCGCCGAGGTCGAGGTGCCCGGGCACGCGCAGCACGGCTGGGGCCCGCGCGTCCTGCGCACGCGGCTCGACGATTCCCCGGTCGCCGCGCTGAAGATCGCCTCCGGCTGCGACCGGCGCTGCTCGTTCTGCGCGATCCCGTCGTTCCGCGGGTCGTTCGTGTCCCGCCAGCCCGACGAGATCGTCGCCGAGGCCGCCTGGCTCGCCGAGAACGGCGCGAAGGAACTGTTCCTGGTCAGCGAGAACTCCACGTCGTACGGCAAGGACTTCGGCCGCGACGGCACCCGCGCGCTCGAACTGCTGCTGCCGCGGCTCGCGGAGGTCGACGGCATCGAGCGCGTCCGCGTCTCCTACCTGCAGCCCGCCGAAACGCGGCCGCAGCTGGTGCAGGCGATCGCGACCACGCCGGGCGTCGCGGACTACTTCGACCTGTCCTTCCAGCACTCCAGCGAGCAGGTGCTGCGCCGGATGCGCCGGTTCGGGTCCACCGACTCGTTCCTCGCGCTCACCGAGCAGATCCGCGAGTACTCGCCCGAGGCGGGCATCCGCACCAACGTGATCGTCGGCTTCCCCGGCGAGACCGAGGACGACCTGGCCGAGCTGGAGCGGTTCCTCACCGGGGCGCGGCTCGACGCGGTCGGCGTGTTCGGCTACTCCGACGAGGACGGCACCGAGGCCGAGACCTTCGAGGGCAAGCTCGACCCGGCCGTGGTCGCCGAGCGCGTCGCGCGCATCTCGGCGCTGGTCGAGGAGCTGACCGCGCAGCGCGCCGAGGACCGCATCGGCACCTTCGTGGACGTGCTGGTCGAGCACGACGGCACGGACGGCGACGACGCGGTCGGCCGCGCCGCGCACCAGGCCCCTGAGGTCGACGGGGAATGCGTCATTCTCGAGGACGAAGAGACCAAGCCGCTCTCGGTGGGCGACATCGTCCGCTGCGAGGTCGTCGACTCCGCCGGCGTCGACCTGGTCGTCCGTCCGGCACCGGACGCCGGCCGGTGAGTGCCGCGCCCAGCGGGGCTGGCGAGGGCGTGCCCCGCGCCGCGTCGGAGGGCGGGGCTCAGCTGCCCGAGGCGACTCCGGTCCCGACGCTGAACCTGGCGAATCTGCTCACCATCTCGCGGCTCGTCCTGGTCCCGCTGTTCGTGGTCGCGCTGTTCACCGGCCACGGCGAGGACACCACGTGGCGCGCGATCGCCACCGGGCTGTTCGCCATCGCCTCGGCCACCGACCAGGTCGACGGCTGGGTCGCCCGCCGCTACGGGCTCATCACCGACTTCGGCAAGATCGCCGACCCGATCGCGGACAAGGCGCTCATCGGCGCCGCGCTGGTCGGGCTCAGCGCGCTGGGGGAGCTGTCCTGGTGGGTCACGATCGTGATCGCGGTGCGCGAGATCGGCGTGACCCTGCTGCGGTTCTGGGTGATCCGCCATGGCGTGATCCCGGCCAGCCGCGGCGGCAAGGCGAAGACGATGGCGCAGATCGTCGCGATCGTGACCTATCTGCTGCCGCTGCCGGCCGGCGCGGACCCGGTGCGCTGGGCGCTGATGGGTCTCGCGGTGGCGCTGACCGTGATCACCGGGGTCGACTACCTGATCCGCGCGATCCGCCTGCGCGCCGCCGGCCGGCGCGCGATGGGCTCGTGATGACCGAAGCGCGCGAACTCGTCGCGACCCTCACCCGCCGGGGGGAAACCGTGGCCGCCGCGGAGTCGCTCACGGCCGGTCTCGTCTGCGCCACGCTCGCCGAGGTGCCGGGCGCGAGCGCGGTGCTGCGCGGCGGTCTGGTGGTCTACGCCACAGAGCTGAAGGCCGCGCTCGCCGGGGTCGACGAACAGCTGCTGGCCGAGCACGGTGCGGTGCACCCCGACGTCGCCGCGCAGCTGGCCAGGGGCGCGCGGGAGCGGTGCGGGGCGACCTGGGGCCTCGGCCTGACCGGTGTCGCCGGGCCGGATCCGCAGGACGGCGTGGCCCCGGGCACGGTGTACGTCGGGCTCAGCGGACCCGGCGTGGACACGGTGCGTGAGCTGGCCGAGACCGGTGACCGGGACACGATCCGGACCGCGTCGGTGCGCGCCGCGTTCGCGCTGCTCGGGGAACAATTAGACTGAAAACGGCGTTCGCCCTTGGCGTACGTACGTGTCAAGTCCTGCACTCGGGGTACCGCTCTGGGTAACGTAGGAGGCACCAGTTCGGGAAGGGAGGCGCGTGATGACCGTGCTGTTGCGCGAGGCGATCGGTGATCGGCTCCGTCATGCCCGCACCAACCAGCGTCGGACGCTGCGTGACATCTCCCGCGCCGCCCGGGTGAGCCTCGGCTACCTGTCCGAGGTCGAGCGCGGCCAGAAGGAAGCTTCCAGCGAGCTGCTGGCGTCGATCTGCGAGGCGCTGGAGCTGCCGCTGGGCGAGCTGCTGCACAAGGTCGCCGCCGACGTGTCGGCCCTCGACAAGGTCGAGGTCGCGCCGGTCGAAGAGGTGGAGACCGCGCCGGGCCAGACTGTCCCGGACCGGGGCGAGGCCGGGTTCGAAGGCGGCCGCCTGGTGTCGGAGCTGATCGGCGACGACCTCTCCGACCTGCGGCTTCAGCCCGCGCCGCGGATGAACACGACGTTGCGGACCACGATCGGCGCGCCCAAGCTCGCGTCCACGATCGCGGCGTAACGCCGGCGCTGTTTCGCTGCACGGCCCCGGGGATCTCCCCGGGGCCGTCGGCGTGCGCGGGGTTCCCCTCCGGGCCGGTCCCGGCCGCCGGTCAGGGCTGACCCTGAATTCCCCCGGGGTCGCCTGGAACGGCGGAGGCCGACCTGACACGATGGAACCCAACGCCGGGGTCGGTACGTTATGCGACTAGGGGAGCGACGCCCCGCCCCGAAGCAATCAGGGCCCGTGGGACGCAAGAAGGCAGGCGGAGGAGATGGCCAACCCGTTCGTGAAGTTCTGGAAGTACATGATGGCGGCGTTCTCGTCGAAGATCGACGAGCACGCCGACCCGAAGGTACAGATCCAGCAGGCCATCGAGGAGGCGCAGCGCAACCACCAGGCGCTGACGCAGCAGGCCGCCTCCGTGATCGGCAACCAGCGGCAGCTGGAGATGAAGCTCAACCGCCAGCTCGGCGAGGTCGAGAAGCTGCAGGCCTCGACGCGCCAGGCGCTGGTGCTGGCCGACGAGGCCCGCAGCAAGGGCGACGAGGCGAAGGCGACCCAGTTCGAGACCGCGGCGGAGAGCTTCGCCGCGCAGCTGGTCACCGCCGAGCAGAGCATCGAAGACCTCAAGACGCTGCACGACCAGTCGCTGCAGGCGGCGACGCAGGCCAAGCAGGCCGTCGAGCGCAACGCGACGATGCTGCAGCAGAAGCTGGCCGAGCGCACCAAGCTGCTCTCGCAGCTGGAGCAGGCGAAGATGCAGGAGCAGGTCTCCGCGTCGCTGAACCAGATGAGCCAGCTGGCCGCGCCGGGCAACACGCCGTCGCTGGAAGAGGTCCGGGACAAGATCGAGAAGCGCTACACCACCGCGCTGGGCTCGGCGGAGCTGGCGCAGAACTCGGTGCAGGGCCGCATGATGGAGGTCCAGGAGTCGGCCACCCAGATGGCGGGCCACTCGCGGCTCGAGCAGATCCGCGCGTCGATGCGCGGCGACTCGGTCGCCCAGGTCACCGACGGCAGCGCGTCCGCGGGCGCGGGTGCGGCCAAGCCGGCCGCCGCCTCCGGCGACATCCAGCGGGAGATCCAGGCCCGCGTGCAGGCGGAACAGGGCAAGAACCCGGCCTGACCGGCCGGGCACGAGCGGCGCGCAGGGGGTAGGGCCGGATGACCAAGCGACGGGACTTCAGCGAGTTCAACGCGAAGCTCGAGAAGCACATCGAGCGGTTGCCCGACTACGCCCAGCGCGCCCAGGAGAAGCTGCAGCGGTACTTCCCGCCCGCCGACGAGGCGGGCGGGAAGCCGCAGCAGAACGGCCGGACCCAGCGCGGTCCGGTCTCCCCGCCGCCGGTTCCGCGCCGCCCGTCGGCCCCGGCCGCGTTTTCCGCGGTGGCCGGACAGGTGCCCGCGGTGGCCGAGGTCCGCGCGAAATGGCAGCGCTGGAACGAGCCGAGCGCGAAGCACCAGCGGCGGGTCCGCCGCACCTCGCGCGTGCTGACGCTGTGGGTGCTGGTCACGATCCTGTTCGGGGTCCTCACCGTGCTCACCGCCACCGGATTGCTCGGCGGGGCGGTGGCCGGTCCGGAGATCGGGCAGGCGGTGTTCTCCGGGTTCGCGACGCTGGTGTTCGGCACGTTCAGCGTCCGCACCGGGATGCGGTTACGAGAGCTCAAGAAGGTCGAACTGCCCGCCGCGCCCAGCGGCCCGCCGCCGCTGCCCGCCGCCGGTTCGGCCGCGCGCGAGCCGATGGAGCGGCTGGCCGAGTCGGAAGCTTCGCTGCGGGAACTCCTGAAGCAGCTTTCGGTCCCGACTTCGCTGGGCACCACGGCGGTTCCCGAGGTTTCCGTCGCCGACGCCCGCGCGACGGCCGACGAGGCAGCCCGTGCGCTGCGCGGCCTGGCCGACCGGATCCAGGCGATCGAACGGGGCCGCAATTCCGCGCCGGAGCGCGAACGTTCGGCGCTGCAGGCCGCGATCGCGAAACTGCGCGAACAACTCGACGACGGCATCGAGGGCTACGGCGGCTTGGTCGCCGCGGCCGGTCGTGCGGTGGCCGCGAGCAGTGACGGGATGGTCACGTCGCGGGAGGCGCTGACGGACGCGACGGACCGGCTCGCCGGGTTGGCGCTGGCGTTGAAGGATCTCGGCTGACCCTGGTTCCGTGGGGCGCCAGGGGGCTGACTTGCGACCGGGGAATCCGCTGCGAAACGCCCGATCCAGGGGTGAATGTGGTCCGGGCCTGCTGCTTCGCGACGACTCCGGGAATCGCAGCGATCGGGCGGAACCGCCGTCCTGATGGCCGAGTTTGGGATTCCGGTCGGCGCAACCGGACGCATCCGGCCGCGACGGTGCGTGAGTTTCCCCCGCACACCGCAACAATCGCGTAATCCGATCCTGCTGGTGACGGAAACGTCTGCGGTTTAACGTTTTTCTCATGAGGTCGGTGTTGGCACCCGCCAGGCCCGGCGTCGCGGGCTGAGGTTCGCGGCGCCGGACGTACACAGTGGACTCCTCCGATCCCGCCGAGGAAAGGACGCCCTCGTGACTACGCTCCCGCCGGAACCTGATCCTGTTCCCGTCCCTCCGCCCAGCTCGCACGAGCGGGTCCGCACCGCGTTCGAGCGGCTCGCGAAAGCCGACCGCCCCGGACTCTGGGCTTCGGTGCGGACCATGGAGGAAGTGCTCGTCGAGGCGAAAACCGTCGACGAACGCGTCCACGCCGGAGAAGACCTGCCGCTCGCCGGAATCGTCTGCGCGGCCGACGCCGACGGCCCGCCCGCGCTCGCGCGGCTGACCGACGCCGGCGCGGTGGTCCTCGGAACCACTGTCGCGGACCCGGAAAACGCGGTCGTGGGACTCGAGATCGTCGACCTGGCACTGAATTCCGCCGCCCGCGAGATCGCCGCCCCGCCTGGCGTGCTCACCCTCAAACCGACGCCCGGGCTCATCCCCGGCCCGACCGTTTCGGTGTCCGCGCACCGCCTCGCGTCCGCCCAGCGCGCGATCGCGGCGATGCTCGGCCCCGATGGTCTGGACCCGGCGGCCCGCGAATGGCCCGCCGACGTCCGGCTCGCCGCCGGGCAGCACCCGCGCCTCGGCATCCCCGCCGAAGCCAGCCTCCCGCTGCCCGCGAGGAGGGCGTTCGACGTCGCCGCGGCCTCTCTGGAGGCTTCGGGTGCCGTGCTGGCCCCCGTGGACGTCAGTGCGCTTTACGGGGCCGGAAACGCCCCTGCGGCGCGCTCGCTGCTGGCGGAGCTGGACGCGGTTCTCCTGCCGACCGTCGGAGTCCTGGACGCAACGCTGAACGCCCTGGATCTCGCTGCGGTGACCGTGCCGGGGGGCCGGCGGCCGTACGGGATCACGGTGGTGACAAGGGCGTTCGAGGACCAGATCGGGCTCGACCTGGCTTCGGTGCTGACCGGCGAGCAGTCGCCGGATCCGTATCCGTGCGAAAGCGTCGACGTCGTGGTGTTCGGCGCGCATCTGTGCGGCCAGCCGCTGCACGACGAACTGCACGGCGCCCGGTTCGGCGGTCTGGTCCGGACCGCCGAGCGCTACCGGATGGTGCTGCTCGACGGAGTCACGCCGCCGCAGCCCGGGGTGATCTCCGGCTCGGCGGGCGTGGACGGCGAGCGCTGGCTGTTGTCTCCCGCGGCGTTCGGCCGGTTCGCCGCCGGCTTGGCCGCGCCGTTCGTGCTGGGCCGGGTCGAGCTGGAAGACGGGAGCACGCCGCTGGCGGTGCTGTGCGAACCAGCGGCCGCGGCGGGCGGGGAAGGTCTGGACCGGTACGCGTCCTGGCGGGGGTACCTGCGGTTCGTCAGCACTGGCGGACCGCGGTTCCCCGGCTGAGGCCGGGCGGTCGCTTTCGGCGCGGGGGCCCGAGTCTTCGTGGGAGGACTCGGGCTCGGCGCTGTGCTACCGGGCGGCGAGCCCCCGGCCGACGCGGCGGACGAGTCCCGGCCCGTGCAGGGCGAAGCCGGTGTAGAGCTGCACGAGGCTGGCCCCGGCGTCGAGCATGCGGCGGGCGTCGTCCGGGCCGAGGATGCCGCCGACGCCGATGATGGGCAGCTTGCCTTCGGTCTTCTCGTGGACGAAGCGGACGACCTCGGCCGAACGCCGGGTCAGCGGACGGCCGGAAAGCCCGCCGGTTTCGGCGGCCAGCGCGGCTTCGGCGGGGGCGATGCCTTCGCGGGAGAGGGTCGTGTTGGTCGCGATGATTCCGGCGACGCCGTGCTCCAGGCAGACCTCGAGGAGTTCGGCGAGCGCGTCGTCGGTGAGGTCGGGGGCGACCTTGACCAGCAGCGGAGTGTTGCCGCCCAGTTCGGAGCCGGTCTTGCGGAGTTCGGCGAGCAGCTCGGCGAGCGCGGCTTTGTCTTGCAGCGCACGGAGACCCGGGGTGTTCGGGGAGCTGACGTTGATCGCGAAGTAGTCCGCGTAGGGGTGCAGGGCGCGCAGCGAGAAGCGGTAGTCCTCGACGGCCTCGTCCAGCGGCGTCACCTTCGACTTGCCGATGCTGATCCCCAGCGGGACCGCGGGTTTTCCGTCCGCGGCCAGGCGGTCGGCGAGGGCTTGGGCCCCGTCGTTGTTGAAGCCCATGCGGTTGATGACCGCGTCGGTGGCCGGGAGGCTGTAGAGACGGGGCTTGGGGTTGCCCGGCTGGGGATGGCGGGTGACTGTGCCTACCTCGACGAAACCGAAGCCCAGGGCGGGCCAGGCGTGGAGGGCGCGGCCGTTTTTGTCCATGCCCGCGGCCAGGCCGATCTTGTTGGGGAAGGTCAGGCCGAGGACGGTGGTGGGGTCGGCGGTGCGGTACAGCTTCGAGATCGGGCGGAGGGTTTTCCCGGCTCGGCTCAGCAAGGTGACGGTGCGTTCGTGGACTACCTCGGGGTCGTGGTAGGCGAGCCGGTACATCGCTGGGCGGACGATCCTGTCGAAGAGCACGTCGTCCATGCTGCCGTATGGGGGGTCGGCTGGCTGGGGTGGATCTCGGTTGGTGTGGTGGGGGTCGCGTTGCGGCTCGTCGCCTGGCGGCGACATCGCTTTGAGCGGTGGCGTGGGGCACCCCGAAGCTTGATTGTGCTGACGGTCTGGGGGTGCTTGTCAAGGCGGGAAAGATGCCTTGACAAGCACCCCCAGACCGCAGGGAGGCTTCGTATCGGGGTGCGGGGGAGGGGCTGGGTGCCTCGATCGTGGGTGCATCGGCTGCGGGTTGCTTCGTGGGATGGGGCTTCGCGGCTCTCGAGAGTTGGCGAATCTTCGGCGAGTTGCGGCTCAAACCGCGCCGCGCCACCACTCGGCTCTGGGCGTTGCTCGTGCTCGTTCACCAGCCTGATCAGGGCAAACCAGGATGAAAGATCCCCAACGTGGCATTGGGTGCATGCGATGCACCCAATGTGGCGTTCGGTGCGTCTGACGCACCCAATGCCGCATTGGGGGCGCGGGCGGGCGAGTGCGGCGGTAGTCCGTGAAGGGAACCCTCACGACCAGAGCGGATCAGTTTCGCCTCGCGGCGCCGGCTTTCCACTCGTCTTCCAACATGGCGTAGACCAGCTCGTCGGTCCACTCGCCCTTGACGATCTCGTTTTCCCGCAGGCGTGCTTCCTGGCGCATGCCCAGCCGTTCCATCAAGGTCGCCGACGCGGTGTTGCGGCCGTCGCAGCGGCCGATGATGCGGTGCAGGCCCAGGTCTTCGAAGCCGAGGCGCAGGACCTCGCGCGTTGCTTCCAGGGCCAGGCCTTTTCCGTGGTGGTCGGGGTGGAAGACGAAGCCGATCTCGCCCTGGCGGTGTTCGGCGCTGAGGTATTCGAGGTTGAGGTCGCCGATGAGCTGCCCGGTTTCGGCGAGTTCCACGGCGACGGCGAGGAACTGGCCTTCCTCCGACAGCGTCGCGCTGTGCACGCGCTTCGCCAGCGCGGCTGCGGATTCCGCGCGGCTGCGCGGTCCCCAGTACAGGTAGCGGACGACGTCCGCGCGGGACTGGAACGAGTTCAGGGCATCGAGATCGTCGTCCCGGAACGGGCGGAGGAGCAGGCGTTCGGTGCTGATCGGATAGTCCGGCCTGAGCATCCTCCCAGCCTAGCGACTTCCGCGTGCCCGCAGGAACCGCCGCGGTGATCGCCTGGCGCGGAAAAAACACGCGCGGAGCCGCGTGCGGACATGGAAATTCCCGGGGCGCCTCCTGGACGCCGTCAGCGTCCAGGCTCGAGCCGGACCGGTGCTCGAGAACCCCGGGAACCCGGTGACTGCCTGGTATTCGTCAGCAGGCAGCACGTGAAGCAGGCGATGAGCCGAAGGTGGCTCTTGTTGCATCGCTGCTCAAAGTCCCTACACGTGCCATCCGCTAGCGGACAGCCACCTCACGAGTCCTGTGTGAATACAACTTAGGACCACCTCCTCTCTCGTGTACTGCCACGCTAACCGCGAACCTCTAGATACGGCAACATCATTTGCGCGGCGGTCCATCGGCCGGGACGGGGCCGGGCTGGCAGCGCGGGCAGCACCAGGTCGGGCGCTGGTACTGGCCGTCGCCCTGCTGGCGCACCAGCAGCGGGCCGCCGCAGCGGAAGCAGCCCTGGCGGGTGCGTTCGTAGACCCAGGTGCGGCGGCCGCGGCGGAGGTCGCCGGTGGTGGCCTGTTCGTGCCGCCAGGCGTTGGCTACCAGCAGCTTCCGGGCGAGCGCCACGGCTCGTGCGGGGTCCACTTCGGACACTGGGGTCCACGGGGAAACCCCTAGCAGGAAAGAGATCTCGCACTTGTACAGGTTGCCGACGCCTGCCATGATCCGCTGGTCGAGCAGAGCGTCGCCGAGTTCGCGGTCCGGTTTCGCGGCGAGGTTGGCGGCGGCCAGCGCGGCGTGCTCGTCCGTCCACTGTGGATCGAGCAGGTCCGGGCCGAGGTGATCGACGAGAGTGTGCTCCTCGGCGGTGGGCAGCAGTTTCAGGTCGTGCAACCGGAAACCGATCGCCTGGACGTCGTCGGTCATCAGCACGACGCGCGCGTGATGGGCGGGCATCGGCCACTTCGCGCCCGCGGGCTGGATTTTCCACGAGCCGTCCATGCGCAGGTGGCTGTGCAGCGTCAGGTCGCCGGAGAAGCGCGTGAAGAGATGCTTCCCGACGGTGCCGACGCCGTGCACCTCCCGGCCCGCGAGGTCCACAGTGGCCAGTTCAGGGTGCCGGAACTGCCCGCGCACCAACGTTTTCCCGGCGAGCGCGCGGTCGAGCAGTTTTCCGGCCAGGAATACGGTGTCGCCCTCGGGCACGGTTCAGCCCGCGGTTTCCGACACTTCCGCCTGCACCGCTTCCTCCTCGGCGCGCACGCGGTGCCGTCCGGCGCGGTTGGAGCGCAGGATCTTGGCGAGGACCATGTTGAAGGTCAGCGCGATCTCTTGTGCGCCAGGGGAATGCCATTCGTGGATCGGGCTGCACGCGCCCTGCGCCTGCTGCACCGCGAGCCGGTCCGGGATCGCGGTCGGCATCACCAGCGAACCGAAGTTCTCGCGCAGTTCCGAGACCCGGAACTGGTGCTCGTACGACCGCACGCGCAGCTTGTTCACGAGCACGCCGATC
Source organism: Amycolatopsis sp. A1MSW2902 (assembly GCF_017312175.1). Classification (NCBI taxonomy): domain Bacteria; kingdom Bacillati; phylum Actinomycetota; class Actinomycetes; order Pseudonocardiales; family Pseudonocardiaceae; genus Amycolatopsis; species Amycolatopsis sp. A1MSW2902. Next base: position 2,373,231 of record NZ_QJPO01000001.1, read on the forward strand.
GGGCGCAGCGACGGATTGCTGTCCTCGCGGATCCGTTCGATCGCCTCGAGCGCGCGCTGCGCACCGGCGACGGCATACATTGTGGGTTCAGTCACAATGAGCGCGCTGTCGGCCGCCACGAGCGCCGATTTGGTGAGCCGGCCGAGCGACGGCGGGCAGTCGATGATCGCCAGCTCGTACGGATCCTCGCGCAGCGGGTGCTGGTGCAGCTCGTCGAGCGCGCGGGAGAGGTTTTCCAGGCGGCGGCCGTCGGAGTCGGGTTCGTTGAGCGACTCCAGCTCCTCGGCGCCGACCAGCACGTCGATGTCCTCGCTCCAGACGCTGGGCGCGATCGCGCGTTCGAGGACGGCCCGCGCGGGCGTCTCGAGCACGTCGGCGAGCGTCGCGTCGGTGAACGGCGGGTCGAGCGAGGTGGTGGCGTTGCCCTGCGGGTCGAGGTCGGCTACGAGCGTGCGGGTTCCCCTACGCAGCGCGGCCGACGCGATACCGAGCGCGACCGTCGTTTTGCCGACACCACCCTTGAGGCTGAGAACGGCGACCGTGTGCACTCGACACAGCCTACGGGCCGTGCGCCGGGGCGGTAGCCCGGAAGGTGGCGAACGCCGCTGCGGCGCCACGCGGGTCACGGCAAGTGACCGGCGGCCATTACCCTGTCGGCCATGAAGACCGACACCGTGGCCGCCCGGGGTTCGGGCGCTGTTCGCCGGGCGCTCGAGGCCGAACTGCGGGCCGCCCGCGCCCGCGGCGTGGAGCAGCCGGTCGTCGTCGACGTCGGCGGCGGGAGCGGCGGCTGGGCGGTGCCGTTCGCCTCGGCCGGATGCCTGGTCACCGTGGTCGAACCGAACCCGAACGCGCTCGCGACGCTGCGCCGCCGCGCCGAGGAGGAGGGCGTCTCCGGCCGGATCACGGTGATCGCGGACGACTCCGACGCACTCGCCGCGCACGTCGAGGCCGGATCGGCGGACCTGGTGCTGGCGCACGGCCTGCTGGAGGTCGTGGACGACCCGCGCGCCGTGCTCGACGCGCTCGCCGCGGCCGTGTCGCCGGGCGGCGCCGTGTCGGTGCTGGTGGCCAACCGCAACGCGGCCGTGCTGCATCGCGCGCTGGCCGGGCGGATCTCCGAGGCGCAGCAGCTGATGGAAGGCCCGGACGGCATCGTCGCGGGGGACACCGTACTGCGCAGGTACGACAGCGCCGGGCTGACCGATTCGCTCGTGGCGGCCGGCCTTGAGGTCACGCTGCTGCAGGGCGACCGGGTGATCTCGGACGTCGTGCCGGGCGGGGTCCGCGAGGACGAGCTGGCCGAATTCGAGCTGAGCGCCTCGGCGGTGCCCGCGCTGCGCGACGTCGCGGGCCGCTTGCACGCCATCGCCCGGCGGGGCTGATCCGCTCCGCTCTGCCGCGGTAGCCGTCCCGGACCACCCGTAAGCGTGGTCGCCGGTGCTCGCGCGCCGGGAATTGTCGGTGGCGGAAGGTAGCGTCCGGAGGCGTGGGGAGAAACGCCGAACTGCCGAGCGGGATGGCCCGCTACCGCGTCACCACGGGCGCGACCGAGCTGCCGGACGACACCGGCTGCTCGATTCTGCACGTGGACATGGACGCCTTCTTCGTGTCGTGCGAACTGCGCACCCGGCCGGAGCTGGCGGACCAGCCGGTCGTCGTGTCCGGCGGCGGCCCGCGCTCGGTCGTCGCCGCGGCGAGCTACCCGGCGCGGCGCTTCGGCGTGCGCTCGGCCATGCCGTTCGCCACCGCCAAACGGCTGTGCCCGCAGCTGGTCTGCATCCAGCCGACGCCCGGGCTGTACGGCGAGGTGTCGCGCGGCGTCATGGGAATTTTCCGGCAGCTGACGCCGCTGGTGGAGCCGCTGAGCCTGGACGAGGCGTTCCTGGACGTAGGAGGCGCACTGCGGCGGCTCGGGACCACTCCGGGTGCGCTGGGAGCGCGGATTCGGGAACGGGTGGAGGCCGAGCACGGGATCACGTGCTCGGTCGGGGTCGCGAAGGTCAAATTCGTGGCGAAACTGGCGTCGGGGATGGCCAAACCGGACGGGATGGTGATCGTCCCTGCGGCCGAGACGCTGGAGTTCCTGCACCCGCTGCCGGTGTCGGCGCTGTGGGGCGTCGGCAAGCGGACGGAGGAACAGCTGCGCCAGCACGGCTGGCACACGATCGCGGACATCGCCGCCACCCCGCTCGCCCGGCTGCGGCGCGCGGCGGGCCGAGCGGTCGGAGATCACCTGTGGGCGTTGGCGAACGGCCACGACGACCGGGCGGTGGAACCGGAGTCGGCGGAGAAGTCGATCGGAGCCGAGCACACCTTCGATGTCGACGTCCTGAACCGCGGCGAGCTGAGCCTGGAGTTGCTGCGCCTGTCCGAACGAGTCGGGGCGACGCTCCGATCGCGTGCGCTGCGCGGGAGGACGGTCTCGATCAAGGTGCGGTTCGCCGATTTCCGCACGATCACCCGAGCGCGCACCGTGCTCTCCCCGACGGACGTGGCCCGCGACATCCACCGCACGGCAGTCGAGCTGCTGACCGAACACGCACCGACGGGAGCGGTCCGGCTGATCGGAGTGCGAGTGGAAGGCCTGGACACCGGCGACGGAGGCGAGCAACTGTCGTTCGCGAACGACGAACCTCGATGGCGCGACGCGGAGGTAGCGGCGGACGTCGCAAGACTGAAGTTCGGCTCGGCGGCTATCCGGCCTGCTTCGCTGCTTTCTCCCCGGGAGGATTGAGGGCGGGGCGTGCAGGAGTGAGGCTGAGGTGGAGAGCGGGCCCTGGCTGGCCTGTTCGGATGGAAACCCCGAGGCTTGCTTCTTCGCCCGTCAATGCCCTGCAGCGATGCTGCGGGACCCGTTTCCGCTCGCCCGCACAGCATCCGTCCGCGCCTTCCTCGAAATCCCGCCCCCGCTGCCTGGCACGGTGTCCCGGGCAAGACCGCCTTCGGGGCCGGGAGCTGATCGCGCGCTGGGAGGTCTCGGCACCGCTGGGAAGCCCAGGCCTGCTGGGCGTGTGGCCGTCGCCGTTCTGGCACCGCAGACGTTCGGACGGCAGCGGCGGGCACGCCCGCACGCGTCCGGGCGCAGGCTTCTCTGTCCGGCCGGGCCGCCTAGCCGGATTCATCCGCCTCGACGGATTCGTGGGCGATTCACCGGAATGACCGCCCAATCGACAATCGATGCCCGGTTCGAGGCGATCGACCAAGGCCCGGAACAGGGTTCGTCGGTCGCGCTGAGTTAGCGGGAGCCGGGCCGTTCGAGCGGTGAGGAATTGCCGATCCCGGATACCTCCGGGTGAATGAATCGCGGACGGTACCGATCGGCGGAAGATCGGCCCGGCGGGGGCGTCGGCAGGGCGGGTGGTCGGCGCGGAGACGGTTTCTCTCCGTGACGAGGGACCCCGCCCGGGGGAGGCCGACGGGGCGGCGCAGGGCCCTGGACTGCGCCGATGGGGGTGACTTCCGTCGCGGTGACGCACTGTCAACCCGCGTTGTGCGGGATTTCCCCCGATTCGATCATTTCCGGATCGGGGATCGGGTAGTCGGACGAGCGCGGGGCTCGTATCCTGGACAGTGCCACCCCGCCTGGGGTTGGCTGTTGGGTCCAGGACGTTGCGCGGCCCGGCGCCCGCGACAGCTGTGCCGGAGGAGGAAAGATGCCACTCTCCGAGCATGAGCAGCGGCTGCTCGACCAGATCGAGCGCGAGCTCTATGCCGAGGACCCCAAGTTCGCATCCACGGTGCGCGGCACCCGGTTGCGCCGACCCGCGCGCCGTCGGCGCATCCAGGGGATCGCCCTGTTCGTGGTGGGCGTTGCGCTGCTGGTGCTCGGTGTGGTGATCCCGGTATTGCGGGTCGCCGACGTGCCGGTGGTCAGCGTGCTCGGGTTCCTCGTGATGTTCTTCGGGGTCATGATGGCCGTGACATCGCTGCGCCACAGCGACAGCGGCGGCAAGAACAGCCATGACGACGGAGGCGGCGGGGGGAAGCAATCCGGCCGCAAGAGCTCCTTCACGCAGCGCATGGAGGAACGTTTCCGCCAGCGCTTCGAAGGCCAATAGCACGACGGCGAATCCGCGCTTCTCCCCTCGGGGCGGAGCGCGGTTTCTCGTGCGCGGGCACGGACTGCACCGGCTAGCGGGACACCGGTTCTCGACCCCGCGTGGGGCGCGGCAAGTCTGACTCGCATGAGCCCGGTCGGGATGCGCGACGAGGAGTTGCGTCGCGCCCCGGGGCATGCGGTGCGGCCGAATACGGCACCGGATCGGGCGAGGTGTCGCAGCGTGCCGGGGTGAGCGGATTCGCCGAGGTCGATCAGAGCCAGCAGGCCGCGCGGAGTTCGGGGAAAACGGCCCCCGAGAGCGGCGAGGGCGCGGCAGTGCAAAGGCTGAGGCGGGACAGCAGTCTGGGATTTGCCGCGGCGGAACGCATCCGGATGGTTTGGCTCGTCCCACCGCACCCAGCAAATGCACCACCGCGATCTGCGCGCGCCGCTTAGGCAAGACCAGGCCGCGCTGGCTCAGGCTTCACACCCCAGCCAACGCGACCCCCGTGAAGCTCACCGTCGTCGGCGAATGACCGATCGAGGGAACAACCGCCCCCGCATCGACAGCGGGGCCGTCCGGCGCAGGCTTTCCCGCAGCTGCCCAAAGGCGGGCTCCAGCGTCGCATCCGGAGTCGCCTCGTCGCTGTACCAGCTGCGTTCCACCGCGCCCAGCACAGTGCGCAAAGCCTCCCGGCCTGAGTCGTCCAAACGGTGGCGTTCGGCGATCTTCCCGCCCGCCACGCGAACCGTGTCGCTGTCGGAGATCGGCAGGTCTCTGTCCGCGCACTCGGCCTTCAGCTCGCGCCAAGCCGCGTCGGCGGCACCGGAGGAGTGCGTGGCGATCGTCTGGAGGTGACGGCGGCGCGTCAGGTCGCGCAGCGCAGCGGGGCCGCCGGTCGCGGCGAGGATCAGGACCACCACCGCGGCGAACCACCATGACACCGTGCCGGCCAGCAGGCCGATCGCGGCGACCAGCAGGACCGCTCCGGTCAGCGGCAGCCACAACGCGGCCAGGTGCAACGGGGTCGGGGCGGCGACCGGGTTTCTGACCAGCACGTTCCCGTCCGGCGTGGCGCCCGGCGGGACGCCGGACGGGGCCATGCCGGGACGCGGGCGGCGGCGCAGGAAGTACGACGTGGCCACGGCGGCGGCGCCCAGAACCGCGAGGGCGAGCGCCAGCCAGGTCATCCAGCTGTCGTCCGGGGTCGTGTCGGCGGGGGTGGCGGGTGCGGCCTGGTCGTGGGTCTTGTCGGCCGACGCGCCGGTCGACGGGGAGGCGGAGCGCGGGGCCGTCGGGAGGTCGTCGGTCGCGTTGGGCTGTTGCGGGTTCTGGGTGTTCTGCTGGAGATACGGCGGGACGATGCCGCGGCCGTCGGCGAGCGGGGTCGGGTCGAAGCTGACCCAGCCCTTGTCGCCGAAGTACGCCTCGACCCACGCGTGCGCGTCCTGCGAGCTGATCGACTGGTAGTCGCCCTTGGAAACGCCGGGAGTGAAGCCGATCGCGACGCGCGCGGGGATGTGCGCGACCCGCAGCATCACCGCCATCGCCGACGCGTATTGCTCGCAGTAGCCCCGTTTTCCCTTGAGGATGAAGTCGGCGAGCGCGTCGGCGTCGGTGGCGTCCGCGGTCTTCGTGTCGTACACGAAACCGTTCTGCGCGCTGAAGTACTGCCACAGCGCGGTCGCCCGGTCGAAGTTGTTCGACTTGCCCGCGGTGAGCTGGTCGGTCAGCGCCGTGACGCGCGGGTCGACCTGGCCGATCCGCGTGTACAGCGCGGGGACCTCGTCGGATTTCGGGGCGGCGTCGCGCAATTCGGCGGCGGTCGGCTCCTTCAGCGACGCGGTTTCCACGTACGCCGGGGCGGGTTCGCTCGTCGTGGTGAACACCGAGCCGCTGACCCGGTCGTACAGCCACTGCGGCGGCACGCCCCGGAGCGCGCGCGGGGCGCCGTAGACCGGCAGCCAGTTGTCGACCCAGCGCGTCGGCTGGATCTGGATCTGCCGAGACACGCCGGTGCCGTCGTCGCCGGGCGCGGCGGGCAGCGTGCTGTTCGCGAGCACGCCGGTCTGCGCCTGGCCGCCGGCGCGCAGGCCCCAGCCCTTGTTCGGCGTGTAGGTGTCCAAGGTGAACGCGCGCATCAGCCGCCGATCCGGGCCGAGGCCGCGGACCTGGAACAGTTCGGTGTTCTGGCCCTGGTCGAGCAGTCCGCGCAGCTGCGTGAACGGCGCGATGCCGAAGCCGCCGGTCCCGTCCCCGTCGCCGCCCGGGCCGGAACCGAACGGGATCTTGCCGACCGTCCCGACCATGGTGATCCCGCCGCCCAGCAGGCCGAGCACGATCGCCGAACTGACCACGGCCACCGGGGCCTGCGCGAGCCGCAGCATGCCGCCGGAGCCGGGCGCGTCACGGTTGCGCCAGCGGCGGTGCCGGTGGTTTCCGTCAAGCGCGAGCAGACACGCGAAGGCACCGGCGCCGAGCACGAACGTCCACCACGGCATCAAGTCGTCCGACAGCGCCGCGGGCACCGCGTACACACAGAGCAGCACGAGCCCGGTCGCCGCGGGTGCCGCCGCGGCGACGGCGAGCGTGTCGACCAGCACCGCGACCAGGCCGATCGCGATCGTGACGAGGCACAGGATCGGCTGGGTGCTGTCGACCGGCGGGAGGCCGGTCCGGATCTGCTCAGCCGCCGCGGTGAGCGTGGCCTGCAGTTCGCCGAAGGCGGTGGGGCCGGGGAAAATCGTGAGCACGCCCTGGGTCGTGAACGCCCCGGTGATGAGGAACAGCAGCACGAACAGCTGCCCGAACCCGGCGACGACGGTCGGCGCGCGCAGCGAACGGAGCGCCAGCCCGGTGCCCGCGACCAGCACGACGGCGACGAAAATGTACCCGAACCACGCCCAGCCGGAGACGACGCTGGTCAGCGACGTGGACGCGCACAGCGTCGCGAGCCCGGCCGCGATCGGCGGCAGCACGCTGCTCCGCCACGCGGGCGGCGGATCGGTGGGCTGCGGGGTCGGGGTGTGCGGGATCGGCGGCGCGCTGGACGGGCGGGGAGCGGTGGTGGTCATCGGATCCCCCTGCGTGCTCGTGCGTGGCGAAGCCGGTGAGAACCGGCATTGCCGCGCACGACGGTCTTCGTCAGTTTCATCGCGTCCCGCCGATCACCGTCGACCGGTGGGTCCCCGCACGGCACAGCAGCCCCCACACCTCGGGCATCGGCGTCCGCGGACCGGCCACCACGACGCCCCAGCCAGCTCCGCGCAGCAGCTCCGCCGACTCCTCGGTCGCCGCGGCGAGGTGGTCCGGCGAGGCCGAACCCGCCCAGGCCGGAGTATCCAGAAGGACGGCGAGACTGCGGACTCCGCGCGCCCGGTACCGCGTCAGCTCGTGCACCGATTCCGCGCTCACCGTGCCCAGGATCGCGATCAGTTCCTGTCCCTCGGCCGGGTCGTGGCCGAGCGTCACGTCTCGCTGGTGCGCGGGCTGGAGCGCGGCCAGCGCGTCGAGCACCAGGTTGTCGTAGCCCTCGCCGCCGTCGGCGGGAGAGTCGGCGAGCGAGATGCCGTGTTCGGTCACCAGCCGGACCCGGTGGCCTGTCCGCCGCAGATGCAGCGACACCGAAGCGGCGAACGAGACCGCCCACTCCAGGCTCGCCGCGGGCCCGCTCCCGTGGTGCGCCGCGGCGCGGTGGTCCAGCAATACTGTCGTGCCGCCGCGCCAAGGGCGTTCCTCGATGCGGACCATGATCTCGTCGCGCCGCGCGGTCGACCGCCAGTGGACCTTCCGCATGTCGTCGCCGGTGCGGTAGTGCCGCACGATCACGTCCGGCTCGCCCTGCCCGGAATGCAGCCGGACGCTTCCGTCGTCGCCCGCGCCGGCCCCGGCTCCGCCGGGCAGCCCCCACAACGACACCGCGCGCGGCACGACGACCAGCCGCGAATGACCGATCAGCTCGCGTTCGAATTCGCACAGCCCGAACGGGTCGGTGATCGTCGCGCGCAACGGGCCCACCTGCTGGATCCCGCGCATGGCCGGGCGCAGCGGATACCGCAGCAGCACCCGCCGGTCGTGCGGCAGCCGTTCGACCACGAACCGCGGGCGGGCGCCCAGCGCGTACGGCACGCCGTCCTCCAGCAGCGCCTCGCCGCCGGGTAGCCGTCCGCTGCGCCACAGCTCCAGGTCGACCTCGCCGGTCGCGCCCGCCGCGACCCGGTCCGGGCGCAGGGAGCGCGCGGCGCCGAGCCGCAGCCGGGTCGCCGAAATGTAGGCGGCGACCAGCAGCGGCAGGGCGACGACGAACACCGCGACCCGCAGCAGGTCGCGTTCGTTGAGCACCAGCGAGCACACCGCGGCCGCGATCCCGGCGGCGAGGAGGCAGCGGCCTCGGGTGGTGAGGCCGGAAAGCGCGCGCAGCATGCGGATTCCCTACTCGGGTAGCGGGACGCGCCTCAGCGGGCCGAGCCCTGGGGGACGGGGAGGCGGTGCAGCACCGCGCGGACCACGTCGGTCGCCGAACGGCGGGCGGCGTGCGCCTCGGTGGTGAGCACCAGCCGGTGCGCCAGCACGGGCACGGCGACCGTGTGCAGGTCGTCGGGCACCACGTAGTCGCGCCCGGACAGCGCGGCCTGCGCGCGTGCGGCCCGGACCAGGTGCAGCGTCGCCCGCGGCGAGGCGCCGAGCCGGATCTCCGGCACCTGCCGGGTCGCCGACACGACGTCGACGGCGTACCGGCGGACCTCCGGCGCGATGTGCACGCCGCGGACGGTCTCGATCAGCCGCAGCATCGTCTCGCCGTCGGACACCGGCTCCAGGTCCGCGAGCGGGTTGTGCCCGGAGTGCTCGTCGACCATGGCCAGTTCGGCCTGCTGGTCGGGGTAGCCGATGGACACCCGCGCGGTGAACCGGTCGCGCTGGGCCTCGGGCAGCGCGTAGGTGCCCTCCATCTCGATCGGGTTCTGCGTCGCGATGACCATGAACGGCGCGCCGAGCCGGTAGGTGCTCGTGTCGACCGTGACCTGGTGCTCCTCCATGCACTCCAGCAGCGCGGACTGCGTCTTCGGCGAGGCCCGGTTGATCTCGTCGCCGACCACGATGTTCGCGAACACCGGGCCGGGCCGGAACTCGAACTCGCCGGTCTGCCGGTTGTAGATGGAGACGCCGGTGACGTCGCTGGGCAGCAGGTCGGGCGTGAACTGCACGCGGCTGACGGTGCAGTCGATCGAGCGCGCGAGCGCCTTCGCGAGCGAGGTCTTGCCGACGCCCGGCACGTCCTCGACGAGCAGGTGACCCTCGGCCAGGAGGGTCACCAGCGCGATCCGGATGACGTCCGGCTTGCCGACGAGGACGCGTTCCACGTTCGCGGCGATCCGGCGCGCGGCGTCGTGCAGTTCGCCGAGCCCGGCCGCCGGGACCGCTGCCAGCCCGTCCGGGGACTCGACCGCCGGGTACGGCGGCTGCCCGGACCCGTTGCCGTGACCTCCGGCGGGGGAAGCGGACTGGATTCTCGACGTCACTCGACCTCCTGGTGGCGCAATGGCTGGGCGGGAACCGGCGGGGATGCGCGCCTGCCCAGCGTGCTCCCCAGTGTGTCAAACCCGGGAGAACCGGGCGGCGGAACCCCGAGATCGTTTCATGGTGACGCCCAGCCACCTCAGCACTCCTTCTTACGGGTGATTATGAGGCATTTTCAGGTGATCCCGCTGACCGTATGCACTGTCGTATGCTCCGAAACGAAGTCGCCCGACCACGGTTCGACGTCGGAAGAGGTGCATCCGCGCATGAGCGAGGCCGAGGCGGAACGGAAAGCCGGGCTCCCGGGACTGTCCGGCGGCCGGTTCGCGGTCACGCCCGAACTGGCGACCGCGACGTACGCGAAGCTGGGCGAGCTGCAGGACGTCGTCGGCGAGATGGTCCGCGAGGCCGCGGTGCTCGGCCGGTCGGTGCCGCTGGGCGGCGGGTACGCCGGCGAGGTCGGCGCTTTCATGGCGAAGTACGGCCTCGGCCGCGACGGCTCGGCGGTCGACAGTCTCACCGCGTTCGGGAAGGAAATCGCCGGGCTGAAGAAACGCATCGGCGGCGCGCTCGAGAAATACCGCGACCAGGACCGCGAAGCCGCCGAAGGCGTGGACTGCACCGGTGGCTGACCGTTCCGCGGCGCGCGCCGCGCTCCTTCTCCTCCCGCTCGCCGGGCTGACGATGCTCGTTTCCTGCGGCCGGATGCCCGGCCTCTCGCACGCCGCGCCCGCCGACGGAGGCCCGCCCGCTCCGCCGCCGTCCTCCTCCGCTCCTTCGCTGGCCAAGCTCGACCCGTGCACGCTGCTCTCGCCGCAGGACCGGTCGTCGGCCGGGCTCACCGGGCAGGGCAAGCCGAAGACGATCGGCGAGGCGCGCGCCTGCGACTGGACGGTCCCCTCGACCTTCGGCGTCACCGTCACCCTCGACGAAACCAACGGGCTGGCCAACCTCGACCTCTCCGACGGCAAGCGCACCAAGAAGGAGGTCGGCTCGCACCAGGCGGTGCAGGTGTCCGGCCGCCGCGGCACGTGCGCGGTGCTGCTCGACGTCGGCGGCGCGCAGAGCGTGCAGGTCGACGTGAACAACGCGAACTTCGCCGACTCGGACCTCGCCTGCTCGCGGGCGGGCGACGTGGCCGGGCTGGTCGAGCCGAAGCTGCCGTGAACCCCGTGCGAGGAGGAAAGTCGTGACCGACACCCCGGCCCCCGAGCCGACGGCCCGGTACGAAGCGTTCAGCCACGCGGCGCTGGCCGCGCAGGCGGTCGACGGCAACGACCCGGCCGCGGCCGGCGAGTCGGGCACGCGGTGGGCCGGGCTGTCGCAGCGGCTCGAGGACTCGCTCGGCGGGCTGATCGCGCTGTCCGCGGGCAGCGAGGAAGCCTGGCAGGGCGACGCCGGCGACGCGATGCGGAAAGTGCTCGGCAAGGCGTCCGGCTGGCTGGCCGAAACCTCCGTGGTGTCGGCGAAGGTCGGGGAGGCCGTGCAGGGACAGGCCGAGGTCGCCGCCCGGGCGCGCGCGGACATGCCCGCGCCGGTGGACTTCGACCCGGCGGCGATGATCCGGTCCGCCGCGGCGAGCGGGGACCTGGTGCGGCTGGCCGGGCTGTCGTCCGCGATGGACGAGCGGCGCGCCGAAGCCGAAGCTGCCCGGCAGAAGGCGATCGACGTCCTGCGCACCCGTGACACGGCGTTGCGCGGACTCCTGCCCGAAGGCGAGTTCCCCGCGGTCCCGCCGCTCGGCGCGGGGCCGGCTTGATCAGCCTGTCGGCGTCCGCGTTCGACATCGTCTGGGCCGACCTCGGCCTCGACGCCCCGCCCGCGCCGCTGGCGGTGCGCAGCGTGGGGGAGACCGACGCCGACCGCTCCGCGATCCGCGCGGAGGTCTACCGGAACCTCGGCGACCGCGGCCTCTTCGACGGCCGTCTCGACGCCGCGCTGGAGAACAGCCTCCGCGTGCTGGCGTCCGCGGAACGGTATGTGGAGTGCGAGGCGCTCGCCGACATGACCGCCGACGAACCGTTCCGCGCGGTCGCCGCTCTTCGCGGACGGAACGCGGTGCTGGCGGTGCAGCCGGCGCGGACGATCGGCGTGCGCGGCATCGGGGAGAGCGAACTGGCCTCGGCGATCGTCGACGTGCTGCCCGAACTCTCGGCCGGACCCGGTTACGGCGTCCGGCTGCCCGCGGCGGGGGAGCCGCCGGGCGGCGCGCAGGGGGAGGAGCTGCGGGCGATCCAGTCCCGGCCGGTGTACGCGGCGGGCCAGTTCACCGTCCACGTCCGCGACCGGGCGGGCAAACTCGCCAGGACCGGCGGGCTGACGTGGTTCGACACGGACGCCGGGGCGTATTCGGCGGTGAGCTCGCCCGGACGCGGCGGGCAGGAGTGGGTGACGGTGTCCCCGGTCGACAGCGCGCGGCTGGCCGAGCGGGTCATGGAGCTGGTGCCGCGCTGACCCGGCGCGTCTGAAGTGGACGGTGGCGGCCGCGCCGGTGTCGCGAGTGGACGGTCGACCGGCTGGCGGCGGACTCGTGCGCGACGATGCCGGTTCTCAGCGGCATCGCCACGCACGACCGCGGTTGGCCGCCGCTTGCGCCGGACTCCCCGCCGAGCCCCACCCGGCTGGCCCCACCGCCAGGCCTCGCCGCGGCTCCCCACCCGCCCCCACGGCGGCCCCCACCAAGCCCCGCTCGCCGTGCGCCGCGCACTTGCCGGACCTCGCGCCGACTCCCCACGACGCCCCCCACCAGGCCCCACCGCGGCTCCCCACCCCGCTCCACCCGCGTCCCCACCAGCCCCCACCGGTTCCCCCACCCGTCCCCACCACGGGTCCCCACGCTGCCGAAACGCGGACGTTTCAGACCTTCCGAGGTTGCGGGAGACCCCGGTGCGGGGGATCTTCGCCACGGTCCCCCCCACCGCGCCCCCACCTGGACCCACCTCCGTGACCTGCGCAAACGCGCCACCCGACGGAGTGGCACGCGCGCAAGACTCGTTGACTGTGGTGAAAAGTGGGGTACGGTGGTGGCCAGTGGGGCGGAAGGGAGCCCCCGAGCCGGGACCGGGTGGGGAGCCAACCGGATCCGGTAGGGAGGTGGAGGCCGGTGTTCCTCGGCACCCACACCCCGAAGCTGGACGACAAAGGGCGGCTCACGCTGCCCGCGAAGTTCCGCGAAGCCTTGGCAGGCGGGCTGATGGTCACCAAGGGGCAGGACCACTGTCTCTTCGTCTTCCCCCGAGCCGAGTTCGAGCAGATGGCCAGGAAGGTCGCCGAAGCCCCGTTCACCAACGAGGCGGTGCGGGCCTACCAGCGCTACCTGTTCGCCGGGACGGACGAGCAACGTCCGGACGGGCAAGGGCGCGTCGCCATCGCGCCGGAGCTGCGCCGGTATGCGGGGCTCAACAAGGAGTGCGTGGTGATCGGCGCGATCACCCGGCTCGAGATCTGGGACGCCCAGGCGTGGCAGGGCTACCTGGACGAACACGAGGACAGCTACGCACAGGCTCGGGAGGAAGTTCTGCCGGGCGTCTTCTAGGAGGCGCCCCGGGCGGACCTGCGTCGTCGGGGGACGCGGGTACGCCGTTCGACGCGGATGCCGTGAGGCCTCTGTCCGCTCTTTGACCCTGGCGCACCTTCCCCGGTGCCAGGTCAGCAAGCGGGCGGGCAGGGACCTGACGGCATCCGCCGCATCTTCCCCGGAAACACTCGCGGCAGAAAGGGGGAAGACATGGCGGACGAAGCCGAGCACGTTCCGGTGCTGCTGGACCGCATCGTCGAGCTGTTCGCCCCCGCGCTGGCGGATCGCGACGCCGTTCTCGTCGACGCGACCGTCGGCCTCGGCGGCCATTCCGACGCGCTGCTCGCCGCGTTCCCCCGGCTCCGGCTGATCGGTCTCGACCGCGATCCGGCCGCGCTCGAGCGCTCCGCGGAGCGGCTCGCGCGGCACGGCGACCGCGTCGACCTGGTCCACACCGTCTACGACGGACTGCCCGAAGCGGTGTCCGGACTCGGACTGTCCCAAGTGGACGGAATCCTGTTCGACCTCGGCGTCTCGTCGATGCAGCTCGACCGCACCGAACGCGGGTTCGCCTACTCGCAGGACGCGCCGCTCGACATGCGGATGGACCCGACCACCGGGTTCACCGCGGCCGACGTGCTCAACACCTACGCGCCCGGCGAGCTGATCCGGATCCTGCGCGACTACGGCGAGGAACGGTTCGCGCAGCGGATCGTCCGCGCCGTGGTGGCGGAACGGGAGAAGGAACCGTTCACCCGCAGCGGAAGGCTGGTCGAACTGCTCTACTCCGCGGTGCCCGCGGCGAGCAGGCGCACCGGCGGGCATCCGGCGAAGCGCACGTTCCAGGCGCTGCGGATCGAGGTCAACGGCGAGCTGGAAGTGCTGCGCCGGGCGATGCCCGCGGCGCTGGGCACGCTGGCGATGGACGGCCGGATCGTCGTCGAGTCCTATCAGTCCCTCGAGGACCGGCTGGTCAAGCAGGCGCTCGCGGAACTGGCGAAATCCCGGACGCCGGAAGGGCTTCCGGTCGAACTGCCCGGGCACGGGCCGGAACTGAAGCTCCTCACGCGGGGAGCGGAGAAGGCCGGCGAGAGCGAGATCGAGCACAACCCGCGGGCCGCCTCGGTACGGCTGCGTGCAGCACAACGGATCGGAGAGCCGCGATGACCGCACCTACGAAGTCCCGCCGCTCGTCGTCGACCGCTGCGGAGCGGGCACCGCGGAACACCGTCGCCGAGACCGACGCTCCGGCGCGGCGGCGCACGACGGCGGCCGAGCGCGCGTACGCCCGGCGGGCGCAGCGGGCCGACCTGCTGCGCCAGCGTGCGCCGAAAAAGCCGGTCGCGGAACCGGAACGGGTCGAAACGAAGACCGTGCGCACGCGGTTCCAGCTGCGCTGGCCGCGCTCGCGCGCGTCGTTCGTGCTCGTGATGATGGGGCTGCTGGCGGTCGGGGTCGCCGCGACGCTGTGGTTCACCACGCAGGCGATCGCCGATTCGTACCGGCTCGAAAAGCTGCGCACGGACAGCGCTTCGCTGATGGAGACGAAGGACCGGCTGGAGCGCGAGGTCGCGAAGGCCCAGTCCCCGGCGTCTCTCGCGCCCGCGGCCAAGCAGTTGGGCATGGTGCCCGGCGGCGACCCGGCGCGCATCGTCGTCGGCAAGGACGGCAAAACGACCGTCGTCGGCGAACCGAAGAAGGCCCAGCCGGACGAGCAGGACACGGCCGCGCCCCCGGCGCAGCCGGCCGCTCCGCCGGAGGGCGGCATCGAAGGCGACCTGTCGGGCACGCCCGCGGGGACCGCAGGAGGGCAGTGATGGCGGCAGGCGGCAACAGCCGTTCCCGGGCGGCGGGCAGCGCGCGGCGGACCTACGCCGCGGGCACCCGCCGCGCGGTCGCGAAACGGGGCAACGGCGGACAGCGCAGCCGGTTCTCCGCGGTGCGCATCATGCTCGTCGTGCTGATGGTGGTGGCGGGCGCGAAACTGGTGCAGGTGCAGTGGTTCGAGGCCCCCGCGCTGTCCGCGGCGGCCGAACGGCAGCGCACGCTCACCATCGACATCCCGGCGCAGCGCGGGTCCATTGTGGACCGCAACGGGGCGAAACTGGCGTTCAGCGTGGAAACCCGCACGCTGTCGGTGAACCTGCGCGCGCTGCACAAGACGATGGACGAGTACGCGAAGAAGTACCCGGACAAGGGCCGCACCTTCGAAACCGAGGTGGCCGGCGCGGCGAAGCTGATCGCGCAGAAAGTCCCGCACCTGACGACGGAGGCCGAACAGCTGGCACTGCTGCACAAACAGCAGTCCTTTACCTACCTCGTCGACAACGTCGAGCCTTCGGTGGCCGACCAGATCGTCAAGAAGTACGCGTGGATCAGCGTGGAGAAGCGCGCCAAACGCGAATACCCGGGCGACAACCTCGCGTCGAACATCGTCGGCCTGGCGAACTGGCGGATGGACGACCCCGACGTGTCGAAGCACAACCTGCACGGCGTGATCGGGCTGGAGAAATCGCGCGACGCGGACCTGGCGGGCACGCCCGGCCGCGAGATCGTGAACACCCAGAACGGCAACGACAACCTGTACCTGCCGGGCACCGAGCACGTGCTCACCGCCGCCGTCCCGGGCTCCGATCTGGAGCTGACCATAGATTCCGACCTGCAGTTCGAACTGCAGCGCCAGCTGGCCGACTACGTCGCGAAGGCGAACGCCAAGGGCGGCCAGGCGGTCATCATGGACGCGAAGACGTCCGAGGTGTACGCGCTGGCCGACGCGAGCACGTTCAACCCGAACGACCCGTCCACGATCAAGGACGACCTGCTCAACAACCGCCCGGTCACCACGCCGTACGAGCCCGGTTCGGTGAACAAGGTGGTCACCGCGACCGCGGCGATCGACGACAAGATCGCCACGCCCACCTCGACGCTGGAGGTGCCGGGCTCGATCAAGGTCGCCGACCGGACCGTCCACGACGCGTGGGTGCACGGCACGCAGACGTTCACCACCACCGGCGTGTTCGCGAAATCCTCCAACGTCGGCACGCTGGAACTCGCGCAGCAGGTCGGCCCGGACCGGTACCTCGCGCTGCTGAAGAAGTTCGGCATCGGGCAGAAGACCGGCATCGGCCTTCCCGGCGAGAGCTCCGGTTACGTGCCGCCGCGCAAGGACTGGTCGGCGTCCACGTTCGGCAACCTGCCGATCGGGCAGGGCCTTTCGATGACCGTCGTGCAGATGGCCGGGATGTACCAGGCGATCGCGAACGACGGCCTGCGCGTCGAGCCGCGGATCGTGAAGGCGAAGAAGAACCCGGACGGCACGGTCACGCCGGAAGCGCCGCCGAAGACCGAGCGCGTGGTCAGCCCGGAGACCGCGAAAACGGTGCGGGACATGCTGCGCGCGGTGGTGCAGAACGCGAAGAGCCCGAACGCGGGCACCGCGCCCTCGGCCGGGCTGGAGGGCTACCAGATCTCCGGCAAGACCGGCACCGGCCAGCAGATCGACCCGCGCACCAAGGCGTACAGCTCGAGCCTGGCGAACATCACCTTCGCCGGGATCCTGCCCGCCGACCACCCGCGGTTCGTCGTCGGCATCCGGCTCGACGCGCCGGACACCACGTTGCCCGCCGGGCATTCCGCGGGCCCGCTGTTCCACTCGATCGCGTCGTACCTGTCGCAGCGGTACCAGATTCCGCTGTCCGACGGCCCGTCGCCGGTGGTGCCGCTCGTCGTCGGCTGACCGCCCCGGCCGCTTCGGTTGTCCGTGAAGGGCTCCTTGAGGGAATCCGATTCCCACAAGGAGCCCTTCACGCATTTCCGCGGGGGCCGGGCGGTCGCGGCTGGTGTGCACCGCACGGCGCGTCGGGTGCGTTCACTGCGGCCGACATAGCGGCCAGGCGGCGAATGCGGACGCACCGCAGGCGGCGGATCCGGGCCGGAACGCGCGCCGATCGTCCACACGGGCCGGTGCGGCGCCGGGGAAAGGGTTGCGCCGCAACGATCTTGACCGCCCCGCCTACCACACCCGGGGCGGGGGCGCGCGTTCGCCGTACCGCGTTGGGTCACCCGGATCCGGCCTCGGTAACCTCTCCGGCGTGTCCGTGTCCTCGTCCCAGCCCCGAAGCGGGCCCGCTGCCGCGTCGCTGCCGGACAGCCCGGCCAAGGCGGCCGCCGCGCCGCCCCGCCCGGCCCGGATCGACCCGGTCCCGCTGGCCACTCTGCTCGCCCGTGCGGGAGCCCGGCTGATCGCCGACCGTCCCGAGGCCGCCGACCTCACCGTCACCGGCACCACGCTGCGTGCGCAGCACGTGCTCCCCGGTGACCTGTTCGCCGGCCTCCCCGGAGCCCGCGCGCACGGCGCCGACTTCAGCGACCAGGCCCTCGCCGCCGGAGCCGCGGCCGTCCTGACCGACCCGAGCGGAGCCGACCGGCCCGCGCTGCGCGACGCGCCGGTGCCGGTCCTCGTGCACCCGGACCCGCGCGCCGCGCTCGGCGAGATCGCCGCGTGGATCTACGGCGAGCCGTCGCTGAGCCTGTCCGTGCTCGGCGTCACCGGCACCTCCGGCAAGACCACCACCTCCTACCTGGTCGACTCGGGCCTGCGCGCCGCCGGCCGCACCACCGGCCTGATCGGCACGGTCGAGACCCGGATCGCGGGCGAGCGCCTCGCCAGCGGGTTCACCACGCCGGAGGCCCCGGACCTGCAGGCGCTGCTCGCGGTGATGCTGGAGCGCGGCGTCACGCACGTGCCGATGGAGGTGTCCAGCCACGCGCTGGCGCTCGGCCGGGTCAACGGCACCCGGTTCGCGGTGGGCGCGTTCACCAACCTGTCGCAGGACCACCTCGACTTCCACAAGGACATGGAGGAGTACTTCGCCGCCAAGTCCCTGCTGTTCGACGGCCGGTCGACCACCGAGGTCGTCGTGGTCGACAGCGCGTGGGGGCAGGCGCTGCTCACGCCGCAGACGGTGACCGTCTCGATCGAGGCCGGGACCGACGCCCTGTGGCGGGCCGCCGACATCGCGGCGACCCCGGCGGGGGAGCAGACCTTCACGCTGCTCGGGCCGGACGGGATCGGCCGCGCGGCGAAGATCCCGCTGCCGGGCACGTTCAACGTCGCCAACGCGGTGCTCGCCGCGGCGATCCTGGACAGCGCGGGCATCGACGCCGACGACATCGTCGCCGGGCTCGCCGCGGTGGAGGTGCCCGGCCGGATGGAGCGGGTGTACCTCGGCCAGGAGTTCACCGCGGTGGTCGACTACGCGCACAAACCGGCCGCCGTGGCGCAGGGCCTCGACGCCCTGCGCGCCCGCACCGACGGCCGGATCATCACCGTGCTCGGCTGCGGCGGCGACCGCGACACCGCGAAGCGCCCGATGATGGGCGAGGCCGCGGTGCGCCGCAGCGATCTGCTGATCGTCACCGACGACAACCCGCGTTCGGAGGACCCGGCCGCGATCCGCGCCGCGATGATGGCCGGCGCCCGCGCGGTCGGGCCCGCGGCCGGCGGCGAGGTCGTGGAGATCGGCGACCGGCGCGAGGCGATCGCGTCCGCGGTGTCGCTCGCCCGGCCGGGGGACATCGTCCTGATCGCAGGCAAGGGCCACGAGACCGGCCAGGAGATCCAGGGTGTGGTGCACCCGTTCTCCGACCGGGACGAACTGGAGGCCGCCATCCGCAAGCGTCTCGAGGTGACCGCGTGATCGAGCTGAGCCTGGCCGAGATCGCCGACGTCGTCGGCGGCAGGCTGCACCGCACCGACGGATCCGCCGTCGTGACCGGCAGCGTCGAATTCGACACCCGCGAGCTCGGCCCCGGCGGGCTGTTCCTCGCCCTGCCCGGCGAACGCGTCGACGGGCACGATTTCGCCGCGAAGGCGGTCCAGGCCGGCGCGGCCGGCGTGCTGGCCGCGCGCGAGGTCGACGCGCCCGCGATCGTCGTGCCGCCGCTGCCGCCGGGACAGGGCAACGCCGGGTCGGTCGCGCTGACCGGCGACAAAGACGGCTCCGGCGCCGCGGTGCTGGCCGCGCTGGCCAAGCTGGCCCGGCACGTCGTCGACCGGCTGGCGGCGGGCGGGCTGACCGTCATCGGCGTCACCGGCTCGTCCGGCAAGACCTCGACCAAGGACGTCATCGCGCAGCTGATCGAGCCGATGGGCCCGACGGTCGCGCCGCCCGGGTCGTTCAACAGCGAGCTGGGCCATCCGTGGACCGCGCTGCGCGCCGACGCGTCGACCAGGTTCCTCGTGCTGGAGATGTCCGCGCGCGGCGTCGGGCACATCGCCGCGGCCGCCGAGACGACGCCGCCGCGGATCGGCGCGGTGCTCAACGTCGGCAGCGCGCACGTCGGCGAGTTCGGCTCGCGCGAGGGCATCGCGAAGGCCAAGGGAGAGCTGGTCGAGGCGCTGCCGGAAGACGGCCTGGCGGTGCTGAACCTGGACGACCCGCTCGTCTCGGCCATGGCGAGCCGCACGAAGGCCCGCGTCGTCGGCGTGGGGGAGTCGGCCGGGGCGCAGGTCCGGGCCGCCGACATCACCGTCGACGACGAGGCCCGCCCGTCCTTCCGGTTGATCACGCCCGAGGGCGAGGCCCAGGTGACGCTGCCACTGCACGGCGAGCACCACGTCGGCAACGCGCTGTCGGCCGCCGCCATCGCGCGCGAGCTGGGCGCGACCACCGAGGAGATCGCGCAGCGGCTGTCGTCGCTGCAGCGGCGCTCGGAGCGCCGGATGGACGTCACCACCCGCGCGGACGGCGTCACCATCCTCAACGACTCGTACAACGCCAACCCGGAATCGGTCCGGGCCGGCCTGAAGGCGCTCGCCTCGATGAGCCGCTCCGGCCGCCGCGCGTGGGCGGTGCTCGGCGTGATGGGCGAGCTGGGCGAGGACTCGGTGACCGCGCACGACTCGATCGGGCGGCTCGTGGTCCGGCTCAACATCGAGAAGCTCGTCGTGGTCGGCCAGGACGCGGCCGCCATGCACCAGGGCGCGTTCCAGGAGGGTTCCTGGGGCGAGGAGTCGGTGCTGGTACCCGATGTCGAGGCCGCCGTCGCCGTGCTGCATGATCAGCTCCGTCCCGGGGACGTGGTGCTGGTCAAGGCGTCCAAGGCCGCCGGTCTGTGGCGGGTGGCCGAGGCGCTGCTGGCCGAACCCGGGAACCTCTCTTCCTCGTCTTCCGAACGCTCGAACGGTGGTCACGCGTGATCAACATCATGATCGCGGCCGCGGCGGGTCTGCTGGTCTCGATCCTGCTCACGCCTTACCTCATCCGGGTCTTCTCGCGGCAGGGCTTCGGCCAGGAGATCCGCGAGGAAGGCCCGCAGGGGCACAAGTCGAAGCGCGGCACGCCGACCATGGGCGGCGTCGCGATCATCATCGCGATGGTCGTCGGCTACTTCGTCGCGCACCTGATCACCTGGATCGGCAACTCGCGCTCGGCCGCGCCCTCGGCGTCCGGCCTGCTCGTGCTGATGCTCGCGGTCGGGCTCGGCGTGGTCGGTTTCCTCGACGACTTCATCAAGATCCGCAAGCAGCGCAACCTCGGGCTGAACAAGACCGCGAAGCTGGTCGGCCAGCTGGTGGTCACCATCCTGTTCGCGGTGCTGTCGCTGCAGTTCAAGGACGCGCAGGGGCTCACCCCGGCGTCGCAGAGCCTGTCCTACGTCCGCGACCTGGCGCTGATCACGTTCCCGTCGGTCGTGTTCGTGATCTTCTGCTACATCGTCATCTCCGGCTGGTCGAACGCGGTGAACTTCACCGACGGCCTCGACGGCCTGGCGGGCGGCGCGGCGGCGATGGTGCTCGCGACGTACGTGGTCATCTCGTTCTGGCAGGCCCGGCTCTCCTGCTCGACCCAGCCGCTCCCGGCCTGCTACGACGTGCGCGACCCGCTCGACCTCGCGGTCGTCGCGGCCGCCGCCACCGGGGCCTGCATCGGGTTCCTGTGGTGGAACGCGGCTCCGGCGAAGATCTTCATGGGCGACACCGGGTCGCTCGCCCTCGGCGGCCTGGTCGCCGGGCTGTCCATGACCACCCGCACCGAACTGCTCGCCATCGTCATCGGCGGCCTGTTCATGGTCGAGATGATCTCGGTGGTCACGCAGATCGCGGTCTTCCGCACGACGCGGCGGCGGCTGTTCCGGATGGCGCCCTTCCACCACCACTTCGAGCTCGCCGGGTGGGCGGAAACCACGGTGATCATCCGGTTCTGGCTGCTCTCGGCGATCTGCTGCATGTTCGGGCTCGGGCTGTTCTACAGCGAGCAGCTCAACTTCGGAGGCTGAGCCTTGCAGCTTGAGGGCAAACACGTTCTCGTCGCGGGCGCGGGCGTCACCGGGAAATCGGTCGTCCCCGTGCTGCGCGAACTGGGCGCGCGGGTCACGGTCACCGACGGCAACGCCGAGCGGCTCGCCGAACTGGAGGACCTGGACGCCGAGCTGGTCCCCGGCCTCACTGAACCGCCGGCGGACACCGCGCTCGTCGTGACCAGCCCCGGCTGGCGGCCGACGTCCCCGCTGCTGGTCGCGGCGGCCGAGGCGGGCGTCGAGGTGATCGGCGACGTCGAGCTGGCGTGGCGGATCGGGCAGCTGCGCGAGCATCCGCCCGCGTGGCTGGTCATCACCGGCACGAACGGCAAGACGACCACGGTCGGGATGCTGGAGTCGATCCTGCGCGCGGCCGGCGCGGACGCGGTGGCCTGCGGGAACGTCGGCTATCCGGTGCTGGACGCGGTCCGCGGCGGGCACCAGGTGCTGGCCGTCGAGCTGTCGAGCTTCCAGCTGCACTGGTCGTCCACGATCGCGCCGGACGCGTCGGTGGTGCTGAACCTCGCCGAGGACCACCTCGACTGGCACGGCTCGATGGAGGAGTACGCCGCCGCGAAGGGCCGCGCGCACGAGCGTTCGCGCGCCGTCGTGCACAACGTGGACGACCCGTGGTCCGCGCGGATCGCCGAGGAGCACGCGCCGGACGGCGCCCGGCGGATCGGGTTCGTGCTCGACACCCCGCGCGCCGGCGAACTGGGCCTGGTCGAAGACCTGCTGGTGGACCGTGCTTTCGGGGCCGACCCGGAGACGAGCGCGGAGGAACTGGCCGAGATCGCCGACGTCCGCCCGGCCGGACCGCACAACCTCGCGAACGCGCTCGCCGCGGCCGCGCTCGCCCGCGCGCACGGCGTGACTCCGGAGGCGGTGCGCGCGGGGCTTCGCGCTTACGAGCCCGCGCCGCACCGCGCGGTGGAGGTCGCCGAGGTCGGCGGAGTCCGCTACGTCAACGACTCGAAGGCCACCAACCCGCACGCCGCGCTCGGCTCGCTGCTCGCGCACGAAAGCGTGGTCTGGATCGCCGGCGGGCAGCTCAAGGGCGCGTCGGTGGACGAGCTGGTCGCCGCGGTCGGCGGACGGCTGCGCGCCGCCGTGCTGCTGGGCGTCGATTCACCCGTGATCGAGGCCGCTCTCGCGCGACACGCGCCGGATGTCCCGGTCAACCGCCTCCTTCCGGGTGACGATGAGCCCATGACTGCGGCGGTGAATGCGGCCAGCGCCCTGGCTCGTCCTGGTGACGTGGTGCTCCTCGCGCCCGCCGCCGCCTCGCTGGACATGTTCTCCGGCTACGGAGCGCGCGGCGACGCGTTCGAAGCCGCGGTGCGTGCTCTGGACGACGGCGCGGCGGGGGCGGCGGATGACGGTCGTTGACGGAGACAAGCCCCGGCCGCGGCGCGTCCGCAAGGAAAGCCCGTTCGTCGCGCTCCGGACCGCGCTGACCGCCTGGCTGTCGCGGCCGCTGGCGTCGTTCCACCTGGTCCTCGCGCTGACCGGCATCCTCACCGTGATCGGCGCGGTGATGGTGCTGTCCGCGTCGTCGGTGGCCTCCTACAACCCGAAGACCGGCAGCGGCGTGTACGCGCTGTTCTTCCGGCACCTGATGTTCGTCGCGATCGGCGGGATCGTGTTCTGGGTGGGCCTGCGGGTCCGGCTCGAGCGGGTCCGCCGGATGTCGGCGACGATGACGGTCGCCTGCCTCGGCCTGCTGCTGCTGGTGCTGACGCCGCTCGGGTCGACGGTGAACGGCTCGCAGGGCTGGTTCAAGCTCGGCGTGTTCACCTTCCAGCCGGTCGAGGCGGCGAAGGTGGCGCTGGCCTTCTGGGGCGCGCACATCCTGGTGATCAAGTACAACGTGCTGCACCAGTGGCGGCATCTGCTCGTCCCGGTCGTCCCGGTGGCGCTGCTGATGTTCGCGCTGGTGATGCTGCAGCCCGACCTCGGCGGCACGATCACCCTCGCGGTGGTGCTGCTGGGCCTGCTGTGGTTCGCCGGCGCGCCGAAACGGCTCTTCGGGGTGATCCTCGCCGGCGGCCTGAGCGGCGTGCTGGTGCTGGCGATCATCGCGCCCTACCGGCTCGCGCGGGTGATGTCGTTCCTGTCGCCGGACGCGGACACCTCGGCCGAGGGGTTCCAGGCGAACCAGGCCAAGCTGGCGCTCGCCGACGGCGGGCTGTTCGGCAAGGGTCTCGGGCAGGGCGCGTCGAACTGGGGCTACCTGCCGAACGTGCAGAACGACTTCATCTTCGCGCTGATCGGCGAGGAACTGGGCTTCGTGGGCTGCGCGGTCGTGCTGGCGCTGTTCGCCGGCGTGGCCGTCGTCGGCCTGCGCATCGCCACCCGCAACATCGACCCGTGGATCCGGATCGTCGCGGGCACCCTGACGGTGTTCCTCGTCGCGCAGGCGGCCATCAACATCGGCTACGTGGTCGGGCTGCTGCCGGTCACCGGCGTCACGCTGCCGCTGATCTCCTACGGCGGCACGTCGCTCGTGATCACCATGCTCATCATGGGCGTGCTGGCCAACGCCGCGCGGCACGAACCCGAGGCGGTGGCCGCACTGCGCTCGCACGGGCCGGGTAAATTCGGACGCCTGCTGCGGCTGCCCGCGCCCGATCCGTACCGCCCGCCGTCCACCCGCAAGGGAACGCGCGGAGCGGGGACCGGGACGAGGGCGGCCCGGCCGGCGCCGCGTGCGGCCCGGCCCGCACCGGCACAGGAACGCCGCCGGTCGGCGCGGCGGACTACAGCGAACCGCGGTGCCCGGAGCACCGCGAACCGGAGAGGTCATCGGTGAGCAAGCCCGTCAAGGGAACGCAGCGGTCGGCAGCGGGCCGGGCGCCGGTCGTCGTGGTCGCGGGCGGGGGCACCGCCGGGCACATCGAGCCCGCGCTCGCGCTGGCGGACGCAGTGAAGCGGCTGCGCCCGGACGCCGAGGTGATCGCCCTCGGCACGGAACGCGGACTGGAGAACAAGCTCGTGCCCGCGCGCGGGTACCCGCTGGAGCTGATCCCGCCGGTGCCGATGCCGCGCAAGCCGACGCCGGAGCTGCTCCGGCTGCCGCTGAAGGTGCGCGATTCGGTCCGCCGCACCCGCGAGGTGCTCGACCGGGTGCACGCGGACGTCGTGGTCGGCTTCGGCGGCTACGTCGCGCTGCCGGCGTACCTCGCCGCGCGCGGCCGCACGCCGATCGTGGTGCACGAGGCGAACAAGTCGGCCGGGCTGGCCAACAAGGTCGGCGCCCGCTTCGCGTCCCGCGTCGCGGTCGCGGTGCCGGGCACGCCGCTGCCGAAGGCCGAGGTGGTCGGCATTCCGCTGCGCCGCTCGATCACGTCGCTGGACCGGGCCGCGCTGCGCGCCGAGGCCCGCGAGTTCTTCGAGCTGGACCCGGACGCGCCGACGCTGCTGGTGTTCGGCGGTTCGCAGGGCGCGGCGTCGATCAACTCGGCGGTTTCCGGTGCGGCGAAGGACTTCGCCGAGGCGGGCGTCGGCGTGCTGCACGCGCACGGCCCGAAGAATTCCCTTGTGGTGCAAGAGTTTCCCGGCCGCCCGCCGTACGTGCCGGTGCCGTACCTGGAGCGGATGGACCTGGCCTACGCCGCGGCGGACGCGGTGGTGTGCCGGTCCGGCGCGATGACCGCGGCCGAGGTGTCCGCGGTCGGGCTGCCCGCGGTGTTCGTCCCGCTGCCGCACGGCAACGGCGAGCAGGCGGTCAACGCCCAGCCCGCGGTCGACGCCGGCGCCGCGCTGATGGTCGCCGACGCCGACCTCACCGCGGAGAAGGTCGCCGAACTGGTGATCCCGCTGGTGACCGACGCCGACCGGGTCGCCGCGATGAGCGCGGCCGCCGTCGGGCTCGGCCACCGCGAGGCCGACGAGACCCTCGCCCGCATCGTTTTGGAGGCCGCCGGTGCCTGACACGCCCGAACTGCCCGCGCAGCTGCGCCGGGCGCACCTGATCGGGATCGGCGGGGCCGGGATGTCCGGCATCGCGCGGATCCTGCTCGCCCGCGGCGCCGCCGTGTCCGGGTCGGACGCCAAGGAATCGCGCGCGCTGCTTTCGCTGCGCGCGCAGGGCGCGACGCTGTTCGTCGGCCAGACCGCGGAAAATCTCGGCGAACTGGCCGAACCGCCGTCGGCCGTCGTGGTGTCGACCGCGATCAAGGAGACCAACCCGGAACTCGCCGCGGCCCGCGAGCGCGGCATCCCGGTGCTGCACCGCGCGCAGGCGCTGGCCGGGCTGATGGCCGGGCACCGCGTCGCGTGCATCGCGGGAACGCACGGCAAGACGTCGACCACGTCGATGCTCACCGTGGCGCTGCAGAACTGCCGGATGGACCCGTCGTTCGCGATCGGCGGCGACCTCAACGAATCCGGGGCGAACGCGCACCACGGCGAGGGCGGCGTGTTCGTCGCGGAAGCCGACGAGAGCGACGGTTCCTTCCTCACCTACACGCCGTCGGTGGCGGTGGTGACGAACGTCGAGCCCGATCACCTCGACCACCACGGCACCGCCGAGGCGTACGTGAAGGTGTTCAGCGACTTCGTCGGCCAGATCGAGCCGGGCGGGCTGCTGATCGTGTGCGCGGACGACGAGGGCGCGGCGCGGCTCGGCGACGAGGCTGCCGCCGCCGGAGTACGGGTGCGTCGCTACGGCCGTGCCGCTTCCGGCGAAGGCGACGTGCGTGTGCTCGACTACACGCCCGCGCCGGACGGCGGCGTCGTGCGGATCGCGCTGGACGGCGAAGAACACGACCTGCGGGTCGCGGTGCCGGGCGAGCACATGGCGCTCAACGCGGTCGCCGCGCTGCTCGCCGGGCTCGAACTCGGCGCGCCGCTGGACGGCATGGCCGCCGGGCTCGCCGCGTTCGGCGGGGTGCGCCGCCGGTTCGAGTTCAAGGGCCGCGCGGGCGACGTCCGGGTGTACGACGATTACGCGCACCACCCGACCGAGGTCGCCGCGCAGCTGCGCGCGGTGCGCACCGCGGCGGGCAGCGGACGGGTCGTCGTCGTGTTCCAGCCGCACCTGTACTCGCGCACGCAGACTTTCGCCGCCGAGTTCGCCGAAGCGCTGTCGCTGGCCGACGAGGTCGTGGTGCTCGACGTGTTCGGCGCGCGCGAGGAGCCGGTGCCGGGCGTGACCGGTGCGCTGATCGCCGACCGGGTGACCGTGCCGGTGCACTACCAGCCCGCCTTCGACGTGGCCGCCGGCCTGGTCGCGGACCTCGTCCGGCCGGGCGACCTCGCGATCACCATGGGCGCGGGCGACGTGACGCAGCTCGGCCCGGAGATCCTGGCCGAGCTGGACCGGAGGGCCTCGGGAGCATGACCGAGACCCGGCAGCGCCGTCGCTCGCCCGCGCCTCGTGCGGGCGAGGAGCAGCGTGCCGCCCTGGCCCGGGAACGCCGCGGGCGGCGGACCGAGGAGGAACGCCAGCGCACCCGCGCCCGCACCTCCGCGCGTTCCGGCCGCTCGACGCGGGCTTCCGCGCGGAAGTCCCGGCCCTCGCGCGGCAAGGAGATCCGCCGTCGCTGGGTCGCGCTGCTGACCGTGGTCACCCTGGTCGCGCTGGGGTACCTGCTGTTCTTCAGCTCGCTGCTCGCGGTGAAGACGATCGAGGTGCAGGGCGCGAAAACCGTGTCGGCGGACCAGATCCGCGCGACCGCCGCGGTGCCGCCCGGGCAGCCGATGCTGCGCGCGGACGTCGACGGGATCCGCGACCGGGTGGCGCAGATGCCGGGCATCGCGACGGTCGACGTGTCCCGGTCGTGGCCGACGACGCTGGAGATCGCGGTGACCGAACGGACCGCGATCGCGTTCTTCGACAGCGGTCCCGGCGGCGACGGGGTGCACCTCGTCGACGGCGGCGGGGTCGTGTTCAAGACAGTGAAGACCCGGCCGGTCGGCTTGCCCGAGCTGAAACTGCCGAAGGTGTCGGTGGACGACCCGGTCACCCGCGCGGTGACCGCGGTGCTCGGGGTGCTGCCGGAGCAGCTGCTGAAGCAGACGAAGACGGTCACCGCGCAGACGCCGGCGAGTGTCGAGTTCACGCTGTCCACCGGCAAGACGGTGCGGTGGGGGAACGCGGAGAACACCGACCGCAAGGCGAAGGTGCTGGCCGCGCTGCTGACGCAGCAGGGGAAGATCTACGACGTTTCCGCGCCGGAGTTGCCGACTATCACCTCGTGAGTGCCGGGTTCTCACCGGCATCAACGCTCACGAGGCGCGGGACCTGGTGACGCAGCCTGCGCGCGGCGGGAGCAACTCGTGCGGGCGGGCGCGGGTGTGCGGGGAGGCAGACGTCGTTCTCATTGGCATTGCCATGCGCGAGATTTTCGTGGCGCGGACTTTTCGTATGGCGTACGCTTGTTGAGTTCGTACGCCATACGAGAAGGTGGGGGCATGACGGTTCTGGTGACGGGTGCGACGGGCAACGTCGGGCGGCTGGTGGTCGACGAGCTGGTGGCTCGCGGGGTGCCGGTGCGGGCGTTGACCGTGGATCCGGAGCGGGCGGCGTTGCCTGGCGGGGTTGAGGTGGTGGTCGGGTCGTTGGCCAAGCCGTCGACGTTGCCTGCTGCGTTGGACGGGGTCGAGGCGGTTTATCTGGCGCCTTATGCGCGGACTGTTTCGCGGTTTTGCGAACTGGCTGCGGGGGCTGGGGTTCGGCGGGTGGTCGCGTTGTCCGGGTCCAGCGTGGGGGATACGCATCCGGCTTCCAGCGGGCATGGGTTTGCCGCGGTTGAGGATGCGGTTCGGGCTGGCAGGTTTGCGTGGACGTTTTTGCGGCCGGGGGCGTTCATGATGAATTCTCTGGGGTGGGCGTCTTCGATTCGGGAGCGTGGGGAGGTTCGGTCGGTTTATCCTCGGGCTACTCAGACACCTATTGATTTGGGGGATATTGCTGCGGTCGCTGCTCAGGTGTTGGGTAGCGAGGGGCATGTGGGGCGGGTCTATGAGTTGAGTGGGCCGGAGGGGATTTCTCTCGAGGCGATGGCTGCGGCTATTGGCGGTGCGTTGGGGAAGACGCTGCCGTTTGTGGAGTTGACTCCGGAGGAGCAGGTTGCCGAGTGGATCGGGGCTGGGTATCCGGAGGGGGTTGCTTCGTGGTTGCTGGAGAATTTCGCGGTTACTGATCGGGAGCCGCAGGTGCCTACTGGGGTGGTTGAGGAATTGCTGGGGCGGTCGGGGGTTTCTTTTGCTGAGTGGGCGAAGGGTAATGTGGCTGCGTTTTCCTGAGGTGGCGGCTCGTCGCCTGGCGGCGACATTGCGCCGTGAGTGGTGAGACGGGGCACCCCGATTTTTGAGTGTGACTACGGCGCGGGGGTGCTTGTCAAGGCGGGAAAGATGCCTTGACAAGCACCCCCGCGCCGTGTTTTGGGCTTCGTATCGGGGGCGGGGGAGGTGTGGCTGCCTCGATGGGTTGGGTGTGCTGGCTGCGGTTTGTGTGTGTCCGTTAGTCGGCTTGGTCGATGAGGTCTAGGTCTCGGACGCAGAAGCCGTGGTGTTCGAAGGTTTCGTTGAGCACTGTGCGTAGGCATTGGCGTACTGTGCGGCCTCTTGAGTAGGGCGGCCAGACGTCGTCGTCGGGTACTGGGGCGGGGGCTGCCAGCTCGGCGGCGGTGATCTCGTTCAGCCAGGTCTCTAGTTCGGCGGTTTGTGCGTCGCGCACGGTCGCGATTTCGTCCAGGGACGGAGTTGCCGAGAGGTTCAGGCCGTGTGCTTCGCGGTAGGGCTCGACGGCCGGGCCGATGCCCATGGGGGTGAAGAGTGCCGTCGAGCCTCGGCAGCAGCGGCGGAACCAGGAGTCGTGGACGAAGACCAGGTGGCGCATCGTTTGGGCGGCCGACCATTCGTCGTTCACGCTGCGGTGTTCGATGCCTGGGGTGCGGCGGATGCGCTCGATCGTCGTGGTCCAGTCGGCGCGGAGTTTGCGTGCTGCTTCGCGCAGGTCGGCAAGGTCGTCGGAGCGGATCAGTACTCGCACTGGGTGGCGGCGGTCCAGCTCTGCTTCGACGTAGCCGCTGACTTCGACGCCGTTCACCACGAGGTTGGAGACGAGTCCGTCGATCACGGCGTCCTGCATGACCACGCCGATCAGGCGCGCGCCGGTCAGGTCGCATTCGCGGAACTCCGCGTCGTGCAGGTCTTCGTCGACATGCTTTTTCATGACCCGCATCGTAGGAGCGGCCACCGACAAAACCGGGTGCCGCGAGTCGTGCGGGGGGAACGTCGTGAGGGGAACCCTGACGGAATCGGATTCCGTCGGGGTTCCCCTCGCGAACTACGGTCAGGCCAGTGCGGCGTCCAGGGTGATGGTGGTGCCGGAGAGGGCCTTGGAGGCCGGGCAGGTCTGTTCGGCGGTCTTGGCCAGCTCGGCGAACTGGTCCGCGGTGACGCCGTCCAGTTTCGCGCGCAGGGTGATGGCGATGCCGCTGATTTCGAAACCGCCGCCGTCGGCCGGGCCGAGGGTCACTTCGGCGGAGACGTCGATGTACTCGGCTTCCAGTTTCTGGGACTCCAGCACGCCGGAGAGGTTCATCGCCAGGCAGCTCGAGTGGGCCGCGGCGATGAGTTCCTCGGGGCTGGTCTGTCCGTCCGGGTCGCCCGCGCGGGTCGGGAAGGACACCTCGTAGGTGCCGAGGTTCGACGAGTCGAACGTGACCTCGCCCTTGCCTTTCTGCAGTCCGCCGGTCCAGTGGGTGGTCGCGTCGCGGCTGGGCATCGCTGTCTCCTTCGAAACGGTTGGGGGTGCTGCTCCCATGAAGGTAGTGCGCAATTACATTGCGCGCAAGTTAAATCGCGAAAACGGGTGGCCGGGTGCGGCAGACTGCGAACTGTGACCGATGCTCCTGAACGTCCCGACCCGCCGATGGCGGGGGACGAGCGCACCCAGCTCACCGGCTTCCTCGACTTCCTGCGCGCCAGCGTGGTGTGGAAATGCTCCGGCCTCACCGACGAGCAAGCCCGCCGGACGCACGTGCCCAGCGAGCTGACCACGATCGCCGGGCTGCTGTGCCATCTCACGCTCGTGGAGAACTACTGGTTCCGCGTCGTGCTCGACGGGCAGCCGGACGAGTGGGCGGACCGGCTCGAGATCGACCGGGACGCTGAGTTCCGGCTCGCGCTGGAACTGCCGATGACCCAGCTGATCGCCGACTACGAGGCGGAGACCGAGAAATGCCGCGCGGTCGTGGCGGCGCGAGGGTTCGACGACACAGTGCTGTTCAAGGGGGACAAACCGCTCACGGTGCGTTGGGTCGTCACGCACATGATCGAGGAGACCGCGCGCCATCTCGGGCATCTTGACCTGCTGCGCGAGCTGACCGACGGTCTCACCGGGGAATGAGCCTCGAACTGCTGCGCGCGACCGTGGCGTGGACGTGCTCCGAGCGGTCTTTGGACGATCCGGTGGGGTTCGCGGGCGACCGGCTCGTGACGGTGGGGACCTAGCGGCGTCTCGAGTTGCTGCGCGGGCTCATCGGGGAGTGAGCTTTTTCGGGGGAAGCGGGACGAAACCGCTGGTGCGGGCGATGTAGTCGGCGTAGCCGGGGCGAGTGTGCCGCATGCCTTTTTCCAGCATGGGCTTGCCGGTGCCGCGGGCGAGGGTGAAGGTCATCGCGACCGGGGACAGGATCGTCGCCGCGCCGGGCCACGTCGAGCAGGCCAGCAGGTAGAGGCCCCACCAGACGCAGGCGTCGCCGAAGTAGTTCGGGTGCCGGGTGTAGCGCCAGAGGCCGGTGTCGAGGACTTCGCCGCGGTTGGCCGGGTTCGCGCGGAAGCGGCGGAGTTGCTCGTCGCCGACGGTTTCGAAGGCGAAGCCGACCAGCCAGACCGCCACGCCCAGCCAGGCGGTGACGCCGAAACCCGTGCCGGACATGGCGAATTGCACGGGCAGCGAGACGAACCACAGGACCACGGCCTGCATCAGGTAGGTCCGCACGAAGATCCGGACGCCGGGGTTCGGGCCGGCGCGTTCGGCTATCTGCTGGTAGCGCGGGTCTTCCGGTTTGCCGCGGTTGCGCAGGTGCAGGTGGACGGCCAGCCGGACGCCCCAGACGACGGTGAGCGCGGCCGTCGTCAGGCGCAGGGCGAGCGGGCCGGTGCCGAACGGGAACGAGACCACGGCGACGAGGGCGAAACCTAAGCCCCAGAACGTGTCGATGGTGTCGTAGCGGCGGCGCAGGCGCGCGATGCCGAAGGTCACGGTGACCGCGACCAGGGTGACTCCGCCGGTGAGGGCGAGCAGCGCGATCATGCCCACTCCCTCGTCCACGGCAGGGCGGAGCGGCCGGTCGCGTCCGGGCGCACCGCGAGGATCTGGTCCACGCCCATGCGGTTCTCCTCGAAGGCGAGCGCGCCGCCGACCAGGTACAGCCGCCAGACCCGGGCGCCTGCCTCGCCGATCAGCGCGACGGCCTCGTCCCAGTGCCGCTCCAGGGTGTCTGCCCACGCTCGCACGGTCGGGGCGTAGTGCTCGCGCAACGCGTGCACGTCGCGGATTTCGAAGCCGGCGGTTTCGAGGTGGCCGAGGGTGCGGCTGAGCGGACGCATGGTCATGTCGGGGGCGATGTAGCGCTCGATGAACGCGCCACCGCCGGGTGCGACCGCTCCGCGCGACATTTGCTGCAGCAGCAGGCGTCCGGTGGGTTTGAGCATCAGGTACAGCGTGCTGGCGTAGGTCGGGTAGTTCTCCTCGCCGACGTGTTCGCCCATCTCGACGGACGCTACGGCGTCGAAGGACTCCCCGGCGAGTTCCCGGTAGTCCTGCCGCCGCACTTCGACGCGGTCGTCCAGATCGTGCTGCGCCAGCCGCGTTTTGACGTGCTGCACCTGCTCGGCGGAGATGGTGACGCCGACCGCTTCGACGCCGTGGTGCTTCGCCGCGTGCACGAGCAGCGAACCCCAGCCGCAGCCGACGTCGAGCAGGCGCATGCCCGGCCGCAGGCCGAGTTTGCGGCAGATCAGCTCGAGTTTGTCGTGCTGGGCGCGGGCGAGATCGGCGGTTTCGGACCAGTAGCCCGAGGAGTACGCCATCGAATCGTCCATCAGCAGCTGGTAGAAGGCATTCGACAGGTCGTAGTGGTGCGAGATCGCGGAGCGGTCCCGGCCGAGGGTGTGCAGCTTCCCGCGCAGCCGGGCCTCTTCGGCGGGCGGTTTCGGCGGCAGGCCGAACACCCCGAGCCGGGCGGCCAGGCGGACCGCCTCGCCGAAGTCCCGTGCGGAGAGGTGCGGGCGGTAAGCCCAGGCGCGGCGGAAGCCCTCGGTGAGATCGCCTTCGACGTCCAGGTCGCCCGAGACGTAAGCGCGGGCCAGGCCCAGTTCACCAGGGGAGTACAGCAGCCAGCGCAGGGCGCGGCGGTTTTTCAGGACGACGGTCGGCCCGGCCGGCCCCGCCTGGTGCCCGTCCCAGGTGCGGACGGCGACCGGCAGCGGGCCGCCGAGGACGCGTTCGGCGAAGTCGGCGAGTCGATGGGCTGCGGATTTCGGCATGCGGGGGATTCGGAGCCGAGGTTCGCGCGGATTGGTACCAATCCGGCCGGGCCGCCGCGCCGAATGCCTTCCGTGCACCACACCACGGGACAACGCATCGCTGTCATCGGCAGCGGGGTCGCCGGCCTCACCGCCGCGTACCTGCTGCAGCGCCGCTACGAGGTTCTGCTGTTCGAGGCCGACGACCGGCTCGGCGGCCACGCCCACACCCACGACGTGCCGAGCGCGCACGGCGGGACGGTCGCCGTCGACTCCGGGTTCCTCGTCCACAACGAGCGCACCTACCCGACGCTGCTGCGGCTGTTCGGCGAACTCGGCGTCCGCACCCGCGAGACCGAGATGTCGATGAGCATCCGCTGCGACGGCTGCGGTCTGCAGTACGCCGGGGCGAAAGGCGTGCGCGGGTTGTTCGCGCAACGGAGCAATGCCGCGTCCACGCGCTATCTGCTCATGCTGGCGGAAGTGAAGCGGTTCCACCGGCACGCCGCACGACTGCTGGCGCGTCCCGAGGCCGGCGACGTGCCGCTCGGCGCGTTCCTGGCGATCGGCGGATATTCACGGTATTTCGTGGACCATTTCGTGCTGCCGCTCGTGTCGACCGTGTGGTCCGCCGATCGCACCGACACCATGCAGTATCCGGCGCGGTACCTGTTCGAATTCCTGCGCAACCACGGAATGCTCAGCGTGCGGAATTCGCCGACGTGGCGGACGGTTGTCGGCGGTTCGCGGGAGTACGTCGAGCGGGCGGCCAAGCAGTTGACCGCGGTGCATTTGTCCACTCCGGTTCGCGCGGTGCGGCGGACCGCGCGCGGCGTCGAGGTGCGCGACGATGCCGACACGGCGCACCGGGTCGACCGAGTCGTGGTCGCAACCCACGCGGATCAAGCGCTGCGACTTTTGCCGGATCCCACTGCGGCCGAACAGAAGCTGCTCGGTGCTTTCCGCTACTCGCGCAACGAAGCTTGGCTGCACACCGATCCCGCCGTGCTGCCGACCGTGCCGGGTGCCCGGTCCTCCTGGAATTACCGGACGCCCGGCTGCGGGGCGGATCTGCGCGCTGTCCAAGTCACGTACGACCTGAATCGCTTGATGGGCCTCGACGAAGCGACGACCTACGCCGTCACTCTCAATCCGAGCGTCGGCCTCGATCCGGACGCGGTGGTCGCGAAAATGTCCTACGAACATCCGATCTACACGCCGGAATCCGTTGCCGCGCAGCGGAACCTGGCGGAGTTGAACGACGGCGTCCTCGCCTACGCCGGTGCTTATCAAGGCTGGGGATTCCACGAGGACGGCTGTTCCTCCGGCGTCCGCGCCGCGGCCAGTTTCGGGGTGATCTGGTGACCGCTCTCTACGACGCCACCGTCGCGCACGTCCGCCGGGCCGACCCGCCGTACTCCTTCGCGCACCGGATGTACCTGTGGCGGACCGAGCTCGACGACCTGCCGCGGCTGCCGTGGTGGCTCCGCCCGTTCGCGCGCTTCGACGGCCGCGACCACTTCGGCCGGGACGAACCCGGCGACATCCGGTCCAAACTGGACGCTTGGCTCGCGCACCGAGGGGTGGACTTGCGCGGCGGGCCGGTGACGATGCTCGCGTCGGCGCGCGTTCTCGGGTACGTGTTCAATCCGATCACGGTCTACTGGTGCCACACGCCGGACGGCGCGCTCGCCTGCGTGGTCGCCGAGGTGCACAACACCTACGGCGGCCGGCACGCCTACCTGCTCCGGCCCGGGGACGAGCTCCGGGCGGAGAAGGAGTTCTACGTGTCGCCGTTCCAGGAGATGGCGGGGGAGTACCGGATGCACCTGCCGCGGCCGGACGCGCTGCTGGCGTTGACCGTCGTCCTGCAGCACGACGGAGACGCCGCCCTGACCGCTACGCTGCGAGGAGTCCGCCGTCCGGTCGGGATCCGCACGCTCGCGCGCTTCCTGCTGGGCAGGCCGCTGCAACCGCAGCGCGTCGCCGCGCTGATCCGTCGCCACGGCCTCGCGCTGTGGCGGCGCAAGGCCCCGCTCGCCGCCCGGACCGGACAGAACACGGCAGGAGCCCTCCATGGATGAGAGCGCACGCCCGGCGGACCGGCTCTCGGCGGTGCCGCCGACGAGTGCCGAGGATTTGATGGCGCTGGTCGCGAAGGGGGACGAACGCGCCTTCGAACGGCTCTACGATCAGCTCGCCGGTCCCGTCTACGGGCTCGTCCGCCGCATCGTGCGGGACCCCGCGCAGTCCGAGGAGGTCGCGCAGGAGGTGCTCGTGGAGCTGTGGAAGACCGCGACGCGCTATTCGCCGGGGAAAGGCAGCGTCTTGAACTGGGCGATGACTCTCGCGCACCGCCGCGCGGTCGACCGGGTCCGGTCGGCGCGGGCGAGCACCGAACGCGAGCGGAAAGCGACCTTCGAGGCCGCGCGCGGACGGCCGTTCGACGAGGTTGCCGAATCCGTCGCGACCCGCCTGGAACGCTCGCAGGTGCGGCGCTGCCTGAAGACGCTGACCGAATTGCAGCGGGAATCCGTCCTCCTGGCCTACTACCAGGGCTATACCTATCGCGAGGTCGCCGACGTGCTGGACACGCCGCAGGGGACGGTCAAGACCAGACTGCGCGACGGGTTGATCCGGTTGCGCGACTGCCTGGGGGTGACGGCGTGAGCAGCCCGGAGATGCACACGTTGGCCGGCGCGTACGCGCTCGACGCGCTGTCGGAGGTCGAGCGGGCCCAGTTCCGCCGTCACCTCGAACAGTGCGAAGCCTGCGCGCAGGAAGTACGGGAACTGAGCGAGACCGCGGCCCGGCTCGGCGCGGCGATGGACGAGCAGCCGCCGTCCGGTCTCAAGGACCGGGTGCTGGCGGAGATGCGCACGACGCGCCAGCTGCCGCCGCGGACCGGCGCCGCGGAACCGCGTCCGCGCGGGCCGCGCCGCTGGCCGATGCTCATCGCCGCCGCGGCGGCCGTCATCGGGCTCGCCCTGGCCGGCGTGTTCGGCGGGATCGCGCTGCACACCAGCAGCCAGCTGAACAGCGCACAGTCCGAATTGGACGCCGCGCGCGACCGCTACGCGCCGGTGGCCGAGCTGCTCGCCGCGCCGGACAGCCAGACGTCGCACGTCGCGTCGCCGCGCGGAGGCGGCGGGACCGTGGTGGTTTCGCGGAAGCTGGACCGCGTGATGTTCATGCAGTCCGGGCTGCCGCCGGTGCCGTCCGGGCAGGTGTACGAGGCCTGGCTGATGGGCCCGGACCTCGCTCCGCGTCCGGCCGGTCTGCTGCCGGGCGGCCCGTCGGGTTCGCTGGTGGTGGCGGACGGATTGGCCGGTGCGCAGCAGTTCGCGGTGAGCGTGGAGCAGGCGGGCGGGTCGCCGTCGGGGAAGCCGTCGAAGGACGTGGTCCTGGTCGCTTCGGTGCCCGCATAGCAGACCGCGCGCCGGGCCTCGCGGCGGGTTCCGGCCTTGCGCGCGGCTTCGCGTTGTGGCAAAACACCTTTGCCGCTCACGGCGTGGCTACTGGATTAGAGCTTGCGCGGCGCCTACCGTCCTGCCTTGACGCCGGTGGTTGACATAACTCTCACTCTCGGGTTGAGGTTGAGGGTTTCCGGCCCCGGCGGGCGGCATGTGCACATCACGATCAGGAAGGCGGACCCGATGACGCCCCCGCACAACTACCTTGCGGTGATCAAGGTCGTCGGCATCGGCGGCGGCGGCGTGAACGCCGTGAACCGGATGATCGAGGTCGGCCTCAAGGGTGTCGAGTTCATCGCGGTGAACACCGACGCGCAGGCACTGCTCATGTCCGACGCCGACGTCAAGCTCGACATCGGCCGGGAACTCACCCGCGGACTCGGCGCCGGAGCCGCCCCCGAGGTGGGGCAGAAGGCGGCCGAGGACCACCGCGAGGAAATCGAAGAGGTCATCAAGGGCGCCGACATGGTGTTCGTGACCGCGGGCGAGGGCGGCGGCACCGGCACCGGCGGCGCGCCGGTCGTCGCGCAGATCGCCCGCAAGCTCGGCGCGCTCACGATCGGCGTGGTGACCCGCCCGTTCACCTTCGAGGGCAAACGCCGCGGCAAGCAGGCCGAGGACGGCATCCAACAGCTGCGCAACGAGTGCGACACGCTGATCGTGATCCCGAACGACCGGCTGCTGCAGCTCGGCGACATCGGCGTGTCCCTGATGGACGCGTTCCGCTCCGCCGACGAGGTGCTGCTCTCCGGTGTCCAGGGCATCACCGACCTGATCACCACGCCGGGTCTGATCAACCTGGACTTCGCCGACGTCAAGAGCGTCATGTCCGGCGCGGGCTCCGCGCTGATGGGCATCGGCTCCGCGCGCGGGGAGGGACGGGCGATACAGGCGGCGGAGAAGGCGATCAACTCGCCGCTGCTGGAAGCGTCGATGGACGGGGCGCACGGCGCGCTGCTGTCCATCGCGGGCGGATCGGACCTCGGGCTGTTCGAGATCAACGAGGCCGCGTCGCTCGTGCAGGAATCGGCGCACCCGGACGCGAACATCATCTTCGGCACGATCATCGACGACTCCCTCGGCGACGAGGTCCGCGTCACGGTGATCGCGGCCGGCTTCGACGCGGGCGCGCCCACCCACAAGAAACTCGACCCGCCCGCGTTCGGCGGCAAACAGGGCAACGGCACCGCGTCCGCCGCGGCGGGCCAGGTCGGCGGCGGTTCGGCCGCGCAGACCCCGCCGCAGACCGGGGCCACTCCGGTGCCGCCCGCGGGCAGTTCCGGCTACCCGGTCGCGCCGCCGCGGACCCCGCCCTCAGGCCTGCCGCAGCCGGGCACCGGCACCCCGCCGGGCGGCCTTCCCCAGCCGGGCGGCGGCTCGCGGGGGTATTCGCCGATCGGTTCCGGTTCCGCGACGGGCGGTCTGCCGAGCCGCCCGACGACGGTGCACGACGACCCGACCGACGACGACGTCGACGTGCCCCCGTTCATGCGGCGGTAAGCAAGGACTCGCGAGCAACGGCCGCCCCGATCTGGTCGGGGCGGCCGTTGCCGTGTCCGGACCTTCGTGGGTGTTGGCGCCGGTTCTCGCCGGGGCCGCCGCTCGCGACGCCGTCTGGCGGTGCGGAAGCTCGGGACTTCCAGGGGTGTCGTGCGCAATGGCTCCGGCGAGAACCGGGACCGCCGCTCGCGAGACTCGCATCAGCGGCCGCCGCGGTTTTTGGCAGGATGGCGGGGTGCGAGTACGACGAGTGGTCACGACCAGGGCGGGCGGGGCTTCCCGGCCGCCGTACGAGAGTTTCAACCTCGGCGACCACGTCGGCGACGACGCGGGCGACGTCTACGCCAACCGCAAGCGGCTGGCGGCCGAACTCGGTCTCGCCGAGGACAAGCTGGCCTGGATGGAGCAGGTGCACGGCCGTACCGCGACCGTGGTGGACGGCACCGAGACCGCCGCGGCCGAAGCGACCGACGCGCTGGTGACCGACCGTCCGGGCGTCGCGCTCGTGGTGCTGGTCGCGGACTGCGTCCCGGTGCTCATGGCGGATCCGGAAGCGGGCGTCGTCGCCGCGGTGCACGCGGGCCGGGTCGGCGCGCGCGTCGGCGTGGTTCCCGCCGCGCTGGAGGCGATGCGCGATCTCGGCGCCGAACCGGGCCGCGTCGAAGCGTTGCTGGGCCCGGCCATTTGCGGCGACTGCTACGAGGTCCCGGCCGCGATGGCCGCGGACGTCGAGAAACACCTGCCCGGCAGCGCGTGCAAAACGCGCAAGGGCACGACCGGCCTGGACCTGCGCGCCGGGCTCTGGCAGCAGCTGGCCGACCTCGGCGTCGGACGCGTCGGCGCGGATCCGCGCTGCACGGCGGAGGACAAGACGTTGTTCAGCTTCCGCCGCGACGGCACCACCGGCCGCATCGCCGGCATCACCTGGCTTGAAGAGGAGAAAGCGTGACCGAGGACCCGGCAGAGAAGCGGCGGGCGGAGCTGGCGGCGGCGCTGGCCGCGGTCGAGGAGCGCATCGCGAACGCCTGCGCCGAGGCCGGCCGTTCCCGCGACGAGGTGCGGTTGCTGGGCGTCACCAAGACCTTCCCGGCGAGCGACGCCGCGCTGCTGACCGACCTCGGGCTGCTGAACCTCGCCGAGAACCGCGACCAGGAAGCCGGTCCGAAGGCCGCCGAGGTCGCGCAGCTGCGCCCGGACGCCGCGCCGCGCTGGCACATGGTCGGGCGGCTGCAGCGGAACAAGGCGCGTTCGGTCGTGCGCTGGGCGGCCGAGGTCCAGTCGGTCGATTCGGCGCGGCTCGCCGACGCGCTCGCCCGCGCGGTCGCCGCCGCGCAGGAGGCGGGGGAGCGGACCGGACCGCTCGACGTCCTGGTCCAGGTGAGCCTCGACGGCGACGTCGCGCGCGGCGGGACCCCGCTCGAGGAGCTCGACGCCCTCGCCGACCGCATCGCCCACACGGGGGAGCTGCGACTGCGAGGCGTGATGGCGGTGGCCCCGTTAGGGGAGGACCCGGGCACTGCTTTTGCCCGCCTGTCCCACGCAGCGGAAAGAGTCCGCGCCCGGCATCCCGAAGCGGCTGACGTGTCCGCCGGAATGAGCCATGATCTGGACCAGGCGATCCGGCACGGCTCGACGTGTGTGCGTGTCGGAACCGCGTTGCTCGGCGGGCGCGGTTTAGCCTCGCCGTAGGGAGTCCGCCCGGTGGTCACGTTTCGTGTCCGGCCGGGCGGGGCACAACGGTGCGGGAGCGGCAAGGGCTAGGGAGAGGCTATGAGCGCGCTGCAGAAGCTGAAGGCCTACTTCGGGATGGTGCCCGCGGACGAAGACGGCTACGACGACGGTTACGACGACTACGACGACGGCTACGACCAGCCGCCGGCGCGGTCCCGGGCGCGCTACCGCGACGTCGAAGAGGCTTACGACGAACCGGCCGCGCGCGTGCGGTCCCGGTCGATGGCGGCCGAGCCGGCGACGCACGGCGCGCTCGCCGTGGACCGCCAGCCGGAGCCGGTCGCCCGGCTGCGCCCGGTCGCCGAACCGGTCGCCGCGCCGGCGAGGGACCCGCTCAGCCGGATCACCACGCTGCACCCGACGAGCTACATCGAGGCGCGGGCGATCGGCGAGCACTACCGCGAGGGCATCCCGGTGATCATCAACCTCACCGAGATGGACAACGCGGACGCCAAGCGGATCGTGGACTTCGCGGCGGGCCTGGCGTTCGCCGTGCGGGGGTCGATGGACAAGGTCACCAACAAGGTGTTCCTTCTCTCACCGCCCGACGTGGACGTGACCGCCGAGGACCGCAGGCGGATCGCCGAGGGCGGATTGTTCCTGCGCGGGTGAACGGGAACGGACCGCTGGGCGCAGCCAGACGTGATTTTGTCGACTATGTCGCCCTCAGGGCGACTGGTCGCGCCCAATCCGGCCGTCCCCCGCTAGAGTGGTCGCCGTGAATGCTGTGTGGCTTGCGATCTGGTACGTGCTGTTTGCCTTCTGGCTGCTGCTCACGGCCCGGATCGTGGTCGAGCTCGTGCGGACTTTCGCACGGGAATGGCGTCCCGCCGGAGGGGTTGCGGTGACGCTCGAGACCATCTACACAGTGACCGACCCGCCGGTGCGGTTGTTCCGCAGGATCATTCCGATGGTCCGGATCGGCGGCGTAGGACTGGACTTGTCGATTATGGTGCTGCTGTTGGTTGTGTTCTTCGCGATGCAACTGACACCCAGGTGATCGGGGAAAACCCGGGTGTGTCCTGCAGGCCATGGAGTGCGTGAGGTGATCTGATGTCGTTGACCCCCGCTGACGTGCATAACGTCGCGTTCAGCAAGCCGCCCATCGGCAAGAGGGGCTACAACGAGGACGAGGTGGACGCGTTCCTCGACCTGGTGGAGACCGAGCTTGCCCGGTTGATCGAGGACAACAACGAGCTGCGCCAGCAGGTCGAGCAGCTCGACTCCGAGCTCGAGTCGACCCGCTCGGAGCTCGAGAACGCGAAGGTCGCCGGCCCGCCGCCGGGCCGC
Source organism: Amycolatopsis sp. A1MSW2902 (assembly GCF_017312175.1). Taxonomy (NCBI): domain Bacteria; kingdom Bacillati; phylum Actinomycetota; class Actinomycetes; order Pseudonocardiales; family Pseudonocardiaceae; genus Amycolatopsis; species Amycolatopsis sp. A1MSW2902. Next base: position 2,414,087 of record NZ_QJPO01000001.1, read on the forward strand.
GACCCCGAGCCGTCGCGGCGGCTCGCCCCGGTTCCGCCGCCCGCTTCGGCGATGGAACAGACCCAGGCGCACTCGATGGTCCCCGACAGCGGCGAGCCGAACGTGCAGGCCGCCAAGGTGCTCGGCCTGGCGCAGGAGATGGCCGACCGGCTCACCGCCGAGGCGAAGACCGAGTCCGACGGGATGCTGGCGGAGGCGCGGACCAAGTCCGAGCAGCTGCTGTCCGACGCCCGGGCGAAGTCCGACTCGATGGTGAACGAGGCGCGCACCCGCGCCGAGACGATGCTGAACGACGCGCGCACGCGCGCCGAGACGCTGGAGCGCCAGGCGCGCGACAAGGCGACCACCATGGAACGCGAGTCGCAGCGCAAGTACACCGAGACGATGAACAACCTGAACGCCGAAAAGGGCGCTCTGGGCAAGAAGATCGAAGAACTCCGCACGATCGAGCGCGAATACCGCACCCGGCTGCGCGGATTCCTCGAGTCCCAGCTGCGCGAGCTCGACGACCGCGGCTCCGCGGCCCCGGCGTCGGCCTCTTCCGGTTCGAGCCAGTCCTCGACCGGCAGCAGCGGTCAGGGCTACTCGTTCGGCCCGCGCGCCGAGGCCGGCTGACCCACCGCCGTACGCACCCCGCCGGAAGACCTTCCGACCCGGCGGGGTTTCGGCGTGTCCGGGTCCGGTTCCCGCCACGGTGGGGCATCGGCGGAGCACGCCGCGTGGGCGGGTCGCGCCCGGTTGACGGGCCGCGCGTGTTGTAATTCAGCGTGCTCTACATCGTCCTCCTTCTGGTGCTGGCGGCTCTCGGGCTGCTCGTCACGGCGCTCATCACGGGCACCTCGCTGTGGGCCTGGGTTTCCATCGGCCTTTCCGTGCTCGCCGGGCTCCTTCTGCTCGTCGACTGGCTGCGCCGGCGCAAGCGCGCGGACCGCGGCCCGGACGCCGAGGAGTCCGAGGACTCCGAAGCCGCCGATTCGGATGCGGCGGAGGAGAAGGACGAAGCGGTCCCGGCCGAGGAGGACGCCGAGCAGACCGCGCTGATCCCGGCGACGGGCGAGCTGGGCGATCCGGCGGACGTGCCGGAACCGGAGCTCGAGAAGCCCGCCGCGGAGGCCGAGCCCCAGTCCGAGGCGAAGGCGGTGCGCGACACGCCGCCCGGCGTCGAGGAGACCGCGCCGGAGGACCTCGAGGTGGTCAAGGAGCTCGAGGACGAGGTCGTGGTCGTCGACGAGTACCCGCGCTACCACCTGGTGGACTGCGGCTGGCTGTCCGGCCGCGACACCATCCCGATCGGCGTCGGCGAGGCACGGCAGCTCGGCTTCACGCCGTGCGCGCGGTGCGGTCCGGACGCTGTGCTGGCCGCGGCGCATCGCTGACGCCGAGCACCTCTTCAAGTACCTTCGCGCCGCTTCCGGTGAGCTGAACGGCTCGGTGCGCCTTCGCGCGTGACCGCAGCCAGCCCGCGTCCATGAACCGTCGCGTCACCGCCGCGCCCAAGGCTCCGGCCAGGTGATGGCGCTGCTCTGTCCAATCCAGACAGAACCGCAGCAGCGGGCGACGGCTCTTCGCGGCCGCCTCGACATCCACGCCTAACGCGGCGAACACGTCGTCGGCAGCGGGCCCCAGCACGTACGGATGTTCTTGCAGCTGCGAGGAAATCCGGTCCCCGGGCCGTCGTTGCGTGGTCGGGTCACCGTCCACAGTGGCCAGCGCGCCGCGATCGAGCAAGGCGGCCGTGACGGTGACGCCGAGGCGTCCGGCGACGTGGTCGTAGCACAATCTCGCGGTGCGCAAGGCTTCCGCGCGCGTGCCTTCCCGCAGCGAGCGGACCGGGCGCGCGGGGGAGTGCCGGGCGAGTGCTTCCAGCAGTTCCGGGGCCGCGCCGGCGATGCGGTAGAACCGGTGCCGGCCGGACTTTTCCGCCGTCACCAGCCCGGCGGCCAGCAGTTTCGACAGGTGCGCGCTCACGCCTTGGGCGGTCAGGCCCGCTTCGCCGGCCAGCACGGACGCGGCCAGCGACCGGCCGTCCGCGAGGGCCATCAGCACGCGGACCCGCGCCGGATCGGCGAACAGGGCGGCGGTGCGCGCGATGTCGGCGTCTCCTTCCATGCCTCCAGCATGCCCCCGGCACACTTCCACCGCGACGGAAGCGTTCCCGGTGTCTGCTGGACCCATGCGCACCGCGATCTTGTTCACCATGTGCGCCGGGATGTTCCTGGTGCAGCTCGACGTCACTGTCGTCAACGTCGCCCTTCCGACTCTTGGCAGCGAACTGCACGCGGACGTCCCGCAGTTGCAGTGGGTGGTGGTCGGCTATTCGGTCGTGCTCGCCGCGTTGCTGCTGACCGGGGGAGCGCTCGGCGACGTCCTCGGGCACCGCGGCGTGGTGTTGACCGGGCTGGGCGTTTTCGGGGCCGCGTCGGCGGCGTGCGGGCTCGCGCAGTCGGCGGGCTGGCTGGTCGCGTCCCGGGCGGTGCAAGGGGTCGGGGCGGCGTTGTTGCTGCCGGGCACGATGGCCGTGATCTCCGGGGCGTTCCCCGGCCGTACCGAACGGGCCCGGGCGCTGGGGATCTGGGCCGGGATTTCCGCGCTCGCCCTGCCTGCCGGACCGTTGCTCGGCGGGATTCTCGTGCAGACGGCCGGATGGCGGCCGGTGTTCTGGCTGAACATCCCGATCGTCGCCGCGGCGGCCGTCGCGACCCGGCGACTGGTGCCGCGGGACGTCCGGAAACCGGGCCGCGTGGACGTTCCCGGGGCGGCGACCGCGGCGTTGGCGCTCGGCTCCGCGGTGTACGCGGTGATCGCGGGGACGCCGTGGGTCGGTTTGCTCGCGGTGGCGGCGGCCGTGGCGTTCGTGGTGGTGGAACGGCGTTCTGCGGCGCCGATGCTGCCGTTGCCGCTGCTGCGGTCGCGGCAGGCGGCGGGCGCGAACCTGGTGTCCGCCGCGATGAACTTCGTCGGCCTGGGTTCAGTGCTGGTGTTCACGCTGTACTTGCAGGACGTGCTCCACGCGGACCCGATCGCCGCGGCCGCGGCGCTGCTGCCGATGTTCGTCCCGATGGTGCTGCTCGGCCCGGTCTCCGGACGGCTCACCGCGAGGTTCGGCCCGCGCCCGCAGATCGTGACCGGGCTCTTGCTCGGCGCGGCGGCGATGCTGAACCTGCTGCGCATCGGCCCCGGCACCGGGTACTGGACGCTGCTGCCGACGCTGTTCGTGCTCAGCATCGGAATGGGACTGCTGACCGCCGCCGTGGTAACCGCCGCGGTCTCCGACGCGCCGGACGAGCGGGCAGGCATCGCGGGCGGAATCAACAACGCGGCGCGACAGGCGGGCGGTGCGCTTGGCGTGGCGGTTTTCGGTGCGGTGGCGGGGGAACCGGGGGCGCGCGGGTCGTTCGTGCACGGTCTGCACTTGCTGGGGTTTGTTTCGGGTGGGTTGTGGGTTGTGGCCGCGGTGCTGGCGGTCGTGACGGTGCAGAGGCGGGTGCGCGGGAAGCGGCTTGAGCCGACGGGGTGAGCTGAGGCAGGGAGAGGAGTCCGGCGAGAGAGCAACTTCCGTCGGCCTGCGAGAAACCCGTGGGCTCGGCGGCTGCGGGGCTCACGGCAACGGCCGGGAGAGGAGTCCGGCGAGAGCGCAGCCTCCGCCGGGGCCCGCGGGAAAACCCGTGGGCTCGGCGGCTGCGGGCTCACGGCAATGGCCGGGAAAAAGCCCGGCGAGAGCGCACCCTCCGCCGGGCTCGCGGGCGAACCCGTGGGCCCGGCGAAAGCGCTTACTCCGCGTCGAGACTCGCCAGGATGTATTCGAGCCGTTCGATCTGTTCCGTCGCTTCCGGCGGCAGGCCTTCGATCGCGGCCTGCGTCGCGGCGCGGGCTTCGGCGGGGCGGCCCAGGTCGACCAGCAGCCGGGCGCGCAGTCCCGCGGCGATCGCGGCTTCGGTGGTCGCGTCGAGGGCCAGGAACAGTTCGACGGCCGCGGTCGCCCGGGGCAGTGCTTGCTCGGGCCGCTCTGCGGCACCCAGCAGTTTGCCGCCGTTCAAGGCGACCATGGCTCGTTCCCAGCGGATCGGCGGCTCGTCGCCGTCGAGGTCCGCGGCGCTCTTTTCCGCTTCTGCCAGCACCGAAAGCGCCTGATCCGTTTCTGTCGTCCACTGCCATGACAGCGCTGCCTGACGGAGGTTGCGCACGGCGTCGACCGGGAGTTCCGCTGCCGTGTAGTACTCCGCTGCGCGCCCGTAGGACGAGGCGGCCTCGGCGTCGCGGTCGAGTTCGTCGAGGAGGTCGCCGATGGTCTCGGCCGCTTGCCCGGCGGCGGGCTGGTTGCCCGCGGCGGCGAAGTGCCCGAGTACCTGCTCCAGCAGGGTCAGCGCCGGATCCGGCTGGTTGAGTGCGCGGTGCGCTCCGGCGAGCAGGTAGCGCGCCCGGGCCAGTTCGTCCTCGTCGTCGCCCTGCTCCAGGACCTCGATCGCGGCCTCGGCGGCATCGGCGGCGGTCAGCGGGTCCCCGGCGCGTTCGGCCGCGGACGCCAGTCCGAGCTGGGCGAGCGCGGCGCCGGACAGGTCCCCGGCTTCGACCAGGTCAGCGACCTCGCCGCGGTAGTGGGCCACCGCCTCGTCCCGCAGGTCGAGGTCGGACGCGAGCAAGCCGAGCGTGTGCCGCACCTGGGCGCGCAGGCCCGGGGAGGCGGCGGACTCGGCGGGCCGCACCGTGGCGTAGGCCGTCTCGAGTTCGCCGCTCGCGGCGGCCATCCGCCCGGCGATGAGCCGCGCCCACGCCTCCTGCTCGGCCAACCCGGCTTCGGCGAACAGGTCCACCGCGCGTCCCGCCGGTTCCCGCGCCTCGTCCAGCCGGCCGCTGCGTGCGGTGAGTTCGCCGCGCAGCAGCAAAAGCCGGGCGGTCAGCTCAGCGGGAACCTCGGTGGCGGCGGCTTCGGCACGGCCGAGAATCTCGAGCGCGGCGTCGAGGTCGTCGTTCCCGGAAAGCGCCAGGGACCACCGCAGCAGCGCGCGGACGTGCTGTTCTACGTCGCCGAGCCCGGCGAGCGCCTCGGCCGTGCCGGCGAGGGCGGCGAGAGCGGATTCGGGCTCGCCCAGCTGGTAACGGGCGAGCCCGGCCTTGCTCGCCGCGGTGTGCCGGGCGACCTCGTCGCCTTCGGCCGCGAACAGTTCGGCCGCGCGCAGCCAATCCCGCACGGCGGCCTCGGGGTCGGTGTCCACGACCGCGGTCGCGGATCCGGACAGCCGCCGGGCGAGCAGCGACCCCGCCGGTTCCGGGCACAGTTCGTCGAACTTCGCCCAAGCGGCTTCGGCGGCCTCGTAGGCGCTGAGCCGGGAGTGCTGATCGGCGAGATCGGCCAGCTCTTCGGGAGTGTCCGGAAGGGACGGTGCGGCGGGCGTCTGCGGCGGGGAAACCGGACGCGGACTGGTCAAGGACAGCGGAAGGTGGTCCACGATCGGCTCGGAGGCGAGGACGTCGCGGATCAAGTCGCTCTGCTCGCTCGTCCCGTTCCGGGCGTCGAAGCGGGCCGCGATGCCCAGGGCGCGCTCGGAAAGCTCGTCGTGCAGTGCCTGGACGGAAATCTCGCCGTCGGTACGGCGCACCGTCGTGCCGCCGTGCCCGGAATCGGCGACCAGGCGCAGGTTGAGCGCGGCGACCGCGCAGAACTCCATCTCGACGTCCGGAGAGGGCGCGTCGGCGAGCCAGCCGAGATGCCGTTCGAGGATTTCCAGCCCGCGCACGTGGTTGCCGGTGAGCGCGCAGAACCGGAGGTGGCGGGGGAGGAGATCCAGGTCCAGCCGGTTGTGCCGGATCGTGCGGTACACCTGCCGGTGGGCTCGCGCGGCCTCCTCGAGCCGTCCGGTGCGGACGAACGGGAGCAGCAGCGAGGAGAGGATCCCGTTCGGCTGCTCGCTGCAGGTGAACGTGCCGCCGAGGACGGGTTCGGCGACCTCGATCGCCTCCTCGAACCGGCCGTAGCGGCTCAGGTGGGCGACCTTGGCGGACGGTTCGCAGCCGACGCAGTCCGACATCTCGCCGCGCGGGGCCGCGGCCCAGAGCCGGTACTGCTCGACGGCTGTTTCGTGGTCGCCGACGTGCCGCGCCACGATCTGCCGGTGCTGGTGCACCGGGTTCATCGCGTACCCGGCCGCCCGGTACCGGCGCTCCATGTCGTCGAGCACGGCGTAGGTGCGGTCCAGCGGCACCTCGGGAAAGTCGGTCAGCGACGTGACGATGGACTTGAACGACCAGAAGAGGATGTAGTCCCACCGCTCGTTGCCCTCGCCCTGGTCGTGCTTGGCGAGGCACCAGGCGAACGGCACGAACGACTTCGCCGGCTCGCCGCCGTGCGTGTACGCGCGGACGAGCGAGAGCCGGGCGGCGTACTGCAGGTCCGGCAGTCGCTCGGCGTCGGCGGTCCGGACCAGGCTCTCCGTCGCGGCGATCTGGCCCTTGCCGAACGGAAGGGCCCGGGCCGACCCCAGCCGGTTCCACAGGTCCTCTTCGGTCGGTGCGGTCATCAGTTCTCCCGGTTCGGGACGGCGTGGTCGAGAAGGCTGAGGAAGGCCCGGTTGAGCAGCGCGGAGTCGGCGGGCCGGATGGGGTGCTTGCCGAGCAGCAGCGCCTGGCCGTAGAGGGATTCGACGGCCAGCGCGGTCAGTTCCGCGTTCTCGAGCCGGGAAACGCGCCGCACCAACGGGTTCCGGTAGTTGAGCACGAGCTGCGGGCGGTCCCGTTCCGGCTTTTCGAAGGCCGAGAGCACCCCGGCCCACAGCTCGTCGACGGCCTCCTTGGTCGCGCGCAGTTCGCCGGCGAACGAGGCGGCGCGGTCGACGAGATAGAGCACCGGGAGCGACGCGGGCTCGAATTCGCGCAGCACGACCTCGCAGCCGAGCCGGTCGACGCAGCGTTGCGCGGCCGCGACGAACGGCCGGACCGCCAGCGCGGTGTCCGGGGCGAGATCGGCGAAGGCGGTGGTGAGGTCGCTCGGGTCGAGCCGGTCGACGCGCACCCCCGGTTCGAGCGCGCCGACGCGTTCGACGAGTTCGCTGTCGTAGGTGTAGCCGCCGTTGATCACCGGCAGGTTCTGCGCGGCGGCGACCCCGGCCAGCTGGTCGAATTCGTCGGCGGTCGCGCAGTAGCGGAGCACGCCGTGGCGCGAGCGGAACTCGGCGAGCGTCATCCGGCCGACGTTCGTCTCCAGCGGCCACCACTCGTCGACCAGCCGCAGCATGTCGTCGTCGTGCAGCGCGAGCGCTTTGACGCCGAGGTGGTGGATCTTCAGGAACTGGTTCAGCCGCCGCGGGCTGGTCGCCGAGAGCCCGACGAGCCAGCCGCGCAGCTGCTCGCCGAGCGCTTCGCGGGTCGCGGCGAGCTGGTCGTCGTCGTAAAGCGCCTCGCGGCTCGCGGTGGGCCGCAGCTCGCCGGTGTCCACGACGCAGCGGGCGAAGAACGCCCAGTCCGGCAGCAGCCCGGGCGCGTTCTCCGCGAGCAGCATCCGCTTGAGGTACACGCGATGCCCGGCGCGCTCGGCCGGGTTCGCCGGGAACGGCAGCACGTAGGCGACGCCGGTGAGCCCGGCCTCCGGCACGTCGAGGTCGACGACGTCGAACGGAGTGAAGCCGAGGACCTCCTGCGCGTAGCCGACGAGGTCCGCGGAGCGGTGCCCGGGGGAGCGCTCGTCGGCCTGCCACGGGATGCCGGCGCCGCTGATCGCCTTGCCGTTGACGGTGATTTCGAACGGCAGCATCGAGCCGTACAGCGTCGCGAGATCGGCGACCGTCTCCGGCACGAACCATTGCTCGGCGCCGCGGCGCGCGGTGAGGGTGACGGTGGTGCCGACCGTGTCCCGTTCGCCAGGCCCGACGGCGTAGGTGCCGTCCGCGCGGCCGGTCCACGAGACCGCGGGAGCGCCGCTCGCGGAACGCGTGACGACGCGGGTCTCGTCGGCGACCAGGAAGGCGGACAGCAGCCCGATCCCGAACTGGCCGAGGAAATCCCGCCGTCCGTAGCCGAGTTCGTCCCGTTTGGAGCTGCGGCCGATCGTCGCGAGCAGTTCGTGCACCTGCGCCTCGGACAGGCCGATGCCGGTGTCGGTGATCCGCAGCGTCCCGTCGCCGGCTTCGATCGCGATCTCCGCGGGCGCCGAAGCGTCGGCCGCCCGGCGCGCGGTGACCGCGTCGACGGCGTTCTGGAGCAGTTCGCGCACGTAGACGCGGGGACTGGAATAGAGGTGCTGGCTCAGCAGGTCGACGACCCCGCGAAGATCCACCTGAAAACTACGGTTCACCCGTGCTCGACTCCTGTGCTGTGGCCGGAAGGAAAATCTGCCCGGCACATCCGCCGCGCACGCCCGGTCGTTACCGTATCGGCGGAACCCGGTGCCGGACATCGGTTTTCGCCTTTTCCCCCGGCGATCCCGCGAGCCCGGCCGGGGCAGGGCGAAAGCGGGTTGCGGCGACGGGTTAACCTGGAGTCAGCAAGGCGTCGATCCGGCCATCACCGGGGAGCCTCCGGAAGAACCGGGCGGTCGCCGCCCGCAGTAGAACCGGACGGGTGCGGCCCGTGACAGCCGCGCAACGAGTGGCCCGGGAGCAGTGCGCCGGGCAAGCGGGGTGGTACCGCGTGACGCGCCAGCGTCTCGTCCCCGTGTGGGTGGCCGCCGGTCGCCCGTACGAGCGACGAACGCAAGGAGCACCCGGATGTACCCCCAGGCTTCGCCGGGCGGAGAGACCACGGTCCCGTCCCAGCCGTCGTTCCCCGCGCTGGAGGAGAGCGTCCTCGCGTACTGGGAGAGCGACCGGACCTTCCAGGCGACGATCGACGCCCGTCCCGAGGGCACGAACGGCGACAACGAGTACGTCTTCTACGACGGCCCGCCCTTCGCCAACGGCCTCCCGCACTACGGGCACCTGCTCACCGGGTACGTCAAGGACATCGTCCCGCGCTACCAGACGATGAAGGGCAAGCACGTCGACCGGCGGTTCGGCTGGGACACCCACGGCCTGCCCGCCGAACTCGAAGCGATGCGGCAGCTCGGGATCACCGAGACGACCGAGATCGAAGAGATGGGCATCGCGAAGTTCAACGAGGCCTCGCGCGAGTCCGTGCTGCGCTACACCGACGAGTGGCGCGACTACGTGACCCGCCAGGCCCGCTGGGTCGACTTCGACAACGACTACAAGACGCTCGACGTCACCTACATGGAGTCGGTGCTCTGGGCGTTCAAACGGTTGTGGGACAAGGGACTCGTCTACGAGGGCTACCGCGTCCTGCCCTACTGCTGGCGCGACGCGACGCCGCTGTCCAACCACGAGCTGGGCATGGACGCCGACGTCTACCGCAACCGGCAGGACCCGGCCGTCACGGTCGGATTCCGCCTGGAGGGCAACGACAACGACCTCGACGGCACGTACCTGCTGATCTGGACCACGACCCCGTGGACGCTGCCGTCCAACCTCGCCACCGCGGTGCACCCCGAGGTGCAGTACGTCGTGGTGGAAAGCGACGGCAAGCGCTTCCTGCTCGCGGAGGCCCGCGTCGCCGCGTACGCGCGCGAACTCGGCGAGGAGCCGGCCGTCGTCGCGCGCTACACCGGCGAGCAGCTGCTCGGATCCCGTTACGCGCCGCCGTTCCCGTACTTCGTCGGCACGGAGAACGCGCACCGCGTGCTGTCGGCGGACTACGTCACCACCGACGACGGCACCGGCGTCGTGCACATCGCGCCCGCCTACGGCGCCGAGGACAAGGTAGTCACCGACGCGGCCGGGATCGCCCCGGTGACGCCGGTGGACGACCACGGCAAGTTCGACGAGACCGTTCCGGACTACGCCGGGCAGCTGGTGTTCGACGCGAACCCGAACATCGTGCGGGACCTCAAGAACGGCACCGGCGGCGCGGAGCGCCAGGGCGCGGTGCTGCTGCGCCACGAGACCTACGACCACTCGTACCCGCACTGCTGGCGGTGCCGGAACCCGCTGATCTACCGCGCGGTGTCGTCGTGGTTCGTCGCGGTGACGCAGTTCAAGGACCGGATGGTCGAGCTGAACCAGCAGATCACCTGGTACCCGGAGAACGTCAAGGACGGCCAGTTCGGCAAGTGGCTGGAGAACGCCATCGACTGGTCGATCTCCCGCAACCGCTACTTCGGCACGCCGATCCCGGTGTGGCGCTCGGACGACCCGGCCTATCCGCGCATCGACGTCTACGGCTCGCTGGACGAGCTGGAGGCCGACTTCGGCGTGCGGCTGGACAACCTGCACCGGCCCTACATCGACGAGCTGACCCGGCCGAACCCGGACGACCCGACCGGCCGCTCCACGATGCGCCGCGTGCCGGACGTGCTCGACGTGTGGTTCGACTCCGGGTCGATGCCGTACGCCCAGGTGCACTACCCGTTCGAGAACCGCGAATGGTTCGAGCACCACTACCCGAGCGACTTCATCGTCGAGTACATCGGGCAGACCCGCGGCTGGTTCTACCTGCTGCACGTGCTCGCGACCGCGCTGTTCGACCGGCCGGCGTTCCGCACCTGCGTGTCGCACGGCATCGTGCTCGGCTCCGACGGCCAGAAGATGTCGAAGTCGCTGCGGAACTACCCGGACGTCAACGAGGTCTTCGACCGCGACGGGTCCGACGCCATGCGGTGGTACCTCATGGCGAGCCCGATCCTGCGCGGCGGCAACCTCGTCGTCACCGACCGGGGGATCCGCGACGCGGTGCGCCAGGCCGTGCTGCCGCTGTGGAACTCGTACTACTTCCTTGCCCTGTACGCGAACGCCGAAGGCAAGCAGGGGCAGTGGCGCACGGATTCGACGCATCTGCTCGACCGGTACGTGCTCGCCAAGACGCACGAACTCGTCACCGACGTCGAGTCCGCGATGGACGGCTACGACATCGCGGGCGCGTGCCAGACCGTGCGGGACTTCCTCGAGGTGCTCACGAACTGGTACGTGCGCCGGTCGCGCGACCGGTTCTGGGCGGGCGAGCAGGACGCGATCGACACGCTGCACACCGTGCTGGAGGTGACCTGCCGGGTCGTCGCGCCGCTGCTGCCGCTCACCACGGAAACCGTGTGGCGCGGGCTCACCGGCGGCCGTTCGGTGCACCTGACCGACTGGCCGAACGCGCTCGACCTGCCCGCCGACGCGGCGCTGGTGACCGCGATGGACAAGGTGCGGCAGGTGGCGTCGTCGGCGCTGGCGCTGCGCAAGGCGAACAAGCTGCGCGTGCGGCTGCCGCTGGCGAAGCTCGTCGTCGCGGCCGAGGACGTCGAAGCGCTGCGCGGGTTCACCGAGATCCTGCGGGACGAGGTGAACGTGAAGTCGGTGGAGCTGACCACCGACGTCGCGGCGCACGGCACGTTCGAGGTCGCGGTGAACGCGCGGGCGGCCGGGCCGCGGCTGGGCAAGGCCGTGCAGCAGGTGATCAAGGCGGTCAAGGCGGGCGACTGGACGACCAACGCGTCCGGCGCGGTCGTGGCGGCGGGCGTCGAACTTGTCGAGGGCGAGTACGACCGGCGACTGGTCGCGTCCGGCGGCGGCGCGGCGGCCGAACTGCCCGGCGGGGCCGGTCTGGTCGTGCTGGACACCGAGGTCACCGGGGACCTGGCGGCCGAGGGCCTTGCCCGCGACCTGGTCCGCGTGGTCCAGCAGGCGCGCCGCGAGGCCGGTCTCGACGTCGGCGACCGGATCTCGCTGACCGTGGACGCCGCCGGCGAGGTGACGGCCGCGGTGCGCAAGCACGAGGAGTTCGTGGCGTCCGAGACGCTCGCGACGTCGGTGTCCTACGGCGAGGTGGCCGAGGGCTTCGACGGCACGGTCGGCGAGGGCGTGAAGGTGCGCGTGGCGGTCGCTAAGGCGTGACGTGCCGCGGTCTTGCTCCGGGCCTCCGGGGCAAGACCGCGGTTTCGGCAAAATTCTTGGCGGAAACCGCAAAGCCGCCCGCACCATGAGGGCATGAGCGAAGAGTTCGACGCCGTGCTGGCCGCGGTCGGTCCCCGGCTGCGGGAGCTGCGCCGCCGGACCGGGATCACCCTCACCGCGTTGTCGGAGACCACCGGGATCGCGGTGAGCACCCTGTCCCGGCTGGAATCCGGGCAGCGCAAACCGGGCCTGGAACTGCTGCTCCCGCTGGCCAAGGCTTATCAGGTGCCGCTCGACGAACTCGTCGACGCCCCGCCCAGCGGCGACCCTCGCGTGCATCTCCGGCCGTTCGACCGCAACGGCATGACAGTCCTGCCGCTGACCCGCAAACCCGGCGGGCTGCACGTGTACAAGCAGATCCTTCCCGCCGGGCGGACCGACCGGCTCGACCCGGATCCGCGTTCGCACGAGGGATACCACTGGCTGTACGTCCTGAGCGGGCGGCTGCGGATGATCCTCGGCGACCAGGATTTCGTGCTGAAGGCCGGCGAGGTCGCCGAATTCGACACGCATCTGCCGCACTGGTTCGGCAACGCCGACGAGCACGCGGTGGAATTCCTCAGCATCCTCGGGCCGCAGGGCGAACGATTCCACCTCAGGGCCCGCTACCGGCCCAGCCGGTGACTCCGGACGGACGGGCCTCGGCTCCTGCGCCGCGGAACGCGTCTGCTAGGGATTTCCCCATGACTTCGAAAGCCGCCGCCGAACCGGCCGCCGAGGGGCTGGCCGCCGGCCTGCGCCAGCGGCACCTCGCCATGCTCGCGATGGGCGGCGTGATCGGTTCGGGACTGTTCGTCAGCTCCGGCGTCGGGATCAAGCTCGCCGGGCCCGGCATCGTGCTGTCCTTCGTGCTCGCGGGCACGCTCGCGATGCTGGTCATGCGCATGATGGCGGAAATGGCCGCCGCGATCCCGTCCAGCGGGTCGTTTTCGGTGCACGCCGAGCGCGCGTTCGGGCCGTGGGCCGGGTTCGCCATCGGCTGGCTGTACTGGGCCGCGCTCGTGGTCGTGCTCGCCGTCGAGGCCACCGCGGCCGCGATCATCGTGAACAGCTGGCTGCCCGGCATTCCGCAGTGGGCGCTGGTCCTGCTCTTCATGGCCGTGCTGACCGCGGTCAACTTCACCGCGGTGTCCCGCTTCGGCGAGCTCGAGTTCTGGCTGGCGCTGATCAAGGTCGTGGCGGTCGTGGCCTTCCTGGTCCTCGGCGTGCTCGCGTTCCTCGGTGTGCTCCCGGGAACGTCCTTCGTCGGCACGGCCAATCTCCTCGGCAACGGCGGGCTGCTCCCGAACGGCTGGGAAGGCGTCGGCACCGGTTTGCTCGCGGTGGTCTTCACCTTCGGCGGCCTGGAAGTGGTGACCATCGCGGCCGCCGAATCCGACGACCCGGCGCACGCGGTCGGCAAGGCGGTCCGCAACGCGGTCGTGCGGATTTCGGTGTTCTACATCGGTTCCATGCTGGTCATCGTCTCGCTGCTGCCGTGGTCGAGTGTCCACATCGGACAGAGCCCGTTCGCCGCGGTGCTCGAGCGGATCGGGATCCCGGCGACCGGGCAGATCATGAACGTGGTCGTGCTGTTCGCCTTGCTGTCCACGCTGAACACCAACATGTACGGCGCGGCCCGCATGGTGTACTCGCTGGCGCGCCGCGGTCACGCACCGCGCGCACTGACCAAAGTGGACCGCAACGGCGTGCCCGTCTTCGCGGTCGCGGCCTCGGTGCTCTTCGGGTTCGTCGCCGTGGCGCTGAACGCGCTCTGGCCGGACACCGTCTTCCAATACCTGCTCAACGCGGTCGGCTCGGTGCTGCTGATCGTGTGGATCCTGGTCGCCTGCACGCAGTTGCGGGTGCGCAAGCAGCTAGAACGCACCGCGCCGGAGAGCCTGACCGTGCGCATGTGGGGCTTCCCGTACCTGACCTGGGCGACGCTCGCCGCGATGATCGCGATCCTGGCGGTGATGACCGGCGACGCCGACGCCCGGATCCAGCTGATCAGCTCAGGCGTCCTCGTGGCGGCGCTGGTCGTGGCCGGGATCTGCTGGCAACGCGCCCGCCGGGCGGCTGATCAGACTGTATAACGACCTATACGGCCTGGCGTTGATCACGAATCCGTCGCGTTCCCCGAGGTAACGCCCGGTCCCGCGCTGCGATGGGCAAGCTGAGCCACGGACGCGGGCGGACCGCGTGGGCGAGGGGGAGGCGACGGTGAGTCCTGCCGGGAAGAAGGGCGTGCTGATCGGGGGCGCGCTGGTCGTGGTCGCGATCGTCGTGGCCGCGGTCGTGCTGCTCAACGGCAGCGGAACGACAGCGGCCTCACCAGGCGCGGAGACTGCCTCGACGGCCGCGGCGCCAAGCGACCCGACGTCGGCGGCCCGCACCTACCTGCTCGCTTTCGCGGGGAAGGACGCCGACGCCGCCAGCAAAGCCACCGACGCTCCGATGGACGCCTCTACCGCACTGCAGGACGCGTGGGCGATGCTCAAGCCCAAGGAACTGACCGCGAAGCTCGGCGACGTCGGCGCGGCGCAGGGCGACAAGGCCACCGCCGGCTACACGATCACCTGGAACCTCGGCCCCGGCCACGTCTGGACGTACACCGGCAGCCTCGGGCTCGTCCAGGCGCAGGGCAAGTGGCGGGTCCACTGGGCCCCGACGGTGCTGCACCCCAAGCTGGAAGCGGGGCAGCGGCTGGCGATCGCGTCCTCGGACGTCCCGGCGGTCGTCGACCGCGACGGCAAACCGCTCGTCGTCTCCGGCGGCGGGGGACTGAAGCTGGCCGACGACAAGGCGTTCCCGCTGCTCCGTTCGGCGCTCACCGGGCACGGGCAGTCGTCCGAAGCCTTCGCGGTCGAGCGCGTGGATGCCTCGGGCAAGAACCTGGAGGCGCTGTTCGGAAACCCCGAAGGCGACCACAAACCGGCTGCCACCGGGCTCAGCGTCGCGACGCAGAACGCGGCTCAGGCAGCGGTCGACGGGTATCACGGCAAGGCCGTTCTCGTCGCCATCCAGCCGTCCTCCGGCGACTTGCTCGCGGTGGCGCAGAACGCCAGCGTCACCAACGCGGCGTCGGCGTTCAGCGGCCAGTACGCGCCGGGGTCGACGTTCAAGATCGTCACCGCGACCGCGGCGCTGGAAGCCGGGATCGTCACGCCGGATTCCACGGTTCCGTGCCCGCTGACCGACCGGATCGGCACCCGCACGCTCTCCAACGAGGGGTTCGACCTCGGCACGACGACCGTGCACAAGGCGTTCGCGAAGTCCTGCAACACCACGTTCGCCCGGCTCGCGTCGCAGCTGCCCGCCGACGGGCTCGCGAAGGCGGCCACCCAGTTCGGCCTCAACGCCGACTTCTCGATCGAGGGCCTGTCCACCGAGATGGGCCGCGTCGACCCGGCGGCGAACGCGGACGAACAGGTCGAGGACGGCATCGGCCAGGGAAAGGTGCAGGTCAGCCCGATGGGAGCGGCGGTGATGGCGGCGACCGCGGCGTCCGGGCGCGCGGTCGTGCCGCGGCTGTGGGAGGACGGCACCAAGGTCAACACCGGCTACCACCCGCCGTCCGGCCCGGTCCTGGCGGCGCTGCGCGGGATGATGCGCGAGGTCGTCACCGGCGGCACGGCTACCGGCCTGGCACACTCCGGCCCGGTGTTCGGCAAGACCGGCACCGCGCAGTTCGGCGACGGTGCGGAGGCACACGGCTGGTTCGTCGGCTACCGCGGCGACCTGGCGTTCGCGGTGTTCCTGGAGGGAGCCAACGACTCCAAACCGGCCGTCTCGCTGGGTGCCAAGTTCCTCGACGCGCTGTAGGGACTCAGCAGCGCGGGTGTGCGGCGGGTTCCTCTCCCGTTGAAAGTCCGTGAAGGGCTCCTTGAGGGAATCTGATTCCCTCAAGGAGCCCTTCACGGACCTCGCAACCGCGCCAGCTCCGCGAGCCGCGATGCGTGTCGGCGGGTGCGGAGAAGCCACGAAGCCCGGCTGATGCCGCGCGTCGCGGCAACCAGGGCGCACGCCGCGGCTGCTGAGAAACCTCACTTCGGCCGCGGCCGAAGCGTCCCCGCTCTACCGTGGGCACATGGAAACCGTCGCATTGGCCGAGGTCGCCGCCGTGCTCGCCGACCCGAGCCGCGCGACCATGTGTCTCGCCCTGCTCGACGGGCGGGCCTGGACGGTCGGCGAACTGGCCGCCGCGGCGCGGATCGCGGTGTCTACGGCCAGCGAGCACGTGACGCGGCTGGCCGAGGCCGGGTTCGTCGCCCGGGTGAAGCAGGGGCGGCACGCGTACGTGCGGCTCGCGAATCCGCGGGTCGCGGAGCTGATCGAGCATTTGGCGCAGCATGCCGAACTGAAACGGCCGTCCGGGCTCCGGACTTCGTTGCGGGTGCAGCGTTTGTCGTTCGCGCGCAGTTGCTACGACCATCTCGCCGGGACCCTCGGCGTCGCCTTGCGGGACGGGATGGTCGAGCGGGGCCTGATCGACGTGTCGGACGGGCTCGCGCTCACCGACGCCGGACGCGACGTGCTGGCCGAGCTCGGCGTCGCGGTGCCGGATCGGCCACGGCGGCCGCTGTTGCGCGACTGTCTGGATTGGACAGAGCGGCGGGAGCACCTCGCCGGCGCGGTCCCGGCGGCGGTGCTGGAGCGGGCGGTCGAAGCGGGATGGCTGACGCGGGACCAGCAGCGCGCGGTCCGCGTCCTGCCAGGCGCGCAGGGGCCGTTCGCCGCGCTCGGTGTCGATCTCGCGACGGTGAGTGCCGCCGAGGCTTCGTAACACACCGGCGAGGTCCCCCGGACCGGTGGTGCGCGCTCGGGAACCGGACACTGCCTCACTATTCTGGACGCCTGCGGGCGACCGGGAGGGAGGCGGAGGGTGAACGAGCTTCCCCTGGTGCTGGGCGTCGGAGCGCTGGTTCTCGTCGTCTCGGTCGTCGCGGTGCGGGTGTCCATCCGGCTCGGATTCCCGTCGCTGCTGCTGTATCTCGGGATCGGCGTCGTGCTCGGCGAAGCCGGGTTCGGCATCCGCTTCGACAATCCGGCGCTCACCCAGTCCCTCGGGCTCGCCGCGCTCGTCCTGATCCTCACCGAGGGCGGGCTCACCACGCGGTGGTCCGCGGTGAAACCCTCGCTGGGGCCCGGAATCCTGCTGTCCACAGTGGCCGTGGTGATCAGCATCGCGGTCACCGGCGCGGCATTGCACTGGCTGCTCGGCCTCGACTGGCGGCTCGCCCTGCTGTGGGGCGCGGTTCTCGCGTCCACCGACGCCGCGGCGGTGTTCTCCGTGCTGCGCATGGCCGGGGTCGGGAAACGGCTCGTCGGCGCGCTGGAACTGGAATCCGGCATCAACGACGCGCCCGCCTACATCGCGGTCGTCGTGCTCGCGTCCGGCGAGGCGGTCGACTGGTCGCTGCCGCTGCTGGTGGTCTACGAACTGCTCACCGGCCTCGTGCTCGGCCTCGCGTTCGGCTGGCTGGGCGCGCAGGCGCTGCGCCGGGCCGCGCTCCCGGCGACCGGCCTGTACCCGCTCGCCACGGTCGCGGTGTGCGTGCTCGCGTACTCCTCGGGTCAGCTGGCGCACGCGTCCGGCCTGCTCGCCACCTACGTCGCAGGCCTGGTGCTGGGGAATTCCAAGCTGCCGCACCGGTCGGACACCCTGTCGTTCGCCGAAGGGCTCGGCTGGCTCGCGCAGATCGGGCTGTTCGTGCTGCTCGGCCTGTTCGCGTCGCCGACCCGGCTGCTCGAAACGCTCATCCCCGGCCTGGTCGCGGGCGCGGTGGTGTTGCTGCTCGCCCGGCCGCTGTCGGTGGTCCTGTCGCTGCTGCCGTTCCGTTTGCCGTGGCGGGATCAGGTGTTCCTGTCCTGGGCGGGGTTGCGCGGTGCGGTGCCGATCGTGCTCGCGATGATCCCCCTGTCCGAGGGCGTGCCCGGTGCGCAACGGCTCGTGGACGCGGTTTTCGTGCTCGTCATCGTGCTCACCGTGCTGCAAGGCGCGACGCTCAGCCCGCTCGCGCGGATCCTCGGACTGGCGAAGGCGACGCAGGCGCACGAGATCGAGGTCGACGCCGCCCCGCTCGACGAACTCGGCGCCGAACTGCTGCAGGTGCGCATCCAGAAGGGGTCGAAGCTGCACGGCGTGTACCTGTCCGAGCTGCGGCTGCCCGCCGGGGCGACGGTCAGCCTCGTGGTGCGCGGCGGGACGGGCTTCACCCCGCAGAAAACGAGCCGCTTGCAGGTCGAGGACCAGCTTCTGGTGGTCACGACCGCCGCCGACCGCGACGCGACCGAACGGCGCATCCGTGCCGTCGATCGCGCCGGCCGCCTCGCGCGCTGGCACGGGGAATCCGGAGCCTGATCTTTCTGTCCTTTGTGGACACACCCTGTGACTGCCGTCTCAGATCACGAGACGGGTCTGGTTTCTCCCAGGGGTCGTCCGCTATCTTCGGTTTCAGGTCATGAGTGCCAGCGCGAAGCCCCGGCTTGCTGGCCGGCAACCCTCCTACCGCGGTGGGGTGCCCCGGGTGAGGACCAGGCCGGTCGCGCAGTGCGGCGGGCAAGCGCGGGCCCCTCGCCGGGGGTCCCCCGGAACGCCGAGGAGGCGCCGTCATGACTCTCGCACTCGACCGGTCCACGGAAACTGTTGCCGCTGCCGTTCCCGCTGTCGCCGGTGCGACGCTGCGGGTCCCGCTGGTCACCGGCGGCGACATCGGGTACGCCAACCTCGACCACGCGGCGAGCGCGCCGTGTCTGGACGCGGTGCGTTCGGCGGTCGACGAGTTCCTTCCCTGGTACGCCAGCGTGCACCGCGGCGCGGGCTTCGCTTCGCAGGTCTCGACGCGGCTGTACGAGCGGACGCGCGACGTGCTGCGCCGGTTCGTGGACGCTCGCAACGGCGACTCGGTGATCTTCACCCGCAACACCACGGACGCGTTCAACCTGCTGGCGAAAGCGTTGCCGCGCAAGACTTCCGTGGTGGTGTTCGACAGCGAGCACCACGCGGCCTTGCTGCCGTGGCGCGGCCCGAACGTCCGGCGCGTGCAGCTGCCGCGGACCCGGCTCGCCGCAGTGTCCGTTGTGGACGAAGCGCTCGCGGAATGCCCGCAGGGGCCGCGGTTGGTGGTCGTCGCCGGTGCGTCCAATGTGACCGGCGAGCTGCTGCCGGTGGCCGAGATCGCTGCGGTGGCCCGGAAACACGGCGCCCGGGTGGCCCTCGACGCCGCGCAGCTCGCTCCGCATCGGCAGATTTCGTTGCGGGAGCTGGATGTTGACTATGTTGCGCTGTCCGGGCACAAGCTGTACGCGCCCTTCGGGGCCGGTGCGCTGATCGGGCGCAGCGACTGGTTGCGGGCGGCCGAGCCGTACCTGGCCGGTGGTGGCGCTACGAAGCTGGTGACCGAGGAAGCCGTGGTGTGGAACAGCGGCGAGGAGCGGCACGAGGCCGGATCGCCGAATACCGTTGGCGTGTATGCGCTTGGAGTGGCCTGCGAGCAGCTGGCGGCTCAGTGGGATGCCGTGGGTTCGCACGAGGCCGTGTTGCTGGAGCGGTTGCGCAAGGGTCTTGAGAGCTTGCCGGGGTTCGCCGAGCTGCGGTTCTTCGACGCGCCGGTGGACCGGGTCGGCACGGTGAGCTTCGTGGTCGACGGGTTCGAGCCCGGATGGCTGGCCGCGGTGCTGTCGGCCGAGTACGGAATCGGCGTGCGGGACGGGGCGTTCTGCGCGCACGTGGCCGCCCGGCGGTTGATCCGGGAAGCCGGAAGCCAGGGCCAGCAGGCGGTCCGGGTGAGCCTCGGGCTGGGGAGCACCGAGGAACACGTCGACCGCTTGGTGCTGGCACTGCGGCAGATCGTGGCCCGGGGAGCCCGCTGGGAGTACGCGAAGGTGGACGGGCGGTGGGCACCGGTCGGGGACCCGCGGGAGCTGCCGCCGTTCTGCGCCTGACCGGGCTGGGTTTAACCGCGTGAGCTCGCATTGTGGTCGAGTTGGGATCTGCAGGCGGCCCGGATCGCCTCTTTGATCTGCTCTTCGGTGCGGCCCCAGCCTCCGTCCCACTCTTCGTCCGCCAGCCAGACTTGGGCGAGCGGCAAGGAAGTGGCGCTCTCCGCGTAACCGGTGCGCAAGATAACCGCGTGCAGGTCGTTCAGCAGGCCGCGCTCGCTGAGATGGCCGTTGAGGAACAGCCGGGCCAGGTGAGTGAACGCGGCTTCGGCTGCGTCGGCCACCGCAGGAATGGGCGTGCGGCAGTCGGCTAAGGCCGCCTCCTGCACGTCGTGGATTTCCCGTGGTTCGCTGCGGGACAGCCCGGCCAGGTGGCGCAGGTGCTCGCCGTCCTCGCCGTCGGCCAGCCAGTGGGCGGCCCAGAGCGGGAGGTCGCTCGTGGGGGAGAGGTCGAGGGCGATCCAGGCCGCGGCCGCGGCGGGGGCGGGGATCTCGGCGGGCATGGCAGCGATGATGGCGGGCGAGGGGCCTCCGGGGCGACTGAATTCGGCCGCTGTGACCTGCTCGGGCGCGGTTGTGGACAATGGGGGTGTGAGCACCGATCCTTCGCCGTCCGAGTCCGAGGTCGAGCCGTCTGCGGAACCGCCTGAGCAGGATGCCGCCGGGGACGGCGCGCCGCTGCCCAAGCGGCGGGTCTGGGTGGTGTTCGCGGTCGCGGCGCTGCTGTGGGCGATCGACCTGATCACGAAGAACCTGGTCGTCGCGAACCTCGAGGGCAAGGAGCCCAAGCCGATCCTCGGCGGGCTGATCTACCTGCAGGTCATCCGCAACCCGGGCGCCGCGTTCTCGATGGCGACCGGCATGACGTGGGTGCTCGCGCTGGTCGCGATCGGCGTCGTGATCGCGATCGTGTGGATCTCGCGCAGGCTGCGCTCGGTCGGCTGGGCGATCGGCCTCGGGCTCGTGCTCGCCGGCGCGCTCGGCAACCTGACCGACCGGTTCTTCCGCGAGCCCGGACCGCTGCGCGGCCACGTCGTCGACTTCATCTCCGCGTTCGCGCCCAACGGCCAGGGGTTCGCGATCTTCAACATCGCCGACTCCGCGATCTGCGTCGGCGGCGCGCTGATCGTGCTGCTGTCCCTGCTCGGCAAGGACTACGACGGCACCTCCACCCGCGGCAAGAAGAAGGACTCCGAGTGAGCGCGCGCATGCTGCCCGTCCCCGACGGGCTCGACGGGATGCGCGTCGACGCCGGGCTCGCCAAACTGCTCGGCCTGTCCCGCACCGCGGTCGCGGACCTCGCCGCGGCGGGCGACGTCCTCCTCGACGGCCGCCCGGCGGGCAAATCGGACCGGCTGTCCGCGGGCGGGCTGCTCGAGGTGACGCTGCCCGAACCGGAACGTGCGGCGGAAATCGTCGCGGAGCCGGTCGAAGGCATGAAGATCCTGCACGATGACGACGACATCGTGGTGATTTCGAAACCGGTCGGCGTCGCCGTGCACCCCAGCCCCGGCTGGACCGGCCCGACGGTCGTCGGCGGACTCGCCGCGTCCGGGCTGCGCATCTCGACCTCCGGCGCGGCCGAACGGCAGGGCGTCGTGCACCGGCTCGACGCGGGCACCACCGGGGTGATGGTGGTGGCGAAGAGCGAGCACGCGTACACCGTGCTGAAGCGGGCGTTCAAGGAACGGACCGTCGACAAGGGCTACCACGCCGTCGTGCAGGGCCACCCGGACCCGACGCGCGGCACCATCGACGCCCCGATCGACCGCCATCCGCGCCACGACTACAAGTTCGCCGTCGTCGCGGGCGGACGGCCGAGCGTCACGCACTACGAGGTGGTCGAGGCGTTCCGGGCGGCGTCGCTGGCGCACGTGAAGCTGGAAACCGGCCGTA
The DNA here is from genome assembly GCF_017312175.1 of Amycolatopsis sp. A1MSW2902. Lineage (NCBI taxonomy): Bacteria > Bacillati > Actinomycetota > Actinomycetes > Pseudonocardiales > Pseudonocardiaceae > Amycolatopsis > Amycolatopsis sp. A1MSW2902. The sequence continues at coordinate 2,435,824 of NZ_QJPO01000001.1, forward strand.
CGCACCAGATCCGCGTGCACTTCTCCGCGCTGCGCCACCCGTGCGCGGGCGACCTGACCTACGGGGCGGACCCGGTGCTGGCCCGGAAACTCGGCCTGACGAGGCAGTGGCTGCACGCGCGGACGCTCGGGTTCGCGCACCCCGCGGACGGCCGGTGGGTCGAGTTCGAGGCGGAGTACCCCGACGATCTGGCCAGTGCGCTGGAGATCCTGCGCGACGGGAACTAGTCGACGGCCCAGGTCAGGGTGCGCTCGTCCGGCTCGGGCCGCGGGCTCCAGCGCACCGAGACGACGCGGGTCGCGGTGGGGAGCACGTAGACGGTGTGCCCGCCGAGCGTCTCGCCCGGCTGCACGCCGATCTTGTGCGGCGGCCGGGACGTCAGCGAAACCGGGGCCTTCGCGACGGTCTCGCCGCTGTCGGTGACGAGCTCGAGATAGTTGTCGGGCAGCGACGCGAACGGGATCGGCCCGCGATTGGTGATCTCGGTGTGCACGACGACCGCGCGCTCGCCGTCCTCGAGCCGGTAGCCCGCCGCGCCGAAGAGGAAGTCGGCGGGATCCTGGACCTCCAGCAGCTGCACGGAAAGCTGTTCCCCTTCGAGCCCCTGCGACTGCATCGTCTCGCCGATCCGCCCCTGCTTGGCAGGCGCCGCGGCGGGCCGGGGTTCGTCGCCGCGGGCCCAGGACGCGGTCTGCGGGACGCCCCACGTGCTGACGACCGGATCCGGAGCAGGGTACGGCCCGGAGGGTCCATTGTGGACATTCGTGCCGACGGGAACCTGGTGCGGCATCCCGGTTTGCCCGGGGGAGTACGCGCCGGACACTCCTGGCCCGGCAGGGATCCCGTTCGGTCCCGGGGCATACGCGCCCGACACCCCCGGCCCGCCGGGAATTCCATTCGGCCCAGGGGGATACGCGCCGGAAATCCCGGCCGGTCCGGGTGCGTACGCGCCGGACACGCCCGGACCTGGCCCGGTCGCCGGAAGGCCGGTCTGCCCGGGCGGGTACGCGGCGGAAGTCCCCGGGCCGGGCATGCCGTGCTGCCCCGGACCCGCGGGAATCCCGGTCTGCCCCGGTGAGTAGGCGCCGGAGGTTCCCGGGCCGGGCATGCCGTGCTGTCCCGGCGGATGCGGTCCGGAGTGCCCCGGCATCCCGGCGGAATCGGGGATCCCGTTCGGCCCGGGCGGATGCGGACCGGAGCCCTGCGCGCCCGGCATTCCCGCCGCCCCGCCTCGCACGGGGACTCCCGCCGACGCCGGGCCGGCGCCTGGCGCCGCACCCTGGCCGGACGTCATCGGCCCCGGCATACCGCCCTGGTTGGGCCCGGGCATCCCGCCCTGGTTGGGCCCGGCAGCCCCTGGCATTCCGCCCTGGTTAGGTCCAGCAGCCCCGGGCATCCCGCCCAGGTTCTGTCCCGCCGTCCCGGGCCCCGCGTTCGGTCCGCCCGCAGCGGGGAACGGCACCGACCCGGGCCCGCCCGGATAGCCGCCCGGGGGACGCTGCCACGAAGCCGGAGCCCCGGAAATCGCCGCGCGGAGGCCGTTCGGGTCGCTTTCGACCCCGACCAGCAGCGGCAATCCGCTCCCGGACAGCGCGACCAGCCGGTACGCGACCTCCCTCGGGTCCATCCCGACCTTCGCCGCCAGCTCGTGCACAGCCCCCTTGCCCAGCTCGGCGAGCGCGGCGAGCAGGCGGATGTCGGCGGGATCGGTCACGGCCACTCCGGCAACGCTACCGCCTCGCCCGCCCGGCCCGGCCGCACCACGCGCCCGGCGTGCCCCGCGCCACCGCGACGTCGGCGATCGGCGCGTCCCGGGGGGCGGGCGGGACCGCCCGAGTTCGACGCCCTGGCACGCCGGTACGGCCTGCCGCACCACGTGGCCCGCGCCGCCGCGGCACCGCGCCACCGCGCCACCGCGACGTCGGCGATCGGCGTGTCCCGCGGCGGCAGACGGGACTGCGCGAGTTCCACGCCCCGGCACGCCGATACGGCCTGCCGAGGGACCGGCCGCCGAGGACACGGGCGTCGGAGCCCCTGTCTCGATTAGGGTCGGGAGCAGCACTCGCTCCGCCTACCCTGGGGGTCCACGCCGATGACCGTCGTTTCCGATCTCGCCGACGAACTCGTCGAGGTGTCGTTCGACCACGAGCCGCTCGACGCCGCCATTCTCGGCATCCGGCCGGACGCGCCGGGGCTCGGCGATCCGTCGGCCGCGGCGGAGGCGGCGCTGCGCGGGAAGCTCGCCGGGATCCGGGAGCGGGCCGAGGCGGTCGACCCGGCCGGGCTCGACGACGTCGACCGCGTCACCCGCGACGTCCTGCTCAGCTCCGTCGACGGCACCCTCGACCGGATGGACAGCCGGGTCGTCGACTTCACCGTCACCGACCTGTTCGTCGGGCCCGCTTCCGGGCTGCTGTCCGCGCTGCCGATGGTCACCGTCACCGCGGAAACCGCCGAGGTGCACCTCGGCAGGCTCCGCGAGATCCCGGAGTACCTCCGCGCCGTCGCGCAACGGCACCGCGACGGCATCGCCGCCGGGCTGCTGCCGATCGAACGCCTGGTCAAGGCCGCGATCGCGCACCTCGACCGCTACCTCGCCGAGCCCGAGAACGACCCGCTGCTGCGCCAGCCCGCCCCGGACGACGAGTTCGCCGCGCGCCGCAGGCAGATCCTCGAAGACGTCGCCCGGCCCGGCTTCCGCGAGTACCGCGACTTCCTCGAGGCCGAGGTCCTCCCGCACGGCCGCCCGGACGACAAGGCAGGCGTCTCCTGGCTGCCCGGCGGCGACGAGATCTACGCCCGTCTCGCCCGCACCCACACCACCAGCAACCGCACCCCGCAGGAACTGCACGACACCGGCCTCGCGGTGATCGCCGGCCAGGTCGAGCAGTACCAGGCGCTCGGCGAGCGCGTGTTCGGCACGCGCGAGCTGCCGGAGATCTTCGAGCGGCTGCGCACCGACCCGAAGCTCCGCTGGACGAGCGCCGAGGACCTCCTCGAAACCGCCCGCACGGCCATCTCCCGCGCCGCGGCCGAGGCACCGAACTGGTTCGGCAAGATCCCGGAGCACCCGTGGACCGTCGAGGCGGTGCCGGAGGACTCCGCGCCCGGCGCGCCCCCGGCGTACTACATGCCGCCCGCCGCGGACGGGTCCCGGCCGGGCGTCTACTTCGCCAACACCCACCAGGCCACCGAGCGGTTCCGGCACACCGCCGAGGTCATCGCGTTCCACGAGGCGATCCCGGGCCACCACTTCCAGCTCAGCACCGCGCTCGACCTCGCCGACCTGCCGCTGCTGCGCCGCATCGGCAACTTCACCGCGTACGCCGAGGGCTGGGGCCTCTACACCGAGCGCCTCGCCGACGAGATGGGCCTGTACTCCGACGACGTGTCGCTGCTCGGCATGTTGACGATGGAGTCCATGCGGGCCGGGCGGCTGGTCGTCGACACCGGCCTGCACGCGCTGGGCTGGAGCCGGCAGCAGGCGGTCGACTACCTGCTGGAGCACACGCCGATGGCGCAGGTCGAGATCGAGTCCGAGGTCGACCGGTACCTCGGCTACCCGGGCCAGGCGCTCGCGTACCTGGTCGGGCGGCTGGAGATCGAGCGGTTGCGCAAGCAGGCCGAACAGCGGCTCGGCAGCCGCTTCGACGTCAAGGCCTTCCACGACACGGTCCTCTCCGGCGGCTCCCTGCCCCTGTCGGTGCTGGACGCCGTGGTCACCGAATGGGCCGCGGGCTACGGCGACACCGTCGTCGGTCTGGCGGACGAGCTGGTCGAACTGGACTTCGAGCGGGAACCGCTGGAGCGCACCGTCCTCGGCCTCCCCGGCGACCACACGAAGCTCGCCGACCCGAGCCTCGCCGCGGCCGAGCGCGACCGGGCCAAGTACGCCGCGATCGCCGAACGCGCCGACGCGATCGACCCGGCCGGGCTGACTCCGTCCGAGGTCATCACCCGCGAGGTGGTGCGCACGCACGCCCGCGGCGCGATCGACACGATCGACTCGCGGCTGTCCGGCTTCGCGGTGAGCGACGGGTTCAGCTCGCCCGCGCTCAACCTCATGACCATCCTTCCCGCGCTGGCCCCGGACGACGCGGACAAGGCGCGCGACTACCTCACCCGGCTGGCGGCGATCGGCGGCTATCTGGACGCGGTGATCGAGGCGCAGCGGACGACCGTCGCGGACGGGTTCGCGCCGCCGGACTTCCTGGTGCGCATCGGGATCGAGTACGTCGAGCGGTACCTCGCGAACGAGGACGGCGACCCGTTCCGCGTCACGCCGTCAGTCGAGGTCGAGGGCTTCGCGGCGGAGTGCGACCGGCTGCTCGCCGAGGTCGTGCGGCCCGCGTACCGCCGCTACCGCGACTTCCTCGCCGAGGACGTGCTGCCGGTTTCGAAGACGGACAGCCAGCCGGGCATCAGCCACCTGCCGGGCGGGCTGGAGAAGTACCAGGGCCTGATCCGCGCGCACACCACCACGGACCGCACCGCGCAGGAACTGCACGACACCGGGCTGCGGCTGGGCGAGAAGCTGGCCGAGGAGTACCGCGAACTGGGCTCCCGCGTGTTCGGCACCGGAGAACTGCGGGAAATCTTCGACCGCCTCCGCACCGACCCGGAGCTGCGCTGGCGCGACGGCGAGGAGCTGCTGGAAGGCGCTCGCACCGCCATCGCCCGGGCGGAAACCGTTGCCCCGCAATGGTTCTCCCGGGTGCCGGACGCGAAGTGCGCGGTCGAGCCGGTCCCGGAGGCGGACGCGGCGAGCGGCACCATCGCCTACTACCTCCAGGCGGCCTTCGACGGTTCCCGGCCCGGCACGTACTACGCGAACACCTACGAGGCGAGTTCGCGGCCGCGGTTCACCAGCGAGGGGATCGCGTTCCACGAGGCCGTTCCCGGGCACCACTTCCAGCTCACGTTCGCGCAGGAACTCACCGATCTGCCGCTGCTGCGGCGGATCGCGCCGTTCAACGCCTACATCGAGGGCTGGGGCCTGTACGCGGAGCGCCTCGCCGACGAGATGGGCCTGTACTCCGACGACGTCGCCCGCTTCGGCATGCTCGCCCAGGACTCGATGCGGGCCGGGCGGCTCGTCGTCGACACCGGCCTGCACGCGCTGGGCTGGACCCGGCAGCAGGCGGTCGACTACCTCGTCGAGCACACGCCGATGGCGAAGATGGAGATCGAAGCGGAGATCGACCGGTACGTCGCGAATCCGGGCCAGGCGCTCAGCTACATGGTGGGGCGGCTGGAAATCCAGCGCGTGCGCGCCGAGGCCGAGCGGGCGCTGGGCGACCGGTTCGACATCCGCGCGTTCCACGATGTCATCCTGGGCAACGGGATTCTCCCGCTGTCCGCTTTGGACACCGTGGTCGGCGCGTGGATCGCGGAGGCGTCCGCGTGACGTGGCTCGACCTTCCGGCCGACACCCTCTTCGGCCTCGGCAACCTGCCCTACGGCGTCTTCTCGCACGGCGAGCGGACCCGCCGGGCCGGCGTCGCGGTCGGGGACCAGGTGCTCGACCTGACCGCGGCGGCCGAGGGGGAGTCCTTCGGCCGCCTGCTCGGCGCGGGCGTGCTGAACCCGCTGCTCGCCGCCGGCCCGGACATCTGGGCCGATGTGCGGGCGCGGGTCCGCGAATGGCTCTCCGAACCGCGGCACGCCGACCGGATCCGGCCGCATCTGGTGCCCCGCAACGAAATCACGAGCCATCTGCCAGTAGAGGTCGCGGATTACGTCGACTTCTACTCCAGCGAACAGCACGCGATCAACGCCAGCCGGATCTTCACCGGCGGCGACGATCTGGTGCCGGCGAACTGGAAACACCTGCCGATCGGCTACCACGGCCGCGCGGGCACCGTCGTCGCGTCCGGCACGCCGGTGATCCGCCCGGCCGGGCAACGGAAACCGCGCAAGGCGACGCAACCGTCGTTCGGCGCGGCCAAGCGGCTCGACTTCGAGGCGGAGGTCGGCTTCGTCGTCGGCGTGGGATCGGAGCTGGGCGCGCCGGTGCCGATCGACGAGTTCCCCCGCCACGTCTTCGGTGTCTGCCTGGTCAACGACTGGTCGGCGCGCGATCTGCAGGGCTGGGAATCGCAGCCGCTCGGGCCGTTCCTCGGCAAATCGTTCGCCACGTCGATGTCGCCGTGGCTGGTTCCGCTGGCCGCGCTGAAGCACGCCCGCGTGCCGCAGCCCGCGCAGGACCCGGAGCCGTTCGAATACCTGCGCGCGGCCGAGCCGTGGAGCCTGGACCTGACGCTGGAAATCCGGATCAACGGACGGCTCGTGTCCAGTCCGCCGTTCGCCACGCAATACTGGACGGGCGCGCAGCAGTTCGCGCACCTCACCGTCAACGGCGCGAGCCTGCGCACCGGCGACCTGTACGCGTCCGGCACGGTCACCGGCCCGGCGAAGGACCAGCGCGGCTCGCTGCTGGAGCTGAGCTGGGGCGGGCGCGAACCGCTCGCGGTCGGCGAGGAGACCAGGACGTTCCTGGAGGACGGCGACGAGGTCGTCATCACCGCTTCCGCCCCAGGTCCAGGCGGTGCGCGGATCGGGTTCGGCGAGGTGCGCGGGACGGTGGCGCCCGCTGTGGTGTGACCCACGCCGTAGCGTCGTCACCCGGGCGGCCGCATAATGAGCAAACGCTTAGTCACAGTCGACCGGCACGGGAATGAGGGATCGATGAGGATCGGCACCGGCGTCAGCTACTCGGGCGGGTTCGCCGAAAGCGTCGCGGACATCGTGGAGCTGGAACGGGTCGGGCTCGACATCGTGTTCGTCCCCGAGGCCTACAGCTTCGACGCGGTGAGCCAGCTCGGCTTCCTCGCCGCGAAGACCGAGCGCGTCGGACTGATGTCGGGCATCTTCCAGATCTACACCCGCACGCCGAGCCTCACCGCGATGACCGCGGCCGGGCTGGACTTCGTGTCCGACGGCCGGTTCACTCTCGGCCTCGGCGCGTCCGGACCGCAGGTCATCGAGGGTTTCCACGGCGTGAAGTACGACGCGCCGATCGGCCGCACCCGCGAGATCATCGAGATCTGCCGCCAGGTGTGGAAGCGCGAGCGCGTCGTGCACGACGGCAAGCACTACACGATCCCGCTGCCCGCCGACCAGGGCACCGGCCTCGGCAAGCCGCTCAAGCTGATCAACCACCCGGTCCGCGAGCGGATCCCGGTCGTGCTCGCCGCGCTCGGGCCGAAGAACGTCGCGCTCGCCGCCGAGGTCGCCGAGGGCTGGCAGCCGATCTTCTTCCACCCGGAGAAGGCCGCCGACGTCTGGGGCGCTTCGCTCGCCGAGGGCAAGGCCAAGCGCGACCCGCAGCTGGGCGAGCTGGACGTGTTCGCCGCTCCGCCGCTGGCCATCGGCGACGACGTCGACCACCTGCTCGACTGGGTGCGCCCGGTGTTCGCGCTGTACATCGGCGGGATGGGCGCGCGCGGCAAGAACTTCTACAACACGCTGGCCTGCAACTACGGCTACGAGGCCGAGGCCAAGCAGATCCAGGACCTCTACCTCGACGGCAAGAAGGAAGAAGCCGCCGCGGCGGTCCCGACGGAGCTGCTGCGCGCCACGTCGCTGGTCGGTCCGGCGGGGTACGTGAAGGAGCGGCTGGCGGCGTTCAAGGAGGCCGGCGCGACGACCCTGGCGGTCAACCCGCTGCAGCCCGGACGCGAGGCGCGAGTGGCCGCCGTCGCCAAGCTGAAGGAGCTGCTCGGGTAGGTCCGCTATGATGCGGGCTACTGAGAGTGTGAAAAAACCGCACCTCAGGTCGATGCCGCCGTCGAAATGCCGTCAACTCCCCGCGCGGGACGCGAATTCGGGAGTAAGAACGGGTTCAACGGGGAATCCGGGCGGGGCGAAAGCGAGGTAGGCCGGGCTGTGCGCAGAATCGAAGGACCCGCTGCTGCGGTGCTGGACGTCGGGTCGTTCAGCGCCCGGCTTGTCGTGCTCGAACCCGGCGGATCCCCGATCGACCCGGCCTTGACGCACCAGACCCGGCTGCGGCTGGACCGCGAACTGGACGACGACGGACGGCTCAGCAAGTGCGGCATCGCCGCCATCGCCAAGGCCGTCTCGAACGGGATGGAATTCGCCCGCGAGCACGGCGTCGAAGACGTGTTTCCGCTGGCCACCTCGTCAATCCGGGACGCGGTCAACTCCCGCGACGCGGTCCGCGAGGTCGCTCGTGAGACCGGGGTCGAACTGCGGTTCCTGTCCGGCCGCCGCGAGGCGGAACTGACCTACGTCGGCGCGCGCCGCTGGTACGGCGCGTCCGGCGGCCCGCTGCTGGCGCTCGACATCGGCGGCGGCACGGTCGAGCTGTCCGCCGGAGCGGGCGAGCAGGCCACGTTCGCGCGGTCGCTGCCGCTGGGCGCCCGGTCGGTTACGCGCGATTGGCTGCCCGCCGAACCGCCGGTGCGCAGCAAGCAAGTGCGTGCGCTGCGTGACCACGTGCTGGAGGAAGTCTCCGCCGCACTGGGCGACGTTAAGGACGAGCTGGCCGAACACCGGGTGGTCGGCTGCTCGAAGGTGCTGCGGCAGCTGGCGCGGCTGGCGGGCGACCGTCCGGGCAAGGCTCGCGAGCTGCACCTGGACGACGTGCGCGCGTGGATTCCGCGGCTGTCGGCGATGCCGTTCGCGCGGCGCGCGCAGCTGCCGGGGATTTCGCGGCAGCGGGCCCAGCAAGCGCTCGGCGGCGCGGTCGTCGCGGAGGCGCTGCTGACGGTCGCGGGCGGGAGCCTGTCGATCTGCCCGTGGTCGACCCGGGACGGGCTCCTGCTGACGCTGCTGGACCAGCTCACGGACGCGACCGGAAAGCAGCGCTCGCGTCCGGCCGCGTGAACTCCCTGGTGCGGGCGCGGTAAACCGGGTATCCCGGAGAGATGACCCCGCGCAGCGAATTCCTTCCCCGCGACCGGTCCGAGGACGACGACGAGGAAACGCCGTTCCCCGCGCGCCGCAAACGCGAGCTGCCGGACCCGGACGAGCTGCCCGGCGAGGTGGCGAACGCGCCGGGGCCGGATCTGAGCCCTTCCCGGACCGACGAGGTGCCTCGGGTGCCGGGTACGGACGAAACGCCGTCGTGAGCGGCAATCGCGGTTCTCTCCGCGATTGCCGCTCACGAGTCAGCTCCGGTCGAACTGCCGCACCTTCGACGGATCCCGGCGCGCCGGGGCCCGGCCGATCGGCTGGACCGGCGCGGGGCCCGGGTCGAGCTTCGGGATCGGCAGTTCCACCGGCTCCTCGGTCACGGTGAACCGCTCGCCGTGGTGGAGCAGGTCCAGCGGCGGGCCGTTGAGCACCCGATACGTCGCCGCGCCGGGCCGGATCGACACCTGGAACCGCGTTTCGCGGAACGCGAGGCGGAAGGTGAGGCCGCCGAGCTCGTCCGGCAGCCGGGGCGCGAACGACAGCTGGCCGCCGTAGTCGCGGAAACCGCCGAATCCGGCCACCGCGGCTTGCCAGGCGCCGGCCAGCGATGCCATGTGCAGGCCGTTGCGGACGTTGTTGTGCACGTCGTGCAGGTCGGTCAGCGCGGCTTCGGCGAGGTAGTCGTACGCAAGTTGCAGGTGCCCGACCTCGGCGGCGATGACGGCCTGCGTGCCCGCGGACAGCGAGGAGTCGCGGACCGTCCGTGCCTCGTAGTAGGCGAAGTCGCGGGCTTTTTCCTCCGGGCTGAACGAATCGCCGCAGAGGTGCAGGGCGAGCACGAGGTCGGCCTGCTTGACGACCTGCTTGCGGTAGAGGTCAAAATACGGGTAGTTCAGCAGCAGCGGGTAGAAATCCTCGTCGGTGGCGGCGAAATCCCACTCGTCGTGCTGCAGGAAGCCTTCCGACTGCGGGTGCACGCCGAGTTCCTGGTCGTACGGCAGCGCCATCGCGTCCGCCGCGGCGCGCCAGGAATCGATCTCCGGAGCGTCCACTTCGAACTGTTCGGCGACGTCCGGATGCCGCTGGCACACCTCAGCCGCGGCGAGCAGGTTCCGGCGCGCCATCAGGTTCGTGTAGACGTTGTTGTCCGCCACCGCGGAGTACTCGTCCGGCCCGGTGACGCCGTCGATGCGGAAGTGCCCGTGGTGGTCGAAATGCCCGAGGGACGCCCACAGCCGCGCGGTTTCCAGCAGCAGTTCCGCGCCGCAGGTGCGCTCGAAATGCTCGTCCTGGGTGGCGTTGACATAGCGCACGACAGCGTCGGCGATGTCCGCGCTGACGTGGAACGCGGCGGTGCCGGCGGGCCAGTACGCGGAGCATTCGGCCCCGTTGATGGACCGCCACGGGAAAGCCGCGCCGCGCAACCCGAGCTGGGTCGCGCGTTCCTTGGCTTTGTCTATTGTGGAGTGTCGCCAGCCGAGCGCGTCGCGGGCGGCGTCCGGCATCGTGTACGTCAGCACCGGCAGCACAAAAGTCTCGCTGTCCCAGAACGCGTGCCCGTCGTATCCCGGTCCAGTGAGGCCTTTTCCCGCGATAGCCCGGGTTTCGCCGCGGGCGCCGGCCTGCAGCAGGTGGAAGAGCGCGAACCGGACGGCCTGCTGGAGTTCCGGGTCGCCGTCGATTTCGATGTCCGACGTGGCCCAGAAATCGTCCAGGAACTGGCGTTGCTCGGCGGCGAGCCCCTTCCAGCCGGTCTGCCTCGCGCCCGCGAGCGCGGCTTCGACCTGCGCCCGCAACGCCGGTGCGGAGCGTTGCGCGGACCAGCCGTAGGCGAGGAATTTGGTGACCCGCAGCCGTCCGCCCTTGGGCACGTCGACCGCGGCGGTGAGCCGGGCGAGGTCCTCCTCGGCGTGGATGCGGGTGCGCAGGCCGTCGTCGACCTCGATTTTGTGGTCCATCGCGGCGGCGACCCGCAGCCCGGACATCCGGGTCTGGTGCACCAGCACGGCCTGGTAGCCCGCGGCGTGGCTGAACTCGCCGACCAGCGGCGCGTCGAGCGCGGCGGCGACACGCGGATCGTGCGTGTCGGACTCGACCGGCTCGTTGGCCAGCAGGTCGGACTGCACGACGAGCTGCAGGTCCTCGTCCAGCGGTTCGACCTCGTAGCGGATCGCGGCGACCGCGCGCTGGGTGAAGGAAACCAGCCGTTCGGTGGTCACCCGCACCCGCCTGCCGGTGGGCGAAGACCATTCGGTGACGCGCCGCAGCGTGCCGCGGCGGAAATCGAGCACACGGTCGTGCGCGGTCGCGATGCCGTAGCGCATGTCCAGCGGCTCGTCCTCGACCAGCAGCCGGATGATCTTGCCGTCGGTCACGTTGACGACGGTCTGGCCTTCCTCCGGATAGCCGTAACCGCCCTCGGCGTAAGGGAGTTCGTGCTGTTCGTAGAAGCCGTTGAGGTACGTGCCGGGCAGCCCGCGCGGTTCGCCTTCCTCAAGCGTGCCGCGCAGCCCGATGTGTCCGTTCGACACCGCGAAGGCGGATTCGGTGCGCTGCAACGCATCCACGTCGAGACCGCGCCAGCGCAGCTCCCACGGCGCGCATTCGTAACCGGATTCCGTCACTTGTCCTCCAGCAGGTCGGCGAGGTCGTCCACCACGACGTCGGTGCCGTGCGCGCGCAAGGCGTCGGCCTGGTTTTCCCGGTTCACGCCCACGACGTAACCGAAACCGCCGGCTTTGCCTGCTTGGACGCCGGATTGTGCGTCCTCGAACACCGCGGCCTGCTTCGGGTCCACGCCGAGTTCCTTGGCGCCGGCGAGGAACGAGTCGGGTGCGGGCTTGCCTTTGAGGTGGTCACGGCGGATGACCAGGCCGTCTACGCGGGCTTCCACGAAGCGGGACAGGTCTGCTGCGTCGAGGACTTTCGCGCCGTTCGCGGAGGAGGTCACTACGGCGATCCTGAGTCCGGCTTGCTTGGCGGCTTCGAGGTAGCGGACGGAGCCCGGGTAGGGGTTTACGCCGCGTTCGTCGATGATTTTCAGGACTAACTCGTTTTTGCGGTTGCCGATGCCGTTCACGGTCGGGGCGTCGACGGGGTCGTCCGGGGTGCCTTCGGGGAGGTCGATTCCGCGGGAGCGGAGGAATTCCCGGACGCCGTCGGCCCTCGGGCGGCCGTCTACGTAGGTGGCGTAGTCCGCGTCGGTGAATTCCTGGAAGTTCGCGGTGTCGCGGGTGCGGAGGTATTCGTCGAACGTCCGTTTCCACGCCTCGCGGTGGAGCACGGCCGTCCCGGTCAGTACGCCGTCCAGGTCGAAGAGGCAGGCGGTGATGGTGTCGGGCAGTCCGATCATGCCTGCAAGGTACCGGTCTCCGGCTTTGTTCGCGGGCTCCTGGGGGTGGGTGGGTCTCGTCGCCTGGCGGCGACATTGGCCCGTTGGTTGCGTGGGGCACCCCGAAGCCCGATTGTGCTGACGGGCGGTGGGTGCTTGTCAAGGCGGGAAAGATGCCTTGACAAGCACCCCCGAACCGCAGGGAGGCTTCGTATCGGGGTGCGGGGGAGGGGCTGGGTGCCTCGCTCGTGGGTGCATCGGCTGCGGTTGGGCGGGGGTGGGGGCTAGCGCCCCAATGTGGCATTGGGTGCGTGGGATGCACCCAATGTGGCGTTCGGTGCGTCTGACGCACCCAATGCCACATTGGGGATTTTTCATCCTGGTTTGTGCTGTTCATGGCGGGTTGACGGGGTGTGGTAGTTGTCAGGCCGGGGTGGGCTGGGCGGTGTCGCGGACGGCTTGTTCGTGCTGGGTGAGGACGAGCAGGGCGCGGACGAGGGTGGTGGCGTGGCGTGGTGCGATGCGGAGTTTGTCGAGGACGCGCCAGGTTTTGAGGGCGGCGAAGCCGCCCTCGACCGCGCAGCGCATCGCGTTGAACACGCTGTTGGCCTGTTTCTGCGGCTCGGTGAGCGGCCGGTTGGTTTCGGCTTTGAACGGGGTGAGCACGATCTGCGCGCAGGGGCCGCCGCAGTCCGGGCAGTGGCGGGTGTCGCGGACGTCTTTGTGCCAGCCCTGGTAGCCCTTGTCCGCGGCGGGGGTCAGGCCGTGGGCGTGGAGGCGGTCGCGCAGCCGGTGGCGGCGGGCGGCGGTGATGTCGGCGGTCCTGCCCGGCAGCACGGCCGAGACCCACAGCAGCCGTCCGTGTTCGTCGGTGAGGCCTTGGACGTTGAGGCCGTGGTGTTTGTGCTTGCCGCTGTAGTTGCGGCGATTGTCTGTGCCGGTGCGGCGGCGGGTGCGGATCAGGGTCCCGTCGGCCAGCACCACCGCCGCGCCGCGGGCGGCCAGCCGCCGCAGCACCCGCCCCAGCCGCGGCGCCCGGGCCGCGAGCAGGTCGATGGCCTCCAGCAGCCAGCGGCGCAGCGTGGCGGCCGACACCGCGTTGGCGCGGGACAGGTCCAGCAGGCGCTGGTCGTGGCGCAGCATCGCCAGCACCAGCACCGCCTGCTCGGCCGGGGACGCCTTGCGCCACCGCGACCCGATCGCCCGGCGGCGGCCGATCAACCCGGCCAGCATCGCGATCGTGGGCGGCGACACCGGCAACACGCTGCGATACGAGGCCAGAACCTGCTGTGAGACAGTGAGAGCGGAGCCCCCGGACGTTTTTTCTCGAGTCACGACTTGATCAACATCCGGGGGCTCCGCCGCGTTCCCGCCCGGCCCACGCCCGCCCCGCAACTCCGTTACAGCACAACCACAACCAGCCCCGTCAACCCCACCTAACCAGCACCAACAAGATGAAAAATCCCCATTGGGGCGGCATCCCGGTGGCTGCGGCGGAACGCTAGGCGGCGCCTACTCGGCGGTCGAATACCAGGCGTTCCGCTGCGCGTAAGCCGACGCTGATTGCGCCGGTCAGTACGCCGTCGTCGCCTAGTTCGCCCTGTACCACTGTGGTGGTCAGGGGGGTGAAGGCGCGGAGTGCTCGGTCGATCGGTTCCAGCAGCAGGTCTGCTGCTGTTCCTACGCCGCCGCCCAGGACGATGAGTTCTGGGTCGATTACTGCGGCTACCGAAGCGACTGTGTAGGCGAGGCGGTCTGCTTCCGCGGAGACTGCGCGTTGGGCCAGTTCGTCGCCTTCGCGGGCTAGGCGGAAGACTTCGCGGGCGGATCGTGCTGTGCCCAGGCCCAGTTCTCGTGCGCCGCGGACTACTGACTGTGCGGCGGTGGCTTCTTCCAAGTGTCCGCGCGCGGGTGGTTCGGCTGGTTCGTCGGCGACGCGGGTGCGGCCGTAGGGGAGGTAGCCGATTTCGCCTGCGGCGCCGGTGGCGCCGCGGAAAACTCGGCCGTCGACCATCAGGCCCATGCCTACGCCGGTGCCGATGGTGATGCAGCCGACCACCGATGCTCCGCGGGCGGCGCCGCTTTCCCATTCGCCGACGGCGGTGAGGTTCGCGTCGTTCTCCACCACCAGTTCCGGGCCCAGGACCTGCTCCAGGTCGTCGAGCAAGCCGGGGCGGCCCCAGCCGGGCAGGTTCGGGGCGTGCCGGAAGCAGCGTTTCACCGGGTCCGCGACGCCGGGGGAGCCCAGTACGCGGACCACGATGTCGTCGTTGGTCAGGCCCGCCTCGGCCACGATGTCGGCGGCCAGTTTGCCCAGTGCGGAGATCAGCGCGCTGCCGGAGCGGGCCGTGTTGCGCACGTCGCGCCGGGCGACCGTGGTGCGGCCCAGGTCGGCGACCGCGACCCGGATGTGCTCGCGGCCGATGTCCAGGCCCAGCACGTACCCCGCGGTCGGGTCCGCCTCGTAGAGCACCGCCGAACGGCCGGTGCCGGTGGACGTGTGCCCGGTCGCGCGGGCGAGCCCGGCGGCCTCCAGCGCCAGCAGCGCCTGGCTCACCGTGGGCTTCGACAGCCCGGTGTCCTTCGCCACCTGCGGCCGCGTCGCGGGCCCGCCGCGGCGCAGCAGGTCGAGCACCGCCCGCTGGTTGATCATGCGCATCCCGGCCGGGGTGCCGACCGGTGGTGTACCCGACCCTGCCACCTGCTGAGTTTCCTTCCCGTTCGGACTTCCGTCCTGCCACGGTAACCGGATTCGCCCCGCTTTGGCAGGAAAGTTTCTTTTCTTCCGGCTCGGGAGGGCAGGCGGGAGGTCTTGCCCGACGATACGGGCTCGGCGGGCAAGACCCGGGGACGGCACGCGGAGTGTGCCGTCCGCTGATCGAGGCGGATCAGGCGTCGGGCAGCCAGTTGCCGTGGAACCCGGCGGGCACGCGGCCGGGCAGGTGGACCGTCGCGACCGGATCGGCTTCGAGGTCCTGTGCGTCGAGCACGACCAGATCGCTGCGGTCGTTGGGGCCGTCGTAGACGTAGGCGAGCAGCCAGCCCGCGCCGTCCGGACGGTCGTCCGCCGGTACGAAAACCGCTTCGCCCGGGATGTGTCCTTCCGGGAACAGGTGCTCGCGCGACGCGTTCGTGTGCAGGTCGTACCGGCGCAGCACGAGCGGGCCTTCCGGGCTGTGCCATCCGGTGACGTGGCCGAAGCGAGCGTCGAGCCCGGCGAGCCGGTCGTCGATGCGGGGGAACTCGCCGTCGCGGTCGTCGAGCAGATCCTCGGCGACGGTGCCCGCGCGCGGGTCGATCGTCCACCGCCACAGCACGCCCTTCGGATTCGGGACGTCCGGCTTGGACAGGTGCTCATACCGCACGACGTGCACCACGATCCGGCCGTCGGCGGTGTCGTGCGCGTTGAGGGTGTGGAAGACGTAGCACGGGTCGATTTCGAACCAGCGCACGCCGTCCTCCGGCCGGTCGCGGCTGAGCAGGCCGAGCCGCGCGCCGTACGTGTCGCTCCAGCGGTACGGGATCCCGCCGTCGGTCGCGTGGTCGAACACCACCGGGAGGTCGAAGAACACCAGGTGCCGCCGGGTGAGCGCGAAGTCGTGCATCATCGTCAGCCCGGGAACGTCGATCGGCTGCTGCACCACGAGTTCCCCGGCGGCGTCGGCGCGGTAGTAGCTCACGTGCGGGGCGGTGATGCTGCCGTAGCCGAAGAAATGCAGTTCGCCGGTTTCCGGGCAGATCTTGGGATGCGCGGTCATCGCATCGGCGAGCTTGCCGCCGAAATCGTAGACGCCGACAGTGTCGAGATCCGTGGTGATTTCGTACGGCAGCGAGGATTCCACGAGCGCAAGCGTGCGTCCCGCGTGGTTGACGACGTGGGTGTTGGCGACGCTCCACCGGAGATTCCGGGTTCCGTCCGCGTTGTAGAGCGCCGGATCCGGAAGATCGAAGCTTTCGGTGCGCACCCAGCGATTGCGATACCAAGCGGCGCGGCCGTTTTCCAGCCGCACGCCGTGCACCATTCCGTCGCCGGTGAACCAATGCGCGCTGTCCTGGCGCGGATTCGGCCCGTTGCGCAGATACCAGCCGGTGAGTTCCGGCGGCAGCGCACCGGTGACCGGCAGGTCGTAGGCGGTGAGTTCGTCGTGGACCGGGGCGTAGTGGCCCTTGAGGTGGAAATCGGTGGTGGTCATGGATTCACGCGGCTTTCTGGGCACGGGCCCGGACGATGCGCGGATAGCGGATGGTGAACGAGATCGGAATCGCGAAGCCGAGCACCTTGATGACGACCAAGCCGACGGTGTCGTGCGGCGCGTAATGCAGCAGGACGGCTTCGGCGATTCCGGCGACCGTGAAGCTGGCCGCCCATACCGCGGTGATGACGACGTTCACGCGGCGGAACACCGCGGTCGCGGCGATTTCCGGCGGGACCATCGTTTTCGCGATTCCCAGGGTGAACGGCCGTTTCGCGGCGACCGACCCCCAGGCGGTCGCCGCGAGCCACAGATCGGTGAGCGCGCCGACGTAATCCCGGAGCGGCGAGGCCGGGTCGCTGAAGGACCAGATCGACAGCGCCGCGAAGAAAACGACCGCGGAGACCTCGATGACCAGCGTGTCCCAGCCCTTGCCGCGCCGGCGCTCGAGCAGGAGCAGTCCGCCCGCGAGCACCAGGCCGGTCAGCCCGGACCAGCGCCAGTCGGCCTGCGTCGACACGACCGCGAAGGCGATCCACGGAAGGAAACTCTTCAGGTAGTTCATCGGTGCCCCTCGCTCACGTTCCTGTGGTGACATGTCAAAGCTAGAACGTCCGGCGTGCACATGTCAATAGTGGAAGGTAGGGTGAGCGCATGACCTTGCGACACGCGGTGCTGGGGCTGCTCGCCACTGCCCCCGGCAGCGGCTACGACCTGCTGAAACGCTTCGAAACGGCAATGTCGAGCGTCTGGACGGCCACGCAGAGCCAGCTGTACGGGGAACTGGGCAAGCTCGAGAGCGCGGACCTGATCGAGGTCTCCGCAGAAGGCCCGCGCGGCCGCAAGGAGTACGCGATCACCGACGCCGGCCGGTCGGAACTGCGCAAGTGGCTGCTGGAGGAGCGGCCGCCGGCCGCACGGCGGAACGAGATGCTGCTGCGGGTGTACTTCCTGGGCGAGGTCACGCCGGAGGAGGCCCGCGGATTCCTGCGCAGGCACGGGGCTTTCGCCGAGGGACTGGTCGACGAACTGGCGGCGATCGACGCGTCGGTGGACTGGGACGACAGCGATCCGTCGCTGTACGGCCGCCTCGCGCTGGAGTGGGGCAAGCGATACGCGGCGATGGAACGCGATTGGGCGGAGTGGGCGGCGGAGACGATCCGCGCGGCCCGCGGCTGATCATGACCGGCAGCGAGGCCCGCCATTGCGGCGACGACGCGGTTTTCGCGCGCGATCTTCGGGACGAGGGCGAGCCGGAGGCCGAGTTCAACCCGGGCATCGCCGAACGGTTTCCGCGCAAGAACGCGGCCGCGGGAGCGCTCGTCCGCGACGAACGCGGTCGGATCCTGTTCGTCTGCCCGACCTACAAGCCGTTCCTGGAAATCCCGGGCGGCTTGGTCGAAGACGGCGAATCACCGCTGGCGGCGTGCCGTCGGGAGGTCCGCGAGGAACTCGGCATCGACGTGCCGGTGGGGCGGCTTCTCGTGGTCGATTGGCTGCCCGAGCACGGAGTCTGGCGCGACAGCCTGCAATTCGTCTTCGACGGCGGCGTGCTGAGCCGCGAGCAGATCGGCGCGATCCGCCTGGCAACGGACGAAGTGAGCCGGTTCGAGTTCCTTGACCTCGAGGCCGCGCAAACGCAATTGCGGCCCTCGAAGGCACGGCGGATCGCGCTGGCGCACCAAGCGTTTCTGGCCGGGGAGACGGTCTACGGCGAGTTCGGCTGGAGGCTCGGGTAGTCCTCGCCTCCGGCCGTGCCGGGTCATCCGTCGGAAGACCGCTTCCAGATGTTGATGCCTTCTTCGGTGGCGTGCTGGTCGATCTCGGCCAGCTCCTCCGCGGTGAACGACAGGTTGTCCAGCGCGGCGACGTTGTCCTCCAGCTGCTTCACGCTGCTGGCCCCGATCACCAGCGACGTCATCCGCGGATCCCGCAGCGCCCACGCCAGCGCGAGCTGCGCCAGCGTCTGCCCGCGCCGCGCCGCGATCTCGCCCAGCGCCCGGATCTTGGCGAGCTTCTCCTCGGTGATCGTGTCCGGGTTCAGCGATTTCCCTTGCGCCGCACGAGAATCCGAGGGCACCCCGGAAAGGTACTTGTCGGTCAGCAAGCCCTGCGCCAGCGGCGAGAACGCGATGCACCCGGCCCCGGCCTGCTCCAGCGTCCCGAGCAGATCGTCCGTCTCGGTCCAGCGGTTGAACATCGAATACGACGGCTGGTGGATCAGCAGCGGCGTGCCCAGTTCGCGCAGCAACCGCGCGGCTTCCGCGGTCCGCGCGGAGTTGTAGGACGAGATCCCGACGTACAGCGCCTTGCCGGACCGGACCGCCCGGTCGAGCGCGCCGACGGTCTCCTCCAGCGGCGTCTCCGGGTCGAAGCGGTGCGAGTAGAAGATGTCGACGTAGTCCAGGCCCATCCGCCCGAGCGACTGGTCGAGGCTGGCCAGCAGGTACTTCCGCGAACCCCATTCGCCGTACGGGCCGGGCCACATGTCGTAGCCCGCCTTGGTGGAGACGACCAGTTCGTCGCGGTACGGCTTCAGGTCGCTCGCCAGCAGCCGGCCGAAGTTCTCCTCGGCGCTGCCGTAGGGCGGGCCGTAGTTGTTGGCCAGGTCGAAATGCGTGATGCCGAGGTCGAAGGCGCGCCGGACGATGTCGCGCTGGACGGTGAGCGGGCGGTCGTTCCCGAAGTTGTGCCACAGCCCCAGCGAGATCGCGGGCAGCTTCAGGCCGCTGCGCCCGCAGCGGCGGTAGGGCATCGAGTCGTAACGGGCGTCAGCGGCAGCGTAAGTCACGCCGCGATGCTAGCCCGCGACCCGCCGCCGGAGCCCGCACACTGCCGGTGACCTCCTGATCGGTGGCAAAAGGCGGTTTTGCGCGCGACATCCCATTTGGCTCCGTACTATGCGGGCTGTGGCACCCGTCACGGCCGGGCAGCCCGACGGCGAACGAGGGAGGAACGCATGGCCGGTTACAAGGTCATCACCGGCGCTTTGCGCACCGAAGCGAAGAAGTGGGATCCGCACGCGGAGAAGATCGCCGGCGTGCACACGGCGGTTTCCGGCATGACGCTCGACATCTCGGCGTTCTGGATCGGCGACGGCGTGAACTTCCTCCTCACCGCCGGGGTCGCCGCGATCGACAAATCCGCCTACGACAAGCTCCAGCAGTTCATGGAGCAGAAACTCTCCACGGCGGGCGCGGACATGGGCCACATCGGCGACGTGCTGGTCAAGGCGGCCAACACCTACGACCAGAACGAAGAAATCGTCGAACTCGACCTCAAGGACTGGTCGAAGAAGATCCCGGAGGGCGGCTCGTGAGCGAGGACGCGGAAAGCACCACCGCCGAGTTCAAGAAATTGATCGACCAGCTGGTCCAGTGGGTCAACGACATGGTCAACGGGTTCCGGGAGTTCGTCGGCAAATGGGCGGACTCCGCGTGGCGGTACGTCCTGGGCCCGGCGGTCATCGCCTTCGACCGGGGAATGAAGGCGCTCAGCGAGAAGCTGACGAAGATCGTCGAGGACATCAAGAAGATCCTGGAGCATTCGACCCCGATCGTCTCGATCATCGTCCAGGGGTTCTCCTGGCTGGAGGACGCCCAGCGTCCCGCGTCCCAGCTCCAGGGCGTCGTCAAGGAACACCCGGACGCGAACTTCGGGTACTGGGAAGGCGCGGCCCGGAACGCGTACAACGACGCCGTCGACCTGCAGCACGCCGCGCTGGGCGCGATCAAGACCAAAGCGGACAACATCAGCAGCTGGCTGCTCGACATCGCCAAGGCGAACATCATGTTCGTGAAGGAACTCGGCGACGCCTTCGCCGCCATCGCGGGGGAGTTCGTCGCCGTTCTGGTCGAGGCCGGGACGATCGTCGGCGCGCTGGAAGCCATCGGGGAAGCGGGCAAACTCGTCGAGAAGCTCGTCACCACCGCGGGGCAGCGGCTCACCAAGGTGGTCGAGATGTACAGCGAGGCGGTCGGGCGCACGCGCGACGCCACCAGCATCCAGTACGACGCCGCGGAATTCCCGCATGACAAATGGCCGAGCCTGGCCGGCTAGCCGCACGGAGGAGCGACAATGACCGATCCGGTCGCCTCGGCGAACACGCTCGACGCGGGGCTGGAAGCACTTCGGGACATCAGCGCACGGCTCGATCGGGCCCCGGAGCCGCAGGCACTGCCGACCGTCGCCGAACCCGTGCTGGTCGGCACCGGGCACGCGCGCGGTTTCCGCGCGTCCGACCGGACCGGCGTCGTCACGATCACGTTGGACGAGGACCTCAGGCTGGTCGAGGCGACCGTCCTGGACCACTGGAAAGACCGGGTCGAGCCGGCTTTCCTCGGCGAAGCGCTGACGGAGGCGTACCTGTCCGCGCTGGACGCGGCGGTGCAGGCCAGATCCGAACGCCTGGCTTCGGAACCGCCGCCTGCCGGGGCTCCGGGCGACGCGGACGGTCCCGTGGTGGTCCCGACGCTCGACGAAGTGGTCGCGGCAGCCAGGGCCAGCCGGGAGCGCAACGAGAACGAACGGCTCCGGCAGCAGCGAGAACGCGCTTCGGCGGCGGAGCCGGAAGGGCCGCGTGAGGTGCGCGGGAGCTTCGGCTACCTGACCCTGCGCGTCCAGGGCGGCGCGATGATCTCGGCGACCCCGAACGTCAGTGCGCTGGACAACGCCGGCACGGCCAACATCCAGGAGGACATCGAAGCCGCGTTCGGCAACGCGGGGCTGAAATCGCCGCACGCCGTCTCGGAATCGGGCAGTGTCCGCCCGGACCGGTCGGCCGGCCGCGAGTTCGACGACGAAGAGGACGCGTGGCAGGGGTTCCATGGCAATGATTAAGCGGCTCGTGCCCGTGCTGGCGGTCGCCGTCTCGGTGGCGGGATGCGGCGGTGCCGGTCCGGAGGAGACGTTCGCGAAAACGAACGCCTGCGAGTTGCTGGCGACGGCCGCGCGGGGCACGCCGATCGACCCACAGCACAGCGAGTACAAGCTGGCGGACTCCGGGGCGTCGGGAGGCGTCGGCGGCTGCCGCACCGAATGGAACCCGCCGTCGGGCAAGCTGACCGGCGGCGACCTGGCCGCGACGCTGGAGCTCGGCGAGGCGGAGGACTGGAGCGGGCACAGCGAATCGAGCACCCAGAGCGGGCACGAAGTCCGGAAGGACACCACGAAAGCCGGCGGCGGCTGTCGTTATCAGGTCCAGATCCCGGGCACGGACTCGGCGGTGCGCATCTGGTACCTCGACCGGTCCGTGAGCAACGAAGGGTCGTGCCCGGTCGCGAAACGGCTGGTGGACCAGGTCATTCCGAGCCTGCCGTGAACCGGCTCCGGCATACGTCGGAGGAATCTCGGGCTTTCCGTGTCTCTTCTAGGCGGTGAGCGGGCTTAGATCCGATGTCTGGTCGCCGGGACGCCGTTGGCGACGCCCGCCCAGTACAGTGCGGGTGAGCGATCGCTTAGGAGGCCACGTGGGCACCGGGTTTTTCTCGTCCGTCGACGACGTGTCGGCGCAGCTGGCCGAGGCCGGGTACCTCGCGTCGACCGCGGTCGCGACCACGGTGTTCCTCGCCGACCGGCTGGGGAAGCCGCTGCTGGTCGAGGGCCCGGCCGGGGTCGGCAAGACCGCGCTGGCGACAGCGGTCGCCGAGGTCACCGGCTCGCGGCTGGTGCGGTTGCAGTGCTACGAGGGCATCGACGAGGCCCGCGCGCTGTACGAGTGGAACCACGCGAAGCAGCTGCTGCGGATCACCGCGGGCCGCGACGAGACGTGGGACGAGGCGCGCACCGACATCTTCGGCGAGGAATTCCTGCTGCGCCGCCCGCTGCTCACCGCGATCTCCGGCACCGAGCCGACCGTGCTGCTGATCGACGAAACGGACAAGGCCGACGTCGAGATCGAGGGCCTGCTCCTGGAGGTGCTCGGCGATTTCCAGGTGACCGTGCCCGAACTCGGCACGATCACCGCGACGCAGCAGCCGTTCGTGGTGCTGACGTCGAACGCGACGCGCGAGCTGTCCGAGGCGCTGCGGCGGCGGTGCCTGTTCCTCCACATCGATTTCCCGGACGAGGACCTGGAACGCGAGATCGTCCGGCTCAAGGTGCCCGGCATCGAGGCCGCGCTGGCGGATTCGGTGGTGCGGGTGATCGCCGCGCTGCGGGCGATGGACCTGCGGAAACTGCCGTCGGTGGCGGAGACCGTCGACTGGGCGCGCACGCTGCTGGAGCTCGGCGCGGGCGCGCTCGACGAACGGGTGGTGCGCGAAAGCCTCGGCGTCGTGCTGAAGCACCAGGACGACATCGCGAAGGCCGGGGCCGGGCTGCGTCTCGACCAGGTGCTGGACGCGTCGTGACCGCCGCGCCGGGCCTGACCGGACGGCTCGCCGAGTTCGTGCGGGCCTTGCGGGCGCAAGGCATCCCGGCCGGTCCGGGGGAGACGGCCGACGCGGCGGCCGCGCTGGAGGTGCTCGGCCTGGACGACCGCGAACTGGTCCGCGAAGGGCTCGCCGCCGCGCTGGTCCGCCGGGGCGGGCAGCGCACGGTGTTCGACGCCGCGTTCGACCTGTACTTCCCGGCCGGCGTCGGCGCCCCGGAGCTTGCGCGCGAAAACCCGCCGCGGGACCGGGAAGAGCTGCGGGAAGCGCTCGCCGCCGCCCTGGCCGAAGGCGACGACCAGGCGCTGGACCAGCTCGCCGGACTCGCCGTGGACCTGCTGGGCCAGTACGGCGTGGGAACCGGTCCCGGCGGCGGGTATTCGGCGCACCAGACGCTGGACCGCCTGCAACCGCAGACGCTCATCGCCCAGGTGCTGGCCGCGATGCGTGCCGCGGGCTCCCCGGACGAGTTCACCGACCGGCTCACCCGCGACGAAATCCGCCGCCGCGTCGAGGGTTTCCGCGGCCGGGTGCGCACCGAAGCCCGCCGCCGGGCCGCCGAGGTCCGGGGCCGCGAACGGATCGCCAAGCACGCGATCGCGCCCGCCGCCGACCGCGTCGACTTTCTTCTGGCCAGCCGCACGCAATTGGCCGAACTGCGGCGCACGATCCAGCCGCTGTCCCGGAAACTCGCCACCAGGCTTGCCGCACGCCGCAAACGCACCACACGCGGCCAGATCGACTTGCGCCGAACGCTGCGTCGTTCACTCTCCACTGGCGGCGTGCCCTTGCGTCCAGCCTAC
This sequence comes from Amycolatopsis sp. A1MSW2902, assembly GCF_017312175.1. NCBI lineage: Bacteria > Bacillati > Actinomycetota > Actinomycetes > Pseudonocardiales > Pseudonocardiaceae > Amycolatopsis > Amycolatopsis sp. A1MSW2902. The sequence goes on from NZ_QJPO01000001.1 coordinate 2,459,402, forward strand.
CGGCACCGGCGTCCCGGCCGCCCGGAAATCATCCTCCTGTGCGACCTTTCCGGTTCGGTGGCGGGTTTCGCGAACTTCACGATGCTGCTGGTGCAGGCTTTGCGGGACCAGTTCAGCAAGATCCGCGTCTTCGGCTTCGTCGACAGCACCGACGAGGTAACACATCTCGTGGACACCGGCGCCGCCGATCCCGAACAGCTGGGCGCGCGGATGCTCAGCGAAGCCGCAGTCGTCCGCTGGGACGGCCACAGCGATTACGGCCGCGCACTAGGACAATTCACTTCGCACTGGCTCGACGCCGTCGGCCCGCGAACGTCGGTCCTCATCCTGGGCGACGCCCGGACGAACGGCGGCGACCCGAATCTCGAGGCCGTCCGCGCGATCCGCTCGCGTGCCCGGCACGTCCACTGGCTGAACCCCGAACGCCGATCCCTGTGGGGGACCGGCGATTCGGCCGCGCCGGACTACGCGGACCTGGTGGAGATGCACGAATGCCGGAACGCGCAGCAGCTGGGCGTGCTCGTCACGCGCCTTCTGCCGACCTGAGCCAGCCGTCAATCTCCTTGCGCAGCAACGCTTTGGTCTCCTCCGGTGCGAACGATGCCTCGACCGCGTTGCGGGCCAGCTGAGCCAAGGACGCGTCGTCGTACCCGAAAACTTCCCTCGCTCGAGTGAATTCGTCGGTGATCGTGGTGCCCGTGACGTCCGGGACATCCGTGTTGAGCGTGACCCGCAGCCCCGCCTCGATCAACCGGGGGAGCGGGTGCCGCGGAAGCGTCGGCACCAAGCCGAGCGTGACGTTCGACGACGGGCACACCTCGAGCGCGATCCCGCTTTCCGCTACCTGGGCGGTCAGTTCCGGATCCTCGACAATGCGGATCCCGTGGCCGATACGCTCCGCGCCACCGATTTCAATCGCCTCGCGGATGCTCTCCGGCCCAGCGTCCTCGCCCGCGTGGTGAACGAGGTGCACTCCCGCCTCCCGCGCCCGGACGAACACCTCCCGGAACGGAGCGAGCGAATGCCTTTCCTCGCCCGCCATCCCGATCGCGACGACCTCTTCATACTGCTTGGCGAGGTCCAAGGTCTTCATCGCCCGCTCGACCGACCTGCGCCGCGAGTGATCAAGGATCAATCGCCATTGCAGCCCATGCTCTTTTCCGCCCTCCGTCAGTCCTTTGCGGACCGCGTCGAGCGGCAGTTCAAGATCCCCGAGCCGTTCCCCGTGCGAGGCAGCGGTGAACGTAACCTCGACGTACCGAGTCCCCTGTGCGGCTTCGTCCGCACAGAACTCGCGCGCGATCCGCGCGAAGTCTTCCGCCGCGCGCAAACACGACCGAGTGAGACTGTTGCGATCGGCAAACGCCCGAAACCCGTTGAACGCGGCCGGTTTGTCCGGCACTTCGACCCCGTGGACGGCCGCGAGCTCCTTGAGCGTGCCCGGGCGGACAGTGCTCTCGAGGTGGACGTGGAGATGCACCTTGGGAAGGGCCGAAAGATCGCGCACGCGTGGGATGATGCCTGCCTTCGCCGCCTCCTGTCACCCAAGTTTCCCCGGGGAACTCGCGGCGGCTTGGCGGCGTTGAGGAGGTGACGGATGTTTCCGCAGGGGAAGGCTGTGCGCGATGGCTTTGATGAAGAAACTCACCATGCTGGCCGGTGCCGCGGGCGCGGTGTCGTATGTGCGGAACAACCCGCAGAAGGTCAACGAGGCCGTGGGAAAGGCGGCGCGCTTCGTGGACGAGAAGACCAACGGGCGGTATCACTCGCAGATCGCCGGGGCGGTGCGGAAGGTGTCGGACACCACGCGTCCTCGGACGGCTGAGTGACGCTGCTGGTTGGGACCCGGGTTCGCGCACCTTCCGCAGGGCCGTGCTGGGTCGCGTGAAGATCAATCGACTCGGTAGGCGGCGGCTCCGTTGTGCAGGAAGCGTGCGCGACCGTGCTCGTCGGAGCCGATCAGCGACCAGACCTGGTGGCCGTCGAGCTTCGGTTCGGCGGTGATGATCGCGTGGTCGTCGAGGCGGACCACCTCGACGCGCCGCGCTGGCTTGCCGTGCCGCGATTCGGCGGTCTCCTTGCGGGGACGGTAAGTGAGGAACGCTCGATCGTTGTCGACGGTCAGAGTGATGTCGTCCGAGGTGGTGCGGTAGGTGCCGCACATCCGGTCCTCGTCGAGGGGAACGGGTTTCGCGGGCGGTACGGGAAGCGGTGCCGTCTCGACGCCGGCGAGGTCCCGGAGCACCGTGCTGAAGAGTTCGTGGGCCAGAGGTTCGGCGCCCGCGCTGTTGGTCAGGACGGCCATCGCCACCCCGGCCGAGGGGACGACGCGCAGGAAAGCCTTCTGGCCTTTGGAGACGCCGGTGTGGCCGACGACGCCGTCGCGGTAGAGCATCCAGCCGAGCCCCCAGCCGAGGACGCCGCCGCCGAAGTCGGGGACGGATTCGAGCTGGGGTTCGCGCAGTCCCGCGAGCGTGTGGTCGGCGAGGTGCAGGCGAACGAACTCCAGCAGATCGCGGGCACTGATCGCGAGGTGCGAGCCGCTGGGCGTGGAGAAATAGCGGACTGCCCAGCTCTTCGTCGGCGCGAGTCTTCCTTCGGTCTCGACGTGGCCGACCGCGGTGCGGTGCAGGATCGCTTCGTAAGTGTCGGAGGCGAGGGTGGAAAGTCCCAGCGGCGTCGCTAATCGATCCCGGAGCACGTCGTGGAAGGTCCTGCCGCGCAAGACTTCGACCAGCCTGCCGAGCACGGCGTATCCGCTGTTGGAGTAGGAGAAAACGCGGCCCGGGGGAAAGAGATGAGCCGCGTCGGCGAGGGCAGCGACGAACTTCTCGATCGCGTCGTCGTTGCGTCCGGTGTCGACGAGGTGGTTGCTGTCGACCCCGCCGGTATGGGTGAGCAGGTGGCGGGCGGTCAGGGTTTCAGTGGCCGCCGGGTCGCTCAGCCGGAACCCGGGCAGGTAGGCGTGAAGAGGGCGGTCGAGGTCGAGCAGATCGTCGTTCACCAGCTGCTGGACCAGGGTGGCGGTCCAGATCTTGGTGATCGAACCGATCTTGAACACCGAGTCGGTCGTGGCCTCGACTCGCGTGCGGAGGCTCAGCACGCCCGCGGCCTCGTCCCGGATCTCGCCGTCGGCCAGCACCGCGACCTGCGCGCCCGGTACGTCGTGCTTCGCGATCAGCTCGCTCAAACCCCACGCCATCCCCGCAATGTACTGCCCGGAACGCTTGGTACGAGCACGAACCAAGCCTTCCGGGCAGCGGCATCGCCAGGCGGAACGTTCTGAAGCTGCTTAGCAGGGACGACTGTCGAGGGGACGCCGCCTGTTCTTCCGGCCAGCCTCACTCCTCGGCCAGCACCGCCAGCACACCCTCCCCGTACTTGGCCAGCTTGCTCTCGCCGACCCCGCTCACCGTGCCCAGTTTGTCGAGCGTCGTCGGCATCATCGCGGCGATCTGGCGCAGCGTCGCATCGTGGAAGATCACGTACGCCGGGACGCCCTGTTCCTTCGCCGTCGCCCCGCGCCAGGCACGCAGGCGCTCGAACACCGGTTCCGCCTCTGGGGGCATGTCGATCGGAGCGGCTGGCGTGCGGCGGGACGTGCGCGGGGCGCGCGCCGGGCGTTCCGGTTCGCGGCGCAGTTGCACTTCCTGGGAACCGTTCAGCACCGCGGTCGAACCTTCGGTCAGCACCAGCGATCCGTAATCGCCCTCGACCGCGAGCAGGTTGCGCGCCAGCAGCTGCCGCACCACCGCGCGCCATTCCGGTTCGCGCAGTTCGGTGCCGATGCCGAAGACCTTCAGCGTGTCGTGCTGGAACTGGGTGACCTTCGGCGTCGTCTTGCCCAGCAGGATGTCGATGATCTGGCCGGCGCCGAAACTCTGCCGCCGCTCGTTGCGCAGACGGACCACTGTGGACAGTAGTTTTTGCGCGGGAATGGTGCCGTCCCAGCGTTCCGGCGGGGCCAGGCAGGTGTCGCAGTTCCCGCACGGCTGGCCGGACTGCCCGAAGTACGCGAGGATCTGCGTGCGCCGGCATTCGACCGTCTCGCACAGCGCCAGCATGGCGTTCAGATGCCGGGCTTGCAGGCGGCGATGCATCTCGTCGCCCTCGGACTTGTCGATCATTTTGCGCAGCTGCATCACGTCTTGCAGCCCGTACGCGAGCCAGGCGGTCGACGGCTGCCCGTCGCGGCCCGCGCGGCCGGTTTCCTGGTAATAGCCTTCCACGGACTTCGGCAGATCGAGGTGGGCGACGAACCGGACGTCCGGTTTGTCGATGCCCATGCCGAACGCGATCGTGGCGACCACGACGAGCCCGTCCTCGCGCAGGAACCTCGCCTGGTTCGCCGCGCGAGTCGACTTGTCGAGCCCGGCGTGGTACGGCACTGCCCGGATTCCGTTCTGCACCAGGAAATCCGCCGTCTTCTCCACCGACGCGCGCGACAGGCAGTAGACGATTCCGGCGTCGCCCGGGTGCTCGGTGCGCAGGAGGTCGAGCAGCTGCTTCTGCGGCGAGTTCTTCGGGACGATCCGGTACTGGATGTTCGGCCGGTCGAAGCTCGCGACGAAATGCTTCGCGCCGTCCAGGCCGAGCCGCTGCGAGATTTCCTTGTGCGTGGCCTCGGTCGCGGTGGCGGTGAGCGCGATCCGGGGCACGTCCGGCCAGCGTTCGTGCAGCGACGACAGCATCAGGTAGTCGGGGCGGAAATCGTGGCCCCACTGGGAGACGCAGTGCGCTTCGTCGATCGCGAACAGGGCGATTTTACCGCGGTCGAGCAGCCGCACGGTGGATTCGACCGACAGCCGTTCGGGCGCGAGGTAGAGCAGGTCCAGTTCGCCCGCGACGAACGCCTCCTCCACCTCCTGCCGCTGCGCGAAATCCTGGGTGGAGTTGAGGAATCCGGCGCGCACGCCGACGTTGCGCAGCGCGTCGACCTGGTCCTGCATCAGCGCGATGAGCGGCGAGATCACCACGCCGACGCCGGGGCGCACCAGCGACGGGATCTGGTAGCACAGCGATTTCCCGCCGCCGGTGGGCATGAGCACCAGCGCGTCGCCGCCGGAGATCACGTGCTCGACGATCTCCGCCTGGTCGCCGCGGAACGCGTCGTAGCCGAAGACGCGCTGCAAGGTCTCGAGAGCGGGGGAACGGGTGGCCTGCTCGGCCAGATCGGGGTGCGCCACGCGGCCGATTCTAGGGCGGCGAGCCGTCCGGGCGAGCCTGCCCCGCCGGGTTCGGCGCGAGAGTCCCCATCGCACCGGCCGTTTTCGGCGTTCGCGACGGGCCCGGTCGCACAGGGTAAACAGCCTGGCGACTGGTGACACCGGGGATGACGGGACCCTTCACGCCACCCCCGTGACAGACGGTGTCGAGACGACAGTCCCGGTGCCCTTCGCCCGCGGACCGGAGGCGCACAATGGGATCCGTGGCTTTTCCGATCGATGACCTGACCGGGTATTTCTCCGGCGAATGGCAGCTCGCCCGCGAAATCGTCGATGTCGACGGAGCGGCGCTGGGCGAGGCGAGCGGCCGCGCGACGTTCACCTGCGAGGACGGGGTGCTCGTCTATCGGGAGTCAGGAGAGCTGCAGCTCGGAGCGCATCGCGGACCGTTTGTCCGGACTCTGCACTACCGCCCGGCCGGCGGCTCGCGCGCCGCCGTCCACTTCGACCACGGCGGGTTTTTCCACGACGTGGACCTGACGACCGGCGAGTGGACAGCCGATCATCCGTGCGCCGCCGACTGGTACCGCGGAGCGTACCGCGTGCTCGACGATCGCCAGTGGGAGCAGGAATGGGTGGTGACCGGACCGGCCAAGGACCACGTCATCACCAGCCGGTTCACGCGCGCGGACCGGTGATCCTCCCGGTCTGGCGCAGAATTCCGCACCGCCGCACGTGAGATCCGCCGGATATCGCAGCGAACGCGCTGCGTGAACTACTTCCGCCGGTTGCGCAGGATCACCAGCAGCACCGTGATCGCCGAAATCGCGCAGGCGGCGGCGATCACCATGCCCGCCCAGGCGGGAATCGCGATGCCGGCGATGTTGTCGAACCCGGGCAGGGCTCGGGGCGCGGTGATCGCCACGGGTCCCTCCGTTCGCGTCGTCGGCGTGCAGATCGCTCTCGCGCCGGAGTCTACCTGCCGTCGGCCGCGCGCGTCAGGTCCGAAATGGACAGTTGCGGTCACCGCTGGTAGTCAAGGGATTTTCCGTGCCGAGGCCGTGCGATCCGGTGCGAAGGGACCCCTCGTGCCGCTCGAGTCACAGTGCTGGGCACAAGCGGATCTTCGAGGCATGATCGAGGCAAGCGCACGACGACGAAGAGGAGCGCGAGATGAATGTGGCCGATCTGCTCGTGGACGGATTCGGCCGGGTGCGGGAAGTGGTGCACCAGGCAGTCGACGGGCTGACCGCGGAGCAGCTGGCAGCGCGCCCCGGCCCGGAAGCCAACTCGATCGGCTGGCTGGTCTGGCATTTGGCGCGGGTGCAAGACGACCATGTCGCGGCCGTCGCGGGCACCGACCAGTTCTGGACGGCACAGGACTGGCGCGAGAAATTCGCCCTGCCGTTTCCCGCTGGCGACATCGGTTACGGGCACAGCAGCGACGACGTGGCCAAGGTCCAGCCGAAGTCGCCGGATTTGCTCACCGGCTACTACGACGCCGTGCACGAGCACACGGTTTCGTGGGTGACCAGCCTCAACGGAACGGCACTGGACCGCGTGGTCGACGAAGGCTGGAACCCACCGGTCACCCTTGGCGTCCGGCTGGTCAGCGTGCTTTCTGACGACCTGCAACACGCCGGACAGGCCGCCTACGTGAGGGGGCTGCTGCTGGGATGACCTGGAGCGGCTGACGCACCGAGGGAGTGACCGGCTGACCTGGCAGCTCGCGTCGCGGAACACGCGGACCGTCGCTGCTCTCTCTGTACCTGGGCCACGAGCTGCCGCATTGCTCGCGCGGCGGCGGGCCGGGGGAGTGATGGCGACGCATGCTGGCCAACGCGCGATGGAGGGCGCGTGGTTAGAGCGGGACTGGCGGGTGCGGCGGGCGTGGTGCGAGTGCGTTGCGAGAGCGGAACCGGTGGCTGAGGCGGCGCGGTGCGAGCGCGTGGCGAAGGCGAGGCTGGCGGCTTAGCCGGGTGCGGCGAGGGAAGGTGGCGAGAGAGCGGAGGGTGGCTGCGGCGGCCGCCGTGCGAGCGCGCGGCGTGAGCAGGACTGGCGGTTGCAGCGGGTGTGGTGAGGGGATGTGGTGAGAGAACGGCCGGTGGCTGAGGTGGGTGCAGTCCGCGCGTGCGGCGAGAGCGGGACTGCTGAGTGCGAGCGTGAAGCGAGAGCGGAGCTGGCGGCTGAAGCGGGCGTGGTGAAGGCATGTGGTGAGTGTTGGGCTCGTCGCTGAGGCGAGCGCGCGGCGAGAGCGGGACTGGCGAGGGAGGTGAGAATGCGCGGTGCGAGCTGGGTTGCTGGCCAACGCGCAGTGAGAGCGTGCAGCGAAGGCTGCGCTGGTGGCTGAAGCGCGCGGTGAGAGTGCGCCGTGAGCACTGGGCTGGTAGCCGAAGCGGACGCGGCCTCGCGGAGGTGCAGTTCTGCGGAGAACCCCCGCGGACCCACGCGAAGAAGCATCGGCCGAGCAGCCAGCCAACCTCCCGGAGTCAGCTGCCGAGCGGTCTCACTCGAATCCGGCGCCCCGGTGGTCCGGCAGTCGGCGCGGGCCGGGGCCGTCTTGGCCTAGGCGGTCTTCTGGGTTGGCCAGGCGGCATTTGGCCAGGGACATGCAGCCGCAGCCGATGCAGTCGTTCAGTTGGTCGCGGAGTTGTTCCAGCTGGCGGATGCGCTGGTCCAGGTCGGAGCGCCAGCAGGACGAGATGCGGGACCAGTCGGCGCGGGTCGGGGTGCGGTCGTCCGGGAGGAGGGCCAGCACGTCGCGGATCTGCGCCAGCGGCATGCCCACCCGCTGCGACATGCGGATGAACGTGACCCGCCGCAGGGTGTCGCGGCGGTAGCGGCGCTGGTTGCCCGCGGTGCGCCTGCTTTGGATCAGGTTCTCGTCCTCGTAGAACCGGAGGGCCGACGCGGGTACGCCGCTGCGGTGGGAAAGTTCGCCCACGGTCAGTTCGGGCAGCTCCGTTTTCGCCATGCGCACAGCATAGCTTGACTTAAAGGGAGCTTGAAGTTCGAGACTCCTTTCCGGAGGCGGGAAACCTGTTCCGCCCCGGAAAAAAGGAGAAAAACGTGTCCGAAGCTCCCGTCCGGCTCGCTGTGCTCGTCGGCAGCGCCAGGGAAGGGCGGTTCGCCCCCACGGTCGTCCGCTGGTTCTCCCGCCAGGCCGACCGGCACGGCGGGTTCGAGGTCGACGTCCTCGACGTCGCCGAGATTTCGCTGCCGCTCGCGATGAACGGCGAAGGGGCCGCGCCCGTCGCTGCCCGGCTCGAGGCGGCGGACGCGTTCGTCGTGATCACGCCCGAGTACAACCACAGCTACCCGGCCGCGCTCAAGAACGTCCTCGACTGGTTCCGCGGCGAATGGCACGCGAAGCCGGTCGCGTTCGTGTCCTACGGCGGGATTTCCGGCGGGCTGCGCGCGGTCGAGCACCTCCGCCCGGTCTTCGCCGAACTGCACGCGGTCACCATCCGCGAAACCGTGAGCTTCCACGGGGTGCACGGCCGGTTCGGGGAGGACGGCGAACCGCTCGACCCTGCCGTCGAGACCGCGGCGAAGGCCTTGCTCGACCAGCTCGAATGGTGGGCTCGGGCGTTGCAGGACGCCCGATCGGTGCGGGCTTACCCTGCGTAGCTGCCGCGGGGTGGCGCTGGTCGGCGTGGTTGAAGCGCCGGGGTAGCCGTGCGGATGCTGCTCCGGCGGAGTTTGGACGGCTCGCTGCCGTGAACTGCGACGTGTTCCGCTCAGCCGAGGGGGTGAGTTCGGGGCGGCGCTGGAAGCCGGTGGTGCGCTGACTGACGGTGCGGCTCCGCTGGGCGATGCGGTTGCCCTTCCAGAAGAGGGGCGGCCGGACCATGTTCTGGGTCGGAACCGCTGCGATGGAAGATGAATCCGGCGTTGCGGGAAGCCAGCGCAGTCTTGGTTGGCGACGCTGCGGCTCGGCGGAGCTTCCCGCTGCGATGGCTGAGGAGCACGCTTCGGTGCGGCCCCGTCCGACAAGGCAGCCAGTTCGGTGCGGCACCGTTCAACAGGGCAGTGAGTCCGGTGCGGCACCGTTCAAATGGGGGCAGCGAGTTCGGTGTGGCACCGTCCGGCAAGGCAGTGAGTTCGGTGCGGCACCGGTCAACAGGGCAGTGAGTCCGGTGCACTGCCGTCCGACAAGGCAGCAAGTTCCGTGCGGCACGTTCAACAAGGCAGCGAGTCCGGTGCCGCCCACCGGAACAGCAAATCCGGTGCCGCCCACCGGAACAGCAAATCCGGTGCCGCCCACCGGAACAGCAAATCCGGTGCGGCGCCGCAAAAACCAAGCGGCACCGCACCGGACCGCCAACCGGTCAGCCAGCGTGACTGTCCACACCAGACCGTCGGGCGAAAGCAGGGGCGTGTTCCGGCCGCAACCCAACGCCGCCAAGGTAAGCAGTCACCCCGGAAAGCGCCGGGAATCGTTGCACCACCCGCATCGGCGTGGGCAAGCGGTCCAGCGTCCCGGCTAGCGCGGGGCGCAGCAGCATCTCGTGTTCACCCCGCTGACTCGACTGCACCGCGACAGTCGGCAACAACCGGCGGCGGCGTACGGCGGCCAGGCGGGACCCTGGAACTTCCCCGCGCCGCAACGGTTCTGCGAGGAGTCGTGCGGTGGCGACGGCGTCTTGCACGGCCAGGTTCACCCCGACACCGCCAACCGGCGACATCGGGTGGGCCGCATCGCCGATGCACAACGCGCCGGGGGCGTGCCAGCGCGGCAACAGGCCCATGGTCACTTCCAGCAACTTCACGTCGTCCCACGAGCGGACGGCGGACACTTGCGCGGGCGTCCAGCCGAACAACTCGGCCAGCCGCGAGCGGAAGTCTTCGATCGGGCCGGAACGCAGGCGGGCGTCTTGGCCTCGGGGGATGAGGTACGAGGTCTGGTAGTAATCGCCGCGGTCCATCGTCACCGAGGCGTATCCGGGGCCGAACCGGGCGAACACCCCCTGTTCGCCCGGTCCGGCTTTCGGCACTCGCACCTGCCAGACGTCCATCGGGACGTCTGTCTCCCGCAATGCGAGGCCGAGTTCTTGGCGCACTTTCGACCAGCGTCCGTCGCAGCCCACGGTGAGCGGGGCTTCCAGTGTGGCAATGGCACCGTTTTCGTCGCGGTAGTTGACGCCCGTGACGCGTCCGCCTTCGCGGCGCAGAGAGGTAACAGAAGCGCCCATGCGCAGGGTGAATTTCGGTTCGGCCGCACCGGCTTCGGCCAGCAGGCCCAGGAATTCGGCTTGCGGGACCATCGCGATGTGCTTGTGCGGGCCGCGCAGTCTGCTGAAGTCGGCGGCGATCACCGTTTCCTCGCCGATCTCCATTTTCATCCGTTCCAGGACCGAACGGGACAGTGCGGCGAACCGGGTGCCGAGGCCCAGTTCGTCCAGCAACCGCAGCGTCGACGGGTGCACGGTGTCGCCGCGGAAGTCCCGCAGGAAGTCGCGGTGCTTCTCCAGCACCACCACCTCGACCCCGGCCCGGGCCAGCAGCAGGCCCAGCATCACGCCTGCCGGACCGCCCCCGGCGACCACGCATCCGGTCCGTTCCATCGGGACCTCCAATCTTAGAGACTCTCTAAGTTTAGAGTAACGCTAAGATTCACGCATGACCGGGTTGCGGGAAGAGAAGAAGCGGCGGACCCGCCAGGCGCTGATCGAGGCGGCGCTCACGCTGTTCGACGAGCAGGGCTACGACGGCACGACCGTCGCCGAGATCTCCGCGCGGGCGAAGGTGTCCCCGGCGACGTACTTCAACTACTTCGCCGCCAAAGAGGACGTCGTCTTCGCTGACCAGCATCTTTACGACGAGGTGGTGGACGGGGTCTTCGCCGCGGCGGAGCCGGGGACGCCGGTGGCGGAGATGGTGACCAGGACCGTCCACGCGCTGGTGACGGCGGACGCGTGGAGTTTCCCCCTGGACCATCCGCTCACCGAGGTGCGCACCCGGCTGCTGGCCGGGGTGCCCGCGTTGCGCGCGGGATACCTGCTGCGCAACGCGGCGGTGGGCGATCGGTGGGCGGAGAAGCTGTACGAGACGTGCGCGCCGCAGCTGGACCGGGTCGAGGCGGCCGCGCTGACCGGTGCGGTGTTCGGCGCGTTGGAGGCGGCGTTGCGGCAGGTGCCGCCGGGGGAGAGCGCGACGGAAGCCATGCTGGGGATCGTCGAGCGGGTCGTGCGCGGATTCGTGCCGGAAGGCTAGTTGCAGTACAGGGATTCGAGCTTGGTGTCCGAGGCGACCACAGTGATCCCCTTGCCGACCGGCTGCCCGGACGCCGCCAGCGACGCGGAGACAGTGCAGACCACCTGCTGCAGGCCGACGGGATACAGCAGTTTCATCGATTCGGAGACGGTCACGGTCACCGGCTGAGCCGAGGTGTCGACCGTGACGTGCCGGCCGGGCGAGAGCATCGAGTAGAAGCCCTCTTGTTCTTCCGTGCGAGTCGGGCCGCCGAACAGTTCCGTCAGCACCGTTGTGGGGGTCGCGTCCCTCGCCCAGGCACGTTGCACCGGGCTGAGCTGTCCCGCGTACACGAAGTAGAGCGTGATCTGCGGACGCGGCGTGCCCAGCTGGAAGCCGCCGGGAGCATCGCCGGCAGGGACCACTCCGGTCGGCTGGATACCGCAACCGACGAGGGCCAAGACAGCAGCGAAAGCGACGAAGAGTCGCAGAAGTTTCATCGCTCCTCCATCGCGGTGCGGGGCAGCCGGAGCGTGAACCGCGCCCCGTCGCCGGTGTTCGCCGCTTCGATGTCGCCGCCGTGCAGCCGGGCGTTTTCCAGCGCGATCGACAGGCCGAGACCGCTGCCGTCGGACCGGGCGCGCGAGGTGTCGGCCTTCGCGAAGCGGTCGAACACTTTCGGCAGCACCTCCTCGGGGATGCCCGGGCCGTGGTCGGTGACAGTGAGGAAAACGGTCGTGTCGTCGGTGCTCAGCCGGATCTCGACCGGCGGCGCGCCGTGGCGCAGGGCGTTGCCGACGAGGTTGGCGACGACCAGGTCGAGCCGTCGCGGGTCCGCGGGCACGGTGACGCTCGGCAGGTCGGCCGCGACGGAGTCGGTCCAGCCGCGGGCGGCGACGCTGTTCGCGACTGCCTCGGCCAGGTCTACCTCCTCGACCCGCAGCTCGGCCCGTCCGGCGTCGAAGCGGGAGATCTCGACCAGGTCCTGCACGAGCCGGGTCAGCCGCCGCGTTTCGGCGGACACCAGGCGCGCCGCCACGGCGGTGTCCGCGGGCAGCTGGTCGGCGTCTTCGTCGAGGACGTCGGTGACCACGTTCATCGCGGCCAGCGGGGTGCGCAGTTCGTGCGAGACGTCCGCGACGAACCGGCGCGCGTCGGCCTCCATCTCGCGCAGCGAGCCGACCGTCCGTTCCAGTTCCGCCGCGGTGTGGTTGAACGTGGTGACCAGCTGGGCCAGTTCGTCGGAACCCTTCGCGGGCAGGCGCACGTCGAGCTGCCCGTCGCCGAGTTTGCGCGCCGCCGAGTTCAGCGCGCGCACCGGGCGCAGCACCTGCCGCGCGGCCAGCAGAGCCAGCGCGACCGCGATCGGCAAGGCCAGTGCGGTCATGACCCACGCGCGCGTCGCCAGCTGCTCGATCGCGGCCTGCTGGGTGGCGAGCGGGACCGTCTTGTAGACCTCGATGCCGGTGTGTTCGCCCTTCGTCGCGCCGTAGCGCAGCAGCGGCATCCCGATGTAGAGGACCGGGCGCCCGCCCTCGATGACGCGCTGGAACTGGATGCTGGTCCCGCCCGCGACCGCGGTGCGCAGCCCGCCGGGTATCTCCGCCGGGTTCAGCCCGACGCGCGAATGCAGCGACCCGAACACCACGGTCGTGACGCCCTTGAGCGAGCTCGCCATGTTGTCGAGCTGGCGCTGGTCGGGCGGCAGGGTCAGCTGCGGCAGGTACGTCCTGACCTCGTCGCGCAGCTGCACCATCGCCGGGTCCTGCACGCCGGCCAGGATGGTGTTGCGCGCGGACACGTAGCTCGCGCCCGCCGCCGCGCCCGCGCCGACCAGCGTCATCGCGGCGAACGCCAGCACCAGTCGCAGGCGCAGCCCGGACACCCACGACCGGAGCCGTTTCACGAGCGGCCGAACCGGTAGCCGAAGCCGCGCACCGTCTGCACGTGGTCCGGCCGCGCCGGAACGTCCTCGATTTTCGCGCGCAGCCGCTGCACGCAGGCGTCGACCAGGCGGGAATCGCCGAGATAATCGTGTCCCCACACCGACGCCAGCAGCTGGCTGCGGCTGTACACCTGGCCCGGCGTGCGCGAGATCTCCAGCAGCAGCTTCAGTTCGGTCGGGGTGAGCGAAACCGGTTCGCCGTGTTTGCGCACCAGCATCCCGGCGCGGTCGATCACCAGGTCGCCGTGCTGTTCGGGGCCCGCGGCGCCGGGTTCGGCGGCGGTGCGGCGCAGCACCGCGCGGATGCGGGCGTCGAGCACGCGCGGTTCGACCGGCTTCACGACGTAGTCGTCCGCGCCCGCTTCGAGGCCGGCGACGATGTCGAAATCGTCGCTGCGCGCGGTGAGCATGATGATCGGCACCTGGCCGAGCGCGCGGATCCGGCGGCAGGTCTCGAACCCGTCGATGCCGGGCAGCATGAGGTCGAGCACCACGAGGTCCGGCACGCGTTCGCGCAGCTGCGCCACACCGTCCTCGCCGGTCGCCGCGGTGTGCACGGTGTGTCCTTGCCTGCGCAGCGCCAGTTCCATGCCCTCGCGGACGGACGCGTCGTCCTCGACCACCAACACCACAGCCACGGTGGCCATTATTCGGAATGCCCGCGGATTCGCGCGAGCCGGGCGGATCTTGTAGCGAAACCATGACACGGCCCTGACGAGATCTCGAAATCCCGCGGCCAGGCTCGAAGGCATGGCAGTACTGACTCCTGATCCGCCGACCGTGCCCCTGTTCGCGCCGCGCCACGCGCTCGCCCCGCCGCGGCGTTCGCGGACCGCGGTGCTGATCGCCGCGGCCATCGGGTTCGCGGGCGCGTTCGTCGTCGCCTACCTGCTGTTCGTGCGGACCGCGGCCGGGCAGCGCGCGGAGGACGGGGTCGTCCGCTTCGCGCAGGGCCTTCCGCGGTCCACTGTGGACTGGGCGCGGCCGCTGGCCGGGATCGACGGGGTCGAGGTGTTCGGCGCGGCCGGGATCGTCATCGTGGCGCTCGCGGTGCTGCGCAAGCGGTTCGCGCTCGGCGTGACCGCGCTGGTGCTGTACTTGCTGCCGCTGGCCGCCGCGCAGCTGCTCAAGATCTACCTGCTGGACCGGCCGGACGTGGGGTCGGCCGGGGCTCCGCACCACAACAGCTTCCCGAGCGGGCACGTGAGCGCGGCGACCGCCGTGCTGCTGGCACTGGCCGTGGTGCTGCCCGCGCGGTTCCGGACCTGGGTGCTCGCCGTGGGTGCGCCCGGCGTCGCCTGGGTGGCCGCGGCGACCGTCGCGCTCAGCTGGCACCGGCTCTCCGACACCGTGGGCGCCTGCCTGCTGGTGGCCGCGGTGGTGTCGGCGGGCGCGGCGGTCGTCTCGGCGCGGCGTCCGGACGGCAGCCGGATCCCGCCGGTGCGGACGGCGATCGCGCTGTTCGGGCCGGTCGCGGTGGTGCTGGGCGGCTACGCGGTGCTGTCCTCGGCGACGTCGGTTCCGGCCCGGTTCGTGGCGGCGCTGGTGCTCGCGGCGCTGAGCGCGGTGGCGGTGGTGTTGCTGGCCGCCGGACCGCTCCGGCGGGTGAACTTCGACCCGTCCGGGGCGCGGAACCGGCTCAGCGGAGGGTCGTGAGCGCGGATCCCCCGCCTACCCGCGACAGCCGCTCACGACGGGTTCCGGCGCGGTTTGATCCGCACCGCGGGCAGCGGGGGAGCGGGCAGCCGCGCCGGCCCGCCGGGGTATGGCTCGATCGCGCCGAACTGGTCGGAGTTCGCCTCCCAGGCTTCGCGGTATTCGGCGATCTCGTCGTGGCTGCGGCCGACGAAGTTCCACCACATCAGGATTTCCTCGCCGAACGGCGGCCCGCCGAGCACAATCGCCCGCGCTGGGGACGACCCGGGGTTGTGCAGGTCGAGCGTGGTCGCGCCGATGCCGAGGTAGCCGAGCTGGGCCCGCTGCAGCGGGGTGCCCGCGAAGGTGAGCTCTCCGGTGTCGAGCAGGACGCCGTGCTCGAAGGACGGATCCGCGGCGAGGCTGAGCGATGCTCCCGGGTCGAGGACGATTTCCGCGCCCAGCAACGGAGTGAAGGTCTTGACCGGCGAGGTTTCCCCGGCCAGCGTGCCGAGGAAGACGCGTGCGGTCGCTCCGTCGAGGGCGGTGGACGGCGGGACGTAATGCTGGAAGTCGCGAGCGGTGTGCCGGTGCTCGTCCGGCAGCGCGACCCACAGCTGGACCCCGTGCAGCGTCGTGGTTTCCGGCGTCGACACCTCTTCGTGGCAGATGCCGTGCCCGCCGGTCATCAGGTTCAGCTCGCCGGGCCGGACCATCGCGTGCGAGCCGAGGCTGTCGCGGTGCTCGATCTCGCCGGTGAACAGCCAGCTCACCGTCTGCAGCCCGGTGTGCGGATGCGGGCCGACGGACATGCCGCCGCTGACGGAGGTGTCGTCGGGACCGTAGTGGTCGGCGAAGCACCACGCGCCGATCAGCGACCGCTGGCGTTGCGGCAGCGTGCGGCGGACCGGCATCGCGCGCGGGCCGCCGAGCGGCACGGAGCGGGCGTCGAGGATCTCGACCTTGCCGGGGTCAACAGGGTCGCCGCCGCAGGCCAGTTCGGCCGGGTCGGTCTCGACGTTGCTCATGCCCGACACGATAACCGGCGGTCAGCGGGCGGGGAGGTTGCGCAGCCAGTCGAGCGCGGTCGGGAGCGCGTTGAACACCGAGATGTGCCCGTCGCGCGGACGGAGCCACAGTTAGGCGTCCGGGAGGTTCCGCACGAGCCATTCGCTGTGGCTGGCCGGGACGATCCGGTCCTCGCCGCCGTGCACCAGCAGCACCGGGACCCGCACGTCGGCGGCGGAGAAGCCCCATGGCGCGACGTACGCGAGGTCGTCGTCGGCTTCCGCGGCCACGTCCCCGGCAGCCCCGGCGTCCTCGCCGAGGGGACCCCACGTGCCGCGCAGCGCCGACCAGTCCGCGTCGGTGAAGCTTGTCGGGTCGAATTCCTGCGTTTCTCCGTGCTGCAGCCGGGTTTCGCGGCCCTTGCGGGCGGCCCGCAACGAGCTGTCGTCGACCATTCCGCCGTACCAGTCGTACTCCTCGGAGTACGGAGCCAATCCGGCCAGGCACACCGCCGCTGTCACCCGATCCGGCAGCAGCGCGGCGCTCCCATCACCGCGAACCGCGGCAAGTCCAGTGCGTCGGCCAGCTGGCGCACGTCGTCGGCAGCCGAGCCCACCGTGCGGCTGACCTGCGGAGTGGATCCGCCGTACCCGGGCCGCGCATAGGAAACGACCCGGAATCCTCGCGCGGACGCGGCCTCGACCACCGGCGGCAGCAGGCGACCGGATTGCGGAGTTCCGTGGTGCCACACCAACGGGAATCCGTCGCCTCCGCTGTCGTGGACCCGAAGGTTGCGGCCATCTGGCAGCGGCAAGTCAGTCGTCCCCATGCGGAGGACTCTAGCCACCCCGCCGCGCTCGATCGGCGAAATTGTCCCAAGCCTGGCGCACCAGAGCCGGATGCGCGAGAAGGTCCGACGCGGTGCGCGCCAGCGCCGACGCGGTCGCGAGCAGCACCGTCCGGGCTCGCGGTGACCCGGTCGCCTCGGCGAACGCGCGGCTGCCGACCGCGCGCACCGGATCGTGGAGGGCGACGGACGGGTGGATCGTCGGCATCCGCACGCTCAGGTCGCCGACCTCGGGCCGTCCGGGGATCGCCGCGGACCCGGACGGGGACGCGTGGATCCCGCACGCCGCGAGATGCCGGGCGAAATGCCCGGACAGCACCGGATTGTCCTGGAACCGCGCGTGAATCGGGCCGAACCGTTCGACGTTCGCCTTGGTCCCGGTCGCCATCGCGGCGCCTTCGGCGGCGGTGGTCACTTCGGTGACGACGTGTCCGAGCGTTTCGGAGTCCGGTGCGCGCAACCCGAAGCGGGCTTCGGCGAAATCGGGCACTACATCGGTGGATTCCCCGCCGTGCGTCACGATTCCCTGCACCGCCGCGCCGGCGGGCAGCCGGGCCCGAAGCGCGGCGATCGCGGTGAAAACCTGCACCAGCCCGGCGACCGCGTCGGTGCTGTCTTCGGGTGCCGGCCCGGAATTCCCGTGCACGGTCACGCGCAGCTCGGTCCGCGCGGCGAGCGGCGCGGCTGCCCAGGTGTGCACGCCGGGCTGGAAGGTCAGCACCGCGTCGATCTCGTCGCCCGCGCGGTCGGTGACGACGACGGAGCCGGATTCCAGCGTCGCGGCGGTGGCGAGCGCGGCACCGAGCACAGCCGCGGCGACGAGGTTGTGCCCGAACTCCCGGTGCCGGTCGGACGGGAGCAGCAGGGCGACGCACGGACGGCCGGAGCCGTACCGCGCGACACCGCCGTCGACGGCGAACCCGGCCTCGGCGAGCGGGCCGAGCTCCGGCTCCCGCTCGCCGTCCGGTTCGCGGGACCAGGCCCAGAGCCGCTCGGAGAGCAGCTCGATCTCGTGGTCGGTCCGGTCGTGCCGGTCCTCGTCGGACTCCATGCCGCCCAGGTACCCACCGGGCAGCGATTCGATCCCCTTCGAAAGTGGGTAATTCGGCCGTTGGCGCGCCCCGGGCCGGTGCGCGAGGGTCACGGGCATGACAGCGGGAAGCTACCGGGTGCTGCCGGCCGAGGTGTCGGCGATCGTGAAGAACGTGGAGGGCCTCGGCGCCGCGGCGTTCTCGGCCGTCCGCGACCTCGAGACGCTCGTGATCGACGCCTTGTCGTTCGCGGGCATCGGCAGCGGGGTCGCCGCGGCGAACACCTTGCTGCAGTCGAAACTCGTGTCCTCGCTCGGCGATTTCGTGAAGCTGATCGAACAGGTCAACGGCAAGGTGCAGCACGCGGCGCGGAACTACGCCGACGCCGACACCGCGGTGGCCCAGGGCTACGGCGGCGGCACGGGCGGCGGGGGAGCCGGGGCGGGCGGCGGCGGTGCGGCTGCTGGGGGTGCCGCACCGCAGCAGCTGGACGACCGGGTCGTCGATTCGATCATGCGGTCCGAGGGCGCGACCGGCGAACAGGGCGGCGTGCGCGAGGCGTACGGCTTCCGCGAGAGCATGCACAACGGCTACGACCAGATCATGGCCGCCCGCCGGGAATACGGCCTCGGCAGCGCCGAAGAACGCGCGGTGGTCGCGCAGCTGATGACCGCGAACGCGCGCCGCGCCGGGGCGATGGAGTTCACCGACGCGGGCGCCCAGGCCGCGATCATGTCCGGCGCGCACATGCGCGGCGCGGGCGGCGTCCGGGCGATCCTCAACCACATGGGCGGCGCGGACATCGTGCAGAGCGCGCGCACCCTCGACCCGGACGCCGTGCAGCACTTGCAGAGCCTGACGCCGCAGGAATTCCAGCAGCAGTTCCACGACGCGCGGATCGAATACGACCGCGAGGTCTACGGCGACACGACCACCCGCCAGAACGGGCACACGCAGAACTGGTGGGACCGCTACGGAAACGGCCTGACCCAGCGCTACGACCGCGAGCAGCAGGAGTTCCTGCGGATGTCGCGGTAGTCCCGTTCAGTCCAAATCGGACAGCCGGGCCGTCAGGTCCTCGACCAGCTTCGTCATGAGCCGGTCGAGGAGCTGGCGGTCTTCGGCGGTCCAGTCGCTCATCGCGTCGGCGAACCAGCCCTCGATGACCGCGACGTAGCGTTCGGCCGCGGTTTTCCCTTCCGGCGTCAGCTCGATCAGCCGCGCCCGCTGGTCGTCCGGGTCGGCCACGCGCCGCACCAGCCCGCGGCTTTCCAGCCCCTGCACCTGCCGCGTCACGTGCGGCCCGACGACGTTCATCCGGTTCGCGATCTCGCCGACCCGCAGCGGCGCGTCCTCGATGTGCAGGATGCCGAGCACGCTCATCGCCGGCCGCTCCAGCGGCAGCCCGGTCGCCTCGACCGCGCGCTCGAACAGCTTGCCCCGGCGCAGCGTCCCGCTCAGCTCGTTCAGCCGGGGGAGCAGGTCCCGGAACAGGGAAGGGACGGCGGACATCGCGGGCTCCTTGAATAGATACCTAACTTAGGTATACAGTTGGGTCACCGGGATCGCACGAGGCGGTTCCGGCCGGTCTCGAAAATGATACCTAAGGTAGGCATCTATCGCCTGCCGGGGAACTAAGGGGAGAACCATGAGCAGGAGTGTGCTGATCTCGGGGGCGAGCATCGCGGGCCCGGCGCTGGCGTACTGGCTGAACCGGTACGGCTTCGCGGTCACCGTGGTGGAGAAGGCGGCCGCGGTGCGCGGCGGCGGGTACCCGATCGACATGCGCGGCCCGGCCGTCGAGGTGCTGCGGCGGATGGGGCTGGCGGAGCAGGCGCGGGAGCGGCACGTCGCCACCCGGCGGCTCTCGTTCCTCGACGCGGACGGGAGCGTGCTGAACAGCGTCGCGCCGACCGTGATCACCGGGGACGAGGCCGGGCACGACATCGAACTGGCTCGCGGCGACCTCACCAGCCTGTTGTACGACGCGGTCCGCGACGACGTCGAGTTCCGCTTCTCGGAGTCGATCGCCGCGCTGGACGACCGCGGCGACGCGGTCGACGTGACCTTCGCCAGCGGCCGGAGCCAGACGTTCGACCTGGTCATCGGCGCGGACGGGCTGCACTCGAAGACCCGTTCGCTGGCCTTTGGACCGGAGGAGCAGTTCCACCGCTACCTCGGCTACTGCTTCGCCGGATTCACCATGCCGAACTACCTCGGCCTCTCGCACGAGGGCATGTCCTGGGCGGTGGCGGGCCGGTCGGCGTCGCTCTACGCCGCGGGCAACCGCGACGGCGACCACGTGCACGGGTTCCTGGTGTTCACCCGCGCCGACGCGCCCTTCGAAGCGTTCGCCGACCCGGCCGCACAGCGCGAACTGGTCGCGAGCCGTTTCGAAGACTGCGGCTGGGAGGTGCCGCGGATGGTCGAGGCGATGCGCTCGGCGGACGACCTGTTCTTCGACGTGGTCAGCCAGATCCACATGCCGGTGTGGTCGAAGGGGCGCGTTGCGCTGGCCGGGGACGCCGCGCACGCGACGTCGTTCCTGTCCGGGCAGGGGTCGAGTCTCGCGATGATCGGTGCGTATTTGCTGGCGTACGAACTGGCGGATGCCCCGCACGACGTCGCTTTCGCGGCGTACGAGCGGCGGTCGCGGGAGTTCGTGGAGGCTAACCAGGCGTTGGCGACGGGCGGGTCGGCGCTGATGTCGCCGCGGACCGAGGCGGAGGTGGCGGCGCGGAGCGCGGCGTTGCGAGGGCTGGACGGGCTGCCGGGGGAGGAACACAGCGAGGTGCACAACCTGCTGACGCTGCCGCCGGAGCGCACGACCGTCTGAATCGTGCGTGCCTGCGCCGGTGAGAACCGGAATTGCCGCGCACGAGGGCGAGTGGTGGGGCGGTCGTGCGTGCCTGCCCGGGTTTGAACCGCGATCGCCGCACGGGCTTTCCCCGACGCGCGGCGACCGGGCGCGGCGTGCGAGGCTACCCGGCGGCATTGCGCGGTGACGGAACGGGGCGGGATGAACGCGATTGCGCGCGGCGGCGGGATGCTCGCGGCGGTTCTGGTGGTCGTCGGCGGCACGGCCGGGCTCGGGGTGGCGCTCGGGCTCGGCGGGACGGCGGTGCTGGCCGGGCTGACCGCGTTGTTCTGCTTCATCGCCGCCACCGGCGGGCCGTTGCGGCCGGATCTGTGGCTGCTGGCGGCGTTCGCACCCGCGGTGGTGATCGGCGGGGCCGGGCCGCGGTTGCTGGGCGAGGTGTCGCCGGTCGCGTCGATCGCGTTGCTCGTGCTGGTGGTGTTCGCGGCGGCGGTGGTGCCCGCGCTCGGGCCGCGGTACGTGACGGTCGGGCTCGGGCTCGGCATGGCCTCGGTCTTCGGCTACGGCTTCCAGTTGAGCGGGGCGGCCAGCCCGGTGCAGATCATCTGCGCGCCGGCGCTGGCCGTCGCGGTCGTGTTCGTGCTGCGGCTGCTGATGGGCCTGAGCGATCCGGGCAAGCCGACCCGCACCGCGCTGGCCGACGCGCTCGCCGGGCCGGATCGCGCGAGCGCGGAGCGGGCGGTGCGGTTGTGGGTGACCGACCGGCCGCGCGCGTGGCAGGCGCGGGTTCTCGCTGGCGGCGCCCGGTACCACGGCACCGCCGCATTGCTGCGGGACCGGCTGCGTGCGTTCGATGAAGAGCAGGCAGCGGCCGTTTCCCGCGTGCTCGACGCCGCGGACGAACAGGTCGCGGAGTTAGCGGAAGCCGTGCGGGCCAAGACCGTTTCGGAACCGCCGGAGATCGAACGGACCGACCCGGACGTCGCGTTGCCCGGCGACACCGCCGCGCTGCTTGACGAAGCCTGGGCGGGGTTGTTCGCGATCCGGGAAGCCGTGCTGAACCGCGACGAGTCCATTGTGGACTTCCCGAGGCATCTCGTCCGCGAGGCCTTGCGGCGCGAGGCGACCGGGGTGTTCTCGTGGCGGTCCGCGCAGTTGCGGCACGCGGTGCGGTGCGCGCTGGGGATGCTGGTCGCCGCGGTGATCGCGACGTTCCGGCCCGGCGATCCGCTCACCGTGTCGTTCCTCATGACGACGTTCGCGCTCATGCAGCCGGAATGGCGGGACACGCTGGCGAAGGCGTGGCAGCGCGCGGCCGGTGCGGCGGCCGGGGCCGTGGTGCTGGCGGTCGCGTTGTGGTTGCTGCCGCCGGGCGCGTTGCTGCCGCTGGGGATTGTCGCGCTGCTCGTCGGGTTTCCGTTCATGCAGGTGCAGCCCATGGTGTTCAACGGCTGCATGGTGCTGATGAGCGTCGGGATGAACGCGACGACACGGCATCTGGACGCGGTGTCGGTGCTCGTGGAGTACCTGCTGCTGGTCGTGCTGGCGGTGGTGATCGGCCTGTTGTTCGGCTTCGCCGCGGTGCCCGGGGTGCCGAAACCTTCGGTGGCGCAACGGTTTTCCGACGCCGTCTCCGAAACTGGCGAGCTGCTCGCGTCGGTGGCGGAGCGGTTGCGCGGCGGAGGCGGCCGGCGTGAGGTCGGGCTGCGGTTCCGCGCGGCGGCTCGGACGCACCAGGACCTGCTGAGCCCCGAACCCGGCAGCCGAGAGCCTTCTTCGGAGCAGCGAGAAGCCTTGGAAGAGGCCGGACAGGGGTTGCGCGGTCTCGCGGCTTCGGCGGGCGCGCTGCTGCAGCGGGACGGACAGTCGCCGACGATGGCGTCCTTCGCGGAGGCGGCGGCAGGCGCGCTGGCCGGAAGCGGGGAACTGCCGCCGCGACCGTCGGAGGCGGACGAGGAGGAACGGCTGCTGGCCGACCTCGTACGGGCTGACCTGCTGCGCGTGCACCGCGGCGCGGAGGTCCTCGCGAGCTGAAGGTCCGTGCGGACACCGGATGCTTCCCCTGCGTCCCTTCACCTTCCGCGTTCGCGGTGTCACCATCCGGACATGAGGAAACTCCCGCTCGCCCGCGTCGCGACGGTGGCAGCCTGCGTCGCGTTGTTGTTCCCGGTGTCCGCGGCGTACGCCGATCCGCCGCACAACCTGCCGCAGAACGCCAACGGATACGAGCAGTCCTTCTCGCCCGCCTACGACTACGACGGCGACGGTTGCTACGCCACGCCCGCGATCGGCCCGGACGGCACCCTCGCGCCCGGCCTCAAGACCACCGGCGCGGTCAACGGCAACTGCCACGACCAGTCCGACCTGGACAACTCCCAGACCTACTCGCGCGCCACCTGCAACCACGGCTGGTGCGCGGTCGTGTACGCGAGCTATTTCGAGAAGGACCAGGCCGTCGACGGCAGCGGCCTCGGCGGGCACCGGCACGACTGGGAGCACGTGATCTCGTGGATCGACCAGTCGTCGAACCAGGTCGAGTACGTGACGACCACACAGCATTCCTCGCAGGTGACGTACCCGCGGTCGAAGGTGAGTTTCGACGGTGCCCACCCGAAGGCGGTGTACCACAAGGACGGCCCCGGCACGCATTTCTTCCGCCTCGCCGACGCCCACGACGAGCCGCCGGAGAACCACTACCACGATTGGCGCTATCCGCCGCTGGTCGGCTGGGACGGGTGGCCGTCGAGCGCGCTGCGCGACCGCCTCATGGCCGCGGACTTCGGCGCCGCGACGATCAAGATCAGCGACGGCCGGTACCAGGACCTGCTGGAGAAGTCGAAGCCGGCCGGCATCCCGTTCGACCCGCGCGGCTAGCTTTCAGGGTGCTCCACGCGACACAACTCACCCGGGCACCCCCGCGAAAACCGGGTAATAGTAATCGGCATGCACTCGGACTCCGCGCTCCCGCTCGACGGAATCACCGTCGTCTCCATCGAACAGGCAGTCGCCGCCCCGCTGGCCACCCGCACGTTGGCTGATCTGGGCGCCCGGGTCGTCAAGGTGGAACGCGCCGACGGCGGCGACTTCGCCCGCGAGTACGACCACGTCGTGCACGGCACCGGTGCCCACTTCGTCTGGCTCAACCGAGGCAAAGAATCCCTGGCCGTAGACCTGAAAACCGCAGAAGGCCGCGACGCGGTCCACCGTCTGATCGCCCGAGCCGACGTCTTCGTCCAGAACCTGGCTCCGGGCGCGGCCGCGCGGCTCGGATTCGGGGCCGAAGAACTGCGCGCCGGCCACCCGGAACTGGTGGCCGTCGACCTCTCCGGCTACGGCGCCGGCGGGCCGAGGGAACAACGCAAGGCCTACGACATGCTGGTCCAGGCCGAAGCGGGCCTGATCGGCATCACCGGCACCCCGGACACCCCGGTCAAGACCGGCATTCCGACGTCCGACATCGCCTCCGGAATGTACTGCGCGCAAGCGGTGCTGGCCGCCCTGCTGCGCCGTTGGCGGACCGGGCAGGGCGCGACGGTCGAGGTGTCGATGCTGGAGGCGACCGTCGAGTGGATGGGCTACGCGATGTACAGCCAGATGTACTCCGGACGCCAGCCCGCGCGCATGGGCTTGAGCCACGCGTCGATCGCCCCCTACGACGCGTACCCGACGAAAGACGGTCAGATGCTGATCGGGGTCCAGAACGACAGCGGCTGGCGGACGTTGGTCACCTCAGTCCTCGAAGCCCCGCAGCTGGCCGACGACCCGCGATTCACCACGAACGTGCAGCGCGTCGAACACCGCGCGGAATGCGACGCGGCGGTCGCCGCCGAGACCGTCCGATGGTCCACAGTGGAATTGGACGAGCGGCTCGCGAACGCCGGAATCCCTGCGGCGCAAGTGAAACAGGTCGCCGACGTCGTGGCGGACCCGCAGCTTCGCGCCCGCGACCGCTGGCGCAAGATCGGCACCGAACACGCGACCGTCGACGCGCTGCTGCCGCCGGTGACGTTCGCGGACGTCGAGGCGCGGATGGGCGACGTGCCCGCGTTCGGGGCGCATACCCGTGCGCTGCTTGAAGAAGCCGGGGTCGACGCGGAAGACCTGCTGCGCCGGGGGATCGCCGCCGAGCCGCGTTGACAGTTGTATGGTGCATCTCTAGCATGCGGGGACATGCCGGGAGAAGACCGCGACGGCGATGCCCTGGACGCTATCCACCGCGCGATGATCCTGTTTTCCCGCGGGTCGCGGGTGCGCTCGAACGAACTGTACGAGGGGCTCGGGTTCGTGCAGTACACGATGCTGTCCTCGATCGACCTCGCGGACTGCGCGCACGCGGCGGATCTCGCCCAGGAGTACGGGCTCGACCCCTCGACGGTCAGCAGGCAGCTGGCGGAACTGGAGACCGCCGGGCTGCTGGTGCGCAGCCCGGACCCGCGGCATTCGCGCAGGCAGCGGCTCGAGCTGACCGAAGCCGGGCATCGCGCGCTGGCGATTACCCGTGCGGCGCAACGGAACCGGCTCGAAGAGCGGCTGCGCGACTGGCCGAGCCGCGACGTGGCCGAGTTCGGGCGGTTGCTGAGCAGGTTCGTCGAGTCCTGACCGGTCCACTGCGGACGGACCTGGCTCAGCCTCTGCGGATCGGGCCCAGTTTCGCGGAAAGGGCCTCGGCGAGGTCGGCCGGACGGGGCGGCCCGGCGGCGCGGTCGGCGGCCCAGGCGAGCGCGAGCCTGCTCGGTTCCCAGCCGTCCTCGTCGATCCGGACCAGCTTGAACTCCGGCGGCGAGAACATCCGGCCGATGAACGACGCCGGCGCGTAGGACACGAGCGCGACCAGCCGCCGGTTGAACACCTGCGCGGCCATTTCGAGCTCGCCGCCGCGCCCGCTGACCGCGCGCACGATGTTCCGGACGCCGCGTTTGGCGAGTCTCCTGGTCAGCGCGGCGAGGATGACCGGGTTCGGCCTGGCGAAGTCGATGACCACCTCGCGGTCGCGCAGTTCCTCGATGTGCACGAGGTCTCGGCAGGCGAGCGGATCGTCCGCGCGGACCGCGATCGCGCCCTGGTACTCCGCGACGGTGCGGGCGCGCAGCCGCTGATCCTCGACCGACAGGTGGATCAGCCCGAGCTCCAGATGCCCGGACACGAGCTTCGCGGTGACCTCGGCGGCGGAACCGGCGACCTCGAACGTCGCCGGAGCGGCCAGCCCGCCGACCGCGGTTTCCAGGTCCTCGAGCAGATCCGACGGCGCGTACGCGGTGGCCCCGACCCGGATCGGCGTGCCGTCCTCGAGAACTCCGGCCGCGATGTCCTTCAGGTCGTCGACCTGGCGCAGGATCGCCCGCGCCGGGCCGAGCAGCGCCTGGCCGAGCGGGGTGAGCCGGACCTCGTGGTAGTGCCGCTCGAACAGCGGCCCGCCGAGCTCGCGTTCGAGCAGCTTGATCTGCTTGCTGAGCGGCGGAGGGGTGATCCGCAGCCGGTCCGCCGCGCGCTTGAAGTGCAGTTCGTCGGCGACCGCGACGAAGTACTTCAGCCGGGTGAAATCGATCTCCATCGTCCAATGTCCAGCGAGGCGAGCGGGTTGCGGCGATCATACGGCGGGGAGCGAAGTTCGGCGGGGCGCCGGGCGGGTTCCCGGGGTGGCTGGGCCGGGTTAGCGGGTTGGCGGGAGTGGCTTCGCGGGGCGGCCAGGCGGGCTTGGCGGGTTGCTGGGGTGGACAGGCGGGGCGGCTTCGTTCGGGCCGCTGGATTCTGGGGTGCCTGGCCACTCGGCGAGGGGCTGGGGCGGGTTCGCCGAGCGGCCGGGCGGATTGTGGCGTGGCGGGGTGCTTTCGCTTGGCTCCGTCGGGCCTGGGGCGGCGGACTGCCAGGCGGGCACTCGGCCCCGCCGCATCCTCGGGCGGCAGCATCGGCGAGGCGTCGGATGCGGCTTCGCGGGAAGCAAACGTTCGCCTCGAAGCTCGCCCCGCCGGAAATCACCCGGCGCGAGCAGCCCGCCCGCCCTGCTCCTCAGGCGCCTCCAACACCCCCCGAGCGACCAGCCCAGCCGTCTCCGCGACCCCCAACCCCAGCAACTCCGCCGCGATCTCGAACGTCTGCTCGCCCAGCAACGGCGCCTGCCCCGTCGGCGGGTCAGCGACATGCGCGGCATGGATCTGCACATTCTCCAGCACGTACGGCTCCTCCGCGCACGGATGCAACTCCTCCCGGAACACCCGCCGCTCCCGGTACTGCTCCCACTCCGGCAGATCACCCGCCCGCAGCATCGCCCCGGCCGGAACCCCGGCGTCCTGCAGCAGATCCATCGCCTCGAACGGGGAATGCCGTTCCGTCCACTCGGTCACCGCCGCGTCGATCCGGGTCCGGGAAGCGGCGCGGCCGGAGCGGGTGGCCAGACCGGGGTCGGCTGCCAGGTCAGGGCGGTCCAGCACCGAGCACAACGCGCCCCAATCCGCGTCGTTCCGTACCGTGACGGCGAGCCAGTCGTCGTCACCGGCGGTCGGGAACACGCCCCACGGCGCGTCGTGGGCCGGTTCGGTCAGGTGGTGTCCCCGGCGGGCCAGGTCTTCGGCGGCGATCCGGTCCGCGAAGTGGCTCAGCATCACCTCGGATTGCGCGACGCTCACCGACCCGCCCTCGCCGTCGCGTTCGCGCCGGACGAGCAGCGCCAGCGCGGCCAATGCACCGATCCGGGCGCACACGTGGTCCGGATAGACCGTGACGGCGTCACTGAACGTGCCCGGTTCGCCCGGATAGATCCACTCGCTGGTGAGTCCGGTCGCGGCACGCACCAGCGGGCCGTAGCCGAGCCGGGCGGCCCACGGGCCGGTCGGGCCGAAGGCGGAGCTGTCCACGACGACGATGCCCGGGTTCACCTCGGCCAGCGCGGCCCGGTCGAGCCCGAGCGAAGTGATGACGCCGGGTTTGAAGTTGGTCAGCACGACGTCCGACTGCGCGACCAATCGCCGCACCAGCGCTTGCCCTTCCGGGTCGCGCAGGTTGACGCCGATGGCGCGTTTGTTGCGGTGCCCGGCGGCGAAACCGTGCGACATCAGGCCGGGCAGGGCGGCACGGGAACCGTCCGGGAAAGCCGAGTTCTCGATTTTGATGACGTCCGCGCCGAGGTCGCCGAAGAGCCGTCCGGTGTCGCCGCCGACCACGATCACGCCGAGGTCCAGGACCCGGATTCCCTCCAGCGGACGTCCTTCGCCGCGCCGCGAGCGGCCAGCGAGGATCGGCGCGGCGGTGACGCGTGCGCCGGTGTCGGGGCCGGCGACGGCGCGGTGGCCGTCGATCTCGGTGATTCCGGCCGGCACCGGCGCGACGAGTCCGGGGGACAGTTCGGTGTCGCGGAAGAACCCGCGTGCGGCGAGCTGGTCGGTGTGCAGGGCTTCGGCGAGCGTGAGCACCGCAGCGGTCGGCACGCCGTGGCGCTGGCCCTCGCACTCCAGCGCGGCGCGGGTCTGATCGGCGAAGAAGCGGCCGATCGCGGGCAGCAGATTCGGCGACGCGTAGCGTTCGCGCACCTGGTCGTACTTCGGATCGGCGAATTCGGCCGGGCTGCCCATCCACTCGAACATCCCGCGCCACTGCCGCCGCGACAGCAGGCAGATCCGGATGTACCCGTCCTGGCACGGGAAAATCGGGTACCGGTGGCGTTCTTCGGTGCGTCCGCGCGGGAGGTCGCTCAACGGCACCCCGGCGGCCGCGCTGCCGACCATGCCGAACGCCGGGTCCAGCGCCTGCATCGCCCCTTCGAGGACGGCGAAATCGATGCGGTCGCCGCGTCCGGTGCGCAGCCGGTCCAGGTACAGGCTCACTGCCTGGAACGCGGCTTGCGCGGCGGCGACGTGGTACGGGAGTTCGCCGGGCGGCAGCAGCGGCGCGCGGCCGGGGATGCCGGACCGGGAGAGTTGGCCGGTCAGCGCGTGGAACACCGGCGTGGTGGCCTGCCAGTGCCGCCGGGTCGTGGCGCGGCCGAAGTCGCTGATCGACAGGACGACCAGCGCGGGATGCCGGGTGCGCAGGCCGGGGACGTCGAGCCGTTCTTCGGCGGGCGAACCGGGCGGAGTGGTCTCGATCAGCAGGTCGGCGTCGGCCAGCAGCTGTTCCCAGCCGTGCGAGCCGGGTTCGGCGGTGGCGTGGGCGAAGCCGTGCCGGTCGATCGCGGTGCCGATCGCGACGCCGTCGACGACCGGTCCGGTGGTGCGTTCGTCGGTGACGCCGGGCAGGACGACCCGGGTGACGCGCGCGCCGAGATCGGCCAGCAGCCGTGCGGCCGCGGTCATCGGGCCGGACGACAGATCGAGCACGCGGACCCCGGACAGCGGCGGGTCGTAGGTGTCGGGCAAGGGAACCAGCCTCCTCGGGGCTCAGCTGCGGCGGACGGCGCGGAAGGGCAGGTCGCGGTCGATCTCGGGTTCCTTGGGAAGCCCGAGGACGCGTTCGGCGATGATCGTGCGCTGGATCTGGTCGGTGCCCCCGCCGATGGACGTGAAAAACGCGTTGAGCGCCAGGAAGTTCACGTCGTCGGCGACCGGGTTCTCGTCCCCGGCGAGCAGCGTTTCCGGACCGGCGATGTCGGTGCGCAGCCGCCCTTCGGCGTGCAGGATGCCGGACATCGCGAGCTTTCCCAGCGACATCACCGAACTCGACGTGCCCTGTTCGGCGGCGGCTTTCGCCCGGGCGTTGTTCAGCGCGTTGAGTTCGCGCAACGCGAGCACGGTGGCAAGGTTGTCGCGGATGACCGGGTCGGCGAGGCGGCCGCGTTCCCGCGCCAGTTCGACGAGGTCGTCGGCGATCGATCCGTGTCGCGAGGCCCGCGCGCCGTCGCCCATGATCGAGCGTTCGTACGCCAGCGCGGTCTGCAGCACGCGCCAGCCCTTGCCCTCTGCGCCGACCAGGTAGTCCGCCGGGATTTCGACGTCGGTCAGGAAGACCTCGTTGAAGTGGGACTCGCCGGTGATCTGCACCAGCGGCCGGATGTCGACGCCGGGCTGGTGCATCGGCACGACGAAGTAGCTGAGGCCCTTGTGCTTCGGGGCGTCCCAGTCGGTGCGCGCGATCAGCAGCGCGTAGTCCGCGGTTTTCGCGCCGGACGTCCAGACTTTCTGGCCGTTGACGATCCAGCGGTCGCCGTCGCGGACCGCGGTGGTGCGCACGCCGGCGAGGTCTGAGCCCGCGCCGGGTTCGCTGTAGAACAGGCAGGTCCGGGAGCGTTCGGTGAGGACGTCGTGCAGCAGGTCGTGCTTGAGTTTCTCGGTGCCGAACGCGAGGACGGTGTTGGCCGGGATGCTGTATTTGTCCTGGCGGGCGCCGGGCGCGTCGACGGCGTCGAACTCCGCCGCGATCACGTCGGCCAGTTCGGCCGGGTAGGCGCGGCCGGACCATTCGACCGGCCAGGTCGGCACGGCGTACCCGGCGGCGACGACCTTCTCCAGCCACGCAATGCGTTCCGGGGTGGTGCTCCAGCGATCCTCGGCCGGGGCGAGCCCGGTCCATTCGGCGGCGAGCCACGCGCGGACTTCTTCGCGGAGTTGATCGATGGTGATCATGGTCAGGCCCCCTTCGAGACGAGGTAGCGCTCCCGGTGCAGCCGCGAGCCGCCGAACAGCTGTGCGCCGGAGCGGGCGCGGCGCAGGTACAGGTGCGCCGGGTGTTCCCAGGTGAAGCCGATCCCGCCGTGCATCTGGATCGCCGACAGGGCAACGGTTTCGTACGCTTCCGCGCAGGCGAACCCGGCGAGCGCGATCGCGCCCGGGCTGCCGTCGGCCGCGGCGTGCCGGGCGGCCGACGTCGCGGACTCGACGTCCAGGAGCCGGTCCGCGGCGAGGTGCTTCATCGCCTGGAAACTGCCGATCGCGCGGCCGAACTGGACGCGGGTGTTGAGGTAGTCGACGGTCGTTTCGAAAATCTGCCGGGCACCGCCCGCTTGTTCTCCGGCGAGTGCGATCACGCTGACGTCCAAGGCTTTCTGCACGGCTTCCCAGCCTGCGGTACCAATTCGTCGCGCTGGTGTATCAGCGAAGGTGAACTGGGACAGCCGCACGGTCGGGTCGAATACCGACTCCGCGGTACGAGTGAAACCCGACGCGTCGGGTGCGACCTCGAAGATGCCGATGTCGTCGCCGGTGCGAGCCACCACGAGAATGACGTCGGCAACCTGGCCGAAGGTCACATAGGGCGTGGTCCCGATGAGAGTTCCATTTGCTTGCACTGCAACGCTTTCGGGCGTCCAAGCGGCGCTGACGGCGACGGTCCCGATTGAAGACCCGTCGGCCAGCGCGGGCAACAGACGTTGTTTGTCCTCTTCGGACCCGGCGGCGTCGATGAGCGTCGACGTCAGCACCGCGCTGGACAGGAACGGCGACGGCAGCAGCGCCGCCCCGATTTCCTCCGACACCGCTTCGAGTTCTTCCGCGCCCAGGCCGACTCCGCCGTATTCCGTCGCGATCAGCAGGCCGGGCAATCCCAGTTCGGCCAGTTGTTTCCACAGCTGCGGGTCGTAACCGGAGTCGCTCGCCATCACGCGGCGTACGTCGGACTCCGTGCAGCGGTCCGCGAGCAGGTCGCGCACCGCCTCTCGCAGCTGTTCGGTTTCCGCGGCGCTGATCGCCATCGCCGGACCGCCTTTCCCGTCGTCGGGTCTCGATTCCCATGCTGGGCGCGGAAATCCGCGATGTACATCACGGATTCCGACACCGGCAGGTTTCCGGGAGCGACATCGGCGCACGTGTCGCGGGCGCACATCTGCCGGTGTCCCGACCGGTCGTTTACGCCGCGTCAGCGGGATGCGAACGTGGAGGTGCGACCACCGGTCGGGAACGGAGTGCGATGATGACGAGCAGGCGGGAGACCCCGGCGCGCCGGAGGGCGGCAATCGCCGGTCTCGGGCTCACTGAGCTGGGCAAAGTCTACGGTCCGAGCGCGCGGCAGTTCGCCGCGCAGGCCGTCCGGCGGGCAGCCGCGGACGCCGGGATCGGGCTGTCCGACATCGACGGGCTGCTGGTGTCCGCCGGCACGACGCCCGGCGTGGACCTCAGCCTGCAAGTCGACTTGGGACTGCGCGACCTGCGCCTGTTCACCCAGATGCAGGCGTTCGGCTCGACGGCGGGTGCGATGGTGCAGTATGCCGCGATGGCCGTCGAAGCGGGCATGGCCGACACCGTGGCCTGCGTCTTCGCCGACGCGCCGCTCAAGGAGGGCAAAGCGACCGGCGCGGCCTACGGCGGACGGCGCACGACCCCGACCGGCTGGGGAAGCCTGCTGGGCTCCAGCGGTTTCGCCGGGCCGAACTCGTTCTACGCCCTCGCCGCGCGACGGCACATGAAGACTTACGGCACCACGAGCGAACAGCTCGGCGCGATCGCGGTCGCGCAGCGCGCGTGGGCGGCGAAGAACCCGCTGGCACAGCTGCGGGATCCGATCACCCTGGCGGACCATCAAGCGTCGCGGTTCATCGCGGAGCCGTTCCACCTGCTGGACTGCTGCCTGGTGTCGAACGGCGGCGCGGCGGTGATCGTGACGTCGGCCGAGCGGGCGAAAGAACTCGCCCAGCCCGCGGTGCAGGTGCTCGGCTGGGGACAGGCGCACCCGGGCAATTCCTTCCGCCGCAACGACAATCTCGGTCTCGTGAGCGGTGCGGCCCAGTCCGGTCCGGCGGCGATGGAGATGGCCGGAGTGACCATCGAGGACATCGACGTCGCCGAAATCTACGACTGCTACACCTTCACCGCTCTGCTCACCCTCGAGGACTACGGGTTCTGCGGCAAGGGCGAAGGCGGCGAGTTCGTCGCGACGCCGGGCATGCTCGGCCCGGACGGCAAGCTCGCGGTCAACACCGGCGGCGGCCAGCTGTCGTCCTACTACCTCTGGGGCATGACGCCGCTGTCCGAGGCGATCATCCAGGCCCGCGGCCAGGGCGGCGAACGTCAGGTGCCGAAACACGACACCGTGCTGGTTTCGGGCAACGGCGGCATTCTGGACCACCACAGCACGCTCGTGCTCGGAACGGAGGCATGACAGTGCGGATCAACCCAGTCGCCCGCGACGAGGAGTCCGCGGCGTTCTTCGACGGCACTGCGGTCGGCGAGTTCCGGCTGCTGCGGCGGCGCGGTACCGGCGAGTACCTGGACCCGCGCACGGTCCCGGACCCCGACGACGATCTGGAGTGGACGGCCGCCGCCGGAACCGGCACGGTGGTGTCGTGGTCGGTGGTGCACAAGCGGGCGCGCGACGGCGGCGAGCCGGAGCGCGTGGTCGTCGGCATCGTGGAGCTGGCCGAGGGACCGTGGTGGTGGTGCCGGCTCGACGCCGACCCGGACGCGGACCTCTGGCAGCTGCCGGTGCGGGCAGTGTTCGTGCCCTCCGGTCCCGAATCTGACCACGAGAAGGTGCCGGTCTTCGCGCCGGCGGAGGAGGACGGTCATGCCCGCTGACGCCCCGGCCGCGCTTGTCGAACAGCGCGGACACGTCCTGGTCGTCACGCTCAACCGGCCGCACGCGATGAACGCGGTCAACGCCGAGCTGAGCGAACTCGTCGGCACCGCGCTGGACCGGGCCGAACAGGACCCGGAAACGCGCGTCGTCGTGCTGACCGGCGCGGGGGAGCGCGCGTTCTGCGCCGGCGCCGACCTGAAAGCCGTGTCGCGGGGCGAATCGCTCGCCGCGCCCGGGCACGAGGAATGGGGCTTCGCCGGCTACGTGCGGCACCCGATTTCCAAGCCGACGATCGCCGCGGTGAACGGATTCGCCCTCGGCGGCGGCACCGAACTCGCGCTGGCCAGCGACCTGGTGGTGGCGGCCGAATCGGCGAAATTCGGGCTGCCCGAGGTGAAACGCGGCCTGTTCGCGGCGGCGGGCGGGGTGTTCCGGCTGCCGCGGCAGATCCCGCAGAAGATCGCGATGGAGATGATGTTCACCGGCGAACCCCTGGACGCCGCCCGCGCGGCGGCGCTGGGGCTGGTGAACCACGTCGTCCCGGACGCCGAGGTGCTGACCGAGGCGCTGGCGCTGGCGGAGAAGATCGCCGCGAACGCGCCGCTCGCGGTGCAGGCCAGCAAACGCGTCGCACTGGGCATTGTGGACGGTGCGATCGCGGCCGACGACAGCGACTGGGACAACACTCGGGAGAACGCCGTCGGGGTCATGACGAGCGAGGACGTCCGCGAGGGGACGATGGCGTTCGTCGAGAAGCGCGCGCCGGTCTGGCAGGCGAAGTAAGCGTTCTGTACCCGGGAAAACCCGCTCTGTGCGCATCGACCGGCACCCGCCGGGGTCGAGATCGTGGCAGACTCGGCAGATGCGCGGGTGGGGGGCGACGCCGTGGACGCGGGCGCCGAAAACGGGGTGGCGGCAACCAGCGGTCGTCGTGGCGGCGATCGCGGCGGCGGTGCTCGTCGCGTTGCCCGCGGCGGTAGTGGCGTTGTTCCTGTCGTCGGCCGGGAACGCGACGCTGCACGACCAGATGAGCCGGGCGTGCCAGTGGGCGGTCGGCGCGGAGTGGTCCGGCGGGCTGCCGATGTCCCAGCCGTACCCGGGCGCGACCGGACCGACCGGGAAGGCGCTCGACGACGCCCGGCTCGCCGTCGCCCGGGACGCGGCTCGCGAGGTGCCGCGGCTGTCCGGGGTGCGGTCGACGCTGACCAGCAGCGCGAAGGTCAACCCGGTCCGGCCGGGCTCGCCGAACCCCGAGCAGTCCGCGATGTGGCTGGTCGCCCAGGACGATTTCGCCGCGCACCTGCAGGTGCTGGAGGGCGGCAAGGGCCAGGGGATCTGGCTGCCGAGCCAGTTCGCGCGGGCGCGCGGGCTGCACGCGGGCGACCAGGTGGCGATCCAGGGCGGCTGGAGCCCGCGGACCGGGGTGCCGCCGGGAGCGCCGGTGGCGACGATGCCGGTCGCCGCGGTGTACCAGGACCTGCGCGAGCTGCCCGACCAGCCGTTCTGGTGTCATCTGCAGCC
Organism: Amycolatopsis sp. A1MSW2902; assembly: GCF_017312175.1. Lineage (NCBI taxonomy): Bacteria > Bacillati > Actinomycetota > Actinomycetes > Pseudonocardiales > Pseudonocardiaceae > Amycolatopsis > Amycolatopsis sp. A1MSW2902. The sequence goes on from NZ_QJPO01000001.1 coordinate 2,494,002, forward strand.
GCTGTACCGGCCGAATCCGCTGAGCGAGGCTCCGGTCTTCCCGGTGGGGTTCGTGTCGCGGGACGCGCTGTTCGGGCTGACCCCGGCCGATTCGGGCGTCGGCAGCATGCTCGAAGCCTCGGTCGACCAGAACGGGCTGACCACCGCGAACGCGCCGGACACGATCGCCGGGCTGGAACGGGTGCGCGAGCGCACCGAAAACACTCCCGAACTGTTCGCGCAGCGCGGCCGGATGCAGTTCACGTCGTCGCTGGGCGGCATCGCGGACCGCGCGGACCAGGTCGAATCCTCGCTCGCCGCGACGGTCGTGCCGATCGGCGTCGCCGGGTCGCTCACCGGGCTGGTCATTTCGGCGACGGTCGGGTCGTTCTGGGTCGAACGCCGCCGGGCCGAGCTGGCGGTGCTGTCCGCGCGCGGGGCGGGGCCGGGTGCGCTGGCTGGGAAAGCGTTGCTGGAGCTGGGTTCCATCGCGCTGCTCGGCACGGTCGGCGGCTGGTTCGCCGCGCGCGGGCTGGTGAGCGCGCTGGGGCCGAGCCCGCTGGTGACGTCGTCCGCGCTCGGCTTTTCGATCGGCGGCGCGGCGGTGGCGTTCCTGGCGACGCTCGCCGGGATCGCCGGGTCGGTCGTCTTGCGCACGCGGGCGATGTTCGACGCGCGCACGTCGCGGATCCGGCATCTGCCGTGGGAAATCCTCCCGCTGGTCGCCGCCGTGGTCTGCTACTTCGCGCTCGGCGACGGCACGCAGACCGGGCTCGGCCAGGCGGGCTCGGTCGCGCGGATCCCGCCGCGGCTGATCGTCGTGCCGTTGCTGCTGGTGCTGGGCCTGGCGATGCTGGTGACCCGGGTCGTGCGGCTGACCCTGCCGCGCGTGCGAGCGGTGCGGCGGGAACGCGCGGTGGCGTTCCTGGCCTGGCGACGGCTGGCTTCGGCCCCCGCAGCGGCAGCCGTGCTGGTCGGGGCAACCGCGGTACCGGTGGCGCTGTCGATTTTCGCCACCACCGTCACCAGTTCCGTCCAGCGCACGCTCGCCGACGAGGGACAGCTCGTGGTCGGCTCGGACGTCGTGGTGCATCTGACCGGCCCCGCCGCGATCCCGCCCGGCCTCGCCGGGCAAGCCGCGCTGGTCGACCGCTACGACTCGGCGTACCTGGGCAGCAAGACGGTGAACGTGCTCGGCGTCGACCCGGCGACGTTCGGCTCAGCCGCGTTCTGGGACGACCACCTCAGCGGGCCGACCCTGCCGGAGCTGCTGGACGAACTGGCCGGCGACAATGCGGTCGGCATCATCGCCGGGGTCCCGGACGCACCCGCGCAGGCGACGCTGAGCATCGGCGGCAAAGACCTGCCGTTGCGCGTCATCACGGTGGCGCAGCTGCCCGGGAAGAGCGCTGGGTTCCCGGAATTGTTGCTGCGCAAGGACATTCTCGCCAAGTTCGCCGGAGAGAGCGTGCACCGCGAGCTGTGGGCGCGCGGCGATCCGGCGCAAGTGTTGCCGGAACTGGGCAAAGCCGGGGTTCCGGCCGGGACGGTGAGCCGCGCGACCGACGTCACCGCGCACGGCGTGTACGGCGGAGTCACTTACACCTTCGCGTTCTTGACCGCAGTGTCCGCTTTGGTCGGTGTGGTAGTCCTAGTTGGACTGTTGCTGTATCTCAACGCCCGGGCTCGCGCGCGCCGCGGAGCGTATGTCCTCTTGCGACGGATGGGCATCACCTCGGGCGCGCATTGGCGAGCGCTTGCGTACGAAGTCGGCGGGTTGCTGGCGGCCGGATTCGCTTTGGGCGTCGGGTTCGCGGCCGTCGCGGTCTCGGTGACTTACGAGGGTTACGACCTCGATCCGGCGACGCCGCCCGGCACCGTGATCCCAGTGCCGTGGGGACCGGGTGGGCAATTGCTGCTCGCGGCGGTGGTCGTCGCGCTTGTCGTTACTTATGCGGCCCAACGCGCGGCTGCGCGGGCACTGCCTTCGGAGGTGTTGCGTGACACTGCCTGATGCTGTCCGGGGTACCGGATTGACGCATAGCTATCGCACCGCCGGTCGCTCGCTGACCGCTCTGCACGAGGTGTCGATCGCCGCCGCACAAGGCCGGATCACCGCGCTGGTCGGCCCGTCCGGCTCCGGCAAATCGACCCTGCTGCGTCTCTTGGCGTGCCTGGAGCGACCGGACGAAGGCCGGGTCGAGGTCGGCGGCACGGACGTCACCGCGTTGTCCGCGCGAGCTCGCCGGGCCGTGCGGCGACGGCGGATCGGTTACGTCTTCCAGAATCCCGTCGACAATCTGCTGGATTACCTGACCGTGCAAGAACATCTGGAGCTGGCCGCGAAAATGCGCGGTACCGACCTTTCCCTGGCCTTGCTGGAGCGGCTGGGTCTGGACCACCGCCGAGGCCACCGCCCGCGTCAGCTTTCCGGTGGTGAGCAGCAACGGACCGCGCTGGCTTTCGCCGCGGTCGGTGACCCGGATGCGGTGCTGGCGGACGAGCCGACTGCGCAGTTGGACCGTTCGTCGGCCGGGTTGGTGGCGGAGGCGTTTCGTGCGCTGGCGGAGTCGGGACAGACCGTGGTGGTCGCGACCCACGATCCGGTGCTGGCCGAGGCGGCGGATGACGTGGTGGAGCTGGTGGACGGGAGAGTCCGGTGAATGCGCTGCTCAGCGTGTCCGACGTAAGCCGTTCGCACGGCGGGATGCCGGTGCTGCGGCACACGAGCCTGGAGCTGGCGGCGGGCGAACTGGTCGCGCTGACCGGCCCGTCGGGCTCGGGGAAAAGCACGCTGCTGATGATCGTGGGCGGCTGGGACAAGCCGGACAGCGGAACCGTCACCGCGCATCCGCCGATGCCGGACGTGCCGGTTTCGGAACAGCCCTGGCACGCGCTGGCTTTCGTGCCGCAGTCGATCGCGCTGTTCGAGGAGTTGACGGTCGCGGACAACCTCGCCTTCGCCGCGCGGACCGCGGTGGAGCCGCCGGATCAGTCGAAACTGCTGGAAACCCTGGACCTCGCGAAGCTGGCGGATCGGCTGCCGGGCGAGGTTTCGCGCGGGGAACAGCAACGGGGCGCGGTGGCGCGGGCTTTGGCGGCGGGTCCGCTGGTGCTGCTGGCGGACGAGCCGACGTCGCATCAGGACCGTGCGCACGCCGAGATGGTGCTGACGGCTTTGCGCCGGGCAGCGGATCGCGGGACGGCGGTTGTGGTGGCGTCCCACGATCCGCTGCTGGCCGGGCACGCGGACCGGGTGGTGACGGTCGGCGAGTGAGTCAGTCCACTTTGGACGGATGCCGCGCGAGCGCGGTCACCTGGATGTCCATGTACGGGAACAGCGGCAGGTTCGACAGGATCTGGTGCAGCTCGTCGTGGTCGGCGACGTCCAGCACCGAGTAGTTCGCGTACTCGCCGGCGATCCGCCAGATGTGCGGCCATTTCCCGCTGCGCTGCAGCTGCTGGCTGTACTCCTTCTCGCGCGCGATGAGGGCGTCGCGGACCGCCGGGTCCAGGTCCGGGGGAATGCGGACGTCCATCCGCACGTGGTAGAGCATGGTTCTCCGATCGAATCAGGCCGGGTCGAGGACGAAGTTGTACTCGATCGTCTCGCCGTTGTCCGCGGGCTTCGGGTCGAGCAGCAGTTCCGGCTTCACCGCGGAGGCGATGTCGTCGTCGTTGTGCTCGTCGCCCGGGAAGTACAGCTGCGCGGTGAGCAGTTCGTGGCCCGGCGCGGACACCTTGACGTGCAGGTGCGCCGGACGCCACGCGTGCCAGCCCGCCGCCGCGATCAGTTTGCCGCAGGCGCCGTCGGTCGGGATCTGGTACGGCGCGGGCCGCACGGTGTGGATTTCGAAGCGGCCCTCGTCGTCGGCGGTGAAGGTGCCGCGCAGGTTCCACTCCGGGATGTCCGGCGCGAACTGCGAGTACAGCCCGTCCGCGTCCGCGTGCCACAGCTCGACCTTCGCGCCGCCCAATGCCGCGCCGGTGGTCGAGGTGACCTGTCCGGTCCAGGTGAGCGGCGTGCCCGGCTCGTTTTCCCGCGAGGGAACCGAACCGCGCGCGCCCTGCTCGGGGGCGTCCGGCACGTAGTAGGGGCCTTCGATGGTGCCCTTGTTGCCCTTGCGGTGCTCGGTGGCGACGTCCTCGACGACGTGCTCGACCCAGACGTCGAGGAACAGCGGCCATTCGCCGTCCTCGCCGACGCTGATCAGCCACGACTTGAGCGCGTTGTACTCCTCGTAGGTCACCTTGTGCTTGCGGATGGTCGCGTGCACGGCCTCCAGCACCTCGCGGGCGAGCAGGCTGACCCGTTCCTTCGGGGTGCCCGCGACGCCGGCGAGTTTGTCGCTCTTGAACCGTTCGGTGGCGTTGGCTCCGGACGCGGCGGCGGTGGGGGAATGCGTGGCAGTCATGAATCCTCCTTGATCCATCGGGGTTTCCGGCTCAGCGGTCTTGCCGGTAGTGCCGGAGCTTGCCGGGGTCGAGTGCGGCGCCGAGGCCGGCGCCGGGGCGGATGACCAGTTCGCCGTCCGCGATGCACAGCGGTTCGGCGAGCAGGTCGTCGGTCATGTCGAGGAAGTTGGACAGTTCGCCGGGACGGCGCGACGTCAGCTCGTACGCCGATCCGAACGCGACAGTGCACAGTGAACCGATCTGGCCGTCGATCTGGTTGCCCATCACGACTTCCAGCCCGAGGCCCTCCGCGAGGTGGTGCGTGCGCTGCGAACGCGTGAAGCCGGTGCGGGCGGTCTTGATGCTGATCGCGGTGGCCGACCCGCCGAGGATCTCGCGGGTCACGTCGGCCGGGGTCACCGCGGATTCGTCGGCGATGAACGGAACGTCCAATTGCGACACGAGCCAGCGGCGGCCGAGCACGTCGTCGGCGGGGCACAGTTCCTCGGCGTACAGCAGGTCGAGGTCGGCCATTTCCCGCATCGCGCGGGCGGATTCCGCGGCCGTCCAGCCCCGGTTGCCGTCCACGTACAGGTCGACCTCGGCGCCGAAGCGCTCCCGCAACGCGCGAACGACCGCGGTGTCGAGGGAAACCGGACGGCGGCCGACCTTCACCTTGAACGTCGTGATGCCGTAGCTGTCGCGAATCCGTTCCGCCTCGGCGACCATCGCGGCAGGCTCGTCGAAGCCGAGCATGTGCGACACCTTCATGCGGTCGGTGTAGCCGCCGAGCAGTTCGGTGACCGAGACGTCGAGGCTTTGCCCGAGCGCGTCCCAGATCGCCATGTCCACAGCGGACTTCGCAGCCGGGTTGCCGACCGTGCGCCCGAGCCGGGCGTGCACGGTCTCGCGTTCGAGCAGGCTCAGGCCCACCACCTGCGGGGCGAACACGGTCTCGATGACGGCCACGATCCCGGCCTGCGTCTCGCCGTAGGTGAACGGCCGGGGCGGTGCCTCGGCAACGCCGACCACGCCGTCGTCGGTGTGCACGCGGACCAGCACGTGCTCGGCCGTGTGCACCTCGCCGGAAGCGAAACGCAGCGGTTTGCGGTAGGGGATGGCGAACGGGATCGCCTCCACCCGGGTGATCTTCATCGTGTCCTCCCTGACACGGGCACTTCGACGGGGAACAGCTCGCCGAGCGCGTCGAGCACGGCCGGGACCAGTGCCGAGGCCCGGTCGCGGTGCCAGGCGAGCGCGAGCTGGACGGTGGCCGCCCCGGCGAGGTCGCGGAACACGACCCCGGCCAGCGGCAGCGCCCGCGCGGACGCGGGGACGACGCCGACGCCGAGACCGCCGGCGACGAGTGCGAGCAGCACCGCGGTGCCAGCCGCTTCGTGCTCGCGTTGCGGGGTGAATCCGGCGTCGCGGCAACTGCGCAGGACCGCTTCGTTCACGACGGAGTAGCTGGCCGGATAGGTGACGAAAGCTTCGGCGCGCAGATCGCTCATCGCCACGACCGGTTCCACCGCGAGCCGGTGGTCGGCCGGGACGGCGAGCACGAGCGGCTCGGTCTCGACGATGCGCAGGTCGAGGTCTCCGCCGGTGACCGGCGGACGCAGCACGCCGATGTCGAGCGTGCCGTCGCGCAGCTGTTCGCACTGCTCGCCGGTGAGCAGGTCGGCGTGCACCTCGAGTTCGACCTCGGGCAGCCGGTGCTGCAGCGCGCGGGCGACCTGCGGCAGGTGCGACAGCGCGGCGGTGCCGGTGAAGCCGATCCGGGCGAGGCCGCGGCGGCCGTCGGCGATGCGCCGGGCTCCGCGCGCACCCGCCTCGACGGCGTCCAGGATCCGCTGGGCCTCGGCCAGGAAGAACCGGCCCGCCGGGGTGACCTGCACCTGCCGCGTCGTGCGGCTGAGCAGGGCGACGCCGAGCTCGTCCTCCAACTGCCGGATCGCGTGCGACAGCGCGGGCTGGGCGAGGTGCAGGCGTTCGGCGGCGCGGCCGAAGTGGCAGGTCTCGGCGACGGCGGCGAAGTACCGCAGGTGGCGCAGTTCCATCGGGCTGCCTCCTCACCGGCTCCTCGCGTGGTCCCGCTCACCGTAAGTTCCGGCATTGAGTGAAGACAAGGAGCGATTTACGTGCGATTGATAAACGACATCGAATAATTACACCCTAGGTCAGGACTGGGTCTTGCCCTGGTGTGGCGGCGGCCACGGGCTGGCACAGTGCGGGAAACGCCCTGCTGGGGAGCCGATCAGTGCAGATCAGAGGCCCGTTGGAGGAGTCATGACCGAGACGCTGGACCACGCTGCTTCCGTAGTCGCGGACGCGGTGGTGGAGGACCCGGAGGCGGGCGTGTACCGCGCGAACCGCCGGATCTTCACCGACGAGGAGATCTTCGAACTCGAGATGAAGCACATCTTCGAGGGCAACTGGATCTACCTCGCGCACGAGAGCCAGCTGCCGAACCCCGGCGACTACTTCACCACCACGATCGGCCGCCAGCCCGTCGTCGTCACCCGCGACAAGGCAGGCGACCTGCACTGCCTGATCAACGCCTGCGCGCACCGCGGCGCGATGATCTGCCGGCGCAAACGCGACAACCGGCCGACGCTGACCTGCCCGTTCCACGGCTGGACCTTCCGCAACGACGGCAAGCTGCTCAAGGTCAAGGACCCGGACGGCGCGGGCTACCCGGAGTCGTTCGACACCGGCGGCTCGCACGACCTGACGAAGGTCGCCCGCTTCGAGTCCTACCGCGGGTTCCTGTTCGGCAGCCTCAACCCGGACGTGCTGCCGCTGACCGAGCATCTCGGCGACGCCACGAAGGTGATCGACATGCTCGTGGACCAGTCGCCGGAGGGGCTTGAAGTACTGCGCGGGGCCTCCACGTATACCTACGACGGCAACTGGAAGGTCCAGGCGGAGAACGGCGCGGACGGCTACCACGTCACCGCGACGCACTGGAATTACGCCGCCACCACGGCCCGGCGCAACACCGGCGAATCGGCGAACGACACCAAGACCCTCGACGCCGGGTCGTGGGGCAAGTCCGGCGGCGGGTACTGGTCGTTCCCGCACGGGCACCTGTGCCTGTGGACCTGGGCGGGCAACCCGCAGGACCGGCCGCTGTGGCCGCGGATGGCGGAGCTGAAGGAGCGCTACGGCGACGCCAAGGGCGAGTTCATGGTGCGCGGGTCCCGGAACCTCTGCGTGTACCCCAACGTGTACCTGATGGACCAGTTCTCCACGCAGATCCGGCATTTCCGCCCGATCGCGCCGGACAAGACCGAGGTCACCATTTACTGCATCGCGCCGAAGGGCGAGAGCGCCGAATCGCGGGCGTGGCGGATCCGGCAGTACGAGGACTTCTTCAACGCCTCGGGCATGGCGACGCCGGACGACCTGGAGGAATTCCGGTCCTGCCAGCTCACCTTCCGCGCGACGGCCGCGCCCTGGAACGACATGAGCCGCGGCGCGCAGCACTGGCTCACCGGACCGGACGAGGTCGCGTCGTCGCTGGGGCTGGACGGGGTGGTGTCGGCCGGTCAGAAGAACGAGGACGAGGGCCTTTATCCGGTGCAGCACGGGTATTGGCAGGAAACCATGCGCGCGGCGATCGCCCGCGAGCAGGCCGTTCGAGGAGAAGCCCGATGACCGCCGCCGCCGAGAAGACCATCACCCAGCACGATGTCGAACAGTTCCTCTACCGCGAGGCGCGGTACCTGGACGACCGCGAGTTCGAGAAGTGGCTGGACTGCTACGCCGACGACGTCGTGTACTGGATGCCGTCCTGGGGCGACGACGATCTGCTCACCGAGGACCCGCAGCGCGACATTTCGCTGATCTACTACCCGAACAAGGGCGGGCTCGAGGACCGGGTGTTCCGGATCCGCACCGAACGCTCGAGCGCGACGTCCCTTCCGGAACCGCGGACGAGCCACAACATCACCAATGTCGAACTGATCGAGCGGCACGGCGATCTGGTGGACGTGCGGTTCAACTGGCACACGATGTATTTCCGCTACAACACGGTCGACCCCTATTACGGGACTTCGTTCTACACCGTCGATTTCTCCGGGCCGTCCCCGCTGATCCGGCGGAAGACCGTGGTGCTCAAGAACGATTACATCCACCACGTCGTCGACGTGTACCACTTCTGAGCGGAGGCGGTCATGAACCACCGGATCGCTCTGTCCTTTGAGGACGGCGTCACGCGCTTCGTCACCTGTGCGGCGGACCAGACGGTCGCGGACGCGTCGTACCGGCAGCGCATCAACATTCCGCTCGACTGCCGCGACGGCGCGTGCGGAACCTGCAAGGCGTTCTGCGAATCGGGGGAGTACGAGGGCGGGTCTTATCTCGAAGACGCGTTGAGCGCGGACGAGGCGGAGCGCGGCTATGTCCTGCCGTGCAGCATGAAGCCGAAGTCCGATCTGGTGCTGCAGATCGCGAGCACGTCGGCGGTCGCGAAGACGCAGGCCGCCGAGCATCACGGAACTCTCGTCGCGCTGGAACGGCTTTCGCCGACGACGATGTCGCTGACCGTCGAGATCAGCGATCGGGACCGGCTCGCGTTTCTGCCGGGCCAGTACGTGAACATCACTGTCCCGGGGACCGAGGTGACGCGGTCGTATTCGTTCAGCAACGCGCCGGACGACAAGCGGCTGACCTTTCTGGTGAAGCTCACGCCGGGCGGCGTCATGTCGGATTACCTGACCGGGCGGGCGAAATCCGGCGACGAATTGACCTTCACCGGCCCGCACGGGAGTTTCTTCCTGCGCGAGACGGACCGGCCGGTGCTGCTGCTGGCCGGAGGCACCGGGCTCGCGCCGATTCTGTCCATTGTGCGTACTATGCGCGATTCCGGCGTGGCTCGGCCGGCGCATCTCGTGTACGGCGTCAGCACCGACGACGACCTGGTCGAGACGGCGACGCTGGACAAGCTCGCCGCCGAGGTTCCGGGCCTGACCTGGGACTACTGCGTGTCGGATCCGGGGAGCGCCGCGCCGAACAAGGGTTACGTGACCACGCTGATCCGGGACGAACACCTGCACGGCGGGGATGTCGCGGTGTACTTGTGCGGCCCGCCGCCGATGGTGGAGGCGGTGCGCGGGCATTTCGCGTCCGCCGGGTTCGAGCCGACCGGGTTCTACTACGAGAAGTTCGCGCTGGCGGCACCAGTTCGAGCGCCTGAGATCCCAGTCGAGCCGGTTGCCACGGCACTGCCGGAACCTGAACCGGAGCTGGAGTTCGTCGCGGGCCGCGCACTGGCCGGGCAGGAGCTGTTCCCGGAGGTCGAATTGGCCCCGCTGCGGGCCGGAGCGGTGTTGTCCGCTGCGGAAGAAGCGCGGGTCGCGCGCACGATCGCGGGCCAGGAAATGCTGCCCGCGGCCGACGAAACGCCGGGCGAGTACGAAATCGGCGAGGAGCACCCCTCGGTGCACGAATCGGACGCCGTTTTCGAGGCCAGGCAAGCCCTCGAGCTGGGTGCGCTCGAACTGACCATCGGACGGCTGACCTCGGGCCAGCTCGCCGGGTACCGGCTGCTCGCCGAGTCGACCGTGCCCTATGTGGACGGCGACCGGTTCCTGGACGCTGCCGCCTACACCGAAACCAACGCGGCGTTCCACGACTACCTGTTCACGCTCACCGGCAACGAGCACCTGCTGCAGGCATATCAGGCGCTCGGCGTGAAGGGGCACATGGCCGAGACGCTGCGCAACGCGACCTGGTGCCATCCGCGATGCACGCAAGACCACCTGGACCTGGTCGCCGCGTTCGAATCCGGGGACCGGGCGACCGCGCGACGGCTGGTCGCCGAGCACGCGGAACGGTCGAAGGTCACCACCCGGCGGGCGATGGGCGGCGCGGCGGCGGGACCGAAATTCCTGTCGCCGGGGCGGTTCGCGGGCAAGGTCGTGGTGGTCACCGGGGCCGCGCAGGGGATCGGCGAGGCGACCGCCCGGCGGATCGCCGCGGAGGGCGGCGCGCTGGTGCTCGCCGACCGGTCCGGCCTGGTCAGCGGCCTTGCTGACGAGCTTCCCGAAGCCGCCGCGGTGGTCGCCGACCTGGAGACCTGGGCCGGCGCGCAGGCGGTCGTGGAAGCCGCGCTGGCTCGGTTCGGCCGGATCGACGTGCTGGTGAACAACGTCGGCGGCGCGCTGCGGTTCAAGCCGTTCACCGAGTTCGGCCCGGACGAGATCGAGGCCGAACTGCGCCGGTCCTTGCTGACCACGCTGTTCTCCTGCCGGGCCGCGCTGCCGTCGATGGCGCAGCGGGGCGGCGGGGTGATCGTGAACGTGTCGTCGGCGGCCACCCGGGGCATCCACCGGATCCCGTATTCGGCGGCGAAGGGCGGGATCAACGCGCTGACGGCGTCGCTGGCGTTCGAGTACGCCGACGCGGGCATCCGTGTGGTCGCGACCGCGCCGGGCGGCACCGAGGCCCCGCCGCGGCGGATCCCGCGCGGCGGCCCCGATCCGGCCACTGACCAGGAACGGGAGTGGTTCCAGGCGCACATCGACCAGACTGTCGGGTCGTCATTGCTCAAGCGGTACGGCACCCTGGACGAGCAGGCCGCGGCGATCGCGTTCCTGGCCTCGGACGAGGCCTCGTACGTCACCGGCACCGTCCTGCCCGTGGCCGGGGGCGATCCCGGCTGACGGAGGCATTCGGCGAAGCGGGGAGGACCGTGACGACCGCGGCGGAGGAGCTGGCCGGCCTGCTGTCCCGGGCCGGACGCGCGGTGCTGCTGTGCGGTCCGGCCGGGTCCGGGCGCACCACGCTGGCGCGGCGGGCCGCCGACGCGTTCCCCGGCCCGGTGCTCCAGGGGACCGCGGCCGAATGGGAGAGCGACAGCGCGTTCGCCGTGCTGCGGCAGCTGTTCCCGGGCCTGTCGACCGACGGCGGGCCGCTGCCGCTTGCCAGCCGGATTGCGGCGGAGCTGGTGCCTGGGACGTTGCTGGTGATCGACGATGCGCAACTGGCCGATGTGGACTCCGTGCGGACGCTGTCGTCGTTGCTGCGACACCATCCGGCGACGCGGGCGACGGTGCTGCTCACTGTCGCGACCGGCGATTCTCGCGCACGTGCGGACGTTCTGGAGCTGCTTGCCCGGATGTCCGGCGACGAGGTGCGCATTCCGCCACTTGACGCTGCGGAAGTGTCCGAATTGGCCTCGGCGCGCGGCATCGCCTTGCACCCGACGATGGCTGAACGATTGTGCCGTCACACTCTTGGCTGGCCGCGCAATGTCGTGCAGCTGCTGACCGAAGTTCCGCGTACGACGTGGGCGGGGTTCGATCCGAATCTGCCCGCACCGGCCGCGGTCGCCGCTTCGGTCCGCGAACGGGTCTCGCGGCTTTCCCCTGCGGCGGAACGGTTTGTCGCGGCCGCCGCGGTACTCGGCACTGGTGCGGCGGTGCGGTCGGTGGCGTCGCTGGCCGATCTCGACGGCGATCCGTTGCCGGTGCTGGACGAGGCGTGCGCGGCGCGGCTGGTCGAACTCGCGCCGCGCGGGCTCGCCGAGGTGGGGCCGCCGGATCCGATGGTTCGCGCGGCGGTGCTCGCCGGACTGGGTCCGGAACGGCGGTCGAAGCTGCAGCGGCGGGCGGCGGAACTGGTCGAGGATCCGGCGCGGAGCTTGCGGTTGCTGGTCGCGGCCAGCCCGGTGCCGGACGCGAGCGTCGCGGATCGGCTCGACGCGCTGGCGGTCGAGCGGGCTGCGGCCGGGGCGTGGGGGACGGCTGCGGTGCTGCTCAACGACGCTGGGCGGCTTACCGAGGATGCTGAGCTGCGCCAGGCCCGGATCACCCGGGCCGTCGATGCGCTGATCGGTGCTGGCGATGTGTTCCGGGCGGCTGCGCTGGCTCCGGAAGTCGAGAGCGTGCGCGAGACGCCGTTGCGGGACGCGGTGCTGGGTTATCTGGCGGTGGTGCGGGGTCGAGCCGCTGAAGCTGGCGGACGGCTGAGCCGGGCGTGGGATATCGTCAACGCTTCGCGGGACCCGGAGACGGCCGCGTTGATATGTCAGCGGTACGTGCTTGACGCGCTTTGCCGGTACTCGGCAGAGGACCTCGTGCGGTGGGCGGATCGCGCTCTTGAACTGGCCGTGCCGGAGACCCCGGCCGCAGTGGAGGCGGCGGCGATCCGAGGTCTCGGGCTCGCTGCTTCGGGGCGGGCCAAGCAGGCTCGGCGGGATTACGCACAATTGGCTGAGCGGATCCGGCATGGTGCGCAGGCGCAGCGGATCGTGATGGCGCGGGGATGGCTGAACCTGCTCACCGATCGGATCGACGACGCCCGGGTGGATCTGGAAAGTGCTGTGCCCACTAGTTATTTGGGCGGTTCGGCGCGGATTTCCTTGTGGGCGCAGGCTTGGCTGGCGCGGACGTTGTTCCTGAGCGGAGAATGGGACGACGCTCTGCGGGTGGTTCGGGAAGCACTCGTGCTGGTGGACCGGACGGGAATTGTGCTTACCGCGCCTTTGCTGCATTGGACCTCCGCCGCGGTGCACGCGTTGCGCGGGGATCAGGCGCGGGCGGAGGAGGCGTTGCTGGCTTGTGCTTCCGGGCCGCAGGATTACGAGATCATGCGGGTTCCTGCTTTGCTGGCCCGGGCGCAGGTCGCGGAGGCAGCGGCGGATTCTGCTGGGGTTTTGCGGGCATTGCATCCGTTGACTCGGTTGTCGTTGCCGACTTCGGTGGATGAGCCGGGGCATTGGCCTTGGCATGATCTGTACGCGCATGCCTTGGTCCTTAGTGGACGGTCTGACGAGGCGAATGCCTTTTTGGCTCCGCATGAGCGGGCTGCCGGGAAGCGGGAGCATGCTTCGGCTCGGGCTCGGCTTGCTGCTGCGCGGGGGCGGTTGCTGGGGGCGCGGAATGATCATGTCGGGGCGGTGGCGGCGTTTGATGCTGCGGTGGAGATGATTTCGGGGTTGCCGTTGCGGTATGACCAGGCTCGGATCGCGTTCGCTTACGGACAGACGTTGCGGCGGTTGGGTCGGCGGGCTCGGGCGGATACGCAACTGGTTGCTGCTCGGGACGGGTTCGCTTCTTTGGGGGCGGTTACGTATGTGGCTCGGTGTGAGCGAGAGTTGCGGGCCGGTGGGGTGCATTTGCCGCGGGGAGGAGTGGATTCGTTGACGCCGCAGGAGGAAGCGGTGGCGCGGATGGTGGCTCGGGGGCAGTCCAATCGGGAGGTGGCTGCGGAGTTGTTTTTGTCGGTGAAGACTGTGCAATATCACTTGACGCGGATTTACGCGAAGCTGGGGATTCGGGGGCGTACTGAGTTGGCTGTGTTGCGGTCTGGGGAGGAGGAGGGGTGACTGCTCGTCGCCTGGCGGCGACATCGCTTTGAGTGGTTGCGTGGGGCACCCCGAAGTTTGATTGTGCTGACGGTTCGGGGGTGCTTGTCAAGGCGGGAAAGATGCCTTGACAAGCACCCCCGAACCGCAGGGGAGCTTCGTATCGGGGTGCGGGGGAGGGCTGGGTGCCCTCGATGGGTGCATCGGTTCCGGTGTGCGCTAGCGCCCCCAACGAGACCTTCTCAGTCGCTGGGGTGCATGGGCTTCGGTCCGGCCGATGCGCAGCAACGGCCGGACTGCGTGGCTTCTCCTCTCCCGCTGACTTCTGCGAGGGGAACCGCCCGGCGGCTCGTCGGCCGGTTCTCCGCCGCGCCCTGACAAACACCGTTACCGCGAACCCACCGCACACCGCGCTCCGGTGAAGACCCCGATGTGGCATTGGGTGCGTCAGATGCACCCAATGTGGCGTTCGTTGCGTGGGATGCACCCAATGCCGCATTGGGGCGCACCCGGCGACGGGGCGGGGCGGTCCGTGAAGGGTCCCCTCACAACTCGGTAGCGGTCGTGAGGGGCACCCTGAGTGAACTGGGCCCCGGAAGTTGGACTGGTTATGTAGAGGTTAGGCGGCGGGGGTCTGGGCTCGGTATTCGGCCGGGCTCAGGCCTTGGAGCGTGGTGGAGATGCGGGTGGTGTTGTACCAGTCGATGTAGTCGTGCAGTGCCGTGATGAACGTGTCGACGGTGTCGAACTTGGTGTGGTGGAAGAGTTCTTCTTTGAGGTGGCCGAAGAAGTTCTCGGCGACGGCGTTGTCCAGGCAGGTGGCTCGCCGGGACATCGACTGGGTCAGGCCGGCGTCGGCGAGCAGGGTGCGCCAGGAGGCGTGCTGGTATTGGAAGCCTTGGTCGGAGTGCACCAGCGGGCGGGCTCCGGCGGGCAGGGTCGCGATCGCGGCGCGCAGCGAGGAGTTCGTCAGCTCCAGCGTCGGGGACGGCCCGCAGGCGTAGGCGACCACGGACCGGTCGAACAGGTCGATCACGGGCGAGAGGTAGAGCTTGCGGTCGCCGATGCGGAACTCGGTCACGTCGGTGACCCATTTGGTGTCCGGGGCGTCGGCGCCGAACTCGCGGTTGAGCAGGTTCTCGGCGGCCGTGCCGGGCTGCCCGGGCCAGGTCCGGCGCCGGCGCGGCCGCCGGACCTGGCAGACCAGGCCGAGGGCGTTCATCAGCGTGCGCACGGTTTTCTTCGCCACCCGCCAGCCGGCGCGGACCAGGACCGCGTGGACGCGCCGGTGCCCGTAGCGGCCGCGGGCGGCCTCGAACGCCTCGGCGATCGCGGCCTTGAGCCCGGCGTGCGGGTCGGGCCGGTCGGGCCGGGCCTGGTGGTAGAAGAACGTCGACCGGGCCAGGCCCGCGACCGCCAGCAGCACCGGCAGCGGATAGTCGGCCTTGAGGGCGGCGACGGCCTGGGTTTTCACCCTCGCCCCTGCTCCCTCAAGGCCCGCAATTTTTTTAGGTAGGCGTTCTCCGCCGACAGCCGCAGGTTCTCCGCCCGCAACCGCTCCAGCTCGCCGGGACCCGGCGAGTCCGCGACACCGGGCGGACGGCCTTTCGGCTTGGGCCGCAACGCGTCCTCGCCCTCGCGCCGATACGCCCGCGCCCAGTTCTCCACGAGTTTGGGCGAGGACAGCCCGTGCTCGCGCGCCAGCTCGGCCGCGGTCGCCTCGCCGCCGACATACCGGCGCACGACCTCCAGCTTGAACTCGAACGCGAACGACCGCCTGCCTGGCTTGTTCATCAGCGCTCCCGCGCTCCGCAGCCTCCAACGATCACGCAAGCGTCGCACGGCACCCGCCGACACCCCCAACCGGGACGCCACGGCCTTCGCGCCATACCCGTCCTCGAACAACGCAACAGCGGACGCCCGCTGCCACTCAGACAACGAACTGTGTGGATGCAACGAACCACTCCCCGGACAGCTGGAACTGGATTCCCAGTCCAACTTCCGGGGCGCAGTTCAGAAGGAATCTGGTTCCCTCAGGGGTCCCCTCACGTACGGGTCAGCTGCGGATGGCGAAGGTCCAGCGGGCGTGCGCACCTGGGCCAACAGTGAGAGTCGAGTGCCCCAGCTGCTCAACGTGCCGCGTGCCAGCGGGGCCGTTCAGGGCCAGGTCGAGCTGGCGCAAACCGACTTGGTCGGCGGTTACCGTGTCGAAGCGGATGGTGGTCATGCCGTCGAAGGCGACGGCGCCGGTGGGGAACTGACGTACGGTCATTCCTCCGGCGCGCAGCAGGGGCAGGGTGTTGCCCAGGTCGCGTGCCGTGATGCCCAGGCGGATGCCGGTGACGTCGCGCATCTGGTGGTTGCGGTAGTCGTCCGGCAGGTACCGATTGCGGCTGATGTCGCCGGGGTATTGCGCGGGGCCGGTGTTGCTGCGCGGGTCCGCGAAGTACTCCTCGCGGTATTCCATGCCCCACGCGCCGAAGGTGTCGTACTGGTCGGTGGTGAAGACTCCGTTGAACCACGGGACCGGCTTGCCGTCGCCGAAGTCGCGGGTTTGCAGGAATTCCAGCGGGTTTGTGATCCCCGCATCGTGGAGGCGCTGGACCACTGTGGACAGTTGTCCGGTGTGTTCGACCGAGACTCCCAGGCCCGCCGAACCGAGGTCGCCGTCCTTGCCGGGGACGTCGCCGACACCGAAGAGTTCCACGTAGGTTTCCCGGCCCATCAGGTAGCGGCCGGTCCATTTTTCGCCGCCCGCGCCCGTGGTGGTGCGGACCTGGAAGTTCGCGAAGTCCTTGAGATAGGCCGAATGCTCGATGGCGTCGGCGGTCTCGCGGTCGAGGACGCCGTAGCCGTGGTTGAAGTGCAGCAAGGTCTGCTCGCTCGCGTGTGCGGTGCCGGTAGCGGCCAGGGTCAGGAGCACGACCAGGAGCTGGAGGATCGTCCGGGTTCTTCGAGGTTTCGACATGGCCGAGGAGAGTAAGGCGGCGGCGGCCGGACGGCGGCGTTTTCGCGGAACTCGACCGCAACGGCCTACTGAGAATGTCTTTCTCGTTGTCCGGTCAAGTGGAAATTAGTTCACTTGGAGCAGTGACAGTGCATCACATTTAGTAACAGAATCAGGTCCTCGTGCCACCTGATCGGGTGGCGCGTCGCGAGGGCATCCGAAAGGACCTGTCATGACCACTCACCACTGGGGACCCGCCGGGAGGGCGCGCCGCCGCCTGACCGGTGCGGTGCTCGCCGCGGCTGCCGCCCTGCTCGTGGCGACCGCGCCGGACGCTGGGGCCGCACCTGCCGCGGCCTCGGGCACCTCGGCCGAAACTCCGGACAACCACCAGATGGGCGCCTCCATCCGGGCGCACGAAGGAGGCGGCACGGGGGTCGCGCCGGCGTCGGTCGAGGCGACCACGTCGGGCATCGACGTGAGCAGCTACCAAGGGGCGGTCGACTGGCAGTCCTATTGGAACCAGGGCAAACGGTTCGCCTACGTGAAGGCGACCGAGGGCACCGGCTACCAGAACCCGGACTTCACCCAGCAGTACAACGGTTCGTACAACGTCGGCATGATCCGCGGTGCGTACCACTACGGCCGCCCCGACCTCTCGGGCGGCGCGGCGCAGGCCGACTACTTCGTCGCGCACGGCGGCGGCTGGTCGAAGGACGGCAAGACCCTGCCGGGCACGCTCGACATCGAATGGGGACCCAACTCCGCCTGCTACGGGCTGAGCCAGTCCGCGATGGTGTCGTGGATCAAGGCGTTCAGCGACGAGTACCACGCGAAGACGTCGCGCTGGCCGGTGATCTACACGGCCACCAGCTGGTGGACCCAGTGCACCGGCAACAAGGGCGACTTCAGCTCGACCAACCCGCTGTGGGTGGCGGCGTACTCGTCGTCGCCGGGCGCGCTGCCGTACAACTGGGGCTTCTACACCTTCTGGCAGTACACCTCGACGCCGCTCGACCAGGACTACTTCAGTGCGGGCATCGACCGGCTGAAGGTTCTGGCCACCGGCTGAGCCTGGCCCGTTCGGGAGTCCGGTCCGGCCGGGCTCCCGGACGGGGCCGTGCCCAGGCGAGGACGGCCAGCCCGGCCAGCGTGCCCGGCAGTCCGGTCGCGACTTTGGCCGCGACCAGCCAGGCGTTCGCCGGGTCGAGGCTGAGCAGGCCGGTCACCGCCGCCCGGACGAGAAACCCCGCGGCGAGGATCGCGGTCGCGACCGTGAACCGGCGGCGCGCGGCGCGTTCGGTCCCGGCGCGGCCGATCGCCGCCCAGCCGATACCGACGAGCGGCCGCCGCACGACGATCGACCCGGCCAGCACCAGCGCGGCCAGCAGGTACCAGACGAGGTCGGGCAGGAAAAGCCCGCCGCCGGATCCGGTCTGCCAGGCGATGAACCCGGCGATGCCGACGCCGACCAGCCCGCCGAACGCCGGTCCCTTCGGATCTCCGCGCCGGATCCGGACCGCTGCGAGCACGGCGGCGAGGGCAGCCGCGGCGCCGACCGCGATTCCGGTGCCGGCGACGGCGTTGAGCGGCGCGAGGACCGCCGAGGGGATTGCGGACAGCACGATCCCGGACGGCGTGTCGATCCGCGGTCTCGGTGCTGGGTTTCCTTTGCTGCCAAGGAAACGCCGCTTCACTGCAGTGCTCCCGCCACTGACCGTGCCGCCTGGTCGGGCGCGTCGCCGTACCCGATCGCCAGCCGTACCAGCAGATCCGCTAGCGCCGCCCGCCCCGCGGCCTCCGGCAACGCGCCGCTGAGCACCATCGTCGCCAGCCCGTGCTGCGTGCTCCACACCTGAGCCGCGCACATTTCCGTCTGCTCCGCGGGCACGCCGGGAAACCGGCCGGACCCCACCGCCTGGTCGAGAAGCTTCCGCAGCAGCAAGAAACAGGCCTCGCCCGCACGGTCGTCGTCCAGCGGACGGTCGACGAACATCGCCCGGTACAGATGCGGTTCGGCCATCCCGAACCGGAAAAATGCCGCCACCGCCGCGGCGAGGGCGGTCACCGGGTCCTCGGCGGGCGAGTCCATCGTTTCTTCGAGACGGCGAAAGCCCTCCAGTCGCACCTCCCGGCGCAACTGTTCGACGCTGCCGAAGTAGGTGTAGACCGCCGTCGTCGACACGCCCAGTTCGCGGGCCAGCCGCCGAGTCGACAAGGCTGGACCGCCTTCCTCGGCCAGCACCTGGGCGGCCGTCGCCAGAAGGCTTTCGCGAAGTGCGGCATCACGCTGTCTCGGGCTCACATCCTCGATAGTAAAACGGCGTTGCGTAACAGTGCAACACTAAAAATTCGCCAGCACCTCCATGACCGCGCCGACGATCCGCCGGGTCTGCGGCTGGCACGCCGCCCACGTCGTCAGCGGGACGCCCGGCTCGACCAGTTCGCTCCAGGCCCACTCGGGCAGCATCCGGTTCGCACTGGGGCGGCTGAGCAGCACCGCGTCCGCCTCGACCGCCTCCGCGCAGGCCAGCGCGTTCTCGTTGAACCGCGCGAGCCGCCAGTTCGGCGACACTCCGAGCCCGTGCGCCGCGGCGAGCATCTGGTCGTGCCCGGCCGGGACCTGCGCCCGCGAATGCGCCAGCACCCGGACATCGTCGAGATCCCGCAACCGGCAGTGCTCGCGTCCGAAAAGCTTGTGACCAGGCCGGATCGCGACGCCGAAGGGATGTTCGAACAACAACCGCCCATGCAGCGTCGACGGCGGGTTCTGGTGGATCAGCCCGATGTCGATCCGCCCCTCGCTGAGCATTCGCAGCTGCTCGGTGCTGCTGGCGTCCAAAAACGACAGTGCGGCATCCGGCACTTGACGGCGGATTTCCGCGAGCGCCGCGAGCACCCAGTCCTGCGGAATCCCCGGCGGCAACGCGATCTCGACCTGCTCCTTGACCGGAGCCGCGGACCGCGTGACCTCCCGTGTCGCGTCCGCGAGCCGCAGCAGTTGCCGCGCGTGCTCGTGCAAGGCCCGGCCGGCGACCGTCGCCTGCACGCCCGTCGGCACCCGGTCGAACAACGGCGTCCCGAGTTCGCGTTCGAGGACCCGGATCTGCCTGGTCAGCGCGGGCTGCGACATCAGCAGCAACCCGGCCGCCCGGCTGATCGACCCCTCGGTGAACACGGCCACGAAATACCGCAGCTGACGCAGTTCCATACCCTGGGGTTATACCCCCTTCGTTTGCGCCGCGGCGGCTGCCGGCGGACGCTGGGTGGCGACGGGAACCGCTGACACCGGAAGGAGCCGCTGCCCCGATGAGCAAACGCCAAGTCCAGGTACGCCGGGTCTACGACGCCCCGGAATCCAGCGACGGCGCGCGGGTCCTGGTCGACCGGCTGTGGCCGCGCGGGCTGAGCAAGGACCGCGCGCATCTGGACGACTGGCTCAAGCAGATCTCCCCGTCGACGGACCTGCGCAAGTGGTACTCCCACGACCCGGACCGCTACGACGAATTCGCCGAACGCTACCGCTCGGAACTGGAAGAACCGGAACGCGCGGAAGCCTTGGACCAGTTGCGCGCACTGGCGAAAAAGGGCCCGCTGACCCTGTTGACCGCGACGAAACGCAGCGACATCAGCGAAGCGGCGGTCCTGGCCGACCTGCTCAGCTAGCGTTCAGCCGCCGACCTGGATGCCGTTGCGCTCGGCATACCGGCTGCCCCATTCGTACAACGCGGTCAGCGCCGGGCGCAGTTCGTCGCCTTCGGGGGTCAGCCGGTACTCGACCGTCGGCACCCGGCCGCCCACCTCGGTCCGGTCCACCAGCCCGGCCGCGGCCAGCTCCCGCAGCTGTTCGGTGAGCACCTTCTCGGTGATCGACGGAATGGCCCGGCGCAGCTGGCCGTAGCGGTGCGGGCCTTCCTTGAGCCGCGCCAGGATCACCGGCTTCCACTTCCCGCCCATGACGTCGACGGCCAGCTCGACCGCACAGGAGTAGCGCGCTTTCATCCCTCCATCATCGCCTAGTACGCACCGGAAAGTGCGTACTAGGCGGGCGGCCGGGCGCGTGCTTGGGTGATCCGGTGATCATCGAGTACATCCGGTACCGCATCCCGGACGGCGGGCACGCAGACTTCGAAGCCGCCTACCGACGCGCGGCCAAGTCGCTCGCCGCCGCGGAACAGTGTCACGAGTACGAACTCTCGCACGCCGTCGACGAACCGGGAAGCTATGTCCTCCGCATAGTCTGGACCTCCGCCGAAGCCCACCTCAAGGGCTTCCGCGGCGGCCCTCATTTCGCCGCGTTCTTCGCCGAGATCCGGCCCTACGTCGAGCAGATCGAAGAGATGCGGCATTACGAACGCACCGAAGTGACCGGCCCGGGCGGTGCGGTGCCGACGCTCTATGAGTGGGCAGGCGGAGCGCCCGCGCTAGCCAGGCTGACCGAGGCGTTCTACGCGAAAGTGCCCGAGGACGACCTGCTGGCCGAGGTGTTCGCGGGGATGAGCCCGTCGCACCCCGCCCACGTGGCGGTTTGGCTGGGCGAGGTATTCGGCGGACCGCCCGCGTACACCGAGCGACACGGCGGACACGCGCACATGATTTCCAGGCACACTGGCCGCGCGATCACCGAACCGCAGCGGCGCCGGTGGGTTTCGCTGCTGCTGGCTACTGCGGACGAGGTCGGGTTGCCTAATGACCCGGAGTTCCGCGCCGCGCTCGCGGGATATTTGGAGTGGGGCAGCAGGCTCGCGGTGGTGTTCTCCGCCCCGGACGCCGGGCCGGTGGGCGACCAGCCGGTGCCTCGGTGGGGCTGGGGGTCGGCTCCTCCGTGGAGCGGGAGCTGAATCCGCGTTATCTCTTGCGGC
The DNA here is from genome assembly GCF_017312175.1 of Amycolatopsis sp. A1MSW2902. Taxonomy (NCBI): domain Bacteria; kingdom Bacillati; phylum Actinomycetota; class Actinomycetes; order Pseudonocardiales; family Pseudonocardiaceae; genus Amycolatopsis; species Amycolatopsis sp. A1MSW2902. The sequence continues at coordinate 2,515,498 of NZ_QJPO01000001.1, forward strand.
GATGAGAAGTGCCGCACAACCAGAAACGACATCACGGGTCCAGTAAACTGCGGGCATTCCACAGTAGACCGTCGGCCGACGGTCACGCTGGCGATTCCCTTCGGCGCTCCCGGCAATGACATCGTCCTGTTCCGCGCGAATGTTTCGCCCGCTCCGGAAGCCCAGGCGAATTCGGCTGTTCGCCGCAACCGCGATTCGGGCGTTCGGCGGCACCCGCGGCGGGGTAGTTGGGGCACGCTCGGTGTCCTTCGGGGCGCGAAAATCCCGGTTCGAGCCGGTGTTTCGCGTCGCGGGCCAAGGGAGGGGGCCGCGCTGGCGTCTACTGTGGACGTCCGGGGCCGTTCGTTTCGGATATGGTTGGCGGAATGGCTGATCTGACGCTCACCGGCCTCCGGGTCGTGGTCGAGGTTGCCCGCACCGGGTCGTTCAGTGCTGCCGCGCATCGGCTCGGCTACACGCAATCCGCGGTGTCGCGGCAGATCGCGGCGAGTGAACGTGCTACTGGAACCGCGTTGTTCGAACGGCACGCACGTGGAATCCGTCCTACGACAGCAGGCGAAGTGCTGATCCGGCACGCCGGTCGGGTGCTGGAAAGCGTGAGCGCGGCCGGAAAAGAGCTCGCCGGACTGCGCGACCGGCTGGCCGGGCGGATCTCGGTCGGCGGATTTCCCGCCGCGTCGGCGGTTTTGCTGCCGCGCGCGGTTTCCCGGCTGCTGCGGGCGCATCCGGGCGTGGAGGTGCAGCTCGCCGAATCCGCGACGTCCGCGCAACTCCAGTCGCTGCGCCGCGGCCGGCTCGACGTCGCGGTGGTCGTCACCGGCGACGGTTTTCCGGAATACGATTTCGAAGGCTTGCGCCGCAGCGAATTGCGTAGCGGAATCGGGTACGGAGTGGCGGTAGCGGAATCGCATCCGTTCGCCGGGCGAAGCTGGGTCGAGCCGGACGAACTGGCCGAACAGCAGTGGATCGTCGGCGCGGGCGGTTCGCCGGAATTCGGGACGTGGCCGGGCATCGCCGGGCCGTCGATCGCGTTCGCGGTGCGCACGTGGCCGACCCGGCTGGGCCTGGTCGCGGCGGGGCTGGGAATTTCGCTGGTGCCCGGGTTCGCGGCGGATTCACTGCCTGCCGACGTCCGATGGATCCCCGTACGCGACGAGTGCGGCGGGTTGCGGCGCACGTTGTGGGCGGTGACGGGGGAGCGGCCGGAGCCCGCTGCGGTGGCGATGGTGCGGGCGCTGGAGGAGGAGGCCGGGTCGATCGGCCGGGGGTGCTAGGCGAGGGGTTCGCGAGTGGCTGGTTTTGGCGCGATGCGCGCGCTATGACTCCGTGCGGTGAGGTGTGCCGTAACGAGTGGGTGACCGAGCTTTACCTGGCCGAGCGATGCGGTATCGAACAGGTGTTCGACATGCTGGTGAGGTGTCGAAAACAAGGTTTCTCCCGGCGCGACAGCCGCGAACCCGGGAGCGAAGAGAAGAGTCTTGGCGGATCGCCCAGCGCGGAGTTCAGCCGAAAACACGTGTGCCGTATGCGTTCCTGCCGTATTTCGGAGCGGGTCGGTTCCCGCTCGGAGGCTTTCGCGGATGGAGGCGACGGCGCTCTCTCGACCCGGAACAGTCGCCGGGCCGAGAGACGCCGTTCCGAACAGCGAGCTGCCGCGCGTCCCGGTGGCCCGGGCTGCGGCGTTGTCGGCTGCGCGCCTGGCTCCGTGTCCTTCGGGGAGTCGGGAGCGGCAGGAATGAGCGCCTCGAAACCCGACGTCGCGGCTACCCGTTTGCCGTGGGGCTGAGTCTGACGGGCCGGTCCGCGCGTTCGGAACCGGTCTTACCGTGGTCCGAACCCTCGGTAGGGCTGAAGCGGGATCACTGTGAACTCCGACAGCCCGGACTTGGCCATCGGCAAAGCGTCCACTGTGGACCTGGCCGTGGATTCGTCCGGCGCTTCGACGACGAAGCAGGCGCCGGGGAGGTCGTCGCGCAGCCAGATCTGGCGGACGACCCCGTCGAGGTAGAGGCGGCGCACCCGGTCCGTCTCGGCGGGGATGACCTCGGCGAAGTCGGCCTCCTCGAACGTCTCGGTGCGGCGGCGGCTGAGAACCATGAACTGCATGACAAACCTTTCGAATCAACGGTGGGAGAGTTGCGCGGTCTTGAGCAGCCGGGCGAGCAGACCGCCCGCGCGCATCCATTCGTCCTCGGCACCGGTGTCGACGCGGGCGACGGCGGGGTGTTCGGACACCGCCCGCCCGCCGCGGCGGACGACGACGGTGAGCGGGGCGTTGACGAGCGGTCCGTGTTCCAGGCCGAGGACGTCGAACTCCTCGCTGCCGTCGAACGCGCCCAGCTCAGGGCATTCGACGGGCAGCACGCCCAACGCGACGAGATTCGTGCGATGGATGCGCTCGAAACTCCGGGCGAGGACCGCCTGCACGCCGAGCAGCCGGGTGACCTTCGCGGCCCAGTCGCGGGCCGACCCGGCGCCGTAGGAATGGCCGGCGACGACGACCGCGGGAGTGCCGCGCTCGGCGTAGGCGGCGGCCGCGACGTGCACCGGTACGAGGTCGCCGTCGGGGAGGAGGCGGGTCCAGCCTCCGGGCCGCTCCCCGGCGAGTTCGTTGCGCAGCCGCGGGTTGGCGAAACCGCCGCGCAGCATCACCTCGTGGTTGAGCCGCCGGGAGCTGTAGGTGCCGAGGTCCTCGCGCGCCACCCCGCGTTCGGCGAGCCACTGGCCCGCCGCCGAATCGGGCAGGATGCGCGAGACCGGGGAGATGTGGTCGGTCGTGATGCCGTCGCCGAGCACGAGCAACGGCCGCGCGCCTCGGATGTCCCCCTCCCGGACCGGCCTGGCGATCTCGGCGTCGGCGAACGGCGGCCGCCGGATCGTCCCCGTTTCGTCTTCCCACTGGTAGTTTTCCTCGTCCGGATGAGGCAGGCGCTGCCAGCGATCCGTCGTCATGGGCGAGAACGCGCCGGGAGACGCCAGCGCGGCGGCCGCGTCGATGTCCGCTTCGGCGGGCCAGAGGTCCGCCAGCAGCACGGGATTCCCGTCGCGGGCGGTGCCGAGCGGTTCGCGGTCCAGGTCGATCGTGGTGCGCCCGGCGAGCGCGAACGCGACGACCAGGGGAGGCGAGGCGAGATAGGCGTTGCGCACGTCGGGGTGGATCCGGCCGGGGAAGTTCCGGTTGCCCGACAGCACGGCGGAAACGGCGAGATCGCGGGCCTCGATCTGCCGCGCGACGTCCGGACGGAGCGGGCCGGAGTTGCCCATGCAGGTGCCGCAGCCGAATCCGGCGACTTGGAAGCCCAGTTCGTCCAGTGCCGGTTGCAGGCCGGCAGTGGCGAGCAGGTCCGCGGTGGCCTGCGAACCGGGGGTCAGCGAGGTCTTCGTCCACGGGGCGACTGCGAGGCCGCGGGCGACGGCGTTGCGAGCCAGCAACCCAGCGGCAGCCATCGCCCGCGGGTTGGACGTGATGGTGCAGCTGGTGATCGCGGCGATCACCACGGCTCCGTCGGGCAGATCGCCAGAGCCGGGCCGGGCCGCCGCGGGGTCGTACAGGTCGGCGGGCCGGAGCGGCTGGTGCGGGCGGGACGGCCCGGCCAGCGTCCGGTCCACCGTGGCGAGGTCCAGCTCGATCACGTCGTCGTAGTCCGGCTCGGCTCCGTAGAGCATCCCTTGCGCGGCAAGGTAGTCGCGCACCGGTCCGGCGGGGCGGCCAGTCGCGGAAAGGTAGTCGAGCGTGCGGGTGTCGGCGGGAAAATAAGCCATCGTCGCGCCGTACTCGGGTGCCATGTTCGCGATGGTCGCGCGGTCGGGCACGGCCAGACCGGCGAGGCCGGGTCCGTGGAACTCCACGATCCGCTGCACGACCCCGTGCGTCCGCAGCAGCGCGGCGAGCGTCAGCGCCACGTCGGTCGCCAGCACGCCCGGCCGGACCGTTCCGGTCAACCGGACCCCGACGACCTCGGGCACCCGCAGGTAAAGAGGCTCGCCGAGAGCGGCGGCAGTCGCCTCGATGCCGCCGGCTCCCCAGCCCGCCACGGACAGCCCGTTGATCATCGTGGTGTGGCTGTCGGTGCCGACGACGGAATCGAACCCGGCGAGCGGGCCGGGCGTGACGACGTCGGCGAGCACCTCGAGGTTCAGCTGGTGGCAGATCCCGATGCCGGGCGGGACCACCCGCAGGCCGGGAAACCGGGTCTGGGCCCAGCGGAGGAACCGGTACCGGCCGGCGTGGCGGGCGTACTCGCGGTCGAGGTTCGTCGCGGCGGCCCGGGGAGAGCCCGCGGTGTCGAGCTCCAGCGCGTGGTCGACGACGAGGTCCATCCGTTTGCGCGGGGCGACCGACGCCGGGTCGAGCCCGAGTCCGGCGGCCCGCTCGGCGAGCGCGACCAGGTCGGCGAGGACAGGAATGCCGGAAGCGTCCTGCAGCAGCACCCGTTCCGGGTGGAACGGGATCGCCGCGGCGGTGTCCCGGCGGGCCAGCGCGCGCACGTGCTCGGCCGTCACCGTGCGGCCGTTCTCGTGCCGCAGCACGTTTTCCGCCAGGACGCGGGTGGAGTAGGGCAAGCGTGCGAGCGGGCCTGCGCCGTTCGCTTCGGCGGCGGGCAGGCTGAAGAACCGGGTGCCGCCGGGCAGCGGCCGCAGCGCGCGGAACGAATCGAGGGTCACGGCTGCGGCACCGGACGTTCGGAGGCCCCGGTGTAGGCGGGCAGCAGCGGCGGCGGGATCGGCCCCTTGATCCGGCGTCCGGACTGGCGTTCCTCCCAGGCGTGGGACAGGATCCCCACCGAGCGGGACAGGATGAACAGCCCGCGGCCCAGTTCCGGCGGGAACCCGAGTTCCGCGTAGACGACGGCGGTCGCCCCGTCGATGTTCATCGGGACCGGTTTGGCCCGTCCGGCCGCCAGCTGCCGTTCGAGTTCCCTGGCGACGGCGAGGAATCGCCCCTCGACCACTCCGGCCGCGGCTTGGTCGGCCACTGCCTCCAGCAGGGGGTCGCGGCGCGGGTCGCGCGGGTGGAACCGGTGCCCGAAGCCGGGTATGTGCTGCCGGCGGGAGCGGAAGTCCGTCAGCGTCTTGGCGACCGCGGTCTCGAGACCGTCCTTTTCGGACTCCGCGCGGAGCTGGCCGAGGAGTTCCATGCACTGCTGTCCTGCGCCGCCGTGCACGTCGCCGAGCAGGCCGACGCCCGTGGACATCGCGCCGTGCAGGCCGACGCCGCACGTGGCCGCCATCCGCGCCGCGGCGATCGACGGGGCCTGCGGGCCGTGGTCCACCGCGGCGACGAGGGCCTTCTCCAGCAGTGCGGCCTGTGCCTTGTCGGGCAGCTCCCCGAGCACCATCAGCCAGACCGTCTCCGCGAAGCCCGCGCCGGAGATCAAGTCCTGCACCGGGTAGCCGCGGAGCCGGATGCTCCCGGGCTCGATGTCGGAGACCGCGGTGGACCACCATTCGGTCACGTCCCGGGTCGACGTCGCCCGGACCGCTTCTTCGCGAGCGGAGGTCATACCGCCTTCTCCTCCCTCAGCCGGGCGATCTCGGGTTCCGCGAACCCCAATTCCCGCAGGATCGCGTCGGTGTGTTCGCCCAGCCGCGGCGGTCGCGAGCCGGCGGCGACCCGTGCGCCGTCGACCCGGGTGGGGGCGCCGAGCACCCGCATCGCCCCGCCGGCCGCGGCGGGCGATTCGACTGTCGTGACGAGCTCGCGGTGCGCGATCTGTTCCGACGCCAGTGCTTCGGGCACGGAAACCACCGGCGCGGCCGGTACTCCGGTCTCCAGCAGGATCTCGTCCCACTCCGCCGCGCTCTTTTCCTTGAGGGAGGTCTCCAGCTCCGCTCGCAGGGCCTCCCGGTTGCGCTTGCGGTCCTCGCGGACGGCGAACCTCGGATCGCTGATCAGCTCGTCGCGGCCGAGCACCCGGCAGAGGATCTCGTACTGCTCCTGCTTGTTCGCCGCGATGTTGAGCGCGCCGTCGCCGGTCTCGAACGTGCCGGACGGCGCGGAGGTGATGTTCTCGTTGGCCATCGGAGCCGGTTCGCGACCGCCGATCAGATGATCCGACACCACCCAGCCCATGGCGGTGAGCGCGGCGTCCAGCATCGAGGTGTCGAGGAAAGCTCCTTGGCCGGTGCGGCGCTGGCGGAGCAGCGCCGAGGAGATCGCGAACGCCGCGGCGAGCCCGCCGAAGCTGTCGCACACCGGGAACCCGACTCGCAGCGGCGCGACCTCCGGCGTGCCGGTCACGCTCATGATGCCCGAAAGCCCTTGGACGACCTGGTCGTAAGCCGGCCTGCGCCGCATCGGCCCGGTCGCGCCGAATCCCGAGACGGCGCAGTAGACCAGTCTCGGGTTGATTTCCCGCAGCCGGTCCCAGCCGAACCCGAGACGCTCCAGCACTCCGGGACGGAAGTTCTCCAGCAGCACATCGGCGCGCGCCACCAGCTTCGCGAAGACGTCCTTGCCTCCCTCGCTCTTCAGGTCGACCGTCACGGACCGCTTTCCGGAGTTCTGGGCGAGAAACGAGACGCCGAGCCCTTCGCCGGACAGCCCCGGATCGGCGCCGAGCTGGCGGGCGAGGTCGCCGGTGCCGGGCGGTTCGACCTTGATCACCTCGGCGCCCATCAGCGCGAGCTGGTACCCGGCGAACGGACCGGCCAGCACGTTGGTGAGGTCGAGGACGCGTACGCCCTCGAGCAGGTCGGCGGTCACAGGAACACCTCCACCGGGCCGAGCCCGGCTTCGCTGATCTCGCGGGCGGCCGCGGTCACCGCGTCGACGTAGCGGCCGACGCGATCGGCGGTGAAGCGCGAGGTCGGCCCGCTCGCGGACAGTGCCGCGATCACCCGGCCGTCCTTGGCGAAAATCGGGGCGGCCACCGCCGACGCGCCCAGTTCGCGTTCGCCGTGCGTCACCGCGTATCCCGCCTCGCGGATGCTGGCGACCTCCCGCCGCAGCGGCTCCAGTTCGAGGCCGGACCGGCGGCCGGCCAGCTCGTGCAGCACCTCGTCCGGCGCGCCGCCGAGCAGGATCTTGGCGCTGGCTCCGCTCGCCAGCGGGTACGGCACCCCCACGGCGACCACGCTGCGGACCGTCGCGGTGCCCTCGGCCTGGGCGATCGCGGTCCGGTCGAGGCCGCGGCGGACGTAGACGTTCACGGTCTCGCCGCAGGATTCGGCGAGCCGCGCCATGATCTGGCGCGCCTCCGGACCGACCTCCCACAGCGCTTCCGCGAGCTTGACCCACCGGAGGAGACCCGCGCCGGGTCCGTAGGAGGAGTCGCCACGGTCCACGATCAGCCCGAGGGATTCGAGCGTCGCGAGCAGCCGCACGACGGTGGTCTTCGGCAGGCCGGTGAGTGCGACCAGCTCGCGGAGCTGCCGGATCGGATGCGCCGCGTCGAACAGTTCCAACACCTCGACGGCTCTCGCGATGCTGCGCACGCCGCCGTCGACCCGCGTGGAAGCGGTACCAGTCTCAGCCATGTCCACCACCATAGACCGTCAGATGGTTCGCGTAAACCGCATTGTGGGTTGACTGAGCCTTGAGCGCGTGTTCTCCTACTTTCCGCGATGCTCGGACTGGACAGCGGAATTCTTGAACCGCTCAATGGCGCGCTCGGGACGAGAAAGGGAGTTTCGTGAGTCGACAACAGGCAGATCTGGTCGTGGTGGGGTGCGGCGCGGGCGGGCTCGCGACCGCGGTGCGGTTTCTCGAATGCCGTCCGGAAGGCCGGGTCGTCGTGCTCGAACGGACGTCGAAGGCTCAGCGCGGCGGCAACACCGCGTGGACCGGCGCGTTCTTCCGGCTCGAACCGGACGGCGAACCGGCTGCCGACTTCTCCGCGCGGATGCGCGACCTGAGCGGCGGACGCACCGATCCGGCGATCATCGGCAGGCTGGCCGCACTGGCCCGGCCCACGATGGAATGGCTCAACGAGAACGGCGTCGCCACCAAACCGGACCTGACCTACTTCCTGACCTCGAAGGGCCCGCGGCTGATGCCCGTCGGCGGCGGCGCGGCGATCGTCGAAACCCTTGCCGCGCGGGTGGAAACCCTCGGCGGGACCATCCGCTACAACACCGCCGCCCACGACCTCGTCCAGGACGAGACCGGCGCGGTGACCGGCGTCGTCACGGCGGACGGCACGCAGTGGGAAGCGCCGACGGTGGTGCTCGCCTGCGGCGGTTTCGAAGGAAGCACGGCACTGCTCGACCGCCACCTCGGCGAGCGCGGGCACGAACTCTCGCCGATCGCCCCCGGCGGGCGCGCCAACCAGGGCGAGGGCATCGAAATGGGCGTGCGGGCGGGCGCGGCGACGGACGGGCAGTTCGAGCGCTTCCACGGCGAGCCGGTCGATCCGCGCACCCGTTCGCCGGAAGCCCTGGTCATGGTCTACCCGTACGGCATTCTGGTCGACCACCGCGCGCAGCGGTTCCTCGACGAGGGTTCCGACACCCCGGACAACACCTTCGAGTCGGTGGCCTACCGGATCTGGCGCGACGCCGATCAGTTCGCCTACGTCGTCGCGGACCAGAAACTGGTGCGCCAGGACATCGCCCGCGCCGTGCTGACCGACCGCGAGCCCGAAACCGCGGACACCCTCGAAGCGCTGGCGCAGCGGCTCGATCTCGACCCTGCCGCGCTCGTGGCGACCGTCGAGGCCTACAACGCCGCGGCCCGGCCGGGCCCGCTCGACGTCACCGCGCTCGACGGGATCGCGACCAGCGGTCTCGAACCGCCGAAATCCAACTGGGCCCGCCCGATCGACGAGCCGCCGTACGTCGCGTGGCCGGTCACCTGCGCCATCACCTTCACCTTCGGCGGCCTCAAAACCGACGAACACGCCCGCGTCGTGGACCGCCTCGGCGCACCGATTCCCGGCCTGTACGCCGTCGGCGAGACCGCCGGGATCTACCACGGCAAATACCCCGGCGCGACCTCCGTCCTGCGGGCCCTCTGCTTCGGCCGGGTCGCCGGGGAAGCGGCGGCGTCCCGTTCCACCACCCCGAGCACCGCGGCTTGAGGCCACAGGAGACAGCCATGAACCCGTCCACCCGCAGCATGTCCCGGCGCGCCGCCGTCGCGGGCCTCGTCGGCACCACCATCGAATGGTTCGACTTCTTCATCTACGGGCTCGCCGCGGCCCTGGTCTTCGGCGAGCTGTTCTTCCCCGAGGCCGACCCGCACAGCGGACGGCTGGCGTCGTTCGCCACGCTCGGCGTCGCGTTCGTCGCCCGGCCGATCGGAGCCGCGATCTTCGGCCACCTCGGCGACAAATTCGGCCGCCGGACCACGCTGATCGCGACCCTGGGCGTCATGGGCGCGTCGACCGGGCTGATCGGGGTGCTGCCGACCTACCGCTCGATCGGCATCGCGGCCCCGATCCTGCTGATCGCGTTGCGGCTGCTGCAGGGCCTCGCGGTCGGCGGCGAATGGGGCGGCGCGGTGCTGATGTCGGTCGAGCACGCACCGCCGTCGCGCCGGCGGCTGTTCGGGTCCGCCCCGCAGATGGGCAGCCCGCTCGGCCTGGTGCTCGCCACGGCGGTCATGTCCGCGGTGTCGGCCCTGCCGGACGACCAGTTGCTCGCCTGGGGCTGGCGGATCCCGTTCCTCGCCGGTTTCGTGCTCGTCGGCGTCGGGCTGGTGATCCGGCTCGGAGTCGGCGAACCGGAGCAGTTCAGCGAGCTCAAGTCGGCCGGACGGACAGCGCGGCTGCCGCTGCGCGAAGTCTTCACCGGTGCGCTGCGCGGGCTCGCCGCCGGCACCGGCGTGCAGGCGTCGGTCAACGTCGTCTTCTACCTGATCTCGGTGTACTTCCTGACCTACGCGACGGCGTCGCTGGGCATGCCCCGCAACACCGCACTGCTCATCGTGATGATCGCGGCCGCCGTCGACCTGCTCGCACTGCCGCTCGTGGCGTCGGTGAGCGACCGGATCGGCGCGCGCCCGGTGCTGCTCGGCGGAATCGCGTTCACCGCCGTCGCCGTGTTCCCGTTCTTCTGGTTGCTGGACGGCGATCACCCGGTCGTCACCGGTGTCGTGATCACCGTCATGATGCTGGGCGCGCACGCCACCGTGTACTCCGTGATTTCCAGCGTGATCGCCGACCAGTTCGACACCCGCGTCCGCTACAGCGGCACCGCGCTGAGCAACGCGCTCGGGGCGCTGATCTTCAGCGCTCCCACGCCTTTCATCGCCGAAGCCGTGGTCGGCAACGGCACCAGGTGGTGGCCGCTCGCGTTGCTGACCGTCGTCGCCGCTGCCATCTCGCTTGTCGCTGTCGCCGGTACTTCGCGCCGTCGGCGGCCCGCCGCCCCGGCGACCGAACCGGCTGTCTCCGCCTCCGCCTGAACACCTGTTGGGAGAACTGCTTTCATGTCCACCGAGAACTACGAGATGCTGATCGACGGAAAATGGCGCGTCGCGTCCGACGGCGCCACCTTCCCGTCGGTCAACCCGTTCGACGGTCAGGAGTGGGCGCACGTGCCCGCCGCCACGGCCCAGGACGTCGACGACGCGGTCACCGCGGCCCGGCGCGCGTTCGACGAGGGACCGTGGGCGCAGTCGACCCCGTTGCGACGCGCCGCTCTGCTGCGGCAATTCGGCGACCTCATCAAGGAAAACGCCGATGAACTCGCCCGCATCCAGGTGCTCGAAAACGGCAAGCTCATCCGCGAGGTCGCCGGTCAGACCGCCGCGCTGGCCAACCACTGCTACTTCTTCGCGGGTGTGGCCGAAGCTCCGGTGGGGGAGACGCTCGCCAGCAGTGTGCCCAACATGCAGGTCTTCACGGTGCGCGAGCCGATCGGCGTGGTCGCTGCCATCACGCCGTGGAACAGTCCGCTGGCGCTCCTGCTGTGGAAGCTCTGTCCCGCTCTCGCCGCCGGGAACACGGTGGTGGTCAAGCCGTCCGAGATCACGCCGGTGTCCACGCTGGTGCTGGCCAGGCTGATCCAGGAGGCAGGGTTCCCGGACGGGGTCGTCAATGTCGTCACCGGCGCGGGCGAGGCGGGCGCCGCGCTCGCCGGGCACCGCGGCGTCGACAAGATCGCTTTCACCGGATCGACCGCGGTGGGCAAGAAGATCGCGGTGACCGCGGCGGAACGGCTCGCCCGCGTTTCGCTGGAGCTGGGCGGGAAGTCCCCGAACATCGTGTTCCCGGACGCCGATCTGGACAACGCGGTCAACGGCGTCGTCGCGGGGATCTTCGCCGCCACCGGGCAGACGTGCATGGCCGGGTCCCGGGTCCTCGTCCACGAGGACGTCCACGACGAGTTCGCCGCCGCGCTGATCGAGCGCACCGAGCGGATCAAACTCGGCGACCCGCTCGACCCGGACACCGAAATGGGCACGGTCGCCTGCCAGGCCCAGTACGACAAGGTGCTGCACTACATCGAGGTCGCCAAGGCTGACGGCGCACATCTGGCGGCAGGCGGCGGCCGGCCCGAGGATCCCGCGCTGAGCAAGGGATTGTTCGTCCGCCCGACCGTGTTCACCGGGGTCGCCAACGACATGCGGATCGCCCGCGAGGAGGTGTTCGGGCCGGTCGCCGTCGTCATCAAGTTCCGGGACGAGGACGACGCCGTCCGCATCGCCAACGACACCGCGTTCGGGCTGGCGGCCGGCGTCTGGACCCGCGACGTCGCCCGCGCGCACCGGATGATCCGCCGCCTGCGTGCGGGCAGCGTCTGGGTGAACAACTACCGCAAGACGAACTACGTGGCCCCGTTCGGCGGGTTCAAGGAAAGCGGCATCGGCCGGGAGAACGGGTTCCACGCGATCGAGGAGTACACCGAGGTCAAAACCGCGTGGATCGACACCGGCAACCGCATCGCCGATCCGTTCAACCCGCGCGCGTGAGCGGCGACCGAGGCCGCGCTGACGAGGCTTCGCCGTCGGCGCGGCTCAGCGGTCGCTCCACCCCCAGAGATAACCCGGAACCTCGTCCGGACTTCCTTCGACGCCGAAATCGCCGCGGTAGAAAATCATCGGCCGTTCGTCGGTTCCGGGGTCGAGTGCGAGCACCCGGCCGAGGACGACGTCGTGGTCTCCCGCGCGGTGCACGGTCTCGATCTCGGCGTGCACGCGCAGCAGGACACCGGGCAATTCCGGCGTGCCCCAGCGGGAAAGCTCCCAATCCAGTCCTTCGAAGCGAAGCCCGCGGCGGGATCCGAAGCGGGTGCAGAGATCGGTTTGCGGTTCGGCGAGCACGTTGACGCAGAACCGTCCGGCGGAGCGGATGCGCGGCCACGCTCGGCCGCCGCGGTCGGCGCAGAACAGCACCAGCGGCGGTTCCAGCGACACCGATGTGAAGGACTGGCAGGTGAATCCCACCGCCTCGTCGTGGTCGACGCCGGTCACCACGGTGACCCCGCTGGCGAACCGGCTCAGTGCGCGGCGCATCTCCAGCGGGCTCGGTGCTTCGGTGGCTTGCATGACTTGACGGTAAAAGCCGCGGGCGACCCCTGATCGCGGCTCTCTCGGTGACCGGGACTTCCGCCGCGCGCGGGTTCGGCGGCTGGCTAGCTTCGGCGGCATCCCGCACCCACGAGCAAGAGGTCAGCCATGCCGGAACTGAGCCACGACGCGACGCTGCGCGAACTTCGCACCGACCGGGGCGTGCTGCGCTACCACGAAGCAGGCGACGGCCCGCCGGTCGTGCTGCTGCACGGATCCGGTCCCGGCGTGACCGGATGGCAGAACTTCCGCGAGAACCTGCCGTCGTTCGCCGCGCATTTCCGGTGCCTGATCCTGGAATTCCCCGGCTTCGGCGTGAGCGATCCGGTCGACGCGCCGCCGATGCCCGCCGCCGAACGCGCGGTGCTCGACCTGCTCGACGGGCTCGGCATCGCCGCCGCTGACCTGGTCGGCAACTCGATGGGCGGATTCGTGGCCACTCGCATCGCGATCGAGCATCCGGACCGGGTTCGCCGGCTGGTGACTGTCGGCGGGATGGGCACGAACATCTTCAGCCCGGCCCCGGGCGAGGGCATCAATCTGCTGACCGAGTTCGTCGAGGATCCGACGCGCGAACGGCTCGTGCAGTGGCTGAACTCGATGGTGTTCGACCGCGGCCTGATCACCGAAGAGCTAATCGAGGAGCGGTGGAGGCTGGCTACCGCGCCGGATTCCTTGGCCAGCGCCAAGAAAATGTACGCCAAAGGGGTGCTGCAGGCGCAGGCGGCCGCGGCTTTCGACGTCACCCCGCTGTGGGCGACGCTGCGCAAGATCCGCGCCCGCACGCTCATCACGTGGGGCCGCGACGATCGGGTCAGCCCGCTCGACATGGCGCTGATTCCGATGCGCACCATTCCCCACGCGGAACTGCACATTCTCCCGAACTGCGGCCACTGGACGATGATCGAGCAGAAGGACGCGTGGGAAAGCGCCGTCCTCGCGTTCCTGCTCCGGAAGGACGGCGAGTGATGGCCTGGGACGCCGAATACGACTTCGTCGTCGTCGGCTCAGGCGGCGGCGGGATGACCGCGGCGCTGACCGCCGCGGCGGCCGGGCTGGACGTGCTGGTCGTCGAGAAGGGCGCGATGTACGGCGGTTCCACCGGGATTTCCGGCGGCGGCATCTGGATCCCGAACAACCCGACGCTGCGCGCGGCCGGGCACGACGACAGCCGTGCGTCGATCCGTCGCTACCTCGATCTGCTCACCGAGGGGCGGGTGCCCGCTGAGCGGCTCGACGCGTATGTGGACCACGGTCCGGCGGCGATGGAGCTACTGGAGCGAAGCAAGTGGCTGCGGTTCTTCTGGGTGAAGGGTTACGCCGATTACCACCCGGAGCTGGAGGGCGGTCGTCCGCTCGGCCGGTCGGTCGAGGCGAAGCCGTTCGACACCCGGCAGCTCGGCGAGGACGAGCGGTACCAGCGGCCGAACACGATGAAGGGGCCGCTCGGCCTGTGGGTCACCGCGAAGGATTACCACGATCTGGCGATGGTGAAGCGGACTTGGCGCGGTCGGTGGGCGTCGGTGATCGCCGCTTGGCGAGTGTCGTCCAACGTGGTACGGCGCCGGCATATGGCGACCGGCGGTCGTGCGCTCGTCGCGCGGTTGCGGATGGCGTTGAAGGACGCCGGGGTTCCGCTGTGGCTGCGGTCGCCGATGACCGAGTTGGTAGTCGAGGACGGCCGGGTGACCGGCATCGTCGCCGAGCACGACGGCGCGCCGCGGCGGATCCGTGCCCGCCGTGGCGTGCTGCTGGCGACCGGCGGCTTCGAGCACAGTGCTGATCTGCGGAAACGCTATCTACCGGAAGCCGCGTGGGACGACTACAGCGGCGGTGCGCGCGAGAATGTCGGCGACGGCATCGAGGCCGGGCTGGGCGTCGGCGCGGCTACCGACCTGATGGACGACGCGTGGTGGATGCCGTCGGTGCGGCATCCGTCCGGCGCGGTCGTGCCGCTGGTGTCCGAGCGGTCGATCCCGCGTTCGGTCATCGTGTCGGCCGAGGGCACGCGGTTCACCAACGAGTCCGCGCCGTACGTCACCTTCGTGCACGCCCAGCTCGAGGGCGGACACGTGCCCGCCTGGTTTGTCATGGACGCCAAAGCCCGGGCGCGGTACCCGTTCGCGCAGATCTTGCCGGGTGCGCCGATTCCGGAGCCGTACTACGCGGCGGGCATCGCGCACCGTGCGGATACCCTCGCCGGGCTGGCTGAGAAGATCGGCGTTCCGGCCGACGCATTGGCGGAAACGGTGAAGCGGTTCAACGGCTTTGCCCGCACCGGAGTGGACGCGGACTTCGGTCGCGGGAATTCCGCCTACGACCGGTATTACGGCGATCCGACGCTGCCGAATCCTTGTCTCGACGTGATCGAGCGAGGCCCGTATTACGCGTTCCGCATCGAGGTCGGCGACCTCGGCACCAAGGGCGGCCTGCTGTGCGACGAGAACAGCCGGGTCCTGCGGGAGGACGGCTCGGCGATCGACGGCCTGTACGCCACCGGCAACACGACCGCCGCGGTGATGGGCAACGAATACGCCGGTCCAGGCGCGACGATCGGCCCGTCGATCGTCTTCGGCTATCTTGCGGCGCAGCACGCGGCCGCGCGCTCGGCATGAACGCGATGCGTGTGCGGGTGACCGAGGTGGTCCGCGAGACCGCTGACGCGCATTCGCTGGTCCTGGAACCGATCGACGGCAGTTTCACCTATTTGCCGGGGCAATTCCTCACCGTGCGGATCCCGTCCACTGAGGACAGTGTCGCGCGGTGCTATTCGTTGTGCAGTTCCCCGCATTGCGAGGAGCCAGCGAGAATGACGGTGAAGCGCACCGCGGGCGGGTACGGGTCGAATTGGTTGGTGGACAACGCGGTCGAGGGGACTGTGCTGGAGGTGCTGCGGCCATCGGGCACGTTCACGCCGCATTCGCTCGACGCCGACGTGTTGCTGCTCGCTGCCGGAAGCGGGATCACACCGGTGCTGTCGATCCTGAAATCCTGCCTGCGAGCCGGTTCCGGGGATGTGACCCTGGTGTATGCGAATCGGGACGAGCAGTCGGTGATCTTCCGGGACGAATTGCTGCGGCTGGCGAAGGAGCATCCGGATCGGTTGACCGTGCTGCACTGGCTGGAGTCAGTGCAGGGATTGCCGACCGAGGCCGGGCTTCGGGCGTTGACCGCGCCGTACCGAGATCGGGAAGCGTTCCTTTGTGGACCAGGACCGTTCATGGATTTGGCTTCGATGGTCCTTAAAGGACTCGGAGTGGAAAGCATTACCGTAGAACGGTTCACGTCGCTCACAGGCGATCCGTTCGCGGCGGTGGCGGTGGACGAGTCCGGTCCTGCGAGCTCGGTGGAAGTCGAGCTTGACGGGGAAACTTTGACCTTGCGCTGGCCCCGGGAGAATGCGTTGCTCGACGTCCTGTTGGCGGCCGGTTTGGACGCGCCGTTCTCGTGCCGGGAGGGTGCGTGCAGCGCCTGCGCTTGCGTGCTCGTGCGCGGTGAAGTGGATCTGGCGCACAACGAAGTCCTGGATGACCGGGATCTTGCGGAGGGGTTGATCCTGGCCTGTCAGGCCCGGCCTAGGACGGACGAGGTCAAGGTTACGTACGAGGTTCCGTGAGGTGGGCATGGACCGGTCCGTGGTCTCGGCCGCCGTCCCGGCCTCGGTGGCATCGACGTGGTCGTCAATGTCGCGCATCTGACGCGGACTCCCGGTGAGCGGGATCGTGCGAGGGCGGTGCGGCGGCCGTGATTACGCTCACGTCGATTCCGGCCTCATCAGTGCGGGACCTCGTATTCCGGCGGGGATTCCCCCGATCACTTCTGGAAAGGGACCGGCATGGCACTCGACCTGAATCCGGCGAACGGACCTGTTTCCCGCGGGCGGATCATCGCGGTCTGCGCGCTGATCATTCTGCTCTCCGAAATCGCCACCTTCGAAATCCTTATGGTGTACCCGGCGCTGCCCGGGATGGCCGCGCATTTCCGGACCCTCGACGTGGCGCAGGCGGCCTCGGTGGTGACCCTCGCCGGCGCGGTCGTGCTGCCGCTCGCGGGCAAGGCTGCCGACCGCTACGGCAAGAAGCGGATCATCCTCGTGATGGGCGCGATCTTCCTGCTCGGCAGCATCCTCTGCGCGACCACCGACGTGTTCGCCGTGCTGCTGATCGGCCGACTGCTGCAGGGCAGCCTGGTCGGCATCGTGAACATTTCCTACGCACTCGTCCGCGACGTCATCCCGCGGTCTTACGTGCCGATCGCGCTTGGTTCGGTGGTCACCGGAATCGGCATGGGCGCGGTCGCCGGGCCGTTTCTCGCCGGAGCGCTGATCGACAATTTCGGTTTCCGCAGCGTGTTCTGGTTCATGGTCATCTACGTCGGCGTGCTGCTTCCGCTGCACGCGTGGCTGGTTCCGGAAAGCACGGTGCGGGTGAAATCGTCGTTCGACATTCTCGGTGCCATTCTGCTCGGTGCGAGCCTTGGCATTCTGCTCGTGGCGGTCGGCAAGGGCGGCACCTGGGGCTGGGGCTCGACGACCACTGCCGGCGCGTTCGGTCTCGGGGTGCTGCTGCTGGCCGCGTTCGTGCTGCGCGAACTGAAGGCCAAGGAACCGCTGATCGACCTGCGGGTGCTCGTCGGCCGCAAATTCCTGCCGACGGTGGTCGCGGTCGGGCTGGTGTCGTACATGATGAACGCGCACAGCATCCTCAGCCCGACCATGTTCGAGACCCCGCACATCCCCGGAAACACTTACGGCGTCGGCCTTTCCGCGCTGCAACTGGCACTGTGGACGTTCCCGCTCGGCGTCGTCGGCATGGTCGTCGGCCCGCTCGGCGGCTACCTGTCGAAGCGGATCGGCGCGCGGCAGGTGCTGCTCGCGTCCAGCCTGTGCTTCCTCGTGGTGATGTTCCTCGGCTCGCGGATGTTCACCGTGCAGTGGCAGGTCGCGATCACCAGCTTCGTCGCCGGGTTCGCGGTCGGGTTCCTGCATTCCTCCAACGCGAACCTGTTGCAGGACGCCCTGCCCGCGCGGCTCGGCGGCGCGGGCAACTGCATTGCCGGCGTGATCGCGATGCTGGCGGCGTCGGCCGCGGTGACGGTGACCGGGGCGATCATGTCCGGGCACGTCCGGATGACGCTGCCCCAGTCGCACGCGGTGATCTACGGCGACGCCGCGTTCACCCAGTCGTACCTGTGGGCGGGTGTCGTCGGCGTCGTCGGGGTGGCGATCATCCTGGTGATGAAGCACGGGCGCAAACCCGCGCAGGGCGGGCTGGTCGAGGAAAGCGACACGGCTGCCCGGGTGGCGGTCGCGCGGGCCTGACAGCGGCATACTGCGTCGCGTGGAGCACGCGGTGCGGACGGAAGACGGTATCCGGCTTTGGGCGGCGAAGACGGGCGACGGCGAACCGGTCGTCTTCTGTCACGGCGGCCCGGGGTTGTGGGACATGATGGCGGACGTCGCGGCTGACCTTTCGGCAGCCGCGACCGTCTGTCGCTGGGACCAGCGCGGATGCGGCCAGTCGGAGCGGCGGGGACCGTACTCGGTGGAGACGACAGTGGCCGATCTCGACGCGGTCCGAGCCCATTTCGGCTGGGACCGCGTCGCGCTGCTCGGCCACTCGTGGGGCGCGCAGCTGGCGTTGCGCTACACGCTGGCGCACCCGGATCGCGTGGCGAAGCTGGTTTACGTCTCCGGCACCGGAATCGACGACGACTCGACCTGGCACGCGGACTACGAACGCAACCTCCGCAACTCTCTGGGAAACCGCCTGATGCGGTGGGAATCGTTGGCAGCCAAGGACCGCACCGCGGAGGAAGACCGGGAGTACTGCGTCCTGCAATGGTCAGCGGAATTCGCCGGCCGGGAACGCGCCCTGGAGCACGCCGAAGCCATGGCTGACCCGTGGTTCGGCGTCAATTTCGAGTGCAACGCGGCGCTGAACCGCGAGCGTTGGCCGGACCTGCGTGGTCAGTGCGAAGGGTTGAAGGTGCCGACCCTGATCGTGGACGGAACAGCGGACATCCGGCCGCGCTCGGCGGTGGACTCGCTGGAACGCGCCTTGCCTATGGTGTCGCGCGTCCAGTTGCCAGCCGGTCATCTGCCGTGGATGGAAGACCCGGCTGGCTTCCACTCCGCGGTCAGCGGGTTCCTGACGAAAGAAGGGGCGGACTCGGCCTGAGTCCGCCCCTTCCTCCGCGTGAATTACCGCGCCGGGAGCAGCTTTCGCGTTGCCTCGTGCGCGGCGAGCGCCAGTTCGGCACGCGGGAATCCGCTGCGCTTCTCCGCGGTGGCGAGGTTCCCGCCCGCGACCCACACCGGCCCGTCCGCGAGGTGTGCCAGACCCTCCCGCGCGACGTCCTCCGGTTCGGCCACGTTGAGCCCGGGCAGGTCGAACGCCAGCCCGGCCCGCTCCATCGCCGGAGTCCGCGTGACCCCCAGCACCAGTTCGAGCACGTCGACGCCGCGGTCCCGCATCTCCAGCCACAGCCCCTCGGCGAACACCCGGCCGAACGCCTTCACCGCGGAATACACGCTGATCTCCGCCTGCCCGAGATACCCCGCCAGCGAGCCGACCAGCAAGATCCCACCTCGCCCGCGTGCTGCCATCAGCGCGCCGAAGTGATGTGTCAACGCGAGCTGCGCGGTGATGTTCAGATCGATTACTCCGCGCACCTTCGACAAATCCCCGGTCACGAACTCGTGCCCGTAACTGTTCGCGCCAGCGTTGAAGATCAGCAAACCGACCTCAAGCCCGTCTGTCACTTCCCGGATCGCCGAAAGCGCCTCCGGATCGAGCAGATCCGCTTGCACAGTGCGGACTTCCACACCCCGCGCTTCGACCGCCGCCGCAGTTTCCGCCAACGGCTCAGGCTTGCGCGCGATGAGCACCAGATTGATCCCGGCCTCGGCGAGCTGGTGCGCGAACGCCGCGCCAACACCCTCCGAACCGCCCGCGACGACCGCCCACGGCCCGTACTTCTCGTGCGTGCTCATTCGCCGGCCACCGGAATTCCCCCGTCCGCAACCGCCCGGTCAATCGAATCCTGGAGCGCGCGACAGCCGCGGAACAGGTCCTCCGCACAGGCGGATCGTTCGACACAGCGCTCGGAAGCCGTGGTATCCCACTGGATGCTCGTCTGATACCAGCTGCTCTTGCGCACCTTCAGCCAAGCCTCGCACGTTCCGCATCGGACCGGCCGCATCGGCTCGTCCAGCAGCCGGTTGTCGGGGCGGACGGCCATCAGACGCGCTCGCCGGTCCGGCGGCCGAGGTTCTCCTCGACCTCCTTGCGCCACGCGGCATTCGGCTTCGCGGTGTCCAGTTCGAACTCGAACCGTTCGGTCATCTCCGGCGTGACGTCCGCGACGTCCACATAGAACTGTTCGTACCAGCGCCGCAGCTGGTAGACCGGACCGTCCTCCTCGCACAGCAACGGGTTCTCGATCCGGGTCTTGTTCTTCCAGATCTGCACGTCCTGCTCGAACCCGATGCGGATGAAATCGCCCATCTTGCGCGCGGTTTCCTCCGCCTCGGCGCCGGAGAGCTTGTCGGTGCGCTTCACGATGATCCCGTACTGCAGCTTGAACGAATTCGCCGTGACGGGGTAGTGGCAGTTGATGAGGACGGCGTCGATGTCCATGCCCTCGTAGTGATATGTCAGCTCGTCGATCATGAAAGACGGCCCGTAGTACGAGGCGACGGAGGTGTTGCCAAGCGCCTTCGGCTGGCCGTCCTTCGCGGGCGGACGCACGTCCTCCCGCGAAGTCCCGCGCTGCAGCTGGGTGGCGACGTGTCCTTCGAAGATGTTCTTGAAGTAGGTCGGGAAAGCGAAGTGGACGTAGAAGAAGTGCGCCATGTCCACGACGTTGTCGACGACCTCGCGGCAGTTCGTGTCGACGTGCGTTTCGTACCAGGTCCAGTCGGTCCAGTCGGCGCGCGTGGCGCCCTCGATGCGCGGGATGACGACGTCGGCGGGCGGCGGATTGCCCTCGGGGTCGTTCCAGACGAACAACATTTTGTCCTGCACCATCGTCGTCCACGCGGCGGTGCGCGCCCGCAGCGGAACCCGGCGGCTGTAGGGGATCTGCTTGCACCGGCCGTCGCTGCCCCAGCGCCAGTCGTGGAACGGGCAGGCGACCTCGTTGCCCTTCACCGTGCCCTGCGACAGATCGCCGCCCATGTGCCTGCAGTACGCGTCGAGCACGTTGAGCTTGCCGTCCTCGCCGGCGAACACCACGAGCTTCTGCCCGAACGCGGTGATCGGATGCGGCTTGCCGTCGGCGAAGCTCTCGGCCAGCCCGAGACAGTGCCACCCGCGGGCGAACCGCGTGGGCGCCGCGCCGGCCTCGATCACGCGGACCTCGTCCGGTGCCGGCTCCACTGTGGTCATCGTCGGATCTCCTTCCAGTGCCCCGCTTCTGCGAGGCTGAACGTAGAACGGCGGGCGGCCCCGAGGCCGGTGACGTCCCGGTGACCGAGAGTCCTCTGTGGACTGTCAGTTCCAGGCAGGCTCGGCGGTGCGCAGCCGGACCATCGGGTACAACTCCTGGGTGACCTGCCGCGCGGCGACCACGACGAGCGGTGCGACACGCTCCAGTGCGGTCTGGGCGTCGCCGACGAGAGAGATCGCCGCCTCGGGTCCTTCCGGTCCTCGGATGGCAGCGGCGACGCAAGAGATGTCAGAGAAGCATTCGCCGCGTTCGAAGGCGAGGCCGTTGCGGTCGCGGATCCGGCCGAGTTCGCGGTGCAGCGTCACCATGTCGCAGATCGTGCGGCTGGTCTGGCGGCCGAGCGTCGGCATGACCCGGTCCTCGACCTGTTCGGCGGGCAGCCACGCGAGCATCGCCTTGCCGAGCGCGGTGCACTGCGCGGGCGCCCGGCCGCCGACGCGCGACGGGACGACCGCAGCGAACCGGCCGCCGACCTTGTCGAGATACCGGACGTCAGCGCCGTCGAGGATCGCCAGGTGCGCGACCATCCCGGTGCGCAACTGCAGTTCGTGCAGCACAGCCGCGGTCGCCTCGCGCAGTTCGAGGTGGTTGCCGCCGGTGCCGCCGAGGTTCAGCGCCCGTGCGCCGAGCGCGTAGCCGAACGACGAATGAGACAGCCACTGCAGCCGCACGAGCTGGTCGAGGATGCGGTGCGCGGTCGAACGGGGGAGATGGGTCGTGCGCGCGACCTGCTCGAGGGTGAGCCGGGTGCTCGGCGCGTCGAAGGCGTCGAGGATCAGCGTCATCCGCTCGACCATCGACGGCGGCAGGGCGCGGTCCCGCGCGACATCCGTGCCGAGGGAGTCCGTTTCGATCGCGACCACCGTCATGCTGTGCTCCTCGCGGACGAATTGAAATCATTTCTAGTTTTGACGGTAACACGGCGGCCTCCCGGAGCGTCAACACGCGGCGGGTCACGAGTGCGGCACGGCTCCCGATCAGCGGGAGGACCCGCACGCGCCGGCGCGGCGGCCGGTAGGCATGGCGGCATGGACATCGGCCTCGTGAGCCCCGTGGTGACCCGGCTGCCGGGGGATCCGAACGCCTGGGAGGACAGCGCGGGCATCGAAGACCTGGCGCGGATCGCGGAGACCGCGGACCGCCTCGGCTTCCATCACCTGACGTGCAGCGAGCACGTCGCGGTGCCGGTGGAGGTGGCGGAGCAGCGCGGCTCGACGTACTGGGATCCGCTCGCGACGTTCGGCTTCCTGGCTGCTCGTACCAGCCGCATCCGGTTGGTCACGCAGGTCCTCGTGCTGGGATATCACCACCCGCTGGAGATCGCGAAGCGCTACGGAACGCTCGACACGGTCAGCGGCGGACGACTCGTGCTCGGCCTGGGCGTCGGATCGCTGCGGGAGGAGTTCGACCTGCTGGGCGCGCCGTTCGAACAGCGCGGCGAGCGGGCCGACGATGCGCTCCGGGCGTTGCGGGCCGCGTTGTCGCAGCGGCTGCCGGAGTACCGCGGACCGCACTACGACTTCGGCGGGATGATCGTCGAACCGCATGCCGTCCAGGCGAAAGTCCCGCTGTGGATCGGCGGCCGAACCAAGCGCTCGCTCCGGCGGGCGGTGGAGCTCGCTGACGGCTGGGTCCCGTTCGGATTGTCGCTGGCAGATCTGCGCCGGATGCTCGGCACGGTCGCGCTGCCGGAGGGCTTCCAGGTCGTGCTGTCGCCCGGACGGCCGCTGGACCCCGGCGCGGCCTCCTGCCGGGAGCGGCTGACCCGGGTGGTCGAGGCCGGGGCGACGACGATCAGCGCGCGGATCGCCGCGCACTCGGCCGACCACTACCGCGAGCAGCTCGAAGCGCTCGCCGAGCTAGGAAGCGAGGTCTGAAGTGGACCGGATCGCCCAGTTGGAGGCGCGGCTCGCGCGGCTGGAGGACGAACGCGAGATCAGCAGGCTGATCGCCGCGTACGGTCCGCTGGTCGACGCCGGCGCGGCCGAGGACGTCGCCGCGCTGTGGACCGAGGACGGCGCGTACGACGTCGACGAGATCTACCTCGAAGGCCGGGAGCAGCTGGCCCGGATGGTGCGGTCGAGCGCCCACCAGGGCTGGATCTCCGGCGGATGCGCGCATTTCGTCGGCCCGCCGCACGTGACCGTCGACGGCGACACGGCGATCGCGGTCTGCCACTCGCTGATGGTGGTATATCAGGACGACCGCTTTGTCATCCGGCGCGCCACCGCGAACCATTGGGCGCTTGCCCGCACCGACGAGGGTTGGAAGGTCAACCGGCGCACCAACCGGGTTCTCGACGGCCGGGCCGAGTCGCCCGGGCTGCTGCGGCAGGGCGCGTACGGCGAGCCAGCGTTCCGCTGAGCCGGTCCCGGTCACTGGAATCGGCCCGGCGCTCCCCGCTGCGAGCAGGCACAATCACGCCCGCACCGGTGCGAGGAGGGAGACCTTGGATGAGCCTCTCCGCTGATCCTCGGCAGGCGCTGACCGCGCCCGGCGGGCCGTGCGAACTGCGCACCGAAGAGGTGCTGGGCGTGCCGATGACGGTGTTCGCCCATCGCGCGCGGTCGCTGGGGGAGGTGCTCGCGGCTTCGGCGCGGCACGGTGAACGCGAGTATCTGGTGACGGCTGACCGTCGGATCACCTTCGCCGAACACGCCCGGCAGGTGGCGTCGGTGGCGGGTGCGTTTCGCGACGAATACGGGATCGGAAAGGGCGATCGGGTCGCGATCGCGGCCGCGAACAGTCCGGAGTGGGTGGTCGCGTTCTGGGCGACCGTGTCGCTGGGCGCGATCGCGGTCGGCTACAACGCGTGGTGGTCACGGCGGGAGCTGGCGTACGCGCTCGGTCATACCCGACCGTCTCTGGTGGTCGCCGACTCGAAGCGGGCGGCGCTGCTGGACGGCGTTCCGGTGCTGACCGTCGAGGAGGACATTCCCCGGCTGGCGCGCCGGGAGGTACCGCTGCCTTCGTGCGTTGTGGCCGAGGACGATCCGGCAGTCATCCTTTACACCAGCGGCACCACCGGACGGCCGAAAGGCGCAGTGCACACGCACCGGAACCTGACGTCGGTGATCGAGTTTCACCGCCTGAACAGCGAAATCGCCCGTGCGCTCGGCGACCCGGCGGAGCCGTCCGCGCGGCGGTACCTGCTCGGGGTGCCGCTGTTCCACATCGCCGGACTGCACAACCTGGTGGTGCCCCGGCTCGCCGACGGCAGCGCGGTTGTGGTGCACCAGGGCGGTTTCGACGCGGAGCGGGTGCTGCGATTGGTCGAGGCTGAGCGGGTGACGAACTGGGGCGTCGTGCCGACCATGGCGCACCGGCTGCTGGAACACGGCGACCTCGAGCGGTATGACCTTTCCTCGCTGACTGCGTTCACGCTCGGTGCTGCTCCTTCTTCACCAGCCTTTCACCAACGGCTGCGCGCGGAACTCCCGATAGCGGAACAGGGATTAGTCGACAGTTACGGGCTGACGGAATCGTCCACGGCGATTTCCGTTGCCAATGCGGATGATCTGGCCGCTTTCCCCGGTACTGTCGGGCGTCCCATCGCGACGGTGGAACTGGAGATCCGGGACGCGTTCGGCGAGGTGATGCCGGACGGCAGCGCGGGGGAGATCTGCGTCCGCAGTCCGTTCACGATGCTCGGCTATTGGGAAGACCCCGAGGCCACCGCGGCCGCTATCGACTCCGATCGGTGGCTGCACACCGGGGACATCGGGGTTCTTTCCGAGGGGCTGCTCCGGCTCACCGCACGGCGTTCGGATTTGATCCTGCACGGCGGGGAGAACGTTTATCCGGCCGAGGTGGAGAACGTGCTCGCGGAACACCCGGCGGTGCGGGAATGCATTGTGCTGGGCGTACCGCATGTCGACCTGGGGCAGGAAGTGGCTGCGGTCGTGGTGGTCTCGGCACCGGTCGACGCGGAGGAGCTGCGGGCGTTTGCGGCCGAGCGGGTGGCGTATTACAAGGTCCCGTCGCGGTGGCGGATCGGGACGGAACCGTTGCCGCGCAACGTGACCGGCAAGGTAGTGCGGAACCAGGTGCCGCGGCCCTGATCCCGTTGACCGGGAGCGCACCCGCGCGCTCGCGGGTTCCGCTGGGAGGCTCAGGGCAGCCGGGACCGCACCGTATCCGGACCGGAGAAAGGGAAGCGCCATGACCCATCCCGCTCTTGCCGCCGTCGAGGAACGGTCCGAAGAGATCGCCGCGCTCGGACCGGAAAACGAGCGGCTCGGCCGGCTCGCCGACGAAGCGGCGAAGGTGCTCCGGGAAACCGGCGCGATCAAAATGCTCCAGCCCGCCGATTACGGCGGTGCGGAAGCGCATCCGCGCGAATTCGCGGAAACGGTGATGCGGCTGGCTTCGCTCGACGGTTCGACGGGCTGGGTCGCCGGGATCGTCGGCGTCCACCCGTGGGAAATGGCGCTCTGCGATCGTCGCGTGCAGGAAGAAATCTGGGGTGCGGACAACGACACCTGGATCGCTTCGCCGTATGCGCCGATGGGTGTGCTGAAGCCGGTCGACGGCGGGTATGTCTTCAATGGACGGTGGCAGTTCTCGTCCGGAACCGACCATTGCGACTGGATTTTCCTCGGCGGTTTCCTCGGCGACGCGGACGGCAATGTGGTGCAGCCGCCCCGGAACTACCACGTGATCCTGCCGCGCGCGGACTACGAAATCGTCGAGGACACCTGGGACGTCGTCGGCCTGCGCGGCACGGGCAGCAAGGACATCGTCGTCAAGGACGCGTTCGTCCCGGAGTACCGCGCGGTGCCGTTCAGCCGGATGACCGACGGCAGCGCGCTGCGGGAATCCGGTCGCGCCAACCCGACGTACGGCGTCCCGTTCACGACGATTTTCCCGCTCGGCATCACGTCCGCGGTGATCGGCATCGCGGAAGGTGCGTTGGCCGCGCATCTGGCATATCAACGCACGCGCGTGCAAATCACCGGCACCCGGGTGAAGGACGATCCGTACGTGCTGTACGCGATCAGCGCCGCCGCCGAGGAGATCAAAGCGTCGCGAATCGCCATGCTGGACAACGTTTCCCGGTTCTACGACAAGGCCGCCGCCGGCGAGCCGGCGACGCTCGCGGACCGTGCCGCGTCGCGCCGCACCCAGGTCGCCGCGGCGTGGCGGGCGGTGCGCGCGATGGACGAGGTGGTCGCCCGCAGCGGCGGCAACGGCCTGCGGATGGACAACCCGATCCAGCGGTTCTGGCGCGACGGCCACATGGGCCTGGCGCACGCGATCCACGTGCCCGGTTCGGTGTTCCACGCGTCCGCGCTGACCGACCTCGACGTCGAGCCGCCGCCCGGACCGATGCTGTCCATGATCTGATTTTCCCCACCCCGCAAGGAGTTTCGCCATGACCGAGATCCGAGGGCTCGGATACCTCCGGGTCCAGAGCCGGGACGTGCCGCGCTGGCGCGAGTTGACCGTGGAGGCGCTGGGCTTCGCCGAGTCGGCCGGCCCGGTCGCCGACGGCCTGTACCTCCGGATGGACGAGCGCGAGGCACGGCTGATCGTGCTGCCCGGCGAGGACGACCGCGTGCTCGCGGTCGGCTGGGAGGTGCGCGACCAGTTCGCGCTGGCCGCCGTCGGGCGCGCGGTGGAGGCGTCCGGTACCGCGGTGAAAGTGTTGTCGGAACAGCAATGCCGCGAACGCCGCGTCGATTCGGCGCTCACCTTCGACGACCCGTCCGGCACCCCGGTCGAGGTGTTCTTCGGCCCGGTCCTCGACCACGACCCGGTGCGGACGAAGTGGACGCAGCAGTTCGTGACCGGCGCGCAGGGCATGGGCCACGTCGTGCTGCCGACGACGAGCTTCGCCGAGGTCGAGACGTTCTACACCGAGGTGCTCGGCTTCCTCCCGCGCGGTGCGGTCGCGATGGGCGGCGCGGCCCCGGACCAGAAACCCCGCCGGGTGCGGTTCATGGGCGTCAACCAGCGCCACCACAGCCTGGCGATCTGCCCGGCCCCGCACGGCGAACCGCCCGGCCTGGTGCACCTGATGGTCGAGGTCGACTCCCTCGACGCGGTCGGCCGAGCCCTGGACGAGGTCGGCAAACGCGGATTCTCGGTGTCCTCGACGCTGGGGCGGCACACGAACGACAAGATGGTCTCGTTCTACGTCCGGGCGCCTGGCGGGTGGGACCTGGAGTACGGGACCGAGGGAATGCTGGTGGACGAGCGGTTCTATACGGCGGAGGAGATCACGCGGGACAGTTATTGGGGGCACGACTGGTCCGGGTCGGAGCAGTTGGCGGCGTTCACTTCGCCGCAGTGAGGGTGGGTGTAGTGGCGATCCCGGTTAGCACCGCGATCGCCACTCACGACCCCTCAGCGCCCCGCAAATCGATGCAGGGCGTCGAGCACAGCAGGCGCGGGCGTATCCGGATGGCCGGCGTCGTGCAGCAGGTGGTCCACTCCGGGCAGCCGCACCCGGCCCGGTCCGCCGACGTGCGCGCGGCGCAGGGCGACGGTCAGCGCATCCGTTGTAGCGCAAGGAACTTGCGCGTCATTCGTGCCACAGGTAAGCAGCACCCTGGTCCCCGGCCGCAGCGCCGCGGCGGTGGCAGGCGGGTAGACGGCGTCGTCGCTGTCCACGAACCGGCCGTTCTGCCCTTGGAAGCCCTGGAACAGCTGCGCGACGGCGGGCGGCAGGCCGGTGGCGTCGACCGGCCGGTGTTCGCGCAGGGCGGTGACGGCGGCGTCGATCGCCGCGTCGACAGTCCGCTGCTGCTCGGGGTCGAGCTGGCCGTGGCGGGCCGCCTCGGCGATCTGGGCGTGCAGCTGGAGCGCGACCAGGTCCAGCAAGCGGAGGGCTTGGGGTTGCAGCAGCACCAGGCCGGCCGGACGGGGACGGACTGAGCCGCCGAGCAGCAGCGCGGTCATCGCGCCTTCGCTGTGCCCGACGACAGTCAGCGCGTGCGGTGCTGTCTCCGGCTGTTCGCGCAACGTCTCGTAGGCGGCTTTCGCCTGACGGACGAACGCCGGATAGTCGAGTGTTTCGGGATGGTCGCGGTAGGCGCCGAGCCCGGTGGCGCCGGTTCCGTACTTGTCGAACCGCAGCGTGACGACCCGGTCGCGGTCGAGCGCATCAGCTACCTGCGCCAGGGTGTTCGGCGACATGCGCGGCTGGTTGCCGTCGCGATCGGTGGGGCCGCTGCCGGGCAGCAGGAGCGCGGCGCGCAAACGTTGGCCGGCCCGGTGCGCGGGAACGTGCAGGGTGCCGTACGTCGGCGTCCCCTCGACGGTGAAGACGATTTCGCGGTCGGCAGCGGGCACGAGATCGGGCGCCGCCGCGACGGGGGCGGCCATGGTCAGTGCGACTGCTGCGAGGTGGGAGAGCATCAGCGCAGCGCCTTCTCGACCAGTGCGACGGTCGCGCGCGGGTCGTCGACTTGGAGGACGAGGCGGGCGTAGCGCTCGTCGGCGAGTTCGAGCACGACGGCCTTCGCCGGATCCTTGACGTCCCAGAAAACCTTTTCGCCGTCGAGGTGGAACGTGCCCGCCGTGATCACGCCGGGCACGTGGGCTCCGGGCGCGCGGATCCCTTTGGGGTCGGCGGCGATGCCGGGGTCCGCGGTCGCGCCGCGGACGTTGGCCAGCGGGATGGTCAGGCTGCTCTTGAAGGCCCACAGCTTGTCGAGACCTTCGATCACGACGACGAGGTTGCCGCCGTCGATGGTGACCAATGCCATGTCTTTTCCTTGTCAGTTAAGGGGATCGAGCAGTTGGCCAGCGCGGTGCCCGGGTCGCCGGGGTCGCCGCGCAGGTGGAGGCCCAGTGCGGCGGACGTGAGGGCGGCGGCCAGTGCGGTGGAGATGCCGAGCGCGTCGGCGATCGCCTGGTCGAGCGTGGCCAGCGCCTCGGCGACCTCGGCAGCCGCCTCCTCGTCGGCCGGCGCCCGTTCGACCGCCGCGAGCAGCAGCAGGCCGAGGTCGGCCGACGCGACGAGCCGGAGCGCCGTCGCGGCGTCCGGCGCCGCGGCGAGCGCTCCGGCCAGGGGACGGACGTCGTCGGCGAGATGGCGGCGCAGCGCGGCCAGATAGAGGCCGCGCTTGCTGCCGAACGTCTTGTACAAGCTGTTGCGGTGCACGCCGAGGTGCGTGACGAGGTCGTCGACGGACACTCCGTCGTACGCGCGGCCGCCGAACAACCCCACGGCGGCGCGCACCACCTCGTCCTCGTCGAATGCCCTTCGCCTGCCCATGTCCTGACGGTAGCCTTTTGAGGAACGATCAGTCAAGAACGATCGTTCCTCAAAAATTCCGGCTCCGGCTCAGCTTCCGGCCCGTGCCACCAGATCGTCGACCGCCCGGGCCGCGAAAGCCATCGCCGTGCCCAACGGAATACCCGGCCCCGGGTAGTAACCGCCGGTCATGGAAGCCGCTGAATTCCCGACCGCGTAAAGGCCTTCCACCGCCGAACCGTCCTCGCGCAGCACCCGGGCGTCCGGATCGGTCACCAGGCCGCCCTTCGTGCCCAAGTCCGACAGCACCAGCCGGGCGGCGCGGAACGGCGGGCGATCCACCGGGACCAGCACCGGATTCGCGAAGTGCCGTGCGTATTCGTCCTCGCCACGGCCGAAATCCGCGTCGTGCCCGGCTTCGGCGAAAGAATTGAACCGGGCAACGGTCTCGGGCAACTCGGGCGCGTCGATCAGCTTCGCCAGCTCCGCGAGCGTGTCCGCTTCCACCCAGGTGCCGGCCGCCAGGTGGTCGTCCGGCCGTCCGCCGGGCAACGCGATCGCGGGCAGCCGACCGCCCTCGCGGCTGTCGAACACGATGTGCGACGGGACCCGTCGCGCCGGGTCCGCTGCCATCTCACGACCCATCTGGTCGTATGGCAGCGATTCGTTCGCGTAGCGCCGCCCGTCGCGGTCGACGACGAGTCCGCCGCGGAAGCCGAGCGTGAACGACGCGCCGCCGTCCGGCATCGCGATTCCCGGGCACCACCAGCCCTCGTCCATCAGGTCGACGGCCGCACCCAGTGCGATCGCCGCCGCCAGGACCTGGCCGCGGTTCGTTTCCGCTGGTGCCATCGACCACGCCGCCGAGCCGGGCACGCCGGACTGTTCCCGCAGGTCCGCGTTCCGCTCGAACCCGCCGGCGCCGATGAGGACGCCGTAGGTCGCCCCGATCCGCCGCGGTCCGACGCCGACGACCCGCCCGTTCTCGACCACCAGCTCGTCGACCGGCGTACCGGTGAAGACAGTGCCGTTGCCGGTCGCGTCGAAGGCCAGCAGCAGCCGGCCGATCAGCGCGCGGCCGCCGTCCAACGGGGCGTCGCGGTGCCCGCGACCGGCGCGGTCGCGGTCGACCGGCGGACGCACCAGCTCGGCCCGTTCGCCCAGCTCGGACAGCGGCAGGTCGACCGGGACGAACGAGCGTCCGCCGGGGACGCGGCCGGGCCGGTCGAAGTAGTCCGGGAACGCCCGCCATTCGAACTCGAGCGCCGGATCCGCCTCCAGCGTCGCGACCAGCTCCGGCGCCTTCGCCAGGAACGCCTCCTGCCGCCCGGTCCGGTCCTCGCCGAGCAGCGCGCGCAGGTACTCGCGCGCGGCGGCGGTGGAATCCGCGACCCCGAACCGCTCCTGGACCTGCGTGCCGGGCAGCCAGCAGGCCGCGCCGGAGTACGCGGAAGTGCCGCCGAGCCGGTCCGCGGCCTCGACCACCGCGGTGCGCAACCCGGCCCGGGCAGCGAGGTACGCGCCGGTCAGCGCGCCCGCGCCGGACCCGACCACCACCACGTCGAACTGGTCGTCGAAAGCCATGAGTCCTCCAAGTCGTCGCGACCCGGCGAGCCAACCGCATCCGCGGCGCGCCGGGGCGCGGTCATCCCACTCACCGGTAGCGGCGGCCCCCGATGGGAGGATCGTGCGCGAGAATGGCCTGATCACGAGCGGAGGAGTCGCGGTGCCGAGAGTCGCCGAAAACCGGGCGCCGGCCACGCCGAGTTCGCCCGCGCAGCAGGAGCGCTACCGCCGCATCCTGCGAGCGGCCGCGGACCACGGCGCCGAGCACGGCCTCGACCGGATCCAGATGCTCGACGTCGCCCGCGACGCCGGCGTCGCCATCGCCACGCTCTACCGGTACTTCCCGTCCAAGACGGTCCTGTTCACCGCGCTGCTGCACAGCCAGGTCGAGCAGCTGGACCGCAACAGCGTCCCGGTCGAACCCGGCCAGGAACCGGCCGAGGCGGTCGCGCGCGTGCTGGTCGACGCCGCCCGCCGCCTGCTGGAACGGCCGCGGCTCGCGCAGGCGATGCTGCAGTCGAACAACGCGACCGTCGCGGGGGAGTCGCCGAACATGGCCGCGACGGTCGAGTTCGCCGACCTGATCCTGCGCGTCGCCGGGGTGGCCGAGGCGAGCGAGCACGACCGACGTCTGGTCCGGCTGATCGAGCAGACCTGGTACGGCGTGCTGACCTCCCAGCTGAACGGGCACATCACCGCCGAGGAGGCGGAGGCGGACACGGTGCTGGCTTGCCGGTTGCTGCTGGCGGGGCTGGGCGGGCCGGGTTCTCCCGGTGACCGGGATGGGACCGCCGCGCCGGGCTGAGTCCTCGTAGCGTCGGGGCCGTTCCCGGAACCCCACCTCAGGAGGCCCTCATGCCGCGCACCGTCGTCGTCACCGGAGCGAGTTCGGGGATCGGGGCGGCGCTCAGCGGTCTCCTCGCCGAACGCGGCGACCGGGTCCTCGGCGTCGACCTCGCGGGCAGCGACGTGGACGCGGACCTTTCGACCCCGCACGGTCGCGCCGCTGCCGCCGAGGAGGTCGGCAAGCGCACCGGGCCGGTGGACGCCGTGGTGACCTGCGCCGGCACGTCGAATCCCGGCGAAGCCATGGTCACGGTGAACTACTTCGGCAGCACCGAGTTCATCGAAGCCCTGCAGCCGCTGCTCGCGAAATCCGAGGCGCCGCGGGTCGTGCTGGTCGGCTCGATCTCCGGGACCCAGCCGAACGACCCCGCCGTGGTCGACGCCTGCCTGCGCGGCGACGAGCAAGCCGCGCTGACCGCCGCCCGCGCGGCGATCGCGGACAATCGCGCGCTCCAGCTGTACCCGTCCTCGAAGTCCGCGATCGCGCAATGGGCGCGCCGGACGTCGGTTTCGCCCGGCTGGGCCGACGCGGGAATCGCGGTCAACGTGGTCGCGCCTGGCGTGGTCCGGACGCCGATGACCGACGGGCTTTTCGCCGACCCGCAGATGAAAGCGGTGATGGACAAAGCAGTCCCGATGCCGCTGCACGGTTACGCGGCTGCGGAGGATGTCGCGCGCGTCCTCGCGTACTTCGCCGACGCCGCGACCACGCACATCACCGGCCAGGTCGTCTACGTCGACGGCGGCGCCGAGGCAACCCTCCGCCCGGCGGCGCACTACTGATGACGACTTACGCCGAAAACGTCCCGTTGTCGCCCGTCCCGAACGACGACGGCATCGACGCTGCCGTCGCGGCGGCCCGCCGGGTGGTCAGCGCGCTCCTGCACGCGGGTGCGGACAGCGCCGCGCCGATGACCGAGATCGCCCGCGAACTCGACCGGATCGCCGACCAGCTCGAGGAACACGCGCCGGAGCGGCAAGACCGGTTCGTCGGAATGTGGGCCGGGCGACCGCGCCACGATCCCGTTACCGGCCCGGAAAACGCGCTCGCGCCGCCGCTGCGCCTGCACGGTTTGCCGGACGGCTCGGTCACCGGAACCGTGACGCTCGGCCTGCCTTATCAGGGTCCGCCGGGCTGCGTGCACGGCGGGATTTCCGCGCTGCTGCTGGATCACGCGCTCGGCGTCGCCAACAGCTGGGGGCCCGGGCCGGACGGGATGACCGGCACGCTCAGCGTCCGCTACCACCGGACGACCCCGCTGTTCGAGGAACTGACGATTCGCGCGCGGCAGCAATCCAGCGAGGGCCGCCGGATCCACACCACCGGCGAAATTCTCGCCGGCGGCCAGGTTTGCGTTTCCGCCGACGGCATTTTCGTGGCGAAACACGTCGCGCGACCGGTTGCCCCAGACGAAGGAGGCCGATGAACACGCTCGCGGGCCGGGTGGCCCTGGTGACGGGTGCCGGACAAGGCGTCGGGCAAGGAATCGCGCTGGCGCTGGCAGGGGAGGGGGCGTCGGTCGCGGTTCTCGGGCGTACGCGCGGCAAACTCGACGAGACCTGTCGCCTCGTGCGTGAGCGGGGAGGTTCCGCGGAGCCGTTCGAGTGCGATGTCGCGGATACTACGGCTATTCCCGGCGTTGTCGACGAGGTTGTTTCGCGGTTCGGCCGGCTGGACATTCTGGTCAACAATGCGTACTCCGGTGCTTTCGGCCCGTTGCTGAAAATGAGCGACGAGGATTTCGCGCGAGGTTTCGAGACCGGACCGTTCGCTGCTTTCGCGTTCATGAAAGCTGCGCACCCGCATTTGAAGGCGACCGGTGATGGTTCGATCGTCAACCTGGTCACGTCAGCGATGGTGCGTTGGGATCCCACCACCTACGGTGCTTACGCCGCAGCGAAACAAGCCTTGCGCTCGCTGTCGCGCACTGCCGCGGTGGAGTGGGCGCGCGACGGGATCCGGGTCAACGCGATCGCGCCGCACGCGTTGTCACCGGGGCTGAAATGGTGGACCGAGCACAATCCCGAAGAGGCCGCCGAATTCGTCGCGACCATTCCGATGGGCCGGATCGGGGAATGCGAAGAGGACATCGGCCGCGCCGTCGTCGCGCTGGTCGGTTCCGATCTGCGCTACCTGACCGGAGCCACCGTGCCGCTCGACGGCGGCCAAGCCTTCTTCGGCTGAGCCCTTCTGAGGAGACCTCGCTGTGTCCACCCTTTCAGCCCTCGACACCGCCGCCGCCATCCGCCGCGGCGACCTGTCCGCCCGGGAAGCCGCCGAGCAGGCGATCGCCCGCATCGAGGAGGCGAATCCGCAGCTCAACGCCGTCGTCGGCCGCCGCTTCGAGGCCGCTCTCGCGGAAATCGACGCCGGTCTCCCGGACGGCCCGCTCACCGGAGTCCCGTTCCTGGTCAAGGACCTCGGCACTGAAATCGCCGGTCTCCCCGCGACCCAGGGCAGTGCGCTCTTCGCCGCCGCAGTGTCCACAGTGGACAGCGAACTGATCCGCCGCTACAAGCGCGCCGGTCTGGTCATCCTCGGCACCACCAACACGCCGGAGTTCGGCCTCAACGCCAGCACCGAACCGCAACTGCACGGCCCCACCCGCAACCCGCACGACCCGTCCCGCTCACCCGGCGGCTCCAGCGGCGGTTCCGCGGCAGCCGTCGCCGCGGGCTTGGTCCCCGCCGCCCACGCAACCGACGGCGGCGGCTCGATCCGGATTCCGTCGGCCATGTGCGGTTTGGTCGGCCTGAAACCGAGCCGCGGCCGCACCACCGGCGCCCCCGACTCCGGCACCCTCGCCGCCCCGGTCTCCGTCGCCCACGCGGTGACCACGACTGTCCGTGACAGCGCCGCCCTGCTGGACGCGATCGCCGGACCACTCCCGGGTGAAGCCTTCGCCGCCCCGACGTCTCCCGGCACCTTCCTCGACGCGACCCGCCGCGCTCCCGGCCGCCTCCGCATCGGCCTCGCCACCCAAGCCCGAACCGGCGTCGACCCGCATCCGGCGTGCCTGGCCGCCGTGCAGCAGACGGCGAAACTGTGCGAGGAACTAGGCCATCACGTCGAGGAAACCGTGGCCCCGTTCGATTTCCCGGACGTCCGTACGACCGGCGGAGTGCTGATGGGCGCGGACCTGGTAGTGATCGTCGAAGACCGGCTGGCCACCCTGGGCCGCGAACTCCAGCCGGGCGATGTCGAGCCGTTCACTGAGCTGCTGCTGGACCATTACCGGGGCTTGACCGCCAACCAACTCCACCGCGCACTGCGGCGGGCCCAGGAGATCGGGTGGGAGGTCGGGCAGGTCTTCACCTCCTACGACGTCCTGCTCACGCCGATCCTGCCGCTTCCGACTCCGCCGCTGGGCTTGCTGGACACGACGGATCCCGCGTCGATCTATGAGCACGCGGCCGGGTTTTCGGCGTGGACTAGCGTTTTCAACGTGACCGGGATGCCTGCGATCTCACTGCCGCTCGGGAGCGACGACGACGGACTGCCGTTGGGGGTGCAGTTCGCGGCGGACCTGGGGCAGGAGGGGGTGTTGTTGTCGTTGGCGGCGCAGCTGGAGGAAGCGGCTCCCTGGCCGGTCCCTCAGTAGCGGTGTGCGGGCGACGCACTACTCAGCAGCTGCGCCGTGATGACGATGATCCCGATCGAGGTCAGGATCGCCCACAGCACGACAATGGTGGCGATGACCAGCGCGTGCCGTCGGATCGCCGCGAGCTGGCCCAGGATCTCCAGGTTGATCCGGTTCGCGTAGTCCGTCGGCCCGTCCGTTTCGGACGCTTCCTTGAGCCGCTCGGCGATCGCGACGGGGCCGGTGAACGCGTCGGGGTGATAGCGGGGACGCGGCTTGAAATCGGTCATGGGCGGTTTCTCCTCTGGTGAGGCATGAAGAGAAGTCGCCGGGCCCGGCCGCGGCGTTACCGCACTCAAGAGCCCGCCGCTCTCCCGGTCACCGAGATCGTGGGAGCGGGCCGCACCCTCCGTTTCCTACCGTGGCAGGGTGACTTCCACGACCCCCACCCCGCCCGATCCGCTGGCTCCTGCCCGGCTCGGGCCGGTGCAGTTGCGCAATCGCGTTGTCAAGGCGGCGACCTACGAGGGGCTCAGCCATCACGGCCGGGTCACCCGGGATCTGGTCGATTTCCACGTCGGCTACGCGAAGGGCGGCGTCGGGATGACGACGGTCGCCTACTGCGCGGTCGCCAAGGAAGGCCGCACCGACCGGCATCAGATTTACTGGACCGACGAATCCCTCCCTGGACTGCGCGTGCTCACCGACGCGGTGCACGCCGAGGGCGCGGCGGTCTCGGCGCAGATCGGGCACGGCGGGCCGGTCGCGAATCCGAAGGGGAACGGGCTGCCCGCGCTCGCGCCGAGCCGGTACTTCCACAAGACGACGCTCAGTTTCGCCCAGGAAATCGACCACGCGGGCATCGAACGCGTCAAACGCGCCCACGCCGACGCGGCCCTGCGCGCCATCGAGTGCGGCTTCGACGCCATCGAGGTCCACTTAGGACATAACTACCTGATCAGTTCCTTCCTGAGCCCGAAACTCAACCACCGCACCGACGAATACGGCGGTTCGCTGGAAAACCGCGCCCGGCTCGCGCGCGACACGATGCGTGCGGTGCGCGACGCCGTCGGCGACCGGATCGCGGTGATCGTGAAAATGAACATGGACGACGGTGCCCCCGGCGGCTTCTGGCTCGACGAGGCGATCCCGGTGACGCAGTGGCTCGAAGCCGACGGCACCTGCGACGCGCTCGAAATGACCGCCGGATCGTCGCTGCTCAACCCGATGTATCTGTTCAAAGGGGACGCGCCGGTTCGCGAGTTCGCGGCGGTGATGCCGCAGCCGCTGAAACTGGGCGTGCAGGCGGTCGGGAAGCATTTCATTCGCGAATATCCTTACCGGGACGCGTTTCTGCTCGAGGACGCTCGGCAGATCCGAGCCGCGGTGAAGCTGCCGATGGTGCTGCTCGGCGGGATCACCGACCGCGCGGCGATGGATTTGGCGATGCGGGAAGGGTTCCAGTACGTCGCGATGGGGCGGGCGTTGCTGCGCGAGCCGGATCTGGTGAACCGCATCGCGGCGGAGCCGGAGACGCCGTCGTTGTGCATCCACTGCAACAAGTGCATGCCGACGAACTTCACCGGGACGCGATGCGTGCTGGTGGACCGGACTACGACGCGGGGCGCGGACTGGGGACAGCCTGCGGGGTACGTGGGCTGAGCGGTTCGTGAGTGTTCATACCGGTTCTAACCGGTATGAACACTCACGAGGCACCGTTCGGGTTGCCGCCCGGCTGGTCGGCTGCGCGTGGGCCGGGCGGGGGTTGGCGGCTCGTGGGAGGGGCCGTGGTGGTGCGCGGGCTCGGCGAGTGTTGGTGGGCGGGCGGAGTCGCGATGCGGCCAAGACGGGGCCTGGCGGCGCGACGGCAGGGCCGACGCGGGGCGAGGGACGAATCCGTGGTGCGGTCAGGGCAGGGCTGTGGCGGGGTGAGGACGGCCTGTGACGGGGCGAAGGCGGGGCTGTGGCGGGGTGAGGACGGGCTGTGGGGGAGTGAAGACGGGGCTGTAGTGGGGGAGGACGGGCCGTGGTGAGGTGAAGGCGGGGCTGTGACGGGCCGAGGACGGGCAGCAGTGAGGCGAGGACGGGGCCGTGGGTGGCGTGAGCCGAAGGGAGCCGGACCGCCTCACCGCCTCACGTTTCCCGTGGAAAGTTCGTGAACCCCTTGCGGTTCGTCCGCAAATACCATCCCGACGCCGCGAGCGTCCCGCCGTCCACCGGGATCGTGTGGCCGGTTACGTAGGAAGCCGCGTCCGTCGTCAGGAACTCGATCACCTTCGCGTACTCGTCCACGTGCCCGAACCGGCCCAGCGGCACCCAGGTTTCGATCGCGGCCGGGTCGTTGTCGCGCAGCATCGCGGCGGCGGGTGTCTGCTGGCTGTCCGCGAGGTCCGGCGCGATCGCGTTCACCCGCACGCCATGCCGCCCGACCTCGACGGCCAGGCTCTTCGTGAACGCCGAAACCCCGGCGTTGTAAGCGGAATACACCGCGTGTCCGGGGATGCCGCGAAACGCTTCCACCGTCGAATTGTTCACGATCACGCCGGAGCCCTGCGAAATCATGTGCGGCAGCACCTGGTGCGTGAGCTTGAAGACGTGCAGCAGGTTCAGTTCATGCAAGCGCGCCCACTGCTCCGGCGTGCTGTGCAGGAAATCCCGGGAAGCGGGGCGGAAATCGCCGACATTGTTGACCAGGACGTCGATCCGTCCGTCGCCCAGGCGCAGGGCCGCGGCGGTGACGGCCTCGACCGCCTCGTCCGTCACGATGTCGCCGATGACCGTTTCGCACGCGCCGCCGGCCGCCTCGATCTCGGCGCGCGCGGCGGCAGCGGCGGGGGCGTCGATGTCGTTCAGCACGATCAGGTCCCCGCGCGCGGCGAGGCGGCGGCTGGTCGCCCCGCCGATCCCCAGCGCGCCCCCGGTGACGATGCTGACTCGCCGGATTGCTTCCTGTGGCATGGAAAACCTCCTCGTCCTCAACCTAGCATTTGTTTGGTAGGCTGAGCGCTCCCGGCGAGAAGGAGCAGCATGCCTGTCAGCTTCGACCTGACCGATCGCGTCGTCCTCGTCACCGGCGGAGCGCGCGGAGTCGGCGACGGCATCGTGGCGACGTTCCTCGAAGCGGGCGCCAAGGTCGAGATCTGCGGACGCACGGAGCCCGGGCAGCTGCGCGAGGCGGACGGCCGCAAGCCGCGGTTCACGCAGGTCGACGTTCGGGAGCCGGAGCAGGTCCGGCAGTGGCTGGAGGAGATCGGCGAGCGGCACGGACGGCTCGACGTCGTGGTCAACAACGCGGGCGGCGCGCCGTTCGCGCAGTTCGCCGAGGCGTCGCCGCGGTTTCACCGCAAGATCAACGAGCTCAACTTCCTGTCCGCGGCGTACGTCCTCCAGGCTGCGCATCCGATCCTGCGCGAGACGCCCGGGGCGTCGGCGGTGAACATCACGTCGATTTCGGCGCGGCGGCCCAGCCCGGGCACCGCGGTGTACGGCGCGGCGAAGGCGGCGCTGGAAAGTCTCACGACCAGCTTGGCGGTCGAGTGGGCTCCGCAGGTGCGGGTCAACGCGGTCAGCTGCGGATTGGTCGAGACGCCGGGTTCCGAGGACCACTACGGCGATCCGGCGCAGCGCGACGCGGTCGCCCGGACGATCCCGCGCGGACAGTTCGCGTCGCCGGCCGAGGTCGGCCAAGCCTGTTTGCTGCTCGCGTCGCCGCTCGCGAGCCATGTCAGCGGAGCGGTGCTCAATGTGGACGGAGGCGGCGAATGGCCCGCCTTCCTCCAGCACACCCCGAACGCCTGAGGAGGACCTCGCTGTGCCCGAAGCTGTGATCGTCTCCGCCGCCCGCTCGCCGATCGGGCGGGCGTACAAGGGCTCGCTCAAGGACCTGCGGCCGGACGACCTCGCCGCGCAGATGGTCGAAGCCGCGCTGGCCGCGGTCCCGGAGGCCGGCCGGATCGACGACCTGATGCTCGGCTGCGCGCAACCGGCCGGAGAACAGGCGTACAACCTCGGCCGGATGGTCGCGTTGCGACTCGGCCTCGACGCGGTGCCCGGCACGACTGTGCATCGCTATTGCGCGTCCTCGCTGCAGACCACGCGGATGGCGATGCACGCGATCCGCGCCGGCGAGGGCGACGTGTTCGTGTCGGCGGGCGTCGAGTGCGTTTCGCGGTTCTCCCAAGGGAAAGCCGACGGCATGCCGGACACGAAGAACCCGCTTTACGCCGACGCGATGGCTGTGACGGAGAAGCGGGCCGCCGGTGGTCTGCAATGGACAGACCCGCGGAAAGACGGTGCGCTGCCGGACGTCTACATCGCGATGGGCGAGACCGCGGAGAACGTCGCTGACCATTGTGGAGTGTCGCGGGAGGACCAAGACGCCTTCGCGGTGCGCAGCCAGAATCTCGCCGAGGCGGCGGGGGAGTTCTGGCAGAAGGACATCACGCCGGTGACCTTGCCGGACGGCACTGTGGTGTCCACAGACGACGGTCCGCGCGCGGGCGTGACGCTGGAGAAGGTATCTCAACTGAAGCCGGTGTTCCGTCCAGACGGGACGGTTACCGCGGCGAACTGCTGCCCGCTCAACGACGGAGCGGCCGCGCTCGTGGTGATGAGCGACGTCCGGGCGCGCGAGCTGGGGATCCAGCCGCTGGCGCGGATCGTCGCCACCGGGGTGTCGGCGTTGAGCCCGGAGATCATGGGGCTGGGCCCGGTCGAGGCGAGCCAGCAGGCGTTGAGCCGGGCCGGACTGTCCGTTGAGGACGTTGACCTGGTGGAGATGAACGAAGCCTTCGCCGCGCAGGTGCTGCCGTGCGTGGACCAGCTGGGCCTGGACCTCGACCGCGTCAACGTGCACGGCGGGGCCATCGCCCTGGGCCACCCGTTCGGCTCAACGGGCGCGCGAATGGCGACGACGCTGCTGCACGGCCTGCAGGCGAGGGACGCGACCTTCGGCCTGGAGACGATGTGCGCGGCGGGCGGCCAGGGCATGGCGATGGTGCTGGAGCGGCTCGTCTGATCGCGCGGGACGGTTCGGTGCCCGCCGAACCGTCCCGCCGCCAGGATGCGGTCATGGATTCCGTCGTGATCGACCCGCCGGTGCTCTACCCCGGCACGCCCGTCGTGCTGCTGTCCAGTGCGAACGCCGACGGGACGACCAACCTGGCCCCGATGTCGTCGGCCTGGGTGCTCGGCCGCACCGCCGTGCTCGGCTTCGGCAGCACCGGCCACACCTTCGCCAACCTGCGCGAGCGGCCGGACTGCGTGCTGAACTACCCGAGCGCCGAACTGTGGCCCGCCGTCGAACGCTTGGCCGGGCTGACCGGCGCTCCCGTGGTGCCGGAGCACAAGGCAGGCCAGTTCCGGACCGAACGCGACAAATTCGGTGCGGCCCGTCTGACCCCGGTCCCGGCCGACCTCGTCGCGGTCGACCGGGCCGCGGAATGCCCGCTCCAGGTCGAATGCCGGGTGACGGCCGTGCGGCATCCCGGCGACCCAAGTCTGGGCATCGTCGAAGCCGAGGTGCTGCGGGTGCACGTCCATCCGGAGCTCGCGGAACCGGACCTCCGGCACATTCGCGTGGCGGCTTGGGAGCCGTTGTTTTACGTGTTTCGCCACTATGTCGGCCGGGGGCCGGAACTGGGGCGGACTTTCCGGGCCACTACGTCGGAGTCCGCTCCGCTGAGTTCCCGGTGAGCCGCGGAGACCGTCAGGCCAGTTCCCGCTTCACGATCTTCCCGCTCGCGTTCCGCGGCAGCTCCGCGATCGCCACGAACTCCCGCGGCACCTTGAAGTTCGCCAGCCGTTCCCGGCAGTACTCGCGCAGCCCCTCCGCATCCAGCTCGACTCCCGCCCACAGCGTCACGTAAGCGCGCCCCACCGAGCCCATCCGGGCGTCGTCCACGCCGATCACCGCGGCTTCCACGACGTCCGGGTGGGTGCTCAGCACGTTTT
Organism: Amycolatopsis sp. A1MSW2902; assembly: GCF_017312175.1. Taxonomy (NCBI): domain Bacteria; kingdom Bacillati; phylum Actinomycetota; class Actinomycetes; order Pseudonocardiales; family Pseudonocardiaceae; genus Amycolatopsis; species Amycolatopsis sp. A1MSW2902. The sequence goes on from NZ_QJPO01000001.1 coordinate 2,556,551, forward strand.
CCACCTCGGCCGGGTACACGTTGAACCCGCCCACAGTGAACATGTCCTTGAGCCGTCCGGTGATCTTGACGCAGCCGTGTTCGTCCAGCTGTCCGACGTCGCCGGTGTGCAGCCAGCCGTCGGCGTCGATCGCCGCGGCGGTCGCGTCCGGGTCGTCGAAGTAGCCGAGCATCACGAACTCGCCGCGGATGAGGATTTCGCCGTCCGCGCCGACCGGCACGTCCCTGCCCTCGCTGTCGACCGCGCGGATCTCCAGGCCGGGTACCGCCGGGCCGGTCGTGTGGGCGACGTGGCGAGGGTCCTCGTTCGGCCTCGACTGGGTCGCCACCACGCATTCGGTGAGTCCGTACGCCTGCGCGACCTGCTCGAAACCGAGGATTTCCAGCATGTCCGAGAACAGGTTCTCCGGCACCGAAGCCGCGCCGGCGATCGCGAAGCGCAGGGACGACAGGTCGAATTCGGTGCGGCGCGGGTGGTTGATCAGCGTGGTGAAGATGGTCGGCGCACCGGGCAGCACTGAGATGCCAACTCGCTGGACTAGCTCCATCAACGCGACCGGGTCGAAGGTCAGCACCGGGTAGATGGTCGTGCCAGCGGTGATCGCCGCGACCACGCCGGCCTTGTAGCCGAAGGAGTGAAAGAACGGGTTCACGATCGCGTAGTTGTCGGCGGGAGTGAGCGACGCGCCCTTCGCCCAGACATCCGCGACGCCGATCGTCTGGGCGTGCGTGCTCATCACGCCCTTCGGGACGCCGGTGGTGCCCGAGGTATAGAGAATGTCCGCCACCGTCGAAGGCGTCACCACGGATTCGTCGACGGCAGGCACCGCCTCCGCCCTGGCGAGGAATTCCTTCCACGGCAACGCGACGCCGTCCGATCCGAGGTCGATCACGGTGTGCAGCTGCGGAAGTCCAGGCACCGCACCGGAGCCGCCCGAACGGGAAGCGGCTTCAGTGAGCATCCCGAGATAGTCGTTGCCGAGGAATCCGTTGCACAGCACCAGCACTGACGCACCGGACCGTTCCAGCACCACCCGGGCTTCCTCGCCGCGGTACCGGGTGTTGATCGGCACCAGCGCCGCGCCGAGGCACTGCGCGCCCAGGAACGTCAGGATGAACTCCACCCGGTTCGGCGACCACACCGCGACCCGGTCGCCGGACCGGACGCCGACCGCGGCCAGTGCGCGGGAAACCACCCGCACTCGCTCCCGCAATGCGGTCCAGGACAGCTGTGTCGTACCGTCGACCACAGCCGGGGCGCCGCCGTGGCGGCGGGCGGCTTCGTCGAGCAGGGCGGGCATCGTGCGAGGTGTCGACACGCGGGTCTCCTCACTGAACAAGTGCTTGTTCGGTAGCATAGGGGAAAGCAGCGGGCAGGAAGGGATCCATGCGATGACTCCGCGAACCGGCCGGGCCCCGGTCAAGAACGGCGGCACCCGGCGCGGCGAGCTGCTGGGCATCGCCGCTCAGCTCTTCGCGACCCGGGGCTATTCCCAGACCACCGTCCGCGACATCGCCGACGAGGCGGGCATCCTTTCGGGGAGCCTGTACCACCATTTCGCGTCCAAGGAGGACATGCTCCGCGAGATCCTCAAGGAGTTCATGGACGACCTGCTGGCCGCGTTCACCGAGATCGCCGGGAAGGACGGCACGCCGCGCGAGCAGTTCGACGCGCTGGTGTACACCGCCTTCGCGACGATTCACGAGCGGCCGTTCGCGGTGGCGCTTTACCAGAACGAATCGGCCGTCGTCGGCAGCCTCGCCGATTTCGAATTCGTCGGGAAGACGTCGCTGAAGATCGAAAAACTGTGGCTCGGCGTGCTCCAGGCGGGCCGCGAGACCGGCGAATTCCGCGCCGACCTCGAGGTGAGCCTCGTGTACCGGTTCATCCGGGACACCGTCTGGTCGTCGGTCCGCTGGTACAACCCGCGCGGAAAGCTCCGCCACGACGTCGTGGCGGAGCAGTACCTCGCGATGCTGTACGGCGGGCTGCTCGCCGACTGAGCGGTTCAGGACCGGGACTCTTTGACCTCCCGGTCCCGGGCGTTCTTCGGGTCGAGCACGGTGCGGATCAGGGCCAGTTCGTGCTCGTCCGGCACCCGCGACACGCCCGCACCGCTGAAGTCCAGCTCGAAACCAGTGTTCGCGCGCACCTCTTCTTCGGTGACGCCCGGGTGCAGCGAGCGCACCTTCAGCCGGCCGTCCTCGTCGTAGTCGAGCACCGCCAGGTCGGTCACCACGACGCCGAGGTCGTGGAACCGCAACGCCGTCGACGCGTGCGCGCGGGCCCGGTCGTTGCCGACCCCGGACACGACGTCCACCCGGTCCACGAACACCCGGCTCGAATGCCGGCTCACCCAGTAGTCGGTGCGGTGGTTGACCGTGTTGCCCGGCGCGCCGCGCATGCCGATGAGCTGGCGTTTCGGCTTCCGCCAGTCGCCGATCAGCGAGATGTTCTGGTTGCCGAACCGGTCGATCTGGCTCGCGCCCATCATCGAATGCCGCCGCCCGGTGTTGAGAATGTCGAAGATCCGCCCGAACGGGGCCCAGCCCTCGACGGTCCCGCCCGCCGCCGCGGTCTTGCCCAGCGGCGGCGGGTCGGCCATGAAGTGGCATTCGCCGTCGGACAACACCAGTTCGGGGGAATGGGTCAGCCGGGCCAGCCGCGCGCTGACCGCCGGGACCGTGCCGACCGCGTGGGCCAGCACCTCGCCGGAGCCGCGCCACGCGTCGGAGCACGCGGCGATGCAGACCTCGGCGCGGGTTGCGGGGGCACTCATGCGGACTCCTTCTCGGTCGCGCGGTGGAAAGCGCGCACTGCTTCGTGGTAGCTGGCCTCGTCGCCGGTCAGGAAGGTTTCGCGGAACTGCTTCCACGAGACCTCGTCCTGCGCCGACTGGGCGTAATGCCGCTGGAACGCCTCGTCGCGGCCGTAATCCGGGTCGCACGAGGTGAAATGCGCGCCGTTCGGGGCTTCGATCACGCCGTTCACGAACATCCGGCTGATCAGCAGCGACGTCGACCGCTCGGTGGCGGTGAGGTCCTCGGTGTCCACGATCTTCTCGACGCTCAGCAGCGTTTTGCCCGACGCCATCGCGAACAGGTCGTCGAAATACGGGTCTGGGCCGAGGAACTGGCCGTTGCCGAGGGTGTCGCTGCGGTTGAGGTGCAGCAGCGAGACGTCCGGGCGCACCGCGGGCACCGCGATGTAGACGTCGTCGTCATAGGGCGACGCGACGGTCTTCAACTCCGGGTTCATCAGCAGCACGTCGCTCTCCAGCCCGGCCCGCGTCGGCAGGAACGACAGCCGGTTGGCGCCCGCCCGGAGCGCGGCGACGAACATGCCCTCGTCGTACTCGGTCGTCTCGACCCGGCCGCCCTCGCGCGCGGCGCGGAAATGCGGGTCGAGCGGGATCGTGTCGAGCGAGACGAACCCGTAGATCACCCGGCGCACCTTGCCCGCCGCGCACAGCAGCCCGACCTCGGGCCCGCCGAAAGTGACCAGCGTGAGGTCTTCGACGTCGCTGCGCAGCAGTTCGCGCACCATCGCCATCGGCTTGCGCCGCGACCCCCAGCCGCCGATCCCGACGGTCATCCCGGACCGGACGTACTCGGTGACGCCGTCCAGGGTCATGGACTTGCCGCCCATTCATTCCTCCAGTGTGTTCGTCTAGCTCAGGCGGGCAGTTGCACCAGTTCGACGCGGACCCGGTCCGGATCGAGCACGTACACCGCGCGGCAGCCCGCCATCGGGTGGCTCGTGACGATCGGCTCCGAGATCGCGGCGACCCCGCGTCCGCGCAGCCGCTCCAGCGTCGCGTCCAGGTCGGCGACGGTGATCGCGACGTGCGCGGCGCCCGCTTGCCCGTGGTCCGGGTCGATCCGCTTCGGCGACCCGTTTTCGTACTGCAGCAGCTCGACCACTGTGTCGCCGTCGTCCGCCGACACGAAGCTCTGGCGCACAATCACTCCCGGGTATCCGGTGACCTCGTCGATCCGCGGACCGCTGCGCTCGAACGGTCCTTCGACGCTGCCGCGCAGCAGGTCGCGGTAGAACTCGGTCGACGCGGCGAGGTCGTGCACGGTGATTCCGACGTGGTGGATCATGTGTCGCTCCGGAGCCGGGCGCGGTGCTCGCGGGCGTCGCCGAAGAGCTGCGCCAGCGCGTGCGCCCGTTTGAAGTACAGCTGGGCGTCGTGTTCCCAGGTGATCGCGATCCCGCCGTGCAGCTGGACGGTTTCCGAGGCGACCGCGGTGAAAGCCTCGCTGCACCACGATTTCGCGTACGCCGCCTGCTGGACGACGTCGTCGCCGTTGCTGGCCGCAAACCCGGCCGCCCAGGAAATCGAGCGCGCCGTTTCGACCTGCACCAGCATGTCCGCGACCCGGTGTTTCAACGCCTGGAACGAACCGAGCGGCCGGCCGAACTGTTCGCGTTCCTTGAGATGCGCGACGGTACGGTCCAAACAGGACTGTGTACCGCCGACTTGCAGTGCGGTGCAAGCGATCGCGGCGATGGCGTGCAGCCGGGGGAGCGCTTCGGCGAAGTCGGCGGCGAGCAGGGTCGCCGGGGTGTCGCGGAACTCCACCTTGGCGAACCTGAGCGTCTGGTCGACCGCCGGGGTCGCTTCAGGCGTCGCGGAGGCTTGGAACAGCGCAGGGCGTCCGTCTGCCATGGCAACTACGAGCAGGTGAGATGCCTGCGCACCGTCCAGCACCAACGTCGCGGTGCCGTTCAGCACGCCCGAGGACGCGACCACGTCCGAACCGTCGGTCCGATGCCGTCCGGAACGGTCTGCCCAGGCCAGCGCGACGACCTCGCCCGCCGCGATCCCGGGAAGAAGCTCCGGCGCGTCCGCGGCCAGCAACGCTTGTGCGGCAAGCACTCCCGAGCCCAGCAGCGGCGACGGAGTCAAGCTCGCGCCCAGTTCCTCCAGCACGACATGTGTCTCGAAGAGGCTGAACCCGGCCCCGCCGTACTCATCGGGGATGGCCAGCGCTGCGACGCCGATCTGCTCGCACAACGCGGTCCACAGTTCGGTGTCGTATCCGGAGGGTGAGTCGATCGCCGCCCGCAGATCGGTCTTCGCGGCCCGCCGGGTGACCAGCCCTCGGACGGCGGCGGCGAGTTCCCGCTGTTCGTCGGTCAGCGCGAAGTGCATCAGCGGCCCCTCATCAGGCTCTCCAGCACCCGCGCGCGGTGCACGGCAGGCGTGCCCCAGCAGCCCACGAGCGCCCGGACCCGCAACAGCCACAGGCTCAGGTCGCATTCGAGCGTGTAACCGATCGCGCCGTGCAACTGCAGTCCGGTGCGCGCGGCGAGCTGGGCCGCGTCCGACGTGGCGACCTTCGCGGCCGAAATCGCCCGGGCGCTGGGTTCGCGGGCCGCGCCGAGCACCAGCGGACGGGCGAAGTCGAGCGCCACGCGGACGTCCGCGGCGGCGTGCTTGAGTGCTTGGTACTCGCCGATCACGCGGCCGAACTGACGTCGCTGGCCGAGGTAGGCGACGGTGTCGGCCAGCATCCGTTCGCCGCAGCCCAGCAGCTCCGCGGCGCAGGCGAGGCGGGCGAGATCGAGCGCCTGTGCGCGGGTTTCCGGGGAAAGCGGCTGAACCTCGGCACCGGCGGTCACCTCGAACAGATGCCGGGAGGGATCGACCGACTGCAGCGAGCGGCCGATTTCCGCCCGAGCCAGCGAATCGCCGACCACGAAGACGTCCGTCGCGACGTTGGCATCCAGCGCGTACGGAGTGTCCGGCGCGCTCGCGAAGGTCACCACCGCGTCGCCGGAAGCCAGCGCGGACAGCAGCGAAGCGTCGGTGAGCAGCGCGGGCGCGGCGGCGATCGACTCGATCACCGGGCCCGGCACGCCGTGGTAGCCGAGCCGTTCGAAAGCGACGACGAGATCGACCGGAGTCCCGCCGACGCCGCCGTGTTCCTCGGGCACGCCGAGCGCGGTCACGCCCAGTTCGGCGAGCTGTTTCCACAGCAGCAGCCCGGATTCCGGCCGGTCGGCGGCCCAGGACCGGTTGACGCCGGGGACGTCGGCCGCGCCCAGCAGGGCGTCCAGCGCTTCGGCGAACGCGCGCTGTTCGGCGGACAGCCGGAACTTCATGCTTGTGCCTTCCTGCGGTCGCCGCGGGGGAGGCCGAGCAGCCGTTCCGCGACGATGTTGCGCTGGATTTCGTTGGTGCCGGCGTAGATCGGGCCGCCGAGGGCGAACAGGTAGTCCTCCGTCCACCGTCCGCGCACTTCCTGGCCCGCGCCGAGCAGGTCCAGCGCGGTTTCCTGGATGCCGAGGTCGAGCCCGGTCCAGAAGAGCTTGTTGACGCTGCCCGCCGCGCCGACGTCGCCGCCGTGCTGCACGTGGTCGACGGTGTCCCAGGTGTAGAGCCGGTAGGCCTCGGCCTTGATCCAGGCGTCGGCCACGCGGTCGCGCAAGTGCGGAGCTTCGGCTCCGCGCTCGGCCCAGAGATCCAGCAGCCGGTCGGCAGCCGCGAGGAACCGGCCCGGCGAACGCAGCGACAGGCCGCGCTCGTTGCCCGCCGTGCTCATCGCGACGCGCCAGCCGTCGCCGACCCCGCCGAGGACGTCCTGATCAGGCACGAAGACGTCGTCGAAGAAGATCTCGGCGAACCCGCAGTCGCCGTCGAGCTGGGCGATCGGCCGGACGGTGACGCCGTCCGAATCGAGCGGGAACAGGAAGTAGGTGAGCCCGCGGTGCCGTTCGGCCTCCGGATCGGAGCGGAACAGGCCGAAACCCCAGTCCGCGAACGGGGCGCGGGAGCTCCAGATCTTCTGACCGCCCAGGACCCAGCCGCCGCGTTCGTCGTCGCGGACGGCGGTGCTGCGGATCCCGGCGAGGTCGCTGCCCGCCTCCGGCTCGGACCAGGCCTGCGCCCAGATCCGGGTGCCGTTGGCGGTGCGCGGAAGGTGCCGCTGGCGCTGGTCGTCGGTGCCGTGCTCGAAGATGATCGGGGCCAGCAGCGAGATGCCGTTCTGCGCGATCCGGGTCGGCGCGCCGCTGAGGTAGTACTCCTCCTCGAACAGCACCCATTCGATCAACGTCGCGTCGCGGCCGCCGTACTCGGCCGGCCAAGTGACCACGGACCACCGGCCCTCGGCGAGTTTCGCTTCCCACTCGCGGTGCGCGCGGGCGCCGTCCTCGGTGTCCATCGACGGCAGCGGGCCTGGGCTGTTCTCCGCCAGCCAGGCACGGGCCTCCGCACGGAATTCTTCTTCCGCGGCGGTGAATTCCGGGCTCATGACTCTCCCGCGGCCTTCTTGTTGGCCTTCGCCATGGAACGCGCGTCGAGCCCGGCGAGCGAATCGGTGTCCAGCTCGGCGTTGTGCGCGTGCGCGGCGTGGTGCAGGCCGAACACCGAGTCCATTCCGGACCGCATGCCCATCAGGTCTTCGGCCTGGTTGACGGCCTTCTTCGTGAGCGCGAGGCCCAGCTGCGGCATCTGCGCGATGCGCTCGGCGATGGCGAACGTCGCCTCTTCCAGTTCGGCGCGCGGCACGACGTGGTTGACCATGCCGAGCGCCTGCGCACGGTCGGCCCCGAACCGGTCGCCGGTGTAGAGGAACTCCTTCGCCGCGCGCGGGTTCATCACCCACGGGTGCGCGAAGTACTCGACGCCCGGGATGCCCATTCGCACCACCGGGTCGGAGAAGAACGCGTCGTCGGAGGCCACGATGAAGTCGCACGACCACGCGAGCATCAGCCCGCCCGCGATGCACGCGCCCTGCACCATCGCGATCACCGGCTTCGGGATCTCCCGCCACCGCCGGCACATGCCGAGGTAGACCTCCGACTCGCGGGCGAACCGCGAATCGACGCCCGCCCGGTCGGTGTGGTCCCACCAGATGACCGCTTTGCGCTCGAAGCTCTGGTCGATGTCGCGGCCCGGGGTGCCGATGTCGTGCCCGGCGCAGAAGTGCTTGCCGTTGCCCGCCAGCACGATCGCCTTGACGTCCGGGTCGTCCACTGCCTTGGTGAAGGCGGCGTCGAGCGCGTACGTCATCTTCGAGTTCTGGGCGTTGCGGTACTGCGGCCGGTTCAGCGTGACGACCGCGACCGGACCGCGCACCTCGTACGTCACGACCTGCTCGTCGGTGCTTTCTTCGGTTCCGCTCAACGCGCATCACTCCTTCTCGGTTCGGCGGCGATGCTACCAAACAAGTGCTTGGTTTGGTAGCGTGGCGGGACCGGCACCGGCGGACCAGGAGGACGGGTGGATCTTCGCTACACCCCCGAGGACGAGCAGTTCCGCGCCGAGGTGCGCGAGTGGCTCGGCGACCACCTCGCGGGCGAGTTCGCCGCGCTGAAGGGCCTCGGCGGGTCCGGGCGCGAGCACGAAGCGCCGGAGGAACGGCAGGCGTGGAACCAGCATCTGGCGGCGCACGGCTGGACCTGCCTCGGCTGGCCGGTCGAGTACGGCGGGCGCGGGCTGAGCCTGCTGCAGCAGGTGATCTTCCACGAGGAGTACGCGCGGTCGAACGCGCCGGCACGGGTCAACCACCTCGGCGAGGAACTGCTCGGTCCGACGTTGATCGCGCACGGCACGGACGAGCAGCGGCGGCGGTTCTTGCCGGGGATCGTCGGGGTCACCGAGCTGTGGTGCCAGGGCTATTCCGAGCCGGACGCCGGGTCGGATCTGGCCGGGGTGCGGACGCGGGCCCGGCTGGAGGGCGGCGAGTGGGTGATCGACGGGCAGAAGATCTGGACGTCTCTCGCTCAGCACGCGCAGTGGTGCTTCGCGGTGGTGCGGACCGAACCGGGATCTCGGCGGCACACCGGGCTGTCGTACTTGCTGGTGCCGATGGACCAGCCTGGGGTCGAGGTGCGGCCGATCCGGCAGCTGACCGGGACCAGCGAGTTCAACGAGGTCTTCTTCGACGGGGCCCGGACCGAAGAGTCGCTGGTCGTCGGCGCGCCCGGGGACGGGTGGCGGGTCGCGATGGCGACGCTCGGGTTCGAGCGCGGGGTGTCGACGATCGGGCAGCAGGTCGGGTTCGCCCGGGAATTGGCTGGCGTTGTCGCTGCCGCGCGGGCGAACGGGCGTTATGACGATCCGGTGGTGCGGGATCGGTTGGCGCGGGCAGCTGTCGGCCTCGAAGTGCTGCGGGTGCACGCGTTGCGGACGCTGAGCGCTTACGAGGCTGGGTCGCAGGGGCCGGAGGCTTCGGTGTCGAAGCTGTTGTGGGCTCGGTGGCATCGTGAACTGGGTGAACTGGCGATGGAGGTCCGCGGGGGTTCCGCGTTGACTGCCGCCGGTTCTTACGATCTTGATGCTCAGCAGACGCTTTTCTTGTTCAGCCGGGCCGACACCATTTACGGCGGTTCGGACGAAATCCAGCGCAATATCATTGCCGAGCGGGTGCTCGGCCTGCCTAGGGAGCCGCGACCGTGAGCGTTAAACCGGAACAGCCCGCGCCTGATTACGTGCCGGGGCACGGGTTGCTTGCCGAGCGCGTGATCGTCGTGACTGCCGCGGCGGGCGCGGGCATCGGGGCGGCGGTTGCCCGGCGGTGCCTGGAGGAAGGCGCCCGGGCGGTCGTGATCGGGGATACGCACGAGCGCCGGCTCGCTGAGGCGACTGCCAAGCTGGGGGCGGAGTTCGGCGCCGATCGGGTCGCGTCGGTGGTGTGCGACGTGACCAAGGAGGACCAGGTCGCGGCTTTGCTGGACGCGGCCGAGCCGTTCGGCGGGGTCGAGGTCATGGTGAACAACGCCGGTCTCGGCGGTACGGCTTCGATCACCGAGATGACGGACGAGCAGTGGTCGTTGGTGCTCGACGTGACGCTTACCGGGACTTTCCGGTGTATCCGGGCGGCTTCCCGGCGGATGATCGCTCGCGGTTGCCGCGGGGTGATCGTGAACAACGCGTCGGTGATCGGCTGGCGGGCGCAGGAGGGGCAGGCGCACTACGCGGCGGCCAAGGCCGGGGTGATGGCGTTGACGCGGTCGGCGGCGATGGATCTGGCTTCGTCGGGGATCCGGGTCAACGCGGTGTCGCCCAGTCTGGCGATGCATCCGTTCCTGGAGAAGGTCACCACTGCTGAATTGCTGACCGAACTGAAGGGGCGCGAGGCGTTCGGGCGGGCGGCGGAACCTTGGGAAGTCGCCAATGTGATGGTGTTCCTCGCTAGTGCTTATTCGTCTTATCTCACCGGTGAAGTCGTCTCGGTGAGCAGTCAGCATCCCTGATTCTGGAGGATTCGTGCCTGAGGCATATGTGGTGGACGCGGTTCGCACTCCGGTCGGGCGGCGCGGCGGTTCGCTCGCGGGGACGCATTCCGCGGATTTGGGGGCGCACGCGATCCGTGCGCTGGTGGAGCGGACCGGGATCGACCCCGGTGCGGTGGACGATGTCGTGTTCGGCTGTTGCGACACGGTCGGGTCGCAGGCTGGGGATGTGGCTCGGACCGCTTGGCTGGTGGCGGGGCTGCCGGAGCACGTGCCTGGGGTGACTATCGATCGGCAGTGCGGGTCCAGCCAGCAGGCGGTGCATTTCGCGGCGCAGGGGGTGATGTCGGGGACTGCGGACCTGATCGTTGCCGGGGGAGTGCAGAATATGTCTGCGATTCCGATTTCTTCGGCGATGGTGGTGGGGCAGCAGTTCGGGTTCAGCACGCCTTTTGCGGAGTCGCCTGGGTGGGTGGCTCGGTACGGTGATCAGGAAGTGTCGCAGTTTCGCTCGGCGCGGATGATCGCGGAGAAGTGGGGGCTTTCCCGGCGGTCGCTGGAGGAGTTCGCTTTGGAGAGCCATCGCCGGGCTTCGGCCGCTATCGATTCCGGCCGGTTCTCGCGGGAGATCGCGCCGGTCGGCGAGTTTTCGGTGGATGAAGGGCCTCGGCGGGATACGACGCTGGAGAAAATGGCCGGTCTCAAGCCGTTGGAGGAAGGCAGTCCGATCACGGCTGCGGTGGCGTCGCAGATCAGTGACGGGGCCGGAGCGTTGCTGATCGCTTCCGAGCGGGCGGTCGAGGAGCACGGGTTGACGCCGCGGGCTCGGGTGCATCACATCAGCGTGTACGGGGCGGATCCGGTGTGGATGTTGACCGCGCCGATTCCGGCTACTCAGCGGGCGTTGGAGAAGACCGGGCTGTCGGTGGGGGACATCGATCTGTTCGAGTGCAACGAAGCGTTCGCGCCGGTGGTTTTGGCTTGGATGCAGGAGATCGGTGTGCCGCACGAGAAGGTCAACGTGAATGGCGGCGGGATCGCGCTGGGACACCCGATCGGGGCGACCGGGGCGCGGTTGATGACTACTTTGCTGCACGAGCTGGAGCGGAGTGGCGGGCGGTACGGCCTGCAGGTGATGTGCGAGGGCGGCGGGCAGGCGAACGTGACCGTGCTTGAGCGGTTGTGAGCTCGGTGTCGTGAGCGGCGATGCCGGTGTTAACCGGGATTGCCGCTCATGAGCCACCGGTCCGCAGCGGTTTGGACGGCCTCTTCGTCCTCTTTCGCGTGCCCGCCGGAAGCTCCGGCCGCGCCGAGAACCACCCCGTCAGCGGTGATCAGGATGCCTCCGGCGAACGGAACGTAGTCGCCGCCGTGAAGATGCTGGATGCTGTCGACGATCGCGCCCGGCAGCTCGAGCTTGCCCGAGGGCCGCAGCGTCAGCAACGCGGTGCGCGCCTTCGCCACCGCGATCCGGCTGGTCATCGGCATCGCGCCGTCGGCCCGGCGCAGCGAGATCACCGACCCGCCCACGTCGAGGACCGCCACCGCCAGCGGCGGGAAGCCGCGTTCAGCCGCGACCTCGAGCGCGGACGCCACCAGCCGGTCGGCGTCCGCCAAGGTCAAGCCGGGCAGCCTGGGAGTCTCCGTCATGGCTCCGAACCTAAACCTGGAGCAGATCCGGGGACAAGACAGCCGGTTCCGATCTAGTCCGCCAGCGCAGCGGTGGCTTTCAACCGTTCCTGTGCGGTGTCGACGATTCGAGTCACCAGTTCCGCGCAGCTCGGCAGATCCTCGATCACTCCGACTACCTGCCCGGCCGCCAGCATCCCGGCCTTGGTATCGCCTTCGACCAAGCCTGCTTTGAGCAGCATGGGGGTGTTCGCGGCCAGCATCGTTTGCGTCCACGAGCGGTCGCTGCCGCGTTTCATGCGGAGGCCGTCGCTGATCAGGGAAGGCCAGGACTGTCCGCTCAGGCGTTTGAAATCCTTGGTACGGCGCAGAGTTCGCGCCATGCGTTGCACGAAGCCTTCCCTCGTGAGGCCCTCGATGAACGGGGTGCGCAACAGACGGTGCGGCATGCCGTCGGCCTTGGTGGTGACGACGGTGCCGTCCAGGCCGAAGCCCAGGTAGGTGCGTTTGATCTCGTCCGGCACTGCACTGTCGCTGGTTAGCAGAAATCGCGTGCCCATGCCGATTCCTGCTGCGCCGTAGGACAAAGCAGCGGCGAGTCCGCGGCCGTCGAAGAAGCCTCCGGCGGCGACTACTGGGATATCAACTGCGTCCAGTACGGATGGCAGCAGCAGGGTGGTGGCCGTAGGACCGGTGTGGCCGCCGCCTTCGCCGCCTTGCATCATCACCAGGTCGGCACCCCACGAGGCGACCTTTTCGGCATGCCGGGCGGCGCCGACGGTGGGCATGACGACCAGGCCGTGGTCCTTCAGCCGGGCGATCAGGTCTTTTTTGGGCGCAAGGGCGAAAGATGCCACCTTGACGCCGTGCTGTATCAGCAACTCGGCGCGTTCGGCGGCGTCGCCCGCGTCGGCGCGGAGGTTCACTCCGAAGGGCTTGTCCGTGCGTTGCTTGACTTCCTTGATGGCGTGGTCGAGCTCGTCGTAGGTCATCGTCGCGGAGGCGAGGATGCCCAGTGCGCCGGCGTTGGCTGTCGCGGAGACCAGGCGCGGGCCGGCTACCCAGCCCATGCCAGTTTGCACGATCGGGTGGGTCACGCCGGTGAGCTCGGTGAGCGGGGTGCGGAGAGGCACGGGTCTCCTCGAGAGGTCAGTCGTTCGTCGGGCGGCCGGTGGCGACGAAAGCGTCGCGGTGTTCGTCGGCGGCTCCGATGAGGTTGAGTTCGAAGGTGTAGCCCTGTTCGTAACGGTAGCTGCGGTTGACGTCGATCGGGTCGATGCCGTTCAGCGCGGCTTTCGCGGCCCGGATGACGCGTGGGTCCTTCGCGGCTACCTCGCCGGCCAGCGCGAGCGCGGCGTCGTGCAGGTCGGCGGCGGGCACGGTTTCCAATACCGAGCCGTGCTGGACCAGGTCTTTCGCCGCGATGGTGCGGCTCGTGAAGTACAGCGTGCGCATCAGGTGCTGGGGGACCAGGCGGGCGAGGTGCGTCGCCGCGCCCAGTGCGCCTCGGTCGACCTCGGGGACGCCGAAGTACGCGTCGTCGGCGGCGATGATCGTGTCGCAGTTGCCGACCAGTCCGACCCCGCCGCCGAGGCAGAAGCCGTTCACCGCGGCGACCACCGGGACGGCGCATTCGTAGATCGCCTTGAATGCCAGGTAACAGCCGCGGTTCGCGCCGACGAGGGCGTCGAATCCGGTGGTGCGCTGCATTTCCTTGATGTCGACGCCCGCGTTGAAGCCGCGTCCCTCGGCCCTGAGCAGGACGACGTGCACCGCCGGGTCCTCGCCCGCCTCCCGGACCGTTTCGGCGAGGCGGAACCATCCGGCGACCGGCAGGGCGTTCACCGGCGGGTAGTCCATGGTGACCACGAAGGTGCCGTTGTCGTGGAGCTGCGTGGAAATCGTCACGTGCGTTCCTAACCTAGCGATTGCTTGGTAGCCTAACACTTGCTTGGTTTACGGGGAACCGCCTCGCCTGCCGGCCGACGAAACGGAGATGATGTGAGCGGGATGTTGCAAGGCCGGGTCGCGATCGTGACCGGGGCGGGCCGCGGGCTCGGGCGCGAGCACGCGCTGGAGCTTGCCCGCCAGGGCGCGAGCGTCGTGGTGAACGACCTCGGCACGTCGGGCGCGGGCGAAGGCGCGTCCGACGGTCCGGCCGGCGAAGTGGTCGAGGCGATCCGCGCGCTGGGCGGCGAGGCAGTGGCCAACGGTGCCGACGTCGCGAACTTCACGGCGACGGAAGCGTTGGTGCAGCAGGCGGTCGACGCGTTCGGCGGGCTGGACATCGTGGTGAACAACGCGGGCTTCGTGCGCGACCGGATGATCGTGACCACCAGCGAGCAGGAGTGGGACGCGGTCGTCGCGGTGCACCTGAAGGGACACTTCGCGTTGATGCACCACGCCGCGGGTTACTGGCGCGCGGAGGCGAAAGCCGGGCGTACGCGGGCGGCGCGGATCATCAACACCACCTCCGGCGCGGGTCTGCAGGGCAGCGTCGGCCAGGGCAGCTACAGTGCCGCCAAGGCCGGGATCGCCGCGTTGACGCTGGTCGGGGCCGCGGAACTCGGCCGGTACGGCATTACGGTGAACGCGCTGGCCCCGGCCGCGCGCACCCGGATGACCGAGGGCCCGTTCGCGGCGCAGATGGCCGCGCCGGACGACGGGTTCGACGCGATGCACCCGGGCAACGTGTCGCCGATCGTCGCGTGGCTCGCCAGCGAGGACGCCGCGGACGTCACCGGCCGCGTGATCGAGGTCGAGGGCGGGCGGATCTGCGTGGAGAACGGCTGGAGCCACGGTCCGTCCCGCGAGTTGGACCGTCGCTGGACCGCGGACGAGGTCGGCCCGGCCGTGCGCGAGCTGCTGAAGGAAGCGCCCGCGCCCGAACCGGTTTACGGGGCGCAGTGAACAGCCCCGCGGAGTGGAAGGGCCGGGTCCTCGGCGAACGCACCATCGCCTACACCGACCGCGACCCGATCCTCTACGCGCTCGCCATCGGCGCCCGGCCGGACGAACTCGACTTGGTGTTCGAGGACCGGTTGCGGGTGCTGTCGCCGTTCGCGCTGACGCTGGCCCAATGGGCCCCGGACGTCCTCGGCTCGGCCGGTGCGTTCGAGGTCGGCAACGCGGTGCACGGTTCGCAACGGCTCCAGGTCTTGAAGCCATTGCCGCCTGCGGGCGAGGTTTCCCTGCGGGCCCGGGTCCCGGAGGTGTGGGACAAAGGCAGTGCGGCGGTCTATGAAGTGGCCGTCGAATCGGACTACTTCGTCGCGACGTGGTCGTTGTTCTGCCCCGGCATCGGCGGGTTCGGCGGCGAACGCGGACCCGGTCGTCCGCCCGCCTTGGACAGTCCGGATTGGACCGCGCCACTGTCCACTGCGGACAATCAAGCCCTGCTCTACCGCTTGCTCGGGGACCGGCACCACATCCACGTCGACCCCGCGGCAGCGGCCGGAATCGGCCAGCCCCGGCCGATTCTGCACGGCTTGGCCACCCTCGGCGCGGGCGCGCTGGTCGCCGCCCGGCAGGTCGGCGCGCATCCGGCGGACCTGACGTTACTGGAAGGCCGGTTCGCCGCGCCGGTGTTCCCCGGCGAGGAATTGCAGGTCGAAGGCTGGTCCGACGGCGGGCTTCGGATCACGTCGGAACGCGGCCCGGTGGTCGACGGCGGACGGGTCCACTTCGGATAGAGGAATGCGCATGAAGGTCTTGGTCATCGGCGGCACCGGCATGATCGGCGCGAACACCGCCGTGCACTTGAGCGGTGCCGGGCACGCCGTCACGGTCGCCGGACGCCACGAACCCGACGCCGATTCGCTGGTGGCGGGCCTGCCGGTGCTGCTCGGCGACTACGCCCACGACGGTTTCGACGAGGCCGCGCTGGCCCCGTTCGACGCCGTCGTTTTCGCGGCCGGACAAGACATCCGGCACGTCACCGGCTGGGGCGACGAGGAGTTCTGGCGGACGTACCAAATCGACGGCGTCACCGCGATCGCGGCGCGCGCGAAACGGGCCGGCGTCGGACGTTTCGTCCAGATCGGCAGCTACTACCACCAGGTCCGGCCGGATCTCGCGGAAACGAACCCGTACGTCGACGCGCGCCGCCTCGCCGACGAAGGAGCGCGCGCCCTGGCCGGGGACGGGTTCGCGGTGTGCACGCTGAACCCGCCGTCAATCGTCGGCATGGCCCCCGGCCGGTCGACGCGGCAGTTCGCGAAAATGCTGGCCTGGGCCGACGGCGAACTGGCCGGGAAGGTGCCGGACTTCGCGCCGGTCGGCGGGACGAACTACCTGTCCGTGCGGAGCCTGGCCGAAGCGGTCGAGGGCGCGCTGCTGCGCGGGGAATCCGGTGCGGCGTACCTGGTGGGCGACGAAAACCTCAGCTTCCGGGACTACTTCCAGCTGATCTTCGACATCTCCGGTTCGGGGCGGACCCTGGAGGAACGCGACGAGGAGCACCCGTTCCTGCCCGACCGGGTCCTGGTGCCCGGCCGCGGCGCGACGATCGCGTACGAACCGGACGCCCGCGAGACGGAACTGCTCGGCTACCGCCGCCGGGACGTCCGGCCGATGCTGGAGGAGATGACCGCGGCCGTGCGGTGACGTCGTGAGTGGCAATGCCGGTTCTAACCGGCATTGCCGCTCACGAGGGGTTGGTCGTCTCCGTGTCGTCGAGCCCCGCGATGTCGCCGGCCGCAAACGTTTTCCCCGGGTCGCGCTCCGCGAAGTACGGCGTGATCGTCCGCTCCAGCTCCGCCGGATCGAACGCCCCCTGCCCGGACACGAACCGATGCTCGACGGTCGGCGGGGCGAGCAGCGCGACCATGTCCCCGTACACGACGAACACCTGCCCGTTCACCGCATCCGCCGCCGGGGCTGCGAGGTACGCGACGAACGCCGCGACCCGCTCCGGCGCGAGGATGTCCAACCCGCCCGCACTGCGCCCGGCGGCGAAGATCCCGTCGGTCATCGCCGTCCGGGCGCGCGGGCAGATCGCATTCGCGCGGACGCCGTAGCGGCTCAACCCGCGCGCGCAGGACAAGGTCAGCGCCGCGATCCCAGCCTTGGCCGCCGCGTAGTTCGGCTGCCCCGCGCCGCCGAGGAGGAAGGCCTCCGACGCCGTGTTGATCAGCCGTGCGTAGGTGGGCTCGCCAGTGGTCTTGCTGACCTGCCGCCAATGACGCGCCGCCGCGCGCGAGAGAGCCGCGTGCCCCTTGAGGTGGACGCGGATGACGTCGTCCCAGTCCTTTTCATTGAGGTTGAAGAGCATCGCGTCGCGGGTGATGCCTGCGTTGTTGACGACGATGTCGAGCGACCCGAAGTGCTCGGTCGCCGCGGTGACGAGGTCCTCGGCGTACTGCCAGCCACCGATGTCGCCCCGGACGGCCAACGCCCGCCCGCCACGCGCCTCGATCTCGGCGACGACCTCGTCCCCGGCCGCGCTCACATCGTTGACGACGACGTTCGCCCCCTGCGCGGCGAGCGCGAGCGCTTCGGCCCGGCCGAGCCCCGCTCCAGCCCCGGTGACGATGGCGGTGCGGCCGGACAAGCTGGTGCTGGGGTGGGACACAGGGCCTCCAATGCGGGGAAGGGATGACGTCATGGTGCCGAGGGGCGGGGAATCGGCGGGTGGCTGCTCCCGGTGAGTGGCATCGGAGGCGGGTAGTGGCGGGGTGGGGATGCCGACGTGGTGCCGAGGCGGGCGTCGGCGGGTGATCGCTCCCGGTGAGTGGCATCGGCGGCGGGCAGTGGCGGGGTGGGGATGCCGACGTGGTGCCGAGGCGGGCGTCGGCGGGTGATCGCTCCCGGTGAATGGCTTCGGCGGCGGGCAGTGGCGGGGTGGGGATGCCGACGTGGTGCCGTGGGCGCGGGCTCGGCAGGTGATCGTTCCCGGTGAGTGGCATCGGCGGAGCGAGACGGGGGAGCCGCAGCGCAGGCTGGGCAGATCGTGTCCGCTGGCGAGTGGAGTGGCGCGGGCTCGAGCGGGCTGACGCGAGCCGGTCGGGCTTGGCTCGTTCAGGAGCGGGTGCTGACGGGTGGCGCACCCGGCCAGGCCACTCCCGCTCACCAGTACCTGTGCTTGTCCCGCTCGCCGCTCCAGAGCTAACCTCCAACCAAACGCTTGCTCGATTCCCGGGGCCGGTCCCGCCTTCCCGCGACAAGGAGATCCGGGCTTGAAAGACACCACGCCAGTCCTCGTCGACGCGGTGCGCACGCCGTTCGGCAAGCGCGACGGCTGGGTTTCCGCGCTGCACGCCGTCCAGTTGCTCAGCCGGGTCCAGTGCGGCGTCCTCGACCGCGCGGGGCTCGAGCCGGGTGCGGTGGACCAGGTGATCGGCGGTTGTGTCACGCCGCTGGGCGAGCAGTACGGCCACGTCGTCCGCACCGCCTGGCTGTACGCCGGGCTCCCGGCCGCGACCGGGGCCACCACGATCGACGCCCAGTGCAGCACCTCGATGCAGGCGTCCTTCCTGCTCACCGGCCAGATCGCGAACGGAACGGCCGACGCGGGCGTCGCGTGCGGCGTCGAGTTGATGTCCCGCGTGCCGCTCACCCCGAAGCAGGGGACCGGCGCGGGCACGCCGCGGCCCGCCGACTGGTCCCTGGAAACTCCCGACCAGTACACCGCCGCGGACCGCATCGCCCGGAAGCGCGGGCTGACCCGGGCGGACCTCGACGCGTTCGGCCTCCGATCCCAGCACAATGCGCGAAAGGCTTGGGACGCTGGGCTTTTCGACCGCCAAGTCCTCCCGCTGGAAATGCCGGACGGCCAGCTGGTCACGCAAGACCAGGGCCTCCGCGAAACCTCGGCGGAAGCGCTCGCCGGGCTCCGCACTACCGTGCCCGGCGGGCTGCACACTGCGGGCACCTCGTCCCAGGTCTCCGACGGCGCGAGTGCCGCGCTGTTCCTGTCCCGCGGCCGCGCCGAGGAACTGGGGCTTCGCCCGCGGGCGCGGCTTCTCGCGCAGTGCGTCATCGGCGGCGACCTCGAATACCTCCTCGACGGGCCGGTCGCCGCCGCGCAGAAGCTTCTCGACCGCACCGGTCTCACGATCGGCGACATCGATCTTTTCGAGGTCAACGAAGCGTTCGCGGCCGTCCCGCTGTCGTTCGCGCAGGTGCACGGCGTCCCGGAGGACAAGCTCAACGTGCTCGGCGGCGCGATCGCGCTCGGCCATCCGGCGGGAGCTACCGGCATCCGCCTGCTCGCGACGGCCGTCGAGGAACTCGAACGCCGCGACGCCAGCCTCGCGATGATCGCGATCTGCGCCGCGGCCGCCACCAGCTGCGTGCTCGTCGAACGGATCTGACCTATGCCCATCGCCCTGTCCGAGGAACACCGCGACCTGGCCGCGTCCGCCGCCGGCTGGGCCGCCCGGCACGCGCCGATCGCCGAGACGCGCGCCGAACCCGGGCGGCCGGACCTCTGGAAAGCCCTGACCGGACAAGGCTGGCACTCGCTGCACCTGCCGGAATCCGTCGGCGGCCAAGGCGGCGGGCTGCTCGAACTCGCCGTGGTCGCCGAGCAGTTCGGCCGGCACCTGGTGCCCGGGCCGTTCCTGCCGACCGTCATGGCCAGCGCCGTCCTCGCCGCTGCCGAACCGACGGAAACACTGGCCGCGTTCGCCGCCGGTGCGACCGGGGCTGTCGTACTAGAAGGCCTCACTGCGACCAGCACCGCCGACGGTTGGCAGGTCAACGGCACGAGTTGTCCGGCGCTCGGGCTCGCGGACGCGGAGCTCGCGGTCGTCCGCGCACAAGAGATCTGGTTCGTGGTGCGACCAGAGCCCGGCCAGCTGATCCCAGTCGAGGCCGTTGACCTGACCAGATCCGCGGCTCGGCTCAAGCTGGAGAACTTTCTGGTATCTCAGGACAACGTCGTTGAGATCGACCCGGAACGGGCGGAGCTGGCCCTCGCGGTCCCCGCGGCGGCGGAGGCAGCCGGACTGTGCGGCTGGACCTTGGACTGCGCCGTCGACCACGTCCGAACCCGCGTCCAGTTCGGTCGTCCGATTGGCTCGTTCCAAGCCGTCCAGCATCAAGCGGCGGGCATCCTCCTGCACCGCGAGATCGCGACGGCCGCCGCCTGGGACGCGGCTCGTGCCGAGCGGCATTCCGTTGCGCAGCAAGCACTTGCCGCCGCGCAGGCGAGGCACGCCGCGCTCCCAGCCGCAGTGGACGCGTCCGTCAGCTGTTTACGCCTGCTCGGCGCGATCGGCTTCACCTGGGAACACGACGCGCACCTGTACTGGCGCCGCGCCGTCGCGCTGTCCGGCTCCCTCGGCCGATCAGCCGCCCGCACCCTCGGCGAACGCGCCCGGACCACGACCCGCGACCTGACCCTCGCCAGCCCCGACGACTGCCTCGAACTGCGCCGCCAGATCGCGTCCGTTCTCGACCAGACCGAGCCGTCCGCCCAGGTGCTCGCCGACGCCGGTCTCGCCGCCCCGCACTACCCGAAACCGTACGGCCTGGACGCCGGACCGCTCGAACAAGCTGTCATCGCCGAGGAGTTCGAGCGCCGCGGAATTCCGCAGCCCACCACGGTGATCGGCGAATGGGTGCTGCCGACTCTGCTCGTCCACGGCTCCGCGGAGCAGCGCGAGCGGTTCGTCATGCCGACGCTGCGCGGGGAAATCCGCTGGTGTCAGCTGTTCAGTGAACCCGGCGCGGGTTCCGACCTCGCCTCGCTCACCACCCGGGCGGCCAAAGTGGACGGTGGCTGGCGGATCTCCGGGCAGAAGGTCTGGACGTCGCTGGCCCACGAAGCGCACTGGGGCGTCTGCCTCGCTCGGACCGACCCGGACGCGCCGCGGCACCGGGGGATTTCGTACTTCCTCGTCGATCTGGCCGCGGAAGGCGTCACCGTCCGCCCGATCAGACAGGCCACCGGACGCGCGGAGTTCAACGAGGTCTTCCTGGACGACGTGTTCGTCCCGGACCGCGACCTGGTCGGCGAACCGGACAGCGGCTGGCGGCTCGCGACGACCACGCTCGCCAACGAGCGGCACAACATGGGCGCGACCCTCGCGCACGGTTCGTCCGACCGGATCCGCCAGCTGCTCCGCGACCGTCCGGACGATCCCGACGTGCTGGCCGCGCTCGGCCGGTGCGCGTCGCGGGAACTCACGCTCGCGACGCTCGGCCTCCGCGGTGTGCTGGCCCGGCTCGCCGGAACGGACCTGGGCGCCGAGGTCAGCGTGCAGAAGGTGTTCAGCGCGCTCGCCCAGCAGGAAGGCTCGCGCGAGGTGATCGCCCTGCTCGGCCCCGGCTCGGCGAGCGCGGAGGGCGGGCACGTCCTCGACCACCTCGGCCTGCCCGCCGTGCTGTTCGGCGGCGGAACCGTGGAAATCCAGCTCAACGTCATCGCCCACCGCGTCCTCGGCTTGCCCCGCTGACCCGATCCTGAGGAGAAACCGCATGCATCCGGAGCTGTCGGAGCGCTCGCGAAGGCTCCGCGCCGAGCTGCGCGAGTACTTCGCCCGCATCATCGAGGAGGACGACCGCCGCGCGCTGGTCGAGCAGACCGAGGGCGGTCCGGTGTTCGACCGGATCCTGCGCCGGATGGGCGCGGACGGCTGGCTCGGCCTCGGCTGGCCGGAGGAATACGGCGGCCGCGGCGAGGACCCGGAAGCGCTCTTCGTGTTCTACGACGAGGTGTTGCGCGCCGGCGCCCCGCTGTCGCTGGTCACGCTCAACACGGTCGCGCCGGCGTTGATGCACCACGGCACCGAGGAACAGAAGAAGTTCTTCCTGCCGCCCATTCTACGCGGCGAGCTAATGTTCGCCATCGGCTACACCGAACCCGGTGCGGGTACCGACCTCGCGTCCCTGCAGACGCGGGCGAGGATCGACGGCGACCAGCTCGTCATCAACGGCAGCAAGATCTTCACCAGCGCCGGGATCTTCGCCGACTGGATCTGGCTCGCCGTGCGGACCGATCCGGACGCCCCGCCGCATCGCGGTATCTCGGTGGTGCTCGTGCCGACCGACACTCCGGGATTCTCCGCTACCGAAATCCACACGGTAGGCGGGATCAGCACCTCGGCAACGTACTATGAGGACGTCCGAATTCCACTGTCCAATGTGGTCGGCGAGCTGAACAACGGCTGGCGGCTCATCACCAGCCAGCTCAACCACGAACGCGTCGCCCTCGCCGCGCGCGGCGGCATCGCGAACCAGATGTACGACGCGGTCCTCAAGTGGGCGCGGGAGGAACCGTTCGGCCCGGGCACGGTGTACGACCTGCCGTGGGTCCGGCACACCCTCGCCGAGGTGTATGCGCTGCTCAGCGCCACGGATCTGATCAACCTGCGCTTGGTCGCGGACGTCGCCGCGGGCACCCTCGGCGGCGGGGATTCCGCTGCTGCCAAGGTGTTCGGCACCGAAGCGGTGGTGACCGCGTACAGCAGGCTTCAGGAAGTGCTCGGCGCTCGCGGCCTGCTGCGCCCCGATTCGCCCGGCGCGGCGGTGAACGGACGCGTCGAGACGCTCGCCCGTCGTGCGCAGAACAACACCTTCGGCGGCGGCACGAACGAGGTGCTGCGCGAGATTGTCGCCGCGAAAACCCTCGGCATGACGCTGTCCGCGCGCCGCCGTCCGGAAAAGGCCAGGAGCTGACATGGATTTCGACCTCAACGACGACCTGGGCGCGGTCCGCGAGCTGGCCGCGAAGATCTTCGCCGACCGCGCGACCGTCGAGCGGGTAGCAGCCGTCGAGAAGCAGGGCGGGTTCGACGCTGACCTCTGGCGGGTGCTCGCGGAGGCGGACCTCCTCGGGATCTGCCTGTCCGAAAGGGACGGCGGGGCCGGGCTGGGAATGTCCGGATTGGCGGTGCTGCTCGAGGAAGTGGGGCGGCACGTCGCCCCGGTTCCATTGTGGAATGTCATCGCGGGCGGACTGCTGCCAGTCGCGCAGTTCGGCTCCGACGACCAACGGAACCGGATCCTGCCGCGCGTGCTGGACGGTTCGACGCTGCTGGTCGGCGCGTTCGACGACACGGTTTCGGTGACCGCAACCCGGCGCGGCGATGCCCTTGAACTCACCGGCGAAGTCGTCTCGATTCCCGCAGGCGCGCAGGCCGACCTGGTGCTGGTGCCAGTCAAGGAAGCCGACCAGGTCCACTTAGTACTCGTGCCCACAGCCGACCTCAGCGTGACACCCGTCGAAGTCACCAGCCGCGAAAGCCACGCATCAATCGCGTTCAACGGAGCAGTGGTCGCCCCGCAAGACATCCTGGCTACCGGCGACGACGCTCTGCAATGGACACTCCGGAGGCTCCGGGTCGCACTGGCCGCAGTCAGCGTCGGCGTGTGTGCCGAAGCGTTGGCGACCACCGCGAAATACACCTCGGAACGAGTCCAATTCGGACGTCCACTGTCGACAAATCAAGCTGTCGCCGTACGGGCCGCGGACGCTTACCTCGACACTGAGGCGATCCGCGTTTGCACGCAACGCGCCGCCTGGCTGCTTGACGAGGGCCGCGAGGAGGAAGCGGAGATCGCCGCGGTGGTAGCCAAATGGTGGGCCTCACGCGGCGGACTGCGGGTCGTGCACGCGACCCAGCACCTGCACGGCGGCATCGGCGCGGACGTCGACTATCCGATCCATCGCTACTTCCTCTGGGGCCGTCAGGTCGCCTTCACTCTCGGCACCGCCGACGCACTCGCCGCCGAGCTCGGGGACCGGTTGCCCTCCGCACCCCCGATCGGCACCCCGGCCTAGGAGGACCCCGTGCCCATCGACGTCGACAAAGCGCTCAACGCCCCGCCGTGCACCCAGCAGATCGCCTGGACCACCCGCGACGTGCTGCTGTACCACCTTTCCCTCGGCTCCGGCACCGACCTCCGGTACAGCTACGAACGGGATCTGGAGGTCCTCCCGACCTTCGCACTCGTTGCCGGACAAGGGATTTCCGCCGGAGACCGTCCCGCAGAAGGGCTGACGCTGCCGGGCGTGGACGTCGAGCTGACCCGGCTGCTGCACGCCGGACAGGTCGTCACGCTCCACCGGGACCGGCTGCCGTCGTCCGGCTCGGCGGAACGAACGACGCGGATCGCGGAGGTGCAGGACAAGGGCAAAGCCGCGGTCATCGTGCTCGCCCACGAGGTCGCGGACGCCGACGGTCCACTGTGGACCTCGAAGATGTCCGTCTGGGCGCGCGGCGAGGGAGGTTTCGGTGGCGACCCAGGCGTCGCAGCCGGACCGAAGCCGCCGGAAGGCGATCCGACCCACGTGCTCGACGTCGCCACCACGCTGGAGCAAGCGCTGCTGTACCGGCTGAACGGGGACCGAAATCCGCTCCACGCAGACCCGGAGGTCGCGGCGAAAGCGGGCTTCGCCGCGCCGATCCTGCACGGGCTCGCGTCCTACGGCCTGGTCGCCAAAGCCGTCGTGGACCACTTACTCGACGGCCAACCCGCACGCCTCCGCGAGCTGGGTGCGCGCTTCGCGGGTCCGGTGATCCCGGGCGAGACGTTAAGAATTTCCGTGTGGCAGCAGGAAAATGAGCTGAGCCTGAAAGTGACCTGCGGCGACGCGGCGGTCTTCACCGACGCCTGGGCCCGCACGACTCCAGGAGGTGCCTGATGGGTACGCCGGTCATTGTGGATGCGATCCGCACCCCGTTCGGCAAGCGGCGCGGTGCGCTGTCCGGCATCCACGCGGTCGAACTGCTCGGCCACGTGCAGCGCGGGATCCTCGACCGCACTGGCCTCGACCCGGCGCTGGTCACCGATGTCGTCGCGGGATGCGTCACGCAGGCGGGGGAGCAGTCGAACAACGTCGGCCGGTTCGCCTGGCTGCACGCCGGGCTCCCGGAAGAGACCGCGACCACCACCATCGACGCGCAATGCGGGTCCGCGCAGCAGGCCGTGCACCTGGTCGCCGCGCAGATCGCGGCCGGGCTGGTGGAAGCCGGGATGGCGTGCGGGGTCGAGTCGATGAGCCGGGTGCCGCTGCTGAGCAACCTCGGCGACGCGGGCCGTCCGCGCCCGGAGTCCTGGAAGGTCGACCTGCCCGCGCAGTACGAGGCGGCCGACCGGATCGCCGCGCGGCGCGGGCTCACCCGCGCGGACCTGGACGCGTTCGGCCTCCGCTCGCAGCACCGCGCCCGCCGTGCCTGGGACGAGGGCCGGTTCGGCCGTTCGATCCTGCCGGTCCCGCTCGACGGCGGCCTGTTCGACCGCGACCAAGGCCTGCGCGACACCAGCACCGAAGCCCTCGCCGGACTAGCTCCGATCAAGGAAGACGGCCTGCACACCGCAGGTACCGCGTCGCAGATTTCCGACGGCGCGTCGGCCGCTCTGCTGGTCGACGCCGATCAGACCTTCGGCCTGCGCCCGCGCGCGAGGCTGGTCGCGCAGGCCATCGTCGGCGCGGAACCGAAGTACCTGCTGGACGGGCCCATCCGCGCGGCCGAGCGCGTCCTCGGCCGGGCCGGGATGACCGTCGCCGACATCGATTTGTTCGAGGTCAACGAGGCGTTCGCGTCGGTGCCGCTGTCGTTCGCCCGCACGCTCGGCGTCGACGAGGACCGGCTCAACGTCAACGGCGGCGCCATCGCGATCGGCCATCCGGTCGGCGCGACCGGGATCCGGCTGCTCGCGGAGATCGTCGACGAACTGGAGCGCCGCGACCAGACGCTCGGCGTGGTCGCGATCTGCGCTGGCGGCGCCCAGGCGACCGCAGCGATCGTGGAACGGCTCTGAGATGTATCCGCTGAGCGGGTTCGAGGGCAAGGTCGCGGTGGTGACCGGGGCGGGCCGGATGCGGTCGATCGGCCGGGCGATCGCGGTCGAGCTGGCGAAGGCCGGGTGCGCGATCGTGGTGACCGGCAGCGGACGCCCGCGCGAGCAATACCCGCCGGAAGAACAGGCGGCGGGCTGGCGAGACATCGAGTCCGTGGCCGACGAGATCCGCGAGTCCGGCGGCCGGGCCTTGCCGGTGGTGAGCGACGTCGCCGATCCGGCGCAGATCGACCGGCTGCTGGCGACTGTTCTCGAGTCGTTCGGCCGTGTGGACATCGTCGTCAACAATGCCGCGGCCGCGCGCGGACCGGATCGGCTGCCGGTGCTGGACCTCGACGTCGAGACCTGGGACCGGGTCATCGCGGTCAACCTGCGCGGGCCGTTCCTGATGACGCGCGCGTTCGGGCGGCGGATGGTCGACCAGGGCGACGGCGGGGTGTTCGTGAACATCTCCTCGATCGGCGGGAAGCTGTCCGGAGCGGGATCGGCGGCCTATTCCGCGTCGAAAGCGGCGCTGCAGTCGCTGACCTCCTCGACGGCGAAAGAGCTGGGCCAGCACGGGATCCGGGTGAACGCGCTGTGCCCCGGAGTCGTCGGCACGAGCCGCTTGGACGACGTGGATCCGGCTTCGTGGGCCGAGTACGTTCGCGCGCAGGTGCCCTTGCGGCGGGTGGGCGAGCCGCTCGACATCGCGGCGGCCGCGGTGTTCCTGGCCAGCGCGGAGGCGGGCTGGGTGACCGGGCAGTGCTGGAACGTCGACGGCGGGCAGCTGACGATCCGATGATCACTACGGGAGGCGACCGATGACCGATCGGGACGACATCATCGCGCGGCTGACCGCGCCGGGCGCGGAGTTCGAGATCCGGCCGGAGCCGGTCGCGGGCCGTCCGGCGAGGGTGTTCGCGCGGCGGCACCGGTGCCTGACCGAACTGCTGGCGGCCTCGCGCGAGTTCGGCGATCGCGAGTATCTGGTCACTGTGGACAGTCGGCTCACCTTCGCCCAGCACTACGACCAGGTCGCGGCGCTCGCCTCGGTGCTGCGGACCGAATACGGAGTCGGCCGCGGCGACCGGGTCGCGTTGTGCGCGGCGAACTGTCCGGAATGGATAGTCGGATTCTGGGCGGCGGTGTCGCTCGGCGCGGTCGCGGTCGGGATGAACTCGATGTGGGCCGCGCCGGAGGTCGCGCACGGTCTCGACCTGACCACGCCGAAGGTCGTGCTGACCGACGCGTCCCGGAAGCCGCTGGTCGCGGATCGGTATCCGGTGCTGGAATTCGGCAGCCCGGAATACCGGGAACTCCTCGGACAGCACGAAGGCGCGCAGCTGAAACCGGAACCCGTCGACGAGGACGACCCCGCCGTCATCCTTTTCACGAGCGGCACTTCCGGCCACCCCAAGGGCGCGACCCACTCGCACCGCAACGTGCTCGCCGCGGTCTGGTTCCACCTGTTCAACGACGCGTTGGCGGCGGAATTCGGCCGTCCGGCGCGGGACCGCCGATTCCTGCTGGCCACGCCGTTGTTCCACATCGCCGCCCTGCACAACCTCGCCGTCGTGCGGCTCGCGGTGGGCGACACCGCCGTGCTGTACCAGGGGAAATTCGACATCCACCGGGTGCTGGAGCTCGTGCAGGCCGAACGGATCACCAACTGGGGCGCGGTCCCGACGATGCTGTCGCGGCTGGTCGAAACCGATCTCTCCGGGTACGACCTCAGCACGCTCAAGACGGTCTCGGTGAGCAGCGCGCCGTCGACCGCCGAGCTGAACGACCAGCTCCGGGGCGCCTTGCCGGGCGCGGCCGCCTCGCTGAGCACGAACTACGGCCTGACCGAATCGTCCACCGCGGCTACTCTCGCGACCCCCGCCGAACTCCTCGCCGACCCGGACACCGCGGGCAGGCCGGTGCCGAACATGGAAGTGCAGATCCGAGACCCCGAAGGCCGCCCGGTCCCGGACGGTGTCGACGGCGAGATCCACCTCCGCGGCCCGCAGGTGATGCTCGGCTACTTCAACGACCCGACCGCGACGGCCGCCGCGTTCACCCCCGACGGCTGGTTCCGGACCGGCGACCTCGGCCAGCTGCGCGACGGCGCGCTGTTCGTGCTGAGCAGGCGCAGCGACCTGATCCTGCGCGGGGCGGAGAACATCTACCCGGCGGAGGTGGAGGAACAGCTCGCCGGGCATCCCGGGGTCGCGGAGTGCATCGTGGCCGGGCTGCCGGATCCGGATTACGGGCAGATCGTCGCGGCGAAGGTAGTGCTGCGAGCGGAGTCCGAAGTGGACGCCGACGGACTGCGCGGCTATCTCGCCGACCGGCTGGCCCGGTACAAAGTCCCGACGGCCTGGTTCCTGACCCGGGACCCGCTGCCGCGCAACGCGACGGGAAAGGTGGTGCGGCGGCTGGTGCGGTGGGAGTGAGCCTCGCGGCCCGAGCTGCCTGGCGAGTTGTCGCGGGGGATTGCTTGCCGAGCTGCTGCCGGGGGATTGCTCGCCGAGTCGTCGTGGGGATCGTTCGCCGAGTCGCGACGGGAGTTGCCTGGCGAGTTTGTCGCGGGGGATCGCTTGCCGAACTGCTTGCGGGGGATTGCTCGCCGAGCCGTTGCGGGGATCGCTCGCCGAGTCGCCACGGGAGTTGCCTGGCGAACCTGCCGCGGGGGATTGCTCGCCGGGCTGTCGTGGGGATCGCTCGCCGAGTCGCCACGGGAGTTGCCTGCCGAGCAGCCGCGGGGGACTGCTCGCCGAGCTGCTGCCGGGGGACTGCTCGCCGAGCCGCCACGGGAGCTCCCTGCCGAGCCGCCCGGCCAGACGGCTTCGTTGAGTCTTTCCCCGCAGCAGAGGGCATTGGCCTGCGGGTGCGCGGGGATTCCTCGCGGGTCAACCGGGTGCTCCGTCCCGCCGCGCAGGTGTCGCCACAGCGCGCCCGCCATGGCCGTCCGCCGGGGAGAATCACCAGAAGGCCGCACCGGGCCGCAGCCAGGCCTAGCGAGTGCCCGGCAAGAACCGCGATCACCGGAGCCGTCCGCCCACCGGGACTTTCCCTTGCCCGCCCGTCCGCGCGCTTTTACCGTCCTGCCAAACGCTTGCTCAAGGAGGGGTGATGACCGGTCTCCGGACGGACTTCGCCGAGTTCACCGGCCAGCAGGCCGAGCCGCCGCGGGTGGCGCGGTACGCGGTGAACGAGGCGATGATCCGCAACTGGGTCGAGGCGCTCGACGACCGCAATCCGGTGTACGTCGACGACGCTGCGGCGAAGGCGGCCGGCCGGTCCGGCGTCGTCGCGCCGCCCGCGATGTGCTCGACCTGGATCATGGCCGGGTACCGGCGCTACCGCGAGCTCCAGGAGCTGCGCCGCGAGGGCGCGGCGGAGGATTTCGCGTACTCGCGGCTGATGAACGTGCTCGACGCGGCCGGCTACACCTCAGTGGTGGCCACCGACGTCGAGCAGGAGTACGTCCGTGAGATATCGCCGGGCACGCACGTGACCTGCCATTTCACCATCGAGGCCGTCTCGGGGTGCAAACGCACCGCGCTCGGCTACGGGCATTTCGTCACGCTGCGCAAGCACTACGTGGACGAAGCGGGCGAGCTGCTGGTCGACGAACGCTTCCGGATCCTGCGGTTCCGCCCGGCCGAACGGAGCGAGTGATGGGGGAGCACACCGCGGTCCCGCGGCTCACGATCACCCAGGACAACCAGTTCTTCTTCGCCGCCGCCCGCGAAGGACGCCTGGAAATCCAGCGCTGCACCGACTGCCGGACCCTCCGGCATCCGCCCGGCCCGGCGTGTCCGGTGTGCCGGAGTTTCGCGTGGGACACGGTCGTCGCCAGCGGCCGCGCGATATTGCACAGCTGGACAGTGCTGTATCACCCGAAGGATCCCGCGTTCGACTACCCGCTCGCGGTCGGGCTCGCCGATCTGGAGGAGGGCGTCCGGCTGGTCGCGGACATCGCCGGGGTCGACCATGACCGGCTCGAGGTCGGTCTGCCGCTTCAGGTCGGTTTCAGCGAGCACGCGCACGGCGAAATCCTCCCGCAACTGCGGCCGCGCGACCCGAAGGAGCACACCCGATGACCTTGGCTCTCGGGGACCGCCTGCCGGAGCTGGCGATCCCCTTCGACCGCACCACGATCGTCGCCACCGCGATCGCGTCCCAGGATTTCGAGGACGTGCACCACGACCCGGGCAAAGCGCGGGAACGCGGGATGCCGGACATCTTCATCAGCATCAACGCCACCAACGGGTTCATCGACCGTTATGTCACCGACGTCTGCGGCCCGGCGACGCGGATCCGCAAAGTCTCGTTGCGGCTCGGGCTGCCGTTGTTTCCCGGGGACACGCTCACTTTCGCCGGCGAGGTCATCGAAGCGACTCAGGACGCGGTGACGATCAAGGTCACCGGAAGTCACGAACGCGGCGTGCATGTGTCGGCCCGAGTGACGGTGGCGGCATGAGCGGGTTCGCGCGGCAGGCCGCGATCGCCGGGATCGGCGCGACTGAATTCAGCAAGAATTCCGGACGCAGCGAATGGCAGCTCGCTTGCGAATGCGTTCTCGCCGCGCTTGCTGACGCGCAGATTCCCGTCGAAGAAGTCGACGGATTCGCGTTGTTCACCATGGAAACCAACCCGGAGATCGCGGTCGCTCGGGCGTTGGGTATTCCGCAGCTCAAGTTCTTCAGCCGCATTCCGCACGGTGGCGGCGGGGCGTGCGCGCCGGTGCAGCAGGCCGCGCTTGCGGTCAGCTCTGGGCTCGCGGATGTCGTTGTGGTGTACCGGGCATTCAA
This sequence comes from Amycolatopsis sp. A1MSW2902, assembly GCF_017312175.1. Lineage (NCBI taxonomy): Bacteria > Bacillati > Actinomycetota > Actinomycetes > Pseudonocardiales > Pseudonocardiaceae > Amycolatopsis > Amycolatopsis sp. A1MSW2902. The sequence continues at coordinate 2,586,907 of NZ_QJPO01000001.1, forward strand.
CGAACGTTCGGGCCACCGGTTCGGGGCCGGGCCGCCGCCGTTCGCCTACACCGCGAACACTGATCAGGAATATCGGAACTGGATCAATCCGTACGGCCTGCTCACGCCCGCGCAGCAGGAAGCATTTCTGGCGCGGCGGTACATGCACAAATACGGGGCTACGAGCGAGGACTTCGGCCGAGTTTCGGTGCTTTCGCGCAAACACGCGGCGGTGAATCCGAAGGCTTGGTTCCATGAACGGCCGATCACGCTCGAAGACCACCAGGCGTCGCGGATGATCGCCGATCCGTTGCGGCTGCTCGATTGCTGCCAGGAAAGCGACGGCGGGCAGGCGCTGGTGATCGCGAGCGCGGAACGGGCTCGTGACCTTCCGCATCCGCCTGCGGTGATCGCCGGGGCGGCGCAAGGCGTTGGGCCGCAACAGATTTCGATGAGCAGCTATTATCGCGAGGACATCGACGAAATGCCCGAGGTGCAGCTGGTCGCCGAGCAATTGTGGGCTCAAGCGGGCGTGGGGCCGGACGGCATCGACGCCGCGATCCTCTACGACGCCTTCACCCCGATGGTCTTGCTGCAACTGGAAGAATACGGATTTTGCGGTCGCGGCGAAGCGAAGGATTTCATCGCCAGCGGCGCGCTCGAACTCGACGGACGGCTGCCGGTCAACACGCACGGCGGCCAGCTGGGGGAGGGCTACATCCACGGCGTCAACGGAATCGCCGAGGGCGTCCGGCTGATTCGCGGCAGTTCGGTGAACCAGCCGGCGAAGCCGCTGGAGCACGTGCTCGTCACCGGCGGTTCTCCGGTGCCGCACTCCGCGATCGTGCTCGCGGCGGACCGCTGATGGAGACCTTCGCGGAAGTCGTCCGGTCCCGGCGCGCGGACTCGCACGAGGGGCTGCGGTTCGAGGGCCGGAGCTGGACGTGGGCTGAAGTGGTCGGCGAGGCCGCGATCCGCGCGTCGCTGCTGCGCACCTTCGAGCCGGGTCCCGGCCGGACGCAGCGGCACGTCGGGGTGCTGCTGCAGAACCTGCCGGACTTCGTGTTCTGGATCCTCGCCGCCGCGGTGACCGGGGACGTCCTGGTCGGCGTCAACTCCACCCGGCGCGGCGCGGAGCTGGCGGCGGACATCAGCCACACGGACGTCGACGTGCTGCTCACCGAACCGCTCTACCGCGACGAGGTGGCGAGCCTCGAGCTGCCGACCGTCCGCCGGATCCTCGATGTCGAATCGACGGAGTACCAGGATCTGCTCGCCGCGCACGCGGGCGCGGACCTGCCCGCGCGGCTCCCGGACCCGGCGGCGATCTTCCTGCTGCTGTTCAGCTCCGGCTCGACCGGCACGCCCAAAGCGGTGATCTGCAGCAACGGCCGCCTCGGCCGGTTGACCGACGCGCTGGTCGAACGCGTCTCGCTGCACCGCGATTCGGTCACTTACCTGTGCCTGCCGATGTTCCACGGCCACGCGATCATGATGAACCTCGCCGCGGCGGCGAAGGTCGGCGCGACGATCGTGCTGGTGCGGAAGTTCTCCGCGTCGCAGTTCATTCCGGACCTGCGCGCGCACGGCGTGACCTACTTCAACTACGTCGGCCGGGTGCTGAGCTACGTCGTCGCCCAGCCGGAGCAGCCGACCGACGCCGACAACCGGCTGGAGGTCGCCTTCGGTTCCGAAGCCGCGCCGGGCGAATCCGCCGAATTCCGCCGTCGGTTCGGCTGCGAAGTGCGGGAAGGGTACGGGTCCAGCGAAGGCGGAATCCGCATCGTGCCGGACCCGAACGCGCCGCCGAACGCGCTGGGCCGTCCCGCGCCCGGAATGCGCGCGGAAATCCGCGACCAGGACAACCGGGAATGCCCGCTCGCGGAATTCGACGAGAACGGTCTGCTGCTGAACGGCGAGGAAGCGACCGGCGAGATCGTCGCGGTGGGCCGGGGAAAAACGTTCGAGGGCTACTACCGCAACCCGGCCGCGATGGCCGAACGGCTGAAATTCGGCGGCGAGGACTTCTGGACCGGCGACCTCGGCTACCGCGACCGCGACGGCTACCTGTACTTCGCGGGCCGCGCGGCGGACTGGCTCCGCGTGGACGGCGAGAACTTCGGCACCGCCCCGGTCGAGCGCATTTTGGGCCGCTACCCGGCGTTCGCGGCGGCGCACTGCTACGGCGTGCCCGATCCGCGGACCGGGGACCTGCTCATGGCGTCGGTGATCCTCGCTGCGGATGCCGCATTCGATCCGGTCGAGTTCGATGGATTCCTTGCCGCGCAACCGGATCTGGGGACGAAATGGCGGCCTACGTTCGTCCGGATCATCGACGATGCTCCGGTGACGGGCAGCGGCAAGGTGGACAAGGCGCCGTTGCGTGCGCTGGGTTGGGAGGGCGGCGAGGTGTGGTTCGCGCCGACCCGGACTAGCCCGTATCGGCTGCTCAGCGAGGAGGATCGACGGGCGTTGCGGGCGGAGTTTGTGGCGCATGGCCGGGAGAACTCGCTGCCCGTGGCGTCGCGGGGCTGATCACTGCGGCGGGAGCCCCCGCGAAATCCGCGCGAACACGTCGCGCAGCGTCGCCGGGACCGTCTTTTCCAGGCTTTCGTCCAGGAACCGGTTCAGGACCGTGGTCATCGCCGCGATCGCGACGTCGGATACCAGTTGCGGGTACAGGTCGCCGACCCGGGTGCCGGTGCGTTCGGCGATCGCCTTGACCAGGTCGCCGGTTTGCACGCGGGCCAGTGCGGTGCGCATCTCCGGCGTCGCGCTCCACGCTTGCACCGCGCTGAGCTGCTCGGATGCCGGCTGCCCGTACGGCACTCCGTCGGCGCGCAGCGGTTCGATGAGCGCTTCGGCGAGCGCGGTCCACAGCGGTTCGTCCGCCGGGCGGTGGCGCAGCAGTTCCGCGCTGAGCCGGATCCGGTGTTCCTGCCGGTAGGCGACCGCGTCGTATTTCGTGGCGAAGTAGTTGCTGAACGTCCGGAGCGACACCCCGGCCCGCTCGGCGATGTCCTCGCGGACGACGTTGTCTGGACCTCTCTCGTACATCAGCGCCACGGCGGCGTCGCTCAGCGCTTTGCGCGTGTCGAGCTTCTTGCGTTCTCGCAAGCCGAGCGGTCGTTGGTCAGCCATGCCGCCCACGGTATCCAATTGTCCGCGCCATTCGCTCGGCCCGCCGGTTTCGTTACTGATCCGACCAAAAGTAGGCCGACCCCCGAAGCGGCACGCAACCGTTGCGGCGAAGTCATTCGGCCGTGGCTGTGGTCGGGTCAGTAACCATCGGCACAGTATGGACGAGCGCCGCGCAGGAACTGTTCGACGGCGGTGTCCACGAGCCCGTCGAGCAATTCCGGCGGAACGAGGTCGCCGTTGCCGAGCGTCGCGATTCCTTGCAGCGTCGCGAACAGCACGACGCCGATCCGCTGCGGCGGCCCTTCCTGCAACGCGCCCTGCTGCTGGCCTTCGACGATCAGGTCGTTCATCAGCGCGAACGGCGCTTCGGCGGCCTGCACGATCCGCGACGCGCCGGGGCGGTGTTTGCTGGTGTACATCAGTTCCAGCAGCGCCGAGTTCTCGGTGGCGAAGCGGGTGTACGCGGTTGCCGCGGCGCGTACGCGGCCCGGGAAGTCTTCGGCGGTCTTCAATGCCGTGCGCAACGCGCTGTCCAGGCGCGCGAAACCGGCTTCGGCGAGCGCGTCGAGCAATGCCTGCCGATCCGGGAAGTGCCGGCGCGGCGCGGCGTGACTGACGCCGATCTCCCTGGCCAGGTCGCGCAGCGACAGCTGATCGGCCCCGTGCGCGCGCAACCCGCGTTCGGCCGCGTCGAGCAAGGCGGTGCGGAGGCTGCCGTGGTGGTAGGGGCGGTCTTCGGACTGGTCGGGCACCCGGTCAGTCTAGCAGTATGTTTCCATTGACAACATTGTTGCCGGTGCCTACTTTGGGGGCATGGACCTTCTTCCGGAAAACCAGACCGGCCGCACCGCGGTGATCACCGGTGCGAACAGCGGATTGGGGCGGGCGACCGCGGCGGCGCTGGCCGCCAAGGGCATGCGGATCGTGCTCGCGGTGCGGAATCCGCGCAGTGGCCGCGAGGTCGCCGACCAGCTGCCCGGCGATGCCGAAGTCCGCCGGCTCGACCTCGCCGACCTGGCTTCGGTCCGCGCGTTCGCGGCGGACTTCACCGAGCCGATCGACCTGCTGATCAACAACGCGGGCATCATGATCCCGCCGCTGTCGCGCACCGCCGACGGTTTCGAATCCCAGTTCGGCACCAATCATCTCGGCCATTTCGCGCTCACGAACCTGCTGCTGCGGCAGATCCGCGGCCGGGTGGTGACGGTTTCGTCGAACGGCCACCGCGTGGGCTCGATCGATTTCTCCGACCTCAACTGGGAGCGCAGGCCGTACCGGGCGACGGCGGCGTACGGGCAGTCGAAACTCGCGAACCTGCTGTTTGCCGCTGAACTCCAGCGCCGGTTGACCGAAGCCGGTTCGCCGGTGCTCGCGACCGCCGCGCATCCGGGAGTGGCAGCGACGAATCTGCTGAAAGTCGAGACGCCGGTGCTCTCTTCTATCGCGAAATTCGGCACTCGCGTGTTCGCGCAAACCTCCGAACAAGGCGCCCGGCCGACGCTTTATGCCGCGCTCGCCGACATTCCCGGGAACAGCTACGCGGGCCCACGCGGTTTCCTGCAGAACCGCGGCGCGCCGAAACTCGTTGGCCGGTCGGCGAAAGCACGCGATCTCGAGACCGCCCGTCGCTTGTGGACTGTCTCCGAGGAACTGACCGGAGTGCGCTTTCCGCTGACCGTGTCGGCCTGACGCGTTATTCCGCGCCCGTTTCGGCGAGAAACGCGATCAGTTCCTTGGCCAGCCGTTCCGGTTGGTCTTCCGGGATCAGCGTGCCGCTGTCCGGGATTTCGACGAGGCGGGCGTCCGGGAACAATTCGGCGAGCCGCCGTCCGTGCTCGGCGGGCATCATCCGGTCCTTGCCCGCCCACGCGACCAGGACCGGCCGGTCGAACGACCGCAGCCGCTCGGTCCATTCGAGCAGCACTCGCCGCGGCGGGCTCCCGGTGGCGAATTTGACCATGTCCCGGCGGATTTCCTTGTCCCGCAACGCCGGCGCGAACCAGCCCTCGAGAACGTCGTCGGGGATCCGGCTTTCGCACATCCCGCCGTAGGCGGCTTTGGCGTGGCGGTAGAACGACGTCCGGGTGGCCTGGGCGTGCAGCCACGGTCCGCCGGGAAGCCGGAGCAGCTGCACGGCCGGTCGCGCGGGTTTGGGCGGGAAGTTGTCGAACGCCTCGCACGCGACGAGCGCGAGCCGGCCGACCCGGGCGACGTGCTCGGCCGGAGCCAGCCCGTCGGCGACGAGGAATTGGCCGCCGCCCCAGTCGTTGAGCACGATTGTCGCGTCGTGGAGGTCGAGTGCGGCGAGGAATTCGCCGAGCAGCCGTGCGATCCCGAACTGGGTCAGGTCCGCGTCGGGCCGCATCGGGGCGAGGTGTGCGCCGAGCGGCAGCGTGGGCAGGACGCAGCGGCAGCCCTCCAGCAGCGGGACGACCTTGCGCCATTGCGTGCCGGACATCGGGAACCCGTGCCCGAACACCAGAACCGGCCCGGTGCCGCCGGTGTCGGTGTAGTCGATCGGCCCGGCGGACAGCTCCACGCGCGGCATCGGACCTCCCTCGGGTCTCCCGACTAGAGCGATCTCTCTAGTCGCGACCCTAGGCCGGTCCGGGCCGGGCGGTCAAGCCGGATCACTTGCCGCTGAACACGACGCGGTTCCCGTCCGGGTCGGCGAGCGGAAGAATGCGCGCGCCGCCACCGGGTTGCGGCCCGTCGTGCGCGATACCGGCCTTCGTCGCCTGGGCGGCGACCGTGTCGAGATCCGTGTCCTCGAAGACGACCGTCGACCGCCCGGCGCGGTCGGGTTCGGACCACACCTGCAGCCCGAAGGCGTCGTCGAGGTGCCATTCCAGCAGGCCAGGCATCGGCCGCGCGTCGGGACCGCGGTCGAACAACGCGGTGTACCACTTCTCGGCGCGCGCGAGCTCGGAGACGGTGCACTGGGCGAGTACTCGGCGGATCATGGCTTCCCTTTCGGAGTGATTGTGTTTTGCAAGCGCTTCTAGGAGACCACGAGTGCTAGCGGAGTGCAAGCACTTACCTCGGGTGCGCGGCCTGGCGGATCCGAAATATCTGCCGCACGCAGGGAACCCGCGCTCGCGCCCGGCCGTCGCAGTTCGCATGCCGAGGCTAAGGAATTCCGTTGTCATCGCCGGCGCCCTCGTCACCGGGGCGGTGCTTTCCGCCTGTTCGGACCCGGCTCCGACTCCCGCGCCACCGCCCGCTGATCGCAGCACGCTCACCGGTGCGGTCACCGGCTACTTCGAGATGCTCAAGACGCATCCGGATCCCACCGCCGAGGACGTCAACGCCTGGGTTTCCCCGCGCGAACAAGGCAAGGACCACGTACGCACCTGGTTCTCGAAGCATCCGGACGTGCACGTCACGGTCGCCTCCTACCGAGTGGCCTGGACGAACGACACCGACGAGAAGGTCGCGATCGACGCCGAGGGCGAAGTCTGCTCGTCGCCGGGCAAGTGCGTTCCGCTGAAGGAAGCCGCGGACCATGAGGTGAAGGTGGAGCGGAAGGACGTCCAGCCAGAGGAGTACACCCTGTCCTACAAGAGTGCGTTGCGGCTCCTCGGCGAGGGGGCGGGCCAGTGAACCGGCCGGTCGCAGCCGTAGTGCTCGGCACCGCCGCGCTCGTGCTGACCGCGTGCGGTTCTTCGCCGGTCCCGGCACCGCCGGTGCCTCCCGCGCCTCAACCGGACCCGGCCGCGGCGCAGCAGAAGATTCCCGACGCGTTCGACGCGGCCAAGGGCTGGTCGGCGGTCGGGGCTGACGGCGGCAAACTCACCGATCCGGTCCTCGCCGCGCGGGCTGGTGCGGTGTTGTTCGCGGAAGCGTCGAACGACGGCAAGACCGTCCGGGTCGTCGCGAAGGACGAGAAGACCGGCGCGGACCGCTGGACGAGCGCGCCGGTCGAGCTGCCCGAGGAGGAGACCAACTACCACGACGTCTCCCCGCGATTGTTCGAAACGGCCAAGGACGGCAAGGACTACGCGGTTCTGGCCAGCACTGGCCTGGAGGGCGGCGACGCGGTCAACAAGGCGAAGAAGGTCACGCAACTCGACGTGTTCGACATCGGCGCGACCCCGGACGGCGGGAAGGCGGCGCGGCGGATCGTCGTCCCGGCCGAGGCGAGCCGGTTCGCCGTGCAGGACGGCGGAACGGCGCTGGTCGAGGTGGACCGCGCGACCGCGGTCGCGGACGTGTCCACCGGCCAGGTCGCCACCTACGAGCAGCAAAGCCCGGCGCTGAAGGCTCCGAAACCCTGCGAGCACGACATCGGCGACTGCAATCTGAACCTCACCGTCCCCGGCGCGACCGCGAAAGGGCCGCTGGTGCAGGGATTCCGGGCGTTCTGGACGCCGGGCGGCTGGTTCAGCGGCGACGTGGTCCCGCCCGGGGCGAAGGCGAACGTCGGCAGCGCGGACGTGCGCACCTACGGCACTCCGGACGGGCAGCACGTCCTCGCGGCATGGCCGGTCGAGGACGACGCGACCGTGCGGATGTGGGCGGTCCACGACGCGGCGACCGGGCAGGTGCTGGCCTCGGTCCGCTGTGCACAGTCCACAGTGGATGACCGGGACAGCAGGCAGCCGCAGCCGTTCCTGGACCCGGGCGGCCGGTATCTCGTCGCCGGGCTGGTCGTCTTCGATCTGGAAGCGAAGAAGGGCTCCTGCTTCGCCGAAACCGAAACGCGGAAGGCCGTCAAGGTGGAATCCGTCGGGCCGGACGGAATCGCCTACGGGACCAGCGAAGCCCCGGTGCGGATCGACCTGTCCACCGGAGAGGCGAAACCGCTGGCCGAGGAGACCTCGCTGCCCGCGGCGATCGACCGGAACGTCGCGGTGGTCGACAAGGAGTCCGAAGGCGTGTACGTGTATCCGCGGCGGTGAACGCACCCGTCGACCCTCAAGCCGGGCATTTGTCCTGCTCAGTGGCTTGTGATGAGTAAAGGCTCACCGCTGCCGAGGAGTTGCCGGAGCAGGCCGTGTCCAATGTGGACCCGGCTGAACACGGTGGAACTGCTCGTGCGCAAGATGATCGCCAGGACGGAGCCGCTCGGCCTTCCCATATTCGAGGACGAACTGACGCCCATGCTGACCCGCCACGCGACTGCGGGCTCCGAGCGGAGCAGCCGACTGCGCCGCCCGGTCGGCTGAGTCTGGGCGGCCCCGTTGTCAAGTGGTGGACATCACTGCGGGCCTCGTGATCGATCCGGCGACCGTGCTCCGCAGCCGGACCCGGGCCGGACCCGCGAGGCGGTTCAACCGGGTAGTCGGCGGTTTCCGGCTCGCCGCCGCGACCTCGGGAACGGCCCGGTCGGCCCCGCTGCCCGCGCTATGACCGTGATCTCGTCGGACTTGCCGTCGAAAAAGGGGCTTCGGTTGGCTGCCGGAGGCCGGGCGGCATGGGAGTATCCAGCGCATCTGTACCTGAAGCGGGCGAAGTCGGACCAGGTGGCGACCCAAAACGCCGTCAGGCCCGGCCGGCGGATCTTCCGCGAACGAGCGGGAAGGAGACGGCATGCTGATCGGGGTGCTCAAGGAGGCCCTGCCGGGGGAGACGCGCGTCGCGGCGACTCCGGAAACGGTGGGCAAGCTGCGCGGGCTGGGTTATGAGGTGGCGGTGGAGCCGGGCGCGGGTCTGTTGTCGGGGTTCTTCGACCAGGCGTATGCGGACGCCGGTGCGACGGTGGGGTCGGTCGCGGAGGCGGACATCGTGTTCGGGGTGAATGCGCCGTCGTCTGGGCAGTTGGATGCGGTGAAGCAGGGCGCGACGGTGGTGAGCCTGCTGGCTCCGGCGTTGAAGCCGGAGCTGGTGGAGGATCTCGCGAGGCGGCCGATCACGGCGCTGGCGATGGATGCGGTGCCGCGGATCTCCCGGGCGCAGTCGTTGGATGTGCTGTCGTCGATGGCGAATATCGCGGGGTATCGGGCGGTGGTGGAGGCGGCGCATACGTTCGGGCGGTTCTTCACCGGCCAGGTGACTGCCGCGGGGAAGGTCAACCCGGCGAAGGTCCTGGTGGTGGGCGCGGGTGTGGCGGGGTTGGCGGCGATCGGTGCGGCGGGGTCGCTGGGTGCGATCGTGCGGGCGACGGATCCGCGTCCGGAGGTCGCGGATCAGGTGAAGAGCTTGGGCGGGGAGTATTTGTCCATCGAGGACCCGAACGCGGAGGTTTCCGCGACGGGTTACGCGAAGGAGATGGGCGAGGACTACAAGGCGCGCGAGAAAGAGCTGTATGCGGCGCAGTGCAAGGACGTCGACATCATCGTGACGACGGCGTTGATCCCGGGCCGTCCGGCGCCGCGGATCGTCACCGGTGAGATGGTGGCGTCGATGAAGGCCGGTTCGGTGATTGTGGACATGGCGGCGGCGAACGGCGGCAACGTCGAGGGCTCCGTCGCCGGGGAGAGTGTCGTGACCGACAACGGCGTCACGATTCTCGGTTACACGGATCTCGCGGGGCGGCTTCCGGCGCAGGCGTCGCAGTTGTACGGCACCAACCTGGTGAACCTGATGAAGCTGATGACCCCGGAGAAAGACGGCCGGCTGGTCGTGGACTTCGAGGATGTGGTGGTCCGGTCGATCACCGTGGTCCGCAACGGCGAGTTGACGTGGCCGCCGCCTCCGGTGCAGGTCTCCGCCGCGCCGCAGAAACCCGCAGCGCCGGTGAAGAAGGAGGAGCCGGAGAAGGCCCCGATGTCCTCGGGTCGTCGCTTGGGCGTGGTGTTGGGGATCGCGGCGGTGGTGCTGGTGTTGGCGGCGTTGGCTCCGGCGGCGTTGTTGCCGCATTTGACGGTGTTCGCGTTGGCGATCGTGATCGGGTATTACGTGATCGGGCATGTGCATCATGCGTTGCATACGCCGTTGATGTCGGTGACGAACGCGATTTCCGGGATCATCGTGGTGGGCGCGCTGCTGAATCTGGTCAGCGGGAACACGGTGGTCGTCGTGCTGGCTGGGGTGGCGACGTTGCTGGCGACGATCAACATTTTCGGCGGGTTCGCGGTGACCCGCCGGATGCTCGCGATGTTCTCCCGCAGCTGACCCGGAAGGCGTTCTGTTCTGATGACTGTGCACACTGCGAGCCAGGCCGCCTACATCGTGGCCGGGCTGTTGTTCATTCTCGCCCTCGCCGGACTGTCCCGGCACGAAACCGCCCGGGTGGGGAACTATTTCGGGATCGCCGGGATGGTCGTCGCGCTGATCGCGACCATCGCCCAAGCGGTCACGGGGGAGATCACGGGGACGTCGGTCGCGTTGATGATCGTCGCGATGGCGGTCGGCGCGGGGATCGGGTTGCGGCGCGCGGCGGTGGTCGAGATGACCGGGATGCCCGAGCTGATCGCCCTGCTGCATTCCTTCGTCGGCCTCGCCGCCGTCCTGGTCGGCTGGAACGGCTACCTGCAAGTCGAGTGCGACCCGACCGGCGGCGAGTCCCGCCACCTCGAAGCGTTGGGCACGTTGGGGATCCATCACGCCGAGGTGTTCATCGGCGTGTTCATCGGCGCGGTGACCTTCACCGGGTCGATCGTGGCGAACCTGAAACTGTCGGCGAAGATGAAGTCCGCGCCGTTGATGCTGCCCGGCAAGAACTACTTGAACCTGGGCGCGCTGGTGCTGTTCGTGGCGTTCACCGCCTGGTTCGTGATCAGCCCGGCGTTGTGGCTGCTGATCGTCGTCACCGTCCTCGCCCTCGCGCTCGGCTGGCATCTGGTCGCCTCCATCGGCGGCGGCGACATGCCGGTCGTCGTGTCGATGCTGAACTCGTATTCCGGCTGGGCGGCTGCGGCGTCGGGGTTCCTGCTGGAGAACGACCTGCTGATCATCACCGGCGCCCTCGTCGGCTCCTCGGGTGCGTACCTGTCCTGGATCATGTGCAAGGCGATGAACCGGTCCTTCATCTCCGTCATCGCGGGCGGTTTCGGGATCGAGGCGGGACCGTCGGGGGACAAGGATTACGGCGAGCATCGGGAGATCACCGCCGAAGGCGCGGCGGAACTGCTGACCGGGGCGTCGCGGGTGATCATCACCCCCGGGTACGGGATGGCGGTCGCCCAGGCCCAGTACGGGGTGGCGGAGCTGACCCGGAAACTGCGGGACAAGGGCGTCGAGGTCCGGTTCGGGATCCACCCGGTCGCCGGTCGCCTGCCGGGCCACATGAACGTGCTGCTGGCCGAGGCGAAGGTGCCGTATGACATTGTGCTGGAGTTGGACGAGATCAACGACGATTTCGCCGACACCGACGTCGTCCTCGTGATCGGCGCGAACGACACCGTCAACCCGGCCGCGGCCGAGGACCCGGGCAGCCCGATCGCCGGAATGCCCGTGCTGACGGTGTGGGAAGCGGAGAACGTGATCGTGTTCAAACGCTCCATGGCCTCCGGGTACGCGGGCGTGCAGAACCCGCTGTTCTTCCGCGGCAACTCCGCGATGCTCTTCGGCGACGCCAAAGACCGCGTCAACGACATCCTCTCCGCGCTGTGAACCAGGAGAAACGCATGAAAGCCGTACACATCAAGGATCTCGAAGGCCCGTCGACCGTGTCGGTAGTCGAAGCCGACGCGCCGTCGCGCGCTGACGACCAGGTGCTGATCGACGTCCACGCGGCCGGGGTGTCGTTCCCGGATCTGCTGCAGACGCGCGGGCTGTACCAGGTGAAGCCGGAGCTGCCGTTCATCCCGGGCGCGGAGGTCGCCGGGGTCGTGGCGGAGGCTCCGGAAGGCGCGGCGGTCAAGGCCGGGGACCGGGTCGCGGCGCTGCCGTTCCTGGGCGGGTTCGCCGAGCGGGTCGCGTGCGCGGCCGACGCGGTGTTCCCGATCCCGGACGACCTGGGCTTCGACCAGGCGGCGGCGATCCCGTTCAACTACCTGACCGCGCATTTCGCGCTGTGCCGGCGCGGCCGGATGGCGGCCGGGGAAACCGTGCTGGTGCACGGCGCGGCCGGCGGGGTCGGGACGGCGGTCATCCAGGTCGCGAAGGCGTTCGGCGCGGGCAAGGTGCTCGGCGTGGTGTCGACGCCGGAGAAGGGCGAGACGGCGGTCGCGGCCGGGGCGGACGAGTACGTGCTGGCGGACGGCTTCAAGGACGCGGTGAAAGCGGCGACCGGCGGCCGCGGCGTCGACGTGATCGCGGACGTCGTCGGCGGCGACCGGTTCACCGATTCGCTGCGCTGCCTCGCCGCGGACGGGCGGATGCTGGTCATCGGGTTCACCGGCGGGTCCATCCCCGAGGTGAAGGTGAACCGGTTGCTGCTCAACAACTTGGACGTCGTGGGCGTCGGCTGGGGCGCGTACGCGCTGCCGCGGCCGGGGTACCTGCAGGGGCAGTGGGCGGAGCTGCTGCCGAAGCTGGCCGAGGGCGCGATCGTGCCGCCGCTGGGCGGGAGCTATCCGCTGGCGGACGTCCAGCAGGCGTTGGAAGCCATCGAAAACCGGAAGGCGCTGGGGAAGCTCATCCTCGCTGTCCGTCCATAGCGGACTGACGCGGGGCGAGGTCTTGGGTGCCGACGGCAGCCAGCAGTTCCAGGTCGTCGCGGCCGGGTGGCGCGGTGAACCAGAGGAGGCGCTGGCTGCCGTCCTCGCTGAGCAGGTTCATGCAGTCGAGTTCGAGCACGCCGAGGGCCGGGTGCAGGATCCGTTTGCGGTCGGTGCGCCGGACGGCGACCTCGCGCTGCTCCCAGAGGTGCGCGAATTCCTCGCTGCGGGCGAGGAGCGTCGCGAGGAGTTCGTCGGCCAGGGCGTCGCGGCCGCGTTTGGCGAGCGCGGCGCGCAGGTCGGCGACGAAGACGCTCGACTGGTGCTCGTGTTCGTCCGGGTGGTATCGCCGCCGCGCGGCGGGGTCGGTGAACCACTGGTAGACGAAGCTGGCCCGGATGCCGTCGCCGGGCGCCGGGGCGCCGAGCAGCGCCTCGGCGAGCCGGTTCTGCACGAGCGGGACGCTGAGGTCGGTCATGACCTGCGCCGGCGTCGCGGTCAGCTGTTCGAGGAGGTTGAGCAGGGCCGGGTGGACGTGCGCGTTCCCGCTTGACGCGGGCGGCAGCGGACGGCCCGCCAGGTGGTAGAGGTGGTCGCGCTCGTCGCTGGTCAGCCGCAGCGCCCGGGCCAGCGCGGCGAGCATCTGCTCGGACGGCTGGGCGCCGCGGCCCTGCTCCAGCTGCACGTAGTAGTCCGTCGAGGCACGCGCCAGTGCGGCGACCTCGTCACGGCGCAGCCCGGCCACCCGGCGGCGCGGCCCGGCGGAGAGGCCGACGTCCGCCGGGCTGATCCGGTCGCGCCGCGACTTGAGGTACCCGCCTAGTTCGCGCAAGTCCATGCCGCCACTATGCCTTCGCGCGATCGGCGCAACCAGGCGTCGTCAGCACCACTCAGGCGACGCTGAGCAGGACCTTGCCTCGCGCGTGGCCCTCGGCGAGGCTGGCGAGCGCCCGCGCGCCGTCCGCCAGCGGGCAGGTGCGGTCGACGAGCACTTCCAGGCCCAGGTCCGCCACCTTCGCCAGCCGGGCGGCGTCCGAGGCGTGGAACACGAACGCGGCGCCGTCCGCCGGGGCGGGGGTGGTCACGAGAAGTCCGCCGGGTTTCAGGACTCGCCGCGACCGGGTTCCGACTTCGCCGCCGACGGTGTCGAGCACGACGTCGACTCCGCGGAGCTCGCGGGCGAAGTCGGTCTTCCGGTAGTCGAGCACCTCGTCGGCGCCGAGTTTCTCCGCGATGGCGACGCCCGAACCGGACGCGGTCGCGACCACCCGGGCACCGAGCCGTCGCGCGATCTGGACCGCGAAGCTGCCCACGCCCCCGGCCGCGGCGTGCACGAGAACTGTCTGTCCGGAGTGGACGTCCGCGACCTCGACCAGCGCCTGCCACGCGGTCGCGGCCGCGGTCGGGAGGCCTGCCGCGGTCTCCAGAGTGAGGTGCGACGGTGCCGGGACCAGGTGCGCCGCGTCGAGCACGACCTGCTCGGCGAACGCGCCGCCGGCGACCGGGTCTAGGCGGCCGATCACCGGGTCGCCGACCTGCCAGCCGGCGCCGGGCGTCGCGATCCTCCCGGAGAAGTCGGTGCCCAGGACGTAGGGGAGGGCGACCGGGAAGAAGTCGGTCATGACTTCGGAGGCGATTTTGAGGTCGAGCGGGTTCGCCGCCGCTGCCACGACATCGACGACGACCTGGCCCGGTCCGGGAATCGGTTCGGGAAGCTCGGCGAGCGTGGCTTCGGCACCGAACGCGGTGATGCGCAGTGCTTTCACAAGGGTTGCTCCAGTCCGGCCGCCGGGGTGCGGCCCTGCTGCCAGGGTGCGGCGGCCGGAGACGGGGAGCTAGGCGGCGGTTGTCCTGGTGACGCTGGCACCACCTTGTGACGAGGCGAACCGGGCACCGCCCCCGAATTCCGCGGCGAACGGCGGTGTGCCAAGGGAAAGCGCTAGACGCTCTTGGTGAGGTAAACCGCCCCGCGAATGTGTTTCCCGAGCGTGTTCGCGGGCGGTTCGGCCACTTGGTACCCGGCGCGCCGGTACATCGTCAGATTCCGCTCGCTGCCCGACCCGGTGTACAGCACCAGACTGGTCGCCTCCGGCGGAGCCTGCTGCTCGGCATAGCTCAGCAGCCACCGGCCGACGCCCTGTCCGGCGAGGTCAGGGGCCACCATCAAACGGCCGATCTCCCAGCGGTCCTCCTCGAGATGAGCGCGCACGGCAGCGACGAGCCGCCCGCCGATCCGGACCGTCCACACACGAGTGGTCTCGACCCAGCCGCGCACGGTGTCCAGGTCCTCGTGCAGGGCGGGGACGTCGAGGGTGTCGTTGACGATTGCCTGCGGGACCCAGCAGCATCGTTGCAGCACAAGGAGTTCGGCGGCGTCGGAGGATCGGGCTTCGGACAGCTGGGCATCAGCGAGCGGCAAGGCGGCGAGGTCGGTCACGTCTCTTGATCTTGCGCGCCGCCGGAAGCGTTGTCCAGTGAATATCCAGGGCGGCGGCACCGTTGACGCGGACGGTCTTGTACCACCGTGTCCACAATGGAGCGTCCAGCTGGTGGACGGCGAGGACCAGCGCGGCAGGTCCGCCTACAGTCCTGCGGTCATGAGTTCCGATCCGAAACCGAGAGGCGCTGCGCGGATCAGCGCCGACTGGGCCGCGGTGCTGGTCGCGGCCGTACTGGTGGCGTTGGCCGCGTTCGGCGTGCTGCCGGCGATCCCGTTCCTCGTCACATGACCGCCGCGCTGGAGGGCCGCCGAACGGTACCGGCGGTCGTGAGATATCTGCCGGGGCTTCTGTTGCTCGCGGCGGTCGGCATCGTCGGAACGCTGGCGCAGAACGGGATCCGCGGCCTCGGCCACGCGACCGGGACCGCGCTGCCGGACATCGAATACGTGCTGTGGGCGATCGTCCTCGGACTGGTCATCCGCAACACGATCGGCATCCCGGCGCTGTTCCGCCCCGGGGTCGGGACCTACGAGTTCTGGCTGAAGACCGGCATCGTCCTGCTCGGCGCCCGGTTCGTGCTGGGCGACCTCGCCAAGCTCGGCGGGTTCAGCCTCGGTCTCATCCTGATCGACATGGCCGTGGCGACCACGGTGATCTTGTTGGTGGGCAAGGCTTTCGGGCTCGGCGGGAAGCTGTCGTCGCTGCTGGCGATCGGCACCTCGATCTGCGGCGTGTCGGCCATCATCGCCGGCCGCGGCTCCATCGACGCCGATGATGAGGACTCCGGCTACGCCATCGCGGCGATCCTCGCGCTGGGCGCAGTCGCGCTGTTCGCCTTCCCGGCGATCGGGCACGCGCTGAACCTGACCGACACCGAATTCGGCCTCTGGGCGGGACTCGCGGTGGACAACACCGCCGAGACGACCGCGACCGGCGCGGCGTACTCCCCGCACGCGCAGGACGTCGCCGTCGCGGTGAAAAGCACGCGGAACGCATTGATCGGGCTGGTCGTCCTCGGCTACGCGGCATACTGGTCCACGCGCGGCGGCAAGGCGGTCGGCGGCGGGCTCAAGGGCCGCGCGGGTTTTGTGTGGCGCACCTTCCCGAAGTTCGTGCTCGGGTTCGTCGCGGTCTCCGCGCTGGCGACCGCGCACGTGTTCACCAAGGCGGAGGTCGCCAGTCTCGGGAACCTCTCGAAGTGGGCGTTCCTGCTGTGCTTCGCCGGGGTCGGCCTGAACTTCGACCTCCGCCAGATGGCCCGCAGCGGGCTGCGACCGCTGGTGGTGGCCGCGCTCGGGCTGGTGGTGGTCGCGGTGTGCTCGCTGGGGCTGGTGCTGGTGTCGTCGCAGTGGTTCGTCTTCTGACGGCGAACCGCGCCACCGCCAGACCCCGGGCGGTGGCGCGGCCGTCGGTCAGCGCGCCTCGCGGGTAGCCGAATCGAGCGCGGCCAGCAGGATTCCGGCGGCCGTGCGCACGACGTCCGCGGTGACGTTGAGCGGCGGCAGCAGCCGGACCACGCTGTCGCCGCGTCCGCCCAATTCGACGATGAGCCCGCGGCGCAACGCGTGGTTCTGCACGGCCAGCGCGAGTTCCGACGCGGGCGCTCCGGTGCGCGGATCGGCCAGTTCGATGCCCCACATCAGCCCGGCGCCGCGCACGTCCGTCACCCACTGATGGCTGGCCAGCGGGGAGAGCAGTTCCTCGAACTGGCAGCCGCGCTCGACGACGTTGTCCAGCACGCTGTCGCGGTTGACGACCTCGATCGCCCGCGCGCCCGCGGCGAAGGCGAGCTGATTCCCGCGGAACGCGTGCGGGCGGGGAGCCCAGTGGTCGAGGCGCTCGTCGTAGATGATCAGCGAGACCGGCGAGCCGATCCCGCTGAGCGCCTTGGACGCGACGATCACGTCGGGTTCGATGCCGTAGCGCTCGAAGGCGAACCAGGTCCCGGTGCGGCCGCAGCCGGTCTGCAGTTCGTCGACGATCAGCGGGATGCCCAGTTCCCGGGTCAGTTCGCGCACCCGGTGCACGAAATCCGCCCGCGCCGGGACCACGCCGCCCTCGCCCTGCACCAGTTCCAGCACCACCGCCGCGGGCAGCGGGAGGCCGCCGTCGGGGTCGTGCAGCGAACGTTCGAGCAGGTCCGGGCAGGTCGCGGCGCACGTGTCCGGATCGTGGCCGGCCGGGCAGCGGGGGCAGGAGGAGTACGGCGGGTACTGGGTGCCGGACAGGGGGTGCGCGCCCGGCCGCTGCCCGATCAGGCCCAGCGCGGCGTGCGCGCTGCCGTGGAACCGGCCCTGGTACGACACGACGCCGCCGCGTCCGGTCGCGGTTTTGCACAGTTTCAGCGCGGCTTCGACCGCGTTGGTCCCGGCGGGTCCGCAGAAGTGCAGTTTCATTCGCGGGCGCAGCGCCTCGGGCAGCATCGCGAGCTGGGCCTCGGAGAACTCGTCCTTGACCGGGGTCGCGAAGTCGAGCGCGTGGGTCAGCTTGCTGAGCTGCGCGGTCATGGCCGCGACCAGTTCGGGATGGTTGTGGCCGAGGGAGAGCACGCCCGCCCCGGCGAGGAAGTCGATGAAGACGTTGCCGTCGGCGTCGCGCACGAAGCTTCCCGAGCCCTCGGTGATCGCGATCGGCAGCCGCCGGGGGCCGCCGCGGGCGTTCGGTTCCCGGCGGTCCTGCCGCTCGAGGTACTCGGCCGAACGCGGGCCGGGCAGATCGCAGTGGACGGCGGGACCGGTGAGCGGCGCGGGATGGTCGAGGATGGTCATCTGGGCTGTTCTCCCCTGGCAATGGTGGTGGCGCGGCCGGAGGCGGCCGCCGGGAGCCCGCCCCGGTGCGCGGCGGTCTTCCCTGCGAAAGGGCGTTCGGGGCGAACTGTTCCCGCTCGATGCTCGGGGAGAGCCGCCGGACCCGCTTCGCCGGTAAACGGAGCGGTCGTTCTCGCGGTATTGCGTCGCGCCGTCCCGGGCGGAATGCTTCGGTTCCGGCCCGGGGATGTGTTCGGCCGGCGCCGCGCCGCGCGTCCGTCATGCACTCCTCCTCCTTTTCGCGGGGATTCGCGGACCGCGGGAAAACGGCCGGCGGCGGGGGAAACGGTTTGTCGCGAGCAGAGGCGGGGGAGGACCGCGCTGGGCGCAGCCCTCCCCGGTCGACCTCACTGGAATACCGCGGGGCACAGCGTAGCGCAGCCGGTTCCGGTGCACCGGCGCTCCGGACGACGGCGAGCCGCGTCCGGCTCCGGAAAGAAAAGAAACGGCCGGAGTGAGGCGAGGCAATGCGCCGGGAGAGTGAACGCGGCGATTTCGCGGAGTTCGCCGTACTGGGCTGAACGACTGAATGCGCAACGGTGTTCGCGACGGCGCGAAACGGAACGTGAATATTCACGCCCCGTTTCCGGCCTGTGAATCGGAGCCGGACGACCGCATGGTGGGAAGCCTTTCCGGACGGTTGCGGGCGGGATTCCGGGATATGTCGGATGCGGGAAATGTCGAGGTTTCCGGGGCGTTTACGGTTTTTTCGCCGTCCGGTCCGGTTGCGGGTGCTGTTTCCGCCGGGGAAGGGTGCCGGACCGCGGTTTCGGCAGCGAGGCTCGGCGGGCGGCGGGCAGGGTGGTCCTGACCATGGCAGTGGTCTGGACCGGTGGTCCAGTTGCTCGGGTCAGCGGTGGCGGGTGCCGGTCGCGGGTGCGTCCGGGGGAGCGGGCCTGGTCCGGCGGGGCGTGCTGGGCCGGGCCCGGGTGCCGTAGCGCGGGGTGAACGAGATCCGCGGACCTGTGTTTATCTCGACCATAACGTTCGCGACGCAGGCAGATCACTAACCATCTATACAGTTAGAAAGTTGCTCGCGAAGAGAAATTTGCGTGTTGATGTTGAGGGATGCTCTAGAAAACCTTGCCGTTGAGCTGTGATTGATTCACCAAGTAGGTGGCCATAGCCATGACGCACTGTCGCCTGACTGCTACGCGCCGAGGCGATCTGTGGCCGATCCCACTGACTCTGTACACCTGCCGTTTCCGTTTCGTAATCTTCTCGCGCTTTTGCGGTGACCTGCGATCTACCCCGAGGATCAGCGACCCGAAGCCGCCGCGCGCCGTCGCGGCTCGCGCCTGGTTCAGGCACGAGGACGGCGATGCGGTGTGACAGCGAAGGAGCCCACCCACCGTGGGACGGCACAGCAAACCCAGCAAGACGAAAACGACCCTCCAGCGCACCGGCGCGACCGCGGCCCTCGCGGGCGCCACCCTCGGCGGCATCGGCCTCGCCGGGGCGGGCACGGCCAACGCCTTCCCGGGGCAGGCCGGCATCGTCAAGTGCGAGAGCAGCGGCAACCCGACCGCGGTCAACAACACCGCCGCGGGCCAGCGCGCGGGCCGCCCCGCCGGCCTGTTCCAGATCGTCACGAAGACCTGGCTCGCGAACGGCGGCGGCCAGTTCGCCCCGACGGCCGACAAGGCCACGCCCGCGCAGCAGCAGATCGTCGCGGACCGGATCTACGCGAAGCAGGGTTCGGCCCCGTGGCAGTGCCGCGGCGGATCCGGCCCGGCGAGCTACGCCGACTTCGGCGGCGACACCTCCGGCGGCTCGGCCGAGGTCGAGGCCGTGGCCGCGAAGCCGAAGGTCCAGGTGAAGGCCGAGGCGAAGGTCAAGTCCGCGCCGAAGCACGCCGCCCCGTCCTCCAACCCGGACGGCAGCTACACCGTGGCCGCCGGCGACACCCTGTCCGGCATCGCGAAGAACCTGAACGTCGACGGCGGCTGGCAGCACCTGCAGCAGCTGAACGCGAAGTACATCCCGGACGCCAACCTGATCGTGGTCGGCCAGAAGATCGTCACGAAGTAACCCGCCGAGGCCCTGGCCGGGCTCGCGCCGCTTTCCCCCGGGCGGCACGACCCCGGCCGGAGGCCGCCGGTGCACGCGCGCGAAAGTGCGCTCGGGCACCGACGCGCGCCCCGGCGGCCGGCGTGCGGCGCGAACGGGCCTGCTTCGTGGGAACACAGGCCGGTTCGCGCCGCACGCCTTGCCTCGAGGGCGAGGTTTTCGAGCGCGCCGAGAGTGTGCTCGAGTATCGCGCGTGTTCTGCGGGAGCACGGGCCGGTTGGCGCCGCATGCTTTGGCTGGACGGCCGTGGTTTCGAGCGCGTGGCATCGCGCTCAGGCATCGCGCTATGGGCCGGTCGCGATCCACGTCTTGCCTCGCGAGGAAGAAGTGGCGAACGCGTCGTGGCGGATCTCGCCGAGACCATCGACCGCGGGCCGCTCGACCAATTCCAGGCGAACCAGCCGAGGCACCCGCGCCGCCCGCCGGTTCGCCGCCAACTCCGCGCGCGGCTACCAGATCTCGTTCACGACATGCCCGCGCCCGGACGCACCCGCATCGGAACGCTCCGCAGCAACGACAGAGCCTCAGCACTGGGGCTGCCGGGCTCAGCCTGATAGACAATCAACTGCTGCCCAGCCGCCCCGCGCACGTCGAATGCCTGGTAGGTCAGCGTCAGCGGTCCGACCGCCGGATGGACGAGTTGCTTGGGCTCTTGGGTCTTCCCCCGCACCTGATGGGTTTCCCACAGCGTCCGGAACCGCGAACTGCCCTCGCTGAGTTCCGCGACCAAGCGCGACAGGGCCGGGTCTCCCGCCGCGGCGCGCAGGTTTGCCACGGTCGCTTGGGCCGTCCAGTCCCAGCGGGCGAAGAACTGCGGACCCGCCGGGTCGAGGAAGGTCATGCGGGCCAGGTTGTCGGCCGCGGTGAAGGGGGAGAACAGGGCGTCGGCGAGGGTGTTCGCCGCGAGAATGTCCAGGACGCGGTTGAGCACGAACGCGGGTGCGTGCGGATAGCTGTCCATGAGCTGCCGCAGTTCCGGGCTTACGGTTTGGGGCGCCGGGGAGAGCAGGTCGGGCGGGGTGGTTCCGGCGATGCGGTACAGGTGTTCGCGGGCGTCGGGGTCCAGGTCCAGTGCGCGGCTGAGGGCGTCGAGCACCTGCGGTGACGGGCGGGTTTCCCGGCCCTGTTCCAAGCGCGCGTAGTAGTCGACGTTCACCCCGGCGAGCACGGCGACTTCCTCGCGGCGCAGGCCCGCGACCTTGCGTCGGCCGGAATAGCGCACGTCGGCGTCCTCCGGGGAGCGTTGCGCGCGGCGTGCTCGCAGGAATTCGCCCAGTTCCGTACTGCCCATGCGAACCAGGGTAGGCGGCGGCTGGGTGGGTGTGGCACGTCCTGTCAACGAGGTCCGCCGACGCTGAGACTGGGCGGCATGACGAACGAACTGGCGGGCAAGGTCGCCCTGGTCACGGGGGCCGCGCGCGGGGTCGGCGCGGCGACGGTCGCTTGGCTGCGAGCGCACGGGGCACGAGTGCTGGCGACGGACATCCGGCCCGAAGTGGAACGGCTCGCCGATAAGGACGGCATGGCGGTGCTGGTCGGTGATGTGTCCGAAGAGGACGTTGCGGTGCGGTCGGCGCTCAAGGCGGTGGAACAGTTCGGCGGGCTCGACATTCTGGTCGCGAATGCGGGGCGTTCGGTGAACAAGCCGATCACCGAGACGACGGCGGCGGACTGGGACGAGGTGATGTCCGTCAATGCCCGCGGAGCGTTTTTGCAGGCGCGAGAGGCATTCCGGGTAATGGCCGACAACGGCGGGGGAGCGATCGTCACGGTCGGTTCGTTCGCCAGCACGGTGGGGCTGGCCGAGGCGGCGGCGTACAGCGCGTCGAAAGGAGCGTTGGCGCAATTGACAAAGGTGCTCGCATTGGAAGGCGCTCCGCACGGAATTCGCGCGAACGTGGTCGCTCCCGGCGTGATCGAAACAGATCTGCTCGACACTTTCCGCGCCGACAGCCGGGCGTATCTGCGGTCGTTCGGCACTGCCCATCCGCTCGGCCGGGTCGCGCAGCCGGAAGAAATCGCTGAGGTGATCGGCTTTCTGGCGTCGCCGCGGTCCGCGTTCGTCACCGGCGCGGTCGTCGCTGCCGACGGCGGCTACACCGCGGCCTGATATCCCTCCGACGAAAGGAAATATCTTATGCGGCTCAACGGAAAAGTCGTGCTGCTCACCGGAGCGACCGGCGGGATCGGCCAAGCCACCGCGGAACTGTTCGCCCGGGAGGGCGCCAGCCTGGTCGTCACCGACGTCGACTACGAAGCGGTGCGGAAACTCGCGGCACGGCTGGAGACCGACGTGCTGGCCGACCGGCTGGACGTGTCCTCGCCGGAAAACTGGCGCGAAACCGTCGAACGGACCCGGCAGCGGTTCGGCCGCCTCGACGTGCTGGTCAACGTCGCGGGGATCGTGGACTGGCCGGGCATCGAGGAGACGGCCCCGGACGCCTGGGACCGGGTGATCGCGGTCAACCAGACCGGGACCTGGCTCGGGATGAAGACCGCGATGCCGCTGCTGCGCGCCTCCGGCAACGGATCGGTGGTCAACACCTCCTCGGTGCTGGGCCTGGTCGGCAGCGGCGCGGCCGCCGCGTACCAGGCGTCCAAAGGGGCGGTGCGGCTGCTGACCAAGACCGCCGCGGTCGAGTACGCGACGCGCGGCGTCCGGGTCAATTCGGTGCACCCGGGGGTCATCGCGACGCCGATGATCCAGGACCTGCTCGACGAACAGGGCGACCAGCAGCCCGACATCGTCCGCACGCCGATGCGCCGCGCGGGCAGCCCGGCCGAGGTCGCGCACGCGATGCTCTTCCTGGCCAGTGACGAATCCTCGTTCGTCACTGGAACCGAACTGGTCGTCGACGGCGGGCTCACCGCGTACTGACACCGGACCGGCGCGCCCTAGGATGCGGGGCGTGCAGGGACTGGGCGAGCTGGAATCGGCGGCTATGGACGTCCTGTGGCGGGCGGGAGACGCGCGCACGGTCCGCGAAGTGCTGGAGGAGCTGAACCGGGACCTCGCCTACACGACGGTGCTCACCGTGCTCGACCATCTGCACAGCAAGGGCTGGGTGGAACGCGAGAAACGCAGCCGCGCCTACTGCTACACGCCGGTGTCGTCGCGAGAGGAAGCAGCCGCCCGCGCGATGCGGAACCTGCTCGCCGACGCGGGCGATCCCGAGGGCGTGCTGCTGCATTTCGCGCGGTCGGCGTCCGAGCGCGAGCGGGAGGCGCTGCGGCGCGGGCTGCGGCAGCATTCGTGACCTGGGTCTCCCTGTCCGGACACCACCGCCGGGCAGCGGCTCCCGCCCTGCTCCGCGCCTGACCGGTATGACTACTATGTCCGGTAGTAATCGCGAATGGGGGCTGGTCAGGTGCTGGGGCGGAAAACGCAGATCATCGCGGGGATCCTCGCCGGGCTGGCGCTGACGGCGGCGTGCACGTCCGCACCGGCTCCCGGTCCCGCCGCGGGCAACGACCAGAAGACCAGCGCCGCGCCGGCGGTGCCCGCGACCCTCGACCTCGGTCCCAAGGACGGCTCGAACGACGTCGCGCCCGGCGAACCCGTCACCGCGGTGGCCGGCGGGTCCACGCTCAGCGAGGTCACCCTCGCGGCGGCGGACGGCGCTCCGGTGCCCGGCGAGATGGACGCCGCGAAGCAGCGCTGGACCAGCAGCAAGCCCCTGGACTACCGCACGAAGTACACGCTCACCGCGCGCTCCGTCGGCGCGGACGGCAACCCGGTGACCCGCACGAGCACCTTCACCACCGCGACTGCCAAGGCGCAGGCGTATCCGTCGGTGATCCCGCTCGACGGCGAGACCACCGGCGTCGGCATGCCGATCACGATCAAGTTCTCCGCGCCGGTCGCGGACAAGGCCGCCGCCGAGAAGATGCTCACCGTCACCTCCGACAAGCCCGCCACCGGGGCGTGGCGCTGGTTCGGCGACGACGAGGTGCACTACCGCACCAAGGAATACTGGCCCGCGTACTCCACGGTCACCCTCGACATCAAGATCGCCGGCCGCGCGCTCGGCAACGGCGTGTTCGGCAAGGCCGACCGCAAGATCAGCTTCAAGACCGGCCCGGCGATCATCTCGAAGGTGTCGGACAAGGAAAAGCAGATGCGGACGTACAAGGACGGCCAGCTCGTCCTGACGTCCCCGGTCAGCCTCGGCAAGCCGTCCGCGCGCAGCGTTTCCGGCACGATGCTGATCATGACCGTGCAGTCGCCGTACACCATGGACTCCAGCACGTACGGCGTGCCCACCGACTCGCCGGGCGGCTACCGCACCACGGTCAAGTACGCGCTGCGGCTCACCAACTCGGGACAGTTCCTGCATTCCGCGCCGTGGTCGGTCCGGCAGCAGGGGCGCACCAACACCTCGCACGGCTGCCTCAACGTCAGCGTCGACAACGCGAAGTGGTTCTACGAGAACTCCCATCGCGGGGACGTCGTGGTGGTGACCGACACCGGCGTGGACCTCAAACCGGGCGACGGCTGGACCGACTGGCGCTTCAGCTGGGACGAATGGCAGAAGAAGGTCTGATCCCGCCGGGGTGCGGCGCGCCGGGGGATGCCGGTGCGCCGCCCCGCGCGGCTCAGACGGACTGCCGGGGCCGCGGCGAAAGCACGTCCTCTCCGTAGATGCCCTGCAGCCAGTTGGTCTGGTAGATCGTGTCGAGGTAGCGCTCGCCGAGGTCGGGGGCGACGGCCACCGCGGTCAGGTGGTGCGCGTCGTGTTCGGACAGCCAGCTGGTGGCCCCGCTGACCACTGTCCCGGTCGAGCCGCCGAACAGGAATCCGTTGCGCGCCAGCCGGTGGCACGCCCGGACCGAATCCGGTTCCTCGACCAGCACCACGTCGTCCACATAGGACTCGTCGAGGATCGCCGGGCGCACGCTGGTGCCCAGCCCGGGCAGCATCCGCCTGCCCGCCGGGCCGCCGAAGGTCACCGAGCCGACGCTGTCGATCGCGACGATCCGCACCGGCCGGTGCCATTGCCGGAAGAACCGCGCGCAGCCCATCAGGGTGCCCGTGGTGCCCGCGCCGACGAACAGCACGTCGAGATTCGGGAACGCGGCGGCGATTTCCGGCCCGGTGCGGTGGAAATGCGCTCCCCAGTTGTCCGGATTGGTGTACTGGTTGAGCCACACATAGCGCTCGTCGGAGGCGCACAGCATCCGCACGTGGCCGATGCGCGCCCCGAGGAAACCGCTTTCCGGATCAGGTTCGGTGATGATGTGCACCTCGTTGCCGAGCGCCTCGATCGCGCGGCGCGTCGCCAGGTTGCAGCGGGAATCGGTGACGCACAGGAACTTGTACCCCCGGCTGGCCGCGATCATGCTCAGCGCGACGCCGAGGTTGCCCGACGACGACTCGACGATGATCGAGCCCGGCCGCAGCAGGCCGTCGCGTTCGGCCGCGTCGACCATTTCGGTCGCGGCCTTCAGCTTGATGGAACCGGCGAAGTTGAACCCCTCGCATTTGAGGTAGAGCGAGTAGCCGAAGCTCCAGCGGAGGTCGACGTACAGCGCCTCCTCGTTGAAAGCTTCGGGAACGGTGATGACACGCACAGTTTTCTCCCCTTCAGGCACAGCTCAGTGGCGGACGGCGCTCAGCCATACCGGCGCAGTTCGTGGAAAAAGTCCTCGATGACGTGCAGTCCGCCGGCGTCGGACACTCTCTCGTGGACGAAGGCCCCGACCGCGAGGTCGAGGACGCCGAGCCCGAACGGGGAGAAGATCAGCGGCCGGTCGGCGGGCGGGCTGACCCGGCCCGAGAGCACGTCGTCGAGGGTGCCGAGCAGGAAGTCCCGGCTGCCGGTGCGCTGCTCCACCAGATGCGGCGACGTGTTGGCTTTGAGGCAGTGGTCGACGTCGTCGACGAGGTTCGCCGACGCCAGCAGGATTTCCGGGGCCAGGTCGCGCAGGGACACGTGCAAGACCAGCGGATTGTGCGAGAACCACGAGGGATCGTGCACGTGCGGTTCGCCGGCGATGGTCGCGAAGACCACCAGTTCGCTGTCGCGGATCAGGCCTTCGGCGGTCTCGTGGACGCTGATCTCGCCGGTGAAGCCGGACTGCTCCAGGTAGCCGCGGAATCCGGCGGCGCTGTCCGGGTGCAGGTCGTGCACGTTGATCTCGTCGAATTCCCAGCCGGTCCCGGCGAGGAAGGTGTGGATGTAGCGGGCGATCAGGCCGACGCCGAAGAATCCGACGCGCCGGGGCCGCTGCCGGGTCCGGCTGAGCCAGTCGGCGGCGAGCGCGGCGGACGCAGCGGTCCTGGTCGCGCTGATGATGGAGCTTTCCAGGCAGGCGAACGGATAACCGGTCGCGAGGTCGTTCAGGATCAGCACCGCCGACGCCCGCGGGATCCCGGCGGCGACGTTGCCCGGGAAACTGGAGATCCACTTCAGGCCCGCGACATTGGTCTTCCCGCCGAGCGAGGCGGGCAGGGCGATGATCCGGTCGGCCGGACGGTCGGGGAAGCGCAGGAAATAGGACGGCGGGTTGACCGAATCGCCGGAGCCGTGCACCCGGTACGCGGTCTCCACGAGGTCGACGACCTCGCGTTCGCGCCCGGCCAGCGCCTGCTGGACCTGGGCGCCGGAAATCACCGCGAACGGCGGCACGGCGACCGGGTCCGCCGAAGCGGATCCGGCGGTGAAGGATTGCGTGGTCACTGATTTTTCCCCTCAGACGCGAGCGAGCAATCGGAAAGCCGCACCGGATCGGCCAGCCCGACAAGCACCTCGCGCGGGCCCTCGTAGGCGTCCCGGCTGTGCGCGATGCGGAGGTTGTCGACCAGCAG
This sequence comes from Amycolatopsis sp. A1MSW2902, assembly GCF_017312175.1. Classification (NCBI taxonomy): domain Bacteria; kingdom Bacillati; phylum Actinomycetota; class Actinomycetes; order Pseudonocardiales; family Pseudonocardiaceae; genus Amycolatopsis; species Amycolatopsis sp. A1MSW2902. The sequence goes on from NZ_QJPO01000001.1 coordinate 2,613,638, forward strand.
CAGATCGCCTGCCTGCCACGGTTCGCGCACGGTGTGTTCCTCGTACACCTCGTTGAGCAGCTGCACGACGTCCTCGCCGATCGGGTCGCCGTTGCCGAAGCGCGTGTTGAACGGCAGGCCGTCGGCCCCGTAGATGTCGACCAGGTACTCGTGCACCTCGGGGGCCATCGTCCACTCGTTGAGGAAGGCGATCTGGTTGAACCAGCAGGGCCTGCCGGTGACCGGATGCCCGACGATCGCGTCGCGGCGCTGCCGGGTGCGCAGGCCGCCGTCGGGCTGCCACTCGAACTCGATCCGGTTGGCGCGGCAGTACTCCTCGATCGCGGAGCGGTCCTCGGTGCCGAACGCCTCGGCGACCGACGCCCCGATCTCGTCGTTGAAGCTGCGGGTGAGCAGCCAGCCGTCGCGTTCGAACCGCGCGCGCAGGTCGGCGGGCAGCGAGGCCAGCACGGCGGTGGAATCGCTGACCCCGGTGACCCCGCCCGACGACGGCGGGCTGACGCAGGCGAACAGCAGCAGTCCCGGGAATTCCAGGGTGTAGCTGAGTTCGTGGTGCATGCACATCGGCTGGTTCGGCGGCCATTCGGTCGAGGAGTGCACCCCGCCGGGATAGGTCGTGCGGGGCGCGAAGGCCTCGCGCTCGGTCGTCAGCAGGTCGGTCAGCCGCCCGAACACGGCCGCGACCGCGGTCCGTTCGGCCAGCCCGAGACCGCGGACGAGCACCGCGCCGTGTTCGGCGACGAGTCTTCGCACGGTCTCCCGGTGCGTGCTCGCCCAGCCGGCCGGGTCGCCGCCCGCCTCGGCCCGCAGCACCGCGGGCAGCCCGGGAGAGAAATCCGGCTCGGGCGGGGACGTCTTCGGCAGGAATTGGGACAACGACATCGGGGAATCCTTTCGATTTCCGCGGTTCGCGTGGGTCAGGAGTTTCCGGAAGCGGGGGACCGGCTGTCGATCAGCGCGGCCAGGTCGGCGAGCACGGGGTGCTTGGCGACGTCCTTGATCGAGACCGCGCGGTCGAGCGCGATCGCCAGCTTCACCGCGGACAGCGACGTGCCGCCGCGGTCGAAGAAATGGTCCCGGCGGCCGACCTGGCCGGCCCGGATGCCGAGCACGTCCGCCCAGGCCGCGGCGAGCCGCTCTTCGGTGCCGGTGACCGGCTGGTCGCGGTCTTCGTCCGCGACGTCGAGCTCGGCGGCCAGCGCGGCGAGGTTCTTCTTGTCGATCTTCCCGTTGGCGGTCAACGGCAACTGCTCGCGCCAGTGGAACGCCGCGGGCAGCATGTACTCCGGCAGCGCGGTGCCGAGGTGCTCGCGCATCAGCTCGTGGTCGAGCTGGTCCGGACTGGAGTAGAACGCGACCAGCCGCTTGCCCTGCCCGCCGCGGTCGGCCACGACCACCGCGCCGTCGCGCACGCCGGGCACCTGCAGCAGCGTGTTCTCGATTTCGCCGATCTCGATGCGGAAACCGCGGATCTTGACCTGCGCATCGCGCCTGCCGAGGAATTCCAGCTTGCCCTCGGGCAGCCAGCGGCCGTGGTCGCCGCTGCGGTAGAGCCGGGCGTCCGGGCGGTGCGGGTCGGCGGTGAACGCCCGCGCGGTGCGTTCCGGGTCGTTGACGTAACCGCGGCCCACGCACACCCCGGAGAACACGATTTCGCCGGGCGCGCCGAGCGGGACCGGGTCGAGCCGCTCGTCGACGACGTACACGCGCACGTTCTGCACCGGCGGCCCGAGCGGCACCCGCTCCCGGGTCGGCGCGCGGTCCATCACCTCGTGGTTGGTGTCGTCCGAGGTTTCGGTGAGGCCGTAGGCGTTGACCAGCTTGACGTCCGGCATCGTGGCGAACCAGCGTTGCGCCAGCTCGGTTTTGAGCGCCTCGCCGGTCACCGACACGCAGCGCAGGTCCGGCAGCGCGACCGGGTTCTTGTCCACCGCGGACAGCACGACCTCGAGGTAGGAGGGCACGACCTGCAGCACCGAAACCCCGCCGCTGCCGAGTTTGCCCACGAACCGGTCGGCGTCCAGGATCACGTCCTGTTCGATCAGCAGCGTGGTCCCGCCGACCAGCAGCGCGGAAACCAGCTGCCACAACGAGATGTCGAAGCACTGCGGCGCGACCTGTGCCACCACCGAATCTTCGGTGATGCCGAGGTCGTTGATCTTGGCGTAGAGGTGGTTGACCATCCCGGCGTGCTCGCACATCGCGCCTTTCGGCTCGCCCGTGGAGCCCGAGGTGAAGTAGATGTAGGCGAGCTGGCCGGATTCGACGGCGACGCCGAGATCGTCTTCGGAGTGGTTCTCCTCGTACGCGGCGTCCACGAACAAGGTGCGCACGCCGGGCAGCGATTCGACCGCCTTGCGGAGCGTCGTCGTGCTGCCCGGTTCGGTCAGCACCAGCTCGCAGTCGGCCCGGCGCAGCGTGGTCGCGATGCGGTCGGTCGGGAAATGCGGCTCGATCGGCAGGTAGACGCCGCCCGCCTTGAACACGGCGAGCACGGCGGCCATCCAGTCCAGATTGCGTTCGGTCACCACCGCGACGACGCCTTCGCGGCGCAGCCCGCGCGCGATCAGTGCCCGTGCCAGGCGGTTCGCGCGCCCGTTGAGCTCCCGGTACGTCCACTTCCGGTCGCCGTGCACCGCCGCGATCGCGTCCGGATTCCGGGCGACATTGCGCTGGAACAGTTCGTGGCAACGGAGGTCCGGCACTTCGACGTGCGGCCCGGCGAGGCCTTCCAACTGCAGTTTGAGCTCCGCGGCCGACAGCAGGGTCGTTTCGCGGTGCGGCGCGGTGACGTCGGTGCGGATCTGGGTGAGCGCGCTCAGGTGGTAGCCGAGGATGCGTTCGGCGGCTTCGGAATCCAGCACCTCGGTGCGGAAACGCAATCGCAGCGTCTCCAGGTCCGGTGAAACGTCCAGCCGCAGCACGGTGTCCCCGGCGAGGTCGCCGTCGGTGCCGGTGGGGTCGAAGACCGTCTCGAACGGCGGCGCGCCGATGCCGAGTTCGGCGCGCAGCTCGTCGACCGGGAAGTCCCGGAAGGCGAAAGTCTGTGCGTCGATTCCCGCGGTGTGCTCGATCAGCTCGCGCCAGGTGCCGGATCCGGTGCTGAGCCGGCAGGGCAGCGGCGCGCCGCCCGGCTCGGCGACGTAGCCGGTGCACACCTCGGTCTCGCCCGACAGCGCGGCGAGGACCTTGGCGTGCGCGGCGAGCAGCACCGAGCTCAGCGGCACCCGCAGCTGCTCGGCCAGCAGCCGCAGCGCGGCCGCGAGCCCCCGGGGGACCGGCGTTTCGTGGTCGCCGATCGCGGAGCCGGCCTCCAGCGTCCAGCGCGGGACGCCGGTGCGGCCGCCGGCGGTGAGTACTTCGCGCCAATGCTCGCGAACCGCTCCCAGTCCGGTTCTCATGGGTCGTCCTTCCCGTGATTGTCGGTGGTCCGTCACGATCTCGCCGCCGGCTGACGGCGGTCCGCCCGGATCTCGTGCGCGGGGTTCCCGCCCCAGTGCGCGCGATCCGGGACCTCAGTGCCCTTCATGAGGAAGGAATCGGGGGCGAGCGTCGACCCGTCGCCCATCGTCACGCCGTAATGCACCAGTGCGCCGACGCCGACCGTGCACCCGCTGCCGATGGAGATGCGGTCCATCTTGAAACCGCCGTCCTCCTGCGAATGGCACTGGACGACGGAGCCGACGTTCAGCGTGACGTCGTCTCCCAGGCGTACCAGCGTTTTCTCGATGATGCCCGCGCCGTCGTCGAACAGCCGCTTGCCGACCTTGATGCCGAGCAGCCGCCACAGCACGCCCTTGAACGGCGTCCCGTCGAGCACGCGCAGGTGGGCGTTCGTCGCCGCGGCTTTCCAGAACCGTTCCTGCCGCCAGAACCGCCGGTCGTAGATCGAGCAGGACAGCGGGCGCAGCGGCCGGATCAGCACGGTGATCCGTTCGAGGGCGACGAAGAAAACCGTGCCGTACACCAGGATGGCCAGCGTGTCGAGCGCGAACAGCGGGGCGCCGATCCGGTCGTAGTAGACGTCCGTGGCCCAGGTCATCAGCAGCAGCCCGTAGAAGAACAGCCAGTGGGACAAGGCGTACAGCAGCATGCCCCCGGCGTTGTGCCGGTTCTTGGCGGCGAGCCTGCGCCGGAATTCCTCCGGGGTCTTCGGGTGGTCGAACTGGCTGTCGCGCTCCACCGAACGCGGGATCTCGAAGCTGGGGGAGCCGAGCAGCCCGACGCCCTCGCGCACCGGGCCGTCGAGCGGCACCAGGACCTTGGTGGCGAGCAGGCAGTTGTCCCCGGTCCTGGCGCCGGCGGGGTAGACGACGTGGTTGCCGAGGAAGTTCCGCGCCCCGACGCGCACCCGGGAAAGCCGGAAGGAGGTGCTGGTGTACTCGGCGTTGACCACCGAGAGCCCGTCGGCGACCATCGTGCCCGCGCCGGCCTCGAACAGGTACGGGTTCTCGAATTTCTCCTCGAGCCCGAAGTTGGACCCGGTCTGTTCTTTCTTGGAGACCTGGCAGCCCAGCGCGCGCAGGAAGTGCACGATGGCCGAGCTGTCGCCGAGCAGGGTCTTGAAGAACCGCAGGTTCGTGAGCACGCGGATGGCGCGGTGCGCGGTGTAGCGGAACGTGTAGAGGCGGTAGACCTCGCCGGGTTTGAGCGCCAGGTTCAGCAGGCGCGGCACCAGGGTGACGATGAGGAACCCGGTGAGCCGCAGGCCGAAGTACAGGATGAAGGAGACGACGAGGGCCTTCCAGTAGAACTTCGGGGAGGTGAAGTCCATGACGGCCGAGCCGAGGCCCATCGCCGGGCTGAGGTTCGGCAGCGTGCTCACCAGGAAGCTCAGCAGGCCGAGCACCAGCGGAGCCAGGAGGAGGACCGCGGTCAGCGTCTGGCGCACGGCGAAGAACGCCCGCCGGACGCTGCCGCAGGCGCGCGGCTCGACGCGTCGGTAGACCACGTCGGCGGGGACCGCGGGGACACCGTGCCAGCTCTGCCCCTCCGGAACCGCCTGCCCGGCGTGCAGCGAGGAGGCGTGCCCGAGCTGGGCGTTGTCGCCGATCCTGGTCTCGATGTCGAGCACGGCCATCTCGCCGACGTACGCGTGCGCACCGATCGCGACCGGCCCGGTCCGGATGAGCCCGTTCTGCGCGCGGTAGGTGGTGAAGTAGGTGTCCTTGCAGACCACCGCGCCTTCCCCGACGGTGAGCAGATCGGTGCACACCGGGACGAATCGCGAGAAAATCGTGACGCCCTTGCCGATTTTCGCGCCGAGCGCGCGCAGATACAGCGAATAGAGCGGAGAGCCGACGAACAGCGGGACCAGCGGGTTCCGCTGCACGAGGGTCTTGACCACCCAGAACCGCACGTAGCCGAGGGTCCACACGCGGATCTCGCTCGGTTTCCAGCGGCCGACGAGGATCCATTTGAGCGCGATCGGAAGGGTGCACAGAACTGCCAGCACCATCGCGCCGAACCCGACCGCGCGCAGGTACTCGTCGAGCAGGCCGGTCCCGGCCACGATCCAGTCGGCGCCCGCGCCGAGCACCTGGGCGACGAGCCAGGAATACGCCAGGAAGACCGCGAGCTGCAGGATTCCGCAGCCGAAGTATTCGAGCCCGCTGGCCCGCTTCGGCGGCGCCGCGGGGGCCGGGGCCGGCGCCTCGGCGGGGACCTCCTCGGTTTCGGACAAAGCGGAGACGAGACTGGCGATGGTCGGGTTCCGGTAAATGTCCTTGATGGAGACCGCGGGAAGATCGGCACGCTTGCGCACTCGCGCGCAGAACTGTGCCAGCACGAGCGAGTTGGCCCCGAGATCGGCGAAGAAGTTGCTGTCGACCGACACGTTTTCCTGCCCGGTGACGTCGGCCATCACCTGGGCGAATGCTTCCTCGGTGTCGGGTGCCGGACCGGGGCGGGCGGTCGGGTACTCGGTGAGATCCATATTCCTAATGATCGGTGGATGTAACGCCGACGTAACCTACGGACGTCGGTGTTGACAATTTCGTGACCTGTTCGATGCGTGTCGCGGCTGACAAATACGGCACGGCTGGATATTGAGGTCTAGACCACGCGAACGGCCATTTATCTGGCAAAGAGGACTTATGCCGTGAATACCCTTTGTTTTTCAACAGCCAGTGGCAGCTGTCGACGGATCCGGGACGATCCGGCGAAGGGTTCCGGTGAAGTCTGATCGTCGTCGTGCGTTTACCGCAAACCGATCCTCCGCACGGGCGATGTTACCAGGATTTCCCTTCTTCCGGGGCCCGGATTACCCGGTCGGCGCACGCCGAACTGCTCCGCTGGGGTGAAATCCGTGGCACGAAGAGTGGCGCGAAGTCGCTGTCCGGAGGCGGTGTCCCGGGTCGCCGCGATCGTGCCGGGCGGCCGTCAAGGTTCCTTGGTCCTCGAATTCGGTGACATTCCGCGTCGGTCTGGAATATGCAAGTGCTGCTTCGCGGGATTGGTGGCACTTTCGAGGGAATTGCGGTCTTGTTCCTCGGGTTTATGCCAACAAGGTGAACCGTGCGGCAGACGGCCGGTGCGGTTGCGCTGTTCGGCCGGAACGATGTTGCTCCGGTGCGCTTTTCCGCGGGCGCGCCTCTGGGCGGCCGGTTCCGCCGGAAGCTCGCACCGGGGCTTTCCCGGATGAAAACGGCCGGGTGCGGTCTTTTCGCGCCCAGTGGTCGAGGTGAAGCGAAACGTCGGACTGGTGACAGGAATTATGTCGCTTCTCGCGGCTTTCCGGCGCTCCCGAAACATTTTCGTGTTGTCCGGGTTCGCCCGCCCTGACATCCAGGTGACGCGGCGGTGCCCTTGCCTGGGCAGGTGGAGACTCACGGCCGCCTCAAGCCGCGCTCACTGCGCGGCGGGCGGACCTGTTCTCCCGTGCTGAAAAGATCAACTCAGGCCCTGCTGGCCGCCGCCGAGGTGTTCCTGAACCTCGACGACGGCGCGAGCCCGGTCCAGCGGCATCCAAAGTGGACGCTCAGAGTCTCCGGCTTCCGCTGGCGAGAAGGCTCACCATTGTCCGTAGTGGACAGTCTCGGTCTCCGGCTTCCGGCGGCGGGTAGCCGGGGAGGCGCCGGCGGAGATCTTGGCGTCGGCGTCGTGGCCGATGGCGATAGCGCCGATCGGTTCGTGGGTGTCGGGGATGCCGAACTCGGCACGCAGATTGTCGAAATCCTCGGCGCCGATGCCGAAATACACCGCGCCGAGCCCCTCGTCGACCACCGTCTGCAGGATCAGCAGGACGGCCATGCCAGTGTCGATGTACCAGAACGGCACCGGCCAGTGGTCCTCGCTGCGGTCGGTCCAGCCCTTGTCCGGCTGGGCGTAGCGGTCGAGGTAGACGTCCTTCACCGAGAACGGGATCACGATCACGGGCGCGGCCTTGGTGTCGTCGCCCAGCGTCCAGGACTCGAGGGTGTCGGCGAACCGCCGCACGTCGTCGCCCTGGAGCACCAGAAACGCCTGCCCCTGCGAAAACCCGGCGGACGGCCCGCGCAGCGCGTTGCGCATGATCCGGCGGATGCTCTCCTCGGCCACGGGCTCGTCGGTGAACTTGCGCACCATCCGCCTGCGCCGCACTACTTCCTGAAACTCCACGGTTGCCCCCTGTAACGGCGTTTTCGGGCAACTGTAGCGGCCTTCCACTGCTCACGGTGAGATTTCGGCAGGCGAGAAGCCGGACGCGGCGGTCCGACGAGCTGAGGATGGCACCCGTCGACGGCGGTCGAGAAGGCCGCTTTGCGGAGTGCGGACGAACGCGGCGCGGTGGCTTTGGAGTCTCGACCGCGATGCGACCGTTGCCGAGGCCCAGGGCCGGTGATGGGGGCGGTGCCGTTACCGGCACTGCGGACCGGTGGGGTGATGGGACGGGGGCCAGGGATGGGACGGGAGCCGTTGCCGGTGACAGGGCGGGTCGGCCGTGCTGTTCGCGAAACGTCTCGCCGCCAGCGATGCGCCCCAATGCGGCATTGGGTGCATCCCACGCACCGAACGCCACATTGGGTGCATCTGACGCACCCAATGCCACATTGGGGAGCTACCCGCCATCCACTCGACCGCGGCCTGCGCACTACCTCATCCGCGCAGCCGCGGCCTGTGCGCTACCCCATCCGCCCATCCGCCCATCCGCCCGGCCGCGGCCTGCGCTGCCCGCGATCCGCTCAACCGAGGCGCCATCCGCTCAGCGAGGTCCGCGCGCTGCCCGCCATCCACTCAATCGTGGCCCGCGCATTGATCTGGGCAGTGAGCCGGGCACGACCGCCGACCTGGCCGGTGCCGGAACCTGGCGCGCGACTGCCGACTTGGCCGGGCCCCGGAACCTGGCGCGCGACTGCCGACCTGGCCGGGCGCCGGAACCTGGCGCGCGACTGCCGACCTGGCCGGGCGCCGGAACCGGAACTCGCCGGAGCCGAAAAAACCCTCATTCTTTCCCGCCCGGAAAACACCGCCCGGCCGGAGGCATTAGCCTGCGGCCGGGCGCGTGTTTTCTTCGTGCGCGGAGGACTGGGTTCCGGGCACCGGAACTCCGGCGGGGGAGCGAACGCCTCGTCCGGCCTTTCCCGAAATGATCAATCCGGAACCCGCCGAGCCCGAGCCCTTATTTCCCGGCGCGCTTTTTCGCGGTGCGCTTGCGGGGTTTCGGCTCCGGCTTCTGGCTTTCCTCGTAGGCGGCGATCACCTCGCGCGGGATGCGGCCGCGTTCGGCGATGGCCCAGTTGTTGTCCAGCGCCCATGTGCGGATCGCCTTGGAGCGTTCGCGTTCCTCGGCGGTCGGCGCGGCCGTGGCGCGCACGGTCGTCTTGCGGCCGCCGGTGCGGCGGGCGGCGGCGATGAACGTCGAGAGTTCGTCGCGCAGGGCGGCGGCGTTTTCGTCGGACAGGTCGATTTCGTACTGGACGCCGTCGAGTCCGAAGGGGACGGTCTGCCCGGCTTCGGACCCGTCGAGGTCGTCGATCATCTCGACGAGGACTTTCTGTGCCATCGCGGCGGCTCCTCCTGGAAACGGGACGTGGTCACCGCAGACCATAACAGGAGTCCACTGTGGCTGGTCGCCGGAGACAATGCGCGGCCGGCCGCGGGGGAGCACCGGCCGCCCGCCGGGTAACAAGCGTCAGGAAGTTTTCTGCTCCGGCACTGGATCGGTCAACGCGCCGAAGCGGTGGCCCATCCGGTCGCGTTTCGTGCGGAGGTAACGGAGGTTCTGCGGAGTTTCGACCGCGCGCAGTGCGACCTGCTCCACGATCCGCAGCCCGTATTCGCCGAGTCCGCGGTATTTCTCCGGGTTGTTGGTGATCAATCGCACTCTCCGGACGTCGAGATGGTCGAGGATCTGCGCCCCGGAATCATAGGAGCGGGAATCCACGGGAAGACCCTGCGCGACATTGGCGTCGACCGTGTCGAGACCCGATTCCTGCAGGGCGTACGCCTGGATCTTGCGCGCCAGCCCGATCCCGCGCCCCTCGTGGCCGCGCAGGTAAACGATCACTCCGCAACCCTCGTCGGCCACCGCGCGCATCGCTTGTTCGAGCTGAGTGCCGCAGTCGCAGCGCAACGAGCCCAGGATGTCGCCGGTCAGGCATTCGCTGTGCACCCGCACCAGCACGCCTCGCTCAGAGTGGCCGGCCGCGGCGACATCGCCCATGACGAGGGCGAGGTGTTCGGCTCCGTCCACTTCGGACCGGTACGCGACCGCGCGGAAATCGCCGAAGGCAGTCGGCATCGCGGCGGTCGCGACCGGTTCGACGAGCCGCTCGGACCGGCGGCGATACCGGATCAGATCGGCAATCGCGACGACCGGCAGATCGTGTTCCGCGGCGAACTTCCGCACGGCCTCGTCGCGCAGCATTTCGCCGTCCGGGCCGATCAGTTCGCTGATGACACCGACCGGTGCCCGGCCAGCCAGCTGAAGCAGATCGACGGCGGCTTCGGTGTGCCCGGCCCGGACGAGCACACCGCCGTCTCGTGCCCGCAAAGGAAAGATGTGGCCCGGACGGCGAAGGTTATCGGGCGTCGTGGCCGGATCGGCCAGCGCGCGGCAGGTGAGCGTACGAGCCGTCGCGGACACTCCGGTCCCGGCGTCCGTGTGATCCACGGAGACGGTGAACGCGGTGCCGTGCGCGTCCCTGTTCTCCGCCACCATCGGCGGGAGCGCGAGCGCGTCGGCGCGTTCCCCGGTCATCGGCGCGCACACGATTCCGGTGGTGTGCGCGACGAGGAAGGCCATCTGCTCGGCAGTGACACTGTCGGCCGCGAGCACGAGGTCGCCCTCGTTCTCCCGGTCGTGATCGTCGACGACCACGACCATCCGGCCTTCCTCGAGCGCGAACACGGCCGCGCGCACGCTGCCCGCGGTATCCAGCATGGCGAACCTCCCTGAATCTCGCCCGGAGTTACTGTGCAATAACCATCGGAGCGAGCTGAACTGGAATTATCGATGTTCCGATGTTATCCGTCAATAACATCGAGCGGAAGGGGTTCTGCTCACTTGGCAGGGAGCACGCCCGACTGCCGGAGATCGCGGACGAAACATCCGAGCAGGTCCGCGAACCGCGCCCGGGCCTCCGGGGACCACGCGGCGAGAGCGTCGCCGACCTGCGTGGCCCGTCGTCGTCGTTCGAGGTCGAGGACCCGCCGTCCCGCGGCGGTGACGACCAGCGGGCTGGCCCGCCCGTCCTCGGGATCGGCCCGGCGTTCGACCAGCCCGGACCGCACCAGCCCGGCGACCTGGCGGCTGACCGTCGAAGGGTTCACGCCCAGCACCGCGGCGATTTCCCCGGCCCGGAACGGACCCTCCTCGGCGAGCATGGCCAGCAGCGGCAAGCACATCGGCTCGTCCGGTGCAGCTTCCGCTCGCTTGACCAGCCGCGTCAGCAGGAGAAGCTGGCGGGTCACCTGGTCGGCGAGGTCGAGGTCAGACATCAGCGCGAACGTGCCGGTCGCGCCCGGCTCCGTACCCGGTGAAGACCATCACGACACTCAACGCGGTGAGCGCGACGAGCGCGCCGGACCAGCTTCCGGTGGCGTCGTGGAGGATGCCGAGCACCAGCGGTCCGGCCGCCGCGACCAGGTAGCCGATGGACTGCGCCATCCCCGCCAGCGCAGTCGTCTCGCGCGGACCGGTGGCGCGCTGGCTCTGGAAGCTGAGCGCCAGCACGAGACAGACCCCGCTGCCCAGCCCGAGCAACGTGCACCCGACGATCGCGATTCCGGGCGTCAGAAGAAGAATCGCGAACCCAGCCGCAGTGACCGCCGAGGCGGCGGCCGCCGGAAGCCGCTGGTCGGCCCGGCCCCGGGTGAGCAAGGGCAGCACCATGCCGGTGGCGAGCGCGACGAGCTGGTAGTAGAACAGCATCCAGCCGGCCGCCGCGGTGCTCATGCCCTGCCCGATGAGGATGCTGGGCAGCCACGCGACGGCGGTGTAGAAGGCGAGCGATTGCAGGCCCATGAACAGGGAAACCTGCCATGCCAGCCAAGATCGCCATGGAGTCGGCGCGTGCGAACTGCCCGCCCGCGCCCCGGCATCCGGCCGCGAACCGCGCAGCCTCGGCAGCCATCCCGCCAGCGCGGCCAACGCGACGACCACGCCCCAGCCCAGCGCGGAATGCCAGCCACCCGGCAAAACTCCCGCCAGCGGAACGGAAATCCCGGACGACACCGCCGCGACCACACCCATGACCGTGACGTAAAGCGCGCTGACAGTATGGATTCGCGAGGCTGGCACGTGAGCGCGAATCACGGTCGGCAGCAAGACATTCCCGACCGCAATCGCCGCGGACAGCAACACCGTCCCGACGAACAAACAGGCAACCGACGGCAGCGACCGAACCACTGTGCCCGCCGCCAGCACCGCCAGCGAAAGCACGAGCAACCGCGTAGACCCGATCCGATGCGAGACGCGCCCGACCAGCGGCGAAGTCACCGCGAACATCAACAACGGCAACGTATTCAACACGCCGCCCGCCGACGCAGGCAGCCCCGTGTCGTGTTCGATAGCAGGCAGCAACGTGCCGACGCCAGTCAACGTCACCCGCAGATTGGCGGCCACGAGAAGGATCGCGAGCAACAACCCCACGGACCACTCAGATTTGGTGACCGCTCTCTTCGCGACCGACGGCGCCTCAACTTCGGCCGTCACTTCTCCCGCTCCGCCCCGGTGAGCTTCACGATCTCGGCCGCGCAGTAACGCGCCCCGACCTCGTCCTGCGCAGCGATCGCGTCAATCAGCTGCCGGTGCAACCGAGCGTGCTCGTCGGCGGTTTCATCAGTCCAAAGAGTGTCGCCGATCTGCTCGACAACGGACGCGCTGAGGACGTCGTACACCTCAGTAAGCAGTGAATTCCGGCCTGTGTTCACGACGGCCTGGTGAAAACGTACGTCCGCCTCGGCAGCCGTCCGGGTGTCGTCTCGCCTCTCGGACTCTTCGAGCAGATGCCGCAACTCGGCGAGGTCGTCGTCGCTGCGACGCACCGCAGCCAGCCCAGAGGCATACTCCTCCAGCACGGCCCGCAGTTCCAGCACGTCGCCCCGCCGAGAGGAATTGGCCCGCCGCATCAAGACGGACTGCATCTCACTGGACGCGCGGACGTACGTCCCGTCGCCGCGCCGAGCCTCCAGCAGCCCGAGATGCACCAGCGCGCCGAGGGCCTCCCGGACCGTCGTGCGCCCGACGCCAAGCTGCTTGACCAGGTCATTCTCCGCCGGAATCCGCATCCCGACGGGCCACTCCCCGGAGGCGATCTGCTCCCGCAAGGTGTCCACAAGCTGCGCGGCAAGACTGGCGACCCGATGGGGTGCCCGAAGATCGTTCATAAGGTGACCCTAACACCGAATGTCAGACATTTGAATGTGAGCAGGGTCGCCGGCTCTGATCCGCTGCGGTCCCAAGGCGCGTGAGGGGCCCCTCATTGACTCTGATTCCCTGGTGGGTTCCCCTCGCGGACGTTCTCGCGGGCCGTATTGCGCCCATCGACCAGGGGCAGCCCCGTGCACCGCGCTCGCGGAGGGTTCCGCCCCTCCTGCGGCGGCGGGCGCGCGGTGGGGAGGTCCGTGAAGGGCTCCTTGAAGGAATCAGATTCCCTCAAGGAGCCCTTCACGGACCTCATCGAGAGAGGCAACCCGGCGCGTCTCCTCGGCTGGTGCTCCGCGGGGCCTTGACCAGCACGGCTACCGCCGACCCCCCGCACACCACGCAGTCGGGGAAACCTCATTGGGGCCGTGAGCCCCACCGCCCAACCGTCAGGCACCGCGCTGCCGGAAACCTCATTGGTGGGCTAGTCCCACCGCCCAACCGTCAGGCACCGCGCTGCCGGAAACCTCATTGGTGGGCTAGTCCCACCGCCGGGCCGCCGCACATCGCGCTGCTGGGGAAACCTCAATGGGGCCGTGAGTCTCAGGGCCTGGCAGCCGAACATCGGACTGCCGGGAAACCTCATTGGGGTACAGGTCCTGCCACTCAACTGCCCATCGCCGCGCTGCCGGGGAACCTCGTTGGGGCACTAGCACCGCCACCCAGCCACCGCTCACCGCATTACCGGAAAGACCTCATTGGGGCGCTAGCCCCACCATCCAACCGCCGCCGCTGCACCCAAACATCGAGGCACCCAGCCCCTCCCGCGCACCCCGATACGAAGCCTCTCTGCGGTCGGTGGGTGCTTGTCAAGGCATTTTTCCCGCCTTGACAAGCACCCACCGACCGTCAGCACAATCAAGCTTCGGGGTGCCCCACGCAACCACGGGCGCAATGTCGCCGCCAGGCGACGAGCCCCGGGAGATCAGACACCCCCAGCAGGCACAAGCAACGCATTAACCGCCGCAGTACGAATCGTAGAAGCCACACTCTCCACATCCAGCCCGCTATTAAACTGCGGCACCGAATTAATCATAGAAAAAACAGCATGCGTCAACACCCGATTCTGCGCATCCGACAAATCCGGCCGCAACCGCTCCACCAGCGCACTCCACTCCTCGGCGTAGAGCCGCATCATCCGCCGCATCCGATGCCGTTCCTCCTCGGGCACGTTGTGCTCATTCTTCAAGAACACCAACGTAGAAGGCACATTCTGCAGACTCCGCGTAACGTGATAGTCGATCATCGCCTCAAGCGCCTTGCGCGGATCAGTAACCTCCGCCGCGGTCTCGCGCGCATTGGCCAGCAAATCCTTCAACGGATCCTCGAGCACCGCGATCAGCAACGCCTGCTTGCTGGGAAAATGCCGGTAAAGAGCAGGCCCAGTGACGCCAGCCCGCGCACCGATCATCTCGGTGGTGACCGCGTCGAAAGCCCGCTCGTGGAACAACTCGCCGGCGACCTTGATCAGCGTCTGCCTGCGCGAGGAACGCGGCGACGCGGCGCGAGATGAGCTCGTCATGACCCGAGTCTAGGTGAGAGGCCGATAACGAGCCGCCGCGTACTCTGCCAGCAGGGCCGCGACCGCGCTGAGGCAGGCAAAGCCCAGGTCGGTAGACATCCCGCGCGGATCGCCGAGCACCCCGTTCGGAGCAACCGCCTTGACGCCTCCGGTTAATACCCGAGCCAGCAGAGCATCGTCCATCGGCTCGGCAAGGCCAGGAGTGGCACGATCAGCGCGCACCGCCTCCGGCCGAAGCGCGAGCATGATCGAGCCTTCGGCGACATCGGCATGTCCGCCGACTTGGCTGGCTAGATCGGCGACGGCGGTGCGCCAGGCATCGAGCACCGCGGCCGAGTCGGCGAACGCGACCACGTCCAGCTCAGCAGTCAGACGCGAGGAGAGCTTCGCCTCGATCTCGCTCAGCAGCGGATAGTTGCCAATGTGCGCGGAGAAGATCAACATCCGGCGAAACCCATGTACGGCAAGGCTTTCGCAGCAGTCGAAACAGATGGCTTCCAGTGTTTCGGGCCGCACCGACAACGTCCCCGGGAAGCCGAGATGATGGGCGGAGCAGCCAAGGCGCACGGTCGGCAGGACGAGCGCATCGCCGAGCCGCTCCGCCACGAGCACGCCCAGCCGGTCGGCGTGGTCGCTGTCGACCGACAGCGGCAGGTGCGCGCCGTGCTGTTCGGTAGCTCCCAGCGGGAGGATCGCGGTCCGCATGCCGCTCGCCAGAGCGTCGGCGATTTCCGGCGAGGTCAGGTGCTCGATCCGCAGCTCGCTCATGCGCTCCTCCCGGCAAAGTTAGTAGCAAGTAACACGTTTCCTCCACGATAGAGCCTTGACCACGGGTTTTCTGCGTCTTATGTTATCGACCAATAACATCGGCTGGAAGGGGAGATCATGGACTTCATCCTCATGTCGGAGGGGGACACCCCGGTCGGGCTCACCCACGAACACCGCTACCGGGAACTGGTCGAGGAGGTGCTGCTCGCCGAGCAGGTCGGCTTCGACGCGTTCGGGAGTTCCGAACAGCACGTCGCCATCGGGACGGCGACCGTGTCCGCGCCGGAGGTGCTCTACCCGTACCTGATGGCGCTCACGAGCCGGATCCGCTTCATCCACCTCGTGACGCTGCTGCCGACGCGCATGAACCACGCGCTGCGCGTCGCGGAACGGATCGCGACCGAGGACATCCTGTCCAACGGCCGGATCGAACTCGGCACCGGCCGCGGCAACACGACGCTCGCGCTGCGGGCGTTCGAGGTGGACCCGACGGAGAACAAATCCCAGTGGCGCGAAGGGATCGAGCTGATCCGCCGGGCGTTCCTCGACGATCCGTTCTCCTTCGTGGGCGAGCATTACAAGATCCCGCCGCGCAGCCTGGTGCCGAAGCCGTTGCAGGCGCCGTATCCGCCGATCTCGGTCGCCGCGGGCAGCCCGAGTTCGGTCGAAACCGCCGCCGCGATGGGCATCGGCGCGATCATGGGCGGGTTCTACCTCGGCTACGACCTCGTGGAGAACATGCTGAAGCTCTACGACGAGACCCTCGCCGCCACCACCCACCCGTACCCGATCACGCCGCGCAAGATGGTGCTGGTCAGCGGCGGCATGCACTGCGCCGAAACGACCGCGCTGGCCCGCGAACAGGCCCGGCCGCTGTTCGAGATGTCCAAGCTTTCCACCGACGCGTACGGGCGGCTGGCGAAACTTTCCCAGGACTACGCCTACATGGGCGCGATCAACGACGTCGATTTCAGCGACGAGGAGTACCTGTTCGAGCGCTCGCAGGGCTTCCTCGTCGGCGACCCGGAGCATTGCGCCGAGCACGTCCAGCGGTACGCGGACATGGGCGTGGAGTCGCTGGTGTTGCGAGTGGACAGTCTCCCGCACGACCAGTTGATGCGGTCGATCGAACTGTTCGGCAAGTACGTGATCCCGCGGTTCAAGCATCCGCGCAACGTGGTGCGCCCTGCCGACGACGTGCTGGCCGGCATCCGCGCCGCGCGTCCGGCGCACGAGGAAGCGCTGCGCCGGTTCCAGTCCGAGAACCAGACCGCGGAGGCAGTCCGATGAGCGGCCTTTACCAGCACGGCAGCGGAAACGTGCTCGTCGAGCGCCCGGCCGACGGCGTCCTGCTGATCACGATCAACCGGCCCGAGCGGTACAACGCGCTGCTGATGCCGATGTTCGACGAGCTGAGCGAGATCTGGGCCGACGTGGAGCGCGACGAAGAGACGCGAGTCGTCGTGGTGACCGGGGCGGGCAAGGCGTTTTGCACCGGAATGGACGTGCGCGAACCCGATCCGGCCCCGGAAGCGGCGCTCGCGATGCTGGAATCCGAGCGCCGGCGGATTTCGACGGTGCTCCGGATCGAAAAGCCGATCATTTCCGCGATCAACGGACCGGCGGTCGGCTACGGCCTGTCGACGGCGTTGCTCGCGGACATCAGCATCGCCGCCGAAGACGCGGTGCTGATCGAGGGCCACACCAAGGTCGGCGTGACCGCGGGCGACCACGCCGCGTTGATCTGGCCGCTGCTGGTCGGGATGGCCAAGACGAAGTATTACGTGCTGACCTCGGACAAACTGACCGGAGCGGAAGCTGAACGGATCGGGCTCGTGAGCCTGGCCGTGCCTCGCGAACAAGTGCTCCCGCGTGCCTTGGAGGTCGCCTCTCAGCTCGCGCAGGGATCGCAGCAGGCGCTCCGGTTCACGAAACGCGCGCTCAACATGTGGCTCACGAATGCGTTGCCGCAGCACGAGTTGTCCGGCGCGCTGGAAATTCTCGACTTCGCCGGAGCTGATTACCGGGAAGCGCGCCAAGCATTCCGGGAAAAGCGTGCTCCGGTTTTCCCGTCCGCTTCCGGCGTACCGGCGACATGACCACCGCTTCGCTCAGCGCCGTCCAGGTGTCCAGGGAAACGGACGGCGCGGTGGTCCTGACCCTGAGCCGTCCGCCCGCGAACGCGCTCAGCAACTCGCTGATCAGCCGGCTGACCACGACGCTGGAAGACCTCGCCCATGGCCCGGACGCTCCCGCCGTCGTCCTGACCGGCGCGGGCGACCGGTTCTTCTGCGCGGGCGGCGACCTCAAGGAAGCGGTCGGTTACGACGCCGAGTCGATGGCCGAACGGATGACCGCGTTCCACGCGCTGCTCTGCGCACTGGAGAACTATCCCCGGCCGCTGGTGTGCGCGGTGAACGGCTGGTGCGTCGGCGGCGGGATCGAGATGGCGCTGTTCTCCGATTTCGTTTACGCGTCATCGCGAGCGCGGTTCGTCTTCCCCGAGGTCGACCACGGGATGTTGCCTGCGGTGAAAGGGATCGCCCGCGTCCGCGAGGTGCTGGGCGACCGTGGCGCCCGGCGGCTGTTGCTGGGCGGGGAATCCGTCGACGCGTCCGAGGCGAAAGCGCTGGGCATCGTTGACGAAGTGGTTGAGCCGGGGGAGTTGCTGGAGGCCGCGTCCGCACACACACGCGCGGCGGCGGCGAAACCGCCCGCGGTGTTCGCGGCCTTGAAACTGGCTCTCCTCCAGGAAACCGCCGGCTGGCCGGACGAGAAACAACTGCAGGTCACGGCCGCCGACGCGCGAACAGTTTTCACCGACCCTGCCGCACGAGCTGCCCGGGAGGCATGGAATGGCTGACGTATCGCACGATCTGGACCCGGCCGTCTTCCGTTCGGCGCTGTCCCGTTTCCCGTCCGGCGTCACGATCGTGACGACCCGCGGCGAGGACGGCACGCTGCACGGATTCACCGCGAGTTCCTTCGCTTCGCTGTCGCTCGATCCGCCGCTGGTGCTCGTGTGCCTCGACCGGGGCGCGACGTGTTTCCCGGTTTTCATGGCGGCCGAGCGATTCGTCGTGAACGTGGTGACTCCCTCGCACGCCGAGCTGGCGACGCGGTTCGCCACGAAGGGCGAGAACAAGTTCGCGTACGGGAGCTTCGAGTTCGACGACCAGGGCCATCCGCTCCTTCCGGACGCGGCGGCGATCCTCCGTTGTGAACTGGAGCAGGCGGTGCCCGGCGGGGATCACGTGATCCTCATCGGCCGGGTGCGCGAGGCGCGGGTCGGCGGCGGGCGGCCCGTGACGTGGTACCGGGGTGACTTCCTCCACCTCGGCGAGCGTGCCGCGTGAGCGCCGCCGGAGCACGCCTCGCGGCGGGAAGAGAGGGCTGGGCATGGAGCTGACCGAGTTCGAACCGGAGCGGACGCTGCCGGGCCTGCTGCTCGACCGCGCCCGCCGCGAGCCGGACGCCGTCGCGCTGCGGTATTCGCGCGGCGGGGCGATGCGGGCGATCACCTGGCAAACCTACCTGGAGCGGGTGCGCGAACTCGCGTTCGGCCTGGTCGCGCAGGGGGTCCGGCACGGCGACCGGGTCGCGGTGATGAGCAGCGCGCGTCCGGAATGGGTCTTTGCCGCGCTGGCGGTGCAGAGCGTCGGCGGGGTCGTGATCGGGGTGTATCCGACCAACTCGCCTGCCGAGATCGAACAGGTGCTCGCCCACAGCGAGGCGGTCGCGTTCATCGGTGAGACGGAAACGGAACTCGCCAAGGTCGCGAAGATCGCCGGGAACACTCCGGACCTGCGGCTGGTCGCCGGAATCGAGGCGGCTCCACCGGACCTGCCCGCGGGGATCACCGGCGTGAGCTGGGACGACCTGCGCGCGGCCGGGGAACCAGACGCGTTGGCAGAGCTGATCGCCGCCACGACGCTCGACGACCCGGCCGTCCTCTTCTACACGTCCGGCTCCACCGGAGCGCCCAAGGGCGTCACCCATTCCCACCGCACGCTCCAGCACGCGATCCAGAGCGTCATCGGCCTGTACCCGGAGAGCCGGACCGAGCGGCACGACGTCGTCGGGTTCCTGCCGCTGGCGCACGTCGCGCCCGCGGTGCTGCTCGTTTTCACCCCGTTGCACACGCGGTTGGTCGTGACCTTCTGCCGGATCGAGGACTACGGCGAGGTGCTGCGCGCGGTACGGCCGACGGTCGTGCTGTGGCCGCCTCGGTTTTACGAGAAGCTCGCCGCCGAGCTGATCGCCCTCGCTGAGTCCTGGACGGGAATCCGCCGCCTCGCGTACCGGGCCGCGATGCGGATCGGCCGCCGGATGGCTGAGCGGCGGTGGTCCGGCCGTCGTGCGCCGGTGCCGCTGAGGATTGCTTACGCCGTCGCGGTTCGGGCAGTTTTCGTTCCGCTGCGGGCAAGTCTCGGCATGGACCGGCTGCGCGTCGCGTGGACGGCTTCGGCGGCCATGCCGGAAAGCGTCGTGGCGCTGTGGCAGATCTGGGGCCTCGACCTGCGCGAGAACTACGGGCTCACCGAGACCGGCGGGTGCCCGATCGGGCAGTTCGGACAGCCGTTCCCGCGTCCGGGGCGGATCGGCCGGGAGTTCGCGGACCCGCGCTACCAGGTGAAAATCGCCGGCGACCGGGAGATGCTGATCCGCGCGCCGTTGTTGTTCAGCGGGTACTGGCGGAACCCCGGGGAAACCGAAGCGGTCTTCGAGGACGGCTGGTTCCGCACCGGCGACCTGATGGAGCGGACCGCCGACGGGGACATCCGGCTGATCGGGCGGAAGAAGGACGTGATCATCACCCGGGGCGGCAAGACCGTCGACCCGCAGCCGATCGAGATCCGGCTGAAGGAGAGCGTGCTGATCGAGGAAGCGATCGTGGTCGGCGACGGGCGGAAGTACCTGACCGTCCTGATCGAACCGGGTGCGACCGCGAGCGCGGAGCTGGACGGGCGCTTGCGGGCCGAGGTGGAGCGGGTCAACGCGGACCTCGCGCGGGCGGAGCAGTTGAAGGATTTCCGGGTGCTGCCGCGGCCGTTGGAAGCTTCGCGAGGCGAGCGGACGGCGAACGGGAAGGTCAAGCGCGCGGCGGTCGTGGGTTCGTTCGCGGGGCTGATCGACGAGATGTACGACGCGGACGACGACGCGGCGATCGCGGACCACGTACGGAGGCCGCGCTAGGCGAGCCGCAGCGGGACATGGTCCCGCTGCGGCTCTGTTACTGGGGTCCGTAGACGACGATGGTGTTGCCCCACGGATCGCGGGCTACTGCACGGACTTCGTGCGGGCCCTGTTCCGCTTGCCGGACAACGGTTCCACCACCGGCGACCAGCGCGGCCAGCGCGGCGGTGACGTCAGGCACCTTGAACGACGCGGCCGGAACCCCTTCGGTGACGTCTTCTTCCGGACCGGCGAGGGCGAGGGTCGTTCCGCCCGCGTCGAGGGCTGCGTAGCGGTCTCCGTCGACGAATTTCGCGGACAGGCCGAAGGTCGTGGCGTAGAACCGCACGGCTGAGCTGACGTCGGCGACGGGATGCAGCACGTTCCCGATCTTGGCCGGTTCCGGGGATTCGTTCACCAGTCGAGCCTAACCCGCATGATCCCGGAGCGGGCGGGTATGCCGGAGGGAGAACCCGAGGAAGGGAGCGCCATGTCTGACGTCCGGGAGTATTTAACGGAAGTCGAGTACCCGTGCGAGCGCGACGAGCTCCTCCGCCGGGCCGCCGCGAAGGGGGCGGGCGACGACGTCATCGGGCATCTCGGCAAGCTGCCCGAGCAGCGGTACGAGAACCTCGACGCGGTGCACCGGCTGCTCGGCGACGACATCGACCCGCACGGGTGAGGGCGCCTCAGTCCGCGACGCCTTTCTTCTGGTCGATGAACGTCTGCCGCTCCGGGGTGACCTGGAGGATGACGCGTTCGGACTTGATCGCGTCCGGCGGGTAGTCGTCGCCGGTGTACTTGCGGGCGAGCTGGTCCACCTGCGACCGCGCCCGCTCGCCGGTCTCGATGCCGGTCACGCGGCCGCGGACTTCCGCGTACCGGTACGGGTCCTGCTCGTCGCGGATGAGGACGGTGATCCGGTCGTCGCGCTCGACGTTGCGGTACTTCACCCGGTGGGTTTCGGTGTTGAGCACGATCCTGCCGTTCTCGACGTGCACCCAGATCATCTGCGTCTGCAGCCTGCCGCTCGGCAGCACCGTGGTGACCGCGGCGAAGTTCTTGCCGGTGGCCAGTTCTTCGGTTTCGGGCAGCAGTTTCGGGCCGTCGGCGGTGCTGGCGGGCACGGCAACTCCTCACGGTCGACGTCACGGGCCGCCCTGCGGGTAGCCCGGCTGACCGGCGGGTAAACGCGACGTCAGAGCCACACCAGCCCGGCGAGGACGGCGACGCCCGCCAGCAGCCACGCCACGTAGTCGCCGACCTGGCCGGAGTGCGCGCGGTGCAGGACGGTGAGGGCTTCGTGCACCGGTTTCGGGGCACGGCGTCGCGACCACAGGGCGAGCGCGGTGGCGGCGAGGGTGAGGACGGCGGTCGCGGCGGCGGACAGCAGGCCGGGGCCGGTCCAGGACAGTTCGGGCGCCGTCGCGGGGAGTGGCGAAGGCAGCGTCGGCAGGACGTCGTGGAGGTATCCCGCGCGGTCGACCGCCTGCGCACCGGCGGCCGCGGCGACGTCGCGGATCCACGGCACGATCCCGGCGGCCAGCGCGAAAGCGAGCAGGACGACGATGGCGGCCAGCATCGGGATCGGGGTGCGTTCGATCGGCCGGCCGGTCTCGGGTTCCTCGCCGGAACCGGGTGTCGTGTCCTCGGAATCGTCGTCGGGCGGCCTGCCGAGTCCGAAGTAGACTCGGAGCCCGGCGCGCAGCACTGCCGCGGCGGTTAGCGCGGAAATAATCGCGAACACGATCATCAGCCACTCCGGACCGGCGTGTTCGGCGGCGTCTTTGCCGAGCGCCAGGCCGAACGGCGGCAACCCGGCGAGGGCGGCTGCGGCAATGAGGAACAGCACCGCTTCGGTCCGTGAATGTGTTGCGCGGCCGAAGAGATCGTCTTCGTCGACGCTGCCGTAGCGGTCCTTCAACACGCCGGTCAGCAGGAACAGCGCGCCCTTTGCTCCGGCGTGTCCGAGCACGGAGAGCACGAACGCGGCGGTCGCTTCGCCGCCGGTGGCGGCGAGTCCACAGAGGAACAGTCCAATGTGGGCGATGGTCGAGTAGGCCAGCAAGCGTTTCAGATGCCGCTGAGTGAAGCACAGCACGGCACCGAGGACAGCGCTGGCGATCCCGGCGGTGAGGTAGATCCGGCTGACGGTGGCGTCATCGAGCACCGTCCCGAACACGGTCGTGCGGACGCGGAGCACGCCGTAAAGCCCGAGTTCGACCATGACGCCGGAGAACAGCACGCACACCGGCGTCGGAGCGACGGCGTGCGCGTCGGCGAGCCAGAAATGGAACGGCACGCTCGCGGCTTTGACCAGCAATCCGGTGCACACCAACACGAACGCGGCGATGACCAGCGCGTCCGCCGGACGGCCGTCGAGCGCGACGCCCAGCTGCGCGAGCCCGAGCTGGCCGCCGCGGGCGTAGAGCAGGCCGATGCCCATCAGCGTGAAGTACGCGCCGAGCGAGTTGACCACGCCGAAGTTCAGCGCGCCCTGCACCGAGTCCGCCTCCTCGATCCGGTACCCGGTCAGCGCGTAGGCGACGCCGCTCATCAGCTCGAAGAACACGAACAGCGTGAACAGGTCGCCGGTGAAGAGGAAGCCGATCATGCCGGTCAGGAAGAGCAGCATCATCGCGTGGTAGCGGGCTTCGACGGCCTCGAAGTAATGCCAGCTGTAGAGCAGCGCGCAGACGGTCAGGAACGCGGCCAGCACGGCGAACGTCGTGTTCAGCCCGTCCGCGACGAGCACGATGCCGACCGAGCGGGTGCCTTCCGGACCTTGGCGGCCGAGCCAGCTGACCACCCGCTCGTGGTGCGCGGCGGTCAGCAGGACCACGCACAGTGCGCACACCGCCGCCGCGGTCACCGTGGCCGTCACGTCGACGACGACGCGGGGGAGTTTGCCGCCGAGGCCGAGCAGCAGGCAGGCGGCGAGCAGCGGGACGGCGATGGCGAGTGCGGGCAGGGTCGTCATGGTCAGCCGCGCAAGGCCCGCAGTTCGTCGGGATCGACCGTGCCGTGGCGGCGCGAGATCTGCAGCGTCAGTGCGAGCAGGAGCGCGGTGATGGTCGCCGAGACGACGATGTCGGTGAGCGTCATGG
Organism: Amycolatopsis sp. A1MSW2902; assembly: GCF_017312175.1. Taxonomy (NCBI): domain Bacteria; kingdom Bacillati; phylum Actinomycetota; class Actinomycetes; order Pseudonocardiales; family Pseudonocardiaceae; genus Amycolatopsis; species Amycolatopsis sp. A1MSW2902. Next base: position 2,637,057 of record NZ_QJPO01000001.1, read on the forward strand.
CCTGCACCATCGGGTCGACCACCGGCTGTGCCTGTCCCTGCGACACGATCGGGGCGGTGGCCTGGTCCTGGTAGCCGATCGCGAGCAGCAGGACATACGTGCCGGATTGCGCGACCGACAGCGAGACCACGGTGTGCACGAGATGGCGGCTGCGCATGATCCCGGCGCAGCCGAGCAGCAACAGCCACGCCGCCACGCCGTAGCAGGCCGCCGACACCACGCCCGTCACCGTTCCTCCAGCCCGTGCACGAAGAACCGCGAGAGCAGGACGACGAATCCGGCGGCGACCTCGATGCCGATCAGCACGCTCAGCACGAGGACGGTCCCGGACGACAGCAGCGAGCCGAATTGGCCGAGTGGCAATACGTTCGCGAGGAACGAGCCGCCGATGGCGAGACCCAGCAGACCGGTCACGACGTACAGGCCGGTGGCCGCCGCTTCGGCGTATTCGCACCAGTCGATCGGGCGCAGCCGGGCCAGCGCGCGGTAGCTGCCGGAGAGGTAGAGCAGATGCCAGCCGGTGGCGAGGACGACGCCGCCTTGGAAACCGCCGCCGGGCGTCAGGTGCCCGTGCACGACGATGTCGATGCCCAGCAGCACCGAGACCGGCAGCAGCAGGAAACCGGCGAGCTTCACGGCGGGCAGGACGTAGCCGGTCCCGTCCGTTTCCGGCTCCTTTTCGGGCGGTTGCAGCAGCGCGAGCGTGCCGACGACCGCGGCGGCGACGATGGTTTCCTCGCCGAGGGTGTCGAGCGCGCGGAGGTCGAAGTTGATCGAGGACACCAGGTTCGGGGTGATTTCCCGGAACCCCATCGGCAGCACCAGGTCCCGGTAAACGTGGCTCGCGGACCCGGCGGCGGGCATCCGGGTGAACGCGGCGATGAACAGCGCCGCGACCCCGGCCAGCCCGGCGGCTCCGACGCCGTCGCGGGTCCTCATCGCTTCCCCGTCTTCCGCAGGGTCAGCAGGACGAGCAGCGGGACGATCGCCGCGCCGACGGCGAGTTCGGACAGCGCGACGTCCGGGGCTTGGAAAACGACGAAAAGCACGGTGAGGCAGAGGGAAAACACTGTGAGCGTGATCGCTTGCCGCTTCGGGTCGTGCGTCGCGACGACGGCGAAACCGGCCGCGGCGACCAGTGCGAGGGCGACGAGCAGCACGGCGGCTGTCATGACGGAAGGTCCTCGTCGATCTCGCCGCGGTGGCGGGCTTCGAGCCGAGCGTTGGCCGATTGCAGGATCGGGCTGGTGACCGCCAGCAGGACGACCGTCGCGAGAATCGCGCCCGAGCCGAGGTGGACGCCGTTGACCAGGACGAGCCCGACCCCGATGAGCGGCGCGCCGAGCGTGGTCGCCGGGGTGAGCAGGTGCAGGCGGGTCAGCAGGTCTTTCGCGCGCAGCAGGCCGACGGCCGAGGCGAGGACGACGAACACCCCGGCGAACACGAGAATCTGCGCGGCGAGGGTCATCGGGTCCCCAGGAGCCGCGCGAAGACGAGCGTTCCGGCGAAGGCGAGGACGGTCAGCGTCAGGGGGAGGATGACGGCGCTGGACGGACCGTACGCCTGGACGAGCAGCAGGAGCGTCAGGATGGTGACGGTGCCGGCGAACTGCATCCCGGCGAGGCGCTCGATCGCGGTGCCCCGGGCGGCGAGCCACAACGCGGTGCCGAGACCGCCTGCCATCAGCAGCAGCGCGGCGAGGAGCAGCCACGTCATCGCGTCACCCGATCGAGGATCGAGGAGCCGGGGAGCAGCCGGTGGATGACGAGGTCAGTGTCGTCTGGCGGGCTCGCGACGACCATCGCGCCCGGGGTGCAGCCGACGACCACTGTCGCGATGGCGAGGCGTGCTTCGTGCTGCGCGCGCGGTTCGGCTGGGACGGTGATTTTTTCGCACTTTCCGGCGGAGGGTCGTTGGAAGACCATGCGCAATGCGGCGACGGATTCGCTGACGGCGGCTTTGGGCAGCGGTGCCAGCCAAGTGAGCCAGTTCGGTTTGAGCTGACACGCCCCGTGCATCGCCCGGCGTGCGGAACGGGCGGCGATCGCGCAGACCGCCGCGGCGCCGGCCCCGACGATCAGTTCCGGTGCGGACGGGGTGGACAGCGTGAGGGTCCACAGCCCGGTCAGGGCAAGCCACCACAGCAGAATCTCGATCGCAGCGCGCATGTCTCACCTCGGGCAGGGGCTACCCACTTCGGAGACCCGCCAATCCGGCGCGGGTTCCGCCAGCCGTCCGTGAAGGGCTCCTTGAGGGAATCCAATTCCCTCAAGGAGCCCTTCACGGACCTCAGCCGACGACGATGGTGTGGTCGGTGCGGGACACCAGCTCGCCGATCACGGGGTAGCCGGGCAGTTCGCCCGCCACGAGCAGGCCGCCGGAAGTCTGTGTGTCGGCCAGCAGCAGGGCTTCCTCCTCGGAGACCCGGGAGAGATCGGTGTGCGGCCGGACCCAGTCGAGGTTCCGGCGCGTCCCGCCGCTGACATACCCGTCGCGCAGCGCCTCCCGCGCGCCCTCGAGATACGGGACGGCCGCCGGGTCCAGTCGCGCGGTGACGCCGCTCGCCCGGGCCAGTTTGTGGAGGTGGCCGAGCAATCCGAAGCCAGTGACGTCGGTCGCGCACACCGCACCCGCCTCCAGCGCGGCGGCCGACGCCGCGCGGTTGAGTTCGGTCATCGCGGCGATCGCCTCCTCGGAGCGTTCGCCGGTGGCCTTGTGCCGCGAGTTCAGCACGCCGATCCCCAGCGGCTTGGTCAGCGTGAGCGGCGTGCCCGGCTTGCCCGAATCGTTGCGTAGCAAGCGGTCCGGGTCCGCGGTGCCGGTGACGGCGAGGCCGTACTTGGGTTCCGGGTCGTCGACGCTGTGCCCGCCGGACAGATGGCATCCGGCTCGCGCGCAGACGTCCAAGCCGCCGCGCAGCACCTCCGCGGCCAGTTCGAACGGCAGCACCTCGCGCGGCCAGCCGAGGAGATTGACCGCGACCACCGGGACGCCGCCCATCGCGTATACGTCGGACAGCGCGTTCGCGGCGGCGATCCGGCCCCAGTCGTACGGGTCGTCGACGACCGGGGTGAAGAAGTCCGTCGTCGCGATGAGCGCGACGTTCCCGGCGATGCGGACGGCCGCCGCGTCGTCGCCGTCGTCGAGGCCGACGAGGAGTTCGCCCGGCGGGTTCTCCGGCGCGGCACCGGACAGGCCGCGGACGATCGTTTCCAGTTCGCCGGGCGGGATTTTGCACGCGCAGCCGCCGCCGTGGGCGTACTGGGTCAGCCTCATGCTTTTCATCATGCGGGGGCGCGACGGTCTTGGCAGGATGGCGGAATGCCCCAGGGAGGCGTATCCGGCCTGGTGACCGGCGCGGTCTTCAACACCGTTGAGCGGCAGGTCCTGCCGCTGGCGGGTTCGATTCCCGTCCGCCTCCGCCATGGGTGACCCGCGCCGGGCGATCCCGCGTACTGACGTGGTGCTCGGTGAGCCGAGGGTGGCGAGAGCTGTCGAGGTGCTTGGTGGTGGCCTGGTTGTGGGTCGATTGTTCGTGATGGCGGCCGGTCATGGGTGACCCGCGCCGGGCGATCCCGCGTACCGACATGGTGCTCGGCGAGCCGAGGATCGCGAAAGCCGTCGAAACACTCGGCCGGGACCTGGTGAGTTCGTTGGTCGTGGCGGCGCAGCGGCGGGCGCGGGCTGGCGGGGTCGAGTCCGGTGAGGGTGTGGGTCGATTGTTCGTGAGGGCGGCCGGTCATGGATGACCCGCGCCGGGCGATCCCGCGTACCGACGTGGTGCTCGGCGAGCCGAGGATCGCGAAAGCCGTCGAGACACTGGGCCGGGACTTGGTGAAGTCCCTCGTCCTAGCAGCGCAGCAACGGGCGCGCGCAGGCGAGATCGAGCCCAGGGACGTCGTAGCGGAGGTAGTGGCCCGGCTGCCCTCGACGGTGTCCTCGCTGCGTCCGGTGCTCAACGCGACCGGCGTCCTCGTGCACACGAACCTCGGCCGCGCGCCGCTGTCCGCTGCTGCGCTGGACGCGATCGTCGCGGCGGGCGGTGCCACGGACGTCGAGTTCGCGCTCGAAACAGGGGAGCGGGCGAAACGCGGCCGCGGGACGCTCGCCGCGTTGGCGGAGGCGGTGCCGCGCGCGGGGGCGGTGCACGTGGTCAACAACAACGCGGCGGCCTTGCTGCTGTGTGCGCTGACCTTGGCTCCAGGCAAGGAAATCGTGGTCAGCCGCGGCGAACTGGTCGAGATCGGCGACGGCTTCCGCATCCCGGACCTGCTCGCCTCGACCGGTGCGCGGCTCCGCGAAGTCGGGACCACGAACCGGACTTCGGCGGCGGATTACGCGGCGGTCATCGGTCCGGACACCGGATTCGTGCTCAAAATCCATCCCTCCAACTACCGGGTCACCGGGTTCACCTCGGAGGCGAGCGTCGCCGAACTGGCCGGGCTCGGCGTGCCGGTGGTCGCCGACGTGGGATCCGGGCTGCTCGCGCCGCATCCGCTGCTGCCGGACGAACCGGACGTTGCGACCGCGCTGGCCGACGGTGCGAACGTCGTCACGGCGAGCGGCGACAAGCTCCTCGGCGGTCCGCAGGCGGGCTTGCTCTTCGGAGACGCCGAACTGGTGCACCGGCTGCGACGCCATCCCGCGGCTCGCGCGCTCCGCGTCGACAAGTTGACCCTCGCCGCGCTCGAAGCCACCCTTCGCGGGCCGGAACCACCAGTACGGGCGGCGCTTGTCGCCGAGGGTCTTCGCCAACGCGCCGAGGCGCTAGCTCAGTCGTTGCGCTCGGCGGGCGTGGACGCCGAGGCGGTGGATTCGGCCGCGGTCGTCGGCGGCGGTGGCGCGCCGGGAGTCGAGTTGCCCAGCGCGGCGGTCGCGTTGCCTGCCCGGTACGCGCAGGCATTGCGGCTGGGCGAACCCGCGGTGGTCGGCCGGATCGTGCGGGACCGGTGCCTGCTCGACCTCCGGACGGTGGCCCCGGCGGACGACGCGACCCTGCGGGAGGCGGTCCGCCGATGCGGGTGATCGCCACCGCCGGCCACGTCGACCACGGGAAATCCACCCTGATCCGCCGGCTCACCGGCATGGAACCGGACCGGTGGGCCGAGGAACGCCGCCGCGGCCTGACCCTCGACCTCGGCTTCGCCTGGACCCGCCTGGGCGGCGAGGAGATCGCCTTCGTCGACGTCCCCGGGCACCAGCGGTTCGTCCCGAACATGCTGGCGGGCGTCGGTCCTGTCCCGGCCGCGTTGTTCGTCGTGGCGGCGGACGAGGGCTGGATGCCGCAATCCGCGGAACACCTGGCGGCGCTCGACGCGTTCGGCGTCCGGCACGGCCTGCTCGCCGTCACCAAAACCGACCGCGCCGATCCGGCGAGAGCGACAGCGGCGGCGCTTGAGGAGATCGCGGCGACGGCGCTCGGCGAGGTGCCCGCAGTGAGCGTCAGCGGCACGACCGGCGAAGGGCTCGACGAACTGAGCGCGCAGCTCGCCAAACTCGCCAGCCGCTTGCCGCCGCCCGACCTGGACGCGGACGTCCGGCTCTGGATCGACCGCGCGTTCACCATCAAAGGCGCGGGCACCGTCGTCACCGGAACCCTCGGCGGCGGCACGCTGCGGGTCGGCGACGAGTTGACGCTCGGCGCGAACCGCGTGCAGATCCGCGGTCTGCAGGCGCTCGGCGAACCGCGCGAAACCGTGTCCGCGGTGGCTCGGGTCGCGGTGAACGTGCGCGGCGTGCCCAAGGATTCCGTCGGGCGGGGCGACGTGCTGCTGACCCCGGGTGCGTGGCGTCCGGCGACCGAAATAGACGTCCGGCTGCGCGGCGCGGCGTCCGGCGAACTGCACCGGAACCTCGTGCTGCACTTCGGATCCGCAGCGGTGCCGGTCCGCGTCCGTCCGCTCGGGACGGACACCGCGCGGCTGCTGCTCGCGAGCCCGCTGCCGCTCCGGACCGGCGACCGGGGACTGCTGCGCGACCCCGGCGAGCACCGGATCCCGGCCGGGTTCGACGTGGTGGACGTCCGGCCGCCGTCGCTCGCACGCCGCGGCGCCGCGCGTGCCCGGGGTGAAGAGCTGGCCGCGGTGGAGCCGGGCTGGGATTACCTCCGCCGGGCGGGTTTCGTGCGCCACGAGGACTTCCGCGCGCTGGGGCTGCCGGAGGTGGGCGAGCGGCTCGGCGGCTGGCACGCCGACCCGGCCCGCCTCCGCCGGTCGCGAGCGGAGGCCGCCGAAGTCGTCGCGGCGTGGACCCGGGAACATCCGCTGGCGGCGGGCATCCCGGCCGAGGCGTTCCGGCAACGGCTCGGACTCCCGGACGCGGACCTGATCCCGGCGGTCCTCACCGGCGAGCTGATCCTCAAGGACGGGCTCGTGCGCAAGCCCGGCACCGGGCTGACCGCCGAAGTCGAAAAGGCTGTCGCAGTCCTCGAAGAACGGTTCGCCGAGCACCCGTTCCGCGCGCCGGAAGCGGACGAACTGCGGGAACTCGGCCTGGGCAAACGGGAATTGGCCGCCGCCGTCCGGGTCGGCCGGCTGCGGGCGATCGCCGACGGAGTGGTGCTGGGCCCGGACGCGCCGGAGCGCGCGGCGGAGGCGCTGGCCGCGCTCGGCGAGCCCTTCACCGTGTCGCGGGCGCGGCAGGCGCTGGACAGCACCCGCCGGGTGATGATCCCGCTCCTGGAGCACCTCGACGCGGCCGGGCTCACCGAACCGCTCGGCGACGGGACCCGCCGGACGTGCTGCGAGCGCCCGGAGAACGGATTACCGTGACAGCGTGGGCATGCGGCAGTGGATCGAAGGCTGGCCGGTGTACCGGCAGCTGGCCGGTCCCGACCGCACTGCGCGCGCCTCGGCGGCGAAATCCCGCGGATCGGAAAGCTGGCACGCCCGCACCGAGGACGCCGACAAGGTAGTCCGTTCCGTCTGTCCGTATTGCGCGGTCGGCTGCGGGCAGAAGGTCTACGTCAAGGACGGCGCGGTCACCCAGATCGAGGGCGACCCGGATTCGCCGATCTCCCGCGGCAGGCTGTGCCCGAAGGGCTCGGCCAGCAAACAGCTCGTGACCAGCCCGAGCCGCGTCACCGAGGTCCTCTACCGCCGTCCGTACGGCACCGACTGGGAACGGCTGTCCCTCGACCAGGCGATGGACATGATCGCCGACCGCGTGCTCGAGACGCGAGCCGCGACGTGGCAGGACGCCGACGACCAGGGCCGCAGGCTCAACCGCACGCTCGGCTTCGCGAGCCTCGGCGGCGCGACCCTGGACAACGAAGAGAACTACCTGATGAAGAAGCTGTACACCGCGCTCGGCGCGATACAGATCGAAAACCAGGCCCGTATTTGACACTCCGCCACGGTTCCCGGTCTGGGGACCTCCTTCGGTCGTGGAGGCGCCACGACGTTCCAGCAAGACCTCGCCAACGCCGACTGCATCGTCATCCAGGGCTCGAACATGGCCGAATGCCATCCCGTCGGGTTCCAGTGGGTGATGGAGGCGAAGGCCCGCGGAGCGAAGATCATCCACGTCGACCCGCGGTTCACCCGCACGAGCGCGGTCGCGCACGTCCACGCGTCGGTGCGGGCGGGTTCGGACATCGCGTTCCTCGGCGGGCTGATCAACTACGTCCTGCAGCACGAGCTGGACTTCCGCGAGTACGTCGTGGCCTACACGAACGCCGCGGCGATCCTGACCGAGGAGTTCGCCGACACCGAGGACCTCGACGGCCTCTTCTCCGGCTTCGACCCGGACAAGCGCCAGTACGACAACTCGACCTGGGCGTACGAGGACGCTGAGGCGGCCCCGGCGGCCGGCCACCGCGACCCGGGGCAGCCGGGCGGGCACCACGGCGGCGAGAAGCACCAGACGTCCGCGCGCGCCGAGTCCTACGGCAGCGGCGGCGCGGCGATCGACACCAAACCGAAAACCGACGAGACCCTGCAGCATCCGCGCTGCGTTTACCAAGTCCTCAAACGGCATTTCTCCCGCTACACGCCCGAGGCGGTCGCCGACGTCTGCGGCCTGCCGGTCGAGCAGTTCACCGAAATCGCCGAGGCGATCACCGCGAACTCCGGCCGCGACCGCACCACGGCGTGGGTGTACTCGGTCGGCTGGACGCACCACACGGTCGGCGCGCAGTACATTCGCACCGCCTCGATCCTGCAGACGCTGCTGGGCAACATCGGCCGTCCCGGCGGCGGCATCCTCGCGCTGCGCGGGCACGCCAGCATCCAGGGCTCGACCGACATCCCGACGCTGTTCAACCTGCTGCCCGGCTACATCCCGATGCCGCACGCGCACCAGCACCTCGACCTCGACAGTTTCGTCGAGGCCGACGCGGGCAAGACCGGCTTCTGGGGCAACATGCGCTCGTACACGGTCAGCCTGCTCAAGGCGTACTGGGGCGACAGCGCCCAGCCGCACAACGATTTCCGCTTCGACTACCTGCCGCGGCTGACCGGCGACCACGGGACGTACCAGACGGTCCAGCAGCAGATCGCGGGGGAGTGCAAGGGGTACTTCCTGGTCGGCGAGAACCCGGCGGTCGGCTCGGCCAACGGGAAGTTCCAGCGGCTCGGGCTGGCGAATCTCGACTGGCTGGTGGTCCGCGACCTGCAGCTCATCGAAAGCGCGACGTTCTGGAAGAACGGCCCGGAGATCGAGACCGGCGAACTGAAACCCGAGGAGATCGGCACCGAGGTCTTCTTCCTGCCCGCCGCCGCGCACACCGAAAAGGACGGCAGCTTCACCAACACCCAGCGGCTGCTGCAATGGCACCACAAAGCGGTCGAACCGCCCGGCGACGCCCGCAGCGACCTCTGGTTCTACTACCACCTGGGCAGGCTGATCCGGGAGCGCGCCGGCAGCGGCGAGCGCGACGCCCCGCTGCGCGATCTCGCCTGGAGCTATCCGACCGAGGGCCCGACCGCCGAGCCGAGCGCGGAGTCCGTGCTCGCGGAGATCAACGGCCACGGACCGGAAGGCCCGCTCTCGTCGTACACCCAGTTGAAGGACGACGGTTCGACGTCCTGCGGCTGCTGGATCTACTGCGGCGTCCGCGCCGACGGCCACAATCACGCCGCGAACCGCCAGCCGGGCTCCGAACAGGACTGGATCGCGGGCGGCTGGGCCTGGGCGTGGCCGGCGAACCGGCGGATCCTGTACAACCGCGCGTCGGCGGATCCGGACGGGAAACCGTGGAGCGAACGGAAAAAGCTGGTCTACTGGGACGCTGAGGAGTCCAAGTGGACCGGCCCGGACGTCCCGGACTTCGAGGCCACGAAGGCGCCGAGCTACGTCCCGCCGGACGGGGCGAAGGCACAGGACGCGCTGAGCGGCCGCGATCCGTTCATCATGCAGACCGACGGCAAAGCCTGGCTGTACGTCCCCGCCGGGCTGGCCGACGGCCCGCTGCCCACGCATTACGAGCCCTTCGAGAGCCCGGTCGCGAACGCGCTGTACGGCCAGCAGGAATCGCCGGTGCGGCAGACGCTGGACAGCCCGGTGAACCAGTACAACCCGGCGCGCAGCGAGGTCTACCCGTACGTGTTCACCACCTACCGGCTCACCGAGCACCACACGGCGGGCGGGATGAGCCGGACGCTGCCGTATCTGTCCGAGCTGCAGCCGGAGTTCTTCTGCGAGATCTCGCCCGCGCTGGCCGCTGAACGCGGGCTGGTCCACCTCGGCTGGGCCACCATCGTGTCGGCGCGGACGGCGATCGAGGCCCGGGTGCTGGTCACCGACCGGGTCAAACCGCTCAAGGTGCGCGGCCGGACCGTCCACCAGGTCGGGCTGCCCTACCACTGGGGCCCGAACGGGCTGTCCCGCGGCGACGCGGCCAACGACCTGCTCTCGATCGTGATGGACCCGAACGTGCACATCCAGGAGGCCAAAGCGGCCACCTGCGACATCCGTCCCGGACGACGGCCGCGCGGGCCGGAGCTGCTGGAGTTCGTGGCGGAGTACCGGAGGCGAGCCAATGGCTGAGTACGGCGCCCAGCCCCGGATGGGCTTTTTCACCGACACGTCGGTGTGCATCGGGTGCAAGGCGTGCGAGGTCGCGTGCAAGGAGTGGAACGGCGTCCCGGAGGCGGGCGGGGAGGACCTGCTCGGCCTGTCCTACGACAACACCGGCGATCTCGGCTCGAACACCTGGCGGCACGTGGCGTTCATCGAGCAGCCCGCGGTCGACCTGGGGATGCCGACGGTCGGGGCGCCGGAGCAGCAGCCGGAAGAACCGGGCGTGCGCTGGCTGATGTCCAGCGACGTCTGCAAGCACTGCACGCACGCGGCCTGCCTCGACGTCTGCCCGACCGGCGCGCTGTTCCGCACCGAATTCGACACGGTCGTGGTGCAGCAGGACATCTGCAACGGCTGCGGCTACTGCGTTCCGGCGTGTCCGTACGGGGTCATCGAGAAACGCGAGAGCGACGGCCGCGCGTTCAAGTGCACCCTCTGCTACGACCGGCTCGGCGCCGGGATGGAACCCGCGTGCGCCAAGGCGTGCCCGACGGATTCCATCCAGTTCGGCGAGCTGGACGAACTCCGCGAGCGCGCCGCCGCGCGGGTGTCGGCGCTGCACGACGACGGCGTCCCGGAGGCGCGGCTCTACGGGCACGATCCCGGCGACGGGGTCGGCGGCGACGGCGCGTTCTTCCTGCTGCTGGACGAACCGGAGGTCTACGGCTTCCCGCCGGACCCGGTCGTGACGACCCGCGACCTGCCGCAGATGTGGAAGCGGGCCGCGACGACCGCCGCCGGGGTGGCCGCGGCGCTGGTCGTGTCGTTCCTGGGACGGCGCCGATGAGCCCCCGCCGCGAACGCGCGATGGTCGAGCCCGCCGAATTCCGGTCGTACTACGGCAGGCCGATCCTCAAGGAGCCCGCATGGAAGCAGCCGGATGTGCCGTTGTACCTGTTCCTCGGCGGCGCGGCCGGTGCGTCCGCGTCGCTGGCCGCGCTCGCCGACGCGACCGGACGTCCGGAGCTGGCCAAGGTCGGTCGGCTGGCGGCTTCCGGCGGGTCGATCGCCAGTGTGGTCGCGTTGATCCACGACCTCGGCAAGCCGACGCGGTTCTTGAACATGCTGCGCGTGTTCAAGCCGACTTCACCGCTGTCGGTGGGATCCTGGATCCTGTCGCCGTTCTCCGGTCTCGCCGCCGGTGCGGCTTTCTCCGCGGTGACCGGGCGTTTCCCGCGGCTCGGCCGGTTGGCTGGGGCTGGCGCGGGCGTGCTGGGGCCGGCGATGTGCACGTATACCGCGGTGCTGCTGGCCGACACTGCGACGCCGTCCTGGCACGAGGCGCACGGGACGCTGCCGGTGCTGTTCGCGGGCAGCGCGCTGACCAGCGGGGCGGGAATCGCGCTGATCGCGGTGCCGCGGAAGGAAAACGGTCCCGTCGTGCGGGCTGGAATTGCCGGTGCCGCCGCGGAATTGGCCGCCGAGCATCACTTGGAGACCGGGCTGGGGCTGGCTTCGGAGCCGTACCGGACCGGCCGGGCCGGGCGGTTGCTGAAGGCGGCCAAGGTTCTCACCGCGGCTGGGGCGGCGTTGTCGTTGGCTGCGCGTCGCCATCGCGCGGCGGGGGTTGCCGCGGGGGCGGCTTACCTGGCGTCCGGGCTGTGCACGCGGTTCGGGGTGTACGCGGCCGGGGTGGAGTCCACAAAGGACCCGAAGTACGTCGTGGTTCCGCAGCGGGAACGGCTGGCTCGGCGCGCGGCGGAGGAACGTCCGGGCCGTTAAGCCCGGACGCGCCCCGTTACGCCGCTGGTTCGAGCAGGATCTTCTGCACTCCGTCGAGTTTCTTCTGGAACATCTCGTAGGCCCGCGGCGCGTCGGTCAGCCGGAGTTTGTGCGTCGCGAAGCCTTCCACACCCAGCGGGTCCCCGTCCGCGGTGAGCACCGGCAGGACGTCGTCGATCCATCGGCGCACGTTCGCCTGCCCGGTGTGCAACCGGATCTGCTTGTCGAACACTTCCATCATCGGGATCGGGTCGGCCATCCCGCCGTACACGCCGGACAGCGAGATCGTGCCGCCGCGCCGGACGCTGTCGATCGCCGCGTACAGCACGCTCAGCCGGTCGATCCCGGCCTTCTCGGTCACCTTCGCGCCCAGCGTCTGCGGCAGCAGCGCGACCAGGTTGTGCGCGAGTTTCCCGATCGGCGCGCCGTGCGCTTCCATGCCGACCGCGTCGATCACCGAATCCGCGCCGCGGCCGCCGGTGAGGTCGCGGATCGCGTCGCCGATCTGCCGGTGGTCGCGCAGGTCCAGCGTCGTCGCGCCGTGTGCGCGGGCCCGAGCCAGCCGCTCCGGCACCAGGTCGACGCCGATCACCTCGCCCGCGCCCTGGTGCAGCGCGACCCGCGCGCACATCTGGCCGATCGGGCCGAGGCCGAAGACCACGACGGAACCGCCGTCGGGGATGTCCGCGTACTGCACGGCCTGCCACGCAGTCGGGACCACGTCGGACAGGTAGACGAACCGTTCGTCCGGCGGGCCCTCGGGCACCTTGATCGGCCCGTACTGCGCTTGCGGGACCCGGAGGTACTCGGCCTGCCCGCCGGGCACCTGGCCGTAGAGCTTCGTGTAGCCGAAGAGCGCCGCGCCCTTGTCCTGGTCCTTGACCTGGGTGGTCTCGCACTGCGATTGCAGCCCGCGCTCGCACATCCAGCAGTGCCCGCAGGAAATGTTGAACGGCACCACCACGCGGTCGCCGGGCTTCAGCGAACTCACGCCGCTGCCGACCTCCTCGACGATTCCCATCGGTTCGTGGCCGAGGATGTCGCCCTCGGTCATGAACGGGCCGAGAACCTCGTAGAGATGCAGGTCGGACCCGCAAATGCCGGTCGAGGTCACCCGCACGACGGCGTCGGTCGGCTCCTCGATTTTCGGGTCAGGGACGTGGTCGACTCGCACGTCCCGCTTGCCGTGCCAGGTCACTGCTTTCATGGCGGCCGGATTCCCCTTGCCGGGAGCGGCAAACGTCAGAGGCCGCGCAGGTCGGCGACGAACTCGTCGTACGCCGTGTCGCGGTCGGGCGCGCGCAGCACGGCGGACGGGTGCACGGTGGCGACCGCCGAGGCGAACAGTTCGGCGAATTCTTCCGGCGGATCCAGCGGTTCGCCGCGATGCTGGGTGAGCCGGAAACTGCTGCCGTACACCGATTGCGCCGCCGTCGCGCCCAGCAGCAGCACGAGCCGCGGCTGTACCGCTTGCAGTTCGGCCACCAGCCAGGGCCGGCACGCGACGACCTCGGATCGGGCCGGCTTTTCGTGGATCCGGCGTTTGCCGCGGAGCTTGAACTTGAAGTGTTTGACCGCATTGGTCAGATACAGCGAATCGCGGTCCAGTCCCGCGTCGCCGAGCGCCTTGTCGAGCAGCTTCCCGGCCGGTCCGACGAACGGTTCGCCGCGCCGGTCCTCCTGGTCGCCGGGCTGCTCGCCGAGGGCGAAGATGTCCGCGCGCTTGGCGCCCACGCCGAAAACCGTCGCCGTGGCGTCGCGGTAAAGCCCGCAGCCGCGACATTCACTGGCTGCTCGGCGGAGCTTGTCGAGGCTGGTGGTGTCCGGCGGCTCGGCTCCCGGTTCCTGACGCGCGACCATCGGATCCCGTTACCCGCAAGCAGCCTCGCGCAAACACGACGAGCGCGCCGCCGCCGGGAGAGCTAACGTCGAGGGCCATGACGGACATCACCAGCCTGATCCTCGACGATCACGAGCGGTTCCGGCGGGCGTTCGCGGCACTGGACGACCTCGACGGCCCGGACGAGCTGGCGCGGGCCTGGGAACCGCTCGCCGACCTGCTGGACCTGCACGCGGCCGCCGAGGAAGCGGTCTTCTACCCCGAGCTGATCCAGCGCGGCGCCGACGCTGAAGACGAGACGCTCGACGCGGTCGGCGACCACAACGAGATCCGCGACGCCGTCGCCGAAACCCGCCGCCACCCGGCGGGCAGCGCGGCCTGGCTCGAAGCGGTCCGGCAGGCCCGCACCGCCAACAGCGAGCACATGGCCGAGGAGGAGGACGACGCGCTCGCCGATTTCCGCAAGCACGCCGACCCGGGCCTGCGCGAGGAACTCGGCCGGAAGTTCCTGGCGTTCAAGGCCGAGCACGAGGGCGGGAAGGGCATCGACACCGGGGACGTCGACCCGGAGCGCTACGTCGAGGAGCAGGAGCGCAAAGCCGGCAAGACCCCGCCGGACGACGGTTCGCTGGGCATCGGCAGCCTGAAGGGAGCATGATGAACCACCTGATGCGCGAGCTCGCACCGATCCCGGCCGAGGGCTGGAAGCAGATCGACGACGAGGCGCGGGAACGGCTGGCGACGCACCTGGCGGCACGCAAGATGGTCGACGTCGAGGGCCCGCACGGCTGGACGCACTCGGCGACCTCCCTCGGCCGGACCCGGCGCGTCGATCCGCCGGAAACCGCCCGCGAACGCGAAACCCTCGCGCAGCAGCGCCGGGTGCTGCCGCTGGTGGAGGTGCGCGTGCCGTTCACCGTAGAGCGCAAGGAACTCGAGGACGCCGAACGCGGCGCCGACGACCTGGAGTTCGACGACCTCGACCAGGCCGCCGCGCAGGTCGGCCTGCTGGAGAACCGCGCGGTGTTCCACGGCTGGCCGGAGGCGGGGATCACCGGCATCGTCGAGGCGAGCCCGTACGACCACGGCACGCTGGGCACCGATCCGGAACGCTATCCGCACGTGGTCGCCAACGCGGTGAACACGTTGCGGTGCAACGGAATCGAAGGACCGTACGCGCTCGCGATCAACCCCGACGGCTACACCGCCATCGTGGAGAGCACCGAACACGGCGGCCTGCTCGTGCTCGACCACCTCCGCCGGGCCCTCGGCGGCGGCCGGGTCAAGCGCACGCCGGGGCTGACCGGCGCGGTCGTGCTGAGCCTGGCGGGCGGCGACTTCGTGCTGGAACTCGGCCAGGACCTCTCGGTCGGCTACCGCCACCACGACGCCGAGACGCTCACGCTGTACCTGGAGGAAAGCTTCAGCTTCCGGGTGACCGAACCGGACGCGGCGCTCGTGCTCGACTGACGGCGCCCGGCGCGGGTCTTCCCGGTACGTGAGGGGAACCCTGAGGGAATCAGAGTCAATGTGAACTGGGCCCCGGAAGTTGGACTGGTTATGTAGAGGTTAGGCGGCGGGGGTCTGGGCTCGGTATTCGGCCGGGCTCAGGCCTTGGAGCGTGGTGGAGATGCGGGTGGTGTTGTACCAGTCGATGTAGTCGTGCAGTGCCGTGATGAACGTGTCGACGGTGTCGAACTTGGTGTGGTGGAAGAGTTCTTCTTTGAGGTGGCCGAAGAAGTTCTCGGCGACGGCGTTGTCCAGGCAGGTGGCTCGCCGGGACATCGACTGGGTCAGGCCGGCGTCGGCGAGCAGGGTGCGCCAGGAGGCGTGCTGGTATTGGAAGCCTTGGTCGGAGTGCACCAGCGGGCGGGCTCCGGCGGGCAGGGTCGCGATCGCGGCGCGCAGCGAGGAGTTCGTCAGCTCCAGCGTCGGGGACGGCCCGCAGGCGTAGGCGACCACGGACCGGTCGAACAGGTCGATCACGGGCGAGAGGTAGAGCTTGCGGTCGCCGATGCGGAACTCGGTCACGTCGGTGACCCATTTGGTGTCCGGGGCGTCGGCGCCGAACTCGCGGTTGAGCAGGTTCTCGGCGGCCGTGCCGGGCTGCCCGGGCCAGGTCCGGCGCCGGCGCGGCCGCCGGACCTGGCAGACCAGGCCGAGGGCGTTCATCAGCGTGCGCACGGTTTTCTTCGCCACCCGCCAGCCGGCGCGGACCAGGACCGCGTGGACGCGCCGGTGCCCGTAGCGGCCGCGGGCGGCCTCGAACGCCTCGGCGATCGCGGCCTTGAGCCCGGCGTGCGGGTCGGGCCGGTCGGGCCGGGCCTGGTGGTAGAAGAACGTCGACCGGGCCAGGCCCGCGACCGCCAGCAGCACCGGCAGCGGATAGTCGGCCTTGAGGGCGGCGACGGCCTGGGTTTTCACCCTCGCCCCTGCTCCCTCAAGGCCCGCAATTTTTTTAGGTAGGCGTTCTCCGCCGACAGCCGCAGGTTCTCCGCCCGCAACCGCTCCAGCTCGCCGGGACCCGGCGAGTCCGCGACACCGGGCGGACGGCCTTTCGGCTTGGGCCGCAACGCGTCCTCGCCCTCGCGCCGATACGCCCGCGCCCAGTTCTCCACGAGTTTGGGCGAGGACAGCCCGTGCTCGCGCGCCAGCTCGGCCGCGGTCGCCTCGCCGCCGACATACCGGCGCACGACCTCCAGCTTGAACTCGAACGCGAACGACCGCCTGCCTGGCTTGTTCATCAGCGCTCCCGCGCTCCGCAGCCTCCAACGATCACGCAAGCGTCGCACGGCACCCGCCGACACCCCCAACCGGGACGCCACGGCCTTCGCGCCATACCCGTCCTCGAACAACGCAACAGCGGACGCCCGCTGCCACTCAGACAACGAACTGTGTGGATGCAACGAACCACTCCCCGGACAGCTGGAACTGGATTCCCAGTCCAACTTCCGGGGCGCAGTTCAATGAGGGTTCCCCTCACGTACCGAGCAGGATTCCGCCGCCGCGCGGCCGGGTATCCGGCTGCCATGAGCAGTCGCGGAAAGATCCAAGTCACCACCCGAGTGCGGCTCGACGACGCCGACGACCTCGCCGAGCACTACACGCCCGGCGTCGCCGAGCTGGCCAAGCGCGTCGCGGAGGACCCCTCGGTGCTGGCGCGGGAAACCGTGCGCAGCAACTCCGTCGCGATCGTCTCCGACGGTTCCGCGCTGCTCGGGCTCGGCGACCAGGGCCCGGCCGCCGCGCTGCCGGTGATGGAGGGCAAAGCGGCGCTGCTGAAGCGCTTCGCCGACGTCGACGCGTGGCCGATCTGCCCGGCCAGCCGCGAGCCGGAAGACCTGGTGCGCACGGCCAAGGACCTCGCGACGTCCTTCGGCGCGATCAACCTGGAAGACATCGCCGCGCCCCGGTGCTTCACCGTCGAGCGGCAGCTGCACGACGAGCTGGACATTCCTGTCTTCCACGACGACCAGCACGGCACCGCGATAGCCGTGCTCGCCGCCCTGCACAACGCGCTGAAGCTGACCGACCGCACGCCAGGGGACACCTCGGTGGTGATTTCCGGAGCGGGCGCTGCCGGGTCCGCGATCGCCAGGCTGCTGCTGAAAGCCGATTTCAGCGCGGAGCGGATCGTGGTCTGCGACAGCAAAGGCGTCCTGCACGGGGAACGCGATCTGACCGGCGAGAAGCAGTGGCTCGCGGAGAACACCAACCGCGGCGACGCGGTCCAGGGAAGCCTGCAGGACGCCTTGCGCGACGCGGACGTCTTCGTCGGCGTGAGCGTCGGCGGCCTGCTCAAGGGCGACGACCTCGCGCGGCTGGCCGACCGGGCGATCGTGTTCGCGCTGGCCAATCCCGATCCGGAGGTCGACCCGGACGCCGCGCACGAGCACGCGGAGATCGTCGCGACCGGCCGCAGCGACCTGCCCAACCAGATCAACAACGTCCTCGTGTTCCCGGGGATGTTCCGCGGGCTGCTCGACTCCGGCGCCCCGAAGGTGACCGCGCGGATGCTGCTCGCGGCCTCGCACGCGCTGGCCGAGACGGTCGGCGACGATCTCGACCGGGAGCACATCGTGCCCAGCGTCTTCGACGAGGGCCTGGTGCCCGCGATCGCCGAGGCCGTCGCCGGCGCCGCCGACAACGACTGAAGGAGCGGGGAATGCGAAGTGCAGAGTCCGGACGCAAGTACGAGCTGAGCTTGAAAGCCCGGGTGCCGCAGCTGGCGGGCAAGGGGATCACGCAGGAAGCACCCGCCGAGCGGACGCTGGAGACCGTTTACTACGACACCAAGGACTTCCGGTTGACCAGAGCCGGGCTCACGCTGCGAAGAAGCAGCGACACCGGGTGGTGCCTGAGAACGTCCGCTCACGAGCTGCGGTTTCCGCTCGACGACTCGACGATGCCTGCGCCCGTCGTGAAGCTGGTCCGCGCGTACACGCTGGACCGCAAGCTGCGTCCGGTCGCGCAACTGCGGACCGACCGGTTCACACACCGTCTGGCCGACGCGTCCGGCCGGACCCTGGCGACGCTGGCGGACGACCATGTCACCGGAGAATTCCTTGGGGGACAAGCGGTTCGGCTGGACCGCTGGCGCGAGCTGGACGTCGAGGCGGGACCTGAGCTGCTCGACCGGCTCGATCGCGCCTTGCGGAAGCGCGGTGCCGAGAACGCCTGGTGGCCGTCGAAGCTGCAACGCCTGATCGGAGACACCGCCGAAGGCAAGCGTGGCTCGAACGAGGTCCTGGCTGCGTACCTGCGCGAGCAATTCGAGCGATTGCGTCGCGCTGACCTGGGCTTTCGCGTCGGGGAAGACGATTCGGTGCACCAGCTCCGGGTCGCGGCGCGGAAGCTGCGGAGCGCGCTTCAGACGTTCAAATCCTTGGTGGGCAAGAAGAAGGCCAACGCGATCGCGGCGGAACTGAAGTGGCTCGGAACTGAACTCGCCCCCGCGCGCGACACCGAGGTCAGCCAAGCGCGCCTCGAATCCTGTCTCGACGAGGTCCCGCCGGAGCTGATTTTCGGACCACTGCGGCAATACCTGACCCGCGACTTCGCCCGCACCTCCCAAACTGAACTGGCCCGTGCGACGGAAGCCTTGTCCAGCACCCGATACGTGACCTTGCTGGGATCGATCGCCGCGCTGCTCGACACGATGCGCCCGGCGGGCAAGAAGGCGTTGCGGAAACCCCTGCGCAAGACCGCGCGCAAGCTCTCTCGAGCCACCGCGGCGACGGAGGGGCTCAGCGGCACTGAGCTGGAGAAGGCCCTGCACAACGTCCGGAAGAAGGCCAAGCGCGCTCGCTACGCTGCCGACGCCGTCCGGCCGGTGTTCGGCAAGAAGCTGCGCACGTGGCGCAAGCACGTCAAGGCGGTGCAGCAGACGCTGGGCAAGCATCAGGACACCGTGGTCGACCGAGTTATGTTGCGGCACTTCGCGATCGACGGCTTCAGCGAGAACCAGAACACGTTCACCTTCGGTCTCCTCTACGGTCGGGACGAAGCCGCGGCGAAGATGGTGCAGGACCGGTTCGACGAAGAATGGCGCACGCTGTGCAAGGGCACTCGTCCTGCCTGGCTGAAGACCTGAGCGTCTGAGTCCACTGTGGACAGCAGAAACGCCGGCGGTGTCTTGGCACCACCGGCGTCCCCGCGGCAACGAAAGTCTGGGAGCGGAAGGGGTTCCGCGCCGCGCTCTTGGTACCCCGGCCGGTGAAGGTCCAAACCTCTGCCGGACGGGGGTTTCAGCGCGGCCGGATCGGGGAAGATCAGCGGAAATGGGATCACAACTGACCGCGACGTGGGTATCGGCGATCGGGAGCGCGGGCTCGCTGCTGGGGTTCGCCTCGTATGTGTGGATCATGCTGCTCAACCGGAAAGACCAGGCGGAAGTCCGGCAGGAGCAGCAGGCGCAGTCGGTCTCCGCGTGGCTCGACGAGGGCGCTCGGCACGACCGGGACGAGGACTACGTCGTGTGCGCGCACAACAGCGGCGATGCACCGGTGTTCGACTGCTCCCTGGAAGTCAACCGTCCGGACGAGGACGAGCCGCACTGCACCCGGCTCGCGATCATCCCGCCGGGCGCGACCGCCGTCCGCGCGCTGCCGTTCGGCGAGGACGCCATGCCGGTGGACGACCTGTACTCCGCGGCCGCCGTGCCCGGCCTGTCCTTCACCGATTCCCGCGGCGGACACTGGACGCGCGACACCTCGGGTGTGCTCAGCCGCGCCGACCGCCGTTCGGTGCGCGGGCGATGGCGGTCCGGAAGCTGATTCTTCCCGCTGGGGAGACGTCCGCAATGCTGCGCTCTCGACCCAAGTCCACGGATGGTTGACCGCGATCGAAACCGATTCCGGAGTGGATTTCGTCGTTCTCCGCTATTTCGCCGGTGCCAGCGTCGTTCCGCAGATTCTCCGGTTCGTCACCGCATCGCGCGAGGGACGGTCACCGCATCGGGCAGCTCGCCCCGCCGGTCTTGCGTTCCGTCGGCGATCGCGCCACTCTGCCGCGTCGGCGCGATGTGACTTGAGCCCCCATTCGGGTGGCCGCCTGATTGATCTTGCTCTCGGGCGGGTACCACCCGGCCATGACACTCCGGCTGCCTGGCGCCCCGGCGAGCACGCGGAGCCGCCGCCTGCTCGCCTTGCGGCGCCGAGCACTGTCCACTAAGGATGATTAGCGTCGGCGACGCGATGCGCTCCATGGCACTACACGAGTCACGTTCCCTTCGGCTGTCAGGAGGATTTACATGACCGCGGCGACCATGACCCGCACCCGGCGCGACGACTACCGCCACTGCGCGGTGCTGTTCGAGGAGATCAGCCGCCTCGCCGAGGACACCGACGAGCACTCCCGGCTGCGCCGCCGCCTCATCGAGGAACACCTCCCGCTGGCCGAGCACATCGCCCGCCGCTTCGCCCGGCGCGGCCAGCCGTCCGAGGACCTTCTGCAGGTCGCGCGGATCGGCCTCATCAACGCCGTCGACCGCTACGACCCGGCGCGGCAGACGGATTTCGTCGCCTTCGCCGTCCCGACGGTGATGGGCGAGGTCCGCCGGTACTTCCGCGACCACACCTGGTCGGTCCGCGTCCCGCGGCGGCTCAAGGAACTCCACGTGACGATCGGCCAGGCCGCCACCGACCTGGGCCAGCGCCTCGGCCGCGCGCCCACCGCGCGCGAACTCGCCGACCATCTCGACCTCGATCTGGACGAGGTCACCGAGGCCCTGCACGCCGGGAACGCGTACCAGGCTGCGTCCATCGACTATCCGGCCCACGACGACAGCGGCTCGATCGCGCTGGCCGACACCCTCGGCGACGAGGATCCGGAAATCGAGAAGCTCGAGGATCGGGAAACGCTCAAGCCGCTGCTGCGGAGCCTGCCGGAACGGGAGCGCGCGATTGTCGTCATGCGGTTCTTCTCGAACATGACGCAGAGCCAGATCGCCGAACGGGTCGGACTGTCGCAGATGCAGGTTTCGCGGTTGCTGGCCCGGACGCTGGGCACGCTGCGGGAGCAGCTCACCGAGGCGGCCGGTCCGGCCTCGTGAGCGGCGGTGTCGGTGAGAGCCGGCACCGCCGCTCACGAGGCTCGCCGCTCAGGTGAACCGGGGAACCTCCTTGACTGGCGCGGAAATCCGCTCGTCGTCCTCGAACAGGTCGCTCTGCCGGATCGCCAGCGTGCAGACCACGCTCACCACCGTCGTCGCGGCGAGGTAGACCAGGATGCCGGTCGTGCCGGTCTTCCCGGCGAGATACGCCAGGATCAGCGGGGTCAGCCCTGAAGCCACGACGCCGGAAAGCTGGTACACCACCGAAATCCCGGTGCACCGCCGCGAAATCGGGAACAGTTCGGCATAGAACGCCGCCTGCGGGCCGTACATCACCGGGTAGCTGATGCCCAGCACCGCGATCAGCGAGAGCGTGATCAGCACCGGATTGCCGCTGTGCAGTGCCGCCAGTGCGGGGATCGCCAGCACCAGCGTCGTCACGGCTCCGGTGGTGAAGGTCCGGCGTCGGCCGAGCCGGTCGGAAACCCGGCCGAACACCGGGATGAACACCACCATCACCGCGGCCGCGATCATCACGCCGACCAGCAGCGGCTGCCGGTCCAGCTTCAGCGTTCCGCTGCCGTAGGAGATCACGAAGACCGCCCACGCGTTGAACGCCACGCCCTCGGTGAAGCGGCTGCCCATGCCGAGCAGCAGGTGCCGCCGGGAAAGCCGGTCGCGGACCAGTTCCACGGCGGGCACGGTCGCGGTGCACTCCTCGGCCGCCATCGTGCGGAAGGCCGGGGTTTCCATCACCTTGACCCGGATCAGCAGGCCCGCCACCACCAGCACGGCGGACAGCAGGAAGCCGATTCGCCAGCCCCACAACAGGAACGCCTCGTCGCTGGTGACCGCGTTCAGCAGCGCCAGCACGCCGGTGCCCAGCGTGAGCCCGATGGCCAGCCCGATCTGCGGGAAACTGCCGTAGAGCCCGCGTTTCCCGGCCGGGGCGTACTCGGTGGCCATCAGCACCGCGCCGCCCCATTCGCCGCCGACCGCGACGCCCTGGGCCAGCCGGAGGACGACGAGGATGATCGGGGCGGCCGGGCCGATCATCCGGTAGTCGGGCAGCAGCCCGATGAGGCAGGTCGCGGTGCCCATGATGAGCATGGTCGCGACGAGGATCTTCTTGCGCCCGACCCGGTCGCCGAGGTGGCCGAAGACGAACCCGCCGACCGGGCGGGCGAGGAAGCCGAGCGCGAAGGTCGCGAAGGCCAGCACGGTGCCGACCAGGGGATCGGAGCCGGGGAAATACAGTTTGTTGAAGACGAGTCCCGCGGCGGTGCCGTAGAGGAAGAAGTCGTACCACTCGACGGTCGTGCCGAACACGCTCGACGCGACCACCAGGCGGACGTCGGTGCTCTTTTCCGGAGTTGTCGCCATTGATAACTCCCGAGGGTCAGAGCGAACGGCGGAAGATGTCTTCGAGCGCGGCCCGGGTGACCGGACGGGGCACGACAGCCAGCTGACGGGTCTGCTTGAGGGTGCCGTCGACGAGGGTGTCGATGTCCTCGTCGCCGTACCCGAACGCGTGCAGTCCCTTCGGCATCTGGATGTCGGCCATCAGCTCGGCGAGCACGTGGGGGAGGGCGTCGGCGCCGTCGGTGGCGGTGAAGGTCTGGCCGCCGGACAGCAGGTGCGCGGCGTGCAGATGCCGTTCGGGCGCCGAGGGATAGGTCCAGCGGAAGACCTCGGCGGCGGTCGCGGACACGGCCTGGCCGTGCGGGACCATCGGCATCTCCGGGTAGCCCTCGGCGCGGTACTGCTTCACCGCGCCGGCGATCGGGTACGCGTTCGCGTGCGGCAGGTGGGTGCCGGCGTTGCCGAATCCGGTTCCGGCGTAGGTCGACGCGAGCGCCATCTGGGTGCGCGCGGTCAGGTCGCGTCCATTGAGGACAGCGGCGCGCAAATGCTTGCCCACCAACGTCAGCGCCATCTCGCACCAGACGTCGCTGATCGGGTTGGACCCGCAGAACGCCGGTCGCTTCATCGGGTCTTCCGGCGCGGGCTTCGCGTCGAACGCGACGCTGGTGTAGCTCTCCAGCGCGTGCGAGAGGACGTCCATGCCGCTGGCCGCGGTGACCGCCGAGGGGAGGCTGATCGTCGTGCGCGGGTCGACGACCGCCAGCGACGGGCGCAGCGACGGGTGGCTCACCCCGGCCTTGAGGTGCAGGCCAAGCAGGTCGACGACGCAGATCGTGGTCGATTCGGACCCGGTGCCCGCCGTGGTCGGGACGGCGATCAGCGGCTTCAGCGGCAGCCACGGGGCCTTGCCCGCGCCGATCGGCGGGGTCACGAAGTCGAGCAGTTCGCCGGGGTGCGTGGTCAGCAGGTTGACGGCCTTGGCGGTGTCGATCGCCGAGCCGCCGCCGATCGCGACGAAGCAGTCCCATTCCTGCTGGCGGGCGTAGGCGACGGCCTCGTCGATGCTCGCGTCGGTCGGTTCGACGCCGACGCCGTCGAAGATCTCGCTTTTCACGCCGGCCGCGCGGATCGAGTCGAGCGCCCGGTCCGGGATGCCGGTGGCGCGGACGCCGGGGTCGGTGAGGATCAGGCACGACCTGGCCTGCCGGGCGGCCACCTCCGCGCCCAGCTCGTCGAGGGCGCCGGCACCGAACTTCAGCGGGGGCGCGGCCCAGGTGAAGACGCTTTCGTTGCGGGGCATGTCGGTCAAGGAGACCACTCCTCACGTCGATGTTGACAACATGTGGAAGCTATATCCACTATGTGGCGAGCCTTCACGGTAGCCCGGCGACCGCGGCGCTGTGAACCCCCGATTTCCCAGGAGACGCCCATGCCGGCCCGAGCCCGTTCGCAATCGGCACTGCAGGAAGCACTCGCGCGGGCGGTGTCCGGCGAGGTCGCCGGCGACCCGGCCACGCTCGCCACCCACTCCACCGACGCGTCGAACTACCGGCACGTCCCGCTGCTCGTGGTGCGGCCGCGCAGCGCGGACGACGTGGTGGCGGCGCTGCGGGTGTGCGCGGACCACGGCGCGCCCGTCCTCCCGCGCGGCGCGGCGACGAGCATCGGCGGGCAGGCCGCGAACCGCGCGGTGATCCTGGACTTCACCCGGCACCTCAACCGCGTGCTGGACCTCGACCCCGCCGCCCGCACCGCGCGTGTCGAACCCGGTCTCGTGCTGGACCGGCTGCGCGAACGGGCCGCCGAGCACGGGCTCACCTTCGGCCCGGACCCGTCGACGCACAGCCGGTGCACGATCGGCGGCATGATCGGCAACAACGCCTGCGGTTCGCATTCGGTGGCCTGGGGCAAGACGGTCGACAACGTCCGCGCGCTGGAAATCGCCCTCCTCGACGGAACCCGGCTCGAGGTCGGTCCCACTTCACCGGCGGAGCTGGAGGAACTCTGCGCCCGCTCGGATTCGGTCGGTGCGCTCTACCGCGGCCTGCGGGACCTGCGCGACGAATACCTGGCCGACATCCGGCTCGGCTATCCGAAACTGCCCCGGCGAGTCTCCGGGTACAACCTCGAATACCTGTTGCCGGAGAACGGTTTCGACGTCGCGAAGGCCCTTGTCGGCTCCGAGGGCACCTGCGTGACGATGCTGAGCGCGGTCGTCGACCTGGCCCCGATCCCGGCGACGCGCGCCCTCGCCGTGCTGGGTTTCGAGAACAGCATCGCCGCCGCCGACGCGGTCCCGTCGCTGCTCGACCTGCCGGTGCTGACCATGGAAGGCATCGAGGCCGGTTTGGTCGCTGCTCTCGACGCCCGGAAACCCGGCGACCGCAGCACCCTGCCGGACGGAATGGCGTGGCTGTACCTGGAAACCGGCGGTGACGACGCGGCGGAGGCGCTGGCCGTCGCCCGCCAGGTCGCCGCGCGCGCTCCGCAGGTCGGCGCTTCGTCGCTGGTCGTGGAGGATCCTGTTGCCCAGCGGAAACTCTGGCGGATCCGGGAAGAAGGCGCCGGTCTCGCGACGCGGCTGGCGGACGGCTCCGAGGCGTGGTCCGGCTGGGAGGACTCCGCGGTCCCGCCGGACCGGCTCGGCGCGTACCTGCGCGAATTCGACCTGCTGCTGGACAAGCACGGCCGGAAAGGCGTGGTCTACGGCCATTTCGGCGACGGTTGTCTGCATGTGCGGATTGATTTCCCGATGGCCGCCCCGGAAGCGAAGGAAGCGTACCGGTCGTTCATGGTCGAGGCCGCGGAACTCGTGGTATCCCACGGCGGCTCGCTGTCCGGCGAACACGGCGACGGCCAAGCGCGGGCCGAACTCCTGCCGCTGATGTTCTCGCCGCGGCTGATGCAGGCGTTCGCCGACTTCAAAGCCGCCTTCGACCCCACGAACGGCATGAACCCCGGCCGCGTCGTCGATCCCGCGCCGCTGGACGCCGATCTGCGCACGGTCATCGCCCCGCCGATCCTGCCGACCCGGGCCCGGCTCGCCCTGCACGCCGACGACGGCGACCTGGCCGCGGCGTCCCGGCGATGCGTGGGCGTGGGCAAATGCGTCTCCGCGTCGGGCGGGATGATGTGCCCGAGCTACCGCGCCACCGGC
The DNA here is from genome assembly GCF_017312175.1 of Amycolatopsis sp. A1MSW2902. Lineage (NCBI taxonomy): Bacteria > Bacillati > Actinomycetota > Actinomycetes > Pseudonocardiales > Pseudonocardiaceae > Amycolatopsis > Amycolatopsis sp. A1MSW2902. The sequence continues at coordinate 2,662,713 of NZ_QJPO01000001.1, forward strand.
AAGGAAGAACACTCGACCCGCGGCCGGGCGCGTCTGCTGTTCGAAATGCTGGCCGGAGACGTCATCGAGGACGGCTGGCGCTCACCCGAAGTCCGCGACGCGCTCGACCTCTGTCTCGGCTGCAAGGCGTGCAAATCCGACTGCCCGGTCGGCGTCGACATGGCCTCCTACCGGACCGAATTCCTCAGCCGCCACTACGAGCGACGGATCCGCCCGATGTCGCACTACACGATGGGCGCGCTGCCGCGATGGCTCCGGCTGGGCGCCCCGTTCGCCCGCGCGATCAACGCCGTCGCGGGCGGCCCGCTCCGGCCGGTTCTGAACCGCCTGGGCGGGATCGCCGCCGAACGCGCTTTGCCGCAACTCGCGTCGCCGACGTTCGCTTCGTGGTTCCGCCGCCGGGAGCGGGTGACGTCCTCGTCGAAAGTCGTGCTGTGGCCGGACACCTTCACGAACTTCTTCGACCCCCAGGTCGGCCGGGACGCGGTCGCCGTGCTGGAAGCCCTTGGCCACGAGGTGGTCATCCCGGAGCGGACTGTCTGTTGTGGACTGACCTGGCACAGCACCGGCCAGCTGAGCGCCGCACGCCGGGTGTTGCGGCGGTCGCTCGATGCGCTGGATCCGTGGCTGCAGCAGGGAATTCCGGTGATCGGCCTGGAGCCGAGCTGCACCGCGACCCTGCGGGAGGATGGCTCGGAGCTGCTGCCGGAGGACCCGCGGACGGCCTTGCTGAAGCGCAGTGTCCGGACGTTCGCGGAGCATGTCGGGGACAGCGAGCTTCCCGTGTTGACGAAGTCCGCGGTGCCGGTGCTCACTCAGGTGCATTGTCACCAGCACGCGGACCTCGGCTACGACGCCGATTCGCAGTTGCTCGGGCGGTTGTCCGAGCATTCGCAAGTGCTGCGTGAGGGTTGTTGCGGGTTGGCGGGGAATTTCGGGTTCCAGCGGGGGCATTACGACGTTTCCGTCGCGGTCGCGGAGCACCAGCTGATGCCTGCGCTCCGTGCGGCGCCGGAAGGGACGGTGGTGCATGCGGACGGGTTCAGCTGCCGGACGCAGATTCGGCAGTTGTCCGAGCATCAGCCTGCGCATCTCGCTTCGCTGACGGCGCGGGCGTTGGGGGTCAGTAGCGAGTGAGGCGGTCCGGCGGCAGGAATGGCGCGATCTCCTTCGCCGCCTCGATCGCCAGGGTGCCCAGCTCGGGAATCCGGTCCTCGGGCAGCCGGACAGTCGGCACCTGGATGACTATCGATGGGGCGCAGTTCGGCGGGGGCGAAGGTACGTGAGGGGAACCCTGAGGGAATCTGGGTGGATTCGAGGGGTTGTTGCAACGCGGGTGGTTCAACTGGTTTCGGCGAGGAGTGTAGCGAGGCGTTCGGCTGGGGTGTCCCAGTTGAGTGTTTTGCGGGGTCGGCGGTTGAGTTGTGCGGCGACGGCGGCGAGGTGTTCGGGGGTGTGGACTGAGAGGTCGGTGCTTTTGGGGAAGTACTGGCGCAGCAGGCCGTTGGTGTTTTCGTTGCTGCCGCGTTGCCAGGGGCTGTGGGGGTCGCAGAAGTAGACGGGGATGCCGGTGGCGACGGTGAATTCGTGGTGGCGGCCCATTTCGCTGCCCTGGTCCCAGGTCAGGGATCGTCGCAAGTGCGCGGGCAGGGTCGCGGCGGTGTCGGCGAGGGCGTCGCGGACGGCGTCGGCGCCGCGGCCGTCGGGCAGCGCGACGAGCAGGGTGTAGCGGGTGGAGCGGTCGACGAGGGTGGCGATGGCGGAAGCGTTGTCCTTGCCGATGATCAGGTCGCCTTCCCAATGGCCGGGGACGGCGCGGTCGGCGGCTTCGGCGGGCCGGTCGCTGATCATGACCATGGGTTCGGCGAAGCGGGGCCGGCGTTGTTCGCCGCTGGCGCGGGGTTTGCGCATGGTGCGGCCGGTGCGCAGGGCGCGGGCCAGCTCGCGGCGCAGTTCGCCGCGGCCTTGGACGTAGAGGGCCTGGTAGATCGTTTCGTGGGTCACGTGCAGCTCCGGCCGGTCGGGGTGGTCGCGGCGCAGCCGGGCGGCGATCTGCTCCGGGCTGAATTTGTCGGTCAGCATCGCCTGCACCCGGTCCCGCAGTTCGGGGCAGGCCGCGATCTTGCCTGTTTTCGGTCGCGGACGCCGTGCCCGGGCGAGGTCGTGGGCGGCGTGGGGCCGGTATTCGCCGCAGGGGCGGGCGTTGCGGGCGATCTCCCGGCTGATCGTGGACGGGCTGCGGCCCAGCTCGGCCGCGATCGCCCGCCGCGAGCGGCCCGCCGCCAGCCCGTCCGCGATCGCGATCCGCTCGCCCGCGCTCAGGAACCGGCCCGAGTCCGGCCCGGGCCGCGCGGCCGGACGCGCGGTCGCGCCCGCCCGGCTCGGCCGCCCGTGCCGCCAATAGTGCCCGGTCCTGCGGTCGACCCCGACCCTGCGGCACGCCTCGACCGTGCCCACGCCCTCCGCCACAAGATCAAAATAGCGGCGGCGTTCCGCCGCCAGCCTCACCCGGCCCCGCGGAGCCCGACCACGCCCGACCACGACCACTGCAACCCCTGCACAACTCAGGCGTTGCAACCACCACTAGAACCCAAGCAGATTCCCTCAGGGTTCCCCTCACGTACGGCTGGCTTGACGTCAGTAGCGAGTGAGCCGGTCCGGCGGCAGGAACGGCGCGATCTCCTTCGCCGCCTCGATCGCAAGTGCTCCCAGCTCGGGAATCCGGTCCTCGGGCAGCCGAACAGTCGGCACCTGAATCACCACCGCCGCCCGGGCCAGACCGCGGTCGTCCAGGACTCCCGCGCCGACGCAGCGCACTCCCGCGACGTTTTCCTCGTTGTCGATGCTGTACCCGCGATCGCGCGTCTCGGTCAGCTCCACGGCGAGGGCGTCGCGGGTGGCGAGGGTGTGCGGCGTCAGCGCGGGCAGCTGCTCCGGGAGGCTCGCGAGGTAGGACTCCGCGTCGAGCGAATGGGCGAGCATCGCTTTGCCGGAAGCCGTGGCGTACAACGGGAAACGCGCGCCAGGGTGCTGCTCGAACCGCAGCGGGAGCGTCGACTGCGCGCGCAGCAGCACCACCGACTCGTGGCCCTCGCGGATCGTGATGTTGACCGATTCCCCGGTGTCGGCGTTGATCCGCTGGATGACCGGCAGCGCGAGCTGGAGCCCGTGCACCCGCTGGGCGGCCTGGCCGAGCAGGATCGAGCCGGGGCCGAGGTGGTAGCTGTCGGTGCGGGGGTTGTGCGCGACGAGCCCGTCGGCGCTCAGCGCGCCCACGACCCGGTGCGTCGTGCCCGGCGTGAGGTCCAGTTTGCGGGCGATCGCGGACAGCGTGAGTTCCCCGTCCTCGTCCATGAGGAGCCGCAGGATGCCGAGCGCCCGGCGGATGGCCTGCGTTCCGGCTGGCGGTTGTGCTCCGGTCTGGTTCACCTGGGTTCCGTGGTTCTCGCGCTGTCGGGTGAGGCCAGGTTAACGCGTGCCGCGTCCGGTCCGCTCAGCCGATCTCCAGTACCGCCTTTCCGCGCAACCTCCGGCCGACCAGCGCCTGCACCGCCTCCGCGTACCGGTCCCACGGCCCGCGCCAGCTGATGCCCGGGTCGAGCCGTCCGGCGGCGGTTTCGGCGGCCAGCCAGGTCAGGTCGGCGGAGAAGCCGGCCGCGGGATCGGCCAGCAGGAAGAACGTGCGGATCGACCGGTCGTGCCGCCCCCCGGTGCCCAAGAAGGCCTCCGGCGGCAGCACCGCGTCCCCTTCGGCTGAGCGGCCCACGTTGATCAGCGTGCCGCCCGCCTCCAACGCGGCGAAGGCGGCCACGAGATCCGGCCCGCCGACGTTGTCCAGCACCGCGAACACCGGCCGGCCGACATCGGCGGCCGACGTGCGCACCTCGGCCGCGCCCAGCGCGAGCAGGCCTTTCTCCTGAGCGGGATCCCGGCTGATCGCCACGACCTCCGCCCCGGCGCGGGCGGCGAGCTGCACCGCGTACCGGCCCACTCCGCCGGACGCGCCGGTGATCAGCACCCGCCGTCCGAGGACCGGGCCCATCCGGCGCAGCACGTGCAGAGCGCTCAGTGCGGCGACCGGAAGAGTGCTGATCGCGCCCAGGTCAGCGCCATCCGGAACGGTGCCGATCAAGTTCGTCGGCACCGCGCGCAGTTCGGCCCAGCCCGCGGTGCCGAGCGTGACGACCGGCGTCCCGACAGCGGGGCCGGAACCGTCGGCGGCCGCCTGGACGACGACGCCCGCCGCGTCCCAGCCGATCACGGTGCCGTTCGCGGCGGACGGATCGGCGGCGTCCTTGACCTCGCCGAAGTTGAGCGACGCCGCGGCCACCCGGACCAGCGCCTCGCCGGGCGCGGGGGCCGGGTCGGCGACCTCGGCCAGGGACAAATGCGCGGGCGCGGTGTGGTCGACAACGAGTGCACGCACGGTCGGGAACCCCCCTGGAAGTCAATGTGCCACAGTGTGGCATTTGCTTCTGTATAGCATATGCGCCCGCGGTGCGTGCTGGGTAAACTGCCGCGGATGACCGACCCCGGACCGCTCACGCTGCGCGAGCGCAAGAAGCAGCGCACCCGCCAAGCGCTGGTGGAAACCGCGATCGCGATCTTCAGCGAACGCGGATTCGACGCCACCCCGCTCGACGCGCTGCTCGACGAGGTCGAGGTGTCGCGCCGGACGTTCTTCCGCAATTTCCGCTCGAAGGAGGACGTCGCGCTCGCCGCGGTCAAGGAGCTCTGGAGCGCCTACCTCGACGTCCTGGACGAGACCGCCAAGTCCGGCCCGCTCGCCGACGTCTTCCGCGACGCGATGCTCGCGACCCTTGGCCGCATGGACGAGAACTGGTACCAGCGGTTCCCCGCGACGCTCCGGCTCATCGACGAATCACCGGCGCTGAACGGGCACACCCTGCGGCACTGCGCGGAAATCGAGGCTGAGATCGTGCGCAGGCTCGGGGATTCCCGCCTCGAACTGCGGCTGCTCGTCGAGTTCTGCGTCGCGGCTTGGCGGTGCGCGCTGGACGAATGGCTGCCCGACTGTGCGCCGGGCGAACTCCCCGGGCACGTCCGGCGCGCTTTCGCGGCCATGGACGGCAGTGTGCGGCTGCGGGCGTGACCGGCCCGTATCATCGGATTCGTACGGTCCGCTAATGATGGGCAGGGGAAACGATGTCAGGTCCGCTGGTGCCGGGCGGGATCGGGGAGCACACGAGCTGCCTGCTGGTCAAACTCGGCCAGGTCGTGTTCCGGCTCGCCGAGGACCGGCTGCACGGGCTGGGCCTGCGGGTGCGGCACTACAGCGTTCTCCAGGCGCTGGCCGACAACGGCCCGATGTCGCAGCTGTCGCTGGGCGCGTACCTGCGCATCGACCCGGCGACGATGGTCAGCAGCCTGGACGACCTCGAGACCCTCGGGCTCGCCGCCCGCGCCCGAGACCCCGAAGACCGGCGGCGCTACGTCGTCGACCTCAGCGACGCGGGGCGGAAGACGCTGCGCAAGGCGAACGAACTGCTGGTCGACCTCGACCAGCACGTGCTCAGCGACCTTCCGCAGCGCTCTCACGATTCGCTGCACAAGCTGTTGGCGAGGATGAACGAGGGCGAGACGCTGCCCGGGGAGTTCGACCGGATGCGGGATCAGGCCGGGTCGACGAAGATGTCGAGTGCCAGTTCGCCTTCGCCGCGCTGATAGCGGGAGAGGTCGGTTACGCCTTCGGTGGCGAGTACTTCGTCGTCGATGAACAGGTTCCCGGTGCATTCGCGCGACGGTCGGGTGAGGATCGCGTACGCAGCATCGGCGATGATCTCCGGCGTGCGCGCTTGGCTTGCGCCGCCGATGATGTTGCGCACCGCTGCGGTGTCGATGAGGGTGCGCGGCCACAGTGAATTCGCGGCGATTCCGTCCGCTTTCAGTTCCTCCGCGAGGCCCACGGTGCACAGGCTCATGCCGTACTTGGAGAGCGTGTAGCCCAGGTGCGCGCCGATCCACGCGGGGGAGAGGTTCAGCGGCGGCGAAAGCGTCAGGATGTGCGGATTCGCGGCCTTGCGCAGGTGCGGGATCGCCGCCTTGCTGAGCAGGAACGTGCCTCGCGTGTTGATGTCCTGCATGAGGTCGTAGCGCTTCATCGAGAGCTCTTCGGTGCCGGACCGGTCGAGCGCGCTGGCGTTGTTCACGACGATGTCGATGCCGCCGAACTGCGTCGCCGCCGCTTCGGCCGCGGAGAGCACGTCGTCCTCGGAGCGCACGTCGCCGACGATCGGCAGCGCCTGCCCGCCGGCGGTTTCGATCTCCTTCGCGGCGGTGTAGACGGTGCCTTCCAGCTTCGGATGCGGTTCGGCGGTTTTGGCCAGCAGAACGACATTCGCCCCGTCCCGCGCCGCGCGGGTCGCGATGGCCAGGCCGATGCCGCGGCTGCCGCCGGACATGAGGACGGTCTTTCCGGCTAGAGTCATAAGCGCAACATACCATTAGCGGTACATATGATTGAAGCCTCGAATCGTCACGGGGCTTGCCGCAGCAGCCGGATGACTGCCTTCTCGATCCGCTCCCGCAGCTCCTCCTCCGCGAGCCCGTCCGCATCGGCCTTCCGCACCGCGCGGTGGATCGTGCTGTGCCTCTCGAATTCCCGCAGCACGCGCGGGTCGACGTACGAGCGCCGGGCGACGGCAGGCGTGTTGCCGAGTTCCTCCGCGACCTCCTTCATCGCCGCGGTCTCGGCCCTCGCCTGGCCGCGCTGGGACGTCGGTGGCTCCCGCGCGGCGAGCGAGACTGCGGCGAGCACCGTTGCGTGCCAGGTCCGCAGGTCCTTCACCGTGAACTCCTCGCCGGCGAGTTCCTTGAACCGTTCGTTGACGTCGCTGGCGTGCAGTTCGTGCCAGCCGTCGTCGGTGCGGTACACGAACAGGCGCGCGGTGCCGGTGCGACAGCGGCGGAGCGACTTGAGGACGGCAGCGAGTTCGCCGTCGCGCATGCTCAGCGACCGGACCAGGCCGCTTTTGGCGGGATAACAAAAGGTCAGCTCGTCGCCGCTGATTTTCACGTGTTCGCGCAGCAGCGTGGTCGCGCCGTGAGAACCGTTGGTTTCGGCGTACTCCTCGCCGCCGCTGCGGAAGACGCCCCGGTCGATCATCCGCAGCGCGGCGGCCGCGACTCGCCGACGGTCGAGGTGGCACCGGCGCAGATCCTTCTGGATGGCGGCGCGGACGGTCGGCAGTTCCGCGGCCAGGTCGAGCACCCGATCGTGCTTCTCCTCGTCGCGCGCTCGACGCCATTCGGGGTGGTAGAGGTACTGGCGGCGGCCCGCGTCGTCGGTTCCGACCGCCTGGATGTGCCCGGTCGGATGGGGGCAGATCCACACCCGCCGCCACGCGGGCGGGATCACGAGATCGTGGATGCGCTCGAGCACCTCGGAGTCGGTCACCGGGGTGCCGTCCGGCGCGAGGTACCGGAAGCCGCGGCCGCGTCGCTGCCGCCTGATGCCTGGCGAGGACAGCTCGCTCCGCCGTAACCGCATGCTCGCGGTTGCCCGCGGCGGCGGGCTTCAAACAGGATTCCGGACGCGCGGCCGGCAGTCGAGGTTTGCCCGGTCCCGCACCGGTTATCCGGATATCTCCGCGCCGGACCCGGTGCGGGGGATTCAGGGAGGGCTCCGGTCATGAGTACTGCCGTCGCGCGGCGCACGCCGCGCCAGCTCGTCGCCGCCGGTGTGGGGGCCGTGTTCCTGCTCGTGGGCATCCTCGGGTTCATCCCGGGCGTCACCACGCATTACGACCAGCTCACCGGTGCCGGGCACCATTCGGGCGCGCTGCTGCTCGGGCTGTTCAGCGTGTCGATCCTGCACAACGTCGTGCACCTGGCCTTCGGCGTCGCCGGGCTCGCGCTGGCCCGCACGCCGGCCGGGGCGAAGAACTTCCTCGTCGTCGGCGGGGTGGTCTACCTGGCGCTGTGGGTGTACGGGCTGGTCATCGACCACGGCAGCTCGGCCAACTTCATCCCGGTCAACACCGCCGACAACTGGCTGCACCTCGGCCTGGCGGTGGCGATGATCGTGCTCGGCGTCCTCCCGATGGGCACCCGGAGGAGCCTCTGATGACCACCACCGCAGATCAGTCCTTGCGCGTCGGCGACCGGCCGGTCGTCCTTGCGCGGGCGGGAACGCGCCGAGGTCGCCGTCATCGGCGGCGGCATCGCCGGGATGACCACCGCGTTGTTGCTCGCCCGGCGAGGCGTGAACGTGGCCGTCCTCGAATCGGGACGCATCGCGGAAGGAGCCAGCGGCAATAACACCGCGAAGGTCACCGCGTTGCAGTCCACTGTGTACTCGACGCTCCTCAGCGAGCACGACGCGGCCACCGCGATGGCCTACGCCGAGGCGGCGCTGGCAGGGGTCGAACTGGTCGCGGAGCTGGCCGAACCCATTGACTGCGGCCTGCGCAGGCTGCCCGCCGCGACGTTCGCGATGGACGCCGACGAGGTGGACACCGTGCGAGCGGAGTACGAGGCCGCGACGCAGGCGGGTCTTCCGGTCGAATGGACGACCACGCTCGATCTGCGGGTCCCGGTGCACGGCGCGGTGCGGCTGTCCGGGCAACTCGCGCTCCATCCGGCCGACTACGTGCGCGGGCTCGCCGATGCGGTCGAGGCCGAGGGCGGCCGCGTCTTCGAGAACAGTCGCGTCCGGCAGGTCAGCGCGGCGCCGCCGTACCGCGTCACGACCGAGGACGGTGCGCTCGACGCCAAAAACGTGGTCGTCGCAACGCATTACCCGATCCTCGACCGCGGGCTGTTCTTCCCCCGGCTGGAGGTCCAACGGTCGTATTGCGTCGCCGCGACCCTGAAATCCGGCAAGCCGCCGCAGGAGCTGGCGATCAGCGCCGGAAGTCCATTGTGGTCTTTCGCCTCCTACGAGGACCGGCTGATCCTCGGCGGCCAAGGACATCCGGCGGGCGACCCGGTCGACTTCGCGCGCTACACCGAGCTGGGCGAATTCGCGGCGCGCCACTTCGACGTCGACGAGGTCACGCACCGGTGGTCCGCGCAGGACCCGAAGGCCTACGACAGCATCCCGATCGCCGGGCCGTACTTCCCGGGCGCCCGGAAGCTGTGGGTCGAGACCGGGTTCGGAAAATGGGGCCTGGCGATGGGGAGCGCGGCGGCGACCGTGGTAGCCGACGGGATCACCGGATTGGCCAATCCGCATCGGGACCTCTTTTCCCCGCAACGGATTTCGCTGAAGTCGGCATCGAAGCTGATGCAGCAGAACGCGAAGGTGGCGAAGGACTTCGTCGGCGACCGGCTCGCGCAAGCCGACGCGAAAAGCACCGACGACATCGCCGTGGACCAGGCGAAAGTGCTGGCGGACGGACACGGTCGCAAAGGCGTTTACCGCGACCGGGAAGGAACATTGCACGCGGTTTCCATGCGCTGCACGCATCTCGGCTGCTTCGTGCGGTTCAACGCCGCCGAGCGCAGCTGGGACTGCCCGTGCCACGGTTCGCGATTCGACGTCGACGGCACCGTTCTCGAAGGGCCCGCCACCGCGCCGCTGCCGCGCCGAAATCCCTGAAAAGACCCCGGAATGCCGGGTGTAGGACGGATGATCGCGGGCATTCCTGCCGGACTCGCCGGGCGCGCCGCCCGGCTCGAATCCCCGGGAGAGGACGCTGATGTTCCGACACACCAAGCTGCTGCAGTTCGAGGCGAAGCCCGAGAAGCCGGATCCGGTCTACGCGCACAAGCTCCAGGAGCTGATCGGCGGCGCGTACGGCGAGATGACGGTGACCATGCAGTACCTGTTCCAGGGCTGGAACTGCCGCATCGAGGGCAAGTACAAGGACCTGATCATGGACACCGCGACCGAGGAGATCGGGCACGTCGAAATGCTCGCCACGATGGTCGCGCGGCTGCTGGAGGGCGCGCCGGCCACCGCGACCGCGGAAGCGGTGAAGGACCCGGTGATGGCGGCGGTGATCGGCGGGATGGACCCGCAGCAGGCGATCGTGGCCGGCGGCGGCGCGGCGTGGACGAGGGTGTGGATCGCTCCGAAACGCTCGATGTACGCCTTGGTCTGCCGGGCATCTGTGAGGTCCAGGGGATCCGCGGTCGCTTCGAGTTCGGCGGCTAGCCGCTTGGCCGCTTCGTGATCGCTGCGATAGGTGAAGGCGACCGCGGAGCCGCGCGCGGCGAGGGCCCGGCAGATCGCGGAGCCCAGCCCTCCGGTGCCGCCGGTCACGACCGCGACGCCCGGCTTGCCATGGAAATCCTTCAAAGGCAGCCTTCTTCCGTCGGCACGAAGCAAGCGCTTGGTACGAGCTTACGGTCCCGCGCGGCACCGGTCAAACGGCGAAATCAGGTGTCCGCTGAGCCGACGCATGCCCTCCGTGGCCCCTTCCGGCGAAGGTACCTTCGCGCGGCTGAGTGCTCCGAGCCGAAGGAAGTGAAACGTGCCCGATCAACTCGTCGACCTGCGGGACAAAATCGTGTTCGTCACCGGTGCCGCGCAAGGCCAGGGTGCCGAGCACGCCCGGACCACCGCGCGGCTGGGTGCCCGCGTCGTCCTGGCGGACCTGGACGAAAGCGCCGTCGCCGCGGTCGCGGACGGGATCGACGGCGAGACGCTCGCTGTCGGATTGGACGTGCGCAGCAAGGAAAACTGGGCCGCTGCGATGGAACGCACCCGCGCCGAGTTCGGCCGGGTCGATGTCCTCGTCAACAATGCCGGTTTCTACCGCAAGGCCCCGTTGGAGAGCTTCGAGGAGGACCACCTGACGCACACCTTGGGAGTCAATTTGATCGGCCCGGTCCTCGGGATGCAGGCCGTGCTGCCGTTGATGCGCGAACGCGGCGGTTCGATCGTCAACGTCGCCTCGACCGCGGGGTTGACCGGTTTCGCGGGCGGTCTGGGGTACGGCGCGTCGAAATGGGGGCTGCGCGGGGCGAGCAAATCCGCGGCGAAGGAACTCGGCGAGTTCGGCATCCGGGTCAACTGCGTCTGCCCGGGCGCGATCGACACGCAGATGATCTCCGAAACGACCCGCGCAGGCGGCGGCGCGGTGGCGGGGCAGCCGATCCGCCGCCCCGGCACGACGGGTGAGGTGGCGGCGTTGGTGGCTTTTCTGGCCAGTGATGCGAGCAGTTACTGCACGGGACAGGACTTTGTGATCGACGGCGGCCAAACTGCCTGATGCACCGGCTGATCGGCCCTCCGCGGCGAAGGGCCGATCAGCCGGAAGCAGACCCGCCGTTGGCCAGCTGCAACTCGACCCCCGCAGTCGGCAAGTCCGGCACCGCCCGCGGCCGCAGCGTGGGCACGCCGTTGGCGACCCGCCATACCGTCGCCGCGGCATTGCGCACCTCGGTGATCGTGGCGACCAAATCGAGCGCTCGCGTCGGCCCGCACACCGACAGCGCGAAGTGCCCGTCGTCGTCCATGGTCGTGATGGGCGCGGCCACCACGGTCACGCCGTGATGGGTGCCCTGCGCGTCCACGGCCACCCCGCCGCGGTCGCGGACCCGGGCGAGGTCGCGCATGAGCTGGCTGCGGGTCTGGATGGAGTACTGGGTCGGCGCGTAGCCGAAATGCAGCTCGGGCCAGTGGTCGGGGGAGAGGGTGGCGAGCAGCGCCCGGCCCGGGGCGGTGAGCGTGACCGGCTGCCGGGCGCCCGCGCTCCACTGCCCGGAGGCGGACGGCCACGAGCCGATCCGTTCGAGGTGCATGATCTCGGCGCCGACCAGCATGCTGAGGTACACCGTCAGCCCGCTGCGGCGATGCAGCTCAGCCATCACCGCGACGGCGGCGCGGGGGACGGTGCGCCAGCGGGTGAACTGCGAGCCGAGTTCGAACATGCGCACCCCGAGCGTGTAGGTGAACTCCTTGCGCTCCACCCAGCCGAGTTCGACCAGCCGCTGCAGGATCCGGTGCGCCGAAGACCGCGGCACGTGCGAGCGGCGGGCGAGTTCGGCCAGAGTCAGCGGCCGTTCGCCCACGAAGGACTCCAGCAGCGACGCGACGCGGTCGATCATCGCCGCGGGGGCTTCCTCGATGTGCGCCATTGCAACACCACCTCCAGACTGCGTATGTCAGATTGAGACTATCTGTCAGAATCTGACACCTTGGAGTGTAGGCACACCGGAGCTCGGCTGTAAACCGCCTCCGGACAGCAAGATGCGCCGTGCCCGGGGAAACCGGACACGGCGCATCCGTGCGGTCATACGGTCTGGACGATCCGCAGCCGCCCGGCGGCGACCTCGGCGTCGAGGGACTCCTTGAGTCGCGAACAACCTGCCAGCGCGGGACCCGGCATCGGCGACGTGCCCAGTTCTGCGCAAGCCTCGATCGCCTCGGCGTTCCATTGCAGGCTCGTCTGGTGCACCGTGCTCTTGCGCACCAGCAGCCGCGCCGCGCAGTGTTGGCAGCGCAGGGGCTGCATCGGCATGTCATCGAGCCGGTTGTCGGTCCTCGGTTCGTTCACGGTGCGGTCTCCGTCGGCTTGGCCTGGCGGGCGATGTTGGCGGCTACCTCGTCGTGCCACGCCTGGGTCGGCCGGGTGAGGTCGAGTTCGTACTCGAAGCGGTCGACCATCTCCGGGCGGATGTCGGCGACGTCGACGTAGAACTGCTCGTACCAGCGGCGCAGCTGGTACACCGGCCCGTCCTCCTCGCACAGCAGCGGGTTGTCGATCCGGGCCTTGTTCTTCCAGATCTCGACGTCCTGCTCGAAGCCGACCTTGATGTAGTCGCCGAGCGCGATCGCCGAGCGCATTGCCGCGTCCTCCGGCAGCGTGGCCGATTTCTTGACGATGATCCCGTACTGCAGCACGAACGAATCGGCCGTGATCGGATAGTGGCAGTTCAGCAGAACCGTGTGGTGGTCGCCGAAATCGTAGTGATAAGTCAGGTCGTCGATCATGAACGACGGGCCGTAATACGACGCGACGGAGGTGCTGCCGAGCATTTTCGGCTGTCCTTCGGGCGCGGGGTAGTCGTCGCGGGAGTCGCCGTTCATGTACTGGGTCGCGACGTGGCCCTCGAAGACGTTCTTGAAGTACGTCGGCAGCGATCCGTGCACGTAAAAGAAATGCGCCATGTCGACGACGTTGTCGATGATCTCGCGGCAGTTGGTGTTGACGACGGTCGTGTACCAGTGCCAGTCGGTCCACTCGTCGCTTTCCGCGCCCTCGATGCGGGGGATGGCGACCTCGTCGGTCGGCTTCGTGCCTTCCGGGTCGTTCCAGACGAACAGCAGACCGTCCTGCTCCAAGGTCGTCCACGCCTGCGTGCGCGCGAGCATCGGGACGCGTTTGCTGTACGGGATCTGCTTGCACCGGCCGTCGCCGCCCCAGCGCCAGTCGTGGAACGGGCAGGCGATCTCGTCGCCCTTGACCTCGCCCTGGGACAGGTCGCCGCCGAGGTGCCGGCAATAGGAATCGAGGATATTGATCTTTCCGTTCGCCCCGCGGAACACCACGAGTTTCGTGCCGAAGGCGTGCACGGTATGCGGTTTCCCGTCGGCGAAATCGCGGACGAGACCGAGGCAATGCCAGCCGCGGGCGGGGGCGGAATCCGCTTCGATCCGGCGGATCTCGTCCTGGTGCAGAGAAGTCATCGCGCTCTCCTGGAAAGGGTTGGTGGGGAGCTGTCGGTCCGGTGCGTTCCGGTTCTAACAAGCGCCGGGGCCATGAACCCGGTCACAGTTCACTGACTGGAACGCCGCTGGTGCACTACGTCGGCCGGGCTCCAGATCGCGCGCATGCTCGTGATCCGGCCGCGCTCGTCGAACGTCATGACGTCGATCGGCTCGATCGCGCTGACGAACTCCTCGGTCGTGGTGATCACGCGCAGGTGGAAGGCGGCCGTGTCGCCGGCGGCCCGGACGGTCAGCAGCTCGGCGGTGAGGGCGAGGCCTTCGAGTTCGCTGTAGAACGCTGCGATGGCTTCCCGGCCCTTGCGGACCGCGCTGCCCGCGGGGTCCTCGACGGTGGCGTCTTCGGCGTAAAGGGCGGCGATCCGCGCCGGGTCGCCTGCTTCGAGCCTGCGCGCGTACTCCGCGACGGTGCGGGTGATCTTGTCGGTGGTCAGCATGCGGGGGATGCAAGCACAGCCGGGGGCGGGAGCGAGCCCGAGCAACCGCTTGGTGGGAAGCCGCGTCGAATTATGCCGTTGACGTGGGCGGAAGCGCCTGCCGCACAAGATCTTTCGCGACTCGTCTCCCAGTCAGCGAAACGACCGCGATCCGTCGGGCGGGCGCGGCCGTACCGTGCGCAGGCCCCGTCCGGCGGGGCGAGGACGACGACCAGGAGGGTGGATGTCCGCCGAAACGAGTACCGGCCGCGGGAAACGGGTCCGGGTGACCGCCGTCGTGGAGGAGACCGCCGATGCGCGCTCGTTCGTCGTGGAGCCGGCCGGCGGGCCCGCGTTCGGCTACCGCGCCGGGCAGTTCCTGACCGTGCGGGTCCCGGACGCCGGAACGGGTTCCGCCCGCTGCTACTCGCTGTCGAGTTCGCCGCACTGCGACGAGGCGATGAAGTTCACCGTCAAACGGGTGCGGGGCGGGCACGGGTCCAACTGGCTGTGCGACACCGTCGCCGCGGGCGCTGAGCTGGACGTGCTCCCGCCGGCGGGGACGTTCACGCCCGCTTCGCTGGACCAGTCCGTGGTGCTGCTCGCGGGCGGCAGCGGGATCACTCCGGTGATCGCCATCGCGAAGTCGATCCTGTTCGGCGGCAGCGGGGAAGTCGTGCTGCTCTACGCGAACCGTGACGAAGCGTCGGTGATCTTCGCCGCCGAACTGGCCGCCCTCGAGAGCAAGTTTCCCGATCGCTTCACGGTGATACATCTGCTGGAATCACTGCAAGGCTATCCCAGCCGGAACCTGCTGACAGTCTTGCTGCGTCCGTTCGCCGACCGCGACCTCTACCTCTGCGGCCCGGAGCCGCTCATGGATGTGGCCGCGGAGGTCGCCGCGAGCGTCGGAATGGCCGGGGTGCATTCGGAACGGTTTCTTTCCCTGCAGCAAGATCCGTTCGCACCGGCGGAATCCGGGACCGGCGAGGTCGCGTGCACCGTGCGGGTCTCGCTCGACGGCGAGGACCACGTCGTCCCGTGGCAAGCCGGGGCGAAACTCCTCGACGCGCTGCTGGCCGCGGGCGTCGACGCGCCGTACTCGTGCCGCGAAGGCGCCTGCAGCGCGTGCGTGTGCGCGCTGACGGAAGGCAAGGTGAACTTGGCGCGCAACGAGATTCTCACCGAGGACGATCTCGCCGAGGGTTACGTCCTGGCGTGCCAGGCCGAACCGGTCAGCGACGAGATCGCGATCGAGTACTGAAACCGCTGTTCCACTCATCAGGAAACCGGGCCCGATCCGGTTTCCCGGTTGGCAAGCTCGACCCACACACAAGGAGCCGTCATGCCGCATGCAGCAATCGACAACATCGAGGCGATCGCCGAGGACCTCCGGGCCGGCGCCGACGAAGGCGAGTCGCTCGGCCGGTTGCCGGACGACATGGCGAAGCGGCTCAAGCAAGCGGGCATCATCCGCTTGCTGCAGCGCAAGAAGTACAACGGCTACGAGGCGCACCCGCGCGAGTTCGCCGAGACCGTCATGAAGACGGCGAGCATCTACGGGTCGGCCGGCTGGGTGGGCGGTATCGTCGGCGTGCACCCGTGGCAGCTCGCCTTCGCCGACCCGAAGGTGCAGGAAGAGATCCTGGGCGAGGACACCGACACCTGGCAGGCGTCGCCGTACATGCCCGCCGGGGTCGCGGTTCCGGCTGACGGCGGCTTCGTGCTGAACGGCCGCTGGCAGTTCTCGTCGGGCACCGACCACTGCGACTGGATCTTCCTCGGCGCACTGCTCGGCGGCAAGGACGGCCAGCCGCTGATGCCGCCGCACAGCATGCACGTGATCCTGCCGCGTTCGGACTACGAGATCATCGACGGTTCCTGGGACGTCGTCGGCCTGCGCGGCACCGGCAGCAAGGACATCGTGGTCAAGGACGCGTTCGTCCCGGCGTACCGGGTGATGGACGCGGACAAGGTCATCGACGGCTCCGCGGCGAGGGAGTACGGCGTCACCGAGACGCTGTACAAGATGCCGTGGTCGACGATCTTCCCGCTCGGCATCACCTCGGCGACCATCGGCATCTGCGAGGGCGTGCTGGCTGCCGGGATCGACTACCAGCGCAACCGCGTCGGCGCGACCGGCACCCTCGTCAAGGACGACCCGTACGTGCTGCACGCCCTCAGCGATTCGGCCTCGGAGATCGACGCCGCGCGCCAGCAGCTTCTGTCCAATGTGGACCGCGTGTGGGACAAGGTCGACCGCGGCGAGGAGATCGACTTCGCCACCCGCGCCCGGATCCGCCGGGACCAGGCCCGCGCGGCGTGGCGGGCGGTGCGCGCCGCGGACGAGATCTTCGACCGCGCCGGCGGCAACGCGTTGCGGATGGACAACCCGTTGCAGCGCTTCTGGCGCGACGCGCACGCCGGTCTGCACCACGCCATCCACGTCACGAGCACCACTTACCACGCCGCCGCGCTGGCGTCGCTGAACGTCGAAGTCCCGCAGGGCCCGCTGCGCGTGATGATCTGAGAAAGGACACCCACGATGAGCGAAATCAAGGGACTCGGCTACGTCCGGGTCATCGCCACCGACCTCGAACGCTGGCGCGAACTCGGCTTCGACGTGCTCGGTTTCGCGCCGGGCTTCGGCGACGAGAAGGACGCGTTGCACTTCCGGATGGACGAGCGGCCGTCCCGGATCACTGTCGAGCACGGCGACGCCGACCGCGTGACGGCGGTCGGCTGGGAAGTGCGGGACGCCCCGGCGTTGCGCCGGCTCCGCGAGACCCTCGAAAAGGCCGGGGTGGACTGCACGCCGATGTCGCAGGAACTCGCGGACCGGCGCAAGGTCGAGGCCGGGTTCTCCGCCAAGGACCCGGGCGGGACGCCGCTCGAGTTCTTCCACGGGCCGGTCCTCGAACACAGCCCGGTGCTCACCAAATACGCCCACAAGTTCGTCACCGGCGCGCAGGGCCTCGGGCACGTGGTCATGCCGACCACCAGCTTCGACGAGTCCTTCGAGTTCTACACCGAAACGCTCGGCTTCCTGTCCCGCGGCGCGTTCCGGATGCCCGGCCCGCCGGAAGCCGGCCCGCTTCGGATCCGGTTCCTCGGGATCAACCAGCGCCACCACAGCCTGGCGATCATGCCGAGCCTGGAGGGCCGCGACCCGGGCCTGATCCACGTCATGGTCGAGGTCGATTCGCTCGACGCGGTCGGCCGCGCCTACGACCAGGTCCTGGCGCGCGATTTCCCCGTGTCCTCGACGCTGGGGCGGCACACCAACGACAAGATGATCTCGTTCTACGTGCGCGTCCCCGGCGGCTGGGACATCGAGTACGGCTACGGCGGCCAGCTCGTCGACGAAAGCTATTACACCGCCGAGGAAATCACCGCGGACAGTTACTGGGGCCACGAATGGCTCTGGATGAAGGAAATGAAGGAAGCCGCCGCGCGCGGAGAAGCCTGAGCCGACTGCCGCACCTAGGGGAACCAACGTGGAAAACTGTTTCGACGCAGTCGTCGTCGGGGCCGGGATCGCCGGTCTCTACGCGGTGCACAAACTCCGCGCGCGCGGCATGCGGGTGCGGGGCTTCGAGAGCGCGGCCGGGGTGGGCGGCACCTGGTACCACAACCGGTACCCCGGTGCGCGGTGCGACGTCGAAAGCATCGACTATTCCTACTCGTTCGACGAAGAACTGCAGCAGGACTGGACGTGGAGCGAACGGTTCGCGACCCAGGAAGAGATCCTGCGGTATCTCGACCACGTCGCGGACCGGCACGACCTGCGTCCCGCGTACGAGTTCTCCACCCGGGTGACGGCGGCGGAGTACGACGAGCGGTCCGGGCGGTGGACGGTCAGCACCGACACCGCCCGGACCGTCAGCGCGCGGTTCCTCGTGCTGGCCACCGGTGTCCTGTCCGCGACGAACCTGCCGGAGATTCCCGGACGGGACAGTTTCGCGGGCGAGCTGTACCACACCGGCGCCTGGCCGCGGCACGCCGTGGACTTCGCGGGCAAGCGGGTCGGCGTGATCGGGACCGGGTCGTCCGGGATCCAGGCGATTCCGGTCGTCGCCGAAACCGCCGCGCGGGTCACGGTTTTCCAGCGCAGCCCCAACTATTCGATTCCCGCGCGGAACCACCCGCTCACCCCGGAGTACGTCGCGGAAATCAAAGCCGGCTATCCCGAACGGCGGCGGCTGTCGCGGATCAGCGGCGGCGGAACGCCCAACAGCCCGCACCCGCGCGGCGCGCTCGAGGTCGATGCCGCCGAACGGACCCGGATCTACGACCAGTGGTGGGAGCGCGGGGGATACCTGTTCGCCAAGGCTTTTCCCGACCAGACCACGAATCTCGCCGCCAACGACACCGCCCGCGAGTACGTCGAGGCGAAGATCCGCGAACTCGTGCACGATCCGGAGATCGCCGAGCAGCTCATCCCGGACGACCATCCGATCGGCACGAAACGCATCGTCACCGACAGCGGCTATTTCGAGGCGTACAACCGGGACAACGTCAAGCTGGTCAACCTGCGGCGCACGCCGATCAGCGAGATCACGCCGGACGGAGTACGCACGTCGGACGCTCTCCACGAACTCGACCTGCTGATCTTCGCCACCGGCTTCGACGCCATGACGGGTGCGCTGTCCCGGATCGACATCCGCGGCCGGAACGGGCGCACGCTGCGCGACGCGTGGTCGGCGGGCCCGCGCACCTATCTCGGGCTGACGGTCGCCGGATTCCCCAACATGTTCGTCGTTTCCGGGCCCGGCAGCCCGAGCGTCCTGGCGAACATGGTGCTGACCGCGGAACAACACGTGGACTGGATCGCGTCCTGTGTGGACTATCTCGACGAAAACCGGGTGTCGACCATCGAGGCGACCGAAGAAGCTGTCGCACACTGGGTGGCCGAGTGCAACGCCAACGCGGCGGCGACGTTGTTCCCGGCCGCCAACTCCTGGTACCTCGGCGCGAACATCCCCGGCAAGCCCCGGGTGTTCATGCCCTACATCGGCGGGCTCGGCAAGTACCGCTCGATCTGCGACGACGTCGCGGCCGCCGGGTATCGCGGGTTCGTGCTGGACGATCCCGCGGGCGCCGAGGTGAAGGCGATGCTGGCCGGGCTGGCCGATTTCCCGGACGTGACCCAGCACGAGCCCGCCGAACTGCGGGCGATCATCCGGTCCCGGCGGGCGCCGCTGACCCACCAGCCCGCGATGCGGATCGCGGAGGACCGCGTGATCGAAGGCCCCGGCGGAGACCTGCCGCTGCGGATCTACGCGCCAGAGCACGATGGGCCGCTTCCGGTGGTTGTCTTCGCGCACGGCGGCGGATTCGTGTTCTGCGACCTCGACAGCCACGACGAGTTCTGCCGCTCGATGGCCGCCGCGCTGGGTGCCGTCGTGATCGCGGTCGACTATCGGCTGGCCCCGGAGCATCCCGGGCCCGCGGCGATGGAGGACATGTACGCGGCCCTGGTCTGGGCTGCTCAACACGCCGCTGAGTACGGGGGAGACCCGGCCCGGATCGGCGTGGCCGGCGACAGCGCCGGGGGCAACCTGGCCGCCACGGTGTGCCTCGCCGCCCGCGATCGCGGCGGCCCGCGCATCGCCGGGCAAGTCCTGCTGTACCCGGTGATCGACGACGATTTCACCACCGAGTCCTACCAGCGCTACGGCGAGGGCTACTACAACACCGAGCGCGCAATGCGGTGGTACTGGGCGCAATACGCGCCGGACGGAACCGACAGCCCCTGCCTGGTGCCCACCCGGGCGGAGTCGCTGGCAGACCTTCCGCCCGCCGTGGTCGCGACCGCCGAACTGGACCCGCTCTGCACCTCCGGCGACGACTACGCGCAGCGCCTGCGGGAGGCCGGGACAGCGGTCACCGCGCACCGGTTCGAGGGCCTGTTCCACGGTTTCCTGACGATCCCGGCGCTGTCCCTGACCGAACCCGCGCGCGAGAAGCTCTGGCAGATGATGCGGGACCTCCTGGCCTAGGAAGGACTGAACCATGACGACCGACCGACTGCGTCCCGTCCCGGCCGCCGCGATCGCCGAATGGCACGACTCCGCGGACGTGGTGATCGCCGGGTACGGCATCGCCGGGGTGTCCGCGGCGATCGAGGCGGCGAGGTCCGGCGCGCAGGTGCTGATCCTGGAACGCACGAGCGGCTGGGGCGGCGCGGCGGCGCTGGCCGGCGGGTTCGTGTACCTCGGCGGCGGCACTCCGCTCCAGCGCGCCCTCGGTTTCGAGGACAGCGCGGAGAACATGGAGAGGTTCCTGCTCGCGGCCGTCGGCCCGGGCGCGGACGAAGCCAAGATCGCCGACTACTGCCGCGGCAGCCTGGAGCACTACGACTGGCTGGTCGGCAACGGCGTGCCCTTCCGCGAGGCACTCTGGGACGAGCCCGGCTGGGAACCGCCGCACGACGAAGGCCTGGCGTACTCCGGCGGCGAGAACGCGGCCCCGTTCAACGCCGTCGCCAGGCCCGCGCCGCGCGGGCACGTGCCGCGGATGAGCAACAAGCGCACGGGCGAGCAAGGCGGCGGATACATGCTGATGAAGCCGCTCGCGGAGACCGCCGAAGCGCTCGGCGTGCGCGTTTCCTACGACGTCCGCCTGAGCAGTCTCATTGTGGACGGCGACCGAGTCGTCGGAGTGCTCGCGCGGCGCTACGGACGCGAGATCGCCGTGCGGGCCGACCTTGGTGTCGTCCTGGCTACCGGCGGATTCGCCTACTCAGAGCAGATGGTCGCCGATCACGCGCCGCGGTTGATCGGCCGCCCGGGAGCCGCCATCGAGGAACACGACGGCGTCGGCATCCTGGCGGCCACCGCGTTCGGTGCGGCGACTGCGCACATGGACGCCACGGAGGTCGCGTTCTTCGGCGACCCGCAGATGATGGCGCGCGGCATCCTCGTCAACGGCCAGGGCCAGCGTTACGTCACCGAGGACACGTACCCGGGCCGGATCGGCCAGGCGACGCTGTTCCACCAGGACAACCAGGCGTACCTGGTGATCGACGAACAAGCACACGAGGAGGCGCTCGCGACCGAGACCGCGACCCCGAACTTCCGCGTCCCGCCGACCTGGGCCGCGGAGACCGTCGCCGAACTCGAGGCCGACATGGGCCTCCCGGAACGGGCGCTGCAAACCACGGTCGAGCTTTACAACACGTATGCGGCGCAAGGCCGGGACCCGCTGTTCGGCAAGAAACCGGAATGGCTGCGCCCGCTTACCGGCGCGGTCGCTGCCTTCGACCTGCGAGGCGCCACCGCAGGCTTCCCGCTGGGCGGACTGCGGACGGACCTGGACTCGCGGGTGCTGCACGTGTCCGGGGCGCCGATCCCGGGGTTGTTCGCGGCGGGCCGCTGCACGGCGGGGATCTGCAGTGGCGGCTACGTCAGTGGCGCTTCGCTGGGCGACGGCAGTTTCTACGGACGCCGGGCCGGACGCGCCGCGGCGAAGGGGGAAGTGCAGTGACCGAACCGTCCGACCCCGCTCTGATGCGCACCGTGCTGGGACATTTCGCGACCGGCGTCGTGGCGATCACCGGCATGGACGAGGAAACCGGTTCGCCGGTCGGGCTGGCGGCGAACTCGTTCACGTCGGTGTCGCTGGATCTGCCGCTGGTCGCCTTCTGCGTGGCCGCGACCAGCACTTCGTGGCCGCGGGTGCGCTCGGCGGGGTGTTACGCGATCAGCATCCTGTCCGAGTCGCAGGAGGCGGTGTGCCGTCAGCTGGCGGCCCGGGGCGTCGACAAGTTCGCGGGGATCGACTGGACGCCCTCGCCTTCGGGCGCGCCCGTGGTGGCCGGTTCGCTGGCGTGGATCGAGGCGGAACTCGACGCCGAGCACGTGGCAGGCGATCACGCGATCGTCGTTTCACGGGTGCGGCATCTGTACTCGTCCGACCTGGAGCCGCTGGTCTTTTTCCGGGGCCGCTACGGGCGGATCAGCGCGGGCGTCCGCTGATCGGGAAGGGCGATCGACCGGCCCCGGTTCCGCTGGCAAGGTCGGGCCATGACCCCCGAACTGCTTGAACTCCCCACCGAACACGGTGTGCTGCGCTATCGCGAAAGCGGCGACGGCCCGCCTTTGGTGCTGCTGCACGGTTCCGGGCCGGGCGTGACCGGATGGCGCAACTTCGGCGCCAACCTGCCGGCCTTCGCCCCGCACTATCGCACGATCGTCCTGGAGTTCCCGGGTTTCGGGGTCAGCGACGATTTCGGCGCCGTGCACCCGATGCAGTCCGCCAGGACCGCCGTGCGGGCGCTGCTCGACGGTCTCTCCCTGGACCGCGTGCGCCTGGTCGGCAACTCGATGGGCGGGTTCGTCGCGACGGATTTCGCCCTCGCGGCCCCCGAACGCGTCGAGCGGCTGGTCACGATCGGCGGCATCGGAACCCCGATTTTCACTGCCCAGCCCGGAGAAGGGATCGTCCGGCTCAGCGAGTTCGTCGAAAACCCGACCCGCGACGCGCTCGTCGCCTGGCTGCGCTCGATGGTCTACGACCAGGCGATGGTCACCGAGGAACTGATCGAGGAACGCTGGAGCCAGGCAACGGATCCCGCCACGCTGGAGAACTCGCGCCGGATGTACGGCGCGGCGGCACTGGCCGCGATGGCGGCCGCCGCACGCAGCGCGGAAACCCCGGCCTGGGCCCAGCTTCGCCGCCTCGACGTCCCGACCCTGGTCACCTGGGGGCGCGACGACCGCGTCAGCCCGGTCGACATGGCGTTGCTTCCGATGCGTGCGCTGCCGCAGGGCGAGGTGCACATCTTCCCGAACTGCGGGCACTGGGTGATGATCGAGCAGAAAGCCGCCTGGGAAGCCGCTGTCCTGGCATTCCTCGGCCGCTGATGTTCCGCTGACTGGACTCGGCCGGGGGACCGGCGCACCCGGCGAAATACGGTGACCCGGCCTCCTGCCGAGAACGAAGTGGAGTTCGAAGGACATGAAGAAGAAAATGCCCGCGCTCGTGCCTGCCGAGGACACGACCGTCGATCTCCTCGTCGTCGGCTCGGGAACCGGGATGGCCGCCGCGCTCGCGGCGCACGAACGCGGACTGTCCACTTTGGTCGTCGAGAAGACCGGCTATGTCGGCGGATCGACCGCGCGTTCCGGCGGTGCGTTCTGGATCCCCGGGAACGCCGCGTTGCCGGACCGCTCGGTCGCCGACGCGGGCACCTATCTGAACGCCGTGGTCGGCGACTCGGCCCCGGCCGAACGCGGCCGCGCCTACCTCGAACACGGCGCCGCCGCCGTCGACATGCTGCGCCGCACCACTCCCATGCGGTTCTTCTGGGCCAAGGGCTACTCCGACTACCACCCCGAGGAACCGGGCGGCCGTGCGGAAGGACGGACGTGCGAATGCCGCCCGTTCAACGCCTCCGTGCTCGGCGACGAGCGCCCCAGGCTGCGTCCCGGCGTGATGGAAGCGCCGGTCCCGATGCCGGTCACCGGCGCGGACTACAAGTGGATGAACCTGGTGGCGCGCAAGCCGCTCAAGGCGTTGCCGCGGATCTTCGCCCGGGCCGCGCTGGGCATCGGCGGCATGCTGATCGGCCGCGACTACCTCGCGGGCGGGCAAGCGCTTGCGGCCGGGATGTTCGCGGGCGTGCTGCGCGCGGGCATTCCCGTGTGGACAGAGACCGCCCTCGTCCGCCTGCTGCGCGACGGCGACCGGGTCACCGGAGCCGTTCTGCGGCAAGGGGATCGCGAAGTCACCGTGCAGGCCCGGCGTGGCGTCGTCCTGGCCGCGGGCGGCTTCGACCACGACGTGGCGGCACGGCACAAGTTCCAGTCGCCGCGGCTCGGCGAGTACAGCCTGGGTGCGGAAGGCAACACCGGCGACGGCATCCTCGCCGGCCAGGAACTCGGCGCGGGCACCGCTTTGCTGGACCAGGCCTGGTGGTTCCCGGCCTTCGCCCCGGTGCCAGGCGGCTCCCCGGCGGTCATGCTCGCGGAGCGTTCGCTGCCGGGCTCGTTCATCGTCGACCAGACCGGGAAACGGTTCATCAACGAGGCGACCGACTACATGTCGTTCGGGCAGGAAATCCTGGCGCGCGACCGAGCCGGGACGCCGGTCGAGGAGATGTGGCTGGTTTTCGACCAGCGCTACCGCGACAGCTACATCCTCGCCGGCCGCTGCTTCCCGCGGCAGCCGCTCCCGGAATCGTGGTACCGGGCAGGAATCGCCCACAAGTCGGACGACCTCGGCGCACTCGCCCGGGCGATCGGCGTTCCGGCGGATTCCTTCCAGGACACCTTCCAGCAGTTCAACACTCTCGCCGCCACCGGACGCGACACCGCCTTCGGCCGCGGCGACAGCGCGTACGATCGTTACTACGGCGACCCCACGGTCGCCCCCAACCCGAACCTGGCCCCGCTGCGCCGCGCGCCGTACTACGCGGTCAAGGTGGTCCTGAGCGACCTCGGCACGTGCGGGGGCTTGGTCGCCGACGAACACGCCCGAGTCCTGCGCGAGGACGGCACCGTGGTGGAAGGCTTGTACGCGATCGGAAACACCGCGGCGAACGCCTTCGGCGCGTCGTACCCGGGCGCGGGCGCGACGATCGGACAGGGTGTGGTGTACGGGTACATCGCGGCGCTTCACGCGGCAGGCGCGTCTTCGTAACGTCCTTTGTGGACCGGGCGGGTTTCGCGTCCGGTCCACAAAGGACTATTTGGGGAGCCGGGTCAATCCGCTCAACGCGAGCCGCAACCCGCGCGCTTCCCACCGTTCGATGTCCGCGAAGTCGTCCGACCCGCCGTTCTGCACCCACTGGATCAGCGCGTGCCGCATCGTCTGGATCACCAGCAGCGCCGGAAGCTCGCGCAGGAACGGATCCTCGTCGAGTTCGTAATACCGCGCCAGAAATCGCGTCACCGCCTCGCTGAGCCCCTCGCACCACTCCACGAACCGGAGCCGGTACTGCGGCGTGTTGACGATCAGCGTCATGATCTGGTGGTCGTACTCCGGCACCTGCCGCCGGTTCAGCTCCGTGGTAAGCGCGGCCGTCAGGACCTCGACCGGGTCCGCGTCGTCCGGCGCGTCCTCGAGTCCCTGGAGGATGACCCGTTCGCTGCGGCGCAGCAGCGGCATCAGGACGTCCTCCTTGACCGGGAAGTGCCGGTGGAACGTCCGCGGGTTGATCCCGACGATCTCGCAGATCCGCTCGACAGTGACCGCCGTGTGGCCCTCGGCCACGAACAGGTCGCGTGCGGTGAGCGCGATGCTCATCCGCAGCTCCTCGGCCCGGCGCTCGGTGAGGGTCTGCCGTTTCGGCTCCGTCACCAGGACTCCCTCCCTGTCGCGTGCATGGACCGTAGCCGCCCGGACGCGCCTGGTGATGCCCGCTGACCGCTCTGCGGAACAACGCGCCGTCCGGCCACGGGTGTCAGAATATGACACGTTCCGGCGCGGCCCGCGGCGATCCTGCTACGCTCGGGTGTGATGAACGACTACTCGTGCAGATCGGAGGTTCCGTTCGCCCCAGGTGAGTGCTGATGCACCCATTCCCCGCGAACGAGAATCCTCGTCTTCTTTCCTGGGCGCGCGTGCGACAGTTCGCCGCGCCGCCGTCGATGATCGAGTCAGCGACTGCCCGCCGGGCCGCGGGCGACTGGGCCGGAGCCTGTGCTGCCGCCCGCGTCGACGTGGATCTGAACCTGCGAACGGCAAGCCGGATCCACGGCGCTGGGCTGGCCGCACAGATCCGCGCCGATCTCCGGCAGCTGGCTCCTGACCTGCTCCGCTGGCATTTCCCGAGAATCGCCCCGGACGGCCTGCTGCGTCCCGGACTCACCGTGTCCCTGGCCCGCTACGGCGACGTCCAGCTCGTCGCGCGCACGCCGCCGGCGTGGGCGGCTGCCGGGCAGCGGATCAGCCTTGCGCTGTGGTCGCCTTCGCAGCGCGGTGCCGGTCTGCATCCGCATCCCCGGCCTGACCGGCGTTATCGCCTGGATCTGCACCGCCACCTGTGGGATGTGCGCCGCGCGGGCGAGTTGGGGGAGCGGTCGGGGCGTTGGCCGCAGGGCCGGACCAGCCCGATCCTGCCCGGAACGGGCGAGTTTCGGGACCGGCCGGGGCATTGGCCGCCGGACCGGACCTGTTCGTTCCTGCCGGGAGCGGTCGAGTTGCAGGACCGGTCGGGCCGCTGGCCGCCGGACCGGAGCAGCTCGTTCCCGCCGGGAATGGGCCACAGCGCGGGCGAATTGCGCGAACGATCGAGCCGCTGCCCGCCGGACCGGAGCAGCCCGATCCCGCCCGAAATCGGCCACTGCGCCGTAGACCGCTGGCGCGCCGAGGCGGAGCTGCTGCTGCGCGCGGAGGGCAGCACGGACGGCCTCGTCTCCGTCCGGCTCACCTCCCGGCACCGGCTGACCCTGAACCTGGGCGGGCGAAACCCCACCCGCAGAATCCCGGTCCTGCCGGACGCCGCGACCCGGGTCCTGCCCGACCTGGAACTGCTCCACGCCGGACTGCTCGAAGCCAGTCAGCTGCATCCGCTCGTCGCGGCGGCACTCCGGCCCGGCCCTCGGCCCAGCACGGCACAAAACCCCAGCCACACAAGGAATCGTCACGTCGAATGCCGCGGTGCCACCCATCGGATCGGCGTAGTGGACGGCGTGCTCGTCCCGCTCGACCACGACCCCGACGAGATCCGCCGCGAGGAACTCCTGGGCGCGCTGGGCGGCCCTGAACTGCCGTGCCTGCGGGCAATCGATGAAGCACACCGGTCGCCGGAGAACCTCGTGGACGTCCGCGCGCGGCTGGACCACGGCGACGCCGCCGGTGCCCTCGCCGTCGTCGAAAGTCTGCTCGGACCGGACGTGCTCCTGCGCAGCGGAGCCCTGCGCGAAGAACTCGAAACGGCTGTGCGCGGCCAGGTCGTCCACGGTCTCTACCGGGCTGGACTCGCCGGTCGAGGACCCCTTCGGTCCGCTCCGGACACCACCCGGCGTGCGCGCCGCCGCCACTCGCTGAACCAACCCCAAAGGTGATCAAAACTGTCTGCTGCCATGGAAATCTCCGCTGAAACCCGACGCCCGCTGGACGTCGCCGCCGATCTGCTCGCCCTCCTGGACGACACGAAAACCGAACCGCGCCCCGACAGTCAGCTGGAAGCCTTGACGCTGGCCGTGTCCGCCGATCTGCCGGTGCTGCTGTGGGGCGAGCCCGGCATCGGCAAGACCGCCGCGCTGAACCACCTCGCCGAGGCGCTCGAACTCCCGCTGACGACGGTGATCGCCAGCGTGCACGAACCGTCCGACTTCTCCGGCCTGCCGGTGGTCGGCGACGACCCCGCCGTGCAGGGCGTGCCGATGGCTCCGCCGGACTGGGCCGTGCGCCTGGTCCAAGCGGGGCGGGGATTGCTGTTCCTGGACGAGCTTTCCACCGCCCCGCCCGCCGTCCAGGCCGCGCTGCTGCGGGTCGTGCTGGAACGACGGGTCGGGGCCCTGCGGCTTCCGCCGGGTGTCCGGATCGTGGCCGCCGCGAACCCGCGTTCCTCCGCGGCCGACGGCTGGGAGCTGAGCCCGCCGCTGGCCAACCGCTTCGTGCACCTGCAGTGGACCTACGACCACGACGTCGTGGTACGCGGACTCGGCGGGACGTGGCCGAAGGCAGCGCTGCCCGAGCTGGACCCACGACAGTTGCCGGACGCCGTGACGTTCGCCCGCCGCGCGGTCTGCGGATTGCTAACCACCCGGCCCGGCCTCGTGCACCAACTGCCGAAGAGCGAAACCCGCCGCGGCGGTCCGTGGCCCTCGCCACGCAGCTGGGAAATGACCCTGCGCCTGATCGCCTTCGCCACCGCTGCGGGCGCCTCCCGGGAAGTGCTGTCCATGCTGGTCAGGGGCACGGTCGGCGACGGACCGGGCCTGGAGCTGCTGGCCAGCCTGGACCAAATGGACTTGCCGGATCCGGAAGCCTTGCTCGCGAACCCGCACACAGCCGTCTTGCCCGAACGCGGCGACCTCCGCCAGACCGTGCTCGACGGTGTGGTGGAAGCGGTACGGAAGCGACCGGATCAGTCCCGCTGGGACGCGGCGTGGTCGCTGCTGGTGCTGGCACTGGAAACCGGCGCGCCGGACCTGGTGGTCGTGCCCGCGTCGACACTCGCCTCGCTGCGCCGCGACGACTGGCAGGTCCCAGCGGCGATCGAGCGGATTTCCGGAGCGGTCGCCTTGTCCCGGCGCGCGGACCGCGCGGGGGAGAAGTGATGGACGAGGAGAAGCTCTACGCCGCGCGGCTATACGCCGTCCGGCAGCGACCGTATCTGGCGACTGCGCTGTTCGCCTTGCACGTGGTGGAGTCACGGAGAGTGCCGACGATGGCCGTCGACCGCCACTGGCGCTGCTACGTGTCGCCGGGCTTCGTGGACCGCATGCCGCTGGAGGAGCTGGCCGGGGTCTGGGTGCACGAGGTCTCCCACCTGCTGCGCGACCACCACGGCCGCAGCGACCGGTTCGCCGCGGAACACGAGCTCACCGGGCCGGGGGAGCGATTGCGGATGAACATCGCCGCCGACTGCGAAATCAACGACGACGTCTTCGGCGACGGCCTGGTCCGGCCCGAGGGCACCGTCGACCCGCAGTTGCTCAGGCTGCGCGAGGGGGAGCTGATGGAGGAATACCTGACGCAATTCCGCCTCGGCCCCTACACCGTGGGTTACGCCTGGCTCGACTGCGGTAGCGGCGCCGACGGTCTGGACCGGGAATGGGAGCTGGGCCCGGACGGCGCGAACGCACTCAGCGAGCAGGAACGAGACGCCGTCCGGTTCCGCGTCGCGCAAGGCATCAACGGCAACCCCGGCGCGGTCCCGGCGGGCTGGAAACGCTGGGCCGAGGAAGCGTTTCACCCGCCGCAACCGTGGCGGAAACTGCTGGGCGCGGCCCTCCGATCGGCGATTTCCGGTGCGGGCGAGGATTACACCTACGGCCGTCCCGCGCGCAGATCGGCCAGCCTGCCCGGCATCGTCCTGCCGAGCCTGCGCCGCCGGCCGCCGCAGGTTTGCGTCATCGTCGACACTTCCGGCTCGGTGAGCGACGCCGAATTGGGCAGCGCAATCCTCGAAATCGCCGAGATCGTCCGCGCGGTCGGCGGTCGACGCGATCTGGTTTCGGTGCTGTCGTGCGACGCCGCCGCGTATGTCACGCAGTTGTGCCGAGACGAGGGAATCCCGTTGCTGGGCGGCGGCGGGACGGATCTGTGCGCCGGCTTCGCCGAAGCGCTGAAGGGCAGCCCGCGCCCGGACGTCCTCGTGGCGCTGACCGACGGCCAAACCCCTTGGCCCGCCGCGAAACCGCCGTGCCGGACAGTGGTGGGCCTGTTCCGCCGGGAACATCAGGTGAACGAAAACGATCCCGATTACCGGCCGGAGGCCCCGCCCGATTGGGCCCGGGTGGTCACGGTGGGATGAGCTACCTTCGGAGAATGTCTTTCACCGGCCTCGACGCCTGGCTGAGCGCCCGAGCCGCCGGTGGGCGGTGCCGAACCGGCTTGCCGTCCGGTTCGATACGGCGTCCATCACCAAGCCCTTCACGGCGGTGGCCGCCTTGCAGCTGGTGGACGAGGGACGGCTGGAGCTGGACACGCCGATCACCGAGATCGTCGACTTGCCCCGGACGCGCCACCATTTGCCGAATTTCGCCGCCAAGCCACCGAATTTCCCGCCGGGGGAGGGGGCATGACCGCGTCGGATTTCTTCGACCGCCGGGAAGCGGTGGTGGACATTGCCGAGGGCTGCGATCCGGTCGTCGATGCCGGGGGCGGGTCACCGGGTGGCGGCAGAACATCTTCAGCTACCCGCCGATCGGCGCGCGGTCATGTCGAACGCGGAGTACGGCAGCCTTGCTGTGATCCGCGAAATCGACCGGCGGATCGAGGACGCCTGACGCCCTCGCGTACCGCCGGCCGGGTGAGGCAGGGTTGCGCAAAACGGGCGCCCCGAAGGTATGTTGGCGGCATCGCCGGTCTCGCCGCACCCGACCAGCCGAACGAGGGGGCGTTCCGACCGCAGGCCCGGCCCCGCGAAGTCGACTGTGGTCACCCTCGCCGGAGACCTCGACGCCGCCGACGTTCCCCGGCTCCGCCGGATCGTGTCCGGCGAACTCGGGCTGCTGCCGCCCGCCCTGCTCGTGGACCTGACCGAGGTGCCGTTCTGCTCGGCCCGGGTCCTGAAATCCCTCGCCGAGCAGGCCGAGAACGCCCGCGGCGCCGGCGTGCGGTTCGCGGTGGTCGCGCAACAGCGGGCTGTGCTGCGTCCACTGGCGTTGCTGGGTCTCAACCGCGTGCTGCCCGTCGTGCGCAGCCTCGACGACGCCGTTCTGAACGCGCGCACGCGCCGCAGAACCGCGCAGCCGGTCCCGGTGCCACCCTGGCTCGAGCGAGCGCGTCCTCTGTGGACTTACCCTCCGTGAGCCCGGCTCACCGAGGTGGCGGATTGCGCCACCTGGCCCAGTGGTAGCGGGGGCAACAGCGGGTATCCCCACCCCATGAACCGGATCGCCGCCAAGGTCGCCCGAGGCGAAAAGACCGACACCGCCCAGCTGCTCGGCCGGGCCGGAATGGTTTGTTACGCGCTCGTCCACCTCATCCTCGCCTACCTCGCCCTGCGGGTCGCCTTCGGCAGCGGCGGACAGCCCGATCAGAAGGGCGCGTTGCAAGAGGTCGGATCGACGGCGTTCGGCCAGGTCCTGCTGTGGGTGCTCGCGGCCGGGCTCGTCGCGTTCGGGTTGTGGCAGTTCCTGATGGCCGCGACCGGATACACCTGGACCAGCGGCGGAAAACGGACGCGCAAACGGTTTGGCGCCGCGGCGCGAGGAATCGTCGTGCTCGCAATCGGCGCCACCGCCTTCCGCCTCGCCGCGGGCCAGGGCGGCGGTGGTTCGAGCGACCAGACCCAGCAGGAATTCACCGCGAAGCTGCTCCAGCTGCCCGCCGGCCCCGCACTCGTGGTGGCCGCCGCCGCGATCGTGCTCGGCGTCGCCGTCGCGGCCGGGGTCAAGGGCGTGAAGCAGAGTTTCCTCGAGGATCTCGACCTCGCCGGGCTGCCCGGCAAGACCCGCCGCTGGGTCGGATGGCTGGGCAGCACCGGATACCTGGCGAAGGCGGTCGTTTTCGCGGTGACCGCGTTCCTGCTGGGCTACGCCGGTTTCCGCTCCGACGCGAAACAGGCGGGCGGGTTGGATGCCAGCCTCAAAACCCTCGCCGCCCAGCCGTTCGGCGCGGTGCTGCTGACGGTGGTGGCGCTCGGTCTCGCGGCGTTCGGTGTTTATTGCTTGGCTGCGGCGTGGGCGCATCGGCGGTGAAGGGTGCGCCTGCGAGCAGGTCCGTGACGTCGCTCGCCGCGTCCCCGTTCGGCGCGTTTATCGTCTGGCACCGCTCTCCTGACCGGCCCGCAGTCAGGGAGTACATGCGCGCAAGTCCACGACATCCCCGCCGCGGCCTCGCTCTGCGAACCGGTTCCGTTGCCGGTCCGCGCCGCAGCCTTCGGCGCACAGTTGCGCTGTGGGTTCCTGCGCGGATCTCGGATGAGGTCAGCTCGGCCAGAGCGGTGTTGCTGACGGGCCTGGCGGTCAGGGATTGCCCGCGAGCAAGTCCACGACATCCTCGCCCCGCCCCCGCTCTGCGAACCGCCGCCGTTGCCGGTCCGCGCCGCAGCCCTCGGCGCAAAGCTGTGCCGTCGCCTCCTGCGCGAACTCCAGATCCCCGGCCGATTCCAGCGCGGACGACGTCACCTCAATCAAATCCGCGAGCACCGCCTTCGCCGGGGCCAAATCGCCGCTGCGCGGGTGCGGGCAACAGCCGCTGATGCCGTCCCGCGACGCGCGCCAGAGGTGGGCGCGCAGCACCTCGTTCGGCAGGTCCGGCGGGGGATTGTCGTCCGCCAGTGCGGTGGCGACCAGGCCTCGCGCGAGCACGCCGAGCAAGACCGCCTCCTCGGGCGTCGCGGCGACGTCGGCGATGCGGAACTCGATTGTCGGCTGCTTCTCCGAGAGCCGGGCGTCCCAGTAGACCATCCCGCGGTCGAGGATCGCGCCCGAGCGCAGCCACGCGTCGACGACGCTTTCGTACTCGTCGAGCGACGCGAACCGCGGGGGCGGTCCGGCCGAGGGCCAGCGGCTCCATTGCTGGTAGCGCCAGCTGCGGTAACCGGTGTCGTAGCCGTCGGCGATCGCGGAATTCGCGGTCACGGTCAGCAGCGCGGGCAGCCACGGCCGGATCCGCCCGAGCACCTGGATGCCGGTCTCCTTGTCCGGTATCGCGACGTGCACGTGGCAGCCGCAGGTCAGCGACGTCCGCGCGGTCGCCCCGAAATGCTCGCCGATCCGCTCGTAACGCGGACTCGGCGTGACGTCCGGCAAACCCTCCTCCGACACCGGCGGCGAGGCCGCGGGCAGCAACCGGCGGTTCTGCCGCCGCGCGGCCGCCGCCAGGTCTTCGCGCAACTCGCGCAGCCGCTGCAGTGCCTCGCCACGGGTCCGGCAGACGTCGGTGGCGATCTCGGCCTGCGCCCGGGTCAGTTCGTGCTGCAGTTCGCCGTTGTCGCCGCCCGTTTCCGCGGCGCGGTCGACGACGTCGTCCGCCTGGGCCAGCCGGCCGTCGCGGTCGACGACGAAGAACTCCTCCTCGATGCCGAAGGTCAGCTCGTCGCCGGTCTGGTCGTTCACCGAGGTTCTCCTGGGGTCGGGGGGCATCGGAGTACCCCGGCGGCCTCGCGCGCAAACGACGTTTTCCCGGCCCGGAAAAGGGTAATCCGCGGGCCAAGAAACGGCGGGCGGGCGACTCTGCGCTGCCCGCGCCCGGACCGCGCTGGGAGGACCCCGATGTCGACCGACGCGATCGTGCTGCTCAAGAACGACCACAAGACGGTGGAGAAGCTTTTCAAGGAGTTCGAGAAAGCGGGCGACAAGGCTTACCGGAAAAAGCGCCGCATCGTCGACTCGATCATCGAAGAACTCACCATTCACGCCTACATCGAGGAAGAGATCTTCTACCCGGCGGCCAAGGAAGCCGTGCCGGAGACCAAGGACCACGTCCTGGAAAGCGTCGAGGAGCACCACGTCGTGGTGTGGATGCTGTCGGAGCTGCTCGACCTGGACCCGGAGGACGAAACCTTCGACGCGAAGGTGACCGTCCTGACCGAAAACGTCCGCCACCACGTCGAGGAAGAAGAGGACGAGTGGTTCCCGGAGGTCCGCTCGGCCATGGGCCGAAAGCAGTTGCAGGAATTGGGGCAGCGGATGATCGACGCGCGGCCGGACGCGCCGAAGAATCCGCTGAAACTGCAGAGCGCCAAAGCATGAACTGAGAGCACGCGCGTGTCCACAAAGGACGAACTCAGGTGAGTTTGCCGTTGGCGACAAGCGAATCCTTCAACGCCCCCGTGGCCGTAGTGAGCGCCTTGGTCGCGGTCCCGACATCGATGCTGTCGTCCCACGTGCTCATCACCGCGACCGCGAACGTCCGCGACCCGGTCCGGACCAGACCGGTCGTGTTGAGCACCCGCCGCCCCTCCGACGTGCCCCAGCCCTGTTTGATCGCCCACGTCGCACCGGGGAAGGCGCGCGGGATCCCGAAATGCTGGTCGAATCCGTCGGCGGCGGTGAGCGGGGCGCTTTCCAGCGCCTCGGTCAGAAAATCGCGTTCGTCGGCGGACCGTGCCGAGGTGATGTGCCGGTACACCGTGACGACGTCCTCCGGCGACATCTTCGTCGACCCCCACTGGCCGGGATCGTCGGGCGGCGAAGTGTGCGTGAGCCCCAGCTTCCCGGCCTGCCGCCGGACGATCGCCGGTCCGCCGAGTTGCTGCCAGAACCGGCTGGCGACCCGGTCGTCGCTGGCCGCGAGCATGGCGTGGACGGCGTCGCTGTCTTCGGGGACTCCGGACCGGTCGAGGAGATCAAGCGCGATGAGCAGTTTCACCACCGACGCCGTCGGCTGCGGCTGATCGGCCTTCCAACCGACCTCCACCGCGCACGCGTCGAGGTCGACGACCTCCATTTCGAGCCGGGGGTCGTTCCCGTTGCTCAGCAACGCTTTCCGGGCGTCCGCGACGGCTCCGGGATGCTTGCCCGCCGTCGAAGCCGGGGTCGTTCCGCACGCGGCTTGCCAGTCGGTGCCGCCGGAGTCGGCGGCCAGGCAGATCGCGGCGACCAGACCTCCCGCGACGGCGAGCGCGGCGAGCCCCACGAGCATCTTCATCGATGCGCACTCCTTCGGCAACGGTCCGCTTCTGCGGGAAGCGGGAGCGCTCCGAAGGTAGGGAGGCAGGCGGACGGACAGGATCGTCCGAAAAGTCCGTCCATTCAGGCCAGTCGGCGGGCAACCCCGTCCCGGCATCGGCCATCTGGCCGACCCGCGCCGCGCTGACCTGCGACGATTCGGCCGTCGACAGGGGTGCGGCGACGGCGGTCGAGGGTGCGCACAAAGCGACGGCGGCGAAAGCCGGAGGACGTTCAGGCGCCTGCGCCTGCCCGATCATCCCTCTTCGCCGTCGTCGGTCCCGGGGTTTCGCTCAATCGGTTTCCGGCTGCTGCCACGCTCTTCCGGCCCGCTGGGCGGCCAGCTGGATCTCGTCGCCGACCTCCTGCCAGTTCTGGTCCGTCGGGTCGTGGTCGCCGATCCACGTGCGCCGCGGCGTCGCGAGCGAGCCGCCTGCCTGCTGCGGTTGTTCTGTCATCTGAGTCATGATTCCTCCGTCTCCGGGTGAAGACCAGCGGGGATTACCCCTTCCGGGGCGCCTGAAACGGGTCGTTGTTTGAGATCGGCCCGGCTGGGTAAGCAGGGCGGGTGGCCGATCATTCCCGCGCACCAGTGCTCGAGGCGATCCGGCGGTTCCGCGCGTCCGGGCACGTGTCCTTCCTGCCGCCCGGGCACAAACAGGGCCGCGGCGCCGACCCCCGGCTGACGGAGATCGTCGGCCGCGACGTGTTCGCCTCGGACATCATCCTGATGAACGGGCTCGACGACCGGGCGCTGACCCGCGGCGTGCTGAACGAGGCCGAAGACCTCATGGCGGACGCGGTGCACGCGGACCGCGCGTTCTTCTCGACCTGCGGCAGTTCGCTGTCGGTCAAATCGGCGATGCTGTCGGTCGCGGGTCCGGGCGAAGAGCTGCTGATTTCCCGGAACGTGCACAAATCCGTGGTCGCCGGGCTCATCCTGAGCGGCGTCCGGCCGGTGTGGGTGTCCCCGCGCTGGGACCGGACCCTGCACTTCGCCCATCCGCCCGGTCCGGAAGAAACCGAGGCGGCCTTCGCGGAACACCCGGCAGCGAAGGGAATGCTGCTGATCACGCCGACCGATTACGGGTCCTGCGCGGACATCCGCGGCGTCGCGCGGATCTGCCACGAGCGCGGGGCGCCGCTGATCGTCGACGAAGCCTGGGGCGCGCACTTCCCGTTCCACCCGGACCTGCCGGCGTGGGCGATGGACGCGGGCGCCGACCTGTGCGTGACGAGCGTGCACAAGATGGGCGCGGGCCTGGAACAGGGCTCGGTCTACCACCTGCGCGGCGACCTGGTCGACGCCGACGTGCTCGCCATGCGCGCCGACCTGCTCGACACGACCAGCCCGTCGTCGCTCGTCTACGCCGGACTCGACGGCTGGCGCAGGCAGATGGTCGAGCACGGAAAAGGCCTGCTCGACACTGTGCTGGAGCTGGCCGCGGACACCCGGAAGCGGCTGGCCGGAATCGCCGGGATCACCGTGCTGGGCGACGCCGAACTCCTCGGCCCCGGCCGGGCGGACGACCGGGATCCGCTGAAAATGCTGATCGACGTGTCCGGCCTCGGCTGCTCCGGCTACGACGCGAACCACTGGCTGCGCGAACACCAGCGGGTCGACGTCGGACTCTCCGACCATCGCCGGATCGCCGCCCAGCTGACCGTCGGCGACGACGAGGAGACGGCCGCCCGGCTGGTCGAGGCGCTGCAAGCGTTGTCCGATCACGCCGATGAGCTGCCCCGCGCGAAACCGGTGGACCTGCCCGCGCCCGAGGACCTGGAACCGGACCAAGCGATGCTGCCGCGCGACGCGTTCTTCGGCCCGGCCGAACAGATCCCGGTCGAGAAGGCCGCTGGACGGATCGTCGCCGAAACGATGAGCCCGTACCCGCCCGGCGTCCCGGCCGTGCTGCCCGGCGAGGTGCTGACCCGTCCGATGCTCGACTACCTGCGAAGCGGGGTGGCTGCGGGTATGTTCCTGCCCGATCCGGTGGATCCGTTGCTGCGCGGCGTGCGGGTCGTCGCCCGCTGAGGTTGCCTCCGCTGGACGGATTGTCGCGGAAACGATGAGCCCGTACCCGCCGGGTGTCCCGGCGGTGTTGCCCGGCGAGGTGCTGACCCGGCCGATGCTCGACTACCTGCGAAGCGGGGTCGCCGCGGGCATGTTCCTGCCCGATCCGGTGGATCCGTTGCTGCGGGGCGTGCGGGTCGTCGCCCGCTGAGGTTGCCTCCGCCGGACGCGGGTAATCCCGGGCCCATGACGGAATGGGACAACCGGCTGCCCGTCGTGCGCGACCTCGACGAACTGGTCTCGGCGTTCCGCCGGGCCGGCGAGGACGACCTGTACGTCCGGTGGTCGCGCGGCCCGGACGCGGACCTGCGCTCCGGCGAGGAAAGCCGCGACGGGCTCACCGGGATGCTGCTGCCGGGACTGTCGGCGAACTCGCTGGCGCGGCAGCTGTGGTGGCGCGGCCGCTCGCTCCGGCTGTGGCTGGCCCGGCGCCTGCACGACTACCAGCACCTGCGCGAACGCGGCGGCCCCGGCGTGCGTCCGTGGCTGTTGCGGGGCAGGGAGATCGCGCGGGGCCCGGACAACGAGCCGCTGGTCGTGGACGCGGAGCCGCTGGCCTGGATCGAGGACGCCGTCATGCACGAAGCGCTGCGGCTGGTCGATCAGGAAGCCCCCGCGGACTGGGGCTCCATGGACCGGCAATCGTGACCTGCCACCGCGTCGCGGACCGGTCGTGAGGGGAACCCTGCGGGAATCAGCTTGGGTTCTAGTGGTGGTTGCAACGCCTGAGTTGTGCAGGGGTTGCAGTGGTCGTGGTCGGGCGTGGTCGGGCTCCGCGGGGCCGGGTGAGGCTGGCGGCGGAACGCCGCCGCTATTTTGATCTTGTGGCGGAGGGCGTGGGCACGGTCGAGGCGTGCCGCAGGGTCGGGGTCGACCGCAGGACCGGGCACTATTGGCGGCACGGGCGGCCGAGCCGGGCGGGCGCGACCGCGCGTCCGGCCGCGCGGCCCGGGCCGGACTCGGGCCGGTTCCTGAGCGCGGGCGAGCGGATCGCGATCGCGGACGGGCTGGCG
Source organism: Amycolatopsis sp. A1MSW2902 (assembly GCF_017312175.1). NCBI lineage: Bacteria > Bacillati > Actinomycetota > Actinomycetes > Pseudonocardiales > Pseudonocardiaceae > Amycolatopsis > Amycolatopsis sp. A1MSW2902. Next base: position 2,700,095 of record NZ_QJPO01000001.1, read on the forward strand.
GCGGGCCGCTCGCGGCGGGCGATCGCGGCCGAGCTGGGCCGCAGCCCGTCCACGATCAGCCGGGAGATCGCCCGCAACGCCCGCCCCTGCGGCGAATACCGGCCCCACGCCGCCCACGACCTCGCCCGGGCACGGCGTCCGCGACCGAAAACAGGCAAGATCGCGGCCTGCCCCGAACTGCGGGACCGGGTGCAGGCGATGCTGACCGACAAATTCAGCCCGGAGCAGATCGCCGCCCGGCTGCGCCGCGACCACCCCGACCGGCCGGAGCTGCACGTGACCCACGAAACGATCTACCAGGCCCTCTACGTCCAAGGCCGCGGCGAACTGCGCCGCGAGCTGGCCCGCGCCCTGCGCACCGGCCGCACCATGCGCAAACCCCGCGCCAGCGGCGAACAACGCCGGCCCCGCTTCGCCGAACCCATGGTCATGATCAGCGACCGGCCCGCCGAAGCCGCCGACCGCGCCGTCCCCGGCCATTGGGAAGGCGACCTGATCATCGGCAAGGACAACGCTTCCGCCATCGCCACCCTCGTCGACCGCTCCACCCGCTACACCCTGCTCGTCGCGCTGCCCGACGGCCGCGGCGCCGACGCCGTCCGCGACGCCCTCGCCGACACCGCCGCGACCCTGCCCGCGCACTTGCGACGATCCCTGACCTGGGACCAGGGCAGCGAAATGGGCCGCCACCACGAATTCACCGTCGCCACCGGCATCCCCGTCTACTTCTGCGACCCCCACAGCCCCTGGCAACGCGGCAGCAACGAAAACACCAACGGCCTGCTGCGCCAGTACTTCCCCAAAAGCACCGACCTCTCAGTCCACACCCCCGAACACCTCGCCGCCGTCGCCGCACAACTCAACCGCCGACCCCGCAAAACACTCAACTGGGACACCCCAGCCGAACGCCTCGCTACACTCCTCGCCGAAACCAGTTGAACCACCCGCGTTGCAACAACCCCTCGAATCCACCCAGATTCCCTCAGGGTTCCCCTCACAGACTTCTGCGGAACTCACCCGACCGTCGACGCCCGCACGATCAGCTCCGGCTGCAGCCGCTCCGATTCCACCTCTTGCCCGGCCAGCTTGCGCAGCAGCGTCGCCAGCGCCCGGCGTCCCATCTCGTGCATCGGCGACCGGATCGTGGTGAGCGGGATGGAGATCGACGCGGCGAGGGGAGTGTCGTTGTAGCCGACCAGCGCGACGTCCTCGGGGATCTGGAGTCCCTTGTCCCGCAAGGAACCCATCGCGCCGATCGCGGCGAAGTCGTTGGTCGCGAAGATCGCGTCCGGATAGGGCTTGCGCGCCAGCAGCTGATCGGCGGCCTCGCGTCCGGCGGCCGCGTCGAAGCCGTTGTAGACGATGCGGTGCGCGGGAATTTCGATCCCGGCCTCGGCGAAGCGGTCGACCAGCCCCTGGGTCCGTTCCTGCGCGGTCGACGCGAACGGGAGCCCGGCGACGATCGCGACGTCCCGGCGGCCGGTCTCCAGCAGATGGTCGGCGATCAGCCGCCCGCCCGCCGGGTCGTCGCAGGTGATCGAGACGTGCCTGCCGAGCCTGCGCGAGGTCAGCACGAACGGGACGCCGGTTTCGGCGAGGCCGTCGAGGAACGTGTCGTCGGAGTGCGCGTCGCCGAAGATCAGCCCGTCCACCCGGCGGTCCAGCATCTGCTGGGTGCGCTGGCGCTGCAGTTCCGGGTTGTCGAGCGAGTTCGTGACGTAGGTCGAGATCCCGGCCTCGGTCGCGGCCTCGTCGATGCCCTCGTAGATCGTCGCCAGCACGAAGTCCTGCAGCCGGGGGACCAGCACGCCGATCACGTTCGACCGGGCGGTGCGCAGGCTCGCGGCGTGCGGATTGCGGCGGTATCCGTTGCGCTCGGCCGAGTCGAGGATCGCCGCGACCTTCTCCGGCGACGCCCAGCGCTCCGGATGCTCTTCCGCCGGATTGAGCACCCGGGACACCGTCGTCACGCTGACGCCCACGTCCTCGGCGATCATCCGCTGGGTGAAGGGCCGCACGGTCGCGGGCATCTGCCTCCTGTCGTCGGGCTTCAGTATGCCCGGCCCGCGCGCACCTCGCCACAAACGATTGACACAAACGATTGACACAAACGTTTGTGTAGCTCACACTCAACGCCCATGACGCACATCGTGGTCCTGGCCACCGGGGGCACCATCGCCTCCCGCACGGGTCCCGGCGGAGCCTCGGTCGCCGCCGACGGAGCCGGCGCGCTGCTCGCGGCGGCCGGGCAAGACCCCGCCGTCAAGGTCGAACCGGTCGACGTGCTGCGGGAGAACTCGTTCAACCTGACTCTGGAAGACCTGGCCTCGATCGCCGAGGCGGTGCGCGCCCAGCTGGCCCGCCCCGAGGTGGACGGCATCGTCCTCACCCACGGCACCGACACGATCGAGGAGACGGCGTTCCTGCTGGACCTGGTCCACGACGACGACCGGCCGGTGGTGCTCACCGGCGCGCAGATCGCGCCCGACCGCGACGGCTCCGACGGGCCCCGCAACCTGCGGCAGGCGATCGCCGTCGCGGCCGCGCCCGAGGCCCGCGGGCTCGGCGTGCTGGTCTCGTTCGCCGGCGAGCTTTTCGCCGCGCGGGGCCTGCGAAAGGCGCACACCCTGCTGCCGCAGCCGTTCGCCGCGCAGTCCGGCGGACCGATCGGGCAGGTGCTCGACGACGGCCCGCTGATCACCGCCCGGCCGGTCCGGTCCGCGCCGCTTCCGTTGCCCGGTCCCGGATTCGGCTCGCTCCGCGTCGAAACGCTGACCCTCTCGCCCGGCGCGACCCCGGAACTGCTCGACCACCTCGTCGAGCAGCGGACGCCCGGGATCGTGCTGGCCGGGACCGGTTCCGGGAACCTCAACCGCGGCTACCTGCGCTCGCTGCGCACGGCCGTCGACGCCGGGACCGTCGTGGCGCTGTCGAGCCGGGTCCCGTTCGGACCGGGTGCCGCCATCTACGGCAGCGGCGGCGCGGTCGACGCGATCGCCGCCGGCGCGGTCCCGGCGACCGCCCTCCCGTTCACGCAGACGCGGATCCTGCTCGCGCTGCTGCTGTCCCGTTTTCCCGCCGACGACGCCGCCGACCGGCTGCGCCGCCGCGCGAACCGTGAGAAAGGAATCTGAGCATGGCCAAGGAAATTTTCGTCGCCTTCGGCATCGACGTGGACGCCGTCGGCGGCTGGCTCGGGTCGTACGGCGGCGAGGACTCGCCGGGCGACATCTCGCGCGGCATCTTCGCCGGCGAGGTCGGCGTGCCGCGGCTGAACCAGCTGCTCGCTCGCTACGGCCTCCCGGCGACCTGGTTCTGGCCCGGCCACTCGATCGAAACCTTCCCCGAGCAGTTCGAGCAGGTGGTCGCGGCGGGCCACGAGATCGGCCTGCACGGCTACAGCCACGAGAACCCGATCGCGATGACCCGCGCGCAGGAATCGGAGATCCTCGACTACTGCCTGGAGCTGATCCAGGCGCGCACCGGCACGCGGCCGACCGGGTACGTCGCGCCGTGGTGGGAATTCTCGCCGGTCACCAACGAACTGCTGGTGGAGCGGAAGATCCGCTACGACCACTCGCTGATGCACCGCGACTTCACGCCGTACTACGTCCGGGTCGGCGACTCCTGGAGCAAGATCGACTACGACAAGCCGGCCTCGACCTGGATGAAGCCGCTGGTCCGCGGCGCCGAGACCGACCTGGTCGAGATCCCGGCCAGCTGGTACCTCGACGACCTGCCGCCGATGATGTTCGTCAAGTCCAGCCCGAACAGCCACGGCTTCGTCAACCCGCGCCACCTCGAAGAGATCTGGCGCGACCAGTTCGACTGGGTCTACCGCGAACTCGACTACGCGGTCTTCACCTTCACCGTGCACCCCGACGTGTCCGGCCGCCCGCAGGTGCTGCTGATGCTGGAGCGGCTGATCGAGCACATCAACGGGCACGAGGGCGTCCGCTGGGCGACCTTCGACCAGATCGCGCAGGACTTCCAGGCGCGTTTCCCGCGCACCGCCTGACCCGGCTCACGACAGGAGCGTCCAGATGACCACCCCAGCACCCGGGAGCGGGCTGCCCGCCGTCTCGGTCAAGGAGACCAGACGGGCAACCAAGATCGCCTTTTTCGCCTGGGCCGTCGCGGTCTACGACTTCATCATGTTCGGCACCCTGCTGCCCCGGATCTCCGACAGTTTCCACTGGGACGCGAGTTTCGCGCTGCTGGTGTCCACTTTGGTCAGTGTCGGCACCTTCGTCGTGGTGCTGGCGGTCGGCCCGCTGGTCGACCGGCTCGGCAGGCGCAAGGGCATGATCATCTCGGTCGGCGGCACCGCGTTGTCCTCGGCCGCGACGGCCGCGACCGCGGGCGCCGCGAGCCTGGTCGGCGTCCGCGGGATCAGCGGCCTCGGGCTCGCCGAGCAGTCGGTGAACGCGACCTACCTCAACGAGCTCTACGCGCTGACCGAGGACCGGAAGATCAAGCGCCATCAGGGTTTCGTCTATTCGATCGTGCAGACCGGCTGGCCGCTGGGCGCGCTGCTGGCGGCCGCGTTCGTCGGCCTGATCACCGCGGTCTTCGGCCCCGGCAGCTGGCGGATCGCGTTCCTGCTGGCGACGATCCCGGCGTTCGTGGTGGCGCTGTTGTGCCTGCGGCTGAAGGAAAGCCCGCAGTTCGTCGCCCAGCAGACGCTGCGGCGGCTGCGCAAGGAGGGCCGCGGCGACGAGGCGTCGGCCTTCGCCGCGCGGGTCGGGCTCGAGGAGCAGCACGCGGCGCCGTTCAAGCGGATCTTCTCCGGCAAGCACCTGCGGAACACGATCATGCTGTCGCTGGCCTGGCTGGTGAACTGGTTCGGCATCCAGACCTTCTCGGTGCTCGGCACGACGGTGCTGGAATCCGGCAAGCACATCTCGGCGGGCAACGCGCTGGTGCTGGTCGTGGTGTCGAACCTGGTCGGCGCGCTCGGCTACCTCACGCACGGCTGGCTGGGCGACCGGTTCGGCCGCAAGAAGGTGATCGTGACCGGCTGGCTGCTGGCGGGCGTTTTCTTCGCCGCGATGCTGGTCGGCCCGGAGAACCCGGCCTACGTGCTGGTCACCTACATGCTGGGGCTGTTCTTCCTGCTCGGCCCGTACGCCGCGATCATGTTCTTCCAGGCCGAGTGCTACGACACCGACTGCCGCGCGACCGGAAGCACGTTCATCGGCGCGATGAGCCAGCCCGGCGCGATCGTCGGCGGCCTGATCCTGACCGGACTGGTCGCGGACGCGATGTCGTTCTCCACGGCCGCCCTGCTGGTCGGCGCGCTCGGGACGTTCGCGTCCGGCCTGATCATGCTGGGCACCAAGACAGTGACCCCCGACGCCGGGGCCGCGGTGCGCCCGGCCGGAACGAAAGCGGAAGCGGCATGACGGCGGTTTCAGTGATCAGCGGCGCGGCGTCCGGCATCGGCCGGGCCGCCGCGATCCGCCTGGCAGCGCGCGGCGACCGGGTCGTGATCGGCAGTTTCCCCGGCGACCCGCACGATCCGGAGGAAACGCTGGCCGGGGTCGAGCAGGCGGGCGGCACCGGGCTGATCGTCGAACTCGACGTCAGCCGGACCGCGTCGGCGCAAGCCTTCGTGGCCGCGGCCCTGGACGCCTTCGGCCGGGTCGACCACGTGATCGCCAACGCGGGAATCCTGCGCCGCGCCGCCTTCGACACGATGACGGACGACCAGTGGGACGAAGTCCTGCAAGTCGACCTGCACGGCGTGATGCGGCTCGCCCGGGCGGCGACCCCGCACCTGCGCGGGGGCGGTTCGATCGTGGCCATTTCGTCGATCGCCGGCGGGGTGTACGGCTGGGCGGAGCACGCGCACTACGCCACCGCGAAGGCAGGCGTGCTCGGGTTGATCCGCAGCCTCGCGGTCGAGTTCGGACCGCGCGGAATCCGGGCGAACGCGATCGTCCCGGGCCTGATCGAGACGCCGCAGTCGCTGGACGCGGCCAATTCCCTTGGCCCTGAAGGACTTCGCCGGGCCGGTGCCACGATCCCGTGGGGCCGGGTCGGGAGGCCGGAGGAGATCGCCAGCGTGATCGAGTTCCTCAGCTCGGAGGCGGCTTCGTACGTCAGCGGCCAGGCGATCACGGTCGACGGCGCGCTCACCGTCGCGATGCGGGATTGAGCCCGTGATCGCTAGCGCACCACCGAAACCGGAAGGATTCCCATGATCGACCCCAGTCCGCTCGTCGGCCGGACCGCGCTGGTCACCGGCGCGGCGAGCGGCATCGGCCGCGCGATCGCCGAGCACTTCGTCGCCGCCGGAGCGACCGTCGTGCTGGCCGACGTCCAGCCGCGGGTCACCGAACGCGCGGCGGAACTCGGCGCGACCGGTGCCGTGGTCATGGACGCGTCCGACGAACAAGCGGTCGCGGACGGCGTCGCCGAGGCGACCCGTCTGCTCGGCCGGATCGACGTCCTGGTGACCTCGCACGGGTTGCTGACCGAGGCTCCCGCCGACACGATGCCGCTAGAGACCTGGCAGCAGACTATCGACATCGACCTGACCAGTGTCTTCCTGCTCAACCGCGCAGTGCTGGGCCCGATGCTCGAACGCGGCGACGGACGGATCATCAACGTCGCGTCGCAACTGGGCATCAAGGGTGGCGTCGGTCTCGCGCACTACGCCGCCGCGAAGGCCGGGGTGATCGCGATGACCAAGTCGATCGCCCTGGAAGCGGCGAGCCGAGGCGTGCTGGTCAACGCCATCGCTCCCGGCCCGGTAGAAACGCCGCTGCTGGCCGGAATCAGCGACGACTGGCGCTCGGCGAAAGCCGCGGAACTGCCGCTCGGCCGCTTCGGCACCGTCGAGGAAATCGCGCCGACCGCCGTCCTGCTCGCCTCCAACCCCGGCGGCAACCTGTATGTCGGCCAGGTGCTCGGCCCGAACAGCGGCGACGTGATGCCCTGATGTGCGGCAGTTGCGGGACTGTCAGAACGGACTGGCTCACCGGCGTGCTGTCGGGAAGCTACGCCCGCACCGTTGTCGCGGCTCGGCTGTCGACGCTGCGCCCCGGCGTCCGCGTCACCGCCGGACCGGCCGGCTGGTCCCTCCGATCAGCCGGCCGCCCGGCCCGCTTCCACCCGACCCTGCCCGCCCTGCTGACCGCACTGGGCCCGATACCCGATCCGGCGACGCTGGCCGCGAGCTGGCCCGAACACCGGCCGGTCCCGCTGACCGACCAGCCGGGGCACGAATCGACGCGGGTGATCAACGAGTGGCTGGGACAGGCGCTGGCTCGCTCGGCCGTGCCGGGAAGCCGGAGCGCTAACGTCGTGGCGTGATTTCCCGCAGCGGCGGGAGCTATTCGGGCGAGGGGAACACGCATGCGCGCGGTGAAAATCAGGAACGGCGAGTTCGAACTCGGCGAGGCACCCGATCCGGCCGCGGACGGCGACCAGGTCGTGGTCCGGATCCGCGCGGCCGGGTTGAACGCGGCGGACCTGCAGCAGGCCCGAGGCACCTACCCCGCCCCGCCGGGTTGGCCGGAGGACATCCCCGGACTCGAAATCGCCGGGGCGGTCGAAAAATCGGCCACGGCCGTTTGGTCCGCCGGAGACCGCGTCATGGCCGTAGTGGGCGGCGGTGCCCACGCCGAACGCATCGCGGTCCCGGCGAGCCTGCTGCTGCCGATCCCGGACTCGGTCGACGACGTCCACGCGGCCGGTTTCCCCGAAGCGTTCAGCACCGCCTGGGACGGCCTGGTCGACCAGGCCGACGTCCGCCCCGGCGACCGAGTCCTGATCACCGGCGCGGCCGGCGGCGTCGGCACCGCGATGCTCCAGGTCGCCGCACTCGCCGGAGCTGATGTCGTCGCGAGCGTGCGCCGCCCGGAGGCGCACGCCGCTGTCCAGGCCTTGGCTCCCGACGCGACCGTCGTGACGCCGGAGCAAGAAGAGGAACACGGCCCGTACGACATCGTCGTGGAACTGGTCGGTGGCAAGGATTGCCTGCGCCGCGTGCGGTGGCTCAAGCCGTACGGCCGGATCCTGGTCATCGGAGTCGGTGCGGGGGAGGAGGCGTCCCTGCGCCTGTTCGACCTGATGCGCGCCCGCGGCCGGGTGCTCGGGTCGACGATCCGCGCCCGCAGCACGGTCGAGAAGGCGGTGCTCGCGACCCGGGTGCGGGAAGGACTCCTTGGCGCACTCGCGGCGGGGCGGCTCACGGTGCCGGTGGACAGCGTTTATCCGCTGGAGCAGGCGCGTGACGCTTATGTCCGGCTGGGTTCTCCGGGCAAGCTCGGCAAAGTTGTTTTGCGGATGGACTGACCGCGGAACTCCTGGAGGAACCGAACGCTGGGCCGGGCATCGACGCCCGACCCGGCACCGGGGAGTTCAGCGGGTCTTTCCCGGCGCAGCGCGACGCCCGAGCCGGGGAGGCACCGGCATCGGCCTTGTCTGCTGCGCCACCCACGAGATCGCAACCCGGAGCAGTGCCAGCGCGATCTGCCAGGCCAGGTTTTCGTCCATGGTGCCCACCTCGAATCACTCACCTGTCTCAGAGGGAGGGATTTCCGGCCCCTGACACGGCAAACGGGGCCCTGCCGCGGGCCCCGCTCCGAGTGGGCGATCCGGTTCGTGCCAGCCGTCGCGCTTCACCGGTTCAACTCCGGACGGCACCGCGGAGATCGTGCCACCGGACTCAGGCGTCGCCCTTGATCTTCTTCATCGTCAGGTGCGACGTGACCCGCAGGACGCCCGGCAGGCCGGAAAGCTTCCGGGTCTGGAACTCCTCGTACGCGGCGTGGTCGGCGACCGCGACGCGGATGAAGTAGTCGGGGCGGCCGAACAGACGGCGGAACTCGATGACCTCCTCGTAGGAGGCGATGGTGTCCTCGAGCGCCTCGATCGTCGCCCGGTCGGTCGCGTAGACCTCGAGGTCGATGAGCGTTTCCAGCCCCCGGCCGACGGTGGCCGGGTCGATCACCGCGCGGTAGCCGGCGATCACTCCGGCGTCCTCGAGGCGCTTGACCCGGCGCAGGCAAGGGGGAGGAGTGAGCCCGACGCGTTTGGCGAGTTCGACGTTGGTCAGCCTGCCGTCCTGACGCAGGTGAAATAAAATATCCCGATCCAGCGCATCCAGCCTAACTACATTGCTCACCGACCCATTCTAGCGCCATGATCGGACACCAAATTAGCCCCGGACTGACGTAGTGTTCCAAGCGTGGAAACCGTCTCCGACCTGGCTGTTCGTGATCGCTCGCCCGCGCTGGCCGCGCTGAAGGACTGCGGGTCCGTCGGGATCGGCCTGGTCCCGCTCGGACTCGCGTTCGGCGCGTTCCTCACGCATTCGGGCCTCGCCTGGTGGTGGGCGACCGTCTTCACCACGTTCATCTACGCGGGCTCGTTCGAGTTCCTGCTCATCGGCCTGGCCGCGACGGCGGCTCCGCTGGCGTCGATCGGGCTCTCGGCGTTCCTGGTCAACGTCCGGCACGTCTTCTACGCGCTGTCCTTCCCGCTGCACCGGGTACGCGGCCGCGGAGCACGCGCGTACAGCACGTTCGCCCTCACCGACGAGGCCTACGCACTGTCCACAACGGACGCCGCCCGCGAATGGAACGGCGCGCGAATCCTGTGGCTGCAACTGTTCCTGCACCTGTTCTGGGTCGGCGGAGCCACCGCAGGCGGCTTGCTCGGCGCGCTGATCCCGAGCGGTGTCGTCGGCCTGGACTTCGCCATGACCGCCTTGTTCGTCGTCCTCGCGCTGGACGCCGTGCGCGACCGCAAGGGCGACCTCCCGACCCCCGTCCTCGCCGCACTGAGCGCGGTCGTCGCCCGCGTGGTCTTCCCTGGGCAGATGCTGCTGGCGGCGTTCGTGCTGTTCGTCGGAGGCCTGGTCGTCCGCGGCCTCGTCGCCGAACGGAGCGTGAGCAATGCCTGACCCCGCCTACCTCCTCGCCGCGGTCGCGGTATCCGCCGCGGTCACGTGGGGCCTGCGCGCGCTCCCGTTCGCCGTCCTGGCCCCGTTGCGCGCCAGCCGGACCGTGCAGTACCTGAGCACCCGCATGCCAGCGGGCGTCATGGTGATCCTGCTGGTCTACTGCCTGCGCGACGTGTCATGGACGTCCCCGAGCGCCCTCGCCCCGACCATCGCGCTGGCGGTGACGATCGCCCTGCATCTGTGGCGGCGCAACGCAGTACTGAGCATCGTCGGCGGTACTGCGGTGCACGTTCTGCTGGCTAGCCTGCTTTTCCCGGCGTGAGCTCGAAAGCTCAATTGCGTAGCGGATTTCCGTACAACTGCGGACGCGCCCGCGCGGCCGACCCGCGACTGTCGTCCGCATGACCCGATTGATTGTCACCGAGCGGCGCGAGCTCACCGCGATACGCGCCGCGTGGCTTTTCGACGGCACCGGATCCCGGTTGCTCGCCGACCCGCTCGTGGTGCTGGACGGGCCGGTGATCCGCTCGGTCGAGGCCGGTGCGGCGCCGCCCGCGGGCGTGCCCGTCGTCGATCTCGGCGGGGCGACGTTGCTGCCCGGGCTGATCGACACCCATGTCCACTTGGCGTTCGATGCCAGCGCCGACGCCGTGGGCGCGCTCGCGGCCCGCTCTGACGACGAGGCGCTGGCCGCGATGGCGGAGGCGGGCCGGGCCTCGCTGCGGGCGGGCGTGACGACCGTTCGCGACCTTGGCGACCGCGGTTACCTGTCCCTGCGGCTGCGCGGCCGGCCGGATCTGCCGACGATTGTCGCGGCCGGACCGCCGATCACCACGCCGTCCGGGCACTGCCACTTCCTCGGCGGGGTCGCCGAGCCGACCGAGTTCGGCGTCCGCAAGGCCGTGCGCGAGCACGTCGCGAACGGGGTGGACGTCGTCAAGATCATGGCCAGCGGCGGCACGATGACCCCCGGCACGCGCCAGGAGTGCGCCCAGTTCGACGTCGAGGTGCTGCGCGCGGCGGTCGACGAGGCGCACCGCCACGGCCTGCCGGTCACGGCGCACGCGCACGGCACCCCGGCGATCGCCGACGCGCTGGCCGCCGGGGTCGACGGCATGGAGCACGTGACGTTCTGGTCCGCGGCCGGCGTCGACGTGCGCGAGGACCTGATGGCCGGCATCGCCGCGCGGCGCGTCGTCGTCGGGGCGACGGTCGGCATGGAGCCGGTACCCGGCATCGCACCGCCGCCGGAGATCGCGAGCCGGCTGCCCGCCCTGACGCGCAACCTGCGGCGGCTGCACGAGCTGGGCGCGCCGTTCGTCGCCGGCACCGACGCGGGCATCGCGCCGGTCAAGCCGCACGGTGTCCTCGCGACCGCGTCGGTGATGCTGCGCGGCATCGGCCTCAGCCCGGCCGAAACGCTGCGCGTGATGACGTCCGTGGCGGCCGGGGTGTGCGGGCTCGGGCATCGCAAGGGCCGCGTCGCGCCGGGATTCGACGCGGACCTCCTTGCCGTCGACGGCGACCCGCTGGCCGATCCGGCGGCGCTGCGGCGGGTCGTCGCCGTGTACGCGCGGGGCGGGAAAGTGCTTTCCCACGCCTAGGCGGACCAGCAGGGCGAACCTTATGGTTCTGGGCATGACAGGCGAGTTCGTCGGGAGGGCCCGCGAGGCCGAACTGCTCGCCGCCCGGTTCGACGAGGCGCGGTCCGGGCGCGGCCAGCTCGTCCTGATCACCGGCGAGCCCGGGATCGGCAAGACCCGCCTGGCCCAGGAGACCGCCGCGCGGGCCGCGGCGCTGGGCGTCCCGGTCGCCTGGGGCCGGGCCAGCGACGACGAAGGCAGCCCGCCGTACTGGATCTTCCGGCAGCTCGTGCGCGATTTGGGCGGCACACTGCCCGCCGCGCTCGCCGAAGGCGACCCGTCGGCCGACTCGGCGACTGCTCGCTTCGAGGCGTTCGAAGCCGTCGCGGGCCAGTTGCGCGACGCTGCCGAGCCGGACGGGCTGCTTCTGGTGCTCGACGACCTGCAGTGGGCCGACGTGGCGTCGCTGGCATTGCTGGTGCACGCCGCGCGCGGGATGTCGCGGTCGAGGCTGCTGCTCGTGGCCACCTATCGCGACACCGAGACCGGCGGCCGAGAGGCGTTGATCTCGGCGCTGGCGGCGCTGGCCCACGAAGCTGGACAGTCCCGCGTCCGCCTGGTCGGCTTGCCGCCTTCGGATGTCCAGCGCCAGCTCGAACTCGCGACCGGCGAGGAAGTGTCTCCGGACGTGGCCGCCGTCGTCAGCCGCCGCACCGGAGGCAATCCGTTCTTCGTCAACGAACTGGCCCCGCTGCTCGAAAGCGACACGCTGCCCGACGGCGTGCTCGACACCGTCCGCGCGCGGCTGGCCCGGCTCACCGGCTGCTGCCGAGAGCTGATCGCCATCGCCGCCGCGCTGGGCAGCGAGCCGGCGGCGCCGGAACTGGCCGCGGTGACCGACCGTCCGGTCGAGGCCGTGCTCGGCGCGCTCGACGAGGCAGGTGCCGCGGGTCTGCTCGTCCGCGGCGACGGCTGGCGTTTTCGCCACGACCTCATCCGGGAAGCCGCGCGAGCCGACCTGCCGACGGCGACCAGCGCCGGAGCGCACGCCCGGATGGCGACCTGGCTGGCCGCTCGTCCCGACGCCGCCGAACGGGCCGCGGAAATCGCGCACCACTGGCTGGCGTCGTTGCCGGTGGGGGAGCCGGGCGAGGCCGTCGCGTGGGCGGAGCGCGCGGGCGACCTGGCGCTGGACCGCCTCGCCTGGGAGCAGGCCGCCGATCTTTACCAGCAGGCGCTGGACGCCGGCGCGCCGCTGTCGCCCGGCGACCGGGGACGGTTATTGCTGCGGCAGGCCACCGCGTTGACCCGCAACGGCGACATCCAGCCCGCCGGAGCGGTCCTCGCCCGGGCGGCCGACGCCGCGCGCGAAGCGAGCGACCCGTACGCGCTCGGGTCGGTTTCCCTTGCCATGGAAGGGCTTTCCGATCCGTGGGGCGGCTTCCGCGGCGACCGGCTGGCCGCCGAGGCACTGGCCCAGCTGCCCGACGAGGACAGCCCGATGCGCGCCCGGCTGCTGGCGTTGCTGGCGGGCGAGGCCGGATTCGTCGGCGGCGTCGACCCGGAGCGTGTGTCCGGCGAGGCGCTCGCGATGGCGGAACGGCTCGGCGACACCCAGGTGCTCCGCTCGGCGCTGCGGTCCCGGCAGATGGCGCGCTCGGGCCCGGACGGCGTGCACGAACGGCTCGAGCTGGCCGAGCGGATGCACGCGCTCGGCCAGTCCGAACAGGACGACGAGACCACGCTGTGGGGCTGGCTCTGGCGGTTCGACGGGTACATGATGCTCGGCCGGGTCGACGACGCGGAGGCGGCGCTGGGGCCGATGCGGCTGCTGACCGACCGGTTGCGGAGGCCGCTCGCCCAATGGCAGTACCTGCGCGCGGTGGCCGCCGTCGAGGTCGCCCGGGGCCGGTTCGACGACGCCGTCGAGACGGTCCGAAAGTGCGTGCGGCTGATCGAAGGCCGCACGCACGACTCGGTGCGCGGCGTTTCGTTGTTCGTGCTGCTCATCATCGACGGTCTCGTCGGCCGCGGCGACCTGCTCACCGCCGAGGAGTTCGAGCTGTTCGACCGCTACACGCCCGCGTTCGCCTCGCCGGTCTACGCGCTTTATCTGGCGCAGCGGGGCGATTTCGAGCGTGCCCGGCGCATCGTGCGCCGCTCCGCCGGCCCCGACGCTTTTCCGCAGCCCGCACTGCTCCCGTCGCTCGCGACGAGGGCCGAACTGGCGGCGATGTTCGACGAGCCGGAGGTGGCGGCGGACCTGGCCGCCCGCCTGCGGCCCGCCGCCGACCTGTTCGTCACCGGAGGTGCCGGGACCGTGACGAACGTCGGCTCCGTACGGACTTACTTGGGAATCGCGGAGGCGACCTGCGGGCGACTGGACGAGGCCGTCCGCGAGATCCGGCTCGGGATCACCGCCAACGACACGGCCGGCATAGCGCCGCACGCCGCCCACGCCCGGTTCGAGCTGGCCCAGGTGCTGGCGCGCCGCCGTCGTCCGGGCGACGTCGAGGAAGCCGCCGCGCTGTGCGCGACCGCGACGTCGTCGGCCGCACGGCTCGGGATGGCACCGCTGCGACGCCGTGCCGACGAACTGGCGGCGACCCTCCGCGGCGACGCACCCGCCGGCCTGACGCCGCGCGAAGCCGAGGTCGCGGCGCAGGTCGCGCAAGGGCTGACGAACAAGCAGATCGCCGCGCTGATGCACATTTCCGAGCGCACGGCGGAAAGCCACGTCCAGCACATCCTGGGCAAACTGGGCCTGGCCAACCGCACCCAGATCGCCGCCTGGTCCGCCCAGCGCTCCTGACCCGGTTTTCCGTACCGGCTTTCCGTATCAGCACGGATTCGCACGGCGCGCGCCGCTGACACCTTGGTCGCAGGCCGCCGCGGACCGCGACGCCGACATCGACGAAGGGGAGCCACCATGACCACGCCCGCCGGACGGAACGCCCAGCAGAACTACCAGCGGCAGGTGCAGCAGAACAGCAGCACCTTCGCCCGCAACGCCGCCTACCACGCCCAGCTCAACCGCCGGCGCGGTTCGGGCGGACTGGCCCGCGGGCTGGTGGGATTCCTGTTCTCGCTGGTGTTCGTCGCGATCGCCGTCGGGGTATTGCTGGTGGTCCTGGCCACCGCGCAGCCCGAGTGGTTCGAGCACGTCAAGAACTGGTTCTGAGGAGAAGGTCGCGACCTGCCGCGGCCTCCGCCCGACAACCCAATTAAGTCAGCTGATTGACTTAACAACTCGGGTTCGCCATGATCGTGCCGGTTGCCGGTTGCGAGCAGGAGGTTGCGATGCCCGAAAGCGACGTGGAGCAGTTGCCGCGGTTTCCCTTCGAGCAGCCGGGGGCGTTGGAGCCTCCGGCTGAGTGGGCGGAGCTGCGCGCGGGATGCCCGGTCGCGCGGGTCGCGTTGGCGAGCGGGGACGAGGCGGCGCTGATCACCCGGTACGCCGATGTGAAAGCCGTGCTCTCGGACCGGCGGTTCACCCGTCCGACCCCGGCCGACGACGCGGCGCGGGTCGCGGACACCGAAAGCGGCGGGGTGTTCAACAGCGAGATGGCGACCGTGATCCCGCAGCACGGTCCGGCGCATCTGAACTGGCGGCGGATGATCGGGAAGTGGTTCACGGCGAAGCGGATGAACGCGTTGCGGCCGGGGATCGCGGCGATGGCGGAGCAGCTGATCGGCGAGATGGTCGCGAAGGGCGGTCCGGCGGATCTGAAGGCGGGGCTGGCGTTTCCGCTGCCGGTGTGGGTCATCTGCGACATGCTCGGCGTCCCGGACGCCGACCGCGACCGGTTCGCGCACTGGTCGGACGTCATGCTCAGCATGACCCGCTACACCCAGGAAGAATTCGACGCCGCGCAAGCGGACTTCGGCCGGTACATGGGCGCGCACATCGCGGCGAAACGCGCAGAGCCGGGGGAGGATCTGCTCAGCGCGCTGGTCACCGACACCGACGCGGACGGGCAGCATTGGTCGGACGCGCTGCTCACCGCGACCGGCATCGGGTTGTTGATCGCGGGACACGAGACGACGGCGAACATGATCGCGAAGATGGTCGCGATGCTGCTGTCCGACCGCACGCGGTGGGAGGAACTGCTCGCCGACCCGTCGCTGGTGCGCACCGCGGTCGAGGAAACGCTGCGGCTGGACGCGAACGCGGGCGTGGGCATGTCGCGGTATCTCACAGAGGATTTCGAGGTCGCCGGAACCGTGCTTCCCAGCGGTACCACCGCGATGTGCAGCATGGCCGCGGCCAACCGCGACGAGACCGCCTTCACCGATGCCGCCGTCATGGACCTGCACCGCAGCCCGAACCCGCACCTGGCGTTCGGCGCCGGTGCGCACGCCTGCCTGGGCCAGCCGCTGGCGCGCACCGAACTCCAGGTAGCCCTCGAAGTACTGCTGCGAATGCTGCCGTCGCTCGAACTTGACGTCCCGGCAGCAGAACTGCGCCGGATCGAGGGCCTGGCTGTGGGCGGGTTGCGGGAACTGCCCGTGCGATGGTGACAGTCATGAGGAACAACGCCGCCGACCGGGACGCGCCGGTTCGGGCGCACGCGACCCGGGAGCTGATCCTGACCGCTGCCGAGCGCCTGTTCGCCGAGCACGGGATTCTCGCCGTGTCCAACCGCCAGGTCAGCGAAGCAGCCGGGCAGGGCAACAACACCGCAGTCGGCTACCACTTCGGCACCAAAACCGATCTGGTCCGGGCGATCGCGCGCAAACACTCCGCCGCGATCGAGGAACGTCGGCAGCGTCGGCTGGCCGAGATCGGCGACAGCGCCGACCTGCGGGACTGGCTCGACTGCCTGGTGCGTCCGCTGGCCGAGCATCTGGCCGCACTGGGCAGCCCGACCTGGTACGCCCGGTTCGCCGAACAGGCCATGGCAGATCCGACGCTGCGCCCGATCGTCGTGGAGGAGTCCCTGTCCTCCCCGTCGCTGGCGCGCATCGTCGAGGGCCTGCAACAACGACTGCCCGACCTCCCGCCCGAAGCGGCCGCCGAACGCAGCGACATGACCCGGACTCTCTTGGTCCACCTGACCGCCGAACGCGAACGCGCCCTCGCCGAGAAGACCGCCACCCCGCGATCCGACTGGAACGACGCCGCCACCGGCCTGATCGACGCGCTGATCGGCCTGTGGCAGGCACCGGTCACCGCGTCGCCGAACGAAAGGAAGAAACGCCGATGAAGGTCACCGTGGACGAAGCGAAGTGCTGCGGCGCGGGCACCTGCGTGCTGCTCGCGCCGGAAGTGTTCGACCAACGCGAGGACGACGGCATCGTGCTCCTGCTCGACGAACACCCCGGCGAAGAACTGCACGCGACCGTCCGCGAAGCCGCCACAGTCTGCCCCGGAGCCGCGATCTCCGTGGACGCGTAACAACGTCCATAGTGGACACTGAGTTCGCGCTGCGCGAGATCTCTGCCGCGCCGCCTGATCGAGACGGACGTGTCTCAGTCGCCGAGGAGGTCTGAGAACTTCTCCAGAAGTGCGCGCGCAGCCTTGGCGACTCGGGGATTGTCGGTTTCAGCGGCCCGGCGCAGCCATACGACCGCCTCGGTGCGTTCGCCGCGCTTCAGCTGGTCGGCGGCCAGCCAGAGCATGCTGTCCGGCGCCGCGAACTCGCCGTGCTCGACCACCTGGAGATGCCAGCGCGTGGCTTCCCCCTGCTCGCCGCGTTCGTCGGCGATGAGGCCGAGTTCATGCATCGCTCGGCTCACTGCGGACGGGGCGGCGGAGTCCGCGGCCTGCCGCAACCAGTGTTCGGCCGTGTCAAGGTCGTGGTTCTTGTGGGCCAGCGACCCCAGCCAGAACAACGCTTCGGGGACCGTCCCCGGCTGGCCGGACTCGACGGCCCGGCGAAGCCACTCCGCAGCTTCCTCGTCTTCGCCGCGACCCTCCAGAACAAGACCGAGCCGCAGCGCGGCACCAGGCCCCACCTCGGGTTCTCCGCTCTCGGCAGCCAGCCGAAACCAGTGCACGGCCTCGTCCTGACGACCTTGCCGCTCGCGGATCCCGCCGAGCCGCAACATCGCCATCGGTGCATGGACCGAATCCTCGGTGGCCAGCGCCCGCCGGTACCACTGTTCGGCATCGGCCAACTCGTCCCTGCCCTCACAGTGGTAACCGAGGACGGTCATGGCATGGGCCGCGTCCTGCGGATCAGGGCCATCGACGGCTTCCCGCAACTCCTCCTCGTGCAGGTCGGCCCAGGGCCGCGGTCCGCGCTTACGTTTCGTCCCCCAGCGTCTCATCTTGGAAGGTTATTCCCGGCTTTCCGGACATACAAGGCTGATCGAACGCCAGGCATCTCCGACATGGCGCTACCGGAAGCCTCAGACTCGTCTCGACCCGTCAACGGCCACAATGGACAGTGCGGAACCGCCCACGAATCCTGACTCCTCGCCAGCTGGGCCGCCGTCACCTTGGACGGCAACCGCTTGTCGAGGTGCCTGTTCAGCCGCCGATGGTGAGCGTGATCGGTGCGTGTGCCCGGTCGGCTGGCAAAAATTGGTCTCCGCGGTGGGAGATTGGGAGTACGTAGGAGGGGAGTCCGTCGGGGACGTCGTTGTGGCGCTGCTGGTCGCGGTTCGACGATTGTCGGTGTGCGGGGCTTTTCCTGCGACCAAGCGGTCTGCGCGGCAGTTGCTGGTCGGGGCGAGTGTCGTCCCGTTGGTATTGAACGTGGCCGAGCCGTTGTCCCGCTCGGCGCGCGGAGCCGCGCGATGGCTCGGATGCCGGGTCGTCACCAACTGAACAGGTGCTCGCCGGGATCGCGGCTCAGCACCGGTGGGGTCCCCATTGCCGGCCGCGCGGTGCCTCGCGACGATGATTTTCTGGGTGGGCATCCAGTGTCCGACGTTCAGAGCGGAGCCTCGAGCAATCGGTCGGCCAAAATCTCCAGCGCCGCGGGCAGGGCGGGATTGTCGTGCAGGCGGGGCATCCGAGCGGCGTCGTTGGCGATGCTGAGCACGGCGTGCACCCGGATGCGCGCGACAGCCGGGTCGAGGCCGGGGTCGACGAGCCGGCTCAGGTGCACCCATTCGGTGAGGTAGTCGTGCTGGACCTGGCGGGCCTGGTGGCGTTCCGCGGGCGGCAGGTTGCCGGTTTCGGTGATCAGCAGGTCGATCAGGTGCGGGTGGGCGCAGACGAACCTGAGGTAGGAGCGGACGAGGCGGCGCAGGGCGTCCGGTGCGCCGGCAGCGGCGAGGTAGGCGGCCGAGAGTTCGGTTTGCAGCGTGGCCGCTCCGCGGGCGATCAGGGTCGTGAGCATGTCCAGTTTGCTGGGGAAGTGGTTGTAGACGCTGGGTCCCGTGATGCCGACGGCGGAGCCGATGTCTTCGATGCCGACTCCGGTGTAGCCGTGTTCGGCGAACATGCGTGCGGCTTGGGCGAGGAGGGCTTCGCGCCGGGAGGCCGGCATCAGCGTCCCGGTCGTGCCGGGCGAGGGCGTGGCGGTGGTGAAGGACGTGGGCAGGTCTGTGTCCAGCACGACGTCGACGAGGCCGGTCGCGCCGAGCGGGTGTCCCTTGGACAGCAGGCCGCCGGACGGGTTGGTCACCACGCGGCCGCCGTAGGTGTTGTCGCCGTCGGCGACGAACTTTTCCGCGGTGCCTTCTGGAGTCAGCCCGAGCGCTTCGTAGGTCAGCAGTTCGTTGGTGGTGAAGCAGTCGTGCAGCTCCACCACCGGAATGTCCTCCGGGCCCGCGCCCGCGGCCTCGTACACCTGCCGCGCGGCTTCCTTCGACATGTCGTAGCCGACGAGCTTGCGCATGTCTGCTTCGTCGAAAGTAGACGGCGTGTCGGTGGTCATCGCCTGCGCCGCGATCGAGACGTCGGTGCGCAGCCCGTGCTTGCGCGCGAACTCCTCGGTCGTGATCACCGCGGCCGCCGCGCCGCAGGTCGGCGGGCAGCACTGCAAACGCGTCAGCGGGCCGAAAATGTGCGGCGAGTTCAGGACGTCCTCGGTCGTCACCGGGTCGCGGAACACCGCGTACGGGTTGTTCGCCGCGTGCCGGCGGGCCTTCACCGCGATCGCGGCGAACGTCTCGGGGCCGGTACCGTACTGCTGCGCGTAGGCCGCGCCGGCGCCGCCGAAGTACTGAGCGGCGAACGGAGCGTCGGAGATGCCTTGCACCGCGTGCGCGACCTTGTCGAACCGCTCGAACGGGCTGGGCCGGTCCGGCCACTGTATGGTCAGCGCGCCGCGCTGCATTTGCTCGAAACCCAGTGCCAGCACGCATTCGGCGGCACCGGACTCGACGGCCTGCCGAGCCAGGTACAGCGTCGTGGACCCGGTCGAGCAGTTGTTGTTCACGTTCACGATCGGGATCCCGGACTGCCCGAGCCCGTACAGCGCCGCCTGGCCGCACGTCGAGTCGCCGTAAACGTAGCCGACGTAGGCCTGCCGCACCTGCCGGTAGTCGACCCCGGCGTCGGCGTGAACGACTGCTACGCGGCGGCCTTCGCGTCCCATCCGGCGCCGATGGGCGGCTGGAAGGCATCCGGACTGGGACGGCGGCACGGTGAGCAAGGACTGTTGCGCTACACCGAATCGCAGACCGTCGCCACGCAGCGCGGCATCACGATGGACGACCGCTTCGGGCTGCCGCGCCACTGGCACGGCCGACTGCTCGCGGGCGGGAAGGCCCAGCTGGGAAAGCTCGCGGGCCTGCGTTGAGGCTATTGCCGCACCACCGCGACAAGAGGCGCGGCGCGCACTCGCATTCGTTACTTTCGGACGCATGGAAGCGGGCGCGTGGTGGGACTTCCGCCGGAGCGCGATCGCCGTGCGGGCCATGACCGAGGCGGCCGCCGAACACGGCGTGGACCATCGCGACGTGTCGGCGGGAAGCGGGGCCGCGGCGAGCGATCCCGCCGATCCCGCCGTCGAGATCGATGCGCATCAGGAGCTTGCCGTCGTCCGCCATGTCCTCGGCGCGCTCGGCGACCGGCCCAGCATCGCCGCGGACGTCGGCAGCCGTTTCACGCTGGGCGACTACCGGCAGCTGCGCTTCGCGCTCCTGTCCAGCCCGACGCTGCGAGCCGCGCTCGACGGTGAGCCTGCCTCGCGCTGAGCTACGCGTTCAGCCGGATGTCGCTCGAAGAGTCCGACGAGCACGCGGGAATCATCCTCGCCGACGGGGAAATCCCGCCGGACGTCCGCCGGTTCCTGCTCGAGCACGACCTCGGCGCGGTCGTCCCGACCCTGTTCGGGCCATTGCTGGCCCGCGATCTCGGCGATGTCCCGGTTGAACTCTCGTTCGGCGCGGCTGCGGATCCGATGCCGACGGCCTCGGTCCCGACGGTGACCTCCGGACCTCAGCGATCGGCAGTTGTGTTCCCGCGCGCCCTGCTCGACGAACGCCTTCCCCAGACAGACGAACACACCGCGTGGATGTGCGAGAGACAGTGCGCCGACCTTCGTCTCCGCCGGACCCTCCACCGCGGACTCGCCGGGCAAATCCCCTGCACGATCCCGGCGGCATCCCGTCGATGACACAGGGGAGCAGCCGAACTCCACGTCGATCCACGGACCCTGCGTCGGCGGCTGAGCACCGAACGAACCTCAATCCGCGCCCGGGCCGACGAGGTACGAGCGACGACGGCGGAAGCGGTGCTGGCGAGGCCGTCTCACAACGGAGGAAGTCGCCCAGCGCCTGGGCTACAGCGAGACGGCGAGTTTTGTGACGGGGTATTCCTCTGAGCCTCGATCGTCCGAACCCAAGGGGGATTCGAACTCACACCGATTGACCTGCGGAAATGCGCTTCGCGCGGATGCCGCTCCCGGAGCCGCAGGCCGCTGACCTGTGAAAACGGAAGATTTCCGGGTGCCCCCGGTGAGATTCGAACTCACACTGGACGGGTTTTGAATCCGTTGCCTCTGCCAGTTGGGCTACGGGGGCGCAGTGCCGGAAACTTTACGGGACCCGTCCTCCCCTCCGGCGACCGGGTCCGGTGATCGGGTCCGGTGATCGACGGGGCTCGACGGTGATCGACTTGGGGCCGGGGCTGGGTGTCGCCCGCCACTTCGTGGTGAACGCCATCGTGGGATCTGGATCGGTCCCGGTACGCTGGGCTCTCGCGGGTGACCGCGTGTCGAAGACGTCCCGCCGAGCCTTCAGGAGGACACCGGTGACCGAACAGGCTGCCGAGTCGAACGGCGCCGCCGCCGGCGTGCCGCAGCGACGGGTGCTCGTCGCGGAAGACGAGGCGCTCATCCGGCTCGACCTGGTGGAGATGCTGCGCGAAGAGGGCTACGAGGTGGTCGGCGAGGCCGGCGACGGCGAGGAGGCCATCGCGCTGGCCACCGATCTCAAGCCGGACCTCGTGATCCTCGACGTCAAGATGCCGAAGCTCGACGGCATCGAGGCGGCCGCGCGGATCACCGGCGACCGGATCGCGCCGGTCGTCATTCTCACCGCGTTCAGCCAGCGCGACCTCGTCGAACGGGCCCGCGACGCGGGCACCATGGCGTACCTGGTGAAACCGTTCGCCAAACGCGACCTCGTGCCCGCGATCGAGCTGGCCGTCAGCCGGTTCTCCGAGCTGCAGGCCCTCGAGGCCGAGGTCGCCGGGCTCACCGACCGGCTCGAGACCCGCAAGGTCATCGACCGGGCGAAGGGCCTGCTGATGAGCCGCCAGGGGCTCACCGAACCCGACGCGTTCCGCTGGATCCAGCGCACCGCGATGGACCGGCGCACCACGATGAAGGCCGTCGCCGAGGCGGTCGTGGAAAGCATCGGCTGAGCAACCGGCAAGCACCCGGGGAAGCGGGCGTGACCAGGGGGTCGCGCCCGCTTTTTCGTGGCCCGGCACTCCGGAAACGCCGGAAACCGTTCCGGAGAGTCACCGACCGGACCCGGAGCGCGCTCCCGCCCAGCGGGACTGCCTTCCGGTTCGCCGCATCCGTCCCGGCCCGCCGTGTCGCGCCGAAACCTGGGCGCCGACCAGCGAAAACCCTTCTGCGGCACCGGTTCGCGACCCACCCGTGCGGGTTGATCTGCCCTGCGCGAAAGGGCAAGGTTGCTACCTTGGAGGCCGGGGGATCGTGGTGTCGGTCACGATGACAGAGGGGATGTTCCTACACTGCCTCCATCGATCGGACGTCAGGTCTAGGTCCGTTCGAGGGGTGCTCGGACACGAAGAGTCATTCACTCGGTCGTTGCAATCAGGCGATCGAGTGTAAATCGTCCGTTAATTCTCGTGACGACCGTCACGATGTGGATACAAGACTCGCTGTGACTCTGTGCAACACCTCACCCGGCGGCTACGTTCAGCGCCCAGTCGAAGTCCCACGCAGGGACCCGCCGTTCCGCAGGAGCGTGGCGGGTGGCATTTGGAGGAACGAGTGCAGAGAGCACGACTCACTAAGGTCATCGTGCTGGCCGCGGCGGGAGTCATCTCCCTTGGCGCCTGCTCGGCGCGGACCGGCGGTGACTCGGGTGGCGACAGCGGCGCGCCGCAGGCCGCGGCCCCGTCGGCGGCGGCGAACGCGGCGGACCCGGCGGGAGACGGCAAGGCGCAGTGCGCGCCGACCTCGATCGCCTACGCCGGCACGATCAACGGCGCGAACGCGGCCCTGGGCCAGAACATCCTCAAGGGCGCGAAGCTGGCGGTCGACCAGCACAACAAGGCGAACCCGGGCTGCCAGGTCAAGCTCGCGGAGTTCGACACCGAGGGCACCCCGGACAAGGCGCCGGGCATCGTGACCCAGATCGTCAACACCCCGGGCATCATCGGCGTCATCGGCCTCCCGTTCTCGGGCGAGTCGAAGGCCGCGGGCAACATCTTCAACTCCGCGGGCCTCGTCGCCGTGACCCCGT
Organism: Amycolatopsis sp. A1MSW2902; assembly: GCF_017312175.1. Classification (NCBI taxonomy): domain Bacteria; kingdom Bacillati; phylum Actinomycetota; class Actinomycetes; order Pseudonocardiales; family Pseudonocardiaceae; genus Amycolatopsis; species Amycolatopsis sp. A1MSW2902. The sequence continues at coordinate 2,723,438 of NZ_QJPO01000001.1, forward strand.
CCGCGACCAACCCGTCGCTCGCCCAGAACGGCTGGAAGACCTTCTTCCGCGCGCTGGGCAACGACAACGCGCAGGGCCCGGCCGCCGCGAAGTTCATCACCGGCGAGCTCAAGGCCAACAAGGTCTGCGTGATCGAGGACGACTCCGAGTACGGCACCGGTCTCGCCGCCTCGACCGTCAAGGCGCTCGGCGACAAGGCGAGCTGCCAGGACAAGGTCAAGACGAAGCAGACCGACTTCTCCGCCGTGGTCAACAAGATCAAGAACGAGAAGCCGGACGCGATCTTCTACTCGGGCTACTACCAGGAAGCCGCTCCGTTCGCGCAGCAGCTGAACGACGCGGGCGTCAAGGCCAAGTTCGTCGGCCCGGACGGCGTGAAGGACGACCTGTTCGTGAAGGGCGCCGGCGACGCCGCGGCCAACGCGTACTTCACCTGCCCCTGCGTGCCCGCCGACCAGTTCACCAAGTTCACCGACGCCTACAAGGCGGCGACCGGCGTCGACCCGGGCACCTACTCGCCCGAGGCCTACGATGTCGCGACGATCCTGCTGAAGGGCATCGACGCGGGCAAGAAGGACCGCGCCGGCCTGCTGGACTTCGTGAAGACCTACGACGGCCAGGGCATCACGAAGCACTTCAAGTGGGACGACCACGGCGAGCTCGCCGCGACCACCGTGTGGACCTACAAGGTGGAGAACGGGAAGATCGTCCGCAACACCGAGATCAAGTAGCTCACCGCTTTCGGTTCCAGTACCGGGGTGCGGGCCAGGCGGCGAGATCCCGCCGGGCCCGCACCCCGGACCCACATGGAGAACTAGTGTGTCGATGACCCCTGACCTCAGTTCGCTCGTCCTCGCGCAGGGCGGCGGAAGCTGGATCACCTTCGACGTGAATTCGTTCCTGAACCAGTTCTGGGACAACACGATCGACGGTCTTTCCTACGGCAGCATCTACGCGCTCGTAGCGCTGGGCTACACCCTCGTCTACGGCGTGCTCAAACTCATCAACTTCGCCCACTCCGAGGTGTTCATCTACGGCGCCTTCGCGACGTGGTTCACCTTCTACGGCTTGGGTTTCCGCCCGGGCGCGACCCCGGATCTGCCGATCTTCGAGCTGATCGGCTTCCTGCTGCTCGCGCTCATCGCGTCGATGGCGGTGTCCGGCGGCACCGCGGTCGTGCTGGAACGCGTGGCCTACCGGCCGCTGCGCAAACGCAAGGCCCCCCGGCTGGTCTTCCTGATCACCGCGATCGGCGCTTCCTTCGTGCTGCAGCAGATCCTGTTCATCTGGCGCGGCGGCAACCCGGAGAACAGCATCCGGCTGCTGCGCAACGACGAGGTGTTCACGATCTTCGGCGGCAGCGTCACGATCGTCACCATCATCACCGTGGTGGCGTCGATCCTGCTGATGGTCGGCACGGACATGTTCGTCAACCGCACCAAGTTCGGCCGCGGCATCCGCGCGGTCGCGCAGGACCCGGACACCGCGACGCTGATGGGCGTCAACAAGGAACGCGTCATCACCCTGACGTTCCTCATCGGCGGCCTGCTGGCCGGCGCGGCGGCGCTGTTCTACATGATGAAGATCCCGCAGGGCGCCTCGTACCAGGGCGGCTTCATCCTCGGCATCAAGGCGTTCACCGCCGCGGTGCTCGGCGGCATCGGCAACCTGCGCGGCGCGCTGCTGGGCGGCCTGCTGCTCGGCGTCGTGGAGAACTACGGGCAGTCGCTGTTCGGCGGCGCCTGGCGCGACGTCGTCGCGTTCGCCCTGCTGGTGCTGATCCTCATGTTCCGCCCGACCGGCATTCTCGGCGAATCGCTCGGAAAGGCACGGGTATGACGACGACTACGACGCCGCCCGCCGCTCCGGCGAAGGCGCGCCGCCGTCCGCTCTCGGACTGGTGGAACAGGCTGTCCCGGGTCCAGCAGTGGGGGGTGCTGATCCCGCTGGTGGCGCTGGTCTACCTGCTGCCGGTGCTGAACCCGCCGCTGATCACCACCCAGCCCGGGTACGACTTCCCGATCGCGATGTTCGAGGTGGCCCGCTACGCGCTGGTCGCCATCGGGCTCAACATCGTGGTCGGCCAAGCGGGTCTGCTCGACCTCGGCTACGTCGGGTTCTTCGCGATCGGCGCCTACGTGATGGCGCTCTTCACGAGCCCGGACTCGTCGCTGGCGAAGCTGCCGTTCCTCGTCGTGCTGCCGATCGCGATGGTGGTCACGATGATCTTCGGGGTGATCCTGGGGACGCCGACGCTGCGGTTGCGCGGCGACTACCTGGCGATCGTCACGCTGGGCTTCGGCGAGATCGTGCGACTGCTGGCCGACAACATCGACCCGCTGCGCGGCAACCGCGGCTTCCAGGGCGTCGGGCACCCGCCGGGCGTGAAGGCGGACGGCAACCCGCTCTTCAACAACACCGACGGCATCCCGTGGTACTGGCTCTGCGTCACGATCATCATCGTGATCCTGTTCGTGGTCGGGAACCTGGAGCGCAGCCGCGTCGGCCGCGCGTGGGTCGCGATCCGCGACGACGAGGACGCGGCCGAGATCATGGGCGTGCCGACGTTCAAGTTCAAGATCTGGGCGTTCGTCGGCGGCGCCGCGGTCGGCGGCCTCTCCGGCGCGCTGTACGCGGGGCAATTGGGCTTCGTGAACAACCAGAAGTTCGACGTGGTCACGTCGATGCTGTTCCTGGCCGCGGTCATTCTCGGCGGCGCGGGCAACAAGGTCGGCGTGCTGCTGGGCGCGATCGTGGTGGCGTACGTGCCGCTGCGGTTTCAGCAGATCGCGGAGTACAAGTACCTGATCTTCGGGCTGGCGCTGATCGTCCTGATGATCTTTCGCCCGCAGGGCCTGCTCGGCGCGCGGCAGCGGCTGCTCGCCTACGGCAGGCAGGCGTACCAGCGGCTGCTCGGCAAGGGCGAACAGGTCAGCAGCGACGGTTCGCTGGTCACCGACAACCCGGGGGAGAAGGCATGACGGTCCCTGGCAACGGAACCGGGCCCGAGGTCCCGGCCGAGGGCGGCCTCGTGGCGGAGGTCGCGAACATGACCGCCGACGAGCTCGCCGAGCACGAGGCCGAGGTCGCCGAGGTCGTCGCGCCGGACCGGGAGATCCAGGCAGGCTACGGGCAGACGCTGCTCAAGGTCGACGACGTCACCGTCCGCTTCGGCGGGCTGGTGGCGCTGGACTCGGTGTCCTTCGAGATCCGGCGCGGCGAGATCCTGGGCCTGATCGGGCCGAACGGCGCGGGCAAGACCACCTGCTTCAACGCGATGACCGGCGTCTACCGGCCGTCCTCGGGGCAGGTGCTGCTCGAGGACCAGCCGCTCGGCAAGACGTCGCGGCACGGGATCACCCAGCTCGGCATCGCGCGGACGTTCCAGAACATCCGGCTGTTTTCCGAGATGACCGCGCTGGAGAACGTGGTCGTCGGCACCGACGCCCGGCACAAGACGAGCCTGCTCGGCGCCCTCCTGCGAGTCCCGCGGCACCACCGCGAGGAGAAGCAGGCGATCGAGAAGGCCATGGCGCTGCTGGAATTCGTCGGCATCGCCGACCGCGCCGCGGACCGGGCGAAGAACCTGCCGTACGGCTATCAGCGCCGGCTGGAGATCGCGCGGGCGCTCGCCACCGAGCCGAAGCTGCTGTGCCTCGACGAGCCTGCCGCCGGGTTCAACCCGGCGGAGAAGGAAGAGCTCATGGGGCTGATCCGGACGATCCGCGACGACGGCTACACCGTCCTGCTGATCGAACACGACATGAAGCTCGTCATGGGCGTCACCGACCGGATCGTGGTGCTGGAGTTCGGCAAGAAGATCGCCGACGGGCTGCCTTCCGAAATCCGGGAGAACCCCGCCGTGATCGCCGCTTACCTGGGAGTTCCCGACGATGACGTTGCTTGAGCTTTCCGACGTTTCGGTCCATTACGGACGGATCCAGGCCGTGGCCGGGCTGTCCATCACGGTCAACGAGGGCGAGATCGTCACCCTCATCGGGGCGAACGGCGCTGGCAAGTCGACCACGATGCGGGCGATTTCCGGTATCCGGCCGATCTCCGGCGGTGCTATTCGGTTCGACGGCGAGGACATTTCGCGGCTGCGCGGGGATTTGCGTGTGGTTCGCGGGATTTCGCAGGCGCCGGAGGGTCGGGGGATTTTCCCCGGCATGACGGTGCTGGAGAATCTGGACATGGGCGCTTATGCGCGCAAGGACCGGAAGAATCTGCAGCCTGATTTCGACCGGGTGTTCGAGCTGTTTCCGCGGTTGGCTGAGCGGAAGACTCAGGTCGGCGGGACTATGTCCGGGGGTGAGCAGCAGATGCTCGCCATCGGGCGGGCGTTGATGGCTAAGCCTCGGTTGTTGTTGCTGGACGAGCCTTCGATGGGGTTGGCGCCGCAGTTCATTCAGCAGATTTTCCGGATTATCACGGAGATCAATCGGCAGGGGACTACGGTGCTGCTGGTTGAGCAGAATGCGCAGCAGGCGTTGTCTCGGGCGCATCGGGCTTATGTGCTGGAGACTGGGCAGATTACCAAGACTGGTACTGGGCAGGAGTTGTTGGCTGATACCAGTATCAAGGAGGCTTATCTCGGGGTGGGGTGAGGTCGGCTCGTCGCCTGGCGGCGACATTGCGCCCGGGTGGTGAGACGGGCACCCCGATTTTTGATTGTGACTACGGCGCGGGGGTGCTTGTCAAGGCGGGAAAGATGCCTTGACAAGCACCCCCGCGCCGTGTTTTTGGCGTCGTATCGGAGGTGGGGGAGGTGTGGGTGCCTGGTTCGGTGGGTGCGCTGGCTGCGGTTGGGTGGGGGGTGGGGCTAGCGCCCCAATGTGGCATTGGGGGTTTCTCAGCAGCGGGTGCGGGTGTGTCGATCCTGGGCGCGGACGGTCGTGAGGGGAGCCCTGAGGGAATCAGAGTTCCTCAGGGCTCCCCTCACGACCGCCTCTCCGTGGGATTAGGCGCCTGGCGGGCGGTCCCGGACGACGCAGGTGAGCCTGGCGGTGCAGGTGCGGCGGCCTTCGTCGTCGGTGAGCACGATTTCCGACGTGATGGTGCCTCGTCCGACGTGCAGGGGGGTCGCGACTCCGGTCACGGTGCCGGAGCGGACTGCGCGGTGGTGGGTGCAGGACAGCTCAAGACCCATCGCGGCGCGTTCCGGGCCTGCGTTCAGTGCGGCCAGCACCGAGCCCAGGGCTTCGGCGACGGTGGCGTTCGCGCCGCCGTGCAGGAGGCCGTAGGGCTGGAGGTTGCCTTCGACGGGGATCGTGCCGACGACCCGCTCGGGGGTCAGCTCCACGAGCTTCAGCCCGATCTTGTCGTTCAGCTGCTGGTCCGCGGCCGCGGGGTCCATGCCCGCGAACTGGCCCGGCGTGATTTCCGCCGTCTGCTCGGTCACTCTCTGCTCCTCAACCTATGCGACACGCAAGAGTGTCAGACCCTCACCCTAGACTCGCCCCCGTGAGCCCGAGTGAGAACCGAACCGTTGCCAAGACCACAGGCGCCGCCGGTGCGCAGGAACGACCCCGGCTGCTGCTGATCGACGGCCATTCGATGGCCTACCGCGCCTTCTTCGCCCTGCCCGCGGAGAATTTCCGCACGAAGACCGGGCAGGTCACCAACGCGGTCTTCGGCTTCACCTCGATGCTCATCAACCTGCTGCGCGACGAGAAGCCGACGCACCTCGCGGTCGCCTTCGACCTCTCGCGCAAGACCTTCCGGTCGGAGACGTACGCCGACTACAAGGCCAACCGCAGCGCCACGCCGGACGAGTTCCGCGGCCAGGTCGACCTGGTCAAAGAGGTGCTCGAGGTGCTCGGCATCCCTTCGCTCACGAAGGAGAACTACGAGGCCGACGACGTCATCGCCACGCTCACCACGCAGGCGGGCGAGGACTACGACGTCCTGATCTGCACCGGCGATCGCGACGCGTTGCAGCTCGTCACCGATCGGGTGACCGTTTTGTACCCGAAGCGGGGCGTCTCCGACCTCGTGCGGTTCACGCCGGACGCGGTGGAAGAGAAATACGGCCTCACGCCGACCCAGTACCCGGACTTCGCGGCCCTGCGCGGCGACCCGTCGGACAACCTGCCCGGCATCCCCGGCGTGGGGGAGAAGACCGCGGCCAAGTGGATCCGGCAGTTCGGCAGCCTGGCCGACCTGATCGACCGGGTCGACGAGGTCAAGGGCAAGGTCGGCAACGCGCTGCGCGAGCACCTGTCCTCGGTCCAGCTCAACCGGCAGCTCACCGAGCTGGTCCGCGACGTGCCGCTGGAGTCCGTGCCGGACCAGCTGGAGCTGCGCCCGTGGGACCGCGAGGCAGTGCACCGGCTCTTCGACGAGCTGGAGTTCCGCGTCCTGCGCGACCGCCTGTTCGAGACGCTGAGCAGCGCCGAACCGGAGGCCGAGGAAGGCTTCGAGGTGTCCGGCTCCGCGCTCGCGCCAGGTGCGCTCGGCGCGTGGCTCGAAGCGCACGCCGGAGCGGCCGAGCCGGTCGCGCTGTCGTTCCGCACCACGGGTTCGTCGGTCCGTTCCGACCTCAAGGCGGTCGCCTTCGCCACGGCTGACGGCGAGGGTGCGTACGTCGACGTCACGGCGATGGACGAGGCGGACGACCGGGCGCTGTCGGCGTGGCTGGCGGACCCGAAGATCCGCAAGATCGGCCACGACCTGAAGGTGCCGCTGCACGCGGTGCGCTCCCGCGGCTGGACGTTCGGCGGGCTCAGCATGGACACCGCGCTCGCCGCATACCTCGCGCGGCCGGGGCAGCGCACGTTCGGGCTGGACGATCTGGCCCTGCGCTACCTGCACCGCGAGCTGCGCTCGGAAGCGGGAGACGGCGACGGCCAGCTGTCGCTGCTCGACGGCGGCGCGGACGAGCTGGAGCAGAAGGAAATCTCCGCCGAACTGGTGAAGGCCCGCGCGGTCTTCGAGCTGGCCGGCGCGCTTGCCACCGAACTGGAGGAGCTCGGCGGCGCGAAGCTGCTGGCCGAGCTCGAACTCCCGCTGCTGGAAGTGATCACCGAACTGGAAGCGGCGGGCATCGCGGTCGACGTCGACCAGCTCACCGAGCTGGAGGCGCACTACCTCAGCCGGGTCACGCAGGCCGCGGAATCCGCGTACGAGGTGATCGGCAAGCAGATCAACCTCGGTTCGCCGAAGCAGCTGCAGGTGGTGCTGTTCGACGAGCTGGGCATGCCGAAGACCAAGCGCACCAAGACCGGCTACACCACCGACGCGGACGCGCTGCAGTCGCTGTTCGAGAAGACCGAGCACCCGTTCCTGCAGCACATGCTGGAACACCGCGACGCGACGCGGCTGCGCACCACGGTCGAGGGCCTGATCAAATCGGTCGCCGACGACGGGCGCATCCACACCACGCTGCAGCAGACGATCGCGGCCACCGGACGGCTGTCGTCGATCGAGCCGAACCTGCAGAACATCCCGGTGCGCACCGAGGAAGGCAGGCGCATCCGCGACGCGTTCGTGGTCGGCGACGGCTACGTCGAGCTGATGACCGCGGACTACAGCCAGATCGAAATGCGGATCATGGCGCACCTGTCGAAGGACGAGGGCCTCATCGAGGCCTTCAACAGCGGCGAGGACCTGCACACGTTCGTCGCGTCGCGCGCGTTTTCCGTGCCCGCCGCGGAAATCACGGCGGAACAGCGCTACCGCGTCAAGGCGATGTCGTACGGATTGGCGTACGGCTTGTCGGCGTACGGCTTGTCGCAGCAGCTGAAGATCTCGACGGAAGACGCGAAAGAGCAGATGGAGGCGTACTTCTCGCGGTTCGGCGGGGTGCGCGACTACCTGCAGTCGGTCGTCGGGGAGGCTGCGAAGCGCGGGTACACCGAGACGATCTTCGGCCGCCGCCGCTACCTGCCGGACCTGAACAGCGACAACCGGCAGCGCCGCGAAATGGCCGAGCGGATGGCGCTCAACGCCCCGATCCAGGGCAGCGCGGCCGACATCATCAAGGTGGCGATGCTGAACGTGCACCGCGCCCTCGCCGAAGCGGGCTCGCGCAGCCGCGTGCTGCTCCAGGTCCACGACGAACTGGTCCTGGAAATCGCCGACGGCGAGCGTGCGGACGTCGAGAAACTGGTCCGCGAGGGCATGGGCTCTGCCGCGGAACTCACCGTGCCCCTGGAGGTTTCGGTCGGATACGGACGCTCGTGGAACGAGGCCGCGCACTGAGCTGAGGCACGCCCGGGGCCGGTCGGCGACTGGTCCCGGGCACTCAGGCACAGCGAGGCTGGAACGGGCTCGGCGAGTCCGAGCGGGCGGGCACGAGTCGGCTGTGCGGGCGAGGGAGTCCGGTCGGCGGTCGCGGTTCGTCGGCGTGGACGAAAGAACTCGGCGGCTCGCCCGTTCGGACGAGCACGGGCGGGGATTCACGGATCTTCGCCGCGGGCAAGGCAATCGGCGGCACCTCCGGGCAAGCGCGCGAATCGGCGGCACCGGCGACAGCTCTGCACCGAAGGCGAACACCGGCGCGGGCAACGGAATCGGTAGCGAACCCAACCGAGCAAACCCGCACGGGCAACGGAATCGGTAGCGAACCCAACCGAGCAAACCCGAATCAGCAGCCTCCGCAGATTTACCGTTCGCCTCGGCCAACCCGCGTCGAACCCGGCGCGGCAGGCCCGAAACCCTTGCCCGCCAACCCAAGCAAGATCGCCAACACCAGCACGGCGATCTGACTGCCCGCCAACACGAGGCGACTCCCCGAAACCGGTGTCACCCATGAGAAGTGTCTTCACGCCGCTGAACGGGTGAGCTTGCTGCTCCAGCGTGGGCCACTTTCCGCGAACGCCGCCCGGGCCGCCGATCGCGCGGCGTAGGGTCCCCTCGTGGGGTACCAGGCCGAGCGTCGACGCTGGCGGGTTCGCCTGCGCGACCGCACCGGCGGGATCCGCGGGGCAGGCACCATGCTCGACGAGGACCATGTGCTCACCTGCGCGCACGTCGTCGAGCGGGCGGGCGGGCCGGACGCGGACGTCCTGGTCGATTTCGTCGGGCTGCCCGGCACCCCGGTCGGTTCCGGCCGCGTCGTGCCGGGGGCGTGGGTGCCGCCGGGGCCGGACGAGCGCGGCGACATCGCCGTGCTGCGGCTGGCCGAGCGGGTGCCGGGAGCCAAGGGCGCGCCGTTGTACCGGATGCCGTTGTCCGACGGGCAGGCCGTGCGCGCCTACGGGTTTCCGGAAGGCGCGGACGAGGGGCTGTGGACGTTCGGCGAGCTCGCCGGCGAGGGCGGGCCCGGATGCGAATGGGTGCAGCTGGGCCGGAAGAACGACGACCAGCCGATCACCGGCGGGTTCAGCGGCACCGCCGTGCTCGACGAGGAGACCGGCCGCGTGGTCGGCATGGTCGTGTCCCGCTACCAGGCCGAGGGCGAGCGGGTCGCGTGGATGATCCCGGTCGAGACGATTCTCGGCTACCTCGGCGCGGACCGGTGGGGGCGGGGGAGCCCGGCCGTCGACCAGACCTTCGGCCGCGAACTCGACCGGGTCGCCTACGACCCGCAGTTCGCGCGCGAGGTCGTGGGCTGGTTCGGCGAGGGGCGTGGCGTGTGGATCGTCGTGACCGGCGAGGCCGGGTCCGCGAAGGCCGCCGCGCTGGATCTCGCGGTGGTGCTTGCCGACCGGGAGCGTTCGGCGGCGGCGAACGCACTGCGCGACACCCTGGCCAAGGAAACCTTGCCGCCGGCGGGAAGCGTCGACCTCGCGGTGGACGCGGCGGGCAAGACCTCGGCTCAGGTGCGGCAGCGGCTCGCCGAGCGGCTTGACCTCACGCTGGACAACGGGGTGACGCATTCGGGCGTCGGCCGCACGGTGGTGGTGAACGCGATCGACGACGCGGCCGAGCCGGAACAGCTGATCGGCGAGGTGCTCGCGCCGCTCGCGGACCGTGCCGCGGGGCTGGGGATCCGGCTCGCGCTCGGGTTCCGCCGCGAGTCGTCGCCGGGGCTGACGGAGTTGCGGTCGCGCCGGAACGGAGCGCGCCCGGACGGGTTGGCGCGCCGGATTTCCGCGCTGGACAAGCAGATCGACGAACTCGCCGCGATCGAGGAACACCTCTCCGAACTGGCTCCGCGATTCGCGGTGAGCGACATTCCGCCGCCGCGGGTGCGTCGCCGCCGTGGCGCGGTGAGCCGGTTGCAGGAAGCCGCCGATCTCGGTGAGGTCGCGTGGGCGGAACGACACGTCGAGGAGGTCGCCGGGGTGGTGGCCGCCGATCTGGCCGCGGCGAAAAGCGCACGCGATCGGCTGGACGCGGCACATGACCGCCGTACCGAGTTGAGGTTTCGTCTCGACGGTTACGGAGACCGTGCCCGCGCAGCCGGCCGGGTCGAGGATCCGCTGCTGGATTCGTTGTACGCCAACGCTTGGCATCTGCTGTACGAGGGCGCGTGCGATCCGGAGGAGGCCGCGGCGGCCGTCGAGGCGTTCGGTGCCGCGGTGCGCAAGGGGAATCGATGATCGCCTGCGCCCGCCCGAACTGCTCCGGCACGATCAGCCGCGCCGGGTTCTGCGCGAAATGCGGCTGGGCGCCGGGATCCGAGCCGAAGAAGCCGCCGCCGAAAGCCGACGCGACGCTCGTCATCCCCGCTCCGGGCGCGAGCCGGATCGCCGACACCGTCGTCACGCGGGAGCAGCAGACCGCCGGGCACGGCACCGGCGACGACTACATCCCGCTCCCCGTGGTCGTCCTGCCGGACATCGCCGGGCGCGTCCTCGCCGATCCGCACGTCGCCGAGGACGAACGGTACTGCGGCAAACGCGGTTGCGGCGCGCCGGTCGGCCGCTCGGCGGGTGGCCGTCCCGCGCGCACCGAAGGCTTCTGCTCGCAGTGCGGGACGCCGTTTTCCTTCTCTCCCAAGCTGTTTCCGGACGATGTGGTCGACGGCCGCTACCAGGTGCACGGCTGCATCGCGCGCGGCGGGCTCGGGTACGTCTACCTCGGCACCGACCTGCGGCTGAAGCAGTACGTCGCGCTGAAAGGCCTGCTCAACACCGGCGACGAAGCCGCGGTGCGGATCGCCGAGACCGAGAGCCAGGTGCTGACCTCGCTCGACCACCCGAACATCGTCCGGATCCACGACGTCGCCACGCATCCCGATCCGCACGGCGGGCCGGACGCGCGCTACATCGTCATGGAGTTCGTCGACGGCCTCCCGCTCGCGGAGGTGATGCGGCGCGGCCGCGCGATGCTCGACGGGCCCGAGGGCAAGCTGCTGGTCGAACACGTCGTGGCGTACGGCCGGGAGATCCTCACCGCGCTCGGCTACCTGCACGAACAGGGGCTGCTGTACTGCGATCTGAGCCCGCAGAACGTGATCCACGGCGAGAAGCGGGTCAAGCTGATCGATTTCGGCGCGATCCGCAAGATCGGCGACCAGACCAGCCCGATCGTCGGCAACCCGCGGTTCCAGATCGGCGCGACCGAACTGGACGAGCACGGCCTCACCGTGCGCTCGGACATCCACACCGTCGGCGCGACGCTGCGCGACCTGTTCCGCTGCAGCGACGGCTGGCCGCGTCCGGCCGACAAACGGATCGCGCTCGGCGTCGAATCCTTCACCCAGGTGCTCGACCGGGCGACCGGGCCGTACGAGCACCGGTTCGCCACCACCGGCGAAATGCTCGTGCAGCTCGACGGCGTCCTGCACGAGATCCTTTCGCTGCGCGACCGCCAATCGCGCCCGTCGATCTCCACCCTGTTCACCGAAGCGGCGGTACTGCTGGACGCCGGGCTCGGCCAGCCGCGGCCGGTCGGCGAGTGGGTGCGTCGCGCCCGGCGCACCGTAGGCCCGCTCGGCGCGCTGCCCGCACCGCTCGACATCGCGCTCGGATTGCCGGTGCCGCACGAGGATCCGCACGATCCGGCGGTCGCCTTCTTGCGCACCGTCCGCGCACCGGATCCCGCTCGGCTGCTGAAGAAACTCGAACGGGCAGACTCGACGGTCGAGGTCGAGCTGCGCCGCTGCCGGGCCTGGCTCGAACTGTCCGAAGTGGACTCGACCGGCGCGGAGCAAGCCGCGCGACGAGTGGACGCGGCCGAGAAACTGCTCGGTGCCCGGGCGAGGCACGACTGGCGGATCGCCTGGCATCGCGGGCTGGTCGCGCTCGCCGTCGGTGCCGTGGAGAGTGCACAGACCTGGTTCGAGCGCGTCCACCGCGACATCCCGGGGGAGGAGACGCCGAAGCTCGCGCTCGGCCTGTGCGCGGAGCACTGCGGCGGCCCGAAGAAGGCGGCGCGCTACTACGACGCGCTGTGGGTGCGCGACCATCTGCAGGTCAACGCCGTTTTCGGGCTGGCTCGCGGGCATCTGCAGCTGGACGAGCGCACGGCCGCGGTGGAATTGCTGGACCAGGTCCCGGAGTACTCGCGGCACGACGAGGCGGCCCGGATCGCCGGAATCCGCGTGCGCGCGGGAATCCTGCCGGTGGGCGACGCCCTGCCCGATATCGAGGACCTGGCCGAGGCGATCGACCGGCTGTCCGCGCTGGAAGTGGACCGCGACACCGCGGATCGGCTCACCGCCGAGGTCCGCGAGAGCGCGCTGCGGTGCTTCCTGGCCGGAATGCGCGGGATGCCGCCGGGTCCGGTGCTCGGCGAACGGCTCGACGAGCACGGGCTGCGGCTGCTGGTGGAGCAGTCGTACCGGCGGATCGCGCGCCGGGCGGGTTCGGCGGAGTACCACGACGCTTTGGTCGACCGCGCGAACGAGACGAGGCCGACGACCTGGGTGTAGGCGGCGAAGGGGCGAGGGATGAGCAGGGGTTGGGACGTCGAGGTCCATCAGAACCGCTACCTCGGCGAAGGCGACACCGCGATGCAGGCCGTGGTCACCGTTTCCGCGTGCGACGACGGCGACGCCGCTCTTCGGCCGCCCGGCGCGGAAGTGCTCCTGGTCGACTGCTCGACCTCGATGCGCTACCCGCCGACGAAGATCGCCGCCGCGCGCCGGGCCGCAGCCGCGGCGATCTGGGCCCTCCCGGACGGCGTCGCTTTCGCCGTCGTCCGCGGCACCGAGCGCGCCGACCTGGCGTATCCCGCGGAGTTCGGTCTCGCGGTCGCGTCGAACGAAACGCGGGCAGCCGCGGTCGCCGCAGTGGAGCGGTTCGTCGCGGTCGGCGGCACCGCGATGGGCACCTGGCTGGAATGCGCACGGCACCTGTTCGCTTCGGTGCCGGACGCAGTGCGCCACGCGATCCTGTTGACCGACGGGAACAACCAGTCGCAATCCCCGGAGGCACTGCGTCGCGAACTGGACGCCTGCGAAGGCCAATTCGTCTGCGACGCAAGGGGAATCGGCGACGGCTGGCAACGCGCCGAGCTGGTCGAGATCGGCCGGGTGCTGCGTGGTTCCGTCGACTCGGTGGTGCGCGACGAAGACATGGTCGACGACTTCCGCGCACTGATGTCCGCGGCGCTCGCCAAGGTCATCCCGTCGGCGCGGCTGCGGATCGGCGTCACCGAGCAGACCACGCTCCGGTTCGTGAAACAGGTCTGGCCGAGCGAATACGATCTGACCTCGCGCTGCGTCCCCGACGGCGACCGGAAAACGGTCCTCTCCCTCGGCTCCTGGAGCGCCGGCGAGACCCGGGAATTCCAGCTCGCAGTCGAGGTTTCGGCAGACGCTCCACCGGAATACGGCTCCGACCGGATGCTCGCCTGGGTCGAGGTCGACGGCTCGCCGGATTCGGCGGTGCCCGTTCTGGCGCACTGGACCCGCGACCCGGTCGCACCGACGCTGGTCGACCCGAAGGTGCGCCGCTACACCATGCACGCCGAGTTGAGCGAGGCTCTGGTCAACGCCGACGAGGCCTACGCCGCGGGCGACCACGCCCGAGCGGCGCGGGAATGGGGCCAGGCCGTCGAAATCGCCACGCGGACCGGCAACACGGAGGTGCTGCGCCGGCTCGCCCGGGTAGTCGAAACGGACGGCGACGACGTGCGCCTGCGCCCCGAGGTCACCCGCAGCGAACTGCTCAACCTGCTGGTCTCCACGGTCTCGAACGTCGGCGGCGAACCTCGCGACACCCGCGCCGTGCCCCTTCCGGACGCCGAACCGGCGATCTGCCCGCAGTGCGGAAACCCGAACCCGTCCGACGCGCGATTCTGCGAGGAGTGCGGCGAACGGTTCGACGGAGGTGCCGCGTGACGCTGCGGACACGACAAGCGCTCGTGCGGATCAGGGCAGTGCTGCTGGCCGGGACCGTGCTCGCGCTGGTCACGTCGTACCTCGCGGTAAGCGGCGTGGTCCGGACAGCCGACCAGATCTCGTCAGCGACCAGCCGGGCGATCCTCGAGGTCGCGGCCGCGCGGGACGCCCTCGTGTCCGCCGATGCCGCCGCCATCGCCAGTTTCGCTTCCGGCGAGGCGAAATTGGCCGGTCCGGGACAGGAGTACGAAAACCGGATGGCGTCGGCGAGCCAAAGCCTCGCGCGCGTCGCGGAGTTCAACCAGGCAGGCGAGCCCGGCACCGGAACCCTGCAAACCGTCGAAGGCCTGGTCGCGTCGTACTCCGGCGCCATGGGCCAAGCGGACGCGCACTTCCGGCAACCAGGCGGGGAACTAGTCGGGCTGGCCGACCTCTGGTACGCCTCGCTGCTGCTGCACGGCCCCGACAACGTCCTCGACCTGCTGGGCAAACTGCAAAAAGACGAACGCGCCGCCCTCGACACCCAGATCTCCGGCACGAGGATGAGCGCGGGCCCGCTGATCCTCTGGCTCCTGCCGCCGCTCGTCCTGCTCGCCCTGCTGGTGTCGACGCAAGTCTTCCTCCGCCAACGCTTCCGCCGCCGTTTGAACCTGCCTCTGCTGGGCGCGACCGCCCTAGGCCTGGGCGTCATCGCGGGACTGCTGCTGGCCGCCGCCTTAGCCGGACGCCTCGACACCGTGCGCAGCAGCGTGGACGAAGCAGTCGCCGTCCGAGAGAAAAGCATCGAAGCCGCCGACGCCGACGGCCACGCCCGCTTAGCCGCCCTCCTGTACCAACGCTGCGGCCCACCCGGCTGCGGGTCCACTGTGGACGATTTCCGCCGCCAAACCCTGTCCGCCTCGACCACCGCTCCAGCGCAGAACGCCATCACGTCAGCCGCCCGCGCCGTGACGTCCGCCGGAACCGCAGCCACCGAATCCGGCGGCCTGCCAGTGCTGGTCCCGGCCGCCCTGATCCTCGCCGGAGCCCTGACCGTCGTCGGCTTGTACCGAAGGATCGACGAATACCGGTACCGGCCATGAACCGTCCACTGTGGAAGAACCTGCTCCTGCTGGCCTCCGCCGCGCTGCTAGCGGCTTCGTCGGCGTGCGGAGTCGCCGCAGGCAGCAACACGCTCCAGGTGATCGGCGTCTGGACCGAAGGCGAGGAAGCCGCCTTCAACCAGGTCAAGCAACGTTTCGAAGCGAAGACCGGCATCGAAGTCCACTATCAAGGCACGCGCGCGGTAGAGCAGGTCCTGGCCGCAGACGTCCAGCAAGGCGCCGCCCCCGACATCGCAGTCCTGTCCAGCCCTGGCCTCTTGGCCGACTACGCCCGCCGCCGGGAAATCAAACCCCTCGACTTCCTGGAACCCCAAGCCGAATCCTTCTACGGCAGGCAATGGGTCAACCTGCAACGCCTCGGCACCGGAAAGCTCTACTCCGTCGCGGTGAAGGCCGACCTCAAAAGCGCGATCTGGTACCGCCCAGCAACCCTGCCCGGCCCGAAACCCAGCACCTGGCCGCAGCTGGTAACCCTGGCGAACAGCCAGAACACCCCATGGTGCCTAGGCTTAGCCGCCCCTCCCGCCTCCGGCTGGCCCGGCACCGATTGGGTCGAAGACATCCTGCTGCACTCCGCAGGCCCGGAGATCTACCGCCAATGGTCCGCCGGAACTCTCCCGTGGACCTCAGACCCAGTGCGCAAAGCGTTCCAAGACTGGGGCACCCTGGCAGTACACCCGGGCGGCATCCAAGGCGGCGCCCCCTCCGCCCTGCTCACCGACTTCCGAGACGCAGCCCGCCCCCTCTTCGCCGACCCGCCAGGCTGCCGAATGGAACACCAGGGCTCGTTCGCGATGGGCAGCTACCAAACCATGCACCTGCACACCCCGGCCGGCCCCCGCCCGCAACCGGGAACCGACTACGACTTCTTCCCGTTCCCCGGCTCCGGCGCGTCGGAGGTTTCGGCAGACCTGGCCGCGATGTTCGCCGACACCCCGCAAGCCCGCCAGTTCCTGGAGTTCCTGGTCTCGCCGGAAGCCCAGCAAATCTGGGCAGGCAACCCCAACGCGACCGCCTTCTCCGCAGGAACCGCTGTCGCGAAGAACGTCTACCGCGACCCAGTGCGCCGCAAGGTCGCCGACACCCTCACCTCAGGAAAACCCGTCTGCTTCGACGCCTCCGACCTAATGCCCAAAACCATGACCGGCGCCTTCTACCGAGCAATCCTCGAATACACCGCAGACCCCACCCAACTGGAACCGTTGCTGACCCGCCTAGAAGACACGAGAAAAAGCATCCCCAACGCAGACTGGCTCAACGTCCCCTGTGGACAGTGAAGCCGTGAGGGGAACCCTCATTGACTCTGATTCCCCCAGGGTGGCCCTCACGACCGTTCGCCGGTCCGTGAAGGGCTCCTTCACGGACGTGGATTCCCTCAAGGAGCCCTTCACGGCCCACCCGCCAGCGCCTCACCCGCCCGCGATGCGCCCCAATGCGGCATTGGGTGCGTCAGACGCAACGAACGCCACATTGGGTGCGTCACATGCACCCAATGCCACATTGGGGCGCTAGCCCCAACCCCCACCCAAACCGCCACCGATGCACCCAACGCATCGGTGCACCCACACCACCCCCGCACCCCGATACGAAGCTCTCCTGCGGTCTGAGGGTGCTTGTCAAGGCATCTTTCCAGCCTTGACAAGCACCCTCAGACCGTCAGCACAATCAAGCTTCGGGGTGCCCCACGCACGCCAGAGCGCAATGTCGCCGCCAGGCGACGAGCCGAGACACCCCGAGGGAGGATTCACCCGCCCCCAAGCCCAGTCAGCGGTACCCCAGTAACCACGACCCCACTTAGCGTGACCCACGCAGGAAGAACCAACCCGGAAGGACCGAGCAATGATCAAACGCCTGTTCCAGACCGTCCTGCGGCACGGATGCTGCTCCGCCTGCACCGGCAAGGGCTGCGGCTGCTGCGCCAACTGCCACTAACCCCCAGGGGCCCGGCACCGAACGCCGGGCCCCACCACGTCGCCCAGGGAAGGTCACCCCCGAGCTTCACCTCTTGACCCCGCGAATCAGCAACATCACCGACCCCAGCACATCCGCCCGATCGCGCGCCGGATGAAAAACCTGCCAATCCAACGCCACCACGAGCATCGTCCCGAACAACCCAGCCGCGGCCGTCGCGATGTCCAGCCCCTCCGGCAACCGCCCAGCCGCGTCCAAGCGCTCCAGCTGCGCCTTCACGACAGCGATCAGCTCTTCCCGCAGCAACGCCAACGTGTCGTGCCACCGCCCCGGCGTATGCCACAACTCGCTGACCACGATCTGCGAAAACCCCGGATACTCCGCGATGAACTCCAGCGTCGTATCCACCTGAGCCTCGATCACCGCCAACGGATCGTCGTCCGACCCGGCAGCCCGCAACCGCCCGGCGAGCAGATCCACGCCGAACCGGAGCAGCGAGTCGACGAGCCCGTCCTTGGACCCGAAGTTGTAGTAAACGGTCCCCTTGGCGACCCCGGCCTCAGCCGCGATGTCGTCCACAGTCAGCCCGACCAGCCCGCGACTGGCCGACAGCCGCAAGGTGGCCTCGAAGAGCTTCCGTTTGGTCGTTTCCCTCACAGGCTCAGCTCGGGCTTGAGCGCCGAGACCGACCACACCCGGTGTTTGCGCGCCGCGAGAGTGGACAGCAGGATCCCGCCGACGAGGTACGCGACCAGCACCCCTACGTCACCGAGGATCTGCAGCGACGCGCCGGAGTACAGCAGGTGCCGGAACCCGTCGATGGCATAACCCATGGGCAGCACGATGTGCAGCGGATAGAGCGCGTCCGGGATCGTCTGCCACGGGAACGTGCCGCCCGCGCTCACCAGCTGCAGCACCAGCAGCACGAGCCCGAGGAACTTGCCGACCGCGCCGAAGAGCGCGTTCAACGCGTGCACGATCGACGTGAAAGCCAGCGACACCAGACAGGCGAAGCCGATCGCGCCCAACGGATGCGCCACGTGGATGCCGACCAGCCAGGTCACCGCGGCGAACAGCACGATCACCTGCCCCAGCCCCAGCACGGCCGAGGACAGCCAGCCGCCGAGCGCCACCCGCAGTGGCGACGCGCCGGCGGTGAGCGCGCGCGTCGACAGCGGGCGGATCAGCAGGAACAGCACGAACGCGCCGATCCAGGTGGCCAGCGAGATGAAGAACGGCGCGAGCCCGGCGCCGTAGGTGCCCGCCGACGCGACGCCGTTCGACGCGACCGCGACCGGGTCGGCGATCGTGTTCGCGGTGGCGGTCCGGGTCGGGTCGTCCGGGTTCGGGATCTGCTTCAGCCCGGCGGCGAGCCCGTCGCGCAGCTTCGCCGAACCGTCGGCGAGCTGGTCGGTGCCGGTTGCGGCGGTCTTCTCGCCGTCGTTGAGCTTCGCCGCGCCGTCGCGCAGCTGGTTCGCGCCGTCGGACGCCTGCGCGATCCCGTTGGCCAGCTGCGGCGAGGCCGACGCGAGCTGGTGCGCCCCGTCGGACACCTGCCGGGCGCCGCTGGAGAGCTTCTGCAGGTCTCCGTTGGCGGACTGGATCTTCCCGTTCGCCTGGTTCGCGTCCGTGCGCAGCTTGTCGTAGTCGGCCAGGATCGCGTTCTTGAGATCCTCCGACATCCCGGATTCCTGCAGCTTCGCGGCCAGCTGGCCGCGGTAGCTGTCGATCCGGCCCATCACGTCGGACGAGGCGGACGCGGCCAGCGAGCCCGCGTTCGCCACCTTCTGGTTGCCGTCGGCCACCTGGCCCGCCCCGTCGGCGAGCTTCTGCGTCTGGCTCGGCAGCTGCGCGGTGCTCGACTTGAGCGTGCCCAGCCCGGTCGCGAGACTGCTCGACCCGGTCGCGAGCTGGCTCGCCCCGTCGGCCAGTTGATGTTGCCCCGTCTGGAGTTTCGCCGCGCCGTCGGCCAGTTGCTTGGCCCCGTCGGTCGCTTCGGAGATCTTGCCGTAGATGGTGGAGAAGCCGACGAGGAACTTGTCCGCCGCCTCGCTGCCCACCTTCTCCGCGATCGTCTTGCGGACCTGGTCGGCCACCTGTTTCGCGATGGTGCCGGACAGGTAGTTGTTGGCGTCGTTGGTGGTGAGCGTGATGGTCGCCTGCTGCGGCTCGAAATTGCCGGACGACAGCAGCGCCTTCGAGAAGTCGTGCGGGATGCCGATGGCGAACGAGTACTTGTCGTCGCGCACGCCGTCCCGGGCGTCCTTTTCGGACACTTGGTGCCACTGGAAGGTGCCGGACTTCACCAGTTCGTCGGTCACCTCGCGGCCGACGTTGCGCTCGGCCCCGCCGGAGTCCTTCGCGCCGGCGTCCTCGGTGAACACCGCGGCGGGCAGCTTGTCGAGGCGGCCGTAGGGGTCGTAGTTCGCGTAGAGGTAGAACGACGCGTACAGCAGCGGCACCATCACGAGCGCGAACATGGCGAGCTTCGGCAGCGTCCCGGTGGACAGCCTGCGCAGCTCGTTGCGCGCGATCCGGAACGCGTTCAGTCCGCCGGCCCGCTTGTGGGGGGTGGTCATGCCCGGTCTCCCTCGGAGTTCTCGGTTTCGGCGGTCAGTTCGGCGGTGTCCGTGAGCTGCCGGGTCTGCTCGGCCTCGGCGGGTTCCGGCGGGGCGTACAGCCGGACCGGGTCCGGCTGTACGACCTCGCCGACCTTGGCGGGCGGGCAGGGGAGCGCCGACTCGGGCGTCGTCGCGGCCAGCACGGCCACCGCGAACCCGCGGGCGGCGTGCTCCTTCGCGACCGCGGCCCAGGTCTCGACGTTGCTGGTGTGCCGGTCGGGCGCGTCGAGGACGAGCACGCGCACGCCGTCGCGTTCGGCGGCCAGCGCGGCGAGCAGCCGGATGCGCAGCGCGGGCTCGAGATTCTCGAACCGGCTGTCGGCGTACGGAGCCGCGTCGTGCTGGGAGAGCCAGGCTGTGACAGCATCCTTGCTGGAAGGACGGTGTGCGAGCGCCAGTTCTTCGCCGGCGACGATGCGCAGCGACAAGGCTTCGTCCGGCTCGCTGACTCCCGGCGAGTCCACGACGGCCACGAGCCGCCGCAGGTCGCCCTCGGGTTCGGCGGTCACGGTCCCGGTGGTCGGCTTCAACCGTCCGGCCAGCGCGAGCGCCAGCGCGGTGATGCCGACGCCCGGTTCGCCGTGCACGACGGTGAGGCAGCCCTCCTCGACGGTGAGCGAGGTAGGCGGCAACAAGGGGCCGTGGGGACCCTTCAGGGACACCCGGTCGGCACGGACCTGCACTGGACACACTCCACGGATTTTGAACTGACTAGTCAGTTCAAAAGTTAGACCTGACCTGGCGAGGTCGGCAAGGCGGCTCGCCGGACGTCACACCAAAGAGCGGCGGCCTCAGCGCAAGGCCCACGCTGGGTGTGCCTCCCAGGACGTCCACAGCGGCCGGTAGCCCTGCCGGTGCCAGAACACCGACGACAGGGGATTGGTCGGGTTGTAATAGAGGTAGGTGCCGGTCGCGCCCTGGTTCAGCAGCTCGCGGTGCGCGCGGGCCATCAGCGCGCGGCCGATCCCGCGGCCGCGGCTGCCCGGGGCGGTGACGACGTTGTTCACGTACCCCCAGCGCCCGGTCGGCAGCAGCTCGGCGGCCTCGTTCCCGGGCGCGGATTCCACCCAGTCGCATTGCGCGAGCGCCGCCACTTCGCCGTCGGCCTCGGCGAGCCAGGTCGCCTTCTCGCCGAGCGCGCGGCGCAGCGCCGGGCCGAGCAGCTCCGCGGTCTGCTCGCGTTTCCGGTGCGCGACAAGGCCGGTGTAGTCGAAGGTCGCGGTGCACAGCGCCAGCGCCGCCGGATAGTCGTCGGGTCCGGCGAGGCGGATCGACGCGTCCGCGGCGGTTTCTTCCGGCGCGACGGCGGGGCGAACCGCCAATGCGGCCAACGGAACCAGCCCGTGATCGAGAAAAGCCCGGATGGCTTCGGCGTCGCGGCTCGGCCAGTTGACCACGCACGCCGAATCGGCGCCCGGCGCTTCAGTGTCCACTTGGGAGCGGAGCGCGCCGAGCAGCGCGTCGAACGCTTCGGTGCCCGCGGTTTCCGGATCCGGGAACAGCTGCCACACCTCGGCCGCCGACCAGAGCAGGGGAGCGTCGCCCGGACCGTGCCGGTAGCGCTGGAGCATCGCGGAAACCTGCGTGCCGGACGCCGTCACCGCGCGCAGCCGCTCGCCGCCCGCGAGCGGGACGGGCGGCGGCAGGAGCGGGTCGAGTTCGGCGAATCGGCCTGCGGAGCTCACTGCCGCAGCGTAGCCGGTCAGTCGCGGCGGGTGCGGAAGATCGCGGTGCCGGGGAAAAGCCTGCCGCGCAGCGGGCTCCACTGGCCCCAGGTGCGCGTGTGGCCCGCCGGCCATTCCGGCTCGACGAGGTCCTCCAGCGCGAAGCCCGACGCGGCGAGCGCGCGCACGTAGTCGCCGAGCGTGCGGTGGTATTCGACGTACGTCGCGGTGCCGTCGTCGTCCACCTCGACGTACGGCGTGCGGTCGAAGTACGGCTGGGTCGCGGTGAGCCCCTGCGGGCCGGGATCGTCCGGGAAGATCCACCGCATCGGGTGGGTCACCGAGAACACCCACGGCGCGCCGGGGCGCAGCACCCGGCGCACCTCGCCGAACACGGTCTCCAGCGACGGCACGAAGGGGAGCGCGCCGAACGCGGAGCACGCGATGTCGAAACTCGCCGCGGCGAACGGAAGCCGCTCGGCGTTCGCCTGCACGAGGGGGACCGCCGCGCCGGTGCGGGCGTTCCCTTCGCGGGCGTGCCGGAGCATGCCGCCGGACAGATCGGTGGCGACGGGTTCGGCTCCGGCGGCCGCGAGCCAGCGCGAGCACGCGGCCTGTCCGCAGCCGACTTCGAGCACCCGCTTGCCGCGCACGTCGCCGAGCAGCCGCGCGTCTTCCTCGCGCACGCCCTCCGGGCACCAGACGAAATCGGCGTCGCCGAGGAATCCGCCGTGGGTAGCCTGGTAGTCGTCGGCATCCGCGTCCCACCAGGCCAGATTCGCCGCTTCCGCCTCGTTCCCGGCGACTTCGCGATGAGCGACGCCGACCGTGCCGAGCCGTTCCTCGGCGCTCGCGTGGCGGTCCGCCGGGGCCGCGGCGGGCTCGGGCATGCCGGTCTCCTCTCCCGGGTGCGGCCGGCTGGGCGCGGGGAATGCCCGGACCGGCGGAAACGTTGCGAGGAAGGTACCGGGAGCCGAGGGCGACCCTGATTGTGTCCCCCGGACAGGCCCGCGTACGATACGTGTTAGCGCAGTGGGGTTCGCGCTGCCTGGGTGACTACCCACCGGGGCCGCGCATCGTCAGCGGGTCATGCCGCGGTCGTTCACTGGTGGAACGTTTGGTCGCCGGACGTTTGAGCAGGGTCGTCGCATGCCGGTTGCGAGCCCGCCGCGTGCACTGCCGGTAGCCAACTTCACATCCACCTACGACACCCATCCACCGGAGCAACCCGCCTAATGACCACCGACACCGCCACCGCCCCGACCGCCCCGACCGCCCCGACCGGGGCCCCGCAGGTCGCCATCAACGACATCGGGTCGGAGGAAGACTTCCTCGCGGCTATCGACAAGACGATCAAGTACTTCAACGATGGGGACATCGTCGAGGGCACCATCGTCAAGGTCGACCGCGACGAGGTCCTGCTCGACATCGGGTACAAGACCGAGGGCGTCATCCCCTCGCGCGAGCTGTCCATCAAGCACGATGTCGACCCGGCCGAGGTTGTCGCCGTCGGCGATGAGGTCGAAGCCCTCGTTCTCCAGAAGGAGGACAAGGAAGGCCGTCTGATCCTGTCCAAGAAGCGCGCGCAGTACGAGCGCGCCTGGGGCACGATCGAGGAGCTCAAGGAGAAGGACGAGCCCGTCAAGGGCACCGTCATCGAGGTCGTCAAGGGCGGCCTCATCCTGGACATCGGCCTGCGCGGCTTCCTGCCCGCGTCGCTGGTCGAGATGCGCCGGGTGCGCGACCTGCAGCCCTACGTGGGCCGCGAGCTCGAGGCGAAGATCATCGAGCTGGACAAGAACCGCAACAACGTGGTCCTGTCCCGCCGCGCCTACCTCGAGCAGACCCAGTCCGAGGTGCGCAGCGAGTTCCTCAACGCGCTCGCCAAGGGCCAGGTCCGCAAGGGCGTCGTGTCCTCCATCGTCAACTTCGGCGCCTTCGTGGACCTGGGCGGCGTCGACGGCCTGGTGCACGTCTCCGAGCTGTCCTGGAAGCACATCGACCACCCGTCCGAGGTCGTCGAGGTCGGCCAGGAGGTCACGGTCGAGGTCCTGGACGTCGACATGGACCGCGAGCGCGTCTCGCTGTCGCTGAAGGCGACCCAGGAAGACCCGTGGCGCCAGTTCGCCCGCACCCACGCGATCGGCCAGATCGTGCCGGGCAAGGTCACCAAGCTGGTTCCGTTCGGTGCGTTCGTGCGCGTCGAAGAGGGCATCGAGGGCCTGGTGCACATCTCCGAGCTGGCCGAGCGCCACGTGGAGATCCCGGAGCAGGTCGTCCAGGTCAACGGCGACGTCATGGTCAAGGTCATCGACATCGACCTCGAGCGCCGCCGCATCTCGCTGTCGCTGAAGCAGGCGAACGAGGGCGTCACGCCGGAGACCGAGTTCGACCCCACCCAGTACGGCATGGCCGCCGAGTACGACGCCGAGGGCAACTACATCTACCCCGAAGGCTTCGACCCGGACACGCAGGAGTGGCAGGAAGGCTTCGACAAGCAGCGCGAGGAGTGGGAGCGGCAGTACGCCGAGGCCCACACGCGCTACGAGGCGCACATGGCCCAGGTCAAGAAGGCCGCCGAGGCCGACGCCGAAGCCGCTGCCGACGCCGCCACCGGCATCGAGGGCGGCGACCAGAGCTACACCTCGTCCGCCCCGGTCGAGGCGAAGAGCGGCGGCACGCTCGCCAGCGACGAGCAGCTCGCGGCCCTGCGCGAGAAGCTGTCGGGCGGCGCGTGAGCGACTGACTCGCTGAGTCTCTGACAAGTTCGGCCCCGGTCCTGGTGGACCGGGGCCGAATTGTTTTTCTGGGTCTTGGGGCTGGCCGCAGTGCTGCGGGGCGACGTCGGGCCTTGCGGCGAAATCGGCGAACCTCGTGCGCGGCACACCTCGACCGCAGCGCGGGCCGGGGGCGTTGTCGTGCGCCGAAGGCTCGAACACCGGGCCGCGGACGTCGGGCCGAGCTGTTCTCCGAAGCCTGGCGCACCGGGCGCGGGTCAGTTGCGCAGCCCGAGCCCGTCGATCGTCGCGTGGACGCCGGGGCGGTAGGTGGTTCGTGCGCCGATTCGCCGGGCCTGAGAGCTAGTAGTCGCGCGGGCAGAACCGGTCGGTTCTCGCGGCGAAACTTCTGTGCAGCACACCCCGACCGCAGCGCGGGCCGGGGGCGTAGTCGTGCGCCGAAGGCTCGAACACCGGGCCGCGGACGGCCGAGCCGTTCTCCGCGGCTCGACGCACCGGGCGCGGGTCAGTTGCGCAGCCCGAGCCCGTCGATCGTCGCGTGGACTCCCCGGCGGTAGATGGTTTCGTGCGCGGATTCGTCCGAGCTGAGGAACCAGTCGTCGAGCGGGCTTTGCGAGCGGATCGTCAGCTCGACGCTCACCAGCCCGTGCATCGAGGTCCAGAGCAGGTAGCCGCATTCCTGCGCGACGACGTCCGGCGGGCAGACCCGGTCGATTTTCGCGACGAACTCGGCGAAACTCGTGCGCAGCACTCCCGACCGCAGCGCCGGGTCGGGGTCGTAGTCGTGCACCGAGCGCTCGAACATCAAGCCGTAGCGGGCCGGGCTCTCCAGCGCGAACCGGCGGTAGGCGAGGGCGACCTCGACCAGCTCGGCGATCCCGTCGTCCTGCGGAACGGTGCGCAGTTCCTCGCCCAGCAGGTCGAAAGCCCGCTCGTACAAGGCGTCCAGCAGACCGGTGCGGCCGCCGAAGCGCGTGTACACCGTGATCGTGGACGCCCCGGCCTGTTCGGCCACCGCGCGCACGGTCAATCCGGCGACGCCTCGTTCGCTGAGGACGGTCAAAGCCGCGTCGAGGAACCGGCCGCGGTTGTGCTGCTCCGCCGGCCGTGTCGAGAGATGCCGGGTGGCCATCTCCCACCCCCCTTTTGCCCGTGCTCCGCGGGAAGCGCGTCCGCTTCTCGCAAGCAGAAGATACGATATTCACGGCTTCTTGGGAACGTCGTTCCCGGACCGTCCACAAGCGACCGCCCGGACCGGGCGGGCGGTGCCGAGCAGAAGGAATCCCTCCCCATGACCCAGCCGGAACCCGGCATTGTCGTCGTCACCGATGCCGGGAGCGGCCGCTATGCACAGCGCGTCACGACCGCGGGCCACGAATTCCTCGCCGACGAACCGGAGAGCGTGGGCGGCGCGGACGCCGGTCCCACGCCGTACGACCTGCTGCTGTCCGCGCTCGGCACCTGCACCTCGATGACGCTGCGGATGTACGCCGACCGCAAGGGGATCCCGCTGACCCGCACGACCGTCCGGCTCCGGCACGACCGCGTGCACGCCCGCGACTGCGAACGCTGCGAGACCGAGGTCGGGCTGATCAGCCGGATCACCCGGGAAATCTCCCTGGAAGGCGACCTCGACGACGCCCAGCGCGCGCGGCTGCTGGAGATCGCGGACAAATGCCCGGTGCACCGCACGCTGAGCCACGAGATCGCGATCGAAACCCACGCGGTCTGACCCCGACCGGTCCGTGAAGGGCTCCTTGAGGGATTCAGAGTCCCTCGGGGAGTCCTTCACGGACTTCACCACCAACGCCGAGGACTCAAGCAGAGCCTCGCGGGCGCAGCTGAAGCGTGTCCGCCCAGGCCGACGCGGGTGGCGTGAGCGAGGTTCGTCCGTGAGGGCCACCCTGAGGGAATCAGAGTCCCTCAGGGTGGCCCTCACGTACTCGCCGTATTGCGCCGAGGTTGACGTCCTTCGTGGGTACCTCGCGGACCCTGTCGTGAGAGCGGCGGGTCAGGCGCGTTCCAGAGAAACCGAGGGGACCCAAGCACGTTCGAGCGCGGCTTCGCGGGCGCGGCGGCGGAGGCCGGCCAGGCTGTGCTTCGCGGGCACGAGCAGCGCGCTGAACCACGTGCGCCGGTACTCCGCTAGTGCGTCCGAGACCTGGCGATAGGAGACGCAGTGCACCAGACCCGGGGTGCCGAGCCGGTGCTTCCCGACGTGCTTCTCCGCCATTGTTCCTCCGTGTGGGCGACCCTTCCGCCGCGCACGGTACGCACTCGACCCGCGAAAACAGCGCAAGCACGCGGCGTGTCACCCACATCAGTTCGGCTACGCCCGAAAAAGTGCTTGCGTTTGCGCGGAGGGTGTGCGGGTACGTGTGCGATTGCACGTGCAGGGGGCCCGGTGTCGCCTGAGCGGGTGACGGCGGGGCTCGTTGCTCGTCCGGCCACGAGCGGAGCGACCCCTCGGTGCGGCGAAGTCGTTCGGCCTTGGCGGTGGTCGGATGGCCGATCATCGGCACAGTAGGGTGTGGCCATGCTGCGAGTGGGCCTGACGGGCGGGATCGGTGCTGGGAAGTCGACGGTGGCGAACCGGCTGGCCGAACACGGGGCCGTCGTCATCGACTCCGACCGCATCGCGCGCGAGGTCGTCGAGCCGGGCACGCCCGGGCTGGCCGCGCTGGCCGAGGCGTTCGGCGGGGAAATCCTCGCCGAGGACGGTTCGCTGGACCGTCCCGCGCTCGCCGCGCGCGCGTTCGCGGACGACGAATCGCGCAGGCGGCTGAACTCGATCGTGCATCCGCTGGTCGGGCAGCGCACCGGCGAGCTGATGGCCGCGGCCGCGGACGACGCGGTGGTGGTGCACGACGTGCCGCTGCTCGTGGAGAACGACCTCGCGCCCGCGTATCACCTGGTGCTGGTGGTCGACGCGCCGGTGGAGGTGCGGGTGCGCCGGCTGGTCGAGGTGCGCGGCATGCCCGAGGCCGACGCGCGGGCGCGGATCCGGGCGCAGGCCGCGGAGGAACAGCGGCGCGCCGTCGCGGACGTCTGGCTCGACAACGGCGGAACGCCGGACGTCGTGCTCGCCGAAGTGGACGCGTTGTGGGCGGACCGGCTGGTGCCGTTCGAGGCGAACCTCCGGCTGCGCAAACCGCGTCCGCCCGCCTCGCCGGTGATCTCGCCGTACGACTCGAGCTGGCCGCTGCAGGCCGAACGCCGGCTGGCGCGGCTGCGGCAGATCGCGGGTTCGCGGCTGGTGCGCGCGGACCACATCGGGTCCACCGCGGTGCCGGGCCTGCCCGCCAAGGACGTCCTCGACCTGCAGCTCACAGTGTCCTCTTTGGACGATGCGGACTCGCTCGCCGAGGCGCTCGCCGACGCCGGTTTCCCGCGCCGCGAAGGCGAATGGTGGGACGACCCGCAGGGCGGCGACGGGAAGTGGCTCAAGCGGTTCCACCAGAGCGCCGACCCGAAGCGGCCGGTCAACCTGCACGTCCGGTCCACCGAAACCCCGGCGTGGCGGCTCGCGCTGCTGTTCCGCGACTGGATCCGCGCGCACCCGGACGAGCGCGACAGCTACGCCCAGGTGAAGGAAGAACTGGCGCGCAAGCACTCCGCGGACGGCACGGTCGAGCAGTACGCGGAAGAGAAGCAGGGCTGGGTCAACGAGGCGTTCGTGCGCGCGGAGAAGTGGGCCGGGCAAAGCGGCTGGAAGCCCTGAGCCGGAAAACCGGATGCGGATCCGCCGGGTGCGGGTTACCGTTCGCGGCATGAAGCGCGCCCAGTCCACGACGACGCCGGATCCCGTCCCGGCGCGCTGAACACTGCCATTCGAGCCCGGGGCGAGCGCCCCGGGCTTCGTCGTGCGCTCGCCTCGCCTTCCGTGAGGAGACCGCCATGCCCGACCACCGCAAACTCGGCCGCGAACTCGGCCTGTTCGGCAGCGACCCGCTGATCGGGGCGGGACTGCCGTATCTGCTGCCCGACGGCGCCGCCGTGCGGCACGTGCTGGAGGAGTACGTCCGCGAGATCGAACGCCGGGCCGGCTACCGGCACGTGGCGTCGCCGGTGCTGGGGAAACGCGAGCTGTACGAGCTTTCCGGCCACTGGGCGCATTACCGCGACGACATGTTCCCGCCGATGGATGTCGGCGGCGAGCAGGTAGTGCTGCGGCCGAGCCTGTGCCCGCACCACGCGCTGATCTACCGTTCCCGCGCCCGCAGCCACCGCGAACTGCCGCTGCGGCTGGCCGAACTCGGCGGGATGTATCGCGCCGAACTGTCCGGCGTCCTCGGCGGGCTCAGCCGGGTGCGGGCGATCCAGTTGAACGACGCGCACATTTTCTGCCTTCCCGAGCAGGTCGGCGCGGAGGTGCGGGATGCGCTCGCGCTGATTCGCCGCGTGTACCGGGATCTTGGCTTGAAACCCGCGCGCTATCGCCTTTCCTTGCCGGACAACCGCGGCAAGTACGCCGGTGCGGCCGAGGCGTGGGAGCAGGCGGCCGAGGTGCTCGTCGACGCGCTCGACGGCATCGAGTACGAACGCGGTCCGGGCGAGGCCGCGTTCTACGGCCCGAAGATCGACATCCAGATCGCCGACAGTTCCGGCCGCGAATCGACCCTGTCCACCGTGCAGGTCGACCTGCACCAGCCGGAGCAGTTCGGGCTCGAATACGTCGGCCCGGACGGCCGCGCGCACCGGCCGGTACTGGTGCACCGCGCGGTGCTCGGCAGCCTGGAACGCGTGCTGGCACAACTGATCGAGGAACACGGCGGCGCGTTCCCGCCGTGGCTGGCACCGGTGCAAGTGGCGGTGCTTCCGGTTGGCGACGCGGAACTTGCGGCGGCCGAAGCGGTCGCGGAGGAGGCGATGGACTCCGGGTTGCGCGCCGAGGTCGTTCCGGCGGACCGGGGGAGCCTGGGCGCGCGGATCCGTGACCGGCGGCTGGTGCCGTACCAGGCGGTGCTCGGCCCGCGGGAGGCTGCGGAGGGGCTGATCGCGCCTCGGCTCCGGGACGGCCGGAAGCTGGATCCGTTGCCGGGCAAGGAGTTCGTGGCGGCGGTGGTGGCCCAGGTGGCGTCCCGCAGCAGCGACCTGTGGGGCTAGGACCCGATCAACCCGCGCTCGAAAGCCACCGCCACCGCGGCCGCCCGGTCCTTCACGCCGAGCTTCGCGTACGCGTGCAGCAGGTGCGTCTTCACCGTCGCCTCGCTGATGAACAGCTTCTTCGCCGCTTCCTTGTTCGTCGACCCGCGCGCGACGAGGTTCAGCACCTCGATTTCCCGCTGCGACAACGGTTCCTGGGCCGGTGCGCGCATCTGGCCCATGATCCGGCTCGCGACCGCGGGGGAGAGGACTGCCTCGCCGCGGGCGGCGGCGCGGACGGCGCGGAACAGTTCCTCGCGCGGCGAATCCTTCAGCAGGTAGCCGGTCGCGCCCGCTTCGATCGCGGGCAGCACGTCGGAATCCGTGTCGTACGTGGTCAGCACGAGCACGCGCGCCGGGTTGCCGAGGCGGGCGAGTTCGGTGATCGCGGCGACGCCGTCGGTTCCGGGCATCCGCAGATCCATCAGCACGACGTCCGGGCGAAGGGCCTCGGCGAGCGTGACCGCCTCGGCTCCGTGCGCGGCCTCGCCCAGCACCTCGAAGCCGCGCTCGCCGGTGAAGATGCCGCGCAGCCCGTCCCGGACGATCGGGTGGTCGTCGGCGATGAGCAGCGTGATGGTCATGAGGCCCCCTCGGTCGGATCCAGTGTCGCAGCCGGGATCGCGGGCAGGCGCGCCGAGATCGCGGTGCCGCCGCCCGGTTCGGACTCGACGTGCAGGGTGCCGGCGAGGCGTTCGGCGCGCCGCCGCATGCCGGGCAGGCCGTGCCCGCCTTCCGCCGAGGGCGGCGCGGGCGGGTGCGCGGGATCGAAGCCCACGCCGTCGTCGCGCGCGTCGAGAGTCACCTCGTCGCCCATGTACGACAGGGTGATCCCGGCTCGGCTGGCCCGCGCGTGTTTGGCCACATTGGACAGTGCTTCCTGGGTGATCCGCAGCAGGCTGGCTTCCAGCTCCGGATGCAGCGGGACGGCGGTCCCGGTGGTCGAGAATTCCGCGGGCACGCCGGTGCGTTCGCTCCACAGCCGCGCGACCTCGGCCAGCGCTTCGGGCAGCGTCGCGGTTTCGAGCGGTTCCGGGCGCAGCGCGGCGACCGAACGCCGGGCCGCGGTGAGGTTTTCCCGGGCGAGCTGGGTGGCCGCGGCGAGGTGGCGTTCCCATTCGGCCGTGTCGCCGCGGGCTTGGGCGGCGGCTTCGAGCTGGGTGATGATCCCGGTGAATCCCTGTGCGAGCGTGTCGTGGATTTCCTGGCTCAGCCGCTGCCGCTCGTCGAGCACGCCCGCTTCGCGCGCCTGCGTGAGCAGTTGCCGCTGCAGCCCGCGGTTCTCCGCCTCGGCCGCAGCCAGCTGGTCGAGCATCCGCTTGCGTTCGGCGTTCTGCCTGCCCACGGCGGCGAAGACCGCGCCGCCGCCGCTGATCGCCGCGGTCTGCACGGTCACCAGCGCGATCCAGATCCCCGGCGAGTCCGACAGCGCGTGGATCGGCCCGCCGAGCGTCATGGTGTTGATCAGCAGCGACGTGACGCCGATGCCGAGCACGGCCAGCACCATCGGCTTCATCCGCATCGCGGCGAAGAACGCGTAGATCATGAAGATGACGAAGTACGTTTCGCGCGCTTCGAGGATCGCGCCGAACGTGACGACCCCGGCGAACGCCACCGCGGCGGTCACCGGGTGATCGCGGAGCTTCGGGCTGAGCACGACGGTCGTCAGCAGCAGCCAGACCGCGGCGCCGGCGGCGATCAGCAGGGTGGCCGTCCGGTAGTCGCTCGTCCGGCCGCTGCCCAGCACGGTGAGCAGGACGGAGACCGCCAGCAGGAGCCACGCGAGCACGGTCTCGGCCTGGCTGAACCACCGGTGCCACCGCACCGGCGTCCTTTCTTTCCACCCCACCGCCGGAGGCGTCAGCGAGCCCCGCCAGTCGAGTTTGACCCCCCGGAGGTCTTCGAGCCTCACGCCTTGAGGTCCTTCAGCTGCGGCCAGATCCCGGCCCAGGAGCCGATCCGGCCCTCGAGCAGCCAGATCGGCATGTGCCGGCTGGAATTCGGGACGCCGAGCCGGTTGTCGACCTCGCCGACGACGCGCGCGGACCGGAAGTGCGCCGCCAGCTTCGCCGGTTCGCGGCCGATGAACAGCACGGTGTCGGCGTTGTCGTTCGGGCGGCCGAAGTACCAGAATCCGCGGCTCGC
Source organism: Amycolatopsis sp. A1MSW2902 (assembly GCF_017312175.1). NCBI lineage: Bacteria > Bacillati > Actinomycetota > Actinomycetes > Pseudonocardiales > Pseudonocardiaceae > Amycolatopsis > Amycolatopsis sp. A1MSW2902. Next base: position 2,754,941 of record NZ_QJPO01000001.1, read on the forward strand.
GCTGTACGCCTCGGGCAAGCCCTGCTCCGGCCCGTAGCGGCCGAGCGCGCCGGCTTGCCAGTACCCGCCGGTGACGAGCGCGGTGCGGGTCCGTTCCTCCGGCGGCAGCGCGCGGTACTGCTTGGCGACGGACGCGGCCAGGTCCGGCCAGCCGTATTCCTCCATCGCGTACGCCGGGCGCGGCGCGGTCGGATGCTCGACCAGCCACTGCTCCGGCCACACCGGGAGCGCGTAGGGCAGGCTGTAGAGCGCGGAGAGGACGAACAGCGGCCACGTCGGAACCCAGCGCCACCACAACGCGGGCCGCCGGTCCTGCAGGTGCACCGCGGCGGCTGCCCACAGGATGCCGAAAGTGCCCGCGGCGTAATAGAACCGGCCGTTGCCGATCAGGAAGATCGCGAAGACTCCGAGCGCGGTCCAGCCGAGGAACCGGTACGCGCGCAGCCGGGCGCTGCCGAGCAGCACAGCCAGCCCGTACAGCACGCCCAGCGCGCCGATGACCAGACCGGCTCCGGCGAGCAGCGCGGGCACGAACATCGCCCGGCCGCCCGCTTCCTCGACCTCGCGCGAGACCGCGTCGCCCATGCCCAGCTGCGGCCAGCCGTTCGCGGCTTGCCACAGCAAGGTCGGCACGCACGCGACCGCGGCGATCGCCGCGCCGGCCCACAGTTTGGGGCGGCGCAACAGGTCCCGCGGCCCGAACACGAGCGCGGTGATCGCGGTGACCGCCCAGAACCCGCCGATCAGGAACTTCACGTTGAGCCCGACCGCCGTCGCGACGCCGAGCCACAGCAGCAGGTTGTCGTCGCGGGTGCGGATCCAGCGCACCAGCAGCCACAGCACGATCGTCCACAGCAGCGGGTCCACAGTGGACGTCGCGAGGTAGTGGCCGCTGCCGACGAACTGCCCGCAGATCGCGTACGCCGCGGCGGCGCGGGTCTGCGCCTTGCGTTCGCCGCCCATTTCGCGGGCGATGAGCGCGGTGAACACCACGCCCGCGGCGGTCGCCAGGATCGCCGGGATCCGGAACACGACGAGCGAGCCCGGCGCGACCGTGTTCGCCAGCCAGGCGAGGAACGGCAGCACGGGCGGCTGGTCCGCGTAGCCCCACGCGAGGTGCTTGCCCGCGGCGAGGAAGTACAGCTCGTCGCCGAAGTAGCCGTAGCGGCCGGCGGTGGCGAGGAGTACGGCGGCGGTCCCCGCGGCGAGCAGGAAGACCGGCCGCCGGGCGAACCCGGCGAGCGCGCGGCCGGGCGTGCTCGGTGCGGTGGCCGTGGTCACGGCATCCATCCTGCTCCCTGTCGGCGAATCGGGGGCTGGCCTCGCCCGCACCCTACGGGCGAGGCCGTCCGCCGTCCCACTGCGGGTGCCGCCGGTCAAGTCCCGGTGTTCGCCAGCTCGGGCCAGATTTCCGCCCACGGCCGCAGCCGCGCCGTGGCCAGCCACATCGGGGTGCCGTCGAGCACACTCGGCTTCGCGTTCCCGGTCGTGACCGCGCCGACCGGCTCGAGGTGGGCGAAGCGCCCGAGCAACGGCCGGGGATCGGCCCCGACGAACAGGACGTCGCGCGCCGAATCGGGCGGGACGGCCAGCGTCGCGTACCCGCGGTTCGGGCTGGTCGGCTCGGGCAGGCCCAGGTCGGGGCCGTAGCGGTCAAGCGCGCTCGCCGTCCAGTAGGTCTCGCCGACGATCGCGGTGTGTGCCGGGTCGGGCACGCCGCGGAACGCCTTGGCGACCGACTGCGCGGCTTCCGGCCAGCCGACTTCACCGAAGGAGAAGGCGGGCGTCGGCAGCGACGGGTTCTTCTCGACCCAGGAGTGCGGCCAGACCGGCAGCGCGGCGGGCAGCATCAGCAGCGCGGAGAGCACGAAGACCGGCCACGTCGGGATCCAGCGCCACCACCGCGCCGCCTGCCCGTTCTCGAGCTCCACCGCCGCGACCGCCCAGCACGGCGCGAACATGCCCGCGATGTAGTACGAACGGCCGTTCACCGCGATGAACACCACCGCCAGCGCGAGCGTCGTCCAGGCGAGGAAGCGGTAGGCGCGGAACCGCGGCGAACGCAGCAGCCGCCACAGGCCGTAGCCGAGCAGCACGAGCCCGATCGGGACGCCGGCGAGCAGCAGCACCTGCGGGATCCAGGTCAGCCGCCCGCCCCAGGACTGGCCGACCTCGTGCGAGATCGCCGCGCCCATGCCCAGCTGCGGCCAGCCGTGCTGGGCCTGCCACACGAGCGTCGGCACCAGCGCCAGCGCGGCGATCGCGGCCCCGGCCCACAGCAGCGGGCGGCGCAGCAGGTCGCGCGGGCCGCAGATCAGCAACGCGATCCCGGCGACGATCCAGAAGCCGCCGATCAGGAACTTCACGTACAACGCGAACGCGGTGACGATCCCGGCCCACAGCAGCAGGCCGTCGCGCCGGGTCCGGATCCAGCGGACGAGCAGCCAGAGCAGGACGGTCCAGAGGAACGGGTCGAGCGTCGAGGTCGCCAGGTAGTGGCCGCTGGCGACGAACTGGGTGCAGGCGGCGAAGGTCGCGGCGGTGATCGCCTGCGCGCGGGTGCGCCCGCCGAGTTCGCGGGCGACGAGCGCGGCGAACACGACGCCGGCGAGCATCGCCAGCATCGCCGGGAGCCGCAGGACGAACAGCGAATCCGGCGCGATCGCGTCCATCGCGCGGGCGAGCAGCGGCAGCAGCGGCGGCTGGTCCACGTAGCCCCAGGCCAGATGCCGTCCGGCGGCGAGGAAGTACAGCTCGTCGCCGAAGTAGCCGTAGTTGTTCGCGGTGAGCGCCATCGGCACCGCCATCAGGGCGGCGATGCCGAACACCGGCATCCGGGCGAACGGCGCGACCGAGCGGGCTGTCGTGGCTTCTTCCTGTGTCGTGGTCATCGCGCTCACTCCCAGCGGAAGAATCGGGCGGCGAGCGTCGAGCACACGATGGCGAACACTGCGAGGGCCACCATCGGCAGCCAGTGCGGCGCGTGTCCGGCGGCGGTGTCGCGCAGGCTGCCGAGCGTCGCACCGAGCGGCAGGACGTCAGCGATGTGCTGCAGCACCGGGGACAGTTGCTCCTTCGGCACCCAGACGCCGCCGAGCGCGAGCATCGGGAAGAACACCGCCGCGCCGATCCCGTTCGCCGCGCGGGCGCTCGGGACGAACGCGGCGAGCAGCGTGCCCATCGAGAACAGCGACACCGCGCCGAGCAGCGTGACCGCGAGGAAGCCGCCCGGATTCTTCGGCAGGGCCATGCCGAGCGCGATCGTGCCCACCCCCACGACGAGCACGATCGCGACCACGGCGCTGGCGAGGTTCACCAGCAGTTGCGCGGCGAGCAGCCGCGACGGCGGCATCGGGCTGGCGGCCAGCCGCTTCAGGACCCCCTTCTCCCGGTGCGAGGCCATCGCGGCCGGCAGCAGGTACACCGCGAGCATGCCGAGCAGGAGCGCCACCGCCATCGGCGCGATCACCGTGGCCAGCGGCGACTCGCCGCCGTACTGGGCGCTCGGCTCGCGCGAACCCGGCATCAGCCCGAACACCAGCAGCAGCGCCAGCGGGATCCCGAGCACCGCGGCGGGCGCGCCCGGGTCGCGGAGGAAGATCTTCGCCTCGGCGACAGTCAGCTTCGAGAGCATTTCCAGGTCCCCCTCAGTCCAGTTTCCGGCCGGTCAGCGCGACGAACGCGTCGTCGAGGCTGGCCTGCTCCACCCGCAGATCCCCCGCGACGACGCCGGTGCGGGCGAGGAACGACGTCACCGCCTGCAGCGCGCCGTCGCCTCCGGTCACCACGAGGTGCGCGCCGTTCCGCTCGACCTTCCGCACGCTCGGCAGCCCGGCCAGCGCCTGCGGGTCCACCGGCGCGGACGGGCGGAACCGGATGCGCTGCTCGCCGCCGACCCGGCCGACCAGCCCCGCCGGGGTGTCGGTCGCGACGACGCGGCCGGCGTCGATCACCGCGATCCGGTCGCACAGCCGTTCCGCCTCCTCCATGAAGTGCGTGACGAGCACGACCGTCACGCCTTCCGCGCGGACGGCTTCGACGAGGTCCCAGGTGTCGCGGCGGGCCTGCGGGTCGAGACCGGTGGTCAGTTCGTCGAGCACCACCACCTCGGGGCTGCCGATCAGCGCGAGCGCGATCGACACGCGCTGCTGCTGGCCGCCGGAAAGCTTGCGGTAGAAGGTGTTCCGCTGTTCGGTGAGCCCGAGCAGGCCCATCAGCCGCGCCGGATCGGCCGGCGTGCGGTACATCGCGGCGAACAGGTCGAGCACCTCGCGGACGCGCAACCGGTCGGGCAGCCGGCTTTCCTGCAACTGGACGCCGAGGCGCTGGCGCAGTTCGCGGACGTCGCGCCGCGGGTCGAGCCCGAGCACCGAAACGGTGCCGCCGTCGGGGGAGCGCAGGCCCTCGACGCATTCCACCGTGGTGGTCTTGCCCGCGCCGTTCGGGCCGAGGATCCCGAAGATCTCGCCCTGCTCGACGGTGAACGAAACGTCTTCCACAGCGGTCTTCTCGCGATAGCGTTTATGGAGGTTCCGCACCTCGATGACCGGCATTGCCTGGGAGTCCCCTCTCGAATCGCAGCGGTTGCTGCCTTCGAGAATCCCGGCCGGAGCGGCCGATCGGATCAGCGGAACGGCGCGACTTCCGGTCCACCGGCTGTCCGCCGCGCATCCACCGATCGGTGGATGCGGAAGTAGATCATCGGGTTGTCGCGCCCGGTGTGCACGGTGCTGTCGACGCCGAGTTCGCGCCTGAGTTCGTCGAGGCAAGCGTACGCGTGTTTCGCGCGGGCGCGTGCCGCGGTGAAGTACGGGGTCTGCGTTTTTTCCAGCCAGCGCACCACTTCAGTGCCTTCGGTGAACGGCAGCGGGGTGGCGCGGTGGAACACGTCGTGCACGCTCACCGCGGCGTCGATCTTCGGGAAGACGTCGGAGAGGTACCACCTCGCGAAGCGCGCGCCGTGGTCGGCGTCGATGAAGAGATAGTCCACATCGGACAGCACCGCGCCGGCGAGGGTGCGCGCGTCGCCCTGGCGGAACTCCCAGCGGCCTTTCGCCAGCGCGTGCGGAACGGTCTTGGTGGCGTTGCCGATGAGGTCGATCGTGGTCAGCTTGCCGGTGCCGTTGTCCGCCAGCGCGCGGAGGATCCAGCTCGTCGACCACCCGTGCAGCGAACCGATCTCCACGACTTTCTCCGGGCGCAGGTGCCGCAGGAGCAGGTAGGTGATCTCCGCCTCGACGTCGTCCAGTTGCGTCTTCATCGCCGGATGCGCGTTGCGGTGCGCCCGCTGAGCGTCCTTCGCGGCGCGCAACGCTTCAGTGTGTTCGCGATAGAGCGAGCGGACGAGGTCGAGCGTCACCTGGTGTGCGGTTCGTTCCATGCCGCTGATCGTGGCCGGGCGAACCGCCCCGGGTAATCCGGCTGACCGCCGGGCAGGGGAGGGGAATCCCCCGTTCCCGGTTAGGGATGCCTGCGCCAGCCGAGCGTCATGTCCTTTGTGGACAGCCAGGCGGCCAGGTCGTATCCGTGCGCGGCGAGGCCCTCGACGGCGGCGTAGGCGACTTCGAGCGCGTACTCGCCGTCTTGCTGCGAGAGCAGGTTCCCGGCGACGGCGGCGAGCAGTTCGTCGGTGTCGATCACCCGTACCGAGATCTTGTCCTTGAGCACGAGGTCGAGGTAGAGGTCGGTGGCGACCCAGCGCGGGCCGTCGCGGTGCACGCGCACGACGTCGAGGTAGAAGTCCTGGTCCCGTTCGTGGCCGGGGCTGAACCAGAAGTCGGTGATCCGCAGCCCGAGTCCCGGAAGCAGCCAGGACTCGAGGTAGTGGAACTGCGCCCGCCCCGGCGCCGGGCGCGCCAGGTACAGGCCGAACGGCTCCTCGCGGAACTCGTCCACGTCGCGGCGGATGCCCTTGTTGTCGATGTTCACGCGGGCGGCCGGGTCGAACCTCTCGACCTTGGGCGGGTGCAGATCGGTCATCCGCCCATCCTGCCTTGCCCGCGCCCTTCGCGAGAATCGCCGGAACCCGGGTCAGGGGTCCGGCCGGCGGGCTAAAGTTCGCGGGTCATTCGGTTCTCCTGGGGGGACGCGCACTTGTTCGGGATCATCAGACCCTGCCGGCACCGGCTGGCCGGCCGGCTGCACGCGGACTGGATGGCACACCTGTGCGGCCTCTGCCTCGCGCTGCGCGACCAGCACGGGCAGTTCGCCCGCGTCGTGACGAACTACGACGCGCTGATCGTGTCGGCGCTGGTCGAGGCGCAGACGCCGAGCGGACCCCGGCGGGCCGCGGGACCGTGCCCGCTGCGGTCGATGCGCCCGGCGTCGGTCGCGGTCGGCGACGGAGCCCGGCTCGCCGCGGCGGTGTCGCTGGTCCTGGCCTCGGCGAAGGTGGCCGACCACGTCGCCGACCGGGACGGCGCTTTCGCCCGGCGCCCGGTCGCCGGTGCGGCACGGCTCGTCGCCCGACGCTGGGCCGCGCAGGGCGGCCGGACCGGTGCGGATATCGGCTTCGACACCGCGGTCCTGACCGAAGTGGTCGGCCGCCAGGGCGAGCTGGAACGCGCGATACGCGCCGGGGACTCGCCGTTGCTGGCGACCGAACCGGCTGAGCTGGCGTCGTCTGCGGCGTTCGCGCAGACCGCGGTGATCGCCGGACGTCCGGGCAACCGCGCACCGCTCGCGGAGGCCGGACGGCTGTTCGGCCGGGTGGCCCACCTGCTCGACGCGGTGGAGGACCTGGCCGCGGATGCCGCGTCCGGGTCCTGGAATCCGTTGCTGGCCACGGGAACCGCGCTGGACGAGGCCCACCGGCTGTGCTCGGACGCGGTGCTCGGGGTCGAGCTGGCGTTGCGCGAGGCCGAGTTCACCGATTCGGCGCTGGTGCACGCGTTGCTGGTGCACGAGCTGCGGCAGGCGGTGCGGCGGGCGTTCGGGCATCACCACTTGCACGGCCAGCAGCCGCCGCCCGGGTGGATCGGGCCGGGGCCGACGCCGCAGCAGTCGCCGTACGGACCGGGGCCCGGGCAGCCGGGGATGCCCGCGTCGTGGCCGCCGCCGGGGACGCCCGCGTACGGGCCGCCGCCGGGCTACGGCACTCCGGTTCCGGGGTATGGACCTGCGGGCATGCCCGGATCCGGCGGTCCTACCGGTCCTGGTGGCCCGGGTGGTCCAGGTGGTCCAGGTGGGCCCGGTGGTCCGGACGGTCCCGAGCCGCCGGAAGGCGGGGATTCGCTGGACGGCAAGGGAGGCGGCTGCTGGGTGCCGAAGTTCGCCGTCCCGCCGAAACGCCGGAACTTCTTCGCGGGCTGCGCGATCGCGACGTACATGTGCTGCTCCTGCCAGTTCTGCTGCCGCGACCCGTACCCGGGCCCCTGGAGCGGCGAACCGAACAGCGGCAGCTGCGACTGCTGCGATTGCGGCGGATGCGACTGCGATTGCTGCGGCGGGTGCGACTGCTGCAGCTGCTGAGCCGTCCGCGGGGTCCCCGCACCGCCGTCCGGGGAGCCCGCGAGGACGGCAGATCCCCAGCTCAGCGGGGCCGTCGCGGAAATTGTCGGTGGCCCGGCCTACCCTGGTTCCCGTGGCTTTCGCAACCGAACACCCCGTCCTCGCCCAGTCCGACTTCCGCCCCGTCTCCGAGGTGCCCCGTGCCGGCGGCCGGTTCGAGGTCGTCAGCGAGTACCAGCCCGCGGGCGACCAGCCCGCGGCCATCGACGATCTCGAACGCCGGATCAAGGCGGGCGAGAAAGACGTCGTGCTGCTGGGCGCCACCGGCACCGGCAAATCGGCCACCACCGCGTGGCTGATCGAACGCGTCCAGCGGCCCACCCTGGTGATGGCGCCGAACAAGACGCTGGCCGCGCAGCTGGCCAACGAGCTGCGCGAGCTGTTCCCGCACAACGCGGTCGAATACTTCGTCAGCTACTACGACTACTACCAGCCCGAGGCGTACATCGCGCAGACGGACACGTACATCGAGAAGGACTCGTCGATCAACGACGACGTCGAGCGGCTGCGCCACTCCGCCACGATGAACCTGCTCTCGCGCCGCGACGTCATCGTGGTCGCGTCGGTGTCCTGCATCTACGGCCTCGGCACGCCGCAGTCGTACCTCGACCGGTCCACGAAGCTGGAGGTCGGCGGCACGGTGGAGCGCGATGTGCTGCTGCGCGCGCTGGTCGACGTGCAGTACTCGCGCAACGACATCGCCTTCGCGCGCGGCACGTTCCGCGTCCGCGGCGACACGGTGGAGATCATCCCGGCGTACGAGGAGCTGGCGATCCGCGTCGAGTTCTTCGGCGACGAGATCGACAAGCTGTACTACCTGCACCCGCTCACCGGCGACATCGTGCGCGAGGTCGACGAGGTCCGGATCTTCCCGGCCACGCACTACGTCGCCGGGCCGGAGCGGATGGAGAAGGCGATCCGCGGCATCGAGGCCGAGCTGGAGGAGCGGCTGGCCGAGCTGGAGAAGCAGGGCAAGCTGCTGGAGGCCCAGCGGCTGCGCATGCGCACCGCCTACGACATCGAGATGATGCGCCAGGTCGGCTTCTGCTCCGGCATCGAGAACTACTCGCGGCACATCGACGGCCGCGGCGCGGGGTCCGCGCCCGCCACGCTGATCGACTACTTCCCGGAAGACTTCCTGCTGGTCATCGACGAATCGCACCAGACGGTGCCGCAGATCGGCGGCATGTACGAGGGCGACATGAGCCGCAAGCGCAACCTCGTCGACTACGGGTTCCGGCTGCCCAGCGCGGTCGACAACCGGCCGCTCACCTGGGAGGAGTTCTCCGACCGCATCGGGCAGACGGTGTACCTGTCGGCGACGCCGGGCCCGTACGAGATGGGGCAGACCGGCGGCGAGTTCGTCGAGCAGGTCATCCGGCCCACCGGCCTGGTCGACCCGAAGGTGGTCGTGAAGCCCACCGAGGGGCAGATCGACGACCTGGTGCACGAGATCCGCGAGCGCGCGGACAAGGACGAGCGCGTCCTGGTCACCACGCTCACCAAGAAGATGGCCGAGGACCTCACGGACTACCTGCTGGAGCTGGGCATCCGCGTCCGGTACCTGCACTCGGAGGTCGACACGCTGCGCCGGGTCGAGCTGCTGCGCCAGCTGCGCGCGGGCGACTACGACGTCCTGGTCGGCATCAACCTGCTGCGCGAGGGCCTCGACCTGCCCGAGGTGTCGCTGGTCGCGATCCTCGACGCGGACAAGGAAGGCTTCCTGCGCAGCGGAACCTCGCTGATCCAGACCATCGGCCGCGCGGCGCGGAACGTGTCCGGCGAGGTCCACATGTACGCGGACAAGATCACCGACTCGATGAAGTACGCGATCGACGAGACCGACCGCCGCCGCGCCAAGCAGGTCGCCTACAACGAGGAACGCGGCCTCGACCCGCAGCCGCTGCGCAAGAAGATCGCCGACATCCTCGACCGCGTCTACACCGAAGCGGAAGACTCCGACGAGGCGGTCGCGGTAGGCGGTTCGGGCCGCAACGCCTCGCGCGGCAAGAAGCCGGAACAGGGCGACCGCGTCCGCAGCTCGGGCATGCTCACCGACAAGAACGTCGGGTCGATGCCGCGCGCCGAACTGGCCGACCTGATCCAGCAGATGACCGATCAGATGATGCAGGCCGCCCGCGACCTGCAGTTCGAACTGGCCGCCCGGCTGCGCGACGAGGTCGCCGACCTGAAGAAGGAACTGCGGGGGATGGACGCGGCCGGCATCAAGTAATTACACCGTTTCCGGTACCATTACACCATGGCGATGAACATCAAGGATCCGGAAACGGAGCGCCTGGCCGCGGAGGTGGCCGAGCTGACCGGCACCACCAAGACCGGCGCGGTCCGCGAGTCGCTGCGGATCATGCGCGACCGGCTGGTCGCGCAGCGGCGCGCGGAGCGGAACGCGGACGAGTTCGTGCGCTTCCTGCAGGAGGAGATCTGGCCGCAGGTTTCCCCGGAGAACCGGGGCAAGCCGGTCAGCAAGGCCGAGCGCGAGGAAATCCTCGGATACGGGCCGGGTGGCGTGTGATCATCGACAGTTCCGCGATCGTGGCGGTGCTCATGGGCGAACCGCTGGCGGTGCCGATCGCCCGGGCGATCGGCGGCGCGGAGGAATGCCGGATCGGGGCCCCGACCCTGGCGGAGACCTCGATCGTGCTGGCGCACAAGGAAGGAGAGCGGGGAGCCACGCTGCTGGCTTCGTTCCTGCAACGGCGGCGGTTCGACATCCTCACGTTCGGCGAAGCGCACTGGCGGACCGCGCAGACCGCGTACCTGCGCTATGGCAAGGGCAGGCATCCCGCCGCGCTGAACTTCGGCGACTGCCTCACCTGCGCGGCCGCGATGATCGCCGGAGAACCGCTGCTCTGCATCGGCGACGATTTCCCGCAGACCGACCTGGAGCTGGTCAAGCTAGAGGAGAACTGACGGCGATCAGCCGGGCGGGCCCCAGCCGGGGGTGCGCTCCAAACTGAGGCACCCCCGGTTCCCGGACCCTCGTATCGACTTTCACAGAAACATGCGCCCGAAGCAATGGGTTCGAGGGCAGAGCCGAGGCAAGAAAGTCTCCTGTCCGCGGTCGGCGCCGGCGAACGACGGCCGCAAGGGTCAGTGCTTCAGCACCTTCTCCACGTACGCCTTCACCGCCGCGAGTGCCGGTTCGGACCGCCACAAACGCTCTACCTGCGCATCGTCGGAAACGCGGTTCTCCGCGATCCGCTGGTGGTACGGCTGCCGCAGCTGCTGCTTCGTGTGCGCGAAGGCCTCCGCGGGCAGTTCGCCGAGCCGGGCGGCCAGTTCGCGGGCCCGGGTGAGCACGTCGTCGGCGGGCACGATCTCGTCGATCAGGCCGCGGGGGAGCGCGTCGGCCATGGTGACCGTCGCGCCGCTGTAGATCAGGGACGGCAGTGGCGTCGTGCCGTACGTGCAGCGCAGGATTTCCAGCGCCGACAACGGGAACGGCACGCCCACCAGCAGCTCCGTCACACCGATGCGGCCGGGGCCGTCCGCGGCGATCCGGTGGTCGCACGCGGCCGCCAGGACCATGCCGCCCGCGATCGCGTGGCCGTTCACTGCCGCCACCACCGGGCGCGGGAAGCCGAAAACGGCCAGGAACGCGTCCGACAGCGCGGGCAGGAAATCGCCGACGTAGCGCGCGCCGCCCTCGTCGATCGCGAGCAGGTCCACTCCGGCGGAGAACATGTCGCCCGCACCGGTGAGCACGACCGCGCGCGCCCCGGCGGCTTCGGCCTCTTCGAGTCTGATCACCAGTTCTTTGCAGGTGGCGGTGTCGAGGGTGTTGCCGCGCCCGTGTTCGAGGGTCACGAGTGCGACGCCGGCGTCGAGTTCCAGGTGGATCGTCACGCGCCGAACCGTACCGGACATCCGCCTAGCTGGTGACGTCCTTCCTCGCGAACCGGCGGCCCGCCAGCAGCAGGAACACCGTCGTGTAAATGACCGACGACAGCACTCCGCTGGCCAGGTTCGTCCAGTCGATGTCCGTGGAGATCAGGTCGATCCAGGCGAACGAATAATGCGTCGGCAGATAGTTCCGCAGACCCTCCAAAGCGGTGATCTGGTCGAGGATCTGGGACAGGATCGCCACCAGCACCGTCCCGCCGACCGCGCCCAGCGGGGCCTCCGTCGACACGCTCAGCAGCAGCGCGAGCCCGGCGACCCAGGCCAGCTGCACCACGATGTACACAGTGGACATCAGCAGCGCCAGCAGGCTGTCGCCGAAGCCGACCGCGTCGCCGGTGGGGCTGATCGCGTCGCCCGCGCCGTACCAGATGATCCCGACCAGCAGCGAAACCACCGGCAGCAGCACCAGCGCGGCGATGGACAGCAGCCCGGACACCGCGGCCTTCTGCCGCAGCAGCCGCTGCCGCGGCACCGGGATCGCCAGCAGGTACTTCAGGCTCGACCACGACGATTCGCTCGCGATCGTGTCGCCGAAGAACAACGCGACGATCATCGGCAGCAGGAACGTGCCGGACACGAAGAACGCGAGCACCACGAAGTTCGGCGCACTCGCCGTCGCGAGGTCCACGAACCCGCCGGTGCGGCGGTTCGGATTCGCCTGCCCGATCTGGAACGCCACCACGAGGATGAACGGCAGCACCGCGACGAACGCCAGCACCAGCTGGGTCCGCCTGCGGCGCAGCTGCCGTTTCAGCTCCACGCCGAGCCGCAGCGTCCGGTCGGCCCGGTAGCCCGCGACCGCGCCGTCCGGGCCGACCTCGGCCGGTTCCGCGGTGGCCAGGTCGCTCAGTTCCTGCAGTGCGGCCGGGTCGGTGTGCACCCCGCCGGAACCGTTGCCCTCGTTCATGAATCCTCTCCCACCAGCTGCAGGAACGCGTCTTCGAGCCGGCGGCGCGGCCCGGCCTGCTCGACCGCGACCCCGGCGCGCACAAGCGCGGCGACCGCCTCGGCGCGCGGCATCCCGTCGAGATTCGCGTGCACCAGATCGCCTTCGGTCTCGATGTCGGACACCCCGCCGACGCTCTTGAGCGTCGCCGCGGCCGCCGCCGAGTCGTCGACCCGGAACGTGGCCTCGCCGCTCGAGGCCGCCAGCTCGCCGACCTCGCCCGAGGCCACGAGCCTCCCGCGGTGCATGACCACCACGTGCGAACACGTCTGCTCGACCTCGGCCAGGAGATGGCTCGAGACGACGACGGTGCGCCCGGTGGCGGCGTAGCGCTGCAGGACCTCGCGCATCTGGTGGATCTGCGGCGGGTCGAGCCCGTTGGTCGGTTCGTCGAGCACCATCAGCTCCGGCAGCCCGAGCATCGCCTGCGTGATCGCGAGCCGCTGCCGCATGCCCTGGCTGTAGGTCTTCACCCGCCGGTGCACCGCGTCGCCGAGCCCGGCGATCTCCAGCGCCTCGGTGAAATGCGCCTTCTCGGCAGGCCGCCCGGTCGCCGCCCAGTACAGCTCCAGGTTCGCCTTCCCGGACAGGTGCGGCAGGAATCCCGAGCCCTCGACGAACGACCCGATCCGCGACAGCACCGGCGCGCCCGGCGCGATCCGGTGGCCGAACACGCGGATCTCGCCCGCGGTCGGCGTGATCAGGCCCATCAGCATCCGCAGCGTGGTCGTCTTGCCCGCGCCGTTCGGCCCGAGCAGCCCGAGCACCTGGCCCGGTTCGACGCGGAACGACAGGTCCGCCACCGCGGTGAACCCGCCCGCGTACTGCTTGCGCAGCCCCTTGATCACCAGCGGCGTGTCCGCGAGCTCCGGGTCGACGTCGTGCGCCCGCCGGCGGCGGATCGCCGCGACCGCGACGAACGCGATCGCGACCAGCAGCGTCGCGCCGATGCCGATCAGCTGCCCGACCGGCAGGGGAGCGCCGACCGAAGCGCCGGGCACCACCGGGACGGCGAGCGCCGCGCCCGGCGCGAGCCCGACCCGGAACACTCCCGGCTGCGCCGGCACCGAGTACGCCTGGTCCGTCGTGCCCACCACGAGCCGCAGCGAATGCCCGGAATCGATCGGCCGCACGACGCCCGGCAGCGTCACCGTGACGTCGACCGGCGTGCCGTCCGCGGGCAGCCCGGTGACCCGGAACGGCGCGACCGCGTTCGCGGGCAGCACGCGGGTGCCGTCCTGGCCGACGTCGTACAGCTTCGCGAACAGCACCGCCTCCGGCTGCGGATGCGCCGGGTCGGTCGCGACCTGCAGCCGGACGGTGCTCGAACCGGACAGCAACACCTGGCTGTCGAACGGCGCGGTGCCGAACTGCGCGGCCTGTCCCGGTGGGTCGCTGCTGAACAGCGGAGCCAGCCGGGAGGTGCCCGCCGCGAGTCCGTTGAGCCCAGGAATTCCGCTCACCGCAGCGGGATTCGCGCCTGCGGGCCGGACGATCGGCTGCGCCGGTCCGGTGAGCGCCACCTGCTTCCGCTCGGTTCCCGCGCCGCTGAGGCCCGGGTACGCGGCGGCGTTGACCGTGCGCACCGACGGGGTTCCGTTGGCGCGCAACGTGCCCTGGACGTCGTAGCTGAATCCGTGGCCGGGGTCGCCCTGACCGGTGAGCGACGACCACAGGAAGTCGCCGATCTTCGCGCGCAGCTGCGGTCCGGGGACCCCGCCGTCGTGCCCGCCGGTGTACCAGATCGTGCGGACTGATCCGCCCGCCGCGGTGATCTGCCGCGCGGTGGCGTCGGATTGGTCGAGCCCGAAGAGCGTGTCGCTCTCGCCCTGGACGAGCAGCGTCGGCGCGGTGATCTTGCCGGTGACCGACGAGGGGGAGACGCGGTGCAGCAGCGCGACCGTCTCCGGGCTGGCCTTGCCGGTGGTCGCGAGTTCCGCGTACGCCTTGCACACCGCCGCGGTGAACCGGCCGCACGGATCCGCGGACGGCCGCTCGGCTCGGGCACCAGCCGGTGGCGCGGCGGCTTGTGGCGCGGTGCCGCCGCTGTTGCCCGCGGTGCTGCCGTTGTCGTTGGTCTTCTGTCCCGCTTCCGGCGCTTCGGCGGACGGCGTGCTCGCCGCGGCCGCGCCCGAACCGGCGGAGAAGAAGATGCCCGCCCAGCTCTTCTTGAAGACGCCGTCCGGAGAGAACGCTCCGGCCGCCGGGGTCTTCGCTGACGGAGCGGTCGCCGCCGCGGCGTTCGGAACGAGAGCCTGGCCGAGGTCGTTGTAGGTGATCACCGGCGCGAGCGCGCGCACCCGGTGATCGGTCCCGGCGAGCAGCAGCGACAGCGAACCGCCGTACGACGCCCCGGTCACGCCGATCTCGGGCGCGCCGTCGGAGCCGGTCGCCACGTCGTGGCTCGCCGCCAGCCGGTCGACCAGCCTGCGCGCGTCGGCGACCTCGCCGTCGGGGTCGTTGAGCCCGATTTTGCCGGTGCTGTGCCCGAATCCGCGCGCGGACCAGGTGAGCACCACGAATCCGCGCTGCGCCAGTTCGCGCGCCTGCGGGTCCACACTGGACTTGTCGCCGCCGAAGCCGTGCGCGAGCAGCACGGCGGGCGCGGGCGTGTGTTCGGGGTAGTAGGTGGTGGTGTCGATCCGCACCTGGTCGGGGGAACCCGGTGCGGCCGGCATCGAGAGGAAGGCGTCCTGGGTGCGGACCGGCGCGGGACCGCGGTCGCGAGTCGCCCAGACAGTCACCGCGGCAGCGGCGACCAGCACCACGGCGGCGACGGCGGCGAGCCGGGAGCCGCGGGTGCGGGGAAGCGGGATTCGGGGCACGACGCGACGTTATGACGATTTTGCTGAGAACGGTGACGCGGCCTCACACGGATCAAACACAGTTCACCCGCTTGGCGCCGTGACCGGCTGATTCCGGCGTCCGAGCACGAACCCGGACAGTCGCCGGTTCGGCCGTTCGACGCCCGGAGTGACGAAAGAGACACGGCCGGTCCAGTGATGAGGGCAACCCCGGCTGGCGTTCGCAGCCCGTAACCGGCAGACTGAACGCGCTGTGAGGGGAGTATTCCTTCGCGGCGGTGTCGTCAGCACGGTGCACCCGGCGAGTCATTCGCCGAGGTCCCCGGCACCGTCGGCCGGTTTCGCACCGGCGGGAGAGACCTCCGGTTAGTTGCTGCTGCGCACTATCCGGAGGTTTCAGAGATGACTGTCCCCCTGTGGCTGTGGTTCGCGACAGTCGGCGGGCTGCTCGCGCTGATCGCCATCGACCTGGTGATCGTCGACCACAAGCCGCACGAGGTGACCACCGGCGAGGCCGCTCGCTGGGTGATCTTCTACATCGCCTGCGCCGTCCTGTTCGGAGCGGGCATCTGGTTCTTCGCCGGGCACGACCCCGGCGTCCAGTTCTTCACCGGGTACATCACCGAGTACTCGCTGAGCGTGGACAACCTGTTCATCTTCATGATCATCATGACCTCGTTCAAGGTGCCCGCGATCCACCAGCACCGCGTGCTGCTCGTCGGGATCCTGCTCGCGCTGGGCATGCGGAGCGTGTTCATCGCGGTCGGCGCGGCGCTGATCAACCAGTTCGTGTGGGTGTTCTTCGTCTTCGGCGCGGTGCTCGTCTGGACCGCGATCAGCATGCTGCGCGGCAACGGCGACGAGGAGGAGTACCACGAGAACGCGCTCACCCGCTGGGTGCGCAAGCTCTACCCGGTCACCGACGACTACCGCGGCCACAAGTACCTGGTGAAGGAAGACGGCAAGCGGAAGATCACCCCGATGCTGCTGGTGATCGTCGCGATCGGCTCGGCCGACCTGCTGTTCGCGGTGGACTCCATCCCGGCGATCTTCGGGATCACCCAGGAGGCGTTCCTGGTCTTCACCGCCAACGCGTTCGCGCTGATGGGCCTGCGGCAGCTGTACTTCCTGCTCGGCGGGCTGGTCACGAAGCTCGTGTACCTCAGCTACGGCCTCGCGGTGATCCTCGCCTTCATCGGGGCGAAGCTCGTGATCCACGCGCTGCACGAGTACCACCTCGCGCCGGACTGGCTGGACATCAACAACTGGATGTCCCTCGGCGTGATCGTCGTGGTCCTCACCGTCACCACGGTGCTGAGCCTGGCGAAGGCCAAGCGCGACGAACGCCGGGCGGTAGAGGCGAAATAGGTCGTTTGCCTTGCTAAGGATCGGGTACGGTCGTCGGCATGCGTCCTGCCGACATCGAAGTCCTCGCCGTCCCCGGCCGTCCCGCGCTGCGCGGTGATCTCCTGCTCGCCGCGGTGAGCAGTCCCGACCTGGAAACCGATCAGTACCGCAGCGCGATCCGGCGGATCTCGCTGTCCGGCGGCGAATCGCCGTGGACGCAGGGTCCGCGCGATTCGTCGCCGGCCATCTCGCCGGACGGCCGGTGGGTCGCGTTCCTGCGCGCCGGCGACGGCAAGGGCGCGGAAGGCAGTCCGCAGGTGCACGTGATGCCCGTCGACGGCGGCGAATCGCGGAAGCTCACGTCGCTGCACCTCGGTGCGGACGCGCCGGTGTGGGCCCCGGATTCGCGCTGGCTCGCGTTCACCGCGCGGGAAGCCGAGCCGGGCCGCTACGGCACCGAGGACGCCGACGAGCGCACGCCGGAGCCCGCCGCCGAGGCGCCGCGGCTGATCACGCGGCTCGACTACCGCATCGACAACGTCGGCTTCCTGCGCGACCGGCCCAAGCGGCTGTACGTGCTCGACACCTTCGAAGAGGGCGAGCCGGAAGCGGTGACGCCGCGCGATTACAGCGTGAACCAGCCGGTCTGGACGCCGGACGGCGAGCGGGTGGTCGTGACCGTGCCGCACGACTTCGACCGGACGGAAACGCGCGAGCACGACCTCGTCGCGTTCCCGGTCGACGGTGGCGCCCCCGAGGTGCTGGCCGCCTGCGCCGGGTACGCCGATCAGCCGGTGTACGCGCCGGACGGCACGCTCTACTTCTTCGGCACGTCCCATGAGGACGGTGTCGTCGTCGCTTCCAACATCGGGCTGTACGCAGTCGTGCCGGACGGGAAACCGCGGCGGCTGACCGATGTGGAGACCGTCGACGTCGAGCCCGGCTCCGGCCCGGC
Source organism: Amycolatopsis sp. A1MSW2902 (assembly GCF_017312175.1). Taxonomy (NCBI): domain Bacteria; kingdom Bacillati; phylum Actinomycetota; class Actinomycetes; order Pseudonocardiales; family Pseudonocardiaceae; genus Amycolatopsis; species Amycolatopsis sp. A1MSW2902. The sequence goes on from NZ_QJPO01000001.1 coordinate 2,772,426, forward strand.
GCTTCCGCTCGGCGACGAGGTCCTGGTCGCGGTGCGCAACCGCGGTGCGGTGGAACTGCGTGCGATCCCGACGGACGCCGACGGTGCGAAGCTCGACGACTTGCGCGTGCTGCACGCCGGGCACTCGGCGGTCCACGGATTCGCCGCGGACGGCGACATGGTTGTCGCGGTAGTGGCCGATTTGGACACCGCGGGCGAGCTGGTGGTGCTCGGCTCGGACGGTCCGCGCGTGCTCACCGATTACTCGAAGCCGTTGCGGGACAAGGGTCTTTGCGAGGTCGTGGAGCTCGAAACGACCGCGCCGGACGGCTACCCGGTGCACGGCTGGCTCGTCCTTCCCGACGGCGAGGGCCCGCACCCGGTGCTGCGCGTGGTGCACGGCGGGCCGTTCGCCCAGCAGGAATGGACAGTGTTCGACGAGGCGCAGGTGTACGCGTCGGCCGGGTTCGCCGTCGTGCTCGGCAACCCGCGCGGATCGGCCGGATACGGGCAGTCGCACGGTACTTCGGTCGTGCACAACATGGGCACCGTCGACGTCGACGACGTGCTCGCGCTGCTCGACAAGGCGCTGGAGCGGCCGGACCTCGACGCGTCGCGGACCGGGATCATGGGCGGTTCCTACGGCGGGTTCATGACGAGCTGGGTCGCCGCGAAGCACCCGGACCGGTTCCGCGCGGCGTGGAGCGAGCGCGCGGTGAACGCGTGGGATTCCTTCGCGGGCAGCTCCGACATCGGCTACTACTTCACCGAGGGCTACGTCGGCGCGGACCCCGACGAGCAGCGGCGCCGCAGCCCGCTCAGCTACGCCGCCGACGTGCGGATCCCGTTCGCCGTCGTGCATTCCGAGCAGGACTGGCGGTGCCCGCTGGAGCAGGCGCAGCGGCAGTTCGTGGCGCTGCGCCAGGCCGGCGTCGAGACGGAGTTCCTGCTGTTCCCCGGCGAGGGGCACGAGCTGACCCGCTCGGGCAAGCCGCGGCACCGGGTGCAGCGGTTCGAGGCGGTGCTGGCCTGGTGGGCCCGGCACCTCAGCTGAGCAGCGTGTAGTTCAGCTCCTCGCACACCCGCCCGAGCGGCACGTCGAGCCCCGGATGGTCCAGCGGAAGCAGGACGTCCGGGGCGATCGGCAGCGCCGCGCCCGCGGGCGGATCCCACAGGCACAGCGAGGGCTTGCCCGCGTCCATCGACGAGCGGTACCAGAGCCCGTCGAGGTCCGGCATCGCGCCGCGGATCGCCCGCGCCCACGCCTGGGTGATCTTTTTCGGGCCGCTGGAGATCTCCTGCGACGCGCCGACCCGGGTGGGCCACAGCCCGGTGAGGTCGAGCAGCCGCAGCACGCGCGTCGGGCGCACCACGACCAGCCGCGGGCCGCGCGTCGTGCGGTCGACCGTCGAGGTCGTCTGGAACACCTCGGCGACGCTCGTGCGCACGGTCAGGCCGAAATACAGCACGCCGTTGCCCGGGTCGGTGACCGGACGGCCGCCGCGGCCGGGCTGCTGCTGGTCGAACCGGCCGTGCGGGAGCGGGCCGGTGTAGCGGAAGGTGTTCCACTGCTGCGGATGGTTGCCGTGCGCGGTGAAGATGCGGACCAGCCGGGTCTCGGGCTGCACCGAAACCACGTCGTGGCTGCGGTCCAGCCCCTTGACCAGAGCAGACCGCGCCGGAGGCGAGGGGAGCCGGGCCATGCGGGGGAGGTCGTCCGTCCTGTGTCGGGGCAGGGGGCGGGCCTGCGCCGCGGTGGGCGGGCGGCGCGCAGGCGGGGAAGGTCAGCGGGTCAGAACGGCGAGCCAAGCGTGGCGACGAGCCGGGCCACCTGCTCGGGGTCGCCGCCGGCGAGCAGCCACTGCCGCGGCGTGGCCGGCCGGTCGCTGATCACCAGGTCGGACTGCGGGGTGTTCATGAACGCGGCGACGACCAGCGCGGGCTGGTCTTCCGGGACGGCGCGCAGCACGGTTTCGAGGCCGGGCAGCACGCCCGCGCCGTTGAACTGCCACGCGGGCAGCCGCCAGCCCTGGTCCTTCCAGCCGGTGAGCCTGCCTTCCTTGAGGCGGTGCCGGATCCGGCTGTCGTCGACGTTCAGCATCTCGGCGGCCTGGCCGACCGAAAGCGCGGAATCGGCGAGCACGGCGTGCGCGGCGACGGTGCGCGCGCGGAAGTCCGGTTCGCCCTCGTCGCGCGGGCTCAGGTCGAGCCCCGCGTCGGTCAGCGCGGCGCGCTGGTCGGGGGAGAAGTAGTGCGAGGGGTCGGGGTTGGGCGGCGACAGCCTTCGGGCCGCGTCCTCCACGAGCGTGAGAAACTCGTTCGCGTCGGCTTTGAGGCCGGCTCTTGCGAGAACGTTCTCCAGCGCTATCGACATACGCTCAGCCTAGCGCGTGTGTGCGGGTTCGTGCGGTTTCTCGCCTTTTTGTGGGTGAATTCACCAAAGATCGACACGCATCGCACAGAAGTCAACACGATGGGTAGGCGAGTTCGGGCCAGTCTGCCCCGCACCGGGTGGCTTGTCCAGGCTTTCGAGTGCTTGACACTCCCGGACCGCCGATTTACGTTGCGAACGAGTAATCGGTTTCCCGCCCTCGGGTGCGGCCCGTGCTCCGCCGTCCGCGGCGGACGCTGGGGGGACAGGGGGTGGGGCGTGCCTGGCGGCTCGGCGGAACTCCGCCGGGCCGCCAGGCACGTCGTTTCCCCTCGCATCGCGCTCTCGTCTCGGACGTCTTCGGCGGGTTTCGCCGGGTCTTCCCGGCTCGTCGGATCGTCCGCCGCCCTCGGACGGTCTCAGACGCCGGTCCCATCCTCCGGTCTCCTGCGGCTTCTCGTGAGCGGCAAGGCCGGTTCTAACCGGCATTGCCACGCACGAGGCCCCGCCGCAGTTCGCCGGGTGCCGCCGTTGCGCGGTAGTCCGGTCAGCGGTGCGAGCTCTGCCGGTCGATCAGCTGCGCGTCCAGGGTCGTGGTGACCGGCTCGCGGGTGCTGTCGGCGATGCGGGCCAGCAGCAGTTGGGCGGCGACCCGGCCGATCTCGTACGCCGGCTGCGCGACGACCGTCAGCGGCGGGTCGATGAGCGTCGTCCACGGGGCGTCGTCGAACGAGACGATGCCGATGTCGCGCCCGGCCCGCAGGCGCCGTTCCGCGAGCGCCTCCAGCACCCCGATCGCCATCGTGCTGTTGGCGACCAGCAGCGCGTCCGGCGGCTCCGGCTGGTCCAGCAGGTCCCCGGCGGCGTGGCGCGCGCCTTCCGCGCGGTATTCGGCGCGGCGGAAGACCGCGTTCTCCTCGCCGACCGCGTCGAGGTAGCCCGACAGCCGGTCGTCGGCGGTGCGCACGCCGGACGGCCCGGTCAGGCACGCCACCCGCCGGTAGCCGTTCGCGACGAGATGCCGGGCCGCCTGCCGGGCGGCGCGGCGGGTGTCGACGAGCACCTGGTCGCCGTCGGTGCCGGGCAGCGGCCGGTCGACCGCGACCACCGGGATGCCGAGCCGGCGCAGCCGCGTGACGCTCGTGGTCGGGCCAGTGGGGGAGAGCAGCACGCCCGCGACGCGTTCCTGCAGCGCGACGTCGAGGTACCGGCGCTCCTTGTCCTCGTTCTCGTCGGAATTGCAGAGCACGACGGAATACCCGGACACCTGCGCGAGATCCTCGACCCCGCGCGCGATCGAGGTGAAGAACGGGTTCTCGACGTCGGAGATGATCAGCGCGAGCACCGCGGTTTCCTGGCGGCGCAGGTTTCTCGCCAGTCCGTTCGGGTGATAGCCGAGCTCCTCGGCGGCCTCGAGCACCCGGGCGGCCAGCTCCGGGTCCACTGTGGACTTGCCGTTCAGGGTCCGCGACACCGTGGCGGTCGAGACGCCTGCCCTGGCGGCGACGTCGCTGATCGTGGCCACCGAGCCTCCTCGTCCTGGCTTCCTTGACACCCCGGTGACCGCAGAATACCGTCCCGGTAATCGTTTACCGTCCGCTTACCGGGGGTGCTGCGATGCAACCGGGCCCGTTGCTCGGCATCGACATCGGCACGTCCAGTTCGAAAGGCGTCCTCGTGGGTGCGGACGGCACTGTACTGGCGCGCGCCGCCCGCCCGCACAGCACCTCCCGCCCGCGCCCCGGCTGGTTCGAGCACGACGCCGAAACCGTGTGGTGGGCCGGGTTCGCCGAGCTGGTGCGCGAATTGCTGGCCGGCGGCGAGAAACCCGCCGGGCTCGCGGTGAGCGGCATCGGCCCGGTGCTGCTGCCCGCGGACGCCGACGGCCGTCCGCTGCGCCCGGCGATTCTCTACGGCGTCGACACCCGGGCCGGGGCGGAAATCGCCGAGCTGACCGCCGAACTCGGCGAAGAGTCCATTGTGGAACGCTGCGGGAGCGCGCTGTCGAGCCAGGCGGTCGGCCCGAAGTGGCGGTGGCTGTACCGGCACGAATCCGACGTCGCCGCGCGGGCCCGGCAGTTCCTGATGGCGAGTTCGTACCTCGTGCGGCGGCTGACCGGCGAATACGTGCTCGACCACCATTCGGCGAGCCAGTGCGACCCGATGTACGACCTGCGCGCGGGCGGCTGGGCGGAGGACTGGTCCGCGCTCGTCGCGCCGGGGATCGACCTGCCGCGGCTCGCCTGGCCGACCGAGGTCGTCGGCACCGTCACCGCCGCGGCGGCCGCCGAGACCGGGTTGCCGGCGGGATTGCCGGTCACCTGCGGCACGATCGACGCGTGGGCCGAAGCGACCAGCGCGGGCGTGCGCGACCCCGGCGACACGATGGTCATGTACGGGACCACGATGTTCCTCGTCCAGGCCGTCGCCGAGGCCCGTCCGGTGTCCGGGCTGTGGGCGACGCGCGGGGTTTTCCCGGACAGCTTTTCGCTGGCGGCGGGGATGGCGACGTCCGGCGCGATCACCGACTGGCTGCGGGAACTCTTCGACGGCGACTTCGCCGAGCTCGTCGCTTCGGCCGGTCGAGTTCCGGCAGGCAGCCGCGGATTGCTGATGCTGCCGTACTTCGCGGGCGAGCGGACTCCGGTGCCGGATCCGTTGGCGCGCGGGCTGATCGCCGGGCTGACCACTTCGCACGGCCGGGCGGAGCTGTACCGCGCGGCGTTGGAGGGGACGGCATACGGGGTGCGGCACAACCTTTCCGCGATGGGCGCTCCCGCGCGCCGGTTGGTGGCGGTCGGCGGTGGCACCCAGGGACGGGTGTGGACGGGGATCGTCAGCGATGTGACCCGGACGCCGCAGCATCTTCCGACGGAAACTGTCGGCGCGTGCTTCGGGGACGCGTACCTGGCGGCGGTGGCGATCGGGCTGGAGCCGGATATCGAGGCGTGGAACCCGGTTGCCGAGGTGATCGAGCCGGATCCGGGCCGGGCGGACCGGTACGACGAGTTTTACGCGCATTACCGGGCGTTGTATCCGGCTACCGCGGAGACGGCGCATTTCCTTGCGCGCCAACAGGATTTGGCAGCGGAGTGAGTCGCCCGGCGAAGTAGGCACCCGGGGTGAGGCCGGTGAGGGCGCGGCATTCGCGGGTGAGGTGCGGCTGATCGGAGTACCCGGCTGCGACGGCCAGCTCGGCGAGGGTCGCGGTGGCCGGTGCCAGTGCGATGGCTCGTTGCAGGCGCAGGATGCGCCGGTAGGTGGCCGGTCCGTAGCCGACGGCGAGAGTGAAAAGCCGACGTGCCTGCCGTTCGCTTCGGCTCGGTTGAGCCGGAGGCCAATCAGAGTGGTCGGCGGCTTTCGATGAAGGTCGCATGCCTGGGTGCGTCGATTGCCCCGCGGCTTTCGATGAAGGTCGCACGCCCGGGTGCGTCGATTGCCCCGCGGCGAGCGCTTCTCCTTCGCCTTGGCCCAGAATCCCGGCGGCCTCGGCGGCGAGGTGCGCCAGCATCCGTTCCACCACCGGATCCGCGGCAGCTGCCTGCTCCGTCGCGATGTCGGCCATCGCGTCGGCGAGGTCGCGGCCGCTGAGGATTTCGTCGGCGAGGGTCGCGCCGCGGCGGTTCCACAGGTCCGGCAGCGAGACGCGGCTGTCGCGCAGTTCGTCCGCGCCCACGCCGAGCATCGCGGCTGCCGCTCCCGGCCGGAAGCGCAGGCCGCGCAGCCGCGTGCCGGGCGGGAACACCGACGTCCACGCAGTCGTGTCCGGTCCGGCCACGAACACCTGGCCGGCGCCGGCGACCAGGTCCACGCAGCCGTCCGGGACGATCCGCTTCGGGCCGGGCTCGGCCGACTCCCAGCGGCACCGCACGAGGCGGCGCAGCGAGTGCGGCGGCGGGCTTTCCGAGTACACCCCGCGATCATCCCTCGCGGGTACGACAAAATGGCGCCCATGACCCCGATCGATGCCCTGGCCTGGGTCCACGTGCGGGACCGGCGGCTGCTGTCCGTCCGCACGACCGGCAAGGAAAAGTTCTATCTCCCCGGCGGCAAGCGCGAACCGGGGGAGGGCGACGTCGAGGGGCTGTGCCGGGAGATCCGCGAGGAACTGGGCGTCGCGCTCGACCCGCTCAGCTTCCGTTTCTTCGCGCTGCTCGACGAGCAGGCGGACGGATTCGCCGACGGCCGCCGCGTCCGGATGACCTGCTACACCGCCGACCACGCCGGCGAACCGGAGCCGTCGGCGGAGATCGCCGAGGCCGCCTGGCTGCGCGCCGCGGACGCCGCCGCCTGCCCGCCCGCCGGACAGCGCGTGCTGCGGATGCTGGCCGACGCCGGGCTCGTCGACTGATCACCCTGCGTCAACCGGGGGATGCGCGAGCGTCATCGGCATCGTGCGTGGTGATCGTGCTCGTACGCGCACGTCCTCTACCCCCATCAGGGTGAAATGGAGCTAATTTTCTCGGGTTGGCTAACGCCGTGTAACGGTCTGGCGAAGAACCAGACGTCGCACTCGCGGGAAGTGCGCTCGAGAAGAGAAGACCTCTCCATGGGTGTTCCTGGCGCGACCCGGCCCACGGCGGCCCGGGGGGAATCGGGCAGGCTGCGGCCGCTCGGAAGCGCGGTGGTCGTGGTCGGCGTCATCGCCGTCGCGGTCACTGTCGCGTGGTACGTCATGCCGAAAGCGACCCCGGACCGGCCCGCACCGGCCGCGTCGGTGCCGTCGGTGACCGTCGAACCCGCGATCGTGCGCGAGGTGACCCGCACGGTCGTCTACGAACTGGCCGGCGAGGACGTCGCGCACAACCTCACCTACGTCGCGACCGGCGGCGACCTCGAACAACAGGCCGAGGTGCGGCTGCCCTGGTCGGTGACTGTGCAGCGGAAGGCTCCCGCCGAGCAGCCGGTGTTCAGCAGCCTGGTCGCGCAGAGCACGGGTGCGCTGCTGTGCCGGATCCGGGTGGACGGGCAGGTGGTCGCGGAGAAATCGGTGGCCGGGGAGGGGCGGCAGCTCAGCTGCAGCGCCTGACTCGGGCTGGAAGGCCGCGGGGGATCGGCAGAGCGGACCCCGCCCGCTTGCGGCACGCCGAGTTGCTCTCGCGGAAGCGCTTGATCGGGGCGGGGCGAAGCTCTCCGGGGCCGCGCTGGCATCGGCGGGACGGATCCCGCCCGGCTGCAGCGCGCCGAGTTGTTCTCGCGGAAGCGTGTGACCAGGGAGGCTTGAAGCTCGCCGGGCCGCGCAGGTGGCATAGCGAGCCCGTCCACTCGCCAGCACACCAAGCTGTCCTCACGAACCTCCGCCGCGCCTGCCCGGGAAGCCCCGCAGCGTCAACCAGCGAAAGCGGCCCGCTTCACCGCCCCGAACCCGGGACTGCGGCAGGATCACCCCCGTGAACGGTGCGATCGGATTCGGGCCCGCGCTGATCGTCGTGCTCGTGGTGCTGGCGCTCGCGGGCGCGGCGGTCGTGCGGTTCGGGCAGCTCGGGCAGGGGCGGGCGGTGCTCGTCGCGGCTGTCCGCGCCGTCGCGCAGCTCGCGCTCGTTTCGCTGGTCATCACGGTGATCCTGCGGTCGGGCTGGCTGACCGGCCTGTTCGTCCTCGCGATGTTCTCCATCGCCGCCGCGACGTCCGCCGGCCGGATCGGGGTGCCGCGGCGGATCGGGTGGGTCGCGCTTTCGCTGGCGTCCGGCGTGCTTCCGGTGCTGGCGCTCGTGCTCGGGTCGGGCGTCGTTCCGGCGAAGCCGATTGCCGTCGTGCCGGTCGCGGGGATCGTGATCGGCGGTTCGATGACCGCGACCTCGCAGGCGGCCCGCCGGGCGCTCGACGAACTCAAGCAACGCCACGGCGAGTACGAAGCCGCTCTAGCGCTGGGATTTTTGCCCCGGCACGCCGCGTTGGAGATCTGCCGTCCGTCCGCGGGGCACGCGTTGATCCCGGCGCTCGATCAGACCCGGACGGTCGGCCTGGTGACCTTGCCGGGCGCGTACGTCGGCGTGCTGCTGGGCGGGGCGAGCCCGCTCCAGGCCGGGACGACGCAGGTGCTGGTGCTCATCGGGCTGCTGGCCGCGGAGGCGATCGCGGTGCTGGTGACGGTACAGCTCGTCGCGGCGGGGTTCGTCCGCCGCGACGAGCGCGCTCAGCCGAGCGGGGCGGCCAAGTGAGACCGGTCGTTGAAGCCGCGGATCAGCCAGTTCTCGCCGTGCACCACGAGGTGCGAGATCGATCCGTTGTCCGCGCCCAGGAACGCGAACCGCTCCAGCGCGCGGCTCGCCTGCGCGAACGCCTCGCCGATCACGCCGCCGTGGGTGAACACCGCGACCCGCTGGTCCGGGTGCGCCGCGGCGATGCGGGTGATGGCGGCCCGGATCCGCAGGCCGAACGCCTCGTCGGATTCCGCGCCGGGCAGGACGTCCCACCGCTGTTCTTCCCACAGCTTCCGCGCGAGCGGATGCCCCTCGGCGGTGTGCTTGCGGAACAGCCCGTTCTCCCATTCGCCGAGGTTGATCTCGCGCAGGTCCGGCTCGACGGCCGGGGTGAGGCCGAGCTTTTCCGCCAGCGGCGCGGCGGTCTGCGCGGTGCGCCGCAACGTGGTCACGTACAGCGCTTCGATGCGTTCCGACGCCAGCCGCTCGCCTACGCGGGCGGCGTGGTCACGGCCTTCCGGCGCGAGGTCCGGGTCGGCCTGCCCGTCGACGAGATCGAACGGCTCGCTGAGCCGTTGCGGCATCGATTCCCCGTGGCGCACCAGGAAAATCTCGGTGGCGCCCGAGGGCGGGCTGAAGCGGTGCTGGCGGTACTCGACTTCCTGTTCGGGCGTGCTCATGCCCCGACCCTAACCGGTCGGCTCACCCGAGTTGCTTGTCCACGAAGCACCACCGCCACGTCTCGCCCGGCTCGAAGCTGCGCATCACCGGGTGCAGGGTTTCGTGGAAGTGCTGCGAGGAGTGCTTGCCCGGCGACGAGTCGCAGCACGCGACGTGCCCGCACTTGAGGCACATCCGCAGGTGCACCCAGGTCATCCCGGCCTCGACGCATTCGGCGCAGGAATCCCGGGTGCTGGGCTCCTTGTCCGGCCATGCGTGGCTGAGGTGCTTGCAGGACCCCGCCGTGGCGGCGGGCGTGCTGAGTTCGCGTTCGGCCACCGGGGGTTCCTCCTCGTCGCGGTCGAGCATGGATTCTTCGATGTCGAGGCGAGCCAGCACGCGGCGCAGCACCGCGTCGTCGGCACTGCCCCGGTCCCGTGCTTTCAGGAACACGTCGCGTTCGGCTTCGAGCAGCTGGACGCGAAGCCGACGGTAGGCGTCGCTGGGGGTTTCCGCGAGCGTGCTCTGCCTGCCGAGCTGTTCCCACGCGGCGTCGGAGCGGCCCTGCAACCGGTCGCGCAGCCGCTCGATGACCTCGGGCGGGTCTTCGGGGCGGCGCAGTTCCTCCAGCTTCGCGAGCGCGGCGCGGGTCATGTCGTGCAGCACGGCGGCTTCCTGCAGCGCGTCCTCCGCCGGGTCCGGCCGGGGCAGCCGCAGGCGGCGGATCAGCGGCGGCAGCGTCATGCCCTGCACCGCGAGCGTCCCGGCCACCACGACGACCGCGGCCAGCACGAGCACCGCCCGCTGCGGAGTGTCCGCGGGCAGCACGAACGCTGCGGCGAGCGTGACCACGCCGCGCATCCCGGCCCACGCGATCACCGCCGAATAGCGCCACGGCCACACCTTGCCGCGTTCCAGGCCCAAGGTTTTCAGGAGCCGTTTCACCACGCCGATGCCGACCATCCAGAGCATCCGCGTGAGGATCGTCGCGGCGAGCACCGCGGCGCAGATCCCGGCGAGCTGCCACACCGACAGCCCGCTCTTGCCGACCTCGTGCAGGATGCCCCGCACCTGCAGGCCGATGAGCAGGAAGACCATGTTCTCCAGCAGGAACTGGACGGTCTCCCAGTTCAGCCTGCTGGCCAGCCGCGACGGCCCGGACTGGATCCGCGGCGTCTGGTGCCCCTGGATCAGCCCGGTGACGACCACCGCCAGCACGCCGGATCCGTGCACCGCCTCAGCGAGCAGGTACGCCGCGAAGGGAACCGCGAACGACAGCGCGGTGTCGGTGATCGTGTCTTCCAGCTTCGCGCGCACGTACGTCACGATCAGCCCGACGAGGAAGCCGACGACGATCCCGCCGACGGCCGCGAGGAGGAAGTCGAGACCGACCTGCCAGAGGCTGACCGCGCCGGCGATCGCCGCGATCGCGGTCCGCAGCGCGACGAGCGCGGCGGCGTCGTTGAAGAGGCTTTCGCCCTCCAGCAGCCGGACGAGCTTGCGCGGCATCCCGACCCGCCGGGCGACCACGCTCGCCGCCACCGCGTCCGGCGGCGCGACGACCGCGCCCAGCGCGATCCCGGCGGCCAGCGGCAATCCCGGCACGACCAGCCAGGCGACCAGCCCGACGCCGAACGCGGTGAACACCACCAGCCCGACCGACAGCAGCGCGATCGGCCCGCGCAGCTTGCGGAACGCGACGAGCGACGTCTGGATCGACGCGGAGTACAGCAGCGGCGGCAGCAGCCCGATGAGGACGATCTCCGGGTCCAGTTCGTACTGCGGCACCCCGGGGACGAACGACACCCCGACGCCGACCGCGACCAGGCACAGCGGAGCCGACCAGTCCATCCGGCGCGCGACGACGGTCACCAGGAGAACCGTCAGGACCAGCGCCACCAATTCCGCTGCGATTTCCACCGGACAATCATCGCCTGCGGTCCCGGAGGACGCGCGGGGGCCAGCGTTAGGCTGCGGTTCGTGACGACGGTGGAGACGCGGGCCGGTGCCGTCCGCGGCGAGGTGCGGGACGGAGTCGGGCTGTTCCTGGGGGTGCCGTTCGCGGAGCCGCCGGTGGGGGAGCTGCGGTTCCGCCCGCCGGTGCCGGCGGCGTCCTGGACCGGGGTACGCGACGTGACGGAATTCGCGGCCAAGGCTCCGCAGCCCGACGTGACCGGGAAACGCTTCGTCGGCGACGAGGACTGCCTGTACGTCAACGTCTACGCGCCTGAAGCACCCGGTTCGTACCCGGTGCTGGTGTGGATCCACGGCGGGGGCGGGGTGATGGGCGCGCCGCACCAGTTCGACGCGTCCGCGTACGCCCGCCGCGGCGTGGTCGTCGTGACCGTCGCGTACCGGCTCGGGGTGCTCGGCATGCTCCGGCTGCCTGGCGTTTCCGACGGGAATCTCTCGCTGCACGACCAAGTGCTGGCGCTGGAATGGGTCCGCGACAACGTGGCCGCGTTCGGCGGCGACCCGCGGCGCGTCACGCTCGCCGGGCAGTCCAACGGCGGTCGCACGGTGGGGACCTTGCTGGCGGTTCCGGCCGCGAAAGGGCTGTTCAGCCAGGCGATCGTGCAGAGCGGCACCGGGGTCGGTTCCGTCGTGCACACTCCGGCAGAGGCGGAAGCAGTCGGCGAGGCGGTGCTGGCCGAACTGGGCGACGGAGACCTGCGCACGCTGCCGGTCACGGAGATTTTGACCGCGCAGCAACGGGTCACCGCTCAACTCGGCACGCTCGTGACGTACCGGGTGGTGGTCGACGGAGATCTTCTGCCGCAGCGGCCCGGCGAAGCGGTCGCGGACGGCGCGGCCCGGGAAGTCCGGATCCTCACCGGCACCACGGCCGACGAGCAGGATCTGTTCTCCTGGCTGCAAACCGGCGGCGCGAAACTGCTCGGCACCGGATCGACGATGCTCGAACCGGACGTCATCGCGCGGATGACCGAGGCGTACCGCGAGCTGCTGCCGGACTGGCCGGAGGACCAGCTGGTGAACCGCGTCCGCACGGCGGGGGACTGGTGGCTGCCGGCGATCCGGCTGGCCGAAACCCAGCACGCGGCGGGCGGCACGGCGTGGATGTACCGGCTGGACTGGCGGATCGCGCCGCGCGGGAAGGGCCTCGGCGCGGCGCACGGGGTGGACCTGCCGTTCGTGTTCGACGACGTCCGCAACCCGAATTGGCGCTTCCTGTTCGCCATCGCCCGCCCCGATCCGGAACGGCTGCGCGCGATGGCGGAGGAGATGTTCGGGACGTGGGTCCGGTTCGTGGCGACCGGCGATCCCGGCTGGGCGGCCTACGAGCCGGAAGGCCGGGTGACGCGGGTGTTCGACGACGTCAGCGTGACGGTGTCCGATCCGGACGCGGAGCAGCGGCGGCTGTGGGACTCGTGAGTGGCAACGCCGGTTCTAACCGGCATTGCCACTCACGAGCCGCTTAGCCGCGGACGGTCTGCGTGCCGGTGTTCCAGCCCGCGACCCGCACCGACGGAGCCGAACCGTGCAGGTCGGCCGTGCGGTAGATGGCGGTGAGCGTCACCGATTCGCCCGGCCACAGGCTGACCTGGTTGTCCGACCAGGACACCGGGAGCACCGGCGTGCCCGTGCTGTCAACCAGGTGCGTGTCCACCATGAACGCCGGAGTCTTGCCCGACGAGGTGTTGGTGAGCTTCACCGTGGTGACGGTGGTGCCGTCCGGACCCGGCGCGGAGGTCGCCGCGGTCGCCACCTTCGCCGCGCCCAGCTTCGACAGCCCGGACAGGTCCGCGTAGGACGACGTCGGCGTGTAGTACCAGTCCGACTTGCTCCAGTTGAGCTTGTCGTCCTTGGTGGACAGCCAGTACACGTTCCGGCTGACCTCCTTGCCCGCCGCATCGGTGAGCACCAGCTTCGCCAGGTAGGTCGAGGAAAGCCCGCTGACCGAACCGATGTCGAGCGCCTTCGCGTGCGCGCCGCTGCCGTTGACCGAGAAGTTCTTCTTGGTCTTCGAGAACTTCTTCGTGCCGTCGGTGTTGAACAGTTCGACGCTGGCGGTCAGGCCGGACGCCTTCTTCGTGGTGGAGTTGACCACCTCAGCCGACTTGGTGTCGTACGAGTACTGGATGTGCAGCGGCTCGTTCGCCTTCTTGGCCCCGAAGTAGGAGCCGTTCTGGTCGAGGTAGGCGTCGAACAGCTGCCAGTGCAGCGACGTCCAGCCGCTGTTGAGCATCCAGTAGATGAGCCCGGTCGACGGGTCCTTCGAGTCGGTGAAGTTGCGGGAGTGCGATTCGAACTCCGCGCGGACGTTCTCGTACTGCGCCAGCTGCGCCTTGCGGACGAAGTCGTCCAGGCTCGTCGGCTTGCCGTAGCGGCCGGCCAGCGCGTCGCCGAAGATCTTCAGGTTGGCGAAGGTCTCCGATTCGGAGCGGTGGTACTGCGGCGCGGACGGGTTCTTCCAGAGCGTTTCCAGCTCGGCGGGCGTCATCATCCGCTTGAGCGTGTCCATCGTCGGGATGTCCGGCCCGGCGCTGGTCTCGGAGTTGAAGTTCCACGCGCCGCCCGCGTCCTTGTGCGCCTTGTCGTACCAGTAGTTCGGCGGGACGTAGTCGTACGGGCCGTTCATCTTCATCCCGGACGGGCCGAGCTTCGGCGACGCCTTGGCCGACGCCGCGGAGATCACCGCCGCGGGCCAGTCCGCCGCCGACAACGCGTCGAGGTAGCCCTTTTCGATCCGCGCGTCGGGCGCGAAGTCGCTGCCGATGTGGAAGGACAGCACGCTCGGGTGGTCGCGCAGCCGCTCGGCCTCCGCGGTCATCGACGCCTTGGCGATCGGGTAGTCCGCCTCGGTCCACGGCTCGCCCTTCTCGTCGCCGTTGACCTGGCCTTCCCACTTGTCGCAGCATTCCCAGCCGGGCATGGTCAGCACGCCCATCCGGTCCGCGAGGTCGAAGAACGCGTCGGGTTCGATGTGACCCTCGAGCCGCACCGTGTTGAGGCCGAGGTTCTTGACGTAGGCGAGCTTGTCCGCCGCCCGGCCCGCGTCCCAGCGCAGCAGCAGGTCGGGGGACCAGCCGCCGCCCTTGATCATCAGCGGCTTGCCGTTGACGACGTACTGCCGTCCGCCGCTGGAGTTCAGCGGAGCCTTGACGTCGCGGATGCCGAAGCTGGAGTGGCTCGCGTCGGAGGTCGTCCCGCTGACGCTCGCGGTGAGGTCCAGCTGCTGCATCGGCTGTCCGCCCATGCCGGCGGGCCACCACACCTGCGGCTTGTCGATGCCGATCACCGGGAAGGTGACGGTCTTCTTTTCGTGCGCGGCAAGGGAAACGTCCTGGCTCACCGGCTTGCCCGCGACGGTGCCGGACACCGTGGTGCGGACCGGCGCGTCGGAGTCGTTGCGGACGTCGGCCTTCGCGGTGAGGTCGGCGTGGTCGAGCGCGGGCACGTTCAGCTTCGTGACGACGTGCGCGCCGCGGAGCGCGACCGGCCCGCTGTGCCGGACGACGACCTCGCGCGCGAGCCCCATGTTCTGGTCCGGCGGGGTCTGCGCCCAGTCGATCCAGCCCATCGACAGGTCGTTGTTCGGGTCGTTCGGGTAGACCTTGAACGCGACGCTGTTGACGCCCTCGTGCACCTGCTTGGTCACGTCGAGGTCGTGCCGGGTGTAGGGGCCGTTGACCTCGTCCTTGGTGGCGACGCGGGCGCCGTTGACCCAGACGTCGGCCTTGGACAGCACGCCGCTCACGTCGAGGTAGGTGCGCTGGGACGGGTCGGCGACCTTGATGTCGGCGCGGTACCACCACGGAACCTTGAAGTCCGCGGCCGGCACGTTCTTCATGTTCGTGGAGTAGAACGGGTCGGAGTAGCGGCCGTTGGCGAGCAGCCCGGCGTACACCGTCGACTGCGAGCCGACCGGGTACCAGCCCTTGGCGTCGAAACCGGGCTTCGACACCGCGGCGTCGTCGGACACCTTGGCCGAGGACTGGATCAGATAGCCGGGGATCGCGGCCTGCCCGGGTTCCGGCCCGGCCGAAGCGGCCCCGGCGACTCCGGGGATCAGCGCTGCGGTCAGGGCGGCGACTGCTAACAGCCGTCCGGGCATTCTTGGCCGGCGTGGGGTCACGAGCGGTCCTCCTCGGGCTCCTGGCGGCGGCGATTGTTAGTAAAGTTCCTTAACGATTGCCGGTGATAGTAGCCGTCCGGAGGAGCCGGGAACAGACCTCGACGGGGTCTTTTCGCCCGATTTTCGCCTGCGGTTCCGCCTAGAGCGCGTCGACGTAGTACCAGCGCCCGCCCTCGCGGACGAACCGGCTGTTCTCGTGCTGCGAGTCGTCGCGGCCCTGGTAGCGGTAGTGCGCCCGGAACTCGACGGTGCCCTCGTTCTGCAGCAGCGATCCGCCGGTCCGGCCGAGGATCTCCAGCCGTGTCCACTCCTGCGCGGGGTCGAGCCGCAGCCGCTTCGGGCGGGTGTCCGGATGCCAGGTGTCGAGCAGGTACTCGGGCTCCCCGACGGCGAACGCGCAGTAGCGGGACCGCATCAGCAACTCGGCCGTCGGAGCGTTCTGGTCGCCGCGGTGGAACCGGCCGCAGCAGTCGGCGTAGGGCTCGGGCAGCCCGCAGGGGCAGGGGTTCGTCACGCTGCTGATTCTGTCTCCAGTGCGAGAGCCTGCTGCACCCAGGCGGTGATCTGCTCGGCGTCGACGTCCTCGGCGCTGCGCAGCTTCACGTGGGCCATCTCGCGAGCGCTCGGTTCGAGACCGCCGCCCTTGATCAGTTGGCCACGCCAGAAAGCGAGCGTGATGTATGAGCTGTACGCCTTCGCGAGGCAGACCGGGTTCTTGCCTGCTTTCCAGGTAGGCGCGCCGTGGTAGAGCACGGCCGGTTCGGGCATCGCGTTGTCGAGCGCGGGCAGGAGAGCGGCGTAGACCTCGCGGAGCACTTCAGGCTGCGCGGCGACGTACTCGGCGACGGTCGTGAACTTCGGCATGGCTGGTCCTCTCGGCTTTCTGGTTGCTGCCGAGCCTGCCTGCCGATGGTTATTACTGTCAAGACTAATTTTTTTGTCGGTGGACGGCATTGCTCGGACGACCACGATCGCGATCGATGGCTCATCCGGCACCGGGCGGGCCGCGACGACCAGATCGCGCGTCGACGTGAGCCCTGTCGACCGGTGCGCACCTTCACGGGTCAGAACGCTGTCGACGATGTCCGCCGGAGGACGGGATCCCGCATGCGCAGCCGCCGTGTCATGAACTCGCCGAACCGGTACGGCCAAGCTCGCGAGTTGATCCGCACGGCTCAGCCGCGGGCTCGGCGCACCCCGGCCGCGGCGGCTTCCTGCGATCCCTTGACCGCGAGCTTGTCCGCGCGCTCGTTCTCGGGAAGTCCGGCGTGGCCTTTGACCCACAGCCACTCGACCTCGTGCTGCTGGCAGGCGGTGTCGAGGCGCTGCCAGAGGTCGGCGTTCTTGACCGGCTGCTTCGCCTGCGTCTGCCAGCCGTTTTTCTTCCAGCGCGGCATCCACTGGAGGATGCCGTTGCGGACGTACGTGCTGTCGGTGTAGATCCGCACCACGGACGCGCGGGTGAGGCTTTCCAGCGCGCGGATCGGAGCCATCAGTTCCATGCGGTTGTTGGTGGTGACGGTGTCCTCGGCTCCGTACAACTCGCGCTCGTGCTTGCCGTAGCGTAGCAGCGCGCCCCAGCCGCCCGGTCCGGGATTGCCGCTGCACGCGCCGTCGGTGTAGATCTCCACGGCCTGTTCCGTCTGCTCCGCCACGCGGCGACCCTACCGTTCCCACGTGCTGGGAGCCGGAATGCCATGCCGGGTCCGGTGTTGTCCCCTGGACACTCACGGAAGGGATCCGGACATGGCGGTGGAGTTCGCACAGGCGTGGCAGGACTGGAAAGCGGAACGGGAAAAGACGCTGGCCGATCCGTACGGCTGGCTGGCCCTGGTGTCGCTCGACTGGCTCGAGGATGCGCCCCGGACCTACCCCGGCCTGCCCGGCCGATGGTGGCAAGACGCGGAAGCCGCGTACGTCGATCCGGACGGCGGGGAGTTGCGGCATGAAGGCACCTTGCTGACTGATGTCCACCGCTTCGAGCTAGTGAACAGCGGCGCGGGCACCCGGGTCACGGCCGGTTCGGTGGAAATCGAGATCGCCCGCCGGTCGGGGTATTTGATTCGCGTGCACGACCCGAAAGCCCCTGTGCTGCAAGCCTTCCACGGGGTCCCCGCGTACGAACCCGATCCGGCTTGGGTTCTGACTGGCCGTTTCGAGCCCTTCGACGAGCCCCGGCCGACGACTGTGGGTGCGGTTGTGGAGGGACTGTCGCATGTCTACACGGCACCTGGGCGGGTTGTCTTCGAGCGGGATGGGGTTGAGTACACGCTTACTGCGTTCAATGGGAAGACTGGCGGGTACAGCATTCTTTTCACTGATGCGACTAGTGGGGTGACTACTTATGCTGCCAACCGTTCGCTGCCGGTCGCCGAGGCTGCTGCGGACGGGACGGTGACGCTGGACTTCAACCGGGCGGTGAATCTGCCGTGTGCGTTTACGGACTTCGCTACGTGCCCGTTGCCGCCGGAGGGGAATCACCTGCCGTTCGCGGTGGAGGCGGGGGAGAAGCTGCCTTACGAGCGGCAGCAGGCTATTTGATCGGCTCGGCGCTGTCCCCGGCCAGCAGCAGTTGCGGCACCTGAGCAAGTGTCCAGCCGGACCCGGCCGGGGTCAGCACCCAGACCATGTCGAACCGTTCGTCCGGCCACTTCTGCGGCGCAGCAACCCCGAAGGCAGCCGCGAGGGCGGGAATCTCCTCGTGCTGCCAACTGATCAAGGTCGGCTCGGTCAGCCGGGCGACCTCGGCCGCGAGTGCGCTCTCGCTGCCCTTGGCATAAGTGGTGAGGACGGTTTTGCCCAGCCGTTCCGCCACCGGCCCGGCCGTCTCCCTGGGCCGGGTGCCCTCGCCGCCGTTGCCGCCTGCCGCGTAGACAGCGGTCGGGCGAGCGAGGCCTTCCCTCTGTGAACCTGTCGCTGGCGCGAACAACTCGACGAGCGCACCGGCCCGGGTCCAGCCGCGAACAGTCAGGGAGTGGGAATCGGGACTGCCGTCCACGTCAATCCCTTGCGGCCCGGTCGAACCGGACGGCTTCTCGGCGTGCCGGATGATCATCACGCGCGCCCCGCCGGGCTGAGCAGGCGGCATGGCGGCGGCTTTGGCTTGCTTTGACGCGCAGCCGGTGATGAGCAGTGCTGCGCTGCCCGCTGCGCCGCCGAGCAAGGTCCGCCGTGACCACAGTTGCGCTGTCATGCCGCTCCCCGAGTGCTGTGAAAGTTGACCTTCGCTGCGTACTCGGGGGAGGTGGCTTGGGCAACGCGCCACGCGCGGGTGCGGCCGAATTCCGTTGGCGGGCTTGGGATTTCCGGATCGTCCTGGTCGACAGGGGACAAAACGAGCGCCTCCCGGTCACCCCCGCAGTTCGCGGTCCGCTGGCGGAAGCCAGTCGCGATCGGGCAACGGGAGGCGTCCGCTGCGCACGTCCAGGTCGGCCCGGGCGTGCACGTAGAACTCGTCCCGCTTGGCTCCGATGGCGTGATAGAGCCCGATGAAGTCGTCGTGGCTCATAGTTTTGCCCCGGGCGACCCAGCTGAGCTTCCAGACGGTCTCGTGCCAGCGGCGTCCGGCGTCGACTGCGGCCGGGGAACCGAGAAGCAGCACGGTTTCCCATTTGGTCGCGCGCTCGTTCTCGGCGTCGGCGAGGGCGGCCAAACCCTCCTCGAGGTCCACGGGCAGCGCGCCCGCCGGGTAGCCGCGGGTCGCGGCGATCCGATAGGACTATTGCGCGCACGATTTCAGCGCGGTGGCGTACTCGGCGTAGGCGCTGAGCCGCTTGTCATCCCATCGCGTCGAGTACTGGCGGCGCCACTTGCTCCGTTCGACCAGCGTCGTCGCGGTGAACGAGGCCGCGGCGCCCAGGAGCACCGCGGCCAGCGTCAGGAGTTGCTGAACAGCGGGGTTCACCAGCCGCGTTCGCGCCACTCGGCCAGATGCGGACGCTGCTCACCCAACGTCGAATCGTCCCCATGCCCCGGGTAGAACCACGTGTCGTCCGGCAGTTCGCCGAAGATCCGCGTCTCCACGTCGTCCAGCAGCGACTTGAAGTCCTCCGGCGAGCCGGTCTTCCCGACCCCGCCCGGGAACAGTGTATCGCACTAGCGGTGAACATGTCGTAGCTTGTAAGGCATGGGGGAACGAGTAGCGATCTACGCACGGATTTCGGAGGACACGCTCGGCCTGGAACAGGGCGTCGAGCGGCAGCTGCGTGACGCTCGTGAGCTGGTGGAGAAGCGCGGATGGTCGGTCGCGGAGGAGTTCGCCGACAACGACATCTCGGCACTGCACGGCGCGTACCGGCCGAAGTACGAAGCCCTGCTGGAGGCAGCCGAGAAGGGCTCGGTCGAACGCATTGTCGCCTACCAGCTCTCGCGCCTGTGGCGGAACCGCCGCGAACGCGCCGAGGCCATCGAGCTGCTGTCGAAGAGGCGCGTGTCGATCACGCTGATTCGAGGGAACGACATCGACTTGACTACGCCCATGGGCAGATCGTTCGCCGCACAACTCGGCGAGGCCGACACGCTGGAGTCCGAACTTAAGAGCGAGCGCGTGGCCTCGGCCGCACTGGAACGGGCGCAGGCCGGCCAGACGTCAGGGCACGTGCTCTACGGCTGGAAGCGGATCAACGAGTACGGCCGCAGCGGCAGGCGGCTCAGCTTCCACGACGAACTACACCCCGAGCATGCACCGATCGTTCGCGAGATCGTCGAGCGTGTGCTCGCGAAAGAGAGCTTGTGCAAGATCGGCGCGGATCTGGACGCACGAGGGATCCAGCCGCCGCGGGTGGCCGCCGGACGTGACGTGGCGCCGGGTCGACCAGATACCTGGAGCACTTCGTCGGTCAGGTCGGTCGCGATGAGGTGGGCGAACTGCGGCAAACGCGTGCACCACCGCGGGCGTGAGGACGAGCAGATCCTCCCCGCCGCGTGGCCGCCGATCGTGACCGACGCTCAGCAGACCGAACTTCGGATGCTGCTGAGCGACCCGTCTCGGGCTACCAGCAGGACGGGTGCCCGCCAGCACTACCTGACGTTCGCTCCTGAGATCGCGCGATGCGGTAAGTGCAAAGGCAAGCTCCGCGTCGTCAACAAGCGCGGCCATCAGACCTACGTCTGCCAGGACCGGGGCTGCACTGGCCGGCGCAAGGTCTGGGTTGATGACCTGGTCGAACGAGTTGTGGTCAAGCGGCTGGCCGAGCCGGACGCACGCGACTTGTTCCGCCGCGACGACTCGGAAGCCTGGCAGGCACGGGAAGAGATGCGCGTGATCGACGCAAAACTCCTGGAGCTCACCGACGACTACGAGTCAGACTTGATCACCCGAGAGCAGTTTCTCCGGCTCACGGCGCGTCATCGTGCTCGTCTGGTCGAGCTTGAGAAGAAGGCCGCGAAGGTCGTCGTTGGCCTGCCTGCGGGTTTGATCGCCGAGATGGTCGGGCCGCATGCTCAGGAGCGTTGGCAGACTCTCGAACCGGGGCAACGACTTGCTCTGCTGACCGCCATGGGTTTCGATCTGGAGCTGGTCCATGGCGCACGTGGCGGGCCGGGGTTCAAGCCGGAATCCGTCAAGATTTTCTTCCGACGCGACAGCGGGCCAGTCGATGACTGAGGGTAGTTGGACGGTTGTCGTTCACATCTCGACGTGTGATCAAAGATGTTCTAACGTGGCCTTATGCGCACTCGGGGGAGCGGCGGCAATGTCACGCAAAGTGATTTGATCGTTCCGGCTGCTCGAGGTCACTGCTACTCAGCCCTCGAAATCCGTCGATCGATGCGCGCGGTCCAGGTAGCTCGCGAGCAGGTGCCGGCCGACGAACAGCGCGCGCTTGAGGACGAACTGCCGCACGGTCTGCTCGGCGGGTTCGAGGCGTTCGTCAGGCGTGAGTCGGCCGCTGTTGGCTGCTTGACTGCCAGCCACCCAAAACGGCGGAGGATGCTAGCGGCTGCGGAGACCCTGCCGTACACGCTCTTCGAGGATCTGCTTGGGCAGTCGCCAAAGGGCGTGCTCGCGGCTCGATGGCAGGACTTCATGGGCGGGCAATGGCTCTGGGGCGGACCTGCTGATCAGCAGACCATCGCGGACGAAGTCAAAGACGTTCTCCAGGTCATGCGGTTCCTTGCCGTGCTGTTGCTTGCGGCGCAGCTGAAGCGCCCAGCCATGTCGTTGTTGATGCTGCTCAGGCTCCTTAGCCTGGAAGTCGTCAACCAGGCCCGTGCAGTCGAGCGGGTCGGCATCGTTCACCTGACACGAGCAACGAGACCGCCAGGCCGTCTGGTGCTGGCGACACCATGCGTGGCCCGTGCACCGGGGCGCGGCGTGTCCCTCGTCGCTAATCGCAGCGAGGGTCGCGTCGGGCTCGGCACGCCGTGGGGGAGCGTCTTACTCACTTAGCCCGCCGCGACCTTCCTGTACGGGAAGGCCACACCGTGGCAGACAAGAACCAACCACCTGCTTATGTTCCGATCTCGGAGGCGGCTGCGCGTCTGTCCGTTTCCGAGGTGACGATTCGTCGAGTCATCAAGTCGGGGCAGCTCCCGCACGTCCGATTTGGACGTGTGGTCAGAGTGTCCATAGCCGACCTCGACGAGTTCGCCGCTGCCCATCGCACCTGCGGCGACGGACGCGTGCGATGAGCCGCACGACACCGCGCCCGACTCGATCAAGAGGCGCTGAGCTTGCTCGCCGGTTGGACAAGTACGCAGACGAGATCGTGCGCAACGCGCCGCCGTTCAGCGAACGGCAGAGGACTCGTATAGCCGAGATTCTCTGTGGTGAAGATGTCCGGCCTTCGAACCGTCCCGCATCGAAGAGCGAGGCGGCATGACCGGCAAGTTGCCAAGCAAGGGCAGCGTCGACGACAACGCAGCTGTGGGCCGCCGCGCGCGTATCACCTGGGCGTCGGAGATCGAACCTGTGCCAGTCGTTTGGGCATGGGAGCTGGACGGATTCGGGCGTGTTCCAGCTGGATCGTTGTCCATCGCGGCGGGCAGGGAAGGCACCGGGAAGTCATCGTTCGGGTTGTGGGTCGCAGCCAAGATCACGCATGGCGAGTTGCCCGGCAGCTACCGCGGGCACAGTCGGACGGTGCTGTATGTGGCAGTCGAGGACTCGTGGAAACACGCGATTGTGCCGCGGCTGATCGCGGTCGGCGCGGACCTGGCCAAGGTTGCAAGATTCGACGTTGTTACCGGTTTGGACACGGAAGCCACACTGTCTTTGCCTTTCGACAACGACATCCTGGAGCAGACGATCGTCAACCACGACGTTGCCCTGGTGGTGATCGATCCTCTGATGTCCGTGATCGCTGAGCGGATCGACACCCATCGCGAACGTGAGGTACGACGAGCGCTAGATCCACTCGCCCAGCTCGCGGATCGGACTGGCGCGGTCATCCTTGGCATCGCTCACTTCGGCAAGGGACGCATCGGCGACGCGGCTTCACTGATCACCGGCTCAGGCGCGTTCAAGAACGTGCCGCGCTCGATCTTCGGCTTCGCTCGTGATGAGGCCGCTGTGCCAGCTGTCCGAGTCATGACTCAGGTGAAGAACAGCCTCGGTCGTGACGATCTGCCGTCGTTGTCTTATGGGATTGAGGAAGTCGAGATTCAGGCTGACGCGGGTCTAATTCGCACTACCAGGCTCGTGTTCAACGGCGAGTCGGAGCGTTCAATCCACGACATCTTGCGTGACTCTCGAGCCGGTGACACCGCATCCCCGAGCAGGCGGGAAGACGCTGCTGATTGGCTTGTGGCCCGTCTGACCGAACTGGGTGGATCGGCTCCCGCGTCGGAGATATACGACCTCGCCGACGTCGATGGCATCTCGAAAGCGACGCTCAAGCGCGCTCGATCACAAGCCAACGTGACCGCCAAACGCGGCGGTGGCAAGGGCGGCAGCTCAGAGTGGAGCCTTGCCCCGTCGGCAGCTCATTTAGCTCATTCGGATCAAGGCAGGACACTTGAGCCGAATGAGCCGAATGCTGATCAGGACGCTGGAGATACTGTCCTGACAGAGGCGTCAGCTGGCGCTGAACCGTGCTCGAAGTGCGGTCATTCGGTCGAGCGGTGGGTGCTTGAGGGGCACGGCAACCTCTGCATTCTGTGCCACCAAGACAGCCGGACGGCGAGCGAACAGCCATCGCCGGAGCCGGGCAGCAAGTTAGAGAACCGGGCACCTGATCGGTGCCCCACCCGCCGAGCAGCCTTCGGCCGCTCGGCGGGTGGATCGCCTCCCCAAGCCGCCACCGACGCGTCCGAAGGGAATGCGTCATGACCGAACAGCAGGGGAGACGACGTCGGCAGCGGCGGGTGGAAGGCGGTTCACCTTGTCGTATCAACATCAGGACTACCCCGGAGACGTACACGCGCTTGGTCGTCGGTGCAGCGACCGCCGGACTGTCCATACCGCGGTACCTGATCGAGTCGACGCTCCGTGGCGCTAGTGACGGATGGAGCCTTCGTGAGCAACGTTGGTGGGTCGAGCGCCTGGACGTCGTGGAGACGCGGCTCATCAGGATTGGCACCAACCTGAACCAGATGGCCGCGGCAGCCAACGCAGAAGGACACCTGCCTGCTGCGCTCGACGGCGCGTTGGCGTACTTGACGTCGACGCTGGAACAGCATCGGGAAGTTCTCAGCCGCATTGACTCAGCGGACCGCTCGCGCCGTCCGCCAGACCAGTGATCGCCAAAGCCCCGCAGGGAGGCAAGCGAGGAGCGGACACGGGTGGGCTCCTTCGTTACCTCTTCGGGCCGGGCAAGGCCAACGAACACACCAATCCGCACTTGATCGCCGCGTGGGATCCGGAGTGGTTGGCGGGCGGAGCGTTCGCCGAGCAGATCGGGGAACGCGGCTGGATAACGACGCTGGCTCGTGACATCGATGCCGCGATGACCGGCCACGACGTCCAGCTGGAGGCAGGGCACGTCTATCACGTCGCGCTCTCGTTGCCAGCTGCCGACGGGGCGCTCGACGACAGCACGTGGAAGACGTTGGTTGACGACGCTGTCGAGCAGATGGGATTCGGACCGAAACCAGACGGGTCTGGTGGTTGTCGATGGGTCGCTGTTCACCACGGCAAGTCGGCAGATGGCAACGACCATGTGCACTTGCTCGTCAACCTGGTCCGCGGCGACGGCACGGTCGCCGGAACTTACCGAGACTGGCCGCGATGGCGGGAGTGGTGCCTGGCGGTCGAGGAGCGACTCGACCTGACTCGCACAGCTCCCGCCGGCGCCGGTCGTAAGGGGACGTCTCGCGCCGAGCTTGAACGTGCCAAGACCGCAGGTACGACAACTGAGCGAGAACAGCTGGCCGAAATCGTGGCTAACACTGCTGTCACTGCTTTGAACGAGATGGACTTTCTTGCCCGGTTGCGCCTCCGCGACGTTCAGGTCAAGCCGCATGTCTCCGGTGGCAAGGTGGTCGGTTACGCCGTTGCGCTGGCTGCCTCCGCGGGAGGCGACAAGCCATCGTGGTTTGCCGGGTCCACGTTGCGCCGAGATCTGAGCCTGCCGCGGCTGAGATCCAGGTGGGAGGACCTGGGAGAGAAGTGGGACGTTTACGCGATCGAGTGGTGGAGCGGCAATAGGCGTGCCGAGCTCGTCGAGCAGCATCGATCGCGGCTCGCGTGGAAGTCGGTGACCAGGCACCTCCAGCAGGCCGAGGCTGTTCTCCAGAACGAACCAGCTGCAGACCCCGTCCGTTGGCATCAAACCGTGGGAGAGCTGGCGGACTTGATCGTCGTGCTCACTCGCTTCGACTCTGCGGATGGAAATCTGCGAGAAGTTGGCGACCAGCTGACGCGCGCAGCTCAGCTCGAGCGCGGGCAGGGCCATCCTGGGCCACGACTGCGGGAGGTAGCGGTTCCTCTTCTGGTTGCCGCCACACAGGCGGCCATCGCTTGCAAAGACCCAGCTCCGTTGGTGCTCGCCGGGGTGCTCTTGCTTGTGCTGGGGATCGTTCGAATCTTGCAAGCCGTCACTGAGCAGCATGGGCAACGGCTCCGCTCTGCTGCTCGCCAGCAGATCAATGTGGCAGCCAAAAACCTTGGTCGCCACCCGTCCTTGGCCGCAAGGATCGTCGGATTCGAGGACTACGCCACTTCGCAACGTCAGGAGCCAACCGACCGCCCTGATACTGGGGTCCAGGTCGGCGATCTCCACATGAGCCGGCCTGCTAGTGACCAAGGGGCATCGGCTGCGCAACGGCCAGGAATGCGCAGGCAGGTCGTGCCGCCTCTCCGCAAGTACGGGCGAGGGCGATGAACGGTCGAAGGAAAGCTGGCTGCTAACTTGATCAGGTAGCCGCTTACGCACCGGAAACATGCGATCTCTGTCCGCAACCTCTGCTAAGTCGATGCTGCGGCTGACAGTTTCGATACCTGAAACTGTCGGTCCTCTGTGTTCCACTAGGTGACGCGGAAACTGATCCGCATCTAGTTGAGGTGAGTGCCGTGTCTGAAGTGAACAGGCGAATCGTGCAGCGTCGAGAAGACGGTAAGACAGAGGTTCGTAAGCCGGGCGCGTCTCGTGCCAGCGCCATCGTCGACAACCAGAGTCAAGGTATCGAGCGGGCTCGTGAGATTCTTGCCAATGACGGTGGGGGTGAACTCCAGGTTCGCGGTTTGAAGGGGACCATTCGCAGGCAAGACACGATTGCGCCAGCCAATGATCCTCGGGAGAGCAAGGGCTGACGTCTAGCACTTGTTATGCAGGTCGCCGATCCGTCGACGTTGGTTAGCGGGATCCGCAACGAACAACGTCTGGTGACGAACTGACATGAGAACCGGCTCTGGGCGCCCACGGTTCTGTCCGGTCTAGCCGGAGAGGCGCAGCGCTGCCTCAGCTGCGAGTTCCACGACCAGATGTCGGAGTTCTGTTGCGTGCCACCATTCCCGTGAATCCCATACCGCGCCGCTGATGTCGTCCCCCGCGTACAGGTATTGCCCGAATCTGATCTGGCGAAAGGCAGCCACGGCGATCAGTGCCGCAGCCTCCATCTCGACTGTTTCGCAGCCTTCTTCTTGTCGCCGGTTTCGTCGAGAAATGGTTTCCCGAAAGTACGCGTCGGTGGTCCATGTCTTGCACTTTTGGTACTTCAGATCGCGCTTTGTGACGACATCGGCAAGCAGGCTGGCTACCTCTTGATCGGCGGCGACCGATCGACTCGGCGGAAGATAGTGATAAGATGTTCCTTCGTCGCGGACGGCCTCGGAGACAATAAATATCGATTCCCCCATGTCTGTATTTGGTTGCACGGCACCTGCTCCTCCGCATGCGATGATATTCCGGCAACCGGAGGCGATTACGCGCTCCATTGTGTACGCAGCCAATGGAGCGCCGGTACCGGGGTAGAATAAGGCCAACCGCTGTCCGCTGTACTTTATTTCCCACAGTGGAATCCGGCTGGGAAGTTCCAGTAGCGGGCGCGCTGAGTCGACACCCTCCGTCATGGTGGCAATGATCTCGGGGAAGAAGCATGCTACGGCAGCCGTAGGGGCATTGACCATTGGCTTTATCTTATCCGGTTCCACCACTGCTGTTGATTCGTTGTCGAATTCTAGCAACGGGATATTTTGCACGGTTACCCTTCGGTCGACTCTGGAGAGGGTGGACTGCTACCAATCGGTCGGGAGAAGTAGTAGGCGGTGGCTGCAGCAGCTGGTGGTGTGAGACTGGCTAACGTCGCCTGCCACACTAGTAGTCGTTCGCTGTCGACTCCTATGAGGATGAGGATAAACAGGCCGGCGAGTCCTAAGCAGAACAAAGCCAGGGAGCCCGCTACAATCCACGCCCGGATGCGATTTGCGTTCCAGCGGGGCCTGCTTGCGGGTGCGCTGCGGCAGGGCGCTTCATCGCTTGTGCCATCCACTGTTCGCCCCTCTCTGCCTGCGAAGCGCTGCGCTTGAGCGTTACGCGGAAAGAGCATAAGGGGCGCAGTAGCTAATGGCAAGCGCGCCGAAAGGTCCGCATTTAGGGTCAGAACGACGCAAAATAACTATGTCAGTGTGACCTAAATTAATCTGTCCGACTGACATTAATTCATCACCTGAGGTCGGCTGGGTAATTGTCAAGCTGACGTCAACCGTGGGTCTCCACGGCGCTGCGCTCCTTCGCTAGACTCGCCCGATGGATGACTGGCGGCCACCCGATGTCATGATCACGGTTGATCTGGTCGCGCTCACTATCCGCGACGACGTGCTCCATGTGCTGCTGGTGGAGCGCGGAGTGGAGCCCTTTCGGGGGCGGCTTGCGCTCCCAGGTGGGTTCGTCCAAAAGGACGAGGCTCTGCAAGATGCGGCCGTGCGCGAACTGGAAGAAGAGACCCACATTCCCGTGAACCTGCTCCATCTGGAGCAGTTGGGCACGTACGGCAACCCTGGTCGTGACCCGAGAGGTCGTGTGATCACGGTTGTATATCTGGCTGTCGCACCAGACCTTCCAGCTCCGGTTGGCGACACCGATGCTGCGGCCGCGCGCTGGGTTCCGTTGAGCGTCGGTATGCCGCTGGCCTTCGACCATGAGCGAATCCTTCAGGATGGAGTCGAACGGGCGCGTGCTAAATTGGAGTATACGACCATCGCTGCCGCTTTCTGTGCAGAAAGGTTCACCATGGGGGACCTTCGGCGGGTCTACGAAATCGTCTGGGGAGTCCGGCTAGACCCGCGCAATTTTCAACGTAAGGTGCTGAATACCGAGTCTTTTGTGGTTTCGGTGAACGAAGTGCGGCGCCAGGATTCGGGTCGTCCTGCTCAGCTCTATATGCGCGGACGTGCGAGATTGTTGTATCCTTCGATTTTAAGGTCGCAGTAGTTCGGGGACGTCGGAACCGTATGACACTTCACTCTTGTTATTGATCGCAGTGTCCGGCATTTCTGCTAATTTCAGGGTAGTGTGATGTGTCCTGCAGTAAGGGATCGAGTGGCGACTCTGCAATCTGGGGCTCTGCAATCGCATTGGATTTGACTTCTGCTGTTGCCTCCCTGGCGGTCAATCGGTAACGTATTTGTGGCATCTTGGCGTAATGAATCACTGCTATTCCCGACTTTGGTAGGAGTTGTGCCGTGCTGTGGAATTCAGTCCACAGCACGGCACCGTGGCTGGTCAGCCGAGATCGTGGGATCGCAAGCGGAATGGCACTGGTCGTCCTGCTTGTCGGCGATAAGTGCGGGGTCGCTGGGGTCACCCTGAGTTACGGATGCTAGCGGAGCGCCATCCGGAGGGGTTGACGTCTGCGCGTGTGCCCCGGAGGATGGACGAGCATTTTTCTCGAACTTCGAGCAAAGGAACCCTATGCGCGCCAAGTTTCTAGGCAAAGATCCAGAGTCCACCGAAGGTGCGTCACCTACCTTGTTCGCCACTGACCGCACAGACCGGGTGACCTACGTTGCCCAGGGATGGAGGGTGACCGACCCGCAGGTGCTCGCCGACGTCGGCCCCGTGCCGGACCATGAGACCCTGATTGAGATCCCTGAGGAAGTACTGAAGTTCTACGCGCGCCGCTACCAGCAGGAGAACGGAGCAGGCAACTGACCTTCATCGAGCCGGGTCCGGAGTTCGGCAACCTCTTCCGCACCTTCGAGCACACGGCCTACCGGCTAGAACTCCGCGATCAGTACAACATCCCTCACGAGGAAGAACCGCTCGCTAAGTTCCTGGCCGGCGAGCCGGACGCCTCGTATCACGAAGGATGGCTGCACATGATCCGCGAGGCGACGGCGGAAGGACGGCGCTTTTCTCGGGTCCGGGTGGTCAGCTTCCCGCTTACCGACTACACGCGCTTCGCCATGTGGGTTGCGGGCTACACCCGTGAAGCAGGCGATGACATCCGCTACATCACCCGCGAACAGGCCGTAGGGCTGCCGGACTACGACTACTGGTTGTTCGACTCCAGCCGCCTGTACAAGATGCACTTTGACGACGAAGACCACTTCCTTGGCGCAGAAGCCGTAGAAGATCCCGCGGTCGTCGTCCAGCACAACCACTGGCGGGATGCGGCTCAGCATCACGCCACCACACGAGAAGAGTTCGTCGCCAAGCATGAACAACGGGACCACAGGCGTTGATGAGGCGCGTAACGCGCTAGGCAAACGACTCCGCGAGCTACGGGTAGCTGCCAAGCTATCCGGTAAAGGGCTCGCGGAGTCTTTGTCATGGCCAGGTTCTAAAGTCTCCAAGATTGAGACCGGCAAGCAGACGCCGACCGATGACGATATTAGAGACTGGGCACGGGCAACTAACGCAGAAGACCAAGCCGCCAGTCTTCTTGCTGCCCTGCATAACCTTGAGCTCCAACATGCCGAGTGGCAACGGGTGCTCAAGGCAGGCATGAAGTCCCACCAGATCAGCCTGTCTCAGTTGGACGAGCGGACCAAGCTCTACCGCGGATTCGAGAACACGGTAGTTCACGGGCTCATGCAGACGCCCGAATACGCCCGCGCCCGCTTCGCGCAGGTTGTCATGGTGCACAAGGTTCCCAACGACATCAACGAGGCTGTGAAGGCTCGTATGCAGCGCCAGGAGATGCTTTACCGGCCAGACCGGCGCTTCCACTTCGTCATCACCGAAGCAGCACTCCGCTACCGCCTGGTTGACCGTGACATCATGCTTGGTCAACTCGACCGCCTGATGGCTCTTACCTCGATGCGTAACATCCTGCTTGGCATTATCGACTTCAAGACCAAGTACGTGACCGATCCCCGGCATGGCTTCTGGATCTACGACGATCAGCTTGTGCAGTTTGAGTCCTACTCCGCAGAGATCAACCTGCGTCAGCCAAGTGAGATCGAGTTCTACGCCACCATCTTTGATCACCTAGCGGCTGTGGCCAAGTACGGTCCCGACGCTCGTGCGGTCCTGACTCGCGTCATACAGCAGCTGGCCGCCGAGGACGACGATCTTGGCTCCTGATTTCTCGGTTCGATAGCGGTCAAAGTTTTTCGAGCAAAACCGAGCAAATTTCTGGCCATCGCGTAATGGCGCGCTTACTCTCCTGGCACACCCCCACTGACCAGGGAGAAGCGTCATGCTGACACCCGTACCGTTGCTGGATGCTGCCCAGATTGCTCGCCTGCCCGAGCGCGCTCGTGAGGTAGTGGAGTACCGCAAGAGCGGCTTGAGCCTGAACCACATCCAGGGCTGTTCGCTGGGCTGCGCCTACTGCATCCGGCACACCTACGGCTTGTGGGACGAGAACCAGCCGGTGGCGCTCATGTCCGACGTCGAGGCGGTTGAGGTGCTGGTGAATCACCGCTACTTCCAGCCGCACGTCACGCCGATCCAGGTGTTCAACCGGGCAACCGAGCCGTTCCTTCCGAAGGTCCGGCCGCACACCTTCGCGGTGCTGGAAGAACTGGACGAGCGCGAACTCACCAACCACGTGCTGGTCATCACGCGGCACCAGCTCAAGCCGTACGACATTGACCGACTGAACCAGCTGCGCCACGTGAAGGTGACACTGCTCTTTACGTACTCGGGCATCGACAGCCAGGACATTGAGCCCTATCCGTCTGACGTCGCCGCGGATTCCTTGAAGCTCATGAGCGCGCCGCCGTACCGGAAGTACCGCACCATCCTCTACTGGCGGCCGCTCGTCCCCGGCTTGAACGACACCGACCAGCATCTCGCCGCGGCGCACGAGTTGAGCACGCACGCCGACGCCACGGTGTTCACCGGTTTGTTCTACCGGGAACAGATTGCCGACTACTACAAGGCAAACGGCATTCCCGAGCCGTACGAGGACACCGCCCGTCGGAAGATCGTTCCGGAGACGTTGGAACAGCGAGTTCTCGATACCTTCTCGAACTCGTCGGCCTTGTTCCGCAAGACCTCCTGTGCCGTGTCGTACGCGCATGGCCTGCCGGACTACAACGGCCACTACGGCATCCGAGAGCTGTGCAACATCTGCCCGCTCTCACAGCTGGAGCTGTGCGCAGGCGCTCACCGCATCCCAACAGATGAGGACATACACCAAGTGGCCCGCGTGTTGCCCGAAGCGGACGCGCTTCAGGTCGTAGACATCAGCGAACGGGCGGCCGTCGTGTCCGGGCTGGCGGTCGAGCAACCGCGGTACTTCCTTCAGCATGCGCTCGGCTTCCAGGTGCACGACGTCCGTCACCCGCACCACGCGAACCGGCACGGTCGCGCGGACATCGGATGGAAGGACGCTGCTGCCAAATGACTGAGTGGAAGAGTCTCAAGTACGTCGTCGTCGACCTTGAGGGCAACGGGCACCAGCCGCCCGACGTGGTGGAGCTGGCCGCAGTGCCGATCGTGGACGGCGTTATCGGAGAGCCGGATGAGTGGCTGGTTCGACCCGATCAGCCGATTACGCCAATGGCCCGGCGGATCCACGGCATCAGCAACCACGACGTCGAGCACAATGACACCTTCGCTGACGTCAAGACACACGTCCTCCGCGCGCTGGAAGCCGACGTCCTCATTGCACACAACGCTCACGTTGATGTTGGCGTGCTTGCGCGCAAGCTGGATGACTGGGAGTGCCCCGAGGTGTTCGACACGCTCAAGCTGGCGCGTCGTCTCCAGCCTGGACTGCCGACGTACAAGCTCAGCTCGCTGGTCGAGGAGTTCGAGCTTGGCAACAACCTTGGTCATCTCGACCAACCGCACCGGGCTACCTACGACGCCATCGTGACAGCAAGGCTGTTCGTTCATATCGCAGGCCGGCGGACGCTCGAAGAACTGCGGAACCAACCTTCAGGAGGTGGCAGCGATGACGAGCCACCTCTCTTCTAGCCGCGAACGCGGCTTGTTCGTCAGTGTCGACGGGCCAGGCGGTGCCGGGAAGACCACGATCGTCCGGCACCTAGCCCAGATGCTCCTTGCCGAAGGACACCAAGTGCACGTGACGGCCGAGCCGTCGACTGGTTCCATCGGCAAGCTGGCTGTCGACTTGACGCCGACCGTTACTGGTCACGCGCTCGCCTGCTTGTACACCGCTGACAGGTATCACCACGTCGAGACGGAGGTGAAGCCCCTTCTGAAGACCGGTCACCTCGTAATCTCTGACCGATACGTCGCCTCGGGGCTCGTCGTCCAACGCTTCGATGGCGTCGACCCGGTGTTTTTGTGGCAGCTTAACGAGGAAGTTGAGCGCCCCGATCTCGCTGTGATTCTTGAAGCCGACCCCACCGTGATTGCTGAACGGCTTGAAGCACGTGGACCACACAACCGCTTCCAGCACACGCCAGGCAGCAGTCACGCGGAGTTCCAGTACTACCAGCACGCGACAGAGGTTCTGGAAGAAGCAGGCTTCAACGTGCTCACTGTGGACTGTTCCAGTCGTCCGCCCGAGAAGTCCGCTGCGATCATCGCTGACGAGCTGACGCCACTGCTTGCGCCGAGTGAGGTGGTGACCCCATGAGCGAGTCGATCAGCGACGAAGAGGCGGTCCGTCGATACCCGGAGCTTCAGTCACTCGTCACGGCAAGGGAAGCCGGTTGGGTATTCCGCGTGATGGTGGAAGGCGACGAACCTGTTGGCATTGCAGGAAGTTACAGCCGCGAGCAGTAGACAGACGCGCTCTTTATCTTCGACCGCACCAACGTAGCCGCTGCCCGGGTTCTGGGTGATTCCCACGGTGGCGGGTGCGTGTGGACGAAGGAAGGGTCCGACCTGCAAGAAGTCGTGTACGAGCTGCTGAATCTGCCGGAACCGGGCATGGCCGGCGCTCCGCACTTGGTCAAGCGCTCTAACCTCCTCTGGACGCCACGGTGAGCCCGGCATGGCAAGTCATCACGTTCCTAATCGCTCCGATGGTGCTGGTCTACGTGGCTCTCGTGGGGTGGAGCTGCAACCGGGATAGGTGGCGACGATGACCGCGCTCGCCCACGAGCAAGACGCACCCGCTAAAGCCGAGGTGCCCCGGATGCGTGAGCAACCTCGGTTCACAGCCGCGATCGATCTGGTGGCGCTCCCTACTGCGGTCTCCGTAGTGCGCATGTTCGTCTCCGGCACGTTGCGCCGTTGGAATGCGATGTTCATTGAGCCGGACATGGAAGATGTCGCCGCGGAACTGGTTAAGCTCTCCGTTCAAGCGACCGGGCCGCGTGCAGAGACCAGCTGGCAGAACCTCGAAGAGGTCGCCGCGATCAAGGTATGCCTCGTCGGCTGGCGGCGACATATCGTTCTTGAGGTCACCGACCAGCGTCGAGAAGAGCTGGTGCTTCCCGACGGCTCATCACGTCCTTCGACCAGTGGCCTTGGGCTCGTCGACGCCCGCGCTGGCCGCTGGGGTTCATGCCGGACACCGTGGGGTCGGGTGAACTGGGCCGAACTCGCTGTGTACCAGCGTACGAAGGCAGGGCTGCCCAAGCGCGACGTGAAGCCGTCACCTCATCCGCGCGATTCACACGCCCCGCCAGCATCGAACGAATACCCCGTACTTCTCCAGCGAGTCGTAGACGGCTTGGAAAAGTTGTAAGTCTCCCCGCTTCTGAGCGTGGCTCTTCGTTGGACTGCGGCCCCTCCCAGCCCGGGCGTGGAGGTTGGGAGGGGCACTCATACTTCCGGCGATCCGCCGGAGGAACAAGGAAACTCCACCTAAGAGAGAGTGATCTTGAAGAAGACTGTGTTCGCTGCGTCCGCTTTAGCCATCACAGCAACCCTCTCGTCCACCACTACAGCAGGCGCAAACGTGCAACCACACATCGTCGGCGGCACGGGAGCATCCGGCGACACGTCGTGGATGGTGTCGCTCCAGTACGACGCCCCGAAGTACGGCCGCTTCGACTACCACACCTGCGGCGGCTCCTTGATCTTCCGTAACTGGATCATCACGAACGCGCATTGCGTGACGGATGAGCCGCACGCGAAGGCCACGCCGAAGAAGCTGACCTTCAACGGGGTTGCCGACCAGCCGATTCCTACAGCTGACAAGCACTTCAAGGTTCGCGTCGGCTCGAAGAACCGGACGACTGGCGGCGAGACGGCCAGTGTCGTGCAGGTGGTCGTTCATCCCAACTGGCACTGGGGCATGACCGCGCCGACTGACGACATCGCCATGCTCAAGCTTGATCACCGGGTTCAGCAGCAATCCATCCAGCTGGCAGGCCGGGACGCCCAACCCGGCGAGCGCGTCACGCTGTATGGCTGGGGATCTGACGACCCCGCCGGCGTGCCGGAAGACCTACCGGTCACGCTCCAGCAGCTCGACACCCGAGTGCTCCCCTCCTACCGGTGCGCTGACGCCGGACAGACCGACGGCGAAATCTGCACCAACAACCCGCATGGCACGGACGGCCCAGGTGCGGGCGACTCGGGCGGCCCTGCGGTGCGGTTCGAGAACGGAGTGGCTCAGCTTGTCGGTTCATGTAGCCGCGGAGCGTCCCAGCTCCCTGGCGAAGCACCGACCGTCTACACCAGCAGCCCGGACTTCCGTTCGTGGGTCTATAGCACGGCGCGTGGCGTGAAGACGCCATAACCGTACTTGCCAACGCATCCCTCAGTCAGGTTTGTTCGGTGGCTGAGGGATGCGTTGTTTCTGGCACACGTAACAGGCCGGTAGGTCTCGGCGACTTCCAAGCACGTCGATGAGCTGAGAGGTGCCATGGGGGCTGGCCGAAGATCACCGCCATCTTTGCGTGGATGATCGTCTTGATAGCGCCTGTCACGATCGGTGCGTACCTAGGCAAAGCCTTACCTGGATGGTGTGCTCCGATCTATGCGATGGTCGTGATGTGGTTGGTCCTTGCTTTTCTGGTAGGTCGTGGTATCGCTGGGTGTTCGGTGCTGTGGCGTTCGTTCTGTCTTGGCTCGCCTGGTGCATAAGCCGCGCCGGACCCTTTGCGCTGATTCGTCGCCGTCCACCGTGCTAAGCGAGCTTGGTGCTGGGCTGCAACCGAGTGTCGCTGAGCCTGACGATCTCGGCTGACGTCCATACTTAGCTTGTCGGGCAAACACATGAAAGGCGTCGGTTGCGTTGTGACGAACTGCATGAACGGTCTGGTGATTCTTTCCCATCTGCAGCAAGCGCCGAGTACGACCCCGTCAAGCCAGCCGTCGGTCGAGTTGCAGAATTTGTCATCCATTGGCACGTTCGTTGCTGCGGCGGTAAACGTTTTTCTTGTTGTCTTTGCATTATTTCAACTGCGGCTACTGCGCCGTCAAGTCAATCTCGCACATGATCAAACTAAGGCTGCGGCGGAAGCGGTAGAAGCAGCTCGGGATTCTACTGATGTGAGCCGCTTGGCTGTCATCGAGTCGGTGCGGGTTCGTGTTGATGAACGAGCGCCAAGAGTTGTGGCTTTGATGGAAGCACCGCAGTGGCCCCCATTGGTTGATCGGACTCGTCGTGGAATGCTAAATGCGGACGAGATTAGGCTTTGGCATCACCGGTCTGTGGCGCAGAGTTCCGAGGCTTCTTCCGCTGAGCCTTTCGTCTTTCCTCGCGACCAGGACTGGTTCATGTGGTTTCGTGTTCGAGGTGTACTTGTAAACGAAGGTGCCGGAACCGCGCGCGTCAGTCTCGGCGGAGAGGCGCACCTTATCGAGGGGGAATCTCCCTTGGTGCCGGGAGTCGGGGTGATCCCCGTCCCGCCGTCAGTTGGGACGCCGGATCGGAACGAATACTCGCTCCGGCCAGGTGAAAGTGCTTTGTTTGAGTGGGCTTATGGCCACTCGCTCAAGGAGTGGGTTGATGCGTGCGAGAATCCGAACCCGCCCAATCCCTCTGGGGCAGGGTTTTTGGTCGTCACCGTGTTCGACTACTTTGAGCATGGGGTAATGGATCACATCTTCATCGAAGCGGGTCACCGGCCGGTTATTCCGGTCCCTAGTGTGCACGGTCAATGGATGGTGCCGCACGAACCGGCGGAATTCGCTCAAGGCATGACTGTCTACCCGACTCATCGAACATACCGATCGGAGCCTCGCGGGGAGGTGCTTCCACCCTGGCAAGAGACCTATCGGGAGTGGTATGCGAAGGATGCATAGCTAACTCTTAGACCTGGTCTCAAAACTTAAGGGTGTGTCACTGCGTAACCTGCCGGTCCTGGTCGTCGATCGTGGGCAGTCGTGGCGAAGACGACGCAGCAGCGACGGGTCGAAGACCGGCTCTGAGAGCTGATCGAACCCCTGATCCCGTCCCGACCAGCGGCGCGCGGTCCGGGTGGGCGGCCCCGGATCGATGACCGTGCCGCGCTAGAGGGGATCTTGTTCGTGCTCGACACCGGCTGCCGCTGGCGAGACCTACCTGCGCAGCTCGGATGCGGTTCCGGGCACACCGCGTGGCGGCGGTTACGTGAGTGGCAGGACGCCGGCGTGTGGGACCGGCTGCACCAGCTCGTGCTCGACGAGCTGTCCAACATCGACGAGCTCGACTGGACCAGAGGCTGCATCGACGCGGTGTCGGTGCGGTCGAAAAGGGGGCGAGCTGACCGGCCGCAGCCCCACTGACCGGGGGTAAAGCTGGCTCCAAGTACCACGTTCTGTGCGACGCGAACGGGCTACCGCTGCACATCATGTTGTCGGCGGCAAACACCCACGACAGCATGCTGTTCGAGCCGCTGCTGGACACGAACCCGACCGTGCGCGGCCACCACGGCCGGGCGGGCCGGCCACGATGCCGACCGGACAAGCTGCACGCCGACAAGGGCTACGACTACCGCCGCTGCCGCCGCTACCTGACCCGCCGCGGTATCAAGGTCCGTATCGCCCGGCGCGGGATTGAGGGCAAGTCCCGCCTCGGCCGGGTCCGCTGGGTTGTCGAACGCACCATCTCCTGGCTGCTGCGGTTCAAACGCCTCGGGCTGCGCTACGACCGGACCGAACGCACCACGCTGGCGCTACTCACGCTGGCCTGCACCGTGATCAACGTCCGCTGGCTCATAAAGATCGAGCTCTGCGAACAGGTCTAACGCATCCATTCACTCGTTTGGGATACATCGGTAGCTCTGTGTCGTTGGGTGGGGTGACTGGTGAGTTTCTGAGCGCGGAGCAGGTCCTCGGGTCGGCACGGGGCCCCCGTCACCGCGAGGGAGATCGATCTCCTGGAGGAGGCTGCAGCCGCGTTGCTGACGGCATCATCGGCGGGGATGAACGAGCACTCTCGTCGGGAAGTGATCAGCCATCGGTGGGGCCGCCTCTTCAGAGGCGTTCGATGCGGTCGGCCTGCGGGCCCCGGTCGCTCTGACGCACCGCGTACCGGACCCGGTCACCCTTCTGCAGCGGCTCCGACCCCATGATCACGGACGCGTGGGCGAAGAGATCGTCGCCGCCTGCGTCCGGGGTGATGAAGCCGAAGCCGCGGTCGTCGTCGTAGCGCGCGACGACGCCCTCGCCGCCTCGTACGGGCGCGTCCCGCGCCGCCGGCCCTGCGGCCGCGGCAGGTGCCGACCGCTGCGGCGCCGTCTGGGGCTCAGCACCCCGGACCAGCTGCACGTCGCGGGCCTGCGGGCCCTTGTCTCCACTAGCCACCTCGTAGGCGACGCGGTCGCCCTCCGCGAGCCACGTCAGTCCCTCGGCCAGGGCCCGGGCGTGAACGAAGACGTCCCCGGCGCCGGAGTCGGGGTTGATGAAGCCGAAGCCCTTGTCCTCGTCGTACCAGGCCACCGTGCCGTCGGCACCGTCCGCGATACCAGCCGCAGCGGGTGAGCCGGCCCCTGCTCCCAGCGGGATCACGTGCCCGGCCTGCGGGCCGCGCTCGCCTTCGACGATCAGGAAGGCCACCCGCTGCCCCTCGGTGACCACGCCGCCGGTCACGATGGCGGAGCTGTGCACGAAGATGTCGGCGCCGCCGCCGTCCGGCGACGCGAAGCCGTACCCCTTGCCCGGCTCGTACCAGTTGACGGTGCCGAGCAGGCCCACGGCGCTGCCGGTGGCCGCATCGGCGGTGACGCGAACGCGCAGCGCCTGGGGCCCGCGGTCGTTCTCGCCGACCTCGAACACGACGGCTTGACCCTCGCGGAGCACTTTCGCGCTGCCGTCCCCGACGATCTCGGAGGCGTGCACGAACACGTCCGGCGAGCCGTCCTCGGGCGCGAGGAAGCCGAAACCCCGTTCGGCGTCGAACCAGCGGACGGTCCCTTGCGGCATCAAAGTCTCCAGGTCGAGAGGGCGGGCACTGGCCCCCATTCTCTCTGACAGACCTCCGGTCCGTCGGGCCGGGCCCACAGGCGGGCGGTGCGGAGCCAGGGGCGGGCCGTTGGTTCACCTAGCGACGCGCCGAGTTTTGAGACCAGGTCTTAACGAAGAACACCCCGCGCGGGCAGCGGACACGGAGGTGTTCTTCGCTATCTTTGAGGGGTTGAGTCGTCCAGGATTGCTGGTCGGGCGCGGGCGGACTCGTTTGGCAGCGAGAGGGCACGCTCGTCGAGGTAGTTGACGGCCTTTGGAGCCATCACATCCGGAGGAACCGGGAGCGTCCAGGTTGGTTCGAGGGCTCGCGCCGAGCGGTTTGTGGGTGCCGCGAGCTAGCGGCCGTAACCGCTAGCTCTAGCGGGTTGTGCTAGCAAGTCTCGTCGCGCTGACCTGCGGGTTAGTGGTCTAGCAGGTGTTCGTGCCCCGTCCGTGGAGTTGGGACACGAACATCCGCTCAACGATTGACCCTGGCCGCTAGCGCTTCGAATATCGCAGCTCGAAGGTACCCGCGCTTGTTCGCGCTCTTGCCGTCCTCGTTGGTCGCCCAGACCTGTGAGGGCGCCACGCCGTATGGCTTCAGAGCTACCGCGAGCTGAGAAGGGGACCAGCCGTCGTATGCGCTTGGGTTGCGCTCCGCGAGCCTGG
The DNA here is from genome assembly GCF_017312175.1 of Amycolatopsis sp. A1MSW2902. Lineage (NCBI taxonomy): Bacteria > Bacillati > Actinomycetota > Actinomycetes > Pseudonocardiales > Pseudonocardiaceae > Amycolatopsis > Amycolatopsis sp. A1MSW2902. Next base: position 2,811,414 of record NZ_QJPO01000001.1, read on the forward strand.
TCAACAGCGTGTCTGACCATGCCTTGTCCTCGCCGGGACCGAAGACTGAGGCCAGGTCATCGAGCACGCGAACCGGCGCGTTGGTTACAGGCACCTCTCCGGAAGCCATACCGGTCAAGGTCTTCTCGGCTTCGCGAAGTGCCCTGCCTCGGGCGCAAACCGCGTCGAGCGCTTCGCCACCGAGCAGGTGAGTTCGGACGGTTTGGCCTCCGCGCTCAGCCAGATCGCCGTCGTCCGCACCGAGCAGGATGCCGACGCCCTTGTGCCGTGAGAGGAACTTCGAGGCGTCCATGCCCGCTGCGTACGTGCCCGCACCCAAGATCGTCTCGGATGCCTGCCAAGTCATCACCCGCATGGCGAAGCGAGTGCCGAGCTGGCCGCGGAGCGAGTCCGGGATGACCTTGCTGTCCGGCTTCTGGGTGGCGAGCACGAGCATGATTCCGGCGGCCGGGCCGACTTTCGCCAGGTCGGTCAACAGGGCCAGGATCTCGTCGCCATGCTCCGGGTGTTCGAGGTACCGCTGGACTTCGTCCATCGCCAGCATGGTCAAGGGCATGTTCAGCCGTCGATTGCGTGCCAACGCCGGCGTCAGCTTCGCGTCCGGGCAGACGTCGGTCGGCAAAGCCGCCATCCGCTCGAATCGAGCGTTCATGTCGGCCACCAACTCGCGCAGGCTGGAGACCAAGAGTCCGACCACTTCGTCTCGGACCCCGGATCCGTACACGTGCGCAATCCGCTCGAACGGCCTCCATGCGGCATCTCCCTTGCCGTTGAAGATGTACAGCCGGACGTGTGGGTCCAGCGCGGCAGCCGCTGCGGGAATCCGCGCCGAGAACGTCTTGCCCATCCGTGGAATCGCGCCGACGAGCAAAGACGACCAGATCAGAGGCAAGGTCACCAGCCTGTCGCGTGCATCCACTCCGAACGGGATGGGCTGCCAGAAGTCGAATCGCTCGGCCTTCTCTAGCGGCGAGACGACCGGCTTCTGGGCGAAGACATCGATGTCGGACACCCACAGCCGTACCCGGCGTGCGCTCACGACATCCGGGTCCAGGAAGACCGTCACGGCGTTGACGTTCAAGCCCGACGCCAGCGCTTCCCGCTTGCTGGCTGCCTGGATGAACGTCTTGCCGAACGGCAGATCGACGATCGCCAGCCAGCCGCGGCCGTCCCGTTGAATCGGCTGCGCGAAGCTGATCTGGTTAGTCTCCTTCGCCAGCCCGGCGGCAGCGAAGGCGCGCATCACCACATCTGGCGTCAGCCTGGTGGTTTCCTGGCTGAGGACGGCTGCCGTGGCGATTGGGTTGTCCGCCCGGCGGCCGAGGAGCCCGAGCCCGAGGACGGCGGTTGGCGCGATCAGAAGCCAGCCTGTCCGCCACAGCGTGTCCATGACCGCCAGGCCGCCGCCACCCGCCATCGCACCGACAGCGGACAGCAGGAGCCGGAGACGCACTCGCTCATGTCGTTGGCCGCACAAGCGCAGGTATGTGTCGGCGTCGAGCGCCTGCAAACTCGCGGTGCGCAGTGGACGGCTTTCCGCATCGAATGCCCACCGGCCCCAGTTCGTCAGCGCCCGAGCGGCTCCACGCGGTGAAGCCGTTGCGAGGCGCAGAACGTATACCGGTGCTCGGAGTGAGTGGAAACGGATCCGGTGCCAGGCGAACTGGACCGCCCAGGTCGCCGCGTTGATGCGCTGTTCTCGGTTCGACAGCCAGGTAGGGACGACAGGACGGGCCTCTGCCAACCGCTGCCGCTTGGCCGCCAGGTATTCGTCATCCGTTAGCAGTTCGGCGTCCACGACCGGTCCGGTGCCCTGAATCAACTCGCTGGTCATCGGCGATCACCAGCGCTCGCGTCTCGTTTCACCAGTGTCGCCAGGCCGGTCGCCAACCCGATCACGAGGAGCGGCACGCAGGCCACGATCGTGGTCACCGGCCACGGCGCGCTGATGACCTTGGCCGCCACCATGATGTGGCTGGCGACCTGAGCACCACCACCCACCGCCAGGCTGGCGATGAACGACCGCCGTGCGAAGTGCCGAGTGTGCTCGGTCAGCCTGTCCGATGCGAGAAGAACCCGGAGCGCGTACGCCGAGTAGAACTCGACGGACAGGGGGAGGACCAAGGCGGTGTTGAAGGTGAAGCCGCTGCCAAGGCCGGGCAAGAGGTTGATCGGCCCGAAGCCGGTCAGTTCGCCGAGCCGCACCCAGCCTCCCCAGATCGCGACGGCCGCGGCCAGGCCGATGAAGGCCAAAGGCCACGGCCTCGGCAGTCGTCCAGGAGGCAGCGAGCTGTCTGGCTCAGGTCCTTCGACGTCTGCGGCTGGTTCATCAGGCGTCGATTCGGCCTGAGTCAGCGCTGCCAGAGCTTTCCGGACTTGGTAGTCGGTCGCGCCGGTCAGCTTGACCAAGGTCGGGCGGCCGGGTGCGGGCTTTCCGGCGAGCCGGGCATCGGTGACGGCTTGGCTGACCTTGTCGAGAATTTCGGTGTTCATCGGCGACCACCTGCCGGATGGCAGCGGGGGCACGGAGTGGACTGCGTGCGGTCGGCGTCGAGCCAGATGACGCGAGCCGAGACCGGATCGGCCGGGCGGCCGTCGCACTGACCGCAAACAGGCGAAGCGCCGGAACGGTTCTCTGGACGGTTAAGGGAAGGTTCGGGTGCAAGCTCTGCACCCCGTCGGGTCGCCGTTTGCACCCCGCCGCGTCGAGTCTGCACCCCGTGGGCCTGACCGGGGCGCACTGTCTGCACCTCGTTCGGGATAGCGAGATCCCAGCCCTTCGGCCGTCGATCGGCTCGCTTGACGTAGGCCGCGACGATGTCGGGATCGGATGGGCGGATGAGGTTCAACTCTTCGAGCGACCGCAGCGCGTACTGCACCGATCGCTCGGACAGCCGGGCGTAGCCGCTCAAAGTGCTGACCGACGGGAACGCGTTGCACCCGTCAGGCCCGGCGTGGTTGGCCAGCCCGACCAGGACGATCGCCAGGGACGAAGCGTCTCTGCGGTCGCGGGGAATGGGTGCTGTGTTCAGCGCCCAGGCGATGGCTTCGATGCTCAGAGCGCACCGCCACAGGTGCACGGGGTGATGTTCCAGGTCCGACGCTGAGTAGCGCTCTGTCCGGAGAGGAAATTGGTGGCGTCGCGGAGTCTTTCGGCTGCCTCACGGGATTCCACGCACTGCGGCGGGGACGTCCAACCGTGCGGCTCCGAATAGGTGAGGTGCACTGCCGAGAAGTCGTTGGTGCTGCAAGGATCTAGTGCCATGGCGGATCTCCGGTCCGTCAAGGCCCCGGGTCGCTGCCGCTAACAGCGATCGGGGCCGCCTGATAGTTCACAGGCAGCCCCGATCGGGTGAAACTCACCAGCCGCGCTCGCGCCACTCTCCGAGCTTCGGACGCTCAGCGCCAAGTGTGGTGTCATCCCCGTGACCGGGGTAAATCCACGTGTCATCCGGCAACACACCGAATATCCTTGACTCCAGGTCGTCCATCAGGCTGCTGAAGTCCTCGGGATTTGTTGTCCGCCCAGGACCGCCTGGGAACAGCGAATCCCCGGTGAACAAGTGCGCGTGGCCGGACGGATCCCGGTACAGCAGCGCGATCGAACCCGGCGTGTGGCCGCGCAGGTGGATCACCTCCAGCGTCACCGTGCCGACCTTCAGGGTGTCTCCGTGTTCGACCAGGAAATCCGGGGGGACCGGCAGCGGTTCCGCGTCCAGCGGGTGCGCCGCGGTGTTCGCGCCGTTCGCTCCGGCTACCGCGCCCAGTGCCTGCCAGTGGTCGGGGTGCTGGTGGGTCGTGACGACGGTGCGCAGCGCGGGGCGGTCCGGGCCGTGGCCGATCAGGTCCGAGATGCGTTCCGGGTCGTTGGCCGCGTCGATCAGCAGCGCTTCGTTCTCCTCGCGGCACACGAGCAGGTACGCGTTGTTGTCCATCGGGCCAACGGAGAGCTTGGTGATGGTGAGCCCGTCCAGCGTCCGGCGCGCGGCGTCGCCGCCCGGTTCGACGTGTCCGGTGTACGTGTCGGCGATGTTCACGAGGTCCCACCGTAGCCGGAGCACCCGTGCGGTGGCCACGCGGCCGTTTTTGTCGGTGCCTGCTGTCAAGATCTCCCTATGACCTCTTGGATCGACCCGCTCGCCAAGCTGGCGCGCGAGAACCTTCCGCCGGACGTGGCCGAGGCCTGGGAAACCGTCTTCCGGCCCGCGGTGCGGCTGAGTACCGGCGGGAACGGGGCGCGCGTCGGGTGTCTCGGCGGGAACCCCGCGCTGCCCGCGGACGTGGAGTGGCCCGTCTGGCGGGGCGAGCTGCCGATGAACTTCGTCGCCTCCGTGGACTGCGCTGCGCTGCCTCGGGTGCCTGGCGGGATCGAGTTGCCCGCGTCGGGTTCGTTGCTGTTCTTCTACTGCGACGACTGGTTCGAGGCCGAGGGGCCGGTCGATCTGACTTCTCTCGGCGGGGTCGTGGTCGTCCCGGCCGGCGCCGAGACCGCGGAACGGGCCGCGCCGGAGGGAGTCGAGGTTTACCCGCGGCTCGAGGTGTCCGGGGAAATCGTCGGCACCTTCCCGAACTCCCAGCAGGAGGTGCTGCGCCGCACGCTCGCCCGCGACGGACTGCCGCTCTCCGACCCGGACAACTGGTCCGAGGAGTTCTTCGACCTGCTTCGCGAGTCCTCAGCCGCGCCGTATCACCAGATCGGCGGCTGCTCCTGGCCGGTCCAGGGGCCGCCGGAGGACGAGGTCGCCGCGGCGGTCTTGCCGGAGGACGCGGCGGAATCCGCTCTCGCCGACGAGGCGCTGCGCTGGGTCCTGCTCGCGCAGATCGACAGCGACGGCGACGCGGGCCTCACGTGGGGCGACGTCGGCGTTCTGTACTGGCTGATCCGCGAGGACGACCTCGCCGAGGGACGGTTCGACCGGGTGCGGTGCGTTATGCAGAGTGGGTGAGCCCTTACCTGCGTTGGTGTCGCGTCGGCGATTGCGTGGCTGACGTGGTGCGGGATCGCTGGAGCTGAGGCGTTGCGCACGGTGTCGTCGCTGGCTGGTTCGACCGGGTGCGGTGCGTTGTGCAGGGCGGGTGAGCCCTCATCTGCGTTGGTGTGGTGTCGGCGATTGCGGGGCTGGAGTGGTGCGGGATCGCTGGGGCTGAGGCGTTGCGGACGTCGCCGAAGGCCGGTGTGACCGGGTCCGGCGTCGTGCAGAGTGGTCGTCTGCGTAGGTGCTGTGTCGGCCGTTGTGCAGCGGTGTGGCGTGGTTCGGGATCGTCGGGGCCGGGGCGTTGCGGACGACCTCGCCGAAGGCCGGTTCGACCGGGTCCGGGCGTCATGCAAACCGGCTAAGCCCTGACCTGCGCCGATTGAGTTCCAGCCATTCCGTCGTGCAGCAGTGCTCGCACGGGGCGAGTTCCCCAGGGATCACCGAAGCCCAGGCGATCCGCACGATCTCGTGGGTGTCGCGGCCCATCCGCTCCTGCCGCTGCTGGCCCCTGCGCAGCCAGTAACAGTCGGCGTCGTTGTGGTAGGCGTGGCCGCCCGCCGTGTGGTAGCCGGTCGGCAGCACTCCCGCGTCGAGCTGGCGGCAGTCGGCGCAGTAGGCCTTCGTCATGCCGTGCCGGCACTCGTCGTCCTCCGGCAGTGCGGGCGGGCGTCCGGTGGGGCGGGCCGCCGTCGCGAGGTCGGACAGTTCGGCTAGCTGGGTGCGGGCGGCCGGGTCCTCCGCCGCCCGCCAGGTGATCTTGTGCTGGGCAGCGCAGGTGCGGAGGCGGGGGAGGAGGTCATCCGAATCACGACCGTCCAGCGCGGTGCGGAGATACTCACTGTCGCTGTACAGGTGCACGCGGACCGGCCTTTTCAGGCTTTCGAGTGCTTCCACCGCAGCCGTCAGCGCCATCCGGCCCGCGGTCGTGTCCGCCGCCCCGCCGGTGAGGGTTTTCCGATGGTCGCCGTAGGCCAGCAGGGCGGACCAGCCGCCCGGTCCCGAGGTGTCGCCGCCTTTCCCCGCCGCGTAGATCCGCACTGCTCCGGCTTCTTCGCTCGCCACGCCCCGAACGTATCGGCAGGGGGCGACACTTTTCGCGAAACCCGCCCGAAGGCGCTGCCCCGCGCCGGTTCCCGGGGCCCGTGCACCCGGGCCGGACGCACTTCGCCGACCTGTATCGTGGAACCGGGCCAGCCCGCGCATCCGCTCTGCCGCGCGGGGCCTCCGACAGCGTCCGGCGACCCCGCCGCGGGCCGCTTCCCCCGGCCCCCGGAGAGCGGAAAACCCCAGGCAGAACACGTGCGGTCCGGTTTTTGTCGGTGGTCGTCCCTACCCTGGGCACGTCCGTCGGCACCGGATCTCCCGGCGGGCCACCGAGCAGAACGATGGAAGGGACGAAGGCGTGGCTGATCGCCTCGTTGTTCGCGGAGCGCGCGAGCACAACCTCCGCGGCGTGGATCTCGATCTGCCCCGCGACAGCATGATCGTGTTCACCGGCCTGTCCGGGTCGGGCAAGTCGAGCCTGGCCTTCGACACGATCTTCGCCGAGGGGCAGCGGCGGTACGTGGAGTCGCTGTCGGCGTACGCGCGGCAGTTCCTCGGCCAGATGGACAAGCCGGACGTCGACTTCATCGAGGGCCTCTCGCCCGCGGTGTCGATCGACCAGAAGTCGACCTCGCGCAACCCGCGGTCGACCGTCGGCACCATCACCGAGGTCTACGACTACCTGCGGCTGCTCTACGCCCGCGCCGGCAAGGCGCACTGCCCCAAGTGCGGCGAGGCGATCAGCAAGCAGACGCCGCAGCAGATCGTCGACCAGGTGCTGGAAATGACCGAGGGCACCCGGTTCCATGTGCTCGCGCCGGTCGTGCGCGGGCGCAAGGGCGAGTACCTCGACCTGTTCCAGAACCTGCAGCAGCAGGGCTACGCGCGCGTGGTGGTCGACGGCACGGTGCACCCGCTCACCGACCCGCCGAAGCTGAAGAAGCAGGAAAAGCACCAGATCGGCGTGGTGATCGACCGGCTCGCGGTCAAGACCAGCGCGCGGCAGCGGCTCACCGACTCGGTGGAAACGGCGCTGCGGCTGGCCGACGGCCTGGTCGAGCTGGAATTCGTCGACCTCGACGAGAACGACCCGCACCGCGTGCGCGGCTTCTCCGAGAACCTGGCCTGCCCCAACGGCCACCCGCTGGCGATCGAGGACCTCGAACCCCGGTCGTTCTCGTTCAACTCGCCTTACGGCGCGTGCCCCGAGTGCACCGGCATCGGCATCCGCAAGGAGGTCGACCCGGAACTGGTGGTGCCGGACGACGAACTGTCCCTCGCCGAAGGCGCCATCGCGCCGTGGGCGGGCGGGCAGAGCGCCGACTACTTCCTGCGGCTGCTGGAATCGCTGTCGGAAGCGGTCGGGTTCCGCATGGACACGCCGTGGCGGCGGCTGCCCGCCCGGGTGCAGAAGGCAGTGCTGCACGGCGTCGACGAGCAGGTGCACGTCCGCTACCGCAACCGGTACGGCAGGCAGCGCTCGTACTACGCGGCCTTCGAGGGCGTCATCCCGTTCCTGGAGCGGCGCCTCGAGCAGACCGACTCGGAGTACATGCGCGAGCGGTACGAGGGCTACATGCGCGAGGTGCCGTGCCCGGCGTGTCAGGGCACGCGGCTCAAGCCGGAGATCCTCGCGGTCACGCTGGAGCACGCGACGCAGGGCGACCGGTCGATCGCCGAGGTCTGCGCGCTGTCCATCGCGGAGGCGTCGGAATTCCTCGACGAACTGGTGCTCGGCCCGCGCGAGGCGATGATCGCGGGCGCGGTGCTCAAGGAAATCCAGGCGCGGCTGCGCTTCCTGCTCGACGTCGGCCTCACCTACCTGTCGCTCGACCGCGCGTCCGGCACGCTGTCCGGCGGCGAGGCGCAGCGCATCCGGCTGGCGACGCAGATCGGCTCCGGACTGGTGGGCGTGCTGTACGTGCTGGACGAGCCGTCGATCGGCCTGCACCAGCGCGACAACCACCGGCTCATCGAGACGCTGACCCGGCTGCGCAACCTCGGCAACACGCTGATCGTGGTCGAGCACGACGAGGACACCATCCGGGCCAGCGACTGGGTGGTCGACATCGGCCCGGGCGCGGGCGAGCACGGCGGGCACATCGTGCACAGCGGCCCGTACAAGAAGATCCTGAAGAACAAGGAATCGATCACCGGCGCGTACCTGTCCGGGCGGCGGCAGATCGAGATCCCGGCGATCCGGCGGCCGGTCGACAAGAAGCGGCAGCTCACCGTGGTGGGCGCGCGCGAGCACAACCTGCGCGGCATCGACGTGTCGTTCCCGCTCGGCTGCCTCGTGTCGATCACCGGCGTGTCCGGGTCCGGCAAGTCGACGCTGGTCAACGACATCCTCGCGCAGGTGCTGGCGAACAAGCTCAACGGCGCGCGCCAGGTCCCCGGCAGGCACACCCGGGTCAACGGGCTCGCCAACGTCGACAAGCTGGTGCGCGTCGACCAGTCGCCGATCGGCCGCACGCCGCGTTCCAACGCGGCCACCTACACCGGCGTGTGGGACCACGTGCGCAAGCTGTTCGCGGCCACCACCGAGGCGAAGGTCCGCGGGTACCAGCAGGGCCGGTTCTCGTTCAACGTCAAGGGCGGCCGCTGCGAGGCGTGCGCGGGCGACGGCACGATCAAGATCGAGATGAACTTCCTGCCGGACGTCTACGTCCCGTGCGAGGTGTGCAAGGGCGCCCGGTACAACCGGGAAACGCTCGAGGTGCACTACAAGGGCAAGACGGTGTCCGACGTGCTGGACATGCCGATCGAGGAGGCGGCCGAGTTCTTCGAGCCGATCAAGGCGATCCACCGGCACCTGCAGACCCTGGTCGACGTCGGTCTCGGCTACGTCCGCCTCGGCCAGCCGGCGCCGACGCTGTCCGGCGGCGAGGCGCAGCGCGTCAAGCTGGCGAGCGAACTGCAGAAGCGCTCCACCGGCAAGACCGTCTACATCCTCGACGAGCCGACCACCGGCCTGCACTTCGAGGACATCAGCAAGCTGATCGGCGTGATCAACGGGCTGGTGGACAAGGGCAACACGGTGATCGTGATCGAGCACAACCTCGACGTGATCAAGACGTCCGACTGGATCGTGGACATGGGCCCGGAAGGCGGCTCCGGCGGCGGCACGGTGATCGCCGAGGGCACGCCCGAGCAGGTCGCGGCCACCGAGGGGAGCTACACCGGCGAGTTCCTCGCGCAGGTGCTGAACCCGGCCTGATCCGCATCCAGCCGCTCTGATCCGAGCCGCGAAGAGCCGTCCGGTCCCAGGGCCGGGCGGCTCTTCGCTGTCTGGCGGACGGGTCAGTCCTTTCCGGTCGTGCGCTCGACGACGGGGGAGAGCGGGCCGTAGGACAGTGCGCGGAGGCGGAAGGCCGAGCCTTGTTCGCCGGGCAGGAGCGACAGCGCGCATTGGGTCGCGTTGGGATCGGTCACTTCGACCGGGACGAAGTCCGGCGTGCCCGGGCGGCGGATCTCCAGGAGGAAACCGGCTTCGTCGGTCGATCGGTCGGTCCAGGTGAAGTGCAGGTTCTGGTCTGCGGCCGGGGTCGCGGCGAGGTCGGCCGGGGCGGACTGCTGGGCGGCGGCGCCGGGCGGGGCAGCGTTGCCCGCCGTGACGGTCGCCGACACCGGACCGGCGAAGGACCGGATTCGGTAGTAGAACGGCGTTTCCGGGATCAGGTTCGGATGGGTATACGAGGTCTGGCCGGGCGGGAGGTACTGCAGCGCGGTCCACGGTCCGTCAGCGGCGTTGGCGTATTCGAGGAGGTAGCCCGCCGCGGCCGGGTCGGCAGGCCAGTGCAGCACGACGTTCGTGGGCGAGGTGAGAGTCGCGGTGAAGGCGGGGGCGGCCGGCGGCGGCGAAGCGGTGCCGCAGCCGACTAGCGTCGCGGTCAGCAGCGCGGCCAGTGCGGCCAGGGCGGTTCGAGCGGCGGTCGGCACGGCAAGCCTCCTCGATGGTTCAGGCGGCGGCGTACCCAACGAATGGCCAGCCTAGGAAACGGCGGTCAAGATCGACAAGCACGCGTTCCGCTGATCGGGAGAGAGGGGCGGGCTGTGGTCCTCGAAAAGAAGAGGGACGCCGAGTACACGTTCCGGAGCGACTGGTGGCTGCCGACTCTCCCGAGGCGGGTGTTCGACGCGATCGTCGACCTCGAGTCGTATCCGCGGTGGTGGCCGGATGTCCAGTCGGTGCGCCAGGTCGACGACGACACCGCTCAGGTCGTCTGCCGGTCCCGGCTGCCGTACCGGATCGTCGTCGCGATGCACCGGGAGCAGCAGGACGCGGCGGGGCTGCGGGTGCGCGTCCGGTTGAGCGGGGACCTCGACGGGCTGCTCGCCGGGGCGATCCACGCCGACGGCGGGGGTTCCCGGCTGGAGATCACGCAGCACGTTCAGGTGCGGAAACCGTTGCTGCGCAGGCTGGACGTCATCGCCCGGCCGTTCTTCCGCGCCAACCACGCGTGGATGATGCGGCGCGGGCACCACGGGCTGGCCGGTTACCTCGCGGCGTCGAGATGAGTCGAGATAACCGGCCAGAACGAGCGGCCTAGCTGGCGACCGGTTCGGGAGCGGCGGCCGGAGCCTCGACCGCTCGGCGGCCCAGGAGCACCGCAGCGAGGATCGCGGCGAGAGCGGTCAACCCGGCGCTGAAGCCGAAAGCCACCCGGAATCCCGACGCCAGCGCCTCCTTCTCCGAAGCGCCTCCGCTCAGCACCTCGGCCGTGCGGGTCGCGGCGGCGGTGGCGAGCACGGCGGTTCCCAGCGCGCCGCCGACCTGCTGGGTCGTGGTGATCAACCCCGAAGTCACGCCGGAGTCGTCGGGGGTCGCGGCGGACATCGCCAAGCCCATCAGCGCCGGGATCGCCATTCCCGCCCCGGCGCCCATCAGGATCAGCGATGGCAGCACGTGCGAGGCGTAGCCGCCAGCCGTCTGGACCTGGGTCAGGTAAAGGAACGCGACCGACGTCGTCAGCAGACCGGCGACCAGGACCGCGCGCGGGGAGAAGCGGCTGTTCAGCCAGTCGGCCAGGCCGAGCGAGAACGCGGCGATCATGACCGGCGTCGGGACGAAGGCGAAACCCGTGGTGAGTGCGTCGAAACCGAGCACCTGCTGCAGGTACAGCGCGGTGACGAACTGGAATCCCAGGAATCCGGCGACCATCACGACCATGGTCAGGTTGGCCCCGCTGATCGCGCGCACCCGGAGCAACCGCAAGGGCAGCAACGGAGTCCGCGTCCGGGCCTGGCGCAGCAGGAACAGCAGGAGCAGGGCGACCGCGGCCGCGAGAGTCAGGATGGTCAGGAACGTCCACCCGGCGTCGCCTGCCTGCACGATGCCCAGCACCAGCAACATCACCCCGGCGGTGACCAGCAGCGCGCCCAGGACGTCGATGCCGGTGCGCAGGCCGAGACCGCGGTCGGAGGCGACGACCAGCGGAGTCAGGACAAGCGCGGCGATACCGATGGGCAGGTTGATGTAGAAGGTCCAGTGCCAGTCGAGACCCTGCGTGAGCGCGCCGCCCGCGACCATGCCGATCGACGCGCCCGCGGCTTGGGTGAAGCTGTAAACGCCGAGCGCGCGGACGCGGGCGCGCGGCTCGGGATAGAGCGTCACGATCATTCCCAGCACAACCGCGGACGCCAGCGCGCCGCCGACGCCCTGGACAAATCGCGCGACCACCAGCGTGGTCGCGTTCGGCGAAAGGCCGGCCGCCAGCGAAGCGGCGGTGAAGACGACGATGCCGGCGAGGAACACCCGCCGCCGGCCGACCAGGTCGCCGAGGCGGCCGGACAGCAGGAGCAGGCCGCCGAACGCGACGAGGTAGGCGTTGACCACCCAGGCCAGCCCGGGCGCGCTGAAGCCCAGGTCGGTCTGGATCACCGGCAGGGCCACCGCGACGATCGAGCTGTCGAGCACCACCATCAGCGAGGCGGCGGACAGCACGGCGAGCGCCGCGCCGCGATGCCGAGCGGTTTCGGGCATGACAAAGTCCTCCATAACCGGCACAGGGGAGAGTTTCCGCTGGTCGTATCCAGGGCATCTCTTGTTACAGTGCTCATCATGTGTGACCATGGAGCACTGCGGAAGGAGGCACTTTCATGTCCCAGGGGAACATCGCTGTGACCGACGAGGCCACGGACTTCGACCCGGCGAAATTCGCGGTGTGCACGGTGATGGAGGTCGTGAACCGGATCAGCGGGAAATGGGTGATCGGCATCCTGCTGGAGGCGACGCGCGGTCCGGTGCGGTTCACCGAACTCGAACGCTCGGTGCAGGGGATCAGCCGCCGCATGCTCACGCTCACCCTGCGGAACCTGGAACGCGACGGCCTGCTGACCCGCACGGTCTACCCGACGGTCCCGCCGCGCGTCGAATACGAGGCGACCGAGGTGGCGCGCGAGCTGTACGACTCGCTGTCCGGTTTGGTCGACTGGGCGGAACGGCACCGCGAGGCGATCGCGGTTTCGCGGCAGGGGTACGACGGCCGCACCGCTTGCTGAACTGGAAAGGCGCCGCGGCCGTGCGCACGGGGGACGTGCACGGTCGCGGCGCCGTAACAGTCCGCGCCCGGGGGGAAGGGACCCGGGCGCGGACTGGGTCTCAGGCGTTCGCCGGGACGGGCTGAGCGGGCTCGGCCGGTTTGTCGTCGAGCAGGGTCGCTTCGTCGAACGGGGCCTGTCCGGCGAAGACCTGGCGCGAGCGGTCGCGGTCGAATTCCTTCATCCACGATCCGATGAGGACGGTCGCGACCGCGTTGCCCGCGAAGTTGGTCAGCGCTCGCGCCTCGGACATGAACCGGTCGATGCCGAGGATGAAGCCGACTCCGTCGACGAGTTCCGGGCGGTGCGACTGCAGGCCGCTGGCCAGGGTCGCGATGCCGGCGCCGCTCACGCCCGCCGCGCCCTTCGACGCGATGATCATGAACAGCAGCAACGTGATCTGCTCGCCGAGTGCCAGCGGCTGGTCCTGTGCGGTGGCGATGAACAGCGTCGCCATCGTCAGGTAGATCGCGGTGCCGTCGAGGTTGAACGAGTACCCGGTCGGCACCGTGATGCCGACGACCGGCTTGCTGACGCCGAGGTGCTCCATCTTCGCGATCAGCCGCGGCAGCGCGGATTCCGAAGAGGACGTCGACAGGATCAGCAGGAATTCGCGGCCGAGATAGCGCAGCAGGCTGAAGATGTTGACCCGCGCGCCGAGCCACAGCACCGCGCCGAGGACGCCGAACACGAACACCAGGCACGTCAGGTAGAAGCCGAGCATGATCACCAGCAGGCTGCGCAGCGCGCCCCAGCCGGTCGCGCCGACCACCGCGGCGATCGCGCCGAACGCGCCCACCGGGGCGGCCCACATGATCATCGCGAGCACGCGGAACACGAGCCGCTGGATGTGCTCGATGCCGCGCAGGATCGGCTCGCCGCGCTTGCCGAGCTTCTGCAGCGCGAACCCGGCGAGCAGCGCCACGAGCAGCGTCTGCAGCACCTCGCCCTCGGTGAACGCGGACACGAAGGTCTTCGGGATGATCCCGAGCAGGAAGTCGGTGGTGCCCTCGCCGCCGTCGGCCTGCTGGTGCACCTTCGACACGTCGGCCGGGTTGAGGTGCAGGCCGCTGCCCGGGTGCAGCAGGTTGCCGACGACGAGCCCGATCGCGAGCGCGAACGTCGACATCACGATGAAGTAGACCAGCGCGGTGACGCCGACCTTGCCGACCTTCGCCGCCTTCGCGACCGAGCCGATGCCCAGCACGATGGTGCAGAAGATGATCGGCGAGATCATCATCTTGATCAGGTTGACGAAGCCGGTGCCCAGCGGGGCGAGGCTCTTGCCGGCGGACGGCCAGAGCAGCCCGACCGCTACGCCTGCCGCGACGGCGGCGATCACGGCGAGGTACAGGTAACGCGTGCGGTCGCGCTTGGGCGCGCTCGCTTCGGGGGTCGGTGTCGGCACCGTTGCCTCCAGCTCGGTGGGGGGAACGCGGGTCACTATGCGGGGCGGATATGACCGGCGTCACCGTTGTGTTCATTGAGTTCGCGGCGGGTCTGTCCGGTGTGGACTTCCCGGCAGCGGCACCGGAGTGCTGCCGGACCCGTGCGTGTGCTGGTATGAGCGGGTGCCCCCGACACCTCGGATCCGGACGAGCCGCTGGAGCCTGGCCCGCCAGCTGCTGGTGCTGCAGCTGGCGATCCTGCTCGTGCTCGTCTCCGGCGGCATCACTATCGCCTATCTCGACGCCCGGCGCACGACGACCGACCGGGCCGGGGAGCAGTCGCTCGCGGTGGCCCGTTCGATCGCCGACGCGCCCGACGTCGCTCGGGCGGCCGCCACCGCGGACCCGACCGCGACGCTGCAGCCGTATGCGCAGCGGGTGCTCGTGGACACGCGCGTGGACTTCGTGACGATCATGTCGCCGCAAGGAATCCGTTACACGCACCCGAATCCGGCGTTGATCGGGCAGCGGTTCCTCGGGCACATCGAAGCGGCCCAGCAGGGTGGTGTCGTGTCCGAGACCTACACCGGTTCGCTCGGCCCGTCGGTGCGCGTGGTGGTGCCGGTGTTCGACGCGAACCATCGGGTGGTCGCGCTCGTCGCGGTGGGCATCACGATCGCGGCGATCTCGGCCGAGGTGCAGGAACGCGTCTGGCCGCTGCTCGGCGTCGCGGCGGCGGTGTTGCTGGTGGGCGCCTGCGGGGGCTGGCTGGTGAGCGCGCGGCTGAAGCGGCAGACGCGTGGCATCGCGCCCGCGGAGCTGAGCAATCTGTTCGAGTACCACGAGGCGGTGCTGCATTCGGTTCGCGAGGGTGTGCTGCTGGTGGACCGCGACGGCCGGGTCGGGTTGTGCAACGACGGCGCCCGCACCCTGCTCGGGCTGACCGGCGACCCGGTCGGTCAGCCGCTCGCAGACCTGGGGCTGTCGCCTGAGCTGACGGCGGCGTTCACCGCGCCGGAAAACCGCACCGAAGAACTGCACCTGACGGATTCGCGGGTGCTGGTCGTGAGCACGACGCTCGTCAGCTCGGGCGGACGCGCGCAAGGCACCGTCGTGATCCTGCGCGACCACACCGAACTCCAGACCCTCACCGGCGAGCTGACCACCGCGCGCAGCCTCGCCGAAGCGCTGCGGTCACAGGCGCACGAAGCGGCGAACCGGCTGCACACGGTCGTGTCGCTGGTGGAACTCGGCCGTCCCGAGGACGCCGTGGAGTTCGCGACCGCCGAACTCGCGCTGGCGCAGGAGCTCACCGACCGCGTGATGACCGCGGTCGCCGAACCGGTGCTGGCCGCGCTGCTGCTCGGCAAGGCCGCGGAGGCGAGCGAACGCGGCGTGGAGTTCACCATCACGCCGGACACGATGATCGACGACCTCGGCCCCGGCGTGGCCGGACGGGACCTGGTGACGATCCTCGGCAACCTGATCGACAACGGAATCGACGCGGTGGTGCGGGAATCCGGCACGCGGCCGGCGGTGGTGGTCACCGCGCGGTCCGAAGAGGACGGTCTGCTGCTGCGCGTCGCGGACAACGGCCCGGGCGTGCCGGAGGAAGCGGTGGGGGAGATGTTCCGCCGGGGCTGGTCGACCAAGGCGGGGGACGAGCACGGTCTCGGGTTGGCGCTGGTCGTGCAGGCGGTCCGGCGCTACGGCGGCACCATCGACGTCGGACGGGACGGCGGCGCGGTGTTCACCGTACGGTTGCCGAGGCAGGAGGTGTCGTCGTGATCCGCGTGCTGGTGGTGGAGGACGAGCCGGTGGCGGCCGAGGCGCACCGGCTGTACGTCGAGCGGCTGCCGGGATTCGCCGTCGCCGGCGTGGTGCATTCCGGCGGCGAGGCGCTGCGGTTCTGCGAGCGCGAACCCGTCGACCTGGTCCTGCTCGACTTCTACCTGCCTGACACGCACGGCCTCGCCGTCTGCCGTTCGCTGCGCGCGGCCGGGCTGCCGATCGACGTCATCGCGGTGACCTCCGCGCGCGACCTCGCGCTGGTCAAGGCAGCGGTCTCGGTCGGGGTCGTGCAGTACCTGCTGAAGCCGTTCACCTTCGCGTCGTTGCGGGACAAACTGGAGCGCTACGCGTCGTTCCGCGAGGCGTCCGGCGAGGTCACCGGGCAGGCGGAGATCGACCGCGCGCTCGGCACGCTGCGCACCACCGAGGCCGCGCCGCTGCCTAAAGGCATGAGCGCGGAGACGCTGGACGCGATCACCGACGCGCTCGCCGGAGCAGGCGAAGGGCTGTCCGCCGGCGGTGCGGCGAGCGCGATCGGGGCGTCCCGGGTCACCGCGCGGCGGTACCTGGAGTACTTGGCGGACAACGGATTGGCCCAGCGCGAACCGCGATACGGGCAGGTCGGACGGCCGGAGGTCTGGTACCGGCTCAAGCCTGGCTGAGCGCTGACCGGACCCGTCAGCGCTTCGTGCGCCCACGGTAAGCGGACTCCCCGAAAGTGTGGACATCGAAGTTCACACCACTCAAGGGGAGCAAGAAATGACGCAGAAGACCGCACTGGTCACCGGCGGCAGCAAGGGCATTGGCCGGGCCATCGCGGCGCGGCTGGCGCACGACGGCGCGCTGGTCGCCGTGCACTACGGCAGCGACGAAGGGGCAGCCAAGGAGACCGTCGCGGCGATCGAGGCGAACGGCGGGCAGGCATTCGCGGTGCAGACGACGCTGGGCGTCGACGGGGACGCGGAGACGCTGCTCGACCGGCTCTCGGCGGAGCTGCGCGAACGCACCGGCGAGGTCGCGCTCGACATCCTGGTCAACAACGCGGCGACCGGCGCCGGTTCGATCACCTCGGCGACGTCCGACGAGTTCGACCGGGTGTTCGCGGTGAACGTGAAAGCACCGTTTTTCTTGGTGCAGAAGCTGTTGCCGGTGCTGCGGGACGGCGGCCGGATCGTCAACATCTCGTCCGCGGACACGCGCATCGCGCTGCCGTTCGAGCTGGCGTACAGCATGACGAAGGGTGCGCTCGACGTGTTCACCCGCAGCCTGGCGCAGGAACTCGGCCAGCGGGGGATCACGGTGAACGGCGTCGCCCCCGGTCCGACGCCGACCGACCGCACCGCGCACATGTTCGCCGACGAGCGGATGCGGGCGGGGATGGCGGGCGCGTCCGCGCTCCGGCGGGTCGCCGATGCGACGGACATCGCGGACGTGGTGGCGTTCCTGGCCTCGGCGGACTCGCGCTGGGTCACCGGGCAGGTCGTCGACGCGACCGGCGGCACGTTCCTCGGCCCGGCTGGCGTATAACGACCTATACGGCTCGGCTTCGGCAAGTCCGAAGCCGAGCCGCCGCTTCGCGGGGATAGAAAGCCGCAGCGATCAGCGGGGCCGGCCCGGCGCGTCCGGCCGGGTCTGCCACGGGTGCGGGCCGTCGAGCGGCCGGTACTCCACGCCGAGCGCGTCCAGCCGCAGCAGATGGTGGTCGCGCAGCCGGGGCAGGAATTCCGCGTAATCGCGTGGTCCGCTGCTCCACGCGACCTCGGCGAACGCCGACAAGCGAGGGAACGCCGCGTAGTCCGTCCGCCGCACGGTGTCCAGGTGTTCGGACCACAACTGCGCCTGGACGCCGCGCACGTGCGGTCCGGATTCGGGCTCGAAACCGTAGAAGTGTTCGAGATCCTGGAGGTAGCCGACCGGGATCGGTTCGTCCGGGTGGTCGCTTTGCCGGTGGTCGAGGTACACGCCGTCCTCGGGGCAGAGCACGACCTCGTGCCCGCCCTTCACCGCCAGCGAGGCGCGTTCGCGGTCCTGCCACACTCCGATCACCATCGCGGGCAGGTCGCCGCCGTCGAGGACCTCGTCCCAGCCCATCGGCGTGCGGCCGCGCGCGACGAGGTGGTCGGCGATCGCCCGGACGAACCGGCGGTGCGCCTCGGTGACGCCGGGCACCTCGTCCCCGCCGAGCGCGATCACCGGGGACGGGAAGATGTCCAGCACGTGGTCGAAGACGGTGCGGAAGAAGTCCAGAGTGGACTCCGACGGATGCAGCAGCGACGTGCTGATGCCCCAGGAAGTCCAGACCTCCCAAGGGGTGTCGCTGGCCGGGCCGAGTTCCGGGTACGCGGTGATGGCGGCCCGGGCGTGCCCGGGAATGTCCACTTCGGGCACCACGGTGATCGCTCGCGCGGCGGCGTACGCGACGATCTCGCGCAGATCGTCCACAGTGTAGTAGCCGCCGTGCGGGCGGCCGTCGCGTTCCGGACCGTCGTGCCGGCCGACCATCGACGACTTCCGCCAGCCGCCGACCGACGTGAGCCGGGGGAATTCTGGCGTCTCGATCCGCCAGCCCTGATCGTCGGTGAGGTGCAGGTTCAGCACGTTCATCTTGTGCGCGGCGAGCAGATCGACGAACCGCAGCACCTCGGCCTTCGTCCGGAAGTGCCGGGACACGTCGTAAAGACAGCCGCGCCAGGCGAAACGCGGATGATCGGTGATCGTCCCGCACGGCAGCTCGACCGGTCCATTGTGGATCGACACGGCGCGGAACGCATCCGGACCGGCCAGCTGGCGCAGGGTTTGCCGACCGTAGAACTCGCCCGCGGAGTCGGCCGCTTCGAGTGTGACGCCGTCCGGCGTGATATGCAGCCGGTAGCCCTCGGCGGGCAGCTCCGCGGTGCGCACCGCCACCGGAGCGGGCCACGGGCAGGTGCCGGGCGCCGCTTCCGCGGACACCGGGCGGGGGAGGAGAGTGTCGAAACCGGACATGGTCATCCCTTCACGGCCCCGGCGGTCCCGCCGATGAGTTTCCGTTGCACCAGCACGAAGAACACCAGCACCGGAATCGTCATCAGGGTGGACGAGGCCATCACGGCGCCCCAGTCGGTGTCCTCCGGTTTGAAGAACACCAGGATCGCCTGCGGCAGAGTCTGGTTTTCGGTCTTGGAGATGATGAACGTCTTGGCGAACAGGAAGTCGTTCCACGCGTGGATGAACGCGAGCACGCTCACCGCGACGAGCCCGGGCGCGACGAGCGGGAACAGGATCTGCCAGGTGAACCGCATCCGCGACGCACCGTCCAAAGTGGCCGCTTCCTCCAGTTCGGCGGGCACCGCGGCGACGAACCCGCGCAGCATCCAGATCGCGAACGGCAGGCTGAACGCCAGGTGCACCAGGACGAGCGAGCCCAGTTCGTTGAGCCCGAACGCGGGCACCGTGCCGCCGACCGAGCGCATCAGGAAGAACAGCGGGATGGTCAGCGCTTCCACCGGCACCATTTGCGCCACCAGCAGCATCACCAGCAGCACCGCCCGGCCGCGGAACCGGAACCGGGTGAGCGCCACCGCGGAAAGGAACGAGAACACCAGGGACAGCAGCACCACGACGACCGCGACCACGAGGCTGTTGAGGAAATACCGACCGAACCCGGACACCGTGAGCACGCGCTGGAAACTGTCCAGCGACGGCGAGAAGGTCCACGGTTTCGGATGCGCCGACTGGATTTCGCCCGCCGGTTTGAACGCCGAGAGCACCATCCAGTACAGCGGGAACGCGACGATCCCGGCGATCACCACGGTCACGATTTCGGCGACGAGCCGCGCGGGGCGGCGCACTTTCAGAGCCATGCGGCACTCCGGCGCTGGGACCGGACGTACAGCCCGGTGATCGACAGCAGCAGCAAGGTCATCACGACCCCGATCGCCGAGCCGAGCCCGTACTCCTGCCCGGCGAACGCCTGCTGGTAGGCGTAGACATTCAGGATCAAGTTGCGCCCGGCGATGCCGCCTCCGTTGGTCATCACGTAGATCTGGGTGAACACCTTGAAGTCCCAGATGATCGACTGCACGGTCGCGATGGTCAGCAGCGGCCGCACCGCGGGCAGGACCACCGACCGCGTCGTGCGCCAGACCGACGCGCCGTCGAGCGCGGCGGCCTCCAGCGTCTCCTTCGGCACCCCGCTGATCCCGGCGTACATGGTCACCATCACGAACGGGAACGAGCACCAGATCACCTCGGCGGCGACCAGCCCGAACGTGCCGAAGGTGCCGAACGTCCAGGAATGGTGCTCCATCCCGCTGAACCCGATGCCCGAGAGCACCTCGTTGACCAGGCCGAAATCGGTGTCGAAGAGGAACAGCCAGACGTAGGAGCCGGCGATCGCCGGGGTCGCCCACGCGCCGAGCGCCGCCAGGAACAGCAGCATGCGCGGCAGCGCGCGGACCCGGCTCGCCAGCACGGCCAGCGCCGTGCCGACGACCAGGCTGCCGATCACGCAGGCCGCGGCGAACCCGACCGTCTTGGCCAGCACCGTCCAGAACTGGACGTCGGCCAGCAGGCTGGCGTAGTTGTCGAGGCCGAGGAACACCAGCGGGGCCGCACCCGCCGCCTGCGGCTGGCCGTAGTCGTAGAGCGAGATCACGACCAGCTGGTAAATCGGGTACACCAGCAGCGCGGCGAGCAGGATGCCCGCCGGCAGCAGGTAGAGAAGAGCCGCGCGGCCGTCGCGGCGGACGGTCGCGGAACGGACTGCGGCCACGGGTCAGCCGAAGTTCTTGTTCATCGCCGCGGCGGCGTCGGCCAGCGCGGCGTTCGCGTCCTTGCCGCCGGTCGCGATCTGCTGCACGGCGGTGGGCAGGACGTTCTGGCTGTCGATCTTGGACCACGCCGGGGTGCTCGGCACGAACTTGGTGCCCGCGCTCAGGGTGTCCACGAACGCCTTCAACGTCGGGTCGCTGGCGGCGAGTTTCTTCTGCACCGACGCGAGGGTGGGCAGGTTGCCCATCGCCGCGTACATCTTCTCCTGGTACTTCACGCCGGCCAGCAGTTCGGCGAACTGCACCGCGAGACCGTGGCGCTGGCTCGCGCCGAACACGCCGAGCAGGTTGCCGCCGGCGAACGCGGGCGCGACCGAACCCGGGGCGGTGCCGGGCAGCGGCATGATCGCGTACTTGCCCTTCACCGCGCCCTTTTCGACGGCCTTGCGGTTGAAGTCGCCGCCGATCACCATGCCCGCCTTGCCGCCGGCGAACGCGGTGACACTCTGCGTGCCGGTGAGGTTGGCGCAGGCGGCGGGCGGGCAGATGTCGTCCTTGATCAGGTTCGCGTACGCGGTCACGCCTGCCTTGGCCTGCGGGGAGTCCACAGTGGACGTCCACTTGCCGTTGTCCTGTTTGGCCAGGTCGCCGCCGTTAGCCCAGATGAACGGCAGCATCGCGTAGGTGTACTTGCCGCCGGTCGCGATGCCGTACAGGTCCGGCTTCTTCTCGCGGATCTTGCGCGCGTCTTCGGTCAGCTCCGCCAGCGTCGTCGGCGGCTTGAGGCCGAGTTCGGCGAAGACGTCGGTGCGGTAGTACAACGCGCGGATGCCGGTGTACCAGGGGATGCCGTAGATCTTGCCGTTCGCCTTGGCGGTGTCCACCACGGACGGAAGCAGGTCCTTGCCGTCCGACCAGTTCGCGATGTCCTTGGTGAGATCGGACAACGCGCCGGTCTGCGCGTAGCTGGAGACGTCGGTGTTGCCGAACTCGGCGACGTCGGGGGCGTTGGACGGGTCGTTGAACGCGCCGGAGAACTTGTCCGCGCGGCCTTCGACCGGAACCCACTGCACGTCGACCTTCACGCCGGTGTGGCTGGCCTCGAATTCGGTGATCGCTTCCTTGACCGCGGCCTCCTTCGGCGTACGGTTCGCTTCGTCGAACAGCCAGACTCTGAGCGTGCCGTCGGTTTGGTTTCCGCCGGCGGCGGCCGGGCCGGATTGGGTGGGGGCGCACGCGGCGAGCAACGCCAGCGTGGCGACAGCGGGCAGGACAGAACGCAGCTTCATCGGTGACTCCTGTCGCGGGGACCGGTCAATGACCGGGAAAGACGGGGCTGTGCGGCGTGACAGCCCCGGTTTTTCTCAGACGAAGAAGACAGAGTTGACGTTCGGCACGGCGAGCGAGCCCGCGGACTTGCCGGGCAGACCGGTGGCCGGGTCGCGCGGCAGCCAGGTGACGGTGCCGGAGCGCTGGTTGGAGACGTAGAACCACTTCTCGTCCGGGTCCAGCGCGAGATGCCGCGGCCAGTTGCCGCCGGACGCCGCCGAGGAGACCAGGGTGAGCCCGGCTCCGCCGTCGGCGACGGTGAAGGTGGCGACGGTGTTGGGGCCGCGCACGGTGGCGTAGACGAACTTCCCGTCGCGCGACACGGTGATCTCGCCGGGGAACAGTTCGCCGGTGCTGCCCGGCGGAACCGCGGGCACCACGGAGATCGGCTTGAACGTGCCGGTGGCGGAGTCCCAGCTGGCGACGGTGATCTCCGGCCGCAGTTCCTGGGCTACGTAAGCGAATTTGCCGTTCGGGTGGAACGCGAGGTGTCGCGGTCCGGCACCGGCGGGAAGGGTGATCTGCTTGTGCAGCTTCAGCTTTCCCTTGCCGGTGTCGAACGAGTAGACGTACACCGAGTCGGTGCCGAGGTCGACCGCGAGCACCCACTTGCCGGACGGATCGGTGACGACCTGGTGCGCGTGCGGCTCTTTGCCCTGGTGCTGCTGCAGATCGGTGGCCGCGCCGAGCTTGCCGCCGGACTTGATCGGCAGCACCACGACGCTGCCGGAGTCGTAATTCGCGGCCAGCACGTACTTCTGGCTCGGGTGCACCGAAAGGTGCGTGGGCGAGCCGCCGTTCGAGGACGTCGACCCGAGCAGCTTCGGCCGGGTCGGGTCGGAGATGTCCAACGCGGACACCGTGCCGGTCTCCGCGCCCTCGTTTTCGTTGGTGACGTACAGGATCCGGCCGTCGCGAGTCCGGTCGAACCAGGAAACGTCGGTCAGCTTCGGGACAGTGCGCACCGGCGTGAGCGCGGGGCTTCCCGCCGCTCGCTGGGTGACGTCCAGTCCGTGGCCGGCCGGCGCGGAGTTGGTGTAGCTGCCGACGTACACCGTCGTGGCCGCGCGCGGCCGGGGCGCTGCCGTGGCGAGCTGTGCGCCCACCACGGCGGCGGCTCCGGCCGCGCCGACTGCTCCGACGAACGTGCGGCGGGAAATCTCGGTCATCGAATACCCCCGGAACATGTGCCGATGTGGTTCAGACCAATGCCATCGCCAATGCTGCCACACCGAAACCGCTCAAGGAAAGGACTGTTTCCAAAGCCGTCCAGGTTTTCAGGGTCTGGGTCACGGTCAGCCCGAAATAGCGGGACACGATCCAGAATCCGCCGTCGTTCACGTGCGAGGCGATGATCGACCCGGCCGAGATCGCGACCACCAGGAGCGCCAATTGTGCTTGCGAATAATGCAGTTCCAGTACGGTCGGCGCGACGATGCCGCTCGTGGTCACGATCGCGACCGTCGCGGAACCCTGGGCGATGCGCATGCCGCAGCTGATGATGTACGCGGCCAAAAGCACGGGAAGCCCGGCGTCGCCTAGGGAACCGGCCACCGCCTTGCCGATGCCGGTGGCGGACAGCACCGCTCCGAAGAACGAACCCGCGCCCACCACGAGAAGAATCATCGCGACCGGGCGCAGCGCGTTCGCGGAAAGCTGGGCGAGGTCCGTGCCGCTCATCCCGCGGCGGCGGCCGAGCAGCCACGACGCGAGGATGGTCGCGATGGTCAGCGCGATGGCGGGCGTGCCGAGGAACGCCGCGATGCCCGCGCCGGTGGACCCCTTGGGCAGCAGGATGCTGCCGAACGTGCCTACCAGGATCAGCACCAGCGGCACCGCGATGATCCCGCCGACCAGCTTGAGCGACGGCGCGGGGCCGTCCTGCTCGCCGTCTTCGCCCGCGAGCTTCGCGAAGTCCTCGGCCAGCGGCACGTTCACGCGCTTGCCGATCCACGTCGAGTACAGGATGCCGCCGATGAACCAGGCCGGGATGCCGCAGACCGCGCCCATCAGGATCAGCCAGCCGAGATCCACGTGCAGCAGCCCGGCCGCGGCGACCGGTCCCGGGTGCGGCGGGATGAAGGCGTGCGTGATGGAAAGCCCGGCCAGCAACGGCATCGCGTACAGCACGATCGACCGGCCGCCCTGCTTGGCCGCGGCGTAGACCAGCGGCGCGAGCACGAAAATGCCGATGTCGAAGAACACCGGGATGCCGAAGATGAGGCCGGAAAGACCCATCGCGAGCGGAGCGCGTTTCTCGCCGAACGTGCGCAGCAGCGCCGCGGTGAGCACGCGCGCGCCGCCGGATTTCTCCAGGATCGAGCCGAGCAGCGTGCCCAGCCCGATGATCGCCGCGATGTGCCCGAGAATGCTGCCGAAACCCTTCTCCAGCAGCGAATCGGACGTCTTCTGCGCGGTGCCGACCAGGGTGCCGACCGGCACGCCCGCGGCCAGCGCGGTGAGCAGGCCCACCACGATCAAGGCGATGAACGGTTCGAGCTTCACCTTGATGATGAGGAAAAGCAGCACCGCGATGGACACCGCGGCCAGCGTGAGCAGACCGGCGGTGCTGGTCTGCAGCCAGTGGATCATCGTCGACTCCCGGGATGGCGAAGGGAATGCCCGGCGAGCGCGCCGGTGGGGGACCCGTCTTCGAGCGCGGCGACGCCGTTGACGAAGACAGCGGAGAGACCCGCGGCGGGCTGCCGCGGATTGTCGAACGTCGCGGTGTCGGCGACCGTGTCCGGGTCGAACAGCACCAGATCGGCCGCGTGCCCGGGGCGGACGAGGCCCCGGTCGGACAGCCCCAGCCGCCGTGCCGCGCGCCCGGTGAGGTGCGCGACGCAGTCGGCCAGTTCGAGAACGCCCAGCTCGCGGACGTAGCGGGCGAGGTAACGCGGGAAGGTGCCCCACGCCCGGGGATGCGGCCGTGCGCCGACCAGCAGACCGTCCGAGCCGCCGGTGTGCGTGCGGTGCCGCATGATGGCCTGCACGTTTTCCTCGTGTCCCACGTGCATGAGGCAGGACGTGCCGAGCTTTTCGTCGATCAGCGTGTCGAAGTACAGCTCTGCCGGAGGTTTCCCGTTCTTGCGGGCCGAAGCGAGGACGCTGTGCCCCACCAATGCGGCGTTCTCCTCGCGGCGCACGCCGTTGATTTCGATGGCGTCCCAGTCGATCGGCACGCCGTGCGCACCGTCCGAACCGGACTCCTCGATCTCCGCGCGGATGCGTTCGCGAGTGTCCGGATCGGACAGCCGGGCGAGCGTGGGCTCCAATCCGCCTTCGGTGGACCAGCTCGGCAGCAGCGCGGACAGGTAGGTCGCGCCGGGCAGATACGGGTACGTGTCGAGGGTGATGTCGCAGCCGTCGTCGAGGGCGTTGTCCAGCAGCCGCAACAAATCCGGCGCTTTGCCCTTGTTGACAGAGAAGTTCATCGTCGCGTGCGCGAGGTGCAGCGGGCAGCCGGAGCGGCGGGAGACGTCGACCATCTCCGCGAACGCCTCCAGCGCGCCCGCGCCGTAGCTGCGGTGGTGCGGGCTGTAGTAGCCGCCGCGCTCGCCGACCACGCGGCACAGCTCGACCAGTTCCTCGGTGGTCGCGTACATCCCGGGCGTGTAGGTCAGCCCGGACGACAGGCCGAACGCGCCTTCGGCCAGCCCGGTCGCGACGAGTTCCTGCATCCGGGCCAGCTCGGCGTCCGTGGCGGGCCGGTCTTCCCAGCCCACCACCAGCATCCGCACCGTGCCCTGCGGGACCAGGTACGCGGCGTTCGTCGCGATGCCCTGGTCGAGCCGGTCGAGGTACTCGCCGACCGAACGCCAGTTCCAGTCGAAGCCCGCCGGGTCGTCGTTCCATCCGGCCAGCTGCTGGCGGAGGGAGGCCAGCACCTCGTCGTTGACCGGCGCGTAGGAGAGACCGTCCTGCCCCAGCACCTCGGTGGTCACGCCCTGGCTGATTTTCGCCAGATGGTCCGGGTTGGCGAGCACCTGCAGGTCGGAATGCGAGTGCATGTCGATGAACCCGGGGGAGAGGACCAGCCCGGTCGCGTCGAGCACGCGCGGCGCGGTCAGGTCTCCCGGCGCGGCGACGTCGGCGATGCGGTCGCCGTCGATCCCGACGTCGCGGATCTCCAGCGGGGCCCCGGTTCCGTCGGCGACGCGCGCGCCGCGGATCACGAGGTCCATCAGAACCACGTCCGCACGAAATCGACCACTGTTTCGCCGTCGCTGTCCACGACCGGCAGCAGCGACCACTTGTCGAAGGTCGTGCAGGGATGCGACAGCCCGAGCCGGATCCAGTCGCCGACCTCGACCGGCGATCCTTCGGGCAGTTCGAGGAACGCGTGCTGGTCGTTGAGCTTCGGCACGGTGTGCCCGGTCAGCTCGGTGACGACGCCGTCCTTGCGCAGCAACTGCGGCTCGGGCATGCCCTCGTCGTACGGCAGGTCGCGCTTGCCCGCGGTGAGCAGCGCGAGTTCCGGCGTGGGCTTCGAGGTGACCTGCGCCCATGCGTGCAATGCCGGACGGAAGCTGTCGACCCCAGCGATGCGCGGGTGCTCGCCGAGCGGCGAGATCTCGCGGTAGAAGCCGTCGTCGTGCGTCAGGTACGCGCCGCTGCGCAGGATCGGGACCACTTCGAGCCCGTCCGGCCACGGCTTGGTCAGCTCGTCCACGACCCGGTCGAAGTACGCGCTGCCGCCCGCGGTCACGTATACCGGACCGTCGGCAAGCAAACCCTTCTCCGCGAAGGTGATCGTCGCGTCGCGAAGACTGTCCACATAGGAACTGATCTTCGCCAAGGCCGCGTCGTCGGTGTGGTGCGAAAGCGCGCCCTCGTAGCCGCCGGTGCCGCGCAGGCGCAACACCGGGCTCTTCGCCGCCGCTTCGGCAACCGCCAGCGCGGTCGCGGCGTCGCGGACACCGGTGCGGCCGCCTTCGCCGCCCAGCTCCACCAGCACGTCGACGGGCCGCTCGGCGCCCGCGAGCGCTTCGGTCATCAGCTCGACGCTGCGCACCGAGTCGACCCAGCAGACGAACTCGAAATCCGGGTCCGCCGCCAGCTCGCCGGCCAGCCAGCGCAGCGCGGACGGGTCCACGAGCTGGTTCGCCAGCAGGATCCGCGGCACGCCGAACGCGCGGTAGATCCGCACGTGCCCGGCGTTCGCCGCGGTGATGCCCCACGAACCGTGCTCCAGCTGCCGGGCGAACAGCTCCGGAGCCATCGTCGTCTTGCCGTGCGGCGCGAGCGCGATCCCGCGTTCGGCGCACCAGCGGGCCATGGTGGCGAGGTTGTGCTCCATCGCGGCCGCGTCGAGGACCACGAACGGACCGAAGAAGCCGTCGTCGAAGAGCTTCGCGCGGCGGGCCGCGGCTTCGTTGAGAGTGAGCCCGGACAGTGCCGGGGGGAGAGCGCGGAAGCGCCAGTCGATCCGTTCGCCGCGCCCGGCTCGGACGGCGGCGGTGAGAGCGGCGTTGCTGTTCATCTGGGACCTCGGTTGCGTATCTTGCAACGGACGTTGCGCAAAATGCGTTGCATAGGTGTAGCATCCGGGTCGCCACAGGTCAACGGGGAAGGGACGTCAGTGACCAGCAGTCCGACCGGGTCGCCCGAAGTGCTCTGCATCGGCGAGTCGATGGCGTTGTTCGTGCCCGCCGAGCCCGGGCCGCCGGACGAGGTGCGCACTTGGCTGCGCACCATCGGCGGCGCGGAGTCCAACGTCGCGTGCCACCTGCCCGCGCTCGGCGTGCCGAGCGGATGGGTCAGCGCGGTCGGCGACGACCCGTTCGGCCGCGCGCTCGTCCGCGAGATCGCGTCGGCGGGCGTGGACGTGCGCGGCGTCGTCTTCGACTCGACCAGGCCGACCGGGCTGTACGTGAAGGAAAGCGGCGCGGGCGGCAGTCCCGTCCGCTACTACCGCTCGGGTTCCGCCGCGTCCGGCATGGGCCCGGAACTGGTGTCCCAGCTGGACTTCTCCGGTGTTCGCGTGCTGCACCTGTCCGGGATCACGCCCGCGCTCTCGGACAGCTGCCTCGCGCTCGTCCGCGCGCTGCTCGACCGGCCGCGCGGCGACCTGCTCGTGTCGTTCGACGTCAACCACCGCCCCGCGCTGTGGACCGGACGCGACCAGTCCGTCCTCGCCGAACTGGCCGGGAAGGCCGATCTGGTGCTGACCGGCGACGACGAGGCGGAACGCGTGTGGGGCACCGGCGATCCGGTGCGGCTGCGCGCCCTTCTGCCCGGTCCGCGCACGCTGGTGGTCAAGCACGGGGAACGCGGCGCGACGCTCGTCGAGGGCTCGGCCGAACCGCTGTTCTCGCCCGCGCTTCGGGTCGATGTCGTCGAACCGGTCGGTGCCGGAGACGCCTTCGCCGCCGGATTCCTGGCCGCGACTCTGCGCGGAGCCGACCCCCTGACGAGGCTCCGTCGCGGGCACCTGCAAGCTGCCGCGACACTGTTGACTCAAGACGACGTCGGCGTGCCGCTGGCCGAGGCCGTCGTGACGAAACTGGTGCAGGCGGACGCCGACGGCTGGGGTTCGGTCCGGCTCACCGGGGAGGGAGTGGTGGTCACGTGAGCCAAAGTCTCGACCGCGCGCTGACGCTGCTGAGCGGTCTCGCCCGCGGCGGCAAGACGCTCGACGAGCTGGCCGAAGAGATCGGTGTGCACAAGACGACCGTGCTGCGGTTGCTGCGCACGCTCGAATCGCACCATTTCGTGCGGCGCGAAGGAGCCCGGCACTACCGGCTCGGCAGCGCGCTTTTCGACCTCGCCAACCAGGCGCTGGAGGACCGCGACGTCCGGCGCAGTTCGCACGAAGCGCTCGCCGCGCTGAACTCGCGCACCGGGCACACCGTGCACCTCGCGTCCTATGAGGACGGTGAGGTGGTGTACATCGACAAGTTCGAGGGACACCACGCGGTCCGGATGTACTCGCGGGTCGGCAAACGCGCGCCGCTGCACTGCACCGCGGTCGGCAAGGTGCTCGTGGCGGCGATGCCGCGGGCGAAACGCGAGGAGATCGCCCGCGCGATCGACTACGCCGTGCTCACCGCCAACACGATCACCACGCCCGAGGCGTACCTGGCCGAACTGGACCAGGTCGCTGAGCGCGGGTACGCGGTGGACAATGCCGAGCACGAGGACTTCATCCACTGCATTTCCGCGCCGGTGCGCGGCGCGGGCGGCGAGGTGCTCGCCGCGGCGTCGATGTCGGTGCCGAAGGTGCTGCTGGACTACGACGGGCTGCTGGCGCTCGTGCCCGAGCTGCTGGCCGCCGCCGAGGAAGCTTCCGTCCACAGTGGATGGACGGGGAACGGAAAGGGGCAATGATGGGCAAGACGGCGATCACCAGCGAGAACGCGCCGAAGCCGCCGGCGAACTTCTCGCAGGCCGTCCGCAAGGGGAACATCCTCCAGGTCGCCGGCGCGGTCGCGTTCGACCCGGCCACGAACGAGATCGTCGGCGACGACGTCGTGAGCCAGACCCGGCAGGTGTTCAAGAACCTGACCGCGCTGCTCGAAGAAGCGGGCTCGAGCTTCGCAGACGCGGTGATGGTGCGCGTGTACCTCACCGACACCAGCCACTTCGCGGCGTTCAACGAGGTCTACAACGAACTGATCGGCGAAGCCCCGTACGCGGCCCGCACCACGGTGTACGTCGGGCTGCCCGCCGGGCTTCTGGTCGAGATCGACGTGCTCGCCGTCCTCGACTGACGCTGTTTCTCGTGAGCGGCGGCACCGAAGCCGCCGCTCACGAGAGCTTCAGCCGAGCACGCTGGTGTACGCGTTGATCGCGGGCTGCCCGCCGAGGTGCGCGTACAGGACGTTCGAGTCCTTCGCGATCTCGCCGGTGCGCACGAGATCGATCAGCCCGGCCATCGACTTCCCTTCGTACACCGGGTCGGTGATCATGCCTTCCAGCCGCGCGGCGGTACGGATCGCCTCGAGCGTCTGCTCGTCCGGAATCCCGTAAACGCCCGCGTGGTACCGCTCGTCGAGTTCGGCTTCCCCGACCGGCCCGGCCTCGATCAGCTCCGCCGTGCTCTTCGCGATCCGCCCGATCTGCTCGCGCGTCTCGCCGGGCTTCGCCGACGCGTCGATCCCCAGGATCCGCCGCGGCTTCCCGCTCACCGCCGCCCCGGCGATCATCCCCGCCTGCGTGCTGCCGGTGACCGAGCACACCACGACGGTGTCGAAGAAAACGCCGAGTTCGCGTTCCTGCTCTTCGAGCTCCAGCACCCAGTTGGCGAACCCGAGCCCGCCGAGCCGGTGGTCCGACGCCCCGGCCGGGATCGCGTACGGCGTGCCGCCGTTCGCCTCGACCTCCGCCAGCGCCCGCTCCCAGCTCTCCTTGAACCCGATGCCGAACCCGGCGTCGACGAGCCGGACGTCCGCGCCGAGGATCCGCGACAGCTGGATGTTGCCGACCTTGTCGTGCAGCGGATCGTCCCAGTCGACCCAGCTTTCCTGCACCAGCACGGCTTTCATTCCCGCGCGCGCCGCCGCGGCCGCGACCTGGCGCGTGTGGTTCGACTGCACGCCGCCGATCGAGACGAGCGTGTCCGCGCCCCCGGCGAGCGCGTCGGCGACGAGGTACTCGAGCTTGCGCGTCTTGTTGCCGCCGTAGGCGAGACCGGAGTTGAGGTCCTCGCGCTTGGCCCAGACGGCCGCGCCGCCGAGGTGTTCGGTCAGCCGGTCCAGCCGGTGCACCGGCGAAGGCCCGACGAGCAACGGGAAACGGGGGAAATCGGCCAGGCTCACGCGTCCTCCAGGAGAGCTTCGAGATCGGTCCAAATCGTTGAGGTGAGCTGCGCGGCGGTTTTCTCGTCGCCGCTTTCGAGCGCGTCGATGAGCTCCTCGTGCCGGGCGACCGACCGATGCGCGGGCAGCGAACTGAACCGCGCGTATTCGAGACGGCGCAGCAACGGCGTGTACCGGTCGAGCGTCGCCGCGACCGCCCGGTTGCCGCACGCGCGCACCGGAATGTCGTGCAGTTCGTCGTCCGCCTCGATCGCCTTGCCGACGTCCCCCTCGGCCACCGCTTCCCGGAATCGCTCGTTGGCCTCGCGCATTTCCGCGATCTGCCGCGCGCTGAGCCGGGCTTCGCGCACGACCAGCTCGTGCAACGCCCGCACGAGCCGAACCGCGTCGCGAACGTCACCGGCGTCGAACTCGGCGACCCTCGTGTAACTCTGCGGCTTCGACACGACCAGCCGGTCCTCGGCCAGCCGCAGCAGCGCCTGCCGGACGGGCGCGCGAGAAAGCCCGAGCTGCTCGGCGAGGTCGGCGTCGCGCAGGGGAGTGCCCGGCGGAAGGCTGCCGTCGATGATGGCGTGCCGGATCCGCTCGTACGCCTCGTCGCGCAGCAGCGACCGGGAGACCTTGGGGAGTGCTCTCACATCTAACATGTTAGATGTCGGTTGGCGGGGAGGCAATGGCTCGGAACGGTGGGATGCGGCTGGCGCGGGGTGGTGGCGGCTCTGCCACGGGCGGTTGGTCGCACGGGTCGGCGTCGAGTGGGTGACCCGCGGGCCTGTCGGTCGGAGAGGTTGCCGTCGCGCGGTTCAGCCCTGGCCTCTTTGTCCGCGCGGATCGGCGTCGCGTGGCTCAGTCGTGGACCTGGCGGCCGCGCGGGTCGACGTCGCGTGGCTTAGTTGTCGGCCCGGCGGCCGCACGGATTGGCGCCGGGTGGCTCAGTCGTGGGCCTGGCGGCCGCGCGGGTTGGCGTCGCGTGGCTCAGTCGTGGGCCTGGCGGCCGCGCGGGTTGGCGTTGTGCGGCTCAGTCGCAGGCGTGTCGGTCGCACGGTGTCGCGCGGTTCAGCTGCGGGTCAGGTGGCCGCATCGGTCGGCATCGTGGAGCTCGGCAGCGGTCGCCGGGCGGTCCGTGCACCGGAGCGCGGCCGCGGTCCACGCAAGCTGCCGGACCGGATCTTCGCGGTCACCGGGCCGAACCCGGTGCCGGAGCGCGGCGGCGATCACCCGAGCCGAATCCTCGCGGATCGCCAGGCCAGACTCCGGCACCCGGCACGACCGGGTCCATCGCTTCGGCCTGCCGGGAGCGTCGATCGCGAACCGGAGCAGTGCCACGCGGTCCCGATCCGGCACGCCGGGGCCTTATCGCCGCCCGCCCTCACCCGGAAACGCCGAAGACCCGCCCGGCGATGCCGCGAGGCGGGTCTTCGAAGATCTCTCGGAACGGCTTCCGGCTCAGTAAACCGGCCCGGTGTACTTCTCGCCCGGCCCCTGGCCCGGCGGGTCCGGCACGACCGACGCCTCGCGGAACGCCTTCTGCAGCGACTGCAGTCCGTCGCGGAGGGGCCCGGCGTGCAGGCCGAGGTACTCGGCGGAGGCGGTCACGAGCCCGGCGAGCGCGGTGATGAGGCGGCGCGCCTCGTCGAGGTCGCGGTGCGGCGAGTTCTCCGGGTCGGCGTCGGCGAGGCCGAGGCGTTCGGCGCCCGCGGACAGCAGCATCACCGCGGCGCGGCTGATCACCTCGACGCTGGGGATCTCCTCGAGCCCGCGGTCGTCGGGGGAATACGGGGGCGGTGGCGAAGGTTGTTCAGGCACGTCTGGTACCCTTCCATGTGCGACCAGCTCCCGAGCGATCGGGGGCGGCAAGTGGAGCCCCGCTCCCACCCGTCTCACCGCTACAGGTGTCCGGGTCCGGTCTCGCCGAAGCAGTGCGTGCCGTTCCGGCAGCGTACTGCGGAGGCGAAGCGTTCGGCCGTCCGGCCGGGCGCGATCGGAGACAGAGCGGGCCCCGTGCACCGGCAGCAGCCGGAGGCGGGGCCTGAATCATGTGGGCACCAGGTCGAAACGAGAAAACATCACTCGGACCAAGGAGGCCCCATCAGCTCCGAGACACGCATCAACGACCGCATCCGGGTGCCGGAAGTCCGGCTCGTCGGCCCCAACGGCGAGCAGGTCGGCATTGTCCGGATCGAAGATGCGCTGCGGCTTGCGCAGGAGGCGGACCTCGACCTCGTCGAGGTGGCCCCGCAGGCACGCCCGCCCGTGGCCAAGCTCATGGACTTCGGCAAGTTCAAGTACGAGAGCGCGCAGAAGGCCCGCGACTCCCGGCGCAACCAGCATCTGACCGTCATCAAGGAACAGAAGCTGCGGCCGAAGATCGACCAGCACGACTACGAGACCAAGAAGGGTCACGTGTCGCGGTTCCTGGCGGCGGGCAACAAGGTCAAGGTCACGATCATGTTCCGCGGTCGCGAGCAGTCCCGGCCGGAGCTCGGGTTCCGGCTCCTGCAGAAGCTCGCCGACGACGTCACCGAGCTCGGCTTCGTGGAATCGTCGCCGAAGCAGGACGGACGCAACATGATCATGGTGCTGGCCCCGCACAAGAACGTGAAGCCGAAGGCGGCGAAAGCCGAATCGGCCGAATCGGCTCCCGAGGCGTAGCGCCCCAGCGCCGACCAGCACAGTCAGCGGCACACCGGTGATCCGGTGTGCCGCCGCACGAAAGAGGACTACAAGCATGCCGAAGATGAAGACGCACAAGGGCACGTCGAAGCGGATCCGCGTGACCGGTTCGGGCAAGCTGCGTCGCCAGAAGGCCGGCCGTCGCCACCTGATGGAGAAGAAGTCCAACCGCCTCACCCGCCGTCTCGAGGGCACCACCGAGGTCGCCCAGAACGACGTCGGCCGCGTGAAGCGCCTGCTCGGCCGCTGAGGCCCGCACCCTTTCCCGACCACCCCGGGGTCCTCGCACCCCCCGAATTCGACAGGATGGACCAGTGGCACGCGTCAAGCGGGCGGTCAACGCCCAGAAGAAGCGTCGCGCGACTCTCGAACTGGCCAGCGGTTACCGCGGCCAGCGTTCGCGGCTGTACCGCAAGGCCAAGGAGCAGACGCTCCACTCGCTCAACTACGCCTACCGCGACCGCCGCGCGCGCAAGGGTGACTTCCGCCAGCTGTGGATCACCCGCATCAACGCGGCCGCTCGCGCCAACGGCGTCACCTACAACCGGTTCATCCAGGGCCTGAAGGCCGCCGGTGTCGAGGTGGACCGCAAGATCCTCGCGGACCTCGCGGTCAACGACGCGGCCGCCTTCACCGCGCTCGCCGAGCTCGCCAAGGCGAACGTCACGACCGGCGAAGCGAAGTCGGCCTGACCGGCAGCATTTTCCGGCCCGGGGCGGATCCGTTCACCGAACGGACCCCCCGGGTCGTTGCTGCGCGCAAACTGACCCGGCGCGCGGAACGAGAGAAAACCGGCCGCTTCCTGGCCGAAGGGGTCAACGCGGTCACCTCGGCCCTGTCCCACGGGACGGTCCACGAACTCTTCGTGACCGAACGCGCCGCCGCCGCCCACCCTTCGTTGGTCGCGTCGGCTCCCCGCGTGTCGCCCATCACGGATCGCGCCGCCGCGAGCCTGTCGGAAACCGTGACCCCGCAAGGAATCATCGCGGTCTGCTCGCTGGTCGACCGTCCACTGGAGACAGTCCTCGCCTCGGCCCGCCTCGTGGTCGTCCTGGTCGACGTCGCCGAACCCGGCAACGCAGGCACCGTGATCCGAGTAGCCGACGCCGCCGGCGCCGACGCGGTAGTCCTGGCCGGCGACACCGTCGACCCGCACAACGGCAAAAGCGTCCGCGCCGCCGCCGGTTCGACGTTCCACGTCCCGCTGGCCCGCGCCCGCGACATCCCGGCGGTCCTCACCGCCCTCCGCGCAGCTGGCCTCCGCACGCTGGCCGCGCACGGTTACGCCTCGACCTCGCTCGAGACTGTCCACTTCGGAGACCCGGTGGCGTGGATCTTTGGCAACGAGGCACACGGCCTGCCCGAGGACGTCCTCTCGTCAGTCGACGAAGCAGTCCGGATCCCGTTGTACGGCAAGGCGGAAAGCCTCAACCTGGCTACCGCCGCCGCGGTCTGCGTCTATACCGCAGCGATGGCCGCACGCCGCTGACCTCCGGCAGTTCTACTGGATCGGCGTTGCTCACGGTGCGGGCAAATCGACGATCGCCCGCCGCTTGGCTGCACGTTATGGCTGGCATCACTACGCATCCGACGACACCACGCGCGCCCACGCGCCCGCACGACCCCCGGCACTGCCCCTGCCACCGCCACCGTCATCACCGCCGCGACGTCGTCGCCGTCACCGCCGCCACTGCCCCTCCCGCCGCCGTCATCACCGCCGCGACGTCGGCACCGCCGCCACTGCCATCGCCACCACCACCACCACCACGACTGCCACCGTCATCGCCCCCCGTCCCCGCCACCGCCATCGCCATCGCCATCGCCACTGCCACCGTCGCCGCCCGCGCTGTCGCCTTCGGCGCGAGCCGCACCCCGCCTCCGGTCTGGCCACTCCCGCGCTCCGCTTCCGCAGTGCCGAGCGCTCCCGAAACCCCGCCCGGCAGAGCCGCTCCGCAGCCACCCGCGAGGGCGGCCGGGGCGAGCCGGTCGGGAGGCGGTTCTCACCTGATCCGCTGACCACCGTTCGGGTCCCCGGCGACGGTCAGTCGTGATCACGGGGCGGATCCGGCGCAGCCGCTCCGGAAGCGGAGGGTGAGCGGCCGGGCCCGGCGCCCGATCCCCTAGACTGAGCTGCCCGATGTGCACGTGCGGCGGCATGCCC
The DNA here is from genome assembly GCF_017312175.1 of Amycolatopsis sp. A1MSW2902. Taxonomy (NCBI): domain Bacteria; kingdom Bacillati; phylum Actinomycetota; class Actinomycetes; order Pseudonocardiales; family Pseudonocardiaceae; genus Amycolatopsis; species Amycolatopsis sp. A1MSW2902. The sequence goes on from NZ_QJPO01000001.1 coordinate 2,846,829, forward strand.
GCGTGCCGCCGACAACACCAGTCCCAGCGGACGCCGAGGAGTCATGTCCGGAGCCACAGAACAGCCGGTCGACGTGCTCGCACCGGAGACCCTGCGCGCGGCGATCAAGGCGGCCGAGGACGCCTTCGCCGGCGCGGCCGACCTGGACGCGCTCGCCGCCGTCAAACCGGCCCATCTCGGGGACCAGTCGCCCGTGCTCCTCGCGCGCCGGGGAATCGCCGCGCTGCCGAAGCAGGAGAAGGCCGACGCCGGCAAGCGCGTCAACGAGGCCCGGCAGGCGGTGCAGTCCGCGTTCGACGCGCGCCGCGCGGCTTTGCAGGCCGAGCGCGACGAGCGCGTGCTTCGCGAGGAGGCTGTCGACGTCACGCTGCCGTGGGATCAGGTCCCGCGCGGAGCCCGGCACCCGATCAGCACGCTGTCCGAGCGCATCGCCGACGTTTTCGTCGCCATGGGCTACGAGGTCGCCGAAGGACCCGAGCTCGAGGCGGAGTGGTTCAACTTCGACGCGCTCAACTTCGGCAAGGACCACCCGGCGCGCCAGCTGCAGGACACGTTCTACGTCGGCGAGGAAGGCTCCGGCTTGGTGCTGCGCACGCACACCTCGCCGGTGCAGGCCCGCAGCCTGCTGCACCGCGACCTGCCGGTGTACGTCGTGTGCCCGGGCCGCACCTACCGCACCGACGAACTCGACTCCACGCACACGCCGGTGTTCACCCAGGTCGAAGGCCTCGCCGTCGACAAGGGCCTGACCATGGCGCACCTCAAGGGCACGCTCGACGCGTTCGCCCGCGCGATGTTCGGCGAGAGCTCCACGACGCGGCTGCGCCCGCACTTCTTCCCGTTCACCGAGCCGTCGGCGGAGGTCGACGTCTGGTTCGAGGAGAAGAAGGGCGGCCCCGGCTGGGTCGAATGGGGCGGCTGCGGCATGGTCAACCCGAACGTCCTGCGCGCGTGCGGCGTCGACCCCGAGGTCTACTCCGGCTTCGCGTTCGGCATGGGCATCGAGCGGACCCTGCAGTTCCGCAACGGCATCCCGGACATGCGCGACATGGTCGAAGGCGACGTCCGGTTCACCCTTCCCTTCGGAACGGAGGCGTAGTGCGAGTCCCGGTGAGCTGGCTGACCGAGCATCTCGAGGTGGATGCCGACGTCACGCCGCAAGACCTGGCCGACGCCTTCGTGCGGATCGGGATCGAGGTCGACGAGCTCAGCAAGCTCGGCCCGGTGACCGGCCCGCTCGTGGTCGGCCGCGTCGCGGAGATCGAGGAGCTGACCGGCTTCAAGAAGCCGGTGCGGTTCTGCCGCGTCGAGGTCGGCGAGGAACCCGACCCGGAGCCCGACGACGCCGAACTGTCCGAAGAGGACGACGACGAGGACGACGGCCCGCTCGAGAACGAAGGCCCGCACGGCATCAAGACGCGCGGCATCGTCTGCGGCGCGAGCAACTTCGCCGAGGGCGACCTCGTCGTGGTCGCGCTGCCGGGCGTGGTCCTGCCGGGCGATTTCGCGATCGCCGCGCGCAAGACGTACGGCAAGGTCAGCGACGGCATGATCTGCTCGGCGGCCGAACTCGGCCTCGGCGACGACCACAGCGGCATCCTCGTGCTCCCGCCGGGCACGGCGAGCCCCGGCGACGACGCGAAGGACCTGCTCGGCCTCGACGACACCGTCATCGAGGTCACGCCGACCCCGGACCGCGGCTACGCGCTGTCGATCCGCGGCCTGGCGCGCGAACTGTCGAACGCCCTCGACGTGCCCTTCGGCGACCCGGCGATGCTCGACAACTTCCCGGAAGCCGAGGGCGAAGCGTGGCCGGTCCGGGTCGAGGACCCCGAGGGCTGCCCGCGGTTCGTGCTGCGCCGCGTCACCGGTCTCGACGCGACCGCGCCGACGCCGTGGCGGATCCGCCGCAGGCTGATGCTGGCCGGCATCCGGTCCATCTCCCTCGCGGTCGACGTCACGAACTACGTGATGCTCGAACTCGGCCACCCGCTGCACGCGTTCGCGACCGGCTCCATCCAGGGCGACCTGGTGGTTCGCCGCGCGAAGGCGGGGGAGAAGCTCACCACCCTCGACGACGTCGAGCGCACCCTCGACGCGGACGACATCGTGATCGCCGACGACAGCGGCGTCATCTCCCTCGCCGGCACGATGGGCGGCGCCAGCACGGAGATCACGCCGGAGAGCACGGACGTGCTGCTCGAGGCGGCGCACTGGAACCCGGCGTCGATCAGCCGCACCGCGCGCCGGCACAAGCTGTTCTCCGAGGCGGCGAAGCGCTTCGAGCGCTACACCGACCCGGCGCTGTGCGCGGCCGCGGTGGAACTCGCCGCGCGGCTGCTGCGCCAGTACGGCGACGGCGCGATCCGCCCGGGCCGCACCGACGTCGGCGGCGTCGCCCCGCACGCCCCGGTGACCATGCCGATCAACCTGCCCGACCAGGTCGCCGGCGTCCGTTACGAACGCGGCGTCACGGTCCGGCGGCTCGGCCAGATCGGCTGCAAGGTCCAGCTCAGCACGAGCGACCAGGGCGTCGGCCTGGTCACCGCGACCCCGCCGAGCTGGCGCGGCGACCTCGTGCAGCCCGCCGACCTCGTCGAGGAGGTCCTGCGGCTCGAGGGCTACGACAGCATCCCGTCGGTCCTGCCCGCCGCGCCCGCGGGCCGCGGCCTCACCGACGCCCAGCGCCGCCGCCGCGCGGTGTCCGGCGCGCTCGCCGAGGCGGGCTACGTCGAGGTGCGCCCGTTCCCGTTCATCGGCGACGCGGTGTGGGACGCCTTCGGCCTGCCCGAGGACGACATCCGCCGCACGACGGTGCGCGTGCAGAACCCGCTCGAAGCCGACCACGACCGGATGGCGACCACCCTCCTGCCGGGCCTGCTGGAGACGTTGCAACGCAACGTTTCCCGCGGCCTGAAGGACGTGTCGCTGTTCCACGTCGGCCAGGTCGTGCTGCCGAAGCCGAACCAGCTCAAGGTCCCGGACCTCGGCGTCGAGCACCGCCCGAGCGACGAGGACCTCGCCGTGCTGGAGGCCGCCGTGCCCGCGCAGCCGGTGCACGTCGCCGTCGTCCTCAGCGGCCAGCGCCCGCGCGCCGGCTGGTGGGGCAAGGGCGACCAGGCAGGCTGGGCCGACGCCGTGCAGGCCGCGCGCCTCGTGGCCGAGGCCGCCGGCGTGAAGCTCACCGTGCAGGCCGCCGACCTGCTGCCGTGGCACCCGGGCCGGTGCGCCCAGCTGCGCGTCGGCGACTGGCCGGTCGGCCACGCGGGCGAACTGCACCCGAAGGTCGTCGAGGCCCTCGGCCTCCCGCCGCGCACGGTCGCCATGGAACTCGACCTGGACGCGATCCCGCTGCCCGACTCCCGTCCGGCGCCCAGCATCTCGGCCTACCCGCCGGTGCTGCTGGACGTCGCACTGGTCGCCGGCACGGACGTCCCGTCCGCCGACCTCGCCGACGTGCTCCGCGAAGGTGCGGGCGAACTGCTCGAGGAGATCACCCTCTTCGACGTCTACGCCGGCGAGCAGCTCGGCGAAGGCAAGCGTTCCCTGGCGTACAAGCTCCGCTTCCGCGCCGCGGACCGCACGTTGACCGTCGACGAGGCCACCAAGGCTCGCGACGCCGCGGTCGCCGCCGCCGGCGAGCGCTTCGGAGCGACGCTCCGCGCCTGATCCGACGCTGTCCCCGTCCCGCGCTCCGGCCACCGGCCGGTCAGCCGGGGCGGGGGAGCGCTGGTGTCATGGCACCCTCCTTTCCTATTCCTCGAACGGTTCGCTTCAGCTGAGGTGCTTCATCGCCTCCCGGACGGACAGCGGGGACAACCCCGGGTGTGCGCGGACGAACGCGCGGACCCACTCCGGCTCGGCACGAGCGTGGTCCCGCAGTGCCCAGCCGATTCCCTTGCGCAGAAAGAAATCCCGGTCGTCGAGGTTCGCCTCGATCGCGTCGGCCAGCAGCTTCTGGTCCACCTCGCCCTTCGCGCTGACCTGACAGATCACCGCCGTCCGCCGGCGCCAGCGATCAGCGTCTGTCATCCAGCGGCGCAGAGCCGGCGTGACCGCCGCCCGGTGCTCGCGCAGGATCGGCCCGACCCGGCGGATCGCGACCTCGTCGACGTGGTCCCACCACGCACCGGTGACGATCAGCTCGTCGTACATCTCCAGCAGGTCCGGGTCCTGCCAATGCCGGTAGGCGCGGTGCCCGGAGAGATCGATCGCCGCGTACCGCTCCTCGCGGTACTCCGCTTCCCGCCACAACGCGAGCACGGTCTCGACGTACGTCACTCGATCGGGCAGAACATGCTCGGCCAGGACCGTCTTCATGAGCTTGCCGCGCGGCGGTTTCGGCACGCCGCGAAACGGCATCGCGGACTTCATGTACGCCTGCATCTCCGGTGCTTTGACCGGGTCCGCCAGCTCGGCCAGCCCGGTTCGCACCGCCGTGATCAAGGCTTCGCCCGCACCCATTGAGGACCACCTCCGTCGTCTCGGATCCCGACGATCGGGGGACAGCGCGGCTCGTGTCGGGAAACGAGATTCTGCCGCGCAGCCGGTAGCTTCGACGAGCCCTGGTTGCCGTCGGACGCAAAGGACCACTGTGAGGAAAATCGTCACCGCGCTGGCCGCCGCCGCTGTCGCGGCCGGAACGCTGGCTGTCGCACCCGCCGCCACCGCGGTGCAGCCCGAAGGGCCGGGCTACGCGCCGCCGCCGATCAAGTGGGGACCGTGTTCCGCACCAGGACTCGCCAAGGCGGGAGCCGACTGCGGATTCCTGGAGGTCCCGATGGATTACGCGCAGCCGTCGGGCGAGAAGGCGCAGATCGCCGTTTCCCGGGTGAAGCACAAGACCGCGAAGTTCCAGGGCGTGCTGCTGGTGAACCCGGGCGGGCCGGGAGGTTCCGGCCTCGGTCTTTCGGTGCTCGGCCGGAACGTGCCGAAGCACGCCGGAGACAGCTACGACTGGATCGGCTTCGACCCTCGCGGCGTCGGCTCCAGCAAACCGGCGCTCACGTGCGACGGGAACTACTTCGCTCCGGTCCGTCCGGCTTACGTGCCGAAGACCCCGCAGCTGGAGAACACCTGGCGCGCTCGCACGAAGGGCTACGCCGAGGCCTGCGCGAAGAACGGCCCGCTGCTCGAGCACATCAAGACCACTGACGTCGCGCAGGACATGGAAAGCCTCCGCAAGGCGCTGGGCCAGAAGCAGATCAACTACTACGGCTTTTCTTACGGCACTTACCTCGGCCAGGTGTACAGCACGCTGTACCCGGACCGCATGCGCCGGATGGTGCTCGACGGGAACGTCGACCCGCGCAAGGTCTGGTACGACGCCAACCTGGACCAGGACGTCGCTTTCGACCGCAACATCAAGATCTACTTCGACTGGCTCGCGAAGTACGACAACGTCTACCACCTCGGCAAGACCGGTTCGGCCGTCGAGCAGCTCTGGTACGCCCAGCAGCGGAAGCTCGACCGCGCCCCGGCGGGCGGCGTGATCGGCGGCGACGAGTGGACCGACATCTTCCTTCAAGCCGGCTACTACGTGTTCGGCTGGGAAGACATGGCCAAGGCCTTCGACGGATGGGTGCACCGCGGTGACTGGCAGACGCTGAAAGCGTTGTACGACAAGTCGAACGCTCCCGGCGACGACAACGGCTACGCGGTTTACAACGCGGTGCAGTGCACCGATGTCCAGTGGCCGCAGGACTGGGACCGCTGGCGCCGCGACGCCTGGGCCACCCACACCCGCGCGCCTTTCGAGACCTGGAGCAACACCTGGTACAACGCGACCTGCCTGAACTGGCCCGCGAAGCCGGGCAAGCCGGTGGACATCGACGGGTCGAAGGCGAGCGGCGCGCTCCTGATCAGCGAGGAACTCGACGCGGCGACGCCGTACTCGGGCAGCCTCGAAGTGCGCAAGCGTTACCCGCGCTCGAGCCTCATCAGCGCGCCAGGCGGGACGACGCACGCCGGATCGCTCTCCGGGGTTTCGTGCGTGGACGACAGGGTCGCTGACTACCTCGCCACCGGCGCGTTGCCGAAGCGGGTGCGAGGCGACCGCTCCGACGTCCAGTGCGCCGCGGTGCCGCAGCCGGTTCCGTCTCCGGTCGCTTCCGATGCGCAGCAGAAGGCTGATGCCGCGGCGAAGGCCGCGGCGGAGGAGAAGCAGGGCCTGCTTGCCGGTCTGCTGCGTTTCTGAGTTGTTCTGCGCGGTGCCCCGGCCTGGTCTGCCAGGCCGGGGCATTGTTCTTTTCCGGTGGTCCATCGAGCCCCCTCGGTCGTTTTCGGGTCGCCGGGGACGCTACGACGGGGGTCTGACAATTTCGGAACGCAGTCACCCGATCGCGTTAAGTGATCGAAAATTGTCGGGGGTCGCGGATACCTTCGCGGCCATGACGATCATTCAGGAGCACCGGACCGAGGTCCGGTCAGGAGATGTCCAGTACCAGGTCGCCGTCGTCACCCGCACCGAGGACGGCGAGCCCGAGCGGGTCACCGTCACGGTCGGCGGAGAACGGCCGGACGGCGAACCCGTCGTCGAGGGCAGACTCGAACTCGACGTGACGTCCGTGGCGACCGTCGCGGAACTGCTCGACACGAGCCTGCGCACCTTCGCGGGCGGCGGCTCGCGGCGAAGATCGCGCGGACGCCCGGCCCAGCAGGGGCGGCCGTGGACCGACGAGATGGACGCGGATCTGGAAGCCCGCTGGCTCGCCGGGGACTCGGTGATCGAGTTGGCGCGCCATTTCGCGCGAACGCCCGGCGGGATCCGGGCGCGGCTGCCGAGGGTCGGGTGCGATCCGGAACATCCGGGAAATCATCTGCCCACACCGCCGAGTCTGCGCGAAGCGGAGGAGGGGGTGGACTGACGAGTGCCCGCCGGGTTCGCATCCCGAGGCGGGCCCGGCGTGGCGGTGGCTGCTGGCCGGACTGGGGTTTGGGCTCCGGGATCGGCGGTGTGCGCGCTGGATTTCTGGCGCGGGTTCCGCGACGCGGCGCGCGCGGGAGTTGTGGCGCGGGTTCCGCAGCGCGGGACTTGCGGCGTGGGTCTCGAGGCGAGCGGCATGCGCGCGGGACGGTGGCCTGGGCTCCCGGGCGAGCGGCGCTCGCGCGGAACTTACGGCATAGGTTCCGTGGCGAGTGGTGGGTGCCGGAGTGACGGATTGGGCCCAGCGCGGGCGGCATGCGCCGGACTGGTGGCGTGCGCGCCGGATTTGCGGCGTGGGCTCCGGGGCGACGGTGGGTGCCGGACACGCGGCTGAGGTGCCGGGGTGAGCGGCGGGCGCGGAACAGGTGGTGCCCGCGCAGGTCTGGTGGCTCAGGTACAGGGCAGGCGGTCAAGGAGGCAGGTTCGAACGGTTGAACGATGCGCGTTGCTGAGCGGTCTTGGCTGGGCGGCTCGGCGGGCTGGAACAACCCGTGCACCCAGCTCGCGCGGCTGACGAGTCCGCCTGTTCAGGCGGCTCGGTCGTTAGCGCGGGCCAGGAACCCGTCGCCTAAGCCCGTCCGGAAGTCCTGCCGCCGCGGAACCGCATCGGCACGCCGTCGATCAGGGCTGATCCAGTCCATCGCGGCGGCGGAAAAAGCCTGGAGAACGCAGGGAATCCAAGGAAGTCCCGGGGAGGGGACGGTCAGGGTGAGCAAACCCTCTTTGTTTGAGCTTGCACGCTCGTGCATAATCATTCGTATGACGGTGAAGATCGCGGTAGCCGGTGCCAGCGGGTACGCGGGCGGCGAACTGCTGCGCCTGCTCCTGACCCATCCCGAGGTCGAGATCGGCGCTCTCACGGCGGCGAGCAGCGCGGGGACGACGCTGGGCGCGCACCAGCCGCACCTCGCTCCGCTGGCCGGGCGGGTGCTGCTCGAGACGAACGCGGAGACGCTCGCGGGCCACGACGTCGTGTTCCTTGCTCTGCCGCACGGCCATTCGGCCGAGATCGCGGCGCAGCTCGGGCCGGACGTGCTCGTGGTCGATCTTGGGGCCGACCATCGGCTCGCGGACGCGGCGGACTGGCGACGGTGGTACTCCGGCGAGCACGCGGGGCAATGGCCTTACGGGATGCCCGAGCTGCCTGGTGCGCGCGAGAAGCTCGTCGGGACCAAGAGGATCGCGGTTCCGGGCTGTTTCCCGACCGGCGGGTCGCTGGCGCTGGCCCCGGCGTTGGCGGCGGGGCTGATCGAGCCCGCGGTCACCGTGGTGTCGGTGACGGGGACGTCCGGTGCGGGCAAGAGCCTGAAGCCGAACCTGCTCGGGTCCGAGGTCATGGGCAACGCGAGCGCGTACGGCGTCGCCGGTGCGCATCGGCACACGCCGGAGTTCGTGCAGAACCTCTCCGGCGCGGCGGGCAAGCCGGTGACCGTTTCGTTCACGCCGGTGCTCGCGCCGATGCCGCGCGGCATTCTCACGACGGCGAGCGCCCAGCTCGCGGGCGACGTCGACGAGGCCGCCGCGCGCGCGGTCTACGAGAAGGCCTACGACGCGGAGCCGTTCGTCCAGGTGCTGCCCGAAGGGACCTGGCCGACGACCGCGGCCACGGTCGGCTCGAACAACGTCCAGCTCCAGCTCGGGATCGACGACGGCGCGGGCAGGCTGGTCGTCGTCACGTCGATCGACAACCTCACCAAGGGCACCGCGGGCGGTGCCGTCCAGTCGATGAACCTGGCGCTCGGTTTCCCCGAGGCCACCGGACTTTCCACCGTGGGAGTGGCACCGTGACCGTCACCGGACCGAAGGGTTTCCGCGCCGCGGGCGTGGCCGCCGGGATCAAAGCCTCCGGCGCGCTCGACCTCTCGCTGGTCGTCAACGACGGCCCGCTCGACGTCGCGGCGGGCGTGTTCACCCGCAACGTGATCAAAGCCGCGCCGGTGCTGTGGTCGCAGGAAGTGCTGAAGCAGCAGAAGCTGAAGGCCGTAGTGCTCAACTCCGGCGGGGCGAACGCGGCGACCGGGCCGGGCGGGTTCCAGGACACGCACGCCACCGCGGAAAAGGTCGCCGAGGTGCTGGGCACCGGGGCGATCGAGGTCGCGGTGTGTTCCACCGGCCTGATCGGCGAGCGGCTGCCGATGCCCGCCGTTCTGTCCGGTGTGGACAGTGCGGTCAAGGCGCTGGACGCAGGCCCGGAAGCGGCGCTCAACGCGGCCACCGGCGTCATGACCACCGACACCAAACCGAAGCAGGCGTTCGCCCGGCACGACTCCGGGTGGAGCGTCGGCGGGTTCGCCAAGGGCGCGGGGATGCTCGCGCCGAACCTGGCGACGATGCTGTCCGTGCTGACCACGGATGCCGTGGCGGACAAGGAAACTCTCGACCGTGCGCTGCGCGCTGCCACGCACGTCACGTTCGATCGGCTCGACGTGGACGGCGGGACGTCGACCAACGACACCGTGCTCGTGCTTGCCTCGGGCGCGAGCGGGGTGGAGCCGACCGAGGCCGAGCTGACCGAGCTGCTCACCAAGGTCAGCCACGACCTGGTGCTGCAGCTGCGGGCCGATTCCGAAGGCGCCACGAAGGACGTCGACGTCACCGTGAAGGGCGCCGCGTCCGAAGCCGACGCGATCGTCGTGGCTCGGACGATCGCCGAGGACAACCTGGTCAAGACCGCCTTGTTCGGGTCCGATCCCAACTGGGGCCGCATCGCGATGGCGCTCGGCCGCGCACCGGCGCGGATCGATCCCGAGACGGTGTCGATCGCGATCAACGGCGTCACGTTGTTCGCGGGCGGCACCACGGCCGAGGACCGGTCGGCGGCCGATCTGTCCGGGCGGGCGATCGACGTCGTCGTGGATCTCGGCGTCGGTTCGGGCGAGGCCACGATCTACACCACCGACCTCTCGCACGCGTACGTCGAAGAGAACAGCGCGTACTCGTCATGACGGATACCGGAAGGCTCGTCTCCGCGGACGAACGGCTCGCCAGCGCGGCCGAGAAGGCCGGGGTGCTGATCGAAGCGCTGCCGTGGCTGCAGCGGTTCAACGGCGCGACCGTCGTGGTCAAGTACGGCGGCAACGCGATGATCGACGACCAGCTGAAGGCCGCGTTCGCCGAGGACATGGTGTTCCTGCGGCTGGCCGGGCTGCACCCGGTGGTCGTGCACGGCGGCGGCCCGCAGATCAGCGCGATGCTGTCCCGGCTCGGTGTGCCGGGGGAGTTCAAGGGCGGTCTGCGCGTCACCACGCCGGAGACCATGGACATCGTGCGCATGGTGCTGGTCGGGCAGGTGAGCCGTGAGCTGGTCGGCCTGATCAACGCGCACGGACCGTACGCGGTCGGCATTTCCGGCGAGGACGCGCGGCTGTTCACCGCCGAGCGCAAACAGGCCACTGTGGACGGTGAGCAGGTGGACATCGGCCTCGTGGGCGAGGTCGCCGAGGTGAACCCGGCCGCGGTGCTCGACATCGTGAACGCCGGCCGCATCCCGGTGGTGTCCACGGTCGCCCCCGACATCGACGGCGTGGTGCACAACGTCAACGCCGACACCGCCGCGGGCGCGCTCGCCGCGGCGCTCGGCGCGGAGAAGCTCGTCGTCCTCACCGACGTCGAAGGCCTTTACGCCAACTGGCCGGACCGGTCGTCGCTGATCGACCGGATCCCCGTCGACCGTCTCGAACGCATGCTGCCCGGCCTGGCCAGCGGCATGATCCCGAAGATGGAGGCGTGCGTGCGAGCGGTGCGCGGCGGCGTGCGCGGCGCCCACGTCATCGACGGCAGGCTCGCCCATTCGGTGCTGCTCGAGGTCTTCACCTCGCGCGGCATCGGCACCATGGTGCTGCCCGAGGCAGCGCACCCCGGAACGGAGCACGCGTGACTACCCTCAAGTCCAATGCAGACGGCCAGCAGCACTGGCAGTCGGCCGTCATGGACAACTACGGAACCCCCGGCCTGACTCTGGTGCGCGGCGAAGGCGCTCGAGTGTGGGACGCGGACGGCGCCGAGTACGTCGACCTGGTCGGCGGCATCGCGGTGAACGCGCTCGGCCACGCCCACCCGGAGGTGGTGCGCGCGGTCACCGAGCAGATCTCGAAGCTGGGGCACACGTCGAACCTGTACGTGAACCCGGTCGCGGTCGAACTCGCCGAAACCCTGCTCGACGTCGCGGGCCTGAACGGGCAAGGGAAAGTCCTGTTCGTCAACTCCGGCGCGGAGGCGAACGAGGCCGCGCTGAAGATCACCCGGCTCACCGGCCGCAGCAAGGTCGTCGCGGCGGAGGGCGCGTTCCACGGCCGCACGATGGGCGCGCTGTCGCTCACCGGGCAGCCGTCGAAGCGCGAGGCGTTCGAGCCGCTGGTTCCGGGCGTCACGCACGTTCCCTACGGCGACGTAGACGCGTTGCGGGCCGCCGTGGACGGCGAGACCGCCGCGGTCTTCCTGGAACCGGTGCTCGGCGAGGCCGGGGTGATCCCGGCTCCGGACGGCTACCTGCACGCGGCGCGCGAGATCACCAAGGCCGCCGGTGCGCTGCTCGTCCTCGACGAGGTGCAGACCGGGATCGGCAGGCTCGGCACGTGGTTCGGCTTCCAGCAGGCCGGGATCGTGCCGGACGTGATCACGCTCGCGAAGGGTCTCGGCGGCGGGCTTCCGCTCGGCGCCGTGATCGGCGTCGGCGCGGCGGGCGACCTGCTGAAGCCGGGCCAGCACGGCACGACCTTCGGCGGCAACCCGGTGTGCTGCGCGGCCGGGCTGGCCGTGCTGCGCACCATCGTCCGGGATGACCTGCTCGACCACGTTTCCGCGCTGGGCAAGGATCTCGCCGCGGGAGTCGAGGCGCTCGGCCACCCGCTCGTGTCCGGGGTCCGCGGCGCGGGGCTGCTGCTCGGCATCGGCCTGCGGAAGCCGGTTTCCGCGGCGGTCGCGAAGGCCGCGCAGGAAGCGGGCTACCTCGTCAACCCGGTCGCCCCGGACACCGTCCGGCTCGCCCCGCCGCTCGTGCTCGACGAGCAGCAGGCGCACGGCTTCCTCTCCGCCCTCCCGGGCGTGCTCGACTCCACCACCACGAAGGAATCCGACTGATGCCCCGCCATTTCCTCCGCGACGACGACGTCACCCCGGCCGAGCAGACCGCTCTGCTCGACCTCGCGGACCAGCTGAAAGCCGACCCGCTCGGCACGAAGGCGCTCGCCGGCTCCACCGTGGCCGCGATCTTCGAGAAGAACTCCACCCGCACCCGGTTCTCGTTCGAGGTCGGAATCAGCCAGCTCGGCGGGCATCCGGTGATCGTCGACGGCCGTTCGATGCAACTCGGCCGCGAGGAGACCATCGAGGACACGTCGCGCGTGCTGTCGCGCTACGTCGACGCCGTCGTGTGGCGCACCTTCGCGCAGAAGCGCATCGACTCGATGGCGTCGGTCGCGTCGATCCCGATCGTCAACGCGCTCACCGACGAGTTCCACCCGTGCCAGGTGCTCACGGACCTGATGACCATCCGCGAGCGCAAGGGCAAGCTCGCCGGGCTCACGCTCACCTACCTCGGCGACGGCGCCAACAACATGGCGCATTCGCTGCTGCTCGGCGGCACGACGGCCGGGATGAACGTGCGTGTCGTGTCGCCGGAGGGGTTCCAGCCCGACCAGCAGGTGATGCTCGACGCCAAGCAGCGCGGAACCGAAACCGGCGGCAGCGCGAACGTCTACACCGACGCGCACGAGGCCGTCGACGGCTCGGACGTGCTGGTCACCGACACCTGGACGTCGATGGGCCAGGAGAACGACGGCCTCGACCGGGTCGGCCCGTTCCGCGCGCTGCAGGTCAACGCCGCGTTGCTGAAGCGCGCCGCCGACGAGGCGATCGTGCTGCACTGCCTGCCCGCGCACCGCGGCTGGGAGATCACCGACGAGGTGCTCGACGGCCCGGCCAGCGCGGTGTGGGACGAGGCGGAGAACCGGCTGCACGCGCAGAAAGCCCTGCTGGTCTGGCTGTTCGGGCAGAACGGCCAATGACCAGCAGCCGGGTCGGGCGCCAGGCGCGGATCACCGAACTGGTGTCCACGATGGCCATCCGCAGCCAGACGGAACTCGCGCGGCTGCTCGCCGCCGAGGGGATCGAGGTCACCCAGGCGACGCTGTCGCGCGACCTCGACGAACTCGGCGCGATCAAGCTGCGCGGCGCCGACTCGGGCGCGCCGGTCTACGTCATCCCCGAGGACGGCAGTCCCGTGCGCGGCGTCCAGGGCGGCACCTCGCGGCTGTCCCGGCTGCTCGCGGAGCTGATGGTGTCGGCGGATTCGTCGGGCAACCTCACCGTGCTGCGCACGCCGCCGGGCGCCGCGCAGTTCCTCGCGAGCGCGATCGACCGGGCCGCGCTGGAGGAGGTCGTCGGGTCCATCGCGGGCGACGACACGGTCGCGGTGATCGCGCGCGAACCGCTCACCGGACGAGACCTCGCCGAGCGGTTCACCGCGCTCGCCCAAGGTTCGGCGGAAGGAAACGAGCCGTGACCCGGCGGGTCGTGCTCGCCTATCCGGGCGGGCACGGCTCCTCAGCCGCGCTGAGTCTCCTTCAGGAACAAGGCGAAGTGGTCGCGGTCGCCGTGGATTTCGGTTCAGGCGACGTGGATCTGTGCGCGCTCCGGCGGCAGGCGATGGCCGACGGGGCTGCTGAGGTCGTGGTCGCGGATGTCCGCGAGGAGTTCGCGAACAGCTACTGTTTGCTTGCGCTGCAAGCGAATGCGCTGATTCTCGACCGGCACCCGCTGGTCGAAGCGCTGGCCCGGCCGCTGCTGGCAAGCCAGCTCGTCGCGACTGCGAGGGACCGGAACGCGTCGGCCGTTGCACACGGTGGCGGAGACACGTTGTCCAGCATGATCGCGGCACTCGCTCCGGACCTCGAGATCGTCGAACTCGATGTTCGCGGCGAGCAAGAACTGTCGACGAGCCGGACTTTGTGGGGCCGGACCGCGGACGACGGTTACCGCTGGACCGAGGACGCAGTGGCGAACCTCGGCGCGCCGGACGAGGTGGTTGTCACCTTCGAAGAGGGGGTGCCGGTCGCGGTCGACGGCGAGACGGTCAGCGTCGCCGAGGCGGTGCAGCGGCTCGGACATCGGGCCGGGCCGCACGGGATCGGCCGGTACGAGGCTTATGACGCACCGGGCGCGGCGGTGCTGATCGCCGCGCACCAAGAGCTGGAATCGGTCACGCTCGACCGTGATCTGGCGAGGTTCAAACGCGGCGTCGACCGGCGGTGGGCCGAACTGGTCCACGACGGATTGTGGTTCTCGCCGCTGCGCGAGCCGCTGGACGCGTTCGTCCGGCGGGCGCAGGAGCGCGTGTCCGGCGAGGTGCGGCTGGTGCTGCACGCGGGCAGCGCGACCGTGGCCGGCCTCTCCGGGAGGCGGCTTCGCCCGGTCGGACGGCGGCACCGCCGCGCGACCGGGCAGACTCCGCTGGGAAACACCCAGCATCCGAGCACCCAGGCGTCCTGAGACGCCGGACGAGAGAGGCAGAACGTGAGCGGGAAAGACCAGCCGGTGCAGCTGTGGGGCGGCCGGTTCGCCAGCGGGCCGGCCGAGGCGATGGCGGCGCTGAGCGCCTCGACCCACTTCGACTGGCGCCTGGCGCCCTACGACATCGCCGGATCGCGCGCGCACGCCCGCGTGCTGAACAAGGCGGGTCTGCTCACCGAAGCGGAACTGACCGGGATGCTCGACGCGCTCGACACGCTGGCGCAGGACGTCGCGTCCGGCGCGTTCACCCCGACGATCGCCGACGAGGACGTGCACACCGCGCTCGAACGCGGACTGCTCGAGCGGGCCGGCGCCGAACTGGGCGGCAAGCTGCGGGCAGGCCGTTCCCGCAACGACCAGGTCGCGACGCTGTTCCGGATGTGGCTGCGCGACGCCGCCCGCCGGGTGGTCGCGGGCACGCTCGACGTGATCGACGCCCTGGTGTCGCAGGCGTCCCGGCACCCGGACGCGATCCTGCCCGGGCGCACCCACCTGCAGCACGCGCAGCCGGTTCTGCTCGCGCACCACCTGATGGCCCACGGCCAGTCGCTGCTGCGCGACGTCTCCCGCCTGCGCGACTGGGACGCCCGCACCGCGGAATCCCCGTACGGTTCGGGCGCGCTCGCCGGTTCGTCGCTCGGCCTCGACCCGGAAGCCGTGGCCGCCGAACTGGGCTTCGACACCAGCGTGGAGAACTCGATCGACGGCACCGCCTCGCGCGACTTCGTCGCCGAGTTCGCGTTCGCCGTCGCGATGCTCGCGGTGAACCTGTCGCGGATCGCCGAAGAGGTGATCATCTGGAACACCGCCGAATTCGGCTACGTCACGCTGGACGACGCGTGGGCCACCGGCAGCTCGATCATGCCGCAGAAGAAGAACCCGGACGTCGCGGAGCTGACCCGCGGCAAGGCCGGACGGCTGATCGGCAACCTCACCGGCCTGCTCGCCACGCTCAAGGCGCAGCCGCTCGCGTACAACCGCGACCTGCAGGAGGACAAGGAACCGGTCTTCGACTCGGTCGAACAGCTGGAACTGCTCTTCCCGGCGATCGCGGGGATGCTCGGCACGCTCACCTTCCACACCGAGCGGCTCGCCGAACTGGCTCCCGCCGGGTTCACCCTCGCCACCGACATCGCCGAATGGCTGGTGCGCCAGGGCGTGCCGTTCCGCGTCGCGCACGAGGCGGCGGGGGAGAGCGTGCGGGTCGCGGAGGCGCGCGGGGCCGGGCTCGACGAGCTGACCGACGAGGAGTTCCAGGCCATCAACCCGGCGCTCACGCCGGCGGTGCGCGAAGTCCTCACCGTCGAAGGCTCGGTGCGTTCGCGCGACGCTCGCGGCGGCACCGCGCCGGACCGGGTCGCCGAGCAGCGGGAGCGCCTGGTCGAACGCGTCGCGGCGCATCGGCAGTGGCTGAAGTGATCTGTCGCCGGGCCGCTGGTTAGGCTGGCGGCCTGACGAGGGGAGTGCGTGTGGACCGGTTGTTCCGGCGCGAAGAACTGGCACTGGACCCGGTCGACCTGGCTCGGCTGCTGCTCGGTGCCGTCCTCGAGGCCGACGCGCCCGAAGGCCGGGTCGGGGTGCGGCTCGTCGAGGTCGAGGCCTATCGCGGGCTCGACGATCCCGCTTCGCATTGCTACCGCGGGAAAACCCCGCGCAACGCGGTGATGTGGGGTCCGGCCGGGCACCTCTACGTGTACTTCGTCTACGGCATGCACTTCTGCGCGAACGTCGTCGGCACCGAGGACGGCCAGCCGGGCGCGGTGCTGCTGCGCGCCGGCGAGGTCGTCGAGGGCGCGGACATCGTGCGGAAGCGGCGGCCGAACGCGCGCGGCAACGGCGAGCTCGCCAAAGGCCCGGCCATCCTCACCTCCGTGCTGGGTCTCGCCCGCGAGCAGAACGGGCTCGATCTCACCGACCCGGAATCGCCGGTGCGGCTGCTCGCCGGCGAACGCGTGCCCGCGGACAACGTGCGCACCGGCCCGCGCGTCGGCGTCGCGATGGCGATGGACACACCGTGGCGGTTCTGGATCGACGGCTCACCAGCCGTCTCGACCTACCGCCGAGGCGGGAAACGCCGGCAGGTGCGACCCGCGGGATAGTCGTTTGACCTGGTGGGGGATCATCTACAGGTGTGAGTGAGCACATCCTTGACGAGTTGTCCTGGCGCGGCCTGATCGCGCAATCCACCGACATCGACGCCCTGCGCCGAGAACTCGACCGCGGCCCTCTCACGCTCTATTGCGGCTTCGACCCGACCGCGCCCAGCCTGCACGCCGGCAACCTCGTCCCGCTGCTGATGCTCAAGCGGTTCCAGCGCGCCGGGCACCGGCCGATCGTGCTGGCGGGCGGCGCCACCGGGATGATCGGCGACCCCCGCGACAACGGGGAGCGCACGCTGAACACCCTGGACGTCGTCGCCGACTGGGCCGGGCGGATCCGCGGGCAGCTGGAGCGGTTCGTGGACTTCGACGACTCGCCGACCGGCGCGATCGTCGAGAACAACCTCGACTGGACCTCGAAGCAGAACACGCTGGAGTTCCTGCGGGACGTCGGCAAGCACTTCTCGGTGAACGTGATGCTGAACCGGGAGACGGTCAAACGCCGCCTCGAGGGCGACGGCATGTCCTACACCGAGTTCAGCTACCTGCTGCTGCAGTCGCAGGACTACCTGGAGCTGTACCGCAAGCACGGATGCAAGCTGCAGGTCGGCGGCTCGGACCAGTGGGGCAACCTCGTCGGCGGAGTGGATCTGATCCGCCGCGTCGAAGGCGGGACGGCGCACGCGCTGACCGCGCCGCTGGTCACCGACGCCGAAGGCCGCAAGTTCGGCAAGTCCACCGGCGGCGGGGACGTGTGGCTCGACCCGGAGCTGACCTCGCCGTACGCCTGGTACCAGTACTTCGTGAACGTCGGCGACGCTGACGTGCTCCGCTACCTGCGCCTGTTCACCTTCCTCGACCGGGAGGAGATCGAGGAGCTCGCGAAGGACACCGAGGAGCGCCCGCACCTGCGCGCCGCGCAGAAGCGGCTGGCCGAGGAGTTCACGAACCTGGTGCACGGCGAGGCCCAGACGCGCCAGGTCATCGCGGCGAGCCAGGCCCTGTTCGGCCGCGGCGAGCTGACCGACCTCGACGGCCCGACGCTCGACGCGGCGATGGCCGAGGTCCCGAACGGCAAGGTCGAGCCCGCAGGCGACGCGACGATCGTCGACCTGTTGCTCGCCGGGGGACTGGTGGACAGCAAGGGCGCGGCGCGGCGCACGGTGAAGGAGGGCGGCGCGTACGTGAACAACGTGAAGATCGCCGACGAGGAGTGGAAGCCCTCGGCTTCCGATGCCCTCCACGGCCGCTGGCTCGTGGTCCGCAAGGGCAAGCGCACGGTCGCCGGCGTCCGCGTCGGGGCCTGATCTCGCCCTCGGCCCGAAACAGGGGGTCTGACCTGCGGGAACGCAGTTAAGGTACCCCCCTGTTTCGGGCCCTGGGAGGGCGTGTAAAGTTCTCCAAGTCGCCAGGGAAACCGGGTGGCCGCCGGGACACGAACCAAGCTCTCGCCTCTAGGGTGATTGAGTGGGTGTCCCACCAAAAACTGCTAGGAATGACCGCTTCGGTCAGGCTCGCCCTCACGGGGTCGGGTTTGGTTCGGGGTGTGTTGCTTGAGAACTCAACAGTGTGCTAGTGAACTAAGCCAGTAGAGCTTATATGAAACCCCCTCGTCGGGGTTTCCTTTGAGAATGATTGATTGAGAGTAGTCTCGATCGAACTTGAAGACATTGTTGGAGAGTTTGATCCTGGCTCAGGACGAACGCTGGCGGCGTGCTTAACACATGCAAGTCGAACGCTGAACCGGTTTCGGCCGGGGATGAGTGGCGAACGGGTGAGTAACACGTGGGTAATCTGCCCTGTACTCTGGGATAAGCCTGGGAAACTGGGTCTAATACCGGATATGACCACTACAGGCATCTGTGGTGGTGGAAAGTTCCGGCGGTATGGGATGAACCCGCGGCCTATCAGCTTGTTGGTGGGGTAATGGCCTACCAAGGCGACGACGGGTAGCCGGCCTGAGAGGGTGACCGGCCACACTGGGACTGAGACACGGCCCAGACTCCTACGGGAGGCAGCAGTGGGGAATATTGCACAATGGGCGCAAGCCTGATGCAGCGACGCCGCGTGAGGGATGACGGCCTTCGGGTTGTAAACCTCTTTCGCCAGGGACGAAGCGCAAGTGACGGTACCTGGATAAGAAGCACCGGCTAACTACGTGCCAGCAGCCGCGGTAATACGTAGGGTGCGAGCGTTGTCCGGAATTATTGGGCGTAAAGAGCTCGTAGGCGGTTTGTCGCGTCGGCTGTGAAATCTGGAGGCTTAACCTTCAGCGTGCAGTCGATACGGGCAGACTTGAGTTCGGCAGGGGAGACTGGAATTCCTGGTGTAGCGGTGAAATGCGCAGATATCAGGAGGAACACCGGTGGCGAAGGCGGGTCTCTGGGCCGATACTGACGCTGAGGAGCGAAAGCGTGGGGAGCGAACAGGATTAGATACCCTGGTAGTCCACGCTGTAAACGTTGGGCGCTAGGTGTGGGCGACATTCCACGTTGTCCGTGCCGTAGCTAACGCATTAAGCGCCCCGCCTGGGGAGTACGGCCGCAAGGCTAAAACTCAAAGGAATTGACGGGGGCCCGCACAAGCGGCGGAGCATGTGGATTAATTCGATGCAACGCGAAGAACCTTACCTGGGCTTGACATGCGCCAGACATCCCCAGAGATGGGGCTTCCCTTGTGGTTGGTGTACAGGTGGTGCATGGCTGTCGTCAGCTCGTGTCGTGAGATGTTGGGTTAAGTCCCGCAACGAGCGCAACCCTTATCCTACGTTGCCAGCGCGTCATGGCGGGGACTCGTGGGAGACTGCCGGGGTCAACTCGGAGGAAGGTGGGGATGACGTCAAGTCATCATGCCCCTTATGTCCAGGGCTTCACACATGCTACAATGGCTGGTACAGAGGGCTGCGATACCGCGAGGTGGAGCGAATCCCTTAAAGCCGGTCTCAGTTCGGATCGCAGTCTGCAACTCGACTGCGTGAAGTCGGAGTCGCTAGTAATCGCAGATCAGCAACGCTGCGGTGAATACGTTCCCGGGCCTTGTACACACCGCCCGTCACGTCATGAAAGTCGGTAACACCCGAAGCCCATGGCCCAACCCGCAAGGGAGGGAGTGGTCGAAGGTGGGACTGGCGATTGGGACGAAGTCGTAACAAGGTAGCCGTACCGGAAGGTGCGGCTGGATCACCTCCTTTCTAAGGAGCACAACACATCCCGGCCACGGTCGGGAGTGGGCACGGTCTAACACCCGCGTGTGGTGTTGCCGGGCTTGCTCAAGGAATTGTGGAACTACTGGTTATCGCCGGCGACGGTGGATGATGTTCCTGCTCAGTACTGCGGCTTGCCGTGTGGAACGGGGGAGCGGAGTCCGGGTGGTCGGGTGTTCACTGCACGCTGTTGGGTCCTGAGGCAACACACGTTGTTTCTGGTGTGGTGTTTGAGAACTGTAGAGTGGATGCGAGCATCTTTGTGGTCAAGTTGTTAAGGGCACATGGTGGATGTCTTGGCTTCAGGAGCCGATGAAGGACGTGGGAGGCTGCGATATGCCTCGGGGAGCTGTCAACCGAGCTGTGATCCGAGGATTTCCGAATGGGGAAACCCAGCACCAGTGATGTGGTGTTACCCGCCGGTGAATATATAGCCGGTGCGGAGGGAACGCGGGGAAGTGAAACATCTCAGTACCCGCAGGAAGAGAAAACAAAAGTGATTCCGTGAGTAGTGGCGAGCGAAAGCGGAAGAGGCTAAACCGTTTGCATGTCAAGCTGTCAGGCGTTGTGCAGGCGGTGTTGTGGGACCCAGCGTCGAGGATCTGACAGTCCTCGGAATGTGCGCGCGTGTTAGTGGAACCGCTTGGGATGGCGGACCGGAGTGGGTGAGAGTCCCGTACGCGAAAACATGTTGCGTGTGTTTGTTTGGTGTTCCCGAGTAGCAGCGAGCTCGTGGAATTTGCTGTGAATCTGCCGGGACCACCCGGTAAGCCTAAATACTTCCTGAAGACCGATAGCGGACGAGTACCGTGAGGGAAAGATGAAAAGTACCCCGGGAGGGGAGTGAAAGAGTACCTGAAACCGTGTGCCTACAAGCCGTCAGAGCGTTTCGACGTGATGGCGTGCCTTTTGAAGAATGAGCCTGCGAGTTAGTGCTGCGTGGCGAGGTTAACCCGGGTGGGGTAGCCGTAGCGAAAGCGAGTCTGAATAGGGCGAAATAGTCGCGTGGTCTAGACCCGAAGCGGAGTGATCTACCCATGGCCAGGGTGAAGCGACGGTAAGACGTCGTGGAGGCCCGAACCCACTTAGGTTGAAAACTGAGGGGATGAGCTGTGGGTAGGGGTGAAAGGCCAATCAAACTCCGTGATAGCTGGTTCTCCCCGAAATGCATTTAGGTGCAGCGTCGCGTGTTTCTTGCCGGGGGTAGAGCTACTGGATGGTCTAGGGGCCTTACCGGGTTACCGAAATCAACCAAACTCCGAATACCGGTTAGTGAGAGCGCGGCAGTGAGACGGCGGGGGATAAGCTTCGTCGTCGAGAGGGAAACAGCCCAGAACACCAGCTAAGGCCCCTAAGTGTGTGCTCAGTGGGAAAGGATGTGGGATTGCCCAGACAACCAGGAGGTTGGCTTAGAAGCAGCCACCCTTGAAAGAGTGCGTAATAGCTCACTGGTCAAGTGGTCCTGCGCCGACAATGTAGCGGGGCTTAAGCACACCGCCGAAGCTGTGTCATTCACACAATACATCCGCAAGAGCTTTCGGGTTCTTGTGCAGTGGTGTGGATGGGTAGGGGAGCGTCCTGCATCCAGGGAAGCGGCCGCGGAAGCGAGTCGTGGAGGGTGCGGGAGTGAGAATGCAGGCATGAGTAGCGAATGCAGAGTGAGAAACTCTGCCGCCGGATGACCAAGGGTTCCTGGGCCAGGCTAATCCGCCCAGGGTAAGTCGGGACCTAAGGCGAGGCCGACAGGCGTAGTCGATGGACAACGGGTTGATATTCCCGTACCCGAGCATGTGCGCCCATGGCGAGGCGGTTGACACTAACCACCCGAAGCCGCGGTTGAAGTCTTCGGACGGAGGCCGTGTGTGGAGCGTGGGACCTGATTCCGTAGTAGTCAAGCGATGGGGTGACGCAGGAAGGTAGCTCCGCCAGGCGATGGTTGTCCTGGTGTAAGCGTGTAGGCCGTCATGTAGGCAAATCCGCATGGCATATAGGCTGAGACGTGATGCGTAGCCGTTTGAGGCGAAGTGGGTGATCCTATGCTGTCGAGAAAAGCCTCTAGTGAGTGCATGCACGGCCCGTACCCCAAACCAACACAGGTGGTCAGGTAGAGAATACCAAGGCGATCGGGTGAACTGTGGTTAAGGAACTCGGCAAAATGCCCCCGTAACTTCGGGAGAAGGGGGGCCAAGCACTGTGATACCCCTTGCGGGTGGAGCGGTGGTTGGCCGCAGAGACCAGCGGAAAGCGACTGTTTACTAAAAACACAGGTCCATGCGAAGTCGCAAGACGATGTATATGGACTGACGCCTGCCCGGTGCTGGAACGTTAAGAGGACCGGTTAACTCCTTTCGGGGGGTGAAGCTGAGAATTTAAGCGCCAGTAAACGGCGGTGGTAACTATAACCATCCTAAGGTAGCGAAATTCCTTGTCGGGTAAGTTCCGACCTGCACGAATGGCGTAACGACTTTCCGGCTGTCTCGACCACAGGCCCGGCGAAATTGCATTACGAGTAAAGATGCTCGTTACGCGCGGCAGGACGGAAAGACCCCGGGACCTTTACTATAGTTTGGTATTGGTTTTCGGTTCGGCTTGTGTAGGATAGGTGGGAGACTGTGAAGCGCTCACGCTAGTGGGTGTGGAGTCGTTGTTGAAATACCACTCTGGTCGGATTGGGAATCTGAACCTCGGACCATGATCTGGTTCAGGGACAGTGCCTGATGGGTAGTTTAACTGGGGCGGTTGCCTCCTAAAGGGTAACGGAGGCGCCCAAAGGTTCCCTCAGCCTGGTTGGCAATCAGGTGTCGAGTGCAAGTGCACAAGGGAGCTTGACTGTGAGACAGACATGTCGAGCAGGGACGAAAGTCGGGACTAGTGATCCGGCACCTCCTGGTGGAAGGGGTGTCGCTCAACGGATAAAAGGTACCCCGGGGATAACAGGCTGATCTTGCCCAAGAGTCCATATCGACGGCATGGTTTGGCACCTCGATGTCGGCTCGTCGCATCCTGGGGCCGGAGTAGGTCCCAAGGGTTGGGCTGTTCGCCCATTAAAGCGGCACGCGAGCTGGGTTTAGAACGTCGTGAGACAGTTCGGTCCCTATCCGCCGCGCGCGCAGGATACTTGAGGAAGGCTGTCCCTAGTACGAGAGGACCGGGACGGACGGACCTCTGGTGTGCCAGTTGTCACGCCAGTGGCATGGCTGGTTGGCTATGTTCGGAAGGGATAACCGCTGAAGGCATCTAAGCGGGAAGCCTGTTCCAAGATGAGGTATCCCACCCCATGTGGGTTAAGGCCCCCAAGAGACGATTGGGTTGATAGGCCAGAAATGGAAGCACAGTAATGTGTTGTCGAGTTGACTGGTACTAATAGGCCGAGGACTTGCCCACGAAGATGTTACGCATCCACTCTACGGTTCTGAAACACCACACCGGTCGCCCCTCGAGGGGTGGGTGTGTGTTGTTTCGGAGTGTTTCGGTGGTTTTAGCGTCAGGGAAACGCCCGGTCCCATTCCGAACCCGGAAGCTAAGCCTGACTGCGCCGATGGTACTGCAACCGAAGGGTTGTGGGAGAGTAGGACACCGCCGAACTTAACCTGATAGGTCTGGGCCCCGGTCCGAGAACCCCTGGTGGTTCTCCCGGGGCCCAGACTCATGTTCGCGTCCGCTCGGAGGGCGCGCGAGGCGGCTCAGGTCCGCCCGCGCGAGGTTGCTCCGAACGGGCCCGTAGGATAGTCAATCGGCCCTCGTACGGAGGGCCGTCTTCAGAATTCCAGAGTTGTCTATGGCAGGAGGCCAGGTGTCCGAGTTCGGTCGACGTGACTCAGCGGATGAGGGGTCCGGTCGGTCGGCTCGCCGCGACCAGGACTCCCGCGGCGGCCGGTCCGACGCGCCCCGGGGAGACCGGCGCGGCGCGCGGCAGGACCGCGGCGGGCGGGACAGCCACCAGGGCTGGCCCCGGCGGGACGACCGCGGCGCACGCGGGTCCGGAGGGTTCGCCGGCCGACCCGATCGCGGCGACGGCCCTCGCGAAAACCGCGGATACGGCGCGAAGCGCGACGACGACCGCGACTTCCGCCCCCGCGGCAAGCGCGAGTTCGACCGTCCGCAAGGCAAGTCTTACGGCGACCGTTCCGGCGGCAAGCCCTACGGCGACCGTTCGGGGCGTCCCGAGGGACGTTCTTCCTACGGCGAGCGCTCCGGCGGGCCCGGCAAGTCGTACGGTGATCGTCCGGATGGGAAGTCCTACAGCGATCGCGGCGGGCGGCCGCAGGGCAAGTCCTCTTATGGAGAACGGTCCAGCGGGCGCTGGAACGACGACCGGCGCGGCAGCGACGACCGGCGCGGGCCGGGCGGATACCGCGGCAAGGACTCCCAGGGCGGCGGGTTCCGCGACGATCGGCGCGGGTCCGGCGGATTCCGCGACAACGACCGGCGCGGCGGCTACGGCGACCGCGACAACCGAGGCGGCAAGCCCGGCGATCGCGAGGCGCGCGGCGGCTACCGCGACGACCGCGGCAGCAAGCCGGGCGGGTACCGGGACGACCGCGGTGGCAAACCCGGGGGCTACCGGGACGACCGTGGCGGCAAACCCGGGGGCTACCGGGATGACCGTGGCGGCAAGCCGGGCGGGTACCGGGACCGGGACGACCGGGGTCCGCGCGACGGTGGATTCCGTGGCGGGAACCGGGGTTCCGGCGGATTCCGCGACGACCGGTCCAGCGGGAACCGGCGCGACGACCGCGGATTCCGCAACGATCGCGACGAGCGTCGCGACAGCCGTCCGGGCGGGTTCCGCAATGACCGCCGCGACGAAGGCGGTTACCGCGGGGATCGGCGTGACGACCGCTCCGGCGGGTTCCGCGACAACCGGCGGGACGACCGTTCGGGCGGGTTCCGCAACGAGCGGCGCGACGAGGGCGGCTACCGCGGAGACCGGCGGGACGATCGGTCCGGTGGATTCCGCAACGACCGCCGCGACGAAAGCGGTTACCGAGGCGAGCGGCGCGACGATCGCTCCGGCGGATACCGGAACGACCGGCGTGACGACCGTTCGGGCGGGTTCCGCAACGACCGGCGCGACGAGGGCGGTTACCGAGGCGAGCGGTCCGGCGGGTTCCGTCGCGACGACCGCGCCGGGGACAAGCGGCCTGGCGGGGATCGCCGGGACGAGCGTTCGGGCGGGTTCCGCAAGGACCAGCGCGACGGTGGGTTCCGGAACGACCGTCAGGACGAGGGTGTCCGCGGGCGGCGCGAAGAGGTCGAGGAGACCTCTTCGGCTGCGGTCGAGGAATCCGCGGTAGTCGACGAGGTGACTGCTGGCTCGAGCGCCGCGGACGTCGAGTCGGGTGCGGGGGACCGGACCGGGAGCGTCGAGGCTGCTGAGAGCCAGGAACGGCCGCAGGACAGCCGGGACGACCGTGGCGAGCGGCAGGAGCGGCAGGACCGTCGGGAGCGCGACAACCGCAGCGACCGTGGCGACCGCGACAACCGTGGCAGCAGGGACAGCCGCGACACCCGGGGTGACCGGCGTGACCGCAGGGACGACCGTCCTCGCACCAAGCGGCCGGTGACCGTCGAGGAGCAGGACGCGGCACTCGCCCGCGAGCTGCTCGAAGCTCCAGAACTGCCTGAGGACATCGAGTTCTCCGACCTCGACGAGGAAGTCCGCCGCGAGCTGCGCACCCTGCCGAAGGGGCTCGCGGAGACCGTCGGGAAGCACCTGGTCGCCGCGGGCGGGCTGGTCGACGAGGACCCGGAGGCCGCGCTCGAGCACGCGCGGTACGCGAAGACCAAGGCGTCTCGGGTGCCGATCGTCCGCGAAGGGCTCGGGCTGGTCGCTTACCACGCCGGCAACTGGCAGGAAGCGCTGTCCGAACTGCGTGCCGTCCGGCGGATGACGCGCAGCGACGAGCACATCGCGATCATCGCGGACGCCGAGCGCGCGCTCGGACGTCCGGAGCGCGCCCTCGACCTCGCCAAGGAGACCGACAAGGAACGGCTCACCAAGTCGACCCAGGTCGAGCTGGCGATCGTCGCGGCGGGCGCGCGGCGCGATCTCGGGCAGCTGGACGCGGCGGTCGTGTCGTTGCAGGGGCCGGACCTCCAGGCGGCCAAGCGCGATCCGTGGAGCGCGCGCCTGTTCTACGCGTACGCCGACAACCTCGAGGCTGCCGGGCGCAAGGAAGAGGCCGTGCAGTGGTTCCTGAACGCCGCGGAGGCCGACGCCGAGGACGAGACCGACGCCGCCGAGCGGGCCGCGGACCTGGCGAACGAGGCGAACGCGAACGAGGCGAACGGTTCCAGCGAGACGGATGACTGACGTGGCCTACGACGCGCTGCTGTTCGATCTCGACGGCACCGTGTACCACGGGACGCAGGTGATCGAGGGCGCCGCGGAAGCCGTGGCCGCCGTGCGCGAACAGGGCACGGCGGTCCGGTTCGTGACCAACAACGCATCCAAGGCCCCGTCGGCGGTCGCGGAGCATCTCCGGGACCTCGGGATCTCCGCGGACACCGAAGAGGTGCACACGAGCGCTCAGGCGGCAGCCGGGCTCCTTCGGGACCGGCTGCCGTCCGGGGCGAAGGTGCTCATTGTCGGCACCGTCTCGCTCGGCGACCAGATCTCCGCCGTGGGACTGGAGCCGGTGCGGACCGCGGGCGACGACGTTTCCGCGGTGGTGCAAGGACATTCGCCGGAAACCGGATGGGCGGACCTCGCCGAGGCGAGCATCGTGATCCGGGCAGGCGGGCTGTGGGTCGCGACGAACACCGACACCACGCTGCCGACCGAGCGCGGGCTGATGCCGGGCAACGGGTCCATGGTCGGGGCGCTCAAGATCGCCACCGGGGCGGAGCCGGTCGTCGCGGGGAAGCCGCAGCCGCTGCTGTTCGAGACGGCCGCGCGGTCGGCGAAGGCGAAGCGCCCGCTGGTGGTCGGGGACCGGCTCGACACGGACATCGCGGGTGCGGTCGCGGCGGGGCTCGACTCGCTGTGCGTCCTCACCGGCATCGCGACTCCGGCGACGCTGCTCACCGCGATCCCGGCGGAACGGCCGAGTCACCTCGGCGCCGACCTCACCGCGCTCGCGCAGCCGGCCGACGAATTGCGCGTCGGCAAGCGAACCGGCTGGGAGATCAGCGAAGGGGACGAGCTGACCGTACGCGGCGAAGGCGACAAGCTCGACCTGCTGCGCGCGCTGTGCGACGCGGCGTGGCGCACCGGCGTCTCGCAGGTGCGCGCGGACGGCGACGCGGCCGCGGCGGCAGTGACCGGGCTCGGGCTGGCCTGACTGGTAGTTTGGGGCTGTGCACCCGAACGTTCCGCGGCCGGTTCCCGGACCCCCGCCGATCCCCGGACCCGGCCCGCAGCAGACTGACCCGCGGGCGGGCATCGACGAGGCCGTCGCCGGGCTCGACGACCTCGACACGCTGCCGCCCGCCGAGCACGTGGACCGGTTCGAGGCCGTGCACACCGAGCTGACCGTGGCCCTGTCCAGCATCGACAAGGTCTGACCGGCGTGGCCAAACGGGCCAGGCTCGACGCGGAACTCGTGCGGCGCGGACTCGCGCGCTCCCGCGAACAGGCCTCCGCGCTCATCACCGGCGGCAAGGTCACCGTGCGCGGCATGGTCGCCACGAAACCCGCCACCGGCGTGGAAAACGACGCGCCGATCGTCGTGAAGGACGAGGACGACCCGGGCTGGGCGTCGCGCGGTGCGCACAAACTCCTTGGCGCGCTTGAGCGTTTCGGTCCCGAGGGGCTGGCCGTCGAGGGCCGTCGCTGTCTCGACGCGGGCGCGTCCACCGGCGGGTTCACCGATGTGCTGCTGCGCAACGGCGCCGACCAGGTCATCGCCGCCGACGTCGGGCGCGGGCTGCTCGACTGGAAGCTGCAGACCGACGATCGCGTCGTGGTCCTCGACCGCACGAACGTCCGTAACCTGACGCCGGACGTCCTCGGCGGGCAGGTGGATCTCGTCGTCGGCGACCTTTCCTTCATCTCGCTCAAGCTCGTGCTGCCCGCGCTCGCCGAGTG
Source organism: Amycolatopsis sp. A1MSW2902 (assembly GCF_017312175.1). Classification (NCBI taxonomy): domain Bacteria; kingdom Bacillati; phylum Actinomycetota; class Actinomycetes; order Pseudonocardiales; family Pseudonocardiaceae; genus Amycolatopsis; species Amycolatopsis sp. A1MSW2902. Next base: position 2,874,596 of record NZ_QJPO01000001.1, read on the forward strand.
CGCGCGCGACGGCGCGGATCTGCTGCCGATGGTCAAACCGCAGTTCGAGGTCGGCAAGGACCGGCTCGGCAGCGGCGGCGTGGTGCGCGATCCGGAACTGCGCGTCGAATCCGTGCTGGGCGTGCTCGCCGAAGCCGCGAAGCTCGGCCTGTCGCTGCGCGGGGTCGTCGCGAGCCCGTTGCCGGGACCCTCCGGGAACGTCGAATACTTCGTGTGGCTCCGCAAAACGGAGCCGGAAGACGCGGGCAGCGAGGACGCCGAACGGCTCGTGCGCACCGCAGTCCAGGAAGGACCCCAGTGACCGCCGAACGTGAAGTGCTCCTCGTGGTGCACCCCGACCGGGACACCACCCGGGAGGCCGCCCGCGAGGTGTCCCAGCGGTTCGCCAAGGCCGGGATCCGGCTGCGCGTGCTCGACGAGGACGTTCTCCAGCTGATCGACCCGGACGGCTGCATGGCGAAGCTGTGCACCGTGGTCGCGCCCGAGCACAACCCGGCCGAGGGCGCGGAACTCGTGTTCGTGCTCGGCGGCGACGGGACCCTGCTGCGCGCGGCGGAGCTCGCGCGCCCGGCCGAGGTGCCGGTGCTCGGCGTGAACCTCGGCCGCGTCGGCTTCCTCGCCGAGGCCGATTCGGACGCGCTCGCCGACGCCGTGCAGCGCGTGGTCGATCGCGAATACCACGTCGAGGACCGGATGACGGTCGACGTCACGGTCACCGCCGACGGCGCGGAGATCTACCGGACCTGGGCGCTCAACGAGGCCAGCGTCGAGAAGTTCAGCCGCGAGCGGGTGCTCGACGCGCTGATCGAGGTCGACGGCCGTCCGGTGTCGTCCTTCGGCTGCGACGGCGTGCTGTGCGCGACGCCGACCGGTTCCACCGCGTACGCCTTCTCCGCCGGCGGCCCGGTGCTGTGGCCGGACGTCGAGGCGCTGCTCGTGGTGCCGAGCAACGCGCACGCGATGTTCTCCCGTCCGCTCGTCGTGTCACCCGAGTCGGTGATCACCGTCGGCATCGACCCGAAGGGCCCGAAGGCGGCGCTGACCTGCGACGGGCTGCGGTCGTTCGACCTGCCGCCGGGCGCGCTGGTGCGCGTGGTCTGCGGCAAGCAGCCGGTGCGGCTGGTGCGGCTGTGGGACGGCGTGTTCACCGACCGGCTGGTGTACAAGTTCGGCCTGCCGGTGCGCAGCTGGCGCGACCGGCGCGGCGGGGAGCGCCAGGGCGGCTGATCCGCGACGCGCCCGCACAAGTGTTCGACCAGCGAAAAGAAGAGTTAGCGGACCTCGAACGCACAGAAGGTCGGTGCGGGCCGCTACCGTATGCGTCGTGCTGGCCGAGATGCGCATCCAGGGCCTCGGAGTCATCGAGGAAGCCCTGCTGGAACTGCACGCGGGCTTCACCGTGGTCACCGGTGAGACGGGTGCGGGCAAAACCATGGTCGTCACCGGGCTGCATCTGCTCTCGGGCGGACGGGCCGAGGCGTCGAAGGTCCGGAACGGGATGCTGAAGGCATTCGTCGAGGGCCGGTTCACCGTGGGCAAGGACGACGCGGCCGCCCGCATCGTCACCGACGCGGGGGCCGACGTCGACGAGGACGGAAGCGTCATCGCGCTGCGCACGGTCGCGGCCGACGGGCGCTCGCGGGCGCACCTCGGCGGCCGGTCCGTGCCGGTCGGGGTGCTGTCCGACCTGTCCGAGCAGGTGATCGCCGTGCACGGGCAGAACGACCAGCTGCGGCTGCTGCGCCCGGCCGAGCAGCGCGCGGTCATCGACCGGTTCGCCGGCGAGGACGTCGGGCGGCCGCTCGCCGCCTACCGCCAGGTCCGCGAGGAATGGCTGGCCGTCATCACCGAGCTGAGCGAGCGCTCCAACCGCTCCCGCGAGATGGCTCAGCAGGCGGACCTGCTGAAGCACGGGCTGAACGAGATCGACGCGGTCGCTCCCGAACCGGGCGAGGACGTCGAGCTCACCGAGCAGATCAAACGGCTCGCCGCGGTCGACGAACTGCGTGCGACGGCCACCGAGGCGCACGCGGCGGTGTCCGGCGCGCAGGACGGCGATCCGGACGCGCCGGGCGCGCTCGGCCTGGTCGGCGAGGCGGTGCGGCGGCTGGTGTCGGCGGAGGATTCCGCGCTGAGCGACCTCGTTCCGCGGCTGGAAGAAGCGTCCACGCTGCTGAGCGACGTCGGCGCGGAGCTGGGCAGCTACGTCGAGAACCTGGACGCCGACCCGGCGCTGCTGGAGAAGGTGCTCGCGCGGCAGGCCGATCTCAAGCGCCTCACCCGCAAGTACGCCGCGGATGTCGACGGAGTGCTGGCGTGGGCCGAAGACGCGCGCCGGCGGCTCGAATCGATGGACACGTCCGAAGAAGCCCTGTCCGCGCTGGCGTTGCGCCGGGACGAGCTGGCCGTGCAGCTGGTCGCGCACGCCACCGAGGTTTCCGCCGCGCGCGGCAAGGCGGCCGCGGAACTGGCGACGGCGATCACCAAGGAGCTGTCCGGTCTCGCGATGGGGCAGGCGGAGCTGGAGATCACCGTCGAGCAGCGTCCGGCCGAGCACGGCGACCGGCAGGCGCTCGCGATCGACGGACACGCGGTGCACGCGGGCCCGGACGGCGTCGACGAAGTGGAACTGCTGCTGCGGGCGCACAACGGCGCGCCGCCGCTGCCGGTGCACAAAGCCGCTTCGGGCGGTGAGCTGTCGCGGGTGATGCTGGCGATCGAGGTCGTGCTGGCGCACGCGGACACCGTGCAGACGCTGGTGTTCGACGAGGTCGACGCCGGGGTCGGCGGCCGGGCCGCGGTCGAGATCGGACGGCGGCTGGCGCGGCTCGCGCGCACGCACCAGGTCCTCGTGGTCACGCACCTGCCGCAGGTCGCCGCGTTCGCCGACCAGCATCTGGTGGTGGACAAGGGAACCAGCGGCGGCGTCACGCGCAGCGGCGTGAAAACGCTCGACCAGGACGACCGGGTGCGCGAGCTGGCCCGGATGCTCGCCGGCATGGACGGCACCGAGACCGGCCGCGCGCACGCCGAGGAACTCCTTGCCACGGCGGAGAAAGACAAAGCGAAGAACACCGGCGCGAAGCGCAAGCGCGCGAAGAAGGGCTGACCGGATTCCATGACCTGGGCCACGCTGGCCGACGTCGAAGCCGAACTCGCCCGCGCGCGGCGGGAGGACGATCTCGACCGCTTCCTCGGACTCCTCGGCGACGAGGAGCTGTTCGTGCCGATCCACCGGGACGAGGCGCAACGGCTCGCGCAGGACCGGACCTGGTCGCCCGCGAAAGTCTGCTGCGCGCACGGCGGCGAACCGTCGCTGCAGGTGTTCACCCGCGGCGCGCTGCCGGATTTCGGCGCGGACGTGGTGTTCCTCAGCGGCGACCTCGATTGGGCCACGCACGGTCTCGGCCACGAGGAACAGGTCGTGTTCAACCGCGGCACGCTCGGCGAATGGCGGGTGAGCGCGGCGGCCGTGCTGCCCTGGGTCGACGCGAACCCGCACCGGGTCACCGCGGTGGAGCAGCAGGTCGAGCGGCTTTACACGGCCCGGTACGGACTTCTCGACGGTCCGGTCGCGCACGCGCTCGCCTGCGGCGCGCACCAGGCGGTGCTGTCGGCCGAACCGTGGAACGTCCTCGACGCGCGCTACCACGACTACGTCGCCGAGGTCCGCGGCCTGCGCGACTGGTGGGGCGTCGCGGACGCGACGGGCTGGCGGGCCGCGATGGACCGGCTGCTCGGCGATTCCTACCAGCTCACCACCGGGAACCTCGTGCTCGTGCTGCGCGCCCGCAGCGGGCTGGCGCTGGACGTCTACGGCTGGGTCGAGCTGGTCCGGCAGTGGTGCTCCGACAACGACGCCGAGGACCAGGCCGGTCCGCTCCTCGAGGCGGTGCGCCGGATCGTCCGGTACGAACAGCGGTTCCGCGCCGACGGCCTGCTCGAGCCGGACGGCGTGGTGGACAGCATCATCGGCTGGGACGTCGGCCGCGCGGTCGAATTGGCGCGCTGGGGCCTGGCGGTCGGGTACTGCGACGCGCTCACCGCGGAATTGATGGTGCTGGAAGCCGGCGCGATCGCCCGGCGTTACCACGGTTCCTGGGCGGAATTGTCCACCGGATACGTGCTGGGCAGGCTGCTCGCGCTCGACGGCGAGGAATTCGGGCCGGAATACGTTTCGGCCGCCCGGGTGCGCCACCGGCTGCTGAACGATCCCGCGAGCCCCTGGTCCAACCTCGATTTCGAGGCGGGCGGACCGCACAGTTAACCCCGGCTCCGCCTACCGCGCGACATGGCTCACCACAACGAGTCACGTCCGCATCGGCGCGTCGGCTCCGCACCCCGGCACAAATTTGTCACCATCAGCCACATGAAGCTCACTGGTCTACTCGCGCGGAACCAAGAAGCCCTCCCCGGCGTCATCGGTGTCGCGCGGGTCGACCGGCGCACGAGGGAACTGCTGCGCCGGGTCAGCGCGGGCGACATCGTCGTGCTGGACCAGCTCGACCTCGACCGGGCCACGGCCGACGCGCTGGTCGCCGCCGAGGTCGCCGCGGTGGTCAACGCGTCCCCGTCGATTTCCGGCCGGTTCCCCAACCTCGGCCCGGAAATCCTGGTGGCGGCGGGCATCCCGCTGGTCGACTCGGTCGGCGGGGACCTGTTGCGCAGCGTCAAGGACGGCACGAAGCTGCGCGTCCACGAAGGCGCGGTCTACCTGGGGGAGCGGCAGCTGGCGACCGGGGTCGAGCAGACCCCGGAAAGCGTCGCCGACCAGATGATCGAGGCGAAGGCCGGGATGTCGACCCAGCTGGAAGCCTTCTCCGCCAACACGATCGAGTTCCTGCGCCGCGAGCGGACGCTGATCCTCGACGGCGTCGGCGTGCCGGAGCTGAAGGTCCCGGTGCGCGACCGGCACGTGCTGGTCGTCGCCGCGGGGAACGGGCACGCCGAGGACCTCAAGAAGCTCAAGAAGTACATCGGCGAGCACCGGCCGGTGCTGATCGGCGTCGACGCGGGCGCGGACACCCTGCGCGCGCAGGGTTATCAGCCGGACGTCATGGTCGGCGACCCGACCGGGATCGGCACCGCGACGCTGCGCAGCGGCGGCGAGGTGGTCGTCCCCGCGCAGCCGGACGGGCACGCGCCGGGCGTCGAGCGGATCCAGGACCTGGGCATCGGCGCGGTCACCTTCCCCGCGTCCGGCAACGCCGAGGACCTCGCGCTGCTGCTGGCCGACGCGCACGGCGCGAGCCTCGTGGTCACCGTCGGATTCCAGGCCACGCTGCGGGAATTCCTCGACCACGGCCGGTCCGGGTCGAACCCGTCCACGTTCCTCACTCGGCTCAAGCTCGGCACGAAGCTGGTCGACGGCAAGGCCGTCGCGACGCTGCACCGGGCCAGGGTGTCGCTCGGCGCGGTCGCGCTGCTCGTGCTCGCCGCCATCGTCGTCGTCATCGCCGCGCTGCTGGTCTCCGACGTCGGCTCCGTCTATCTCGAGTGGATCCAGCACACCTGGTCCACGTTCGTCGCCTGGGTGAAGGGTCTCTTCACGTGATTTCCCTGCGGTACCACATCGTTTCCATCACCGCGTGCTTCCTGGCGCTGGCCGTCGGCGTGGTGCTGGGCTCGACCGCGCTCAACGGTTCGCTGCTGTCCGGGCTCGCGGACCAGAAGAAAGACCTCGGCACGCAGGTCGCCGATCTCGAAGCGCAGCGCAATTCGCTCAACGCGCGGCTGTCCGACGCCGACGCGTTCGCCGGGACGATGGGCCCGAAGGTCGTCGCGGGCGCGCTCGACAAGCGCAGCGTCGTCCTCGTCACCACGCAGGACGCGCGCCCGGCCGACCGCGACGCGCTCAAGAAGCTCGTCGGCCAGGCCGGCGCCTCGGTCACCGGCGAACTCCAGCTCACCGACGCGTTCACCGATCCGGCGAAGGCCGACCAGCTGCGCGACGTCGTCACGCGGCTGCAGCCGGCCGGTGCGAAGTTCCCGACCGCGGGCGACTCCGGCACGCTCGCCGGCGCGCTGCTCGGCTCGACGCTGCTGCTGGACAAGGCGAGCGCGAAACCGCAGTCGAGCGGCGACGAACTCGCCGCCGCGCTCGGCGGGCTGACCGACGGCGGTTTCGTGAAGCCGAGCCAGGGCGTGCAGCCGGCGCAGCTGGCGATCGTGCTGACCGGAGCACAGCAGACCGGCGACGGCGCGGGGGACCGGGCCGCGACGATCGCGCGGTTCGCCGCGCAGATGGACCGCTCCGGCGCGGGCACGGTGCTCGCCGGGGACCCGGGTTCGGCGGGCGGCTCCGGCCCGATCGGGGTGGTGCGCGCGGACACCTCGGCCACGTCGATTCTGTCCACTGTGGACAACGCGGATTCGGCCGCGGGCCGGGTCGCGACGATCCTGGCGTTGCAGGAACAGCTCAACGGCGGTTCGGGACGCTACGGCATCGCGGGCAACGCGCAGGCGATCGCGCCGGGCGTGACCGCTTCGGGGAACTGAGACTTTTCGCCTCCCGCACACCAGTCGGCGGCGGCACCGGATTCCCTTCGTGGGTGAGGAAATCCGGTACCGCCGCCGACTGTGTGCACTGACAACGCGGCGGTTTCCCTTCGGGGCGGGAAAACCAGCACAGGCAAGGCAGCGGCGCCGGGTCTCCTGTCGGGGTGGAGACCCCGGCGCCGCCGTCATTCACGCGCCTGCTGCGGGGTCAGCAGGTGCCGTTGTCGGCCCAGACCGCGGCGCTGCCGGGCGTTTCGCCTCGCGTCCACCACTTGGCGGACCAGCGATGGCCGTTGTAGGACACGACCGCGCCGGCGTTGTAGGACTGGGAGGTGTTCCACGCCGCCGGGCACGCGGTGGTGGGACCGCCGCTGCCGGAGCAGGCTCCGTTGTCCGACCAGACGTCCGAGGTGCCGGGCTGCTCGCCCTGCGTCCACCACTTCGCCGTCCAGGTGTGGTTGTTGTACGACACGACCGCGCCGCCGTTGTAGACCTTGCCCGAATCCCAGGCCGCCGCGGTGCACTGGCCGCCCGGCGGAGTCGTGGGAGTGGTGGGCGTGGTCGGGGTCGTCGGCGTGGTCGGGGTCGTGGGGGTGGTCGGCGTCGTGGGGGTGGTGGGCGTCGTCGAGGTGGTCGGCGGCGGGCCGGAGCAGCCCTCCGTCGGCGCGGCGAGCCCGTCCACCACGGCGTGGAACAGCGTCGAATCGGGGTCGAGGTCGTAGAGCGAGAACATCATCGCGCCGCCGAGGCCGTTGCAATGGATGTAATCGGTGCGCGCCTTGATCGACTGCTTCGACGAACCGCCGTAGAAGCTCGTCCCGTCGTAGAACCACGCGGATTGCGTTGTCGGGTCCCAGAACGTGGTCGCCGGGTTGTCGACCACGCCGGTGAGTTCCTTGTACATCGCGACGCCGGGCACGTTGCCGCTCAACGGATGCGGAGCGGACGGACCGGTCGCCGTCTGGTAAAGCCCGTGGTTCGAGCCGGCCGGAACACCGGTCCAGCCCCGGTAGTAGAACGGGATGCCCAAGGTCAGCTTCGAAGCCGGGAACCCGCCGGGGATGCCGTACGCCGGATCTCCTTGCGTGTAAGCCTTCATCACCTGGTCGATGGTGTATTTCTCGGTGCCCGGCGGAATGGGCGTCGACGGGTCGTTCGGCGAGGGGTAGAGCGGATCCTGGAAGTTCGTCGGACCGGTCTTGTCCCACGCGCCGTGCATGTCGTAGGTCATCGGGTCCGCGAAGTCCATGTACTGGTGGATCTTGTCGGTCTGGATCTTCGCGATCTTGTCCTGGCCGCCGGGCAGGGCGGCGGAAAGCGCGTAGTGCTTGCCCAGCGCGTCGAGCTGGCCGCGGAACTCGGCGAGCAGCGAGGTGAAGTTCTGGGTGTCGTTGGGGCTGTAGTGGTTGCCCGTGTGGCCGCCGGGGTGCGCCGGGTACTCCCAGTCGATGTCGAACCCGTCGAAGATGTTCGCGGCGGTGCCGGGGCCGCCGAAGCCGCCCGCGGCCGGGATGTTGCCCTTGATGAACATGTCGATGCAGGAGCTCACGAACTTCTTGCGGGAGGCGTCCGTGGCCGCGGCGTCGGAGAAGTACTTCGAGTAGGTCCAGCCGCCGAGCGACAGCAGCACCTTCAGCTTCGGGTGCCGGGCCTTGAGTTCCTGCAGCTGGTGGAAGTTGCCGACGATCGGCATGTTGTAGGTGTCGGCGGTGCCGTCGACGCTGATGTCCGAGCCGAACGACTTCTGGTAGTCGGCGAACTGGTCGCCCGCGCCGTCGCCCGCGTTCGGGTCGTCCTCGCCGCCCGGGTCGGGGGTGGTCGCCTTGGTCGTCTCGAAGCAGGTGAGGTTGTTCGGGTCGATGTTCTCGAAGTCGTAGAGCAGGTAGTCGATGTTGTCGGCGATCTTGTCGACGTTCTTGAGGTAGTAGGCGTTCTGGTAGATGCTCCATTGGTCGAAGTAGGCGATGCGCAGGCCTCCCGAGGAGGGCGCGGGCGTCGCGGTGGCCGGGGCGGGCCGGGCCAGGATGGTAAGACCGGCCACGACCACGGCGGCCAGGGCGGCGCAGGCCACGGCCAGCGGTCTCAGGGTCCGGTGGGGCATAAGGGTTCTCCCTCGCACAAGCGAAGTCCGCCCGCCGCACCGGAATGCGCGGCAAGCGTCGGACATCGGGTGATCACTGCAGGAGCGGGGGCCGGCCCGTAGTCGAATGTGAACCAGGGCACAGCCGGAGTCAATACTGTGGACTAGACCAATTTCCGCGCCTGGGCGTTTTGTGGTGAAGTGTCCGGAAAGGCCCGACGAACGGCCTGTTCCAAGCGGGGCGAGTGGTCCGGACCACCGCGGGGTTCCGGTTCACCCGTACGGGTGTGGCTGATCCGACACTCGTCCCGTCCGGCATCAGGCGGGTCTCAGGAAGATCATGGGTGGTTCACAGCTGCGCACGAGAGCCTGGCACCATGAGCGCCAACGACCCCGGGAGCACGGCCGAACGATGACCACTACCGAGATCCCGCTCGTCCGTGCGGACGAGCCGGCGCCCGTCCGATCGCCGCACCTGCGTCAGCTCGATTTGTACCGGGTCGTCACGTTCGCCCTGGTCATCCTCATCCACGTGGTCGGCTCCACGACCTTTCCGCAGGACGTCGTCGCCGACGCGATCCAGACCCCGCTGCACCTGACCCGCGAGGCGTTCTTCGCGCTGACCGCGTTCGTGCTCGTGTTCGGCTACCGGGACCGGCCGGTGCAGACGGGGAAGTTCTGGCGCAGGCGGTTTCCGCTGGTCGCCATTCCGTACGTGACCTGGACGGTCATCTACCGGGTCTACACGCTGATCACCTCGGGCCAGCCGGTCGGGTCGGTCGGCGCGCAGCTGCGCACGCTCGGGCTGGACCTGCTCACCGGGAACGCCTGGTACCACATGTATTTCATGCTGGTGACGCTGCAGGTGTACCTGCTGTTCCCGCTGCTGGCCAAGATGTTCGACCTGATCCGCCGCCGTCCGTGGACCGTGCTGGCGGTCTCCGGCACGATCCAGGTCGCGGTCGCGGTCTTCATGAGCTACCCGCCCGCCGCGCTGGGCTACGTGTTCGTCAGCAAGTTCTTCGCGACTTTCCTCGTCTACCAGTTCTACATGCTGCTCGGCGCCGCGGCGGCGCTGCATTTCGAGGCGGTGCACGCCTGGCTGCGCACGCACACGCGCTGGGTCCTGCTGGCGATGGCGGGCGGGCTCGCGATCGCGGAGACCGGCTACTTCGTGAGTGTCCACTTCGGAGAGTGGCCGGAGATGGCGTCGGACGCTTTCCGCCCATACCTGATCCCGTGGTTCGTCGCGGTGATCGCCGGCATCTACCTCGCGGGCGCGCGATGGGCGGAGAGCAGGCAGCGCGGCGGGAGGTTCGTGTCCTGGGCGGTGAACCGGTCGTTCGCGGTGTTCCTGACCCACCCGATCGCGATCGCGGTGCTGGACCCGCTGTTCGTCTTCGTCGGCGACCGCTACGGCGCGCCGTGGACGACGCTGGTGGCGTACCCGGCGACGGTGGCGCTGACCTTCGCGATCGTCGAGGTGCTGCGGCGGCTGCCGTGGAGCAAAGCCCTGACCGGGCGCGCCCGGGTGCCGGTGCGCGGCTGAGCGGTCAGCCCGGCCAGGTGCGGTGCTTGTCGAGCGGCCGCGCGTAGGAACCGGCCCGGCTGGTGCGCAATCCCAGTGCCACCAGTGATTCCGCGAGCCGGACCGCGGCGGCGACGCCGTCGACCACCGGGACGTCGAGCATCGCCGACATCTTGCGGTCCAGCCCGGTCATCCCGGCGCAGCCGAGCACGAGCACTTCGGCGCCGGCGTCGCGCGCCCGCAATCCCGCGGTGAGCAGGGCGGATTCCGTGCGTTCCTCGTCGCGCAGCTCCAGCACGCTCAGCCCGGTGCCGACGATCGCGACGCAGTTGGCGGCCACTCCGGCCGAGTGCAGGCTGTCCTCGATCAGCCCGCACGTGCGGTCCAGCGTCGTCACCACGCCGTACCGGCGGCCGAGCAGCCCGGCGAGATGCGCCGCGGCCTCGGTGATGTCGACCACCGGCACGTCCAGCAGTTCCCGCGCGCCCTCGCGGCCGTGCTCGCCGAACCCGGCGAGGACGACCGCGTCGAACGTTTCCCCGGTGGTGCGCAACAGGTCCAGCACCGCGGCGGCGGACAGGAAGCTGTCCAGCCAGCCCTCCGCCGATTCCGGGCCCCACTTCGGCGTCAGTGCGACGATCTCGGTGCCGGGGCTGGCCGCCGCCCGGGCCCCGGTCTCGATCTCCTTCGTCATGGCCTCGGTGGTGTTGCAGTTGGTGACGAGGATCCGCATCAAGCCCTCCGCTGGCGGTACGAAACGGCGTAGTAGAGCAATCCGGCGCTGGCGGTGCCGAGGAACCACGAGTACGGCGCGGCCGGCGCGAAGAACGGCACCAGCGCGATCACCGCGGAGAGCACCGCGCACGGGAAGAAGGCCGCCATCGCGCGCGGATTCACCTTGGGGTACTTGCCGTCGCGCACGAACAATTGCTCGACGTCGACCTTGCCGCGGCGGATCAGGTAGTAGTCGACGATCATGATCCCGAACAGCGGTCCGAGGAACGCGCCGAGCCCGCCGAGGAAGTAGTTGACCACCACCGGCGACGAGTACAGCTTCCACGGCAGCACGCACAGCGCGGCGACGGCGCTGATCATCCCGCCGACGGTGAACGAGATCCGCTTGGGCCAAATGTTGGCCAGGTCGTAGGCGGGGGAGACGAAGTTCGCGACGATGTTGACGCCCATCGTGGCGATGGCGAAGGTGAGCGCGCCGATGATCAGCACCGGGGTGTTGTGCACGCGGGCGAGCAGTTCGGCCGGGTCGGTGATCGCCTCGCCGAACACCTGCAGGCTGCCCGCGGTGACGATCACCGACAGCAGCGCGAACGCCGTCGAGTTCACCGGAAGGCCCCAGAAGTTGCCGCGCCGCACCGTTTTCTGGTCCGGGGCGTTGCGGGAGAAGTCGCAGAAGTTGAGCATCAGCGTGCCGTAGGTGGACAGGATCAGCCCGGCCGCGCCGAACCACTGCCGCACCTGCTCGCCGCCGGACAGCCGCCGCGGGCTGCTGGTGAACGAGATGTGCCAGTGGCTCGCGGCGAGGATCCACACCGCGAGCGCGATCATCACGATCCAGATCAGCGGGCCGCACCAGTCCTGGAATTTGCGCACCGCCTCCATGCCGCGGGTCAGCACGAACGCCTGCACCAGCCACAGCGCCACGAAGCACATCCAGCCGAGCGCGTGCAGGCCGAGGAAACTGTGCTCGGTCAGCGGTTTCAGGCCGGGATCGATCGCCAGCACGAGCAGGGTGATCGCGACGCTCGCGAGATAGGTCTGGATGCCGTACCAGAAGATCGCGATCACGGCGCGGATCAGCGCGGGCAGGTTCGCGCCGAACGTGCCGAAGCTGATCCGCGCGACCACCGGGAACGGGACGCCGGTGCGCTGCCCGATCCGGCCCATCAGGTTCATCCCGAAGAAGATGATCACGAACCCGAACAGCAGCGCGGTGAACACCTGCCAGGCGGACAAGCCGAGCACGAACAGGCCGGCCGCGAAGGTGTAGTTGCCGAGGTTGTGCACGTCCGACATCCAGAGCGCGAAGATGTCGTAGACCTTCCATCGCCGCTCCTCGGCGGGTGCCAGGTCCTCGTTCCACAGCCGCGGGTCGGGTTTCGGCTGGACGTCCGCGCTGGTTTCGGTGGACGGGGCGTGCGTCATTGCAGACCTCCGGTCGACGTGCCGGCAGCTTTGGGATCCCAAACTTGGGATCCCAAATATCGCGCCGCAGGTCTGCTGAGTCAACCCCCTGCCCGATAAACTCGCGAATGGCCGGTGTCGGCGAGAGGGGGTCAGGTGGGCGCCACGGAGGAGCGGCAGCCGCTCGCGGCGACGCGTGCCCGGGTGCTCGACGAGCTGCGGGAGCGGATCCTGACCGGGCGGCTGAAGCCGGGGGACCGGCTGGTCGAGCGCGAACTGGCCGACGATCTCGGGGTCTCGCGGGTGCCGGTGCGCGAGGCGATCCGCAGCCTGGAATCCGAGGGGTTCGTGGTCGTGCCCTCGCCCCGGCGGGTGGTGGTGCGGCAGCTGGCGCGAGCGGACGTCGAGGAGCTGTTCGACGTCCGGGAGGCGCTGGAGAGCCTCGCCGCCGCGCGTGCCGCGGAACGGGCCGGGAAGCCGGAGATGCGCCGGCTGGAGCGGCTGCTCGCGGAGTCCGCGCGGGTCACCCAGGGCGGTGACGGCGCGCGGATTTCGGAGGTCAACAGCAGGCTGCACGACGAGATCATCGCCATCGCGGGCAACCGGCTGCTCACCACGATGCTGCATCCGCTCGAGGGTCAGCTGCGGTGGCTGACCAGCCAGAACGAGCACTGGGGCGAACTGCTGGACGAGCACCGCCGCCTGGTGGACGCCATCGGGTCCGGCGACGTGGAGCGGGCGCGCGAGTACGCCGCCGAGCACGTCCGGGTCAACCGCGCGGTGACGTTGCGCGACCTCTTCGGGGACGACGAGCGGGACGAGCGTCCCGCGGGCTGACCTCTAGTAAGGTGACCCTAACTTGAAGCGAGGGGGTCGCTGGTGGCGCACGTGCAGGGCGAGCCGGAGTGGGTGTCCGCCAAGGACGGACGACGGCTGTACGCGATGGTGCTGCGGGGCCCGGAGAACGCGCCGACGGTCGTGTTCGAGGCGGGCGCGGCGGCGAGCCGGTCGTCGTGGGGGCTCGTGCAGCCGCTGGTCGGCGAGTTCGCACGGGCGGTGGTGTACGACCGGTCCGGGCTCGGCCGCAGCGCGCCGGATCCGGCCGGGCGCACGCTGGACCGGATGGCCGACGATCTCGTGGACGTCCTGAGCCACTTCGGGCCGGGGCCGTACGTGCTCGTCGGGCACAGCGCCGGGGGACCGATCGTGCGGCTCGCCGCGTCCCGGACTTCCGCTCAGGTGTCGGGGCTGGTCCTGGTCGACCCGACCGACGAGGCGGCGGAAGTGCTGTTCTCGCCGCAATTCCGCAGCCTCGAACGGAAACTGCTGCGCACGGGCCGGATCCTCGCGGCGACCGGATTGCTGAAGTTCTTGTACCGCCCCATGCTGCGGGCCGCGCCCGAAGACGTCCGGCGCGATCTGGTGCGGGAGGGCTTTACCCCGCAGGTGTTGCGCACTCAGACCGAGCAGGCGCGGACCTTCCTCGACGAACTGGAAACCTGGCGGACGAATCCGCCCGCGCTGAACGGTTGTCCGGTGACGGTTGTGTCCGGCGGCCGGGCTGGGGACGGGATGAACGCCGCGGTGCGTGCGGAGGCGAATGCCGCGCACGCGCAACGGGTGTCGTCGCGGGGGCGGCACCGGATCGCGGAGGAGTCGGGGCATTTGGTGCCGGTCACCGACCCCGAGGTGGTGGCGGAGGAGGTCCGCCGGTTGCTCAGCTGACGGCGTCGCTCCACGTCTCGACGAACTTCGGGAACGTCTTGCCGACCGTGTCCGGGTTCTCGACCAGCACGCCGGGCACGCGCAGCCCCAGCACCGCCGCCGCCATCACCAGCCGGTGGTCTTCGTAGGTGTGGAAGACGCCGCCGTGCATCGGGGCGGGAGTGATTTCCAGGCCGTCCTCGAGTTCGGTGACGCCCGCGCCCAGGCCGGACAGTTCGGTCGCCAGTGCGGTGAGCCGATCGGTCTCGTGGCCGCGCAGGTGCGCGACGCCGGTGATGCTCGACGGGCTCTCGGCGAAGCACAGCATCGCCGCGATGACCGGGGTCAGTTCGCCGACCTCGTGCAGGTCGAGGTCGATGCCGGGGAACGCGCCGCCGCCGGTGACGACCAGGCCGTCGTCGTCCAGCGTCGCTTTCGCGCCCAGTTCGGTCACCAGTCCGCGCAGCCAGTCGCCCGGCTGCGTGGTCTGCTTCGGCCAGCCGTGCACCCGGACCGTCCCGCCGCCGACGACCGCGGCGGCCACGAACGGGGCCGCGGTGGACAGATCCGGCTCCACGACGTACTCCGGGCACGACAGTTTCGCCGGCTCCACGTGGAATTCCGTGCCGGAACGCTCCACTGTGGCCCCGAACCGGCGCAGCATGTCCAGCGTCATCGCGATGTGCGGTTCGCTCGGCGGGGCGCCGCCGACCAGCCGCACCGTCACGCCCCGCTCGAAGGCCGGACCGGCGAGCAGCAGCGCGGACAGGAACTGGCTGGAGGCCGACGAATCGAGGTCCACCCGGCCGCCGCGCAGCCCGCCGGTGCCGTGCACGGTGAACGGCGGCGCGCCGCGTCCGCCGTCGTCGATCCGCGCGCCGAGCTTGCGCAGCGCGGCCAGCAGCGGGTCGATCGGGCGGCGGCGGATCGCCTCGTCGCCGTCGAACTGCACCGACGCGTCGCCGAGGGTGGCGAGCGCGGGCGTGAAGCGGGCGACCGTGCCGGCGTTGCCGAGCGTGACGGTCGCTTCGTCGCCGCGGCCGCTGATGGTGCCCAGCGGGTGGACGAGGAAGCCGTCGATGGTCTCTTCCGAAAGCGCGCCCAGCGAGGCGAGCGCGGCCAGCATCAGCCGGGTGTCGCGCGAATCGAGCGGATGGCGCACCCGCGTGGGGGCGCTCGCGAGCGCGGCGAGCACGTAGGCCCGGTTGGTGATCGACTTCGATCCGGGGACGCGCACCGCGGCGTCCAGCGAGGCGCCCGCGACGGGGGCGGTCCAGTGGTCATCGCGGATGTTCGGCACGCGCGCAGCCTAGCGCGGCGCGGGTGAACCGATTCCGCCGCGCCGGGAAGAGGCGTCGGCGAGCGATCTGCCGGGAGTGGGATATGCTGGCGGCCCGTGGGACTTCAGTCGCGGGCTACCAAGTATGTCTTTGTCACCGGAGGCGTTGCCTCCTCTCTGGGTAAGGGTCTGACGGCGTCCAGCCTCGGACAGCTGCTCACTTCGCGCGGACTTCGCGTCACGATGCAGAAGCTCGACCCGTACCTCAATGTCGACCCCGGGACGATGAACCCGTTCCAGCACGGCGAGGTGTTCGTCACCGACGACGGCGCCGAGACCGATCTCGACATCGGGCACTACGAGCGCTTCCTCGACCGCTCTCTCGACGGCAAGGCGAACGTCACCACCGGACAGGTGTACTCGGAGGTGATCGCCAAGGAACGCCGCGGCGAGTACCTCGGCGACACCGTCCAGGTGATCCCGCACATCACCGACGAGATCAAGGCGCGGATCACCGCCGCGGCCGGGCCGGACGAGAACGGCGTCGCGCCGGACGTGGTGATCACCGAGGTCGGCGGCACGGTCGGCGACATCGAGTCGCTGCCGTTCCTCGAGGCGTGCCGCCAGGTGCGCCACGACGTCGGCCGCGACCAGTGCTTCTTCCTGCACGTGTCGCTGGTGCCGTACCTCGCCCCCTCGGGCGAGCTCAAGACCAAGCCGACCCAGCACTCGGTCGCCGCGCTGCGCAACATCGGCATCCAGCCGGACGCGCTGGTGTGCCGCGCGGACCGGGAGATCCCGGACGACCTCAAGCGCAAGATCGGCCTGATGTGCGACGTCGACACCGAGGCGGTCATCGCCTGCCCGGACGCGCGCTCGATCTACGACATCCCGAAGGTGCTGCACGGCGAGGCGCTCGACGCGTACGTGGTGCGCCGGCTGGGCCTGCCGTTCCGGGACGTCGACTGGACGGTGTGGGGCGACCTGCTCGACCGCGTGCACAACCCGAGCGAGATCGTCCGGGTCGCCGTGGTGGGCAAGTACATCGACCTGCCGGACGCGTACCTCTCGGTCACCGAGGCGCTGCGCGCGGGCGGGTTCGCGCACCGCGCCAAGGTCGAGATCGTCTGGGTCGCCTCGGACGACGCGCAGACCGAATCCGGCGCGGCGTCCGTGCTGTCCGATGTGGACGGTGTGCTGATCCCCGGCGGGTTCGGCATCCGCGGCATCGAGGGCAAGGTCGGCGCGATCCACTACGCGCGCACGCACGGCGTCCCGCTGCTCGGGCTGTGCCTCGGCCTGCAGTGCATGGTCATCGAGAGCGCGCGGAACCTCGCGGGCATCGAGGGCGCGAACTCGGCCGAGTTCGACGAGGACACCCAGCACGCGGTGATCTCGACCATGGCCGACCAGCGCGACGTCGTCGCGGGCGAGCGCGACATGGGCGGCACGATGCGGCTCGGCGCGTACCCGGCGAAGCTCAAGGCGGGTTCGCAGGTCGCCAAGGCGTACGGCACCACCGAGGTGTCCGAGCGCCACCGCCACCGCTACGAGGTGAACAACGCCTACCGCAAGCAGATCGGCGACGCGGGACTGGTGTTCTCCGGCACCTCGCCGGACGACCGGCTCGTCGAGTTCGTCGAACTGCCCGCGGACAAGCACCCGTTCTTCGTGGGCACCCAGGCGCACCCCGAGCTGAAGAGCCGCCCGACCCGGCCGCACCCGCTGTTCAGCGCGTTCGTGAAGGCCGTCGTGGACCGCAAGGTCGCCGAGCGGCTCCCGGTCGAACTCCCCGAAACGCCCGTGGCGGCTCGGTGAGCGCGCCCGGCACGCACGAGTTCTCCGTCGCCGGCAGCACGGTCGTCCACGTGGGACGCGTCGTCGGCCTCCGGGTCGACGACGTCGTGATGCCCGGCGGGGAAACCGCCAAGCGCGAGGTGGTCGAACACCTCGGCGCGGTGGTGATCGCGGCGCTGGACAGCGAGGACAACGTCACGCTCGTGCACCAGTACCGGCATCCGCTCGGGCGCAGGCTGTGGGAGCTGCCCGCCGGGCTGATCGACAAGCCGGGGGAGGAGCCGGTCGAGGCGGCGAAGCGCGAGCTGGCCGAGGAATCCGGGCTGGCGGCGGCCCGCTGGGACACCCTGGTCGACGTCGCGGCCTCGCCCGGGTTCACCGACGAGGTGGTGCGTGTCTTCCTCGCGCGCGATCTGTCCGAAGTGGACCGCGAGGTGCTCGGCGACGAGGAGGCCGACCTGGTGGTGCGGAAGTTCCCGCTCGCCGAGGCGGTCCGGATGGCGCTGGCGGGCGAGCTGGTCAACGGCGCGACCGTCTCGGGCGTGCTGTCGGCGCACGCGGTGCTGACCGGGGCGGCGGAGACGCGCCCGGCCGACGCGCCGTGGCAGGACCGGCCGACGCGGTTCGCTCGCCGACTGGCCGAGGGCTGAATTTCCGGGTTCTGTCGGTGTGCCGTCCTAGAGTGGCGGCGTGAATGACGCGAGAGTCGAGGTGCGGGGCGCGATCGCCACGTACCTCGACCATCTCGTCGTCGAACGCGGCACCGCCCGCAACACCCTCGACAGCTACTCGCGTGACCTCCGCCGCTACGCCGCCCATCTGGAAGCGGCGGGGATCGTGCGGCTGACCGAGGTCACGCCCGCGCATGTCACGTCATTCGGAGCGGCGCTGCGCGAGGGCGACGAAGAACACCAGCCGCTGGCGGCGTCGTCGGCCGCGCGGGCGCTCGTCGCGGTGCGCGGGCTGCACAAGTTCGCGCACGCCGACGGGCTCACCGAACACGACCCGGCCCGCGACGTCCGCCCGCCGGCCGCGGCGAAACGGCTGCCCAAGGCGTTGCCGGTCGCGGACGTCCTGAAGCTGCTCGACACCCCGCCGCCGGACGGCGAACGCGCCTTGCGCGACCGTGCGCTGCTGGAACTGCTCTACTCGACCGGAGCCCGGATCTCCGAGGCCGTCGGGCTCGACGTGGACGATGTGGACGAGACCGAGCGCACCGTCCTGCTCGACGGCAAGGGCGGCAAGCAACGGCTGGTGCCGATCGGCCGTCCCGCATTGGAAGCACTCGACGCGTACCTGGTCCGCGCCCGTCCCGCGCTCGCCGCGAACGGCCGGGGCACGTCCGCGATCTTCCTCAACGCCCGCGGCAGCCGGCTGTCCCGGCAAAGCGCGTGGCAGGTGCTCAAGGACACCGCCGAGCGGGCCGGGATCACCGCCGCGGTGTCGCCGCACACCCTGCGCCACTCGTTCGCGACCCACCTGCTCGAGGGCGGCGCGGACGTCCGCGTGGTGCAGGAACTGCTCGGCCACGCCTCGGTGACCACGACCCAGGTGTACACGCTCGTCACGGTCACGACGCTGCGAGAGGTCTACGCCACCGCGCATCCGCGCGCGCTGGGCTGAACGTCCGAACCGCCTCAGGGCCTTCCCACGCTGCGGTGACTCGGCCCGTGCGGCCCGGCGCGGCGCTTTGCCGGTGCTCCGGAAATCCGCATAGGCTGCCGGAGACCCCGCCGAACAAGGAGCTTTCGCGCCATGTCGACACCGACTCCGAACCAGCCGGAGGACCCGGCAGCGCCCGCCGGGCCAGCTGGGCCGGCAGTGTCCGCCGGGCCCGCTGCGTCGTCCGGGCCCGCTGTGTCTTCCGGGTCCTCCGGTTCGGCCGCGGCGAACCTCGAGCACGCGCGGATCGCCACGCCGGCGGACCACGAGGGCGACGAGCCGGAACGGCCGCTGACCCGCGCCGAACGCGCCCGGATGCGGGCGAAGGAGCGCGCGGAGAGCGGGATCGGGCCGACCGGGCGCCCGCTGCGCGAGATCCCCGAGCCGCCGCCGCTCGAGCGGCACGGCCCGGCGAAGGTGCTCGCCATGTGCAACCAGAAGGGCGGGGTCGGCAAGACCACGTCCACGATCAACCTCGGCGCCGCGCTCGCCGAATGCGGCCGCCGGGTGCTGCTGGTCGACTTCGACCCGCAAGGCGCGCTGTCGGTCGGGCTCGGCATCCAGCCGCACGAACTGGACCAGACGGTCTACAACGTCATCATGGAGCGCTCGGTGCAGATCGAGGACGTGCTCCGCAAAACCCGCGTCGACGGCGTTGACCTGCTGCCGAGCAACATCGACCTGTCCGCGGCGGAGGTCCAGCTCGTCGCAGAGGTAGGGCGCGAGCACACGTTGTTACGGGTCCTTCGTCCGGTGATGAACGACTACGACTATGTTCTTGTCGACTGCCAGCCCTCGCTCGGCCTGTTGACGGTGAACGCATTGACCGCCGCGGACGGTGTGATCATCCCCCTGGAGTGCGAGTTCTTCAGTCTGCGAGGCGTCGCGCTCCTGATCGACACGATCGAGAAGGTGCAGGAACGCCTCAACCCCAAACTGGACATCACGGGGATTCTCGCCACGATGTACGACCCGAGAACCCTGCACTCGAAGGAGGTCATGGCTCGCGTGGTCGAGGCATTCGGCGACACCGTGTTCGACACGGTGATCAACCGCACCGTGCGGTTCCCCGAGACGA
This sequence comes from Amycolatopsis sp. A1MSW2902, assembly GCF_017312175.1. Taxonomy (NCBI): domain Bacteria; kingdom Bacillati; phylum Actinomycetota; class Actinomycetes; order Pseudonocardiales; family Pseudonocardiaceae; genus Amycolatopsis; species Amycolatopsis sp. A1MSW2902. Next base: position 2,894,361 of record NZ_QJPO01000001.1, read on the forward strand.
CGGTCGCGGGCGAGCCCATCACGACCTGGGCCCCCAAGTCCGCCGGCGCCGCGGCTTACCGCGCGCTGGCCCGCGAGGTGATCGCTCGGTGAGCAGGCGCGCTTCCCTGCCCGGAGCGTCGGAGCTGTTCCGCCTCACCTCCAGTCCGGCGACCCCCGCGCTCGAACGTCCCGCCGTGCCCGCTCCGGCGGAACCGGTGGCCCCGCCGCGCAAGCCGAGCGCTCCGGCGGACGCCGACCAGCTGGCCCGCAACGCGGCGCGCAGCGGGTCCGGGCGCACCAAACACGACGCGAAGATCACCGTGTACGTCTCCGGCGAGGAACTGCTCGCGATGGAGCAGGCCCGGCTGAACCTGCGCGCCAAGCACGACCTGGTCGTCGACCGCGGCAGGCTGGTCCGCGAGGCGGTCGCCGTGCTGCTCGCCGACTTCGACCAGCGCGGCGAGGACTCCGTGCTGGTGCAGCGATTGCGGGCGAACGGCGAGGACGGCGGAACCGAGGGCTGATGGACGAACCGGCATCGGCCGAGCTGCCGGAGCCGGAAGCGGCAGCCGCCGAAAGCACGCGCGGCGCGGAGGAACCCGGCGCAGCGGCTCCGGAAAGCACGGCGGCCGCGGAGGCTCCGGAGGAGACCGACGCTCCGGAAGCCCCCGGGCCCGCCGAGGCTCCGGCCGTGCACGAGACGGTGCACGGCGGCACCATCCCCGAGGGATACGCCGCCGACGAGGGCTCCTCGAAGTTCAAGGTGCGGCTGCAGAACTTCGAGGGCCCGTTCGACCTGCTGCTGCAGCTGATCTCGCAGCACCAGCTGGACGTCACCGAGGTCGCGCTGCACACGGTCACCGACGACTTCATCGCCTACACCCGCGCCCTCGGCCCGGACTGGAACCTCGACGAGACCACCGAGTTCCTGGTGATCGCGGCGACCCTGCTCGACCTCAAGGCCGCCCGGCTGCTGCCCGCGGCCGAGGTCGAGAACGAGGACGACCTCGCGCTGCTGGAAGCCCGCGACGTGCTGTTCGCGCGGATGCTGCAGTACCGCGCGTACAAGCAGGTGGCCGCGCTGTTCGGCGAGCTGGAGGAAGGCGCGCTGCGGCGGTACCCGCGGTCGGTGGCGCTGGAGGAGCGGTACCTCGGGCTGCTGCCGGAGGTGATGCTCGGCGTCACGCCGGAGCGGTTCGCGGAGATCGCGGTCGCGGTGTTCCGGCCGAAACCGCCGCCGCAGGTGTCGATCGCGCACATCCACATGGGCCGGGTGTCCGTGCGCGAGCACGCCGCGCTGCTGCGGCTCAAGCTCGCCGAGGCCGGGCAGGCGACGTTCAAGGAACTGACCTCGGACTGCGAGCACACGGTCGAGGTCGTGGCGCGGTTCCTCGCGCTGCTGGAGCTGTACCGCGAGTCGTCGGTGCAGTTCGACCAGCTGGAGGCATTGGCGGAACTGCACGTCCGCTGGACCGGCGGCAGCGTGGCCGAGGCGTCCGTCGCCGCCGAGCACGACCGCGCGGCGGCCGATGAGGAGGAATACGGGTGAGCACCGAAGACGACCGCGCACCGGAGCGGGAGGAGACTCCGGCGGCGCCGGACGCTCCGGCGGAAGAGGCTCAGGTCGAGGCCGAACAGGCTGCGGCCGGGCCGGACGAGACTGAGCCGGAAACCGCGCCGCAGCCGGAAAACGAGGCCGAGCCTGTGGAGGCCGTCGAGCCGGAACCCGCGCCGGAAGCCGAAGCGCCGGAGCCAGCCGAAACCGAGCCGGAATCCGCTGAAGCCGAACCCGCGCCGGAGCCCGAAGCCGCGGAGCCGTCCGACGACGAAGGTCTGGTCGCCGTCGACAGCGGCCTGCCCAGCGTCGAGTCGGACGAGGCGCTCGAAGCCGCTCTCGAAGCGCTGCTGCTCGTCGTGGACTCGCCGATCGCGGAGGATTCCCTCGCCGAAACGCTGGACCAGCCGGTCGCCAGGGTGACCGTCGCGCTGCGGACGATGGCGCAGAAGTTCACCGAGCGGGCCAGCGGGATCGACCTGCGGCGCGTCGGCGAAGGGTGGCGGTTCTACACTAGGGACACCTACGCCCCGTTCGTGGAGAAGCTCCTGCTGGACGGCCAGCGGTCGAAGCTGACCAGGGCCGCGCTGGAGAGCCTCGCCGTGATCGCGTACCGGCAGCCGGTCACCCGGGCCCGGGTCGCGGCGGTGCGCGGGGTGAACGTGGACGGCGTGATCCGGACCCTGCTGGCGCGGGGGCTCATCGAGGAGATGGGCACCGACCCGGAGACCACGGGCACGCTGTACGTGACGACCGAGCTGTTCCTGGAGCGACTGGGGCTGTCGTCGCTGAACGACCTGCCCCCGATCGCTCCGCTGCTACCCGAAGTGGACACCATCGATGACATCTGAGCAACACCCCGACGGCATCCGCCTGCAGAAGGTCCTGTCGCAGGCGGGCGTGGCGTCGCGCCGGGCCGCCGAGGACCTGATCGCGGCCGGCCGGGTGGAGGTGGACGGCGAGGTCGTCACCGAACTGGGCCGCCGCGTGCACCCGGACGAGGCGGTGATCCACGTCGACGGCACGCGGGTCAACCTCCGCGACGACCTCGTGTACCTCGCGTTCAACAAGCCCAAGGGCGTGCACTCCACGATGTCGGACGACCGGGGCCGCCCGTGCGTCGGCGACTACCTGCGCGGCCGGTGGGAGGAGACCCCGGGCGTCGTGCACGTCGGACGGCTCGACGAGAACACCGAGGGCCTGCTGCTGCTGACCAACGACGGCGACCTCGGGCACCGGCTGATGCACCCGTCGTACCGGGTGCTCAAGACGTACTTCGCGGAGGTCGAGGGGCTGGTGCCGCGCGGGCTCGGCAAGGAGCTGCGCGCGGGCTGGGAGCTGCCGGACGGGATCGTGAAGGTCGACCAGTTCCGGGTCAAGGACATGCATTCCGGCCGGAGCATGATCGAGCTGGTGATCCACGAGGGCCGCAAGCACATCGTGCGCAGGCTCATGGCGGCCACCGGGCACCCGGTCCGCAAGCTGGTGCGCACCGCGGTCGGCGACGTGCAGCTGGGCAACCAGCGCCAGGGCACGATCCGCAGGCTGAACCGCGGCGAGGTCGGCACGCTGTACCGCACCGTGGGACTCTGACCGGTTCCCCACTTTCGGCCCTGCTGCCGGAGCCCGCGCCCCGACCAGAGTTGTCGGTACCCGACGACGACTCTGGAGGGCGACGGGAATGCGTGTGCTGACAGGGCTGTGCGCCGCCGCGGTGCTGGCCGCGGGAGTGGTGGTGCCGGCGGCCGCGACGGCCGCCCCGGCGAGAACCGCCACGGAGCCGCAGTACGACTACGCCGGGGCGATCCGCGAAACGGTGTGGGTCGACCTCGGCCGGGACGGCGACGGGGACGGCGTGCCGGACCGGGTCGCCGCGGACATCGTGCGACCGAAGGAACCGGCCGAGGCGGGCAAGAAGATCCCGGTGATCATGGACGCCAGCCCGTACTACTCCTCGGTGGGGCGCGGCAACGAAACCCAGTTCAAGACGTACGACGCGCAGGGCCGCCCGGTCGGTTTCCCGCTGTTCTACGACAACTACTTCGTGCCGCGCGGGTACGCGGTGGTGCTCGTGGACCTCGCGGGCACCAACCGGTCGACCGGGTGCGTGGACGTCGGCGGCAACTCGGACGTCCAGTCGGCGAAGAAGGTCGTCGACTGGCTGAACGGCCGCGCGACGGGCTACACCGCGAAAACCGGCGGCACGAAGATGTCGGCGGGCTGGAGCGACGGCGGCGTCGGGATGATCGGCAAGTCCTACGACGGCACCATCGCCAACGGCGTCGCCTCGACCGGCGTCGAAGGACTCAAGACCATCGTGCCGATCTCCGCGATCAGCTCCTGGTACGACTATTACCGCTCGGACGGCGCGTCGTTCGGCTTCAACCCGGACGGGCTCGCGCAGACCGTCGAGCGGCGCAACGGCGGCCAGGATTGTTCGGCGCAGAACCGGAAACTCGCCGAGGGCGCGACCGAGAACGGCGACTACGGCCCGCTGTGGGCGGAGCGCGACTACGTGGCGAACGCGAAGAACGTGCGCGCCTCCGTGTTCATTTCGCACGGCGTCAACGACCTGAACGTCATGCCGATCAACTACGGCCAATGGTGGGACGCGCTCGCCGCGAAGGGCGTGCAGCGCAAGATCTGGCTCGCCCAGACCGGCCACGTCGACCCGTTCGACTACCGCCGCACCGAGTGGGTCGACACCCTGCACCGGTGGTTCGACCACTACCTGATGGGCATCGACAACGGCATCGAGAAGGAACCGCAGGCGACCGTCGAACGCCAGCCGGACCAGTGGGTCAACGAAGCGACCTACCCCGCGCCGGGCACCAAGGCGATGGTGTTGCGACCGCAGCCGGGCCGTACCGCTGGCGTCGGCACGCTCGGCACTGCGGGTGGCCGGGGCAGCGCGTCGTTCACCGACAACCCGAAGATCGGCGAGAACGAGTGGGCGGCGAACCCGTCGGGCACATCGCCGAACCGCGTCCTGTACAGCACTAGCGCGCTCTCTTCGCCGGTGCAGGTCTCGGGCACCTCGTCGATCACCGTGACGGCCACGCCGAGCACTCCGACCGCGCATCTGTCGGCGATGCTGGTGGACTACGGCCCCGCGAAGATCCGCAATTTCTCGGGCTCTGGCGAAGGAATCGTGACCGGCACGGACCGCACGTGCTGGGGTTCGAGCACCGACGGCGACAGTGCTTGCTACAAGGTGACCAGCGCGGACACGACGAACGTGGACTACACGATCATCAGCCGAGGCTGGGCGGACCTGGCGAACTACCAGTCCCTGAGCCGCGAAGCGCGGCTGACGCCGGGCAAGGCGTACACGATGACGTTCCGCCTGGCGAGCACCGACCACATCGTCCCGGCCGGACACCGGCTGGCACTGGTGATCGGCGGCACGGACGCCAATTTCATCACCGCACCGGCGAACCCGCCGAAGCTGACCATCGACCTGGCCAAGACCTCGGCCCGGATCCCGCTGGTCGGCACGGTTCCGGCGCGTCCGCGGACGGAATCCGCTCCGGCGGGCCCGCTGGCGCACGTCCCGGCCGCGGCGCGGTTCGACCTGCGCTGAGCTGGAGATCGAAGCGTGCGGCGGCGGAGCACCTCTCTGCTCGCATGTCGGGTCGGTCACGATCCGTGGTGGCGTGGCCGACCCGACATGCGTGTCGCTTCTGAGACTGTCGTACCCCACTTCTAGAGTGGTCGGCGTGACCGCGACCATGCCCGCACTCGATCAGAACCACGGTGAAGTTTTTACACGTCGCTGGGTGGTAGACGTACTGCTTGACTTGGTCGGTTACGACGCCGATCGAGACCTCGGCGAGCTTCGCCTCGTCGAACCTTCATGTGGTACTGGTGCCTTCCTTCGGCCTGCGGTCGAGCGGTTGATTAGGTCTGCGCAGAACGCGGACCGTGATCTTCGGTCCTTGGACGGTGCTATCCGTGCGTATGACCTTCAGCCAGGGAACGTGCGAGCTGCCCGGCTTGTGTGCCGCGACCTGCTCGCTGCCGCCGGGGCGTCCGCGCCGGTGGCAGCTGGTCTGGCACGAAGCTGGGTGAGACGGGCAGATTTCTTGCTGGATGACGACGATGACCGGGAAGCCGACTTCGCAGTCGGAAACCCCCCGTACATCCGGTATGACGACTTGTCAAACGAGGTAGCTGTCAAATATCGAACCGCTTGGCAAACCATGCGCGGACGCGGGGACATTTACGTCGGATTCTTTGAGCGGTGCCTCAGTATCCTGAAGGCGGACGGCAAGGTCGGTTTTATTTGTGCGGATCGATGGATGCGGAACCAGTATGGCGCAGCGTTGCGGGAACTGGTCTCTCGTGAATATTCCGTCGAGCAAGTTTGGACAATGCATGGTGTGGATGCGTTTGAAGAAAAAGTGTCCGCATATCCGGCCATTACAGTCATAGCAAACAAGGCGCAAGGCCCTGTCGTCGTCGCTGATATGGAAGATAGCTTCTCCGAAAATTCGGCTAAATCACTGGTGAAGTGGTCGACCAGAGGCAGAAGTGCGGCCTTCTCGGGACCTGGGGTGAAGGCTCATCGACTGCCTCATTGGTTCGGCGGAAGCGACTTATGGCCGACTGGCACGCCTGCTCGTCTTGCTTTAGTCGAGCATTTGAATGACCGATACTATCCGCTTCATGATCCTGAAAACACTGGGACTCGTGTTTCGATTGGCGTCGCGACTGGTGCCGACAAAGTCTATATTACCAAGGATGGCAGTGCAGTCGAGTCGGATCGCATACTGCCTATGGCGATGAGCGGCGACCTGATGTCCGGAAATTTTGAGTGGCAAGGGAACTATCTGATCAACCCGTGGTCGGAGGACGGTTCTCTCGTGGAACTCGAGGATTACCCGCAAATGAGCGAGTACTTCTCAAGGCATCCGCAGTTGAGGACGCGGCATGTAGCTAAGAAAGCTCCGGCTCGCTGGTATAGGACGATCGACAAAGTGCACGCTGACCTGCTCGCGCGGCCGAAGTTGCTGCTCCAGGATATGAAGTCTGCGATACATCCTGTCTATGAGCCGGGTGGCTTCTATCCGCATCACAACCTGTACTACATTGTCTCCGATATTTGGGACCTTGAGGTTCTTGGGGGTTTGCTTCTTTCGCGGGTATCACAAGCATTCATCGAAGCCTATTGTGTGCGCATGCGTGGCGGAACGCTTCGGTTTCAGGCGCAGTATCTCAAGAAAATCAGGGTTCCTCGCCCATCCTCGCTGGATAGAATGATATCTGCTGAATTGAAGTCAGCGTTTCGTTCTCGTGATACAGAGGCTGCGACCAGGGCAGCGGCGAAGGTTTACGAAATCGATCTGGAAGAGTACGAACTCTTGTCCGCGGGAAAGAATTAAGCGTTGACGTCTTAACCTGTGGGGGCGGGGATTGTGCGTCGCCTATCGACGATTGAAGGAGGCTGACTTGGTCAGCAAGACTGTAAAGTCTGAGGCATGGGGGCTGTTCGATCGGATCGTCGAAGTCAGCTCTAGCGACGGGTATTCAAATCCGTGGCGACCGGGCTCTGCTGGGCCCCACTATGTGCCGGATTATGTCACGTTGCGGAAGCTGCTCGGCGTCCCGCTGCTGCTCGGAGCGACTTCGCAGTCGGGTGTGCCTGCTCTTGCTTTCGATGTTTGGGCGGCTTATGAGCTGCGACGTGCTGGGTTCGAAGCAGACAGGGTATGGCCGCGCTGTAGTCACCCTCGGATAATGCCTTCTACCTTGGTTGAACTGCTAAAGGGCGCGACCCGGGATCAGCGTAAGATTCTCGTCGAGTTGCTGAATTCAAAGAAGACTTACAACGGCGAAATATCTGCGAGTGCGAATCTTCTCGGAAAGAACTACGTGAAGCAAGTCGACGTAGTGATGTCAGCCTGGAATACTGGGCCAGAGCTGATGATCTCCACGAAACGCATGGACTCGTCTTTTGGGAACAATGCTGCGAATCGTGTCGAGGAAAGCTATGGTGACGCCAAGAATCTTCGTGGAAGGCATCCGCAAGCTGCATTGGGCTTCATCTACGGCCTCAACCACGCCGCTTTTCTGGAGAAGCCCAGGGTTGCTGCTTGGATTGTCGACCTCTTGGGCAAGCTGGGCCGCGAGGACGATGCCTACGATGCTGTCGCGCTAGTCGTCCCGGAGTGGGTCGATGCCGACGGGGTCGAGCTTGCGGCTGATAGTGACGCTGAGGAAGAGGACCCGCTGGTCGTGGCCGGAGTGGAAGAACCTGCGGACGCAGAGGAAGTCCTCCCATTAGAGTTGTCTCAAAACGAAGCCGATGAGAAGCTGAGGGGACTTCCGAACATTCGCATAAATACAAGTGTTGTCCCGGAGCATTTATCACCGGGGAGCTTCTTCGGTCGGATAATCGGGCGGGTTCTGGATAATTGTCCGGTAAATTTCCACGAGGAAGCGCGGTTTCGGCGATCCAATCCGGAAGTCGCTTCATAACGTGAGTGAAGCTCTAAACTGACCGGGGGGGCGTTTCCGGTTCCCGTCTATTTTGTTTGCAGGATAATCGATTATCCTGCGAAGGTGTGATCGGCTACAAATTCTGGTGGCATTGCTGGAGGCAAGAAAAGGGCCCGCGTCGAACGGCGCGAGCCCTTTTCTTTATTGGGTCAGCTTGCGGTGACGGTTTCTTTCGCGGCTGCCTTGCGCTGGAAGGCTTTCGCGATCGGCTCGACCACCCGAGCCGCCGTCGGCCCGAGGATCGCCATCAGCAGCACGTAAGCCGTCGCCAGTGCGGCCAGTTCGCCATCGACAGCTCCAGCGGTAACCGCCAGCCCGGCGATGACGATCGAAAACTCGCCCCGCGCAACCAAAGCCGCCCCGGCGCGGGCGCGGCCGAGCCGACCGATTTTCTGCCTGCGGGCAGCCCACCAGCCGGTGGCCACCTTCGTCAGCGTCGTCACGACCGCGAGCACCGCGGCCCATCCCAGCACCGGCGGGATCGACGCCGGGTTGGTGTTCAGCCCGAACACCACGAAGAACATCGCAGCAAAGAGGTCCCGCAGCGGTTCCAGCAGCCGGGTCGCGTTGTGCGCGGTCGACCCGGACACCGCGATTCCCAGCAGGAACGCCCCGACCGCCGCCGACACCTGCAGTGCCGAAGCGATCCCGGCCACCAGCAGGGCGGCGCCGAGGATCTTGAGCAGGAACACTTCCCGGTCGTCGCTGTCCACCAGCGCCGACACATAGCGCCCGAACTTCAGCGCGATCACCAGCACCACCGTGATCACCAGCAGCGAAATCCCCACGGCTTCCAGCCCGCCGAGCAGGCTCACCCCGCCGAGAACCGCGGTCAGGATCGGCAGGTACAGCGCCATCACGAGGTCCTCGAACACGAGGATCGACAGCACCACCGGCGTTTCGCGGTTGCCGAGCCGGCCGAGGTCGCCGAGGACCTTCGCGATGATGCCGGACGACGAGATGTACGTGACGCCCGCCATGACGATCGCGCCGATCGGGCCCCAGCCCAGGATCAGCGCCACCGCCGCGCCGGGTGCGGCGTTGAGCACGATGTCCACCAGGCCCGCGGTCCACGACCGCCGCATGTCGGTGAACAGTTCGGCCGCGGAGTACTCCAGGCCGAGCAGGAGAAGCAGCAGCACCACGCCGATTTCGCTGGCGAGGTGGGCGAAATCGCCGATGTCGGCGAGCGGGATCAGGCCGCCCGAGCCGAAGCACAGGCCGCCGAGGAGATACAGGGGGATGGGGGAGAGGCCGATCCGGCCGGCGAGCCTGCCCAGCGCGCCGAGCACGAAGAAGACCGCGCCGAGTTCGATCAGCGAAAGTGCGGTGTGATCCATCAGCCGTGCTTGAGGATCTTGGCGGCGGCTTCCAGTCCCTCGGACGTGCCGACCACGACGAGCAGGTCGCCCGCGGTGAAGAGGAAGTCCGGCGTCGGCGACGGGTGCACCTGCCCGGCCCGCATCACCGCGACGATCGAGACGCTGGTGCGCGTGCGCATCGCGGTGTCGCCGAGCGAACGGCCGTCGAACGGGCTGTCCGCGGTGATCGGCAGCTGCTTCGTGTTGATGCCCGGCAGCTCGCGGTGCTCCTCGTTCAGCTGCGCCACCAGCTGCGGCGCGCCGAGCAGGTTCGAGAGCGCGCCCGCCTCGTCCGCGGTCAGCGGCAGCGACGCGAGGCAGGCGTCCGGATCGTCGGATTTGGAGACGATCAGCTCGATCTTGCCGTCCCGCTGGGTGACGACGCCGATGCGGCGGCCCGCGCGGGTGGCGAAGTCCTTGCGGACACCGATTCCGGGAAGAGGGGTGACTTCGACGTTCACTCGGCCACGGTAACTCATTGTCCGATTCGCGGAGTTCAGCCCAGCAGGAACAGGACCGAGGTCGCGGCCATGAACGCGGCGGTCGCGCCGTGCACTCCGTAGGCCATGCTCTTCTTCCCCTTGTGCCGCAGGATGATCAGCATGTCGCACACCGGCATCACGGTCGCGGCCAGCAGCAGCCAGCCGGCCAGGTGCGCGCTGCCCGCCAGCATCGCGACGCCGAGGATCAGCCCGGTGCCGATGTCACGGTTCCCCTTGATCTCGAAGAACGCCGTCGAGCCGGTCGGGATTTCCCGCAGGCCGAACGTCGCGGCGCTTTTCGCCGGGGCGGTCAGATAGCCGAAGCCGACGTAGATGATGCCGAGGACGGGGACGGCGGCGAGGACGTAAGCGGCGATCAGCACGGGGAGCCTCCGAGTGAGTTAGCAACGCTAGGAACAAGTGCAACGCTAACTTAGCGGCGCTAGCTTGTCTAGCGATGCCTGTAATTCCGCCGCGGACACCGCCTGAGGTGCCGGGACCGGCTACGGGCAGAATGAACCGGACTGGGTGTGCGGGACGAACGTGAGGAGAGCATCGGTGACGGGAGCCCTACGTGGGGTGGTCGCGCTGGACGGCCCGTCGGGAACCGGCAAGACCACGGTGGCGCGCAAGCTCGCCGGACGGCTGAGCGCCCGCTACCTCGACACCGGAGCGATGTACCGCGTCGTCACGCTCGCCGTGCTGCGCGCCGGGATCGACCTCGCCGACGAACACGCGGTCGGCGCCCTCGCGCACGACGTCGACTTCTCGCTCGGCACCGACCCGGAGCGGCCGGACATCCGGCTGGCCGGGGAGGACGTCGCGGCCGAGATCCGCGGCCCCGAGGTGACCGGCGCGGTGTCGCCGGTGTCGGCTGTGCCGCAGGTGCGCGAGGTGCTCGTCGCCCGCCAGCGCCGGATCATCGCCGACGCGGTCGAGGACGACGGCGGGATCGTCGTCGAGGGCCGGGACATCGGCACCACCGTCGCGCCGGACGCGCCGCTCAAGATCTACCTCACCGCCTCGGCCGAGGTCCGCGCCGCGCGGCGGAACACCCAGGACTCCGCGGCGGGACGGGCCTCGAGCGTCGAATCCGCCCGCGAATCGGTGGAGCGCCGCGACCGGATCGACTCCACCCGGGCCGCCTCGCCGCTGCGCGCGGCCGGGGACGCGGTCCAGGTGGACACCTCCGAGCTGACCATCGACCAGGTGATCGTCGCGCTGGCCGAACTCGCCCGCGGGCGGGGGCTGCTCGGCGACTGCCCGGCCGAACCGGCCGCCGCCGAGGCCGGGGTCAGCCGGTGAGCAGGGCCCTCCCCGAGGGGGCGAACGGCCTCCTGCTCGACATCGGGCGGACCGCGGGCCGGTATTATCTGCGTCCGGCGTTCCGGATCCGGGTGCACGGCCGCGACCGGGTGCCCGCCGACGGGCCGCTCGTGGTGATCGCGAACCACAGCTCGAACGTCGATCCGCAGCTGGTGATCGGAATGCTTCCGCGCCGCAGCGCGTTCTTGGCCAAGGCCGAGCTGTTCACGGGGATCGGAGGCCGGTTCCTGCGGGCGATCGGCCAGATCCCGGTCCGCCGGGGCGAGATCGACCGGACGCCGCTGACCACGGCGGTCGGGGTGCTCAAGGCGGGCGGGGCGGTCGGGATCTTCCCGGAAGGCACGCGCGGCGAGGGCGACGTCGGCGCCGCCGAGCGCGGCGCGGCGTGGCTGGTGCGCGCTTCGGGAGCCACCGTGCTGCCGATCGCGATCCGCGGGACGCGCAAGCCCGCCGACGGCAAGCGCCGCTGGCGCCCGCGCGTGGACCTCCTCTTCGGGGAGCCGTTCGCGCTGAAGGTCGGTCCGGGCCGCAAGGGCCTCGACCAGGGCACCGAGGAGCTGCGCACGCAGCTCGCGGCGCTCGTGCAGTCTTTGGACGACTGGCGTGGCGAACACGGGTTCGCCACGCCGTAGGTGAAGTTGGGAAACGATGACAGGGTTTGACGCCGCCGCTGACAGTGCGGTGGACGGTCTCGGCGAGGTCGACGGCAGCTGGTCGGACGAGTCCGAGTTCGCCGCGCTCGACGCGAAGATCGAGGCCGAGGAGGCCGACGGCCGGGCGGCCGCCGCGCAGCCGGTGCTCGCCGTGGTCGGGCGGCCGAACGTGGGCAAGTCCACGCTGGTCAACCGCATTCTCGGCCGCCGGGAAGCGGTCGTGCAGGACGTGCCGGGCGTGACGCGTGACCGCGTCGCCTACGACGCGTTCTGGGCCGGGCGCCGGTTCACGCTCGTCGACACCGGCGGCTGGGAGCCCGACGCCACCGGCCTGCAGGCCTCGGTCGCGCAGCAGGCCGAGATGGCCATGCAGACCGCGGACGCGGTGCTGCTGGTGATCGACGCGACGGTCGGGGCCACCGCCACCGACGAGGCTGTCGCGCGCGTGCTGCGCCGTTCCAAGAAGCCGGTCCTGCTGGCCGCGAACAAGGTGGACGACGACCGGCTGCTGGCCGACACCGCGTCGCTGTGGTCGCTGGGCCTCGGCGAACCGCACCCGGTCAGCGCGCTGCACGGGCGCAGCTCGGGCGATCTGCTCGACGCGATCATGGCCGCGCTGCCCGAAGCGCCGCGCGAAGCGGGCACGGTGACCGCCGGGCCGCGCCGCGTCGCGCTGGTCGGCAAGCCGAACGTCGGCAAGTCCAGCCTGCTCAACAAGCTTTCCGGCGAGCAGCGTTCGGTGGTCGACTCGGTCGCGGGCACCACGGTCGACCCGGTCGACTCGCTGGTCGAGCTGGACGGCGAGGTCTGGCGGTTCGTGGACACCGCGGGCCTGCGCAAGCGCGTGAACTTCGCCGACGGCGCGGAGTACTACGCCTCGCTGCGCACCAAGACCGCGATCGACGCGGCCGAGGTCGCGCTCGTGCTGCTGGACGCCTCGGAACCGCTGACCGAACAGGACCTGCGGGTGCTGACGATGGTGGTCGAAGCGGGCCGCGCGTGCGTGCTCGTGTTCAACAAGTGGGACCTGGTCGACGAGGACCGCCGGTACGCGATGGTGCGCGAGCTGGACCGCGGCCTCGTGCGGGTGCCGTGGGCGGAGAAGGTCAACGTCTCCGCGCTCACCGGGCGCGCGGTGCGCAAGCTCGCGCCCGCCCTGCGCACGGCGCTGTCGTCGTGGGACCAGCGCGTGTCGACCGGTCAGCTCAACGGCTGGCTGTCCGACCTCATCGCGGCCACGCCGCCGCCGGTGCGCGGCGGCAAGCAGCCGAAGGTGCTGTTCGCGACGCAGGCGGGCATCCGCCCGCCGACGCTGGTGCTGTTCACCACCGGGTTCCTCGAGGCCGGGTACCGCCGGTTCATCGAGCGGAAATTCCGCGAGCAGTTCGGCTTCGCGGGCAGTCCCGTCCGGGTGAATGTGCGCGTCCGCGAAAAGAAGCAGAAGCCGAAGGCGGGCGGAAAAGCGGCTCGCAACCGCTGATTCCTTTCCCGGCAAGGGAATTCCCGGCGTATCCGATGCACCGGGATTCCCTTGCCTGGCCTGCGGTCGGTGATGTCCGACACGCCGCCGTTACCCTGACGCGACCTGGGCTTGATCGCCGCGTAAGGTGGACGGTCGCTACGGGCGCCTCATTCGGATGGCCGGCCCGAATGACGCTCGCGAAAGGTGAGTGATGGGCTTGCGCGCCCAGAGTTCGACCGTGTCCACCCCGTTCCGGAATACCGGAACGCACCCAGCCGCTGGGGCGGCCTGGTGACGCTGACCGCCGATTCCGGCAGCACCGAAGCCCTGACTCTCGCCGTCGAGGCCGCGCTCTCGCCCGCTCTGTTCGAGACCGCCGCGCCCGCCGCCGAGCGCACCCTCCTGGACATCCTCACCGCGACCGCGGAGCGGCACCCGAACGCCGCCGCGCTCGACGACGGCACCGGCCCGCTGAGCTACCGCAGGCTGACCGAAGAGATCGACGCGTACGCCCGCAAGCTGCGCGAGCACGGCGTCGGCCTCGGCGACCGCGTCGGCATCCGGATCTCCTCGGGCACCGCCGAGCTGTATATCGCGATCCTGGCGACCCTGTCGGTCGGCGCGGCGTACGTGCCGGTCGACGCCGACGACCCCGACGAGCGCGCCGAGCTGGTGTTCGGCGAGGCAGGCGTCGCGGCGATCGCCACCGACGGCGAGATCACCGTCGCCGGGACCCCGGGCGGCGCCACCGGGCAGCCCGGCCCGGCCGACGACGCGTGGATCATCTTCACCTCCGGCTCCACCGGCAAGCCGAAGGGCGTCGCGGTCACGCACGCCTCGGCGGCGGCCTTCGTGGACGCCGAAGCGCAGCTTTTCCTGACCGACGAGCCGATCGGCCCCGGCGACCGGGTGCTGGCCGGACTGAGCGTCGCGTTCGACGCCTCCTGCGAAGAGATGTGGCTGGCCTGGCGGCACGGCGCCTGCCTGGTGCCCGCGCCGCGCGCGCTGGTGCGCACCGGCGTCGACCTCGGCCCGTGGCTGGTCGCGCAGGGCATCACGGTCGTCTCGACGGTGCCGACGCTGGCCGCGCTGTGGCCGGCGGACGCGCTGGAAGACGTGCGCCTGCTCATCTTCGGCGGCGAAGCCTGCCCGCCGGAGCTGGCCGAGCGCGTGGCCGTCGAAGGCCGCGAAGTGTGGAACACCTACGGCCCGACCGAGGCGACCGTTGTCGCCTGCGCCGCGCAGATGACCGGCGAGGGCCCGGTGCGGATCGGGCTGCCGCTGGTCGGCTGGCAGCTCGTCGTGGTGAACGAGGAGGGCGAGCCGGTCGCCATGGGCGAGACCGGCGAGCTGGTCATCGGCGGGGCCGGGCTGGCCCGGTACCTCGACGCGGAGAAGGACGCGCAGAAGTTCGCGCCGCTGCCGTCGATGGGCTGGGAGCGCGCCTACCGCAGCGGCGACATGGTCCGCGCGGAGCCGGAAGGCCTGCTGTTCCTCGGCAGGCTCGACGAGCAGATCAAGCTCGGCGGGCGCCGGATCGAGCTGGGCGAGGTCGACGCGGCGCTGCAGGCGCTGCCCGGCGTGCGCGGCGCGGCCGCCGCGGTCCGCCGCACCAAGGCGGGCAACCAGGTCCTGGTCGGCTACATCGTCCCCGAGGACGGCGAAACGCTCGACACCGACGACGCCGCGACCCGGCTGCGCGCGCAGCTGCCCGCCGCGCTGGTGCCGCTGCTGGCGACGATCGACGACCTGCCGACCCGCACGTCCGGCAAGGTCGACCGCGCCGCGCTGCCGTGGCCGCTGTCCACTGTGGACGCGAGCGCGGCCGGGCTGTCGCCCACCGAGGCGTGGCTCGCCGAGGGCTGGAGCGAGATCCTCGGCGTGTCGGTGAGCACCGCCGGCGCCGACTTCTTCACCAACGGCGGCGGCAGCCTCACCGCGGCGCAGCTGATCGCGCGCATCCGCACCCGCCACCCCGAGGTGTCGGTCAGCGACATCTACCAGAACCCGAAGCTCGGCGCGCTCGCCGCGAAGCTGGACGCGCTCAGCGGCGAGGAGACCGAACGCCGCGAGATCGCGCCTACGCCGCGCCGCGCCGGTCTCGTGCAGTCGCTGCTGATGGTCCCGCTGATGGGTCTCGTCGGGCTGCGCTGGACGACGCTCGCCGCCGCCTGCTCGAACGTGCTGGCGCTGCTGGGTGTGTCCTGGGCGCCGACGCTGAACTGGGCGTGGCTGGTGCTCGCCTGGCTCGTGCTGTTCACCCCGGCGGGCCGGATCGCCATCGCCGCGGGCGGCGCGCGCGTGCTGCTGTCCGGCGTCCGCCCCGGCACCTACCCGCGCGGCGGGAGTGTCCACTTGCGACTGTGGACCGCCGAGAAGCTGGCCGAGTTCTCCGGTGCGGACAGCGTCGCGGGCGCGTCGTGGATGACGACGTACGCGAAGGCGCTCGGCGCGCGCATCGGCAAGGACGTCGACCTGCACTCGCCGCCGCCGGTCACCGGTTTCCTCAAACTGGGCCGCGGCGCGGCGGTGGAGCCCGAGGTCGATCTGTCCGGCCACTGGGTCGACGGCGACGTCGTGCACATCGGCAAGATGCGGATCGGGGCCGAAGCCAGGGTCGGCGCGCGCAGCACGCTGTTCCCCGGCGCCCGGGTCGGCAAGGGCGCGGAGATCGCCGCCGGGTCGACCGTGCGCGGCGCGGTCCCGGCGGGCCAGCGCTGGGCCGGTTCGCCCGCGGTGCGCTCGGACGTCAAGGACGCGCTGAAGTGGCCGTCGAGCCGTCCGCCGCGGTCGCGGTTCTGGGCTTCGGTGTACGGCGCGACCTCGGTGTTCCTGGGGCTGCTGCCCGGGATCGCCGCGCTGCCGGGCGTCGCGGTGATCGGGTACGCGGTCGCTGGCACCTCTGATCTGAGTGCCGCGTTGAGCCAGGCGTTGATCTTCGTGCCGGTCGCCACGGTGGCGTACTTCCTGACCTACGCGCTGCTCGTGCTGGCCGGGGTCCGCGCGCTGGGCGTCGGCATGGTCGAGGGCTATCACCCGGTGCACGGCCGCGTCGCGTGGCAGGTCTGGGCGACCGAGCGACTGATGGGGATGGCCCGCGAAGGCCTGTTCCCGTTGTACGCCAGCCTGTTCACGCCGGTGTGGCTGCGGCTGCTCGGCGCGAAGGTCGGGCGCAACGTGGAGGCGTCGACCGTCCTGGCGCTGCCGAAGATGACCAAAGTGGACAGTGGCGCGTTCCTCGCCGACGACACCATGGTCGCCACCTACGAACTGGGCCACGGCTGGCTGCACGCCGCCCCGGCGCGGATCGGCAAGCAGGCGTTCCTCGGCAACTCGGGGATGACCGCGCCGGGCCGTTCGGTGCCGAAGCGCGGGCTGGTCGGGGTGCTGTCCTCGACGCCGGCGAAGGCGAAGAAGGGCTCGTCGTACCTGGGCATGCCGCCGCTGCCGGTGCGCCGCGCGGTGGAGGAGAGCGACACCAGCCGCACGTACACGCCGCCGCTGCACCTCAAGGCGGCGCGGGCGCTGGTCGAGCTGTGCCGGATCCTGCCGGTGATGTGCGCGGTGGCGCTCACCGTCGGCGTCGCGTTCGCGCTGGTGGCGCTGGCGGAGTGGGGCGGCTTCTGGGCCGCCGCGCTGCTGGCCGGGCCGGTGCTGCTGGCCGCCGGGATCGTCGCGGCGCTCACCGCGACCGCGGCGAAGTGGCTGCTGGTCGGGAAGTTCCGCGAGATCGACCATCCGCTGTGGAGTTCGTTCGTGTGGCGCAACGAGCTGGCCGACACGTTCGTCGAGGCGCTCGCGGTGCCGTGGCTGATCGGGTCGCTCGGCGGCACGCCGCTGCTGCCCGCGTGGCTGCGCACGATGGGCGTCAAGATCGGCCGCGGCGTCTGGCTCGACACCTACTGGCTGCCCGAGTCCGACCTGGTCGAACTGGGCGACGGCGCGACGATCAACCGCGGCTGCGTGGTGCAGACGCACCTGTTCCACGACCGGATCATGACCATGTCGCGGGTGACGCTGGAAGAGGGCGCGACGCTCGGCCCGCACGGGATCGTGCTGCCGGGCGCGAGCATCGGCGCGCGCACCACGGTGGGCCCGGGTTCGCTCGTGACGCGCGGCGACGCGGTGCCCGCGGACAGCCGCTGGCTCGGCAATCCGATCTCGGCCTGGCGGCGGTGAGGGCACGGCCGTTGCGGCCCCTGCCCTCGTGCCTCATCCTGGAAACGATCACGGCAGCGGGCGAAGGCGGGTTTCGGTGCGGGTGAACGGGAAAGCGGCCGCGCCCGGAGCGGAGACCTCGGGCGACGGGTACCTCCCCGCGCACGGGAACGGCGGCTACCGGGTCCGGCACTACGACCTCGATCTCGACTACCGGATCGGGCCGAACCGGCTGTCCGCCGCCGCGGTGCTCACGTGCGAGGCCACTCAGGCGCTGTCCCGGCTGACGCTCGACTTCGGCGAGTTCCGGGTGTCGCGCGTGCTGGTCGACGGCAAACCGGCGAAGTACGCGCGGCGCGGGCTGAAGCTGCAGGTCAAACCGGCGCGGTCGCTTCCGTCCGGTGCCGAGTTCCAGGTGGAGATCCGCTACGCGGGCAATCCGCGGCCGGTCAGCAGCCGGTGGGGAGACATCGGCTGGGACGAGCTGACCGACGGCGCGCTGGTGGCGAGCCAGCCGGTCGGCGCGCCGTCGTGGTTCCCGTGCAACGACCATCCGGCGGACAAGGCGAGCTACCGGATCGCGGTCGCGACGTCGTCGCCGTATCTCGTTGCGGCGACGGGGAATCTCGTCTCGCGGTACCAGTCGGCGAGCACGACCAAGTGGGTGTTCGAGCGGCCGGAGCCGACTTCGACGTACCTGGTGAGCGTCCAGATCGGGCGGTACGAGGACCTCGAATTGTCTTCCGGCGCCTGGGTTCCGGGGACCGCGGTCGACCGGCCGGGCGGAGTCGCCCAGCGCGCTGCGGTGCCGCCCCGGCTGCGGCGGGCGTTCGCGCGGGACTTCGGGCGGCAGGGCCGGATGATGGACGCGCTCGAGGAGTGGTTCGGGCCGTATCCGTTCGGCGAGTACGTGGTGGTCGTGACGGACGACGACCTCGACGATCCCATCGAGGCGCAGGGGATGGCGATCTTCGGGGCCAACCATGTCGACGGGAAGCGGACTCACGAGCGGCTGGTGGTGCATGAGCTGGCGCATCAGTGGTTCGGGAACAGTTTGACTGTCGCTGATTGGCGGCATATTTGGCTTAATGAGGGGTTTGCTACTTACGCTGAGTGGTTGTGGTCGGAGCGGGCTGGTGGGGAGTCTGCGGAGGCGTTGGCTCGGGGTTGGTATGCGCGGGTGCGGGCTAAGCCTGCGGATGTGACTATCGGGGATCCTGGGGTTTCTCGGATGTTTGATGAGCGCGTGTATAAGCGTGGGGGGTTGACGCTGCATGCGCTGCGGGGGGAGATGGGGGATTCGGCGTTTTTCGCGCTGGTCAAGGCTTGGGCGGTGGAGAATCGGCACGGGGCGGTGACTACGGAGGGGTTCGTGGCGCTGGCCGAGTCTTATGCTGGGCGGTCTTTGGGGGAGTTCTTCGCTGCTTGGTTGGGGCGGGTGGGGTTGCCGTCGTTGTGAGGGTGGCTCGTCGCCTGGCGGCGACATTGCCGTGGTGGTTGCGTGGGGCACCCCGAAGCTTGATTGTGCTGACGGTTCGGGGGTGCTTGTCAAGGCGGGAAAGATGCCTTGACAAGCACCCCCGAACCGCAGGGGAGCTTCGTATCGGGGTGCGAGGGAGGGGCTGGGTGCCTCGCTCGTTGGGTGCATCGGCTGCGGGTAGAGGGGCTGGGTGCCTCGATGGTTGGGTGCATCGGCTGCGGGGGCGTGGCTGGGTGCCTCGACGGTTGGGTGCGTCGGCTGCGGTTGGGGCTGGATGCCTTGATGGTTGGGTTCATCGGCTGCGGTAGAGGGGCTGGGTGCCTCGACGGTTGGGTGCACCGGCGGCGGTTTGGTGGTGGCGGGGCTAGCGCCCCAATGTGGCATTGGGTGCATCTGACGCACCCAATGTGGCGTTCGGTGCGTGGGACGCACCCAATGCCGCATTGGGGCAGCAGGCCGGTGGGCGCGAGGCTGGCGGGGTGGGCCGTGAAGGGCTCCTTGAGGGAATCTGGTTCCCTCAAGGAGCCCTTCACAACCTTTGTCACCGTGCGCCGCCCGTCGTGGGAAGGGTGGAGCCTCGGCGAGTGCGGTGCGTGAAGCTGTCCTGGGCGATGGGGTGATCCGGCGGTTTCAGGTATCTGAACGCACGCCCGTCGGATCCCAGTCATCGGATGTCTGTGCGGCTTTCCGGGTGAACAACTCTGGCTTTCGCTTGCTCTGTCTGGATATATTCCGCTGACCCCGCGCCTGCGGGAGCGAAACGTAATATGAATCCGGAGGGTGACATGGTCGGGGTGTCGCGGCGGACGGTGCTTCGATCGGTGTCGGTCGCTGCTGGGGCGGCGGCGTTCGGTGGGCTGTGGGCGCAGGGTGCGCCGCCGGGAGTGGCGGCGCAGCGCAATCCGCATCGGGATGTTGCGGTGGATGCGCGGATGCGCTGGCAGCGGTTGCCGAAGAACTGGCAGGAAGCGCCGTTTCTCGCCAACGGTTATCTCGGGGTGCAGGTCTACGCCGGGCAGACGCCGCAGGTGCTGAAGTTCATGCTCAGCCACACCCAGGTCCAGGACCAGCGTATCCAGTGGGAAGCGGGGATCGGGCTGTCGCGGTTGCCGATCGGCGCGATCACGCTTGCCTTCGCCGGAGCGATCACTGGGGTCGACTGGACGCTCGACCTTTACAACGCGGAGCTGGGGGGCACCATCACTACGACGCGCGGGCAGGTCGCGTTTTCTGCGGTGGTGCACAACGATCTTGGCGTCTTGCTCGTCTCGCTCGACCCCAGCGCGGGCGAATCCGGGGCGACGTGGGGGTTCGCGCCGCTCGTGTCGGCGACGACGCGGACGGTTCGTAAGCCGCCGGAGTACACCGCGAATCCTGAGCCTGAGCAGGCCAATGGGTACTGTGCGCAGCCGCTTATCGCTGGTGGTGGGTATACGACGGCGTGGCGGGAGAAGCGGGTCGGTACGAAGCGGTTGTTCGCGGCGGCGGTCGCGTATTCCTTCCCGCGGTCTACGCATACTCGCGACGCGGTGTCGTTGGTCGGGCGGACGCTCGCGATGAATCCGGATCTGCTGGTCGCCTGGCATCGTCGCTGGTGGAACGGCTTCCACGAGCGCAGTTTCGTGTCCGTGCCGGACAAGCAGGTCCAGCGGTTCTACTGGATCCAGCTTTACAAAATCGCCTCGGCGACCCGCAAGGACGGGCCGGTCGCCGCCGAATGGGGGCCGTGGTTCCCGGAGGTCGGCAACAGCTGGACGGCGGTCTGGTGGAACCTGAACGTCCAGGTCACGTATCCGATCGTGAACAGTACCAACCATCCGGAGCTGGACGCGGTCACCGAGACCTTCCGCCGCGATCATGCGAACCTGGAGGTGTCGGTTCCGCCCGCGTACCGGGACGGCGATACTTACGCGCTTTCGCATCCGGGGGACTGGCGGCTGCGGCCCGGCGGCGTGCGGACAGTCGGCGTGCCGGGGACTACGTCCAAAACGGACCAGACCGGGAACCTGTTGTGGGGCTTGCACAACGTCTGGCTCGCGTACCGCCATCACCTCGACCAGTCGGTGCTGCGCGACGTGCTGTACCCGACGCTCGCCAAGGCGCTCAACTTCTACCGGCACTTCCTCTTCACCGGACCGGACGGCCTCCTGCACCTGCCGCTCACCCGGTCGCCGGAGTACGCCGACGCGGCCGATTGCACGTATGACCTTTCGCTGATCCGCTGGGCCGCGACGACGTTGGCCGACTCCGCGCGGATCCTGCGATTGAACGAGCCGCGCGTGCCCATGTGGCGGGAGATCGCGACGAAACTCGTTCCGTACCAAGAGGATCCGGCGGAGGGCGTGCTGATCGGCGACGGCGTCCGGCTCGCTGCTTCGCATCGGCACTTCTCGCATTTGCTGTGGCTGTACCCGTTGCGGGAGCGGAATTGGGAGCGGCCTGCTGATCGGGACATCATGACCCGCACTTTCCGGCATTGGGCGGCGGATCAGTCGGCGTGGCACGGCTACAGTTACGCGGCTGCGTCGTCGATGAATTCCGTGATGGATCAGCCTGAGGAAGCGTTGCGGTACTTGAAGTTCTTCCTCGATCGGAACATCGTCGCGGACACCGAGCTGACCGCGAACACGATGTACCGCGAGGGATCGAACTTCGCCATCGAAAGCCCGATCACTGCCGCACAGTCCGTTGTGGACATACTGCTGCAAGGGTCTGGGGGAGTGGTGAAGGCGTTCCCGTCGGTGTCGGCGAAGTGGCCGGACGCGTCGATCGCTGGGTTGCGTACTGAGGGCGCGTTCCTGGTGGACGCGTCGCGGCGGCGCGGTGCGACGGAGTTCGTGCGGGTGCATAGCGAAGCTGGTGCGCCGTTGGTGCTTGACCACGGCATCGACGGCGAGATCGACGTGCGTGATCAATGGGGTCGGCGGTTGCCGTGGCGGTCGGTTGGGGCGCGGCGGATCACGCTCGAACTGCGGCGGGGAAGCACGGTCACCGTTACCCCGCGCGGTGGTCGTCCGGACTTCGGGCCGCGTGACGTTCCTTCGCTGGGTGCTGTTCCGGCCTGGGGTTTGCCTGACTAGAAAACGAGGAGGCTGGCGGACATGGACATCTCGCGCCGGACAGTGCTCGGCGGAGCGCTCGCCGGGATCGCCGCCGGAGCGGTCGGGCTGCCGCAGGCCAGTGCGGCGGAACTGGGCCGCGACGGCGTCGACTGGGCGGATTTCCTGGCGACCGCGGACCTGCGCTGGCGGCGGATGCCGAAGACCTGGTACGAGGGACCGTTCCTGGGCAACGGTTTCCTCGGCTCCGGCATCTACGCCGAACCCGGGCGCAACGCGGTCCGCTTCAACGTCCAGCACAGCCAGGTGCAGGACCACCGGCCGCAGTTCGGGTCGCTGTTCGGCCTGGCACGGCTGCCGATCGGGTATTTCACGCTCGAACCGGTCGGCGCGATCACCGGGCTCGACTGGCGGCTCGACGTCTGGAACGCCGAACTGACCGGCACGATCACCACCGCGGCGGGCAGCCTGGAGCTGCGTGCGATCGTCCACACCGGACAGTCGCTGCTCGCGGTGGAGGTGCGGCCGTCCGAGGGAGAACGCGGTTTCCAGTGGGTGTTCCATCCGGCGAAGGCGATCAGTCCGCGCGCTGATCCGGTGTGGAAGAAGCCGCCGCCGGACGGATATCTGGAGAATCCGCCGGTCCAGCTGCAGCAGGCTGGCGACGCGCACCTCGCGATCCAGCCGCTGCTCGCGGGCGGCGAGCACGTGACGGCCTGGCGCGAGGTCACCCGGGGCAGTGCGCGGACACTGTACACGTCGGTCGCGTGGTCGCATCCGGAGAAGACCTCGGCGGCCCGCGCGTTGCACACGGTGCGGCGCGCGAGCGCGCTGGACGTGCTGACCTGGGATCACCGTCGCTGGTGGCACGACTACTACCGGCGCAGCTTCCTGTCCATTCCGGACACTCGGCTGCAGAGTTTCTACTGGATCCAGCTGTACAAAGTCGCGTCGGCCGCGCGCCGCGAAGCGCCGGTGATGGCGACTTCCGGGCCGTGGCTGGAAAACACGCCGTGGCCCGCGACGTGGTGGAACCTCAACGTGCAGCTGGAATACTGGCTGATCCAGGGTTCCAATCACCTCGAACTCGACGCGGTCAGCTACGCGCTCGGCAAGTACCGCGACCGGCTCACCAGCCAGGTCGCGCAGCCGTACCAGGCCGACTCCGCGGGCATCCCGCGCACCACGGACATGACACTGCTCAACGGCCTCGCCGACTCGACCAGCGGCTATCCGGTCGGCATCCCGGGCAAGGACACTCCGACACCCGAGGTCGGCAACCTCACCTGGGCACTGCACAACGTCTGGCTGTCCTACCGGCACACGATGGACCGCCAGCTGCTGCGTGACACGCTGTTCCCGTTGCTGCGCAAGGCGATCAACTACTACCTGCACTTCCTCGCACCCGACCCGGACGGCCGGCTGCATCTCCCGGCGACCTTCTCCCCGGAGTACGGCGTGAACGCGCCGGACACCAATTACGACCTCGCCCTGATCCGCTGGGGTTGCAAGACGCTGCTGGACACCGCCCGCGAGTTGCGCATCGCCGACCCGCTGGCGGGGAAGTGGCAGCAGGTGCTCGCCACGCTCACCGACTATCCGGCCGACGAGAACGGTTACATGATCGGCGCGGGCGTCCCGTTCGCGAAATCGCACCGGCATTACTCGCATTTGCTGCAGATCTATCCGCTTTACGAGATCACGTGGGAACAGCCGGAGCACCGCAAGATCATCGAAACTTCGCTCAACCATTGGGTCGGCTTCGAGGGTGCGTTGCAGGGCTACACGTTCACCGGGGCCGCGTCGATTTCCGCGCAGATGCTGCGCGGCGAGAAGGCCGCGTACTACCTCGGCGAACTGCAAAAGCGGTATATCCAGCCGAACACGATGTACAAGGAATCCGGCCCGGTCATCGAAACGCCGTTGTCCGCGGCGAAATCCATGCAGGACATGCTGGTGCAGAGCTGGGACGGCGTCATCCGGCTGTTCCCGGCGGTGCCGGAGGCGTGGGGCGACATCGCGCTGCGCGACTTCCGGACCGAGGGCGCGTTCCTGCTCAGCGCTTCCCGTTCCGGCGGGAAAACGCGCTGGCTGAAGGTGCACAGCGAAGCCGGCGCGCCGTGTGTCCTGCGCCCGGGCATCGACGGCGAGTTGACGGTGACGGACGCGCACGGCCGTCCGCGGCGCTGGCGGCGGTTGGCGAACGGAGACGTGCAGGTCGATCTCGGACGCGGTCAGGACGCGTATGTCTGCCGCCGCGGCGACCGGCCGGACTTCACGGTCCAGCCGGTCGCGCCAGGCGGGGCGAGCGATCCGTGGGGGATGCCGTGAGTTAGCGGTCCAGGAGCTTGCGAAGTGCTTCCGGCAGGCCGGTTCCGGCGGCCGCGTGCCGCCAGGCGACGTACCCGTCCGGCCGGATCAGGAGACAGCCGTCTTCCTCGATCCCGCTGATCCGCGCCCAGTCGCCGTAGGAATCGCGCGCCTCGGGCGAACCGACGGTCACCACCCGGAGGTCCAGCCCGAGGTCCGCACCGGCTTTCGCGGCGGCGTCCCGCCAGGCGCCGCCGGTGAGTCCGGTGAGGACAGTCCACCGGCCACGGCCGACGAGGTCCAGTGTGGACACTCGGCGGCCGTCCGGGCCGACGAGCCAGACGTGCGGCAGTTTCGCTCCCGGCGTGGTCGTCGGACGGTGGTACAGCTCGGGATCCCGGTCCGCAGCGGGCTCGACGCCGTCCGGGAGCACCGCGGCCGAGACGTACCGCTGGTCCATTTCCACGCCGTGCGCGTTGAACTCGTAGTTCTTCAGCTCGATCGCCGCCTGCAGTTGCTTGCGCCGCAACGCTCCGTCCTCGGTCGGGGCGGTGCAGGCGGCGAGACCGGCGGTGATGGCGTCCGCATCGGAGTCGCCGTCGATGCCGAGCGCGGCGAAGATCGGCCCGAACTGGTCGCGGCTGAGGTTCGCCCGGTCCACGATCTGCTTGCCGACCGGGGCGCGCTCGGCGCTGTAGCTGTCGAGAAGCCCTTCGCCCGCCTCGCCGCGGACGACCATCGCGAGTTTCCACGCCAGGTTGTATGCGTCCTGCACCGAGGTGTTGGACCCGAGCCCGTTCGACGGCGGATGCCGGTGCACCGCGTCGCCCGCGCAGAAAACGCGGCCGGACGAGTACTGCGTGGCGTAGCTGTGGTTGACCGTCCACAGTGAAGTCGAGGTGATCTCCACCGGCAGACCGGGATCCCCGACGAGGTCGCGGACGATCCGGGCCGCTTCCTCGGCGGTGACGTCGGGCGGCGGCTGGGCGATGTCGTAACCCCAGGTCAGCAGCCATTCGTTCCACGGCCGGACCATCCGCACCAGACCCATCCCGATGCCGCCGAGGTGCGCGCCGGGCCGCATCACCCAGTACAGCACGCTCGGCCGGTGCGCGACGTGCTCGGAAAGATCGGCGGTGAAGGTGATGTTCATGCTGCCGGCCTTGCCGGACTGGCCGTCGATCGGCAGCCCGGCCTGCTCGGCGACGCGGCTGCGGGCGCCGTCCGCGCCGATCAGGTAGCGGGCGCGGAGGGTGAACTCGTCGCCGCGGACCCGGTCTCGCAGCCGCGCGGTCACCCCGTCGGCGTCTTGGGCGAAGTCGAGGAATTCCGTGTCCAGGCGCAGTTTCGCCCCGCGAGCGGCGGCGTTCGCGGCCAGGATCGGTTCCAGGTAGGTCTGCGGCAGGTCGATCATGTGGCACGGGCTCGCCGACGCGTACTCGGCGGCTGAGCGATCGGCGGTGCCCCAGCTGGCGATCCGGCCGATTTCCTCGCCGACGAGCGACGTGCACAGCACGGTGTCGCCCATCAGCTCCGGGGGAGTGCCTTGCGCGAGCGCCTGGTCTTCGATGCCGAGGTCGCGCAGGACTTCCATGGTCCGCTGGTTGGTGATGTGCGCGCGGGGCGTGTGCGCCATCCAGCCGTACTTGGTCGCGAGCACGGTGCGCACGCCGTAGGTCGCGAGCAGCAGTGCGGCGGAACCGCCTGCCGGGCCGCTGCCGACCACGAGGACATCGGTGTCATAGCTGGTCATGGTGGGTTCCCGGGGAGATGCGGAAGGTGAAATCGAGGCGGCGCCAGGGTTCGCGCCCGTCCGGCGCGGGGCCGGTCTGCTCGGCGAAGTCGACGATCAGGCCGTCCTTCACGCCGAACACGGTGTCCGAATCGAGGTAGTCGCCGCCGCGGACGAACAGCTGGGTCACCAGCGTGCGGTAGCCCGGTTTGGCGATCATGAAGTGCACGTGCGGCGCGCGGTAGGGATGCCGTTCGGTCGCGGCCAGCATGCCGCCGACCGGGCCGTCGTCCGGGATCGGGTACGCCGACGGCACGATCGTCCAGAACCGCAGCCTGCCCTCGGCGTCGGTGCGGAACCGGGCGCGCAGCACCGGGCCGTCCAGATCGGGCAGCTGGACGTCGTAGAAACCGTCCTCATTGGACTGCCAGACGTCCACGACCGCGTCCGGCACCGGAGTCCCGTCCGGTTCGGTCACCTGGACATCCGTCCACAGTGGAGTGCCCGGAAGTCCTTCGGCGAGATCCGCGCCCTGCTCGGTTTCCGGCGGGCCTTCGACGTAGAACGGGCCCAGCACGGCCGACGGCGTGGTGTCCGGCGTGCGCGAGTTCGTGAGCACGTCGACCACGCTCGAAACGCCGAGGGTGTCCGACAGCAGGATGAACTCCTGCCGCGTGTCCGAGCTGATCTGCCCGGTGCGGGTGAGGAAGCCGATCGCGTACTCCCACTCCTCCTGAGTGAGATCGGTGCGCACGACGTACGAATGCAGGGTGCGGACCAGCTCGGACAGCAGTTCGCGCAACCGAGCGTCCGGTGTGTTGGCGAAACTGTCCACGACCTCCTGCGTGAGCCCGCGTAGATCCGGCGGCGTGCCTTCAGCGGGGGTCGGCCGGGTGCCGGACCACGCACGCCGCAGCAGGTCTTCGATGCCGTCGCGGGTGAGTTCGCGCGGATTCGGATACGGCGCTGCGGTGGCCAGCTCGGCGGCCTTGGCGAGATCGCCTTCGGCAAGACCGATTTCGGCCAGCGAATGCGGTACCGGCAGGCTGGCGATCAGATCGAACACCGCGGTCGGCGCGTCCGGCGCACCGAGCGCTTCGGCGATCCGCCGCATCGCCTCTGGAGCGTTCGGGGCGTTGTACGCCATGGCGTGCGGGAGGACGATCGTGTGCGTTTCCGCGTGCGGCAGCCCGAAACTGCCGCCGAGGGTGTGGCACAGCTTGTGGTGCAGGCCCATCCCGACCGAACCCAGGCACGAACCGGCCAGCCACGCGGCCCGCAGCGCGTCTGTCCGAGCGTCCACATCGGACGGATCGGCGGCGATCCGCGGCAGCGCGGAGGCGAGCAACCGGATCGCCTCCAAAGCGAACTGGTCGACGATCGGGTTCGCCTGCGCCGAGTAGAGCGCCTCGACCGCGTGCGCCATCGCGTTGACGCCGCTGGTCAGCGAGGTCGGCACGGGCAGGCCGAGAGTGAGGTCGACGTCGTACACGACCACCTCGGGCAGCACCTTCGGCGACGACTGGGTGGTCTTGCGGCCGTTCTCGGTCTGGCCGACCACCGGCGTCATCTCCGACCCGGCGTACGTGGTCGGAACGATGATCTGCGGGATGTCGGTGCGGAGCGCGAGCGCTTTGGCCAGCCCGGTCGCGGATCCGCCGCCGATCGCGACGACGCAGTCCACGGAGTGCTCGGTGACCAGCTCGAGCGCGCGTTCGGTGACCTCGACCGGGGTGTGCATGGCGGGCTCGCCGAAGCGGGCGGCGAGCCGCGGGCCGAGCGCCCCGGCCGTCCGGTCGGCTGCCTCGGCGGCGGACTTCCCGGCCACCAGCAGCACCCGGCCTGCCTCGAGCCGCTGCACCTCGTCGGGAACGACGGCGAGCGTGCCGCTGCCGAACACGACCCGGGCCGGGTTGGCGGTGTAGGTGAACATCGACGGTCCTTCCACGCGGGTACGTCGAGTATCCGGGCGGAGGAGAGACCGCGCCTGCACAGACGTGCTGAGCGGACTGCACGAAACGCGCGTCAGGCGTCCCGGCGAAGCGCGGCGGGCGTGGTGCCCAGCTGGGCGCGCAGGACCCGGGTGAGGTGTTCCTGGTGGGAGAAACCGCAGCGCACGGCGATGTCCGCGATCGGTTCGGTGCCGGTCCGCAGCAGCAATCCGGCCTGCTCCACGCGCAGTCGCAGCAGGTACCGGTGCGGCGGCAGCCCGGTGCGTGCCTTGAACCGCCGGGCGAACCGGCTGACGCTCAACCCGGCCGCCGCGGCGAGTTCGTCGAGGCCGAGCGGTTCCGCGAGGCGTTCGTCCATCAGCTCGCGCACCTGGGCGAACTGCCGATCGGTCAGCGCCTCGACCGGCCTCGCCGCCGCGGGTGCGCTCCGGCCGGCTCGATGCTGGCGGGCGAGCTGCGCGGCGACGAGCGTGCTGAGCTGATCCGCGTACGCGCGAGCGCCGGGCTCCCACTCGCGCACGACCTGGTCGAGCGCGAGAACGAGCTGTTCGAGCAGGGGATCGACGCTGCCGAGCTCGTCGGCCAGCTGGATCGGAGCGTCCGATCCAGCGGCCTCCTGCACCGCCGAATCCGGTAGGTAGACGTGGAGCGTGTCGAGCTCGCCGCCGAGTTCCACCGACAGTTCCTGGTGCGACGGCTGGAGAAAGAGCCCGCCCGCCGGGATCCGCCTGCTGCGCTCGCCGGGCGTCCCGACGCCGCGGCGGACCGTGACCGGACCGGCGAGGTGCAGGATCAGCTGGTGCGTGCGCGCGGGCCCGAACTCCGCGCGATACGGCCGTTCGCGCTGTTTGGACAGGTAGATCCGGTCCCAGCCGAGACCCGCGCTGGTGCGTTCCGGGCGGATCCACGGCAGGGAAAGGATGCCGTTCGTGTCGGCAGGCCCGAGCTCGCCCACGGCGTCCTCCTCCTCGAGGGTCCCGTGGGCGAGGGTACCTCTCAGAGCGGGTTGAACACGCCCAGCGGCGCGGTGCAGAACGGCCCGCCGACGTACTCGGCGGCGGCACCGGTCGGCGCGGGCTTGTCCGCCAGCTGCTCGGCGTAGACCTCGGCGTTGTCGTGCGACTTGTAGCCCAGCGCCTCGGCCTCGGCGAGCGAGTAGACGCGGCGGGTGTTGTCCGAGACGCCCCAGATCATCCGGTAGCCCGGCGACGGCGCGCTCAGGCACGCCTCGAACAGCCGCGCCCCGTCGTCCGGAGACAACCAGCTGGTCAGCCCCCGGATGCCGAGCGGCAGCGGGGTCTCGAAACACGAGCCGATGCGGATGACGATCACGTCCATGTCGAAGCGCGACGCGTACAGGCTGCCCAGCGCTTCGATGGCGGCTTTGCTTACGCCGTAATAAGTGTCCGGCCGGGTGCTGGAGTCGGCGGGCAGCCCGTGCTCGCCCGCGTCGGCGTTCCGGCGGAAGCCGACGGCGTGGTTGCTCGACGCGAGCACGACCCGGCGGATCCCGGCTTCCCGGGCGGCTTCGAGGACGGTGTGCGTGCCGTTGATGTTGACGTCGAGGGTGGCGTCCCACGAGGCCTCGCGGCTGAGCCCGCCCAGGTGGATCACCGCGTCCGTGCCCGCGCAGGCGGCGGCCATCGCCTCGGGGTCGGTGACCGAGCCGGTCACGATCTCGACCGCTTCGCCGTCCTCGGCGGCGGGCTGCTCGGCGAGGTCGAGCAGGCGCAGCACCCGGCCTTCCCGGCGCAGCCGCGGCCGCATCAGGGTGCCGACGACGCCGGCCGATCCGGTGATCAGCACACGCTGGTCTGGCATGGAGTTCCTCTCACGAAAGCCCGCGGACGGGCGACACGGTGGCGGCGGTCAGCGGATTCCGGCGCGGCGCAGCTGCTGGCCGAGCTCGGCGGTGGTTTCGGCCAGCAGCTCGCCGACGCGTTCGACGTCGGCGTCGGTGACCTTGCCCAGCGGCATCGAGCAGCTCATCGCGTCGGTGCCGGGGATGCGGTACGGGATCACCGCGGCCACGCAGCGCACGCCGAGGGTGCCCTCTTCGATCTCGGCGGCGTACCCGCGTTCCCGGGTGCGCGCGAGGTCGGCATGCAGCGCGTCGAGCGTGGTGATGGTGTTCGGGGTGAGCGCGACCAGCTCGTCGGGCATGAGCGCCTCGACCTCTTCGTGGGTCAGCTCGGCGAGCAGGGCCTTGCCCAGCGCGGTCGCGTGCGTGGGCAGCGTGCGGCCGACGCGCGAGATGAGGTGCGTGGAGTGCTGCGACTCGCGCGTCTCCAGGTAGACGACCTCGGTGCCGTTGCGGCGCGCGAAATGCGCGGTGAAGCCGGTCTTCTCGCGGATGCGCTCCAAAGCTTCGGTGGCGTAGGGGACGATCGCGTCGCGGTCGAGGTACGCGGTGCCGCAGATCAGCGCGCGCACGCCGAGCCGGTAGCGCGCGGAGTTCGCGTCGGCCTCCAGCCAGCCCGCGTCCAGCAGGGTGCGCAGCAGACCGTGCAGACTGGAGCGGGGGAACCCGGTGCGCGCATGGAGATCCGACAGCGACAGCCACACGTCGTTCGCGGCGAACGTCTCGATCAGGTCGATGGCGCGCCGCGCCGACTTCACGCCCGCGGACTCCGCGGGAGCGGTGGCGGGGTCCGTCTTCTGCGCCATGCGCGTCCTCCAACCGGGCCGTTGACTTGTGAGTCCGGCCATATTAGCGTCCCGAACAGCGTTCTTGTGGGTGAACATAGTCACGATAACAGACTCCATTCAAGAATGTGAACATTGGAGCAGAAACTGATGGCACAGACCGAAATCGAGCTGGACGGCTTGCTGGCGTTCCCGCTGACCCCCTTCACCGAAGACCTCGAGATCAACCTCGACGGGTTCGCGGAGAACGTGGAGAGCCACATCGCCGCCGGTGCGGGCGCGCTGTTCGTCGCGTGCGGCACCGGGGAGTTCAGCTCGCTGTCGGTCGACGAGGTCGCCGCGCTGCTGGCCAAGGCGCGCGAGGTCGCGAACGGGCGGGTACCGGTGTGGGTCGGCGCGGGCGGTGGTGCGGCCGGTGCGCGCGCGGGCGTCGCGGCGGCGCAGGCGGGCAACGCCGACGGGGTGTTGCTGCTCCCGCCGTACCTGGTCACCGGGCCGCAGGACGGGCTGGTCGACTACGTGCGCTACGCGGTCGGCGACACGTCGGTCCCGGTGATCGTCTACCACCGCAGCACCGGCGTCTTCACCGCGCCGGCCGCGGCGAAGCTGCTGGACATCCCGTCGGTGGTCGGGATCAAGGACGGCTACGGCGACGTCGAAACGATGACCCGGATCGTCACCACGATCCGTGCGCTCGGCACGCAGCGGTCCGCGGACTTCTTGTTCTTCAACGGTCTGCCGACCGCTGAGGTGTCCGCGAAGGCGTACGCGGCGGCAGGCGTCGCGCGCTACTCCTCGGCGGTGCACTGCTTCGCGCCGGAAATCGCGCACCGGTTCCACCGCGCGCTCGCGGAGAACGACGACGCGACGATGGACGCGCTGCTCGCCGGGTTCTACCTGCCGCTGGTGGCGTTGCGCGACGAGACGCCCGGCTTCGCGGTGTCGCTGGTCAAGGCCGCCGCCCGGCTGCGCGGCGACAAGGTCGGCACCGTCCGGCCGCCGTTGATCGAGCCGACGCCGGAGCAGATCGACCGGCTGGGCAAGGTCGTCGAGAACGGTTTCGCCGTGCTGAAAGGCCTCTGATGAAGATCCGGGACGTAGTGCTGACCCCGGTCGCCTTCGCGGACGCACCGCTGCTCAACGTGATGGGCGTGCACGAGCCGTTCGCGTTGCGCAGCGTGGTCCAGGTGGTGTGCGACGACGGCGTGGTCGGCCTCGGCGAGTCTTACGGCGACGCGGCGTTCCTCGGCGAGGTGCGCAAGGTGCTGCCGGAACTGGCCGGACACGACATTTTCGACCTGCCGGGCCTCAAGCGGATCATCGCGCGCGAGCTGGCCGGAACCGTGCTGACCGACGAGCACGGCCTGATCGGCGGGTTCTCCATCCGCAAGACGATCGCCAGCGTGTACTCGCTGTTCGAGGTCGCCTGCCTGGACGCGCAGGGCCAGTTCCTCGGCCGTCCGGTCGCCGACCTGCTCGGCGGCAAGGCTCGCGACGCTGTCGACTTCTCCGCGTACCTGTTCTACAAGTACGGCGCGCACATCGATGCGGACGAGGACAGCTGGGGCGACATCCTGACGCCGGAAGCGCTGGTCGGCTCGGCGAAGCGGATGGTCGACGAGTACGGGTTCCGCTCGGTCAAGCTCAAGGGCGGGGTTTTCGCTCCGGAGCAAGAGATCGAGGGCATTCGCGCGCTCGCCGAAGCGTTCCCCGGGCATCCGCTGCGCATCGACCCGAACGCGGCGTGGACGCCCGAAACGAGCATCCGCGTGGCCGCCGAACTCGACGGCGTGCTGGAGTACCTCGAAGACCCGACGCCGGGCATCGAAGGCATGGCACGTGTTGCGCGCGAGGCGAGCATGCCGTTGGCCACCAACATGTGCGTGGTGAACTTCGGCGACCTGGAGCCCGCGTTCCGGGCGCGCGCGATCGGCGTCCTGCTGTCCGACCACCACTTCTGGGGCGGCATGCGCGACACCCAGGCGCTGTCGGTGGCTTGCGAGAGCTTCGGCGTCGGGCTGTCCATGCACTCCAACAGCCACCTCGGGATCAGCCTCGCCGCGATGGTGCACGTCGCGGCCGCGACCCCGCACCTGACGTACGCCTGCGACACGCACTGGCCGTGGAAGACTGCCGACGTGATCGAACCGGGCGTGCTGAATTTCGTCGACGGAGCGGTGGCGGTGCCGGACCGGCCCGGGCTCGGGATCA
This sequence comes from Amycolatopsis sp. A1MSW2902, assembly GCF_017312175.1. Classification (NCBI taxonomy): domain Bacteria; kingdom Bacillati; phylum Actinomycetota; class Actinomycetes; order Pseudonocardiales; family Pseudonocardiaceae; genus Amycolatopsis; species Amycolatopsis sp. A1MSW2902. The sequence continues at coordinate 2,927,230 of NZ_QJPO01000001.1, forward strand.
CGCTGGACCAGGACGCGCTCGCCAGGGCGCACGAGGACTATGTCCGATGTGGACTGACCAAACGGGACGATGTGACGTACATGCGCAAGTACACGCCCGGTTTCGAGCCGAACACGGCGAGGTGGTGACCCGGTGAAGGTGACCGGATACGCGTATCCGTGGGACGTGCTCGGCGACACCGCGTTCGCCGAGCGGGTGCAGGACCTCGGCGTGGACGAGGTCGCGGTGGCCCTGGCCTACCACAGCGCGCGCGCCGCGACGCCATGGTCGGCCGAGCGCACCTCGGTGGTCGCGCGCACCGCCGCGCTCTACCGCCCGGTGCGCGCGGAAGCCTGGTCGGGCCGGGATCTCGTCCCCGCCGCGCCGGACTGGGTCTCGTCGGAGGACAGCGGCGGCGAGGCGGTCCGGCGGCTCAACGACGCCGGAATCCCGGCCGCCGCGTGGATCGTGCTTACGCACAACTCGCAGCTGGGCATGGAGTTTCCGCAGTACGCCGTGCGCAACTGCTTCGGCGAGACGTACCCGTGGGCGCTGTGCCCCGCGCAGCCCGCGGTACGCGAGTACGCCGCGACGCTGACTGCGGAATCCGTTGCGGGACTGAAGCTTTCGTCGGTGCTGCTGGAGGCGTGCGGGCCGCTCGGCAGCGTGCACCAGCATCAACACGAGAAGACCGACGGCGTGTGGGCTCCGGCTACCGCGCGGCTGTTGTCGATCTGCTGCTGCGATGCTTGTGCGGAGGGCTGGACCGGTCTCGACCCGTCCGACGTCCGCGAGACTCTGCGGGCCGAGGTGCAGCGGCTGATCGCTACGGCGGATTTGTCGGTGGTCGAGGATAGACTTCCGGGTGAGTTGAAGGAAAAGCTGCTTTCCGGTCGGCAGCAGGCGGCCGATGCGTTGCGCGCTGCGGTCTTGGCGGTGCTGGCGCCGGGTACGCGGATCGTGCTGCACGGCGCGCTCGACCCGTGGGTCACCGGCGCACTGCCCGGCCTGACCCCAACGGCCGCCGACGACGCCGAGACGGTCGTGCTGCAGAACTGGGCACCGGGTCAAGCGAGCGTCGACGCGGTCGCGGCCGCACGGCGAGCGCTGCCGGACCGGGTCGCGATCGGCAGCTACATCACGGCGGTCGCGGCTAGTGCGGTGCCGGACATCGCGGCGTACGTGGGCGAGTTGGCTAAGGCGGGAGCTGCGGAATTGCACCTGTACCACTTGGGTCTTGCCGGTCCGGCGCGGTGGCCGGATCTGCATGCCGCTACTGGTGCCGCGCACTCGGTGTCTTGACGGTTTGTTTGATGAGGAGATGCGTTGAGTCGTGAAGCTTCCGCGCCAGAGCGGGAACGCGAGTTGGCCGCGGCAGCCGCCCGGCGGTTCGCCGAGAGCGCTGCGGCTGACCGGGCCGAGTGGTGCACCGCCCCGCCGTCCTGAACCTGTTTGACGAGGAGGTCCGTTGAGCCGCAAAGTTTCCGCTCCGGCGCGGGAACCCGTGGTGGCCGCTGCAGTCCGGCGGTTCGTCGGTCGTGTCTCGGTTGGCTGGGCTGGCGCGCATCTGGTGCCTGAATCTGTTTGACGAGGAGGTCCGTTGAGCCGCGAAGCCTCCGGCCCGGCGCGGGAACCCGTGGTGGCCGCTGCAGTCCGGCGGTTCGTCGGTCGTGTCTCGGTTGGCTGGGCTGGCGCGCATCTGGTGCCTGAATCTGTTTGACGAGGAGGTCCGTTGAGCCGCGAAGCCTCCGGCCCGGCGCGGGAACCCGTGGTGGCCGCTGCAGTCCGGCGGTTCGTCGGTCGTGCCCCGGCTGATCGAGCCGCAGCGCGCCTGACGTCCTGAACCTGTTTGACGAGGAGGTCCGTTGAACCGCAAAGCTTCCGCCCCGGCGCGGGAACCCGCGTTGGCCGCCGAAGCCTGGCGGTTCAGCGATCGTGCCCCGGCTGATCGAGCCGCCGCGCACTTGACGTCCTGAATCTGTTTGACGAGGAGATCCATTGAGCCGCGAAACTTCCGCCCCGGAACTGGAAAGCGTGCTGGCCGCCGCGGCCGCTGCCGCCCGGCCGTTCGCCGAGAGCACCCCGGCCGATCGGGCCCGGTGGCTGGCCGCCGCCGCGGATGCGCTCGACGCTGCCGCCGAAGAGCTGATTCCGCTGGCGCACCAGGAGACCCGCTTGCCGGCCGCGCCGCGGTTGAAGGGTGAGCTCGCGCGCACCACGTTCCAGCTGCGGCTGTTCGGCGAGGTGCTGCGGGACGGCGAATTCCTGGGCGCGACCGTCGACCACGCCGACCCGGCCTGGCCGATGGGCGCCCGGCCGGACCTGCGCCGGGTGCTCGTGCCGATCGGCCCGGTGCTGGTGTTCGCCGCGAGCAACTTCCCGTTCGCGTTCAGCGTCGCGGGCGGCGACACCGCTTCGGCGCTGGCCGCGGGGTGTCCGGTGGTGCTCAAAGCGCACCCGGGCCACGAAGAACTCTCGACGCGGACCGGTGAGATCGTCGCGCAGGCGTTGACCGCCGCCGGTGCGCCGGAGGGTGCCTTCGCGGTGATCCACGGCGTCGAACAGGGCGTCACGGCGCTCAAGGACCCGCGGATTTCCGCCGCCGCGTTCACCGGTTCCGTGCCGGGCGGGCGCGCGCTGTTCGACATCGCGGTCTCGCGGCCGACGCCGATTCCGTTCTACGGCGAGCTGGGCAGCGTCAACCCGGTCGTCGTCACGCCGGGTGCGGTCGCCGCGCGCGGCGAAGCGGTGGCGAAGGGCTACGCCGGGTCGTTCAGCCTCGGCGCGGGACAGTTCTGCACCAAGCCTGGCCTGCTCTTCCTGCCCGAGGGCCACGGATTGGACGACTCTCTCCGCGAGGCGGTCAGCGCGGTGGCTCAGCAGGAAATGCTGAACGACCGCATCGCGGCCGGGTTCGCGCAGAAGCTGGCGGACCTGCGTGCGGTGTCCGGCGTCGAATCGGTTGTGGAAGGCGCGCAGGACGGCGACGCGTTCACCCCGTCGCTCCTGGCCACCACGGCGAAGGAGTTCCTGGCGGGCGGCGAGGCGGTCCGCGAGGAGCACTTCGGCCCGGCGTCGCTGATCGTCACCTACTCCGACCAAGCCGAACTGATCGATGTGCTGGACAGCCTCGAACCCGGCCTCACCGCGACGGTCCAGGGCGAGGACGGCGACGCCGATTTCGTGCGTCCGCTGCTGCCGTCCCTGACCCGCCTGGCCGGACGGCTGCTGTGGAACGACTGGCCGACCGGCGTCACGGTCAGCTGGGCCCAGCAGCACGGCGGCCCGTACCCGGCGACGACCGCGCCGACCACGACGTCGGTCGGCACCGCCGCGATCGAACGCTTCCTGCGCCCGGTGGCCTGGCAGAGCTTCCCGGACGCGCTGCTGCCGGAAGCCCTTCAGGAAGCGAACCCGTGGCAGCTGCCGCGCCGTGTCGACGGAGCGCGCTGAGCAGACCCCCTCGTGCGCGGCGACCCCGGTTCCAGCCGGGATCGCCACGCACAACCAACCCCACTGGGAGGCACCGTCATGCCCGTGAACCGCAGAACCGCACTGCGTGGCGGTGCCATCGCCGCCGCGTCGGCCGCGCTCGTCGCCACTGCGCGCCCGGCCTTCGCCGCACCTGCCGCGGATCCGCTGAAGAAGATCGTGGCCGGCTACCGCGAGCTGCAGACGGGCATCAACCGCCCGTCACCGGAACGCACGGCCGCGCTCAAGAACCTCGGCCGGGTCGCGAAGTCTTACTACGACAGCATGTCGGTGTCCGGGAACGGTCCACTGTGGACCGACCTGCCGCTCGGTCCCGGCAGCGACTACACGACGTCGATGTACGCCCGGCTGCGCGCGATCGCCGTCGACTGGGGGACGCCGGGCAGCACGCTGTCCGGCGATCCGAAGGTGCTCGACGGGATCAAGAAGGCGCTGGAACTGATCTACGCCAGCCAGTACAACCCGCAGGTCGGCGAGATCGGCAACTGGTACACCTACGAGATCGGCGTCCCGTACTACCTGCTGCACACCCTCGTCACGGTCGCCGACCAGCTGACCGCCGACGAGCTGGCGCGGTATGTCAGCCCGGTCAAGCGGTTCGTCGGGAACCCGAATCTGCGCGCGAACAACCCGAAGATCGTCGAAACCGGCGCGAACCGAGCGGACAAGGCGCTCATCTCCATCGTTTCCGGCGCGCTGATCGGCGACACCGCGTGGATCCGCACCGGCATCGACGCGATCACCGACGTCGCCGGCGGGGGAGCGGCCAGCGTCCTGGCGAAGCTGGACCGCGCGGCGGGCGACGGTTTCCACGCCGACGGCTCGTTCATCCAGCACGACACTATCCCGTACCCCGGCCACTACGGCATCGTCCTGCTGACTGCGCTCGCCGGGACGATCCACGTCACCGAAGGCACCGACTACGCGCTGCCGGACGAGCTGAAGCAGAAGGTGTACGCGCTGGTCGGCGACACGTTCGCGCCGTTCGTGTACGCGGGCGCGCTGATGGAGCCGGTGCGCGGGCGGATGCTGTCGCGGCAGGGCGAAACCGCGCACGACATCGGACATCAGCTGACCGTCGCGACTTTGGTCCTCGCACGGTCGGCGACCGGCCCCGTGCAGTCTGAGCTTTCCGGGCTCGCCGCCAAGTGGATCAAGGAAGGCACGTACGCGCCGTTCCTGGAAATCCCCGATCCCGAACGGTTCGCGCCCGGCCCGGACCTCGTCGCGACGCCGGGCATCGAGTTCGCCCAGGAGATGCTCGCCGGACGCGTGCGGCCCGCACCGATTGTCGCGACGCACCGGATCTTCGGGCAGCAGGACCGGATGGTGCACGTGACCGAGGGCTGGTCCGCGTCGCTCGGCGTCGGCTCCACGCGGATCTCTCGCTACGAGTCGATCAACGGGATGAACCTGCACGGCTGGCACGTCGGCGACGGGGTGCTGTATCTGTTCCTTCCCAACTCGAAAGGCCACTACTCGGACGCCTATTGGCCGACTGTCGATCCGGCACTGCTGCCTGGCACGACGGCGAAGGCCGGGCCGCCGGGGCCGCTGGCAGCGACGCCGTTGACGACGAAAGCGCACGTCGGCGGCGTGCGCTGGGACGCCCGGCACGGCGCGTACGCGATGGATTTCGTCTCCGAAGACGGTTCGCTGACCGCGAAGAAGTCGTGGTTCTTCACTCCGGCGGGCGTCGTCTGCCTCGGCGCGGGGATCACCGACACGTCCGGGCAGGCGGTCCGGACGACGATCGAAAACCGCAACCTCGGCGAGAACGGACGCGGCACGCTGCTGGCCGACGCGCGCGCGGTCGGCGATTCGAGCACGCTGCACCGGCCGCGCTGGCTGCACCTCGACCAGGTCGGCGGGTATGTCCTGCTCGACAACGCCGAGGTCACCGCCCTGCGCGAAGACCGGACCGGCGCGTGGCGCGACGTCGACACCGGTGCCAACACGAAGGGCACCACGACACCGAACACGCGGCGGTACCAGAAGCTGGTGATCGAGCACGGCGCGAAGCCGGTGGACGCGAAGTACGCGTACGCGGTTCTGCCGGGCGCATCGGTGGTGGGGACGGTCGCGTCGGTGCTCGCGTGGCGCGTGCGGGCCAATACGCCCGCTGTCCAGGCTTTGCGGCTGTGGGATAACACACTGCTCGCAAACTTCTACAGTGCGGGTACGGTAGACGAAGTATCCGTTTCAGGACCGGCTTCGGTAGCGCTCGGCCGGAACAGCATCGCTGTTTCCGACCCGACGCAGCTGCAGGACAGCGTCCGCGTGACGGTGCGGCGGCGCACGGTGGAAGTTCCGCTCAAGGACACCTTCGGCGCCACCAAGGTGGTTTCCCTGCGGTGAACCCGGTTTTCCCCGCCGGGCCGGTGGTTCCCGGCCTGGCCCGGCGGGGCCCCACTTGATCCGGCCCCGGCCGTAGAGTGGGCGGAGTCGCTTCTCGCGGGGAGGAATCGTGGCGCATTTCGATGTCCTGGTGGTCGGAGCCGGGCTTTCCGGCATCGGCGCGGCCTGCCGGCTGCAGCAGCAAGCCCCGGACCGGACGTACGCCATCCTCGAAGCGCGCGACACGATCGGCGGAACCTGGGACCTCTTCCGGTACCCGGGCGTGCGCTCCGACTCGGACATGTTCACGCTCGGCTACCCGTTCCGCCCGTGGCGCAAGGAACAGGCGATCGCGTCCGGCGCCGAGATCCTCGAGTACATCCGCGAGACCGCCGCTGAGCACGAGGTCTCCCGGCACATCCGGTTCGGGCACCGGGTGGTCCGCGCGTCCTGGTCGTCCGCCTCGGGCCCGCTGGACGGTAGCGGCCTCGCACGACGGCGAGGTCGTCACGCACACCTGCTCTTTCCTGTATTTGTGCAGCGGCTACTACAGCTACGAGAACGGCCACGTCGTCGACTTCCCCGGCCGCGACTCGTTCCGCGGCGAGATCGTGCACCCCCAGTTCTGGCCGGAGGGGTCGGACTTCACGGGCAAACGAGTGGTCGTCATCGGCAGCGGCGCCACCGCGGTGACCTTGGTGCCGGAACTGGCTTCCACAGCGGAGTCAGTGACGATGCTGCAACGCTCACCGAGCTACGTCCTGTCCCGCCCGTGGACGGACTCGCTCGCCCGCCGCCTGCGCCGATTCCTGCCCGCGCGGCTCGCGTACCACGCGGTGCGCACGAAGAACGTCCTGGTGACAACGTTGCTGTACCAGTTCTCGCGCCGCCAGCCCGACCGCGCCGCGGCTTTCTTGCGCGACGCGGCCGCGAAGCAGCTGCCCGCCTCGATCCCGGTCGACCCCCATTTCTCGCCCCGATACCGGCCCTGGGACCAACGACTCTGCCTGACGCCCGGAGCGGATTTCTTCCGCGCACTCCGCAGCGGCCGAGCGGACATCGTCACCGACCGGATCAACCGCTTCACCCCCGACGGCATCACGCTGGAATCCGGCGCACATCTGCCCGCGGACGTGGTCGTCACCGCGACCGGCCTGCGCGTGATCGCGTTCGGCGGAATCGAGCTGACTGTCGACGGCGAGGTCATCGAACCGTCGGAACAGCTGGTGTACAAGGGAATGATGCTCGGCGGGGTGCCGAACCTGGCCTGGTGTATCGGTTATGTGAACGCCTCCTGGACGCTGCGCTCGGACCTCGTCTCGCGGTACGTGTGCCGGTTGCTGAACCACCTGTCGCGCAACGGTTTCGACACCTGTGTGCCCCGCCCGCCCTCGATCCCGTCCACGAGGCGGCGGCCGATCATGAACCTGACGTCGGGCTACCTCACCCGCGCCGCCTCAGTCCTGCCCCGCCAAGGCGACCGCCGCCCGTGGCTGATGCGGCAGAACTACCTGCTGGACGCAGCGGATCTGCGCCTGAGCCGCATGGACGACGGGGTGCTGCGTTTCGAGCGGGTGGGGGCGCAGCGCGTGACCTCCTGACCTGGTGGGCTATGCTCGGTCTTTGGTGATTGCTCGGCTGAGAAGAGCCGGTTTCGGGCCTTGACCGTCCACTGTGGACGGTCTGTGGTGGGCTGGACCGCTTGCCGGACGGTCCCGTCGTAGGAGGCCTCCACCGGCCGCGCGCTGACCTCCGGCGGCGAGTTCTGTCAGGCGGCCAGTGTCGGGGAGCCGGTCTCGCCGCCACCGGCCCGGTGTCGTGCAGCTCTGCTGGCGGGGCGAACCGGGCGGGCAGTTTGCTGGGCGACCGGCTTTGGAAAGTTGGTCTCTTTGCCGCCGGGCAGGTGTCATGCAGTTCCGCTGGGGATGAGCCCGGCGGCGAGTCCTGTCAGGCGGCCGGTGGGTGTTCTCCTTGCCGCTGGGTCGATGTCCTGCAGTTCGGCTGGCAGGGCGAACCCGGCGGCGGGCATGTCCTCGGGCCGTTCCTCGGCAGTATCGCTGCGACCGTCCGCTCGCCGTTGAACTCGGTCCTGCCGGCCTCTTTCCCCTCTGGCCTGTTCCGCTTCCCTGTTGCCTGGTCGGGGTCGTCGCGGCTCAGCCGAGATCCCCCGGCCCGCGCTGCTGAGCCGTCGTGCCGACCTGGCGGCGAACCGCCGCCTGGCCCGCCGTCCTGGCCATCAGCAACTCCAGTCTTTGTCCAGGTCGAGGTTCTCCCGCCGCTGGGTGAAGGAGAACCAGTTCCCGGAATCGTCGCGGAAAATGGCCTCGGTGCCGTAAGGCCGCTCCTGCGGTTCCTGCACGAACTCCACCCCGCGCGCCCTCAACGCCTGGTAATCGGCGTGAATATCGTCGGTCGCGAAGACCCCGGCTCCCAACACCCCCTTGGCGACGAGCTTCTTCAGCGCCTCAGCGGACTCCGGATCGAGTGCGGGCGCGCCCGGAACCATCAGCGTGATCTCGAGATCCGGCTGGTCCTTGGCCCCGACGGTCAGCCAGCGCATCCCGCCGTCGCCCATCGTGAGGTCTGTGCGGACTTCCAGGCCCAGCTTTTCCGTGTAGAACTCCTTGGCGCGGTCATGGTCGAGGACCCAGACATTGGCGATGGACAGGCCCTTGATCACAGCTCACTCCTTGTATCCGGCGGACGTCGTTCGCCCGCTCTCTGTGCTCGACCGTAGCGTCCGCCGGGGCCGGGAGGCTTCTCGAAAATTGCGGTCCTCGGCGGTGCGGCCGGGGCGGGCGCGGAAGCGCCTTTTTGTCAGACCTGCCTGGAATGCTCCGGGCATGGACATGACGCTTCAGCTGACGATCGACTGCTCCGGCCCGCAGAAAATGGTGGCCTTCTGGGCCGAGGCACTGGGATACGTGCTGGAACCTCCGCCCGCCGGGCACGCCACGTGGCGCGCTCACTGGGCGGCGTGGGGTGCTCGACGCCGAACTTCCGCCCGGCGCAGGGGATGTCCCGGAGTCGATCGTCGATCCCTCGGGACGGGGCCGCAAGTGTGGTTCCAGGAGGTTCCGGAGCCGAAAGCGGCCAAGAACCGGTGGCATTTCGACTTGAAGGTCGGTGGCGGCCGGGACGTCCCGCTGGATGGTCGCGCACAACGGGTCAAGGCCACGGCGGACCGGCTGGTCGAGGCTGGCGCCGCTGTTCTGCGGATCAAGGACGAGCCGGATCACGGGCTCTACGCTGCCGCTATGCGGGATCCGGAGGGCAACGAATTCGACATCGTCTGAGCGGAGAGCGGCTGGGCTGGTCATTGCCGATCGTTCACGGGCCGGGACCAGTTCCGTCGCCTTCTCGCCCTGTCCGGCGCGCAGCTAGGCAGCGAGGGAGACTTGCTTCCTTGGCCAGCAACAGCCTCGAGCTGTCCGGGAGATCTCGGCACGCTGAGGCTGCCTTCACTCAGGATCCGGCTCGGTTGCCTGGCCCAGTCCCTTGAACCCGCCGTGCCACAGCATCGCGTAACATCCGGGAACCAGGGCCGAGTCCTGGTCGACGTGGCGGGCCCGGTATTCGCTCGGGGTCAGTCCGGTGTGTCTCTTGAAGCTCGCCGAAAAGGATCCGAGGCTGCTGAATCCGACCAGGGCGCAGATCTCGGTGACCGACAAATCGGCGGTTCGCATCAGATCCTCGGCCCGCTCGATCCGGCGGCGGCTGAGGTACTGCCCAGGCGTCTGCCCGTACACGGCTCGGAAAAGACGCACGAAGTGGTAACGCGAGTAGCCGGCGTGCGCCGCGATCGCGTCCAGGTCGAGGGGGTCGGCCCAGTCCCGGTCCATGGCGTCCTTGGCCAGACGCAGCTGCCGCAACTGCGAAAGCTGCGCCTCGGGCGCCGAGCCGGGGGTGGTTCCCATTTTCCGATGGTGACATACCCGTCGGGGCAGTGGCTTCGGGCTGGTTGAGACCCGGGACTTGTGCTGGGTGCGGGTCGCCCTCCCTCGGTTCCCCTGAGCCAGCTAGTGCCCTGGGTTTTCGTAGCGTCCACGCGCTCACGCCGCCGAGTGAGCCAGCCAGTGGTCGGCCAGGTTGCGGTCGCCGGTGATCGTGATCCGTTCGGCTGACAGCCGCCGGGTGAGCACCAGCAGGAGGTCCAGGACCGAACCTGTCAGTGTCACGTCCGCAGCGCCCGTCGCGCGCGTCCACCGGACGCCGTCGGGAGTGCGGGTGATCAGCCAGCCCGCACCGTCGCCAGGTCGGAGCTGGAGCGTCTGGCCGGTGCCGCGCAGGGCCGAGAAACCCGGTCTCAGCTTCGCCATGACCGGATGGGACAGCATTTCCAGCCACTCGCAGGTAGCGGCCGGATCCGAGCCGGAGGCAGGACCGGCACTCGACCGGTTCGCCGCAGCCCACGCTGCCGCGTCCGGCACCCGCGACACCCCGGAGTTCCGCTGCGCACTGCGACGGCGCACCGCTGGCGATCGGCATCCGCAGGTGCGCCGCTATTGGCGTCTCGCGGGCGAGATCACTGGAGAAGCCGCGCCGGTCGGGGTCGCGCACGCCTGGCTGCTGGACGCGCTGGACCGCTCGGCCGGCTGAGATTTCTCGAGCGGGAAACGTGTCGGCTCGCGCGACGCGTTTCGCTGGGCTGGACGGACCAGCGAGCGGGGGTTCGCTCCCTAGCCCGCGCTCGCCGAACCGTTCCCGGCGGAAGAGGCTAGGCGCGCCGGGTCATTGAGCGGTTGCCGACGCGGCCCAGCGGGTCAGGTCCTCCCTTCGGAGTGCGGCGGCCATAAGATCCGGGAAAAGGTCCGGCGTACACGCGAAAGCGGGCACCCCCAGTTCGCTGAGCGCGGCGGCGTTTTCGTGGTCGTAGAACGGCGCTCCCGAGTCCGACAGTGCCAGCAGCGTGACCACTTGCACTCCGGATCCCACCAGGTCTGCGACTCGGCGCAGCAGGTCGTCTCGTACCCCGCCTTCGTACAGGTCGCTGATCAGCACCAGGAGGGTTTGTTCGGGGCGTTCCACGAGTCCTTGGCAGTACGCCAACGCGCGGTTGATGTCGGTGCCGCCGCCTAGTTGGGTGCCGAAGAGGACGTCGACCGGGTCGTCCAGGTGGTCGGACAGGTCGGCGACCGCGGTGTCGAACGCGACGAATTTCGTGCTCAGGGCGCGCATCGAGGCCAGCGCCGCGCCGAAAACGCCTGAGTACACCACGGATTCTGCCATTGAGCCGGATTGGTCGACCGCGAGGATCACGTCGCGGCGGACGCTTTGTTCTCGGCGGCCGAAGCCGAAAAGCTGTTCGGGAACAATGGTTTTCAGCTGGGGGGAGTAGTGCTTCAGGTTCCGGCGGACGGTGCGGTCCCAGTCGATGTCCGCGCCTCGGGGGCGTTGGGTGCGGGCGGCACGGTCCAGTGCACCGCGGACTGCTGCTCGGGTGCGTTCGGCTAGGCGTTCCTCTAGCTCGGTGACGACTTTGCGTACGACGGTGCGTGCGGTTTCCTTCGTCTCCTCGGGCAGGACGTTGTTGAGGGACAACAGAGTGCCGACCAGGTGCACGTCCGGTTCCACGGCGCTGAGCAGTTCCGGTTCCAGCAGCATTCGGGTGATGCCCAAGCGGTCTACGGCGTCGCGTTGCATGACTTGGACTACGGAGCCGGGGAAGTACTTCCGGATGTCGCCGAGCCAGCGCGCGACTCGTGGTGCGGAGGCTTGCAGGCCGCCGCTGCGGTCGCCGCTGCTGCGGGAGTTTTTGGGGCGCTCGTCGTAGAGGGCGGCCAGCACGTTGTCGACGCCGGTGTCCCCTTCGGACAGTGCGTGGCCGGTGCCGTCGGAATCTCCGCCCAGCACTAGGCGCCAGCGGCGGAGGCGTTCGGGGTCGGTGGTCACGGGGCGGCTCCCAGGAGGGTGGCGAAGACCGGCAGGGCGGCTGCGGCGCGGATCTCGTCCAGGTCTTCGGCGAGCGCCGGCTCGACCCGGCGAGTGCCGGACAGGGTGGCGGCGCGTTCGCCGATGGCGCGTTTTTCCGGACTGGCGAAGGCGCCGAAAGTGCGGCGCAGCAAGGGAAGCACCTCGGTGAAGACCTCGGGCGGGATCGAGCTCAGCCAGGTGTCGACGACGCGCAGCATGCGTTCGTCGTGGACCAGCAGGAGCGCGCCGCCGGAGAAGAAGCCTTCGACGTAGGCCGCGCCGTCGGTCGGGGCGATGCCGGGGGTGAGCATGCGGCTCAGCCGGAGTTCGACCTCTGCGCCGTCCAGCAGGTCGGCGTCGTGCAGCAGGCGCACGATGCGGCCAGCCAGCAGCGGGGGCAGGGCGTCGCGGGTGGAGAGGCGGGCCAGTGCGGTGAACCAGCGGTCGCGGGCGGCGTCGCCGAGCAGGTCGGTGGCTTCGTGGACGTCGTCGATGAGTTCGCAGAACTGTGCGGCGGCTTCCTCGTCGATCCCGTGCACGGCAGGCGGAAGGCCGGCGCAGACCCGGGTGAGGATCCGGTCGGCGACTTCTTGCAATTGCGCGGTGTCGGTGCCACGGACGTCGCCGTAGCGGGTTGCCCGCGCCAGTGGCGGCAGCGCAGTCATGAGGTGCGCGACGTCCGCGTCGGCGGCGGCGCGGGTGTCCAGAGCGGCGAGGGTTTCCGGCAGGGCGTCGCCCAGGTCGGCGAGGAGGCAGCGTTCTACCGCTGCGGTGATGTCGGCGAGCGGCGGAGATTCGGCGACGGTTTCGCGCACGACCGCGGTGGCGGCGGCGGGCACGGTGGTGCCGTGGACCGCGGCTGCGACCAGGTCGACCTCGAAACCTGGTTCCCAGCACAAAGTCCAGGTCTCGCGGAAGGTGCCTTTGTTGCGCACCGAGGACAGTTCCGGTTCGCCCCAGGGGATGCCGAGGATCTGCAGCCGGTGCAGCAGGCGCGAGCGGTCGAGACCGCCGGGGGTGCGCAGGTCCAGATCCAGTTCCCGCGCTTGAGGTTCGCGTTTGAGCCGGAGCCGCCGGGCGGTGGCGATCAGGTCGGCGGCCAGCGGTGCTTGCGGCACGTGGTCCGGCACCTCGCCGAGCAGTTCGCCGACCACGAGCCGTCGCGTGACCAGGTCGGCCTGGACGTCGTCGCCTCCGCACAGGACCGCGCGGGCGGCGGCGTCGACCTCGGCCAGTCCGGCGGACGACCGGCCGCGCAGGGCGGCCAGCGTGTCGGCCAGCCGCACCGCTTCGATCACGTGCGCGGTGGAGACGGGCAGGTCTTCTTCGCGCAGCACTCCGGCGACGGCGGTGAGCCACCGGGCGGTGACGTCGGCCGAGGTGCTGAACAGGTGGTGGTACCAGCCGGGAGAGCGGACGCCCGCCCCGTAGCCGGTGACCGACGCGAGCCTGCCGTGCGTCCACGGCACCCACGTGCACACGACCTTCCGCTTCGGGAGTCCTTTGAGGACAGCCTGGTCCTTGGACGCGGGCGGCAGCGGATCGGCCAGCGCGGGCACGTGCCAGGCCCCGCACACCACGGCGATCCGTTCGTAGCCTTCCTTCCGCGTCTTGCGCAGCACGTTCCGCATGTACGCCTCGCGCCGCTGCTCGTGCGGATCGTCCGGCCGGTCGCCCTCGCGCAGCGCGGTCATCGCGTCGGCGATCACCTCGAACGGCGATTCCTCGCCTCGCCGGGATTCGACGAAGTCGTCCCACCAGCGTTCCGGATCGTCGTATCCGCCCGCCGCGGCGAGCTCCGCGAGCGGGTCGGTGCGCGGTGCGGTCCGTTCCTCGCCGAGCGCGAACTGGTGTGCCGCGGGGAGGTCGCAGAACTTCACCGGGACACCGGCCGCTGCGGCGTACCGCAGGGCCTGCCATTCCGGGCTGAACACCGCGAACGGCCAGAACGCCGCGCGCGACACGTCGTCGGACGCGTATGCCAGCAGCGCCACCGGCGGACGCATGCCGTCGTCCGCGGCGAGATCGACGAGCTGGTCCGCTTCCGGCGGTCCCTCGATCAGCACCACGTCCGGTTCCAGCTCGGAGAGCCGGGCGGCGACCGCCCGCGCCGAACCGGGACCGTGGTGCCGGATCCCGAGGAGGTGAGTGGTCATCCGGCGATCTCCTGGCCTGCCCGGTAGAAGTCGGCCCAGCCTTCCCGCTCGCGCACCACGGTCTCCAGGTACTCGCTCCAGATCGCGCTGTCCGCGACCGGATCCTTCACCACCGCACCGTGGATCCCCGCCGCGACGTCCTGCGCGCGCAGCACGCCGTCGCCGAAGTGGGCGGCCAGCGCGAGACCGCCGGTGAGCACGCTGATCGCCTCGGCGGTCGAGAGCGTGCCCGACGGGGTCTTCACCGCGGTGCGGCCGTCCTCGGTGCGGCCGGCCCGCAACTCGCGGAACACCGTGACCACCCGGCGGATTTCGGCGAGATCGGCGGCTTCGGCGGGCAGCGACAGCGCGGCGCCGAGCTGACCGACCCGCCGCCGGACGATGTCCACCTCGGCTTCGGCGGTGTCCGGCAGCGGCAGCACGACGGTGTTGAACCGCCGCCGCAGCGCGCTCGACAGCTCGTTGACGCCCTTGTCCCGGTTGTTCGCCGTGGCCACCAGCGTGAACCCGGGCCGGGCCTGCACCTCGGAGCCCAGCTCGGGGATCGGCAGCGTCTTCTCGGACAGGATCGTGATGAGCGAGTCCTGCACGTCCGCCGGGATCCGGGTGAGTTCCTCGAGCCGGGCGACCTTGCCGTCGCGCATCGCCCGCAGGATCGGGCTTTCGACCAGCGCCTGGTCGCTCGGCCCTTCGGCGATGAGCCGCGCGTAGTTCCAGCCGTAGCGGATCTGCTCCTCGGCGGTGCCCGCGGTGCCCTGGACGAGCAGCGTGGAGTCCCCGCTGATCGCCGCCGCGAGGTGTTCGGACACCCAGGTCTTCGCCGTGCCCGGCACGCCGAGCAGCAGCAGCGCGCGGTCGGTGGCGAGGGTGGCGACCGCGACCTCGATCAGCCGTCGCGGGCCGACGTACTTCGGGCTGATCTCGGTGCCGTCGTCGAGTTTCCCGCCGAGCAGGTAGGTGACCACCGCCCACGGGGACAGCCGCCACGACGGCGGTTTCGCCCGGTCGTCGGCCGCGGCGAGAGCGGCCAGTTCGCCGGCGTATTCCTGTTCGGCGTGCGGCCGGAGGACGGGGGACGTCATGCGAGCTCCTTGTGCATTTCACGGCGGAAGGACAGGGTTTCGGCGACTGCGCGCCGCCACGGGGCGGCCTCGCCGGGAAGCGGGATCTCAGCCAGCGGGTGGCCGAGGCAGGCGACGGGCACGGCTTTCGCGATCAGCGCGGCCGCGTGCGCGACCAGCCGGTGGTCGCGCTGCCCGGCGACCCAGTCGAGCAGCACCGTGCCGAGCGCGGCGGGCCACGGCTGCGGCAGGTCGAGGATGAGCCGGGTCAAGGCCTCGACCGGCAGGCCGCGGGTCAGCTTCGCGACCGTGGCGGCCTGTTGTTCGGGCGACAGCACGCCGATGAGCGCGGCGGTGCTGCGCCCGCCGGGCTCGGCTTCCACGAGGGCTTGCGCCCATTGCTCGTCGCGCTGCCGAAGCGCGGCGGTGGCCCAGCTTTCGCGCACCACGTTCAGCGGCGGCCCTTCGACGAGCATCCCGGCCAGTTCGCCCGGGGTGCCGTACTCGGCCCAGAACCGCAGGGGAGTGGCGGCGATGATCGCGCGCAGCCGGGCGGTGCCCTGCCCGGGCCCGGCCGGGACGCGGATGCCGTCGCGGATCAGGCTCTCGTCCGGTTCGGGCGGGGTGAATTCGAGGACGTCGGCCCGCAGCGCGCGGCTGCGCACGGTGACGCAGGCGCGCAGCCGTTCGATCATCCGCTCGCCGGAGGCCGAATAGGGGTACCGGCCGATCAGCCGCAGCGCGATCTCCCGGACCCCGGCCGCCCGGTCGCCGAGCGCGGCTTCGACGAACGGCTCGTCCTCCTCGGTGAGGTGCTCGCCGAGCAAGGTCAGGAACGTCGCCCGGACGTCGGCCGGTTCGTTTCCCCAAGCCGCGCCGAGTGTCTCGCGCGCGCGGGCGGGATCGGCGGCGAGCACGCGTTCCAGCCAGGCCTGCCGACGCGCGGCGGTGCCGAACTGCCAGGCGTCGTCGCTGGTGTCGTCGTCGGCGGCGACCAGGAACGCCCAATCCGGATTCCGCTCGCCGAGCCACGCGCCGACCGGCCCGGCGACCGTCGCGAGCGGCGCCCGCAGCGACACCCGGGTCCGTGCCGCGTCGGCCAACGCGGGCAGCCGCTCGGCCGGGACGCGGAATCCCTTGTGCGCCACCGTGGCGAGCCATTCCTCGACCAGCTCCGGCCGGTTCGCGGAGAGCAGGTGCCCGAGCCGCGCCCGCGCCACGTTCGGGATGAACGGGCGGGTGTCCTCCGCCGCGGCGGGTTCGGGCTCGATGCCGGTGAGCGGTCGCTGCCCGGCGCGCCGATAGCCGGTGTACGCCGCCGCTGCGACGAGCGCTTGGTCGGCGGGCTCCCTGCGGTGTCCGGCGATTTCCGTTACCCCGGGCGGTAATCCGGCGGGGTCGAGGATCCGGCGGCGGGTGCCGAGCAAGACGGTGCTGACGAGATCGTTCCAGGCAGTCACAGTCGCACCATCCCGTCGCGATGCCAGCAGCTCAACGGCCGCAGCCCCGCTGTCGTCCACTCCGCGGCCACCGTGACCGGCCGCTCGGCCGCGAGCGCCAGCAGCGGCCACGGATCCACGGACGGAACCAGAGGCAGCGCTGCACCGTCCACATCGGACAGTGCCCATTCCTCCCCGTGCCGCGCCGGACGAAGATCGCTCACCAGCACCGGCCACCGGTCCAGCCAAGGATCAGCCGCGAGCGCGGCGGCGTGTTCGGCCAGCGCGGCAGCGAAGGTCCCGCCCACCGGCCCGCTTTCCGGAGCGACGGGTTCCTCCCGGTGGTCGAACACCGCCCGCAGCGGCACCGCACCCGGGTGGAACACCAGCTCGCCCGCGACGACGTATCCCGGCGGCAGCGAACTGTCCAGCGGACGCCCGGGCGGAGCGAACGACAGCACCAGCGCGTGCCGGCCGCTGCGTTTGCCCCGCAGCCACGTGCGCCTGCTGCGCAGCGACTCCTGCTCCTCGTCGATCGCGCCGGTGACCAGCCATTGGTCCGGCACCCGTTCGCCGGACTCCAGCACTTGCGCGTTGCTCACCGAGAACCCGAGCCGGGTCCGGACGGTGTCGGCGAGCCCGGCGGGCAGCGACTCCAGCCTGCTCGCCGCGTCCGCGAGCACGTACACCAGCGACAACTCGGCCAGCAGCCGGTCCGGCCAGTCCCGGCCGCGGCCGACCAGCGCCGCCGCCCGGCGCAGGCCGTTCGCCAGCCCGGGAGCTTGCGCGTCGACCATGCGCGAGGCGACCGTGTACAGCTCGTCGGCGCCGCCGCGTTCGAACGCCGCGAACCCGGCGGACACCCGGTCGGCAAGCCATCCGCGCAGCTCAGCGGCTCCGGAGGTGACCCGCGCGAGCCGTTCCTGCGCCCGCTTCGCCGCAGCTTCGAGATCCTTCGGCGCGTCCGTCTTCTTCTCGGCCCGCTCCGCGCGCGCGGCCCGTTCGTCCAGCCACGGGTGCACCCATCCGGGCTCCTCCGCGCGGGGGACCTGGCCGTCGGCCCAGAGCAGCAGCAACCCCAGCGCGTGCTTGCACGGGAACTTCCGGCTCGGGCAGGTGCACCGGAACGCGGGCCCGGCCGTTTCCACCGTCGTCTGGTACGGCCGCTTCCCGCTGCCTTGGCACGCGCCCCAGACCGCACGGGCGGACGCGCCCGCGTCCGACCACTTCGCCGGCGCCGCCTGCCCGCGCCCGGCTTTCGCCGACGCGGCGTCCGGCGCGAGTTCGAGCACCCGCTCCGGGCTCCACCGCGCCGCTGCTTCGTCCCCCACGTTTTCCTTGCCGCTCTTCCAGTTCTTCCCCCCCTCGGGGGCTGACTCGAAGAGCATCCCACCCGCCACCGACAATTTCCGCGGGCGGCGGGGGAGAGCAGCGGAAATCAGGAGGATTCGACCGCCCCGCGCCAGCGCACCGTGGGCCGCAGCCGGTCGTCGTTCACCCGGTGCTTGTTCGCGCCGACGATGTCGAACATCGACTCGATCAGCGTGTCCGACAGCAGATGCGGCTCCAGCCCCAGCCCGACCAGCCCGGTGTGCTTGACGTTGTAGTAGTGCTCGGGCTGCTCCACCCGCGGGTTGTCCAGGTTCTCGATCTGCACCGGCCCGGGGAAGCGGTCGGCGACGAGTTCGGCGATCTCCCGCACCGACATGCTCTCGGTCATCTGGTTGAAGACCCGGAACTCGCCGCGCCCGGCCGGATTCTCCACGGCCAGCCGGATGCACTCGACGGTGTCGCGGATGTCGATCAGCCCGCGCGTCTGCCCGCCCTTGCCGTACACCGTGAGCGGCTGCCCCAGCACGGCCTGGATGACGAACCGGTTGAGCACCGTGCCGAACACCGCGTCGTAGTCGAACCGCGTGGCCAGGCGCGGGTCGAGCGCGGTCTGCGGCGTCTGCTGGCCGTACACGACGCCCTGGTTGAGGTCGGTCGCGCGCAGTTCCCAGATCCGGCAGGCGAACTCGATGTTGTGCGAGTCGTGCACCTTCGACAGGTGGTAGAACGAGCCCGGCTTCTTCGGGTACAGCATCCGGTCGCGGCGGCCGTTGTGCTCGACCTCGAGCCAGCCTTCCTCGATGTCGATGTTCGGGGTCCCGTACTCGCCCATCGTGCCCAGCTTGACCAGGTGGATGTCCGGGTCGATCTCGGCGATCGCGTACAGCAGGTTGAGGTTGCCGACCACGTTGTTGTGCTGCGTGTAGACGGCGTGCTCGCGGTCGATCATCGAATACGGCGCGGACCGCTGCTCGGCGAAGTGCACGATCGCCGCCGGACGGAAATCGCGCACGGCGTCGAACAGGAATTCCGCGTCGAGCAGGTCGCCTTCGTAGCTCGCGATGCGCTTCCCGGACACCTCGTGCCACGCGTCGACGCGGGTGCTCAGGTCTTCGATGGGGACGAGGCTCTCGGCGCCGAGCTCGACGTCGTACTGCCGCCGCGCGAAGTTGTCCAGAACAGCCACTTCGTGGCCTTTGTCCGACAAGTGGAGCGCAGTGGGCCAGCCTAGGTAGCCGTCACCGCCGAGAACCAGCACTCGCATCCGGAGCACCCTTTCCTTTCGTTTTCGCGACAGGCACGGCCTTTCGTTGTACACGACGCCCGGATGTCGCGGTGGCAGATCCGAACCTAATCGCCCGCCGCTGATGTTCGGCTGGCAGTCAGCTGTGAATCCGCTGTGGGCCGGGGGGTCGCGCGGCGGAGCCGGCGGCCCGAGGGGAGACTGGGACTATGACGACGGTAACCAACCCGGCGAACCCGCGCACGACGGAAGAATCGCCCGAGCCGCGCCGCCGCGGCCTGGCCAGGTTCGTCCGCGCGGCCGCCAGTTCGGTGGCCGCCACGCTGCTCAGCCAGGCCGCGCTGATCGCGGTGCTCGCCGCGGGCGGGGCCCCGTGGCTGGCCAGCGCGTGCGCGTTCGCGGCCGGGGCGGTGCTGAACTTCTTCCTCACCCGGCGCTGGGTGTGGGGCCGCCGCGGCCGTCCCGAACCCGTCCGCGAGCTGCTGCCCTACGTCCTCGTCATCTCGCTCGGCGGCCTCGCCTCGGTGGGCCTGACGACGCTCGCCGGCCACCTGCTCGCGCCGTTGCACCTGCCGCACTTCTGGTGGGTCGTCCTGCTCGACGCGGCGTACGTGCTCAGCTACGCGCTGGTGTTCGTCGCGAAGTTCACGATGCTCGACCGGTTCGTTTTCGACCGCGGCGCAGCACGTACCCGCGCCACCACGTCCCTGTCATGACCCGCGCGTAGTTCGCGCCGTACACGACGCTGCCGCCCTTCTTGCTCTTGCCCGCCTTGCGCAGTCGCATGCTCATCGGCCGTTCGAGCACGCGCGCGCCTTGCGCGGTCGCGCCCAGCAGCAGTTCCGACGACTGGTACTGCGGTTCGTTGAGCGGGATCGCGCACGCCAGTTCCGCGCGCAGCGAACGGAATCCGAACGACGTGTCGGTGATCCGCCGCCAGGTGAGCACCGACGCGAGCCACGCGAACACCCGCACGCCGATCCAGCGCATCCGGCTGTCGGCCTCTTCGTGGCCCAAACGCCGGGAGCCGGTCACGAAATCGGCAGTGCCGTCCAGCAGCGGTGCGAGCAACTCGGCCATTTCGCTGTTGTCGTACTGACCGTCGCCGTCAGTGGTGACGATGTACTTCGCGCCGTTCTCGGCCGCGAGGTGGTACCCGAGGCGGAGCGCGGCGCCCTGGCCGCGGTTAGTCGGCGCGACGCACACGTACGCGCCATGGTCTTCCGCGATAGCCGCAGTGTTGTCCGTACCGCCATCTACGACCACCAGGACGTCCACTGGCAGCCCGAGACATTCGTCCGGCATCTTCTCCAGCACTTGTCCGATGCCGCCAGCTTCGTTGTACGCGGCGATCACCACTGTCAGTTCGGACAGCTTCGCGCCGGGATGCCGGTCGTGGAAGTCCTTGATCGCGCCTTCGTCGACAGCGTCGGGATAACTGCCGAGACGGCGACGGCTCGCCACAGTGAGCGTCGTGAACCCGAGCGCACCCGCGACTGGCAACAGCACGAGCGCGGGAAGTTGGTAGCGCCAGGAAAACTCGAATACGGCGGACCCGAACAGCAGGAACAACCCGGTGCCCGCAGCGAACAACGCCCCGCTGCGCGCCGGGTGCCGGGGTTTCTTGCGCCGCAGCACGGTCAACAGGCCGAGCAGCGCGAAGAACCCGAGCACCGCGCCGGGCACGAATCCGCCGTTGATCTGGTAGTCGCGCAGGAACGCCGCGATCGGCTCGTTGACCTGGGGGTCCGTGCCGTCGTACTGCTGGGTGACCGCCTTGACCGCGGCGGGATCGGCGAACTCCGGGTAGGTCAGCTGGAACTGCCATCGGTCGATCGGCACGTCGGTGGGCGCGGTGTAGCGGGTGAACTGGAAGCTCTTGCCGAAGTCGCCGAGGATCGACGTCGCGACGTCCCACCACTGCGCTTTCAGCGCGGTCATCGCGAATTCGTGCGCGAGCGCGCCCTTGTCCGCGCCGGGCGGCAGCGGGCCGGGCCACGCCGGGTCGAGGTCGGCGTGCGTGTAGTTGTCGACCAGCCGGTTCTCGACCGGTTCGGTGGGGCAGAACTGCCGCACGACCGGGTCGAGCTGGAGTTTCGCGCAGTCCGCGACCGCGGCGGTGCGGCCGTAGAGCATGCTGCCGGACGGCCCGCTCAGGCCCCAGTTTCCGGTCTCCGCCTTGACTTTCGCCGCGTACGGGACCACCACGACGAGGATCGCGAGCAAGCCGACCCCGGCGTCGCGCCAGCCGCGCCACGAACGCCACGCGCTGCCCGCGGCGAGCACGTAGAGCAGGAACGGCGCGGCGATCGTCACGCCGATCAGCCGCACCAGCACGCCGAACCCGACCACGAGCCCGGCCAGCGCGATCCGCCGCCAGTTCGGTTTTCCCTTGGCCAGCACCAGCCACAGCAGCCCGAACAGCAGTGCCTCGAACAGCACCTCGGCCATGATGTTCTGCTCGATCTGCACCTGGTAGGCGTCGAGCAGCAGGGGCGCGGCGGCCAGCGCGCCCACCCAGTTGCGCGCGCCGAGCCGCCGGGCCAGCGCGTAGATGCCGACCGCGATCGCCAGTCCGGCCAGGTGCTGCACGGCGGCGACGAACGACAGTCCGCCGACCGCGAGCAGCGGTTTCAGCAGCAGGTCGTAGCCGACCGGGTTGATCCCGCCGGCGCGCAGGCCCTGCAGATTGTCCAGGTAGCGGAAGGAATCGATGTACAGCAGCGCGGGCCGGTAGGCGATCCAGGACAGCACCCGCAGCGTGGTTCCCGCGGCGAGGAGCACCAGCAGGAACGCGTGGCGCCGGAGGAATCCGGTCACGGCGCCTCGGCCCGGTCCAGTCCGGAGAAGTACTTCCACGCGGTGGCGAGACCGTCGGCGAGGGTGATTTCCGGGCGGTAGCCGATGGTTTCCGCGCTCGCCGAGACGTCCACGACCACCGCCGGCATCTCCCCGGCGGGCGCGGGCACGTGCTCGATCGGCAACTCGGCCCCGGTCACCGCGCGCACGGTCTCGACCATTTCCAGCACGGACACCGAACGTCCGGCGCCGACGATCGCGCGACCGGTGTAGCCGCTTTCGTAGGCGAGCACGATCGCGCGCACGACGTCGTCTACATGCACGAGGTCCCGACGTTGCTCGCCGGTGCCGTACACCCGCACGCCTTCATTATTCAACGCCGCACGCATCATGCGCGGCACGAAGCTGTCTTTATGCGACATGCCAGGCCCGTACACGTTGGTGAAGCGCAGCGCGCACGTCGTGATGCCGTACGCGCCCGCGTAACCCGACAGCAGCATCTCGCAGGCCGCTTTCGTGGCACCGTATGGCGTAAGCGGCTTCGTGGGCAGGTCGACCGTGATGGTGTTAGTGCCGACATCGCCGATCACTGCGTTCGTGGACGCGAGAATGAAGCGCGGCACCTCGCGTACGCGACACAGCTCGAGAAGTTCTTGTGTCACCGCAACGTTCTCCGCGTACGTGTCGCGCGGCAGCTCTACGGACTTCAGCACGGACGTCAGCGCAGCAAGGTGCACGATCCCGCCGACGCCTGCCTCGACAGCTGCTTCGCGCGTTTCGGCGGCACGCAGATCTCCGACGACGACGCGCACTCCCTCGTCCGTCGTCTCGTAGCGCACGCGGTCCACGACAGTGACCGGATAGCCGCGCTCACGGAACTCGCGCACGACAGCGCGGCCGATGAAACCGCTGCCGCCGGTGACGACGACGGGTGTCCTTTCGGGACTGTGGGGGAGTGTCATGGCGCACAACCTACCTCCGCAGTCTGTGCGTCACTTGTGCGTCCCTCGCCCGCGCGAGCGCGGGACCGCGTGCGGGCACCCCCAGCGACCGCACGCGGATCCCGGTGTTTAGTTTTCTAAACGATGCGCGGGGCGAGTGTAGCCGGAACGGGACGGCTGGTGTCAAGTTTTCGGGACGGTTATGCTGGTCGCTGTTACGGAGACGGAACGGTGATGGGGGCGGCATGGCCGAGCAGGCGGGGGAGCGCAGCTTCGCGGAACGTCTGGCGCACCTGATCGCGACCGTGCATCCGCCGGACCGCAAGCCCTACTCCTACCGCGAGATCGCCCAGGGCGTCGCGGACGTGACCGGCGTCAGCATGTCGGCCACGCACGTCCAGCAGCTCGCCGTGGGCGCGCGGCGCGACCCGAAGCGGTCGCACATCCAGGCGCTCGCGCGGTTCTTCGGCGTGCCGGTCACCTACTTCTTCGACGACGAGGTCGCCGGCCGGGTCGACGAGCAGGTCGCCGACGTGGTCGCCTGGCGCGACACCCAGGCCCGCGACCTGGCGCAGCGCGCGATGCGGCTGTCCGAGCGCGACCGGCGGACCGTTTCCGCCCTGATGGACCAGCTCGGCAGCTACGCCGAGGGGCGCGACCGCACCCGGCGCGGACGCAAGCCGGAGTGAGCCGGGCGGCTATGCTGGCGGCGGCCGGAGCGCCGGGGACCCCCTGGTGCACCAGGCTGGTCCAGCCGCCGATCGCCTCGGGAGGGGACATCGACCCGACCGTGCGAGCGCGCGCCCGCGACCGGGTGCGCGACCTGCTGCGGCACGTGCCCGCCCCGCGGCCGTGGTCGATGAACGCGTGGATCGACCGGCTGGAACGGCACCGCGGCCGCGACATCGACCTGGTCGCGGTCGACTACGCGCCCGGCCAGCCCTCCGGCGCGTGGCAGCGGCACGACGACTTCGACCTCATCGCGTACGCGGCGGGCACGTCGTCGCTGCACCAGGACCACATCATCGCCCACGAAATCGCGCACCTGCTGTGCGAGCACCGCGGCGAATGCGTGCTCACCGACGCCGAAGCGGCGACGCTCGCGCCGGATCTCAGCGCGCACCTGCTGTCGCATCTGCTCACCCGCGTCACCACGAATTCCGACGAGTACGAAGCGGAGCTCATTGCCGTGTTCCTGATGAGCGCCGCCACCGAGAGCGGTGCGCAGCTGCGGCCAGGCGCTTCCGGCCCGGCAGCGGAGCGCGCGCGGCGCTTCGCGTCGCTGCTCGGGTAGTGCGCGGATGATCGACGTTTTGTTCTTCGGCGTCGGCCTGCTCGCCGTCGCGGTCGGGATCTGGCGCGCGGTGCGAGCACGGCGGACCGGTGCTGGCGCGGGCCTCGCGACCAGCCTGATCGCCCTCGGCGTCGCGTTGTGCTTGCTCGCCGACAGTGCGCAGGCGATCGAGAGTCAGCTGTACCCGAGCCTGGGGCGGCTGCTGTCGAACCTCGCGACGATGGTGGCCGCGTACGGCATTGAAGTGACTGTCGCGGAGATCGGTGGCGTGGCAGAGCGTCGGCGGCGCGCGCGGCTCGGGGCGTTGATTGTCGCGCTCGTCGTGCTCACTGCGTCGTTCTTCGCGACGCGCGGGCTTCCGACGGGCGTCGGGCTCTTCGACGAGCTGTACCGGTCGAATCCGACACTGGTCGTGTACATCGTCGTCTACACGCTGTACCTGGGTTTGGCGGTGGCGGACATCGCCGTGGTGTCGGCCGGGGCGGTGCGCGCGGGTACGGGTGCGCTGCGGGCCGGGCTGGGCATCATGTTGCTGGCCTGTGTGTTCGCTTTCGCTTATCTGATCGGCAAGATCGTCGGCCTGATCGGTGATCTGACCACGGAGCATCCAGTCACGAAGCTGTGCCGCGGCGCGTTTTCGACGGTTCCGTGCACGCTCGCGGTCGGCTTCCCAGCGGTATCGGTGCTGCTGGTCGTGGTGGGGCTGACGGTGCCTGCGTGGCCCGCGGTGGGCCGGGCGGTGCGCGACGCGCGGACGCGGGCGGTGCTCCGGCCGCTGCGGGAGCACCTGGCTTCCCGGTACCCGGATGTCGTCCGGCTCGACGACGCGTCGGGGACCGGCCGGGAGCGGCTGCTGACGATGATGAGCGAGATCAACGACGGACTGCTGCTGTCCGGGGTCGGGCCTGAGTTGTCGCCGAGCGCGGCTGTGCGGGTGCTGCGCAGTTCTGAGCCGGTGCTTGACCAGTCCGCGGAGCCGCCGGTGCTGCCCCAGGAGACCGCGTTCGCGGCTGAGGTGGCTCGGCTGCGGGCTATCGCGCAGGAGTTCCGAGCGGAGCCGACAGCCGGAGCTGCCAACCCTGCTCCGTGAGCACGACGAGGTGCAGCGTGTCCGCCCGGGCGGTGAGCGGCAGCGCTGCTCGCGCACGTTCGGCGACCTCGGCGCGCTGGTCGTCGGTGCCGCCAAGGGCGATCGTCAGGTGCGCTGGCGGGTGCGCTCCGAAGCGTCCGCCGTACGGAGGCACGTCGGGCCAGTGATCGCACACGGCGTCGGCGAGGGGCTGGAGCGCCGGGGCGGCCGCTGCGACGAATCCGGGTGCGAGGACGAGGTCGGTGAGCTGCACATCCGTCGCGGGGAAGCTCGCGGCGAGCTGTGCGACGTCGGCGTCGGTCCGTTCGGTGAGCCGTTCGGCGGGCAGGAACGGGTACAGCGCCGTGACGTGCGGCGGAAGACCGGGACGGACGAGTCCGGGGTCGACGGCCGCGGCGGTTTCGAGCAGGACGGCGGCGGACGGGAGCGTGACGACGAGCGCGCTGGTTCCGGGCGTGGGCACGGCCCCGATCCTGCCGGACCGCCCGCTCCGTCGCACCGCAAGGGCTCCGCTCCCGGCGGAAAGGAGAGGCAACCCTTTCTTTTCTGCTTCTTCCGGTGAATTCCGCTTAACCGAACCCTAAGTCTTCCCCAAGTCCGCCGACGGCGATTCCCGGCGGTCCTACACTCGGTGGATGAAGATCGTCCTATGGACCGCATTGTGCGGATTGTGCGCCGTCACCGGCCACGTGCTCCTGGGCGTCGTGGCAGGTTTCCTTCTGCTGGCTTGTGTTCCGCGCCGTCCCGCCCCGGGCCGGCCGGCACCCGAAAGAGAATTGATCAGCTCCCGCGGCTGACTTTCCGGAGAATTCCCCCGGAATTGCCGCCCGGCGGCCGGCGCCGCCTCCTCCCGGCCGCCGGAGTCCCGGAATTGTCGGTGCCGTGCGGTACAACGGTGGCCGGCGAACAGGGAGGGAACATGCATTACGTCGAACACGGTTCCGGCACGCCGGTGCTGGCCGTCCACG
Organism: Amycolatopsis sp. A1MSW2902; assembly: GCF_017312175.1. Taxonomy (NCBI): domain Bacteria; kingdom Bacillati; phylum Actinomycetota; class Actinomycetes; order Pseudonocardiales; family Pseudonocardiaceae; genus Amycolatopsis; species Amycolatopsis sp. A1MSW2902. The sequence continues at coordinate 2,953,274 of NZ_QJPO01000001.1, forward strand.
GCTGGATGCCGGACCACCGCCTGATGACCGGCTGCCTCGAGCCGGTCTTCGCGCGGCGGCCCGGATTCCGGCGGATCTACCCGGATCTGCCCGGCATGGGCGAGTCGCCCGCCGGGTCCGCGCGCGGGTCGGACGACCTGGTGGCGGGGCTGGCGGACCTGGTGGACGACCTGATCGGGAACGAGCCGTTCCTGCTGGTCGGCGAGTCGTACGGCGGCTATCTGGCGCGCGGCCTCACGCGGGCGCGGCCCGAGCAGGTCGCCGGGCTGGCGCTGGTGTGCCCGGTCGGCCGCCCGGTGCCGGTGCTGGAACGGGACGTGCCGGAGCACGAGGTGCTGCGCGCCGACCCGGACCTGCTGGCGAGCCTCGATCCGGCGGAGGCGGCGGAGTACGGGGAGATGGCAGTGGTCCAGTCCGAGGAGACGCTGGCGCGGTTCCGCGCGGACGTCGAGCCTGGCCTGGCGGCCGCCGACCGGGCCGCGCTGCAGCGGATGCTGGCGGGCTGGAAGCTGTCGGTCGATCCGGAAAGCGGTCCGATGTACCGGAAACCGGCGCTGATCGTGTGCGGTCGGCAGGACGCTTCTACGGGATTCGCGGAGTTGTACGGATTGCTGGAGCACTATCCGCGGGCGAGTTACGCGGTGCTCGACCGGGCGGGGCACAACCTGCAGTTCGAGCAGCCGGTGTTGTTCGAGGCGCTGGTGGAGGAATGGCTGGACCGGGTCGAGGAGGGGAGTGGTGCGGTGAAGTGAGGGTGGGCGGGGTAATTGCTGGCTGAGGGGCTCGGCTGTTCCTGGTGTGGCGGCGGTGCTGCGTCGTGTGGTGCGCGCTGTGGTGTGGTGCTGGGTCGGTGCCGGGCGTGGCGACTTGCTGAGCGCTGGGTGGTGGCGCGCGGTCGGGTGCTGCTTGGCTGTTCCCTGCGCAAGGTCGTGCCGCTGCGTCGTGTGGTGCGCGGTGTGGTGCGCGGGTGAGGCGAGTCGCTGCGTGCTGGGCGGTGGTCGGGTGCTGTTCGCGGTGTGGTGAGCGATGCTGCGTCGTGCGGTGCGCGGTTTCGTGTGGTGCCGGGCGAGGCGAGTCGCTTTGCGGTGGCGGGTGGTCGGGTGCGGCTCGGCTGTTCCCGGGTGCGGCGGGCGGTGCTGCATTGCGTTGTGCGCGGCGGGTCGTGGTGCCGGGTTGGTGCGCGGGCGTGGCGAATCGCTGCGTGCTGTGCGGTGATCGGGTGCTGTTCGCGGTGTGGTGGGCGGTGCTTGGTCGTGCGGTGCGCGGTTTCGTGTGGTGCCGGGCGAGGCGAGTCGCTGTGCGCTGGCGGGCGGTCAGGTGCGGCTCGGCGGTCCCCGGTGCCGCAAGTGGTGCTGCGTCGTGCGGTGCGCGGTTTGCTGAGGCCGTCGGGCGGTGCTGGACGAGGCGAGCTGTCGTGCGCGGCTCGCTGTGCGACGGCAGTCAGCTGCGTTGCTGTTCCGTGCGCGGAATGTCGTCCTGCGTCGCGTGATGCGCGGGTCGGTGCCGGGCGAAGCGAATCGGCGAATGTTCCGGTCCTGCTCCACGATCCCGTGCGTGGCAACCGGTCCCGCCCATCGTCGGCCGGATGCGCGGCTCGAGGCGGCGATCCCTGGCAGCCGAGGCGAGTCGCCCAGTGTTCACCGCAGCGTCGTTGAAGGGGGTGGCTTCGAGGGCTAGCGTCGGCGCGACTTCATTGCTGCGGAGGTAAGCCATGTCCACTGGGCAACTCAACCGGCGCAACCTGTTCCGGGCCGGAGGCGTCGTCGCGGCGGGGGCGGCGATGAGCATGGTGCCGGGCGTCTCGTTCGCGGCGCCCGCGCCCGGCGCCGGGCAGCAGACGAAAACCGTCACCGGCACCTTTCGGCCGGACGTGCCCGACTGGTACTACCTCCCGGTCGACGTGCCGCGCGGCGTGAAGCAGATCGACGTCGTCTACTCCTATGACAAGCCGTCGGTGCCCGCGGGGACGCGCGGAAATGCTTGCGACATCGGGATGTTCGGGCCGGAGGGGCACGAACTGGGCACCCGCCGCGGCTTCCGCGGCTGGTCCGGCGGCTTCCGCGACCGGTTCTCGATCAGTGCTGCCGAAGCAACTCCCGGGTACCTCGCCGGGCCGATCACGCCTGGCCGCTGGCACGTGATTCTCGGTCCGTACACGGTCGCGCCGCAGGGGCTGAACTACCGCGTCGACATCACGCTGACCTTCGGCCGCGACACCGCGAAGCCGTTCCAGCCGAACCCGGCGCCGGAGACCGCGCCCGCGCGCGACCGCGGCCGTTCCTGGTATCGCGGCGACTCCCACCTGCACACCGTCCACTCCGACGGCAAGCGCACGCCCGAGCAACTGGTCGCGGATGCCCGCGCGGCCGGCCTGGACTTCATCGTGTCCACCGACCACAACACGTCCAGTTCGCAGCTGGTGTGGGGCAATTACGCCACCGACGACCTGCTGATCCTGAACGGCGAAGAGGTCACCACGCGGTCCGGGCACTGGCCCGCGATCGGCGTCCCGGCAGGCACGTGGATCGACTGGCGCTACCGCGCTTCCGACCCGCGCGACTTCCGCCGGTTCACCGACCAGGTCCACCGGGCGGGCGGTCTGGTCACGGCCGCGCACCCATTCGCGAATTGTTTCGGCTGCACCTACGAATTCGCGTACGAGATCGCCGACCTCGTCGAGGTCTGGAACGGCCCGTGGACCGCGGACGACGAAGCGAGCGTCACGCACTGGGACGGTCTGCTGCGCGGCGGCCGATGGATCCCGGCGATCGGCGATTCCGACGCGCACAACCCGGACCAGACCGTCGCGCTCCCGCACACGGTCGTCCAGGCGGACCGGCTGGGCCGGGCCGAACTGCTCGCCGGGCTCAAGGCAGGGCGTTCGTGGCTCGCCGAGTCGAAGGACGTGCAGCTCGACTTCTCCGTGTCCGGAGCGGGCCGCAGCGCAGGTATCGGCGGACGGCTCGTCGCGGGCATCGGCACGCCGATCGAGGTGCGCGCGGTCGTTCGGGGAGTTCCCGGCTCGACCGTGACGTTCCTCGACCAGCTCGGCCCGGAGCACAGCGAGACCGTCCCGGAATCCGGCACCGCGACCGTCACGTGGACGACGTACCCGCGCTACAGCCGCTGGGTCCGCGTCGAGGTGCGGCGTCCGTCGGGCGGTCCGAAGACGACCACGCCGAACGCCATGGTCGCCATGTCGAACCCGATCTTCCTGGGCGCCGCCGACGCCGGCTGACCCGACCCGAGCGTCCCGCGACCCGGACGCCCGGGCAGACTGTGCACTTAAAGTGGGCAGTGGGGAAGGGCGGGCACGGGTGCGCGGGTGTGGCGTGCGAGCGGCGATCTTGGCGGTCGTCGTGGCGCTCGCGGCGGTGGTCGTCGTGGTGGTCATGTTCTCGAGCAGTGACGAGGTGAAGACCCCTGGCTGCACGGTCGCGTTGCCGAAGGGGCCGAACGACGCTTCCGCGCCGCAGTACACGCTGCAACCGGAACCCATGAACAACGCCGCGATCATTGCCGCCGTCGGGATCAAGCAGGGGCTGCCCTCGCACGCGGTGACGGTCGCCCTCGCGACTGCCCTGCAAGAGTCGAAGCTCCGCAACCTGAGCGGCGGCGACCGGGATTCGATCGGCCTGTTCCAGCAGCGCCCGAGCCAAGGCTGGGGCACGCCCGACCAGCTCCAGGACCCGGTCTACTCGGCGACGGAGTTCTACAAGAAACTCGCGAAACTCGACAACTGGCAGACGATTCCGATCACCGAAGCGGCACAGGCGGTGCAGCGCTCCGGCGCTCCCGACGCGTACGCCCAGTGGGAAGACGAGGCCACCGCGCTGACCGGAGCGCTGACCGGCCAGTACCCCGCGGCGCTGACCTGCCGGAACCTCACGCTGAACCCGCCGGCGAACCTGGTGACCGTCGCGAACGCCGAACTCGGCACGGCGCGCTTGAGCGGCGCGCACCCGTCCGCGGAGGGCTGGCGGATCGCGAGCTGGCTCGTGGCCCGCGCGGCGAAGCTGGGCGTGGACCGGGTGAGCTTCGCCGGTCAGACGTGGACCGCGGAGGCCGGGGCGTGGGCTCCGGACGAGAAGGCGGGGCAGAATCTCTCGCTGCATCAGGCTCCGGCCGCGCCGCCCAGCTCAAGCTGATCGGGTGCGCTGACGGGCAAATTCGACGTGACCGTGGCGAGTTTGTCGCCGGGTCGTTCGGCTTCGAGCCTTAGCCGTCCGCGGTCGCGAGGACTCTGCGCCTCAGATCGAAAGCGGACAGCACGTGGACGCCTTCGTCGTGGAGGGAGCGCAGGGCAGCGTCGTCGCCAGGGTCGAGCGCCGCAGCCGCTTCCCACATCGCGCGCTCCGCGGCCCGCCACTGCGGACGATCCCGGACCACAACGTTCGCGAAGCCCGCGCCGACGAGTCCGGCTTCGGTGTCGACTGCCCGGATTCGTGCCGAGACGCGCTCGTCCGCGCGGTCGACAGCCTCCCAGGTCGTCAGCGCGACGCGTCCGCCCGGACGGAGCACCCGGCGTATCTCGTCAAACGTCTCGGCGGTCGCCCGGAACTGGATCGCGTCGACGCACACGACCGCGTCGACCGACTCCGCTGGTAAGGCCGTGTCGGCAAGGTCGCCCACCTGGAACTCCGCGTCCACGGAATCGAACTGCCGAGCCAAGGTCCGAGCCTGCTCGATCGCCGCCCGCGAGAAGTCGACACCGATCAACCGCGCCCCGGTCCGGGATGCGATCTCGAGGCCGTATCCGCCGCGCCCGCACGCCAGGTCCAGCAGCCGGTCGCCGGGCGCGAGCCGCAGCGCCTCGACGACTTCCGCGATGCCGTCCCAGGAGAGCAGACTGCTCGACAGCAGCCGCGGCGGCAGGCCCAGATGCCGCTGGGGGATCTCGTCGCGGGCGGGGCTGTCCAGCATGTTCGAGTACCACTCGTCGAAGTCCTCCGCCGACGGTCCCGATCCGGAACTCACCGCAGTCCTCCTGAGCCTGTTTTCCGTCGCTGTCCGGGTCAGCTGATCGCTGAGCGGTAAAGCTGGGCGATGTCGTCGTCGAAGTAGGCGCTGTAGGAGACGTCCGGGGTGGCGCCGCCGGTCTGGTAGCCGCCGATGGCACCGATGACGGTACCGGTTCCGGTGTTCGGGTCCTGGTTGATGACCCAGGGGCCGCCGCTGGTGCCGTCGGGGAAGCCGGGGCAGGCGACGCGTTGCTGGTAGGTGTCGGACTGGGTGGTGGTGCCCGTGCAGACGACCGGCTGTTCGGTGCCGTCCGGGTAGCCGGTGAGGGTGATCGTGTGCGAGAAGCCCTGGTTCGTGCCGAGCTGGTTGGCGCCGGTGAGGCTTTCGAGGCTCGCGGAACCGGGCTGGGCGACCTTGAGGAACGCGAAGTCGAGGTCCTGGTCGGACGAGGACTTCCACCCGTCGGCGACGACCGCGGCGGTGACCTGCCAGGTGCCGTACGGGGCGATGCCGTCGTGATAGCCGGGTTTGAAGGTGATGCCGGAGACGTCGCCGCCGATGCAGTGCGCGGCGGTGAGGAGCAGGTCGCCGGTGGGGCTGTGCACCACGCTGGCCGAGCAGAAGTGGTTGCCGCCGGAGAACAACGCGCCGACTGCCGCGCTGGCCGTCGCGGTGCTGCTGGGGGAACTGTTCGTCCCTGGGCTGGAGGCATCGGCGGTTGCGGGGGCGCTGCTGGACGAGGTGCTTGTCCCGGCACCGGGGGCATCGGCGGTTGCTGAGGTGTTGCTGGAAGAGGTGCTCGTCCCCGTACCGCGGGAATCGCCGCCGGTCGCGACGGCCGGGGTGCCCGCGCCGCTCGGCTGGACGGCCTGGCCGGTGACGTCAGCGGTGTCGACGACGGCGTTGGCGCCGCCGGTCGCGACGATCGCGGCCGCCGCGCAGACGATCAGCGCTGTGCGGGAAACGTTGACTCTCACGCTTCAAGATGACCATGCCGACGCCCGCCGGGCATCCTGTGCGGCCGGATGCACAGCAACCTCACAGCGCTCGCACATCCGCTCACAGCAGGGGGATTTCGGGCCGGGGAGGCCGGGATTTTCCACCCTCGCGGGGGTGGTGCGCGGGTGGTTGGCGAGCGTTGGGAGGTGCTCGTTCGACACCCGTGTCGGTGTCGGGTGCGGCATGAACGGCCTGCCTGGTGGTCTGGCGGTCATGCGGGCAGCGCCGCGGGATGTGGCCTGGTTGAGGTGGGGGGTTGCCCGGGTTCGTGGGGTGATCGGTGAGTTTGGTGGTCTGGCGGTCATGCGGGCAGCGCCGCGGGTTGCGGCCTGGTTGAGGTGGGGGGTTGCCCGGGTTCGTGGGGTGATCGGTGAGTTTGGTGGTCTGGCGGTCATGCGGGCAGCGCCGCGGGTTGCGGCCTGGTTGAGGTGGGGGGTTGCCCGGGTTCGTGGGGTGATCGGTGAGTTTGGTGGTCTGGCGGTCATGCGGGCAGCGCCGCGGGTTGCGGCCTGGCTGTGGTTGGGGATGCCCGGGTTCGTGGGGTGAGCGGCCAGTCTGGTGGGCTGGCAGGTCATACAGGCTGCACGCGGTGGTACCGGCGGGCGCGCTGCCGTCGGCCACGGGTGACCGGCCAGCCTGGGGGACTGGCCGGTCACCTGCTGGGCAGGCAGCCTGCGGGACGGCCGCATGGTCGAGCCCGTGAGGTCTCCGGTCACCCGCTCGATGTGCGTCGAGTCGGCGGCTGTTGCCGGTCCGGGCGTTGGCCACCGGCCGGACCGGCAACAGCGTGCCCACGACTTCGATCTGACGAAGTCGGGCGCCTACCTAGGCGACACCGCCTCCGAGCCGAAGCGGGTTACTCGGGTGCCGCGGATCGGCATGGTCACTCACCCGCCGGCGGAGTGTGGGTCACCAGCAGGGTCACGCCTGCTTCTCCGTCGCAGTCGACCATCACCGGGCCCACTCCGTTGCCGATCTTCGTCGTGAGTTTCGCTGTTGCCTTGAAGGCGTCCGGGTTCGCGTCGACGATCTTGAGGTCCTTGAGGATCTGGTGGCCTGGGTAGCCGCCGATCACCTTCTTCAGGCCTTTTCCTCCGCCGCAGTTGCCGGTGATCGTGACGTCTCCGCCGGGGGCGGCGGGGTTCGGGTCGACCTTCACGGTTGCCCGGGCGCCCTCCGGCGGCTGTTCGGCGGCGGGCGGCTGGGCGACAGCGGCGGCGGCAGGCGCGGCGGCAGCGGCGACGGGTGCCGCCGGATGATCGCTGGTGGCGGCCGCCGCGACGCCGATCGTGCCGCCTGCGATGACGGCCGCGGCCAGTGCGGTGCCTGCGACAAGGCGGCCGTGGCGCAGGATGGAAGACTTCGCTGACATTCGGGTTCCCTCCCTCGGTGTGTCCATTGAGGACACTGCGGTTCACCCCGGGCCATGGGGTTCGTCCGGGTAGTCGCCGCGACCCCCTCCGCAGGTTCTCTCCGGCGCGAAAAGTGACGGGGGTCACATCGGTGGGGAAAGGCTACGATAGCGGGAAATCCAACGCTGGCGGGGAGTTTTCGTGACAGTGGCCGGAGAAGCGCGCGAACGGCTGAGTCCGCGGGTCGCCAAGCAGGTGCGCGACCTGATCCTGACCGGCGCGGTCCGCGGCGGCGAGCGGTTGCGCACCGAGCATCTCGCGGAGCGGCTCGGCGTCAGCGCGACCCCGGTGCGCGAGGCGTTGATGGCGCTCGCGGGCGAGGGAATGGTGGATTTCCGTCCAGGGCGCGGATTCCGGGTGATCCCGGTGACGCGCCGGGACGTCGTCGACGTGTATGCGATGCAGGCCTACGTCTCCGGCGAGCTGGCCGCGCGGGCGGCGGAAGCGTTCGATCCGGCGGGGCTGGCACGGCTGGACGACCTCCAGCGCGAGATCGAGAAGACCGTGCGCGAAGGCGACCTCGACGCGACCGAGCGGGCCGATTTCGCGTTGCACCGCATGGTGAATCACGCGGCTGCCGCGCCGAAGTTCACGTGGATGCTGTCGTTGACCCTCCGGTACGTGCCGTTTTCGGCGTACGCGGACATTCCCGGCTGGCCGCTGCTCGCGCGCGACGACCACGATCGGGTGCTGGCCGCGTTGAACGAGCGCAAGCCGGAGGCGGCGCGGGAAGCGATGGCGGCGCACATCCGCGAGGCGGGGGACCTGCTGGTCGACTTCCTCGCGGCGCAGGGCGTGCTCGCGGCGCACTAGACAGCCGGAGCGTTTTCTATAGAATCCGGCCCGAGGGACGGAACCCAGGGCGAAGGAGACTCGGTGGCTGAGCGCGACGTGCTGTACATCGGCGGCGAATGGGTCCGTGCGGAAAGCGGAACCTCGATCCCGGTGGAAAACCCGGCCACCGAGCAGGTCCAGGCGCACATTCCGGAGGGCACGGCCGCGGACGTCGACCGGGCGGTCCGGGCGGCGCGCGAGGCGTTCCCGGCGTGGGCGGAGACCAGCCGGGCCGCCCGCCGCGAACTGCTGCGGAAGCTGCACGACGGCCTTGCCAAGCGGGCGGAAGAGATCGGCGAAACGATCGCGAAGGACGTCGGCACGCCGTTGCGGATCGCGACCCGGATCCAGGCCGCGCTGCCGCAGACTGACGTGCAGACGTACGTCGACCTGCTCGGCCAGGACGAGCCGGAGGAGAAGGTCGGCAATTCGCTGATCGTGCGCGAACCGGCGGGCGTGGTCGCGGCCATCACGCCGTGGAACTATCCGCTGCACCAGATCACCTGCAAGATCGCGCCCGCGCTGGCGGCGGGCTGCACGGTCGTGGTGAAGCCGAGCGAGGTCGCGCCGTTGAGCGCCTACCAGCTCTTCGACGCCATTCACGAGGCCGGTTTCCCGCCCGGCGTGGTCAATCTGGTCACCGGGTACGGGCCGCAGGTCGGCGAGGCGCTCGCGACGCATCCGGAGGTCGACGTCGTGTCGTTCACCGGTTCGGTGCGCGCCGGCACCCGGGTCGCCGAGCTCGCGGCGCGCACGGTCAAGCGCGTGACGCTGGAGCTGGGCGGCAAGTCCGCCAACGTGATCCTCGACGACGCGGACCTGGCGACGGCGGTGAAGGTCGGCGTCTCCAACGCGTTCCTCAACGGCGGCCAGACCTGCACGGCGTGGACGCGCATGCTCGTCCCGCGCGAGAAGCACGACGAAGCGGCGGCGCTCGCGAAGACGTTCGCCGAAGGGTTCACGACCGGCGATCCGCTGGACCCCAAGACAAAGCTCGGCCCGCTGGTGAGCGCGGCGCAGCGCGACCGCGTGCGCGGTTACATCGAAAAGGGCATTGCCGAGGGCGCGACTCTGGTGACGGGCGGCATCGAAGCTCCTGCGGACACAGGCTACTTCGTCGCACCGACAGTTTTCGCGGGCGTCGACCCGGATTCCACGATCGCGCAGGAAGAAATCTTCGGCCCGGTGCTGTCGATCATCCCGTTCGACGACGAGGAAGACGCGCTGCGGATCGCGAACAACTCCCGCTACGGCCTGCACGGCGCGGTGTGGTCGGCCGACCAGGACCGGGCGCTGGCCTTCGCGCGCAAGGTCCGGACCGGGCAGATCGACGTGAACGGCGGGGCCTTCAACCCGCTCGCCCCGTTCGGCGGCTACAAGCAGTCCGGGCTCGGCCGGGAAATGGGCCGCGCCGCGCTCGACGAGTTCACCGAACTCAAGTCCATCCAGCTCTAGCCCCGGCTTTCAAGGAGAAGACATCGTGGTCAAAGCCGTGGTCGTGCGCGAGCAGGGCGGGCGTCCGGAAGTCTGCGACATCGTGCTGCCGCCGGTAGGTCCGGAGGACGTGCGGGTGCGGGTCGCGGCCGCCGGCGTGTGCCATTCCGATCTGTCCATGGTGGACGGAACGCTGCGTCCGCAGTACCCGTTCGTGCCGGGACACGAGGCGTCCGGCGTCGTGGCGGAGGTCGGCAGCGACGTCACGCACGTGCGGCCGGGGGACCGGGTGGTGCTCAACTGGGCCGCCGCGTGCCGGGAATGCTGGTTCTGCCAGGCCGGGGAACCCTGGTTGTGCTCGGCGATCGAGGGCGTTACCACGCTGCCGCGCGGGGAGCTGGACGGCCAGCCGCTCAACGTTCTGCTCGGCGTCGGCGGGTTCGCGGAGGAAACCGTGCTGCCGGGGCACTCCGTCGTGCCGCTGCCGGACGGCGTGCCGCTCGACCTGGCCGCGCTGATGGGCTGCGCGGTGCTCACCGGGGTCGGCGCGGTGCGCAACACCGCGAAGGTCCGAAAAGGACAGAGCGTGCTCGTGCTCGGGCTCGGCGGGATCGGGCTGTGCGTGGTGCTCGGGGCGAAACTCGCGGGCGCCGGCCAGATCATCGCGGCCGACCTGTCGCCGGAGAAGGAAGCGCTCGCCCGCGCGGCCGGTGCGACGGATTTCCTGGTGAGCGACGACAAACTCGCCAAGCAGGTACGCGGGCTGACCGAGGGGCGCGGCGCGGACTACGCCTTCGAATGCGTCGGCGCGGCGGCCACGATCCGCGCCGCGTGGAGTTCGGTGCGCCGCGGCGGGCATTGCACGGTGGTCGGCGTCGGGCGGAAGGACCAGCAGGTCGTGCTGAACCCGCTGGAGATCTTCCACTTCGCCCGCACGCTCACCAGCACCGTCTACGGCGCGTCCGACCCGGATCGCGACATCCCGGTGCTCGCCGACGAGGTCCGTTCCGGTGCGCTGGACCTGGAAACCCTGGTGACGCACCGGATTTCGCTCGACGAGGTCGGCGACGCGTTCGACCGGATGCGGCGCGGGGAGGGCGCCCGCTCGCTGATCCGGATCGGGGACTGAGCCGTCAGCGAGGCGAGCCGGGCGAGACGATGTCCCAGGTGCCGAACAGGGTCAGCCCGGCGGACGCGGCGAGGGCGATCGACGCGTGGTTGTCGAGCTGACACCGGTACTGCGGCTCGTGCTCTCGCCCGAGCGCGTGCCGCGAGATCGCCCGTACGAGGCGTCGGGCGTGCCCCTTGCCTCGATGTGCCGGCAGCGTCACCACGCCTAAGTCGGCCAGCGGTGCGTCACGCCACGGATACATGCTCGCGACCGCCGCGAGCTGTCCGTCGGCGAACGCGCCGTAGACCGCCCAGTGGTCCAGTTCGACGGACGCGTCGTCCAGATCCTGTTCGGACGCGGCGGCCTCGAACGCGGCGAACGCTTCGGCGTCCGAGCCGGTGAGCGGCCGGACCGACGTGTCGTCCGGTTCGGCGAGCAGCTTTTCCCTTGCCTCGTCGGTGAAATAGAACAGGTTGTCGGCCCCGTGCAGCAGAATCCCCGCCGAGGCCAGCCGCTGCCGGAACTCCGGTTCGTCGCGCGGGCGCCCGAGGGTTTCGGCCATCGCCGGGGTGAGCCGGATCCGGGTCCGCCCGTCCGCGGTGACGAGGACGGTGAGCCGCTCCTCCTCGTCCAGCGCGGCGTCGACGGTCAGGCTGAATCCGCCGCCGTCCGGGACCGGAGGCAGCCAATGGCGGGTGACGGCGGCGGCGAACAAGAAATGCTCCTAGCTCAGTCGGCCACGTCCAGCGCGGCCTGGATGATGCTGTCGGTGTCGATGCCGTGGTGCCGGTACACGCTCTCCAGGTCGCCGGACTGCCCGAACCGCGTCACGCCCAGATGCGCCGCCCGCACGCGGTGGACGTTCGCCAGGAACGCCAGCGTGTGCGGGTGCCCGTCCAGCACCGTCACCATCGGCGCGGACCGTTCGGACGGCAGCGCCGACTCCAGGATCCACGTGTCGGCGGTGTCCTGGCCTGCCCGCGCTTGCACGGCGCGGAACAGCAGGCCGGGGCTCGTCACGCACACGACGTCGGCGTGCTTGCCCAGCGCGTCCAGCCGGTCGGCGGCTTCCAGCGCCTCGGTGACCATCGCGCCCATCGTCACCAGCGTGACGTCCGGGCGCGCCACCGCGGCGGTGCGGATCGGGTAGGCACCCGCGACGACCTGGCGGCGGCGACGCTCCCGCGCGGCCGGATCGGCCGGCACCGCGGCCAGGCTCTGGTCCACCGGACGGGTCGACAGGCGCAGGTAAGCGGAAGTCCCGTCGGGACGGCCGAGCCGCGAAAGCGAAGCCAGCAGGGTCCACTCGACGTCCAGCGCGAACGCGGGCTCGTACGTCACGCAACCCGGCTGCTCCAGCCCGACCGACGGCGTGGTCACCGACTGGTGCGCACCGCCTTCGGGCGCGAGCGTGACGCCGGACGGGGTACCGACCAAAATGGACTGTCCGCCGCCGTAGATGCCGAACGACCACGGTTCCAGCGCGCGCTCCACGAAGGGGTCGTAAAGCACCCCGATCGGCAGCAGCGGACGGCCCCAGCGCGACCACGTCGTGCCCAGTTCGCCGAGCGCGCTCACCAGGTTCACCTCGGCGATGCCCAGTTCCAGGTGCTGTCCGCTGGGCCGCTCGCGCCAGTGCAGGATCGTTTCCGGGTCGTCGGCGAACCAGTCGACGCGTTCCTGCGGCGACCACACGCCGACCTTGTTGACCCAGCCGCCGAGGTTGGTGCTGGACGAGACGTCCGGGCACAGCGTCACCACGAGTTCCGCGGCCTCGGGCGCTTCGCGGGTCAGGTCGAGCAGCGCGCGGCCGAGCGCGGCCTGCGTGGTGGTGCGGCCGGACGGCGTGCGGCCGATGTCGGACGGCAGGGCCGGAACAGCTTGCAGCTCAACGGGTTCCCGTTCGAGCCGGGCCGCCGTCGAGGCGCACAGCTGCGCGGCCGCGGAGCCCTCGGCGAACTTCTGCCACGGGTTGTCCGGCGAGATTCCGACGCGCTCGGCCAGCGAACCCAGCTGCTCGGCGGTCAGCAGCGACGAGTGGTTCTGCGGGTGTCCTTCGCTGGCGAGGCCGAATCCCTTGACCGTGTAAGCGAAAACGACGGTCGGCCGGTGGTCGTCGATGGCGTCGAACGTGTCCAGCAGCGCGGACAGGTCGTGGCCGCCGAGGTTGCGGATGGCGGCGTGCAGCGTGTCGTCGTCGAGAGTGTCCAGCAGCGGAGCCAGTTCCGGCGTCGTCAGGCGTTCGCGCAGCTGAGCCGGGGTGCAGCGGAGCAGGCGCTGGTACTCCGGGTTCGACATCTCGTCGATGCGCCGGCGCAGCGCCGAACCGCCCGGCCGCTCGAACAGGTCCTGCAGCAGCCGCCCGTACTTGACGGTCAGCACCTGCCAGCCGGCCGCCTCGAACATGCCCTGCAGCCGGGTCGCGCCGATGTTCGGGACCACGCGGTCGAGCGACTGCCGGTTCAGGTCGACGATCCACACGACCTCGCCCAGTTCGGCCACGTTCGGGTCGAGGACGGCTTCCCAGCACGCGCCCTCGTCCAGCTCCGCGTCGCCGACCAGCGAGTACTGCCGTCCGGTGCCCGCGCCGCCGCCGTGCGATTCGACGTAGCGCCGCGCCAGCGCGCCCCAGATCGGGGCGGTCGCGCCGATGCCGACCGAACCGGTGGAGTAGTCGACCTGGTCCGGGTCCTTCGAGCGCGACGGGTAGCTCTGCAGGCCGCCGAACTCGCGCAGCGTCGTCAGGTACTTCTCGTCGAGGTCGCCGAGGAGGTAGTTGATCGCGTGCAGCACGGGGGAGGCGTGCGGCTTGACCGAGACCCGGTCCTGCGCGCGCAGCCGGGCGAACCACAGCGCGGTCATGATCGACACCATCGAGGCGCTGGACGCCTGGTGCCCGCCGACCTTGAGCCCGGTCGGATTGGGCCGCACCCGGTTCGCGTGGTCGATGATCGCGGTCGACAGCCACAGCACCCGGTCCTGCACCTCGCGCAGGACGGTCACCGTGTCGTTGTCCGGAAGGCGTTCGGGGGCGGCGCTGCTCACGAAGGATCGGACCTTTCTTGGGCGGAAAGTTCAGGCCAGTCCAGCAGAGCTGGGTAGGGTGCACAACAAGCGCGTTCAACATTGCGCAGAACGCCCAAGTCGGCACCACACGGTGCGGAGAGGATTGCGCAGCATGCCCAGCACTCAGCGGCTCGACGCCACCGACGCCCGGATCCTGCTCGCGCTCGGCCGCACCCCGCGCGCCACCGCGGTCGCGCTCGCCGACGAACTGGGCCTGTCCCGCAACACCGTGCAGAGCAGGCTCGCCCGGCTCGAACAGGGCGACGCGCTGCGCTCGGCCGAACACCGGATCGACCCGGCCGCGCTCGGCTACCCGCTCACCGCGTTCGTGACCGTGCAGGCGCGGCAGCGGCTGCTGGACGAGGTCGGCCGCGCGCTCGCCGCGGTGCCCGAGGTGCTGCAGGTGCGCGGACTGACCGGCGCGCAGGACCTGCTGGTGCACGTGGTCGCGACCGACGCGGACGACCTGTACCGGATCGCCGGGGAAATCCTGGAGATCCCCGGCGTCGAGCGCACCAACAACGCGCTCGTCATGCGCGAGATGGTGCCTTACCGGCTCACTCCGCTGCTCGAGCGCGCTGCCCAGCGCTGAGGGTCACGTCTGGTCGTCGGCCGCACGTTCGCGGCGGCGCTGCAGCATGGTCCGGTGCGCCCAGACCAGCAGCGGCGCGGCGAGCAGTCCCCACAGGAACCAGCCGGTCTCCCCGCCCATCAGGCCGAAGACCAGCATCAGCAGGACGGTGACCTCGGCGAGCACGAGGATCTTCTGCCATCGCCGGGTCTGCACCGGCGGCACGCCTTGGCTCAGCGTCGCGGCGAACACGGGGTCGCTCGCGGCGAGTTCCTCTTCGATCTTCCGCAGGGCGCTGCGGTCGCGATGGGGCAGCATGATCCCCTCCTCGGGCAGGACGGGCCGGTGATCGCTCAAGTACCAGTGGAGTACCCGGCCGGGGGCGCCGTCAAGCCCGGGTTTTCGCGGGAATAATCGCCCGCGCCCGGGGCCGTTGCAAACTGAAACACGTTCTAATACCGTGCCGGGGGTGAGATACGGGATCGTGCTGTTCACCAGCGACCGGGGCATCTCCCCGGCGGCGGCCGCGCAGGCCGCGGAAGAGGCCGGGTTCGCGACCTTCTACGTGCCCGAGCACACCCACATCCCGATCCGGCGGGACGCCCCGCACCCCCGGACCGGCGACTCCTCGCTGCCGGACGACCGCTATCTGCGCACGCTCGACCCGTGGGTCGCGCTCGCCAGCGCGGTGCCGGTGACCTCGACGATCCGGCTGGCGACCGCGGTCGCGCTGCCGGTGGAGAGCGACCCGATCACGCTGGCCAAGACCGTCGCGACGCTGGACCACCTGTCCGGCGGACGGGTCACGCTCGGCGTCGGGTTCGGCTGGAACACCGACGAGCTCGCCGACCACGGCGTGCCCGGGAAGCGGCGGCGGACCGCGCTGCGCGAGTACCTGGAGGCGATGCGCGCGCTGTGGACCGAGGAAGAGGCGAGCTACGCGGGCGAGTTCGTCGAGTTCGGGCCGAGCTGGGCGTGGCCGAAACCGGTGCAGCCCAAGGTGCCGGTAGTCGTCGGCGCGGGCGGCACCGAGCGCACGTTCCGGTGGATCGCGCGCCACAGCGACGGCTGGCTGACCACGCCGGGCGAAGGCGACATCACCGGGAAAGTCGCGCAGTTGCGCGAAATCTGGCGCGAGGAAGGCCGCGAGGGCGAGCCGGAAGTGATCGCGCTCGGCCTGCGTCCCGATCCGGAGGGGCTCGCCAAGCTCGAGGAGGCCGGCGTGACCGAGGTCGTGTTCGGGCTGCCGGACCGTTCGCCGGGCGAGGTCGAAGCGTGGCTGGACCGGCTCGCCGGGAAGCTCGGGCAGCTGGCCGGAGCCTGACCGCGTCCATTTCGCACGGCGGTACCTCGTTAAGGCGAAAATCGCGCGCTGAAATCGCGAATAGCGCCTGAACGGGTGAACTGGGCGTTCGCGCGTCATTCCGGGGAACGCCTTCCCTCTTGTTTCGTGTGGCGGTGACCGGCCGGCACGCCCCCCGACCGGCCGGTCACCGCTTCGCCCGTCCGCGGCGGCGAGGCGAATGGCGCCGCGGGGCGCCGCCCGGGACACTGGTCCGGTGCGCATTCCCGTTCCCCGGACCGAAACGTGACCCCCGAACTGGCCGAACTGGCCGCCGCCCATGGAGTCGCCACCCACTACGAAAACTCCGACCAAGTCGAAGTACAGGTAGATCCCGACGTCGTGATCGCGGTATTGGCGCAGCTGGACGTCGATGCCCGTACTCCACAGGCAATTCAGCGAGAATTGGCCGCGGTGCAAGAAGCGAGCGCGGCGCGCGTGCTGCCGCCGACGGTGGTGGTGCGCGCCGGGCAAGAACGCGAACTCGGCCAAGCCGCGAGGATTGAGCTCGAAGACGGCACGACGCGTGACGTCGGCGCCACTCTTCCGGCTGACCTTCCGCTCGGCTGGCACCGGATCAAGACCGCGGAGCAACGGGTTTCGCTGGCCGTCGTCCCGGACCGGCTGCCCGCGGTGCCGCCCGCGTGGGGCTGGATGCTCCAGCTTTACGCGCTGCATTCCGAACGGTCGTGGGGGATGGGCGATTTCGGCGATCTCGCCGAGATGGCGTCCCGGTCGGCCGCCGAGCTGGGCGCGGGCGTTCTGCTCGTCAACCCGGTGCAGGCGATCAGTCCGGCGCATCCGGTCGAACGGTCGCCGTATTCGCCGTCCAGCCGCCGGTTCGCGAACCCGCTGTACCTGCGGGTGACCGACACCGAAGCGTTCGCCCGCGCCGACGAGGACACCCGGCGCCGGGTGCTGGCGCTCGCGCCCGATCCGATCGGCGAGCTGATCGACTACGACGCCGTGTGGACCGCGAAACGGGCCGCGCTGGAACTCTTGCGCCCGCACCATCCGCACCCGGTCGACCTGGACGACGACCTTCGCGATTTCGCCGCGTTCGGCGCGCTCGCCGAGGTGCACGGCAGCGATTGGCGCGAGTGGCCCGAGCCGTTGCGCGATCCCGGCAGCGCCGAGGTAGCCGCGGCGCGCGAGGAGCTGGCCGAGCGGATCGAGTTCCACGGCTGGCTTCAGCAGCTCTGCCACGAGCAGCTGGACATTGTCCGCCGCGCCGCGCGCGAGGCGGGCATGCCGGTCGGCGTCGTGCACGATCTGCCGGTCGGCGTGCATCCGGGCGGCGCGGACACCTGGGCGCTGCGGGACGTCTTCGCCGCCCAGGTGCGGGTCGGCGCACCGCCGGACGCGTTCAACCAGCAGGGCCAGGACTGGAATCTGCCGCCGTGGCGGCCGGACCGGCTCGCCGAAGCCGGGTACGCGCCGTTCCGCGACGTCGTGCGCGGCGTGTTGCAGCACGCCGACGGGATCCGGGTGGACCACGTCGCCGGGATGTGGCGGCTGTGGTGGATTCCGCCGGGCGAACCGGCTGGTCGCGGCACGTACGTGCACTACGACGCCGAAGCGATGCTCGGCGTCCTCGCCCTGGAGGCGCACCGCGCGGGCGCGGTCGTGGTGGGGGAGGACCTCGGCACCGTCGAGGACACCGTCACCGAAACCATGCACGAACGCGGCCTGCTCAGCTCCGCGGTGCTGTGGTTCCAGCGCGACTGGGACGCGCCCGGCAAGCCGTTCGTCCGCCCGGACCGCTGGGACCCGGACGCGATGGCCAGCATTTCGACGCACGACCTGCCGACCGTGTCCGGCTGGCTCGACGCCGAGCACGTCCGGGTCCGCGCCGAACTCGGCCAGCTCGACCGCCCGGCGGAGCAGGAGTACGCCGAGGCGGCGGCCGAACGCCGGGCGTTGCTCGAACTGGTTGCGAGCGAAGGAATTCCGGACGACGACTTGGTGGTCGCCCTGCACACGCTGCTCGCCTCGGCGGCGTCGCGGCTGGTGCTCACCGCGCCCGCGGACGTCGCGGGCGAACGGCGCCAGCCGAATCTGCCGGGCACCGTGGATGAGTACCCTAACTGGCGCATCCCGCTTCCCGTCACCGTGGACGGGTTCTTCGCCGATCCGCGGGTGCGGGCGGCGGTCGCTCCGCTGGCCGCGGCCCGCCCGCTGCGCTGAACCCCCGAAAAGCCTGTCCGGACAACGTAAACCGATGCCCAAGGAGAAGCCCTGTGCGGCCCTGGCCCGGAAAGCCCTACCCGCTCGGCGCGACCTACGACGGCGTGGGGACGAACTTCGCGCTGTTCTCCGAGGTCGCCGAGCACGTCGATCTCTGCCTGTTCGACGACGAGGGCAACGAAACCCGCGCGCGGCTGGAGGAGGTCGACGGGTTCGTCCACCACGGCTACCTGCTCGGCGTCGGCCCCGGGCAGCGCTACGGATTCCGGGTGCACGGGCCGTACGACCCGAGCCGCGGCCTGCGCTGCAACCCGGGCAAGCTGCTGATCGACCCGTACGCCAAGGCACTGTCCCGCGGCGTCGACTGGTCCGAGGCGCTGTTCAGCTACCGCTTCGACGACCCGGAACAGCTCAACGAGGACGATTCGGCCGGTCACGTGCCGTACTCGCTCGTGGTGAGCCCGTTCTTCGACTGGGCCAACGACCGCGCGCCGCGGGTGCCCTACCACGAGACGGTCATCTACGAGACGCACGTGCGCGGCATGACGATGACGCACCCGTTCGTCCCCGAGCGGCTGCGCGGCACGTACGCCGGGCTGGCGCACCCGGCGGTGGTCGAGCACCTGCAGAAACTCGGCGTGACCACGGTCGAGCTGATGCCGGTGCACCAGTTCGTGACCGACCACGGCCTCGACGAGAAGGGCCTGCGCAACTACTGGGGCTACAACACGATCGGGTACTTCGCGCCGCATGACGCCTACGCCGCGATGCAGGGCCAGGGCGGGCAGGTGCAGGAGTTCAAGGGCATGGTCCGCGCCCTGCACGAGGCGGGGATCGAGGTCATCCTCGACGTGGTCTACAACCACACCGCGGAGGGCAACCACCTCGGCCCGACGCTGTCCATGCGCGGCATCGACAACGAGGCGTACTACCGCCTGGTCGAGGACGATCCGCAGTACTACATGGACTACACCGGCACCGGGAACTCGCTCAACGTGCGCAGCCCGCACACGCTGCAGCTGATCATGGATTCGCTGCGGTACTGGGTGACCGAGATGCACGTGGACGGCTTCCGGTTCGACCTCGCCTCCGCGCTGGCCCGCGAGTTCTACGACGTCGACCGGCTGTCGACGTTCTTCGACCTCGTGCAGCAGGACCCGATCGTGAGCCAGGTGAAGCTGATCGCCGAACCGTGGGACGTCGGGCCCGGCGGCTACCAGGTCGGCAACTTCCCGCCGCTGTGGACGGAATGGAACGGGCAGTACCGCGACACCGTGCGCGACTTCTGGCGCGGCGAACCGTCCACCCTCGGCGAGTTCGCGTCGCGGATCACCGGTTCGTCGGACCTGTACCAGGACGACGGCCGCCGCCCGTTCGCGTCGATCAACTTCGTCACCGCGCACGACGGGTTCACGCTCACCGATCTGGTGTCCTACAACGAAAAGCACAACGAGGCCAACGGCGAGGACAACCGCGACGGCGCGGACGACAACCGGTCGTGGAACTGCGGCGTCGAGGGCCCGACCGACGACGAAGAGGTGCTCGCGCTGCGCGCCCGGCAGCGGCGGAACCTGCTCGCCACGCTGCTGCTGTCGCAAGGCGTGCCGATGCTGCTGCACGGCGACGAACTGGGCCGGACCCAGCAGGGCAACAACAACGCCTACTGCCAGGACACCGAACTGTCCTGGATGGACTGGGAGCTCGCCACGGAGAACGCCGACCTGGTCGAGTTCACCGGCGCGCTCGCCGCGTTCCGCAAGGCGCACCCGGTGTTCCGCCGCCGCCGGTTCTTCCAGGGCAAGCCGGTGCGCAAGGGCGAGGAACTGGGCGACATCGCCTGGTTCACCCCGGCCGGCGAGGAGATGACCGAGCAGAACTGGGACGACGCGTTCGGCAAGTCCGTGGTGATCTTCCTGAACGGGGAAGGGATCCCGGACCTCGACCCGCGCGGGATGCCGGTGGAGGACGATTCGTTCCTGCTCGCGTTCAACGCGCACTGGGAGGACATCGCGATGACGCTGCCGGGCAACGGCTACGGTCGCGAATGGACAGTCGTGGTGGACACCCGGACCGGGGCGGTCGGGGACTGTGGCGTCGAACCGGTCGAAGGCGGCGGCAAGTTCACGCTCGCCGCGCGTTCGCTCGTGGTTCTCCAGCGCACGGCGAAGGAGAGCGAATGAGCACGCCGTCCTCGACGTACCGGGTGCAGTTGCGGCCGGAGTTCGGCTTCGCCGACGCCGCCGCGATCGTGGAGTACCTGCGCGAGCTGGGCGTCGGGGCGTTGTACGGCTCGCCGATGCTCGACGCGACACCCGGGTCGACGCACGGTTACGACGTCACCGATCCGACGCGCGCCCGGGGCGAACTGGGCGGCGAAGAAGCGCGAAAGGCGTTGGCAGCGCGGCTGAAAGACGCCGGGCTCGGGTTCGTCGTGGACATCGTGCCGAACCACATGTCGGTCGAGGTCGCGAAGGCGAACCAGTGGTGGTGGGACGTTCTCCGGAACGGCCGGGAATCGCCGTACGCGTCGTTCTTCGACATCGACTGGAGCCGCGGCAGGCTGCTGCTGCCGGTGCTCGGCGAGGACAGTGCGGTTGCCGAGCTGACCGTCGAGGGCAGTGCCGACAATGCCGAACTCGTTTATTACGACCATCGCTTCCCGATCGCGCCCGGCACCGGCGACGGCACGCCGGCCGAGGTGCACGCGCGCCAGCATTACGAGCTGGTCGGCTGGCGGCGCGGCAACCGGGAGCTGAACTACCGGCGGTTCTTCGACATCACGAACCTGGCCGCGGTCGCCGTCGAGCGGCCGGAGGTGTTCGCCGAAACGCACGGCGAGGTGCTGCGCTGGGTGTCCGACGGCGACGTCACCGGCCTGCGCGTGGACCATCCGGACGGCCTCGCCGACCCCGGCGGCTACTTCCGGCGGCTCCGCGAGGGCGCGCCCGGGGCGTGGCTGGTCGCGGAGAAGATCCTGCACCCGGGCGAGGCGCTGCCGCAGAGCTGGCCGGTCGACGGGACCACCGGATACGACGCGTTGCGCGAGATCACCGGCGTGTTCGTGGACCCGGCCGCCGCGTCGGTGTTCACCCGGCTCGCCGCCGAACAGGGCGTGCGCACCGACTACCACGCGGTCGAGGAGAACGCGCGGAGGTTGGTGACCGACGGCATCCTGGTCGCCGAAGTGCACCGGATCGCGGCGCTGCTGCAAGGCGTGGACGCCGGCGCGGCCCGCGCCGCCGTCGCCGAGGTGATGATCGCGTTCCCGGTCTACCGTTCGTACCTTCCCGAGGGGTCCGGCCACTGGGCGACTGCCGTGGCGCGGGCCCGCAAGCGGCGGCCGGAACTGGCCCCGGCGCTCGACGCGCTCGACAGCCAGGTGCGCGGCGCGCCCGACGGCGAGCTGGCGACGCGGATCCAGCAGACGTCCGGCATGGTCGTCGCGAAGGGCACCGAGGACACGACCTTCTACCGCTTCACCCGGTTCGCCGCGCTGAACGAGGTCGGCGGCAACCCGGACCGGTTCGGGCTGAGCACCGGGGAATTCCACACGCTGGCCGCGGGCCGGGCGGCCGCGGCCCCGGCCACGATGACCACGCTGACCACCCACGACACGAAGCGGTCCGAGGACACCCGCGCCCGGATGGCGGCGCTCTCGGAGGTCGCGGACGAGTTCGCCGTCGCGGTCCGCCGCTGGACGGCCGCGCGCGGGATCGACGAGCCCGCGCTGAATCTCCTGGCCTGGCAGACGCTCGTGGGCGCGTGGCCGATCTCGCCGGAGCGGCTGCGCGACTACCTCGACAAGGCCGCGAAGGAAGCGAAACTCCGCACCTCCTGGACGGACCACGACGAGGACTTCGAACGCGCCGTCGCCGAGTGGCCGTCCGCGGTGCTGGACGACGCCGCTTTGGCGGCCGATGTCGAGTCGTTCGTGAAACGGGTGCGCGGCGCGGGCTGGACGAACTCGCTGGGGCAGAAGCTGCTGCAACTGGCTGGACCCGGCGTGCCGGACGTCTACCAGGGCACCGAGCTGTGGGACTACTCGCTGGTCGACCCGGACAACCGCCGCGAGGTCGACTACGCCGCCCGGCGCTCCCTTCTCGACCGCATCCAGGGCGGCGAACAGCCGGAGATCGACGAGACCGGCGCGGCGAAACTGCTGG
Organism: Amycolatopsis sp. A1MSW2902; assembly: GCF_017312175.1. Classification (NCBI taxonomy): domain Bacteria; kingdom Bacillati; phylum Actinomycetota; class Actinomycetes; order Pseudonocardiales; family Pseudonocardiaceae; genus Amycolatopsis; species Amycolatopsis sp. A1MSW2902. Next base: position 2,975,355 of record NZ_QJPO01000001.1, read on the forward strand.
TGGTGCACCGCGCGCTGACCCTGCGCCGAGACCGGCCGGAGCTCTTCACCGGATACCGGCCGCTGCAGGCCGAAGGCGTTGCCGCGGAACACCTTCTGGCCTTCGAACGCGGTGCCGGCCTGACCGTCGCGGTCACGCGGCTGCCGCTGGGCCTGGACCGGGCGGGCGGCTGGCGCGACACGGTGCTGCCGCTGCGCGCCGGGGAATGGACCGACGTGCTGACCGGTCGCGGAGTCGGTGATGCCCCGCAGGCGTCCGCGTTGTTCGAGCGGTACCCGGTCGCGCTTCTGGTACGGGAGGAATCCTGATGTTCCGCGTATGGGCCCCGTCGGCCGAGCGCGTCCGCGTCCGCGTGGACGGAACCGACCACGAGATGACCGCCGCCGGGGACGGGTGGTGGCAGGCCGACGTCACCGGCACCGATTACGCCTTCCTGCTCGGCGACGACGACCGCCCGCTGCCGGACCCGCGTTCGCTGCGCCAGCCGAACGGCGTGCACGAAGCGTCGCGGGTTTACGACCATTCCGCGTTCGAGTGGACCGACCAGTCGTGGACCGGGCGGCAGTTGCCCGGCGGCGTGGTCTACGAACTGCATGTCGGCACCTTCACCGAAGCGGGCACGTTCGACGCGGTCATCGACCGGCTCGGGCACCTGGTCGACCTCGGTGTCACGCACGTCGAGCTGCTGCCGGTGAACTCCTTCGACGGCACCGCGGGCTGGGGCTACGACGGCGTCCTGTGGGGCGCGGCGCACGAACCGTACGGCGGTCCCGACGGGCTGAAACGCCTGGTCGACGCGTGTCATGCACGCGGGCTCGCGGTCCTGCTCGACGTCGTTTACAACCACCTCGGCCCGTCCGGCGCGTACCTCGACCGGTTCGGCCCGTACTTCGCCGGCCGCACCGACTGGGGCGCCGGACTGAACCTCGACGGCCCGGGCTCCGACGAAGTCCGCCGCTACGTCATCGACAACGCGCTGGGCTGGCTGCGGGACTTCCACTTCGACGGCCTCCGCCTGGACGCCGTGCACGCGCTGGTCGACAACCGCGCCGTGCACCTGCTGGAGGAACTGTCCGCCGAGGTCGACGCGCTCTCGGCGGCGCTGAACCGCCCGCTGACGCTGATCGCCGAGTCCGACCAGAACGACCCCAAGCTCGTCACGACACGCGACGCCGGCGGCTACGGCCTGCACGCGCAGTGGTCCGACGACCTGCACCACGCGCTGCACGTCCGGCTCACCGGCGAAACCACCGGCTACTACACCGATTTCGCCGAGCCCGGCGCGCTGGCCAAAACCCTGCGGGAGGCGTTCTTCCACGCCGGGACCTGGTCGTCGTTCCGCTCGCGCGTCCACGGCCGCCCGCTGGACCGGCGCGTCGCCCCCGGCCACCGGTTCCTGGCCTACCTGCAGGACCACGACCAGATCGGCAACCGCGCGACCGGCGACCGGCTGTCCGCGACCGTCTCGCCGGGCCTGCTCGCCTGCGGCGCGGCGGTGGTGTTCTGCTCCCCGTTCACGCCGATGCTGTTCATGGGGGAGGAGTGGGCCGCGGAGACGCCGTGGCAGTTCTTCGCGTCGTTCCCGGACCCGGAACTGGCCGAGGCCGTCCGCACCGGCCGCCGCCGCGAGTTCGCCCGGCACGGCTGGGGCGAAACGGACGTGCCCGACCCGATGGACCCGGCCACCGTCGCCCGCTCGCGGCTCGACTGGACCGAACCGGGCAAACCGGGCCACCGGGAAATCCTCGGCCTGTACCGGACGCTGATCCGCCTCCGCCGCACGCATCCGGAGCTGACCGATCCGCGGCTGGACCGCGTCGTGGTGGAGACCCCGCCGGACGATGCGTGGCTGATCCTGCACCGGGGCACGCTGCGGCTGGCGTGCAACTTCGGGGCGAAGCCGGTCGAGGTTCCGGTGGCGGGGGAGGTGCTGGCTTCGTGGGGCAACCCCGAGGTCGGCGACGCGACGGTGCTGCCCGCGGAGTCGTTCGTGCTGGTCGCTACCCGGTGTAGCCCTGCAGCATCTTCGTGAGCGTTTCGGCCATTCGGTCGCGAAGCTCTTGCGGCGCAACCACTTCCGCCAACGGACCTAGTCGCAACAGGTCGTGCACGGCTTGGTCGGGCTGCTCGACCGGAACGACCACGCGCGTCCATCCGTCAGCTTCGACAACGCCGCCCGCGGCCGAGCGGGCGACCGCAGGTTCGGCGAGTTGCGGCAGGAGCCGCATCCCCTCCGGCGACACCCGCAGCACCGCCTCGCCGCGGTGCCGTCGGGCGTCGAAGTCGTCGAGGTACTCCGACCAGTAGCGGCCCAGATCGAACCCCTCAGCCCGCACGAAGGTCTCGTCCAGCATCGCCGCCTCGACAATCCGCGCCACCCGGTAAGTCCGGAACTTCCCGGAATGCCGGGCGACCAGGTACCAGTGCCCGGCCTTGAGCACCACACCGTGCGGCTCGACGGTCCGGGCGACTTCGCGGGGCACGGCCCAGCGCTGATACCGGATCCGGACGCGCCGCTGCTGCCACGCCGCGTCCGAGACCGTCGGCAGCTGCGGCGTGGCCTCCGTGTCGTGGTACCAGGACGCCGCGTCCAGATGGAACCGCTCGCGGACCCGGTCGGCGTGGGACCGCAGTTCGGCCGGGAGCGCGGCCAGCAGTTTGCGCTCCGTGTTCGCCGCGACCGGCCCCAGGCCGAGCCCGGAAGCCGCGGCGGGCAGGCCGGTGAGAAAGAGCGCCTCGGCTTCTTGCCTGGTCAGACCGGTCAGCTGGGTGCGGTAGCCGTCGACCAGCCGGTATCCGCCGTCGTGGCCGGGCTCGCCGTACACCGGGATTCCGGCGGCGCTCAACGCCTCGATGTCGCGGTAGACCGTGCGCGGCGAGACCTCCAGCCGGGCGGCCAGTTCGGCGGCGGTCCTCGGCTGGCGGGCCTGCAGCAGCAACAGGAGGGAGACGAGCCGGCTCGCGCGCATGCGGCCAGCATGCCCCGGTCCCCTGACAGAACCTGTCAGGGATCCCGGGGGCACGCCCGGAGCGAACCCCTACTGCCGTCGTCGTCGGCCCAGGTCATCACCCCTGCTCCGGGCAAGTTCAGCCAAGCGCCGGAGCCCGTCGCCGCCGAGGGTTTGAAAGGATCGGCGCATGGCACAGCGACCCGCATCCGACAACCAGGTCCTCGCCGGACGTCCGTTCCCGCTCGGCGCCCACCCGGAGGCGGGCGGCGTCCGGTTCGCGGTGACGTCCGCCGTCGCCGACGCGGTCGAGGTGTGCCTCATCGGCGACGACGGTTCCGAGCGGCGGATCGAACTGACCGAACGCACGTTCGGCGTCTGGCACGGGCTCGTCCCGGGCGTCACGGTCGGCCAGCACTACGGCTACCGCGTGCACGGCCCGTACGACCCGGCGCACGGCTACCGCTGCAACCCGGCCAAGCTCCTCGTCGACCCGTACGCGCGCCGGATCGACGGCAAGCTCGCCAGCCTGCACGCCGCGCAGGGCTTCACCGGGGACCCCGAGCGCGGTCCGATGTCCACTGTGGACTCGCTGGGGGCGGTGCCGCTGTCGGTCGTCGCCGCGCCGGGCGGGCAGGACACCGGGGTCAAGCCCGAGGTGCCGTTCGAGGAATCGGTGATCTGCGAACTGCACGTGAAGGGGTTCACCCAGCAGCATCCCTTCATCCCGGAAGCGCTGCGCGGCACGTACCTCGGCCTCGCGCACCCGGTCGCGATCGAGCACCTGACCCGGCTCGGCGTGACGACCGTCGAACTGCTGCCGGTGCACGCGTTCGCCGACGAGCCCGCGCTGATCCGCTCGGGGCGGCACAACTACTGGGGCTACTCGCCGCTGGGCTACTTCGCGCCGCACGCGGGCTACGCGAGCGAACCGGGCCGCGAGATCGAGGAATTCCGCACGATGGTGGCGGCCCTGCACGCGGCAGGCATCGAGGTGCTGCTCGACGTCGTCTTCAACCACACCTGCGAGGGCGGCCCGGACGGCCCGACGCTCTCGCTGCGCGGCCTCGACGCCCCGGCGTACTACCTGCACACCCGCCGCGGGCACATGGCCGACCTCACCGGCTGCGGCAACACCCTCGACGCCGGTTCGCCGACGGTCGTCCGGCTGGTCACCGATTCGCTGCGGTACTGGACGCAGGAGATGGGCGTCGACGGGTTCCGCTTCGACCTGGCGAGCACGCTCGGCCGGCCGCGCGGCGAGATGTTCGACCGCGAGTCGACGATGCTGACCGCGATCACCACCGACCCGGTGCTGTCGCGCTGCAAGCTGATCGCCGAACCGTGGGACGCGACCGGCGAGGGCTACCGCGTCGGCGACTTCGGCGCGCAATGGGCCGAATGGAACGGCCGCTACCGCGACACCGTCCGCGACTTCTGGCGCGGCGCGACCGGCGTGCGGGATCTCGCGTACCGGCTGTCCGGCTCGTCCGATCTGTACGACCACAACCTGCGCCGCCCGTGGCAGTCGATCAACTTCGTCACCGCGCACGACGGCTTCACGCTGCGGGACCTGGTGTCCTACAACGAAAAGCACAACGAGGCCAACGGCGAGGACAACCGCGACGGCACGAACGACAACCGCTCGTGGAACCACGGCGCGGAGGGCGAGACCGACGACGCGGCGATCGTCGCGCTGCGCACCCGCCAGGCGCGCAACCTCTTCGCGACGCTGCTGCTGTCCACCGGCACCCCGATGTTCACCGCGGGCGACGAGATGTGGCGGACCCAGCACGGCAACAACAACGCCTACTGCCTCGACGACGAAACGTCGTGGGTCGACTGGACCCCGACCGAGGCGTCGGAGCCGATGCTCGACTTCGCCCGCCGCGTGGTGCGGCTGCGCGCGCACAGCCCGGCCTTGCGGCAGCCGGAGTTCTTCGAGGGCCGCACCACGGTCACCGGCAAGCCCGATCTTGTCTGGTTCCGCCCGGACGGCGAGGAATTCGACGAGATCGACTGGTTCGACGAGGACCGCCGCACGCTCTGCATGTGGATCGACGGGTCGAACAGCCAGGCGCGCAACCGCGAGGGCGCGCTCGTCACCGACCACTCGTGGCTGCTGGTGCTGCACGCGGGCGCGGAACCGGCGGAGATCGTGCTGCCCGGCCCGGAGTACGGCGAGACTTTCAAGCCCACTTTGGACACCAGCACCGCCGACGGCACCCCGGCCAACCCGGGCGTGCTGGAGCCCAAGGCGCGGATCACGGTCGAGGCGCGGTCGCTGCTGTTGCTGCGCGCGCCGCGGGACACGGTGGAGATCCCGCAGCTGTAAGGAGCCCGAGTCCGAGAAGTGCGGGCGCTTCGCGTGATCGCCGCGGGCGTCATGGGGCATTCTGGCTGCAGTCAGCCGCCGCCGAGAAACCGTCACCCGGACATCCGCACCGATACTCACCGGTAATCACCGGAACGCGCCGCCGATTGTTAACGCAATTCGGCGAGCGTGTTGCGGGCGGGGGACGGGAATGCGTCCGGGAGTTCCGCCGAATGGGGGCGTTTCGCCCGACCGGGTGGCGGGAAAATCAGAAAAAGGCCCCGCTGTCAACGGCTTTGGAGGAATCAGGCACACTGACCGTGCTCGCGGAAGCACACTCCGACCACCCTCCCACCCACCGTGAAAAAGGGGCATCGCCATGACCGGCAGGCTCGGGATCGACGACGTCGCACCCATTGTCAGCTGCGGCCGGTATCCGGCCAAAGCCGTTGCGGGCGAACATTTCCCCGTCACCGCCACGGTCTGGCGGGAGGGCCACGACGCGGTCGCCGCGACGGTCGCCTGGCGCGGTCCGGGCGACCGCGCGGCGCGCCAGACGCGGATGGCCGAACAGGGCCGCGGGCTCGACCGGTTCGGCGCGGTGATCGTGCCCGACGCCGAGGGCATGTGGACCTACCGGGTGGACGCGTGGAGCGATCCGTGGGCCACCTGGGAGCACGCGGTCGAGGTGAAGATCGCCGCCGGGCAGGGGCCGGGGGAGCTCGCGAACGACCTGGAAAGCGGGGCGCTGCTGCTCGACCGCGTGTCCCGCCGCCCGGAGCGCCGGGCCGAGCGCCCGCTGCTCGCCGGGGCCGCGGCCGCGCTGCGCGACGACGAACGCGATCTCGCCGAGCGCGTCGGGCCCGCGCTCTCGCCCGAGGTCCGCCAGCTCATGCACGACTTCCCGGTGCGCGAGCTGATCACCAAGGGCCGCGTGCTGAAGCTGTGGGTCGACCGCAAACGCGCCGCTTTCGGTTCCTGGTACGAATTCTTCCCCCGCTCCACCGGCGGGGTCGACGCGCTGGGCCGCGCGGTGCACGGCACCTTCGCCACCGCCGAGCGCGAACTGGACCGCGTCGCGGGCATGGGTTTCGACGTCGTCTACCTGCCGCCGGTGCACCCCATCGGCCGGGTGAACCGCAAGGGCCCCAACAACACTCTCGACGCGACGCCGGACGACGTCGGCTCGCCGTGGGCGATCGGCGCGGACGAGGGCGGGCACGACGCGATCCACCCGGAGCTCGGCACGATCGAGGATTTCGACGCCTTCGTGGCGCGCGCGGAGGAACTCGGCCTCGAGGTCGCGCTCGACCTCGCGCTGCAGGCCGCGCCGGACCACCCGTGGGTCGTCAAGTACCCGGAGTTCTTCACCACCCGCCCGGACGGCACCATCGCGTACGCGGAGAACCCGCCGAAGAAGTACCAGGACATCTACCCGGTCAACTTCGACAACGACCCGCGCGGCATCTACGACGAGGTGCTGCGCGTCGTGCTGCACTGGGTGTCGCACGGGGTGCGGATCTTCCGGGTCGACAATCCGCACACCAAGCCGCCGGACTTCTGGGCCTGGCTGATCCAGTCGGTGAAGGACGCGCATCCGGACGTGCTGTTCCTCGCCGAGGCGTTCACCCGCCCGGCCCGGCTGTGGGGACTCGCAAAGCTCGGTTTCACCCAGAGCTACACGTATTTCACCTGGCGCACCACGAAAGAAGAGCTCACCGAGTTCGGCACGGACCTCGTCGAGCACTGGGACCACGGCCGGCCGAACCTGTTCGTGAACACTCCGGACATCCTGCACGAATCGCTGCAGCACGGCGGTCCGGGCATGTTCGCGCTGCGCGCCGCGCTCGCCGCGACGATGTCGCCGACCTGGGGCGTGTACTCCGGCTACGAGCTGTTCGAATCCGAGGCGGTGCGCCCGGGCAGCGAGGAGTACCTCGACTCCGAGAAGTACCAGCTGCGCCCGCGCGATTTCGCCCGCGCGCTCGCCGAGGGCCGTTCGCTGGAACCGTGGCTGACCCGGCTCAACGCCGTCCGCCGCGCGCATCCGGCGCTGCAGGGCATGCGGTCGCTGCGCTTCCACCACATCGACAACGACGCGCTGCTCGCTTACTCCAAACAGGACCCGGCGACCGGCGACACGGTCGTCGCGATCGTGAACCTCGACCCGCACAACGCGCGCGAGGGCACGCTCTGGCTCGACCTGCCCGCGCTCGGCTTCGACTGGACCGAGCGGCTCATCGCGCACGACGAGGTCACCGGCGAGACGTGGGACTGGGGCCAGGCGAACTTCGTCCGGCTCGAACCGTGGCGGGCGGTGGCGCACATCGTGGCGCTGCGCCGCAGGCTCGCGGCCTGACGCCGCGGCCGCTCCGACCCCCGTGGTTATCCCGGCGCCGAACGGGATAACCACTACTCAGCACACGCGACTCACGACAAGGTGGAACGGATGGACGAGGAGAGCCGGCCCGGCACCGCGGCGGGACTGGCGGACGTGCCGCACACGGGGGAGGCGGTGACCGCCGACGGCCTGCTGGTCGAACCGCAGGCGGACGACTTCGCGCACGCGCACGCGGCGCCGAAGGACCCCGAATGGTTCAAGAGCGCGGTGTTCTACGAGGTGCTGGTGCGCGCCTTCGCCGATTCGAACGGCGACGGCACCGGCGACCTGCGCGGCCTGGCGGGCCGGCTGGACTACCTCGCCTGGCTCGGGGTGGACTGCCTGTGGCTGCCGCCGTTCTACGCCTCGCCGCTGCGCGACGGCGGCTACGACATCAGCGATTTCCGGGCCGTGCTGCCGGAATTCGGCAGCGTCGAGGACTTCGTGTACCTGCTCGACGAGGCGCACCGGCGCGGCATCCGGGTGATCACCGACCTGGTGCTCAACCACACCTCGGACGCGCATCCGTGGTTCCAGCAGTCGCGCTCGGACCCGGACGGCCCCTACGGCGACTACTACGTGTGGAGCGACGACGATTCCCGCTACGCCGACGCGCGGATCATCTTCGTCGACACCGAAACGTCGAACTGGACCTACGACCCGGTGCGCGGCCAGTTCTACTGGCACCGGTTCTTCACCCACCAGCCGGACCTGAACTACGAGAACCCGGCCGTGCAGGACGCGATGATCGACGTGCTGCGGTTCTGGCTCGACATCGGCATCGACGGCTTCCGCCTCGACGCCGTGCCGTACCTGTTCGAACAGGAAGGCACGAACTGCGAGAACCTGCCGCGCACGCACGATTTCCTCAAGCGGTGCCGCAAAGTCGTCGACGACGAGTACCCCGGCCGGATCCTGCTCGCCGAGGCGAACCAGTGGCCCAGCGACGTGGTCGAGTACTTCGGCGACGCGGAGTCCGGCGGCGACGAATGCCACATGGCGTTCCACTTCCCGCTGATGCCGCGGATCTTCATGGCGGTGCGCCGGGAGTCGCGGTTCCCGATCTCGGAGATCCTGCTGCAGACGCCGCAGATCCCGTCCGGCACGCAGTGGGGCATCTTCCTGCGCAACCACGACGAGCTGACGCTCGAGATGGTCAGCGACGAAGAGCGCGACTACATGTACTCCGAATACGCCAAAGACCCGCGGATGAAGGCCAACATCGGCATCCGCCGCAGGCTCGCCCCGCTGCTGGACAACGACCGCAACCAGCAGGAGCTGTTCACCGCGCTGCTGCTGTCGCTGCCCGGCTCGCCGGTGCTCTACTACGGCGACGAGATCGGGATGGGCGACAACATCTGGCTCGGCGACCGCGACGCCGTCCGCACCCCGATGCAGTGGACCCCGGACCGCAACGCCGGGTTCTCCACCTGCGACCCCGGCCGGATCTACCTGCCGGTGATCATGGACCCGGTGTACGGGCACCAGGCGCTGAACGTCGAGGCGCAGGCCGACAACGCGGCGTCGCTGCTGAACTGGACGCGCCGGATGATCGAGGTCCGCAAACAGCACCACGCGTTCGGCCAGGGCGATTTCACCGACCTCGGCGGCTCGAACCCCAGCGTGCTCGCCTACCAGCGCCGGTGGCTGCGCCCGGACGGCCGCGAGGACGTCGTGGTGTGCGTCAACAACCTGTCCCGTTTCCCGCAGCCGGTGGAACTGGACCTGTCCGCGCACCAGGGCGCGACGCCGGTCGAGCTGACCGGCGGGGTGCGCTTCCCGGACATCGGCGAGCTGCCGTACCTGCTCACGCTGCCCGGCCACGGGTTCTACTGGTTCCAGCTGCTCGAGCCGGAAGAATGAGGTGAGTCCGCTGTCACCCCACGGTTCCCCGCCTGACCTGTCCGACCTGCCCGAACCTCCCGAGCTGTCCGGGGCGCTGGCCGCCCTGCTGCCGGACTGGCTGCCCGCGCAGCGCTGGTTCGCGGGCAAGGACCGGCCGGTCGACGAGGTCCGCCCGGCGAGCCTCACCGTGCTGGCGGGCCCGGATCCGCTGCTGGTGCACGCGGTCGTCGACGTGGTGCAGGGCGACCGGACCGAGCCGTACCAGCTGCTGGTCGGCCGCCGGTCCAGGGTTCCCGAGGTGGCGTCGGCGGCGCTGCTCGGCGAGCGGTTCTACGAGGCGAGCGGCGACGCGGACCTCACCGCCGGGCTGCTGGACCGGATGGCGGCGGGCGGGTCCGCCGGGACGCTGCGGTTCGCCGCGGAACCGGACGCGACGCTCGAACCCGGGCTGCGCTCGCGGCCGATCACCGCGGAGCAGAGCAACACTTCGCTCGTTTACGGCGGGCAGTACATCCTCAAGCTGTTCCGCAAGCTCAGCCCGGGCCTGAACAAGGACCTGCTGCTGCACCGCGCGCTGCAAAGCGCGGGCTGCAAGCACGTGGCGCGCGTGGTCGGCTCGATCTCCGGCGAACTGCACGGCGAACCCGCGACGATGGGGATGCTGCAGGAGTTCCTGCCGGACGCGGTCGACGGCTGGGCGATGGCGACCACGAGCGTCCGGGACCTGCTGGCCGATCCGGACCAGCCCGCGGCCGAGGCGGGCGGCGACTTCGCCGGGGAGTCCGAGCGGCTCGGCGCCGCGGTGGCCGAGGTGCACGCGGACCTCGCGACCGCGCTGGGCACCGAGCCCGCGGACGGCGACGAGCTGGACCGCACGGTGCGCGCGATGACCGAACGGCTCGACCAGGTGTCCGAGGCGGTCCCGGAGCTGGCGGTGCACGCGCCCGCGCTGCGCGAGGTGTTCGAGGCCGTGCGCGCGCACGAGGCGCCGATCTCGCTGCAGTACATCCACGGCGATCTGCACTTGGGCCAGGTGCTGCGTACCGTCAACGGATGGCTGTTGCTGGACTTCGAAGGCGAACCGGCCGCCCCGGTCGCGGAACGGCACGCGCTGCGCTCGCCGCTGCGCGACGTCGCGGGCATGCTCCGGTCCTTCGACTACGCGGCGCACCAGCGGCTCGTCGGGCAGCCCGAGAACGCGGACGTGACCCGGCACGCGATGGAATGGGCCCGCCGCAACCGCGCCGCGTTCTGCGCCGGGTACGCGCGCGCCGGCGGCCCGGTCGGCGACCCGCTGGAGCATGTGGACCTGCTTCGCGCCTTTGAACTGGACAAAGCGGTGTACGAGGTCGCCTACGAGCACGCGAACCGGCCGGACTGGCTGAGCGTGCCGCTGGCGGCGATCGCCCGCAGCACCGACGGAAGCGAGTGACCCCCGTGAACGCTGTCCCCGCGGATCTGCCCTCGGCGGCCCCGTCTCCGCTCGACATCGACCGGCTGCTGGCGGGCGAGCACCACGACCCGCATTCGGTGCTCGGCGTGCACACCGCCGGCGGCGACATCGTCGTGCGTGCGCTGCGCCCGGGCGCGACGTCGGTGTCGGTCGTCGCGGGCGAGCGCCGCGTTCCGCTGGACCGCGTGGCGGACGCGCTGTTCGCCGCGACGCTGCCGGAGCACCCGGGCGACTACCGGATCGAAGTCGGCTACGACAACCACACTGTCGTCACCGACGACCCGTACCGCTGGCTGCCGACGGTGGGGGAGCTGGACCAGCACCTCATCGGCGAAGGACGGCACGAACGGCTGTGGGACGTGCTCGGCGCGCACGTGCGCCGGTACGACACCCCGAACGGCGTCGTCGAGGGCGTGTCCTTCGCGGTGTGGGCGCCGACCGCGCGCGGCGTGCGGGTGATCGGCGACTTCAACGCGTGGGAGGGCCGCGGCCACCCGATGCGCTCGCTCGGGTCCTCGGGCGTGTGGGAGCTGTTCGTGCCCGGCGTGCCGGTCGGCAGCTGCTACAAGTTCCGCATCCTCGGCGCGGACGGGCACTGGCACGAGAAGGCCGACCCGATGGCGTTCGCCACCGAGGTGCCGCCCGCGACCGCGTCGAAGGTGACCGAATCGGAGTACACCTGGGGCGACGGCGACTGGGTCGCCCGGCGCGAGGCGACCGACTGGGCGGACGCGCCGATGAGCGTGTACGAGGTGCACCTCGGCTCGTGGCGGCCCGGGCTCGGCTACCGCGAACTGGCCGACCAACTGGCCGACTACGTCGAGGAAACCGGCTTCACCCACGTCGAATTCCTGCCGGTGGCCGAGCATCCGTTCGGCGGCTCGTGGGGCTACCAGGTCACCTCCTACTACGCGCCGACGTCGCGCTTCGGTTCGCCGGACGACTTCCGGTACCTCGTCGACCACCTGCACCAGCGCGGCATCGGCGTGCTCGTCGACTGGGTCCCCGCGCATTTCCCGCGCGACATCTGGGCGCTTGCGCGGTTCGACGGCAGCCCGCTGTACGAGCACGAGGACCCGCGCCGCGGCGAGCAGCCGGACTGGGGCACGCTCGTGTTCAACTTCGGCCGCAACGAGGTGCGCAACTTCCTCGTCGCGAACGCGCTGTTCTGGCTGGAGGAGTTCCACCTCGACGGCCTGCGCGTGGACGCGGTCGCCTCGATGCTGTACCTCGACTACTCGCGCAAGGACGGCGAGTGGCTGCCGAACGAATACGGCGGCCGGGAAAACCTCGACGCGGTCCGGTTTCTGCAGGAGCTGAACGCGACTGTCTACAAGCGACACCCGGGCGTCGTGATGGTCGCCGAGGAATCCACCGCCTGGCCCGGCGTCACCCGTCCGACGCATCTCGGCGGCCTGGGATTCGGCTTCAAGTGGAACATGGGGTGGATGCACGACACGCTCCGCTACCTGTCGCACGAGCCGATCCACCGGGCGTACCACCACAACGAGATGACCTTCTCGCTTGTGTACGCGTGGAGCGAGAACTTCGTGCTGCCGCTGTCGCACGACGAAGTGGTGCACGGCAAGGGTTCGCTGTGGGAACGGATGCCGGGCGACGACTGGAACAAGGCCGCCGGGCTGCGCTCGCTGCTGGCGTTCATGTGGGCGCATCCGGGCAAGCAGCTGCTGTTCATGGGCGGCGAATTCGGCCAGCCGCGCGAATGGTCGGAGTCGCGGTCGCTGGACTGGCACCTGCTGGAAACCCCGCTGCACCGCGGCGTGCGCGACCTGATCCGGCAGCTGAACGCGATCTACCGGGACACCGCCGCGCTGTTCAGCGGCGACGTCCGGCCCGAGGGCTTCCGCTGGATCGACGCGAACGACTCGGCCGGGAACGTGCTGAGCTTCCTGCGCCTGGGCGCGGACGGCTCGCGGCTGGCCTGCATCGCGAACTTCGCCGGAGTGCCGCACCACGACTACCGGGTGGGCCTCCCGTCGGCGGGCCGGTGGACCGAGGTGCTGAACACGGACGCGGAGTCCTTCGGCGGATCCGGGGTCGGGAACCTGGGCGCGGTGGAGGCGACCGAGGAGCCGTGGCACGGCCAGCCCGCGTCGGCGGTGCTGCAACTGCCGCCGAGCGGGGTGTTGTGGCTGCTGGAGGAGCGTCCGTCCGTCGAGGAGTGACCCTTTCGGCCCGCTGCCGCTGGTCGTGAGGTGGCCCTGCGTGAGGGTGGCCCTCACGCACGGCGTCGGGTCGTGAGGGGAACCCTGCGGGAGTCAGCGTCTGTGAGGGTGGCCCTCACGGACGGCGGCGTCGGGTCGTTAGGGGAACCCTGCGGGAATCAGCGTCCGTGAAGGTGGCCCTCACGGACCTCGCCGAGACCGGCCCGGCGCGCCAGGCCGGTTTCGGCCCGGACCGGTGCCGGTTGCCCGTCCATCCCTCCCGGATTGCCCGGAATTCCTCCCGTCAGCGCCTTTCGCCGGTCGCGGTCGGAAAATGACCCACGCGACGTCTTGCCGGTGAAGGCGCTGGTGGGCATACTTTGTTGCCATCCACAACAAACCCGGGGTGGCACCGCCAGGCCGCCCCTCGAGTGATTGAGGGATGACAATGACGTCCACGCCCACCTCCTCCCGCTGGCGGCGGCTCGCGATCCCCGCGGCGCTCGCCCTCGCCGGCGCGGTCGCGCTGACGCCCGCGGGGCACGCCGCCCCCGCCGCCGCCGCCCCGGCCGCCGGGTTCTCCGACGATTTCGACGGCCCGGCGGGTTCGCCCGCAGACGGCAGCAAGTGGACCTACGAAACCGGCGACAACAACGGCAACAACCACGAACGGCAGTGGTACACCGCGGGCGCGGCGAACGGCGCGCTCGACGGCCAAGGCCACCTCGTGATCACCGCGAAGAAAGAGAATTCCGGCAACACCTGCTGGTACGGCGCGTGCCAGTACACCTCGGCGCGGCTGAACACGTCCGGCAAATTCAGCCAGGCGTACGGGCACATGGAAGTGCGGATGAAACTGCCGCGCGGGCAAGGGATGTGGCCGGCGTTCTGGATGCTCGGCGGCGGGCAATGGCCGGACGACGGCGAGATCGACGTCATGGAGAACATCGGCAAGGAGCCGAACACCGTGCACGGCACGATCCACGGCCCCGGCTACTCGGGTGCGGGCGGCATCGGCGCGGCGTTCAACGGCCCGAATTTCTCCGACGACTTCCACACCTACGCGGTCGACTGGTCGCCGAACAAGATCGTCTGGCTGGTCGACGGGCAGGCCTACCAGACCCGCACCACGGCGGACCTCAACGGCAAGAAATGGGTGTACGACCACCCGTTCTTCCTGATCCTCAACCTCGCGGTGGGCGGCGACTGGCCGGGCGACCCGGACGGCAGCACGCAGTTCCCGCAACAGCTGGTGGTCGACTACGTGCACGTGAGCTGACCACCCTCGCCGCCGGAACCACGGCGGCGCGGAGAAGGCGCGGTCTCCGCGGGCCCCGTCCGGCTCTTTCCCGAGCCGGGCGGGGCTTTTCCGTGCCCGGTCCCGGGTACACAGCTTCCGCACGGATCACGGCAAGGAAAATCTCAGGTAGCGGGTGTTTGCTGAGCTGGCGGAGGGTGACGAGACGCGGGAGCGGACGATGAACGAGCAGGAGCGCGGCGGGCACGACCAGGGACAGCCCGGCTACGGCGGGCAGGCGCATCCTTATTCGCCGGGGCAGCCGTACCAGCAGGGCTGGGCACAGCAGCAGGCTTGGGGCACTCCGCCGCCCGGCGCGTACGGCCCCCAGCCGGGCGGCCAGTACGCCGGTCAGCCTTATCCGACGCAGCAGCTGACGCAGCATCGTGCGCAGCACCCGTTGCGGACCGCGGCCGTCACGGTCGGCGCGATCGTGGTGGCGGTCGCTGTCGGGCTCGGGGTCGGGCACTTCGTGTGGACGCCGTCCGCGCCGCCCGGCGTGTCCGGGAACCAGAACTTCGGCTCGATCGGCAACCAGACCAACCCGTCGAACACGGCGATCGACCCGCAGGCGATCGCGAAGAAGGTCAGCGCGGGCATCGTCAACATCAACACCGAGCTGGGCTACCAGGGCGCGGCCGCGGCGGGCACCGGCATCGTGCTCACCTCCGACGGCGAGGTGCTCACGAACAACCACGTCGTCGAGGGCGCGACCAGCATCAAGGTCACCGACATCGGCAACGGCCAGACGTACACCGCCTCCGTGCTCGGCTACGACCGCAGCCACGACGTCGCGGTGCTCAAGCTGGCCGGCGCGTCCGGGCTGGCGACGGAGACGCTCGGCGATTCGTCGTCGGTGAAGGTCGGCGACGCGGTCGTCGGGCTCGGCAACGCGGGCGGCGCCGGGGGAGCGCCGATCCCGGCCGGCGGGCGGGTGACCGCGCTGGACCAGTCGATCACCGCGTCCGACGAATCGAACAGCTCGTCCGAGAAGCTGCAGGGCCTGATCCAGGTCGACGCGAACATCCAGTCCGGCGATTCCGGCGGCCCGCTCGTGAACGCGCAGGGCCAGGTCGTCGGCGTGGACACCGCGGCGTCGGCCGGGTACCAGTTCAACGGCGGCGGACGGCGCGGCCACGGCGGGCTCGGCAACGGCTTCCCCGGCGACAACTCCCAGGGCTCCCAAGGCGGCTCGCAGGGCGACGGCTCCCAGGGTTCGAGCGGGAACGAGGGCTACGCGATCCCGATCAACCAGGCGATCTCCATCGCCCACCAGATCGTCGGCGGCACCGGCTCCGACACCGTCCACATCGGAAAGAGCGCGTTCCTCGGCGTGACCGTCAGCGATGCCGGACAGCAGCAACAGCAGGGCGGAACCGGTTCGGGCGCGGTGATCCAGCAGGTCGTCCCCGACGGCGCGGCCGCGAAGGCGGGCCTGGCCGCCGGCGACGTGATCACCGCGGTGGACGGCAAAGCAGTCGACTCGCCCACCGCGCTGACCACCCTGATGGACCAGCACCACCCCGGCGACAAGCTGACGGTGACCGTCGTCGACCAGACCGGTCAGCAGCAGGATGTCACCGTCGTGCCCGCCGAGGGCCCCGTGGGCTGACTCGCCGGCGGTCCGGACGGCTGGATCGTTCAGTCGTCCGGATACCGCGTGTCGAGCGAAACCTCCTCCCACGCCGCGAGATCGGCGAGCTGCCGCTCGAGCTTCGCCCGGATCCGGGTCACCGCCTCGGGCCCGAGTGGCAGCCGCAGCGGCGCGTCCGGGGTGTCGACCAGTTTGAGAATGGCCTCGGCGGCCTTCGCCGGATCGTTCGGCTGCGCGCCGTCCTGCGCGGAAAACCGTTGGCGCATCATGCCTGCCGGGGTGTCGCGGTAGTCGTCGATGGGCTCGGAGAACGTCATCGACCGCCCGGCGAAGTCCGTCCGGAACGGCCCCGGTTCCACCAGGCTCACCCGGATCCCGAGCGGCGCGACCTCTCCGGCGAGCGCCTCGGACATCCCTTCCAGCGCGAACTTCGACGTCGCGTACAGCGCGTGCCCCGGGTTCCCGACGACTCCGCCGACCGACGACAACTGCACGATGTGCCCGCTGCGCTGCGCCCGCAGATGCGGCAGCACCGCGCGCGTGACGTTGAGGACGCCGAACACGTTGGTCTCGAGCACCTGCCGCGCCTGCGCGTCGGTCAGCTCCTCGAGCGCCCCGACCAGCCCGTGCCCGGCGTTGTTGACCAGCACGTCGATCCGCCCGTACTCGGCGATCGCCGCGCTCACCGCCGCTTCCACCGACGCCGGATCAGTGACGTCCAGCCGGGCGGTGAACGTCTTCAGGTCTTCGAGCACACTCGTGTCGCGAGCCGTGGCCACGACCTTTTCCCCGCGCGCCAGCACGGTTTCCGCGAGCACGCGGCCGAATCCGCTGCTCGCTCCCGTGATGAACCAGACGCGTCCGGACATTGCGGACCTCCCCAGGACCAGTTACTTTGATACTCAAACCAAACTACCTTGAGTATCGAGGGAGTGTCCAGTTGGACTCAGTGGGGGCGGGCCTGCCCGAGTGGCTGGCCGTGATGCCGGACGGCGTGGATGAGCAGGTCGAAGCGGCCCGCCAGCGAATCGGACGGCTGTCGCGGCAGTTCGAGCAGGTGCTGCGCGGCGTCGCGGAGGAATACGGTTTCAGCGTGGGGGATTGGCAGGCATTGTCGGCGTTGCACCGCTCCGGTCGCGCGGCCGTCCTCACGCCCAAGGAACTGGCCGACCGCCTGGGCGTCACCTCCGGAACCGTCACGGTCCGCGTCGACCGCCTGGAACGAGCCGGCTTGGTAGAACGTGTCGCCGCGTCCTCGGACGGCCGGAGCCGTCCCGTCCGCCTGACCCGCAAAGGCCGCGCCCGCTGGGCCGCCGCCACCCGGAAACGCACCGAACGGGAACGGTCTCTGTTCAACGCGGTCCTGAACGAGGCCGACCTGTCCGACCTGAACGCTCTCCTCTCCCGCCTGCTGACCCGCTTCGAAACCGAGTTCGGCCCGTCCTCCCAGCACGATGCCCTCCGCCCCGAGTGACAGTTTTTTGTCGGTGGGCGGCGCTAGCGTGAGCGGTACCTGACTGGAGGGAAGATCCGATGACCACTCTCGACAACCGGCCGAACACCGCACTGCTAGTCGTCGACGTCCAGAACGGCGTCGTCGAGGACTCGCACGAACGAGACAACGTCGTGGCGAACGTGGCCGCACTGGTGGACAAGGCCCGGGAGGCCGAGGTTCCCGTGGTGTGGGTCCAGCACAACGGCGAAGGCTTGGCTAAGGGAAGCCCGGAATGGGGCCTGGTCCCGGAACTGACGCCGTCGCCGTCCGAGCCCTTGGTGGAGAAGACGTACGGGGATTCCTTCGAAGACACCACCCTGGAGTCGATCCTCGCCGAGTTGCGGATCGGACACCTGGTGGTCAGCGGAGCCCAAACGGACGCCTGCATCCGCTCCACCCTGCACGGCGCCTTCGTCCGCGGCTACGACGCGACCTTGGTGAGCGACGCCCACACCACGGGCGACCGCACGAAGTGGGGCGCGCCGCCGCCCGCGCAGGTCATCGCGCACACCAACTTGTATTGGACCCACCAAACCGCCCCCGGCCGGACTGCGGGCACTGTCGCCACGAAGGAGGTCGCCTTCAAGCCTGGCGCGTGAGACCGGCGGGGATCCTGGAAGGTTGCCGCGGGGCGGAGTCTTTCGCGTCCGGCACGTGGGACCGGCGGGCTGCGGGCTGGAACTGTCGTCCGGAGCCGGAGCAGCCCTGGTCGCGAGAGGTCACGGCTCGGAGCGTGAGACCGTCTACGGGAGCTGGAGGCGGAGGGACTCGAACATCATCCAGCCCGGGTCAGCCGATCTGCACGGGGGAGCGCGAGCCGAACCCACAAGGCGGAGAGCCGGGACCGGCGGATCGTCCGTGCCGGGCGGCGCGCGACGTCTCGCACGCGGAGCGTGCGCTGGCCGATTGCGTTCGCGGGGTGAGCTCGGCTGGTGGGCTGCGGCTGGCCGGTTGCGTTCGCGGGGTGAGCTCGGCTGGCGGGCTGCGGCTGGCCGGTTGCGTTCGCGGCGTGAGCTCGGTCGGCAGGCCGCGGCTGGTCGGGCGCATGCGCGGGGTGGGCTCGGCTGGCGCGCGACGGCTGGCCGGTTGCAGTTGCGGGGCGGACTCGGTCGGCGGGTTGCGGGTGGCCGGGCGCATTCGCAGGGCGCGCCTGGCTCGGTGTCGGGCGGCGGGCTGCGACCGGCCGAGCGGGTCTGCGAGTTGAGCCTGGCTGGAGGGCCGGAGCAGGTCGGAGCGGAAGCCAGCTTGCCCGGTCGAACCGGGCCGGTCGTCCCGGTTCAGCGGAATGCCGGAGCGGGCCGTCGTACGGCGAGGGCGGCATCCCGCAAGTGACCCCAGCGCTCAACCCCGCGGTGCGCTCGAATCGTCATGCGGTCCGTGGCGCCCGGTCATGCTCGTGCGACACGAACAAGACCGATTCAGTCGCACCGCCGATCCATCCCCAACCCCGCCAACCGCACAGTGCACGGAAACCAAGCAAGCATTTGTCCGTCACATCCAACGAGTCAATCCCGCTTGCTCGCAACCGAAACCCTCTCACTCACCGGAACCCGACAACCCCGAGCCGCCCCTCCCCTCGCGAGCCGACCGAGCCGGAAACCCCTCTGCCACCACGGCTTTCCCCGCCAGACTCCCCGCCCGAAGACCACGAACCCGCGCCCTGTACCGGAAATGCCCGCCCGCCATGCCCCAGGGTCCCTCCGCACCGTGCGAAGCCGACCAGTTACGGTGGCGTGCGTGTCCTCGTTCCGTCCGGTGAGCGTGTCTTCGGGGAACCGGCGGATCAGCTGGGACCTCGTGCGCGGTGGCTGCGTCGTGCTGGTGCTGCTGTACCACGCGACCTTCATGAGCGTCGTCGTGCATCCCGAGCTCGGGCCGCGGCGGTTCGTGTTCCCGCATCAGATCGGGGCGAGCCTGCTGCTCGTGATTTCCGCGTACTTCGCCGCCGTCACGATCGGGCGCGGGTCGCTCGGCCGGTACTGGTGGGGGCGGATCGCGCGGTTGCTGCCGCCGTTTCTCGCCGCCGTCGTCGTGATCTACTTCGCGCTGCGGTACCTCTCGCCGCCCGGCTGGTTCAGCCCGCGGTTCGGCGACCTCGTCGGCAACCTGCTGATGCTCTGGAACTGGAAACCCGCCGTCTACCCCTTCCTCGACGGCTCGCACTGGACGATTCCCCTCCAGCTCATGGCGTTCACCGTCGCCGCGCTGCTCTATCGCGGCAGCTGGGGGCACGGCCGCAAGTTCCGCGTCGTCATGTGGGCCGCCCTGCTCGTCCCGCTCGCGCAGTGGCCGCTGCGCATCTCCGGTCCGCCCGAGTGGTACCGGGTCGTCGTCGACGGCTTCGGATTCCACCGCTGGCACCTGTTCGTCGCCGGCATCGCGGTCTGGCTCTGGACCAAAAAACGGGTGTCCACGACCGAATTCGTGCTGCTGGAAGTCCTGTGCGTCACCGCGCACGCCCTGCACGGCGCGGCCGTCACCCCGGCCGGGATCGACGTCGAATGGGGCTCGACGCTCGGCATCGCGACCGGGATCGCGGTGATCTCGCTGGCCGCGGCGGGCCCGGACTGGAACCGGTTCCTCCCGGCCTTCGTCCAGCGCGCGATCACCTGGTTCGCGGGGATCTCCTACGGCGTCTTCCTGATCCACCAGGCCATCGGCTACCTCGTGCTGCACTGGCTGTCCGGCTTCGGCGTCGACCCGCTGCTGCAGACCGCCGCCATGATCACCACCGGCGTCGTCCTCGGCTGGGCCCTCACCCGCCTGGTCGAACGCCCCGCCCACCGCTTCCTCATGCGCGGCTACGACACCTGGACCGCCCGGCGCCGGCCCGGCGACGAACCAGTCCCAGTCACCGCGGGACCCCGCGCCTGATCAGGTCCGCAGGCTAGGCCCGGAGTCCGGCACCCCGGCATAGTCGGGCAGTTCGACGCCGTTGATCGCGCGATCGATCAGCGCGGTCAACGCCTCCATATCCGGCTCCGGTGCCGGTTCGGCGTCCGGCCGCGGGACGGCGCGGCTCTCCGCGTGCAACCGGCCGATCTCCTGGTTGGCCTCGACGAACGAGCGCATCCGGGCCTCGTACCCAGCGAACCCGACCCCGGGATCCCACTGGGCGGCAGCCAGTTCTCCGGCGAGCAGATAGGCGCCGACCAGAGCCAGCCCGGTGCCCGCACCGGACATCGGCGACGAGCTGTACGCCGCGTCGCCGATCAGCCCCACCCGGCCGTCCGACCAGCGGTCCATCACCACCTGGGCGACCTGGTCGAGGTAAAAGTCCGGGGTGTCGTCCAGGTGCGTGAGAATGCGCGGCGCGAGCCAGCCCAGCCCGGCCGTCTGCTCGCGCAGCAGGCGTTTCTGTCCCTCGACATCGCGGTAATCGACGTCGAATCCGGCCGCGGGGAAGGTGAACATGGCCATCGCCCTCGTGGCGTCCCGGATCGGCCGCAGACCGACGGCCCGCGCGGACGCCTGGTCCTGGTACTCGATGAACCAGCGGTCCAGCCCGAACTCGTTGGGCACGCTGTAGAAGGCCAGCACGAGCCCGAGATGCCGGACGAACTTCTCGCGCGGCCCGAATACCGCCGCGCGCAGTGCCGAGTGCAGCCCGTCCGCCCCGATCACCAGGTCGAAGCGCCGCTGCCCGCCGCTCGCGAAGGTGACGTCGACGCCGTCCGCGTCCTGGACGAGATCGGCGATCCGGTCGCCGAAGACGTACTCGACGCCGTCGCGGGTGTCGTCGTAAAGGACCTGGGACAGGTCTCCCCGCAGGATCTCGATTTCCGCGATGTACCCGTCGCCGCCGTCGTCGTCGGCGCGGTAGGTCTCCAGCACGTTCCCGTCG
The DNA here is from genome assembly GCF_017312175.1 of Amycolatopsis sp. A1MSW2902. Classification (NCBI taxonomy): domain Bacteria; kingdom Bacillati; phylum Actinomycetota; class Actinomycetes; order Pseudonocardiales; family Pseudonocardiaceae; genus Amycolatopsis; species Amycolatopsis sp. A1MSW2902. Next base: position 2,996,690 of record NZ_QJPO01000001.1, read on the forward strand.
ACGTCCACGGTGTGCGCACCCGCGGTGTCCGTGCGGGCCGCGCGCACCGCCTCGTCCAGCCCCATCCGCCGGATGACCTCCTTGGCCACCCCGCGCGCATCGACCGCCTGACCGCCGGGACGCAAGCCAGGAGCCCGCTCCACCACGGTCACCTCGGCTCCCCGCCGACGCAGCCAATGGGCCAACGCAGGCCCCGCGATGCTCGCTCCGGCCACCAACACCCTGCTACCGCTCACCGCGGCCCCCCTCGCCTCCGGATGACGGTGGGGAGTCTACGGCGAGCGACGCCCGCGCAGGCGCTCCGCAGCCATCGAGGGCGGATGGCCGGGTGCCGCGATCGAGGGCCGACACGGGGTTGCCAGCCGCGAAGGTGCCAACCGGCGAAGTTGTGCCAGACGGCTCCAGGCTGAGAGGGAGCGAGCCCGCGAAGATGCGAGCCTGCGAAGGCGTCGGGGCGCGAAGAAGGTGCGAGCCCGCATGGGTGCCAGGCCCCAAAGACCGCCAGGTCGCGAGGGTGCCAGCCGTGAAGGCGTCAGGCCGCGAAGATGCGAGCCCGCGACGGCTCCAGACTGCGAAGGCGCGAGCCCGCCGAGGTGCCAGCCCGCAAAGGCACGAGGCGGCAAAGACACCAACCCTCGAAGTCGCCAGCCCCGCCAAGGCACCAGCCCGCGAAGTGTCAGCCCGCGAAGTGTCAGCCCGCGAAGGTGTCAGGCCGCGAAGGTGCCAGGCCGCGAAGGTGCCAGGCCGCGAAGGTGCCAGCCCGCGAAGGTGCCAGCCCGCGAAGATGCCAGCCGCGAAGGTGCCAGCCTGCCAAGGTGCCAACCCACAACGGCATCAACCCGGCCATCAGCCCGCGAACCCTCGCCCCCTACAACGCGAACGCGATACCCCGCACCACCAGCGCCGCGAAGAACACCACCGTGAACGCCAGGTCGAACCCGACCCCGCCCGCCCGTACCGGCGGCAGCACCCGGCGCACCGGGGCGATCACCGGTTCGGTGGCGCGGTGGCTGATCCGGCGCACCTGGCCGAGCCACGCGGGCCCGGTCGCGACCAGGCGGGTCCAGTCCAGGACCATCCGCACCACCAGCACCACGATGAACACGGTCAGGACGTACCCGACCAGGGTCCCGATCAGGCTCATCGCACACCTCGCGTCTCCGGCAACGTTCTCACCCCCTCCAACGTCCGGCGGTCCCGCGAAGTGTCCGGTTCACCGGATTTCTCAGCCGATTGCCAGGATCCGCCCGATCGGGTATCGAGGAGGGTTCCGGGGAAGGGAGCGGCGGGTGCGCAGTGCGGCGTGGTTCGGGGCGTCCGGCCGGGCGGGGATGATCCACCGCTCGTGGATGCGGTCCCAGGGCTTCGGCCCGGAGGTGTTCGACGGCAGGCCGGTGATCGGGATCGCGGTGAGCGCTTCCGAGCTGGCCCCGTGCAACGTCCACCTCGACCGGGTCGCCGAGGCGGTCAAGCGCGGCGTCTGGCAGGCGGGCGGCTTCCCGCTCGCGTTCCCCACGATGGCGACCGGCGAGACGCTCATGCGCCCCACCGCGATGCTCTACCGCAACCTGATGGCGATGGAGGTCGAGGAGCTGATCCGCGCCAATCCGCTCGACGGCGTCGTCCTGCTTTCCGGCTGCGACAAGACGACCCCGGCGATGCTGATGGGCGCGGCGAGCGTCGACCTGCCCGCGGTGATGGTCACCGGCGGCCCGATGCTCAACGGCAAGTTCCGCGGCGCCGACGTCGGCTCGGGCACGCACGTCTGGAAGTTCGAGGAAGAGCGCAAAGCCGGCCGGATGACCGAGGAGGAGTGCTTCTTCGCCGAAGGCTGCATGGCCCGCTCGAACGGCCACTGCATGACCATGGGCACCGCCTCGACGATGGCCTGTCTCGCCGAAGCGCTCGGCATGCAGCTGCCCGGTTCGGCGACCTGGCCCGCGGTCGACGCGCGACGGTTCGAGACCGCGCAGGCGGCCGGGCAGCGGATTGTCGCGATGGTGCGGGAAGACCTGCGCCCGTCCGGGATCCTGACCCGTGCGGCGTTCGAGAACGCGATCCGCGTCAACGCGGCGATCGGCGGGTCCACCAACGCGATCGTGCACCTTCTCGCGCTGGCCGGGCGCGTCGGCGTCCCGCTCGCGATGGGCGATTTCGACGAGCTGGGCCGAGCCGTCCCCACGTTGGTGAACCTGATGCCGTCGGGGAAGTTCCTGATGGAGGATTTCTGTTACGCGGGAGGGGTTCCCGTGGTGCTGACGAGGCTCGCCGAAGCCGGACTGCTGCACACCGACGTCCGCACGGTCGCCGGCAACACGAGGGAACCCGCGGAGTGCTGGAACGACGAGGTGATCACGACCGTCGACGCGCCGTTCCAGCCGCCCGGCACCGGAACCGCTGTGCTCACCGGGAATCTCGCCCCGGAAGGCGCGGTGCTGAAGCAGTCGGCCGCGTCGCCGGAATTGCTCACGCACACCGGCCCGGCGCTGGTTTTCGACACGGCCGAGGACTACCACCGCGTCGCCGACGACCCGGACCTGCCGGTCATTCCCGAAACGATCCTCGTGATCCGCGGCGCGGGCCCGAAGGGCTACCCGGGCATGCCGGAGGTGGCGAACGTCCCGGTGCCGAAGAAGCTGATCGAACGGGGGATCACGGACGTGGTGCGGATCTGCGACGGCCGGATGTCCGGCACCGGCTACGGCACGGTCGTGCTGCACGTGAGCCCGGAATCGGCGGTCGGCGGCCCGCTCGCGCTCGTCCGCACCGGCGACCGGATCACGCTCGACACCCCGGCCCGCCGGCTGACCCTGCACGTGTCCGACGACGAACTCGCCGACCGCCGCGCAGCGTGGACGCCGCCGGAAAGCCCGTACCACAGCGGATACACCTGGCTTTACCGCGAGCACGTCACCCAGGCCCACCTCGGCGCGGACTTCGATTTCCTGCACGGCTCCCGCGGTTCCGCGGTGCCGAGGGATTCGCACTGATGCGCCGCCTCCTGAAAACCGCCGCGGGCTGGCAGGTCACCGACGGCGAGTCCACCGGCGCGCTCCCGCCCGGGACAACGCTCGGCTCCCTGCTGGCCCTGTCCGCCGAAGACTTCGCCGAAGCGCTGAGAATCGAGCTGACGCCGGGCGAACCGGGCGAGCCGCGAGCGCCGGTCGACGATGACACCGAGGTGTGGGCCGCTGGAGTCACCTACGAGGTGTCGCGCGAGGCGCGGATGGAGGAGAGCGGCGACGCGGACGTCTACGCGCGGGTGTACGAAGCGGAACGTCCAGAGCTGTTCTTCAAGAGCGTCGGGCACCGCGTGCGCGGGCAGGGAGAGCCGATCGGCGTCCGCGAAGATTCCACTTGGGACGTTCCGGAACCCGAATTGGCGTTGGTGTGCAACGCGAACGCGGAGATCGTCGGCTACACGATCGTCAACGACGTGAGTTCGCGCAGCATCGAAGGCGAGAACCCGCTGTACCTGCCGCAGGCCAAGATGTACCGCGGCTCCTGCGCGGCCGGGCCGTGGATCGTGCCCGCGCAAGACATCCCGGATCCGTACGCGCTCGGCATCACCGTGTCGATCCACCGCGCCGGAGGGCTGCTCTGGGCAGGGGAGACGTCCACCGCGCGACTGCACCGCCGGTTCGCGGATCTGGTCGCGTGGCTCTATCGCGGCGACGTTTTCCCACGGGGAGCCGTCCTGGCCACCGGAACATCTGCCGTCCCCGGCCCGGACGTCACGCTCGAGGCAGACGACGAGGTCACCATCATGATCGAGGGCATCGGCACCCTCCGGAACCCGGTCCGGCGCGGCCGGTCCGCCTGACCTCCTCTTGACGCGGCCCCGCGCGTTCGGCTATTCAATCTCAGTTCACATATCTGTGGAGTATTCATATTCTTGAACGGAGTTGCGGTGCTGCCTCCTTCCCGGTCTTCCCGTCCGCGTCGTCTCGCGGCGGTCCTCGCGACGGTCGCGGGGCTGCTCGCGTCCACTGCCGGAGCGGCGACCGCCGCGCCCGCACCGAGGTCGTGTTCGTTCGTCTGCGTGCCGGACACTGTGGTGCTCGACGGCCTGCACCTGGCAGGCAACAAGATCGGCCTGATGGCCGGGAACCCGACACTGCGCACGTCGCTGTCCAACCTGCTGAAGCAGGCTGACGACGCGCTGACCAAGGGCCCGTGGACGGTCGTCGACAAGGAGCGCGTCCCGCCGAGCGGCGACAAACACGACTACCTCAGCCTCGCCCCGTACTACTGGCCGAGCCAGCCGAAAACGCCGGAAAACCCGCAGGGCTGCCCGTACGTCGACCGCGACGGCCAGGTCAACCCCGAGATGAAGAACGTGCCGGACAAGGCCGAGCGGCTCGTCGCGTTCAACTCGATCTACCAGCTTTCGCTCGCCTGGTACTACACCGGCAAGGCCGAGTACGCCCAGCGCGCCGCGCTCGACCTGCGCACCTGGTTCCTCGACGCGGCAACGAAAATGAACCCGAACCTGAACTTCGCGCAGGGCATCCCGTGCAAGACCGACGGGCGCGGGATCGGCATCATCGAGTTCTCCTACACCTTCACCCAGGTCCTCGACGCCGCGCGGATCCTCGAAGCGGGCGCGCCCGGCTGGACGAAGGCCGACGGCAAGGCGTTCCGCGGCTGGTCGGCCGACTTCCTGACCTGGTTGCGCACCAGCAAGAACGGCACCGACGAGGCGAAGGCGACCAACAACCACGGCACCTTCTACGACCTGCTGACCGCGGCGACCGCGAGCTACGTCGGCCAGCGCGACCTGGCCCGCACGATCGTCCGCGACTCCGGCAAGGCCCGGATCGACCACCAGATCGCCGCGGACGGCGGCCAGCCCGAGGAATCCACCCGCACGCGGACGTACCACTACCACACGTTCAACCTGGTCGCGCTGACTCGCCTGGCGCAGCTGGGCAAGCACCTGGGCGTCAACCTGTGGGGCTACCGGAATCCGCAGGGCGGCAGCATTTTCGCCGCCGTCGACCACCTGCTCCCGGCGGCGACCGGGGCCGCGCCGTGGCCGTTGCCGGACATCCATTTCATCCAGTACGCCGCCCTCGACAGCGTGCACGCCGCCGCCGACGCGGGGGACTGGAAGGCCCGGGCCGCGGTCGGCCGCATCCCGGCCCCGCCCGGCGGCGACCTGTTCCCGGTGCGCCCGGCGGCCGAGCAGCTGGACGACGTTTCCACCACCTGAGCCCGCTTTTCACCCGGACGCGGCACCCGCCGCGTCCGGGTTCCCGGCGGCGGTCATGGAACGATTCAGAAGGACCGATTCGCCGGAACGGGAAAGGGAAACGCCGTGATCAAGACCAGCCGGAGCAACGGCTCCGGGGCCCGGCGGGTGACGTTCGTCCTGCCGCTCGACACCCCGCCCGGCCCGGTGAGCGTGGTCGGCGACTTCAACGACTGGCAGCCCGGACGCCACGAACTCCGCAAACGCTCGAACGGCACGCGCTCGGCCGCGGTGGAAGTCCCGCCGGGCGCCCGGATCCGCTTCCGCTACCTGGCCGACGGCGGCCGCTGGCTGGACGACCCGGACGCCACCGCGCGCGACGGGCGGGATTGCTTGTACGTCGCGGATTGACCCGGCCCGCGGGGCGCGGTCGGTTGCGGCGAATGCGGCTCGGCTCCCGCGAACGAGGCGGGGATCGCACTCTGCTCGCCGGGCGGGATTGCCTGTACTTCGAGGGCTGATTCGGCCTGCGTGGCGGGCGCGGGGGGTTGCTGCGAATGCGGTCGGCTCCCGCGAACGGGGTGGGGGGGCCGCGCTCTGCTCGGCGAACGGGGCTGCCTGTACATCGCGGACTGGCCCGGTCTGCGCGGCGGGGCGCGGGCGGTTGCGGCGAATGCGGCTCGGCTCCCGCGAACGGGGCGGGGAATCACGCCTTGCCCGGTGAGCGGCCGAAGGTTGCTTCGCGCGTGGGCGATTCCTCGGTGCCGGACAAGATTTCCGGCGGTGAACGCTCGCTCCGGAGCGACATTCCCCCAGAGCGACCTTTGCCCCCGGAGACCGACGTTGCCTCCGCAACGACGCGTGCCCCGGCGAGTAGCTCGTGCGGCGTGCATCAGGCGAACGACGTCTGAGCAACCCCACGCAAAGCTGGGCACGCAGCGATGGCCCCAGCGAAAGTCATGCAGCGATCCTCGCGTGCGTTTAAGCCGGTGAGAACCAGCACCCCCAAGCACGAACCCTGAGCCACACCTCACCCCGCTCTAGTTTTGGAGCATCCGCTCCATTACCATCCACCCATGCCCCGCCCCCGGATCCACGATCCCGAGCTGATCCTCGACACCGCCGAGCGTCTCATCGCCGACCTCGGTCCCGAGGCGCTCACCGTCCGGCGGCTCGCGCTGGAGGCGGGCGTCCCGAACAGCACGATCTACCACGCCTTCGCCAACCTCCCCGCCCTGATCGGCCGGACCTGGCTCCGCGCCGCCACCTTCTTTCTCGACGAACAAGAACGGCTGGTCGACGAAGCCGCAAACCCGATCGAAGCAGTGGTCGCAGCGGCCGACACCCCAGCCGTAGTAGCCGACGCACGACCGGACGCGGCGCGGATGATGATCGCCGTCCCCTCGAAGCGGGTGCTGGGGCCGCAGCTTCCGGAAGACGTAGCGGAAGCCTTGCACGCCTTGGACAAACGCCTCGTCCGCCTCTTGGTCCGCCTCGCCCGCCAGCTCTGGAACCGCGGCGACGGGCAAGCCGTAGAAGTCATCACCGCCTGCGTCGTGGACCTCCCGACGGCCCTGCTCCGCCGCGAACTCGCCACCGGTCCCGCCAGCAGGGAAAGCCGGGAACGGCTGGCCGCGGCGGTCCGCGCGATCCTCGCACTCCAACCCCCGGAAAAGTCCAGAAAGGACTGAAATGCCCACCCTCACCACCACCGGCGCCGTCCACGTTCTCGACTTCGGCGCCGACGAAAACCGTTTCGCCCCAACGTGGCTGGAGGAAGTCCACGCGCACCTCGACACGGTCACCGCGGGCAAGGAACCCGCCGCGCTCGTCACGATCGGCAGCGGCAAGTACTACTCCAACGGCCTCGACCTCGACTGGCTCACCAGCCACCCCGGCGACGCGGGCAAATACGTGACCAGCATCCACGAACTCCTCGCCCGCGTGCTCGCCCTCCCGGTCCCGACGATCGCGGCGGTCAACGGGCACGCTTTCGGCGGTGGCGCGATGCTCGCGATGGCTCACGATTTCCGCGTCATGCGCGAGGACCGCGGCTACTTCTGCTTCCCCGAGGCCGACATCAACCTCCCCTTCACGCCAGGGATGGCCGCGCTCGTCCAGGCGAAGCTCACCCCGGCCGCCGCAGTCGCGTCGATGACCACTGGGAGCCGGTTCGGCGGTCCGCAAGCGAAGGCGCTCGGCCTGGTCGACGCGACCGCCGCGCTGGACGACCTGCGGACGGCCGCGGTCGACCGGGTCGCTCCGCTCGCGGGCAAGGACCGCGGCACGCTCGGGGCGATCAAGTCCACTATGTTCGGTCCGGCGCTGACCGCGTTGCGGGAGGCGGGGAACTGATCGGGTAGGCTCGCGTACGCGCGGCGGTGGGGCTCGCCGCTCCGGGAATCGCCCGGACAACCGCGGCCGGGGGCCGCCAACAGTCCCTACTCGAACGGTGACGCGTGTCCGTGGAGTAGGAGAAGACTGTGCCTGAAGAACCTCTCGACCCCGACGTCGACCTCCGGGATCCCGTGCAGCAACGCGAACTCGTCCGGCACCACGTGTCGGTGCTCGGGGTGATCGCGCTCGGCGGCGGGCTCGGCGCGCTGGCCCGCTACGGCCTCGCCCAGGCCCTTCCCACCGAGACCGGCGGCTTCCCGTGGGCGACCTTCTGGACGAACGTCGCCGGCTGCTTCCTCATCGGCGTGCTGATGGTGCTGGTCACCGAGGCGTGGTCGGCGCACCGGCTGGTGCGGCCGTTCCTCGGCGTCGGCGTCCTCGGCGGCTTCACCACTTTCTCCACGTACGCGGTCGAAGCGCGCAATCTGCTGCGGCCGGACACCGTGCCGGTCGCCTTCGGCTATCTCGGCGGAACGCTCGCCGCCGCGCTGCTCGCCGTCCTGCTGGGGCACGCGATCACCCGCAAGCTGGTCCCGGTGGAGGTGGCTGTCTGATGACCGTCCTCCTCGTCTTCCTCGGCGCCGCGGTCGGAGCACCGATGCGGTACCTGACCGACCGGGCCGTCCAGTCCCGGCACCAGAGCCTGTTCCCGTGGGGCACGTTCACCGTCAACCTGATCGGCTGTGTCCTGCTCGGCGGGCTCGCCGGTGCCGGGACTGCGCTGCCCGCGGCGGTTTACTCGCTGCTCGGCACCGGATTCTGCGGCGCGCTCACGACGTACAGCACGTTCAGCTACGAAACCGTCCGGCTGGTCGAGCGCCAGTCGTACTTCGCCGCGGCGGCGAACGTGGTCGTCAGCGTCGCGGCGGGCGTCGGCGCGGCGGCGTTCGCGTACGAGGCTGTCCACGCCTTGGTCGGGTAAGAGTGCGGGTTGCACAGCCGGATGGTCCAGGCTGTGCAGATCGCACGGTGACCTCGCCGGAGCTGCTGCTTACCGTGCTGGGAACCGTTCCCCTCCAGAATGAGGAGGTCGCCATGGCCTCGGCTGTCGGTGTCGACGATTACGCGCTGACCAGGGTGCCCGATTCCGCCCGTTACTCGTGGTGGTCGGTCGCTGTGCAGCGGTTCGGCCAGGTTTCCGCGCTGTCGCAGTTCCTGCTCGGCGCCACCATCGGCTTCGGGATGAGCTTCGGGAACGCCGTGCTGGCGTTCACGCTCGGCTCGGTCATCCTCGAGCTGATCACCATTCTCGTCGGCGTGATCGGCGTCCGCGAGGGCCTCACCACCTCGATGATCGCGCGCTGGACCGGCTTCGGCCGCGGCGGTTCCGCGCTCATCGGGCTGGCCATCGGGATCAGCCTGATCGGGTGGTTCGGCATCCAGTCCGCGGTGTCCGCGCAGGGCCTCGCCGCGCTGGTCGGCGGACTGCCGGAGTGGGGCTGGGCGCTCGTGTTCGGCCTGGTGGTGACCGCGATCGTGGTCCGCGGCTTCCACTCGATGGCGTGGACGGCGTACCTGATGGTGCCCGCGTTCCTGGTCCTGGTCGGCTGGTCGGTGGTCTCCGAACTGACCCGGCACGACCTCGGCGCGCTCGTGGCGTCCGCGCCGCCCGGCCCGACGCTGTCCCTGCTGCAGGGCACGACGCTGGTCGCGGGCGGGTTCATCGTCGGCGCGGTGATCACGCCGGACATGACCCGGTTCAACCGCACCACCGGCGACGTCGTCAAGCAGACGCTCGTCGGCGTCACCCTCGGCGAGTACGTGATCGGCCTGGCCGGCGTGCTGCTCGCGCACGCGGTCGGCACGGCGCAGATCACCACGATCGTCACGTCGTCGGTCGGCTGGGTCGGGCTGCTGATCGTCATCGCGGGCACGATGAAGATCAACGACTGGAACCTGTACTCGTCCGGGCTCGGCGTCGTGAACTTCATCGGCACCGTCTCCGGGAAACGGGCGCACCGCGGCCTGGTCACCGCCGTGCTCGGCGTGGTGGGCAGCGTGCTCGCCGCCGCCGGGATCCTCTCGAAGTTCACCGATTTCCTGACCGTGCTCGGGGTCGCGTTCCCGCCCATCGCCGGGATCATGGTCGCGGAGTACTTCGTGGTGAAGCAGTGGCGCGGCGAGCTGGAGGAGGCCAGGGCGCGGGGCGCGGTGCCCACCGACGCCCCGGTGTGGGTGCCCGCGACGATCGTCGTCTGGATCGCCGCCGCGCTGTTCGGCGAGTTCGTGGACTGGGGACTGCCCAGCATCAACTCGCTCGTCGTCGCTTTCGTTCTGTACGTGGCCGCCGGGAAGCTCGGCCTGGTCCGCGGGGTCGGCAAGAGCCGGACCGCGGACGCCGAACCGGCCCCGGCCGCCTGATTCCGTCACCTGGAAGGGGATTTCTCCGTGCGCATCGGCATCGACGTCGGCGGGACCAACACCGACGCGGTCCTGCTGGACGGCCGCGAGGTGCTCGCCTCGATCAAGACCAGCACCACCGAGGACGTCACCTCGGGCATCGTCGCCGCGATCGACGGGCTGCAGCGGCAGCGGGCGTTCGACCCGGCCGCGGTGCGAGCGGTCATGATCGGCACCACGCACTTCATCAACGCGCTCGTCGAGGCGCACCGGCTGGCCCCGACCGCGGCGGTGCGGCTCAGCCTGCCCGCGGGCGCGTCGCTGCCGCCGATGGTGGACTGGCCGCAGCGGCTGGTCGACGCGGTGTCCGGGCGCAGCTACCTCGTGCACGGCGGCCACGAGTTCGACGGACGCCACATCGCCGAACTGGACGAAAGCGAACTGCGCAAGGCCGCCGACGACATGGGCTCGGCCGGCGTGCGCAGCGTCGCGATCACGTCGGTGTTCTCGCCGGTGAACGCGGAGTTCGAGGCCCGGGCGGCGGAGATCATCTCCTCGCAGCTGCCGGACGTCGCGATCTCGCTGTCCCACGAAATCGGCCGGATCGGGTTGCTGGAGCGGGAAAACGCGACGGTCATCAACGCCGCGCTGCGCGAGCTGGCGGCGCACATCGTGGACGGTCTGGCCGCGTCGGTGACCGGCGCGGGCATTACCGCGCCGCTGTATCTGAGCCAGAACGACGGCACGCTGATGGACGTCGACTTCGCCCGCCGCTACCCGGTGGCGACCTTCGCGTCCGGCCCGACGAACTCGATGCGCGGCGCGGCGGTGTTGTCCGGTTTGGACACTTGCGCGGTGGTCGACGTCGGCGGCACCACGAGCGACGTCGGCGTGCTGCGCCAGGGTTTCCCGCGCGAGGCGACCACGGACGTGAGCGTCGCCGGGATCCGCACGAACTTCCGGATGCCGGACGTCCTTTCGATCGGCATCGGCGGCGGCAGCCGGGTGCGCGGCGACGCGTCCGGCGTGACCGTCGGACCGGATTCCGTCGGTTACGAGCTGACCTCGAAGGCGCTCGTGTTCGGCGGAGACACCTTGACCGCCACGGACATCGCGGTCGCCGCCGGGCGGGCCGAGATCGGCGACCCGGCGCTGGTCGCGCACCTCGACCGGGACTTCGTGCGGGCCGCGCTGGACCGGATCGCGGCGGACGTTTCCGACGTCGTGGACCGGATGCGCACGTCGTCCGAGCCGCTTCCGGTGGTCGCCGTCGGCGGCGGTTCGGTGCTGCTGCCGGACGAGCTGGCCGGTTCCGGCGAGGTCCGCCGGCCGGACCACTACGCGGTGGCCAACGCGATCGGCGCGGCGATCGCGCAGATCGGCGGCGAGGTCGACCGGGTGTACGTGATCGAGCCCGGCCGTCGCGAAGCCGTGGTGGACGAGGCGAAGCAGGAAGCGGTCGACCGCGCGGTGGCCGCCGGGGCGAGCCCGGCGTCCGTCGGCATCGTCGACTTCGACGAGGTGCCGATCCCGTACCTGCCCGGCAACGCGACCCGGATCCGGGTCAAGGCGGTCGGCGACTTGCAGCTGGGGGCGTGAACGATGGCTGAGATTACCGAGAAGGACCTGGACGACATCGCCCGCGGCGCGGCGATCCTCGGCACCGGCGGCGGGGGAGACCCGTACATCGGCCGGCTGCTGGCGCATTCCGCGGTCCGCGAGCACGGTTCGGTGCCGCTGGTGAAACTGTCCGAATTGGACGACGACGCCGTGGTGCTGCCGGTCGCGATGATGGGCGCGCCGACGGTGATGGTGGAGAAACTGCCGTCCGCCGAACAGGTCGGGCTCGCCGCCCGGACACTCGCTACCTATCTGGGCAAGGAACTCACGCACATCGCCTGCGCCGAAGCGGGCGGCGTGAACTCGCTGATCCCGGTCGTCGCGGCGGCGCAGCTCGGCCTGCCGCTCGTGGACGCGGACGGCATGGGCCGCGCGTTCCCGGAGCTGCAGATGGTTTTGCCGACCCTGTACGGAATCCGCGCGACCCCGATGTCCATCGCGGACGAGAAGGGCAACCGCGGCGTACTGGACACTGTGGACAATCGCTGGGCGGAGCGGCTGGCCCGGTCGGCGACCATCGACATGGGCTGCTCGGCGATGATCAGCAACTACGCGATGTCCGGCGCGCAGGCGCGCGAATCGATGGTGCCCGGAACGCTGACCCTGTGCGCGGAACTCGGCGCGCTCGTGCGGCAGGCCCGCGAGGAGCACGAGAACCCGGTGGATCGCGTGGTGGAGCGGCTGCGCGGGCGGACGCTGTTCAGCGGCAAGGTCGTGGACGTCGCCCGCCGCACCGTCACCGGGTTCGCCCGCGGCGAGGCCCGGCTGTCCGGAATGGACGGTGACACCGGCACGGAAATGCTGCTGCGGTTCCAGAACGAGCATCTGGTGGCCGAGGTCGACGGCGAGGTGCGCGCTTCGGTGCCGGACCTGATCTGCACGCTAGACCGCGAATCCGGCGAGGCCGTCACCACCGAAGGCCTGCGCTACGGCCAGCGGGTCACAGTGATCGCGGCTCCGGCGGACCCGCGCTGGCACACCCCGGAGGGCATCGCGCTGGCCGGTCCGCGCTACTTCGGCTATGACCTGGACCCGATCGGGGTCGCGGGATGAGCTGGACCCTGACCGAAGACCACCTCGAGGATCTCGCCCGCGGCGCGGCCGTCCTCGGCACCGGTGGCGGTGGCGACCCGTACGTCGGGCGGCTGCTGGTGCGCGAGGCGATCCGCGAGCACGGACCCGTCACCGTGCTCGACCCGGACGACCTGGACGACGACGCCCTCGTCATCCCGACCGCGCAGATGGGCGCGCCGACCGTCGTGCACGAGAAGCTCCCGAACGGCTCCGAACCCGAGTTGGCCTTGCGGGCACTGGAAAAACACCTCGGCACGAAGGCCGACGCGACCATGCCGATCGAATGCGGCGGGATCAACTCGATGATCCCGCTGGTCGTCGGCGCGCGACTCGGGCTGCCGGTGGTCGACGCCGACGGCATGGGCCGGGCGTTCCCGGAGCTGCAGATGGAGACGTTCGGCGTGTACGGCGTCCCCGGTTCGCCGATGGGCATCGCCGGAGAACGCGGCGAGACCACGCTGATCGACACCGGCGCCGACAATCGGCGGATGGAATGGCTCGCGCGCGGGATCACCATCCGGCTCGGCGGAGTCGCGCACATCGCCGAGTACTCGATGAGCGGCGCGGACGTCAAACGCACCGCCGTGCCGCGGACGCTCTCGCTCGCACTGAGCGTCGGCCGGGCGATTCGCCTTGCCCGCGAAGAAAACGCCGACCCCGTGGCTGCGCTGGCGACCGCGCTCGGCGACACGCTGTACTCGCATCTGCGGGTGTTGTTCCGGGGCAAAGTGTCCGATGTGGAGCGCCGGACCGAGGAAGGATTCGCTAGGGGCCGCGCGGCAGCGGTGTCCTTCGACGGTGAGCACAAGCTGGAAATCCTTTTCCAGAACGAAAACCTGGTCGCGCTTGTCGACGGCGAGGTTCGCTGCCTGGTGCCGGACCTGATCTGCGTGCTGGAGGCGGAGTCCGCCGAGCCTATCACCACCGAGACGCTGCGTTACGGCCAGCGGGTCACCGTGGTGGGGATTTCGACGCCGCCGCTCATGCGCACTCCGGAAGCGCTGGCGACGTTCGGCCCGCCCGCGTTCGGGCTGGCGCACGAGTTCGTTCCGGTGGAGGTGGCTTCGTGAGTTCGCTCGACGGCCGGGTGGTCGTGGTGCTCGGCGGCGGGTCCGGGATCGGGCTAGAGGTCGCCCGGCGCGCGACGGCGGCGGGCGCGCTCGTCCACCTCGGCGGCCGGACCGGCGACAAGCTCCGGGCCGCCGCGGCGGAGCTGGGCCCGACCGCGACCTGGCAGGCGGTGGACACCACCGACCAGGCGTCGCTCGCCGAGTTCTTCGGCGCGCTCGACCGGGTCGACCACCTGTTCACCCCCGCCGCGTCCTACACCGTCGGCCCGATGCGGGACCTGAGCGACGCGGAGGCGGAAAGCCCGTTCGTCACGAAGTTCTGGGGCCAGTACCACGCGGTGAAGCACGCCGCGCCGAAGCTCTCATCGGACGCCTCGGTGGTGCTGATGTCCGGTGTCGCGAGTGTGCGCCCGCCCGCCGCGGCACCGGCGTACATCGCGTGCAACGCGGCGATCGAGGGGCTCGGCCGCGGGCTCGCGGTGGAACTGGCGCCGGTCCGGGTGAACGTCGTGTCGCCGGGCACGATCGACGGGAACCTGTGGGCCGGGCGTCCGGCGGCCGCGCGGGAGGCGAGTTTCGCGCAGTACCGCGCGGACACCCTGCTGCACCGCGTCGGCCGGGAGTCCGAAGTGGCCGATGCCGTGCTGTACCTGTTCACCAGCACTTACACCACCGGTTCGACGCTGTATCCGGACGGCGGCTACAGCTTCCGCTGATACGCTGACCAGCCATGCGCATCACCGCCGCGGACGTGCCGGCACTCGAACGCGGCGTCGCGCTGCTCGGGTCCGGCGGGGGCGGCGACACCGTCACCGCGGCGGTGCTGCTGCGGCGGCTGACCGAATCCGGCCGCGAACCCGTCGTGCACCCGATCGCGGACCTGCCGCCGGACACCCTGGTGGTCCCGGTCGGGATCGTCGGCGCGACCGCCGCGTTCGCCGAGAAACTGCCGAGCGGCGACGAGTTCGCCTCGGCGATCAAGGCGATCGAACGCTGGACCGGGCAGCGCGCGCAGGCGTTGATGACCATCGAGATCGGCGGCCTCAACGGCCTGCTTCCGCTGGTGATCGCCCAGGAGCTGGGGCTGCCCTGCGTGGACGCGGACCTGTCCGGACGCGGGCTGCCGCGGCTCGACCAGCTCTCGGTCGCCGCGACCGGCCGCGGTGTCGCCCCGGCCGCGATGGCCGAACCCGGCGGTCGGGTGGTGGTGCTCGCCGCCGCGGCGGCCTCGGTGGTCGAGAGCGGGATCCGCGCGTTCCTGGCCAGCTCCGGCGGCTGGGCGGCGATCGCGCTGGCCCCGATCCCGGCCGGCGAACTGGCCGACCACACGGTGCCCGGCACGACGAGCGAGGCGCTCGCCCTCGGCTCCCGCGTGCTCGCGGCGGGGGAGAGCCCGGACCTCGCCGCGCTGGAAACCGCCCTGGACGGCCAGGTTCTCGCCCGCGGCCGGGTGCTGGAGGTGTCGCGGCACATCGGCCCCGGCCAGCACGGCCACCCGGGCTTCGGCCGCGGCTCGGCGACGCTGGCCGATCACCGCGACGGCGCGCTGCTGCGGCTGGAAATGGAGAACGAGTACCTGCTCGCGCTGCGGGACGGGCGGCCGGTGGCGTCCACTCCGGACGTTCTCTCGGTCCTCGACCGTCGTACGGGTGTCCCGCTGCAGTGCGACGCGATCCGCGCCGGAGTGGAGGTGGACGTCGTGTGCCTGGCTGCGTCCCCGTTCTGGACCGACCCGCGACGACGTCCGCTGCTGGAGCCGCGCGCGTACGGAATCGACTGCGATCCGGTGGTAGCCCAGTGATTCTCCGCCAGCTGCTCGCGCTGCCCTCGTGGGCTGGTCCCGTCCGAGTGTGCTCCGGAGAGTCCGGTTTGGACCGTCCACTCAAGACAGTCAAGGCCGCGCTCGACGCGTCCGGCACGCCCGCTCGCGGCGAACTGGTGGTGGTCGTCCGCCCGCTCGGTTCCGATTGGCAGATCGACGCACTCCTGCGCCGCTGCGCCGACGCCCAAGCCGCCGGAGTCCTGCTTCCCGGAGCCGAACCCCTTGCCGCGTCACGACTTCTGGCTGAACGACTGTCGGTTCCGCTGCTGGTCACGTCCGCCGATCCGCTCGATCTGCTCGTGGACGCCCGGCTCGCCCTGGCCGCCCCGGACATCGACCGCGCCGAGGCAGTGCTCGCCGCGCATCGCGCGCTAGGGGAGCGGTTGCGGCCGCCCGAAGAAATCGTGACCGTGCTGCGCCGGCTGCTGGACGCTCCCGTCGCAGTCCTCGACGACCGCGGTGAAGTGCTCGCCGGAGAACTCGCCGAGGCCGCCCGCGTGCGAGTGCACGAGCCGGTCCCACAACGCGTCACCCTCGCGGACGGCGTTCTGCTGGCGCATCCCGCGGTGCTGCCGCAGCCTTCGGTCTGGCTGGCCGCCGAGCTGACCGGCGCGAAGGCGCCGCGCGCGGACGTCGTAGCCGCGACGCTGGCCGTCGCTGCCGGTGCCGTGCAGCGCTGGCTGCTGGCCCACCGCCTGGAACTGGAACGCGACGCCCGTTCCCGGTCCGCGCTGCTGGGCGACCTGCTTCGCCACGACACCGAACCCGGTGCCGACCTGCGCCGACGCGCGGCAGACGCGGGCTGGCGACTCGGCGGCTGGCACGTCGGCCTGCGCATCGGCGTGCCCGCAGACGTCGACACGGTCTCCCGCACGCAGGAGGTCGTGCGCGCGCTCCGGGCGGAGTCGATCGACGCGGTCACCGTCGAACACGGCGAGGGCTGGACCGGCTGGGTCACCTTCGAACAGGAACCGACCGCGGAACGGGTGCGGGCGCTGTCCGCGCGGCTACGGGCGGTGCACCACAGCCTGCGCCGCACCCTCGACGCGCACCTCGGCGTCGGCCGCCCGCACGCCGACGGTCTCACCGCGACAGTCGCCGAAGCCACCGACGCCGCGCGCCTCGCCGCGACCCGTCCGGAGACCGGGCACTTCCTGCACGTAGACCAGCTCGGCATGGCGCAGCTGCTTCTGGAATGGACCCGCACGGACACCTTCGAGCCTGCCGCGCGTGCGTTGCTCGCTCCGCTGGTTTCCGTACCCGGCGATCTGATCCGCACTCTCGCGGCATATCTCGATGTCGAGTCTTCGCTGGCGGAAACCGCGACGGTGCTGGGGATTCACCGGAACACGGTCGCGGCGCGGATCAGCCGGATCGAGCAGTTGCTGCAGGTCGACCTGTCGCGTCCGGACGAACGGCTGGCGCTGCACCTGGCTGCTCGCGCAGTCATCCTCGCCCGGTCCGGTGAGTAGTACTGACAGGACCAGTTACGGCCTTGGGCAGCGCCCGGGCGGAAGGCAGACTCGAGGCATGGGCAAGAACGACCTGGGCGATTTCCTGCGGGCCCGCCGCGGCGGGCTGAAGCCGGAGGAGATCGGTCTTCCGGACGGATTCGACGGCGGACGGCGGGTTTCCGGCCTGCGCCGCAGCGAGGTCGCGCAGCTGGCCGGGGTCAGCACCGAGTACTACACCCGGCTGGAACAGGGCCGCGCGCGGCAGCCGTCCGAGCAGGTGCTGCACGCACTCTGCGACGCGCTGCGGTTCGACGACATCGAGCGGCGGCATCTGTTCGCTCTCGCGGGCGCCACGGCCGAACGCCTCGACCAGGCCGAGCATGCGTCCCGGCTGCGTCCGGCGCTGCGGCAGGTGCTGGACTCGATGGAACTCGCGTCGGCGTTCATCAGCGACCGGAACCTGACGGTCGTCGGCGGGAACGCGTTGTGGGCCTTGCTGTTTCCCGACGTGGCCGCGCTGCCGCGGCGGGAACGCAGCATGGCGCGCTGGACGTTGCTCGATCCGCGGGCCCGCCTGGTGTGGCGGGACTGGGAACGCGTCGCCCGCGACTACGTGCACGGGCTGCGGCTGGCCGCGGCCGCGCAGCCGCGGAACCAGCACATCGCCAACCTGATCGGCGAGCTGATGATGCGGTCGCCCGAGTTCCCGGCGTGGTGGTCGGAACACCGCGTCCAGGAACGCAGCACCGGCCTCAAACGCCTGCGGCATCCGGTCGCCGGCGATCTCGAACTCCAGTACGAGATCTTCACCTCGGTCGCCGACCCGGGCCAGTCGATGGTCGTCTACAGCGCGCCGGCCGGTTCGCCTTCGCAGGAACGGCTGCGGCTGCTCGCCAGCTGGGGCCGTGAACCGGCCGCTCCCGCCGAGTCCTGACCTTCGCCCGTCCTCGGGCCCCGCTGTCCTCGCGGGGTCCACGCCGTCCTGCCATTTTCACGAAAGGACCTTGAGCAGTGAGCAAAACCTTCCTGATCACCGGCGTCAGCACCGGCCTCGGAAGGGCCGTCGCCCGACGCGCCCTCGCCGCCGGACACCAGGTCGCGGGCACCGTGCGCACCGAAGCGCACGCGGCCGATTTCCGGGCGCTGGACCCCGAACGCGCCCGCGCCTTCGTCCTCGACCTGACCGACGCGGACCGGATCGAACCCACCGTGCGGGAGGTCGAAGCGGAACTCGGCCCGATCGACGTGCTCGTCGCCAACGCCGGATACGGGCTCGAAGGCACCTTCGAGGAATCGTCGATGGCTGAGCTGCGCCGCCAGTTCGAGGTCAACGTCTTCGGCACGGTCGCGACGATCAAGGCGGTCCTGCCCGGCATGCGCGAACGGCGCGACGGCCAGATCTTCGTGATCACCTCGATGGGCGGGCACACCACGTTCCCCGGCCTGGCGTTCTACGAGGGCAGCAAGCACGCGCTGGAAGGCATCACCGACACCCTCGCCCAGGAGGTCACGCAGTTCGGCGTGCGGGTGACCGCGGTGGCTCCCGGCGCGTTCAAAACCGACTGGGCGGGCCGGTCGCTGGTCCGCGCCCCGCGCAGCATCGCCGACTACGACGCCCTGTTCGACCCGATCCGGACCCGCCGCCAGGCCCTCGCCGGACAGGGGATCGGCGACCCCGACCGCGCGGGCGACGCGATCCTGCGGCTGCTGGACGTGGAAAACCCGCCGGTGCACCTGCTGCTGGGCTCGGACGCGCTGCGGCTGGTCACCGCCGGACGCCAGCGCGTGCAGGAGGACTTCGACGCCTGGCAGGACCTGACCCTCTCCACCGACTCCGTCGACGGCGGCGTCACCGTCGCCTGATCCTCGCCGGTGCGGGGAACCCTGGGATGGCAAGGGGGTTCAGGGTTCCCCGCACCGCGGGTCAGACGCGCCCGCGCACGAGGTCGATCAACCGGCCGAGCACGTGATCGCCCGACGCGCGGAGGCCGTTGTGCTCGTACTCGTTGGTGATCCACGGCCGCAGCGTCGGGATCAGCCGCGCGGTTTCCTCGGAGAACACCCGCTCGACGTACATGTCGTTGGCGTAGATCGCGGCCGCAGCCGGGACCGTGCACTCGCGCAGCACGTCCGCGTCGTACAGCCGCGGCCACTCGTGCGCGGCGAGCAGTTCGGCGGTCTCCTTCATCGGCCGGAGGCTGTGGAGGTCGTCGAAGAGCGAGGGGAACACGTGCTCGCCGGTGAACAGCGTCCGGTCGGTGCGGAACTCGTCCGGCAGCACGCGCTCGGCGGACCAGCGGGTGGCGAACCCGTCGGAGTACGACGACTCGTGGATGACCGAATACAACGGATTGCGCGCACTGAACGGCAGCGAGCTGGCGACGTCGTAGGCGAAGGCGGGGGACTTCGGGTCGCGTTCGAGCAGGTAGTGCAGCGCCTCCTCGCCGCCGCTGGCACCGAAGAGGTAACCGAGTTGCTGGAACAACCGCGCGGTCAGCGGACTGCCGTCGGGCAGGACCACGGCCCCGTCGTCGAGCAGCGGCAGCAGCGCTTCGACGCGCTCGCGATCGCCGGGGTAGCGGAGGTAGTACTGGCGGTTGCGCTCGAGGAGATTGGCGAACGTCGCGGTGTAGACGTCGTCCGGATGCCGCGCGATCGGCGGCAGCCCGCCGGTGAAGAAGGCCTCGGCCAGGCCCTCGGGGTACTGGGAAAGGTAAGCGAGTGTGCAGAACCCGCCGAACGACTGGCCGAGCACGCTCCACTTCTCGACGCCCAGCTGCTGCCGGATGAACTCCGCGTCGCGCACGATCGCGTCCGCGCGGAAGTGGGTGAGATAGTCGGCCTGCTCGGCCGGAGTGCCCGGCAGCGTGCCGACCGGCGTGGAGCGCCCGGTGCCGCGCTGGTCGAGCATCAGGACCCGGTATTCCCGCAACGCCCGCGGCAGCCAGCTCGGCGCGCCCCGGGACGGCCGCGGCGCCTCGTGCCCGGGACCGCCTTGCAGGTACACGAGAAACGGCCGGTCGAGCCCGTCCGGATCAGCGACCTCGCGCGCGAAGACGGTGATCTTCGCGCCGTCCGGACGGGAATGGTCGAGGGGGACGGAGAACTCGTGCTCGGTCAGGACGAGGCCGGGAATGCGCACGGTGGTTGCCATACGGGCGATTCAACCAGAACGGGCGGCGGGGAAGCCACGGAGTTTGGCAGGGCGGGTCTATTGTGGACGGTCGTGCTGCCGGGATTGGTCAGCCGACCCCCGGTGGCGGATGCTTGCCGCGCGCTCGTCCCAGTCTTTCCCGCTTGGCTTTACCTCTGCGGCGCGGAGTGTCCGCCGCGCTGAGCCCAAGCCGGGAAACGGCGTTACTCCTTGCCCATCGACCGGCGGATCTCGGCCAGCTTGTCCTTCGCCGCCTCCTTGCGGTCGGCGATTTTCTTGTCCAGCGACTGCAGATCCTCCGGCCCGCCGATCCCGGCGAGCTCCTGCGAACCGACCGAGGTGGTGTAGCGCTTCTCGATCCGGTCCCGCACGAAGTCGAACGACGGGGCGCTGTTGTCGCTGTAGTCGGGCTCGGGGAGGTCAGCGGGCGGCGTGCCGGGACTCTCCACGATCTCCGCGTCGAGCGGCTGCTGCTCGCCGGGCTTGTCCGCGCTCATCGTCTCGCCTCTTCTCGGTTCGTCGGCTCCGCCTTCGACCCTAGCCGACCTCGCGCGGACGGGTGGATGTTTCGCCGCCGCCGGTGTGCGGTAGCCCATCAGGGAGAGAAAGGAGCCCGCGATGCTTCGCCCCCGCTCGACCGCGCCGCCCGCCCCGCCCGAGCCGGTTCCGCCAGGCCCGGTGGAACCCGATCCGGTGACGCCGGGACCGGACCGCCCGCTTCCCGACCCCGAACCCCTCCCGCCGGACTCCGAACCCGGCCCCGAACTGGCGACGGCCGGTCCGTTGTGGACGGTGCGGCCGGAGTGATCGGGGTGCTCCGGCGGGCAAGCCTCATCCGGTAGCCAGGTCGCCTGGCGGGCCGAGTTCTCCGCCCAGCAAGCCTCCGAATCCCCGTAGCCAGGCCGGAGCGAGCCGGGTTCTCCTGCGGGCAGGCCTCCTGATCCGGTAGCCAGGTTGCCAGGCGAGTCGGGTTCTCCGGCGAGCAGCCGTCCCGATCCGGTAACCAGGTCGCCTGGCCAGCCGGGATGCGGAGGGGCTGGATTCTCCGGCGAGCAAGCCTCCCGATCCCGTAACCAGGCCGCCTGACCAGCTGGGACGCGGAGGGTCCGGGTTCTCCGGCGAGCAAGCCCCGGTCCCGTAGCCAGGCCCAGGCGTCCGGCCAGCCGGGGTGTGGACGGTCCAGCCGGAGCGAGCCGGGTTATCCAGCAATCGACCCCTCCCGATCCCGCAGCGAGCCGGGCATCGCGAGCGAGCGCTCCGGATCAGCCGCGAAAGCCGCCAGCCTCCAGGGCCGCGTCCACCTTCGCCCGGTGCGCCTCCGCCCACTCGTCGAGCGTCTGCGCCTCCTCCTTGGCCAGCTTCGCCCGCGCGTCCGCGAGCACCTGCGCCGCATCGGCCGCGGGCACCACGACCACGCCTTCCTCGTCCGCCACGACGATGTCCCCGGGGTGCACCGTCACCCCGCCGCACCGGGCGGGCTCGCCGAGCGGCGTCACCTTGGCTTTCGTCCCGGGAATCGGGATCACGCCCCGCGCGAACACCGGGAAACGTGCCTCGCGGACCTCGGACAGGTCGCGGATCACGCCGTCCAGGACGAAGCCCGCGATGCCGCGGCGCTGGGCGGTCGCGCAGACGTTGCCGCCGGCCAGCGCGTAGTCGACGTCGCCGGATTCCGCGACGATCACCGCTCCGGCGGGCGCGCGGTGGATGGCCGCGTGCAGCATGAGGTTGTCTCCCGGCGGGCAGCGCACCGGGTACGCGGGCCCGGCGATCCGCGGCACGGGACCCCACAAGGGCCGCACGCCGTAGTCGAGCACCTGGCCGCGGCCGAGCAGGTCGGCGAGGGTCGTGGTCGGGATGTCGGCGAAACCGTCTTCCATGGACGGCGATGCTCTCACGCACGGCCCGGCCGGATACCGTTCCGTGGCACCGATCACGGAGGAGAAGATGGCTTTCCGGCACACCGTCGCGACGTCCCCGGTCGGCGACCTCACCCTGGTCGCCGACGGCAGCGCGCTGGTCGCCGTCTACTTCGACGGCCACAGCCGGACCCCGCGTTTCCCGGACTTCGGCCCGCGCGCCGACGACGGTTTCGCCGACGCGACTCGGCAGCTCGACGAGTACTTCACCGGCCGGCGCCGGACCTTCGACCTCGAACTGGACCTGCGCGGCTCCGAGTTCGAACGCCGCGTCTGGCAGCTGCTCACCCGCATCCCCTACGGCGAGACGCGCACCTACCGCGACCTGGCCGTCGAACTGGGCGAGCCCGGCGCGGCGCAGGCGGTCGGCAACGCGAACGGCTGGAATCCGCTGAGCATCGTCGTGCCGTGCCACCGGGTGGTCGGCAGCAGCGGCGGTCTCACCGGGTACGCGGGCGGCGTCGACCGGAAACGGTTCCTGCTGCAGCTGGAGGAACCGCCCGCCGACGACGCCGGACGCCTGTTCTGAGGCTTACCCCAGCGAGGCGCGACCGTGCTTCCAATACCCCTGGAACGAGATCGCCTGCTTCGGCACCCTGCGCTCGCGCGTGAGGAACCGCCGCGCGCCGGTGGCCAGCCCGCTCTCCCCGGCGACCCACGTGTAGCCCGGAGGATCGGAAAGATCGAGCTGGCCGAGGACGTCGAGCGCGAGCCGTCCGGGCAGCCGGTCGTCCTCGCGGACCAGCCACTGCACTTCGGCGCCGAGCGGCACGTCGACCGTCTGGATGTCGTCCCGCGCCCCGACTTCCAGCAAGACGGTGGCCCGCAGACCCGGCGATGACTCCAGGATCGCCAACGCCGCCGGAATCGCGCTCTCGTCGGCGAGAAGGAGCTGTGTGACGCCGTCCGGCGGCAGATAAGTGATCCCCTCGTCGAGAATCCCGACCTCGTCGCCCGGCCGCGCGTTCTCGGCGAATTGCGAGGCCGGACCGCCGTCGCCGTGCACCGCGAACTCGATGTCCACCTCGCCGGGCCGCGTCGCCCGGATCGTGTAATTCCGCACCCACGGCCGGGACGCGGCGCTCATGAGCATGTGCTGCGCGAGCCAGCGATTGCTCGAAGCAGTGGGGAGGCGGAGCCCGCGCTGCCCCTCGCGCGGGAAGAACAACCGGCACCATTGATCGAACCCGAGCGGCGCGAAGTCCTCGAGATCCTCCCCGCCGACGGTGAGGGTGACGAAATGCGTGGACGTCCGTTCAGCTCGCAGCACGGACGCCCGGAGCAGCCGCCTGCTGTCAGGCATGCGGCGCTGGGGGAGGGTCGGCATGGTGGGTCCCGCTTCACTTAGGTAAGGCTTACCTGTCTCACGCTAGCCAGTGGTGCGACGAGACGGCAAGGGTCGAAATCTCCCTGGTCGAAGCTGTGCGTACTCCTCGCCTAATGCGGATACGTCCGTTCGGGCCAGTGCGTCGGGCATCACGCTCTCCTGCTGATCACTCTCCGTACCACTCTTGTGGGTGACTGTTGACCGCTCAATAACCAGGGCTGGCGTGACACTCTGTGTATGCCTGCGTGGGGGACTGGGGTGCCGAGCTCGAGTTTCTCCGGCTGGCGACTGTGCGAATGAACGTGCATCTTCCCGCGTTAGAGCCGGTTCGCCGCAGTTCGCGGGCGCGGCGAGAGGTCTGGACAAGTCGCGGCTAGAGGTCCGCCGGGTGTCGAATCGGTGACCGCGAAGAGTAGCGAAAACCGTCACTCGAACCGTTGGGCGACGCTGAGGGACCGTTCACCGCGACACTGCCAGTAGAGCTGGCTGGTGACGCACCGTCTTCGCCAGGATGAGCGCATCCGGGACCCGCTCCGCACGACGGCCAGGGCTCCGGACAGCCGTCGGGGCCGGTCCGCCGGCCGGAAGAGAAAGGGATGACGACCTCATGACGGTGGTTCCCTGCCTCGCCGACCAACCGCACCGAACCGGCGAGCCGCCCGCGCGGGCGGAAGGCGCGGTGCTGGTCCGGGAGCCCGGGTTGAGCCCGGAGCCCGCTGGGGAAGCGGCGCTGCCTCGCGACCCGGAGAGCCTGGCGCGGCCCGCGGAGGAGATGCAGGACAGCGCTGGGAACGAGCAGGAAAAGCCCCTGCCGCCGGGCGACGCGGCCGATGCAGATGCCAGCGCGGCCGCGGGCGGCGCAGCCGAGCCAGGTGACACGCCGAAGCCCGCCCTAGCTGCAGGCGACTTGGCGAAACCCAAGCTGCCTGGCGGCACTGCAGCCGAGCCCGCCCGTTCCGGCGAGGCAGCGGCAAGCGGCTTGGCGAACCCCAACCCGCCTGCAAACACCACAGCCGACCCTGCCCAGTCCGGCGACGAAGCGGCAAGCAACCAGCGGATTCCCGACCCGTCCGCGAACACCACAACCGACCCCGCCCGGTCCGGCGACGCGGCGGCAAGCAATCAGACGATTGCCAACCCGCCCGCGAACACCGCAGCCGACCCCGCTCGGTCCGGCAAGGCAGCGGGGAGCGGCTTGGCGATCCCCAACCCTCCCGCAAACTCCACAACCGGCCCCGCCCGTTCCGGCGAGGCAGCGGGGAGTAGCTCGGCGATCCCCAACCCTCCCGCAAACTCCACAACCGGCCCCGCCCGTTCCGGCGACACAACGGCAAGCAACCAGCCGACTCCGCCCGCCCCCGCCACAACGGCAAGCAAACAGCCGCTCCCGCCCGCCCCCACCACCCCGCAGCCACCCCCACCGAACCACCCCGACCCCGACCACCCCGCCCGGGTCCGGGTCGTCGTCGACTGGGATCCCTACTCCCGTCCTCCTCGCCGGGTGGCGACCCGGGAAGAGATGGTCGCCTCCGCGCACCGCGTGCTGGCTCGGCGCAAGCCCGGCCGACACCGCAAGCCCGACACCCGCGAACCCTGGATGTCCCGGGCCGCGGATTTCGTCGTCGCCTGGGCGGCCACGCTCCGGATGGCGTTGCTTCTCCTCGCCGGGACCGCGTTCCTCAGCGGTCTCGTGCTGATGAACAGCCCCATAGCGGGGGCCGCGGTGACCCTCGTCGCGGGCGTCGCGGCGTGGGCAGCGCGGCCGCGGAAGTCGCCGACGCATCGCTGCTGAAAAAATGTCGAACCCGCGCCAGGCCGTTCGACGAGGATGTGACGGCTGGACGAAGCCAGCCCCAACCGAGGAGCGGTCAATGCGTTTCCTGATGATGCACCGGCTCGACGAGAGCGCCCCCGAGGCCTGGAACCCCAGCCCCGAGTTCATGGAGAAAATGGGCGCGTTCATCCAGGACTGGACCGAACGCGGCATCCTGATCACCGCCGAGGGCGTGCACCCGTCGGAGAAGGGCGCGATCGTCCGCAAACCCCGCGGCGCGGCCCCGAAGGCGACGGACGGGCCGTTCACCGAGGCCAAGGAGGTCATCGGCGGGTTCGCCCTGGTCAACGCCGCGGACCGGGCGCAGGCGGTCGAGTACGCGAGCGAGTACGCGGACCTGTTCGACGAGATCGAGGTCGAGGTCCGCCAGGTCGTGGAGTTCGACGACCTCCCGGACCTGACCGCGGAATAGCCCAGCGCGCCGGGCATCCGGCGGCACTCCCGAGCCAGGTCTTTGTCATTCGTTGACCCGCACCGCGTCTCGGGCGGATCTTCGTTCCGGGGGAACGGGGTCCGAGGAGGCAGCGGTGCGGGTCATGCTCACGGCGGTCCTGACAACGATGTCGGCGCTGCTGCCGGTCCACGCGAAAGCGCCCCAGCCGGCGGCGAACATCGTGGTGTGCAACAAATACTGCGACGACCGCGCTGCCGACCAGGCGTCCAGCGACCGGATCGCAGTCACGACGGCGCTCGACGACCGCGTCCTCCAGTTGCACTTCGCCGACGCAGACCCGATGGGCTGGGCCGTCGTCGACCACTCGCGCCCGGGCGACCGGGTGTGGCTCGACCGGTCCTTCGACGGCGGCGCGACCTGGGACGGCGGCGCGCAGCTCGGGCTCACCACCGCGCCCTCCGGGGTCGGCGGCTGGCGCACCCAGATGTACAACAACGACGACTGGAACAACCGCGGCGTCGGTGCCCTGCGCGCGTGCGGCAGCGCCATCGACACCGGCCGGATCGCTTGTACGCCTTGGGCGCGCACCCGCTGGAACGCTGCGAACCGTGCGCAAGCGGCGGCGACCGCGATGATGGCGCTCTACGACAACGGCACCGGCTACTTCCGCAACGGCGGCGGCTGGGGCACCGCGGTGTCGCTCGCCGCGGTGATCCGCAACGCGTCGGTCAGCCGGATGGCCAGCTACGACTACGCGATGGCGACGACGTACGACAAGAACGTCAACGCCGGCCGCGGCCAGTTCCGCAACGAGTTCTCCGACGACACCGGCTGGTGGGCGATGGCGTGGCTCGACGCCTACGACCGCACCGGCCAGCAGCGCTACCTCGCGACGGCGAAGGCCGAAGCCGACCACATGCAAACCTTCTGGACCACCGACTGCGGCGGCGGCATCCGCTGGAAAGAAGGCCTGACGTACAAGGCATCCATCTCCAACAGCCTGTACATCGAGGTCAACGCGACCATCGCCGACCGCACCGGCGACGCGACCTACCGGACCCGGGCGCAGCAAGGCTGGGATTGGTTCCGCGGCAAGGGACTCATCGGGTCCGACGGTCTGGTGGTGGACGGTGTCGACGGTGCCAGCTGCGCCGCGGTCGGGCAGCGCTACACCTACAACCAGGGCGTATTCGTCTCCGGCCTCACGGCGCTGTCCAAAGTGACCGGAGACCAGAACCTGATCAACACCGCCCGCTCAGTGGCCGACGCGACGACCCGCACCGGGTCGTTCTTCACCGGCTCCGACGGCATCGTCCACGACCCGGGGGAGGGCAGCAGCTGCACCGACGACGGGTCGTACTTCAAAGCCGGACTCGTGCGCGGACTGTCCGAACTGGACGCCGCGACAGCCGGCGCGCCCTACCGGGATTTCCTGGCCAGGCAAGCGGATTCCGCCTACGCCCATTCCCGCAACGACTTCGACCAGTACTCGCGTCCGTGGTCCTCAGGCGGGGACAAAGGCCCGGGCTGCCAGGCCGCGGCGCTCGTCCTGATGAACGCCACGTACTAGCCCCGTTAGTGACCGACAGCACACCCGCCTCCGCAAGGCCCGTCCGGGTACGGTTGACGGTGCCACGGAATCCTGCGTGGTGCGTGTGGACGGGGAAGGGCGATCGTGGAGCTGAAGGTCGGGTACAAGGCGTCGGCGGAGCAGTTCGGGCCTCGCGAGCTGGTGGAGTTCGCGGTGCGGGCCGAGGAGCTGGGGCTGGATTCGGTGTGGGTGTCGGATCATTTCCTGCCGTGGCGGCACGAGGGCGGGCACGCGCCGTGGGCGTTGGCGTGGATGCCGGCGGTGGCGGAGCGGACGAGCCGGGTGCTGATCGGGACGAGTGTGCTGACGCCGACGTTCCGGTACAACCCGGCGGTGATCGCGCAGGCGTTCGCGACGATGGCGCTGTTGTCGGGCGATCGGGTGATCCTGGGCGCGGGCACGGGCGAGGCGTTGAACGAGATCGCGGTGTCGGGCCGGGAGTGGCCGGAGTTCAAGGAGCGGTTCGCGCGGCTGCGGGAGTCGGTGCGGCTGATGCGCGAGCTGTGGAGCAAGGACAGCGTCGATTTCGAGGGCGACTACTACCAGCTGGTCAACGCGAAGATCTACGACCGGCCGGAGCGTCCCGTGCCGGTGTACGTCGCGGCGGGCGGTCCGGTGGTGGCGAAGTACGCGGGTCGTGCGGGTGACGGGATGATCTGCACGTCGGGCAAGGGCATGGACCTGTACACCGAGAAGCTGATGCCGGCGATGGCCGAGGGGGCGGCTGCGGGGGAGCGGGACGCGGCGAAGGTGGACCGGATGATCGAGATCAAGATGTCGTACGACCGGGATCCGGAGAAGGCGCTGGCGAACACGCGGTTCTGGGCGCCGTTGTCGTTGAGTGCGGAGCAGAAGCACACGGTGTCGTCGGCGGAGGAGATGGAGCGGCTGGCCGACGAGTTGCCGATCGAGCAGGTCGCGAAGCGGTGGATCGTCGCGTCCGACCCGGACGAGGCGGTCGCGCAGATCAAGCCGTACCTCGACGCGGGCCTGAACCACCTGGTGTTCCACGGCCCCGGGCACGACCAGGAGCGCTACCTGTCGCAGTTCGCCGAGGACGTGCTGCCGCGGCTGCGCGCGCTGTCCTGACCGCGGTTTCCCGTCTTCGCTAGGGGAAAAACCGGGCCGAGGTCCGCACCAGGCGTGCGGACCTCGGCCGCGGTCACTGCCGCCTGAACCGCTTTCTGCGTGCCGCCACCAGGAAGGCCGTGCCTCCGGCGACGAGCGCCCCGCCGAGGATCAGCAGCATCGGCAGGAGCGGAATCCCGGTCGAGGCCAGCGAATCCGTGTCCGTCGCGTCCGAGGCGGGCGGATGGGCCGCCGGGGGAGCCGGGTTCGGGCTCGTGCCCGGCGGCGCCGACGACGTGGGCGGACCCGGCGGCAACGGAAGGTAGACACCGGCGTCGATGGTGTGGTCGACCCCGCCCGCCTCGGCGGGAGCGGTCACCGGCGCGTAGCCGTTGCAGAGCGGTCCGGACTTCGGCGGCACGACGTTCGAATCGTGCGCCCGGTCCGGTCCGGCGGTCGGGAGCGTGAACCGCAGATCGGTCGCCGGCGGCGTCCCGGGCACGTTGTCCGTCGCCGCGGTGCAGACGTCGAACTGCACGGTGTACTTCTCGCCGGGCTTCAGCTGGTATTCCGCGCCGACGCCGCCGAAGTAGTACTCGCCCGCCTTGTCGGTCCGGGTGCTGGCGACCTTCGCGCCGTCGGCGTCGAGAAGGTTCACCGTCGCCTTGGCGAGCGGGACCTCGTCGGTGCGGTTCGGGTCCTGGACGCCGTTGTGGTCGCCGTCGAACCACACGAGGTTGCCGATCTGGATCGGCGCGTTCGCCGCCTGGTAGGCGATGTCGCCGAGGCCGCCCGCCTTGCCGAAGCTGTTCGCCGGGCCCACGAACGCGTACCCGTGCTTCGGATTGTCCTGCCCCGGCCCGATGCCGGAGTCGACGTCGTAGTAGCCGACGCCGTCGGAGCTGACGTACTGCGCCGGGTCCATCTGGGTGCTGATCACCCATTGCTGCTGCGGGATGTAGGCGACCGACCCCTGCGAGGACTCCTGGTGCACGCCGTTGCCGGACCGGCTCGGATCGTAGAAGTCGCCGGGGAAGTACTCGACGACGCCGGGCGGTTCGTGGCCGTTCGTCTCGGGCTTGCCGTGGTTCGGGCAGGCCCCGGTGCCTTCCCAGTCGTAGCCGCCGCCGGGCGCCGCGCACGCCATGGTGATGTCGCCGCCGGACATCCCGGTCCGGACCGTGTCGTCGGTGGGCCGCGGGTCTTTGCCGGAGCCGAAGACGTCCATGAACCGGTCGCGGAAGCCGAGGATCATCGAGCCGTCGCGGGTGAACGCCAGGCTCGCCAGTTCCGGCTGCGGGTTGATCCCCGCGCCCTTCCGGATGAACTTGTCCCACGAGGAGAACGAGGTGTCCCAGGGGTTCCAGTGGTCCATGCTGTCGTCCGGGTCCGGGACCGTGATGACGTAGCCGCGCCGGTAGTCGAGTCCGTGGGTGAGCACGGGGGTGAATTTCGCGCCGTCGTAGGTGTAGACCACGGCCTTCAAATCCTCGCGCCGCTTCGTGCTCTCCGCCGAGCAGACGCCGCCGACGTACAGTTTCGCGTCGTGCGCGGCGACCGCGAACGGCCGCCAGTCGTTGGGCACGGCACAATCCGGAGCCGGGATCGGGACGGTCTTGCCCGGTTTCGCGGTGGCTCCGGTCGCGTCGAAACTGAGCAGGCTCCGGGTCGCCAGGCTCACCGCGTACAGCGTTTTGCCGTCCTCGGTGAGCGCGATCCCGCCGAGGCTTTCCTTTCCGGGGACGTCCACGAAGTGCTGATCCTTGAGCATGTCGACCTTGCCGTGCGCGGTGACCTCGGCATCCGGCACTTTCGCGAACAACGTGGGCGCGCCGCCGCCGAGCGGCGTGGTGTAAATAGCGCCGCCGCCTTCGGGGCCGTAGGTGGTGAAGCGTTTCGCGAACGCCGCCTGGAAAATGCGGTCGCGGTATTTGTCGTACGCCAAGCCCCAGGTGGTGCCGACCTGGGCCTGGGTGTTCAGCACGGTCGGGCAGGCCGAGTCGGCCGGGCAGGTGCCGCGGAGACTGCGGTCGAAAGCGACCAGCGCGCGGCTGTTCGGATCGGGCGCGCTGCCGTTGCTGTTTACCGCCGGGCTTTGCACCGGAACGTAATAGCGGGCGTCGGGCGGAGTGTGGTCGGCCGGGTTCCAGACGGCGGTGATCACCGAAACGTCTTTGCCTTCCCGCAGATCCACGAACGTCGTGAAACTGTCGAAGTGGTTTTTCTCCGTCGACGCGGGCGCGGCGCGCAAATACGCGCGATACGGATCCGGAACGGAAACGTCGACGCGGTACCGGCCGCCGGCGAGCGGGGCGGCCGGGTCCACCACGACCTTGCCCGCCGCGTCGGTGCGGCCGCGCACCTGATGCCCGGCGGAGTCGGTGACCAGCACGGACATGCCCGGCTGCGGGGTGTCCATGGCGGCGTTGACGATGCCGGTGCCGAAGAAATCGCGGAGCACCTGGACGGTCAAGGTGCCGTCCTCGGCGGCAGCGGCGGCGCCGGTGGTCACCGTCATCGTGCTGCCGCCCAGCATTAAGACAGCGGCGGCGGCGCGCGCCAGCCTGAATCTGCCACTCGGTCTTCTGCCACCTCGGGTCATGACTGCGGGATCTCCGTTCTCTGCGCGGAATATTCGCGCGGCGTGGCGCAAAGCTGTAACAGTGAACCAGAAAACGGTCAGTCCGGGTACGGCACCGGGACACACGGACCGGGTGAATCGAAAACCCTGCTACGGTCACTCGCTGTGCTGGGAAAACGGATCGCGCGCCGGTGGATCGTCGTCGCCGCGGCAGTGACAGTCGCGCTCGGCGCGGGAATAT
Organism: Amycolatopsis sp. A1MSW2902; assembly: GCF_017312175.1. NCBI lineage: Bacteria > Bacillati > Actinomycetota > Actinomycetes > Pseudonocardiales > Pseudonocardiaceae > Amycolatopsis > Amycolatopsis sp. A1MSW2902. The sequence goes on from NZ_QJPO01000001.1 coordinate 3,027,770, forward strand.
TCTGGTATGCCGCCGCGGTTTCCCCGGATTCCGGCCCGCGCGCGGTCACCGCGGACGAGGCGAGCCGGCTCGCGATCGCGCGATTCCGCAATTACCAGAAACAAGGCCGCGCGGTGACGATCAGTGTCCCCGGCGCGGCGGGCGAACTCGCGATCACCGGTTCGGCCGATTACCGCGCGAAGTCCGGTTACGGAGTGCTGAAAGGCAAGGGGTGCAACGACTCCGGCAATGGTCTGATCCGGTGGACCGCCAGCCGGATCGAACTCCGCCCGCTGGCTGCCGTCCCGGATTTCCCTCCCGGGAAACCGCCTGCGGACGGCTGGTTCGGCCGCCCGCTCAATCCGTCCGCGGGCGCACTCGACCGCGCATTGGCGATTCTTCTCGGCCTCGGCAGCGACCGGCCGGACAACGCGCAATTGCTGCCGCAGAACGGTGCCGAATGGGTAGCGGCCGATCAGGTGAACGGACATCCGGTAGACGTCTTCACCGGCCCGGATTCGCGCGACCGCCCCGGCAGCGCGGGAAAAGTCCGGTACTGGCTCGACGCGGACGGCGTCATGTACCGGGTGCAGGCCGCGATCCCGGGAGAAACGGATCCGGTCGTCATTTCCTTCGACACACACGAATTCACTGCGGTGCCGCCTGTGCGGTGATGTTTTCTTCGAGCGCGGTGTTGTCGCGGGTTGTGCCTCGTCCTTGAGCGGCGGTGACGGATGCGCGGTCTGCCAGCGCGGTGCTGTTTCGTCGAGTACGGCGCGGGCGCGCGTCGTTAAACGGCGGTCATGGATGCGCGGTCTGCCGCCGCGGTGCCGTCTGTTCGGTGGGGTTTTCTTTGAGCCTGGTGCTGTCGGGGGCCGGGCTCGTAGTTGAGTGGCGGTGGCGGATGTGCGGTCGGCCAGCGCGGTCCTGTTTTCGTCGAGTGCGGTGTTGTCGCGGGGCGGCGCGTCGTTAAGCGGCGGTCATGGATGCGCGGTCTGCCGCCGCGGTGCTGTCTGTTCGGTGACGTTTCCTGCGAGCCCGGTGCTGCCGCGGCCCGGGCGAGTCCTTAAGCGGCGGTCACGGACGCGCGGTCTGCCAGCAACGACGCCGCCGGTGCTTGGATTTTCGCGACGTCCGGAAACTCCGGCACTGCCGGGACGACCGTGGGCCCGGCCGTGCGCGCGTCCGGAAACTGCGGCTGCAACGGCGGCACCGCGACCTCGGTGAACGGAATTCCCGCGGGCGGTTTGGCCCTCGTCCACATTCCCGAGGGCGAGGCAGCGGCCGCGGGACAAGCGGCGCTGGTCGGCAGTCCCTCCGGAATCGTGTGCAGCGGTCCGGAATCAACGCAGTTTCCGCTGCCCTTGGTCGCGCCGGGGAACGTCCAGCCGACGTCGAGGCCGTTCGCCGCGAAGACGTCGCCGACGATCCGGTTGCCGTTCGGCGGAATGTCCTGGGTCGCGGTGAGGACGACCCCGGCGTTCGGGTTTCCGGCGATCCGGTTGCGCAGCACCTGGTTGCCGCTGCCGCCGTCGATGCCGATCCCGATGCCCCAGCCGCCGTCGGCCTGCTCCGGCGTCGCCGCCTGCCCGTTGGCCGCGACGAGGTTGCCCGCGAGCACGGAATCCTGCTGCGGCAACAGCTTCTCCTGGTGATCGGAGTTGCTGGTGGCCCCGACGCGATTCCCGCTGAACCGATTCCCGACGACGTACATCTCGCCGCTGGCGTTGGTGCCCTCGTACCCGACCGCGTTGAGCTCCGCGACGTTGTCCCGCACGACCGTCCGGCACGGTTTGCATTGGCCGACATACATTCCGGAATCAGCGCCGCCGGACGCGTAGGACTGCTCGATCACTCCGTTCTGCGCGGAAAACGCATAGATTCCGTAGAGCCCGTTGCGGGTGGCGGTGACGTGCGAGACCAGGAACGAACTGAGGAAACGGATCGGCTCGTCCCCGGTGTCGTACCCGCCGCCGTGCCCCGGCAGCCCGTCGGCGGCTTTGACCGAACCGGTCACGAGCACGCCGTTCTGCGTATGATTCCGGACGGTCAGATTCTCGACGGCGACGCCCGGCGCGGACACGACGACGCCGTTGTCCCGCTTCAGCTGCCCGTCGACGACCACTTTCTCCCGCACTTCGCCGCGCAGCGTGACCCTTGGCGTCGTGATCTTCACCGTTTCGTGGTACTCGCCGGGCGCGACGAGCACGAGATCTCCCGTCTGAGCCAGGGAAACCGCGGCGGAAATGGTCGGCGCGTCGGCCGGAACGCGGATCGTGACACCCGCCCCGTCCGGCCGGTGCCCTTCGGCGGAGGAAGAACCACAACCGCTGACCAGTGCGGCGGACAGCCCCAGGATCGCCACCATGGCGAGAAAACGCATGCGCCCAGTCTGGCATGACCGCCGGTTTCCGTTGGGGTGATTGTCAGCCGGGTTGGCGGTCGGGCGCTTGGTTGGGGTTGTGCTGCGCGGGGGAGTGGGATGGGTTGGCGGCCGGGTGTTGTTCGGCCGGAGTCGCGGGAAATGCGGAGACGGGCGTGATGAGGGGGCGGCAGTTGAGCGCGGGAACGGATGGTGCGTTGGCGAGGTCGCGGGTGGTGGGGGACTGGCGATGAGGTCGTCGGTTGAGCGCCGGGTGCCGCGGGATTCGCGGGGGTGCTGGGGGTTGGCGGTTGAGCGCGGCGTGCTGCCGGAGTCGCGGGGGTGCTGGGGGTTGGCGGTTGAGCGCGGCGTGCTGCCGGAGTCGCGGCGTGCTGGGACCGGAGACGGGGGGCGGTTGAGTGCGGGAGTGGTGCGCGATTCTCGGGGCGGGGGAGGGAGTGGTGGGGGTCGGCGGTCGGGTGCGGGAGTGCGGCTGTGCTGCCAGAGTTGCGGCGCGTGCGGGACGGGAGTGGTTGCGGGGTCGGGGGTTGCGAGTTGGGGCGGGTGCCGCACTGCCGGACTCGCATGGTTCCCGCCGTTGATGCAGCAGCGGCATGCGGTTCGTGTCGGGGTAGCGGAGTCGGCCGGGGCTCGCGTCACGGGTCGCGAGCGGTGCGCCACCTAGCCACACTCCGGATCTAACACCCGTTTGCCGAGCCGAATTCGCCTGCCGCACCGGGATCTGTCACGCTGCCCGTCGTGAATTCCGCTGAGCGTCGCCCTTCCCGGCGGGCTTTTCTCGGGGCGGCCGTGACCGCCGGACTCGCCGCCGGGTGTCATGCGGCTCCCGTGTCCGACGGCGAGAACCGGCCCGGTCCGATTGTGCCCACTGGGGCGCATCAAGCCGGGATCATCGCGCCGCAGCAGCCGCAATCGCATCTTTTGGTCGTCAGTGCGGAGGTTTCCGTTGCGCCAGGACCACTTCTCGCCGGATTGGGGCGGCAGATCCTGGCTGCGACCGCGGGGAAGGACGAGCGGCTGCTGGGCTTGCCCACGGGCGATCTGACCGTGACGGTCGGCGTCGGGCCCAGGCTGGTCCGGGCCGTGGATCCGCATCTGCCGGGCGCGCAAGACCTCCCTCCGGCCGCCCGCGAGGAGATTGCTCCGGCCGACCGCGGCGGGGATTTGCTGCTTCAGATCTGCGCCAGCGACCCGCTGGTCCCGCCGATCGTCGCGGCTGCGCTTCTGGCGACGCCGGGCGTGCGTGAGCGTTGGCGGCAATCCGGAGCGCGCGGACCGCACATCCCGGTCTCGGACGGGCAGACTGCGCCGAGGAACGTCTTGGGGTTTGTCGACGGGATCGTCGGCCCGCGTACGCCGGCCGAGCAGCAGCGGGATCTGTGGATCGCCGGACCGGCGCCGGTGGCGGGCGGCACGATCGCGGTCGTCCGGCGGATGGTGCTCGACGTGGCGCGGTTCGCGGCCTTGCCGGTCGCGGAGCAGGAAGCCGTGTTCGGCCGCCGGAGGGACACCGGGGTTCCGCTGTCGGGCGGGGCCATCGGGGACGGGCCGGAGCTGGGCGCGAAAACGCCGGACGGCCGTTATCTCGTCCCCGCCGGCGCTCATATCCGCCGGGCGCACGCGAACGTCGTGGGCGCGGGGCTCATGCTGCGCCGCAGTTACAGCATGGACGCGCCGGCGCCCGGCCTGCTGTTCGTGAGCTTCCAGAACGATCTGCACACGTTCACCGCCACGCTGGCGAGCATGGAGGCGGCGGACGAGCTGCTGCCGTTCACGACCACCACCGCGAGCGGGGCCTTCCTGGTCCTTCCCGGCTTCGACGAACACCGGCCGCTGGGTTCGACCTTGTTCCCGGCGTGAAGCACGGAGGACACGGAAAAGCCCTGCCTCTCCGAGGAGAAGGCAGGGCTTCCGGACAACGCTGGTGCGCGATACTGGGATTGAACCAGTGACCTCTTCCGTGTCAGGGAAGCGCTCTCCCGCTGAGCTAATCGCGCGAGGTGGAGACGGGATTCGAACCCGTGTACACGGCTTTGCAGGCCGTTGCCTCGCCTCTCGGCCACTCCACCGCATGGGGCTTGAGCCCTCCGAGCGGACGACGGGATTCGAACCCGCGACCCTCACCTTGGCAAGGTGATGCGCTACCAGCTGCGCTACGTCCGCACTACCTCGGGTCCGAGGCGGTGCCGGTATTCCGGTCCGCACCCCGTCGCCGTGGTGTGAAGAAACCATATCGGACCCCGGCAACCGTCCTGGCACCGGGGGGTTGTTGGCCCGCTCGCGGGCCGGTGATCAGGCCAGATCGTTCGGGATCAGGTGGGTGAGCGCGTCGTCGACGTCGACCCACAGGTGCTCGTTGCCCGGCAGCACGACGTCGTACGTGCGGTCGAGGAAATCGGCCAGCTCCTGCGCGGACGCCTCGAACATGGCGTGCCCGGACGGCGAGTTCAGCTCGATCAGGACCGACTCCGGGTCCTCCACCGAGGGCCGGATGCGGACGTCCCCGTCGCCCGCGTCGGCGAGGAGGCCGTCGGCGAGCAGGTCGCGCGCGTAGACCCATTCGACCCAGCCGGCCCGCCCGGTGCGGAAGGCGGCGACGACGGCATAGGGGTCGCGGGTGTCGTAGCGCAGCTCCACCTTCACCGGAACCGCCGGGGTCCGCGGCGCCAGCAGGTCGAAGACCGCCGTCGAGCGGAGCGTCACGTGATCGTTGCGCATCGTCCTACCCTTCGTCTCCCTTCCCGGCCCGGACGACCGAGGACAACGGTGAGACGCACCAGGAGCCCGGATCCGTCGCGAGTGCGCTCGAGATCACCCGTTCGAGACCGTCTGCCCCGAGGTCCGTCCGGTCCGTCGCCGTCCGTGCCGCGCAGCCTTCAGCGGGCGCCCGGTGGGGAGCCACCAGTACATCTTGCGCGGTTCGGCCGCTGTGCGATAGCACCGTCGCACGGATGTCGCGGACGCCCGCACGCGCCCCCGCCCGGGCAAGGCCTTGGTTAGCTCGGGATTGTTCGGACGGTATTCGCTGGCAGACGCGCTGTAGTCGGATCAAACCACCCGTTTGCAGGCCCCCGAAAGTCGTGGGGTAGGCTGAATCCGCACCGCGAGCGGGCGATTAGCTCAGCGGGAGAGCGCTTCGTTCACACCGAAGAGGTCACTGGTTCGATCCCAGTATCGCCCACCAGCAGCATCCGATGGCCTGCCGGCGATCTTCGCCGGCAGGCCATCGGCGTCTCCAGGGCTGGCCGCTCCCGTCCGTGCCGGCACGTCGCGCATGGCGTGCACGCGAGAGGACGGTGGGGGCCAGCCAGTTCAGGAACCTCTCGTCGAGATCCGGCACTGCCCGTCGGCGCACGTCCGTTCCAGGCGGCCCCGCGAGAGGGTCTGCGCCAGCCCGATCGCCCAGCACGTCGGACATCCGCGCAGGGCCAGCACGCCCGCGGGCAGGAACAGCACGCTCGCCCATCCGAGGACCGGGGCCAGCGCGATCGACGCGGCGATCAGGCCGAATCCGATCGCCCCGCGGGCGAGATGGACGGGCAGGGACTTGCTCGCGAACGACGGTCGGGTGCTCATCGGTCTTCCTCCGGGAGATCCAGGCGGGCGCGCACGGCGGTGCGGGCACGGTGCAGGCGCGACTTCATCGCCGCCGTGCTCAGGCCGAGCGACTTGGCGACGGTCTTTCCCGGCAGGCCCTGGATGTCGCGCATGATCAGCACGCCGCGCTGATCGGCGGGCAGCGCGGCGACGGCGGCGGACAGGCGTTCGACCTCGAGCCTGCTCAGCACGTCTTCCTCGGCGGACGGGCCGGCTGCTTCCGGGACCGGCTCGTCGCGCTGCACCAAAGCCCGCGCCCGCCGCAGGCATTCGTTGCGCACGATGCGGAACATCCACGACGCGAGCGCGGCCGTCGCCCGCAGCGTTCCGATCTTGCGGAACAGGACGATCATCGCCTCCTGCGCCGCGTCCTCGGCGTCCTGGCTGCTCGCGCACAACGAGAACGCGAACCGCCGCACGTGCGGGTACGCGCCGGACGCCAGCACGGCGATCGACGCCTCGTCGCCGCGCTGCGCCGCCGTCACGAGCTGCTCTGCCGACCAGGGCTCAGCCACGCTTCGACCTTCCGCGCGCTCGCAGGAAAACCACGCAACTGCACACCAGGACCGCCACGACTGCCGCCGCGACAATGATCAGGGTCATCGAGCCTCCTTCGTTCGTGCCGGCCTCGTGGCCGCACGTCCATAAGAGCGACCGGCCCGGCGAAAGGATTCGGCCTTCGCCGCACGAGGTTCGGAAGCTGTGCTAATTTAGCCGTGCGCCCCGTATGGGCCTACGCATGGAGGTAGCGGCTAACCAGCCAGCACAGAGATCGGGCTCTCCGTCTCTCGCAGTTCCGCGGATCCGTCGACCGGATCGCTGCGCCATGCCTTGTGCCTGCGGGGTCTTTTCGCATGCCCTTTTCCTGTGCTCGACTCCTCCTTTCCGAAAATCCGAAAGGAATTGTGTGAGCAACGATTTTCACCGCCGGCTGATCGCCGAGTTCCGGGCGAACCGCGGCGCACTCGGCGGCATGTTCGAAGGCTGGTCGCTGGCCGTGCTGACGACGACCGGCGCACGGACCGGCCTGCCCCGCGAGGTGCTCCTCGGCTACCTGGAGATCGAGGGAAACGGAGTGGTCGTAGCCTCGGCGAACGGCGCGGACCGCCATCCCGGCTGGTACCACAACATCCGCCGGAACCCGCTGGTGACCGTCGAGGTGGGCGGCGAGACCTACCAGGCGATGGCGGCCATTCCGCAAGGTGCCGCGTACGAGAAGCTTTTCGCGCAGGTAATCGCCGAGGCTCCGGGTTACGGCGATTACCAGGCGAAGACGACCCGGGAAATTCCGGTGGTTGTTGTGCATCGGATCGACGAGCGCGTCAAAGGAATGGGCGATTGGCTCATCGAAGTGCACCAATGGTTTCGCGCGGAGTTGCGGGCGTTGCGCGCGCAGGCGGACGACCTGGCCAACGGCCGCGCGACGGCGATCGTCCGGCCGGAGCCGGACCTGGCGCAGGAGATGCGGACCCACTGCCTCAGCTTCTGCACCGCGCTGCGCAGGCATCACGTCGGCGAGGACTCCGTGGTGTTCCCTGCGCTGGCCGAGCAGTTCCCCGCGCTCGCTCCGGTGATCGCGCAGCTCGCGGAGCAGCATCAGGTGGTCGCGCGCCTGCAGGACTCGATCCGGGAACTGGTCGAGAGCTTCGTCCCCGGTGAATCGGACCCGGTGCGGCTGCGTGCGGAGTTGGAGCGGCTCGCTGGTGAGTTGGAGGCGCACTTCGAGTTCGAGGAGCAAGCGGTGGTGACTGCGCTCAACGCCACGGCTGCCGCACCGCCGACTGCCTGAGCCGAGGCAGCTTCATTCCGGGAGGGGGCGCTCTTCGCTTCGGAGGGAGTGAGCCAGGACTCGGCCGGGTGTCCAGTGTGGACTTGATCGCGGTGAGAACACGGCGGCAGTCCGGGAAAAATGTGCGGCGGACGCCCGGCCCGGCAGGCGGACGGCATCCCCGGATGGTTCAGACCAGCCGAATGGCCGCAAACCGGGCGGCCCTCCGCATTCCGGAGCGGATTGCGCTGCGGGCAAGGGAAATCGGCGGGTCGGCGGAGAGCTTGTGCCCGAACGGCGGTTGGGGCCGGGCGCATGCTCGGGTGATGACCCGCGCGGGGGAGCTGATTCGGCTGCGGGCTCGCTGGGCCGTTCGGTGTAGGTAGTGGGAAACTTGACTACAGCGGGTAATTTCCGTTGCCGGGTGAGCGTGACCCATCGTGACATCCCCGTTATCTTCCCGGTGCTTCCTGACAGGAAAGACTCGCAGGCCGTGGCTGGAAAATCTCTGTAACACCGCTCGCTGACCACCCGATACCTTGGCGAGTGTCACACCTTCGGCGACGTGGAGCCGGACCGTCTCGTGATCACCGATTGTGATCATCGGCCCTGACTCAGCGTGCCGGTGGCGATCAGGTCCGGGGAGCTTGCGCAGCGCGGGAGGACTGATGGAAGAACCGGTGCGGTCATGGCCCGCGGACAGCGTCGGGCTGCCGCGGGTCGACCTCAGGGCGGTTCCCGCGCCGCCGGTCGACGTGGCGGTGCCGCCGCCCGGCCGGGCCGCGGAAGACCGGCTCGACTCCGCCGCCGAGCACCGGCTGGAGCCCGTCGGCAAGCACCGGCTCGACCCCGCCGCCGAGGACCGCGTGGATCCCGCCGCGGAAGACCGGCTCGATCCCGTCCCGGCGTCCTCGCCGGAAGAAGGCGATCCGCCGAAAACGCACGCCGCGGAGTGGGAGAAGCGTTACCGCAGGACGGTCATCGCTTCGGATCTCGTCGCGGCGTGCGTGGTGATCGCGATCAGCGCCTTCGTCATCGACCGCCTCGCACCGCACGACATGCACGCGTTCGGCACCGCGTTCGCGATCCTCTGCGCCCTTCCGGCCAGCCGGGCCTGGAGCGCCCGGGTGCTGGGGGAGGGCCCCGAGGAGTACCGCACGCTGGGTCGGGCGCTGATCACTGCGGCGGTCTTGGTCGCGTTCGGCGGACTGCTGTTCGGCGCGCTCGAAGTGCAGCCCTGGGTGTTTTTCGTAGTTCCCGCAGTCGCATTAGTGCTGTTTCCCCAGCGATACGTGCTCCGTCAGATCCTGCACCGGAGACGGCGGCGCGGGCTGTGCCTGCTGCCGGTCATGGCGGCGGGCAGCGCGGAAACGGTCGCGGACCTGATCAAGCGGACGCGGACCGAAGCGCACGTCGGATGGCGGGTCGAGGCGGTCTGCACGTCCACCGGGCACGGGGAGATCGACGGGGTTCCGGTCGTCGGGCGGCTGGAGGAGCTGTCCCGGCACGTGCGCCGCGGCGGGTACCGGGTCGTCGCCATCACGGCCGACCAGTACTGGAATCCCGAGCGGCTGCAGCGACTCGCCTGGGATCTGGAAGGCACCTCGTCGGAAATGGTCGTCGCGCCGGTGCTGATGGAGGTCGCCGGGCCGCGGCTGAACGTCAGCGGAGTCCTGGGCATGCCGCTGCTTCGGGTGACCGCGCCCGCGTTCACCGGCGGGCGCCGGTTGGTCAAAGAGGTCGTCGACCGCTGCGGCGCGACCTTGCTGCTGGCGCTGTTCTCCCCGGTGCTGCTGGCGATCGCGGTAGCGGTGAAGGCGGGCGACCGCGGTCCGGTGGTCTACCGGCAGCGGCGCATCGGCAAGGACGGCGAAGCGTTCACCATGCTCAAATTCCGCACCATGGTCGTGAACGCCCACTTGATCCGGCGCGACCTGGAGAACGCGAACGAAGGCGCGGGGCCGCTCTTCAAAATGAAGAAGGACCCGCGGGTCACCAAGGTTGGCGGGCTGCTGCGCCGGTACTCGCTCGACGAACTGCCGCAGCTGTTCAACGTCGTCTCCGGGCGGATGTCGCTGGTCGGGCCCCGGCCGCCGCTGCCGGAGGAGACGGCGACGTACGCTCCGGCCGCGCGCCGCAGGCTGCTGGTGAAGCCGGGGCTGACCGGGCTGTGGCAGGTGAGCGGGCGCAGCGATCTTTCCTGGGACGAGAGCATCCGGCTCGACCTGCGCTACGTCGAGGACTGGTCGCTGGCGCTGGACCTGGTGATCCTCTGGAAGACCTTCCGCGCGGTCCTCGCCGGGCAGGGCGCCTACTGACCTGCGAAGATCGTTCCGCCCGCGGCCGCCGGTCCCGTAACGGACCGGCGGCCTTCCTGTGCGCTGAGTCACAACGGGGCCGTGAGCGAAATAGTCAAGCGTTCAACCAGGTTGGTGCCGTGCGTAGGCGACAGCACGGAAGGAACGCCGAACCGATGACTACTTTCGCAGAGTCCCAGCAGCTGCAGGTGCCCGCCGAGGTGCAGGACCTGCTGTTCCGCGAGGCGCGCACGGCCAACAGCTTCAGCTCGGAGCCGGTGACCGACGAGCAGGTCCGCGCGATCTACGACCTCGTCAAGTGGGCCCCGACCTCGATGAACACCCAGCCGCTGCGCGCGCTGGTGATCCGCAGCGACGAGGCCAAGCAGCGCCTGCTGCCGCACATGGCCGAGGGCAACCGCGCCAAGACCGAGGCCGCGCCGCTGACCGTGATCCTGGCCGCGGACGTCGACTTCCACGAGAACATCCCGCAGACCTTCCCGCACAACCCCGGCGTGAAGGACAACTTCGCCGACGAGGCGGGCCGCGTCGAGTTCTCCAAGCTGAACTCGCTGCTGCAGGTCGGCTACTTCATCATCGGCGTGCGCGCCGCCGGACTGGCCGCGGGCCCGATGACCGGCTTCGACGCCGCGGGCGTCGACAAGGAGTTCTTCTCCGGCAACAACTGGCGTTCGCTCGTCGCGGTGAACATCGGCAAGCCGGGCGAGAACCCGTGGTTCGACCGCCTGCCGCGGCTCGACTTCGACCAGGTCGTCGACACTCTCTGACCCTTCCCGCGCCGCCGGGAGGCCGCCCCGCACGCCCGGGGCGGCCTTTCGGCGTCCGGGGGCAGTGTTGGCTGACGGCGGTCGAATCGGCGAACCCGCCGACGGCTAGCATCAGCGGAAGCCGTTTCAGTCACATCTCCCAAAGGAGTCCGATCGTGTCCCAACCGTCGTCAGCTGCCGCCGTACCCGCCCCGCGCGTGGTGGTGCCGGCGGGCACTACGGCGGGCGCCGCGGTGCGCGAAGCCGGGCTGCCCACCAAGGGCCCGGACACGATCGTCGTCGTCCGCGACGCCGACGGGAAGCTGCGCGACCTTGCGTGGGCGCCGGACGCCGAAGCCCAGGTCGAGGCCGTCGCGGCGAACACCGAGGACGGCCGCAGCGTGATCCGGCACTCCGCCGCGCACGTGCTCGCCCAGGCCGTGCAGCAGGAATTCCCGGACGCCAAGCTCGGCATCGGCCCGCCGGTGCGCGACGGCTTCTACTACGATTTCGCCGTCGAAAAGCCGTTCACGCCCGAGGATCTGCAGAAGCTCGAGAAGCGGATGAAGCAGATCGTCAAGGGCGCGCAGCAGTTCTCGCGCCGCGTGTTCGCCTCCACCGACGAGGCCAAGGAAGAACTGAAGAACGAGCCGTTCAAGCTCGAGCTGGTGGACCTCAAGTCCGATGTGGACGCTGTGGACACCAGCGAGGTCATGGAGGTGGACAGTTCCTCCTCTGGCGAGCTGACCATCTACGACAACCTCGACCCGCGCACCAAGGAACGCGTGTGGAGCGACCTCTGCCGCGGCCCGCACGTGCCCACCACCAAGTTCATCCCGGCCTTCAAGCTCACCCGGGTCGCCGCCGCGTACTGGCGCGGCAACGAGAAAAACCCGCAGCTGCAACGGATCTACGGCACCGCGTGGGAATCGGCCGAGGCGCAGGACGCCCACCTCGAGCGCATCGCCGAGGCGGAGCGCCGCGACCACCGCAAGCTCGGCGCGGAGCTGGACCTGTTCTCCTTCCCCGAGGAGATCGGCTCCGGCCTGCCGGTGTTCCACCCCAAGGGCGGCATCATCCGCCGCGAGCTGGAGAACTACTCGCGCCGCCGCCACGAGGAAGCCGGCTACGAGTTCGTGAACACGCCGCACATCTCCAAGGGCGACCTGTTCCACACCTCCGGGCACCTCCCGTACTACGCGGACACGATGTTCCCGCCGGTGCAGTTCGAGGAAGAGGACTACTACCTCAAGGCCATGAACTGCCCGATGCACAACCTGATCTTCCGCTCGCGCGGGCGGTCCTACCGCGAACTGCCGCTGCGGCTGTTCGAATTCGGCACCGTCTACCGCTACGAGAAGTCCGGCGTCGTGCACGGCCTCACCCGCGTGCGCGGCCTGACGATGGACGATTCGCACATCTACTGCACCAAGGAGCAGATGCCGTCCGAACTGCGGTCGCTGCTCAAGTTCGTGCTGGACCTGCTCGCCGACTACGGCCTGTCCGACTTCTACCTCGAACTGTCCACCCGGGGCGACTCGGACAAGTTCATCGGCGAGGACTGGGAGTGGGAGGAGGCCACCGAGACGCTGCGCCAGGCCGCCGTCGACTCCGGCCTCGAACTGGTGCCGGACCCGGGCGGCGCGGCCTTCTACGGCCCGAAGATCTCGGTGCAGGCGAAGGACGCCATCGGCCGCACCTGGCAGATGTCGACCATCCAGCTCGACTTCAACCAGAACAAGCGGTTCGGCCTCGAGTACACCGCGTCCGACGGCAGCCGCCAGCGGCCGATCATGATCCACCGCGCGCTGTTCGGCTCGATCGAGCGGTTCTTCGGCGTGCTGACCGAGCACTACGCGGGCGCGTTCCCGGCGTGGCTGTCGCCGGTGCAGACGGTCGCCATCCCGATCACCGCCGACCAGGTCGAGTACCTGCGCGGCGTGGAGAAGGCGTTGCGCGCCAAGGGGATCCGCGTCGAGGTCGACGCGAGCGACGACCGGATGCAGAAGAAGATCCGCACGCACACCACGCAGAAGGTGCCGTTCCTGCTGCTGGCCGGCGCGAAGGACGCGGAGGCGGGCGCGGTGTCGTTCCGGTTCCGCGACGGCGGCCAGATCAACGGGATCCCGGTGGACCAGGCGGTCGACGCGATCGCCGAGTGGGTCGAGCGCCGGGAGAACGCGTCGCCGTCGGCCGAGGCCGTGGAGAAGATCCTGAAGTGACCGAGCCGGAACTCGTCGAACAGGACGGGGTCGGGGTCCCGGACGCGCTGCAGCGGCTGTGGACCCCGCACCGGATGGCCTACATCCGCGGCCAGGACAAGCCCGAGGGCGAGGAGTCCGACGGCTGCCCGTTCTGCCGCCTGCCCGGTCTCGGCGACGACAAGCGCGCGCTGATCGTCGCCCGCGGCGAAACCGTGTTCGCGGTGCTGAACCTGTACCCGTACAACCCAGGGCACCTGATGGTGGTCCCGTACCGGCACGTCGCGGACTACCCGGACCTGACGCCCGAGGAGACGCGCGAGCTGGCCGAGTTCACCCAGCACGCGATGGGCGTGATCCGGGCGGTGTCGGCGGCGCACGGGTTCAACATCGGGATGAACCAGGGCGTGATCGCCGGGGCGGGCATCGCCGCGCACCTGCACCAGCACCTGGTGCCGCGCTGGGGCGGCGACGCGAACTTCATGCCGGTGATCGGGCACACGAAGGTGCTGCCGCAGCTGCTCGGCGAAACCCGCGACCTGCTCGCGGGCGCGTGGTGAGGCCCGTCGCGCGGCGGTAATTGAGTGCTCAACCAGCGTATGATGACGATATGTCCGAACCACGCTGGCTGACCGACGAAGAGCAGCGGGTCTGGCGCGCCTACGCCCAGGCCAGTTCGCTGCTGCACGCACACCTCGAAGGACAGCTGCAGCACGAGTCGGGCATGCCGCACACGTACTACGAGGTGCTCGTCGCGCTGTCCGAAGCGGACGGACGGCGGCTGCGGATGAGCGAGCTCGCGTCGGTGCGCGGTTCGTCGCGCAGCAGGCTGTCGCACGCGGTGGCGCGGCTGGAGGCGAAGGGCTGGGTCCAGCGCGAGTCGTGCCCGACGGACAAGCGCGGGTCGTGGGCGGTGCTCACCGACTCCGGGTTCGCCGCGCTGGAGGAGGCCGCACCCGGGCACGTCGAGGCGGTCCGGGAGACGCTGTTCGACCAGCTGAGCGCCGAGCAGGTGCGCCAGCTCGGCGAGATTTCCGAGGCGATCCTGGCCGGGCTGCGGCCCAAGTGCCAGGCCGTCCGGGAGGCCGAGGAGGCGGCGGAATCGGCCGCGCCGCTCGCCGAACTGCCGAAATCCGGCTGACGTTCCGGCGGGTCGCGGGCGGGCGGGTCCGGTTCGGACAGCGGGGTCGATAGGCTTTCGTCGCCCACCCGCCCCCGAATCAGGTGCACAGACGAGGAAGATGCTCAACATTTTCGCCCGTGCCTCGGTCTCCCGTGTGACGGACCCGATCGGCGCCGCCCTGGTCCGCGCCGGACTGACCCCGAACGCGATGACCGTGCTCGGCACCGCGGGCGCCGTCGCGTGCGCGCTGGCGTTCTTCCCGCAGGGGATGCTGCTGTGGGGCACGTTCACCGTGTGGGGCTTCGCCATGCTCGACCTGCTCGACGGCGCGATGGCCCGCGCCCGCGGGTACGGCACGCCCTTCGGCGCGGTGCTCGACGCGACCTGCGACCGGCTGGTCGACGGCGCGCTGTTCGCCGCGATCGCGTGGTGGTGCTTCGTCCAGGACCACAACAACCGGGCCGCGGCCGCCGCGCTGATCTGCCTCGTGCTGGCCCAGGTCATTTCCTACGTGAAGGCGCGCGCCGAAGCGTCCGGCCTCGAAGCCGACGGCGGGCTGGTGGAACGCGCGGAGCGGCTCATCATCGCCCTCGTCGGCACCGGGCTGCACGGCTTGGGCGTGCCTTACACCGTCGAGATCACGCTGTGGCTGCTCGCGGTGCTGTCGGTGGTCACGCTGCTGCAGCGGGCCGCGGCGGTGGCGAGCGCGGCGCGGGCGGCCGCGGCGAAACAGGCCGACTCATCGGCAGGCGGGGCGCAACCGTGAGCACACTGTCCCAGCGGCTCAGCGAGTTCGGCTACGCGACGGGCTGGCGGTTCGTCCGGCGGGTGCCGAAGTCGTTCGGGTCGGCGACGTTCGCCTTCGGCGCCGACATGGCCGCGCGGCGCGGCGGCGGGGGAGTGCGGCAGCTGCGCGCCAATCTCGCGCGCGTCGTGCCGCAGGCAGGCGAAGCGGAGCTGGACGAGCTGGTGCGGCGCGCGATGCGGTCGTACGCGCGGTACTGGTTCGAGACGTTCCGGCTCCCGGCGATGGACCACGCGGCGGTCGCGAAGCAGGTGACGGTGACCGGCGCGGAGAACATCGACGCCGCGCTCGCCGAGGGCAACGGCGCGGTGATGACGCTGCCGCACAGCGGGAACTGGGACATCGCCGGAGTCTGGCTCGCGAGCTACGCGGGCACCTTCACCACGGTCGCGGAACGGCTCAAGCCCGAATCGCTGTACCGCCGGTTCGTGTCGTTCCGGGAGTCGCTCGGCTTCGAGATCGTGCCGCTGACCGGCGACAGCGCGGCGATGCGGCTGCTGCTGCGGCGGCTGCGCGAGAACAAGGTGGTGGTCCTGCTGGGGGACCGGGACCTGACGTCGTCCGGGATCCCGGTGCGGTTTTTCGGCGAGCAGACCCACCTGCCGCCCGGCCCGGCGCGGCTCGCGGCCACCACCGGCGCGGCGCTGCTGCCGACCGGCTGCTGGTTCACCGAGGACGGCTGGGAGATCCGGATCCACCCGCGCATCCGCGTCACCGCGCGGGCCGAGGTGCCCGCCGCGACACAGGCGCTGGCCGACGTGTTCGCCGGCGACATCGCCGCGCATCCGGCCGACTGGCACATGCTGCAGCCGTTCTGGCCCGCCGACGCGGCGGCGACGGCGCTGGAAGAAGCGAGCTGACCCGGGTGGCGCGCGGGTTGAAGATCGGGATCGTGTGCCCGTACTCGTTCGACGTTCCGGGCGGGGTCCAGGGGCACGTGATCGACCTGGCTAAGGCGCTGCTCGAACGCGGGCACCGGGTGTCGGTGCTGGCCCCGGCGGACGAGGACGCGCAGCTGCCGGATTTCGTGCACCCGGCGGGCAAGGCGCTGGGGATCCCGTACAACGGCTCGGTCGCGCGGCTGCAGTTCGGGCCGGTTTCCTACGCCCGGGTGCGGCGCTGGATCCGGGACAACGGCTTCGACGTGCTGCACCTGCACGAACCGGCCGCGCCGAGCCTGTCGCTGCTGGCGCTGAAGGTCGCGGACGGCCCGATCGTGGCCACCTTCCACACCGCGACGACGCGCTCGCGGACGCTGGCGGCGTTCCAGCCGGTGCTGCGTCCGCTGCTGGAGAAGATCACCGCGCGGATCGCGGTGTCCGCGCTGGCCCGGCGGGTGCAGGTGGAGCACGCGGGCGGCGACGCGGTCGAGATCCCGAACGGCGTGGACGTCGACTTCTTTTCCCGCGCGCTGCCGCTGGACGGCTACCCGCGGGCGGGCGGGACGATCGGGTTCGTCGGCCGGTTCACCGAACCGCGCAAGGGCATGGACGTGCTGCTGGAGGCCGCGCGGCGGCTGCTGCCGGAGTTCGAGGACCTGCGGCTGCTCGTGGTCGGCCGCGGCGAGCCGGAGCAGTTGCGGCGGATGGCCGGGCCGCAGCTGTGGCCGCACATCGAGCTGCTGGGCCAGGTCGACGACGAGACGAAGGCGCGTGCGCTGCGCAGCGTGGACGTCTACTGCGCACCCAACACCGGCGGCGAAAGCTTCGGGATGATCCTCACCGAGGCGATGGCGGCGGGAACCGCGGTGCTGGCGAGCGGCCTCGACTCGTTCCGCCGCGTCCTCGACGACGGCCGCGCCGGAATGCTCACCACGACCGGCGACCCGGTCTCCCTGGCCGACGGCCTGCGCGAACTCCTGGGCGACCCGGCGCACCGCGCGTCGCTCGCCGCCGCGGCGGGCGAGCGGGTGACCGCGTACGACTGGGGAGTCGTGGTCACGCAGGTGCTGCGGGTGTACGAGACGGCCATCGCGGCGGATCCCCGGCTGGTCGCGGCGGGGGAGCGGGAGCTCGCGTGACGGTGCTGGTGTGGCTGCTCGTGGCGGCGGCCGCGATCGTGGTGCTCGGCGGGTTGTTCCTGGTAGCGACCGCGAACCGGCTCGACCGCCTGCACGTCCGGACCGACGCGGGCTGGGCCGCTCTGGAAGCCGCTCTCGCGCGCCGAGCCGTGGTAGCCCGAGCCGTCGCCGCCGTGCTGCACGACGGCGCGGATCTGCACGCCGCGGCCGCTCGCGCCGAGGCTGCCGCGCGGCCGGACCGCGAGGCCGCGGAGAACGAACTGACGCTGGTCCTGGCCCCGATCGACCGGTCCCGGCTGCCGGTCGTGCTCGCCGAGGAACTGACCGACGCCGAACACCGGGTCGTCATCGCGCGCCGCGTGCACAACGACGCCGTGCGGGACACGCTGGCGCTGCGGCGGCGCCGGAAGGTGCGGTACTTCAAGCTCGCCGGGACCGCGCCGCTGCCGGAGTACTTCGAATTCGCCGAGCCGGACCTCTGAGGCAGACTGAGGCGCATGACGACCGAACCCGATGCCTGCGCCGTCGCACACGGCGAGGTCGAAGAACCGCCCGCCGAACGGACCCTGGTGGCCGTGTTCGCCTCGCCGGTGGCCCGATACCTGCTGCGCTACGCGGCCGATCTGGGCTACCACGCCGTGCTGTTCGAGCCGGACGAGGCGCGGGCCAGCGATGCCCCGGAAGGCGTCGAAGTCCGCACCACCGCGCCGTCTCCGGGAGCGGACGCGGACGTCGTCGTGACCGACCACCACCGCCCGGAACTCGGGACGGTCCTGCAAGCCGCACTGGCGACGCCGACGCGGTGGGTGGGCGTGCTGGGCAACCCGCGGCATCCGGGACCGCACGTGGAAGCCCTGCGCGCGCTGGGCGTGGCGGACCCGGACATCGCGCGGGTGCACCGGCCGGTCGGGCTGAACATCGGCTCGCGCACCCCGGCGGAAATCGCGATCGCGACACTGGCCGGGTTGGTGGCGGACCGCAACGGGCGGCCGGGCGGGTTCGAGTTCTGACTCGCGAGCGGCGATGCGCCCCAATGCCACATTGGGTGCGTCCCACGCACCCAATGTGGCATTCGGTGCGTCACATGCACCCAATGTGGCATTGGGGCGCTTGCCTCGTGGCAGGTCGTGAGCGGCGGTGCCGGTTCTAACCGGCATCAACACGCACGAGACGCGCTCAGGTGGGGACGGCGGCTCCCTGCGGCATCGGCTCGAACCGGGCGTGCCGCCGAGTGAACGTCGCCGTTCCCGAGGTCAGCGAGCGCAGATCCACCGCGTACCGCAGCAGTTCCGCCGCGGGCACCTCGGCGTGCACGACGGTGTGCCCGCCTTCGCCGGATTCCGTGCCCAGCACGCGGCCACGGCGGGAGGACAGGTCGCCCAGCACCGTGCCCAGGTGTTCGTCCGGCAGGCTGACCTCGACCGTGTCCAGCGGTTCCAGCAGCGAGATCCGGCTGGCCGCCGCCGCTTCCCGCAGGGCGAGCGCGCCCGCGGTCTGGAACGCCGCGTCCGACGAGTCGACGCTGTGCGCCTTCCCGTCGGTCAGCGTCACGCGCACGTCCACCACCGGATAGCCGTCCTGGACGCCGCGTTGCAGCTGCGCGCGCACGCCCTTCTCGACGCTCGGGATGAACTGGTGCGGCACCGCGCCGCCGACCACCTTGTCCACGAACTCGAATCCGCCGCCGCGCGGCAGCGGCTCGACTTCGATGTCGCACACCGCGAACTGCCCGTGCCCGCCGGACTGCTTCACGTGCCGTCCGTGGCCTCGCGCCGGTTTCGCGAACGTGGCGCGCAGGCTGATCCGCACCGGCTCGGTGCCGACGTCCGCGCCGCCCGCGCGCAGCCGCGACAGGACCACCTCCGCGTGCGCCTCGCCCATGCACCACAGCACGAGCTGCCCGGTTTCCGCGTTCCGTTCCAGGCGCAGGGTCGGATCGCCCGCGACGAGCCGGGAAAGGTTGCGGGACAACGTGTCCTCGTCGCTGCGGGACTTCGCGACGACGGCGACCGGCAGCAGCGGTTCGGGCATCCGCCACGGTTTGATCAGCAGCGGATCGTCCGGCGACGACACCGTGTCGCCGGTTTCGGCGGACCCCACTTTGGTGAGCGCGCACAGATCGCCCGCGACGCAGAACGGCACCTCGCGCAGGTTCGCGCCGAGCGGCGAGTAGAGGTGGGCGACGCGTTCGTCGGCGTCGTGGTCTTCGTGGCCGCGTTCGGCGAGGCCGTGGCCGGAGACGTGCACCGGGTGCTCCGGCCGCAGCGTCCCGGAAAACACCCGGACGAGCGAAACCCGTCCCACGTACGAGTCGACCGCGGTGCGCACGACCTCGGCGGCGAGCGGCCCGTCCGGATCGGCGGACAGCGCGGCGTGCTCGGCGCCGTCGGGGCTGGTCACGCCGGGCGGGGTGTGCTCCAGCGGCGAGGGGAAGGCGCGCACGATGCCGTCGAGCACCTCGGCGAGCCCGATCCCGCTGGTCGCGCACACCGGGATGACCGGGTGGAACGAACCTCGCGCGACGGCCGTCTCGAGGTCGGCGATCAGCACGTCCTCGGCGATCTCCTCGCCGCCGAGGTAGCGGTCCATGAGGGTCTCGTCCTCGCTCTCGGCGATGATGCCCTCGATCAGCTCGTTGCGGGCTTCGGCGAACTCCTCGGCCACGGCCGGGTCCGGCTCGCCCACGCGCGGCGGGTAGCCGGCGGAATAGTCGTAGCGGCGCTGGGTGACGAGCCCGACCAGGCCGTCCGGCGCCGGAAGGTACAGCGGCAGCACGCCCGCGCCGAAGGCGGCTTGGCAGGCGGCGATCTCGGCGAGCGGGTCGGCGCGGTGGTGGTCGAGCCGGGACACGACGACGGCGCGCGGCATGCCCACCGACGCGCATTCCTCCCACACCGCGACGGTGGCGGCGTCCACGCCCTCGGCGGCGCAGACGACGAACAGCGCGGCGTCCGCGGCGCGCAGCCCGGCGCGCAGCTCGCCCACGAAATCGGCGTACCCCGGGGTGTCGATGAGGTTGATTTTGTGCCCGGCGTGCAGCACCGGGGCGACGGAAAGCCCGACCGAGCGCTGCTGGCGCACCGCGGCGGGGTCGTGGTCGCACACCGTGGTGCCCTCGACGACCGAACCGGCGCGCGGCACCGTGCCGGACGCGGCGAGCAGTGCCTCGGTGAGCGTGGTCTTCCCGGATCCGGAAGGCCCGACGAGGACGACGTTGCGCACCTTGGCGGGGTCGTCCACAGCGACGGCGGCCCCGGGGTCGGCACTCCTGTTCTGCTTGTCGGCCATGACGGCCTCCTCAGCGACGGCGGATGGAAGAACTGTGTCTCCGATCACACACCCGCGACCCGCCGGGAAGCAAGGCGAACGGCCCGGGACCAGCCGTTCGCTCATCTAGGGAGCCCGGCGCGCCGGACCGGTCGAGTCCACTGTGGACAGCGGAAATCCCACTGTCTACAAAGGATTCACCGGCTCATTGCCGCCGGATTCATCCGGAACGCCGGACTGCTGCCGGGGTGGGCGAGTGGCGATTCTTGGGCGGAACGCGGAATTCCCGGAAAGCGGGAACCGGAAATCGGGACCCATGCGCCGAAGTTGATAAATTAACGACCTTCGTCGGTTGTCCGGAGTGGGAAAAAACCCGACTCTTGGCGGGGTTCGATCCCATTCCACTTCCGAATCCGGCCCCCACCCCCGGGCCTGATCCGGCCTGTCCGGAGGAGAACACCGCCGATGAAATCGCGCCGACCGCTCGTGCTGCTCGCAGCCGGGGTGCTGGCCGGGGCCGTCACCACGGCCACCGCAGCACACGCGCAACCGCTCGAACCGCAGAGTCCGCAGGCCGCCGAAGCCATGGCGGCCACCGCCGCGCAGGCGCTGGTCGCCTCCCGGCCCGCCGCGCTGCACGCCGGCAAGGACGACGTTTTCCAGCAGCACAAGGTGATCTCGTCGGTCAACGGCCTGAAATACGTGCCGTACGACCGCTCGTACAAGGGTCTCCCGGTGATCGGCGGCGACTTCGTCGTGGCCACGAACTCGGCCGGGCAGGTGCTCGCCACCTCGGTCGCGCAGACCGCCGCGATCGACCTGCCCAGCACGTCGCCGAAGCTGACCGCCAAGCAGGCCGAAGCGATCGCCCGCACTCAAGTGCCCACAGTGGACAGCGTGCAGCCCGCGACGCTCGCCACTTATGCCTTGGGCAGCCCGAAACTCGCCTGGACGACCCGGGTGACCGGGCGGAACGCGGAAGGGCCGAGCAAGCTGGACGTCGTCGTCGACGCGATGACCGGAAAGGTTCTGCACACGCAGGAACACGTGGCGTACGGCGACGCGCAGGGCGTGTGGAACGGCCCGGAGCCGCTGCACCTCGACACGTCCTCGGACGGCGCGGGCGGATACTCGATGACCGACCCGAACATCGCGAACCTCAGCTGCCAGGACGCGGACACCCAGCAGACCTTCACCAAGTCGACGGACAGCTGGGGCAACGGCGACGAGACCGACCGGGAAACCGGCTGCGCCGACGCGCTGTACGGCATCCAGCAAGAGAACAAGATGCTGTCGCAATGGCTGGGCCGCAACAGCTTCGACGGCAACGGCGGCGCCTGGCCGATCCGCGTCGGCCTCAACGAGCAGAACGCCTACTACGACGGCACCCAGGTCCAGGTCGGGAACAACACCGCGGGCCAGTGGATCGGCTCGCTCGACGTGATCGGGCACGAGTTCGGCCACGGCATCGACGACCACACCCCGGGCAGCATGTCCGGCAGCGGCACCCAGGAATTCGTCGCGGACGTCTTCGGCGCCTCGTCGGAGTGGTTCGCGAACGAGCCCGCGCCGTACGCGGTCCCGGACTTCCTCGTCGGCAACCAGGTGAACCTCGTCGGCAGCGGGCCGATCCGCAACATGTACGACCCGTCCCAGCTCGGCCACGCGAACTGCTACGACAGCTCGATTCCCGGCACCGAGGTGCACGCCGCGGCCGGCCCCGGCAACCACTGGTTCTATCTCCTCGCCGAGGGGTCGAACCCGACCAACGGCCAGCCGACCAGCCCGACCTGCAACAACTCCACGGTCACCGGGCTCGGCGTGAAGACCGCGGTGCAGATCTTCTACAACGCGATGCTGCTCAAGACCAGCGGCAGCTCCTACCAGAGCTACCGCACCTGGACGCTGACCGCGGCGAAGAACCTGTTCCCCAACGGCTGCACCGAATTCAACTCGGTGAAGGCGGCGTGGGACGCGGTGAGCGTGTCGGCCCAGCCGGACGAACCGACGTGCGGCGCGGTCGGCACGACCGGTTCGCGAGCCGTTTCCGCTCGATGAACCGAAACTGATTTCCCCGCCGATCAGGAGCGGGAGGCGAGCATTCCTCTCCCGCTCCTGATCGGTATTTTCCCGCCGGAAGATCGAGTGCGGAAAATCCCACCGGGAATTCGCTGCGCAATTGTTCCGGGAACGGTTACGGCACCCCGGCGAGCCGGAGCAACGCAGCCGTCGCCGCCGCCGCGATCACGACCACCACGAACGGGGCCTTCCGCCACGCGAGCACCCCGCCCACCAGCACCCCGGCGGGCCGGGCGATCCCGGCGAATTCGGGCCCCTCGGTCAGTGCGCTGGTCGCGACCAGCGCGGCAAGCAGCACCACCGCCGACAGCGTCATCAGCCGTTCGGCCCTCGGGGACAATCGCACTTTCGTGCGCAGCAGCGGCCCGGCGAGCCGGAACGCGAACGTCCCGGCCGCCAGCACGAGCGTCGCGATTATCAGTTCCGCGCCGTCCATCAGTGCGCTCCTTCCAGGGACTTCGGCTCCTTCGCGGCGGCGCCCGCGACCACTCCGACCAGCGCCAGCAGCACCGGCAGGCCCGCCGGGAGCAGGGGAGTGGCCGCGAGCGCGACCACCACGCCGATCAGCACCGGCAGCCGCGACGCCCGGTCCTTCAGCGACGGCAGCACCAGCGCCAGCAGCACCGCCGGGAAGGCGGCGTCCAGGCCGAACGCGTCGGTGTCGCTGATCGCGGACCCGGCGAACGCGCCCACGACGACCCCGAGGTTCCAGCACACGAAGAGCCCGGCGCCGCACGCCCAGTAGGCTGCCCGCCGCCGGGCCGCGTCGCGCTGGGCCAGCGCGAATGCCACCGATTCGTCGATCATCAGGTGGCTTCCGGCCAGTCGTCCGAGCAGCCCGCGCCCGAGCGCGTCGCCGACCGCGAAGCCGAACGGCACGTGCCGCGCGTTCACCAGCAGTCCGGCGGCCACCGCGGCGAGCGGATTGCCGCCCGAGGCGACGATGCCGACGAACATGAACTGCGACGCGCCGGCGAAAACCAGCAGGGAGAGCAGCATCGGCGCCCACAGCGGGAAGCCGGAGCCCACCGCGATGGCGCCGTAGGACACGCCTACGAGGGTGTCGGCCAGGCACACGAGACCGATGTCGCGGGCGAGGCCGCGGTCGAGTGTTCGCCAAATCGAACGCATAGTGTCCTATGCTGAACACGTCGGGGCCTGTTCGTCAAGGCGAACGAGAAGACTGATGGAGCGAACACACATGCCGAACGAGAGCACGGGTGCGCCGCTGGAGATCATCGCGGCGTCCCTGCGCCGCGAGCGGGCCCGCGCCGGCCTCTCGCTGACCGAGGTCGCGCGCCGGGCCGGCCTGGCGAAATCCACGTTGTCCCAGCTGGAATCGGGGGCGGGCAACCCGAGCGTGGAGACGCTGTGGGCGCTCGGCGTCGCGCTGGACGTGCCGTTCTCCCGGCTGGTCGAACCGGAGCGGCAGGAGGTGAAGGTGATCCGCGCGGGCAAGGGCCCGACGGTGTTCGCCGAACACGCCGACTACGCGTGCACGCTGCTGTCCGCGTGCCCGTCCGCGGCTCGCCGGGACATCTACCTGGTCAGCGCCGAGCCCGGCGTCCCGCGGCGGTCGGATCCGCACATGAGCGGCGTGGTCGAGCACACCGTCCTGTGCGCCGGCCGCGCGCGGATCGGCATCATGGACGACCCGGTTGAGCTGCTGCCGGGGGACTACATCTGCTATCCGGGGGACGTGCCGCACATCTTCGAGGCACTGGAACCGGGGACGTTCGGGGTGGAGATCTCCGAGTACAATTGAGCGCCCGCGCAGCTCAGGTTCAAAGCCGTGAGGGGAACCCTGAGGGAATCTGGGTGGATTCGAGGGGTTGTTGCAACGCGGGTGGTTCAACTGGTTTCGGCGAGGAGTGTAGCGAGGCGTTCGGCTGGGGTGTCCCAGTTGAGTGTTTTGCGGGGTCGGCGGTTGAGTTGTGCGGCGACGGCGGCGAGGTGTTCGGGGGTGTGGACTGAGAGGTCGGTGCTTTTGGGGAAGTACTGGCGCAGCAGGCCGTTGGTGTTTTCGTTGCTGCCGCGTTGCCAGGGGCTGTGGGGGTCGCAGAAGTAGACGGGGATGCCGGTGGCGACGGTGAATTCGTGGTGGCGGCCCATTTCGCTGCCCTGGTCCCAGGTCAGGGATCGTCGCAGGTGTGCGGGCAGGGTCGCGGCGGTGTCGGCGAGGGCGTCGCGGACGGCGTCGGCGCCGCGGCCGTCGGGCAGCGCGACGAGCAGGGTGTAGCGGGTGGAGCGGTCGACGAGGGTGGCGATGGCGGAAGCGTTGTCCTTGCCGATGATCAGGTCGCCTTCCCAATGGCCGGGGACGGCGCGGTCGGCGGCTTCGGCGGGCCGGTCGCTGATCATGACCATGGGTTCGGCGAAGCGGGGCCGGCGTTGTTCGCTGCTGGCGCGGGGTTTGCGCATGGTGCGGCCGGTGCGCAGGGCGCGGGCCAGCTCGCGGCGCAGTTCGCCGCGGCCTTGGACGTAGAGGGCCTGGTAGATCGTTTCGTGGGTCACGTGCAGCTCCGGCCGGTCGGGGTGGTCGCGGCGCAGCCGGGCGGCGATCTGCTCCGGGCTGAATTTGTCGGTCAGCATCGCCTGCACCCGGTCCCGCAGTTCGGGGCAGGCCGCGATCTTGCCTGTTTTCGGTCGCGGGCGCCGTGCCCGGGCGAGGTCGTGGGCGGCGTGGGGCCGGTAGTCGCCGCAGGGGCGGGCGTTGCGGGCGATCTCCCGGCTGATCGTGGACGGGCTGCGGCCCAGCTCGGCCGCGATCGCCCGCCGCGAGCGGCCCGCCGCCAGCCCGTCCGCGATCGCGATCCGCTCGCCCGCGCTCAGGAACCGGCCCGAGTCCGGCCCGGGCCGCGCGGCCGGGCGCGCGGTCGCGCCCGCCCGGCTCGGTCGCCCGTGCCGCCAATAGTGCCCGGTCCTGCGGTCGACCCCGACCCTGCGGCACGCCTCGACCGTGCCCACGCCCTCCGCCACAAGATCAAAATAGCGGCGGCGTTCCGCCGCCAGCCTCACCCGGCCCCGCGGAGCCCGACCACGCCCGACCACGACCACTGCAACCCCTGCCCAACTCAGGCGTTGCAACCACCACTAGAACCCAAGCTGGTTCCGTCAGGGTTCCCCTCACGTACCGCGGCGGGCACCCGCGCGAAGGCGACGAGATCGCGGCCCCATTGCCAAAGCGCGAGCCGTCCGATGCTGCTGGACTCGTCCGTATCGAGTCCTTCGAGGCCGCGCGACCAACGCGGTCGTCTACAGCGAATGCGCGCGGATCCGCGTTTACCTGGGCGAGCCCACTGGGGTCGAATGCCGCTTCACGAACCCGGTTTTCCCCGGGACGACGCTGTTGGTCCACGCGGGCCGGACGCTTCCCTATGCCGTCGCCTTCGAGGTGCGCAGGACGGACGGGACGCCGGTTCTCGCGGACGGCGTTCTCGCGTTCTCGTGAATGGCACCTGTACACCGGCGTCCGGATAGCGCAGAGTCCCTGTCGGACGAAACCATCGGCCAGGAGGTGTGATGACCGGCGAGGAAATCGTGCTAGGTCCCCTGCCCAAGGGGATCACGCCCGCCCGCGAGGGCATGCGGAACAAGGTGTGGAACGTGCTCGGCCACACCTACTCGATGAAGGCGGCCAGCGAATCGAGCTTCGCGTTCGAGACCCTCGATCCGCCCGGCACCGGGGTGCCGCCGCACGTTCATCCGACGCAGGACGAGCACATCTACATCCTGGAGGGCGTCTTCACGCTCTACCTCGACGGCCAGTGGGAGACCGCCGGCCCCGGCGACACCGTGCGGATGCCGAAGGGGCTCCCGCACGCTTATTACAACCGCAGCGAGGGCATGACCCGGGGACTGTTCTGGGTGAGCCCGGCCGGGAAGCTGGCGACGCTGTTCGACAAGCTGCACAACCTGACCGACCCGGCCGAGGTGGTCCGGGTGTCGGCGCTGCACGACGTCGACTTCCTGCCGCCCGGTTCGGTGGAGGGCGCCTGACCTCAGGTGCGGTTCACCTGCTGCTGGGACGCCCCGGAAACCTGTGCGTAGCCACTGACGATCGCGTCGAGCGTCGCCGCGTCGATGACGTCTTCGAGACGGTCGAAGCCGTCCGGCGCGCGCCGCTCGACCTCGTCGATGACGTTTTCCGGGCCGCCCCGGCGGTTGCGCAGCACGATCTCGCCGGTGGCGGCCAGCCGGTCGGCTTCGTACGCGCGCAGCGCCTCGGCGGGATCGGCGTGCCGCGTCAGCTGCGCGGCGAGACTGGACGCGTCGAGAATCGCCTGGCCGGCGCCGTTGGAGCCCATCGGGTACATCGGATGGGCGGCGTCGCCGAGCAGCGTCACGCGTCCGTGCGACCAGGCGGGCAGCGGGTCCCGGTCGCACATCGGGAACTCGAAGATCTCCTCGGTGGCCTCGGCCAGCGCGGCGTGGTCGACCTCCGGGCACCGGAACCGCTCGACGTGCCGGGCCAGCTCCGCGCGGTCGCCGGGTTTGGCCCAGTCCTGCCGGTCCGGGGGAGAGTCGCCGGGCCGCCCGGTCTGAACGCAAACCGCCCAGTTGGTGAGCCGGGTGCCCGCGCTCCGGCCCGGCCCGATCGGATAGATCACCAGCTTGGCCGCGGTGCCGCCGGAGACGATCATCGAAGCGCCGCCGCCGAACGCGGGCCAGTCGGTGGCGCCGCGCCACATCAAGACCCCGTTCCAGCGCGGCGGCCCTTCCTCGGGGAACAGGAGTGACCGCGCGGCCGAGTGGATCCCGTCGGCCGCCACCAGGACGTCCCCGGCCACGGTCACCTCTTCGCCGCTTCCCCGCTCCGCGAAACGCACCCGCACGCCCTGCGCGTCCTGCTCGAACCCGGTCAGCCGATGCCCGGTCCGCACCGCCTCCGGACCCAGCCGGGTCTGGACCGCTTGCAGCAGCATGTTCCGCAGCCTGCCGCGGTGCAGGCAGTACTGGGGGAGCGTGAACCCGGCGTCGAGCCCGCACGGCTTGCGCAGGATCACCTGCCCGAGCCGATGGGTGTAGAACAGCTCGCGGGTGCGGATCCCGATCTCGTCCAGCTGGCCGAGCAACCCGAGCGCGGCGAGCTCCTTGACCGCGTGCGGCAAGGCATTGATCCCGACCCCGAGCTCGGCGACGCGGGTGCTCTGTTCGTACACCGCGCAGTCGATGCCTTCGCGGTGCAGCCGCAGGGCAGCGGTCAGCCCGCCGATGCCCGCGCCGGCGATGACGACCTTCACGTGCGGCCTCCCGTCCTCGACTGCCCAGGGTGGCGGAGAGCGGGGTGGCGCGCTACCGCCGACCGGAGGCGGGAGGGATTCGGTCTGGTGCGGACAGCTTTCGTAACGGTCGATCGGGTCATTGCGACTTGTGTGCTGCGATCGAGAAGAAAGCCTTCGGTGCGGTCGCGTCGTCATGCTGATCGACCGGGAGTTCCTTGATGAGACCAAGTTCGTCGTTGCTGCTCTGCGCGGTGGCGACCGCAGCGGCGCTTTCCGCCGGCTGCTCCGGGAATGGCGATGCCGCGGTGGCGAGCGCACCGCCAACGGTCACTGTGACCGTTACTACGGAGGCGTCGTCCGCCGCGCTGTCCACGCCCGAGGCGGCACAGTCCGCCGGGTCGACCGGCCCGCGGGGCAATCCGGTGAAGAAGGTCGGCGAGGTCGTGCACTTCTCGCGTTCTTCGGCTGTCGCGCCGACGGATCCGTCGTTCACCGTCACCAAGATCGCGAAGCAGCGGTCGAAGTACGGCTCCGAACAGGTCATGGCGGTGATGGTGCACGTGGAGACCAGCACCGACTCCGAACTGAACAGCGACCTGAGCCTGGCGCTGGGCCCGGTCGTCTACGTCACGGATCCGGACAGCGGCGAGAGCAAATCGCCGCACGGGGCGATGCAGTTGGGGGAGATGCCGGGGACGTTCGGCCGAGACAAGAAGTACGACTTCGGGTTCGAGTACAAGCTCGCGGACGTGTACGACCACGGATGGCTGACGATCAACAGCAACGGCGGGCCGGGTTCGGGGATCGACATCCAGTACGACCTCCGTTGAGTACTGCCGCTTTCCTCAACGAGTTCCCGGCAATCACCGATCGAAGCGATTCAGCCGAAGGGCCCCGGCCCGGCTGGCGCTCAGCCCAGCCCGGCGGCGGTGTCGCGATTGGACAGTCCTCGTCCGAGCATGAGCAGTGGGGCGGGAAACCGCGGAGAGTTCGTGGCCCCGCCCGCCTCGGGGCGGGGCCGATATCGGTCAGGCGCGGATCTGCTTGGCTCCGCCGCCGCCGCCGATGGCGATCTTGCGCGGCTTGGCCTGTTCGGCGATCGGCACCCGCAGGGTGAGCACGCCCGCGTCGTAGTCGGCTTTGATGCTGTCGGTGTCGAGGGTGTCGCCGAGGAACAGCTGGCGGGAGAACACCCCGCGCGGCCGCTCGGAGACCTGGACCTCCGCGTCCTCGCCGTAGTCTGGCCTGCGTTCGGCCTTGACGGTCAGCACGTTGCGCTCGACGTCCAGGTCGATCGACTCCGGCGCGACGCCGGGCAGGTCGAACTGCACCACGTAGTCGTTGCCGGACCGGTAGGCGTCCATCAGCATCACCGCCGGACGGGTGGCGGTGCCGTTGCCGCCGAAGAACTGCTGGGTCAGCCGATCGAGCTCCCGGAACGGGTCAGTTCGCATCAACATGACCATGCGCCTCCCTTTCTCCTTCCCACGTGCCCGCCGCCGGGGCGGGCGTTCGCTTGTCGGGGCTGTCGCGGAGATCCGGCCCCGCCGGACGCAAGCGGCGGGGCCGGAACCAGTTCGGGTGAAAAGCAACCGTGCAGTGCTGTGCGGCGGCGGGGCGGTCGCGGGACCACGTCACGAGACGCGATGCCGGGGCTGTGCGAGCCTCTTCGGCCGGGCGTCGTGGCAGACCTTCCCCGTCTCCGGTATCACCTCCCCAGAGATGTCACGGCTGTCGGGTGTGGTGCCTGCTGCTTGCCGGAGGAGAACGCTCCCGGTGCTCTGGCGGCCAAGCCCGCCACAAGCTCGCCGGAACCCGCTCCTCGGCCGAGTTTCCGGTGCTGCGCGGGGGAAAGTCGTTGGGGTGCAACGGCGGGAGCACCGCGGCGGTCACGATCGCCTCGAACTCGGCGCGCAACCAGACCGGATCGGCGCAGATCAGCTCGACGAATTCGCGGGCAGTCGCGCCCTGGCGGCTGATGGTGTCCGGCATCGTCGATCACTCCCCGGCTACGTTGTTTCGGCACCCAGGTCAGCTATCGCGTATATCCATTTCTATAGCGCGCACTGGAGATTGTGTCAAGCGGCGAGTGCAGACAATTTTGTCCACGGCCGGGCAGACTGCGTCGGCCGCCGTCTCGGTACTGTCCCTTCCCATGCCCACCGCCGACGTCACCGCAGATCTGGTCCGCGACCTGCTCCGGGACCAGCACCCGGATCTGGCCGGTCTGCCGATCCGCGAGGTGGCGGGCGGCTGGGGCAACCAGATGTGGCGGCTCGGGGACGAACTCGCCGTCCGCATGCAGCGGATGGACCCCACCCCGCAGCTTCAGCTCAAGGAACGCCGGTGGCTGCCGGTGCTGGCCCCGCGTCTGCCGCTCCCGGTGCCGGCGCCCGTGCGGTTCGGCGAACCGTCCGAGCGTTTCCCCAAGCACTGGACCGTGATGACGTGGGTCCCCGGCGAACCGCTCGACCGCGGCACGATCAGCCGCGGCGTCCACGCGGCCGACACGCTGGCGGATTTCCTCCGGGCGCTCCACGTGGAGGCCCCTGTCGACGCGCCGATCGCCGCGGATCGCGGTGCCCATCCCCGGGATTGCACGGGCGGCTTCGAGGAATTCCTCGAGGCAGTTGCCCTCGACAGCCTCGCGGACGACGTCCGGGCAGTCTGGGACGACGCCGTCGCGGCCCGCGCGTGGGAGGGTCCGCCGGTGTGGGTGCACGGCGACCTGCATCCGGCGAATGTTGTTGTCTCAGAAGGAACCCTCTCGGGCATCGTGGATTTCGGCGACCTGTTCGCCGGTGATCCGGCGTGGGATCTCGTTGCTGCCTGGGTGCTGCTGCCCGCGGGCACGGCCGCGCGGTTCTTCGAGAGCTACGCGCGGGCGGACGAGGCGGCGATCCGGCGTGCCCGCGGGCTGGCCGCGATGAAGGGCCTCTTCCTGATCCTCATGGGACAGAACGGGGACCAGGGCCTGCCCGGCGGGAAACCGCACTGGGGTCCTGCGGGCCGGGCGGCGCTGGAGCGGGTCTTGCGGGGGCTTTGACGGGTCAGTCCCACCACAGCGCGACGGCCAGCTCACGGCGGGCAGCTTCCGCATAGAAATCGCGCCGAATGCTGCCCCGCTAGGTCGCCGGTTACCGTCCGCGCGAGCGAGCCCAGCTCGGCCTCGATCTGCTCCAGGGACGACGGCACGACGGCGCGGACCGACTCCGGGTGATGCCGTGCAACGCTGCGACGTGCCGTGGCTCCAGCGCGGTCACCGGATGTCCGTCGATCGAGTAGAGCACATCTCGGTAGGCCGGATTGACTTCTTCGTAGCCGTCGAACCCGCGTCGCAGCAGCGCGAGGGTCTAGTCGTCGACTCCGGTCAGTTCCCGCCGTGACCCAGCAGTTCGCCCAGCGTTTCCGCCGACTGCCGACGGGCGGCAAGGTGCGCGGCGGAAATGCGGGCGAGCTGCTGGGTCACGGCCATGCGCCCGGACGCCGCGAGGACGCCCAGTCGGCGACTCACAGCTTCGCCGCGAGCTCCGTCCAGCCGGGAGCGCCGATCCGGACGAACATCGGCGTCGTGTCCAGCGGCGCCGCGTAATCGTGCAGGGTCCGGCCGCCGTTTTCGACTCGCTTGGTGTGTGGGTCGAACCACAGTCCCGAAGGCAGCGCGATGTCGCGGGAGGCGCCCGCGGTGATCATCGGGGCCGCCAGCAGGGCGGGGCCGAGCATCCACTCGTCGTCGACGGTGTCGAAGCGGTGGTCGGCGGGGAAGTCGAAGTACACCGGCCGCATGATCGGCGTGCCGTCCGCGACCGCCTGCTGTACCTGGGTTTTCAGGTAGCCCGCCAGTTTCGCGTGGGTGCGGACCGCGGCGGCGTACAGTTTCGCGGTGTCGGCCGGGTAGGCGACCGGCTTGCCGGTGGTGGTGTCGACCGTCGTCACCGGGGACGTCGACGCGTACATCAGCGGCATCAGCGACGCGGCCTGCGCCCAGCGCACGAGCACCTCGCGCGACGGCGGCGGCATGCTGTTCGAGCCGCCGATCATGTCCGTCTCGACGAACGGGTAGCCGTTGGCCGAGATCGCCGACGCCCGGCGCAGCGAGGTGCGCAGGCCGTCCCACGTGGTGTCCGCGTCGACCGCCCGGATCACGAAGCCGTAGCGCTGGTTGCCCCAGTGCGTGCGGATGCCCGCGCCCTGCTGGTCGAACGCGTCGGTCATGTCCGCGCCGAGCTTCTGGTAGTCCTGCGGGGTCAGGTTCCCGGTGGCGGCGCAGCGGTCGTCGAAGAAGCGGGTGTCGAACTTGAAGCCGTCGACGCCGTAGTCGGCCATCAGCTTGCGCAGGTTGCCGGTGTACCACTCGCGGGCCTGCGGATTGCCGAGGTCGATGATGCCTGCGGTGCCGTTCCACCAGGTCACCGTGCACGGCTGGGCCGGATTTCCCTTGGCGCGCACCAGATAGCCGTGGTCGCGGGCGTAGGCGTAGTTCGCCGAGTCGAGGTTGATCCAGAACGTGGTCCACAGGCCGAACTTCTGGCCCATCGCGTGGATCCCGTCGGCCAGTTTCTTCGGGTCCGGGAACGTCTTCGGGTCGAAGGTCAGGTTGCCGTAGTTGGATTCCCATTTGTCGTCGAGCTGCACGGTGTGCCCGGCGACGCCCGCCGCTTTCAGATCGCGTGCCCACGAAAGCACTTTGTCCTGGTCGATGTCGCGGTAGTACTGCGCCCAGGAATTCCACAGTGGACTCGCGTACTCGGCGTCGGTCGCGTCGCTCTTGGCCGGCTTGCCGACCTCGCCGACGTAGTCGTCGTACACCGCTCGGCGGTTCGACTCCACGAACACCGTGCTCGAGTACTCCGCGGAGTTCGTCACGGTCAGGTCGGCGCGCCCGCCTGTCATCGCGACCTTCATCGGCTGCGCGGTGCGAACGAAGAGCCCGACCGATTTCGACGTGAAGAAGTAGGGTTCCTGCATCATGTAGCTGGCGGGGGAGAACTCCGGCTCGTCCACCGTTCCGGCGGAAAGCGGATACGGCTGGGCTTTCCCTTCGCTGGTTTCGCCGCCGCCGTACCAATAGCCGGACGTCGTGAGGTCGAAGTGGGTCGCGCGCTGTCCGGCGGCGAGTCCGTCGACTGTCCACTTCAGATCAAAGCGGTCCTGGTGCGGGGTGATCCGCAGGGTCACCGGGCGGCCCGCCGTGCTGTCGGCGGTGGCGACGACGGTCGCGCCGTCTCGCGAGATCGACCGCACGCGCGTCGCCACGCCGCCGTCGAAGGTGAACGCGTCGGACGCGGTGCGCAGCAATTGTTCGCCGCCGCGCGTAAGACTCAGGCCGAGGCGGGCGGTGTCGATGCGCAGCTGGTAGCCGGGGGAGTCGGGACCGCGCGGCACGGAGATCGAGGTGAGCGGTTGCGCCGCGGCAGGAGTCGCGACGGAGCCGGTGAGGATGAGCCCGGCCGCCGCGTACGCGAGTCGTCGAGGCACTGGAGCCTCCTATTCTGCGTGAATATGCTCAAGGTGACGCTCGAACTTGCAGTAGTAAGCACATCGCGCAGCGGCTTTGTCAAGGCCCGGTGAGCGGGAACGCGGCGCGGAAAGGGGGTGTCCTGAATGGACCCGGGCACGACAGAACCGCCGTCCGCGGGAGCAGCGGCGGACGGCGGGCCGGAGCCGGGTTTCAGGCGATCTGGACCGGGATTCCGGCGGCCTTGAGCGCGGCGGTGACGTCGGGATCGGCGTCGCTGTCGGTCACGACCTCGTGGACGTCGGTGATGTCGCAGATGCGGGCGAAGGCGCGGCGGCCGAGTTTCGAGCTGTCCGCCACCGCCACCACGCGGGCGGCGTTGTTGACCATGAGCCGGTTGATGTCCGCCTCGCCTTCGTGGCAGGCGAACGCGCCCGCGGCCGGGTGCAGCGCGTCCACGCCGAGGAACAGCAGGTCCAGGCTGAGCTGGCTGAGCACCAGGGTCGCCAGCGGGCCGCTCAGTTCGAAGGACTGCGGGCGGGCGACCCCTCCGGTGACGACGATCTTCATGTTCGGCCGCACCGCGAGCTCGTGGGCGATGTTGAGCGCGTTGGTCACGATGGTGAGGCCGGGGGCGTCGGCGAGGTCCGCGCGCATGGCCAGTGCCCGGGCGACGCCCGCGGTCGTGGTGCCGCCGTTGAGGCCGACCACCATGCCGTTGGACACCAGTGCCGCGGCCGCGGCGCTGATCCGCTGTTTTTCCGGGGCGTGGCGGGCGGTTTTGTACCGCAACGGCAGGTCGTAGGCGAGGTCGTTCGCGACGGCTCCACCGTGGGTGCGGGTGAGCAGCTGCTGTTCGGCGAGGTGGTCCAGGTCGCGGCGGATCGTGGCGGCGGAGACGTTCAGCTCCGCGGCCACCTCTTCGACGTCGAGTTTCTCCCGCTTCGCCAAGAGGTCCAACAGTGTGCTCAACCGTTCATGCCGAGCCATCGGCTTGTGCTCCCTTCGACCCATTCCCTGCGCGCCCGCCGCCGCGCCATTGTTCACCCATCTGGCCGGTCGCGCTCATCCGGCCCCACCACCGGTTTTCATCCGGAAATCGTATTCGGCGGGCAGCGGGCCAGGGGAGATCGCGTGCCACACATCGCTCAGCGACGTCTCTCCCTCGCGGATCCCGGGCACCGTGAAGCCGCGCTCGTAGACCTCGCGCGCCCCTTCGCGATCGCCGAGCGCGAGCGAGGTTCGCGCCCGCAGCAACGCGAACCTGCCCTCGGCCGGCCACGGTTCGAGCATTTCCCGTGCGGTGCCGGGATCTCCGGCGGCGAGCTGCGCGGTGACGGCTTCCACGGCGAGCGGAGCCAGTTTCGGCAGCAGGTCCAATGCCTGCCGGTAGTACTCCGCGGCGCGCGCCGGATCTTCCTGGGCGACGGCGAGGTTGCGCCATGCCCAGCCGTTCGGCTCTGCCTCCAGCGACTGATGCCACGCGGCCTTCGCGCCGTCGCGGTCGCCTGCCGCCCAGCGCGCGATTCCCCGGTGGTACCAGGTGAGCCAGCCTTCGTCGGGTACCGCCTCCAGCAGTTCGGCCCAGTGGCGGTTGACCAGGGTGTCCGGCGGTTCGGCGGCGGGGTCGGACCGGGGCGCCACGCCGTCGAGCAGATCCAGCCACGGTTGCTGGGCCGCGCCGAGACTGTCCTCGGGAAACGGCGTGCCGGGCAGTTCCGTCAGCATCCGGCGGGTTTCCAGCGCGCCCCAGCCGGATCCGGTTGCCAGGAGTTCTCGTGGCGCGGCATCGGCGGCTGCACGCCATTCTCGCCAGCGCCGGTCCAATTCCTCCGCGGCGGGCAGTTCGGCGGCGACCGAGGCGAGCGCGGCGGGCCAGTCCGGTCCGTGCGTGATCTCCGGGTCGGCCGCGACCGGGCCGTAGCTTTCCAGCCAGTCCCACGAGGTGCCCGCGGGCAGCCGCAGGTGTTCGAGCTGCGTCCGCGCCAGCCCGGCCTGGATTTCGAGGTAGCCCTCCATGCCCGGGGCGAGCCATTCCTGCCACCGCCGCCCGCCCGCGGATTCGCCCCACACGAAGAGCTTCCGCCCGCGCAGCCGCGCCGTGGACGCCTGCCCGAGCCCGTATCCGGCTGCGTCGACGGCGGCGATCCACGGCGGCCCATCGACCTCGAAGAAGTAGTCGGCCGCCGCCTCCGCCCGTGCGGGGTAGGTGAGTTCGTCCGCGACGTCGACGAGTTCCAACCGCCCGGAGTAGCCGTAGTGCCAGGCCTTGCTCGCAGGGGCCAGCACGCGGGTCCCGGCCGTCTGCGTCACCGCGGTGTTGGACCACCAGTACACCGGCACGTCGTGAGCGTGCGGGTTGCGGATCCGCACGCCCACGAACAGCTGCCGCGACCCGTCGGGAAGCCAGAAATCCAGCTGGTACGGCAGGTCGCGGGTGCGTTCCCACTCCCACAGCCGCAGCACCGGCTCGCCGCCGGGGCCGGGTGCTTCGGCGGCGAACATCGGCGCGCAGGTCAGCGTGGTGTGCCCAGTGCTGCCGAGGTTCCACTCGACGCCGCCGGCGAACCACGCGTCGCGCAGCGCCAGGTTCGCCGGCTGGAACACCGGGTTGCGGTACACCAGGTCCCGGCCGGTTTCCTTGTCCAGCAGCGAATGCAGCCGCCCGCCGAGCCCGGGCAGGACGGTGGCGCGCAGCCGCTCGTTCTCCAGCACGAGCGCGGGCAGCCGCTGTTCGGTCCGGTCGCGGCCGTACCCGTCCTGCATCCGGCACGGCAGCACCGTGTCCAGCCTGCCGTAGGAAAGGTTCGCCGCCAGGTCCGCGGGCAGTTCGTCCACGTTGGACACCGAAGCCGCCGGTTCGGTCCGCCGCAACGGCGGCAACGGGTTTTCCGGCCCCAATTCGGCCGCCGGGAGCACGAGTTCGGTGCGGGTGATCGTGCTCATGCGTCAGGCAGCCGTTCGCCGGTGGCGGCGTCGAACAAGTGCGCCGCGCCGGTCCGCGGGGCGAGGGTGATCTCCTCGCCGCGTTTCCACGGCGCCATGCCCGGGGTCCGGACGGTCAGCACGCGGTCCCCGGTCCGGCAGTAGAGGTACTGGTCGCTGCCGAGTTCCTCGACCACTTCCACGACCGCGCGATATCCGGCACTGCCGATGTCCCAGCCTTCCGGCCGCACGCCGACGACGATCCCCGGCCCGGTCAGCGCGGACCGCTGCGCGGGGGTGAGCGGGAGCGTGCCGTCGCCCGCCGCCGCGCCGGAACCGTCCACTGTGGTCTCGATGAGGTTCATCGCGGGGGAGCCGATGAAGCCCGCGACGAACACGTTGCGCGGCCGCTCGAACAGCCCGACCGGGGAATCGCATTGCTGCAGCACGCCGTCGCGCAGCACAGCGACTCGGTCGCCCATGGTCATCGCCTCGATCTGGTCGTGCGTGACGTACAGCGTGGTGGTGCCGAGCCGCCGTTGCAGCGACGCGATCTGCGTGCGAGTCTGCACCCGCAGCTTGGCGTCCAGATTGGACAGCGGCTCGTCCATCAGGAACACGCTCGGCTCCCGCACGATCGCCCGGCCCATCGCCACCCGCTGCCGCTGCCCGCCGGACAGCTTCGCCGGGCGGCGGTCGAGGTATTCGGTCAGGTCCAGGGTGGTCGCGGCTTCGCGGACGCGGCGGTCCCGTTCGCCCTTCGGCATGCGCGCGAGCTTGAGGTGGAAACCGATGTTCTCCGCGACGGTCATGTGCGGGTAGAGCGCGTAGTTCTGGAACACCATCGCGATGTCCCGTTCCTTCGGCGGGAGTTCGGTGACGTCCTTGTCGCCGATGCGGATCGAGCCCTCGTCCACGCCCTCCAGCCCGGCGAGCATCCGCAGGGTGGTCGATTTGCCGCAGCCGGACGGGCCGACCAGCACGAGGAATTCGCCGTCGGCGACCTCGAGGTCGAGCCCGTCCACCGCGGGGCGTTCGACCCCGGCGTAGTAGCGGGTGGTGTCGGTGAAGCTCACGGTGGCCATCGAAGTCCTACTTTCCGGCGCCGAGGGTCAGGCCGGTGATGATCCGGCGGGCGAGCACGACGTAGAGCAGCAGCATCGGGAGCACGACGATCGCCACCCCGGCGATCAGCCCGCCGTACTCGGACTGGTAGCTCGCCGCGCCGTAGAAGGTGAACAGCGCGCGCGAGAGCGTGAAGTGGGCCTGGTCCTTGAGGAACACGATCGCCAGCAGGGTTTCGTTCCACAGCCCGATCGCGTTGAGCGTCAGCGCGGTGACCACGCCGCCGCGGGCCAGCGGCAGCACCACCGAGACGAACACCCGCACCGGTGAGGCGCCATCGAGCACCGCGGCCTCTTCGATTTCGTCGGGCAGAGAACGGAAGAACCCGGTCAGGAGGAACACCGTGAACGGTATGGACAGCGCTACGTAGAGCACGAACAGCCCGTATTGGTTGTCCAGGTGGATTTCGCTGAACGCGACGAACAGCGGGATGATCACGGTCTGGAACGGCACCCCCATGCCGATCGCGACGCCGTTGGTCAGCACGCCCGAACCGCGCACGCCGAGCCGGGTCAGCGCATACGCGCACGGCGCGGAGACCGCGACCGTAGCGATCGTCGCCAGCCCGACGAGGACCACTGTGGACAGCACGGCGTCGCCGAATCCGGCGTTGTTCCAGGCGTAGACGAAATTCCGGAACGGCTTGCCGACGTGGAACCATTGGTAGGGAAGGGCGAACGGCTTCGTGAAGATCTCCACCGGGGTCTTGAACGACGCGGTGATCAGCCAGTACAGCACCAGCAGGTTGCCCGCGGTGAACAGCCACACGAGCACGGAGCCGAGCAGCCGCAGCGGGCTGAGCCTGCGGCTGCCGGGAGCCGGGCGGGGACGGCGCGGCGGGGTGCGCCGGGGCTTGCCCGGGGCGGAGCCGCGCGGCGGCGCTTCCGTGACGGTCACAGGGTCTCCTTCAGAACTGGATGGCGTCACGGCGCATCAACCGGCGCAGGAGGACGACGAGGATCGAGACGAGCGCGATCATCGCGACCGCGCAGGCGCAGGCCGCGCCGAAGTCCGGCGTGCCGTTCGAGCCGAAGGTCCGGTCGAACACGTAGATGCCGAGCGTCCACGCCCGGTTCGGCGGCGCGTAGGTGCCCGGCCCGGCGAGCACGAAGACGAGTTCGAAGATCTTGAGCGCGTTGATCGTCCACAGCACCCCGGCCACGCCCACCACGTCCCAGGTGAGCGGGAGCGTGATGGAGCGGAACTTCTGCCAGGGCGAGGCCCCGCCCAGGTCCGCGTCCTCGTAGAGGTACGGCGGGATCTGGTCCACCGCGGCCATCAGGATGGTGATGTAGAAGCCGGAACTGGCCCAGATCAGCGACGCGGTCACGACGCCGGTCACGTTCTCCGGCGCGAGGAACTTCGCCGCGTCCGCGCCGAGGTGCTCCAGCACGTAGTTGGCGAGCCCCTGTTTGCCCGGCTGGTACTTGAACACGAAGCCGAGGAACATGCCGAGCGCGACCGGGGCGACGATGTTCGGGAAGAACAGGATCGCCCGCACGATCTTCCCGCCGCGCATGTCCCGCAGCACCATGGTGAACAGGAACGCGAGCAGGAAAGTGCCGATGCCGCCGAGGAAGACGTAGATCAGCGTGTTGCCGAAGGCGTAGCGGAACGCGTCGCTCTGCCACATCCGCACGTAGTTCCCGACGCCCTGCGGCCGCGGCGTGTCGCCCGCGCCGGACCAGCTGGTGAAGCTGAGCACCACGGTCGCGATCGTCGGCAGCACCAGGAACGCGAGGTAGAGCGCCAGCGCGGGGGCGGCGAACGGCCAGAACAGCTTGCGTTTGCGGCTCAGGTGCGGCCCGAGCGCGGGCCGCCGCCCGGCCCGGGCCGCCTCCGTGACAGTCGCCATCAGTGCTGGTTCTTCCAGAAGGCGGCGGACTTCTGCGCGAGCTGCGCCACGAACGCCTCCGGGGTCAGCTGTCCCTTGAGCAGCGCGGTGTCGGCGGGGTCGAACACGTCGGTCTGCCATTTGCCGCCGGCGATCGCGTCGATGCCGTCGTACTGCAGCACGTGCTCCTTCTTCTGGTCGTCCATCACGGTCTTGACCGGCTTCAGGTCGTCCGGCACCGCGAGGTCGGGCCGGGGCACCAGGTTGTCGGCCACCGCGGGGATGCCGGCGAGGTTGCCCTTGTTGAGGAAGTAGGCGATGAACGCCTTGGCCGCGTCGGCGTTCTTGGCCTTCTTGGGCACGGCGAAGCCGATCGACATCTGCTCGACGGTGTCGTGCGTGGCGCCGGGCGGCATCGGGAACTGGAACGAGCCGTAGTCGATCTTCGTGCCCGCGCCCTGCTTGTCCAGGTATTCGCGGGTTTCGCTGGGCGCCCAGGTGCCGACGTACAGGAACCGCGCGTCGCCGTCCGCCCAGCGCTGCTGGATCTGCGGGAACTTGGCCGCGTCCCAGCCGTCGATGAAGTACTTCGAGATCCGCGCGGTCTGCGCGGCGGCCTCGCGGAACCCGGGCACGTCGGTCCACGCGCGGCCGGTCGGGTCCTGCGCCGCCTTCGCCAGCCCGCCCGCGCCGACGTAGCGTTCGGCCAGCTGGGTGAAGTAGTACATGTTGTAGAACGGGATGTCGCCGTCCTGGCTGACCGCCGCCTTGCCGTCCGCCTTCGCCTTGTCGAACAGGCCGATCAGCTCGTCCACGGTCTTCGGCTGGCCGAGCGCGCCGCCCGCCGTCGCCTTGTCGTACCACCAGGCGCTGGACTGGATCTCGTACGGCACGAGGAAGCTGTGCCCCTCGTGGTCCTTGTTCTGCGGGAAGTCGTACGAGGTGAGGGAGAGGACGTCCTTGACCGTCTTGTCGCCTTCGCCGATCTTCATGCCGTACACGTCGTCGAGGCTCTGCGTGCCGCCCGGGGTCATGATCGCCGCGCCGACCTTGCTGACGTCCTGGTCGAACAGGTCGGGCACGGTGCCGGTGTTGAGCGCCGGGACCAGGTTCTGGGTGTAGGCCTTGCGGCCGAGCCACTGCACGTCGACCTTCACGCCGGTCTTGTCCTGGAAGCACTTCAGCGCTTTTTGCAGCACCTTGCCCTGCGGCTCGTCCGCGGTCCACATGGACCAGTACACGAGCTGCCCGCCGCCGGCCGGTTTCGCCGCCGGCTCCGGACAGGGCGAGGAAAGGAATTCGGCCGCGCCGGGGAGCGCGTTCTCCCCAGTGCCGCCGCCCGCCGCGTCGCCGCTGCCGCACCCGGCGAGCAGCAGCGTCGCCGCTAAGGTCGAGCCCACGAGCTTGTGAAACCGCATCAGCCACCACCTGATCGAGGTCGAAGACCACACACTCAGTGCGTGTTGCTGCGCATTTTTGGCGCTTACCAATCACTTGTCAACATTTTCCCTCAGGTTCGCGGTGGCATCGTGACCCGCGGGCGGAAACGGCCCGACCTGCTCGAAGCAGGTCGAATGGCGGGTTGACAGTGCACAATCGATCACTAAAGCTGTGTGAACTTGTTCGTTCTTGTCGGTTGTTGATGCCGATCGCCTGCGAGGAACCGAGCCATGCCACGCTTCCGCACATCGTTGACCGCCGGTGCGGTCCTGGCCCTCACCGCCGGGACCTGCACCGTGCCCTTGGCCGCGCACGCCGACCCCGGCTACTCCGTGTCGGTCGGGGCCGTCGCCGAATACCCGTACCCGACGGACACGCCGGCCGCCCCGTTCCTGGACCGGGACGGGACCTTCTATTTCCAGCAGTCCGCCGCCCTCTACGGCAAAGACGGCCCGCGGGTCTGGGACTTCTACACCGGCAAGGACTTCGACTCGGCCAAGCGCGACGCGAGCCTGAGCGACGCGGTGAACCCGGCCGAGCCGCGCGATCGCAACAACGACACCACCTGGCGGTGCAACACGAGCCCGACCGGACGCGAGGCGACCGACCCGCCCGCCGGGTCCAGCTACACCCAGAAGAACTTCTGCGATCTCGTCGGCACCTGGGTCGATCCGGATACCGGTGACTGGTACGGCTTGGTGCACAACGAGTTCACCCCCGAACCCTTCGGCGCCTATTCGTTCTCCCACTACGACGCGATCGACTGGGCGGTGTCGGCCGACCGGGGCCGCACCTGGCGGATCGGCGGGCACGCGATCACGTCGCCGTACTCGACGAAACGCGGCGACACGGCGGCGTTCCCGAACCAGACGTTCGACTACGGCGACGGCGATCCGCGGCTGTTCGCCGATCCGAAGTCCGGCTACTTCTACGTCTATTACGGTTCCCGCGTCGTGACGAAGGCCGGTCAGGGCGGCGGCGGGTTCAGCGGCCTCGCGCACGTGGCCCGCGCGCCGATGTCCGGGAAGATGGGCACCGGAACGTGGCAGAAGTGGTACGACGGCCGATGGGCGCAGCCTGGCGTCGGCGGCAAGGAAAGCAACCTCGTGCCCACGGACGTCGACCCTCTCGGCTACACGCCGCCGGAGAAGGACTACAACCCGGCGAACACCGGCACCGCCGCCCAGCAGGTAGCCGCCGGAACGCTGCCGCGGAAATCCGACCTGTTCGTCATGAACATCGCCTACGACGCGCACCTCGGGCTGTACATCGGCGAGCCGGAGGCGGTCGATTCGGTCGGACCGCAGCGGTTCTACGCGACCGAGGACCTGGCGAACCCGAAGTGGCGGCTGATCGGCGACACCGGTTCGTACCGGGACCAGTCGTGGTACCGCTGGTTCGTCGACTCGGGGAGCAAGACCACCGGGACGATCGTGGGCAAGACCTTCCGGTCGTACTGCTCGATCTCGTGCACGGACGGCCGCGACGGCGTCTACGCCGACGTGACCATCACGTCCGCCGCACCGGCCGCGTCCCTGGTCGACCCGGGCCGCGTCTACCGGATCGGCTCCGGTCGCGTGCTCGCCCAGTCGGGCCGCACCGGCACCACGTCCGTGCCCTCGTGGCTGGCCGGCGATGGAGCGAACTGGCGGTTCACCCCGGTCGGCGACGGTTCTTACCGCATCACCAACGCCGCGAGCGGTCTGGCACTGGGAGTTCCGGGCCGTGGCTGGGGGACC
Source organism: Amycolatopsis sp. A1MSW2902 (assembly GCF_017312175.1). Lineage (NCBI taxonomy): Bacteria > Bacillati > Actinomycetota > Actinomycetes > Pseudonocardiales > Pseudonocardiaceae > Amycolatopsis > Amycolatopsis sp. A1MSW2902. The sequence goes on from NZ_QJPO01000001.1 coordinate 3,069,802, forward strand.
GCGCCGACCCTGAACGCCGGTTCCGGCGTTGCTCAGCAATGGTTCCTGGTCCCGGCGAACGGCGGGACCAGGCTGGTCAACCGCTCCAGCGGGCTGGTGCTGGCGCTTTCGGCCGAGCCGGGACGGCGAAGCGAGACCACGCCGGTGCGCGCTTGGACCGACCGCACCGGCAGCCTGGTCGGCAACGGCCGGACCGCGGGCGAGCAGATCCTGCAGCTGACGCCGCGCCGCTGACTTCATCCGCCTGTCCTTCACGGACGGTCAGGCGATCGCGACAGTGAAAACGTGCAGCGCCGAGTTCGACGGCAGGGTGACCGCGACGGCCCGTTTGCCCGGGTCGAGCGGGACGGAGTTCGCGAACACCCGGTAGGCCACCGTCGGATAGGCCGGACCGGACTTCGTGTTCTTGCCCTGCACCGAGGCGACCGTGGTCGCGCCGTACTGGGCCGGGTCGGCGCAGCACCAGTTCGGGAAGCCGAGTTCGGCCTGGCTCGTGCTGCCGTCGGCGTACCGGACGACGACCTGGCCCTTCGCGGCGGATCCGGTCCCGGTGCCGGTCAGGACCAGCTTGGCGCCGCTGCCCTGCACGGCGACGGTCTGGCCGCCCGCGACGACATTGTCCGGCTTCCCGGCACCGGCGTCGGGCCAGGTCGCCTGAGCGCCGTCCGCGGTGAACTGCGCTCCCGGTTTCAAGCCCGCTTCGGCGAGACCCTCCGCGCGGAAGCTGCTGCCGCTGCCGTCGAGGTCGCCGTTCGCGGCGTGTGCCGCGTCAGTGACCCCGACGTTCCCGTACGCCGCGGCCACCGTCGCGTACGGCACCGTGACCATCGCTGACCCGGTCGCTTCGTGCGTGCTCAGCCGGGCCTGGTACTTCGCGGTGGCGGTCAGCTCGTAGTCCGCCGGACGCAGACCCGCGTCCGGGGTGAGTCGCACCGGCACCTGCACCGTCTGACCCGGCCACACGAGCGCCGGAGCCTGCGATGCCTCCGCGTGGAAACCGTTGGCCTGCACGGACAATGCCACGTCACGCACCGGCAGCGGGGTGCTGTTGGTGAAGCTGGCGGTTGCCGACACGGCCTGGCCCGGAGCGGCCGTCGCGGGAGCGGAAAGCCGCACTGAGGCGTTGTCGTCGGCGGGGAAGAACCCGCCGACGGCGCTCGCCCCGAGCAGCCGGATGTCCTGAGCGGCACCGGAATCGACCGAGCCGGTCTTCACCCGCACCACGCCGCGCGCGGACGGGTCGTACCACCAGCCGGACGGGGCTTGGTCCAGCTCCGCCTTGCTGGCGTACTGCCGCAGCATGCCGTGGCCGCCCAGCACCGCCGCCGGTTTCGTTCCCGTGTGGACGGACAGCTGGTAGTTCCGCGCCGCCGGTTTGCCGGGATAGGACCCGGCGCTCGCGCCGATCCCGACGGTCACCGTGCCCGGACCGGACCCCGGCGCGTCCACCGTGAACGTCTGCCGGGCCTGCTCGCCGCGCTGGTAGCCGCGCGTGACGCCGTCGTCCTCCGTGAGGGTGAAGCTGCTCTTGCCCTGCGGGTACACGTCGACGTCCAGCCGGCTCTTGTCGCGGGTCTGCCAGGACGTCGTGCCCTCCGCCCACATCGGCACGACAGCGCCGCCGCGGACGAACAACGGCAGCTTGTCCAGCGGCGCGTCGTAACCGTCCACAGTGGTCGGACCGGTGTAGGTCTTGCCGCTCCAGTAGTCCGTCCAGGTGCCCTTGGGCAGGTAGATGCCGTTGCGCACGGACGAACTGTCGTAGACCGGGGCGACCAGGAAGTCCGTGCCGGAGAGGAATTCGTACTTCGCCTTGTCGGTCCAGGCGTTCGGGTCGTCGGGATACTCCAGGGCCAGCGGCCGGACCTGGCCGACGCCGGTCTGGTGCGCCTGCACCGAGTAGCTGTAGGTGTAGGGCAGCAGCCGTTCCTTGAGCAGCAGGTACTTGCGGTTGATCGAGGTGAAGGGCTCGCCCTGGCGCCAGGGCTGCTTGTCCGACTTCGCCCAGCCGTCCATGGTCATCGCGACCGGGAGGAAGGACTTCCACTGCAGGTCGCGGACGTAGGTCTGCGGGCTGCCGCCGAAGATGCCGTCGATGTCGCCGGTGTTGTAGGCGATGCCGGACAGCGTCGAACCGGCGTAAGTCGGGATCTGCCACTTGATGTAGTCGTAGGAGCCGGACTGGTCTCCGCTCCAGAGCACGCCGCATCGTTGCGCGCCCGCCCAGCTCACCGGCTGCCAGACGAACCCGCGCGCGTCGCTGTTGTCCTCGATGCCCTTGTGCGCGGTGTCGCACGCGTCGAGGGCGAACTGGTAACCGGGGCCGACCCACGCGACGTCCAGTTTGCGCACGCGGACTCCGGCCTTGACCTCCTCGGCCTGGTTGGGCACGCCGTTCTCGGTCCACAGACCGAGCTGCATCTTGTTGTCCCGCAAGCCTTCGCCGGTCTGCTGGAGGTTTTCGTAGCCGCAGCCGTAGCCGTCGTTGACCAGCATCCAGCCGTTGGGCATGCCGTGTTCGGGATAGCCCTCGGCGACCTTCACCGCGTCGAGGGTGTGCCGCTCGCCGCGGTTCGCGTTGTGCAGGTAGCAGTCGGAATCGCCGGTCTCCAGGCCGTAAATGGGCGGGAGGAAGGGTTTGCCGACCAGGTCGGTGTAGCCGGAGATGACGTCCTTGAGCCCGTCGCCGACGACGTAGGTGGCGTCGAAGCGGCGCTCGTCGTGGGTCGTGCGGACCGGATCGGCGAACGAGTAGCTGCCCGGGGAGAAGGTGTTGCGCAGCACGCCGTACCCGGCCGTCGAGGCGTAGAACGGCTGGGAGTTGGGCGCGCCGCCGTCGTTCCAGTTGTCGTCGGCGAAAATCTTGATGGTCTGGTCGCGGTGGCTGAACCGGCCGTTCTGCTCCCCGCCGCCGACGTACTGTTCGGCGGCGCCGCGGGCGAGCGTCTGCGTGGTGGTGTCCCCGGTCCAGGACAGCGGCGCGGACTCGGCCCAGAGCTGCTTGCGGTCCGCGCCGTCGTAGAGGGCGAACTTCAACGGGTGCTTGTAGGCGCGGAGCGTGGCCTTGCCGGTGCCGATGGCCCAGTAGGCGCCGCGGTCGGTGCGCTTCGGCGGCACGGGGGCCTTGCCGTTCGGCAGCACGATCTTGCTGCCCGCCGGATCGGTGAAGGTCCCGTCCGGCGCGAGCCAGACCCGGACGGCAGCCGCCGAGGGGAAGCTGACCCGGACGGCCGCGGCGCCCGCGGTCAGGGTGGTCACCGGGCCGTCGGCGGAGACGCCGGTCAGGTCGCCGAGCCGCCCGGCGGGGGCGGTGGCGGCGTGGGCGGAGGAGGGGGTCGCGACGGCCAGCAGAACCAGCGCTGAGCCCAGACATCGCAGGGATTGCTTAAATCTGCTCATTGTATACCTCTCTTGCGCATTAAAATGCACATGGCGCTTCTGTATAGCGCACTCAGGCAGCGAAAGTCACCGGCCGAAGCAGTGGAGCAGACTTCCGTCGGTATCGAGGTTCGGGGGTGCCCGCCGAGCCGGATCCGGTGGGCGGCAGGCAGATCCGCGCGGTGCCGCTTCCCAGCACCGCGTTCAGCCTGACCCTAACCTCCCGGTTTCCCTTACCCGGCCAGCAGCCGGAGCAGCCGTGCCGTCTCCGCCGCCACCGCGGAGCGGCCGAGCCGGACATACTTGCGCGGGTCGACCGCCTCGGGCTGTTCCTCGAGGAACTGCCGGACCGCGCCGGTGAACAGCCCGTTGAGGTGCGTCGAGATGTTGATTTTCGCCATCCCGGCAGCCACCGCGCCGCGCAGTTCGTCGTCGGAAAGCCCGGAGGATCCGTGCAGCACCAAGGGAACCGGGACGGCGTCCCGCAGCCGCGTCACCAGTCCGCGGTCGACCGAGGCGGTGCGCGACAGCATCGCGTGCGACGTGCCGACCGCCACGGCCAGCGCGTCGACCCCGGTGGCGGCGACGAACTCCGCCGCCTCGTCCGGATCGGTGCGGGCACCCGGCGCGTGCACGCCGTCCTTGCCGCCGACCTCGCCCAGTTCGGCCTCCACCGCGACTCCCGCCGCGTGGCAGAGGTCCGCCACCTCGCGGGTGCTGCGCACATTGTCCGCATAGGACAGTCGCGAACCGTCGTACATCACGCTGTGCACGCCCAGTTCGATGCCTTCGCGGACCAGTCCGGTGTCCTCGATGTGGTCAAGATGCACGAGCACCTCCACCGACGCCCGGCGCGCGATCTCCAGCGACGCCGCGGTGATCGGGGCCAGTCCGCCGTGATAGGTCACGCAGTTCTCGCTGATCTGCAGGATCACCGGCAACCGCGCCTGTTCGGCTCCGGAGACGATCGCCTCGGCGTGCTCCAGCAGGATCACGTTGAACGCGCCCACCGCGCCGCCCCGGTCCTGGGCCGAGGCGAGCAACCGGGCGAAGGCGGGACGGGTGATCATGCGGACGCTCCGTTCAGGAATCGGCAGTACGCGGACAGATCGATCTCTCCGGCGACCGGACGCAACACCGCGGCCGCACCGGCTGCGGCGGCATGGCGCAGCGCCTCGTGCAACGGCAGCCCGCGCACGAATGCCGCAGCCAGTCCGGCGGTCGCCGCGTCCCCGGCGCCGGTGGGATTGCCGCGCACACCGGGCACGACAGGAACCGCGACGACCCCGGCCCGGGTGTAGGCGGCGATGCCGTCCTCGCCCCGCGACACCACAACCAGCCCGGCCCCGAGCCTGGACAACTCCGCGGCACCCGAGGCTTCATCGACGGCACCGGTGGCGGACAGCAGTCCCTCCCGGTTCGGCTTAACGTCGGCCCCGGCCCGCGCGGCGGCCAGCAACGCGGGCCCGGACGAATCGACCAGTGCCCGGACCCCGGCTTCCCGGGCCAGCCGAACCCAGTCGCCGACCAGTTCCGGCGCGGCGTTCCGGGGCAGGGAACCGGAAATCACGAGCAGCTCCGCGTCCCGCAGCCGGGTGGCGAGCAACGCCGAGAATCGTTCCCATTCCGCGTCGGACAGTTGAGGCCCCGGCTCGGCGTACACCGTGGGATGTCCGTCGCCGGTGACCGTGACCGTCGATCGGGTCTCGGCTTCGCACGCAGTGGCGTCGAACGGAACCGCCAGCGCCGAGCCGAGCCAGCGTCCCGCGTCACCGCCGAGCGGGAGCAGTGCGCGCACGGGAATATCCAGCGCCGCAAGGACATGGGCGACATTCACGCCTTTGCCACCGGCCCGCCGCTGCACGTCGAGCACCCGATTCGTGCCGCCGAGGATGTGGGCGCCGACCCGGTAGGTGACGTCGACTGCGGGGTTCGGTGTGGCGACGACGATCATGGCAGCGCACCCACCACGGCAGCCCGATCCCCGTGGTGCGCTTGGGCAATCGCAGGTGCGCTCAGCGCCCTATGCCCGACTTCGGGGGTGGGTGGGTTGAGCAGCAGAGTGCCCGCCTCGGCGACGGCGGTGGTGCAGCGGGCCGCAGAGTTAGGTGTGGCGACGGCGATCATGGCAGCGCCAGCAGTGTCGCGCCCGCCACGCCCGATCGCCATGGTGCGCTTGGACAGTCGCGGGCTCCGGGGCTGATGCGCAGTCTCGCGGGCGAGGGGGTCGATCAGGAGGGTGCCCGCTTCGGCGAGGCCGCCGGTGCTGCGGCGGGCTGCGGGGTTAGGTGTGGCGACGGCGATCATGGCAGCGCCAGCAGTGTCGCGCCCACCACGCCCGATCGCCGTGGCGCGCTTGGACAGTCGCGAGCCTCGAGCCGATGCGCAATCTCGCGGGCGAGTGGTTCGAGCAGGAGGGTGCCCGCCTCGGCAACGGCGGTGGTGCGGCGGCCCGCGGGGTTGGACGTGGCGATGACGATCATCGCAGCGCCAACAACGTCGCACCCACCACAGCAGCCCGATCCCCGTGGTGCGCCTGGACAATCGCAGGCGCGCGCAGCGCCCCGAGCCGATGCGCGACCTCGCGGGCGAGTGGGTCGAGCAGCAGGGCACCCGCCTCGGCGAGGCCGCCGCCGACGACCACGGTGGTGCAGCCGGCCACGGCGGTCGCCCAGGCGATCGGCTCCGCGAGCGCGCGGACGCACTCGCCCCACGCCTCGGCCGCCGCCGGGTCTCCGTCGCGAACCCGCGCGGCGACTGCGGCCGCGTCCGGGGCTCCGGCTCGGCGCGCGAGTCCGGACGCCGACGCGACCTCCTCGACGCGGCGGCCGTCGGGCAGCCGGATCTGGCCGACTTCGCCTGCCCACGGGCCCGCGTCGAGCACCTCGCCGCGCACCACCAGTGCGGTCGCGAAACCGGTGCCGACCGGGGCGAACAGCACCGGTCCCGAGTCGCCGGCCGCCGCTCCGGTGCGGGCTTCGGCGAGCGCACCCGCGCGGACGTCCTGCCCGAACGCGAGCGGGACGTCGAGGCGCGCGGAGACGAGGTCGTGGACCGGAACGTCGTCCCAGCCGAGATTGACCGCCTTCACGCACCGTCCGGCGCGCTCGTCCACGATCCCCGGGACCACCAGGCCCACCGCCTCGACCGGGTAGCTCGCGGCGGCCCGGGCCACCAGGTCGGCGAGCGCCGCGGGGTCGCCGAACGGGGTCGGTTCGCGCCATTCGGCGGACACGGAACGGCCGTCGGTCACGCGCATCTTCACGGTCGTGCCGCCGACGTCGGCGCCGAGGACGGCCATCAGGCGAGGATGACCGAACGGGTCAGCGACCGCGGCCGATCGGGATCGAGCCCGCGCCGCCGCGCGAGCGCCACCGCGAACCGCTGCGCCACGACCAGCCCGGCGAGCGGGTCGAGATCGTGGTGCACGAACCGGGCGCCGGTGCGGGCGATCTCGGCGGCCAGCCCGTCCGGGGTCTCGCCGAACGACCACACGAGCCTGCCGGACTGCGCGATGGCGATCGGGCCGTGCCGGTAGTCCATCGCGGGATAGGCCTCGGCCCAGAACTGCGCCGCTTCCCGGGTTTTGAGCGCGGCCTCGCAACTGATGCCGACCGCGGCCCCGCGCCCGATGAAGGTGACCTGTTCGGCGTCGAGCAGATCGTCGACCGGTTCCAGCAGCGCGCGTTCAGCCTGCCGCGCCAGCTCGTCGATGTCGTCGCCGAGGCCGGCGCGCAGCAGCGCGAGCGTGCTCGTGGCGAAGCGGGTCTGCACCACCGAACGCTCGTCGGCGAACGGCAGCTCGACCACTTCCGCCGCGACCGAGGCCGCCGGCCCGTCGCCCACCGCGGTGATCAGCGTGGTGCGCTGCCCGGCCAGCGCGGACAGCAGTTCGATGATTTCGGTAGTGGTGCCGGACCGGGAGATCGCGACCACCCGGTCGTACTCGCGGCCGGGCGGGTACTCGGACCCGGCGAACGCGTCGGTGACGCCGAGGCCCCGCTGCTCTCGCATGGCGGCGTAGCTCATCGCGACGAACCAGCTGGTGCCGCACCCGACGACGGCCACCCGCTCGCCAGGCCGCGGCAGCACTCGGGCGGCGGGCCCGGCGCAGTCCGCGGCGGCCCGCCACATCTGCGGCTGGGAGGCCAGTTCGGCGGCCACGAAGGAACCCGGCGCGGAAAGCGCACCGGCCGCATCGGACACGGAGGACTCGGACGAGAACGACTCGGGGGAGGACGGCTCTGACATGAAGGCCCTTCGGTCCGTGAACTGAGCGCGGCCCTCAGTGTAGACGATCGTTTCTGCTTGAAGTGAGCGATTTGCATCATCTTCAATCATCACGGATGGGCTGTTGTGAGCGTCCGAACGTCGCGGAGCGGCAACGTGGCTACGAGCGCTGCCTGGTTCGGCCATAACAGGTGCAGAACGTAAAAAGCGCGAGCGGTGAAGGACGGGTGTCCCTCACCGCTCGCGCAGTCAGTTCAGGTGGAGCGGCTACGTCACCAGCCGCGCTCGGCGAGGCGGTGCGGCTCCGGCACGTCCTCGACGTTGATGCCCACCATGGCTTCGCCGAGCCCGCGCGAAACCTTCGCCAGCACGTCCGGGTCGTCGTGGAACGTCGTGGCCTTCACGATCGCCTCCGCGCGCTGCGCCGGGTTGCCGGACTTGAAGATGCCCGAACCCACGAACACGCCTTCCGCGCCGAGCTGCATCATCATCGCGGCGTCGGCCGGGGTGGCGATGCCGCCCGCGGTGAACAGCACGACCGGGAGCTTGCCCGCCTCGGCCACCTCGCGGACCAGCTCGTACGGCGCCTGCAGTTCCTTGGCCGCGACGAACAGCTCGTCCTCGGGCAGGGACTGCAGGCGGCGGATCTCGCCGCGGATCTTGCGCATGTGCGTGGTCGCGTTCGAGACGTCGCCGGTGCCGGCCTCGCCCTTCGAGCGGATCATCGCCGCGCCCTCGGTGATGCGGCGGAGCGCTTCGCCGAGGTTGGTCGCGCCGCAGACGAAGGGCACGGTGAACGCCCACTTGTCGATGTGGTTCGCGTAGTCGGCGGGGGTGAGCACCTCGGACTCGTCGATGTAGTCGACGCCGAGCGACTGCAGCACCTGCGCCTCGACGAAGTGCCCGATCCGCGCCTTCGCCATGACCGGGATCGACACCGCTTCGATGATGCCGTCGATGAGGTCCGGGTCGCTCATCCGGGCGACGCCGCCCTGGGCGCGGATGTCCGCGGGGACGCGCTCCAGCGCCATGACGGCGACCGCGCCCGCGTCCTCGGCGATCTTGGCCTGGTCGGCGGTCACGACGTCCATGATCACGCCGCCCTTGAGCATCTCCGCCATGCCGCGCTTGACCTTCGCGGTGCCGGTGACGGTCTGGGGTTCGGCGTTCTGCTGCTGCGACACCTTGCGGGCCTTTCTCGGGGGAGCTGAATGGGTCTTCTCCTCCAGAGTAAGACGACGGTGGACCGCTGAGGCAGGCCATTGCGCGGCTATCTCGGAAGGCCACTTTCCACGCCGAAAGATCCACTTGGGCTCGGTCACTTTTCCGCCGGGAAGCGTTGACCTGGGGCTTCCGGAACGGCCTACCATGGGAGACGAGGCCGGCCCGCCGGAGACAGGCTGCCTCGATGCCAGGGGAGACCACCTTCGAGGTGGCCACTGGCGACAGATTTCAGCAGTCCACTTCACGTCGGCCCGGGACCGGCCGCCGGAGCGCTCCGCGAGTGGGCGGCGGCCCCGGTGCTGCCCGCCTTACCTGCCCGGTTGCGTTCCGGACGGCCCCCCTAAGCTGATGCGAACGTCTCACGGGAGGTCGGGTGGCGACAGCTACGGGAGCACGGCCGGCGGTCGGCGTGCTCGCCCTGCAAGGCGCCGTGCGCGAGCACGTCGCGATGCTGGAGAGCGCGGGGGCGCGCGCGGTTCCGGTGCGCCGCCCGTCCGAGCTGTCCCGAGTGGACGGCCTGGTGCTGCCCGGCGGGGAGTCCACCACGATGTCGCGGCTGCTCGAGACCTTCGAGCTGCTCGAACCGCTGCGCGAGCGGATCGCCGGCGGCCTGCCCGCGTTCGGCTCGTGCGCCGGGATGATCCTGCTGGCCCGCCAGGTGCTCGACGGGCGCCCGGACCAGCAGCAGCTCGGCGGGCTCGACGTCGTCGTGCGCCGCAACGCGTTCGGCAGGCAGGTCGACTCCTTCGAGGCCGACCTCCCGTTCGCCGGGCTGCCCGGCGGGCCGCTGCACGCGGTGTTCATCCGGGCCCCGTGGGTCGAGAAGGCGGGAGCCGGGGTCGAGGTGCTGGCCACCGTGCCGGACCCGGAGGACCCGCCGGACGGGCCGAGGGCGGATAGGATCGTCGCCGTCCGGCAGGGGGCGGTGGTGGCCACGGCGTTCCACCCGGAGATCACCCGGGACGAGCGCGTGCACCGGCTGTTCGTCGAGCTCGTGCGGAAAGCCTGAGCAAGGATTGCGGCGGCCGCGCCGGGAGGCACGCGGCCGCGGGAACAGATGGAGGAAAGATGAGCGGCCACTCCAAGTGGGCCACGACGAAGCACAAGAAGGCGAACCTCGACGCCAAGCGGGGCAAGCTCTTCGCGCGGCTGATCAAGAACATCGAGGTCGCCGCCCGCACCGGGACCGGGGGAGGGGACCCGGACGGCAACCCCACGCTGTACGACGCCATCCAGAAGGCGAAGAAGAACTCCGTCCCGCAGGACAACATCGAGCGCGCGCGCAAGCGCGGCGCCGGCGAGGAGGCGGGCGGCGCCGACTGGCAGAACATCACGTACGAGGGCTACGGCCCGAACGGCGTGGCGGTGCTGATCGAGTGCCTCACCGACAACAAGAACCGCGCCGCGATGGAGGTCCGTACCGCGCTCACGCGCAACAACGGCTCGCTCGCCGACCCGGGTTCGGTCGCCTACATGTTCAACCGCAAGGGCGTCGTGATCATGCCCAAGGCGGACGCGACCGAGGACGACGTCCTCATGGCGGTCCTCGACGCGGGCGCCGAGGAGGTCAACGACCTCGACGAGAGCTTCGAGATCGTCTCCGAGGGCACCGACCTCGTCCCGGTCCGCAAGGCGCTGCAGGAAGCCGGGTTCGAGTACGAATCGGCCGAGCTGACCTTCCTGCCGTCGGTGAGCGTGCCGCTCGACGTCGACGGCGCGAAGAAGGTCTTCAAGCTGATCGACGCGCTCGAGGACTGCGACGACGTGCAGAACGTCTATGCCAACTTCGACGTGTCCGACGAGGTCATGGCCGAGGTGGACTGATCTCGGCGGTGGGACGGGCAACGTCTACGCACTGTGCCGGATTCCACGTCTCCGACGAGGTCATGGCCGAGGTGGACTGATCCAATCGCACGCGACACGGCCGCGCTCCCGGCACTCCGGGGGCGCGGCCGTTTTCGTGCAAGGTTTCCCTTGCCGCGCAACGGAAACCGCGAAAATCCTAGGCGCAGGCGGAAAATGACCGGCGCGGGGACTGGGCTCGGGCGCGCGGGTGGGGCAGAATGTCCGCCGTGACGACCTCCGCCCTCACCGAGCAAGAGCAGAGCCTCATCGCCTGGATCGAGACCCAGGCAAGGGAACGGGGCAACGCGGTCATCGCCGTGCCCGCCGACGACCAAGGGGCCGGCTACTGCTTCACCGCGTGCGCGTGGGCGTTGCACAACGTGCCCGAAGCCGTCGTGATCGGGCTGCCCGACCACATGGCCCCGGTGCTGCTCGACGCGTACGTCGACCGCTCCGCCAACGGCGAGATCTTCGAGGTCGGCAAACGCTACGACGATTTCTTCGAGGGCGCGCCGGTGATCTTCGAGCGCGTCGCGAAAGGCCACTACCCGGAGTACTTCGGGTCCGCGTTCCTCGTCTACCCGGACGGCGACTTCCCGGCGCTGCAGATGATCGTCGCGACGCCGGACGGGCACTTCCCGTGGCACGCCGACGCGCCCGAGGGCTTCGCCGAATGGCAGCCGGTGCTCACCGAGAGCGGCGACCCGGAGAGCTGGACGCCCGGCGTCGACGGCCCCTGACCGCGGCTCCCGGCTAGCCCAGCGCGGCTAGGTCGTCGGCGGCGTCCGGAAAGCGCTCGGCCAGCGTCGCCGGATCCGCGAACTCCACGCAGTCGTCGGTATACGGCGGCACCACGACGGTGCCGAGCAGGCTCCACGCGCCCAGCGACACCGTGGCCTGCCATGTCCCCGCGGGCACCACCACCTGCGGGCGTTCCCCGGCGGCCACGTCGCTGCCCAGCACCGGGCGCGTCACCTCGCCGTCCGGATGCAGCAGGAGCATCCGCGCGGGCGAACCGGCGTGGTGCACGAACACCTCGACCCGGTCGAGCCGGTGCGGCGCGGAGATTTCGGGCGCGGTGAGCAGGTAATAGATCGCCGAACTTTCGGGGGCGCGCCAGCTTTCCGCGAACCGGCCGCCCTCCACCGGCAACGGTTCCAGCCCCAGGTGCTTGACGTAGTCCTCCGGTCCCGGCATGCGCCCCATCGTGCTCGCGGAGCGGATCCGGCGTCCACCTCGGCCGCCGTTTTCGCGTGTCCGTCCGCCGGGCCGCGCTCGGCGACCGTTAGCCTGCATCTCGAACTAATGTTCGCGCGGGCGAAGGAGAAACGGTGCGGGTGCTCGGGGTCGACCCCGGTCTGACCAGGTGCGGCCTCGGCGTGGTCGACGGCGGCAAGGGCCGGTCCGTGCGCCCGGTCGCGGTCGGGGTCGTGCGCACGCCCGCCGACCAGGATCTCGCGCAGCGGCTGCTCGGCGTCGCCGACGAGGTGGAGCGCTGGCTCGACAAGTACCGGCCCGAAGCGGTTGCCGTCGAGCGGGTGTTCGCGCAGCACAACGTCCGCACCGCGATGGGCACCGCGCAGGCGGGCGGGGTCGTGGCGCTGTCGGCGGCGCGGCGTGGGCTGCCGGTCGTCTTCCACACGCCCAGCGAGGTCAAGGCCGCCGTCACCGGGTCCGGCCGCGCGGACAAAGCACAGGTCACCACCATGGTGATGCGGCTGCTCGGGCTCGAGGTCAAACCGCATCCGGCGGACGCGGCCGACGCGCTCGCGCTCGCCATCTGCCACCTCTGGCGCGAGCCGATGCGGGTCCGGCTCGCCGAGGCCGAGGCCCGCGCGGCCGAACTGGTCCGCGCCCACAAGGCGCGGCTCGCGGCCGCGGCCAAGGCGGCCGGAACCACCACGAAGCAGAACGAAACAGGAGCACGACGATGATCTCCTCGGTACGCGGCGAAGTGCTGTCCGTCGGGCTCGACCACGTGGTGGTCGAGGTCGGCGGCGTCGGCCTCGCCGTGCAGGCCACCCCGGCGACGCTGGCCACGCTGCGCCGCGGCGAGCAGACGCGGCTGCACACCGCGCTGGTCGTGCGCGAGGACTCGCTGACCCTCTTCGGGTTCGCCGAGGAGGACGCGCGCGAGCTGTTCGGCCTGCTCCAGACGGTGTCCGGGATCGGGCCGCGGCTCGCGCTGGCGACGCTGGCCGTGCTGGAGCCGGACAAGCTGCGCGCGGCGCTCGTCGAAGGCAACATCACCGTGCTCACCCAGGTCCCCGGCATCGGCCGCAAGGGGGCCGAACGGCTCAGCCTCGAACTGCGGGACAAGGTCACCGCGCTCGGCGGCGCCGCCGACGCCCCGGTGGTGACCGCGCCCGGCGCGCTGCGCGGCGAGGTGGTCGAAGCGCTGGCCGGGCTCGGGTTCCCGGCCAAGCAGGCCGAGCAGGCGGTGGACAAGGTGCTGTCCGAGGGCGACGGGCACACCACGTCGTCGGTGCTGCGCGCGGCGCTGGCCGCGCTGGGCCGCAAGCGGTAGCCGCCGATGAACCACGAAGTCACCGAGTTCGACACCGGCGGGTACGAGGCGGACGACGAAACGCTGTCCGCGCTCGCCCAGACCGGCGAACGCGACCTGGAAACCTCGCTCCGGCCGCGCAAACTGGACGAGTTCGTCGGCCAGGAACGCGTCCGCGAGCAGCTGGAACTGGTGCTGGAGAGCGCCCGGCGGCGCGACGTCCCGCCCGACCACGTGCTGCTGTCCGGCCCGCCCGGCCTCGGCAAGACGAGCATGGCGATGATCGTCGCCGCCGAACTGGGCGCGGCCATCCGGATCACCTCCGGGCCCGCCCTGGAACGCGCGGGCGACCTGGCCGCGATGCTGTCCAACCTCGCGCCCGGCGACGTCCTGTTCATCGACGAGATCCACCGCATCGCCCGGCCCGCCGAGGAGATGCTGTACCTCGCGATGGAGGACTTCCGGGTCGACGTCGTCGTCGGCAAGGGGCCGGGGGCGACCAGCATCCCGCTGGAGATCGCGCCGTTCACGCTGGTCGGGGCCACCACCCGGTCCGGATCGCTGACCGGGCCGCTGCGCGACCGGTTCGGCTTCACCGGCCAGATGGAGTTCTACTCCGCGGCCGAGCTGGAACTGGTCGTCCGCCGCGCCGCGACCATCCTCGGCATCGAAATCGACCGCGACGGCTGCGCCGAGATCGCCGGCCGTTCGCGCGGCACCCCGCGCATCGCCAACCGGCTGCTGCGCCGGGTCCGCGACTACGCCGAGGTGCGCGCCGACGGCAAGGTGACCTTGGACGTCGCGCAGGCCGCGCTGAAGGTCTACGACGTCGACGAACTGGGCCTGGACCGGCTGGACCGGGCCGTGCTCGGCGCGCTGACCCGCTCGTTCGGCGGGGGACCGGTGGGCATTTCGACGCTCGCGGTCGCCGTCGGCGAGGAGGCCACCACCGTCGAGGAGGTGTGCGAGCCTTACCTGGTCCGGGCCGGTATGCTCGCCCGCACTCCGCGCGGCCGGGTCGCGACCGCGGCCGCGTGGCACCACCTCGGGCTCGTGCCGCCGCCGGAAGCGGGACGTCCCGAGGCGGGCGGTCCGACGCTGTTCGACCAGGCCTGACAAGGGCGGACAGCGGCCCGGGTGGTGGCGTTTCCGCCGGTACCTGGCACACTCGAACACAGCACATCCGTCGAAACCGGACGCGGGCAGCCGAGAAAGGCGTCCGTCGAGGAGAGTCATGAACCAGTTACTGCTGCCGTTGCTGCTGCTGCTCGTGGTGGCCGTGCCGCTCGTCATGGGCACCCGCAAGCAGAAGAAGCAGCAGGCGGCTCAGCAGGAGATGCAGAACAGCATCGCCCCGGGCGACCGCGTGATGACCACGTCGGGCCTGTACGGCACGGTCGCCGACACGAGCAGCGAGACCACGATCGACATCGAGATCGCGCCGGGCGTCGTCACCACCTGGCTGCGGCTCGCGGTGCGCGAGAAGGTCGAGCCGGTCGTCGAGACCGAGGAGAACGAGGACTCGGCCGAGACCGAGACCGCGGGCATCGAGTCGGCCGCGCCTGCCGCGTCGTCTTCGGAGGCCCCGGCCCAGGAGTCGATCTCCGCCGAGGAGAAGCAGACCTCCGGTGCGCAGGTGGCGCCCCCGCTCGAGCACGGGAAGAAGTAGCCTCCGGGCTTCACCGGGCAGTGATCCGCCCACAGCCTACGAAAGTCGGTACGGGCGAACGCCGGGCTCACGCAGCACCGAGTACTGTCTCGGTGCTGCGTGCGTGTCCGCCGTCATAGTTCACGCCCAGCCGCGTCCGGGGGACCCCCTTCCGGCTCGCGCACCCGAACCACTTGGGGTCCATCCAGTCCGTGCCAGTTCGAGGAGACCGAAGCACAGTGGCACCATCGGCCGGGCATCTCCGCCCGGGACGCTATCTCGCCTTCTTCGCCCTGATCGTGGTCGTGCTGTACGCCTTGGTGTTCTTCACCGGCAGCGGCAAAGCGACGCCGAAACTCGGCATCGACCTCCAGGGCGGCACCCGGGTCACGCTCACCGCGCGCACGCCCGACGGCGGCCAGCCCACCCGCGACTCGCTGAACCAGGCGCGCCAGATCATCGAGACCCGCGTCAACGGGATCGGCGTCGGCGGCACCGAGGTGGTGCTCGACGGCAACAACATCGTGATCACCGTGCCGGGCGAGCAGGGCGACGAGGCGAAGAACCTGGGCCGGACCGCCAAGCTCGGGATCCGCGAGGTGATCACCTCGGTCCCGAACACCCCGGCCGCGCCGCCCTCGGCTCCCGCCTCCGGCGCCCCGAGCGCCCCGGCGACCGCGCCGAGCAAGCCCGCCGGCGGCGGGGGAGCGGAAGGCGCCCCGGCGCAGCAGCCGCCGAGCACGACGCCGTCGGCCCCGGCCTCGGGAGCAGGCGGCCAGGACGCGGGCAAGAACCCGATCGAGCAGGCCCGCGCCGTGCGCCAGGCTCCCGCCCTGATGCCGAAGGACCCGAAGAACCAGCAGGAGGCCGCCGCCGCGCAGGCCGCGCAGCAGAAGGCGCTCGCCTCGCTCACCTGCGCGCCGAACGCCGCGGACCCGCTGGAGGGCAACGACCTGCCGAACCAGCCGCTGGTCACCTGCGGCGACAAGGACGCCACCAAGTACGTGCTCGGCCCGGAGATCATCCCCGGCACCGAGATCGCCAACGCCAACTCCGGCTACGACCAGCAGCGCGGCCAGTGGATCGTCGACCTGAGCTTCAAGAGCGCGGGCGGCAAGACCTGGGGCGACTTCACGTCGGCCAACATCGGCAAGCAGGCGGCGTTCGTGCTCGACACGGACGTGGTGTCCGCGCCGACCGTGCAGAACGCCATCCTTGGCGGCAACACGCAGATCACCGGCAAGTTCACCCAGACCGATGCGAAGAACCTGGCGGACATCCTCAAGTACGGTTCGCTGCCGCTGTCGTTCGACTCGTCCGACGCCACCACGGTGTCCGCGACGCTGGGCTACGCCTCGCTGCAGGCGGGCCTGATCGCCGGCGCCATCGGCCTCGCGGTCGTGTTCGTCTACTGCCTGTTCTACTACCGGCTGCTCGGCATCCTCACGATCTGGTCGCTGGTGCTGTCCGGCCTGCTCGTCTACGCGGTGCTGGTGCTGCTCGGCCGGTGGATCGGGTACACGCTCGACCTCGCGGGCGTCGCCGGCCTGATCATCGCGATCGGCATCACCGCGGACTCGTTCGTCATCTACTTCGAACGCCTGAAAGACGAGATCCGGGAGGGCCGGACGTTCCGGTCCGCGGTGCCGCGCGGCTGGGCGAGGGCGCGGCGCACGATCCTGGCCTCGGACGCGGTCAGCTTCCTCGCCGCCGCGATCCTGTACATCATCGCGGTCGGCGACGTGCAGGGCTTCGCGTTCACCCTCGGCATGTCGACGGTGCTCGACCTGGTGGTCGTCTACCTGGTCACGCATCCGCTCGTGGCGATGGTGTCGACCTCGAAGTCGAAGTTCCTGTCCAACCCCCGGAATCTCGGCCTCGGCGCCGTCCAGAAGCTCGGCGCGCAGCGCAAGTCCACGCGCCCCGCTCCCGGCCGCCGCGCGAACGTGAAGGAGGCCTGACGTGAGCGACGAAACCGCGGGCGTCACCTCGGACAGCCCCGACGGCCCGACCGGCCAGGGCAGCACGGCGGCCCAGCCCGCCAAGAAGGAAAGCTTCTTCCACCGGCTCTACGTCGGCACCGGCGCGGTCGACATCGTCGGCTCGCGCAAGCGCTGGTACATGTTCTTCGCGCTGCTGCTCCTGGTGTGCATCGGCTCGATGATCTTCCGCGGCTTCAACGTCGGCATCGAGTTCGAGGGCGGCACGCAGATCCAGCTGCCCGCGCACGGTTCGCACGGCCAGATCACCCAGGACCAGGTGATCAAGTCGTTCAACACCGCGCTGGGCGAGGCGCCGGCGGAGACCCAGACGGTCGGCACCGGCAACGCGTCGACCATCCAGACCCGCTCCGAGACGCTGACCGCGGACCAGGTCGCGAAGGTCAAGAAGCAGATCTTCGAGGACCTCGGCCCGATCGGCAGCAACGGCAAGTCGAGCGAGCAGGCGATCAGCGACAGCGCGGTGAGCGCGTCGTGGGGCGACGAGATCTCGCGCCAGGCCCTGATCGCGCTCGCGGTGTTCCTGGTCGCCGTCGTGATCTTCCTGGCGATCTACTTCGACACCAGGATGGCGTTCGCGGCGCTCATCTCGCTGCTGCACGACATCGTGGTCACGGCGGGCGTGTACTCGCTGGTGGGCTTCGAGGTCACGCCCGCGACGGTGATCGGCCTGCTGACGATCCTCGGGTTCTCGCTGTACGACACCGTGGTGGTGTTCGACAAGGTCCGGGAGAACACCCGCGGCCTGCTCGGCCTGTCGCGGCGCACGTACGCGGAGGCGGCGAACCTGGCGCTGAACCAGACCCTGATGCGGTCGTTCAACACCGCGTTCATCGCCCTGCTGCCGATCCTGGGCCTGCTGATCGTCGGCTACATCCTGCTCGGCTCGGGCACGCTGCAGGACCTGGCGCTGGTGCAGCTCACCGGTACCTTGGTCGGCGTCCTGTCGTCGGTCGCGCTGGCGACGCCGCTGCTGGTCGACTTCAAGATGCGCGACCCGCAGTACCGCCAGCAGGCCGAGCGCGTCGCCGCCCGCCGGGCGAAGGCAGCCAAGCGCGAAGCCGCCGACGACGACTTCGACGCTGCTGACGAGGACCAGCTGGCCGCCGAACTCCGCAAGGAAAAGGCCATGGCCGCCGCGGCCGGCGTCCCGGCGCGGCACCCGAAGCAGCGTCCGTCGGGGAAGAAGAAGCGCTGACCCTCATGAAGCTCGACGAGGCACTGGACCTGATCGCCGAAGTCCCGGACTTCCCGGAACCAGGCGTCCTGTTCCGCGATCTCAGCCCGCTGTTCGCCGACGGCCCCGGCTTCGCCGCCGTCGCCGACGCACTGGCGAACACCCTCGACCCGGCCACCGACCTGGTGGCCGGAGTCGAGGCCCGCGGCTTTCTCTTGGCCGCGGCAGTCGGCTACTCCCGCGGCATGGGCGTGGTGCTGGTAAGGAAGCCAGGCAAACTCCCGTCGGTAGCAGGCCGAGTGGACTACTCCCTGGAGTACGGCACCGCCAGCGTCGAACTCCCCGCCAACGTCGTGAAACCAGGCCAACGCATCGCAGTCATGGACGACGTCCTGGCCACCGGCGGCACCGTGGCAGCAACCGCGAAACTCCTGGAAGACGCAGGCGCAACGCTCACCGGCATTTCAGTAGTACTGGAACTGGCAGCACTCAACGGCCGCGCCGCCCTGGACGGCCGCACAGTGCACACCCTCCGCACCGTCTAGCCCTCGCAGACTTGTCCGTGAGGGCCACCCTCATTGACCCTGATTCCCTGAGGGTTCCCCTCACGCGCCTCCACCCGGCCGTGAGGGACCCCTTCACGGACTTGGATTCCCTCAAGGACCCCTTCACGGCCCGCCCCACCTCACTGCCGGGGATACGCCCCAATGCGGCATTGGGTGCATCTGACGCACCGAACGCCACATTGGGTGCATCCGACGCACCCAATGCCACATTGGGGCGCTAGCCCCACCACCACCCAACCCGCACCAGTGCACCCAACGAGCGAGGCACCCACACCTCCCGCGCACCCCGATACGAAGCTCATCTGCGGTTCGGGGGTGCTTGTCAAGGCATCTTTCCCGCCTTGACAAGCACCCCCGAACCGTCAGCACAATCAAGCTTCGGGGTGCCCCACGCAACCAAGAGCCGATGTCGCCGCCAGGCGACGAGCCGAACAACCCACCCCAACACCCACGTCACCACCCCGACCAAAAGACCAACCGGTTACCCTGAAGGTTCGAGGCCGCACGAAGCAGCTGGAGGTGCGGGTGAGCCAAGAGCTCGACGCCAACGTCCCCGCCAAAGGCGGTGCGACTCCCGCCAGGAACGGCGCCACCGCCGCGGACACCGGGCGGCCCAACGGAGCGGCGCCCAACCCCTCCGCGACCCGCCGCGTCCGTGCCCGCCTGGCCAGGCGAATCACCGCCCAACGAGCCGCCCCGGTCAAACAGGTCCTCGAACCCCTGGCGGTCATCCACCGCGAACTCCACCCGAACTCCGACCTGGGCCAGCTCCAGCGCGCCTACGACGTAGCCGAAGAACTCCACCGCGAACAACGCCGCAAGTCCGGCGACCCGTACATCACCCACCCCCTCGCGGTAGCCACCATCCTCGCCGAACTGGGCATGGACACCACCACGCTCGTCGCGGCTCTCCTGCACGACACCGTGGAAGACACCGGCTACTCCCTGGAGCAGCTCAAGGCCGATTTCGGCGACAAGGTCGGCGAGCTGGTCGACGGCGTCACGAAGCTGGACAAGGTCAAACTCGGCACCTCGGCCGAAGCGGAGACGATCCGCAAAATGGTGATCGCGATGGCGAAGGACCCGCGCGTCCTGGTCATCAAGCTCGCCGACCGGCTGCACAACATGCGCACGATGCGCTTCCTGCCGCCGGAGAAGCAGGCCCGCAAGGCGCGCGAAACGCTCGAAGTGCTCGCCCCGCTGGCGCACCGGCTCGGCATGGCCACGGTGAAGTGGGAGCTGGAAGACCTCGCGTTCGCGATCCTGCAGCCGAAGAAGTACGACGAGATCGTCCGGCTGGTCGCCGACCGCGCGCCCTCGCGCGACACCTACCTGCGCAAGGTGATCGCGGACCTCACGAACAACCTGGTGTCGTCGCGGATCACCGCGAAGGTCGAGGGACGGCCGAAGCACTACTACTCGATCCACCAGAAGATGATCGTCCGCGGCCGCGACCTCGATGACATCCACGACCTGGTCGGCGTGCGGATCCTGGTCGAGGACGTGCGCGACTGCTACGCCGCGATGGGCGTGGTGCACGCGCTGTGGCAGCCGGTCCCCGGGCGGTTCAAGGACTACATCGCGCAGCCGCGGTTCGGCGTCTACCAGTCGCTGCACACCACGGTGATCGGGCCGGACGGCAAACCGCTCGAGGTGCAGATCCGCACCTACGACATGCACCGGACCGCCGAGTACGGCATCGCCGCGCACTGGCGGTACAAGGAAACCAAGGGCACGCACGCCAGCAACAACGCGATGGAGCTGGACGAGATCGCGTGGATGCGGCAGCTGCTCGACTGGCAGCGCGAGGCCGCGGACCCGGGCGACTTCCTCGAATCGCTGCGCTACGAACTGGCCGCGCGCGAGATCTTCGTGTTCACGCCGAAGGGCGACGTCATCACGCTGCCGGCGGATTCGACGCCGGTGGACTTCGCGTACGCGGTGCACACCGAGGTCGGCCACCGCTGCATCGGCGCGCGCGTGAACGGCAGGCTGGTCGCGCTCGAGCGGAAGCTCGAGAACGGCGAGGTCGTCGAGATCTTCACGTCCAAGGCGGAGAGCGCCGGGCCGAGCCGCGACTGGCTCCAGTTCGCCGGTTCGCCGAAGGCGCGCGCGAAGATCCGCCAGTGGTTCGCGAAGGAGCGCCGCGACGAGGCGATCGACGCGGGCAAGGAAGCGATCACCAAGGAAATCCGCAAGGTCGGGCTGCCGATCCAGCGGCTCGTGTCGGCGGAGTCGATGGGCTCGGTCGCCACCGAGCTGCGGCACGGCGACATTTCGTCGCTGTACGCGGCCGTCGGCGAGGGCCACACGAGCGCGAAGCACGTGGTGCAGCGGCTCGTCGCGCTGATCGGCGGGGTCGAGGAGGCCGAGGAGGAGCTGGCCGAACGGGCCACGCCGTCCACGGTCACGCGCCGCCGCGGTTCGAACGACGTCGGCGTCATCGTGAAGGGCGCGAGCGACGTCTGGGCGAAGCTGGCGCGTTGCTGCACGCCGGTGCCGGGCGACGAGATCCTCGGCTTCGTGACGCGCGGCGGCGGCGTGAGCGTGCACCGGACCGACTGCACGAACGCCGACGACCTGCGGACCCAGCCGGAGCGCTTGGTCGAGGTGGAGTGGGCGCCGTCGTCGTCCTCGGTGTTCCTGGTGGCGATCCAGGTCGAGGCCCTCGACCGGCACCGGCTGCTGTCGGACGTCACGAAGGTGCTGGCGGACGAGAAGGTGAACATCCTGTCGGCCTCGGTGACGACCTCGCGGGACCGCGTGGCGGTGAGCCGGTTCTCGTTCGAGATGGGCGATCCGAAGCACCTCGGGCACGTGCTGAAGGTCGTGCGCGGGGTCGAGGGTGTGTACGACGTGTACCGGGTGACGTCGGCTTCGTAGGTCAGAACGCCGTGGCGACGAGCGCGGCCAGCGGTGGCAGTGCCTGGGCGAGTGCTCCGGCGCGTCCCGCACCGCGTGGGCGGCTCAGTGCGAGCAGGTCGGACACGCCCAGTGCGATGCCGGCGAGTGTCATGAAGGCGCAGCTGTAGAGCAGGAGCACGCGTCCGCCCGCGGGATCTCCGGTGTGCAGCAGCACCAGTCCGGTGGCCGGCCCGGCGGCGAGGAACAGGTTGTACCAGCCGACGTTGAACGACCAGAGCCGCGTGGCGGGCAGGTTTTCCGCAGGGATCCGGAAAATGCCCGCGTGCACGCCCGGGCGTTCGAACAGCAGAACTTCCCACGCGAAGGCCAGCAGGTGCACCAGAACGGCGATCCCGGCGAACACCTGCACCGCGGCGTTCACGGCGCCTGCTCCGCGAAGGCGACCCCGTGCCGGGCGGCGATAGCGCCGAGCAGCGGCACCGCGTCGGGCCACGGGGCGCCGGACGGGACGGTGGCGTCGATTTCGCGGAAGAACCGGCCCATCGCGTCGTCCGGGGTGAGCACGAGGAACTTCGCGTGCGGCGTGTGCACCGTGAAGGTGTTCGGGGTGCCTGCCGGGATGTGCACGAACGAACCCGGGCCCAGGTCGTGGAGCTCGCCGTCGAGGCAGACGGTGATCCGGCCGGACAGGACGTAGAAGCCCTTCGTCCACGGGTCGGCGTGCGGCGGGACGGCGGGGCCGCGCGGGGCGTCGATCTCGAACAGTTCGTAGCCGCTGGTGTCCGCGGCGGACGCTTTCACCGTCGCGGTCGAGTCTTGCGTGTCCAGTTCCGGGCCTTCGCCCGCTGCGCTGAGAGTCATGCCGCCGAAGGTAGAAACGCCGGGGGAGCGGGACCATCCCGGAATTCAGGGATACCCGCGCGGGAGGAGCGCGCGCATACTTCGTCGGGTGTGGGAAGGCCGGGCGCGGAGCGTGCGGCGGGAGCTGGCGGCTCTCGCCGCGGCCGGTCGCGGGGTCGCCGAGCTGCACAGCGCGGCCATCGAACTGGTCGAGCGGATCGTGCCCGCCGAACTGACCTGCTGGGCGTCCCTGGACCCGGACACCGCCGTGATCAGCTCGATGACCAGCGGCCGGGCGCGGATCCCGGGGGAGTACGAACCGCTGCTGGCGACGTACGAGTACGACGGCGCGGAACCGCACGCCTTCGCGCAGCTCGCCCGCCGTTCCGTGCCGGTGGCGCGGCTGTCCGACCTGCCGCGCCGCGAACGCGAGCGCAGCGGCCGGTGGACGCAGGTGTGGCGGCCGCTCGGGCTGGAGAGCGAACTGCGCGTCGGGTTCCGCGCGGACGGCGTCTGCTGGGCCGCGGCAGGTCTGGTGCGCCGCGGCGAGTTCAGCGACCGCGAGGTGGAATTCCTGCTGTCGATCGGACCGACATTGGCGGCGGCCACTCGGGTGGCCGCGCTGGCGCGAGGGGCGGCTCCGGCGGCGGAACCGGCGATCGTCGTGGTCGGACCGGACGGTCGCCGCCGCGGGGCGACCGAGGGGGCCGGCGCGTGGGAGTCCGAATTGGACGCGATCGCCGACGGCCGGTTCGCGGTGCTGCTGCGCGCGGTCGCGACCGGGGCGCAGGCGGCGGCGAGCGGGACGTTCCGGGCCCGGGTCCGCGACGCGCACGGCGGCTGGATTGTCTTGCAGGCCAGCAGGTTGGTCGCCGACGACGACGCGCGCGACCTCGTCGTGACGATCCGCCGTGCTTCCGGCGGGGAACTGCTGGACGTGCTGCTCGCGGCGTACCGGCTGACCGCGCGGGAACGCGACGTGTGCCGGGAAGTCCTGTCCGGACTGTCCACTTCGGACATCGCGGCCCGGCTGGGGATCTCGGCGAACACCGTGCAGGACCACCTGAAGTCGGTGTTCGGCAAGGTCGGCGTGCGCAGCCGGGGCGAGCTGACGGCGCGGCTGTCCGGTTAGGCCCGGTGACCTGTCCCACAGCGGGAGGGCGGTGCGGGCGCATTAGGGTGCTGGGCATGACGGACGGACTCGAGTTCACCCGCGACGGCGCCGTGGCCCGGCTGACGTTCTCCCGCCCGGAGAAGATGAACGCGATCACCCGCGGCATGTGGGCGGCGATCCCGGGCGTGGCGGCCGAGGTCGAGGCCGATCCCGAGCTGAAGGTGCTCGTGCTGACCGGAGCCGGACGGCATTTCTCCGCCGGCGCCGACATCGGCGAGTTCCGCGAGCTGCGCTCGACCGCCGAGGCGGCCGCGAAGTACGACGAGGCCGTGGACAGCGCGGTGGCGGCGCTGACTGCGATGCGGAAGCCGACCGTCGCGATGGTCCAGGGAAACTGCATCGGCGGCGGCTGCCAGATCTCGGTCGCCTGCGATTTCCGGTTCGCGGCGGACGACGCGCGCTTCGGCATCACCCCGGCCAAGCTCGGCATCGTCTACCACTTCGCCTCGACGCGGCAGCTGGTGTCGCTGGTCGGCCCGGCGAACGCCAAGTACTTCCTGCTGTCCGGCGAACTGGTCGACGCGACCCGGGCGCGCGAGATCGGGCTGGTCAACGACGTTTTCCCGGCCGTGGACCTGGACTCCGCGACGGCGCGGTTCACCGAGACCCTGTGCGGGCGGTCGCAGGCCTCGGTCCGCGGGATGAACCGGATCATCGAGAAGATCGTCGCGGGGCAGGAGAAGACCGACGACGAGGTCGAGGAGATCCGGCTCGCCGCGCTGCACGGGGAGGACTACGCGGAGGGCGTGGACGCGTTCCTGAACCGGCGCGCGCCGAAGTTCACCTACCGCTGACCGGCACGAATAACCCGTTGACGGCTCAGCGAGACTGAAGCTTGTGGCGCTGACCATCCATCACCGCAGTCAGAACCCGGAGATCTTCCGGGCGACCGACCATGCCGACTTCGACCGGTCGTGGCCGGTGTTCATGCAGCACAACCCGACCGGGCACCTGTATTACGGCGAACTCGACCCGGTCGCCGACTACGTGCTGCTCGCGACCGACGGCGACGAACCGGTCGCCAAGGCCTACTCGACACCGTTCGCGTTCGGCGGCCCCGGGCGCGAGACGCTGCCCGACGGCGGGTGGGACGAGGTGATCCGCTGGCAGCACGCCGACCGGCTGGCCGGCCGCGAACGCACTGCGGCGACCGCGCTGGAGATCGTCGTCCGCAAGGAACGGCAGGGTACCGGGCTCGCCTCGGTGATGGTGAACGCGTTGCGGGACAACGCTTTCCGCCTCGGACACGACGTGCTCTACGCCCCGGTGCGGCCGTCGCAGAAGGCGGACGAACCCGAGACCCCGATGAGCGAGTACGCCTTCCGGGTGCGCGACGACGGCTTGCCTTACGACGCGTGGCTGCGGGTGCACGTGCGCGCGGGCGGGCGGATCGTGAAGGTCTGCCCGGTGTCGATGACCATCCCCGGCACGCTCGCGCAGTGGCGGGAGTGGACCGGGCTGCCGTTCGACACGGATGGTCCGGTGGTCGTGGAAGGTGCGCTGAGTCCGGTGCATGTGTCGGTGGCGCAGGATTCGGCGGTGTATGTCGAGCCGAATGTCTGGGTGGAGCATCGGAGGCCGTGAGGCTGGGTCAGATTTCGTCCCAGGGTGCGGTTTCGTAAGCCGTGGTGAGGAGTTCGGTGGCGGTGGGCGAGGTGCGCAGCGGCACGTCGTCGACTGAGGCGACCGGGCGGCCGATTGTCGCGGATGGTCCGGTGCTGGTGTCCCTGGTGCAGGATTCGGCGGTGTACGTCGAGCCGAATGTCTGGGTGGAGCACCGGAGGCCGTGAGGCTGGGTCAGATTTCGTCCCAGGGCGCGGCTTCGTAAGCCGTGGTCAGCAGTTCCGTCGCGGCGGGCGAGGTGCGTAGCGGCACATCGTCGACCGAGGCGACTAGGCGGCCGATTGTCGCCGAGTTGGTCAGGAACATCGCGTCGAACTCCGGGAGTTCCGCCGGGTACACCGGCCGCGTCTCCTGCGGCACCCCGGCCGCACGCAGCTGGTCCTCCAGCACCAGGTACGTGATTCCCGGCAGCACCTTGGCTTCCGGCCACACGATCGTCCCGTCGCGCAGGAAGTCGACGTTCCAGATCGTCGCTTCGCTGATCCGGCCGTCGTCGGCGAGGAACACCGCGTCGTCGTAACCGGCGAGGACGGCCGCGCGCGAATGGTGCGTGAGGCCGAAGCCGCCGAGATGCTTCACATGCGGCAGATCCCGTTGGTAGGAAACGGATCGCAGCCGCATCGGCGTGGCGACGTGCGAGCGCGGCGGCGCGGTGCGCACGAGGATTTCGGGCGTCATCGCGGGGTCGTGCGGAGACGAGCGCGAGAAAATGATCACCCGCACCGACAAATCGCCCTGACCGGCGACGAGCCGCCGGACGTAGCGGCGGACCAGATCGGTGTCCAGTTCGCTGCCGAACACCTCGCGGGTGTTCGCTGCAAGCCGGTCGAGGTGGAAGCGGAGGCCGCGTACGCGCCCGTCGCGGACCTGCATCGCGGTGAAATGGCCGTAGCTGGTCGCCGCGGCCGCGAGATCGGCGGCGCCAGGAGCGGCGCCGCCGATCTCGACCCGGCCGGTCACGTCAGGAAACCGTGACCGCGGTGAACTTGACCTGCTGCTTGGGCTCGCCGGTCGACCCGTCCTGGCCGATCGCTCCGATGCCGTTCTTCGCGATCTTGTCGAGCACCTTCAGGCCCTCGTCGGAGATGCTGCCGAAGATCGTGTACTGCGGCTGCAGCGGCGCGTTGCCGTAGACCATGAAGAACTGGCTGCCGCCGCTGTTCGGCTGGCCGGTGTTGGCCATCGCGAGGATGCCGCGGCCGTACTTCGCGGTGTCGATGAACTCGTCCGGCACGGTGAATCCCGGGCCGCCGCGGCCGTCGGTCGTCACGTCGCCCTTCGCGTCCGGGTCGCCGCACTGCAGCATCTGCAGGTCGGTGACGCCGAGGCGGTGGCAGATCGTGTCGGTGTAGAAGCCCTGCTTCGCGAGGGCCTCGAACGCCTGCACGGTGCACGGCGCGAGCGCGCGGTCGAGCGTCATCGGGATGTCGCCCTGGGTGGTCTTCATCGTGATGTTCACGGTCCCGGACGAGGACACGCTCTTGCCGTCCGGCGCGGTCGCCTTCTTGCCCGACGGCGGCTTGCCGCTCGGGTCGGCCGGGTACGAGCACGTCGTCGGGTTCGGCAGCGCCTTGGGGCGCTTGGGGAGCGCGGTGCGCTCGGTGGGGATGTTCGTGACGCTCGGGACCGGCGGCGCGGAACTCGACGGTGGCGCGGCGGCCTGCTGGTCGCCGCTGCCCCCGCTGTTCACGATCCACACCACGAGACCGGCGACGATGAGGACCACACCGCCGACCACTCCAGCGCCCACGATCTTGCGTCGCTTCGCCTGTTCCGCCCGGCGCACGAGCTGCCGCTCGAGTTTGCGCTTTGCGGCTTCTCGGCGCTGCTGGTTGGTCGCCACCCGCCCTCCAGTTTCCGCTCGAAGTCACACGTCTGAGGTAGCGGCAGTGTATGGGCACAGCCTGTTAGGACTCCGTACAGGGGCGGCTAGTCTTCACCGGGTCGTGATCAAGGCCGCTTCCGGGGAGGAGGGTTCGGTGCTCGTCGCCGGGTTCGCCGCGGGTCCGCTGCGCTCGAATTGCTATCTGCTGGCCCCCGCCGCCGGGGGCCCGTGCCTCGTCGTCGACCCGGGCGAGGGCGCCGCCGGGCCGCTGGCCGAAGCGCTGGCGGAGCACGACCTGACGCCGGTCGCGCTGCTCGCCACGCACGGCCATCCGGACCACGTCGGCGCGGCCGCCGAGCTTTCGCGCGCTTTTGCCGCACCGGTCCGGCTCCATCCGGGCGACGCCGACTGGTACGACGGGCCCTTCGAACCGCTCGCGCCGGGAGAGATCGAGGCGGCCGGGCTGACGCTCGGCGTGCTCGCGCTGCCCGGGCACACGCCGGGTTCGGTGGCGTTCACCGTCGAGACCGGCGAGGGTGGCAGGCTGGTGTTCACGGGGGACACGCTTTTCGCCGGATCGGTCGGGCGCACCGGCGGATCCGGCGCCGACCTGGAGAATTCGTTGCGCACACTGCTCACGCTCGCCGACGACACCGTCGTGCTGCCCGGCCACGGACCGGCCACGACCATCGGCCGCGAGCGCTCCGCCAACCCCTTCGTGCCGGGAGCCGCGCAGTGACCGAGAAGCCGGCGGAACGCCTGCCGCTGTTCGCCGACGAACCGAAACTGCGCCGCCGCCGCGCGTGGTCCGGCGTCTTCGGCGTGCTGATCCTGGCCGCGGCGTTCGGCGGGATCGCCGGGCTGATCGGCGGGCAGCTGGTAGGGCTGATCGTGGCGGCGGTCGTCGCGCTGCCGCTGATTTACGTGGTCCTCTACGCGTATCGCCGCCGGATCTGGCTGGAAGGCACGACGCTGGTGGTGCGCACGTGGGGCGTCCGGCGGGTGGACTTGCTTTCCGCGCCGAGGCTGGACGTGGTGATCAGCGACGTGCGCGGCACCCGGACCGTGGCGCTGCTGGTGAACGCGGGCCATCGGCGGCGTGCGGTGAAGCTCGACCTGGCGGTGTTTTCGGGAACCGGCGGACGGGAACTGGGAGCGCTGCAGCTGCGTCGGCTGGCGGACGCGGTGCTGAACAACACCGAGGCGAACGGGCTGGTGTTTTCGGAACTGCTGGTGGCGGAGCTGCGGGCGGAGGCTCGCGGGGACGCGGTCGCGGAACGGCCGTTGTACCGGCTGGCTTCGGCGGCTCCTTCGGGGAAGTACTTGCAGCGGTTTCCGATGGAGGCGGTTAGCCGGTTCGTGGCCACGCTGGGTTGAGTTGGCTGGGGTTGAGTTGGGAGTGGATCTCACCAGCTGCGTTTGATGGCACCGGCTTCGCCGTCGCGTGCGGGATCGCCTTTATGCCGACGTTTGGGCTGAGCGGCGGGAGGGGCCTGCGGCCTGTCCCGCCGCTCATCCCAAACGTCGGCGCGATCCCGCGGGCCGTCCACGCGGGCGCGGATGCGGTCCAGCTGGTCGGTCAGCTCGGGGAGTTCTTCGGCGACGTAGGAGAGCAGCCGTTCGAGGTGGCGCAGGGTCGCGCGGACCTCGTCGAGTGCGGTGGCGATCCGCGGGACTGTTTCGGCCGCTTCCAGCACCGACGCGAACAGGCGGCGGATCAGGTGCACGGTGACTCGGGGTCCGGCCAGGACGGCTGAGAACACAGCCCCTCCTCGGGTGCGGGGTCGCGGTCTTCGTACCTCATCCGCGACGCCCGCGCCCGGCCGGGTCAGTCCCCGTGTGGCTAGTGTGATTCAGCGGGTTTGGTGGTGCTGATGAGGTGCTCCACGGGCTCGCGGGCGGCGATCAAGGCGGCCAGGACCGTCGTCACCGGCACGGCCGCGACGATGCCGACCGAACCGGCCAGCGTCCGGATGATCTCCGCGGCGATGTCCTCGCTGCCGAGCAGCGCGCCGAGGCCGACGCCGGAGATCGCGGAGTACAGCATCACCGGCAGCGCGGCCCCGGCGTAGGCCATCACCAGCGTGTTCACCGCGGAGCCGACGTGGTCGCGGCCGATCCGCAGGCCCGAGCTGTACAGCTCGCGCCAGCTGAGCGAAGGGTTCGCGCGGCGCAGTTCCCAGACCGCGCTGGTCTGGGTGATCGTCACGTCGTCGAGCACGCCCAGCGCGCCGATCACGATCCCGGCCAGCAGCAGGCCGCGGGCGTCGATGCCGTGGCCGAGGGAGGCGATCAGCGTCGTGGTGCTGTCGTCGAGGCCGGTGAGCGACGCGGCGGCGGAGAAGATCGCCGACAGGATCCCGATCAGCGCGAGGCTGACCAAGGTGCCCAGCACGGCGACCGAGGTTCTCGCGGACAGGCCGTGCGTCAGGTACAGCGCGAGGAACATGATCGCGCCCGCCCCGGCGATCGCCACCACCAGCGGGTTCTCCCCGGCGAGGATCGAGGGCAGCACGAACAGCACGATCACGACGAAGCTCAGCACCAGCGCGACCAGCGCGGCCAGCCCCTGCCAGCGGCCGAGCACGAGGACGGCGACCGCGAACAGCGCGGCGAGCAGGACCAGCGGCGTGCCGCGCTGGAAATCGACGAGCGTGAACGACTGCGGATCGAGCGGATTGCCGCCGTTGTAGGCGAGCACGACCTTGTCGCCCGCGGAGAACCGCGGCGTGCTCGGCTCGATCGGGACGGTCAGCCGCACCGGTTTCCCCGCTGCCGGGCCGTCGGACATCCGCAGGTCGACAGTGAGGCACGGTTTCGTGTCCGGGTCCGGCTGCGAGCCGACCTGGACCTGGCCGGGCTGCAGACACGGACCGGACGTCGCGGTCGTGATCGCCGCCTGGACCGGCGTGCCTTGCGGCACCGCGCTCTTCGGCAGCGAACTGCCCCACGGGTACAGGATGATCATGCCGACGACGGTCGCCAGCGCCAGCGGGGCGAGAAGCCAGATCAGGAGTTTGCGGACCCGCTGCGACGCCGGGGCGGCCGGGCCGTGGCCGTGTCCATGACCGTGGCCGTGCCCGGCGGGCGGCGGGATTTCCTTGGCCAGAGCCGGATCGGGACTGTCCTTTTCGGACTGCGGCGGCCGGGCCGGGGGACGGCGGCGGGTGCCGGGCGGCGGGGTGTCGCCGGGGCGGCGGGGCAGGCGCAGTTCGCCGGATTGGGCGCCGCTGCGGGCATCGGCGGAGCGCGGGGTGCCTGGTTGCGCGGAGCGTGCGGCGCCGGGTTGGGCGGGTCGTGGCGCGGCGGCGCGCGGACGGCGGGGGTCGCCGGGCCGTCCCGGTTCGCCGGTGCGCCCAGGAGTGCCCGATCGCTCACCTGGTCGGCCAGACTCCGCCGATCGCGCGGGATTGCGCTCGACGGGCCGCCCAGGCTCACCCGGTCGGCCGGGTTCTGCCGATCGCTCAACGGCTCGGCCGTACTCCGCCGATCGTTCGGGATTGCGCTCGGGCCGCCCGGGTTCCGCCGATCGCTCGGGGCCGCCGGAGCGTTCCACCGGCCATCCGAGATCGCCCGTGCGTTCAGGATTGCCGGGTCGTCCGGGCTCAGCCGCTCGTCCGGGGCGCTCGGCCGGTCGCCCGGGATCGGCGCGGCGCACCCGGCGCGGTCCCTCCGGCCGGGCGCGCGGCGGAGCGGCGGGTGGCACGGCGGAGGACGGGGACGCGGGTTCGCCCGGCACTCGCGGCAGCGGGCCGGTGTCGTCGGGGTCCTGGTCGGGGTAGTCGTGCGGTGCCACGGCGGACATCCTGCCCTCCCGGCTCGCGGTTCACCCGTACCGGGTAGGGGAGGAAGCGGGCGTTTCGTTCAGGCGTGCGCAGAACGCAGGTGCACTCGCCGGTAGGCCGAGGGCGGGGTGTCGAAATGGTCCAGGAACGCTTGCCGGAGCGTCTCCGTGGACCCGAAGCCGCAGCGTCGCGCGATCGCGGCGAGCGGGAGGTCGGTGCCGGACAGCAGACGGGCGGCGTGTTCCGCGCGCACGGTGCGCACGTATTTCCCCGGCGTGGTGCCGAGATGGGCGTCGAACAGCCGGGTCAGCTGGCGGGTGCTGATGCCGGCCTGGTTCGCGAGCGCGTGCGCGCCGAGGTCGTCGGCGAGGTGTTCGGCGACGTACGCGGTGAGGTCGCGGACCTGCCGGTGCTCCGGCGGCGGACCGGCGAGGAACATGCTCACCTGCGCCTGGTTTCCGGGCCGCTGCAGGTAGGTGACCAGCGATCGGGCGGTCTCGCGGGCGAGCGTCGGGCCGTGGTCCTCCTCGACGAACGCGAGGGTGAGGTCGAGCCCGCTGGTGACGCCCGCGGAGGTGTAGACGTCGCCGTGCCGCACGAAAAGCGGCACCGGGTCCACGGTCACCGACGGATATTGCTCGGCGAGCCGCGACGCGTGCGACCAGTGCGTGGTGGCGCGCCGGCCGCTCAGCAGCCCGGCCGCGGCGAGCACGGTCGCCCCGGTGCAGACCGACGCCGTGCGCTTGCTCTGCTGCGAAAGCCGTCGCACGTGGGCGAGCAGCCGCTCGTCCTTGGCGGCGGCGAGATGGCCCAGCCCGCCCGCGACGACGAACGTGTCGAGCGGCCCGCGGACCTGGTCGATCCGGACGTGCGGGGCGAGCGTGAGCCCGGACTGGCAGGCGAAGGGGAGCCCGTCGACGGTGGCGAGCCGGACCTCGTACGGCCGGGCCGCGCCCAGCCGGGTGGCGGCGTCGAAAACGTCGGACACGCAGGCGATGTCGAGCAGTTCGGCGTCGGGGTACCCGAGGATCACGACCTGCCGGGCGGTACTCGGCATGGCCGCACCGTAGCAGCTCGCCCGGCCGGATCAACCAGGTTCGCAGGATTCCGGACACGCGTGTCCCGTGAGGCCCGCGGGCTCGGGAGGGTGGCGGCATGACCCAGAAAACCTTCGCGTTCGTCGTCTACCCCGGCCTGACGCCGCTCGACCTGGTGGGACCGCTGCAGGTGATCGCCGGCTACGCGGCGGCCGACCAGTCGGTCCGCGTGGCGGTCGTGGGCGAAACCCTGGAACCCACCGGCACCGACACGCCGTTGCGGATCGCGCCGAGCCACACCTTCGACCAGGTTCCGGACCCGTCGTGGGTGCTGGTCCCCGGCGGCGGCGCGCCGACACTGCGCGCGCTCGGCGACGAGAAGCTCATCGGCTATCTCCGCCGCGCCGCGACCTCCGCCGAGCTGATGACCTCCGTGTGCACCGGTTCGCTGCTGCTGGGCCAAGCTGGGCTGCTCGAAGGCCGCGAGGCGACCACGCACTGGACGTTCCTGGAGACCCTGCGCGCGTTCGGCGCCACGCCGGTCCGGCAGCGCTGGGCGGACACGGGCTCGGTGATCACCGCCGCCGGCGTGTCGGCGGGCATCGACCTGGCGTTGCACCTGGTGGAGCGGATGAGCGGAGCGGACACCGCGCGGCTCGTGCAGTTCGGCATCGAATACGACCCGCAGCCGCCGCTCGGGCCGCTCGACTGGTCGCTCGCGCCGCGCGAGCAAATGCGGCCGTTCGTCGACCACTCGGTCCGGGAGGGTCTGGCCGGTCACCCGGAGCTG
This sequence comes from Amycolatopsis sp. A1MSW2902, assembly GCF_017312175.1. Taxonomy (NCBI): domain Bacteria; kingdom Bacillati; phylum Actinomycetota; class Actinomycetes; order Pseudonocardiales; family Pseudonocardiaceae; genus Amycolatopsis; species Amycolatopsis sp. A1MSW2902. The sequence goes on from NZ_QJPO01000001.1 coordinate 3,102,315, forward strand.
CGGGACAAGCTGCTGGCGCAGCAGTGACGTTCCGGTGAATTGCCCCACCCACCTGGGGCAGCACGGTTTGCCCGGGCCGCGCGGACGCGTACCGTTCCGCCAATGGGTGCTCGCGGGGCTGCCGGTCTGACCGTCTTCACCAGCCGGAGGGACGGGGACATCGTGCTGGTCACGGCGGCGGGGGAGATCGACATCGCGTCGGTGGGGCAGTTCCGCTCCGCGCTCTCGGCCGCCTCCGGGGCAGGCGGCAAACTGGTGGTGGACCTGTCGCGGGTCGGCTATCTCAGCTGTGCCGGACTGCGCGCGCTCGAAGAGACGAGCCGCGCCCGGCCCGCGCTTTCGATCGTGGCGACCGGACCGCTCGTGCTGCGTGCTTTCGCTGTCTCCGGGATCGAGGCACCGGTGCGCAGCGGCCTGCGCGAGGCGTGCGCCGCCGCGGGGGCGTGAATCCCCGGCCGGAATCTGGGTACCCGTGGGATGGAACCGAGATCTGCTGAGGTGATCCCAGATGTCCACCAGCACGATGTCCGGCAAGACCGCGGTCTCCGGGGGCGCAGCGGGCCTCGCTGTGCTGGCCGGGCTGTACCTGATCGCCGCGCCGTGGCTGCTGCGCTTCGGCGGGGCGGCCGAACTCGCGGTGAGCAACACGGTCGCCGGGCTGGCGATCGTCGTTTTCGCAGCCATGCGGGCGCGGGATTCCGGCGGGCAGGCGCTGACCTGGGTGCTGCCGGTGCTCGGGGCGTGGGCCGCGGTGTCTCCGTTTCTGCTTCGCTACGGCGACGAGACGCTGCCGTCGACCGGAGCGGTGATCGGCAACGTGATCGCCGGGGTCCTCGTGGCAGCCGGCGGCGCGGCGTTGCTGCTGCGCCGCCGCTGACGTCAGCTGAGCGCGTCGGCGAGCCAGCGGCTCCAGACCGCGGTTTCGGCGGTCTCGTCGACGTCCGGGCGGAACAGGTGATGTCCGACCGCGACCGGCATGCCGAGCAGCGACCGTTCGTGGAACCGGTAGAGGGCGTCCTCGGTGCGGACTCCGGCGTAGTTCGGGGTCGAGTAGTCGAGGACGCCCTCGACCACCTCGTCGCCGACGCTGAACTGGACCGGTTGCCCCGCTGAGGGTTCGGCGGGCAAACCGAGCGCCGCCAGCAGCTTCGGCCAGGCGTCGCGGCTCGCCGACGAGGCCGGGCCGTCCGCGGTCACGTACGTCGCGAAGCGGCCGGGGAAGTGCGCCAGCAGTTCGGCGAGCGTGTGCAGGTACATCTCCCAGCCGACGGCGAAGGACTCGTGGTATTCGTCGTCCCAGCCGTCCTGGACGAACCCGCGGTGCACGAACCGGAGTACGGAAGTGCCGCCTTCGGCCGCTTCCACGAGGAACTCCATCACGTCGAACGTGCCGTCCTCGGCGGCTTCGCCCCGGTAGGCGAACCTGCGCGGGGGATCCCACGCGGTGATCTCCGCCTCGGTGCGCATTTCGCCGAGGCTGAACCGGATCCGCTTCGCCGCGGCGTCGACCTCGTGGCGGCCCATGAACCACGAGTCGATGCCCGGCCCGCTCGCGACGGCCTCCCACACGGCCTCGGGCTCCGCGGGCAGCTGAACCTCTTTGCGCACCTCGAACTCGCGTGGCATCTGCGGCGTCCCTCCTCGTGGTCGTCCCGATCACCGTGCCATTGACAATAATACCTGTCAATGCGGTGGCGGTTCCCCTGATCGGTGCCAGACTGCGAAGGGACTCTCACGAAGGGACGCAGAAGCATGGCGACGGTGGCCGACCAGTTGATCGACGTTCTGGTGCAATCCGGGGTGCGCCGGATCTACGGGGTGGTGGGCGACAGCCTCAACCCGGTGGTGGACGCGGTGCGCCGCACCGGGGGCTCGGCGCGCGGCGGGATCGACTGGGTGCACGTGCGCAACGAGGAGGCCGGCGCGTTCGCCGCCGCGGCCGAGGCGCAGCTCACCGGGCGGCTCGCGGTGTGCGCGGGCAGCTGCGGGCCGGGCAACCTGCATCTGCTGCAAGGGGTTTACGACGCGCACCGCTCGGGCGCGCCGGTGCTCGCGCTCGCGTCGCACATTCCCTCCACGCAGATCGGGACCGGGTTCTTCCAGGAGACCCACCCGCAGCAGCTGTTCGCGGAGTGCTCGCACTACTGCGAGATGGTGAGCTCGCCGGAGCAGATGCCGCGGCTTGCGCGGATCGCGGTGCAGAACGCGGTCGGACGTCGCGGTGCCGCGGTGCTGGTGCTGCCTGGGGACGTGTCGCACGAGCCCGCCGCGCACGCCACCGGGGAGTCGGCTTCGCTGGGGAGCCCGCCTGCTGTGGTGCCTGCCGAGGCTGACATCGCTCGGCTCGCCGATCGGATCGATCGGGCCGAGAAGGTGATGATCATGGCGGGTGCTGGTTGTCGCAATGCGCACGACGAGGTGCTCGCGCTCGCGGAGGCGGTCGGGGCTCCTGTGGGGCATTCGTTGCGGGGCAAGGAGTTCGTGCAGTACTCGAATCCGTTCGACGTGGGGATGAGCGGGTTGCTCGGGTACGGGGCCTGTTACGAGGCGATGCACGAGGCTGATCTCGTGTTGCTGCTGGGCACGGACTTCCCGTACGACAACTTCCTGCCGCAGCGGAATACCGTGCAGGTGGATATCGATCCGGCGCGGATGGGGCGTCGGTCGGTGTTGGAGTTCGGGGTGCAGGGGGACGTCGGGGCGACGATCCGGGCGGTGCTGCCTCGGTTGCGCGAGCGCAGTGACCGGTCGTTCCTGCATGCCATGCTGCGCAAGCACGAGCGGGGGCTGCAGCGGGTGGTCGATGCCTACACCAATGAGGTGTCGAAGCACATTCCGTTGCATCCGGAGTATGTCGCCGACGTGCTGGACGAGGAAGCTGCTGAGGATGCGGTGTTCACTGTGGACACTGGGATGTGCAATGTGTGGGCGGCTCGGTACATCACGCCTAATGGGCGGCGGCGGATTCTTGGGTCGTTTGTGCACGGGAGCATGGCTAATGCGTTGCCGCATGCCATTGGGGCGCAGGCTGCTGATCCTGGGCGGCAGGTTGTCGCTATGTGCGGGGATGGTGGGCTGGCGATGTTGATGGGGGAGTTGTTGACGCTCAAGACGCATGCCTTGCCCGTTAAGGCTGTGGTGTTCAACAACTCTTCGCTCGGGATGGTGAAGCTGGAGATGCTCGTGGACGGGTTGCCGGAGTTCGGCACCGACCATGATCAGGTGGATTTCGCGGGGATTGCCCGGGCGGCTGGGTTGTATGCGCGGCGGGTGGAGAAGCCTGGCGAGGTTCGGGACGGGATCCGGGACATTCTGGCGCATGACGGGCCTGCGGTGCTGGATGTGGTTACGGATCCTAATGCGTTGTCTATTCCGCCTAATATTACTGCTGCGCAGGTTAAGGGGTTTGCGTTGGCGGCTAGTAAGACTGTGTTGAGTGGGGGAGTGGGGAAGATGCTGGAGTTGGCTAAGTCTAATTTGCGGAATATTCCTCGGATTTGAGGGGTTGGTGCTGGGCGGCTCGTCGCCTGGCGGCGACATTGCGCGCGGTGGTTGCGTGGGGCACCCCGAAGCTTGATTGTGCTGACGGTCGGTGGGTGCTTGTCAAGGCGGGAAAGATGCCTTGACAAGCACCCACCGACCGCAGGGGAGCTTCGTATCGGGGTGCGGGGGAGGGCTGGGTGCCTCGCTCGTTGGGTGCATCGGCTGCGGTTTAGGGCCGTGAGGGGAACCCTGAGGGAATTGGATTCCCTCAGGGTTCCCCTCACGTACGTGGGTTTGCTTTTTTTATTCGGTTTCTGCCATGGCTTCTGCGAATTGGGCTGCGTACAGGCGGGAGTAGGCGCCGCCTGCGTTGATGAGGGTTTCGTGGTTGCCTTGTTCTACGATGTTGCCGTTTTCCATTACCAGGATTACGTCTGCGTCCCTGATGGTGGACAGGCGGTGGGCGATCACGAAGCTCGTGCGGCCGGTGCGCAGGGAGTTCATGGCGTGCTGGATCAGGACCTCGGTGCGGGTGTCCACCGAGCTGGTCGCCTCGTCCAGGATGAGGATCGCCGGCTTTGCCAGGAAGGCTCGGGCGACGGTGATCAGCTGCTTTTCGCCTGCGCTGACGGTGCCGCCCTCGTCGTCCAGGACGGTGTCGTAGCCGTCGGGGAGGGTGCGGACGAAGCGGTCCACGTAGGTTGCCTTCGCGGCTTCGATGACCTCTTCGCGGGTCACGTTGTCCGCGCCGTACGCGATGTTTTCCGCGATCGTGCCGCCGAACAGCCAGGCGTCTTGCAGGACCATGCCCGTCTTCGAGCGCAGTTCCTCGCGGTCCATCGCCTTGATGTCGACGCCGTCCAAAGTGATCCGGCCGCCGTCGATTTCGTAGAAGCGCATCAGGAGGTTGACCAGCGTGGTCTTGCCCGCGCCGGTCGGGCCGACGATCGCGACCGTGTGGCCGGGGTCGACCGACAGCGACAGGTCTTCGATCAGCGGCGTGTCCTTCAGGTAGCGGAACGACACGTGCTCGAATTCGACCTGCCCGCGCACGACCTCCGGGCGCTGCGGGTGCTCCGGCTCCGGTTCCTGCTCCTTGGCGTCCAGCAGCGCGAACACCCGCTCGGCCGAGGCGACGCCGGACTGCAGCAGGTTCGCCATGCTCGCGATCTGGGTGACCGGCTGGCTGAACTGGCGCGAGTACTGGATGAACGCCTGCACGTCGCCCAGCGTCAGCGTGCCCGAAGCGACCCGCAGGGCGCCGACGACCGCGACCAGCACGTAGCTCAGGTTGCCGATGAACATCATGCCCGGCTGGATCGTGCCGGAGATGAACGACGCCTTGAAGCTCGCCTCGTACAGCGCCTCGTTCTGCTGCCGGAAGACCTCCTCGGCCTCCTTGCCCCGGCCGAAGACGTGCACCAGCGAGTGGCCCGAGTACATCTCCTCGATGTGCGCGTTGAGCTTCCCGGTCGTCGACCACTGCCGGATGAACTGCGGCTGCGCGCGTTTGCCGATCTTGGCCGCGACGAACACCGACACCGGCACCGTCAGCAGCACGATCGCGCCCAGCAGCGGCGAGATGACGAACATCATCACCAGCACGCCCAGCACGGTGAACAGCGACGTGACGATCTGCGACAGCGTCTGCTGCAGCGACTGCGCCAGGTTGTCGATGTCGTTGGTGACCCGGCTCAGCACCTCGCCGCGCGGCTGGCGATCGAAGTAGCGCAGCGGCAGCCGCGCGAACTTCTCCTCGATGTCCTGGCGCAGCCGGAACACCGCGCCCTGCACGAGGTTCGTCGTGAGCCGCGCCTGGATGACGCCCAGGAACGACGCGAAGACGTACAGCGCCAGCACGATCATCAGCACCTGGCCGACCGCGGTGAAGTCGACGCCGTGGCCGGGCATCAGGTCGACGCTGGTGAACATGTCGGCCAGGGTGTTCTCCCCGCGCGCCCGCAGGCCCTCGATCACCTGCTCCTTGGTCGCGCCCGCGGGCAGGTGCCTGCTGGTCACGCCGGCGAAGATCAGGTCCGTCGCCCGGGCCAGCACCTTCGGGCCGAGCACGGTCAGCGCGACGCCGATCGCGCCGAGCACCAGCACTCCGGTCAGGGCCGCCCGTTGCGGGCGAAGCAGCCGGAGCAATCGCGCGAGCGAGCCTTTGAAGTCGAGGGCTTTCTCCGCGGGCATGCCCGCGGACATCATCCGGCCGGGGCCCGCTGTGGGTTGCGGCCGGGTCTTGTCGCGCGCGACGGCGGCTGGTTCGTCGTCGTCGTGCGCGGTGGCGGTTTTCGTTTCCTCGCTCACGCCGCCTCCTGCTCGGTCAGCTGCGAAAGCACGATTTCCCGATAGGTTTCGTTGGTGTCCATCAGCTCGTGGTGGGTTCCGGTGCCGACGACGCGGCCGTCGTCGAGCACGATGATCCGGTCCGCGCCGCGGATCGTGCTGACCCGCTGCGCGACGATGACGACCGTCGCGTCCCGGGTTTCTTCGGTGAGCGCGCGGCGCAGCGCGGCGTCGGTGGCGTAGTCGAGCGCGCTGAACGAATCGTCGAACAGGTAGATCTCCGGCCGGTGCACCAGCATCCGCGCGATCGCGAGCCGCTGCCGCTGCCCGCCCGAGACGTTGGTGCCGCCCTGGGCGATGGGGGAGTCGAGGCCCTGTTCCATCCGTTCGACGAAGTCCTTGCCTTGCGCGACTTCCAGCGCGTGCCAGAGCTCTTCGTCCGTCGCGTCCGGATTGCCGTAGCGGAGGTTGCTGGCGACCGTTCCGGCGAACAGGTACGGCTTCTGCGGCACCATGCTGACCACCGACGACAGCACCGTCGGGTCAAGCCGGCGCACGTCGACGCCGTCCACCCGGACCGAGCCCTCGGTGGCGTCCATCAGCCGCGGGATGAGGTTGAGCAGCGTCGTCTTGCCGCTGCCCGTGCTGCCGATGATCGCGGTGGTCTCGCCGGGCCGGGCGAACAGGGAGACGTCGTGCAGCACCGGCTTTTCCGCGCCGGGGTACCGGAATCCGACGCCGGTCAGGTCGAGGTGACCGCGCTCGGTCCCGGCCGCGACCGGCTCGTCCGGCGGGCGCACGCTGGACTCGGTGTCCAGCACCTCGGTGATCCGCTCGGCGCTGACCTCCGCGCGCGGCACCATCATGAACATGAAGGTGGCCATCATGACCGCCATCAGGATCTGCAGCAGATAGGCCAGGAACGCGGTGAGCGCGCCGATCTGCATCGCCCCGCTGTCGACCCGCTGCCCGCCGAACCACAGCACGGCGACGCTCGACACGTTCACCACCAGCATCACGGTGGGGAACATCAGCGCGATCAGCCTGCCGACCCGCAGCGACACGGTGAACAGCTCGTCGTTGGCCCGGCCGAAACGCTCGCGCTCGTGCTTGTCCCGCACGAACGCGCGGATCACCCGGATGCCCATGATCTGCTCGCGCATGACCTGGTTGATCCGGTCGAGGCGCACCTGCATGAGCCGGAACGCCGAGCGCATCCGCATGACGATGAGCCCGATCGCGACGCCCAGCACCGGCACGATGACGACGAGCAGCGACGACAGCGGGACGTCCTGCTGCAGCGCGAGCAGGATGCCGCCGACGCACATGATCGGCGCGGACACCATCAGCGTGAAGGTGAGCGCGGCGAGCAGCTGGATCTGCTGGACGTCGTTGGTGGTGCGGGTGATCAGCGACGGCGTGCCGAATTTCCCGATCTCGCGGGCGGAGAACGCCTGCACGCGGTGGAAGACTCCGGCGCGGATGTCGCGGCCGACGGCCGAGGCGGTGCGGGACCCGTAGTAGACGGCCCCGATCGACCCGGCGATCTGCACCAGTGTGATCAGCAGCATCACGCCGCCGATCTTCACGATGTAGCCGGTGTCGCCTTTGACGAGGCCGCCGTCGATGATGTCGGCGTTGAGCGTGGGCAGGTACAGCGCGGCGATCGTCTGCACCAGTTGCAGCGCGACGACGACCCACAGCGCCGCCCGGTAAGGGCGCAGGTAGCTGCGCAACAGTTTGACCAGCACGGTCGGGTACTCCCCCAAAAAAAGTGAATGGCGTCGGTTCGGGTCTAGCGGGCCGCGGCGGGCGCGGCGAGTGCCGGCATCCCGGCGGCTGCCTCCCGCAGGAGGCCGGTGAAGGCCGATACGAACTCTTCGTCGGAGTAGTCCGAATTGAGCCAGGTTTCGAAGGCGATGCGCGAAGCGTTCTGCACAATGCTCGCCATCAGCCGGGCGTGCAACGGATTTGCGTGCTCGCCGGCCCGCTCGGCTATGGCGTCGGCCAGCACCCGCTCGACGGTGGCGAACGCGCGCAGCATCTCGGCGAACAGCGCGCCGTTTTCCATCAGCGCGCGGACCCGCCGCACTTGCTCGCGTTTCGGGCGGTCGTCCTCGTTGAACCGGGTGATCGAGGCGTTGACGACCGCGTCCCACAGCGGCTCGTCGGCTGGCCTCGCCAGGAGCGCTTCGCGCACGTTCTCCTGCCGTTCGACGATGAACGCGCAGACAGCTTCCTCCTTGCTGGAAAAGTAGTTGTTGAAGGTGCGCGGGGAGACGCCCACCTCGTTCGCGATGTCCTCCACCCGCAACTGGTCGACGCCCCGCTCGAGCGCGATCCGGAGCGCGGCTTCGGCGAGTGCCCTCCGCGCGGCTCGTTTCTTGCGCTCGCGCAGGCCCAGGGGTGCGGTGGTGGTCACCGGGTCGAGAGTAGCAGCGAAAGTTGCGCGATGCGAAAAATTATGCGGACCGCGAAAAGTTGCGTTCTCGCAGGGGGTGGGTCGAGGTGCGGGGACGGCGTTCTCGCTGTGCCAGGATGAACACATGTTCGAGGGACTGCGCACGGTCGTGTATCCCGCCGCCGATCTGGCCGCGGCCAAGGAGTGGTGGACGCGGGTGCTCGGGGTGTCGCCGTATTTCGACGAGCCGTTCTACGTCGGGTAGAGCGTCCACGGCTACGAGCTGGCCCTCGATCCGAACGGCCGCGCGGAAAACGGCGACGGTCCGGTGACGTACTGGGCAGTGCCCGACGTGGAAGCCGCCGTGGCGAAGCTGATCGAGGAGGGCGCGGCCGAACACTCAGCGGTGACCGATTTCGGCGGCGGGATCCGCACCGCACTGGTGCGCGCGCCGGACGGGAACCTGGTCGGGGTGATCGAAAACCCGCATTTCCCGGGCACTCCGGCTTGAGAAGAGCGCTGGCCGCGGCCGTCGTGCTGGTGCTGCTCGGCACCGGACTGGTCGCGGCTCAGTCGTCGGCGCCGACGCCGCGGACGTATCTTCTCGGCGCGCTGAACCTGCTGCGGACGCACTCGATGGACCGGGACCGGGTGGACTGGCCGCGCGTGGAGGCCGAGGCGTTGCGTGCCGCGGAAGGGGCTTCGACCTTCTCCGAGACCTATCCGGCGATCCAGACGGTGATCTCCGAACTGGGCAATCAGCACACGAAACTGCTCAGCCCCGCGCAAGCGAAGGCACCGCTCGCGACGACGATCGCGGTGCCGTCGAGCCGGGTCGAGAACGGCGTCGCGATGCTGACGATTCCCGGCCTCATCGCCGACCCGGCGGGCGAGCGCCGGTACATCCAGGCCGGGGCAGCGGCGCTGCGGGCGGTCGAAGCGCAGGCGACGTGCGGATGGATCGTCGATCTCCGCGACGACACCGGCGGCACCATGTGGCCGATGCTGACCGTGCTGGCCCCGTTGCTGGGGGACGGCGTCGCGGGCTCGTTCGCCGGGCCGGGGCTGGCTCCGAAGTTCTGGTCCGTCCGGGACGGGCGATCCTGGTCGGGCGAGCACCCGGGCACGGAAGAGGTCAATCCGGTCCGGCTGAGCCGCCCGGCACCGCAGGTCGCGGTGCTGACGTCGCGTGTCACCGCGAGTTCGGGCGAAGCGACGCTGATCGCCTTCCGCGGGCTCGCCCGGGCCGCGACGTTCGGCGGCCCCACCGCGGGATACGCCACTGGCAACGAAGTCTTCGACCTGGCAGACGGGGCGAAACTGCTCGTCACGAGCGTGGCCGACGTAGACCGGACCGGGCGGGTCTACGGGGCGGTCCCGATCGCGCCCGACTTCCCGACGCAGGACCCGGAGACCGCCGCCGGTGAGTGGCTGCGCACGCGCGGCGCCTGTGCGTAGGGGCCCGGACCTGCGCGGACTGTCGGATTCGGACGATCGCGGCTACGGTGGTCACCGAGCGTGAATACGTACCGGCGGACGGCGGAGGTGCGCGGCATGCGGTCGATGTGGAAGGGCTCGGTGTCCTTCGGGCTGGTCAGCATTCCGATCCAGCTGTACGCGGCGACCGAGAACAAGAACGTGTCGCTGCGCCAGGTGCACGTCGCCGACGGCGGGCGGATCCAGTACAAGCGGTTCTGCTCGATCGACGGCGAGGAGGTGCCCTACTCCGACATCGCCAAGGGCTACGAGCTGCCCGACGGCGAGATGGTCGTGATCACCGACGCCGACCTCGCCGAACTGCCGCTGCCCACCCAGCGTTCGATCGACGTGCTCGAGTTCGTGCCGCTGGAGTCGATCGACCCGATCCGGTTCGACCGCACCTACTACCTGGAGCCGCAGAAGAACGCGGTGAAGCCGTACGTGGTGCTGCGCGACGCGCTGCAGAAGGCGAGCCACGTGGCGATCGCGAAGGTCGCCGTGCGCCAGCGGGAGAGCCTGGCGCTGCTGCGGGTCGTGGACGACGTGCTCGTGATGACCACGATGCTGTGGGCCGACGAGGTCCGGGTCCCGGATTTCCCGTTCCTGCACGAGGATCCGCCGCAGGTCCGCCCGCAGGAGGTGACGATGGCGGGGTCGCTGATCGACTCGCTGTCGGAGCCGGTGTTCGAACCGGAGAAGTACTCGGACTCCTACCGGGAAGCGCTCGAGGCGATGATCGAGGCGAAGGCGGGCGGCGGCGAGACGGTCGGCGCGCCGAAGCAGGGGGAGAAGGCCGAGGTCGTCGACCTGATGGCGGCGCTGGAGGCGAGCGTCTCGGCGGCGAAGAAGACCCGCGGGCCCGCCAAGGAGACGAAGAAGGCCGCCGGCGACGGCAAGGCGGCGGCGAAGAAGCCGGCGTCGCGGGCCCGGCGGCCGAAGAGCGCCTGAGTCCGCCGCGGGGTGTTCCGCGCCGCGGAACAGTGAAATTTCACTGCTGCCGTCCGGAAAATGCCGATCGTCACGCCGGGTGAGCGACTGCGGCGGACTTCACCGGACCGGGGCGCCGACACGCCGCCGGGTATCCTGCGACGGCGAGATTTCCAGTGGTACCAAGGAGGAGTCCGGCCCCGGAGCAACGGGGCCGGGGACCCGAATACCTGAGCGGAAGGCGGCTGAGCATGGAGTGCGCGTTCTGCACGAGCGGCATCGACCACTGTCACGGCACCCTGGTGGTCCACCCGGACCGCGGGTTCAGCGAGTGCACCGATCCGTCCTGCCTCGACCTGGACCGGGTCCGGCACGGCCTGATCATCGACTGTCACACCCTCGACGCGGGGTGCGCCTGCACCGGAGCGGAGAAATCCCTGCTGCGGCAGGCTTCCTGACCGTCGCCGGGGCCCCGGCCGCCACGCTGCGCGGCCGGGGCGGCTTTACCCGATCGGGTAGCTTGCCGTGTACAAGCTGCTTGGCGATGTGCTAACACTACCGGGGGTCCTTCGGCTCTCCCTCCCCCTCGGAGCCGGAGGACCCCTTTTTTCCCGGCGAGGCCGGCGGCGCGGTCAGTAGCGGTAATGGTCCAGTTTGTACGGTCCGTCCACGTCGACGCCGATGTACTCCGCCTGTTCCTTGCTCAGCTTGGTCAGCCGGACGCCGAGCGCGTCCAGGTGCAGCCGCGCGACCTTCTCGTCCAGGTGCTTCGGCAGCCGGTACACGTCGTTCGCGTACTCGCCGGGCTTGGCGAACAGTTCGATCTGCGCGAGCACCTGGTTCGCGAACGACGAGGACATCACGAACGACGGGTGCCCGGTCGCGTTGCCGAGGTTCATCAGCCTGCCCTCGGACAGCACGATGATCGCGTGCCCGTCCGGGAACCGCCACGTGTGCACCTGCGGTTTGACCTCGGTCTTGACGATGCCCGGGACCTTCGCCAGCCCGGCCATGTCGATCTCGTTGTCGAAGTGGCCGACGTTCGCCACGATCGCCTGGTGCTTCATCCGCCCCATCTGTGCGGCGGAGATGATCCCGAAGTTGCCGGTGGTGGTGAGGAAAATGTCGGCGCGCTCGACGACGTCGTCGAGTTCGACCACGTCGAGGCCGTCCATCGCGGCCTGCAGCGCGCAGATCGGGTCGATCTCGGTCACCACGACGCGCGCGCCCTGTCCGCACAGCGCCTCCGCCGCGCCCTTGCCGACGTCGCCGTACCCGCACACGACGGCGTACTTCCCGCCGATCATCACGTCCGTGCCGCGGTTGAGGCCGTCCGGGAGCGAATGGCGGATTCCGTACCTGTTGTCGAACTTCGACTTCGTGACCGAGTCGTTCACGTTCATCGCCGGGAACAGCAGTTCGCCGGCGGCCGCGAGCTGGTACAGCCGGTTCACGACAGCCGTGGTCTCCTCGGTGACCCCGCGCATCGCGCCGGCGATCCGGGTGAACCGCTGCGGGTCCTCGGCGAGGCTGGCCGCGAGGGTGCGCAGCAGGATCCGGTAGTCCTCCGGGTCGTCTTCGTGCGCGGCGGGCACCGCGCCGGCCTTCTCGAACTCGGCTCCCTTGTGGACGAGCAGGGTCGCGTCGCCGCCGTCGTCCAGGATCATGTTCGGCAGTTCGCCGCCGGGAAAACGGAAAAGCTGGTCGGTGCACCACCAGTATTCGTCGAGGGTCTCGCCCTTCCACGCGAATACCGCGGTGCCCTCGGGACGCTCCGGCGTGCCGTTCGGCCCGACGACGACCGCCGCGGCCGCCTCGTCCTGGGTGGAGAAGATGTTGCAGGACACCCAGCGCACCTCGGCGCCGAGCGTGACGAGCGTTTCGATCAGCACCGCGGTCTGCACGGTCATGTGCAGCGAGCCCGCGATGCGCGCGCCCTTGAGCGGCTGGGAGTCCGCGAACTCGCGGCGCAGCGCCATCAGGCCGGGCATTTCGTGCTCGGCGAGGTCGAGCTGGATGCGTCCGGCCGCGGCGAGCGACAGGTCGGCGACCGCGAACTCCAAGGCGTCGACGGTACGCAGGGTGGGCGACATTTTTCCGTTCCTTTCAGGGGTTTTCGGGCATAGCGGAGCACGGGCACCGTGCCGGTGCCCGGAAAAGGGAGGCGCGCGCGGTGCGGACCAGGCCAGAATGGCGGGCATGGCAGAGCGCGCGTTGAGTTTTGGGGCAGTGGCGGAGGCGTACGAGCGGTACCGCCCGGGATATCCCGCCGAGTTAGCCGAAAAGGTGCTGGACTACGCGGGTGCGCCGGTCGCCGACGCCCTCGAAATCGGGGCGGGGACAGGGAAAGCGACCCGGTTGTTCGCGGGACGGGGGATCGCGGTCACCGCGACCGATCCGGATCCGGCGATGCTCGCCGAACTGCGCAAGCACCTGCCCGCCGACGTCGAGACCCGTCGCGGCGCACTGGAGGACCTGCGACCGGACCGGCAGTACGGGCTGGTGTACTCGGCCGCGGCGCTGCACTGGACGGACCCGGCCGGGCGGTGGCCGCGCATCGCCGCCCTGCTCGCGCCGGGCGGGGTGTTCGCGTCGATCGGCGGGCCGATCGGGCCGGCGGATCCCGTTGTGCGGAAAGCGGTCGACGACGCTCAGGCCCCGTTCCTGGAGAGCGCTGAGGTCCCGTCGCCGGACGGCACGCCGCCGGAGAACGCACTGCAGTGGCCGGGCACGGAACTCGAGCAGTCCGAGTTGTTCGCCGACGTCCGGCAGGTCGTCGTCCAGGAACGGATGACGGTGAGCGCGGACGAGCTGATCGGTCTGTTCTCCACGGTTTCGGCGTACCTGGTGCTGCCGATTTCGGTGCGGGAGCAGGTTTTCTCGCGGATCCGGCAGGTCTTGCCGGAGACGGTCGACCTGGTCGCCGACCACACGGCCCACCTCGCGCGACGGCGCTGAGGCGGCCGGGACAACCAGTGGCACGCGACACCTCCTGAACCAGGAGGCGCCCTTCTCTCGAAGTCCCGCGGGCCGAGCGTGGCGGGGAAACCCCGTCGCAGCGCCTCTCGGCCCGGAGCCGCGCCCCGGCGGGCGCGTCGGTTTCCACCTTGGCAAGCCCGGTCGGGACCTGTCAAGCGCGCGGGAATTCGGCGCGGACGCCGAGCAGCCGCACCGGTTTGCCGAAAGCGAAGCGGCCCAACAGGTCTTGCGCCGCCGCGGCGAGCACCGCCGGATCCGACGACGGTGCGGGCAGCGTCACGCTGTGGGTGTGGGTGAGGAACGGCGCGAACCGCACCTTGACCGCGACGCGCGCCGCGGGACGTCCCTCGTCGGCGACGTCCTGCGCGACGCGTCCGGCCAGGGTCGCGGTCTCCCTGGCGATGGCGTCCGGGTCGGTGAGGTCTTGCTGGAATGTCGTTTCCCTGCTTCGGGAACGCGCGACGTACGGGGTCGCGCTCACCTCGGCGTCGCCGATGCCGCCGGCCAGCAGCCGGTACCACGGACCCAGCTTCGGACCGAACCGCGCGGCGAGCGCGTCCGGGTCGGCGGCGGCGAGGGCGAGCACGGTGGAATACCCGGCTTCGGCGAGTTTCTTCGCGGTTTTCCGGCCGATTCCCCATAACGCGTCAGTGGGCCGTTCCGCCATGACGTCCCACCAGTTTTCCTGGGTGAGCCGGTAAATTCCGGCCGGCTTCGCGAACCCGGTCGCGAGTTTGGCGCGGAGTTTGTTGTCGCCGATTCCGACCGACGACGAGAGACCGGTTTCCTCCTCGATGCCGCGCCGGATTTCGGCGGCGAGCGCTTCGGGATCGTCGGCGGTCGCGCCGAGGAAGGCTTCGTCCCAGCCGAGCACCTCGACGACCACCGGGAACTCCCGCAGCCGAGCCATGACGCGGTCGGAGACCTCCTGGTACGCCGGGGCGTCGACGGGGAGCAGGACGGCGTCCGGGCAGCGTTTGACGGCCAGCCGCAGCGGCATGCCGGAATCGACGCCGAACTCGCGCGCTTCGTACGACGCGGTCGCCACGACGGCGCGCTCGGCCGGATCGCCGTTCCCGCCGACGATCACCGGCCGCCCGCGCAGCTCCGGCCGCCGAGCGACCTCGACGGCGGCGATGAACTGGTCGAGGTCGACGTGCAGCACCCAATCGGACACTGGACCAGTGTGCGGTGCGCGGGCACGGCGGCGCATCCGGAGGTGCCGGGCCGGTTGGTCGCGTGGTGTCCCCGCGGGAAGTACGTGAGGGGAACCCTGGGGGAATCAGATTCCCGGAGGGTGGCCCTCACGGACTTCTCCGGGCCGATTGGGCGTGGTCACCCGCGGCAGCGCGCGACGTGCGCCGCGACCCCGCCCGCCGCGGCGAAGAGGGCACAGACGGTCAGCGCCGGGCTCGACGCGGCGATCCCGGCGACCAGGAGACCGCACGCGGCGACGTCCAGCAGGATCGCGAACGCGGTCAGCAGCGCGGCGGAGCGGGCCGGTTTGCCGCGGCGCAGGGCGGCGGCCAGCTCCGGGTCGCTGGTTTCGAACCAGCGCTCGATCTTGTCCAGCTCGACGCGTTCGTGGTGACTGAGCATGGAGTCTCCTTGGGCGGCCCGCGTGCCGTCCCCGAGGAAGTACCCGCCCCGTGCGCTGGTGAACCGCGTCACCCTCGATTCACCCGACTGCTCGAACTCCGCGCGGAATCCGGCGGTTCCGGTCACGGTGCGCGGTCGGCTGGACCGTCCACAAAGGTCACGGAGCGCAAGCGGGCTCCGGTCCGGTGTAGCCCTCCCGTGACGAATCGTCGATGCCGACCTCGCACGGGATCGACGGGTCCACGCGGTTGCCTTCGACGTGGGCTCCCGTGGAGTGGATGGCCAGGCCGATCGCGTGGTCCGGGCCCGCCGCGAAGGTGTTGCCGGTGATGGTGGCCTGCTGTACGTCCTCGAACATCAGCGTCTGCGACGCCACGAGCGTTTCGCAGAAATTGTCCTTGATCAGGAAATCCGTGGTGTGGCCTTTTCCGTCGCCTTCGCCGTCGTTCGGGCCTTCCGCCATCAAGCACATATTGTCGATTTTCTCGCAGCGGTTTCCTTCGATCCGGACGTGATTGCTCGGCGGGCTGTCGCTGGAGAAGGTCTGCATGCAGTCGGCGTGCGCGCCGTCGCGGTTCGAGGTCTGGCTGATCGTGTTGTGCTCGATGGCGATGTAGTCGCCGAAGAACCGGATGCCGTCGCCGTCTCCGCCGTGCGGGGCGGTGATTCTGGTGTTCTTCAGCGTCACGTGGTCGCCGCGGATTTCCACGCCGGGCGCGGACGGTCTTTCGAGGGTGAATCCGTCGACGACGACCCAGTCGGCGTCGACGTCGATGCCGGGGACGGATCTTCCGCCGCCGGAATAGACGCGCGGGTGGTCCGGCGTGCCGCCCGCGGTGATGTGCAGCCGGGAACCGGCGTGCGCGGACGGGGCGAAAGCCGCGGCCAGCACTGTGGTGACGGCCAGGACGAGGGTGCGCATGGGTCTCCTCTTCTTCGCTCGGACGGGGGTCGCGGCGAAGATAGGGCCGGACGGCGGGAGGGGTCCCCGGGCCGCTTCCGGCGAACGCGCGTGATGCAGTATCGTTACTGCGAGTTACCTCACAGGGGTCGGACCACGCCGAGGGGAGCGTCGGTGCACGGGGACCAGCTCATCGCGGACCGGTACCGGCTGCTGGAGCGCGTCGGCAGCGGCGGCATGGGCGTCGTCTGGCGGGCGCGCGACGACCGGCTCGGCCGGGAGGTGGCGCTCAAGCAGGCCCGGCTGTCCGACGTGGTGAGCGGGCGGACGCTGCGCCGCGAGGCCCGGCTGGCGGCCGGGGTGCTGCACCCGAACGTGGTCACCTTCTTCGACGTCGCCGCCGACGGGGACGAGCTGTGGCTCGTGATGGAATACGTCCCGGCGCGCAGCCTCGCGGAAATCCTCGCCGCGGAAGGGAGACTGCCGGCGCGCACGGTCGCCGAGATCGGCGTGCAGATCGCGGCGGCGCTCGGCGCGGTGCACGCGCACGGCATCGTGCACCGCGACGTCAAGCCGGGCAACGTCCTGATCGCCGCCGACGGCCGCGCGAAGCTCACCGATTTCGGCATCTCCCGTTCGGTCCGCACGGACGAGACGGTCACCGATTCGCCGCTCATCGGCGGCACGCCGGACTACCTCGCCCCGGAGGTCGCGCAAGGGCATCCGCCCACCGCGGCGTCGGACATTTTTTCCTTGGGGGCAACGCTTTTCGCCGCCGTCGAGGGCGCGCCGCCGTTCTCCGGCGGCAACGAGTACGCGACCATCCGCCGGGTCGCCGAGGGCGCGGTCCCGCGGGCGCGGCACGCGGACGGTCTCGCGCCGGCGCTGGAACTGCTGATGCGGCGCGACCCCGCCGAACGCCCGACCGCGGTGCCGGCGGGGAACTGCTCGCGGAGGGAATCGACGCGCTGCCGGTCGATGTGCCGAAACGGCGGCGCACCCGGCGCGGGCTGCTGCTCGCCGGAGTGGCGGCCGCGGCGCGGGCTGCTGCTCGCCGGAGTGGCGGCCGCGGCGGTGGCGGTCGTCGTCGCCACGTATTTCGTGACGCGCCCGGCCAAGACCGAGGCGACTCCGCCGCCGGCGCAGCCGAAGCTCGGAATCGGTCCCGACCCGCGGGCCGCCGACCCGTGCCGACTGGTCGATCCCGCGCCGCTCAAGCCGTTCGGCGATCCGGAAGTGGTTCCCGACTACGGGAACTTCAACCGCTGCGACGTGCTCCTGCATCACGGCGACCGCGAAGCGGACGTCCTGGTGGAGCTGGAGGACCCGCCCGGTTCCGCGATCGAGGGCGCGCAGTCGAAGTCGGGTCCGTTCGCGGTTTTCGCCGCGTCGTCGCCGGACCAGTGCGAGCGGACGATCCAGTTGCAGGATCGATTCGCGGTGAAGGTCACGGCCAAGCAGAACGACGGGTACCACCTCGACCTCTGCCGGGCCGCCGACACCGCGGTCGCTTCGGCGACGAAAGCCATGGCCGCGGCTGGGGTTCCGCCGCGCGCGACGGCGTTCCCGGCGGGTTCGCTGGCGTACGTGGACGCGTGCTCGCTGCTGGACTCGATCGGGATCTCCGCCACGGCCGGGGTCGCCGCCCCGGTCCGGATCGAGCGCGGCTTCGGCGGCTGGTGGTGCGACTGGAAGAGCCCGGCGAGCGACCGTTCGGTCACCGTCATGTTCGACCGGGACCAGCCGCCGGACAGCACGACCGGCCAGCTCGTGCAGGTCGGCGGGCACGACGCGTATCTCAAGACCGACGAGTTCGCCGAGAACACCTGCCAGGCGGTCCTCGTCTACCGTTCCTACACCGACGCGCACGGGGACCAGAGGGTGGAACGCCTTCGGGTCGTGGTGCACGGAAAACCGCCCTCGGAACGGCTGTGCGCGCCGGTGTCCACATTGGCCGGTTCGCTGGCCGGAAAGCTGCCGAAGACATGACCGCGTTTCCCGGCGGCCCGCCGGAAGAGCTGGGCCCGGACCACGGCAGCCTCGCGCACGGCGTCCCGCCCTCGCCGCCGGGCACGATCTTCGCGCTCGCGGTGACCGGCGGCGTGCGGATGCCGCCGCGCGACGGCAGGCAGGTGCTGTTCGGGCGCAACCGCGACGACGTGCACGTGTGCGTCGGCGAGGACGACCGGAAGGTCAGCCGGCAGCAGGGGTTCCTGGTGCGCCGCCGGGATTGCTGGTGGATCCACAACACCGGGAAGCTGCCGATCCGGCTGCCCGGTTCGCGGCTGCTGTTCCCCGAGGAGGAACCGGTGCCGCTGGCCGAGGGCTACACCGCGGCGTTCGTGCGCGGTTCGGCCGGGCGCGAGCACCTGCTGGAGGTGTACGTCGCCGGCGCGGACGGGCGCCGCCCGGATTCGCGGCCGCAGGACGTCACCGAACCGCCGCGGATGTGGCGGCTGACGCCAGACGAACGGCTCGTCCTCGTCTCGCTCGCGCAGCGGTATCTGCTGCAGGACCAGTACCCGCAGCCGCTCGCGTGGCGGCAGGTGGCGGCGCAGCTGTCCGAGCTGAAACCGGAGGGGCGCTGGAGCGGCAAGCGCGTCGAGCATCTCGTCGGCGCCGTGCGCGCCCGGCTGGCCCGCGCCGGGGTGGCCGGGTTGACCAGGGAAGAGGTCGGCGAACCGGTCGGGAACGCGCTCAACGACAACCTCATCAAGGAACTCCTGCTGTCGACGTCGCTGGTGCCGCCGGACCTGGCTTTGCTCGAACCCGGCGACGATCCGGGAGGGGTCCCGGCCCCGCCTGCTTGACTCGCGGTGCGCGGCGGATCCGGCCCCGCGCCCCCGGCGGGCCGTCGCGGCCGACCGGGGTCCGGCAGCGGCTCCGCAGGGGGTGTCCGTGGCAGGGGAGGCGATGCGGACGCTGCCCGCGGGACACCCGAGCCTCGCGCTCGGGTTCGCGTCGCCGCCGGGCACGCTGGTGGTGCTGGGACGCGCGGGGGGAGTCCTGGTGCCGCCGGCGGCGCGGTGCCCGGTCACGTTCGGGCGGAACACCGCCGAGGTGACGGTGCCGCTCGGCGAGGACGACCGCCGGGTCAGCCGCCGCCACGGCGTGCTGGAGCGGCACGCGGGCCGGTGGTGGGTGCGGGCGACCGGCAAGGTGCCGCTGCGGCTGCCGCGGTCGCGGCTCGTGTTCGCCGGGGCCGCGCCGGTTCCGCTGCCGCCCGGCTATCTCCCGGTGTACGCGCGCGGTTCGGGGGACCGCGAGCACGTGCTGGAGATCCGGATCGCCGACGGGACGCCGTCGCCGGTCCCGGCCGGGCGGCTGCGGCCGGACGAACGGCTCGTTCTCGCGATGGTGGCGCGCGCGTTCCTGCGGCGGGAGGAACGGCCGCGCCCGGTGCCGGTCCCGCTGGCCGCGAGCCGGTTGTCCGCGCTGGACCCGGACGGCGGATGGACCGCGGAAACGGTGGCGGGGGTGCTGGATTCGGTGCGGTTCCGGTTCCGGCCGGGCTCTCCGGACGAGGATCTGGTGGCGGCGCTCGTTTCGGCCGCGGTGCTGGTGCCGCCGGACCTGGCGCTGCTTTCGCCCGAGCTACCGCCGGTGGGGGAGGAAGGGTGGATGCCGTCCACGTGGGGGAGTTAGCCGGTCGTCCGGCCCGGCGGAGCGGAGTACGCTTGCCGCGGCCGCGATCCCGGTGCGGCCCAGATGGGCGATCGGGCACCGGACACCGGGAGTTTCCGCCGCCCGCGCCCGTACCAGGCGATGTCGCTCCCGGATGGGCGGGGGAGCCGCAGAGGTCCGTGAGGGGAACCCTCACGGAATCAGATTCCGTGAGGGTTCCCCTCACGGACAGCTCGGTCGGGGTGCGGGCGGGGCAGGTTCGCGGGGGCGATGCCTGCGAAGCGATGCGGATCATCGGCCGTCGGCGCTGCCCTCGCCGCTGAGAAACCTCATCGGGCGGAAGCCAGCCATCCGGGGAACGAGCCGTGCGGGATCGGCGGCGAACAATTCCCGGCGTCCGGCCATGCCCGCGAGCCGACGTGACCTTGGCCGCAGTCCGGGACCGCGTTTCTGTCGGTGGTTCTGAGTAGGGTCGGAGTCACCGAGGGGAGAGGAGTTGCCCGATGACGACAGTCCCGCAGGTGCGCACGCGAGTACGGATCCCGTTGCGGTTCGGCGAAGGGCCCGCGGTGGAGTCCGAGGCGGTCACGTTCACCGGGCTGTCCGACGGGCTCGAGCATCTTGCCTTCGTGCTGGGGAAACCCGGTCCGGTGCCGTTGGTGCGGCTGCATTCGGAATGCCTCACCGGAGACGTCTTCGGATCCGCGCGCTGCGATTGCGGCCCGCAGCTGGCGGAGTCGGTTGCGCGGATTTCCGAGACGGGCGGGTACTTGCTCTACTTGCGCCAGGAGGGTCGCGGGATCGGGCTGTACAACAAGCTCGACGCGTACGCGCTGCAGGATTCCGGTCTGGACACCTATGCGGCGAATTCCGCGCTCGGCCTGCCGGAAGACGCCCGCGACTACACCGCGGCCGCGCAAATGCTCAGCCTGTTCGGCGTTCAGCAGCTCGATCTGCTGTCGAACAACCCGGACAAGGCGGCTCAGCTGGCGCGCCACGGCATCGACGTGCGCGAACGGGTCCGCACCGGGGTTTTCGCGAACGAGAACAACGTCCGGTACCTGCGCGCGAAAGCCGAGCAGACCGGGCACACGCTCGCGTTGCCGTTCGAGGACTGGCCGGCTAGTTCGGCGGTGTGAGGGCGGAGATCCGGGTGAGGACGGCGTC
The DNA here is from genome assembly GCF_017312175.1 of Amycolatopsis sp. A1MSW2902. NCBI lineage: Bacteria > Bacillati > Actinomycetota > Actinomycetes > Pseudonocardiales > Pseudonocardiaceae > Amycolatopsis > Amycolatopsis sp. A1MSW2902. The sequence goes on from NZ_QJPO01000001.1 coordinate 3,123,164, forward strand.
GCCGCGTCGCCAGTCGAGGGTGCGGAGGGCCAGGTAGCGCACAGACTGGGCGAGCGCGACGGAGGCGGTGCGCTTTCGGTCGGGGCGGGCAGCTTCGGCGTAGGCGAGGCCGTCGGTGCTGGTCTCGACCACGGTGGCGGGCACCCGTCCCGCGGTCCAGGCGACTTCGACGGTCGCGATCTGCAGCGGTGCGCCTAGGTCCACCACCATCCGGCCGCCAGGGCCGGGTTGCCACGCTGTCGCCGGGTTGTCGTCGACGGCGGCGTCTGGGCTGGTCATCCCGGGCGGCAGCGGTTCGGCGGGGAAGGTCACGGCCCCGAGCGCGCGGTCGTTCAGCGGGTACGGCCGGATCTCGGCGAAGACGACCGGCACGGTGCGGCGCGGCGGCAGCGTGACGGTGCGCGGACGGCCGCCGGTCGGTGTCACGGTCACCACCGCCGGGAGCAGTCCGGGCGGCGCGGTCAGGTCGACTCGGCTGGCGTCGTACACTACCGCGGTCAGGCCGGGCGGGACGGCGCTGCCGGACCTGCCGCGCACGGTGAATCGGGGCGGTTCGATCCGGCCTTCGGCGGGAGCCAGTTCGTAGCTGAACGCGCTGCCGGACGAGGTGACCTTTTGCGTGCCTCGGTACAGGAGCAGGGCGCTGCGATCCTGGGGCAGGGAAGCGGTTCCGGCCGCGGTGCGGTCGGAAAGGTTGGCCAGCATCAGGAAATCGTCCGTGACGCTCGCATGGACTCCGGGCGCGGTGGCGCGAACGCGCCGGGCGAGTTTCGGCAGGTCCGCGCGTCCGGGGTACAGCTCGGCCAGCAGCGGCGCGGGCGCACCGGCGGACAGCGTGACGTGGTCGTTCGTGACGGTGAGCGGATTCGGGCTGGTGACGACGATTCCGGCCCGGCCGTCGATGTCGAGCCAGCCGCCGGTGCTCTGCAGTGCGGGCTTCGGATAGGTCGCGACAGGCGTCCAGGCGACGCCGTCGGGCGACGTTTCGATCCGGTACTTCCGCCCGGCGGCGGCCTCCCAGCTCAGCCGGACCCGGTCAACCCGTTGTGGCGCACCGAGATCGACGGCAAGCCAGCTGTCCGCGCGCGGTCGGTCCGATGTGGACACTGCCCAGCGCGTGGCGGAATTGCCGTCGGTGGCGTACTTCGCCTCCTTGCCCGGCGCGGCCGACGAGGCGGACGCGGTTCCGGACAGAGCGAGATCGGGGCCGTCGCCGTTGTGGACTTCGAATGACCAGAGTGAGTAGCCGTACTGCGGATCCGGCTGCACGCCGAGCATCCGCACATGCCGCGCGGTCACTGGCGGGAAGGTCAGGTCGTCGGTGCGCGCGCCGGTCGGTCCGGACTGTGCGGCGAGCGTCACCGAGCCCTCGGCGGCGGTGTAGGTGCGGTCGCCGTCGAGGCCGGGAACGCCTGGCATGGCTAGGTTGTAGACGTTGAGCACGCCTTCGTCCGACGCGACGCCGGTGCTGGCGTAGACCGCGGCGCCGGTGGGGAGGGTGGCGAGTGCGGCGTACCCGGTGTCGAACCGCAGCACGCCGAGAGTGCCGTCGAATCCGTCGCGGACCTTGCGGTATGTCGTGGCGTGGCGTTCGCGCACAGCGATGTTCGTGGCGGGCAGCAGCATCGGGTTGGCGCCGCCGAGAACGAACAGCCAGTCGTCGTGGTTCGGCTGCCAGGCGAATTTCACGAAGCCGGGTTTGGTGACGGTCGCGGCCCATGCGGCGGGGGAGCGCTGCGCCAGGAGACCCGGCCCGGTCCCGAAATCGGCGGCGCGAGCGGCGTGGGCGTCGAATTCGTCCTTGCGTACCGCGTTGACCGGGCCGCCGTGCCCGGCGCGCCATTCGTGCAGCAGGTAGCTGATGGCGAGTTCGGCGCGGGCCTCCGGTTCGTACTTGGGTTCGCCGGAGAACTTCGTGATCCGGTCGACCGGCGGGTACGCCTGGTACGGCTCCAGCCGCGCGGCCAGCTGGGCCTCGGCGTAGGCGGCGTGCCGGTCGCCGAGGACCTGCGCGCGGAAAGCCAGCGGGATGACGTCCCGGCCGTAGAGGTGTTCGCGGTCGGCGACCATCGGCATCAGCGGTTCGCCCGCGTCGCTGGTCATCAGGAGCATGGTGCGCCACAGCAGTTCGCCGTTCGGCTGCGCGGTGAGCACCTCGGGCAGCGGGACTCCGGCAGTGAGGAAGTGCATCGCGTTGCGGCCGGACGTGCGCCAGAGTTCTTCCTGGTAGTGCGGGCCGAACGAGCCGTGGTTCTCGACGAGGAACGTGTCGTACAGGTTGGTCGCGGTGTTGGCGCTGACCGGCTTTCCGTCGACGAGCCGGGGGTTCGCCAGATCCGCCGCGGGCAGGCCGCCTTCGTTGCGGCTCCAAGAACCGAAAGCCGCGCGCCATTCGGGGGCGCGCGGATCGTCCGGCGCCCAGGCGAGCGCGGGGGCGAGCGACTGCGCGTAGACGCCCATCTCTTCCAGCTTGGTGTCGCCGACGTAGCCGCCGCGCAGGCCGTTGGGCGTCCAGTCGCCGGAGGCGGGGTCGTTGCCGGTGCCGAGGCCGGCCGTGTAGGCGGCCTGTTCGGTGGCGATGCGCTCGACGTTCCGTTGCGTCGCCGCGTCGAGCTCTGTCCACAAGAGACGCGCGGCGAGCTGGAAGTAGGACTGGAAGGTGGTGTCGAAGAACAGTTTCCGGCCCCACTCGGTGCCGCCGGTGAGCCGGTTCGACGCGGCGAAGTGCTTGATGGTGGCGAGGGTGTGCGCGCGGAGAGTTTCGCGGTCGACTCCGGCGACGGCCGGGTCGTAGCCGTCGCGGGTCAGCAGGAGCGCGTTGCCGAGGACGACCGCGAAGGTGAAGTCGCGAGCCGGGTAGATCCCGGCGGCGCGGTCGAACTGCTGCTCGGCCCAGCGGGTGTGCCGGAGCAGGACCCGCAGGTAGGTCGCGGCGACGGGATCCGGAGCGGGCCGGGACGCCGCTCGCGCTGTTCCCGAGGCCAGGAGGACCACGGCTCCGGCCCCCGCGAAACCGAGCGCCTGCCGCCGGGTGAACCCGTCCATCCCGCGTCCTCCCGAACCGTTGACAACCTTGTCAGCGCGGATTCTCTGCGGCGGCCGGGCGACCGGGCAACCCTCCCGGCCGATCCCGTCCGGTTTCGGACAATGTCGTATAACGCCCTATACGTTGCGCCGATACGCTGCGGCCCGGCTGGCGGGCGCCTAGGGACGGCATGTTGAGATGACAACGTGATCACTGGCCCCGGCGGATTCCTGCTCCTCGTGCTGGCCGGGGTCGGGGCCGGGCTGACCGGCGCGACCGCGGGCCTGGCGTCGCTGGTGTCGTACCCGGCACTGCTCGCCGCCGGACTGCCGCCGGTCGTCGCCAACATGACCAACACCGTCGCGATGCTGGGCACGACCGCCGGGGCGGCGGTCGGCGCGCGCCCGGAGCTGAAGGGGCAAGGCCGCCGGTTGCTGCCGTTGTGCCTGATCACCACGGCAGGCGGGGCGTGCGGCGGGCTGGTGCTGCTGGTCAGCTCGCCGGACGCGTTCACCGTCGTCGTGCCGTGGCTGATCGGCGGCGCTTCGGTCGTGCTGATGGCCGGTCCGCGGCTGCGACGCATGGCCGAGCACAGCGAGCACCGGGGAATCGGCCCGCTCACCGGGATCGCCGCGTTCCTGGTCGGGGTGTACGGCGGCTACTTCGGGGCCGCGGCCGGGGTGCTGATGCTCGCGCTGCTGACGACGGTGTGGAGCCAGTCGCTGGCCCGCACGAACGCGGCGAAGAACATCGCGACCGGCACCGCGAACCTGATCGCCGCGCTGGTGTTCGCCTTCACCGGAAAGGTCTTCTGGCCCGCGGCGATCGCGGTGTGCCTCGGCTCGGTCGCGGGCTCGTGGCTGGGCTCGATCCTGGTGCGCTACCTGCCCGCGACGCCGCTGCGCATCGCGATCGGACTGGGTGGGCTTACTTTGGCGGTGGTGCTGGGTTGGCAGGCTTACTCGGGCTGAGCAACAGGCGGATGCCTGGCCGCGACTGCGGGGACAAGACGGAGGGGTGCCGAAATGACTCAGCCAGCCGAGGTTGACTACGTCCCCGCCGCCAGAGCACTCCGGCTGCTCCAGCGCGCACACGATCGGTGCCGGGAAGATCTCGCTGCGTTCGACGGCAAACGTTTCGAGGATGGGCTGACCCGCGAGGAGGCGGGGCTTCTCCTTCACGGCGGAGCCGTGGAGGCGCTCGTTTGGGTGCGGGGCCTGTCCGATTGGTGCGACACCATGCCGGGCTACAGCGCTCGGCATATGGCCGGGTCCCGCTATGCGGTGAACCGGTCGATCCGCCAGCTGGTCGATTTCACGGAGGTGGCTGGTGCGATGCGCTTCCCGTTGCGGCCTGGCAAGAGCGGCATCTTCACCACGTTCGCAGAGGTCCGTCGGGCAGGGGAGCAGTTCCTGCCTCCTGAGGGCAGTGAACTGCGCGGCCAGCTCCCGCTGCGCAGAGCCTTTTTGGAGCACCTCGCCGGTCAGAACATCGCGGGCACGCTGAAGTCGCTCCGGACCTGGTTCGAGGAGCGAGTCCCAGCGGCGGACCCACGGTGACGCGGAAGCCGCCTGCCGAGTCCCGTTGATCACCGAACTGCCTCAGCCGCCGACCCGATCCGGTCCGTGCGCTATCTTCCGCCACGCCGCGGCAGACTCTCCCGCACCGCGGTTTCGGCGTGGCAGATCCGTTCGGGCTGACGCGGGGCGGCACATGCGGGCATAGTCGGCGGGGTACCCGAGCAGGAGGACAGATGAGCATTGTCGGCACCCGGGTGGTGCGCGTCGAAGACGAGAAGCTGATCACCGCGGGCGGAACGTACGTCGACGACCTCAAGGAAGAAGCGCTGGACGGTGCCGTGCACGCGGTCTTCGTGCGCAGCCCGATCGCGCACGCGCGGATCGTCGGCATCGACGTCGAAGAAGCACGCACCGCACCGGGCGTGGTCGGGGTCTACACCGCGGCCGATCTCGATCTCGGACCGGGCAAGGCCGGGCCCGTCGCCGAGCCGTACCTGGCGAAGGACGTCGTGCGGTACGTCGGCGAGGCGGTCGCGCTGGTGCTCACCGAGGAGCGGTACCAGCTCGCCGACGCCGCCGAACTGGTCGATGTGGACTACGACCCGCTGGACGCGGTCGCGGACTTCGACACCGCGCTCGCCGACGAGACGCTGGTGTTCCCGGACCACGGCACCAACGTGGTCCACACGAACGGCCCGGAGGAGTTCGACGATTCGGCGTTCGAGGGCTGCGAAGTCGTCGTCACCGAGGAAATCCTCAACCAGCGCGTGGCCCCGGCCCCCGTCGAGCCGCGCGGGGCGGCGGTCGCGTGGGGCGAGGACGGGCGGGTCACGCTGTGGCTGTCCACGCAGAACGCGCAGATCGGCCGGAGAATGGTGGCCGGCGGGCTCGGCATCGGCGAGGACCTGGTGCGCGTGATCACGCCGGACGTCGGCGGCGGGTTCGGCGCGAAGATCGGCGCGGATCCGGAAGCGGTGCTGCTCGCCTGGGCGGCCAAGCAGGCCGGACGCGCGGTGCGGTGGGCCGAATCGCGCAGCGAGAACCTCACCTCGATGACGCACGGCCGCGCGCAGCGCAACACCGTCACCATCGGCGGCAAACGCGACGGAACCGTGCTGGCGTACCGGCTCGACGTCCTCCAGGACACCGGTGCGTACCCGCGGGCGCTGTTCCTGCCGACGCTCACCGAGATGATGGCCCCGGGCGTCTACCGGTTCCCGGTCGTGCAGACGCGCAGCCGCGGCGTGGTCACCACGACCACGCCGATCGCGGCCTACCGCGGCGCGGGCCGTCCGGAAGCGACGGCGGCGGTCGAGCGCGCGATCGACCTGTTCGCCGCGGAAATCGGCATGGACCCGGCCGACGTCCGGCGGGTCAACTTCATCCGGCCCGAGGAATTCCCTTACCAGACACCGACTGGCGGCTCCTACGACACCGGCGAGTACGCCGCGGCGCTCGACAAGGTGCTCGACGCGGCGGGATACGCGCAGCTGCGCGAGGAACAGCGGAAGCGCCGGGCCGCCGGGGATCCGGTGGCGCTGGGGCTCGGCATCGCGGCATACGTGGAGATCACCGGCGGCGACGCGTCGGGCGAGAGCGGCCGGGTCGACGTGCACCCGGACGGTTCGGTCACCGCGTGGACCGGCAGTTCGCCGCACGGGCAGGGGCTCGGGACGTCGCTCGGGATGCTGCTGTCGGACCAGCTGGGCGTGCCGCTGGACAAGATCACCGTCCGGCACGGCGACACCGACGAGGTCCCACGCGCGATCGGCACGTTCGGTTCGCGGTCGCTGCAGCTCGGCGGTTCGGCGATCCGGCAGGCGGCCGAGGAGGTCGTGGCGCAGGCCCGCCAGGTCGCGGCCGAACTGCTCGAAGCCGCGCCGGACGACCTGGAGCTGGACGCCGAACGCGGCGTGTGGCAGGTCCGCGGCGCGCCGTCCAGCACGACGCTCGACTGGGCGCGGGTCGCCGCCGAGGCCGACGGGTTCACCGCGGACGTCTGGTTCGGCGACGGCGCGCCGACGTTCCCGTTCGGCGCGCACCTCGCGGTCGTCGAGGTCGACACCGAGACCGGCAAGGTCGAGGTCCGCCGGCTGGTCGCGCTCGACGACGCGGGCCCGATCGTGAACCCGCTGACCTTCCGCGGCCAGCGGCACGGCGGGCTCGGCCAGGGCATCGCGCAGGCGCTGCTCGAGGTGATGAGCTACGACGCGGACGGCAACCCGACGACGGCGACGCTGGCCGACTACTCGTTCGTCACCGCGCCCGAGCTGCCCGATTTCGAACTGGTGGACATGGAGACGCCGACGACCCGGAACCTGCTGGGGGTCAAGGGGATCGGCGAGGCGGCGACCATCGGGTCGACGCCCGCGGTGCACAACGCGGTGGTGGACGCGCTCGCCCACCTCGGCGTGCGGCACCTGGACATGCCGACCACCCCGCTGCGGGTGTGGACGGCCCTGAACGACGCTAGGAAGGCGAACTGACGTGCGGGTCTCGATCGAGGTGAACGGGAAGAAGGTCGAGCAGGAGGTGCCGGACCGCACCCTGCTCGTGCACTACCTGCGGGACACCGCAGGGCTCACCGGCACGAACATCGGCTGCGACACCACGTCCTGCGGGGCGTGCACGGTGCTGCTCGACGGCGAATCGGTGAAGTCCTGCACGGTGCTGGCCGCGCAGGCGGACGGGCACGAAGTGACCACTGTGGAGGGTCTCGCCGGGGACGAGGGGCTGCACCCGGTGCAGCGCGCGTTCCGCGAGCAGCACGGCCTGCAGTGCGGGTTCTGCACGCCCGGCATGATGATGGCGACGGTGTCGCTGCTGAAGGAAAACCCGAAGCCGACGCGCGACGAGGCCCGCGCGGCGCTGGAGGGCAACCTCTGCCGCTGCACCGGCTACCACAACATCGTGAGCGCCGTGATCGACGCGTCCGGGCAGGAGGTGGCGCAGTGATCCCGGCCGGGTTCGCCTACCGGCGCGCGTCCACTGTAGACGAGGCGCTCGCGCTGCTCGCCGAGCACGGCGAGGACGCGAAACTGCTCGCGGGCGGGCATTCGCTGCTGCCGCTGATGAAACTCCGGTTCGCCGCGCCGGAGGTCGTGGTGGACATCGCGCCGCTGCGGGAGCTGAAGTTCGTCCGGACCGACGGCGACGAGGTGGTGATCGGGGCGCTGTCCCGGTACCACGATCTCGAGCACGACCCGGTGCTCGCCGAGCACGCGCCGCTGATCGCGCACGTGTCCGGTTCGGTCGGCGACCCGCAGGTGCGCCATCGCGGGACGATCGGCGGGTCGCTGGTGCACGCCGACTCGGCGGCCGACCTGCCCGCGGCGGTGCTCGCGGCGGACGGCACGCTCGTCGCGCGCGGACCGCGGGGGGAGCGGCGGATCCCGGCCGCGGAGTTCTTCCTCGGGCCGTTCACGACGCCGCTGGAGCCGGACGAACTGCTCACCGAGATCCGGCTGCCGAGCCAGGCCGGGCTGGGCTGGGGCTTCGAGAAGTTCACCCGCCGGGCCATCGACTGGGCGATCGTCGGCGTCGCGGTCGCCGGGCGTTCGGTCGGCCTGATCAACATGGGCGGCACGCCGCTGCGGGCGTCGGCGACCGAACGCGCGCTGGCCGCCGGGGCGACCGCGGCGGAGGCGGCGAAACTGGCCGCGGAGGACACCTCGCCGCCGGACGAACCGCACGCCACGGCCGAGTACCGCCGGCACCTCGCGCGTGTCCTCACCGGCCGCGCTCTCGCTGCCGCCGGAATCGCCTGACCGTCCGTGAAGGACTCCTTGCGGGAATCTGATTCCCCCAAGGAGTCCTTCACGGCTTTCCGGGCCGGGAAAGCGACGGCTGATTTCCGCCAGCGACGGACCGGCGGCGGTGGCCAGACTGGGCGCTGTGAACACGACTTTTCCCGCGCACACAGCGATCGAGCCCGGCATCCTCTACTTCGGCACTCCGGTGGTGCTGCTCTCGACGTCCAATGAGGACGGTTCGGCCAACCTGGCCCCGATGTCGTCGGCGTTCTGGCTCGGCTGGCGCGCGATGCTCGGCCTCGGCGCCCGCTCGAAGACCACGCTCAACCTCCTGCGCACGCGCGAATGCGTGCTGAACCTGCCGTCCTCGGCGATGGCCGCCGCGGTGGACCGGCTGGCGCTGACCACCGGGTCCGATCCGGTGCCGCCGCGCAAGGAAGAGCGCGGCTACTTCCACGTCGCGGACAAATTCGGCCGCGCCGGGCTCACGCCGGTGCCGTCCGAGACGGTCGCGCCGCCGCGGGTCGCCGAGTGCCCGGTCGCGATGGAAGCGGTGCTGGAATCCGTGCACCCGTTCGCGGAGGACGACGAGGCGCAGCGCGGCGGCATCGTCGGGCTGGAAGTGCGCGTGCAGCGGGTGTTCGTGCACGACGACATCCGGACGCCGGGCACGGACGACCACGTCGACCCGGACGCGTGGCGGCCGCTGATCATGAGCTTCCAGAAGCTGTACGGGCTGGGGCCGCAGGTGCACGATTCGACGCTCGCGCGGATCCCGGAGCGGATGTACCGCTCGCCGGACATCGAACGGGCGCGCGGCGTCTCCTGAGCCCGTGTCCACTGTGGAGCGACGACCCGGCGAAACGAGGGCGAAGAACAGGCGAACAACTCGGTAAAACCGGGCACCGCAAGGGGCCGCCGCGATCCGCGGCGGCCTTTTGTCAGCTTTCTCGCATCAAGGAATTTCCGCCGCTCCCGGGTCGCGCGTCAAGCGGCGCGCGCGGCGAAACCGCAGGTCGTGTCTCTTCGGACACGGCCCTCGGTACATTGGGGCAGCCGTCCCCGTGGTGATCACCGCCCCCTGCCGGACTGATAGTCTTTCCCCATTGCGAATCCCAGGCACGGCAACGCAATTCGGCGTCACTCGCAAGGGTGCCGGAGCGGCCGTGCCCGACCCGGCTGTGGGAAGGATGCCCTCGGGATGGCGGACAGGTTCGAGTTCGTTCTCGACGTCGTCGAAGCTTTGGTGATCGGGGAGGCGACCGGCGGGAACATCCGCCAGTTCCCGCTGCGGATCGGTACCGTGCCCGCGGAGCCGGACCGGTACGTCCAGGTCGCGAAGGTGGTCAACGACGCGATCGAGGCGCGCAGGCTCTCCAGCGGAGACGAGCTGAGCCCCTACGTGCGCACCGCCTTCGACCTGCTCGCGAAGCCGCGGGTGTCGGTCGCGGTCAGCGGGATCGACGGGCTCGGCGCGGACATCGCGGTGGTCGCGCTCACCGACGGCAGGCAGGCGCTCGGGATCACCCAGGACCCGAAGACCGACGAGCTGCTGTTCTCCCTCTTCGACGACGAGGAGCTCGTCGAGGTGATCGCCGGCGTGCTGCCCCAGGCGCGCCCGGCGAGCACCGGCGCGCACACGATCCGCCAGGCGGCCTCGCAGGAGGTCTCCGCGATGACCGCGCGCCGGCGGGCCGAGGCGGCCGAGGACGAGGAAGAGACCGACGCGTTCGGGATGATCGAGGTCAGCGGGCGCGTGCAGCCGCGCCGCCCGGACCCGCGGGTCTCCCGCGCCGCCCCCGGCGGGGTCGAGGTGCTCGAACGCGTGCTGGCGCAGCCGCGGCTCGGCGGCGGGCACATCGCGGTGAGCGGCTGGGGCCGGCACGGCGAGCGGCGCGGCGGCGCCCCGATCGGGTGGCTCGACACCGCCGACGGCCGCTACCTGATCAAGTCGGCCGTCAGCGAGGCGGGCGACCTGACCGCGGAGTACGTGCCCGCCGGGAGCCGCGAGCTCAAGCGCGCCGTGCAGCAGGCGGTTTCCGAGGTTTACTGATCATTCCCCCCTTGCAAGCGGCGACAGTTCACGAGGAGAACGAGGTCCCGATGACCGACGAGGCACCGATGGCGATGGAAGCGAGGACGGCCCCCGTGGCCCCGGTGGGCTTCTCGCTGCCCGCGCGCCAGCTGAAGACGCTGGCCGAGCGCGGATCGTTCGCGGTGGACGACAGCACCGGCGACAAGATGATCGCCGCGCTCCAGGGCGTGCTCGACGCGCTCGAGGCGCACGTGCACCTGATCGAGAAGATCGCCGGGGTCCCGGCGATGTCGAAGAGCCCGGCCGGGATGTTCGTCAGCAAGCACATGGCCGAGACCGCGCGCGACCAGCAGGGCCTGGTCACCCAGCTGCAGGCGGCGCACCGGGAGTTCCCGACCTACGTCGAGGCGATCAAGCTCGCGAAGAAGAACTACAAGGAGCGGGAGCACAGCTCGCGGGAGGCCTTCGAGCGCATCCACCGCACCGCCGAGGAACAGGGCTGAAGGGGAGACCAGTGGCCGACAAGAAAGCACCGACCGCCGAGTCGGTCTCCGATCCGTCCTCGACGGACTACGACCCGGGCAACACCGCGCTCTACAACCCGACGCTGGACCCGTCGTCGAAGTACTACATCGGCCCGGTCCGCCCGGACGACGTGGCCTCGGGCGACCAGCTGCGCGAGGACGCGACGACCAAGATCGACGCCATTTTCAACGGCTGGCTGCTGCCGAACGTCCAGGGCAAGGCGCGCGACCAGCTGATCCAGGCGATGTACCAGCGGAACCTGGAAGAATCGAAGAAACATCTCGGCAAAGACCTCGAGATGCGCGATCCGGGCGCCGCGCCGAGCACCGACTGGAAGAACGCGACGCACGAGCAGATGATCCAGGCCATCACCACGGACGCGGACCCGGCCGCGGTGGCCGAGTCGTCGGAGGCGTGGGTGAGCCTCGGCAACGAACTGGCGACGCACCAGAAGAACCTCGGCGACGCGATCAACGCGAGCACCTCGAACTGGAAGGGCGACGCGGGCGACGCGGCGCGCGTGCACCTCGCGAACGTGGGCAAGTGGCTCGGCACCACCGCGCAGGGCGCGACGCTCACCGGGCGCCAGCAGGAGGTGCACTCGCAGGCGCTCAACGAGACGCAGAAGGCGATGAACGCCAACCCGCCGGTGCAGTTCTCGGCGCAGGACGCGAACAAGGTCCTGATGACGATCAAGGACCCGACCGCGTACGTCCTGGCCTACTCCTCGGCGATGAAGACCTTCACCGACCAGCAGGCCGCCCGCGAGCAGGCCGCGCAGATCATGACGCGGTACGACCAGACCATCGGCGGCGCGGTGGCGACGCCGCGGTTCGCCGAACCGCCGAAGCTGCCCGCCGAGACGGAGCGGTTCCGGCCCACGATCCAGGGCACCCCGATGAAGCCCGGCGGGGGCGCGGGCGCTCCGGGCGGGATGCGGGTCGGCCCGGACGGCCGTCCGATCGGCCCCGACGGCAACCCGATCGGCCCGCCCGGGACCACGGTCGGCCCGAACGGGCAGCTCATCGGACCGGACGGGCGCCCGCTGGGTCCCGACGGCAAGCCGATCGGCCCGGCGGGGACCACGGTGGGCCCGAACGGGCAGCCGATCGGTCCCGACGGACGGCCGATCGGACCGGACGGCAAGCCGTACGGCGGCGGAAGCGGCGGCCCGGGCAGCGTCACCGGCGGACCCGGCGGGCAGCAGCCCGAGCACAGGTTCGACCCGGCGTCGCTGAAGATCCCGGAGGGCGGCCCCGGCGGCAGCAGCCCGGGTGGCGGCGGCCCCGGCGGGTCGTTCCCGCCGATCCCGGGTTCGGGCGACCCCGGTTCCACGAAGGCGCAGGGCTTCACTCCGCCGAACATCCCGCCCATCCCGGGCGGCGGCGGGCCCGGCGGCTCGAACTTCACTCCGCCGAACATCCCGCCGATCCCCGGCGGCGGCAACCCGGGCGGCGGCCCGACCTTCACCCAGCCGCCCATCCCGACGATTCCGACCGTGCCGACCGGCAAGGACGGCGACCCGTACAAATCGAACCCGTACAAGCCGCAGCCGTTCAAGCCCTCGATCCCCGAGGGCCCCGGCGGGATCAAGCCGTTCAACCCCGGCAAGATCGGCCCGGACGGCAAACCGCTGTTCCCGGGCGGCGGCACCGGTCCGAGCGGGGAGAAGCTCGGCGGCATCGGCAAGGTCGGCGGCGTCAACGGCGAGAGCATCAGCAGCAGGCTCGGCGGCGGCGCGGGCGGACTCGGCGGCGCGAAGGGCGGCCCGGGCTCCGGCGGCGCGTTCAGCGGCGCGGGCGGTTCCGGCCCGGCCGAGGAGGGCGCCGCCGGGCGCGGCGGTTCCGGTTCGGGAGCCGCGGGCGGCAAGGGCGCGGCCGGCGCTCCCGGCATGGGAGCCATGGGCGGCGGCAAGGGCGGAAAGGGCCCGGAGGACAAGGAACACAAGGTCGCGAGCTTCGTCGAGGCGGACGACCCGTCGTTCTTCGCACCCGACGAGGTCGTCGCCCCGCCGGTGATCGGCGACTGGAAGAACAAGGACTGGAAGTGAGGCGGCGATGAGCGGAGGCGCACAGGGGTTCCGCGTAGAACCCGACGACCTCGTGGCGCACGCGAGCCACCTGGACGGCCTGGTGGACCGGCTGAACACCGCGGCGCAGGCGGCCGACTACGCGATGTCCGACGACGCGTACGGGCTGCTGTGCGCGTTCCTCCCGCCGATCATCAACCCGACCGGCGAGAAGGCGAAGGAAGCCATCAGCGGGGCGATCGAGGGCGTCCAGGCGACCGCGGACAACGTGCGGACGGCCGCGAAGTCCTACCAGGAGGGCGACGAAGGCCAGTCGAAGCCCTTCAAGAAGGTGGCGACCGAGGGGATGCTCAGCAAGACCGACAGCGGGGAGCTCAAGGAGCGCTTCCGGGTCGGCGGCGTGCAGGCCCCGACCGGGCAGAACGTGCCGTTCACCCGGGACGCCATGCCCGCGGAGGCCCGGTACGAGAGCGCGGAGCCGCTGCAGCCGAAGGAACGGGTCGACGTCGCGCCGGACGAGACGTAACGAAACGGTGGCGCTCTCGCGGCGCGGCGGCGGGCGGGTACCGTCAACGGACGGCCCCGCCCGTCGCGGCGAGGACTAGACCCGCCCGCAGCGGCGCGGGTGACGGGATTCGAGGAGAACGAAAAGCATGACCAGCGCGGGTGGGCTGGGCGACCTGATCAGGGACCCCGACGACGCAATCCGGCGAATGGACGAATGGGCGGCCGGGTTCGCCCGCAAAGCGGAGCGCTACGCGGCGGCCCAGCAGGAAACCGAGCAGCTGCGGCTGACCGCGACGAGCCCGGACGGGACCGTCAAGGTCACCGTCGGGGCCGACGGGGTCGTGTCGGACCTGGTGTTCAGTTCCCGCACGCGCACCATCCCGCCGGAGGAGCTCTCCAGGATGGTGCTCGAGACGATGCGCAAGGCGCAGTCGGGCATCACCGACCGGGTGGCCGAGGTCATGGGCCGCAGCCTCGGCGACGAGGACCCGGACACGCGCGCCGTCATGCTCGATTCGCTCCGCAACCGCTTCCCGGACCCCGACCCGGACCCGGCCGACCAGGCCGACGCCCCGGACGAGCAGCCGGAGCCGCCCGCTTCGCCGCCCCCGGCAGGCGGAGCCAACCGTCCGCCCGCGTCGCCGCCCGCACCGGGCGGGCCCGCTACGCCGCCGCCGGGCCGCCGTCCGGGCGGCATCGACCCGGACGAGCAGGACAACAACCCCTGGTGAGTCCTGGCGCTTAGGTGCGCAGAGGTGCGTGAGGGGAATCAGATTTCCTTCAGGGTTCCCCTCACGCACGTCAAGACCAGCGCACTGTCCTGTGTGGACTGTCCGATGTGGACGCCAGGATCAGAGAGCCTGTTTGCGGTCGGCCAGATAGCGCAGGTACAGCAGCGCCAGCACCGCGCCGCCGACCAGCACCTTGCCCCACTCCGCCGGGTCGGCGTAGGCCGGGCCGCACGAAGGGGGCGAGTCCTGGCCCGGGACGCACTCGCGACGGGGTCCGGCGGCGAAAAGCGGCTGCCACACCAGGAACACCCCCACGGCCAGCACGCCGAACGCCACCAGCACCTGCACCGATCGCCGCGACACCGCAGACCCCCTCCGCCTGAACACGAGGAAGATCGCCGTGCCCCGGCACCGTGTTACCGGTTATGCCGGATAGTCAGAGCTGCGGCAGCGGCACCTCGGCCGCCAGGTCCTCGGGAGCCGACAGCCGCCACGCCTCGTACACGAGTTCGGCCAGTTCGTCAGCCTCGATGCCGCTCAGTTGCACCACCACCCAGCCGAATCCGCCGGATGTGAACTGCTCCTCGAACACGTCGGGCCGTTCGGCGACGAGCGCCTGCTGTTCCGCGATGGTCTGCTTGAGCCCGACCGTGTCCGTGCGCGGCCAGTGGTAGCCGAAGCGCTTGCCCCGCACGCTGAACGACGTGTAGTCGCGGCCGCTGCCGCGTTCGACCTCGCGCAGCTTGCGGATGATCCGTTCGAAATCCTTGCTCGGCACCGGTCCCGGCCCCCTCCGTCGTGGACCCGGCCATCTTACGGCGGCGGATCCGGGCGGTTCGGCTTACGGTGGTGCGCGGAGGTGCCCGAATGTCCGAAGTGGCCGGCGGCATGCCGCCCGCGATCGAGCCGATGCTGGCGTCGCCCGACGGCGGCACGCTGCGCGACGGCCCGGCGTACGCGTACGAGTTCAAATGGGACGGTTACCGGGCGACCATGCGCGTCGCCCCGGACGGGAGCACCCTGCTGACCAGCCGCAACGACAACGACTTCACCACCAGGTTCCCGCAGCTGGCCGGCGCGCTCGGCGACGCGCTCGGGGGACGGCCCGCGGTGCTGGACGGCGAGATCGTCGCGCTCGACGAGCACGGCCGCCCCGACTTCGGGCTCCTGCAGAACCGCACCTGGCAGGCGGTCGCGTACTTCGCCTTCGATCTCCTGAGCTTCGGCGGCGAAAGCCTGCTCGACGCGCCGTACGAGGAACGCCGCGAGCGGCTCGCCGAGATCGAACCGCCGGACCGGCAGCTGGTCGCGATCACGCCCTGGTACCGGCACCGCGACCTCGCTGCCGACGGCATGACCCCGGCCGGTCTGCTGGACGTCGCGCGGAAAATGATGCTCGAAGGCTTGATGGTGAAGGCCCGCACGTCGCGGTACCACCCGGGACGGCGCAGTCCGGACTGGCTCAAGCATCCGCTGGTGCAGACGACCGAGGTGATCGTCGGCGGCTGGCGCGCGGGCCAGGGCAGGCGCGAGGGCACGATCGGCGCGCTATTGCTGGGCGCGCACGACCCGGAGTCGGGGGAGCTGCGGTACCTGGGCGACGTCGGCACCGGCTTCACCGACGTGATGCTAAAAGACCTTCAGGCGCAGCTGGTTCCGTTGGAGCGCAAGACAAGCCCGTTCGCTGACCAGGTGCCGCGGGACCGGGCGCGCGGCGCACACTGGCTGAACCCGGAGGTGGTCGGCGAGGTGGTGTACCGCCGCCTCACCCCGGGGGACGGGCGGTTGCGGCACACGGCGTGGCGGGGGTTGCGGCCGGAACGGCGTCCGGACGAGGTCGAGGTTCCGGCACGCTAGCGGTCACCCGGCGTCGCGCAGGCCGGTGATCAACAGCCCGGCCAGCCGGCGCGCGTCGTAGCTGTCGTCGGCTTCCGCGCCGATGCACAGGTTCCCGACGCCGCGCATCAGGTGCACCGCCTCCAGGTCGGTCTGGATTTCCCCGGCCTTCCTGGCCGCGTCGAGCAGTTCGGTGCACACCGGGACCAGCCGCTCGAGGAAGTACGCGTGCAGTGCCTCGAAGCCGCTGTGGTCGGACTGCATGATCCCGGCCAGCCCGTGCTTCGTGACGAGGAAGTCGACGAACAGGTCGATCCACTGGGCGAGCGCGGCGTGCGGGGACGCGCTGTCCGCCAGCAGCTTCGGGCCCGCGTCGGCGCACGCTTCGACCTGGTGCCGGTAGACCGCGATGATCAGGTCCGCGCGGGTGGGGAAGTGCCGGTAGATCGTGCCCACGCCGACGCCCGCCCTGGTCGCGACGTCGCGCACCGGCGCGTCCACTCCGGACTCGACGAACACCGCCGCCGCCGCGTCGAGCAGGGTTTTCTCGTTGCGCCGGGCGTCCGCCCGTTTCGCCCGGGCCCCCGCGTTCTCGCCCACGTGCCGCTCCCTCCGCATGCTGCCGGTAGACAAGCGGAACAGTGTTCCGTATAGTTACCGGAGCAACGTTCCGTTTGCTCATGATGCCAGACCGGGCCCTCGGCCACCACACCCATTCGTGCCCGGACGGCGAAAGAAGGTATTCCCATGTCCGCAGTACAGCTCCCGGCTCCGGCCGTCTCGGTGAAGCCGGTGCGGCTCGACGCGCCGGGCCGCGGCGAGGACCTGCTGGTGCGCGTGTCCGTCCCGGCTGCCGGGCAGGACCTGCCGGTGATCGTGTTCTCGCACGGTTTCGGCTCGTCCCTGGACGGTTACGGCCCGCTCGCCGACTACTGGGCCGCGCACGGATTCGTTGTCGTGCAACCGACTCACCTCGATTCGCGGACCCGCGCGCTGCCCGCGGACGACCCGCGCACGCCGGTGATCTGGCGGTTGCGGGTCGAGGATCTGCGGCACGTCATCGACCAGCTCGACACCGTCGAAGCGGCGCTGCCCGGGCTGGCGGGGCGGGTCGACCACAGTCGCATCGCCGTCGCCGGGCACTCCTGGGGCGCGCAGTCGGCGAGCATGCTCCTGGGCGCGCGCATCGTCGAGGCGGACGGCAGCCTCGGCGAGGATCTGTCCGATTCGCGGGTGTCCGCTGGGGTGCTGTTCGCCATCACCGGCGTCGGCGGCGCGGACCTGTCACCGTTCGCTGCCGAGCATTTCCCGTTCATGAGCCCGGATTTCACCGGTCTGAAGGTGCCCGCGCTCATCGTCGCGGGCGACCAGGACGACTCGATGCTGTCCGTGCGCGGCCCGGACTGGTTCACCGACGCGTACCGGCTCAGCCCGGGGGAGAAGAGCCTGCTGACGCTCTTCGGCGCGGAGCACTCGCTCGGCGGCATCTCCGGCTACGAGGCCAAGGAAACCACCGACGAAAACCCCGAACGCGTCGCACTGCAACAGCGGCTGACCACGGCGTATCTCCGCAGCGCGCTCATTCCCGGCGACGACAGCTGGACCGGCGTCGAAGCCAGCCCGCTCGGCCGCGTCGAATCACACGAGTGAAAGGACTTCCCGCGATGACCACGAAGCCGCAGTTCGGCATCATGACCGCGCCGATGCAGACCAGCTACGCCGAGCTCCAGCAGGTCTGGCGTGACGCGGACGCGATCCCGGCCATTGAGCACGCCTGGCTGTTCGACCATCTCCTGCCGATCGCCGGAGAACTGGACGGCCCGATTTTCGAAGGCTGGACGCTGCTTTCGGCGCTGGCCGCGCAGACCGAACGGCTCCGGCTCGGGCTTTTGGTGACCAGCAACCGCTTCCGCCCGCCGGCGATGCTGGCGAAGATCGCCGCGTCCGTCGACGTCGTGTCCGGCGGACGGCTCGACTTCGGCATCGGCGTCGGCTCCCGGCCGAGCCATCCGCTGGCTCGCCGGGAGTACGAAGCGCACGGCCTGCCGTACCTGGAAACCGGCGACGCGGTGGGCCGGTTCGGCGAAGCGTGCACCGTGATCCGGAAGCTGTGGACCGAGGACAAGCCGTTCGATTTCGCGGGCGAGCACGTCCAGCTGACCGGTGCGTTCGGCAACCCGAAGCCGGTGCAGCGCCCGCATCCGCCGTTCGTCATCGGCGGCCGGGCCCGCGCGACGCTGCGGGTGGTCGCCGAGCACGCCGACGTCTGGAACATCCCCGGCGGGGACATCGCGGACGCCGTCGAACGCAACGCGATGCTGAACGAGTACTGCGCGGAAATCGGCCGCGACCCGGCGGAAATCACGCGCTCGATCCACCTGCCGGTGTCCTACGACGAGCCCGCTCTCACCCGGGCGGCGATCGGGGAGGCGCTGGAGGCCGGGTTCAGTCACGTCGTGCTGGGGCTGTCCACGCCGTACCCGGCCGGGGTCGCGCAGTGGGTGGCGGACGAGTTGATCGCCAAGGCGGGTTAGGCGGTTTCTCAGCGGGCGGCTCGCTGGAGCCGAAGCTGCCAGCTCAGCCCGGCGGCCGTGGGCGCCGGAACAGAATCGGGTTCGCTGTCGGCCCGCTCCGGCGTCCACGTTCCGTCCACGGGAGGAACCGAGTTTCCGCGAGAATGGCCCCATGAGCGAACCCGCACCGAAGGTGCTCGACGATCTGCTGGCCCTCGCCCCGGTCGAGGAGGGAAAGCTCGGCCACCACACGGTGCTCGACGCCGACGGCGTCCGGGTCATCGTGCTCGCGTTCGAGCAGGGCCACGTCCTCAAAGAACACCGCGCACCCCGCGCGCTCCTGCTGCAGGCCCTCGACGGGCATCTCCGGCTCACTGCCGCCGGGCAGACCGTCGACCTGCGGCCGGGCGGGCTGGTGCACCTTCCGCCGTCGATGCCGCACGCGGTGGAAGCGGTCGCGGACTCGCGGTTGTCGTTGACCCTGCTGGGCGGCTGAAGCGCCCGCCTTCCGGTGGTCGACCGGAGGGGATCCGCCGTGCCAAGATGACGCGCCTGAACGAGAAGGGGGCTCGGCAGTGGTGCTTGAGCAGGAAGTGAACACGGCGGGGCGGATCCGGCGGGTGGCGCTCGCCAGCGCGATCGGGACGACCATCGAGTGGTACGACTATTTCGCCTACAGCACGGCGACCGCCCTGGTCTTCAACAAGCTGTTCTTCCCGTCGCTTTCCCCGGCGTCCGGCACGCTCGCCGCGTTCGCGACGCTCGGGGTCGGGTTCGTCGCGCGGCCGCTGGGCGGGATCGTCTGGGGCCACTTCGGCGATCGCGTGGGGCGCAAGGCGATGCTGGTCGCCTCGCTGGTGCTGATGGGGCTCGCGACCGCGGGCGTCGGCGTGTTGCCGACCTACCACCAGGCCGGCGTCATCGCGCCGGTGCTGCTCGTGGTTCTCCGGGTGCTGCAAGGGGTTTCGGCGGGCGGCGAATGGGGCGGCGCGGCGCTCATGGCGGTCGAACACGCGCCGGAGGGCAAACGCGGCCGGTACGGGTCCTTCTCGCAGATCGGCGTCCCGGCCGGGCTGATTCTGGCGCAGCTGGTGTTCTTCGCGGTGAACAACTCGCTGTCCCCGGACGACTTCCGGTCGTGGGGCTGGCGGATCCCGTTCCTGGTCAGCCTCGTGCTGGTGGCGGTCGGCCTGGTGATCCGGCTGCGCGTGGAGGAAAGCCCGGTGTTCGCGAAGCTGCGCAGCAGCGGCGAGCGGAGCCGGCTGCCGATCGTGGAGGTGCTGCGCGCGCGGCCGAAGCAGGTGCTCGCGGCGGCGGTCAGCTTCATCGCGAACACCGCGCTGGGCTACATCTTCTTCGCTTACCTGCTGTCGTACGGCACTTCGGTGCTGAAACTGTCCAGCACGACGATGCTGGTCGTGGTGATCGTCGGCAGCGTCGTGTGGCTGGTGAGCATCGTCGCGGCGGCGATCTGGTCGGACTCGGTCGGGCGGAAACCCGTCTATCTCGCCGGTTCCGTGCTGCTGGTCGTGTGGTCGATCCCGTTCTTCCTGCTCGTGGACACCGCGCAGCCGTGGCTGCTGATCGTCGCGGTGGTGGTGCTGAACGTCGGCCTCGGCGCGACCTACGGACCGCAGTCGGCGCTGTTCTCGGAGCTGTTCGAATCGCGGTTCCGCTACAGCGGATCGTCGTTCGCCTACGCCGTGGGCGCGGTGCTGGGCGGCGGGTTCGCCCCGCTGATCGCGGCCGCGCTGCAGAGTTCGACCGGGACGTCGTTGTCCGTGTCGCTCTACATGGTGGGCGTCGGCGTGCTCAGTCTCCTTGCCGTGCTGGCGTTCCCGCGCAAACCGCTGGTGCCGGTCACAGCAGAGTGAGCGGCACCGCGTCGGCCATCCGCTGGTACCCGGCGTCGTTCGGGTGCAGGTGGTCGCCGGAGTCGTAGGCGGGGAGCATCGCGAGCGGATCGGCGGGATCGCGCACGGCAGCGTCGAAATCGACGACGCCGTCGTAGATCCCGCTGGTCCGGATGAACGCGTTCACCGCCTGCCGGGTCTTCTCCAGCGTCGGGTCGTAGATCTTCCAGCCCTTGAACGGCGTCAGCGTGCCGCCGATGACCCGGATGCCCTGCGCCTTGGCCTGCGCGACGACCTGCCGCAGCGCGGAGACGATCATCGCCGGATCGGTCTGGTGCGGGTTCTGCTGGATGTCGTTGATGCCTTCGAGCACGATCAGCGTGCGGACGTCGCCGCTGGTCAGCACGTCGCCGGCCAGCCGGGAGAGAGCGTTGCGCCCCGAGGTGCCGCCGTCGAGGAGCAGCCGGTTGCCGCTGATCCCGGCGTTGAGGACGCCGAGCCGCCCGTGCAGCCGGTCGCTCAGCACGTCCGGCCAGCGGCGGTTCGCGCCGGGCGTGGAGTGCGCGCCGTCGGTGATCGAATCGCCGAGCGTCACGACGGTGCCGCGCGCGGGCCCGCGGACGTCGACCTCGCTGACGTAGTGCCACACCGCGGTTTGCTCGGTGAAGGACGCGCCGGATTCCTCGGCCGCGAAATCGCCGGCGCGGGTGAAGAACGACGTCTGCTGGGCGAGCGGGTGGTAGGTGACCGGACCGGACGGCGTCGGCACGTACGTGGTCACGAGGAGGTCGGCGTCGGCCGGAACGCGCAGCCACGCCGGGTCGCTCAGCACCTCGGCCCTGGGCGGAACGACCACAGTGGACTGTTCGCCGAACGTCAGCGTGCGCATCGTGCCGCCGGCCGCGCGCGGACCGTCGGCGGCGACGGCGAGCGTCACGTGGCCGAAGGTGAGCGGTGCGGTGCCGAAGGCGTTGGAAAGCCTTACCCTGGCCTGATTCCCGCCGGCGCTGGTGTGCACGACGTTGCGGATCGAGTAGTTCGGATACCCCTGCGGCGTGTTCGCCACCGCGGCCGCGGGCGACGCCGCCCACGTGCCGACCCAGCCGTGCGCGGCCAGGTCGCCCTCGGCGCTGCTCGACGCGGTGACCGCGCCCAGCGTGAGCACGGCGGCCGTGCCCAGAATCAGGATCCGTTTCATGGAGACACTGTGCGCGCGCCCGCGCGCCGCGGCATCCGCGGTCCCGGTCATCGGGTCGACAGAAAACCGGACAGGTTTTGCCTCCGGACGGGGGATACGACGGTGGTGGACCAGCCGAAAGGGGTTCACCATAGAGTGATGACAGAATCACAATGGGTATCGTTGTCCGGAAGTCTGCGTCCCGCACTGGCCGAGGCCGAGGTGCTCGGCCCGCTCGACGCGGACGCCACCGTCACCGCGACCGTCGTCCTGCGGCGCCGCGCCGAACTGGATGTGGCCGCGCTGAGCGAGCCGCTCGCCCCGGAGGACTTCGCCGACCGCTACGGGGCCAGCGCCGACGATCTCGATCTGGTGCGCACCGTCCTCACCGACGCCGGGCTCACCGTCACCGACACGCACGCCGGATCGCGCCGCGTCTCGGTCCGGGGCCCGGCGCGCGCGATGACGGCCGCGTTCAAGACCGAACTGAACCGGGTCCGCCACGGCGAGGCCGGCGAATTCGCCGCGCGCACCGGGGAACTGGAAGTGCCCGCCTCGCTCGGGGACGTCGTGGTCGCCGTGCTCGGCCTCGACGAACGGCCGCAGGCGCGGGCGATGTTCCGGCTGCACAAGGAAGCCGCCGGACAGGGCTACACCCCGGACCAAGTCGGCCAGCTGTACGGGTTCCCGGCCGACGCCGACGGCACCGGGCAGACCGTCGCCGTGATCGAACTCGGCGGGGGCTACAAGCCGGAGGATCTCCAGAAGTACTTCGCCGGCTTGAAGATCACCGAACCGAAGGTGACCGCGGCCGGGGTCGACGGCGGCAAGAACGCGCCGACCGGCGACCCGAATTCGGCCGACGGGGAAGTGCTGCTCGACATCGAGGTGATCGGCGCGCTCGCCCCGGGAGCCGCGCAGGTCGTGTACTTCGCGCCGAACACCGACCAGGGCTTCCTGGACGCGGTGAGCACCGCGGTGCACGCGACGCCGACGCCGGTCGCGGTCAGCATCAGCTGGGGACAGTCCGAGGACCAGTGGACGCCGCAGGCCCGCACCGCGATGGACCAGGCGTTCGCCGACGCCGCGGCGCTCGGCGTGACGGTGTGCTGCGCGTCCGGCGACAACGGCAGCGCCGACGGGCAGACCGACGGGGCACAGCACGTCGATTTCCCCGCGTCGAGCCCGCACGCGCTCGCCTGCGGCGGCACCAAACTCGACGGGACCCCACCGTCCACAGTGAACTCGGAGACGGTCTGGAACACCTCCGGCGGCGGGTCGACCGGCGGCGGCGTGAGCGACGCGTTCCCGGTGCCGGACTACCAGCAAGCCGCGGGCGTGCCCGCTCGGGCAGGCGACGGAAAACCGGGTCGCGGCGTCCCGGACGTGGCGGGCAACGCGGATCCGGCGACGGGGTACCAGGTCCTGGTCGACGGACAGCAGATCGTCGTCGGCGGCACGAGCGCGGTTTCGCCGCTGTGGTCAGCGCTGCTGGCGAGGCTGGCGCAGTCGGCCGGGAGCGGCTTCGGACTAGTGCACAGCAAGCTGTACGCCGGAGTCGGCGCGGGCAAGGTGCAGCCGGGATTCCGCGACATCACCGAGGGCAGCAACGGCGCGTACTCGGCCGCCGCCGGCTGGGACGCGTGCACCGGGCTCGGGGTGCCGGACGGGGCGGCGCTGCAGAAGGTTCTGGGAGGTAAAGCGTCCTGAATGGACAGTCGGGGCCAGTCGGCCGCTACTGGCTGTCGCGGTCGAGGAGTTCGATGATCCGGCCGAGCGAGGCGTTCACCGAGGCGAAGCCCTGTCGCATCTCTTCTCGGAGGTCGACCTGGTCTTCGCGAAGCGCGTTGAGCGTGCTTGTGTGAGCGCATCCGCGACGAGCGGCGGGATCGCTCGCATCATCGTCAGCCATGCCGTCGATACTACGAAGCCCGTGGCTGCTCACCGCGGATCGGGCAGGCCGATCCGCCCTGGCCCCGGCAGCCCGTGGCGACGGACGCGAAATCCGTTCACCGCGAGTTCGTCGTCGTTCGCAACCTTTCGCTCCGCTCGCCCGTAGAGGAGAGGGGAGCGAAAGGCGGGAGCGGACGGATGCGCGGGAAGATCGTCGCGATCGTGCTGGCCGGGGCGGCTGTGGTCGCGGCCGGGTGCGGAGCGCCGGCGGAACCGGAGGCCCAGGCGGCCGGGCTGCCGCTCGCGCCGTCGCCGGAGCTGCCGACGCCGCCGGTGCGGCACACCCCGCCGAGCCCCTCGTGCTCAGTGGTCACCGGGGCGTGCGCGAGCCTCTCGCTGCGGCGCGCGTGGCTGATGGAGAACGGCAGGGCGGTGCGGTCGGTCCCGATGGAGCCGGGCGGGCCTGGCCAGCCGACTCCGGCCGGGACGTTCCGGGTGGCGTGGAAGGACCGCGTCCACCGCAGCGACGAGTACGGCGACGAGATGCCGAACTCGGTGTTCTTCGCCCCGGGCGGCATCGCGTTCCACGCCGGGCCGCTCGACCGTCCGTCGCACGGCTGCATCCACCTCGCCGACGAGGACGCGGCGCTGTTCTTCGACCGGCTGCCGGTGGGGGCCGAGGTCGAGGTGGACAGGTGACCGGCCGGCTCAGCCCGCCTGGCCGATGTTGACCATCCAGGAGATGCCGAACCGGTCGGTGCAGGCGCCGAATTCGTCGCCCCACATCTGCTTTTCCAGCGGAACCGCCACCGTTCCGCCGTCGGACAGCTTTTCCCAGCAGCGGCGCAGCAGGTCGCCGTCGTCGCCGCTGAGGCTGATCGAGATGTTCGTGCCCGGGTTGTGCTCCATGCCGGGCGGCACGTCGGAGCCCATGAGCGTGAAGCCGTTCTCGCCCTCCAGCATCGCGTGCATGATGTTGTTCGCGTAGCCGGAGTCCGCGGGTGCGCCGGACTCTCCGAAGGTGTTCAGCGCCAGGTCGCCGCCGAACAGGTCGTGGTAGTACTCCATCGCCTCCCGTGCGTTGCCCGCGAAGCTGATGTACGGGTTGAGTCTCGAGGCCATCGGGCCCTCCTCAGTGCTGGACGGACTCGTATCGTCGCAGCTCCGAAGGGGCGCGACAACGGGATCCAGCCCGGTCGGGCGACCCCCGTCGCGGGCGTGCTCAGGGGTCGCCGGTGAGCTTGTCGCGCAGTTGTTCGAGAGTCTGCGACAGCAGCCGGGACACGTGCATCTGGGAGATGCCGACCTGCTCGGCGATCTGGGTCTGGGTGAGACCGCCGAAGAACCGCATCACCAGGATCGCGCGCTCCCGCTTCGGCAGTTCGCGCAGCAGCGGCTGGAGGGCCTCGTGGTTCTCGATGTGCTCGATCTCCGGGTCGTCGCTGCCGAGCGTGTCGGCGAGCAGCAGCGGTTCGGCGTCGTCGTGCACCGGCTTGTCCACCGACAAGGTCTGGTACGCGTGGCCCGCGACCAGCCCTTCGTGGACCTCGGAGAGCTCGAGGCCGAGGTGCTCGGCCAGTTCGGTGGGCGTCGGCGCGCGGCCGAGCGTCTGCGACAGGGTCGCCGAACCCCGGCTGAGCGCGAGGTGCAGTTCCTTGAGCCGCCGCGGCACGCGGACCGACCAGCCGGTGTCGCGGAAGTACCGGCGGATCTCGCCCATGATCGTGGGCACGGCGAAGGACAGGAAGTCCGGGCCGCGGTCCGGGGTGAACCGGTCGATCGCGTTGATCAGGCCGATCCGGGCGACCTGGACGAGGTCCTCGCGGGGTTCGCCGCGTCCGGTGAACCGGGTCGCGATGTGCTCGGCGACCGGCAGGAATTCGGTGACGAGCTGTTCGCGCAGCCGCGGCCGCTGCCCGTCGTCGGCGGGCAGAGCGGCGAGCTCCTCGAACAGCGGCGCGGTGTGCGCGTATTCGTCACGGTGGCGGGTGACGGGCTGCTGGTTCACCCGCTCGCCTCCCGGTGCAGGTCGAGGTCGAGGGTCAGCGCGTACCCGTCGTCGGCGGCGTCCGGCACGCAGCGCGCGGACACGTTCGCGGCCAGCGTGGTCAGCACGTGCCAGCCGAAACTTCGCTCGCTCGGCGGCTCCGGCTGCTGGGTGCGCGTCTTGACGGTGAACCGGATCCCTTCGGGCGAGACAGTGAACTGGCAGGTCATCGCCGCCCCGGGGGCGGCTGTCGAAACAACCTGGGCGCACGCCTCGTCGACCGCCATCTTGGCGTCGGCGATGGCGTCGAGCCCATAATCGGCCCGCGCGGCGACCGCCTGCGCGAGCATGCGGACAAGCGGGATCTGGTAAGTCTCCGCCGGAAGCCGCAGCTCGATCACCTCGTCGAGCAAACGGTCCACGGCTGGCATGCCGCCGCTGGCGCGGCTGCCGGGTCCCTCGTCGTTCATGGCTCCCGCATACCCAGACGAGGCCCGATCGACACGTGCGCCAGGGATTCCGGTTTGTGCGCCGCGGCACGTTTACGGCGGGCCCGTGCCGGTCCGCGCCGGCTGCCCGGGTGAATCCGGCGTGATGCGCGCGGCGATTTCGCGTGACAAAACGCCGGACGTTGGGTAGTCAGCAGGGAGGACCTTTTCGGAAGCGGGGTGACCCCCATGGTGCAGGTGCGCGTGCAGGGACTGGCCGTGGTGGCGCAGGAGTCGGCGCCGGTCGTGCTGCTGCGCGAGGAATCCGGCTCGCGCCGCTGGCTCGCCATCACCATCGGCGCGCCGGAAGCGCAGGAACTGGCCGCCGCGCAGGAACACGTCGTGTCCGCGCGGCCGGGGACGGTCGAGCTGATCATCGAGGTGCTGGCGGCGCTGGGCCAGAGCGTGGAACGGGTCGAGATCACCCAGTTGCTGGACAGCATCTTCCACGCGGACCTCGTCCTGTCCGGCGGCGCGCGCGTCTCGGCCCGCCCGAGCGACGCGATCGCGATCGGCCTGCGCACGCATGCCCCGCTGGAAGTCGCGGAAGCGGTGCTCGACGAGGCAGCGGTCGACGTGACGGTGGCGGCGGGCGACGAAACCGCTCTCGACGCGGCCGCCGACCTGGAGGAACCGGCCGAGGCGACCGAGGACGAGATCCGCCGCTTCCGGGACTTGCTGGACGACGTGAGCCCGGAGGACTTCCGCGACCCGGACGCGTGAGTTTCGGTCCGTGGTTCGCCGCGACGCGGACGCGTGAGCTTCGGTCCGCTGTCCGCCGCTTGCGGGACCTGCTGGATGACGTGAGCGCGGAGTCTTTCCGCGGACGTCCGTGGTTCGTTGTCCGCCGGTTCCGGGATCTGCTGGGCGACGTGAGCCCGGAGTTTTTGTGCGGTCCGGGCGCGTGTGCCTCGGCCCGTGGCTCACTGTGTCCTCAGTGGACGGTCACGCCGTCCCGGCGGGCCGGGGCAGCGGGATCTCGGTGAGCCCCTCGGCGGCGCCGGACCGCACGCAGTCCAGGGGGAAGAGCGAGAACAGCCGCCGGACCGTCGGGGCGGTGCCCGGGTCGACGTAGAAGTCCTTGTCCGCTCCCGCGGCCAGCAGTTTCAACCGGATCAGGACGCGCAGCCCCGCGACGCCGAGGAAGGTCGTCCGGCGCAGGTCGACGATCACCAGGCTGACGGTGCTCCGCAGCCGCGCCTCGACGACCTCGGCCAGCCGGGGCGCAGTGGCCAGGTCGACCTCCCCGGACACCTCGACGACGGCGGTCCCGGGAGCGGGGTGGCCCACGCGCAGCCGAAGCATCCCTGTCGGGTCCGAGGGAAGCGCGGGCAGTCGGGCAATGTGCGCGGCGGTCATCACGGCACTCTCTCTGAGCCGCGCACAGGGCTGCGGCGGAATGCCGGACCGGCCGGCACCGGGCATCCCGGCGCGCGGGACGAATCACACGGTGGCTGGAGGCTCAACCACCCTCCACCGTAGCTCTCCCGAGCGGCCGAGGGAAGCCGCCGAAGGGGGACGACCGGCGGGCGGGCGGTGGTTGAACGATCAGGCAACTGCGGGGGATCGCTGGTGTGCGGGCTGGAAAAGGTGGCGGGAAAGATGATTCGGTGGCGGCGGGGAAGTTTCTTGCTGGCGGGCGGGGATCGGGCGGAGGAGCTGATCGGATTTCGTTGCCGCGCACGAGGACACTCGCTGCCGGGTTCGGCTGTGCCTCAACCGAGGGCGCGGTTGTCCCTCGGCACGGTGGAAAGCGCTTCCGCACCCGGCTGGCTCGGATGGCCCCGATCTGTTGCTGCCCGCGCGGGCATTCCCCGACGGCACGGATCCGGTTACCGTGCCCAGCCCAACTGGCTCGGCTATGCCTCGGTCCGGCTGTCGTGGCGCGGGATTCGGTGACCGCGCGCAAGCTCAACCGGCTCGGCTCTACCGCAACACCTCTGTTCCGGCCCGGTTACTCGCGCCCGGTCCGGCGGCGCCGGTTCGACTGCTGCGCGCGAGCCCGGCTGGCTCGGCCGCGCATCGATGCGGCTGCTGCGGTCGGTGGGTGTGGTCGGGCGGGGCGGGCTGGGTTGCTGCGGGCGAGCCCACCTGGCTCGGCCGCGCATCGAGGCGGTTGCTGCGCTCCCGCGGGTGTGGTCAGGCGGCGTGGGCTTGGTTGCTGCGGGCGAGTCCGGCTGGCTCGGCCGCGCATCGAGGCGGTTGCTGCGCTCCCGTGGGTGTGGTCGGGCGGCCGTTGCGGGAGAGCTCAACTGGCTCGGCCACACCTCGATCCGACAGGCACCCGCACAGCGCGAACCCCGCCGCCGCAAGCAAAGCTCTGCCCGGTCAACCCCCGATCCGAGGCGGTCCGGCGTCCACGATCTTCAGCGAAAGGTCCAGCGGATCGAAGTGGATCAGCGATTCCATCCACCACGTCATCCCCGCCTCCGCGAGCGCCGCGAGATCCACCGTGGCCGGTTCCTCCCACGCCGGGCTCGCGTTGCCGGACACCGCAACCTCGTAGGGACGGTCCGACGGCTGTACTCGAGCAACCAGACTGGCCAGCTCCGCGGGCGGCAACGGCTGAGGCCCAGGAAGCGGGAAAATCCCGTTACTCCCCGCGGCACGCCGGAGAACCCGTTCATGCTGGGTCGTGCTGGCAGTCCACACCGGAATGGGGTACGGCTCCGGGTCAGCGGCATCGAGGGACACCCGGTAATGCGAGCCCTCGTGCCGCAAAGCCTCCCCGGCCCACATCGCGCGGATGATCTCCATCGCCTCGTCCGTCCGCGACGACAGTTCGACCGGCGCGGACGGATCGCCGAAGCGGCTGAAGTCGCCGGTTTCGTCGGAGCCGATTCCGGTTCCCAGGATCAGCCGGCCGCGGGACAGGCGGGCGAGCGTCGCGGCTTGCCGGGCCAGGAGCCACGGGCGGCGGCGGCTCGGCGGCGTGACCATCGGGCCCAGCAGGACCGTGCTGGTCGCCTGCGCGATGGCGGCCAGGGTGGTCCACGTGTCGGCGATCGGCGGCATCGCGGGCACCACGTGGTCCCACAGGAACACGCCGTCCCAGCTGGCGGCTTCGGCTCGGACGGCCAGGTCGACCAAGGCGGCCGGATCGCCGAACGGGCCGAAAGGCGGCAGGTAGAGGCCATAGCGGACGTGGTCGGTCACAGGAGATCCCCCTCCGGATCGGTCGAACAGCACCGTATCGGGAGACACCGACAAAAAACGGGCCCGAGATCTTCTTCCGGCATCCGCCGTTCGGACGTTGCCCGCTCACCAGACCCTAGGTTACGGTGACCTATGTGTGGACCGACGTGCTCCTGCTCGCGAAGCTCGCCGAGCGGCCGTGGCACGGCTATGAACTGCGCAAGCAGATCGAGGAATCCAGCGGCCGCACGCTGTCGAACAACTCGCTTTACCCGGCGCTGCGGCGCTTCGCCGAGGCAGGCGCGGTGACCCGGACCGCCGAGCCGCAGGAGGGCCGTCCGCCGCGGCACGTGTACACGATCACTGACGTCGGGCGGGAGCTGCTGCACGATCTGCTCGCCGACCTGCCGCCGGAGCTGGCGGGCGATCCGGCCGAGTTCCTGGCGCGGCTGGCGGGATTCGGCAGGCTCACCCCGGAGGAACGGCTGCGCGTGCTGGACGCCCGCCAGGCCGCCGTCGCGGCGCAGCGGGACCGGCTCGCCAAGCTCGGCGCGGGGCAGGCCGATCCGTGGAGCCGGCTCGTGCTGGCCGAGGTGCAGCGCCGCGCCGAGAACGAACAGGACTGGCTCGCGTCGTTGCGCACGCGGGCGGGCTGACCCGAGGAGGACCCCGCATGTCTACCCCCACCCAGCTGCCGTTCGCGAGGCCGAACGTCCTGGACATCGCGCCGCTGTACGAAGTCCTGCGCCGCGAAGGCCCGATCGTCCCGGTGACGACCCCGGCGGGCGACCCGGCCTGGCTCGTCACGGCGTACGAACAGGCCCGGGAAGTGTTCGCGGACAACCGGTTCGGCCGTTCCCACCCGCATCCCGAGGACGCCTCGACGGTCTCCGACGCCGCGGTGCTCAACGGGCCGCAGGGCGATTTCGAGACCGAGGAGCGGGAGCACGCCCGGCTGCGCCGCCTGCTGGTCCCGGCGTTCTCGGCGAACCGGATGCGCCGCCTCGGCAGCCGGATCCAGGAACTGACCGATCGCTGCCTCGACGGGATGGAAGCCGCGGGCTCGCCGGCGAATCTGCACGAGCACCTGTCGTTCCCCTTGCCGGTGCTGGTGATCTGCGAACTCCTCGGCGTCCCGTACGAAGACCGCGAGAAGTTCCGCGACCTCTCCGACCGCATCGGCGTGCTCGACAGCGGCGGCGACGCCGAGGTGGCGATGACCGAGTTCACCGCCTACATGTCCGGCCTCGCCGACGCGAAACGAGCGAACCCGGGCCAGGACGTCGTCTCGGACCTGGTCGCCGCGCAGGCCGACGACCCGACGTTCACCGACGACGACCTCGGCAGGCTCGCCGCCGGATTGCTGTTCGCCGGCCACGAGACCACGTCGAACCGGATCGACCTCGGCGTGCTGTTCCTGCTCACCGACCTCGCCCGCCGCGACGCGCTGGCCGCCGACCCCGATGCGCGCGTGCACGCCACCGTCGAGGAGATCCTGCGGATGTCCGCGCCGGGCGGGCTCGGGCTGCTCCGGTACGCGCACGAGGACGTCGAGATCGGCGGCGTCCGGATCCCGCGCGGCGATGCGGTGATGATCTCGACCGCGTCGGCCAACCGCGACCCGGCGGTGTTCGCCGACGCGCACGAGTTCGACGCGGACCGCAAACCCAACTCCCACATCGCTTTCGGCTACGGCGGCTACTTCTGCATCGGAGCCAGCCTCGCCCGCACGGAACTGCGCGTGGTGTTCACGACGTTGTTCCGCCGCTTCCCGAACCTCCGCCTCGCCGTGCCCGCCGACGAGCTGGAAGTGCGCTCGAACCGCCTCACCGGCGGGGTTTCGCAGGTCCCGGTTGTGTGGTGACGTCAGACTGACTCGATCGTGGCGCTTCCGGTGTTGACGAACGGATGCGTGGCACTCACGGTGATCGTGCCGGGGGTGCCGCGCATCGAACGGACCCACACCGCGGCCGCACCGCCGAGCGCGCCGAAGTCCAGGTAGGGGTCGCCGATCAGCACGCCGGGTCCCGTCGCCGAGACCGCCAGCACCCCGCGCGCATGCGGACGAGGAGCGCCGTACCGGTCGAGCAAGCGCAGCGCCACCCGGGTGGTGTCCGCGCCGTCGGCGACGAGCTGGTCGTCGTCGGCGGTCACCGCGATTGTGTCGTACGCCGGATCCGCGCTGAATCGCCTGCGCAGCACGGTTTGCCCGCCGATCCGGCCTTCGACGGTCAGCTCCGGGCGCGTTCGGCCGTTCACCCGCAGGTCCACCGAGAACGGTGGATACGCCAGGTGCGGAAACCGTGCGCGATCAGGGTGCACGGTGACCGGGCGCTTGCCCGCGACGGTCACCACCAGCACCTCGCAATTCGACCAGATGATCGCGTCGCGACCCGGGCCGCCCGGCGGGGAGCCCGGGCCGAAATCCCAGTAGAAGGCCGGTTCGATCACCGCGCCGCGGGACGGATCGCGTTGCGCCCGGTAGAACGCCGCGCCCAGTTTGGGGATCCGGAAGAAGTCCATCACGCCGGGGTATTTCACGCCGCGATAGTGGTGGTACCAGCCGGAGGGATAGTCGAAACCGCACCAGCCCAGCAGGCCGCTGTAGTGCGGATCGGACGCGGCGTGGTCGTGCACCCAGGCATGCAGCATGCTCTGTTCCCGTTGCACCGCCGGGGGATCCGTCCGCCGGAAGTACGCGGAGCCGACGAGCGTGCCGATCGCTTCGCTGACCAGGTACGGAACCCCGCGCCGCGGCGGGCGCAGCGGAGGCGGCGAACCCGGCGGACGCGGGCGGCTGTAGTCGTTGAACGAGAACACCCCGCCGGCCGCTTTCACCGGGCACAGCGGCGAAACGTAACCGCGCTCGCCCGCGACCGCGCCGGTGCACGGCCGCATCGGGTCGAGTTCCGCGGCGAGCTGGTCGGTTCTCCCGTACAGCGCGTATTGGCCGAGCGTCTCGTTCACCCGGGTGCCCCACACGATGATCGACGGATGGTTGCGGTCGCGCACGATCATGTCGTGCACGTCGCGCACCGCCAGCTCCTGCCACGCGGTGTCGCCGACGTGGTCCCAGCCCGGCAGTTCCTCCCACACCAGGACGCCGAGTTCGTCGCAGGCGTCGAGGAACGCGGTCGCCTGCGGATAGTGCGAGCAGCGCACCATCGTGCAGTTCAGCTCTTCTTTCAGCAGCTGAGCGTCCCGGCGCTGCACCCGGTCCGGCATCGCGCCGCCGACGAACGGGTACCACTGGTGCCGGTTGAGCCCGAACAGCTTGAGCGGCCGCCCGTTCAGCCGGAAACCGTCCACAGTGAACTGAGCGTCGCGCAATCCGGTGCGCACGGGGTAGGTGTGCACTTTCCGGCCGTCGACCGCGAGCGTGACGAGAATGTCGCACAACGCCGGATCGTCCAGGTCCCACAGCTGCACCGCGTCGAGGCCCTGCAACGACACCGTGACCTGGGTGTCGCCCTTCGGCAGGCCGGTGAGATCGGTGTAGGAGGACGCGACTTCCGCACCGTGCTGGCTGAGCGTGGCGGTAAGCCGAACGGGGCCTTTGACCGCCTTGGCCGAATCCACCGTGCAGTGCAGCAGCACCTCGCGGTTCGGCGTCAGCACGGCGATCTGCTGCGCGTACACATCGGACAGATACGTCTGCGGCACGCCGGTCAGCCGGACTTCGCGGTACAGCCCGGCCGGCTGATAGAAATCGATGGCCGTCGGGTGCGGGAATTCCGGCAGATCCGGCGGCGTGTTCTGCTGCCAGCGGCCGTCGACGACCACCGCGAGCACGTTGTCCTTGTCGGTCAGCAGGCCGGTGACCTCGCAGCGCAGCGGCAGGTAACCGCCGCTGCGCATCGCGACGCGGCGGCCGTTGAGGTACACGGTCGCCGCGCTGAGCACCCCGTCGAACTGGAGGAACGCCCGGTTCCAGCGCAGCTGCGCGGGCGCGAGGAAATGTTGCCGGTACACCCAGACGTGCTGCCAGTCCGACGGGTCCCAGTCCTGCCAGGACAGCGGAACCACGCAGTGCGGCACCGAAACCAGCGCCATCGCGCTGTCGTCGAAGTCCGGATCGGTGCTGCCCGCGGTGTACGGCCCGAAAAGCCAGTCCGCGCCGAACCCGTCCCGCGCCACCGGGGGCGCGGGACGGGAAAGCGCGGCCGCGAGCGCGCCCGATCCGGCGAGCACCGCGCCGGCCCCGAGCAGGAAACCTCGCCGGGGGTGCGCGGCGAGCCAGGGGGCCCGCCCGGAAGGTTCGTCCGTCATCCCCGCCGACGGGCGATTCCGGGACGGGGCGCGGAAGATCCGCCGGAAAGCGTCGACGCGTGCATGGGCGCGAGCTTACTTCCCGTGCTGTTCAGAAAAGGTCAGCTGTTCAGCAGAGGTCGGCGAGCCGGTCGACCTGGCCGGGATCGCTGCCCCAGCAGTAGAGCATCACCTCGTCCGCGCCGAGATCGCGGTACGCGCGGATCGCGGCGCGGATGTCGCCGGGCGTGGTGAGCATTCCGCTCACCATGTGCTCCGCCATTTCGGTGAACGCGTAGTACGCGTGCATTGCCGTTTTCGCTTCGTCCGCGACGGAATCCGGGCCGACCGCGACGTTCACCTGCGCGACGAGCCGCGGTTCGCCCTTGCGGCCGTGGTCCCGCCAGTCGCGGCGCACGGCGTCGAACAGCCCGCCGACCCACGACGGGGGAGCGGCGGCGAGCAGCCCGTCGCCCCAGCGGGCGACGCGGGCCAGCGCCTGGGGTTTGAACGCGCCGATCAGCAGCTCCGGGCCGCCTTCGCGGGCCGGTGCCGGGCCGATCGGACCGGCTTCGGCGCTGTACGGCGCGCCGGACCACAGCCGGTACAGGTCGGCGAGCTGCCGGTCGAGACGGCGGCCGCGTTCGCGCAGCGGGGTGCCGGCGGCGTGGTGGTCGTCCTCGCGGCCGCCGACGCCGACGCCGAGCACGAACCGGCCGCCGCTCATCCGGTCGAGCGTGGCGGTCTGCTTGGCGAGCAGCGCGGTCTCGCGCAGCGGGGCGAGCAGGACCTCGGTCTGCAGCCGGATACGGGTAGTCGCGCCGGCCAGCACGGCGAGCGCGGTGAGCGGCTCGGGATTGTCGTAGACGAGGCGGTCGAGCAGCCCGAGCGTGCTGAACGGGCCGGCGTCCGCGCGGCGCGCCCAGTCGAGCAGGACGGCGGGGTCGCTGACGGGCAGGCCAATGCCGAGAGACATCGGAGAACCTCCGGTAAAACGGGTCGACAACTACAGGGTTGCCGCCCGCTCCTGGACCTGGATGTCTTCAGGCTGGCCGGTCCGCTCTGCGGCGTACTTCCGGGGACCGTTCCATCGGAGTGCCCGCAGCTTATCCGGCGGCGCTCGGGCTGGGCAACGCGGTTTCCAGCACGGCAAGCAGCTCGGTGAGCGCGGGGCCGAGCGGCAGGTCCGCGCGGACGGTCGCGTGCTCGTCGCCTCGGGTCTGGCCGCGGTTGACGATCACCACGGGTTTGCCGGCTTTCGCGGCCCGCCGGACAAATCGCAGGCCGGACATGACCGTGAGCGAAGATCCGAGCACCAGCACCGCGGATGCTTCGTCGACCATCCGGTAGCACCGCTCCACGCGGGCGCGCGGCACGTTCTCGCCGAAGAACACCACGTCCGGTTTCAGCACGCCGGAGCAACTGGTGCAGGGCACGGTGCGAAAGGTGCGGACGACCTCCTGGGCCAGTTCGACGTCGCCGTCCGGATTGATCCGCGTTGCCACGGCGCCGAAATCCGGATTCGCCGCGCGCAGCCGGGCGTCGAGGTCTTCGCGCGCGGTGGTGCGGCGGCAGTCGAGGCAGACGACGCGGTCGAGGTTGCCGTGCAGTTCGACCACGCCGGGAGTGCCGGCCGCGCGGTGCAGGCCGTCGACGTTCTGGGTGATGACGCCGGAGACCCAGCCGCCCGCGCGCAGTGCGGAAACGGCTCGGTGCCCGTCGTTCGGCGCGGCCCGCGCGATGGTGCGCCAGCCGAGGTGGCTGCGCGCCCAGTAACGCTGGCGGCCCGCCTCGCTGGCGACGAATTCGCCGTACGTCATGGGCGTGTGGTTGCGGAGACTGCCGGTTTCGCCGCGGTAGTCAGGTATGCCGGATTCGGTGGAGAGGCCCGCGCCGCTGAGCACGAGCACCCGCCGCCCGGCGACGATCTCGGCCACGTCCGCGACCGTGCCCGTGCGCGGCAGCGGTTCGCCAGGTCCGGCCCAGGTCAGCGTCGGTCGCGTGCGCACGCCGCCAGTCTAGCGACCGCCCTCCCGGAAGCCGGGCGATTGGTTTTCCGCGCGGCTGGGTACCAAAGGCCACATGTGGTTCGCGCTGGCTACCCCCGTGGTCGTGATGGTCGCCGCCGTGCTCATGGAATCCGTGGAGCGACATTGCCTGCGGACTCCGGGCGGGGCGGTCCGCCGGCCGGTCGAACGGGCGGCGCTTCGGGAAGCGTCGATGCCGGTCGTAGCCGTCGGGGCGGCTCGGCTCAGGCAGCGGACCGCCTGACCGCCCACGGGCCGGAGGGGCCGGTGTTCTTGGGAGGAACACCGACCCTCCAGCCTGCGGGCGAGGCCCGCGCTCTCCCCGTCGGGGTGGGAGAGCGCGGGCCCCTTTTTCTTCAGGCCCGGAACCGGTTCCGGCGAAAACCTAGCGCGCGGCGTCCTGGGTGAGCTGCCGGTACCAGTCGTCGTACGGGTGGTTGGTCGCCGGGTAGTTGACCAGCGGATCGGTGGCCAGGCCCGCGTTGTCGAAGTCCCAGCCGCGGACGACGTGCCCGCTCTTGCGCGCAGCGACCAAAAACGCTGAATCCTTCGCCGGAGCCCCGTAGAACAGCCCGTCCTGGAGTTCGGCCGGGTCGCCCTGCTGGTATTCGTCGAACGCCACCTGCTGGTACTGCACGCGGCCGCCGGTGACGAGATCCGTGGAGTACCGCAGGGTTTGCGCCGGGGTGGAACCGTCGGCGCCGGTGGCGACAGAGATTCGCCCAGCGTTCGCCTTGTCGTAACGCGGATCGGACGTTTTCGCGTTGCCGGTCCAGGTCACGGTCTCGCCGGAGAGGGTGCCGCGCCACTGCCAGTTCTGGTCGCTCGACTGGCTGCGGTGGATTTCGCGGAGCCCGGAGCTGGTGAACGCGACGGTCGGCAGCACGCCGTTGTCGTACTGATGGCTTGCCGACCAGCGGATTTCACCGTCCGCGCCCAGCTGGCCGGTGTGGTACCAGAGGGTGGTGGCGCTCGGCGACTGGTGCACCTCGACGATCCGGCCGGAGCCGTCCAGCGCGACCGCCGGGGTCTGGCCGCTGTCGTAACGGCCGTGGCGCTGCCAGGCGACGCGTCCGTCGGCGCCGAGCTGTCCGGTCCAGTACCAGAGCGCGCCGCCGCCGGAATCGTGCACCTCGACGACCTGGCCGCGGCTGTTGATCGCGACCGCGGGGTGGTACCCGACGTCCCGGCGGTACGCGGCGCGCGTGCCGCCGTCGCCCGACAGCAGCGGAAGGACCCTGCCGCACAAGGAATCCGTGGTCGCTCCGGTGCGGTAGGCGGCGGGGGAGAGCAGCCGCGGACCGAACGCGGCACTCAGTTCGGCGTTGACCGCGGCCAGGTTTCCGGCGGCGAACGAGTCGTTGTCGGTGAGGTCGTCCTTCAGGTCCAGCATGACGACGATCGGCGCCGCGTCCGGGTGCGCCGCCGACCAGCTGTTCACCACGCCGAGCCAGTCGCGAAGGCTGTCGGACGCGGGGTTGCCCGCGTGGTCGACCAGGTCGCCGGGCGAGCTGTGGCCGATCCCGTAGTCGTGCCGGGTGGCGTAACCGTTGTCGTGAATGTCGAATTCGATGAACCGGATACCGTGGTCGAGCTGGTAGGAGATGGATCCCTTCGCTCCATCGACGTTGCCGGAGTAGCTGTTGTGCGTCGCGGCGAAGACGGTGTCGGAGAAGGGCTGCGCGGCGTTCGCGGGCGCGGCGCCGAGTGCGGTGACGGCGGCAGTGGTGAGCGCGATGGTGCGTAATCGGTGCATTCAAACCCCCAGGTCGGCTGGACAACCGGCGAAATACTGGCGATCTTGGCAGAGATTCATGGCATGTTCTGGGGATGCAGGAAAACGACGAGGAAACCTTCGCCGGGCACGTCGCCGAGCTGTTGTCCGATTTGCCCGGAGTCGAAGCGGTGGCGCTGGGCGGTTCGCGGGCGCGCGGCACCCATCGGCCGGACAGCGACTGGGACTACGCGGTGTACTACCGCGGCGCGTTCGACCCGGACGACCTGCGCGCGCTCGGCCTGCCGGGCGAGGTGTCCGGCCTGGGCGAATGGGGCGGCGGGGTCTTCAACGGCGGCGCGTGGCTGACCGTGCAGGGACGGCCGGTGGACGTGCACTACCGCGACCTGGACGTGGTCGAGCACGAGCTGGCCGAGGCGGAGAAGGGCCGGTTCCGTTGGGAGCCGCTGGCGTTCCATCTGGCCGGGATCCCGAGCTACCTCGTGGTGGCGGAGCTGGCGCTGAACCGGGTCGTGCGCGGGGAGTTGCCGCGGCCGGAGTATCCGGAGCTGTTGCGGGAAAACGCCCCCAAGTTCTGGCGCGCTTCGGCGGAGCGGATGTTGGAGTACGCCAAGGCGGCGTACGTGCGGCACGGCCGGGTCGCGGAGACCGCGGCGTCGGTCGGCGTGGCGGCGATGCAGACCGGGCACGCGGTGCTGGCCGCGAAGGGGGAGTGGGTGACGAACGAGAAAACCTTGCTGGAACGGGCGGGTTTGCGCGCACTGGACGACGTGGTGGCGGGGATGGGGCACGACCTGCCGGGGGCGTTCGCGACCGCGTGCGCGTTGCTCGGTCAGGCGGGCGGAGCCGGGTAGCCCGGAAAACCCTGATGGCGCAACGGTTTCCGCTCGTCAAACCTCGCCGGACGGCACGGATCCGTTTCATTTCGCCGGTTTCGGGTATATGACCGCAGCACGGCTGTGGCCGCCGCGCCGTGGCGAGCCGCACGTGCTGAACGGAGGAACGCCCTATGCCAGAGTCCGAGCCGGTCGCGAAGGATCCGGACAAGGGATACGTAGCGCTGCTCGGCTGGTCGCTCAACGCGGTCGAGGCGCTCGACCGGTTCGACCGCCGCTACGTCGTGGTCGCCCCGGACTGGGCGGAGAAGTACTGCGTGGACCACGACATCCCGTACGTGTCGTGGAATTTCGAGCGGCTCAACGACCGGTCGATGGAGATCGCCGAGATCCTGCACGAGGAAGGCGTCGACGTCGCCATCCCGCTGTTCGAGGAGACCGTCGAGTGGGCGGGCGCGATCAACTCGGTGCTGATGGACAACCCGCGCCTGTTCGGCCAGGCGATGCTGCTGCGGGACAAGGCGCTGATGAAGCGGCGCGCGCAGCTCGGCGGCATCCGGGTGGGGATCTTCGAGGAGGCGCACGCCCGCGACGACGTCGTCCGGTTCCTCAAGCGGGTCAACCAGACGCTGCTCAAGCTCGACGGCGACCCGAACGACCCCATCCACCTGAAGGCGTTCGACAAGGCGGGCTGCCTCGGCCACCGCGTCATCCGCACCCCGGACGAGATCGATTCGATCCCGGACGAGGAGTTCCCGGTCCTGATGGAATCGCACCTCGACGGCTGGGAGTTCGCGGTCGAGGCGTGGATCCACAACGGCAAGGTCAAGTTCCTGAACATCTCGGAGTACGTCACGCTCGGCTACTCGGTGTTCGTGCCGGCGACCCCTGAGCTGGAGCGGTACCGGCCGCAGATCACCGCCCAGATCGAGAAGCTCGTCAAGACCTTCGACATCGAGTTCGGCTTCGTGCACCCGGAGTACTTCGTCACCAGCGACGGCGAGATGTACTTCGGCGAGGTCGCCTACCGGCCGCCCGGGTTCAAGGTCTTCGAGCTGCTCGAACGGGCCTACGGCTTCAACGCCTACCAGGCGCTCGTCCTGTCCTTCGACCCGAAAACGACGGAGGAGGAGATCGACGCCTTCTTCCCGCGGGAGGTCGTCGACGCGACCGGCGTCGCGGGCTGTTTCGGTGTGTACCCTCGCCGTCGGGTGGTCAGCGAGCTGCGGATCCCCCAGCAGACCGAGGACGACGACTACTACGAGTCGCACGACCTGACCGCGCCGCTGGAGGAGACGGTCACGAAGAGGACCGCGTTCGGCACGCACTGGGGTCTGCTGTACTTCTTCGGGGACGACGCCTACCGGATGCGCGACCTGCTGAAGGAACAGGAAGAACTGGACTTCTACGTCTGAGCACGGACGAGTCCGCCACCCCGACCGAAGGACGCACTTGGAGCCGAACGCCGACGTCACCGGCACGACTGCGACGCTGGCCAAACGCGTGGCGTCGCTCGACGACGCGGTCGCGGCCATGGCCGCGACCCGCGACTTCGGCAAGCACACGAAGCTGCGCCGGGTGCTGGAGGCGCTGCGGCGGGTGCTGCTCCAGCCGGACGGCGCGGCCGCGGTCCGGGCGAGGGCGCGGGCGCTGGAGGAGGCCGGGGTTTTCCAGGGCACCGACTGGGACACCCCGGAGATCCTGATCCCCGCGCTGGTCGGCCCCGGGCTGCACAGCGGGAACTCCGACACCGTGGTGATCGAGGCGACCAGCGAACTGCGGATGCTCGCGGTCGCGTGCGGCGACTACGAGCATCCGACGCTGCCGGCCGAGGACGCCCGCGTGTTCCTGTCGCAGGTGCTCGGGGCGAACCTGGAGCTGCTGTTCACGCCGCCCAGCGAGGCGGAGCGGACCCGGCAGGGCCGGACCGCGCAGCTGATCCGCGACCTGCTGCGGTACCTCGCCGACCAGATCGGCTACGACAGCATCCTGGACAAGGTCGTCGAGGAGATCTGGCGGATCCTGCGCCAGCGCCCGATCCAGGTCGACCAGGTCAAATCGCTGATCACGCGGATCTCGATCTACCGCGGCGACCCGGACGTCGACCTGGGCGGTTCGTCGGTGCAGGGCCTCGACCGGCTCATCACCAGCCTGTTCGGGACCACCGAGGCGTGCCGGGAGGACCCGGGCGTCGACGTCTTCCGGGCGCGGCTCGAGGCGATGGACGCGGCGAGCCTGCAGTACGAGGCGACCGGGTTCGCCCGGGCCATGCACGACACCGGCCTGGTGTCGCCGTACCACGCCGAACTGCTGCGGTACCTGGCGCACGAGAGCGACTACCTCCTCGGCGAGGCGCTCGGCCTGTCCGACGTGGGCCGGAACTGCCTCATGCGCTACCACGACCTGGTCCACCGGCTGATCGAGGAAGCCGTGCACCCGCAGACCGCGCAGTGCGTCTACGGGCTGGCGCTGCTGCTCGACCGCGGCATCCTCTACGAACCGCCGGTCGTGCCCGCGCTGTGGCGACAGCTGGCGCTGGAGCTGTCCACCGCCGCCCGGGAACGGCTCGCGCTCGTGTTCGGCGACCAGCCGAGGCCCGAGGCGCGGCTGCTCGCGGGCGTGCTGTCGATGCTGGGCCAGCCGCTCGGAGTCGGACAGGGCGACAACCCGACCTGCCAGTCGGCGCGGGCGCTGTCGATGTGGGCCTACAACGACCCGGACTACCTGCTGCAGGTCGTGGTGTGGGCGGCGCGCGACGACGAGGTCGTCATGCACTTCGAAGGACAGCCGGTGTCGTCGAAGGAAAGCGGGGCCGGGCTCTCCGAGTCGCTGCCCGCCGACCTGGACCCGGTGTCGTCGCTCGTGGTGCCCCATCTCGACCGGATCTACGCCGAGATGGGCCGCCGCTGCGCCGACCGGCCGGGCGATCCGCACCGCTGGGTCAACCCCGAATTCCACGGCTGGTGGGCCTCGCGGGGCTTCCGGATCAACGTCGACGTCGCCACCGGAAAACTGATCGACCTTGACGACTTCCTGCGGCAGTTCCACGCGAGCTACCACCCGTCCTATAACGGCGAGCAACCGCTGATCCACCCGCAGCCAGCCGGGGTCGCGGTCACCGACAGCGCCGCCCGCTACGTCGGCTGGCACGCGATCACGATCCTGCGCACCGCTCCCGATCCCGACGACGTCATGCGGGTGTACTTCTACAACCCGAACAACGACAGCGGCCAGGACTGGGGCGACGGCGTGGTGGTTTCGACCGCGGGCAACGGCGAGCGGTTCGGCGAGGCCTCGCTGCCGTTCGACCAGTTCGCGTCCCGGCTCTACATCTTCCACGTCGATCCTCGGGAACACGGCGAGCCGGAGAAGGTGCCCGCGGAGGACGTCGCGCGGATCATCGGGTATCTCGAGCGCAGCTGGGGCGCGGATCGGCTGCCTGCCGGGACTTTGCAGGCGGAGCCGCCGCATCATTGACCCTCTGCTGTCCACAATGGACTGCTTTGGTCGCGGATCCGGTTTTTGTCGGTGGTGCCTGTCATCATGGCCGCAGTCGATCTTGGAGGCGTGATGACGGACTTACTGACCGAGTTGGCATGGCTGGATGATTACGGGCCGCTGCAGGACATCTTCTGTGTTTCGTTCGTGCGCGGGCTCGATCCGCCCGAGGTGGTGCGGCGGTTCGGTGGCGTCGGCGGCGAGCAGATGACGTTCGGGGAGTTGAACAATCTGGTCGCTGAGTACGTCGCGCAGACCCAAGGCGGGAACGGCGGAGGGTACGTCGGCGTGGTGCCGTCCGGCGGGTGGAGTACCGCCGTCGAACCGTGGGGGTGGCAGGGGAATTTGCCGGAAGTCGTTGCGCGGCTGTCGAAAGAGAGCGAGGTCGTGGCTGTGAACCGGCACGACTATGCGGAGGCGCACTTCGTGCACGCGGTGGACGGCACGGTTGTTGCTGGTTTCACTCCGTGCCTGCCGAGTCAGACGTACGGCAGCGAATCGGAGCGGCTGATCCAGGTGATGCGCGAGGCAGGGTTGGATCCTGGCCCGGATGAAACGCCGTCGAATCCGATCGCGGCGGCTTTCGCGGTGGCGGCGGAGGTGACCGGGGTCGTGTTTACGCCGGAGATGTTGGAGCGGTTGTTGCTGGTGGGGGATATCCGGACCTAAGTGTGTCGCATCTGCTTGCCGTGGTAGGGCTTTTGGTGACCGGCGACCTGCGGTTGGTCAACGTGTTTGCTGGCCGGGATGTCGTGGTCAGGAGACGAGCACCTGGCGGTTGAGTGTGGCAGCAGCTGGTGGACTGCTTCTGGCGCGCGCCGGTCGAGGCCCGGCGGAGGGCCGGTTAGTCGTGCCCGGTCACCGCATGAATCGGTTCTGCCCGGTGCTGATCGCGCCGCTGCTCGGCGAACTGAGACGGGTTCCGGGTGGGTGGCGGCGCGGTTCTGTGGTGTGTTTGCGTGCTTGAGTAGGGAGGTGGGGCGTTACGTCCGGCATTGATCCGGCTTCCCGTGGGGTGAACGGCGGTGCGTCCGGTCCGTGAGGTCGGTGCGCGGTGTGGTTCTGCCCTTCCTTGTGGCGCAACCTTCGCGAGGTTCGTGCGCGACTCTGCGAGTTCGGTTCTGTCCAGCTGCAATTCGGCTCCGGTATCCACGTCACGGCCTCTGCCGGGTCGAGCGGGGCGGTTCTGCTGTCCGGTTAACCGTCGTGAGGCTTGCGCGCGGTTCTGATGCGAGGTTGGAGTGCGGCTCTGCGAGCGAGTTCGGTTCTGTCCGGGAGCAGTTCGGCTCCGGTATTCACGCTGCGGCGTCTGCTGGGCTGAGCGGGGTGGTTCTCCCTCCGGTTAACCGTCGTGAGGTTCGCGCGGTTCTGACGCGAGGTTGGTGCGGGACTCTGCGAGCGAGTTCGGTTCTGTCCGGGAGCAGTTCGGCCCGGAATCCACGCCGCGTCGTCTGCCGTGCCCAGCTAACCGACGTGAGGATTGCGCGCGGTTCAGAGCGTGAACTCGGCTCCATCCGGCGGCACTTCCGCAGCAGCACCCACCACGGCAGCGAGCTCCGCGCCCTGCGGGTCCACGACGGGGTTCGTGTTGTTCAGATGCGTGTAAGCCCACCGGCCGACCCCCGGGCGGTTCGTGAGCATCGGCAGCGTCGTGGTGATCGGCACGTGGCCCATCGCCTGCTGGGCGGCTGGGTTGGCGCTGTCGGTGGCCGTCGTGAATTCGCTGCCGCTGTAGAAGGTGCCGTCCAGGAGGACGAGGCTCGCGCCGTCGGTGAACTCGTCGAAGCCGGGCGGCCAGGTGCGCAGGCAGGGCGCGTAGACGAGCGTGCCGCCGGTTGCCGGGTCGTGGATGCGGTAGGCGACGACCCACGGGCCGGGACGGGCGGAGGCGCGGGCGTATTTCGGTTGTTTGTCGCTGATCGGGAAGGAAGTGATCACGAGGCCGTCGAGGGTCGTTTCGGTGGAGGCGTGCCAGGTCCAGTCGTGGTACTCGCCGATGATGGGACGGGCCGGGAAGTGGTCGGTCAGCGCGTGCAGCGCGGCGGCGGGGGCGTGGACGGTCAGGGCCGT
Source organism: Amycolatopsis sp. A1MSW2902 (assembly GCF_017312175.1). Taxonomy (NCBI): domain Bacteria; kingdom Bacillati; phylum Actinomycetota; class Actinomycetes; order Pseudonocardiales; family Pseudonocardiaceae; genus Amycolatopsis; species Amycolatopsis sp. A1MSW2902. Next base: position 3,166,584 of record NZ_QJPO01000001.1, read on the forward strand.
CGCCTCGCGGAGCATGAGCAGGCCGAGGGTGTGGTCCAGTTCGGCGTCGGTGAGCAGGACCGTGCGCAGAGGCGTCTCGCGCGGGCCCGGTCCGGCGCGCAACGCTGGCGTGGCCAGGATTTGCGCGCGGATGTCCGGTGAGGCGTTGAGGAGGTGCCAGGTACGGCCGTCTGCGCTGAAGGCGACGCTGTCCTGCGTACGCGGAGGCGAGCCGGAGGTGCATTGCGAGCAGGCGCAATTCCACTGGGGAAAGCCGCCGCCGGCCGCGGTTCCTAGCAGGATGATTTTCATCGGGCTGGGCCACGCATAATCAGGTCCGGAGTGGACGGTGCGGCGAGGATGAGGTCGACCGTGCCGCGGTGTGGCGAGCGGGAGCACACGGGGTCGGCGTTCGCCGCGTCGCCGGTGAGCTGGAATGCCTGGCAGCGGCAGCCGCCGAAGTCGGTGGTGCGGCGGTCGCAGGTGCGGCACGGGTCGCGCATCCAGTCCTCGCCGCGGTAGGCGTTGAAGGACTCTGAGCGGTACCAGATGTCGGCCAAGGCGGTCTCGCGGACGTTGTCGAGCGTGAGCGTGGTGATCGCGCTGGCGGCGGGGCAGGGCAGGACGGTGCCGTCGGGCGCGATCGTGAGTTGCCGCGCGCCCCAGCCGTGCATGCACGGTTTGGGGAACGGCTCGTAATAGTCGGCGACGACGTAGATGATCTCCATCGTGCCGCGGAGGCGTTCGACGGCTGCGCGGACGATGGGTTCCGCGGCGGCGAGTTGCGCGCGGGTCGGCATCAGCGCGTCGCGGTTGCGCAGAGCCCAGCCGTAGTACTGGGTGTTGGCCAGTTCGAGCCGGTCCGCGCCCATCGACTCGGCGAGCGCGATGATGTCGGCCAGCTGGTCGTGGTTCTGCCGGTGCAGCACCACGTTGACGGTCAGCGGCAGGCCCGAGGCTTTCACGAGCTCGGCGGCGGCCAGTTTCCGATCGAAGGCTTTCGCGCCGGCGAGCAGGTTCGCCCGGTCCGCGGTGGCAGCTTGGGCCGAGAGCTGGACGTGCGCGAGACCTCGGTCGACGAGATCGGTCAGCCGGGACTCGGTCAGGCCCAGGCCGGAGGTGACGAGGTTGACGTAGCAGCCGAGGTCGCTCGCGTGCGTGACGAGATGCGGAAGGTCGGTGCGCGCCAACGGTTCCCCGCCGGAGAGGTGGACCTGGAGCACGCCCAGTTCCCGGGCCTGGGTCAGCGCGCCGGTCCATTCAGCGGTGGACATTTCCGCGGACCGGCTGACGAGTTCCACCGGATTCGAGCAGTACGAGCAGTGCAGGGGGCAGCGGTGCGTCAGTTCGGCGAGCAGCCCGAGCGGTGCGGTCACGTCCATTCGATCACCCGCCGTTGTCCGAACCGGGCCAATACGGTGAGGACGTCACTCTCCTGGACGCCTTGATAGCGGCTGCGCAAGGTGGCGACGATGCCGGACACCGAGGTGGCACCGTCGCAAAGTTCGAGGACCGCGGTGGCGGTGGAATTCGGTACCAGCACGCCTTCCGGGAACAGCAGCACCTGCGTCCCGCGCACGTGATCGAACGTCAGTCGGACGCCGACGCGCAGTTTCGGCACCGACGCGGTCGTGATGGTGTCCATCGGCTCACTCCTCGGCCGCGGCACGTTCGATGGCGTCGAGCATCGACCACAGGACATCGCACTTGAACGACAGCGCGGCCACCGCCTTCTCCTGCTGTTCGCGCGCGACGCAGTGCTGCACGACAATGTCCAAAGTGTCCTTGCCCTCGCCGGAAACCTTGTCGATCCGGTTGGTGAAGTACGCCAGGTCGGCGCGGGAAATCCACGAATAGTTCGCCAGGACGTCGACCACCCGCTGCTGCATCAGGTGCCCGGCGAACATCTCGGTCAAGCCGGAGGCGACGGCTTCCACCCAAGGTTTGGTGCGCGCGAAGGTGACGTAGGCGTCGACGGCGAACCGGACGCCGGGTGCGACGTGTCGCTCGTCGAGGACTTCGGCGCGGTCCAGGCCGACCGCGGCGCACAGTCGCAGCCAGCGTTCGGCTCCGCCTTCGCCCGCGACGGCGCCGTCGTGGTACACGATCCGGTCCAGCCAAATCCGGCGGATTTCCGGGATCGGGCAATTGCTGATGATGGCCGCGTCTTTCTGCGGCAGCACGCATTGGTAGTACCAGCGGTTCGCGGCCCAGAGCCGCAATTCGCGCTCGGTCAGTTCGCCGGCGTGCATCCGCCGGTGGAACGGATGGCCGCCCCAATACCGGTCGGCGAGGCCGCGCAGGGCTCCGGTGAACTCCGCCGGACTCATCGGGTGCACAGTGGACATTCGCGTCCTCCGGGATTCTCGCTCAGCGGTAAGGTTTTCCGGGACGGACGGGACCGCGGCGGACCGGCCCCGTCCGGCGGGTCACTCCTCCCGGCGGGCCGCGTAGGCGGTGACCTCCATCGGGGTTTCGTACTCGACGAAGTCGGGCGCGGTCCACATCTCGACGGGTTCGGGCATGGGAAACTCGCTTTCCTTCGGTGGTGCACCGGTGAGCGGGGCAGTGGTCCCCGCCCCGAACGCCGTCACCCTAAAAGCGCGCGGCGGCCGGTCGCCAGGGGTGCGGGGCGATTTTCCCGCCGACTTTATAAAGGTTCCTTCCTATGGCGCAGCGACGGTCACGCTGGGGCGCCGCCGCCGGTTGTCCGCCCGACAGAAACCTTGCGGCGGCGCGGAAACCTCCTTACGCCGCTTGACATCGGGCCTGCGAGCGGCCGAATAATAGGGTTCAAGTGCAGGTGACAACGATGTCAGAGGCTATGGGAGCGACGTGACCCAGGTGAATCGCAGGCGGTTTCTGTCCGGCGGGATTGCTGTCGCGGGCGGCGGTGCGCTCGGCGCGTTCGGGGTGTCCGGCACCGCCGAGGCAGCTCCGGACGCGCGTCCGCCTCAGGTCGGCGGCGGCGAGATCGGCAGCGGCTGGACGTTTGTCGCGGCCGACGGCACGGCTGCGGACGGGCGTGTGCTGGCCAGTGCGAAGGATGTCGCTGGGCTGAAGCCCGCGGTTGTTCCGGGGACGCCGCTGACGAGCATGATCGCCAACGGCGAGTATCCCGATCCGTTGTACGGCCACATCGTGACCGACACTGTTCCGGACACCCTCAAGGACACCGGCTACTGGTACCGGGTCGCGTTCCGGGTGCCGCGGCTGGTGCCGGGGCAGCGGTTCTGGCTGCAGTTCGACGGGATCAACTACCTCGGCACTGTGTGGCTCAACGGGACCAGGGTCGGCACGGTCGAGGGCGCGTTCAAGCGCGCGGTCTTCGAGGTCACGGACATCGTGGCCGAGGCGGACGGGGTCGCTTGGCTGGCGGTGCTGGTCGGGAAGCTCGACTACACCGATCCGCCCGCATTGCCGAGTTACGCCAGCGGGGTGACGCGCGGCGGGCGCAACGGCGGTCCGACCGGGATCACGCTGAAGAACGGGCCGACGTTCTTCTGCACCGCCGGGTGGGACTGGCTGCCCACCATTCCGGACCGGGATCTGGGGATCTGGCAGCCGGTCACCTGGCGTACCACGGGGCCGGTGCGGGTGGCTGACGTGCAGGTCACCTCGACGCTGTCACAGGATCTGCGGACGGCGGAGGTCTCGGTCTCGCTCGCGTTGGACAGTGCTGCCGGGAAGTCCGTGGTGGTGACGGGGTCCCTTGACGGGCTGGGGTTCCGGCGGACGGTCAGTGTTCCGGCTGGGGCGTCGTCGGTGAAGCTGACGTCGAAGGAGATCGCCTGCCTTCGGGTGGATCGGCCGAAGCTGTGGTGGCCCAACGGGTATGGGGAGCCGTATCGGTACCGGCTGACGGTCGGGGTCGAATCCGGCGGGCAGGTGCACGACGAACGAACGGTGGACTTCGGGATCCGGCGGATCGAGTACACGAGGCCGATGCGGTCGCCGTCCGGGGCGGTGACGCAGTGTCTGGCGATCACGGTCAATAATCAGCCGATCCTGGTGATGGGCGGGAACTGGGGGCTGGACGAGGCGCTCAAGCGGATCCCTCGGGAACGGTTGCGGGCGCAGGTCCGGTTGCATCGGGACGCTAATCTCAACTTGATTCGGAACTGGAACGGGCAGAGCAGTACCGAGGACTTCTTTGCTGCCTGCGACGAGTACGGCATCCTGGTCTGGCAGGACTTCTTCTGTTCCACTGAGGGGCCGCCTGCGGAGAATATTGAGCGGGATCTTGCCAATATCCGGGATTGCATTGTGCGGTTTCGCAATCATCCGTCGATCCTGTTGTGGTGTGGTGGCAACGAGGGGCCGCCGCCGCAGCCGTTGATCGACGGGTTGGACGCGCTGGTTGCCGAGCTGGATCCGCAGCGGGTGGTGTTGACTAGTTCTGCGGGGGATACCGGGGCGAATCCGGTTGACGGGTACCGGTCTGGCGGGCCGTATCACTGGGTGCCGCCTGCCAAGCATTTCGCGTTGAATGACGGTACGCAGTGGCCGCCGTTTCATAATGAGGTCGGGTCTTATTCTATTCCTACGTTGGAGTTCATGCGGAAGATGCTTCCGGAGGCTTCGTGGGAGCATCCGGACGATTTCTGGGCTGATCGGGATGTCAACGGGAACGGGGGGAATGGGGGTGGTGCGGGGTATCTTCGGCTGACTGGCGAGCGGTATGGGGAATTGCGGAATCTCGCTGATTTCGCGCGTAAGTCGCAGTTGATGAATTACGAGTGTATTCGGGCTATTTACGAGGCTCCGGTTGCTCACATGGGGAGCGTGGGGCCTTATCCGCGTACTGGGGTCATCATGTGGATGACTAATCCTGCGCAGCCTAGTTTTGTCTGGCAGATGTACAGTCATGATTTGGAGGCGCATTCGTCGTTCTATGCGGTTCAGCATGCTTGTCGGCGGGTTAATGTGGTGCTGGATGCGCGGAACTTCGATGTGATTGTGGCTAATCATTCCCGGGCGGTGGTTCGGGGGAGTGTTGAGGCTTCGTTCTACGGCGTGGACGGGGTGGAGTTCGCTCGTGCCTCGATGCCGGTGGGCGGGGTGGTCGGGGCTGATCGTGCTGTGGTTGGGCGGGTGGCTTCGGAGGTTGGTGCTGCGCCGTCTGAGGTTGCTTTTGTTCGGTTGGTGCTTCGGGATTTGCGCGGGTCGGAGGTGGTTCGGAGTTTCTATTGGGTGGAGAAGCCTGGGCGGGAGGCTGGGTTTGCTGGGTTGGAGGGGATGCCGGGGGCGGCTGTTTCGGTGATCGCCGGGGTTTCGCGCGGGGCCGACGGGGCTGAGGTGGCGGTGGATGTGCGGAATGTCGGCGAGTCGGTGGCGTTGATGGTGCATTTGCAGGTTTATGACGTGCGGACTGGGGAGCGGGTTCTTCCTGCGACGTTCAGTGACAATTATTTGAATTTGGTCGGTGGGGACGGCGCGAGTGTTCGGGTTCGGTTGGATGAGGGGCAGGTTCGGCGGCATCCGCGGGTTGGGGTTCGGGTGGATGGGTGGAAGCTTGATCAGGGGGCGTCTCGGTTGCGGGGGCGAGGGGTGGAGGTGACGTTCAATCGGGATGCTTTGGAGGTGAGTCCGGAGGTTCGGACGTTTCGGGGGTGAGGCTCGGCTCGTCGCCTGGCGGCGACATTGCGCTCGCTATGGGGCCCGCCACCCCGAAGGTTTATTGTGCTGACGGTTCGGGGGTGCTTGTCAAGGCGGGAAAGATGCCTTGACAAGCACCCCCGAACCGCAGTTGGGCTTCGGATCGGGGTTGGGGGCGGTGTGGGTGCCTCGATCGTTGGGTGCATCGGCTGCGGGGGGACGGGCTGGGGTGTGTCGCTCGTTGGGTGCGGGGGCTGCGGGGGACGGGCTGCCGTGCCTCGCTTGTTGGGTGCATCGGCTGCGGGGGCGGGCTGGGGTGCCTCGATGGGTGGGTGCAGCGGCTGCGGCTGAGGTTGAGGGCGCGCGGGTTGGGTGCGTGGTCGCTACGGATGTGCGGGTGGCGGGGTGGGGTGGCCGCTAGCGCCCCAATGCCACATTGGGTGCACCTGACGCACCCAATGTGGCGTTCGGTGCATGTGATGCACCCAATGTGGCGTTCGGTGCGTGGGACGCACCCAATGTGGCATTGGGGCGGCATCCCGAGCGGGCGCGAGGCTGGCGGGGGCGGGGCCGTGAAGGGCTCCTTGAGGGAATCCAGGTCCGTGAAGGGGTCCCTCACGAAACCGGCGGCGGGGTCGTGAGGGGAAACCTGGGGGAATCAGAGTTCCGCAGGGTGGCCCTCACGAACCTCGTGGCCGCGCGGTAGCGTCCAGTGTGGACGGTCAGGGGGAACGCGGGTTGCCGTGTTCGCGGGACTGGCGGATGATGGGCGGCCAGTCCCCGTCCTGTTCCACCGCAGCCCCGGAGGCACGCGATCGCCGGCAACGCCGCCGAACCCGGGCGCACGGTCTTGAGCCGCGCGTTCGCGGTGCTGGATTCCTTTCTTTCCGGCCGACCCGAGCAGACTCACGGCGAGATCACCCGGGCGACCGGGCTCGCGCCTGCCACGGTGCATCGGCTGCTGGCCGAGTTGACCGGGTGGGGCGCGTTGGAGCGCACTGGCCGAGGGCGGTACCGGATCGGGCTTCGGTTGTGGCAGCTCGGGGCGCAGGCGCCGGGCGGGCGGGAGCTGCGGGATGTCGCGCTGCCGTTTCTGCAGGATCTGCTGCAGGTGACGCACGAGGTCGTCCATCTGGTCGTGCTGGACGGGGACCGGGCGCTGTATCTGGAAAAGCTCGAGGCGCATCCGGATGTCGTGGTGACCTCGCGGGTCGGGCTGCGGCTTCCGTTGCACGCGGCGGGGCCGGGCAAGGTGCTGCTCGCGCACGCGCCGCCGGAATGTCTCGAGAGCATTCTCGCCGGCGGGCTGGAGCGCAGGGCCAGCGGGACGATCACGGACCCGGCGCGGCTGCGGCAGGTGCTGGCGGAGGTCCGGCTGCAGGGGTTCTGCATCTCCCGCAACGAGATGACCGAGGGCGCGTCGTCGGTCGCTGCTCCGGTGCGCGGGCCCGGCGATCAGGTCGTCGCGGCGATTTCCGTGGTGGTGCCCAGTTGCAAGCCGAATCTGTCGCCGCTCGTGCCGGTGGTCCGGATGGCCGCGCTGGGGGTCACGCGGGCGTTGCAAGGCTGAGGAACTTTTCCGCTGAGTGGAAGAGGGGCTGGGCGGCGGAAGATCGAGCCGGGAGACTCCGGACCGCTCGTTGCCGTCACTGCCGAGGAGAAGTCCGTGAGCCCTGCCCCGACCGTTCGCGACGCCGCGTTCGACGTGCTGCGCCGGTTCGGCGCCACGACGGTGTTCGCCAATCCCGGGTCGACCGAGATCGCGCTGCTCACCGACCTGCCCGACGACCTCGAGTTCGTGCTGGCGCTGCACGAGGGTTCGGTGGTCGGCATGGCGACCGGCTGGGCGCTCGCGAACGACCGGCCCGCGGTCGCGATCCTGCACACCACCGCGGGGCTCGGGAACGCGGTCGGCGCGCTCGCGACCGCGCGGGTCAACCGTGCGCCGCTGGTCGTGCTCGTCGGGCAGCAGGACCGCCGCCACCTCGCGCTGGAGCCGTTCCTCACCGGCCATCGGCTCGACGATCTTGCCCGGCCCACGCCGGTGTGGATCGCGGAACCGCCGCGGGCGCAGGACGTTCCGGGCGCGCTCGCCCGCGCCTGGCACGAGGCGCGCGAGCACCGCGGCCCGGCGCTGGTGATCGTGCCGATGGACGACTGGTCGGAGCTGGCGGGCGTGGACGAGCCGCTGCCCGCCCCGGCGAAGCTGGTCCGCGCGAACGCCGCCGAGCCCGCGGTGCTGGCCGAGCTGGCGGAATTCCTCGGTACCGCAACCAATCCGGTAATCGTGACGGGTGCGGGGGCCGACGACGCCGAATCGTGGCGCGGCCTGACCACGCTGGCGGAAAAGCTCGCGTGCCCGGTGTGGCAGGAGGCGTTCGGGGCGCGCGCCGGATTCCCGCAGGACCATCCGCAGTTCGCCGGGCATCTGCCGCCGGGCCGGGAAGGACTGCGGAAAGCGTTGTCCGGACACGACGCGGTGCTGTCGGTCGGCGCACCGGTTTTCCGCCAGTACCCGCGCGAACCGGGACAGCTGACCGAACCGGGCACCCGCATCGCGGTGGTCACGGACGATCCGAACGAAGCGCACCGCAGCCCGGTCGACCTCGCCGTGCTGGCGCGGCCGTCGGCGGTGTGCGGGCCGTTGGCGGAGCTGGTTCCGGCGCGGGAAGCGGGCACCGAAAAGATCGGCCGGACGGTCGAGTTGCCCGGGGCGCCGGAGGCGGGTGCGCCGCTGGGACCGGACCACGTGTTCGGCCTGCTCGCGCGCCGATTGCCCCAGGACACGGTGCTGGTCGAGGAATCGCCGTCGAGCCGTCCGCTGCTGCACGCATACGTCCCGGCGCGCGAACCGCTCGGGTTCCTCAGCGCGGCCATGGGCGGGCTGGGCTTCGGCATTCCGGCGGCGATCGGGCTGCGGATGGGCGGGCTGAAGCGTCCGGTGGTCGCGGTGATCGGGGACGGTTCGTCGCTGTACTCGATCCAGTCGTTGTGGAGCGCCGCGCATTACGGCGTCGGCGTTCTCGTGATCGTGCTGTCCAACGGCGGCTACGCGATCATGGACAAACTCGCCGTGCGGCACGGCGAACGCACGGCCGGGGGCGGAAAAGCGCCGTGGCCCGGGTTCGATGAGGTCAGCGTGAGCGGGCTCGCGAAATCGCTCGGCTGCCCGGCGCGGCGCGCGGAAACCTACGAGGAACTGGAGTCGGTGTTGAACGAGGTGCTGCCGACGCTGGCCGCGCGCACGGAGCCGCTGGTGCTGGAAGTGGCGGTGACGGCATGACGTTGCTCGGAACCGGATGGCAGGGCCGGATCTTCTCCGGCGGCTGGATCCCCGGCGCAGGCGGGGAATACGACGCGGTCGAGCCCGCTACCGGGAACACCCTGGCCCGAGTGGGCGCGGCGGCTCCGGAAGACGTCGCCAACGCAGCGGCGGCGGCGCAGGAAGCACAGCGGGACTGGGCTGCGAAGCCATACGACCAGCGGGCGCGGGTGCTGCGCCGGGCTGCGCGGCTTTTCGAGGACCACGGCGACGAGATCGACGACTGGCTTGTCCGCGAATCCGGTGCCACGCGGGCGTTCGCGCAGTTCCAGACCCGCGCGGTCGCGGCCGAGGAATGCCACGAGGCGGCGGCGCTCGCCGCACATCCGTACGGGGAACTGTTGCGTTCCAGCCAGCCTCGGCTGTCGATGGCGCGCCGGGTTCCGGCCGGGGTGGTCGGCGTGATCTCGCCGTTCAACGCGCCGGTGATCCTCTCCATCCGCGCGATCGCGCCCGCCTTGGCGCTCGGCAACGCGGTGCTGGCGAAGCCCGACCCGCGCACGGCGGTGTGCGGCGGTGTCGTGCTGGCCCGGATCTTCGAGGAAGCCGGTCTGCCCGAAGGCCTGTTCCACCTGCTGCCCGGCGGCGCGGACGTCGGCGCCGCGCTGGTCGAGGACCCGCTGGTGCGCGTCATCGCGTTCACCGGTTCCACGAACGCGGGCCGCAAGATCGCCGCGGCGGCGGGGGAGCGGCTCAAGCGCGTGCACCTCGAACTCGGCGGCAACTCGGCGCTCGTCGTGCTCGCGGACGCGGACGTCGAACAGGCCGCGTCGGTCGGCGCGTTCGGTTCGTTCAACCACTCCGGGCAGATCTGCATGGCGACCGGACGCCACCTGGTCGCCGCCGAAATCGCCGACGACTACGCGGCCGCGCTCGCCGAGCACGCGGCCAAGCTGACCGTCGGCAACCCGGCGACCGGCGACGTCGCGCTCGGCCCGCTGATCGACGCGGGACAACGCGACCGCGTGCACTCGGTGGTCACCGGGAGCGCGGAGGCTGGCGCGAAGATCGCGACCGGCGGCACCTACGAGGACCTGTTCTACCGCCCGACCGTCCTCACCGACGTCCCGCTCGCCGCGCCCGCCTACGCCCAGGAGGTGTTCGGCCCGGTCGCGCCGGTCGTGCCGTTCTCCACAGTGGACGAAGCAGTGCGCCTGGCCGGCGGTACCGAGTACGGGCTGTCGCTGGGCATCCTGACCCGGGACGCCGCGCGGGGGCTGGCACTGGCCGAGCGGATCCCGTCCGGTCTGGTGCACGTCAACGACCAGACGGTCAACGACGAGGCCCTCGCCCCGTTCGGCGGGGTGGGGGATTCGGGAACCGGCTCCCGGCACGGCGGCGCGCAGGCCAACCTGGAGGCGTTCACCGAAACCCAGTGGGTCACCGTGCGCGGCGACCTTCCGCAGTACCCGTTCTAGAAGCAATCCGGCCCAGGTCCCCTCCGACGACGCAGGTGATGACATGACGGTCTCGACTGATCCCCGGGCGCGCCACGCCCGCTGGGTGGCCCCGCTGTGCTGGACGGCGGTGGCGCTCGAAGGGTTCGACCTGGTGGTGCTGGGCGTCGTGCTGCCCGCGCTGCTCAAGGACAAAGCGTGGGGGCTCGACCCCAACACGGCGTCGCTGATCTCCGCGGTCGGGCTGCTCGGCGTGGCGGTCGGCGCGTTCTCGATCGGCCCGCTCAGCGACCTGTTCGGCCGGCGGGGAATGATGCTGCTGACCGTGGCCAGCTTCTCGGTCTGCACGCTGCTCTGCGCGTTCGCGAACGGGCCGTGGCTGTTCGGCGTGCTGCGGTTCCTGGCCGGGCTCGGGCTCGGCGGCGTGCTGCCGACCGCGCTGGCGCTGATCACCGAGTACGCGCGGATCGGCCGCGGCGGCAGCGCGACCACCGTGCTGATGACCGGCTACCACGTCGGCGCAGTGCTCACCGCGCTGCTCGGAATCCTGGTGCTGCAACGGCTCGGCTGGCAGTGGATGTTCGTCATCGGGGCCGCGCCCGCACTGATCCTCGTGCCGCTGATGATGAAGTTCCTGCCCGAATCGAAGGCGCTGGAACGGGCGAAGGAAGCCCGGCGCAACCGCAACCCGCTCGGCGTCCTGTTCCGGCACGGCTACGGCCGCGCGACCATCGCGTTCTGGGTGACGTCGTTCATGGGGCTGCTGCTGGTCTACGGCCTGAACACCTGGCTGCCGCAGATCATGCGCGCGGCGGGCTACGAACTCGGCGCGGCGCTGGCGCTGCTGCTGGTGCTGAACGTCGGCGCGGTCATCGGCCTGCTGGTCGGCGGCCGGGTCGCGGACAAGATCGGCTACCGCCGTTCGACCATCCTGTGGTTCGCCGCGGCGGCGGTGTTCCTGGCGCTGCTGAGCATCAAGCTGCCCGGGGCGAGCGTGTACGCCGGCGTGCTGCTGGCCGGGATCTTCACCTTCAGCTCGCAGGTGCTGGTCTACGTGTACATCGCCCGCGTGTACCCCGCCGAAGCACGCGGCACCGGGCTCGGCGCGGCGAGCGGGATCGGCCGGTTCGGCGCGATGTCCGGGCCGCTGGTGACCGGGCTGCTGCTGTCGGCGGGGCTGGCGTATCCGTGGGGCTTCTACCTGTTCGCGGCGGTGGCGGTGATGGGGGCGCTCGCGATCGCGGCGGTGAACCGGGACCCGGCTCCGGACGCCCCGGCGGACAGCCCGGCGCCGCGCGTGGAGACGGCTCCGGAGAGCTGAGCTATTCGGCGGTCGTCTGGGCGATCCGGTCGCTGTCGGTGTCGTAGTCGAAGAGCTCGGCGTACCGGCCCCAGTCGATCGCCGTGTCCAGTTGCTGCCGGGCGTCGGCGGCGGAGAAGCCGCGGCGGAGCAGGTCGAGGAAGAACTCCGCGCGCAGCGTGCCGTCCGAGCTGGCGGTGAGCGCGTTGACGATGGTGCGGACCAGTGGCGCCCGGTCGCGGACCTGACCGGCGAAGATCTTCTTGCTGGTCTGGATGTCCGCGGTGGTGAAGGCGGTGCCGACCGGGGTCAGGTGCAGGTCGCCGCCCGCCACGAACAGGAGGTCGAGCAGGGCTGCCGCGTCGACGAGCGGCAGCAGGTCGTCGACCTCGAAGCTCAGTTCGGCGGCGAGATCCGGCAGGTCGGCGTGTCCGCCGCGGGCGTGCACCAGTTCCACGAGCCCGGCGAGGCCGCCGACCGACGCGGGCGGCAGCGGCCGTGCGGTGGGCGTGGCCTGCGCGGGTTCGACGGCCGCCGGATCGCGTCCGGTCAGCAGGTCGTAGAGCCGTTCGACCAGCGCGGCGAACGCGGGGGATTTGCGGTCGCGCGGCCGGGCGAGGTCGATCTCCACCTCCGCACGCAGCTTCCCGGGGTTGGCACCGAGGACCAGCACCCGGTCGGCGAGCAGTACTGCCTCCTCGATGTTATGCGTGACGATGCAGACGGCTTTCGTCGGGAAATCGTCGCGCTGCCACAGGCTCATCAGTTCGGTGCGCAGGTTTTCCGCGGTCAGCACGTCGAGCGCGGAGAACGGTTCGTCCATCAGCAGGACGTCCGGTTCGAGCACAAGCGCACGGGCGAAGCCGACGCGCTGCCGCATCCCGCCGGAAAGTTCCTTGGGGTATGCGGATTCGAAACCGTCGAGGCCGATCAGGTCGATCGCCTGCAACGCACGGTCGCGGCGCGATTTCGGCGGGATGCCGCGCGCGGCGAGGCCGAGTTCGACGTTGTCCTGCACGGTCAGCCACGGCATCAGCGCGAACGTCTGGAACACCATCGCGGTACCCGGATTGGCGCCGTCGAGTTCTTCGCCGCGATAACGCACGGTGCCGCGGGTCGGGCCGATCAGCCCGGCGATCGTGCGCAGCAGCGTCGATTTCCCGCTGCCGGACCGGCCGAGCAGCGCGACGATCTCGCCCGCGCGCAGGTCGAGCGTGATGTCGTCGAGGACGCGCAGTTCGTCACCCGCCGAACCGGGGAAGCTTTTGCTGACGTGCTCGACGGACACGAGGACTTCGGACATGAGGATACCTTTCAGGACAGGGAGAACCGGCGTTCGGCGAGGCGGTACAGCCGCCGCCAGAAGAGCCGGTTGAGGCCGACGACGTACAGGCTCATCACCGCGACGCCGAGCAGGATCCGCCCGGAATCGCCGGAGCCGGTCGCGTCGGCGATGTACGCGCCGAGGCCGGTCGCGGTGAGCGTGACCCCGTTGTAGGACACGATTTCCGCGACGATGGAGGCGTTCCACGCGCCGCCCGCCGCGGTGATCCCACCGGTGACGTAGCTCGGGAAGATCGCGGGCAGCACGAGCCGACGCCACCACAGCGCTCGCGGCAGCCGCAGGTTCGCCGACGCCTCGCGCAGGTCGTGCGGAATGGCCGAAGCGCCCGCGATGACGTTGAACAGGATGTACCACTGGGCGCCGAGGCTCATCAGCAGGATGCCGCCCCAGTCCAGGGAAATCCCGGTCGCCACGAGCACGGCGGTGATCAGCGGGAACAGGAAGTTCGCCGGGAACGACGCGAGCACCTGCACGACCGGCTGGGCGAGCCGCGACACCCGCGGGTTCATCCCGATCCACACGCCGATCGGCACCCACACGAGCGTGCCGACGACCACCAGCGTCACCACCCGTGCGAACGTGATCAGGCCGAGCAGCAGCACGTGCCCGATCTCGCCGTATCCGGTGGTCTCGCCGATGAACAGCACCATGCGCACCGCGCCGTAGAGGATCAGCCCGAAAACCACGACGCTGAACACGATGTCCGCGGCGCGCCGGCGGGCGGGGGAGAACCGCAGCGGGTACTCGGCGAGCCCGAAAACCGCCAGCGCGCGGTCGAGCGGGAACACCAGTTTGCCGAGCACCCGGCCGAGCAGTGCCGGGATCCGCGAGCGGCGCAGCAGGTCGAGTACCAGGCTGCGAGGTGCCTCGGCGGCTTCGGAGTTTTCGATGCGGAACCGCTCCGACCACGCGGTGAGCGGTCGCCAGAACAGCACGTTCACACCGACGACCAGGACCACCATCGCACCGACGGCCAGCAGCACCTTGCCGAGATCGCCCTCTTCGGAAGCGGTCGCGACGTACGCGCCGATTCCGGGCAGCGCGAACTTCTGGTTGTTGACGCTGAGCGCTTCGGAGGCGGTGAGGAAGAACCAGCCGCCGCCGAAGCTCATCATGCCGTTCCAGACCAGCGGGATCAGGCCGCTCGGCACGTCGACGCGCCAGAACCGCTGCCAGCGGGACAGCCGCAGCAGCCGGGACGCCTCGTCGAGGTCGCGCGGCTGCGAGACCAGCGAATGGTGGAACGCGAAGGTCATGTTCCACGCCTGCGAGGTGAAGATCGCGAAGATCGACGCGCATTCCAGGCCCAGTTGCGAGCCCGGGAACAGCGCGATGAACCCGGTGATCGTCACCGACAGGAACCCGAGCACCGGCACCGACTGCAGGATGTCGAGTGCGGGAAGCAGGATCTTTTCCGTGCGCCGCAGCCGGGCCGCCGCGGTCGCGTAGACGAAGGTGAATCCGACCGACAGCACGAGCGCGACGAACATCCGCAGCAGCGAACGTCCGGCGTAGTAAGGGAGTTCGGCCGGATCAGTGGACACTGTGGACGGTGCGGTCGCCGGAGTCCACGCCGTGGCGGCACCGTGCGCGAGCCGCACGATCAGCCACAACGCCGCGGCGGCGCCGAGGAACACCGCCACGTCGGCGACCGTGCGGCGCGGCCGGACGAGCGCGCCGCGGGTGGGGAAGGTACGCAGCATTGGTCTAGTTCTCGCTGTCCTGATCGGTGTAGGAGAGTTCGGCTTGCCAGCGCACGCTGGTCACCGACGGCTCCATGGACAGTCGGCTCACCGCCGACTCCATTTGCTTGTCGTCACGCTGATCGGCGGACAGTTCGGCGCGCACCTGCACCTGCCCGGCGGTGTCGGTGTTCGTGCTGGTGACCGATTGCAGCGCGAAATCAGTGCGTGCCAACGCCTGCACGAGCAACGCGCGCACGTGCGCTTCGGCATCGTCCTTGGTCACCGCCAGGAAGGTGTACGACGTCGGGGTTTCGCGGCCGGTCGCCGGACGGCGGTCGACCACGCGGCCGAGCGGGCGCAGCGCGATGTTCACCGCCATCACCACTGCAGTGCCCGCGCCAGCGGCCGTGTAGAGCCCGGCTCCGGCGAGCGCGCCCACCGCGGCGGAGCACCACAATGTCGCCGCTGTGTTGAGTCCGCGCACGGTCAATCCTTCGCGCAGAATCACGCCCGCGCCGAGAAAACCGATTCCGGAAACAATTTGCGCGGCGACCCGGGTGGGGTCGGCGCTCGCTCCGCTGAACCCGTGCGCGGACAGCAGCACGAACAGCGTCGCACCGGCCGCGACCAGGGCGTTCGTCCGCAGGCCGGCCATCCGGGCGCGGTATTGGCGTTCAAATCCGATCACTGTGCCGAGGCCCACTCCGGCGCCAAGGCGCAGCAACATCTCCGCAGTCGTCATCTGCGCTCCCACTGGTTGGTGCGAAAAGTTCAGAAATAGTCGGGAAAAACCGGAAAAAGGACGGTTACCACCACGCGCGCTGGCGTGCGTAACCGCGTTTCGCTGCCTGGGCGGCCAGCGCGTACCCGGCCAGCACGAGCACCAGCCACAGCAGGTAGCTGGCGGGCAGCGCCTGCATGCGCAACGGTCCCGCGAGCGGCGACAGCGGCACCAGCAAACCGGCGAGCGCCGCGGCTGCCGTCGCCAGCACGACCGGGCGGCTGGCGCGCAGGGGAGTGCCGCGTCCGCGCAGGACGAGCACGACCAGCAGCTGCGAGAGCAGCCCCTCGACGAACCAGCCGGTCTGGAAGAGCAGCGGGTCCGCGCCCGCGCCGAAGACGTGCCACAGCACGGCGAACGTCGCGAGGTCGAACAGCGACGACAGCGGGCCGAACACGAGCATGAAGCCGGTCAGCCCGCGGGCGTCCCAGCGGCGCGGTTTGCTGAGGTAGTCCTCGTCCACCCGGTCCCACGCGAGCGCGAGCTGAGCCAGGTCGTAGAGCAGGTTCGACACCACGAGCTGGATCGGCAGGATGGGCAGGAACGGCAGGAACGCGCTCGCGGCGAGCACCGACAGCACGTTGCCGAAGTTCGACGCGGCGGTGATGTTGACGTACTTCAGCGTGTTGCCGAGCGTCCGCCGTCCTTCGGCCACGCCGCGGGCGAGCACGCCGAGGTCGCGTTCCAGCAGCACCAGGTCCGCCGCGTCCTTGGCCGCGTCGGTGGCGGTGTCCGGAGCGATCCCGACGTCGGCGGTGCGCAGTGCGGTGACGTCGTTGACGCCGTCGCCGACAAAGCCGACCGCACGGCCGTTCTCGCGCAACGCGGTGACCACGCGGGCCTTGTGCGCTGGCGTGAGCTTCGCGAAGACGGTGGTGTCCTTGACGATCTCGCGCAGTTCGGCGTCGTCCGCCGCTTCGACCTGGCGGCCGAGCACGACCTCGCCGACCGGGATGCCTGCCGAATCCGCGACGCGCGCGGCCACGTGCCGGTTGTCGCCGGTCAGGACTTTCAGCGCGACCCCTTGCTCGCCAAGGGTTTTCACCGCGTTGACGACGCCGTCGTGGACCGGGTCGACGAATCCCACGAAACCGACGAGGATCATCTCGTTCTCGTCAGTTTCGTCAAATCCGCCGAGCCTGGGTTCGACTTCCCGCGCGGCCACCGCGAGCACCCGCATGCCGTGTTCGGCGTACGCGCGCACCAGTTCTTCCGCGCCGATGCGGGCGGCGTCGTCGAATTCGGCGACGACACCGTCGCGGCGCGCGTGGCTGCAGCGCGGCAGGATCTCGTCCGGGTCGCCCTTGCTGATCAGCAGGTGCTCGCTGCCGCGCCGGACCACGACGCTGGCCCGGCGGCGCGCGTGGTCGAAGCCGATCTCGGCGACGCCGGTGAACAGCGCGTCGGTGACCAGGTCGGCTTCGCCGTCGAACAGAGCCTCGATCGCCTCGTCCAGCCGGTCGTGCCGGTCGGTCTGGAAGCGCACCGCGAGGCCTGCGTACTCGGCCGCTTCGCCGTCCGGGCCGCCGGAGTAGTCGACGCTGTGCGCGTAGGCGATCCGGTCCTCGGTGAGGGTGCCGGTCTTGTCTACGCAGAGCACGTCCATCGCGGCGAGATCCTGAATGGCGTTGAGCCGCTTGACAATCACCTGCCGCCGGGACAGCGCGGCCGCACCCCGGGCGAGGTTCGTGGTGACGATGACCGGCAGCATCTCCGGCGTGAGACCGACCGCGACGGCGACCGCGAACATCCCGGCCTGTGCCCAGTCCCCGGTGACCGTGCCGTTGACGACGAGCACGATCGGCACCATCACCAGCATGAACCGCACGAGCGTCCACCCGACGCGGCGCACGCCGGCGTCGAAGCTGGATTCCGCGCGCGGCTCGGCGGATTGCTCGGCGAGCGCGCCGAAGTAGGTCTCGCTGCCCGTCGCGGCGACCACTGCGGTCGCGGTTCCACCGACCACCGACGTACCCGCGAAGGCGAGCGCGGGCGTCTCGACGAGTTCGTGCTCCTCGTGCTTACCGGGCCGGGGTGCCTGCTTCGCGACCGGCAGTGCCTCGCCGGACAGCGCGGACTGGTCGACCACGAAGTCTTTGGCGGCGACGATGCGCACGTCAGCCGGGATCACGTCGCCGGGCCCGAGCAGCACGACGTCACCCGGGACGAGGTCTCCCGTGGGCACCTCGCGTTCGCTGCCGGGAAACTCCGCGGCCGCGCGCCGACGCACGGTGACAGTGGTGGTGATCTGATCGCGAACCGCGCTGATCGCGCGCTCGGACCGGGACTGCTGCCAGAAGCGGAGGCCGACGCTGAGCACGACCATCACGCCGACGGTCACCGCGCCGCGAATGTCGCCGACGCCGGCGAAAACCACGCCGAGCGCGGTCAGCAACGCGACGAACGGGCTCCGCGCGGCGGCCCAGAAATGGGCAGGCGCGCGGTCTGTGCCGTCGATGCGGTTCTCGCCGAAGCGGCGCAACCGTTCGGCTGCCTCGTTTTCGGTGAGGCCTTTGGGCGAGCTGTCGAGATTCCGGAAGAGAGTGAGCACCGGCGCGTCGCCGTGGGCGCGCAGGGCGGGAAAGCGGGTCATCGGTCGTCCCCTCGAGGTCTGCTGGGCGGCAGCGGACCGCGCGGGGTTCGTCCGGACCTAGATGGCTGCCGGGGTTCCCGCACGGTCGTGCCGACTACTTCCTTCGCCGGTCACCCGGCTCACCTCCTCCGCAAGACTCATCGGCCGGCGCCAGCGCGCCGGCCGGGGACCAGTAGAGCGCAGATCACGAAAACAGTCAAACACTTGTGCAAGTGATGGGGGCTAAGTCACGCTGAGAGCCCACCCGAGAGGATGTCCGTCGTGTCCACCCCATCCCAGCCCCCGCTGGAACCGCTCCCCGCCGACCTGCTGCAGGACGCCGCCGCGACGTTCGGCCTGCTCTCCGCGACCGTGCGGCTGCACCTGCTCTGGCTGCTGTCGCACGGGGAGCGCGACGTCGGCACGCTCGCCGAGGAGACCGGCCAGACCGTGCCGACCGCCAGCCACCACCTGGGCAAACTCAAACTCGCCGGCCTCGTCCGCGCCCGTCGCGAGGGGAAGCGGCAGGTCTATGTGCTCGACGATCCGCACGTGCGGCACATCGTCCAGCTGGCGGTGCAGCATCACCAGGAACTGTCCGGCGAGGCCGGGCGGCGCAGCAAAGGCGCTTGAGCTCTCCGGGACGTAGAGTCGGGCCATGGCCGAGCTGAACTTCTACTTCGATCCGGTGTGCCCGTTCGCGTGGATGACCAGCAAGTGGGTCCGCCAAGTCGCCCGCCAGCGCTCGTACTCGGTGGACTGGCGGTTCATTTCCCTGCGGTTGCTGAACGCCCATCTGGACTACTCGACGCACTTCCCGCCGGAGTACGACGCTTCGCACACGTCGGGCCTGCGGTTGCTCCGCCTGGCAGCCGCGGTGCGCGCCTCGCAAGGCCGCGAGGCGGTCGGTCTGCTCTACGAGGCGCTGGGGGAGCAGAACTTCGAAAGCGGTCTGGTCGAGCACACCGCCGAGGCCCGCGCCGCGCACAGCACCCGCTCGGCGGCTGCGACGGCCCTTGCGCGCGCTGGCCTTCCGACGGACCTCGCGGACGCGGTCGACGATGCTGCGTGGGACGCGGAGATCCAGAGGGAGACGGATGAAGCGCTTTCGCTGACCGGGAAGGACGTCGGGACGCCGATCCTGCACTTCCAGCCGCCGGAGGGAGTCGCGTTCTTCGGGCCGGTGATCAGCCGCTTGCCGTCGGACGAGGAGGCGGTGGAACTGTGGGACCACGTGGTGGGGTTGGCGGCGTTCCCGGGCTTCGCCGAGCTGAAGCGGAGTTTGCGGGAGATGCCGCAGCTGCCGTCGTTCGGGGTGGGGGCGGGGGAGGCTGGGAGGGAACAGGATTGGCATGGCGGGAGCAGGAGGCTGAAGAAGTAGGCGGCTGAGCGGGCATCGGCTCCTGGCTGGAGAACAGCTTCGGCGGCCTTGATGCCGGACAGAACGCGCGCTTTGCCCGGCCCCGCCGAGACTGCGCCATTCGGCGGGGTTCGGCACTGCGTGCCGAACTCAACTGTCGACTTCGTTACACCGTCGGAGAATTTCATCCCCCGAACGCGCGAACCTGACACACTGGGAGGTGACGACAACTCCGGGAGTGTCCATGTCGCGCGACAGCTATCGGACAGTTCGTACACCGGACGGCCTCACCCTGGCCAGCACCCTCACCGAGCCGGACGGCAGAGTTCGCCGGGCGGTGTTGCTCGTGCAAGGGGCGAGCGTCACCCGCGAGGAAGGCGGGTTCTTCACTCGCCTCGCCGACCACCTGGCCGAGGCCGGTATAGCGTCGCTGAGAGTCGACCTTCCCGGGCACGGCGAAAGCGAAGGCCGCCAGGAGGATCTGACGCTTTTCGCGCTGCTCAACGTGATCCGGGCCAGCATCGAGCACCTTTCCACCGCCGTCCCGGGCGTGCGGACCTCGCTCGCGGCGGCCAGTTTCTCCGGTGGCGTCGCGGCGTATTACGCGGCCAAGCGACCGGACGACGTCGAGCGGCTCGTCCTGTTCAACCCCCTCATCGACTACCGCGCGCGGTTCATCGAGGAGAAGTCCGCGTGGTCGGCGGACGGCTACCTCGACGACCACGGCGCCGTCGATCTCAAACAGCAGGGCTATCTCGGTCACGGGCCTGGCTTCCGGCTCGGCCGGGCGCTGCTCAACGAGGCGTTCTGGTTCGAGGCCCGCGAAAACCTGCCGCGCATCACCGCGCCGACGCTGATTGTGCACGGCACCGAGGACACCTTCGTCCCGGTCGAGTCGTCGCGGGCCGCGGATCGGGAGCTGACCTGCGAACACCGGCTGCTCCAGCTCGACGGGGCACAGCACGGCTTCGCGGTACACGACGATCCCGGGTACGCCGATCCGCAGACCCAAGCGTGGCAACGGCAGGTGATCGGCGAAGTCCGGGAATGGCTTCGCTGACGGGTCAGCCGTTGAGCACCTCGCGCAATTCCCGGACGTCCGGGCGGTTGTGCCACGGCTTCAGCACTTCCACGACCCGGCGGAGTTCTTCTTTGGTGCGCCGGGAGTTCGTTTCCGCGGCTCGCTGAGCGGAGATCAGGCCGGTTTTGGCTGCTTGGTCCGGTTCGCCGGAAAGGGCCAGCGAGTTTGCCATGAGGGACAGGAAGAAACCGTAGTCGCGCCGGGAGAATTGGGTTTCCTTCAACGTTTTCTCGTACAGCTCGACCGACCGGCGCGGTTCGCCCGCTTCGGTGTAGCAGATCGCGGTCTGCATATTCAGGAGAGTCGCGTTGAAGTGCGCGCCCAGCGGCGATTCGGCCGGTCCGGCGTCGTCCAGCAGTTTCCATGCGACGTCGAGGGTGCGGTTGACCTGATCGGCCGACGCGCCGAGCATCGCCTCCGCGCGGGCTTCCTGCTGGGCGGCTTCAGCCTGCAGGCGCCGGGGGAGCGACCAGGGGCCGTTGCGCACCGCCCTGGTGAGGATGAGCATCCGCCGCGGATCGCGTTCGTCGTAGGCGACCTGGGCTTTTTTGAGCAGAATGTAGCCCTGCATCGTGCCGTCGCCCGCCGCCTGCGCCCATTCCATCGCGCGGTCGTGCCAGTACAGCGAATCTTCCATCTGCCTGCGGTCGCGGTAGAGCCAGCCGGCGAACTCCGCGCCCTCCGAACCGATTCGCAGCAGGTCCCGCTGGTCCTCGGGCGCCGCGTCGCGGGCGATGCGGTCGATGATGTCCAGCACGCCCAGCGTCATCGGGAGCGTTTTGGCCGGACCGCGTTCGCCGTCCTCGTATTTGTACTGGTCGAGTTGCCGCCGGAAATAGTGCGTGACGGTTTTGTCCATGTACCGCCGGGGATTCTCCAGCGCTCGCGCGACGTGCTCGGCGCTGCCTATTCCCAGCGCGGGCAAAGCCGCGACCGGCAGGCCGTTCTTGAGCAGTGAGCGGCGACTGAGCGGGCTCATGGCGTCCCATTCTGTGGTCGGAACCGCTGGCGGGGCCGCGTCGCCGGGTGCGGGCACGAGCCGGGCGAGGACGCTGGCCGCGACGGTCGCCCGGTCCAGCGGCAGCGCGACCGGACGCCCGTCCACGACGACGGGCAGCAGGACGCTCGGCGCTCCCGGCGGCCTGCGGAGGTCCGCCGGGGTGCCTTCCCGGAGCAGTTCCTCCAGCCGGGCGGGGCTGATGCGCAGCAGCCGGGCGAGCCGGTCGCGGCGGTGCGGACGCGGCTCGGACCGGCCGGATTCCCAGGCGCGGATGCTTTTTTCGTCGGCGGGCAGCAGCGCGGCGAGCTTTTCTTGCGTCAGGTTCGCCGCTTTGCGTGCCCGGACAAGTCCTTCTCGCCGTTCGCCCATGGGCGACACCCCTTCGCAACAACGCGGGGTCGCTAGATTACCGCAGGTCACCGTGTGCGGGGCAAGACGATTCGCTCGGTTGCCGCCCGCTTTTCGCCCGGTTTGCTGGCTGGTCCAGGCCACTGGCCGGCCCCATGGTGGGGAGGCACCGCGAAGACACTTCCGCAGCTGAGAGGTGGATCGCATGAAGGCGGCAGCGACGCTCGGCGAGGCGGCCCGCACCGGCCATCCGGCGGTGGTCATCGGGTGTTGCGTGCTCTTGCTGCTGGTACTGCTCTCGATGTGGCTCTGGCACGCGCGCCGGCCGGTCCCGCCCCCGCGCGGAAAGCTGACCGTCCGCGACCTCCAGGCCCGGCTCGACTACGAGGTCCAGGCCGAGATCGAACAAGCCCGGCTGGCCGAATTCCGCCGGACGGCCGAGGAGGCCGCCGCCGAAGGCGCCGGCGAGGACACCGACGTCATCCCGAAAGTCGACGACACCGTTTCGCGGGAGGCCGACAACCCGCGAAAAGGGGAGAAACCCGATAGAGCTCGGTGCGGTTAGGAGCGTCCCGCCCATCGCTCACCGCACCGTTATGCCTGCCCCAGCCTGGCGCGGCACGCCACCTCCCCTGGGCTGGGGCAGGCCTCATCGACGCGGGCCAGACTCGCCGAATCAACGCCACAAGGCCGCCGCGGCGCTGGCGTAGTCGGCGAAGGAGACCGGCGGCCGGCCGGTGATCCGCTGGACGTCGTCGGTCACGTCGGCGGCCCAGTCGTTGCGGATGCCTTCGTACATGGCGGCGTAGAAGTCGGCGACCGGACCGGGCGTGCCCCCGCGGAGCAAGGCGTCGCGGAACTCGGCCGGGTCCATCGCCTGGTACCGCACCGGTTTTCCCGCGGCCTCGCCCACGATCGCGGCCATGTCCGAAAAGGACAGTGAATCGGGTCCGGTCAGCGAGTAGGTCTTGTGCTGATGCCCGTCCTCGGTCAGGGCGGCCGCGGCCGCGGCGGCGATGTCCTCGACGGAGATCGGCGCGACCCGGCCGTCGCCCGCGGGAACCGCGACGACCCCGGTGCGGATGCCGTGCAGAATCGCGGGGTGTTCGGAGAAGTTCTCGGCGAAGACGTTGGGGCGCAGAATGGTCGCGGGCACCGGTCCCGTTTCGAGGAGCCGCTCGGCCTCGTCCAGCGGGAAGCCCTCGCCGGCCAGCCGCGCCGTCGTCGTCGACAGGTGGACCACCCGGCGAACCCCGGCGCTCTTGGCGTCGTCCAGCAGCGCCGCGACCTCGGTCGTGGGGTCGGGACTGATCGGAAGCCACTGGTAGATCGCGTCCACGCCGTCCAGCGCGGGCGGGTAGGTCGCCGGGTCGCTCCAGTCGAACCGGACCGGCGTCGCCGAACCCTCCGGTCTCCCCGGGACCCGGACCGTGTGCCCCTGCTCGGCCAGCAACGACACCACCCGGCGTCCGGTGCGGCCGGCCGCGCCGAGGACAAGAACTGTGGTAGGCACGCGTTCCTCGCAAGGTAGGGTCGAATCGGCAACCACTTCACCGTATGAACGGGTTATCGACGCGCGCCATGACAGCTCTCGACAGATTCATATCCGTTCAGCGCGATGGCGGAGTGAATCGGGTATGGCGATGCCGGTGAAAGCGGTCGGCCGTGACCATGTGGCGGACGTCGTGGGCGACATCGTTGCCGCCCTCCGGCGCGGCGGCGTCGTCTACGGCCGGGCGCTGCTGCGGGCCCCTTGGGGCCTCGCGTTCGAGTCGCGCTCGATCGCCACGATCTACGTCGTGATCGCCGGTTCCTGCGTGCTCGTCCCCGACGGCGAAGAGGCGCTGCATCTCGCCCAAGGGGATGTCGCGTTGCTGCCGTCCGGCGCTGGACACGTCGCGGCCGACACTCCAGGCCGGTCAGCGCGCACCGTGCGCGAACTGTTCGGCGCCGATCTGGAGGAGCTGTCGGCCACCGACCTCGTCATCGAGGGCGACGGTCCCGAGACCGTTCTGGTCTGCGGCGCGTACCTGCTCGAACCCTCGCCGCAGCACCCGTTCCTGGCATCTTTGCCCGACGTCGTGCGTGTCACGGCGAGCCAGATGCGCGGCACCTCCCTCGCCGCCGCCGTCCATCTGCTCACCACCGAGGTCGACCACGCCGGCCGCGGCACGCCCGCCGTGGTGGCCTCGCTGCTCGACCTGCTGTTCACCTACACCCTGAGGTCCTGGTTCCTCGGCCAGCCCGACCAGCTGGCCGGGTGGGCCCGCGCGCTCCACGACCCGGCGGTCGGCCCCGCGCTCGCGCTCTTGCACGACGATCCCGGCAAACCCTGGACCGTGGAGGCACTCGCGCACTCCGTCGGCGTCCCGCGGGCCCGGTTCAGCCGCCGATTCACGTCGACAACGGGGCACACCCCGATGGAGTACCTCGGCATCTGGCGGATGACCGTCGCCGCCCGCCTGCTGCGCGAGGGCCAAGCCCCGCTGCGCCAGATCGCCCGGAAGGTGGGCTACGACTCGGAATTCGCGTTCGCGCGTGCCTTCAAACGGGTCGTCGGTCAGGCTCCCGGTCGTTATCGCGCGATGCATCGTCGTGATGAGGGCGCCGCTGATGCGCGGTGATGGCGGCAGGTTTATTCGCTGGGCAGGGCGGCGCGGCGCGCGATCACGTCCGCGGTTCCGCCTGTCGCTTCGAGCACGCGAGCCAGGACTAGCCGGGCCGCTTCGGCAGCGTCCTTGCCCGCCGATTTCGTCAGCCGCGCATCGAGTTGCTGCCGTATCCGGCGGCTGTCGTCGACGAGCCGCCAACCGCGGTCGGTGAGCTGGGCCCGTCGCACCCGGCTGTCGGCGGGATCCGGAACCCTCGCGACATAGCCGAGCCGCTCCAGTTCGAGAAGATGCTTCGAGGCCGCCTGCTGGGTGACGCCGAGAAGACCGGCGAGTTCGGAAACGGTGGGCGACCGGTCGATCAGGTGCTGGATCACGTACCCGTGGGAGTTGCGCACGCCGGGGTGGCCCGCCTCGCGCAGTTCCGCCAGGATCGCCCGGTTCGCGGAACTGCCCGCCAGCCAGGCGAGGGTGGCGAGGTCGAGATCGGCCGGGTCCAGGGGAGTCACGGTGCCTACCATGCAATTGACAACCAAGGTTGTACAACTATAGTTGTTCTTATGGACCGCGACCCGGTTGCCCTTGCGACGTCTCTGCTGCGGGCGCTCGAGGCCGGGCAGTGCGGCGAGAATCTCCGGAAGTACTTCGCCCCGACGGCGTCGACCGTCGAGCATCCGAACCGGCTCAAGCCCGCGGGCGCTCGCGCCACTCTGGACCAAATGCTCGCGGCGTCGGAGGCCGGCGCCGGACTGATGTCCAGCCAGCGGTACGACGTGCGCTCGGCCGCGGCGGTGGGGGACACCGCGATCCTTCGTCTCACCTGGAGCGGGGTGATCGCGCGTGACGCGGGTCCGTTCCGCCGCGGCGACGAACTCGTCGCGCACATCGCCCAGTTCGTCGAGACCGCCGACGGCCTGATCGCCTCGATCGAGACCTTCGACTGCTACGAACCGTTCGACACCCAAGTCGTATAACGCCCTATACGCCATCGCAGGAGAGCGTAGCGATCTCCATCCCCGCCAACCGCTCGGCGCTCACCACTACCTCATACGCGCAGAGAAGACCCGCGCGAACCTCGATCCTCAGCACCCCTACCAACCGTCCGGCGGGAGCGAGCACCAGCCCGACATCCCCGTCGATCAGTGCGAGTTCAGCCAACCGCGCAGTCCCGGCGAACAGTTTCGTCCCCTGCGCGACCTCGTCCGCCCCGCGCAACACCGCGGCGGCCCCCGGCGGCAGCATCGCCGGATCGGTGCGCCGCACGACATCCGGGGCGAGCACGGTCAGCAAAGTCGCCATGTCCCCGCCCCGGGCCGCTGCCAAGAACGCCGTCACCACTTCCCGGTGCTCAGCCAGCTCCGCCACCGGCACGACCGGTTCCCCGCGGACCCGCAACCGCGCGCGGCTGGCGAGTTTCTTGGCGGTCGCGGGCGTCCGGTCGAGGATCGGGCCGACCGCGTCGAACGGCACCGCGAACAGGTCGTGCAGCACGAACGCCACCCGTTCGGGCGGGGCGAGCCGGTCCAGGACCACCAGCAGCGCCCGCCCGACCTCGCCGGCCAGCAG
The DNA here is from genome assembly GCF_017312175.1 of Amycolatopsis sp. A1MSW2902. Taxonomy (NCBI): domain Bacteria; kingdom Bacillati; phylum Actinomycetota; class Actinomycetes; order Pseudonocardiales; family Pseudonocardiaceae; genus Amycolatopsis; species Amycolatopsis sp. A1MSW2902. Next base: position 3,192,527 of record NZ_QJPO01000001.1, read on the forward strand.
GATCTCGTCCTCGGGCACAGCGCCGCCGGCGGCGTCAGGCACCGCGGAGACGGGCGTTTCGCGGCGGGCGCGCAGGGCGTCCAGGCACAGCCGGGACACCGCCGTGGTGAGCCAGCCGCCGAGGTTGTCGACGCCGGACGTGCGATTCAGCCGCAGCCACGACTCCTGCACGACGTCCTCGGCCTCGGCCGCCGAACCCAGCATGCGGTAGGCCAGCGCGTGCAGCCGCGGGCGCTCGTCCTCGAAGCGCCGCGCCAGTGCGTCGTCCATCGGTCACCTTTTCCCGTCTCGATCCGTCATGGGAGTGCCGGCCCGAGGACCAAGGACGAGGAGAGGAACCGGATGACCGTCATGCTAGCGCCTTTGCTGCACATCGATTCGAGCGCCGACTGCGAGGCGTCGGTGAGCAGGCAGCTGGGCGCGTTGTTCGCCGACGAGTGGCGGAGCGGCGGCGGGACCGTTCGGCACCGAGACGTGTCCGCCGAACCCGTGCCGCCGCTGCGCGAGGCGTACGCGCGGCTCGGCCGCCGGGTGGAACGCAAGGGAGTGCTGTCGCTGGAAGACATCGCGACGCTGACCGCGGACGCCGACGAACAGCGCGAATGGGACCTGACGCTGCCGCTGGTGAACGAGGTGCGCGAAGCCCGCGCCGTGCTGATCGGGGTGCCGATGTACAACTTCGGCGTGCCCGCGACGCTCAAGGCGTGGATCGACCGGATCAGCTTCCCCGGCGTGTTCGCCGATCCGGAAACCGGCCGGAAACTGCTGGCGGACAAGGATTTCGTGGTCGTGAATGCTCGCGGCGGCGGATACGGGCCCGGCACGCCGCGCGAGGCGTTCGAGTTCCAGGAGTCGTATCTGCGCGCCTACCTCGCCGACAAGGGCGTGGAGCGGCTGACGTTCGTGTCCCAGGAGTTCACCCGGGTCGGCGACGTCCCCGCGCTGGACGGGCTCGAGGACCTGGCCGCCGCGTCGCGCGCGGCGGCCAGGTCCCGGGTCGTCGAGCTGGCGCGGGCTATCCGGTGAGGTCGGAGCACTTCCGCGCGTCCGGATCCTTCGCCCCGCCGGGCGACCACCGCACGTTCGCGAACGACGCGGAGAACGGGCCGTCGGTGTAGACGAGGAACGGCGTGTCGATGCTCTCGAAGTCCAGCCCGCTCGCGAAGCAGGACAACGGGATCTTCACCGTCGACTTCTGCCCGGCGGGCAGATCGCCGAACAGCTTCGTCGCGTTGACCTCCGACGAGCACGGATAGACGCAGTGCAGGCTGACGACCGTCCGGTTCACCGGCGGCGAATGCACGATCACGTCGAACTCGAGCGCGCCGTCGGCGTTGGGATATCCGCGCAGATCGTCAGTGCCGCCGGGATGCTGCGAATACAGCTGTGCCGCGCCGGTGCCGGTCCACGTCGCCTTCAGGCCGTCGCCCTGGACGTTGACGTCGGCCGGGACCACGGTGATCTCCGGATGCGAAGCAGTGCCGTCCGCGCCGATCTCGGTGCCGCCCCAGTTCGACGCCGAACCGATGAAACTCTTGTACGGCGCGACATCCGTGCGGTCGTAGATCGGCAGGTCCTCGGTCGCGGTGCCGCCGCCGTCGGTCGCACCGCAGCGGGCCGGGCCCTCGGTCTCGTCGAGTTTGCCGACGGTGGTCCGCTGGTTCGAGGTGAGGCCGTAGCCGAGCTTGAACAGCGGGTCGTAGCCGGGACTCCACGGGTTGAGCGGAGTCTGGCAGGCGCTCTTCGGCCACGAGTAGGACAGCTTGCCGCGGTATCCGCCGTGGTCCTTGCCGCGCACCAGCATGTCCGCGACGCCCCCGCCTTCGGTGCCGGGCAGCCAAGCGGCGACGAACGCGTCGGAACGGTTGAGTTCCTTGTCGACGTACAGCGGGCGGCCGCTGACGTACACCGTCACCACCGGAGTGCCCTTGCCGCTGACTTTGTCCAGCACCGCAAGGTCTTCCGGATACAGCTTGGCCGCTTCAAGGCTCTTCCGCTGCAGATCGCCGACGCCTTCCGCGTACGGAGTCTCGCCGACAACAGCGATGACGGCGTCATAACCCTTGGGGTCGACGGTGCCTGTGGGGTCGAAGGTGACGTTGGCGAGATCCTCCTTGAGCCCGGCGAGGATCGAGGTCGCGCCGGGGAAGTCCGCGTTGGTGTTCCCGGTGCCCTGCCAGGTCAGCGTCCAGCCGCCGGTCTGGTTCGAGATGCTGTCCGCGCTCTTGCCGACCACGAGCACCTTCGCGTTGCGCGCCAAGGGAAGCACGTTGCCGTTGTTCTTCAGCAGCGTCTGCGACTTCCGCACCGCGTCGCGCGCGAGTGCCTTGTCCGTCAACGCGTCCGGCGAACCGGCGTACCAGCGCTGCGAAGGCTTGCGCTCCTCGAACAGCCCGGCGCGCATCTTGACCCGCAGGATCCGGGTGACCGCGTCGTCGATGCGGGACATCGGGATCTCGCCCCCGCGCACCTGCGCGACCGTGTTGGCGATGAAGTCTTTCCAGTCGTTCGGGACCATCACGACGTCGATGCCCGCGTTGATCGCGCGCGGGCAGCTGGAGTTGGTGCAGCCGGTCACCTGGCCGATGCCGTTCCAGTCCGACACGACGAGGCCGTCGAAGCCCATCTTGCCCTTGAGGATCTGGTTGAGGACCTTGTCGCTGCCGTGGATCTTGCCCTCGTTGATGCCGAGGTCGGGGTTGGTCCAGCTGTTGAACGACGCCATGACCGTCTGCGCGCCCGCGGCGAGCGCGCCGTAGTAGCCCTGGCCGTGCAGGTTGATCATGTCCGCTTCCGACGAAGCGTTCACGCCCTGGTCCTGGCCGTTGGTCGTGCCGCCGTCGCCGATGAAGTGCTTGGCGGTGCCGATCACGCCGTTCGCGCCGATGCGCAGGCGGGCCCCGGCTTGCAGACCGTTCATGGCCTCGTACCCGTAGGCGCGGGTGATACGCGGGTCCTCGGAAAAGCCTTCGTAAGTGCGGCCCCAGCGGTCGTCCTGCACGACGGCGAGAGTCGGCGCGAACGCCCAGTCCTGGCCCGTCGCGCGGATCTGCCGCGCGGTCGAGTTCTCGACATCGCGCACCAGGCACGGGTCGTGCGCCGCGCCGAGCGCGATGTTCTGCGGGAAAACAGTGGAGCCGTACACATTGTTATTCCCGTGCACGGCATCTATGCCCCAAATTACCGGGATCTTTGTCCTCGTGGCCTTGGCCGCGTCCCAATAGGAATCCGCGAGCTTCAGCCAGTCCTGCTGGCCGGCGTGCTTGTTCCCGCCCGGCCACGAGCCGCCGCCGTTGAGCACCGACCCGATCGAGTACTGGGTCACCTCGGCCGGCGTGATCGCGGCGATCTCGGGCTGGGTCATCTGCCCGACTTTTTCTTCAAGCGACATGCCGGAGACGATCTGCCTGATCCGCCATTCGTCGACCGGGTTCTTCGGCATCGCGCTGCGCACCTTGGGCCAGTCGGCCAGCTGGGGCAGCGAGTCTTCGATGCGGGCGCACCCGTTGCGGTCGAGCGCGGGACGGCCGATCTCCGGCTGGCGCGGGGGAGGGGCGGCCTGGGCGGCCTGGGCGGGAACGAGCCCGCCCAGGAGGACGAGCGCGGCGAGCGCGACCCGGTTCCGGGCGCGCGGGGAACGTGGAGGTCTGGCCATCGACAGTCCGTTCTGCGGAGGGCGGCCCGGAGCGGGCCCGGTGATCCTGACCGGGCAAACCGGACTCCGTCAATCCGCCGACCGCAGTGGTTCAGTCCAATAACCGGACAGGAAACGGGACATTCGCGCGGCGCGGGCGCAGGGATAGATTGATCTCGTACGCACTGCAATCAATGGAGGACAAAGCGGATGCGCAAGGAAAAGCCAGACGTTCCGGCCGCTGACGGGACCGCGGACGCGTACTTGGCCGTGCCGGACGGCGGGCCGCATCCCGGGGTGCTGCTCTTCCCGGACGCGTTCGGGCTGCGGCCGCGGATCGAGGAGATGGCCGACCGGATCGCCGAGAAGGGCTATGCCGTGCTCGCGCCGAACCTGCTCTACCGCGGCGGCCGGACGCCGTTGGTGGACTTCGCCGCTCTGGAAGACCCGGAGCGACGGGGCGAGGTCTTCGGCAAGCTGATGCCCATGATCGAGGCTCTGGACACCGAAGCGATCACTCGCGACGCGGAGAAGTACCTGGACTGGTTCGCCGCGCAGGACGGCGTCGCGCCGGGACCGGTCGTGATCACCGGGTACTGCATGGGCGGCACGAACGCGCTGCGCGTGATCGAGGCGTTCCCGGGCCGGGTCAAGGCGATCGCGTCGTTCCACGGCGGACGCCTCGCCACCGACCAGCCGGACAGCCCGCACCTGCGGGTCGGCTCGATCACCGGCGAGGTGTACTTCGGGCACGCCGACCAGGACCCGTCGGCCACCGCGGAGCAGATCAAGACGCTCGAGCACGCGCTCGACGAGGCCGGGGTGACCTACCGGTCGGAGGTGTACGAGGGCGCGTCGCACGGGTTCACGATGTCGGACACGGCCGCGTACCACGCCGAGGGCGAGAAGCGGCACTGGGAGAACCTGTTCGCGCTCCTGGAGCGGGTGCGCTGACCTGCGGAAGAGCAGGGCCCGGCACGCGGGACGCGCGCGCGGCCGGGCCCTGCGCGCGGAATCGGCGGCGGCCGTTTACGCTGGCCGCATGGCCGAAGGTGCGCTGTGCCGCGAACCGGTGGAGCTGACCGGGCGCGAGCGCTCGGTCCTGCGGAGCGTCGCGGTCCGCGGGACGGAGCCCGAGCTGTTCTGCGAGCTGGAGGCCGGGCACGGCCACGAGCACGCGACGCCCGTCGGCGGACGCGGCGAGGAGCCGCTGATGTGGCTGCGCTGGTGGCCCGGCCGCCGCGTGCTGGAGACCCGCGCGCGATGCGGCGCGGAGTCCGACGAGGGCGTTTTCTGCCGGGTGCCCGGCGGGCACGAGGGCAGCCACAGCTACGAGCTGGCCGAGCCCGAGGAGGCCTGGCCGCTGGCCGACGCGGGCCTGTTCGCCGGCCGCCGGTAAAGTCGCTCGACATGCGCGAAGGCTTCCAGGACGACCTGAAACAGCTCGAAGGGCGTCTGGCGGCGATGGCCGAGGCGGCGGCGGAGGCGATGCGCCGGGCCACCCGGGCGCTGCTGACCATGGACCTGCCGCTGGCCGAGCAGGTGCTCAGCGGCGACGCCGACCTCGACGACCAGCGCGCGACCTGCGAGGACGAGGCGTATTCGCTGCTCGCCCTGCAGGCCCCGGTGGCCGGCGACCTGCGCGCCGTGCTGGCCGCGGTGTACTGCGCGGAGAAGCTCGAGCGGATGGGCGATCTCGCCGCGCACATCGCGGGCACCGCGCGCCGCGGCCACCCGGAGCCGACCGTTCCCGCCGATCTGGAGGCGGTGTTCGCGGAGCTGGGCGAGGTCACCTCGGCGATGGCCGAGCGGCTCGCCGACCTCGTGCACGGCGAGGCCCGCGGCGGCTACGCCGAACTGAGCCGCGCCGACGAACGCGTGGACGAACTGCACGCCCGCGTGATGGCGACGGTCACCGCCCCGGACTGGACGCAGGACCAGCGGATCGCGGTCGCGCTGAGCCTGCTCACCCGTTTCTACGAGCGTTTCGCCGACCAGGCGGTGTCGGTCGCGAAGCGCCTGGAGTTCGCCGCGACGGGCGATCTCCCGGGCTGACCTCCGGCGGCGGACCGGCCTGGGCCTGGTTCGACGGACGCGGCGGCGGCGAACCCGCGGCGCGGCCCTGCGGCGGACCGGCCGGACGCGGCTGCTGCCGAGCCGGACGGACCGGCGGCTGCGCGGGCGGACGGTTCTGCGGCGGGCCGTCGACGGGCCGGGCCTGGGGCATCGGCTGCGAGTTCTGCCGACCCGGAGCGGGTGCGTCCGCTGCACGAGGCGGCGGAGTCATGCGGGGCGGCTGGGGGTTTTGCCGTCCGGGAGCCGGGGCGTCCGCCGCGCGGGGCTGGGGCGCGGCCGTGCGGATCGGCTGGGAGTTCTGCCGTCGCGGTGCCGGTGCGTCCGCCGCACCCGGTTGCGGCGCGGCGGTGCGGAGGGGCTGCGAATTCTGCCGCCGGGGCGGCCGGACGGGACGACCGCTGGCGTCGCGGGCTTCGGGCGGGCCGACGCGGCGAGTGGGAGGCGCACCTGCGTCGCGAGCACTCGGCCGCGCACCGGCGGCCTGGCCTGGCGAAGCATCGCCGTCCGGATTGGGTTGGGCTGTCGCAGCTTCCGCGCTTTCCGGCACCACGCCCAGCAACCCGAACGGCACTTTGCCCGCGAACCGCCGCACGAGTCCGGCGGCCGGACCCAGCGCGTATCGCTGCAGCAGCAACGCCATCCCGGCCCCGAGCGCGAGCCCGATCAGGACGTCGTGCGGGTAGTGCGCCCCCACGAACACCCGCGAGAAGCCCATCGTCGCCGCGAAGGCCGCGAGCCACGGCGCACCCTTGTGCCACGCGAAGGCCCCGCCGAGCGCGACCGCGGCCGCGATGGTGGAGTGGTTGCTCGGGAACGACCAGTCGCCTGGCGGCGGGCAGGCGCCGACGATCGCGTCCGGCGGCAGTCCCCGGCAGGGCCGCTGCTCGTGGACGAAGGCCTTGATGATCTCGCTGAGCACGTAGGCGACCACGGTGGCCGCCGGAACGAGCAGCGCCGCGGCCATCCGCTCGGGCGAGCCGGTCCCGCGCGCCCGCCACCAGAGCCACGCGAAGAACGGGGCCACGAGGACCAGGCCGTAGTGCGTGTACGCCAGCACGAGAGACTGCACCCAGCCCGGCATGGCGTGGGCGAAATGGGTGATCGCGTCGTACGTCTCGCTGCTGGAAGCTCCGGCCGTGGTCGCCATACAACCCCTCTCCGGTCCGCCGGTTCGCCTGGCGGCCATCTCGCGTTCACCCGAAGGTCACGAGCGTACCGAGCGGCGGAGGGGAGCCGGCGACGCCCCGCGAGTCCGCGGGGACGCTCCGGGACGGGTCAGGAGTCGGTGGTGTGCTCGCAGGTCACCGGCTTGCCGGGGCCGGGAGCGCTCGCCTTGGCGAGTTCCTTCGTCTTGTCCAGCAGGATCCGGCAGCGCAGCGTCGCGGCGGTCGACGGCGTGGCGGTGACCGAGGCTTTCTGTCCGGCGCTGACCACGACGTCCTGTTTCCACGGCAGCCCGAGCGGGCCGGTGAGCTGGTGCGGCGCGACCTTGTCCTCGTAGCGGTTGCCGGATTCGCCGTAGGCGACGCCGGTGGCCGTGGTCTGCTGGTCGGAGGTGATCTCGTAGGTGATCGCCCACGACTTGCCGGTCGGGTTGGAGCACGCGGCCAGCCCGGCGAGCGCGACGGCCGCGCAGGTGGCGGAGAGTGCCTTGGTGATCACGCTGGGACTGTACCGGAGCCGTTCTTCCGCAGCCCGGCGAGGAACGTCCGCGCGGCCGGTTCCTCCCGCGCGGCCTGGGCGAGGATGCCGAACTGCAGCATGGTGACCACGAGCGAGGTGCCTCCCGCGGACACCAGCGGAAGCGTCACGCCGGTCACCGGCAGCGCGCCCGCGACGTAGCCGATGTTGATCAGCGCCTGCGCGACCAGCAGCAGGGTGGTGGTCCCGGCGACGAGCCGCACCCACGGATCGGGGACCCGCGCCGCGGTGCGCAGGCCGATCACCGCCAGGTAGCCGAACAGGCCCAGCACCACGAGACAACCGGCGAACCCTAGTTCCTCGCCGACGAGCGCGAAGACGAAGTCGTTCTGGACGTCCGGCAGATAGCTCCACTTCGCCGCGCCGCGGCCGAGCCCGACGCCGAACCAGCCGCCGTCGGCGAGGGCGTATTGCGCCTGCTGTGCCTGGTAGCCGCTGCCACTCGCGTCGGGATTCGGCGAAAGAAAAGAAAGGATGCGCGCGAGACGATAACTGGCGAAAAGGGCGAGTGCGACGATTCCGGCGACCCCGCCGGCGAGAATCGCGGCGAACAACCGCTTCGGCGCGTCGGCGAACCACAGCAAGCCCAAGGTGATCAGCGCGAGCGTGACCGTGCCGCTGAGATTCGGCTGGGCCAGCAGCAGCGCGCACAACGCGAGCGTCACCGGGATCAGCGGCACCAGCAGATGCCGCCAATGGTGCAGCACCTTCTCTTTTGACACGAGCAAATGCGCGCCCCAGAACACCAGCGCGACCTTCGCGATTTCCACTGGCTGCAAGGTGAACGGCCCGGCGGAAAGCCAGCGTTGCGCGCCGCCGTGGTCGGAACCCAGCGGGGTCAGTACCAGTAGCAGCAGCACCACTGCGGCGGCGAGCGCCGGGGTGGCGGCCTTGCGCAGCCGGGAAAACGGGACGCGCAGTCCGAGCACGAAGGCGACGACGCCGAACGCGACGAACGTCAAATGCCGGAAGAAGGCTTGGTACACCCCGGTTCCGGGAGCAGGGGAGGACGACAGCGCCATCACCGCGCCGAGCAGCGTCAGCAGCGCCCAGATTCCGACGATGATGCGGAACGACGCGAGCGGATGCGCGAAAAACTGCCCGATTGCGTGCCGTGCCGGTTTGCGGTCCCGTTCGGTTGGCGATTCCACTTGCGCGAGTGTGTGCCGTATCCGCTTCGCGGTGGCCGACCGACTCGCCGGTGTGCGGAAAATTACCGCTCCGATTTCCGATTGGCCTCGTCGACCTCGGCCATGTGTTCCTCCGCCCACGTGCGCAGCGCCGCGAGCGCGGATTCCAGCGACGTGCCCAGCGCGGTAAGCCGGTAATGCACCCGCGGCGGCACCGTGTCCTCGACCCGCCGCGTGACGAGGCCGTCGCGGATGAGGCTTTGCAGCGTCACCGAGAGCATCTTCTGCGACACCCCGGGGATGCGGCGGCGAAGATCCGCGAAGCGCACCTCGTCCGGCGCGGCCTCGGCGAGGATCTTGACCGTCATCGACGTCCACTTCGTCCCGATCCGGTCGAGCAGCCGGCGCGTCGGGCAGGCCGGGTCGAACAGATCGCCGCGGGCGGAGGGGGTCACCTCGGGCTCACCACCTGTCGGGAAAGTGCCGTCTTGGCGGCATCCTCGGAGTTACCTACCGTGTGCTGGTAACCAATGGTAACCACAGGAGGTGCGATGAACGCAGTGCGGCAGGTCGAAGCGAACGGGGTCCGGCTGAGCGTCGCCGTCGCCGGGAACGGTCCCGCGCTGGTGCTGCTGCACGGATTTCCGCACACCTGGCAGCTGTGGAGCAAGGTCATCTCGACCCTCGCCGAGCGGTACCGGGTGCTCGCGCCGGACCTGCGCGGGCTGGGCGCGAGCAGCCGTCCGGAGAGCGGCTTCGACGCTGGGACGGTCGCGGCTGACGTCGCGGGCCTGCTCGACGCGCTGGGGGAGCCGGATGCCGACGTGGTGGCCATCGATCTGGCGGTTTCGAGCGCGTTGCTGCTGGCGTTGCGGCAGCCGGAGCGAGTGCGCCGCCTGGTGCTGATGGAGTCGCTGCCCTGGGGTTTCCCGGCGAGCGCGCCGTGGTGGTTCGGCTTCCACGCGGTGCCGGGACTGGGCGAGACTGTCCTTAATGGACACGAGGCGGAGTACGTCGGCTGGTTTCTCGAACAGGGCACGCTCGGCCGAGGCGCTCCGGCGGACGTCCAAGCCGCCTTCGCCGAGGCGTACACCGGCACCGACGCGCTCCGTTGCGCCTTCGAGTACTACCGCGCGATGCCGGAAAGCGCCCGGCAGCTGACCGAAGCGGCCACGAAGCGGCTGATCGTCCCGACGATGGCGGTCGGCGCGAATCCCGTGGGCGACGCGCTGGAGCAGCAGTTACGCCCGATCGCCGACGACCTCACCGGCCACGTGCTGGCCGACTGCGGGCACCTGATCCCGCTGGACCGTCCGCGCGAGTTCCTCGATCTCCTGCTGCCGTTCCTGTCCCGGGAGATACTGGCCGGGTGTCGTTGACGTCCGAACTGGCCGACCCGCGCGGGAAACTCGCGCGCTGGTGCGCCCGCGTCTTCACCGGCACCGCAGCGGCCGCGCGCCGGGTCGAGGAGGCGACGAACGGCGTCCGTCCGGCGCTCGCGCGGCCGCCGCGGCAGCACTGGGCCGAGATCGGCGGTGCGTTCGGCCAGCGGATCGCCGATCTCGTGCAGCCCGCGCCGCCGTACTACGCGCTGCTCGGCATGGTGCGGGCGCAGTGGGGCAGCGGCCCGTGGGCGCACGCGCAAGCCGCCCAGTACCCGACGCACGACGAGCTGCCGCCGGAGTACCAGGCGCGGGCGCTCGGCATCCGTCCGGCGGCAGCGACCTGGCTCGACCTCGGCGACGGGCTGCCCGGCGGCGGTGCGCTGCCGGGTGCCGAGGAGCTGTGGGGCGAACTGCTGGGACGCGCTCGCCGCTACCAGGCGCAGCACGCCCCGCCCGGCATGCTCGGCGGACCGGGCGCGGAAGCCGGACTGGCGCGGACGAACTGGGTGCTGTCGGCGTGCGAGGACATCTACCGCTCCGGCCGCATCGACCCTCGGCTCGCCCGGGTCGTCGACGGCGGCGGCACGATCGCGGACCTGCGCGCCCTGCCCGCCGACGCACAGGTGACCGAGCTGGCGGAACTCGCGAAACGCTTACACGACAACGGCGCGCTGTGGGAACTGCGGCGGCTCGGCGGCGCCCCGCCGGAGGGCTATCCGCTCGGGATCGCCGGACCGACCATCGTGCCCGGCTGGGCCGACGGCGACCTCCTGCTCGGGAAGCTCGACCCCGAAGCGGGGATCGCCGACGGCACGCTGCTGGACGTGAAGACCGTGCTGACCGTCGGCGATCCGGACCGCGCCGGGCGCTGGCTGTGGCAGATCCTGCTGTATGCCTGGCTCGACGTCGCCGACCTGTACCGGATCCGCGAGGTCGGGCTGCTGCTCGGGCGGCACGGCAAGCTGGTCTGCTGGCCGGTCGACGAGCTGGCGGCGGACCTGCTCGGCGGCGACGGCCTGGTCGATCACCGCCGCGACGAGTTCAGGGACATGGCGCGCGGGCTGCTCGACTCGGCCGGGCTGAGCTTGGCCGACGGCTGAACCGCGGGCTTCTTGCCCGCGCCGCGGCCGGCGAAGCACACCGCGCCGAGCACGATCACGCAGCCGACGAGCTGCAGCGGGCCCGGCCGTTCGCTCAGCAGCAGGAAGCCGAACGCGACCGCGCCGACCGGCTGCAGCAGCATCATCGTCGCGCCGGTCGAGGCCGCCAGCCGCGGCAGCGCCCCGGCGATCAGCAGTCACCCGACGACCTGGCCCACGAGGGCGAGCGCGGCGAACCAGCCGAGCGAGGGCAGGCTCGGCGCCAGGTCGAGGCGGCCGAACGGCAGCCCGAGCACGACGGAGACGAAGCCCGCCGACACGGTGGCCAGCGACAGCGAACGGACCTGCGTCGCCGGGGTGCTGCTGAGCCGGAGCAACAGCAGGTACGCCGAGTAGCCCGCTCCCGCGGCGAGCGCGAAAACCATGCCCAGCACCGGGTTCGAGCCGGTCATCGACGAGCCGAACACGCCGCCGGCGAGCACGATCCCGCCGATGAGCGTCGGCGCGACGAACTTGAACCGCGGGTCCGGCCGCTCCTTGAGGAACACGAACGCCAGCAGCGGCACGATCACCACCTGCACCGAAAGCAGCATGGTCGCGACGCCCGCGCCAACGCGCGGGATCGCCTCGCCCCACAGGACGAAGTCGAGCCCGAGGCCGAGCCCGGCCAGCAGCGGCAGCAGGATCTTCGCGCGCTTGCGGGTCCGCCGCGCCTCGCTGAACGCGAGGATCGCGAGCAGCGGCAGCGCGAGGGCGCAGCGCCAGAACGCGCTGGTCGCGCCGCTGGCCCCGGAAACCTTGATGAGCACCGAGGTCAGCGCGATGCAGAGGCAGCCCGCCGCGGCCAGCAGCCGGGGGTCGGCGCGGCCGGTGAGCGCGGCGATCGGGCCGGCGGCAGGCAACGAGGCGGATTCGGTGGTCATGCCTTCTATGGTGGGGGCGCTAACTATCAAGGACAAGTGAATGTTCCTGCGGAAAATCCGGTAGCATCGCTACCGTGTTCAGTGTGGATCGGATGCGCGCCCTGCACGCGGTCGCGCAGCACGGCTCGGTCGCCCGCGCGGCGGCCGCGCTGCACGTCACGCCATCCGGGGTGTCGCAGCAACTGGCGAAACTCGAACGGGAAGCGGGGCTGGCGCTTTTGGAGCCGCGCGGCCGGACCGTGCGGCTCACGCGCGCCGGGCAGGTGCTGGTCGGGCATGCCGAACGCGTGCTGGCTCAGCTGGCCGAAGCGCGCACGGATCTCGAGCGGCTGCGCGAGGACGTCTTCGGGCCGTTGCGGATCGGGTCGATCGCGACGTGCGTGCACGCGCTGCTACCGCCCGCGCTCGCCATGCTCACCGAACAGCACCCGCGGCTGAACGTGACGCTGGGCGAGGGCGAAGCCGAACAGACGCTGCCGAAGGTGCTCGCCGGGGACCTCGACGTGGCGGTGTTCGAAAGCTGGGCGGACCGGCCGACCGTGGTGCCGGCGGGGATCACGCAGGTCACGCTGTTCTCCGACGTCGCCGATCTCGCGCTGCCCGCCGGGCACCGGCTCGCGCACCGTCGCACGGTCGATCTCTCCGAGGTGGACGACGTGTCGTGGATCAGCTGGACCGGCCGTTCCGGCTGCTACGAATGGCTCGTGCACGTGCTCCGTTCGCAGGACCTGGAGCCGCGGATCAGTTGCACCATCGGGAGTTACGTGACGCAGCTGGCGCTCGTCGCGGGCAACGTCGGCGCCGCGCTCGTCCCGCGGCTCGCCCGCGGACCGGTGCCGGACGGCGTCCGGATGCTCGCGACGCGGCCGGTGCTGAACCGCACGATCATCGCCGCGTGCCGGTCCGGCGAGGAGGCGCACGGCGGGGTCCGGGCGGCGCTGGAGGCGCTCGGCGAGGCGTCGGCGGCTTATGTGAACCGCTGAATCTCGGTGCGCGGCTGCCTTTTCCGGCCGGTTCGGCCCTAGAGTCGGAATCGACGAGCAGGGGAGCCGCCCATGACTGCCGAGGATGCCGCCCGTGCCTTGCGGGCCCGACTGCCCGCCGGGCAGGTGCACACGTCCGGCCCTCAGTACGAATCGGCGGCGGCGGTCTGGAACGCCGCCGTCGTCGCGCGTCCGGCCGTGGTGGTTGAATGCCGGCGCACGGCGGATGTCCAGGCTTCGGTGCGTGCCGCGCGCGAACTGGGTCTGCCGCTGTCGGTGCGCAGCGGCGGGCACGACTGGGCCGGACGCGCGATCGCGGACGGCGGGATCACGCTCGATCTGCGTCCGCTGAACCGGGTCTCGGTCGATCCAGGACGGCGCGCCGCGGTGGTCGGCGGCGGCGCCCGGGCGAACGATGTGCTGGCGGGAGCGGAGGCGCACGGCCTGACCGCCGTCGTGGGCACGATCGGCACGGTCGGGTTCGCCGGGCTCGCGCTCGGCGGCGGATACGGTCCTTTTCTGGGCAAGTACGGGCTCGCCTCGGACAATCTGCTCGGTGCCGAGGTCGTGCTCGCGGACGGCGAGGTTGTGATCGCCAACGCTTCGCGGTTGCCAGACCTGTGGTGGGCGCTGCGGGGCGGCGGCGGGAATTTCGGCGTGGTGACCGCCCTCGGCGTGCGCTTGCACGAGACACCGCCGATCACGACCGGCCCGGTCTGGTACCCGGCGTCGGACGCGGCGCGGGTTTTCGCTGCGGTAGCCGAACTCCAGGCCGACGCGCCGGACGAACTCACCGTGCAGACTGGCGTCCTCGCCGGTGCCGACGGCTCACTGTGCGTGCTGGTCTGGCCCACCTGGTGCGGGGCCGCGGATCCCGACGGCTTCCTCGCCCGCCTCGGACCCCCGCTCGCCTCGCAAATCGAGCCGGTGTCGTCCTACGCGGCAGAGATCGCCCGGCGGGATGCGATGTTCCCCAACGGCCGTTCAGTCACCATCCGCACGCGGTCGCTTCCGGCGTTCACTCCAGAGGCCGCGTCAGTGCTCGCCTCGGCCGCGGAAGGCCGGACCTCGCCGATGTCCGGACTGTCGATCCACCACTTCCACGGCCTGGCCGCCCGGATTCCGGCCGCGGACACGGCGTTCCCCGTGCGGGAGGACCACCTCATGGTCGAGATCCTCGGGCTGGGGGAGGGCAACGACGACCGAGCCTGGGCGGATGCCACGTCGACGGCGTTGGCCCCCTATGCCTTGCCTGCCGCGTACGCGAACCTGCTGGGCCCGGACGTCCCTTCGGCGAACGTCTTCGGCCCCAACTCGGCCCGGCTGCGGGACGTCAAACACCGCTACGACCCGGACGGGGTTTTCCGCGCCATTCCGCTGGGCTGACCTTTTTGCCGAGTACATTGGTGAAAAAGACGGCGGAAGGAGGCGGGCCGTGGCGTATGTGATCGCGGAGCCGTGCGTGGACGTGATGGACCGGGCGTGCGTGGACGAGTGCCCGGTGGACTGCATCTACGTCGGCGAACGCTCGCTGTACATCCATCCGGACGAGTGCGTCGACTGCGGCGCGTGCGAACCGGTGTGCCCGGTCGAGGCGATCTATTACGAGGACGACCTTCCGGACCGCTGGCGCATCTACGCCGAGGACAACGCCCGGTTCTTCAGCGAAACCCTGCCCGGCCGCGACGCGCCCCTCGACAGCCCCGGCGGCGCGGTGAAGCTCGGCGACCTCGGGGTGGACACGCCCTTGGTCGCCGGGCAGCCACGACCGGACCTTTCCGCCCAGCAGTAGTTCGCCCCGCACGCTTCTGCGGGAGCGACCCGCCGTACCCCGCTTCTGGCGGAGAAAACCTCATTCAACTCGGTTAAACTGGTCCGCATGAGCGAGCAGACGCTGACCGATCCGCCCGCCTCCCGCGCACTGGGCGAGAGCCGGGCCCGGGTGCTGGCCGCACTGCGGTCGGCGGACGCTCCCGTAGCGGTGCAGGACGTCGCCGAACAGGTCGGCCTGCACGCCAACACCGCGCGGTTCCACCTGGACGGGCCTCGTCGAATCCGGCCTCGCCGAACGCCGAACGGAAGACCGCACCCGCCCCGGCCGCCCGCGGACGGTCTACGCCGCGATCGCCGAGGAAGCAGCCGAGGGACGCCGCAGCTACCGCCTGCTCGCCGAAATGCTGACCGGCCTGATCGCGGAAAACGTCGCCGATCCCGGGAAAGCCGCGGAATCCGCAGGCGAAGCGTGGGGCCGCTACCTGGCCGACCGCCCGCCCCCGACCCGCCGCGTCGACGAGGCCGAGGGGATCCGCAGACTGTCCACCGTGCTGAGCGACGCCGGTTTCGCTCCGGACCCGTCGGGCTCTCCGGAGCAGCCGGTGATCCGGCTGCGGCACTGCCCGTTCCGAGAGATCGCGGAAGAACGCCGGGATGTGGTGTGCGGCCTGCATCTCGGGCTGATGCGCGGGGTGCTGGAGGAGGTACGAGCACCGCTGACGGCGGAGCGGTTGGAGGCGTTTGTCGAGCCGTCGTTGTGTTTGGCGCATTTGAAGCCTGTTGGTAAGCGTCGTCGCTGACCATGCTCGCTGGTGCCGGTTCAGCGCTGGATTTTCCGCGGCGGGTCGCAGATTCGCGATGACGCCGGACACGCGCAGAGAGCGGATTCGAGGCGGGCAAGGGATTTCCGTCCGCGAGTGCGGTGGCTGGGCGGGCGTTTCTGATGCACCAGCGATCCATCTGCGGCGGTGGGTTAGGCGCGGATTCGCGGTGGCCAACGGAGTTTCATCCGCGAAGTCCGGTGACGCACAGCAGGCCGGTCCGCAGCGTCCGGTGATGCGCGGATTCGCGGGCGACTACCGGAGTTCCGCCTGCGAAGCGCGTGGCTGCGCGGACTTTCTGATGCACGGGTAAGCCCGTCCGCAACGGCCAGTCAGGCGCGAGACGCGAATTCGCGGCAGCCAACGCAATTCCGCCCGCAAAGCGCAGCAGCCGGTGCGCGTGTCCGTTGCACAGCAAGCCCGGTCCGCGGCGGCCGGGGCGGGGGAGACCGGCCGCCGCGGGGAGGCGCGCCGAAGGGGGGTCGGCGCGGGTATCGGGGGTCAGGCCGGGACCGCGGCGCGGCCGATCCGGACCTGCCACTTCTCCGGCCCGGATTCCACGTACTCCCACGTGAAATCCTCGCCGTGCGTGGCGGTGAACTCGCGGCGCAGCGGCTTCGGGTCGTGGTTGTTGACGAGCACGAACGATTCCCCGGGCGCGAGCCGCGCGTAGCGGCCGAAGATGCGCGGATGCCGGGTGCCGTGCGGGATTTCGCGGACGTCGAGGACTTCCGCGCGGTCCAGTTCGCCGCCGTCGAGGAGCGTGCGGAGGTCGTTGACCAGGATGGGGACGTCCGCGCCGGGGAGATCGGCCAGCGCGGGCAGCAGGACGCTGGTTTCGGCGTCGAGATAAGCGCCGAGAAGCGCGTCCAATGCCTGCGCGGCATGGCTGACCTGGGCAGAGGTGTCGGATTCCCGCAGTTCCTCGACGGTGCGGAGCACGGCGTCCTGAATCCGTCGCAAGGCGCGGACCAGCAGGCGCGTCGCGGGGGCGCCGGCGGCGGTCGCGTTGAGGACGCGGTCCGCGGCGGACAGGTACTCGGTCAACCGGCCCGTCGCGAACTCGATCAGCCGGGCGTTGGCCTCCTCGCGGGCGCTGCCGTCGAGCTGAAGTTCCGTGACCACGGCGGCTTTTTCCCGGTACTGGGCCAGCACCCGGCCGGATTCGGCGCGGAGGGCTTCGCTGGCGCGGAACGCGGGGTCGGTGCTGGTGCCGCTGATGTACACCTCGGACGAGCCGGTCACGGGAACCTCCCGGAAAGAGTATTTACGAGAATACTAGTGCAAAAGAACGGGCTTGCGGGCGTGACCTGGGACTCAGGTCGGGCCGACCCGCGCGAGGACGAGTCCGACCGGGATGCTGACGAGCAGCAGTACGACGAGCGCCCGGAAACCGTGCCTGACCCACCGGGTGCGACCGTCCGGCGAACTGCCGCGCACGCCGAGAACCAGCAGTGCCAATGCGACGACCAGAACCGCGCCGCCGACGTCCACCACGGGCGTCACCGCTGAAAGCGTTCCGGCTAGTACGGCGGCATTTCCGAGATTCCAAGCCGCGACCTGAGCGACGACAAGCCGACGGGACGGCAGTGCCGGGGCGAGCAATGCCTGCCCGACCCCGAGTCCGAGTTGGGCGATCCCGCCAACGAGGACCAGATAAGCGACCGCCCACGCGCCATGCGGGGTCGGCTGCGGGGCGATGACCGCGGACGCCAGCCCGCCAGCGATCGCGCATCCGAGGCCGAGCACGGCGAACGGGGCCGCGGCGGCGGTGCGAGGAGTCATATATCCAAGTTAGCCTAGTGAAAAAAGAACGGCTCGGACCGGTCGGCATACTGCGGGCTGGACCGGAAAATTCCCTGCTGTGACGGGATTCGCGCCAGGTCGGCAGCGGGTGCGGGCGGCTGTTAGGTTCGCGGACGTGACAACAAACGCGATGCGGGCAGTCGTCCACGAGGGCGTGGCGGGAGTCGGCGGGGTGCGGGTCGCGGAGGTTCCGGCACCGGTGCCCGGTCCGGGTGAAGTGCTGGTCCGGCTGAAGGCGGCCGGGCTGAACCACCGGGATCTGTTCATCGTGGACAGTCGCGGCCCGGCTGATCCCTGGGCCGTGCTGGGCTCGGACGGTGCCGGAGTGGTCGCCGCGGCGGGGGCGGACACCGCCGTCGAGGTTGGTACCGAGGTCGTCATCAACCCGTCCCTCGACTGGGCCGAGCCGGACGTGGTCCCGGAAGTCCCCGCCATTCTCGGAGTGCCGACGAACGGCACGCTGGCCGAATACGTCGTCGTCCCGGCGGGCAATGTCGTGCCGAAGCCCGAACACCTGAGCTGGACCGAAGCCGCCGCACTCCCGTTGGCTGCGCTCACCGCGTACCGGGCGCTGTTCACTCGCGGCGGGCTGACCGCAGGGGAACACGTGCTGCTGCCGGGCATCGGCAGCGGAGTCGCGACGTTCGCCCTCGCCATGGCGAAAGCTGCGGGCGCGACGGTCAGCGTCACCTCCCGCAGCCCCGAAAAGCTCGCCAGGGCAACGGAACTGGGCGCCGACCGCGCGATCGGCAGCGGCGGCGACTGGGCCGCCGAACTCGGCGCACCGGTGGACCTGGTCGTGGACAGCATCGGTTCGGCGACCTTCGACGCCTGCCTCTCCGTCCTCCGCTCCGGCGGCCGGATGGTGACGCTCGGCGCGACCACCGGCCCGGACGTCGAACTGTCGCTGCGCAATCTTTTCTTCCGGCAGATCAGCCTGCTGGGCACGTCGATGGGCAGCGCGCGGGAGTTCGCGCAGATGGTCGCGCTGGTCGCGGAACACCGCGTACGTCCGGTGGTGCACCACGTCTACGACCTGGCCGACGGTCCGCGTGCACTGGCCGATCTGGCGTCGGGGGACCAGTTCGGAAAGCTGGTGGTCGCGATCGGCTGACCTCGGCCGTTTTTGTCGGTGCCTCGTGGTGAACTGTGGGCACGAACCAAGGGAGGGGAACCCTGATGAGCAAGCGCTGGAATCCCGAAACGATCGCGGGCCCGGTCGGCCGCTACAGCCACCTCGCGCAGATTCCTGCTGATCACGAACTGGTCGTGGTGGCCGGGCAGATCGGCGCACGACCGGACGGCACACTCGCCGGGCCGGACGCGGAAGCACAGACGCGCGAGGCGCTGGCGAACATCGAACGCGTGCTCGCCGCGGCAGGTGCCGGGCCGGAGCATCTGGTGAAGATTTTCAGCATGGTCGCCGGCACCGAGCACCTGCCCGGTTTCCGCGCCGCGACGGGGGACGTGTTCAGCCGCTGGTTCCCGGAGAGCGACTGGCCGACACAGTCGCTGATCGTGGTGTCCGCGCTCGCGAAACCGGAGCTGGCCGTGGAAATCGAGGCGATGGCCGCGGTGCCCCGATGACCGTCACGCTCGGGCCGCTGCGAATCGATGCGGTCACCGAACTGGACCACTGGCCCTTCGCCCCCGCGGAACTGTTCCCGGCTGTCACGCCCGAACAACTGGGGGACCACCGCGGCGACCTCGACCTGTCGATCACCACGTACTTGGTGCGCACGCCGGACCAGACGGTGCTTTTCGACGCCGGGAACGGCAACGCGAAGGAACGCCCAGTCCTGCTGGCACACCACCAGTTCGACACGCCGTACTTGGACCGCCTGGCCGCGACGGGCGTCATGCCGGAGGACGTCGACGTCGTCATCGCGACCCACCTGCACCCAGACCACTGCGGCGGCTTCACTCAACTGGTCGACGGTTCGTGGGACCCGACTTTCCCACGCGCCCGGTACCTGATCGCGGCCGACGAATACGCCTGGCTGCAAGAGGTGCACGCCGCGGCCCCCGAAGGCGGGGTGGCAGCCGACCTGGCGAGGACATTCGAAGACAGCGTCCTCCCGGTGGTGGAGGCAGGCCTGGTCGAATTGATCGACCTCCCATACGAGGTAACAGATGGCATCACCCTGCGTTCCCTGCCCGGGCACACCACCGCCCACCTGATCGCCGAACTCAGCGGCGGCGGTCAGCACGCGCTGGTGAGCGGAGATGTGCTGCACCACCCGTTCCAGTTCTCGGACCTGACACTGGCCCAAGGCGGCGACGTAGACCCAGTCGCTGCCGCGGAGTCCCGACGGACGCTGTGCGAACTGGCCGTCGAACGAGACGCCCTTCTCCTGCCCGCGCATTTCGGGCCCGGACGAATCGACCGCGCCAGCGACGGTTTCCGCTACCACCCTGCCCCGTTAGGAGTCGCCTGAGTCTCTGCTCGCGGGGCCGTGTCGATTCGACGCCGCCCCGTTCGACGCATAGGCATGACTGACTACGAACCGACCTCGACCCGCAACCTCGACCGCTACGGGAACGCCCCGCTGCCGTGGAGCCGCGCCCGCGACGTCCTGGTCGCCGACACCCCGACCGCCGACCTGACGTTCTTCGTCGCGACCGTCCGCCCAGACGGCCGCCCCCACTCGGCGGGCGTGGGCGCGGTCTGGGTGGACGACGCCCTGTACTTCGTCGGCGGCCCGGGCACGCGCCGCTCGCGGAACCTCGCGGCCAACCCGGCGTGCAGCATCTCGGTACGCCTGCGCGGCCTGGACCTGGTCCTCGAGGGCGACGCCCACCGCGTGGTGGACACCGACACCGTGGCGCACCTAGCCGAGGTCTACCGCTCCGGCGGCTGGCCAGCGACGGCGTCCGGGGATGCTCTGACGGCACCCTTCAGCGCTCCGAGCGCAGGCCCGCCGCCGTGGCACCTGTACCGGCTCACCCTGCGCCGCGCGGTGGGAGTCGCTTCGGAGGAACCACACGGAGCGACGTGCTGGGAGTTCGCCGGAGCTTGAGCCCGCGGCCCGATCCCGCGGCGGGTGTCGTCGGCGGAGCTGTCTACCGGGAGTTCGCGGGCGCCGACGGGCGTCTGCCGGACGACGAGCCGTCGCCGACTTGGTTGCTGCCGTGTGCGGGGAACCTGTCTGACGGCGAGGCTGACACAGTCCGCGCGCGAGACCGCGGTGGCGTTGGCCGGTCCCGTGCGCGGCGAGTCTGCCGGGTGCCGAGAGCCGCGTGCGGGGAGTCTGCGGGACACGGAAGCGCGCCGCGGCAGGCGGGCTGTGGCCGCGTGCGCGTGACGATGAGTCTGTCGTGACGGTGATGGCGGCTGCCGCGTGCGAAGTGGCCGTGGCGGGGCGGGTTGCCGTGGCGTGCGGGTGGCGGCGAGTCTGTCGTGGCGGCGATGGCGGCTGTCGCGTGCGGAGTCTGCCGGGTCGGGAGGTTGGCCGTGGCGGGGTGAGTTGCCGTGGCGTGCGGGTGGCGGCGAGTCTGTCGTGGCGGCGATGGCGGCTGTCGCGTGCGGAGTGCGCCGGGCCGGGAGGTTGGCCATGGCGGGGTGAGCTGCCGTCGCGCGCGGGTGGCCGCGAGTCTGTCGTGGCGGTGATGGCTGTTGCCGCGTGCGGAAGCCTGCCAGGCGAGGGACTTCGCGCTAGCGGGTGAGCCGCCGTCGTGTGTGCGGGGAAGTGCGCGTGGCGGCGATGGCTGCCGCGGCGTGCGGAAGTCTGCCGGGCTGAGAGCTTCGCGGTGCCGGGTGCGGGTGAGCGCGCGAGACGGCGCATCCGTCGCGGCGACGCTGGCTGCGGCCCCCAACCGATCACCCCCGCCCGTCCGGCCCTTCCCAGTCCAGCAGCAACTCCCGCAGCCCGGCGTTCATCCGCTCCTGCTCCGCGCGCGGCAGAACCCCCAGCAACCGTGCCTCCGTCTGCGTTTTCATCCCGAACACCTCCTGCGCCCGCGCCAGCCCCTCGTCGGTGAGGCTCACCAGGATCTGCCGTCGGTCGGCCTGGTCGATGTCGCGGCGGACCCAGCCTTTGCGTTCGAGTCCGGCGACGCGTTTGGTGACTCCGCCGGACGTCAGGCGCATGCTGTCCAGCAGCTGCCCGGCCGAAAGCCGATACGGGGGACCGGCTCGTTTGAGGGCGCCCAGCAGTTCCACTTCCCACAGGCCGACCCCGAAGGCGTCGAATTCGCGGCGCAGTTCCGTTTCCAGCAGCCGGGCGGCGCGCAGCAGGCGGAAGCTCAGCGCCTTGCTGACCCGGTCTTCCTCGCGCACGCCGGTGATCTGCGCCATGACTCCGTCGACGTGGTCCCGCTCCGCTGGCATGGGCGAGTATTCTAACACCAGTAATTATCTTACCGGTCTCGAATCAGGACGGTCCGTGCACGCTTCGCCTTCATCCGAGCCCGATCCGCAGCGCTGGCGCGCCTTGTGGGTGTGCCTCATCGCGGGGTTCATGACGCTGCTCGACGTCAGCATCGTCAACGTCGCGCTGCCCTCGATGGAGCACGGGATCGGCGCGACGCCCGCGGACGTCTCGTGGGTCGTGTCCGGCTACGCGCTCACGTTCGGGCTCGCGCTGGTGCCGTCGGGGCGGCTCGGCGACGACTACGGGCGCCGCCGGATGTTCCTGCTCGGGCTGGCGTTGTTCGTGGCGACCAGCGTGCTCTGCGGGGCCGCGCCGAACGCGACCTGGCTCGTCGTCGCGCGGCTGGGGCAGGGCGTCGCGGGCGGGTTGCTGAACCCGCAGATCATCGGACTGATGCAGCAGCTGTTCTCCGGCCGCGAGCGGGGCAAGGCGTTCGGCGCGTTCGGGGCGACGGTCGGGCTTTCCACCGCGATCGGGCCGGTGCTCGGCGGGTTGCTGATCCAGGGCATCGGCGTCGACCAGGGGTGGCGCTGGGTCTTCTACGTCAACCTGCCGATCGGGATTCTCGCGATCCTGTTCGGGCTGCGCCTGCTGCCCAAGGACGCGCGCAGCGGCCGGAAACGGACGCCGGACCTGGTCGGCAGCGTGCTGCTCGGCGTGGCGGTCGTGCTGGTGATGCTGCCGCTGATCGAGGAAGAGGAACAGGCGGCCGCGCCGCGCTGGTGGCTGATGGGCGTCGCGGCCGGGCTGCTCGTGCTGTTCGTGCTGTGGGAGCGCTGGCTCGGCAACCGCGGCAAGCAGCCGCTGGTGAACCTGAAGCTGCTGACCGTGCGCAGCTACTCGATGGGTTCCGCGCTCGGCATGGTCTATTTCGCCGGATTCACCGGGATTTTCCTGGTCCTGACGCTCTTCTTCCAGCAGGGCCTCGGCTACACGGCACTGCAGGCCGGCTCGGCGATGCTCGCGTTCGCGATCGGTTCGGCGATCTCGCCGACCATCGGCGGGCGGCTCGTGCACCGGTTCGGCAGGCCGATGGTCGTGCTCGGCACGCTGCTCGTGGCGATCGGGCTCGCCGCGACCGCGTGGCTCGTCCGCGACTACTCCGGCGCGAACACCGCGTTCGTGCTGGCCGGGCCGTTGTTCGTCGGCGGGTTCGGCAGCGGGCTGGTGATTTCGCCGAACTCGACGCTCGCCCTGGAAGAAGTCCCGCCCGCGGAAGGCGGCACCGCGGCCGGCGTCCTGCAGACCGGTCAGCGGATCGGTTCCGCGGTCGGCACCGCGCTCGGCGGGTCGCTGTTCTTCGGCGAGCTCGGGCGTTCGCACGGGGACTACCACTCCGCGACCGCGCTCGGGCTGATCGGGTCGACCGCGCTGGTCGGGCTCGCGTTGCTGTTCGGCGTCGTGGACATCCTGCTGTCGCGGACGCGCAAACGCCGCAGCACAACGCAAAGCGCGCCGCCCGCGGCGATTTCGGGTGCGGTGAGCGGCCTCGCGCCTGCGGAAACCGCGGCTGTTTCGTTGACGTCTCTAGAGACCCACGAAGTACGCCGCACCACTACCGGCGCGGACAACACGTTCGCGCTCGACGCTCCGGCGGGCTCGTATCTGCTGCTGGTCCAGGCGGGCGGCCGGGAGCCGGTGGCTCGCCATGTCCAGGTGGGCGCCGAGCCGGTGCGCGAGAACTTCGAACTGGCGCGGTCGGTCCGGCTCACCGGCACTGTCCACGCGGTCCGGGGTCCGTTCCCGGGCGCGCAGGTCGCGGTGCTGGACGCGAAGGGCCAGGTCCAGCGCGTCACGGTGACAGACGAGGCGGGCCACTACACCGTCGAGGACCTGTTCCCCGGCGAGTACACCGTCGTCGTGACCGGATATCAGCCGGTCGCGGAACCGGTGCAGCTGACGACCGGGGGCCCGGCCCGCTTCGACCCGTTGCTGCGCTTGGTTTCCGCGGACAAGGCTTAGTCGGAGACGAGCGCGAGCACCGCCAAGGCCTGGTCTCGCATCGCGACGTCCAAGAACGTCCCGTCGGCGAGTGCGATCGCGCCCACCCCGGCCTGAGTGGCACCGTCCATTCGGGACAGCACCTCCCGCGCCCGCGCGACCTCCTCCGCCGTCGGCAGGAAAGCCGCGCGGATCGTCGGCAGCTGCATCGGGTGGATCGCCGTGCGGCCGCGGAAGCCGAGCGCGCGCCCGGCCCGGCAGCTTTCCGCCAGGCCGTCGAGGTCGCGGACGTTCGCGTACACCGACATCGCCGGCGGGCGCAGCCGCGCGGCGCGGGCGGCATTCACGATCCGGCTGCGCGCCCAGGTGAGCCCGGCTTCGTCGGCGATCCGCAGGTCGGACCGCAGATCCGCCTCGCCGAGGCCGAGCGACGCCGTCTGCGGGGAAGCGACCGCGATCTCCAACGCCCGCTCCACCCCGAGCGCCGATTCGATCAGCGGGTGCAACTCCCGCCCCGGCAAGGCATCGGCGTGCGACCGGACGTCGAGCGAACTCTCGACCTTCGGCAGTCGCGCGCCCACCCACGTCGGCAGCGCGGCGACCGCGGTCACGTCCGCTGCGTGCCACGGCGTGTCCGGGTGGTTGATCCGCACCTGCACCGGTCGCGACGCGGGCACCTCGGCCAACAGCCGCATCGCGTTGTCCCGTGCGGCGTCCTTCTGCGCGGGAGCGACGGCGTCTTCGAGGTCGACCAGCACGACGTCGGCGTCCGAGGCGAGGGCTTTGGCGACGCGGTCGGGTCGGTCGGCGGGGACGTATAGCAGGGTCAGCGCGGGCGTCATACCGCTCCCTCCGCCCGAAGCTCGGCGATCCGCGACGCCGTGAAGCCCAGCGAACCGAGCACCTCGTCGGTGTCCGCGCCGTGCGGACGTCCGGTGAAGCCGATGACGCCGTCGTTGTCCGACAACCGGAACAGCGGCCCCTGCATCAACGTCGTGCCCAGTTCCGGGTCCTCGATCTCGTGGATCGTGCCCAGCGTGCGGAACTGCGGATCCGCGACGATGTCGGCCGCGTCGTAGATCGGCGCGACCGCCGCCTGCGCCTCCTCGAAGGCCGCCACGACCTCGTCCCGCGTGTGCTGCGCGATCCAGCCGCCGACAGCCTCGTCCAGCACATCCGCGTGCGCCGCCCGGTCCGCGCCGGTCGCGAACCACGGCTCGTCCGCGAGTTCCGGACGGCCGACCAGCCGCATCACGCGTTCCGCGATCGACTGCGCCGACGTCGACACCGCCACCCATTGCCCGTCGCTCGTGCGGTAGGTGTTGCGCGGCGCGTTGTTCGTGGAGCGGTTGCCGGTGCGCGGCTGGACCGTGCCGAGCTGGTCCCATCGCGTGATCTGCGGTCCGAGCATGGCGAGAATCGGCTCGATGATCGCGACGTCCACGACCTGGCCGCGACCGCCGGCAGTTCGCCCGGCGAGCGCGACCATGATCGCGTACGCGGTGGCCAGCGACGCGACCCCGTCGGCGAGCCCGAACGGCGGCAGCGTCGGCGGCCCGTCCGGTTCGCCGGTGGCCGCGGCGAATCCGCTCATTGCCTCGGCGAGCGTGCCGAAACCGGGACGCGGCGAGTACGGCCCGAACTGGCCGAAACCGGTCACCCGCGCGAGAACCAGCCCGGGGTTGCGCGCGGACAGCTCCTCGTAGCCGAGCCCCCAGCGTTCGAGCGTGCCCGGCCGGAAGTTCTCGATCACCACGTCCGCGGTCTCGGCGAGCGCCAGGAACACCCCGCGCCCGCCGTCGCTGCTCAGGTTCGCCGTGACGGTTCGCTTGTTGCGCCCCACCGTCTTCCACCACAGGTTGACGTCGCCCTTGGCCACCCCGTGCGTGCGCGACGGGTCCGGTCGCGACGGATGCTCGACCTTGATCACCTCGGCGCCCATGTCGCCGAGGTGCATCGCGGCCATCGGACCGGCGAACAACGTCGACGCGTCGACCACCCGCAACCCGGCCAGCGCCCCGGCGGACGCCTCCCTCGACACGGTCATCGCGTCACGTCCCACGCACAGCGGAAGCCGACCGTCGCGCCGCGCGCCAGCCCGAACCCGGGCAGCAGCAGCTTCACGCTGTAGTCCGGCGCGTGCCGTCCGCCCTCGACATACCACTCGGAACCCTCGGCGCGGTAATCGCTGCCGCCCTTGAGCATCACGAACCGGGTCCTCCCGTCGGAGTGTTCGCTTTCGGTCCAGTTCCACACCGCGGGCGTGCCGCGCCGCAGCCCGCCGGTCTCCCCGGCGAGCTGCCATTCGTCCTCGGTCGGCAACCGGCCGCCGCGCCACGCGCAGTACGCCCGTGCGTCGTCGAGGTCCACAAAGGTCACCGGCTCGTCCGGGGCGAGCGGACGGCCGTCGGCCCAGTGCGCGAGGAACCGATGCGGCTCGACCGGCTGATACCCGGTAGCGGCAAGGAATTCCGCGAAATCGCCGTTCGTCACCTCGGCAGCGGCGACCGCGACCGGCGACGCCAGCGAACCGTCGCGTTGCAGCGTCCGGGCGTCGTGCAGCCGAGGCGGCAGCGGCTTCCACTCGTCCACATACGGCGCGCCCTGGTACATCCCGGTCTCGCGGCCGCGGTACCGGACCGTCAGCGCGTAGGGCCCGGCAGGCACCACGACCGCGTCGTCGTCGGGCGTGCCGTTCGTCGGCTGCGGCCGGACCCGCGTCGCGAGCCGATGCGGGAAACGCGCGTGCGGATCGTGGGGGAGCGTCGCCACCTGAGACAGCCACGACGGCTCCGCCGCGCCATCGGTGACCCGCAGCAACGCCGAAATCCCGCGCGCGGGCACACGTCCGTCGGCGAACAGATCGATCACCGGACCGTCCACAACGGACCCGAGATAGTCCGAGTCAGAGCGGTTCACGACCGTCCACAGTGTCCAGTCGCCGAGTTCCCAGCGCGACGCGTAAACCCCGGCGGCTTCGGCCTCGGGCGTCAGCGGCGCCAACGGCGTCCACTCGCCCTCGCGCAGCAGCTCACCCGCCGCACGCTGCACAGACACCATCCGGCGCACCGTCGCCGCGTCTCGCTGCGACCAGCCGACCCACACGCCGAACACGACTTCCCACACCATCACGCCGACGCCGTTCAGCCACGCCGACTGCAGCTCCTCGGTGTGGTCGCGGTGCCATCGCCGCACGTGGTGCTGCATGTGCCGCCGCTCGTACCAGTGCGAACGCAGCACGCCCGGCACCGGCGAATCGGCGAAGAACTGCGCCCACGACGCCGAATGATCCTCGATCCGCTCGACCGGCAGCTTCGATTCGCCCTCCAGCACGACCCCAGGCCGCGCGCGTTCGAGCTGCTCGACCAGCGCGGGGTCAGCCTTCTTCAAGGTGTCCAGGAAGACGCCGTCCGCGCCGAAATCGGCCAGCACCGCGGACAGCTCCGCGGCGTCGTCCTCGCCGCGGCGCGTGCCGATGTCCCACGGGTTGTAGTCCACGAACACCCGCATGCCTGCCGAGCGGAACACCTCGACCAGTTCGCGGAGACCGGGCACGTCGCGGTAGAAGTCCCACTGGTTGCGGTCATCGAGACCGATCACCGGGTACGCGTGCCACAGCACGACCGCGTCGAGGCCGCCGAACCGCTGGTGCGCGTCGGCGAGGAACCGCTCCGGCGTGAATCGGTGCTCCTCGAACGAATACAGCAACTCGTCCCACAGCCATACCTGCGCGACCGTGTGGCATCCGGCGGCCCACGCGGCTTCCGGCCGGTCGTAGGCGCGGCCGTGGTAGCTGTGCCGCTCGTGCGCGTCGGCACGCCACTGCCGCAGCCGAGCCCGCCATTCCGGCCGGTCGGCGGGATCCGCCGGGCCGACGAAGATCTTGGCCTCGTCCAGCGCCGCGAGCTGCTCGGGGGACAGCGGCGCCCCGAGCGGGACCTCGGTCGGCTGGTCGATCGGGCGCGGGACGAGCGGGTCGAACACGTAGGTCATCGGGCGTTTCCTCCGGCCGCGAACTCGGCGACCTCTGCGACGGTCGGGACAGCGGATTGCGCGCCGGGCCGGGTGACGGCGAGCGCCGCGGCGGCCCCGGCGCGTTCGGCGGCTTCGCGGAGCGGACGCCCCTCGGCGAGCGCCGCCGCGAGCACGCCGCAGAACGTGTCCCCGGCACCGGTGGTGTCCACCGGAGACACTCGGAAGCCAGGCAGGTGCACGATGTCCTGCTCAGCGACAACACAACCGGTCGCGCCGAGCGTGATCACCACGGCGGGTGCGCGCTGCTGCAGAATCCGGGCCAATTCCTCCGGCGCACCGGACGCACCCGCCAGGTCGGCCGCCTCGTGCTCGTTGACGATCAGCACGTCGAGGTCGAGATCCGGCAGAGTCCGCGACGGTGCCGCGTTGAGCACCATCCGGGCGCCAGCCCGCCGGGCCGCGGCGGCAGCGGTCACGGCTTCGAGCGGAATCTCCAGTTGCGCGAGCACGACGTCCGCCGCGGCGATCCGCTCCAGTTGCTCCCCGGCAAGCGAGAGCCGCGAGTTGGCCCCGGGCGCGACCACAATGGAGTTCTCGCCGTCCGGCGACACCATGATGAACGCGGTCCCGGTCGCACTGTCCACTCGCGACACCAGGTCCGTCCGCACCCCGGCGTCGGTCAGCGACGCCAGCAGAAAGTCCGCGCCGTCGTCCGGACCGAACGCGCCGAGGAACGTCGTCTCCGCGCCACCGGTGAGCGCCGCGGCGACTGCCTGATTGGCTCCCTTGCCACCCGGACTGCGCCGCAAATCGCCGCCGAGGACGGTCTCGCCCGCGCCCGGATGCCGCGGAACGTCGACCACCAGATCGACATTCGCGGACCCGACCACGACAACTCGCCCGGTCATCGCAGCACCCCGGCCGTCCGTGCCGCGAGGTCGGTGATCCGCTGCTCGCCGCCAGGCAACGACGTCGCGATCCGGTTGTCGAGCGGCTTCGTCCACTGCTCGCCGATCCCGTCGAGCCCCACCAGCGCACCCACCACGCCGCCGACCGTCGCGGCCGCGGAATCCGTGTCCCATCCAGCCGTGACAGCGAGCGAGATGCTCTGCCCGAAGTCGCCATCGCCGCGGGCCAGCGCGTACGCGATCACCGCCGCGTTGTTCAGCACGTGCACCCAATGCAGGTCGCCGTACCGGGCATGCAACCGATCCAGCCCGTCGTCGTAAGCCGCAGCCTCCCGCCCGAACCGCACCGCGTCAGCCAGCCGACTGTCCGGCGGCAGAACGGTTTCCGCCGCATCGAGGACGCTGTGGACGGAATCGCACACCATCGCCGCCGACGCGAGCGCAGCCGCCCACATCGCGCCGTAAATGCCGTTCCGGGTGTGGCTGAGCCGCGCGTCCGCCCACGCCAGCCGCGCGGCACCGCGGACGTCGCCGGGGGAGACCCAGCCGAAGACGTCGGTCCGGATCAACGCGCCGATCCACTCGCGGAACGGGTTGAGGTGCGTCGCGGTCTCCGGCACCGGTCGCGCGTCCAGCAGGTTCCGGTACGCGGCGCGCTCGGCGGTGAACACCCGTCCGGCCGGAAGCTGCTCCAACCAGAGCTGTGCGACGTCTTCCGTCGTGAACTCGCGGCCGTGCCGTTCCAGCAGCGTGAGCGCGAGGATCGGGTAGTTGAGGTCGTCGTCCTCCGGCATCCCGGAGATGTTCTCCTCCAGCGAAGTCGGCGCCGACCGGCGGTTCCACGGCCACCGCGCCCCGACGTCGTCCGGCAGGCCGACCGCGGTGAACCAGCGGTCCAGCGGCCAGCGTCCGGTCGCGCGCAGGATCTCCTCGATGCCCTCGCGCGGGATCTTCTCCACCGGCTTGCCGAGCAGGCAACCCGCCGCCCGGCCGGTCCACGCGCCGAGCGCGCGGTCCGCGACGGGGGCCGGGAGCACCGGCGCGGGCGGGAGCAGCGCGACGATCTCGTCCCATCCGTCGGGCTCGTACGGCGCGGGCGGGCAGGGGAGCGTGGCCAGTTCGTCCAGCAGCGTCCGGGCCAGCGCCCGCAACGCTGAGGGCGCCGGCCGCGGTCCTGCCCCGCTCACCGCGGGCACCGGATCACCGCCGGCGGCGATCCAGCGCTCCCGCACCGAGGTCACGTCCTTGCCCTCCACAGTGGACTGGACGAACTCGTGCGCGAGCAGGTCTTCGGGCTGCGCCCAGGTCAGCCTCATGCCGCGGCCAGCGCGTCGAGAGCGGCGAGCCGCGCCTGGACCCGCGCGCGGTCGGCTTTGACGATGTCCGTCGCGGCTGAAGCGAGGAGCCGCCCGGTCTCGCGCAGATCCATCTTGCTGGCCTCGCCGATCGGATCGATCCACTCGTCCGGCACCGAGGCCGCCCCGCCGAGACCGGCGCAGAGCGCACCTGCCATCGACGCGATCGAATCGGCGTCCCGGCCGTAGTTCACCGAAGCCAGCACCGCACCGCGGTAATCGCCCTGATGGCCCAGCACGAATCCCAGCGCGGCAGGCAATTCCTCGATCGCCTTGGTCCGCGACGGCCGCCGCGCGTCCATCGACATCTGCCGGTACTCCGGCCCGACCGAATCGAACGGCGCTACCACCTCGCGGATCTTCCGCGCGAGCGCACGCTCCTCGTCGTCGGTCTTCGGCGCGGCGTTCCACCCCTGGAAGGCGTCGACCACCGCCCGCATCGCCGCCAACGTCCCGTCGTGCGACACCGCGAGCGCAGCCTGCACGACGTCGTCGATCGAGGCACCCGGCGCGACCGAGGCGGCGACCATCGCGGCCAGCACCCCGGCGGCCTCCCGGCCGTAGCTCGACTGGTGCGGCGCGGTCAGGTCGATCGCCTCGGCGTACGCGGCCTGCGGATCGCCCGGGTTCACCACCCCGACCGGTGCGATGTACATCGCCGCACCGCAGTTCACGATGTTGCCGACGCCCGCCTCCCGCGGGTCCACATGCCCGTAATGCAGCTTCGCGACGATCCACTTCTCAGCGAGGAAAACCCGCTGCAGCAACAGCGCCGTCGACTCCAGCTCCGGCACCCAGCGCGGTTCGCCGATCATCAGCGGCACCAGGTCCTCGGCCATCGAGTACGCGTCGAGGTGCGCGCGGCGCTTCGCGTACACCTCCACGATCGCGCGGGTCATCAAGGTGTCGTCGGTGATGTGCCCGTCGCCCTTGTGATACGGCGCGATCGGGCGGGCGTCCCGCCAGTTCGGGTACCACGGCGGGACGATCCCGGTCACCCGGCCGCCGTGGCGCTCCTCGATCTGCTCGGGCGTCCACCCTTCGGTCGCGCCGCCGAGCGCGTCCCCCACTGCCGCGCCGGTGATCACTGCCACCGCGCGGTCCTCCAGCCAGGTCACCGGCTTGTCCCTTCATTCCCCGGCACGGGCATGCGGCCCGCACCTGTCGTGCGCGCCGGGACCGGAGCAAGCGCCCGGCCCCGGCGCGGCGGTCACTTGCCGACGCTCTTCCAGCCGTCCTTCAGCTGCTGCGCCAGCGTGTTCGCGTCGATCTGGTTCGCCAGGAAGCGCTGGTAGGCGGGCGTCGCGACGGTGTCCTTCCACTGCGCGTACTTGCCGGCGAACAGATACGGCGCCGAGGTCAGGTACTTGCCCGAGGCCAGGATGGTGCTCCAGCCCTTCTTGGCGCCGAGCTTCTTGTCCAGCGCTTCGCGAGCGGAGTTGCTCGCCGGGATCAGCGTGTCGGCCTCGTTGAGCGCGGCGAGGTTCTCGGTGCTGGTGAAGAAGTCCAGGAACTTCGCGGCCTGCTCGACGTGCTTCGAGTCCTTGTTGACCGACAGCGTCTGCGGGTTCGCTGCCTGCGCCGGTCCGGCCGGACCCGCGATGGGCGGCAGCGCGACCCAGTCGAGGTCCTTCGGCGCGTCCTTCTCGATGTTCGCCGCCTGGTAGGAGCCCTGCACGGTCATCGCGACCTGGCCCGCGTAGAACGGGGCCAGCGCCTTGCCTCCGGACTGGGTCAGCGTCACCGGCAGGATCGAGTGGTCGGTCGCGTTCATGTCGTGCACGAGCTGCGGCAGCGCCATTTCGCCCTGGCCGACAGTGATCTGAGCCTGGTCGCCGGTGCCCTCGAAGTACTTGCCGCCGAACGCCGGTGCCATCGCCACGAACGTCGCGGTCGGGCTCGACAGGCCCCAGCCCAGGCCGTACTTGCCGTCCTTCGTGGCGGTCTTGGCCATCTGGCGCAGCTGGTCCCAGGTCATCGTCTCGCCGGTCGGGAGCTGCGCGCCGGACTGCTCCAGCAGCTTCTTGTTCGCGAAGACCACATAGGACTGCAGCTCGGTCGGGTAGGCGACGACCTTGCCGTCGACCGTCACCGAGTCGAGCACGCCCTTCGGGATGTCCGCGCGCTTCTGCTCGGACAGGTAGGGGGAGAGGTCGGCGAGGTAGCCGTCGGTCGCGAACGGGCCGATCCCGGCCGCCTCGTAGTGCACGATGTCCGGCGCGGTGCCCGCGTTGAACTGGGTGATCAGCTTGTCGTAGGCGCTGTCCCAGCCGGCCTGGACGACCTTCACCTGCGTGTCCGGATGCGCCTGGTTCCACGCCCCGACGATCTTGTTCGTGGCGGCGATCGCGGCGGGCTGGTCCGACAGGGACTGGAACGTGAGGGTGACCGGGCCGCCGTCCTCGCTGTCCCCGCCGCTGCCGCCGCACGCGGCGGCGAGCAGGCTGGTGAGGGCGAGGCTGGCGGCGACTGCCGCGCGTCGTGTCTTCATCGACCGACCTTTCGAACTGTTTCCGATGGGGTTGGGGCTCATCCCTTCACCGCCCCGGCCATGAGGCCGCCGGTGAGCCGCTTCCGCAGCAGGCTGAAGAAGGCGATGCTCGGGATCGCCGCGAGCACCGCGCCCGCGGCCAGCGGACCGAGGGCGACCTTGCCCTCGCCGCCGATGAACATGGTCAGCGTGATCGGCAGCGTGTAGTTCTCCGGCGTCTGCAGCAGCACCAGCGCGAAGAAGAACTCGTTCCACGACGACACGAAGCTGAACATCGCCGTCGCGACCACGCCGGGGGCCAGCAGCGGGAACACGATGGTGCGCAGCACGGTGAACCGGTTCGCGCCGTCCATCGCCCCGGCCTCCTCGAGTTCCACCGGGATCGCCGCGACATAGCCCTGCAGCATCCACAGCGCGAACGGGAGGATGTAGGTGGTGTGCACGAGCGTCAGCCCGACGAGGCTGTCGGCGAGGCCGAGCGTCCGCAGCACGAGGAACAGCGGCAGGATCACCAGCACCACCGGGAACACCTGGCTGACCAGGATCCAGGTGACGCCCGCGACGCGCAGCTTGCCCTTGAGCCGGGCCAGCACGTAGGCCGCGGGCACCGAGATCAGGATCGCGAGCACGGTGCTGGCCAGCGCGACCAGCAGGCTGTTGAACGCCGAATGCAGCAGGCCCTGGCGGGAGAGCGCCTCGCCGTAGTTGTCCCAATGCCATTCGCTCGGGATCAGGTTGACCGACAGCGAGTTCAGCTCCGCCGACGACTTCACCGACGCGGAAATCAGCCACAGCAGCGGAAAACCGAGGAACAGCAGGTACAGCACGAGAGCCAGGTACTGCGCGGGGCGCACGGACCAGCGCATGGATCACCGCCCCCTTTCCGGGCGGTCGCCGCGGAACTGCGACCGCAGGTAGATCGCGAGCAGCGCGACGACCACGATCACGAGGACCAGCCCCATCGCGGCGGCGTAGCCGATTTCGCGGTTCTTGAACGCTTCGAGGTAAACGAACAGCATCGGGACCATGGTTTTTCCGCCCGGGCCGCCCGCGGTGAGCACGTAAACGAGCGAGAAGGAATTGAAATTCCAGATAAAATTGAGGGAAGTGATCGAACTGACGATCGGGCGCATGCTCGGCCAGGTCACCGCGGTGAACCGCCGCCACGCCCCGGCTCCGTCCACCGCTGCCGCCTCGTGCAGTTCAGCCGGGATCTGTTGCAGGCCAGCGAGAAGCGTCACGGTGGTCTGCGGCATGCCGACCCAGACGCCGACCACGATCACCGCGGGCAGCGCGGTGTTGAAATCGCCGAGCCAGTTGATTCCGTCCGGCAATCCGATGCTGCCGAGGAACGCGTTGAGCGGACCGCCGTTGGCCGAGTAAATCATTTGCCACATGATCGCGACGACCACCGGCGGCATTGCCCACGGAATGAGCGCGAGCACCCGCGTGAGGCCCTGGAGTTTGAGACCGGAATTGAGCAGCAGCGCGAGACCCATCGCGGCGGCCAGTTGCAGGACGGTCACCCCGACCGTCCAAATCAGACCGATCCGGAGCGAGTCCCAGAACAGCGAGTTCCCGCCGAGACGGACGAAGTTGTCGATCCCGGCGAAGCCGAAGTCCGGATGCCGCACCAGGCGGGTGTCGGTGAAGGCGAGCACGATGCCGATCACCAGCGGGGCCACCGACAGCACCAGGATCGGGATCAGCGACGGCATGACCAGCGCGATCGCCTCGCGCCGGCGGGTGCGCGCCTGAGTGGTCTTCTTCGGGCGCGGCGGGGGAGCGGGGGCGACCCGCGGCTGCGTCGCGGTGGTCATTCTGCGTCCTCCGCGGTCTGGTCCGGAGTGGATTCCCGAGTGGACTCCCGGACGAACAGCTCGGTCCCGACCGAGATCTGCTGCGCCGGAGCCTCGGCGTCGTCGGTGAGCCCGAGCATGAGCCGAGCGGCGGCGCGCCCGCGCTCGGCCGAACCGAGGGACACGCTGGTCAGCCGGGGCAGGAAAACCTGCCCGAGCTCGGTGTCGTCCATCCCGGTGACGGCGACGTCGCGCGGGATGCTGAGCCCGAGTTCGTGGGCGGCGCGGATGGCTCCGATGGCGAGCAGGTCGTTGGCGGCGACGATGGCGTCCGGCCGTTGTGGACGGTCGAGCAGCTTCCGCGCCGCCTCGATCCCCGCTGCGACGGTGAAATCGGCGGCGACCTCGACGTCCGTCTGCGCGGCGAAGTCCTTTGCGGACACTGCCTCGTCGAATCCGCGCTGGCGCGAAGAGCCCGGCGTGGTGTCGAGCGGCCCGTTGAGGAACCCGATCCGGCGGCGGCCCAGCGAAACCACGTGCTGCACCGCCGCGCCGATCCCGGCCGCGGAATCGGTGGAGACCGAACTGATCCCGCGGTCGCTCATCGCCCGGCCGATCACCACGACCGGCACCGGGGCCCGGCCGATCTGCTCGATCAGCTCGTCGTCGGTGCGCAGCGGGATCACGATCATCCCGTCGACGAACCCGCCGTGCAGGCTGTGCATGAGCTCGGCGGTCGACGCCGCGGTGTCCCCGGTGGACATCACCACGACCCGGTACCCGTGCGGCGCCAGGACCTCGTGGATGCCGCGCATGATCTCGACGTAGACCGGGTTGCCGATGTCCGCCACCGCGAACGCGATCTGCGACGTCTTCTTCAGCCGCAACGACCGCCCGATCGCGTCCGCGCTGTACCCGAGCTCCGCCGCGGCGGCCCGCACGCGCTCGACCATCGCCTTGCTCGCGCCGGACCCGTGCAGCGCGCGCGAGGTCGAAGCCAGCGACACGCCGGCGCGCTCGGCCACCTGGATCAGCGTGGCTCGGGTTGACGTCATCGTCCCTCCCAGTCGGACACAGCAACAGCGGCGGAAACCGCTGTTGGAAACGTTTCCAAGCTACGCTCTGGATGGTTTGGAAACGTTTCCAAGCGGTGGCGGAATCATGTCACCCGGATGGCTGACGTGTCAACGGAGCTGCCGCGGGGGCCGGGGATCCGTGACGTCAGCGTGATGTGCGGCGGCGCGACGATCGGCCGCGGCTCCGCGCGGAACGAACTCGGCTGCGGACTGCGGGATTTCCTCGGCCAGTTCGGGTTGTTCGCCTTGCTGGTCGCCGACGAGACCCGCGTTTGCTCCGGTTTAGACCGATCGCCAGTCGGCGCGGACGACGTCCGCCGCTGAGGGAGCGTTCTCCGGATCGGTCAGCCACTGCAGCGCGGTCCCGACGAGCAGCGAGTAGTAGTGCGCGCCGATCGCGTGGACGTCCTTCGGGTCGGCGTCCGGTCCGAGATCGCCGAAGGCCTTCGCGAGCGAGACGCGCGCCTGTTGCTGGCCGTCCGCGTTGATCTTCCGGATCGTTTCGTCGTGTTGGAGGTAGCTGATGCTCTCGAAGTTCACGAACCACAGTTCGCGGTGCTCCTGGATGGACTCGATGATCCGCGCCCAGCGCCGCTCCGGCCCGGCTTTCTCGTCGTCCGGATCGGAGAGGACGGCGAACAGCAGCTCGCCCCACTCCGCGTTGAGGTCCTGCAGCGCCTGCGTGAGCAGCTGTTCTTTCGACCCGAAGTGGTAGTTGATCGACGCCTGGTTCGCTCCGGAGGCGGCGACGAGGTCGCGCACCGTAGTGCGCGCGTAACCGGCCTTGAGGAGGCATTCCCGGGCGGCGGTGATCAGGTTCTCGCGGTGTCCCACGCGTGCTACCGTATCAGGTAAACGTTCGTTTTAAACGAGCGTTCATAACTCTGGGAGGACTCGAGATGACCGCACCCGCGATCCGCACCCGGCGGCTGCGCTGCCGCTTCGACGGCGAAGGCGGCCCGGTCGACGCACTGCGGGGCGTGGACCTGGACGTTCCGCGCGGTGCTTTCGCCGCGATCATGGGCCCGTCGGGCTCAGGGAAAACCACGTTGCTGCACTGCGCGGCCGGTCTGCGCACCCCGACCGAGGGGACCGTCGAACTGGACGGCACGGATCTGTCCACTTTGGATGAACCACGGCTGGCGGAACTGCGCCGTCAGCGGATCGGTTTCGTGTTCCAGCAGTTCAACCTGCTGCCCGCGCTGACCGCGGAGGAGAACATCGAACTGCCGCTGCGGTTGGACGGCCGTGCTCCGGACCCGCGGCGCACTGCGGCGTTGCTGGCACAGGTCGGCCTCGCGCAGCGCGGGGGACACCGGCCGGGACAGCTTTCCGGCGGTCAGCAGCAACGGGTGGCCGTGGCCCGGGCGCTGGTGACGGACCCGGAGGTGGTGTTCGCCGACGAACCGACCGGCGCGCTGGACATCCGCAGCGCGCGGGAAGTGCTGGGCCTGCTGCGGCATCTGGCGGACCGGGGGCAGACGATCGTGATGGTGACGCACGACCCGGTGGCCGCGTCTTATGCCGACGCGGTCCTGTTCCTGGCCGACGGCCTGGTGGTCGACCAGCTGGCCCGGCCCACCGCGGCGGCGGTGGCGAACCGGATGGCGGTGCTGGTCGAGTCCGCGGAGCGAGCCGCGAATGCCGTGAGTGCTCGGTGATCCGGCGCGAATGTCCGGTGACCACAGCAAGATCGAAGGGGGATTGACATGCTGAGACTGGCTCTACGGCTCTTCGGCCACCATCGGGCCGCCGCGGTGGCCACCGGTCTGGTCGCGCTCGTCGGGATGGCGCTCGTGGTCGCGATGACCGCCCTGCTCGGAACCGGCCTCTCCGGCGCCACCGCCGCTGCCGATCGGGGATTCCTCACCCAGTTCCCGCTGATCCTGGGCGGCTGGGTGGTGGCGATCGTCGTGTTCGCGATGGTGTCGACGATCGGCGTCACGCTCGCCGGGCGGTCCGGCGAGATCGGCGGATTGCGGCTGATCGGTGCGGCTCCGCGGCAGATCCGCGTGCTGGTTTCGATGGAAACCCTCGCGATCACCGCCGTGGCCGCGCTGCCCGGGCTGGGGCTCGGCTACCTGCTCGGGCTCCTGCTGCTGACCGGCGTGCGGTCGACCGGGCTCACCTCGCCGCGTACGTCGTACGCACCCGGCATCGGGCTGCCGTTGCTCGGTGTCGCGGTGGTGCTGCTGGCCGGAGTCCTCGCCGCGTGGATCGGCAGTCGCGGCCCGGCTCGGCGGAGCCCGGTGGAGGAAGCGTTGTCCGGCCCGCGCCGCGCCAGGTCGGCTCGGCTGCGGCGGATCTCCGCGATGGTGTTGCTGGCAGCGGGTTTCGGCTCGGCAAGCGCGGTGCTCGCCCTGCCTGCCGACAGCATCGCGACCACCGGCCTGACCGGTCCGGCCGTAGTGCTTTGCTCGATCGGGTTCGCGATTCTTGCCCCGGAACTGATCGCCGCGGCCAACCGGATCGTCGGCCGGCTTTCGCGCGGGGCGAAGAACGCCGAGGCGCACCTGGCGGGCGTGAACCTGCGCGCGGCTCCGGAACGCGCCCGTCCGATCGTCACTTTCCTGACCCTGCTGGTCGGCGTTTCCGCGGGCACGCTCGCCATGCAGGGCATCGAAAACCAGCACAGCGTCCCGGGCAGCACCGGCGAGGTGCTGGCGTCGATCAACTACCTGGTGGTCGTCCTGATTTCGCTCTTCATGGCGATCGCGCTGACCAACAACCTGGTGGCAGCGATCGGCGACCGGCGGACGGAGTTCGCGACGCTGTCGCTGATCGGCTCGACCGTCCGGCAGGTCCGCGGCATGCTCCTGCGCGAAACCGCCGCCGCGGCCGCGCTGGCGATCTTCGTCGCGGTCGTGGGTTCGGTGCTGTGCGTGCTGCCGTTCTCGATCGTCAAGACGGGCGGTCCGGCGGCCGCGTTCAGCGTCTGGCCGTTCCTGGCGAGCGCGGTGTTCGGGGGAGGAGTGGTGCTGCTGGTGACGGCTTTGGCCGGGGCACGGGTGATTCGCGCCGCAGCGGTCGCTGGGTAGCCGGTCGCTTGCGATACTCGGGGCATGATCTTGATCGTCCTCAAAGCACAGATCCGTCCCGAGAAGCGAGCCGAGTGGCTGGAAGGCATCGAGCGCTACACCGCGAACGTGCGGAGCGAACCGGGCAACGTCTCGTTCGACTACTACCAGAACGGCGGCGACGAGAACGAGTTCGTCATGGTCGAGGTCTTCGCCGACAGCGCCGCCGGGGACGCGCACGTCGCGACCAAGCACGCGCAGGAGTTCTTCCCGTTCATGTCGACGGTCGTCGCGAAGAAGCCCGAGATCAACTACCAGAACCTCGACGGTGCGGCCTGGTCGGAAATGGCCGAGGTCACGCCGGTCGACTAGCCGGACGGCCGATCGCGGTGGCCAGCAGGTCGCCGCGATCGGCCATTTACTCCACAGTGGACACTTCGGGCAGACTCAGCTGCGGCGTTCCACCCGCTGCGACTGCTCGACGATCTGATTCAGTGCCGCGATGTGCGCACGCAGCGCCTGGTGCCCGGAACCGCTGAGGTTGAGCCAAGTTCGCGGACGTTTGCCCACGTACCCCTTTTTGACTTCGACGTATCCGGCGTTGGCCAGGTTCGCGATCTGCTTGGACAGCGCGGAATCCGACAGCCCGGCCGAGTCGCGGACCCAGCTGAACTCCGCCCACTCGGTCCCGGACAGCAACGCCGCGATGGACAGCCGGGTGGGGTCGAGCAGGAGCGGATCCAGATCAGGCATGGCCATGCGGCGCGCCTCCCGAACGGCTGCGCC
This sequence comes from Amycolatopsis sp. A1MSW2902, assembly GCF_017312175.1. Lineage (NCBI taxonomy): Bacteria > Bacillati > Actinomycetota > Actinomycetes > Pseudonocardiales > Pseudonocardiaceae > Amycolatopsis > Amycolatopsis sp. A1MSW2902. Next base: position 3,231,580 of record NZ_QJPO01000001.1, read on the forward strand.
GGATCAGCGCGGCCAACCCTCGCCGCAAGTGCTGTCCGAACCCGATCAGCGCGATCGCCAGTACTGCGCCCAGGATTGTGTTCCCGTAAGGGATCTGTATGTGCAGCAGCGCCAGCGCGACGGCCGCCGCCACGCACACGAGGACGAAGACGAGCGCGATGGCGAACCTCGGCCGGATCGCGGACTTGTCCACTCGCACGCGGTGACCCAGCACCGCCGCACCTCGGCGGGTGCGCAGCATCAGCACGTAGCCCACGACGAGCACGGCCAGGACGAGGCCCTTCCACTCGGCTGCGCTGGGCAGGAAGTCCGCCGAAGCCAGATACAGGAAGACGACGAGCGCGAAGACGACGTCCACCCACTTCGCGCCGTGCAGTTCGTCCAGTGCCTGGTCCCTGCGGTGGTCGACGTCCCGCAACGCGCGGGCCGCCTCTTCCGGGGAGGGTTGCTCAGCCATGGCCGCCTCCTTGTCTGTCCGAGAGTACTTGCTTGAGGAGAAAGTACCCCGTCACTTTCCTCTTAGGCAAGTACTGGCTTGGCGGGGAACAGCGTTGGGCTGGCGCGGTTCGCCGTGGGGGGCGGCTGCGGCTGATGGGGTGCGCGCGGTCCCGGACCGGCAGCGGGAAGGCGGCCGCCAGGCTCGACCTGGCGAGTGTTGGAGGTGCTGCGAAAAGCGGCGGTGGGAACTGGCGGCTGCCAGGTTCGACCTGGCAAGTGCTGGACGCGCCTGGGGAAGCGCGGCTCATCTCGGCGGCGGGAACGGGCGGCCGCTGGGCTCGCGCGTGTTGGAGGTGCTGCGAAAACGGCGGTGGGAACTGGCGGCCGCCGGGCTCGACCTGGCGAGTGCTGGACGCACCGGGGAAAGCGCGGCTCATCCCGGCGGCGGAAACGGGCGGCCGCCGGGTTCGCGCGTGTTGGAGGTGCGGCGAAAGCGCGGCTCATCCCGGCAGCGGGAACGGGCGGCCGCCAGGCTCGCGAGTGCTGGACGCGCGGCGAAAAGCGCGGCGCATCCCGTCGCGAGTCAGCCTCCGCGCCGAGTCGACCCCCGAAGTCGCAGTTCCGGAGTCAGGAACACCGGCCCCGCAGGCGTTTCGGCACCCGACAACCGCGCCAGCATCAGGTCGACCGCGCGTTCGGCCAAAGCTTCGTGCGTCAGGTCCATCGCGGTGATCGGCGGGGTGCTCGTGCGGGCGTGTTCGCTGTCGGTCAGTGCGGCGAGCAGCAGATCGTCCGGGATGCGCAGGCCCTGTGCGACCGCGGCGTCGGCGATGAGCGGGGCGAAATCGCTGGTCGCGACCACGATCGCGTCCGGCCGGTCCGGGCCGGACAGCAAGGGCTGCACCAGTTCGGGCACGTCTCCGGGAGTCAAGCCCTCGCTGAGCAAGGCGGTCCGCGGCGGCAGTGCGCGCCGTTTGCACCACGCGAGATAGGTTTCGCGCGGCCGCCGGTTCCAGGCGTTGTCCTCGGTCCCGGACAGCAGCAGCACGTCGCGCGCGCCCTGGTCGTAGAGGTGGTCCAGCAGCGCCTCGACCACCGGTGGGTAGTCCAGCCGCACCGCCCACGGCAGGTCCGGCTGTTCCGGATCCTCCTCGACGGTCACCACCGGCAGGCCGCGGCCGAGCAGTTCGGCGAGCGCGGTGTCGCGGCCGTAGGGGTGGGCCACGATGCAGCCGTCCATCGGCACGCTCGCCACCGCCGGGTCGTGCAGGTCGGGGACGTGGATCAGGCCGGTCTTGTGCCGCAGCATCTCGGTCGCGATCGACCCGACGAGCCGGTTGAACGTCTCGGCGCGGTCGGGCGTGCCGGCCACCGCGTAGCGCGGCCGCAGGATGAGCCCGACCAGCCCGGACCGGCCGGTGCGGAGCGAGCGCGCGTTCGGGTTCGGGTCGTAGCCCAGCTCCGCCGCGGCCTCGCGCACCCGCGCCTTGGTCGCCGCGGAAATGGGCCTGCGCCCGGAAAGCGCGTGCGAAACCGTGCTGATCGAAACCCCGGCGCGCTCGGCGACCTCCCGGATCGTCACCGGCCGTTTGCCGCCCTCGGTCTCCACCGTCGTTCCCCTTCGCGCTGCCTCCGGACGGCCCAGTATCGCCCACCGGCCGGCCCAGGAGGTCTTGACACCGCACCGGCGCGCGGGTTTGATGCCGCGAAAGCTCATCAAAACGTTTTGATGATGATAGGAGGCGCCATGGCCGCCCCGCACGAGCCCGCCCCGCCCACCGCTGCCGCGCCGACCGTCGGCGACGTCTGCACCGGGATGGGGCTGACCCGACGGCATTGGCTCGCCGGATCGGTGCTGTTCTTCGCGTTCGTCGTCGAGGCCTGGGAACAGGTCGGGCTGGTCTACGTCTCGAACGGGATCGCGGGCGAATTCGGCGTGGACAACACGAAACTGGGCTGGGCCCTGTCCGCGGTCGCGTTCGGCATGGTGCCCGGCGCGTTGCTGTGGGGAGGGCTGATCGACCGGCTCGGCCGCCGCCGCGTGACGGTCGCGAGCCTGCTGATCTACGCGGTCCTCGCGCTGGCCGCGGGACTTTCGCCGGCGTTCTGGCCGTTCGTCGTGCTGCGATTCCTGTCCGGCGTCGCGTTCGGCGGGGTTTACGCGGTCACGTTCCCGTACTTCCTCGAACTGCTGCCGACCGCTCGCCGCGGCCAAGGCGCGGTCGCGCTCAGCATCGGGTTTCCGATCGGTACGCTGCTGTGCATCGGCGTGAGCCAGTCGCTCGGCACGATCAGCTGGCGTGCGGTCGCCGTTGTCGCCGCGCTGGCCGGGCTGTGGGCGTTCGCCGTGCTGCGCTGGGTGCCCGAATCGCCGTACTGGCTCGCGCGGCGCGGGCGGCACGCGGAGGCCGCCGCGGTCTTGCGTGGTCTCGGTGCGGGAATCCCCGCCGACACAAGGTTTTCCGTCGAGGACGCCGACCGCAAGGCGGGCGCGGTGCGCAACCTGTTCCGTTCGCCGGTGCGCCGCCGGTTCCTGCCGATGCTGCTCACGTCGTTCACCTTCAGCTGGGGTTATTGGGGTTTGCAGACCTGGCTGCCGGTCCTGCTGCAGAACCGCGGGCTGAGCGTGTCCGGCGCGCTGTGGTTCGTCGCGGTGACGCAGGTGGTGTCCGTGCCCGGCTACCTGCTCGCCGCGTGGCTGACCCGACGGCACGGGCGCAAGCGGATCTTCCTGCTGTTCGCGCTGGCCTCGGCGATCGGCGGCGTGCTGTTCGGCCTCGCCACCGGTTCCACGCAGCTGTACGCGGGCAACCTGATCCTCGCGTTCTTCTCGCTCGGCGCCTGGGGCATCTGGAACACCTGGTCGGCCGAGGTGCTGCCGACCGGGCTGCGCGGCGTCGGCTACTCCTGGTCCACCTCGGCGATCCTGCTGGCGAACACCGTTTCGGTGCCGGTGATCGGCGCGATGATGGACCACGGGGTGGCGTCGTCGCTGACCGTCGCGTCGATCGTCGCCTTCCTCGTCGTCGCGCTGCTCGCTGTCCTTCCGCTGCCCGAGACCGAGGGTCGCGCGCTCACCTGATTTCCCTTATCCGACAAGGAGTTCCCATGACCTACCGGGTCGCCATGGACATCGGCGGCACCTTCACCGACGTGGTCGTCCACGACGGCGCGACGCAGCGGCTGCGCGCGGGCAAGGTGCTCACCACCCCCGACGACCTCGCGCGCGGCGTTTTCGGCGCGCTGGAAGGGTTCGACCTGCCGTTCGCGGAGATCGAGTTCTTCGTGCACGGCACCACGCAAGGCCTGAACGCGCTGCTCGAACGGCGCGGCGCGAAGGTGCTGATCCTGACCACGAAGGGGATCGGCGACGTCTACCGGATCGCGCGCGGCAACCGGAACCGGCTGTTCGACCTGCATTACCGCAAGCCCGCGCCGCTCGTCGGCCCGGAAGCGGTCGCGGAGGTCGCCGGACGGCTCGACGCCACCGGCGCGGAGCTCGAACCGCTCGACGAGGACGCCGTGCGGCTGGTCGCGAAACGCGTGCGCGAAGAGGGTTTCGAGGCCGTCGCGGTGTGTTTCCTGTTCTCCTACTTGGATTCCGGGCACGAACGCCGGGCCGGGGAGATCCTGCGGGACGAGCTCGGCGACGACGCGCTGGTCGTGCTCTCCCACGAGGTCGCGCCGGAATGGCGGGAGTACGAGCGGACGTCGACCGCCGTGCTCGAGGCCTACACCGGCCCGTCGGTGCACCGCTACCTCGACCGCATCGAAGCGCGGTTCACCGAGAAGGGCCTGCACGTCCCGGTGCACGTCATGCAGTCCTCCGGTGGCCTGGTCAACGCGGGGTTCGCGCGGCGGCATCCCTTGCAGACCCTGCTGTCCGGCCCCGTCGGCGGCACGATGGGCGGCGTCGCGGCGGCGAAGCTGCTCGGGCGTCCCGACCTGATCTGCGTGGACATGGGCGGGACCTCGTTCGATGTCTCCCTGGTCATGGACTACGCCGCCGACGTTTCGCCGGACGGCGAGGCGGAGGGTTTCCCGCTGCTGATGCCGCTGGTCAACCTGCACACCGTCGGCGCGGGCGGCGGTTCGCTCGCCTACGCCGAGGGCGACGCGCTGCGGGTCGGACCCGAATCGGCGGGCGCGGTGCCCGGTCCGGCGTGCTACGGCCGCGGCGGCACGCAGGCGACGGTCACCGACGCGAACTGCGTGCTCGGCCGGGTCGATCCCGAGTCGTTCGCCGGCGGCGGCATGCCGCTCGACCTGGACGCCGCGCGCACCGCCGTCTCGACGCTGGCGCAGCAGCTGAGCATGGACCCGATCGAGCTGGCGTCCGGGATTTGCGACGTCGGAAACGCCAAGATGGCGCAGGCGATCCGCACTCTGACCGTCGAGCACGGTCGCGAGCCGGGCCAGTTCGCGCTGCTCGCGTTCGGCGGTGCCGGGCCGATGCACGCGGCGTTCATCGCGCAGGAAATCGGCATCACCGAGGTGATCGTGCCGCGGTTCCCCGGCGCGTTCTCGGCGTGGGGAATGCTGGAGGCGGACGTCCGGCGGGACTTCACCATGCAGTTCTTCGCCAACGGAGCCGAACTCGACACGCGCGCGCTGCGGGTGGCGCTCGATTCACTGCGCGATCAGGCGCTGGAAGCGTTGCAGGAGCAGGGAATCCCCGAGGACCGCCGCTCGGTGACGCACGGCGTCGACATGCGCTACGAAAGTCAGGATTACACCCTGACCGTGCCGATCCTGGACGACGACCCGGTTGACAGCCCCGATTTCCTGCCCGCCGTCGAAGCGCGGTTCGCCGAGATCCACCACCAGCGGTACGGGCACGCGACCCCCGGCGCGCCCGTGCAGTTCGTCGCGCTCCGCACCACCGGCCACGGCGTTGTCGACCGTTCCGCGGCGGCCGCCGAAGCGAACCTCGAACGGCCGGATCCGGTGGTCCGCGACGTCGTCTTCGCCGGACAGCCGGTGCCCACCGCGATCGTGGCGCGCTCGTCGCTCGCCCCCGGGAGCCGGCTGGCCGGACCCGCGATCGTGCACGAGGAAACCGCCACCACGGTCGTCCCGCCGGACGCCGAACTCGCCGTCGACGACCGCGGCTTCCTGGTCGTCACCCTCGCGGCCGCCGGCCACCTGCAGGAGGAACACGCGTGAGCATCAGCCCCGTCACCACCGAAATCATCCGCTCGGCGCTGATCCAGGCGGCCGAGGACATGAACATGACCCTGATCCGGTCGTCCTACACGCCGACGATCTACGAGGGCAAAGACTGCGCCGTCGCGCTGCTGGACCGGAACCACCGCGTCCTCGGCCAGTCCTCGGGGCTGCCGATTTTCCTGGGGAACCTGGAGATCTGCACCAGGCACACCGAGGATCTGTTCGGCGCGGACGTCTGGCAGCCCGGCGACGTGTGGGTGCTCAACGACTCCTACATCGGCGGCACGCATCTCAACGACTGCACCGTGTACGCGCCGATTTTCGTCGGCGACGAACTGGTCGGCTTCGCGGCTTCCCGGGCGCACTGGATCGACATGGGTTCCAAGGATCCCGGCGGTTCGATGGATTCGACGAACATCTACCAAGAGGGCCTCCGGATGGGTCCGACGCGAATCGTCGCGGGCGGCGTCGAATGCATGGACATCCTGCGGTTGATCGAGACGAACGTGCGGTTTCCGTACGTGACCCTCGGGGACATGCGCGCGCAGATCGCCTGTGCTCGGATGGGCGTGCGGCGCCTCGGCGAGTTGTTCGCCCGCTACGGCGCGGAAACCGTCGACGCCGCGCGCGAGCAGATCTTCGCCCAGACCGAGCGGCTGGAACGCGAACGGATCGCCGCGATCCCGGACGGCGAATACGAGGCGACTGGGTACCTGGACAACGACGCGATCGACCCGGACACGCCGCTGAAGGTGCGCGTGCGGGTCGTCGTCGAGGGCGAATCGATGACGATCGACCTCACCGACTGCGCCGACCAGGCCACCGGCCCGGTCAACTGCGGCCGCTCCCAGGCGATTTCCGCCGCGCGGGTCGGGTACAAGCTGCTGATCTCGCCGCAGGTGAGCCTGAACGGCGGTTCGTTCGCGCCGCTGGACGTCCAGGTCCGCGACGGGTCGATGCTCGGCGCGCGGGAACCGGCGGCGTGCCAGTACTACTACTCGAGCCTCGGCATGCTGATCGATCTCGTGGTGGCCGCGCTCGCGCCCGCGATGCCGGACCGCGTCGCCGCGGCCAGCTACGGCGATTCGATGATCGTGCAGTTCGCTGGCGACCACCCGCGGACGGGCGAGCCGTTCGTGACCCTGGAAGCGACCGTCGGCGGCTGGGGTGCCTGGGATGGCGGTGACGGGGAGACTGCGCTGATCAACAACGTCAACGGCTCGCTGCGCGACCTGCCGGTGGAGGTGGTCGAAACGCTGTATCCGGTGCGGGTGAACGAATACCGCATCCGCACGGGCTCGGGAGGCGCGGGCCGCTGGCGCGGCGGGGACGGGGTGATCCGGGAGTACGTGATGGAAGCGGATCAGGACCTGTCGCTGTGGTGGGAGCGCTCGGTAACCCCCGCGTGGGGCCTGTTCGGCGGGTCGTCGGGCGCGCCGCCGCGAGTGGTGCTGAATCCGGGGACGCCGGAGGCGCGGGAGATGTTGAAGGTGAACAGCCTTCGCGTGCGGCGCGGGGACGTGCTGCGGTGCGAGTCTGGCGGGGGAGGGGGGTACGGTGTGCCGGAGGTTTAACGGGCGCTTTTCGCTCCAGGCGCGCGCGATGAGTGTCTAATGTGGAGCGTCCGCTAGCAGGCCGGTCTCGCGCAGGTGGTCGAAGATGACCTGGTCGACCGGGGAAACCTGGCTCCGGTCGGCGTAGGTCAGCCAGACGATTTCCTCGATCTCGCTGCTGGGGGTCAAGGTGCCGCGGTAGTCGGCGGTGTAGCAGGTCATCCGGACAAGGGTGCCTGCTGCGTGGCCGTGCGCCTGGGCTTGGAAGTCGCCGAAATGCTTCGCGCTCTCGGGCGTGATGGCGACGGCGAGCTCCTCGTCGATTTCGCGGACGAGAGTCTGGAGGTCGGTCTCGCCGGGTTCGCGTTTGCCGCCGGGGAGGTAGTAGACGTCCTTGCCTCGGGAGCGGGTGCTGAGGATCCGGCCCGCGTCGAACCGGATCCAGGCGATCTTGTCGATGACCGTCACGGGCATCCCTCCGTTCGCCGGTGAACGTAGCTGCGACGGTGATGCCGGTTCAACTGGATAAGCTGGCGCCGCGATGAAATCTCCCTTGGATCGCCGTTCGGTGCTCTTCCTTGACGTCGACGGAACGCTGCTTCCCTTCGGACCTGGCTGCGAGCAGCGCGAGGCGGATCCGCTGCGGCGGCTCGATTCCCGGTGGGGGATCCGGCTCGCCTCGCTGCCGGTCGAGCTGGTGTGGGCGACGACGTGGGAAGACGAGGCCAACACCGAGCTCGCGACTCGGCTCGGGCTGCCGCCGCTGCCGGTCGTGCGCTGGCCGGAGCGCTCGCCGGCGGAGGAGCGCGAAGACCAGTGGTTCGGCATGCACTGGAAGACCCGGACCTTGGTTGCCTGGGCCGACGGGCGTCCGTTTGTCTGGGTGGACGACGAGATCACCGACGGCGACCGGGAGTGGGTGCTCGCTCGGCATCCCGGCCGTGCGCTGCTGCACCGCGTCGAGCCAGGACGTGGTCTCGCGGAGGAGGATTTCGCGGTTATCGGCGACTGGCTGAAGGCAAGCTGAAAACTGGCGCTCAGCGTGGTGCCGCGGAGCGGCCGAGGCCGGTTTGGCGGACATACCGCGATGGCGGACACGGTCGCTCCGCGATGAACGCGAGTCGTTCGGGACTGTTCATCAGGCTTCGCCGCGGAGAGCTTCCGCGAGCGCGCGTCGGCACAAGGAATCCGCTCTGCGGGTCGTCTCGGGCAAGCGGTACTTCGGGGCCAGCGCCAGCGTCGCGTCGCAGGCCTCGGCCAGGCCGATCCGGTGGCCGACCGACACGAAGACCGGCTTGACGTCCGGGCGCGTGCGCAGGGCGCGGCCGACCACTTCCGTGCCTTCCAGCAGTGGTGACCAATCGCCGCGCAGAGGGCCGGGTTGGCTGTACGAGAAGGTGAACGGCGTTTTGGCGACTCCGGCTGTCGGGAGACCGGTCAGGACGCCGAGATGGCTGGCCAAACCCAGCCGGCGCGGATGGGTCCGGCTCGCTGTTCAGCCTGCTCACCGGCTTCGTCCTGCTGGTTGCCGCACGACGACGCGGGAAGCGAAGCTGAAAATCGTTGGCGGACCGGCGGTGAAGAAGGCAGGGTCCGCGGCGTGACGATCTTCCTGGTGACCGGCATCCAAGCGGCGGGCAAGTCGACGGTGGCGCAGGCGCTCGCCGAACGGCTGCCGAAATCCGCGCACGTGCGGGGCGACGCGTTCCGGCGGATGGTGGTCAACGGACGGGTCGAGATGGGCCCGGCCGACCCGCCCGCTGAGGCGGTCCGCCAGCTGCGGCTCCGGTACGCGCTCGCGGCGCGGGTCGCGGACGGGTACGCCGACGCCGGATTCACCGTGGTGCTGCAGGACATCGTGCTCGGCGAGCACCTGACCGAGATGGTCGGCGCGCTGCGCACGCGCCCGTGTTACGTCGTGGTTCTGGCACCGAGCGCCGAGGTGGTGGCGCAGCGCGAAGCGACGCGGGGGAAGGTCGCGTACCAGCCGGGCGACACCGGGATCGCCGGGCTGGACGCGTACTTGCGGGAGAAGACCCCGCACCTCGGGCTCTGGCTGGACACGTCGGAGCTGACCGTCGGGGAAACCGTGGCCGCGATTCTTGCCCGCGCCGAAGCCGAAGCGGCGGTCTGACCGGCGTCAGTTCGGCGGCTGCTGCGGTCCCTCGCCCGGGTTGGACTGCGGCGGCAGCGGCTGGGAGTAGCCGGACTGCTGACCGGGGTCCTGCTGGGGATATCCAGGCTGGGGCTGCGCGGGATAGCCCGGCTGCGCGTATCCGGCCTGCGGATACCCGTACCCGGTCTGCGGATACCCGGGCTGTCCGCCCGTCGGATACCCGCCCGGCGCGAAACCGGGCTGCGGCGCGCGGCCGCCCTTCGCGACGCCGAGCACGACCAGCAGCCACGACAGCACTTCGAGCACGCTGAGCGTGAGGCCCACGATCGTGAAGATCGTCGTCATCTCGGAGGTGCTCAGGTGGTCCGACGCCATCCACGACGCGACGTTCGCCAGCATGATCCGCCAGGCGATGTCCAGCGCCGTGGTGACGAGCATGACCGCGAACGCGGCCACCATCAGCCCGGAGCCGCCGCGCGAGCGCCGGTTGATCGAGAGGATCAGGCCGAACAGCCCCACGATCAGCAGCAACGCCTGCGGGAGGATCTGGAGCACAGTGTTGGTGAAGGTCGTCATGCCTGCTCTCCGCTCGAGGAACGTCGGGCAGATCCTAGGGCGCGGCCCCGTCCGGCGCGGCCGGTTCGCCGAACATCCCGGTCTCGAAACGGCTTCAACTTCGGTGCGCGGGACGGTATCCGGCGAACCGCTCGTCGACCTCCCCGGCGGTCAGGCCGAAGTCGGCGAGGTCGTAGCGGTGCCTCGGTTTCGCGTCCCCGGTGCGGCTCCGCTCGTGCAGCGCGGTCATCGCTTCGCGCGCTTGCGGGGCGAGATTCAGGCCGAAGTGCTGGTAGACGCCCTCGACGGTGCCGATCGGGTCGGCGACGAAGTCCTCGTACCGGACGTCGCAGAACTGCGCGGGATCGTGCCGGGCGCGGGCGGCGGCGAACTGTTCCGCGCCCCGGGCCCACAGGTCGAGCTGGCTGCGTCCGACGACCTCGCCGCGGAAGGTGTCCGACCAGCCCTCCGACGCCTGTTCGGTGAGGCTGCAGACCGAGGCGATGATGGTGCTGGGCGCGCGGTGAGTCTGCACGATCAGCGCGTCCGGGTAGACCTCCAGCAGCGCGTCGAGGGCGAACAGGTGGCTCGGGTTCTTGAGCACCCAGCGGCGGCCGGCGTCGGGCAGGCCGATGAGCTGGAGGTTGCGCCGGTGCCTGCGATAGGCGTCGGTCCAGTCCTGTCCGTCGAGCCAGCGCGAGTAGCCGGGCACGTGGGCGAGGCATTCGTACGAGACGGATTTCAGCGACTGCCGCAGCAGCTGCCAGCATTCCTCGACCTGGTCGGCCGACATGTGGTGCAGCCCCATGAACTCCGGATGCTCGACGTGGTGCTGTTCGTATCCGGCCTGGATCGCTTGGAAGACCGGGTTGTCCGGCCACGTCTCGCGCGGCGGGCGCGGCTGCGGCATTTCGGTCAGCCACACCTCGAGGCCCTGGTGCGCCGGGTCTTCGGTCAGCAGCCGGTGCAAGGCAGTGGTCCCGGTGCGCGGCAGGCCGGTGACGAAGATCGGCCGCTCGATCGGCACGTCGGCGTACTGCGGATGCTGTTTCCACGAGGCTTCGCTCAGCAGCCTCGCGACCAGCGCGCCGCGCAGGAAAGCACGGTGGACTTTGTTGCCGTACGGGGTCAAATCCGCCTCAGTGGCATAGGAATCGAGCAGCACGCGGAGGCCTTCGAGGTGGTCGTCGCCGCCGAAATCGTCGAGGCCGGTGAGTTTCGTGGCGGACGCGTGGAGGTCTTCGACCGTGCCGACGCTGTCTCGTCCTGGACGCATGCTCTTCCCCTCAGTGATGGTATTCGCCGGCGTTGACGTCGAGGCATTGCCCGGTGACGCAGCGGGCGAGCGCGGACGCGAGGAACACGACGGTGTCGGCGATCTCGTCCGGTTCCGGGAGGCGGCGCAGATCGATCGTCTCCGCTGTCTCCGCGTACACCTGCTCCGCGGGCACGCCGCGTTCCTTGGCCAGGTAAGCGAAATACCACTTGAGCGAATCCGCCCAGATGTAGCCCGGTGCGACGGAATTGACCCGGATCCCTTGCGGGCCGAGTTCCGACGCGAGGCTCTGCGCGAGCGCGAGCAGACTCGCCTTGGCCATTTTGTACGCGCCGAAAGTGCGGCGGGAATGCCGCAGCACGGCCGAGTTGATCATCACGACCGAACCGGCGCTTTCGGCGAGCGCGGCGGTGCAGAGCCGCGTCAGCCGAAGCGCGGCGAGCACGTTGGTCTCGAATCCGGCGCGGACCGCGTCGAGGTCGACTTCGGCGAGGTCGGTGATCGGCGGGATCGCGAAAGCGTTGTTCACCAAGGTGTCCAGCCGCCCGAACTCGTTCAGCGCGGTTTCGACGAGCTTGGTCGCCGAGGCGTCGTCGGTGATGTCGGTTGGCACCTGGACGGCGCGGCGGCCGAGTGCTTCGACTTCGGCGGCGACCTCGGCGAGCCGGGATTCGGTGCGGGCGGCGAGCACGACGTCAGCCCCGGCGGCGGCGGAACGCAGGGCGATGGAGCGGCCCAGCCCGGGGCCGATTCCGGACACGAGAACGACTTTGCCGGTCAAAAGGTCCATGGGTCAGCCCAGCATCCTGGCCGCGACCGCGGCCTGTCGCGCGGCGATCCGCTCCGCCCATTCCTCGGGGGTCACGCGAGCCTCCTTGTGGTACGGCAGCCGGTCGGCGAGTTCGCCGAACTTCACGACCTCGACCTCCGGACCGTCTTCGGCGGTCAGTTCCCGGGAAAGCCGCTGCCAGCGGATCTGGACGTAGCCGCGGTCGTGCCCGGTGCGTTCGAGCCAATTGGCGACGCCGGGATCGCGTTCGCTGATCACGAACCGCATCTTGCCGTCCGGGTCGACGCGGGCCTGGTCGGCGGTGAGGCTGGTCTGGTGGTTCAGGTAGTCCAGCGAGACATACCAGGTGCTGCCGAGCTGAATGCCCTGGTACGGCGCGTCCGAACGGGGCACGGTGACGATCATGACCTCGTCGTCGGCGAGTTCGTAATGCCCGGCCGAGGAGTACTGCGTGGGCAGGCCGCCGGGCGTGCTGCGCGGTTCGGTCATCGTGTTCACCGGCAGGTTCAGGTAGAACCACTTGGGGAAGGCGAGGAACGTCTTGATCCGGCTGAGCAGGATCTTTCCGGTGACGCCATACCGTTTCTCCATCGCGGTGCGGGTCAGCGTGGCCGGCGCCTGGCCGGTGGTATCGGCGCAGCGGAGCTGGATCGTGCCGCGGCGTTCGGTCGCCCAGTCGCTGTAGACCTCGCGGACGACGAGCATCGACGACCCGGGGCCGAGAACGAAATAGCCGGGCTCCGGGTCGGGTTTCGCCGGGCCGAAGCGGATCTCGAAGGAACCGTCGGCGGCGATGGGGATCTCGCGGTCGTCGAACGCGGTCACGCTGTCGGGCACCTCGACCGGCGTGTAGTCCCCGTTGAGGACCTGGAAGCTGAGGTCGGCGGTGGTGCCGCGGGTGCCGGTGACGACGTACTCGCGGTCCTCGCGGATGTTCTCGTTGAAGTACAGGGTGTCCGGGTTGTCCAGGCCCATTTTCGTGTACGGGCCGGTGGAGAGGGTGAAGTACGGGAAGTCCCGGTCGTAGGCCCACGCGGTCTGGACCGAGGCCCGGATGCTGCCCGCGAGGTAGTCGTACCCCTCGACCAGGTCCTGTTCGGTCCGGACGTGCGGCGCCTCGGCGATGATCTTTTCGGCTTCGGCGATCGCGCCGGCGAGCGGTTCGGTCAGCACCGGAGACTCCTCACTGGTCCAGATCTGTACCGGAGTGGTACGTTCACAGTCGGTTGAGACTAGAACGCGTTCTAAGGACGGGTCAATGGCGGTTACCCGGCGCTCGCCGCCGACGCAGCGGGTCGTGCGGCTGCTGGACTATTTCGCGGCCCGGCCGGGCCAGCGCTTCGGGCTGTCCGCGCTGGCCCGCGAACTGGACCTGAGCAAGCCGACCTGCCTCGGCATCCTGACCGAGCTGACCGCGAGCGGTTACGTGGTCCGTGACCCGAGGACCACGACGTATCGCCTGGGACCGGCGATGATCGCGGCCGGACGCGCGGCGGGAGAAGGCTTCGGCGCCAGCGAAATCGCCCGCACGCATCTGGAAGAACTCAGTGTCCGGTACGAGGCGACGTGCACCGCGTCGGCGGTGGTCGACGGGCGCATCCTGATGCTGCAGAGCGCCGGGCCGGGCAAAGTGCGGCTCGGCGAGACGTATCCGTTCGCGCCGCCGGTCGGGCTGATGTACGTGCTGTGGGACGCCGATTCCGCCTTCGACGCGTGGCTCGCGACGCCGCCCGCGGTGCCGGTCCGGCTGGACGAGGCGTACCTGCGGCGCGTGGTCGCGGAGTGCCGGGAACACGGGTATCTGGTGGAAAGCCTGACGTCGGCGGGCCGTCGGCTCTACACGCTGATGGCCGGGGTGGCGGCCGGGGATCTGCCGCCCGAGGTGCGCGGACTGGTCGGCGAGCTGGTGTCGAGCCTGGGGGAGCGGGTGTACCTCGGCGCGGACCTGGAGCCGCGGAAGAAGCACGCGGTGAGCCTGCTCGCCGCCCCGACCTTCGACGCGGCGGGGCGGCAGGAGCTGGTGCTGACGTTGTCGGTCGGGGAGCCGATCACCGGTGCGGAAATCGCGCGGCGGGGTGCGGCGCTGGCCGCGGTCGCGGACGCGGTGACCGCCGAGGCGGGCGGCGTCCGTCCTGATCAGGCGGGCTGACCCCACATGTTCGCCGTCAGCTTCCAGCCCGGCTGGTCCTTCATCGAGACCAGCGTTTCGTACAGCCGCTCGTACCCCGTGCTGTTGATCCGCCAGACGCCGTCCTCGCGCCGGTAGGTGTCCTCGTAGTACGCGGCGCCCTCGATCACCACCCGGTGCTCGGCGACGATCACCTTGTCCTGGAACAGCCACCGCCCGGTCGCGGTGTCGCCGTCGATCTCGATTTCCGGGTGGCCGGCGAAGTGCATCGTCGTGATGCCGGGGCCGACTGTGGTGCGCAGGAACTCCATCAGCGCGTCGCGGGTGTCGAACTTCAGCGGTTCGCCGTAGGAGGGCGTGCCGTAGTGCACGCGCGCGTCGGCGGTGAGCGTCTCCGCCATCTCGTCCCAGCGCTTCAGGTCGAGGCACCGGAGGTAGCGGAATTTCACGCGGCGGATGTCTTCGAGTGCGGCCAGGTCCATGCGCTCAGGGTCCTCCGCCGCTTGACCGAGTGCAAGAACCTGTTCTACTTTTCTGTCCTCGAACCTCGGAAGGGCGGATCCGATGGCGTCCCAGGCACCCCCGGCTTACGAGCTGAGCCACCTCGGTGCGCTCGAAGCCGAAGCCGTGCACGTCTTCCGCGAGGTCGCGGCCACCTTCGAATGGCCGGTGCTGCTGTTCTCCGGCGGGAAAGACTCGATGGTGATGCTGCACGTCGCGGCGAAATCGTTCTGGCCCGCGCCGTTGCCGTTCCCAGTCATGCACGTCGACACCGGGCACAATTTCGACGAGGTGATCCGGTTCCGCGACGAAACCGTTGAGCGCTACGGATTGCGGCTGCTGGTCGCGAGCGTCCAGGACGACATCGACGCGGGTCGCAGCGTCGAGGATCCGAAGGCGGGCCGGAATCGGCTCCAGACAGCGACATTGCTGCGGGGCATCCGCGAAAACGCCTTCGACGCGGTGTTCGGCGGCGCGCGCCGCGACGAGGAGAAAGCCCGGGCCAAGGAACGCGTGTTCAGCTTCCGCGACGAGTTCGGGCAATGGGATCCCCGGCGGCAGCGTCCGGAATTGTGGAATCTCTACAACGGCAGGCATCGCAAGGGTGAGCACATCCGGGTATTCCCGCTGTCGAACTGGACCGAGCTGGACATCTGGCAGTACGTCGAAGCCGAAGACGTGACCCTGCCGTCGCTGTACTACGCGCACCGCCGGTCGGTGGTCCAGCGCGACGGGATGCTGCTCGCCGACACCCGGTTCCTCACCGTCGCCGAGGGCGAAGTTTCTTATCCGGCAACGGTTCGCTTCCGCACGATCGGCGACGCGACCTGCACCGGGTGCGTCGAATCGACCGCTTCGTCACCGGCGGAAGTGGTGGCCGAGGTCGCCGCGACGCGGGTGACCGAACGCGGCGCGACCCGGGCCGACGACCGGATTTCCGAGGCCGGAATGGAAGACCGCAAAAAGGAAGGCTACTTCTGATGAGCGCCGGGGACCGGGTCACGACGGTGCGGCTCGCCACCGCGGGCAGCGTGGACGACGGCAAATCGACCCTGATCGGCCGGCTGCTGTTCGATTCGAAGACGGTGTTCAGCGACCAGCTCGAAGCGATCGAGCGCACCAGCCGGGACCGCGGCGACGCGTACCCGGACCTCGCCCTGCTCACCGACGGCCTGCGCGCGGAACGCGAACAGGGCATCACTATCGACGTCGCGCACCGGTATTTCGCCACGCCCAAGCGGAAGTTCATCATCGCCGACACCCCGGGACACGTGCAGTACACCCGGAACATGGTCACCGGAGCGTCCACTTCGGACGTCGCGCTGATCCTGGTCGACGCGCGCAAGGGCGTGCTCGAACAGTCGCGCCGGCACGCGTTCCTCGCCAGTCTGCTGGGCATCCGGCACCTGGTGGTGTGCGTGAACAAAATGGACCTGGTCGACTGGTCGCAGGAACGGTTCGAGGAAATCCGCGAGGACTTCCGCCGGTTCGCGATGAAGTTGCAGACCCCGGATCTGACGTTCGTGCCGATGTCCGCGCTGCACGGCGACAACGTGGTGCACCGGGGCGCGAGCATGCCTTGGTACGAAGGCACTTCACTGCTGCACCACCTGGAACAGGTGCACGTCGCTTCCGACCGGAACCTGGTCGACGCGCGTTTTCCGGTGCAGTACGTGATTCGCGAGCACAGCCGGGATTTCCGCGGCTACGCCGGGACGGTGGCGGGCGGCGTCTTCAAGCCCGGCGACGAAGTGACCGTGCTGCCGTCCGGATTCACCACGACCGTGCGCGCGATCTGGGGACCCGGCGGGGTCGAGGTCCCCGAGGCGTTCGCGTCGCTGGCGGTGACCATCGAGCTCGCCGACGAACTGGACCTCAGCCGCGGCGACCTGATCTGCCGTCCGGGCAACCGTCCGCACGTGGGCCAGGACGTCGACGCCATGGTGTGCTGGTTCTCCGACCAGGCCTCGCTTGCTCCGGGCGCGAACTACCTCGTCCGGCACACCACGCGCGAGACCAAGGCCGAGGTCCAGGCGCTCGACTACCGGCTGGACGTCACCACGCTGCACCGCGACGAGACGGCGGAGTCGTTGTCGCTCAACGAAATCGGCCGGATCCGGCTGCGGACCCGGCAGCCGCTGCTGTTCGACCCCTACGCCCGCAACCGGCCGACCGGCGGATTCCTGCTGGTCGACGAACACTCGGGCGACACCGTCGGCGCGGGCATGATCACCGGCCCGAGCGCGACCGCGCCGAACGTGGTCTGGCATCCCGCGGCGGTCTCGCGCGACGAACGTGCGACCCGCGGCCGGACAGTCTGGCTCACCGGGCTGTCGGCCTCGGGCAAGTCGAGCGTGGCCGTGGAACTGGAGCGCAGGCTGGTCGCCTCGGGCCGCCCCGCGTACCTGCTCGACGGCGACAACCTCCGGCACGGGCTCAACGGCGACCTCGGCTTCGCCCCGGCGCAACGAGCCGAGAACATCCGCCGCGTCGCGGAGGTCGCGAAGCTGTTCGCCGACGCCGGGGTGGTGGCGGTGGTGTCGTTGATCAGCCCGTACCAGGCGGACCGCGAACTCGCGCGAACCGTGCACGAAACCGCCGGTCTGCCGTTCTTGGAGGTCTTCGTCGACACTCCGCTCGAAGTGTGCGAGGACCGCGATCCGAAGGGCATGTACGCGAAGGCGCGCGCGGGTGAAATCACCGGGTTCACCGGAGTGGACGCACCGTACGAACGCCCCGCGTCCCCGGATCTGGTGCTGCGCCCGGAAAACGGCGACCCGGCCGCGATGGCTGCGCTGGTTCTCGACGCCCTGGAGCTGTCAGCCGATGAGCGTAAGGCGTGACGTCGTTCGCGCTAGGCGGCGGAGACGTCTTGGATGATGCTGCGTGCGAGCGCGGCTGAGGATCCGGGGTTCTGGCCGGTGTAGAGGTTGCGGTCGACGATGACGTGGGACTTGAGCGGCAGGCCTGCGGTGTAATCGGCGCCTGCTTCTTTGAGGCGGTCTTCCAGCAGCCATTTGGCTTTCCACGCGAAGGGGTTGACGCGTTCTTCGATGTTGGACAGGCCGGTCATCCGGTAGCCCGCGAAGGGCCAGCTGCCGTCGGGGTTCTTCGCGGCCAGCGCGGCTGCGGGGGCGTGGCAGAGCAGGGCGAGCGGCCGGTTCGAGGAGAGCCGTTTGGTCAGCAGAGCACCGGAAACCGGGTCGACGGCGAGGTCTTCCATCGGGCCGTGGCCGCCGGAGTAGAAGACGACGTCGAAGTCGTCCGGGTCCAGTTTGGACAGATCGGCGGGGTGTTCCAGGACGGGGGAGAGGCGGTCGAGTTCGGCGCGCAGTTTCTTGGCGGTGTGCGGGAGCACGCCGCCTTTGACGCCGAGGCTGAGCTGGTCGACCACGGGCTGTTTGCCGCCGGGCGTGGCGACGGTGACGTCCCAGCCTTCGTCGGTGAACAGCGTGTAGGGGACGACGAATTCCTCGGCCCAGAACCCGGTGGGGTGCTCGGTGCCGTCCTTCAGCGTCCAGACGCGGGCGGCGGAGAGCACCTGCAGAACCTTGGTCATCGCGAAACTCCTTGCTGGGGAACCGAATACGGGACCGGCAGGTGCAGGGCGAGCTGGCCTTCGGCGAGCACGTCCAGGCGGACCGGGCGGGTCGGCTTGAGCGAGCGCAGGTCGTCGCTCATCCGGCCGCGGCCGAGCTTGAGGTCGACGTCGCGCGGGAAGGACGTGCTGCCGGACGACAGCGCGTTGGTCTGGCTCAGCGTCGAGTGCCAGGCGCCGTTGATGGTGGTGTACGAGGTGAGCGTCGAAACGCGTTCGCCGCTGGGGTGCCTGGTCTGCGCGGGAGTGGCGGCCGACAGCGCCAGGTCGAGTTCGCCGGAGTCGTTGGCGACCCGCGCGGTGGTGCGGCTCGCGTCGATGTCGACGTCCAGTTCGGTGACCCACTTGGGGAAGCCGTAGCCGTCGTGGCCGCGGACCTGCGCGATGGCGGTGTTGACCGGCAGCGACAGGACGTAAGTGTCGAGGTGGTCGTTCTTGAGCGCGGCGACCAGGTCCACGAACCCGAGCTTCCCGTGCCGCGCGGGCTGGACCGCGACGCCGACGGCGGCCTCGGTGTAGAAGTCGATGTCGCACACGTCGTAGCGGAAGAACATCACCGACACCAGGCCGAGGCCGGGCGCGACCTCCAGCGGCGCCAGCTCCCTTGGCAGCCGCGCGCGGATCGCGCGGGACCGGGCGAGCATGGTCAGCCGGGCCGAGGACATCCGGTAGTAGAAGTTCGGCGTCAGCGTCGGGCCGATCGGCGATTCGACCTTCGTCTTGGGCAGGCCGCGGAAGAACTCGACGCCGCTGACGCGCGGGTCGCGGGCCACCTCGTCGAGGTCGGTGTCCATCCGGTAGCGGTCGAACAGCCCGCTCTCGGGAACGGCGACGCGGCGGCCGCCGAGGTCGACCTCCACTGTTCCGGTCCTCGCCGGGCTGTCCTGGCTGGACGGTGCCATCGGGGTGCTCCCTCACGTCATGTGTGCAGTGCTTACATCAAGGTAGGCTGCGATGTGAGCACTGTCAACACCGGGAGTCGTCAGTCCCCCGGCCGGGCGGCGAAGACTGCGGTGAAGGACGCTCGGACCTGGTTCGCGACGTCGTCGGCGGAGGTGCTGGCGAGCTTGCCGTCGAGGTGCAGGCAGGCCAGTCCGTGCACCAATCCCCATCCGCCGACGGTGATGCTGGCCAGGTCGGCGTCGGGGAACACGTTCGCGACGGCGCGGGCGAGCGTCTCGTGCACCGCGGCTGCCGCGGTGACGCGATCGTCGTTCGTGTCGTCGCAGGCGTTGCCGAACATGAGCCGGAACAGCGCTGGGCGGCGGAGGGCGAAGTCGACGTACGCGACGCCCAGTTCGGCCAGCTCGGCGACCGTTTTCGGCGTGGTGTCGGCTTGGTTCAGGTCGGCATCGAGGTCGCGCAGACCCTGGGCGGCCAGCGCTGATTCCAGGGCGTCGCGATCGGCGAAATGCCGGTACGGGGCGGTCGGGGAGACGCCCGCTTTCCGGGCGACCGCCCGCAGGGAGAACTGCTCGCCCTGCTCGAGCATCCCCATCGCGGTCGTCAGCAGGGCTGCCCGCAGATCGCCGTGATGGTAGCCGTCCTTCGTCGAAGTTGACACTGCTTACATCGCCTCCTACTCTTATGTGAGCACTGCAAACATACCGCATGGAGCGAAGGAATCATGACGACCTCGCCGCTGTTCACGCCATTCGCGCCCGCCCACGGGCCCGCGCTCGCCAACCGGATCGTCAAAGCGGCCATGGAGGAGAACATGGCCGGCCCCGGGCAGTTGCCCGACGAGCGCATCCGCCGCCTCTACCGGCGCTGGAGCGAAGGCGGCGCCGGACTGATCATCACCGGCAACGTGATGGTGCACGCCGAAGCGATGACCGGGCCGGCCGGCATCGTCCTGGACGACCAGTCGCCGCTGGAGCCGTTCCGCGCGTGGGCGGACGCGGCCAAGAGCGGCGGTGCGCGGGTGTGGATGCAGATCAACCACCCCGGACGCCAGGTGATGGCGAACATGCCCGGCGTCGCGTGGGGTCCGTCGGCGGTCAAGGTGAACCTCGGCAAGCAGAGCAAGCGGCTCGCGCAGCCGACCGAGATGACGGCAGTCCAGATCGGACAGACAGTGGCGAGGTTCGCCGAGACCGCGCGTCGTGCCGAGGAGGCCGGGTTCGACGGGGTCGAGATCCACGCCGCGCACGGATACCTGCTGTCACAGTTCCTGTCGCCGCTGGTCAACCGGCGGACCGACGAGTGGGGCGGCAGCCTGGAGAACCGGGCGCGGCTGCTGCTCGACATCGTGCGAGCCGTGCGCGACGTGGTCTCCCCGGCGTTCGCGGTCGCGGTGAAACTGAACTCGGCGGACTTCCAGCGCGGCGGGTTCGACGCCGCGGATGCGAGCCGGGTGATCGAGATGCTGGCTCCGCTCGGGGTCGACGTGGTCGAGTTGTCCGGCGGCAGCTACGAAAGCCCGGCGATGTCGGGTCGTTCCGCCGACGAACGCACGGTGGCGCGAGAGGCGTACTTCCTGACTCTGGCCGAAGAACTCGCCCGGACGAGCCCGCTGCCGTTGATGCTGACCGGCGGCATCGTCCGGCGGCCGGTCGCCGAGCAGGTGCTGGCCGGGGGCATCGACCTGGCCGGGATGGGGACGGCGCTGGCGGTGGATCCCGACCTGCCGAAGAAGTGGCTCCACGGGGAGGATGCCGCGGTGGAGCTGGCACCGGCGGCGATCAAGGACAAAGCGCTGGCTTCGGCCGCGGGGATGGCGCGGGTGCGCCGCCAGCTACGGCGGGTCGGGGCGGGCCGTACGCCGCGGTTGCGGACGAATCCCAGGCTGGCGCTGGCGAAAGAGACCGTCCTGCAGCAACGCGCGTTGCGTCGCTACCGCGGCTGGCTCGACGGCCGAGGCGTCAGCAGGACGTTTTCGGCACCGCAGTCGTGACCGCCTTGTTCCACACTGTCGTGGTGGATCCGTCGGCCCTGATCTCGACGACCGGGAACGGCTTCTCCACCGGGTTGCCGTACTGCGCCTGATCGGGGCTGAACTGGATGGTCCCGCTCGCACCCTGGACGGCGTTCTGACAGCGCATCTCCTCGATGAGGCCGATTTGGGACAGCGGCGTGCGCACCACAGTGTCGGCGTTGCCGTTCGCGGCTCGGCGGGCGGCCATGACGGCGACCATCATGGCGTCGTGGGCGAGGATGCCTTCGCCGCTGCCCAGGTCGGCGACGGAGAACGTCAGCGGGGCGGCGCCGTCGTCCGCGCGGACGGTCTGGCCGTTGCACACGCCGGGTTTGCCGGTGAAGACCGACTGGAAAGTGTTGTAGGCGGCCTGTTCGGCGCTGCCGTTGCACGGACCCCATTCGTCCGGGCTGGCGAGCGAGGTGAACAGCACGCGGACGTGGCCGCCGCGGACGGCGTCGCGGAGGCTGGCCTCGTTGATCGCGGAGCCGCCGTCGTCGCCGGTGACGACGGTCAGTTTTCCGTTGGCGCACGGCGTGTTCCCCTGCGTCCAGGACTGCACGAACGGCCCGAGGTCGGTGCCGCGGCCGGTGAAGTAGACGACCGTCGGCGCGACTGAGCAGAGATTTTGGTTCAGGTACGCGAACTGGGTGAGCAGCGGGTCGGCGCGGGAGACGTCGTGCGGCAGCGCGCCCGGCGAGGTGAACGGGAACCGGTGCGCGGCGGGCATTTCCTTCACCGCCCGCGAGCCGAGGGTCTGGGTGTAGTCGTCGCCGGGGATGTTGTCCTGCACGATCGCGACCCGCGACGGATCCGGCTCGATGCTCGCGATGAACCGGGCGGCGGCTGCCACGGAATGCGTGTTGGTGGGCGAGGTGCGGAAGAACCCGGTGTTGAGCTTGCCCTCGGGGGTGAGGTTCATGGTGTCCCCGGTGACGGTCGCGCCGATCACCGGCAGATGCGCCTGCGCGGTCAGTTTCGCGGCCGCCGCGCGGGTGTTGTCCATGCTCTGGCCGAGCCCGATCACCGAGACCACGTGGTTGCCCGCCGCGTGCTCGGAAATCTTGTCGACGGCCTCGGACCAGCTCGCGTACTGGCTGCCCATGTTCGCCAGGAACAGCTTCACCTTCGGCACGCTGCCCTGGAACGCGGCGGTGTGGTTGGCCCGCCACGCCCCGGCGATCGCGCCCTCGATGTCCGGGTACAGATCGGGATAGAGCCGGGTGTCGACGCCCTCGTTCGGCGACATGTCCTGGAACAGCACCACGGACACGTAATTGTCCGTGATCGCCGCGTTGTTGGCCCGGACCGCGGCTTCCAGCTCCCGCATGTGCTCCGGCTCGTTCTGCCGGAACTGCGCGCTGTCCAGGTTGATGCCGACGCACGCGTCGTTCGCGTCCGCGGTCATGCCTTCCCCGCACCGCGCGAACAACGGCGGGACGAGCAGGCCCGCGGCGACGAGGACGACCACCGTCAGCGTGGCGAAACTGGTCGCCAGCACCGGACGCCGCAGCACCCAGTAGGCCAGCCGCGGGAATCGGTAGGTGAACCAGCGCAGCAGCTTGCGAATGCGGTCCATCACGCTCCTGTCGGGAAAGAGGCTTTCACCGGCCGCCGAATTGCGCGGCGGCGTCGGTCAGCGCGTCGGTGTCGTCACGGGCCGCGTAATTGCCGGCCAATCTGGAGAAGTTCTTGGAGATCCGCTGGTCGTGCGCCGGGCTGGGAACGGTGTGCGGGTCGTGGTAGAGCCAGAGCCGCGCGACGATGCTGGTGATCGCGGCCTCGGCGGACTCCCGTCCCGGCTGCCCGTCCGGCACGAGCTTCGCGACGCTGTCGTCGGTCGGCTCGACCGCGGCCAGGCGGCACGGCGCCCGCGTGATCTGGTCGACCAGCCGGACCCAATCGGGGTGGCCGCTCTTGGCGAATTCGGTGACCAATTCGTCGACGACGGCCGCGAAGTTGTCGCAGGCAAGGGCGTAATACAGCCGCCGGGCCTGGTCCTCGGCCTCGCCGGTCGGTTCGGCGCAGGTGTTCGCCATCCGCCGGAACACCTCGGCCCACGTCATGGCTACCGGATGGCGGTCGGCGGCGCTCTGCGCGTGCAGACCGGCCAGCAGGCAGGCGAGCAGCCACGGGTGCAGGGCCGCCGGGTGTTCCCGACCCGGGACGGCGATCGGCCACAGCCGCGAGGGCCGGGCGGCGAAGGTGCTGACCCACAGGTTTTCCCGCAGTGCGCGCAGGATGTCGTTCGCGTCGGGAAAGGCGGCCGGATCCAGCAGAGCCGACTGTCCCGGCTGGCCGAGCCGCACCCCCACCGCGACCGCCTGCGGAACGACGGCCGGCAGCGAGTCCGCCAGCAGCGACCGCGGCAGGAAAGAGGTCAGCGCGCGTTCCCACAGCGCGATTCCGTTGTGCGGCTGGAACAGCAGCGACCGGGCGGGCGGGGCGGCGTCGTCCGGAAGTTCGCCGGCGCGGCGGCCGATCTCCTGCGCGGCGGCGGGCAGGCCGCCGGAGAGCCGTTGGACGAACTCGTCGAAGAGGGCCGGTTCCCAGCCGTCCGGCGGGGTCGGGGCGAGCTTGCGCAGCACCTCGGGACCGGGCGGGTCCAGCCACACGGGATACCACGCGCGGGTCGGGGAGTCGCCCCGGTCGGCAGTGGCGGCGAGATGATGGGTCCACTGCTTGAAATCGGCCTGGGACAGCAGGGGAATCGGCCGCTTGTCCGGGCAGTCCGCCTTCGTCCGCCACGGTTCCCGCCACCAGTGCCCCCAGGCGGACGACCACCGGTCCATCGCCGCCACGATCAGCAGCGGATCGCGTTCGGGCAACCGATTCTGCCGTGCTCGTACGAACGCGGAGAGGAATTCGCGGCCGGCGGGGGTGGCATCGACGTTGTCGATCAGCAGCGCCCAGGCGTGCTCGTGCGGGACGTCCTGTCTGTGCGGGGCCAGGCATTCGCACCGGCGCACCGGCGTCGTCCATTGATCGGCACTGCGCGACAAATCGGTCAGGAACGCGTTCAGCACGTGTGGGACCGGGTCCGAACTGCGCTGGCTCAGGTCGATCAGCGAGTCGATCGTGCTGGCTCCCTCCAGCAAGCCGCTGAACCATTTCAGCGCCTGCCGCACGCTTCGCCGCCGCCGGTTCGCGAGCCGCAGCAGCGCGCCGATTCCGCTGCTGACCGCTTGCTGGACGGCGGGTCCCGGCACCTGCGCGCCGATCCCGGACAGCGACAGCGCGAACCGGACCGCCTCGCCGGCCAGGTCCGCGACCGGATGCTCGTCGTCCTGGTGCAGGTAGCTCCCGACGAGCTGGAGGACGTGCGCCCGGGCCGCGTCCCGGTCCTGCGGCAGGGTTTCGTTCAGTGCCAGCAGGGAAAGCCCGACGCGGTGGAAGGCCGGGTCGCGCGGCAGGTTGTCCCAGTGCCGGGCGAGTAGGAAGGACACGTACGCCGCGGCGGAGATCGGATCGGCGACCTGGGCGTCCTGGAAATCGAGCCGGGCGTGGACGAGCGTGCCGCCGCAGGCACCGGAGATCGTTTTCAGCGCGGTGCTCTTGCCCGAACCCTTCGGCCCGAGCAGCGCGACGACCGGCTCCGGCACGGCCGTTCCTGCCGCTGGTCGCCGGAAGGCTTGCCGGACAAAGAGTTCTGCGGCGGTCAGCACGTGCGGTTCCCCCAGGTCCTGCCGTTCGGCGCGCGATGCGGTACGAGGCACGGCAGAAGGTGTATCGGTTCAGATGTGGGCCGTGTCACAGGTTTCGCGGCGGTTCACTCCAAAGTGTGGCCCTCGAGGTCGCTCGCGCAAGCGGCTGTCCGGGGGTCTTCTGCTAAGCGGAAGTCAGGATCCGCCACGATCGGGCGAAGGGTCCCGTTCGGCGCGTTCGCGGGCGCTTTCTTGTCGGGGCGGCTGCTTAAAGTGCGGGCCATGGCAGTGGACGAGCGCGAACGGGCGCGACGGGTGCTGAGCTTCGCTCTCGAGGTGGCGATGCAGATGTTCCGGCAGGGCATCGAAACCGCCGTCGTCGTGCGCACGGTCCGCGGGCTGGCCGCGGCGGGCGGCGTCGAGGATCTGCGGATTTCGGTGGGAGTACGGGCAATTCACCTCCAATACTGCGGCGGCGGGGAAGAACCGCTGGTGCTGTTCGGGAGCGTGCAGGCGAACGACGCGCGCGACATCGGCCGGATGGGAGATTTGGAGGCGCTCGCCGTCCGGGCTGCGGCAGGTACGATTTCGCCTGCCGAAGCCGAGCGCGACGCCGGAATCCTCGCTCAAGCGGGGCCGACTTGGCCGTGGTACGTGAGTTTGCTCGGCGGCTGCCTGCTCGCCGCGATGATTTGCCTTCAGGCGAACGGAACCGTGCTCGCCGCGGCGGTGTCGGCCGGGTTGTTCGTTCTCGCCAACCGGGTGGGTTGGGTGTTGAGCACGGTCGGCATCGCGGAGTTCTTCCAGGTCGCGGCCAAAGCCAGCACGGTGCTGGTCGTCGCGATCTCCTTGCTGTCGCTCGGAGTGCTCACCGGGCACGAGGCGGCGAGCCTTTCGGCGGCGAACCTGGTGCTGCTGCTGCCGATCCTGTCGCTGGTGTCGCTGGTCGAGGACGCGGTCGGTGACTTCCACCTGATGGCGGCCGCCCGGATCGTGACGGTCCTGCTGCTCACCGGGGCGATCGCGACCGGCGTGATGGTCGTGGTGTCGGTGGCGAACGACCTCGACATCCTCGGCGCGGCCAGCCGGGTGCAACTCGCCGCGCTGCCGCTGGCCCTGGTCCCGGTGACGGCCCTGGTGGGTGCACTGGGCAACGCGATCCTGATGGGCACGCCCGCGCGCTGGTGGCTGCTCGCCTGCGGGGCCGGGATCGTGACGTCACTGGCCAACTGGACAGGCCGGTCGGCGCTCGGCCTGTCGGCTCCGGTGTCGATTTTCCTTGCCACGACGGTGCTGGGCGTGCTGGCGGGAGTGGCTTCGCGGACGCTGAAGGTGCCGACCGCGGTGGTCACGATCCCGGGTTTGACGGGTGCGGTGCTGCCGGGGCCCGCGCTGTATTTGAGCCTGTCGCAGGTATTCGCACGGGTCCCTGGTGCCTGGGACGCGGTAGCGGAGGCGATTGTGTCCACCGCAGCGATCGGGGTCGGCGTTGTGCTCGGGTTGCAGCTTGCGGCCTTGCGCCGACCTGAGGCCGCCGTGCCGGGGGCTCCTCTTGCTTAGCCGGAGCCGAAAAGTGTGGAGGTTTCTGCCGTGGTTGTCTCGACCACGCTTGCCTCGGTTGCTGCGGTCTGTGCTTCCGAAGGTCGGCGCTGGCCGGTCGCCAACTGTCGCCGGGGCATCACCAGCCGCTGCGGTAAAAACTCCGCGACACGTAACTGCTGGCTTCCTCCGCCCGCACCGCGCACAGTTCCTCCTTCATCGCCCGAGCCTGCCTCATCAGTGGATCGTCGCCGGGTGCGCGTCCGTCGCCGCGCAGCCGTTCGGCGTGGTCGAGTACCGCGTGCTTGCCCGTGATCCCCTCGGCGCTGGCCGGTCGCCAACTGTCGCTGCGGCATCACCATCCGCTGCGGTAGAAGCTCCGCGAGTCCTCCTTCATCGCCCGAGCCTGCTTCACCAGTGGATCGTCGCCGGGCGCGCGTCCGTCACCGGGCAGCCGTTCGGCGTGGTCGAGCACCGCGTGCGTGCCCGTGATCCCCTCGGCGCTGGCCGGACGCCAACTGTCGCCGCGGCATCACCAGCCGCTGCGGTAGAAACTCCGCGAGACGTAACTGCTGGCTTCCTCGGCCCGCACGGTGCACAGTTCGTCCTTCATCGCCCGCGCCTGTTTCACCAGCGGATCATCGCCAGGCGCGAGCGCCAGCAAATCGATGACATGCAACGCTTCCTGCACCCGCCCGTCACCGCGCAGCCGCTCGGCCTGGTCGAGCACCGCCTGCTTGTCCGTGATCGCCTCCGCGCGGGCAGCGGCCGCGACGTCCGGGCGGGACGGGTGCAGGGTCGTCGGATTTCCGTCCCACCACCCGGTTTCCGAGCGGACGATATCGCGGACGATGTAATCCCGATGCCCGTAGTGCTCGCGCATCCACGGCACGTCGAACAACTCGGCCGGGTACCGGAGATCGTGCACGATGTCGTCCACCCTCCGGCCCCGGTTGAGCTCGTCCACCACCGCGCTGCGCAGCCATCGGAGCGCGGCGGCGGTCATGGTGAGCTGCCGCACCGGGTCTTCGCGCACCACCGGGCCGAATTCCGGCACCAGGATCGCCGGGTTCAGCGCGGCGAGCCGGTCCAGGGTGTCGGCCCAGCGGACGGTGTCGCGCATGGTCCGCATGGGCGTCCCGATGTTGGGGATGCCGTTGATCACCGCCGCACTGCCGTACAGAACCCGCTGGGAAGGCAGCCACACCGCGGTCACGTCATCGGTTTCGGAGGGCGCCCACAACAGCCGGACGTCCGGGGTCAGCGTCAGCGCTTCCCGGTAGGTCTGGTCGGGGAAGGTGAGCGGCGGGGGAGCCGACAGGTCGTCCATCGGACGGCGGAACTGCCGGGTGTTGATGTGGTTCTGCAACCCGGCCGTCTCGAGATACCGCTGGTAACGCCGGACGACGTTCTCGTGCGCCACGACGGTCGGGCGGCGTTTGCCGTGCGCGGCCGCGTAATCGAAGAACCCGGGCACGCCGTAGTTGTAGCCGAGATGCCCATGGCTGTAGACGATCCACCGCACCGGTTCGCGCAGCTCGTCCAGCACCGGCGCGACAAGGTCCGGGGACGGTCCGGTGTCGACCACGACGAGGCCCGACGCGGTTTCCACCGCCAGGCTGTTGCCCTGCAAGCCGATCGAGCGCACGCCGGGCGCGACCTCGGTGACCTGGCCGCTGCCGTAGAGCGGGTTTTTGGTGTCCTGGAAAGGCATCAGCGAACCACCTCGGTGCGGAGCCCGAGCCGCCGCGCGGTGCGGTCGGGGTTGACGAAGAAGACGGCTAGCAGGCCGCCCACAATGGACAGCAGGCCGCTGATCGTGAAGGCGAGCGTGAAGCCGCTGACCGGCGACGAGGCGGCCTGGATCAGCCGCCCGGTGAGGTACGGGGCGAGCAGTCCGGCGGTGGTGACCAGGCCGACGGTGATGGACAGCACCGCACCGCGCTGGCGGGTCGGGCTGATCTCGGCGTTCATCGTGACGCCGAGCGCGAACACGACCCCGCCCAGGCTGAAGGCGATGGTCAGCAGCGCGATCTGGAACCAGCCGCCGGTGTGCGGGAACAGCAGCATCGCGAGCCCGGAGATCAGCACCGCGATCCCGCCGAGCACGCCGCGCGCCACCCGGCTCGACACGCCGCGCCGCATCAGCCGGTCGCTCAGCGCGCCCTGGGCGAGGTTGAACACGACCGAGGCGATCCACGGCAGCGCGACCAGGGTCCCGGTGGTCACCGTGCTGTAGTGCAACGCCGTTTCCAGGTAATGCGGCACCCACGCGACCAGCACGGCCAGCGCCCAGTACGCGGCGAATCCGGCCAGGAAGCCGCCGAGCCAGGTGCCGTTCAGCAGGATCCGCCGGTACGGCACACGCGGTTCGTCCGCTTCGGACTTGGCCGCGTTCGCGTGCACCGACGCGGTTCCGGCGACCTTGCCCTCCCGCCCGAAGATCGCCCACAGCACCGACCACAGGAGGCCGACGACGAGCAGCGCGAAGAACGCCCACCGCCAGCCGTAGCCGACGATCAGCGCGGTCAGCAGCGGCGACGCGAGCGCCACGCCGATGCCGGAACCGGCGTTCAGCAACGCGCTCGGCAGGCCGCGTTTCTCGTTGGGGAACCACTTGTACGCCGCGTGCATGGCCAGCGGATTCGCCGGGCCTTCGGCCGCGCCCAGAACGATCCGGCTGACCAGCACTGCGCCGAATCCGACGGTGCCGAGCATCGGGGCCTGCGTCAGCGCCCAGACGACGCCCAGCACCAGCAGGATCCACTTGGTCGGCACGCGATTCGACACGAAGCCGACCACGATCGCGGAAATGCTGAACAGGAAGTAGAACCCGCTGCTGATCAGGCCGTACGCCTCGGGCGACAGGCCGAGATCGTGCATCAGCGGTTTCGCGGCGAGGCCGAGCACGGCCTTGTCCGCGAAGTTGATCAGCATGAACACCAGCAGCAGCCCGGTGACGACCCAGCCGCGGGCGCTGGTGCCGCGGGTGCGCCCGCCGGCGGCGGTTTCGGCGGGGAGAGCGGGAGCGTTCATCGTGGGGTCCCCATTTCAACGTCGTTGTCGGACGGGGTGGTGCGGAAGGCGGGTCAGAAGGCCCAGCGGGTGCGGCCCGCGGTGCGGGCGCGCAGTTGTTCGGCGCGGTCGGTTCCGTCGAGCACGGCTTGGGATTCGGCGGCGGCCCAGGCGTAGACGCCCTTGGCCATCGTCGAGGTCGCAGCTTTTTCCAGTGCGGTGAACACTTCCGCGCGGGCGGTGTGCGCGGTTTCGTCGTCCGGGGCCGCGTCCACGGCGAGCTGGGCGAAGTGCCCGGCCAGCCGGTGTTCGCCGGCGGCGAGCAGTTCCCGCGCCCGCGCGGCCAGCCGGTCGGAGCCGCCGGACAGGTCGGCGAGTTCGCGGGACAGGTCGGCGCGGCGCGCGGGTTTGAGGTTGGCCGGGTTGCCGTCGTACCAGCCGCCGTAGAGCCGCCAGACGTTGCGGACGACGAACTCCGGCTCGTCGTAGGACGGTTTGAGATACGGCTTGGCCAGCAGTTCGGCGGGCGCGGTGACGCCGTGCACGACCTCGTCGAGCGTGGCTCCCGCGTTCATCGCGTCCACGGTCTGGTCGTGCAGAGTCTCGAGGAACTCGGCGGTGTCGGACAGCGCGGTCCGGATCCGGTCGGCGCCCACGATCGGCACGCCGTGCCCGGGCAGCAGCAGTTCCGCGCCCAGCCCCGCCATCCAGCGCAGCGCCCGCGCCCACTCGGCGGCGTAGCGCTGGACCTTCTGCGGGTTGCCCGGGTTGGGGGAGGACCAGATGAAGAAGTCGCCGCAGCACAGGATTTTCCGGTCGGGCAGCCACGCGATCGTCGCGTCGTCCGTCTCGCCGCAGCCGTGTTTCAGCTGGACGTCCAGGTCGCCGATCCGGAGGGTCGTGGTGTCGCGGTAGGTGACGTCGGGGTGCCGGTACCGGTCCGGCCAGCGGAATCCGGGCGACTGGAACTGCCGCTGGTTGATCACCGTGTTGTAGCCGCGGGTGCGTTCGTACCGCTCGAAGCGCGGCGGCGTGTTCTCGTGGGCCAGCACGGACGGGCGACGCCAGCCGCGCTCCTCGGCTTCGAGGTCGAACGGGCCGACGCCGAAGACGTGGTCGATGTGCCCGTGCGAGTAGACGGCGGTGTGCAGCGGCGCGTCGGTGCGGGCCCGGGTCGCGCCGAACAGGTCCTTCGCGGTGCGGCGTTCGCCGGTGTCGAAGCAGAACAGGCCGTCGGCAGTGGGGAAGAGGAAGACGTTGCCGAACGCCGGCCACATCCAGACGCCCTCGGCCAGCTCGTGCAGACCGTCCTTGCGCAGAGTGCCGGTGTGGTAGACGCGAGTGTCGGCCTCGCCTCGCCAGACCTTGTCGGCATAGTCGAGCAGGTCAGTCACGGGATGCCTCCTGAGCGTTCTCGGTGAACAGCGCGTCGACGGCGACCAGGTCGTCGCCGGTGACACAGAGCGGGTTGAGGTCGGCTTCGGCGAATTCCGGATGGTCGCCGAGGATGCGGACGAGCCCGTCGATCGCGGCGGCGACGGCGGGGACCGGTGCGGCGAGGACGTCGCCGGCCCACGCGGCCAGTTCCGTCCGCTGCTCTGGGGTAGCCGGGAGCAGCAGCGCGCGCCGGGGTGCGGTGGAGTCTTCGGCACGGTCGCCGCCCGCGCCGAGGACGATTGCGGTGCCGTACAACGGGTCTCGCGTCGCCCCGAGGGCGAGCTCGGCGGTGTGCGGCAGCAGGGGTTGCACGACGAGGGTGCGGTCCGGGTCGGTGGAGACCTCGTCCAGCCGCGCTTGGAGGGTGTCCAGCACCGCGGGCAGTTCAGCCGCCGTGACGCCGACGCGGACGAGTCCGGCCCGGGCCCGGTGCGGCACGTCGGCGGCGTCGCCCTTGACCACATACGGCCCCGGCCAGCCGTTTTGTCTTATCTTGGCGGCAAGATCGACCCCGGCGACGGTGTCCACATGCAGGATGCCAGCGTCCGCCAACAGTGGAATCGCGCGCAGTTCAGTCCACACTGGACGGTCATCGGCCGCGGTGTGGCTCGCGGGCTCGGGGACCCGGTCGGCCACCAGCACCCGAAGGCGACGCACGAGAGCGCCGATGCTGGGCAGCACGGTGTCCGGCCGTCCGACGTTCGCCAGCTCGCCGGGCGGCGCACAGGCCCAGACGAACCACGTCGGCGTCCGCATCGCAGCGGCGGCCGCGGCCAGCCGGTGGTAGGCCTCGCGGAACCGGTCGCCGAACGTCAGATAGAGCACCACGCCGTCCAGTTCCGGGTCTTCGTCGAGCGCGCCGAGCAGATCGCCGACCCGGTCGAGCCAGCGGTCGATGTTGCCGCCGAGGTCGACGGGGTTCTCGTCGGCGGCCTCGACGCCGCCGACCTCCGCGAGTTTCGCGCGCGTCGCACTGGAAAGCGGCGGAATCCGCACTCCCAGCACGGTCAGGTTGTCGGCGAGGATGCCGCCCGCGCCGCCGGACATGGTGAGCACGGCGAGCCTTGGTGCCGGAGGAAGCGTCGTGCCTTTGCGGGCGCAGAGCACCGCGTCCACGAGCTGGTCGTCGTCGGTGACCAGGTGGATGCCTTCCTGACGGCACAGCGAAGCGAGCAAGAAGTGATCACCGGCGACGGCCGCGGTGTGCGACAGCGCGGCCTGTCGTCCGGCGGCGCTGCTGCCCACCGCGAGCGCGACCACGGTCTTGCCCGCCGCTCGCGCCTGACGGCCGAGCGCGCGGAGACCATCCGCGTCACGCACGCCTTCGAGGTAGAGCACGAGCACCTCGACGTCCGGCTGGTCGAGCAGATCGCTGCCGATTTCGTGGCTGGACAGGCAGGCTTCGTTCCCGACGCTCGCGTAGTAGGAGTAGCCGATCCCGGCCTGTTCGAGCAGGTCAGCGAGCACGAACCCCATCGCGCCGCTCTGCGTGACGATCGCGATCGGACCCGGCGGCACGCGCTCGCGGTCGAGGAAAACCGTCGTCGACAGCTGCACACCGACCGGGTGGCTCACCACACCGAGGCAGTTCGGGCCGAGCACCGGCAGGTCTCCGGCGGCTTCGCGCAGTTCGTCTTCGAGCGCGGTGTTGCCGCCCTCGGCGAAACCGGACGCGAACACGATGACCGCCCCGGAGCCGAGTTCGCGCGCCTCCCTGACCAGCGCGGGAACCGTTTCCGCCGGGGTCGCGAGGACCACGAGGTCGGGGCCGTAGCCGATCTCGGCGAGCGAGCCGACCGTGCGGACGCCGGGCAGGTCGACCGGGCCGCGGGAGACCGCGAAGACCTCGCCGCCGTAGCCGCCGCGCAGCAGCCGGTCCAGCGCGATCCGTCCCCAGGAGAGCGCGGTGGTCGCGGAAACGCCGACCACGGCGACCGATTTCGGGCGGAACAGCGGCTCGCAGCGCATCGGTGCGGGACCTCCTGTGATCGCGGTCATGGACACAACCCCAACTGTCGCCGCTGGCCTCTCCAGCTGGTAGCGCACATTGCCCAGGTTTTCGGCTACCGTGCTGTGACATGTCACAACTGTCGTGGCGCAGCTTCGAGCACCGGCTGCCGAAGCTGGCCGAGCGGACGATCCGCCGGTACGTCGAGACCTCGCCGCACTACCGCGGCAAGGCGCCCGCGCACCTGCACCAGCACATGGCGCACACGGTCCGCGAGTTCGGCCGGATGTTCTCGCGCGCGGCGCGGGAGGGGGACGAACCGCGCGAGGACGAGCTGGAGCTGTTCCGGCAACGCGGCCGGGAGCGAGGTGCGGAGGGGCTGCCGGTCGGCGAGTTCGTGCACGCCTACCTCCTGGTGGCCGAGGAGATGTGGGCGGAGGTCGACGACCTGTCCGGCGGGTCTCCGCCGGACGGAGCGGCGGCGGTGCTGCTGAAGTGCACGCACCGGGTGATGAACGCGGCGGTGCAGGCGCACCAGAAGGAATTCCAGACCGCGGACCACGAACAACGCGAGGCGGCGCGGGCGCTGGTGCGGCGGCTGGCGGCGGGGGAGTCGGTCCCGGAGCCGGCGGACGTCCGGCTCGCCCCGGCGTACGGCGTGCTGGCGCTGCGATTCGCCGTGGACCCAGCGGATTCCGTCGGCGACGCGGTCGGCCGCCATCTCGCCGGGCAGCGGAAGGTGCGGTTGCTGTTGCAGCACCTGCGTCGCGAACTGTCCGGAGACGTGCTCGCCGCGCTGGATCCCGACGGCGGCCTGCTGTTGCTTCCGTCCGGATTGGACAATGCCGAAGCGGTGCTGGACGAGGCGCGGCTGGCGGTGCCGCGAGCGCATCAGACCACGGGCGTGGAGATCACCGGCGCGTTCGCCCACGCGGCCGAACTGTCGGAAATCCCGGCGGCGGTAGCGGAAGCGGAGCGGCTGCTGCGGTTGAACGCAGTCCCGGACACCGTTGCGGTCCTTGCGGATCACCTCTTCGAATACCAGCTCAACCACGACAGCGCCGCCACGCCGCAATTGCGCGCGCTGGCGGCGCGGCTGGATGGAGAGCCTGATCTGACGACGACACTGCGGACCTATTTCGAGACTGACTTCAACCGTCGCGAGACCGCGCGGAAACTGCACGTCCATCCGAACACAGTGGACAATCGCCTGTCGCGCATCGCCAACCTGACCGGCGCGGATCCGCGCACCGCCAAAGGACTTTTGCTGCTCGGCGCTTCGCTGGGACTGACGGGCTGATCACCCAGGGAGGGTGGCGGTGCCGTTGGGGCCGGTCACCGTGACGCGGATGGTGCGTGCGGACGGCAGCTGCGCGACGGTGACCTGCCAGGTCTGCGGTGTCCCGACGTCGAGGGTCTGCAAGGCTTTCCGGACCAGGCGCGGGATCTCGGTGACGGGCAGGGTGCGGAGATCGAATCGCGGGACCTGGACTCCGGTCGGGGCGAAGACGACCGTCAGCCGGTGCTCCTGGACGACCGCGGTGAGCGTCTGCGAGACGTCCGTGGCCTGGGCCAGCCCGTCGACGGCGCGGCGCAGTTCTCCCTCGTCCAGCAACGATTGCTCGGGGCCGACGTCGACCGTCGCGGACCCGGAGGAAGTGGTCTCGGTGGAGGACGCGGGAGGCGGTGACGGAGCTTCCGGAGCGAACAGTTCGGCGCGGAAGAGCCCGAGAACGGCGCCCGCGCCGAGCAGTATCCCGACAAGGGTGAGGGCGCCGGCCGCGCACCCCTCCGGCGGCGGGGCGACCAAAGCGGACTCGGGAGCGGGTTCGATGACCGCTTCCGCCGCCCGGCGCTGCCATTCCGGCGTCGGGTTGTCCACGAGCCGGACCTTCCACGGCCGCTCCGGCGGGTAAGCGACCACCAGGACGTCGCCCTTGCGGTAGCTCGGGAGATCGACCAGGTTGACCGTGCGGGTCGCCGTCGCGCGATGCGCCGGCTCCCCGTCCGGCGCCACCGTGAGGACGAACTCGACCGGGAGATCGCCCGTTTCGGTGCCGCCGGCGCGGAGGCTTTCGATCCGGGCGAGTGCCACTGTCGGCGGGACTGCCGCCTCGCGGGCGCGTCGCGGCAGGCCGCCGAGCCAGACGAGAACACCGTAGCCGAGCGGAATTCCCAGTCCCGTCACGACCAACGGAACACTCTCGACGATGATCCCGACGACGAGCGAGCAGACGGTCGCTCCGACGACGATGCCGGTCAGGAAACCGAGCGCGATTGTGCGCATGGACGTGCTCCAGACTTGGTCAGCGGGAAACCGGTTCCACCAGAACGGCTTTCGGGTCCTTCGGGTCGTAGCGGACCCGCACTGCCGAGCCCTCGGAAGGGGCTTGGAAGAGCGACGTGATCATCGTGGTCACGGCCTCGCGCTCGCCGGTCTCGGTGGGAAACCGCACGTGGACGCTGAATCGCGGATTCCCCATCACCCAGACGTTGGTGAAATCCACCCGGGTGAGGACGCCCGTCGCCTGGCGGCCGCAGTGCCGCAGCGCCTGCTCGCGATCGTCCGCCTCGGCCGCGCGGAGGAAAGACCGCAGCAGCACCACGATCAGGACCAGCGCGATGAGCCCGGACACCGCGGGCACCAGAAACGGCTCGTAGTAGATCACCCAGTCCACATCGGACCACGGCTCGGCCTTGCCGTCGAGGAAGGGCAGCCTTTCGCCGACCGATTCGGGCGGTGTCCACGACGGAGCCGCCACGCCGCTGCCCAGCGTCACGCCGAGTGCTGCCGCCAGCGAGCTGGCCCGAAAGCTGATTCCCATACGGCGCAACGACATCCCGCCGCCCCACAGCATCGCGAATCCCAGCGACGACGCGATCGTGACCGCCAGGCTGAAGAACAACACGAGCGAACCCGCCGGCCCCGCGTCGGCCCCCCACGCGCCGACGCGGTTCAGCGACATCAGCCGGAAGCCGTCCAGCAGCCCGAGCGCGCCGGACCAGCCGGCGACCGCCCAGGCGAGCGTCGTGGGAATCCCGAGAAGCCACAGCCGCCGGCTTGACGCACGGTTCTGTTCAGGGTCCTCCGGGAGCCCGAATGCCAAGGAGTTGAACACCGCGGCCGCCTACGCGATCGGGCCGAACACGGCGACCTTCGCCGGATCGGCGGGGTCGAGACGGGCTTCGTGCCGGGTGCCGGGCGCGTACTGCTGGATCGTCGCCTGCGGGGTGATCAGCGGGGTGACCGTCCGGTACATCATGCCGTCGGCGCGGGTGACCTCCAGCGTGGCGGTGTACTGCGCCTGCCCGGCGACCGTCCGTCCGGTGGGCTCCAGCGCGCGGATCACCAGGGTGGCCTTCTCGCCGGTGTCGTACAGCCGGCGCAGTTCGGTGCCGTAGGCCTGCAGTTCCTGCTGCTGGCGCAGCTGCTCCTGCATCGGCAGCGCCAGGAACGCAGCCATCTCGGGGTCGGCCGCGACATTGCGGTACGCCTGCGCGGCGAGCTGCGGCGTCGGCAGCTGCGGCGTGATGTCGTGCCCCTGCGCGGCGGCCGCCTGCCGGAACTGCTCGGCGTGCTGCTGGAAGTCCTGCGCGCCCTTCGCCATGCCCTGCTGGGTCGCTTCGTTGATCTTGTCGCGGATCTTCTTGAACATCGGGTGCCTTTCGCTGTGCCGGTGTGCTGGACACAGCTTCGGGCGGGCGTGCTGCTACCGAACCCAAGTTTTGCCGTCGTCGGTGGCGTCGAGGCAGGTCAGGGCTGCCCAGAAGATCGGGGAGCGGGCTGGTTCGGGTCGCTCGCGCCAGAGGGCGAGCCGGGCCCGCTGCCACGCGCACAGCTCGGCAACCGGGTCCGCTCCGGCAAGCGCGGTGTCCACGGCGATGATCAACTCAGCCATCGGATCCGCGCCCGGCACCGCGGCCGACGTCGGCAGCGCCCACACCGTTGCGGCCACCAGCCCGGCCCCGGCGGCGACCGCGGCGAGCAGGACGCCGAACGGTTCCGGCAGGCCGAAGTCGCTCGCGCTGGCGCAGCCGATCAGCGCGACCCGCGGGGGCATGTCCACTTCGGACAGTGCCAGGTCGGCAGCGGTGAACGGCCGGTGCGCCCCGATCGGCGCGGCGGTGCCGGGCAGGTCGGCCGAGCACGACAAATGCAGCGCGGTCTGCGCACCGTGGACGTCCTGGATGCGGCTGACGTGCCCGGCGAACACCAGCCGCGAACACGATTCCGCCAGCAGGTCGGCGAGCAGCCGGCGGTCGGTGTCGGTGCGGCGGACCAGGTCGAGGCCGCGCGCGGCGGCGGGGCGGACGGGGCCCGCGGCGAGTTGGGCGTCGAGGTGGCGGATCAGCGGGGAGGCGGCGGTTTGCTTGCCGAGCACGGAGCCCAATTCGCCGAACGCGCTCTGCCCGGGGATCCGCGGGTCGAGCAGGTAGACGGGCGGTCCGGCGGGAGCCGGTTCGCGGCGCGGGATTCCGGCGGGGGCGAGCAGCGAGACGTCGGCGAGGTCGAGGATCCGGACGTCGCTGTCGAAGCAGGTGTCGACCTCGTCGGCGTCGAGCGCGTGGTCCGGGCGACGGTCGGGCAGAGCGAGCAGGCCCCACGGAACCGCGGCGAGTGCTGGGGACGGCTGGATTCGCAACAGCGGACGGTTGGCGCGCCGGAGTTGCGCGACGAGATCGGCGGGCAGGAGGTTGAGCGCGAGGACGCGAGCAAGGCGTTGCTCCGCGGCGAAACTGCCGAAAGCGTCGAGCGAACGACGGACCGCGTCCGCGACCGGCTCGCCTTCCCGCGGTGTCGGGGAAGCCTCGGCGAGGAAGCCGCGCGCGGTGTCGACGAGATCGGCGTCGATGGGGTGAGTGTGGACGGTGTCGAGGTCGCTGGTGGTGCGCCAGCTGAGGTAGGTGTGCCCGGCGTCGGCGTAGCGCAGGATGAATGTCTCGCGACCGGATGCGGCGGCGGGCCAGGTCTCGACAGTCCCCGGCACCGATCCGCATCCGTAACGTTCGGCGGCCAGCTGGGACCAGGCGTCCAGCTCCATCGGCGAGGACGGTGACCAGCGCAGCCCGGGTGGCGGGGCGAGCCGGAGCGGCAGCGACGAGGTGACCGAACCCAATGCTGCCAAGGGAAGCTGACCGTCCTCGACCGGCGGTGCCAGCGCGGGAAGCGCGCCGGTCAGGTTCAGCGAACGGTCCTCCGGATACCCCCCGACCGCGCACGCGCGTTCGATCAGCTCCGCGGTCAGCCGCGTTTCGCGGAGTTGGGTCAGCAGGACCATCAGCAGCTCCGCCGCTGGGCCCGCGACGCTGTTCGCCCACGCTGTGCGGGCCTGAGCCGACGCGAACGCGAACCGGTACTCCTGCGCGGCGAGGGTCACCGGCAACAGCAGGTCCAGCACCGCTCGCGGGTCTTCGCCGCGTTCGTAGCCGATCGCGGCCGCGAGGTAATCGGCTCGCAGGCACTCCAGCCATTCGCTCGACTCGCGCGCCGCCGCCTGGAGCTGGGCCACGTGCTTTTCCGCCGACGTCCAGTCGCCCTCGGCCGCCGCACAGCGAGCCAGCGCCGCGGCGAGCCGTCGCGCTCCGGGTGTGTCGCCGTTCGCGGCCCACAGCTTTCCCGCGTGCTCGAACTGTTCTCGCGCCTGCCCTGCAGCACCCGCGAGCAGGAGCAAGCTGCTCAGCGCGTAGCTCGCCTCGGCGATGTCGCCGGTCACCCCTGCGGCAGCGAGTTCGTCTCGGGCCTGGACTATCGCCGCCATCGCGCCGCGGAAATCTCCGTCGAGCGCGCGGGTTTCGGCCAGGCTGATGGCGAATTTCGCCGCTGTCGGACCTTCGTGCCGGGCGTTGAGCCGCAGGAAATCCGCCGTCGCGTCCGCTTCCTCGCCACCTGCCTGGCGGATCCGGGCGCGTTCAGCCCGGGCCATGGCTTGCAGCGCCGCCACCTGGTCGCGGACCTCGTCCACGTCCGCGAGGCGGTCCAGGCTAGTCAGGATCTCGTCGATCGCGTCCCGCGCACCGGCCGGGTCCCCGGCGGCCACCTGCACGCGCACTTCGAGGATCCGCAGCTCCAGCTCGTCGGCACCGTGCGGGTCGAGTTGTTCGCGCGGGAACTGGCCGGGTTCGGCGGCCTTCCGGAACGCCGCGCGCCGCCGCTGATCCGCCAGCAACTCGCGTGCCCTGGCGAGGTCGCCCTCCTCTGTGGACAGTGAGATGAGGACGCGTTCCACTACCTCGCGGGAGCCTTCGATCATCCGCAGTTCGGCGTACTGTCCGAAGTGGACGATGGCGGCGGTGCTGACCGGGAAGACGTTGAGGACGGCTTCCGCGCACTGGCGCGCATTGCGGAGGTCGCCCGCGGAGTAGCAGACCGTGGCCAGATCGCTGACCGCGGCGACTTCGAGGCTGACGCGGTCGAGCTGCTGGGCGAGCTGCCGCATCCGTGCATAAGCCCGCTGTGCCCCGGCGACATCTCGTGCCGCGGCGAGTCTCTTGGCCTCGTTCTGGACGGCGAAGGCCTCGGCGAGCAGCGCGTCGTACTCGGCTTGGCTCAGCGAGCAGGCGGGCAATTCCTGGTACGCCACTGGGTCGAGACCGAAATGCCTTGCGACACAACGGCAGTTGTAGCCGTGCGACACCGCATCGGCCAGTTCGGCAGGCAGTGGCCGGTCCGGTGAGGCGAGCGGAGGCGGCAACCCCGCGAGCACGTCAGAACTCCTCGTCGGCTGCGGCTCGCTCCGCCAACGTCCGGGCCTCCGGCGGCATCGATTCGCGGGCCCGCACCAAGGAGATCACCTCAGCGCGGTCCTCGGACGTGGTGCCGTCGACGTCCGGGTCTGCCGCGCCGACGATGAGATCGATCCGGCCGGAGGACGTCGCTGCGAGCCTGGCACCGGCTTCGTCCAAGTCGGCCGTTCCGGCGAACCCCGCGCTGCCCAGGTGCAGGGCCACCTCGGCGAACGGCTCACCGTCGTGGGTCGCCACCGCGGTGAGCGACGCGTCGTCGAGCGCTCCCGAGACTTCGACGTCGAGCCGGGCAGCAGTCCTAGTCGCCACGATCCGCCAGGCGACCGTGTCCTCCGCGGCGTCCAGAACGCCGGACGGCACCCGCGCCCAGTCGACACTGGCGCGTCCCTCGGCCAGCACGCCCTCGCCAGACGCGGCGGGGCCGGAACCCGCCGCCAAGGCGTACGCACGTTGCCCTGGAGCCACCCGAGCCGCCAGTGAGGCCGCGGCTTCGGCCCGATCGAGGTCGTCTTCGCGGTCGAACCAAGTCGAAAGCTGCTCGCACAGACGGCGGACTTCGTCGGCCACCGGTCCGGCCGCGGCGACCAGACCCGCGCTGACGGCCTGATCGAACAGCTCAGCCGGGGTGGCCTCGAAACCGTCGAGCAGGCCCTCGGCGACGTCCGCGGTCGCGACGGCCGCTTCGAAATCCAGCAGCGCCGGATCAAGCGACGGGATCCCGAGCAACGGGCTGGCAGG
The DNA here is from genome assembly GCF_017312175.1 of Amycolatopsis sp. A1MSW2902. Lineage (NCBI taxonomy): Bacteria > Bacillati > Actinomycetota > Actinomycetes > Pseudonocardiales > Pseudonocardiaceae > Amycolatopsis > Amycolatopsis sp. A1MSW2902. Next base: position 3,271,686 of record NZ_QJPO01000001.1, read on the forward strand.
CCACCACCGGCGGGCCCACAGCAGCAGTGCGAGGCGGGCCAACTCCGGGCTCGCCGGGACGTCGACGTATCCGTCCCGGAGCGCGGTCAAGCTGGCTTCGGCGCCGACGAGCCTGGTCAGCCATGGTTCGGCCGCGCTGGCGTCGGTAAGTTCGATTCGCATCGACGGCACCGAAGCGGCCAGCAGATCCGTCAGCGCGAAGCGAATGAGGCCGCCGTCCGCCGCGAGGACCGGAGTGTGCACTGGATGGGTCACGACGCGACCTCCAATCGCGGCAGGTTGGCGACGAGTGCGCGGCGCACTTTCGTCCGCAGGTCCAGCGAGGTCGACCGGACCACCCCGGTGAGGAGGTCTCGGAAGTCGTCCGGGACCTCTCCGCTGACGTCGAAGCCGTGCAGACGCGCCCACAACCGGGCGAGGAAGCGCTTCGCGAATTCGCGCAGTTCCCGGAGGATCTCGGCGTCCGGCTGCGCGGTGAGGGGCGTCGAACCGGCCAGCGCCCGGCGTGCGTACAGGACGTATCCCTCCCGCGCGACCTGAGCGTTGAGCCGCTGGGCGAAGCCCGGGAGGTCGCGGGGCCCGTCGAGTGGCCGGAGCGCGGGCGCGAGGACGACCCCAAGCACGAAACACGTTGCCAGCACGGGTAATTCCAGCCCGAACCCAGCGGCTGCACGGCGGAGTTCCTCGTCGACCAGGTCGGCGACGGCGCTTTGCCCGTCCACCCGGCGCAGCGTCGCGCGGACCCGGCGTTCGATGCTGCGTTCGAGAAGCCCGTTCCCCGTTTCGTCGCGCTGGCTCAACGGAGGTACAGCAGTGCGTTCGCCGCGTTGCAGGCCGAGATCAGGCGTGGGCAGACCGGAAATCTCGCGGACGGCCCGGGTGAGCACGGCAGTGCCGCCGGGCTGCCGCAACGCGAGGCCGAACGCGTGCCCGGCGGGGGAGTCGGCCAGCTTCTGCCAAGACTCGTCGGTGAAGCCGTCGGCGACCGCGTCGAGCAGCGCGACGAATGCTGCGGGAGATCCATCGGGTGCCGCAGCCCAGCGACGGCGCAATTCAGCGGTCAGCTCAGCGGCGCGCTGGGGATCAGCGAGGTACTGGCTCACCTGATCGACCCCGGCCGCACCGTCTTCGCCGTGCCACTCGCGCAACGCCGCCGCGGCCCGCTCCGGCGCGGAGTCGTCCGGCATGCCGAAGCCGGTCGCGAGTTCGTAGGCGAGGGGAAAACACACGTCCTGAACGTTCCCCGCAGTGATGCGCAACGCCCGCCGCTGCCGCTTCAGGTGGGTGAACCACGCTGCCGTGGCGCGCAGCCGAGCCGAATCGGCCAGCAGCAACTCGGTCACTTCCGCCGCGGCGGCCGGATCCAGCAGCGGACGGCCCAGCCGGGTCCGCGCCGCGGTGCGGATCACGAGCGGGTCGATGATCTTCTTGATCGTGCGGGTCAGCGGCCCGCCGTCGGCCGCCGAAAGCACCTCGACGTCCGGGATCCGCTGCCAGGCCCGCGCGAGAACAGCCGAGCGCAGCTGGGACTGCCCCTCGCCTGCCGTCATCACGCCCCCTCGCTCCGACTGCACTTTATCCTGCCGGGCAGTTCCGCATCCGCGCGGAATTCGCGCACTCAGCCGTTCCCTCCACGATCGCGGCTTCGACGGACAACCCCGCGCCACGCTGGAACGCCTCGGCGAAGCCGGATTCCGAAAGAGCCGCTTGCGCGGCGGCGGTGATGCGGTCCGTGTCGCCGCGTTCGGCACGGGGGAGCGGAGCGTCCACCCGGCGGCGGGCGGCGTCGGCGGCGCCCAGCAGCAGTTCGGCGCATTCAGCGGTGCCCTTCCGAGCGGCGGCTCCCGCCAAGCCTTCCAAGGACAGCGCCAGCGCGCGCGGTTCGTCGAGCGCCCGGGCGATGTCCAGGCTCCGGAGATGAAAAGCTGTTGCCTGCCCTGCATCGCCGCGGAGTTCGGCGACAAACCCGAGCTCCGCGTACAGCAAATGGTCCCCGGCCAAGGAGGACAGACCGGCGTAGCTGTCGCGGATGTGGTGCAGGAGCTTCTCGGCGGTGTCGAGGTCGCCGGAGCGGCGCGCACCGAGGGCGAGGCCCATCTCGGCGTGGATCTGGCCGTAGGTGTAGCCGTGTTCGACGGCGATGCGGTGCGCTTGCTGGTGTAGGTCGCGCGCGCGTTCCCAGTTGCGTTCCAGCAGCGCGAGCCTGCCGAGGCCGGACAGCCGGGCGGACACCTCCGCCTGCAGGTCCAGTTCGCGGGCGATCGCGAGGCCGGCGCGCTGGCGGTCCGCCGCGTCCTGGTAGTCGCCCTTGATCTCGGCGAGGGCGGCCAACGGCGGAATGGTCTGCATTTCGCCCCAGCGGTCGCCGAGAGCGCGGAAGAGCGCGGCGCTGCGGACGCCGTCGCGGCCGAGACCGGCGAGGTCGCCGCGGACCAAGGCGAGCATGGCCCGCAAGCCCAGCGCCGCGGCGACGCCCCACTGATCTTCCTCGGCGGTGAACAGATCGAGGGCGAGGGCGTTTGTTTCGGCACTGGCTGTCGCGTCGCCGACGCTGAACAGGCTGTAGGCCCGCAGCCACAGCGCACGACCGCGGTGGACCGGGTCGCGAATGGCCGCGGCGTCGGCGGGGGCGGCGGCTTGATCGCCGGTCAGCAAGGCGAAAGCGTGGTGCAGCACAGCGAGTTCCGCGTCCGGGGATACCGCGTCGAGAACGGTCGAGAGGGCGCGGCGGCCTTCGGCGAGACGACCGCGAAGCAGCCACCACCACGAGAGCGCCGTCGCCAGCCGGACGGCCTCCTCCGTGGCGCTCGCGCGGACCGCCTCGTCCAAGGCCGCGCGCATGTTCCCTGCTTCGGCGTCCAGACGCGTGAGCCAGGTTCGCTGTTCGTCGCCGCGCAACCGGGGCTCGGCTCGCTCGGCGAGAGCCAGATAGTGGTGCAGGTGCCGGATGCGGGTGTCGGCAGCGTCCGACGTTTCGTGGAGGCGTTCGGTGGCGTAGGCAGCGACCGATTCCAGGAGCCGGTAGCGGATCCCGGCGGGCCCGTTCGCGACGACGACGAGAGAACGGTCCACGAGCCGCGTCACGAGGTCGAGCACCTCCTCGTGCCGGACGCCGTCTCCCGCGCACACCGCTTCGGCGGCTTCCAGGTCGCAGCCGTCGCGGTGGACGGCGAGGCGCCGCAACACGATCCGCTCCGGTGCGCTCAGCAACTCCCAGCTCCAGTCGATCACCGCGCGCAGAGTCTGCTGCCGGGCCGGGGCGCCGCGCTTTCCCCGGGTCAGGAGCGAAAACCGGTCGCTGAGCCGCGTCGCCAGCTCACGGACGCCGAGGCCGCGGACGCGGGTGGCGGCGAGTTCGAGCGCGAGCGGGATGCCGTCGAGCCGACGGCAGATTTCGGTGACGGCCTCGAGATCGGCGGGCGCGCAATCTTCCGGCTGCCGGGGAAAACCGGGCGCGGACGCGGCGGCCCGTTCGACGAACAACCTCACCGCTTCCGTCGTCGGCAGCGGTTCCACCGCGAAGACGCCTTCGCCCGGGAGGCCGAGAGGTTCCTGGCTGGTGGCCAGAACGCGCAGTCCGGGCGCGGAGTGCAGGAGCAGTTCGGTGAGCTCGGCGGCGGCGTCGACCACGTGCTCGCAGTTGTCCAGCACGAGCAGCGCACGCCGGTCGCGCATCGCGGCCGCGAGACGCCGCGCGGGTGCGGCGGCCCCGGTGCATGGCGGTGTCGCGGAGGAGTCGTCGCGGATTCCGAACGCGGCTGCGGCAACTTCGGCGAGGTCGTCGGCCGTCCCGTCGCGCACCCCGGCGAACTCGACCAGCCGGACGCCGTCCGGGAATTCCGCGGCGGCTTCGGCTGCGGCCGCCACGGCCAGGCGCGACTTGCCGACCCCGCCGGGGCCGGTGAGGGTGACGAGCCGCGTCGTGCCCAGCAGGCCGGTCAGCTGCGCGAGCGCTCGCTCCCGGCCGATGAGCGGGGTGAGCGCGCTGGGCAGGTTGCTGTGCGGCCGCGGTGCCGCGGCGTGCGGGGTGAGTGCGTTGGGCAGAGTGCCATGCGGCTGCGGTGCGGTGGCGGCGTGCGGGTTGGGCAGGTTGCCGTGCGGCTGCGGTGCGGTGGCGGCGAGCCCAGTGGGCAGGTTGCCATGCAGTTGCGGTGCGGTGGCGGCGTGCGGGTTGGGCAGGTTGCCGTGCAGTTGCGGTGCGGTGGCGGCGAGCCTGGTGGGCAGGTTGCCGTGCGGCAGCGGTCCGGCGGCGAGCGGGGTGGGCAGGTTGCCGTGCGGCTGCGGTCCGGCGGCGAGCCCAGGATCCTGCCGGAGCATCGCTTCGTGCAGGCCGCGCAACTCCCGGCTCGGGTCGACGCCCAGCTCCTCGGCGAGACGCTCGCGCAGTTCCGCGTAGGACGCGAGCGCATCGCCCTGCCGCCCGCTCAGGTACAGGGCTCGCATCTGCACCCCGCGCAAGCTTTCCCGCAGCGGGTGCGCGGACACGAGGACCGCGAGTTCGTCGGCCGCGGCAGCGTGGTCTCCCGTGTCGAGCCAGGCTTTCGCCCGTTCCTCCGCCGCGGTCAGTCGCTGCTCGGTCAGCCGGTGCGCGTCCGCCCGCGCGAAATCCTCGTCCGCGAAGTCCGCGTACGCCGCTCCGCGCCACAACTCCAGCGCCTCGGTGAGCAGCGCCACCCGGCTGCGCGGGTCCGGCGTCGAGCGGGCCTTGGCGACGAGTTCGCGGAACCGCCGGGCGTCGAGGTCTTCGGTGTGCTCGATCCGCAGCCGGTACCCGGCGGGCTGGCGTTCCAGCCGGTCCCGGCCGACGACTCGGCGCAGCTGGGACACTTTCGCCTGCAGCGCGCCGAGGGGCTTGCCCGGCAGCTCAGTGCCCCACAGGTCGTACAGGAGCCGGTCGGCGGAGACCGGACCGCCGTCGCTGGCCAGCAACACCGCGAGCAGCCTGCGGACCTTGGCCTCGGGCACGGCGACCGGTTCCCCCGCGTCGTCCCACACCGCCAGCGGGCCGAGAACCCCGAACCGCATCCGTCGCCCCCGCGCTGTCGTCAGATCGCCGTCAGCCGATCGTAAGCAATCCCGAAGCCCCCGTCCGCAGAGTGGTCGCCGGGGAGCGGAAGGAACGGTCCGACGACCGGATCCGGAAGCGACCGCCACCAGCAGTCACTTCCAGAAGAGAAGCCGGAGCATGAGCACCACACCAGAATCCACTGTGGAGACCGCAGCGGGAGAAGACCCGGCCGGATCGCGGTTTCCGCTGTTCGCGCTGCTCGCCCTCGCCACCGCCGTGTTCATCACGAGCCTCACCGAAACCTTGCCCGCCGGCCTGCTACCCGCGATGAGCGGTTCGCTGGGCGTGAGCGAGTCCGCGACCGGCCAGACCGTCACGATCTACGCGCTCGGCACGGTGCTGACCGCGATCCCGCTCTCCGGAGCCACCGCGGGCTGGCGAAGGAAACCGCTGCTGCTCACCGCGATGGCCGGATTCGCCGTCGCCAACACGGTTACGGCGGTGTCGTCCGAGTACTTCCTGACGATGGTCGCGCGGTTCGTCGCGGGCGTCGCCGCCGGGCTGGCCTGGGCGCTGCTCGCCGGGTACGCGCGGCGGATGGTCCCCGCCCATCTGCAGGGCCGGGCGATCGCGATCGCGATGGCGGGCATCCCGGTCGCGCTGTGCCTCGGCGTGCCCGCCGGGACCTTCCTCGGCCAGGCCGCGGGCTGGCGCACCGCATTCCTCGCCATGACCGTCCTGACGGCGCTGCTGCTGGTCTGGATCGCCGCCGCGGTCCCGGACTTCCCCGGCCACCGCAGCGGCGAGCGGCCGAAGCTGCTGCCGACACTGCGGATTCCCGGGGTCGTCCCAGTGCTGTTCGTGACGCTCGTTTTCGTGCTGGCGCACACGATCCTGTACGCCTACATCGCCACCTTCCTCGCCGGACTCGGCATGGGCGGAAGCGCCGACCTCGTCCTGCTCGCCTTCGGCATCGCCTCGATCGCGAGCATCTGGCTCGTCGGCGCGCAGATCCACCGGCGGCTGCGGCTGCTGACCATCGTCAGCTCGCTGCTCGTCGCCGCGGCCGCGCTGCTGCTGGCCACCATCGCGCACGATCCGGTGCTGGTTTACGCGTCGGCGGTGCTCTGGGGTCTCGGCTGGGGCGGCGTGCCCACCCTGCTGCAGACCGCGGCGGGGGAGGCGGGCGGCGAATCCGCCGACGCCGCACAGGCGATGCTCGTGACCCTGTGGAACGTCGCCATGGCGACGGGCGGCGTCGTCGGCGGGGTGCTGCTCGGCCTCGCGGGCAGCGGCTCGTTCCCGTGGACCGTGCTGCTGCTGATGCTGCCGGTGATCGTGGTCGTCGTGGCCGCCCGCAGGCACGGCTTCCCGGCGGAAACCCAGGGCTGACCGGGCGCACGACCCGCCCGCGGAGCTCAGGCCGAGACGAGGCTCGTGACGGCCCAGGTGACGCACGCGACCCCGGCGATCTCGAGAACGATCGCGACGAGCAAGGTCCGCGCGGTGCTGATGTTGATCGCTCGCGAGTTCTGCAGCACCGTGAGCCGGGTTTTGGCGACTTCCCTTTCCGCGTAAATCGACGGCGCGTTCCAGTAGCGGTCCTCGGCGATCAACGGCGTGAGGTTTTTCAGCGCGATCGCGTCGCTTCTTCGCGGCGCGTTAGTGAAGATTCCGGCGGCCGCGGCGAGCACCAGCAGTGCGGCCGCCAGGTACAACGGAAGCTTGACCGCGTCCGGGAGCACGAAGTTCTGGGCTTTCGTCGACAGCGCGGAGAGCCCGAAAAGCAGCGTGACCAGCGTTCCGGAAGAACTGATCACCGCCAGTCCGCGGACCTGCAGGGAACTCGCGTTCGCGCGAGCGTTGTCGATCTCTTTGTCTATCAGGCTCGCGATGACCGGCCCGGATTTCTTCGCGCTGTCCGCCGGTTCGGGCCCGGCGGTCATTTGTCGCGGTCTTCCGCGGGGTCAGGAAGAATGCCGCCATCGAGGACTTTTTCGGTCCCGATGGCCGGGTAGTCGAATTCCGCCTGAGGGGACGGCGGCGCGGCCGGGATCGGCGGGGTCGTCTCTGTGCGGTCGTCGTCGGACACGGCGTCCTCCGGGGTTCGGCAGTGCCGGATTCTGTGCCAGTGAGTCGCCGTGCCGCGGTGTTTCGTTACCCGGGCGGAGGTCAGCCCGCGGTGGGCGGTTGATCCACGAGCTGCGCCAGATACAGCTGCTCGCCGAGTTTGTCGATCAGCTCCAGCTGCGTTTCGAGGTAGTCGACGTGATGCTCCTCGTCGAGAAGGATTTTCTCGAGCAGGTTCGCGCTGCCCGCGTCGCCGTGGGCGCGGCACATCGGGATGCCGGGCCGGAGCCGGTCGAGCACGTCGATTTCGATCGCGAGGTCCGAGGAGAACATCTCGGGGATCGTCTGGCCGACGTTGATCGGCAGGAGCCGCTGGTAGTTCGGGAGGCCGCCGAGGAGCAGGATGCGGTCGGTCAGCCATTCGGCGTGGTGCATTTCCTCGATCGACTCGGCGCGGGTTTGCGCGGCCAGCTTCGTGAATCCCCAGTTCGCCTGCATGCGGGCGTGCAGGAAGTACTGGTTGATCGCGGTCAGCTCGCTGGTCAGCTGCTCGTTGAGCAGCGCGAGAACTTCCTCGTCGCCTTGCATCGTCCGCACCTCCGGCCTCGACCGGTCCGGATGCTACCCACGCGTGATGCGGCTCACAACCGGAGCGGAGCGTGCCGGTCAGGCGCTGTGCGCGAGGTCCTGCGGTGCGGCGCGCTCGAGAAGGATCCGGTTCAGCCGTTCGTGACAGGTTCCGCAGCCGGTCCCGGCGGCGCAGCGCTCGCCGATCTCCTCGACGCTGCGGGCTCCGGCCATGACGGCGGCCTCGACCTGCGGCATCGTCACAGCCGCGCAGACACATGCGTACATCGCCGACGACACCCCTTTGCCGGTCCGGGTGATTAGGTAAGGCTAAGCACAACAGATCAACTGGGGTCTGGCAAGGCGCGTGCCGAGTGGCCGCGGTCACGCGGGGCGGGCGACCGCGGCATCGGCCGAGGGGCTCGCGGGTGACGCCCGGGCTGCCAAGAACCCCCGTCAGTCGCGTGTGGACTGCGGACGCGAGCTGGAACTCGGTTTTGCGGCATCGCCGGGCTAGATCGCGGCCCGGCCCGGTCACTCGCGGTGCAGGCGGCGCAGCGTGGCCGGAAGGTCGAGGCCGAAGTCGTCCTTGTCGTCCGCCCAGCGCGACATCACCTCGGCCGCGCCGGTGGCGAGGGCGTCCGGGAGACCGAGCGCCCGTGCGGTTTCGGCGACCTCCAGCATTTCCGGCGCCCATCGCCAGGCCCGCGCGGCCGCGGAAGGCAGCCCGTCGGTGTCCGCCAATGCGTTGCCGCCGAAGGCGTTCGCTTCCTTGAGCAGATGGTCGCCGACGCCGTAGTCGTCGGCGATCGCATGGCTGACCGCCGCCAGCGCACGCGAGGCCTTCTGGAACGATCCGTAGGCCATCTTCACCGCGCTCGCCGCGCCGATCCGTCCGCCCAGCGGCACCGGTTCGGCCCTGCTCCCGGCCAGCAGTCCCCGCACCAGTTCGACGGCTTCGTCCGGGCCGGACAGGTAGACGCGGGCGGTCGAGCGCTCGTCCGGGGGAGGACCGATGATCGATCCGTCCACCACGGTCGCGCGGACCCGGCCGGCGATCGCGACCGTCCGATGCGGACTGATCGCGTTCGCCTCGACGCAGATCCCGCGGTAGTCCCCGAGACATCCGGCGACCTCCTCGGCCGCGGCGGGCGGGCAGATCGAGAACACGACCGCGCTCCGCTCGAGAAGCTCGGGAATCGTCTCCGCCGCGGTCAACCCGGCCTCCTCGGCTCGGCGCGCGGTTCCCGCCGACCGCCCGGCCGGGCACCACAACACCCGATGCCCGCCTGCGATCAGTTGCGCCGCGATCGCCGAACCCATCCGGCCCGGATGCAACAGCCCCACCGTCGTACCCGTCACCGCACGGGTATACGTCACCCGGGACGGTTCCGCCACCTCCGCGCTAGGCAGGCCTGGAAACGCCCGATTCGGCGCGCTGCCGGAGGATTCGCGCGGCGTGCTCGCCCCACCGCAGGTTCTCCTTCTCGAACGAGATTCCGCGCAGCAACGTCAGATAAGGCCCGACGCGGTCGTTCTCGCGCAGATAGTCGCTTTCCGGCCGGCCGTCCAGCATGCGCTCGCGCAGCCGCTCGAACCGGGCGAGCTTGGCGCGGCTCCACTCCATGCGTTCCTCGACGGCGGCGATCACCGCTTCGGCGTCGCCCGCGTCGCTTCCCTGCACCTTGACCAGGAGGTCGTCCCGGATCGTGGTGGGCTGGACCGGCGTCGCGGTGAACTCGTGCAGGGCGCGCCGCCCGGCGGCGGTGAGGCGGAACACGCGTTTGTTCGGCCGGCGTTCCTGCTCGACGACGCGCGGCGCGATCATGCCTTCGGCCGAGAGCCGTTCGAGTTCGCGGTAGAGCTGCTGCGGGGTCGTCTGCCAGAAGTTGGCGACCGACGCGTCGAACGACTTGGCCAGGTCGTAACCGGAGAACTCGCCCTCCAGCAGGGCGGCGAGGATCGCGAACTTCAAGGACACCTGGACACGGTAACACCCCGGTGATTAATCTCGGCTGCACCTAATCAACAAAGTTAATAGGAGGCAGCGTGCACCCGTTCCGCAAGGCCGTCGAAAGCGGCGACCACACCGCCGTCGAAGCCCTGCTGGCCGACGACGTGACCTTCACCAGCCCGGTCGCGTACCGGCCGTACCCCGGCAAGCCGGTCACCTCGGCGATCCTGCGCGCCGTCAGCCGGGTTTTCGCCGACTTCCGCTACGTCCGGGAGATCTCCAGCGCCGACGGGCACGACCACGCCCTGGTCTTCACCGCGAAGGTGGGGGACAAGGAGATCAACGGCTGCGATTTCCTGCACACCGACGACAACGGGCTGATCGACGACTTCGTGGTCATGGTGCGCCCGCTCTCCGCGGCGACGGCGCTGAGCGAAGCGATGGCCGCCCGGTTCGAGCAGATCAAACAGGAGGCCGGTGCGTGACCATCCGTTACGTGGCCTTGGGCGACAGCCAGACCGAGGGCATCGGGGACGGCGACGAGGCCACTGGCCACCGCGGCTGGGCGGACCGGTTCGCCCAGCATCTCGCCGCGACCGGCGAGCCGGTGGAGTACGCCAACCTCGCCGTCCGCGGACGCCTCGCGGGCCAGGTGCGTGCCGAACAGCTCGCTCCGGCGCTGGCTCTGCGGCCGACGCTGGCCACCGTGGTCGCCGGAATGAACGACGTGCTCCGCCCCGGCTACGACGCCGGCGCCGTGGAAGCGCACCTGACGGCCATGTTCGCCGCACTCACCGCCGCGGGCGCCGAAGTGGTCACCCTTGCCTTCCCCGACCTCGGCCGAATCGCGCCGATCGCCGCGCCGTTGCGCTCGCGAGTCGCTGATCTCAACCGCCGGATCCGTTCCGCGGCAGCCCGATACGGGGTAACGGTCGTGGACTGCGACCGGCACGAGGTCGCCAGCGACCCACGCCTCTGGTGCGCGGATCGCTTGCACGCCAACCCGATCGGACACGCCCGCATCGCGGCGGCCGTCGCGCACAGCCTCGGCCTCCCCGGCAGCGACGACAGCTGGAGCGCCCCGCTGCCGCCCGTCGTCCGCGAACCGGTGTGGCGCACGGTCGGCGCGGAAATCCGGTGGCTGGCGGAGTTTCTCGGCCCTTGGCTGGTCCGGCGGTTGCTCGGCAGGTCTTCCGGGGACGGCCGCAGCGCGAAACGTCCATCGCTGCTTCCCGTGTGAGCACGAACACGTCGCGGTCTGCCGCGGCTCAGCACCGGGAGCGGCAACGCCGATCGAGACGGCCCGCCGCCCGGAAAGGCGGCGGGCCGTCCAGGCGTCAGTGCTTCCCGTTCACCACGGCCGCGGAAGTGCCGCCGCGCCGTGCCGGTTCCCCGGCGGCCAGCAGCTGTCCGTGCGGCAGGAATTCGATCCCCGCCGCCACGCCGATGCTGCCGGCGTTCTTGAACTGCTGCCCCAGCGCCTCGAGACCCTTCACCACGGGCAGGGCGAGGAATCCCGGTTCGGCGTCCGTGGTCGCCGCGTTGCGCTGGGAGGCGCGCGGGGCGGCGATCGCGTCCGGCAGGGTCATGCCGAGGTCGAGCCGGTTGACCAGGATCTGCAGGACGGTCGTGATGATCGTCGCGCCGCCCGGCGAACCGACCGCGAGGAAGGGCTTGCCGTCGTGCAGCACGATCGTCGGCGACATGCTCGACCGCGGCCGCTTGCCCGGCGCGGGCAGGTTCGGGTCGGGCGCCGAACCCTGCGTCGGGGCGAAGTTGAAGTCGGTGAGCTCGTTGTTCAGCAGGAAACCGCGTCCCGGCACGGTGATCCCGCTGCCGGCCAGCTGCTCGATCGTGTTGGTGTAGGACACGATGTTGCCCTGTTTGTCGGTGACGACGAAGTGGTTCGTGTGCTGCTCATTGCTGTCCGAGGACGCCGCCGGAGCGGTGGCGCAGCCCGAACCGGTCGCGTACGGATCGCCCGGCGCGACCGGGCTCGACCCCGCCTTGGCCGGGTCGATCAGGCACGCGCGGGTCGCGGCGAACTGCTTGGAGAGCAACTGCTGCTGCGGCACGTTGACGTAGCGCGAGTCGCCGATGTACCGGTTGCGGTCGGCGAAAGCGAGCCGGCTCGCCTCCAGGTAGTGGTGCAGCGCCTGCGTTTGGTCCATTGTGGACATCGGGAAGTTGCCGAGGATGTTCAGCGATTCGCCGACGGTGATGCCGCCGCTGGAGGACGGCGCCATGCCGTACACGTCGTAGCCGCGGTAGTTGATGTGCGTCGGCGTGCCGTCGAGCGCCCGGTACGCGCGCAGGTCGGACAGCTGCATCGGGCCGGTCAGCGGGGTCGCGGTGCCCGGCGCGGCCGGCGGGTTCTGCACCGTGCGCACGAGGTCGCGGCCGACCGAGCCGCCGTAGAACGCGCCGATGCCCTCGCGCGCGATCTGCCGGTAGGTCGCGGCGAGATCGGGGTTCCGCAGCACGGAACCGGCCTTCGGGGCGGCTCCGCCGGGCAGGAACAGCTGGGCGCTGGGGGAGAAGTGGCCCAGCTTCGCCGCCACGGACTGCGTCTGCCGCTCGAACTCCGGCGTGACTACGAACCCGCGCTGCGCGACCTTTTCCGCGGGCTTGAGGTTGTCCGCGAGGCTGAACTTGCCCCAGCGCTGCAGCGCACGCTGCCAGGTGGCGAGCATGCCCGGCACGCCGACGGACCGGCCGCTCTCGACAGCGGTCTCGAAGGCGTACGGCTTGCCGGTGGCCGGGTCGATGAACATCGACGACGAGTCGCCCGCGGGCGTGGTCTCGCGCCCGTCGATGGTGGACACGGTCTTGGTGCGGGCGTCGTAGTAGACGAAGTACCCGCCGCCGCCGAGCCCGGCGACGTATGGGTCGGTCACGCCGAGCGTCGCGGCGACCGCGACCGCGGCGTCCGCGGCGGTGCCTCCCCGGCGCAGCACGTCGATCCCGGCCTGGGTGGACTCGACGGTGTCGGAGACGACCGCGCCTCCGGAACCCTGCGCTACCGGAGTCGGCGGCGGCGCCGGTCTCGCCGAGGCAGCGGGCGCCGCGGCCAGTGCGCAGACGGCGGCGAGCCCGGTGGCCATTGTGGAGGTGAAGATGCGCTTCACAGGCATGGCAACCCTTTCTCGGCGGTGCGCCCGGGACCCCGGACCGGGCGCACCGGGTAAAGCGGCGGTGAAACCAGGGAGGTCCTGTTTAGCATCCGGCGCGCCGAGATGACAGAAGCTTCGCGGCGGCGGGGTCAGCTCCGGCCGGCGGGCTTCTCCGGCGGCAGCCCGAGCAGCCGCAGGTACATCCGGGTGAGATCGGCGAGGATCCGGTCCCGGCGTTCGGGGTGCCGGGCCAGGACGGGGGCGAGGACCGCGACGAGACCGCCGCCGCCGAGCGAGACCGTCTCCGGGTCGGCGGCCGGGTCGGCCAGCCCCCGCTCGGCGAGCCGGCGGATGTAGCGGCCGCCCCGTTTCGTGGGCAGCTCGTGGATCTCCTCGCGCAGTTCGGCCATCGCCGGGTCCGCGATCGCCTGGTGGTCGAGAACGGTCAGGAAGGACAGGTTTTCCGCGTACGCGTCGAGGTACGCGGTGGTGGTCGCCGCCGCCACCGCCCACGGGTCGTCCGGGTCGAGTCCGGTCAGCTCCTGCGCCTGCACCAGCTGGTCGCGCACCTGGCGCGCGAGCACCGCGAAAACCTCCTCCTTGGCCGCGAAGTACACGTAGAACGTGGCGCGCCCGACCCCGGCCTCGCGGGTGATGTCCGCGACGGTGGCCAGTGCGAAGCCCTTCGTTTCGAAGACGCGGCGGGCGGCGGCCAGCAGCACGTGCCGGGTCGCGCTGTCGGCGCGGTCGAGCTTCTCGCGCACGGCCCAGGTTCCGGATGCCATGGGCGCCAGCATACCTATTGACGTTGACGTCAATGTCAACGCAGGATGAGGGCGGCTCACGTCCCGAAGGAGCAGCCCTTGCCTTCCGTCCTCATCGCCAACCGCGGCGAGATCGCCCTTCGCGTCCTGCGCGCCGCCCGCGCTCTCGGCTGGCGGGCGGTGGCAGTCAAAGCCGCCGAGGAGCCCGACGGCCCGGTGCACCGGCTGGCCGACGAGGTCGTGGTACTCGCCGGGGACCGGCCGTATCTCGACGCGGACCAGCTCGTGTCGGCCGCCGAACGCACCGGCTGCGAGCTGCTGCATCCGGGCTACGGCTTCCTGTCCGAAAGCGCCGCGCTGGCGGAGCTGTGCGCGGCGCGCGGGGTCCGGTTCGCCGGGCCGGACGCGGCGGTGCTGCGGACGTTCGGAGACAAGGCGGACGCGCGGCGGCTGGCGGAGAAGCTCGGTGTGCCGGTGCTCCGCTCGACCTCGGACGTCGCCGAGGCTGGCGCGTTCCTCGCGAACCTCGGCGCGGGCCGCGGGGTGATGGTCAAGGCCGTCGCGGGCGGCGGGGGACGCGGAATCCGGCGAGTCGTCGACGCGGCCGAACTGCCGGGGGCGATCGAGCGATGCCGGTCGGAGGCGTTGCGGGCGTTCGGCGACGACACCGTGTTCGTGGAGGAGCTGGTGCCGCGGGCGCGGCATGTCGAGGTACAGATCGTCGGCGACGGCACGGGCTCGGTCAGCCACGTGTGGGACCGCGAGTGCAGCCTGCAGCGCCGCCACCAGAAGGTGGTCGAGGTCGCGCCCGCCCGCACGGTGCCCGAAGAGTGCCGGGCGCGTCTGCGCGATGCGGCGACGAGGATGACCGCGGCGGTGTCTTATCGCGGATTGTGCACCGTCGAATTCCTGGTCGACGCGGATGATCCGGCGCGGTTCGCGTTCCTGGAGGCGAACCCGCGGATCCAGGTCGAGCACACCGTCACCGAGGCGGTCACGGGACTGGACCTGGTGGTCGCCCAGTTGCGGATTGCGGCGGGCGCGACGCTCGCGGAACTCGGGCTCGCGCAGGAGGACGTCCCGCCCGCGCGCGGGACGGCCGTGCAGTGCCGGGTCAACCTGGAGGAACTGCGGCCGGACGGCACGGCGCACGCCACGGCCGGGCGGATCGAGGCCCTGGACCTGCCGGGCGGGCCGGGGGTGCGGGTCGACACCGCCGCGCACGCCGGCGCGGTCGCGACCACGACGTACGACTCGCTGCTGGCGAAAATCGTCACGCACGTTCCGTCGGCGGAGCTGCCCGCGGCGATCGACGCCGCCCGCTCCGCGCTGGCGGAGGTGCGAGTCGACGGACCGGGCACGAACGCGGACTTCCTCCGGGAACTGTTGTCCCGCGACGAAGTCCGGCAGGGATCGGCGACCACGTCCTTTGTGGACGAACACCTCGCCGAACTGGTGCCGGAACACCGTCAGGCCGCGGCGGAAGGCGACGGGATCGCGGCCGACTTCGCTGGTTCGGTGGTCTTCGTCGCCGAGTCAGGCGCTCGCGTCGCGGCCGGCGACCCGGTTGTGGTGCTCGAAGCGATGAAGATGGAACACGTGCTCGCGGCGCCGGTCGCGGGCGTGGTGCGGTCTGTCCACATCGGAGTCGGTGACCTCGCCCGGCCCGGGCAGCCGCTCGTGGAACTGACCGCGGACGCCGACCAGCACGGGGCGGGCAGCGGACCGGCCGAACCGGACCCCGCGCACGTGCGGCCGGACCTCGAAGAAGTGCTGGAGCGGCACCGGGTCGGTCTCGACGAGGCACGCCCGGAAGCGGTGGCGAAGCGTCGGCGCACCGGGCACCGGACCGCGCGGGAGAACATCGCGGATCTGTGCGACGACGGAAGTTTCCTGGAATACGGCGCGCTCGTGATCGCCGCGCAACGCCAGCGCCGCACCGAAGCGGACCTGATCGCCGCCACCCCGGCGGACGGCCTGGTCGCGGGAATCGGCACCGTCAACGCCGAGCACACCGCCGACGCGCGCTGCGTCGTGCTCTCCTACGACTACACCGTGCTCGCCAGCACCCAGGGTTTCATGAACCACGAGAAGACCGACCGCATGCTGGATCTCGCTGCGCGGCAACGGCTTCCGCTCGTCCTGTTCGCCGAGGGCGGCGGCGGGCGGCCGGGCGACACCGACGTGGTGACGGCGGGCGGGCTCGATCTCGACACGTTCGCCGCGATGGGCAGGCTCAACGGGCTGGTGCCGACCGTCGGCATCGCGTCCGGCCGCTGCTTCGCCGGAAACGCGGCGCTGCTGGGGGTGTGCGACGTGGTGATCGCGACTGCGGACGCGAACGTCGGCATGGGCGGCCCGGCGATGATCGAAGGCGGCGGCCTCGGCGTGCACCGGCCGGAGGAGATCGGCCCGGTTTCGGTGCAGGAACCCAACGGCGTGCTCGATCTGGTCGCCGCGGACGAGGCCGAGGCGGTGGAGCTGGCGCGGCGGTACCTGTCGTACTTCCAGGGCGACCGTCGCGAATGGACAGTCGCGGACCAGCGCCGGTTGCGGCACGTGGTGCCGGAAAACCGGGTCCGGGTCTACGACGTGCGGCGCGCGATCGAGCTGCTGGCCGACGAGGATTCGGTGCTGGAGCTGCGCCGCGGTTTCGGGGCGGGCGTCGTCACGGCGCTGGTGCGCATCGAAGGCAGGCCTATGGGGCTGCGCTGGCCAACAACCCGCGCCATCTCGGTGGCGCGATCGACGCCGACGCCGCGGACAAGGCCGCCCGGTTCCTGCAGCTGTGCGACGCGCACGGGCTCCCGGTCGTGTCGCTGGTGGACACGCCGGGGTTCATGGTCGGCCCGGACGCCGAGCGGACCGCGACCGTGCGCCGGTTCGGCCGGATGTTCGTCGAGGGCGCGCATCTGGACGTGCCGATGGTGGGCGTGGTGCTGCGCAAGGCGTACGGGCTCGGCGCGATGGCCATGGCGGGCGGCGGGTTCCGGGTGCCCGAAGCGATGGTCGCGTGGCCGACCGGCGAGGTCGGCGGGATGGGCCTGGAAGGCGCGGTGCGGCTGGGCTACCGCCGCGAACTCGACGCGATCTCCGACCACGCCGAGAAGCAGCGCGAGTTCGACCGGCTGCTCGCCGAGAGTTACCGCCGCGGCAAAGCGCTGGCCGCGGCGACCGTGTTCGAAATGGACGACGTGATCGACCCGGCCGACACCCGCGCCTGGATCACCCGGACGCTGCCGCGCGAGCGCACGGCCGGTCCCCGCAAGCGCATCGACACGTGGTGACGAAGGAGCCCGACATGGACCTCGAGACCTATCTCGACGACGTCCGCGCTCGCCAGGCCCGGGTACGGCCGGCGAACACCCCGGACCGCCTCGTGCTGCCGCTCGGCGAACTGAGCCTTCCCGGGCACGTCGACCACTGGGCGCGGGAACGGCCCGACCAGCCCGCGATCGTCTACGAAGGACGGACGATCGCCTACCGGGAGCTCGCCGACCTGGTCGCCCGGGTCGCCGGATGGCTGGTCGCCGCGGGCGTGCGGGCAGGGGACCGGGTGGCGGTGGACCTGCCGAACTGCCCGCAGTTCACCGTGGCGATGCTGGCGGTCCTGCGGCTCGGCGCGGTGCACGTGCCGGTGAACCCGATGTTCCAGCGGGAGGAACTCGTCTACGAACTCGCCGACAGCGGCGCGACGGTCTTGGTCGCGGTCGACACCGTGCTGCCGGTCGTGGCGGCCGCGCTGCCGGAGACGCGGGTGCGGCAGGTGCTCGCGACGGCGCTGGGGGAGTTGTCGGCGGCAGGCGGTTCCCCGGTGCTGCCCACCGGTTTCGCCGCCACCACCTGGGCGGAAGCGACCGCGCACCCGCCCGCGCCGGAGCACCCGGCCGACCTGGACGCGTTGGCGGCCTTGAACTACACCGGCGGGACGACCGGTCTGCCGAAGGGCTGCCAGCACACGCAGCGGCACATGCTCTATACCGCGGCGACGGCCGTGGCGGCGACCGGGCACACCGTGGAGACCGGGTATGTGCCGTTGTGCTACCTGCCGGTCTTCTGGATCGCCGGCGAGGATCTGGGAATCCTGAACCCGATCGTCCTCGGCGGCACGTCGGTGCTGATGACGCGGTGGGACGCGGAGGCCGCGCTGACGGCGATCGAACGGCACGGCGTGACGTCGATGGTGGGCACGGTGGAGAACTACCTCGAACTCCTGGAGCGCCCCGACCTCGCGGCCCGCGACCTGTCCAGTCTCAAGATGCCGATGGCCGTTTCGTTCGTGCGCAAGCTGACCCAGGACGTGCGCGCGGCGTGGCGCGAGGCCGTCGGCGCGCATTCGGTGCTTTGCGAAGCGGCGTACGGGATGACTGAGACGCACACCTTCGACGCGACGCCGTACGGCATGGCGGACGAGGACCAGGACCTGTTGGCGGAACCAGTGTTCTGCGGTGTCCCGATGCCCGGCACAGATCTCGCCGTGGTCCGCTTCGGCACCCTCGACCCGCTTCCGCTCGGCGAAGCGGGGGAGATCGTGGTGCGCAGCCCGTCGGTGATGACCGGCTACTGGAACCGCCCCGAGGCGACGGCCGCGCAGTTGACCGGCGGCTGGCTGCACACCGGCGACAACGGCCGCCTCGACGAGAACGGCTGCCTGCACTATCTGGGGCGGGACAAGGATTTGATCAAGGTCAAGGGGATGAGCGTGTTCCCGGCCGAGGTGGAACTCCTGCTGTCCCGGCACCCCGCGGTCCGCACCGCCGCGGTCGTGCCCGCGGAGCATCCGGAATCGGGACAGGTGCCGGTGGCGTTCGTGAGCCTCGCCCCGGACGCGTCGGTGACCGCCTCGGACCTGCGCACGTGGGCGAAAACCGCGATGGCGCCGTACAAAGTGCCGCTGGTGGAGGTCGTCGGCGAGTTCCCGATGACCGCGACGGGCAAGATCCGCAAGACCGAACTCTCCGCCCGGGCGCAGCGCGTGGCCGACGAGCACTGAATTCAGTTCGGCTTTCGGCCAGGACGAAACCCCTTAGTGCCGGAGCGCCCACCGGCCAGGTTTCGTCGGAACCAGACGAGACCGAATCCCGGCTTCGGCGAACTCGCGGTTCAGATCAGCGAAATTCTCGCTGTAGACGGACCAGCCCTCATGATGGACCGCGACGACCTGGCCGACGTCGAGCAACGCGGCCACGTCAGCGGCCCGGGCGGAGGTGAGAGTCAGCGCCCGCCCCGCGTTCTTGCCCGGCACCCGCGCGGCCCCGGCGTGCAGAACCGCGACGTCGATCCCGGGAAACGCGGCCCCGATCGCCTTGACCGGCCCGATGCCCGCGTTGTCGCCGCTGACGTACACCGTGGGCAGCCCGGCGGATTCCAGGACGAACCCGTGGACTTCGGTGTTGATGTTGCCGGCGTCGTCGCGCTCGCCGTCGAGGGGCCCGTGCTGCGCCGGAACCACGTGCACGCGCACCTCCGCTATCCCGTGCACCTCGAAATCGCCAAGCCCGATCGCCGAAGCCCCGAGGCGCTCGGCACTCTGCCTGCCCGTGACGATCAACGGAGCGCTCCTGGCGAAAACCCGGCCCTCGCGGTCGAAATTGTCCCAATGGAGGTCATGGCTGAGCAGAACCGCGTCCACCCTCCCCAACGCGGCGGGCGAAACCGCCGGGCCTGCGGTCTTCCGGTACGCACCGTAATCGCCGGGCGGATCGAAGGTCGGATCGGTCACGAACCGCAGCCCGCCGTAGTCGATGACCGCGGTCGGCCCTCCGACCGTGCCGATCGCGAAACGGTGCCGGTCCGGCGTGATTTCTTCGCTCATGCAGCCACCATACCTAGAGGTAGGTATGGTGGGTTCGTGAGCGACAACCGCACGAAGCTAATCGAGACGGGCGCGGAGCTGATCTGGCAGTCCGGCTACACGGCGACGAGCCCGCGCCAGGTGATGGCCGCCAGCGGGGTCGGCCAGGGCAGCTTCTACCACCACTTCCCGGCGAAGACCGACCTGGGAGCCGCCGCGATCGCCGCGAACGCGAACGCCGTCGTAGCAGCTGCGGAGTCCTCCCTCGCCGGAACAGAACCCGGTCTAGTCCGATTGCGCCGCTACCTGCTGGACGAACGGGACGCGCTCGCCGGATGCAAGATCGGCGGTCTCACGTACGACCGCGCGGTGCTCGACGACCCTCGACTGCTGGAGCCCATCGGTGAGGCTTTCGGCCGAGTCGCTGATCTGCTCGAGCCCGCGATTCAGGACGCTCAGGAAGCCGGTGCCGTACGGGCCGACCTCCCGGCGGCGGAGCTGGCGACGATGGTGCTGTCAGTAGTCCAGGGTGGCTACGTCCTGGCCCGCGCCCGCTCGGACGCGAGCCTCCTTCGGCAGGCCGCGTCCACCGCGTACGCACTGCTCGCCCGCGGTTGACGTCAGGCGAACCCTTTTTGTTCTCCGGCTTGGCACCGGGTGCGCAGCTACGAGAACAGCTTGGTGAGCCGATCAAGGAGCTGGCCGAATCTGTCGACGTCAAGCGGATCGTTCCACCCGGGTGCCTCCACGATGCCGGTGCCGTCGTCGACGCCGTTATAGAACATGAAGTCCGCCCAGCCGCCGGCGAACAGCACGATGATTCCCAGCTGCGTGCCTTTGGTGAGCTCGACACCGATCGAATCGGCGTCGGCGACCGTCGCGCGATCAGTCGTGATCCGGTGCGGCCATCCGTCGCACTCCCGCCAGGTGGTCTCGCCCGCGAGAATGCCGAGCCTGCGCCAGCCGACGCGCCGCTGCGCGATCTGCTGCTCGGCGGCGTCGAGGTCGATGTTGTTCTCCACGAAGCCAGTCTGGCCGTGGTTCTCAATCATGGACCGTCCGGCAGCTGCCTGCGACGTCGCCGGGGAATCGCTCCGGCCGGAAGCGCGGCATCGAGCACGAGCGCCGTGTCAGCGACCAGGCCGGTCAGCGTCGCAGCCAGCCTGTGCAGCCCAGCGCCCTCCACCATCGCCCCGCCGTCGGGGGAGATGCCGCAGGCCCGCATCTCGGCGACCAGACTGTCGGGGCGGCTTCCTGTCCGGACGGAGGGATTGATCGGGTCGAACTGGCACCACTGTTCACCGTCGCGCCAGTAGCTGAAGTTCTCCATCCCCGATCCGGTGCGAAAAACCTGCACGACCTCACGCCCGCGGGACAGCGCGGCGAGGATCTCCGATTTCGTAGCCGCCAGGGATTCCAGCTCGACGACCACCGCCCACTGACTGTCCTGTGCGATGCGAATGCCGCTGTTGGTGCTGTTTGTCAGGTCGCCCAACGAGAAGGGCGTGGCCACTGTCCCGAACGACTGAGCGGCGAGCACCCTGAAGATCTCGTCCAGGGATGCATCCCGGACGAAGGTCAGGCACACCATGACCACCGACGGATCATTGGCCCAGCCGAAAGGTTCGTCCCCCACATCCGACACCCGGGAATACTATCCGGCCCGCAACCCGCTTTTCCCATTGATCGGGGCAGAGACCAGACCACCCTCCACATCGGACGCGACGGGGTCCCCATCCGGTCCCCAAGCGGCTGCTGGGGACGTCGTGGGCAAGACCAAGTCCCCGCAGCAAAAAAGCCGCCCGACCTGGGTTCTCACCCAAGCCAAGCGGCTTGTTCGTCCGGTCGGGCTGACAGGATTTGAACCTGCGACCCCTTGACCCCCAGTCAAGTGCGCTACCAAACTGCGCCACAGCCCGGACTCCTCACTCCCCGAGGAACCCCTCGTGAAGTGCGATGCGACTACTCTAGCGGGTCCTCCAACCGCCCCTGCAACGAGGTCTCCTTTATCTCCTGACCTGCACAAACCGGCATAAAAACCGACCCCGGCACAGGGGGCAGCGAAGCCGCATCAGCGGCCGCTGAACCGAGCCTTCCCCGGGCCCTCGGCGAGGAACGACTTCACCGCGCCCCGCAAGTCCTCGGTGTTGTACAGCTCAGCCGCAATGGCAGTCACGTGCTCGTTCGCTTCCGGCACCCCGCCGTGTTCGAAGTGGGCCAGGATTTGCTTCGTGGCGGCATGAGCCTGCGTCGGTCCCTCGGCGAGTTGCCGCGTGAATTCCCGTGCTGCCTCGTCGAAGCCTTCGTCTGGCAGGACCCGGTTGACGACGTTCCACTGCTCCAGCGTGGCGGCGTCGAAAGGAGTGCCGGTGAAGACGAACTCCTTCGCGCGGGCGACCCCGGCCCGGGCGGCTAGGCGTTGGGTGCCGCCCATGGTGGGGGTCAGGCCGACGACCTTCTCGACCAGGCCGAACTTCGCGCGGGAGGACGCGAGCAGCAGATCGCAGGCCATCGCGACCTCGAAAGCCCACGTCAGGCACAGGCCGTGGGCGGCGAAGACGGTCGGGAACGGCAGTGCGGCAAGGCGATCCGGGAGGCTGAGCATCTCGTCGAACAGCACTTTGGCTTCGGCCGCAGAAGACTGGGCGTCGAACAGTGCGACATCGACGCCGCCGCTGACGACGCGGCCTTCGGCGCGGATCAGGAGGGCTCGGGCGGGGGTTTCCTCCAGCGAGCCGATCGCGTCGAGAAGCGCGTCCTGCAGCGGCTTCGTGTACAGGTTGAGCGGCGGTTCGTCGATGGTGAGCACGGCGAGCCCGCCGTCGCGTTCCAGCCTCGTCATGCTTGCTCCTCGTTCGCGGTGAGTTCGTCCCAGTACGCCTGTGCGGCCGGCCGCCATTCCACGTGTTTGCGGTGGAACAGTTCGGCTGCCTTGGCTCCGCTCCAGCTCGCGGGCAGCAGCTCCGCGGGCAGCTGCGGGTCGAGGAACGGGAAACGCCGCCACTCGTGCACCAGTTCGGTCTGCGCGCGCAGGACCGCCTGCGCGCCCGAGGGCGACACGCCGGTGAAGCGGTCGATGAAGTCCTCGTACCGGTCGGTCAGCTCGGACAGGTCCCACGACCGCGCGACCATGCTTTCCTGGTCGCCGATCGCGCCGTACTCGGCGGTGAAGGACATGGCCTGCGCTTCGAGGCCGAGCTCCGCGACGATCTTCTGCGCCTCGGGCTCGCGGCTCGGATCGGGGCTCACCCAGACGCCCGCCACCGGCGAACCGAAACCGGCCCAGGTGAGGCGGGTGCGGAGGCGGTGGCGCAGGTCGCGTTTCGCCTCCGGCACCGAGACGATCAGCATCAGCCAGCGGTTTTCCCAGGCGTGCGCGTCGCGGCCGAAGGCGTATATGCGCTCGGCGCCCTCGGTGAGCAGCCGCCGCCCGGGCGGGGTCAGCGACCACCGGACGCGGCGGCCGATGCGCTCGGACACCAGCCAGCCCTCGCCCGCGGACCGGGCCAGCGCCTGGCGCGCGGACTTCTCCTCGATGTCGAGCATGCCGAGCGATTCGACCAGGATCGACGTCCACACCGGACGGTCGCGGGGCAGCACGTACTCGCCCAGCACGGTCATCAGCAGCGACCGCGCGCTGGCGTGGCTCACCTCGCGCCGCCTGCTGACGGTCGGCCGGGGAGCCCGCTGCTTCCCCTGTCCGAACGGGACCGGGGCGGGTTCCGCCATCGCTTTTCACCGACCTCACTGCTCTTGTTGGACCCGGCAACCCGCCCAGAGTACCCACTCGGAGTGACGGAGCCGACACGCGGCACGCTGCGCGCGGGCTCCCCGTAAACTCGGCTCCGATATGAGCGCCACACTCGTCGCGAAGGACCTGGCCGCGGGCCACGGTGACCGCGTCCTCTTCTCCGGTCTCGATCTCGTCGTCGCCCCTGGCGAGGTGATCGGGCTCGTCGGCGTCAACGGCGCCGGGAAGTCCACCCTGCTCCGGACGCTGGCCGGGCTGGCCCGCCCGGAATCCGGGGAGGTCCGGCTGAACCCGCCGACCGCCACCGTCGGGCACCTGCCGCAGGAACCGGAGCGGCGCGAGGGGGAGTCGGTGCGCGCCTTCCTCGCGCGGCGCACCGGGGTCGCGGCCGCGCAAACCGCACTCGACGCGGCGACGGATGCGCTTACCGCGGGCGAGGACGGCGCCGACGACGCATACGGCACCGCGCTGGACCGCTGGCTCGCGCTCGGCGGTGCCGACCTGGACGACCGCGCCGGCGAGGTCGCCGCGGATCTCGGGCTGGCGGTCGACCTCGACCAGCCGATGGTTTCGCTCTCCGGCGGGCAGGCCGCGCGCGCCGGGCTGGCGTCGCTGCTGCTCAGCCGCTACGACATTTTCCTGCTCGACGAGCCGACGAACGACCTCGACCTCGACGGGCTCGCCCGGCTGGAGCGGTTCGTCACCGGACTGCGCGGGGGAACCGTGCTGGTGAGCCACGACCGCGAGTTCCTGGCCCGCACGGTGGACCGCGTGGTGGAGCTGGACCTGGCGCAGCAGCAAGTGAAGACGTACGGCGGCGGGTACGAGTCCTATTTGGAGGAACGGGCGGTCGCGCGGCGGCACGCGCGCGAGGACTACGAGGAATATGCCAATACCCGGGCGGCGCTGGAGGCCCGGGCGGGCATGCAGCGCGCGTGGATGGAGAAGGGCGTCAAGAACGCCCGCCGCAAGGCGACCGACAACGACAAGGTCGGCCGTAAATTCCGCAGCGAGGCCACCGAGAAGCAAGCCTCGAAGGCACGCCAGACGGACCGGATGATCGAGCGGCTCGACGTCGTCGAGGAGCCCCGCAAGGAGTGGGAGCTGCGGATGGAGATCGCGGCCGCTCCGCGCGCGGGCGCGGTGGTCGCGACGCTGCGGGGCGCGGTCGTGCGGCGCGGCGAGTTCACGCTCGGGCCGGTGGACCTGCAGATCGACTGGGCGGACAAGGTCGCCATCACCGGGGCGAACGGCGCGGGCAAATCCACGCTGCTGGCGGCGTTGCTCGGCAGGCTGCCGCTGGACGAGGGCGACGCCGCGCTCGGACCGGGCGTGGTGGTCGGCGAGGTCGACCAGGCCCGCAGGCTGTTCCTCGGCGACCTCCCGCTGGCGGACGCGTTCGCGCAGGAGGTCCCGTCGCTCCCCGACGCGGAAGTCCGTACCCTGCTGGCGAAATTCGGGCTCAAGGCCGCGCACGTGCTGCGCTCGGCCGCGACCCTTTCGCCGGGCGAGCGCACCCGGGCGGCGCTGGCGCTGCTGCAGGCGCGCGGCGTCAACCTGCTGGTGCTGGACGAGCCGACCAACCACCTGGACCTGCCCGCGATCGAACAGCTCGAGTCCGCTTTGGACAGTTACCCGGGCACGCTGCTGCTGGTGACGCACGACCGCCGGATGCTGGACGCGGTTTCGGTGACGCGGCGGCTGGAAGTCGACGGGGGCAAGGTTTCCGAGCGCTAGAACGGAACCGCGGTCACTTCGGTGCGCCCGCGGACCACACGCCCGTCGCCGCCGCCCGCTTGGCGTAGTCGGCGAAACCCCTCGGCTCGCGCCCGATCGCGCGCTGGACGCCGTCGCTGAGGAAGCCGGTTTTCCCCCGGTGCAGCCATTCGAACGGGCCTGCCTGCATTTCCGCCGACGCCCGGTCGTAGCCGCGGCCGATCAGGCGGCGCACGTACTCCGGTATCTCCACCGGCATCTGCCTGATCTCCCGGCCGGTCGCCCTCGCGATCTCGGCTACCGCCTCCGGGAACGTCAGCGGTTCCGGTCCGGAAAGTTCGTAGGTCTGCTCCTGATGCCCGTCTTCGGTGAGGGCGGCGACGGCGACCGCGGCGATGTCGGTGGCGTCCACGAAGGGCACTGCGCCGTCGCCGACCGGGATCGCGACTTCGCCGTCGCGCAGTTCGGACAGTTTCGGGTCTTCCTCGAAGGTCTGCGCGAACCAGCACGGGCGCACGATCGTCCATTCCGCGCCGCTCTCGCCGGCCGCGCGCTCGCCGTCGATCACCGCCTGCGCCCAGGGGCCGTACGGGGTTTTCAGCAGGTAGTCCTCGCCGTCGTCGCCGCGGCCGGACAATGCCACGATCCGCCGGACTCCCGACCGCACCGCCAGTTCCGTGAACTCCGCGGGATCCGCCGTGCCGACCACGCCCCATACGTTGAGGTACAGCGTGTCCGCCCCGGCGAGCGCGGGCTGCCAGGTGGAACGGTCCGCCCAGTCGAAGCGGACCGGGCTGGACCGGGAGACGGGCCGCGCCGCGTGCCCCAGTTCCCGCAAGCGGGCCACCACGTGCCGGCCGACCTTTCCGGTCGCGCCCATCACCAGAACAGCGCTCATGCCGACAGGCTAGCGGTGCGAGGTAGGTAAGGCTAGCCTAACTTGAATCTCGGCCTCGGACCCGGCTCGTCGCGGAGGTGGGGTCCGAGGCCGAGGGCGGCGGCTACGGACGGTCGGTGAGATACCCGCCCATGGTCGTGAAGTACTCCGCCGCCGAAAGTTCCCGGTCGTCAGCCGTGCGGACGCGTTCGATCCGGAGCCCCGGCGACTGGCCGCGCCGTGCGTCCCGTCCGGCGACGATCACCACGCCCTCGCCTTCGCGGATGAAGATGCGGCCCGGGGTTCCGCCGTAGCGGCCGTCCGAAACCGAGGCGCGCACGATGCGCAGTTGCTCTCCGCGGTGGTAGGTGAAGGCGTTGGGGTACGGGTCGGATTGGGCGCGCACCAGGCGGTCCAGTTCCTCGGCGGACCAGGTCCAGTCGATGAGGCTGTCGCGCGGGGCGCGTTTGTGGAAGAAGCTCGCCTTGGTCCGGTCCTGCGCGATGGGGACCACCGTGCCGGATTCGATCAGGCCCAGTGCTTCGGTCACGAGCGGTTCGATGAGATCCACGGTGCGGTGGAACAGATCCGTGGCGGTGTCGCGCGGGCCGACCGCGACCGCGCGCTGGGCGACGATGTCGCCGGCGTCGAGTTCGTCGTTCATCATGTGCGCCGTGACGCCGACTTCCGGTTCGCCGTTGATCAGTGCCCAGATGATGGGGGAGAAGCCGGCGTACGCCGGCAGCAGCGAGTCGTGCACGTTGAGGGTGCCGTGGCGCGGTAGGTCGAAGATCTCCGGCGGCAGCCAGGTGCGCCAGTTGTTCGCGACGATCAGGTCGAGGTCCGCCGCCTTCAGTTCGCCGAGCAGTTCCGCGTCGTCCGGGCGGGTGCGCAGCAGAGTGCGGATTCCGTGCTCCTCGGCCAGTCCGGCGACCGAATCGCTCCAGATCCGTTCGTAGGCGTGGTCGCTCGGCGGGTGGGTGACCACCAGCCGCACGTCCTGGCCTGCGTCGAGGAGGGCCTTGAGGGTGCGGTGTCCCCAGGTCTGGTAGCCGAACATGGCCACGCGCATCGGCGGTGCACCTTTCGTGGTCGGGACGAACATCACCCAGACAGTACTAGTTGAGGCTTACCTAAGTTAGGTTAGGGTTTCTTGAGCATTGGTCAGTCGAGAACGGTGATGCGGCAGTGCCGCGCTAGGGGACTTTCATGTCACGAGCAGGGGCCGAGGACAGCCAGGTGCCGGTGTACGACGTGGTCGGAGTCGGGTTCGGGCCGTCCAACCTCGCGCTCGCGATCGCCCTCGCCGAGCACAACGCGGGCTCGGGGGAGACGGTCACGGCGCACTTCCTGGAGCGCCAGCCCCGCTTCGGCTGGCATCGCGGGATGCTGATCGACACCGCGACCATGCAGGTGTCGTTCCTCAAGGACCTGGCGACGATGCGGAACCCGGCGAGCGCGTTCACCTTCCTGAACTACCTGCACGAGAAGGGACGGCTGGTCGATTTCATCAACCACAAGACCCTGTTCCCGCTGCGCGTCGAGTTCCACGACTACTTCGAATGGGCCGCGGCGAAGGTCGACGACCTGGTGTCCTACGGCAGCGAAGTCGTTTCGGTCGAACCGGTGCGCGACGGCGCCGAGGTCGCGTTCTTCGATGTACGCGCCCGCGTGGACGGCGAAATCGTCGAGCTGCGGGCGCGGAACCTCGTGCTGGGCACCGGATTGCGCGCGAAGCTGCCGGACGGGGTCGTCGCCGGAGACCGGATCTGGCACAACAGCGAGCTGCTGCACCGCGTCGAGTCGTTGCGCGGCACGGACGCGCGGCGGTTCGTGGTGATCGGCGCCGGGCAGAGCGCGGCCGAGGTCGCCGCCTTGCTGCACGACGAGTTCCCGCGTGCCGAGGTATGCGCGGTGTTCGCGCGCTATGGCTACAGCCCCGCCGACGACAGTGCGTTCGCCAACCGGATTTTCGACCCGGAGGGGGTCGATTCCTTCTACGCGGCAAGCGAACCGGTCAAGGAACGCCTCATGCGCTACCACGGCGCGACGAACTACTCCGCGGTCGACCTCGATCTCATCGACGAGCTGTACCGGCGGCGCTACCAGGAAAAGGTGCTCGGCGTGGAACGGTTGCGGCTGTTCAATGTTTCGCGTCCGGTCGAGGTCGCCGACCAGGGCACGCACGTGCGCGCGACGGTCGAATCGCTGGCGACCGGCGAACGTTCGGTGCTGGACGCCGACGCGGTCGTCTACGCGACCGGCTACCTGCCCGCGGACCCGACGCCGCTGCTCGGCGGGCTGGCCGGCCAGTGCCGCCGGGACGGCGAGGGCAGGTTGAAGGTCGAACGCGACTACCGGATCACCACCGACCCGTCCGTGCGCGGCGGGCTCTACTTGCAGGGCGGCACCGAGCACACGCACGGGATCACGTCGTCGCTGCTGTCGAACACCGCGGTGCGGGTCGGCGAGATCCTGCAGTCCATTGTGGACCGGCGGGCGGCCGGAGCGGATCCGGTGGAGTACGCGGTCAGTGGGATCCGCTGAGGCAGGGAAAGGACTGAGCGATGACGAATCCGTTCGAAAACCCCGACGGCGTTTACCGGGTCCTCGTGAACGACGAGGGCCAGCACAGCCTGTGGCCGGATTTCGTGGCCGTGCCCGACGGGTGGCGGACCGCCTTCGGGCCGGACGCGCGGCAGGCCTGCCTGGACCACATCGAGCGCACCTGGACCGACCTGCGCCCGCTTTCGCTGCGCCGAACCTCCTGAAGGTCGTGAGGGGAACTCAGTCAGGGGTTCCCCTCACGGACGGTGGCTGCGCAGGCCGGACCAGGCGGTCCAGAGCGTGGCGTACCGGCCTCCGGCCGCGACCAGTTCGTCGTGCGTCCCGGACTCCACGACCACTCCGGCGTCCAGAACGACAATGCGATCCGAAGCCGCCGCCTGGGTCAACCGGTGCGCCACGATCAGGCCAGTGCGGCCTTCGAGCGCGGCGGCTGCGGCGGCTTCCAGCGTTTTCGCCCCGGCGCTGCCTGCCTCCGCCGTCGCCTCGTCGAGGATCGCGACCGGCGGATCGGCGAGGACCAACCGTACGAGCGCGAGTTGCTGAGCCTGCGTGACGGTCAGCCGATGCCCGCCCTCGCCGACGACTGTCGCGAGCCCGTCCGGCAATGCCTCGACCCACTCGGCCGCGCCGACCTTGGCCAGTGCCGCCTGGAGGTCTTCGTCGCTGGCTTCGGGAGCGGCGAGGCGGAGATCGTCGGCCAGCGGCCCGCTGAAGACGTGCACCTCCTGGCTGATCAACGCGACTGCGCGCCGGGTGGCGGCCGGGCCGAGCTGGTCGAGCGGAACGCCGCCGATGGAGACGGTGCCGCTGCTGGCCTGATGGATCCCGGCGATCAGCTTGGCCAGCGTCGTCTTCCCGGCCCCGCTCGCCCCGACCAGCGCGACGCGTTCGCCCGGCGCGACCTCGAGGTCGACGTCGCGCAGCACCGGATGGTCGTCCACATAGGAGTGTCCGACGCCGGCTGCCTTCACTGAGGCGTCGACGGGACGGCTGACGCGGGTGGGTTCGGCCGGAGCGGGCAGATCCGCGACGCCGATCAGCCGGGACAGGCTCGCGGTGGCCGCCTGCGCGTCGTCGACCAGCGCGAGTGCGGTGTTGATCGGCCCGAACAGGCTGTGGAAGTACAACGCGGCGGCCGTCGCGACGCCGACCGTCGCGAGATTCGCGCCCACCAACAGAAAACCGGCCGCCAGTACCGCGGAAAGGCCGACGAACTCGGCGAGATTCAGCCGGCCGTAGAACCGGGTGGCGAGGCGGACTCCGCGCAATGCCAGCTCCACCGCGCCGTTAGACCGTTCGCGGACCCGGTCGACGTGCGCGTCCGCGAGCCGGAATGCGCGGACGGTTTTGGCACCGCCGATGGTGTCGAGAAGCTGTTGCTGCTGCGCGCCGACGGCGGTTCGCTGGGCGGCGTACAACGGGGTCGCGCGGCGGACGTACCAGCGGACGGTGTGGAGCTGGATCGGGACCGCCAGCAGGGCGGCGGCGAGGAAACGCCAGTCGAGGATCGCCATCGCGACCAGGGTCAGCACGATCGTCAGCACCGAACGGGCGAGCGCGGGCAGCGCTTGCCGGACCGCGTCGGCGACGACGGAGACGTCGTTGGTGACCCGGGTGGTCAGGTCGCCGGAACCGGCCTTCTCGACCTGCTCCAGCGGCAGGCCGAGGGCGCGGTCGATGAACCGTTCGCGCAGGTCGGCGAGCATGGTTTCGCCGAGCCGGGCGAGCATCGAGACCCCGATGGCGGTGGCGATCGCGGACGTCGCGGCGACCAGGACCAGACCGGCGATCGGATACGCGAGCGCGGCCGCGGGCTGCCGGGTGGCGACGAGGTCGACGACGCGGCCGAGCAGGGGAGCGGTGAGCAGGCCGATCGCGGTCGCGCCGACGACGAAGGCGAAGGACCCGATCGCGCGGCCTTTCGCTTGCCGCAGGAGGTCGAGCAGGACAGCCCGGATGCGCGGTCCGGGGGCGGTGGGGAGGAGTTCGCGTTGGGTCATGGGAGGACCGTCGTTTGGTGGGCGGGTTTGGGGTGGGTGCTTTGGGTGGTGATGTGGCTGTGCTCGGGGAGTGCGGTGATCACGATCGTGGTGCGGTGGGGGCGCGGTTCCGCGATGCGTTGGGTCATGAGAGCACCGCCGTTCGGTGGGCGGGTTTGGGGTGGGTGCCTTGGGCAGTGATGTGGCCGTGTGCGAGGAGTGCGGTGATCACGATCGTGGTGCGGTGGGGGCGCGGTTCCGCGACGCGCTGGGTCATGACAGCACCGCCGCTCGGTAGGTCGCGTTCGTGCGGACGAGTTCGGGGTGGGTGCCTTCGGCGGCGACCTGGCCGTCCTGGAGGAGTACGACCCGGTCGGTGACGGCGAGCAGGGCCGGGCTCGTGGTGACCACGATGGTGGTGCGGTTGCGGCGTAGTTCCGCGACTCCGGCGGCGATGCGGGCTTCGGTGACGGTGTCGACGGCGGTGGTCGGATCGTGCAGCACCAGGACCGGAGCTTCGGTGGCGAGGGCGCGGGCGAGGGCGACCCGTTGTCGTTGTCCGCCGGACAGGGAGCGGCCGCGTTCGGTGACGGTCGTGGCGGTGCCGGAGGGGAGAGTCGCGGCGACCTCGTCGGCGGCTGAGGCGGTGAGCACTCCGTCCGGGATGGCGGGCATTCCGCCGCGGACGTTGTCGTCCACGGTGCCTTCGAAGAGGTCTGTGTCGTGCGCGGCGACTAGGACGGCCTCGCGGACTCGGTCGGGGTCCACAGTGGACAGATTCACCGCGTCGACGTGGATGGCACCGGCGTGTGGATCGGCGAAGCGGCCTAGGCAGTCGAGGAGATCGGTGGCCGTGGCGGGGTCGGTGGTGACGATGCCGAGCAGTTCGCCGGGCGGGACGGTGAGGTCGAGTTCGTTGAGTTTTCCGTGCGATACCGCGGAAAGCTCAACGCTGCCGGTCGCCGGGGCGGGCAGTTCGCCGGTTCCCTCCGGGACGGCGGGAGGTGTGCTGAGCACTGCGGCGACTCGGGCGGCGGAAGCGCGGCCTTGGGCGAGTTGGCCATTGACCCAGGCGAAGATGGTGAACGGCGTCTGCAGGAACTGCGCCAGCCCGACCGCGGCGACCAGGTCGCCGACGGAGATCTCGCCGTTCGCGGCGAGCGAGCCGCCGACGAGGGCGACGATCGCGATGAAGATGCCGGTGAGCGCGAGCAGGGCGCCGTTGTGCCACGCCTGCGCGCGAGCCGCGCGGATGGTCGCTCGCAGGGAATCCCGGCTGGTGCGCCGATACCGCGCGGTCGCCGCCGGTTCCGCGCCGATGCCTTTCAGCACGCGCAGCCCGCTGACCAGGTCGGCCGCGACCCCGGAGGCGTGCGCGGCGCGTTCCTGCTCCAGTGCGCTGCGCTTCTCCAGCGGTTTGCCGATGAGGTGGGCGAGGAACAGCAGCGGCGGGGTGCCGAGAAGGACGAGCAGCCCGAGCGGCACTGACATCCGGAGGAGCACCACCGCGCTCACGACCAGCCCGGCGAGCGCGGCGATGCCGAACGGAAGCACCGCGTTGATCATCCCGACCCGGCGGACGTCCGAGGTCCCGACGCTCACCAGTTCCCCGGCGAGCGCACCGTTTTCCGCGCCGCCGCGAGGATGCAGGACGCGACGGCTGACCGCGAGCCGGATCTCGTGCGCGGCCCGCTCGGACGCGCCCTCCGCGGCCCGCGCGCCGAAGCGGTAGCTGGAGGAGAGCACGAGGAAGACCACCGCCAGCACGGCCAGCCAGCCGAGGAGCGTCAGCACGGAGCTGTCGGCGACGGCTCGGTCCAGCACCACGCCGATCACTACCGGGACGAGCGCCTCGCCGCCCTGGTGCCCCGCCGCGAGGACGGCTGCGGCGACGACGGATTTCCGTTGTCCGGCGATGGCACTGCGCAGGACGTCCCGGCCGGTGGTCATCGGCGCCTCCGTTCGTGCGGACGAGGCCGGTCCGGTCGCCGGTTCCTCCCTTTCGTCCACTGAAGAAGGCTAGCCTAACCTTTCACCAAGACCGTGCCGGGCGCAGTCATCAGCGGACGTCGCGACCCGCGGGTTCTGCTTCCGGCGGCTGGTCTCCGGCCGAGGCGACGGGCGGTTCGGGCTCGCCGAAGCGGGCCAGGGCCAGCGCGGCGGCCACGGCTAGGACAAAGCCGATCAGCGCGACCACGGCGAACCCGGGCCGGGTCCGGTCGCCCAGCAGCAGGACGCCGATCAGCGACGGCATGACCGTTTCGCCGAGCACCATCATCGCGGTGGCGGTGGTGACGCTGCCACGTTGCAGCGCGGTGGCGAAGAACAGCATGGCCAGCGCCCCCGCTACAGCGACGACGTACAGCGCGGGGTCGCGCAGCAGGTCCAGCGGCGCGAGGCTCGGGATGACCCGGCCCGCCACCGCGACCAGTCCGAAGCACAGCCCGGCGACCAGCCCGAGCCCAGCGGTGCGGACGCGGTCGCCCGCGCGCCCGGCAAGGAGACCGGCAATCCCGAGAACCACGGCGGCACCGGCGAGCGTCAGGCGGAAACCGAGGCCGACCTCGCTGGAACCTTCGCTTTCCGCGGACGAACCGAGCAGCGCGAGCCCAGCGATCACGACGCCGATGGCGGTCCATTCCCGCGCCCCGAGCCGGACTCCGAACACCCGCACCGCGACGGCCGTCACCGCGAGGCTCGCGGCTTGCGTCGCCTGGACCAGAAACAGCGGCAGGACGTGCAGGGCAGCGATCTGCGCGACGAAGCCGACGCCGTCGAGCAGCAGTCCGACGACGAACTTCCACTGCTTCAGCACCCGGAGCAGCAACCGCGGGTCGACCCCGGCGCCGCCCTCGTCCGGCGCGGCCTTCGCGGCCACCGCCTGCAT
The DNA here is from genome assembly GCF_017312175.1 of Amycolatopsis sp. A1MSW2902. Classification (NCBI taxonomy): domain Bacteria; kingdom Bacillati; phylum Actinomycetota; class Actinomycetes; order Pseudonocardiales; family Pseudonocardiaceae; genus Amycolatopsis; species Amycolatopsis sp. A1MSW2902. Next base: position 3,304,734 of record NZ_QJPO01000001.1, read on the forward strand.
CACCGAAGCGACGCCGTAGGCCACCGCGGACAGCAGCGCGCACAGAAATCCCCACACCATGACGCCGAGCGTATTCCTCTCCGGCGCCAGTAGGGTCGGGGCCATGGCGGAGGCAGAACGCGTCTGGCCGGATCCGCTCGACGGCGACGAGATGACCGTGCAGACGCGGTTCCTCGACTTCCTCCGGGCGACTGCGGTGCAGAAGATCACCGGGCTGACCCGGGAACAGGCGGCCGCGGCGCCGCTGCCGAGTTCGCCGCGCACCAGCGCGCTGGGTGTGCTCAAGCATCTGACCGCCGTCGAGCGGTGGTGGCTGGTGATCGAGGCGGGCGGCTCCGACGAGCCCTCGCTGTGGCCGGGCTCGCCGGACCCGAGCTGGGACTTGACGCCGGAAGACGACGTCACGACGGTCGTCGCGGCTTACCGGGCGGAAAGGGAACGGGCGGCGGCAGCGCTGGCCGGGCTCGCGCCGGGGGACCGCACGCGCCGGTCGGGGGAGTTCACCGTCCGCTGGGTGCTGGCGCACGTCGTGCAGGAGACCGCGCGGCACGTCGGGCATCTCGACGCGCTGCGGGAACTGGCCGACGGCTCCGTGGGGGAGTGACGTTACGCTGCGGGCATGGCAGACCAGCTCTACTTCCGCCAGTTGCTCGCCGGCCGCGATTTCGCCGTCGGGGATCCCGTCGCGACCCAGATGGTGAATTTCGCTTACCTGATCGGGGACCGCGAATCGGGCGAGGCGGTGCTGGTGGACCCCGCGTACGCGGTGGGCGACCTGGTCGAGACGCTGGAGGCCGACGGGATGCGGCTGACCGGCGTGCTCGCGACGCATCACCACCCCGACCACGTCGGCGGCGACATGATGGGCTTCTCGCTGCCCGGGATCGCGGAACTGCTCGCGCTGCGGCCGGTGCCGATCCACGTCAACGCGCAGGAAAGCGAGTGGGTGCGCCGGGTGACCGGCGTGTCGGACACCGACCTGCGCGCGCACGACCACGACGACGTGGTGACGGTCGGCTCGATCGACATCCGGCTGCTCCACACGCCCGGGCACACGCCGGGCAGCCAGTGCTTCCTGGTCGGCGACCGGCTGGTCTCCGGGGACACGCTGTTCCTGGAGGGCTGCGGCCGGACCGACTTCCCCGGCGGCGACGCGGACGCGATTTTCCGCAGCCTGCAATGGCTGGCGACGCTGCCCGGCGACCCAGTGGTGTATCCGGGACACCAGTATTCGCCAGAGTCTTCGGCGTCGCTGTCCCGGGTGAAGAGCTCGAATTTCGTGTTCCGGCCCCGATCGCTCGAGGAATGGCGGATGATGTTCGGCGGCTGAGCCGGCCCGCCGCCGGTCCGGCTCGGTGGAGAGTGCTTGCTGTGCCTGGAAAATGTGCATGGTGATCTTGTACCCCACGGCACCGACAATTTCGTGACGCCCGCGCGCCGGTGTTCGGCAGCGGACCGGGAAACCTGTCCCGGATCCCGGGCACAAGCCTGCCCGCCCGGTGAACAAAACCCGTACACCGCGGCGCGGATTCCAGTGCGTGAGAGCCGTCCGGCCCGACATTGACTTCACCCGTCCGGGGATCGAAGCTCGGGGACATGAAGCGCGGCGTCCTCCTCGTGTGCCGCCTGCACGTCGACCTCCGGCAGCAGGCGAGCGCGGTCTGTCCGACCCGCCGCTGAATTCCTTTCCCTGAACCGAAAACCCCACCCGGGAGAAATCCGTGTCGATTTCCACCACGGGCGTGCTGCCGCGCGCCGAAACGGCCGTGCCCGAGCGCGCGCCGCGGCGGCTGCCGTCGCTGCGCCGCTGGATCAGCCCGGTGGCGCTGGTCGCGGCGTGGCAGATCGCCAGCTCGACCGGCGCGTTGCCGCCCGACAAACTCAGCTCGCCCTGGACTGTCCTGCAAGCCGGAGTCGACGTCGCGCGCAGCGGCGAACTCGGCAGCGCCTTCGCGGTTTCGCTCGGCCGCGTCGGCGCGGGATTCGCGCTCGGGGCGCTCGCCGGACTGCTGCTCGGGGCCGTCGCGGGGTTGTCGCGCTGGGGCGAGGCATTGGTCGATCCGCCGGTGCAGATGCTGCGGACGTTGCCGTTCCTCGGGTTGATCCCGTTGTTCATCCTGTGGTTCGGGATCGGCGAAGAGACCAAGATCTTCCTGGTTGCGCTGGGCGTGGCGTTTCCGCTGTACTTGAATGTCCACTCGGGAATCCGCACCGCCGACCCGCAACTCGTGGAAGCCGCGCGGGCACTGGGATTCACCCGCGCCGAACGGCTGTGGCACGTCGTTCTGCCAGGGGCGTTGCCGCAGGCGCTGGTCGGGCTGCGGCAGTCGCTCGGGGTCGCGTGGCTGGCGCTGATCGTCGGCGAGACGGTCAACGCGGACGCCGGGATCGGTTATCTCATCAACAATGCCCGCGAATTCCTGCGCACCGACGTCGTGGTGGTCGGGCTCGTGGTCTACGCCGTGCTGGGCCTCGTCACCGACGCCCTCGTCCGGCTGCTCGAAAGGAGGGCCTTGCGATGGCGAGCCCGGTAGTCGAGGTCCGTGACCTCGCGAAGAAATTCGGCGACCGCACTGTCCTCAACAGACTGAACCTGGACATCGGCCGTGGCGAGTTCGTGGCATTGCTCGGGCGGAGCGGGTCCGGGAAGTCGACGCTGCTGAAGGTGCTGGCCGGGCTGGATCAGGAGATCGAGGGCACGGCAGCCGTGGACGGCACGGTTTCCGTCGCGTTCCAGCAGCCGCGGTTGCTGCCGTGGCGCAAGGTCTGGCGCAACATCGTGCTCGGCCTGCGGCAGGACAACGACCGCGCGGTCGCGGAGAAAGCGCTGGCCGAGGTGCGGCTGGCGGAGCATGCCGACAAGTGGCCGCTCACGCTGTCCGGCGGTGAGGCGCAACGGGTTTCGCTCGCCCGGGCCTTGGTCCGCGAGCCGGATCTGCTGCTCCTGGACGAACCGTTCGGCGCGCTCGACGCGTTGACCCGGCTGGCGATGCACCGGCTCGTCGAAGACCTGTGGCGCACGCACGAGCCCGCCGTGCTGCTGGTGACCCACGACGTCGACGAAGCGCTCGTGCTCGCCGACCGGATTCTCGTCCTCGGCGAGGGCCACATCGTCGCCGAACACGTTCTCGGCCACCCGCGTCCGCGGAAGGCCGCCGACCACGCCGAGGTGCGCAGCCGCGTCCTGGCCGATCTGGGAGTGACCGAAGGTGCACCTGCGTAACGTCCTGGCCGCAGCGCTTCTGCTGACCGGGCTCGCCGCCTGCTCGTCGTCCGCTTCGGACGGTCGCGCGCCGGTTCCCGCCGCGGTTTCGCCCGCGGAGCTGAAGAAGGTCACGCTGCGCGTCGGCGATCAGAAGGGCGGGGTGAAATCCCTGCTCACCGCGGCGAATCAGCTGACCGGCATGCCGTACCGGATCGAATGGTCCACGTTCACTTCCGGGCCGCCGTTGCTGGAGGCGGCTTCGGCGGGAGCGATCGACGTCGGCCGGGTGGGCAACACGCCGCCGATTTTCGCGGCCGCGTCGAAGGCGAAGATCTCCGTGGTGAGCGTGGCGAAGAGCAATGTGGAGCGGGAAACCATTCTGGTACCGCCGGATTCGCCGCTGACGGATGTCGCTTCCCTGCGGGGTAAGACGGTCGGCGTTGCGAAGGGAAGTTCGGCGCACGGGCAGCTGCTCAACACGCTCAAGAAGGCTGGTCTCTCCACCAAGGACATCAAAATCTCGTTCCTGCAGCCGTCCGAGGCGTTCGCGGCGTTCACGCAGCACCAGATCGACGCCTGGGCGATCTGGGATCCTTACACCGCACAGGCCCAGATCGACGCGCACGCCCGCGTGCTCGCCGACGGCCGCGGCGCGTCTAACGGGCTCGCTTTCGAGACCGCCAGCACGACCGCGCTGGCCGATCCGGGCAAGAACTCGGCGATCAAGGATTTCGTGCAGCGCGTGGTGAAAGCCCAGCTCTGGTCCAATTCGCACCCCGACGAATGGGCGCGCGCGTGGGCAGCGGAAACCGGGTTGAAACCGGAGGTGGCGAAGAAGGCCGTCTCTGCCGGACGGGACCGGCCGATCCCGCTGGACGACGCCGTCGTCGCGTCCGAACAACAGCTCTCCGACGCGTTCACGAACGAGGGCACGCTGCCCGGGAAGGTCGACTTCGCGGCGTTCGTCGACCGCCGCTACGGGCCCGACATCGAGGCCGCGAGGAGGAACGGATGAGCCTGAAACTGCACTGGTTCCTGCCGACCACCGGGGACGGCCGGACGATCGTGGAACGCTTCCACGCCAGCAAGTCCCAGGGCCCCAGCGCGCAGCGACCGGCGGATCTGGACTACCTCGCGCAGGTCGCCCGCGCGGCCGAACAACTGGGTTTCGAGGGCGTGCTGACCCCGACCGGCACCTGGTGCGAGGACGCCTGGCTGACCACCGCCGCGCTGATCCGCGAAACGAGCGGGCTGAAGTTCCTCGTCGCGTTCCGGCCGGGCGTCCTCTCGCCGACGCTCGCCGCGCAGATGGCAGGCACCTTCCAGCGGCTGTCCGGCGGCCGGGTCCTGCTGAACATCGTGACCGGCGGCGACGCGGTCGAACAGCGCCGGTTCGGCGACTGGCACGACCACGACGCCCGGTACGCCCGGACCGACGAGTTCTTGTCGATCGTGCGCGGCGTGTGGTCGGGCAAACCGTTCGACTTCGCCGGCGACCACCTGCGCGTCGAGGGCGCCACGACGCTCGCCGCACCGGATCCGGTGCCGCCGCTGTACTTCGGCGGTTCGTCGTCGGCGGCGCTCCCGGTCGCCGCGCGGCACGCCGACGTCTACCTGACCTGGGGCGAACCGCCCGCGCAGGTCGCGGAGAAGATCGGCAGGGTGCGGGAACTGGCTGAGCGGGAGGGTCGCACGGTCCGGTTCGGCGTCCGGCTGCACACGATCGCACGCGACACGTCGGCGGAGGCTTGGGCGGAGGCGCAGAAGCTGCTGGACGCGTTGAGCCCGGAGCAGATCGCGAAGGCGCAGTCGCAGCTGGCGGCGAGCGAGTCGGTGGGGCAGCGGCGGATGGTCGCGCTGCACGGCGGCCGGGCCGGGACGACGGCGCGGGAGCTGGAGATCCATCCGGCGCTGTGGGCCGGGATCGGCCTGGTGCGCGGCGGTGCGGGGACGGCGCTCGTGGGGAGTCATGCGGAGATCGCGGACTTGATCGAGGAGTACCGCGAGGCCGGGGTCTCGGAGTTCGTGCTGTCCGGGTATCCGCATCTGGAGGAGGCGTACTGGTTCGGCGAAGGGGTGCGGCCGGAGCTGGCTCGGCGCGGGTTGCTGGACGAGGGACCGGTGGCGGTGCGGGCGGTGCCGGGGGAGCGGGCGGTGGCTGCTCTGTAGGGGAGCCGGGTCCCGGCAGGAACGCTCACGGCAATAGGTGGGGCACCTCGTTCCGGCGGCGCAGCGCGAGGTGCATCATCGCGCGGCCGCCGAGTTCGAGGTCGTCCTCCAGGGCCTTCAGCGCGGTCTGGCCGCCGATGCGGAGCTGGTCGACGAGGTGCCGGTGCGTCGTCGCCAGGTGGGCGGCGGAGGACTCGGCGCGGATCGTCGCGAGCATGCAGTTCAGTTCGTTCTCGCAGGCCCGGTGCGCGGCGAGCACGCGAGGATTCCCGCTGGCCTTCACGATTTCCGTGTGCACCGCGCTGTGTGCCTCGATCACGTGCCGCCACGGTGTTTCGGCCGTCATCGCTTCGAGTCGCCGCACCGCTTCGTCCACCGCGTCGAAGTTTGCGTTCTGCAGCAGAGCGAGCCGGAGTGCGCCGAGTTCGAGGATTGAGCGGTACGAGCACATCGCGTCGATGCGTTCGGTCGTCACCGCGGGGACGACGATGCCCTTGTTGCGCTGGTGTTCGAGGAGGCCCTCGGACACCAGCGTCTGCAGGCCGGACCGCACCGAATGCCGTCCGGCGCCAAAGCGGGCGCTCAGCGATTCCTCGGTAAGCCGCGTCCCGGGCTCGAGGAGGCCGTCCAGGAGGTCGTCGCGGAGGGCTTGCGCGATGCTTCCCGGCGTACTGCCCGCCTGTTCGCGCACTTCGCCACTCGTTTCAGCAGAACTTCCCACAGCGACTGCCGATCTTAGCCGAGCCCGCCGTCAAAGCCGGGCGGGCAGCCGCAGAGAGGCGTGTTCCGCGGTGATCTCGTCGGTGCGCTTGACGCCGAGAAGCCGCAACGTCCTTACGTACTCGGCGCGGAGGATCTCGATCGTGCGCTCGACGCCTTGCTCGCCGGCCGCCATCAGGCCGTACAGGTAGGCCCGGCCGACCATCGCCGCCGACGCGCCCAGCGCCCGTGCGGCAACGAGGTCCGCGCCGGTCCGGACGCCGGTGTCGAGGATGACCTCGCAGTCGTCCCCGACGGCGTCCACGACGCGCGGCAGCAGTTCGAGCGGGGTCGGCGCGCGGTCGAGCTGGCGGCCGCCGTGGTTGGAGAGCACGAGGGCGTCGACGCCGGAAGCGGCCATCTCCTTGGCGTCCGCGACACTCTGGATCCCTTTGACGATCAGCTTTCCCGGCCACAGCCCGCGCAGCCACCGCAGGTCTTCGACGGTGAGCGACGGGTCGAACATCGTGCCGATCAGTTCCTCGACGGTGCCGTCGAAGTTGCTCAACGCGGCGAATTGCAACGGTTCGGTGGTCAGCAGGTTCATCCACCAGGACGGCCGGACCGCGATCCCGGCGAGGGTGCGGACGGTCAGCGTCGGCGGGATCGTCAGTCCATTCCGGACATCGCGCATCCGCGCCCCGCCGATCGGGGTGTCGACCGTGAGAACGAGCGCTTCGTATCCGGCCTGAGCTGCGCGTTCGACCAGTGCTTCGCTCGCGGCGCGGTCTTTCCAGAGATAGAGCTGGAACCACTGCCGCGCGGACGGTGCGCTGGCGCGGACGTCTTCGAGGTCGGTGGTGCCCATCGTCGAGAGCACGTACGGGATCCCGGCGCGGGCGGCCGCGCGGGCGACGGCGATCTCGCCCTCGTGGTGCATCATGCGGGTGAAACCGGTCGGTGCCAGCACAAGCGGCAGCGCGGACTGTCCACCGAGGACGGACGTCGCCGGGTCCACCTCGGTGACGTCCTGCAGCACGCGCGGATGCAACTCGACGTTCTCGAAGGCCTGGCGCGCCCGGCCCAGGCTGATTTCCTGCTCCGCCGCGCCGTCGACGTAGTCGAAAACCGGCCGCGGCGTGCGGCGGCGGGCGATGGTGCGCAGGTCGTCGATGGTGTGCGCGGTGGCGAGGCGGCGCTCGCGGACGTCGAACCGGGGCTGCCGGAACTTGAGCAGCGGCCGGATCTCCGACGGCCGGGGCAGCCGCCGCTTGATCGCCCGCCGGGGCAGGTGCTCGGGTTCGAACGTGGTCATTCGCTGCCTCCTGGCCGCCGGGGAATCGGTACACAATCGCGAGCCGGTGAACTTCGTGCTCCATCGACTTTTGCGCGATTCATGGGCAGGAGGAGTGAAACACGGCCCCATCGGGAGCGCAAGGATTGTGACACAATCAGCGGCGCGCGGCCTCCAGCGCGCCGAGCGTGTCGAGGTCGTGCTCGAGCGCGTGCCGGGCCAGCGCGGTCCGGTTCGGGCAGTCGAGCTTCACCAGCGAAGACTCGACGTGGCTGCGCACCGTCCGGACTGCGATCCCCAGTGCCGCCGAGATCCGCTCGTTCGACCATCCGCGCGCGACCAGCCCGACGACATCCAGTTCCCGCCCGGTCAATGGCCCGGGATCGGGCAGGCGGGAAATCCGCAGCAGCACTCCGTCCGGACGGCGCGCCCGGGCGAGCACCTGCCACCAGACGCCGTCCGCGTCCCGATGGCGGAATCCGGTCCGCTCGCCCGTGGTGCATCGCGCGGCGAGCCGGGCCTCGTGCTCGCTCAGCGGCAGGTGCTCCATCGCAGCCGAGCGCACGTCGACCCTCGCCGGTGAGACGAGCAGGACGACGTCGGCCGCGGGATCGCCCGGTTCCGCACCGGGGTCGGCCAGCGCGGCGAAATCATGAGACAGCATCGTGAGCGCGAGGACGGATCCGTCGTCCAACGGCCGATCGTGAAGGGAACTCAGCGCAACAAAGCTGCGCTCCGGACCGGAACCGGGCGAGAGCGGCAGTGTCACGCCTTCGCGGAAACCGTAGGGCTGAATGCCTTCCCGGTACGTCCTGGTCTCGTGGACCTCCGGGATGTCGACGAAGCGCAGCGGCAGGCCCAGCCGGACGGCGCGCAGGTGGATCGGGCATTTCCAGCGGTAGGTCGTAGTCAGGTAGCCGAGCATGTCCGCGGGATAGCCGAGGTTGACCGTCGTGGTGCGCTGTTTGCTGCCGCTCACCAACGCGACGCAGGCGAAACCGAGTTTGTCCCGCACCGCGCGGAGCGGGGTTTCGACGGGCAGTTCGCCGCGGCCCGCCGCGCGCACTTCCCGGGCGAGCCGGGCCCACCACTGCACATCCGCGGTCATTTCCGCACCTCCGCTGCCGGACGGAGCATGAACGGCCGCCGCCGCCGATGTCAACGGGACGCACATCCGCGGCGGCGACGGAACGGCTTTTCGGCCGATGCCGCCGCCCGCGCCCGCTCATAGCCTTCCATTCCCCGGCTGAAGGAGACTTCGATGAACCTTGACGAATACGCCGCCCTCGACGCGACCGCGCTGGCCGCGGTCATCGCCTCCGGGGAGGTCACCGCCGAGGAGGTCGCGGCGCTGGCGGTCGAAGCGATCGGCAAGGTGAATCCGGAGCTGAACGCGGTCGCCGACGGCCCGTTCGAGCGCCCGCTCGACTACTCGCCCGACGGGCGGTTCGCCGGAGTCCCGTTCGCGATCAAGGATCTCGTGCTGCACGCTGCCGGAGTGCCGACCCGGATGGGCACGCGGATGCTCGGGCAAGGCATCGTGCCGCCGGCGGACACTCACCTGATGGAGCGCTTCCGCGCGGCGGGCCTGGCGACGCTGGCGGTCACGACCACGCCGGAGCTGGGGTTCAACGGCAATTCCGAAGCGCTGGCCTACGGTTCGACGCGCAATCCGTGGAACACCGGGCACAGCGCAGGCGGATCCAGCGGCGGGTCAGCGGCCCTCGTCGCGGCCGGGGCACTCCCGATCGCGCACGCCAACGACGGCGGCGGCTCGATCCGCGTACCCGCGGCCTGCAACGGCCTGGTCGGGCTGAAGCCCAGCCGCGGCCGGGTGCCGACCGGCCCGGACTACGCCGATCCGTTGTACGGCATGGGTGTGGAACTTGCGGTGTCGCGGACGGTCCGGGACACCGCGGCCCTGCTGGACGAGGTCGCGGTGAGCTATCCGGGCGACCCGTACGTCCTCGCCCCGCCCGCGCGCCCGTGGCTCGACGAGGTCGGCGCCGATCCCGGACGGCTGCGCATCGGCCTGCACACCGAATCCTGGGCGGGCAGCTACGTCGACCCGGAGGTGGCGCGCGCGGTCGAAGCCGTGGCCGAGGTGCTCGAAGCGGCGGGCCACCACGTCGAACGCGCGACGCCGGTCTTCGACTGGGAAGCGTTCCTGCACACGAATCACGTGCTGTGGTCCGGATTCCTGGCCGGTTCGGTCGCCGGCATCGAAGAGCTGACCGGGGTCGCGGCGAGTCCGGAGAATCTCGAACGCACCACATGGGCGTGCGTCGAGTACGGCCGTTCGATCAGCGCGATGGAACTGACCGCGGCGTTGGGCGCGATGAACGTCGTTTCCCGGGAGGCAGGCCGGTTTTTCACCGGATACGACCTGCTGCTGACCCCGACGATCAACACCCCGGCGCCGCCGCTGGGCCGCCTGGACGCGAACGCGGATCTCACCGCGGCCGAGTGGACGAAGCAGCTTTTCGACGTTTGCTCGTTCACGCCGTTGTTCAATCTGATCGGTGCTCCGGCGATCAGCCTTCCGCTGGGCGAGTCCTCGCGGGGGTTGCCGATCGGAGTGCAGCTGGGCGGGCCGGTGTGTTCGGAATCGTTGCTGCTGCGGGTCGCCGCGTTCCTGGAGGAAGCGATGCCGTGGGCAGCCCGGCGACCCGCAGTCCACGCCGCTACTGGGACCGGCACGTCCTGAGGTAGCTGAGGAACGACGCCTGCAACCCGGTCACGTGCGTTTCGCGCAAGACCTCGCTGGTGACGGCGGGCGACGTGACGCGGTGCAGGAACGTGGCCGCGTGTTTCGCGAGGTTCTGGTAGACGGCCAGGTCCCCGAAAAGCTCCCGGTCGTTGACGGTCACGTGCAGCTTGGCGGCGGGCCGCCGGTCGCCAAGCTCTCGGAGTTGAGCGAAAACCTGGCTGTCTTCACCGATAACGCCGGGGCTGCCCGCTCCGACGCTCTCGAAGAGCGGGCAGCCGCTGAGCCAGGCGTAGAGGCTGAAAAGTCCGCCGTAGGAGTAGCCGAAGAGGCCGTGACCGCTCTCGGCCGTGCCGTAGTCGCGTTCGATGCGCGGGTGGAGTTCTTCGGCGAGGAAGGCCAGGAACGCGTCGGCGCGGGTGCCGCGCAGTTCGGCGAGGTAGGCGTCGGCCTCCTCGCGGGTCATCCGGCCCGTGCTGACGCCCATCTCCACGGCATCCACGAATTCCGGGGCGACGGGTTCGCCGGGCGGGACGAGGTCGCGGTTGCGCAGCCGCGCCCAATGCTGCGCGTCCTCGCCCGCGTAGCCGACGCTGACCTGCAGGTACGGCTGGATCTGCTGCATGGGATCCGCCTGCGTGACGATCAGCGGAGCGGTCTGGCCCACGGCCCAGTTGCCGTCGAGCACGTAGACGGCCGGTGCCCGCGTCGTGGCGGGGTCGTAACCCGGCGGTGTGGTGACCCAGACGCCGTAGTCGTACCCGCTGCTCGAACGCATTTCGAAGTATTCGGTGTCGGCGAAGCAGCCGTGCCACAGGGTGCTCATCGGAGGTCCTTCACTACGCGTCCGGCCTGGACGACGACGATCGCGTTGGCCGGGTCGGAGAAAAGCTGCGGATTTTCGAGCGGGTTTCCGTTCCAGAGCACGAAATCCGCCTGAAAGCCGGGAGCGATGACTCCCACTTCGCCGGCGAGGCCGAGGATCTCGGCGTTGGTTTTCGTGGCTGCCACGAGAGCATCCATCGGCGTCTCCAGACCGGCTCGCAAGGCGAGTTCTTCGCCTCGGTGGTGCTGGGCCGGTCCGATGAGGTCAGACCCCAGCCCGATCCGCAGCCCGGCCTTCTTGGCGACAGCGAGCGCCTCGGCCATCCGCTCCCGAACTCCCAGCACTCGCTCGCGAATCGACTCGTTCAGGCCAGTGCTCGCAGTGTCTCGAAGCAGTTGTTCGACGACGGCGAACGTGGGCACGAGGGCAACGTCGTGCGCGGCCATCAAGGCGGCTGTCGGCTCGTCGATGTCGGTGCCGTGCTCGACGCAACGCACCCCGGCCTCGACGGCGTTCCGGATGCCTTCGTTGTTGTGCGCGTGAACCGTCACGTAGGTGCCGCGCGCGGCGGCTTCTTGAACCGCGACAGCGATTTCTTCGCCGGTGAACTGGGTGTCGGTCAGCTGGTCATGCGAGCTGACCACCCCGCCGGTCACGCAGAGCTTCAAGAAAGAGGCTCCGCGACGGAAGGCCTCGCGCGCGTTGCTGCGCAGCTCGTTCGCGTTGCCCGACTGCATGGACAGGGCGCACAGGCCTGGGATGTGATGGTCGCTCCACCGTTCGGTCGGCTCCCATTCGGCTCCGTAGTAGCCGTGGCCGCCGGTCTGGCATTGAACCGGTCCGCACGACAGCACACGCGGCCCCCGGACCTTCCCCTTGGCTATCGTGGTGACGACGCCGCCGTCGATGCCGCCGGTGTCCCGGACCGTCGTGAAACCGGCGTCGAGCGCCGCGCCGGCCGTGGCGAAGATGTCCGCCGCGAGCTCGGCGGCACTGAGCCGGAACGCGAATTGCGGCTCGATCGGGCTCGACAGTCCCAGGTGGACGTGCGCGTCGATCAGGCCGGGCGTCATCGTCAGCCCGTCGGCGGCGAAGCGCTCGCCGGACGCGTCGGACTCGGCGATCAACCCGTCTTCGACCGTCACTGTGACGTCGGCGGGATCTCGCCCCGACCCGTCGACGACCGTCGCGCCGACTACCTGAAACCGTCCCACGAGCTGTCCCTCCGCCGTTGCACCGTTCTTTTCCAATGGATAAACTGCGGAGGTGACCTTGTCAAGCACGGAACCCCAGGGCGACGCCCGCGAGCGTCTTCTGGCGCGGCTTCTCGACGCCTTCGACGGGACGCTTCCCTCGCCGGACGTGTCGCTGCGCGAGGTCGCCGCCCGGGCCGACACCAGTCATGCCCTGCTGCGCTACCACTTCGGGTCGCTGCCGGGGGTCTTGGCGGCGATGCTCAAGGCGCAGCGAACCCGCGACAACGAGGCACTGTTCGAGACGGCTCGCGACAGCACCTTCGATGAGTTCGTCGTGGCGATCTGGCGGACCTATACCCGCCCGGAGCAGCTGTCGCGAGTCCGCGGGTTCTTTCATGTCGCAGGGCTGGCGGCGTACCGGCCGGAGGATTTCCGCGAGCTGGTGGAGTCGCTGGACGACCTGACGAAGATGCTGGCTTCGCTCGCGGAACGGGAAGGGCGCAGTGCCGAGGAAGCGCTGACGATGGCGACTGTCGCCGTTGCGGCGATTCGTGGTTTGTTGTTGCAGGAGGTGCTGGCTCCGGAGGGCCACTCGGAGGATGCGGTCGCGTTGATCCTGCGGATGAGCAAGGGCTGATCAGGTCTCGGAAACCGTCCGCGACAACGCCAGTGCCACCGTCCGCACCGCGGGCGCGACGCGTTCGGTGCGCATCCGCGTTGCCCATCCGGAGATGGATACCGCGGCCACGGCGAGTCCGTTCGCGTCGACCAGCGGGCTCGCTGCGCAGACGACGCCGACGCCGGATTCCTCACGCTCGAAGGCGATCCCGTCCTCACGGATCCGAGCCAATTGGCGGCGCAGCAACCCGGGCGCGGTGATCGTTCGCGGGCTGACCCGGGGCAGCCCGGCGTCGATTACGCGCGTCACGACGTCGTCGGGGGAGCAGGACAGGATCGCCTTCCCGACCCCGGTCGCGTGCGCGGGAAACCGCCCGCCGGTGCGCGAGGGCAGATCCGGCGCGTCCGGCCCGCGCAGCACGTCCAGGTACACGACTTCGGTGCCTTCCAGGACCGCGAGATGCACCGTGTTGCGCGTGGCCTCCCGCAGATCCGCCAGGTACGGCCGCGCTGCCTCCACCAGGCCGCGGCGGCGCACCGCGAGCTGGCCGATCTCGAACAGCCGCAGTCCTAATCGGACCGAGGTGCCGTCGCGTTCCAGCAGGCCGGTGTCGGCCAGGTGCCCCGCGAGCCGGTGCACGGTCGTCTTCGCCAGGCCGGTCCGGCGCGCCAGCTCGGACACGCCGAGCGCGTCGTCGCCGGGGCGGAAGGCTTCCAGCACGGCGGCGACCCGCGCGGTCACGAGCCCGTCGCCGTTCCGTCCAGTGGTACGCATGGGTTGAGTGTGCCCCATCCCGGCGAGCACCGTGGCGGCATGGCGGAACGCAAGGTGACGGCCGCGATCGTCGGCCCGGGCAACATCGGTACGGACTTGCTGGCAAAACTCCAGCGCAGCGAGCACGTGGAAGTGCGCTACATGGTGGGCGTCGACCCGGCGTCGGACGGGCTCGCCCGCGCCGCGAAGCTCGGGCTCGAGACGTCCGCCGAGGGCGTCGACTGGCTGCTGGCGCGCGCGGAACTGCCGCAGCTGGTGTTCGAATCGACGTCGGCGAAGGCGCACAAGGCCAACGCGCCGCGGTACGCCGAGGCCGGCATCCGCGCGATCGACCTGACGCCCGCCGCGGTCGGCCCGCTGACCTGCCCGGCGGTGAATCCGCCCGACCAGCTGACCGACCGCAACGTCAACATGATCACCTGCGGCGGCCAGGCGACCATCCCGATCGTGCACGCGGTTTCGCGGGTGACGCCGGTGTCGTACGCGGAGATCGTCGCGTCGGTGTCGTCGCGGTCGGCCGGACCCGGGACGCGCGCGAACATCGACGAGTTCACCGAGACCACCTCGCACGCGATCGAGAAGGTCGGCGGCGCGGACAAGGGCCGCGCGATCATCATCATCAACCCGATGGACCCGCCGATGATCATGCGCGACACGGTGTTCTGCGCGGTCGACCCGGACGCCGACTTCGACGCGATCAGCGAATCCGTGCACCGCATGGTGAAAGACGTCCAGCAGTACGTGCCGGGCTACACGCTCAAGGCCGACCCGCAGTTCGACCCGCCGCGGCCGGACTGGAGCGGCAAGGCCCGCGTGGGCGTCTTCCTGGAGGTCGCGGGCAACGGCGACTACCTGCCCAAGTACGCGGGCAACCTCGACATCATGACCGCCGCCGCCGCGCGCGTCGGCGATCTCTTCGCCGCTCAGGAGGTGGCCGCGTGAACAACACCGACGTCCGGCTGGTCGACACCACTCTGCGCGACGGCAGCCACGCCATGGCGCACCAGTTCACCGAAAAGCAGGTGCGCGACACCGTCCGCGCGCTCGACGACGCGGGCATCTCGCTGATCGAGGTGACCCACGGCGACGGCCTCGGCGGTTCGACCTTCAACTACGGCTTTTCCTTGGTGGACGAGCGAAAGCTGATCGCCGCCGCGGTCGACGAGGCGAAGCAGGCGAAGATCGCCGTGCTCCTCCTGCCCGGCCTCGGCACGGTCACCGACCTGCGCGCGGCGGCCGACCTCGGCGCGGGCGCGGTGCGGATCGCGACCCACTGCACCGAGGCCGACGTGTCCATCCAGCACTTCGGCGCGGCCCGCGATCTCGGCCTGGAAACCGTCGGATTCCTGATGCTGTCGCACATGTCGACGCCGGAGGACCTCGCGAAGCAGGCCCGGATCATGGCCGACGCGGGCTGCCAGTGCGTGTACGTCGTGGACTCCGCGGGCGCGCTGATCCTGGACGACGCGTCCGACCGGGTCGCCGCGCTCGTCGCGGAACTCGGCGACGACGCCCAGGTCGGCTACCACGGGCACCAGAACCTGAGCTTCGGCGTCGCCAACTCGGTGCTCGCGTACCGCGCGGGGGCCTGGCAGATCGACGGTTCGCTCGCCGCGCTCGGCGCGGGGGCGGGCAACTCGCCGACCGAGGTCCTGGCGGCCACGTTCGAGCGGCTGGGCATCAAAACCGGCGTGGACAAAGACGTGCTGATGGAAGCCGCGGAGAACGTGGTGAAGAAGTACCTGACCCGGCTGCCGGTGATGGACCGGTCGTCGATCATCCAGGGCTACGCCGGCGTGTACTCCAGCTTCCTGCTGCACGCCGAACGCGCCGCCGAGCGCTACGGCGTCCCGGCGCACGAAATCCTGTACAAGGTCGGCGAGGAACGCTACGTCGGCGGCCAGGAGGACATGATCATCGACATCGCGCTGCGGCTGCGCGACGAGCGGGCAGCCGCTCAGTGAGCTCCAGGGTCGAAAGCGTCCGCGCCGAGCACGAGCTGCACGCAGTGCTCGACGAGACGCTCGCGGCTCACCTTCAGCGTGCCGTCGAGGTAAGCGATGAACACGTTGCTGAGCGCGCCGACGAGACCGATCGCCACCAGCTGGCGGCCGGTTTCGTCGCCGCGCGACAGCTGTTCGCCGACAAGCGTGGTGAACGCCGGGAGCAGGTGCAGGCCGCGCTGGGTCAGCGCCGGATCGGTCAGCGGCGCGAGCAGCAGCACGCGGCCCTTGCGCGGGTCGTCCAGCACCAGCTCCACGAACGCGGTCACGGCGCGTTCGGCCCGGCGGCTCGGATCGGCCTCGCCGGACACCGCGTCGGCCAGTGCTTTCCTCGCCTGGTCTCCGACGTCCTCGTACACAGCGGCGACCAGGCTTTCCCGGTCGGCGAAGCTTTCGTAGAAGTACCGCTCGGTCAGTTTCGCCGACCGGCACACCGCGCGGACGCTCACCGCCGCGCTGCCCTGCGCGCCCAGCAGGTCGAGCCCGGCGGCCAGCAGCTGGGCCCGGCGCTGGGCCTTGCGGTCGTCCAGCGTCGTGCCCGCCCACGTGCGGCCCGGCATGCCCCGCTCCCGTCCCGAGTTGACCACAGATGTTGTCACATCCTAACCTGACAACAGCCGTAGTCACTTCGCCGACCCGCCGAGGAGCCGCGATGAGGGACGCACCGGAGCCGCTGGGACCGGACTCGCTGACCTGGAAGTACTTCGGGGACTGGCGCGGGCTGCTGATCGCGCTGTGGGCCGGGTCGATGCAGAACATGCACCCGGGCCTCGGCGCGGGCGTCGAGGAGCACTCGAGGTTCTTCGAAGAGCGCTGGCAGCGGCTGTTCCGGTCGCTGTACCCGATCGGCGGCGTGGTCTACGACGGTCCGCTCGCGCACCGCACGGCGCTGGAGGTGCGCGGTTACCACGACCGCATCAAGGGAGTGGACGCGAAGGGCCGCCGCTACCACGCGCTCGACCCGGACACGTATTACTGGGCGCATTCGACGTTCTTCGTCAGCACCGTCCTGATCGCCGACCATTTCATGGGCGGCATCGGCGAAGAGGAGAAGCGCACGCTGTTCGACGAGCACGTGCGCTGGTGGCGGATGTACGACATGACGATGCGGCCGGTGCCGGAATCGTGGGAAGACTTCCAGCGGTACTGGAAGCACATGTGCGCCGAGGTGCTGGAGGACAACAAGGCCACCCGCGACGTCCTCGACCTCCGCGGCATCGCGAAACCGCCGTTCCTGCCGTGGCTTCCGGATCCGCTGTGGAAACCGGTCGCGAAGGTCATCGCGAAACAGTTCGTGTGGCTGACCGTCGGGCTGTACGACCCGGAGGTGCGCGATTTGCTCGGCTACCGCTGGACCGCGCGGGACGCCCGCCGGCACCGCCGCGTGGGCAAGCTGATCAACGCGGCGTTCTCGCTGCTTCCGCACGACCGCCGCTACCATCCGCGGGCACGGGCGGGCTGGCGGCGCGCCCGCGGCGAACTGGCCCCGGGGACGCCGCCGGTCGAGACCCCGCGCCGCAATCTTCCCCCGCTCGCCGAGCGCGGGAAACCGGAGCACTACTCGCCGGACGTGCCGTGAAGGACTCCTTCCGGGACTCTGCTTCCCGGAAGGAGCCCTTCACGGGCTTCGAGATCAGGAGGGCTTGATGAAGCTGGGCTTTCACCTCGGGTACTGGGGGAGCGGGCCGATCCCGGGCGCGCAGGAGACCGTGCTCGAAGCCGAACGGCTCGGATTCGACTCGGTGTGGTCGGCCGAGGCGTACGGGTCGGACGCGTTCACCCCGCTGGCCTGGGTCGGCGCGGCGACCAGCCGGATCAAGCTCGGCACCAACATCGTGCAGATGTCCGCGCGCACCCCGACCGCGACCGCGATGAGCGCGCTGACCATGGACCACCTGTCCGGCGGACGGTTCGTGCTCGGGCTGGGCGCGTCCGGGCCGCAGGTGGTGGAGGGCTGGTACGGGCAGCCGTATCCGAAGCCGCTGGCGCGCACGCGCGAGTACGTCGAGATCGTGCGCAAGGTGCTGGCTCGCGAGGAACCGGTGACTCTCGACGGGCAGTTCTTCCAGTTGCCGCTCAAGGGCGGGACCGGACTGGGCAAACCGCTCAAGCCGACCGTGCACCCGCTGCGCGCCGACCTGCCGATCTACCTCGCCGCCGAAGGCCCGAAGAACGTCGCGCTGGCCGCGGAGATCTGCGACGGCTGGCTGCCGCTGTTCTTCTCGCCCAAGTCCGACGGCTTCTACCGGGCCGCGCTGGAGGAGGGCTTCGCCCGCCCGGGCGCGCGGCGGAGCGGCCTGGACGGGTTCGAGGTCGCCGCGTCGGTGCCGGTGATCGTGCACGACGACGTCGAGGAGGCGGCGAGCTTCATCAAGCCGGCGCTGGCGCTGTACATCGGCGGGATGGGCGCGAAGAGCGTGAACTTCCACCACGACGTGTTCGCCCGGCTCGGCTACGCGGACGTGGCGGACAAGGTGCAGGAGCTGTACCTGGCGGGGCGGAAGGAAGAAGCGGTCAAGGCGATCCCGACTTCGCTGGTCGAGGACACTTCGCTGATCGGCCCCGCGGAGAAGATCCGCGAAGAGCTGGCGGCGTGGGAGGCGACAGTGGTGACCACGCTGCTGCTGCGCGGGGACGCCGGGTCGCTGGCGAAGGCGGCGAAAGCGCTGTCCTGACGAGAGAAGGTCGTGAGCGGCGAGGCCGGTCAGAACCGGCACCGCCGCTCACGAGGCGGTAGTCGGCCCGGTACGGCCAGTGCATCACGACGGTGGCACGATTCCTCCCGACCACTACCCGGAACCGGCGAAGATCCATTAGGCATGCGTTCGTCGTTCCGCCTTGGAGGAGGACCTTTGGCGTCGCTGTCCCGCCGCACGAGATTCCGCTATTCGCTCGGCTCCTTCGTCACCGGCGGGTTCGGCACGGTGCCCGGGCTGCTCCTGCTCCCGTACCTGACCGACACCATGGCGGTGCCCGCCGCGGCGGCCGGGATCATCGTGTTCGTGCCCAAGGCGTGGGACGTGGTCTTCAACCCGGTCGCCGGGCGGCTGTCGGACGCCGACCTCGCGCGCACCGGTAGCAGGCGGCGCTTCCTGCTGCGCGGCGGGATCGGCGTCGCGATCCTGTTCTTCGCCTTGTTCGCGCATCCCGGCTTCGGCACGCCGGTGTGGGACGCGACGTACGTCGTCGTGATGTTCTTCCTGTGCGCCACCGCGTACGCGTTCTTCCAGGTGCCGTTCAACGCGCTTCCGGCCGAGCTGACCGATTCCGCCGAGGAACGCACGAAGCTCACCAGCGTCCGGATCGGCGTGCTGGCGGTCGCGGTGCTGGTGTCCGGCGGCGGCGCCCCGGCGATCACCGACCTGCTGCCCGGAGTGGCGGGCTACCGGGTCATGGGCCTGGTGATGGCGGTGATCATCCTGGCCGCCACGCTCGGCGTCTACTTCGGCCTGAAGGGCGCGCCGGTCGGCTCGCTGCGGCCCAACACGGTGCGGCTCAAGGAATTGGCGCGCACCATCGCGCAGTGGCGTTCGTTCCGGTGGCTGATGGGCGTCTACTTCATCCAGGCGCTCGGCATCGGCACCGTGCTGGCCGCGATCCCGTACTTCGCGCAGCACGTCCTCGGCGACCCGAGTTACCGCACCTACCTGTTCGTCGGCTTCGTCGGGCCCGCGCTCGTCACGATGCCGCTGTGGCCGCGGGTGGGCGCGCGCTGGGGCAAGCTCGCCGGCTTCCGGATCGCCACCACGTCGTTCTTCGTCGGCCTGGTGGCGATGTACTTCGCCGACCGGCTCCCGTTCGCCGCGACGCTGGTGTTCGTCGCGCTCGCCGGTGTCGGCTACGCGGGCATTTCGGTGTTCCCGCTGGCGATTCTCCCGGACCTGATCAGCGCCGAGGAAGAGCGGACCGGCGAGACCCGGGCGGGCGTGACGGCCGGCGTGTGGACCGCGTCCGAAACGCTCGGGCTCGCGCTCGGGCCGGGATTGTTCGGGCTCGTGCTGCAGGGCGGGAGCTACGTGTCGAGCACCGGCACGACCGCCGTCCCGCAACCGCATTCGGCGATCACCGCCATCGTGATCGGCGCGTCGGTGCTGCCCGCGGTGCTGATCGCGCTCGGCATCCCGCTGCTGCGCCGTTCGGTCCTGGAGAAGCAGGCGTGAACGACGTGCTGGCGCGGCTGCGCGAACTCCGCTCCGGCGACCTTCCGACGCACGGCGGGCGCACGCTCGCCTACGTGTACGACAGCGGACTGTCCGAAGTGGACGAAATCGCCGCCGCCGCGCACGCGCTGGCCAGCTCCGCCAACGGACTCGACCCGACCGCGTTCCCCAGCCTGCTGCGGATGGAGAACGACCTGGTCGCCCGCGCGGCCGGACTGCTCGGCGGGACCCCGGAGACGGTTGGCACGGTGACATCCGGCGGCACCGAATCGTGTCTGCTGGCGGTCCTCGCCGCCCGCGAGGCGCGGCCGGACCTCGCTTCGCCGTCGATCGTGCTCCCGGAGACCGCGCACGCCGCGTTCCACAAGGCCGCGCATCTGTTCGGCGTGCGGAAGATCGTGGTGCCGGTCGATCCGGAGACCTTCCGCGCGGACCCGGCGGCGATGACCGCGGCCATCGACGACTCCACCGTGCTCGTCGTGGCGAGCGCGCCGTCGTACGCGCACGGCGTCGTCGACCCGATCGAGGAGATCGCCGCCGCCGCTTCGGCACGCGGGGTGCGCATGCACGTGGACGCGTGCATCGGCGGCTGGGTGCTGCCGTACTTCGCGAAGCTGGGCGCGGACTTGCCGCCGTTCGACTTCCGCGTTCCGGGCGTCACCAGCATTTCCGTGGACCTGCACAAATACGCATACTGCGCCAAGGGCGTCTCCGTCCTGTTGCACGCGTCGGCGGAACTCCGGCGCACTCACTACTTCGCCAGCGCCGCCTGGCCCGGCTACACGATGCTCAACCCGACGCTGCAGAGCACCCGCTCCGGCGGTCCGCTCGCCGCCGCGTGGGCCGTCGTGCACCACCTCGGCGAGGACGGCTACCTGCAGCTCGCGTCGCGGACGCGGGAAGCCGTCGGACGGATTCGTGCTGGCGTGGCTTCGATTCCGGGCCTGCGCGTGCTGGGCGAGCCGGTGTCGACGCTGGTCGCGTTCACCGGCTCGGACGGCTTCGACCTGTTCACCGTCGCCGACGAGATGAAGGCACGCGGCTGGTACGTCCAGCCGCAGTTCGCGCACGGGACTTCTCCGCTGAACCTGCACCTCACCGTCACCGCCGCGAACCACGGCAGCGAGCCGGAATTCCTCGCCGACCTGGCGGCCTCGGTCGAGGCGGCGCGGACGCAAGGCCCGGTGCGGGTCGATCCGGACGTCGCCGCGCTCGTGGCCGCGCTGGATCCGGAAACGTTGACGTCCGAGCAGTTCGGTGGGCTGCTCGCTGCGGCGGGCCTGACGGGTGGCGGTGGGTTGCCGGGGCGGATGGCTCCGGTCAATGCGCTGCTGGCGGCTGCGTCGGAAGCGTTGCGGGAGCGGCTGCTGGTGGAGTTCCTCGGCGCGCTGTACACGCCGTCCTCGGAGTAGCGCAACCGATCGGCCGGTCGCCCGTCCAGGGATCGTGGGGAGCTCCGAGGAAAATCGAAGACCGGGTTTGGTGCGGGCTGTAGTCGTCTTCGGGTGCGGCTGGCTGCCCTTGGCCGCGGTGAAGTACTTCGCCGTCGGTCTCGGCCGGGCTATTCCGTTGCCCGAGATCCTGTACCTCGCTCCGGCGTGGCTGCTCGCCGCGATCGGGACCGCGGTCAGCGCGCGGATGGCGACGCGCAGGCTGGGCCGACGCGGCGCGGCCGGATGGGCGGTGGCCACCGCCGCAGTGATCGCGCTGATGGTCTGTGTCAACTGGGTGCACTTCCATGCCACGACCTGGTACGCGATGCACAGGTCGGAGTACGCCGCCGTGCTGCGCGATGCCGAACACCGCGTGCCGACCGAGCCGTTGCCCGAAGACGTCTTGTCGATCGACACCGGGAACGGCCCGCGGGTGTGGTACATCCGCGTCTGGAAGGGGTTTCTCGCGTGCTCGGCCGGATACGCGCACTTCGATGGTTCTCCGGAGAAGTACATGCCCGGCGTGGTGATCGACTCGCACGACTACCTTGACGACGGCCTGGGCTGCGCCCTCCATCCCACGGTCGAGGTCGGCGACGGCTGGTGGTGGGTCGAGTAGTGGCCGCACCCGGCGCCCGGTCGTGATTCCGGACCGGTGCGCCGGGTCAGCTGTTCAAGGCCCTCAGCCGCGAGGCAAGGCGCGTCCGAGAAGCGGCACCAGGCTTTCCCAGTGCTGCCGCAGCGCGGCGGGATCGAACGTGTCGGTGTCGGCCATGGTGAAGCCGTGGACCGTGCCGGGGTAGATCTCGGACGTGCAACTGACCCCTGCGGCATCGAGCGCGCGGTTGAGTTCGGCGAGAGTTTCCGGCGTCAGATCCGATGCGGCGTGGCCGAAGTGCGCTTCCGCGGTGATCCGGGAGAAGACGTCCGGCCCGGCCGCGCCGACCGGGGCGTGGAATCCGGCGACGGCGGCCACCTGATCCGGATGGGCCGCAGCGGTGCGGACCGCGAGAAGGCCGCCGATGCAATAGCCGGTGACCCCGACCGGCCCCGCGCTGACTTCGGGCTGGGCGGCGAGGAATTCGAGATAAGCGGCGGCGTCGCGAAGGACCAGTTCGGGGGTGTGCGCTTCGATCATGGGCAGCACGCGAGCGAAAACCCCGGGACGCTCCTCCGCTCCGATGAACTCCGGAAGTTCGAGCACTGGCGCCGGGCCGTGCCGGTAGAAGTAGTTGGGCACGAGCACGTAATAGCCGTGTCCGGCCAGTTCTCGGGCCATCTCCCGGATTGCGGGCCGGATCCCGAAGCCGTCGGCGTACATCAGCACGCCGGGGTGTGGCCCGCCGTCGGCGGGGAACGCGGCGAACGCGTCGGCCTGGCCGTCAGGGGTGGGGATCCGCAAAGTCTTGTCGGGCATGAATTCTCCTGTCGTCGGTTGAGGTGGCTGTCAACACGACGAAGCAGGCGGGGCCCGCGCGGCGCTCAGGAGAGCGCCGGGTAGCCGATCCGTGAGTGGCGCGAGGCCGTCCCGGTAGTCATCGCTGATCAACCTAGCCCATCGCGCGGCGCCGGTCGACCCCGCGGCTTGACGTCAAGTCCGCTTGATGTCGAACACTGGCGGTGATCGACACGAGCGCTGGAGGCGGCGATGAGCAAGGCGATGGGGTTCCGCGAACTGGGCGGGCCGGAAGTGCTGCGGCTGGAGGAGGTGGCGGAACCGCGTCCCGGGCCGGGGGAGGTCCGGATCCGGGCGAAGGCGGCGGGGGTGCAGGCGTTCGACATCGCGGTGCTCGCGGGGCTCATCCCGGTGCCGGAACCGGGCGCGTTCACCGTGCCGGGCAACGAGTTCGCCGGAATCGTCGACGAGGTCGGGGAAGGCGTCGAAGGGTTCGCGGCGGGCGGCGAGGTGCTCGGCTTCGGGCGGCTGGGCGCGTATCAGGAACTGGTCGTCGCCGGAGCGGACCAGGTGGTGCCCAAGCCACCGGAGATGCCGTGGGAGGTCGCGGGTGCGTTCACTGCGGCGGCGCAGACGGCTGAGATCGCGATCGAGCGGATCAACGTCGGTCCCGGCGACACGGTGCTGGTGCACGGCGCGGCAGGCTCCGTCGGGGCGATGGCGGTGCAACTGTCCCGGTTGCGTGGCGCGAAGGTGCTCGGCGTCGCGCGTCCGGCGTGGCACGAGCAGGTGCGGGCGCTCGGGGCGATTCCCCTTGCCTACAGCGAGGATTTCGTCGAACGGGTGGCTCCGCACGGCGTCACGGCGGCGATCGACGGGGTCGGCGGCGGCGCGCTGGAGTACACATTGGACCTCATCGAGGACCGGTCCCGGATTCTCACCCTGGTCGAGCACGACCGCGCCGACGAGCTGGGCATCAAGCTCACCGTGAACGACCGCTCGGCGGTTCGCCTCGCGCGGTTGGCGGGCCTGTACGCGAAAGGCGAGCTGACGCATCGCATCATGGCGACCTTCCCGCTCGCCGAAGCCGCCGAAGCGATGCGGACCTATCAGGCGGGCAACATCCACGGCAAGATCGTGCTCACGATGGACTGACCTAGTCCTGGTGGAAGTACCGCTTCCCTCGCGACGCGGACGCCAGCGCGGCGACCAGCGCCATCACCGCGGCCGCGACGAACACGGTGACCAGTCCGTCGTGGAACGGCCCGGAAATGAGGGTGGGGAAGAACTCCTTGCCGGTCAGTGCGGCGGAATCGGCGGGGGAGAGCTGGCCGAGCACGCCGGGGCCGACCAGGTGCGCCACCGGGTTGCTGCCCAGGAACGCGGCGAAGAGGGTGCTCACCGGCGGCAGCTGGGCGATGTTCGCGGCGACGTCCGCCGGGACGCCGTGCGCCTGCAGCCCGCCGGTGAGCGTCGCGGGCAGCGACCCGGCCAGCCCGGCGATCATGAGCGAGAAGAACACGCCGATGGACAGCGACGTCCCGGAGTTCTGGAACGTCGAGCGCATGCCGGACGCGACGCCGCGCTGGTTGTCCGGCACGCTGCTCATGATCGCCGAGGTGTTCGGCGCGGAGAACATGCCCTGGCCGATCCCGCTCAGCACGAGCAGCAGCGCGAACGCCGGGTAGCTGAAGTCCACCGGCAGCGCGAGCAGCCCGAGAAAGGACCCGGCGACCAGCAGCAGGCCGCCGGTGGAGAACAGCCGCGCGCCGAACCGGTCGGAGAGGAATCCGGACACCGGGCCCGCGATCAGGAACCCGGCGGTGAGCGGCAGCAGGTAGATCCCGGCCCACAGCGGGGTCTGCTCGTAGTCGTAGCCGTGCAGCGGGAGCCAGATCCCCTGCAGCCAGATGATCAGCATGAACTGCATCCCGCCGCGCGCGATCGCGGTGAGCAGCGCGGCGAGGTTGCCGGCGGTGAACGCGCGGATGCGGAACAGCGACAGCTGGAACATCGGCGACGGCACCCTGGTCTCGATCACGCAGAACCCCGCCAGCAGCGCGATCCCGGCGCCGAGCCCGCCGAGCACCCACGGGTTGCCCCAGCCGGTGGCCGCGCCGCCGTAGGGCTGGATGCCGTAGGTGATCGAGGCGAGGATGACCGCGGTGCCGAGCGCGAAGGTCACGTTGCCGCCCCAGTCGATCCGCGACCGTTGCGGCGTGCTGATCTCGCGCAGGCTGCGGATCGACCAGACGGTGCCGAAAATGCCGAACGGCACGCTCACCCAGAACACCGCGCGCCAGTCGAGTTCGGCCAGCAGCCCGCCCGCGACCAGGCCGAGGAACTGCCCGGCCAGCGCGGTGATCTGGTTGACGCCCAAGGCCATTCCGCGCTGTTCGCGCGGGAAGGCGTCGGTGAGGATCGCGGCGGAGTTCGCGGTGAGCATCGCGCCGCCGACGGCCTGCACCACCCGCCAGCCGATCAGCCACAGCGCCCCGCCGCCCGCGTGGAACGGGTCGAACGACAGCGCCACCGAGGCGGCGCTGAAGATCACGAACCCGATGTTGTACATCCGGACGCGGCCGAACATGTCGCCGAGCCGCCCGAGCGTCACCACCAGGACCGCGGACACCAGCAGGTAGCCGAGGATCATCCACAGCAGGTAGCCGATGTTGGCCGGGGCCAGCGGGTCGAGCCCGATGCCGCGGAAGATCGCCGGCAGCGAGATGATCACGATCGACCCGTCCAGCGCCGACATCAGCACGCCGAGCGTCGTGTTGGAGAGCGCGACCCACTTGTAGCGCCCGCCGTGCCGTGCCTGGGTGTCGATCGTCCGGTCCGCCACAATCGACAGCCTAGACTGATAAACCTAGCCTGTTCAACTCGTGCGAAACGGACGAACCATCCTGGTAGCGACGGACTCCTGGCTGCCCTTCCCGTTTGTGTCGACGATGGGGGCGGGACGAAGGAGGATTCGGTGAAGGCTGCTGTGCTCAGGGAATTCGGGCGCCCGTTGTCGGTCGAGGAGGTCGCGGAGCCGGTGCCGGGCACCGGGGAAGTGGTGGTGGACGTCGTCGCGGCGCCGGTGCTGCACTACACCGCCGAGGTGGTCAGCGGCGCCCGGCGGTACGCGCTGGAACTGCCTGCGATCCTGGGCACCGGCGCGGTCGGCCGGGTGCGGTCAGTCGGCCCCGACGCGACGAAACTCCGGCCGGGCGATTGGGTCCGCTGCGATCCGACCGTCCGCTCCCGCGACGACGCGGTGACGCCGGATGTCGTCCTGCAAGGTTTGACGGCGCGCGGCGACGGGGGACTGGCTCTGCAGCGCCACTTCCGGAACGGCGGGTTCGCCGAGCAGATCATGGTCCCGACGGAGAACGCGGCCCCGCTGGGAGAGATCGACGAGGCCGACGCGGGCCGGTGGGCCGCGCTCGGGATCTGCCTGGTGCCGTACGGCGGACTGCTCGACGGCGGATTGCAGCCGGGGGAAACGGTGCTGGTGAGCGGCGCGACCGGCACGTACGGCGGGGCGGCGGTGGCTGTGGCGCTCGCGATGGGCGCGGGTCAGGTGATCGCGCCGGGCCGGAACCGGGCCGCGCTGGCCGATCTGGAACGGCGCTTCGGCCACCGCGTCCGGACAGTCGTGGTGAGCGGCAACGAAGACGAGGACCGCGAGGCCATGCTCTCCGTGGCGGGACCAGTGGATCTGGTGCTGGATCTGCTGCCGCCGTCCGCGTCGGTCACCGCCGTGCGCGCGGCCGCGATGACGGTCCGGGAGTTCGGCCGCGTGGTGCTGATGGGCGGGATCGGGGACGACCTCGCGCTGCCGTACCCGTGGCTGATGCTGAACAGCGTGACGGTGCGGGGCCGGTGGATGTACCCGCGCGACGCGGTGCCGAAGCTGATCGCGCTGGCCCGATGCGGACTGCTGGACTTGACGCAGTTCTCGGTGGACGAGTTCGCGCTGTCCGCGGTCGGCGAGGCGGTGGAGCACGCGGCTGCGGTAGGTGGCCGGTTCCGGCTCACGGTGGTGCGGCCGTGAGCCGGAACTGTCCTTAGTGGACGTGGACCGGTTCCCATTCGGGGAACGGATCGTCGATGGCGGGGCTGTCGGAGAGGCAGGTTTCGAGCGCGTCGAGCAGCGCGGCGTGCTCGAGCCTGACGCCGATGAACACCAGTTCCTGCCTTGGTCCGTCGGCAACTCCCTGTGGCTCGAACCGTGCGACGCTGCCTGCCTGGGACCACAGGCCGAGCGTGCCTGGCCGGGTGCTGAGGCTGAAGAATCCCTTCGACCGCAGCACGGTGCCGAACTCGCCGGAGTCCAGTCGCGAGGTCACGAACTCCCACAACCGCACCGGGTCGAACGCGCGCGCGGAGCGGAACACGACGCTGGAAATGCCGTACTCCTCGGTCTCCGGCACGTGATCGCCGTTCAGTTCCGCCACCCAGCCAGGCGCTTCCTGCGCGCGTTCGGCGTCGTACCGGCCGGTGCCGAAGACCCGTTCCAGCGGCACCCGGCCGAACTCGGCGGACACGACGTCGGCGGCCGGGTTGAGGCGGCGCAGCGAGGCGAGCAGCCGGTCCCGTTCGGCCGGGGTGACGAGGTCGGTTTTGTTCAGCAGCAGCACGTCGGCGAACTCCACCTGGTCCATCAGCAGGTCGCTGACCGTCCGCTCGTCGCCCTCGTACTGGTCCAGCCTGCGCTCGGCCAGGCTGTCCCCGCGCGCCAGTTCGCGCGCGAAGTTCGCCGCGTCCACCACGGTGACCATCGTGTCCAGCCGCGCCGACGACAGCACCGGGGAGCCGTCGTCGGCGGGGAAGGAGAACGTCGCCGCGACCGGCATCGGCTCGGAGATGCCGCTCGACTCGATGAGCAGGTGGTCGAACCGGCCGTCCTCGCACAGCCGGGCGACCTCGTCGAGCAGATCCTCGCGCAGGGTGCAGCAAATGCACCCGTTGGTCATCTCGACCAGCCGCTCCTCGGTCCGCGACACGCTGTCCCGCACGAGCGCGGCGTCGATGTTGACCTCGCTCATGTCGTTCACGATCACCGCGACGCGCAGGCCCTCGCGGTTGGCGAGGATCCGGTTGAGCAGCGTGGTTTTCCCGGCGCCGAGGAATCCGGAAAGGACAGTGACCGGGACGCTCACCGCTCGAGCCGCTGGAAGTGCTTGATCAGCTTGCGCGGCACCAGTTTCCGCTCGCCGTCCACGACGATCGGCACCAGGTCCGGCGCCGCCGCCTTCCACTGCGAGCGCCGGGACCGGGTGTTGCTGCGCGACATTTTCCGCTTCGGGACGGCCATCAGCGCGCACCCCCGGCGCGGCGCTGCCCGTACCGGCGGTGGAACTTCTCGACCTGGCCCGCCGAGTCGAGGATCCGCTGGGTGCCGGTCCAGAACGGATGCGACCACGAGCTGATGTCCACCACCACGAGCGGATAGGTGTTCCCGTCCGACCATTCGATGGTCCGTTCGGAGGTGGCGGTGGAGCGGGTCAGGAACGCGTCGCCGGTCGACGAGTCCTTGAAGACCACCGGGTGGTAGTCGGGGTGGATGCCGGGTTTCACAGGGTTTCGTCCTTCTGGTTGGCGGCGTTCGCGTGCCGGTCGGGTTCTTCGGTTTCTTCGCAGGGGTCCTCGTGCCAGTCCCCGAACGGGTCGGGGTAGGCGCGCCAGGCCGCTTCGCCTTCGGCGAGTTCGGCGTCGGTGAGCAAGGCGGCTTGCAACGCGCTCTCGATCTCCGCGGGAGCGGCCTGGTCGGTGACGATCACCAGCTCCTGCGCGCGGTCGCCGTGCACCGGGTCCCAGCGCAGCGAGGCGAGCGTGCGGCGTTCGGGGGAGACGTCGGCCCAGTCCGGTCCGTCCGGCGAGGCGAGCCACGGGCCGGCGTGCCCGATGCCGAGCCCGCCGCCCGCCGATTCGATCCAGAACGCGACTTCCGGCTGACTCGCCACCCAGGCCCGGCCGCGGGTGCGGACCACGCCGTCGAGCAGCAGGTCGATCGCCTCGTGCAGCCGCTCCGGATGGAACGGGCGCTGCGCGGTGAACCGCAGCAGTTCGATGCCGCAGTCCGGGTGCAGTGGCGGAGCGCCGCGCAGCAACGCGCCGTGCAGGTCGGTGACCTCGCCGCGGCGGGCGTCGGCCGGGATCGCGGCGAACAGCCCGGCGGCGTCGGTGCGGGCCAGCTCGACGCGCGGGACGGACGGCGCGACCCGGTCCAGCACCGCGGCGGATTTGGCCGCGCACCACGCGTCCGGCGCGGCTCCGGCGAGCACGAGCACGTCCGCGGATTCCACTTGGGACAGTGCGACCTGCGCGACCGTCCGCTCGTCTTCGGGGCTGCCCTGCAGGCCGCGCTCGGCGAGCAGGTCGTCGCCGGTGACGTCGGCGAGCCAGGTCGCGCAGTCCAGCACGGTGAACACCGCTTCGAGTTCGACGTCGTCGCTCACCGGGCGGTCGCCGACCAGCACGTTGCGGATCGCCCAGCTCACCGGCTCCGGCTCCATCGCCTCGTCCAGCCGCACCACGATGCGGTCGACCTGCGGCATCCGGGCCAGCCGGCGCAGCAGCGGCAGCAGGTCCTCGCGCAGCGTGCAGTTGACGCAGCCGTGCGCGAGTTCGAGCGGGGTCAGCTCGTCGCGCCCGCGCAGCAGGATCCGGCGGCGGACGACGCCGGAACCGATGTCGCGCAGGTCGTGGTGGACGACGGCGGTGCCGGGGCTCGCGCGGAGCAGGAGCGCGGCGAGGTCGCCGGTGCGGGCGATCCCGCTGCAGAGCACGAGCGGGACACGCGGACGTTGGGGCACTGGATCTCCAGACGACGGGGCGGGGTACGGTGACGAGCGTAGTTGAACATGAATGTCACTATCAACTTGGGAGGGTCCGTGTCAGCCGTGTGCCAGGTCACCGGCCGCAAGCCGGGCTACGGCAAGCAGGTCTCGCATTCGCACCGCCGCACGTCGCGCCGGTGGGAGCCGAACCTGCAGACGCGCCGCTACTACGTGCCGAGCCTCGGCCGCACCGTGCGGCTCAAGGTGTCGGCGAAGGGCATGAAGACGATCGACAAACGCGGCATCGACGCCGTGGTCGCCGATCTCGTCGCGAAGGGAGCGAAGTTCTAGATGGCGAAAAGCACCGACATCCGGCCGATCGTCAAACTGCGGTCGACCGCGGGCACCGGCTACACGTATGTCACCAAGAAGAACCGCCGCAACAATCCGGACCGGATGGTGTTGCGGAAATACGACCCGGTGGCGCGCAAGCACGTCGAATTCAAGGAAGAACGCTGATGGCGAAGAAGTCGAAGATCGCGAAGAACGAGCAGCGGAAGGTGATCGCCGCGCGGTATGTGGAACGCCGGCGCGCGCTCAAGGCGGTGATCGCGTCGCCGTCCGCCTCGGCCGACGAGAAGGCGGACGCAGTGGTTGCGCTGCAACGGATGCCGCGCGACGCGAGCCGCACGCGGATTCGCAACCGCGACGCCGCCGACGGCCGCCCGCGCGGATACCTGCGGAAATTCGGGCTGTCCCGGGTGCGCATGCGGCAGATGGCGCACAACGGGGAACTGCCCGGCGTCTCGAAGTCGAGCTGGTGATCGCCGTGCCCAAACCGGACCGCACGCCGCGCCGCCGCCCGAATCCCTTCCATACGGCCGGAATCACCCAGGTCGATTGGAAAGACGTCGACCTGCTGCGGAAATTCATCTCCGACCGCGGCAAGATCCGGGCCCGCCGGGTCACCGGATTGACGCCGCAGCAACAGAAACAGGTGGCCACCGCGATCAAGAACGCACGGGAGATGGCGCTCCTGCCGTACCCGACGGCGGCGCGGAGCTGAAAAAACCGGATGCGGGCAGCGGGCCGGGCGCGGGACGATAACGGCACGAAACGGGCGTCGCACGTGGATGTCCTGAAACCGGAAAGGTCCGCGTTGTGCACGCCCAGCTCACGGTCACGCCTGCCCAGCTGCCCGACATCCTGCTCACGACCGCCGTCGTCCGGCCGGTCTTCCTCTGGGGCGCGCCCGGAATCGGGAAGTCGTCGCTGGTCCGGGAATTCGCGGCGGCGCTCGGCCTCGAATGCGTGTCGCTGCTCGGCACCCAGCTCGCGCCCGAGGACCTGATCGGCGTCCCGCAGATCGCCGACGGCCGCAGCCGGTTCTGCCCGCCGGAGCAGATCGCCCGCGACGAGCCGTACTGCCTGTTCCTGGACGAGCTCAACGCCGCGTCGCCGGACGTGCAGAAGGCGTTCTATTCGCTGATCCTCGACCGCCGGATCGGCTCCTACGAGCTGCCGCCCGGTTCGGTGGTGATCGGCGCCGGGAACCGCGCCACCGACCAGGCGCTCGCCCGGCCGATGGCCTCGGCGCTGGTGAACCGCCTGGTCCACCTCCACCTGCGCGCGTCGGCGGGCGACTGGCTCGCCTGGGCGGCGGGCCACGACATCCACCCGGCGGTGGTCGAGTACCTGACCCAGCGCCCGGACCACCTGTGGAGCCAGCCGCCGAAGACCGAGGAACCGTTCTCCACGCCGCGGTCCTGGCACATGCTGTCCGACCTGCTGCACTCGGCGGGCGATCCGCTCGACGACGAGACCGTCGGGCTGCTCGCGTACGCCACGCTCACCCCGCAGCACGCCGGAGCGTTTCGGTCGTACCTCAAGGTCGCGCGGCACGCCTACGACCTGGAAGCCATCCTCAAGGGCGACGCGCGCTGGCCCGCCGAGCCGGACGAGCGCGACCTGCTCTACTTCCTCGCCGAGACGTTCCGCGTCCGGCTGGCCCGCGACCTGCCCGCGGACAAACGGCACGCGTCGGCGGCGGTGCGCCAGTTCGCGTTCCGCGCGAAGAGCCTGCTGGTGGAGCTGGCGGAGATCTCGCTGGAGATGGCGCAGCTGGTGATCGCGGACGACGAAGCGGGCAACCCGCGCCTGCCGTCGTGGTTCCTGGTCGAGGCCGCGCGCGACTTGCCGCGGCTGGTGGCGGCTCGGGCATGAGCAGTGTCCGTTCCGACGCCCGCCTCCGCGAACGCCGCAACAAAGCGATCGACGCGGGCTGGGCACTGGTCCGCGCGAACACCGTCCTGAAGCGGCTCGCGGAGCGCGCGAGCCTGGACCGCGTCAGCCTGACCGGCTCCGAGGCCTGGGCTGTCGTCGCCGACACCGGACTGATCACCGCGAACCGTGCCCGCGACGCCGATCCCGCCGAGTGGGCGTGGGTGTTCGCGCATCTGCTGCTGCATCTCGGCCTCGGCCATCTGGACGAGGAACAGCTCGCCGAGGCGGACGCGATCACCGCTGACCGCGCCGTCGAGGCGAGCTACGGCGCGGCGTGTTGCGTTGCGGTGCACCGGTTCGCGGAGGCGGTACGGGTCGGCACGCCGCTCACGCTCCTGCCCGAACTTCCCGGCACGGACGAGCTTTCCCTTGCCCGCTCTTGGCGCGACACCGGCGTCCCGGAGGTCTTCCGTGCGCTCGGCACCGGCGGCGACCGGCCGTGCCTCGCGCTCGCGGAGCCGCCGAGCCGCTGGCACGTCCAGTACCACGGGAAGTCCGCGCCGTGGACCGAGCGGTTCGCGCAGGGCCTGATCGCCTCGGCCACCGAGGCGATGGAGCGGGCCGCCGACGCGCGCGGCCAGACCCGGCACCGCCGGACCCTGGGGGAGTGGGACCGCGCGCTGGGCTGGTTCGCGTCGTCGTTCCCGCTGCTGGGCGCGGTGGCCGCCGGGTTCACGCTGATCGCC
Organism: Amycolatopsis sp. A1MSW2902; assembly: GCF_017312175.1. Taxonomy (NCBI): domain Bacteria; kingdom Bacillati; phylum Actinomycetota; class Actinomycetes; order Pseudonocardiales; family Pseudonocardiaceae; genus Amycolatopsis; species Amycolatopsis sp. A1MSW2902. The sequence goes on from NZ_QJPO01000001.1 coordinate 3,336,954, forward strand.
GATCCGGAGGTGGTCCGCGCCTGGGACATCTCGGTCGCGGCGGTCGACGCCGAACACGGCGAGATCTACGTCAACCCGCACGCCGCGCTGACCGCCGAGGAATGGCGGTTCGTGCTCGCGCACGAGATGCTGCACGCCGCGCTCCGGCACGACCGCCGCGCGCTCGGCCGCGACCCGTACCTGTGGAACGTCGCCTGCGACTACGTGATCAACGGCTGGCTGGTCGTCCTCGGCGTCGGCGAACTGCCCGGCGACGGGCTGCACGATCCGCAGCTCGCCGGGCTGTCCGCGGAATCGGTGTACGACATGCTGACCACCGACCTGCGCCGCGCCCGCAAACTGCGCACGCTGGGCGGCCGCGAGGCAGGCGACGTCCTCGGCGACTGGCTGTCCGAACCGGACGCCGCCGCCCGCCGCTCCTCGCGCCGCGCGGAACCCAAGCCGCTGCCGTGGCGCGAGGGCGACCGGGCCGGCGGCGTCGACCTGGACGAGTTCTATCGCCGCGCGCTCAGCCAGGGCCTGGTCTATCACCACGCGCAGGGCCGCGGCCTGCTGCCGCTCGGTCTGGAACAGGAGATCCGCGCACTGGACCACCCGCCGCTGCCGTGGGACGCGCAACTGGCCCGGTGGTTCGACGAGCACGTCCGGGCCGAGCGGCCGGTGCGCAGCTACGCGCGGGCGTCGCGCCGTCAGTCGGCGACGCCGGACATCCCGCGCCCGGGCCTGGTCCGTCCGGAACGCGTCGACCGCCGCGCGACCTTCGGCGTCGTGCTGGACACGTCCGGGTCGATGAACGCGGAACTGCTGGGCAAGGCGCTCGGCGCGATCGCGTCGTACGCGCGGGCCCGCGACGTCCCGGCCGCCCGGGTGGTGTTCTGCGACGCGGCCGCTTACGACGCCGGATACCTTGCGGTGGAAGACATCGCGGGCCGGGTGAAGGTCCGCGGCCGCGGCGGCACCCGGCTGCAGCCCGGTGTCGATCTGCTGCGCCGCGCCCCGGATTTCCCGGCGGACGGCCCGGTGCTGATCATCACCGACGCGCAGTGCGACCACGTGCGGCCGTCGCGGGAGCACGCGTTTCTGGTTCCGCGCGGCGCTCGGCTGCCGTTCGTGCCGCGCGGTCCGGTTTTCCGGGTGGAGTGACCGACGATGCGCGGACCCGTCGGTGACATGTCCGAATTGCGAAGCGCGCCGACGGACTCAGCGGCCTGAGCCACACTCCGGCGTGGCATGACCCACGCTCGCCGTGCGAGACCGCGCCTCGCCCATATGCTTCCGCGCATGGACGACCCGCACTACCTTTCCGGCCTCAACCTGACCGGCCGCCGCGTCGTGGTGTTCGGCGGCGGTTCCGTCGCTCAGCGCCGGCTGCCCCGCCTGATCAGCGCGGGCGCCCGCGTCGAACTGGTGTCGCCGCACACGACGCCGTCGGTGCAGGGGATGGCGGACGCGGGCGAACTGGTGTGGCATCAGCGCCGCTACGCCGAAGGCGACCTGAAGGACGCTTGGTACGCGCTGGCCTGCACGAACGACCCGGAGACCAACGCCGCGATCTGTGCCGAGGCCGAGCGGGAACGCGTCTTCTGCGTCCGCGCCGACGAGGGCGAGTCGGGTTCGGCGGTGACCCCGGCAACCGGACGGCACGGCGGTCTCCTGTTCGGCGTCCTGTCCGGCGGCGAGCCGCTCCGCTCGGCCGCGGTCCGCGATTCGATGCTGGACGGCCTGCACGCGGGCACGATCGAGGACGGCCGCCAGCCGCATCCGGAAGGCACGCTGCCCGGCGTCGCGCTGGTCGGCGGCGGGCCCGGCGACCCGGACCTGATCACCGTCCGCGCCCGGCGGCTGCTCTCGCGCGCCGACGTCGTGGTCGTCGACCGGCTCGGCCCGCGCGATCTGCTGGACGAGCTCGCGCCGGAGGTCGAGGTCGTCGACGCGGCGAAGATCCCGTACGGCCGCGCGGCGAGCCAGGACGTGATCAACCGGACACTCATCGAGAAGGCCAAGGAAGGCAAGTTCGTCGTCCGGCTCAAGGGCGGCGACCCGTACCTGTTCGGGCGCGGGTTCGAAGAGGTCCAGGCGTGCGCCGAGGCGGGCGTGCCGGTGACCATGGTCCCGGGCATCACCTCGGCGTTCGCGGTGCCCGCGGTGGCCGACGTGCCGGTGACGCACCGCGGGGTCGCGCACGAGGTGGTCGTCGTGTCCGGGCACGTCGCGCCGGGGGACGAGCGGTCGCTGGTGGACTGGTCGCTGCTGGCCCGGATGCGCGGGACGATCGTGCTGATGATGGGCGTCGAACGGCTGCCGAAGTTCGCCGCCGCCCTGCTCGAGGGCGGCCGCCCCGGCGACACGCCGGTCGCGGTGATCGAGGACGGGACGATGCGGACCCAGCGGGTGCTGCGCTCGACGCTCGCCTCGGTGGCCGAGGAAGCGGCGGCCGCGGGAGTCCGCCCGCCCGCGGTGATCGTGTTCGGCCCGGTGGCCGGGCTGGACCGGAATCAGCCCGGATAACGCAGACAGCGGGCCGTCCGCGCGCGAAGATGTCCGGTATGACCTTGCCTGCCCTGCCCGAGGAGTCCTTCCGGCGCGTGCTCTGCGTCGTCGCGCACCCGGACGACATGGAGTACGGCACGTCCGCGGCCGTCGCGCGCTGGACGGCGCGCGGCATCGAGGTCGGTTACCTCCTGCTCACCCGCGGCGAGGCAGGCATGCCGAACCCGCCCGAGGAGACGGCCCGCCTGCGCGTCGCCGAACAGCGCAACGCGTGCGCGGCCGTCGGCGTCGAGCGCCTCACCGTCCTCGAACACCCGGACGGCGTGCTCGTCTACGGCCTCGACCTGCGCCGCGACATCGCCCGCGAGATCCGCCGGTTCAAGCCCGACGTCGTGCTCGGCTGCGGATTCGACGTCGAAACTCCCTACGGCTTCGACCAGGCCGACCACCGCGCCGCCGGACTCGCGACCCTTGACGCGATCCGCGACGCGGGCAACCGGTGGGTCTTCCCGGAGCAGATCGACGACAAGGGCCTCGCTCCGCATTCGGCGCGCTGGTACCTGGTCCCGGGACTTCCGGGTTCCGGGGCGACCCACGGCGTCGACATCACCGGAGAGCCGCTGCGGCGCGGCGTCGCTTCCCTGGAGGCGCACGCCGCGTACCTGGCCGCGCTTCCGGACCACCCCGCGCCCGCCGACTTCATCCCGCAGTTCACGGCGATGAGCGGCAAGGCGATGGGGGTGGCGCACGCGGTGCTGTTCCGCGCCCACGACCTCCAGGCGCCGCCGGAATTCCCCGAAGCCGACCAGGACTGACCGCGGCCGGTCGAAAGTCCGGGGGAGCCCGGCGGGGCGCTGCTTCCGCAGGTCTCCCTTCCTCGCCGGGCGCGGGTCGGGAGGGTGCCTTTCGCGGACGAGCCCTGCCGCCGGAACGCACCCAATGCGGCATTGGTTGCGTCGCACGCACCCAACGCCACATTGGGTGCGCTAGCCCGGCCCCCGCGAGTCCCAAGCCCGCCCGCCCAGCCGACCGCGGTCGAGCCACCAGCGCAGCCGCCCCGCTGTGAAGCCAAAACGCGGTCGCACCCCACCAAGTCCGTGAAGGGCTCCTTGAGGGAATCAGATTCCCTCAAGGAGCCCTTCACGGACCGCGGGGGCCGGGCTCAGGCGGGGTAGCGGCGAAACGCGAAGTCCCGGATCGCCGCGCTCAACCGCTTCGGGTCGAACCGCAGCTCGACCGGGCTGCGGGCCTGGACGAACTCGGCGTTCGGCAGGTCCTCGGCCAGGCTGCCCGCGTCGCCGAACGGGTGGATCGGGTCGCCCTCGTGCCCGATCACCAGCGTCGGCGTGGTGATCGTGCCCCGGATCGACTTGGGCGGTGCGACCCGGCCGAACAGGACGCCGTGCAGCAGCGCGGCCATCGGCGCCGGCTCCTGGCTCAGCGTGTCCGTGATGACGTCCACCCACTGGTTCCCGTGCGGCACCAGGTGCGCGGCCAACGCCACTCCGCGCACCGTCGCGGGCAGGAAGCGCGCGGCGAACAACAGGGGTGCGAAGGTCAGCAGCCCGGCGATGATCGCGTTGTCCAGCACCGGCATTTCGACCACCAGCCCGCGCACCCGCGACGGAGCGGCCACGGCCACCTCCAGCGCCACGTTCGCGCCCAGCGAGGTGCCGCCGACCACCGCGTCCTCGATCTCCAGATGGTCGAGCAGCGCGACGGCCTGTTCGCCGAACGCGGGCATCGAATAGCGCCACGACTGCGTCGGCCGGTCCGAATCGCCGTGGCCGAGCAGGTCGAGGGTCACCACGCGGAACCCCGCGCGGGCGAGCCGCCTCGCCAGCGGCGCGTGCATCCGGCGGGTGAACATGATCCCGTGCATCAGCACCACGACGCGGTCGCCGCTGCCGTACTCGGTGTAGCACAGGCGCTGGCCGTCGTGCCGGAACGAGCCGGACAGCTCGATCGGCCGGGCCTTGCGGGCCGCCGCGGGTTCCGCCGGCGGGGCGTCGGCGACGGGCACGGGTGCCGGGTCCATACGGGCGCCTCCCTCTCCACCTCGGGTCTCCAGGAAAGCATCCCGCAGCGCCGTTGGCACAGTGTCAACCGGATGGGCTGGGGTCGGGGGGATGAGTCAAGATGATCGGCATGACCGAACCAGTAGCCGCCCTTCCCGAACTCGCCTCGCTCCGCGTCGACCTCGACGGACCGGTCGCCGAGGTGACCCTGCTCGGCCCGGGCAAGGGCAACGCGATGGGCCCCGACTTCTGGCGCGAGCTGCCGCTGGTGTTCGCCGCCCTCGACGCCGACCCGCGCGTGCGCGCCGTCGTGCTGACCGGAAGCGGCAAGCACTTCTCCTACGGCCTCGACCTGCCCGCGATGATGGGCGGCTGGGCCCCGCTGCTGGCGGGCGACGCGCTGGCCGGGCCGCGCACCGAGTTCCACCGCGAGATCCAGCGGCTGCAGCAGGCGGTCAGCTCGATCGCCGAATGCCGCAAACCGGTGGTCGCCGCCGTGTCCGGCTGGTGCATCGGCGGCGGCGTGGACGTGATCACCGCCGCCGACATCCGCCTGGCCAGCGCGGACGCCAAGTTCAGCGTCCGCGAGGTGAAGGTCGCGATCGTCGCCGACATCGGCAGCCTGCAGCGGCTCGCGCCCATCATCGGCGAGGGGCACGTCCGCGAGCTGGCGCTGACCGGCAAGGACGTCGACGCCGCGCGCGCCGAGAAGATCGGCCTGGTCAACGACGTGTACCCGGACCAGGAGACGCTGCTCGCCAAGGCCCGCGAACTGGCCGCGGAGATCGCCGCGAACCCGCCGCTGGTCGTCCAGGGCACCAAGCAGGTGCTGTCGGCGAACACCGAACGCCAGGTCGCCGAGGGCCTGCGCTACGTCGCCGCGTGGAACTCCGCCTTCCTGCCGAGCAAGGACCTCCAGGAAGCCGTCCAGGCCTTCCTGGAGCGACGAGCGCCGGACTTCAAGGGCGAGTAAAACAGGCACGGGAAAGCGAGCACGAGGAGTACGACGTGAGCAACGGCGCTGAGGTCACCGGCTACCAGGCATTCCGCGCGGCGCGGGACTATCTGCAGGCCCACCGCTTGGACTACGAAACCGCCTGCCGCGAGTTCGCGTGGCCGCAGCTGGACGAGTTCAACTGGGCCACGGACTGGTTCGACGCGATCGCGGCGGACCCGGCGAACGCGCAGCGGTACGCGCTGTGGATCGTGGAAGAGGACGGCACCGAGAACCGCTGGACGTTCCCGGAGATGTCGGCCCGGTCCAACCAGGTCGCGAACTGGCTGCGCGGCCTCGGCGTCGCGCGCGGCGACCGGGTGATCGTCATGCTCGGCAACCAGGGCGAGCTGTGGGAGACCATCCTCGCGGCGATCAAGCTGGGCGCGGTCGTGATCCCGGCGTCGACGCTGCTCGGCCCGGCCGACCTCGTGGACCGGGTGGAGCGCGGCAACGCCAAGCACGTGATCGTGCGCGACGTCGACGCGGAGAAGTTCGCCGACGTCGCCGGCGACTACACGCGGATCGCGGTCGGCGAGCCGGTTTCCGGTTGGCACGCCTTCGAAACCGCGTACGCCTCGGCCGCCGAATTCACCCCGGACGGGGTCACCCGCGCCGAGGACCCGCTGCTGCTGTACTTCACCTCGGGTACCACCGCGAAGCCGAAACTCGTGCAGCACACGCACGTTTCCTATCCGGTCGGCCATCTGTCCACAATGTACTGGATCGGGCTGGAACCGGGCGACGTCCACCTCAACATCTCGTCGCCGGGCTGGGCCAAGCACGCGTGGAGCAACTTCTTCGCTCCCTGGAACGCCGAAGCGACGGTGTTCCTGTACAACTACGCGCGGTTCGACGCGGCGGCGCTGATGGCGCAGATGGACCGCTGCGGCATCACCAGCTTCTGCGCGCCGCCGACCGTGTGGCGGATGCTGATCCAGGCCGACCTCAGCGCGCTGCGGACGCCGCCGAAGAAGGTCGTCGGCGCGGGGGAGCCGCTCAACCCCGAGGTGATCGAGCAGGTCGAGAAGGCGTGGGGCGTCACCATCCGGGACGGCTTCGGGCAGACCGAGACCAGCGTCCAGGTCGCGAACACGCCGGGCCAGGACGTCGTGGCCGGCTCGATGGGCCGCCCGCTGCCCGGGTTCGCGGTGGCGCTGGTCGACCCGGTCACCGGCGAGCGCGCGACCGAGGGCGAGATCTGCCTGGACCTCGCGCACCGGCCGGTCGGCCTGATGGCGGGCTACGCGGACGACGACGAACGCACCTCGGCCGCCTTCGCGAACGGCTACTACCACACCGGCGACGTCGGCTCGATCGACGAACTCGGCTACATCACCTACGTCGGCCGCACCGACGACGTCTTCAAGGCGTCGGACTACCGGATCTCGCCGTTCGAGCTGGAGAGCGTCCTGCTGGAGCACGAGGCGGTCGCCGAGGCGGCCGTGGTGCCCGCGCCGGACCCGATCCGGCTGGCCGTGCCCAAGGCGTACGTCGTGCTCGCCTCCGGGCGCGAGCCGAACGCCGAGACCGCGCGCGAGATCCTGGCGTACGCGCGGGAGCACCTCGCGCCGTACAAGCGGATCCGGCGGCTGGAGTTCGGGGAGCTGCCGAAGACCATCTCGGGCAAGATCCGCCGGGTCGAACTGCGCGGCCGGGAAGGCGGCGAGCGGCCCGAGGGCGAGTTCCGCGAGGACGACTTCCCGGACCTCAAGTCCTGAGCCGCGGCGGCGGTCCCGGTCCTATTCGGCCGGGACCACCGCCGCCAGCACGGTCTGCTCGCCCTTGCTGCACGTGGTGCCGCCCTGCGCGGCGGGCGGGCCGGACACGCACAGCCAGCCGTCGACGGTCGCGTTGACCGGGTTGTTCGAGCCCGCCGCCTGGCGGCCGTTGATCGCCTGGTGGAACTTCTTGACGAGCGCCATCGCGTCCGCGCACGGGATGGCTTTGTTGTCGTAGACGTACAGCGTCATCCCGCTCGCCGCGGTGACCGTGCCGCACGTGCCCGGAGTGGACGGCGGCGCCTGTTTTGACGGTTTCGGCGCGGCCGCGGTGCTGCTGGGCGCGGCGGGCGGGCTGCTCGCGCCCGCGGTCTGCGGCAGCGGCGGGGGAGCGTGCGTGCTCGGCGCGGCCGAGGCGATAGCGGAGGGCGCCGACGAGGCGGCTGCCGGTGGCGCTTGATCCCCCGAACAGGCGGTGAGCGCGGGCAAAACCACCACAGCCGCGCACAGCGGCCCGTACACGGTTTTCGACGGGAGCACCGCGATCCTTTCTCCGGGGTCGCGCCCATTCTGGCCCCTCGCGCCCCCGCTGAGCGGCACCGACACACCGGAGCGGCGCCGGTTGAGTCTACTGTGGACGGTTGGTTTCGCTTTCCGGACGGGGAAATCCGCATCGCCGGGACGCATCGTTCGGAGGAATCCGTCCCGGGGCGGTTAACGCTCGGCGGTCCCGCGCCGACGTAGAGGGCAGGCGCCCCGCGCGTTCCAGGTCCCCGAAGCCCGACGCCAGAGAGCACGAGTCACCGAGAGCATGAGCACCGAAACCGCCCCCGCAGCCGAGACCGACGCCCCGACCGACCCGCCGACCGAACCCTGCAGCGTGGTGTGGTGCGGCGGCCGCCCCTACGTGCTCGAAGCCGGAGCCGTGCGCCCGCGCTGGGTGGGCACCGACGGCCGCGGCCGCCCCGAAACGCTCAGCAACGCGCAACTGCAGCGCCGCGGCTGGAGCCACCGCCGGGCGGCCAGCAGGCGACGCTCCCGCTGAATCTTCCGCCGGACGGCGGCCGGAACCGGGGAGGGGTCCCGGCCGCCGTCCGGCGGATCCGCGTCTTTTCCCGGCGCTGCACCGATTCACCCGCTGCGGCGGCTCGGCCGCGGCATCGATTCACCCGCCGTGCTGGCTCGCCTGCCGCACCTCCTTGCCGCACTGCCTTACCGCGGCACCGGTTCGCTCACCGTGCCAGCTCGCCTGCCGCGCTGGCCCGCCTGCCGTACCGGGAGCTGCCGCACCGGCTTCCCGCGGCACCGGTTCACTCACCGTGCCAGCTCGCCTGCCGCGCCGGACCGGCTGCCGCACCGCCTTGTCGCGGCGTTGGCCCGCCCTGTTGCCTTCCCCGCTGCTGCGATTCACCTGCCGCACCGACGGAATCGTTCCAGCGCCGAGCCGAACGGCTCCGGCCGCGCCGATTCGCCGTGCACCCCGCGCCGCGCAGCGAGGTACGGGTGCGCGGCGGGCCCGCCGCAGCGCGCCTCCCCAAGGCACCGCACCGGCGGCGAGACCCACCCCGGCCTCGCACAGCGCCCGTCAGCCGGAGCGAAAAACCCACCGCCGCGCATGCCCCACCGCCGCACCAGACCAGAGCACCCCCGGACCTCCCGCGCCCGAACCCACCCCCAGCACAACCGAACCCCCGCCTTTCACCCCGCCAGGACAAACCTCGCGATCCCGTCCGCTCTAGGCTGACCGGCGTGACCACGGTCCCCGACGAGCCCCAGACCGAGCCCTCCCTGTGGCGGCAGGCGCTCAACGTCCCCAATCTGCTGTCGCTGCTGCGCCTGGCGGGCGTCCCGGTGTTCCTGTGGCTGCTGCTCGGCCCGAAGGAGGACGGCTGGGCGCTCGCCCTGCTGATCTTCTCCGCGCTCACCGACTGGCTCGACGGCAAGCTCGCCCGCTGGCTCGACCAGATGTCGCGGCTCGGGCAGCTGCTCGACCCCGCCGCGGACCGGCTCTACATCCTCGCCACGCTCGTCGCGTTCCTGATCCGCGACATCATCCCGTGGTGGGTGGTCGTGCCGCTGGTGCTGCGCGAGCTGGTGCTCGGGGTGTGCGTGGTGCTGCTGCGCCGCGGCGGGTTCGCGCCGCCCGAGGTCACCTACATCGGCAAGGGCGCGACCTTCGTCCTCATGTACGCCTTCCCGTTCCTGCTGCTCACGCAGGGCGGCTCGGACGTCGCGGCGGTCGCGCGGCCGATCGCCTACGCGTTCATGGTGTGGGGCGGCGTCCTGTATGTCTGGTCCGGGGCGCTCTACGTCGTGCAGGCGGCTCGCGCGCTGCGCACCCGGTGATGGAAGATTGTCGGCACGAAAGCCAGCACCAGGAAGGGGAGCGGCGTTGACCACTCCGGAAGAACTGCGCTACACCGAGGAGCACGAGTGGGTCGCGACCCGCGAGGGTTCGCTCGTGCGGGTGGGCATCACCGAGTACGCGCAGGACCAGCTCGGCGACGTCGTGTTCGTCGACCTGCCCGAGGTCGGCAAGCAGGTCGGGGCGGGCGACGCGTTCGGTGAGGTCGAGTCCACGAAGAGCGTCTCGGAGCTGTTCGCGCCGGTCGACGGCGAGATCGTGGCGGTCAACTCGGCGGTCGCCGATTCGCCGGAGCTCGTCAACTCCGACCCCTACGGCGAGGGCTGGCTCGTGGAGATCCGGCTCGACGACCCGGCCGGTCTCGAGGCGCTGCTCGAGGCCGAGGCGTACCAGGCCCTCATCAAGGGCTGAGCCGTTCGGCCGGGCCCCGGAGCCTCAAGGGGAGCCCGAGGGTTCCGGGCCGGTCGGGCACGGTACGTTGACAGCTGCACGTTCTTGGTCGATGACAACACTTCATGCGTAGAGGAGAGTTCAGGTGAGCACGAACGACGGGCCCGGCGTTCCCCCGGAGCAGTCTCCGGAGCGGACCTCTGTCTTCCGGGCCGATTTCCTGGCCGACATGGAAGGCCAGCAGGAGTCCGCGCCGGCCGCCGAGGCACCGGTGCAGGGCGTCGACGCCCTTCCGCCGGGTTCCGCCCTCCTGGTCGTGAAGCGCGGGCCCAACGCGGGCTCCCGCTTCCTGCTCGACCGCGACACCACCAGCGCGGGACGGCACCCCGACAGCGACATCTTCCTCGACGACGTCACGGTTTCCCGCCGCCACGCGGAATTCCGGCGCGAGGGCGGGGAGTTCGTCGTGATCGACGTCGGCAGCCTGAACGGCACCTACGTCAACCGCGAGCCGGTCGACCAGGCCGTCCTCGCCGGCGGCGACGAGGTGCAGATCGGCAAGTTCCGCCTGGTCTTCCTGACCGGCCCGGGGCACGGGGGCCAGGGGGCGCAGTGACGGCGGCCGGGCAGCCCGGTCGTCAGGAGGCCCGGCGGGACGGGTTGAGCATCGGGGCGGTGCTCGCGCAGCTGCGCGGGGACTTCCCCGATGTCACGATTTCCAAGATCCGCTTCCTCGAGGCGGAAGGCCTGGTCCGCCCGGGCCGCACGCCCTCGGGGTACCGGCAGTTCTCGCCGGCGGACGTGGAACGCCTGCGGTACGTGCTGTCCGCGCAGCGCGACCACTACCTCCCGCTCAAGGTCATCAAGGAGCAGCTCGACGCGGCCGACGCGGGCGCGCAACCGCCCGCGCCGGTCCCGTCGGCTCCCCAGCTGCCGCGTCGGCTCGTGCCGCTCGGCGACGGGAGCGATCCGGCGGGACTGCCCGCGGCGGCGGACTTCGAGACCGGGCCGGACACCCGGCTCACCCAGGAAGACCTGCTGGAGCAGGCGGGCATCGACGACGCGATGCTCGCCGAGCTGTGCCAGTACGGCCTGCTGCGCCCCGGCGCGGCGGGTTTTTTCGGCCCGGAATCGGTCCTGATCGCCCGCACCGTCAAGGCGATGACCGAATTCGGGCTCGAGCCGCGGCATCTGCGCGCGTTCCGCGCCGCGGCCGACCGCGAGGTCGGCCTGCTGGAGCAGATCGTGACCCCGGCGTACCGGCATCGTGACGCGGACGCGAAGGCGCGCGCGGACGAGGTCGTGCGCGAACTGGCCGCGCTGTCGGTCACGCTGCACACGCTGCTCGTCAAAGCCGGCATCCGCGGCGTCGCCGGCGATTGACCCTTATGCCCGAGACGCGTTGTCGGTCACTTGTCAATGACTGAACCTCAGCGCCGGGATGCCGTACCGTGAGAGACGGTTCGCGAGACCACGAACCGAGAATGTCCGCTGCGAGCGAGCACAGCGCCCGGATGACGGGTAGCGTCGGAGACAACGGTCGTCAGCCGTCGCCAGCGCTGCGGCCCGTGTGCACGAGAGGGAGGCGAAGCCCGATGAGCGAGATGCGCGTCGTCGGAGTGCGGGTCGAACTGCCCGCGAATCAGCCGATCTTGTTGCTGCGGGAGACCGAGGGCGAGCGGTACCTGCCGATCTGGATCGGCTCGGTCGAAGCCACCGCGATCGCCCTGGAACAGCAAGGCGTGCGGCCCGCCCGGCCGCTCACCCACGATCTGCTCAAAGAGGTCATCGGCGCGCTCGGCCGCGAGCTCGAGCAGGTCGTGATCACCGACCTCAAAGAAGGCACGTTCTTCGCCGAGCTGGTCTTCGACGGCGACATCCGGGTCTCGGCCCGCCCGAGCGATTCGGTCGCGCTGGCGCTGCGGATCGGCGTCCCGATCCACGCGGTCGACGCGGTGCTCGAGGAAGCCGGTCTGATCATCCCGGACGAGCAGGAAGACGAGGTCGAGAAGTTCCGCGAGTTCCTCGACTCCGTGTCCCCGGAAGACTTCCGCGGCGCCGACACCTGATCGCCCCTGCCCGGCGGTTTCCCGCCGGGCACGAGTTCACCGCGCGGTCGCGCGGGCGAACAGGTCCGCCAGTTCCCGGCCGTACCGGTCCAGGTCCACGGACGGATCGGCGGCGTAGGCGGCCGCGACCCCGTCGACGGCCTGCGCGATCGACAGCGCCACGATCTCCGGCGAGATGTCGCCGAACGCCCCCTCCTTGCGGCCCTGTTCCAGGTGCCGCTGCAGCGCGCCGGTGCGCAGCTGCCCGACCATGACGCCGGTCATCGCCCAGCCGTCGCGGTCGTCGGCGTGCGCGGCCATCTCGACCAGCACCCGTTCGCATTGCGGGTAGTCGCGCAGGAACGCGACCGAAGTCTCGATGTACGCGCGCAGGTTCCCCGGCCGGTCCGCCGGGTCGACGCCTTCGCTGCGCTCGCGCAGGTATTCCGATTTGGTCTCGGACACCGTGCTCAGCACCGCCTGCATGAGGCCGGCCTTGTTCGTGAAGTGGTACGAGATCAGCCGCGTGCTGCTGAGCCCGGCCCGTTCCTTGATGCGCGCGAAGGTGGTGCGCGCGTACCCGTGGTCGGCGATGGTGGCGATGGTCGCGCCGATGATCTGGGCCCGGGTGGTGGCCTCGGTGACGCTCAGGCCGAGTTCGGCTTGCGTGTCGATGTTTACTTGCATGAGTAATAAGTTACTCGGGCGAGTAAAAAAGGTCAATCCCGTACGGCGAACGGGCCAAAGCCTCGACACGGCCTCGAGGTCCGCCGCGCGTCGCGTTGACCGGCTCGCGGCGCAGCCTTACCGTCAAAGGCGGTAAATCGCCACGATGTGATTCGCCGACCCGGCGCGCTCGTGGCAGTTTTCCCCGGCCGATCCCGATCCTGGGCTCGACCGGCCTGTCGAACGCCCCGCCGCGAGGCCGGGCGAGGGGAGGCTTGCGGTGGTCGAGGCTGGTCGTCCGGAGATACCTGCCGGACCTGTCGCCGACGGCGAGCAGGGCGAGCTGTTCCCCGACGCCTCGCTGCCCGACGAGCTGGTCGGCTACCGCGGTCCCGCGGCCTGCCAGATCGCCGGGATCACCTACCGCCAGCTGGACTACTGGGCGCGCACGAAGCTGGTCGCGCCCAGCATCCGGACGGCGCACGGTTCGGGGTCGCAGCGGCTGTACTCGTTCAAGGACATCCTGGTCCTGAAGGTCGTGAAGCGCCTGCTGGACACCGGGGTCTCGCTGCAGAACATCCGCGTCGCGGTCGACCATCTGCGCGTGCGCGGGGTGCGCGACCTGGCGAAGGTCACGCTGTTCTCCGACGGCACCACGGTGTACGAATGCACGTCGCCGGAGGAGATCGTGGATCTGCTCCAGGGCGGCCAGGGCGTGTTCGGCATCGCGGTCAGCGGGGCGATGCAGGAGATCAGCGGCACCATCCACGAGTTCCCGGCCGAGCGCGCCGACGGCGGACTGGTCGAGGCCGTCGTGCCGGACGAGCTGACCCAGCGCCGCAACGCCCGCCGCACGGGCTGATCTTCGTCCGCGCTAGACTGGGCGCGCGATCGACGAACCCGCGCGGGAGAGACCGAACCGGCATCCCCGGTCCGGCGCCGAAGGAGCAAGTCCTCCCCGGAACCTCTCAGGCACCCTGGACCGCGCGGACGAGACGCCTCTGGAAAGCGCATCGGCAGGAGACCACCAGCCGGTGCCGCCGACGGTGCAAACCCGGCTATCCACGCGGGTGAAACTCTCAGGCGCCCCGCGGGGTACGGACAGAGTGGGGAGGGCCACGCCTGTTTCGCGGCGTGGCGGCTTGGCCGGGTGAGGTTCAGACCTCCCGGGTGGTCTGAACCTCGTGCCTGTGGTCAAGACCACATCCCCGGCGTTTCCGGCGGCTCAGCCCGGAATCTTGTCCAGGAAGCCGTGCACCTTGGCGATCCGGCCGTCGGCGATCTCCACGACGTCGAACCCGATCGCGATCGGCTCAGCGGCGCCGGGAGCCGACAGGTGCCACTGGAACCGCGCGAGATCGTGGTGCGCGTCCGGCTCCGCGGGCAGGCTGAAGACGAGCCCGGCGAACTGCGCCTGCGCGCCGCCGATGAATCCGTCGATCTCGTCCTGGCCGGCGACCGCGCCGAGCGGATCGGTGTAGGTCGCGCCCGGCGCGAAGACCTCCGAGACGAGCTGGCGGCGCCGCTGCGGGTCTGTCTCGTTCCACACGTCGACGTAACGGCGGGCGAGGTCGGCGGCGGTCGGTGCGGTGGTGGTCATGTCGGGGTTCTCCTTGCGTTGTCCCGTTTTCGGTAAGGCCAAGCCTGGCCGACGATCGGCGGCTGGTCGATTACGCGGGAGGTAATCGGCTGGCCGTGCTAAACCGGGGCATGGACTACGGCCGGATGGCGATCGACAGGCAGCTCGGGACCTTCCGCGAGCTCGTGACGCGCAACGAGCTGGTGCCGGAAGTGCTGGCACGGGCGGCGAAACTGGCTCTTCCCGGCTGGTACCTGACCGCGGGCTGCCTGTGCCAGACCGTGTGGAACGTGGTGACCGGACGCTCGCCCGCCGAGAGCATCAAGGATTACGACCTGTTCTACTTCGACGACTCGGATCTCAGCTGGGACGCGGAGAACGCGGTCATCGAGGAGGGCGCCCGGAGGTTCGGGGATCTCCCGATCACGGTGGAAATCCGCAACGAGGCGCGGGTGCATCTCTGGTACGAGGACCGCTTCGGCGTCCCGTGCGCGCCGTACCCGTCCACCGAGGCGGCCATCGACTCGTTCCCGTCCACGACGCCCTGTCTGGGGATCCGGTTGGCCGAAGGAGGGGAGTGGCAGGTCTACGCGCCGCACGGGTTCGCGGACATGTTCAATCTCGTCGTCCGGCCCAATCCCGGACACGCGCCGCGGAGCAGTTACGAGGCGAAAGCCCGGCGCTGGCAGGAACAATGGCCGGAGCTGACCGTCCTGCCTTGGCCCGGTTGACGGGGTGCCGGCTCGGGCGTACTTTCGATACGCAACGGGAGCGTATCGAAAAGAGGCATCGTGTCGGAGGAGTTCTCGGTGGGCAGGCCGCGTGATGCCCGAAGGGATGCCGCGATCCACGAGGCGGCCTTGGCGCTGCTGCCCGAAGTCGGCTACGACCAGTTGTCCATCGAGGCGATCGCGGCCCGCGCCGGGGTTGCCAAGACGACGGTTTACCGGCGGTACCGCGACAAGGCGGCGGTCGTCGCGGCGGCAGCGGAGCAGCGGCAAACCTCGGCTCCGCCCGAGGCCGTCTCCGGCGGACTGCGGGAAAACTTGCTGGCCGTCGTGCGATGGCTGGCGCGCGAGATCGCCGAGCAGGAGATCGGGGTGCTGGGCGCGCTGTTCGCGGGGATGCGCAGCGATCCGCGGCTCGCGGACGAGATGCGCCGGATCCTGCACCGGGACCAGGCGGCGATGGCGGATCGGGTGCGGCAGACCGCATCGGCGCCTGGTGCGGCCGAGCTGTTCGCCGAGGTCGCGCCGGGAGTGATCGTGCACCGGATCGTCTTCGCCGGCGAACCGTGCGACGACCGGTTCCTGCGGCATCTCGTGGACGACATCCTGCTGCCATTGCTGAAGGGAGTCCGGAGATGATCGTGATCACGGGGGCGACCGGCGCGCTCAACGGGGCGACTGTGGAGCATCTGCTCAAGCGCGTCCCGGCGGAGGAGATCGGCGTGAGCGTCCGGGATGTCGCCAAGGCGCGACACTTAGCGGACCGGGGCGTACGGGTGCGGCAGGGGTCCTACGAGGATCCCGAGGCACTGCGGAAATCGTTTGAAGGGGCCGAAAAAGTCCTGCTGGTTTCCTCGAACGATCCGCGCGCGGACGGGGTCGGCCTGCATCGTGCCGGCGTCGAGGCGGCGGTAGCGGCCGGGGCGCAACGGATTCTGTACACCAGCCATCAGAATTCCCGGATGGACACACCTTTTCCGCCAGGCCCGGAGCACGCGGCGACCGAGCGGATCCTCGCCGGGTCCGGGGTCGCGTGGACCGCGCTGCGCAACGGTTTTTACGCGCACAGCATCGGCTGGCTGCTCGGGAACTGGCGGGAGGACGGGGTGATCGCGGCCCCGGAGGACGGCCCGGTTTCGTGGACCGATCGGGCTGATGTCGCGGAAGCGGCGGCGGTGATTCTGGCCGGGGACAGGGAGTTCGACGGGCCGGTTGTGCTGACCGCGCGGCAGGCGGTGACGTTCGACGACGTGGCCGAGCTCGCGTCGCGGGTCAGCGGGCGTGCGGTGCGGCGCGTGGTAGTAGCGGACGAGGAGTGGGTCGCGGGCGAGCCGGAGGAGGTGGCGCGGATGAAGCTGTCGATGTTCGAGGCCTCCCGGCAAGGCCACTTTGCCGAGACGAGCCCAGTACTGGCCGAGCTTCTCGGCCGCGAACCACACGGAATCACGCTCTAGCACCGAAAAACTCCCGGCAGAAAGCGCGAAACGTCTCCGCCCGCCGAGTCAGCCGCGCACCCTCCGCGCGAGCCAGCACGACCGGCGTCGTCGGGACTCGCTCGCGCAGCGGACGTACCGCGAATGGCGTGCCCTCGACGGAAAGTTCCAGCGGCGGCCGCTGCACCGAGAGGGTGTAGCCGAGTCCTCGCGCCACTAACGCGCGAGCGAGTTCGAAGCTCGTCGTGCGGTGTGCGACCGGCATCGGCAGGCCGACCGCGGCGAAGACGTCCCGGAAATAGCGTTCCGACGGCGGTACGTCCAGCAGGATGAACGGCTCGTCGGCCAAGGCGCGCAACGAAACCGTCTTCCGGCGCGCCAAGGGATGCGCCGACGGGAGGAGCACGCTCGGCGGCTGGTCGTAGAGCTGGTCCACTGCGATGCCCGGCACGAGATCCTGCCGGTACAGCACGGCGAGGTCGCAGCGGCCTTCCAGCAGGAGGTGCTGCAGGTCCGGCAGGGTGCCTTCGACGAAGGAGACGTCGACTTCCGGGTGCTGGGTGCGGAAAGTCGCCAGCGCGGCGGGCACGTGCAACGGCGCGAGCGGGGTGTAGCAGCCGAAATTCAGGCGTCCGGCGAGGTCTTGGCCGTAGTCGCGGGCAGTGGTGCCGAGTTCCGCCACCGAGGTGAGCACCGCGCGGGCCTCGCCGACGACCTGGCGCCCGGCGTCGGTCAGCGCGGTCGTGCGGCCGGGGCCGCGGAGGATGAGCTGGACGCCCAAAGTCCGTTCCAGCGAAGCGATCGCCAGCGACACCGCCGACTGCGACACGTGGCAGCTGTCCGCGGCCGCGGTGAGGCCGCCGGTGTCCGCGACCGCGACCAGGTACTCGAGCTGGCGCAACGAGGGAGACATCAGTTCAGCTTATGTCCTTCACCAGAAATGTGAACTGGACCGATGACCGCCGACGCGGCAGGGTCGGGGCATGACCCGGCACCAGCACCCGTTCGTCCCGTACGCGCCGCCGCGGCTGTCCCCGGAGGAGAGCCTCGCGCGCGGGCAGGAGCTGTACCGGCTGCTCGACCGCCGCCGGTCGGTCCGCTGGTTCTCCCCGGACCCGGTGCCGCTCGAAGCGATCGAGACCGCGGTGCGGATCGCGAACACCGCGCCGAGCGGGGCGCACCACCAGCCGTGGACGTTCGTCGCGACGGCCGACCCGGACGTCAAACGCGCGGTGCGCGAGGCAGCGGAGGTCGAGGAGCGGAAGTTCTACCGCGAACGCAACGCGCCGGACTGGCACGCGGCGCTCGCCCGGCTCGAAACCGACGAGCACAAGGAGTTCCTCGAGGTCGCGCCGTGGCTGGTGGTCGCGTTCGCGCAGAAGAGCACCCCGCTGCCGGACGGTTCGCTGCGGAAGAACTACTGCGTGAACGAGAGCGTCGGCATCGCGTGCGGCATGTTCATCATGGCGCTGCACACGATGGGGTTGGCGACGTTGACGCATACGCCGAATCCGATGGGTTTCCTGAACGAGGTTTTCGGGCGGCCGGTGACTGAGCGGCCGTACATCTTGTTCCCGGTGGGTTATCCCGCGCCGGACTGTGAGGTGCCGGATCTCGACCGCAAGCCGCTGGCGGAGGCGTTGGTGGTGCACGCGCCGTTACCTCAGGGGTAGAGGAGGAGTTGCTGCGTGAACGAGAGCGTCGGCATCGCGTGCGGCATGTTCATCATGGCGCTGCACACGATGGGGTTGGCGACGTTGACGCATACGCCGAATCCGATGGGTTTCCTGAACGAGGTTTTCGGGCGGCCGGTGACTGAGCGGCCGTACATCTTGTTCCCGGTGGGTTATCCCGCGCCGGACTGTGAGGTGCCGGATCTCGACCGCAAGCCGCTGGCGGAGGCGTTGGTGGTGCACGCGCCGTTACCTCAGGGGTAGAGGAGGAGTTGCTGCGTGAACGAGAGCGTCGGCATCGCGTGCGGCATGTTCATCATGGCGCTGCACACGATGGGGTTGGCGACGTTGACGCATACGCCGAATCCGATGGGTTTCCTGAACGAGGTTTTCGGGCGGCCGGTGACTGAGCGGCCGTACATCTTGTTCCCGGTGGGTTATCCCGCGCCGGACTGTGAGGTGCCGGATCTCGACCGCAAGCCGCTGGCGGAGGCGCTGGTGGTGCACGCGCCGTTACCTCAGGGGTAATGGTCTCCCGGCGGAAGACCCCGTAGCTTCGGACGCGTGACGACCACGGTGAAGGCCCCGATCGGCGAACTGCTCCGGGAATGGCGCGACCGCCGCCGCATCAGCCAGCTCGATCTCGCGATCTCGGCGGACATCTCGACGCGCCACCTGAGCTTCGTGGAGACCGGCCGGTCCAAGCCGAGCCGGGACATGGTGCTGCGGCTGGGCGAGCATCTCGACATCCCGCTGCGCGAACGCAACCGCCTGCTGCTCGCCGCGGGCTACGCGCCCGCCTACGGCGAGTCCGACATCGGAGCGCCGGAAATGACCGTGATCCGCGAGGCGGTCCGGCGGCTGCTCGCCGGGCACGACCCGTATCCGGCGGCGGTGGTCGACCGCGGCTGGAATCTCGTCGACGCCAACCTCAGCCTCGGCGTGCTCACCGAGGGCATCGCGCCGTCGCTGCTGACCGGTCCGGTGAACGTGCTGCGCGCGACGCTGCACCCGGACGGGATGGCGCCGCGGGTGCTGAACCTGGGGGAATGGCGCGCGCATCTGCTGGGCAGGCTGCGCCGTCAGGTCGAGCAGACCGCCGACGCCGGACTCGCCGAGCTGCTGGAGGAGCTGCGCGGGTATCCGTGCGACGACGAGGTCCCCGAGGTGGAGATCCCCGGCCCGGGCGACATTTTCGTGCCGTTGCGCTACCGGCACGGGGATCTGGAGCTGACGTTCTTCAGCACGGTCGCGACCTTCGGGACGCCGCTGGACGTGACGGTCGCCGAGCTGGTGATCGAGTCGTTCTATCCGGCCGACCCGGCGACGGCGGCGTTCCTGCGCGAGCGCGTGACCGGCTGAGCGCCGCTACGATCGGGGCCATGCGGGCGTTCGTGGTGACCGGACCGGGGGAGGCCGGGCCAGCCGAGGTGCCGGAGCCGGAAGCCGGGGTCGGCGAGGTCGTGGTCGAAGTGGAGCGGGCCGGGGTGTGCGGCACCGACGTCGAGTTCTTCACCGGCGAAATGCAGTACCTCGCCGACGGGCACGCCCGGTACCCGATGCGGCTCGGCCACGAATGGTGCGGCACGGTGTCGGCGGTCGGCCGGGGCGTGCACCCGGCGTGGGTGGGCCGCCGCGTCACCGGCGACACGATGCTCGGATGCGGGGACTGCCGGCGGTGCCGGGGCGGGCATCAGCACGTCTGCGCGGACCGGCAGGAGGTCGGCATCCGCGGCGGCCGGGCGGGAGCGCTCGCCGAACGCCTCGCCGTGCCGGTGCGCTCGCTGCACGAACTGCCGGACGCGGTGGATCCCGTCGCGGGCGCGCTGGCCGAACCGGGCGGCAACGCCTTCCGGGCCGCGCGGGCGGCCGCGGGCGAACGGGTGCTGGTCCTCGGCCCGGGGACGATCGGGTTGCTCACCGCGCTGTTCCTCCGGGCCGCGGGAAGCGAGGTCCATCTCGTCGGCGCGACGCCGTGGTCGGTGGAATTCGCGCGCGGCTTGGGTTTTTCCGCCGGGACGAGCGTTCCCGAGCCGCCGTTCGACGCGGTGGTCGACGCGACCGGCGATCCCTCCGCTCCCGCGCTCGCCGCCGAGGTGGTCGAACCGGCGGGCCGGATCGTCTGCATCGGGCTGTCCAGGCGGCCGAGCCTGCTGGACACGCGGATGCTCGCCTTGAAGGACGTCACCGCGATCGGCGTGCTGAGCGGTTCACCGGGCTTGGCGCAGGCGATCGACGCGTACGCGGCCGGCGAGGTGGATCCGCGGCCGCTGGTGGCGGCGACGGTCGGGCTGGGCGAGGTCGCGGCGGTGCTCGGTGGAGAGCGGCCCGCGGGGGCGCCGAAGATCCACGTCGACCCGCGCCGGTAACCAGGTTGCCCGACGGGCGCGAAAACGAGAGGGTCGGGGCATGAGTGCCGACCTGACTTTCCGCCAGCCGACCGAAAACGACCACGCGCGCGTGCTCGCCGCGCTGGGACCGTGGTGGGGCGGCCTGAAGGGCGAAGCCGGTGCGCAGGAGCGGGCGCTGCTGGTGCCGCGGCTGTACTTCCAGCACTTCACCACGACGAGCCGCCTGGTGGAGCGTCCGGACGGGACGCTGGCGGCCTTCCTGATCGGCTTCGTCTCGCAGACCGACCCCGACACCGCCTACATCCACTTCGTGGGCGTCGACCCGGCGCTGCACGGGCAGGGGATCGGCCGTTCGCTGTACGAGTGGTTCTTCGGGCAGGTGCGGGAATCGGGGGTGCGCAAGGTGAAGTGCATCACCAGCCCGCAGAACACCGCGTCGCGCGCGTACCACGCCCGGCTCGGGTTCGAGGTGTCCGACGTACTCCCGGATTACGACGGGCCGGGTCTGGACCGGGTCGCGTTCACCCGCAGCATCGCGGCCTGACTCCCGGCAGAACGCGGATCCGGCTTCGGGAGCGGGCTGGCCGGGTATGCGTGCGGCATGGGAGGACGAAGACCGGAGGAGCTGGAACCCGGCGAGACGGTGCTGTGGACCGGCCAGTCGCCGCCCGAACGGAGAGACCGGTGGCTGCGGCTGGGATTCCTCGGGTGTGTGCTCGGACTGTTCGTGCTCGGAGCCGCCGGGGGCTGGGACATCGTGTTCCGCGTCGCGGGGATCGCGCTGACCTGCACGCTGCTCGAGCGGTACAGCATGAAGAGGACGCTCACCCGCGGCCGCTACACCGTCACGACCCGGCGGGTCTTGGTCGAAGGCTCGTGGTGGGGGCGGCCGATCTGGCGCACTGAGCGCCTGGCGGATCTCGTGCAGCCTTCGATCACCGACTACCGGGGCGGCCGGGCGGTCGAGTTCGGCGACCGGGAGAAGCGCGAACTCACCGGGCATCGCGCCAGCGGGGCCCTGATCGCCCCGCTGGCGCTTTTCGTCGGCGATGAGGCGAACCAGGTGCTCGAAGTGGTTCGCGCGGCGCAGAAGCGCTGAGCAGGCCGTCGGTTCACCGGTCCAGCCGGTTGAGCGCGTCCGCGAGCTGCCGTCAGGTAGGCGAGAACCGCGAAGGTGCGCGAGACCGTAGTCACCGGGCTTCGATGACCGTCCGAAACTGTTCAGCAGCCCGCTCCACCTTCTTCTGCGGATCGGCCAGCAGCGAAGCGATCGCCTCGCCGAGTTTGCCTCCCGGGGGCTCGTATTCGAGGGAGATCTCCACGCCGGTGCGGCCGTGGCCCTTGTCGTCGAAGCGGACCACCCCGGAGTTGCGCACGTCCGGATCGGCGTCGTCGACCGTGGTCCAGGCGATCTTGCGCGGCGGTGCGTCCTCGACGATCCGGGCCTGCCATTCCACTGTGGACCCCGCGGGTCCGTCGACCTTCCACCGGGTGCGCGTCCCGTCGCCGTCCAGGGCTTCGACCGACTGGACGTCGGAGAAGAGCTCCGGCAGCCGGGTCAGCGGACGCCACCAGTCGTAGCACGCCTGCGCGGGAGCGTTGACCTCGACGTAATGCGCTGCAGCAGCCATGGGCACCTTTCCTCGGAGTTCAGCGAAGTCTTGCCGAACTCCCCGGCTACCCGGCTGATCGGAGGCGCAAACCGTCCGGTGGTTACGAGAGTTCCTTGCGGGGCAACGGAACGAGACGGACGTCGAGGGTCCGGTCGAGGCCGAGCAGCCGGAGGGGACGCAGCACGGCGCGGTGGCGCGCCAGCACCGTGAAGGACACCTTCGCGAGACGAGCCGTGTGGTCGGCCGCCAGCAGGACGGACAGCCCGCGGCAACTGCAGAACGTGACGGCGCCCAGATCGGCGATCACTCCGCCGGGCGACTGGGCGATCGCCGTGACGGTGTGCTCGAAAAACGTGTCAGCGCTTGAAGAATCGAGGTCTCCGGAGACCGCGACGACCGTGCTGTCGTCGGCGGTGCTGACGGTGATGTCCGCGAGGGGCGCTGCGCGGGTGGGCAGCCTCGCCGGGCGAACGGGGTGAGTCATCGGGGGCCTCCTGCGGACCGGCGGAGGCGGACCGGCGCTGGACTGCCTCGCTTGTGCTGGGCGGCCGGCTCCTTGCTGAACCGATGCTGCCACGGTAGCTGCGCCGCGGAATTCCGACAACCAGGCGCCGGGCGCCCGGGGGATCCTCGGTTTCGCCCCCTGGTCAGGAGTGCCGGGCGAACGCGTCCTCGCCCGCCCGGACGCGCGCCGGCTCCAGCAGCGAGCGCTGCCGGTCCGCGCGCAGCAGGAGGGCGTCGAAATCCACGTCGGCCAGCCGCTTTCCCAGGTTCGCCGAATCGCGCAGCGTGGTCCAGAGGATCTTCTTGCCCTCGATCCCCATGGCCAGCGCCTCGAGTTCCCAGAACCGGCTCAGCGGCGAGTGCGACGTGATCCTGCCGTTCAGCTTGAACCGTCCCAGCCGCTCGGCCACGATCGCGAGCCCGGCTTTGACCGGGTTCGCCCGCACCGGAACTGCCTGCATGATGCCGCGGAACGTGTCGACGTCCTCCGCGATCGCCGACGCCACCTCGCGCAGCGGCGTCTCGAATTCGGTGCCCTGGTTGGTGCGGGCTGCCCGGCGCGCCAGCTCGCGCCAGGCCAGTCCCATGGCCAGCTGGTCGTTGAGGTAGATCCCGAGCAACGTGTCCATGCGGGCGGGGATACCCGGCCGGGCGGCGGGTAACCGGCAGTCGCGCAGCGGTCCACAGTGGACCGCTCGGCTTCGGCGCGGAACAGGACGTTTCGCCGCGCCAGTGCCGGGTATCAGGGCGGAATGTCTGTGCGAGCTGTGGTGATGGACGAGTTCGGCGGCCCGGACGTCTTGACGCTGCGCGAGGTCGAGCGTCCTGAGCCGGGGCCGGGCGAGATCCTGGTGCGCGTGGTCGCGTCCGGCACGAACCCGGTCGAGGCGAAGATCCGGCAGGGGGTGGCGATCCCGGATCTGGAACTGCCCGCGGTGCTGGGCGGCGACGTCTCGGGCGTCGTGGCGGCAGTCGGCCCCGGCGTGACTGACTTCGCCGAGGGCGACGAGGTGTTCTATACCCCGGAAATGGCGTCCCGCCTGGGCAGCTACACCGAACTGAACGTCGTCTCGGCGGGCATCGCGGCACCCAAACCCCGGGGGCTCAGTCACGTCGAGGCGGCGGCGATCCCGCTCGCCGGCGGGACTGCGTGGGAGGCGATCGTCCGCCGGCTGGCGGTCCGGCCGGGGGAGACGGTGCTGGTGCACGCCGGCGCGGGCGGGGTCGGCTCGTTCGCCGTGCAGTTCGCGGTTGCGGCGGGCGCCCGGGTGCTGGCGACGGCGGGCCCGGACAACCAGGATTTGCTGCGTGACCTGGGTGCCGTCCCGATCGACTACCACGAGGCCGACCCGGTCGAAGCGGTGTTCGAGCACACCGGCGGCCAGGGCGCCGACGCGGTGCTGGACCTCGTCGGCGGGGAGAACGTCGCGAAGAGCTCCGCCGCGGCCCGGGCGTTCGGCCGGATCGCGACGGTGCTGCCGCCGAAGGGCGAGCTGCGCTCCCTCTACCAGCGGAATCAGCAGCTGCACGGGATCCTGCTCACCCGGGAGCGCCGCCGGCTGGAGGAGCTGACGCCGCTGTTCGAGCGCGGCCAGGCCCGTCCCGTCGTCGACCAGGTCCTGCCGCTCGACCAGGTGCGCCAGGCTCACGAGCGGCTCGATTCCGGGCACGGGCGGGGCAAGACAGTGCTCGACCTGGCCTGACCGGCGACGAAAGGGCAGGTCTCCGGGCCTGTCGCACCGCGGCGTCCGGTCGGGCGTGCGGAACTGTCGGACGGCTGGGTTAGCCTTGAGGGGCAAGGTGAACCGAGCTGTCCGGCGGACGGCAGAGGTGAGGTAGTGATCGTGGTGGCCGCGAAGATGTCGGTGTTTCCTTCGGGGCGTCCATGAAGTACTCGGAGCAGGCGTTCCTGCATCCGGCGCTTTTCTACCGAAGCGCCGAGGAGTTCACGGCCGGGGTGGTCGCGTTCGTCCGCGAGGGGCTTGCGGCGGGCGAGCCGGTCGCGGTCGCCGCGCCGCCGGAGCACGTGAGCCTGGTCCGGGCCGAACTGGGCGCGGACGCCGAGCGGGTGCTGCTGGTCGACATGACCGAGGCGGGCCGCAATCCGGGCCGGATCATCCCGGGCGTGCTGCGCGCGTTCGCCGACGGGCATCCGGACCGGCACGTGCGGATCGTCGGGGAGCCGATCTGGGCCGGCCGGTCGCCGGCGGAGTACCCGGCGTGCGCGCAGCACGAGGCGTTGATCAACCTGGCGTTCGAGGGCTGCTGGGCCACCATCCTGTGCCCGTACGACGCCGAAGCGCTGGGCGCGACCGAGCTGGCCGACGCGCTCCGCACGCACCCCTGGCTGATCGACGGCACGGGGGAGTGGCGCTCGAGCGGCGACTACGCGCCCGACGCGGTGGTCGCCGACTACAACCGCGAGCTGCCGCCCCCGCCTGGCGCCCGGTCCTTCGTCGTCGCCGAACCCGACCTCGTCGACCTCCGGGCGGTGACCGCCGAGGCCGCGCGGCGGCACGGCCTGCCCGAGGACCGGGTCGAGGACGCGGTGATGGCGGTGTCGGAGCTGGCCGTGAACAGCGTCGAGCACGGCAGCGGGGCCGCGGTGGTGCGGCTGGGGTTCGCCGACGGAGAGCTGGTCTGCCAGGTCCGGGACGAGGGATGGCTGGCGGATCCGATGGCCGGTCGCGTCCCGGCTGCCCCGGACCAGGTCCGCGGCCGGGGTCTGCTGCTGGTGAACCATCTGGCGGATTTGGTGCGGATGCATTCGGATCCGGCGGGGTCGACGGTGGAGGCGCGGTTCGCTGCCGGGTGAGGCCGCTTGGCGGGAGCGGCTTGGGCTGACGGGTGAGGGAAGCTATCCGCGGCAGCTGGCCATCTCGCGGACCTGGTGCGGATGCATTCGGACCCGGTGGAGGCGCGGTTCGCCGCCGGGTGAAGCCGCTTGGCGCGGGCGGCTTAGGCTGACGGGGCGAGGAAAGCTATCCGTCTGGCAGGAGAGTGCGAGCGTGACCGCGGCAGCTGGCGACATCGAGAAGGCGGCCGGGGTGCTGCGCGCCGGGGGCTTGGTGGCCTTCCCGACCGAGACGGTCTACGGCCTGGGCGCCGACGCCTCGGACCCGGCCGCGGTGTCCCGCATCTACCAGGCGAAGGGCCGCCCGCCCACGCATCCGCTGATCGTGCACCTCGCCGGTGCCGGGCACCTGGACGGCTGGGTCGAGAAGGTGCCCGAGCCCGCGCGGCTGCTGGCCGAGCAGTTCTGGCCGGGACCGCTCACCTTGGTGCTGCGGCGCGGCCCGCGCGTGTCGTCGGCGGCGACCGGCGGGCTGGAGACGGTGGGGGTGCGCGTCCCGGACCATCCGGTGGCGCTGGCGCTGCTGTCGGCGTTCGGCGGCGGCGCGGCGGCCCCGTCGGCCAACCGGTTCGGCTCGGTCAGCCCGACCACCGCCGAGCATGTCCGCGCGGAGCTGGGCGAGGCTGTCGATTTCATTCTGGACGGCGGTCCCTGCCAGGTCGGTGTCGAGTCCACCATCGTCGACGCCACCAGCGACACCCTCAGCGTGCTGCGGCCCGGCGGCGTGCCGCGGGAAGATCTCGAAGCGGTGCTGGGGAGTTCCCTCGAGGTGCCGTCCGTGAGCCCGATCCGGGTTCCTGGCCAGCATCCGTCGCACTACGCGCCGCGGGCCCGGGTGATTCTGGTCGAGCCCGACGAGGTGGCCGCCGAAGCGGAGCGGGCGCGGAAACTCGGGCACCAGGTGGGTGTTTTCCTGCCGCCTTCCCAGGACGTCGCAGCGCCGGGGGCGCACGCGGTGGTGGCGGTTCCGGCTTCGCTGGCCGAGTACGCGCGCGGTCTTTACGGCTTTCTGCGCGAGCTGGACCGGAAGGGCTGCGACCTGATTGTCGCGTCGCTGCCGGAGGAGAAGGGGCTGGGGCTCGCGATCGCGAACCGGCTTCGCCGCGCCGCGGGGCCGCGCGGCTGAACGGGCCGCTCCGTCGTCAGTCCACAGTAGACAGTCTGGCCGGGAGCGCCCGCCGCCGGTTCCGGCGTGCCCCGCTCCGGCGGAAGATCGTGCCGGGTAGGCTTTTTCCTCGGTGCGTTAAGCAGGCAGCGTCCACAACTCCCTGGCTGAGGCGCGCCCTGCGCCCGGTCCGGCCCGCTCCTAGGAGTGCGTGTGGCGACCGCCGAGAGCCGAGCATCCCGTCCGGCGCAGAGATGCGCGGCCAAGCCCGATCCGGGCGATTTCGGGCGAAGCGTGGTCGTGCGGCTGCCGTGACGGAGCTGAAGATCGCCCCTCGGCAGCTCGGGGATGCCGTGGTGCTGACCTTGCCGGACCGGCTCGCGAAGACTCACTCGGCCGAAATCGTCGAGGCGCTGCACGCGGCGGGCCGCGCTGTCGCACCGGGCCCGCGCCTGGTGGTGGACCTGCGCGGGATCAGGCCGCTGACCGCGGTGCTGGCCCGGGCGCTGGTCTCGTTCGCCCGCGATCGCGACTGCGTGCTGGTGGCGGCGCCGGGCCAGGCCACGACGCTGGACAGCGCTGATCCGGGCGCGGCCGTCCGGCGGGCCGCGTCGCTGGCGGAGGCGCTGGCCGAACCCGGCGACGGCCGGCAGCCGTTCGCGGCGAGCGGCGCGGTGCGGTCGCTCGCCTTCGACAGTGACGATCTCAGCCGGACCGAAGCGTTCCTGAGCAGCGCGTACGCGCCGATGCGGATCGGCAGCGACACCGGACACGCGGGCACGCACATCCGCAGGCACGCGGTGGACGGGCTGAGCGCCGACCGGCTCGACCTGTCCTTCGAGATGAGCTACTCCGTCGAGCCGCTGGGCACGATCTGCCTCTGCGACGTCGAATCGGGCACGATCGAGGACCATCGCGTGGACGGCTTGCCGGAAGCGGAGACGTTCGGCCCGGGGGATCTGGTGTCCTACTCCCCGGACCGGCCCTACACCGGGCGGATCGCTCGGGCCAAATGCAGCATCACCATGCTGGATCCGACCCTGCTGAGCCAGGCCGCTGGCGTCGACCGGCCGGTTCGGCTGCTCGGCCACCGGCCGGTCGACGCCAGCGCCGCCCAACATCTGCGGTCCACCGTCGCGCATCTGCGGGACGACGTCCTCGGCGTGCCCGGCGTCGGGGAGAATCCGCTGGCTGTGGCGACGGCGGCGCGTTACCTCGCCATAGCCGTGCTGAACGCATTCCCCCACACGGCCTCCGCAGAGCGCACCGGGGACGGGCTCGACGCCCATTCGCAGACGCTCCGCCGCGCGATTTCCTTCATCGAAGCCAATCTCGACCGGCCGATCGACATCGCGGAGATCGCCGCGGCAGCCCGGGTCTCGGCGCGCGCGGTGCAATTGGCCTTCCGCAGACATCTCGGCACGACTCCGATGGCCTACCTGCGCCGGGCCCGTCTCGACCGCGCCCGGGCGGAACTGCGCGCCGCCGTGCCGGAGCAGGACACCGTCGCCCGGATCGCGGCCCGATGGGGCTACGCGCCCAGTGTGTTCGCCGCGCACTACCGAACCGCGTACGGCGAGTCGCCGTCGTCGACGCTGCACCGGGACACCGCCGAGCAAGTTCGTTTCCCTGGCAGCCGGAGCTTCGTTCGGACGGCGATCGCGGTGAAAAGCGAATCCGGTGCGGCTGATCGCGCCCGGCCGGACGCCGCGGACCGGTTCGAATCGCTGAGCAGGATGCTGCTGTCCGCGAACTCGGTCGCGGACGTGCTGCGCCAGGTCGTGGAAGCGACCGCGGCGGCGGTCGCCGGAGCGGACTGGGTCAGCGTCACAGTGCTGGGTCCCGACGGCCGCTTTTCCACCGCTGCCCGGACCGGGAAGACCGCCGCTGAGCTGGACCGGATCCAGTACCGCGACGGGGAAGGCCCCTGCGTGGAGGCGGCCCGCGCGGACGGCCCGAGCTATGTCGCGAGCGCGGACCTGGCGGCCGAGGCCCGATGGCCCCGGTTCACCGCCGCCGCGCGCGCCCTCGGCTGCCGCGCGGCGTTCTCCACCGAACTCCCGGCAGCACCCGGCCTCGACCGGACGGCGGGTTCGCTGACCGTCTACTCGCGCCGCCCGGACAGCCTGGCCGAGACCGACCGCCGCATCGCCCTGCTGCTGGCTACGCACGCGTCGCTGGCGCTGGCGAACACGCACCTGCGGAAGACCGCCGAACTGCGCCGCGCCGAGTTCCGGCGAGCCGTCGATACGCGGGACGTGATCGGGCAGGCCAAAGGCATCCTGATGAACCGGGAGGGCCTCACCGCGGAGGAAGCGTTCGACCTGCTGCGGCGGACTTCGCAGGACCTGAACGTGAAACTCGTCGAGGTGGCCCGCACTCTGACCGGCCGCCACGGCGAACTCGAACGGGAGTGACCGTTTCCGGGCGGTTCCGCCGGCCTCGGGTCTCGACCGGCGGAACCTAGGTCCCGGTCTCCTGCGCGCCGGAGTCCGACCCTGGTCCTCGGCTACCCGTTCGCCGGGAATTCACGCGAGCCGGACGGACCGAGACGGAAACCGGCGGGAGTCAGAGGTCGAGTTCGCGGTGCCGTTCGGTCACCGTGCGGGCGAGTTCGACCAGCTTGACGTTGAGGTCCTGGGACGTGCGGCGCAGGATGTCGAACGCCGCGTCGGCGGTGACCCCGCGCCGGTTCATCAGGATGCCCTTGGCCTGCCCGATGAGGTCGCGGCTGTCGACGGCGCGCTTGAGGTGGACCTCCTTGAGCGCGGCCGCGGTGTGCGCGGACGATCCGGAAAGGGCGAGCGAGGCGTGCGAAGCCAGGATGAGCGCGCTGTCGACGGCGTCGTCGTCGAACGCTCCCGGCTCGCGGCTGTAGAGGTTGATCGCGCCGGGCGGCAGGTCGGACTTGGCGTCCGGCAGCAGCGTCGTGGCCAGCAGCGAGCCGAACCCGAGCCGTCCGGCGCGCACGCCGAATTCAGGAAAGGCGTCCGACTCGGGAAGGTTGTTGGTCAAGGCGTGTCCCGGCCGTTCGTGCCGGGCGGCCTCGAGGCACGGGCCCTCGCCGGTCTGGTACTGGATCCGGTCCAGCTCCTCGGCGGTCGGGTCGGTGCAGACCGGGGTGTGGAACCCGCCGTCGGACGACCGCAGGGTGATGCTGGCCAGATCGGCTTGCGGGACGATCCGCAGCGCGGCGGACACCACGCGCTCCATCGCCTCGTGCAGGGAGTCCGCGTCGAGCAGGAGCTGCGCGAGCGTGCCGAATTGCCGGGAGAGCGGGCCTTCGAGGGCCACGCCGCTGCGGGCCCAGCCGTCGACGGCCGGTTCCGCGCAGAACGCGACCCGGTCGGCTTCCCAGCCCTGATCGGTCTGCGTGTCGGTGTCCGTCACCCCGGCCTCCTTGTGCGCCGCCCGCCACCGGGCCGCACCGACGGACTTTACCGGGCCGCGAAACCGGACCGGGGGTCTGGAGGAAGAGGCGGACACAAAGCGGCGGCCGGAACCGCGGTCCCGGCCGCCGATCGGTGCCGCGGGTCAGTCTTTCACGCCTTTGGCGGCGTCCTTGACCTTTTCTCCCGCTTGCTTGAGCGCGCCCTTGGCCTGTTCGGCCTTCCCCTCGGCCTGCCACTGCTCGTTCCCGGTGGCGTTGCCGAGCGCTTCCTTGGCCTTGCCCTTGAGCTCCTCGGCCTTGTGTCCGGCGGTGTCGCTCATCGTCGATGCCTCTCTTCGTGTCCGGGGATTCCCCGGCTACCCGCTGAAGACAGTGCGCAAACCGGCCGCGCGGTCAGCGAGGCGCCTTCGCGGCGGCGATGTACTGATTGGCTTCCGGCAGAAAGGAAAGGACCACGCCGAGCACGGCCAGGGCGGTGCTGACGTAGCCGATGACCGTGCTCTGCCCGGCCAGCAGGGAGATCACCTGGAGCGCGGTGAGCACGGTGAGCACGATCCTCGCCCAG
The DNA here is from genome assembly GCF_017312175.1 of Amycolatopsis sp. A1MSW2902. Taxonomy (NCBI): domain Bacteria; kingdom Bacillati; phylum Actinomycetota; class Actinomycetes; order Pseudonocardiales; family Pseudonocardiaceae; genus Amycolatopsis; species Amycolatopsis sp. A1MSW2902. Next base: position 3,367,442 of record NZ_QJPO01000001.1, read on the forward strand.
TTGCGGCCCGCGCGGAGTTTGAACGCAAACAGCAGGCGCAGCAACGCGATCACGACCGCGATCACGACCCCGGCGACGATCCCGATCGTGACCGCCTGGTCGATCTGGGCGTCGGTGAGACGCGCGGCGTTCTGCCCGTTCGCTCTTCGCATCGCGTCGGCCAGCGCGTCATGCGCGAAAAACAGGAACACGGCTCCGGCCAATCCGACGAGCGTCGCGGCGACGAACGCCCAGAAAGCGCCCGTGATCACCGCGGGGCGCGGCAGGGCTTCGGCGGGAGTTCCGGCGGAAGGGGACGGGTAAGCAGGCATGTCAGTCATGAAAAAACGGTGGCACAGCACACGAAACCCCGCACGGCAAGCGCGGAACCGGGCCGGGAAAACTGCGCGGCGGGCGACTTCGCGCGCCATTCCCGGGATTCCGGTTTGCCGCCTCCGCTCCGCGGGTATCCAGTTCCGGAGAACTGCCGGGAAATCGCCGCGGAATTCGCGGGCAGCGCCGAAAGATTGGCACGACGTCGCGCGGGTACCTGTCCCCGGACAGGCGCAGTACGGCCGAGAGGAGGTCAAGCGATGAGTGTGGACGAGTTCCGGCCCAGCCGCTTGCCCGCGCGCGCCGCGTCGCCGGAGGGCGCGATCCCGCGACTGGACCTGATGCTGACGCAGGATTCCACGACGTTGCGCGGGATCCGGGACCAGGCAGCGGCGTTCGTGCGCGGCCACCGCCCGCACACTGACGCGGACGCGGTGGCGGACGTGCGCCTCGTGCTCGACGAGATGGCCTGCAACGCGATGCGGCACGCCCGTCCTCCGTGCACTGTGGCCCTGTCCTTGCCCGGAGACCGGCTCCTGATCGAGGTGTCCGATTCGCTTCCGGTCCTCGCTCGCTACCGGGAGGGGTACGAGGGCGGAGGACGCGGACTGGCGCTGATCAATGCGATCGCTGTGCGCTGGGGCCAGACGCCTCGGGAAGGCGGGAAGACCGTCTGGGCCGAACTGGCCCTCTGATCCGCTATGTTGCGGCAGTGGACATCCAAGTGGTGGAGGGGGCGCTGCTCGAGGCGCCGACCCGTGCGGTCACGGGAATGGACCGGCGGGCGTTCGGGGAGTTCGTGGGACCGCGGGGAGAATTGGCTTCGTACGCGCTCGGCTGGACGACCGGCGCGGACCCGCACGTCGCGCGGTTGTCGGTCGGGATCGGCGCGGGCAACCCCGGCGGCGGGACCTTTCACGCGGTCATCTTCGACAACGCGGACGGGCACGCCTTCTCGCTGACCGACGACCCGTTCGAACGCGTTCCGGAAGGCGGTCCGGACCTGACGGCGGACCAGGCGCGCGCTCACCCGGACCTGCCGTTCGTCTGGGCGGTCGCCGATCTGGTCGTGGAGCGCGACCGGCGGGCGTGGTGGCTGCTGCACTGGCTGCTCGGAACGCCCTGCGTCCAGACCGCCGAGGTTTTCGAGCGCCAGGAGCCGATTCTGCACGTCCGGCACGTCGCTGCCGACGGCGTCTGGCTTCTCTCCGGCGCTTCCGAGCCCGACCACGGCACGGCGAAGGTCGGCCATCTGCACCACGCCATCGACGAAGACCAGAGCCTGCTCGACGTCCTCGACCTGGAACCCGGGAGCAGCGCGTTCCGCGCGGACGCCGGATCCCCTTGGCGCGGCAGGGGTTAACCGCGCGAAAGTTCGTGAGGGGAACCCTCAGGGACGGTGATTCCCTGAGGGTTCCCCTCACGTACCGCGTCAGGCGCGGGCGAGATACTCCGCCGCTGCCCGCAGGCTCACGTAGGAGCCGCTGAACGTGTCGATCCGCGGCGCGGCACCGGCTTCCGGCCCCGGCACTCCGGTCTCGACCCGGGTGTAGTCCACAGTGGACAAACCGGCCAGGAACTCCCGCACCGCCGGGTGCCGGTGCGCTTCCCGGGTCACCACCACGACGCTGTCGACCGACGAGGCTTCGGCCACCACCGTCGCGACGTCGTCCGGGGACACCGAAAGCGTCCGGGTTCCCGGAACCAATTCCGCCAGATGCGCGCCCAGCCCCCACGGCATCGGCCCGGCGGCGATGCCCGGTTCGGTCTGCACGTCCACCACGAGCGACCGGCCGGCCAACCGCGGCGTGCCGGTGATCCGCAAGGCGGCCCGCGCGGCGGACAGGCCGAGCGAGTAGTCCACCGGCTGCACCGCGGCGGGAGCGGGGGAGGAGCCCAGCGAAGCGGTCCGGGCCGCGGCATCGGCCAAGCGCGCCAAGGAAAGCCGCCCCTCGGTCACCGCCGCGACGATCGCTTCCGCAGTCCGGTCCAGCGTCTCCGCGTCGAACGCGGCCCCGCCGAGGCACAGCGCGTCCGCGCCGCCCAGGAGAGCCCGGACCGAAGCCTCGCCGATCCCGTCGTGCCGCCCGTACGCCCCGGAGATGGCGCCCATCTCCAACGCGTCGGTGATGACCGCACCGGTGAACCCCAGTTCGCCGCGCAGCACGTCGACGAGCGCGGTCCGGTTGAACGTCGCCGGTTCCTCGCCCCATTCGCGCACGACGAGGTGCCCGGACATGACCGTCCGGACGCCCGCCTCGATCGCCGCGGCGAACGGAACCAGTTCCACCTCCCGAAGCTCGGCGGCGGTTCGCGGCAGCACCGGCAGCGAGAGGTGCGAATCCTCGGTCGCCGCACCGTGTCCGGGGAAGTGCTTCGCGCACGCGGCGACCCCGTACTTCTGCATGCCGGTCACGAACGCCGCGACGTGCGGCGAGGCGGCCGCCGGGTCCGAGCCGAACGCCCGCACGCCGATGCCCGGATCCTCCGCCGCGAGCGTGAGATCCGCGCACGGCGCGAGGTTGACCGTGACCCCGCACGCGGCGAGCCGCTCGCCGAGAGCGGCCGCGACGGACGCGGTCAGCTCCGGATCCCCGGCCGCGCCGAGTGCGAGCGGGCCGGGCACGAACGAGCCCTTGCCGACGTCGAGGCGGGTGACGTCGCCGCCCTCCTCGTCGATCCCGACGACCACGCCGTCCCGCTCGGACCGCAGCGCCGAGGTGAGCGCGGCGACCTGTTCGTCGTCGACCACGTTGCGGCCGAACAGGATCACGCCGCCGAGCCCCTCGGCGAGCCGGCGGCGCACCCAGTCCGGCGCCGTGGTCCCGGCGAATCCGGGCAGCAGAACGGCTTCGGCCAGCCGGCGGGTTTCGGACAGGTCAGCCACCGTCATCCCTTCACCGCGCCGGCGGTCATGCCGGACACGAGTTTCCGTTGCACAATCAGGAAGAAGATCACCGCCGGGATCGCGTAGATCACCGACGCGGCCATGACGCCGCCCCAGTCGATCGAGAACGCCGTCTTGAACGACGACAGCCACACCGGCAGCGTCTGCTTCGACTGGTCGCGCATGAACACCAGGGCGAACAGGAATTCGTTCCACGCGGTGATGAAGCTGAACACCGACGTGGTGACCAGTCCCGGCCCGAGCAGCGGCAGCGTGACCCGGCGGAACGCGCCGACCCGGCTGCAGCCGTCGATCATCGCGGCCTCTTCGAGGTCGTACGGGATGCCGTTGACGAACCCGTAGAGCATCCACACGGTGAACGGCAGCGACGTCGCGAAGTACACCAGCAGCAGCGACGGCAGCGTGTTCAGCAGCCCGATGTCGCGCATCAGCAGGTACATCGGGATGAACAGCGCCGAGAGCGGGGCCAGCTGCGCCACCAGGATCAGCAGCAGGAACCCCTTGCGGCCGCGGAAGCGGAAGCGCGCCAGCGGGATCGCCGCGAGCACGCCCACCACCAGCGCGGCCAGCACCGCGCCGAGCGTCACGATCAGGCTGTTGCTCAGGTACGTGACGAACCCGGGCTTGGTCAGCGCCGAAGCGAAGTTCGACAGTGTCGCCGAAGTCGGGATCAGGTCGTACTTCGGCGACAGCACGTCGCCCGGCGTCTTCAGCGACGTCGTGAACATCCAGTACGTCGGGAAGAGGAACAGCAGCGCCACGAGGATGCCGGCGGCCGACACCAGCACCCGGGCGGGCAGGGACTTCCTCATGCGATCTCCCCGTCCTTGGTCCGGACCAGCAGCTGCACGTACCGGCCGGTGACCAGCAGGAGCAGCACCAGCATGATGGTGGCGATGGCCGCGGCGGAGCCGAAGTGGCTGCCCGCGATGCCCTTGAGGTACTGCAGGATCGCCAGCGTCGTGCTCGCGCCGTCCGGGCCGCCCTGGCGGATGGCCCACACCTGGGCGAACATGTTGAAGTCCCACAGCATCGACAGGAACGTGACCATCGTCAGGATCGGCCGGATCGCGGGCCAGCTGACCGCGCGGAACGTCTGCCACGGCCCGGCCCCGTCGATGCCCGCCGCCTCGTACTGCTCGCGCGGCACGCCGATGAGGCCCGCGTAGAGCGTGAACGCGACGAACGGCACGGCCTGCCACAGCACCAGCAGCCCGATCACCACGAGCGTGCTCGTGCCGGTGGAGAACCACGAGTACCCGATGAACGAATGGAAGCCCAGCCGGTCCAGCGTCTTGTTGAGGATGCCGTACTGCTGGTCGAAGATCCACTGGAACACCGTGGTGGTGGCGATGACCGGCACCGCCCACGCGAGCACCAGCGAAACCTGCACGAAGATCCGCAGCACCGGGTTGAGGTGGCGCATCAGCACCGCGATCAGCAGCGCCACGAGCAGGGTCCCGGCGACGAGCGCGCCGGTGAAGAGGATCGTGCGGAGCGCGACTGCCCAGAACTCGGGGTCGGACAGCACGTCGGTGTAGTTCTTGAAGCCGATCCACACCATCTTGCCGGTCACCAGCTCGCGCAGGTCGAGCTGGCGCAGGCTGATGCCGAGCATCTGGACGGTGGGCCAGCCGAGCAGCACCAGCACGGCCGCGAGCGCGGGAAGGATCAGCAGGTACGGCATGAGCCGTTCGCTGAACCAGCCGCTTCCCCGCTTCCGCGCCGCCCCGACGTGCGCCGATGCCGGCGGGGTCGCCCCCGCCGGCATCGGCTTGTCCTTCGTCGCGGTCATCCGCCGATGATCTTGTCGAGGGCCGTGTTCGCGTCGGCCGCCGCCTGGTCGAGAGTCTTCTTCCCGGTCAGGTACGCGGTCAGCATGTCCTTCAGCGGGTTCTGGCCGGATTCGACCTCGCCCCACTTCGGGCTGGCCGGCATCGCGCGGCCGTTCTTCGACGCCTTCGCCATCACCGCGCCCAGCGGGTCCTTGTCCAGGGCGCTGACGTCGGAGGAGGTGCCCGGCACGTAGCCGCCGGCGGCGAGCTGCGTCATGTACTTGGTGCTGGTCAGCAGCTTCAGGTAGTCCTTGGCGAGGTCCTGGTGCTTGCTGTTGAGCGGGACGACCAGGTTCGAGCCGCCGAGGAACACCGGGGCGGTCTGGCCAGCGGTCTTCGACGGGATCGGGAACGCGCCGGTCTTGGCGGTGATGCCCGGGTCGGTCTTCGCGGCGGTCGCCACCTCGTTCGGGGTGCCGATGAACATGGCGACCTTGCCCGCGCCGTAGATGCCCGCCTGCTGCGGCGTGGCCTCGTCGTTGTCCTTGGGCGCGGTGGTGCCCGAGGAGTCCACGAGCTTCTTGTAGAACTCGAGGCCCGCCTTGGCTTCCGGCGTGTTGAGCGACGACTTGAACGACTTGCCCTCGGCCTTGGCGATGTCGCCGCCGTTGTCCCAGATGAACGACGACAGCGCGTACCAGTTCTGGCCCGGCATGTAGAGCGGCTGGAACTGCGGGTCGCTGCCGAACTTCGTCTTCAGCTTGGCGATGTCGGCGAGCCATTCGTCGTTCGAGGCGGGCGGCTGGGCGATGCCGGCCTGCTCGAACATGTCCTTGCGGTACATGACGACGCGGTTGGCGGCGTAGAACGGCACGCCGACGGTTTTGCCGTCGTACTGGCCGGACGCCTTGAGCCCGGCGAGCCACTGCCCGCCGTTGAGGTTGTTGACGTCGCCGGAGAGGTCGGCCAGCACGCCCTGCGCGGCGAACGCGGGCGTCTGGGTGTTGCCGACCTCGATGACGTCCGGCGGGGTGTCGCTCGCCAGCGCGGTGGTCAGCTTCTGCTGGATGCCGTTCCACTGCTGGATCTGGTAGTCGACCTTGACGCCGGGGTGGGCGGCTTCGAATTCCTTGTTCAGGGCGGCGGTCAGGCTGTCCGGCGCGGAGCCTGTCATGAGCCAGACCGTCAGCTTGCCGTCCTGCGCGCCCCCAGCGCTCGAGGCGTTCTCACTCCCGCCCGAACCGGCACAGCCGGCCGTGGCGAGCGTGATGGCGGCGGCTCCCGCCGCCAGCATGAGCCAGCGCTTCACGTGTCTCGTCCTTTCGGTGCCCGGTCGTCGGCGACCGGGGCTGAATGACAAATGGTGTAGACCAATGTCCTGCAGGGTGGTCCGGACCACAGCCGGTGTCAAGCCGGTTGCCAAGATGTTGCGAAGACATCCGCCTGGTTGACGCTGTGTGTCCGGGCGATTACCGACGCTGGCGCGAAAAGTGCTGGTAGAACGCGATTTCCGCAGTGCGGGCAAGGGTTTCCGGCGCGGGGGACTTGTTCGTGAACGGCTCGCCGGGCCGGGCGTGTCGCGCGCCGCGGGCGGGTCTCGGACAGTTCCGGGCGAACGACCTTCGGCCCTTGCGCGACGACAAGACTTCGGATCCGGGGCGGCCGCTGTCCGGTCCGGGCGGTCCAGCCTCTCCGGCGCGGCCGAGCGTGATCACCCGCTGCTACGAGTGCCGGAATCGCCGCCGACAGTGACCCGGGGTGGGTGAGTTTCATTCCGGCGCGGGCCGGGCGCACCCCCGGTGACCTCGGAAAACCTCTTGTGTACCACGCGTCACATCACTCCCAGTGGTTTACAGGCGTCCCGCGTGTCACACACACTGGGGCTCGCCCAGGTGATCCGGTGCCGCTCTTGGGGAAGAGAGGCGGACGGCCGGAGCGCTCCCAGGGCGGGAAAAGAAGAGGGAGTAGAGGATGACGGGCTCCGGGCGGATAGCGGCTCGGGCGGGTGCGGTCGTCGCGGCGGCAGCGGTGGCTGCCGCCGGTGCGCTGGGGCTGCTGCACGCGCCCCAGGCGGTGGCAGCGCCTGCCGAGGTGCCGGGCATGGACGTGTCCGGGCACCAGGGCAATGTGGACTGGAAAGCGGCCTGGAACGCGGGCGCGCGCTTCGCGTACGTCAAGGCGACCGAGGGCACCGGGTATCGCAACCCGTACTTCGCGCAGCAGTACAACGGTTCTTACGACGTCGGGATGATCCGCGGCGCGTACCACTTCGCGCGTCCGGACGTGTCCGACGGCGCGACCCAGGCGGACTATTTCGTCGCGCACGGCGGCGGCTGGTCCGCGGACGGCCGCACCATGCCGCCGATGCTGGACATCGAATACAACCCCTACGGCTCGACCTGCTTCGGCCTGTCCAAGCCGGCGATGGTGTCGTGGGTGAAGTCGTTCTCCGAGCGGCTGCACGCGAAAACGTCGCGCTGGCCGATGCTCTACACCACGACCGACTGGTGGAAGACCTGCACCGGGAACTCGGCGGCGTTCGGCGACACGCATCCGCTGTTCATCGCCCGGTACGCGCAAAGCGCGGGCCCGCTGCCCTCGGGCTGGCGCTACTACACGATCTGGCAGTACTCCGACTCCGGCAACAAGCCCGGCGACCAGGACTCGTTCAACGGGTCGATGGAGCAGCTGATCAAGCTCGCTGGCGGCGAAGCCCCGAAGAGCGAGGCCCCGGTGCCGCCGAAGCCGAGCACCTCGACGAAGCCGCCGACGTCGGCCAAGCCGACGACGAGCGCGCCGCCGACGTCCTCGGCGACCAAGACTCCGACGAAGACGCCGACCAGTTCGGCCACCACGTCGCCTTCGCCGAGCACCACGACGAAGGCGAGCCCGACGACGTCCAGCAGCCCGACGTCCTCGGCGACGAAGCCACCCGCGTCCACCTCGTCGACCGCGGCGAAGAAGGACATCAGCGGTCTCGTCTGGGCGGGCGGCAAGCAGGCGAACCCGCCGGGGTCGCTCTCGGACGCCAAGCACGCCGACTCGCTCACCGCCCGCGTCCACGAGGTCGCGAAGGTGACGCCGAAGGCTTCGGCTCCGCAGAAGGTCACGACGAGCCAGCCGACGCAGACCTCCGCGCCGGAAGCCAGCCAGCCGAAGCAGCAGGCGCTCGCGAAGACCGGGGTGAGCACGCCGCGGCTCGCGGTGTTCGGTGCGGCGTTGCTGGTGTTCGGGGCGATCCTGATGACGTTGTCCCGGATGGTGGCGCGACGCTGATTCCGGCCGGGTCCGCACTCCGCGCACGGAGCGCGGGCCCGGCCGTTAGGCTTCGCGGCGTGACCACCACTCGACCCGCATCGCGCGGTTTCCCCGGCGCGGTGCTCGCCATCCGCTTCCTGACCGAACTGGCGCTGCTCGCCGGTCTCGCGGTCGCCGGCGCGCGGCTGGGCGGGAACGTGTTCCTGAACATCCTGTCCGCGGTGCTGTGGCCTGCGCTGGCGGCGGCGATCTGGGGGCTCGTGATCGCGCCGAAGGCGAAGCGGCGCAGTCCGGAGCCGACCCGGTTCTTCCTGGAGGTCGCGCTGTTCGCGGCCGCGGCGCTCGGGCTGATCGCGTCCGGGCTGCTGGTCGCGGGGATCGTGCTCGGCGTCGCCGGGATCGCGGTCGCGGTGGCCGTGCGGGTGTGGGCGAAAGACGGCTGAGCGGATTTCCCGAGCGGGGACCGGTCCCGGCCGCGGATCAGTACGGTGCGCGCATGGAACTTCGCACTGCTGCCCGGACGGTGTTCGCGCCGGTCGCGCTCCTCGCCGCACTGACCGCGTGCTCTGGCAGCCCCGCCCCGGCCCCCGCGCCCGCGCCGTCGTCTTCTTCCGCCGCGCCGGTCAAGGAACAGGTGCCGGATCGCCAGCCGCACACGCTCGTGCTGAACGCGACCGGTTCCGGTTCCCTGAAACAGATCACCTACACCTTGGACGGCGTCACCAAGGAAACCGGGCAGGTGAAGATGCCGTGGCGGCAGTCGCTCACCGTGCCCGCCGACGGGAAACCGCACCAGTGGACGCTGGAGATCACCTATTCCGGCGCGAGCGGCCAGGTGGACATGTACTCCGTCGTGGACGGCAAGGAATCCGTGCACACCGCGAGCGGCGGGCACGGGAACGTCACCGGGTCGGCCTCGATCGGCGGCTCCGTGGAGGGCTGAGCGCTCAGGACGGGCCGGAGTCGTGGTTCCACCAGTCGATCATCGCGAACGGCTCGGTGCCGCGGTGCGCGACCGCGAGGATCCCCGACTGGTCGTCCGTCCACTTGAGATAGCGCTCGCCGCTGGGCCGGAGGGTCGCGCAGGCGAGGCGTCCGGTGCGGCCGCCGCGCGCGTACGGGCGGTCGGCGGCGAAATCGGGCGGCTGGTCGGTGCACGCCTTTTCGGTGGTCTGGGTGCTGTTGAAGACCTGGTTCATCGTGGCGGCGTCGGGCAGTTGGTAGTAGACGACCAGTCCGGCGCCGCTGGTCTGTCCACAAGCGACAGCGGCGTCCGCTTGCACCGCGCCGAGGTCCTGCCAGCGCTGGTCCGCGGACGGGCGCACGCAGTTGATCCGCGAGGCGGGCGGGATCCGGTGCAGCAGCGCGTTTTCGGCCGGGGTCGGGAACGCGGGGGAGGACTCGCGGTTGACCTGCGCGACGATCCGGCTCAGCGGCGCGAGATGCCATTGCGTCCACCAGCCGCCGGTGCCTTCCGGGCTCGGGCCGGCGACGTGGCCGAGGACGTGGAAGGAGTCGAGGCTCCAGTCGATCGCGACGGTGCCTTCCCGGCCGGGACGGCAGAGCACCTGGCCGAGGTCGACGCTCAGCCAGTCGAAACGAGTGGTGCTCGGCGACGCGCCCGGGCAAGGTTTCCCGCTCGGCGCCTTCGCGGCGGTGACGAGACCGTCGAAGCTGGCGCGCAGCGTCCGGGTGTCGGGGAAACGGTAGTAGGACACGTCGCGGGCGCCGGTCCCGCGTGGTGTGCAGGTGATTCCGGCGATGGCTCCGGGGTAGTTGCCGAGATCCGCTGGTGCCGCGCGGTGGCATTTGTTCCCGGCGGCGATCTCGGTGAGGGCGGTTTCGTCCGGGGTCGGGAATGCCCGCGCCCCGGTCCAGCCGACCCAGGCTGCGCGCAGAGCGGCGTCGTCGTTCGCCGAAGCTGTGGCGGTGGTGACCGCGCGAGCGGCGTCGTCCTTCCAGACCACCATGGACTGTCCGCCTCCGGCATGGCAGAACACGCGGCCGCGGGCGGGACCAGTTGCCGGGTAACGATGTTCGGCCCCCGAAGCGACGGCGCAGTCTCCTTGCCCGGCCGTCTCGCCGGCGCGGGACAGCAAGGCGGAGTAGGCGTCGGAGGCTTGTTTCTGGTCGGCGTACAGCGCGGTCGTCGCGGCGCGGCCGGACGGGTCGTGACAGGTGACGGTCGCGGTCGCGCCTGAGACGGGCGTGTCCGCGGTCGCGCAGTCGGTCCGCAAAGCGGCGGGCATCCGGGCGAGCGTGGCGTCGTCCACCCCGGACAGGGCACCGGTGGTCAGCGAGGCGACGAGCAGCCCGGCCGCGGCGACCGCCGGGACTCCCGCGCGCAGCAGCCACCGGCGCCGCCGGTCCCAGCGTTCGGCGGCGACCAGGTCCTCGACCAGCGCGGTGCAGGTCGGATGCCGGGCGGCCGGATCGGTGCTGAGCGACCGGCGGAGGGCGCGCACGCCGGGGTGGCCGAGTTCGGCGTGGTGGCCCGGGGGAGCGCCGGCCAGGCATTCGCAGAGCACGCAGGCGAGCGAGTACACGTCGGCCGCTGGTCCGGCCGGTTTGCCCTGGCGTTGTTCGGGCGCGGCGTAGCCGACCGTGCCGAGGAACGCGCCGGTCGCGGTGAGCTGCGTGAGGTCTAGCTGGCGGGCGATGCCGAAGTCGCACAGGTACGCGTGGCCGTCGGCGTCGAGCAGGATGTTGCCGGGTTTGACGTCCCGGTGCACGAGCCGCCGGTCGTGCGCCGCGTCGAGGGCGGCGGCGATCTCGCGGCCGATGCCGAGAGTCTCCTTGAAGGACAGCGGACCCCGGTCGGCGAGCGTCCGCGCGAGGTTCGTGCCCCGCACGTACTCCATCGCGAGGTAGCCGAGGTAGCCGTCTTCGGTGAACCCGGCGTCCAGCACCGGGACGATGTTCGGGTGCTCGAGCTCGAGCGCGATCCGGGTTTCGCGCTCGAACCGGGTGCGGAATCCAGGCACGGCCATGAACTCCGGCCCGACGACCTTGAGCGCCACCGCGCGCCCGTCCGTCGTGTCGGCCGCCTCGAAGACCTCGCTCATCCGGGTGCGCGCGAGCTGGCGGACGAGCCGGTACCGGGGCAGCCGGCCGGTGATGTCCGGCCGGTCGAGCGTCGGTGCTTCGGTCTCGTCCACGCGCCCCTCCCCGGGTGGTGCCGGAGAGCCTACCGAGGGCCGCCGCCGGTCCTGCTTGCGCGCGCCGCGCCGGTGGATGAGACTCCCGCTATGCCGAGCCCGTTCAGCGCCGAAACGGCGGAAGCGATCCAGCACGCCCGCCAGCATTCCGTCGGGGATCTCCTGCGGCGCACCGCGTTGCGCCTGCCGGACAAGCTCGCGATCGTCTCCGGCGAGCGCCGCGCGACCTACCGCGAGTTCGACGCGGCGGTCAACCGCTGCGCGCACCGGCTCGCCGAGCGCGGCCTCGCGAAGGGCGACCGGCTCGCGTTGCTCAGCCGCAACTGCTGGGAGTACGCGGTGCTCGTGTTCGCCACGGCCAAACTGGGCGTGGTGCTGGTGCCGGTGAACTTCATGCTCGGCGCGGAGGAGGTCGCGTTCATCCTCGGCCACGCCGGGGTGTCCGGGCTGATCGCCGAGGACGCCTTGCTCGACACCGCCGCGGAGGCGTTGAAGCGCTCCGGCCGCACCGACGCGCTGCGGGCCCGGATCGGCGGCAGCGGCGGCGAATGGGAGAGCGTCGCGGACTGGATCGACGAGCCCGGCGACGAAACCGCGCCCGCGGTGCTGGTGGCGGACGACGACCCGCTGCGGCTGATGTACACCTCAGGCACCGAATCGCGGCCGAAGGGCGTGCTGCTGTCGAGCCGTTCGCTGATCGCCCAATATGTGTCGTGCGCGATCGACGGCAGCATGACCGGCGACGACATCGAGGTGCATTCGCTGCCGCTCTACCACTGCGCGCAGCTGGACTGCTTCCTGTCGGTCGACGTCTACCTCGGCGCGACGAGCGTGATCCTGCCCGGCCCGGACCCGGCGGCGCTGCTGGCCGCGGTGGAACGGGAACGCGCGACGAAGCTGTTCGCGCCGCCGACGGTGTGGATCTCGCTGCTGCGCCACCCGGCGTTCGACACGACCGACCTGTCGAGCCTGCGGAAGGGCTACTACGGCGCGTCGCCGATGCCCGCCGAGGTGCTGCGCGAACTCGCGCGCCGCCTGCCGGACGTGCAGCTGTGGAACTTCTACGGCCAGACCGAAATGGCTCCGCTCGCCACGATTCTGCGCCCGCACGAACAACTCGCGAAAGCCGGTTCGGCGGGCCGGGCGTCCATCAACGTCGAAACCCGGATCGTCGGCGAGGACGGCCGCGAACTGCCGCCCGGCGAGGTCGGCGAGATCGTGCACCGCAGTCCGCACGCGACACTCGGCTACTACGAGGACGAGGAGAAAACCGCGGCGGCCTTCGAGGGCGGCTGGTTCCACTCGGGCGACCTCGGCGTGCTGGACGAAGAGGGCTATCTCTCGGTGGTGGACCGGAAGAAGGACATGATCAAGACCGGCGGCGAGAACGTCGCGAGCCGCGAGGTCGAGGAAGCGCTGTACCTGCTCGACGGGATCGCGGAGGTCGCGGTGTTCGGCGTCGCGCACCCGCACTGGATCGAAGCGGTCACCGCGGCGATTGTGCCGCGCGAGGGCGCCACGCTCACCGAGGACGAGGTGCTCGCGCACGCCCGGCAGCACCTGGCGGGGTACAAGTGCCCGAAGTACGTGGTGTTCGTGGACGCGCTGCCGAAGAACCCGAGCGGGAAGATCGTGAAGCGCGCGCTGCGGGAAGGGCACGCGGACCTCGCGCAGGCGTGACGCTCGGTGCGAAAATGAGCTGTGCGGCGGGCTTCCGGCAGGAAGACTGGGCCGATGATCCGTCTCGTCGAACCGCCGCGTCTCGTCTTGCCCACGACTGCGGTGCGGACGTCGTACCTCGTCGGCGAGCAGGCTGACTGCTTGCTCGAAAGCCGCCCCACCGAATGGCTGGACGAGGCGAGCGACGACTTCGCCGGGTTCGTCGCCGCCCGGCGCGGGGTGCGGCAGCGGTGGGGAGTGCCGTCCACGATCTTCTGGTACGTCTCCGGCGAGTACTACCTGGGCACCTTGGTGGTCCGGCACGAACTCACCGCCGAACTCGCCGAAGCGGGCGGGCACATCGGATATCACGTGGTGTCCCCGTGGCGGCGGCAGGGCCATGCCACGCGGATGCTGGCCGCCGGGCTCGCGGAATGCCGGGGCCTCGGCCTCGACCGCGTCCTGCTGACCTGCGCCGAGGACAACGAACCCTCGCGACGGGTGATCCTCTCGAACGGCGGCGTGCCAGATGGTCGGAAGCGGGGCGAGGATCGGTTCTGGATCGACCTCGAGGGTGCCGCGCAGCTGACCGGCGAGGTCAGTCGCTGAGGTAACGGCGGGTGACCGCGGTGTTGTAGCGGGTCAGCAGGCTGGCGAAGGTGTCGAGTTCGCCGGGTGTCCGGTCGCTCGGCGGTTGCGCGATTGCGTTGGGCCGGTCGTCCGGCGAGGTCAGTCGGCGAGGTAGCGGCGGGTGACGGCGCTGTTGTAGCGGGTCAGCAGTTCGGCGAACGTGTCGAGTTCGCCGGGCGTCCAGTCGCCCAGCAGTTCCCCGACGGTGGATCGCCGCCGGGCCCGGGTGCGGTGCATGAGGTCGCGGCCGTGGTCGGTCGGGGTGATGACGCAGCGTCTGCGGTCGTCGCTGGCGGGGTTGCGTTCGGCCAGATCCTTGCGGAGCAGGGCCGAGACCTGCCGTCCGGCGGTGGACGGGTCGAGGCCCAGCGCGCCGGCCAGGGTGCCGATGTCGGCGGGGCCCAGGTCGTCGAGCGTGCGCAGGATCAGGTACTCGGCCTGGTCCAGCTCGGCGTAGACGTCGGTGCGGCGGCGCAGCATCTCGAAATTGCGCACCAGCACCGCGGTGGCGCGTTCCAGCACGTCGAGCGGTTCGGGGGGCTGGTCCATGGCCCGGGTCCTCCGATGAGCCGAAGAGGCGTCGCGGAAATATCGGTATCATACCGGTGATCGCGCACGAGGACGGGAAGGCGGGGTGGATGCTGCCCAGGGCAACGGAGATCCGGGACCGGGTGGCCGCCTCGGATCCGGGGCTGAGCCGGTTGCGCTCGGCGCTCGCGGCGACCGTGTCGATGGGCACCGCGCTGGGGGTGGAGTACCTGCTGGCGCATCTCACCGGCGCGGATCCGAAGGGCGCGCTGGTCGGGATGCTGCTCGGCGCGGTGGTCGCGATGATGGGGTCGATGGCCCTCGGCGACTCGCCCGCGTGGACCAAGGTGAAGACCGCGGTGTTCTTCCCGGTCGCGTTCGGGGCCGGGATGGCGCCGGGGGCCGCGGTCGGCGCGCATCCGGACCTGATGCTCGTCGTCTTCGTCGTGGTGATGTTCCTGGCAGTGTTCGTCCGCCGGTTCGGGCCGGTTTTCTTCTTTTACGGCTTCATGGCCTGGATGGGCTATTTTTTCGCGTCGTTCCTGCACGCGAGCGTCGCGACGCTGCCTTCGCTGCTGCTCGCCGTAGTCGTGGCGTCGGCGTGGGTGCTGCTGTTGTCGCTGACGGTGTTGCGCACCAGCCCGAAACGCACGCTCGGCCAGGTGGTGCGCGCGTTCGACGCACGGGGCCGCGCGCTCGCCCGGTCCTGCGCGGATCTGCTGAGCAGCCCGGACCCGCATCAAGACGCGCGGCTCCGGCGGCGAGTTCAGCGGCGGCAGGCGCGGATCGCCGAAGCGGCGCTGATGATCGAGGCGTGGTCGGCACAACCCGGTGCGGTGCCGGATGGATTCTCGGCGGCCGCGCTGCGGCGCGCGATGGTCGACGCGCACCATCTGCTCGACCAGTTGGCGACCTCCGCGTGCGCGCTCGTCGACAGCGGTTCCGGGCTGACCGTGCTGGCCGCGGAGGTGTCCGACCGGCTGGCCCGGCACGACGACCGGGGCGCGGCGCAGGTCGCGTACCGGCTGGCCGCGCTGGCGGAGAGGACGGGCGGCACGGCGGGCGGGTGGTGGCCCGCCCGGCACTTCGCGGCGGCCGCGCTCGAACTGGCCCCGGTGCTCGAACGGGCGCGGCGGCCCGGTGCGGCCGGGGCTGAACCCGTCGACGATTTCCAGCCGGCGGTGGGCCTGGTCTTCGGCGCGCTGCCGGGTTCGGCGGCGGCCGCGGGCGAGGTCCCGGCCCGGCACGCCGGGTGGAACCCGTTGTCCCGCCTGGATTTCGTGAGCAGGCAGGCGGTGCAGGGCGCGATCGCGGGCGCGCTGGCGATCCTGGCCGGCAAGCAGTTGTCCGACGCCCGCTACTACTGGGCGGTGCTGGCCGCGTTCGTCATGTTCACCGGCACCGCCACCCGCACCGAAACCTTCCTCAAGGGCTTCAACCGGGTGCTCGGCACGTTCGTGGGCCTCGCCGCGTCGATCGGCCTGGCGGCGCTGACCGCGGGCAACGCCGCGGCCGTGCTGGCGACCATCTGCGCGAGCATGTTCTTCGGCTTCTACCTGATCCGGCTGTCGTACGCGTACATGATCTTCTTCGTGACGATCATGGTCGGCCAGCTCTACAGCGTGCTGCACGAGTTCTCGCCCGGCCTGCTCCTGCTGCGGCTGGAGGAAACCGCGATCGGCGCGGCGGTCGGCCTGCTGGTCGCGCTGCTCGTCACCCCATTGTCCACTCGGGACACGGTGCGCACGGTGCGGAACAACCTCCTCGGCGCACTGCACGAGGTGCTGACCGCCGCCGCGGCCCGGCTCGAACGGAAACCCGGCGCAGAGGCGGACTTCGACGCCCTCGCCCGCGATCTCGACCACCGGCTGTACCAGCTCGCACTGGTCGCGCGCCCGCTGACCCGCCCGGTCCTCGGCGGCACGACCTCGCCCCGGTTACGGCACCGGTTGTCGCTCTACGCCGCGCTGACCACGCACGGCAGGGCGCTCGCGGTCGCGATGCGGTCGCCCGGTTCGTGCACCCGGCATCCCGAAGGCCCGGTGGCGGCGTGCACCGCGCTCGCCGAGGCGGTCGAGGAATTGACCGCGGCTCCGCCGGGAACGGGTCGACCGGCCGCGGAGGGCCCGCTGGCGCGCGCCGACGTGGCCCTGTTCGCGTATACCCCGGCGGCTGCTGGAGAGCGGGCGAAAGACCCGGCTTTGCGCGCGCTGAGCCACCTTTACCACGTCTTGTGCGATCTGGCCGCGACCGGATCCGCCAGCCCGCGCCGGTTGTCGGCGCTGCCCGCGCCGACGGTCCCGCGGCTGTACCGGCAGGTCCGCGCGGGGATCCCGGGAGAGGCTCCGAGCGGGTGACGGACAGCGTGGTCGGGCGGTTTCCGCGCCGCGCTGACACCCGCCCGGTGCGCGGGTTTGCCGTCCGTGAGAGAAACCTGCGGGAATCAGAGTCAATGCCAGAAACTTAAGCCGTGCCGATTCCGCCCGCTGACCGTCCACACGAGACGCCAGCGGTGCCGAAATGCCCAATTGATGGTCATCTGACTGATGTTTGAGGTCCGTGAAGGGCTCCCTGAGGGAATCTGATTCCCTCAGGGAGCCCTTCACGGACCGCTGGCCCCGCATCCCGCCCCGGACGCGCCGTCGACCCTGGCGAACGCATCTGGAAAGGTGCCTGCCGCACCTTCTTAAGCTCCGGGCATTGGCGCTCAGGCGAGCGTCGCTCCGTAGGCGGCGAGCACCGGCGGCAACGGCTGGAAGAAGCTGACCTGATTGTTCCCGCCGGACAGCACCCCGTACCCGACCCCGGCGTAGAACAACGGGCCGCCGCTGTCGCCGGCCCCGACCGGGATGTCCGTGGCGATCGTGCCGACGACCTGCTTGCCGTCGCCGAAGTTCACGGTCTGGTTGAGGCCCAAGACCTTTCCGCACGTCTTCTTGGTGGTCATGCCGCTCTTGCACACCAGTTGCCCCACCTGCGGGGTGCCCGCGCGCAGGATCCGCTGGGTGCTGCCGTCGTACAGATCGACCTGGCTGTGCCCGGAACCGGAGCGGTCCTCGACGCGGCCGTAGTCGGTCACCGGGAAGTGGCTGTCCACGTTGCGCCCGATGTCTTTCCAGTCGAGCCCGTGCTCGGTGCAGTGCCCCGCGGTCAGGAGATACCGGACGTCCTTGACCAGGATCGCGAACCCGGCCGAGCAGTAGTAGGGCTCGCGCCCAGGGCCCGGCGAGACGGTGTACATCGCGTCGCCGCCGTTCACTGCCGCACCGGCCGCCGAGGCCGGCGGGCTGACCAGCAAGACGGCCGCGAAAACGAGCATTCCGGCCAGCTTGCGCGAGCAGCGAGACATCGGCGGGTCCTTCCGTCCACAGGAGACTGGTTGCGTGCGCCCAGTCCAGTGCCGGGCGGGCGGCGGCACAAACGGAGTCAGCCGACCGTCCCGGGACTGCGTCCGAACGGGTGACAACAAGGCTGGCCGGACAGCTGTCCGCACGGCACACTGGCCCGGGCCGCGCGACCGCCGGTGACCTGCGCGAACACCACGTATTCCCGGGGGAGGTGCGATCTTGCCGGCGTCTCACGATCCGGGAAGGGCACCGCCGTCGTGGTGAATTTCCTTCGGGTTCTTTACTGTCACGTCGTCAAGTAACGCTGATCTGCATAGGGAACCGTTGTCCGACATCCTGTCGCCGGGCGGCGCCGGGGTCCCGGCGGCCGCTCCGGCCTCCCGGAACCTGTGGCGCGCGTTGCGGCACGACCGCTGGGCGCAAGCCAGCGCGGTCGTCATCGTGCTGGTGATCGTCACCGCTCTCGCGGCTCCTCTGCTCGCCCTGATCGAGGGCCAGGATCCGTACACGTACCACACCGACCTGCTCAATCCGGCCGACGGCACCGGCGCGGGATTCCTCGGCGGCATCAGCGGCAGCCACTGGTTCGGCGTCGAACCGCTGACCGGGCGGGACCTCTTCGCGGTCGTCGCGTACGGCGCGCGCACGTCGTTCCTGATCGGGCTCGCCGCGACCGCGGTGTCGATGCTGCTGGGCGTGCTGCTCGGGGCGAGCGCCGGATACCTCGGCGGCTGGTGGGACACCGCGGTGAGCCGGGTGACCGACGTGCTGCTCGGGTTCCCGCAGCTGATCTTCATGATCGCGCTCGGCGCGGTCGCCCCGCAGTCGATCCCGCGGCCGCTGCTGCTGATCGCGGTGATCGGGCTGTTCGGCTGGCCGCGGGTGGCCCGGGTGGTCCGCGCGCAGACGCTGAGCCTGCGCAACCGCGACTTCGTCAAGGCGGCCCGGGCGCTCGGCGCGGGCGGCGTGCACGTCTTCCGCCGCGAACTGCTGCCGAACCTGTGGGCGCCGATCATCGTGCTGGCGACGGTGAGCATCCCGGCCAACATCGGGCTGGAAGCCGCGCTGTCGTTCCTCGGCGTCGGCATCCCGCCGCCCACGCCGAGCTGGGGCCGTTCCATCAGCGACGCGATCAACTGGGTGCAGACCGATCCGATGTTCCTCATTTTCCCCGGCGCCGCGCTGTTCGTCGCGACGCTCGCGTTCAACATGCTCGGCGACGGGCTGCGCGACGCCCTCGACCCGAAGACGGCGGTGCGCCGGTGAACCGCACCCTGCGTTTCGTGGGCATCCGCCTGCTGGGCATGCTCGGCGTGCTGCTCGTGGTCAGCTTCGGCACCTTCGCGGTGTTCTACCTGCTGCCCACCGACCCGGCGTACATGTCCTGCGGCAAGCCGTGCACGCCGGAGAACCTGGCGCTGGCGCGGGAGTTCATGGGCTTCGACAAGCCGTGGATCCAGCAGTACTTCGACTTCCTCGGCGGCATCTTCACCGGCCGCACCTTCGGCACCGGCGTGACGGCGATCGTCTGCTCCGCGCCCTGCTTCGGCTACTCGTTCCAGCAGAGCGAACCGGTGCTGACACTGATCGGCGACCGGCTGCCGATCACCGTCTCGCTGGCCATCGGCGCGTCGGTGATCTGGCTGATCGCCGGGGTCGCGACCGGGGTGTTCTCCGCGCTGCGGCGAGGGAAGTTCGCCGACCGGGCCGCGATGACGGTGACGCTCGCCGGGGTGTCCGCGCCCGCGTATCTGGTGGGGCTGCTGGGAATTCTGCTGTTCGGTTTCACGCTCGACGTGGTGCCGGTGAGCGGCTACGTGACGTTCGCGCAGAGCCCGGTCGACTGGGCGTGGCACCTGGTGCTGCCGTGGCTGGTGCTGGCGTTCATCAACGCCGCGGTGTACGCCCGGCTCTCGCGCGGGCAGATGCTCGAAATCATGGGCGAGGACTTCATCCGCACCGCGCGGGCGGTCGGCCTGCCGGAGCGGACGGTCGTCGGGAAATACGCGCTGCGCAACGTGTTGCTGCCGGTGGTGACGGTGTTCGCGGTCGACCTCGGCGCGCTGCTCGGCGGCGCGGTGATCACCGAGCGGGTGTTCGCGCTGCCCGGGCTCGGCGGGCTGCTCGTCGATGCCGTGCACCAGGTGGACCTGCCGGTGCTGATGGGCGTCAGCCTGTTCGCCGCCTTCTTCGTCGTCCTCGCGAACTTCGCGGTGGACGTGCTCTACGGGGTCCTCGACCCCCGCGCTCGGCTCGGTTCGTGAGAAAGGGAACGGAAAAACCATGGATCGCAGGGACTTCCTGAAGGCGCTCGGCATCACCGCCACGGTCACCGGGGCAGGGGCGTTCCTCGCCGCGTGCAACGCGAACGAGCAGTCCGGCGGCGGGGGAGCGGTCGCGGTTTCGTCCGGCGGCACGCTGTACATCCTCAGCGACACCACGTCGCAGCACCTCGACCCGGCGAAGAGCCAGAACCTGGCGATCACCACGATCAGCCTGGTCCACCGCAGGCTCACCGCGTGGAAGACCGCCGGGGACGGCCCGGCGACCGTGGTCCCGGACCTCGCCACCGACACCGGCCGGGCGAGCGCGGACGGCAAGACCTGGACCTACACGCTCAAGGACGGCCTGAAGATGGCCGACGGCACGCCGATCACCAGCGCCGAGATCAAGTACGGCATCGAGCGGTCGTTCGACTCGGCGTTCTCCGGCGGACTGGGCTACCACAAGAATCTGCTCGCCGGCGGCCCCGACTACAAGGGCCCGTTCAAGGGCGGCGAACTGGCGTCGATCGAGACGCCGGACCCGAAGACGATCGTGTTCCGCCTGGCCCGCCCGTACGGCGACTGGCCGTGGATCGCGAGCATGCCCGCGTTCGCGCCGGTGCCGAAGGGCAAGGGCACCGACGCGACCTACGACACGAAGCCGGTCGCGTCCGGTCCGTACCAGGTCGAGTCGTACCAGAAGGGCGTGCAGGTCAAGTTCGTCCGGAACCCGAACTGGGACGCCAAGACCGACCTCGCGCGCACCGGCCTGCCGGACGCGGTCGTGATCCAGATGGGCCAGGACACCGGTGTCGTCGCGAAGCGGCTGCTGGCCAGCCAGGGCAACGACGCGTTCGCGTTCGGCTCGTCGTTCGTGAACCCGGCGCAACTGGCGCAGATCCGCACGAACCCGGCGGCGAAGAACCAGCTCGTCACGTCGAAGTCCGGCGCGCTGGCCTATCTCGCGCTGAACACCAAGCGCGGCCCGCTGGCGAATCCCAAGGTGCGCCAGGCGTTCCAGTACGCCGTGGACAAGACCGCCTACCAGGTCGCCGCCGCGGGCAGCGCGGACCTGGCCGGTCCGATCGCGACGACGCTGATCACCGAGGGCATCGCCGGGCGCGAGGTGTACGACCTCTACCCGGCCCCGCCGAACGGCGACGTGGCGAAGGCGAAGCAGCTGCTCGCCGAAGCCGGTTTCCCGAACGGCATCGACAACCTGGACTTCCCGGTGTCGACGGCCAACAACGAGGCGGACAAGGCGCAGGCGATCCAGGCCGCGCTGCAACGGGCGGGCATCCGCGCCAAGCTGCGCCCGCTCGACGACGAGGCGTGGACCACGCTGGTCACCGGCAACGACGGCAACTACGACCTGACGCTGGGCTCGTGGCAGCCGGACTTCCCGAGCGCCAACGCGAACATCGAGCCGCTGTTCGGCACGTCGGAGATCGGCAACGGCGGGTACAACGAGTCGCGCTATTCGGTGCCCGAGGTGGACGCGCTGATCACGCAGGCGCAGGGCACGGTCGACCCTGCGGCGGCCGGGAAGCTCTGGGCGAAGGCGGACAAGCGGATCATGCAGGACTCGCCGGTGGTCCCGCTGATCTACACGCGCAACTCGTTCCTGCACGGCGCGAAGGTCGGCAATTTCGCGATCGGCGCGTTCCCCGCGTACCCGAACTACCTCCAGATGGGCCTGGCGAAGTAATCCCGTGTCCGAGCAGCTGCTTTCCCTGCGCGACGTCTCCGTCCGGTTCGGTTCCGCCGAAGCGGTGCGGGAGGTGACGTTCGACGTGCGCCCCGGCGAGGTCGTCGCCCTCGTCGGGGAATCCGGTTCCGGCAAGTCGGTCACCGCGCTGTCGCTGCTCGGCCTGCTGCCGGACACCGCGACGGTGACCGGCTCCGCGGTGCTCGACGGCCGCGATCTGTACACAGTGGACGGTCCGGCGCTGCGCGCGGTGCGCGGCGGCGAGATCGGCATGGTGTTCCAGGAGCCGATGAGCGCGCTGAACCCGGTGTTCCGGATCGGCACGCAGCTCGTGGACGCGGTCCGGGCGCACCGGAAGGTGTCGCGGGCCGCTGCGCGGGAACGGGCCCGGGAACTGCTGGAACTTGTGGAACTGGACGCGCGGCGCGTGCTGCGGGCGTACCCGCACGAGCTGTCCGGCGGGCAGTTGCAGCGGGTGGTCATCGCGATCGCGCTGATCCACGACCCGAAGCTGCTGGTCGCGGACGAGCCGACGACTGCGCTGGACGTCACCGTGCAAGCCGGGATCCTGCAGCTGCTGCGGTCGCTGCGGGACCGGCTCGGCACGGCGATCCTGCTGGTGACGCACGACATGGGCGTGGTCGCGGACGTCGCGGACCGGGTCGTGGTGCTGCGCGAGGGCCGGGTCGTCGAGCAGAACACCGCGGCCGGGCTGTTCGCCTCGCCGCAAGCCGACTACACGCGGGAGCTGCTGGATTCGGTGCTGTCGCTGGGTTCCGCGCCCGGCGGTGCGGTGCGGCCGGCGTCGGCTCCGCTGGTGTCGGTGGAGGATCTCGCGGTGACCTACCGGGTCGGCGGCGGCGCCCCGCCGGTGCGCGCGGTCGACGGCGTGTCGCTGACCATCGGGACCGACGAGGTGCTCGGTCTCGTCGGCGAATCCGGTTCCGGCAAGAGCACGATCTCGTCCGTGCTGACCGGCTTGGTCGCTCCCTCGGCGGGCTCCGTGCGGATCGACGGCGTGGACGTCGCGCGCGCGTCGGCCCGGCAGCGGCGGGAGATCCGGCGGCAGATCGGGATCGTGTTCCAGAACCCGGCCTCCGCGCTCAACCCGCGCGCGACGATCGGCGCGAGCATCGCCGAACCCCTCGTGGTGCACGGCGAACGCGGCGAGCACCGGGAACGGGTCGCGGAACTGCTCGCCGCCGTGCGCCTGGACCCGGGCTGGAGCAACCGGTACCCGCACGAACTGTCCGGCGGGCAGCGGCAGCGGGTCGGGATCGCGCGGGCGCTGGCGCTGCGGCCGCGGCTGCTGATCGCGGACGAGCCGACGAGCGCGCTGGACGTCTCGGTGCAGGCCTCGGTGCTGGACCTGCTGGCGGACTTGCAGCGGGAACTGGCGTTCGCGTGCCTGTTCATCAGCCACGACCTGGCGGTGGTGGAGCGGGTCGCGGACCGGGTCGTCGTGCTGCACCACGGCAAGGTGGTCGAGGAGGGCCCGGTGGCGTCGGTGCTGGGCTCGCCGCGGGAGGACTACACGCGCCGCCTGGTCGCCGCGGCCCCGGTGGCGGATCCGGAACGGCAGCGGGAACGCCGGGAGGCTTGGCGCGCGCTGTCCGGCTGACCGATGAGTTTCGGCCCTTCCGGGAGTCGGTACGGAAAACGGAAGGGGCTGACATGGGAAAGCTGCTGTACTCCGCCGCGATGTCGCTGGACGGGTTCATCGCCGGGCCCGGCGGGGACATGGGATGGCTCGCGCCGTACACCGGGGACGCCGCCGACGACCTGGCCGCGGAGGTCGGCGCGCTGCTGGTCGGCCGCCGGACTTTCTCCGGCGACGACCCGTACCGCGGCACCGAGGGCGAAGGCAAGGCTTTCGGCGGCGGATGGGACGGGCCGCAGATGGTCTTGACCCGGGGTGACGCGCCAGCGGTGCCCGGGGTGACGTTCTGCTCCTCGCTGGAGGAAGGCGTCGCGACGGCGCGGGCGGCGGCGGGGGAGAAGACGGTGAACGTGCTGGGCGCATCGGTTGGTCGGGCGTGCGTCGAGGCTGGCCTGCTGGACGAGGTCGTGGTGGTGGTGATGCCAGTGCTGCTCGGCGGCGGGGTGCGGCTGTTCGAACGGCCGGGCCCGCCGGTGCGGTTGGAGTTGCTGGCGCAGCGGGGGACGAGGCTGCGGTATCGCGTGCTGGCTTAGCGGTCCTCGAAGCGGGTGATCGCTTCCAGCACCGCAGTCCCCATCGACGGGCTCCCGGTGTGCCCCGCGTCGTCGATCACGACCAGTTCGGCGTCCGGCCAGGCCTGCGCGAGCTGCCATGCCTTCCGCAGCGGTGCGCTCAGGTCGGCGCGTCCGTGGATCAGCACCGCGGGAATGCCGTGCAGCAGGTGGATGTCGCGCAGCAGCTGATCGTCCTCGAGCCAGGCGTGGTGGCGGTAGTAGTGCGCGCAGAGGCGGGCGAGCGTGATCAGCTCGTCGTCCGGGCCCGCGCTGAACTGGCCGGTTCGTCCGCCGACCCATTCGTGCGAGATCACCGCGTCTTCCCAGGCGCACCAATCGCGGGCGGCGCGCAGCTGCACCTCGCGGTCCGGGCTGGCGAGGAGCTGCGCGTACCCGGCGAGGAGGTCTCCGTCCGGGTCGGGCGCGCCTGCCCGGAACGTTTCCCATTGCGCGGGCAGCAGCCGCCGGACGCCGCGGTAGAGCCAGTCGATCTCGTCCGGCGACGAGGTGAACGCGGCGACCAGCACGATGCCGCTGACCCGTTCCGGATGCCGCTGCGCGTAGGCCAGCGCGAGCGTCGCGCCCCAGGAACCGGCGTAGAGCAGCCAGTTCTCGAAGCCGAGGTGGACGCGCAGCCGCTCCATGTCGGCGATCAGGCGGTCGAGGGTCTGGTGCTCCAGGCTCACCGCCGGGTCCGCGACGCTCGGCGTGCTCCGTCCGCAGCCGCGCTGGTCGAACACCACGACGCGGAACTTCTCCGGGTCGAAGCCGCTGCGGCCGAAGCTGCCGCCCCCTCCGCCGGGGCCGCCGTGCACGCACAGCACCGGCTTGCCGGAGCCGCTGGCGTCCCAGTAGATCTGCTGTCCGTCGCCGGCGTCGAGCATGCCGGTCGCGTCGGGTTCGACCGAAAACGGCCGCATCGCGGGCCTCCTCCCCGGGCCGGAAAACCCGTCGAGCGTACTGGATCACGCCCGAGCCGGGTTTACAGCGCGGACCGGGGGTCCCTAGGATCTGGCGCGCCGGAAGCGCCGCGGACGCGCGGCCCCGGAGGGGTGGAGGTCTGGATGGGGAACCCGGAGTCCGGCAGCGACCTCGAGTCGGTCGCGAATCTCGTGCGGCTGTCCGAGACGGCGCCGATGCCCCGGATCGACGGCAGCGAACCCCCGCCGCTGGTGCGCCGCCGGGCGGACAGCGCCGACGAACCGACCTCGGCGTTCGGCGGGGTCCTCGACGTTTCGACCGGCTCGCCCGCCGAGCAGCTCGCCAAACGCGGCCCGGCACCCGCCGCCGACCCGCCCGCGCCGGCCGCCGAGACCGCGCCGCCCGCCCAGCGAAAGCCGCGCTACGGCCTCTTCGCCGGTGCCGCGGTGGTGGTGTGCGCGGGGCTGGGCTCGTGGGCGTTGTGGCCGTCGGCGTCCGGCGGGACGGACTCGCAGCCGGTGCAGCCGCCGTCCGCTCCGGTCCGCACCACGTCGTCCGCGCCGCCTGCGGTGAGCACGCTCAGCGCGTCCCCGGCCCCGGCGAGCGACCAGGTGCGCGACACGGTGATCCGGGCCAGCAGCCGTCCCGCGACGACCGCGCCGCCGCGCGTCCAGCCGACGCAGAACCCGCAGCAGGACAGCCGGGACCAGTCCCACGACTCGATGGAAGACGCGTTCCGCTCGGCGGTCAGCTCGTACATGGAGCAATGGGGCAACGGCGACGGGCCGCGCCGCTGGCACGGCTGAGCGGCAGTACTACTCTGAGTAGGTCACTGCCGACCGACCGCTCCGCGAGGTGTCCATGACCGGCTCGTCGTCCCCGTTGTCGCCCAGCCAGGTGCCGGTGGGGGTGGACCCGAACCGCCCGAGCATCGCGCGGATCTACGACGGGTTCCTCGGCGGGAGCCACCACTACGAGGTGGACCGCGCGGTGATGGAGAAGATCAGCACGGCGGTCCCGGAGGCGGTGCACATCGCGCGCGGCAACCGCGGTTTCCACAACCGCGCGCTGCGCATGCTGGCGAGCCAGACCGACATCCGCCAGTTCCTCGACTGCGGTTCCGGCCTGCCGACCGCCGAGAACACCCACCAGATCGTCCAGCGCTACCACCGCGACGCGCACGTGGTGTACGTCGACAACGACCCGGTGGTGCTCGCGCACGGCCGCGCGCTGCTGGAGGACAACGACTTCACGCACATGGTCGAGGCCGACATCTTCGAGCCGCGGGCCGTGCTGCAGCACGAAACCGTGCGCGAGTACATCGACTTCTCGGAGCCGGTCGCGCTCCTGCACATCGGCACCATGCACCACTACGAGGGCGACGGCGCGGTCGAGGTGATGCGCGAGTACATCGACGCCCTCGCGCCCGGTTCGTACGTCGCCATGGCGCACTTCTACGACCCCGAGGTGCCGGAGCTGACCGCGGTCGCGAAGCGGATCGAGGAGATCCTCGTGTCCGGACCGCTGGGCGCTGGGCGGTTCCGGACCCGCGCCGAGATCGAGGCGATGCTGCCCGGTCTCGAACTGCTCCCGCCAAGCCGCACGGACGGGCCCGGCTTGTCCGTCGCGGACGAATGGTGGCAGGACGGTCCGAGGCTGAAGCCGCTGAGCGACGCCGCCCGGTGCGTGGCGGGTGTGGTGGGCCGGAAGGTCTGACTCCTACGCCGGTTGCGGGACTTCCGCGACCGGCGCGGGTTGCCTGCGGGCGATGAGGTAGCCGACGAACCCGAACCCGATCAGCACCGCCAGCGTTCCGGCGGTGAACAGTTCGAAGGTCAGCCGCGACACGCCCCAGGTGCCCTCGAAGTCGTAGGGGACCCCGAGCGCGCGGTCCAGCACCCCGGGCACCACCGTCTGCCACGCGCCCAGCAGGATCCACGCGTAGATCAGCACCGAGCTGACCCACAGTCCGATCCGTCCGCCGGGAACCCGGAACGGGCGGTCCGCCGCGGGGTATTTCCGCCGCAGCACCAGGATTGTCGGGAAGATCAGCAGGTACGACAGCAGCAGCGTGCTGACCGCGATGTTGAGCACCACCGCGAACACCGCCGAGGCCGAACTGCTCTGCACGATCGTCGCCGCCACCGTGAACGCGGTCGCGACCACGCCGGAGAGCAGGTTGACCCGCAACGGCGTGTTGAGCTTCGGATGGAACGCCCCGAACCAGCGCGGGAACGCGCCGTCGACCGCGGCCATCGCCTGGATGCGGTCCGAGG
Source organism: Amycolatopsis sp. A1MSW2902 (assembly GCF_017312175.1). Lineage (NCBI taxonomy): Bacteria > Bacillati > Actinomycetota > Actinomycetes > Pseudonocardiales > Pseudonocardiaceae > Amycolatopsis > Amycolatopsis sp. A1MSW2902. Next base: position 3,394,400 of record NZ_QJPO01000001.1, read on the forward strand.
CGATCATCCACGAGCAGCCCTGGTTCAGCAGGACGAAAATGAACACGACGGCGGCGAGCGTCAGCATCCCGTCCGCGGCGCCGCCGTAGACGGAGAACACCTGGCGCACCGCGTCGAGGAATCCGCCGAGCCCGTTGATCTTGTCCGGCGGCATCACCAGGACGATGCCGAAAACCGGCACCAGGTAGCACAACGCCGACACCAGACCGGAAACGCCGACCGTGATCGGGACATCGCGCCGCGGGTTGTGCATCTCCTCCGCGGCGCCGTTGGGCGCTTCGAAGCCGACGAGGGCGAATATCAGAACCGGGACCACGGCGAGGAATCCGCCGATGGTGGGGGAGAAGGCCAGTGAGCCGTGGACGCCGTTGCGCGCGGCGTAGATCGCCGCGGTGACGGCGAAAAGCACCACGAGCCCGACCTTCAGCAAGGCCCCGGCGGCGATGAACCACTTGCCGTACCGCAGGCTGACCACCGCGCCGAGGATCGCCAGCCAGATGAACACCAGCTTGAACGCGTAGTCCGCGAACCCGCCCGGCGAGGCCGGGACGAGGTACTGCTGCCAGGTCGCCGCCGCGAGGAAGGTGATCGATCCGCCGAGCCACACCGGGTTGGTGATCCAGTACAGCAGCGTGCCGAGCGCGGCGGGCAGCTTCCCGAACGCGAGGCGCAGCCAGACGAACGGCCCGCCCTCCGCCGGGAACGCGCTCCCGAGTTCGGCCATGACCAGGCCGTACGGGAACAGGAACAGCACGAGGAGCACGGCGGTCCAGGTGACCGCCTCCGCCCCCGAGGTCGCGATCTGGCCGATGGTGTCCACCGAGATGATGGCCGCGATCGCGAGGAAGATCGAATCGATCCGGCGCAGATTCCGGCGCAGGTTTCCGGATTCGCTGTTGACGAAGGTGGGTTCGGACACGCTTCACCGCCTTTGGTGAATCGAGGGGGAGTCAGGCTTCGGTGTTCTCCAGGTCTTCCTTGTGCAGCAACGGGGTTCCGGCGGTCTCGCGCATCGAGAACGCGGCGACGAGACCGACCGCCGCGGCGGCCATCAGGTACGGGCCGGGCACGAGCGTGCTGCCGGTCGCGGAAATCAGGACGGTCATCAGGTACGGCACGGTGCCCGCGAACAGCGCGGCGGTGATGTTGTACGCGATGGACAGTCCGCTTTGCCGGGTGCGGGTCGGGAAGATCTCCGCCGACCACACCGCGTAGGTGCCGAGGATCGCCGCCAGGATCGCGCCGAGGGCGAGCCCGCCGATCCAGGTGCCGACGAGGCCGGTGCGCATCAGCAGGTACGCGGGGACGGCGAAGACGAACAGCGCCGCGCCCGCGCCGATCAGGACCAGCCTTCGCCCGACCCGGTCGGAAAGCCGGCCGAAGAACGGCACGAGGACCAGCCCGACGAGCGAGATCACCGTGGACAGTGCCGCCGCGCTGCCGGACGAGTGGCCGAGATAGTCGGTTTCGTAGGTGACCAGGTAGGTGAGCACGGCGTAGAACGGCACGTGCATCATCGTCATCAGCCCGGCCGCCTGGAGCAGCTGCTTCTTGTTGTGGCGGAACAGTTCCCGGACCGGGCTGCGGGGCACGTTGTCGGTCGCTTCGAGGGCGCGGTACTCGGGCGTGTCCTCGATCTTGCTGCGGATGACGAACCCGATGATGCCCAGCGGCGCGGCGATCAGGAACGGGACGCGCCAGCCCCACGACGCCAGCTGCGCGTTCGTCAGTCCGATCGACAGCAGCAGGAACACGAACGAACCGGCGAGGAAGCCCAGCAGCGAGCCGACTTCCAGCCAGCTGACGCCGAAGCCGCGACGCCGCCGCGGCGCGTACTCGGCCAGGAAGCTCGCCGCGCTGCCGAATTCGCCGCCCGCCGCGAGGCCCTGCAGCAGGCGAAGCAGCACCAGCAGGATCGGGGCCGCGATGCCGATCGTCGAGTAGCCCGGCAGGAGGCCGATCACGAGCGTGGCCCCGGACATCACGAAGATGACCACCGACAGCGTGCGCTTGCGGCCGATCTTGTCGCCCAGCGGCCCGAAGATCAGCGCGCCGACCGGCCGGATGCCGAACGACACCGCGAAGACGCCGAACACCGCGAGCAGGCCCGCGGTCGAGTTGCCCGCCGGGAAGAACACCGAGGCGATGGTGCCGGCGAGGTAGGCGTAGGCGGCCCAGTCGAACCAGTGCACGAAGACGCCGACGGCACCGGCCGCGACACTGCGGCGCAGCGTCGCGGGGTCGGCGCTCTGTTCGGCGAGGTCGGGCGCCGGAGAGGCGTCGGATGCGGTCATGAATGGCCTCCTTGGACCGGTTCTCCGGGAGGACGCTAAGAGCGGCCCACGGCATCTAACAAGAAGTAATAAGCAAAGCAATGCATCGGTTCGAGTTATGCAGAAGCGCTGAGCTGTGCCGATCCGAGCAGCTGACAGCCGCGAAACACAGCGTTCACGTGCGGGACGGCCCGCCGGTGAGGGCCTGCGGGGTGATCAGCGCGCCCACCTGGTCGTCGGTCAGCAACCGCCGTTCCCGCACCAGTTCCAAGGCCGGGCGTCCGGTTTGGTGCGCTTCCAGGGCGAGCCCGCACGCGGTTTCGTAGCCGAGCGCCGGGCTTAGCGCGGTGACCAATCCGGTCGAGGTGGCGACGAGATCGGCGAGGTGCTCCCGGCGCGCGGTGATGCCGCGTACGCAGCGTTCGGCGAGTACCCGGGCACCGGCAGTGAGGTGGTCGAGCCCGGCGGTCAGCGCTCGCGCGATGACCGGTTCGAAAGCGTTGAGCTGGAGCTGCCCGCCTTCGGCAGCGAGCGTGATCGTCACGTCGTGGCCGATGATTTCGAAGGCGATCTGGTTGACCGTCTCCGGGACGACGGGGTTGACCTTGCCCGGCATGATCGAGGACCCGGCCTGCCGGGCGGGCAGTTCGATCTCGCCGAACCCGGCCTGCGGCCCGGACGAGAGCAACCGGAGATCGTTGCAGATCTTGGACATTTTGACCGCCACGCGTTTCAGCACGCCGGACAGCTGCACGAACACGCCGACGTCCTGGGTCGCCTCGATCAGGTCGGGCGCGGAGACGAGCGTCGCGATGCCGGTCAGCTCGCGCAGATGTGCGACAGCCCGCTCGCGGTACCCGGGACGCGCGTTGAGGCCGGTGCCGATCGCGGTGCCGCCGAGGTTCAGCTCGTGCAGCAGCAACCGGGCTTCGGCGAGCCGCTGTTCGTCCTCGCCGAGCGTGGCGGCGAACGCGCCGAACTCCTGGCCGAGCGTCATCGGGACGGCGTCCTGCAGCTGGGTGCGGCCCATCTTGAGGACGTCGGCGAACTCGATCGCCTTGTCCGCGAACGCTTCCCGTAGCCCGGCGAGCGCGGCGAGCAGTTCGGCGAGATGCCGGTCGAGGGCGAGTTTGACCGCGCTGGGGTAGACGTCGTTGGTGCTCTGGCCGAGGTTGACGTGGTCGAGCGGATGCAGCTCGGTGTACTCGCCGCGGGCGTGGCCGAGCAGTTCCAGGGCGCGGTTGGCGATGACCTCGTTGGCGTTCATGTTCGTCGACGTCCCGGCACCGCCCTGGATGAGGTCGACGACGAACTGGTCGTGCAGCCGACCGCCCCGGATTTCCGCGCACGCCTGCCCGATCGCCGCGGCGCGCTCCGGGGAGAGGGCACCGACCTCAGCGTTGGCCCGCGCGGCGGCCTCCTTGACGGTGGCCAGCGCGGCGACGAGGTGCGGCCGGTCGGCGAGGGTTTCGCCGGTGATGGGGAAGTTGACCAGCGCACGGGCGGTGTGCGCGCCGTAGTAGACGTCGCCGGGCACGCTGATTTCGCCGAGCATGTCGTGCTCGGAGCGGGTGCTGGACATCGGTGTCCTTCCCGGTGCAGGAGGTTCAGAGGGTGCGGTCGACGCCGGTCCACGCCAGCGCGATGGCACCGTCGAGCAGGGCACGCTCCGCGGTGTCGCCGACGCAGTGCGCGGCGAATTCGCGCTGGTGGTTGATCGCGGGCAGCGACCCGATGCCGATGTAGGGATGAATCGCGGGCACGACCTGCGAGACGTTGCCCATGTCGGTGGACGCGCGGTTCATCCGCGACGCCGTGCCGTCCGGCGCGAACTCGCGGCCGAGTTCGAGGGCGTTGGCGCGGTAGGCGGCCAAAGCCGGTTCATCGGCGCGGAATTCGGCGTACGGCTTGCTTTCCGGCTCGACGCTCAGCTCGCAACCGGTGGCGAGTGCCCCGGCTTCGAAAGCCCGCATGACGCGTGGCTCCAATTCGGACAGTTCCGCCAGCGTCTCGGCTCGCACGTACCACCGGCCGGACGCGTGCTCGGGGATCGCGTTGGGGGCGTCCCCGGCGTGCGTCACGATCCCGTGCACGCGTGCCGAGGCGGGAAGTTGTTGCCGCAGAAGGCCGATCGCGACCTGGGCGACGGTGAACGCGTCGGCGGCGTTGACCCCGGCTTCGGGATACGCGGCCGCGTGCGCGGACTTGCCGGTGTAGGAGATCTTCGAGTGGCTGACGGCGAACGGCCGCGCTTCGGCGACGTCGACCGGTGCCGGGTGCACCATCATCGCGAGGTCGACCCCCGTGAAAGCGCCGCGCTCCAGCAGTTCGATCTTCCCGCCACCGCCCTCCTCAGCCGGGGTTCCGTAGACCTCGACGGTGATCCCGAGGTCGTCGGCGACCTGGGCGAGCCCCAGCGCGGCCCCGATTGAGCTGGCCGCGATGAGGTTGTGCCCGCACGCGTGGCCCAGGCCGGGCAGGGCGTCGTACTCGGCGCACAGCGCGATCCGCTTGGGCCCGGAGCCGAAGCTGGCGTGGAACGCGGTGTCCAGACCGAGGTACTTCGCCGTGACCGCGAACCCGGCCCGGTCGAGCAGTTCCGGCACCGCGGCGGCCGCGCGATGCTCTTCCCACGCGGTTTCCGGGTCCGCGTGCAGACGCTCGGACAGCTGGATCAGCTCGTCGGCGTGCCGCTCGACCACGGTGCGGGCGGCCGCTTTGGGCGTGGCCATCACTCGTCTCCCGGCACGCCGTAAGACGGCGCGGCCGCGGGGTTCAGGCCGCGGGTGACGTAGTCGTCGCGCTGGGGGAGCCAGACGTCGAGGAGTTCGGCGAGCTGCTCGATCGGCTCGTCCGCCCAGTCCACGCGCAGATCGGTGACCGGCCAGTCCGCCGCGGACACCACGACCAGCCCGGCCGACCGAACCGGGCCTTCCTCGCCGCCCGCCGCGAGCCCGGCCCGCATCGCCGCGACGAGGCGTTGTTCCAGTTCGCCGGTGGCGTCGGTGAAAGCGTCCACCATGGACTGCGGAATGTGGTCGCCCGCCAGCATGTTGCCCGCCACGACCACGCCGTCCGATGTCGCCGACGCGTGCGTGCCGAGGGTTTTCGAGCCGCTGTAAGCGAAACCGGGTCCGGTCTGGCCGAGCACGGTCAGCTGCCGGTACTCGATGTGCTCCGCCGTCGACGTGACCTCGGCCAGCGCCTTCTCCGGGTCGCCGTGCTCGGCGAGCCGGTCCAGCAGCCGTCCGCCGAGCCGCGGGTCGGTGATGTTCTGCGAGGCCGCCGCGCCGAGGCCCGGGCGCAAGTGCGCGACCCGGGCGACGACCGCCGGACTGGACGAGCTGGCCGCGATGCCGAACCGGACGGTGCCGCCGGACGTGTCGCGGGCGACGATCGAAAAGGTCACTTCGCCTCCTCCGGGATCACCGCGATGGCGTCGATCTCGCACAGCCACTCCGGCCGGGCGAGCGCGGACACGACCACGCCGGTCGAGATCGGGTGCACGCCCTTGGTCCAGCGCCCGACGGTGCGGTAGACCGCCTCGCGGTAGCGCGGGTCGACGAGGTAGATGGTGAGCTTGACCAGATGCTCCATCCGGCTGCCCGCTTCTTCGAGCAGCATCTTGATGTTCGCCATCGCCTGTTCGGCCTGCGCGGCGACGTCGCCGATCCCGACCGATTCGCTCGTGTCGAGGTCCTGCCCGATCTGGCCGCGCACGTAGACCGTGCCGTTGGCGACGACGGCCTGGCACAGGTCGTTGTCGAGGTTCTGCTCCGGGTAGGTGTCCCGCGTGTTGAACGGGCGGATGCGACGGTGGACAGTCACTGCGGGGCCTTCCGTGCGGCGGTCGTCGGACGCCTCAGCCTGACCGCGCCGCCGAGGTTCTGTCCAGTAGATGTTTCCGGACCAATGCATCGGTTGAATCGATGCACTCTGCATCGGGAAATCAGATCTTGAGTGCCGGAAACATCTGTTGGACACGGGCAGGGCGGGCCGTGAGGATCCGGGGAGGCGGCGCTGAACCGCGCCGGAGCCGGAGCGGAGGTCTGGGATGTCGAGCGAACAGGTGGAGGCCCTCGTCGTGGGCGGGGGACAGGCCGGCCTGGCGATGAGCGAGCACCTGAGCGAGTGCGGCGTGCCGCACGTCGTCCTGGAACGGAACCGGATCGCCGAACGCTGGCGCTCGGAACGGTGGGACTCGCTCGTCGCGAACGGCCCGGCGTGGCACGACCGGTTCCCCGGCCTGGAATTCCCCGACGTGGCTCCCGGCGAGTTTGCGTCGAAGGAGCAGGTCGCGAGCTATTTCGAGGCGTACGCGGAAAAAATCGCCGCTCCGGTCCGCACCGGGGTCGAGGTGACGTCCGTGCGGCGGCACGAGGGCAGGCCCGGATTCCGCGTCGAAACCTCGGACGGCGCCCTCGACGCCCGGTACGTCATCGCCGCGACGGGCCCGTTCCAGCGTCCGGTGATCCCGCCGATCGTGCCTGCCGACGCCGGACCGGTGCAGTTGCACTCCAGCGGTTACCGGAACCCCGGGCAGCTTCCCGAAGGCGCGGTGCTGGTGGTCGGCGCGGGTTCGTCAGGCGTGCAGATCGCCGAGGAACTTCGCCGGTCCGGACGCGAGGTGTACCTGTCCGTCGGCCCGCACGACCGGCCGCCGCGCAGCTACCGCGACCGCGACTTCTGCTGGTGGCTGGGCGTTCTGGGCAAGTGGGACGCCGAGACGCCGCCCGCCGGAGCGGAACACGTCACCATCGCGGTGAGCGGCGCGCGCGGCGGGCACACCGTGGACTTCCGCGCTCTGGCCGGGCTCGGCATCACGCTCGTCGGGATGACCGGCGCATACGCCGAAGGCAAGCTCAGCTTCGCGACGGACCTAGCGAAGAACATCGCGGCGGGCGACGAGAATTACCTTGCCCTGCTTGACGAAGCCGACGCCTACGTCGTCCGCAACGGCCTCGACCTGCCCGAGGAACCGTCCGCCCGCGACCTCGGCCCGGACCCGGCGTGCGTCACTGATCCGCTGCTGGAACTGGATCTGGCCGCGGCCGGGGTGACCTCGATCGTCTGGGCCACGGGGTTCGCCGTCGACTACAGCTGGCTGCAGGTGGACGCCTTCGACGAGAACGGGCGGCCGAAGCACCGTCGCGGAGTGTCGGTGGAGCCGGGCGTGTACTTCATCGGCTTGCCGTGGCTGGCGCGGCGCGGGTCGAGTTTCATCTGGGGCGTCTGGCACGACGCGAAGTTCGTGGCGGATCACGTGGCGATTCAGCGCGGGTACCAGAGCCAGCCCTCGACGGCGGCCAGGCAGCGGTCCGGCGCCCGGGAATGAACGCGGTGCCGGACGCTGACCTGGACCGTTTTCGCCGAGAACGAGCGGATCCCAGGTCCTTCACGGACAGGTCACGACCTGGCCGGCCCAGGAGAGCCCGCCGCCGAAAGCGAACAGCAGCACCGGCCCGCCGGACGGCAGCTCGCCGCGAGAGACCATTTTGGACAGTGCGAGTGGGACGGACGCTGCCGACGTGTTGCCGGAATCCACCACGTCACGGCCGATCACCACGTCCTCGCGCAGTTCGAGCCGGGCGGTCAGTGCCTCGATGATCCGCAGATTCGCCTGATGGGTGACGACTCCGGCGAGGTCGGTGGTGGCGATGCCCGCGCGAGCGCAGGCTTCCGCCGCGACGGCGGGCAGCTCCTGGGTCGCCCAGCGGAACACCGACTGGCCGTCTTGCGCGAACGCGGGCTGCCATTCGTCCACGAGCCGGACCAGCTGCCGGCGCGTCGGGTCGGAGCCCCAGACGACCGGGCCGACCGCCGGAGCGTCTGCTGCGCTGAGGATTGCGGCACCTGCTCCGTCGCCGAGCAGGACGCAGGTGCTGCGGTCGGTCCAGTCGGTGATGTCCGACATCTTCTCCGCGCCGATGACCAAAGCGTGCCGGGCCGCACCGGCTTGGACGGCGTGGTCCGCGGTGGCGAGTGCGGTGCAGAAGCCGGCGCATCCGTTGTTGAGGTCGAAACAGACCGCGGCCGGGATGCCGAGACGGCCCGCGACCTGGGCGGCGATCGACGGGCAGCGGTCGATCGCGCTGCAGGTGGCGACCACGACCAGGCCGATCTCGCCGGGTTCGAGCCCGGCCCCGGCGAGTGCCTTCGCGGCGGCTTCGGTAGCCAGGTCGGCGACCGAGCCGTCCGCGATGTGCCGGGTGGCGATGCCGGTGCGGCGGCGGATCCACTCGTCGGTCGTGTCGACCATGTCTTCGAGGTCGGCGTTGGTCAGCACGCGGGCGGGCTGGTGGTGGCCGAGCGCGGTGATGCGGGAAGCGGGCATCTGGGTCTCCTCACGGGGTCCGGCTCAATATAGCGACCGATCGTTCGTAATCTATAGTGGTTTCATGAGTCCCCGGAAGACCGCCGCCGAGACCCGCCACACCCGGCAGCGCATCCTCGACCTCGGCCTGGTGCTCGCCTCCGCCGAGGGCCTGGAGGGGCTGACCATCGGGCGGCTCGCCGCCGAGCTGGGGATGAGCAAGGCGGGCGTGATCGGGCATTTCGGCGCCAAAGAGAGCCTGCAACTGGCCGTGATCGACGCCGCCGCCGAGCTGTTCGTCCGCGAGGTGCCCGAACGCGCCCGCGGCGTCCCGCGCGGCCTGCCCTACCTCCGGGCGGCGGGGGAGGCCTGGATCTCCTACCTGGAACGCGACCTGCTGCCAGGCGGCTGCTTCTTCACCGCCGCGGCGGCCGAATTCGACGGCCGCGAAGGACCGGTGCGCGACGCCGTCGTCCGGATGAGCGCGTTCTGGCAACGGGAGCTGCGGGTCAACATCTGGCGCGCGGTGAGCCTCGGGGAACTGCCGCCGGACACGGACATCGACCAGCTGCTCTATGAGGTCGTCGCGATCATGCTGGCGCTGAACCATTTCCGGCAGTTGCACGGCGATGTGCAGGCGGCGGCTCGCGCGCGCCGGGCGTTGGAAGGGCTGCTTTGACGCGGCTCTTCGCTCAGGACGAGTACTGCGCGCGGCACAGCTCCCGGAATTCCTGCGCCCGCCGGGTCAGCCGAACCCCGCGCATCGTCGCGAGCACGATCTCCAGCGACGGAACATCGTCGGTCAGCTCCAGCGGCACCACGCTCGCCCCCGCGTAAGTCGTGTCAGCAGGCGGGCGCTGGTTGAGCAACGCGAACCCATGCCCGGAAGCCACCAGCGCCCGCACCGTCTCGTATCCGCTCGTCCGGTGCCGAACCCGCGGCGCCACGCCGGCGTCGCTCAGGATCGACTGCAGGTACTCCCGGCTGTGCGGCAGATCGAGCAGCACCATCGGCTCCTCCGCCAGCTCGTGCAGCGACACCTTGCGGCTCTTCCGCCGGGCGAGCCGGTGGTCCTCGGAGACGAGCGCGTACGGCGCGGCGGTGCCGACCACCTCGCGGTCGATGTCGTCGTCGAGGTCGTAGCCGTACAGCATCGCCAGCTCGGTCTCGCCCGCTCGCAACGCGGCCTTGAGCGCCTTGTGCTCGCCCTCGCGCAGGGAGACGTGCACGCGCGGATGCCGGGTTTCGAACTCGGCCAGCAGGCTCGGCAGGCGGAACGGCGCGAGCGTGGTGAAACAGCCGACGGTGAGCGTGCCGACCAGGTCGGTGCCGGATTGCCGCGCGGTTTCGACCAGCTCCGCGCCGTGCGCCAGGAAATCCAGCACCCGCTTGTAGAACTCCTCGCCGGCGGTGGTCAGGCTGAGCCCGCGGGCGTGGTGGCGCAGCAGGAACTGCACGCCCATTTCCTTCTCCAGCTGCGCGATCGCCGTCGAAACGGCCGACTGCGAAACCATCAGCTCCTTCGACGCGGCAGTCATGCTCAGGTGCCGCGCCGCCGCCTCGAAATAGCGCAGCTGCACGAGGGTGAAGGAAGGCTCGCTCATGCCGACATCCTGCCTCAGTGGCAGCAGCCGGGATGCTGCGGTTTCGGCGCGGGCGTGTCCAGCGCGGGGTTGACGTCGAAGAATCCGCTGGGCTTGAGCGTGAACCCGGTGTGGTCGACGGGCATGATCGGCCAGTCCTCGGTGCGCGGGTAGTGCGTGAGCCCGAAGGTGTGCCACACGACGAGGTCGGTGCCGTCGAGGTCGCGGTCGGCCTGGATCCAGGTGTCGATGCCGGTGTTGCCATTGTTCTGGTTGACGTACTCGCCCGCCGGGAAGCGTTCGTCCTCGGCATACGCGGTGACCCAGAGGTGCTTGCGGGTGAAGGCAGCGCGGCGGGCGATCGAGGACGCGTCGTCGGCCAGCAACGGCGGCTGGCCTTCGGGATGCAGCGTGTACCCGACGGGCTGGCCGAGGGCGTTGCGAGACTCCGGATTGCTGATCCGCCAGGTGCGGCCGAGGTTGCCGTCGGCGAGCCGGGCGGCCTCGGATTCCTTGGCCAGCCTGGTGATCTTCCGGGTGAAAGCGTTGCCGTGCGGATTGCCCGGGCCGATCGGGACGCGTTGCGCGTCGATTTCGTCGACGGCGTTCGTGAGGCCGTCGACCATCATGTCCAGCCGCGCGGAGAACAGGTGCTGGTGGAACGGCGCGCCGATGCCAGGGGCGATTTCGGCGGCCCACGGGTAGTCGTCGTCGGCGGGGAAGGCCGAGGTGAAGACGATCCCGGTGGCCTTGCACTCGAGTTCGATCGTGCCGTCGAGGTAGAGGTACCAGTAGAAGCCGTAGTCGTAATTGCCGACCGTCACGAAGAACGAGACGACCAGCCGACGCTGCCGGCGGGTGGAAACACTGCCGTTGTAGTGGTCAGTGTGCTTCCACAGCACGCCAGCGTCTTCCTCGTGCATGCAGATCGCGTTCGCGATGGTGTGCGGATGCCCGTCGTCGTCGTGCAGGACGGCGTCGAAGTAGCGGATCTCGCCGAGACAATCGCAGCCAAGGGTCAGCGAGTTGGCTTCCTTGCCCAGTGAATACTCCCCGGCGTCGAAGTAGTTCTGCCAGAACCGGACTGGGCTCGGATCGCCGTACGGCACGACCATCTCGGCGACCGACGCGCGGTAGACGACCGGACGCAGCCGGTCGCCGTCCTGGAAGCCGATTTGGTGCAGGGTAAGGCCTTCGACCGCGTTGAAGCCGATCCGGAACTGCCACTTCTCCCACGTGACGACGTCGCCGTCGACCGTGAAGCTCGGCCCCTCGGGCTGGGTGATCACGATGGGTTTCTGCGTGTCGCGGACGGGTCCGTCGAGGTGGTAGTCGTAGGCGGTGCGCGGGATGTCGGCCGGGCCGTCGTCGACGAGGTCGTGCACGCGGCCGGCGATCAGGTCGACGTAGGCGACGACGCCGTCGATCGGGTGCGCCCAGAGGTTGTCGTCCTTGTTGAGCTGCAGAAACGCCAGGCAGCGCACGAGCCGCAGCCCGGTCTCGCCAGGGATGTCGAAGCACCCGGCGCTCAGGGCGGAGATCCGGACCGAACGGGGTTCGTCGATGCCGCGGCGGCGCATCGCCGCGTTCCACGCCTCGTCCTTCCAGAGGATCTCCTCGACCAGGTCGAACTCCTCGTGCAGGATCGGCGGCTGCCCCTCGGCGACGACGTCCACCGCCCGGTCGGCCACGAGCTCGCCGCTGGTCAGCGACACGACCGTTTCGCGCACGGCGCCGGTCCGCCGGTCGAGCAGCAGCGAACGGACGCGGCGGTCGACCGGGTCGCCCGGCTGCCAGGCCAGCACGGCCGCTTTCGCCGGTTCCAGCAGCGAGACGAGCGCGAACCGGGTGCTCTCGGTCGCGATCCCGGCTCCGGCGAGCAGCGCGCGGTTGCGGGCGACCTCGTCTTCGGTCAGGCGCGAGAGGGGGTGGGCCATGCGCGTCTCCTCATTCTTTGCGGTCTGTCGCAAAGAATGCGCGCTGCCGGTCCGGGAGGCAAGGCCCTTACGGGGTGGGTTCTCCGGAACCGGTACTGGGTTTTTCGATGCACGTCATCAATAATCCTGGACGTGGCACGACCCAAGGACCAGGCGAAGCGGCGCGACGAGCTGGTGGCGGCGGCCGCCCGCGCGATCCGGACGCGGGGGCTGGCCGGGCTCCGCGTGCGCGACGTCGCCGAGGAGGCCGGACTGTCGGCAGGCTCGGTCAGCTACTACTACCCGGACCTCGACGACCTGCTGTTCGAACTGCACCGCGACGCGGTCGACCGGTTCTACTGGGCGCGAGCGCGCGCCGCGGAAGCCGAGGACGATCCCGTCCGGCGGCTGGTGCGGCTGGTCGACGCGGGGCTCCCGGCGGGCGAGGGCGATCCGCTGAGCCGGGTGCTGTACGAAATGCACGTCCACGCGGCGCGCAACCCGGCGCACGCGGTGTTGATGACGGCGTTGTGGGACCGCGAGGTGTCGCTGTACTCGGCCGCGCTCGCCCACGGTCAGGACACCGGGGCGTTTCAGCTGCGGTCGCCCGCGGCGGACATCGCGGCGAATGCGGTGGCCCTCGAAGACGCGTACGGCCTGCATCTCGCCGGGCGCAACACCAGCCTGTCCGCAGCCAGGACACGCGAGTTGCTGCTCGGGTACCTGGCCGCGGAAACCGGACGCGACCTCGGTCAGGCGTAGGCCGTCCAGACCGTCTTGAGGCCGGTGTATTTGTCGAACGAGTGCAGGGAAAGGTCGCGGCCGAAGCCGGACTGCTTGAAACCGCCGAACGGGGTCGCGGTGCTGAGGACATCGCGGCGAACGCGGTGGCTCTGGAGGACGCTTACGGCCTGCATCTCGCCGGGCGCAACACCAGCCTGTCCGCAGCCAGGACGCGCGAGTTGCTGCTCGGGTATCTGGCCGCGGAAGCCGGACGCGACCTCGGTCAGGCGTAGGCCGTCCAGACCGTCTTGAGGCCGGTGTATTTGTCGAATGAGTGCAGGGAAAGGTCGCGGCCGAAGCCGGACTGCTTGAAGCCGCCGAACGGGGTCGCGGTGCTGAGCGCGTCCACTGTGTTCACCGAGACGGTCCCGGCGTGGATTCCGTCGGAGACGCGGTGCGCGCGGGCGAGGTCGCGGGTCCAGACGGACGCGGCGAGGCCGTACGGGGTGTCGTTGGCGAGCCGGATCGCTTCGGCTTCGGTCCCGAACGGGAGGGTGGCGAGCACCGGCCCGAACAACTCGTCGGTGACCAGCGGATCGTCGGCGGCCAGGCCGGTCACGATGGTCGGATCGAGGAACGCGCCGCGACGCGTGCCGCCCGCGAGGACGGTTCCGCTGCTGGCCTCGACGGCAGCCAGCACGCGCGCCGCGGCGTTCTCGTCGATCATCGGACCCAGTTTCGTGGCCGGGTCCAGCGGATCCCCGGGCACCCACTCGCCGATCTTCTCTCGCAGCCGGGCGAGGAATTCGCCCGCCGCCGATGCTTCGACGAGCAGGCGGGTCGTGGCCGAACAGACCTGGCCGGAGTTCGCGCAGAACCCGAACGCGACCAGATCCGCCGCGGCGTCGAGGTCGGCGTCGGCGAACACCACGACCGGGCTTTTGCCGCCGCATTCGAGCCAGACCTGCTTGAGGTTCGACTCCCCGGCGTAGCGCAGGAACAGCCCGCCGACCGGCGTCGATCCGGTGAAGGCGAGGACGTCGACGTCCGGATGCCTCCCCAGCGCCTGTCCCGCGGTTTCGCCGAAGCCGGGCACGACGTTGAGCACCCCGTCCGGAATCCCCGCCTCCGCGGCCAATTCTCCCAGCCGCAGCGCGGACAGCGGCGACTGCTCGGCGGGCTTGAGGACGACGCTGTTGCCCGCGGCCAGCGCCGGGGCGAGTTTCCACCCGGCGATGTCGAGCGGGAAGTTCCACGGCACGACCGCGCCCACCACTCCGAGCGGCACCCGCCGGATCGCCGCGAAATTGCCCGGAGGGGTGGGCGCGACCTCGTCGTAGCGCTTGTCGAGCGCTTCGGCGTACCAGGCGAAGCATTCGGCGGTCGCGGGCACGTCCTGGCCGAACGTGTCCGAGATCGGACGGCCGACGTCCAGGGTGTCGCAGAGCGCCAGCTCCGGTCCGTGCGCCGTGATCAGCTCGGCCAGCCTCAGCAGCCGTTTCTTGCGCTCGGCCGCCGCGAGCCGGGACCAGCGGCCGTCCTCGAACGCGCGTCGCGCGGCGGCGACCGCGGCGTCGATCTCGTCCCGGCCGCATTCGGCCACGTGCGCGACTGGGTGCCCGGTGGCGGGATTGACGTCGGCGAAAGTCTTGCCGGACTTGGCTTCGAGCCAGTCACCGTCCACAAAGGCCGCTTCGCGGGGACGCAGCCGCGCGGCCTCGTGCACCCAGTCGCCGTGCTTCATTCCCGGAACCGCCTTTCGTCGCTTCCGTTCACTATCACCAGCTCCCCGGGGTGCGGGAAAGCAGAGCTTTTCGCTGCCCTGCATCGGGTCAATCGATGCAGGCTCACCGCGCCAGCTCCCACAGCGACGCCCATTGCCCGGCGGTCAGGTCGCGGGGGAGCGCTTGCGGCGACAGCCGTTGCCGCCCAAGCCAAGTCCGCGTCGCACGGACGCTGAGGCGGCCGGTGCGGGGCAGGATCCCGCCGAGCCCGCGGCCGCGTCCGGTGAAGACTTCGCGGACGAACTCCTGGTACTCCGCCTGGCCGGCGACGAGCGGTTCCGGGCGGCGGGTGATCACGAGGATCCCGCCGTCCACGGCCGGGCGAGGACGGAACGCGTGCGCCGGGACCCGGGCGGGGACGGCGAACTCGAACCACGGCCACCAGGCGGCAGTCATCTGGGAGGCACCGCCGATCCCGGCCCGGCGGCGGGCGACCTCCCATTGCACCAGCAGCACCGCGAGTTCCCAGTGCGGCTGCCGGAACAACCGGCGCAGGGCCGCGGTGGTGAGGTGGAAGGGAAGGTTGCCGACGACGGTGTGCGGAACGTCGGGCAGCCGGTGCCGGAGCAGGTCGCCGTGGACGACCTCGACGTGGTCGCCGGTGCGCCGGGCGAGGCGGCGGGCGCGGTGGGGGTCGAGTTCGACCGCGGTGAGCGGGCGGCCGGTGCGGCTGAGCGGGACGGTCAGCGCGCCGTCGCCCGCGGCGAGTTCCACGAGAGGGCCGGTGGTGCGGGCGGCGGCAGTGCAGACAGCGGCGATGACGGCGGGGTCGGCCAGGAAGTTCTGGCCGAGCTCGTGCCGTCCGCCGAAGGGTCGGGCAGACATCGGGGTGCGTACTCCGCGCATGAGGAAGCGACCCGGGTGCCAAGACAAGCAGCCCGGACGGACAACGGGAGAGCGCGACGGAGCGGTGTGCGTCCGGCGCTCAGGCGTTGCGCAGGCGAGTCAACGCGCAGGCGGAGAAAAAGGCACCCATGGGCCGGAAGCCTAGCCGACCGGTCCGGCGGGCCGCATCCGGTTTTCGCGCAGGCGAATCCCTTCGGGCCGCGTGCCGCCTCCGGAATTCGCTGGCGGCTATTCTTTCCCTGGTGGGCGAACAATTCGCGCCCATTCCGCCGGGTCCGCGAGAACGGTCCCCTTACGACGGAAGTACCCGCTGATTCCGGTCCGCAAACTGACACGAAACGGGGTCGCTCGGCTGAGGGGTACGACGCTTGCGCGGGGCTGTGACCAGCCGGAGAGTGGGACGCGGAGGAGAAATTCCGATTCGGGAAATGGAGTGGATCCATGGTACGCGCAATGCAGCCGCAGGACCTCGTCGACAGCACCGTGATGGACAATTCCGGCAGCAAGATCGGCAAGGTGGGCACGGTTTATCTCGCCGACGACACCAGGCGGCCGGAGTGGGTGACGGTGAAAACCGGGCTGTTCGGCCAGAAGGAAAGCTTCGTGCCGCTGTCGGGCGCGGACATGGAGAGCGACGGCCTGCACGTCCAGGTCGCGAAGGACCAGGTGTCCGACGCGCCGCGCATCGACGCCGAGGGCCATCTCTCCGAAAAGGAAAGCGTCGAGCTGTACAAGTACTACGGCCTGCCCGCTCCGCGCGCCGGGAACGGCGAGAACATGCGTGACCGCGGCCGCGACGCGGCAGCCGGTGGCGCGGCTGGCGGTGCGGCAGGCGGCGTTGCTGGCACGACGCGGCCGACCGGCCGGGACACCGCGCAGGCCAAGGGACGCCCGACCGCTGAGCACGCAGCCAAGGGCGGACGGCACGACGCGTCCGGCGCCGGCGACGTGGTGCGGTCCGAGGAACACCTGCGGGTCGGCACCGAACAGGTCGAAACCGGCCACGTCCGGCTGCGCAAGTACGTGGTGACCGAGGACGAGCAGGTGACCGTGCCGGTCACGCACGAGGAGGTCCGCGTCGAGCGCGAGCCGATCACCGACGCCAAGGCGGCGGGCCGGACCGAGATCGGCGAGGCTGAGCAGGACGTCGTGCTGCACGCCGAGAAACCGGTGGTGCAGAAGGAAACCGTGCCGGTGGAGCGGGTGCGCCTGGGCACTGAGCAGGTCACCGAGGAGCAGACCGTCCAGGGCAAGGTCCGCAAGGAGCGGATCGACATCGACGACGACACCAAGCGGGGCAGGAAGTCCTGACCTGCCCGCGCTGCGGCTGTCTCCCGCCGGAACCGTTCCGGACGGGAGACGGTCCCGCGCGTCTGGTTACCGTCGTGAGCGGCTGGCTTTCAGGAATTCGCGGTTGAGGTTCGCGATGCTGGTCAGCGGGATGCCTTTGGGGCAGGAGGCGACGCATTCGCCGGTGTTGGTGCAGCCGCCGTAGTCGGCTGCGTCCATGGTTTCCACCATGTCGAGCACGCGTTGAGCGCGTTCTGGCAGGCCGCCATGCGCGGGGGCGGTCTCCCGTAGGACGATTCCGGACGGGAGACAGCCGCGCGCGTCTGGTTACCGTCGTGAGCGGCTGGCTTTCAGGAATTCGCGGTTGAGGTTCGCGATGCTGGTCAGCGGGATCCCTTTGGGGCAGGAGGCGACGCATTCGCCAGTGTTGGTGCAGCCGCCGTAGTCGGCTGCGTCCATGGTTTCCACCATGTCGAGCACGCGTTGAGCGCGTTCCGGCTGGCCCTGCGGCAGCGAGTTCAGGTGCGCCACCTTCGCCGAGGTGAACAGCATCGCCGACCCGTTCGGGCAGGCCGCGACGCACGCGCCGCAGCCGATGCAGGTCGCGTTGTCGAAGGCGAGGTCCGCGTCCGGCTTCGGCACCGGCGTCGCGTGCGCTTCCGGCGCGCTGCCGGTCGGGGCGGTGACGTAGCCGCCCGCCTCGATGATCCG
This sequence comes from Amycolatopsis sp. A1MSW2902, assembly GCF_017312175.1. Lineage (NCBI taxonomy): Bacteria > Bacillati > Actinomycetota > Actinomycetes > Pseudonocardiales > Pseudonocardiaceae > Amycolatopsis > Amycolatopsis sp. A1MSW2902. The sequence goes on from NZ_QJPO01000001.1 coordinate 3,411,839, forward strand.
GTCGAACGCCGACCGGTCGACCACCAGGTCCTTGATCACCGGGAAACCCTTGGCGCGCCACGGTTCCACGTCCAGCACGTCGCCGTCGCGGAACGAGCGCAGGTGCAGCTGGCAGGTCGTGGTGCGTTCCGGGCCGTGCGCCCGGCCGTTGATCACCACGCCGCACGAGCCGCAGATGCCCTCGCGGCAGTCGTGGTCGAACGCGATCGGCTCGGCGCCGTCCTCGATGAGATGCTGGTTGAGGACGTCGAGAAGTTCCAGGAACGACATGTCCGGGCTGGCGTCGTCGACCGGGTAGTCGACCAGCCTGCCGTCGTCGTCCGGGCCGGACTGGCGCCAGACCCGCAGGGTGAGTTTCACGTGTAGCTCCGCTGGGTGGGGTGGACGTGCTCGAAGTTCAGGATTTCCTGGTGCAGCACCGGCTTTTCGCCGTACTCCCAGGCCGAGACGTACGAGAACCGCTCGTCGTCGCGCTGCGCCTCGCCGTCTTCGGTTTGGTGTTCCTCGCGGAAATGGCCGCCGCACGATTCCTCGCGCACCAGTGCGTCGAGCAGCAGCAATTCGGCGAGTTCGAGGAGATCGGCGACGCGACCGGCCTTCTCGAGTTCCTGATTCAGTTCCGCTCCGGTGCCCGGGACGCGGACGTCCCGCCAGAATTCGGCGCGCAGCTCCGGAATGCGGTCGAGCGCTTTCCGCAGGCCTTCGGCGGACCGGGACATCCCGCAGTGGTCCCACATCAGGTGGCCCAGCTCGCGGTGGAACGAGTCGACGCTCCGGGTGCCGCGCACCGACAGCAGCCGTTCCAGCCGGTCGCGCACCGCGGTTTCCGCTTGCGCGACCGTAGGATCCGCCGGGTCGAGCGCGGGGAAGCTGCCGCGGGCGATGTAGTCGTTGAGCGTGGCCGGGAGCACGAAGTAGCCGTCGGCGAGACCCTGCATCAGCGCGGACGCGCCGAGCCGGTTCGCGCCGTGGTCGGAGAAGTTGGCCTCGCCGATCACGAACAGGCCGGGCACCGTGCTCTGCAGGTCGTAGTCGACCCACAGCCCGCCCATCGTGTAGTGGATCGCCGGGTAGATCCGCATCGGGACCTCGTACGGGTTTTCCGCGGTGATCCGCTCGTACATGTCGAACAGGTTGCCGTACTTGGCTTCCACCGCCGGGCGGCCCATCCGCTCGATCGCGTCCGCGAAGTCCAGGTACACGCCGAGCCCGCCGGGACCGACGCCGAACCCGGCGTCGCAGACGTTCTTCGCCGCCCGCGACGCGATGTCGCGCGGCACCAGGTTGCCGAAGCTCGGGTACATCCGCTCCAGGTAGTAGTCCCGTTCGGACTCCGGGATCTCCTGCGGCGGACGCGGGTCCTGCGGCTGCTTCGGCACCCAGATCCGGCCGTCGTTGCGCAGCGACTCGCTCATCAGCGTCAGCTTCGACTGATGTTCGCCCGAACGCGGGATGCAGGTCGGGTGAATCTGCGTGAAGCACGGGTTCGCGAAGTACGCGCCGCGCTTGTGCGCCCGCCAGATCGCGGTGGCGTTGGAGCCTTTCGCGTTGGTGGACAAGTAGAAGACGTTGCCGTAGCCGCCGGTCGCGAGCACGACGGCGTCCGCGAGATGCGTGGTCACCTCACCGGTGACCAGGTCGCGCGCGACGATCCCGCGTGCCTTCCCCTCGGACACGACGAGGTCCAGCATCTCCGTGCGCGGGTGCATCTCCACGCCGCCGGCGTCGATCTGCCGCGCCAGCGCCTGGTACGCGCCGAGCAGCAGCTGCTGCCCGGTCTGGCCGCGGGCGTAGAACGTGCGCTGCACCTGGACGCCGCCGAACGAGCGGGTGTCGAGCAGCCCGCCGTACTCCCGGGCGAACGGCACGCCCTGGGCCACCGCCTGGTCGATGATCTGCGTGGACACCTGCGCCAGCCGGTACACATTGGACTCCCGGGACCGGAAGTCGCCCCCCTTCACCGTGTCGTAGAAGAGCCGGTAGACCGAATCGCCGTCGTTGCGGTAGTTCTTCGCCGCGTTGATCCCGCCCTGCGCGGCCACCGAGTGCGCGCGCCGCGGCGAGTCCTGGAAGCAGAACTGGACCACGTGGTAGCCCTGTTCGGCGAGCGTCGCTCCGGCGGACGCTCCGGCGAGACCGGTGCCCACCACGATCACCCGGTGCCGCCGCCGGTTGGCCGGGTTGACCAGCTTCGCGCCGAAGCGGCGGCTGTCCCAGCGGTCCTCGATCGGGCCGTCCGGCGCTTGCGTGTCGGCGATCGGCTCGCCGAGCGTGTAGTCGCTCATGTCAGGCCACCCATCCCGCCATCACGGCGATCGGCACGATCAGGAAGCCGCCGGTGATCACGACGGCGAGGACGGACCCGGCGGTTTTGAGCGCCCGGTCGCGGGTTTTGCTGGTGATGCCGAGCGTCTGTGCCGCGCTCCAGAAGCCGTGGTTGATGTGCAGGCCGAGCATCAGCAGCGCGACGATGTAGATCAGGTTGACCCACCAGACCTGGAAGTCCGCGACGATGTTGTGGTACGGCTGGCCGTCGCGGAAGTCCTGGTTGGCCACGCCGACGGTGAGGTCCAGGATGTGCCACACGATGTACAGCGCGAGCGTCGCGCCGCCCCAGCGCATGGTGTGCGTCGCGAAACTGGCCTTGCGCCGCTGTCCGTGCGCGTACTTGACCGGACGCGCTTGCCGGTCCCGTTTGGACAGTTGCACCGCCGCGACCACGTGCAGCACCAACGCGATCAGCAGCACGACCCGCTGGATCGAGAGGTACCAGGCGTTCTGCAGCACCGGTTCGCCGATGGTGCGCAGCCAGGCGGCGTAGTCGTCGAAATGCTGCGGTCCCAGGAAAACCTTGAGGTTCCCGGCCATGTGCACGAACAGGAACGCGACGAAGATCAGGCCGGTGACGGCCATGACGACTTTCTTGCCGATCGTCGAACGCCAGAACGTCACGAGCGCCGGGCGACGGCGGGGCGGAGCGGGTGCGAGTGCCACGGAACCGACGGTAAGTCGGCGCTGACGAGAGGGCAAACACATGATTTCTCTCGACTGCATAGGCAGCACCTATGATGGCGGTCATGCAGTTCCAGCAGCTGGCGTATTTCCTGGCAGTGGCCGAGACGCGGCATTTCACGCGCGCCGCGGAACAGATGCGTGTGGCGCAGCCCTCACTGTCGCAGCAGATTCGCGCGCTGGAACGGGATGTCGGCGCGGGGCTGTTCCACCGGATCCGCGGGAACGTCACGCTCACCGAAGCGGGGGAGACGCTGCTGCCGATCGCGCGCCGGATCCTCGCCGAGACCGAGACGGCGTACCGGGCCATCCGGGAACTGGACGAACTGGGTCGCGGCCGGGTGCGGCTGGGCGCGACGCCGAGCCTGTGCACCGGCCTGCTGCCCGCGATGCTCGCCGCGTTCCGCCGGGACTATCCCGGGATCGAGCTGGTGCTGCACGAAAGCGGCTCGCGGGACCTGCAGACCGCGCTGTCGGAAGGCGGGCTGGACCTGGCGATGATCGTGGACAGCCGCGTCCACGACGATCGCCGGCTGGAGAGCCGCGCGCTGTTCGTCGAGGACCTGGTGGTGATCTCGCCGAAGGACGCGCCCGCACCGGTGCGCGGCCGGATGCCGATCGCGGCGCTGCGGGACCGGCCGCTGGTGATGTTCCGGCAGGGCTACGACCTGCGCGAGGCGACCGTGGCCGCCTGCCGCGCGGAGGGTTTCGACCCGCTGTTCGCCATCGAAGGCGGCGAGATGGACGCGGTGCTGGAACTGGTCCAGGCCGGACTGGGCTTGGCGGTCGTGCCGAGCACCGTGGTCGGGGACCGGTTCCGCCGCACGCAATTCACCTCGCCCGGCCTCAGCCGGGTGGTGCGGCTGGCGTATCGGCGGGATGTCGAGCAGCCGCGCGCGGTGCGGGCGCTGCAGGAGGCGGTGGTGCAGTACCTGGGCGGCGGGGTGGCGCAGTTGCCGCCCGGCACGCGTCCGCTGGTGGGCCGGTGATTCTGCGGGCGAGCAAGAACGCGCTGGTATGCCGACGAGGCGGCGGGGTGGCGCAGTTGCCGCCTGGCACGCGTCCGCTCGTTGGCCGGTGATCAGCGGGTGAGCGAGTCCAGCACCAGGCCGATCAACCGCTGCGCTTGCGGTTTTTCGCAGTGCTGCGCGGAATACGCGATCCCGCCGATCAGCACCAGCACATCCTCGGCGCGCACGTCGTCCCGCAGCGTGCCGTCCTCCTCGCCTGCGGACAGGAGCTCGCTGACCGCGTCGACGAGCAGCTTCCGGCTGTCCGAGTAAGGATCGACGCCGGACGCGATCACCGCGTTGAGCGCCTCGGACATCCCGTGCTTCGCGCTGACGTAGGCGAGGAAGTGCGTCAGCCACTCCCGCAGCGCTTCCGCGGCCGGGTGCTGCGCGAGGAGTGTCGATGCCTGTTCGCAGACCACCGCGAGCTGATGCCGGTAGGCGGCGTCGATCAGGGCTTCGCGGGTCGGGAAGTGCCGGTAGAGCGTGCCGACGCCGACCCCGGCCTGTTTGGCGATCGCTGCCGGTGCCGCGTCCAGGCCTTCCGCGGCGAAGGCCTTCGCGGCGACTTCCAAGAGCCGGGCGCGGTTCTCGAGCGCGTCTCGCCGGGGGCGGCGCGGGGCGTCGGGCATCGGTTCCTCCGGGGTTGCTATCCGGAATGCATTCCGGATAGCGTGAACCGGAACGCATTCCGGTTGACCTTACCCCTGGAGGATCCCGTCATGCCCGCACGGCATTGGTTCGTCACCGGCGCTTCCGGAGGTCTGGGCCGTCACCTGGTCGAGGAGGCGCTCCGGCGCGGCGAGCACGTCACCGCGACGGTCCGGCGGCCCGACGCGTTGCCGGAGTCGCCGCGGCTCACCGTGGAGCAGCTCGACCTGACCCGTCCGGCCGACGTCGCCGCCGTGGTCGAGCGGACGTTGCAGCGGCGGCCGGTGGACGTGGTGGTGAACAACGCGGGCTATGCCGTCGTGGGCGCGGCCGAGGAGATGACGCCGGAGCAGATCCGGGACCAGATCGAGGTGCTGCTGCTCGCCCCGATCCTGATCACCCGCGCGTTCCTCGGCCCGATGCGCGAGCGGGGCGGCGGCCGGATCCTCCAGATCTCCAGCATGGGCGGGCAGATCGGCTCGCCGACGCACAGCGGGTACCACGCGGGGAAGTGGGGTCTGGAGGGGTACACCGAAAGCGTCAGCCGGGAGGTCGCCGAGTTCGGCGTCCACCTGACGCTGGCACAGCTCGGCGGGACCCGGACCGGCTTCGCGTCCGCGTTGCGCTACACCGCCGAAACGGCTCCCTATCGCGACAGCGCGGTCGGCCGGACCCGCCGATACCTCGAATCCCTCGACGACAACGACCTCCCCGGCGACCCGGCCAAGATCGCCGCGCTGCTCTACGAGACCACCCTCCGGCCGGACCCGCCGCTGCGCCTCTCCCTTGGTTCGGACACCTACGAAGCCGTCCACAATGCACTGACCGAACGGCTGAACGTCCTTGAGTCGCAACGGGAAACGGCCGCATCGGTCACCTTCTGACTACATCCCCACCGACTGCGTCTCCGGCTCGATCAGGCCGACGACGCGCACCTGCTCGCGCGTGTACGGCTGTCCGATGTACTTCTTCGCCACCTCGTCGACGATCTCCCACGCGGGGTCGCCCTCGATCCATTCGGCCACCCGGCCGCGGATGATGATCGGCTCGAACGGATTGTCCGGCGGGGTAAGGGAAATCGCCACGCGGGGGTCGCGGCGGAGGTTGCGGGCCTTGCGGCTGTCCGGGCCGGTGAGGAAGACGATCCGGTCGCCGCGCGTGCCGATCCACACCGGGACGACGTGCGGCGATCCGTCCGGGAGAACGGTCGCGAGGTGGGCGATCGGGGTGCCGTCGAGGACGCGGCGGACTTCGGGGTTCAGCATGGGGATTCCTTTCAGCGGAGGATTTCGTAGTGAAGGTGGGTGACGCCGGGCGCCGGGACGGCCTCGATCAGCCGCAGCCGCACGTGTTCGGGCAGTTCGCCGAAGAAGCTCCGCCCTCCGCCCAGCAGGATCGGCACCTGGTGGAGCACGACTTCGTCGACCAGTCCGGCCTTGATCGCCTCGGTGACCAGAACGCCGCCCATGAGCGCGACGTCCTTGTCGCCGGCCGCCGCCCGCGCGCCTTTGACAGCCTCTTCGACGCTGGTCGCCTGGGTCTGCGCCTCGCTCAGTTCCGGCACCGGCTGGTGGCTGACCACGAACAGGGGAGCGGTCGGATGCGGACCACTACCGCCGAAGTGGCTTGAGTGGTCGTACGTCGCGTGCCCGACCACGGTCGCCCCGACGCGCGCCGCGAGCGAGTCGAAAACCTGCGCGCTGGGCTCGGAAAGCTTGAACCCGTCGAAGACCTTGCTGGGCGTGTCGCCGGTGAAGTACCAGTCGAACAGCGCCCCGGCGTCGCCGAGCCCGCTCCCGACCTCGTCCGCCCCTTTCTCGCGGCGGCCGCTGATGTACCCGTCCACCGAAACGGACAGGGCACTGAACACTTTGTTCATGACGCTCCTTAGTAGTCGCTCAGAGAGCCTGGGGAAAGTCGAAAAGGCGCTGCGGGTCGACGTTTTTCTTGACCTCGGCGAGCCTGGCGCGGTTGCCCGCGTGATACGCGCGGCTCGGCTCATCCAGCGCGAGATCGGGAAAGTTCGGATAAACCCGGCCGGACCCCTCCGCGTGCGCGACGGTCCACGCCTCGTCCACCCACGGATCGCCCGGGTCGCCGGCCTGCTCCAGCAAGTACCGCTCTCCCCGGTGGGCGAACGCGATGTCCTCCTCCGCGACCCGGTTGTACGCCCCGCCCATCGCGGTGAACGCCAGCCGCCGGTTCCCGCCGATACCCCGGAGAAGCTCGCCCGCGGTCCGCTCGGACATCGTGCGCGCGAAGAACTCCGACCGGAAGCGGCGGGTTTCCGGGGCGGGATCCACCACGCTGAATGTCGGCTTCACCATGCTGTAGGGAACATCCAGTCGGATGTCTATTGCATACAGAACACCGGCCCGCGCGGTGAACTCCCGGAGCAGTCCCTCCGTCTCCGCGGGCGGCAAGGTGGAGATGCCGAAGAGCGTCACGCGTCCCGCTTGGACGGCGAGGTTCACGGTCAGCCCGTCCGGGGCGTCAGGTGCCCAGTCCTGCCAGGCCTGGACGAGGTTTCCGTCCGCCCAGTTCCCTTCGATCCGGCAGACCGACGGCTCCGGCACCGTCGCGAACCGCAACTCCGTGACGATCCCGAACTGCCCGCCGCCCGCGCCGCGCAACGCCCAGAACAGGTCGGTTTCCCGGTGCTCGGAGCACTCCACGACGCTCCGGTCGGCGAGCACCACCTGCGCGCCGACGAGCCGGTCGCAGGTCAGCCCGTACTGGCGGCCGAGCAACCCGATGCCGCCGCCGAGCGTCAGCCCTGCGATGCCGACGGTGTCGCCGCACCCGGCGGGGATCGTTCGGCCGTGCTCGTGCAGCGCCGCGTACACCGGGCCGAGCCGAGCGCCCGCCCCGATCGTCGCGATGCCACTGTCGTCGACCGCGATCCGGTCCATTTCGGACAGATCCGCCACGATCCCGTCGGCCGGGCACCGGTCCACGAAGCAATGCCCGCCACCGCGCGGCACCACGCGCTGGCCGGTGGCGGCCGCGTAATCCAAGGCTTGGACGACGTCGGCGACCGAATGGCACCGGAGGACGTCTCGCGAGGTCTGGTCGATCACGGAGCCGACGCTACGGGCCGGGGGAGTGCCGTTCTTGAACAAAACGCGCACGCGCGGCTCAGATCCCGGCCGTATGCGACCGGTGAGTTCGCCGCCCGTATCACCGGCAGCTCCCGAGCCAGCACCATCCCGGATCCGTTTTATCCCGCAGTGCGCACTAATTCCGCCTCCTTGCCGTCCTTTCGCTCCGATACGCCCGATTCGCCGGACCGCGGGTCGCTAGCGGAAGCACGACGGAAACATTCCGGTAACACCGCCCGGTTAACTTCCAGCGGCCGGGCGATGAGACGAGGAGTGTCTGAGGCGTGGTCGATACCGGAAGCACGGCGTGGTTGCTGGGCAGTGCGGCGCTGGTGATGCTGATGACGCCCGGCCTCGCGTTGTTCTACGGCGGGATGGTGCGCGCCCGGAGCGTGCTGAACGTGATGGCGATGACGTTCGTCTGTCTCGCCACCGTCGGCCTGATCTGGGTGTTCTACGGGTATTCGCTCGCGTTCGGACCCGATTGGTTCGGCGGGCTGCTCGGCACTCTGCGGCTGGCCGGGCTGCACGGGCTCGCCGAGCAGACGGTCGGGCCCGCGGGGAACCAGGTGCCGCTGTACGCGTTCGTGGCGTTCCAGATGATGTTCGCGGTCATCACGGTCGCGCTGCTGGCCGGCGCGATCGCCGAGCGGGCCCGGTTCTGGACTTGGACGGTGTTTTCCGTCGTCTGGACCACCCTCGTGTACATCCCGGTGGCGCACTGGGTTTTCGCTCCCGACGGCTGGATCGCGGCCAAGCTGCACGTGCTGGACTTCGCGGGCGGCACCGTCGTCGAGGTGAACTCCGGGGCGGCCGCGCTGGCGCTGGCGCTCGTGCTCGGCAGGCGGCACGGCTGGCCGAAGCAGGCGGTCCGGCCGCACAACCTGCCGTTCGTGATGTTCGGGGCCGGGTTGCTGTGGTTCGGCTGGTTCGGGTTCAACGCCGGGTCCGCGCTGGTCGCGAAGGGCTCGGCGGCGACGTCGTTCCTGAACACGACCGTCGCGGGGGCGGCCGCGGTGCTGGGCTGGCTGCTGGTCGAGCAGTTCCGCGACGGGAAGCCGACGACCCTCGGCGCCGCGTCCGGCGCGGTGGCCGGGCTGGTCGGGATCACGCCCGGCTGTGCTTTCGTCGAACCGCTCGGCGCGGCCGCGATCGGGATCGTGGCCGGGGTCGTGTGCTCGTTCGCGGTGAGCCTCAAGTACAAGTTCGGCTTCGACGACTCCCTGGACGTGGTCGCGGTGCACGGGCTCGGCGGCTTCGCCGGGACACTGCTGATCGGTCTTTTCGCGACCGCGGGCGTGGCTCCCGGCGGCGTGAACGGCCTGTTCTACGGCGGCGGCCTCGACCAGCTGTGGCGCCAAGCGGTCGGAACTCTGGCGGTACTAGGGTATTCGCTGGCGGTGACCCTCCTGCTCGGCTGGGTCATGCACAAGTTCATGGGATTCCGGATCGACCGCGAAGCCGAGATCGACGGCGTCGACGAGGCCGAGCACGCCGAAGGGGCGTACGAGCTGGCAGTCCAGCCCGGACGCCGGGGCAGCGCGCTCGCCGGCGGACCGGGATCGCACCGGCCCGCGCGCGAGGAGACCCGATGAAGCTGCTGACCGCCGTGGTCAAGCCGTTCGTGCTGGACGACGTCCGGATCGCCCTGCAGGAGCTGGGCATCGCCGGGATGACGGTGAGCGAGGTCCGCGGCTACGGCAGGCAGAAGGGCCACACCGAGATCTACCGGGGCGCGGAGTACGAGGTCGACTTCATCACCAAGTACCGGCTGGAGATCCTGCTCGACGACGACCAGGTCGACGCCGCGCTGCGGACCGTGCTGGACACCGCGCACACCGGCAAGATCGGCGACGGCAAGATCTGGGTGACTCCGGTGGAGACGGTCGTGCGCGTGCGCACCGGGGAGCGTGGCCGTGACGCGCTCTAGGCCTCCGTCACGAGGGTTTTCAGCGGGGCCGGGTTTGGGGCATTCTCCGGCGCGGTAGTACAGGACGGTCAGTCGGCGGTCGCCGCCTCGGACGGCGTACCGGTCGTGTTCGTCGGGACCCCGGTGGAGACGGTCGTGCGTGTCCGCACCGGGGAGCGTGGCCGCGACGCGCTCTAGGCCTCCCTCACCAGGGTTTTCAGCGGCCGGGTCAGATCCGCGGCGTTCTCCGGCGCGATCGTCTTCCCGGCGGCCAGCGCGCGTTTCACCGCCATGAAGTCGCCCGGCCGGTTGACTGCGTCGGCCGCGATGAGCGACCCGGCGCGGTAGTACAGGACGGTCAGTCCGCCGTCGCCGCCTCGCACGACGTACCGGTCGTGTCCGTCGGAGACCCCGGCGATCTGGATCTTCAGGTCGCCCTGATCGGACCAGAACCACGGGACCGCGCGCGGCGGTGCGGGTCTTCCGGTGAGGGTCGCGGCGGCGGCCCGGGCCTGGTCGCCCGCGTTCTGCACCGATTCCAGCCCGAGCGACGCGCCCGGCCGGTGCGGATGAGGCTGGGCCGCGCAGTCGCCGAGCGCCACCACGGCGGGGTTGCTGGTGCGGCAGAAGGCATCGACGAGCACCCCGCGGTCGCAGGCGAGACCGAGGCGTTGGGCCAGGCCGATTTCCGGCACCGCGCCGACCCCGGCGATGATCGTGTCGGCGGCGACGAAATCCCCGTCCGCCAATCGCACGCCGTCCGGTTCGACCGCGGCTACACCGGTGCCGAGGACGAACTCGGCGCCCCAGCCGCGGTGCGCGGCCAGCAGAAACTCCGACAGCGGTTCGGCGGCGACCCGGCTCAGCAGCCGCGGCTGTTGTTCGAGGACGACGACCTCGATGCCGCGTTTCCGGGCCACGGCGGCGATTTCGAGCCCGATGAAACCCGCACCGATCAAGACGACCCGCTTGGCGTGCTCCAGCGCGAGCCGAAGCCGGACCGCGTCGTCGCGGCTGCGCAGGACATGCACGTTAGAACCGGAAAACGGCAGCGTGCGAGCCCGCGCCCCGGTCGCCAAAGCGAGCCGGTCGAACGCGACGGTCGTCCCATCGGACAGCGAGGCGGTGCCCCGGCCGGCCGCGTCGAGAACCGCGTCCTCGACCCGCACACCGGTCCGGACGGTGATGTCCTGCTCCTGATAGAACTCGGGCGAACGCAGCGCGAGCGCGTCGTCCCCGGCGGTTCCGGACAGGAAAGCCTTCGACAGCGGCGGCCGTTGGTACGGCGGATGCGCTTCCTCCCCGACGAGCAGAATCGGCTCGGCGTAGCCGTTTTCCCGCAGCGCGGCGGCGAGCCGGACGCCCGCTTCACCGGCTCCGGCGACCAGCACCCCGGCGCTCATTGGACCGGGGCGATGGTCACGGCGAGCCCGTCGAGTTCGTCGCACATCGCGATCTGGCAGGAAAGCCTGCTGGTGGGCCGCCGTTCGCTCGCGGCGTCGTCGAGCATCTCGTCCTCGAAGCCCGCCGCCGCCCCGACGAGCGGCAGGTGCTCCTCGCCGACGTAGACGTGGCAGGTCGCGCAGGACAGCGCGCCGCCGCATTCTGCGACGATTCCCGGCACGCCGTGCTTGATCCCGGTTTCCATCACCGACGCCCCCGGGCGGGCGTCGACGGTCTGGGCGGTGCCGTCGGGGCGGGTGAACACGATCTTGGGCATCGGTGCTCCTGAAAGAAAAGTCAGGGTCGGGGGCGGGGTTCGAGCCGGGTCGACCACGGGTGCCAGTGGTCGACCCGCGCGAGCGCGGCCAGCAGTGTTTCGGCACCGCCGCGGTCCACGGCGAGCCACGAGGCGTCGGGACTGACCCGGTACGGGCTGAAATCCCAGAAGGCCAGGTCCTTGACCTCCCGGACCACCCCGGCCGCAGCCGCCAGTTCGCGTTCCAGCCGGGCGACGCGCAGCCGCAGCAGCTCGTTCTCGTGGCGCAGCGCGGTTTCTCCTCGGGTGTCCATTCAGAACACCAGCGTCAGATTCTCGTGCAGCTGCTCGGAATCCAGCAAATTGACCTGCTTGAGCCGGATCCGCCAGCCGGACTCGCCGGGCTCCAGGACGTGGCCGTACCAGCCCGCGTGGATTTTCGCGATCCCGGCGCGGAACTCGTGCACGGCGAAGTTCGAACGGATCATCCGGACGCCGGAACCGGGATCGGTGGTGGTCTCGACGTTCGTGGTCAGGCGGCGGGTGCGCGAGGCGGGGATCTGGCTGAACGCGAGGCCGGTGCGCAGCCAGTAGACGCGGTCGGTCAGCCGCCTGCGGTCGTCGAAGGCGTGCGACACCTCGGCGAGCGGGTCGCCCGCGCCGGGGGTGACCGGGACCCAGTAGAGGCAGTCGTCGGTGAACAGGTCGAGCCATTCGTTGAACCGGCCTTCGTCCAGCAGCCGGGCTTCGGCGGCGAGGAACGACTGCGCTTCGGCCAGTTCCGTCGCGCCGGCGGTCGGCCAGTCCTCGCGCAGTGCGGCCGAATCGCGGGCCAGGTCCGCGTAGAACTGGTCGTCCACGTGGTACGACCAGGCCGAGGTGTCCGCGTACTCGGCGGGGATCGGGCGCATCATCGGGTTTCCTCCTCCATCAGCGCGAGCCACGCCGGGTAGTAGCTGCGCATGTGCAGTTCGTCGGTCGCGGTGCTGGTCACGACGCCGTCCGGGCCGACCTCCTGCCAGCCGTCGACGCCGAACCCGCGGTTCATGAGCACCCACTCCGCCTCCGCGGCGGCGAGGCCCCGCTGGACCTCCTCGAAATTCGCCTGGTCGTCGGGCTCGCCGAAGGCCGGGAAGTCCTCCTGGGTGCGCATCCGCATCGTGTTGACCACGGGCGGCACCCCGGACACCGCGGTGGCGTGCCAGGTCAGCTGCGTGTGGTCGACGGCCAGCGGTTCGACGACCTGGATCTGATTGCCGATGACGAGCAGGTTGGGGAAGATGCTCAGGTTGATCTGCGAGCCGACGCACAGGTCGAGCAGCCGGTCCGCGTCGGCCCCGTGCTCGGCGCGGATCCGTTCCTCGAACGCCTCGCGGCCGGGCTGGGGCCGCTGGTTGGCCCAGAAGCTGCCCGGGCCGTCGTAGTTGGGCCGCTGGTCGATGACGCTGTGGCCGTTGCCCAGCATGTGCGTGCGCATGGGCCCGTCGTCCGGGGTGCGGCCGAAGTAGGCCATGTCCTTGCTTTCGCCGAGCCGGGACGCCATTTCGAGCAGCGACCGGTGGGAGAACGCGGGGTGGTAGCCGTCGCCCGCGTTGTCGTAGGCGAGTTTCCAGTTGCCCCGGTAGCCCATCCGGTGGGCGGCGGCCCGGACGAGCACCTCGCCCGGCGAGCGGTCGATCCAGTAGTCGAGCCACGTCGTCGCCGGTCCCAGCCAGTCGGCGACCGACGGTGCGGCTTCGTTGAGCGTGCCGAAGACGAAGCCGCGGTACGACTCCACGCGCGGCACGACGTGGAGCCCGAACTCGGTTTTGTCGAAATCCGGGCCGTACCCCTGCGGCCACGGCGTGCCCACGAGCTCGCCGGTGTTGCGGAAAGTCCAGCCGTGGTAAGGGCATTGGAAGCTCTTGGCGACGCCCTGTTCGTCGCGGCAGATCGTCGCCGCGCGGTGGCTGCACCGGTTGAAGACCGCGTGCAGTTTCCCGGCGCGGTCGCGGGTGACCAGGACCGGGCGGAGTCCCATCCGGACCGACAGGAACGAATGCGGTTCGGGCAGCTGGGATTCGTGCGCGAGATACACCCACGAGCGGCCGCCGAAGACCTTCGTCATCTCCTCGGCGAAGACGGCGGGATCGGTGTAGAGCGTGCGGTGGACCCGGTCGGGCCGGACGAGCGGGCCGAAGCGCGTCGCCGTCGATTCCGGGGCCAGGGCTGGTTCTTGCTGGAGAGTCATCCGTCGACCTTCTGCGTTCGGGGGTGCGCGGCACCCGGGGACACGGTGGGGCCCGACGCGCGGTGCCGGGCGAGCAGGCGCGCGCCCACCCGGGCGTATGCGGACGGGTTGAGCGGCCGGAGCCATTCGGCGAACCGCTCCCTGCGGCTGACGCCGATGCCGATGTCGCTGAGCAGCTCGTCGATGTTGTGCACGGAGAACGGGACGATGTTGGTCCCGCGCGCGTGCCTGCCTTCGGTCCGCTGCTCCATCCAGGCGAGCCGTTCGGCGACCTGCGCGCGGCGTTCTTCGACGTCCGGAAGATCGAGGTTCGCGGTGAGGTGCGCGGCGATCCACCAGGCGGCGATCTCCGCGCTGAGCGGGCTGAAGAACGACGAGTTGTAGCCGCAGAACGTCAGCGCGGGCACGTCGTGCGGCAGCACCTGCCGGTACAGCGCGAAGTTGCCCGCCTCGTCGGTGATCCGGCGCTGCAGCTCGTCGTCCAGGAACGGCAGCGACTGCCGCCAGCCGGTACCGCAGACCACGACGTCCGCGGGCAGGATTGTCCCGTCGGACAGCTCTGCGACAGTCTGTCCACTTCGGACCGCCAGGCGTTGGATCGTGCGGTCGCGGTGCACGGCGATCCGGCCGTCGACCACCGACTCGTAGAACGATTCCGTCGCGAGACTCACCGTGCTGCGCGCGATCCGTTCGAGAGGACCCTCGGGGACCAGCCCGGTTTCGCGCAGCCGGAGCTGGCGGGTGATGAGCGCCTGCACGCTCGCCAGCATCGCGTTGCGCAGCGGCCGGCCGGGTCCGTGCAGGAACCGCTCGAATCCGCGCGGACGCAGGTAGCGGAACAGTCCTTCGCCGAGCCGAGTCAGCAGCAGGTACTTGTAGTTGACGACCCCGCCGAGCTTGCGCGGGATCTTCCACAGCAGTTCCCGGGCGACGACCGAGGTGGACGCCGCGACGCCGCTGAACACTGCTGCCGCGTCGCAGGCCGATTTCCCGTACCCGACGACGAGCGCGTGTTTCCCGGCGACCTGGTCGAGATCGGCGACGTCGGAGACGCTGCAGATCCGCCCGCCGGCCGCGGTGAACTGTTCCGCGCCGGGGTAGTCCGGGACGAACGGGGTGCTGAAGATCCCGTTGGCGACCACCAGGTGGTCGACCGTGCAGGGCGGCAGGTCCTTGCCGGAGGCGATGTCCTTCAGCCGGAGCGTCCACTGTGGAACGGATTCGTCGAGTTCGGCGTGCGTGACCCGGGTGCTGAGCCGCAGCAGCGGTTTCAGGTCGCGTTCCTCCACATAGGACTCCAGGTACTGCTGCACCTGTTCGCCGGTCGGCCATTCCGGGTAGTCGCGCGGCATCGGGAAGTCCGAGAGCGCGTAGCTGTCCTTGCCGTTCTGGGTGGTGAGACCGGGGTAGCGGCGGGTGCGGCTCCACACGCCGCCGACGTCCGGGCTGCTGTCGAAGACGGTCACGTCGAAGCCGAACTCGCGCAGCACCTTGGCGGAGCTGAGCCCGGCGAAGCCCGCGCCGATGATGCCGATCCGGTACGGCCTGGTCATGGGGTCACCTTTTCTGGTCGAGGGCCGTCGAGGCGGGTCCAGCGGCCCGGCGGCAGGACGGTCAGCCGCAGCGCGGGGTAGAGGACGGCGGTGGTGGCGATGGCGACGAGGAAGCCGAGTCTCGTGACCCCGCTCAGCACGAGCGTTTCCGCCAGCGCGGAGGCGGCCAGAAGACTGAGCACGCCCGCCCAGTTGACCCGCTCGACGGTGCCGGGGCCGGCCGGGCGGCGGCGCCGGACGACGAAGTAGTCGACGATCATCAGCGTGCACAGCGAGGTGGTCAGGATGCCCAGGGCGTCCAGCCAGGACGCGAGCACGTTCAGGATCCCGCCCGCGATCATCGCCAGGGCGGCGGCGTTCGCGACCACCAGCATGACCAGCCGTCCAGGGCTGCGTCCGGTCAACCCGTCGACGAGATTCGTCAGCGACAGGCTCGCCGAATACGCGTTGACGACCTGGGCTTTCGCCTGTGCCGCATAGACCAGCGCGAAGCCGACCGCCCCGGCGAGCACGACGAAGAACGCGCCGGGATTGGCCGAGACCATGCCCGCGACCTTCTCCTCGGCCGACCCGCCGGGCTGTGTCGCGGCGAGGGCCGGATCGCTGTTCAGCCGGATCCCGACCACTACGCTGCCCGCCTGCACGATCAGCGTGCCGAGGATCGGCACCAGGAGGTTCACCACGACCGAACCGCCGACGGCCATCACGCCGACGTCCTTGCTGGTGCGGGCGTACCGGGCGAAGTCGGCGCCCAGCAGCGCGAGCGCACCCGCGATCCCGGCCAGCAACGCCAGCGCCGCCTGCACGCGGTCGGCCTGCCCGGCGAATCCCGGCACCCCGGGACCGGAGCCGAGGATGGCGCCGACGGAGCGTCCCGACGACGACACCGCGATGCCCGCGACGACCACGAACAACACGGCCGAAACAGCGGTGAGGAGCCCGGAAGTCCGCTGTACCAGGGAAATCCCGAACGTCGGCAGCACGAGCCACAGCACGGTGAGCACCCCGAGGATCAGCACCGCGTGGCCGAGGCTCGGCGCCCAGCCGAAGAGGAACAGCGTGCCGTTGTACAGCATCGCGTTCTCCAGGGCCAGGAAGCTCACGATCATCACCGCGAAGATCAGCGAGGCGAGCACCGAGCCGCGCGAACCGAGCCCGTAATACCGGGCGGTCAGCGTGCTGGAGGTCCCTTGCACGCGGCTGACGTGGCCGACCGCCCAGCCGAGCCCGCCGCCGAACAGGGCGGTGGCGGCTCCGACGGCGAAGCCCCAGCCCACCCCGGCGATGAGGGTCACGGCCGCGCCGACCGACAGCACGACGAGGGTGGACCCGGCCCCGGCGGTGTTCCACAGCAGGCCCCAGCCGCCGCGGCGGGCGGATTCGGGCACGCGTTCCAGCGCGTAGTCCTCGATCACGGCGCCGAGGCCGGTCTTCGGCGGCGCGGCGGCGGGGACGGGAGTTCTTGGCGACGAATCGGGTGTGTCGACAGACATTGGCGACGCTCCAAACGATGGCGGGTCAGAAGAGTTCGAAGTACTCGCGGTGCTCCCATTCGGTGACCTCGGCGGCATACGCGGCCGGGTCGGGCTGCTCGTTGACGTGCGCCTCGTACCGCTCGACCTCGCTGCGCTTCATGCGCACGAGGTAGTCGACGAAGCTGTCGCCGAACTCCGCGCGGAAGAACTCGCTCGAGTCCAGTTCGTCCAGCGCTGCCCGCAGGCTCGTCGGCAGCTGCGGCGCGTCCGAGGCGTAGGGGTCGTCGGACAGCGCTCCGGGGCTGCGTTTGCCGAGGATGCCGTCGAGCCCGGAAGCGGTTTGCGCGGCGAGATACAGGTACGGATTCGCTGACGGCTCGCCGACCCGGTTCTCGACGTGGGTCGCCGGATCTCCGTGTCCGCCGATGACGCGCATCATCGCGGCGCGGTTGTCCAGGCCCCAGGTGCAGCGGTCGGGCGCGAGGGAATGCGGGCGGCGTCGCCGGTAGCCGTTGATCGACGGGGTGGTGAAGACCGACGCCGCGGCGGCGTGCGCGAGCGTGCCGCCGACGTAGTGCGTCCCGGTCTCGGACAGCGCCTCCGCTTCGGTGCCGGGCACCATCGCGTTGGCTCCGCTCACCGCGTCGACCAGCGAGGTGTGCAGATGCCAGCCGCTGGCGTAGAAACCGGGGATCGCCGGGGTGCACATGAACGTCGCGTGGTGGCCGTGCCGGCGCGCGACCTGCTTGACGACACTGCGGAACAACAGCACCGAATCGGCGACGGCCATACCCTGCTGGACGTCGAAGGTCGTCTCGACCTGGCTGGGCGCCCACTCGTCGTCGATCGAGCGCAGCGGCAAGCCCAGCGCGGAGACTGCTTTGCGGATCGGCCGGAGCACGTCGTCGATCTCGTCGAGGTGCCCGTCGAGCAGGTAGTTGTAGCCGCGGGCGACGGGCGCGACCTTGGGCGGGTCGCCGGGCAGCCCGGGCGCGCCGAGCGAGCCGGTTTCGAGCATCGGGTCGAGCACGCGGGTGAGGTACCACTCGAGTTCGATCCCGGCGACCAGGGAGAACCCGGCTTCGGCCAGTTTTTCCAGCTGCCGCCGGAGAATCGCGCGGGGAGCGAAGGGGAACGGCGACCCGTCGCGCAGGTACAGATCGCACACGACCCACGCGGTCTCGGGCACGTGCGGCAGGACGGCGAACGTCTCCGGGTCCGGCACCATGGTCACGTTCGGGCTGCCGGAGAGTTCCGGGACGCCGAAGCCGCCGCCGGGGCTGAACGGGTTGAACACGATGGCGTTGGCGGTGTCGAAGAAGAACGGCGCCATGGTGATCTCCATGCCGTCGCGCAGCGCCGCCGCGTACGCTTTGACGGTCACGGACTTGCCGCGCGGGAGGCCGTGCTGGTCCGGCCACACGAGGCGGACCATTTCGACCCCGGCGGCCTCGATCTCGGCGAGGTTCTTCTCCTCGGCGGCGCGCTGTTCCGGGCTGTGCAGGCCGTGGCGGTCCACGAAAGTGCTCACTGGGTTTCTCCTTGTCGGCCGGTCACTCGGCCAGCTGGGGGATGAGGATTTCGCCGCGTTCGGGGCCGATCGCCGAATAGCCGCCGTCCACCGCGAGGTCGGCGCCGGTGACGAACGAGGCCGCGGGGGAGCAGAGGAAGAGCACCGCGGCGGCGATCTCGGCCGGGTCGCCGGCGCGCCCGAGCGGATGCAGGGGAGCGGCGACCCGGTCGGTCTTCTCCCGGTTTCCGCCGGACAGCCGGTCCATCACCGCGGACCAGGTCCAGCCCGGGCAGACGGAGTTGACGCGGATGCTGTCGGCGGCCAGGTCGAGCGCCATCGACCGGGTCAGCTGCGCGACCGCGGCCTTGCCCGCCGGGTAGAGCCAGCGCCCGGCCTGGGCGACGCGGCCGGAGATCGAGGTGAAGTTGACGACCGCTGGCCGGTCCGAGGCGGTGAGCAGGGGCAGCAGGGTGGTGGTGACCAAAGCCGTGCCGATGACGTTCACATCGAGGCTCTGTCGCCAGTCCGCTCGGGTGGACTTGCTGCCGTCGTCCACATAGGAACAAGCGAGGTTGACCAGTGCGTCGACCTTTCCCGGCCCGGCCGTGAGCGCGTCGCGGACGCGGCCGAGTGCGGCGTCGTCAGTGATGTCGACGTGGTGGAACGTGACGGATTCACCGAGTTCGCTGGCCAGCGCGGTTCCGCCGGGTTCGTCGATGTCGAGCACCACGGCCTGCGCGCCCGCCTCGGCGAACGCGCGGACGATCGCCGCGCCGATGAGCGTCGCCCCGCCGGTGACGACAGCGGTCGTTCCCTCGAAGCCGGTCATCGCAGCACCAGGTCTTCGGCGAGGGACAGCCGGTCGGCCAGCTCGTGCGCGCGTTCGCGGAGATACAGCACGAACGAACCGCGCGGGTCGACCACGAGGTCGTATTCGTCCAGCACCACCAGGGAAGCGGTGCCGAGTTCGACCACGGCCGGTCCGGACAGCCGCGCACCCGGTGCCATCCGGTGGCCGTCCATGATCCGGGCGGGCACCATCGCGCGCCGCGCCGGCGACCAGATCTCCCGCTCGCCCATCTGCGGGTCCTCGGTCAGATCCGCGTCGAGCGCGCCGAGATCCAGCGGCGGACGAGGCGTCGCGCCGATCGCGGTCAACCGGACGTTGAGCACCTCGACCGGCTCGTCCTCGGCCCGGTAGCCGAACAGAATGTCGTGCTGGGCGTGGAAAAGCTCGGCCAGCTTCGTCCGGTCGGGCGCGTCCATGCCGTCGATGCCGACCGGCACGTTGATCTCGAACCACTGACCCGCGTACCGCATGTCCAGCGACGGCTCGAAGGTGACGGCGCTTTCGGGAATTCCTTCCCCGCGAAGGGTTTCGCGTCCCTCGGCGGCCATCGAAGCCCAGATGTCGCGCAACCGGTCCAGGCTGAACTCGGCCAGCGAACCGGAAATGCTGCGTACGTAGTCGTGCTTGAAATCGCAGGCGAGCATCCCGGCCGCGCAGAAGATGGAGGACTGCCGCGGCGTCACGAGGACAGGGATCTCCAGTTCCGACGCGATCGCCGCGGCGTGGACCGGGCCCGCGCCCCCGGCGACCACGATCGGGAAGTCGCGCGGGTCGAGCCCCCGCCGCACCGTGATCGCCTGGACCCCGGCCGCCATGGTCACGTTCACCAGGTCGTAGACGCCGGCCGCGGCGGAGACCACGTCGAGGCCCAGCGGCTTGGCGACGTCCCGTTCCAGCGCGGCCCGGGACGCCGCCGCGTCGAGCGGGATCCCGCCCGCCATGAACGAGGTCGGGTCGATGTAGCCGAGCGCGACGTCGGCGTCGGTGACGGTCGCGCGGGTGCCGCCCCGGCCGTAGCAGGCAGGACCGGGGACGGCTCCGGCGCTTTCCGGCCCGACCCGCAGCATCCCGCCGTCGTCGACCCGCGCGATGCTGCCGCCGCCCGCGCCGATGGTGTGGATGTCGACCATCGGCAGCGCGATCCGCCAGCGGTCGATCGTGCCGTCGGTCATCACCAGCGGGCGGCCGTCGTTGACCACGGCGGCGTCGAAACTGGTGCCGCCCATGTCGACGGTCAGGCAGCGGTCCCAGCCGTGCGGGGCGACCTCGAACAGCCCGGCGGTCGGGCCGGACGCAGGCCCGGACAGCAGGGACAGCGCGGCGCGTCGGGCGAGTTCGGCGGGGGTGGCGACGCCGCCGTTGGACTGCATCAGCAGGAGCAGGCCGCCGAACCCGGCTTCCTCCAGCGTTTCGGTCAGCCCGGCGAGATAGCGGCTGATGATCGGTCCCGCGTAGGAGTTCAGCACCGCCGTCGAGGTCCGGTCGTAGTAGCGGACCTGGGCCAGCAGCGCGCTCGACCGGGTCACGTAGATCCTGGGCAGTTCCTCGGCGAGGATCTCGGCGGCGGCGTCCTCGTGCTCCGGGCTCGCGTGCGAGTGCAGGAAGCTCACCGCGACCGCTTCGACGCCCGCGTCCCGGAACGTCTTCGCCGCGCGCCGCACGGCTTCCGGATCGAGTCCGGTCACCTCGGCGCCCGTGTGGTCGAGCCGGCCGGGCACGGGAAGCCGGAGGTGGCGCGGGACGAGCGGCACCGGAGCTTCGAGCCGGTTGTTGTACGCCTCCTCTCGGGTGCCGTCGCGCATCGGCAGCACGTCGCGGAATCCTTCGGTGGTCAGCAATCCGGTGGCCGCGCCGCGCCGGGTGAGCAGCGCGTTGGTGGTCACGGTCGTGCCGTGGACGATCGTGCCGACGCTGCCGAGCAGTTCCTCGACGGACTGCCCGCGCAGGTCCGCGATCTCCCGCAGCCCCTGCACGACCGCCCGCGAGGGATCGGACGGGACGGAACTGGTCTTGTGGGCGAGATGGCTGCCGTCCGGGTGGACCACGAGGAAGTCGGTGAAGGTGCCGCCGACGTCGATCCCGATCCGCAGCTCGCCGCTTCGTGCCGCGCTCATCAGTGAGTCCTTCCGTTCGAGTTCCGCAGGGCGGCCGTGGCCGCCTCGTCGACGGCCCAGCCGCCGTCCGGTCCGCCGGCGAGCACGACGCCGTAGTCGTCCCGAGCCCGTTCCGCGCTCAGCAAGCCGTCGCGCACCTCGCGGCAGACGGTCTCCGCCGGACGCCGCCGCGGATCGCCGTATCCCGCCCCGCCGCCGCTCTCCGAGCGCACGACCGATCCCGCGGGCAGCGCGACCATTTCCTTGGAGCCCCACAGATGCGTGGTCCCGTCCGGGAACTCCACGACGATCCGGTTGCGCCCGGCGGGATGCCCGCCGAACAGGCCCGGCGCGGCTTCGGCCCCTTCGCATTCGACGTCGTCGCCGATGGTGACCCCGACCTCGGTCTCGCCGTAGCAGCGCCAAGCCGAGCGGGTGCCGAGGCCGCCGCGCCATTCGCCCGCGCCCGCCGAATCCGGCAGATACTCGTGGTATTCCAGGAAATGCGGCGACGTGAGTTCGAACATCTCCGGGTCGGGCGCGCGCATCTGCCCGGCGGTGCCGGTGAAGCCGAACGCGTCCCAGCCGTCGGCTCCGCGCATCGCGCCCGGTCCGCTGCGCTGGAACACCGTCAGCGTCACGAACGGGCCTCCGCTGCGCGGGTCGACGCCGTTGAGCGCGGTGCAGATGAACTGGTTCCAGCCCGCGGTGACCCGGTCCGGCAACGCGTCCGCCAGCGCGGTCATGATCGCTTCGAGGACTTCGTCGCACATCTGGTTGCCGAAGATCGTCGCGGCCGGGAACCGCGGGTTCAGCAGCGAGCCCTCCCGGAAAACGGTGCTGAGCGGGGCGAACAGTCCCTGGTTCGTCGGGATGACGATGCCGCCCGCGGCGATCAGCATCAGGAACACGATCCGCACCGCGCCTTTCGCCGACGCGGGCGGCATGTTCGCGATGCCGGGGGACTGGTCGTCGGTGGCGCTGAAGTCGAAGGTGATCTCGTCGCCCTCGATCCGGACCTCGCACGCGATGCGGTACCGGGCGGAGGCGTCGACGCCGTCGGACACCATCCAGCTCTCGCCGTGGTAAACCCCGTCGGGCCAGCGGGCGATCTCGGCGCGCACCTGGCGTTCGGAGCTTTCGAGGACGTAGTCGAGATGCCGGTCGAAGGTGTCCCGCCCGTAGCGCTCCAGCACGTGCAGCAGCCGGCGGCGGCCGACCTGGCAGGCCCCGATCATGGACTGGATGTCCTGCATGACGAAGTCGATCCGGATGTTCGCGCCGACGAAGTCCCACACGTCCTTGCGGACCTTGCCGCCCGCGTGGATCTTGACCGGGGTGATCCGCAGGGCTTCCTGCCAGATCTCGCGCGCCTGCGGGTTGTAGCCGCCCACGGTCATGCCGCCGATGTCGGCCATGTGGCCCTTCGCCGCGGCCCACGCGACGAGTTCGCCCTCGTGGAAGATCGGCAGGTACACGCCGGTGTCGGCGTTCTGGTTGCCGCCGGTGAAGACGTCGTTGTGCAGGATCACGTCGCCCTCGGCGAGGTCGTCGCCGAAGTAGTCGATGATGTACTCGAGCGGCGGCTGCGCGCCGAACGCGATGATCGCGGCGAACTCGGCCTGCGCGAGCGCCCGGCCCTTCGCGTCGAACAGCACGGTCACCAGGTCGCCGATCTCGTTGAAGATCGGCGAACGCGACGAGCGCATCAGCATTGTCGCCATTTCCTTGGCGATCGCGTCGACCCGGCGCTGCAGGACCGAGGCGAGGATGGGGTCTACTTCGGTGGTCGTCATTTCCGGCCTCCCGCGGCCAATCGGTAGAGCTGGACCGGGAACTCGGACAGCGTCCGGCAGCCCTGCTCGGTGACGATGTGCGTGTCGGCCATGTAGCCCATGGCCGAGGTTTCGGCTTCCCAGAGCATCGGGTGCAGCGCGAGCACCATGCCCGCGCCGAGCACCGGCACCGCGCCCGCGGAACTGTCGTCCTGGACGACGTCGAGGCCGACCCACGGCTCTTCGAGAACGTCGAGCCCGAGCCCGTGCCCGGACCAGTACGACGATTCGACGCCTTGTTCCTCGACCGCCCGGATGACGTTCTTCTGAACGTCCGAAGTGGCCACGCCCGGCCCGATCGAGGCGGCCGCGGCGGCCATGCCGGCGGCGACGGCGTCGGAAACCCGTTGCACCGCACCGGAAGGCGGCGCGAAAGTGACCATTCTGGACAGTTCGACCCAGTACCCGGCTGGCCCGACGACCTCGTAGGAGAAGGTGAACACGTCGTGCGCGCGCAGGATCCGGTCGCGCGGAGCGCCGAAGGTCGGGCACGGCCCGGATGGTTCGTCGTCGGCGTACATGGTGAGGAACAGCGGATCCTCGCCGCCCAGAAGTGCCGCCGTGGCATACATTTCCGCCGCCACCGCGCGCTCGGTGATGCCCGGGCGGGCGATCTCGAGAAGCCGCTCGAAGCAGCGATCGGTGATATAGGCCGATTCCCCGGCTCCGGCGAGTTCTTCCGCGCTCTTGACCGCGCGCACCCGCTCGAACATCGCGGACGCGTCGACCAGCTTGGCACGCGGAAGCTCCGCGGCGAGGCGGAGGTACTCGCGGACCTTCATGATCTCGCCGAGCCCGACGATGCCGATCCGCCCGTTGCGCGGCCGGGATTTCAGGACCTCGACCAGTCCGTCGCCCAGCTCGTGCGGATACCGGTAGTCCGACACCCACGCCGACCGCGGCCGCCTGCCGCCGGACAGGTTCTGCGGCAGCACCATGACCGGTTCCTCGCCCGCGAAGACGACGCAGTACCCGTAGCGGTGGGCCAGGTTGTAGTCGGCCACGTACCGGAGAGTTCCTTTGTGGCCGCGGTAATCGCTGCCCGCGACCACCAGGACGTCGAGACCTTCCTCCGCCATCGCGGCGTGCAGCCGCTCCCAGCGCCGGTCGCGTTCCCGCAGTGAAGCACTCATCCGCCGTTTCCCTCCCGGTGTGAACCCGTTCACGCCTGGGGGAAAAGCTACGAGCGCGGCGACGTCAGGCCGATCCCTCGCGGGAGGCCGGGCCGGTTACCCCTCGTAGGAGGGAGGCGCGCTCAGGACGACGCGGGTGAGCGCTTGCCGCGAGCCGATTCCGAGCTTGCGGTAGACGGCTTTCAGGTGCTGTTTCACCGTGTAGGGGCTCAGCAGGACCCGCGCGGCGATCTGGTCGTCGCTGAGGCCTTCCACAGCCAGGACAGCGATTTCGCGTTCCCGCGGCGTCAGCCGTGCCGCGATCGACGGCGGAAGCCCGGCCGCGTCCCGTTCGAGCCGCAGCACCGCGACCGCGACCTCGTCGTCCGGAACGGGCCGGGAACGCAGCGAAAGCCGCAGTCCTCGCTCGGCAAGCGGCACCGTCCACGCGAACCCGTCGCGGGGATTCCGCGCGGCCATCGTCTCTTCCAGCCACGATTCGGGGTCCTCATCGGACACTTCGCGCAGCAGCTGCCGGGCCGCTTCGTTGAGCCGCCGCTTCCCGGTGCGCAGATCGGTCGTCACGAGCGCGACGGCGGCGAGATCCAGCGCGGCCCACGCGTTGTCGCGTTCGCGCCGCAGATCGTCGCGCGCTTCGAGCGAGGCGACCGCCGAGCCGACGACCCGCCCCAGCGCCGAGGCGACCGCGACCTCGGCTTCGCCGGCGAGGAGCCCCGGATCCCGGTCGGCGAAGTTCAGCGTCCCCAGCACCTGGCCGCCCGCGACGATCGGGGCCTCGAGCACCATCCGCATCCCGTGCAGCGCGAGGACGTCCTGGTAGAACGGCAGATCCTGCCAGTCTTCGGGCGGCATCAGGTGCGCGCTGTGCGCCGCGCTGCGGGTGTCCACGGCCCGGCGCAGGACCGGATCCTGCTCGCGTCCGGCGTCCTCGTACCGGGCCAGGAAAAGGTCGCTGACGCCTTCGGTCGCGGACCGGTGCCGCGCCGGCGAGAAGAGATAAATGCCGAATGACCGCGTCGGCAGCGCGGACCGGGCCACGCGGAGATAGACCTCGAGCAGCTCTTCCGTGCTCGTGGCCGCCGACAGCTCGTCGGTGGCGGACACGACCAGCCGGGCTGTTCGTTCGTCGGGACCGCGCTGGGACATCGTTTCGTTCTCTCGGCCGGATTTTCCGGATTCTAGCCCCTGCGGCCGGAGATCACGTGCCGTGCAGCACGAGCCGCGCGAGCGCAGTGCGGGAATCCACGCCTAGCTTGCGGTAAATGCTCTTCAAATGCTGCTTCACCGTGTAGCGGCTGAGAAAGATCTTCGCCGCGATCTGATCGTCGTGCAGCCCCGACACCGCCAGCCGAGCCACCTCCCGTTCGCGAGGCGACAGCAATGCCGACAGCGAAGGACTCAGCGCGATCTCGCCGCCCGGGCCGTCCTGGATGTCCAGTGTGGTCACCGACAGCGCGGGCTGGCTGGGCACCCGCACCGTGCGCAGCGTCGCTCTAACCCCGCCGGCCTCGGCGACCTGAGTGCTGGCGTCGGGGTTCGCCGCCATCACGTTCTCCAGCCATTCCGTCGGCCCGTCCGGCGCGACCCGGCGCAGCGCGGCCCGCGCCGCCGCGTTGAAGCGCCGCTGTCCGCCCCGATGGTCGGTCAGGACCAGTGCGTTGTCGCACACGTCGACCGCCATTTCGAGGTGATCGCGTTCCCGGAGAAGGGTTTCCTGCCGGAGCAGCCCGCTCAGCACCAGCCCCACGACCCGCCCCAGCGCCGTCGCGACGGCCAGGTCCTCGTCGGAGGAGAGCGCCCCGGCGTCGCGATCGGCGAAGTTGAGCGTGCCGACGATCTCGGCCCCCGCGACGATCGGCGTCTCCAGCACCATCCGCCAGCCGTGCAGCGACATGACTTCGCGGTACACCGGATGCTCGGTCCAGCGGTCCTGGCTCATCAGACGCGAACTGTGCGCCGCCTGGTTCGCGGTGAGACAGTGCCGCAGGACGGGGTCGCGCTCGCGGCCGAGCTCCTCGTACCGGGACAGGAAGACGTCGCTGGCCCCTTCGGTGGCCCGGCTGACCGGCGCGCGGTTCCGCGGGTCGCGCACGTAGATGGCGAACGAACGCGACGACAGCAACTGCGGCACCGCGCGCATGTAGCAGTCCTGCAACTCGGCGACGCTGGCCGCGGCGGTCAGCGAGTCGACGACCGCGACGAGCGCCGGGGACGCCACACCGGGGCGAGCTGGTCCGGTCATCCAAGACCCTCCTCCGGATCGTTCTTCCCGCCCGCGCGGTGGGGTTGCGGCCTGCGAACGGGGCCACAGTGAACCATCCCGGGCATCCCTCGTAGGAGGGAATCGCCTGGTCGAGCCGGGTGGAATGGGTGCTTGGCCGGGCCGCCGGTCTCGTGGCACGGCAGGCTGGGGGCGGGTCGGCCCGTCGTCGGGGCGGATGGCTGGGCTTGGCGGCGCCGGATGTGCGGGCGGCGGGTCGCGGGCGAGTCGGCCCGTCGTCGGGAGTGCGTGGCTGGGCTCGGCGGGGGTCGGATGTGCGGGCGGGGTCGGCCCGGCATCGGGAGCGGGTGGCTGGGCTTGGCGGCGCCGGATGTGCGGGCGGCGGGTCGCGGGCGAGTCGGCCCGTCGTCGGGAGCGGGTGGCTGGGCTCGGCGGGGGTCGGATGTGCGGTCGGGGCCGGCCTGCCATCGGGAGCGGGTGGCTGCGCTCGGCGGGGGTCGGATGTGCGAGCGGCGGGTCGGCCGATGTCCGGAGCGGGCGGGCCTGGGCGATGGTGGTCCCTCGAGATCCCGCCCAGCCGCGATTGCCCGCAGCCCATGCTCCGCTCACCCGCGCAACGGCGACCGCCCGCGGCCCTCGAGAAACGGCGTGTAAGAAGCGGAATGATCATGCCCGCACGCGCACCGGTCGAGATCGCCCCCGAGGAGCTGCCTAGGCGTGACCCCGGTCAGCCGGAGACATTCCCGGCTGAGATGCGCCTGGTCGGCGTACCCGGCGTCGACGGCCAGCCCCGCCGTCCCGTCCGCACCCCGCCGCCCGGTCGCGACCGCCCCGGACTGAGCCAGCGCCAGAAACCCTTGGAACCGCAATGTCCGCTGAAGCACCTTCGGACTCGTCCCGACCGTATGCAGACACCTCCGCCGCAACTGGCTCGCCGACAACGCCAAGTGCGCCGCAACCGCGTCCACGCCGACCGGCTCCCACGGCATCAGCACCCGCACCGCTTCCCTGATCAGCGGATCCAGGCCGCCGACCCGCCGGTACTCCCGCAGCAGATGCGCCTGCAACGCGGCAAGCCCCGCCTCGGGCGTCGGAGCGACCGCCACGGCCTCCACCAGCCGATCCACGACCCGCCCCCACACGTCGGCCAGCCCGACGCACTGGTCAGCGAGTTCGTCGAGCCCCGCAGGCAGGGGAGGAGCCGCCCCCGGCCGGAACCGCACCCCGACGACCGTCGTCTGCGCCGGAATAACCTCGACCTGCGGCCCGGTCAACGGCCCGAGCAACTGCGGACGACCACCGACCGGGAAGTGGATCTCGACCCCGCCCGCAGGCAGATGCCGCTGCGCATACGGGACGTCGCCAGTGCGCTGGATCCACACCGTGCGCACCACCGCACTCAGACCCGGCACCGGCGGACGCTCCACATACGCAGTCACCCTCGTACCGAAGCGCCCCACCAGCCGCGCGTCAAGCACGGACACACTGTGCCCCTATTTCTGGCGCAGTTTTTCCGGATAGCCACCTAGCGTGGCAAGCATTCCCCGGCTGGCGGTTCGCTCCTCCTCGGCACGGCAACACCGGCTCGGCATTCGCATCGCGGGGAGTCCGCCCACAGCGCATCCCATCATCGCCGACGCGCAGACTGCCGACCGGAAGACCGAAGATCGCCAACTGCCGCCCGGCGGACTGTCGGCCAAAGACTGCCGACTGGCAGACCGCCGACCGACGACAGCCGACCGGCGGACTGTCGACCGAAGACAGGCGACCGGAGCCAGGCGACCAGTGGACTGTCGACCGAAGACACGCGACCGGAGACAGCCGACCAGTGGACTGGCGACCGAAGACAGGCGACCGACGACAGCCGACCGGCGGACTGTCGACCGGCAGACCGCAGACGGTAGATCCCAGACCGCAGATCCCAGACCGAAGACCGCCCACCGTCGACCGGCAGACCCCCGACGAAATACTGCATACAAAATCCTGCCGAACGAAGACCGTCCGCAGGATCCGGCTCAGATGTACCCGCACACGTCCATCGCCGCGACCACCTTCCGGAACCCCGCGATATTCGCCCCGCTCACGTAATCCCCGGCCACCCCGTGCTCGTCGGCCGTCTCGAGGCACGTCCGGTGAATGTCGGTCATGATGTCCCGCAACGTCCGGTCGGTGCGCTCGAACGTCCACCGCTCCCGCGCCGCGTTCTGCTGCATTTCCAGCGCGGACACCGCGACCCCGCCGGCATTCGCGGCCTTCCCCGGCCCGACCGCCACCCCGGCCTCGCGGAAGATCTGCAGCGAACCGGGCGTGCACGGCATGTTCGCACCCTCCGCGACCGCCCGGACGTTGTTCTTCACCAGCCGCAACGCGGACTGCTCGTCCAGCTCGTTCTGCGTCGCGCACGGCAACGCCAGGTCACACGGCACATCCCAGGGCGTGCCGTCGGTGACGTACTTCGCCGACGGCACATGGTCGACGTACTCGGAAAGCCGCCCGCGCCGCGCGACCTTCAGTTCGTGCAGCAGCTCCAGGTCGATCCCGCGCGGATCGTGGACGTACCCGCCCGAATCCGAGCACACGACCGGCTTCGCGCCGAGCTCCTGAAGCTTCGCGATCGCGTGGTAGGCGACGTTCCCCGACCCGGACACCACCGCGGTGCGGCCGGAGAACGAGTCGTCGCGCGCGCCGAGCATCGCCTCGAGGAAGTACACCGTCCCGTATCCGGTGGCCTCCGGCCGCGCCGGAATGCCGCCCAGCAACGGGTTCTTGCCGGTGATCGTGCCCGCGTCGTAGCGGTTGGTGAGCCGCTTGTACTGGCCGAACAGGTACCCGATCTCGCGCCCGCCGACGCCGATGTCGCCCGCCGGGACGTCGGTCTCCGGGCCGATGTGCCGGACCAACTCGGTCATGAACGCCTGGCAGAACCGCATGATCTCGCCGTCGCTGCGGCCGGCCGGGTCGAAATCGGACCCGCCCTTGCCCGCGCCGATGCCGAGGCCGGTGAGCGCGTTCTTGAAGACCTGCTCGAAGGCGAGGAACTTGACCGTGCCGAGCGTGACGTCGCCGCGGAAGCGCAGCCCGCCCTTGTACGGCCCGAGCGCCGAGCTGAACCCGACCCGGAAGCCGCGGTTGACGTGCACCGCGCCCGCGTCGTCGGTCCAGACCACCCGGAACATCACCTGCCGCTCCGGCTCGCACAGCCGCTCCAGCATCGCCGCGTCGCGCAGGTCCGGATCCCGCTGCAGCGCGGGCCGGATCGCTTCCAGCACTTCGAAGACGGCCTGGTGGAACTCCGGCTCGGCCGGGTTCTTCCGGACGATCTCCTCGTACACTGCGCGCGATGTCTGGTCGAGAGCCATCCGCCGATGATGCCGTCCGAATGCCGGATTTCGCACCCCAGACGGGGTTTGCGAGGTTAGGGGTGACCAGACTCACGCATCGAGCACTACATCCGCAGTGGGTATCGCCTGACAGGAAAGGCACTGGTCAGCGGGCAGATCGTCGGCGATCGCGACCAGGTGCGCGACCGTTCCGCCCAGCACCGTCACGGCGCAGCTCTCGCACTGCCCGAGCCGGCATCCGCTGGGCAGCGCGACCCCGGAAGCCTCGGCGAACCGCAGCAGGTCCCCGTCGCCCGCCCGCCAGGTGGCCTCGCGGCCGGACCGCGCGAACCGCACGGTGGCTTTCGCGTCGTCCGGGATGTGGACCGGCGCGGGCGCGGCGTGGAACTTCTCGGTGAAGATGTCGAAGCGCGGCACGCCCCGCTCCACCAGTCCGGAGGTCAGCTCGTCCAGCATGCTTTCCGGACCGCACAGGTAGAACCGGGCCCGCCGCCGGATCAGCTCGGCGTCGACGCGGTCGGCGGTGATCCGGCCGGTGAAATCGCAGGACTCCTCCGGACCAGGACGGCTGTAGTGGTCCACGATCTGGACGGAGGGCAGCCGAGCCGCCAACCCGGCGATGCGCGCGCGGAACGCGTGCCGGGAGCGGTCGCGGCTCCCGTGGTGCAGCACGATCTCCGGCGCGGACGCGGGTTCGAGGGACTCCAAGTAGCTCAGGAACGGCGTGATCCCGATGCCGGCCGCTAGCAGCACGATCGGCCGCGAATGGACAGTCGGCAGCGCGAACCCGCCGGAAGGAGCCGTGACCAGCAACCGGGTGCCGGGCTCTAGCCGGTCGTGCACGGCGGGCGAGAACTGCCCGCCCGGCACCCGCCGCACCGCGATCGCGTACCCGCCGTCGGCGGCTTTCGCCGACCCGGTCAGCGAGTAACTGCGGGTCAGCCTCGGCGCGTCCGGCCACGCGACGGTGATGTGCTGCCCGGCGCGGAATTTCGGCACCGCCCCGCCGTCCACCGGCTTGAGCCGCACCGACCGGATGTCCTCGGTCTCCAGTTCCGCCCGCTCGACCGCGAACTCCCGCTGCCCGGTCCACGGCTCGGGCTCGTCCGGCTGGACGTCGCAGAACGTCGAGCGCAACGGCACCGACCCGCTCACCGGATCATGGGCGTCGTCGTCGACGAGCAGGTTGTAGTTGGTCCCGCCGTCCTCGAGCGGGTCCGAACCGGGCAGCGCGAGGTCGGGAGCTGGCTGCCACCAGCCGTACTCCGCCACGACCACGTCGCGGTGCAGTGCGGGATCGATTCGCGCGCGCATCCGGACGTCTGCCGAGGCCGTCGTGATGCGGACCCACTGCCCGTCCTCAATCCCGCGCTCCGCGGCGATTTCCGCGCTCAGGTCGACGGCCGGCTCGGGAGAACGCTTGCGCAGCGACGAAATCCCGCGATGCTGGCTGTGACAGAAGTATCCGTTCTTCGCGCAGGTCAGCACCAGCGGATGCCGAGCGTCCGGGACCGGCGGCTCGGCAGTCGGAACCGCCGGGTAGCCGTGCTCGGCGAGCCGTTCGGAATAGAGCTCGACCCGGCGAGTCGGCGTCGCAAACCCAGTCACCGCCCCATTTTCTGCAAGATCGGCGTATTTGCGATATTCAGTTTGCAACGGCAGATCGACGCCGCCGGGCTGTTCGCGCAACTGGGCGGCAGTGAGGCCGAGCGGGGCCAGCTGGTGATCCCAGCCGTCCTCGATGCGGCCGTCGAAGAAGTCCGCGCCCATCCCGAGCCGTCCGGCCAGCTCGAACACGACCTCAGTGTCCGAACGCGACGCGCCGACCGGATCGGTCATCCTCGGCCGCAGCTGCACGTGTTCCTGCGCCGCCTGGCTGATCTCGAAACCGGCCTTGACCGCCTCGTGCTCCCACGGCGTCTGAACCGGCAGCAACAGGTCGGCGAAGCGCGCGGTCGGGTTCTCGAACAAATCAAGATGCACCGCGAACTCCAAGCGCCGCAACGCATCCGCAGTACGGTTCGGATCCGGTTGCGACAGCAGAAGATTCCCGCCGAAGGACACCAGTGCCCTTACCGGATAAGGCTTTTCTTCGAGGACCGCGCGGCAGAAGTTCCGTGCAGTCACCCAGCCCTGGTCCGGCGGACCGAGCGGGAACTCTTGCCGGCCAAGGGCTTTCGCCCGCTGCTCAGGCGCGAGCTGGTCCGCCGACGTGACCGGCGCGACCGCGAGCTTCGGGAGCACGACGTTGCCGCCGGGGGAGTCGTAGCTGCCGGTGAGCGCGTAGAGCGTGGCGATCGCGCGCTCGGTCTGCGTCGCGTTCGCGTGCTGCCCGACGCCCGACCAAGCCGCATACGTCACGGACTTCGCCTCGGCAAGGTCGGCCGCGAAGTCTTCGATCGCCGGGGCTTCGACGGTCGTCACGGCTTCGGTCCGATCGAGCGGCCACGCGGCACAGGCCTGCGCGTAATGCTCGAACGCGGGCACGCAGTCGACCGGGCCAGCCAGCGTGTGCACCCGGCGTTTTCCATGCAGGGCAAACCTTTCCGGCCCTTGTGCTGGATAATTCGTGTCGTACGGCTCTGCTTGTCCGGCGACCTCGTCCCACACCGCGAACCCAGCCGCGCCGGGATCGATTTCCGCCGCTTGGAGAAATCGGCCTGTGTCAGTGCGAACGAGCAACGGAGCGTTCGTCCACGACCGCACGAAAGCCTCGTCGTGCCCGCGACGTTCGAGCAACTCCCGCGCGACGCCGAGCGCGAGCGCGCCGTCCGTGCCCGGCCGCACCCGGAGCCAGTGCTCAGCACGCACCGCGCTGGCCGTCCGTCGCGGATCGACGACGGCCAGCTTCGGCGTGCGAGCCTCAGCCAGCGCGGCGGACTGAGCGAGCCACGCCTTGGCCGGATTGTGCCCCCACAGCACCGCGAATTCCGTACCCGCGTAATCCGGGGCGGGCAATGCCGAACCGAACGTGAACGCGTGCGCGTAGTCCTTGTGCCAGTTGCAGATTTCGGTTGCGTACAGCGTATTGGGGCTGCCGAAAAGCCGGATGAACCGCTCGACCCAGTCGATCGAGTCGGACATCGGCGTGCCGCTGGGGGAGGTGACCGAGAACGCGACAGCCTCGGCCCCGCTGGTCGCGCGGATGCCGCCGAGCCGTTCGGCGATCTCGGACAGCGCTTCGTCCCAGCTGATCTCGCGCCAGCGCGGATCCGGAGCGGACTTCGGCGTCGTGCGGCGCAACGGCCGGCGCAGCCTCTCGGGGGAGTGCACGAGCTCCGGCGCGGCGCGGCCCTTCGGGCACAACGCGGCACCGGTCGGATGTGCCGGATCCGGCCGGACGCCGCGCAGCGCGCCGTTCTCGACCGTGTAGACCGCGCCGCAGCGCGACCGGCACAACGTGCAGTAACCCCGGATCTCAGGCATTAGTTACTCCTTAGTAACCGGCTACCGGTTACTCCTGTACCCTGCTGGACCTAGGCGGGCGAAGTCAAGCCCGGGGAAGCGGAGGTGCGTCCCGTGACGCAGCTGCAGCGCACTAACCTGCGCGAACAAGTGCTCGAAGTGGTACGGCAGGCGATGGTGTCCGGCGAACTGCGTCCCGGCGACATCTATTCGGCCGCCGCCCTCGCGACGCGGCTGGGCGTGTCGAGCAGCCCGGTGCGCGAGGCGCTGCTGACGCTGGTCAACCAGGGCCTGCTGGAACCCGTCCGCAACCGGGGCTACCGAGTCGTCGCGATCACCGAACGCGACCTGGACGAAATCTACGAGATGAGGCTGCTGCTGGAGGTCCCGGCAACCCTGTCCGCCGGGGCGGCCGCCGGTCCGGACGACCTCGCCCGGCTGGACGCGCTGGCCGGTGAGATCGAGTCCGCAGCCGAGGCGGGGGATGTCGCGCGCTTCCTGGAGGCGGACCGCCGATTCCACCTCGATTTGCTGGCCCTAGCCGGAAACGGGCGACTGATCGACGCCATCGCCACGCTGCGCGACCAGACGCGGTTGTACGGATTGGAAAAGCTCGCCGAGCGCGGCCGGCTGGCGGATTCGGCGCGGGAACACCGGGAGATGCTGGCGACGATCGCGGAGCGGGATTGGACTCGGCTGGAGGACCAGGTCCGGGCGCATCTGAAGCACGTCAGGGCCGAATGGGCGGCTGGCTGAACCGGGGCGCGCCGGATCAGGTCAGGTGCCGCAATACCGCCGCCACCGCCGGCCGCGGATCGCCGGGGTGGGTCGCGGTGATGTTCCACGTCGGGCCGCCGCGCGTGAACCGGCGGCCGGTCAGGTCGGGGAACTGCGCGGCGACGGACACCGGCAGTACGCAGCCGCCGAGGTCGTGCCGGACCAGTTCCGCCGCGGCGGACGCGTCGGTGACCTCGTGCACGACGGTCCGGCGCACCCGAGCCGACTGGAACGTCCGGTCGGTGGCCTCCCGGATCGCCCAGCCCGGCGCGAAATCGACCACTGCGGTACCGGCTGCTTCGGCGGCCGACACCGGCCGGTCCGCTGCTCCGTCGCCGGACGCGGTGACCAGCACCATCTCCTCCCGGCGGACCGGGCGGCTGACCAATCCGTCGCTCGGGGCGCACCCCGCGACGGCGACCATGATGTCCACAGTGGACGTCACGACCGCCTCGCGGAGCTGATGCGGCGGCGCGGTCCGCACCAGCACTCGCACGCCGGGATGGTCCCGGCGCAACGCGCTCAGCGCCCGGTGCGGTTCCGGCCACGCCCCGGGCATGACCCCGATCCGGACCTCGCCGGTGATCTCCCAGCGCGCCCGGTCGACGGTGGCCCGAGCGTGGCTGGCCGCCTCCAGCGCCGCTCGCGCCGCCGGGAGAAACGCTTTGCCCGCAGGCGTCAGCGCGACCCGGTGGGTAGTGCGCTCGAACAGTTCGGTGCCCAGATCGCGTTCGAGCGCACGGACCACAGTGGACACTGTCGACTGCACGGTATGCAGCCGACGCGCGGCAGCGGTGAACCCGCCCTTCTCGGCCACCGCCACGACGGTTTCCAGCTGCCGCAGGTCCATCCGTCCTCCTGGGTTCGTCCTTGAACCACTCCGGTCGTAGTACTACGCGTGTTACGCGCTGGTCCCGGCGAGCACCTCGCGCACCAGCCGCGCGGTTTCGCTCGGGGTGCGCCCCACCCGGATCCCGGCCGCCTCGAGTGCTTCCTTCTTGGCCGCCGCCGTCCCGGAGGACCCGGACACGATCGCGCCCGCGTGTCCCATGGTTTTGCCTTCGGGAGCGGTGAATCCCGCGACGTACCCGACGACCGGTTTCCGCACGTTCTCCCGCACGTACGCCGCCGCGCGCTCCTCCGCGTCGCCGCCGATCTCGCCGATCAGCACGATCACGTCGGTGTCCGGGTCCTTTTCGAACGCCTCGACCGCGTCGATGTGCGTGGTGCCGATGACCGGGTCGCCGCCGATGCCGATGCAGCTGGAGAAGCCGATGTCGCGGAGTTCGTGCATGAGCTGATAGGTGAGCGTGCCGGACTTCGACACCAGCCCGATCCGTCCTGGGCCGGTGATGTCGGCGGGAATGATCCCGGCGTTCGACAGCCCGGGGGAGATGAGCCCGGGACAGTTGGGTCCGATGATCCGGGTGCGGCTGTCGCGCGCGTGCGCCCAGAACGCGGCGGAATCGTGCACCGGCACGCCCTCGGTGATCACCACCGCGAGCCCGATGCCCGCGTCGACCGCTTCGAGCACCGCGTCCTTCACGAACGGCGGGGGCACGAACAAGACCACTACATCCGCACCGGTCTCCGCCATCGCCTCAGCGACGCCGCCGAAGACCGGGAGCTCGTGCCCGTCAAGGGAAACCGTCTGCCCGGCCTTGCGCGGATTGACCCCGCCCACGACGTTCGTGCCCGCGGCCAGCATCCGGCGGGTGTGCTTCGTCCCTTCCGCGCCGGTGATGCCGGAAACGAGGACCCGGCTGGTGCTGTCGAGGAAAATCGCCATCGTTCAGCCCTCCGTCCCGGCCGCGAGCTTGGCCGCTTCGCGTGCGGCGTCGTCCATCGTCGCGACGACTGTCACCAGCGGATGCGCAGCCTCGTCGAGGATCCGCCTTCCTTCCGCGACGTTGTTCCCGTCGAGCCGGACCACCAGCGGTTTCGTCGCGCGATCGCCCAGCAGCGCCAGCGCTTTCACGATGCCGTCCGCGACCGCGTCGCACGCCGTGATCCCGCCGAAGACGTTCACGAACACACTGCGCACGTCCGGATCCCCGAGAATCACGCCGAGCCCGGCCGACATGATCTCCGCGGACGCCCCGCCGCCGATGTCGAGGAAATTCGCCGGCCCGACCGCCCCCGCGTCCCGCGCCGCGGCAGCCACTACATCCAGAGTGGACATCACGAGCCCGGCGCCGTTGCCGATCACGCCGATGTCGCCGTCGAGCTTCACGTAGTTGAGCCCCTGCTCGGCGGCCTGCTGCTCGAGCGGATCCCCGGTGTCCGCTTCCGCGAACGCCCGATGCCCGGGATGCCGGAACGCGGCGTTGCCGTCCAGCGTGACCTTCCCGTCGAGCGCGACGATCTCCCCGCCGCGCGTGCGGGCGAGCGGATTGACCTCGACGAGCGTCGCGTCCTCGGCGGTGAACACGTCCCACAACCGGACCAGCACCCCAGCCGCTTCGACCGGAAGCCGTGCCGCCGCCGCGAGCCGGCGCGCTTTGACGAGATCGACCCCGACCCGGATGTCGATCGGCACCTTGACCAGCGCCTCCGGCCGGGTCGCGGCGACCTCCTCGATGTCCATCCCGCCCGCCGCCGACGCCATCGCGAGGTAACTCCGGTCGGCGCGGTCGAGGAGATAGGAGACGTAGTACTCCTCGGCGATATCGCTGGCCTCGGTCACGAGGACGCGATGCACGCGGTGCCCTTTGATGTCCATCCCGAGGATCTCGTCGGCGACCGCCGCCGCGTCCTCGGGCCGGGCCGCGAGCTTGACCCCGCCCGCCTTGCCCCGCCCGCCGGTCTTGACTTGCGCCTTGACGACAACCGGCCCGCCGATCTCGACGGCCGCGGCGCGCGCTTCGTCCGGCGTCGCGGCCACGCGGCCACGGGGAACCGGCACGCCGTGCGCGGCGAAGAGGTCGCGCGCTTGGTGTTCCAAGAGGTCCATCGGAATTCCTTCCTTGCGGGCGGGGGAGCGGGTTGTTCGGGGTTTGTGCTTCTGTGGTTGCGGAGCGCTTGCTGGTTCGGCTGCGGTTTCTGGCCGGGCCGTGGATGGCTGGTCTGGATGGTTGGGGCGGGATGGGGTAGTTGGCTGGGGGACGGATGAAGGTTGGGGTGCGGCCGGGTGCCCGACCGCCGGTTCGGTGGCGGGCGGGCCGCGGCACGTCCGGCCTGGCCGCCGGTGTGGCGAGCACGCGGAAGGTCTGGCTCCGGCATTCCGGAGCCCGCCGGCCCGCCCGGTTCGCACCGTCCGGCGCGAACCCGCGGCACGACCCGTTCGACCCTGCCGCCGTGCCGCAGCCCGCCGGCTGAGCGACCCGACCGGCTAGCGCCGCCGTGCCACCGAGCACCTCGGCCGAGCGACCCAACGGGCTTGCCGCCGTGCCACTGAGCACCTCGCCCGAGCGACCCGACGGGCTAACCGCCGCGCCAAAGCAAGCTCCGCAGAGCGGCCCGACGGCTAGCCGCGGTGCCACCGAGCACCTCGGCCGGGCAACGACGCCCGCCTTGTCACCAAACCCCGGCCGATGAGTCGCCCCGCCGCGCGTGTCGCACAGCAGGCCGACCCGGCGAATCAGTCGGCGAGCCGCCCGTCGAAGCCGGTGGCGGATCGTCCGGTCGGCCGGCCGGACAAACCTGCGGATGCCCCTGGACAGCGGGCGGCTCGAAGAGTAAGTCTAATGCCTACCTCATACGGTATGCAATCTACAGTCTTCCGGCGACGAGCCGCTGACCTGCGGCGACAGATCCGGCGGGCCGCGGAGAGGCACGAGCAGACCGGGACGAGCGCGCGGGTCAGAGAGGTCCGGCGCGGGACAGGAGGAGTTGCGCATGTCGCCCACCACGACCGGCCGGCAAGCAGGCCAGCACACCGGCGAGAACGCCAGCGGGCAGACCGGGGACAAGGCCGAAGCGAACCCCGTCGGCGAAGCCAGCGAGAACCGGCCAGCCAGCCCGAGCACCGGGGACAAGGACCAGCAAACCAGCCCGAGCGCCAGGGACGAGAACCCGCAAGGCAGCCCGAGCGTCGGAGACGAAAACCGGCAAACCAGCCCGAGCGTCGGAAGCAAGGCCAGCAAGGAAACCCGCCAAAGCGCGGGTGCCAAGGCCAGCGAGAACGGGCAAACCAGCCGAAGCGCCCCGGGCAAACCCAGCGAGACCGCAGGTCAGCACCCAGCCACCACCGGGAAAGCAGCGGAAACGATCTCCGGCGGCCACCTGGTCGCGAAAGCCCTGAAGGCCGAAGGCGTGGACACCATCTTCACCCTCTGCGGCGGCCACATCATCGACATCTACGACGGCTGCGTCGACGAGGGCATCAGCGTCATCGACGTCCGCCACGAGCAGGTCGCGGCGCACGCGGCCGACGGGTACGCGCGGATCACCGGCCGCCCGGGGTGTGCGGTGGTCACGGCGGGGCCGGGGACGACGGACGCGGTCACCGGTGTCGCGAACGCGTTGCGCGCGGAGAGCCCGATGCTGCTGATCGGCGGCCAGGGCGCGTTGAGCCAGCACAAAATGGGTTCGCTGCAGGACCTCCCGCACGTGGACATGATGACCCCGATCACCAAATTCGCCGCCACCGTCCCGCACACCGCGCGGGCCGCTGACCTGGTGTCGATGGCGTTCCGCGAAGCCTTCGCGGGCGCGCCCGGACCGTCCTTTTTGGAGATTCCCCGCGACGTCCTCGACGCGCGCGTGCCGGCGGAGAACGCGCGCATCCCGCAATCCGGACGCTATCGCGCCTCCACGCGCAACGCGGGCGATCCGGCGGATGTCGAAAAGCTCGCGGATTTGCTGGTACACGCCAAGAAACCGGCGATTCTGCTCGGCAGCCAAGTCTGGACGACTCGCGCCACCGAGCCCGCGACGGAACTCGTGCGCGCGCTGAACATCCCGGCCTACATGAACGGCGCCGGCCGCGGCACGCTGCCGCCGGGCGATCCGCACCATTTCCAGCTTTCTCGCCGTTATGCCTTCGACAACGCGGACGTGATCGTCATCGTCGGCACGCCGTTCGACTTCCGGATGGGTTACGGCAAAAGGCTTTCCCCGGACGCGAAAGTGGTGCAGATCGACCTCGACTACCGGACCGTCGGGAAGAACCGCGACATCGACCTCGGCATTGTCGGCGACGCGGGACAGATCCTCGCCGCGGTCGCGGACGCTGCCTCCGGCCGCGTGGACAACGGGGCGGTGGGCCGCAAGCCGTGGCTGGAGGAATTGCGGGCGGTCGAAGAAAAAGCCAAGCAGAAGCGGTTGCCGCAGCAGCATTCCGACGCGAATCCGATCCACCCGTACCGGCTGGTGCACGAGATCAACGAGTTCCTGACCGAGGATTCGATCTACATCGGCGACGGCGGCGACATCGTCACTTTCTCCGGCCAGGTCGTGCAGCCGAAGGCGCCGGGGCACTGGATGGATCCCGGCCCACTCGGGACACTCGGCGTCGGGATTCCGTTCGTGCTGGCCGCGAAACACGCGCGGCCGGACCAAGAGGTGGTCGCGCTCTTCGGTGACGGGGCGTTTTCCCTTACCGGGTGGGATTTCGAGACGCTCGTGCGGTTCGATCTGCCGTTCGTCGGGATCGTCGGCAACAACTCGTCGATGAACCAGATCCGCTACGGCCAGGCGCAGAAATACGGCCTGGCCCGCGAACGCATCGGCAACACCCTTGGCGACGTCCCCTACGACCAGTTCGCCCGGATGCTCGGCGGCTACGGCGAGGAGGTCCGCGACCCGGCGGACATCGCCCCGGCACTGCGCCGCGCCCGGGAATCCGGCAAGCCGTCGCTGATCAACGTCTGGGTCGACCCGGACGCCTACGCCCCCGGAACCATGAACCAGACGATGTACAAGTAGTCGGGAGGAGCCGAAGATGGGAAAGGCACTGGAGGGCGTCCGCGTCCTCGACATGACCCACGTCCAATCCGGACCGTCGTCGACGCAGATCCTCGCTTGGCTCGGCGCGGACGTCGTGAAGCTCGAAACCCCCGGACGCGGCGACATCACGCGCGGCCAGCTGCGCGATCTGCCCGGAGTGGACAGTCTCTACTTCACGATGCTGAACGCCAACAAGCGCAGCATCACGCTCAACATGAAAAGCGAGCAGGGCAAGGAAGTCTTCACCAAGCTGGTGTCCTCAGTGGACGTGCTGGTGGAGAACTTCGGACCCGGCGTCGTGGACCGTTTCGGGTTCTCCTGGGATCGGCTCCGCGAGATCAACGAGCGGCTGATCTACGCGTCCATCAAGGGTTTCGGCCCGGGCCGGTATGCGAATTTCAAGGCCTACGAAGTGATCGCGCAGGCGATGGGCGGCTCGATGAGCACGACTGGCTTCGAGCAGGGACCGCCCACCGCGACCGGCGCGCAGATCGGCGATTCGGGCACCGGCATCCACCTCGTCGCGGCGATTCTGGCGGCGCTGTACCAGCGCACGAGCACCGGGCGCGGCCAGCGGGTGCAGGTCGCGATGCAGGACGCCGTGCTCAACCTGTGCCGGGTCAAGCTGCGCGACCAGCAGCGGCTGGCGCACGGGCCGCTGGGGGAGTACCCCAACGAACGGTTCGGCGACGAGGTGCCGCGGTCGGGCAACGCGTCCGGCGGCGGCCAGCCGGGCTGGGCGGTGCGGTGCGCGCCGGGCGGGCCCAACGACTACATCTACGTCATCGTCCAGCCGGTCGGCTGGGCTCCGCTGACCGAGCTGATCGGGCGCCCGGAACTCGCCGAGGACCCGGACTGGGCGACCCCGGAGGCCCGGCTGTCCAAACTGGACAAAGTGTTCGCGATGGTCGAGGAATGGACCGAACAGCGCACCAAATGGGAGGTCATGGAGCTGCTCAACGCTCGTAACATCCCTTGTGGACCGATTCTGTCCACTAAGGAACTGATCGAGGACGAGACGCTGGCCGAACTGGGGTCGGTGGTCGAGGTGCCGCATCCGGAGCGCGGCGCGTTCAAGACCGTCGGCTGCCCGTTGAAGCTGTCCGATTCGCCGGTGGAGGTCGAGCGTTCTCCGTTGCTGGGCGAGCACAACGACGAGGTGCTCAGCGAACTCGGCTACAGCGCCTCGGATGTCGAGCAGCTGCGCACGGCGGGCGTGATCTGACGATGACGACGGAAACGGTCCGCGCGGCGGTCGAAGAAATTCTCAAGCGAGTAGCCGAGGAAGGCCGCTCCGCGTTGACCGCGCCGGAGGGTCGCGCAGTTTGCGAGGCATACGGCATCCCGACGCCGCAGGAACGGCTCGCCACTTCCGCGGAGGAAGCGGTGGCACAGGCCGGGGAAATCGGCCTTCCGGTGGTGCTGAAGATCGTCTCGCCGGACATCCTGCACAAGACCGAAGCTGGCGGCGTGCTCGTCGGCCTCGGCAGCGAACAGGAAGTCGCCGACGGCTACGCCAAGATGCTGGCTAACGCCAAGGCTTACGACGCCTCGGCCCGGATCACCGGCGTCCAGGTGCAGCAGATGCTGACCAGCGGGCAGGAGGTGATCATCGGCGCGGTCACCGATCCGAGCTTCGGCAAGATCGTCGCGTTTGGACTCGGCGGAGTCCTGGTCGAGGTGCTGAAGGACGTCACCTTCCGGCTGGCACCCACCAGCACCGACGAAGCTCTGTCCATGGTGGACGGTATCGCGGCCGCGGAGATCCTCAATGGAGTGCGCGGCAGCGAGGCGGTCGACAAGGCGGCGCTGGCCGACGTCGTGCATCGGCTGTCGCAGCTGGTCAGCGACTTTCCGCAGTTGGCCGAGGTCGACCTCAACCCGGTGCTCGCCACCGGCGACGGGGCGACCGCGGTGGACGTGCGGATCCTCGTCGACCCGGCGGCGGCCGCGGAACCGGTGCGGTTCAGCCAGGACGAGATCCTCGCGGCGATGAACCGGATCATGAAACCGGCCGCGGTCGCGGTGATCGGCGCGTCCGCCGAGGACGGGAAGATCGGCAATTCGGTGATGAAGAATCTCGTCAACGGCGGCTACGCGGGCGAGATCTATCCGATCAATCCGAAGGCCGCGGAAATCCTCGATCGCAAGGCGTATCCGAGCATCGCGGACGTCCCCGGCGACGTGGACGTGGCCGTCTTCGCGATCCCGGCCAAGTTCGTGCCGGCGGCGCTGGAAGAGGCGGGCGAGAAGGGCGTCGCCGGGGCGATCCTGATTCCGTCCGGCTTCGGCGAGACGGGGAACATCGAGCTGCAGAACGAGGTGCTGGCCATCGCGCGCAAGCACGGCGTGCGGATTCTCGGCCCGAACATCTACGGCTATTACTACACGCCGGAGAATCTGTCCGCGACGTTTTGCACCCCCTATGACGTCAAAGGCGGCGTCGCGCTGTCCTCGCAGAGCGGCGGGATCGGGATGGCGATCCTCGGCTTCAGCCGGTCGGCCGGGATGGGCGTGTCCGCGATCGTCGGCGTCGGGAACAAGGCCGACATCGACGAAGACGATCTCCTCACCTTCTTCGAGCACGACGACAACACCGAACTCGTCGCCATGCACCTGGAAGACCTCAAGGACGGGCGCGCGTTCGCCGAGACCGCGAAACGGGTGTCCGCGAAGAAGCCAGTGGTGGTGCTGAAGGCGGGACGGACGTCGGAAGGCGCGAAAGCGGCTGGGTCGCACACCGGCGCACTGGCCGGCAATGACCGCGTGTACGACGACATCCTGCGGCAAAGCGGTGTCATTCGCGCACCAGGGCTCAACGACCTGCTCGAATACGCGCGAGGCGTGCCGAAACTGCCCACGCCGAAGGGCGAAAACGTCGTGATCATCACCGGCGCGGGCGGTTCCGGAGTGCTGCTTTCGGACGCCTGTGTGGACAACGGGCTCACGCTGATGCGGATCCCGGACGACCTGGACGCCGCGTTCCGCGAGTACATCCCGCCGTTCGGCGCGGCCGGAAACCCGGTCGACATCACCGGCGGCGAGCCGCCGTCGACCTATCGGAACACCATCGCGTTAGGACTGTCCGACGATCGTATTCACTCGTTGGTTCTCGGTTACTGGCACACGATCGTCACGCCGCCGATGGTGTTCGCCGAGCTGGTCGTGGACGTCGTGGAGGAGTTCCGGCGGAAGGGCGTCCACAAGCCGGTGGTGGCGTCGCTGTCCGGAGATGTCGAGGTCGAGCAGGCCAGCGAGCACCTGTACGCGCACGGCGTCGTGGCCTATCCCTACACGACCGAGAAGCCGGTCGCGGTGCTCGGCGCGAAGTACCGCTGGGCGCGTTCGGCGGGTCTGCTGCCTTGATCAAGTCCGGAGGGAGGCGTACGTTGCCCGACACCTAACCGCTGGTCAGCGGAGTGCGGCGAGGAAGGGACGCCGGGACGCGGGGTCGCGTCCCGGCTCGGGGGAACGGAGACAGCCCGGCACGGGAACCGAAGTCAACGGTGACGAAAGAGAATTCTCATGACCGCAGCCCAACCGACATACCAGGAGATCGTCGACGACAACGGGCGGACGTACCGGATCGGGGAGAGCCCCCGGGACCTGATGGGCCGGTCCCGCAGCTGGATGGTCTGGCTGCCGTGGGTGGCCATGATGGCGGTGAGCGTTTTCGAATACGGCTGGGGAGCCGTCGAGGGGACGCTGGAGGAGAAATACGGCTGGTCGTTGTCGGACGCGTTCTGGCTGGCCAGCATCTGGGCCGTGTTCCAGGCCGGGGTCGCTTTCCCGGCCGGCCGGCTCCGGGAGAAGAACATCGTGTCGGCGAAAACGGCGATGCTGGCCGGGGCGGTGTGTTCCGGGATCGGATACTTCTCCATCGCGCACAGCGGAAATCTGGTGGTGGCGTTCATCGGGTATTCGGTGCTGGGCGGCATCGGCGCCGGACTCGTGTACGCGACCTGCATCAACATGGTCGGGAAATGGTATCCGGAGAAACGCGGCGCCCGCACCGGATTCGTGAACGGCGGGTTCGCGTACGGTTCGGTGCCGTTCATTTACCTGTTCAGCGCCTTCCTCGGCCATGAGAACGTGACGATCACGCTCGACGCGATCGGCCTGTACATGCTCGTGGTGGTCGGGCTGTGCGGGTTCGTCTTCAAGGACCCGCCGAAGAACTGGTGGCCCGCCGAGGTCGACCCGATCGCCTGGCTGAAAGGCAGCGCGGCGGGGAAGGCCCGGAGCCTGGAAAAGAACCCGCCCGCGGTACGGCAGTTCACGCCGATGGAGGCGATCCGCACCGGAATGCTGCCGCTGATGTGGGTCACCCTCGTGGTGATCGGCGGGGTTTCGCTGTTCGGGATCAATTTCCAGGTCGATTTCGCCAAGGAAAGCCAGTTCGGCGCCTTCGTGGCGGCTTCGTCGGCGGGAATCCTGGCCATCGTGAACGGCGTCGGCCGGGGGATCGTCGGCTGGGCTTCCGACCGGATCGGCCGGAAGGCGACGTTGTTCTGGGTGCTGGTGATCGCGGCATTGGCGCAATTCGGCGTGCTGTGGTCGGGCAAGACGCACAGTTTGTTCTGGTTCATGGTATTCGCGGTGCTGACCGGATTCGGCAGCGGCGCGTTCTACCCGCTGTTCGCCGCGCTGGTGCCGGATTACTTCGGCGAGAACCACAACGCGACGAACTACGGCATCGTCTACAGCGCGAAACTGGTCGGCGGTGTCGGCGGCGGCGGTTTGGCGGCCGGAGTGATCGCCGCGTGGGGCTACACCGGCGCGTATGTGCTGGCCGGGTGCATCGCCCTGCTGTCCGCGGTGATGACGTTGTTCCTGCGGCAGCCGGGACGTTCCGGCCGCGGCTCGCCGGAAAAGGCGGGCGAGCGGATCGCGCGCACCGCTCCGGCGGCAGGCAACTGAATTTCCCTTGCGGGCCCGGGAGCGACGGGACGGCTGGCACCCGCCCCGTCGCTCCCGGGTTGCTTTGTTTCCTTCGAGGGGACCGTTCGGCTGGCTGACCCGGCGCGCGCGGATTACTCCGCCGCGTCGGGCCGTTCGTGGAACGCCTGGCGCGTGCGTTCGGTGTGCTGAGCCATGATTTTCTCGGCCTTTTCGACGTTGTGCGCCGCGATCGCCTCG
This sequence comes from Amycolatopsis sp. A1MSW2902, assembly GCF_017312175.1. Lineage (NCBI taxonomy): Bacteria > Bacillati > Actinomycetota > Actinomycetes > Pseudonocardiales > Pseudonocardiaceae > Amycolatopsis > Amycolatopsis sp. A1MSW2902. The sequence goes on from NZ_QJPO01000001.1 coordinate 3,456,675, forward strand.
ATCAGCGCCGCGTGCTCCTGCCACGCGTCGCGCCCGCGAGGCCGGGCGATCGGCGTGTAGTACCAGCGCACCCGGCGGTCGACCAGGCCGATGAGCTCGGTCAGGACGGCGTTGCCGGTCAGCTCGGTGATGTACGCGTGCAGGTCGGCGTTCGCCGCGACGAGCCGCTCGCTGTCGTCCGCGGCGAGAGCCTTCATACCGACGTCCTGCAGCTCCCAGAGGCGCTTGATGTCGTCGTCGGTCGCACACGCCGCGGCCAGCCTTGCGGAGTGGGTTTCGAGCACGGCCCGGACGCCGAGGAGCTGGTCGGCTTCCTCGTCGGTGGGCAGGTGCACGAACGCGCCCTGCGCGGGACGGAGGTCGACCCAGCCCTCGCTTTGCAGGCGCTGCAACGCCTCGCGCACCGGCTGGCGGCTGACGCCCAGGTACTCGGCCAGGTCGGCCTCGACGAGGTGCTGCCCGGGTTCGAGGGTGCGGTTGATGATCAGCTCGGCGAGCGCGTCGTACACGACCTGCCGCAGCGGCGCGGGCCGCTCCACCCGGTTGGCGCTCTTTCCGGAGAGCGACCCCTTGGCCGTCCGGCGGCCGGTGGGCCCGCGTTCGGGCAGGGGGGAAACGGACTCGGTCACGGTGCACCTCGGGTGGGATCAGCGGCGGGATTCGAGGAACTCAGTTTTCAGGATACAGGTTTTAGTATGCAAAATCCCAGGATTCTGGATCACGTGGGCGATCTTCCCTCGCGCGGGTGGCGAGCCGGGCCGGGCGAGGGGATCGGACGCTGGTGGGAGCGGGTGCCGGTCTGTGTCCGGCAGGGAAGTGGATCCGTGGGGGTTGTCCGTTTCCGACGGGGAGGTGGATCCGTGGGGGTTGTCCGTTCCCGACGAGGAGGTGGATCCGTGGGGGTTGTCCGTTCCCGACGGGGAAGTGGGTCCGTGGCTGTCGCCGCGTCGTGCGCGCTGGGCACCGGCACGGATTCTGATGCGCGAAGCTCGTCCGCTGGGATCTGATGCTTAGGCTAACCTAACTCCATGGGGATCATCCGTGCGGTGCCGGACCTGGAACGCGTCGTGGGCGAGCGGCCGCTGCCGGTCATGATGAAGTCGATCGACCATCTCGACCCGCATTGCCTCGCGCTGCTCGCGCACAGCCCGGCTGCCGTGCTCGGTTATGTCGACGCCGGAGGACGACAGCGGGCCGAACTGGTCGGCGGGACACCAGGATTCGCCGCAGCGGTGAACAGGTCACGGCTGCGGCTGCCGGTCCCGTCGGCGGCCGCGCCGGGTGCCGGTGCCGCGCTGCTGGTGCTCGTCCCGGGGTGGCGCGAGACCTTGCGGATCAACGGAACCCTCGCCGAAGACGGTCTTCTCGTCGAGGAAGCGTTCCTGCACTGCGGCAAAGCAGTCCTCCGCTCGAACCTGTGGGGACCGGGGTCAGCGCCGGAGGACGCCGTCGAAGAGGGGACTGCGCTCGGTTCCGCGGCGGCTGCTTTTCTTGCTGCGGCACCGTTCGCGGTGGTGACGTCGCGGGACGGCTCCGGGCGCGCCGACGCCAGTCCGAAGGGCGATCCGCCCGGCGTGGCCCGGATGATCGGGCCGACGACGGTCGCGCTCGCTGATCGGCCCGGAAACCGGCGTACCGACACGTTCCACAATGGGGATTTTTCATCTTGTTGGTGCTGGTTAGGTGGGGTTGACGGGGCTGGTTGTGGTTGTGCTGTAACGGAGTTGCGGGGCGGGCGTGGGCCGGGCGGGAACGCGGCGGAGCCCCCGGATGTTGATCAAGTCGTGACTCGAGAAAAAACGTCCGGGGGCTCCGCTCTCACTGTCTCACAGCAGGTTCTGGCCTCGTATCGCAGCGTGTTGCCGGTGTCGCCGCCCACGATCGCGATGCTGGCCGGGTTGATCGGCCGCCGCCGCCGGGCGATCGGGTCGCGGTGGCGCAAGGCGTCCCCGGCCGAGCAGGCGGTGCTGGTGCTGGCGATGCTGCGCCACGACCAGCGCCTGCTGGACCTGTCCCGCGCCAACGCGGTGTCGGCCGCCACGCTGCGCCGCTGGCTGCTGGAGGCCATCGACCTGCTCGCGGCCCGGGCGCCGCGGCTGGGGCGGGTGCTGCGGCGGCTGGCCGCCCGCGGCGCGGCGGTGGTGCTGGCCGACGGGACCCTGATCCGCACCCGCCGCCGCACCGGCACAGACAATCGCCGCAACTACAGCGGCAAGCACAAACACCACGGCCTCAACGTCCAAGGCCTCACCGACGAACACGGACGGCTGCTGTGGGTCTCGGCCGTGCTGCCGGGCAGGACCGCCGACATCACCGCCGCCCGCCGCCACCGGCTGCGCGACCGCCTCCACGCCCACGGCCTGACCCCCGCCGCGGACAAGGGCTACCAGGGCTGGCACAAAGACGTCCGCGACACCCGCCACTGCCCGGACTGCGGCGGCCCCTGCGCGCAGATCGTGCTCACCCCGTTCAAAGCCGAAACCAACCGGCCGCTCACCGAGCCGCAGAAACAGGCCAACAGCGTGTTCAACGCGATGCGCTGCGCGGTCGAGGGCGGCTTCGCCGCCCTCAAAACCTGGCGCGTCCTCGACAAACTCCGCATCGCACCACGCCACGCCACCACCCTCGTCCGCGCCCTGCTCGTCCTCACCCAGCACGAACAAGCCGTCCGCGACACCGCCCAGCCCACCCCGGCCTGACAACTACCACACCCCGTCAACCCGCCATGAACAGCACAAACCAGGATGAAAAATCCCCAATGTCGTCGAGCGTCCGGAGGTGGCTGTCTTGGCCGTCGTTCCCGGCGACGTTCGCACCTTGGAGATCACCGGGAAGGCGGTCGTCAGCACGGAGGACGGGCTGCGCGAGTCCATGATCGAGCGCAACCGCACCCCGAAAGCAGTGCTCAAGGTGGAGATCGAGACCGTCCGGCTGGCGCGGAACGACGCACTGCGCGACTCCGGGTTGTGGGACTCCGCCAAGCACGTCGATCCCGCCGACCTGCCGCGGTCGTCGACCATCTGGACCGATCACCTCAAGCTGAACGAGACCGCGGGCGCGGCCGCGGAACTGGTGCGGGCCGGGGTGAACGAACCGCTGCTCCGAGCGGGTCTCGACGAGGATTACCGGCAGAATCTGTGAGCCGCCGGGTGGGCTGAGGGTGATCATCGGCCCGGCGAAGATTACTCAAATGACCGATGTCCGTCCCGGCGATCTCCCGTAGCGTGAGGCGCGCCCAGTCGTCGACGTTGCGAGGTCCGGATGGCTCAAGAACGCATGACAACCGACACCGACACGGCCGCCAGCGGTCTGCTGCTGAGCGTGGAACCGCTGACCGCCGCGGTGGACCGCGGCAAGGCCAACGGCGCCGTGGCCGACAACGACGGCAACGACTAGCCGTTGTCGCGCTCCATGACGGAGATTCCCGGACTGGCCGGCCTCGTGGCACCGCTCGAGGCCGGCCAGTTCTTCGCAGAGGTCCTCGGCAAGGAGCCGCGGCGGTTCCCGGGGGAGAAAGGCCGGTTCGCGTCGCTGCTGCCGTGGCCGGAGCTGGACCGCGTGCTGCGCCAGCACCGCCTGGAGTTCCCCCGGCTGCGGCTCGCGCTCGACGGCGACGTCGTCCCCGCGCACACCTACACCGAAATGGTGTCGACGCGGCGCAACGGCCTGGTCCCGCGCGTGCTGCCGGCCCCGTTCGCCGAACACCTGCGCGCCGGCGCGACGCTCGTGCTCGACTCGGTCAACGAACTGGTCGGCGAAGTCGGCGAACTGGCGAGCAAACTCGAACACGACCTGCGCGAGCGGATCCAGGTCAACCTGTACGCGGGCTGGGGCACCACGCACGGCTTCGACGTCCACTGGGACGACCACGACGCGTTCATCATCCAGCTTTCCGGGCGGAAACGGTGGCGCCTGCACGGGGTCACCCGGCGTTCGCCGCTGCAACGCGACGTCGAACTTCCGGAACGCCCCGAAGGCGAACCGCACGACGACTTCCTGCTCGAGGACGGCGATGTCCTCTACCTGCCGCGCGGGCATTGGCACGACGTGTCGGCCGTCGGCGAGGAGTCGCTGCACCTGACGATCGGGTTCAACGCCGCCACCGGCGTGGATCTCGTCGCGTGGCTGGCTGACCAGCTGCGCTCCGACGAACTGTTCCGCGCGGACCTGCCCCGGTTCGCTGGTCCGGATGCGCGTGCGGAGCGGGCCGAAGCGCTCCGCAGGCGGCTCGCTGAGGTGACCGCGGGCGATGTCGTCGATCGCTTCCTCGCCGACCGGAACGCCCAGGCCCCGGCCCAGACCCGCATCGGCCTGCCGTGGGCGGCGACGGCGGACTTGCTGCCGCCGGACGACGACTTCGAGGTCCGGCTGCTCGTCCCGCGCGCCGCACTGGTGGACGACGACGGGACGGTTGCGCTGGTCGGTGCGGGGAAACGGCTGGTCTTCGCGGAGGCCGCGCGACCGGTGCTCGCTGCGTTGCTCGGGTGCGGTCCGCAGCCGTTCAAGGTTCTGGTCGACGCCGCGCCAGGGGTGCCACCGGAGACTGTGCGGGCGCTGTTGAAGGAGCTGGTGGTTCAAGGGCTTGTTGCTCGGGCTTGACTGCGGGCTTTGTCGGGGTGCCTTGGTGGTGCGGGGCAGCGTGAGTTGGGTGCTGTGAGGCCTCGACGCTCGGCACTGGTCGCAGGGTTCGTCGGGGTGCGAGGCTGGCTTCCGGTCTGGGGCTGCGGGGTTTCGCCAGGCGCGATCGCTGAGGCCATGGCGCTCGGCCCCGGTCACCGCCGTCGTCGGGTGTGCGGGTGCTGCCCGGGTGGCTGGTGAGAGGCCAGGCTGCACGGGCTTGAAGGAGGGCGTCACGCGCCCCGGCGATGGCATGTCCGCATAGCCGCCGCGACCTGGCGGTGCGAGCGCTGGTCGCCCGCGGTCTCGGACTCCCAGCGCATTGCCCGATCGAGTGACGTCGCGCGACAGTGACGGTCGCCTCGAAAGACCTGGCGGACCGTCAGCTATACTTAGGCATGCCTAAGCCCGACGTGCCGCACTCGGGCCCGGGGATCTGCTTCCCGGGCCGGAATGCTGCGCCCGGATGCGCCGCGCTCACCCGGGAGCTCGGTGGCGAGCCTGCCGGGACCGCCGCGCGCATGACGTCCTGGCTGCTGGTCGAGCAGCCGGGTTCGTGGGGCCCGGACGCGCTCGAAGACGTGCAGTCCGCCGTGTTCCCCGCCGAACGCCTCGACGCCGCCCGCGCCGCTGGCCTGCGCCCCCTGCTGATCCGAAAGCCGGGACGGCACGCGCGGACGCCAGGCACCCCCCGCGCGGTCTACGTCGCGAGCGGACACCCCGGCGACCGCTGGACGGAACGGCTCGACCTCGCTGACCTGGCTGATCTCGCCCATCTCGATCTCGAAGCGGTCGCGGCCGGACGTCGCGGGCACGGGGAACCGGTGTCCGGTCCGCTCTTCCTGGTCTGCACGCACGGCAGCAAGGACATGTGCTGCGCCGTTTTCGGCCGTCCGCTGGCGACGAGCCTCGCGCAGAACCATCCCGGGCGGGTGTGGGAGGTCAGCCACGTCGGCGGGGACCGCTGGGCCGGAAACCTCCTGACCGTGCCGGACGGTTTCCTCCACGGCAGCCTCGCGGTGCCCGACGCCGAACTGGCGGCGAAGGAAGCGCTCAGCGGCAACGTCCGGCTGGAGAACCTGCGTGGCCGGACGTCGGCGGAGAGCGCGTGGTCGCAGTTCGCCGAGATCGAGGTCCGCGGACGCACCGGCCTGCGCGGTCTCGACGCGGTGCTGGCCGTGACCGAGGAATCCCGGGGCGACGTCCGAAGTGTCCTGGCCGAGGCGGGAGAGCGACGCTACGAGGTCGTGGTCCGGCGGACGGTGCCGACGTCCTCTGTGCACAGCCGATGCACTGCGCGGCTGGTCTTATCGGGGTTCGTGGCGGAGTCGGTGCGCGAAGTCTGACCTCGGTGTTTGGGCTGCTCGGCGAGGGGGTTTCGAGGGCTGGCCACGCCACCGACTGGCGGTCCGCGAGCGGCGGCTGGTCTGCCGGACTTCAAGCGGGTGCATCGCAAGACACCACAGCACCCGGCAGTTCGCGCTCGTGAGTGGCGATGCCGGTTCTAACCGGAATCGCCACTCACGAGCCCCAATCGGGCTTCTCCGCAGCGGGGGCGCAAGGTTCGCCCCGCCGATGGGCGCGGTCGGCCTCGCGGAGTTCCGCAAGGGGGCCGGTTAGGTGCTCGACGAGGGGGGACCTTGCAAAGTTCCGCGAGGGGAACGTTGTGGTGCTTGGTGAGAGGGATCTTGCGGAGTTCAGCGCGGGGAACCTTGGGGTGCTTGGCAAGGGGAGCGCTTCGGTGCTCAGCGAGACGAATCAGATTCCTCCAAAAGACGTTTCACCGTCCTCCGCAGGAGCGGGAGGACATGCCCGGCGCACCGACCCCCGGCGCACGGGACCGGTCGTTCGTCATCGGCGCTTCCGATCACCAAAACCTGGCCCGTAGTCACCAGACGGGATACTGTATGCAATCTATCATCGGCGGGATACCGACCGGGAGGCGACCATGCGGGTGGCGGTTCTGGGCGCAGGAGCGATCGGCGCGTACGTCGGAGCGGCGCTGCATCGCGGCGGCACCGAAGTCCACCTCATCGCGCGCGGTGCGCATCTCGCGGCGATGGCGGCGGACGGGGTGCGCGTCCGGAGTCCTCGCGGGGACTTCACGGCGCATCCGCATGTCACGTCGGACCCGCGCGAGGTCGGGCCGGTCGACTACGTTTTCCTTGGCCTCAAAGCTCATTCGTATCCGGACTGCGGCGCTCTCCTCGAGCCGCTGCTGCGGGAGGACACCGCGCTCGTCGCGGCGCAGAACGGCATTCCGTGGTGGTATTTCCACGGGCTGGCCGGTCATCCGCTGGCCGGCCGCCGCGTGGAAGCCGTCGATCCCGGCGGGGCTACCAGCCGGGTGCTGGACGTCGAGCGGGCGATCGGATGCGTCGTCTACTGCTCGACCGTCATCGAGGAACCGGGCGTCATCCGGCATCTCGAGGGGACGCGGTTTTCCCTCGGGGAGCCGTCCGGGGAGAGTTCCGTCCGCTGTCGGAAGCTCGCCGACGCGATGGTCGCGGGCGGGCTCAAAGCCCCGGTCGAGCCGAGGCTGCGCGACGACATCTGGGTCAAGCTGATGGGCAACGTCGCGTTCAATCCGCTTTCCGCGCTCACCCGGGCGACCATGGTGCAGATGTGCGAGCACGACGAAACCCGCGCGCTCGTCGCGGCGATGATGACCGAAACCCTGGAGATCGCAAGGGCGGCGGGCGCGGATCCGCAGGTCTCGGTGGAGAAGCGGATCGACGGCGCGTGGCGCGTCGGGCACCACAAGACGTCCATGCTGCAGGATCTGGAAGCGGGCAAACCGCTGGAGATCGACGCGATCATCGGTGCGGTCGTGGAACTCGCGGATCTCACTGGCGTCGAGGCTCCCGCGTTGCGGCATGTGCACGCCGCGATCGGATTGCTCAATCGGACGGCGATTCCGGTCGGCTGAAAAGGAAATCGCGCGACCGTCCACTGTGGAATAAAGAGTGACCACTGTGGACGGTCGCGGCTAGAGCCGCTCGCCGAAGAGGTCGGCAAGGGTGCTGCGCCCGGATCGAGCGACGCCGTGGCGCGCCCGGCGTCTCGAGGAAACCTGCCCGCTTCCCGTTGACCGAAGCCTCCGCGTCCAGCTATTCTCGAACTACGGAAGAAAACTTCCACGAAGCGAAATTAAATGATCGAGATGTGAGGAGCCGAGGTACTCATGACCGGTCCCGCCGGGGAGCGGCACTCGCTGCCCTACACCGCCAACCTGTCGATCCTGTTCACCGAACTCCCGCTGCTCGAGCGCGCGCAGGCCGCTCGGGCAGCGGGCTTCACCAAGGTGGAGTACTGGTGGCCGTTCGACAGCGCCGACCCGTCGGGCGCCGACGTCGACCGGTTCGCGCGGTCGATCGAGCAGGCGGGCGTCCAGCTGACCGGGCTGAACTTCTACGCGGGCGACATGGCCGCGGGCGAGCGCGGGCTCGTGTCGTGGGTCGGCCGCGAGGCGGAGTTCGCGACGAGCCTGACGGTCGCGCTCGGGCTCGCCGAACGGCTCGGCTGCCGCAGCTTCAACGCGCTGTACGGCAACCGGATCGACGGGACCGCACCGTCCGAACAGGACGATCTGGCCCGCACGCACCTCGCGACCGCGGCGAAGGCGGCCGAGGGCATCGGCGCGCAGTTGGTGCTCGAACCGCTCTCCGGCACCCCGGCGTACCCGCTGAAGACCGCGGCCGACGCGGTCGCGGTGCTCGACGAGCTCGGCCTGCACAACGTCCGGCTGCTCGCGGACCTCTACCACCTGGCGGTCAACGGCGACGACCTCGACACCGTGATCGCCCGCTACACCCCGCGCACCGGGCACGTGCAGATCGCCGACGCGCCGGGCCGGCACCAGCCGGGCACGGGGGAGCTGGATCTCGAAGGACATCTGGAAAAGCTGCAGGCGGCGGGCTACGCCGGACCGGTGGGCATCGAGTACAAACCGGACGGTTCCACTGTGGACTCGCTGGCCTGGCTGCCGTACGAGCGAAGGGGAAACTGATGAGCAGGATCGGGTTCATCGGACTGGGCGTGATGGGCACGCCGATGGCCGCGCACCTGGCCGCCGCCGGACACGAGGTGAGCGGGTTCGATCTCAACGCCGACGCGCTGGCGAAGCTGGAAGCCGCGGGCGGGCGCGCGGCGAAGGATGTCGCCGACGCGGTGTCCGGGGCCGAGGTCGTGATCACCATGCTGCCGAACCACCCGCAGGTCGAGCAGGTCGTGCTCGCCCCGGGCGGCGTGCTCGACACGATCGCGCCCGGCACGCTGCTGGCCGACATGAGCACCATCCGGCCGGAGACGTCGATCGAGGTCGCGAAAGCCGGTGCGGCCAAGGGAATCCGCGTGCTGGACGCGCCGGTGTCCGGCGGTCAGGCCGGGGCCGAGCAGGCCGCTCTGTCCATTATGGTCGGTGGCGACGAGGCCGATTACGCCGCAGCGAAGCCGGTTTTCGACACGCTCGGCAAGACCGTGGTGCACGTCGGCCCGCACGGTGCGGGCCAGGTCGTGAAGGCGGCCAACCAGCTGGTGGTCGGCGGGATCTACGGGCTGGTCGCCGAGGCGATCGTGCTGCTGGAAGCGTCCGGAGTGGACGCGGGCACCGGGCTCGACGTCCTCGCGGGCGGTCTCGCCGGCAGCCGGATCCTGGAACTGAAACGGAAGTCGATGGTCGCGCGGCAGTTCGAGCCGGGCTTCCGGATCGACCTGCACCACAAGGACATGGGCATCGCGCTGGCCGCGGCCCGGCAGTCCGACGTGGCGCTCCCGCTGACCGGCCTGGTCGCGCAGCTGGTCGCGGCCGGGCGGGCGATGGGCTACGGCTCGCTGGACCACTCCGCGCTGCTGAAGGTCGTCGAAGAACTGTCCGGCCGCTCGTCCGAGGAGGTTTGACCATGGCCCGGGTCCCCGCTATGCAGGCAGTCGTCGACGTGCTGGTCGACGAAGGGATCGACGTCGCCTTCGGCTGCCCAGGAGCGGCGATCCTGCCGCTGTACGACGCGATGCAAGGCCGCGGCATCGACCATCTGGTGGTCCGCCACGAAGAGGGCGCGACGCACATGGCCGACGGCTGGGCGCGCACCACCGGCAACGTCGGCGTCGCGATCGGCACGTCCGGTCCGGCCGGCACCAACATGATCACCGGCCTCTACACCGCGCACGCGGATTCCGTCCCGATCCTGTGCATCACCGGGCAGGCCGCGACGACGAAGCTGCACCAGGAGGCGTTCCAGGCGGTCGACATCGTCGAGATCGCGCGCCCGGTCACGAAGTGGGCGGTCCAGGTGAAGGAAGCAGCGCAGCTGCCGTGGATCTTCCGCGAGGCGTTCCGGATCGCGCGGTCCGGACGGCCCGGCCCGGTCCTCATCGACCTCCCGATCGACGTGCAGAAGCAGATGATCGAGTGGGATTCGTCGATCGACTCGGCATTGCCGGTCAGCACGGTCAAACCGGCTCCGGCGCGGGTCGAGCGAGCCCTGGACATGCTGCTCGCCGCCGAACGCCCGCTGATCCTGGCCGGCGGCGGCGTCGTCCTCGGCGAGGCGAGCGAACCGTTGCGGCAGCTGGCGGAGCGGCTCGGCGTCCCGGTCGGCGTCACGCTGATGGGCAAGGGCAGTTTCCCGGAGGACCACGAGCTGTTCGCCGGCATGGCGGGCATCCAGACGTCGCAGCGCTGGGCCAATGCCGCGTTCCTGGAGTCCGACCTGGTCCTGGCGCTGGGCGCGCGGTTCGGCGACCGGCACACCGGCGAGCTGTCGGTGTACCGCGGCGACCGGAAGTTCATCCACGTCGACATCGAGCCCACGCAGCTGGGCAAGGTGTTCGGCCCGGACCTCGGCGTCGTCTCGCACACGCGGGAGTTCCTGGAAGCGCTGCTGGCGGCGCTCGACGCGCGCACCGCCCCGGCGCGGGACCGCGCGTGGGTCAAGCGGCTCGGCGACCTCAAGGCGGAGCTGCCGCGCAAGGAGGACTTCGACTGCACGCCGATCAAGGCGCCGCGGGTGTTCAAGGAGCTCAACGAGTTCTACGGCCCCGAGACGTACTTCGTGACGGCGATCGGGCTGTACCAGATCTGGTCCGGGCAGTTCCAGCGCGCGCACCTGCCGCGGCACTACCAGGTGTGCGGCCAGGCAGGTCCGCTCGGCTGGGAGATCCCGGCGGCGATCGGCGTCAAGAAGGCCCGGCCGGACGCGGAGGTCGTCGGCGTGGTCGGCGACTACTCGTTCCAGTTCCTGGTCGAGGAGCTGGCGGTCGCCGCGCAGTACGACGTCGGGTTCGTGCTCGTCATGCTCAACAACGAGTACCTGGGCCTGATCCGCCAGTCCGAGCTGCCGTACGAGATGAATTACCAGGTCGACATCCACTACGACGACCACGGCACGGACAACGTGAAGATCATGGAGGCCTACGGCTGCTCGGGCACCCGCGTCGAGGACCCGGGCGAGATCCGGTCGTCGCTCGAATGGGCGCGGAAGGAAGCCGAGCGCACCCGGCGGCCGGTGCTGGTCGAGATCATGATCGAACGCGAGGGCAACGCCGCGATGGGCGCCGCACTGGACGCGGTGCGCGAGTTCGAAGCGGCCGACTGACCGGGAACCGGGCCGGAGCGGGCTTGCTCCGGCCCGGTTTTCGGTGCTAGGGCGCGGGAATCAGTTCGGCGAGGGAAGCGAGGGCCTCGGCGTCGCGGGTTCCCGGCGTCGCGTGGAAGACCACCAGTTGCAGGCTGACCGGTCCGGGGATGTCGAGTTTGTCGCTGTGCAGATCCAGATTTCCGACCGCTGGGTGGCGGAAACGGACGAGGTGGCCGGTGCGCGGTTTGACGTCGTGCCGGGCCCAGAGGTCCCGGAACTCGTCGCTGCTGGCGGTGAGGTCGGCGATGAGTTCGGCTGCCGCGGGGTCGGCGATGCTGGGGCCGAGTGCGGCGCGCAGGCCCGCGACGCCGTCCGCGGCAATCTGCTCCCAGTCGCGGCGGAGTTCTCGTTCGGCCGGGTCGAGGAAGACCGCGCGGAGCAGGTTCCGGCCGACCGCGTAGTTCGGCGAAACCGCTGCGGCGACGGGGTTCGCGGCGAGCACGTTGGTGAGCCGGTCCTGGACGTACGCGGGGTTCGTCGCCCAGGTGGAGATCAGTTCGGCGATGCTCGCGGGCACCTGCGGCTCGGGCTGGCCGGGTTGGTTTGGGCTCGCGAGTTGATGCAGGTGCTGGCGGGAGGCTTCGTCGAGGCCGAGTGCCCGGGCTAGCGCGTCGAGCACCTGCGCTGACGGGTTCTGGTCGCGGCCCCGTTCAAGCCGGATGTAGTAGTCGCCGCTGATTCCCGCCAGCAGCGCGAGTTCCTCGCGGCGCAGTCCTCGCACGCGGCGTCGTCCGTTGTCCGGCAGTCCGACGTCGGCCGGGGAGATCCGCTCTCGCCGGGCGCGGAGGAAGTCGCCGAGGAGGTTGTCCACCGCGTCAGTGTATTTGATTCAGCGATTGCTGTACTGTTGCGCCTGTGCTGACCTCTGAGACTCGCGAACTGGCGCTCGCCCGGCTCGGCCGCGCGCTGGCGGACCCGACGCGCTGCCGGATTCTCGTGGCGCTGCTGGACGGGGTGGCGTACCCGGCGCAGCTGGCCGCGGAACTGGAGCTGAGCAGGTCGAACGTCTCGAACCATCTCGCCTGCCTGCGCGGGTGCGGGCTGGTGCTCGCGACGTACGAGGGCCGGCAGGTCCGGTACGCGATCGCTGATCCGCATCTCGCGCACGCGTTGGCGGAGCTGACGAAGGTGGTTTTGGCCGTCGCGCCGACGGACGCGTGTGCCGACGAGCCGCAGGCGGCGCGATGACCGAGCCAGATCGGGACTGTTGCGCGGATTCAGTGGGCGGCGAGGCCGTGTCGCTGGCTGGCCCTCCGGTGGTGGATGCCGCGCGGCAGGCGGTTTTGCGGCGGCGAGTGCAGTGGCTGGTCGCCGGGACCATCACGTACAACGTGGTCGAAGCGATCGTCGCGGTGTCGGCCGGGACCATTGCGTCGTCGTCGGCGCTCATCGCGTTCGGGCTCGATTCGGTGGCCGAGGTGCTGTCCGCGGTGGCAGTGGCGTGGCAGTTCGCCAGCGCGGATCCGGAGCGTCGGGAGCGGGCTGCGCTGCGGGTGATCGCGGTGTCGTTCTTCCTGCTGGCGGCCTATGTCGCGGTCGATTCGGTGCGGTCGCTGTTCGGCGAGGAGGCCTCGCATTCGACGGTCGGGATCGTGCTCGCGGCGGTGTCCTTGGTCGTGATGCCGGTGCTTTCCGGCGCGCAACGCCGGGCCGGGCGGGAACTCGGCTCGGCGAGCGCGGTCGCCGACTCGAAGCAGACGCTTCTCTGCACTTACCTCTCTGGCGTGCTGTTGTTCGGGCTGCTCGTGAACGCGCTGTTCGGCTGGTACTGGGCGGATCCGGTCGCGGCATTGGTGATCGCGGCGGTCGCGGTCCGCGAGGGGCTCGAGGCCTGGCGGGGCGAGCACTGCTGCTGATCGCGGGTCAGGCGTTGCTGGATGGCGCGCAAGGTCATCGCCAGCGCGACGAATACGCCGATCAGCAGCAGCGCGGGGACTAGATCGCTCACCTCGGTTGGCCTTTCTCCGGTTGGTCGTCTCGGATCGAGAGCATGACCTGGTTCGGGCCCGGATTTCGCCGCCGCTCACGCTTCCTTGACTGCACTCCGGCCGATGTTGATGCGGCACCTGCCCTTGCGTTATGCGGACACGTGTCCGGTAAGCTATCCGGACACGTGTCCGTATAGTTGGCAGGGGTAGGAAATGTCAGGTGTGGCAGGGAAAGTCGTCGCGATCACCGGGGCGAGCAGCGGAATCGGCGAGGCGACCGCTCGATTGCTCGCCGCACGGGGCGCGGCGGTGGTTCTGGGGGCGCGTCGCGAGGATCGGCTGGACGCGCTGGCGAAGGAAATCCGCGACGAAGGCGGTCGCGCGGTCGCGTGCGTGACCGACGTGACCCAGCGCGCGGACCTGGACCGGCTGGTGCAGCGGGCGGTCGAGGAGTTCGGCCGGCTGGACGTGCTGGTCGGGAATGCCGGGATCGCCAAGCTGGGGCCGGTCGCGGAGGCGGATGTCGACGGATGGTCGGCGATGATCGACGTCAACGTGCGCGGGGTGCTGAACGGGATCGCGGCCGCGATGCCGGTGTTCCGGCGGCAGGGGCGGGGCCATCTGGTGACGACGGTGTCGACGTCCGGGTTGAAGATCGTGCCCGGGCAGGCGGTTTACGCCGGGACGAAGAACGCGGTGCGGACGATTCTGGAGGCGCTGCGGCAGGAATCGACGGACGGCGTGCTCCGGACGACGTCGGTGTCGCCCGGGTTCGTCCGGACGGAGCTGGCGGATTCGATCGACGACCCGGGGGAGCGCGAGCAGATCCGGCGGCGGGTCGAGGAATTCGCCCTGGATCCGGCCGCGGTGGCGCGGGCGATCGCGTTCGCGGTCGAGCAGCCGGACGATGTGGAGATCGGCGACATCACCGTCCGGCCCGCGGTGCAGAACTGACGGATCAGAGACACGGCGGCTGGTAGCCGTCGATGAGGAGTTCGCGGAAGTCGAGCGAGTTGGGGGTTTTGCCGACGAAGACCAGGCCGCGGGCTTCGGTCAGCGCGGAGGCGAACGAGTACTGCGGCTGGCCGAGTTCGGGAAGCCAGGTCCAGGAATCGGGGTCGAAGGGGAAGAATTTGCGGACCAGCTGGCCGCCGGTCGAGGGGATGCGGGTGAGCCATTTGTCGCCGCCGCTCCAATGGGAGGCGGGGCGCAGCTGGACGTAGAAGTCGTCGTCGGCGCTGTAGGTCAGCCAGAATCCGGTGGAATGGCTGAGGTCGGCCTGCGCGTCGAACTGGTTGCCCAGCCAGACGACGGCGACGTGCCATTCGTTGTTCTGGAAGACGATTTTCGCCGCGTAGCGCTCGCCTTCGGGGACGAGAAGGCTTCCGGTGGGCGGGACGGTCGTGCCTTCGCCGCTGGCCAGCCACTTCTGGAGGCGGTTGATCGAGGGTGTGCTGCATTCGTCGTGCACGTGGCCGCTGCGGTGCGCGGTGTGCGCCGTGTGCGAGGCTGGCGCGCCGGGTGTGGCCTGTGCGGCGTGGGCGGCTGGTGCGGAGAGCGGGGCCAGCAGCAGTACGGAAATCGCGGCGAGGACTGTGGTTCCGGCCTTGGTCCGGCGAAGTGCGGGCATGGCCGGGAAGCTACCAGCGGGATTCCCGGCCGGTCAGGGCCGATAGTCGGCTTCTGGGCAAATGGTATGGACCTTTCCGGGAAAGGACCAGACCACTGCTGCATTGCGGTGCTTGCGAGCGGGCAGCATGCTGCGGCCGGTGGCTGGGGCTCGACCGCGGAAGGGCGGTCGGGCACCCTTCGGCTACCGATGGCTGGCACCCAGCTGTCGAACGTCGGTCAGTGCCCATCGGGGTGCCCCTCGGGCGGCGCGGCTGCCGCCCGAGGTGTGCGTGGGGGTTCCGGCGTCAACGGTCGGTGTGCAGCGGAGCATCCTTCGGTTCGCATCAGGCAGGCAGCGCGGACGGCACCGTCGGTGAGGGCGACGGCGTGCGCGGGCTGGGCTGGCCGGAATGCTCGGTTCTTGGGCATTCCGGCCAAGCTCCGGTTACGGGGGAGCAGTCGCCGAGATTCCGGGCTGCCGCGTCGACCATCTCGCTGGCCAGTGACACACGGGAGGTCAGAAGGGTGGCTCCGCGGTCACTCCGACTCCGGCGGACACTGGGGCAGCGCCCCAGGCATCCCCGCCTGGTCCGCCCGTCTCGTTGTTGCTCCGGCTGACCTTGGTGACTCTGGCGGTCGCGTACCGCAGCGACGGGCCGATCTCGTCTACCTGCAGTTCGACTACGGTGCGTTTCTCGCCTTCCTTTGTTTCGAAGGATCGCTGAACCAAACGTCCGGTGACTACGACCCTTGCTCCTCGGACGAGGCTTTCCGCGACATTTTCCGCTGCTTGCCGCCATATGCTGCACCTGAGGAACAGGGCCTCGCCGTCCTTCCATTCGCCGGATTGTCGGTCGAGGGTGCGCGGGGTCGACGCGACCGTGAAATTCGCGACTGCTGCTCCGGACGGGGTGAAACGCAGTTCCGGGTCTGAGGTCAGGTTTCCGACCACTGTGATGACGGTTTCTCCAGCCATGATCACACTCCTTGGTTTCGGGTCGCCAAGTCCATGGCGACGGGTCTGAGGATCGGTTCCCGTCCATCGTTTGCCGGGAACAACCGTTCAGTGCTGAATAAATGCGTGTCTCGCGCGCGTCTGCCTTGGTCTTGACGGGGTAAGGCAGCACTGCGGGGCGAAGCTGCGGAAACGGGCTGGGCGAAGGGTGGCTCCGGTCATGGTGACGGCTCCTCAGGTCGGTGCGGACCCGGAACCGGGCACCGCTTCGGGAACTAGGAGACCATCCGGGTACGACAGTTTTCGGGGCTTCTCGATCACTCCATCGGGTGGGACTCTCGGCGGCGGGGAGGCGCGGGAGGGTTCCCACCGTTCGGCTGTTGTTCGAGGGCGGGGAACCGGGGCAGCATGAGCGGCATGGTCGGTGGGAAGTGGGGACGGGCGGCGGCGGTGGTCGCGGTCGTGGGGATTTCGGTGGTGGGGCAGGGGATCGCGCCAGCGGGAGCCGGGGCGAAGTCCGGTGCGTCGGTGCAGAACAGTGCGCAGCCGCCGGGGGATTGCTGTGGTGGGCCGTCATCGTGGACAACTGGGGACAAAACGGCCCTCGGGACGGCGGCGGGGACGGCCAGTCCGTTGTGGTTCACCGTCGCGGGAGGGGTCACGTCGGAGGTGTTCTATCCGCGTGCGGACGTGGCCAACATGCAGGACATGCAGTACGTCGTCACCGACGGGAAGTCCTTTGTGGACCTCGAACGCGACGCGACGGAGCATGTCGTTTCGATGCCGGACGAGAAGGCACTCGAATACACAGTCACGAACACCGCGAAGAGCGGGCGTTATCGCATCACCACGACGTACGTCACCGACGCTGGGCGGCCGACTCTTCTTACCCGCACGCGGTTTCAGTCGCTTGACGGTGGTCAGTATCAGGTTTACCTGCTCGCGAATCCCTCGATGGCGGGCGGTGCGGCGAATGACACGGCGGCGTGGGACGGCACTGGGCTGACGGCTAGCGGGACAGAGGAGTTGTTCGGGGCTACGACGACGGTGGCGTCGGCGTTGCGGGCATCGACCGGATTCATCGCGCACGACAACGGATATTCCGGCGCCGCGAGTGATTGCCTGGTAGACTTGCGGGCACATCGAACTCTTGCGAATCGCTTCGATTCCACTGATCACGGCAATGTAGTCCAATGTGGACAGATCCCGGTCGGGTCGGACACGACGTTCTCGGTCGCGCTCGGCTACGGGAGCGACGCCCAGGGCGCGGCGGCGGCCGCGGACGGGTCGTTGGCGAGTGGATTCGGCAATCTGGAACAGGCGTATCGGCGCGGGTGGGAGGAGTATGTCGGCAGCCTGAAGGCGGCACCGGGCAGTGTGGCGGGCGACGAGCGGCAGCGCAGGGCGTATTACGTCGCGCTGATGGCGTTGCACGCGGCGGAGGACAAGGCGCATCGCGGCGCGAGCGTCGCGGGGCTGGCCACGCCGTGGGGCGACGTCGTGAACGGCGACGTGCTCAACGACGGGTACCACCGCGTGTGGGGCCGGGACCTGTACCAGCAGGCGACCGGGCTGCTCGCGGCGGGCGATGCGGCGCAGGCGAAGCGGATGGCGCAGTTCCTGTGGTCCTCACAGTGGATTTCCGCGCCCACCCAGGGCGACGGGACGATGTACCCGGCCGGCGCGTTTCCGCGGTACAGCCCGGTGAGCGGGGTCCAGGGGGCCACGCCGCAGCAGCTCGGCTGTTGCGAGCAGCTCGACCAGGATTCCGACGCGATCGTCCTCGCCTGGATGACCGGGCTCACCGACGCGGCGACGTACGCGCGGGTCAAGGTCACGGCGGAGCACATCCGCACAAGCGGGCCCGCGACGACCGAGCGGTGGGAGGAGCAGTACGGCCGGTCGCCGTCGTCGATCGCGGCTGAGGTGGCCGGGCTCGTGACGGCCGGGGCGATCGCGCGGGCGAACGGCGACACCGCGGCGGCGCAGCAGTGGGAGTCCACTGCGGACTCGTGGCGCGCGCAGCTCGACAGCTGGACGCGCACGACCGCCGGGTACTGGGGCGGCCACACGTATTACGAGCGGATCGACAAGGGAACCGACCCGAACGACACCGGGCAGATCTGTTTCGACGAAGGGTGCTTCTACGAGCACGACGTGGTCGACTTCGGGTTCCTCGACCTCGTCCGGCTCGGGCTCCGCGGACCGGCCGATCCCGAGGTCGCCGAGTCGCTGGCCCCGACGGCGGCGGCCCGCGACGGCAACGCGCCCATGCAGGTCACGACCCCGAACGGCGACATCTACTTCCACCGCTACCCGCACGACAACTACGGCGAGAGCACCACGGCGTGCACCGGCTGGCCGGCGAACGGGCCGCAGCGGTTCGGGCGGCTCTGGCCGGTCCTGTCCGGCGAGCGCGGCGAGTACGAGCTCGCCAACGGGCGTTCGGCGGCGGTGTACCTCAAGTCGATGGCGGACGCGGCCAACGACGGGTACTTCATTCCCGAGCAGGTGTGGGATCGCGCCGACGTCGCGTGCTTCGGGCTGGGCCGGCCGACCGGGAGCGCGGCGCCGTTGATGTGGGCGGAAGGCCAGTACCTCCGGCTCGCGCAGAACATCGACGCGGGGAAGAACCTGGAGACTCCGGAGGTGGTCCGGCAACGCTACGGCGGCTGACCCGGCCGTTCGCGACGACCGCGGCGACCAGGGCCAAGCCGAGGCCCACGCCGGTCAGCACGGTGAACGGTTCGCCGAACAGCACCGTGCCCCACACCGACGTGACCGGCGCGATCAGGAACATCAGGCTGTTCACCGCGGTCATGCCGATCCGGCCGACGAGCAGCCAGTACAACCCGTACCCGCCGAAGGTCGCCAGCACGATCAACCACGCGAGGGCGAACCAGAAGTGTCCGGACGCGGGCGGTGCCGCGTTCCCGGTCGCCAGCGCGAGGACGGTGAATACGACCGCCGAGGTGGCGCAATGGACCGCCAGCGCGCGCAACGGGGGAGCGGGAACGCGAGCTCGGCGTTCGAGCACGGTGGAGGCGACTAGCCCGAGCATCCCGGCGAACGGGATCAGGTACGCCCAGGCCGGGGCGTGCGAAGCGGCGTCCGACCAGCTGACCAGGACCACCCCGACGAGACCCAGCGCGAGCCCGATCCATTGCCGTCCGGTCGCCGCGACGCCGAGAAGCGGACCGGCGAGCGCGGCGGCCACGAGCGGCTGCACGCCGTCGATGAGCGCGGTGGTGCCGGTGCTGACTCCTTCGCCGATCGCCCAGTAGACGGTGAGCAGATAACCCGACTGGGACAGCAAGCCGATCAGGACATGCCTGCCCAGTTCGCGCATCGAGCCGGGGCGCAGGAAAGGCGCGAGCAGCAGCGCCAGCGGCAGGAACCGCCACATCAGCACGGTCGGCACGGGCGCGTCGGCCGCACCGAGCTTCGCGCCGATGAACCCGGACGACCAGCACGCCACGAACAGGACCGCCGCTCCGACTATACCGATCTGTTTACCCATGCCGCCGGACTATACAGATCGGTATACACTGGGGCCATGGCCATCGACTGGACCCCGAAAGCGCAGGCGGTGCTGACCGCCGCGTCGGAGCTGTTCTACGAACGCGGCATCCACGCGGTCGGCGTCGACGTCATCGCGGCGAAGGCGGGCGTCACGAAGAAGACGCTCTACGACCGGTTCGGCTCGAAGGATCGGCTGGTCGTGGAGTACTTGTCCGCCCGGGACGCGCGCTGGCGGGAGTTCCTTGGCGAGTGGCTGGAGAAGGCCGGAACAACGCCGCGGGACCGGCTGGTGGCGGTGTTCGACGCGTCCGAGGCGTGGGCGAAGAAATACGGCGGCAAAGGCTGCAGCATGATCAACGCGCACGCGGAGATCAGCGATCCGGCGCATCCGGCGTACGCGGTGATGACCGAGAGCAAACGGTGGCTGCTCGGCGTCCTCGTCGAAGTGGTCGAATCGGCGCGTGTTCCGGAGTCGCGCAAGGTGGCCGAGCAGATCATGCTGCTGCACGAAGGCGCGATCGTGATGGCGGGCATGCAGGTTGGCGAGAACGTCTTCGCGCGCGCCGCGGAAACGGCGGTGATGCTGCTGGGCTGAGCCGTCAGCGCGTCGATCGGATCTTTTCGTAATGCCGTGCGGCGCGCGCTCGGTTGCCGCAGGCGACGGAGCACCATTCGCGGCGCGGATGCGTCTTCATGAAGTAGAGCACGCACCCCGGCGCGTAACAGGCGCGCAGCTTGGCGGCATCCGGCCCGCCTAGCAGCGCGATCGATTCTCGTGCCACGCGGGCTAATCCGGTGACGACCGGCGAAGTGCTGCGCGAGGAACTCTCCTGCAGTTTCCCGGCCGTGAAGGTCAATTGGGGGACTGGCAAGTGGGTCACGAGGTCGTTCAGGTCGCCGAGCGCGGTGTCCAGGTCGACGGCGGGGGACTGCCGGTCGTCGGCGGTCGCCTGCGCGGCGAGGCGGCGGACGGCATCGCGCAGCCGGCGCGCCAGCGCGAGTTCGGCGGCGGACGATTGCCGCGAGCCGCGCTCGAGGCCGACGTCGTCGAGCCACGCGTCGAGGTCTTCGCGGGTGCGGAGGTCGTCGTGGAGCCCGCTCGTGTCGGCCCAGACGGTCGCCATCAGGCGGACCGGCACGACCTCGTCCGGCAGCATGCCCATGGCCGAGACGGTATCACGGATGGAATGGGTTGCATCCGTGAGAAGCGGCTGCTAGAACTTCTCACGGAACCTCACGGTGTAACCCGTGAGAAAGGGAGGGTGCGATGAGCCACGCGATCCAGCGGGCGTTCCACTCCGGCGAGCTCGCCGTCCAGCGGGAGGCGGGAGTCGAACGCCAGGCCGCGCGGCTGTCCCGGATGGCTGAGCCGGCCGGGATTTCCGCGGGAATGGCGGGGTTTCTGGCCGAGCGGACGTTCCTGGTCCTGACCGGACGCGCCGTGGACGGACGGTTGTGGACGTCGCCGGTCACCGGCCCGCCCGGGTTCTTGGAAACCAGGTCGGCGACCACGCTCGCGATCCACCGCGCGTTGCCGGAAGGCGATCCGCTGCACGGGCTTCCGGCGGGGCAGCTGCTCGGCATGACCAGCGTCGAGTTCGCGACCCGCCGCCGGGTCCGGATCAACGGCACTCTCTCGACCGCCGCGAAAGACCACCTGATCGTGGAGGTCGAGCAGGCGTACGGCAATTGCCCGCAGTACATCCAGCAGCGGGCCCTCACGCACGACGTCGAGCCGGCGCCGGCGGCGGAACGCGCCGAGCTGAGTGCTGACGACACCCAGCTGATCCAGGAAGCGGACACGTTCTTCCTCGGCACCGTCAACCCCGCCCACGGCGCGGACGCGTCCCATCGCGGCGGCGCGCCCGGATTCGTCCGCGTCGAGGGAAATGCCGTGCGGTGGCCCGATTATCCGGGAAACAACCTCTTCAACAGTCTCGGCAACATCACCGCGAACCCGGAAGCCGCGCTGCTCTTCTTCGACTTCGCCACCGGCCGCATCCTCCAGGTCTCCGGCACCGCCGAGATCGAATGGGGCGAGGCGGGTCGCTCGGGCGACGACGGCTACACCGGCCGGATCGTCCGGTTCTCGGTGCAGCGCGTGGTCGGCGGCCGTCCGGTCGCCCGGCAGGTCGCGCACACGCCGTACCCGCGCAATCCTCAGCTCATCAAGTGAAAGGACCCCTGTCATGACCGAATCGCGGCCCCCGTTCCCGCCGTTCGACCTCGCTGCCGCACTGCAGAAGGTCCAGGCCGCCGAGGACGCGTGGAACACGCGGGACCCGGAGAAGGTCTCGCTCGCGTACACGCCGGATTCCGTGTGGCGCAACCGCGACACGCACGTCGTCGGCCGCGCCGCGATCGTCGAGTTCCTGACCACGAAGTGGGAGCGCGAGCGGGATTACGCGCTGCGCAAGGGACTGTGGGGCTTCCGCGAGAACCGCATCGCGGTCCGGTTCCAGTACGAGAGCCGGGACGCGGACGGGCAATGGTGGCGCAGCTACGGAAACGAGTTGTGGGAGTTCGCCGAGAACGGCCTGATGAGCAGGCGCGAGGCGTCGATCAACGACCGGCGGATCGAGGAGTCCGAGCGGCGGATCTTCGGGCCGCGGCCGGAAACCGAGCGCGGGGTCGACTTCCCGTCGTGGTGAACGAAAAGAACCCGGCCGTCCCTCCGGTGGGTATCGGAAGGACGGCCGGGCCGGTGCCGCGTTCGCGGGGATGGGGGAACGCGGGCTCCGCTCAGGCGCCGGTGCGCGCCTGCCGTTTGCGGGACACGAGCCGCCAGCCGACGGCGAGCACCACGACGATCGCCGGGATCGAGTAGAACGCGATCTTCTCGGCGCCGTCGGAGAATCCCATCAGCACCACGACCAGCACGAGGAATCCGAGCGTGGCCCAGCCGGTGTAGGGCGCGCCGGGCATGCGGTAGCTCGGCCGTTCCAGTTCGCCGCGCAAGGCCGCCTGGCGCATCCGCATCTGCGAGAACACCAGGGTCGCCCAGGTCGCGACGACGCCGAGCGAGGCGATCGCGGTGGCGATGTCGAACGCCTCCGAGGGCACGATGTAGTTCAGCACCACGCCGAGCACGTAGGCCACCGACGTGAAGAGAATCCCGCCGTAGGGCACGTGCCGCGAGTTCATCTTGCCGACGAACTTCGGTGCTTCGCCCTCGTCGGCGAGCGCGCGGAGGATGCGGCCGGTGGAGTACAGGCCCGAGTTGCACGAGGAGAGCGCGGCGGTGAGGACGACGGCGTTCATGACGTCGCCGATGCCGCCGATGCCCAGGCGCGAGAACACCGTGACGAACGGGCTTTCGCCGCCGTTGTAGAACGGCCACGGCATGAGCATCGCCAGCAGCAGCACCGAACCGACGTAGAAGACGCCGATCCGCCACACGACGCCGTTGATCGCCTTGGGCAGCACCTTGCGCGCGTCCTTGGTCTCGCCGGCCGCGATGCCGACGACCTCGATCGCGGAGTAGGCGAACACGACCGCCTGCAGCGTCATCAGCGCGATGCCGACGCCCGCCGGGAAGAACCCGCCGTGGTCGGTCAGGTTGTGCACGCCGGCGGTGGTGCCGCCGATGTTCGCGCCGGTGAACACGAGCCCGAGCGCGGTCACCAGGAACACGATGATCGCGAGGACCTTGACGACGGAGAACCAGAACTCCAGTTCCCCGAACAGCTTCACGCTCAGCAGGTTGACCGCCATGAGCACGCCGAGCGCGACGAGCGCGGTGATCCACTGCGGGACGTCCGGCAGCCACTTGTGCACGTAGATCGCGACCGCGGTGATCTCCGCGATCCCGGTCATCGCCCAGTTCAGCCAGTACATCCAGCCGGAGACGAACCCGGCCCACGGGCCGATGAACTCGCGGGCGTAGGTCACGAAACTGCCGGAGCTGGGCCGGTGCATGACGAGTTCGCCGAGCGCCCGCATCACGAAGTAGGCCGCGATGCCGCACAGCGCGTAGGAAAGGACCAGCGACGGACCCGCTTCGTGGAGCCGCCCGCCCGCGCCGAGGAAGAGCCCGACCCCGATCGCCCCGCCGATCGCGATCATCTGCACCTGGCGGTTGCCCAGTGCTTTCGTGTAGTTGTCGCCCTCTTTGGCGACCACTGTGGATTCCATGGTTGCGTGACGCTAGCGGTAGCGGACCGCGTGACGCAGCACACCTAGGCTGGACTTAAGGTGTGCTCCAGATCACCGTGGAGGAACCGGGCAAACCGGGCAGGACCCGTTTGACTTCCGGAAATCCCGCTGGAGCTGCGCGGATGTCCACGGTGGACGGTCCGCCGGGAGACTTTCGGGTAATCCGGGGCGTCCTCGAGGGTATTCGGGCCGGAAAGCGCGCGGCAGTCGCTCGAACGGGCGACGCCGGGGCGCGGCGGCCGTTCCACAGTGGACAGAAGCCTCGGTTGCTCCCGGCCACGGGAGCCCCGAGACCGGCCTCACATGCGACGACGTGGCGGGGCCGGGCCGCTTCACGGCGGAGATACGCCGGAACACTAAACTCCGCGCCGTGCCGACCCCAGATTCCGACGCCGCCGCAAGCGGGCAAGCCGGCCATCGTTGGCTCATCATCGGGCTCGGGCTCGTCTGCGCGCTGACCGCGGTGCTGTTCACCGTCGCGCCGGTGAACACTGAGACAACGACATACCGCTGGGACGGCACGCAGGACACCGCGCTGCCGTTGTACCCGTATCACCCGGCCAGACTCGACGCGACGGTCCGATGCGCCGAGCCGAACGGGCTGCTGTTCGCGACCGCGCCGCCGAAAGGCAAGCAGGGCGCGGAGCCTCTCGCGGGCGGGCTGGAGATCCGGGCGGTCGACGGCACGGTCCGAGCAGAACTCGGTGGCACAGAACTGTTTCACCGCTCCGCTGGCGCCGATTGCCAGTTGACGGTGCACGCGGACGGCGAAGGCATCACTGTCGGCACCGCGAAGACAACGGGCCGCCCGAACGTCACCGGGCTGTACACCGAGCACCCCGGCGCGGTGTCCGCGCAGATCGAACCCGACACCCGGTGGGTCAGCACGCCAAGCGCGGCGAAGATCGCGCTCGGCGCGGTGTCGCTGCTCGCGCTGCTCGGCATGATCGTGCTGCTGGTCCGGCGCGACCGGAGCGCCGCCCGCCGGGTCCGGCTGCTTCCCCGGCGGGCGTGGGTGCCGCGGCCGGCGGACCTCGTCGTGACCGGCGTGCTCGGAGTCTGGTCCGTCGTCGGCGCGCTCACCGTGGACGACGGATACATCTCGACGATGCTGCGCGCTCGCGAGACGAGCGGGTTCACCGGCAATTACTTCCGCTGGTTCAACGCGCCGGAAGCGCCGTGGGGCTGGTACTACGAGCTGTACGCGCTTCTCGGCCGCGTCACGCCGGCCATGGTGTGGATGCGGCTGCCGTCGGTGCTGCTGGGGCTGGCGTCCTGGTTCCTGATCGATCGCGTGGTGCTGCCGCGGCTGGTGAACCGGCCGACGCGGTGGACCCGCTGGGCGACCGCGGCCCTTTTCCTGGCCTGGTACGTGGCCTTCGACGTCGGGCTGCGGCCGGAGCCGTGGATCGTGTTCGGCTCGCTGGCGGTGTTCGCGCTGGTCGAGCGCGCCGTGGCGGCCAGTGCGGTGACGCCGGTCGCGATCGGGCTGGTGGTCGCCGGCGCCACCGCGACGACGAACCCGCTCGGGATCGCGGCGTTCCTGCCGTTCATCGCCGGGGTGCGTCCTCTTGTCCGCTTGGTGCGCAGGCGCGGCGACCTGCGCGTGCTCGGTGCGATCGCGGTGGTGGTCGGCGCCGGTGCCAGCGCGCTCCTGACCGCGTTCTACGACCAGCCGCTGACTGCCGTGCTGGAGTCGACCGCTGTCCGGCAGAAGATCGGGCCGGATCTGCCGTGGCAGAGCGAAATCAACCGGTACGTCACCCTGCTCGACCCGTCGGTGGTCGAGGGAGCGCTGAACCGCCGGGTGCCGGTGCTGCTGATGCTGCTGGCGATGGCATTGCTGGCCGTGCTGCTGATCTGGCGCCGCGCCCCGGGACTGGCTGTCGGGCCTGCGCGCCGCATGGTCGTCATCAGTGTCCTGTGCCTGGTCGTGCTCGCGTTCACGCCGACGAAGTGGACGCACCATTTCGGTGCGCTGGCCGGATTCGGCACGGTGATGATCGCGATGCTGGTGCACACCGTCGCACGCGGAGCGCTGTCCTCGGTGTGGGCACGGGCGGCGGCCCTGGGCCTGGTCGCGGTGACGACCTGGCTGGCCTGGTCCGCGCCGAACTGGTGGTGGATGCAGTCCGACTACGACGTCCGATGGGGCGACACTGTCCCGACCGTGAAGGGTGTGCGGCTGGCGGATCTGGCTCTCTGGGCTGGGCTGGCGGTCGCGCTCGCCGGTGTGGTCGCCGGTGCTTGGCAGACCGCGAAACGCCGGGATGGAGCGAGCCGGGCTCCGCGCTGGCTGCCGAGGTCGAGCTGGGTGATCGTCGCGGTGGCGGCCGCGACGGTGGCGGTCGAAGTGGTCGGACAGGCGCAAGCGGTGAAGGTGCGCTGGGGCACTTACTCCGTCGGCCGGTCGAATCTGGCTTCGCTGGGCCTCGCCGCCAGCGCCGGCAAGGCCGGGAACTCCTGCGGCGTCGAGGATTGGCTGGACGTCGAGCCGGACATCGGCGCGGGCGTGCTCAAAGCGTCCTCTCCCGCCTCGGCGGAAGGGTTCGCGACGAACACCGGGTTCCCGCCGGACGCCGCGCCGCCGGCCCCGTTCGGCAGCGACCCGGAGCATCCGGCATGGAGTTCGCACGGGTCGCCCTCGCGCACTGGCACACTCGTCAGCGGGTGGTACGACCTGCCTGCCGACGTCGGGTCGCCGGATTCGCCGCCGGTGGTGATTTCCCGCGCCGCGCACGGGAAAACGCAGGTTTCGGTCGAGTTCGCGAAGGCGGACGGGACCGTGCTGGCGACGATGAAGGCCAAAGAGGACAACAGCGGGAAGTGGCTCGACGCGCGCTTCGATCCCCGCTGGCAGGCTCCGGGGGCGCAACGGGTCCGGGTCGTCGCGCGGGACGAGGACCCGAGTGCGGCGGGCTGGGTCGCGGTCACCGCGCCCCGGATTCCGCGCCTGGCGCCGCTGACGAACGTCATCCCCGTCGGCGAGCCGGTGACATTGGACTGGACCAACGCGTTCGTCCTGCCGTGCCGCACCCCGGCCTCGCTGGCGGACGGCATCGTCCAGCCGGTCCGCTACCGGTTCGCGCCCGGCCAGGACGCGCAGTCGCTGGTCGGCGTTTCCTACGCCGCGGACGCCGGGGGCCCGTACGTGCCGCTGTACGCCGACGCGAAGGCGACCGAGGTGCCGACGTACCTTCGCGGCGACAAAGTGCGGGAGCCGGTCGCGGTGTTCCGGTACGACTACCCGGTACCGATGCGAGGGCTGTCCGTCGAACACGGCACCCGCTCGACATCCGGGCTGGCGAAGCAGACCGCTGTGCTCGACGCGACGCGCGGCGGAAGCGGGTAGGCCCGCGGCCTGAAGACGGCCGGAGCGCCGCGATTCCGGAGCCGGGGACGGGCGGAACGCGGGCGCCCGTGAGCCCGCCCCGCCGTCGATCGACTTCTGCCGGGCCGGTCCCGGGATCCCGGGGTCGGTGTCGTATTCTCGGCGGCGGCGGGAAGGCAGCACGTCGAAATCGAAGGCATATCGGAAGTTCCGTCTTCGATGCGCGACCGGCGGCCCCAGTCTTCAGTACAGATGCAGTTCCCAGTGGAATCCAACGAGTTCTTCACGAGATTGGGTGGTCTTCGCCGTGAGTCTGCTTTTGTACCCGCTGGCGGGGCTGGCCGTTCTCGCCGTGCCGGGGCTTCTGGTGCAACTCGCCGCCGGCGTCCGGGACAAACTGTGGCTCGCCGCGCTGACCGCGCCGGTCAGCGTCGGCGTCTACGGCCTGGCCGGGCTGGCGTCCGGCATTCCCGGGCTGTCCTTCGGGATTCCGCTCGCGCTCGCGGTGACCCTGCTGCTGTCCGCGATCGTCTTCGGCATCGCGTGGCTGCGCCGCGGCCGCACCGAGCCCGCGCCGGTCGAGGAGCCGGACACCTCGCTGCTGCCCGCGCTGACCGGCCGGTGGCTGCTGGCGGCCAAGCTCGGCGCCGCGGTGCTGGTGCTGGGCGGCATCGCGCTCGCCCTGCAGCAATGGCACGGCGGCCTCGGCTCCTGGGACACGTACCCGCAGGAACACGACACGATCATCCACATGGTGCTGGTGGCCTACATCAGCGACACCGGCCGGGCCGCGCCGTGGGACCTCCTGCCGATCGACGTGCTCACCGGGCAGCCGGTGTCGTTCTACCCGTCCGGGCTGCCGCTGCCCGCGGCGCTGTCGGGCCAGCTGACCGGCGGGCCGATCACCGGCTTCAACGTGATGAACGCCCTGATCACCGGGCCGGTGTTCGTGCTCGGCTCGGCGGCGCTCGCGGCCGCGGTGTTCCGCAGGCTGCGCGCCGGATCGGGCTGGACCGCCCTCGCCGGCGGGGTCGCGGCGCTGGTCGCGGCCGGGCTGTACCGGCCGGGCGTGCAGCTGCTGCACGACGGCGGGATCGCGCCGAACGCGGCCGCGATGAGCATGGCTCCCGGCGTGATCGCGGCGCTGATCTCGGTGGGCGGGCTCCGCGGATGGGGACCGGGCTCGCGCTGGCTGCGGGCGTTCGTGCTGGGCCTCGGGGTGGCCGGGGTGTTCTCGGTCCACCCGAGCGTGGCCGCCACCGTCGGTCTCAGCGTCGTGGTGTTCTGGATCGTCGAGGCGTTCACGAAGCGGGGCCGGGAAATCCTGCGCGGGCAGTGGCCGGTGCTGCTGGCGGCGGGGCTGGTGGCCGCGCTCGCCTCGGCGACCACGCTGCTGGGTTCGGCGAGCCAGGCCACGCGCACCGGGACCTGGTCGCCGGACATCCCGCCGGGCCGGTTCGGCGACGCGCTGTCGACCAACCTCAAGCTCACCTACGGCGGCTATTTCGATCCGCACGGCATCTTTTCGCAGCTCAGCGCGGGTGTGCTCGCGCTGATCGGGGTGCTGGTCGTCGTGGTGCTCCGCCGCGCGTGGGGCGTCGCCGCGATGTGGCTGGCCTGGCTGGCGATCGTCGTCGATTTCAAGGTGCACCCGTGGTCGGGCATCGGCTCGATGGTCGGATCGCCGTTCTACAAATCGTATGTGCGCATTCAGTCGCACATTTCCCTGTTCATTCCGGTGCTGGCGGCTATCGCGGTCGTATTCGTGGCGGTCGGAATCATTCGCTTGGCGGGGATGCCGAAGAACGCGGCGGTGTTCAGTCGCGTCCGCCGGTTCGCCGGTCCGGTTTCCGCCGCGTTGCTCGCGGTCATGATGGCCGGATATGTCGTCTACGCCGCGGTGCCCTACGAACACCGCAACGCCGAGGTGATCGCCAGCCGCTACGCGAAGCCGGAGTTCACCCGGGTCAACGACGACGACAAGCGGGCGGCGAAGTTCGTCGAGGAGCACATCAAGCCCGGCGAACGGCTGATGAACAGCGCCAACGACGGCTCGACGTACGCGTACGTCGAGGACCGGGTGCCGGTGGTCAACGTGGTCACGCTCGGCTCGGCCCTCGAGCCGGTGACGTACGAGCTGCTGCGCTCGTTCCGCGACTATCCGACCGACCCGAACATCCGGAAAACCGTGTTGTCGCTGAACATCGGCTACGTCTACGTGGACAGCAAAGCGCCGACCATGGGCGCGGGACCCGGTTCGCCGAACAGCTGGTACACCGCGCCGACGTTCGAGCTGGCTCCGGGGCTGCAGAACCTGGACGGCCTTCCCGGCCTCTCGGTGGCGTTCCGGTCGGGCACGGTCACGGTGTACAAACTGGATCGCTCCGTGCTGGCTGCGTTGCCGAATTGACCGATCCGGCGGCGAGCGGCCGGTGCCGCGGCGGGCAGGCGTTTCACCCTCGTGCCGTTCGGCCGCTGACGCGCCGGGCCGTTTCCGGATACGGTCGGTGGCATGGCTAAGGGCGAGGCCGTCGAGCTCGAGGTGGGGGACCGGACGGTCCGGGTGTCCAACCCGGACCGGGTCTACTTCCCGGCGCGCGGCGAGACGAAGCTCGATCTCGTCCGCTACTACCTGTCGGTCGGCGACGGGATCGTGCGCGCGCTGCGGGAACGGCCGTGCATGCTGCACCGGTTCCCGTCCGGGGTGGCCGGCGAGAAGGTGCACCAGAAGCGGGTGCCGAACGGTGCGCCGCCGTGGCTGGAGACGGTGCGGGTGCAGTTCCCGCGCTACCATCGGCACGCCGACGAGCTGTGCGTGACCGAGCTGGCGCACGTCGCGTGGGCGGTGCAGATGTCCACTGTGGAGTTCCATCCCTGGAATTCCCGGCGCGCGGACACCGAGCGGCCCGACGAATGGCGGATCGACCTCGACCCGATGCCGGACTGCGGATTCGACACCGTCCGCCGGGTCGCGCACGTCGCCGAGGAGATCCTCGCCGAACTGGACATCCGCGGCTGGCCGAAGACGTCCGGCGGCAGCGGGATGCACATCTACGTGCGGATCGAACCGCGCTGGGGGTTCGCCGACGTCCGCCGGGCCGCGCTGGCGTTCGCGCGCGAGGTCGAGCGGCGGGCTCCGGACGAGGTCACCACCACCTGGTGGCGCAAGGACCGCGACCCGAAGAAGCTGTTCGTGGACTACAACCAGAACGCCCGGGACCACACGATCGCCAGCGCCTATTCGGTGCGCGGGGTGCCCGAGGCGCTGGTGTCGACGCCGATCCGCTGGGACGAGGTCGACGACGTCGACCCGCACGACTGCACGATCGCGACCGTGCCCGCGCGGTTCGCCGAACTCGGCGACCTGCACGCGGGGATCGACGACGTGGCGTACTCGCTCGAGCCGTTGCTGGAGTGGGCCGACCGGGACGGGTTGGAGGCAGAGGACTCCTGAGCGAAGTCAATCGGGCGCCTGGCGTCATGGGGGAGCCTCCGGCTCGTCTCCCCGGGGACGGAGCGGAGGAGAGCACGATGGACGGTGCTGAGCAGAACGATCCGCTTGCCGTGCTGTACCGGCTGCACCACCAGCTGCGGGTGCTGTCGCCGGTGCTCACTGTCGCGCCCGGACGGCCGGAAACGAACGCCATGCTCGACGGGCTCGCCGAGACGGTTTCCGAGGCGGCTGGCCTGCTCGCGACGGCGGAACCGGGCGCGCTGGCCGCGTTGCGGCAGGGGTTCGAGCATGCCCGGGCCGGGCGGGGGAATGAGGCGACGTCGGAGCTGATCACGGCGTATGGGCGGTTGTCGGTGTTGTTGCGGAAGGATGCGCCGCGGCGGGACGCGGCGGATGAGCCGACGGTGCGGTGGCGTTCGAGGTTTTGACCTGGGTGCCGCGAGGCATGCCAGGATGGCGGGCGTAAGCCGGCTGAGCCCGGGCGGTGCGGCAGCGGGAGGAACCACGTGGCCGAGCAGATCCTCGTCACCGGCGGAAGCGGACAACTGGGCCGGGTGGTCGTGGAACGGCTCCGGGCCGCGGAGGTTCCGGTGCGGGCGTTGAGCCGGCGGAGGCGGTCCGGCGAAGGGGTCCAGTGGACGGCCGGCGACCTGCGCACCGGGCGGGGGATCGACGTCGCGGTCGCTGGGGTCGGCACGGTGATTCATTGCGCGACGGACTACCGCCGGGAAGTCGAGACGGTCCGCACGCTCGTCGAAGCCGCGCGGTGGAGCGGGCAGACACCGCATCTGGTGTACGTCTCGATCGTCGGCGTCGACAAGATCCCGCTCGGCTACTACCAGGCGAAACTCGCCGCCGAGAAGCTGATCGCGGGTTCCGGGATGCCGCACACGATCCTGCGGGCGACGCAGTTCCACTCGCTGGTGCGGACGATCCTCGCCGGCGCCGCGCGGCTGCCGGTGGTGCCGGTGCCGAAGTTCCGTTTCCAGCCCGTCGACGTGCGCGACGTCGCGGCCCGGCTGCTGGAACTGGCGGAGGGCGAACCGCGGGGGCGGGTCGCGGACTTCGGCGGGCCGGAGGTGCGGACGACGGCCGATCTGGCGCGTGCCCTGCTCGCCGCGTCCGGGAAGGACAAACGGCTCGTTCCGGTGCCGGCGCCGGGCCGGGTCGCCCGGGGTTACGCGGACGGCGCGAACCTGGCGCCGGAGCACGCGGACGGCGTGGTCACCTTCGAGCAGTATCTGGCGGAGCAGGGCAAGCCGACCGCGTTCCGGTACCGCTAGGCGGCTCGGCGGCGGACGGTGCGCTCCAGGATGCCGAGGGTCGCCTTCAGGGCGGATTCGGGGACGACCGGGAAGGTCAGGCGCTCCTTCCACTCGTCGCTGAGTTCGGACCAGTCGTAGTAGGACGTGACGCGGGTGCCGTCCTCGGCGGGCTCCAGCCGGTAGCCGTAGATGTGCCGGACGTGCGGGCGGAGGCTGCCTTCGACGGTCCAGGCGATCTCCTGGTCCGGGACCAGTTTCGTGATGACGACCTCGACGTCGTACTTGCCCAGCGGCCGGTCGCCGAGCGCTTCCCGGTCCATGTGGACGACGAACCGGTCGCCGGCCTGGGTCACCGGTTCGCCTTCGGCGTCCATCAGCATCCCGGACGCGTCGATGTCGACGTGGCCCTGCGGATCGGTGAGGACCGCGAAGACGGCGCTGGCGGGGGCGGGAATGAGCCGGGAGACCTCGAGACGTTCGTTCATATCATCGACCATAGAAGAAATAATCGATGATTATGCCGGGGGTTCAGCTCTGGACGAAGAAGTGCCAGCCGACCCACCACCACGCCAGCACGAGCGCGATCCGGGTGGACCGCTTGCGCATCAGGGCGGAGAGGACGCGGGTCAGCGGCGGGATTTTCTTCGGGAACAGGTGGCTGCCCAGCCACAGCAGCAGAGCGGCGGCCATGATCGCGCCGAAGCCGATTTCGGTGATCAGCCTGCTGCTCATGCCGTCCTCCTCGCGGTGGCGGCGGCGCGCAGCATGGCCAGCCCGGCGGCGACCCAGACGCCGATCGCGAGCGCCTGGACGACGCGGTTGTCGAGCATCGGGTCGACGAGGTCGCTCATCGTGGGATGCGTGAGGGAGAGCCCGCCCGCGGCTTGTTCGTAGACGAAGGAAACGAGCTCCCAGAGACACCAGGAGATCGCCAGCGCGACCCACAGCCAGCCGCGGCGCGGGACCGGTTGCGCGGGGAGCGAGGGGTCCCGCCACTCCACGACGAGCGCGCCGATGCCGATCGCGGTGACGGCCAGGAACATCGGCACGGTGTGGCGGCCGAAGGCCAGCGCGACGAGGGCGGCGGCGACGATCAACGAGGCGCCGGGCAGGCGGGTGGCGGGGAGCAGGGCGTCGGCGGGGGTGCTGTGGCGTTCGGTGAAGAGCAGCAGGATCGCGGCGGCGAAGAAGATCACGCCGTCGGCGGGGGCGCCGCGGATCCAGTGCGCGAGGGAGGCGATGAGGAGGGCTGCGATCGGGAGATCGACGGCCAGGCGGGGTGCCGGGTAGTCCGCCGCGTGCCGTTCGGGAGAGCTCAAGCGACCCACCCCATTCCGTGCCGGTTCTGCTTGAGAGACAACGCGAAAGTGGGTCCGCGGCTTCCCGGTCGGGGGATTTTTTCGAGCGGCTGAGTCAGATCCGCCGGGCCTCCGCGCGGCTGACCGGTGGATCAGCGGGAATGTCGTGCAGGACAGTCGCGAGGATCTCCGCTCCGCGCACCACTCGAGGGCCGGGGCGGTTGAAATAGGACGGGCCGTCGAGGAGCCAGACCCGGTCGTTCCGGACTGCGGGCAGGTCGGTCCAGCCGGGCAGCGAGGCGAGGACGTCCAGCTCCGACTCGGTCCGGTCCGGGGAGAACCCGCAGGGGAGGACGAGCAGGACATCCGGACGGGCTGCGACCACGGCGTCCCACGGCATCGGTTTCGTGTGCTCGCCCGGTTCCGCGAGCAGCGGGGTGCCGCCTGCGGCCGAGATTTGTTCGGGCACCCAATGTCCGGCTGGCCAGAGCGGGTCGAGCCATTCCAGAGCGACCACCCGCGGCCGAGGAAGTCCTGCGACGCGGCGGCGGACAGTGGCTAGTCGTGAGCGGAGTTCGGCGACCCGGGCGGCGGCGACATCCGGGACGTCCAGTGCGTCGCCGAGGGTGGTCAAGCAGTCGAGGACCTCCTCCAGGGTGCGCGGTTCCAGGCTGAGCACGCGCGGTCCGGCGTCGAGCATCCGCACCGCCGCGGCGACGCGGGTGTAGGACACCGCGCAGACCTCGCACAGGTCTTGCGTGAGCACGAGGTCGGGCGCGAGGGCGGCCAACTGGCTGACGTCGACCGAGTAGAGCGACGAACCCTGGTGGGAGGCACCGACGGCGGTGGAGATTTCGCGGCTGGTCAGCGTGTCGGAGTCGAGGTCCGCGGCGGTCACCACCGGCACCGACGCGACCTCGGCGGGCCAGTCGCATTCGTGGGTGCGGCCGACGAGGTCGCTCGCCTTGCCGAGCGTGGCGACGAGGTCGGTGGCGGCGGGCAGCAGGGAGACGATCCGCATCTCCCCACGGTAGGTCAGGCGGCCTCGTGCAGCGCCGCCAGAAGCGACGACGCCCGGTGGTCGACGTCCTCGGCCTGGAGTTCGTTCGTCACGAACGAGAACGACAGACCCCGGGCCGGCCACGCGCCGTGGCGGCCGCCGCCGGCCCCGGAGTGGCCGAAAGCGGCGGGGTCGGCATCGGCGGGGCCGTAGGTGCCGATCGGGTCGGCCAGCTCGAAGCCGAGGCCGAAGCGCAGCGGGCGGTCGTTGATCGCGTCGATCCCCTCGGACCAGGTGCGGGCGGCTCGGGCGAGGACGTCGGCGGGGACGAGTCCGCCCGAGCGCAGCAGGTCGTAGAGGCGGGCCATCGCGGTCGCGGTGCCGACCGCGCCGCCCGCTGCCAGCGTCGCGCCGCGGTACTCCGGCGAGTTCATCGAGTCGCCCGAATCGAGCAGGCCGCGGTACATCCGTTCGACGATCCGGCGGCGTTCCTCATCCTGGAGGAAGGTGCTGATCCGGTACCCGGGCGCGCGCCGCAGCGTGGCGACCGGGACGGTCGGCGGGGTGCCGAGCCGCAGGTCGAGGCCGTGCGGCTCGGCGAGGAGGTCGCGGATGAGGACACCCAGGTCCGCTCCGGTGACGCGCCGGGCCAGTTCGGTGGCGAGGTAGCCGTAGGTGAGCGCGTGGTACGCGACCTTCGTCCCGGGAGTCCACAATGGACGCTGGGCGGCGAGGGCCTCGGCGTTCGCCGCGTTGTCCAGCATCGGCAGGTCCGGCTCGACGTAGGGCAGACCGACGGTGTGCGAGAGGACCTGCGAGACCGGCACGTCCTCCTTGCCTGCCGCGGCGAACTCCGGCCAGTAGCGGGCGACGCGTTCGTCCGGGTCGAGTTTCCCCTGCGCGGTCAGCATCGCCAGGACGGTCGCGACCACGCCTTTGGTGCCGCTGAACAACACGGCGCGGGTGTCCTCGGTCCACGGCACGCCGTCCGCGGCCGAGCCGCCCCACAGTTCCACCACCGGGGCGCCGTTGCGGAACACGCTGAAGGCGGCTCCGCCAGTGGCCGCCTCGATGAGGTCGCCGAATGCTTCCCGCACGCCCTCATACCCGGGTTTTACCGCACCGTTGACAGTCATTCGGCTCCTCACAGCCTCGGCGTCGTAGCGAGAAGTTCGCTGGTGTACTCGTGCGACGGCGAGTTCAGCACCGATTCGACGGTGCCTTCCTCGACGATCTCGCCGCCGCGCAGGACCGCGATCCGGTCCGCCACCTCCGGGGCGAGGGCGATGTTGTGCGTCACGAACAGCATCGCCATGCCGAGTTCCCGGCGCAGTTCGCCGAGCAGTTCGACGATGGTGGCCTGCACGGAGACGTCCAGCGCGGACGTGACCTCGTCGCACACCAGGACGTCCGGCGTGGTCACCAGCGCGCGGGCGATCGCGGCGCGCTGCCGTTCGCCGCCGCTGAGCTGGTCCGGCAATCGGTTCGCGAGGTCTTGCCGCAGGCGGACCCGGTCCAGCGTCTCGGCGACGCGTTTCCGGCGCTCGGTGCGGGAGAGGGAAGTCAAGCGCACCAACGGAACCTCGATCGACTGCGCGATCGTCTTGCGCGGGTTCAGCGACGAGAACGGGCTTTGGAAGACGTACTGGATCCGCCGCAGTTCGTCGGTGCTGCGCTGCCGGGCCGCCGGAGCCAGCGGAGTGCCTTCGAGCGCGACGGTGCCGGTGAAACCGCGATTGAGCCCGGCGATGCACTGCGACAACGTGGTTTTCCCGGAACCTGACTCGCCGAGCAGCATCACGCTTTCCCCGCGCGTCACGGCGAGGTCGATGCCGCGCAACACCTTCTGCTGCCCGTAGGACACCTGGATGTCGCGCGCGGCCAGCACCGCGTCGTCCGGCGGGGGAGCGGTGGCGGGTTCCGCATCGAGGTCGGGCACCGCAGCGAGGAGCCGCTTCGTGTACGCGTGCTTCGGCCGTCGCAACACGTCGTCAGCGACGCCGAATTCGACCAGATCTCCTTGGTACATCACGGCAACGCGGTCCGCGAGCTGCGCCACGACGGCGAGGTCGTGCGTGATGTAGAGCGCCGCGACACCGTGCTCGGACGTCAGCTGCCGGACCGTTTCCAGCACCAGCGCCTGCGTCTTAACATCCAGGCCGGTGGTGGGCTCGTCCAGCACCACGACGCTCGGGCGGCACGCGAACGCCATCGCGATGCCGACCCGCTGCTGCTGCCCGCCGGACAGTTGATGCGGGTATCGCCGCTGGTAGGCCTCGTCGGACGGCAACCCGACCTCGGCGAGCACCTCGGCCACGCGCTCCTCGACGGATCCGGCGTAGCCGTGCGTTTCCAGCACCTCGGCGATCTGCCGGCCGACGCGCAGCGCCGGGTTGAGCGACAGCGCCGGGTGCTGCGGGATGTACGCGACCGCGCTGCCCCGCAACTGGCGGCGCGCGGCGTCGTCGAGCGTCAGGACGTCGACCGGTTCGCCGTCGCGCGGGTGCAGCAGCACCTGTCCGCCGCCGGCCATCAGCCCGCGGCGGAAATGGCCGAGCGCGGCCAATCCGGCGGTCGTCTTGCCGGAGCCGGATTCCCCGACCAGCGCGAGGACCTCGCCGGGCGCGATCTCGTAGGACACCGAATGCAGCACCGGGCGGCCCGCCGTCGTGCGCACGGCCAGTCCGGTCACCTCCAGAGCGGTCGTCATGCTCGTGCCTCCCGGGTCCGCCCGGCCGCGGCCGAGGCGAGCGAGTCGGCGACGAGGTTCGTGCCGACGGCCAGCACCGCGATCGCGGCGACCGGGAGCAGCACGCCCCACGGCTGCACGACGAGCGCGATCCGGTTCTCGTTGATCATCAGGCCCCAGTCCGCGGCGGGCGGCTGGATGCCGAGCCCGAGGAACGACAGCGAGGCGATGTATCCGATCGAATACGTCAGCCGCAGCCCCAGCTCCACCATGAGCGGGCCGGTGATGTTCGGCAGGATCTCGCGCAGCAGGATCCGGCTGCGCGGCACGGCGTACATCTCGGCCGCGCGGATGTAGTCGTGGTTGCGCACCGAAACCGTGGCCTGCCGGGCGACCCGCGCGGTCCGCGGCGCGTGCGTCAACCCGATGACCAGCACCAGCAGCCAGCCCTTCGGGCCGATCACCGCGATCGCCAGCAGCGCGATGACCAGCTGCGGGAACGACAGCAGCACGTCGTTGCCGCGCATCAGCAGGCTGTCGAGCCAGCCGCCGCCGTACCCGGCGATCATGCCGAGCAGCGCGCCGAGCACGATGCCGAGCGCCGTGGCGAGGACCGCGTACAGCAGCAGGGTGGTGCCGCCCGCCAGGAAGCGGGTGAGGACGTCGCGGCCGAGACCGTCGGTGCCCATGAGACCGTCTGGTTTGAACGGCTTTCCGGCGAAGTCCGTGGTGGTGTGCCCGGTGATGACCGGCCCGAGCCATGGGCCGAGCAGCGCCACCAGAATGACGACTCCGGCCAGCACGGTGCCGACCTTGGCCTGCGGGAACGCCCAAGCGGTGCGGATCAGCCCGGCCGCGCGCGGCGGCGTCTCCGGAACGGCGGGCACCACCTGTTCTTCTTCGACCGCGGTCATCGCACTGCCTCCGTCCGGAGTTTGGGATCGGCGAGGATGCCGATCACGTCGGCCAGCAGGTTCACCACGATGTAGACGGCCGCGATCAGCAGCGTCACCGCCTGGACGACGGCGACGTCGCGTTTGCCGACCGCGTCGATCAGCGCCTGGCCGATGCCCGGATAGCGGAAGAGGAATTCGACCACCACTACGCCGCCGGCCAGCCACGCCAGCTGGATCGCGACGACCTGCGCGACCGGCCCGACCGCGTGCGGCAGCGCGTGCCGCAGCAACACCGTCCGCTCCCGCATTCCCTTGAGCCGCGCCATTTCCACGTAACCGGAATCGAGGACTTCGCTCATCGTCGCGCGCATCATCCGCGTGATGTACGGCGTCACGACGAGCACGAGCGTGAGCACCGGCAACACGAGCTGACTCGGTTGCGCCCATACCGCTTCGCCTGGTGGCGTGAGGGTGACGGAAGGCAGGACGCGGAACACTGTCGTCGCGAAGAGAACGATGAGCGCCACGCCGATCACGAACTCCGGCAGCGCGGCGATCACCAGGCTGATGCCGGACACGACCTGGTCGCTGGCGCGGCCGCGGCGCATCGCGGTCCAGGTGCCGAACGCGAGCCCGAGCGGGGTGGCGATCACCGCGGCGAGCACGAGCAGCACGAGCGAGGCCGACACCCGGTCCGCCAGCAGCGTCGTGACCGGGCCCTGGGTCGAGGTCGACGTGCCGAGGTCGCCGGTGAACAGGCCGCCCAGCCACGAGAGATAGCGCTGCCAGACCGGTTCGTCGAGGTGCAGCTGGTGCTGCAGCGCGGCGATCCGCTCCGGAGTCGCCTGCTGGCCGAGGATGGCCCGCGCCGGGTCGCCCGGCAGCAGCAGCGTCGCGACGAACACGAGCAGGGTGACCAGCCACAGCACCACGAGGCTCACGAGCAGCCGTTTGAGGATCAGCCGGGTCATGCCGCGCCTCCTTCCGCCGTGCCGAGCCAGACCTGGCGGAACTGGTAGCCCGACAGCGAGATCCCGGTCCGGTCCGGCACGAATCCGGCCACGTAGGACTGGTAGGCGTCGACCTGGTCGACGAACCCCCAGACGATCAGCCCGCCGCGTTCGTACTCGATCCGCTGCGCCCGGTGCAGCAGCTCCGTGCGTGCCTTCGGGTCCACCGTGGCGCTCGCCCGCGTGACGAGATCGGTGAATTCCGGGTCGTTCCAGTGGGTTTCGTTGTACGGCGCTTTCGGCAGTGCGCCGGACGCGACCTGCGGCAGGTAGTTGCGCGTGTACCAGAAGTCCTGCGCGAAATCCCAGGAGAGGTAGTTCTCGCCGTAGAACGTGGTGGTGTCGATCTTCCGGATCCGCACGTTCACGCCGGCCGCCTTGGCCTGCTGCTGGAAGACCTGCGCGGCCTCGACCGCACCGGCCTGGATCGGCGCGGTGACCAGTTCGATGTCGAGATTCGGCTTCCCCGCCTCGGCGAGCAGCCGTTTCGCCTCTGCGATGTTCTGCTTGCGCTGCGGCAGCTGCCGGTTGTACGCCGGGTCGAAGGGCGCGTACAGGTCGTTGCCGACCCGGCCCTGCCCGCTGAGCACCTGGTTGATCATCTGCTCGCGGTCGACCACCAGGCGCAGCGCCTGGCGCACCCGGACGTCGTCGAACGGCGGCCGGTCGACGCGCATGGTGAACGGCAGCCAGGTCCCGGTTTCCGAGCGCAGCACCTGGATCCGCGGATCGCTGCGGAGCACGTCCACGAGCGCGACCGGGACCTGGTCGATCGCGTCCACCTGGGACGAGAGGAGGGCATTGATCCGGGCGTCGTCGTCGGCGAAGTTGATGAGCGACAGCCGGTCCAGGTACGGCTGGCCCGGCCGCCAGTAGTGCTCGTTGCGCACGAAGGTGCTCTGCAGCCCGGCGGTGAACGTGTCGGCCTTGAACGGGCCGGTGCCGATCGGGCGCTTGACGTCGAAATCGGCTGGGACGATGCCGAGGCTGTACTGGCCGAGCAGGTCGTCGAAGCCGGAATTCGGGGACGTGAGGCGGAATTCGACGGTCCGGTCGCCGGTGGCGGCGACCTCGCCGAGCATGGTCAGCCCGGCCGCGCCGCTCTTCGGGTCCTTCGGGTCGGTGATCCGGCGGAAGGTCGCGACGACGTCGGCCGGGGTCACCGGGCGGCCGTCGTGGAAGCGGATGCCCGACCGCAGCACGGCGGTCCAGGTGCGCGCGTCCGGCGAGGGCTTCAGCGATTCGGCGACCAGCATCTGGAGCCGGTAGTCGTGATCGCGCAGCAGGAGCGGTTCGTAGAGGTTGAGCACCCGGGCGATGTCCGGGTTCGTGGCGGGGATGTGCGGGTCGAGGGTGTCCGACGCGCCTCCGCCGGTGACTCCGACGCGGAGGGTGCCGCCTCGTTTCGGCGGTCCGGAGGGCACGGCCGCGGCGACGGTGGAGCCGCAGGCGGCCAGCAGGGGTGCGGCGCCGGCGAGCGCGGCGCCGGCGAGCGCGGTCGTGAGGAATCGGCGGCGGGAAACGTTGGTCGGTTTACATCGGGCTTCCATGGGTGACTTTCGAGCGGGTGCCGTGCGCGGCGACGCCGGTTCTCATCGGCGTCGCCGCGCACGACACGGTGGGGGAGGGGATCAGGCGATGGCGCGTCCCGCGTAGTCCGGGACCGGGGCGAGATGCGTGTCGAGCGCGGTGGCGATTTCGGCGGGGAACGGCGTCGCGCGGCCCCCGGAAACGTGCAGGCACAACAGCTCTTCGGTCGCGACGAGTTCGCCGCCGACCCGCATCTCGTGGCACAGCCGCACCTTTTTCGCGCCGACTGACAGCACGGAGGTGCTCACCTCGAGTTCGGCGTCCGCGCCGACTTCGCGCAGGTACCGGACGTGCGCCTCCACGGTGTACAGCGACGCCCGGGTTCTCTCGCGGTAGCCGGGGCCGAGGCCGACGATGTCCATCAGCGCGGTGGTCGCGTCGCCGAAGACGAGCACGTAGTAGGGCTCGGAGAGGTGGCCGTTGTAGTCGATCCACTCTGGACGGACCCGGTCGCGGTACTCAGCCACGACGGGCCTGCCCCACCGCGCGCTGGATCGCGATGACCGCCCGGTCGCGTTCGGCGATCAGGTCGGCGATGGTCCGCCCGTCCGCCTCGTCGTCGCAACCGGCGACCACGGCGTCGCGCAGGTCCTTGGTGAGTTCGGGCGCTTCGAGCCGGGTCCACGGCGACTTGAGCGACGGTCCGAAGTGGTCCAGCATGTGCGCCATGCCGCCTTCGCCGCCGGCCAGGTGGAACGTCAGCATCGGGCCCTGGATCGGCCAGCGCAGGCCCGGTCCGTCGGTGATCGCGAGGTCGATCTGCTCGACCGTCGCCTCGCCGTTCGCGACCATGTGCAGGGCTTCGCGCCACAGCGCTTCCTGGAGCCGGTTCGCGATGAAGCCGGGCACCTCGCGGTCCATCGTGATCACGGACTTGCCGACGCGCCGGTAGAACGCGGCGGCCTGCTCGACCGCCCACGGCGCGCTGAGCTTCCCGCCCGCGACCTCGACCAGCGGGATCAAATACGGCGGGTTGAACGGATGCCCGACCACCAGCCGTTCCGGCGTCTTCGCGGCGACCTGCATTTCGGTCATGCCGTAGCCGGAGGTGGAGGAAGCGATCACGACGTCCGGCGCGGTGACCGCGTCGATGTCGGCGAGCAGTTTCTGCTTCAGCGCCAAGTCTTCCGGTGCGCTTTCCTGCACGAAGCCCACGCCGTCGACGGCTTCTGCGAGCGTGGCGGTGACGGTGAGGCGGTCACGGCTCGCGCCCGGCTTGAGGCCCAGTTCAGTGAGCGCGGGCCAGGCGGCGTTGACGAGCCGTTCGAGCTTCTCGGCGGCGTCGGGCGCGGGGTCCCAGGCCCGGACGTCGAAGCCCTGGGCGAGGAAATGCGCGACCCAGCCGCCGCCGATGACCCCGGCTCCGATGCAGGCGACAGTGTCCACAGTGGTCTCAGCGGTCTCAGGCATGCACGCGCTCCTTCAGCCCCAGGATTTCGCGCGCCCGGTCCGGGGTGGCGATGTCCGCGCCGAGCTTCTGCACGATGTCCACCGCGCGTTCGACGAGCTGCCCGTTGGTCGCCTTGACGCCGCGCGCCAGGTAGAGGTTGTCCTCCAGCCCGACCCGGACGTGCCCGCCCAGCAGCACCGACTGCGCGACCCACGGCATCTGGTCGCGGCCGATGGCGAACGACGCCCACTGCGCACCCTCCGGCAGCAGGTGCACCATCGCCTGCAGCAGCCCGGGATCCGGCGGCGCGCCGTACGGGATGCCCATGCAGAGCTGGAACAGCGGCGGCGGGTCGATCAGGCCTTCTTCGACCATTTTCGTGGCGAACCACAGGTTTCCGGTGTCGAAGATCTCCAGTTCGGGCTTCACGCCCAGCTCCTGGATGCGCTTCGCGCCGGTGCGCAGCATGTCCGGAGTGGACACGTAAAGCTGGTTGCCCTCGCCGAAGTTCAGCGAACCGCAGTCGAGCGTGCAGATGTCCGGCAGCAGTTCCTCGACGTGCGGGAGCCGGTCGTGCGCGTTGACCAGGTCGGTGCCGTCGACCGGCTTGAGCGGGTCCTCGGCGTCGATGACCAGGTCGCCGCCCATGCCCGCGGTGAGGTTGACGACGACGTCCACTCCGGACTCTTTGACCAGCCGCACCGCCTCGCGATACAGCGCGACATCCCGCGACGGCGCGCCGGTTTCGGGTTCGCGCACGTGGATGTGCACCACGGCCGCGCCGGCGTTGGCGGCCTCGATGGCGCTCTCGGCGATCTGCGCCGGGCTGACCGGGACGTGCGGGCTCCGGCGGGTGGTGTCCCCCGCGCCGGTGAGCGCGCAGGTGACGATGACCTCGTGGTTCATCAGGCTCCTTGGACGATCGAGCGGTCGATGAAGTCGTTCAGGTGCGCGCGCATCGCGCCCACCGTGCTGCCGGGACGCCCGGTCAGCACCTGGATGCCGAGGCCGTCGATCAGCGCGGTGAGCTGGGCGGTGGCGGCCTCGGGGTCGGCCAGGCGGAACACGCCCTGCTCCTGGCCGGTGCGGATGGTCATGAGAATGGTCTGGTACCAGCGGTCGTAGGAATCGGTGTAGAGCGAACGCAGCCGCGGGTCGAGCGCGACCTCGTTCCAGACCTGCAGCCACACCGACCATTCGGCGCGCAGCAGGCCTTCGGTCGGCAGCTGCAGTTCGACGAGCTTGAGCAGCCGGTCGTGCGCGCCGGGCACGGCGTGCAGCTCGGCGACCTGGCGGTCGAAGGCGAGCTTTACGTTGCGCCGCAAAGCTTCGTCGAGGACTTCGGTTTTGGTGGGGAAGTGGTAGTGGATGGCGGCGGTGCTGGTGCCGCATGCCTGCGCGATGTCGGCGATGCGGACGCGGTGGTAGCCGCGTTCGGCGATGAGCTGCCAGGCGGTCTCCAGGATTCGCCGTCTTGGTTCGGAGTGTGCTGGGTCGTCGGGCTCGCTCGCTGTTCCCGCCGCCGGGGCCGGGACGGCGGTGACGGTTTTGGCGTCGTCGCTGCCGTTGAGCAGCCAGTTCACCGTGACGCCGGAGTATTCGGCGACGCGGACCAGCTCGTGGGGGGAGAAGCGGCGGGTGCCGTTGAGGGCTTTGGAGAGCTTGGTCTGGTCCAGGCCGATGGCGGCGGCGAATTCGCGCTGGGGGACGGGCATGGACTGGATCAGCTGGCGGACCCGTTCTCTCAGCTGGTCTGTTTCGTCCATGGGCCGTGACGGTAATGGGGGGTTGCGAAAATCGCAACTCTTCGGGGGTTGTTGGTGTAACGGGGGTTGGATCTTGTTGTGGGGCAAGGAGTTGCGATTTTGGGTTGACTGGTGGATCAGTTGGTGTCTGTTCGGCTCGTCGCCTGGCGGCGACATTGCCTGTCTTGGTTGCGTGGGGCACCCCGAAGCTTGATTGTGCTGACGGGCGGTGGGTGCTTGTCAAGGCGGGAAAGATGCCTTGACAAGCACCCACCGCCCGCAGGGAGGCTTCGTATCGGGGTGCGGGGGAGGGGCTGGGTGCCTCGATCGTTGGGTGCATCGGTGCGGTTGTGGTGGGGGTGGGGCTTGCGCCCCAATGTGGCATTGGGTGCATCCTGCGCACCCAATGGGGATTTTTCATCTTGTTGGTGCTGGTTAGGTGGGGTTGACGGGGCTGGTTGTGGTTGTGCTGTAACGGAGTTGCGGGGCGGGCGTGGGCCGGGCGGGAACGCGGCGGAGCCCCCGGATGTTGATCAAGTCGTGACTCGAGAAAAAACGTCCGGGGGCTCCGCTCTCACTGTCTCACAGCAGGTTCTGGCCTCGTATCGCAGCGTGTTGCCGGTGTCGCCGCCCACGATCGCGATGCTGGCCGGGTTGATCGGCCGCCGCCGCCGGGCGA
Source organism: Amycolatopsis sp. A1MSW2902 (assembly GCF_017312175.1). Taxonomy (NCBI): domain Bacteria; kingdom Bacillati; phylum Actinomycetota; class Actinomycetes; order Pseudonocardiales; family Pseudonocardiaceae; genus Amycolatopsis; species Amycolatopsis sp. A1MSW2902. Next base: position 3,500,448 of record NZ_QJPO01000001.1, read on the forward strand.
TCGGGTCGCGGTGGCGCAAGGCGTCCCCGGCCGAGCAGGCGGTGCTGGTGCTGGCGATGCTGCGCCACGACCAGCGGCTGCTGGACCTGTCCCGCGCCAACGCGGTGTCGGCCGCCACGCTGCGCCGCTGGCTGCTGGAGGCCATCGACCTGCTCGCGGCCCGGGCGCCGCGGCTGGGGCGGGTGCTGCGGCGGCTGGCCGCCCGCGGCGCGGCGGTGGTGCTGGCCGACGGGACCCTGATCCGCACCCGCCGCCGCACCGGCACAGACAATCGCCGCAACTACAGCGGCAAGCACAAACACCACGGCCTCAACGTCCAAGGCCTCACCGACGAACACGGACGGCTGCTGTGGGTCTCGGCCGTGCTGCCGGGCAGGACCGCCGACATCACCGCCGCCCGCCGCCACCGGCTGCGCGACCGCCTCCACGCCCACGGCCTGACCCCCGCCGCGGACAAGGGCTACCAGGGCTGGCACAAAGACGTCCGCGACACCCGCCACTGCCCGGACTGCGGCGGCCCCTGCGCGCAGATCGTGCTCACCCCGTTCAAAGCCGAAACCAACCGGCCGCTCACCGAGCCGCAGAAACAGGCCAACAGCGTGTTCAACGCGATGCGCTGCGCGGTCGAGGGCGGCTTCGCCGCCCTCAAAACCTGGCGCGTCCTCGACAAACTCCGCATCGCACCACGCCACGCCACCACCCTCGTCCGCGCCCTGCTCGTCCTCACCCAGCACGAACAAGCCGTCCGCGACACCGCCCAGCCCACCCCGGCCTGACAACTACCACACCCCGTCAACCCGCCATGAACAGCACAAACCAGGATGAAAAATCCCCAATGTGGCGTTCGGTGCGTCTGACGCACCCAATGCCGCATTGGGGGCGCCGCGCCCGGGGAGGGGGTCCAGTCGGCGGGACGGCGGCGTCTTCTCGTGGCGGATGATAGGAATGGCCGGTGACCCAACCGAACTTGATCGACGCCGCCGCGGACGAGGCTGTCACGCTTACCAGCGAGCTGATCCGCATCGACACCACCAATACCGGCGACCCCGAAACCCTCGTGGGCGAGCGGGTCGCGGCTGAGTACGTCGCGGAGAAGCTGACTGACGCCGGGTACGAGATCACCTACGTCGAGTCTGGCGGCAAGGACCGGCACAACGTCATCGTGCGGCTGCCGGGGGCCGACCCCGGCCGCGGGGCGTTGCTGATTCACGGGCACCTCGACGTCGTCCCCGCGGACCCGGCCGAGTGGTCGGTGCATCCGTTCTCCGGTGCGGTCCAGGACGGGTACGTGTGGGGGCGCGGCGCGGTCGACATGAAGGACATGGTCGGCATGACGCTGGCCCTCGCGCGGCACTACAAGATCAACAATATCGTTCCTCCTCGCGACCTCGTGTTCCTGTTCGTCGCGGACGAGGAAGCGGGCGGCAAGTACGGGGCGCAGTGGCTGGTGGAGAACCGGCCCGAGCTGTTCGAGGGCGTCACCGAGGCGATCAGCGAGGTTGGCGGGTTCTCGATCACGTTGAAGGACAACGTCCGCGCGTACGTGATCGAGACGGCCGAGAAGGGCATCCGCTGGATGAAGCTGCGCGTGCGCGGCACGGCGGGCCACGGGTCGATGATTCATCGCGACAACGCGGTCACCAAGTTGTCCGAAGCCGTCGCGAAGCTGGGGCAGCACCAGTTTCCGTTGGTGCTGACCGATTCCGTGCGCGAATTCCTCGCCGGGGTCACCGAGATCACCGGCTGGGACTTTCCCGAGGACGACCTCGAGGGCGCGGTCGCCAAGCTCGGCAACATCTCCCGGATGATCGGCGCGACCCTGCGCGACACCGCGAACCCGACGATGCTCACCGCGGGCTACAAGTCGAACGTGATCCCTTCGGTGGCCGAGGCGGCGGTCGACTGCCGCATCCTGCCGGGGCGGCTCGAGGCGTTCGACCGGGAGCTGGACGAGCTGCTCGGGCCGGATATCGAGAAGGAGTGGATGGAGCTGCCGCCGGTCGAGACGACGTTCGACGGCGCGCTCGTCGACGCCATGACCGCCGCGGTGCTCGCCGAGGACCCGGGCGCGCGCACTCTGCCGTACATGCTCTCCGGCGGCACCGACGCGAAGTCCTTCCAGCAGCTCGGCATCCGCAACTTCGGCTTCGCGCCGCTGAAACTGCCCGCCGACCTGGACTTCTCCGGGCTCTTCCACGGCGTGGACGAACGCGTCCCGGTCGACGCGCTGAAGTTCGGCGTCCGCGTGCTGGACCGGTTCCTCCGCTCCTCCTGATGTCCGGGTTCCGGCTCGCCGACGGCACGCCCCTGCACCTCGTGCGCAGGGGCGATCCGGCGGCGGCCGTGACCGTCGTGCTGCTGCACGGCTACGCGCTCGACCAGCGCAGCTGGGGCCGGATCGCCCCGGTGCTGCCGGACGCGGTCGAGCATCCGCTCGCGGTGGTCAGCTACGACCACCGCGGGCACGGCGAATCCGGCCGGGCCGCGCGCGGCACCGCGACGATGGGCCAGCTCGCCGACGACCTCGCCGAGGTGATCGAGCAAGCCGTCCCGCACGGGCGCGTCGTGCTCGTCGGCCACGACATGGGCGGGCTCGCGGTCATGTCGCTGACCCAGCGGCATCCGGAGCTGTTCGCCGAGCGTGCCGGCGGACTGGTGCTGCTGTCGACGTCGTCCGGGCGGCTGGCCACCGAGGCGTCGGCTGCCTGGCCCAACGCGCTCGGCAAGCTCGCGCAGGACCTCGAAATGGTGCTGGGCGCGAAGCTGTACGGCGTGTTCCGCGAGCACACCAGCCGCGCGGTGAGCGCGGGGCTGCGCTGGTGGCTGTTCGGCGACGATCCCGACCCGGACCTGGTCGAGCTGACCGTGAAGATGATTCGCGGCAACTGGCCGCACACTGTCGCGCAGTTCCGGCCCGCGCTCGACGCCTACGCGCGCGAAGCCGCGTTGTCGCTGGCTGGCGACCTGCCGGTGACGGCGATCGTGGGGGAGCGGGACCGGATCGTCGCGCCCGCCGACGTCGAGCAGTTCGTGCGCGGGCTGGCTCAGGGGTACGCCGTGGTGCTGCCCGGTGTCGGGCACGTCGTGCCGCTGGAGGCCGCGGCGCAGGTGGTGCCGCGGATCGCCTCGGTGGTGCACGAGGTCTACCGACAACAAAACCTGTCTTGACAATCTGAGTATTCAGCCGCGACGATGGGCGCATGTTTCCCGTTGCGGTGATCGAGGACGCGGCCGCGGCCGAAGTGTCGCTGGACCCGGTCCGGGCCCGGCTGCTCGCCGAACTGGCGCAGCCCGCCTCGGCGACGATGCTGGCCGCCCGCGTCGACCTGCCGAGGCAGAAGGTCAACTACCACCTGCGCGCGCTGGAAAAGCACGGCCTCGTGGAGCTGGTCGAGGAGCGGCGCAAGGGCAACGTCACGGAACGGATGATGCGGGCGACCGCGGCGTCGTACGTGATCTCGCCGTCCGCGCTCGCGGCCGTGCAGCCCGATCCGGCGCAGTCTCCGGACCGGCTCTCCGCGCGCTGGCTGCTGGCGGTCGCCGGACGGCTCGTGCGCGACGTCGGGATCCTGATCACCGGTGCGGCGAAAGCGAAGAAACGCGTCGCCACCTTCGCGCTCGACGGCGAGGTCCGGTTCGCTTCGGCGGCCGACCGGGCGGCGTTCGCGGAGGAGCTGGCGACGGCGGTGACCACGCTGGTCGGGAAGTACCACGACGAGAAAGCCGAGAACGGCCGCGCGCACCGGGTGGTCCTGGCGGTGCACCCGAGCGTGCCGATGGGGGAGGAAAACGGGCATGGGTAAGGAATTCCGGGAGATCGACGTCGCCGAGGTCCCGGCCGAGCCGGAACAGGTCTGGGCGGCGATCGCGACCGGGCCGGGCATCGACTCGTGGTTCATGGGCCGCAACGAGGTCGAAGGCGGGGTAGGCGGCGCGGTACGCGGGGCATTCGCGGCCTACGAACCGACGCACGCGATCACCGCCTGGGATCCGCCGAATCGGCTGGCCTACGGCGGCGAGCCGGATCCGGACGGACGCCGGATCGCTTACGAATTCCTCGTCGAGGGCCGCGAGGGCGGCAGTTCGGTGATCCGTTGTGTCACCAGCGGCTTCCTGCCCGGCGACGACTGGGCCGACGAGTTCGAGGCCATGCAGGCGGGCGGCGCGCTGTTCTTCCGCAACCTGGTGGAATTCGTGCAGCACTTCCCGGGCCGGACGGCGAAACCGGTCACCGCGTTCGGGACGAGGGCCGTCGCGGACTGGCCTGCATTGTGGGCTGCGCTGGCGAGGGAAGTGGGCGTCGCGCAGCTGACTGTCGGCGCGAAAGTCCGGCTGGCCGGTTCGGACGGCGTGGTGTACGCGGTGAACGAGCAGACCGTCGGGATTCGTACTGCAGAGGGGCTTTTCTGCTTCATGCAAGGCTTCCGCGGACCACTGGTGGCGACGCACCACATCGTCGCGCCGGACGTCGACGTGGCGGCGGAGGAAGCCAAGTGGACGGAGTGGATGGCCGCGCTCGGCTGAGCCTTGTCGAAAACCGGGGCGGCCCGTTCGTCATCCGGTCGAGAGCGTTTTCCGACCAGGAGGAGAAACCGTGCAGTACGCGATGCTGATCTGCGGCGACGACCGCGAATGGGCCGCCTTGTCCCCGGCGGACGAGGAAGACCAGATGAAGCAGATCTACGCGTGGTTCGAGCGCTGGCAGCCGTCCGGCAAGGTCGGGAACGGCGTCGAACTGCAGCCGCGGGAGACGGCGAGGACGGTCCGGGCCGGGGCGAACGGGAAACCGGTGGTCACCGACGGGCCGTACGTGGAGCTGAAGGAGATCGTCGGTTCGGTGATTTTGCTGGAGTGTGCCGACATCGACGAGGCGGTCGAGGTCGCGGCGAGCTGGCCGCTGGGACCGGGCGTGAGCGCGGTGGAGGTCCGGCCGGTGATGAGCCGAGAAGAAGAGTGAGCCTCACTCGCCCGCGTAGCTGCTGAAGGTCCAGACCTGGCCTTCGGGATCGGCGCACGAGTACTCGCGCACCCCGGCCGGGGAATCGTGCACCGGGTTGAGGATTCGCGCGCCGGCGGCCTCGGCCCGGGCCTGGTGGTCGTCGAGCGTGCTGTCCGGCACCCAGACGCACAACGCGTGGCTGGTGCCGCCCAGCGCGAGCGGGCTGTGCATGCCGTACTGGCCGCCCTCGTGGTCCCGGCTGAGGAAGATCAGGCTCGCGCCCGCGCGGACCTGGGCGTGCTCGACGCCGTTCCCTGCCTCGACCACGAAATGCGACTCGAATCCGAAGGCCTCGACGAGAAATTCGATCGCGGCTTTCGGATCGGCGTAGGTGAGGTTGGGGTACACGGTCTGCAGCGGAGTGTCGACCATGTGCGTCAGACTAGCCTGCCAAATCGGCTGCGCGCCGCGCCATCAGCTCGCGCTCGGCCGGGTTCGAGGCCAGTTCCAGCGCCCGCTTCGCCGAGGTCAGCGCCTCGTCCGGCCGGTCGAGCGCGGCGAGCAGATCGGCCCGGGCAGCGTGCCACAGGTGGTAGCCAGACAGCTGGTCTTCGAGCGCGTCGACCTCGTCGAGCGCCGGAGCCGGGCCGGCGGGGTATCGCGTGGCCACCGCCCGGTTCAGCAAAACGACGGGCGACGGGTCCAGTGTGTAAAGCCGGTCGTACATCGCGCGGACGCCCACCCAGTCGGTCTCCGCGAAACTCCTTGCGACAGCGTGCATCGCGGCGATGCCAGCCCGGGTTTGATAAGGCCCGGGCTGGCCAAGCCGCACCGCCTCGCGCAACCGCAGCACCGCGCGCTGAATCGCCGGACCGTCCCACAGTCGTCGATCCTGCTGTTCCAGCACCACAATCCGCCCCCGTGCGTCGAACCGCGCCGCGACGGGCGCGTGCTGCAACTCCAGCAACGCGGCCAGCCCGGCGACTTCCGGTTCGCGAGGCAGCGACTCGGCGAGCTGCCGGGCCAGTTCGACGCCCTCGCGCGCCAATTCCTGCCGCTGCGCCGAATCTCCGCTGGAGAGATAACCCTCGTTGAACACCAAATAGACCACCGCGAGGACGGCGGGCAGCCGGTCGGCGTACTCGTGCGGCTGCGGCGGTTCGAATCCGATGCCGCGTTCCCGCAACAGTCGTTTGGCTCGCGAAAGCCGTTGCGCCATCGTCGGCACCGGCACCAGGAACGCGGCGGCGATCTCGGCGGTGGTCAGCCCGCCCGCGGCGTACAGCGTCAGCGCGACCTGGGCCGGTTCCGGCAAATCCGGGTGGCAGCAAGCGAAAATCATCGCCAGCCGGTCGTCGGTGCCCGGCTCCGGAGGCGGTTCCGCCGCTGCCCGGACGGCCTTCTCCTGGCCGACCGCGTCCCGGCGAAGCCGGTCGATCGCCTTGCGCCACCCGGTCGTGACGAGCCATCCGGTGGGACTGGACGGCACTCCTTCGCCGGGCCAGCGCTTGAGTGCCTCGGCGATCGCATCCGACAGCGCTTCCTCAGCGCGATCGAAGTCGCCGAGCCGACGGCTGAGCGCACCCAGCATGCTGGCGGCGTCGGTGCGCCAGAGGCGCTCGGTCAGCTCGGCGACGTCGTTCACGAGGGTTCAGGCGCGGACATACCGCAGCAGGGCGACGCCGCTCTCGAAGGTCCGGCTGTCCGCCATCCGGTAGCTGTCCACGGAGAACCCGGCGTCGAACAGCGGTGCGCCGGAGCCGATGACCACCGGGTACAGCTTCAGGTGCAACTCGTCCACTTCGTCGCGCAGCGCTCCGGCCAGCGCGCCTCCGCCGACGAGCCAGATGTCCTTGCCGTCTTCCTTCTTCAGCTCGCGGATCTTCTCCGCCGGATCAGTGTTGACCACCTGCACAGCTGGGCCGGGCGCCTCGGTCATGGTGCGGGAGAAGACGTAGTGCCGCAGATGCGTGTACGCGTCCGGAACGCCGAGGTCGACGCCCATCTGGTAGGAAACCCGGCCTTCGACCACCGTGTCGAAATGCCGGTGCGGGACGTCCTCGATGCCGAGCACGGACCGGAGGTGCGTCGGCACCATTTCCGGATACTCGCGCAGCAGCGGCTCGGCGTGGTCGCCCTCGAACTGGAATACCGAGCCGGTCGGGTCCTCCCGGGTCGGAGCCGCGATGAAGCCGTCGAGGGTGGACGCGACCAGATAGACCAACTTGCGCATAACGGACAGTCAAGCAGGTCAGGTCGCGAGCCCCGTCGAGTGGTCGGCCGCCGTGCGCTTGCGCCGCAACCAGATGCGGCGCGTCCCGTCGGCGTACAGCCGGACCGTGCGCAGTTCCCAGCCCGCGAACTCCGCGTGGATGGAGAGCTGGATCATCGCCGCGCGCCGGGACACCGCCGGGGGGAGGCGCAGGCGGCGATACTCCCAATCCCCTTCGACCACCGCCTCGTCGACTGTCGTCATGGCTGGATCACCTGGGTCCCTTCTCCGGCGGCCGAGCCGACGAACACGCGGCCGCTCTGGTCGTCGACGCCCACCGTGTCCGGCTGGCGCACGGTCGGGAATCGGTACTTCTCGACAGGCTCTCCGCCGCGGACGTCGTAGCCGACGACCTCGTTGCGGGCGGTCAGGGTGACCCACGCCAGGCTGCGCTTCGCGTCGTAGGCGAGGCCGTACGCGCCACCGGGCACCGGGTAGCGCTGGCGGAGGATCAGCGGGTTGGTCGAGAACGCGAGCAGCGCGCCCGCGCGGGCGTCGGTGACCAGGACGCGGCCGTAGGAGTCGGCGACCGCGTTGGCGGCGCCGTCGCCCGCGCGCAGGCCCTCGTCCATGGTTCCGGCCTGCACGTCCACGCTGAACACGGCAGTGCGCAGCCGGTCGAGGACGACGACGCCGTTGCCGGTGTTGACCACGTCGTCGGCGCTGTAGAGCTGACCGGTGATGGTCTTCGCGACCGAGCCGTTCGCCAGCACCTCGACGGCCTTGCGGTCGCGGACCGCGACGAGCGTGTCCGGCCCGTCGGCGACCCCGGCGGCCGGCTGCCCGGCGACCTTTTCGGCGGTCACTTGCCCGCTCGGCAGCGCGACGCGGGCGAGCACGCCCTTGCCCGGGATCCCGGCGAGCGCCTGGCCCCCGGACACGCTGAGCGATTCCGCCGGACCGGGCAGCGCGACGGTCTTCTTCGGCGCACCGAGCGAGGCGAGATCGTAAAGCCGCAGCTCAGCGGGCTGTTTGAGGGCGACGACGAGGGTGTGGCTCTGCTGGTCGGCCGCGATCGCGGACACCACCGGCATCGGCAGCACCTGCCCGGCGGGCGGCACCGCGCGGGCGGGGGAGGCGGCGGGTTTCGCGGCCGTCGGATTGGCCACGACCTGCAGATTGTCCTTCGGCTGCTCCGAGGACGAGCAGGCGGACAGCGCGAGCGCACCGGCCAGCGGGATCGCGATCCGCGACGCGGCGGTGAGCCGACGCACCTTGAAACCTCCACCAAAGCTCCGGCGAACGGGTCCCTCCAGCATCCTCCAGGAACGCCGACGCGTCACGCCCGTGTCACCGACCCGACACCTGCGGCTCACCGGGTGCCTCGTTCCGGATAGCCGAATTCGATGTCGCTGACGTCGTCCAGCGCACTGCGGATCGCAGGCGGGAGCGTGAGCTCTTCGGCGGCGAGCGACCCGGTGAGCTGGCCGGTGTCGCGCGCGCCGACGACCGGCGCGGCCACCCCGGGCCGGTCCCGGACCCAGGCCAGCGCCACCGCGAGCGGCGACGTGCCGAGGCCTTCGGCGGCGGTCACGACCGCCTGCACGATCCGCGCGGCCCGTTCGGTGCGGTGGTGTTCGACGTATCCGGCGTACTCGGCGGACGCGCCGCGCGAGTCGGCGGGCGTTCCGGTGCGGTACTTCCCGGTGAGGACGCCGCGGCCGAGCGGGGCCCACGGCAGGACGCCGATCCCGTGGTGCGTCGCGGCCGGGACGACTTCGCGTTCGATGCCGCGTTCCAGCAGCGAGTACTCGAACTGCCCGGACACGAGCGGCACCGCGGCGAGCGAGGCGGCGGTGGCGAGCTGCCAGCCCGCGTAGTTGGAGACGCCGACGTAGCGGACCTTGCCGCTCGTCACCGCGTAGTCGAGCGCGGAGAGCGTTTCCTCGATCGGCACGCAGGAATCCCACGCGTGCAGCTGCCACAGGTCGATGTGGTCGGTGCGCAGCCGTTGCAGCGACCCTTCGAGCGCGGACAGCAGCGCGCCGCGCGAAGCGCCGCCGCCGAACGGGCCGTCGGTACGGCGGGCGACAGTCTTCGTGGCCAGCACGACGTCCTCGCGCGGCACCAGGTCCGACAGCAGTTCGCCGAGCATCCGCTCGGCCTCGCCGCCGGCGTAGAGGTCGGCGGTGTCCACGAGCGTGCCGCCCGCGTCCACGAACGCGACCAGCTGGCTGGCCGCCTCGTCCGGATCGGTGTCGCCGCCCCACGTCATGGTGCCGAGGGCCATCCGCGATATCCGCAGTCCCGACCGGCCGAGCTGTCGCTTTTCCACGACCGCCGAGCCTAGTGGGCGCGCCCGCCGCGACCCGGGCAAGGTGACCCCGTGTCGGACCGGCGCCCTCGGGGTGGTCCTCAGGAACCACCCGATAGGTTCCCGACCGTGCGAATCGGACTGCGCCCCGTGCGGGCGGGCGAACCGGCGGGAGCGGCCTGATGGGATGGTTCGAGGCCCTGGTCCTGGGGCTGGTGCAGGGGCTCACCGAGTTCCTGCCGATCTCCTCGAGCGCGCACGTGCGGATCGTCGCCGCGCTGGCGGGCTGGGGCGATCCGGGCGCGGCGTTCACCGCGGTCACCCAGATCGGCACCGAGCTCGCGGTGATCCTCTACTTCGGGCCCAAGATCGGCCGGATCCTGCGCGCCTGGTTCTTCTCGCTCTACCGCCCGGACTGGCGGCGCGACCCGGACGCGCGGCTGGGCTGGCTGATCATCGTCGGGTCGCTGCCGATCGTCGTGCTCGGCCTGCTCCTGCAGGACGAGATCGACCGGGCGTTCCGCGACCTGCGGATCACCGCGACGACGCTCATCGTGTTCGGCCTGATCCTGCTGTTCGCCGACCGGACCGCGAAGCAGCAGCGGACGCTGGACCACCTGAACGTGCCGCACGGCCTGGCGTACGGCTTCGCGCAGGCGCTCGCGCTGATCCCGGGCGTCTCGCGCTCGGGCGGCACGACGAGCGCCGGCCTGCTGATGGGCTACACCCGCTCGGAAGCCGCGGAGTACTCGTTCCTGCTCGCGGTGCCCGCGGTGTTCGGTTCGGGGCTGTACAAGCTGACCGACATCGGCAAGAACGGCGAGAACGCGCAGTGGGGGCCGACGATCCTGGCCACGCTGGTCGCCTTCGGCATCGGCTACCTGGTGATCGCGTGGCTGATGGCCTACATCAAGAAGCGCAGCTTCGTGCCCTTCGTGATCTACCGCGTCGTGCTCGGCGTGGTGCTGTTCGGGCTGGTCTTCGGCGGCGTGCTCGACCCGAACGCGGGACCCGCGGGCGGCTGAACCGGCGGATCACCGGTTAGGGTGGCGTCGTGAGTACGGTCATCTTGCTGCGGCACGGGAAGTCCACGGCCAACGGCTCGGGCGTCCTCGCCGGGCGCACGCCGAAGGTCGGGCTGGACGACACCGGCCGGGCACAGGCCGACGCCCTCGTCGAGCGTTTCGCCGGGGTGCCGGTCGCCGAACTGGTCGTGTCGCCGATGCTGCGCTGCAAGCAGACCGTCGCGCCGCTGGCCGCCGCGCAGGGGCTGACGAAGGTCGTGGAGCCGCGGCTGTCCGAAGTGGACTACGGCGAGTGGACCGGCCGGGAACTCAAGAACCTGGTGAAGGAACCGTTGTGGCGCGTGGTGCAGGCGCACCCGTCGGCGGCGGTGTTCCCGGGCGGGGAGGGGCTCGCCGAGATGCAGGCGCGCGCGGTGGCCGCGATCCGCGCGCACGACGCCCGGATCACCGCCGAGCACGGCGATCACGCGGTGTGGGTCGTGTGCAGCCACGGCGACGTGATCAAGTCGATCCTGGCCGACGCGCTCGGCCAGCACCTCGACGCGTTCCAGCGGATCGTCGTGGACCCGGCCGCGGTGTCGGTCGTGCGCTACACCGAAACGCGGCCGTTCGTGCTCCGGGTGAACGAGCACGGCGGAGACCTGGCCGGGATCGTGCCGCCGCCGCCGAAGAAGAAGCGCGGCCGCGGCAAGAAGGCTTCGAGCGACGCCGTCGTGGGCGGAAGCACGGGCCGCTGACGATCGACAGTCCTTCCGTCGGATGCCGGACCCCGTAGGGTGGGCGGCACCACGTGGAGAACCCTGTGGAGAACCAGGAGCGCAAACCCGAATGATTTCCCCGGACAACCCGTTCGCCGTCCCCAGCGACCTGCCCTACGAGCTGCCGCCGTTCGACCGGATCGCCGACGAGCACTACCGGCCCGCCTTCGAAGCCGGGCTCGCCGAGCACGCCGCCGACGTGGAGCGGATCGCCGACGACCCGGCCGAGCCGACCTTCGAGAACACGATCGCGGCGCTGGAGCGAGCGGGTGCGCTGCTGACCCGGGTGTCCGGCACGTTCTTCAACATCTCGAGCTCGAACGCGACCGAAGAGGTCCAGGAGATCCAGGCCGAGCTGGCTCCGAAGCTGGCCGCGCACGAGGACGCGATCCACCTGAACCCGCGGCTGTTCGCCCGCATCGACGCGCTGTACCAGAAGCGTGCGGAGCTGGGCTTGAACGCGGAGGAGCTGCGGCTGCTGGAGCGCCGGTACACCGACTTCAGCCGCGCGGGCGCCGGGCTGCCCGAGGAGGACCAGGCGAAGCTGCGCGCGCTGAACGAGCAGCTTTCGACGCTGCAGACCCGTTTTTCGCAGAACCTGCTGCGGGACACCAATGATCTCGCGGTCGTGCTCGACGACGCCGCGGAGCTGGCCGGGCTCGGCGAAAGCGCGATCGCGGCGGCGGCGCAGACTGCGGCCGAGCGCGGTCTCGAGGGCAAGTACGTGCTGACCCTGACGCTGCCCACCGCGCAGGCGGCCGTGGCGTCGCTGGAAAACCGCGCGGTGCGGGAGCGCGTCTTCACCGCTTCGGTGTCGCGGGGCAACCGCGGCAACGAGTACGACAACAACGCCATCGTCGAGGAGATCACCCGGCTGCGGGCCGAGCGGGCCGCGCTGCTGGGCTACCCGAACCACGCGGCGTACGTGATCGCGGACGAGACGGCCAAGACTGTCGAGGCGGCGGGCGGGCTGCTGGAGCGGCTCGCGCCGGTGGCGGTCGCGAACGCGCGCACCGAAGCCGCGGAACTGCAGAAGCTGCTGGAAGCCGACGTGCCGGGCGCGACGCTGCAGCCGTGGGACTGGGCGTTCTACGCGTCGAAGGTGGAGCGCGAGCGGTTCCAGCTGGACACCGCGGCGCTGCGGCCGTACTTCGAGCTGGACCGGGTGCTGCACGACGGCGTGTTCGTGGCCGCGAACCGGTTGTACGGCTTGACTTTCACCGAGCGGAACGACCTGCCGAAGTACCACCCGCAGGTGCGGATCTTCGAGGTCTTCGACGCCGACGGCAGCGGGCTCGGCCTGTTCCTGATGGACTACTACACCCGCGACTCCAAGCGCGGCGGCGCGTGGATGAACAACTTCGTGGACCAGTCGCGGCTGCTCGGGCGGCGCACGGTCGTGGTCAACGTGCTGAACGTGACCAAGCCGCGCGAGGGGGAGCCGACCCTGCTCTCGCTCGACGAGGTGCGCACCGCGTTCCACGAGTTCGGGCACGCGCTGCACTCGCTGCTGTCCGGCGTCGAGTTCCCGACGTTCACCGGCACCAACGTGCCGCGCGACTTCGTCGAGTACCCGTCGCAGGTCAACGAGATGTGGATGCTGTGGCCGGAAATCCTGGCCAACTACGCCAAGCACCACGAGACGGGGGAGCCGCTGCCCGCCGGGCAGGTCGAGCTGCTGGAGGCCGCGCAGCAGTACGGCGAAGGCTTCCGCACGACCGAGTACCTCGCCGCGGCGCTGCTCGACCTCGCGTGGCACAAGCTCGGCCCGGACGACCGGGTGGAGGACGTGCAGCGGTTCGAGGCCGCGGCGCTGGAAAAGGCGGGCGTGGCACTGGAAAGCGTCCCGCCGCGCTACCGGACGACGTACTTCAACCACGTCTTCTCGGGCGGCTACAGCGCCGGGTACTACTCCTACATCTGGAGCGAGGTGCTCGACGCGGACACCGTCGAGTGGTTCACCGAGAACGGCGGCCTCAAGCGGGAGAACGGCGACCACTTCCGGTCGACCCTGCTGGGCCTCGGCGGCAGCGTCGACCCGATGGAGGCCTTCGCGACCTTCCGCGGCCGCGCACCGGAGATCGAGCCGCTGCTGAAGCGCCGGGGGCTGGCGGGCGCGTAAGCACGGTAACTGTATAACGACCTATACGGCTGCCCTCTCTTGACCGCTCCGGCGGTCAGGGGAGGGCAGCCGCGCGTTTGACGACGCGCAGGACCGGGGCGGTCTGCACGGTCTGGACGCCGGGCAGCGGACCGACCTGTGCGGTGATGAATTCGTAGAGCGCTCCGGCATCCGAACAGAGCGCGGTGGCCAGGAGGTTGGCCGGGCCGGTCGTGGCGGCGGCGTAGGCGATCTCCGGGCACCGGGCGAGCGCGGCGCCCGCCTCCTCGAGGGCGGCCGGGCTGACCGAGATCCACAGCAGGGCGTGGCTGGACCAGCCCAGCAGACGCTCGTCGAAGTCGACGCCGAAGTAGAGCGTCCCGCTGGTCCGCAGCCGGTCGATGCGGCGGCGGACCGTCGACTCGTGCCAGCCGGTGCTCGCGGCCAGCGCGGCGTGGGAGGTGCGCCCGTCGCGGGCCAGGTCGTCCAGCAGCAGCCGGTCGCCGTCGCCGAGGTCGAGCGGTTCCGCGGCCGGCGAGGGCGGGGCGAGTTCGGCGACCTGGCCGGGGCTCAGGGACGCGATCGGCGTGTGCCAGCCGTCCGGGCCGCCGCGGAACAGGCGCAGCACCTGGTGCGCCTCGATCGAGAGCACCTGGCGGGTGGCGGGAAGTTTGTCCAGCAGGAGCGCGTCGCGGGCCCGCTGGTCGGGCGCCTGGATGTGGCAGCCGATTTCGGTGCCGCCGGAGGCGAGCTGGATCCGGTAGGTGTCGGACCGCTCGGCGAGAGCCCTGGCGACGGCGAGCGTGGCGGGCGGGGCGCACCGCACCCGCAGCACCCATTCCTCGGCGTGCCCCAGAAAGCGGGGGTCGAGGCGGCCGACGACCCGGACCGCGCCGGTTTCGCGGAGCTGGCGGTAGCGGCGGGCGATCGTCTGCTCGGAGACGCCGAGCACGGCGGCGATGCGGCGGAACGAGGCGCGGCCGTCGAGGTAGAGCGCGTGGACGAGCTGGACGTCGAGGATTTCCACGGTGCCGAGCTTAGTCGGTGGCGGTATCCGGCGCGTTTCCGGCGGTGGCTGGAGCGGGAGGCGGTCCGGAGCGGAAAGTGGGGGCATGACCGCGTTCCGTGATCTCCGGCATTACCTGGAGCAGCTGACCGAAACCCTCGGCGAGGACGAGGTGCGCCGCGTCGAAGGGGCCCACTGGGACCTGGAGATCGGCGGCCTCACCGAGCTGCTGGCCGAGCGCGAAGGGCCGGTGCTGCTCTTCGACGACGTCCCCGGCTACCCGAGCGGCTTCCGGGTTTGCACCAACTTCATGGGCACTCCGGCCCGCTCCGCCGTCGCGCTCGGCCTGCCCGCCGACACCCCGAAGCTGGACATCGTGCGGGCCTGGAAGGACATCAGCCGCGACCTGCGGCTGATCCCGCCGGTCGAGGTCGCCGACGGGCCGGTGCTGGAGAACGTCGTCGAGGGCGACGACGTCGACGTGACCATGTTCCCGGCGCCGCGCTGGCACGAGGGCGACGGCGGCCGCTACATCGGCACCTCCTGCATGGTCGTGACCCGCGACCCGGACACCGGCTGGGTCAACGTCGGCACCTACCGGGTCTCCGTGCACGGCAAGGACCGGCTGTCTGTGTGGTTCCTCGGCAACCGGCACGCGCGCGCGATCGCGCACAAGTACTGGGACCGCGGCCGGAACTGCCCGATCGCGATCGTCGTCGGGCAGGACCCGATCCTGTCCACCGCCGCCGCGATGTCCGCCCCCGAAGGCGTTTCCGAGTACGACCTGGCCGGCGGCCTGCGCGGGCAGGGCGTCGAGGTGCTGCACGCGCCTGGCACCGACCTGCCCGTCCCGGCGCACGCGGAGATCGTCCTCGCCGGCGAGATGCCGCCGCCCGAGGAGGAGTCGGTCCTGGAAGGCCCGTTCGGCGAATGGACCGGCTACTACACCCACAGCGGCCGGGAACCCGTGGTGCGGGTGCGGCAGATCCTGCACCGGGACGACCCGATCATCCTCGGCGCTCCGCCGATGCTGCCGACCGTCCCGGCGGGCGACCAGGCCGTGCCGCTCTACTCCGCCACCGTGACCTGGGACCACCTTGAGCAGGCCGGGGTCCAGAACGTCCAGGGCGTGTGGGCCTACGCGCGTCAGCTCATGATGGTCGTCTCCATCAAGCAGACCGGGGCCGGCGACGCCATGCACGCGCTGCTGGCCGCCGCGTCGCGCAAGCGCACCGGCGGGATGGAGCGCTATCTCGTGGTGGTCGACGAGGACATCGACATCACCGACGTCAACCATGTGCTCTGGGCGCTGTTCACCCGCGTCGACCCGGCGGAGTCGATCCACGTCCTCCGCTCGCCCACCACCGCCATCGATCCCCGCCTCTCGCCGGCCAAACGGGAGGCAGGCGATCTGTCCATGGGGATCGTGCTCGTCGACGCCTGCAAACCGTTCGCGTGGAAGGACCAGTATCCGCGCGCCAACCGGGTCGGCGAGGGCTACCGCGCCGAACTCCGCGCGCGCTGGAAGGACATCCTGCCGCTCTGACCGTCCAAGGAGGACGATGTGCCGCACCTGCCCGAGGAGGTGGCCCGCCTGGCAGCGGGGGAGCCGCCGCTCGACGCCGACGAACAGGCGTTCCCGTTGCTCACCGTGGACGGGAACGGCCACCCGCACACCGCGCTGCTGTCCCGCGCCGAACTCGAACCCGCCGACGACCGCACCGCGCTCTACGCGGTCGTGGCCGGGACCGGCACTCGCGCCAACCTGCGGCGGCATCCGTACGCCGCGCTGCTGGCCGTGGACGGGACGGTGTGCCACCGCCTCAAGCTCCGCCTGATCCGGTCGCTGACCCTGGACGACGTTCTGGGCTGCGTGTTCACCGTCGCGCACCACAAACGCGACAGTCTCGGGATCCCGCTCAGCCCGCTCGGCTTCCGCACCACCGGGCGCCTCGCCGAACTCGAGGACTGGCCCCGCAGCGCAGCCGTCCTCCGCACTCTCCGCACAGGACACTCGGCATGACCCGCCTCGTCGTCGCCATGTCCGGGGCCACCGGCGCTCCCTTCGGCGTCCGGCTGCTGGAGGTCCTGCGCGACCTCCCCGGCGTCGAGACCCATCTCGTCCTGAGCACCTGGGCCAAGACCACCGTCGAGCTGGAGTGCGCCCGCACGGTGCGGGAGGTCGTCGAACTGGCCGACGTCCACCACCGGCAGGGGGAGCAGGGCTCGGTCCTGTCGTCGGGCTCGTTCCCGACGGACGGCATGGTCGTCGTGCCGTGCAGCATGAAGACGCTCGCCGCGATCCGCACCGGCTACGCCGACAACCTGATCACCCGGGCCGCCGACGTCACGCTCAAGGAGCGCCGCCGCCTGGTCCTGGTACCCCGGGAGACGCCGCTGAGCGAGATCCACCTCGACCACCTGCTGGCGCTGAGCCGGATGGGCGCCCGGATCGTCCCGCCGATGCCCGCCTTCTACAACCACCCGCAGACCCTCGACGACATGGTCGACCACGTCGTGGCGAGGATCCTCGACCAGTTCGGCCTCCCCGCCCCCGCCGCGCGCCGCTGGCAGGGCCTCGGCCACGCCCGGCACTCGGCCGCCTCCCGCACGTCCGCGGCCGAGGACGCGGCGCTCGTCCACCCGGCCACCACTGTCGGCACGGCCAGGGGTTGAGCAGCCACCAGCACTTCAGCGCGACTTCGTTATCTATCCGGTAGGTTTCGCATGACCGACTTGGCATTTCGTTCCGCACGCGAACTCGCTGCCGCCGTCGCGGCGAGGGAGGTGTCGAGCGTCGAACTGCTCGAGCACTACCTCTCCCGGGCGGAGCGGCTCGATCCGAAGGTGAACGCCATCGTCGCCAAGGACGAGGAAGGGGCGAGGGCCGCCGCACTGGCAGCCGACCGCGCGGTCTCCCGCGGCGAGCCGCTCGGCCCCCTGCACGGCGTCCCCGTGACCATCAAGGACGCTACGGAGGTCGCGGGCATGCGGACCACCGGGGGCTCGGCCCGCTGGGGTCATTACGTCCCGGCCGGCGACGCCGAGTCGGTCACGCGGATCAAGAACGCGGGAGCGATCGTGTTCGGCAAGACCAATATGCCTGCCGACGGCCGGGACTGGCAGACCTACAACGAGATCTACGGAACCACGAACAATCCGTGGGACCCGACCCGCGGCCCCGGGGGTTCGTCCGGCGGGTCCGCCGCGGCAGTCGCCGCCGGGCTGACCGGCCTGGAACTCGGCGGCGACGCGGCGGGCTCGATCCGGGTGCCCGCCCACTTCTGCGGCGTCTACGGACTGCGCACGTCGTACGGGATCGTGCCAGGGCGCGGGAACGTGGCGGGACACGCTCCGGGGACGCTGGCGGCGTCCGACATGGCGGTACTCGGCCCGCTCGGCAGGCATGCCGACGACCTCGACCTGGGCTTGGACGTCCTCGCGGGCGCGGACGACGACCAAGCTCCGGCCTGGCGGCTGGAGCTGCCCGCCGCCCGGCCGAACACGCTGCGGGAGTTCCGGGTCGCGGCCTGGCTCGACGATCCTTTCTGCCCGGTCGACAGCGAACTGGTCGCGATCATGCGTGCGGCGCTGGAGGCAGTGCGGGCCGAGGGCGCCGTCGTGGCCGAGGGCCCTGGGCCGATCGGTCTCGAGGAGACGATGGCTCTCTACTATCCGTTGCTGATCGCGCAGTCCGGGCTGATGGATTCCGCCGAGTCGTACGCCGGGCTCGTGGAACTCGCCGCGGCGGAAGGGGCCGCGGGCGCGTTCGCGTCCGACATGACGATCAGCTTCCGCGGCTGGCACACGCTCGACGAACGCCGGCAGCACTCCCGCCGCCGCTGGGCCGAGTTCTTCCGCGACGTCGACGTGCTCCTCCTCCCGGTGAGCCCCACGGCCGCCTTCCCTCACGACCAGCGACCCGATCCCAGCTGGTCGCTCCGAACGTTGCGGGTCGACGGCGCCGAGCGGCCGTATCGCGACATGCTCCCGTGGATCGCGCCGTCCGCGCTCAACTACCTGCCCGCGGCGGTCGCGCCGGTCGGGACGACCCGGGACGGGCTCCCGGTCGGCATCCAGGTGATCGCGCCCTATCTGCACGACCGTACTGCGGTCCGGTTCGTGCAGTGCCTCGCGAAGGCGATCGGCGGATTCCGCCGTCCGCCGGGATTCTGAGCGCGGGTGCGCTGACCTGCGCCGGAGCCCGGGACGCGCCGGCCGTTCGTCCGATCCGCTGACCGGCGGGCCCGGGATTCGCCGGATCCGACGAAGCCGCGGAGGGGGTGCATGACCACACAATGCGGCGTCGCCGAATCAAGGAGGATCCGACGGTGAGCATTCCGAGTTCCGCGCCGGTCGTGCGGCGGACCGAACGGACCACGTTGGCGCTGCTGGTCGGCGTCTTCATCATCGACTACATCGACCGCGTCATGATCGCGGTCGCGCTGCCGCTGATCGGCGCGGAGTTCGGGCTGTCCAAGACCACGCAGGGGCTGGTCGTGTCCGCGTTCGCGATCGCGTATCTGGTCGGGCAGATGCCGGGCGGGCTGCTCGCGGACCGTGTGGGTGCGCGGCCGTTGCTGGTGATCTCGCTGGTGGCCTGGTCGGTGTTCACCGCCGCCACCGGGTTCGCGCCCGGGCTGGTCGTGCTGCTGGTGCTGCGCGCGGCGTTCGGGTTCGCGCAGGCGTTGTTCCCCGGGGCGGCGTTCAAGGCGCTGGCCGAACGCACGACGCAGGAAGGCCGCAGCCGCGGCGCGGGACTGCTGCTGGCGTCCAACTCGGTCGGGGCCGGGCTCGGGCCGCTGCTGGTCGCGCCGCTCGTGGTCGCCGCGGGCTGGCGGCACACGTTCTGGATCGTCGCGGTGGCCGGGCTGATCGTCGGCCTGGCGCTGTGGCGGCTGCTGCCTCCGCCGCTGCCGCGCGAGCTGACCGAACCCGAGGCGCGCGTCGCCCCGGTGAAGGTGCCGGTGTCGCAGGTGCTGCGGAACCGGCTGGTGATCCGCTGCGCGGCGATGTTCGCCTGCTTCAACATGCTCGCCTACGGGATGATCACCTGGGTCCCGTCGTACCTGGTCGAGACCAAGGGGCTTTCGCTGGTCGCGGCCGGGATCTCGGCGGCGATCCCGCAGCTGGTGAGCGCGGCGGCGGTGCTGATCGGCGGCCGGTACTTCGACCGCCGGCCGCGCTGGCTCGTGGTGCCCGCGCTCGTCGCCGCGGCCGGGGTGCTCGTCGCGATGCTGCTGTCGGATTCGGCGACCGGGTTCACCGTGCTGCAGACCGTCGCGATGTTCATCAGCGGCCTCGCCTCGATCGGCATCGTCGGGCTGCCGCTGCGGGTGCTGCCGCGCGACCTGGTCGGCGCGGGCATGGGCCTGGTCAACACCGGCGGCCAGCTCGCCGGCGTGCTCGCGCCGCTGGTGATGGGCTGGCTCGCGGACCGGTTCGGGTTCGCGGCCGCGTTCGGCTTCCTGGCGGTGTCGACGCTGGCCGCGGCGGCGATTTCGCTGACCACCCGCTCGACCAAGCTCTCGCTCGGCGCGCCGGTCCCGGCGAAGGAGCAGGTGGGCTGAGGCGGGTCTCGCGAGTGCTCATGCCGGTGAGAGCCGGCATGAGCACTCACGAGCGCTGGCCGGGCTGCGGGCGCACCGGACCACTGACCTCGGGTGGCGCCCGACGATCCGACCCGGCCGTTCGGCCGCATTAGTGGTCTAGACCTTGACGGGTGACTGGTCCAGTCCAATTCTGAGAAGGTTCCGGCCGTGCGCCGCCGCCGCACAGCCCCTTTTTCGGCACTGGAGCCCGCATGCGACGAAGAAGTCACTTGTCACGATTGTCCGCTGTCCTGGCCGCCGCGGCGGCTCCGCTCGGAGTGCTGGTCGCCACCGCGGCGCCCGCGCACGCCGCGACCCCGTTGCCGAACCACGTGTTCGCGCCCTACTTCGAGTCCTGGAACGGCCAGAGCCCGGCCGCGATGGCCCAGGAAGCGGGCGTCAAGCACCTGACGATGGCGTTCCTGCAGACCGCGTCCTCGGGTTCGTGCACCGTCCTCTGGAACGGCGACGCCGGCATGCCGGTGTCGGACTCGACGTTCGGCGCGGACTTCCGCACCATCCGCTCGCGCGGCGGGGACGTGATCCCGTCGTTCGGCGGCTACACCGCGGACCACAACGCCACCGAGATCGCCGACAGCTGCACGAACGTCGACCAGATCGCGGCCGCGTACGAATCGCTGATCACCACCTACGACGTGCCGCGCCTGGACATGGACATCGAGGACAACTCGCTCACCAACTCCGCGGGCATCGACCGCCGGAACAAGGCGATCAAGAAGGTCCAGGACTGGGCCGCGGCCAACGGACGCCAGCTCCAGATCTCCTACACGCTGCCGACCACCACGAGCGGTCTCACCAGTGCGCTGGACGTGCTGCGAAACGCGGTGTCCAACGGGGCCAAGGTCGACGTGGTCAACCTGATGACCTTCGACTACTACGACAACGCCACGCACAACATGGCCCAGGACACCCAGACGGCGGCGGCCGGGCTGGTCTCGCAGCTGGCGTCGCTGTATCCGGGCAAGACGCAGGAACAGCTGTGGGGGATGGTCGGCATCACCGAGATGCCGGGCATCGACGACTTCGGCGCCGCGGAAACGTTCACCACGGCCGACGCGGTCACCGTCTACAACTGGGCGGTGTCCAAGGGCATCAACATGCTGTCGTTCTGGGCGCTGCAGCGCGACAACGGCACCTGCCCCGGCACCGGCGCACAGGACACCTGCTCCGGCATCCCGCAGGACAAGTGGTACTTCAGCCACACGTTCGCCCCGTTCACCGGCGGAACTCCGGTGCCGGGCAACGACTTCTCGGTGACCGCGAGCCCGGCCTCGGCTTCGGTCGACCCGGGCGGTTCGGCCGCCGGCAAGGTGACCACCGCGGTGACTTCCGGTGCGGCACAACAGGTTTCGCTTTCGGTGAGCGGCGCGCCCGGCGGCGTGACCGCGTCGGTCAGCCCGACGACGGTCAAGGCGGGGGAGAGCGCGAACCTGTCGATCACCACGACCGCGGCGACTCAGCCGGGTGTCTACCCGCTGACGATCACCGGCTCGGTCGCGGGCGGCGGCAGCCACACCGCGACGTATACGTTGACGGTCAACGGAACCAGCCCGACCGGCAGCGTCGTCAACGGCAACTTCGAAACGGGAGCGCTCAGCCCGTGGAGCGGCGGGACGATCGTGTCCTCGCCGGTGCACTCCGGCAGTCACGCGCTGCAGGTGTCGCCGACGGCGTCGACCACCGGGGAAGCGACGCAGAACCTGACGCTCGCGCCGAACCACGCGTACACCCTGACCGCGTGGGTCCAGGGCGGCTACGCCTACGCCGGCGTCCGCGGGGGAGCGACGGCCAGCTCGTGGACCGCCAACTCCAGCTGGACCAAGCTGACCATCCCGTTCACGACCGGCGCGTCCGGCGCGGTGACGTTGTACGTCCACGGCTGGTACGGCCAGAGCGCGATCTACGCGGACGACATCTCCGTCGGCTGATTAGTGTATAACGACCTATACAGCCGGGCGCTGAGCAAGAAAATCTGCCCAGCGCCCGGCTTGCGTTTCAGGGAAAGACCGCTCAGGAGAGGGCCGAGATCAATCCGCGGTACAGCCAGTACATCGGCTTCGGGGTGTAGTCGTCGGTGAGGACGCCGAAGTTGTCGAACGGGCTGGGGGAGCCGGTGACGTCGTCGCGCAGGGCGAACATCTCGTAGCTGGCGACGTTTTCCGTGACGCGATCCTGGTTGACCGCCAGGATTTCCGTGGTCAGCGCGCGGGCCTGGCCGGCTGGCGTGCGCTGGGCGGTGTGGGTCGCCCAGCCGTTCTCCGACACGCGGATCGGCACGTCGCGGCCGAGGCCGGCGATGGGCATCTCCTGGGTGCGGACATTGTGCAGGGTCTGGTGGACGAACCCGGCCAGGTCGGGCACCGGCGGGATGCCGGGCAGCCCGGCGTCCGGGTAGAGATCGACGCCGACGAAGCCGACCGAGCGGCTGAACTCCGCTCCGCCCAGCTGGGCGAGGTGCTGCCAGAACTGGGTGAACGGCTGGGTGTAGGCGACCTCGTCGAACCCGATCTGCAGCCGGTCGAACCCATCCCGGTCGGCTGCCTTCTTGCCGGTGATGACGCCTTGGACGAGCGCGGTGTCGCCGTTCGGCTGGGGCACCACGTTCTGCTCGAGGGTGACCGAGATGGTGTCGGCGATCGGACCGTAGCGGTGCACTGTCTTGTCCACGCAGGCCTGCCATTCCGGCATGCTCTCGCCGGAGTAGCTGAGCACGACGTCGAGGCGGCGGCCCGGGGCGAGGTACTGCATTTCGTCGTCGGGAAAGGCGCTGCCGCAGCCGAGGTAGTCGCGGAGGAGGAACGGCCGGTGCTCGGATTGCAGCTGTGCCAACGCTTTCCGCACCTCGGCCGGATTGTCGGGTTTGCCCGTGGTGGACCCGCCGCCCGCGTAACCGCCCGGGTAGATGCCGAAGGTCAGCGGCATCGGCGCGGCGTCGGCGACGGCCGGGACGAGCATGGCGAGTCCGGCGGTGAGGGCGGCGGCTGCGAGCCGGAGTTTCTTCATGGCACTGAGTATTGGGGTTCTCCGCGCGCGGACCCGATGACGGATGTCATCTTCCGGCCGGGACACTCGTCAGCAGTGCGGGGAAGCGGTCCAGGGGCGGGCGGATTTCTTCGCCGGGTGAAGCGCCGGGGCCGAGCAGGACCGGTTCGTCGCTGCCGAGTGCGGCGTCGAAGACGGCCGGGTCCCATCTGCCCCACGCGATCGACACCGCGGGCAGCCCGTGCGCGCGTCGGTGGGTGGCGAGGGCGTCGAGGAACCGGTTGGCGGCGGCGTAGCTCGCGCCGGATTCGCCGAAGGTTCCGGCTAGGGACGAGAAGAGCACGAACGCCGACAGCGGCAGGTGTTTGGTCGCTTCGTGGAGGATCCAGGCGGAGTCGGCTTTGGCGCGCAGGACCGGGTCGGGGAATTCGGGGGTTCGCGCGGCCGCGAAGGGGTCGTCGAAGACGGCGGCGCAGTGGATGACGGCGGTCAGCGGCGGATTGCAGGACGCGATGAGGCTTTCGACCTGATCCGGGTCGGCGGCGTCGATGGCGGCGATGCGGACGTCCGCGTCGAGATCGGTCGGGCGGCGTTCGGCGGCGGGGCCGCTGCGGCTGGCCAGCACCAGGTGCCGGACGCCGTGCTCGGCGACGAGATGCTCGGCCAGCAAGGTGCCGATCCGGCCGGTGCCGCCGGTGACGAGGACGGTGCCGGACGGGTCGATCGGCCGGGCGGCGGAAGCCGTGGCGGGCGCGACCCGGAAGGCGTGCGGGACGCCTTCGCGGATGGCGAGCCGGGGTTCGGTGCTGCCGCCGACGAGGTCGAGGATGTCGGCGGCGGGGGTCGGCCGGTCGAGGTCGACGGCGGTGACCTTGGCGGCGTTGAGGAGACCCCAGGCGGCGGCGCTCACGAGATCGGGATCCGGTCCGGTGGCGTTGGTCGTGACGACGAGCCGGTCCTCGCGGGGTCGCAGGGCGTCCAGCGTGAGGGAGTGGATGTCGTTGCTCGTGGGGATTTCGAGGATTTCCGCTTCGCCGGGCCGCGCTGGGACGGGAACCCAGCGGGGGCGATACAGCAGGGTTTCGGCGGGCAGGTCTACTCGTCGCGCGCCGCTCCCGGCGAAGACCTCGGTCCAGGCGACGGGGATGCCCGCGGTGTGCAGCCGGGCGAGTTCGGCGAACAACTCGCGGACGGAGGGTGGAGTGAGGTCCAGGACAAGGCTGGTGTCGTCCCAGGGCCTTCGGGTTATGCGGGCGACGGCTTCCGGGCGGAGACCCCAGGAGTCCAGCAGACAGCACAGTGCGGACTGGAAAGCGAAGAGCCAGTCCTGATAATCGCCCAACATCGTGTCGAAGGTGTCGGCGAAGAGCGGAAACCGTTGCGAGAACTCGGTTTCTCGGCATGGCGCGAGTTTGCTGCCGCGGGAGACGAACGTCAGCCGGGGCCGCTCCAGCACGGGCTCGCCGGGCGTCTGGCCGCTCGCGACCGCTTCGAGAGCGGTGCGGTCGCCGGCTGGGATGTGGATGCGGAGCGCGCGCGGGGGCCGGGTCGCGAGGGAGTAGGCGAGGTCGAGGTCGGACGCCGTGCTGTCGACGAGGCCCGCGGCGAGGGCGCGCAAGGCAACGCCGTCGCTCGCGCTGAGCAGCCAGGGCGGCGTGGGGAAGTCCGTGCGGGCAACGGGTTCGGGCATGGGAGTCTCTTCCGGAAGGACCTGCGCGGATCGGGGAGTGCGGAAAACCGGCCGTTGACGGGCGCTCGCTGCGGACTGGTCTGTCGCTCGTCGTCGAGAATCAGGAATGCGCCGGAATCAGCTGCGATTTCCGCGGCGGCGACACCGGGTCCGGTGCGCGCGGTCCGCCCGGAAAACGGCGGCCGGACCGCGTCGGCTCTGTGTCCTGGCACTCCTCGACATATACCGCGCTCAGGCCGGGCCGGGCGGCAGGCTTCCCGTTTGGTCCCCGTTCCGTGCACTCGGTACCTCCGCCGCTGCTCGGCGGGCAACGATTTCCGCGACCCTCGCGCACGTTTCGTCCGGGTCGAGGTGTTCGGTGTCCAGCACTGTGCACTGTGGACGGAGCGGAAGATACTCCGCGACGTGGTCGTGGATGCGGTCGAGTGCGCCCGGACCGCCCAGCTCGGCCATCGCGTCGGCGGCCGCGTGCTCGCCGCGCGCGGCGAACCGGGCCTTCGCCTGCGGCCGGGGCGCGGCGAGCATGATCTCGACGTACTCGCCGCCGGCCGCGCGGGCCGCCTCCTCGAACCGCTCGGCCTGCTCGACGCGGGCCACCAGCTGCGGCATGACGACGTCGTGCCCGGACCGCAGATGCGTTTCCGCCATGGCGAGCGCGAGCCGGCGCGCGGCGGGAAGCGTGTCCCGGAACGCGGTCCGCCAGCCGCCGATCATCATGACCACTTGGTCGGCGTCGAGATCGAGCACTCCGGGGTGGAGGTCGGCGTAGCGCCGCGCGACGGTGGATTTCCCGATGCCGGACGGGCCGTTGAGGTGGATCAACCGGGCCATCCACCCGACCTTAGCGGTCGAGCGGCTGCCAGCGGCCGTCGCGGACGCGCCCGAAGACGACGTCGGCGAAGTGGTGCCCGAAGCCGATCGTGCCCGGTTCGGCCAGTTCCGCGACGAGCTTCCGGCGGTGGCTCGCGGCCTCGACCGGATCGTGGTCGTAGACGCAGGACCAGTCCGGGTTTTCGATCTGGATCGGCGAATGGACGGCGTCGCCGAAAGCGATCAGCCGTTGCCCGCCGGCGGTGATGACGTACTCGGCGTGTCCCGGCGTGTGCCCGGCGGCGAAGCGCACCTGGACGCCGGGGAACACTTCCTGTCCGTCCGAGATCGTCCGGACCTGCGGTGCCATCGCGTCGCTCTCGCGCTGTGCCCACTCTGGTTCGGCAACCAGAAATTCGGCGTGCGCGAACGCGGGTCGCAGCGCCCAGCCGATGTGGTCGGAGTGCAAGTGCGTGAGCGCCACGGCCTCGACGTCTTCCGGTTTGCGCCCGAGCGCGGCCAGGTTGTCGAGCAGCGCACCGCCGTACAGCACGCCGTTCGGCGCGCCTGGCTCAGCAGGCACCGTTTGCGGCCCGAAACCGGCGTCGATCAGCAGCGCCCGGCCATCGCGTTCCACCAGCAGTCCGCCGATGCTCGCGACGAGGTAGCCGTCGTCGTCCAGGTACTCCGGATGCGCGGACCAGGTCTCGGTGGTGCTGTCGGGCAGCCATAGCCGCGGACTCCCTTGCACCGCCCCGTCCGGCACGTAGGACACCTTCGTCTCGCCCAGGTGGATCGTGCGGCTCTGCGCGGCTCTGCGCAGTCGGTCGTCGAGCACGGTCTTGTTCCCTTCCCTCGGTCTTCCTCGACCATAAGCATCAAGCTAGAAACATTCAAGCTCTAATTATTCTGGCTTGATGGAGTTGCTAGGATGGGCTCATGACGGAATCCCGGGCGGTCGCCGAACGCGAGCTGTGCGGTCTGGTGAACGGGCTGGCGCAGCAGATCGCCGACCACGTCCGCGAGCGCGCGGTGACGCTGGGGCTGACCGCCCCGCAGGCCACCGCGCTGCGCGAGCTGACCGGCCCGATGACGATGCGCGAGCTGGCCGAGCGGATGAGCTGCGAACCGTCGAACGCCACGTTCGTCGTCGACAAGCTGGAAAAACAGGGGCTGATCGAGCGGCGCGCGCATCCGACCGACCGGCGCGCCAGGCATCTCGTCCTCACCGAGGACGGCACGGCGCTGCGCGAGCGGCTGCTCGAACTGCTGACCCGGGACTCGCCGCTGGCCGGGCTCAGTCCGCAGGAGCAGCGGGTGCTGCAGGGCCTGCTGGAGCAGGCGATCGTGCCGGGCGCAGGCCGTCGAGGATGACGCGGAGGTTCCGCCGCCACTGGTCGTCGCCCGGGACGAGGCCGATCGTGTGGTCCGGCGGGATCGCGGTGGCGAGCGCGAACGGGACGTCCCGCCAGTCGACGTCGGCGCGGAGGGTGCCGGCCTGTTGCGCCCGCTCGACCAGTTGCCGCACCGCCCGCTGCAGCCGGGTGATCCGTTCCTCCAGGTCGAGCCGTTCGCCGCGGCCGGACAGGGCGTCGTGCAGTCCGCAGCTGGCCGCGCGGAGCTGGACGTAGGACTCGGCGAACTCGGCGAATCCCTGCCACGGATCGGGGGAGTCGAGCACGCGCGCGGCGCGGTCGGTCATCTCGTCGATGGTGTCGGTGAGGATGGCGGCCAGGAGCGCGTCCAACGACGGCACGCGCCGGTACAGCGTGCCGAGGCCGACGCCCGCGCGCTGTGCGATGTCGCGGGTCGTGACCGCGAGCCCTAGCTCGTCGAGCGCTTCGCGGGTCGCTGCCACCAGCCGCTCGACGTTGCGCTGCGCGTCCGCACGCGGTCGGCCTTGGGCGAGCAGCGCTGCGACGGCGGAGTCCGGCATTCCCGCAGTCTAAACCAAGCGGGTCACTCTGTTCCGCTTCTGGTAGCTTGGCGGAACCGGAACAACGTGACCCGCTTAGTGGAGGTGGGGACTTGACCAAGCCGATCGGCGTCGGAATCCTCGGCGCGAACCCGGATCGGGGCTGGGCCGCGCGGGCGCACATTCCCGCCATCGCCGCGTCGTCCAGCTTCTCGCTTGCCGCCGTCGCCACCACGCGAGCCAGCAGCGCGGAAGAGGCGCGCACTCGGTTCGGCGCACGGCATGCCTTTACTAACGCCCGGAGTCTCGCCGAGCACCCTGACGTCGACCTGGTTGTCGTCACAGTGAAGGTGCCCGCGCACGTCGAGTTGGTGACGGCTGCGTTTGAGGCAGGCAAGCACGTCTACTGCGAGTGGCCGTTGACTACGACCGCAGACGAAGCCGCCGCGCTGGCTGCGGCGGGGGAGCGGGCCGGAGTGCACACGGCGGTGGGCCTGCAAGCGCGGTTCTCGCCGGCCGTCCGCCGGGCTCGCGAGATGCTCGGGGAGATCGGCGAGGTGCGGTCCGCGACCGTCTACAGCTCGCGCGGCAAGGGAAACACCCGCGACGTTCCCGGTTGGACGGCTTACACCTACGACCGCCGCAGCGGTGCCGGGCTGGTCGAAGTCCTCGGCGGGCACACGCTCGATCTGGTGCAGTACCTGCTCGGGCCGATCCGCGAGTTGACCGCCCGGACCGCGATCCGGAACGGCTCCCATCGTGTCGCCGAAACGAGGGAGCCGATCGACGTCACGGCACCGGATCACTTCCTCGCGCACGCCGAACTCGACGGCGGGGCAGTGGTGTCCGTCCACCTGCACGACGGGGAAGCGGCGATACCCCGGACGCGGATCGAGATCGCGGGCACCGAAGGAAACCTCGCGCTGACATCCGCGCCGGAGACCGATCCGTGGGCCGCGCAGCTGCAGATCAGTCGGCTGGAGCTGCGATTGTCCCGCCCCGGCAGTCCGGAATGGACGGTGGTCTCGGTGCTCGATCCCAGCGAGTTGCCCGTCCAGGCGGCGAATGTAGGCCGGGTCTACGACCACCTGGCCGCGGACCTCCGCGACGGAACGCGCACGGTGCCCGACTTCGCCACCGCCCGCCGACTCCACGAGCTCCTTTCAACTGTATAACGACCTATACGGCGGGCGATCGAAAAACAGCCACAGCGCGAGACGCAAGTGCATCTCGCACGTCCAAAACCACCACACAGGACGCGAAAACGAACGATGGCCGCCCCGAAAACCGGGGCGGCCATCGCGGAAAACGAACCTCAGATCAGGCCCAGCTTGCGGACCGCGTCGCGTTCCTCGGCCAGTTCGGCCACGGAGGCGTCGATGCGCGGGCGGGAGAACTCGTCGATCTCCAGGCCCTGCACGATCTCGTACTTGCCGTCCTTCGCGGTGACCGGGAAGGAGGAGATGAGGCCCTCCGGGACGCCGTAGGAGCCGTCGGAGACGACGCCGGCCGAGGTCCAGTCGCCCTCGGGGGTGCCGTTGACCCAGGTGTAGACGTGGTCGATCGCGGCCGACGCGGCGGAGGCGGCCGAGGAGAGGCCGCGGGCCTCGATGATCGCGGCGCCGCGCTTGGCGACGGTCGGGATGAAGGTGTCGGCGAGCCACGCCTCGTCGTTGATGGTCTCGGCGACGTTCTTGCCGTTGACCTCGGCGTGCTGCACCGACGGGTACTGGGTGGCCGAGTGGTTGCCCCAGATCGCGACCTTCTTCAGGTCGGTCACGGCCACGTTCAGCTTCTTGGCCAGCTGGGCCAGCGCGCGGTTGTGGTCGAGACGGGTCATCGCGGTGAAGCGCTCGGCGGGCACGTCGGGGGCGTGCGACTGGGCGATGAGCGCGTTGGTGTTGGCCGGGTTGCCGACCACGAGCACCTTGATGTCGTCGGCCGCGCCCGCGTTGATCGCCTCGCCCTGGGGCTTGAAGATGCCGCCGTTGGCCTCGAGCAGGTCGCCGCGCTCCATGCCCTTGCTGCGCGGGCGGGCGCCGACCAGGAGGCCGATGTTCGCGCCGGAGAAGGCCTGCTTCGGGTCGTCGAAGATGTCGATGCCGGCGAGCAGCGGGAACGCGCCGTCGTCCAGCTCCATCGCGGTGCCCTCAGCCGCCTTGACCGCCTGGGGGATCTCCAGGAGCCGCAGCTTCACCGGGGTGTCGGCGCCGAGCAGCTGACCGGACGCGATGCGGAACAGCAGCGCGTAGCCGATCTGGCCGGCCGCACCGGTGACGGTGACGTTGACAGGGGCTTGGGTCATTGCGCTTCTCCAGCTTGAGACGACTTTGGCTAGTACCGAGGATGCTAGCCCTACCGGCGGGCGTCGTCCGGGTGCGTCCAGTCACGGTAGCCAGGATCACGTTCGCGTCCCGGGCGGTCCGCCTTAAGTCGTGGGGCGAAGGGCGTAACTCGAGATCACGATCGAGTTGCGGGCGCGCGCGGTCGCGACGGGCGTGCGGGCGCGGAGGTTCGGGTCGGACGGCGACGGGCGGGGCGGTCCGCCGAATCGCCCCGGGAAGAGCGGGTCGGCGAGGTAGCGGGCGCGGCGCGCGAACTGTCCTGATTGCCCCGGTTTCCGCGGTCTTTTTCGCCGGATTGTCCGGACCTGCTGGGCCAGCAGGTGCTGTGTCGTTTATTTTTGAATCATTTTTGTTGATTCGTCAATTGTCCATAATAGCTTTTGTCAACGGCTTGTGAACACGTTGCTGTGCACAGCTAAGCAACGGCGTTGCTCCATTCAGTGGGACTAGCCGCACAGTTGTTGCGCTACCCTGTCGAAACCCCCACCCACCCGGAAGTAATGGGAAGGAACCCATGCTTGCCACGATGGCCGCTGCTCTTCTGGCGCTTTCTTCGACAATTACCCCACATTCCTGGCCGCAGAATCCGCCGCCGGACAAAATTATCATCGACGTCGCGACCGTGAACGGGACCGGCTGCCCGCCGGACACGGCCGCGGTTTCGGTTTCCGCGGACAACACCGCGTTCACCGTCACCTACAGCCAATACACCGCGCAGGTCGGCGTCGGCGCGCAGCCGACGGACTTCCGGAAGAACTGCCAGATCGGCCTTCGCGTGCACGTGCCGCAGGGGTTCACCTACGGGATCGCCTCGGCGGACTACCGCGGGTTCGGGCACCTGGAAAACGGCGCATACGGCGTGGAGCGCGCGAACTACTATTTCCAGGGGAACTCGCCGACCGCGTACGCGACGCATCGGCTCGACGGGTTCTACGACAATGACTGGCAATTCTCGGATTCGACCGACATCGACGCGATTATCTACGAACCGTGCGGGCAGGAGCGGAACCTGAACATCAATACGGAATTGCGGGCGTATGCCGGCACTTCGGATCCGGCGAAGACGACGAGCTTCCTGACGATGGACTCGACGGACGGCAGCGTCCAGACGGTTTACCACTTCGCCTGGAAGACCTGTCCGGAAACCCGGTAACTGCGGGACGCGGATCCGTGGGCGCTTCCTCGGGCGCTCACGGGTCCGGCTGCGCGACGTTTTCCGCGAGCCTGCCCAGCAATGCGGCCAGGGTCGCGATTTCGTCGTCGGTGAACCCGCGGCGCATCCGTTTGTCGTGCGCGATCGCGGCGTCGGCGAGGCGGTGGAAGGTGCGTTCGCCGTAGCCGGTCAGTTCGACCTGGTGCACGCGCCGGTTTTCCGGGTCGCGGGTGCGGGTGAGCAGGCCGGCGGTTTCCATGCCGTTGAGGTGGTGGGTGAGCGTCGCGCCCTGGATGCCGACGGCGTCGGCGAGTTCGCGCTGGCTCGCGTGCTGGCGGGTTTTGAGCGCGATGAGGATCTGCCAGACCGGCTGCGATCCGCCGACCTCGGCGAGCGCGCGGTCGAACGCCTGGCCCGCGGTCTTGGCGGTGCGGGCGAGGAGAACGCCGAGCGGCGGGGTGGCGGGTCGGGGCACGGAGAGGACGGTACCGCAGGTTCGTCGAACTCTAACCGTTTGACGACAAACGATTCGATATCTAACGTTTGTGGTGTCTCATCGATCGGCACTGGAGGACACTATGGATGCTGCGGAGATCTCCGACCTGGGCAAACGCTGGGCAGCCGCCGAGGTCGCGGGCGACACGGACACCTTGAGCGGCCTGGTCGCCGACGGATTCCGGCTCGTCGGACCGCTCGGATTCGTGCTCGACCGGCAGCAGTGGCTGGACCGCTACCAGTCGGGCGCGCTGGCGACGCAGCGCCTCGACTGGCGCGACGTCGAGGTGCGCGTCCACGGCGACACGGCGATCGCGATCGGCGTGCACGACCAGGAAGCGACCCATCAGGGGAACCGCGTGGACGGCACCTTCCGGGCGACGCACGTGCTGGTGCGCGGCGAGGACGGCTGGCGGATCGCGGGGATGCACCTCAGTCCGATGGGCGCGCCGCCCGCTTTTGCCCGCTGACCCGGGCGACGGATCGTGTGGCTCGGAGTGCCGCCTAGTTGAACGGCGTCGGGTCCATGTCCCGAGGGCTCCGTCGCGGCATGTGGTGCGGGGTCAGGGTTTGCGCCACAGGTGCACGGTCGTGTCCGCGGTCGAGCCGGTAGTGGTGGCGATGGTTTTCCGGTCCGGGCTGACCGCGAAGCTGAGGATTCCGGGGAGACTGGCTCCGTCCTGGTGGCCGTCGAGGTCCCGGACCGTGACGGTTCCCGCCGCGAGCGCGAGGAGGTGCTGGTCGTCCAGCCCGGCTGAAGCCATGAAGACGTAGGCTTCCCTCATTTCCCCGTAGGCGGGAGCCGGGGCCAGGGAAAACGCCGGACGCAGCGGCTCGTGCGTGACGGTGTCCCACTGCCGCACCTGCGGCGGTGCACCGGCTCCGGCGCTGGTGGTGATCAACGTCCGGCCGTCCGGCCGGAAGGCGAGGCAGCAGATCGGCTCGGTCTCGGAGAAGACGATCGGTTTTCCCGCTGTCTTGAGCGAAGCTGTGTCCCACAGGTCGAGCTGACTGGTGTGGGCGGAGTGGCCGTCCCACTGGTAGACGGCGAGGGTGCGTCCGTCGGGGCTGAATGCCGAGACCCGGAAGGCGGCTGGCGTGTCGATGCTGCCGATGCGGGTGCGGTCGGCGACGCGCCACAGGTCGGTCCTGCGCGGGGAGGCCATCGGCACCGCCGCGACGCTGCCGTCGGGGCTGAGCTCGGGCCAGGCGCCGCCGCGGTCGATGTTCTCGAGCACGAGGGGTTCGCCGATTTCCCGGCCGGTTCGCGAGTCCCAGGTGCGCGCCGTGAACTGGTTGTCTTTGACCTGCGCGGTGGCCAGGGTGATGCCGTCGGAGCGGAAGGTCATGCCGGGCAAGCCGGTTTCGGGGAAGGGGCCGATGCGCGGGCCGACCGGTTTGCGGGTCACGACGTCCAGGACGTCGATGGTGAAGTCGGCGTTCGCCGTCGCGAGGAGCCGGCCGTCGTGGTTGAACGTGACGTACTGCGGATGTCCGCGCGCGACGAGGAAGCCGGATTCGGTGAGCGGCGACGGGGGCGCGGGCGGGGGTGCGGGCGGGTCCGGCCACGCGATCCAAGCGGCGAGTCCGGCGATCACCAGGGCGAGCGCGCTGATCAGGATCCGCCGACGCGGGGCGGCACGTCGCGGGGGCGGCGGGGTGTCCGCGACTTGGTAGACACCGGGTCGTCCAGCGGCGCCTGCCGGCCGTCGAGGAACTGGGCGAGTTCGGCGGTTCGTTCGGCGACGAGTTTCTCGACGGCGGGCGGCCACGGGTCTGCGGACGGCCTGAGCGCTTCGAGCAATTCGGCGGCGGTGGGCCGGTCTGCGGGGTTTTCCGCTAGGCACGGGCGGAGCGCCTCGGGAAGCGCGGACTTCGCGGCGAGAAGGGTGCCGAGCGCGAAGACGTCGTCGGCTAGGTCGTCGCCGGTCGCACGGGCGATGAGCCTCGCTCCGCTGCTGGTGAGCCGGATGTGGGACGGCGTCAGCTTCCCGTGCGCGAGCCCGGCGCTGTGGAACTGGGTCAGGTCGGCTGCGATTCCGGCGGCCAGCCGGAGCACCGCGGGTTCGGGCAGTGCGTCGGGTACGTCCCGCAGTGAGGGGCCGGGCACGAATTCTTGTGCCCACCAAGGTGTGGACGCATCCGGGTCGGCCTCGAGCACCGCGCTCAGCGCCGCGGTTTCGGCGGACTGCCGGGGCGCCAGCGTGAGCGCGACCAGACGGTCGTCCGGTCCGCTGCCGAGCAGGACCCGGGTCGCCTCGTCCCGGGCCAGTTCCGCGAGCACTCGGTACTGACCCAGCCAGAGCGGGTCGTCGACCGCCGGTCTTCTCATCAGCTGCCTCCCCCAGAAAGCTGTGCGAGAAGATCGATCCTGCCAGGTTCGCGGGCGGGCGAGGTACGAGCGGGCAGAATCGCTCGCCGGCACGGGCATCGCCGGGCGGGGAGTGCTTGAATGCGATCATGGTCGCACTTCGCACACTGGGCTCATCCGACCTCGCCGTCTCCCCGTTGTGCCTCGGCGGGAACGTGTTCGGCTGGACCGCCGACGAACCGGCGTCGTTCGCGGTGCTGGACGCCTACGCCGAGGCGGGCGGGAACTTCGTCGACACGGCCGATTCGTACATGTACCAGTTCCCGGGCAACGAGCCGGGACAGTCCGAGACCATCCTCGGCAAGTGGCTCGCCTCGCGCGGGAACCGGGACGACGTGGTCGTGGCGACGAAGGTCGGCGACCATCCGCAGTTCAAGGGGCTCGCGCCGGCGAACGTCAAGGCCGCGGCCGAGGAGTCGTTGCGGCGGCTGGGGATCGAGCGGATCGACCTGTACTACACGCATTTCGACGACGAATCGGTTCCGGTCGAGGACATCGTCACCGCGCTGGACGAACTGGTGAAGGAAGGCAAGGTCCGCGCGATCGCGGCGTCGAACATCAGCCCGGAGCGGCTGGCCGCGTCGCTGGAGTTCTCCGACCGCGAGGGGCTGGCGAAGTACGTGGCGCTGCAGCCGAAGTACAACCTCGTCGCGCGGGACGAGTACGAGAGCGAGCGGCGGGGGATCGTGCAGCGGCACGGGGTGGCCTGCGTGCCGTATTTCGGGCTGGCGTCGGGGTTCCTGACCGGCAAGTACCGGCCCGGCCAGCAGGTGGACAACATCCGCAACCTGCCGGGGCTCGCCGGCGGTTACGCGGACACCGAGCACGGCGTGAAGGTGCTCGCGGCGCTGGAGGAGGTCGCGAAGGCGCGCGGCGGGGAGATGGCGACAGTCGCGCTGGCCTGGCTCGCGCAGCAGCCGACGGTGGCCGCGCCGATCGCGTCCGCGCGCACGGTCGAGCAGGTGCCCGCGCTGGTCGCGATGCACGACGTGGAGCTGAGCGACGACGAGCTGCGGATCCTCGACGCCGCCTCCGCGTAGGTCAGCTGTGCCGCGGCGGGTCCTGCGCGCCGACGCCGAGCACGCGGCCCAGCGCGATCAAGCCCTCGTCGAGGTGGCTCAGGCTGGACAGCACGGCGCGGGTCTCGGCCTCGTCGATCCGGTCGGCGACCGGGGTGCCGTCGTCGCGGACGAGTTTGCGCGGCCGCGTGCCGCCGGGGTTGCTGACCGCCTCGTGCACGAGGTCGACGTTCGCGATGATCCGGCCGGCGAACTGGTCCAGCCGCTCCGAGACCGGGCCGGCGAGCTGGCCGGGCTGCGCGCGGGCGGCCACGTGCCGGGCGCGGAAGGCGATGCCCTCCAACGTGGTCAGCACGTGCCAGCCGTAGTCGCGGCGGGCGCTGCGCAGGTTGATCGGGTGGGTGAGCGGTTCGATGGTCAGCCGCACCTGCTCGACCGCGCGGTCGAGGTCGCGGGACATCTCGATGATGTTCACGTTCTCCCGGCCGGACAGCAGGGTCGCGGCTGACTCGATGAACTCGTGCAGTTCGTCGAGCGCGATCGCGATGTCGTCCAGCATCACCGCGCGCGTGCGGACCGGCAGCACCACCACGGCGGCGAGCAGCCCGCACGCCGCGCCGACCGCGGTTTCGGCGACCCGGATCCACAGCACCTCGATGCTGA
This sequence comes from Amycolatopsis sp. A1MSW2902, assembly GCF_017312175.1. NCBI lineage: Bacteria > Bacillati > Actinomycetota > Actinomycetes > Pseudonocardiales > Pseudonocardiaceae > Amycolatopsis > Amycolatopsis sp. A1MSW2902. Next base: position 3,535,858 of record NZ_QJPO01000001.1, read on the forward strand.
ACGTGCCGAGCAGGCTGTAGAGCAAGCCGAGCATGCTGGTCACGAAGAACGCCATCAGGAACTGCGAAACCCGCGCGGTGTAGACCATGCCGAACACGCAGACCAGCAGCAGCGCGAGGATCGCCGGGGTGTTCCCGCTGACCAGCAGCGCCAGCGCGACGCCGCCGACGATGCCCAGCAAGGTCCCTCCGGTGCGGCGCATGCCTTTCACGAACCGCGCGCCCGCGCTGGAGGTGCCGATGAACACGACGAACACCGTCAGCACCGCCCAGTACCAGCGCTGCGGCGAGATCAGCTGCCCGGCCAGCACGGCGAGCCCGCCGCCGAGCACGGCCTGGATCGCGCCGCGGGTCTGGTTGTCGTAGGCGAACGCCTTGGTCGGTTCGTCGTCCTCGTCCTCCCCGACGGAGAAGTCCACTTCGGACTGCAGGCTGGCGATCCGCTGCGCCCGGTCGTCCGCGACGGCCAGTTCGGCGATCGCGCGGCGGACGCCGTCGCCGGGATGCGCGCGTTCGTCGATCCGGCTGCCTTCCACGAGCATCCGGCTGTACTCGCCGGTCTCGCTGATCAGCGGCAGGTCGCGCGGGTCGCGTTCCATCAGCGACCGGAAGCGGGACAGCCGGGCCACGAGATCGTCGGCGACACCCTCGGGCAGCGGCTGCGAGCAGGTCCGGCGCACGGTGATCACCAGCCACTGCACGGCCAGCTCGACCTCGATCACCCGGCGGCGCAGCTGGTCGGCGCGGCGGTCGTCGACGACGTCGGGCGCGTGGTCCTCGATCAGCAGGACCACCTCGTGCAGCCGTTCCACCGACGTGCGGATCTGCCGGTCGCTGCGGTCCGAACCGCCGGACGAGATGTACGCCTCGGTCGCCCGCACCGCCGCGCCGAGCCGGGCCCGGAACGCCTGCCGGTAGCGGATCAGCTCGCTTTCGGCGTTGCGGCGCAAGAGAAGGAACCGCACGACGGCGTTCGCCGCGACCCCGATCGCCAGCGCGAGCAGCAGGTGCGGCACCTGCGCGAGGTGCGCCTGCAGGAACATCGGGAAGAAGAACAGGAAGAACGCCATCGACCCGAGCGCGATGCCCCGCGCGCCGAACCGCTGCACGTACACCGCGACGAAGATCAGCAGCACGAACACGATGCTGTCCGCGGGCGCGTACGCGGAGCCGAAGCACGCGGCGGTGATCGACGCGGCGCCGACCACGAGCGCGAGCAGCAGCGTGACGGCCTGGCCGCCGCTGGTGGCGTCGTTGACGGTGAACGCGCTCATCATCGCCGCGATGGCCGCGACGAGCGTCGTGGTGAGCGGGAAATGCAGCGGCAGCATCGCGAGGACCGCGATGACGATGCCGAGCACCGCGGACGCGGCGAGCCGCAGCCGGACGAGCCCGGGGTCGGCCGCCGCCAGCCGGTCGAGGAAGGCGTTGCGCACGTCGGTGATCATCGGGCGAGCAGCTCCCACTGGGCGAGGGCGACGCGCCGCCGGGTCGAGGCGCGGACCCGCAGCCGGTAGTGCCGGCACGCGGCGGGTTCGGCGAGCACGAACGGCCGGGTCTGGCGCCGCCACCGGAACACCTCGCCGGAGCGTTCGTCCAGGGTCCGCCACTGTCGCCCGTCGTCGGAGCCTTCGAGCACCCAGTCCTTCGGATCGCTCGCTCGGCTGCCGGAGGTGAGCGTGTACAGGACGACCTCGCGCGGCTCGCCTTCGACGGCGAACGTGATGGTCGGCCTTGGAGTGCGGAAGACGGCTTGGGTGCGGCTGGTGTTGTCCACCAGAACGCCGTGGACAGTGTGGACGGCGAGGTCGCGCAGCGGCGCGGGGGCGGCCGGGGCGACCGGTTCCGTGCCCCAGTCGCCGGGTTCGGCGCGGACGTCGAACTCCAGCACCGCGCCGCGCGCGAGGACCGCGTGCGCGAGGGTGGCCGAAGGGTGCGGTTCGCCGTCGACAGTCAGGCCGTGCACGTACGGCGTGTCGGCCGCGCTGTCGGCGGTCGCGGCGCGGGGTGCTCGGATCACCAGGTCCTTTCCGTTGTCGAGGTGCACAGTGGCGGAGCGGAACAGCGGCGCGCACACCGCGTACCGCGGGCTGCCGACGGCCAGCGGGTAGAGACCGAGGGCGGTGAAGACATACCAGGCCGACATTTCCCCGTTGTCCTCGTCCCCGGGATAGCCCTGGCCGAGTTCGCCGCCGACGTACAGCCGGCGCAATACCTCGCGGACGGTCCGCTGCAGTTTCGCCTGCGCCCCGGCGAAGGCGTAGACGAACGGGATGTGGTGCGAGGGCTGGTTGGAATGCCCGTATTGGCCCATCCGCACGTCGCGGGCCTCGGTCATCTCGTGGATCCGGCCGCCCTGGCCGGTTTCCGGGAGCCGGAAGAACTCGTCGAGTTTCGCCTCGAGACCCGCCGGGCCGCCGTGGAGCGCGGCGAGACCGGGACCGTCGTGCGGCACGGAGAACGCGGTGTTCCAGGCGTTGGTCTCCACGTAGTCCGGGCCCCACGCCGTCGGGTCGAATCCTTCGGCCGCGTGCCGCCAGCCGCCGTCGAGGGTGCGGCCCTGGAAAAAGCCGGTCCGCGCGTCGAAGTGGTTGGCGTAGTGCTGGGCGCGCTGGCGGAAGTAGACGGCGTTGTCGGCGAACCGGCGGGCCCGCGCGCCGCTGCTTTCCCGGGCGAGCGCGTCGGACAGGTTGGCGAGGCCGAAGTCGTTGAGACAGCCTTCGAGCGCCCAGGACAGGCCGCCGCGCGTCGAGGTCGGCGTGTAGCCGAGGAATGCGGAACGGTCGAGACCCTTGCGGCCCACGCCTTTGCGCGGCGGGGCGACGGTCGCGTTCTTGAGCGCGGCGTCGTAGGCGGCCTCGACGTCGAAGTTCGTGACGCCCTTCAGGTACGCGTCGGCGAACGCGACGTCGGAGCTGGTGCCGGTCATCAGGTCGGCGTAGCCGGGGGAGGACCAGCGCGCGATCCAGCCGCCTTCGCGGTACTGATGCACGAAACCGTCGATCATCCGGCCGCACTGGCGCGGCGCGAGCAGCGCGTACGCGGGCCAGGCGGTGCGGTAGGTATCCCAGAAGCCGTTGTTGACGTACAACTCGCCGTCCACGACCTTCGCGCCGGTGCGCCGCCGCGTGCTCGGCCGGAAACTCCGCACCACCGGGCTCGCGTGCCGGATGCCGCGCGGCGTGTTCTCGTGCGCGACGTTCGGATACAGGAACAGGCGGTACAGGCACGAGTAGAAAGTGGTCAGCTCGTCCTCGGACGCGCCTTCCAGTTCGACCCGGCCGAGCACCTCCTGCCAGCGTTCCCGCGCCCGGTCCCGGACCTGGTCGAACGTCGTGCCCGCCGGGATTTCCAGCGCCAGATTGCGTTTCGCCTGCGCGAGACTGATCAGCGACGTCGCGATCCGCAGCGTCACCTCGGGCTCGGCGAACTCCAGGCTGCCGGTCACCGTCCGCCAGAACGGCCGCCGGATGCGCCCGCCACCGGAGGGCCGCTGGTCAGCTTCGGCGTAGACGAACATCCGCCGTGCGCCGGTCGACAGCCCGCTCCGCACCCACGTGTGCCCGGTGACGATCCCGCGCTCGGCGTCGATCCGGATGCCGCCGCGGTTGCGGGCGTTGTCGAACAGCACCCAACCGCGTTCGGCCGGGAACGCGAACCGGAACATCGCCGCGTGCTCGGCCGGCGCGACCTCGGCGGTGATGCCGCCGCGGAACCGCACGCGGTAATGGTGCGGCCGGTCGGTCTCGTCGTCGTGGCTGAACGCCAGCGAACGCCGCCCGCGGTCCGGCTCGACCGGTCCGGCGCCGGGCATGAGGTGGAAGGTGTGCCGGTCGCCCATCCACGGACTCGGCTGGTGGCTGAGCCCGAACGCCTGCAGCCGCGGCTCGTTCCGCTCGTCGTTGTGCCGGTGGTAGGAGTAGAACCAGTTCAGCGCCCGCGCGTCGGTGACCGGGGTCCAGAAGTTGAACCCGTGCGGGACCGCGGTGGCCGGGAAGGTGTTGCCGCGCGAGAACTCGTTGCTCGAATGCGTGCCGCGCGTCGTGCGGACCCAGTCGACCGGGTCCTTGCGCTCCGGCGGATGCTCGGCGATCCGGACGTCGTCCAGCCAGCCGGTTCCGTCGCCGTCGTACGCGGTGGTCAGCAGGATCCGCCGCACCTGCCGTCCCGCGAACGCGTTCAGCGGACGACGCACCAGGTTCCACTGGTCGACGTAGAGCGCTTTCTCTTCGGGGGAGAACCCGGCGCGGCTGCCGTCGTCGAACTCGACGTCGAGCGCGACCCGCGTGCTGCGGTAACTCGGCACCGGACCGTCGGAGGCCGGGAAGACCACATACGACAGTGCACTGTGGTCAGTGACCGGAATGTCCACCTCGAACAACACGACCGGCGGCCCGGCCCGGTAGCGCAAGGCTTTCGCCCCGGTGAACCCGACGCCGGCCTTCGCCGTCGGCGACCGCCGCGGCCCGCTGTCCACCCGCGCCCCCGCGACCGGCTGCGGATCGCCCGCTTCGAACGAGGAGAAGAACGCAGCCGTGGTCACGCCCCCACGGTAATCGCTCCCGCACCGGCCGTGCCGGATCAGCTCGCGGTGAGCCGGATCAACCCCGCGTCAGTGGAGGTGAACCCGCAGGCATCGAAGTAGAACGGGCGCAAGTGCGGTTCGAAGTCGACGTGCAGCCACTCGCAGCCCGCGTCCCTCGCGGCATCCCGCGCCCGGCGGACGAGTTCTGTGCCGATGCCGCGGCGCTGCCAGTCCGCGTGCACCTTCGGATCGAGGAGGAACGCGTGGCCGGCGTCGTCCCAGGCCAGGTTCGCGAAGCCGACCAGCTGATCGCCGTCGTGGGCGCTGACCCAGCCGAGACTGTGCTGCCTCGCTCGGTCCCACCAGCCGGGTTCCGCGTTTCCGCCGTGCGCTTCGGTGAGAGCGACGAGCTGCGCGTCGGCGAGGTCGGCTCGCCAGGCGTAGGTGATCTCCATGGCGCGACGCTCCCACGGCTTCGGCGGGCGAGCCACCGAATAAGCTGGTGCGGCGATGAAACACGTCAGAGTGGAAGCGACCGGGACGGGCAACTACCTCGATCCCCGGGCGTATCTCCGGCTGCTGCCCGCGCTCTCGCCCGAGCTCCCGCCCGGCGCCCGGGCGTTCGCCGCCGACCCGGACCACTACGACTTCCCCGGCAAGCGGTGCGTCAAAGACCTCGTGCTCGACACGCTCCTGCGCGGAACCACGGACGGCGAGGACTGGCTGCAGCTCGGCTTCCGCCACAACTGCTGGAAACACGACGAAGACCTGAGCATCCGCTACGCGGGCCTCCGCACTCTCACCCACGACCCGGCCGCCTGGACCGGCTTCGGCGCGGTCACCCTGGACGAGATCCTGCCCCACGACCACGGCTGCAGTCACGAGATCGGCTTCCTCGCCGGATCGCTCACCGTCGTCAGCCGCGACCTGACCGCGGCCTGGACCGAAGCCGACTGCCCGGACAAGTAGCCGGACGCGCCGCAGGCCAGGCGCCCGGAACGGATCCGGGCGACCTGGCCTGCGGCTGGGAAAATCAGCCGATCACAACTGCGCGCACTGCCCGGCGGACGGGCCGCGGACGGTGTTGGCGAGGTCGTGGTCGGTCGGGGCGGGGGAGTTGCCCGTGCAGGCCAGCGGCCCGCCCACGGTGCTGCTCGTGATCAGCGGCCCCTGGTTCCCGGTCAGGTTCACCGGGCCCGAGATGTCGGTCAGCTCGATCGACACCGGACCCGTGCTGCCGGTGATCGACACCGGACCGGCCACCTTCGTCCGGTTCAGCACCACCTGCGCCGCGCCGGCGGCCGCGAGCGGGCCGGTGATCTGGCCGCCGCGCACGATCAGCGAAGCGCCGCGCGCCACGTTCACCGGACCCGACACCGTCGCGCCGTTCAGGCACACCACGCCGCTCGACACGGTCAGCGGGCCGTTCTGCACGCCGGTCAGCGTCTTGGTGCACGACGCGTCCGGACGGCCCAGCAGCTCGAACTCCGCCAGCGTCGCCGGACCGCCGGTGGTCGCGGTGACCTCCAGCCGGTAGTAGGCGTAATGCGCCGGGTTCTTCACCGCGAACGCCCGGGTCTGCTGCCGCCACTGGAACGACTGGTCGGTCTGCTGATCGGCGACCGTCCAGTTCTTCCCGTCGTACGAACCCTTCAGCGTCCAGCTCTTCGCGTCGCCCGCCCCGGTGCCGGAGGTGAGCGTGTAGTGCGTGACCGCCTCGTCGGTCGACTTCAGCTGGTACTGCACCGCACCGGTCACCTTCGCCTGCGTGCGCGAGGTGTTGTCCAGCAACGCCGACGCGTCCGAACCGTCCGAAGTGGACAGCGTGCCCAGCCCCGGCCCGGTCTCGTCGTGCAGCGGCGTCGGCACCGCGTCGCCCGTGGTGATCGACTTCGGCGCGTCGCCCGCGCCGGTGCCCCACGTCGACGGGTTCGGGCCCATGTCGAAGTCGAGCGTGGCGCCGTGCGCGAGCACGTCGTGCGGCAGCGACGTCGACGTCCAGTTCTTCCCGTTGACCTTCAGGCCCTGAACGTAGACGTTCTTCGCCGAGTTCTTCGGCGCGTTGATCACCAGGTCCCCGCCGGGCAGGTGCACGGTCGCCTTGGTGAACAGCGGCGACCCGATCGCGTAATCCGGGCTGCCCATCTGCAGCGGGTAGAAGCCCAGCGAGCTGAACACGTACCACGCGGACATCTCGCCGTTGTCCTCGTCGCCCGCGTAGCCCTGGCCCAATTCGCTGCCGGTGTAGAGCCGCGACACCGCTTCGCGCACCTTCGCCTGCGTCTTCGCCGGCTGGCCCGCGTAGTCGTACATGTAGAGGATGTGGTGCGAAGGCTGGTTGGAGTGGCCGTACTGGCCCATCCGCACGTCCCGCGCCTCCCGCATCTCGTGGATCACGCCGCCGTAGCTGCCCGGGAAATTCGCCGTCTCCTGGTCGGCGAAGAACTGGTCGAGCTTGGCGCCCAGCTTGTCCTTGCCGCCGTAGAGATTCGCCAGCCCCTGCCCGTCCTGCGGCACGGTGAAGGCCATGTTCCAGCCGTCGGTCTCGGTGTAGTCCCCGCCCCACTGACGCGGGTCGTAATCGGCCTTGGCCTTCGTGAACTTCCCGCTCGCGTCCTTGCCCTGGAAGAACCCGGTGCTCGGGTCGAACAGGTTCACGTACTGCTGCGCCCGGCTCGTGAAGTACTGGTAGTTCTCCAGGTACTCCGCCTTGCGCGGATCGTTCGCCGCGGCCTGGTCGTACAGCTTCTTCGACAGGTTCGCGATGCCGAAGTCGTTGACGTAGCCCTCGATCGCCCACGAGAAGCCCTCGCCGGTCGAATTCGGCGTGTACCCGAGGAAAATCGACTGGTCCAGACCCTTGCGGCCGACCGCCGAGTTCGGCGGCGTCACCGTCGCGTTCTTCAGCGCCGCGTCATAGGCCGCCTTGACGTCGAAGTTCGTCACGCCCTTCTGGTAGGCGTCGGCGAACGCGACATCCGAGCTCGTCCCGGTCATCAGGTCCGCGTAACCGGGGGAGGACCAGCGCGCGATCCAGCCGCCGTCGCGGTACTGCTGCACGAAACCGTCCACCATCTTGCCCGCCATGTCCGGCGTGAGCAGCGAATACGCCGGCCACGTCGTGCGGTAGGTGTCCCAGAAGCCGTTGTTCACATACGTCTGCCCGTCGACGACCTTCGACCCGGTCTGCGTCGCGGTGTCCGGACCCGCCTTCGGCGACACCGGGCTCGCGTACCGGTACTTCGGCGCCTCCTTCGAGCCGACGTTCTCGAAACCCTCGTTCGGGTACAGGAACAGCCGGTACAGGTTGGAGTACAACGTCTCCAGCTGGTCCTTCGACGCGCCCTCGACCTCGATCACGCCGAGCTGCTTGTCCCACGCCTGCTGAGCCGCGTCCCGCACCGAGTCGAACCCGGCGTTCGGGGCGATCTCCTGCTCCAGGTTCTTCTTCGCCTGGTCCACGCTGATCAGCGACGTCGCGATCCGCATCGTCACCGTCTTGTCCGCGCCCGCGTCGAACCGCAGATAGCCGGTCACGTTGTCGCGGTTCTGCCCGGTGAGCTTGCCGCCGGTCGTGACGGGCTTGTCGAACGTCGCGTAGACGAACATCCGCCGGGCGCCCGCCGACAGCCCGCTCTTCGCGTCGGAATACCCGCTGAGCGTGCCGTGCGCCGGGTCGAGCGTGAGCCCGCCGGAGTTGTTGACGTTGTCGAAGATCAGGCTGGAATCAGCGCCCGGGAACGAGAACCGCATCATCGCCGCGTGATCGGCCGGCGCGATCTCGGTCTTGATCCCGTTCTGGAACGTGACGCCGTAGTAATGCGCCCGCGCCACCTCGTTGTCGTGCGTGAACGGCAGCGCCCGCTTGTCGCGGTTCGCGTCCGGCACCCCGCTCGCCGCCGACGGCATCACCTGGAAACTCTGCCGGTCGCCCATCCACGGGCTCGGCTCGTGGCTCACGCTGAACGCCTGCAGCTGCGGGAGGTTGTCCGCGTTGTTCTGCGAATGGTAGTTGTACAGCCAGCTCGCCGAACCCGCGTCGGTCACCGGCGTCCAGAAGTTGAAGCCGTGCGGCACCGCGGTCGCCGGGAAGTTGTTGCCGCGCGAGAACGTGCCGTTCGCCATGGTGCCGCGCGTGGTGAGGACGTTGTCGCTGGGCCGGGTGCTGGCCGGGGGAGTCGGCGTCGCCGAGATCTTCAGGTCGTCCAGCCAGCCCGCGAACTGCGCCGGCCCGTTCGGGTTGTCGTAGCCGATCGCGATCCGGTCGATCGTCTTGCCCGCCGCGACCCGCCCGATCGCCGACCGCACCAGGTTCCACTGGTTCGCGTAGAGGACCTTGCTCGCGCCCTGGCCCTCCGGCGTCAGCGGGAACCCGTACTGGTCGGTCGCGCCGAGATCGCGCAGATGCGTGCCGTCGGTGAAGTCCAGGTCGACCGCGACGTTCGTGCTCGGGTACTTCAGATCGCCCTCGACGAACTGCGGCTGCACCTTGTACGACAGCTCGCTCGTCTCCGTCACCGGGAGATCGACGTCGTAGACCTTGTTGTAGGAATACCCGTGCCCGGCCTTGGGCTGGCTGCCGGAGTACCGGAACGCCTTCTTGCCGGTGAACCCGACCCGGTTCTTGTTCGTGTAGCCCTGGCTCGGGCCCGAATCCACGACGCTGCGCATGTTCGGCAACGGCGGCGGGGCCGGATCGTCGTTGGCCAGCAGCAGCTCCGAGAACTGCATGATGTCGTCGCCGTTGTTGCGCGTGACGTCAAGCCGGTAATAGCGGTACGCGTCGCTCGGCGCGGACAGCTGGTAGTCGTTCTGCTGAAACCGCTTGTCGAACGACTGGCCCGACTGCTTGTCCAGATCGGTCCACTGCTGGCCGTCGTTCGAACCGCGCAGCGTCCAGTCCCGCGGATCGCGGCCGGGCGCGTCGTTCGCCGAGGACACCGCGTAATGCGTGATCTTCGTCGGCTCCGACAGCGTGAACGTCACCGACGCGGTCGGATCCCACGACAGCCACTTCGTGCCGGTGCTGCCGTCGATCAGATTCGCGGCGACCTCGCCGCCGCCGGTGTTCTCGCTGGTCGCGCTGATGTCGGTGACCTTGCCCCGGATGTCGCCGGGGATCGCGGTCCCGTTCGCGCCGTCCACACCCGAAGCCCGCGGCTTCCCGGCGGCATCGGTGTCGACAGCGTCCTGGATCGGTTGCGGGTCGTTCGGCTCGAACGAAGAAACGAAGTCCGGCGGGGCGGCCTCGCCCGGCGCGGCACCGGCCGCGGCGGGCAGGACGACCAAGCCCGCAGCCGCCACCGCCGCGACGAGCACGGCATGCAACGGTCTGGCGCTTCGGGGCATCATTGCTCCCAGTTCGTCAGGGGATCGGGGGCCCGGGACTTCGCGAAATCCCGGGGTGCGGGAAGCTCAACGCGCGGGTGACATCGATGTCAAGGCCGCCCCGCAAACCTGACCGGAAACGGACAACCCTTCCCGGCTCCGCTACGGCAACCGGGTGTCGGCGCCGCCCGGGCTGCCCGGCTACGACAACCGGGCACCCGCCCGGGCGGACACCCCGACGCGGCAACCCGGTGCCTGCCTGGCGCGAACCGCGCCCATCCGGCAACCGGACGCTCTACCTGCCTGGGTCACCCCGATCCGGCAACCGGATGTTCGCGTGGCCCGAACCGCGCCGCTATGGCAACCGGATGTTCGCCCGGCCCGAACCCGCCCCGATGCGACAACCGGGTACCCGCCCCACCCTCCCCGCCCGGGCCGCCCGGGCTGCGCCGCTACGGCAAACGGGGTCTCCGCCCGGGCAGAACCGCCCCGACGCGGCGTTCGGGCGACCGCCCCGCCCGTCCCGGCCCCGGTGCGGCAATCGGAGTGTCCGTCCTGCCTGAACCGGCCCGATGCGGAATGGGGTCCATGCCACGCACCGAACGCCGCATCGGGTGTGTCAGATGCACCGAACGCCGCATTGGGTGCGTCAGATGCACCCAATGCGGCATTGGGTGCATCTCGCGCGTAGCGAGTGCGGATGCGCGGAACTCTCCCCATCCGGCTGCCCCGGCAGGCGCAGGGGAGGTGCGTGAGGGTTCCCCTCACGGAATCAGATTCCGTGAGGGGAACCCTCACGGACCGCTCGCGTGCAGTCGGTGGGCAGGCTCGCTGACGCAGCCCTCGCTAGTAACAAAACCCCATCGGGCTCGTCACATGCACCCAATGCCGCATTGGGGCGGCAAGCGAGGCGCAGGCGCGAGGCGGCCAACGAGGCGGAGGCGCGGGGCTGGGCGGCCAACGGGGCGGGGCGGCCAGCGAGGCGGAGCCTTGGCGCGGTCGGCGAGGAGGAGACTCGGCCCCGTCGGCGAGACTGCCGTCGGCGAAACTGAGGTCCGTGAAGGGCTCCTTGAGGGAATCAGATTCCCTCAAGGAGCCCTTCACAGCCAGCCGAGCGGCCGGACCGGGAAACCACACGGGACATCCGGGCCAGGCGGAGAAGCCATCAGCACTCGGCCAGTCGAGCGCACCGGTGCCCAGGCCCGGCGGGTATAACAGAGTCCATGCCAGACGACGCCATCGATCCCGACGAGGAAGCCCGCCGCCGGGCCGGACTCGCCCTCGCCAACGGTGACCCCACCGGGTGGTTCGAGCCGCTCTACGCCGCGGCGGAAGCGGGCGAGGCCGTCCTGCCGTGGTATCGCGGCGAGCCCTCGCCGGAACTCGCCGCCTGGATCGCCGGGCGGCCCGGCGACGGGCGGCGCGCGCTCGTCGTCGGCTGCGGCATGGCCGACGACGCCGAACTCCTCGCCGCCGCCGGATACGAGACGTCCGCCTTCGACGTCTCGCCCAGCGCGATCAAAGCCGTGCTCAACCGCTTCCCCGACACCGTCGTCTCCTACCGCACCGCGGACCTGCTCACCCCGCCCGCGGAATTCCACTACGCCTTCGACCTGGTCGTGGAGATCATGACCGTCCAGTCGATGCCCAAGGACGTCCACGACCCGGCCATCGCCTCGGTGTCCGGGTTCGTCGCCCCGGGCGGAACGCTCGTCGTCGGAGCCGTCGCCGAGGAAAGCATCGACCTCGCCACCTGGTCCGGACCGCCGTGGCCGCTCAGCAAGGCCGAGGTCGAATCCTTCGCCCGCGACGGCGTCACCCTCTCCTCGCTGGAACGGGTCCGCGACAGCCGCTGGTGGGCGGAGTTCACCCGCTGATGCCCGAGGACCGTCCCGCGACCAGCCACGAACGCGCGGCAGGGCGTCCGTGGGACGAGTCCTATCAGGACGGTCCGGCGCCCTGGGATCTCGGCCGCCCGCAACCGGCGATCGTCGAGCTCGCCGCGGAGGGCGCGTTCCGCGGCACGGTCCTCGACGCCGGCTGCGGCACCGGCGAGAACGCGCTGCACCTCGCCGCGACCGGACTGTCCATTGTGGGCATCGACGTCGCGGAAACCGCTGTCGCGCAAGCGAAAGAGAAGGCCCGCGACCGGGGGATCGCCGCCAAGTTCGCGGTCGGCGACGCCTTCCGTCTGTCCACTGTGGACCAGACCTTCGACACCGTCCTCGACTGCGGCCTGTTCCACACCTTCGACGCCCGAGAACGCCAGACCTACGTCGCCAGCCTCGCGTCCGTCACCGAACCGGGCGCGAGGCTGCACATCCTGTGCTTCCGCGAAACCGACGGGGACGCCGGACCGCACCCGGTCGCCCGCGCCGAACTCGAAGCGCCGTTCCAGCGCGAAACCGGCTGGCAGCTGGAAACCCTGCGCGACAGCCGGATCGTCGCCCGGTTCGCGCCGGACGGGCTTCCCGCCTGGCTGGCGACGATCCGGCGCGTCGGCGCCTGACCGCTCAGCACGACTCCAGGAACCGCGTCAGCACCCGCGTCCCGAACCGCAGCCCGTCCACCGGCACCCGCTCGTCCACGCCGTGCGCCATCGCCCGGTACGGGAAGCCTTCCGGCAGCGCCAGGGGAGCGAAGCCGTAGCACGCCATCCCCAGCTGGCTGAACGCTTTCGCGTCCGTCCCGCCGCCCATGCAGTACGGCACCACGACCGCCTCCGGGTCCTCCGCCCGCAGCGCCTCGGCCATCGCGTCGAACCACGGCGAATCGACCGGAGCCTGCACCGGCGGCTGATGCGCCACGAATTCCCGCGTCACACCCTCGCCCAGCAGCGAATCCACCACCGCGAACAGGTCGTCCTCGGTCCCCGGCAGCACCCGGACGTCGACCTGCGCGGTCGCCGTCGACGGGATCACGTTCACCTTGTACCCGGCCTCGAGCATCGTCGGCGTGGTGCTGTTGCGCACCGTCGGCACCACCAGCGACCCGGCCGCCCCCAGCCGCGCCACGGTTTCGTCGACCGCGTCGCCCGACGACAGGTCCACCGGCACGCCCAGCGCCGCGCCGGTCCGCTCCAGGAACGCCCGCACCGTCGGCGTCAGCTGCACCGGCCAGCGGTGGTCCGCGATCCGCTGCAATGCCCCGACCAGCCGCACGACCGCGTTCTCCGCATTCGGCCGCGACCCGTGCCCGGCCCGCCCGTTCGCGGTCAGCCGCAGGTGCGCGGTGCCGCGCTCGGCCGTCCCGACCGGGTACAGCCGCACCTTCCGCCCGTCCGCGGCGGGCACGTGATAGCTGTACCCGCCGGACTCGCTGATCGCCGCCGCGCAGCCCTCGAACAGGTCCGCGTGCTCCTTGACCAGCCAGTGCGCGCCGTAGTCGCCGCGGTCCTCCTCGTCGGCGACGAACGCCAGCACGAGATCCCGCCGCGGCGCCAGCCCGGACGCGACGGCGGACAGCACCATCGCGCAGAAATCCTTCATGTCGACCGCGCCCCGGCCCCACAGGAACCCGTCGCGCACCTCGCCGGAAAACGGCGGTACAGACCAATCGGCGGCGCGCGCGGGCACCACGTCCAGATGCCCCTGCACGAGCAGCGCGGGCAGCGTCGGATCGGCGCCCGGGATCCGCGCGATCACGTTCGACCGCTGCGGCTCGGGCTCCAGAATCCGGGACGGAACCCCGTGCCGGTCAAGGAATTCCGCGACGTACTCGGCGGCGAGCCGTTCGCCCGCCGCCTCCCCGCCGCCGTAGTTGGTGGTGTCGAACCGGATCAGGTCCGCGCACAGCGAAACCACGTCGACCTCAGCCATAAATGCCCTGCACCGCCCCTGCCGCGATGGCCGTGACCACCTTGAACGCCTTCATCGCCTCGGTCATGCTCGGCGCCTCGAACGCGACCCGGCGCGTCCCGGTCTGCTCCACGGTCGGGATGACCGCGGTCGCCTGCGCCAGATGGCTCGCGTCGAACTCGACCTCGATCCGGTGCCGCCCCGGCGTCCGCTCGGTCCGCCCGGCCAGCCCCATCGCCTCGCGCGCGGCGGTTTCCAGCAGCCGCGCGGTGCGCGCCGGCGGCAGGCAGATCGCCGCGTACCGGCTCACGCATTCCTTGACCTGCACCAGTTCCGCGTCCGGCGCGTAGTCGCGCGCGTCCTCGCAGGTCTGGTCGTCGCCGCTGACCAGCAGCACCGGCACGCCGTACTCACCGGCCATCGCGGCGTTCAGCCTGCCCTCGCTCGCCGGGACGTCGTCCAGCCACACGCCGGTGATCTGGTTCTCCAGGTACGTGTGCGACAGGACGCCGTCGAACCCGGCGCCGGCGTGGTAGCCGAGGAACACCACACCGTCCACACCGGAATCGATGCCCTGCATCATCGACAGCGGCTTGTGCCGCCCGGTCAGCATCCGCGCGCGTTCGTCGAGGTCTTCCAGCAGCAGGTTGCGCTGCGACGAGTGCGCCTCGTTGACGAGCACGTCGGTCGCGCCCGCCGCGTACAGGCCGGCCAGCACCGCGTTGACGTCGCCGGTGAACATGCCCCGGAACCGCTGCCACTGCGGGCTCCCGGGCACGACGTCGTCGGTCCAGGTGACCCCCGTGGCGCCTTCCATGTCGGCCGAGATCAGGATCCGCATGCCGGGCACTCTAGTGATCCGCCCCGCGACCATAACGATCGGACACGCAGCGGCGCCGTCACATATTGCGCACTTCCCGCCGTATGTGGTTACTTTTCGTCTCTGGGGTCGGGGATTGACGATGGGGTGGTTCTCAAGTGCGAAATAAGCACGGGCGGCACGGGTTGCGCCGCGTTTTCGGTGTGGTGATGGCGGGAACGCTGGCGATTCTGCCGCTGGCAGGGACGGCGGCAGCACAGGCGGCGCCACAGCAGGCCCAGCCGAAGGTGCTGCGGGTCGCGCTGACCACTGGTATCGACCACTTGAACCCGTTCACCGCCGGGCTCGCCGCGTCGACCCAGGTCGGCCGGTTCATCTACGAGTTCCTGACGATCCCGTCGCAGGACAAGGCCGAGGCCTCCCCGGCGCTCGCCGAATCGTGGACGACGTCGCCGGACAAGCTGACCTGGACGTTCAAGATCCGCAAGGGCGCCAAGTGGTCCGACGGGCAGCCGGTCACCGCGAAGGACGCCGCGTTCACCTTCAACCGGATGCTCACCGACTCCACCGCGCGCACCGCGAACGGCAACTACGTCGCGAGCTTCGAGTCGGTGAAGGCGCCGGACGACACCACGCTGGTGATCAAGACCAAGACCGTCCAGTCGTCGATGACGCTGCTCGACGTCCCGATCGTGCCCGAGCACGTGTGGTCGCAGATCAAGGACCTGAGCGACCCGAAGACCGACACGATCCCGGTCGTCGGCGTCGACGACGGGCCCTACCAGATCACCGAGTACAAGCAGAACGAATACGTCAAGTTCAAGGCCAACAAGAACTACTGGCGCGGCGCGCCGAAGGTCGACGAACTGCAGCTGCTGGTGTTCAAGGACGTCGAGGCCGCGGTGAACGCCCTCAAGCAGGGCGAGGTCGACGTGATCAACCGGCTCACCCCGACCCAGTTCGACGCGCTCAAGGGCCAGCCGAACATCGAGCTGAACAAGGCGCCCGGCCGCCGCTACAACGAGATCAACCTGAACCCCGGCGCCGAGAACTCCGAGAACAAGCCGATCGGCAACGGCAACCCGGTGCTCAAGGACATCCGGCTGCGCCAGGCGATCGCGCAGTCGATCGACATCAAGACCATCGTGGACAAGGTCGCCGGCGGCTACGCCCAGCCCGGCGGCGGCGTGGTCCCGCCGATCTACTCGGCCTACCACTGGGACCCGGCGCCGGGGGAGGCGCGCAAGTTCGACCTCGCCGCCGCCAACGCGGCGCTCGACGCGGCCGGCTACCCCAAGGGCCAGGACGGCATCCGCACCGCGCCCGGCGGCGCGCGCCTCGAACTGCGCCTCACCGGACACGCGAACCGCGCCCAGGACCAGCGCCTCGCCCAGTACATCACCGGCTGGCTGCACGACATCGGCATCTCGGTGAAGCAGGAACTCGTCTCCGACGACGAGCTCAACGACCGCACCAACGCGGGCAACTACGACCTCGCGATCTCCGGCTACGCGAACAACCCGGACCCGGACTACTCGCTGGCCCTGCACACCTGCGCCGCGCGGCCGAACGCGGAAGGCAAGGGCGGCACCACCGACACGTTCTTCTGCGACCCGCAGTACGACGCGCTCTACGCCAAGCAGCTCGCCGAAACCGACCCGGCCGTCCGCGCCGGCTACGTCAAGCAGGCCCAGGCGCGGCTCTACAGCCAGGCCGTGAACGTCGTCTACGACTACGACGACGCCCTCGAGGCCTACCGCTCCGACAAGTTCTCCTCCTTCGGCAAGCAGCCGCAGCCCGAGGGCTCGATCCTCGAGCAGACCGCCTACTGGGGCGTGTACGGCGCGGTCCCGGCCGACGCGTCGGCCGCCTCGTCAGACAGCGGCTCCGGCACGACGGTGTGGATCGTCGTCGGCGCGGTGGTGCTCGTCGTGCTCGTGGGCGGCGGCATCGCGCTGTCCCGCCGCGGCAAGTCCGCCGACGACCGGGAGTAAGTCCGATGCTGTGCCAGCCGCCCGCTCCCGCGCGCGAGTCCGTGAAGGGCCCATCGAGGGAATCCAAGTCCCTCAAGGAGTCCTTCACGGCGCGCGAGTCCGATGTCAGGAACTCAAGCTGCGCTGCTTCTCCGTGCCGACCGTCCACAAAGGACGCTAAGTCCGTCGAAATGCCCGGTTTGAGCGCTCGTGACCGCTTGCTCGCGTCCGTGAGGGGAACCCTGAGGGAATCAGATTCCCTCAGGGTTCCCCTCACAGACAACGCATCCCGCGCTTGCCTCGCTAACCCCCGCGACCGGGACAGAGACCCCAAACCACAACCGCAGCGCCGCCTTGAGTCCCTGTCATCGGCGCGCGAGTCCGTGCGGGACCCCCTCACGGACAGCCGGACTGTCCAGCGGAGGGGGAGCCGCGGGTGAGTCAAGCGATAGCGCCCGACCAGGCCGCGGTGCTCGCCGACCCCGACGAGCACCGCGGCGGGACCGGGACCCTCCGGTTCGTCCTGACCAAGATCGCCGAGGCGGTCGCCAGCGTCTTCCTGGTGATCGTCCTCGGGTTCTTCCTCTTCCGCCTGCTGCCCGGCGACCCGGTCGCGTTCATGGCCCGCGAACGGCCCACCGACCCCGGCCAGATCGCCGAACTGCGCGAACGCCTCGGCATCGACAAGCCGATCCTCGCGCAGTTCGGGAACTACTTCGCCGGCCTGTTCCAGGGCGACTTCGGCGAGTCCTACATCGAACGCCGCCCGGTGCTGGACATGATCGGCGAACGGCTGTGGCCGACCGTGCTGCTCGTCGGCAGCGCGACGATCCTGGCCGTCGCGCTCGGGCTGTGGCTCGGCATCCGCGCGGCGTGGAAGCGCGACAGCTTCTTCGACCGCGCGCAGACCGGGATCGCGCTGACGCTCTGGTCGGTCCCGCAGTTCTGGCTCGGCCTGCTGCTGCTCGTCGCCACCAACGGCCTGTTCCCCAGCCGCGGCATGCATTCGCCCGACGCCGGACCCGGCTTCTTCGCCCAGAGCCTCGACGTGCTGCACCACCTGATCCTGCCGTGCCTGACGCTGCTCGCGGTGTTCTACGCGCAGTACATGCTGGTGATGCGCTCGTCGCTGCTCGGCGAAATGAACGCCGACTACCTCACCACCGCCCGCGCGAAAGGCCTCCGCGACGACCTCGTCCGGCGGCGGCACGCGGTCCCGAACGCGCTGCTGCCCACCGTGACGCTGATCTTCATGCAGTTCGGCATGGTGGTCGCCGGAGCGGTCACCGTGGAAGCGGTGTTCAGCTGGCCCGGACTCGGCCAGCTCACCTACGACGCGCTGCACGGCCCGGACCTGCCGGTGCTGCAAGGGGTTTTCATCGTCCTCGCCAGCGCCGTCGTCCTGATGAACCTGTTCGCGGAGCTGCTCTACCGCGTGCTCGACCCGAGGGTGCGTGCCGCATGACCACCGCCTCGCCCGCCGCCGAAAGCGCCCGCGCGATCGCGTGGCGCCGCCGCCGCGCCGGAATCGCCCGCACCTGGCACGAGTTCGCCACCCAGAAAGCCGCGCTCACCGGGCTTTTCCTGCTCGCGCTCACCGTGCTGCTCGCCGTCGCGCTGCCGCTGATCAGCGACCCCAGCGGGCTCGACGTCACCCGCGTCACCGGAAAACCGCTCAGCCCGCCGGACGGCGAATTCTGGCTCGGCACCGACATCGACGGCCGCTCCGTGCTGCTGATGACGTTGTGGGGCACCAGGATCTCGCTGCTCGTCGGGTTCTGCGCGACCGTGCTCAGCGTGTTCATCGGCACCCTGATCGGCATCACCGCCGCGCACTTCGGCGGCTGGGTGTCGGCGGTCCTGCTGCGGTTCACCGACTTCTTCCTGGTGCTGCCGTCGCTGGTGCTCGCGATCGCGCTGTCGGCCGTGCTCCCGCGCGGGATCTGGACGATCGTGCTCGCCATCGGCGTCACCGCCTGGCCGAGCACTGCGCGGCTGGTCCGGGCCCAGACGCTCACCATCGAAAGCCGCCCCTACATCGAACGCGCCCGCGCGCTCGGCGGCGGCCACCTGCACGTGATCGCGAAGCACGTGCTGCCCGGCGTCGCCCCGCTCGTGCTCGCCAACACCACCCTCGTGGTCGGCAACGCGGTTATCGCCGACGCCACCCTCTCGTTCCTCGGCGTCGGCGACCCCACCTCGATCTCCTGGGGCGCGATGCTCGAAACCGCCCTCAACAACGGCGCGGTCACCCGCGGCGCCTGGTGGAACCTGCTCCCGCCGGGCATCGCGATCGTGCTCGTCGTGCTGATGTTCACCCTCGTCGGCCGCGGGCTGGAAACCGTGCTGAACCCGCGGCTCAAAGGACGGCACTCGTGACCGCGCTGCTCGAACTGAAAAACCTCGGCGTCACCTACCGCACCGGCGGCGGCGACGTCCCCGCGGTCCGCGGCGTCGACCTGACCCTCGACGCGGGCGGCACGCTCGGCGTCGCGGGGGAGTCCGGCTCCGGCAAATCCACCGTCGCGATGAGCGTGCTCCGGCTCCTGCCGCGCAGCGCGAAGATCACCGGCGAGATCCTGCTCGACGGCGAGAACGTCAACGACATGCGCTGGGGACGGCTGCGCACGGTCCGCTGGGCCGAGGCGTCGGTCGTGTTCCAGGGCGCGATGCACGCGCTCAACCCGGTCCGCCGCGTCGGCGAGCAGATCGCCGAACCGATCCGGCTGCACGCGCCCGAGGGCAAAACCCTCTCCGAAGCGCAGGTGCAGGCCCGCGTCACCGAACTGCTCGAACAGGTCGACCTGCCGCGCTCCCGGGCGGGCGCGTACCCGCACGAACTGTCCGGCGGCCAGAAACAGCGCGTGATGATCGCGATGGCGCTGGCCTGCGAACCGCGGCTGGTGATCGCCGACGAGCCGACCACCGCGCTCGACGTCATCGTGCAGGCCCAGGTGCTGTCCGTGCTGTCGAAACTGGTCGCCGAACGCGGCATCGGGCTGATCATGATCAGCCACGACCTGTCCGTGCTCGCCGCCACCTGCGAACGCATCGCGGTGATGTACGACGGCGAACTCGTCGAGGAACGGCCCAGCGCCGAGCTGATGGCCTCGCCGCAGCACGACCACAGCAAAGCGCTCGCCGCGGCCTTCCCGACGGTCGGCGACCCGGTCTCGCGCTACGCCCCGGCCACTGCGACCCCGCTGCCGCCGGAACCGGAGGAACGCGCCGGCTCCGACGACGCGCCGCTGCTCGCCGCCGAGAACCTGCACGTGTCGTTCCGCGACCGCAAGGGCAAGCGGATCCACGCGGTCAACGGGGTGGACCTGGAGGTCCGCCGGGACGAGATCGTCGCGCTGGTCGGCCAGTCCGGCTCCGGCAAGACCACCCTCGCCCGCACCCTGCTCGGCCTGCAGAAACCCGACTCCGGAACGGTCCGCTACGCGGGCAAGCCAGTGCCCTCGTCCGGAGCCGGGCTGCGCGCGTACCGGCGGGAAGTCCAGCTCGTCCTCCAGGACCCGACCAGCGCGCTGAACCCGGCCCACACGGTCTACGAGGCGGTCGCCGAAGGCCCCCGCATCCACGGCCTGCCGAACGAACGCGACGTCGTGCTCCAAGCGCTCGAATCCGCCGAACTGCGCCCGCCGGGGAAATACCTCGACCGGCTCCCGCACGAACTGTCCGGCGGCCAGCGCCAGCGCGTCGTCATCGCCGGAGCCCTCGCGCTCGAACCGTCCCTGCTGCTCGCCGACGAACCGGTGGCCTCCCTCGACGCGTCCGTGCGCGGCGAGATCCTCGCGCTGCTGCTCCGGCTGCGCCGCCGGCTCGGCCTCTCCGCGCTGGTCATCACCCACGACCTCGGCCTGGCCTGGAACATCGCCGACCGGGTCGCGGTGATGTACCGCGGCGAACTCGTCGAGACGGGTACCGTCGAACAAGTCCTGCTCGAACCGCGGCACGAGTACACGAAGTCGCTGCTCGCGGCGCTCCCCGGGGGCACCGCGCAGCGGACCGCGGCCGAACGCTGACCGCGGCCCCGCCCCGGGCGCGCGCCGAACCGGCCGCGCCCGGAGCCCGTGCGGGCCCAGCCGACTGCACCCGGTAATCTTCTGGATCGAAATGGCCACTACTACCGACGACGCGCAGCCGAACACCGGCACTCTCGACCGGCAGTTCCTGACGCCCGCGCGCTTCCCCTACCGGACCATCGCGATGGGCACGGTCGGAAGCGCCCTCCTCATGCTCGCCGCGCTCGGCGCAGGCGGCATCCTCATCCGCGACCCCGTCCTCGGCCACGGCCCGCTCTCGTGGGTCCGCTACGGCCACGGCCGGGCGCTCGCCAACGCGCTGCTCTACAGCGGCTTCGGCCTCGTCGTGTGGGCGTGGGTGCGGCTCGGCCGCTACGCGCTCGCCGGGCGCATCGGCAGCAAGCCGATCCTGATCGCCGCGCTGTGCTGGATGGCGCCGCTGATCGTGTCGCCGCCGCTGTTCACCCGCGACGTCTTCTCCTACCTCGGCCAGGGCGCGCAGCTGCTCTACGGGCTCGACCCGTACGCCAACGGCCCCGCCGAACTGCCGGTGCTGCCGAACGTCGTGCAGAACGTGCACCCGCTGTGGCAGACCACGCCCGCCCCGTACGGGCCGCTGTTCCTGCTGATCTCCAAGGGCATCGTCGCGATCACCCAGGACCACATGATCGCCGGCGTCATCCTCACCCGGGTCGTGCTGCTCGTCGGGCTCGGCATGACGCTGTGGGCGCTGCCCCGCCTGGTCAAGCACCTCGGCGGGAAGCTCCCGGTCGCGCTCTGGGTCGCGGTCGCCAGCCCGATGATGGTCATCCACCTCTTCGGCGGCCCGCACAACGACCTGATGATGCTCGGCTTCCTCACCATCGGCATGCTCGCCGCGCTCGAGCGCAAGCACGTCGTCGCGGTCGTGCTCGTCACCATCGGCATGCTGATCAAGCCGACCGCCGCCGTCGCGCTCCCGTTCATGGTCTGGATGTGGGCCGCGGACATGAAGGGCCCGTCGAAGACGAAGAACTTCTTCAAGGCCGGGGCCGCGTCCGTCGGGCTGTTCCTGCCGGTGTTCGTCGTCGGCACCTGGCTCTCGCTCGGCTCGCTCAACCTCGGCTGGTGGTCCGGCCTCAAGGCCCCGCAGCTCATCACCAACTGGCTGAACTTCCCCAGCGGGATCGGCGAGGCGGTCTACAACCTCGTCCACATCATCGCCAACGTCCAGCCCTCGCCGTTCGTCACCGTCGCCCGCGCCATCGCGATGGTCGGCCTCGTCGTGTTCGGCGTCCGCCAGTGGTGGCTCGCCCGCGGCGGCGGCAAGGAGGCCGTCTACCGCGCCGCGATCACGCTGCTGGCCGTCGCGATCCTCATGCCGCCGACCCTGCCGTGGTACCTCACCTGGGGCTTCGTGCTGATCTCCGTGTTCCCGTGGGAACGGCGGAACTTGTCGGCGATCGTGGCGATCTCGGTGTTCGTGACGCTCGTGTACTACCCGACCGGCGAGCAGGCGCTCTACGACTGGTGGTTCATCGCCATCGTCGTCGTGGTCAGCCTCTACGCCGCCGCGTCCCTGCTGCGCCCCGACCCGCTCGGCCTCGTCGCCGCCTGGCGGAAGAAGCCCAAGGACGAGGAATTCCTCCCGGAAACCTCCGCCAAATCCTCCTGAGCCGGTGGTCCCGGTCCCGTACCGGGACCACCGCACCCGGGGTTACGCGCGGTTCGCGCGGTAGTTCCGGAACAGCAGGTACGTGTCGAGAATGTCCGCCGGATCGCTCTCGACCGAACGGTAAATGCCCCACTTCGGCCGCACGTAGTCGCCCTGGTCCGGCAGCTTCACCCCGGTCTTGCGCCCCTGCGCGGCGATCGGCGCACCCGCACCGGCGCCGCTGCGGATCACGCACGCCGCCGCTCCCGCCTCGCCCGGAGTGAGCGTCCACTCGACCGTGATCCACTTCTCTCGCAACGGAGCCAGCTTCGCCGCCGCGATCGACGGCGAACCCGGATTCGCGTACGCGCGAGCGGAAATCATCTCCACCCCGCCGTCCCGGACCAGATCGAGCGTCACCCACGGCCCGTCGTTCGTCGCCGGGGTCTTGGTCTGGAAGATGTGCGTGAACCGGCTCGTGCCGTGCAGGCTCGCCGGAATGAACATCTCGTAGGACAGCGTCCACGTCTCGCCGTCGCGCATCTTCAACGCGGAACCGTTCTGCACCATGCCCTTCGTCTCGGTCCGCTGCCGATCCCCGCCGCCCGTGGTGTCGCGGTCGTCGCGCCAGATGGTGAACCGGTAGTGATTCCCCTCCACCACCACGTACTTCCGGTCCGGATGCAGACCGCCCCGATCCGCCTCGACGCCCTCGAACGCCTTCAGCCCGTCCTTCACCGGATCGGGATGCCACAACGGACTCGCGGCAGCGGCGAAACGGGCCAGCGGCCCGGCCGAGAACGGAACAGCGAAGGCTGCCCCGGCGATCGTGCGCAGCGCCGCACGGCGCGGGAAACCACGGGAATCCGGCATCGCGGAGTGTCCTTTCCGAACAGGAACGAAAGGGGCACATCGGCCGGCGGCGCAGTACATCCGATGTCTGGTGAGTCAAAGGTAAGAGTCCTGCCGAAGGCGGTCAAGCGTAGGCCCGCACGACCGTCCCCGTGCGGTCGCCTTCGACGCAGTCCACGTAGTGCCGCACCAGTTCGTCCATCGGCACCGGGCGCATCCCCGGGAAATGCCCGCCGAACTCGTCCGCCGAATCGCCGACCATCGTCGGGCTCACCGCGTTGACCCGCATCCCGCGCGGCAGCTCGATCGCCGCCGACAGCACGAAACTGTGCAGCGCCCCGCTGATCACCCCGCCGCCGGTGACGTGCGGCCACGCCTCGTCGGCGAAAATCCCGGACGTCAGCGTGAACGAAGCGCCGTCCGCCGCGTGCCGCTGCCCCTGCAGGACCAGCTCCACCTGCCCGTAGAACTTGGCCCGCATGTTCTCGTGCAACTCCGCCGACGTCAGCTTCGCGAACTCGTCCAACGCGCCGTGTGCGGCGATGCTCACGACCGCGTCCACCGCACCGACCTCGCGGTACATCGCCGCGATCGTCTCCGGCTCGGCCAGATCGACCCGCACCTCGCCCGACGTCCGCCCGGCAACCACGACGTCGTGCCCGCGCGACCGCAGCTCCGGCACCAGCCGTTTTCCGATCGTCCCGGCCCCGCCGACCACAAGAATTCTCATCGCACCTTCTCCTTCGCCACGGGTTCCGCACAGCTGCGGGCCAGCAACGCGAGCGCGTCGGCGTCCGCGGCGCCCGGCAGCGCGTAGAACAGGCCGAGCTGCTGATCGTCGTCCGGCAGCGTGACCGTCTCGTTCGCGAGCGTCAGACGTCCGACCACTGGATGGTCGAGTTCGCGCACGTAGTACGAGCAGGTCCGGACCGGCCGCTTCGCCCACATCCGCGCGAACTCCGGGCTCTCCACCGCCAGCCGCCCGACCAGCTGTTCCAGCACCGGATCGTCCCGATGCCGCGCGACCGCCTGGTGCAGCGCTGCGACGGTCACCGACGCCTTGTCCGCCCAATCCCGGTACAGCGCGCGATGATGCGGGTCGAGGAACAGCATCCGCGCGATGTTCGGCCGGATCCGTTCGTCCGGCGCGTCGAACGCGACGTGCCCGGCCAGCAGGGCGTGCCCGAGCCGGTTCCACGCCAGCACATCGGCCCGGTGATCGACCACCACCGCCGGCATCGCGGGCATCGCCGCGAGCAAATCCCGCACCGCGGGCCTGAGTTTCGTCCGTCGGGACCGCGGCCGAACCGCCCGCCGAGGAGCCGCGAGCGCCCGCAGATGCTCGTGCTCGGCCGGATCCATCCGCAAGGCCGCGGCCAGCGCGTCGATCACCGCGTCCGAGGCGCTGCTGCTGGCCCCTTGTTCGAGCCGCGTGTAGTAGCTGACGCTGACCCCGGCCAGCTCGGCCAGTTCCTCCCGGCGCAACCCGGGAACGGCGCGCCGCGTGCCGCCCGGCGCGATGCCCGCGGCCTCCGGCGTCAACCGCTCGCGACGGCTGCGCAGGAAACCGCCGAGTTCGTTGCTTCCGTTGCTCACCAGGCCATCCTGGCGCGCCGCCGAGCCCGCCGCCTGCCCCTGACCGGGATACCCCGCGGCGTCAGAACATCTTGCTCAGCACGTCGTGCCAGGCGGTGACGGTCTGCGCGAGCTGCGCCCCGGTCTTGGCGGCCTCGGCCACCGCGCTCAACGCCAGCTTCGCCCGGCCGCGCTTCTGCTTCTCCCCGGGTTCAGCAGCCGCCTCGGCGATGTCCTTGACGTGGTAGAGGAGTTCCTCGCGCTCGTCCTCCGGCAGATCCGGATCCTCGCGCACCGCGGCCGAAAGCGCCTCGATCGCCTCGGCCAGCCGGTCGTCCCGTCCGGCGACCGGAGCCAGCACGGTCGTGATGTCCCGCACCGTGCTGTTGAGAATGAAGTTGCTGTGCGTCACGTCGCCGCCGATTTCGATGCGGTGGCCGGACTGCGGCGCGGAATCCCGTTTGTAGTCGGCCATGTTGCCGAGCACCTCCGTCAGATAGGCGAGAGCGATGGTGACGTACGCCAGGTAGACGCGGGCGAAGCCGCCGTGGCTGAGCTGGCCGGTGTTCCACTGCGCGACCCACTGGAACCCCTCGGTGCCCCTGGCCAGCCGGCGGCGGATCTCCTCGGTCACGAACCCGTCCAGCACCCCGCCGTCCAGCTGCCAGCCGGAGCGGAACTTCGCGGGCCACGACCCGGTGAGCGCGCTCTCCCGCAGCTTGGCGGTGTCCGCGAGGAACTCCCGGAGGTCCTGCTCCATCGCCTCGCCTGACACGTGGTCCTTGAACCGGGCTTCCTTGGGCCGGTGCATGAGCGGAAGCAGCTTGGGCCGGGGGAGCGCGGCCAGCCCGTCCGCGACCGCGACGAGCGCGGCGTGCAGGTCGCCGAGAAGGGATTCCCATTCGCCGGGCGGCAGGACCGCGATCCCGGCACCGTCGTCGGCCCGCCCGTAGCGGGTCTGCAGGCTGTCCCGGAACCTCTGGGCCAGCGCGCCGGTGAGCGTCGCCAGCAGACGCTCGGCTCCCGGATGGATGTCCGATACCAGATTCCGGCGGGCGGCCGCCCACCCGAGCAGGTCCTTGACCTGCGCGACCACCTCGCGGGTCGGACGGGTGCCGCTGCGCTCCGGCCCCCACCAGACGTTGTAGCGGCCCCAGTCTTCCTCTTCCTGGAAGTACCGCCCCGGTTCGCACAGCCGCTCGACCGGCGGGCGCAGCGCCTTCGCGCGGGCGCGGGCTTCCTCGGCGATGCGGACCGGGATCGCCGCGAGCACGTCGCGGATCGCCCGCCGGGCACTGTCGGCGTCGGACACGGCTTCGCGCACCGTGCCGTCCAGCGACAGCTTCAGCGGACCCGGAGGCCGGGCGTCGGGCAGCTTGGCCGCCCGGGTCGCCCGCTGCCATTCGGTCGCCCGCGAATACCGCTCGCTGCGAGTCTTGTCCTTCGCGGACTTGGCGTTCGCCGCGACCGTCGTCTTGTTCTTCTCGTACGCCTTCGATGCCAGCCAGAGCCCGCCGCCGATCAATGCGATCCAGACGACGACGTTGAACCCGCCGGTCACCGCGTGGTCAACATCGCTGTTGACCGCCGCGGCGATCAGCACCACGACGATGACGACCGCGATCGCACACCCCAAAACGCCCCCCGCCCGGCCCGCACCGGGAGTGCGACCGCCGTCACAGCATGATGCCACGACCGGCCGGCGCGGGACGATGACAGCGGAACCCCGAGGGGAGAAGCCGGTGCAGGAACACGAACTCGACGCCTTGCTCGCCACGTCCCGCATCATCCGCACCTTCACCAGCTACTACCGCGCTGTCGACGAGCGGCAGTTCGACGCCCCGCGCTTCCAGCGCATCTTCGCGCCCGACGGCAAGATCGTGCGCCCGGGCGGCGCCGAAATCGCCGGACCGGCCGACATCGCGGACAGCCACGCCCGCAGCTTCGCCCGCTTCGAGGCGAGCCAGCACCTGCTCACCGGCCACGACGTCGACCTCGACGGCGCCACCGCCGAGGTGCGGGCGAATCTCGTCGCGATCCACCTGTGGAAAGACCGCCCGGTCACCGTGCGGATGGAAGACCGCGCGTTCACCGCGGGCGGCGTCGTCACCGCGGACCTGCGAGAAACCGCGAAAGGCTGGCGCATCACCGAAGTCCGCACCAGGATCCTGTGGCGGACCGGCTATTTCGGCGACCTGGCGCAGACCCGCTGACGGCGTCCGCGAACTGGCCGCAGAACCCGAGCTGCGGATCAGCGGCACCGGGGACCGAGAACCGGGCCTTCACCGTGAGCTCGGCGTCGTCGGGCAGGCCTTTGCCGTGCGAGGAGAACCGGGTCACGACCGCGAGATCGTGGTCGCCGGACACCGTTTTCCCGCAGCCGAGCGCCTTGTCCAGCGCGGAGACGACCTGCTCGCCGGTATAGCCCGCGTACTCGGCGAGCCGCTGCCGGATCCACCGAGTGTCCTTTGTGGAGTACGCCTGCGCGCCGTCCCGCGCGGCCGCGTCCCAAGAAAGATCGCCAGCTCCCGGCTCCGCGTGACGACCCCGCGAGCACCGGTCAGCGCTTGAGCGCCCGGTACCGGTTGACCAGCGCGGTGACGGTCGCGTGGTCCGCATGGCGGTTGAGCGCGGCCACCAGATCGTCCGGGCACCGCTGGAACGCCTCGCCCCACCAGCGGCGGGCCCGGTTGTCCCAGACCTGGTACCCGCCGGGCACGCCCCGCGCCACGTAGCGCCGTTTCGCCATCGTCAGTCCCGGTCGAACGCCGCGGCGAACATCGGGGCCAGTTGCTTCAGCTTGGCCTGCAGCACTGGCGCTTCGACGCTGCTGCTGCCGGTCCGGACGGCGAGCAGCCGGTCTCCGCGGCCGAGCACCAGCACGCAACTGGTCAGCCTCGGCTCCCGGAACCGGCGGCAGAACGCCAGGTGCCGGTCGGCGAGACCGGAAACGGAGAACCGCGTGGCCAGATCGGGGTACTTGCTGCAACTCAGCGACTCCTCGAGAACGGTGACCATCTGCTCGCCGGAGTACCCCTCGTACTGCGCCGCCAGCTGCCAGACATCCAGCTCCCCGGCGCTGGCAGTCGCCTGCACGTTGCTGCGCAAGGCGGACTCCCACGGCTGCTTGCCCTCGCACGCCGCCACGACGTGCAGCGGCGTGATCCACTTGACGGCAAAGGACGACGGAGCCTGCTTCTGCTTGGCCCCCGCCTCGCTCAACTGCTTCTCGTCCGGCAGGTATCGGGTGAGCTCGTCCGCGGAAGACGACGCGGGGGGAGGGGCGCTCGCGCAGCCTCCGGCGAGCAGGACGAGCCCCAGCAGCGTGATGAGCCTTCGCACGTCAATCCTGGTCGAACGCGGCGGTGAAGGTCGGAGCCAGCCGCTTCAGCTCGGCTTGCTGTTCCTCGGCGCTCGCGAGCCAGCCAGCGGCGGTGAGCGCGAGCACGCGGTTGCCGTGCGCGAACACCAGGACGCACCCGGCCACCCGCGCGTTCAACTGACCGCAGAAACCGAAGTGCGGGTCCGCGACCCCGGCGACCGAAAACCGCGACTTCACCGCCAGCCGCCGTCCTTCGACCACCGCGCTCCCGCAGTCCAGCGCGGTACGGAGACCGGAAACGACCTGCTCGCCGGAGAAACCCCGGTACTCGGCAAGCAGTTCGTCGATCTGCATCTGGTCGGTCACGGACACCGCCCGCACCCCGTTCTGCGCGGCGGAATCCCACGGCTGGTCCGCGCCGCACGCCCGCACGATGCGCAGCGAAGTGCCGGGGGAGACGCGCGTCCGGTGCTGCTGGATGCGGACCCGGGCCGCGGACAATTGCTCATCGCTCGGCAGATACTTCGTGAGGTCTTTCGCGACCGGAGCAGCCGAAGCCGAAGCGGACACCGGCGCGGAACTGGTCGCCGAACTGGACGGCGGGCCCGCACTCGGCGCCGGCGGCGCTGCCGGGGTTTCCGCGGCACAGCCCGCGACCAGCAGGACAAGACCGGTCACCGCGACGGAAATACGCATGATCCTCCCCATTCGGGAGAAAGATCGCCGGACTCCGGTCCAGCGTTACGACCCCGCCCAGCCCCGCCAGGTCCGCACCTCGGTCACCACCACCGCATGCTCCGGCGGCCGCTCCGCGTACTGCGGATACTTCGCGGTCAGCCATTCGACGTACGAGTCCCGCGAAGCATCCGCGACCACCCGCGCCACCCCGTCCGCGCGCGCCCACCACAAGCGCGACCAGTCCTCGTCGTACTCGTCGACCAGGAACGACACCGCCGGGTTCTCCGCGATGTTCGCCAGCCGCCGCAACGACGTCGTGGTCTTCGGCTTGTGGTCGACCGCGAACACCACCGTGTCCTCGCGCACCGCGAACGTCACCGGCACCAGATGCGGGACCCCGCGACCGTCCACTGTGGCCAGCCGGGCCACCCGCGCCGCGGCGAACCGGGCCCGGGTTTCCACAGTGGACAGTCGCATGCTCAGTCCAGCGCGGGGGAGTCGAGGGTCAGCGTGCCCAGTTCGGTGTCGAGCGAGGCCGAAACGCCGAGCGGCACCGTCGGCGACCCCGCCACGTGCCCGAAACCGAACCCGCTCAGCACCGGGACCCCGAGCGGCGACAACCGTTCCGCCAGCAGTTCGCGGACCTCCGCCGGGTCGCCGCACGCGGCCCACGAACCCAGCACGATCCCCCGCACGCCGTCGAACCAGCCCGAGCGCAGCAGCTGCGTCACCATCCGGTCGATCCGGTACGGGCTCTCGGTCACGTCCTCCAGCAGCACGATCCCGCCGCGCGCGGAGCCCTGCTCGGCCGTGCCGATCCCGGACGCGAGCAGCGACAGGTTCCCGCCTACCAGCACGCCCAGCGCGCGGCCGGGCACCACGACGTCCGGCTCCCGCGCCCGCAGCACCCGCGCGTGGTCCGGCTCGAACAACGTCCGCCGCAAGTGTTCCGCCGCGGGCTCGTCGAACAGCACGCTCGCGGGCATCGGCGAAAGCAGCGACGCGAGGCCCAGATGCGTGTGCACGGCCCGGTGCAGCGCGGTCACGTCGCTCGACCCGGCGAGCACTTTCGGACCGGCGGCCCGCAACGCCGCCCAGTCCACCAGATCGATCATCCGCTGCGTCCCGTACCCGCCGCGCGCCGCCAGCACGCACCGGACCTCCGGGTCCAGCCACGCCTCGGCGAACTCCGCCGCCCGCGCCTGGTCCGGCGCGGACAGGTACGACCCGCCCGAAGCCCGCACCCCGGCCCCGACCCGCACCTTCACGCCCCAGCTGCCCAGCACCGGCAACGCGGCGTCCAGCAGATCCTGCGGCACCGGCCCGGACGGCGCGACGAGCGCGACGGTGTCCCCGGCGGAAAGTCTCGCGGGCCTCATCGGGACAGCTCCAGCCGCGGCACGTCCGGCGTCTCGAAGCCGAACACCTGGCCGTAGAAGGAAAGTTCGGCCTCCAGCGCGGCGACGATCGTCTCCGCCTTCCGGAACCCGTGCTGCTCGCCCTCGAACCGCAGGTACGCGTGCGGGATCCCGCTGCCGTCGATCTCGGAGACGAACCGGTCCGCCTGCTCCGGCGGGCAGATCTGGTCCTCCAGGCCCTGCAGGAACAGCACCGGCCCGGCCAGCGCGCCCACGTGCGTCATCGGCGAGCGCTCCCGGTACCTCTCGGCGGCCTCCGGATACGGGCCGACCATGCTCACCAGGTACTGCGATTCGAAGTCGTGCGTTTCCCCACCCTCGCCGGTCCATCCGGTGAAGTCGAGAATCGGGAACTTCACCGTCGCCGCCGCGTAGGTGCGGGTCATCGTGATCGACGCGGCCGAGGTGAACCCGCCCGCGCTGCCGCCCCGGATGCCCAGCCGGGCCCGGTCGGCGATCCCTTCCGCAACCAGCGCTTCGGCGACCGCCGCGCAGTCGCGCACGTCCACCACGCCCCACTGCTCCCGCAGCCGCTCGCGGAACGCCCGCCCGTATCCGGTGGAGCCGCCGTAGTTCACCGCGACCACGCCGATGCCGCGGCTGGTGAAGTACGCGAAGTCCAGGTCCAGCGATTCGTCGCTGTGCCCGGTCGGCCCGCCGTGCACATGCACCACGTACGGCGGCAGTTCGCCTTCCGGCGCGGCGAAGTCCGGGTTCGTCGGCGGGAACACGTACGCCGGGATCTCCGCGCCGTCCGGTCCGGTGAACACGCGCTCCTGCGGCACCGGCAGGTACTCCGCGGGCGGCAGCGACGCGGGCTGCGGCGTGAGGGCCCGCCACTTCCCGGTGTCCGGGTCCAGCACCACGACCGCGCTCTCGTGCCGGGGTCCGCCCGCGATCCCGGCGATCCCGTCCGGCGTCGCGGCCAGCCCGCTCGACGACCACACGGTCAGCTCGGTGTCGACGCGCGTCACCGAACCGTCGCTCTCGTCCAGAATCGCGAGCTTGCCGGAATCGAGGACCGCGTGCTTCCCGCCGCCCAGCGAGGCGAACCAGCTGGTGCCGAGCTTCCACATCGGCCCGCCCAGCTCGCGTTCCGCGGGCGCCAGGTTCGCCACCGAACCGTCGAGTCCGACCCGGTGCAGGTTCCACCAGCCGTCCGGGTCGGCGAGCACGAGCAGCTGGTCCGCGGACTCCCACGCCACCTGGCACACCGCGACCTCCGGCCCGCCCGCCAGCACGCGCGCGTCCCCGAACGACCCGTCCGCGGCCACCGGCGCGACGAACAGCTCGGTCCCGTCCCACGGCATCGCCGGGTGGTCCCACGCGAGCCACGCGGCGTGCGCGCCGTCCGGCGACAGCTGCGGCGCGGTGAAGAACCGGTGCCCCTCCACGAGCACCCGTTCGGCGGAGCCGTTCAGCGGGATCGCGACCAGCTCGCGGGAGATGTCCGTGCGCCGCGGCCCGGTGCTGCGCTCGCGGACCGCCCACACCTCGCCCTCGCGCCCGGGCCGGAGATCGCAGTACCGGACGCCCTGCGGCGTGGCCGGTTCCGGCGTCAGCGGGGCGACCTCGCCGTCCTTGAGCGCGTACACCCGCTGATCGGCCCAGTGCGTGAACACCACGACGCCGCCGACCGCGAGCCACGGCCGCCCGCCGTACTCGTGCACCCGGTTCCGGACGTTCCACGGGGCGGGCAGCACGTCCTCGACGCCGCCGCCGGGAAGCGCGCGCACGAGCGCGACCCGGCCGCCTTCGGCAGGCCGCGCCTCCGCCCACCAGAGCGCGCCGTCGACCGCGGCGAGCCATTGCGCGCCGCCGCCGGCGGCCGCGGCGCCGGCCGCTGTGACGGGAGAGGTCCAGGTTCCATGAGGAGAGATGCGAGGCACCCGGAAAGCCTAACGAGGATCCGCTGCGTGTCCGGATCCGCACGCACCGCGCAGGAAACGCGCGCGAAGGTCCCTCAACCCGGGGCGGCGGATGCCGATCATGCGTCCGTGGCCTAGGGTCGAAGACGCTATGTCACGCGTAATCCACGTCTTCCGCAAGCCCGACCGGTTCGTGGCCGGCACGGTCGGCGAGCCCGGCGACCGCACCTTCTACCTCCAGGCGACGGAGGACGTGCGGACGATCAGCGTCACGATCGAAAAACAGCAGGTCGTCGTCCTCGCGGAGCGGCTCGGGTCGCTCCTGGAGGAAGTCGCCAGCCGGTTCGGCGCCGACGTGCCCAGCCACGCCCCCGACGACGAGGTCGACACCGACCCGCTCACGGTGCCCGTCGAGGAGGAGTTCCGGGTCGGCACGATGGGGCTCGGCTGGGACGCCGACTCCGGCGCGGTCGTCGTGGAACTGCTCGCGATCACCGAGGGCGAGATCGACGAGACCGTCGTGCTCGACGACACCGAGGAAGGCCCGGACGCGGTCCGCGTGTTCCTCACCCCGGTCGCCGCCCGCGCCTTCGCCGAACGCGCCGACCGCGTCGTGAACGCCGGCCGCAAGCCGTGCCCGCTGTGCGGCGAGCCGCTCGACCCGGCCGGGCACATCTGCCCGCGGCAGAACGGGTACCGGCGCGACGTCGACGTGACCGAGGACTGAGGGCGGCCGTGGCGAGCACCGCGCCAGGACCTGCCGACCCCGCCGCCCGCGATTTCGTCTCCCGCGGGCGCATCGACGTCGAGGGCAGGCTCGTCGACGCCTCCAACGTGACGCTGTTCTGCGCGATCGAACTCGACGGCGTCACCGGCCGCGTCGTGTACAAGCCGGTGTCGGGGGAGCGGCCGCTGTGGGACTTCCCGGACGGCACGCTGGCCGGCCGCGAGGTCGCGACCGCGATGATCTCCGACGCCTGCGGCCTCGGCGCGATCCCGCCGACCGTGCTGCGCGACGGCCCGTTCGGGCCCGGCATGGTGCAGCTGTGGGTCGAGACCGACGAGGACGCCGAAGTGGTCGACGTCTGCGCGCCCGACGAGGTCCCCGAAGGCTGGCGCACCGTGCTGCACGCGCACGACCGGCTCGGCGAACCGGCGGTGCTCGTCCACGCCGACCACCCGGACCTGCGCGAACTCGCGGTCCTCGACATCGTCGTCAACAACACCGACCGCAAGGGCGGGCACCTGCTGGCCGGAACCGACGGCCGCGTCTACGGCGTCGACCACGGCATCTGCCTGCACACCGACCCGAAGCTGCGCACCGTGCTGTGGGGCTGGATCGGCGAGGACCTGCCCGAGGACGCCGTCGAGAAACTGCGGAAACTCCGCGCCGACCTCGACGGCCGCCTCGGCGCGGAACTCGGCGAACACCTGACCGCCTTCGAGATCCGGGCGCTCTCGCAGCGCACCGACTACCTGCTCGCCGAGGCGGTGTTCCCCGAGCCCGGCGACGACTGGCGCGCGATCCCCTGGCCGCTGTTCTGATGGCGGAATCCATGGACACCGCCCTGATGGACGCCGACGCCCGCGCTCGCCTCGTCACCCGGTTCGGCCCCGTCGCTGAAGCCTGGTGCGACGCGCTGCCCGCGCTCGTCGAGCGGCTCTGCCGCCAGTGGGGCCTCAGGGTCTCCGAGGCCCGGCCCGGCAACACCGGCCGCACCCTGCTCTGCCGCGACGGCGAGGGCGCGCTGAAGGTGCTCAAACTCTGCCCGGACCGCGCGATCGCGACCGCCGAGGCGACCGCTCTGGGTTCGTGGGCCGGACTGTCGCGGGTCGTGCAGATCCTCGACGCCGACCTCGACCACGGCGCCGTCCTGCTCGAAGGACTCGAACCCGGCGACACGTTCACCGGACGCGGCGCCGACGTCCCCTGGGACCAGATCGGCGAACTGCTCGCCGACGTGCACGGCGTCCCCGCCGCCGGACCGTTCCCGACCCAGCTCGAACGCGTCCGCTTCATGTTCGGCCTCGCCGAACAACGCCTCGCCGGATCCCCGGCCGAAGCGCACCTGCCGCTGGAAGCGCTGCGCACCGGCCTCGCCCGGTCCGAGAAACTGGCGGCCAGCGGCCCGATCGCCCTCGTGCACGGCGACCTGCACCCCGGCAACGTCCTGGACGCCGGACCGGAACGCGGAGCGGTCGCGATCGACCCGCGGCCGTGCGTCGGCGACCCGGCCTTCGACGCCGTCGACTGGGCAGTCCTGCCGATGGCCCACGGCGGCGCCGTCGAGGACGGGATCGCCGAGCTCCCGCACCTCGACGGCGACCGGGTCCGCGCCTGGTGCGTCGCGCTCGCCCCGCTGGTCGCGATGGGCCCGCTCCGCCGCGGCGGACCGACGCCCTTCACGGACGCGGTGCTGCGGATGGCTCGCTGAGCCGCACAGCCCGGCCCGAAAACTCCTGCCGCGCTGGACCCTCGCAACCAGCGACTAGCCCCGGGCGACCTCAGCGGTGTGCGCGGGGGTGTAGCGCTCGCCCTTCACCTGGTCGCTCAGCGGCTCCAGCGCGGCCAGCGCCTCGGCGTCCAGAACGATCTCCAGCGCGGCCGCGTTCTGCTCCAGCCGGGCCGGACTGCGGGTGCCCGGAATCGCCGCCACCCCCACCCCGAGCCGCTCGGCCTGGGCATACACCCAGGCCAGCGCCACCTGAGCCGGCTTCGCACCCAACCGCTCGGCCACCTCGCGCACCGTCTGCGCGATCTTCTCGTTGGCGTCGCCTGCCTCGCCGGCGAAGCGGGGATTGGTGCGCCGGAAGTCCTTCTCGCCCAACGCGGAGCGGTCCAGGGCACCGGTCAGGAACCCCCGTCCCAGCGGCGAGTACGGCACCAGCCCGACCCCCAGCTCAGCCATCACCGGGGTGACCGCCTCGACGTCGCGCGTCCACAGCGAGTACTCGCTCTGCACCGCGGCGATCGGATGCACCGCGTGCGCCCGGCGCAGCAGCTCGCCGTCGACCTCGGACAAGCCCAGATGCCGGACCTTGCCCGCCTGGACCAGCTCGGCCATCGCCCCGACGGTCTCCTCGATCTCCACGTCCTGGGGCGGGCGGTGCGCGTAGTACAGGTCGATCACGTCGACGCCCAGCCGCAGCAACGACGCGTCGCACGAACGCAGCACGAAGTCCCGGGCGCCGCGGATGCGCCGCGCGCGGTCGCCGGCGCTCCGGTCGATGCCGAACTTCGTCGCCAGCTGCACCTGGTCCCGGCGGCCATGGACGGCGCGGCCCACCAGCACCTCGTTGTGCCCGGCACCGTAGGCGTCGGCGGTGTCCAGGAAGGTGACGCCCAGCTCCAGGGCCCGGTCGATGGTCGCGAGGCCGCCGTCCCAGTCGGAGGCGCCGTAGCTCTCGCTCATCCCCATGCACCCCAGTCCCATCGCGCTGACGCGAAGACCGGACGAGCCGAGCGTGGTTCGGGTGATCATGCGGTTGCTCCTCCTGCCCGGCGGACCCGGGCGGCACCTCGACGGCTGACGTCCCCGACGCTAGGAGCTGGAGCGCGCTCCACGTCAAGCCGGCGCATCGGCCGCCCGTCCCCGGCGTGGCGGCGGGACGCCCCGGCGCTGCGCCGATAACGTGCCCGACCGTGCGCTATCACGACGTGCTGTCCGGCCCCCGCAAGCGGAAAGTGCCGGAGGTCCCGGCCGAACCAGGGCTCGTGGTCGAAGACCCGGCCAGCGGGTACTGCGGCGCGGTGGTGAAGATCGAATACGGCAACGTCGTCCTCGAGGACGCCAAGGGCCGCCACCGGGTGTTCCCGCTCGCGCCCGCCGCGTTCCTGCTCGAAGGCAAACCGGTCACGCTCGTGCCGGTCAAGAAGACCGCCGCCCCCGCGCGGCAGGTGTCCGCGTCCGGTTCGGTCCGCGTGCAGGGGCTGCAGGCCCGGGTCGCGCGCGATTCCCGGATCTGGGTCGAGGGCAAGCACGACGCCGAACTGGTCGAACGCGTCTGGGGACACGACCTGCGCGTCGAGGGCGTCGTCGTGGAACCGCTCGACGGCGTCGACGTGCTCGCCGACCGGATCGCCGAATTCGGCACCGGACCCGGCCGCAGGCTCGGCGTGCTGGTCGACCACCTCGTCGCGGGCAGCAAGGAATCCCGGCTGGTCGGGCAGATCCGCGACGAGCAGGTGCTGGTCACCGGCCACCCCTACATCGACGTCTGGCAGGCGGTGAAACCCGCGTCGGTCGGCATCCGCGCCTGGCCGGAGATCCCGCGCGGCGTCGAGTGGAAGACCGGCATCTGCGACGCGCTCGGCTGGGGCGAACCGTACGAGGGATGGCAGCGCGTGCTCGCCGGGGTGCGCAGCTTCCGCGATCTCGAAACGCCGCTGATCGGCGCGGTCGAACGGCTCATCGACTTCGTGACCGAACCGGGTGACGACGCTCCGTAGTGTCCGGTATGCCGGAAAAATCCAAGGTCACGCGTCGGTCACGTCGAGTAGTTTGCCCGGTGCGAAACGACGCGATCTGAGAGCATGAGGGCATGGCAGCGGCTCTGATCTGGCTGATCATCGGCATCGTCCTGATGATCGCGGAGGTGATCTCCGGGGACTTCGTGCTGATCATGCTCGGCGTCGGCGCGCTGCTCGGAGCCGGCTCGGAGGCGCTGACCGGCAACATCTACATCGACGTCGCCGTCTTCGCGGTCAGCTCGGTCGGGCTGCTCGCGCTCGCCCGCCCGGCGCTCAAACGCCGCTTCCTGGCCGGGTCGGCCATTCCCACCGGCATCGACGCGCTGGTCGGAGCCCGGGCCGTCGTGGTGTCCACTGTGGACTACGATGCCGGCCAGGTGAAAATCGGCGGCGAGGTGTGGTCGGCGCGCGCCGTGCACGAATCGCAGCCGCCGATCGCTCCGGGCACCAGCGTCACGGTCGTCGAGATCTCCGGCGCCACGGCCGTGGTGGACATCGTCTCGTGAGGTTCCGTCCGAGGAAAAACGGTACTAGGTAAGGGGAAACGCTCTTGTCGACAATAGCGATCGTCGTGGTCGCACTGCTGGCTCTGTTCGTCATCATCACGGTGGTCAAGGCGATCATGGTGGTGCCACAGGCCCAGTCGGCGGTGATCGAGCGGCTCGGCCGGTTCCGCACGGTCGCTTCGCCCGGCCTGACCTTCCTCGTCCCGTTCCTGGACAAGGTGCGCGCGCGGATCGACCTGCGCGAGCAGGTCGTGTCGTTCCCGCCGCAGCCGGTGATCACCGAGGACAACCTGACGGTGAACATCGACACCGTCGTGTACTTCCAGGTCACCGACTCGCGCGCGGCCGTCTACGAGATCTCGAACTACATCATCGGCGTCGAGCAGCTCACCACCACCACGCTCCGCAACGTGGTCGGCGGCATGAGCCTGGAAGAGACGCTGACCTCCCGCGACTCGATCAACACCCAGCTGCGCGGCGTGCTCGACGAGGCCACCGGCCGCTGGGGCATCCGCGTCGCCCGCGTCGAGCTGAAGGCGATCGAGCCGCCCGCATCCATCCAGGACTCGATGGAGAAGCAGATGCGCGCCGACCGGGAGAAGCGCGCGATGATCCTCACCGCAGAAGGCCAGCGGGAATCGTCGATCAAGACGGCCGAAGGCCAGAAGCAGAGCCAGATCCTCGCCGCGGAAGGCCAGAAGCAGGCCGCGATCCTCGCCGCCGAGGCGGAACGGCAGTCGCGGATCCTGCGCGCGCAGGGTGAACGAGCCGCCCGCTACCTCCAGGCACAGGGCCAGGCGAAGGCGATCGAGAAGGTGTTCGCCGCGATCAAGGCCGGCCGCCCGACGCCGGAAGTCCTTGCCTACCAGTACCTGCAGACCCTGCCGCAGATGGCGCAGGGCGACGCGAACAAGGTCTGGATGATCCCGAGCGACTACGGCAAGGCCCTCGAAGGCTTCGCCCGCGCACTCGGCGCCCCGGGCGACGACGGCGTGTTCCGGTACGAACCGCCCAAGGACGACACGCCCGCCAAGCCGGACCTCGACGACGACGAGGTCGCCGGCTGGTTCGACACCACCAGCGACCCGAAGGTCGCCGAGGCGGTCGCCGCCGCGGAAGCGGTGGCGCGCAAGGAAGTAGAGGGACCGCTGGGCGCGGCCTCGGGCGAGTCGCGCCGGGCGATCGGCGGGGCTCCGGCGAAGCGGGAGGCTCCCGAGCCGGTGCAGGAGGAAGAGCCGCCCGCACCGCCGGAGCGCCCGCCGCCGAGTGCGCCGCCGCCTGCTCAGCAGCAGCAGTCGCTGCCGCAGCCGCAGCCCCCGGCCGGGCCGCCGCAGGGCGGGCCGTACCAGGGCCCGCCGCCGCAGCAGTTCGGCGGACCGCAGGGCCCCGGACCGGGCAGCGGACCGTTCCCGCAGCAAGGCCCGTTCGGCGGACCGCAGGGCGGACCGCCGCCGCAGCGCTGATCGCGTCACGCACAGGGGCTGCCACTCCGATTTTCGGGGTGGCAGCCCCTTTTTCTGTGCCTGCCGCCGAAAAAGAATCTCGCCCCTGGGTTGTCGAATCCGGCACCGCGCGTTCGACGCACTGGTGAAAGCGGCGCACCGCAAGGCCAGGCGCGACGGAGGCACCGGAATGCGGACATTGCACCTCGGACTGCGGGTGACCGACCTCGATCGGTCGCTGGCGTTCTACCCGGCGATCGGCTACGAGACGGGCACCGGCGTGAGCCACCTGGTCGTGCAGGTCAAGTCGAGGGCCGACACGCTCGCCGCGCTGGCCGCCCGCCGGATCGAACTCGTCCAGTGGCCCGCTCACCACGCCGACGGCATGACCATCGTCGACTTCCTCGAAAAGGAGATCGGGAAATGAGCAGAACCCCAGTGCGGCTGTACATGTCCGTGTCCGTCGACGGATACATCGCCGGCCCGGACGACCGGCCCGGCCAGGAGCTCGGCCGCGACGGATTCCGGCTGTTCGACTGGCTCGACGACCGGGCGGAGGAGGGGATCAACGGGCAGGTGTACGCCGAGGCATCCGCGACCGGCGCGGTGATCTCCGGACGCCGCACGTTCGAGCTGGCCAACCGGTGGCACGGCGACCACCACGACGGCGTCCCGATCCACGTGCTCACCCACCATGTCGACCCGGGCGACGCGCCGCCGGGCAGCGCGATGTTCTACACCGACGTCAACGCGTGCGCCGACGAAGCCCGCGACAAAGCGGGGGAGCGGGCCGTGCTGGTCCACGGCGCGGGCGCGGCGCAGGCACTCCTGGCCGCGGACCAGCTCGACGAAATCGAACTGCACCTGATTCCGGTGCTGCTGGGCGCGGGACGGCGGCTGTTCGAACCGACCGGGCTCGGCCGCGTCGAACTCGAGCCCGTGCGGCGGCTCGAAGGCCGCGGCGTCACCCACCTCCGTTACCGCGTAGTCCGGTGACATCCGGACTACGCGGCTCTCGTCAGCGCGCGTACACGCCGACGTCGTCGATGTTGGCCTTCGAGCGATCAGGCAGCGCGATCACGCACGCCACGGTCACCACGACGGACGCGACGATGTAGATCGAGATCGAGTACGGCGTGCCGGTGGTGTGCAGCAACCAGGCCGCCAGCAACGGCGCGGGACCGCCCGCGAACACCGACGCCAGCTGGTATCCCAGCCCCGCCCCGCCATAGCGCAGATGAGTCGGGAAACTCTCGCCGATCAGCGCCGCCTGCGGGCCGTACTGCATCGAATGCGCCACCAGGGACACGATGATGGCGAGGAAGATCATCCCGTGCCCGCTGTGGGTCAGGACCGTGAAGTACGGGAACGCGATCACCCCGGTCAGCACCGCGCCGGTCAGGTACACCTGTTTGCGCCCGATCCGGTCGGAGAACTGGGAAAACAGCGGG
This sequence comes from Amycolatopsis sp. A1MSW2902, assembly GCF_017312175.1. Classification (NCBI taxonomy): domain Bacteria; kingdom Bacillati; phylum Actinomycetota; class Actinomycetes; order Pseudonocardiales; family Pseudonocardiaceae; genus Amycolatopsis; species Amycolatopsis sp. A1MSW2902. The sequence goes on from NZ_QJPO01000001.1 coordinate 3,575,544, forward strand.
ATCAGCACCAATTCCGCCGCGGCCCCGACCAGGACCGCGTTGAGCACGAACGTTTTGCTGAACTCCGGTCGCTGCACGACATAGACCAGGACGTAGCTGGTGAACAGGTAGAACGGCATCTGCTCGCTGAAGCGCAACCCGGCCGACAGCAGGATTTCCCGCCAGTGGTGCCGGACCACGTCCTTCACCGGGGCTTTCGACGTGCGCTTGGCCGCGACCGCCGCGGCGAACATCGGCGTTTCCAGAATCCGCAGCCGGATGACCAGGCCGATCGCCACCAGCACCAGGCTCAGCAGGAACGGGATCCGCCAGCCCCACGACGAAAAGGCTTCCGGCGAAAGGGTCGCCGACAGCAGGGTCATCCCGCCGGTGCCGAGCACGAGACCAACGGGGACGCCGACTTGCGCGAAACTCGCCAGCAGGCCGCGTCGTCGCTGGTCGCCCCATTCCATGGCCAGCAGCACCGAACCGCTCCACTCGCCGCCGATCGCGATGCCCTGCACCAGGCGCAGCAGGACGAGGATCAACGGGGCGGCGATGCCGATGGTCGCCGCGCCGGGAAGCAGGCCGACCACGGCCGAGGAAAGGCCCATCAGCAGGAGCGTCACGATGAGCGTCGCCTTGCGGCCGAGCCGGTCGCCCCAATGGCCGAAGATCGCCGCGCCGACCGGGCGGGCCGCGAAACCGACCGCGTAGGTCGCGAACGACTGCATCACCCCGGCGTAGGCCGACGACGCGGGGAAGAACAGATGGGGAAAGACCAACGCGGCGGCGGTGTTGTAGAGGAAGAAGTCGTACCACTCGATGGTGGTTCCGATCGACCCGGCCAGGGCCGCCCGGCGTACCTGCACCCGCCGGTCGCCGGTCGACGCTTGGACTGACTGGGTGACCTCGTTGTCGCCTAGAGTCATGGTCGTGCACCTCTCGTGACGGTCGTCACACTACAGTGTGAACGACCGGCAGAGGTTTGACGATTCCTGACGCCTGCTCCGGACGGGTTGTTTCCGCCCCTGCGGCACGCCGGACGGACCAGTATCGGGCGCCGCGCGGCCAGCACGCGCGACTACCATCACAGCCGTGACGGAGGACAAACCGCTGCGCGCCGACGCGCGGCGAAACCGCGCGAAGGTGCTCGAAGCCGCCGAGACGGTTTTCGCGGCCAAGGGCACCGGTGCGCCGACCGAAGAGGTCGCGCGCGAGGCCGGCGTCGGCATCGGCACGGTGTTCCGGCACTTCCCCACAAAAGAAGCCCTCCTGGAAGCCGTGCTCTACGCGCGGCTGCACCGGTTCGTCGACGAGGCCGACGCGGTCGTCGCGCAGAACGCCGAGGACGCCGGGGCCGCGTTCTTCACCTTCCTCACCAGCTGGATCGAGATGTCCAGCGCCAAAAACGCCTACTTCGAAGCACTCACCGCGGCCGGGGTGTGCGTCCCGAGCACGGGTTCGGTGATCGGGGAGCGGCTGCGCGAATCCCTCGGCGTGCTCCTGCGCCGCGCCCAGGACAGCGGCGCGGTGCGGCGCGACGTCACCACCACCGAACTGATCCCGGTGATCATCGGCACCGCGAAGGCGGCCGAGCACGTCGGGTCCGACCGCGCGCTGCGGGACCGCACGATCGCGATCCTCTTCGACGGCCTCCGCACCTGAGTCAGCGCAGCACGGCGGCCAGCAGATCGGTGCCGAGCGAGGACAGCTGCGGCAAGTCGAGCGAATAGCGCACGTACCGGCCCTGTCTCTTCGTGGTGAGCAGGCCCGCCCCGCGCAGGACCGCGAGATGCCGGGACACCTCCGGCGCGGACAGATCCCAGCTGTGCGCCAGTTCGCTGGTGGTGTGCGGGCTGCGCGCGAGTGTGCGGACCAGGCGCAGCCGCACCGGATGCGCGAGCGCGTCGAGCCGCAGTTCAACGATTTCCAGCGGCACCGGCGCGATGTCGGCGACCGGATACTGCACCACCGGCCGCCAGCCCGCCGCGTGCACCACGACCAGGTGCGGACTGCCGAACACGCTGGGGATGAAGGTGACGCTTTCTCGCGCGGCGGTCGCCTTGTCCTGCAGCTTGTCCACGACGATGCGGCAGCCGTCTTCCGACAACGCGACCGCGCTGGACACCGCGTCGAGCGCCGCGCGGATTCCCTTGTGCCGCAACAGATCCTGCTTGCGCCGCAGATCTGCGGAGAGCTGTGGTTCCAGGCCGGCCCAAGCACTGTCGAAGAACGCTTCGGCGCATTGCTCGAGGGTGTCGCGGATCCGGGCGCGCGTGGCCGCGGGATCGGTCAGCAGGCTTTCGGCGAACGCTTCCTGACGAGGGCCGCGCGCTTGGGCGAGGTCGAGGGCGCGTTCCCGCGATACCGGGTCGGTGAGCGGAGACCCGGTCGCGATCCGGGTGCTGCCGCAGGTCGAGACGAGCGCCGCGGTCGCATAGGTTTCGTCGTCGATCGCGTCGACGTCAGCCAGTTCCTCGGCGAGAGCCGGGCGTGGACGTCCGGGCAACAGGAAGTCGGCTTGCGAGGACCGCCACAGGGAATCCGCCTCTCGCACGCGTTCGGCCAGCTCCGGCCGCAGCCCGGCCCAGACTTCGCCCGCCCACGCGGCAAACCGCGGGTGATGGCCCGGTTCGGCCAGCACGTGCAGCATCGCGGTCAGCTCCGCGAGCGGCGACGCGGCGAACCGCACCTGCTCGGCCGGCAGTCCGGCGATGTCGATCCTCAACGGCACCGCACCAGCATCGCCGATCGAGCGGTGCGGGACTTCGCCGGTTGACGGAAACTGCGAATCGGAGTGCTCCGCCCGAGGCCCGCGCGGCACTGTCGAGCGCCATGACCACCAAGATCCGGCCGAGCGCGCTGCTCCGCGTCTCCGGCGGCCCGCGCTACGCGGCCGCCATGGCCGTCGACGCGCTCGGCACCGGCCTGTTGCGCCCGTTTCTCCTGATCTACGGCGTGACCGTGCTGGGCTTGTCCGCGCCTGCGACCGGTGCGGCCATGACCGCAGGCGTGCTCGTCGGCCTCGGCTGCATGCCGTGCGTGGGGCGATGGCTCGATCGAGGTGCGCGCACCACCGTGGTGGCCGCTTCGATGCTGGTGCGCGCGCTCGGCGTCGCGATGCTGCTGGCCGCGCCGACGGGGGAGATGTGGCCGTTCGTCGGCGCGGCGATCCTGCTCTCCGCAGGCAACCAGGCTTGGCCAGCAGCACATGCCGCGCTCGTCGCGACGCTCGCCACCGGCCGGGAACGCGACGCCGCCCTCGCCGCAGGCCGTTCCCTCCGCAACGCAGCGCTCGGCATCGGCGCGTTGCTCGCGACCGCGTGCCTGGCAGGCGGCTCGGATGCGTTGCGCGCCATGGCGATCGGCACCGGAATCGCGTACCTGGTCGCCGCGGGCTTGGCTTGGTCAGTGCGGTTGCGCGCCCCGGCTATGCCGGCGGAGCCGACCGTCGAACGCGCGCCGCGGATGGGTGCGCTGCTGGGCGCGAACGTCGTCTACGCGTTCTGCCTCAACGTCCCGGAGATCGCGTTGCCGCTGGTCCTGACCGCGTACCTGCACGCGTCCCCGGTGTGGTCGGCAGCGATCTTCGTGGCCAACACGGTGCTCGTGGTCGCCCTGCAAGTGCCGGTCACCGTCCTGCTGGCGCGGATGTCCCGGCGAACCGCACTAGCGACCGGCGGAGTCGTGCTGGCGGTGTCCTACCTCGGTTTCCTCGCCGCGACCCTGCTCGGATCCGGCTGGGCGGCACCGGCGATCGCCGCGGTCTCGGTGGTCTGCACCATCGGCGAGATCATCTACGCGGGCAGCGCCACCGCCTTCGTCCTGGCCCTGGCACCCGCACGCCTGCTCGGGCAGGCGGCCGCCCGCTTCGAACTGTCGACCGGCATCGGACTCGCGGTCTCCCCGGCAGTGCTCACCGCACTCGCTCCGCTCGGGCCGGGCGTGCTCTGGGGCGGTCTCGCCGGAGCTACGCTGCTGTCCGCGGGTGCCGTGACCAGGGCGGGGGAGCCGGGCCTAAACTGAGGCAATGACCAACCGCTTAGTCTGTATTGGCGACTCGTTCACCGAAGGCGTCGGGGACGACGATCCGTCCGCGCGCAACGGCGTGCGCGGCTGGGCCGACCGGGTCGCCGAGGTGCTGGCTGCCGGGGAGCCGGGATTCCAGTACGCCAATCTGGCGGTGCGGGGGAAGCTCCTGCCGCAGGTGCTGAACGAGCAGATCGAACCGGCACTGGCGATGAAGCCGGACCTCGTCACCGTCTACGCGGGCGGCAACGACCTGATGCGGCCGCGCGTCGACATCGACAGCCTCGCCGACTCCTACGAACGCGCCGTGGCCCGCTTCCGCGCGGCCGGTGCGCAGGTGCTGCTGTTCACCGGCGTCGACGGCGTCGAGGACGCGCTGTTTCGCCAGATCCGCGGCCGGGTCGCGATCTACAACGAACACGTCCGCGGCATCGCGGCGCGGCACGAGACGCTGCTCGTGGACATGTGGTCGATGCGCCAACTGCGCGACCGTCGCATGTGGTCCCCGGACCGGCTTCACCTGAATGCCGCCGGGCACACCGAAATCGCCATCGCCGTCCTCGACGCGCTGGGCGTGCAGCACAGCCTCACGCACGCCGCGCTGGGACCGCGCCCCCGCCTGTCCACCCGGGAACAGCGGGCTGCAAACCTTCGCTGGGGACGGGAACACGCATTGCCGTGGATCGGCCGACGCCTGCGCGGCGAGTCCTCCGGCGACACGATCGCGCCGAAGTACCCGGAACTGCAGTCGTTCGAGGCGGTTGCTGACTGACCGGTGGTTTAGTCCGCGAGTTGCCGCGCGATCGTCAGCCACGTCTGCCCGCGTGCCTCCGCGCGCAGTTGTTCGACGGGGCTGACCGGTCGCCTAGCCCGCAAGTTGGCGCGCTCGATGGTCGGCCACGTCTGCCCGCGTGCCGCAGCGAGCAGTCGGCGCGGCTGCCGCCGCATCTGTGGCCTAGCCCGCGAGCTGCCGTGCGCGATGGTCGGCAACGTTGACCCGCGTGCCGCAGCGAGTGGAGCAGAACCGTCGGCGTCCGTTGCGCGACGTGTCCACGAACGCGACGCCGCACCCCTCGCGCGCACACACGCCGAGGCGGTGCGGCTCCTCGCACACCAGATGCGCGAGCCCGCCCGCCGTGTAGGCGTAGAACCGTTCGACCACCCCCGCGCCCTCGCTGGAGTAGTGCAGATGCGGCGCTTTCCCGTCGTGACTGGCGATATTCGGCCGACACGCGGCAACGGCGAGCAACTCGTTGAGCAGATCGATCCGCTCGCCGGTCGTCTCCGCGACGAACACCTGATGCAGCCGCCGCCCCCACGCGAGAATCCGCCCCGCCTCGTCCGCGGTGATGCGCGGCAGCACCATGTCGCGAGCCTGCCCCGCGGCCCGCACCTCGGCGGCCGTGACGTCGTCGCGCTGGGCAAGGGTCGCCAGGTCGGCGGCTACTTGCGCGCCCGCGCCGCCGTAAGGGTTGAAGTGCACTCGCCCATTACAGCACAACCCTTCTTCTTCGGAAAGACCGGCTGGAAACCGTTCTGCGGAAAATAAGATTGACGCATGCCTTCGCGGTAGGTGAAGATGATTCCACCACAGCGGATGAAGGAGCGGACATGACGAACGTGCGGACGCGGGAGATGCGAGGCCGGTATCCGGCCGCCCTCCGCGCTGTCCAGCGTGCGCCGTTCCACCAGCGCCACATCAGCCGAAAAGGCGGAATTCTGGGCGGTATCCGCTCCCTGAGCTGACGCAGCAGTCGTTGCGCGCACAGGGAGCCGCCCATCGGGAAACCGATCCGGGCGGCTTCTCTCTTCAGGGCTGTTTCGGGCAGTAAATCTCCATTTTTTCCCAACTGCTGCTGCCCATTTCCGGGCGGCGGTTCTTTGACAACTGCACAGCGAAGCAAGACATTTCCGAGACTCGTCCCCGTCGCCTCACCCGCGGCCAGGACGAGCGCCGGGTCCGGCGGCCAACCGCCGCCGGACCCGCACGGTGAAGACGGGGCGGTGGCAGCCCCACCCGGCTGTAACCCGGGTGCCCTTTGCGGCATTGAGGGTTCGACTCCCTCCTTCACCACGGCGCCCGAGCCCAGGGCGCTTCCTGCGGTCGTGGTGAACTCGGCGGACACGTCGGTCTTCCAAACCGAAGCAGAGGGTTCGATGCCCTCCGGCCGCTCGCGGTCCGGTGCCTTGGCGTCGGACGCACACCCCTGTAGCTCAGTCGGACAGAGCGCCGCACTACGAATGCGGAGGCCCCAGGTTCAAGTCCTGGCGGGGGTACGGGCCTGGCGCCGAGGGGGCGCCGGGGCTTTCCGCCGGATGCGAGGGGCAGTGGCGACCCCGCCTGGTTCGGGACCAGGAGACACCGCGTTCGACCCGCGGGCATCCGACTTCGCCGTCGCTAGTTCCCGGTTGGTGTAGCAGGCAGCACCGCGGATTTTGGATCCGCTGGCCCAGGTTCGACTCCTGGACCGGGAGCCGATGCCCGTTCGTCCAACTGGCAGGACGCCGCGCTCTGGACGCGGAAACCGAGGTTCGAACCCTCGACGGGCAGCCCCAGTTGGTGAACCGGACGTACTGACTGGGCAGGCGGTGATGACGTCACTGTTGAGTCTCTGGCGTCGTGCGAGGTGCATCAGGTCGCGCCGCGTCGTCCGTGTCTGTTCTGGAAAGCAGGGGGACGTCCGCATGATGGGTCGAACGCTCGGATCAGGCTCGCTCAATGGAGGAATCTCGGGGGTCGCCGAGGCTTCGGCGGACTGCTGCGTCATCCGGCTCCGCCGGACCGCGCCCGGGGAGCTCGCACATGAGGTACGAGCCCTCGGGAGGGAGGTTCGCCGTCTTCTGAGGCCCGAGGGGTCGGCGTGGTTGCTCGTCGAGGACGGCCGTAGTGGCGAGAGCCTTGCGGGCCGTCCGTGGCGGGTGGCGTTCGCGCCTCAGCATGAACGATGGCTGCTGCGCAATGCCGTTGTTGTCGAGCCCGCCTCGAGGACCGGTGAGACGGTGCTGTTTTGCGTGAAGCAGGCCCGGTACTTCTTCGGCGTGGAGACGGTCCGGGTGCTGCCAGGTTCGGCTCGCGGTGATGTCGTGTTGCCCGACGAGCCCGGTCTTGCCGATCGGGTGGTGTTAGCGGCCTGTCCGGACGGCGGAATCGTTCTGGATCTGACGGACACCACGGAGTTCGAGATCGCGGCGCACCGGTGGGGACGTAAGGTTATCCGGATTCCATCGGGCCTGACGGCAGCGTGAGGGTTCGCGTTACGGGAGAACGCGAATAGATCCCTGCGGGCTCGCCCCCGCATTCAGCAGCGGATGCTTGAATAAGTGATCAAGCATATCTCGCTTCATCTGCTCGGATGAGACTCGTGTACGCGCCGACTCTCCGGTTGCCGACGACGAGGGCGAGAACCCGGCGGTCAGGCGGTGGCTTCCTCGTCCGCCCAGAGGCCGCGTTCCTCCAGCGACTTGATGACGCTGTCGGCACCTTCGAGGATGTGCCGTTCGGCGATCGTTCGCGCCTTCCGGGCGTGTCGGCCGCGCAGGGCTTGGACCAGTTCCACGTGGTCGTTGCGGGTGGCGGTGACGTGTTCCTCGATCGAGGCGTAGAAACGGTTCGGCAGGTGCTTGACCACCGAGTTGAGCAGCATCGTGAGCCGGTGCGAGTCGGCTGCGAGGTTGATTTGACGGTGGAAGTCGTGGCCTAGCCGGGTGACGGTTTCGGGGTCGCCGGCTTTGGCGGCCTTTTCGAAGTCGTCGTTGATGGCTTCCAGCCGGGCGATCTCGTCGGGAGTGATCCGCTTCGCCGCGCGGGCGGCGAGTTCGGCGGAGAACTGGGCCTGGGCCCAGAACAGGTCGCGGATGTCCTGGCGGGAAACCGGGGCGACGACGAATCCGCGGCGCGGCACCAGCTCCACGAAGCCTTCACTGCTCAGCGATAGCAGGCCTTCGCGGACCGGGGTGTTGCTGACGCCCACGGCCTCGGCGATCGGCTCGGTGCGCAGGAATTCGCCCGGTTTGACCTGGCCCGACATGATCAGCTCGCGGACGTAGGTCGCCACTTCTTCGGGCAGCTGCTTCCGGCCGTCGGCCGTGCGCAGGCGCGGCGAGTCGTAGGCCACGGTCACCTCCCAGGTCTAGTGGCAACATCATATACAACGTTTTGGATTTCGCGGACGAGGCGGGTCAGGTCGCGGCGAGGAAATCGAGCAGGTGCTTGGTGAAGATGTCGTTGTCGTCGCCCGCCACCATGTGCCCGGCCTGGACTTCCTCGAACCGGGCCGACGGCAGGAGCCGCCGCAGGTCCTCGACACTTTCGGCGGTGACAACGTCGGACTGGCTGCCGCGCACGAGCATCGTCGGGACGCGCAGGGAGCGGGCGGCGCGGGCGAGCCGGTCGGCTTCGGCATCCCGGTTGGGTTCGTCGCGGACGTCGAGGAACTTCGGGTCCCAGTGCCAGTACCAGCGGCCGTTCGCGTGCTGCCGGACGTTCTTGCGGAGCCCGTCCAGGCTGCGCGGGCGCGGCCGGTGCGGGTTGTAGGCGTGGATCGCGTCGGCGACTTCCTCAAGGGAAGCGAACCCGTCCGGCGCTCCGGCCATGAACTCCGCTATGCGGGCCCGGCCTTCTTCGGAGGTTCGCGGCGCGACGTCGACCAGCACCAGGCCGGCGGCGCAGCCTGGGCGTTCCCCGGCGGCGGCGAGGGAGGTGATGCCGCCGAGGGATGCGCCGACCAGCACTGGGGGTTCGGGCAAGGTGTCGAGGACTGCGTAGAGGTCGCCGACGAAAGAGTCCAGCGAGTAGTTGCCGTCGGGAGCCCACGTGCTGTCCCCGTGTCCGCGGGCGTCGAGCGAGATGGTTGTCCAGCCGTCGGCGGCGACGCGTTCGGCGGTCTTTCGCCAGGAGTGCCGGGTCTGCCCGCCGCCGTGCAGGAATACGGCGGTGCCTCGCGCGGCGCCGTCCGGTGCCCGGTGGTCTCCCGAAAGCCGGACGCCGTTGTGGGGGAAGGACACCGGATCGGTGCGGACGCCGCGCGAGGTCACTCGCACTCCTCTCGTAAAGGATCGTTGTTGCGGATAATATATTTATCGTTCGCCGGGGTGCGCTGCGGACGGCTGCACGGACGGCGCGGGAGCCGGGGCGGGATCGGGCAGTTCTCGCAGGAATACGCCAGCGATGACGGAAAGCGCCGAGACCGCTGAGATGTAGATGGCGATCGAAACCCAGCTTCCGGTCGCTTCGAACAACGCGGCCGACAGCAGGGGAGCGAGGGAGCCGCCCAGTGCGGCACCGATGTTGACGCTCACCGCGGCGCCGGTGTAGCGGACGTTGGTGGGGAAGGCGAGGGAGAAGAACGCCGGGAAGGTCGCGAAGCTGGCGGCGTAGGTGAGGAAGACGAAGAGGAAGCCGAGCAGCATCAGGCCGTAGTTGCGGGTCTGGAACAAGAGGAACCACACGAACGGCGAGACCACGAAGGCCGCGGCGGAGGCCAGGAAGACCGGTTTGCGGCCGATCCGGTCGCTGAGTGCGCCGAACAGCGGCATCGCGAAGATGACGATCACGGTCATGATCAAGATGATCGTGGGGACGGTGCTGTGCGGAAGATGCAGCGACGAAGTGCCTTAGGAGAGCGAGAAAACCGAGGCAACATAGAAGTTCGCGCCGAGTCCGAGCGCGCCGAGGGCGACGAGGATCATCTGCCGCCACGAAGTGCGGACCGCGTCGACGAGCGGAGCGCGGCGAACGGCGGAAGTGCGCTCCACCTGGACGAATTCAGGGCTTTCTTCCAGCTTCAGCCGGACGTAGACGCCGACCGCGATCAGCGTGGCACTCAGCAGGAACGGGATGCGCCAGCCCCAGCTGAGGAACGCGTCGTCGGGCATTTGCGACAAGGCGAGCAACACGAGATTCGAAAGCAGCAGGCCCCATGCGGAACCTGAGTTGACGAAAGCGCCGGACAACCCGCGTCGTCCGGCACGGGTGCTTTCGATGCTCAGCACCCACGCGCCGCCCTGCTCGCCGCCGAGAGCGAGGCCTTGGACCAGCCTGGCGAGCACCAGCAGGATTGGCGCGGCCAGGCCGATTTGCTGGTAGGTCGGGAGAACGCCGATCGCGGTGGTGCCGACGCCCATCAGGGTGATCGTGACGAACAGGGTGCGCTTGCGGCCGAGCCGGTCGCCGAAGTGCCCGAAGATCGCCGCGCCGACCGGGCGCATGACGAACGCGACGGCGAACGTCGAGAGCGAGAGCAGCACCCCGATCGCGGGGTCGGCGGTGGGGAAGAACAGCTTGTTGAACGCCAGTGAGGCGGCGGAGCCGTAGACGAAGAAATCGTAGTACTCGATCGTCGAGCCGATCATGCTCGCGAACGCGGCCCGGCGGGCCTGCCGGCCGCTCGGTGTGGTGGTCATGCAGACCGCCCTTCGTGGGGGAACCGTGCGGTCGGCGGACCTCGCCGGTCTCCGATGACCGCTTGGAACATTAAATATTATGTTGATGCTTACAGGCCGGTGGGCGAGTGTCAATGATCGAGATCGCGGTGCTCGGCGGTGGTTTCGGCTTGTGGTCGGACGGCTACGGAACGTCTGTCGCCGGCCGGAGTGCGGGGGAGGGCGGCGGGCGGCCCGTTGCGGTTGAGCGGAAACAGTGCGGTGGCTCTGGCGTTTTCCGCGGGCACGGCATCGGGACGCGCAGGAAAGGCTCCGGAGGGAGATAACGTAAAATGTATCGTGTATCCAATGGTCCGGTCGCGTGGCGGACGTCCGGGACGGGCAAGACACGGCGCGGTGGCGGCATTCGCTGAAAGGCGAGGTCATGGAGGAGATCCGGGAGCGCATCTTCTCCGGGTCCTGGCGGCCGGGCGCGCGGATCGACCAGGGAGGCCTCGCCGATTACCTGGGGGTGAGCCGCCTGCCGGTGCGGGAGGCGCTGATTGTGCCGCATCGCGGAGTGTTCCCGGCCTCCTTGACTCGTGAAGACATCCGGGACCAGTACCTGATGCTCGCCGGGCTTGCCGCGGAGCGAGCGGCGACGCGTTTGCCGAAACCGGAGCTGGACGCGTTGGCTGACCTCGCGGAGCAGTTGGAGACAGAGGAATCGCCGGCGGCGCAGGAGCGGCTGAATTTCGAGTTCCACCGCGTGCTCAATCGCGGGGCTGAATCCCCTCGACTGCTGAGCGAACTGAAACTGCTGGCAGCGGGCGTCCCGGCCGGGTTCTACGAAGCTCATCACGGCTGGGCGGAGACGGCGCATCAGGACCACCGCGAGATCGTGGCGGCAGTGCGGACCAGGTCTCGGGTGAAGGCGCGCAGGCTGGTCGAAGGGCACTTCCGGCGCGGCGGCGATCAGGCTGTCGCGTTGCTGGAGGAACGCGGCTTCTGGAGGGTCCCCGAGCCGGGCAGGCGGATCAAGGCGGGTCGCTGAGGCCTGCCTTCCGCGCTGTCTCCGACGGCAGTACGCCGAAGCGGCGGCGGTACTGAGCGGCGAACCGGCTGAGGTGGAAAAATCCCCAGCGTGCGGCGACTTCGGTGACCGAGCCGCCGGTTCCCGCGGTCAGTTCGCGATGGGCGCGGTCGAGTCGGACCTGGCGGACGTACGCGGCGGGGGAGACCCCGGCGACGTCCTGGAAGCCCGCCTGCAACGCTCGCGCGCTCAGGCCCGCCTGTGCGGCCAGATCGGCGATGCTGGTGATCGCGGCAGGATTCGCGTCGACGTACTCCATCACGTCCCGGATCCGGGACTGCCGGGGCGGGGCGGGGTTTCCGTGCAACACCGGGGAAAGCTGGTTCGGCGCGGTCATCAGCAGCTGTGTCATGAGGACCGCCTCCAGTTCATGGCACGCGGTCGGCATGGTCGGGAGGCCGTTCGGGCGGGTCAGTTCGGAGTAGAGGAACCCGACCGTCGCGAGCAGCGACTGCCCGCGTCCGGAGTGCAGGTCGAAGGTGAGGTCGAACCGGATTCCCTCGCTGCCGCGCAGTCCGGCGAGCTTCGCTGCGTGATTGTCGAGAACCGGCTTGGGGATCTTCAGCACGTACTGCCGCGCGTCGGCGCTCCACCGCACTCGCAGCGGGGCGTCCGGCAAGAACGTCGCGCCTGACTGTCCGGCCCGGATCGTCTGGCGCGCACCGGACTGTTCGGCGGTGCTGGTGCCGGAGACGGGCAGGTTCAGGTCGTAGCAGTCGCGCATCGGAGGCGCGGTGACGACCGCGTCCGCGCCGTAGGCGATCTGGCTGAGCGTGAGCCGCGGTCCCGGTGCGAGGTCGAGCCGGAAGTCCAGGCGGCCCGAGAGCCGGACGTCGTGTTCCACGAACGCGCGGCTGGCTTCTTCGCGGGCGGCGTCGAGGTCGTCCGTGCGGAAGCGCAGCGGCTGCCCAGGGGCAGCAGCGAGCTCCTTCGCGGGCACTGCTGCCTCCTTTGGCTCGCTCACTAAATATTTAATGTGTGATGTTACGAGCAGGACCGGAGCAGGGCAAGCCGTGCGCATTCCGGCTGTCCCGGCAGCGGTTCGCGGATAGTGACGGCCGTCTCCCCGACCGTACGGTTCTCGCCATCTTCCCCCGGCCGGGATCAATGCAACGAAGCATCGAGGGAGCGTCATGGGCTTTTTCATCCAGACGGACACCGGAGGGACGTTCACCGACACGGTCGTCCTCGACTCCGACGGGGCCGTGACCATCGGCAAACGGCCTTCCACCCCGCCGGAGTTCGTCCAGGGTGTCGTGGACAGCGTCTCGGACGCGGCGGCCAACCTGGGCCGCTCCCTGCCGGACGTGCTGAGCGAGACCGAGGCGTTCGCCTACGGCACCACGATCGTCACGAACGCCATCACCACCGGTCAGGCGGCGAACGCCGGCATCATCACGACCCGAGGGTTCGCCGACACGCTGTCGATCGCCCGAGCGACGAGCCGGACGAACGGGTTCAGCACCGAAAGCCTCCGCAAGTACGCCGAGCGCCGCAAGCCGGACCAGCTGGTGCCTCATACCCGACGCATGATCAAAGAGGTCAGCGAGCGCGTCGACTACAAAGGCTCGGTCATCTCCCCGTTGGACGAGCAGAGCGTGCGCACGGCGATCGCCGAACTAGTCGAGGCCGGGGTGACCGCGATCGCGGTGTGCCTGCTGTGGTCCTTCCGCAACGACGCGCACGAGAAGCGGGTCCGCGAGCTCGTCGGGGAACTCGCTCCCGACGTGCCGGTGACGCTTTCCTGCGAGCTGGCCCCGAAACTGGGCGAGTACCAGCGGATGGCGGCGACCGCCTACAACGCGGCGATGACTCCGGTCGCGACCGAGCACATCCGCCGGCTCGAAGAGACAATGGCCGAGGTGAAGCTCGGGCGCGGCCGGATGCTGGTGATGCAGGGCAACGGCGGCCTCGACCGGGCAGCGACCGTGCAGCAGCTGCCAGTGAACCTGATCGGTTCCGGACCGACCGGCGGGGTGCTCGGTGCCCAGAAACTCGGCGAGGCCATGGGAATGCCGAACGTCATCTGCACCGACGTCGGCGGCACCACCTTCGACGTCGGCCTCGTGGTCGACGGCAGCCCGGTGCTGACGCCGACCACGATCGTGCACCAGCACGAGCTGTTCCTGCCGGTCGTGGACGTCGTTTCGATCGGCGCGGGCGGCGGCAGCATCGCGCGGGTCGACGCGCTGTCGGGGCGGCTGACGGTCGGCCCGGAGAGCGCGGGGGCGCGGCCCGGCCCGGTTTGCTACGCCCAGGGCGGCGAGTACCCGACGGTCACCGACGCCGACGTCATCCTCGGGTTCATCGATCCGGAGACGTTCCTCGGCGGCAAGATGCGGCTCGACGTCGCTTCCGCGCGAGACGCGGTGGACAAGCACGTCGCGCAGCCGCTGGGGTTGTCGATCGAGGAAGCGGCGGCCGCGATCGCGGAGATCGCCGACCATCACATGGCCGATCTCGTGCGGCAGATGACCGTCGAACGCGGCTACGACCCGCGCGAGTTCGCGGTCTTCCTGTTCGGCGGGGGCGGCCCGCTGCACGGCACCGCATACGCCGCGCAGCTCGGCGCGAAGTCGATGGTCGTGCCCGGGGGAGAGCTGGCTTCGGTGTTCTCCGCGTGGGGCATCGCGAGTGCGGACATCCACCACACGCACGAGCTGTCGCATCCAGTCGCGGCTCCGTTCCCGGTCGACGAGGTCGCCCGGGTGTTCGCGGACCTGGAACAGGAGGCGATGGAGCGGCTCGCGGGCGACGGCGTGCCGGAGAAGGACCGCCGCTTGGAGCGGTTCGCCGAACTACGGTACGGAACCCAGGTGCACGAGGTGACCGTTCCGGTGCCCGCGGGCGCGCTCACCGAGGAGTCGATGGCCCAGGTGGCCCAGGCGTTCGAGGATCGGTACGAGCAGCTGTTCGGCAAGGTCAGCGCGTTCGCCGCGGCCGGAATCGAGTGGATGAACTTCCGGGTCCAGGCCTACGGCATCCGGCCGAAGCCCGGCATCAAGCAGGTCGCGCCGGAGCCCGGCGCGCAGGCCGAACCGAACCGGTTCCGCGACGTGTACTGGTACGAGGAGCGCGGCTCGCTGCGCACCGCGATCTACAGCCCGGACGGCATGGTCCCCGGCGTATCGCTCTCCGGCCCCGCCGTGATCGAGCTGCCGACGACCACGGTCGCGGTGCGGCCCGGGCAGCGGCTCGACGTCGACGGCTTCGGCAACTACGTCATCACCGTCCCCTGACCCGACGAGCACGAGGGAACATCATGAGCGCACCAGCCATCCCCGGTTCCGAGAAGTTCCAGTCGGTCGCGAAGCAGGCCGGCGAACTCGTCATCGACCCGCGCCTGCCGTTGTACGAGGCGCCGGACGACGTCGAGGTCGGCCCGGTCACCTACGCGGTCGTGTCGCACAAGCTGACCCAGATCAACGACGAATCCGCGGTCACCATCAGCAAGGTCTCCGGTTCGCTGGCCGCTGCCGAGGCCGCCGACTTCAACACCGCGCTCGGCGACGCGCGCGGCGACCTGTTCGAGCTGGGTTCCTACATCAGCGTCCACGGCACGGTCGTGCAGCGGCTGATCCAGTGGACGCTGGAAAACCGCAGCACCAACCCGGGCATCCGCGACGGAGACGCCTTCCTGGTCAACGACCCGTGGGTCGGCTCGGCGCACCAGAGCGACGCGGCGATCGTCCGGCCGATCTTCGTCGACGGCAAGCTGTTCGGCTGGACCGGGGCGACCCTGCACTTCCTCGACCTCGGCGGCCGGTTCCCGGGCAGCATGATCCCGGACGCGGAGGACGTGTTCTCCGAAAGCGTGCCGATCCCGCCGGTGAAGATCCTGGAGAACGGCGAGATCCGGGCCGACATCGAGGACATGTTCCTGCGCCGCAGCCGGATGCCGCAGTCGGCGGCGCTGGACCTGCGCGCGCTGCTCGCGGCCACCTCGGTCGCGACCGAACGTGTGCAGGACCTGACCCGCCACTACGGCGCGGACGTGGTCGCCGCGGTGATCCGGGAAACCCTGGACACCACCGAAACCCGGTTCCGCGGCAGGCTGGCCGAACTGCCCGACGGCACCTGGCGCCACCACTACCTGTGGGACTCGGCAGGCGTCGGCGACCGCGGCGTCTACCACCTCCCGGTGACGATGCACAAACGCGGCGACCGACTGGTATTCGACCTGGAGGACGTGGACCCGCAGGTCGGCGCGATCAACTGCGGCCGGTCGCTGGCCGAGGCCGGGATCATGTCCGCGGTGCTGCCGCTGTTGTGCCCGGACCTGCCCTGGGCGCCGGGCGCGATGCTGCGGGCGGTCGAGTTCCGGTTCAAGCCGGGCACGATCCTGGCCGCGGAGTTCCCGGCCGCGGCGGGCGGCGGCACCTGTCAGGCGGCGTGGAGCAGCGTCAACTCGGCGACGGTCGTGGTGTCCAAAATGCTCGCCGCGAGCCCGGAATACCGGCGGAACCTGCTGGCCGTCTCGACGCCCGGCTGGGTGTTCCAGATGATCGGCGGCACCAACAAGACCGGGCTGCCCACGCTCGCGCTGTCCCTCGACCCGTGCGCGGGCGGGATCGGGGCCCGGTCGTGGGCCGACGGCGACGACACCGCGGGCATGATGCTCGGCCCGTCGACGGAGATCCCGAACATCGAATCTCAGGAGTGGTACGAACCGCTGCTGTGGCTGTACCGCTCGGAGGCGCCGGACACCGGCGGGCCGGGGAAGTTCCGCGGCGGCAACGGCGGCCGCTCCGCGCTCGTGCCGCACGACACGCCGGGCGACCTGTTCAACGTCAACTACGCCTCGGGCACCGCGATCCCTGGCGGGGCGGGCCTGTGCGGCGGCTGGCCGTCGCGGTCGGGCTACTACAAGATCGCCCGCGAGAGCACCGTCTGGAAGCAGTACGGCGAGGGCACGGTTCCGGCAGGCGAGGACGACGTCGACGTCGAGATCGAATGGCCGCCGTCGCAGGGCGGCATCACGCCGATCGGGCTGAACGACGTGTTCGCCAACGGCTGGTTGGGCGGCGGCGGGTTCGGAGACCCGCTTGAACGCGATCTCGCCGCGGTGCAACGCGACCTGGACGAAGGTTCGGTGACCGCGGCGCACGCCGGCGCGGTGTACGGGGTGGTGCTCGACGGCGAGCAGATCGACCGCGAAGCCACGGAGCAGCGCCGGGCGGAACTGCGCGGACGTCGGCTCGGGCGCGGACCGCTGCCGCAGGCCCCGGAACCGGTGCTGCCCGGCGGCTCCCGATGGCTCGACGAGAACCTCGTCGTGTCCGCGGCGGGGGAGACCTCCTGCGGCCGGTGCCGGACCGGACTGGCCGCCGCGGGCGGCAACTACAAGCTGGGGTGCCGTGCGATCGAAACCCCGCTGGGCACGACCGAACGGGTGTGGGTCGACCCGACCACCTACGTCGACGAGGACACCCTCGTGTTCCGCGAGTTCGTGTGCCCGGGCTGCGGCACTTTGCTCGAGACCGAGGTGTCGTTGTCCGCGCTGCCGCCGCTGCACGACAAGCAGCTGGACTGAGGAGAACACCGTGGTGTGGCAAGGAAATTACGATTCATTGTTCATCGGCGGCAGATGGGTGCGGCCGGCTTCGACGGAACGGCTCGAGGTGATTTCGCCGTTCACCGAACAGGTGCTGGCGTCCGTCCCGGCCGGGACCCCCGACGACGTCGACTCCGCCGTCGCCGCGGCGCGCGAGGCGTTCGACCGCGGGCCGTGGCCACGGATGGAGCTCGCCGAGCGGATGGCTGTGGTCCGGCGGCTGCGCGACCTGCTGGCCGCGCAGGAGGAAACCATCGCGACCCTGGTGTCGGAGGAGATGGGCTGCCCGATCGCGCAGTCGCGGCCGATGCAGGCGGGCGGGCCGCGGGTCCTGCTCGACACCTTTCTCGAACTGGCCCCGGACTATCCGTGGAGCGAGGTGCGCCGGACCGCGACCGGCACCTCCCTGGTGACGGCCGAGCCGGTCGGCGTGGTGGCCGCGATCGTGCCGTGGAACTCGCCGATGACGGTCGCGATGATCAAGCTGGCCCCCGCGTTGCTGGCCGGGTGCACGGTGATCCTCAAGCCCTCGCCGGAGGCTCCGCTCGACGCGTATCTCCTCGCGGAAGCGGCCGAGGAAGCGGGATTGCCCGCCGGGGTGCTCAACGTGGTGCCCGCCGATCGCGAGGCGAGCGAATACCTGGTCAAGCACCGCGGCGTGGACAAGGTGTCGTTCACCGGGTCCAGTGCGGCGGGAGCCCGGATCGGCGCCTTGTGCGGGCAGGATTTCCGCCGGGTGAACCTGGAACTCGGCGGGAAGTCGGCTGCGATCGTGCTCGACGACGCCGACCTGGACCGGGTGATCGAGTCCGTCCGGACGCTTTCGCTGCGCTACAACGGGCAGGCGTGCAACAACAAGACCCGGATCGTGGTTTCCCGGGCGCGGGAAGCGGAACTGCTGGACCGTCTGGCTGCGATGGCCTCGGAGATGCCCGTCGGGGATCCGCTCGACCCGGCCACCCAGATCGGGCCGCTGGTGAGCTCCCGGCAACGCGAACGCGTCGAAGGCTACATCGAGGCCGGACGCGCGGAAGGTGCGAAGGTGCTCGTGGGCGGCGGCCGTCCGGCGGGGCTGGACCGCGGCTGGTTCGTCGAAACGACGGTGTTCACCGGGGTCGCGCCGGGGATGAAGATCGCCCAGGAGGAGATTTTCGGGCCGGTGTTGTCCGTGCTCACCTTCGGCGACGAGGACGAAGCGGTCGCCATCGCCAACGATTCCGACTACGGCCTCAGCGGCTCGGTGTTCAGCGCCGACCCGTTGCACGCGCTCGCGGTGGCCCGCCGGATGCGGACCGGGACGGTCGAGGTGAACGGAGCCGTGGCCGGATTCCACGCCCCGATCGGAGGTTTCAAGGCCAGCGGGGTCGGCCGCGAAGGCGGACGGGAGGGCTTCGAGTCCTATGTGGAGCTGAAGGCGTACGGAATTTCGGCCGAACTGGCCGACGAACTGGAAGGGAGCGTCCGCGGATGAAGACGCGAGCCGCAGTCGTGGACCAGGACGCCACCGAGTTCGAGGTGCGCACCCTGGAAGTCGCCGAGCCCGGACCGGGCGAGGTGCACGTCAAGTTCGTCGCCTCCGGGCTGTGCCACTCCGATCTGCATCTCGTGGACGGCGTGCTGCCCGGGCGCAAGCCGGTCGTCGCGGGCCACGAGGGCGCGGGCATCGTCGAATCGGTCGGTCCCGGCGTGACCAGGGTGGCCGAAGGCGACCATGTCGTCTGCAGCTTCATGCCGAGCTGCGGTGTCTGCCGGTACTGCGCGACCGGTCGCTCCAGCCTGTGCGACTGGGGTGCGAACTCGATCGACGGGACCTTCCCTGACGGCAAGTTCCGCTATCGCGGCGACGACGGCCGGGAGTACGGGAGCATCGCGATGCTCGGCACGTTCTCCGAGCGGGCCACGGTTTCGGAGCGTTCGGTGGTCAAAGTGGACGATTGGCTCCCGCTGGAGGTCGCGGTCCTGGTCGGCTGCGGCGTGCCGACCGGTTGGGGCACCGCCACGGTCGCCGGGGGAGTGCACGTCGGCGACACGGCGGTGGTGTACGGGATCGGCGGGATCGGGATCAACTCGATCCAGGGCGCCGCGTATGCCGGGGCGAAGTTCGTCGTGGCGGTGGATCCGGTGGAGTTCAAACGGGAAACCGCGTTGAAGCTGGGTGCGACGCACGCTTTCGCCACGGCGGAGGAGGCGGCTGAGAAGGTGAACGAGCTGACCTGGGGCCAAGGCGCGGACCAGGCTCTGGTGACGGTCGGGGTCGTGGACGAGAAGGTTGTCCAGCAGGCGTTTGACGTCGTCGGCAAGGGCGGGACGGTGGTCGTCACCGGGCTCGGCGCGCCGGAGGACCTGACCGTACACGTGTCCGGCGCGGTGCTGACGAAATACGAGAAAACCATCAAGGGCTCGATGTTCGGCACCCTGAACCCGCAGTACGACATCGTGAAACTGCTGCGGCTCTACGACGCCGGACGGCTCAAACTGGACGAACTCGCGACCCGGCACTACCGGCTCGACGAGATCAACCAGGGTTACGCGGACCTGCGCGCCGGGGAAATCATCCGGGGCGTCATCCTGCACGATCACTGAGCCCGGACTTCCTGGGGGCCTCGTCCGAAACGGAGTCTCCGGGAACGGCGCCGACGATGCGGAGGTCGACCGGGGCGGGCGCGGCGAGTGCTGCCCCGGTCACCGTGCCGAGGACTCCGCTGCGGTCGAACACCGTGGCCGTGCTGGTCGAGACGCCGTCGTCCTCGGCGCGCAGCTCGGCCGACAAGCCCAGCTGCAGGTCGGCGCCCGGGGTGCGGGACAAGGCGAGAACGAGGTCGGCGTTGATGAACTCGAGTCCGGCGTCGCCCCAGTTGGCTACCACGTTCACCAGGTCGGCGACCGCCGCGGCGTTCTGGAACGGGGTCGGCTGTTCTCCGCGCACGAGCTGCTGGGGGAACGCCCAGAGCATCTTCCGGTCCGCGTTCTGGTGCGGTTCGGGCGAGCTGGTCCAGCCGACGCTCGTGCTGTGGTAGATCCGCGGCTCGGCGGTCTCCGGCCGCAGGTCCTGCGGCGGCGGTTCCGGCACGGCGGACGGGGCCCACACTTTGCCGCTCACCGGCCCGCCGGCGGCGAGGAACAGCGCGGTCGCCCGGCCGACGAGCACGTCTCGCTGCCGGAGTGACGCTTCGATCAGGCACAACCGCCGGCCCAGCCGGACTATCTCCGCGGTGGCCTCGCACGGTTCGTAAGCCGCTGGGCGCAAGAGATCGACGGTCCAGCGGGCCGGACGCAGCAGAGAAGAGCCTCCGGAGTGCTGCAGCGCCTGCTCTGCTGCGCGGGCGAGCGCGCCGCTGGTGGCCATTCCGCGCAGCTGCCCGCCGCCCCAATGTGCACGGGCGGCGGGCAGCGGGCGCAGGACGCCATCGGGCTCCGCGACGAAGAAGCTCATGTAAACATTATATATACCAAGATCAGGCCTGGTAGTCGCGGAGGAGGCCGCGGCTGATGATGGTTTTCTGGATTTCGCTGGTGCCCTCGCCGATCAGCAGGAACGGGGCCTCGCGCATCAGGCGCTCGATCTCGTATTCCTTCGAGTAGCCGTACCCGCCGTGGATCCGGAACGCCTCCTGGGTCACCTCGGCGCAGTACTCGCTGGCGATCAGCTTCGCCATCCCCGCCTCGACGTCGTTGCGGGCGCCGGAATCCTTCAACCGGGCCGCGTTCACCATCATCAGGTGCGCGGCCTCGACCTTCGTCGCCATCTCGGCGAGCTTGAACGCGATCGCCTGGTGCTGCGCGATCGGCTTGCCGAACGTCGACCGCTGCTGCGCGTAGGCGATCGCCAGCTCGAACGACCGGATCGCGATCCCGCACGCCCGCGCGGCCACGTTCACCCGGCCGACCTCGACGCCGTCCATCATGTACGAGAAGCCCTTGCCCGGCGCCTCTCCCAGCACCTTGTCCGCGCCGATCGTGAAGCCGTCGAACACCGCTTCGGTGGTGTCGACGCCCTTGTAGCCCATTTTGTCGATCTTGCCCGGGATCGTCAGCCCCGGAAGCACCTCGCCGAACCCCGACGGCTTCTCGACCAGGAACGTCGTCAGGTTCTGATGCGCCTTCTCCGCGCCCTCGTCGGTCTTCACCAGCAGCGCGATCAGGTTGGAGGAGCCGCCGTTGGTCAGCCACATCTTCGCGCCGTCGATCACGTAGTCGTCGCCCTCGCGCTTAGCGCGGGTCTTGATCGCCGCCACGTCCGACCCCAGGTCCGGCTCCGACATCGAGAAGCTGCCGCGGACCTCGCCGGTCGCCATCCGGGGCAGGAAATGCTGCTTCTGCTCCGGCGTCCCGTGACGGGTGATCATGTGCGCCACGATGAAGTGCGTGTTGATCACGCCGGACACGCTCATCCAGCCCCGCGCGATCTCCTCCACCACCAGCGCATAAGTGAGCAGCGACTCGCCCAGGCCGCCGTACTCCTCCGGGATGGTGAGCCCGAACAGGCCCATCTCCTTCATCCCCTCGACGATCTCCGCCGGATACTCGTCCGCATGCTCCAGCGCCTGCGCGTGCGGGATGATCTCCTTGTCCACGAACGAGCGCACCGTGGACAGAATCTCCTGCTGCACATCCGACAAACCCGCGGTCCGGGCCAAACGAGCCATGGTTCTTCGTTCTCCTGGTTCAGGGCAGCAACAGGGTCAGCGCCTCGGCGACGCAGGCCGGCTTGTCGGTGCCGTTGAGTTCGAGGGTGTAGCGAGTGGTCAGTTGCGCACCGGTGCCGGTCTCGCGCAGGTCGAGGAACTCCGCGGTGGCGCGCACCCGGCCGCCGGAGGCGACCGCGGCGGGGAACCGGACCTTGTTCAGTCCGTAGTTCAGCCGCGCGGAACCAAAGCCGAACCGGAACAGCTGCGGTCCGAACTGCGGGATCAGCGACAGCGTGAGGTAGCCGTGCGCGATGGTGGCGCCGTACGGTCCCGCCGCGGCGCGTTCGGGATCGACGTGGATCCACTGGTGGTCGCCGGTCGCCTCGGCGAACGCGTCGATGCGCGGCTGCTGCACCGTTAGCCAGGGAGTGGGGCCGAGAGGGGTTCCGAGCGCGGCGCGGACGTCGTCCAGCGACGAGAATTCGCGCGTCATGCCGGGAACCGTTCGAAGATCGCGGCGAGTCCCTGTCCGCCGCCGATGCACATCGTTTCGAGGCCGTAGCGGGCCTCGCGGCGGACCAGTTCGCGGGACAGCGTGGTCAGGATCCGGGTGCCGGTCGCGCCGACCGGGTGGCCCAGCGAGATGCCCGAGCCGTGCACGTTGACCCGCTCGAAGTCCTTCTCGCCGAAGCCCCATTCGCGGGTGCAGGCGAGTGCCTGCGCGGCGAACGCCTCGTTCAGCTCGATCAGGTCGAGATCCGAGAGTTCGAGCCCGGCACGGTCGAGTGCGGCGCGGGTGGCGGGCGCCGGGCCGATGCCCATGACCTTCGGCTCCACCCCGGCCACTGCCCAGGAAACGAGCCGCACCAACGGCCGCAGGCCGAGCTGCGCGGCGCGCTCGGGATGGGTGACGACGCACATCGCGGCGGCGTCGTTCTGGCCGCTGGCGTTCCCGGCGGTGACTGTCGCCTCGGGATCCTGTTTGGACAGGACGGGCCGGAGTTTCGCCAGCGATTCCACGGAAGTGTCGGCGCGGGGGTGCTCGTCGGTGTCGACCGTGATGTCGCCCTTGCGGTCGGGCACCACGACCGGCACGATCTCGTCGGCGAACACGCCGGACTGCTGTGCGGCGACCGCACGCTGGTGCGACGTCACCGCCAGCTGATCCTGTTCCTCGCGCGAGATCGAGTACTCGCGGCGCAGGTTCTCCGCCGTTTCCAGCATTCCGCCGGGGACGGGGTAGTCGCGGCCGCCCGCGGTGACCCGGCCCCGGGCGAGACCGTCGTGCAGCATGACGCCGTTGCCCTTGACGCCCCAGCGCATATCGGTCGAGTAGAACGCGACATTGCTCATGCTTTCCGCGCCGCCCGCGACGATCAGCTCGCTCACGCCGGAGCCGACCTGCATCGCGGCTTGCAGCACCGATTGCAGGCCCGACCCGCAGCGCCGGTCGACCTGCATGCCCGGCACCGTCACCGGCAGCCCGGCGTTGAGCGCGACGACGCGGCCGATGGCGGGCGCGTCGCTGTTGGGGTAGCAGTGGCCGAGGATGACGTCCTCGACGGCGGCCGGGTCCAGCCCGGTGCGTTCCAGCAGCCCGCGCAGCGCGGCCTCGCCGAGATCGGCGGCGCTGAGCGGCCGGAGGCTGCCGCCGTACCGGCCGATCGGGGTGCGGACGGGTTCGCAGATCACGACTTCGCGCATGGCGGGCCTTTCGGGGGAGTGGGTCACATGAACCGTCCGCCGGTGACTTCGAGCACCGTGCCGGTCATGTAAGAGGACAGATCGGAGGCGAGGAACAGCACGACGTTCGCGACCTCGGCGACCTCGCCGGCGCGGCGCATCGGGATCTCGTTCATCTTCTGCTCCCACGCCTTTTCCGGCATGGCCTCGGTCATCGCGGAGCGGATGAGCCCCGGCTGCACCGCGTTGACCCGCACGCCGTGGTGGGCCATTTCCTTGGCCGCGGCCTTGGTGAGGCCGACGATCCCGGCCTTCGCTGCGGAGTAGTTGGTCTGGCCGACCATGCCGACTTTGCCCGACAGCGAGGAGATGTTCACGATCGCGCCGGAGCGCTGTTCGCGCATGATCGCCGCGGCCTTGCGGGTGCCGTTCCAGCTGCCCTTGAGGTGCACGTTGACGACCTGGTCGAACTGGTCCTCGGTCATGGTCCGCATCGTCGCGTCGCGCGTGATGCCCGCGTTGTTCACGACCACGTCCAGCGAGCCGAAACCGTCGACCGCCCGAGCGAGCAGAGCGTCCACATCGGACGAGTCGGTGACGTTGCAGCGCACCGCGGCGGCGACCTCTGTGCCGCCCAGCCGCCGCACCGCGGCTTCGGTCGCGTCGAGGTCCAAGTCGCCCAGTACCACGCGTGCGCCCTCGGCGACGAAGCGTTCCGCGATGGCGAAACCGATGCCTTGCGCGCCGCCGGTGACGACTGCGGTCCGCCCGTTCAGCAATGCCATGGAGTTCCTCTCAGGATTTCTTGCGCTCGGCGCGGTACAGCGAGCCGCCGATGATCAGCCGCTGGATCTCGCTGGTGCCTTCGTAGAGGCGCAACAGCCGCACTTCCCGGTAGATCCGCTCCACCGGGACCTCGCGCATGTAGCCGGTGCCGCCGTGGACCTGCACCGCCAGATCCGCCACCCGGCCGGCCATTTCGGTGCAGAACAGCTTCGCCGCGGACGGCGCGACCCGGCGGTCCGCACCGCTCACGTAGGCGGCCGCGGCGTCGCGCACGAGCGCCCGCCCGGCGGCGACCCCCGTGTACTGGTCGGCCAGCATCGCTTGCACGAGCTGGTGGTCGCCGATCGGGACGCCGCCCTGGGTGTTGGCCGCGGCATAGGCGACCGATTCGTCCAGCGCGCGCTGCGCGGACCCGACCGCGAGCGCGGCGATGTGCACGCGGCCGCGCGCCAGCGACGTCATCGCCGCGCGGTAGCCGACTTCCTCGGAGCCGCCGACAAGCGCGGAATCAGGGACGCGCACGCCGTCGAAGTGCACGTCCGCGGTGAGTGCGCCCTCCTGGCCCATCTTCGCGTCTTTCGGGCCGACGGAGACGCCAGGCGTGTCGGCGGGAACCAGGAACACCGCGATTCCGGGATTGCCGGGAGCGGCTTCGCCGGTGCGGGCGAAAGTGATGAAGAGGTCCGCGGACGGCGCGTTGGTGATGAACCGCTTTTGGCCGTCGATCACCCAGTGCGCGCCGTCCCGGACGGCTTTGGTGCGCAGCCCGGCCGGATTCGATCCGGCACCGGGTTCGGTCAGCGCGAAGGAGGCGACCACGTCGCCGGAGGCGATGCGTTCGAGCCACTGCTTTTTCTGCTCGTCGGTGCCGAAGCCGACGAGGACCTGTCCGGCGATGCCGTTGTTGGTGCCGAACATCGACCGCAGCGCCAGCGACGTGTAGCCGAACTCCATCGCCAGTTCGACGTCCTGGGTCAGATCGAGACCCAGGCCGCCCCACTCCTGCGGGATGGCGTAGCCGAACAGGCCCATCTCCGCCGCGGCGGACCGGATGTCCTCGGGGATCCGGTCGCTCGCCATGATCTCGTTTTCCCGTGGCACCACGGCATCGCGCACGAAATGCCGGACCTGGGCGAGGATGTCGGCGAAGTCGTCGGCGCTGACCTGACTGTTCATGGGAGCCCATGCTGCCCCTGCCGCTGATGCGTGTCCAATACCAATTGGGCGGTGATTGTTGCAGAATTAGATATAATGTACGGATGGATCTTTCCCAGCTCGAGGTGTTCCGCGTGGTCGCCGAGGAACTCCACTTCGGACGGGCAGCGGAGCGATTGCACTTGGCCCAGCCGTATTTGAGCCGTACCGTGCGCGCGCTGGAGGCCGAACTCGGCGCGCCGCTGTTCGAGCGGACCACCCGGCGGGTGGAGTTGACGCCGGCCGGGCGGGCGCTGCTGGAACCCGCCGCCGCGATCCTGCGGATGGGGGAACGGGCGCGGGCGGACGTGGCGGCCGCGCAGCGCGGCGACAGCGGGCGGGTGCGGCTGAGTTTCGCCGGACCGTCCTCGCAGGCGATGGTCGCCCGGCTGGCCCGCGCGGTGCGGGAGCAGTACGAGCGGATCGACCTCTCCGTGCGGCCCGGCCGGTACGGGCCGATCGCGGTGCGGGAACTGCTGGAGCACAACACCGATCTCGCGATCGCCCGGTTCGAGCACGCGCCTCCGGGCATCGGCAGTCGCGCGGTCGGGCGGGAGCGCGGGGTGCTGATCGCGCCCTCGGACCACCCGGCGGCCCGGAGGAAATCCGTGTCGCTGGCCGACTTGCGCGACGAACCGTTCATCACGCTGCCGGAGGCGTTCGGCTCGGCGGTGCGGGCGATGTTCGTCTCATCGTGCCACTCGGCGGGTTTCTCGCCCGATATCGTCCAGACCGCACCGGACACCTGGACGTGCGTCGCGCTCGTCGCGGCGGGCGTCGGGTTGCACCTCACCACCGATTCGGCCGCCGAACAGCTGGCGCTGGACGGGATGCGCGTGCTTTCCCTGGCCGATCCGCTCCCGGCGATGTACGTCTACCTGCTGTGGCGCGACGAGAACGTCGAGCCCGCGCTGGGCCGGGTGCTGGAGGTCTCCGAACGGGTGCTGCCCACGGTGGCCTGACCCGGCGGACGGTGCATATATTCTGGATAATGCATCGTGGAAGGGTGGAGGACATGGCGGACCGCACCGGGAAACCGCTCGCCGGGCTGCAGATCGTCGAATGCGCGAGCTTCGTGGCAGGTCCGACCGGCGGGATGACGCTGGCCCAGCTCGGCGCGGACGTCATCCGCGTCGATCCGGTCGGCGGCGGCAGCGACCACCACCGCTGGCCGGTGGCCGGAGGCGGCGCGGGACCGGCGGACGCCGACTCGTACTACTGGGCGTCGCTCAACAAGGGCAAGCGCTCGATCGCGGTCGACCTGCGCTCGGACGAGGGCCGAGAGCTCGTCGCCGCGTTGATCGCCGCGCCGGGGGACGACCGCGGCGTGCTCGTGGACAACGTGGTCGGCCGCCGGTGGATGGCCAACGAGGCGCTCGCTGCGCGCAGGCCGGACCTGGTGCACGTGCGGGTGCAGGGCTATCCCGACGGCCGCCCGGCGGTGGACTACACCGTGAACGCGGAGGTCGGCATCCCCGGCATCACCGGGCCGGAAACCGGCGGCGCGCCGGTGAACCACGTCCTTCCCGCATGGGACCTCGTCACCGGGCTCACCGTGTCGACCGCGGTGCTCGCGGCGCTGCACGACCGGGCCCGGACCGGCCGGGGCGCATACGTCCAACTGGCGCTCGCCGACGTCGCGCTGGCCGGCGTGGCGAATCTCGGCTGGCTGTCCGAGGTCGCCGAGCGGGGCCGCGAGCGCCCGAGGCACGGCAACCACGTCTACGGCAGCTTCGGAGTCGACTTCGAATGCTCAGACGGGCACCGCGTGATGGTAGTGGCGCTGACCGAAGGCCAATGGGCCGCGCTGTGCAAGGTCACCGGCACCGGGGAAGTGTTCGCGGCGCTGGAGAAGGCGATGGGGGCGGACCTGGCCGACGAGGCCGACCGCTACCGACTCCGGGAAACGATCGCCGCGATCCTGCGTCCGTGGTTCGCCGCGCGCGACCTGGCGCAGGTGCACCGCGAACTCGACGCGGCTCGCGTCCTGTGGGGCCGCTACCAGGGGATGGGCGACGTGGTGGCCGCACACCGCGCCGGTGCTCATGCGGTGCTGGCCGATCTCGAGCTGCCCGGCGGGGAGGCGGCGATCACCGCGCGGTCGCCGTTGCGGTGGAACGGTGCGCACGGGGAAGCCGGCGAGGCACCGGAGCTGGGCCGGGAGACGGACGAGATTCTGGCGGAGCGGCTCGGGTTCGCCGCGGCGGAGATCGGCGGCCTGCACGACCGAGGTGTGGTGGCTGGGCCCCGGCACTGACGAATCGCTTCGCCGGGCGACCACGCTCACGTTGCCAGAACATCATATAAAGTGTTTTCTGTATCCGGATGCGGGAGAAGAAACCGAGGAAGGGTTGTCCATGAGTCGTTACGCGCGGTTCGCTCATCTCCGGGTCGACGGGCCGGACGAGTCCGGTGTCGCGGAACTGGTGCTCGACGCGCCGAACCTCAACGCGGTGAGCGAGGGAGCGCACGCCGACCTTGCGGACGTCTGGCGGGAGTTCGACGCGGACCCGGCGGTGAAGGCGGTGCTGATCCGCGGCGAGGGCAAGGCGTTCTCCGCGGGCGGTGCGTTCGAGATGATCGAGAAGATGGCCGAGGACTTCGGCGTCCGCTCCAAGGTCATGCGCGAGGCGCGGGACCTGGTCTACAACGTGCTCGACTGCACGAAACCGATCGTGTCCGCGATCCACGGCCCGGCGGTCGGTGCCGGGCTGGTGGCCGGGATGCTCGCGGACGTGTCGGTGGTGGCGAAGTCGGCGAAGATCATCGACGGGCACACCCGCCTCGGCGTCGCGGCGGGAGACCACGCGGCGATCTGCTGGCCGCTGCTGTGTGGGATGGCGAAGGCGAAGTACTACCTGATGACCTGCCGCCCGCTCGACGGCGCCGAGGCCGAGCGGATCGGGCTCGTCTCGCTGTGCGTGGACGAGGAGACCGATCTGCTGCCGACCGCGCGCGAGGTGGCTCGCGATCTCGCCGAGGGTGCGCCGACCGCGATCCGGTGGACGAAACAGTCGCTCAACAACTGGTACAGCCAGGTCGCCGGCTCGATCTTCGACGCCTCGCTGGCGCTGGAGTTCTACGGGTTCGGCGGGCCGGAGGTCCGCGAAGGCCTCGCCTCGCACCGCGAACGGCGCAAGCCGCGGTTCTGATCGCCCGGGGCCGGACGCCGGTCCCGGGTTTCCCTGGACAGCACATGAAACATTATATATTCTACTGCGAAGCAGAAAACGAAGGAGAGGCGCCGTGAAGCCGTATCGATCGATGCTCTTCGTCCCCGGCCACAAAGCCTCCTGGGCGGACAAGGCGGTCGCGTCCGGTGCGGACGCGGTGATCCTGGACCTCGAGGATTCGGTGCCGGTGGCGGACAAGGCCGCCGCGCGCGAAACGGTCCGCGAGACGATCGGCAGGCTGCGCGAGCAGGGCGTGCGCGCCGACGTGTGGGTCCGGCCGAACCCGCTGGACACCGGTCTGTTCGGGGCGGACGCGGAAGCGGTCCTGGTGCCGGGGCTGGCGGGATTGTTCCTGCCCAAGGTGTTCACCGCGGAGGACGTCGTCCGGATCGACGCGGTGGTCTCGCACCTGGAGCAGAGGGAGGGGATCGACGCCGGCTCGGTGGGCCTGTTCATCACCTTCGAGACCGCGGTTTCGATCGCGCACTGCGAGGAGATCGCCCAGGCGACTCCGCGGGTGGCGAGCCTGCTCGGCGCGACCGGGCCGAATGCCGACGTCGGGCGCGAACTGGGTTTCGAGTTCACCGCGGAGGGGCTGGAAACGCTCTACACGCGCAGCCGGATCGTGCTCGCCGCGAGGGCGGCCGGGCTGCACCATCCCATGACCGGCGTGTGGCAGGACATCAAGAATCTCGACGGGTTCCGGCGGTTCGCCGAGGACTCTCGCAAGCTGGGCTACCGCGGGATGGTCTGCATCCACCCGTCGCACGTGGCCGCGTCGAACGAGATCTTCACGCCGGATCCGAAGACCGTCGACCACTGCCGGCGCATGATCGAGGCGTTCCGGGCCGCGGAGGCCAAGGGCAGCGCGGCGGTCGACTTCGAGGGCCAGCACATCGACATCGCACACGTGAAAACCGCCGAGGGCGTTCTCGCGCTCGCCGACGCCATCGGCGTCTGACCGTTCACCGAAAGGGAGTACTGCTGTGACGTCTCAACTCCGGACCCCGCTCTGCGATCTGCTGGGCATCGAGGTGCCGATCATGCAGGCGGGCATGGGCAATGTCGCGTACGGCCGGATCGCCGCCGCGGTGTCGAACGCGGGCGGGCTCGGCTCGATCGGCGGCATCGACATCACGCCGGAGGAGGTCGACGAGGAGATCAAGCTGTTCCGCAAGCTCAGCGACAAGCCGCTGTGCGTGGACCTCGGCTTCCCGGCGAACGCGCCGAAGGGATTGTCCGATGTGGAGGTTCCCGAGCTGCCGGGTCCGCTCAAACAGCTCAAGTCCGAGCTTGACGAGCACGGCATCGAGGTCAAGCCGACCACTGACCAGGCGATCAGCCTGGCGGACAACAAGAAGAAGCTGGAGATCGCGCTCGACCACGGCGTCGAGGTGATCGCCTGCGCGCTCGGCACACCGGCCTGGGTCGTGGAGGCCTGCCATGCCAAGGGTGCGAAGGTGATGAGCATCGTCGGGCTCGCCAAGCACGCCCGCAGCGCCATCCGCAACGGCACCGACATCGTGATCGTGCAGGGCACCGAGGGCGGCGGGCACACCGGCGAGGTCGGGCTGATCACGCTGCTGGCCGAGGTGCTGGAGTTCGCGACGGTGCCGGTCGTGGCCGCGGGCGGACTCGTGAAGGGCGCGCAGATCGCGGCGTGCCTGACGATGGGCGCACAGGGTGCCTGGGTCGGCACGCGGTTCCTGGCGAGCAAGGAATCCGGTTCGGAGGACGTGTTCAAGCAGGCGGTAGTGGAGTCTGAGTACGACTCGACGCTGCGCTCGCTGCTGTTCGACGGCTTGCACGTGCGGATGCTGCGCAACCGGTTCACCGAGGTCTGGGAAGGCCACGAGGACGAGCTGTCGCCGTACCCGGTGCAGCGCGTACTGACCATGCCGTTCAAGTACGCGGCGATGAAGGCCAACCTGAAGACGCACATGAGCCTGCCATCCGGCGCGGGCGCGGGAATGATCAACGACGTGCCCGGCGCGGCCGACATTCTGAACCGGCTCGCGGAAGAAACCGTCGAAGCGCTGCAGGGCGCGGGCAAGCTCGTCGTGGGCTGACCGGCGCGAAATACTGTCCCGAAGGGGACGTCTCCCGGCATCGAGGTGCCCGGAAGACGTCCCCTTCGTCGTGCTCCGGGCCAAGTGGTCCGCCCACTGCCATTAAAATCTGACAGAGATTAGGTTATAGTCGAAGCCAACCCGAGCGCCCACCGCAATAGACTCTGGAGAGCGCCGTGACAAAATCTGAGACAGAATCAAAATCCCGGAAGCTCGCCGTCGCCGGCGACCTGTGGGTTCCCCGGCCGGACGAGCTGCTGGTCGGCGGCGAATGGCAGCGGACCGCCGCGTCGATCGCGCTGGTGTCCCCGGCCACCGAGGAAGCGGTGGCCGAACTGGCGGCACCAACGACGGAGGACGCGGACGCGGCCGTCGCGGCGGCGACAGACGCCTTCGCCGGCCCGTGGCCGCGGTGGACGGTCGCGCAGCGGTCGGAGGTCGTCGGCAAGTTCTGCACGCTGCTGGAAGCCCGGCTCGAGGAGATCGGCGAGCTGTGGGCGGTCGAAGCGGGCATTCCCGTGCGATGGGGCCGCACGCTGCACCGGTTCGCCGCGAAGACGGCGTGGCAGACCGCGCTCGCTTCGGTGGAGGAGGCATTGGCGCCGGAGGTGCGAGCGACGCCGGTCGGAGAGGTGCGGATCGAACGCGAGCCGGTGGGGCCGGTGCTCGCGATCATGCCGTACAACGGCCCGTTGCCGACGATCGGGTCGAAGGTGGTGCCCGCGTTGCTCGCGGGCGCTCCGGTGATCGTGAAGGCCGCACCGGAATCCGCGCTGACCATGCGAGCGGTGTCCGAATGCGCGGTCGCCGCCGGGTTCCCGCCGGGAGTGCTCAGCGTGCTGCCTGCCGGGCTCGAGGTGTCGCGGCACCTGGTCGCCGCGCCCGGAATCGAGATGATCTCGTTCACCGGCGGTCCGCGAGCGGCGGCGGACATCCTGCGGGAGTCGGCGGACCGGTTGCCGCGCACAGTGTTCGAGCTGGGCGGGAAATCGCCCGCGGTGCTGCTGGACGACGTCGACCTGGACACCTCCCTGCGTGCGCTCGTGGCAGGCGCGATGAGCGGGTCGGGCCAGGTGTGCGCGACGTTGTCGCGGATCCTGGTGCCGCGGGAACGTCACGACGAAATCACCGCCGCGCTCGCGGCGGCCTACCGGAAGCTGCGCATCGGCGATCCCCGCTCGAAAGAGACCGAGCACGGGCCGCTGGCGAACCGGGCGGCCTACGAGCGCACCCGGCGGTTCGTCGACGAGGCGGTGGAGCGCGGGGCGACGGTCGAGACCGGCGGGCAGCGTCCGGAAGGATTCGCGGCGGGCTGGTTCTATGAGCCGACCCTGTTGACCGGGGCCGCCGAGGACGATCCGGTGGCGCAGCAGGAAGTCTTCGGCCCGGTCACGGTGGTGCTGCCGTACTCCGATGTGGACGATGCGGTGCGGATCGCGAACGGCACCGAGTACGGCCTGGCGGCGAGCGTCTTCACCGCCGACCGGGAGCGCGGACTGGCGGTGGCGCGGCGGATCCGCGCCGGTTCGGTCGCGCTCAACACGTTCGGACCCACCATGGCCGCGCCGTTCGGCGGGGTGAAGCGCTCCGGCTGGGGCAGGGAATGCGGGCCGGAAGGCATCCGCGAATTCAGCGAGACCAAGCAACTGCTGGTCGGCTGACAGCTCTTCGACGAGGAGGAAAGGGACGACATGGTCGACAAAGCAGCGTTGGTGACCGGCGGAGCGAGCGGAATGGGCCGCGCGTCGGTCGCCCGATTCCTGGAGCGCGGGTTCGGCGTCGTGATCGCGGATCTGAACCAGGAAGCGGCGGAGAAGACACTGGCGGAGTTCCGGGAACAGGGTATGGGCGACCGGGTCGCCTTCGTGCGCACCGACGTCAGCGACGAGGCGGCTTTCGAAGCCGCCGTGAAGTCCACAGTGGATACTTTCGGGCGGCTGGACGTGCTCGTGAACGCGGCCGGCGTCGGCGGCGCGTTCGGACCGCTGACCGAGATCGAGGTCGACGACTGGGACTACACCTTCGATGTCGTGCTGCGCAGCGTGTTCCTCGGCATCAAGCACGCGGCACGGGTGATGCAGAAGCAGGGCGACGGCGGCGCGATCGTGAACTTCGGTTCGATCGGCGCGGCGGCCGCGGGCATCGGCGTGCAGCCCTACTCGGTGGCCAAGGCAGGCGTGGAGCACCTCACCCGCATGGCTTCGCTGGAGTTCGCCAAGGACCGCATCCGCGTCAACGCGGTGTCGCCGGGGATCATCACGACCCCGCTGATCGGCATCGGCGACGAGGAATTGGCCCCGGTGATCGGCGGGATCCAGCCGCTGCCGTACCCGGGACGGCCCGAGTACGTCGCGGCGGTGGTGTCGTTCCTGGCCAGCGACGAGGCGGCGTTCATCACCGGCGAGGTGGTGAAGGTCGACGGCGGGATGATCGCGGCCGGACCGCAACTGGGCGACCTGGTGAACAACAACCCCGCCGCACGCGGACTCGTCGGCGTGAACCGCGGCAGCACGGGGGAGAAGTCGCAGGTGCGGCGTAAGGTCGGGGCGACGGGTGGTGCGTGATGGCAGACCGGCCTTCGATCGCCGAGCGCAGAGCGGCGCTCGAACGTGAATTCGCGCCGTGGCGGCCCCGGACGCTCGACGAGCAGTTCGAACACGCCGCGGATCGCTTCGCCGCACGTCCGTATGTGATCGCCGGCGACCGGATCTTCAGCTACGCAGACGTCCGCGAG
Source organism: Amycolatopsis sp. A1MSW2902 (assembly GCF_017312175.1). Taxonomy (NCBI): domain Bacteria; kingdom Bacillati; phylum Actinomycetota; class Actinomycetes; order Pseudonocardiales; family Pseudonocardiaceae; genus Amycolatopsis; species Amycolatopsis sp. A1MSW2902. Next base: position 3,608,829 of record NZ_QJPO01000001.1, read on the forward strand.
CGCGCGCACCGGTACGCCGACGGCCTGGTTTCGCTGGGCGTGCGGCCCGGCGACCACGTCGGCGTCATCATGGCGAACTATCCCGAGTACGCGCCGGTGAAGATCGCGATCGCGCGGGCAGCTGCGGTGGCCGTGCCGCTGAATTACCTGTACCGCACACAGGAACTCGGGTACGTGCTCGCCCAGTCCAGCTGCCGGGTGCTGATCACCATGACCTCGTTCCGGGACATGGACTACCTGGCGATGCTCGACGAACTCGCTCCCGGCTGGGAACGCGGGCACACCTCGCTCGGCGAACTCGAGCGGGTCATCACGTTCGCCCCGGACGGCAAGGCCGAAGGCCGTGAGGGCGTCGTCGACCTGCCGGAACTGGAGCAGATCGGCCGGGAGAGCGCGGGTGCGGCGCCGGGCGGCCTGCGCAACCCCGACGATCCCTCGGACATTCTCTACACGTCGGGCACGACCGGGCAGCCGAAAGGCGTGCTGCTGACCCACGACGCACTCCAGCGGACGTCCTACGGCTCCGCCTACTGCCGTGCGCTGGACGACGGCAACCGGGTGGTCTTCGCGCTGCCTTGCTACCACTTGTTCGCCTACGAACACGCGGTGCAAGCGTCATTGTTCGTCGGCGGAGCGATGCTCCCGCAGCCGAAATTCGAGCCGGTGCACTACTTCCGCGCGATCGAACAGCATCAGGTGGTCGACGTGCTGGGCGTGCCGACGATGAGCATCGCGCTCGTCGAACATCCCGAGCGGGAGCGGTACGACCTGTCTTCGCTCCGCAGCATGCTGTCCGGGTCCGCGGTCGCGCCGCCGTGGCTGTGGGACCGCATCCGGCACGACCTGGGCATCACCGAACTGGTGACCGCGTACGGAATGACCGAGATCGGCGCGACGGCGATGACCTTGCCGGAGGATCCGATCGAGGTGACCACGTCCACCGTCGGACGGCCGAAACCCAGTGGCGCGGCGGGGATTCCGGAACTGGGCGGGGCGCTCGCGGAGTACCGCGTGCTCGACCCGGTGACCGGCGAAACCCTGCCCGAGGGCGAAGAAGGCGAGTTCGTTTCGCGCGGGCCGTCGACGATGCTCGGCTACTGGAACCGGCCCGAGGACACCGCCGAGGTGCTGAAGGACGGCTGGATGCATTCCGGCGACATCGGCCGGGTCCTGCCGGACGGTTCGCTGATCGTGACCGGCCGCTCGAAGGAGCTGTACAAGAGCGGCGGGGAACTGGTGATGCCGAGGGAAGTCGAGGACTTCCTGACCGGGCTGCCGGGCGTCAGCCAGGCCTACGTCGTCGGCGTGCCCAACGACCAGTGGGGCGAGATCGGCTGCGCCTTCGTGGTCGCCGAACCCGGGCAGGCGCTCGACCCCGCCGAGCTGAACACCGCCTGCCGGGCCGGGCTGGCCCGGTTCAAAGTGCCGCGGCACATCTTCGTGGTGGACGCGGCGAAAGTGCCGCAGACGACGACCGGGAAGGTGCAGAAGTTCAAGCTGGTGCCGATCGCGCAGGAGCTGCTCGGCCCGGACGCGGCGGCGGACGTCCGGACGCTGCGCACGGCGAAGGGCGGCTAGGTAGGGCGCTCGTGAGCGGGGCTGTGCCGATGAGAACCGGCACAGCCCCGCTCACGAGGCGGATCAGGCGGGCGGCCGCACTCCGGAGAAGATCAGCGCGCGCATGATGTCCGCGAGTTCGCGGGCGGAGCGCTGTTTGCGCACGGTCAGCCGCGGCGCGAGTTCGAGCGTGTTGATGATGTGCTGCTGCAGCAGGTGCGGGTCGATGTCGTCGCGGACGTCGCCGGACTCGACCGCTGCTTCGACGAGTTCCTTCCACAGCCGCCCGAACGACCGGCGGACCGGGTGCAGCCGTTCCTGCATGTCGGGCGGGATCTGGCGGAAGCTGTGCACGTGAGCGGGGGACAGCTCGCCGAGGTCGAGGATCGCTTCGAGAAAGCCGGTGACGGCGGCGTCGAGCCGGTCCCCGGCCCCCGCGTCCTCGGGCAGCTGGTCGAGCGTGGCGCGGACGTGCGCCTGGGTGAACTGCACGCCGTAGCGCAGCACCTCTTCGACGAGCTGTTCCTTGGAGTCGAAGTAGTAGTACAGGCTGCCTGCCTGCAGTTCGGCTTCCTCGGCGATGTCCGAGAGCCGAGTGCCGGCGTAGCCGCGGTTCATCAGCACCCGCGCCGCGGCCTCCACCACCCGCCTGCGGGTCGCCGCGGACTTCGCCAGCGAACGCGGCGCCCGCGTCCGCCCGGTAGCGCCCAGCTCGGTCATGTCGGCTTGCTCCTGCCCATGTCGTCCACCGTAGCGGTCGCGGTCGCCAGCGGTTGCGAACGCGTGTGACCAGTATTATATTTTCTGAGTCCGGTTAGAAACCGGTAGTTCCCAGGATCTCACGACTCGCGCACCACCGCAGGTGCAGTGGTGTTTTCCAAGTCGATCCTGGCGAAGATATTCGACACACAGTGAGAGCTGGCGAGCGTGCTCCGTCCCCGCCGCAGCGTCGCGACACAGGGTCAAGAGGAGAGAACTGATGACGATCGCGCATCCCCGTCCGAGCGAACCGACGCTCGCGGTGCACCGCGAGCCGGTCGCGGGCGAGTGCCCGCAGTGCGGGGCGTCCGCCCTGCACGCCTATCCGGTGCTGTCCGAGGGCGGCTGGTTCGACGTCGTGAAGTGCGCCGAATGCCTCGCCAGCGCGCGACGCGACCGCGGCCCGAAGCTCGGGCCGATCGAACTGCTGTCGGACCGGATCTGAGGAGGCGGCGATGAGCGGACGCAAGGGCATGATCGGCGTCGACGTCGGCGGGACGTTCACCGACATCGTCTCGATCGAGGACGGTCGGATCGAGACCGTCAAGGTGGCCACCAACGTCGCCGAGAGCTACCAGGGCGTGCTCGAAGGCGCGGCCGAGGTGGCGATCGGGTCGGCGGCGGTGTTCAACCACGCGAGCACGCACGGGCTCAACGCCATCATCACCCGGCGGATCCCGAAGATCGCGTTCCTGACCACCGAGGGCCACCGGGACATCCTCGACATGGCTCGGGCGCAGCGGCCGCCGGAAGCCAACACCGACCCGCGGTGGCGGCGCAGTTTCGGCGACGTGACCGCGCCGGTCGTGCCGCGGTATCTGCGCCGCGGCATCCTCGAACGGCTCGGCGCGGACGGTTCGGTGGTCATCCCCCTCGACGAGGACCAGGCCCGCGCCGAACTGCGGGTGCTCGCGCGCTGCGGGGTCGAGGGCGTCGCGATCTGCCTGCTCAATTCCTATGTGGACGGACGGCACGAGCAGCGGCTGCGCGAACTGGTGCGCGAGGAGATCGGAGAGGTGGCCTGTTCGATCTCCAGCGAAGTTTCGCCGCTGGCGCGCGAATACCCGCGGGCTTCCACGACGGTCGTCGACGTGCTGATGAAGAACATCTACGGCCCGTATGCGCGCAAGCTGGAGTCCGGGCTCGCCGACCTGGGTTTCGGCGGCGACCTGAACTTCGCAGACTGCGCGGCGATGCTCGCTCCGGTCGAGGTCGCGATGGAACGCCCGTCGCGCATCGTGTTCTCCGGTCCGGCGGCGGGCACGGTCGCGTGCGCGCACCTCGGCGCGATGATCGACGAGCCGAACCTGCTGTGCACCGACATCGGCGGCACGTCCAGCGACATCAGCGTGGTGACCGCGGGCAATCCGTTCGTCAACACGACCTTCGAGCTGGAACACGATTTGCTGGTGAACACGCTCTCCAACGAGATCATCAGCGTCGGCGCGGGCGGCGGCAGCATCATCAGCATCAACCCGGCGGGCGAGCTGAAAGTCGGGCCGGAGAGCGCCGGCGCGGACCCGGGCCCGGCCTGCTACGGCCGTGGCGGCACGGAGCCGACCACCACCGACACCTTCCTGATGATCGGGATCCTCGACGCGGAGCGGTTCGCGGCGGGCCGGGCGAAACTGGACCCGGCGCTGGCCAAGGCCGCCTTCGAACGGCTGGACACGCAGGCGAGCCTCGCCGAGCGCGTGCGCTTCGCCTACAAGATGGCGCTCAACAACGTGGCCGAGGGCATCTACGACGTCGTCGTGAAGAACGGCGTCGACCCGCGCGACTACTCGATGGTCGCGTTCGGCGCCGCCGGGCCGATGATGCTGCCCGCGCTGCTGGACGTCATGCACCTCAAGAGCGTGATCGTGCCGCCGCACCCGGGGCTGTTCTCCGCGCTCGGGCTGGTCAGCGCCGACCAGGTGCACGCCGACAGCCGGACCGCCTACACCGTTCTCACGCCGGACGCGGCCGACGAGATCGACTCCGTGTACTCCGAAATGGAGACCGCGATGCGGAAGTCGCTCGGCGACGACGCGGACCGGGTGAAGTTCGTGCGGTCGTTCGACGGCCAGCTGATGGGCCAGGTGTGGGAAACCCCGTTCGTCGAGGTTCCTTCCGGGCGCATCACCGCGGAAGCGATCGAGCAGATGATCGCGACCTTCCACGACCGCTACGAACTGCGCTCCGGCAACCGGTTCGAGGGGATGCCGGTGCAGGGCGTCACCTACCGGCTGACCGCGGTCGTGCCGACCGCGAAGGTCGAGTACCTGCCGCCGCCGCGCCGGGCCGGGGGCGACGTGCTCCGCCCGGTCGGCTCGATCACCTTGCGCTATCTGGAAGAACAGGACGTCGAGGCCGCCGAGTACGAGCGCGCGGACCTGGCGCTGGACGACGTGATCACCGGCCCGGCGGTCATCCGCGAACCGCTGTCGACCACCTTCGTCGCCCCGGGGCAGACCGCGCGGGTCGGCTCGGTCGGCGAGATCGTCATCACCCGCGCGGCGAAGGAGAACTGACCATGACTTCCCCGGAAATCCTGCTGCGGGACTTGACCGACGAGCAGTTCCTTGCCCGCTACGACTGCGACCGGTTCACCGCGACCGTGTTGTCGAACCGGCTGCGCTACTCGGTGCAGCACGTCGTGACCGGCCTGCTGCACCGGGCGTTTTCACCGATTATCGCGCTGTGCTACGACTTCGCCGCCTGCATCTGCGCGCCGCCGGAGCAGAACTACGCGATGAGCGCGGTCACCAACGGGCTTTCGGTGTTCCTCGGCACGATGTCCGACGCGGTGCGCGTCGCGGTCGAAGAGTACGGAGCGGACCGCTTGGTGCCCGGCGATCTGCTGGTGTGCAACGACGTCTACCGGATCGGCAATCACTACAACGACGTCTGCTTCATCCGCCCGGTGTTCCACGACGGCCGGATCGCCGGGTTCATGGCGTTGCGCGCGCACCAGCTGGACATCGGCGGCATGGTGCCGGGCGGGTTCTCCGCGTCGAAGCACAACATCTACGAGGACGGCCTGGTGATCAGCCCTCGGCTGCTGTACCACGCCGGCGAACCGGTGCGCGAGACGTTCTCGCTGATCTTCGACAACGTCCGCGGCGCCGAACTGATGCTGCCGGACTTCAAGACGATCCACGGCTGCTGCTCGCTCGGCGAAGAGCTGATCCAGGAGACCATCGACCGCTACGGCCTGGACGCCTACCTCGGCAGCCTTCGCTACAGCTGCGACGCGTCGGCGGAAAGCATGCGCCGCGCGCTCGCCGAACTGCCTGACGGGGATTACGAGGGGAGCGGCTCGCTCGACGCCGACGGAGTCGACGACAGCGAGGAGTACACCGTCCAGTTAAGCCTGCGCAAGCGCGGGACGCGGCTGGAGGTCGACTTCAGCGGTTCGTCGCGGCAGGCGCGCACGTGCATCAACGCCGGCCCGCTGGACGCCAAGACCGCGATCGGCGTCGGGCTGAAGATGCTGCTCGCCCCGGCCAGCGAGTTCACCTCCGGGACCTTCCGGGACTTCGACGTCGTCATCCCGCCCGGCTCGATCGCCAGCGCGCTCCCGCCGGACGGCGCGGTGTTCTGCTACTACGAAGTCCAGGCGCTGATCGTGACCATCCTGCTGCGGATGTTCGGCCCGGTGCTGGGCGAGGACGCGCTCGGCGGCGACTTCGGCGCGGCGTACGTGCACAACGCCAACGGCGTCGGGCCGGACGGCACACCCTGGTTCTGCTCCGCGATGGCGGGCGGCGAGCACGGTCCGCGAGGCGGTTCCAAGGAGGGCGACGGCGACGGCTGTTCGTGCAGCTACATCTTCAACCTGATGTCGCCCTCCACCGAATCGCTGGAGGCAGACTTCCCGCTCCGGATCATGCGCCGCGAGTTCGTGACGGACACCGCCGGGCCGGGAACCCACCGCGGCGGCGCGGCGATCGCGAAGGACATCTTGTACACGCAGGCGGCCGACCACCAGACGGTTCCGCTGCGGTTCCGGAAGCCCAGCGGCGTCGGGGTGCACGGCGGCCGGGACGGGGCGCTGGGCGGTGTGTGGATCTTCGGCAAGGACGGTGCCCAGCCGGATACGTTGGTCGGTCTCGGCTCGTCGGTGTACGCGGACGCGACTGCCGTGGCGGGCACGCTCGACCCGAAGACTCAAGCGCCTGATCCGGACGGAACGTACTTCTATTTCGGGAAGACGCCGGTCTGGAGCACCGGAACCGGCGCGACGTGGCGGTATCTCACCAACGGCGGAGGCGGCTGGGGCGACCCGTTCGCGCGCGACCCGGAACAGGTCAAACGCGACGTGCGGGACGGTTATGTCACGGTAGCGGCCGCGGAACGCGATTTCGGCGTCGTGGTCAAGGGCGATCCGCACTGGGATCCGGAAGGCCTGACGGTGGACGCGGCGGCGACCGCGCGGCTGCGGAAGTAAGGCGGTCCGGGAGGGGAACTCAGCGTCCGTAAGAGTTCCCCTCCCGGGCCCCCTGTTGGGAGTGTGTTAAACATAATATATAGTTTGACGCGGCGAGAGCGTAGTCTGCTTGCGGCAGAGAGGAAGCAGAACGTGAACGCTCCGTTGCAGGGCATCACCGTGGTTTCGCTCGAACAGGCGATCTCGGCCCCGCTGTGCACGCGCCATCTGGCTGATCTGGGCGCGCGGGTGATCAAAGTGGAGAATCCCGCGGGCGGCGATTCGACGCGGCACTACGACACCGTCGTGCGGGGGATGGCCGCGCATTTCGTGTGGCTCAACCACGGCAAGGAATCCGCGGCGCTGGATCTGTCCGATACCGGCGATCGCGAGGTGTTCGCGCGATTGCTGGCCAAGGCGGACGTGTTCGTGAGCAACCTGGCCCCAGGTGCGCTGGTCCGGCTGGGCTTCGCGCCGGACGAGTTGCTGGAGCGGCATCCCCGGCTGATCGTCGTGGACATCTCCGGCTACGGCACCGGCGGCCCGCTGGATCACAAGCGCGCGTACGACTTGCTGATCCAGTCCGAAGGCGGGTCGTGTTCGATCACCGGCACGCCGGGCGCGCCCGCGAAACCGGGGATTCCGGTGGCCGACATCGGGACGGCGCTGTACTCGTACTCGGCGGTGCTGGCCGCGCTGTACGACCGGGCGCGGACGGGCCGGGGCGCGGTGATTCCGGTGGCGATGCTGGACGTGGTCGCGGAGATGATGGGTTTCGCGGTGAACACGGTGCTGCACGGCGGCGAGGAGCCGGTGCCGGTGGGGATGGGGTCGCCGATGGTGGCTCCGTACGGCGCGTACCCGACCGCGGACGGGCAGACGGCGGTGCTGGGCACGACGAGCGACCGCGAATGGCGTCGGCTGGCGGAACTGCTGGGCCGTCCCGAACTGGCCGAGGACGAACGCTACGCGCGCAACGCGAATCGGGTGGCTCGGCGGGCCGAGGTGGACGCGATCGTCGGGGCGTGGTGCGCGGAGCGGGATCTTGCGGAGATCCAGGATCGTGCCGATGCTGCCGGGATCGGAAACGCCCGGCTGAACTCGGTGCGGGACCTGGCGGAGCATCCGCAGCTGGCGCAGCGAAAGCGGTGGCAGGAGGTGGGGACTCCGGCGGGCCCGGTGCCCGCGCTGCTGCCGCCGGGGCTGGCACGGGGCTGGGAGGTGCCCGGCGGACGGGTGCCCGCGCTGGGGCAGGACACTGACGCGATCCGGGCCGAAGTCGCCGGCTCCTGAGCGGGCCGAGACGGTGCGACCTGCGCCGTTCCTGGCCGAAGCGGGACGACGCTCGCTGGTGTCGTGATTCTTGCGCAGCATGCCGGTCGCAAAGGGAAGACTCGAAGCTCGTGCGGGGCGGTGACCAGACGGTCACCGCCCCGTTTCGTCACTTCGCGGCCGACTCGCTGACCGCACCGTTCTTCAGCAACGCACCGATTTCGTCCTCGGCAAAGCCCCAATCGGCCAGCGCGGCCGAGGTGTGCTCGCCGGGCAGCGGTGCCGGGCCCTGGATCCGGCCGGGCGTCCGCTCGAAGCGCGGCGCGGGCGCGGCCTGCAGAACGCCGTCGTGCGGCACGAAGACCTCGCGCGCGACGTTGTGCTCGTGCTCCCGGGCCTCGTCCAGCGTCAGCACGGGGGAGAAGCAGGTGTCGAGCGGAGCCATCAGCTTCACCCACTCCTCGCGGGTGCGGGTGCGGAAGATCTCCGCGAACTGGGCGCGGACGGCGGGCCAGCTCTCCTGGTCCAGTTGCGGCGGCAGTTCGGCCAGGTCGAGGCCGAGGGCCTCGACGAGGACCCGGTAGAACCGCGGTTCGTTCGCCGCGATCGCGACCCAGCGTCCGTCCGATGTCTCGTAGGCACCGTAGAACGGTGCGCCGCCGTCGTGCCGGTTGGACTCACGGCGGTCATGCCAGGATCCGGTCTGGCGCAGGCCGTGGACCATCGAACCGAGCAGTGCGGCTCCGTCGAGCATGGCGGAGTCGAACACCTGACCTTGTCCCGAGCGCGCCGCTTCCAGGACGCCGCACACCACGCCGAAGGCCAGCAGCAGCCCGCCACCACCGAAATCGCCGACCAGGTTGAGCGGCGGCATCGGGCGTTCCGCCGGTCCGATCGCGTGCAGCAAGCCGGTGAGCGCGAGATAGTTGATGTCGTGCCCAGGCACCTGCGCGAGAGGTCCGTCCTGGCCCCAGCCGGTCATCCGGCCGTAGACCAGGCGAGGGTTGCGCTCCAGGCATTCCTTCGGGCCGATGCCCAGCCGTTCGGCAACGCCCGGCCGGAAGCCTTCGATGAGAGCGTCGGCTTTTTCGGCAAGGCGCAGGACGACTTCCGCGCCTTCCGGATGCTTCAGGTCGACGCCGACCGACCGGCGGCCGCGGCGGTTGACGAAGTCGATCGGGCGTCCGGCGGGCCCGCCGACCTGGTCGGCCCGGTCGAGCCGGAGCACCTCCGCGCCCATGTCGCTGAGCATCATCGCGCACCACGGGCCGGGCCCGATCGACCCGACCTCCACTACGCGCACCCCGTCGAGCGGTCCCATGTGTCCTCCGTCTGCTCTTTCCTTGGCTAGAAACACAATATAAAATGTTGGCGAGGCGGAGCAAGGGACTCCGCTCTGAGCGCCGGGAGAAGACTTGCTGCTGAACTACGACGATCTCGCCGCTTCTCTCGCCGAGGCGGGAGTCCCAGTCGCCAGGGAGCGCTTGGCGGACGACGCGTCCGCGGCGGCGGCCGCGGCCGGCGAACTGGCGGGTCCGGCCGTGCTCAAGCTGGTGAGTCCCGAACTGGTGCACAAATCGGACGCCGGCGCGGTGCTGCTCGACATCCGGGGCGCGGAAGCCGCGGCCGTCGCGGCGGCGCGGCTGGAGGCGCTGGCGGCGGAACTGTCGCTGAAGCGGTGGCAGATCCTGGTGCAGGAGATGGTCGATTTGTCCGGTCCGGAGGTGTTCGTCGGGCTGAAGCGGGACGCGGTGTTCGGGCCGATCGTCGTGGTCGGTGCGGGCGGACGGATGGTGGAATTGCTCCCGGACCGGGCGATCGCGGCTTGCCCGATCGACGCGCCGGACGCCGCCGAGCTGCTGCGCGAGACGACCGTCGGCCGGATGCTGAGCGGTTACCGCGGCGGCCGGGACGTCGTCGACGAGGTCGCGCAGGTGGTCGCAGCGGCGTCCCGGCTTCCGGACTTGGTGCCGGGGCTGGTGGAAGCGGACTTGAACCCGGTGGTGGTGGCCGAGAACGGTCCGGTCGCGGTGGACGCGCGGATCGTCGTGGGCGACGAGGCCGCGCCGCTGCCGGAGCGTGCTCCGGTGCCGGATCTGGCTCGGTTGCTGGAGCCTGAGTCGGTGGTGGTGCTGGGAGCGAGCGCCAGCGGCACGGTGCTTCCCGGCAACCGGGTGCTCGGCTATCTCAAGGACCACGGCTACGGGGGGCGCGTGGCGGTCGTGCACCCGAAAGCGGCCGAAGTGGACGGTTTTCCCGCGGTGGCGTCGATCGCGGACGTTCCGTTCCCGGTCGAGCTCGCCTGCGTCGCGGTGCCCGCGGCTTCGTGCCTGGACGTGATCGAGGAATGCGGTGCGGCGGGGGTTCCCGCGGCCGTCGTGCTGAGTTCCGGGTTCTCCGAGATCGGCGAACGCGACCTGGAACAGCGGCTCGTGGCCGCAGCGGCGAAGACCGGCATGGTGCTGTGCGGGCCGAACACCGTCGGTGTGATGAGCCCGGGCGAGCACGTCCACGTCTGCTTCAGCCAGGCGCAGGACATGGCGCGGATTCCGGACGGGGGAGTGGCGCTGGTCGCGCAAAGCGGCGCGCTCGGCGGCAGCCTCTCGTCGCAGGCGTGGGAGCGCGGGATCGGCATCAGCCGCTTCGTCAGCGTCGGCAATCAAGGGGCGCTCAGCGTCACCGACTATCTCGAATATCTCTCCACCGACGAGAAGACCTCCACGATCGCCGTGGTGCTGGAAGGCGTCACCGACGGACGCGCGCTGCTTGCCGCGGTGCAGCGGGCGAAGCAGGCGGGCAAAGCGGTGGTGGTGCTGAAGATCGGGCGCAGCGACGTCGGGGCGCGCGCGGTCCAGTCGCACACCGGCAGCCTTGCCGGCGACTACGCGGTTTACCGCGCGCTGCTGGAGCGCAGCGGGGCGGTGCCGGTCGATTCGGTGACCGAATTGCTCGATACGCTGGAACTGCGGGAGAAGGCCTCGCCGGTGCCGCCGGGGGCGCGCGTCGGGGTCGTGTCGACCTCCGGCGGCGCGTGCTCGATGATCGCGGATCTGTGCACCCAGCAGGGTTTCGCGGTGCCGGTGTTCAGCGACAGCCTGCAGTCCGCACTCGACGAGGTGCTGCCCGGCTTCGCCGCCATCGCCAATCCGGTCGACGTGACCGGCCAGGTCACCCGCGATTTCGGCATCTACGGACGCACCCTCGAACTCATCCTGGCCTCGGACGAGGTCGATGTCGTCGCCGTCATGGTGACGACGGTCGCCGACCCCATGGCCGAGGAACTGGCCCGGGAAATCGTGCGGCAGGTCGAGGCCACGGCGAAACCGGTGCTTGTTTCGTGGACGATCGCCAAGGAACTGGCCCCGCGGGGCCTTGGCTTGCTGCGCGAAGCGGGCATCCCGGTCTTCGACGATCCGGCCCGCGCCCTGCGTGCGGCGGAGCTGGCGCGCTGACCCTAGCGAAAAAGGGCCGTCCAAGCTGGACGGCCCTTTTTCGTTCGGCTTCAGGAAGCGACCACCACGCCGGAAGCGATCAGCTCCTCGATGCGGGCGTTGTCGTAGACCTCGGCTAGCACTTCCCGCGAGTTTTCGCCGATGCGCGGGGCGCTCCCGCCTCGATCCGGCCGGACGCCGCCGAATCGCCACGGCGGGCGCAGCAGGGAAATCCCGTCCGGGCCGGGTTCGAACAGTTCGAGCCAGTCCACCTGGGGGTGTTTCGCGTAGCCGGACATGGTGAGCACCGGCGCGAACGGCACGTCGTGCTCGGTGAGGATCTGAGCCCATTCGTCGGCGGTCTTCTCCTTGAAGACCGCCTCGACGATGGGCACGAGCTCGAAGTAGTTCCGCTGGCGTTCGGCGAAGAGCGAGAACCGCGGGTCCTGTTTGAGTTCCGGCTTGCCCATCGCGTCGCACAGGTGCTGCCAAAACTTCTGCGACGACGACAAGTGCACCGCGATGTCCTCGCCGGACGCGGTGTGCAGGCAGAAGTTCTGCGCCTGCGGATGGCGGCTTTCGCGACTGGGGTCCTGGCCGGTCTCGAAGGACTGGGTCATCGCGTCGACGGTCAGCGTGCTGACGGCTTCCATGAGCGATGTTTCGAGTCGCTGGCCGCCGCCGAGATTGGCGCGCCCGACCAGCGCCGCCAGCACACCCATCGCGGTGGTCAGGCCGGTGATGAGGTCCACGAGGATGGTGCCGGACAACTGGGCGCGCCCGGCGTCGCCGAGGATCGAGTAGATCCCGCCGAAGGACTGGCCGATGGTGTCGTACGCGGGCCGGTCGCGCAGCGGGCCGCCGTCGCCGAACCCGGTGATCGAGCCGTAGACGAGGTTCGGGTTGAGCTTCGCGCACACATCGGGGCCGAGGCCGAGCGCGGCCATCTTGCCCGGCCGCATGTTCTCCAGCGCCACGTCGTAATGGGGGATGAGCGCTTTGACGATCTCGACGCCTTCGGGTTTCTTGAGATCGACGCTGAGGCTGCGCTTGCCCGCGTTGTACTGGACGAAGAACGGGCTCTTGTCGTCGAGATGCCGGCGGAAGTCGTCGCCGTCGCCGGTTTTCTCGACCTTGACCACGTCCGCGCCGAGCGCGCTGAGCACGGCGCCCCCGTAGGGCATCGAGATGTAGCCGCCGATTTCCAGGACGCGGATGCCGGAGAGCGGTTTGTGCTGCACGCTGGATGACCTCTCTTCGTCGAGAAAGGCGCGCCGGGACGCCCGCGCGCCGCGTCGAGCCTAGCCAGTCGGAACCGTTGTAGCAACATTATATATTGTGTAACCTCCAGGTGAGGAGGTGGCGACGCCGGATCCGGCAGCCGTCCCGCACGGAAAGCAGAGTGAGGAATTCCCATGGCAGGCCTGTATTTCGAGGAGTTCGAACCGGGGATGGTCATCGACCACCCGACCCGCCGCACTGTCACCGAGGCGGACAACACGCTGTTCAGCGTCATGACGCTCAATCTGGCTCCGCTGCATCTGGACGCGGAGTACAGCAAGGACAGCATTTACGGCCAGCGGCTGGTGAACAGCCTGTTCATTCTCGGCCTGGTGTCCGGGGTGACGGTGCCGGAGACGACCCAGGGGACGACGTTGGGCAACCTGGGCTTCGAGAAGATCACCTTCCCGAAGCCGGTGTTCCACGGCGACACGATCCACGTGCGGACCGAGATCGTCAGCAAGCGTGAGTCGAAGAGCCGCGGCGATTCCGGCATCGTGATGTTCCGCCACCTCGGCATCAACCAGCGCGACGAGATCGTGTGCGACGCCCTGCGCGCGGGCCTGATGCTGAAGCGGTCCGCCGCCGAGGCGTCCGCCGCGCAGAGCTGAGCGGGAAGGGACCGGACATGGCCGAGGACGAGACGGGCTTCGCCTGGGTGCCGCCGGAAGAGGTGCGGGACCGCAGCCGCTACCTCGCCGCGGTGCGGAAGTGGGGCCTGCCCGGAGACGCGGATGGCGTGTCCGAGGCGAACCGGCGGGCGATCGCCGACCCGGAGTGGTTCTGGCGCGCCGTCGTCGAGGACCTGGACGTCGCCTTCGCGGAGCCGTTCGAGCGGGTGCTCGACGAGTCCGAGGGGAAACCGTTCCCTCGCTGGTTCGCCGGGGGCCGGGTCAACGTCGCCGAACTGTGCGCGCACCGGCATGCCCGCGGCGAACTCGCCGGCAAGACCGCCGTGGTCTACGAAGGCGATTCCGGGCAGCGGCGCACGCTGACCTTCGGCGAGCTGGACGAGCAGGTCCGCCGGTTCGCGGCGAACCTGGCCGCGCTCGGCGTCGCCCGGGGCGATCGCGTCGTGCTGTACATGCCTGTGGTGCCCGAGGCGGTCGTGGCGTTCCTGGCGATCGCCATGCTCGGCGCGATCGCGGTGCCGACGTTCAGCGGATACGCGGCGGACGCGCTCGCCACCCGGCTGCAGGATTCCGAGGCAGTCGCGCTGGTCACCGCGGACGGGACGACCCGGCGCGGCAAGGAAGTCCCGCTGAAGGCGACCGCGGACGCGGCACTGGCGGACGCGCCGTCGGTGCGCACGGTCGTGGTGGTCCGCCACCTCGGCATCGACGTGCCGATGACGGCCGGGAGGGACACCTACCTCGATGAGCTGGCTGCTTCGCCCGCGCCGGTCGAAACCGCGCAGACGGAGGCGAACGATCCGCTCACCGTCGTCTACACGTCGGGTACGACCGGCAGGCCGAAGGGGATCGTGCACTCCCACGGCGGGTTCGCGGTGAAGACCGCGGTCGATTTCGCCTACGGCTTCGACGTGCACGCCGACGACGTGGTCTGCTGGATCACCGACCTCGGCTGGCTGGTCGGGCCGATGCTGATGACCGGCCCGCTGCAGCTCGGCGCGACCATCGTGATGATCGAGGGCCTTCCGACGCATCCCACGCCGGACCGGATGTGGGACGTGGTCGAGCGCAACGGCGTGACCGTGCAAGGCATCGCGCCCACCGCGGCGCGCGCGTTGCGTGCCGCGCACGAAAAGCCCCGGCACGAGCTGTCCACTCTGCGCTCGTTCGTCTCCACCGGCGAAGCCTGGGACGAGCCGACCTGGTGGTGGCTGTTCGACGAGGTCGGCAAGCGCCGGGTGCCGATCGTCAACTACAGCGGCGGCACCGAGGTCGGCGGCGGATTGCTGATCGGCTACCCGTTCCTGCCCGCCGAGGCGGCCGCGTTCACCGGACCGCTGCCCGGGGTGGACGCGACGGTGCTCGACGACGAAGGCCGGCCGGTGGCCGGCGCGATCGGCGAGCTGGCCGTGCGCAACACTTTCCCCGGCATGACGCACGCGTTCTGGCACGACCGCGAGCGCTATCTCGAGACCTATTGGGCCCGGTTCCCGGACGTGTGGGTGCACGGCGATCTGTCCAGTGTGGACGAACGCGGGCAGTGGCGGATCCACGGCCGGTCCGACGACACGCTCAAGCTGGCCGGCCGCCGCGTCGGACCCGCGGAGATCGAGGCAGCGCTGCTGCGGGACAAGCGGATCGCCGAGGTCGCCGTGATCGGCGCGCCGGACGAACTGCGCGGCCAGCGCGCGGTGGCGTTCGCGGTGCTGCGCACTGCCGGTCCGGAACCCGAAGATCTGCGCGAGGTCGCGCTGGAGAACGCGGGGAAGTCGTTCGCCCCGGAGGTCTACGTCGTGCCGACGCTGCCCAAGACCAAGAACGGCAAGATCATGCGGCGCGCCATCCGGGCGCGGTTCGTCGGGGCGCCGGTCGGCGACCTGTCGTCGCTGGACCCGGCCACGCCGCTGGAAGACATCCCGGTACTCGCGGAGGAGAACGCGCAATGACCGACCCGGAAAGCAATGTCGAGATCGTCCGGAAGGCGACGCGGGAGCTGGCCCGCAAGTTCGACCACGACTACTGGCTGGACAAGGACCGCAATCACGAATACCCGTGGGAGTTCGTGAAGGCGTTCGCGGCGGGCGGCTGGCTGGGCGCGATGATCCCGGAGGAGTACGGCGGCATCGGTCTCGGCCTGGAAGAGGCCGCCGTGATGATGGGCGAGATCTCCGCATCCGGAGCCGGGATGGCCGGTGGTTCGGCGATCCATTTCTACGTGTTCCCGCCCGCTCCTTTGGTGAAGTACGGCTCGGAGGAGCTGAAGCGCGAGTACCTGCCGCAGCTGGCGGCGGGCGAGCTGCTGATGGCGTTCGGGGTGACCGAGCCCGATGCCGGGGTGGACACGTCGCGGATCAAGACGAAGGCGACGAAGGTCGACGGTGGCTGGAAGATCAACGGCAAGAAGGTCTTCATCACCAACGCCCAGAACGCCCAGAAGATCCTCCTGCTCGCGCGCACCTCGCCGCGGCAGGAGGACAAGCCGCTTTACGGGATGTCGCTGTTCTTCGCGGACATGGACCGCGACAAGATCACCGTGCGGGAGATCGAGAAGCTGGGCCGCGCGGCGATCGACACGAACGAGTTGTTTATCGACGACCTGTTCGTGTCCGACGACCGGCTGGTCGGCGAGGTCGACAAGGGGTTCTACTACCTGCTGGACGGGCTGAACCCGGAGCGGATCGTGGTCGGCATGGAGGGCATCGGCCTGGGTCGGGCCGCGCTGGACATCGCCACCGAGTACGCGAAGAACCGGGTGGTGTTCGACCGGCCGATCGGGCAGAACCAGGCCGTGGCGCACCCGCTGGCGGATTCGTGGATCCGGCTGGAAGCCGCGGAGGGCATGGTCATGCGGGCGGCGAGGCTGTTCGACGAGGGCCAGCCGTGCGGCCCGGAAGCTGCCGCGGCGAAATACCTGGGCGCCGAAGGCGGTTTCGAGGCCTGCGACCGGGCGTTCTCCACGCTGGGCGGTTACGCCTACGCGAAGGAGTACCACGTGGAGCGGCTGTGGCGGGAGGTTCGCTTGCTGCGCAACGCGCCGTTCTCGCAGGAGATGGTGCGCAACTACATCTCACAGCAGGTGCTGGGGCTGCCGCGCTCGTACTGAGGCAGGTCGAGGGGCGGGGCTCCCGGTGGATTGCCGGGAGCCCCGCCCTTTTGTGCGTTGAGCGAGCACCGGAGAACCTGCCCATAGCGAACTGGCCGGCAGCCTGCCCCGAAGGCGGACTGCCGGCCAGCGGCCTAGCGGCTCATCCGGCGACGAGTTCGCCCCGGTCCATTTCGTAGTGACGAGTCTCCTTGAGTCCGAGGGTGCACACAGCGCTGATCATGGCCAGCACCGCGAGGAATCCGCCCAGCGCAAGGGATCCGGCGGCCCCGATGATCGGGGCGGCCACTAGCGGCGGGACGGCGCCGCCGAGGATGCCGGCGACGTTGTAGCAGAATCCAGCCGCGGTGTAGCGGTAGCGGGTGATGAACAGTTCCGGCATGAACGCGCTGACCGGACCGAAAACGAGTCCGGCGAAGACCAGCGTCAGGCAGACCCCGACCCCGTAGGAGAACGCGGTCCCGATGTCCAACACCGGGAACAGGGCGAGCGCCCAGGCCACGGAAACGAAGGTGGAGACGAGGATGACCCGTCGCCGGCCGAACCGGTCAGAGAGCACTGCGCCGAGAATCATCGAGATGCACCACACGACGCCGGCGAGCACACCGATTGAGAGCACGGTGGTCTTGGCCAGGTGCAGGTGTGCGGTCCCGTAGGAGGCGAGGAAGCTGCCGCTGAGGTAGAAGAAGGCGAAGACCATGACCAGCACTCCGGAGCCGAACAGCATCTGGCGCGGCTGGTTGCGGAACGCCTCGGCGAGCGGGGCGGACGAGGTGCCGGACCGGCTGGTTTCGCGGCGGAACACGGGCGACTCTTCGATCTTCAACCGCACGACGAGTCCGACGGCGATCAGCACGACGCTGGCTACGAACGGGATGCGCCAGCCGTAGCTGATGAAGTCGTCGTTGCTCATGGTGAGGCCGGCGATCAGGAACGTGAGGTTGGCCAGCACGACCGCGACCGCGCCGCCGAGGGAGCCGAACATCGAGTAGAAGCCGCGTTTGGCCTTGGGCGCGCTTTCCGCCGCGAGCAGGGTCGCGCCCGCCCATTCGCCGCCGACCGCGAGGCCTTGCAGGATGCGCAGCAGTAAGACCAGCAAGGGAGCGGCAATGCCGATCTGGCCCGCGGTCGGCATCAGTCCGATGAGAACGGTGGAGAGCCCCATCAGGAAAAGCGTGGTGATCAAAGTCTTCTTGCGGCCGACCCGGTCGCCGAAGTGTCCGAACAGGATCGCGCCGAGCGGCCGCCCGAGGAACGCGACGCCTTGGGTCGCGAACGCGGCCACGGTGCCCGCAGCCGGTCCGAGGGCGGGGAAGAACACGTGCGGGAACACCAGCGCGGAGGCGGTTCCGTAGATCAGGAAGTCGTAGTACTCGATCACAGTCCCGGTACTGCTGGCGATCGCGATGCGGCGCATGTCCTTCTTGGACGCCGTGACGGCGGGAGGCGGCTCGACGCTGGCGGTCTGCTGAGGCTGGTCCATAGCTCTTCCTTGAGGGGGCCGAGTGTCAGTCAGAAGTAAAATATAAAATGCAGAGTCCTACTCTCTGTGTCGCGGGCGCGCGTGTCAACCGGCCCGGCGGGATTCAGCGAAAGGCGCTGTTCGAGGTAGTTTTTCGCGAGGTGCGCACCAGTGCGGAAAAGCGTGACCTGGTTGTTGCCGGGGACGCAGGGCCGTGGGCTCTCGCGCGGTTCCTGGGAGAGATCCTTCCTAGGAAAGAACCCGAACTGGTACGGCTCCGTGCCATGGGCGAGTGTGGAAGTCAGACCGGGGAAACGCCCCGGGCCTGACCGAGGAGGCTTCGTGGCTACCGTCGAGCACGTCAAGTTCCGCAACCGCGACATGTACTGGGACATCGCCGCGGATCTGCACTTCCCGCCGGACTTCGACGAGTCCAAGACCTATCCCGCGATCGTCGTGGCCCACCCGATCGGCAGCTGCAAGGAGCAGACTTCCGGCAACGTCTACGCCCCTGCGCTCGCGGAGGCTGGGCACGTGGTCATCGCGTTCGACGCCAGCTTCCAGGGCGCGAGCGGCGGCGAACCGCGCTTCCTCGAAGACCCCGCCCAGCGCGTCCAGGACTTCAGCCGCGTCGTCGACTACCTGGTGACCCTGTCCTACGTCGACGCCGACCGGATCGGCGTGCTCGGCATCTGCGGAGGCGGCGGCTACACCCTCGCGGCAGCCAAGACCGAGAAACGCTTCAAGACGGTGGTGTCCGTCACCGGCGCCAACTTTGGCCGGCTGCAGCGGGAAATGGCGGGCCAGAACGGCGGCGTTCTCCAGTCGCTGGCGACAATCGGCCAGCAGCGCACCGCGGAGGCGCGCGGCGAGCAGAGCGCGGTCACCGGATTCCTGCCCGAGACGGCCGAGGCCGCGCAGGAGACCGGCGACATCGACATCATCGAAGCCTTCGAGTACTACCGCACCGACCGCGGCCAGGCAGACCACGGCTGTGTCCTGTTCGAAGCCGCGCACGGCACGGCCGCGCTGGGTTGGGACGCATTCCATCTGGCCGAGGAGTTGCTCGACCAGCCGCTGCTGATCGTGATCGGCGACAAGAACAAGCAGGGCGCATTCGGTGCCTACCGCGACGGCCACGAGATCTACAAACGGGCCGCGTCCGCCGACAAAACTCTCCTTGAGCTTGACGGCGCTTCGCACTACGACCTGTACGACCGTCCGAACGGAGCTGGCGAGGCGTTGAAGACGATCGTGCCGTTCTTCGCCGACAAGCTCTGATCATCCGATGAGAGGCGGTCCAATCGCTGGCGGGTTCGACTCGTCGTTGGTGCTGCCCAACGGGCCTGGCCTCGTCGATCGGGTGGTGCCAGCGGCCTGCCCGGCTGGCGGAGCCGTCCCTGCATCTGACGGAAACCACTGAGTTCGAGATCGCGGCGTGCCGTCGGAGACTCAACGGCTTCCGGAGACCGTCTGCCCAGACCGCGGCACGAGGGTCACGCGGCGACAGAACGCGAACTGGTCGAGCCAGCTAAACCCGTCACGAGGGGTCGAGGGCGACACGTTTGCAGGCTCGGCCCGGTACCGCCGTACGTTCGAGAGGTGGCGAGCCGGGCCCGCGACGGCCGTTCAGCTGGCAACCAGGAGCACGTCTTCTCCGTCGCCGGCCGCGACTTCTGCTTCCATCAAGCGGCCCGATCACCGCCACCTGCGAAGGACACGACGCCCATAGTTGTGGGTCCCCGCCACTCTGTCCAGTTCGGCCCCGCTCGGCGAGCGTCCCGCGGCGACTTGCTCCGCGTAGTAGGCCCACATCCGTTGCTCCGCCGTCACAGCAGGTTCGCCGAGACAGGTCGAGATCGTTTCGCCCTCAGCCGAGACTGGCTCGGTCTCGCAGCCTCCGACCGGAACCGCGGTCTCGTCCTGCTCGGCCGCGGTCACGGTGGCTTGCTTCAACGCCCGGTTCAGCAGCTCCACCGCGAATAACAGCGCTATCGGCGGGCACGCGGCGACCACCACCTGCAATGGGCTCTGTACCGGAGCAGACCCGATGTTCGCCAGCAGCGACAGCGCGATCCCGAACACGAATGCCGACCACGCCACCCACCGGCCATGGTCCTGTCCGGCCCGGCGTCGCTTCCACAACTCGACCGTCGCGATCGTCAGCAACCCGTCCACCAGCAACGGCCAGATCGACGCAGTCGAAGCATCCGCACCGAACCGGACAGCGAACTCACGGCCGTGGCGGTACGACGCATACGCCGCCCCCACCGCGACCAGGCCCGTGCAACCGCACTGCACCCACAGAGCAAGGTTCGGAGCAGCCTTCCCGCGCGATTCTCTCATCACGACGCCACCCCCGCCGCATGATCGAATCGCAGCGGCAACGGCCGTCCGGAGCGGCACGAACCCGGCACCACGAACCGGCAGGTGCGAGCCCGAGGGGAGCCCGAGCGTGCGAAAAGACGGCGACAAACCGCGGCATCACCCGACACTCGGCACGCGCACACAGCGAGGTAAACGGCACCGACCGACATCATTCGGCACCGTCCGAAACTCGCCCAAAACGACTTTTACCCGGCGGGTTCAGGGTTCAAATCCCTGGCGGCCCACTCTCGAACCCCACGTCACCGGGCCTGGTGACGTGGGGTTTTGCGCTGTCCGCGCGAGTTTCTCCCTGGCTTGGACTGTCCATTGTGGTCTGATGTGAGCCCGAGGGGAGCCCGAGAGTGCACGGCGGCCCGCCGGGGGATCGCCGAGGCGACCTTGATCGACAAGTGGCGGAGGATGTGCTGGATCACCTTCATGTCCGTATCCAGGGCAGGCTGCGGCGGGGTGGCAGTATTCGGGGCATGCGCAGCTATCGAGGCAGCGAACCCCGCGGCGCGGACCGTCGGCGGTCCCTTTCCGGCGTCGAATCGGACAACTGAACACGGTGTTCTTCCGGCGGTTCCGCGGCGGCGGACGCGTGCATTCGGGGGAATAGTTTCCTGCGGTCAGCGAAAATCGCCTCGATGGCCCGAGAAACCCTCGCCGGAAAGGCGATTTCCCTATACTGGTGCGCATGCACGATCTTGCGCAGCTGCGCGCCCTGCACGCAGTCGCCCGCAACGGATCCATCAGCGGGGCCGCGGATGCCCTGCACGTCACCATCTCCGCGGTTTCGCAGCGGCTGGCGAAACTCGAGCGCGAGGTGGGCCAGCCGCTGCTCGAACGGCACGGCCGGAGCGTGCGCTTGACCGATTCCGCGCGGCTGCTGGTGGGGTACATCGAACAGATTCTGCTGTTGCTGGGCGAGGCCGAGGCATCGCTGGAAGGACAGAAAGGCGCGGTCGCCGGAACGCTGTCCATCGCCGCATTCCCGACCGCCGCGCGAGGCCTGGTTTCGGGCACGCTGCGCGGCCTGCGGGAGGATTATCCGAATCTGCGCGTCGAGTTCACCGAACTCGAGCCGGAGGAGTCCTTGCCGAGGGTCGTCCGCGGCGACGTCGACATCGCGGTGGTGCAGGACTGGTTCACTTCGCCGCTGCAGATTCCCGACGTGCTGATGAAAGAGCATCTGCTGGACGACGTCACCGATGTCGCGCTGCCCGCCGGGCATCCGCTGGCCGACCGCGAGACGGTCGACCTCAGCGAGCTGGCGAACGACCCTTGGGTCACCTGGTCGGTCGGGCAGATGTGCCACAACTGGCTGCTCGACACGATCCGCGAGCACGGCGTTCAGCCGCGGATCGCGCACACCGCCGCCGAGTACGCGACACAGCTGGCGCTGGTGGCCGGGGGCAACGGCGTCGCGATGATTCCGCGCCTGGGCCGGGACAGCACCCCGTCCGGGGTCCGGATCGTGCGGGTCGAACCGGTGCTGAGCCGGCAGGTTTTCGCCTTGTGGCGCAACGAGGCGGTCCGTCGGCCGGCGATCCGCGCGGCCGTCGAGGCACTGGCGACCGCGGCCGGCCAGTGACCGCCGGCCGAACCCCCGCCGGCGAGCGCGGCGGCGGCGCGAGGAAACAGACCGTGGAACCGGGCCGGCCGAGCGACGCCGGCCGGCCCAGGGAACGGGGCTAGGCCGGCGGCGCGATCGCAGACAGCGCGGCGAACTGCTCGTCGGCGAGCTCCAGGGCCGACGCGGCGTGGTTCTCCTCAAGGTGCTTGATCGACGAAGTCCCCGGAATCGGGATGACGACCGAGGAACGCCGGTACAGCCAGGCGAGCGCCACCTGCGACGGGGTCGCGCCGAGTTCCTTCGCGATCGACGCGAGCGGACCCTTGGCCGAGGCCAAGTCGCCCTTCGCGACCGGGTGCCACGGAATGAACGCGATGCTCTCACGTTCGCAGTAGTCGAGCACCGCTTCGTGCTGACGCTCCGCCGCGTTGTAGAGATTCTGCACGCTCGCCACCTTGATCTGCGTGCGCGCCTCCTCGATCTGCGCGACCGTCACCTCGGAAAGGCCGATGTGCCGGATCTTGCCCTCGTCCTGCAGCTCCTTGAGGACGCCGAACTGCTCGGAAGCGGGCACCTGCGGGTCGATGCGGTGCAGCTGATACAGGTCGAACCGGTCCAGCTTGAGCCGGCGCAGGCTGAGTTCTGCCTGCTGGCGCAGGTATTCCGGGCGGCCCAGCGGCTTCCACTTGCCGGGCCCGGGACGGCTCTGCCCCGCCTTCGTCGCGATGACGACACCGTCGGCGTAGGGGTGCAGCGCGTCGGCGAGCAGCTCTTCGTTGCTGCCCGGACCGTACGCGTCGGCGGTGTCGATGAACGTGATGCCCAGTTCGACCGCGCGGCGGGCCACCTCGATCGCCCCGTCGCGGTCGGCCGGGTCGCCCCACACGTTCGGACCGGTCAGGCGCATGGCGCCGAAGCCGCTCCGGTGCACGGGGAGGTCGCCGCCGATGGCGAAGGTGTCATTCATGGATATCCTTCTCATTTCCTGGTCCAGACCGGCTGGAAGCCGGTTCCGGGCGGCGTTGGGGTTGCGTCGTCGGGCCGGGCGAGCGCTGCACGAGTGCCACGCCCGCCAGCGCGACGGCCATGCCTGCGATCGCGTTCCAGCGGAACGGCTCGGCGAGAAACGCCATGCCGAGCAGCACGGACACGATCGGCAGCAAATAGGTGACGGTGGACGCGACGGTCGAGCCGTCCTCGACCGTCAGCCGGAAGTTGAACAGGTAGGCGACGCCGGTGCAGAGCATGCCGAGGACGGCCATGGCGAGGAACGCGTCCGCGCGCACCGAGACCGGCGAGCTGCCGGTGACCGGGATGGTCAGCGCGGCCAATCCAGTCGCTACCAGCAGTTGCGCGGCGACCATCGCGACCGGCTCGACGCCGGAGCCGGTCAGGAACCGCCTGGTGTAGACGTAACCGATCCCGTAGCAGGCGGCGGGGGCCAGGCACAGCAGCGCGCCGCCGAGCGCGCCACCCGCTTCCCACGGCGAAAAGCAGAGCAGCGTGCCGGCGAAGCCGAGTACCAGCCCGGTTCCGCGCCCGGCGCCGACCGAGGTCTCCTGCCGGACGCCGAGCGCGATCGCCATCGTCCACAAAGGAGTGCTGGCGTTGAGCACGCCGGCCAGGCTCGAATCCACCTGCTGCTCGGCGATGCCGTACAGCAAGTAGGGGACGAAGTTGGCAAAGACCGCGGCGACCGCGATCTTCGCCCAGAGCCGCGAAGACCGGGGCGGGCCGAGCCCGCGCACCCAGCACAGCGCGAGCAGGAACAACGCGCCCAGGCCCAGCCGGACCAGCACGACCTGCCCGGGCGAAAATCCGCGCAGCGCCAGTTTGATCCACAGGAAGCTGGAGCCCCAGAGCAACGCGACGACGGCGAGCCGCGCGAGGCTGGCGCGCTTGATGGTGGCGATGACTGTCCTCCCCGAGATGCCCGCCTTTCCTTCCCCCGTCAGTCTGCCGCGCCGACGCTGCGCGATGTGTGAAACGTTGTGTGGTGAACCTTTCAGTGCCGCTTAAAGCTCGTCTCAGTGGTGCGAAACGCCCGCCGGTCCACGCCTGAAGTCCGGCTGCTCAGGCCGGGCCAGGCATTACGACAGCATTAGGTGAGACAAGCTTCGCCTCGGTCAGCCATTCGTCGTGCCCGCCGGTGCCGCGCACGACGGCCGAGTACCGCTGCTCCAGCAGGCTGGCGACCGGCCCCATCTTCCCGTCGCCGACCCGCAGCCCATCGATGGCGGTGATCGGCAGTACTTCCCACGCGGTGCCGAGGAAGAACAGCTCGTCGGCGAGGTGCAGTTCGCTGCGGTCGATTTCGCGCTCCTCGACCGCGATCCCGGATCCGGCCAGCAGCGTCAGCGCGCTCGCCCGGGTGAGGCCGCCGAGCAGGCCGCTGGTGAGCGACGGCGTCGACACCACGCCGTCTCGCACCATCGCGACGCAGGCGCCGGGGCCTTCGCTCACCTGGTGCCGGTCGTTGAGCAGGATCGGCCAGTCGTGCCCGTTCTCCCTGGCTTCCAGCATGGCGAGCCGGCCGTTGCGATAGTTGGAGAACGCCTTCGCTCTGGGCGGCATCGCGGTCTCGCTGACTCGCAGCCGGGTGCTCACCGCGGCTCGGCGCGTGCGGCCCGGACCCCGGCCACCGAGTCTTCGAAGGTCAGCGCGGACTCCGGTTCGACGCCGGCCCGGTCGAGCGCGACGCGATACAGATCGGGGCCGGCTTGTGCCGGTGCGCGAGTTCGCCGGTGATCAGGAACGCGAACCGCTCCCGGACGCCCAGGCGTTGGTCAAAATGACTTTTACCCGGCGGGGTTCAGGATTCGAATCCCCGGCGGCCCACTCTCGAACCCCACGTCACTGGGCTCGGTGACGTGGAGTTTTGTGCTGTCCGGGCGAGTTTCTCCCGGGCCCGCGCTGGCCATGCGACACGACTCCCGCGCCGACCATGACCCGTGCCAACCACTTGCTGCGCTTCCCCCGAGGACCACTACAGGCCTAGACACTCCGTAGTTTCCCCTGCAGCGCAGGCACTTTCGCGTACTCCGCGTGAAACATCCGGGCTAGTAGTTCGCCTACGTCAGCAGGGCTTGGGCGGACCGGCGAAACGCGGCCACCAGGGGTGCGCTGTCCCCAGCGCGGGTGGCGAGCACCACCTGACCTGGCTCGACCCCGTGCAGCGGGATCGAGGTCAGGTCCGGCCGGGTGCCCTCGCCGCGCAATCCGGCGGGCAGCATGGCGACCGCCTGCCCGGACGCGACCAGTTCGAGTACGTCCTCGATGTGGCTGGCCAGCGGCCCGTCGGGTGTCGGCGCGCCATCGGGACGGGGGTCGACACGCCAGAACGAATCCCACTCAGCAGCGGGCAGTCTCGGCACTGGCTCAGTTGCGATGTCGTCGAGGGTGACTGATTCCCGGTCGCCCAGCCGGTGGGACCGGGCTACGAGCAGCACGCGGGGCTCGTGATGCAGGACGGTGACCTGCAGTCCGTCAGTGTCGAACGGAAGCCGTGTCACGACAGCGTCCACACGGCGGCCGAACAGGGCCGTCCGCACCTCCGCCAACTCGATGTGCAGCGTGCGCACCTCGGCCTCGGGGTGGTGGTGGCGCAGATGTCGTACCGCCGGAGTAATGATCAGCCCGCGCGTATGGCCGACGGTGAGCTGACTCGGCACTGCGGCCGCACGGGCGTCCGCCGCGGCCATCGCGGCGATCGCCAGCAATTGTCTGGCATGGGGCAGGAACGCGGCCCCGGCGGGAGTCAGGCGGGTGCCCTGCCGGTCGCGGTCGAACAGCCGAACTCCGACACGCTGCTCAAGGGTCCGGATCTGACGGCTCAGGGTCGGCTGGGTGATGTGCAGCAGTGCCGCGGCACGGGCGAAATGCTGCTGCTCGGCGACCACTGTGAAGTAACGAACCAGCCGGAGTTCGAACTCGGCCGACGGCACCGCGTTGGCTGTTTCCACAACACCGCAAGATAGCCCACTCGCGGCCGTGATGCCTGGAATGCATCACGGGATGCGAAACAAGCCTTGGACGCGCCCCCTGGGCTGAGTGGAGTGTGGGTGCAGACGAGGAGGGCACCATGCGACTTATCTGCGTCGAAGAACACGCTGTCCCCGGAGAGCGGGCGGGCCGCCAAATCCGCGAATGGACCGTGTCCGCGGGCGACCGCGATGATTGCCGAAATGTTCTGAATCGGGCGACGGGGCCGGGGTGAACTGATTCACGCATGCGCGCCAACTGCTTTGTCAGAAATAATGTGGAGCAAAAACATGATTGAGTACCACGAGACCGTCGTCGTCGGTGGCGGTTTTGGCGGAATCTGCGCTGCGCACGGCCTCCTGGAGGAGGACAGGGGCGACTTCGTCATCCTCGAGCGTGCCGGAGAACTGGGCGGGGTATGGCGGGACAATCGCTACCCTAACGCGGCCTGCGACGTCCCGGCACATTTCTACAGCCTCTCGTTCGCGCCGAATCCGACGTGGACGCGCAGCTACGCGCCGTGGGACGAGATCCTCGCCTACATCAACAAAGTGGCCGACGATCTGGGAGTCCGGGACCGTATCCGGTTCAACACCACTCTGGTGTCGGCGAATTGGGACGAGCTCGCCGGTGTGTGGAACCTGCGTACCGCCGAGGGAGCGTCGCTGTCGTGCCGGTTCCTGGTGATGGCAAGCGGTTCGCTCAGCACCGCTCGCGTTCCTGATCTTCCGGGGCGCGAGACGTTCCGCGGCGCGGTGATCCACACGGCGGAATGGGACGAACGAGTTTCCTTGGAAGGCCGGCGCGTGGTGGTAGTCGGTGCGAGCGCCAGTGCCGCGCAGGTTCTCCCTTATGCCGTGGACGTGGCCGAGAGCGTGCTGGCGGTGATCCGCACCCCGCCCTATGTGATGCCGAAGGACGAACAGTTCTACGACGACGAGGCGCAGGCACGGTTCCGGGACGAACCGGAGCGGATGGAAGCTATCCGCCTCGACGCCGAACACAGCTTCAACGTCGAGGCGGAAACACAGGCAGTCATGGACGAGGCCAAGCTCGCCAAGATCGAAGGACAGTGGCGCGACTATATGGAGTCGGAGATCGCCGATGCCGGCCTGCGTGACCTCCTGACACCGTCCTACCGGTTCGGCTGTCGCCGGCCGGTCCTCTCCAGCACGTTCTACCCCGCCCTTGCCGACCCCAGAACCACCGTCTGGTCAGCCGGGATCTCGTCGATGACCGCGACCGGCGTCGTGACCGAGGACGGGCGCGAATGGGACGCCGACGTAGTCGTTCTCGCGACCGGCTTCACCGCGACCGACATGTACGCGGGGATAGAGTTCCACGGCGAATCCGCGCGGTCGCTGAAGGCGGATGCGTGGCGCGAAGCGCCGCATGCGTACAAGGGCACCGTCGTCGCGGCGTTCCCCAACCTCTTCCTCGTGACCGGTCCGCACACCCAGGCGAGCGGGTCCATCATCGCGGTCATCGAGGCGCAGACGAAGATGATCATGGAGTACATCCGGCTCGTCGACGAGAGCGGCGCCGTCTCCGTCCAGCCGTCGCAGAGGGCTCAGGAGAGCTTCAACAAGTGGGTCGACAGCGCGATGGCGGACTCCGTCTGGGAGGCCGGTTCGTGCCACAGCTGGTATCGCCTTGGCATGGCGGGCAAGGTCGTGACCAAATGGCCCGGAAGCCTCGCGAGCTTCCAGAAAATGACCAGCACGATCGATTTGGGAGATCTCGTGCTGAAGTTCGGCAGGCCCGGGGCCCCGACCCCGGTGGCCACGCCGGTCGCGGACGCGCCGGTCGCTGGGGGCAGCGGGACGCTCGTCGACCTGCCGTGACCTGAACCCCGTCCTTTCGAGAAAGAGCCGCCGGATGGCCTCGCCTGCGTTGGGCAACATCCGAGGCAGCACAACGGATCCAAGGTTTACCGACGCCCAATACAGGCGAAAACCATTGGCGCTCGGCTTGCTCCGCTGATGGACTGACGTCCTGCTGCGTGACGGAGGTAGCGGTTGTGACGGATTACGACGTGCTCGCCGAGGTGTACGAATGGCTCATCTCGGATGCGAAGTTGCCGCCGGCCGAGTTCGCTGCGTCGTTCGATGACGTCCTCGGTTTCCTGCCGTCGAACGCTCACGTCCTCGACTGTTCGTGCGGAACCGGACAGTTGGCGGTTGGCCTCGCCGGTCGCGGCATGCAGGTTGTCGCAACTGATGCCAGCGAAGCGATGGTTCGACGGACTGCGGAGTTGGCTGAGGAGTTCGGGGCATCCGTCCGGGCCGTGCAGGCGAGCTGGGAAGAGTTGCCCGATCATTTCGAGGACGGCACGTTCGACATGCTGTTCTGCGTTGGCAACTCGCTGCACCATGCCGAGGGCGCGCGAGGCAGGGGCGCTGCTCTGGAGTCGATGTCACGGCTTCTGCGCCCCGGCGGGCGCTTGGTGCTCACGTCCCGCACGTGGGAACTCGTGCGGGCCAGAGGTTCCCGCCTGGACATCAGTGACCAACTCGTCCGCCGGAACGGTCGCGATGCCGTCGTGATCTACCGCTGGGAGATCGCGCCGCAGTGGGAGGAGGAGCACCGCATCGAGATCGCGATCGCCCAGGTTGATGCGACTGGGTTGGTTGTTGTCCGCTCGGAAATGCTGTCCTGCTGGCCCTATCGGTACGAGGAACTCGAAGTCGAGCTCCACCGGGTCGGACTTCGGACGGAAATGAGCACGTTCGATCTTGAGGCCGAGAACTACATGGTGGTGGCGAGCAAGGTATAGATGCCAGGCTCTCAGTTCCTGGCCGGACACGGTGGCACGTTCGACGACATCATCGCGTCCCTGGTACTGCACTACCTAACCATGATCGGACCAGAGCAATGACCGAC
Source organism: Amycolatopsis sp. A1MSW2902 (assembly GCF_017312175.1). Classification (NCBI taxonomy): domain Bacteria; kingdom Bacillati; phylum Actinomycetota; class Actinomycetes; order Pseudonocardiales; family Pseudonocardiaceae; genus Amycolatopsis; species Amycolatopsis sp. A1MSW2902. The sequence goes on from NZ_QJPO01000001.1 coordinate 3,637,544, forward strand.
TCTTGGACGCGCGGATCGTCGGCGGATACCGGAGGGGTGCTGCTGGCGTCGGCTTCGGGTCATCCGGGCAACGCGGCCTTCTGGTGGCACGACCGCGCTACGTAGAGAGCGCGCGCATATCCTGCTGCACCGGCGATTAGCAGGATTTCGGCTTGGCCAGGCCACGCAAACCGGCAGCGCGACAGCCGGATGCGGCGGCAGGCCGATCGTTCGAGGTCGATCAGTTTCGCGGTCGCGGCGGGCCGGGCCTTCGACTTCGCCGAGCCAGCCGATGAGCCGTGCCTCGGCGATCGGTCCTCGGGCACGGCAAGCGGACCTCAGCGCTGCCGCCGTGCCAGGGCGGTGCGGGCGGTATCGGCACCCCACACGACCGCATACGAACCGGCCACCATCCCGATGGCAACCATCAGCGCTCCCACGCCCCACAGGCCAGAGCGGTCCGCAGAGATCGCTGCCGCAGACCACGCCACCGTGAACACCACGGACATGACCACCACCACAACCCACCGATGCAATCTGATCATCGTCCCGGCCACGGCGAGCACAACCAGACACAGCACGCAGCCAGCGACTTGCCACGGTTCATACGGTCCGGTGCGGTTCCCCGTGACCGGATCGACCTGATAAGTGGTGTCCGATCCCAACCACGACCACCACGTGGCGAATGTCAGGCCTGCCAGCACGACCGCCCCCAGCACCGAGCGCACCCGGTGCGCCGTTGACCCTGTCGCGTCCTGTCTGTGATCCATCCCCACAGTCTTCCTGCCGAGACAACCAAACGACCACCCCCGTCATCGACGTCACACAACGCTGAAGATCCGCGCCATTCAAGCTCGGGCGAGTTGGTGCTTGAGCTTGATGGCGACCGGGACGGGCGGTCGCGCACCAGGTGCGAGTCCTCGGTAAGGAGGTTCGCAGTCTGCTGAAGGCTGAGGGGCCGGCGTGGTTTCTCGTCGACGACGACCGTAGCGCCAAGGGGCTTGCCGGGTCGCCGGACTGGATTCGTCATGAAACCTGCAGATCATGTCGCGCCCCGTCGATGGGAAATGCGATCCGGCTAATGAGAGACACGGCGCCGAGCGGCAATGGGGATTTTTCATCTTGTTGGTGCTGGTTAGGTGGGGTTGACGGGGCTGGTTGTGGTTGTGCTGTAACGGAGTTGCGGGGCGGGCGTGGGCCGGGCGGGAACGCGGCGGAGCCCCCGGATGTTGATCAAGTCGTGACTCAAGAAAAAACGTCCGGGGGCTCCGCTCTCACTGTCTCACAGCAGGTTCTGGCCTCGTATCGCAGCGTGTTGCCGGTGTCGCCGCCCACGATCGCGATGCTGGCCGGGTTGATCGGCCGCCGCCGCCGGGCGATCGGGTCGCGGTGGCGCAAGGCGTCCCCGGCCGAGCAGGCGGTGCTGGTGCTGGCGATGCTGCGCCACGACCAGCGCCTGCTGGACCTGTCCCGCGCCAACGCGGTGTCGGCCGCCACGCTGCGCCGCTGGCTGCTGGAGGCCATCGACCTGCTCGCGGCCCGGGCGCCGCGGCTGGGGCGGGTGCTGCGGCGGCTGGCCGCCCGCGGCGCGGCGGTGGTGCTGGCCGACGGGACCCTGATCCGCACCCGCCGCCGCACCGGCACAGACAATCGCCGCAACTACAGCGGCAAGCACAAACACCACGGCCTCAACGTCCAAGGCCTCACCGACGAACACGGACGGCTGCTGTGGGTCTCGGCCGTGCTGCCGGGCAGGACCGCCGACATCACCGCCGCCCGCCGCCACCGGCTGCGCGACCGCCTCCACGCCCACGGCCTGACCCCCGCCGCGGACAAGGGCTACCAGGGCTGGCACAAAGACGTCCGCGACACCCGCCACTGCCCGGACTGCGGCGGCCCCTGCGCGCAGATCGTGCTCACCCCGTTCAAAGCCGAAACCAACCGGCCGCTCACCGAGCCGCAGAAACAGGCCAACAGCGTGTTCAACGCGATGCGCTGCGCGGTCGAGGGCGGCTTCGCCGCCCTCAAAACCTGGCGCGTCCTCGACAAACTCCGCATCGCACCACGCCACGCCACCACCCTCGTCCGCGCCCTGCTCGTCCTCACCCAGCACGAACAAGCCGTCCGCGACACCGCCCAGCCCACCCCGGCCTGACAACTACCACACCCCGTCAACCCGCCATGAACAGCACAAACCAGGATGAAAAATCCCCAATGGGGCTAGCTGTCAGGCCAGCTCCAGGAAGATGCCGTCCTCGGATTCGCCACCGCCGGGGCCATGCGCGCGGATGATGCCGACGATCTCGTCGAACAGCGTCGGGCCATCGCGACGCTCTGCCGCGGCGATCCGGGCCGCGATGGTCGAACGGTTCGATGGATGGCAGGTGAGGAGGAGCTGGTTCAGCCGCTCGATCGTCGCGTCGTAACCGAGTGCGACACGAGACGCATTCGAGTTGAGCCATCGCAGGATCCAGCCGCGCTCGGGCGTGCCGAAGCCGCCTCGGAGTACGTCGTTGAAGGCGTCGAGATTCCCGTGCCAGGTGTAGTTGTCGAGGAGGCGAGAGAACTCGCGGGTGAATCCGGCGAAGTCGGAGAAGTTGGCTCCGTCGATGACTAGCACGGGAAGGTCGTCGCCACGGCTGGTCATGGTGCCAGCATGTCACGATCCGACCGGACTTACTGGCCGCCGTTGATCCTGGCGGCGGCGAACGCTGCAGCCTCGCCCGCCTTGAGGGAGTAGCTGAGGTGGGCGAGGATGTTCGTCCCGTCCGGGCGGCAGATCGGGTCCCCGGCGGCGCAGAATTCCTTGGTCCGGTCCTGGTATTCGCCGGTGATGTGCTTGCCGAGCTTGGCGATCGGCGGTCCGAAGGTCAGCAGCGCGGCCACCCGGGGCGCGATCTCCGGCGGGAGGGTCGCGACGATGGGGCCGCCGACGAGGGCCCCGTCGCTGCTGATGCCCACGGAGTTCGCCACGACGTTCGCGCCCTGCGAGTAGCCGACGAGCACGAACCGCTGGTTCCCGCACGCGGCGGCCTGGCTGGTGACGTGGTCGACGAGGTCCTGGTTCCCCCGCGAAGCGGAATCGGGCTGCAGACTGGCCGGATACGCGACGGCGTAGGAGCTCACGGACTTCCCGGGAAGGCTGGCTCGCAGGGCGGCGAAGACCGGGCCGCCGACGATCACCCCGAGAGTGCCGGGTTCGCCGGTGCCTCGCGCGACGACGACGTCGACGTCGGTGCAGGCGGCGGCTCCGGCCGGGGGACTGGCGAGGACCGGGATGCCGGTGCTCGCGAGGAGGGCTGCGAACAGGCCGGCGGGACGGGCAAAGCGCATCCGGATCACCTTTTCTCAAGATCGCGACGGTGCGAACGCACGGAGTCTGGCGACGGCGCCGCCCGGCCCGCATCGGCGATTCTGCGCAGGCGCGCAAAAATACGTAGTTTCGACGACGCACCCGGACGATCCCGGCGGCGACGATCCGGACATGCTCACCGAGGAGCCGGCCGCGCAGGCAGTGCTGGACGAGGTCCGCTGGCGGCTGCCGGAGTCCGCGCGGCTGCTCGACCGCGGTGCGACGCGGTTCCTCGCGTTCGTCCTGGGCTGCACGCCGACCGGCGTTGCCCCGTTGGGTGCCGGGGCATTCCGTGCGCTCGGCGCCGCGGAGATGCAGGCAACGGGCGATCTCGACCGGCTGCATCGCGCGCTCACCGCGGGTGCCCGCCGTGCGCTGCCGGTGCTTGTCCGTTCTGCGGACTTCGCCGGAGCCGTCGAACGCTTGCTGGCCGGGGTCGACGCCGTCGCGCGGCTAGCCTCCGAAGGCGCGCGTGCCGCCGCCGCGGGCGATCGCGGGCGTGCCCGGGCACGGCTGCTCGCCGAACTCAGCAAGCCTCGGCCGGCGGCGCTCGACGTGCTTGCCCGGCAGGCGGGCTGGCGGCTCCCGGACACCGTCGTCGCGGTCGCCCTCGACGTCGGTGAGCCGCGAACCGCGGACGGCGTGCTGTGCGACTTGTGCGGGCCGGAACCGTGGGCGGTCCTGCCCGCCGCGGCTCCGGTGCCGGACTTCGGGGTCCGCGCCGCGATCGGCCCCGAGGTCGCCCCGGAGGACACCGCCAGGTCGTTGCGCTGGGCTCGCCGCACCCTGAGCCTGCTTCGCCGCGGCGTGCTCCCGGACACGCGCGCCGTGCGCTGGGACGACCACCTCACCACACACTGGTTGCTCGCCGACGATGTCCTGCGCTCCGCGCTGGAAACGAGCAGCCTCGCGCCGCTCGAAGTCCTCACGCGCACGGCACGGGAACGGGCGGCGGAGACCTTGCTCGCCTTTCTCACCACGAGCGGCAGCGCCCCGGAGATCGCCGGGATCCTGGGCGTGCACCCGCAGACGGTCAGGAACCGCCTCCGGACCCTAACCACGCTCTTCGGCGACCGGCTCCACGATCCGGAGGAGCGGTTCGGACTCGAGATTTCGCTGCGGGCGCGGAAGCTCCGGCCGACCGGGTGACCAGCCGCGCGGAAAGAAGACCAGGCCCGGGAGATCGCGGGCGCCACTCCGTCGCCGAGTCAGTGCACATCCGAAGGTCCGCGGCGGTGCGACCACGGCTGACGTGCTAATCGCACCCCGGGCGAATGGGCTGCCGGACCCGGTCCTCCGCGTGGACAACGGCCGCGGGTTTCGATCAAATGGGCTGGACCTGGACAGCTGCGGGAGTGGGAGCGATGGCGGACAGCGCGGCCGGGACGGCGGAGCTGACGAGTTACGTCGGGCGCGCCGACGCCGGCGAGGAGGTGCGGCGGCTGCTCGGCGAGTACCGGCTGGTCACCCTGACCGGGCCGGGCGGGGTGGGGAAGACCCGGCTGGCCGGGAGAGCCGCCAGTGCGTTCACCCGGGCGTTCCCGGACGGCGTCGCGATCGTTCCGCTCGGCGAACTGCAGGACGCGAGCCTGCTGGCGCAGGCCGTCGCCGACGGCCTCGGCTTGCACGACACAGCCGACCGCAGCGCACAGGACGCGGTGCTGGCCTACTTGCGCGAGCGGCAGCTCCTCCTCTTGCTGGACAACTGCGAACACCTCGTCGACGGGTGCGCCGCGTTCGCCGCCATGTTGTTGCGCCGCTGTTCGAATCTGGTGATTCTGGCGACCAGCCGGTGCTCGCTCGACATCGCGGGGGAGTGCGTGCTGCCGATCGCCCCGCTGGCCGTTCCCGGCGATGATGTCGCCGGCCCGGACGAGGCGCTGGCCTCCGACGCCGTCCGGTTGTTCGTGGACCGGGCCTCGGCGGTGGTGCCGTCCTTCCGGCTCACCGAGAGCAACACCCGGGACGTGGCGAGCGTGTGCCGGCAGCTGGACGGCCTTCCCTTGGCCATCGAACTCGCCGCGGCCCGCCTGCGCACGTTGTCGCCGCGGCAGATCGCGGAGCGGCTCGGGGAGAGCCTGACGCTGCTGACCGGCGGCGCCAGGACGCTTCCTGACCGGCATCGCACTCTGCGCGCCGCCGTCGAGTGGAGCTATTCCTTGTGCGACGGCGCCGAACGTGCGGTGTGGGAACGCTGTTCGGTGTTCGCGGGCCCGTTCGACCTGTCCGCTGCCGAGGAACTCGCCGAGACCCGCGGCGCCGGCGAGGGTCCCGCGCTGGACCGGGCGGCGGTGCTTGACGCCGTCGACGGCCTGGTCGGCAAGTCGGTCCTGATGCGCGTCGACGGGGAGACCCGGATGCGCTACCGGATGCTGCACGTACTGCGCGAGTTCGGGCAGGAGCGACTGGCCGCTTCCGGAACGTCCGAGTTGTTCGCGCGCCGGCACCGCGACCATCACGACCGGTTGCTCGAGCAGGCCGGCGACGAGTGGTTCGGGCCGGGGCAGGACGACTGGCTCGCGCGGCTGTCGGAGTCGCATGCCGACATCCGCGCCGCCCTGTCGTGGTCGCTGCGAACACCTGAGGACGCACTGGTCGCGTTGCGGATGTCGACCTGCCTGGTCGAATACTGGGCGGCACGCGGGGCCGCCCGGGAACTGCGGGAGTGGATCGACCGCTCGCTGTCGGCGGTCGCGGCCGACGCGCCGGGCCGGGCGCGGGGACAGGCCATCGCGGCTTTGTGCGCGGCACTGCACGCTGACGTGCCGCGGGCGCGCCAGCGGCTCGATCTGGCGGCGGCCGCCGGGGACGAGGACGCGGTGCCTTTTGTCGCCCACGCCGAAGCTTTTGTGGCGATGCTCGTGGTCGAACCGGGCGTCCTGGAACAAGCTGCCGAGGCGGTGCGGATGTTCGGCGAACGAGGCGACCCGCGCCGGCAGATGCATCCGATGTTCCTCCAGGGAATCGCCATGGCGTACCGGGGAGATCTCGCCGGGGCCAGGGACCTGCTGGGGCGGATGCGGGGGATGTGCGCGGAGGCGGAAGACACGCGGTATCGCTCGATGGCGTTGTTCGGGCTGGGTGTCGTCGAGGTCTGGCTGGGCGGGGACCTCGACGCCGGAGAGCGCGCGCTGCGGGAGGCGCTGCACATCGATCTGCAAGGCCCCGATGTGCTGTCGGCCGCCTACCGGGTCGACGGACTCGCCTGGGTCGCGGCGAAACGAGGGGACGCGCGGCGGGCCGCGGGCCTGTTCGGCACCGCCGCCGCGCTGTGGGAGCGGTGCGGCAGCGAACCGGACGTCGCGGTGGCCATGCCGCACCGGGAAATGGTCAAAGCAACGCGCGACGCGCTCAGCGACGCCGACTTCGACACCGCGTTCGCCGCCGGGAAACAGCGGAACCCGCGGCACATTCTGGCCGCCGCCGACCCGACGCGCCCTGGGCCTGGCCCGGCGTCATCCGGCCGTCCTCCGGCGCTCGTACCCTTGACCCGGCGCGAATCGGAGATCGCCCGGCTGGTCGCGGCCGGGCTGAGCAACCGCGAAATCGCCGCGCGGCTGGTCATCGCGCAGCGCACTGCCGAGACTCATCTCCAGCACATCATGAACAAGCTCGATCTCGGCAATCGGACCCAGGTCGCGATCTGGGTGAACGCGAAACGGTTCTGATCGCGAATGACCGGCTGAGCCCCGGGGCCGCGCACGTGGTCCCGCGCGGTCCGTGATTTCCGAGGCCCTGCTTTCGGCCTTCCGCCCCCAGTGCCCGGTCCGGCGAGCGGTCGAAGACTCCGGGGCCTCCAAATCTTGCCCTCAAGCATCGAGATCTCGACACCGTCGAGTGGATCGGTCGCGAACGCTGCCTGAACTGCTGGTCAAACGAGTATGGACAGTCTGTACCTAACGGGTGTTAGGATCGTGCCCTGGACGCATCGTCGACAAGGAAGTCAGCACCGTGCCAGTCACCTCGCGCACGCACAGCGTTTCGTCGGCACCGCATCGCGTGACCGAGATTCGCGAGTTGTTCCTGAGCCATGCCACCGATGATCTCTCGCGGCTCCGTCCGGTGGTCGCCCGTTCATGGCAGCGCAGCCGTGCCGCGGGGGTCGACGCGCAGGTCGACCGGGGGTACCACGACGAAGGGCGGGTCGACGAGCGCACCATCCTCGCTGCCGAGCCGCACTTGCGGAAGCTTGACGACGTCGCGGCGGACATCGGCGGGCACGTGAGCCTGAGTTCGCCGAACGGCGTGCTGGTCAATCCCGGTTTCCTGCGGGGCGACGCGGATTTCCCGCCCGGCTACTCGCTGCTGGAAGCGAGCTGCGGAAGCAACGGCGAAGGGGTCGCGCTGGAAGAGGGGCGCGGGGTCTGGCTCGCGCCCGAGGAGCACTTCCGCGAGGACATGCGCGGCAACTGGTGCTTCGCCTCGCTGGTCCGGGATCCGTTTCACAACCGGGTCCGCGCGGTGGTCGGGCTGACCTTGCCCGCCGCCAAGGTGCAGGGTCTCGAGCCGTCGTCGACGTTGTTGACGCTGGAAGGGATCGCGTCGCGGATCGAGCGCGATCTCGAGACACGGATGTCGTCGCGCGAGCGCACGCTCCTTCGCGAGTATCTCACCGTGTCGCGTCGCCGGGGGAAAGCTGCTGTTTTCGTGACCGACGGCAAGCATTCGTTCATGAACGCCGCGGCGACGTCGTCCTTGGACGGTGCTGATCTTTCCGTCCTCACCGGCTATGCCACGGGCGTGATGTCGTCGGGACAGCGTTCGAGCGTGGAGGTGATGCTGACCGGTTTCGGGCCGGCGAGCATCGAGGTTTCGCCAGTGGAGTTGCCCGGCGCGGGTTTTGGCGCTGTCGCGGTCGTCCGTCCCCAACTCGTGCGCCGGGCACGGATGCACGGGGATCCGGTGGTGTCGGTACCGGAGATTTCCTCGTCCGCTGACCAGTTGCCGCAGGGCATCGACGGACAGAGCATGTCGTTGCGGCAGACAGTCAGCTCGGCGCGGACCGCGGTCGAGCAGCGCCGGTCCGTGGCTGTTCTCGGAGAACCGGGCAGCGGCAAAGCGCGGCTGGTCGAGGCGATCGCGGGGGCTCTCGACGACGTGATCCGCATCGACGCACGGGACGCGAACGCCAGCGCCCGGATCAGGGAGGCGATCGCCGGGCCCGGCTCTGTCTTCTGCATCGCGCACGCTGACGAACTCAAGCTTTCCGACGCACGCGACGTCGCCGCGCGGCTGCGAGGCAGTGTGCGCGACACCGCGATCATCACTGCCGCGAACGGCACGGACGCTGTTCGCGTGATCGCCGACGCCGGCGGGGCGCTCGAGGTCGTGCTTGCTCCGTTGCGGAGGCGTCGGGAAGACATTCCCTTGCTGGCCCGGGCGATCGCGAGGGAGAACGGCGATCGCCGGCTTTCGCGAAAGTTGGTCGCGACCCTCACCAACTCCGATTGGCCGGGCAACATCGCCCAGTTGCGCCAAGTGGTCTCGGACGCGGTCAGGCGATCCCGGGGGATCGAGGTCGGCGAGAACGATCTGCCCGAGGACTTCCACCGCCTGCTGACCAAGGGGCGGTTGTCGCGCCTGGAGGACGCGGAACTGGTCGAGATCCGCAGTGCGCTGCGCGAGGCGAAAGGCAACCGGCGGCTCGCCGCCGAGATACTCGAAATCGGGCGTTCCACTTTCTACCGCCGCATGGACTATTTCCGGAACCGGGGTTTCGACCTCTGACCGGACTCTGACCGGACGGCGAAACGGCCTGGCCCCACGGGGATCCGGGCCGTTTCGCCGTGCCCGGACACGACCTGGCGAAGTGTGTCGATCTGGGACGGAAAAGCGCGCTCGCGCCGGACTTTAATCGGGTGACGACGAGGTCCCGAAGCGAACAGGACGGCACGACATGAACAGCGACGAGCCGGGAACCATTCTGGTGGCCCCGCACCATTTCCCGGATCTGGATCGCGAGCACGCGCTCGCCGGCGAACTCGGCTACGAACTCGTGGCGGCGGCTGACGGAGACGCGTTCCGCGCGGGGCTGCCCGACGCCGAGGTCGTCATGGTCACGCCCTACGCACGGCTCACCGCCGAGGAATTCCCGGTCATGAAGAAGTGCCGCGCGGTGATCCGCTACGGCATGGGCTACGACAACATCGACGTCCAAGCCGCCGCGGCGGCGGGCATCCCGGTTTCGATCGTCCCGGGCACGGCGTCGGAAGAGGTCGCGTCGCATGCCTTCGCGATGGGCTTGGCGCTCGCGCGCCGGCTTCCCGCGGGAGACGCCGCTATCCGTGATTCCGGCTGGGCCGGGGTCATCGGTTACGACACCCCGGTGCTCTCGCAGCTCGACGTCGGAGTCGTGGGCCTCGGCCGGATCGGTCAGCACGTGGCGCGGATGTACTCCGCGGTCGGCGCGCGCGTACGCGGCTACGACCCGTTCATCACCGACGGTCCGGTCGAACTCAGCGACCTGAAGCACCTGCTCGAGAACTCCGACGTCGTCTCGTTGCATCTCCCGCTGAACGACGACACGCGGAACTTGGTGTCTACGGACGTGCTCGCGCGGATGCGCAAGGGCGCCGTGGTCGTGAACGTCTCGCGTGGCGGGCTGATCGACGAGGCAGCGCTCGCTGCGGCACTGGAGTCGGGCCACCTCGCCGGCGCCGGCATCGACACCTTTTCGCAGGAACCGGTCGCTGCCGACAATCCTCTGCGGTCCGCGCCCAACGCGATTCTCACGCCGCACATCGCCTGGCGTTCCAACCGTTCGACCGGGGCGCTGCAGGACGGCGCGGTCGAACGAGCGCGGTTCGCGCTCACCGGGCGCCCTCTCATCGACCTCGTGAACTGAAGAAGGGGGAAGACTGACGTGTCGACGAACACTCAGACCAACCGGGTCACCAGCAGCGCTGCGACGGTGGATCCGCACCTGCGCCGGGGCCCGCGCGGCTTTCCGCTCCTGCCGGGAGGCTACGGCCGCTCCACGTACTACACCGGCGCTCCGAGCCCGTACGCCGTTCGCGGCCAGGGCTGCCGGGTGTGGGACGACCGCGGCCGCGAGCTGATCGACGCGAACAACAACTTCACCTCGCTCATCCACGGCAACGCCCACCCGGAGATCACGGAAGCGGCGACCAAAGCGCTGTCGTCGGGAGCGAGCTGGGGCATTCCGAACCTCTACGAGTGGGAGCTGGCCGATCTCCTGCTGTCCCGGCTGCCCGATCTCGACCAGGTGCGGTTCGCGAACTCCGGCACCGAGGCCGTCATGTCGGCCATCCGGATCGCCCGGGGCAGCACCGGCCGCGAGCGCGTGATCGTGACCAAGGGCGGCTATCACGGCACGTCGGAGGTCGCTCTCGCCGCCGGCGGCGCGGCCAACACCCGCGGTGTGCCGCGGGGGGTCACCGACGACGTCACGCGAGTTCCGCTGAACGACACCGAATTCCTCCGTCAGGCGATCGAATCGGCGCCGGACGCCTACGCGGCGATCATCCTCGACCTGTTGCCGAATCGCGCGGGGCTGCTGCGCATCTCCGAAGATTTCGTGACCACAGCACGGGAGCTCGCGACTCGCTACGGGATCGTCCTGATCATCGACGAGGTCATCAGCCTGCGGCTCGGCCCGCACGGCCTGAGCGGCGAGTACGGCGTTTCGCCGGATCTCCTGACGACCGGGAAGACGATCGGCGGGGGATTCGCGGTCGGCGCGGTCGCCGGTCTCGGCGAGCTGATGTCCGAAGTGGACCCGACGCGGCCGGGAAGCCTGCCGCACGGAGGAACTTTCTCCGGAAACCCGGTCAGCATGGCGGCCGGCGCCGCGGCGCTGCGCATCTACAGCGAGTCGGAAGTGAAGCGGCTGAACAGCCTCGGAGACGCCGCGCGCGAATCGGTCCAGGCCCGCGTCGCGGACGTTGGCTGGGAGGTGCGCGGCCAAGGCTCGCTGCTCCGTGCCGTTCCCGCGGGCACCGAGAAGGTCGACGCGGAGACGCAACACCGGCTCTGGTGGGAGTCCTACGACCGCGGGCTGCTGGGCTCGCCGGCGAACCTGCTGTCGCTGTCGACCCCGATGGACAAGACGGTTGCCGACGAGATCGCGGACCGCCTCGCGGACGCCGTGCTCGCCGTCGCTGCCGGCGAGCGGAACTGAGAGGGCGGAAGCGATGCGAATGGTGTCCTATCGCGACGGGAGCGACACGCGAGGCGGGGTGCTCCTCGACGACGCGGTGTTCGACCTGGAGGGTTTGCTGAAGGCGGCCGGTGCGCTGCCGGTGTCGTCCGTCCGGGATTTTTTGTCCTTGCACGGCAACGAAATCGAGGCGTTCTCGATCGGCGTGGCGGGCTTGGTCGAGCGGAACCCGAGCACTCGGGTCGGTCCCCGCACCGAGGTGCGGTTGACCGCCCCTGTGCCGGATCCGGCGAAGGTGCTCTGCGTCGGCTTGAACTACCGGGACCACGTCGCCGAGACCGGTCGCGCGCTGCCGGAATACCCCGACGTGTTCGTGAAGTTCGCGGCGACTCTCGTCGGACCCGAGGACGGGATCCAGGGCGCCGACGTCAGCGCGAACCTTGACTTCGAAGGCGAGGTGGCCGCGGTCATCGGGCGTGCGGCGCGGCACGTGCCGGAAGAAGAGGCGCTCGGCTATGTGGCCGGGCTCGCCCCGCTGAACGACATCTCGGCCCGCGACCTGCAGCACCGCGGTACACAGTGGACAGCGGGCAAGACCGTCGACCGCTCCACCCCGTGGGGCCCGGCGTTCGTCACGCTCGACGAGATCGGCGACCCGCAGGCACTCGAACTCGTGACCCGCGTCAACGGCGTGGAGATGCAGCACTCCAACACCCGGCACCAGATCTTCCCGATCGCCCGGATCGTCTCGTACCTGTCCGGTTTCCTCACGCTCGAGCCGGGCGACGTGATCGCGACCGGCACCCCGCAAGGAATCGGCGCGAAGCGCACTCCGCCGATCTGGCTGAAGCCCGGCGACACAGTCGAGATCGACGTGGAACGCGTCGGCGTCCTCAGCAACCAGGTCGCCTGACTCCGCCGCGGCTACATCGCATCCACCCGCAGCCCAGACAGACATGGAAGAAAGATGACCGACGCTCAGAAGCATTCCAGCGGTCACGGAACGAGGTACCGCATCGCCGTCGACACCGGCGGCACGTTCACCGACGTGGTCGTCGGCTCCGACCGCGGCGAAATGGCCGCCGGGAAGGCGCTCACCACCTACGACCGGGTGTTCACCGGCTTCGAGGCCGCGGTACGCCGTGCTGCCGGGTCCGTCGGCTGGGACGGCGACGAAGTGCTGCGCGACGCCGACGTGATCGTCTACGGCACCACGCATGCCACCAACGCCGTGCTCACCGGCAAAGTCGCCAAGACCGCGCTGCTCGTCACCGACGGTTTCGCCGACACCCTTCTGCTGCGCGAAGGCGGCCGCCGAGACGCCTTCGACTCGAAAGCCGCCTACCCCGGCCCGTACATCCCTCGTCGGCTGACGTATGAGATCCGGGAGCGGGTCACCGCCGAGGGCGACGTGCTGGTGCCCCTTGACGAGGAGCAGGTACGCAGCGTTCTGGCGACCCTGGCCGACGAGGGCGTCGAGGCGGTCGCCGTGTCGTTCCTCTGGTCGATCGTGAACGACGCGCACGAGACCCGGCTCGCCGAGTTGATCGAAGAGATCCTTCCGGGCGTTCCCTACACGCTTTCGCACCGGGCCAACCCGACGATCCGCGAGTACCGTCGGTCGTCCGCCGCCTCCATCGACGCGTCGCTCAAGCCCCTGATGGCTGATCATCTGGGCAAGCTGCGCGCCGATCTCGTGGAATCCGGGTTCGGGGGGGACCTGCTGGTCGTCACCTCCGAGGGTGCCGTGCTCGACGTCGCCGACGTGCTCGACCGGCCCGTGCTGCTGCTCAACTCGGGTCCGTCGATGGCCCCGCTCGTCGGCGCGGCGGCCGCGCCCGATCAAGAGACCGTCGTCGTCTGCGACATGGGCGGCACGACCTTCGACGTCTCGCTCGTCGAGCGGGGAGTGGTGCGCCACACCCGGGAAGCGTGGCTCGGCGAGCCCTTCGTCGGCCACCTCACCGGCCTGTCCTCGGTCGCGGTTTCGAGCATCGGAGCAGGCGGCGGCAGCATCGCCTGGATCGACGGCGGCGGCCTGCTGCGCGTCGGCCCGCAAAGCGCGCGCAGCGATCCCGGACCCGCGGCATACGGACGCGGCGGGAAGGAGCCGACCGTCACCGACGCGTGCGTCGTCCTCGGCTACCTCGACGCCAGCGGCTTCGAGGGCGGATTCACCCTCAACCGGGACGCCGCCGTCAGCGCGATCGAGTCGCGGATCGCCGGCCCGCTCGCCATGACCGTTCAGCAGGCGGCGCAAGCGATCCTCGACGTCTCGGCCAACCACATGGCGACGGCGATCCGGCAGGCCTCCCTCGAACAGGGCGTCGACCCGCGAGGCGCGCTCATCGTCGCCGGAGGCGGTGCCGGCGCCATGGTCGCCGCGGCGATCGGAGTGCTGCTGGAAGCCGACACGGTCCTCATCCCGGCGACCGCCGGGGTGCTCGCCGCATACGGCGCCCACCGCGCGCCGATCGCCACCGAGTTCCTCTCCCCGCTGCACAACGACATCCGCGCGTTCGACGCGGAGTCGGCGACGCGGGCCATCAAGGAGATCAGCGCGAAAGCCGCCGAGTTCGCAGCGCGTTTCGACCGTGTCGGCAGCGAGCCCGAGGTCACTTACTTCGTCGACGCCCGCTATCCCGGGCAGGCGTGGGATTTGCGCGTGCACCTCGACGGAGTGCCCGACGCCGCAGGCGAGGGAGCCGAGACCATCGAGCGCGCCTTCCACGCCGAGCATGACCGCCGCAACGGCACCCACGACGCACAAAGCCGCGTCGAGATCATCACCTGGGGCGTGCGCGTCGAAGTGCCGCGGCCGGAACAGCTCAAAGACACCGTCGCCGCGACCGGATCGCCCGAGTCGCATCGCGTCGATCCGATCACCTTCGGCGGCGAGAACTTCGAGACCACTCGCTACCGCGGCGTGACGCTCGGACCCGGCGACAAGATCGCCGGACCGGCCGTCATCGACCAGCCCACGACGACCATCGTCGTGCCGCCGGAGTGGGACGCGACCCTCGACGACCGCTCCAACATCTACCTGACGCGCAAGGAGGCGTGACGTGCCACGCGAATTCGATCCAGTGAAGCTCGCGGTGCTGGCGAACGCCTTCGACGGCATCGTCCGCGAGATGACCAGCGGGCTGCTCCGGTCCGCACGGTCCTCGGTGATCAACACGGCACGGGATTTCTCCTGCGCCGTGCTGACCGCGGACAACCAGCTGCTCGCCGCCGCCGAAGGCGTGCCGGTGCACGTGTTCGGAGCCGGACCGCTCGGCGAGGACATGGTCGCGCTGCACGACGACATCCGCGAGGGCGACGCGTTCCTGCACAACGACCCGTATCTGGGCAACTCGCACGCGGCCGACCACTGCATTCTCGTGCCGATTTTCGTCGAGGGACGGCACTTGTTCACCGCGGTCACCAAGGCGCACCAGGCCGACTGCGGCAACGCCCTTCCGACGACGTTCTACGCGACCGCTCGCGACGTCTACGAGGAAGGCGCGCTGATCTTCCCCTGCGTGCGGATCCAGCGCGACTACGCCGACGTCGACGACATCATCCGGATGTGCCGTTCCCGGATCCGTGTGCCCGACCAGTGGTACGGCGACTATCTCGCGTCCGTCGGCGCCTCGCGCATCGCGGAGCGACGCACACAGGAACTCGCGGCGAAGTTCGGCGCGGACACTCTCGTCGAGTTCGTCGACGCCTGGTTCGACTATTCGGAGCGCCTCGCGACGAGTGCGGTCGAGACTCTGCCGGAGCGCGTGCTCACCGGCTCGACAACCCACGACCCGTTCCCCGGCACCGGTCCCGACGGGGTTCCGGTGAACGCCACGATCTCGGTCAAGCCCGCCGAAGGCCGCGTCACGATCGACCTTCGGGACAACCCCGACAACCTGCCGAACGGGCTCAACCTGACGCGGGCGACGGCGACCGGGGCAGCGCTGGCCGGGATCCTTTCTGGACTCCCGGAGTCCTTGCCCAGCAACGCGGGCACGTTCCGGCGCTTCGAGGTGCTCCTGCGCGAGGGCTGCGCGGTCGGCGTGCCGAAGCACCCCTACTCGTGCTCGTCGGGCACGACGAACCTGGCGGACCGGGTCGTCAACATCGTCCAGTCGGCGTTCTCGCAGATCGAGGACGGGTACGGCACCGCCGAGGGCGCGACCGGCCAGGCGCCGGCGAAGTCCGTGATCTCGGGCATCGACGAGCGGACCGGAAACGCCTACGTGAACCAGATCCTGGTCGGCGGCGTCGGCGGTCCGGCGACCCCGTACGTCGACGGCTGGCCGACTTACCAGCGTCCCGTCTGCGGCGCCCTGCTGTACCACGACAGCGTCGAGGTCGACGAGCAGCGCTACCCGATCCTGGTGCACGAACGCGTGCTCGTCGCGGATTCAGGCGGCGCCGGCCGGCAGCGCGGGGGGCTCGCGTCGCGCGTCACGATCGAGGCTCGCGACGACGACGTGACCCTCACCTACGGGATCGAAAGCAAGTTCAACCCGCCGAAGGGCGTCCGCGGCGGGGCGGACGGAGCCGTTCCGGAGGCCTGGGTCGAAGCCCTCGACGGCAATCGCAAGGAGATCCCAGTTGTCGGCCGCTACGACATGGCGCGCGGCGAGAAGGTCGTGTCGATCACGCCGGGCGGCGGCGGTTACGGCGATCCGCTCGACCGGGCGTCGACGGCCGTGCTCGACGACCTCAGCGAAGGCCGCGTCACCCCGGAAACGGCGCTTGCCGTGTACGGCGTCGTGATCACCGGCGGCCTCATCGACGACGCTGCGACGCGGAAGCTTCGCAACGAGCGTCGCAACCCGGAAGCGAAGTGAGAGAGATGGATCCCATCCGAGTCGGCGTCATCGGCGTCGGAAACGTGCTCAACCAGTACCTCGACAAGATCGGGGTCCACCCCGACGTCGAGATCGTCGCGCTCGCCGACGTCAACGCGGAAGCCGCCCGCAAGCGCGCGGCGGAGTACTCGGTGCCGAAAGCCCTCGCGCCCGACGAGCTGCTCGCCGATCCCGACGTGGAGCTGGTGCTCAACCTGACTCCGCCCGAGCTGCACGCGCCGGTCACGCTGAACGCGATCGCCGCCGGAAAGCACGTGCTGTCGGAGAAGCCGTTCGCGATGTCGCTGGAGGAGGCGCGGCAGATCCTGGACGCCGCCAAGGCCGCGGGCGTGCACGTCGGTTCCGCGCCGACGACTTTTCTCGGGTCGGGGATGCAGACCAGCCGCAAGCTCATCGACGACGGATGGATCGGCAGGCCCGTCGCCGTCTTCGGTTCGTTCGCCAACCGCGGCTACGAGCACTGGCATCCGAACATCGATCCTTTCTACCGCCCGGGCGTCGGCCCGATGCTCGACATCGGCCCGTACCTCGTCACGAACCTGGTGAACTTCCTCGGCCCGGCGAAACGAGTGTCCGCCAGCGCCCCGCGGTCCTCCGAGACCCGCCCCCGGCCCGACGGCAAGGGCGGCTACGACGGGGTCATCGACATCAAGACCCCGACTCACGTCACCGGCGTGATCGACTTCGAGTCCGGCGCGACCGCGACGCTGATCGTGAGCTGGGACGTGTGGAACCACAACCTCCCGCACCTGGAGATCTACGGCACGAGCGGATCGATCGCCGCGCCCAACCCGGATCACTTCTCCGGAGCGCCGGTCCTCCGCCGCGGCGAGCCCCGGGACCTCGCACTGGACATGACGCCACCCGGCGGCGGCGACTGGCGCGAAACGCCCATCACGCACCGCGACGACGCCTACCGCGGAATCGGCCTGGCCGAGTTCGGGCACGCGATCCGGAACGGAGTCGAGCCCCGGACCGGCGCCGCCTTCTCCTACCACGTGCTCGAAGTGCTGGTGGCCTTTGAGAAATCGTCGGAGCTGGGCCGCCACATCGAGATCGAGAGCACCTGCGAACGGCCTCGCCCGCTTCCGTCGACCGGACCGCACGAGCCTTACCGATTCGATTGACCGAGTTCGCGGATCCGTTGCCGCGGCCCGATTCCGGCGACGCCGCACCGTTTCGAACCACCGACCCAGGAGAACGCATGAACACCAAGAACGTGCGCCGGCGCACTGTCGCGCAGGCGATCGTCGAGTACCTGCAGGTCCAGTACAGCGAACTCGACGGGGAGCGCCGCCGCCTGGTCCCCGGGATGTACGGGATCTTCGGCCATGGCAACTCGGTCGGCCTGGCCCAGGGCATCGACGAGTACGGGGCGGACTTCCCGCACTTCGCCGGCAAGAACGAGCAGTCGATGGTGCACGCGGCCATCGGGTACGCCCGGGCGAACAATCGCGCCGCGACCCTCGCTTGCACCGCCTCGGCCGGCCCGGGCTCGACCAACATGGTCACCGGTGCCGCCACCGCGACCACGAACCGGCTCCCGGTCCTGCTTTTCCCCGCGGACATCATCAACAACCGCAAGGGCGACCCGGTGCTGCAGCAGATCGAGCACCCGGTGGAGCGGGATGTGTCGGCCAACGACGCCTTCCGCCCGGTGAGCCGGTACTTCGACCGGATCACCACTCCGTCCCAGCTGCTCGTCACCCTGCCGGAGGCGATGCGGGTGCTGACCGATCCGGTCGAGACCGGCGCCGTCGTCGTCTGCCTGCCGCAGGACGTCCAGGGCGAGGCCTACGACTTCCCCGAGGAGTTCTTCGCCCCGCGCGTCTGGCACATCCGACGCCGTCCGGCCGCGGAGGCGGAGATCCGCGACGCGATCGAGATCATCCGCCGGGCGCAGCGGCCGATGTTCGTCGCCGGCGGCGGCGTGCGCTATTCGGACGCGGCCGAGGAGCTCGCGCGGCTCAGCGCCGACTTCGGCATTCCCGTCGCGGAGACCTATGCGGGCAAGGGGACGGGGCCGATCTCGGACCTGAACCTCGGTGGACTTGGCGTCGACGGAACCGTCGGCGCGACCGAGATCGCCGGGCGCGCGGACTGCGTGATCAGCGTCGGCTCCCGGCTGCAGGACTTCATCACCGCATCGCACTCGCTGTTCGAGCACCCCGACGTGAAGCTGGTGCACTTGAACGTCAGCTCCTTCGACGCGCACAAAATGGGTTCGTATCCCGTCGTCGGAGACGCGAAGCTCTCGCTCGCCGCGCTGCACGAGGGGCTGGCCGCGGCCGGGTACCAGAGCATCGGGGGATACCGGGACGAGATCGCGAGCGCGCGCATGAAGACTGCCGACGCACTCGAGAACGACCTGCGGGAAATCCCCGGCGAGAACATGAGCCAGGCGCAGGTGATCGACGCGCTGAACAAGCAGGCGGAAGCCGACGACACCCTCGTGCTCGGTTCCGGCGGCGTGGTCGGCGGCGTCCACAAGGCCTGGGACACCTCGAACGGCGCCACGGTCCTGTCCGAGTACGCGAACTCCTGTATGGGCCACGAGCTTCCCGCCGGTCTCGGCTACCGGCTCGCCCGCCCGGACGCGCCGGGCGAGGTTTTCGTCCTGATCGGCGACGGCACGTATTACATGCAGCCGACCGAGCTCATCACCGCGGTCCAGGAGCACCGGAAGATCGTGGTCGTGGTCATCGACAACAGCGGGCACCAGTGCATCTGGCCGCTGCAGGTCGCGAAGGGCGGTCCGGGCCACGAGTTCGGCACCCAGCTGCGCGAGCGGAACGCGAAGACCGGGCGCTTGGACGGCCCCGTCGTTCCCGTCGACATCGCCGCGAACGCGGCCAGCATGGGCGCCGCTTCGTGGTCGGCCACGACGATCGAGGAGTTCACCTCGGCGCTCAAGGAGGCGCGCGCGGTCGAGGGACGCCCGGCTGTCGTCGTGGCTCACGTGGAGCCGTGGCGCTACCTCACGGGCAACGGCACCTTCTGGGACGTCGGCGCCGCGATGACTTCGCAGCGGCCCGAAACCCTGGAAGGCGGCGAAAAGCACCGCGAAGGACGGGAGCGCCAGCGCTATTACGCGCCGACGGTCGCTCCCGGCAGCGAAGCCTGATCGCCCGGACCGCTGCGGCTGCCCCGCCGAATTCCTTTGCGGGGCAGCCGTTCCTTTCCCGCGCACCATCGACAGCCCGAGACGAAGGAGAAGACATGGGCACCTTCGCCGTTACCGATCCGTCCACCGGCGAAACCGTCGCCGAATATCCCTCGGCGACCGCGGAGGAGATCGAGGCCGCCCTCGCCGCCACGCACCGGACGTACCACGAGTGGTCCCGCCGGACCATGGTGCGCGAGCGCGCCGTGCCTGCTCGCCGGCTCGCCGAGCTTTTCCTTGAGCGCCAGGACAAACTCGCGAAGATCATCAACCGCGAGATGGGCAAGCCGATTCCGCAGGCGCTCGGCGAGATCCGGTTCTCGTCGAAGATCTGCGCCGCCTTCGCCGACAACGCGGAGGAGTGGCTGGCCGACGAACAGCTCGAGGTGGCTGACGGACTGCGGACCTTCTTCCGGTACCAGGGTCTCGGCGCGATCCTCGGGATCATGCCGTGGAACTACCCGTACTACCAGGTCGTGCGCTTCGCGGTGCCGAACCTGATCCTCGGCAACACCGTCCTCCTGCGGCACGCCAGCCAGTGCCCGGAGTCGGCGCTCGCGCTGCAGCAGCTGTTTCTCGACGCCGGGTTCCCCGAAGGCGCGTATGTGAACGTGTTCTCGACCCACGAGCAGAGCGCCGCCATGATCGCCGACGACCGGGTGCAGGGCGTCTCGCTGACCGGTTCCGAACGCGCCGGCGCGATCGTCGCCGAGCAGGCGGGCCGTGCCTTGAAGAAGTGCGTGCTGGAACTCGGCGGCTCCGACGTGTTCCTGGTGCTCGACGTCGCCGACCTCGACCACGCGGTCGAGCACGCGGTGGCCGGCCGCATGGACAACACCGGACAGAGCTGCATGGGCTCCAAGCGCATCGTCGTCCTCGACCGGCACTTCGACGAGTTCACGGCGAAGTTCACCGCCGCGATCGGAGCCCAGTCGTACGAAAACGGCGATTTCGGGCCGCTCTCGTCCGACTCCGCGACCAGGACCCTGAAGGCGCAGGTGGGGGAGGCGATCGAGCAGGGCGCGACGGTCCTCGTCGGGGACAACGAGCCGCGGGGCAACGTCTACACGCCGAGCATCATCGGCGACATCACCTCGGACATGGCCGTCTACAGCGAGGAACTGTTCGGCCCGGTCGCGCAGCTCTACCGGGTTTCCAGCGACGAGGAGGCGATCGAGCTCGCCAACTCCTCGCCCTACGGACTCGGCTCGGTCGTGATGTGCGACGACCTGGAGCGGGCCGAACGGGTCGGCGACCAGCTCGACGTCGGCATGGTCTTCATCAACGCCAACGGTCTTGGCGGTCCGGACGTGCCCTTCGGCGGAGTCAAGAAATCGGGCTACGGCCGTGAGATGGGCAGGGTCGGCATGCTCGAGTTCGCGAACAAGAAGCTTTACCGTTTCGCGAAGTAGGCGCCAGCTCTGTTTTGGCGGCTGCTTTCCGGTCGCGAGACGCGGAAGGGGCGGGGCTCCCGGAGCCCCGCCCCTTCCGCGTGCTTTGTGTTTTACAGCTGAGTGGTGGTCGCTCCGGTCACGGCGGGAACGTCGATCCATTGGCCGGACTCGGCGCTGCGAAGCGACACATCCACCAGCTCGGAGGCGGACCAGCCGTCCGCCGCGGACGGCGCGAGCTGCTCGCCCTCAGCGACCGAGCGGAGGAACAGCGCCGCCTCGATCGTTTTGAGGTCGTTGAACCCGATGCCGGGTCCCGCGTTGGGCTGGAAACGCGCGAACTCCCCGAACGACGTCGGTGTCATCACTGTGCGGTAGCCGGTGCCGTCGTCGGCGACCTCGAGCTGGTTCATGCGGTCGAAGTTCCAGCGCAGCGAACCCTCGGTGCCGTAGACCTCGATGATGTACTCGGCGTGCGGGCCGACGGCGACCCGAGTCGTTTCGAGGACGCCGATCGCGCCGCCGTCGAAGCGGGCGAGAAGCGCGGCGTAGTCCTCGTTCTCGACCTCCTTGGCTCCGCCGCCGGGAAGCGGGCGCTGCCGGATGAAACGTTCGGTCACCGCGTTCACCGAGGTGATCGGAGCTACGAGGAACTGCGCCAGGTCGAAGGCGTGGCTCAGCACGTCGCCGAGCGCCCCGGAACCCGCCTGTGCCTGCTCGTACCGCCAGGTGAAGCCCTGGTTGGGATCGGAGGCGTAGCTGGTGATCATGCGGATCTGCAGGTTGGTGATGCGTCCGAGCGAGCCGGAGCGGATCAGGCGGCGGGCCTCGGCGACCGCGGGAGCGTGCCGGTAATTGAAGCCGACCGCCGTGCACAGCCCCGCCGCGGCGGCGGCTTCGGCGATCTCTCGCGACTCGCGGGCGTTGCGGCCCATGGGCTTTTCGATCCAGAAGTGCTTGCCGGCCTCGACAGTGGCCAGCGCGATCTCGTGATGCAGGAAGGGCGGAGAGCAGATGGACACGACGTCGACGTCCGGATGCGCGAGGAGTTCGCGGTAGTCGGTCGTCGTCTCGCGGAATCCGAGCGCTTCGGTCGCGTGTGCACGCCCGGCCGGATCCGGTTCGGCGGCGATCACGAGTTCCGCCCGCTGGGGCAGTTCCGGGAAGAATTGCCGGCTCTGGAGATAGGAGCGCGCGTGGAGGCGCCCCATCACCCCGACGGAGATCAGGCCGACTCCGATGCTGTTCTTCTCTGGCAAGGCGACTCCTTCGTTGACGCGTGGTGCGGGCCAGCCTAGGAAGGCAGCGGCGGCGAACGGTGTGTCAATCTGGAACATCGCCGCCGCTCGCCCCGCTGCTGTACTTGCGGCCACAGGCGAACAGGCGCGCCGCGCCGGGAAACGGTGCGTGCCGATCCCGGGTACCGCCGCCGGAACCGTTGCGGCCGCGGCGAAACTGCTCGCCGGGTGCGGAGCCGTTCGACCCGCATCGCTCGAACCGTCCCGCGTCAGCGCGGACCGATCACCACCACGCCCCGTGCAAGGAGCAGCGAACATGCCCGACCCGAACACCAGTCACCTCCGCAGCGCGCGGTGGTTCGGCCCGCACGACCTGACGGGATTCATCCACCGCACCGCGATCCAGGCCGAAGGCTTCTCGAAGTTCGCGGTCAAGGACCGCCCGGTCGTCGGCATCGCGAACTCGTGGTCGGAGCTGGTGAACTGCAACATCCACTTCAAACTGCTGGCCGAAGCCGTCAAGCGCGGCGTGCTGATGGCCGGCGGCCTGCCGCTGGAGTTCCCGACCATCTCGCTCGGCGAGAGCCTGATGAAACCGTCGGCGATGCAGTTCCGCAACCTGATGGCCATGGACGTCGAGGAGTCCATCCGGGCCTACCCGCTCGACGCGATCGTGCTGCTCGGCGGGTGCGACAAGACGGTTCCGGCTCAACTCATGGGCGCAGCGAGCGCGGACGTTCCGGCGATCATGCTCACCGGCGGACCCCAGGAACCCGCCTACTTCCGCGGCCGTCAGCTCGGTGTCGGCACCGACACGTGGAAGTACGCCGACGAACTGCGCGCGGGAAAGATCACCCAGGAGGACTTCAACGACCTCGAGGCGAGTGCGAAGCCGACCGCGGGGCACTGCAGCGAGATGGGCACGGCGTCGACCATGACTTCCCTGGTCGAGGCCCTCGGCATGTGCCTGCCCAAGACCGCCTCGATTCCCGCCGTGGACTCCCGCCGGGCCGCGGCGGCCGAGGCCACCGGCCGCCGAGCCGTCGAGATGGCGCTCTCCTCAGGGCCCAAACCGAGCGAGGTGCTCACCGAGCAGGCATTCGACAACGCGATCACCCTGCTCATGGCCGTCGGCGGATCGACCAACGCCGTCGTGCACCTGCTGGCGCTCGCGCGGCGGGTCGGCTACGACCTGCGGCTCGACCGCTTCCACGAGATCTCGAGTCGCACCCCCCGAATCGCCAACGTGCGCCCCTCGGGAGAACACCTCGTCAAGCAGCTGTTCAACGCCGGCGGCGTCTCCGCGGTGCTGAAGCAACTGGACCCATTGCTGCACGGCGAGGCGATCACCGTCACCGGCGAGACGCTGGCCGACGGCTACCGCGACGCCGCGGAGCCGGACGGACAGGTGATCAGCAAGCTCGACCAACCTTTCGACGCTTCGGGCGGCATCGCAGTGGTGCGCGGTTCGCTCGCCCCCAACGGCGCGGTCATCAAACGGAGCGCCGCTTCGCCCGAGCTGCTGAAGCACCGGGGCCCGGCGGTCGTGTTCGAGGACATCTACGACCTCGGGCGCCGGATCGACGACCCGAGTCTCGCCATCGCCGAGGATTCGGTGCTGGTGCTGCGCAACAGCGGGCCGACGGGCGCGCCCGGCATGCCGGAGTGGGGGATGCTGCCCATCCCCGAGCGGCTCCTGCGCCGAGGCGTCCGCGACCTCGTGCGGATCTCGGATGCCCGGATGAGCGGCACCGCGTTCGGCACGACCGTCCTCCACGTGTCGCCCGAGGCCGCGGTCGGGGGACCGCTGGCCGCCGTGCGCGACGGCGATCCCATCGTGCTCGACGTCGAGAACCAGCGGCTCGACCTGGACATCCCGGACGAGGAGATCGCACGGCGGCTCGCGAACGTCGAGCTGCCCGCCCCGAAATACCGCCGCGGCTACGGACGGCTCTTCCTCGACCACGTCACGCAAGCCGACGAGGGATGCGACTTCGACTTCCTGCACAAGCTGCCGGACGAAGAGCCGCAACGGCTCCCTTACGGCCTCACCAGCGGATGGCAGGGCGGCTGGTGATCGGCCGCGCCAACCCCGCGGCGATCCGCCGAGACACCGTCCGAAGTGGAGAAAACAGATGAACCGCCCGAAAGTCATCGTCGTCGTTTCCCCGGAACGGCAAGCCCCGCCGCTCGAGGCGCTGGAACCCGAGGCAGAGGCTGTCCTCGTGCGCACCGCCGACGAGTTGCGCGCCGCCCAGGAGGACGCCGAAATCCTGTTCCTGAACGACTTTCGCAGCACCCTGCTGCGCGAGGTCGGGCCGGGACGGCTGCGCTGGATCCACACCTCCAGCATCGGCATGGATCCGCTGTTGACCGAAGCGATCGTGCACAGCGACATCGTGGCCAGCAATTCGCGCGGCGTCTGCGAACGGCCGATCGCGGAGTGGGTCCTCGGCGTGCTGCTGATGTTCGCCAAGGACCTCCGGCGCACGATCGAACTGCAGGACGAGCACCGGTGGCAGCACCGGGAAACCGAACCGATCCTCGGCCGGAAGGTGCTCGTCGCGGGTCCCGGGCCGGTAGGGCGGGAAACCGTGCTGCTCCTGCGTGCCGCGGGCATGGACGTCACCGTCGTGGGACGGACCGCCCGGCAGGACCCCGAACTCGGCGCCGTCGCGGCGATCGGCGAGATCGACGAATTGCTCCCGGATGCGGACGATGTCGTGCTGACGCTGCCGCTGACCGAGGACACACGAGGCATGTTCGACGCGGCCCGCCTGTCCGGAATGCGGCGAGGGGCCAGGCTGGTCAACGTGGGCCGCGGTGCCGTGGTCGTCGCCGACGATCTGCTCGCCGCGATCGACAGCGGGCACCTCGGCGCCGCGGCGCTCGACGTGTTCGAGCAGGAGCCGCTGCCCGCCGACAGTCCGTTGTGGAGCAGGAACCGGATCCTGGTTTCTCCGCACGCGTCGGGAGATCTGGTGGGCTGGCGCGGCCGCGTAGTCGACTGCTTCGTCGAGAATCTGCGGCGCTGGAAGGCAGGCGAACCGCTGCGCGACGTCGTCGACCTGCGCGCCATCGGAGTCACGGCGTCGCCGACGCGCTGAACTCTTCACGCGGCAGGCGCGTTCGGCGAGTGTCTCACACTGGCACAAAAAGGTGTGCGGACGCACGATTAGCGTCATGCCATTCCAAGCGACTCAACGACGAGGTTGACGAGGTCACTATGGTGGGCAACACCGAAGCAGCGACGCCGGCGGCGGCGACCGAGGGGCTGCGGCTCCGCGGCAACATGGGTATCGGAGCGCTCGTGATGAGCGTGCTCGCGTTCGCCTCGCCCCTGGCGACCGTCGCGGGCACCATGCCCGTGTTGATGATGTTCAGCGGCAAGGCCGCGCCGGGCATCTACCTCATCATGACGGCGATGCTGCTCATTTTCTCGGTGGGTTTCGTGAAGATGAGCCGCTCGATCGAGAATCCCGGCGGCTTCTACTCCTTCATCACCGCCGGCCTCGGCAAAACGACCGGCCTCGGCGGCGCGTTCCTGGCGTACGTCGGCTATCTCCTGATCGGCTTCTTCGCACCCGCGTTCTTCGCGGTGACGCTGCAGGCGTTCGTCGCGAAAACCTTGCACGGCCCCGACATCCCGTGGTACTGGTACGCACTCGCGATTACTGCCGCCACCACCTTTCTCGCCTATTGCCGCATCGATCTCTCGGCAAAGGTGCTCACGGTGGCGATGATCCTCGAGGTCGTGATCGTCATTGCGTTCGACGTGGTTTCGTTCGCGACCAGCGGCGGGCGCGTCGCGCACGGAATCGGCTTCTCGATGCCGTGGTTGACCGACGCCGGCCTGGGATTGGCTCTCCTGTTCGCGATCGGCAACTTCTTCGGCTTCGAAGCGACGGTGATCTTCCGCGACGAGGTCAAGAACCCGGACCGGACCATTCCGCGCGCGACGTACCTCGCTGTCGCCGGCATCGGCCTGTTCTACGTGATCGCGGCGTGGGGATACATCGCGTACCTCGGCGCGGACCGAGCGCAAGAGGCGGCGCGCACGAACACCGTCGGGCTGTTCCACGACTCGGCGGCGCAACTGGTCGGGGTGGTTTTCTCCGACGTGGTCTCGCTTTTCCTGATCACCTCCGTTCTCGCGTCGATGCTGTCCATTCAGAACATCGCCGCCCGCTACAGCTTCTCGCTCGCCTCGGACGGGGCGTTGCCGCGCGTGCTCGGCCGCGTGCACAAACGGCACCGCTCGCCCTATGTCTCCGCGCTGACCGTAGGCTTCCTCTGGGCACTGGCAATCGTTGTGCTGGCCGCGCTCGGCGTCAGCCCGGACGCCATCTACCCGATCGCCAGCGGCAGCGGCACTTTCAACGTCCTGCTGCTCATGTTCGTCGTGAGCCTGGCGGTGCTGGTGTATTTCCTCCGCCGTCGCCGGCAGGCGTCCGAACCGCTGTGGAACACCGTGATCGCGCCGGCGATCAGCATGGTGTTCCTGGGCGCGGTGACCTATCTGGCCGTCGCGAACTACCCCGAGCTCATCGGCGGGTCGACTCTGGTGACGGTGATCTTCATGGCGTTCACCTTCGCGCTGTTCCTCGGCGGCGTGCTGTACGCCGGGTATCTGCGCAGGAAACGCCCCGAGGTCTATGCGAAACTCGGCCGGGAGCGGCTCTGACCCGTTCGCCTGCTCAGCCCAGGGACCGGTCCGACCGAATGGAGTGCATCGAGTGTCGACAGTCGCCACCGGGACGAGCCAGTTGATTCGCGAGCTCCGGGAACAGGGGATCGACGTCGAGGACTCGTCCCGCCGCCGCTGGGAGTACTCCTACGACGCGTCGAACTACCGAGTGCGACCCGCGGCGGTGGCGTTCCCGGGCACCGTCGAGCAGGTCCGGGAGATCGTTCGGCTCTGCGCTCGGCTCGGCGTGCCGGCCACCACTCGCGGCGGCGGCACGTCCATGGCAGGCAACGCGGTCGGCTCCGGCCTGGTGGTCGACCTCTCCCGGAGGATGACCAGGACGGACGAGGCGGACCTCGGCTCGCGGACCGTCTGGGCCGACGCGGGAGTCGTGCTCGGCGAGCTGCGCAGCAGGGTGGAGAAGCAGTCCGGGGGAAGCCTGACCTTCGCCCCGGACCCGTCGTCCGTATCGCGCGCGACGATCGGCGGCGCCATCGGGAACGACGCGTGCGGCAATCACTCCGTGGCCTACGGGCGGATGACGCATCACCTGCTGGAGGTCGAACTCGTCACCGCCGACGGAGCACACCTGCGCGCCGGGCGCGACGGAATCCGTGCCGTCGACGCCGGGGACCAGGTTTCCGTCGCACGCGCCGCCGAACTCGACGCGGCACTCAGCGGCCTCGCGCAGCAGCACCTCGCCCTGATTCGGACGGAGTTGCAGAGGATCCCGCGCCAGGTATCGGGATACCACCTGGGCGAACTGCTGCCCGAGAACGGCTTCGACGTCGCACGCGTGCTCGCTGGCAGCGAAGGCACCTGCGCGATCATCGTGCGCGCACGAGTCGGTCTGGTTCCGAAGCCGCGGACGACCGCCTTGCTGTGCTTGGGCTACGCGGACACCGTCGAGTCGGCCCGGGACGTGCCGTCCATCCTCGCGGCGGAACCGGCCGCGCTCGAGGGACTCGATCTGTCTATTGTGGACATAATGCGGCATCGACGCGGCGCGACGAGCGTAGATTCCCTGCCGCGCGGCAGTGCCTACCTGATGGTGGAGTTCTCCGCCGACACGATCGAGGAAGCGGCGACGGACTGCACCCGGCTGCTCGGCGTCCTCCGCGGCGCGGGGAGAGTGCTCGACCACGCCGTCGTGACCGATCCCGGCGAACGCGCGAAACTGTGGAAAGTGCGCGAAGACGGCGCGGGCTTGTCGTCTCTGCGCATCGACGGCGTGCAGACCTGGCCGGGCTGGGAGGACTCGGCTGTCGCGCCCGAGCGTCTTGCCGACTACCTTTCCGAGCTCTTTCCGTTGGTGCGCAAGTACGGCTACACCGCGTTCATGTACGGGCACTTCGGCGCCGGGTGCGTCCACATGCGACTCGACTACGACCTGCACACTGAACGGGGTCGCCGCGACTTCGCGGACTTCACCCGCGAGGCTGCCGCTCTCGTCGTCGCCCACGGCGGGTCGCTTTCCGGGGAGCACGGCGACGGCCGCGCGCGCAGCGAACTGCTCGAGGTCATGTACTCGCCCGAGATGATCGCGCTCTTCCGGACGTTCAAGCGCAGCTGGGACCCGCGAGGGCTGCTCAATCCCGGCATCATCGTCGACCCGGAGCCGTTCACAGTTTCCTTGGCCCTCGAAGGAGCTCCCGCTTCGGGCGCGGCCGCCGGGAACTCGCACGCCTGCATCGGCGTCGGCCGGTGCCGCGCGACCTCCGGCGGCTTCATGTGCCCGAGCTACCGGGCGACGAAGGACGAGAAGGACTCGACCCGCGGCCGTGCGCGCGTGTTGCAGGAGCTGACGCGCGCTCAGGGCAGCACTGTGAACGGCTGGTCGAGCCCAGAAGTGCGCGAAGCCCTCGATCTTTGCCTGTCGTGCAAGGCGTGCTCGAGCGACTGTCCGACCGGTGTCGACATCGCCGAAGCGAAGTCGGAGCTCGTGAACGAGCACTACCGCGGCAAGCTGCGCCCGTTCACGCACTACTCCATCGGGTGGCTGCCCAGGTGGCTCCCGCTCGTCACCCGAACCGCGGGTCTCGCCAACGCCGTGTCAAGCAATCCGTTCGTGCGCAGGCTCGGCGAGCGGCTGGGGGTGAGCGCACGACGACGCCTGCCTGCGTTCGTCTCAGCGCGGTCGCGACGGCTTCGCATCGAGGAGGCGCGTTTCTCGGACGCTGCGGACGTTCTCGTGTTCGCCGACAGTTTCACCCGCGCGTTCCGCCCCGAAGTGATTCCCGCCGCGACCCGGGTGCTCCGCGACACCGGCGAGACGGTCGGCTGCACTCCCGACGCCTGCTGCGGGCTGACCTGGATCTCGACCGGCCAGCGCGACGGCGCGCGACGCCGGCTCCGGCGTCTGGTCGACCGTTTCGACGACGGGACCGACCGGCCGATCGTCGTGCTCGAACCGAGCTGCGCCGCGACGATCCGGGACGAAGCCCCGAAGCTCGTCGGCGGACGGGCGGCTCAGCGGGTCGCCGCCCGGGTGCGGTCCTTCGCCGCGGCAGTGGACGAGGCGCTCACTCGTGGCTGGAAGCCGAGCGCACCGTCCCCGGAGCGCGTCGTGCTGCAGACACATTGCCACGAGCACGCGGTCTTCGGCTCGGACGTCCAGCGTCGCGTGCTGCGCAACTGGGGCGTCTCGGAGGTCGCGGTCTCGTCGTCGTGCTGCGGTGTCGCCGGCAACTTCGGCTTCGAGGCCGAGCATTTCGATGTCTCGATGAAGGTGGCCGAGCAGTCGATCCGACCGGCCTTGGACAGCGCGGCCGACGCCCCGGTGCTCACCGACGGCTTCAGCTGTGCGATGCAGGTGAACCAGATCGACCCGTTGCGCGGAAGCAGCCACCTGGCGTCGTTGATGGATCCTGCTCGACTGCCCGGCTCGCCGCGTGCTGACTAGGCCCCCACGCGACTGGAGTCCGCGGACGGCAGGCGCAAGAGCGAGTGCGAAACCTGAATCGCGCGTGCGACGGCGTCCGGCAGCGTGTCGGGAGAGCACCACCTGCGCGCGCCCTCGACGACGGTGAGCACGAGCCGGATCTGCTCGTCCACGTCGGCATCGATGCCCATGTCGATCGCCGCGGCGCGGTACATGTCCTCGTAATAGGCGACCCAGCTGTCGACCTGGTCGTGGAGGCCGGCGGGGAGCGAGGGCACGACCGCGTCCGTGGCGACCAGCAGGTCCCACAGGTCGCTTTCGGGCAGCGTGACCTGGCGGGTGAGATGCTCCCGCACCATCGCGTCCCAGAATTCGGCCGCCGTCTCGGTCCGGTCGACGGCCGCCAGGATCGCGTAGCCGAACTTGGAGAAATGCCAGCGAAGCGACTCCGCGACGATCTCGTCCCGTCCGCCGGGGAAATAGGCGTAAAGGCTGGGAGCCTTGATGGTCAATTCGGTGGCGAGCATCCGCATGGTCACGGTGGTGAAGCCGTGCGCGTTCGAGAGCCGGAGAAACGCTTCGAGCGCGGCGCGCCTGGCTGGGGTCTGCCCGGACCAGTCGAACTGGCTCAAGTGGACGCGCAGTCTTTCCGAGGCGTCATACCGACGCGCTGAACTCATCGTTTTCCCCTCTGCCGCGCGGCTCGGCACTTGCGGTGCTCGTTTGCCGAGGTTAGCGCCCAACCTCGGCAAACACAGTGACGGGCTGCCTTCGGACGGTGCGGTGCTGGCCTGATCCGGCCAACTTATCGAGGCGCGCCGGCCGGCTTCTGTACCACTCTGAGACAGGTGTGGATCGGATTTGTCCGCAACCGGGTCGGCGCATCGTCCTGGCGAGCTGAGTGAACATCTGTTTATAATGATGAACATGAGTTCACTACCGGACGACCGCACCGCGAAGGCGAGGATCCGCGACGAGGCGCTGCGGCTGTTCGGCGAGCGCGGTCCGGACGCGGTGACGGTTCGCGACGTCGCGGCGGCGGCCAGCGTTTCGCCGGCGTTGGTGATCCGGCACTACGGGTCCAAGGACGGGCTGCGGGAAGCGGTCGACGAGCACGTGGTCCAGGTTTTCGGGGCGATGCTCGCCGAGGCTGTCGCCCCGAGCGGGGACGGTCCGTTCGATCCGGAGGCGGTGCCGAGTCTGGCCGAGGCGGTGTCCGGCGGCCTTCCGGCGGGCTCGGCCGTCCCCGGGTACCTCGGGTGGCTGCTGCTCGGAGGCGGGCCGGCGGCGTCGGGGTTGTTCGGGAAGCTCTACGCGCTGAGCCGGGACACGCTGGCGGCCATGGCGAGCGCCGGAATGGCGGACACCGGCTCGGATCCCGACGTGCGCGCGGCGTTCCTGCTTGTCAACGACCTCGCGGTGCTGATCCTGCGCGACCGGCTGCGCGAGGTCCTCGGCGTCGACCCGCTGTCGGCCGACGGGATGCGCCGCTGGGGGACCGAGGTGTTCGCCGTGTACCGCGACGGCCTGCGGGGTTCGGCCTGACGAACCCTTTCCATCACCAGTGAATCGAGGTCGACAGATGACCAATGCCACCCCGTCTTCAGACGCCATTGGCCGCGGGGGCGCCCGGCTGCTGCGCAACCGGCGGCTGATGCGCGCTCCGATCTGGCTCTACCGCGCCCGGCTCGGTTTCCTTTTCGGCTCCCGGATGCTGCTGCTCGAGCACGTCGGCCGCAAGTCCGGAGCCCGGCGTTACGTCGTGCTGGAGGTCATCGGTCACCCGGATCACGACACCTACGTGGTGGCGTCCGGTTTCGGCGACCGGGCGCAGTGGTACCGCAACCTTCTCGCCGAGCCGCGGGTGCGGGTGGCCAGCGGTGCGCTGGGCCTGTCTCCGGCGACCGCGCGAAAACTGTCCGCCAAGGAGGCGGACGCCGCGCTGGCGGTCTATGTGCGCAAGCATCCGCGAGCGTGGCGCAAGTTCAAGACGATTCTGGAGAACACTTTCGGCGCGGCGATCAGCGAACGCGACACCGAGTTGCCGATGGTCGAGCTGCGCCTGGACGGGGCGGGATCGTGAAGGCCGTCGTGTGCGGGGCGGGAATCGCGGGCCTGGCCGCGGCGCAGTGCCTGGCGCGGCGCGGCTGGGAGGTTGTGGTGCTGGAACGCGCACCGGGCCCGCGAGCGCAGGGCTACATGATCGACTTCATGGGGCCCGGGTACGACGCGGTGGAAGCGATGGGCGTTCTCCCTCGGCTGCGCGAACTCGGCTACGACGTCGAGGAGGCGGGCTACTACGACGAATCCGGCCGGCAGCGCGCCGTGATCCGGTACGACGCGTTCGCCAAGCCCGTCGGCGGACGGCTGCTGAGCATGATGCGGCCGGATCTCGAGTCGGCCCTGCGGGAGAGCCTGCCCGAGGACGTCGAGCTCAGATTCGGCGCCGAGGTCGTCGGTGTCTCGGACGGGGCGGGGAGCGTCCGCGTCGACACGGCCGACGGGGCCTCATCCGAGGCGGATCTGCTGGTCGGCGCCGACGGGGTGCACTCGACCGTCCGCGAGCTGGCGTTCGGCCCGGAGACTGGTTTTCTCAAGTACCTCGGCTTCCACACCGCGGCTTACACGTTCGAGGACCCCGAGGTGCAGGCGCTGGTACGCGACCGGTTTTGCCTTTCCGACAGCATCGGCGCCGAGCTCGGCTGCTACGGGCTCCGGGACGGCCGGGTCGCCGTTTTCGCCGTCCACCGTGCGACGGACCCGACGCTGCCCGAGGACCGGGTTGCCGCGCTTCGCCGTGAGCACCGGCGGCTCGGCTGGGTCGCGCCGCGTGTTCTGGCCGCGTGTCCGCCGAACGACGAGGTCTACTACGACCAGGTGGCGCAGATCGTGATGCCGCGGTGGAGCAGCGGCCGTGTCGTCCTGGTCGGCGACGCGGGTTACGCGGTCTCGCTGCTCGCGGGAATGGGCGCCTCGCTGGGAATCGGCGGCGCGTACGTGCTCGCCGAGCAAGTGGCTCGCGCCGCTACCGTGCCGGAGGCGCTGGGAAACTACGAGCGGCTGTGGCGTCCGGTCGTCGCCGACAAGCAGGCGGCCGCCCTCAAGAGCGCACGGTGGTTCCTGCCGAGATCGCGGGCGGAACTGCTGGCCCGCCGCGCCGCGTTGCGGCTCTTCCGGCTCCCGGTACTGAACCGGTTCCTCGTCAAGTTTTTGTCGGGCAAGCAAACCGCGGTTGTTCGCGCCCTCGCCTCGGCACCGGACGCTGCTGGCTCTCCAGTCCGGTAGCCGCGCAGGTCGCTCCATTGTGGACCTTTCGGCGGCGTGCTTGCGACCGGTGCCGCGGTGGCCGAGTCGGAAACAGGCGCTAAGTCCGGACCGGCCGTGCCGATTTCGCTGCACGGGGAACTGCCCACCGGCACCATGATCGTCGTGGGAGCTGGGTTCGGCCGGATTCGCCTGTGCTTGCCGACGCGATGCCGGACAGTCCGGCGGAGCTTAGGCTCGGGCGATGGACGCGATCTGGCGTGCGCTGGCTTTCGCGGGGTCGATGGCCTGGGAGATCCTCTGGGCCCTGATCCTGGGTTTCCTGCTGTCCGCGGTGGTGCAGGCGGTGGTGCGCAGATCCACGATCGTGCGG
The DNA here is from genome assembly GCF_017312175.1 of Amycolatopsis sp. A1MSW2902. Classification (NCBI taxonomy): domain Bacteria; kingdom Bacillati; phylum Actinomycetota; class Actinomycetes; order Pseudonocardiales; family Pseudonocardiaceae; genus Amycolatopsis; species Amycolatopsis sp. A1MSW2902. The sequence goes on from NZ_QJPO01000001.1 coordinate 3,670,844, forward strand.
TTGATGGGCGACCGGCGGCCGCGGACGCTGGCGGTGTCGTCGTTGCTCGGCGCGGCGTCCTCGTCGTGTTCCTACGCCGCGGTCGCGCTGGCCCGTTCGCTGTTTCGCAAGGGCGCTGACTTCACCGCGGCGATGGCGTTCGAGATCGGCTCCACGAATCTGGTGGTCGAGCTCGGGGTGATCCTGGCGTTGCTGATGGGCTGGCAGTTCACCGCTGCGGAGTTCGTCGGCGGGCCGATCATGATCGTGCTGCTCGCGGTGCTGTTCCGGCTGTTCGTCCGGAAGAAGCTGATCGACCGGGCCCGGGACCAGGCGGAGCGCGGGCTGGCCGGTTCGATGGAAGGCCACGCCGCGATGGACATGTCGGTCCAGGCGGAGGGCTCGGCGGCGGCGAGGTTGCTGTCCCCGCAAGGATTCACCGCGGTGGCGCAGGTTTTCGTGATGGAGTGGGCGGCGATCCTGCGCGACCTGCTGATCGGCCTGCTAATCGCGGGCGCGATCGGCGCGTGGGTGCCGGACGCGTTCTGGCGGGCGTTCTTCTTCTCCGGCGACCCGGTCGTCTCGGCGGTGTGGGGGCCGCTGATCGGGCCGGTCGTCGCGATCCTGTCGTTCGTGTGCTCGATCGGGAACGTCCCGCTGGCGGCGGTGCTGTGGAACGGCGGCATCAGCTTCGGCGGGGTCGTCTCGTTCCTCTTCGCCGATCTGCTGATCCTGCCGATCCTGAACATCTACCGGAAGTACTACGGTGCCCGGATGACGCTCGTCCTGCTGGCGACGTTCTACGCCGCGATGGTCGGCGCGGGCTATCTCGTCGAACTGCTTTTCGGGGCCGCCGGGCTGATTCCCGGGCAGCGGCAGGCGATCGTGACGGCCGCGGGCGTCTCGTGGAACTACACCACCTGGCTGAACATCGCCTTCCTCGCCGTGGCTGGGCTGCTCGTCGTGCGGTTCGTCCGGACCGGCGGACTGGGCATGCTGCGCATGATGAACGGGCCCGCCGACGGGCGATGACGCGCCGCCACGGCGGTTTTCGGCGGCCCGGGTGTTCCGGGACCGGTCCCGGAACACCCGGATTAGCGTTCCCGCATGCGATACCTGTTGGCCAGGACGGTCCTCACGACACTGACGGTTGCCGGGGCCGTCTCCGCGTGCGGCGGCTCGCCGACCGCATCGACGACTACGCCGCCGTCGTCTCCGGCCCCGGCGAGTACCAGCGCGACCGCGGCATCGAGCAGCGCCGCGCCCACGACCAGTAAAGCGCCGTTCCCCACGGCCGCGGACGGGACCAACCTGCGCGCCTGCGCCGACGGCGAGTGCGAGATCCTGGTGACCGGGCCGGTGACCATCCGCTTCAACAGGAGCCTCGGGATGAGTTCGCTGGACATCACCGCGGTTTCGTCCGCAGGGGTCGACTTTCAGTCCGTTTCGCCGTCCGGGATGGTGATGTCGGCGATGGGGCAGACCCCGAACCAGGGTGGGGCGTCCAGCATCAACAAGCTGTCGTTCGAGGTGGTCGCGATCGAGGGATCGAAGGCCGTCGTACGGTTCACGCACACCTGAACAGGTTCGGTGCGGAGAGAACGCGGGCGTTGTGGCCGGTCCAGCGTGTGCACGCGGCTCCGCGGTGCCAACCGATCCGTCGGTACCTGGACCGGGGCCTGACCTTCAGGCGCGCCGCCGCGGGTCCAGCCGGTCAGCGTTGCCGGCGGCGAACTCGACCAGCGCGGCGGCCCGGTCGTTCAAGCGGACCTCGCGGGGCCACATCATCACCACGTTCGCGGCCGGTTCCGCGGGTTCCAGGTCGCACAGCGCGAGCGGCAGGTCCTCGTACGACCGGTTCACCGTGGGGCGCTGGATCAGCACCGAATAGCCGAACCCGCGGGCGACCAGCGAGCGGGTCAGTTCGAAATCGGCGGTCCGGTGCGCGACGCGGGGTTCGATGCCGGCCCGCTCGTACAGTTCGCGGGTGTGCTGGGCCGCGGGCGGGAAGTCCAGCATGATCATGGGGTCGTCGGCCAGTTCGGCCAGCCGTACCGTGTCGCGGCCGGCCAATCGGTGCGCGGCGGGCAGCAGCGCGTACGGCGGGGCGCTGTACAGCGGGACGGAGTCCAGTCCGTCTGGCAGCGCCATGTCGTAGCCGACTGCGACATCGAGCCCGCCGGCCAGCAGTCGCTGCGGCAGTTCGGCTTGGCTGCCGGTGACCACGGACAGATCCACGCGCGGGTGCTGGTCGCGCACCCACTCCATCAGGATGGGGACCACCGTCGGCGCCACCGTGGAGTAGCACCCCAGCGCCAGCGGCCCGGCGAGTTCGCGGCCTCCGCCCGCGGCCGCCCGTTCGAGTTCGTCGGCCTCGCGCAGCAGGCCGGCGATGCGCTCTCGCAGGTACTGGCCGGTCGGCGTCAGCGTGATGCCGTGCGCCTTGCGGCGGACCACCAGCTGGGTGCGCAGCACGCGTTCCAGTTCGGTGAGCGCGGAAGCGACCGCGGTCGGAGTCACGTGCAGTTCCGCGGCGGCCGCCGAGATCGACTTCGCCTCCGCCACCGCCGCGAAGTACTCGAGCTGGCGGAGGGTGTAGCCAGGCATAACCAAACCTCAGCTGTGGTTGTTCGCAGGTTATTTGAACTTTACCTGTCGTGGTGGCGTGGCTCACGCTGGGAGCGAGGAGGTCGACGATGACACTCGACACGACAGCGGCGCGCGAAATCCCGACCGCGGACTGGGTGGAGATCCCCGCCCTGTACGCCGACCCGTACCCGATCTACGAACGGCTCCTGGCGCGAGCGCCGATCCATTGGGTTCCGGCGCTGGATCGCTACCTGGTGGTGGGCCACGAAGCCTGCCACACCGTCGAACTCGACCAGGAACGGTTTTCCGCCGACGAAGCGCAGTCGTTGATGAAGCGCTCGATGGGCCACAGCATGCTGCGCAAGGACGACCCCGAGCACGATGCCGAGCGCAAAGCGTACGGCGGGGTGTTGCGGCCGAAGGCGGTCAAACAGCAGTGGGAAGCGGTCTTCGAGCACAATTACCGCACGTACGCGGAAAAGTTGCGTGCCGCGGGCCCGGGAGCCGATCTCATCGCCGAGTTCGCCGCGCCGTATGCCGCCGACAATTTGCGTGCCGTCCTCGGGTTTCGCAATGCCGGTCAGGGGGATCTGCAACGGTGGTCGCAGACGCTCATCGACGGCACCGGCAACTATGCCGACGACCCGCAGGTGTGGGCCGCAGCGGAGCGCTCGTCCCGCGAGGTGGACGAGGCGATCGACGAACTGTTGCCGCTCCTGCGCGCCGAACCCGACGGCAGCCTGCTGTCCGTGCTCGCCTCCTCCGGAATGCCGGTGGACGCGTTGCGCGCCAACGTGAAAATGACCATCGGCGGCGGGGTCAACGAACCGCGCGACGCGCTCGCGACCACTGCGTGGGCGTTGCTGACCTATCCGGCGCAGCGGACGGCGGTGCTCGCCGGGCAACGGTGGCGGGATGCCTTCGAGGAGTCCCTCCGCTGGGTCGCGCCGATCGGCATGTATCCCCGGCAGGCGACGCGAGACACCGAACTGGCCGGGCTCGCGGTGCCCCGGGGGGCGCGGCTCGGCATCGTGCTCGGCGCGGCCAACCGGGATCCCGCGGTGTTCGTCGATCCGGCGGTCTTCGACATCGACCGGCCGCGCAAACCGCACCTCGCTTTCGGCGGGGGCAACCATTTCTGCGCCGGTGCGTGGGTCGCCCGCGCGTCCGTGGTGAGCGTCGCGCTGCCGCGGCTGTTCGCCGAATTCCCCGGGCTGCGCCCCGATCCGGCCCGGCCCGCGACGGTGGGCGGCTGGGTTTTCCGCGGCGTGCTTTCCCTGCCCGTGCACTGGGACTGAATCCTCGAGGAGAACCGAATGCCCAAGGTCACCTTCCACCGCGACGGAGCGGTCAGCACTGTCGCGGTCGCGGCGGACAGCACCGTCATGCGTGCCGCTGTGGAGAACGGCGTCGACGGGATCGTCGGCGAATGCGGCGGACAGGCGATGTGCGCGACCTGCCATGTTTACGTCCGCGAGCCCTACCTGTCGGCAGTACCGCCGCTGTCCGAGGACGAGGACGAAATGCTCGAGTGCACCGCGGCGCCCCGCGACGAGCGACGGAGCCGCCTCGGCTGCCAGCTGAAACTGGGCGGTGCGCTGGAAGAAATCGAAGTGGACGTGCCTGACACCCAGCTCTGAATCCAGGTGCTGGTCAGTCCACAGTGGACATCCCGTGCCCGGCGGCCCGCAGTGCTTCCTCGGCCACCGCGGCGAATCCGGCGATGACGTCGTTGGCGCGCGTCGGCACCCAGACGACCGAACTCGACCACCGCAGCCGGTTCTCGTCGAGCGGGCGCCAGGTCAGGCCGTCGGGCAGCGGGTGTTCCTCGTTGAAGTGCACGCCCATTCCGGCCAGCACGAGCCCGTGCGTGAAGTTCGGGTTGCGCGCGTGCCGGATCGCGCCGGGCAGGAAGCCGTTGTCGCGGCAGATCGCGAGGATGTGGTCGTAGAGCCGCGGCGCCATCTCGCGCTGGAAGATGACCAGCGGAGCGCCGTTGAGGTCGCGCAGCCGCACGACGTCCGCGTCCGCGAGCCGGTGCGCCGCCGGCAGCACGACGCCGAGCGGCCGGGACAGGACCGGCCCTGACTCCAGTCCGACGGTGTCGGAGGGGTGGCGCACGAGTCCGACGTCGAGCTTGCCCTCCCGCAGCCGGGCGATCTGTTCGTCCGTGCTCACCTCGTGCAGTTCCAGCAGCACCTCCGGCGCCTTCGCGGCGAACGCGTCGGCGATCGTGCGCAGCACCGTGGGCATCGTGTCCGGGGGAATCCCCGCGCGCAGCGTGCCCGACGTGCCGGGCAGGATCCGGCGCATCGCCTCCCGCGCGCTGTCCACGCCTTCGAGCACCGGACGCGTGTGTTCGAGCAGCAGCGCGCCCGCCTCGGTGAGCCGCACGCCGCCCCGGCCCCGATGGAACAGTTCGACGCCCAGCTCGCGCTCGAGGTCCCGGATCCGCTGCGACAGCGGCGGCTGCGCCATGTGCAGCCGTTTCGCGGCCCGCCCGAAGTGCAGTTCCTCGCTCAGGACGACGAAGTACCGCAGATGCCGCAGCTCCATCCGCCGAACCATACCAACCTGATATCGCCGCAGGTCGCAGTTGGTGTTGGCCAGCGGCGGCCTCGCGCTGTTTTTCTTGTCCGCGACGCAGACGACGAGCGAAGGAAACGACCTCCATGAGTGAAACAGTGCTGCTCGACCGCCGGGACGAGATCGCGGTCCTGACGTTGAACCGGCCGGAGAAGCTCAACGCGTGGACCCACGCGATGCGGGAGCGGCTGATCGGGCACCTGCGCGAACTGGACGAGGACCCGACCTGCCGCGGCGTGGTGCTGACCGGAGCCGGAAGGGCGTTCTGCGCCGGGCAGGACCTCGCGGAGACGGCCGCGATCCGCCCGGACGACCACGCCGCCGCGGAGGCCTGGATCGACGATTTCGACCGCCTGTACCGCGCGGTCCGCGAGCTGCGGAAACCGACCGTCGCCGCGGTCAACGGCGTCGTCGCCGGCTCCGGCTTCCAGTACGCGCTGGTGGCCGACCTGCGGATCGGGCACGCCGGGGTGACCATGGGGCAGCCCGAGGTGGCCTCCGGGATCCCCAGCATCACCGGGATCTGGGCGATGTGGGACATCCTCGGCCGCGCCAAGACCGCCGAGTTCGCCCTGACCGCCCAGCTCGTCGACGGCGTCGAAGCGCACCGCCTCGGCCTGCTCACCCGGCTCGTCGCCGAGGCCGAGGTGCTCGATGCCGCCGTCGCACAGGCCCGCGCGATCGCCGCGCTGCCGCCGGGCGCGGTCGCGCTCACCAAGGCCCGGCTCCGCGAACTGGACGACGACGCGCTGGCGCAGGCGGTGACCGCGGCCAAGAAGATCCACGCCGAGGCTTACGCGACGGGGGAGCCGCAGCGGGAGATGGCGCGGTTCCTGGCCGCCAAGAAGCGCTGAAAGGGCATCGGGTGAACTACGACGAGCTGCGCGCCGGGCACGACTGGGAAGTCCCGCCGCGCTACAACATGGCCGCCGACGTGGCCGACCGCCACGACCGCGCCGCCACCGCGCTGATCTTCGAGGACCACCTCGGCACGCACCGCGAGATCTCGTGGGGCGAGGTGCAGGACCGCTCCCGCCAGGTGGCCGCGCACCTGTGGAATCGGGGAGTGCGACCCGGCGACCGGGTGGCGGTGCTCCTTCCGCAGCGGCCCGACACCCCGGCCGCCTATCTCGGCGTGCTGCGCACCGGCGCGATCCTGGTGACCATGTCCCTGCTGTGGGCCGACGAGCCGATCCGCTACCGGCTGGCCGACTCCGGAGCCACCGTGCTGGTGACCGAACCCGAGGCGCGCGACCGCGTCCGCGGCTTCGCCGGGCACATCGTCGAGATCGACGACCCGGCGATCGAAAAACTGCCGCCGCGATTCGAGACGGCGGACACCGCCGCCGACGATCCGGCGCTGATCTTCTACACCTCGGGCACCACCGGCAAGGCCAAGGGCATCGTGCACGCGCACCGGACGCTGCTGGGGCACAACGAGTTCCGCTATTGCCACGACCTGCGCCCCGGGGACGTGTTCTACGGAGCCGGGGACTGGGCGTGGTCGATGGCGAAGCTGCTGGGGCCGCTGCGCGCCGGCGCGACGCAGCTCGTCTACCGCCCGGCCGGCGGGTTCGACCCCGAGGGCCTGCTCGATTCCCTGTCCCGCAACGGGGTCACCACCGCCTTGGTGAACCCGACGTTCCTGCGCAAGATGGCCGCCGACGTCCCGGACGCCGGCCTGCGCTACCCGCACAAGCTGCGGGTGGTGTGCTCCTCGAACGAACCGCTGACCGCCGACCTGATCGACTGGTTCACCGGGCAGTTCGGCGTGCCGCTGCTGGACTACTACGGCTCCACCGAGTCGTACCCGCTGGTCGGCAATTTCCCCGGGGTGCCGGTGAAACCCGGTTCGATGGGCCGTCCGCTGCCGGGCTGGGACGTCGCGCTGCTGGACGCGCGCGAGCAGCCGGTGCCGCAGGGCGAACCCGGCGAGATCTGCCTGCGCGCCCGGTCGAACCCGCAGTACCCGCTGGGGTACTGGAACCGGCCGGAGGACTCCGCGGCGGTCTTCGGCGGCGGCTGGTACCACACCAACGACCAGGCTTTCGCCGACGAGGACGGCTATTTCTGGTTCCTCGGCCGCACCGACGACGTGATCAAGACGTCCGGGTACCGGGTCAGCCCGTTCGAGGTGGAACACGCCCTGCGGGCCCACCCGGCGGTGGCCGACGCCGGGGTGGTCGGCGTTCCGGACCCGGTGCGCGGCCAGGCGGTCAAGGCCTGGGTGCAACCCGCGCCCGGCTACGACGGCGGCGACGCGCTCGCCGAAGAACTGCGCGCTTTCGCCAAGGAGACCTATTCGCGTTTCGCCTACCCGCGGCACATCGAGTTCGTGAACGTGCTGCCCCGGTCCGCCACCGGCAAGATCCGCCGGGCCGACCTCCGGGGCCGCGATCGCGGCCCCGGCACCGACTGACGAGGAGCCGGCCAATGACCGTCCGGACCGAACAGCCCGCGACCCTTTCCCGCGGCAGGCGGAAGATCGCACTCGCCTCGGGCATCGGCAATTTCACCGAATGGTTCGACTCCGCCGCCTACGCGACGATGTCGTCCACCATCGCCGCCGAGTTCTTCCCCAAGAACGACCCGTCGGCGGCGCTGCTGGCCACGTGGGCGATCTTCGCGGGCGGGTTCGTCGCGCGACCGCTGGGCGCGGCGTTCTTCGGGCACTACGGGGACCGGATCGGCCGCAACCGGACGCTCGCGCTGAGTGTGCTGCTGATGAGCGGGGCCACGTTCCTGATGGGCGTGCTGCCCACGTACTCCGCGCTCGGGGTCGCCGCGCCGATCCTGCTCTTCGTCCTGCGCACGTTGCAGGGGTTTTCCACCGGCGGCGAGTACACCGGCGCTTCGGCCTTCATCATGGAGCACGCGCCGGACGGACGGCGCGCCCGTTTCGCCAGCACCGTGCCCGCCACCGTCGGCCTGGCCAGCGTCGCCGGATCGGCGGTCGGGGTGCTGCTGACCTCCGCTTTGTCCTCGGGCGCGCTGCACACCTGGGGCTGGCGGGTGCCGTTCCTGCTGGCCGGCCCGCTCGGGCTGATCGGGCTGTACCTGCGCCGCCGGGTCGAGGACAGCCCGGTGTTCCGGCAGCTGCAAAGCGAGAACTCCGTGCAGCGCAAGCCATTGCGCGACGCGCTCCGCTCGCACAAGCGGCAGATCTTCACGCTCTTCGGCTACAGCATCACGAACGCGATCGCGTACTACCTGATGAGCAGCTACATGATCACGTACATGGCCGACGAGCTGCACTACTCGCGCACCCAGTCGTTGATCGCGAGCGTGGTGTCGATGCTGTGCTACAGCGCGGCCTGCCCGTTCATGGCGTCGGCGAGCGACCGGTACGGACGCAAACGGATGCTGCTGGTGTCGTGCCTCGGGTTCGCCGTGTGCACGCTGCCCGCGTTCGCGCTGATGCACGCCGGATTCGCCGGGGCGCTGGTCGGCACCGCGGTGCTCGCCGTGCTGGTCGCGGTCATCGGCACGTCGAACGTGCCGGCGATGGTGGAGATGTTCCCGGGCCCGGTCCGCGCCAGCGGCTCGGCGATCGGCTACACGGCGGCGTATGTCCTTTTCGGAGGGACCGCGCCGTTCGTGGCGACCGGGCTCGTCACGCTCACCGGCAACTCGCTGGCTCCGGGGGTTTACCTGATGGCGATCGCGGTGGTGTCGTCCCTGGTGGTCGGGTTCGCGTTCCGGGAGACCAAGAACCTGGACCTGGCGAGGCGGTGAAGCTGCGACTGAGCAACGTCAGCCGACACTCGCGATGCCAGCCAACCGTGCGACGGCTTCCTCCAGGCGGCCAGTCCGGCCAAAGGGAAGCCGGAGCATCTCGGTCTGCCCGCCGACTGACGAAAACGCCGGTCCCGGCGTGAACCGCACACCCGAGAGCCTTGCCGCGTCGGCCAGGCTCTCGGTGTCGACTCCGGGGGCTCTGACCCACAGCCCGCTTCCTCCGTCCGGCCGGGTCCACGACCAATGCGGCAGGTGCAGCGTCAGAGCCTGTTCGAGTTCCGCCAGGCCGTCGAGCAGCGTGGTTGCCCGTGTTTTCATGGCTTCGGCGGTGTGCGGCAGCAGTTCGTGCGCGAGGATCTGGCTCGGCAGCGACGTTCCGAGGTCCATCGCGACCTTCGCTCGCTGGAACCGCTCGATCATCGGACGCGGCCCGCGGATCCAGCCCACCCGCAGGCCTCCCCAGAACAGCTTCGACAACGATCCGATGAGGACCGACTGCGCGGGGTTGACCAATCCGAACAGGTTCGCGGCCGGCGGCGGGCGGAAGGCGAGGTGCGCGCTGGACGCGTCTTCGATCACCACGAAGCCGCGCTCGTTCGCGAGATCGGCTACCGTCTGCCGTTTTTCCGCGGACATGTGCACGCCGGTGGGGTTGTGCGAGGTGAGCAGGAGGTAGACGAAACGCGGATGGGTGCGCCGGGTGATGCGTTCCAGCGCCTGCACGTCGGCGCCGTCGCGTTCGACCGCGATGGTGTACATCTGCGCGCCGCGGGCCCGGAACGCTTCGAGCGCGCCGCGGTAGGAAGGGTCCTCCACGACGATGGGCTCGTTGTCGTCGATCCAGGTGCGGGAAATGATCTCCAGAGCCTGCTGGGACCCCGAAGTCACGAGAATCTGGTCGGGGTCGGTGGGAACCCCGGTGCTGGTGCAGAGCGCGGCGATCGACTCGCGGAGGGGGAGGTGGCCGCGCGGTTCGTAGCCGTCAGCGGCCAGCAGCGCGTCGATGCCCCGGTCGGCGGCCCGCCGCCAGGCTTCGCCGACCAGGGGCAGGCCGGGGAGGCTGCCGCTGGAGAGATCGACGAACTGGCCGGGACGGGATTCGTCGCCGGCCCGGTCGGAGAAGCTGCTCAGGCGGCTGTCCGGCTCGAAGCTGGGCAACGCCGGGCTCTTCCGGCTGCCGTCGGGCCGGTGCAGGCGGGAGCCGCTTCCTTGCCGGCTTTCCAGCAAGCCTCCCTCGCGCAGCAGCGAATACGCCTCGGTGATCGTGGTGCGGCTGACGCCCAGGGCAGCGGCCGCGGCGCGTTCGGCCGGGAGGACCGAGCCGAAGGGGATCTCTTGCGCTTGCAGCGCGTCGAGAAGCGCCGCGGCCACCTGCTCCGCTTTGCGGCCGGCGTGCTGCTGCCACCCGGCGATGGCCTGCGCGAATTCCGTCGCGGATACCTGGCGCACCGAGTCCTCCAGCCAATTTCCGCCGATTGGCCTAGATGATCCAATTATCGTCTGGGCACACTCTAGCCCGGCCGGACAACGAAGTCGGCGCACGATGATCCGTAGGGGAGTCAATGGCTACCGTGGCGATGCTCGGGACCCTCGATACCAAGGGCGCGGAGTTCCAGTGGATGCGCAGCCAGCTCGAAGGCTTGGGCCACCGGGTGCACTTGATCGACGCCGGTGTCGCCGGTGAGCCCGTCGGCGCGTGCGAGACCACGCGCGACGAGGTCGCCCGGCTCGCGGGAACCAGCATTCGCGAGCTGATCGAGGACGACGACCGGGGAAAGGCGCTGGCCGCGATGAGCGCCGGAGCCGCCCGGGCCGTCGCCGAGCTGGCCCGAAACGGCTCGATCGACGGGTTCCTTTCAGCAGGCGGTTCGGGAGGCTCGTCCATCGCCGCCGCGGCCATGGAGGTGCTGCCGGTCGGCTTCCCGAAGCTGCTGGTGAGCACGATGGCTTCCGGGGACGTCTCGCCGTACGTGGGCGCGTCCGACGTCACGATCATGTACAGCGTCGTCGACATCGCCGGAATCAACCGGCTCTCGAAGGCAGTGCTCGGGAACGCCGTGGCAGCGATCGCCGGGATGGCCGAGCGCTACGCCGACCGCGAACCCGAGCCGGACGAGCGGCCGCTCGTGGCCGCGTCGATGTTCGGGGTGACCACACCGGTGGTCGAAGCGTGCCGCACCATTCTCGAGGACGCGGGCTACGAGGTTCTCGTCTTCCACGCGACCGGTGCCGGCGGACGCGCGCTGGAAGGGCTGGCAGCAGGCGGTTTCCTGGCTGGCGTCCTCGACCTGACCACCACGGAGCTGGCGGACGAACTGGTCGGCGGGGTGCTGACCGCCGGTCCGGACCGGCTCACCGCGGCCGGGTCGCACGGCATCCCGCAAGTCGTCAGCCTCGGCGCGCTGGACATGGTCAACTTCGGAGCCCGGGACACGGTTCCCCCGCGCTTCGCCTCGCGCCTGCTGTACGAGCACAACGCAACCGTCACGCTGATGCGCACGACCGCCGAGGAGTCGGCGCAGTTGGGCGAGATCGTCGGGCGCAAGCTCGCTGCGGCTTCCGGCCCCACCGCGCTGGTCGTCCCTGGCCGCGGAGTGTCTGCTTTGGACACTTCCGGCGGCCTGTTCGAAGACCCCGCCGCCGACGAGGCGTTGACCAGCGCCGCGGTCGCCGCCGTCGCTGGCAGCGCGGTCGAGGTCGTCCAGGTCGATGCCCACATCAACGACCCCGAATTCGCCCGTGCGGCAGCAGGGACCCTGCTCCGCTACCTGACGGTGTCCGAGGAGAACAAGAATGCAGAGAACTGACCGCCTTTCCGCCTGGCGCGCGAAAATCGGCTCCGGCGCGCCGATCATCGGAGCCGGCGCCGGAACCGGGCTCTCCGCGAAGCTGGCCGAAGCCGGCGGGGCGGATCTGCTGGTCATCTACAACTCCGGGCGCTACCGGATGGCCGGCCGCGGGTCGCTCGCCGGACTGCTGCCCTACGGGGACGCCAACGCGATCGTGGTCGAAATGGCGAGCGAAGTGCTGCCGGTGGTGTCGGAGATCCCGGTCTTCGCGGGCGTGTGCGGAACCGATCCGTTCCGCGTCATCCCGAAATTCCTCGACGACCTCAAGGACATGGGGTTCGCCGGGGTGCAGAACTTCCCGACCGTCGGGCTCTACGACGGCGTCTTCCGGCAGAACCTCGAAGAAACCGGGATGGGGTACCAGCTCGAAGTGGACCTGGTCGCCGCGGCCCGGGAACGGGACCTGATCACGTCGCCCTACGTCTTCGACCCCGAGCAGGCCAAAGCCATGACCGCGGCGGGAGCGGACATCATCGTGCCCCACCTCGGCTTGACGACCTCCGGTTCCGTCGGGGCGCGCACGGCAGTCACGCTCGAGGTCGCCGTCGAGCGCATCCAGCAGATGCGCGACGCCGCCGTCGCGGAGAACCCCGACGTGATCGTCCTCTGCCACGGCGGTCCCATCGCCGAACCCGAGGACGTCGGCTACGTCCTCGAGCACACCACCGGAGTCGCCGGATTCTTCGGCGCCTCGTCCATGGAACGCCTGCCGACCGAGCGGGCGATCGTCGACCAGGTCAAGGCATTCACCGCGCTGCGCGCGTGACCGAACCGAGGAGAACCGCATGCATGTCGAACCGGAAAAGACGCCGACGATGGTCCTGGACTGGGGCACCCTCAAGTGGCTGGTGAACCCGTCCACGATCGAGGGCACCGAAACCACCGTCGGCGAAGTGATCGTCTACCCCGGACGCGGGCACGCGATCCACAACCACCCCAACGCCCAGGAAGTCCTCTACGTCATCGAGGGCGAGGGGGTGCAGACGGTCGGCGACAGCGATCCGTTCCCGATCAAGACCGGCGACGCGGTGTTCGTGCCGCGCGGCGTGGACCATTCGACCTTCAACACCGGATGGCGGGCCCTGCGGCTGATCGTGACCTACAGCCCGGGCGGGGAAGAGCGCAATTTCCGTTCCCTGCCCGACTACGAGGAGGTCCCGGCCGGGATCACCCCGACCTGGGTCCGGGAAGCGCGCCCCGCCGAATGATCCGTTCAGCCGGGCACGCCTGACTTCCCGGCCACCCGCTCGTGCGTGGGGGACGCACGGCGTGATCCACGCCCAGCCCACCCCGTTCCGAGGGAGACGATCATGGTCGATCGGCCCAGAACCGCCCCGAACCCAGTCCCCGCCGACGCCGACGCAGCTGTCAACGAGGTGCCGAGGTTCGGACGGTTCGCGCTCTACAGCGTCCAGCACCTGCTGACCTTCTACGCGACGGTGCTCGTGCTGCCGGTCATCATCGCGGCCGGCATTCACCTTCCCCAAGCGGAGACAGTGGTGTTCCTCGCCGCCACGGTCCTCGCCGGCGGCATCGCCACGATCGTGCAGACGGTCGGCGTCTGGCGGATCGGGATCAGGAAACCTCTGGTGCTCGGCGGTTCGGCCGTGGTGATCGGCCCGGCGATCGCCATCGGCAACGCCAACGGCGGCGGCATCGGCGGACTGCTGGCCGTCTTCGGCGCGTCCATCGTCGCGGGGCTCGTGCTCGCCGCCGCCTCGCCGCTGTACGGGGCGCTGCTCCGGGTGTTTCCGCCGGTGGTCACCGGATCGGTGATCGCGATGGTCGGGCTCTCGTTGCTGCCGATCACGGTGAAGCTGATCGGCGGCGGCGAGCCGGGCACGAAGTCCTTCGGGAGCGCGGCCAATCTGACAGTCGCGGCGACGACCGTCGTGACGGTTCTCCTCATCTACCGGTTCGGCAAAGGCCTGCTGAAGAGCATCGCCATTCTCGTCGGCCTGGTCGCCGGGGGAGCCGTGGGTGCCGCCGTCGGGGTCGCTGACTTCAGCGGAGTCGCCGACGCGAGCTGGTTCTCGTTCGTGGTGCCGTTCCACTTCGGACTGCCGACGTTCAATCTCAGCGCCGTCCTGGCGATGACCGTCGCCGTCCTGATCGTGGGCGTGGAATGCACGTCCAGCTACTTCGCGGTCGGCGAGATCCTCGGACGGGGCCCCACCGACAAGGAAGTCCGCCGCGGGATCCTCGCCGAAGGCGTCGCCGCCGTACTGGGCGGGATCGTGGGTTCGGTCCCGCCGACCACGTTCAACGGCAACATCGGCCTGGTGCGGGCGAGCAACGTGAAAAGCCGCTGGGTCGTGGCCGCCGCCGGTGTTCTGATGGTCGTGCTCAGCTGCCTGCCGAAGGTGGCCGCCGTGGCCGCGGCGTTGCCGGCTCCCGCGGTTGGCGCCGCCCTCATGACGCTGTTCGGCATCATCGCCACGGTCGGCATCCAGACCCTGGGAAAGGCCGACCTGCACAACGACCGCAACCTCATCGTCGTCGCGATAAGCCTCGGAGCCGGTTTCGTCCCCACGTCCTACCCGGAGATCTTCAACGCCTTCCCGCAGGGCCTGCAAATGGTGCTGCAAAGCGGAATCGTCGTGACCGCAGTCGTGGCGGTGGCCCTCAACCTGATCTTCAACGGGCTGCAGCGGCACGCTCCCGCCGAATAGGCGAATCCGCCTGCCCAGCAAGGAGAAATGCATCATGCACATCAAGACCACGGCGACCCGGACCCTGCCGGTCCGGCACCCGGAGGTGTTCCCCGTCCACGCGGGCAAGCGCTTCATCGTCACCGGCGCGGCCGGCGGCCTGGGCCGAGCGACCGCGGAACTGCTGCTCGCGGAAGGCGCCCGGCTCGCCCTGATGGACGTCCGCGGCGACGCCGTCTCCGCCGTGGCCCGCGAACTCGGCGGGCAAGCGGCCCCGTTCGTCGTCGACCTGAGCTCGCCCGAAAGCATCGCGGACGCGGCAGCCGAAGCCATCTCGCACTTCTCGGGCATCGACGGCCTCGCCAACGTCGCCGGAATCGTCCGCCATTCCGACCCGCTGCAAATTCCGCCGGCAGACTGGGAAAGCCAGCTCGCAGTCAACGTCGTTGGCCCCTACGAACTCTCCAGGCTCGTGGCACAGCACCTGATCGAGGAAAACCGTCCCGGCGCGATCGTGAACGTCGCCTCCGAGGCGGGCAAGGTCGGCCACGCCCAATCGCTCGCCTACAGCGCGAGCAAAGCCGCGCTGATCAACGAAACCAGGATGATGTCGGCAGCGCTGGCCCACGCGGACATCAACGTCAACTGCGTGTGCCCCGGAGGCCTGCCGACCGCGATGCTCCGCCAGGTGGCCGACGCCTATTCCGACCGCATCCACGAACCGGCGGGCGACATCTTCGACGCCATGATCACCGAACAAGCCGGACGGCACCTCGATCTGACCGAGGTCGCGCGGGTCATCTCGTTCCTCCTGTCGGACAACGCGTTCGCGATCCGCGGCCAGGCGGTGAACGCGGACGGCGGCGGAACTCCGTACTGATCACGACTGGCCCGTCGGGTTCCCGTCAACCTGCAGCGCCCGCCGCGCTGGGACGCACGGTTTTGACGTACCGGTGGACCGGGACGCCGACGGTGCCATGCCGGGTCGGGGCTTGGTGAACCATCGGCCCGGCGTCGCGCCAGCCCGCTCGCTCGTAAAGCCGCCGGGCGGTGGCATTGGCCGGAACGACGGCCAGCCACGCCTCCCGGTGGGTTTCCGCGATCAGGCGCTCGGCGGCCTCGAGGAGAGCGGACCCGACACCCGTGCCCCGCGCGGCCCGGTCCACTCCGAGTTGGATCACCTCGCCGTCGCCGACCCCGACGATGACCAGCCCCAGCAGACCCGGCCCGCCGTCGGTGGCGACCAGCGTCGTGCTCAGGTGGTCGGCCGCGAAGCTGGTGAAGTGCTGGGAATCGCGCACCGCCATCAGCTCGTCCGGCACACGGCCGCGGTGCCCGTCGAGCCACGCGGCCTCCCACATCGCGGCGATCCGCGGCAGGTCGGACGGTTCCGCCGCACGCAGGACCGGTGCGGGCGAGGTACGCGTCATGGGACGTCCTTCCGCCGATGGACGTCACTGCCGTAGGCTGTTTATGCCAGTGACGCTACTGAACAGGGAGGCAGGCAAGCAAGTGCGCCTGGACGCTTACGCCGACACCGGGCTGCTGGTCGCGATCGACCTCGTCAACCGCCTAGTCCTGCACCCGGACGACAGCGCCTTGGCCGAGATCCTCGCCGTCGACCCGCCGTCAGCGGCCCAGGTGACGGCCGACGACGCCCCCGAATTCACCGCACTAGCCAACGCACTGCGGCCGGTACTCGACAACCTGCGCGCCGGTGACGAGGACGCCGCAGCGACCAGGCTCAACAAGCTGCTCTCCGCGCACCCCGCCCACCCGCACCTGGCACTGGAGGAAGGACGCTGGCGCTTGCACCACCACCCGGCCGAAACGTCCCTGGTGCCCATGTGGTCGGCAATCTGCGCGGAAGCCCTCGCCCGGTTCCTCGCCGACGGTCACGCCCACCGGATCGGCGCGTGCGAGGCACCTGGCTGCGGACGGCTGTTCATCGACACCACCCGCAACCGCATCCGCCGCTTCTGTTCGACTGCCTGCCAGGACCGCGTCAAAACCGCCGCGGCGCGTCGCCGCCGGACTGCTGAGCGCTGATAATTTCTTGCGCCCTGCCCGCTGCAGTCTGCTGTCTTCAGGGGTTGCCTCGTACACTCTCGTCCGAGCAGGGAGCCGACGGAGCTGAAGTCGCGCTCGCTACTTCGCACCGAAGCGAGGCAGTATGGCCCAGGAGTACGCACTGACGTGCGAAGCGATCGACATCGTCCTCTCTGACTCGCCGCTGAAGGCAAAACGCCTCCACCTCGGCGACGTTCTGCGTCGCATGCTGCGGGCGGACATCTTCGCCTCCTATGTCTGCGATTCGTCCGGCCCCTACGCCGACCCGGTCCAGCTCGACCTCGGCGACGACGCGCTTCGTGCCTACGACAGGCATTTTCGGCACGTCGACGACCTGACCCCGAAGCTTTTCGCGCGGGGGAGCGCTTCGCGGATCACTCCGGCCGCCGGGGTCTCCACCGAGTTCGTCCAGGACTTCCTGCATCGCGGCGGGATGTACCACGGCATGAACTACTTCGCGGCCGGAGCCGGTCCCGGTTCGGTGGACCTGCGGCTGTGGCGGGGACGCGGCGGCCGCGCGTTCACCGAGGACGAGGCGCGGGTTTTCCGCTCTTTCGGCGATCTGGTCGCGCGGACCTGGCCGAGGGAGGCCCCGTCCGGGCAGAAGCCGTTATCCCGGCGCGAAGCCCAGGTCGCGGAGCTGGTCGCGGACGGGTACAGCGACAAGCAGATCGCCGCGGCCCTCGGGATCGCGCCGCCGACTTTGCGGACCCACCTGAGCAACGCGTTCGCCAAGACCGGAGCCGCCAACCGCGCGGCCCTGGCGGCGCATCACCTCCGCCATCGTCAGAAATGACGATGGCGGAGACCGCGTGGCATGCCGAGACTCCCGGTTAAGCCTCATTCGCTGCAAAGGAGCCCCGGATGCCGCTTTCTCCGGCGGGCGTCACCGCCCACCCCGCTGTCCTCGAGCCGGTCGGACGACCGGAACCGGGGGAGTGGACGCAAACCTGTACTGCCGAGGACATCGCGGCCCAGTTGCCGCTGGCGGACGGGACGCCGTATCCGCTCGCGGTGAAAGCGAACATCGCGGTGCGCGGACTGCGCCGGTCCGCCGGATGCGAGCTGCTGGACCTCGGACCGGAGGAGGCCGACGCCCCGGTCGTCGCGCTGTTGCGCCGCTCCGGCGCGGTGGTCGTGGGCATGGCGAACATGCACGAACTCGCCTTCGGGATCACGTCGCAGAACGCCTCCTACGGCGCGGTGCGCTTGCCGGATCGTCCGGGCTATCTGGCAGGCGGATCCTCGGGCGGCAGCGCCGCGGTCGTCGCGCGCGGCCACGCCGAGGTCGCATTGGGCACGGACACCGGGGGCTCGATCTCGATTCCCGCCAGCCTGTGCGGGGTCGCGGGATTCCGCCCCAGCACCGGACGCTGGCCGACGGCGGGCATCGTCGGCCTGTCGTGGACACGGGACGCCCCCGGGATCTTCGCGCGCTCGGTGCGCCGCCTCGCCGAGATCGACCGGGCGATGCTCGGCGAAACAACGGACCAGGACCTTCCGCGGCCCCGCATCGGGGTGCCCGCCGAGCTGTTCCGCGAGCTGCACCCCAGCACGCGAGCGGCGACCGAAGCGGCTTTGGCCGCGCTCGGGGACGTCGTCGAGCTGGTGCCGGTGCACCTCGAGGAGATCTGGGAGCTGAGCCACGCGGCGGCGATGCCGATCGTCTGTTGGGAAGCGCGTCGGCTGCTCGGAGACGCCGTCGCCCGCGCCCTGGGCATGAACCCGGAGGAGGCGTTCGCCCGGCTGGTCGCGGGCGTGCGCAGTCCGGACGTCCGGCAGATCCTGGAAGCGGAGGCATCGTCCCCGGTGTCGCCCGACGAATACGCGATCGCCCAGCGGCAAACCGAGCAAGCGCGAGCGCGCTACGCAGAACTGCTGCACAAGCACACACTCAACGCGCTCGCATTTCCCACCACGCCCGCACCGGCGCCGCCCGTCGACTGCGACGGGACCGTGGAACATCTGGGCAGCCGCGTCGACGCTTTCGAGCTCTACACCCGGAACACCACGCCAGGCGCGATGCTCGGGGCGCCCATGGTCACCTTCCCGCTCGCCACCCCCGCGACCGGTCTTCCGGTCGGGCTGACCGTCCAAGGAGGACGGTTCGACGACCGCCGGACACTGCGCCTCGCCGAACGAATGGCGGAAACACTGTCGGACACCGTCAACCAGGCCGGTTGACCAATCGGCTACCGCGCTTTTTTGGTTGTTCTGCGGAGTTTGCCGCGCAGCGCACGGAGGGCGATCGGTCCGAGGTCGTCGATCACCTCGATGAGGACGGCCAGCCGGTCGAGCGCGTCCAGAGCCGCCTCGGTCCCGTCCGGGTCGACGCCCTCGTAGAGCTCCAGTCCGACGAACCCGGCGCTCACCGCGCGTGCGAGGCCCGGCGTGTCGATCACCTCGGCCATAGGGGAGTCGGCCAGCAACCTGGTCAAGGCGCTCTCGATCGGCGCGATCCACAACTGCAGGGCCGTAGCGGTCGCTTCGGCGAGTTTGGGGTCGGCCTGTGCGCCGGCGAGCATCTGGGCGAGCACCGTGACGTTGCCCTGCGCGCGTTCGTCGGCGTGCAGGGAGCGGCCCAGCGCAAGCAGCTGCCGCAGATCGGTGACCTCGTCGAGGCGTTCGACGAACGGTGCGACCCTGGCCTGCGTCGCGGCGAGGCACGCGGCCTGCAGCAGGTCGTGGACGGTGCCGAAGTGGTAGAAGACCAGCGCCTGGTTGACCCCGGCGGTCGCCGCGATGCTCCGCGCGGTGGTGCCGTTGAGGCCGTGCGTGCGGATCGTCTCGATCGTGCCGTCGATCAGGCGTTGTCGGGTGTCGGCCACGGCTTCACCGTAGAGGCCCCGACAGTCGGTGACCGACGGCACCCGGGTGCGGCAGCCGCTCCGGACGCCCGGCGGGCCAGTACTCGAAGTGCCACCATTCGTTGTCGTACCTCCGATACAGGTGATGGCGCGCGCCATACCGCTCCAGCCAACGCGAACCCTCGACTGGCCGCACGTCCAGGGCAGTCCCCGCGACGTGTCGGGACTCGTCCGGCGGCAGCGCCCGCAACCGGGCCGCCGCTGGCGACCCGCTCCGACGGACCTCCTCGGCGAACAAGCGCTCCTGTTCCCCGGCGTCCCGATGTCCCGAGGTGAGCCCGATGAGCTCACCGTCTTGCCATAACGCCTGCGTGCGCGCTGCGATGAACGCGGCACGGGTCGCGGGCGTCAGACCGGTGAGGTCCTCGGCGGGGAAACGCACCGCCAGGGCCCACTGGCAGGCGGTACGCCGAGCCCGACCCGGCGTGATCACGAACGCCACCGGCAGCAGCGCTATCGCCAGCATCCGGGTGACCGCCTGGTACCAGCGATCGCGGCGAAGTGGCTGGCCGGGATCGGGACGGACGCTCGTCATTGCTACCCCCACTCCGGTCGTGTGCACGACCGCCAACCCGCTTTTGAGCAGTTGCTCAAAAGAGAGGATAGACGAGATTTGAGCAACTGCTCAAGCAGGTCTCCGCCCGAGATCGCTGGCCGCGGAGCAGGGGGGCGAGCCGGTCAGAAATCGGGCGTGGAATCCACGGCCCCGTCGCGGCGGATGCGGCGGAGGTGCACCGCGCGGGTCAGCCGGATCACCGGGCGGATCAGCAGTTCGATGCTGCCGACGAGGAAGAACCAGGCGGCCAGGGTGGCGAGGGACTCGTAGAAGAACAGGATGCTTCCGGCGACGAACCAGAGGGCGATGAGGATGTCGTTGCCGATGCTCAAGGTTTCGTACCGGCGGCGGATGATCAGTTCGTCGTGCCCGAAAGTGAGCACGAGGTCTGCGGTGTCCGTTCCGTTCGGGTGCGCCATGCTGCTGCGTACCCGGGTGCCAGTACTGCTAATCCGTGACGAACGCGACCGCCGCGAAATCCGTAAGGGTTGAACTGCACTGAACCATTACCGCACGATGGCGGCATGGAAGAAAACCGTTGCCCCCGCTGTGGCTGGCCCTTGGCCGAGCTGCCCTCGTCCGCTGTCGTTCCCGCGTCGGCGGGCAGCAGGGCCGACTACGTGCGTTGTGTGTGCGGCAGCTGGATCGCGCGGCTCGGCGGGGTCGTCGTCGGGTCTACCCGCCCGCGCTGACTCACCAGTGGCCGGGGCGGGCCAGCCGCGGCGGCAGCTTGGTCTTGGCGTCGCCGCGAGCCGCGTTGACCTGGGACTGCGTAAGGAAAATGCTGTCGGTGAAGTCCGCGCCGCGGACGTCGGCGTCGCGCAGGTCCGCACCGATCAGGTCAGCGCGGCGCAGATCAGCGCCTCGGAGGTCGGCCGCGATCAGGTAGGCACCGCGCAGGTTCGTGCTGCGCAGGTCCGCGCCGGCCAGTTTCGCGCCGATCAGGTCGGCGCCTCGCCGGTCCTTCTTGCGCCCGGCACCGGCGCGGACCAGTTCGCTGGTGCGCACCAGAAGCGGGTTCACCTGCGCCCGCCGGGCGTCGACGTCGATGGCCAGCACCGCGTCCGCGTCCTCGGAGGTGATCTGCTCCAGTTCGGTGATCTCCGCGTCCAGGTCCGCGTGGATTTCGCGGGTCGTGGCCAGCGAGCGCGCTTCGGTGAGGTACCAGAGCAGTTCGTGCAGATGCCGCATCACCGGGAGCGCGGCGAACATCCGCTCGCGGGTTTCCGGGGCCTCCCGCCAGCTCCGGCCGCCGAAGGTCACCTGCGACACCTGCTGTCCGGCCCCGAAGCAGTCGTACCCGGTGCAGCCCGCGAAACCCTTGGGGCGCAACCGGTCGTGGATGCCGCAGCGGAAGTCGGACCGCAGGTTCGGGCACGGGTCGCCGGCCCGCTTGTCGATCGCGAAATCGGCGGATTTGGTGAAGGTGAGCGCGACGCAGCAGAGGGCGAAACAGCTCGTGCAGTCGGCGGTCAGGGTGCGGCGGTCGGGCAAGGTCTCTCCAGCGAAGGCGGGCGAACCTGTCCAGCGTAGTCGCCGCTCAACTGCCCGCGACGACCACGACGCGTCGGCGGCGCGAACGCATCGCCAGCGCCGCGAGCACGAACACCTGCAGCTCAGGCTTGACGCCGGACAGGTCAGCGGTGCCCGCGGTGAGGGTGCCGACGGTGTTCCCGGCCTCGTCGAGTTGCACGTGGTCACGACGCCCGGTCCGCCGGAAGCGCAGTTCCGCACCGCCGCTCTCGACGCTCCAGGTGCGCGTGCCCGGCCGGTGGGTGCTCGCGAGCACCGACCCGTCGGCCGCCAGCAACTGGTAGCTGCGCAGCCGGCGGCGGATCCGATAGCTGACGCCGTCCAGCCGGAACTGCCCTCCGGACCGGCCCTCGATCACGGTGAGCAGGCGGCCGTCGCTGGTGATTTCGTACTTGGTCAAGCCGGACTTCGCGATCTGCAACATAGCCAAACTCCAGCATCGCCTCGTCCGGACCGCCCGTGCCGTTTGTCATGGGTGATCATCGGCGAGGCGGCCTTACCATGATCGACATGCGCGAACCCGATCCGGACCGGTTCTCGGCCCGCCAGTGGCCGGACTGGAGCTTCTGGACGGACGCGCACAGCGGAGGGCCCGGGCTGCACCGCGGCCGCGTCCGGTCCGTGGTGGTCAACGGCCTGATGATGGGCTTCCTGGCCACCTGGGTGATCGCGATCGCGGACGGCCGGTACGGCCCGGTGCGCACCGGGCTCGCTTTCGGCTTCCTCGGCTGCTACGCCATCGCGTACCTGCTGGTGCTGTGGTTCGGCCCGCTCGCGCTGCGGCGGCAGCGGATCGCGATGGTCACGGCGATGTTCGCGCTCGGCACCGCGCCCGCGCTGATCCTCGGTTCCCCGGCGTATCTCACCGGCCTCACCTACGCCATCGCGACCGGGCTCATGCTGCTGCCGCTGCGGTTCTCCCTGCTTCTCGGCACCGGAGCTGCCGTCGCCCAGATCGCGTGGATGCTGGTCAGGGACGGACGGGTCGCCTGGGGCCAGGTCCTCACGCTCGTGGCCGTCACCGCCATCCTCGGCATCGTCTACGCGCTGACGTTCACCATCGGCCACCTCCGGCTCGCCCGCGAGCAGATCCGGCGGATGGCGGTGGACCAGGAACGACAGCGCGTCGCCCGCGACCTGCACGACGTCCTCGGCCACAGCCTCTCCACGATGACCCTGAAACTCGGCCTGACACGGCGGATCCTGGAGACTTCGGACAACACCGACGCGGCACTCGCCGAGATCCGGGACCTGGACGACCTCTGCCGGGAAGCCCTCTCCGACGTCCGCGCGACCGTGTCCGACTACCGCACGGTGTCGTTCGCGACCGAAGTCGCCGGCGCCCGGATGGCGTTGCGCGCCGCCGGCGTCCAGGCTGAACTGCCCGCCGCGGCCGACGCCGTAGCTCCCGAACTGCAGGGCGTTTTCGGTTACGTAGTAAGGGAAGCCGTGACCAACGTACTCCGCCACTCCGACGCACAGCGCTGCGTCGTCCGCGTCGGACGGGACTGGCTGGAGGTCGCCGACGACGGCACTGTCCCGGCGGAGGTCGTCCCCGGACACGGACTGACCGGTCTCGCCGAGCGGATGGCCGCGGTGTCCGGCTCCCTCGAACACGGCCGCGGCCCGCACGGCGGCTTCCGGGTGCTGGCCCGCGGCCCGGCGGCCGGAGGTGCGGCGTGATCCGGGTCCTGCTGGCCGACGACCAGGCGCTCGTGCGCGGCGCACTGGCCTCCCTGCTGCGGATGGAATCCGACATCGAGGTGGTCGCCGAGGTCGGCTCAGGCCCCGAGGTCCTGCCCGCCGCGCAGCGGACCGCGCCGGACATCGCGCTCGTCGACGTCCAGATGCCCGGCCGCGACGGCCTCGCCGTGACGGCCGAACTGCGGCACGCGCTGCCGGAGTGCCGCGTGCTGATCTGCACCACCTTCAGCCGCCCCGGTTACCTGTCGCGCGCGATGTCCGCGGGCGCGGCCGGGTTCGTGGTGAAGGATTCGCGCCCGGAACAACTGATCAACGCGATCCGCCGGGTCCACGCCGGACTGCGGTTCGTGGACCCGGCGCTCGCCGCCGAATCGCTGGCCAGCGGCGCGAGCCCGCTCACCGACCGCGAGGCGGACGTCCTGCGCGCCGCGGCGGAAGGCGGAACAGTCGCGGACATGGCGCAGGCGCTGGGCCTGTCGGCGGGGACGGTGCGCAATCACCTGTCTTCGGCCATCGGCAAGACGCAGGCCCGCACGCGCGCGGAGGCGGTCCGGGTCGCTGAGACGAGCGGGTGGCTGTAGCGCTCCGGACGTAGCCAATCCAGGGACCCCCTTTCTTGATCGGATGTTCCAGAAAGGCGTAGAGTGCGGATCATGGTCCGCACCCGAGAGTTCGACACCGAGGCCGCCGCGAGCCGCGCGATGGAGCTGTTCTGGTCGCGCGGCTACGAGGCGACCTCGGTCCGCGATCTGACCCAGCACCTCGGCATCGGGCAGGGCTCGCTGTACGCCGCGTTCGGCGACAAGGACGGCCTGTACCGGGCTGCACTGGAGCACTACCGGGCCACGCTCGCGGCAACCGCCTTGGACAACCTGAAAAACGGGGCCGACGCCCGCTCGGCGATCCGGACGCTCCTGGTCGAGCGGATCCGGATCGCCGTGTCCGACGACGGCCGCGGTTGCCTGGCCGTCAACGCCGTCTGCGAGCGCCTGCCGGGGGACGCCGCGACCCGGCGCACGGTGCGGGACATGCAGGACGCGAGTCAGGACGCGATCGCCGAAGTGCTGCGCGTCGCGGCGGAGCGCGGCGAGATCACGACCCCGCACGATCCGGCCACGCTGGCCGCCTTTCTGGTCACGTTCCTCAACGGACTGCTGGTCACCGCGAAGATCACCCCGGACGCCCGCGCCCTCGAACCCCTCGTGGAGGTAGCCCTCGTCGCCCTCGGCTGATGTTTTACGTCCTCAATCTGGAACGCTCGATCAAGAAAGAGAACGATGCTCGACCACGACAGCACTCCCGTCCGCACCGGCCGCGCCGCGGTCAACGGAACGAGCCTCCACTACCGAACCGCCGGGTCCGGCCCCGCGGTCGTGCTGCTGCACGGCGTGCCGAAGACCGGTTACCACTGGCGGCACCTCGTCCCGAAACTCACGCCGCAGTACACCGTCGTCGTCCCGGATCTGCGCGGCCTCGGCGATTCCGCCCGTCCCGCAAGCGGATACGACTCCGCGACGATGAGCGACGACGTCGCCGAGCTGATGGCCGTCCTCGGCCACGAGACCTACGCCGTGGTCGGCGAGGATTGGGGAGCGGTGATCGGCTACCAGCTCGCCGCCCGGCACCGCGACCGCGTGCCGTCGCTGGTGTTCGCCGAGGCGTTGTTCCCCGGGTTCGGCTTCGAGGACCACACCGCGCTCACCGCCGAGAACGTCGCCGGCGGCATGCACCTGTGGCATCTGGGCTTCTACTTCCAGCCGGACGTCCCCGAAATGCTCATCGCCGGCCACGAACGCGAACTGATCACCTACATGATCAAGTTCGAGCGCAGCCGCCCCGACAGCGCCACCCCGGACGCGATCGAGGAGTACGTGCGCTGCTACTCCATGCCCGGCGGCATCCGCGCGATGCTCGCGATCTACCGGGCGATGCTCGTCGACGCCGAGCAGAATCGGCAAGCGGCGCAACGGAAACTGGACATCCCCGTCCTCGCGCTCGGCGGGTCGGCGTTCATCGGCGAACGCGCCGAGTCCCAGATGCGGATCATGGCGGACGACGTCACCGGCCTCGTTTTCGACGCCGGGCACGACCTCGCCGAGGAAGTGCCCGACGAGATGGCCGACGCGCTCCTTCCGTTCCTCGCCGAACACCGGTAGCCGGCGAGGTCAGGGGAGCGGCTGGTCGATCTGCTCGCGCAGGATGTCGCCGTGTCCCGCGTGCCGGGCGAACTCCTGGATCATCGCGAGCAGTGTCCAGCGCATGCTGACGGTGCCCTCGCCGGGAAACTCCTTGGTGTCGTCGAGTGCGAAGCGCGCGGCGATCTCCCGCGACCGCTGGCTGGCGCGTTCGTATTCGGCGATCACGTCGGCCACGGTCTCGTCGTCGGTTACGGTGAAGGTGCCGACGTCGCGCTTCGAGTATCCGTCGCATTCGGACTCGTCGAGCCCGGCCCAGAACCGCTGAAACCAGATCCGTTCCGCCGCGGCGGCATGCTTGACCACGGAAATCGGCGTCGACAGCGACGCGACGAGCCGTCGCCGCGCGTCGGTTTCGGACAGGCCGCGAAGCGTCTCGACCAGCGCTTCGCGGTTGCGGTCGAGCGTGTTCTCGAGCAGTGCTCGTTCGGTGCCGTTGGTGATGCGTTCGGTGGGCATGGTTCTGCTCCGTTTCTCGGGCATGACTGGGGACGACCTGACGAGGCCGGGGATTGCTGAAGTGCTCACGGGAGCGCGCCTGCACGGGCCAGGAAAGGCACCGCGGGCGATGACTGTCAGCCGGTCAACCCCGGCGACGGGAGGTATTCAACCACAACCCGGTCAGGCGCCGCCGTCCTCCGACTGCTCGGTCTCTTCCGCCTGTTCCGCCTTCTCGGCCTCGCGGAGCCGCTGCAATTCGTCGATTTCCGCCTGCTGCGCACGCACGCGAGCACGCAGTTCCCCCAGCTCAGCGTGCAGCGGCGCCAGCGTTTCGGCGTAGATCTTGGTCGCCTGGCTCAACTGCGCAGCCGACTCCGCGACCCGCTGATCAGCCGCCAACTGCACACCGCGCACCCGCTCGTCCGCCTCCGCCGCCTGCTCGCGCAACCGCTGCTCTTGCTCCCGCATCCGGCTCTCGTGCTCGGCGGTCAGCGATGCCCGCAATTCCTGCTGCGCCTCCGCGGCCGCGCGGCGCGCCTGTTCGAGATCCTCGACCGCCGTCGCCCGCAACGCGGAAATCTCGCGCTGCAACGCCGTGACCCGGTCATGCGCGGCCGCCGCCTGCTCGAGCGCACGCTGCCGGTTGTTCTCGGCTTCGTCACGGACCGCCAGCGCCCCTTCCTGCGCTTTCCTTGCCGTGGCAGCGTTGGCGAGCGCAGCGTCGCGCTCCTCCCGGTCCACTTCGGACTGTTTCCTGGCCGCTTCCTCGGCTGCTCGCGCTTCCTCCGCCGCCGCTACCGCGTGTGCGCGCTCGCCGTTCGCGACCCGGGCCTGCTCCAACGCCTCGTCACGGGCTGCTTCGGCCTCTTCCCGCGCCTTGAGGGCAGCCGCGGCCTGGTCGGTGACGTGCGTGCGCAGCGCCGACAGTTCCGCGTGCAGCGGGTCCAACGCCGACAGCGCCGACCCGAGCTGCTCGTCGAGCGCCCGGGTGTCGAGCTGGGTCATCGGCTGGTCGGGGCCGTAGACGGTCACCCAGATCTCGCGCTGCTCGTCGAGCATCGCGCACGTGACGACCTTCGCGCCCCACCGGCCGTACCGCTCCGGATCGGCCGGGCAGTAGGGCGTCGGCCGCCCGCCTTGCCGGGGGATGGGCGGCAGCGGCTGCCCGCAGTACGCACAGCCAGCCTCGTCCCCGGCGGCCAGCGCCCGCACGGTCGCCTCCCGGCGTTCCTCCCGGCTTCCGCGCCGGATCGGCGGCCCCACCGTCTCCATCAGTGCCCCTTTCCGCAGGTGGGAACCACTCTACAGTTAGGGTATCAATACTCAAACACCAGGTATTAGTTAGTAAATCAGAACCTATCGACGAAGGCGGGTACGTTGAACTATATGGATAACTTAGATTATTCATATAGTTGATGCGCAGAGCGGGTGCCCCGCCTGTTCGAGCTTGGTGGGGCACCCGAAAAAGAGGTCAGTGGCACTGGGTGGCGACGCCGCCGGTCACTCCGCCCTTGAGGTAGTAGGCGGCCACGTAGCCCTGCTTGTAGGTGTTGCCGAGCTGGCGGACCCAGATGTCGTTGCCTTCGATGTTCTCGCCGTGGGTCCAGCAGTAGGCGTCGTAGCCGTTGTTGGCGGTGACGTAGTCGACCTGCTGGCTGTGGGTCGTCGGCAGCTGGCGGACTCGCGCGTCGTGCCACGGCGTGACGCGGTAAGGGGCCAGCGCGGGTGCGGCGAGCGCTGGGCTGATCGTCGCGCCGGCGGCCGCGAGGGTCAGTGCGGCCACGGTCAGCGTCTTCGAGATCCTCATCGTGTTCCTCCCTGGTGATGGCGTTCCCCGGTCGCCACGGTGGTGGCCGATCGAGAACAGCACCGGTGCCGGGAGCGCGGCCAGAAGACCGGGTGTCCTGCCGTGTCCTGTTCTGCGCCGGACACGCGGACCTGCGGTTTTCCGGTCAGCTGTGCCGGTAGGAGCGGACGGAGGTCGAGCGTTCGGTGCCGCCCAGGTGGTTGAGAACGGTGTGCGAGCCGGTGCAGTCCGGGGCGGGAAAGCCGAGCTGGCGTTCTTTGCTGCTGTTCATCTCCGAGCGGGCCTCGAACGGCAGGGCGGCGCAGTGGTTTTCGCTGGCCCAGACCGGATCGAGCGTGATCTTCTGCCCGCCGAACTCCGGTTCGCTCCAGAAACAGACGAACCCGGGCGCACACTCGCCAATGCTCACGGACGGACGGTTGAACACCCAGAACGTCACTGTCACGGCAGCCAGCAGCACCGCGGCCGCCAGCGCGACGAACTGCCATCGGTGCCCCGGCCCAGCCGGTTCCTTCGCCGCCGGACCGGACACGCACAGCCGCTTGCGAACCGCGTCGAGTTCGTCGACCAGGTCCTCGCGGCCGCATCCATGCAGGTAACAGCGCAGCTGACCGGCAGTCGGCACCTGGCCGTTCTCGAGGTAGGACACGCGCTGCCTGGTCAGCGCCTCCGAGCCGATCGCGGAACGCCGGGAGAGCGCGTGCTGGGTCATCGGGCCGCGCAGTTCGCGCAGGCGTTCGCCGAAGGTTTTCGCGTCCGGACTGCGCTCCGCCATGCTTCGCCCCTCGCCAAGCCGTCCGGACCGCGGATCAGCGTAGCGAGCGAAACGCCCAGGTCCCGGCGGCGAACGCGGTGATCAACCGTTCCGGGGACTCCGGACCGGTGGACGCGGAGCCGCCGTGTCAGGATCGGCCGCAACCACGTCGGAGGTATGGGGGACGCTGATGACCGAGAGCGAGCTGCCGGGGTTTTCCTTCTCTCTGCGACCCGCTACGCGCGCGCCCGGCAGCGTCGCGCCAATGCTGAACGGCGATCTCGACTACGACGCACTGGTCATCGAGGCGTGCCAGGTGCTCGCGACGACGGATTGCGCATTCACCGCCTGCGGCTTCGGCGGAAGCTGGCCGGTGGACGTCGTCTACGACCTGTCGACGCTGGTCGAACAGCTTCCCGGCCTGCTGCGAGACCTGCGCGCCCGCCACGACGGCGAGATCGACTTCTGCGGCCAGGGCGTCGAGCGGACCCTGCACTTCCGGCCGCTCGCCGGGCAAGTGCAGGTCACCTGCATGTCCAGGACGTCCTGGACTCCGGATCCCGCGGTCGAAGTCATCGACGGCACCCGCCTAGAAGAGATGATCCTCCGGCTGATGTCCGCGTTCAGCACTTCGCTGGAGACCGCGCACTCGCCGCTGGCCGACGCGCCGCCGTTCCCCTCCTGGCGGTGAACCCTCACAACTCCCGGCTCACCACGCTGCCCGTCCGCACAGTCGCGAACCCCAGCCGGTGGTTCACCGCGATCATGTGCGTATTCGCCGCACCCGTACCGGTCCAGATTTGCGCCACGCCGGGTCGGTCCGTCGTGAACCACCGCAGCATCTCCGACTTCATGGCCAATCCCAGCCCGTGCCCGCGATGCGCGGCGAGCACCGCGGTGTCGCCCTGGTGCAACCGCTCCGGCAGCAGCGGCCGCGCTTCCAGCTCCGTCAAGCCGACCACGTCGCCCCCGGAAGAAACCGCCACCACCGTCCGATGCTCGATGCCCCGTTCGCGATACGAGGCTTCAATCCGCCGCACCCGGTCCACCGACCAATCCGGCGCGCCGAACTCGGACTCGCCCAACGGCGCATCGCCGATCGCCGCGCGAGCCTTCGCATACGCGGAGACCAGTGACTCCGGCGCAGCGCCGACCCACCGCATCAGCCGGTATCCGGCAGGCACCGCGATGTCCCACCGCCTGCGGTCGACTTCGCTCAGCTCCATGATCTGCAGGACAGCCGTGTGCACGATCCGGAATCCGAGCTCCTGAGCCCAGCTTTCGCCAGGACCGCTGGGGGTCAGGTTCCAGCCCTCCGCCCGCGTTCGGCCGCGCGTCCGCAGCATCGGCTCCAAGGCGTGGAAGAACTCTGTCCCGATGCCCTGGCGTCGCACGTCCGGATGGACGTGGAGCCGCACGAGGGCGAGCTGTTCGTTCCCGTCGGCGGGCAGCGTCACGATCGTCCTGGCGACGAGCCGGTCGTCCCGGTGGGCGGTCCACACCAGCTGCTCGCCCGCCTGGATCTGCGGCGCGCGCACTCCGGAGATCGTCTCCTGCCGCGTCATCGGCGGACGTTCCGGGGAATCCAGCCGGCAGGCGGAAAACTGCAGCTCGTGCAGTGCGTCCCAGTCCGCGTCGCTCGCCCGGTCCGCGTCGAAAAGCCGTACGTCCAGCACTGTCGCCCCCCTGATCGAAATCAGCCCCTCCTGGCAACCTACCTATGTCCCTGCCCCGGCACGGAAGCGCGCAGCAGCAGGTCCCGCAGCGCGAGCGCGACCTCCGACGGCTTCTCGGGCAGGAGGACGACCTGGTCGGCGGTGGTCGACGGGCCGGTCAGCGGGATGATCCGCAGGCCCGGCGGCTGGTGGTCCAGCGCCGATTCGACGGTGATCCCGATGCCCGTCCCGGCCGCGACGTTGGCGGCGATCGCCTGCACGCTGTCGGCGGTCCGGATGATCCGCAGATCCGCCCCGCTGATGCGGAACGCGGACAGCAGCCGGTCGCAGAGCCCGCTGTTGATCTGGTGCGGCCAGGTCAGCAACGCGGTCGAGGACAGTTCGGCCGCGCTCAGTTCCTTGTGTCCGGCAAGGGAATGCGCGGCGGGCACCAGTGCGACGAACCGTTCGGCGGACAGCACCCGCGCCCGCACGCCGTTGATCCCGCCGGTCGCCCAGCCGATGCCGAGTCCGACGGTTTCCGCGCGCAACGCGGCGAGTTGCGCGGTGGTCGGCATCGGCTCGGGCACGATCGTGACGTCCGGGAACTGCTCGCGCAGCCGCGGCAGGCAGCGCAGCAGCACCTGGTGGGCGGTGTATTCGGCGTGGGCGACGACGAGCGTGGTGCGTTTCCGGTCGCCGCCGGCGAGGGAGCGGCCGCGTTGCTGGAAGCGGCGCAGCTGGGCGAGGGTGGCGTGCGCGTCGGGCAGGAGGGCTTCGCCGAGGTCGGTCAGCGAGACGCGGCGGCTGGTGCGGTGGAACAGCTTGCCGCCCAAGGTTTTCTCGAGGCGGCGGACGGCGTCGCTGACCGTCGGCTGCCCGCGGTGCAGGCGCTCGGCGGCGCGGCCGAAATGCAGTTCCTCCGCGACCGTGACGAACGCTTCCAGCTCGATCCTGTCCACCGGACCAGGCTAGCCCGATCGATCGGTGTCACCGATCGCTGGGTGCTGGAGAACGGCGTTGATGACGTCCGCGGATCGGGATGAGATGGGGAGCAAGCAGGGGATTTCCCCACGACCGGAAGAAGTTTTCGCATGACAGCCACTGCCGTTGACGGCATCCCCGAGGCCACGGTGACCGTGGTCTGCCATTCGGTGCACGGGCACACCCGCCTGCTGGCCGAGCATCTCGCCGAAGGGGCGCGGCAGGTGCCGGGCGTGCGGGTGCACGTCGTCGACCTCCGCGCCGAGGACGTCTCCGCGGGCCGCTGGCACGACAGCGAGGTCATGGCGCTGCTGGACCGTTCCGACGCGATCGTGATGGGCTGCCCGACGCTGATGGGCAGCGTGTCCGCGGTGTTCAAGGCGTTCATGGAGGCCGCCTTCACGCCGTTCACGACGCAGGCGTGGAAGGACAAACTCGCCGGCGGGTTCACCATGTCCGCGTCGCAGAGCGGGGACAAGCTGACCGTGCTGCAGCAGTTGTCGGTGTTCGCCGCGCAACTGGGCATGCAGTGGATCGGCGTGGGCGACATGCCGGGCAACAACTGGAGCGGCGGGTCCCGCGACGACGTCAACCGGCTCGGCTCGTGGCTGGGGCTGATGAGCCAGAGCCACGCCGACCTCGGCCCGGAGGACGCCGGGTCGCACGGCGACCGCGTCACCGCGCAGCGCTACGGCGAGCGGATCGCCCGGCTGACGCAACGGTGGGTCAACGGCGTGCCGTACGAAACCGGCCGGATGACCGAGCACGAGGCCCGCGCGCTGTCCGCTTCGCTGCGGGAGGCGGTCGCCTGAGCGCGGCGGGGGTGCGGTCCGTGACCTGACCGCACCCCCGGAGTCCTACGTCCCGGCGACGAATTCCGCGAGCAGGCCGTGCGGTGCGTCGGGGCCGAACATCTGCCGTTGCAGGTGCGCGCCCTCGGCGGCGGTCTCCGCGCCGCGCGGGAACATCGCCTGTTCGTATTCGGCGAGCGCGGTCTCCACGTCGTCCGGATGCGCGGCGAGGGCGAGACCGAGTTCGGCACCGTCGAGCATGGCCAGGTTCGCGCCTTCCCCGTTCGGCGGGGCGAGGTGCGCGGCGTCGCCGACCAGGGTCACGCCCGGCACCCGCTTCCATTCGTGCCCGATCGGCAGCCCGTAGTGCGGCCGGAGGACCGGCGGGGTGTCGCTTTCGGTGATGAGGGTGGTCAGCGCCGTCGACCAGCCCTCGTACTCGGCCGCGATCCGGGCGGCCGCGGCGGCTGGGTCGGCGAAATCGATACTGTCGAACCATTCCAGCGGCCGGGTCAGCCCGATGTAGGCGTGCAGGATTCCGTCGCGCTCGCGGTGTGCCGTGATGCCCTGGTCCGGCGAGAGCGCCAGCAGCATCCCGCCGCCGACCGCCTCGGCCGTGGCCGGAAACCGCCGATCGGAGTCGTAGACGAAGGTCTCGACGGCCGACGCGCCGGTGTACTCCGGCTTCGCCGAAGACAGCAGCGGCCGGACTTTCGACCAGGCGCCGTCCGCGCCGACCAGCAGGTCGGTGGTGACCGTGCTTCCGTCGGCGAAGGCGACCTCGTAGCCCTGAGCCAAGGCGCGCACGCCGCTGACCTTGTGTCCCCAGTGGACAGTGCCCTCCGGCAGCGAGTCGATCAGCAGCTGCCGCAACTCGCCGCGGTGGACCTCGGGGCGGCCGCCGGTGCCGTCGTCTGGTTGTTTGAACAGCACTGTCCCGTCCCGGGACAACAGCCGCAGCTCTTGTCTCCCTTCCAAAATCAGGTGGCGGAATTCCGAAGTCAGCCCGGCGGCTTCGACGGCGAGCTGACCGTTGTAGTCGTGGATGTCGAGCAAACCGCCCTGGGCCCGCGACGCCGGGGAGGGCTCGGCCTCGTAGACGGCGGCCGGGATTCCGTGGACGTGCAGGACGCGGGCGAGCGTGAGGCCGCCGAGCCCGGCGCCGACGATCGTGACGGAGGTGTTCATGACAGGGCTCCTTCTGCCGAGAGTTCTGGTACGCCATTCCATATTGGAACGGCGTACCAGATGTGTCAAGATGGGCGCATGGCTACGGGGACGCGCCGGGCACAGCGGCGCACGGAGGCACTCTCTCGGGAGCGCATCGTCGAGGCGGCGGTGGAACTGCTGGACGCGGCGGGCGAGAGCGGCCTGACGTTCCGGGTGCTCACCGAGCGGCTCGCGACCGGGCCCGGGGCGATCTACTGGCACGTCGCAAACAAGGGCGAGCTGCTCGTCGCCGCGACCGACGCGGTGGTGGCCGACGCGCTGGCGGCGGAGCCGGCCGGATCGCCGCGGGAGGAAGTGCACGCCGTCGCGCTCGGCCTGTTCTCCGCGATCGACGCGCATCCGTGGCTGGCCGCGCAGCTGCTGCTCCAGCTGTCCCGCAGCCCGGGCGGGCCGGTGACGCCGCGGATCCTCGAAAGCCTCGGCCGCCGGGTCCGCGCGCTGGGCGTGCCCGAGGAGCACTGGTTCACCGCGACGTCGGTGCTGATGCACTACGTCCTGGGCGCGGCCGGGCAGAACGCGGCGAACAGCCAGGTCGCCGAGCCGGACGCGGACCGGGCCGAATTCCTTGCCGCCACGGCGGAAGCGTGGGAGAAGCTCGACCCGCGGGAGTACGAGACGACCCGGCTGATGGCGAGCCAGATGCGCGAGCACGACGACCGCGAGCAGTTCCTCGCCGGGATCGATCTCGTGCTCGCCGGGGTCGCCGCGCGGTATCCGGGCGGGCGCGCATGACCCTCGCGCTCACCGATGCCGGGGGAGCGGGCAAGGACGCGCGGGAGCGGTTCGGGGAGTTCCTGCGCGTGTACGCGTCGCTCAACACCCGCGTCGCGTACGCGACCGATCTCGGCATTCCGCTCGACTGGGTGCCCGGCTACCAGCCGCCCGATCCGGGACGCCGCCGCGGCCGGGCCCGGCGAACCGATCCGGACGCGCTCGCGTGGCTGCCGTGGTGCCTGCGCAACGGGTTCACGTCGTTTGCCGACGTCCGGGTGGAGCACGTCGAGCAGTGGCTGGACGAGCTTGCGCGGGCCGGGTACCGCGACACGACGCGCGGCCGGATGCTGTCGGCGGTGTCCGCGTTCTACCGCAAGTACCTGCTGCGCGAAGGCTTGGCCGGGCACAATCCGGCCGCGCTCGTGGACCGGCGGGCGCAGCATCTCAACCGGCCCTCCGGCGTCCCGTCGCAGACCGCGCGCTGGTCGTTCGATGCGTGCCGGGCGTTGCTGCTCGCGGCGTGGCTGCTGGCCGGGCACAGCCGGAACGGCCTGCGCGACCGGGCGATGGTGGAGATCCTGGTCGGCACCGGCGTGCGCGCGGAGGAACTCGTCGGCGTCGATCTGGGCGACTACCGCAGGCCGACCGCGGGCGGCTTCGGCGTGCTTCGCGTGCACGGCAAGGGATCCAAGGACCGCGAGGTCGCGCTGGCCGCGCCGGTGGCGGACGCGCTCGACGCTTATCTGGCCGACCGGGCCGCGCCGCAGGTCCCGGCGCTGCGCGGGCAGGTCGGCGCGAAGCGGGCGGAGCCGTTGTTCGTCACCAGCACCGGCGCGCGCGTGCACGTGTCGCACGTGACGGCGTTGCTGCGCCGGTTGTGCGCGACGTTCTGCCAGCCGCCCAAGACCGCGCGGCTGCGGGAGGTGCTCGACACCGCCGAGGCCCGGTTCGTCGCGACGCACCTGCAGCCGTTGTGCGACACCATCCATCCGCATTCGGCGCGCCATTCCTACGCGACGCACGCGATCGAGCGAGGGGTCCCGCCGCGCCAGGTGCAGCGCGACCTCGGGCACGCCGCGTTGTCGACCACCGAGGGCTATCTCCACGACGAGAACGCCATCCGGGATTCGGCCGCGCACGAACTGGCCCCGGCGCTGCATCGCGGCTGGCTCGGCTGATCAGCCGAACTTCGCGGCCTGTCCCCGGTGCAGGTCGCTGACCCACTCCCAGCCGGGTTTGGCCGACGGGCCGATCCTCGGGTCGTCGGGCTCGCGGCCGTCGCGCAGGGCCTGCACGTACGCGCGATCCAGCTCGATGCGCGCGCGGACCTGACCGGCTGCGACGGATCCGTGGCCGGGGACGACGATTTCGACTTCGTCCGCCACGGCTTCCAGCAGCTGCAGTCCGGTCAGGTAGTCCTCGATCGGGTCGGCGGTGCGGCCGAACATCGGGACGAGCACGTCGGAAAGCATGTCTCCCGCGACGAGAACCCCGCGTTCCTCGATCAGCAGCGCCGCGTGCCCCGGGGCGTGTGCGGGATGTTCGATGATCCGGGCGCGCGGGCCGTCCCAGGGGAGGTACGCGGTTCCGGCGGGCAGGCCGGTGACGCGGCCGAACAGGTCCATCGGCACGTCGTCGGCGATCTCCGGCGGCAATCCTTCGGCGACAAGGGTTTTCCAGTCCGGCCTTGCCAGCAGGTCCCGCAGGGAGGCGGCGCACCGGGCGGTTCCGTAGCGGGGGACGTCGCCGAATTCGGCGTGCCAGAGCACGTGGTCCCAGTCCGGATGCGTCGCGAAGCCCGCTGCGACCGGCTGGCCGAGTTCGCGGAGATCCTGGGCGAGGCAGGCCAGTTCCTCGTGGGTGAGCCCGGGGTCGACGAGCAGCACGCCATCGCGGCCCTGCACGACGACCGCGTTGTTCTCGAGCACCTCGCTCTGATGTACCAGCACGCCTGCCGCTGCCTGGCTCAGCATGGCGCCCCCTTCGCTCGTGGAGCGCGACAGTAGCCCGAAGTGGTAGCAAAGTGCAAGCACTACAGCGGTACCGCGGCAGCGGTCAGGCCTCGATGAACGGCTCGGTGCACAAGGTGCAGGTGATCGGCCCCAGTTCCAGGATCGACCGGGCCGCGCGGATCCGGCGCGGGGGTTCGCAACGGCAGATCGCCGCGACGTAGTTCGGCCCGCCGCGGTGCGCGCCGCGGCCGTCGACCGGGGCGATCACCACCGGCGGCGCGAGCGGTTCGGCGATCTCGTCCGGCGTTTCCGGGTCGTCCGGCGGGGCCGCGACGGCGCGTCGGGCGACCTCCTGTTCGGTGTGCCGCCACACGGTCAGCGCGGCTTCGAGCCGGGCGAGTTCTCCTTGGTACGCCTCGAGAGTCACGGGCAGTGCGGTGGTGGCGGACCAGCCGATCCGGTCCGCCTGTTCGGCGCGCAGGCCGAGTTCGGCGGCGAGCGCGGCGAAGCGTTTGTTGTGGTAGCGGCCGTCGCTGACGTCGACGATGTCGCGGGTGGCGGCGAGTCCGTGCGCGGCTTCGTGGAGCGTGGTGGAGAGGATTTCGCCCGCGCTGCGGCGCAGGCCTTCGGCGCCGAGGAAGAACTCGGCGCGCGGTTCGACGCCGTCGCCGACGTGCCAGCGGGACCGGGCGAAGTGGCCGTGGATTTCGGTGGTGGTGCCCATCGTTCCCGACGCCAGCACCAGGATCGCTTCGGGAACGTCCGCGTGCCGCCGCCGGATCTCGGCCCAGAGCTGTTCCATCGCGTGCATGACACGGGTCGTGGGCCCCAGCGCGGCGGTGTCCATGCGCCCATCTTGCCGCTTAAGCGGTAACTAGCCGAGAGCGAGTCCGGAAAGCACCCGCTCGAGGCCGGCGGCGAAGACGGCGTCGCCGTCCGGGTGCACGGCGTCGCGGGCGGTGCGGAACAGGGTGGGGTAGCGGCCAGTGTCGAACATCCGCTTCAGATACGGCGCGGCGGCGCGGTGCCAGCCTTCCTCGTCGAGGCCGGTGTCGCTGATGAGCCGCCGTTCGCGGATCTCGCTGCGGACCGCGCCGGTGACGTAGGAGTGCACGGTGAACACCGTGATCACGGCGTCCTCGATCGGGCCAGGACCGGCCGCGGCGGCGAGCGACGCCTCCAGGTACGCGAGCGCGTTCGGGCCGAGGCCGGGGCGTCCGCCGATCAGGTCCGCGAACCATTCGTGCCGCTGGACGGCGGCGCGGCAGCCGTGGGCGAGCGCGCGCAGCGCGGCCACGCCTTCGGTGTCCGGGTCGGGCAGCGGAATCTCGCCGTAGACGGCGTCGGTCATCAGGTCGAGCAGTTCTTCTTTGGTGTCGAGGTAGCCGTAGAGCCGCATCGGACCGGCGCCGAGCGCGGCGGCGACTTTGCGCAGCGACACCGCTTCCAGTCCGCCTTCGTCGGCGAGCGCGCAGGCGGTCTCGACGATGCGGGCGCGGCTCAACGGCGCCGGTGCCGCGCGCGCCGGCGGTTCGGGCCGTTCCCACACCAGTTCGTCCATGCTCGCTCCTTTTCGGGTGACAGTACCGGGACGGTTCCGATACGGTGTATTTCGTCAATACAGTGTATCGAGGGGATGTCATCATGCGAATCGTGATCGCCGGAGGAGGACTCGGCGGGCTGACGTGTGCGCGGGTGCTGCACGCGCACGGGATCGACGCCGTGGTCTGCGAACGCGATGCCAGCAGGGAAGCGCGAGTCCAAGGCGGCACGCTCGACCTGACCGTCAGCGAGGGCCAGTGGGCGCTGCGCGAGGCCGGGCTGGAGGCCGGTTACCGCGCGATCGCCCGTCCGGAGGGCCAGGACATGGTCCTGTACGACTCCGCGGGAACCTTGCTGCGGCGGGAGGTCACCCCGGACGAGGGGGAAGAACGCTGGGGCCGTCCCGAGGCGGACCGGCCCGCGCTGCGGAAACTGCTGCTCGACGCGCTTCCGGAAGAGACTGTCCACTGGGGACACGCGGTGACGCACGCGGAGCCGCTCGGCGACGGACGCCACCGCGTCCACCTGTCCGGCGGCGAAACCCTGGACTGCGATTTCCTGATCGGCGCGGACGGCGCCCGGTCGAGGATCCGGCCGCTGCTGACCGACGCGGAACCGGCGTACTGCGGCGCGCACGGGATGGAGCTGGTCATCCACGACGCGGACCGGGCGCACCCGGCTGCTTCGGCGCTCGTCGGGCGCGGCAGCTTCTCCGCGATCGGGGATCAGCAGACGCTTTCCGCGCAGCGCAACGGAGACGGCACCATCCGGGTCCATCTGACGCTGCGGTGCAGCGAGGACTGGATGGAGTCGTCGGGGATCCCGTTCGACGACCCGGATCGCGCTCGCGCCGCGCTGAAGGAGCTCTACGCCGGGTGGCCGGCGGAATTCCTGGCCCTGGTGGATGCCACGTCCGGGCCGCTGCTGGCGTATCCGTTGACCGCGCTACCGGTCGGGGTGCGGTGGGAGAACACGCCCGGCGTGACGCTGATCGGGGACGCGGCGCACCTGATGTCGCCGTTCGCCGGGCAGGGCGCGAACCTCGCGATGCGCGACGGCGCCGAGCTTGCGCTGGTTCTCGCTGAAGGCGGCGATGTGCGGAAGTTCGAGCAGGTCATGCTCGAACGCGCCGAGCCGGCGGCGCGGATGTCGGCGGACAACCTGGAGCTGTTCCTGTCCGACGGCGCGGCGGAGAAGGTGCGGCACCTGTTCGCGAAGATGTTCGGGGAGGAGGACTGACGCTTCAGGCAGGTTCGCGCAGACGGTAGTGCTGCGGACTGCGCCCGTACTCCCGTTTGAACGCGGCGCTCAGCGTGAAGGGGCTGCGGTAGCCGACCTGCCGGGCGATGGCGGTGAGCGTCGCGTCCGGGTGCTGGCGCAGGAGGTCGGCGGCGAGGGCGAGCCGCCAGGTGGCGAGGTAGGTCATCGGCGGCTCGCCGACCGCGTCGGTGAACCGCCTGGCGAGCGCGGCGCGGGAAACGCCGGTCGCGCTCGCGAGACCGGCGACGGTCCACGGATGCTCGGGCTGGTCCTGCAGCAGCCGCAGGGCCTGCCCGGCCACCGGATCGCCGTGCGCGCGGTACCAGGCGGGCGCGGCCGGGCGGTCGAGCCATTCCCGCAGGACGCGGACGAGCAGGAGGTCCAGGACCCGGTCCAGGACGGCTTCCTGCCCGGGGACGTCGCGTTCGATTTCGTCGGCGAGCATCGCGACGAGCGGATCCGGGCTGGTTCCGGCCCGGGCGGTGACGACGCTCGGCACGGCGGCGAGCAGACGGCGCGAAACCTCGCCGACCGTCGGGTAGGTGCCGGTGAGCAGCACGGTCGGACCGTCGGGGTCGCCACCCCAGGTGCGGACGCCGAACTCGGTCAGATCGGTGAGATGCCCGCCGTCGGGCGTGACGCACTCCTGCCCCGGCCGGATCACGGCCTGCGGCGGCGTCCCCGGATCGTCGGCGACGAGGTAGGGATCGGGCCCCCGGACGACGGCCACGTCGCCGGTGTCGAGCCGGACGGCCTCGGCGTTGTCGGGCACGAGCCACGCATCGCCGCGGACGACGGCGAGCACGGTCAGCGGCGCTTCGTCCTCGATCCGCAACGACCACGGCGGGCGCAGCACGGACCGGAGCAGGAACGCGCCGTGCGCACGGGGTCCTTCGAGCAACGCGGTGAGCGGGTCCACCTGGCCGAGACTAGCGCCGCGGCAAGGGAAAGCTTCGTGTTTTCGGGGGTTCCCTTGCCGCGGCGAGCTTTCTTCTGTCCGGCCGGGCTGATCGCTGGCCCGGTGTCGAGGAAGTCCGCTGTTCCGGCTCACCGGCCGCGGCGTTGCGGGCGGTGGAACAGGGGCGAGGAAGCCCGCTAGTTTCCGGTTCCTCGCCCGCGCCGACAGCCGGCGCGGGCGTCGGGTCGGTTGCCTCCCCGGCTGCACAGACCGCCGTAGTGAGCGCAGCCCCAGTGCCGGGGAGTCTATTGTTCCCACCCCTCCGACCGGGCTGACGGGCGTCGAAGTCGGTTGCTTCCGCCTCCCGACAGCGCAGACCGCCGTAGCAAGCGCTGCCCGAGTGTCGAGAAGGTCCATTGTTTCCTCATCCCTGGCCGCGCCGACCTGCCGCTCCGAGCGCTGGCCCAGTGTCGAGGAAGTCCGCTATTTCCGCGCTGCCAAGGAAATCCCGGGAGGCTCCGCGATCGCAGCGCCGGGCAACCGTCGAGCTGGCGGACGCGGCTGGGAATCAGTCCGGTGCTCGGTGTCAGGCGGAGAGCATCGCTGCGGCGACCTCTTCGGCGGCAGCGTCCGGAATCGCGCTCGCGGCGTCTTCCAGGACGACCAGCCGCGCGCCGGGGATCTCGCGGGCGAGCGCTTCGCCGTTGCCCACCGGGAAGAACACGTCCCGGCGGCCGTGCAGCACCACCGTCGGGAGCGCGATTTCCGGCAGGCGTTCGCGCCAGCGCGGCGTGCAGTCCAGTTTGGAAAACACCATGCCGAGATGGTTGGCCATCTGCACGGCGGGCTCCGCGCTGGCCGCACGGTCGAAGATGCGGGCCGCCGCGGTTCGGGCCGCGTCGGGGTCGTTGCTAGGACTTTGGCGCTGGCGGCGGCCCGGTCGGCGACGGCGGCGCGGTCCGACCAGTCCGGCATCGGCAGCGAGAACAGTTCGCGCATGGCTTTCTTGTCGTGATCGGGCAGGTCCGCGTCGACGGGACCGGGGGCGACGGGGCGCGTTCCGCAGAGCGTGAGGGCGGAGAAGGCCCGGGGGTGGTCGAGGGCGGCGACTTGGGCGACCATCCCGCCGACGCCGATGCCGGCCAGGTGAGCGGGCCGGTCGTCGAGTTCTCGGGCGAGCGCTGCGGCGTCGGCGGCGAGGTCGCGCAGGGTGTAGGCGGGGGCGTTCGGGTCGATCGTGGTCGAGGCGCCTGCGTCGCGGAGGTCGTAGCGCACGACGTGCCGTCCGCCGCGGGCAAGGGCTTCGCACACGGCGTCGGGCCAGGACAGCATCGTGGTGCCGCCAGCGAGCAGGACCAGCGGCGCGGCCGGGTCGCCGAAGTGCTCGGCGCCGAGCGCGACGCCGTTGGGGAGCGAGTGCTGCATGGGGTCTCCTAGCGAGACGATGACGCATGGCTCCGAGCGGATAACCGATGGATCGTCTCGCGGTCTGCGGGTTGACTGGGGTGCGTTGGGGGACAAAACGAAAGGCAAGGCGATGGTGATCGTTTCCAAGGCGGCGCTCGTGGCGGCGGTGGTCGCGGCAGGCTTGATCGCGGGGTTGTTCTACGCGTACACGGTGTCGGTGATGCCGGGCCTCGCCCATGCCGACGACCACACGTTCGTGACCGCGATGCGCCGGATCAACGAGGCGATCCTCAACGGCTGGTTCATGCTGTCGTTCCTGGGCGCGCCGCTGCTCGCCGTCGCGGCCGCGGTGCTGCACTTCACCAGCGGCGCGCGAGGCGGGTTGCCCTGGCTCATCGCTGGCGCCGCGCTGCTGGTGGCGATGGTGGTGGTGACCGGCGCGATCAACGTGCCGATGAACAACGCCCTCGCCGCGGGCACGGTCGATTTCGCCGCGCTGCGGGCCCAGTTCGAGGAGCCGTGGGTGCGGTGGAACCTGGTTCGGACGGTGCTGTCCGCGGCCGGATTCGGGTGCCTGGTCGGTGCGGTGGTGTCCCGGGGCGCGTGACCCCGGGACACCGGGGAGGTCAGTCGGCGAGCCGGAAGCAGAGGTCGGTGTCCCAGTTGTTGGCGTCCGGCTCGATCTGCGGGTTGGTGCGGTAGATCTCGAGACGCGCGACCCAGTGCTCGCCGTCGGCCTCGACGGTGCGGTCCCAGCGCACGTCCTCCTTTTCGCCCCAGGCGAGCAG
Source organism: Amycolatopsis sp. A1MSW2902 (assembly GCF_017312175.1). Taxonomy (NCBI): domain Bacteria; kingdom Bacillati; phylum Actinomycetota; class Actinomycetes; order Pseudonocardiales; family Pseudonocardiaceae; genus Amycolatopsis; species Amycolatopsis sp. A1MSW2902. Next base: position 3,712,384 of record NZ_QJPO01000001.1, read on the forward strand.
GTCGGCGGTGGCGGCGAACAGGCCGCTGGGCGCTCCGTGGTGGGTGGCCTGTGCGTATTTCCCGGCGGGCAGGACGTCGTTGAAGTACTCGTCGCCGAGGTCGAGCGGTTCGGTGACCGGCACGCCGACCTCGACAGTGACGGTCTCCATGTCCGCGCCGAGCACCAGGTACCGGAAGAACGGCGCGCAGGCGGGTTCGAGGCCGCGTTCGGCGAGGGCGCCGATGATCGCGGCGATCCGGTGCGCGACCTCGGCCATGCCGTCGGGGCCGACCGTCGCGCGGTAGCCGACGTAGCGCTGTTCATTTCTGTCCACAATGGAGGGCAAGAGGGTTCCTTTCCGGGAGCGGGTGCGGGAGTCAGCCGAGCAGCGGGCGTACTTCGATGGTGCCGTAGGTGGCGGCCGGGTGCCGGGACGCGTGGTCGACGGCCTCGTCGAGATCGGCGCATTCGAGCACGGCGTAGCCGCCGATCTGGTCTTTGGTCTCGGCGAACGGCCCGTCGGTGAGCAGGACCTCGCCGTCGCGCACGCGGACCGTGGTGGCTGTCGCGGGCGGGTGCAGTCCGCCGCCGCCGACGAGGATGCCGCGCTGCAGCAGGTCCTCGGACCAGCCGCCGCAGCCGATCGCGAGCTGTTCGGGGGTCGGCTCCTCGGAGCCGGCGATCATCAGCAGGTAGCGCATCAGTTCTCCTCGTTGAGGGTTTCGGCGAGGCGGGCGGCGAACGCCTCGGGTTCGGCGGCGAAACCGCCGTGGTCGCCCGGGAACCGGACCGGCTCGCTGCCCAGCGCCCGGGCCAGGCCGACACCCGCCTCGTACGCCGGGGTCCCGACCGCCTCGCCGACCGCGACGACGACCCTGGTGTCCGCGGCGGCGAGCGCTTCGAGATCGGGTTCCCACGCGCCGATGGCGCCCATCAGCTTGCCGAAGAACACCTCGAAGTTGCCGCGCATCTGCTTGCCCTGCTCGATTTCCTCGGCGGTGGGGTGCTCGGGCGGCGGCGGGATCTCGAAGCCGCTGGCGGCCATGAACGCTCCGATCGCCGCGTCGACGCCCTGCTCCCGGTAGATCGCCGGGATGTCCGGGAAATCGGCCAGCAGGTCGCCGAGGTAGCGGCTGACCGGCGGTTCGTGCGCGACGAGCGTCCGCACCGCGCCCGGGTAGCGCGTGGCGTGTTCGAGCATGGTGATCGCGCCGCCGCTGTTGGCCAGCACCGAAACCGGTCCGGCGTCGAGTTCGGCGATCAGCCGCTGGACGTCCTCGGCGTGCTGGCCGACCAGGTCGTCGTCGAGATCGGTGGTACGGCTGCGGGAGATCCCGCGCGGGTCGAAGGTGACGACGGTGTAGCGGTCGGCGAGGCACGGGCGCAGCGCGGCGAACCCGGTGGCGTCCGCGGGCCCGCCGGGCACCAGGAGCAGCAGCGGCCCGGATCCGGCGACGTCGTAGTGGATCTGCGCGCCGGGCGCGCTGAGGGTCTTGGTGATCATGGCTGTCCTTCCGGAGTCGGTTCTGCCCTCCCGACGAACGGCCGGGGCGGAGACAGACACCTCCGGCGAAGAAATTTCCGAAAGTCTTCTCCGGAGGTAGCCGCGTTCGGCTCCGGTGGGGGCCAAGGCGAGCGCTTCGGTGTACGCGACCTGGGCTTCTTCGGTGCGGCCGAGCCTGCGGAGGAAGTCCGCGCGGGTGGCGGGCAGCAGGTGGTAGCCCGTCAGGTCTTCGGTCAGCCGGTCGGCGAGCGCGAGCCCGGCTTCGGGCCCGACGGCCATGCCGACCGCGACGGCGCGGTTCAGTTCGACCACCGGACCCGGCCGGTAACGCCGCAGCTGGAGATAGAGCCCGGCGATCTGCGCCCAGTCGGTGTCTTCGGCGCGCGCGGCACTGGCGTGGCACGCGGCGATCGCGGCCTGCACTTGGTACGGCCCGGGGCTGCGCCGTCGCAACGCACTCTCCAGCAGCGTGGTGCCTTCGGCGATCGCCGCGGTGTCCCACTGGCTGCGGTCTTGTTCCTCGAGCGGGATCAGCTCGCCGTCGGGACTGTTCCGCGTGCCGCGGCGGGCGTGTTGCAGCAGAAGCAGCGCGAGCAGGCCGGTGGCCTCGGATTCGTCCGGCATCAGGGAATGCAGCAGCCGGGCCAGCCGGATCGCTTCGACTGCCAGGTCGGAACGCTGGAGGTCGTCGCCTTCGCTGGCCGAGTACCCCTCGTTGAACAGCAGGTACAGCACGCCGAGCACCGCGGCGGTGCGCTCGGGCAGCAGGTGCGCGGGCGGCACCCGGTACGGGATCGCGGCGGCGCGGATCTTGCGTTTCACCCGGACGAGGCGCTGCGACATCGTCGACTCGGACACGAGGAACGCGCGGGCGATCTCGGCGGTGCTGAGCCCGACGAGCGTGCGCAGCGCGAGCGCCACCTGCGCTTCGAACGCGAGCGCGGGATGGCAGCAGGTGAAGGTGAGCCGGAGCCGGTCGTCTTCGACCACATCCTGTCCACTGTGGACGGCTGCCGGTTCGTCCGGGACGGCCAGCAGCGCGGCCTGCCGGAGTTTGTCCGCTCCCGCCGACGCGCGGCGGAGCCGGTCGACGGCACGGTTGCGGGCGGCGGTGGTGAGCCACGCCCCGGGGCGGTCGGGAACGCCGTCGCGCGGCCAGGTGCGCACGGCGAGCGCGAACGCGTCCTGGGCGCATTCCTCGGCCAGGTCCCAGTCGCCAGTGACGCGGATGAGCGTGGCCACGACGGAGCTCCACTCGTCGCGGAACGCCTGCGCGACCGCGGCTTCGGCCGCGTCGTGCTGCCCGGTCACTGCGTGTCTCCTCCCGGTGCGGGCCGGCGAACGGGTTCCGCCGGCACTCTCCGAACGGTAAACCGGGGCGCCGACAATTTCGCGCGGTCAGGCTCCGGCGAGCTGGCCGATCCCGTCGAGGATGCGCTCGAGCCCGAACCGGAAATGGTGCTCGGGATCCGAAGATCCGCCGTAGGTCTGCCCGGCGGTGGTGCCGACCCGGCTCGCGCGCGGGAAGTGCACCGGATCGGCCGCCGGGATTTCCGCCAGCACCGGCGCGGAGCGGTTCCACCAGTCGACGTCGCTCAATCCGCTGCGCCGGGCGGCGCGGGTCGCGTCCACCGAACCGCGCGCCGCGCCGGCGACCAGTCCGTTGAGCAGGCTGACGATCGCGTCGAGCTGGACGTCGTCGAGGTCGAGTTCGTCCATCGCGGCGAGTTCGCGCTCGTATTTGGCGAAGGTGTGCGGGCCCAGCGTCGGGCGGCCGACGCGGATCTCCAGCAGCCACGGATGCCGGTGGTAGAGCCGCCACAGGTCCTCGGCGACCGCGGCGAGCCCGGCCCGCCAGCCCTCCGGCAGCTCCCCGGGGAGCTCGCCGTGCGCGTGGTCGAGCATCAGCTCCAGCAGCTCGTCGCGGCCGGGCACGTAGGTGTAGAGCGACATCGTGGCGACGCCGAGGTCGTCGGCGATCCGGCGCATGGTGACCGCGTCCAGTCCTTCCGCGTCCGCGACCCGGATCCCGGCGGACACCACGTGCTCGACCGACAGCTTCGGCTTCGGGCCGCGGCGCGGGGGACCGGGCACGCCCCACAGCAGTTCGATGGCCCGCCGCGGATCGCCCGGTTCCTCGGTGTCCATTTCGCTCCTTGTACGCAGTACAGAGTTTTCCGGTAGACTATCCCGGAGAGGCCAGCCAGGGGAGGGCGGAGCGCTGAATTCAGTAGTGGTGGAGCCGGGACGGGTCGTGTTCTGGAGACCGGACGGCGCGGAGCCGGACGGTCCCGGGGCGCCCGGGACCGTCGAGGTCGTGCTGCCGGACGGGGTGCGCACGGTGCCCGCGCTGCGGTTGCCGACCGCGGACGCAGTGCCGGTGCTGCGGACGCTGGCCGGTCCGTCGGCGAGGTTCTGGGCGCTGGCCGCCGAGGCCGCGGAACGGCTCGCGTCGGCCGGGTGGACCGGGGCGCTCGACCCTGACGAAGAAGCCTGGCTGCGCCGGCTCGCCGATGCGATGCCGCCGCACGCGCACGCGACGCCGATCCCGGGCGACCCGGCGCGGTTGCCGGAGCCGTATCCGCTGCTGATGCGATTCCTCGGCGACGTCGCCGGAGTGGAGCCCGCACTGCGCGTGTCGCTGCGGATCGAATCCGACGACCTGGCGGGCGGCCGGTTCCGCGCGGTCGTCCAGGTGCACGGCGGGACCGAACCGCTGGTGGACGCGGAAGAACTGTGGCGCACCGGCAGCCAGGAGGCGCGGCACGAGGTCCTGCTGGCCTTGCGGCACGGTGCCGAGGTGTGGCCCGCGCTGGCTCCGCTGCTGTCGGCGGCGGTTCCGTCGTCGGTCGCGCTGGGAGACCGCGAGATCGCCGAACTGCTCGCGGGCGCGCTCGACGCCGCGGAGCTGGCGGTGCACTGGCCTGCGGAGCTCACCGGGCTGGCCGCGCGAGCGGTGGTCCGGCCGGGCGACGCGCCGTCGGACGCGCGGTCGTTCTTCGGCGGCGACCGGGTGCTGCAGTTCGACTGGCAGCTCGCGCTCGGCGACAGCGAGCTGAGCGTCGCGGAACTCGACGCGCTCGCCGAGGCCCAGCGTCCGGTCGTCCGGCTGCGGGACCGGTGGGTGCTGCTGGACCGCACGACCGCCGACCGCGCCCGGGACCGCACGCTCAAGCCGCTCACCGCGATCGAGGCGCTGGGCGTCGCGCTCACCGGGCGCACCGAGGTCGACGGCGAGCAGGTGGAGGTCCGCACCGACGGCTGGCTGGAGGAGCTGCGCGAGCGGCTGTCGGCCGATCCGGTGCCGGTGCCGCAGCCGGCCGGGCTGGCCGCGACCCTGCGCGACTACCAGCTGCGCGGCCTGCAGTGGCTCGACACCGTCACCGGCCTCGGCCTCGGCTGCTGTCTCGCCGACGACATGGGGCTCGGCAAAACCGTCACGCTCATCGCCCTGCACCTGCACCGCGGCGCCGGTCCGACGCTGGTCGTGTGCCCGGCTTCGCTGCTGGGCACGTGGGAAACCGAGATCCGCCGGTTCGCGCCCGGGACGCCGGTGCGCCGGTTCCACGGCACGGCGCGGTCGCTGGAGGATCTCGTCGGCGGGTTCGTCCTCACCACCTACGGCACGCTGCGCACCGATCCCGCGCCGCTGGCCGGGGTGAGCTGGGATCTGCTGGTCGCCGACGAGGCCCAGCACGTGAAGAACCACCGTTCCGACACGGCGAAAGCGTTGCGGCTGCTGCCTTCCTCGGCGAAGGTCGCGCTCACCGGCACGCCGGTGGAGAACACTCTCACCGAACTGTGGGCGATCCTCGACTGGACCACGCCCGGCCTGCTCGGCCCGCTCGCCGATTTCCGCAGGCGCTGGGGGAAGCCGGTCGAATCCGGGGCCGATCCGGCGGTCGCCGAGCAGCTGTCCCGGCTGCTGCGGCCGTTCCTGTTGCGCCGCCGCAAATCCGACCCGGGCATCGCGCCCGAGTTGCCCGCCAAGACCGAGACCGATCGGCCGGTGTCGCTCACCGCCGAGCAGGCCGCGCTGTACGAGGCGACCGTGCGCGAGCTGATGGCGGACATCTCCGCGAGCGACGGCATGGCCCGCCGCGGCCGCGTGGTCAAGCTGCTCACCGCGCTCAAGCAGATCTGCAACCACCCCGTGCAGTTCCTCGGCGAACCCGAGGACAGCCCGCTCGCCGGCCGATCCGGCAAGCTCGAGCTGCTCGACGAACTGCTCGACACGATCCTCGCCGAGGACGGCGCGGTGCTGGTGTTCACCCAGTACGTCGTGATGGCGCGGCTGCTCGAACGGCACCTCGCCGCACGCGGCGTCCCCTCGCAGCTGCTGCACGGCGGCACCCCGGTCGCCCGGCGCGAGGAACTGGTCCGCGGTTTCCAGAACGGCGACGTGCCGGTGTTCCTGTTGTCGCTCAAGGCCGCGGGCACCGGGCTCACCCTCACGCGAGCCGACCACGTCGTGCACTACGACCGATGGTGGAACCCGGCGGTCGAGGACCAGGCGACCGACCGCGCGTACCGGATCGGGCAGACGCGGCCGGTGCAGGTCCACCGCTTGGTCGCGGAAGGCACCGTCGAGGACCGGATCGCGGTGATGCTGCGGGAGAAACGCGCGCTCGCCGACGCGGTGCTCGCCTCGGGCGAGGCCGCGCTCACCGAACTCACCGACGCCGAACTGGCCGAGCTCGTCACCCTCCGGAGGCAGCGATGACCGACCGGGTCCGCGGATTCCCTGCGTTCCCCGCGCGCCCCGGCCGCGGCCCGTTCGCCCGCACCTGGTGGGGCCGCGCATGGCTGCAGGCGATGGAGGACACCGCGCTCGACCTGCGGCAGCTGAAGAAAGGCCGAAGCTACGCCGCCGCGGGCCTGGTCGGCCCGATCACGGTCAGCCCCGGCCTGATCACCGCGACCACCGAGGACGCCGACGACGGCCCGTACCGCACCGGCGTGCACCTGGCCGAACTGTCCACAACGGACTGGGAACTGCTGCTCGACCGCGCCGCCGACCACTCCGGCCACCTAGCCGCACTGCTCGACCGGCACCTGCCGCCGGAACTGGCCGAGGTCGTCCCCCTGCTGCCCGGCATCGGCGACCTCGACCCGGACTGCGACTGCCCCGGCTGGGAACTCCCGTGCCGGCATGCCGCGGCCTTGTCGTTCCAGGTCGCGTGGCTGCTCGACGCGGACCCGTTCCTCCTCCTGCTCGCCCGCGGCCGGACCGAACAGGAAATCCTCGACGAACTCGGCCGCCGTACTGCCACCCGGGTCACCACCGGGGTGCTGGCCGCGGACGTGTATGCCCGGGAGGTGCCGCCGCTGCCAGATCTCGCGGAGTTCACGCCGCGCGTGCGGTGATCGGCACTCGTGCGCGGCAGGGCACCTCCGCTGCTGGGCCTTGTGGAGTTCACGCCGCGCGTGCGGTGATCGGCGCTCGTGCGCGGCCGGGTGTGTGCAGCGCTCGGCAAGACCGGTGGCTTTCGCTGCCGGAGTTCTCGCCGTCTTTCCGTCGACCTGCGCTCGCGCACAGCGAGGGCACCCGCAGCACCCATTAAGACCGGCGGCTTGGCCTTGCGCTGCCCGATTTCGCGGAATTCTCGCCGCGCGTCCGCTGACGAACGCTCGCACACGGCCGGGTGTGTGCAGCGCTCGGCAAGACCGGTGGCTTTCGCTGCCGGAGTTCTCGCCGTCTTTCCGTCGACCTGCGCTCGCGCACAGCGAGGGCACCCGCAGCACCCATTAAGACCGGCGGCTTGGCCTTGCGCTGCCCGATTTCGCGGAATTCTCGCCGCGCGTCCGCTGACGAACGCTCGCACACGGCCCGGTGCGTGCAGCACTCGAAAGCTCGGTGGTTTGGCTTTCATCGCCGAGCCTTGCAGAGTTCCCGCCAGACCTGCGCTCGCACGGAGCCCGCTTCCCTGCTGCGCTCGGCAAGACCGGACAGTTCGGCTCCGGCAGCGGTCGACGCCCGCTGCTTCCCTTGCCAGGCACCGAGTTCTCGCTCTGCCCCGGTGATGTTCTCGCGGGTGCTCACACCTGCGCGAAACCCCCGTCGGCAAAGAACTCGGCACCATTGACATAGCTGGACGCGTCCGAGGCAAGGAACGTCGTCACGGCGGCGATCTCCGCGGGTTCGGCGAGGCGGCCCAGCGGTATCGCGCCTTCGGACTGCTTGAGCGCCTCGGACGGAACCAGTTCGAGAAGACCGGGCGTGCGCGTGCCGCCGGGGGACACGACGTTGACCCGGAACCCGTGCGTGCGCGAACTGAGAGCCCAGCCTCGCGCGAGGTTGCGGATCGCGGCCTTCGATGCCGCGTAGACCTCGAGTCCCTGGCTGGGCCGGATGGTGGCGGTCGAACCGGTGAGGATCACCGAGGCGTTCGGGCTCAGCAGCGGCAGCGCTTGCTGCAGGGTGAAGATCGTTCCCTTGACGTTGGTGGCGAACACCGAGTCGATCAGCTCCTCCGTCACCTCGCCGAGGGGAGCCGAGATGCCGATGCCTGCGTTGGCGACCAGCACGTCGATGCGACCGGCCTGCTCGCGCACGGTTCGGTACAACGCGTCGAGGTCCTCGAGCACCGAAACGTCACAGACCACGCCCGTCACGGCAGGCCCGAGTTCGGCGACCGCGGCGTCGAGCGCGTCCTTGCGGCGGCCGGTGATGAAGACCTTGGCGCCCTCGTCGCGGAACGCGCGCGCGGTCGCGAATCCGATGCCGGTGCTGCCTCCGGTGACCACGGCGATTTTGTCTGCCAAGACGGCCATGCCGCCCTCCTTCAAGGTTATTGACCGTAAGGTCCATAACTGTCGCAGATATGGACCGAGCGGTCAATAACGAAGGCGGGAAGAGCATGCATGGACCTGGATGTGCCAGGCAGGCATCCGCGGCGAGAGCGGCGGTGCGTCTTACTGCGCTGGGGCGGGCAGCAGCCGCTCGATAGTGGACTGGGCTGCCTTGGTGAGCGCGTCGACGTCCATGCCGGTACGCCCGAGTGCGGTCAGGCCGAGCTGGGCGACGAGCACCGCGCGGGCGGTCTCGGCAGGATCAGCGTCAGGGGACAGGTCGCCTTCGCGTTGGGCGCGTTCCAGTGCCTCGGCGAGAATGTCCGTGATCGCGTCGTAGCTGCGACGCGCCTCAGCTGCCACGTCCGGAGTGCTCGCGGCCAGTTCGGCGTTGCTGTTGGCCAGCAAGCAACCTCGACGCGCGACCGCTCCGGTCGGGTCGACGGTCGGGCTGAGCAGAAACGCGCGCACCATGTCGATCCCGCGCGCCGCGGAGGCCAGATTTTCGCGCAGCTTCAGCAGGTTCGCGTCGTCGTAGTCGCGCAGCACTCGCAGGAACAGGCTTCGCTTGTCTCCGAACGCCCCGTATAGGCTGCCTTTGCCGAGCCCGCTCGCACGCAGCAGGTCCTCCAGCGACGTCGCCGCGTAGCCCTTGTCCCAGAATTCGTCGCGGACAGCGAGCAGCACGCGTTGCTCGTCGAACTCGCGGGGCCGGGCCATGCGCCGACCCTACTGGTTCTGGACCGTACGGGCCACAACGCTGACTCAGGCAGACGTGAGGAGCCCGTGGAGGAGCGCGTCGACGATGCGTGCTGGCAAGTCCGGTTCGAGCGGCTCGCGGGTGAGCACGATCCTGAAGTGCAGCGGCGCGACGAGCATCTCCAGCACGAACCGCGGGCTGGTGCCGACGGGCAGTTCTCCGCGTTCGACCGCCCGTGCGGCGATCTGGCCGGACTGGGCGTAGCGGGCGTCCCAGTACTGGTCGCGCAGCTCCTGGGTGGCCGGGTCGTCGCCGGCCGAGGCCAGGGTCCGGTCGAGGGCGTTGCCGGCGGGCGAGGTCAGGTATTTCGCGAGCGAGGTGACGTAAGCGATCAGGTCGTCGCGCACATTCCCGCTGTCGGGCACCGGAAGCTGTTCGGCGGCGTCGGCGAGCAGGGCATCGATGACGAGGTTCTCGCGGGTGCCCCACCGCCGGAAGATCGACGTCTCGTTGACCTGCGCGCGCCGCGCCACCTCGGACACCTTCAGTCCGGTCAGGCCATGGTCCTGCAGGAGCTCGTTGGTCGCGTCGATGACGGCGGCGCGCACCCGGGCCGCCCGTCCGCCGGGTCGTCGCCGGACGTCCGAATCGTTCACGGGCAGCACTCTAATACAAGTCCGCTTGCTTTAGCGTGCGCCAGTCGCCATACTCCTTGACGCAAGCTGACTTGCTTTTAACGGTCACCCCTGGAGTACTGAGATGCGCATCGAACGGGACATCGAGGTCCCCGCCCGCACCGGCTCGCCGATCCTGGCCGACCTGTTCCTTCCCGACGACCCCGACGACGGCGACGGCGCGTTTCCGGTGCTGGCGTCGATCAGCCCGTACGGCAAGGACGTGCACTGGCCGGACCGCTATCCGCTCTACGACCTCGTGCCGCAGAGCGAGCACATGGTCTGGGAGACCCCGGATCCGGAGTGGTGGACGGCCCGCGGCTACGCCGTGCTGCGCGCCGACACGCGGGGGACCGGCAAGTCGCCCGGCCGGATGGACCTGATGAGCCCGGGCGATTCCGAGGACTTCTACGACGTCGTCGAATGGGCGGCCGGACAGCCGTGGTCGAACGGCAAGGTGGCGTCCAGCGGCATCTCGTGGCTGGCGATGATGGGCTGGCGGGTGGCGGAGCTCCAGCCGCCGCACCTCGCCGCGATCGTGGCCTGGGAAGGCGCGACCGACTTCTACCGCGACTTCATCTACCAGGGCGGCCTGTACGCCCACGGATTCGTCGAGTTCTGGTGGAACCGCCAGATCACCCCGCAGCGCAACGGCGACGACGGAGACGACTGGCGCGAGGTGCTCCCGCAGCGCCCCGTGCTCGACGACTACCACCAGGCGCGCATCGTCGACCTCGACCGGGTCACGGTGCCGGTGCTGTCGGCCGGCAACTGGGGAGCCCTCCATGTGCACCTGCGCGGCAACATCGAAGGCTGGTCCCGCGCGGCGTCGCGGGACAAGTGGCTCGTGGTGCACACCGGCACCCACATCGATCCCTACTACGCCGACTGGGCGCTGGATCTGCAGCTGCGTTTCCTCGACCGTTTCCTCAAAGACCAGCCAGACCGGATGGACGGAGTGGCCCCGGTGCGGCTGGCGATCCGGCACGGGCGCGAGGTCGAATGGCGGGACGCCGCAGATTTCCCGCTCCCGCAGACGCAGTGGCGCGAGCTTCACCTCGGCGACGGAGTCCTCGACTGGGACCCGCCCGCGGACGCCGCGACGGCGCCCTATCCCGCCAGCTTCGACACCGCCCCGGTGTCCGAGCCGCTCGAGCTGACCGGTCCGGTCGCGCTGCGGCTGTGGCTCAGCGCCGAGCAGGACGATCTCGACGTTTTCGCGCGGGTGCAGCACATCGGCGCCGACGGAGAGCCGATCCCGGGCGTCGGTCCCCAGGGCGATCCGGTCCCGATGACCATGGGCTGGCTCAAGGCTTCCCACCGCGAGACCGACCCCGAGCGGTCGCTGCCGCACCGGCCGTGGCACACCCACGCCCGCGAAATTCCCTTGGCGCCCGGCGAACCGACCCTGCTGGAGGTCGAGATCTGGCCCACCAGCATCACCCTCGCCCCGGGGGAGCGACTGCGCCTCGAACTGGTCACCGGGGACAGCGACCTCGGCTTCATGACCCACGACCATCCCGGTCTGCACCGCCCGGCGACCGGCGCCGTTGTCCACCTCGGCGGCGACCACGCCTCCCACCTGCTCGTCCCCGTCATCCCGCGATAAGGAGCCGCCATGCGACAGCTCGTGGACATTTCGGTCCCGCTGCGGAGCGGGATCGCGTCCGACCCGCCCGGGCACCGGCCCTCGATCACCTACGTCGACCACCAGCAGTCGGTCCCGGACCTGCTCCGCTTCTTCCCGGGCGCGACGGCCGCCGATCTGCCCGACGGCGAAGGCTGGGCGATCGAGCGGATCGAGGCCACCACGCACACCGGCACCCATCTCGACGCCCCGTACCACTACGCGTCCACTATGGACGGAGGCCGCCGGGCGATGACGATCGACGAGGTGCCGCTGCACTGGTGCTTCCAGCAGGGAGTCAAGCTGGACTTCCGGAACCTGCCCGACGGCCACGTCGTCACGCCCGCCGACATCGACGCCGAACTCGACCGGATCGGCCACCGGCTGCGCCCGCTCGACATCGTGGTGGTCAACACCCGGGCCGGCGAGCGCTACGGCCAGGACGACTACCTCGATTCCGGCTGCGGAGTCGGCCGCGCCGCCACCCTGCACCTGCTCGAACAGGGGGTGCGGGTGACCGGAACCGACGCCTGGAGCTGGGACGCCCCGTTCCGGTTCACCGCCGAGCGCTACGCCCGCGACCACGACGCCTCGGTCATCTGGGAGGGCCACCGGGCCGGCCGCGAGATCGGCTACTGCCACCTCGAGAAGCTGCACAACCTGGAAAGCCTCCCGGCCACCGGATTCCAGATCGCCTGCTTCCCGGTCAAGATCCACGCGGCGTCGGCAGGCTGGACCCGCGCGGTGGCGATCTTCGACGAGGAGACGGAATGAGAATCGGTTCCTTGTTCGTCGACGGCGTCCAGCGCTACGGCGTCGTCGACGGCGACCGCATCGATCTGCTGCCCGAGACCGCGGACGTCTTCGAGATGCTCGCCGCAGGGGAGGCCGCAGCGGCGGGCGAGCGGTCGGCCTGGGACGAAACCGCGTCGATCGCCGTCCCGGTGCCGGTCGCCAGCATCCGCGACTTCATCACCTTCGAACAGCACACGGCCGGCTCGCTCCGCGCGATCACCGGAACCAGCGAGGTCCCGGACGCCTGGTACGAAGCGCCCGCCTTCTACTTCACCAACCCGCACGCCGCGATCGGCTCCGGAGCCCCGGTCCCGATGCCGCCCGGCTGCGAAGTGCTGGACTTCGAACTCGAAGTCGCGGCCGTGATCGGCACGGCGGGTTTCAACCTGTCCGTCGCCGAGGCCGCGGACCACATCGCCGGGTTCACCATCCTCAACGACTGGTCGGCGCGCGACCTGCAGAGCCGCGAAATGCGCGTCGGGCTCGGACCGGCCAAGGGCAAGGACACCGCCACCACCCTCGGCCCGGTGCTGGTCACCCCGGACGAACTGGCCGACCGCGACGGCAGGTACGACCTCGCGATGGAGGTTTTCGTCAACGACACCCGCATCGGCGGCGACACGCTCGCCAGCATGGCCTGGACGTTCGCCGAGCTGATCTCCTACGCCAGCCGGGGCACTTGGGTCCGGCCTGGCGACGTGCTCGGCTCCGGAACCTGCGGCAGCGGCTGCCTCGCCGAACTGTGGGGATGGCGCGGCGACCGGCAACCGCCGCCGCTGCGGATCGGCGACACCGTCCGCATGACCGTGGAGGGGATCGGCACCGTCCACAACACCGTGGTCGCCGGTCCGCCCCTGCACGACGTGCCCGCTGCCCGGCGCGGAAACCCGGCCTGAGGCGGGTCACTCGATCCGGTGGACTCGGATCCGGCGCCGGTGCGGCCTGACCAGCGGCATCGGCGAACGCCCCGGCTCGCGGGCGATCATGATGTCAGCAGGATTTCATCGCTCCTCCGTAGCTTTCCGAACGCATTCAGTAACGTGCTGACCATTCGACGCGGAGGGGACCCGATGGGGAAGAAAACCAGGAGGATCGCGCTGATCGGCGCGGTCGTCGCCACGCTCGGCGCGGGATTCGCCAGCGCCACACCGGCGTACGCCGACGACGCGCACTACTACATCCTGATCGGCGGCACCTGCGACGGGAAGGCGTCGGTCTACCGTCCGGAGTGGCTGCAGGGCGGCATCGCGCGGGTCGTGGACTATCCCGCCGGGGCCGCCGGTGCGCCCAACTGCGACCAGACCCCGATGGACCAGAGCGTCGCGATCGGGCACGACCGCGGCCGCCAGGTCGTCCAGGACGCCTACCACGAGAACCCGAACGCCGAGTTCACCGTCGTCGGCTACTCCCAGGGCGCGATCGTGGCGAACCTGGTCCTCAACGACATCGCCGACGACCAGCTCGGCGTCGACAAGGCGAAGTTCAGCGCCAAGCTCTTCGCCGACCCGATGCAGCCGCCCGGCCCGGCCGGAACCGGGATCAGCGCGACGCTCCCGCCGGGCACCGGCCTGCCCTCGCCGTTCGGCGGATACGTGTCGTTCGGCGCGGGCCGCCCGGACTTCAACGGCGTCCGGTCCATCCGCTACTGCATCCAGACCGACGGCATCTGCGATTTCGACCCGATCCAGGCGGCGGGCGGCTACTTCGCCCAGCACTGGTGCTATCAGTGGCCGCGCCCGGCCGACCAGCGGTCGATCATGCAGGACAGCATCGCCGACGGCGTCTACACCAACACGTCGGTGCGGCTGGGCAAACAGGACTGCTGGGGCGGTCCGGTCCATCCGTGACCGCGGCGGGTTTCCCGGCACCCCCAGGGAAGCCGGGAAACCCGCCCCGCTACGTCCTCATCGCTTCGCGCCGAACCATTGCAACAGGTGCTTCTCCAACTCGCGCTGATCCTCGCCGGTCCAGACCACATGACCGTCCGGACGCAGCAGCGCGGCGGGCACGTCGAGGTCCTCGCTCACGTCCACGACGCGGTCGACCCGGTCCGCCCAGCCTTCCGCCGACAGCTGCCCGTTCTGGTCCAGCAACAGCCCGCGGCCCTGGTGCATCAGCTCGTACAGCCGTCCCCGCTTGAGCGCAAGGTCCGGCATCCGCCGCCCGAGCAGCGGATGCCCTTCGCCGAAGTCGTAGCGGATGTCGAGCGCGAGGACCTTCTCCAACAGCAGCCGGTTGACCTCCTCGAAGGCCATCAGCTCGGTCAGCAGCCGCCGCATCGCGCGTCCGTCCGGATCCGGCGACATCACCACGGCCTGCGCGCGGACGTTGTCCAGCACCGCGTCCGCGACCGGATGCCGTTCGGCCTCGTACGTGTCGAGCAGTCCCTCCGGAGCCCAGCCGTTGACCTCGGCGGCGAGTTTCCAGCCGAGGTTGAACGCGTCCTGGAGGCCGAGGTTGAGCCCCTGCCCGCCCAGCGGCGGGTGCACGTGCGCCGCGTCCCCGGCGAGCAGCACCCGGCCGACGCGGTAGTGCTCGGCCTGCCGGGTCGCGTCCCCGAACCGCGAGAGCCAGCGAGGGGAGTGGACGCCGAAATCCGTTCCGGCGTACTCGCGCAGCTGCTGTTTGAGCTCGTCCAGCGTCGGCGTCCGCTCCTCCCGGTCCTCGACCACCCCGGCCGCGGGCACGACCACGCGGAACATCCCGTCGCGCAGCGGCCCGACCCCGAACCACAGCTGCGTCTTGCGGATTTCCATCACCCGCGCGGTGATTTCGGCGGGATCCGCGGTCGCCTCCATCTCGCCCAGCAGCACTTGGCGCCGCGCGGGCTCGCCCGGGAACGCGACGCCGAGCGCCTTGCGCACCGTGCTCCGCCCGCCGTCGCAGCCGACCAGATACCGCGCCCGAAGTTCGCTGCCGTCGGCGAGCGAAACGCTCACCCCGTCGTCGTCCTGGCTCAGCCCGACGACCTCGCACCCGCGCCGGATCTCCGCGCCCGCCTCGACCGCGTGCTCGGCCAGCAACCGGTCGGTGATGGGCTGCGGAAGCCCCAGCACGTACGGATGCGACGTGTCCAGCCGTTCCGGCGCGGGCCGCGCGATCCCCGCGAAGAAACCCCCGGCCGGATGCGTCGACCCCTCGGCGAGGAACGGCTCCAGCATTCCCCGCTGGTCCAGGACCTCCATGCTGCGCGAGTGCATCCCCAGCGCGCGCACGTACTTCGGCGGTTCCGCGTCCTTTTCCAGCACGACCACGCGCACCCCGTGCAGCCGCAGCTCCGCGGCCAGCATGACGCCCGCCGGCCCGGCCCCCACCACGATCACGTCCACCATGAACTTTGCGTCCCCTGTACCGGAGCCGCTTCCCGCCCGCGGTATTTCCGCAGGCAGTGGCTCCGGCGGACGATTGTGGAGCACCACCCGGGCCTTGCCGCAAGCCCCGGGGTGCGCTATATGTTGAAGGGGACAGGGAGAAGTCCCTGCCCCCTTCTGTCCCCAGCGGACGTTCCTCAGCCCTCCTTGCGGGCCATCACGTACGCCTGATCGGTCGCCTCGTAGCTCGGGCCCGGCTTGCGCACCAGCCGCGCGTCCACCACGAAACCGGCGTCAGTGAGCAGCTGCGCGACGAAATCCGGATCCAGCCGGTACGCGTCCGCCGCGATGTCGTGGCCGTAGGCGTTTTCGATGCGGCGACGCTGGTTGTCGCCCACCTGGAACGCGGTCAGCAGCCAGCCGCCGGGACGCAGCACCCGCGCGAGTTCCTTGGCCAGCACCGGAAGCTCCTCGGGCGGCGTGTGGATCAGCGAATACCACGCGAGCGCCCCGGCGAGCGAGCCGACCTCGAAGCGCAGGCGCGGATGCGTCCGGCGGGCGACCTCGACCATCGTGGGGGACAGGTCGACGCCGAAGACGTCCAAGCCCAGCGACGCGAGGTACCCGGTGAGACGGCCGGGCCCGCAGCCCAGATCGCCCACCGGCCCCTCGCCGGTCAGCTCCGCGAACGCGCCGAGCATCGTCCGGTCCCACGTGCTCGACTCGAGGAAATCCTTCAGCAGTTCGGCGTACGACTCGGCGACGGTGTCGTACGCGGTCCGCGTCTCGGTTACGTAAACAGGTTCGGTCACGGGCAGGGACAGTAGCCCCCGCCGCCGCGCCCCGTCCGGCGAAACACGCGGACTAGACGCGGGCGCGGGCGATGATCGCGGAAGTGTCGGTTCCAGCGGGCAAAGTACCGAAAGCCAGCCCCCAGTCGCCGCCGAACCGCGTGCCGCAGAACGCGTCCGCCACCGCGCGCGGCGCGTGCCGCACGAGCAGCGAACCCTGCAGCACCAACGCCATCGACTCGACGACCCGCCGCGCCCTGAACTCCAGATCGTCCACATCGGACAGATCCTTCTTGAGCCGGTCGACCGCGTCGTCGAGCCGCGCGTCCCCGCCCGCGGCCTGCTCGACCTCGGCGAAGAACGCGGCCACCGACTCCGGCTGCCGTCCCATCGCGCGCAACGCGTCCAGCGCCGCGACGTTGCCCGACCCCTCCCAGATCGACATCAGCGGGGCCTCCCGGTACAGCCGCGGCATGCCCGACTCCTCGACATACCCGTTGCCGCCAAAGCATTCCAGCGCCTCGGCCGCGTGCATCGGCGCCCGCTTGCACACCCAGTACTTGGTCACCGCGAGCCCGAGCCGCCGGAACGCCTGCTCCTGCTCGTCGTCGCGCCGGTCGCCCGCGGCCGCGAGCCGCATCGACGCCGCCACCGCCGCTTCCGCTTCGATCACCAGGTCCGCCAGCACGTTCGCCATCAACGGCTGGTCCACGAGCGCCTTGCCGAACGCGTACCGGTGCGTCGCGTGATGCACCGCGCGGACCGCGCCCAGCCGCATCCCCGACGAACTGCCGAGCGCGCAGTCGAGCCGCGTGTTGTTGACCATCTCGATGATCGTGCGGACCCCGCGGCCCTCCTCGCCGACGAGCCAGCCCACCGCGTCGTCGTACTCGATCTCCGACGACGCGTTCGACCGGTTGCCGAGCTTGTCCTTCAAGCGCTGCAACCGGATCGGGTTCCGGCTGCCGTCCGGGAGCACCCGGGGGAGGAGGAAACAGGACAGCCCGCCGGGCGCCTGCGCGAGCGTGAGGAACATGTCCGACATCGGCGCGCTGGTGAACCATTTGTGCCCGACCAGCCGATAGGTGCCGTCGCCCGCCGGCCGCGCCGCGGTGGTGTTGGCGCGGACGTCCGAACCGCCCTGCTTCTCGGTCATCGACATGCCCGCGATCAGCCCGCGCTTCGTGCCCGGCTCGCGCAACCCGAAGTCGTACTCGGTCGACGCCAGCAACGGCTCGTACTTCTCGGTCAGCTCAGGGTTGGCGCGCAACGCCGGAACCGCCGCGTACGTCATCGAAATCGGGCAGGTGTGCCCGGCCTCGGACTGGCTCCAGACATAGAACTTCGCCGCCCGCGCCGCGTGCGCCCCCGGCCGCTCGTCCCGCCACGGCGCGGCCTGCAGCCCGTGCGACACCGCGACGTTCATCAGGTCGTGCCAATGCGGATGGAACTCGACCTCGTCGATCCGGTGCCCGAACCGGTCGTGCGTGCGCAGCACCGGCTCGTTCTCGTTGACCAGCCTGCTCCACTCCTGCACCTGCTCACTGCCGGCGAGACGCCCGAGCTCGTGCAATTCGTCGACGACCCACGCCGCCTCGGTGCGCCCGACCGCCTCCGCCAGCGCCGGATCGGCGGCGGTGTCGTGCTCCAGCGGCGGAACCTGATTGACGACCTCATGCGTTGCGGGCATCCGAACCTCCCAGTGACCGCACGACGAACGTGCTCAACTCGCTGACCTCCGCCGACCCGCCGCTGGTCAGCGGGCCGATCAACACCTCCGCCGCGGCGCCGACCAACGCCGCCGCACTGACCGCCGCGTCCTGCGCGGGCAACACCCCGGCGCGGACCCCTTCGGCGACATGCTCGGCGACGACGTCCCGGAACACCCGCCGGAACTCGAGCCGCTCCGCGTCGATCACCGCGTCCACCGGCTCGGCCAGCAGGGCATACGCCAGCCGCGGCGCCTTCAACGCCCGCAACGCGAACGTCTCGAACACCGCCACGACGCGCGCGACCGGATCGACCGGGCCCGTCGCCGCGGACCGCACGGCCTCGACCTCGCGCGAGACGACCTGCCGGAAGACCCGCACGACCAGATCGGCCTTGGTGGGGAAGTGCCGGTACACCGTCCCGACCGCGACCCCGGCCCGCTCAGCGACGGCGGCTACCGAACAACCGGAGTACCCGTGCTCGGCGAGCTGCTGCACTGTCGCGTCCAGGATGGTCTCCCGGAGCGCGTCGAGGCGCTCCTGGACTTTGGGCGTTCTGCGGTAGGCCACGGGAAGAAGTGAACCATCGATTCACAACTTGCGTCAACGGTCTCGGGTCGAGCGTCGCGGTCGGCTGTGCGGGAGAGGGGAGAGGTCTGCGGGAGCACGACCTCGCCGGGGACCCCGAGCCGACCGTCAGGCTCGAGCCACGAGGCCACCCGGCACAGCTACGATCCTGCCACCCCGAACACCCGCCGGACCGGGCTTAATTCGCTTGCCCCGCCAGCACTTCCGCCGGGACCATGCCCGGTATGCGGTTCTCGATCAACATCCCGAACTTCGGCGACTTCGCCGATGCCCGGACCGTGGCGAGAGTGGCGGCCGCGGCCGAACAAGAAGGCTGGGACGCGCTGTTCCTCTGGGACCACGTGGTCCACGACAAGGAAATCCGCCGCGGCCAGCCGTTCGGCGATCCCTGGATGCTGCTGACCGCAGCCGCGCTCGCGACCTCCACCCTCAAGATCGGCACGCTCGTCACCGCGGTGCCTCGCCGCCGTCCCGAGCACCTCGCCCGCCAGGTCGCCACCCTCGACGCCCTCAGCGGCGGGCGCGTCATCTTCGGTGCCGGCCTCGGCGGACCGATCCAGGACGAGTTCGGCAGCTTCGGCGAACCCACCGACCCGGTCGTCCTCGCCGAACATCTCGACGAAAGCCTCGGCCTCCTCGACCGCTACTGGTCCGGAAACCCCGTCGACCACGACGGCAAGCACTACCAAGTCCGCGACGTCACCCTCCGGCCCGCCACCGTCCAGCAACCGCGCCCGCCGGTCTGGCTGGCCGCCGTGTGGCCCAACCGCAAGCCCGTCCGCCGCGCCGCGCGCTGGGACGGCGTCGCCCCGCTGTTCAAGAACGCCACCCACGGCGTCGCCCCGGCCGCGGAAGACGTCCGCGACGTCGTGGCCTACGCCCGAAAACACGGCGCGGGGGAGAAGTTCGAGTTCGTCGTCGGCGGCGCCTCCCCGGGCGACCCGGCCCGAGCCCGCGACCTGATCGCCCCGCTGGCCGAAGCCGGCGCGACCTGGTGGGACGAACGGCAGCTAATCACCACCAGCGACCTCGACCGCCTCGAACCCACCCTGCGCCGCATCAGCCAAGGCCCGCCAAGGGGAGTGGACTAGACCTCGACCACCAGCACCCGGCTCAACCGCTCCGCCAACGGCCGCACCGACTCCGCCGACACCTCGCCACCCAGCCCATCCGCCGGAAGGAAACGCACGGTTGTCCCGGTAGTCCCGTCCGACGGCACCGCAACCAGCTCGTCCGCCGGAACGCCGTGGCGATACCGCTGCGTCCACGCGCCCTCAGCCCGCCGATTCGTGTGCACCAGCCACTCGCTCAACGCCGCGACCACCGACATCCCGTACCGCGGATGCCCGTCCGGGAGGGGAGTGGCGGGCGGAGAATCGAAGTACCGGAAGTCTTTCGTCGCCATCACCGGCTTCCGTACCGGCCGCCCGTCGTCGCCCACCGCCATCTGCGTCCCGCGCCCGTCGTCCGAGACGGAGACCGAACCGTCCGGGTGAAATTCGACGACCGCCCGGCCCGCACCGCGATCCTCGGCCTCGTCCGCGGCGTAAGCGAGCACCTCCAGGATCAGATGACACATTCCGGTCGGCGCGTACCGCATTGGGTTCTCCCGGATCAACCGCAAGTGGTCAGGATCGTGATCACGGGACCAATCGTGCGTCGTCGGCTCAGGCAGCGGCATCTTCCCATCCTGCCACCGGACGCTTGACCTGGTCCGCGCTCCAGCACATACGTTCGCCGCCATGACGACAACACTCATCACCGGTGCCACCAAAGGACTCGGCTACGAAACCGCCCGCCGCTTGGTCGCTGCCGGACACACCGTCTACCTCGGCGCCCGCGACGCTGCCCGCGGCGAACGAGCCGCGGAAGAACTCGGCGCACGAACCGTCCAGCTCGACGTCACCGACGAAGCATCGGTCCTCGCCGCAGCGAAAACCATCGAGGCGGACGGGGGACTGGACGTCCTCGTCAACAACGCAGGCATCGCCGTCGAACTGAAGAACGATGGGGAATCGGTCGGAGCAGCGGAAACCACTGCCGACCTGATGCGGGAAACGTTCGAGACCAACGTATTCGGCGTCGTGCGGGTGTTGCACGCGTTTCTGCCGCTCCTGCAACGATCGTCCGCGCCGGTGGTGGTGAACGTCAGCAGCGCGCTCGGATCGCTGGGCAGGATGACGGACGAGGCAACACACCAGTACGCGTACCGCGGCGTCGCATACCCGGCGTCGAAGGCCGCGGTGAACATGGTGACCGTCCAGTACGCCAAGGCATTCCCGGGGATCCGCATCAACGCCGTCGAGCCTGGCTACACGCAGACGGACATCAACGGACGCCGCGGAGGACAGCCGGTCGAGCAGGGTGCGGAGATCATCGTCCGGATGGCGCAGATCGGGACCAGCGGACCGACCGGCACCTACACGGACATCAACGGCCCGCTGGTGTGGTGAGCGCGTACGGGCGGGCGAGTGGCGTCGGACGCCGTCTCACCGCTTACTTGACATAATGTACATTATCGGCGTTTCGCTGACCTGCAGATCAGCAGGTTGAGGAGAGGTCTCCTGAGGGCTCTGATGCGCTCGTACGACTTGTCTCTGCACGTATCGGCGCGGCGTTCGGGAGCTCGTTGGCTCAGCGGCCTCCTCAGCGCACGTCGCTGACGGAGCTCTCTGGCCAGACCCGAGGCGAGTCCGCCAGAGAGCAACCCGAGATCCCCGACAGGAACTGCCGTGCCAGTCGTGCTTAATTCGTCACCGTGACGAATTAAGCACGACTGGCAGGACATTGAGGTTGGAGCACAACAACTTTTCCGAACCCGCTGACGCTGGCTCAGGCAGCCGGAAGATCCACTCGACCAGATGAACGCATCGTGGATCCAGTCCGACGTCAGACTCAGCCAAGCCGCTGAAGTCAGCGTCAACAGCGAGATTCTGGAGCACGCAGGGCGCTCCGGGACTCGTACGGGACGAGAGGAAAGTGCTGTCCCCCAAGGGGATTCAGCCCCTTCTCAAGCCCTGCAGAACCCCTCCCGCAGCCACGTTTCATGCATAATCGCTATTATGCATCATATATCAGACAACGGGTAGCGTCGAAATTGTCGGTGCTGTGCAGTACAAGATCACTATGCTCGTTTCCGAGGCACAGCAAGCGTTCTTCGCGGCACGGCGGCCGCGCAAGGACTCGCCGCACACCACTGCCGCCTATCGGCGGGACCTCGCCGGGATCACCGCTCTCCTGCTGGCGGAGCTGGGGCGCGACGAGGTCGACGTCGAAGAGCTGACAGCGCCGGTGCTGCGGGCTGCCTTCGGCGCGTTTGCCGACAACCACGCGAAAAGCTCGGTGCTGCGGGCGTGGTCGACGTGGAATCAGTTCCTCACCTTCTGTGTGTCGGACGGACTGCTGCCCGGCAATCCCATGGGAGCGGTCGCGCGGCCCAAGACTCCCCCGCTCACGCCGAAACCGTTGCGGGGCGAGGAAACTCCCGAGCAGCTGCTCACCGCGGCGGCCGATGGCGCCCGGCGCGCGCGGGATCCGTGGCCGGAGCGGGACGTGCTGGTGCTGGCGCTGGGGTTGGTAGCGGGCCTGCGGGCAGCGGAAATGCGCGCGCTCACCCCGCGATCGGTGGTCGGTCGAGACGGCGAATTGCGGCTGCACGTCCACGGCAAGGGCAGCCGGGACCGGTCGATCCCAGTGCAACCAGCGATGGCGAAGCTGATCGAGGACTACCAGGCTTCGTGCCGGCGACGGTTCCCCCGGCAACGATTCCCGGCGAGCGAGCCGCTGCTGCGGGACCGGGCGGGCGAGCCGATCGGCCGCGGTGCGCTCGAGTACCTGGTGAAGTCGTGCTACCGATGGGCGGGCCTGCACGACCGGGTGCCGACGGGCGCGAATCTGCACGCTCTGCGGCATACCTTCGCCACGCGGCTGGCCGAAGACGGTGCCACCGCGTCGGAGATCATGTCGCTGCTGGGGCACGCGAGCCTGGCGACTAGCCAGAACTACATCGAAGCGACCGGACGCGAACAGCGAGCGGCCGCCGCGAGCAACCGGACCTATCGGGCGCTCAACGGGTTGGCTCGGGACGATGCTCCGCAAGAGGGCACTGCGCGGGAGGCTGATGTGATTGCATGAGCGCGTGACTGACGAACCCTCGCGCGTCGTGCGCGCCAGCCGTGAGATCGAGGCCCCCGCCGAGCGGATTTTCGAGCTGATCGCCGACCCGTCGCAGCAGCCGAGCTGGGACGGCAACGACAACCTGGCCGAGTCGAAGCCGGGCCAGCGCGTCCACGCGGTCGGCGACGTGTTCACGACGACGCTCACGAACGGCTGGGTCCGGGAGAACCACATCGTGGAGTTCGAGGAGGCGCGCCGGGTGGCGTGGCGTCCGTCGGAAGCGGGCAAGCAGCCTCCGGGGCATCTGTGGCGCTGGGAACTGAACCCGCTTGGCGCGACGCGTACGGAGGTGACGCACACCTATGACTGGTCGAACCTCGACCCGGACGACACGATGCGGAACGCTCGCGCCCGCACCATAACGGCGGAGAAGCTGGCGGCGTCGCTGGAGAACCTGGCGAAAACGGCGGAACTTCCGCAGTCGTGAGCGAGGTTCGTCCGGTGCCTGATCACCAGCTTGCGTAGCAGGCGAGCTGAGCCTGGAGGCATGACGTGTCGGCAGTGAGCCGCGCAGATGTTGGTGCGGCTCACTGCCGACACGTCGCGGGGCGAGGACCGATATCAGCCTCTCCCCTATGTCCGGCACTGCTGAGCAGGCGGTCGGGCAGCGCTCTCGTAATGTCCTGCGCAGGTGCGGTACAGCGACAGGACGTGTTGCCCAGGCTTGACGACAGGCGCGGCTCGGTGTCCGGGTTATCGGTGTGCGCGCAAAGCGGCGGCGACCCAGGCGAAAGCAGGCACGCTGCTCGGCTCCGGCGAGCGGTTGTCGATCAGGCTCAGCAGCTCCCAGTAGCGTTCAACACGCGGCTCGGCGACCAGGTCGAGCCATTCGAGCAGCGCCTGCGACTCGCTGTCGCTGAGATCGGCGGGCACGATGCGGTCGAGAATCGCCCGCCCGGCCGCTGATCCCGCTGTGATCCCCTTCTCGACCGCCGGGCGCGCGTGCTCGAGGATCACCGGCCGGACGGTGAGGCCGAACTCGATGCGGTTGTCGGATCCTCCGCGCAGCACCATCTGCCGCATGGTGTGCTGGAAGTCGTCGTCGGAGACGAGTTCGGCCAGTTCTATCCAGGCGTCCACCTGAGCGGAAGTCGGATCGGCGGGCAGCCGCGGTGGCATCTCTCGCATGAACTCGGCGATGACCAGAGCGTCCGGGTCGTCGATGTCGGCGAAGACGCGGTCGACGAAGCCGTCGATGAGCTGTTGCCGTTCGTGAGCGGGCAATCGGGCGAGTTCGTGCATCAGAGCGAGTTCTTCGGTCTTGTCGTCCCGGCTGAGGGCGTTGCGCAGGGACCGCGCGGTTCAGCCGCAAGAGCTGGATCTGGGCTTCGAGAGCCTCGACGTGGCTCTCGGCGACTTCGGCCAGCGTCGATTGGCGGGTCGAGCACCTCGCGTACCGAGTCGAGGCCCAGCCCGAGTTCGCGGAGTGTCCGGGCCAGGTGCAGGCGACCGACCGCGTCGGCGCGGTAGAGCCGGTAGCCGCCCGCGGACCGTTCCGCGGGCGGCAGTACTCCGTTGTCGGACCAGAACCGGATCGTGCGCGTGGACAGGCCGGTGCGGCGAGCGAGCTCTCCGATGGTGTAGCGGTCGTTCGCCTCATCCATGGCCTCAATCTGCACCTTCCACCCGCTGGAAGGTCAACTCGAATTCAGGCAGCCGCCGCACTCCGGGGAAAGTCCTTGCGCTTGATTTTCGGCCGCCGCCCGTCCGGGTGGTGGAACACGATCTCCTCCGCGAGGTGCCCTGGCGAGAATTTGCTGTCCAAAGTGGTCAGGAACTCGCGCAGTCCCTGGTAGCTGCGCGGGACGTCGAGCACCGTGGGCGCTTGGAAGTCGAACGGCACGCACAGGTGGTCCGGCAGCGCCAGCGGGTTCCCCTGGATGCGCGGTCCGAGTGCCTCGCACGGGTGCTCGCCGTCCGGCCATTGCGAGACGTCGGTGTTCCCGGCCGCGGCGAGGATCCACTTGTCGTCGGCGGAGGTTTCGTCGGTGTCGACGTACCAGCCGTCGACGATGCCTTGCTGTTTCTGGGTTTTGTTTGGGTTTCGGCGCTTTTCGACGCGGACCAGGAGGCCGGAGCGGACGGTCAGGCGGACGTTGGTGCCGTCGAGTTTCTCGGTCCCCACTCCGGCTCCGTCGAAGACCCATGCGCATTCGGCGCGGGGCCGGTCGACCACCTGGAAACGCTCGTCGCGTTCGAAGAGCGTGGGGATTTTCTCCATGACTTGGTTGCCTCTCCTGATGTGCCCCAGTAATTCGTCGTGGCTGATGACGCCCTCGGCCAGTCCGCTTGCCAGCGACCGGACGAGGTCTGCCACTGACACGTCCGCTTCGACGGCGACGTGTTTCAGTGCCTTCTTCTCCTCCGGGGAGATCCAGGCGACGAGGCGCGACCAGCCTTCCGGGGGCGTCCAGCGGGCCGGGGCCGCGGGGTTTTTGCGGGGCCTGCCGCGCCCTCGGGGTTCGTTCATGGCGGGAACGCTAGAGCACCCGCGCAGCTTGTGTCAATTGGCATAACAGAAAATAGACAGCAGGTCAGAGGGTACTTTTCAGTGCAAGAACAAGATCAGCGGAGCTGTTCGAGATCCTTCGCCGCCGCGGCGATGTCCTCCGCGAGCTGCCGCAGCTCGCCCGCTGACGCGCCATCCTGAGCAGCCGTCACGATGTCCTCCGCGGCGCAGCGCAGCTGGAAGAGGCGGTCCTGCAGGGCGGCGATCTCGGTGTCCGACAGGACGACGGCGTCCTCGGGCAGGCCGCTGCGCTGCAGGGCGGTCCGGCGTTCGTAGGCGCGCTGTCGGCAGGACTGCCCGCAGTAGCGCCTGCGGCGTCCGACGTTGCCTGCTTCGGGCAGGCGGCGTCCGCACCAGCCGCAGTGTTTCGGGGCGTTCGTGCGGCGCGGCACGACGCGTTCGTCGCCGGTCAGGGCGTGTTCGGCCAGTTCCCTCACCCGCCGGACTCTAGCTGTCCATCACGTTCTCACGACGGGGCCACACCGATGGCGCAGACTGGAACCATGCGCCCACCGTTTCCGTACCTCGCCGACTCGCTCCCCCGCGCCTTCGCCCACCGCGGCTGGCACATCGGCGACCTCGAGGGGCTGGAGAACTCGCTGCCGGCGTTCCAGCGCGCGGCCGCCGAGGGGTACCGCTATCTCGAGACGGACGTGCACGCCACGTCGGACGGGGTGGTGGTCGTCCATCACGACGCGACGCTCGACCGCACGACCGACGGGCGCGGGGCGATCGCGACCCAGACGTGGGCGCAGCTCAAGGACGTCAAGATCGACGGGCGGGCGCCGTTGTCGCGGCTGGAGGATCTCCTTGAAGAGCTGCCGGAGGCGTTTTTCAACATCGACGTGAAGGCCGACAGCGCGGTGGTCCCGTTCGTGCGGACGCTGCAGCGGACCGGTGCGGTCGGGCGGGTCGCGGCGGCGTCCTTTTCGGACTCCCGGCTGGCTCGGCTGCGGCGGCTGGCCGGGCCGGAGCTGCTGACCGCGATGGGGCCGCGGTCGGCGTTCCTGCTGTGGGCGAACGGCTGGGTGCCGCTGCTGCAGATCAGCCGGTTCTCGGCGGGCTGGCTCGCGCAGGTTCCGGTGCGGCAGGGGCCGTTGAAGGTGGTCGACGAGGCGTTCGTGAAGTCGGCGGTGCGGCGCGGGTTCGAGGTGCACACGTGGACGATCGACGACGCGGACGAGATGCGGACGCTGCTGGACCTCGGCGTGCACGGGATCGTGACGGATCGGCCGGATCTGCTGCGCGAGGTGCTGCGGGAGCGGGGTGCGTGGAAGTAGCGGACAGGAGCTGACCGCTACGTGAGGCAGGATCGACGACGTGCCGAAGACCTCCGCGCGGCTGTTGTCGCTCCTCTCGTTGCTTCAGGCTCGGCGGGACTGGCCGGGTGCGCTGCTGGCCGAGCGACTGGAGGTCAGCCCGCACGGTGCGCCGGGACGTGGATCGGTTGCGGGAGCTCGGTTATCCGATCGTCACGACGAAGGGGCCGGACGGCGGTTACCGGCTGGACGCCGGCGCGCGGCTTCCGCCGTTGCTGTTCGACGACGACCAGGCGGTCGCGCTGGCGATCGCGTTGCAGGCGGCGACCGGAGCGGGGATCGAGGAAGCGGCCAAGCGGGCGTTGCAGACCGTGCGGCAAGTGATGCCCGCGCGGCTTCGGCACCGGGTGGACGCCTTGAGCTTCACCGCCGTCGAACGTCCGGCGCCCAGCGCGGATCCGCACACCCTCGTCGCGTTGAGCGCCGCTGTGCGCGCCCGGGAGGTGCTGCGGTTCGATTACGCGCCAACGGATACGCCGCCCCGGCGCGTCGAGCCGCATCATCTCGTCACGTGGGGTCAGCGCTGGTATCTGGTCGCGTGGGATCTCGATCGCGAGGACTGGCGGATCTTCCGGGCGGACCGGATCACGCCGCGCACGCCCACGGGGCCGAAGTTCGCCGAGCGCGGGCTGTCCGATGTCGCCGCGTTCGTGGCCGCGCGGTTCCGCGGGACGGATCTGTCCGGCGAATGGCCCTGCCGCGGCGAGGTGATCCTGCGGCTCCCGGCGACGGAAGCGGCGAGCTACCTGGCCGACGGCGTCATCGAGGCGCTCGGGCCGGACCGGTGCCGGGTGAGCCTCGGCGCCTGGTCGTGGCGCGGGCTGGCCGCCTCGTTCGGCCGGGTCGACGCCGACGTCGAGGTCGTCGGCCCGGCCGAACTGAAGGAAGCGTTCCGGCAGCTCGCCGCGCGCTACGCGGAGGCGGGGCGGGTCAGCGCGGAGCCTTGCCTTCCCACGCTGCCTTCCACGTCTTCGGACCCAGCCGGCCCGAGTCGTTGATGCCGTTGGCGCGCTGCAGGTCCAGCACCGCGGTGCGGGTCTTGTCGTAGTAGCAGCCGGTGCCGGTGAAGCCGTAGCCGAAGGCGTTCATCCGCAGCTGGAACGTGCGCAGTGCGGGCGCGCAGTCGCCGTAGGCGTAGACGAGGCCGGGCCACGCGGGCGTTGCGCCGGGCGGTCCCGGCGGCGGGGCGGGCTGCGGCTTGGGCGCGGGCGGGGCCGGCAGTCCGCCGCCGCCGATGTACGCGGCTTCCTCCCAGGAGGGGACGCGCTTGCTGCGGGCGTCGCCGTCGTTGGACAGGCCGAGCATGCCGCCGCATTCCCAGGGCTGCCAGCCGCGCATCCGGTACAGGTAGAGCGCGCGGTAGTCCTGCTCGCGGGGGCTGGCCTGGTCGGGGCGGCCCTGGCCGCCGACGCTGCGCCAGGTGGGGAGGTCGAACTGGTAGGCGCCGTAGTAGCCGTTGCCGGTGTTGATCGAGTAGCGGCCGCTCGACTCGCACATGCGGAGCTTGGCCCAGGTGCCCGAGGCGGGGTCCGCGGAGGCGGCGCCGGTGACGACGAGTTCCATGCCGAGGACGGCGACGACGAGCAGCAAGGCTCTGGCGGCGGCCCGTCTGGCAGTGCGAACGCGGTTGGTCATGCCACGCACACTAAGCACGCGACCCATCGACCACAAGAGTCACACCACGCTCAGCAGTCTCACATGACACGCCCGGAAATCCCGGCAGCGACACGCCCGGCCCGGCGTGTCGCGCGTTCCGCCGCGCGGCGTGGCGCAAACCGGAAGCGACGAACCGGACACGGTTTGCCCCCTTCGGCGGTACCGGTCGCCCCCGCGGCAGTAATGTCCGGCGCGACCTGGAGATTCGCACCGATTCGAGGAGTCGTGGATGACGCTGGCCGAGACCCGGGACAGCAAGCGGGAACGGTGGGGCTGGTACTTCTACGACTGGGCCAACTCGCCGTTCTATTCGTCAGTCACGACGGTGTTCGGGGCGCTGTACATGAGCACCGTCGCGGCCGCGGACGCGAAGCAGAACATCACCCTTAACGGGGACAGGGCTTGTCTCAACGCGTCCGGGGCGGACGACAAGCTCAACCACTGCGACGTGTCGCTGTTCGGCCTCCACTTCCCCGCCGGTTCGCTGTGGGGTTACCTGCTGTCGGTGGCGACGATCGTGCAGGTTCTGGTGCTGCCGATCGCGGGCGCGGTGGCCGACCGCAGCCGCAACAAGCGCAAGATCCTCGGCGGGTTCGCGGTGCTGGGCGCGGCGGCGTCGGCGCTGATGTTCTTCATGGCCGGTTCGGACTGGCAGCTGGGCGCGGCGCTGTTCATCCTCGCCAACATCGGGTACGGCGGTTCGCTGGTCGTCTACTACTCGTTCCTGGTGGACATCGCGACGCCGGACGAGCGAGACGACGTTTCGGCGAAGGGCTGGGCGTTCGGCTATCTCGGCGGCGGGCTCGCGCTCGCGCTGCAGCTCGCCTTCTACCTCAGCCGCGAGTCCCTCGGCATCGACACCGGCCTCGCGGTGCGGATCTGCTTCCTGACCTCGGGGATCTGGTGGGCCCTCTTCACCATCCCGACCCTGCGCCGGCTCCCCCGCGTCCACGTCCCGACCGCGACCGCGCGCGGCGTCTCGGTGCTGCGCGCCGGTTTCCGCGAACTGCGCCAGACGCTCGGCGAGGCGAAGGCGTATCCGCTCACGCTCGCCTTCCTCGGCAGCTACCTGCTCTTCGCGGACGGGATCAACACCGTCGTCACGGTTTCGGCGCAGTACGGGAAGGACGAGCTGCGGTTCTCCGACGAGGTGTTGATCGTCACGGTCCTGGTGATCCAGTTTCTCGCCTACGCGGGCGGCGTCCTGCACGGCCTGCTCGCGCGCCGCCTCGGCGCGAAGCGAACGATCCTGGTCAGTCTCGTGCTGTGGGTCGTGGTGCTGGGCGGGGCGTACTTCGTGCAGCCGAGGCAGCCGTTGCAGTTCTTCGCCGTCGCGATCGGCATCGGGCTCGTGCTCGGCGGGACGAACGCGCTGGCCAGGTCGCTGTTCAGCCAAATGATCCCGGCCGGGAAGGACGCGCAGTACTACTCCCTCTACGTCGTCGGCGAGAAGGGCACGTCGTGGCTCGGGCCGCTGGTGTTCGCCGGCGTCGGGCAGGCGACCGGGTCGTTCCGGCTGGCGATCATCGCGCTCGTGGTGTTCTTCGTGCTCGGCTTCGTGTTCGTCGCGCTGGTGCCGGTCCGGCGCGCGATCGCGGCCGCCGGCAACCGTCCGCCGGAGGTGCTGTGAGGCCCAGATAGGGTCGGTCGTCGTGACCGCTGCAGACGACGTTGTGCTCGACGACCCCACCGACGCGCTTTCCGCGGCCCCGCCCGCCGGGGCCCGGCGCAACGGTCCGGCCCGGGGACGGCTGAAGTTCTGCTACGGCCCGATGGACTGCGGGAAGTCGACGCTCGCGCTGCAGATCGACCACAACCACGCGCGCCAGGGCAGGCGCGGTCTCGTGCTGGTCCGCCACGACCGGTCCGGCGCGCCGCAGATCACCAGCCGGATCGGCATCGCGCGGCGCGCGACCGAGGTCGCGACCGGCACCGACCTGCGGGATCTGGTGCGCGAGCAGTGGGCGAGCGGGCAGCACGTGGACTACGTGATCGTGGACGAGGCGCAGTTCCTCTCCCCCGCGCAGGTCGACCAGCTCGCCGAA
Organism: Amycolatopsis sp. A1MSW2902; assembly: GCF_017312175.1. NCBI lineage: Bacteria > Bacillati > Actinomycetota > Actinomycetes > Pseudonocardiales > Pseudonocardiaceae > Amycolatopsis > Amycolatopsis sp. A1MSW2902. The sequence continues at coordinate 3,742,561 of NZ_QJPO01000001.1, forward strand.
CTCGCCGACGAGGCGGGCATCGACGTCTACTGCTTCGGCATCGCGACCGATTTCCGCAGCAGGCTGTTCCCCGGGGCCGCCCGGCTGTTCGAGATCGCCGACGAGCTCCAGCCGGTCCAGGTCGAGGTGCTCTGCTGGTGCGGGCTGCCCGGCCGGTTCAACGCGCGGGTCCGCGACGACGTGATTCTCCGTGACGGAGACACCGTTGTGGTGGCAGATACCGAACACTCCGTAGTTGAACCTTCAGCTTCAGCACGGTCTGATGCCGAAACGGTCACGGTCCGTTATCAGGTACTGTGCCGTCGCCACTTCCGCTCGGGGGATCTGGGACCCGCCGCTGCCCAGCACGGTCAGTTACGGTTGTCCTAGAGCTAACCTAACTAGCCCGACTGGGGGATATCCGCACTAAGAAGGCGGTATCCGCGTCACGTCAGAGGGCGAAAAGACTCCCTCTGGAGGAAGCTGAAGACCACGGGTGACGCAGCTCATCGTGAGCAGCGACATGGCGTGCCGGGAATCCCCCGGACGCCTCGTTCGTTGCATAGGGTGAGCATCACCCTGGCTCCACCCGGAGCTGACTGAAAGGAATCCCACTATGGCCGACCGTGTTCTCCGTGGAAGCCGGCTGGGAGCGGTCAGCTACGAGACCGACCGCAATCACGACCTCGCTCCGCGCCGTACCGTGCGCTACTCCTGCCCCAAGAACCACGAGTTCGAGGTGCCGTTCTCCGACGACGCCGAGATCCCGACGGTGTGGGAGTGCCGCCTGCACGGCAGCGAATCCGAGATCGTCGACGGCGGGCAGCCCGAGCAAAAAAAGGTCAAGCCCCCCAGGACCCACTGGGACATGCTGCTGGAGCGCCGCTCCATCCCCGAGCTCGAGGACCTGCTGAACGAACGTCTCGCCGAGCTCAAGGGACGCCGGACCAGCCGGTCCGCTTGAGCCTCGGCCAGTAGCTGGCTCCCACCACCGAACAGGAACGGCCCCCGCGACCTCCCCCCGCGGGGGCCGTTCCGCGTCCGCGGCACCTCTCCGGCGGTGCTCGCGTCTCGCCGACGGTCCGCACCGCGCGGATCAGGCCGCCGCATCGGCGCGGGCTTGCCGCCACCGGGGGCTGTCGACGTAGTGGTTGTCGTACTGCTCGGCGGAAGCGGCGATCTCCTTCGGGTCCGCCTCGCCGCGGGCGACACGGTCGAGCAGCCGGTAGTAGCCGAAGCGGTCCATCCCGGGGGTGAAGACCACCAGGACGTCGGCGGCGGAGCCCGCGGCCGGGCCGAAGGCGTGCGGGACAGTCGGCGGAACCGCGAGGAAATCGCCGGTCTCCAGGGTGTGCAGTTCGTCGCCGACCAGGACCTGCAGGGCGCCGCCGAGGACGTAGAAGAACTCGGTCGCGCGGGTGTGGAAGTGCGCGGGCGTGCCGAAGACGCCCTCGTCCAGGGCGGCGCGGTTGGCGGTGAACCGGTTGCCGGTGGCGCCGGAGTCGGCCAGCAGGGCGATCAGGCTGCCGGGAGCATCCGACAGGACTTCGGCCTCGGCGGCGCGGATCAGGGTGGGGTGCGACATCGGTTCCTCCGGGGTGGAGCGGGCTGGACAAGGTCCACTTTTCCGCCGCTGAGCTGGGCGAACAACGGAGAAGTCCGGATCGGTTGATAAGCTCTGGGTTATCGATCGGAGGCGCGGGTGGAACACCGGGACATCGAGGTTTTCCTCGCGCTCGCCGAGGAACTGCACTTCGGCCGGACCGCGGAGCGGCTGCGGGTGTCGCAGGCGCGGGTCAGCCAGTCGGTCAAGACGATGGAGCGCCGGATCGGAGCCCGGTTGTTCGACCGCACCAGCAGGCGGGTCTCGCTGACCCCGATCGGCCGCACGCTGGAGGCCGACATCCGGCCCGCCTACCGGCAGCTGTTGGCCGGGATCGAGCGCGCGGTCGCGGCGGGGCGCGGTGTCGAAGGCGTCCTGCGGCTCGCCTTCGAGGCTCCGGCGGTGGCGAATCTGATGTCCGACGTCACGGCCGCCTTCCGGGCCCGGTATCCGGGCTGCGAGGTCGACATCAGCGAGGCTCCGTTCGAGGACCCGCTCGCCACGCTTCGTTCCGGCGAAGCCGACTTGGCCGTGGTGCTGCTGCCGGTCGCCGAGCCGTCGATCACGACGGGACCGGTCGTGCACACCGAGCCGATGGTGCTCGCCGTCGCGTCCGGGCATCCGTTCGCCCGCCGGGAGTTCGTCACGCTCGAGGACCTCGGCCGCGACACGGTCCTGCGCGCCGCGCACCCGCCGCCCGCCTACTGGCGGGAGCCGCCCGAGCCGTGGACGACGCCCGCGGGCGTTCCGATCGCCCGCGGGCGCGCCTACCGCACGTTTCAGGAACTTCTGCTGGTCATCGGCGCGGGCGAAGGGATCTGCCCGCTCGCCGCGCACGCCGCGGAGTACTTCGCCCGGCCGGGCATCGCGTTCGTGCCCTTCCGCGACACCCCGCCTGCCCGGTGGGGGCTGATGTGGCGCAGCGCCGGGGAAACCGCGCTTGTCAAGGCGTTCGCGACGACAGCCGCCGAGCACCGGCCCTAGCCCAGGCCCACACCGCGAACGCGCACCCGGCGAACGCCGCGCCCAGCACGGCGGAGCCGGTCCAGCCCGCCGCGGCGAACGCGGTGGTCGTCGCGGTCGCGCCCAGTGCGGAGCCGAGCGAGTAGAAGATCATGTACCCGCCGATGACGCTGCTGGTGCGGTCCGGATGCGCCGCGGTGAGCAGGTGCTGATTGCTGACATGCACTGCCTGCACGGCGAAATCGAGCACCAGCACCCCCAGCCCCAGCAACCACAGCGACGGCTGCCCGACCGCGAGCCAGGACACCGCCAGCAGGACCAGCGCTCCGCCGGTGACCAGGCTCGCGCGTCCCCGGTCGGCCCAGCGTCCGGCACGGGCGGCCCCGAGCGCACCTGCCAAGCCCACGAGTCCGAACAAGCCGATCTGCGCGGTGCTCAAGTTCCACGGGTCCGCGGCGAGCGGCAGCGACAGACCGCTCCACAGCGCGCCGAACGACGCGAACAGGAAGAACGCGATCAAGCCCCGCGAGAGGAACAGCGGTTCCCGGAACAGCCCGCCTAGCGAGCCCAGCACCTGCCGGTACGTCGTGCCGTCGCGGCGCGGATCCGGCGGCATCGTCTTCAGCACGAGACCGGCGAGCGTCACCAGCAGCACCGCGAGCGCGACGTAGACGCTGCGCCACCCCCACAGTTCGGCCAGCGCTCCGGCGGCGACGCGGGCGCCCAGGATGCCGATGACGACCCCGGACGTCACGACGCCGAGGGTGCGGCCGCGTTCGTCCGGAGTGGACAGTGCGGCGGCGTAGGCGACCGTCGTCTGCACGACCACCGCGAACAGTCCCGCGAGCACCAGGCCGGCCAGCAGCAGCCAGGTTTGGCTTGCTGCGGCGGCCAATCCGGCTCCGGCGGCGGTCAGCAGCAGATGGGCGGCGATGAGTGTGCGCCGGTCGACGAGGTCGCCCAGCGGGACGAGCGCGGCGAGACCGCCGAGGTAGCCGAGCTGTCCGGCGGCGACGATCCAGCCCAGGCCGGCGTCCGGCACGCCCAGGTCCGCGCCGATCTCGGCCAGCACCGGCTGAGCGGCGTAAATGCTCGCGACGGCGACCGCGCACACCGCGGCGAACACCGTCCGGCGGCCCGTGGTCAGGCCCATGAGTCCCCCAATCAGTAGCGAATTGCAACTAATCGCACCGTACGGCAGAATGGTTTCAAAGAGCAACTCATCAAGGAGGCCCGCGAGCGTGGACGGCACCCCGGCCTGGACCGACCCGTCGTGTCCGGTGGCCCGCACCCTCGACCTCGTCGGCGACCGGTGGAGCCTGCTGATCGTCCGCGACGCGATGGACGGCGCGCGGGCGTTCACCGACTTCCAGCAGAGCACCGGCATCGCCCGCAACATCCTCACCGACCGGCTGCGCCGCCTGGTCGAACGCGGCGTCCTCGACCGGCAGACCGCGGAATCCGGCAAACGGCAGATCTACTCGCTCACACCGGCTGGCCGCGACCTGTTCACCGTCGTCGTCGCGCTCCGGCAGTGGGGCGAGCGGCACGCCTTCTCCCCCGGCGAAGACCACTCCGTGCTGGTCGACGACGCCGGGCAGCCGATCCCGCTGCTCGCGCCGGTCGCCGCGAACGGCGAAGCGGTTGATGTCGAGACGACCTCGGTGCGCAAGAGCTGAATCCCGTCGGACCCTTGCCCTGGCGACGCGACGGGCTTATTGTCAACGTACTGCTTGATAAAGAGATCAGTTGATAAAGATGTCCGTTGACAACGTCGAGGACCGGCTGGACCGGGCCTTCACCGCGCTGGGCGACCCCATCCGGCGCGCGCTGATCGCCCGGCTGTCGCGCGGCGAGGCGACGGTGAACGAGCTGGCCGAGCCGTTCCCGGTGACGAAGCAAGCCGTGTCGCGGCACGTCCAGGTGCTGGAGGCGGCCGGGCTCATCACGCGCAGCCGCGACGGCCAGCGCCGCCCGTGCCACCTCAACGCCGCCGCTCTCGAAGAGCTGACCAGCTGGATCGACACCTACCGGCTCACCCGCGAACGCGAGTTCCGCCGCCTCGACAGCCTTCTCGAAGAGACCAAGGAGCAGGACCGATGAACCCCACCACCATCACCGCCCAGCCCGGCAGCCCGTTCGTCGAGGTCGTCCGCGAGTTCGACGCGACGCCCGCGCGGCTCTTCCGCGCCTACACCGACCCCGACCTGATCACCCGCTGGCTCGGCCCGCGCGACGTCGAGATGCGGCTCCTCGAGTTCGACCCGCATTCCGGCGGGGCGTACCGCTACGCGCATGTCGATACCGACGGCAGCGAGCACCTCTTCCGCGGCGTCTTCCATTCCGTGGAGAGAGCCGAGCGGATAGTCCAGACCTTCGAGTACGAGGGCGCGCCCGGCCAGGTCAGCCTGGAGACCCTGATCTTCGAGGAACTCGACGGGCGGACGCGGCTGCGGGCCCGGTCGGTGTTCCCGAGCGTCGAGGCCCGCGACGCCATGGTCGCGAGCGGGATGGAACGCGGGATCCGCGATTCGATGGACCGGCTCGGCGAACTCGCGCGCGACGCGGAGCGGCCGGGCACGAGCCGGGTGGTCGTGGACATCTCGATGTCGCTGGACGGCTACGTCACCGGGCCGGGAGCCGATCCCGAACACGGTCTCGGCGTCGGCGGCGAACCGCTGCACGCCTGGGTGTCCGAGCCGACGCCGCGCGATTCGGAGATCCTGCACCGGTCGTTCACCGAAACCGGCGCCGTGGTGATGGGCCGCAGCACCTTCGACGTCGTCGACGGGCCGCAGGGCTGGAACGACGAGATCGGCTACGGCTACGACGAAGACCAGACCGTCGCCCCGCCGGTCTTCGTCGTCACCCACGCACGGCCCCGCGAGGTGCGCCTCGGCGAGCGGTTCCGGTTCGTCACCGACGGCGTCGAGCAGGCGGTCGAGCAGGCGCGCGCGGCCTCGGGCGACAAGGACGTCGTCGTGATGGGCGGCGGGTCGATCGCGTCGCAGGTCCTGTACGCCGGGCTGGCGGACGTGCTGCGGATCCACCTCGCGCCGATCGTCCTCGGCGGCGGAACCCCGTTGTTCCCCCAGGGAAATCCCGGGCCGGTGCGGCTGGAGCCGCTCGGTGCGGTGTCGACGCCGGGCGCCGAACACCTCACCTACCGCGTCCTGAAGTAGCCGCCGCTCAGCCCCGGCCCAGCAGCTTCTTCAGCTGGGCCAGGCGGCGCTGCACGCCCCACTCCGCGACCCGGAAGAACGCCTCGGACATGATGCCGCCGCTCATCTTCGACACGCCGATCTCCCGGTCGGTGAAGGTGATCGGCACCTCGACGATGTCGAACCCGGCGTCCGCGGTGCGGCGCGTGAGGTCGATCTGGAAGCAGTAGCCGTGCGAGGCGACCTCGTTCAGCGCCAGCTTCTCCAGCACCGGGCGCCGGTACGCGCGGAACCCGGCGGTCATGTCCGCGACCTTGATCCCCAGCGCGATCCGCGAGTACAGGTTCGCCCCGCGCGAGAGCAGCGTCCGGCGCAGCGGCCAGTTCACCGTGCTGCCGCCGGGCACGTACCGCGACCCGATCGACAGGTCCGCGTCGCCGACCGCGTCCAGCAGCCGCGGCAGGTCCTCCGGCGCGTGCGAGCCGTCGGCGTCCATCTCCACGAACGTCGCGTAGCCGCGCTCCATCCCCCAATGGAACCCGGCGATGTAGGCCTTGCCGAGGCCTTCCTTCGCGGTGCGGTGCAGCACGTGCACCCGCTTGTCCGCGGCCGCGCGCTCGTCGGCCAGCTCGCCGGTGCCGTCCGGGCTGCCGTCGTCGACGACGAGCACGTCGACGTCCGGGAGTGCCTTGTGGAGCCGGTCCAGCACCGGGCCGAGGTTGTCCCGCTCGTTGTAGGTCGGGATCACCACCAGCACCGGTTCGATCGTTTCGGCCCCCCGCGGCGCCTGCGCCATCCGTCTCCTCCGCATCCGGCGGGTCAGCCCGCCGCTTCCCCTGCTGTGGTCCCCGTCTTCGCGGCCGTCGCTGCTTCGCCGCGCCGGGTGCGAAAACGGAGCACGAACCCGCCGGCGACACCCGCGATCGCCAACGCCAGCAGTCCGTACTCCGTCCACGCACCGATTCGATCCGACAGCGTAGTCTGCGTGCGCAGCGGCACGCGCCCGACCAGGGCATCCGCCGTGAAAAGCCCGGTCGAGCTGGTGATCGTCCCGTCCGGGGCGACCAGCGCGCTCACCCCGGACACCGCCGACACCACCACCGCGCGCCCGTGCTCGACCGCGCGCAGCCGCGCCATCGCCAGCTGCTGGTAGCTCATCTCCCCCGGCCCGTACCACGCGTTGTTGGTCGGCACGACGAGCAGTTCGCCGCCCGCGTCGGTCGCGTCGCGGGCGGGGCCGTCGAAGGCCGATTCGTAGCAGATGAACACGCCGATCTTGGTGCCCGCGACCGACAGGGCGGCGTTGGAGCCGTCGCCGGGACGCATGTCGCGGGTGTCGTCGATGAACGGCGTCACCAGCCGTGCGACGGCGCGCGCGGGCACGTACTCGCCGAAGGGCACCAGATCCTGTTTGACGTACCGCTGCCCCGGCCCGGTGTTCGGGTCCCAGACGACCGCGGAGTTCTCCGCCGCCCCGTCCGGGGTGCGCACGAGCGCGCCGATGATCGCCGGGGCCCCGAAGGCCGACACCACCTGGTCGACGCCCGGGTCGTCGCCGTCGAGCGGGGTCGAGGTTTCCGGCCACAGCAGCAGATCCGGCTTCGGCGCCTGTCCTGATTGGACTTTCTGCAGCAGCCGCGCGCTCTCGGCGAGGGCGTTGGCGCGCAGCACCCCGCGCTGGCCCTGCAGAGCCAGCCCGATGTCCGGCGCGTTGCCCTGCACGGAACCGACGGTGAGCGAACCGTCCTGCGCCTCGGTGCCGATCGTCGGCCACACCGCGAGCCCGGCCGCGGCGGGAAGCACGGTGAACACGGCGGGCCAGACCAGCGCGCGGTCCCAGGCTTTGCGCGTGCGCCACAGCCTGCCGAGCAGCGCGGCGAGGCCGAAACCGGTGAGCACGACGGCGAAACCGACCAGCGGCGCGCCGCCGACCGACGCGAGCGACAGGAACGCGCCCTCGGGCTGGCTGAACGCGACCCGGCCCCACGGGAACCCGCCGAACGGGAACCACGTGCGCGGCGTCTCCAGCGCGACGAACACCAGCGCGCCCCACAGCGGCGCCAGCGGCAGCCGCGCCACGACCCGGATCAGCCATCCGGCGAGTCCGAAGTAGAGCGACAGCGCGAACGACAGCGCCAGCCACGGCAGCGGCCCGAAGTCGCGGCCGAGGAAGTCCTGCAGCCACACCAGCAGCGGCACGAAGAACGCCATGCCGAACACGAAGCCGTACCCGAACGCGCCGCGGAACGACCGTCCGCGAAGGAGCAGCGCGAACGCGGCGAACGCGATCGGGGCCAGCCACCACAGCGGGCGCGGCGCGAAGCTGAGGTAGTAGCCGTAGCCGGTCGCCGCCGTCGCCGCGACGCGCGCCAGCCAGGGCTTCCACGCCCGCTTTCGCTTGGTCTTGTGCGGAACGCCCGAATCGGCGTCCGCCACGCTCACTGCCACACCCGGAACTCTAAGCGGCCGGTGTGAACTCGTCGTAGATGACCGTGCCGCCGCGGACCGTGCGCAGGCAGCGCGGCAGCGGAGTGCCCGGCTCCAGCCGCGGCAGCGGCGGCACGCCCGAACGCGGATCGGTGGACCAGCGCTGCACGCGGCTGTCGGCGGTGGCGACGACGAGGTCGGCCGCGTCCCAGATCGCGTAGTGCGCAGGCGCGCCCGGGACGAGGCTGCCGGTCACGCCGTCGTTGACGCCCGCCGCGCGGTGTCCGGCGCGGGTGTGGGCGGTGAACGCGGCGCGGGCGGACAGGCGCGCTTCGGGCGTGTGGTGATGCACGGCGGCGCGTACGGAAGCCCACGAGTCGACCGCGCACACCGGGGCGTCGCTGCCGAAGGCGAGCACGACTCCCTCGGCGGCCAGCTGCGCGAAGGGGTTCAGCGCTGCCGCCCGGTCGCCGAGCCGTTCGGAGTACATGCCGGAGGTGCCGCCCCAGGCTTCGTCGAAGAGCGGCTGCACGGACGCGACGACGCCCCAGCCGGCGAGCGCGCGCGCCTGCTCCGCAGTGACCATCTCCAGGTGCTCGACCCGGTGATGCCGCGCGGCGAGGGGACGCTGGCCGACCTGCTTCTCGGCGAGCCGGAATCCCTCGACCACCTCGCCGACGGCGGCGTCGCCGATGACGTGGAAGCCCGCCTGCAGCCCGGCTTCGGTGCAGGCCACGAGATGGTCGGCGATGACCCCGGCGTCGGCGTAGAGCGAGCCGGAGGTGCCGGGCTCGTCGGAGTACGGCGAAGTGAGGGCCGCGGTGCGGGAGCCGAGCGCGCCGTCCACGAAAAGGTCTCCGGCGACGCCGTGCGCGCCCAGGCGGCGGGCGGTGTCGAGGCCGTTCAGCTGGCCCCAGTAGCCGACGACCTCGGGCAGCGTCGGGCCGGCCAGCGCGAGGAGGTCGGCGAAGTCTTCCTCGCCGGAGATGTCCGGGCCCGCGCATTCGTGCACCGAGACGATCCCGCGCGCGGCAGCCGTCGTCAGGAACGCGCGCTGGGCTGCCTGACGCTGCGCTCGGGTGATCGCGTCTCGGGCGGCTCCGCGGACGAGGTGGTGGGCGTCGCGGGTGAGCGGGCCGTCGGCGGACCATCCCGCCTTGGACTCGACGCCCGGCGCGAGTTTCGCGAGCGCGGTCGAGACCAGCGCGGAGTGAACGTCGACCCGGCTCAGGTAGACGGGCGTGTCCCCGGCGGCGTCGTCCAGCTCGGCGCGGCTCGGCAGCCGCTGCTCGGTCCAGGACGACTCGTCCCAGCCGTGCGCGAGCAGGACCTGCCCGGGAACGACGGCGTCGCGCACCGCGGCGAGGAGTTCGGCGGAGCTGCGGACGGCGGTCAGGTCGAGACCGGTCAGGTGCAGGCCGGTGGAGGTCGCGTGCACGTGCGCGTCCACGAACGCCGGCGCGACGAACGCCCCGCCCAGGTCGACGACCTCGGCGTCCGGGTGCAGCGCGCGGGCAGGCGCGTCCTGGCCGACCCACACCACGGTGCCGCCGGAAACCGCCATCGCGGTCGCGTCGGGCGAGGACGGGGTGTAGACGCGGCCGCCGAGCAGGAGCGTGGTGCTGTCGTTCACTCCCCGAGTCTCCCGCCTGGTCCCCCGAGCAGGGCAGACCGGGTCAGCGTGCAGAAAGATTTACGGTCGACTAACGTTATGGCAGGATATTTTCACGCGTTCCCGACGACTAGGAGTACAGATGACTGCGATCCAGGAACCTGTGCCGACTGCCGCCGCCTTCGACCAGCCGTACGAGTACGTCCGCGCCGAGTTGGCCGAACCCGACTGGCGCCGCTTCCCCGGCTGGCACGACGTGACCGAAGCAGAGTGGCGGGACGCCCAGTGGCAGCGCGTGCACTGCGTGCGCAACGTCAAGCAGCTGCGGGCCCTCATGGGCGATCTGCTGGAGGACCGGTTCTACGAGGACCTGATCGCCGACCAGCGCGAGATGGCCACGATGTCGATGCTGCTGCCGCCGCAGATGATCAACACGATGGCCCCGCACGCGGGCACCGACCCGGCAAAGGTCACCGAGGCGTTCTACGCCGACCCGATCCGCCGCTACATGCTTCCCGTGCGCAGCGACCGGCACCCGGCGTGGCCCAGCCACCCGCACGCCGAACGCGACTCCCTGCACGAGGCCGAGATGTGGGTGGTCGAGGGGCTCACCCACCGCTACCCGACGAAGGTGCTGGCCGAGATGATCTCGACCTGCCCGCAGTACTGCGGCCACTGCACCCGGATGGACCTCGTCGGCAACTCGACCGAGCAGGTGGAGAAGCACAAGCTCGCGCTCAAGCCGGTGGACCGCCAGGACGCCATGATCGACTACCTGAAGCGCACCCCCGGCGTCCGGGACGTGGTGGTGTCGGGCGGCGACGTGGCGAACGTGCCGTGGCCGCAGTTGGAGTCGTTCCTGATGCGCCTGATGGACATCGAGACGGTGCGTGACATCCGCCTGGCGACGAAGGCCCTCGCGGCGCTCCCGCAGCACTGGCTGCAGCCCAAGGTAACCGAGGGCCTGCAGCGGGTCGCCCTGACGGCGCAGGCACGCGGGGTGAACCTGGCTATCCACACGCACGTGAACCACGCGCAGTCGGTGACGCCGCTGGTGGCGGAAGCGGCGCGAACGGCGCTGCAGGTCGGGGTGCGGGATGTGCGGAACCAGGGCGTGCTGATGCGCGGGGTCAACGCTACTCCGGCTGCGCTTTTGGATCTTTGCTTCGCTTTGCAGGGTGAGGCTAATATCCTTCCTTACTATTTTTATATGTGCGACATGATTCCGAATGCTGAGCACTGGCGGGTTGCCGTTTGGGAAGCGCAGGAATTGCAGCATTCGATCATGGGGTATTTGCCGGGGTATGCGACGCCGCGGATTGTGTGCGATGTGCCTTACGTCGGGAAGCGATGGGTGCACCAGCTGGCGGAGTACGACCGGGATCTCGGGATTTCGTACTGGACGAAGAACTACCGGACCGGGATCGAGCACGAGGACCCGGAGGCGTTGCAGCGGAAGTACCCGTATTACGACCCGATCCAGACGCTGCCGGAGGCTGGGCAGAAGTGGTGGGCTGACGAGAAGGGTCGCTGATCCTGGGCGCATGATCCCGCGGCCGGTTGTCGCGGGATCATGCGCAGTGGGAGTGCGTCGGCTGGCGCTGCCGCTACGGGGAATCCGCCTCGAGTACCAATACCGCCATGTCCAGAAGCCTTTGGCAGTACACGCGACTGTCACCGGCCGATTCGGGGATGGCCCGAATGAGGTCCTGTTCGCATTCGGCGAGAATGTTCCATCTCCGGTCGTCCAGGTGACCTTGTTGCACTAACCATGTGGAGACACAACCGGCTAGGTCCGCGTCAAGCATCGCCAGATCGAAGCCTGCCGGGAATGGTGCCTTTCTGTAGGCCTCGAAAAGCGTCGTGACTACTGCCAGCCGCTCCGTGAGGTCCAACGGCTTCCTCCCCTAGCCCGGCGACGCATGTCCTCCAGCCGAGAACCTACGCGCTCGCGATCGTTGCGCGCCAGGCAGTAACGCGGCTCCCGGACGCTGCCGATCGCGATGGCGGCGACAGCGACATTTCCCGAAGCCTCTGGATGTCGTTCGAACATTTCCTGAGAATTTTGTGGAGAACGGGCCTGCCAGGCAGTCGAAAACCGACCTACGCCGACAATTCTGGCAGCGTTTCCGCTGCGGGGAACCGTGTCCGCGGAAGGGAAACGGAGTTGGCTACTATGGGCGCGAACCCGCGCGAAACAACGGCGAACGGAGTGCGCATCGTGCTGCCTGGTCCGGTCCAGCGAATCATCTACGGGATTTACACGCACCGGCTGCGGAAACAGCTCGTGGGCGCCGAATTGCCGGGGCACATCGGGATCATCATGGACGGCAACCGCCGTTGGGCTCGGCAGATGGGCATGACCGACCTCAGCATGGGGCACAAGCGCGGCGCCGAGCACGTCGAGACCTTGCTGTCCTGGTGCGAGCGCGCGGGCGTCAAGCACGTGACGATCTACCTCTGCTCGACCGAGAACCTCGCGCGCCGCGACGACGCCGAGGTCTCGTATCTGATGCACCTGATCGAGCAGGTCATCACCGACAAGCTCGCCCAGCCCGACGCGGGGTGGCAGGTGCACGTCGCGGGTCTTCTCGACGCCCTGCCCGACACCACCGCGCACGCGCTGAAGAACGCTGTCGAGGTCACCCGCGACTGCGACACCGGCCACCACATCACGCTGGCCATCGGCTACGGCGGCCGCCAGGAGGTCGTCGACGCGCTGCGTGCCCTGCTGACCGAACACGCCGCCGCCGGGACCCTGAACGAACTCGCCGACACCATCACCATGGAAGACGTGTCCCGGCATCTCTACACCGCCGGGCAACCCGACCCCGACCTGGTCATCCGCACCAGCGGGGAACAACGTCTGTCCAACTTCCTGGTCTGGCAGAGCGCCTACTCCGAACTGTACTTCTGCGACACCTTCTGGCCCGCCTTCCGCGAGGTCGACTTCCTCCGGGCCCTCCGCAGTTACGCGCGACGGAACCGTCGTTACGGCCGCTGACCGTCCGCGGGTTTTTGTCGGTGCCGCGTGCGAAGCTGAGTTCGTGGAAGTGCACTTCGACGCTGAACTGTGGATCTGGGACGCCCGGCGGACCGAAACCTGGACCTTCGTGAGCTTGCCCGGCGACATCTCGGACGAGATCCGCGAGCTGGGCGGACCGCGCCGCGGGTTCGGATCGAGGCGCGTGCAGGTCCGGGTCGGCGCCACGACCTGGCGGACGTCGATCTTCCCGGACAGCACGCGCGGCTACGTGCTGCCGGTCAAACGTGCGGTACGCAAGGCGGAGAAGCTCGATCCCGGGGACGTCGCTCAGGTGACCGTGACGGTCCTCGATCTCTGATTTCGGCGGAGCTGGCTTGATCGCTGCGGCGAGCCGTGGAGCGTTGGCCGGGCCGGAAACGGAGCCACGAACTGCAGAGGATGTCCCGCATGGACTCGTGTCGAGCCACGCGGTGCGACGCTCTCGGCCAGGTGCCCGGCTCGGTCTCGGGCGCGCCGTCAAGGCCGACCGCGTTCGCGACAGCCCCGCGAGCCGGGCGCGGGTGGGCCAGGCTCAATTGCTCCACGCGGGGCTGTCGTTGGGCGGGTAGGGAGAACTCGAAGCGCCCTTCACCCATTCGTCCACGTCCTGTCGGTCCCAAGCGAGCAGGATCTCGGCGTTGCGGATGCAGAGGCCGTAGTCGAGGTTCCCGAACAGGCGGCTGACCGTCAGGTGCTGGTTGAGCTGCTGGTATCCCTTGCCTGTCTTGTATTCCATCTGCACCGTCGTCTGCAGGCGCCCGAGGCGGAGGTTTCCGTTCACCACCGTCAGGACTCCCTGGTGCACGTTGCTGTTCTTCTCCTGCAGCCCCTTGTTCTCCACCGCCAGCTGGCCGATCTTCTTGATGGAATTGACGATGCCGGTGAGCGTGTCCGGGGTGACCAGCCCGCCTACCAGCTGGGTCACCGCCGAAATGACCGGTGACAGGGAAAGCGACGAGATGGACACGCTGCGGCTGTCTCCGGTCATGCCGGTGAGGAACGGCATGGTGGTGAACTGGTTTCCGAAGACGATCCACCGGAAGAGATCGAATATCGTCGACGACTGGTCGAAGCGAGCAGAGTCCGCGGTCTTGCGCATGATGGTGGCGGCCACCGACTGCCACGAACCGAAGGGGGCCAGCGGTCCCAGGCTGGGCAAGCCGGTGTTGTCTCCGCCGCAGGCGTTGCCGACTCCTGCTTCCTGGTTGAGGTCGCGGCTGTCGCAGCCCAGCACGTCCGGCCTGCCCTCCGCCCACACGGCGATTTCGAACGCTTCCCGCCGCGACTGCTCGTCGCTTGAAGTGCCCACGGCCGGCTCACGACGCTCGCGCGGCGTATTGCTCGCGCGAATCGCAGATCAGGCGCTCGATGTCGTGCACCGTCCGTACCTGCGGGATCGCCTCGAAGCCCAGGTTGACCCGGAAGCCGAGCTCGACCGCGCCCACGAGGCTGAGGACCTTGACGGAGTCGACCCCGGGCAGCTCTGCCACCGTCGTGATGTCGTCGAGCTCCGCGCCGCCGAGTTCCAGCTTCTCGCGGATCAGGGTGTACAGCTGTTCTCGCTCTCGCGGGGGTAGACGGGTGTCCATGGTTGCTCCTCCCAAAGGGGTGCTCAATGCGCTTCGGAAAGCGCGCCGCGGTGGAGAAATCCCTGCAGATACTGCTGTCGTGTCGTGTTTCGCCGGACCTTGCCGCTGGACGTCTTGGGCAGTTCCCCTGGCGGCACCAGGAGGACGTCGGCCACGGGCAGGGACAGCATGGTCTGGACGCGGCTGCGGACCCTCCTCGCCACTGCGGCGGCGTCGCCGTCGCGGAGTTCGGCGACGATCACGACCTCCTCGGTCGACCGGCCGGGCCGGGTGAAGGCGACGACGTTGCCCTTGCGCAAGCCGGGCACCTCGGCGGCGGTCCACTCCACGGTCTGGGGGTCGTGGTTGCGCCCGTTGACGATGAGCAGGTCCTTCTTCCGACTCGTCACGTAGAGGATGCCGTCCGCCAGGTAACCGCAATCCCCCGTGCGGAGGCCGCGAGTCGTGAAGCTTCGCCGAGTTGCTTCCGGGTCCTCGTGATAGCCCGCTGCCACGCTCGGTCCTTGGAAGACCGCCTCGCCGATGTGCCGTTCCGGGAGCGGATTGCCGTCGTCGTCCACGACGAGGACGCAGTGGCCCGCGACGGGACGTCCGCACGGCACGAATGCCACGTGCTCCTCGGAGGCTGAGGCCGGTCGCGCCAGGCTGTGTGCGTGGTACGGCTCCGTTTGGATGACGTCTGGGGCGAGCGGAACTCCGAGCTCGCCGAACGAGATCGCGAGCGTCGCCTCTGCCATGCCGTAACACGGGACGACCGCCCCCGGACGCAGTCCGGCCGTCGCGAAGTGCGTCGCGAAGGACCGTAGTGTCTCGGGGTGGTTGGGTTCTGCGCCGCAGCCCACGACTCTCAGACAGGACAGATCCAGTTGCCGCAACTCGTCGGCCGGGGTGTGCTTGATCGCCAACGCCAGGCCGAAGTTCGGCGCGAAGGTCACGGTCGCGCGGTGACGGCTCACCGTTTCCAGCCAGAGCCTCGGCGAGAGCGCGAAGCGCAGCGTCGGCAGGAAGGTCACCGGGCAGCGCGCCAGCAGCGGTGCCAGCACGAAACCGACCAGCCCCATGTCGTGGTACATCGGCAGCCAGCTCACGCCCCGGTCGCGGCCGCGGTCGAGGCGAAGGGCGCCGATGATGGCCGCGCAGTTGGCGAGCGCGCTGGCGTGCGTGACCCGTACGCCCTTGGGGGCCGCCGTGCTTCCCGAGGTGAACTGCAGGAACATCACGTCCTCGGGAAGGATGTCCTCGGACTGGGGCGCGTTGCGCGGCAAGGGTTCGGCGAAGAGGTCCTCCGGATCGAGGACCTGCATGCCGGCCACAGCGTGCACGAGCGGGTTCAGCAGGTCTGCCAGGCTGCGGGGAATCAGGAGGGCGCGTGCTCCCGCGGCGCGGAGGATGTGCGCGGAGTCCTCGCAGTACGCCTCGAACTTGCCGAGGCCCATCGGCGGGCTCATCGGGACCGGGACGACGCCGACCGAGACCGCGCCCAGGAAAGCGAGGACGAATTCCTGCTGCTCGGGAACGATGAGCGCGACGCGGTCTCCCTTGCGCAGGCCGCTCCGGAGCAGCTGCCGCCCGCGGCGCAGAGCTTCCCGCGACAGCTCTGCCCAGCTCGCGAAGCGCTCGTGGGCGAAGGTGAAGCCCCCGTCCGGATGGCCGAGGTTGTCGGCGAGGACTTGGGCGAAGGTCGATGCCGTCGTTCCCTCGGGAGGCTGCGGTTGCGGGAACATCATGGACCTGCCTGGGGTCAGGGGCTCCCGGGGCCGCAACCCCGGGAGCCCGCGGAACACGGGACGAATCGGCTCAGTGTTTCCAGGCGGGGCTCTCGTTGGGCGGTTTCGAGGAGCTGGCCGTGTCCTTCTCCCAGTCGTCCACGTCCTGGCCGTCCCACTTGAGCAGCGTGTCGGCGTGGCGCTTGCACTTCTCGAAATCGAGGACGCCGTAGCCGCGGTAGACGTAAATAGTCTGATTCAGCTGCTCGTACCCCTTGCCCGATTTGTACTCCATCTCCACCGCGGTCCGGACGGCTCCGAGGTACAGCGAGCTTTGATGCCGTGACAGGACCCCGACCTGCTGGTTGGAGTTCTTCTGTTTTCTCCCCTCGTTCTCGAGCGCGAGCTGGCCGATCTTCTGGATGGTGGTCACGATGCCTTGGAAGTTCTCCGGCGTCATGATGTTCTCGACCAGGTCCGACACCGCTTCGACGGCCTTTTTCAGCGACGTCTTGCTGATGGACGCGTCACGGTTGTCGAAGGTGTAGGTGAGGAAGAACGGAATCGTGGAGAATTTCTGCAGGAAAACGCTCCACGCGACCGGGTCGAATTTCTCGCTCCCCGGGTTGAAGCCGCTGAGCGTCACCGCCCGGTGCACGATGGTGCTGCCGACCGACTCCCACGAACCGAACTTCGACAGCGGACCCAGGTCGGGCAGCAGGCTGTTGTCCCCCGCCGCCTTGTTGCCCACGCCCTGGGCGTTGCTGTCCGCGTCGAAATCCTGCAGCGCGGACCTCGCGGCGGCCTCCAGTTCGGGGTACGACGTCTGCCACAGCGCGATCTCCAGGGCCTCCCGGCCCAGGTGCGACTGGCTGATCTCGGTCATGACTGCTCCTTGTCCACGGGTGACGGATGAAATGTTCGCGGCGCGGAATCGCGGAAAACGCAGGGAGGAATATTCCACTGGAACGGCAGGTGCGAACCGGCGAGAATCCAGTGCAATAAACGTGCTGCCAACAGTCGGAGCGGGCGGATGCGCCACCGCGAACGCGGGCGCAGTGGTCTATTCCATGACAGCACCTCTCCGCGATTTTCGATCCGCCCGCGCCTCAGCGCCGCGAGGAAACATGCTCCGCCTCCGGGAGAGGCCGGCGAAAGGCCATTGCCACGAATGCCAGGAAAAACATCCGTCCGAGTGCTCGCCGACTACCGGGCATCGCGTCGCCCGGCTTCCCTTTCCCTGGCCGGAATTCATCAGATCGAGCCCCTCGCGGGCCGTTCCCCGGCGACATCGCGAGATATCGCTCCGCGAAAAACTCCTCGATCGCGCACGACGGGCACCCCGGGCGCACACGCGTAATTCGCTCGGGTTCGAAATGCATATTCCGGCGGGCTCCCCGAATCGGAGCAGGGCCTGCTCCAACCGAGTGGCCCGCCACGGGGCTCACGGGCTCGGCGGGCCTCGCGCGGCCCCGCCGAGCCCTTCAGCAGCGGCTCAGGTGTGCCCGCCGAGCTGGATCATCTCGACCCGCTTCTCGTCGTCCAGCACCCGGAAGGTCGCGCGCTGCTTCCCGCCGAGGCGGATCTGGAACTGGTTTCCGCTCAGCTGCTTGTAGTTCATGTCGCCCGCTTCCTCGGCGGCCTTCTTCGGATGCCACTTGTTGTTGTGGATGTAGTTCTGGAACGTGTCGAATTTCGCCTGCTCGGCCGCGGTCAGCGGCTGGTTCCCGAACCGCATGTCCTGTTTGCTGAACGTCCACTTGCAGTCGTTGAGGCCGAGCGGGTCGACCAGCAGCGTCGGGTTGCTGACGTACATCTGGGCGTTCGTGCCGCCGGTCAGCCCGACCGGGTCGGCGCTGAGGTAGCGGGCGAGGGCCGGGTCGAAGTAGCGGTGGTAGTTGTAGTGCAGGCCGGTCTCGGTGTCGAAGTACTGGCCGGGGAACCGCAGCGGCGTGACGTCGTCGCCGCGGCCGGATTCCGCGCCCCAGATGGTGCGCGGGCCGCTTCGGGCGACGGAGCCGTCCAGGCCCACCAGTTCGGTCGGCGTTCCCACGAGGTCGGTCACGATCGCGTGGTAGCGGCGGTCCACCACCTGCTGCGGGGTGTTCGCGTCCAGCAGCTTCTCGCCCTGGATCAGCGGCAGGTCCGTCTCCGGTTCGAACTCCCAGTTCCGCAGCCGGCGCAGCCCGCCCGGACCGCGGTGGTGCTCCTCCGCCAGCCGGGACCCGTCCCAGGTGAAGTCGACCTGTTCGACGACCTCGCCGGTGGCCGAGAGCCGCTGTTTGGCGGTCCGGCGCCGCATCGCGTCGTAGCGGTAGCGCCAGCGGTGTCCGTCCACTGTGGTCACCGCGACGAGCCGGTCGTCGGCGTTCCATTCGTACTGTGCGGTGCGCGCGCCCGGGCTGATCAGGCGGATCAGCCGTCCTTGGGCGTCGTGCTCGTACTGGTTCGCCCCGGCGCGGACGATCCGGTTTCCGGCGAACTCGCGCGCACCGGAGTGCGGACCGCTGACCGCGGACGAGTTCGCCGCGACGACGTTGCCGGTGGCGTCGTAGCGGTAGTGCTCGGTCCCGGCCGTTCCGGTGACGCCGGTGATCCGGCCGAGCGCGTCGACGTCGAACCGGCGGGTGCCCGCCAACGCGTCGTCGACCGCCCTGAGCGTGCCGTCCGCCCGGTAGTCGTACGAACGTCGTTGCTGCGCGGCGTAACCGCCCGACAGGGTTTGCGCGGCGAGCGTGCCGACCGCGTTCCAGTGGTGCCGGATGACCGTCGTCCCCCACGAGCGATCGGATTCGCGGCCGAGCAGGTCGCGCCCTAGCGTCATGGCGTGCCCGTCGACCCGCACGCCGACGAGGCTTCCCGCGGCGTCGAAACTCCACTCGCTGGCGGTGCCCGAGGGCAGGATCCGCTTGACCCGCCTGCCGAGCGCGTCGTACTCCGAGCGCAGCACCCGGCCGTTGCAGCTTTCGGCGAGGACGCGCCCGCAAGCGTCGTAGGTCCAGGTCAGCTCCGTGTCGGCGTTGACCGCGCGGACGACCCGGCCCGCCCGGTCGTAGTCGTAGCGGCTCGTGCTGTCGCCGGCCTGCTCTTCGACCAGCCTGCCCAGCGCGTCCCAGCCGAACCGGGTGGTCTCGCCCGCTCCGTTCACGCGGCTGACGAGCTGGCCCGCCGCGTCGTAGGCGTAGCGCAGCACCCGGCCGTCGAAATCGGTTTCCTCGACCAGGTTCCCGGCCGCGTCGTACCGGCAGCGCCAGTAGTTCCCGCGCTCGTCGCGCACGGAGACGAGGCGCAATTCGGTGTCGTAGCCGAATTCCAGCCGGGTGCCGTCGGGGCGTACTTCCGCCGCGGGCAGGTCGAAGTGGGTCACCTCGGTGACCGTCGACTGGCCGAGGGCGTCGACGTGGGTGCGCAGGTTGCCCTCGCCGTCGTAAATCCACCGTTCGGTAGTTCCGTCCGGCAGGGTCTGCCACGCCGGTTCGCCGCTGACGGTCCACCCGAGTCGCGTGGCGTTGCCGAGGGGATCCACCACGGCTGAAATACGCCCGAAACCGTCGCGCTCGAACCGGGTGGCGGCGCCGGTCGCATCGGTGACCGAGATCGGCAACCCGGCCGCGTCAGTTGTCACGGCGCGAACCCCGCCGAGCGCGTCCGTGATCGACGACAGGTGCCCGTGTTCGTCGTAGCCGTAGCTGGTGGCCTGTCCCGCCGGGTCGATCAGCCGCGTGAGGTTGCCGCGCGCGTCGTACTCCCGCCGGGTGACCGCGCCGTCCGGCTCGATCACCGTCACCGGAAGGCCGAGGTCGTTGTACTCGGACCGGGTCTGCGTACCGTCCGGCCGCGTCACCGCCACCGTGTTCCCGGCCTCGTCGTACTCGTACCGGGTCACCCGGCCCAGCGGATCGGTGCGCGCGAGCAGCCGGTCGAACTCGTCCCACTCCGAGCGGGTCTCGTTGCCCGCCGGATCGACCTCGCGCAGGGTTTGCCCGCGTTCGTTGAGGTGGTACGCGGTCTGCTCGCCCAGGGAGTTCGTCCACCGCGTCACGCCGTCCGCGTAGGACAGCGAGCCGCTGAAGAATCCGCCGGAGCCTTCGGCCCGCACGACGCGGCCCTCGCCGTCGTAGCTGTAGCGGTACCAGGCTCCGTTGCGGTCGGTCCAGCTCGTCATCCGGCCTTCGCCGTCGTAGGCGAACCGCAGCGGCGCCCCGGAAGCGTTGACCACCTCGGTCAGCAGGCCGTGCCGGTAGCCGTACCGCAGCAGCGGCAGATCGGCGCCGCCGTCGGCACCGCACAGGTGAAACGCGCTGATCAGCCCGTCCGCGGACTCGACCCGCACGCGGTACCCGCCGCTGTGCCGGACCTCGGCGAGCGTTCCGGCGTCGTCGCGGACGAACTCGACGCGGTGGCCGTTGCGATCGGTGATCGCGCGCAGCGGCAGCACCGGGCCGCCGCGGCCGAAGTGCAGCGTCCGGCCCTCGTCAGGGAGAGTGATCGTGTACCCGTCGCCGGTCAGCGCGAGCCGCCGCCGCGGTCCGGCCAGCGGCATGGCCTCCGGCACCGGGTGCGGGTAGAACAGCAGCGTGCCGTCGTCGGACGCGAAGGACACGCCCTCGTCGTCCACCTCGATCCGCTGGTCCACAGTGGACGCCCAGTTCGGGCCGAAGGACTGCCCCGCCCGGTACGACGAGAGGTGCACCCGGCGCAGCACCAGCGGAAGCACGCCCGCCAGTTCGACGTCCGTTTGCGGCAGCACCACGTCGCCGCTGGCCACGTCGATCGGATCGCCGCAGGTGTTCAGGTTCTTGTCCGGCACGCGGTCCTGCTGCGGCCCGCGGCTGTTGTCCCGGATGTTCGAACCGGAACCGCCGCGCGACCCGGAACCGCCGCCGTGCGAGCCGCCCCCGGACTGGCCGCCGCCGGGAGAGTGCACCGGACCGTCGTTGCCGCCGCCGCGCGTGCCGTCGGTCTCCGGTCCCCGGCCGCCGGAACCGCCGCGGTGCCCGCCGGAGTTCGCCGGCGGCGACTCCGCGCTGGAGGTCGTCGTGCTCTCGTTCTTGCCGCCGCCCTTGCCCGGCGAACCCTTCGAGGTTTCGATGTCCTTCGGCTTGGGACTCGGCTTCGGCTTGCCGCCCTTGATCCCCTTCAGCGCCTTCCCGGCGTCGGCGAACAGCGTCCCGGCCTTCTTCAGCAGCGGCATCAGCGCCTTGAGCGCCTTCACCAGCTTCGTGGTGACCTGGCCGATCTTCGACGCCGTCTTGGCGACCGCGGAGATCACCTGCGGCACGACCCAGGTCATCCCGATCCCGAGCGTGAACACGACCTGCAGCGCCCACGAGATCAGGTGCCCGACGAGGTCGGCGATGGTGTCGCGGACAAGAGACCGGACCGCCGCGACGATCTCGCCCGCGGTCTTCACCCCGCTCGCGGCGCCCTCGCTGCCCTTCTGCGCGCTCGCGATCAGGGCGGAGGTGTCCTCGGCCTTCTTGCGGTAGCTGTCGGCCGCTTCGCCGTGCCAGTCCTGCAGATCCTTCTTGACCAGCTCGGTCAACTCCGCCGAGACGCTCTCGAGCTCCTTGGCGACGTTGGTCCAGGTCGCGGCCTGGGACTTGATCTCGTCCGCGTTGCCGGTGAGCGCGTCGAGAGCTTCCTTCAGCGGGCCGACGTGCTCCATCAGCCAGCCGACGCCCGCGGCGAAGATCGCGCCGAACGGGTCCATCACCGCGGTGAGCACGTCCAGCGCGGTCCCCACCGCGCCGATCGCGACCGCGGCCCAGTTCTTGCTCTCGATCGCCTCTTTCAGCCCCGTCGCGTCCTCCAGCAACGGGACCCCGGCCATCGCCGAAGTCTCCTTCACCGGTGCGACCAACGGATTACTCATGCGACGTACAACCCCCTTGCGGCCGGGCCCGATCCCGGCGAACTCCCCCGGAAACCTAGCGGCACCCGGCAACCGTCCGCCCGCGGCACCGCGAGTCCCTGCCCGAACGAAGTCCCGATGTTGCCCGAGCACCGATCCGGCCCGCGCTGACACCGCGCCTGACACGGCCGCCTCCCCGGCGTCTGAGCCGTGACAGCAGCGTGTCCGCCCAGCAGGCGAATGTGGTCACAACGAACCGCTGAACCAGCCAGGGAGACCGGAAATGTCCACGTTCACCACCCCCAACCCCATCACCGCCGCGCTGACCACCGCGGGTGCTCGCATCCGGATCACCGCGGGCGAGCGCGCCGAGACCGTCGTGCGGGTGCAGCCGGTCGACGCGGCGAACTCGACCGACGTGAAGGTCGCCGAGAAGACCAAGGTCGAGTTCGCCGACGGCGTGCTCGCCGTCAAGACCACCAAGTCCGGACGTCAGACCGGTTCCGTCGATATCGCGATCGAACTGCCCGCCGGGTCCAAGATCGTGCTCAACACGGCTTGGACCGAGGTGCAGGCGGACGGCACGCTCGGCGACTGCGAGGTCAACATCGGCTCGGGCCAGGTGCAGCTCGACCGGGTCGCCGCGTTGCGCGGGAACCTCGGCGCGGGCGGGCTCGCGGTCGGGCACGTCGGCGGCGACGCGGTCATCGAGGGCAGCGCGGCGGGCCTGCGGCTGGGCGAGGTCGACGGCGAGATCCGGTACCAGGGCACGAGCGGCAAGGTCTGGATCGGCCACGCGCGGTCCGACGTCGACCTCGGCGGGTCGAATGGCAGTTTCGACATCGGCACCGCGGACGGGAGCGTCGTCGCCAAGGCGGCCGACTGCCCGATCCGGATCGGGCGGGTCACGCGCGGTCAGGTGGAGCTGTCGAACGCGGCCGGCGGGATCGAGGTCGGCGTCAGCGCGGGCACCGCCGCCGACGTGGACGCGAAGAGCACGAAAGGCGCCGTGCGCAACACCCTCGGCACGCCGGAAAGCCCGCGCGGCACGCTCAAGGTCCACGCCCGCACGCGACTCGACGACATCGTCGTCTATTCCGCTGCCTGACCACCCGATCGGATGGCAGGATCGGACGGGTGCAGATCAAGATCCTGGGTCCGTTCGAGGTCCGCGACGGCGCTGCAGCCGAGGTGCCGGGCACCCGGTTGCGCGGGCTGCTCGTCGCCCTCGCGCTCCGGCCGGGCCAGGTCGTCCCGAAGGCGTCGCTGATCGACTGGATCTGGGGCGAGCAGCCGCCCGCCGACGCCGCGAACGCCTTGCAACGCCTGGTTTCCCGGCTGCGCAAGGCGCTCCCGGGCGTCGTGGTCGAAGGACTGACCGACGGGTACCGGCTGGCGATCGACGCCGACGCGGTCGACGCGGTGCGCTTCGAGCGGCTCGTCGCCCAGGCCCGCGACCACGGGCCTGGGCGGCTGCGCGAGGCACTGGAGTTGTGGCGCGGTCCGGCGATGCAGGACGTCGGATTGCAGGACAGCGACGCGTTCGACGCGGCGGCCACGCGGCTGGAATCACTGCGGCTGACGGCCATGGAGGACCGGTTCGAAGCCGAGCTCGATCTCGGCGGCGGCGCGGATCTCGTCCCGGAGCTGACCGACCTGGTCGCCGCGCACCCGGTGCGGGAAAGGCTCGTCGCCGCGCTGATGCGCGCGCTCGCCGCCGCGGGCCGCAACACCGAGGCGTTGCAAGCGTTCCAGCGGATCAGGGAAACGCTGGCCGACGAACTGGGCGCCGACCCGTCGCCCGAACTGTCCGCGCTGCACGTCGCGTTGCTGCGCGGCGAGGTCGGACGGCGCGAGGAGAGCCGCAAGACCAACCTGCGCGCCGAATTCACCAGCTACATCGGGAAAGAAGCCGATGTAGCCGCGGTCCGCGACCTGGTTTCGCGGCATCGGCTCACCACCTTGACCGGGCCCGGCGGCTCGGGGAAGACCCGGCTGGCCACGGAAACCGCCCGCACGCTGGTCTCCGGCCTGCACCACGGCGCGTGGCTGGTCGAACTGGCCGCGATCGGGAGCGGGGACGACGTCGCGCAGGCCACGCTGTCCGGGCTCGGCCTCCGCGACGCGCTGCTCGGGGAAGCGTCCGCCGCGGACCCGGTGGACCGGCTGGTCTCCGCGATCCGGGACCGCGAAACGTTGCTGGTGCTGGACAACTGCGAACACGTCATCGAGTCCGCCGCCGCGCTCGCACACCGGCTGCTCGGCGAATGCCGCGGACTGCGGATCCTCGCCACGAGCCGGGAACCGCTGGGGATCACCGGCGAGGCGTTGTGGCCGGTCGAACCGCTCGCCCGCGCCGAGGCCGTCCAGCTGCTCCGCGACCGGGCGACGACGCGCAACCAGGAGCTCGCCGACGACCGGACGCTGGCCCGCATCTGCACCGCGCTGGACGGGATGCCGCTCGCGATCGAGCTGGCCGCGGTCCGGCTCCGCACGATGTCCGCCGAGCAGCTCGCGGACCGTCTCGACGACCGGTTCCGGCTGCTGACCGGCGGCAGCCGCACCGCTCTCCCCCGGCACCGGACGCTGCGCGCGATGGTCGACTGGAGCTGGGAACTGCTCAGCGACGGCGAACGGCTCGTGCTGAGCAGGCTGTCGGTGTTCGCCGGCGGCGCGAGCCTCGAGGCGGCGGAACGGGTCTGCGCGGGAGAACTGGTCGACGAGTACGAGGTGCTGGACCTGCTCGCCGCGCTCAGCGACAAGTCCCTGCTCGTCGCGTTCGGCGAAGGCGCGCCGCGGTACCGGATGCTCGGCACCATCAAGGAGTACAGCGCCGCGCGCCTCGCCGAGGCCGGGGAGACCGAGCTCGCCCGGCAAGCGCATCTCGCGTACTTCACCGAGCTGGCCGAAACCGCGGAACCCCGCCTGCGGCGCGGCGAGCAGCTGGAATGGCTCACCGTTCTCAAGGCAGAGCACGACAATCTCGTCTCGGCCATGCGCGGCGCGCTCGCCGCCGGTGACGCGCACGCCGCGATGCGGCTCGCCGCCGCCTGCGGCTGGTACTGGTGGCTTGTGGGCCGCAAGGCCGAAGGCATGGAACTGATCGCCGCCGCGATCGGGATCCCCGGCGAGGTCCCCGACGGGACCAGAGCCATCGTGTACGCGCTGACCTCAATGTTCGCCACGTCCGGCCCCGGCGACATGCCGGAAGCCGCGCAATGGATCCACAAGGCGTACGAGTTCGGCAAACACGGCCGGCACCTGCACGCGGCGCTGCGGCTGGTGGTGCCGCTGGAAATGATGCTGCGCGACACGGACGCGCTGCTGCCCGCGTGGGAGTCGCTGCTGGACGACGAGGACCCGTGGGTGCGCGCGTTGTCCCGGCTGCACATCGGGAAACTGCGGATGATGCTCGGCCAGGACTGCGAATCCTGGTTCGACGAATCGCTGGTCGAGTTCCGGGTGCTCGGCGAACGGTTCGGCATCTCGTTCGCGCAGACCGAACTGGCCGGCTGCCTCGCCATGCGCGGCGAATTCGGCGAGGCGAGCGAGCATTTCGACCAGGCGATCGCGGTCGTCGCCGAGCTGGACGCCCTCGACGACATCGTCCAGCTGCGCATGCGGCAGGCGCGGCTGCACTGGCTCGCGGGCGACAAGGACGCTTGCGCCGCCGCGGTCGCCGAGGCGGAAAGACTCGCGGAAGGCGTCACGTGGCCCGGGACGCTGGCGTCGCTCGCCCTCGTCCGGGCGGAACTGGCGCGGTGGAACGGCAACGCGCAGGACGCTTTCGACCAGTTCGGCCACGCGATGAGCCTGCTCGGCGACGAAGCGCAGCAACCACATCTGCGCGCCGCGGCCCACGACCTGCACGCGTGGTTCGCGACCGATCTCGAGGAGGCGCGCGAACACCGTGCCGCTGCTTGCGACGCGGCGGCGGAAACCGGACGCGCGCCGGAGATCGCGCAGGCGGTCGTCGGGGTCGCCGACCTGGCGCTGCGGCGCGCGCAGTACGAGCACGCCGCACGGCTGCTGGCCGCGAGCGCGCAGGTGCTCGGCCGGAAAGACCTGTCGAACCCGGACGTGCCGCGGATCGAGCAGGAGGCGCGCAACCACCTCGGCGACGCGGCGTTCGACCGGGCCGCCTGGGAAGGCGCCGCGGGCGTGTGGACCGACCTGGTCACGGAGCCGCTGACGCGGGCCTGATCCCGTGTCAGCGCCGTGACGGCTCGGTGTCTGGGCGCTCGGAGATCGTGGTGACATCAAGCCACCACGAGAGGACTTCCCGATGAACCAGCAGGTTTCCCCGGTCAACGGCCTGCCGATGGGCCGCGACGCAGGCCCGTTCGACCCGCCGTCGGCGATCACCGCGCTGCGCGAAACCCGCCCGGTCAGCCCGATGCTCTTCCCCGACGGCCACGAGGGCTGGCTGATCACCGGGTACGAGGCGGTCCGGCAGGTCATGTCCGACGCCCGGTTCAGCAACCGCCTCGACCTCGGCGTGGTCCACGTGCCGTACGAGACGCCGGGCATGCCGGTCGCCACCGAACCGTCGCCGCAGATCCCCGGGCTGTTCATCAGCATGGACGCCCCCGACCACACCCGGTTGCGGCGCAAGCTCACCGGCGCGTTCACGGTCAAGCGGATGAAGCAGCTCGAAGACGGGATCATCGCGATCACCGAACAGCAACTGGACGCGGTCGCGCAGCTCGCGCCGCCGATCGATCTCGTGCGGGAGTTCGCGCTTCCCGTGCCGTCGCTGGTGATCTGCGAACTGCTCGGCGTTCCCTACGCCGACCGCGAAACCTTCCAGGCGAACTCGTCGAAGTTCATGGAGCGCGACGTAAACCTCGAAGACAAGATGGCCGCCTTCGGCGCGATGATGGGCTACCTCGGCCAGCTGTGCACGGACAAGCGCGCGGAGCCGGGCGAGGACATCCTGTCCGACCTCGCCCGCGACGAGGACCTCAGCATCGAGGAACTGACCGGCATGGCGTTCCTGCTGTTGCTGGCGGGGCACGAGACCACCGCGAACATGCTGTCGCTCGGAGCCTTCGCGCTGCTCGAGCACCCGACGCAGCTGGCGGAACTGCGCGCCGACCCGACGCTGTTCGGCAACGCAGTGGAAGAGCTGATGCGCTACCTGTCGGTGGCTGACATCTTCTACCGCTACGCCACGGAGGACATCGAGGTCGGCGGCGAGACTATTCCGGCCGGCTCGACTGTGGTCGTCTCGCTGCTCGCCGCCAACCGCGACCCGAAGCATTTCGAGGACCCCGACACGATCGACCTGCACCGCAAGGTCCGCGGGCAGGTGGCGTTCGGCCATGGCGTCCACCAGTGCCTGGGACAGCAACTGGCTCGCATCGAGATGCGCGTGGGGTTCGAGGGGCTGTTCCGCCGTTTCCCGGACCTGCGACTCGCGGTTCCGGCTGGGGAGGTGCCGTTGCGGACCAACATGAATATCTATGGGGTGCACGAGCTTCCGGTCACCTGGTCCTGAGCGAGCGCCACATTCACCACCGCGTCGGGCGTCAGCCGCGCAGTGCCGGGCCGATCCAGCGGCGCACCAGGCCTCGCAGTTCGTCGTCGGTCGCCGGTGGTGTCGATGGGTACTGCAGGAACGACATGAACAACCGCATCAGGATCTCGGCGAGTTGCTGGAGTTCGGCGTCGGTGTGCACGCCGGCGGCGGACCAGTCGGCCTCGGTGTCACGCAGGATTCGCGCGCCTAGGGAGAAGGAAGGCGGCGTGGCGGTCCCGGCGGTGAAATAGTCGGCTTCCCCGGCCTGGAGCAGCAAACCGAGGTAGGGCTCGTCGGGCAGGCTGCGGACGGCGAACACGACGGACTCGACGGCGATCTCGACCGGGCTGTCGAACGCGGACAGGTGCCGCCGCATCCGTTCGGCGAACTCCTCGGCGCCCGCGTGGGCGACGGCGCGCAGGATTTCGGCCAGGCCGGGAAAGTAGCGGTAGACGGTCTGCCGGGTCACTCCGGCTTCGGCGGCGATGTGGGAGAGGTTGGTCTTGGCCAGCCCGGCGCGGTCGATGCACGCTATCGCCGCCTGCACGATCCGGCGGCGTGCCTCGTCTTCGGCGCCGGGCGGGTCGCCCTGCCATCCGTGGTACCCCATGGCCCCATCGTTCCAGACGAGACCGCAGGTCACTGACGGGCGGGGCGAGCGGCGGCCAGCAGCGAACCGGCGGCGAGGAAGCACGCGAGCGCGTACGGTCCGCTCCCGATCGGGGAACCGTCACTGGTGATGCCGTCGCGGGCTCCGAAATAGGCGGGCAGCGCGCCGATCCAGAACACTGCCATCCCGCCCAGGTAGATCGCGGGGTAGTACCGGGCGAACGCCGACTGCGGCTCGCCCGCGCCGCGCTCGCCGGAGCGCAGCTGTGCCACGACGATCCACGCGCCGGCCACCCAGACGAGGCCCAGTTCCGCGCCGAGCACCCACGCTTGCGCGACCTGGTTCGGATGATCGCCGCCGAACAGACTCGCCGGGAGTCCGGCGACGGCCATGGTGAACGGGGTGAGGACGCCCGCCGCGAGGATGCGCGGAACCAGCCGCCAGCCGCGGCGCGGTCGGCCGTCTCCGGCCGGGCTGCCGGTGAAGCGCACCACGAGGTAGGTCATCGCTGCCATCGAAACCGAAGCGAACAACAGCATGCTGGTCATCGGAACCGCGGCGAGCGCGGGCTGGTTGACGATGCGGTTGGCCGGGTTCCAGGCCCACCACTTCAGTTGCGGGCCCACCTGGTCGAAGACCTCGTAGAAGACCTGGCAGGCGAACGCGACGGCGACGGAGCCGATCAGCGGGCCGCGGCGGCGGAAGACCCCCAGCGACCGCACCAGTTCGTAGGCGAGCTGGCTGATCACCGGATAGAACGCCACGATGTAAAGCGGCAGCCGGTCCCCCATGAACTGCACGGTGAACCGGTTGTGCGCGAAGATGAATCCGTACAGCCGGTCGAGGCCGAACCATTCGGGGAAGTACAGCGGCGGTTCGGTGACGACGAGATACACCAGCGAAGCCCACCACAGCGCCAGGTTGACCGGATCGCCCGCGCGATAACGGCGCACGGCGTGCCAGAGCGCGAACACGGCTCCGCCGACGATCAGCACCTCCAGCAGCGGCATCGTCCAGTGCGCCAGGTCCCACGGCGCCCGGACCGAGACCACCGGGCTGACGTCGTGGCAGTCGAAACCGAGCCGCCGGGCGACTTCCTCCGCCTCCGGCCCGCAGCCCGCGCTCATCCCGCGACCGCGGCCGGCGAGTAGTCGGTGGCGGGCGGCTCGGCCTGGGGATCGAAGCCTAAGGGCACCCGGTGCCTGCCCAGCATGGAGCGGACGCAGTAGCGGGCCAGCCCGGCGAGCACGCGCGGGGTGCGCATCATCTCGCCCAGCGACTCGTCGAGATTGAAGACCTTCGCGAAATGCTCGTCGACGACGTCGTCCTCCCGGGCGGCGCCGACGACAAGGCTGAACGCTGGGGCGGAGACGGCCGCGAGGAGGCGACGTTGCCACCCAGGCAGGCGTTCGGTGCCCTCCGCGCACTCGTAGCCGCGGTCGCGGGCCATCGCCAGAGTCCAGGGCACCTTGAGCAGGTCGCGTTGCGCCGCAAGGAATCGCGCGCAGAAGCTCGCGTCGAGGTTGGTCGCGCTGGCCAGATGCTCGCGCAGCAGCAGCGCCGAACCCGACGCGGAACTGATGCCCTGTGCGTAGAACGGATTGAACGCGCAGATCGAGTCGCCGACGAACGCCAGGCCTCGCGGCGGGCTCGTCCAGCGGTCGTAGCGCCGCCACCGGTTGCCGGTGGACCGCGTCAGATGCACCTCCGAGGACGGCGTGCACCGGTCCATCGCCGCGGCGAACAACGGCGTCCGCGTCCTGCGCGCCGATTCGACGAAGGCGTCGGCCGTCCGCGGCATCTCCAGTCCCCACGAACCCATGCAGGCGATGACCCGGTCGCCCTCGATCGGGAAGAAGTTCACCAGGAACTCGTGCTCCGCGGGATGCCCGCCGCGGTCCTGGGTCGGCATCAGCACCAGGTGCCGCCACCACCAGGACGCCGGACGGCTCTCCGGCGGCGGCAGCTCGTACCAGCGCGAGGTGTAGGTGACCTTGGCGTCGAGGGTCCGCACCTCGGGCTCCGGCCAGCCCGCCGCCGCCAGCCAGTTCGCGACGGGCGAGCCGCGGCCCATCGCGTCCACGACGAAGTCGGCGTCGAGATGCTCCTCTCCCCCGGGCCGGGCGATTTCGACGCCGGTGACCGCCCCGGGCGCGGTGCCGAGGCCGCGCACCGCCACGTGCTCCCAGATGTCCACATTGGACAGTTCGCGCACCTTGTCCCGCAGCACGCGCTCGATGAGGACGCGCGAGCTGTAGACCATCGTCATCGCACTGCGTTTGCGCGCCGACCAGCCCTCCCGGTCCAGGTAGGCGGCGTCCATCGACGGCATCAGGTGCAGCCCGCCCGCCGCGACGAGGTCGTCCTCGAAACCGGGGAAGAGCGCGGTGATCGCCCGGCGGCCCGAGTTCAGCAGGAAATGCGGGTGCTTGCTCTGCGGCACCCCGCGCCGGTGCTCGGCCCCCTCCGGCAGCTCGTCCCGCTCCAGCACGAGCACCTGATCGAAATACGGGGACAGCGCCCCGGCGGCACACAAGCCCGCGACGCTTCCGCCGAGGACGACAGCGGTCTTGCCGAGCTTCATCCGAACCAGCTCCGCTCGTCATTCATACAACTTTCGAGATAATGTATGAATGATGGACCGGCGTGTCAATCCGCCCGGTCAGCGACCAGCCCCGGGCTACCCGCGGTCGGCCGCGTGCACCAGTCGTCCGTCCTGGTACACCGCGAGGATCCGTTTGCCCAGATCCCGCACGTCGAGCGGATCGCCGTCAACGACGACTAGATCCGCGCGCTTGCCGGGAGTCAGCGAACCCAGCGAGGAACCGAGGCCCATCAGGTTCGCCGCGGACAGTGTCGCGGCGTGCAGGGCGTCGGCCGGGCGCATGCCCTGTTCGACAAGGAGTTCCAGTTCCAGCAGGTTCTCCCCGTGCGGGTACAGCGGCGCGTCGGTGCCCATCGCGATCGGGACGCCCGCCTCGACCGCGCGCCGGACGCTGCCCTCGGTGCGTTCCTTGATCTTCTCGACGATGTGGTCGGGATAGCCCGCTGCCCCGGCTTCGACCGCCTGCCGCAGACCGACTCCGGCGCTCAGGGTCGGGACCAGCCAAGTGCCGCGCTCAGCCATCATCTCGAGCGTCTCGTCGTGCAGGAAATGGCCGTGTTCGATGGAGCGGACCCCGTTGCGGACGGCCGCCTTCGCCCCGTCGCCGTGAGCGTGGGCCATGACGTGCAGTCCCGCCGCCGCGGCCTCGGTGACCATCATGGCGATCTCGTCGTCCCGGAAGTGCGCGATCTTCGGCCCGGCGCCGCCGGACACGACGCCTCCGCTGGTAGCGGCTTTGATGACGTCGGCACCCGCGCGGACCAGCTCCCGGACCTTGCGCCGGATCTCCTCCGGGCCGTCCACCACCACGGGCGGGCGGCCCGGGTGCGGCGGCAGCAGGTCGACCACGCAGGTCGAGGGCCACCACGGGTCGCCGTGCCCGCCCGTCTGGCTCAGCATGTTCAGCGCGCCTGGACCGCGGACGTCACCTTCTCCAACGTCCGAGTGCCTGCCTCCGCGCTCGTCGGCGGCAACGAAGACGACGGGTACCGCGCCGCGATGACCTCCCTCGCGCGGGGTCGCGTGCACATCGCCGCACTCGCCGTGGGTTCCGCGCAGCGGGCGTTGGACGAGTCCGTCGCGTACGCCGCGTCGGCGACGCAGGGCGGTCAGCCGATCGGCGATTTCCAGCTGGTGCAAGCAATGCTGGCGGATCAGCAGACCGGCGTGATGGCCGGCCGCGCGCTGGTGCGGGAGACCGCCGCGCGCTACGTGTCCGGTGAGGACCGGCGGATCGGGCCGTCGGCCGCGAAGCTGTACTGCACGGAGATGGCGGGCAAGGTCGCCGACCTCGCGGTGCAGATCCACGGCGGCACCGGCTACATGCGCGACGTGCCGGTCGAGCGGATCTACCGCGACATCCGGCTGCTGCGGCTTTACGAGGGCACCAGCGAAATCCAGCGCCTCATCATCGGCGGCGGCCTCGTCCGGCAGGCGAAGAAGGCACAGAAATGACCAGCCGCGCGGCTACGCGGGCGCGGGAAGCGACGACCCTCCTGTTCGTCCCGGGCGACCGGCCGGAGCGGTTCGGCAAGGCGATGGCGGCCGGGCCGAGCCTGGTCGTGCTCGATCTGGAGGACGCCGTCGCACCGGAGCGCAAGGTGTACGCGCGGGAACAAGCCGTCGCGTGGCTCGAGGAGAACCCCGAGTGCGCGGTGCGGGTCAACGCCGCCGGCACCGCCTGGCACGACGAAGACCTCGCCGTGCCAGGCGGCGCCGGTGCACGGTGATGCTGCCGAAGGCCGAACCGGCCACGACGCGTGCCGCGGCCGAGCAGCTCGGCGTCCTGCCAGTGGTGATCGCGCTGGTCGAGACCGCGCGCGGCGTGCTGGACGCACGGGAGACCGCCACCGTGCCGAACGTGCAGCGCCTCGCGTTCGGCAGCTTCGACCTCGCTGCGGAGCTGGGGGCCGATCCGGCGGACCGGGACGCGTTCGTCGCCGCGCGGGGCGCGCTCGTGCTCGCCTCCGCCGCGGCGGGACTGCCCGGGCCGATCGACGGTGTCACCGCGGACCTGGACAACGAGCTGCACCTCACCGACGAAGTCCATTACGCACGGCGGCTCGGCTTCGCCGGAAAGCTGTGCGTGCACCCGAAACAGGTGCCCGTCGCCGCCGCGGCGCTGCGTCCGACGCGCGAGGAAGTCCGCTGGGCGCAGTCGATCCTCGACGCCGGCGCGGACGGCGCGGTCGCGGTGAACGGGCAGATGGTCGACAAGCCGGTGCTGGAGCGCGCCCAGCGCGTCCTCCGGCAGGCACGAGAAGGGAACGGGCGATGACGCTCACCGACGACGAACAGCAGATGGCCGCTCTGGTCGCGGAGTTCGTGGACGAACGGGTCCGGCCCCGGGTCCGCGAATTCGAAGCCGACGACATCTACCCCGCCGAGTTCATCGACGAGATGAAGAAACTCGGCTTCTTCGGGCTGCTCGTCCCGGCCGAATACGGCGGCGTCGACGTCAGCACCGCCTGTTTCGCCCGCGTCACCGAAGAACTCGCGCGCGGCTGGATGAGCCTGGCGGGCGCGATCGGCGGGCACTCGGTCATCACTTATCTGATCAAGACCTTCGGCACGCCGGAGCAGCGCGAGAAGTACCTGCCCGCCATGGCCGAGGGGCAGATCCGGGCGACGATGGCGCTGACCGAACCCGGCGGCGGCAGCGACCTCCAGGCGATGCGCACCCAGGCCGTGCCCGGCGACGAGGGCTACACGATCACCGGCTCGAAAACCTGGATCTCCAACGCCGCGCACTCCGGCCTGATCGGCCTGCTGTGCGTCACCGACCGCGACGCGAAACCCGCGCACCGCGGCATGAGCGTCCTGCTCGTCGAACCCGGCGACGGCCTCACCATCTCCAAGAAACTGCCCAAACTCGGCTACCGCGGCGTCGAAGCCTGCGAACTCGTCTTCGACGGCCAGCAGGTGCCCGCGGACGCGGTTCTCGGCGGCACGCCGAACCAGGGCTGGTCGCACATGATGCGCGGACTGGAAGTCGGCCGGATCCAGGTCGCCTCGCGCGCGCTGGGCGTCGGGCAGGCCGCGTTGAACGACGCCGTCCGCTACGCCCAGGAACGCGAGTCCTTCGGCAAGCCGATCTGGAAACACCAGTCGGTCGGGAACCTGCTCGCCGACATGGCCACGAAGATGCGCGCCGCCCGGCTGCTCACCTTGGACGCCGCGGAGAAGCTCGACGCGGGCGAACGCGCGGACATGGAAGCCGGGATGGCGAAACTGTTCGCGTCGGAAACCGCGATGCAGGTCGCGCTCGACGCCATCCGCGTCCACGGCGGCTACGGCTACTCCCGGGAGTACGACGTCGAACGCTACTTCCGTGACGCGCCGCTGATGATCGTCGGCGAAGGCACCAACGAAATCCAGCGCAACGTCATCGCCGCGCAGCTCGTGGCGCGCAACAAGATCTGAGGGAATCCCATGACTCTGCTCAACGGCCGGACCGCTGTCGTCACCGGCGGCGCGCAAGGCATCGGACTCGCCATCGCCCAGCTGTTCGTCGCCCAGGGCGCCCGCGTGGTGCTCGGCGACATCGACGGCGACGCGGCCGCGAAAGCCGCGGACAGCCTGGACGGGGAAGCGGTCGGCGTCGCCTGCGACGTGACCAAGTCCTCCGAGGTGGACGCCCTGCTGGCGGCTGCCGCCGAGTCGTTCTCGCCGGTCGACGTGTTCGTCAACAACGCGGGCATCACCCGCGACGCGACGATGCGGACCATGACCGAGGACGAGTTCGACCAGGTCATTTCCGTGCACCTCAAGGGAACCTGGAACGGCACCCGCAAGGCCGCCGCGATCATGCGCGAGCGCAAGAGCGGCACGATCGTGAACCTGTCGTCGCTGTCGGGCAAGGTCGGCATGGTCGGGCAGACGAACTACTCCGCCGCGAAAGCGGGGATCGTCGGGCTGACCAAGGCCGCGGCGAAGGAGATGGCGCACCACGGCGTCCGGGTCAACGCGATCCAGCCCGGCCTGATCCGCACCGCGATGACCGAGGCCATGCCGCAGAAGGCGTGGGACCAGAAGATGGCCGAGATCCCGATGCGCCGCGCGGGCGAGGTCGGCGAAATCGCTTCGGTGGCGTTGTTCCTCGCGTCCGACCTGTCCTCGTATATGACCGGCACGGTGCTCGAGGTGACCGGCGGGCGGTTCATGTGACCGGCTGGGAACCGCACGCGGTCACGACCGCGGAGCTGGTCGACCCGGCGCCGGTCGCGGCGCTGGCCGCGCTCTTCGACGACGGGCTGCCCGCGCCGCGGCCGGGCGCCGACCTGCCGCCGCTGTGGCACTGGGTCGCGCTCCCCCGCTGGCCGGTCTCCTCCGGGCTCGGCCCCGACGGGCACCCGGCGCGCGGCACGTTCCTGCCGCCGGTCGACCTGCCGCGGCGGATGTTCGCCGGCGGCGAGGTGAGCGTGCACCGGGCCCCGAAGATCGGCGAGACGGTGACCCGGCGGTCCATTGTGGACTCGGTGACCGAGAAGTCCGGCCGTTCCGGGAAGCTGGTGATCGTCGTGGTGCGGACCGTGCTGTCCGGGGTGGACGGTTCGCCGCTCGTCGAGGAACGGCAAGACCTGATCTACCGCGAAGCGGGCGCGACCACCTCCGAGGCAGCGCCCGTGGAACCTGCGGAGCTCGCGGGAGCCCCGTTCCGCCGCACCGAAGACGGCTGGGACTTCGCCACTGACCCCACCCTGCTGATGCGCTTCTCCGCCGCCACCGCGAACGCGCACCGCATCCACTACGACTGGCCGTACGCGACCCGGGTCGAGGGCTATCCCGGCCTGGTCGTGCACGGGCCGCTGATGTCGCTCGCGCTGGCCGAGGTGCTGCGCCTGGACTCCCCCGGCGCCCGCGTGACCCGGCTGGCGCACCGCAACCTGGCCCCGCTGTTCTGCGGGCAGCCCGCGCACCTGCGCACCGAACCGCGTCCCGGCGGCGCGACCCTGACCCTCGTCGGGGACGCCGGACCGCGCACCAGCCTCGAAGCCGACTACCACGAGAAGGACACTCCCGATGCGTGACGCCGTCATCTGCGAACCTGTCCGCACCCCGATCGGCCGCTTCGGCGGTTCGCTCAAGAGCGTGCCCGCCGCCGACCTCGGCACGATCGCGCTGAAAGGCCTGCTGGAGCGCACCGGCCTGCCCGCCGACGCGATCGACGACGTCATCCTCGGCCACTGCTACCCCAGCGCCGAAGCCCCCGCGATCGGCCGCGTCGTCGCGCTCGACGCCGGGCTGCCGGTCACCGTGCCGGGCATGCAGGTCGACCGCCGCTGCGGTTCCGGACTGCAGTCGGTGCTGCTCGCCGCGCTCCAGGTGCAGGCGGGCGCGAGCGACCTGATCGTCGCGGGCGGCGCGGAAAGCATGTCCAACACCGTCTTCTACGCCAACGACCTGCGCTGGGGCGCGGGCGGCGCGGGCGTCCACCTGCACGATTCGCTCACCCGCGGCCGCCAGACGCCGGGCGGCAAGCACTACCCGGTGCCCGGCGGGATGCTGGAAACGGCGGAGAACCTGCGGCGGCAGTACGGCATCACCCGCGAGGAACAGGACCGGCTCGCCGCCGCCTCGCATCAGCGGGCCGTCGCCGCGCAGCAGTCCGGGGTGTTCGCCGAGGAGATCGTCCCGGTGCCGGTCGAGACGCGGAAGGGCACCGTCGTCGTGGACACCGACGAGCACCCGCGCCCGGACACGACCGTCGAAACGCTCGCCAAGCTGCGGCCGGTGCTGGGCAAGCAGGATCCGGAGGCGACGGTCACCGCGGGCAACGCCAGCGGCCAGAACGACGCCGCCGCGGTGTGCGTCGTGACCACCCGCGAACGCGCCGCCGAGCTGGGCCTGCGCCCGCTCGTGCGGCTGGTCTCGCACGGCGTCGCCGGGGTTGAGCCGAAGGTGATGGGCATCGGCCCGGTGCCCGCTTCGGCGCTCGCGCTGGAACGCGCCGGGCTGAAGATCTCCGACATCGACCTGATCGAACTCAACGAGGCGTTCGCCGCGCAGGCGCTGGCGTGCACCCGCGAATGGGGCTTCGGCGAGTCCGACTTCGACCGGCTCAACGTGCACGGTTCCGGGATCTCGCTGGGCCACCCGGTCGGCGCGACCGGCACCCGGATTCTCGCCACGATGGCGCGGGAAATGCAGCGCCGCGAGGCCCGGTACGGGCTGGAGACGATGTGCATCGGCGGCGGTCAGGGCCTGGCCGCGGTGTTCGAGCGGGTCACGGCATGACCCGCGTCTTCGGCTCGGCGGACGAGGTGCGGGCCGCGATCGGCGAGGAGATTTGGCCGACCGACTGGTTCGCCGTCGACCAGGCGCGGATCGACGCGTTCGCCGAGGCCACCGGCGACCGCCAGTGGATCCACACCGATCCCGAGCGGGCCGCGAACGGTCCGTTCGGGGCGACGATCGCGCACGGGTTCCTCACGCTTTCGCTGATCCCGTACTTCAGCGCGCAGCTGGTCCGGCTCGATTTCGGATCCGCGCGGATCAACTACGGGCTGGGCAAGGTCCGCTTCCCGGCACCGGTTCCGGTCGGGTCCCGGCTGCGCGCGAGCGCGTCGTTCGCCGAGGTGAAAGACGGCGCCGCCGGGATCACCGTGACCACGCGGTACACGGTGGAACTCGAAGGCGCGGCGAAACCGGCGTGTGTCGCCGAAACCTTGGTGGTCGTGGCCTGATGACCGAGTTCTGCCAGCTGGACGAAGCCGTCTCGCGGCATGTGCGCGAGGGCGACGCGCTGCACGTCATCCTGGGGCACAGCCGCTGGAGCGCGCTTGTCCGGGAGATCGCGCGGCAGCACTGGGATCGGCCGTCGCGGTTCACGCTGATCATGGCGAGCCTGTCGTCGCTCGGCGCGGTGCTGTTCCGCTCCGGGTGCGTGGAGAAGGTCGTGACTGTCTACTCGGGAGACTCGTTTCCCGTGTTCACGCCGAATCCGGTGTTCCAGCAGGCGTACGCGGACGGTTCGGTCGAGGTCGAGAACTGGTCGTTCCTGAGCTACATCCAGGGGTTGCGCGCCGCGGCGACCGGTGTGCCCGCCGTGGTCACCGGCTCGGTGCGCGATTCTTCGATGGCCGAGAACCCCGGTTACGCGGAGGTCGACACGCCGTTCGGCCGCGTCGGGCTGGTCGCGCCGATCACCCCGGACGTCGCGATCGTGCACGCCGCGGTCGCCGACCGGCAAGGCAATCTGGCCATCGCGCCGCCGATGTTCGAGGGCTCGATCGGCGCGTTCGCCGCGCGGCGCGGAGTCCTCGCGACGGTGGAGAAGGTCGTCGACGACCTGCGGCCATGGGCTTCGTTCGTCCGTGTTCCGGCGCACCGCGTGCTGGCCGTGGTCGAGGCTCCGTTCGGCGCCCATCCCGGCGGGGTCTTCCCCGGCAGCGAGAGCGCTCGGTTGCCCGTCGACGGCTACGCCGAGGACGTCGAGTTCTGGATCGCCGCCCGGGAAGCCAGCCGTTCGGCGGACTTCGACGACTGGATCCGCGAATGGATCCTCCTCGATCACGACGCTTACCTGGCGAAACTCGGTCAAGCGCGGCTGGATCGGCTGACCCGCACGCTCGGGCAGCCGACCCCGCCCACCGGGCGCGGCGACCACACCGGACCGGTGACCCGGCCGGAACGCGCGGCGACCTGGCTCGCCGCACTCGTCCGGTCGCGGATCGCCGAAACCCGAGCCGACGGCGTACTGGCCGGCGCCGGGCTGGCGAACCTCGCCGCCTGGGTGGCCGTCGAACAGGCGAAGGCGGACGGGCACGAGGTCGCGCTCGCGGCCGAACTCGGTCTGTGGGACTACTCCCCGACGCCCGGCGACCCGTTCATCTTCAGCTTCGCCAACTTCCCGTCGTCCTCGATGCTGCTCGACACCGAACAAGCGCTCGGGACGCTCATGAACGGCCCGGCCACGAAGTCGATCGCCTGCGTCGGAGCGGCGGAAATCGACCGCCGCGGCAACATCAACACCACCCGGATCGACGGCGGCCCGTACCTCGTCGGTTCGGGCGGCGGCAACGACGTCGTGACCGGCGCCGACGAGACGTACGTCGTCGGGACGATGAGCCCGCGGCGGTTCATCGAAAACTGCAGCTACGTCACCAGCCCCGGCGCGCGGGTCCG
Source organism: Amycolatopsis sp. A1MSW2902 (assembly GCF_017312175.1). Classification (NCBI taxonomy): domain Bacteria; kingdom Bacillati; phylum Actinomycetota; class Actinomycetes; order Pseudonocardiales; family Pseudonocardiaceae; genus Amycolatopsis; species Amycolatopsis sp. A1MSW2902. The sequence goes on from NZ_QJPO01000001.1 coordinate 3,781,343, forward strand.
GGCGGTGGTCACCGACCTCGGCATCCTGACCCCGCGCGACGGCGAACTGGTGCTCACCGCGATCGCGCCCGGGCCGGAGCCGCTGGCCGACCGCGTCGCGCACGTCCGGTCGCGCTGCGGCTGGGACCTCGCGGTGGCGGACGACCTGAGCGAACTGCCCGAGGTGACCGCGGACGACGTCGAGCAGTTGCGGAAATACGACCGCGAGGGCTTGTTCCTCGGCGACGGCAGGAAAGGAGCGGCATGAGTCGCTACGCACAGTTCGAGAACCTGCGGGTCGACGGCCCGGACGAGGACGGCGTCGTCGAACTCGTCCTCGACGCCCCGAATCTCAACGCGGTGAGCGAAGCCGCGCACGCCGATCTCGCCGACGTCTGGCGCGAGTTCGACCGCGACCCGGCGGTGAAAGCCGTCCTGCTGCGTGGCGAAGGCAAGGGTTTCTCCGCCGGCGGGTCCTTCGACCTGGTCGAAAAACTCGCCACCGACTTCGAAGCGCGCTCCCGCACCATGCGCGAGGCCCGCGATCTGGTCTACAACGTGATCGACTGCTCGAAGCCGATCGTCTCGGCGATCCACGGCCCCGCCGTCGGCGCCGGGCTCGTCGCCGGAGTGCTCGCGGACGTCTCCGTCGTCACCGCCAACGCCAAGATCATCGACGGCCACACACGGCTCGGCGTCGCGGCGGGCGACCACGCGGCGGTGTGCTGGCCGCTGCTGTGCGGGATGGCGAAAGCCAAGTACTACCTGATGACCTGCCGTCCGCTCAACGGCGCCGAAGCCGAGCGGATCGGCTTGGTGTCGCTGTGCGTCGAGGACGAAGCCGAGCTGCTGCCGACCGCGCGGGAGATCGCCCACGAACTGGCATGCGGCGCGCCCACTGCGATCCGGTGGACCAAGCAGAGCCTCAACCTCTGGTACCGCCAGCTCGCGGGCGCGATCTTCGACTCCTCGCTCGCCTTGGAGTTCTACGGCTTCGGCGGCCCCGAAGTGCACGAGGGCCTGGCCTCGCACCGCGAACGCCGCAAGCCGGACTTCTCCCGGGTGCACGACGCATGAACCCCGCACTGCTGGCGGGATTGCGGGTCGTCGAGCTGTCCGCCTACGTCGCTACGCCGCTGTGCGGGCTCACGCTCGCCCAGCTCGGCGCGGACGTCGTACGGGTCGAACCGCTCGGCGGAGCCGCCGACCGCACGCGCTGGCCGTTGTCCGACTCCGGGACCAGCCTGTACTGGTCCGGGCTGAACAAGGGAAAGCGCGCGGTCGCCGTCGACCTGGAGTCCGAAGTGGACCGCCGCCGGGTCGCCTCGCTGATTCTCGACGGCGGCCCGTGCGTGGTCGTGACGAACACTTCGCGGCACGCCGATCTCGGGTATGAAGCGCTGAGCGCGCAACGGCCGGACCTCATCCACGTCCTGCTGGACGGCCGAGCCGACGGCGGCGCCGCGGTCGACTACACCGTGCAGGCCGCGACCGGCTTCCCGCTGCTCACCGGCACCGGGTCCGAGCCGGTCAACCACGTGCTGCCCGCCTGGGACGTCTGCGCCGGGTTGTACCTCGCGGTGGGCCTGTTGGCTGCCGAACGGCACCGGCAAGTCACCGGCCGCGGCCGATCGATCCGGGTCGCGCTGGAGGACGTCGCCCTCGCCACCGCCGGGAATCTCGGCTATCTCGCCGAAGCGCAGCTGACGGACCATTCGCGGACCAAGTCCGGCAACGAGATCTACGGGACCTACGGCGACGATTTCGAGACCGCCGACGGTGTCCGCGTGATGATCGTGCTGCTCACCGAACGGCACTGGCAGAAAATGCTCGCCGCGACCGGACTGTCCGACGCCTTCGCCGGGTTGAGCGAAGCGCTGGGGATCTCGTTCGCCACCGAGTCCGACCGGTACCGGCACCGGGACGTGATCACACCGCTGCTGGCGCGGTGGTTCGGACAGACGCCGTACGAGGAGGTGGCGGAAGTGCTTACGCGGCACCGAATTCTGTGGGAGCGCTACCGCAGCTTCGCCGAACTCGGCCGCGACGGCGGGGCGGCGCTGCGGGAGCTGGCTCTGTTCGGGAGGGTGGACCAGCCTGGGGCGGGGACGCATTGGGCTCCGAAGTCTCCTGTGCAGGTGGACGGGGCACGGCTCGATCCTCAGCCTGCGCCGGAGGTCGGCCAGCACAATGCTGCGGTGCTGCCTCCGACTCAGGCATAGCTGTCGCCTGCCGTGGGCGCCCTCCCGTTCGGCCGCGGACAAACGCACGTTTATCCCCGTCCGATGCGGCAAACCCTCCGGTGACCGCACCGACGACGAGGAGACCGGACATGACCGCACCCGGGCCCGAACCGGACGACGTGCCGGGTCTCGAACAGGGCGGTTCCGTGCCGCCCGGCGACACCCCGCCCGACGCCGGGCAGACTTCGGGACTTTCGCATCCGCAGCCGATGCCGTCGCGCAAGCTGCCCGCCCGGTGGCTTGCCATCGTGGCGATTCTGGTGCTGGTGCTCGCCGCGTTCTTCGTGCTGCGCGCTGTCGATTGGTTGTAGGGCAGCGTTCGGGGAAATTCGTTTCTAGCGTTGCTGCGGTGTCTCTACTGTGCCGTGGTGACGACTAACGTGATCATGCTCAACGGCGGTTCCAGCTCGGGGAAGTCCGGGATCGCTCGGTGCCTGCAGGCGGTTCTGCCGGATCCGTGGCTGGCCTTGGGGACGGACACACTAGTTCAGGCGATGCCCGCGGCCATGCGGGCTTCGAACGCCGGGATCGAGTTCGCTCCGGACGGCCAGGTGCTCGTCGGGCCGGAGTTCCGCGCGCTCGAAGCAGCACGGATCGAGGGGATCGCCGCGATGGCTCGCGCGGGTGCCAGGGTCATCGTCGACGAGGTGTTCCTCGGCGGAACGGAGTCGCGAAACCGATGGCAGAAGGCGTTGGGCGGCTTGCGGGTGCTGTGGGTCGGCGTCCGCTGCGACAGCGCGGTCGCCGCGGGTCGTGAAGTCGCCCGAGGCGATCGGGTCATCGGCATGGCGGCCGCCCAGGCTGAGGTAGTCCACCGGGGCATGGTCTATGACCTGGAGGTGGACACCACGCGTACCGAGTCTCTGGAGTGCGCTCGGACGATCGCCGCGCAGGTCGGCTGATCGGCCCGTCTCCGCCGAGCGGTTTGCGAGTGATCTCCGCCGGGAATTCGCGCCGCGAGGTGATCGACGTGGTGCGAACCGATGTGCCGGCGAGGATGGACCGGCTGCCTTGGTCGTCGTGGCATTGGCTGATGCTCGTCGGGCTGGGCACGGTGTGGATCCTCGACGGGCTCGAGGTGACCATCGTCAGCGCGCTGTCCGACCGGCTGACCGAACCCGGCAGCGGGCTCGTGCTGTCCGAGACCCAGGTCGGGCTCGCGACCTCGTGCTACGTCACCGGCGCGGTCTACGGTTCGCTGGTTTTCGGGTATCTCACCGACCGCTGGGGCCGGAAACGCCTCTTCCTGCTGACCCTCGGCCTCTACCTCCTCGCCACCGTCCTGACCGCGTTTTCCTTCGCCCCATGGTGGTTCTTCCTCATGCGGTTCCTGACCGGCGCGGGCATCGGCGGCGAGTACGCGGCGATCAACTCCGCGATCGACGAACTCGTGCCCGCCCGCTGGCGCGCCACGGTGAGCCTCGCGGTCAACGGCTCCTACTGGTTCGGCGCGGCCGGCGGTGCGGCGCTCAGCCTGGTGCTGCTCGACGTCGGCCTGATCCCGGCGTGGCTCGGCTGGCGGCTGGCGTTCGGGCTGGGTGCGGTGCTCGGCCTGTTCATCCTGATTGTCCGTCGCACCGTCCCGGAAAGTCCGCGCTGGTTGTTCACGCACGGCCGTGCCGAGGAGGCCGACCACGTTGTCACCGGCATTGAAGACCGCGTCCAGAAAACGACCGGCGAACGGCTCGAACCGGTCGACGACACCATCGAGGTCGAGAAACGCACCCGAACCAGCCTGACCGAGGTCGCGGTGACACTCGTGCGCAGCTACCCGAGACGGACGTTGCTCGGGCTCGCGCTCTTCGTCGGGCAGGCGTTCCTGTACAACGCCATCTACTTCACCCAAGGCCTGGTACTGAGCCGGTTCTTCGGCGTTTCCAGCGGATCCGTCGGGCTCTACCTGGTGCCGCTCGCGGCGGGCAGTTTCGTCGGCCCGCTGGTGCTCGCGCGGTTCTTCGACTCGATCGGCCGCCGTCCGATGATCATCACGAGCTACCTCGGCTCCGGCGTGCTGCTGGTCGGGACCGGGCTGCTGTTCCAAGCCGGCGTGCTCTCCGCGGTCACCCTGACGATCGCGTGGTGCGCGGTGTTCTTCCTGGCTTCGGCCGGAGCCAGCTCCGCGTACCTCACGGTGTCGGAGATCTTCCCGCTCGAAGTGCGCGCGCTGGCGATCGCGATCTTCTACTCCGTCGGCACCGGCCTCGGCGGGATCATCGGGCCGGTGCTGTTCGGCAGCCTGGTCGAAACCGGCGTCGTGGGGAACGTCGCTTTCGGCTACTACCTGGGCGCGGGCATGATGATCGCGGGCGGCCTTGCCGAGGCGGCGCTGGGGATCCGGGCTGAACGGCGCTCGCTCGAATCGGTCGCCCAGCCGTTGTCGGCCAAGGCGGCGGCGGGATGAACGCCCCGGCGCGCAAGATCGCGGGCGCGAACCGCCGTCGACGCCGGGACGCCGCCGACGCGGTGCCGTGGTCGCTCCGGGTCGCGGCGGCAGCCAGCTGGCGGTTCCTGGTAGTCCTGACCATGCTCGGGGTCATCGCGTGGACGCTCGGCTACCTCGCGCAGGTCACCGTCCCGATCGGGATCGCCCTGCTCCTGTCGGCGTTGTTCGCGCCGCTGGTGGAGCGGCTGGTGCGCTGGCACGTGCCGCGCGCGCTGGCGACGCTCGTCGCGATCGTCGTCGGGCTCGCCGTCCTCGGCGGGGTTCTCGCGCTGGTGATCACCACGGTCACCGCGAGCCTTCCCCAGCTGGGCAACCAGGTCGGAGCCAGTCTGGCGCGCATCAACAACTGGCTCCAGCACGGTCCGCTGCACCTGCCGCAGGTGCAGCAACTGCTCGACAAGGCGGTCAGCGCGATCCAGGGCAACACCGCCGAACTCACCGGCCGGGTGCTCTCCACCGCGGCGACCGTCGGCGGCGTGCTGACCGAGATGCTGCTGACGCTGTTCGTGCTCGTTTTCTTCCTGTACAGCGGCAATCAGGTGTGGCACTTCCTGCTGCGGATCGTGCCGGTCTCCCTTCGCGACGAAATCGACGTCGCCGGCCGCCGCGGGTTCGCCTCGCTGGTCAGCTACGTGCGCGCGACCGTCGCGGTGGCCTGCGTGGACGCGGTCTGCATCGGCGTCGGCATCTGGCTGGTCGGCGTCCCGCTCGCGGTGCCGCTGGCGGCGCTGATCTTCATCGGCGCGTTCGTGCCGATCATCGGCGCGGTGGTGACCGGCGCGGTCGCCGTGCTGATCGCCCTGGTCGCCAACGGATTCGTCGCGGCGGGCATCGTGCTCGCGATCGTCGTCGCGGTGATGCAGCTCGAAAGCCATGTCCTGCAGCCCTTCCTGCTCGGCCGCGCGGTCCGGCTGCACCCGCTGGCCGTGGTGCTGGGCATCGCGCTCGGCCTCGAGGTCGCCGGGATCGTCGGGGCCCTGCTCGCGGTGCCGATCCTCGCCGTCGCCAAGGCCGCGTTCGGGTCCCTGCTGCGCGACCCGCATCTGGACCCGGTCGGCATCGACCCGCTGCAGCCGGCCAACGCGCGCACGACCGGACGATCAAGGGTTTCGGCCGTGCGGAGGCGGGTAACCGCACGTCGGAGGGACTCTGATGACGAGCTTGATCACTGACAGCGCAGACGGCACGGCACCGCGGCGAGGACCTCTCGAACGCGGGTTTCCGCTACCCCGGTCCGCACCGCCGACGGTTTCCTCGACGTTGCACCGGCTTTCCTCGATGGCGTCCTTGCGGGCATGGGAACAGCGCTCGACGCCCGCGTTGATGCACCAGGCGATCCTGGACGGCGTGAACGCTCGCCACGCCGCAGAAGCAGCGCACTTGAGCGTCGAGGAAGCACACGTGCGGTGGGGCGATTGGGCGGCGAAACAGCTGGCCCCGCAGCGTCCCGGGGTCGCGGCAGAGCTGCCGGTGCAGCAATTCCTCAACGTGCACGCGGCTTTCGCGGCGGCACTCGCCGGAGAAGACGCGCGTTAACCGCGCAGGTCCGCCTCCAGCGCCGCCGCCGTCGCACGCAGCGACGCCACCAGCGTCGGCAGCTGATCCTTCCGGTACCGCACGCTCGGCATCGACACCGACAGCCCGGCGACGACCACCCCGTCCGCTCCGTGCACCGGCACGCCGACCGCGACCACTCCCCGTTCCGACCGGCCCTGGTTCAGCGCGAAGCCGCTGCGCCGCACACGCGCCAGGTCAGCCCGCAATTCCACCGGGTCCGGCCGCTCGCCAGGCTTGTCGACCGCGTAGAGCTCCTCCACCTGGTCCGGCGGCAGCTCGGCGAGCAGCAGCAGACCGGCCGTCGTCTGATGTACCGGGAAAACCATCCCTTCGCGTGAACCTACCCGCAGCGCCTGCGAGCATTCGACGCTCGCGATGAACCGGGCCGTGTCCCCGGTCCGGACGGTCAGGTTCACCGACTCGTCCAGCAGGTCCACCAGGCGCCGCAGGTGCGGAAGCGCCGCCGCGCGCAGCTTCGACGCGGCCGACTGCGAGTGCGCGGCCAGTTCCAGGACCGGGCCGACCCGGTAGGCGCGGTTGGCGTCCTGAACGGCGAAATCGCGGTAGACGAGCATCGCCAGCAACCGGTGCGCGGTCGAGGGCGCGACGCCGATCCGCTCGGCCACCTCGGAGACCGTCAACGGGCCTTCGAGCTGCAGCATCGCTGCGATCCGCAGGGCGTTGTCGACGCTCGCCACCGCGTACGGCGGCGGTGCCTTGAACCGTTTGTCCATCGGGGCTGCCTTTCCGCACACCAGAATCCCGTTTTCCGCAGAACGGGACAGGCCCACCATAACCCCATGACCAGCACTCCAGCGCGAACTCCCGTTCAGCTCGCCGCGGTCGACGCACCGGACCAGCCCGCGGTCACGCCCGCGCTGCGGGACCTCTACCGCGGCTTCGAACAGGAACTGCTCGTTCCGTTGTGGACGGAGATCGGCGACCTGATGCCCGCGCACCCGCGCTCGCGGGCGGTGCCGCACCGGTGGCAGTGGGCGAACCTGCTCCGGCTCGCCGAGCAGGCGGGCGAGATCGTGCCGGTCGGGCGCGGCGGCGAACGGCGCGCGATCGCGCTCGCCAACCCCGGGCTCGGCGGCCGTCCGTTCGCGACTCCGACGCTGTGGGCGGCGATCCAGTACCTGATGCCCGGCGAGGACGCGCCCGAGCACCGGCACACGCAGAACGCGTTCCGGTTCGTCGTCGAGGGCTCGGGCGTGTGGACGGTCGTCGGCGGTGACGCGGTTCCGATGCGCCGAGGCGATTTCCTCCCGCAGGCGGGCTGGAACTGGCACGCGCACCACAACGCCACCCGCGAGCCGATGGCCTGGCTCGACGGCCTCGACATCCCGTTCCAGTACGGCATCGACGCGCAGTTCTTCGAGTTCGGCCGCGAAGCGATCAGCGACGACGAGCGGATCTCCCCCGAACGGTCCCGTTCCGAACGGCTGTGGGCGCACCCGGGCCTGCGGCCGCTGTCCGTCGGCTCGGTCGCGCCGGGTTCGCCGTTGCTGGCGTACAAGTGGGAGCACACCGACGCCGCCCTGCGGGACCAGCTGCAACTGGAGAAAGAGGGCTACGGCGGAACAGTCGAGCCGGGTCACGCGGCGGTGCGGTTTTCCAACCCGCACAACGGTTCCGACGTCCTGCCGACCGTCCGCGCCGAGTTCCACCGCGTGGCGCGCGGCACCGAGACCGCGCCCGTGCGGGAGACCGGCTCGTCGGTCTGCCAGGTGTTCGACGGCTCCGGCACGGTGACCGTCGGCGACATCACCTGGGCAGTTTCGCGCGGGGACCTGTTCGTCGTCCCGTCGTGGCAGCCGTTCTCCGTGAAGTCGGAGGCCGGTGCCACCGATTCCGACTCCGGCGCCCTTGATCTGTTCCGTTTCTCGGACGCGCCCGTCTTCGAGGCGCTCCACCTCGACCGTCAGGAGACCCTCCGATGAAGCTCGCCACCCTCCGCGTCGACGGCGGCACGCGCGCCGTCCGCCTCGACGGAGACGTCCTGGTCGACCTCGGCTCCCCCGATCTCGGCGCGCTTTTCGCCCAGGACGGCTGGGAAACGCACGCCGCCCAGGCGACCGGCCGGACCTGGCCCGCCGAGGGCGCGGATCTCGCCCCGGTCGTGCCGCGTCCGTCCAAAGTGGTCTGCGTCGGGCACAACTACACCAACCACATCAAGGAAATGGGCCGTGAGCTGCCCGCGTACCCGACGCTGTTCCCCAAGTTCGCCGACACCCTGACCGGCCCGGCCGACCCGATCGTCAAGCCGCCCGAGACCGACGCGCTCGACTGGGAGGTCGAACTCGTCGTCGTGGTCGGCAGGACCGTGCGGCGCGCGAGCGAGGACGAGGCCGCGGCGGCGATCGCCGGGTTCACCGTCATGAACGACGTCTCGGTCCGCGACTGGCAGTTCCGCACCATCGAGTGGACGCAGGGCAAGATCTGGCAGTCCTCGACGCCGGTCGGCCCGTACGTCGTCACGCCGGACGAGGTCGGCGGCGTCCGGCCCGCGCTCGAGGTGAAGACCACAGTGGACGGTCGCGTCATGCAGCAGGACGACACCGGCACGCTGCTGTTCGACCCGGTGCACCTGGTGCAGTACATCTCCACGATCGTCCAGCTCAACCCCGGCGACCTGATCGCGACCGGCACGCCCGCCGGGGTCGGCCACGCCCGCGATCCGAAGATCTACCTGACCGGCGGCGAAACCGTGGTCACCGAGGTCGCCGGGATCGGCGCGTGCGTGAACCAGATCGTGAAGGAATCCTGATGGCACTCCGCGACGCACGGAACTGGGTCTCGTTCGGGACCGAGCTTTTCCTCACCCACGCGAAAGACCTGTCCGGACCGAGCGCGCTCCCCCGCTGGTCCCGCAAGCACCTCGCCGCGCACGTCGCGGCCAACGCGGACGCCCTCGGCAACCTCGTGCACTGGGCGCGGACCGGCGAGCGCACCCCGATGTACGCCTCGCCGGACCAGCGGAACGCCGATATCGAAGCGGGCTCGCGGCGGTCCGAAGCCCAGCTCACGTCGTGGCTGCGGGATTCGGCGCGCTCGCTGGAATCCGCGATGGCCGAGCTGACTCCGGAGCAGTGGCAGGCCGAGGTCGTCACCGCGCAGGGCCGGACGGTTACCGCCACCGAAATCCCGTGGCTGCGGGCACGCGAGGTGTGCGTGCACGCCGTCGACCTCGGCACCGGACTGGCGTTCGCCGACCTGCCGGAGGCGTTCCTGTCCGCCCTCGTCGCCGAAATCCAGGCCAAACGCGGTCTCGACGCGCTGCCGGACGGTCCGCTGCCCGACGTCGCGGCGTACCTGGCCGGGCGGCCGCATTCACTGACCGGGGTCCCCGACCTCGGCCCCTGGTTGTGAGGAGATCCCATGGACACCCCTGACGTGCTCGTCGTCGGCGGCGGGATCGGCGGGCTGAGCACCGCGTTCGCGCTGTCCCGGCTGGGCCTGCGGGTCCGGGTGCTGGAGCAGGCGAAGGAATTCGGCGAGGTCGGAGCCGGCATCCAGCTCGCGCCCAACTGCACCCGGATCCTCGACGCCTACGGCCTGCTCGACACCGCGAAGGCGCGCGGCGTCGTCCCGGACCGGATGGTCATGCGCGACGCCGTCGACGGCCGCGACCTGACCGCGCTCGCCCTGCGCGACCTCGAACGCCGCTACGGCTTCCCGTACCTGGTCATCCACCGCAGCGACCTGCACCGGCTGTTCCTCGACGCCTGCCGCGACGCGGGCGTCGAACTCCTCACCGAGCAACGGATCGTCTCGTACACGCCGGACCCCGCGACCGCAGTGACCGACGACGGCACCGTGCACACCGCGCCGGTCGTGATCGCCGCTGACGGCCTGCACTCCGTCGCCCGGAAGCATTTCGCGGACGACCAGCCGGTCTCGTCCGCGTACGTCGCTTATCGCGGCACCGTGCCGATCGCCGAGGTCGGCCGTCCGGTCGATCTGTCCGAGGTCGTGGTGTACGTCGGGCCGCGATGCCACTTCGTCCACTATGGACTCCGCGGCGGCGATTTGCTCAATCAGGTAGCCGTTTTCGAGTCCCCGAAGGCCGTGGCAGGCCTCGCCGACTGGGGCACGCCGGACGAGCTGGACGCCGCCTTCGCCGCGACGTGCGACGAGGTGCAGGCCGGGATCCCGCGGATGTGGCGGGACAAATGGTGGCGGATGTACGACCGCAACCCGATCTCCACCTGGGTTGACGGCCGCCTCGCCCTGCTCGGCGACGCCGCGCACCCTCCCCTGCAGTATCTGGCCCAAGGCGCGATCATGGCCATCGAAGACGGCTGGGTGCTGGCCGAGCACATGAAGCGGCTGGGAGATTGGGACAGTGCACTGGCCGCGTACGAGGCGGTCCGGACGGAACATTGCCGCCGGGTCGTGCTGACCGCCCGTGCCTGGGGAAACCTGTGGCATCTGGACGGTGTCGCGCGGGAGCAGCGCAACACTCTGCTGCGCGCCCGTGCGACGAACGATTACGCGTTCACTGACTGGCTCTACGGCCCGACAGCCCTGTTCCCCGACGACGAACCGGCGATGTTCGAACCGGTCCCGCTGTCCACAGCGGACGATCTGACGGCTACTCGATAACCACAACCGGCGGTGAACAACCCGTTCACCGCCGGTTTTTCGTTCAGACCAGCTTCTCCGCCAGCCGACGGCAGCCCTCCACCAACGCGACCGCGTGCTCGTCCCGCTGTGCCTTCGTCATCCGCCCGGTCGGCGCCGCGACGCTCAATCCGCCCAGCAGCGGACCGTCCGGCCGGGCCACCGCGCAGCCGATCGAGCTGACGCCGTCCTCGCTCTCGCCGGCGTTGAGCGCGTAGCCGCGCCGCCGGATCCGTTCGATCTCGGCCAGCAGCGCGCTGCGGCTCGTCATGGTCTTCGTGGTGACCTGGCCCAGGACGTCGTCCGGGTAGCGCTGGGCGATCTGGTCGTCGGGCAGGTGCGCGAGCATCGCTTTGCCCAAGCTCGTCGCGTGCGCCGGAAGCGTGCGGCCGACGCGGCCGGACACCCGCAGCGCCCGGTCGCTCTCGATCACGTCGAGGAAGCGGACCTGGTTGCCCTCCAGGGAACCGAGGTGCACGGTCTCGCCGGTGGTTTCGGACAGCCACTGCAGCACCGGCCGCGCGACCGCCCGCAGGTCCATCTGGTTCACCACGGACAGTCCGATTTCGACCAGCGCGGGCCCGGCGCGGTAGACGCGGCTGGCCGGGTCCTGGTCGACGAACCCGTGGTGGACGAGCATCGCCATCAGCCGGTGCGCGGTCGACTGCCCGACCCCCAGCGCGTCCCTCGCGTCGGACAGCCGCAGCTCCCGCGTGGCGCTGAACATCCGCAGCAGCCGCAGCGCGCGGTCGACGGATTCGATCGGGTACTGGGGCGCGGGCCGCGCGGGACCGGCTTCGGCAGCGGATGTCTGCATAGCAGACATGGTATCTGGACCAGGGAGTTTGCGGGTGCTTCCGGGGAGAAAACTCGGCACGATTTCTGGATAACAGAATCAGAGTCCGCAGACTAGACTCCGGGTCGGGTCGCGGGGTTAGCATGAGCCGACGGCACGCGGGGCTCCAGGTCCCCGCGGGACTCAGGAAGCGCAGGAGCGACGATGCTCGAAGCACATTCCGGCCCGGAAATCCCGACCCGGGTCGCCGAACTTCTCGACCGCGAGTGGCGCCTGCTCATCGACGGCAAACTCGTCCCGGCGCGGTCCGGCGCCACCTTCTCCCGGGTGTCCCCTTACACGGGCACGGTGATCGCCGAGGTCCCCGACGCGGGACCCGACGACGTCGACGAAGCGGTGCGCGCAGCGGCCGACGCGAGGGCGGTCTGGCGGGACACTCTGCCGGTCGAGCGGGCGAAGCTGGTCGCGGAACTGGCCGACGCGATCGAACGCCACGGCGAGGAACTGGCCCTGCTCGACACCGTGGACGCCGGTTCGCCGATCTCGAACTCGCGCGTCGACGTCGGCGTGACGGTGGCGCAGCTGCGCATGTTCGCCGGGCAGGCGCTGGAGCTGAAGGGCACGACGGTGCCCGCCAGCACGGCACTGCACGTGACCACGCGCGAACCGGTCGGCGTGGTCGCGCGGATCGTGCCCTACAACCATCCGCTGATGTTCGCGGGCAAAATCGCCGCGCCGCTGGTCGCGGGCAATCCGACGATCCTCAAGCCGCCGGAGGCCGCGCCGCTGTCCGCGCTGCGGCTGGCCGAGCTGGCGAAGGACATCTTCCCGCCCGGCGTGCTCTCGGTACTCGTCGGCGATGGGCCGGCAGTGCCGGACGCGCTGGTGCGGCACCGGCACGTGCGGCGGATCGGGTTCATCGGGTCCGAACCCACCGGACGCGCCATCCAGCGCGCGGCGGCGGAGAGCGGCGTCAAGGACGTCAGCCTCGAACTCGGCGGCAAGAACGCCATGGTGGTGTTCCCCGACGCGGACCTCGAAGCGGCGGCCGCCGGAGCCGTGTTCGGCATGAACTTCACCTGGTCCGGACAGTCCTGCGGGTCGAACTCGCGGCTGCTCGTCCACCAGGACGTCCACGACGCGCTCGTCGCCCGCGTGGTCGAGCTGATCGAAGCGCGCCGCATCGGCGATCCGTTCGACGAGCGCACCGAACAGGGCACGATGATCAACCGGGCGCAGTACGAGAAGTCGTTGTCCTACATCGACATCGCGGTGTCCGAAGGCGCAAAGGTCGCCACCGGCGGCGGTCGCCCGGCAGGCGTCGACCAGGGCTTGTTCGTCGCTCCGACGGTGTTCACCGGCGTGCGCCCGGACATGCGGATCGCCCGCGAGGAGGTGTTCGGGCCGCTGCTGTCGGTCATCCCGTTCGCCGACGAGGCCGAAGCGGTCCGCATCGCCAACAGCGTCGACTACGGGCTGACCGCGAGCGTCTGGACCTCCGACGTCACCCGGGCGCACCGCGTCGCCCGCGCGTTCGAGGCCGGGTTCGTCTGGATCAACGGCTCGTCCCGGCACTTCCCCAACGTGCCGTTCGGCGGCGTGAAGGGATCCGGCGTCGGCCGCGAGGAAAGCCTCGAAGAACTCCTCAGCTACACGGAAACCAAGTCCATCAACGTCATGTTCTGACCATCGAAGGCAAAGGGGCCCTCATGGCGTACGTCATCGGCATCGACACCGGCGGAACGTTCACCGACGCCTTCGTCGCCGACCAGCACAACCGGCTCGCCGCCGCCAAAACCCCGTCCACTCCCCCGGATTTCGCGACCGGCTTCCTCACCGCGATCGACGAGCTCGCCGCGGAACTCGGCATCCCGGTCCGCGAACTGCTCGCCAACACCGATTACGTCGTGCACGGCACCACCTCGACGCTGAACGCACTCGTGACCGGGGACGTCGCGCAGGTCGGCTTCCTCACCACTCGCGGGCACGCGGACTCGATCAGCATCATGAACCTCGAAGGCCGCTACGCCGGTCTCGGCAGCGACGACATCCAGCACATGGCCCGCACGGCGAAGCCCGCGTCCCTGGTGCCCCGGCACCGGATCCGCGAGATCGACGAGCGCGTGGACTACCAGGGCCGCGTCGTCGTCCCGCTCGACGAGGACGGCGTCCGGACCGCGGTCCGCGAGCTGCTCGCCGACGGTGCGGAGGCGATCGCGGTCTCGTTCCTGTGGTCGTTCCGCAATTCCGCGCACGAGCAGCGGGTGCGCGAGATCGTCCAGGAGGAAGCGCCGGAGGTGTACGTGGCGCTGTCCAGCGAGGTCAGCCCGCGCATCCGGGAGTACCCGCGCAACGTCACGACGATCATGAACACGCAGGTCGGCCCGCGGCTGGGCAGCTATCTGCGGCCGCTCGAAGCCGAACTGCGGGAGCGCGGGCTCACCGGCGCGCTGCTGGTGATGCAGGGCTCCGGCGGCTGCGTCACGGCCGCGGACGCGCCGGCGCACGCGATCACAACCATCGGTTCGGTGCTCACCGGCGGGGTCGTCGGCTGCACCCGGATGGCCGCGTCGCTGGGCCACGACAAGGTGATCTCGACCGACATGGGCGGCACGACCTTCCTGGTCGGGCTGGTCGTGGACGGCAAACCGGTGACCACCACGAGCACGATCCTCAACCAGTACACGATCAGCACGCCGATGGTCGACGTGCACACCATCGGAGCCGGCGGCGGTGCGATCGCCTGGGTCGACCCGGGCGGCAACCTCCGCGTCGGGCCGCGCAGCGCGGGCGCCCGCCCCGGACCGGCCTGTTACGGCGAGGGCGGCTGGGAGCCGACGGTCACCGACGCCGACCTCGTCCTCGGCATCATCAACCCGGACAACTTCCTGGGCGGGCGCAAGAAACTGGACGTCCAGCTGTCCCGGGACGCCATCGACAAGGTGGTCGCGACCCCGCTCGGCATGTCCGTCGAGGACGCGGCCGCGGCGATCTACGCGATCCAGAACGCCCAGACCGCCGACCTCGTCCGCAAGGTCGTGGTCAACTCCGGCCAGGACCCGCGCGACTTCACCCTCTACGCGTTCGGCGGCGCGGGCCCGATGCACTGCGCGAGCTACTCGTCCGACCTCGGCGTCAAGGAGGTCGTGGTCCCGCTCGGCTCCACCGCGGCGGTCTTCTCCGCCTACGGCCTCGCCGCCTCGGACATCGTGCTGACCGCGGAACAGTCGCAGCCGGTCGCGATGCCGGTGCCCGCCGAGACCGCGAACGAGGTGTTCACCGGCCTGGAACGGGAACTGGAACGCCGGTTGGCCGAACAGGGCCTCACCTTCTCCGCGATCAGCTACGAACGCGAAGCCGACATCCGCTACACCATGCAGCTCGCGGAGGTCGCGACCCCGGTACCCGGCGGCGAGCTGACCGACGAGTCGGTGGAGCAGCTCGGCCGCGACTTCGAAGCGAGCTACGAAGCGTTGTACGGCAAGGGATCCGGCTTCCCGGACGCAGGCCTGCAGCTGATCACCTACCGCGTCCGCGCGACCGGGATCCTGCAGATCCAGCCGGAACTGCCCGAACACGGCACCCTGCCCGGCAAGCCCGCCACGAGCGGCGAACGGGAGGTCCTGCTCGACGTCCGCACCGGACGCCAGCCCGCCGCGATCTACGACTACCGCGCACTCGGCGCCGGCCACGAGATCGAAGGCCCCGCCGTCGTCGAAGCGCCGACCACCACCGTCGCCCTCCCGCCGGGCACTCAGGCCGCTGTGGACCGTCTCGGCAACCTCGTGATCCGTTTCCCCGAACGGAAGGAACACTCCTGATGGCTGTCATCCCCGTCGCCGGATCCGAGCGATTCGTCCAGTCCGGCGCTCCCCTCGACCCGGAAGCCCGGTTCGGCGACCTGCAACTGCACCGCGTCGACTCCACTGACGTCGACGCCCTCACTTACGAAGTGGTGCGCCACCGGCTGGTCGCCATCACCGACGACATGGGCGACGCGATCAAGCGCATGTCCGGCTCGGTCGTCGTGACCGACTGCAACGACTTCGGCGCGGGCATCATGGACGAGACCGGCGAAACCGTTCAGGTCGGGCTGTACAACATGCAGCTCGGGTCCGCTTTGGACATGGCGGTGCGCTGGACGCTCGAGCATCGCGCCGAGAACCCGGGAATCGCGCCGGGCGACCAGTTCCTCCTGAACGACCCGTGGATCGGCGGCGGGCTGCACCAGAACGACGTCACCGTCCTCGCCCCGCTGTTCTACGACGGCCAGCTGTTCTGCTGGACCGGCGCGGTCGCGCACCAGGTCGACCTCGGCGGCGTGTCGCCGGGCAGCTGGTCGGTCGAGGGCCACGACGTGTTCTGGGAGGCGCTGCCGATCCCGCCGGTGAAGATCGTCGAAGGCGGCACGCTGCGCTCGGACATGGAGGACATGTACCTGCGGCGGTCCCGCGTGCCGCGGCTGGTCGGGCTGGACCTGCGGGCGAAGATCGGCGGGAACAACGTCGCGCAGGACCGGCTCACCGCGCTCATCGACAAGTACGGCCCGGACACCGTCAAGGCCGTGATGAAGAAGATGATGGGCGACGCGGAAGCCCAGCTGCGCACGAAATTGCGAGCGCTGCCGGACGGAACGTGGTCGGCCGTCGCGCACCAGGACGGCGCGCGGGCGGGCGACCGGGACATCCACAAGATCGTCGTCGCGATGTCCAAACAGGACGACACCCTGACCTTCGATTTCACCGGCACCGACCCGCAGGTCGACGGGATCATCAACTGCACCCTCGCCGGGCTGCGCGGCGGCATCCTGCCGATCCTCCTGACCATGCTGTGCCCGGACATCTCCTGGTCGCCGGGCGGGATCTACCGGTGCGTCGAGATCGTCAGCGAACCCGGGACGATCAACAACTGCACCTTCCCGGCCGGCATCGGGAAGGCGTCGGTCAACTCGGCCTGGTCCACGCAGAACGCGGTCTCCGAAACCGTCGCGCAGATGCTGAGCACGCACGCCGAACTCAGCCGGTCGGCGATGAGCGTCTGCTGCGGCACCTGGGATCTCACCCTGCTGGCCGGCGTCGACCAGCGCGGCGGCGGCTTCGCCACGATGCTGTGCGACGCGATGTCCGGCGGCCTCGGCGCGAAGGTGGACGGCGACGGCGTCGACACCGGCGGCGAGAACTGCATTCCGATGGGCCGCATCGCCGACATCGAGATCAACGAGTTCAGCTTCCCGATGCTCTACCTGTGGCGGCGCGAGGAGGTCGATTCCGGCGGACCGGGCCGGTGGCGCGGCGGCGTCGGAGCGTCGAGCTGCTTCATCCCCTACGACTCCCCCACCCGCAGCGTTCATCTCGTCGTCTCCGCGAACGGCAAGGCGGTCCCGCAGGCTCCCGGCATTTCCGGCGGCTATCCCGCGGCCACGCAATGGGACGTCCTCGTCCGCGACACCACCGTCCGCGACCAGCTCGCGAACGGCCGGATCCCGCAGACGATCGACGACCTGCGCGGCCGCGCGGACACCCTCCCGCCGCACCTGGAAACCGACCTCGCCGAAGCGGACGTCTACTTCACCCATTGGCAAGGCGGCGGCGGAATCGGCGACCCGCTGCACCGTGAACCCGAACGCGTCGCCGCCGACGTCCGCGACGGCAAGGTGTCCGCGATCGCCGCGCTCGACGTCTACGGCGTCGTGCTGGACAACGGCGCGCCTGACCTCGCGGCTACCGCGGCGCACCGCGACCGGCTGCGGTACGAGCGCGCCGGGCTCACGCTGCCGGAAGGAGCGCACCAGTGAACCTCGACCTCAACCTCCGCGTGGACGACGCGACCGGCGCGGTCGTCTGCCGCCACTGCTCGGCCCGGATCGGCGACACCACCGCCGAACCGATGGCGCACGCGCTGCGCCACGAACGGCCCTCGACCGACGCCGGACCGGGTGTCCACGCCGATCCCGCCGCGTTCGTCGACCGGGAAGTCCTGCTGCGCCAAGCGTTCTGCCCCGGCTGCCTGACGCTGCTGTCCACCGAGATCGTCCCGGACGGCGAACCCTCCTACCGAAGCTGGAGCCTGACATGACCCTCAACGGACTCGCCGGAAAGGTCGTCGTCGTGACCGGCGCGGCCCAAGGCATCGGCGCGGCTTACGCCCGCCGGCTGGTCTCCGAAGGCGCGACCGTGGTGCTCGCCGACCTCAACCTCGAGGGTGTCCAAGCCACCGCCGTTTCCTTCGACGGTCCCGGCAAAGCCAGCGCGTACGCCCTCGACGTCTCCAGCCGCGCCAGCTGCACCGAGTTCGCGGCGCAGCTCACCGAGGCGCACGGGCGGGTCGACGGCCTGATCAACAACGCCGCGATCTTCTCCACCATCAAGATGAAGCCGTTCTGGGAGATCACCGACGAGGAATGGGACCGTCTGATGGCGGTCAACCTGCGCGGCCCGTGGCTGCTCGTGTCGGCGCTGCTCCCGCTGCTCCAGGCTTCACCGTCGGCAAGCGTCGTCAACATCGGCTCCGACGCGGTGCAACTCGGCCGCCCCGGATACCTGCATTACGTCGCCAGCAAGGGCGGTGTGCACGGCATGACCTTCTCGATGGCACGGGAACTCGGCGAGTTCGGCATCCGGGTCAACACCCTGTCGCCGGGCCCGGTCTACACCGAAGTCGCGCGGGAAACCGTGACGCCCGAACAACGCGAGGCTATGCTGCGCGCCCAATCGCTGCACCGCCCCGCCGGGGCCGACGACATGACCGGGCTGGCCGCGTTCCTGCTCAGCGACGACGCGGGCTACCTGACCGGCCAGACCCTCAGCGTCAACGGCGGGCTGGTGCACCGATGAGCACGCAACAGGAACTCGTCGCGCTGTCGTCCCGGATCCTGGCCACCGCAGGACAGGGCGACCTCATCTGGGGCCACGTCTCCTGCCGCGACGCTGACGGACGGGGCGTGTGGATCAAGTCCGCGGAATGGGGCATGGAGGAGGTGACGCCGGAGCGGGTGCAGCTCGTCAACGCCGACGGCGAGGTCGTCTCCGGCACCGGGCCGCGGCACAGCGAATACCCGATCCACACCGAGGTCATCGCCGCGCGGCCGGACGTCAACGCGGTGGTGCACACGCACGCCCCGCACGCCGTCGCCCTCGCCGCGACGGGACAGGAGCTGCGGCCGGTGAGCCATGCCGCGAACCTGTTCGTGCCGCCCGAAGTGCCGCGCTACACCGAGACCGCGGATCTGATCCTGACGCCGGAATTGGGCAAGTCCCTGGCCGCGGAACTCGGCGATGCCCGGGCGGTATTCCTGGTGAACCACGGAATCGTGGCGGTCGGCGATTCGGTGGAAAGCGCGACCGTCGCCGCGGTGGTGTTGGAGCGGGCTTGTGAACAGCAGTTGCTGACCCAGTCCTTCGGCGGATGGCCTAGCTGGTCGCCGCCGGAGGAGTCACATGCGAAGCGGGAGCACATCTATCACCCGCGTGCGGTGCAGGCGGTGTGGGATTACCTGGTGCGGCAGCTGCCGTGAGGTCGTGAGTGGCGATGCCGGTTCTCACCGGCATCGCCACTCACGACACCCCCACCGAAAACCCCACTGTCCGCCCAGATTCGCACAGGAATCCGCACCCCGCCTGCCCTTGCCGCGGTAGGGAACAATTTCTAGGGCAGGTTCCGCGGCGGAGGGGCGGCTCGATGACGGTCCGAGTCTTGCTGGTCGAGGACGACGCACTGATCAGCGAAGCGCTTTCGCTCGCTCTCGCGGACCAGGGCTGCTCGGTGACCCAAGCCGCGTGCGGCGAGGACGCGTTGGCGATGCTGGAATCGGTGCGCGTGGACGTCGTCCTGCTCGACCTGATGCTGCCGGGCATGGGCGGGCTCGCCGTCTGCAAGGAACTGCGCGTGCGCGGGGATCTGCCGGTTATCGTCATCACCGCCCGGGCCGACAGCCAGGACGTCATCGCCGGGCTGGAAGCCGGTGCGGACGACTACGTGACCAAGCCGCTGGTCGCCGGCGAGCTGGCGGCCCGCATCCGCGCGTTGTTGCGCCGCGCGGCGCCGGTTCGCAGGTGTTGTCTCCAGGTCGGCGATCTGCTGCTGAGCACGCACGACGACACGGTCTCCCGCGAAGGCGTCCCCATTCGCCTTACCCGTACCGAATTCCGCCTGCTGGCCGAATTGGCCGCCGCCGACGGAGAGGTCGTCACGCGGGAGCAGTTGCTGCACCGGATCTGGGGGCGCGACTACTTCGGCGGCACGCGGTTGCTCGACGTCCACATCCGGCGATTGCGGCGCAAGGTCGAGCCGAATCCCGATTGTCCGCGTCTCGTGCTCACTGTCCGGGGAATCGGCTACCGTGCCGAGCCCCGGCCGTGATCCCCGCTTCCGTGTCCCGGCTTTCCTTGCGCTGCCGGGTTTCCTTGCGCTGCCGGGTTTCCGCGGCGTTCGGGCTCGGGCTGCTGGTGGTGGTCAGCGCGCTGTCGGCGGCGACCTGGCACCTCGCCACCGACTACCTGCTCAACCAGCGCCAGCAGAGCGCGGACCGGCATTCCCGGATCAACGCGCGACTGGTCGAGAACGAGCTCCGCAACCGGACCGGCGGTCTCGGCGAATTGCTGTCCGGCCTCACTTCCGGACCGAATTCGACGATCCTCGTGGCCCTGCCGGGCGGTTGGCACACCGCCGGACGCCCGGTCGGCCCCGCGGACCTCCCGCCCGGCCTGCTCTCCCGCGCCCGCCCCGGCGCGCCCGCGCACGAGCGGTTCACCGCCGACGGGATCCCGGTCCTCGCGGTCGCGCAACAACTCGCCCGGTCGAACGGCTACTACGTCGAACTGCATCCGCTGCTCGGGCTCGAACGGACCTTCCGCAACCTGCGCATGATCCTCGTGGCGGGCACCGTGGCGTGCGGGCTGTTCGGCGTCGCACTCGGCGCGTGGGCGGCCCGGCGCGCGCTCCGTCCGCTCGCCGCGTTCACCGAAACCGCCGCCCGCATCGCCCGCGGCGACCTCCGCGCCCGGCTGCCCGAACAGGCCGGACCCGACCTCGCCCCGCTCGCCGCGACGTTCAACTCCACCGCCGACGCACTGGAACAACGGGTCCGCCGCGACGCCCGGTTCGCCGCCGACGTCAGCCACGAACTGCGCTCCCCGCTCACCACGATGACGTCCGTCGCGGAAGTCCTCGAACGCCGCCGCGACGCGATGCCCGCGCCCGCGCAGAAGGCGTTGCAGCTCCTGCTCGCCGAACTGCGGCGGTTCCGCGGCATGGTGCTCGACCTGCTGGAGATCTCGGCCGTCGACCAAGCCGACCACGGCGAGGAACGCGAACTGGTCGACCTCGGTTCGCTCGTCCGCAGCGGCGTCGCGAGCAGCCCGGCCCCGCGCCCGACTCTCGACCTCGCCCCGGACCCGCTGCTGGTAGCCGCGGACCGGCGACGCCTCGACCGGGTATTGGCGAACCTCCTCGACAACGCGGCCCGCTACGGCGGCGGTGCGGTTCGCGTGGCCGCACACGCGAGCAACGGCGTGGTCCGGCTGGAAGTGGACGACGCGGGCACCGGGGTGCCCGCCGAACTCCGGGAACGCATTTTCGAGCGATTCTCCCGAGGGGTGCACGCCGGACGGCGGGATCCCGATTCAGGGACCGGTCTGGGATTGGCGATCGTCGCGGACCACGTCTACCGCCACGACGGACGGGTGTGGGCGGAGGAACGGCCGGGCGGCGGGGCGCGGTTCGTCGTCGAACTCCCGCAAGCACCCGGATGACGCGTCAAGCCAACTCGACCAGCCGCGCGGCAAGCTTCGGGCGCGTCAGACGGCAGTGTCGGGTGCACCGCCGAGCGAAGGCCTTGGATTCTTCGCGCCGCACCGGGTTGCTTGCCTGCCTGCCCGCGGTTAGTTATCGCGCCGGACCGCGCTTTCCAGCAGGGCCAGCGCCCGTTCGATGTCCTTGCGATCCGCCTCGTCCAGGTTGGCGAGGAGCGATTCCTCGCGCTCGAGATGTCCTTCGAGGACCCGGTCGATGAGCTTGCGGCCTGCGGCGGTCAGTTCGGCGTAGCTCACCCTGCGGTCGCCCCGGTGGTCGCGGCGGCGGATCAGCCCGTCGCGTTCGAGCGCGTCCAGCCGTCCGGTGAGAGCGCCGGACGTGACGAGCGCGGAGGCGGCCAGCTCGGACGGCGTCTTCCGGTAGGGACGGCCGGCCCGGCGGAGGTTGCACAGGATGTCGAACGCGCCCGGGGTCAGGCCGTGCGGGGCCAGGTACTCGCGCAGTCCGCCGGCGGCGAGGTCGGCGATCCGGCGGACCCGGCCGAAAATCGCGATCGGCGAGGCGTCCAGGTCCGGGCGCTCCCGCGCCCAGTCCGCCACCACCTGGTCGACCGGGTCCATCGTCATCGGCTCCTCGTTCCGCGGCATGCGGACGGAGCCTATCCGCGTCCTAACGGGACTGCGCCGCGGGCTGACCGGCCGCGGCGGGTGCTTTCCCGGCCGGAGCGCGGCCGCGGAGCAGCACGACCGCACCGACCAGCGTGAGCAGCTGGGTCGCGGCGAGCAGGGCGTACCCGGCGGCGAACCCGTGGTCGCCGCCCGCCGCGATCGCCACGCCCATCAAGGTGGGAAGCAGCGCGGACACCAGATTGCCGACCCCGTTGATCAAGCCGTAGGCGCTGCCCACCGCACCCGCCGGCGCGTATTGCTGCACCAGGGTCGGGATCGCCGGTCCTTGCAGGCCCCAGAACGCGTTGGCGAGGATCAGCGTCGCCGCCGCGAGCCAGCGCGAATCGGCGAAGGTCACGGCCGTCGCGCACAGCGCGGTGCCGACGCTGCCGATGACCAGCACGAGCGGCGCCCGGCGGGCCGGCATCCGGTCGATGAGCCATCCGCCGAGGAACCCGGACCCGAGGCTGACCACGAACGGCAGCGCCGACAGCGCGCTCATCTGCGCCAGCGAGAAATGCCGTGCCTGCAGCAAATACGACGGGAGCCACGACGTGCTGCCCCACAGATAGCCGAGCGTCGCCACCTCGATCAGCAGGATCCAGCCGAGCTTGGGCGTGCGCAGCGCCCCCGCGAACCGCCGCAACGCCGGTTCGCGGACCGCCGTCCGGCGGCGCGAGGCCCGGACGAACACCGCGACCAGCGGCAGCCCGACCACGAGATTGAGCGCCGCGAGCAGGAGGAACGAGCCGTGCCAGCCGAAGTGCACGAGAGCGAAGGTGATCACCGGGATGCCCAGCGCCGTGCCCAGCGAAACGCCCATCGAGCTGACCGCGTTGGGCTTGCCCCACGCGCCTTCGGCGAAATTGTCCTTGACGTACATGGTTTTCAGCGAGAACAGCGGCCCCTCGCTGGCCCCGAGCAGGAACCGCAGGGTCAGCAGCAGCATCGCGCTCCCGGCGTACGGGGACACGAGAGTGAACAACGCCCAGCACCCCAGGCTGACGAGCAATCCGCGCCGCACCCCGAAAACTGCTTCGTACCAGGGCGTGATCAGCATGGCCGCGATTCCGTAGCCGGCCAGGAACAGCGTCATCAGGGCGCCTTGCGCCGCCCGGTTGCCCGCGATCCCGAAATGCCGCGTGAAGGCCGGATCGGTGATCAGCACGGACACGTTGACCCGGTCGATGTAGGAGATCGCCACGACCGCCAGCAACGCCAGCACGCCCAGCCACGCGGTCATCGGCGCGCCGGGACGCCGGTCTTCGGTCGGCAGAGTCACCGCGGTTCCTTTCCGGGCCGGACCATCGCGAGGCGGCCCGGAACGCGCGGACCCGCCGCGCCGCCAGACCGGCCGCCTCGGCCGGCGGGGTCGCCCGGAAGTATCTTTGTCCTAAGATGCTTGTGTCAAGCTATCTCGCCAGAGTCCTCTCCCCCGGCCCAGCGCCGTGACCGTACGTGAAGGGCCCCTTGAGGGGAATGAGATTTTGCGCCAGGAACCCAAGGCGGCGCCGTGGATGCGGCTGAGGCAAGCCTGCCCAGGCCGAAGGTGCTGAGTGGCTGCGGTCCGTGAGGGTCGCCTTGAGGGAATCAGATTCCCTCAAGGCGACCCTCACGGACCTGAATAACCCGTCACGGAATCGCAAAACGGGCATTTCGGCGGCTGTTGCGTCTCTTGTGGACGGTCAGCCGGGCCGAATCGCGGCTGACGTCGCCCGGCACGGGACTCGGCGTCCCGCCAAGCGCTTTCGCGAGCGTCCTGTCGCCTCCCCGGCGACCGCCGACCCTGGCCAGCCCTTCGACGCGGGCACACGAGCCCGGCAACCCCCGCGGTGTCGCCTTAAGTCCCTTGGCATGGGAAATCAGATTCCTTCCAAGGGGCCCTTCACGGACAGTTGCCGGGGTGCCGGGCGATCAGCCCCACACCGGTTCGCGCGCCGGAGCGAGCAGATCGCTCACGTCGCCGGAAAGATCCTCGCCCGGCAAGCCGCGCCGGAACAGCCGCCCGGCCGCGCCGCCGCTCGTGGACACGCCCGCGAGTTCCGCCCAATCCCCGCGCACGCGCAGCCAGGTGCCCTCGCGCAGGCCGAGCACCGGGATGTCGTTGCACTCGTGGAATTCCGCGAGCCGCTTCTCCCGGGTCTCGCCCATGTGCGTGCTGCCCGGATCGGGGTCGACGTAGTGCGGGTTGAGCTGGAACGGCACCAGGCCCAGCGAAGTCAGGCTCGGCGGTTCCACGATCGGCATGTCGTTCGTGGTGCGCACCGTCGGCCCGGCGATATTGGTTCCCGCGCTGGCACCGAGGTAGGGCATTCCCTCGGACACCCGGTCCCGCAACGGTTGCAGCAACTCGCGCCGGTACAGCTCGGCCAGCAGGCGGAACGTGTTGCCGCCGCCGGTGAACACGGCCTCGGCGGAACGCACCGCGGCGACCAGGTCTTCGGCGGTGTGCAGCCCGCGCACCCGCACCCCGAGCGGTGCCGCGGCGGCGGCGATGCGCTCGGTGTAGCCGTCGTGGTCGGCCAGCGCGAAGGGCACGAACAGCAGCTCGGTGCGTCCGTCCAGCACCTCGGCCACCGCGTCCAGCGCGTGTTCCAGCGGCTGGTGGCCGTGGTTGGTCGAATTGGACAGCAACAGCAAGTCAGTCACGCGATTCTCCTTGGTTCGCCCGCCATTGTTCAGCAAGTCCGCAGCAACCGGTCGAGGACCCGGACGGAGAACCGCAGCGACTCCAGCGGGACGCGTTCGTCCACGCCGTGGAACAGCCGGTTGTAGGGCAGTTCCGGCGGGACGCGCAGCGCCTTGAACCCGAAGCCGCGGATGCCGAGGCCGGACAGCGCCTTGTTGTCGGTGCCGCCCGCGTTGCAGTACGGCGTGGGGTGGCCGTCCGGATCCTCCGCGGTGATCGCGGCGCACATGGCGTCCACCAGAGGGCCGTCGAAGCCGCTTTCCATGGCGATGTCGCGGTGGATGAACTCGCGGCGCACCGACGGCAGCAGCAGCTCGTCGATGGTGTCCAGCAGTTCCTTCTCGTACCCGGGCAGGAACCGGCCGTCGACCGCGGCGGTGGCCCGGCCGGGGATGACGTTCACCTGGTACCCGCCGGAGATCATGGTCGGGTTCGCCGAATTGCGCAGGATCACGTTCACCAGGTCGGCCACCGGGCCCATCCGCGCCAGGCTTCCGTCCACATCGGACGGATCGAACGGGACGCCGAGCAGTTCGGCGGCGCGTTCCAGCAGCGCCCGCACCGGTTCGATCAGCCGGACCGGGAACCGATGCCGCCCGATCCGGGCGAGCGATTCGGCGAGATCGGTGACCGCGTTCTCGTCGTTCGGCGAGGAGCCGTGCCCGGCCCGGCCGGTGGCGGTCAGCCGCAGCCACGCCTGCCCGCGCTGCGCGCACTCGATCGGATACAGCCTGCTGCCGTTGCCGAGGTCGAACGACACCCCGCCGCCCTCGGTGATCGCCTCGCCCACGCCGTCGAACAGGTCCGGGCGGTGCTCGGCCAGCCAGTGCGAGCCGAACTTGCCGCCGCCCTCCTCGTCGGCGAGGAAGCCGAACACGATGTCCCGCGCCGGTTTCTCGCCGGTGCGGCCGAACTGCCGCGCCAGCGCGAGGATCGCCGCGTCGAAGTCCTTCATGTCGATGGCACCGCGGCCCCACAGCATGCCGTCGGCAATCTCGCCGGAAAACGGCGGGACGCTCCACTCGTCGGCGTCGGCGGGCACCACGTCCAGGTGCCCGTGCAGAAGCAGCGCGGGACGCGACGAGTCCACACCGGACACTCGCGCGAACACACTGGCCCGCCCGGGCGCGCTTTCCACCAGCGTCGGTTCCAGCCCGGCGTCGGTGAGCTTCTCCGCGACGTACTCGGCGGCGGGCCGCTCGGTCGCGCCCGGGTTGGACGTGTCGATCCGGATCAGGTCCCGGCAGAGGTCGACCACCTCGTCCTGTGCGCTGGTCACCGCGCCACCTCCTCCAGTTCCGCCGAGCCCACCGGCCGGATCAGCCCGGCGCGGCCCAGCACCGTGTACAGGATCGCGGCGGTGAGCAGCGAGTTGAGCGCAGGGATGCCCCAGTGCACGAACTCGCCGACGCAGAACGCCGCCGCCCACACCGCGAGCGTGGCGGGCACCCACACCGGCATCGACGTCGGCACCCGGCCGGCGGCCCTGGTCTCCCGCAGCGGGGTGGAGAGGCCGCGCACCAGGAAGTACTCGGCCACGATGATGCCGCCCACCGGCGGGATCGCGACGCCCAGCACGGACAGGAACGCGGTGAAGTGCTGGAGGAAGCCGATCGCGGACAGCACCGTCCCGGCGATGCCGATCACCAGGGTGACGACACCGCGGTGCAGCGGGCGGCCGAACACGGTCCGCACGAAGTTCACCACGCCCAGCGAAGAGCCGTAGAGATTCCAGTCGTTGATCTTCGCGGTCGCCAGGACCACCACGATCAGCCCGACGAAGCCCGACGTGGACAGCACGATGTGCGTGACGTCGGAACTGCCGACCAGGTGCCCGAGCAGCACGCCGGTCATGCCGACGATGTACTCCGACAAGACCATCGACGCGGAGCTCTGCAGCAGGACGTGCCAGCCCTTGCGGTTGAACCGGGTCATGTCCGGAGCCACCACGGCACCGGTCATGTAGCCGCCCGCGATGATCGTCGCCGCGGCCGGGATGGAGATCGCCGTCGCGGTCGGCGCGGCCGACATCAGCGCGCCCACCGAGTGGTCGGACAGGGTCGAGATGACGCTCCACGCGACGAGGCCGAAGAACAGCGGCACCGCGATCTTCGCCAGCCACATCATGTACTTGAAGCCGTAGATCACCAGGAGCGTCAAGACGACGCCGGACACCGCGCACCACAGCCACGGCGGACCGCCGACGAGGGCGTGCATGCTCTTGCCGAAGATGCCGTTCTGCACGCCGAACCAGCCCACCAGGCTGATCGCGATCACCAGGCTCACCAGCGCGGACCCGTTGCGGCCGAAGCCGGTGAACCGGGTCAGCATGGTCATGGTGAGCCCCTCGCGCTGCCCGGCGAGGCCGATCAGGAAGATCACCACCTCCAGGATCACCGCGCCGAGGGTGAACGCCCAGAACGCGTCGGAGAAGCGCATCCCCACGCCGAGCGTCGCGCCGAGCACGAACTGCGACAGCGAGCCGGACTGCGCGAGCCACTGCAGCAGCATCGAACCGAAGCCGTAGCGGGCGTTTTCGGGGACGCGGCGCAGCGAGTAGTCGTCGTTGCCGATCCGTTTCTTGGCGTGTTTCGCGGTTTTCGTCGCGGTGCTCATCCGGCCACCTCCGTGCCCAGCGTCTGCAGGTGCGCCATCGAGCCGTAGCGGGCTTGCAGATTGGCGAACTCTGCCTCGTCGTGGAAATGCAGCGCGCCCGCCCCGAACTGCTTGGCGACCTCGACCGCGTAGCGCGCGGCGGCCGCGATGTCCGTCTCGTGGCTGGCGCCGGTCGCGCAGCCCGCCACCGTCGCCGCCGACGTGATCGCCAGCCCGACGACCGGCGCGTCCGTGGCTGTCGCCGGCTGCAGGATCGAGTTCAGGTGATAGACGCCGTTGCCGTACGGGGTGATGTCCTGCGTGGTGATCGGGTAGGTCACCAGCGGCGCTCCGGTCACCGCCTCCAGCAGTTCGCCCAAGCCCTCCGAGACCCGCAGGATGTAGCCGCTGCGCACGGTCGGGGAAAGGGCGAGCCCGCGGTGGTTGATCACCCGGTTGCCCTTGGTGGTGTCGATCGACAGCACGGCGGCCATCTCGTCGGAGAGCTCGTAGCTGTTCATCGTGGCGATGTCGACCGGCGAGTTCATGAACGGCACCGGATCGTGCGGCAGGGTCGGCGCGTCCGGGCAGACGTGCGTCCCGATCAGCACGTCGCCGGCCAGCACGTCCCCGCGAGCCCGCATGGACAGCAGCTTGGCCGCGGCGGCGAGCGCGGCGGCCGCACCGTCCCCATCGGACACGAACCCGGTCACTTCCGGCCGGGCGCCGACCCCGCCGAGCCGCCCGACGACACCGAGCGTGGGCGCGTCGCCACCCGCGGTGCGGCCCCGGCTGCCGGACACGCGCACCCGGACGAAGTCGGTCTTCCCGGCCGGACCGGGCACCGTCGTGATCTCCGCGCCGCTGCCGTCCGCGCCGGCGACGGCGTCGAGGTAGGCGACGACCTCTTTCCCGGTCACCGCCGGGTCGTCGAGGATTTCGAGCAGTTCCAGGACGTGTTTGAGCATGTGGTTCCTCTGGAGTATTCAAGGCCGCCGGGGATTGGTCCGACCAGATTCCGTCCGGGCGCCCCGGCATTGCCAGCATTTCCCGTTATTCGCACAATGGCTGGATGCCGGACCCCGACGACCGCACCACCCCGCCCGGCCTGCCGCAGACCGCGGACCGCGCGCTGCAGGTCCTGCTCGCGTTCGACCGCGCCCGCCCGGAATGGGGCGTCACCGCGGTGGCCCGCGAGTTCGGGCTGCACACGTCGATCGCCCAGCGGCTCCTGGCCGTGCTGGCCCACCGCGGTTTCCTCGTCCGCGACGACAGCACCCGCAAGTACCGGATCGGCCCGGCCGCACTGCACCTGGGCCGGATGTGGGACCGGGCCGGGGCGCTGGACCTGCTGGTGGTCCCGGTCCTGTCCGACCTCGCCGCCCAGACCGGACACGCCGCCCTGCTGTCCCTGCCCGACGGCGCGCACACCCGATGCGTGCTGGCCGCGGAAGGCGCGGACGGACGGCTGCGCGGCTACTCACTGGTCGGCGAGCTGTACCCGGCGCATGCGGGGGCGACGAGCAAGGCTTACTTCGCGTTCCTGTCCGAAGAGGAACGCGACCGGTTGTTCGCCGACCGGCCGATGGCCCGGTTCACGCCGGATACGGTCACCGATCTCGCCGTGCTCCGCGAACATCTGGCCGAGGTCGCCGAGCGGGGTTGGGCGTTCACCACCGGCGAGTACGACACCGGGGTGGCGACGCTCGCGGTGCCGGTGTTCTTGCGCGGAGAACCGTACGGGAGCTTGTCTGTTGGCTGGTCTGCTTCCCGGTTCCAGCATGATCCGGAGCAGTGGGTGGATCTGTTGCGGCGAGGGGCGGAGTTGATCGAACTGCGGCTCTCGCGGCCGGTTCCGCGGCGGTGAGACGCCGCCCTGTCGGGCGCGCTCGGACACTCTCAGCCGGACTGTCGGACGTCCAGCCATGCGCAGAAACCGGTGGGCCCTTCGGCGAGACGACCTGCGGCTGAGCCGCTGGACCATGAATGAACAGTGTCGAGGCGTGTCTCCTCCCCATTGCCCAGAACCGCGTTGCCATTCGCTTGTTTCGCATTTGAAGACAACCTTATGACCGGTGGCCGCCATTAGCTCCCCGGTCCCGTGCTTGGCAACCGGGCCATGCCGTGTAACACGCTTTCCCGTCACACCGACTCCTGCTCTGATCGCGCACAGCGGAGGGCAGCGGCATGGGATATAGATTCAATCCGCCACCGAACTGGCCGGCGGTTCCCGCCGGATGGACGCCTCCGCCAGGCTGGCAGCCGCCAACTGACTGGCCGGCACCGCCGAAGTTCTGGCAGCTGTGGACACCCGATACTGAGCAGGAAGCCCGCCCGGCACCTGCTCAAGCGGGTCCCGCTCCCACGTCGGGCAAGCCCAGGTTGTTCGGTGCCCGGAAGCGGGTTCGCGGGCTCGAAGCCGACCTCGCCACGGAGACCGCCAACTTCCGCCAAGCTGCTTCCCAGGTCCGTGAACTCAGCGCGCACAACACTGCGTTGACCGTGGAGCTTGCTGATCTCAAAGCCGAATGCGTCCAACTCCGGGGGCGCGACGCACTGGAGGCGGAGAAAGAAATTCACCAGATGCGCCAAACGCTCGCCGAACTCGAGCAGAAAGCGCAGGTGCAACGAGACGATCAGGCACGGAAGCAGGACAGCGCCGCGGCGCACCTGGCCTCGATCCGGCAACAGATCGATGAGGCAACGACGAAGCTCTCAGCTCTCCGCGGTGAGATCGTCAAGACCGAGGAGATCACACTGCTTCAAGAGGCAGGGATCTACGAATTCCGGCACCGGCTCGCCGACGCCGTCGCCTACAAAGCAGCCCTGCAACGGCTGAGGGACTCGATCAAAGTATCCGCGAAGAATAATCATGCGATCACTGCCGGCACCGATTGGACGGTGAACGGATCAACAGTACAGGGGCAGCGCATGGTCAGGGACTTCTCGAAGCTGATGCTGCGCGCTTACAACGCCGAAGCGGACAACTGTGTGAGATCCATGCGCCCCTACCGTCTCGACTCCGCGAAGGACCGGTTGACCAAGACCCGGGACATCATCTCCCGCCTCGGCAAGACCATGCACATCAACATCTCCCCCGGCTATCACCGGCTGCGTCTCGAAGAACTCGAACTCACCGCTGATCACCTCGCGAAGGTCGAAGAGGAGAAGGAACGCATCCGGGCTGAACGGGAACGCCAGCGGGACGAACAGCAGGCCCGGCGAGAGTTCGAGCGCGAGAAAGCCAGGCTGGCCAAGGAAGAGGCACACTGGCGCAACGCCCTGCGGAAGTGGGCCGAGTCCGGCGACGAGCAGCAGGCAGAAGCAGCTCAGACGAAACTCGACGAAATCGGCGACGCGATCAGAGGCGTCGAGGAGCGCGAAGCGAATATTCGCACCGGGTGGGTCTACGTGATCTCCAACGTCGGGTCATTCGGCGACGGTGTCGTCAAGATCGGCTTGACGCGTCGGCTCGATCCGCTCGAACGTGTGCGCGAACTCGGCGACGCCTCGGTCCCGTTTCGATTCGACGTCCATGCCACGATCTTCGACGCCGACGCGGTGAGCCTGGAAACGCGGCTGCATCAGCACCTCGCCGCGCGTCGCGTAAACCGGGTCAACCTCCGGCGCGAGTTCTTCTACGCCACCCCGTCCGAAATCTTGGCAGTTCTCGAAGAGCTGGGCCTGAAGGACAATCTCGTCGACTACATCGAGGAGCCGGAAGCCCAGGAGTGGCGTACCAGCCGTCAATTGACCCGCCGCGACGAGGAGCTCTCCCCGCAGGCCGCGGCGTCATAGACAGCGGCTACACAAACCGAGGTGCAGAATGACCTTCTCCGTGAACCTGACCCCGGGCGTTCGAATCAGAACGTCGAACCGGGGATTGCGTGCTGGCGTCGGGCCTGGAGCCGCTCAAGTTCAGTTCGGCAGCGGCCGCGCCAGTATCTCGACGAGCCTCGATCCCGCGAGCTTCTACGCAGCGCTTGGTGGCGGTCACCGGACGGTCCGCGGCTCCTCCACGGCATCGACCTCCAGGTCGCTTGCCGCCGCCGTCAAGGCTCAGCAAGCCGAAGCATTGGCCTCCGCACTGCAAGCCATCCTGACGCTCCATCGACCAGACTTCCCCGACGCTCAACACCCAATAGCTCCAGAGCCAGCCCCGCCGAACGAGCACGCACTCCTCTCGCAGCATAGGAAGTCCAGCTTGTCGGGCATCAGCGTGTTCGCACGACGAGCACGCAAACAGGCCAAGGTGGCGGCCGAGCAAGCCGCGCAGGCCGAACTGGCAGATCTTCGCGAGAAGAATCGCCTGCTTCGCGAGCAGCAGCAGGCCGAACTCGACGGGCTGTGGCAACAGCTGCACGACAACGATCCGGACGTCGTCATGGCCACGCTCACGGAAGCCTTTGAAGACAACGATGCCGCCGCCGTACCGATCGGCGTCGAAGCCGGTGAAGCGTCCGTCGCGGTCCTGGTTCCGAATGCGTCAGCGATTCCCGAGCGCTGTCCGACGACGACCGCGGCGGGGAATATCTCGTTGAAGAAACTGACCAAGCGCGAATCCGCAGATCTCTACACCTTGATGGTGTGCGGCTACGTCCTCACGACGGCCAGGGAAGCGTTCGCGGTCGCCCCGGGACTGCTCAGCCAACGCATCATCGCGTTGCGCACCACTGCGCCTGACGCCTATGGACGTGCACATGCGGAAGCGATCCTCGCGGCTCGATTCACCCGGGAGTCGTTCACTGGCATCCGATGGGACGTCGCCGACGCGGCGACAGTCGTCAACGACGCGAGCGACGACCTCCGGCTGACGAGAACTGGTCCAAGCGAGTACCTCGCGGCCCTCTCGACGTCCGCCGAGCCCGAACTCGCGGCCGTCGTCGCGGCAGTCGATCTTGACGAACTCCCGCCGCAACAAAGCCCAGTCAACTACACCGGCATGTTCGACGTCATTCTCGCCGACCCAGGCGAGAGAAAGATCCAGGTGATCAAAATCGTCCGAGCGCACGTGGCCGGACTAGGGCTCAAAGAAGCGAAAGACCTCGTCGAATCGGCACCGTCTCCACTGCTCACGCGCATCAGCCGGACACGGGCG
Organism: Amycolatopsis sp. A1MSW2902; assembly: GCF_017312175.1. Taxonomy (NCBI): domain Bacteria; kingdom Bacillati; phylum Actinomycetota; class Actinomycetes; order Pseudonocardiales; family Pseudonocardiaceae; genus Amycolatopsis; species Amycolatopsis sp. A1MSW2902. The sequence goes on from NZ_QJPO01000001.1 coordinate 3,813,787, forward strand.
GACGGCGTCAAGGTCGAGCTTGAGCGCGTCGGCGCCGCCGTGATCGTAGTCAATAGCGCCTAGAGGTCGGCTTCGCTTCGCGCACCAACTCGCGTCCCGGCGCAGTCCTTGCGTCTTGGCTGAAAGAGGGCTCAGCGCCAGCCGCCCGCCACGCCTGCCCGCCGTGCTGGAAGATCGCCCAGCACTCATGACAGGGCCTTTGACCGGCTGCCTCACACCCCCGTCGGCACCAGTCCCGCACCAAGTTGCGAAGAAAGCCTTGACCAGCCGCCTGTTATCGCTAACATTGCCATGCTCACGCCGCGAACTTCAGCGAGGAGGTGCGGGGATGCCCACCGACGGTCCCACTGCCAAACGCCAGCCCGGGCTGGCCGAAGTGGCTGCCATGGCGGGTGTTTCGCACATGACTGTCTCCCGGGTCGTCAACGACACCGGGACGGTTCGCGCGGAGACGCGGGCCCGGGTGCTCGCCGCGGTGGAGGAGCTCGGGTACCGGCCGAACTCGGCGGCCAGGACGTTGGCGACCGGGCGGTCGAGCATTCTCGGCGTCGTGGCGCTGGAGTCCAATTTGTACGGTCCGGCGAGCACGTTGTACGGCATCGAGCACGCCGCTCGCGAAGAGGGATACGGGGTCACCATCTCCAGCGTCAGCCGGCCTCGGCGGTCGACTTTCGCTGAGGCGGTGGACAATCTGCGGCGGCAGGCGGTCGGCGGGATCGTGGTGATCGCGCCGCACGTCGCGGCAGGCGAGGCGTTGCGGCAGGTGACCGGCGACATCCCGATGGTCGCGGTCGGCGGCGGCGAATCCGTTCCGGTGCCGGTGATCTCGGTCGACCAGTACGACGGGGCCCGCCGGGTGACCGAGCATCTGCTGTCGCTCGGGCACGAAACCGTGTGGCACGTCGCCGGTCCGGAGGACTGGCTGGAATCGCTGGAACGCGAGCGCGGCTGGAGGGAAGCGCTCGAGCGGCGCGGAGCGCGGGTGCCGCCGCCGTTGCGCGGGGATTGGAGTCCGCGTTCCGGCTACGACGCCGGACGCCGTCTGGTCGCCGAAACCCGACCCGACGCGGTGTTCGTCGCGAACGACCAGATGGCGCTGGGCGTGCTGCGCGCGTTCGCCGAGGCCGGCATCTCGGTGCCGGGCCAGGTTCGCGTGGCCGGGTTCGACGACGTGCCGGAGGCGGCGTACTTCAGCCCGCCGCTGACCACCGTCCGGCAGGACTTCATCGAGGTCGGGCGGCGGACGTTCCGGCTGCTCGTCGAACGCATGGAAGGCGGCGACCCCGGCATCCGCCATCTCGTCGCACCCGATCTGATCGTCCGGGACAGCACCGGGCCCCGGTAAGAGCACCGCACGACCGCATCCAAGCAAGCGATCACCCTTCAAATGTTAGCGCTAACAGTCGAGCGGCAGCCCGTCGCGCGGCGTGGAGTCCGGAAGGAAATCCCTCCAGTGCCAGCAGATTCCCTCGTCGTCGGCATCGACTTCGGCACGCTCTCCGGACGCGCCGTGGTGGTCCGGGTGCGCGACGGCGCCGAACTGGGGACCGCCGTGACCGAATACCGGCACGGGGTCGTCGACGACCGGCTTCCCGCCACCGCCGAGGAGTTGCCGCCGGGCTGGGCGTTGCAGGTCCCGTCGGACTACGTGGACGTCCTGCGCACCGCCGTGCCCGCCGCGTTGGCTGAAGCGGGCGCCAATCCGCAGGACGTGATCGGGATCGGCACGGATTTCACCGCCTGCACGATGATCCCGACCACCGCGGACGGCACTCCCCTGTCCGAGCTCCCGGAGTTCACCGGCAATCCGCACGCGTACGTGAAGCTGTGGCGGCATCACGCCGCGCAACCGCAGGCCGATCGCATCAACGCCGTGGCCCGCGAACGCGCTGAGCCGTGGCTGCCGCGGTACGGCGGATTGATCTCGTCCGAATGGGAGTTCGCCAAGGCGCTGCAGCTGTTCGAGGAAGCCCCCGAGGTCTACCGGGCCATGCGGCATTGGGTCGAGGCGGCGGACTGGATCGTCTGGCAGCTCACCGGGACCTACGTCCGCAACGCCTGCACGGCCGGGTACAAGGGGATCTACCAGGACGGCCGCTACCCGGGCCGGGAATTCCTCGGCAGCCTCAACCCCGGCTTCGCGTCCTTTGTGGAGGACAAGCTCGACCATCCGATCGGCCAGCTGGGCTCGCTCGCCGGGAAGCTCAGCCCGGAAGCCGCGGCCTGGACCGGGCTGCCCGCCGGGATCGCGGTCGCGGTCGGGAACGTCGACGCGCACGTCACCGCGCCGGCCGCGCAGGCCGTCGAGCCGGGCCAGATGGTCGCGATCATGGGCACGTCGACCTGCCACGTCATGAACGGCGCCGACCTGCGCGAGGTCCCGGGCATGTGCGGGGTCGTCGACGGCGGCATCGTCCCCGGGCTCTGGGGTTACGAGGCAGGGCAGAGCGGGGTCGGCGACATCTTCGGCTGGTTCGTCGACCACTGCGTCCCCCAGTCCTATTCGGACGCTGCGCGCACCGAAGGGCTCCACGAGTTCCTGACCGGGCTCGCGGCGCAGCAGGAGATCGGCGAGCACGGACTGGTCGCGCTCGACTGGCACAGCGGCAACCGGTCGGTCCTGGTCGACCACGAACTGTCCGGCGTGCTCGTCGGGCAGACGCTGAGCACCCGGGCCGAGCACGTGTACCGGGCGCTGCTGGAGGCCACCGCGTTCGGCACCCGCAAGATCATCGAGACCTTCGAGGCCGCCGGAGTCCCGGTCACCGAGCTGATCGTCGCGGGCGGGCTGACCAAGAACCCGTTGCTGATGCAGATCTACGCCGACGTCACCGGTCTGCCGCTCTCGGTGATCGGCTCGGCGCAGGGACCCGCGCTCGGCTCCGCGATCCACGCCGCGGTCGCCGCCGGCGCCTACCCCGACGTGCGCGCGGCCGCGGCGGCGATGGGTTCGGTCCAGCGGATGGCGCACCAACCCGTGCTGACGAACGTGTCGGCCTACGACGAGCTGTACGCGGAATACACCGCGCTGCACGACTATTTCGGCCGCGGCGGCAACGACGTGCTGCACCGTCTCGCCGCGCGCCGCCGCGAACTGGCCACTGTCGCGAAAGGACAGAACTGATGACGCTGACCGCCCAGGCGCGCGGGACGATCGCGGAGCTGCGGGAATCCGTCGCGCGGCTGCACAGCGAGCTGACGCGCAACGAGCTGGTCGTCTGGACCTCGGGCAACGTGTCGGCGCGGGTGCCCGGCGAGGACCTGATGGTGATCAAGCCGTCCGGAGTGTCCTACGACGACCTGAGCGCCGACACCATGGTCGTCACCGACCTGCACGGCGAGCTCGTGCACGGCGAACTCGCCCCGTCGTCGGACACTGCCGCGCACGCCTACGTGTACCGGCATCTGCCCGAGGTCGGTGGGGTCGTGCACACGCATTCGACCTACGCGACGGCCTGGGCCGCGCGCGGCGAGCCGATCCCGTGCGTGCTCACGATGATCGCCGACGAGTTCGGCGGCGAGATCCCGGTCGGCCCGTTCGCGTTGATCGGCGACGACTCGATCGGCCGCGGCATCGTGGAAACGCTGCGCGCGACCCGCTCCCCCGCCGTCCTGATGCGCAACCACGGCCCGTTCACCGTCGGCGCGACCGCGCGGGACGCGGTAAAGGCCGCGGTGATGGTCGAGGACGTGGCCCGCACCGTCCACATCGCACACCAGCTCGGCACGCCCGTCCCGCTCTCGGGAACCGACGTCGACCGGCTGCACGCGCGCTACCAGAACGTCTACGGGCAGCGCTGAAAACCCTGATCCAGCAAGGAGAACAGATGATTTTCGCGACCAAGCCGCAGGTGTGGTTCCTCACCGGCAGCCAGGCGCTCTACGGCGAGGAGACCCTCGACCAGGTCGCCGGGCAGTCGCTGCGGATCCGGCAGCTGCTGGCCGATTCCGGCGGGCTCCCGTGCGAACTGGTCGGGAAACCGGTGCTGACCGAGTCCGCCGGAATCCGGCAGGTGCTGCAGGAGGCCAACGCCGACCCCGCGTGCGTCGGCGTGATCGCGTGGATGCACACCTTCAGCCCGGCGAAGATGTGGATCAGCGGACTCGACGCGCTGCGCAAACCGTTGCTGCACTTGCACACCCAGCTCGACGCGGCGCTGCCGTGGGCCACGCTCGACATGGACTACATGAACCTCAACCAGGCCGCGCACGGCGACCGGGAGTTCGGGTTCGTCCAGACCCGGCTCGGGATCCCGCGCAAGACGGTCGCCGGGCACGCGGCCGATCCGGCGGTGGTCGCCCGGATCGACGCGTGGGCGCGCGCGGCGATCGGCGCGGCTCACCTGCGGACGCTGAAACTGGCCCGGTTCGGCGACAACATGCGCGACGTCGCGGTCACCGAAGGCGACAAGGTCGAGGCAGAGCTGCGGTTCGGTGTCTCGGTGAACACCTACGGCGTCACCGAACTCGCCGAACGGGTCGACGCGGCCTCCGCCTCGGACGTCGACAGCCTGGTCGCGCAGTACGCCGACGAGTACGCGCTCGCACCGGAGCTGGCGCGCGCCGGTGAGCGGCACGAGTCGCTGCGCTACGCCGCGCGGATCGAACTCGGCTTGCGGTCCTTCCTCTCCGAAGGCGGGTTCGGCGCGTTCACCACGAACTTCGAGGATCTCGGCGGGCTTCGCCAGCTGCCGGGACTGGCGGTGCAGCGGCTGATGGCCGACGGCTACGGCTTCGGCGGCGAAGGCGACTGGAAGACGTCCGCGCTGCTGGCGTCGGTGAAAGCGATGGGCCGGGGCTCGAACCGCGGAACGTCCTTTATGGAGGACTACACCTACCACTTCGGGCCTGGCGAACCGAAGATCCTCGGCGCGCACATGCTCGAGGTGTGCCCCAGCATCGCCGCGGGCAAGCCGTCGTGCGAGATCCACCCGCTCGGCATCGGCGGCCGCGAGGACCCGGTGCGGCTGGTCTTCGACGCCGCGGCCGGTCAGGGCACGGTGCTGGGCCTGATCGACCTCGGCGACCGGTTCCGCCTGGTGGCCAACGAAATCGACGTCGTCCCGCCCGACGAACCGCTGCCGAACCTGCCGGTGGCCCGCGCGGTGTGGAAGCCCGCGCCGTCGCTCGCCACGTCCGCGGAAGCGTGGATCACCGCCGGCGGACCGCACCACACCGTCCTCACCCAGGCAGTCGGCACCGAGACCGTCCGGGACTTCGCCCGGATGCTCGACGTCGAACTGCTCGTCATCGACGGAAGCACCACCACCGCGGACTTCGCCGACCGCATCCGCTGGAACCAGGCCTACCACCGGCTCGCCCAGGGTTTCTGAAAGAAGGAGAACGAACAATGAGGTTCATTCGAGGAATCCGCACCGTCGCGGCGACGGCCGGGGTCGCGGTGCTCGCGTTCGGCGCCGCCGCCTGCGGGTCCAGCGCGAAGACCGTCGACCAGCAGGCGGGCGGATCCGCCGGCGCGCTGGTCGGCGTGACGATGCCGACCAAATCGTCGGAGCGCTGGATCCACGACGGGGACAACATCAAGGCCGCGCTGGAGAAGCTCGGCTACCAGGTCGACCTGCAGTACGCCGAGAACGACATCCCCACCCAGGTCAACCAGATCGAGAACCAGCTGACGAAGGGCGCGAAACTGCTCGTCGTCGCCTCGATCGACGGCACCGCGCTCACCACCCAGCTGCAGGAGGCCGCCGACCGCAAGGTCTCGGTGATCGCCTACGACCGGCTCATCCGCAACTCGACCGCCGTGGATTACTACGCCACCTTCGACAACTTCAAGGTCGGCGTCGAGCAGGCGAACTCGCTGCTCAAGGGCCTCGGCGACGGGCCGGGCCCGTTCAACATCGAACTGTTCGGCGGCTCGCCGGACGACAACAACGCGACCTTCTTCTACAACGGCGCGATGTCGGTCCTCAAACCGCTGATCGCGAGCAAGAAGCTGGTGGTCAAGAGCGGTCAGGTCGACTTCGCGCCGACCGCGATCCTGCGCTGGGACCCGGCCACCGCGCAGCGCCGGATGGAAGACCTGCTCACCAAGACCTACACCGGCGGCGCGAAGGTCCAGGGCGTGCTCTCCCCCTACGACGGCCTCTCGATCGGGATCCTGTCGGCGCTCAAGAGCAACGGCTACGGCACCGCCGGCCAGCCCTACCCGGTCGTCACCGGACAGGACGCCGAAGTCGCCTCGGTCAAGTCCATCATCGCGGGCGAGCAGTACTCCACCGTCTTCAAGGACACCCGCAAGCTCGCCGACGTCACGGTGAAGATGGCCGACTCCGTCCTCAAGGGACAGAAGCCCGCGGTCAACAACACCACCGACTACGACAACGGCAAGAAGGTCGTCCCGTCCCAGCTGCTGCAGCCGGTCGTGGTGGACAAGTCCAACTACCAGAAGGAGCTGCTCGACTCCGGCTACTACACGGCGGGCCAGCTGAAATGACCGAACTGCTCGGCATGCGCGGGATCACCAAGACCTTCCCCGGCGTCACCGCGCTGTCCGACGTCACGCTGTCGGTCCGGCGCGGGGAGATCCACGCCGTCTGCGGCGAGAACGGCGCCGGGAAGTCCACCCTGATGAAGATCCTGTCCGGCGTCCACCCGCACGGCAGCTACGACGGCGAGATCACCTTCGACGGCCAGGCCTGCGCGTTCGGGTCCATCCGCGACAGCGAACGCCGCGGCATCGTGATCATCCACCAGGAACTCGCGCTGTGCGGGCAGCTTTCGATCGCCGAGAACATCTTCCTCGGCAACGAACGGGCCCGGCGCGGCTGGGTCGACTGGAACCGGACCAACCACGAGGCCGCCGACCTGCTGCGCCGGGTCGGGCTGCGCGAGAACGCCGTCACGCCGGTCAGCGAACTCGGCGTGGGCAAACAGCAGCTGGTCGAGATCGCCAAAGCCCTGTCCAAGCGCGTCAAACTGCTCATCCTCGACGAGCCGACGGCCGCGCTCAACGACGACGATTCGGCGCATCTGCTCGGGTTGCTGCGCGAACTGCGGGACGACGGCGTCACGTGCGTGATCATCTCGCACAAGCTCGGCGAGGTCACCGCGATCGCCGACACCGTCACGATCCTGCGCGACGGCAAGACGATCGAAACGCTCGGCGCCGCCGGGCTGAGCGAGGAACGCATCATCACCGGCATGGTCGGGCGGGACCTCGAACACCGCTTCCCGCCGCGGGAACCGGACATCGGCGAGGAGGTGCTCCGGATCGAGGACTGGACGGTGCACAGCCCGAACCAGCCCGGGCGGGTCGTCGTGGACGGGGCGAACCTGACCCTGCGCCGCGGCGAGATCGTCGGGCTCGCCGGGCTGATGGGCGCGGGCCGCACCGAACTCGCGATGAGCGTCTTCGGCCGCTCGTACGGCACGAACATCTCCGGTCGGCTGGTCAAGGACGGCAAGGAGATCGCGCTGCGGTCGGTCCGCGACGCCATCCGCAACGGCATCGCCTACGCCACCGAAGACCGGAAGCTCTACGGGCTCAACCTGATCGACGACATCCAGCGCAACACCTCCGCGGCGGGACTGCCCTCGCTCTCCCGCCGCGGCTGGGTCAACGAGCACACCGAACACGACGTCGCGCTCCGGTTCCACCGCGATCTCCGGATCAAGGCGCCGTCGGTGCGCAGCGTCACCGGGAAGCTGTCCGGCGGCAACCAGCAGAAGGTCGTGCTGGCCAAGTGGATCTTCACCGATCCGGACGTGCTGATCCTCGACGAGCCCACCCGCGGCATCGACGTCGGCGCGAAGTACGAGATCTACACGATCGTCAACGAGATGGCCGCGCAGGGGAAAGCGGTCCTCGTCATCTCCTCGGAACTCCCCGAACTGCTCGGCCTCTGCGACCGCATCTACACCCTGTCCGCGGGCCGGATCACCGGCGAGGTCGCCCGCGCCGACGCCACCCAGGAACTGCTCATGCGACACATGACGAAGGAACGGCCATGACCACCGCCAACCCCGTGCGGCCAGCCGATCCGGCCGCCCCGCCCGCCGGGCGCAGCCCCCGGCGGATCTCGATCAACCTCCGGCAAAGCGGCATCTACGTCGCGTTCGCGCTGATCGTCGTGCTGTTCGAGGTGATCACCGGCGGCGCGCTGCTCGAACCGCAGAACATCTCGAACATCATCGTCCAGAACTCCTACGTGCTGATCCTCGCCATCGGGATGATCCTGGTGATCATCTCCGGGCACATCGACCTGTCCGCGGGCTCGGTGGTGGCGATGACCGGCGCGGTCGCCGCGGTCCTCACCGTGAATCTCGGGCTGCCCTGGCCGCTCGCGGTCGTGCTCACCCTCGTCGTCGGCGCGGTGATCGGCGCCTGGCAGGGATACTGGGTCGCCTACTTCGGCATCCCCGCGTTCATCGTGACCCTGGCCGGGATGCTCGCCTTCCGCGCGCTCACCCTCACCGTGCTCGGCAACCAGGGCATCGGCCCCTTCCCGGACGCGATCCGCACCCTGTCCAACGGCTTCACCGGCGGATACCTCGGCAACATCGGCCTCGGCCCGCTCGGCGGCGCGGACCTGGTCAGCCTTCTCGCCGGGGTCGTCGTGGTGGCCGGAATCGTGCTCACGCAGTGGCGCAAACGCGCCGCCCGGCTCGGCTACGGCCAGGAAGTCGACCCGTTCCCGCTGTTCGTGCTGAAGATCGCCGTCGCCGCCGCGCTGGTGCTGGCCGTGGTCGTGCAGCTGGCCCGGTTCCGCAATCTGCCGTGGGTGCTCGTCCTGCTCGCGGTGCTCGTGCTCGGCTACTCGCTCGTCGCCGGGAAATCCGTGTTCGGCAGGCACATCTACGCCATCGGCGGGAACCTCCAGGCCGCGACGCTGTCCGGGGTCAAGGTCAAATCGGTGACGTTCTGGGTGTTCGTCAACATGGGCGTGCTCGCCGCGCTCGCCGGCATCATCTTCGCGGGACGGCTCAACCAGGCCGGGCCCACCGCGGGCGTCAACTTCGAACTCGACGCCATCGCCGCCGCGTTCATCGGCGGCGCCGCGGTCCAGGGCGGGGTCGGCAAGGTCGTCGGAGCCATCACCGGCGGCCTGATCATGGCGGTGATCAACAACGGGATGTCCCTGATCGGGGCGCCCAGCGAACGCGTCATGCTCGTCAAAGGCGCGGTCCTGCTCGCGGCGGTCGCTTACGACATCTGGACGAAGCGCCGCGCTGCTGCTCGCTGACTCGTGGCTGGTGGGCGATGTTTCGCCGCCCACCAGCCACTTGCTCAGCTTTCCGCGACGACTCCGCTGAGTTCGTTCGGCACCCCAGGGAGGGTGCCGGTCGCGGTCTTCTCCCCCGTCCCGAGATCGACCGCGTGAACCTCCTTCTTGCCCGGATCCGTCACATACGCCGTCCCACCCCGGACGAACAACGCCGGACGCGGCTCCCGCCACGAACTGGGTGAAGCGCCGCCGCTCGCTGACTCGTGGCTGGTGGGCGACATTCCGCCGCCCACCAGCCACCCCTTGCTCAGCTTTCCGCGACGACTCCGCTGAGTTCGTTCGGCACCCCAGGGAGGGTGCCGGTCGCGGTCTTCTCCCCCGTCCCGAGATCGACCGCGTGAACCTCCTTCTTGCCCGGATCCGTCACATACGCCGTCCCACCCCGGACGAACAACGCCGGACGCGGCTCCCGCCACGAACTGGGTGAAGCGCCGCCGCTCGCTGACTCGTGGCTGGTGGGCGACATTCCGCCGCCCACCAGCCACCCCTTGCTCAGCTTTCCGCGACGACTCCGCTGAGTTCGTTCGGCACCCCAGGGAGGGTGCCGGTCGCGGTCTTCTCCCCCGTCCCGAGATCGACCGCGTGAACCTCCTTCTTGCCCGGGTCCGTCACATACGCAGTCCCGCCCCGGACGAACAGCGCGGGACGCGGCTGCTGCCATTCGAGCGGCTCCTGCCACGAGCCGATGACCGGGATCGTCCGGGTCACGCGGGCCGCGGCAGGGTCGATCACGTGGATCTTGCCGTCGGTGCCCAGCACCAGGCCCTCGCCCTGCGGGCCGCGGGCCAGGGAGCGGAAGGTGTAGCTGGTGCCGAGGTCCACGTGCCGCAGGCTGGCCTTCTCGGTGTCGATCAGCGAGACCCGCGTCGGCCGTTCCAGTTCCGCTTCCTTGTCGGTTTTGTAGTCTCCCAGCGTGATCGACGACTGCGGGGAGCCGGCCTGATTGCCGATGCGTCCGTAGGCGTCCGGGCTGGTCACCTTGGTGATCTTCCCCGCGCGGTAGATCAGCGCGCCGGTCTCGCAGCCGACCACAACAGTCTCGCCCCGCGCGGTCGCTTCGCCGTGCACGCCCGGGCATTGGTCGTTGCGCGCGATCTCCTTGCCGTCCTTGTCCCGCACCGCGATGCCGTTCCGGGCGTCCTCGTTGCCGATCGTGGCGACCAGCTCACCGTTGGCCAGTTCGACCGCGACGCCGTGATGCGGTTCCGGGGTTTTGTGCTGCGGCGCAGGCGGTTTCCCGGTCCCGAGCGTCGCCGGGTCGAGCACCGTGATCTCGCCGGTGCCGTCGGAGAAGAGGACCGTTTTGCCTGCGTGCCGCACCACGTGTCCCGGCTTCGGGGCGCGGATCTCGGAGTCGGTGAGCGTCGCGCCTGCCGCGTCGAGGAGCCGGAATCCGGTGGCCGTGGACACGATCAGGTGCCGGTCGTTGCCGGCCGGGTTGAGGCGGTTGAAGCCGGGCAGCGGGAGGTCCTTGACGACCTTCAGGGTCTTCCCGTCCAGCAGCGAGATCCCCCCGTCGTAGGTGATCGCGACCGGATCGGCGACCGTCTGGGGTGCGGCTGCCGGGGGCGGCTCCGGGGATCCGCAGGCGGTCACCGTGAGCAGCCCGGCCGCGGCAAGAGCGGCGCAGGCGGTTCGGTAGGGCGGCACTGGCATTTCGTTCTCCTTGGTGGGGATGGGTTTTCTCGGTGTCGAAGATCAGGGCGCGGCCAGGCCGCCGACGATCGCGTCGGTATTGGCTCGCATCATCTCCAGGTAGGTCGCCGCGCCTTGGCCGGGTTCGCTGAGGGATTCCGAGAACAGCGACTTCACCCGCACCCGCACGCCCGCCTGGTCGGCGAGCACCCGCGCGAGGCGGTCCGGCTGGGAGGAATCGGCGAAGACCGCCGGGACCCCGGCCGCGCGCACCGCGTCGGCCAGCGACTTCAGGTCGGACGCGCTGGGCGAGGCGAGCGTGGTGCCGCTCGGGATCACCGCGCCGACGACCTGGAAGCCGAACCGCTGGGCCAGGTAGCCGAACACGTGGTGGTTGGTGACCAGTTTCCGGTGCTGCGGCGGGATTTCCGCGAACCGGCGGCGCATCGTGTCCTCGAGCGTGCCGAGTTCCTGCCGGTACCGTTCGGCGTTGGCCCGGATCACGTTCCCGTCCACTCCGGACACCCGCGCGACGATCTGGTCGGCGATCACCGGCACGGCGGCGCGGACACGGCCGGGATCAGTCCAGAAATGCGGATCCGGACCGCCGTGGGCGGCGTAGCTGATCGGGTCGACCCGCTCGCCCACCGCCAGCGCCGGAACGCCGTTGCGCTCGGCCGCCTGGACCGTGCGCAGCATGCCCTCCTCGAGCCCGAGTCCGTTGTAGACGATCAGCCCCGCGTGTTCGACCTCCGCCGCCTGCTGTGCGGAAATGCCGAAGGAATGCGGGTCGGCGTTCGGTTTCATCAGCACCGTCACGCCCGCCTGGTCGCCGACGATGCGGCGGGTGATGTCGCCGAGGATGTTCGTGGTCACCACCACCGAACCGCCGCTCGCGCCCGCGCCGGAACAGCCGGACACCACCAGGAGCGCGGCGACCAGCAGGGCCCGGATTCTGCTCATCGGCCGGTCTCCACGACGTAGCTGGCCTTGCCGGGAACGGTAAGCGTCCGGGCTCGGCGGAGGTGGTCGTTGTAGTCGATCTCGTAGATCTCGCCGGAGGACGGGTTGTTGACGTAGGCGCGGGTCGCGTCGACCTGGATCGCCGGGGCGACCGGGCCGTTGACCGCGGGCAGCAGCGGGACTTGCGCCTGTTGCGCCCCGCTGCCTGGGTCGAAGGCCCGCAGCACGCCGTCCCGGGTCAGCACCAAGACCGGCGCGTCCTCGCCGACAGCGTTCAGTGCAGCGACCGGACCGGTCTCGATCCGGGACCACTTCCGGGCCCGGACGTCCAGTACCCACACCGCGTCAGTCCCGGCCGCGGCGGCGAGGGTCGTGCTGCCGGGCCGGTGCGCGAACCTGGAGGCGCGTTCCTCCTTGCCGACCGGACGCGGGTAGGGGATCTTCTCCCCGGCGAACGTCCCGTCCTTCTCGGTGACCAGCAACGCGCCGTCCGCGCACCCGAAGACGACGCCCCGCCGCGTGACGGCCGCACCGCCCAGTTCCGGGCATGGCTGGGCGATCTCCGCGACCTGCTTGCCTTGGCGGTCGTGCACCCGCACGCCATCGGCAACCGAGGCCAGGACGCGTTCGCGATAGGGCACCGCTACCCCGGCATGCGGACTCCGCGCGATCGTGCCGAGTTCGGCGATCGAACCGCGGTCCAGTTTCGCGCGGTCCAGCAACTTGGCAGTTCCGTCCGGAAAGGACAGTGCGGTGACCGCGGGATCGCTGTAAGCGGCCAGCAGCTGCTGGCCCGGCGCGGTTCCGGTCTCGCGCACCGCAGCGCGGTAGTAGTGCACGTGGTCGCCGTGGTCGACCATCCACGCGCCACTGTCGATGACGCGGACCCCGTCGGCGCGGCCGGTGAGGTAGCCGAACCGTCCGTCCCCGGTGATCGCATGCGCGCCCTCAACCGTTCCCACCGGCGTGACTTGCTCGGTGATCAGGTCGAGCACGTGCGCCGCACCGGTCGAGGCGTCGGCGACGACCAGTCTCGACTGTGCCTCGGCGGTTTCCTCCGCTCCCTCGACGTAGCCGTGCGGCGTGGCAGCGGGTTGCTCCGCCGGATCGTGCCCGCAGGCGGCCAGCAGCGCCGCCACGGCCAGCACGCCCGCCGCGCGGCGGACAGGAGATGTCGTCATACGTCCTCGATTTCTGTTGTCGGACAACGGATTCGTTCAGCGACGGCGGCCGCGGACGGCGGACAGCAGAGCGGAGAGGAAGAACAGCGCGATCGCGGCGGCCGCGATGCTGGCTCCCGCGGCGGTGCCCCAGTGCCAGGACACGAGCAATCCCGCGACCGTTGACAGGATTCCCAGCAGCGCGGCGAGCACCATGACCGTCGTGATGCGGCGCGCCCAGAACGTCGCCGCGGCCGCCGGTCCGATCAGCAACCCGAACGCCAGCAAGGTGCCGACGACCCGGAACGACGCGACCACGGTCACGGTCACCAGCGCCAGCACCAGCGCGTTCGCGAGACCTGGCCGCAACCCCAGCGTCTGGGCCTTGCGGACATCGAAGGCGACGGCGGCGAACGGGCGGTACCCGAGAAGCGACACCGCGGCGACCAGCCCCAGCGCGATCGCCAGAACCAGCAGATCTCCCGTGCCGACGGCGAGCACGTCGCCGAAGAGGAACCCGGTGAGGTCGACCGCGAACGACTGCGAATGCGACACGATGATCACGCCTGCGGCGAGCATCCCCACGAACAGCAGCCCGATCAGCGTGTCCTGCGACAACCGCCGCGACCGGCCCAGCACGGTCACTCCCCCGGCCATCACCGCGGCGCTCAGCACCGCGCCGAGCAGCGGGTTCACTCCCGCCAGCGACGCGATCGCCACCCCGGGCAGCATGCCGTGCGACAGCGCCTCCCCCAGGAAAGCCATCCCGCGCAACACCACCCAGGTGCCCGCCAGCGCACACATCACCGACACGAGGACCCCGGCGACGAGCGCGCGCTGCACGAACGACACGTCGAAGGGGGTCAGCAACCAGGCCACGGCCCCACTATAGTGGAAATGGTTTTCATTCTCTTTAAGGGGGTTTTGGTGAACCTTGCCGAACCGGCCGTCACCTTGCGGAACGTCCGCGCGGGCTACGGGTCGCACGAGGTGCTCGGCGGGATCACCGCCGAGCTGCCCGCGGCGCGGAGCACCGCCGTCGTCGGGGCGAACGGGGCCGGGAAGTCGACCCTGCTCAACGTGATCGCCGGCATCCAGCCGATCAGCTCCGGCACGCTGCACCGCACCAGCCGGTTCCGCGCCGCCTACGCGACCCAGTACAGCGAGGTGTCCGGCGAACTCCCGATCACCGTCCGCGCCACGGTGACCATGGCCCGCTGGGCGCACCGCGGCCCGTGGCGCAGGCTCACCGCCCGGGACCGGACCGTCGTCGAGGATTGCCTGGAGCAGCTGGACATCGCGTCGATCGCCGACCAGCCGCTGGGCACGCTCTCCGGCGGCCAGCGGCAACGGACGCTCGTGGCCCAAGCCCTTGCCCAGCAGTCGGATCTGCTGCTGCTAGACGAACCCGCGGCCGGTCTGGACCTGCACGCGCAGACCCTCATCGACGACGCGCTCGACGCGACGGTGCGCGGCGGGACGACCGTTGTCCGCATCACCCACGACCTCATGGTTGCCCGCCGCGCGGCCCACTGTCTGCTGCTGCGCGACGGGCGGTTGCTTGCCGAAGGGCTGCCGTCCGCGGTGCTCACCCGGGACCGAGTGGCCGCCGGGTGGGGTCTGCCGAATTTTCCGGACCCCGCAGAGTAAGCCGGAATATCAGTGGCGGCGCTGTCCCGCCGCGACATAGGATTTCGGACGCGGGGAACGGCATGGAGTAGATCAGCGGCAGATCGCCTGGCTCGTGACCGGGAGGGCGCGGGTTCGAGTCCCGCCTCCATGTCCATCCCCCGCTCCTTGGAGTAGTTCAGCAGGCAGAACACCCGGCTGTTACCCGGGAAGGCGCAGGTTCGACTCCTGCCTCCAAGTCTTGACCACAGGGGGAATCCACATGGGACACACCGCGTCGCCGGGGTACGCCTACGGGCAGCTCGAACGGGCTGTGCGCACCGCCTTGTCCGCGAAGGACGGCGGGACGCGCCGTCGTGCGCGGGCGAAGGCCGACCGGTGGCAGGACGTCCTCACGGGCATGGCCACCGGTTCGCTGCGGATCGGCTCGCGGGTCCCGGTCGCGGGCGCTCCGGCGTGGGTGACCCTCGAAGTCGTGCACGGCGGGTTCGCCACCGGCCGGTGCCTGGCCGAGGTCCCGCTGTCCCCCGCCGAGGCCGCTCTGTGCCCCGACGGACCGGGCCGGACCGATCGCGAACGGCTCAACCTCTGGTACCTCACCGACGCCGGGCTCGCCGCGCTGCGCTGCGCGGCATGCTCGCCGCCGAGTCCTACCGGATCGACGTCCCGGAGGACGCCGCGCTGCCGACCGTCGCGTGGCTGCTGGAGCACGGGCACGCCGAAGCGGCGCTCGACCTGATCGCCGAACTGCGGCCGCACCTGCATCGCCTGCGCCTGGCCCCGCTGCCCGGCTCGGCGCCGCGACCTGCGGGCGCACTGGTCCGGTTGAGCACAGTCGGCGAGGTCCGGGAATCGCTGCGGTCGGCGAGCACCCCGCCCGCGATCAAGGCGATGCTGGAAACGCTGGCGGTATGGCACCCGCTGTTCGACCGGCTGGTCGCGCTGTGGTGCGACACCGTCGAAGGCGAACTGCCGCGGCTGGACGAAACCGGCGTCACCGGCGGCTGGCCGTGCCGTACCTGGCCGGAGGACTGGCAGCAGCGTCGCGCCGAATGGCTCGAGGATTACGCGAGCGCGCGCTTCCGGCACACCGCGTCGGGAGTCCACGTCCACCCGAAGAGCAACTTCACCCGGCTGTACCGCGCGTTGCGGGCGTGCGAGCGCGACAGCTCGGAACTGACCGGCCGGGACGTCGGCTGGATCCGCCGTGCCCTGGCGAACACGATCACCAAGCACGGCGAGCCGGGCTCGGAACCGCGGGCGGCGCTGCGAGCGCTGCAGGCCTCGGTCGCCGCGCGGCCCACGCACGCCGAAACCGCCGCCGCGCTGGCCGAACGACTGGACCGCTTCCCGGCCGACGGCGGGCTGCCGTCGATCGAGCCGGTCGCCGGGGACGCGCCGGCGCACCTGGTCGCCAAGGTCGCCCGCGCGCTGGAGGCGCCGATCGAGGAACTGGTCGCGCGGAAGGTGATCACGTCGGCGGACGTCCTCGCGACGGTCCTGCCGCAGATCACCGCGCAACTGCTGGCCGCGAACTTCGACAACGAGCAGCTTTCGACGCTGTACGCGCAGACCTACGCGGCCTTCCGCCGTCGCCGCAGTCTGCTGCTGCTCGACCTGGAACACCAGGTCCGGATCGAGGAACTCCCCTGGGTCCACGCGCTCGACCGGCTGCGAACGCGGCGTCCGGACGTCACCCGGGCGGCCCGCCAGACGCTCTCCCAGACGGTGCTGCTGGCGCTGAGCGCGTTCCCGCAGGCGATCCTGCCGAACACCCTGGTGCGCGAATTGGGCGCGCTGGCGAAACAGGCCGGGCTGCCGATGCCGCTGGTCGAGGAGGTCGCCGCCGACATCTTCACGGGCATGTTCACCGAGAAGTGGCGGACGGCAGCGGAACTCACGAGCCGCACGATGGCGGGCACGCTCTACGCGCGCTACTACGACCTGCCGGAGTCCTGGACGTCGGAGCCCCGCCCGCGCCGGTTCCGCGCGCTCGCGAAGGGCACCGCCAACGACTTCGCCGACCTGTGCTTCGCCCGAGCCGGCGGAACCCGCACGTCGTGGCGGCTCCGTTCGGTCGCGATGAACGGCACGGTGCTGGAGCAGAGCCAGATTCTCACGACGCAGAACCTGGCAGTCCTGGTGCACACGCTCGATCTGCGGAAGCGGCTCCAGGCGTCGGCCCCTGAACTGGCCGCCGAGTCGCTGACGTGGACGGTGATCCGGCTGGCGACGCGCACCGACCACCACCACGCGGCCCTGCAAGCGGTCAAGAACGCGGCCTACGCCTGGCGGCAGGCGCTGTTCTTCCTGAGTTTCTGCGACGTCGAAACTCAGCGCGCGACCGTCCACGAGCTCGCCGAGCAGGTGACCCGAGCGGGCCTGGCCGAACGCTTCACCCCGGCCGTGACCGGCTTGGCACACGTGGTGGAGGGCGGCCGGTTCACCCCGGAGGGCCGCATCGGCGGCGGGACCGGACGGCGTTTTCTCGGGTGGACTACGGGAAAGCACTGGTGCCTGCCCGAGGTCCGAGCGGCGCGCGGCTAGGGAGAAGGGACGCGGCACCAAGCCGACAGCCATGACCGTCCACTCCGGACAGTCACGGCTTACCGGGTCGCGGTCGGCAGCCTCGCCACTAGCCGGGACAGCTGAACCGGAACCGATTACCACACCGAAAGCCGTGACCGTCCACTCCGGACAACCCAGCTCACCGAGCCGCCGCCGCGACCCGGGATACGACCGACTCCACCACCGGCAGCATCGGCGGCGCGAACTTCGCCACCACGATGCCGCCGCCGACCCCCGCCCACGCCACCGGGCCCAGCGGGGTGCAGCCGAAGAAGTGGCTCACGACCGGCGTCTGCACCACCGCGAACAGCACCGCCGCCGAGCCGAGGCTGGTGGCCAGGACCAGCGGGCTGTGCTCGCGCCCGGAAAGGGTCTGCACCAGCTGCGCTCCGACGAGACCGCACAACGACATCGTGCTGGTTCGGCGCGCGGTGCCCGGCGTCCAGGTGCCGGCCAGCCACGCGGTGGTCGCTCCCAAGGCCGTGACGACGCCCCGGTCCCGGATCTGCCGGGTCAGCGGCGCGCCGAGCGACCCGGTGCCCACGTCCTCTCCGGCGTCCGGCGCGGCGCTGGGGGTGACCGAGATGGCCATCGCCGGGAACATGTCGGTCAGCAGGTTCACCAGCAGCAACTGCCGCGTGGACAACGGCGAAGCCCCGGACAGCAGCGTGCCCAGCACGGTGAACCCCACCTCGCCCGCGTTGCCGCCGATCAGGATGCTGATCGCGTCCGCGACGCTGCGCCACAGCGCCCGGCCTTCGTCGACCGTGTCGGCCAGTACCCGGAGGTCGCCGTCGGTCAGCACGATGTCGGCGGCGTTGCGCGCGGCCGCGGATCCGCGTGCGGCCAGCGCGATGCCCGCGTCGGCGGCCCGGATGGCGGCGGCGTCGTTCGCGCCGTCGCCGACCATCGCCACGACCCGGCCCGCCGCACGCAGTGCCTCGACCACTTGCAGCTTCTGCTCCGGTGCCACCCGGGCCACCACTCCGGCCTCGCGCAACAGGTCCGCCCGGCCGGCCCGGTCCAGCGCCGCCAGTTCCTGCCCGGTCACGACCGAGGTGTCCTCGAGCCAGCCCAATTCGACGGCGACAGCCAGGGCAGTGCGCGGGTGATCCCCGGTCAGTACCACCGGGTTCACTCCCGCCGCGCGAAGCCCAGACACCATCGGTGCTGCGCTGGGCCGCGGGCTGTCCGCCAACGCGAGCAACCCTGGTCAGTTCCCGCAGCCTCGCTTGAACCCCGGCGGCCGGCGCGGTGCGGGACGCCAACGCCACGGCGCGCCCGGCCTCGGTGCGGTCGCCCGTGTCCGCGACAATCGCCCGAGCCGATCCCGCGACCACGGTGGTTCCTTCGAAAACCATGCACCGGCGGTCCGCGATGTCCGAGGCCGGGGTCGGCGCGGTTTGTTTCGGCACCGGCAGGGATTCGCCGGTCAGCACCGATTCGTCGACCTCGAGGTCGTGCAGCCGCACCAACCGCGCGTCGGCGGGCACGACGTCGCCCGCTCGCAGTTCCACCAGGTCGCCCGGCCGGAGGTCGGTTGCGTCCACCGCTTCCGGTTCGGCGTCCGCGGAGGCCAGGCGACGGGCCTGCTGAGTCTGAGTCGCCGCGAGGCCCGCCAGAGCCTGCTCCGCGCGCAAGCCCTGCACCCCGCCGACGAGCGCGTTGGCCCCCATCGCGGCCAGCACCAGCAGCGCGTCCACAGTGGATCCGAGAATCGCGGACGCGGCGGCTCCGACCGCGAGCACCGGAGTGAGCGGATCGCTCAACTCGCCGCGCATCGCGCCGACCAGACGAAGCCCAGTCGCCACCGGCGCGGTCCCGGGCAGTTCGGCAGCCTCCGCGGCCAAGTGCTGGGCGCGCTCGGGCAGACCGGCGCGGCGAGATCGGCGGCGACGCGGATCCGAGGCCAGCTTGCGCAGCACTTCCTCCAGCGGCAACGCGTGCCAGGCGACTCGCGGCCGCGGCGCCGGAGCCGTTTCCGCTGCCATGGCGACGGCGCTCTGCCATCCCGCGGCCAGCGCGACACCGGTGGCAAGGTTGACCGGAGTCAGCCGCGCCAACGGCGACAACAGGCGCCGCCACTGCCGGTGCCCGTCCGTGGCGACCACCAGACCGGACAAAGCCGCTGCGGCCTCGGCGCAGGTCGTCGCCCGGTCGCCAGCGGCACGCGCGCTGCGCACCGCGCGCATCAAACGCCAGACTCCCGCCAAGCCACTGATCGACAGCAGGTCAGCGGCCCACACCGCGGCATCGCATCCGTGCGCGACCGCGACCGCGAGATCGCCGCGCAGCAGGCCGTCCAGCGCTTCGTCCCGGGCAGACGCGTCCGCGCTCGGCGGGACGCGGGCCAGGGTCAGCACGACATGGCCGTCCTCCTGACACCCGGTGACGACCTCGGCCATCGCGCGATCGGTGACGACCTCGTCCGCCAGCGCGGCGTCAGCACCCGGAGAGCTGCCCTGGACAACCACGATCCGCAGACCGGCTTGCCCGGCCGCGTCCAGCACGCTCTCCGCCAGCGGATCGGGCACCCATCCGACGAGCACCGTTCCGACGTCCACGCCGTCGGCCGAGGCGATCATCAACCCGGTCTCGGCATCGGGATCGTCGGGTGCCGGCCGCAGCCGCACGGGGCTGTCTTCGCCGTCCACGGCGTGCAAGGCCGCTTGCCACAGTCGGCCTTCCGCCCACTCGGTGTCAGTGGGATGGGCCTCGAGCACCGTGCGCTGGTCGCCGCACAGTGCGTTGCTGTGCACCACAAGGGTGTCGGCCGCTTGCAGCAGCCGGAGCCGGTCTGGATTCCGGACGAGCACCCCCTCGCGCGCGAGGGCGAGTCCGGTGCCCGAAGCGTAGGCAGTCCAGCCGTAGCGAGCGGGTTTGGGAGAACTGGCGAGGATCGCCGAACTGGCCTGGCTGAGGTCGCGTTTGAACAGCACGGTCGCCCCCGCGCCGACGAGGCCGCCGGTCAGCGCGGTCTTGGCGTAGTCGGTGACCGGATCCGGCGGCGCTGGCCTGCGTTCGGGCCGGGCGGTGGGACAGTCGCGGTCGGGCACGCACAACCGGTCGCAGGACCGTTCGAACGCGACCACCTGCGCCACCGCGTCCGCGAGCTGCCCGGCGCGCAGCAGCACGTCGAGGGCAAGGTCGGCGGGTGACTTCCCGATGCCGTGCAGCGCGGCGTTGGCGGTGGCGACCGCCAGTTCGGCACCAGGCCTGCCGAGCCTGGCGCGCAAGAAGTCTTGTGCGAGCGGATGTTCCCGCACCGCGGTGAGCGCGGCAGACAGCACTTGCGGCGGACGGCGCAGCCGCAGGGGCGTGGCAGCAGTCGCCATCGCGAGTCCGGCGCCGCTGATCGCCAGCGCGGCAGCCTGCGTCTGGACCGCGCTGAGATCGCCGGGATGCGAGGACGCTTCGTCCGGTGGGCCAACGGAAAGCCCGTGCTTCCGGGCACGGGCCGTCACGGCGGCCACCAAACGGTCGCTGGCCGCGCCTTCCGCCACCGTCAGCACCATCCGGGACAGACCAGCGTCCCAATAGGCAGCCAGGACGTCGGGCCGAGCCACCGCCTCGCGGACCAGCTTGCGCACCACGCGTCCGAACCGGCTCGCGTCGCCAGTGGATTCCGGCCGTAGTCCGACGTGGAGCTTCTGCCCGTGCCGCCACACCGCCTCGGTTCCCTTGGCCCCATGGACAACAGCGTCGCGCAACACCCGCGCGGCACAGGTCGTGGCGCGGACGCTGGCACCCGCTCCGGTCGCCACGGCATCGGTTCCGAGGCTGACCGCCTCGACGGCCACGCCCGCGACCTGTCCCGCCCCGCGGAACGCACGCGACACCAAGGAGGACAGATTTCCCGTCATGCTCTCGTCATCCTCCGCGCGCCGACCCGCTGCCCTCGAATTCCTTCCATCGCCAGCACGGTCCTGATACCCGGTGGAGAGCGAGGCAAACACCCGGACGAGGGAAGCTGGCGCGCGGAACGGACCAGCGGCTACCGCAGGAACCGGACCAGCGTTTCCGAGAGCTGGTCCGGATTTTCCTCGGCCATGTGGTGCCCGGACTCGATGCGGGCGGACGTCAGCTCGCCGCTGACCCACGACCGCCAGATGCCGACCGGATCGCCGTAAAGGTCCTCCATGTCGTCCCTGACGGACCAGGCGACGAGGGTCGGACAGGAGATGACGCGCTGTGCCGCCCGGTCCGCCTCGTCGTGGGCACGATCGACGGTCAGCCCGGCGCGGTAGTCCTCCAGCATGGCCCGCACGGTGGCCGGATTGTTAATCGCGCGCGTCATGTCGAGATAGTTCTCGCGCCCCATGGCTTTCTCGTCCGGGCGGTACCAGGCAAGGGGATCCGCCGTGATCACCCGCTCCGCGTGCGGGGAGGCACCGAGGAAAAACCAGTGCCACCACGCCGTGGCGAACTTAGTGCCCGCGCGTTCGAGCGCCTCGAGAATCGGCACGCTGTCCAGGACGCCGAGACGGGACACCGAATCGGGATGGTCCAGCGCGGTGCGGTAAGCGACGTAACTGCCGCGATCGTGTCCTACGACGGCGAATCGGCGGTGGCCGAGGCTGCGCATCAAAGCCACGATGTCGGCTGCCATCGCGCGATCGCAGTAGACCTCGTGGTTTTCGTCGGGATCGGGTTTGGCCGACCGGCCGTACCCGCGCAAATCCGGGCACACCACGGTCAATCCCGCGTCGGCGAGCCGGGGAGCTACCCGGTACCAAGTCGTATGCGTCCGGGGATGCCCGTGCAGCAACACCACGGGCGGTCCTTCCCCGCCGCTTCGCCCGTGGATGGTCACTGAGTCGCTGACGGAGATGTCCCATTCGGCGAAGGTGTCGAACACGCTTCCACTCTCGCACCGCCGAGACCCGCTCGCGCGCTGGTGCGCCTCGCTCAACCGGAAGACTCAACGAGCCCGCGAAGGCGACTCCCCATAACGCCGCCGGAACGCCGCAGCGAACCGGCTGGCGCTGGAAAATCCCCACCGCGCCGCGATCTCGCTCACCGAGAATTCCGGGTGCTCTTCGAGATCCGCCCGAGCATGCTGCAACCGCACCCCGACGAGATGCTCCGTCGGCGTGCAGCCGACCCATTCCCGGAAGCTCTCCTGCAACCGGCGAACCGTAGTACCGGCGACAGCAGCCATGTCCGCCGCCGTCCACGCCCGGGCCGGGTCGGCGCGCACCGCGTCGACCACTCGCGTGATCGCGCGCGGCCGCGGCGGCGGGACGCGACCGTTATCAGGGCAGCCCGCGAGGAGGAATCCGGCCGCGACCGCTCCGGCCAGTTGTTCCCGGACGATCGGCTGGTCGCTGAACAACGAGCCGTCGCGCATCTGCGACGACAGACCGGCGACGAGATGCCGCCAGTCGCGCGCGGGACCGTGCTCCAGCGGCAACTGGTCCGGGAGCGCACCGGCGACGCGGACGGTCCCGGCGCCGACGACTCGTTCGGCCTCGCGATCCAGCCAGTCCCGGTCGAATTTGACGCCCAGCACGGTGCACGTCGCGTCCCAGTGGGTGATCAGCGACGGCGTGTCCGCCCGGAAGACCGTCGCCTGTCCCGGCACCGACGTCACCGAACCGTGCCTGCCGCGGCTGGCGAGGTGACCGGTCAGCGGCAGGTTGACCTCGTACGCGGACGGGTAGTCGCAGGCGATCTCGACGTCGGCTCCCCATCCGACGTACCCGATCAGCACCGGGCCGAGGTCCAGCGTCCGCAGGGTCAGCCGCGGTTCGCGGCCGCCGCCGAGCGGCGTCAGCTGGTGCGGAAAGTAGGCGTCGGCCACCGACTTCGAGACTCGCTCCCAGTCCCGCGGCGCCGCACCACGGCGTGCGGACATGGACGCATGCTAGCTGATCAGCGGCGGAGCGCCGGATTCGTCGCGCGATCCGTACCGGATCCGCGCTTCGCGTGTCGTGGGCGCTGCCCGCGCGGACCTACCTTCGCCCCACCACGCACGAAGGAGGCCGCGTCAATGACGACGAACAGCACCACCGCCCCGGACCTGTCCTGGATCGACGACATCACCATGGCCCAGCTGGAGCGCAACCCGTACGAGCCGTACGAACGGCTGCGCCGCGAGGCCCCGCTGGCGTACGTGCCGGTGCTCGGCTCATACGTCGCGACGACCGCGGAGATCTGCCGCGAGATCGCCACCAGCCCCGATTTCGAAGCCGTCATCACCCCGGCCGGCGGCCGCACCTTCGGCCATCCGGCGATCATCGGCGTCAACGGCGACATCCACGCCGACCTGCGCTCGATGGTCGAGCCCGCGCTGCAGCCGGTCGAGGTCGACCGGTGGATCGACGACCTCGTCCGCCCCATCGCCCGCGGCTACCTGGAGAAGTTCGAGAACGACGGCCGCGCGGAACTCGTCTCCCAGTACTGCGAGCCGGTCAGCGTCCGTTCCCTCGGCGACCTGCTCGGGCTGCAGAGCGTCAGCTCGGACAAACTGCGCGAATGGTTCGCGAAACTGAGCCGGTCCTTCACCAACGCGGCGATGACCGAGGACGGCGAATTCGCCAACCCGGAGGGGTTCGTCCAGGGCGACGAGGCGAAGGCCGAGATCCAGGCGACGGTCGACCCGCTGATCGACCGGTGGATCGCCGAACCCGCCGACACCGCGATCTCGCACTGGCTGCACGACGGGATGCCCCCAGGCAAGACCCGCGACCGCGAATACATCTACCCGACGATCTACGTGTACCTGCTCGGCGCGATGCAGGAACCGGGCCACGGCATGGCCTCGACGCTGACCGGCCTCTTCAGCGAACCCGACCAGCTCGAGCAGGTGGTGGACGACCCGGCGCTGATCCCCCGCGCGATCTCCGAGGGGATGCGCTGGACCTCGCCGATCTGGTCGGCCACCGCGCGGATCTCGACCAAGGCGGTCACCGTCGCCGGGGTCGACCTGCCCGCGGGCACGCCGGTGATCCTGTCCTACGGCTCGGCCAACCACGACACCGGCGTCTACGAGGCCCCGACCCGTTACGACCTGCACCGTCCCCCGCTGCCGCACCTGGCGTTCGGCGCCGGGAACCACGCCTGCGCCGGGATCTACTTCGCCAACCACGTCATGCGGATCGCGCTGGAGGAACTGTTCGAGTCGATCCCGAACCTCGAGCGCGACACCTCCTCGGACGTCGAGTTCTGGGGCTGGGGTTTCCGCGGGCCGACGTCGCTGCACGTCGCCTGGGAGGCCTGACATGTCCTTCACCGCGACCGTCGGCGGCCGGGAAGTGCCGTGCGGGCCGGACCAGCCGATGCTCGACGCCTTCCTCCGCGCCGGCGTCTGGATGCCGAACTCCTGCAACCAGGGCACCTGCGGAACCTGCAAGCTGCGGGTGGTCGACGGCGCCGTCGACCACCGCGACTCCCCTGCCGACACCCTGACCGAGGACGAGCGGGCGGCGGGCCTGGCGCTGGCCTGCCAGGCCCGGCTCCGCTCGGACGTCGTCGTCGAAACCGCGGGAGGCGCCGCCCGGGCCACGCACCCGCTGCGCGACCTCACCGCCACCGTCCGCGAAATCCAGGACATCGCCCGCGACACCCGGCGGCTGCGGCTCGGCCTGCCCGAACCGCTGGCGTTCAACGCGGGCCAGTATGTCGAGCTGACCGTGCCCGGCACCGGCGTGCGTCGCCAGTACTCGCTGGTCAACACCGCCGACGAAGACAAAGTCCTGGAACTGCACGTCCGTCTGGTGCCCGGCGGGGCGGCCACCGAACAGTGGATCTTCGCGGGGCTCTCCGTCGGAGAACAGGTCCAGGTCACCGGCCCGCTCGGCGATTTCTTCCTGCCGCCCGAGGACGAGGACGACGGCGGCCCGATGGTGCTCATCGGCGGCGGCACCGGCCTCGCCCCGCTGATCGGACTGGCCCGCACCGCGCTGTCCCGGGACCCGAGCCGGAAAGTGGTGCTGTACCACGGAGTTCGCGGTGCGGCCGACCTCTACGACCTCGACCTGATGGCCGAACTCGCCGACAGCTACCCGGGTTTCTCGTTCCTTCCAGTGCTGTCCCACGAACCCGGGAACAGCACGTATCGCACCGGTTTCCCGACCGACCAGTTCCTCGAGGACGTCCCCAGCGCCCGCGGCTGGTCCGGCTGGCTCTGCGGGCCGCCGCCGATGGTCGACGCCGGGGTGAAGGCGTTCAAACGCCGCCGCATGGCGCCGCGGATGATCCACCGGGAGAACTTCACTCCGGCCGTGGCCGCTTCCTCAAGGCCGTGAAGGGCTCCTCGAGGGAACCTGATTCCCCCAAGGAGCCCTTCACGGACCGCGCTGAGCTGAGGGTCAAGGCCGGTTCGGCTCGTCCTCGGCGCAGCTGATCAGCAACTGCGCCGTGTGCGCGATGTGGTCCCGGAGCCGTTCGGCCGCTAGGTCCGCGTCCCGCGCCAAAGCAGCCTCGAGGATCGCCTTGTGCTCGCCCGCCAGGTCCCGGTCGGGTTCCTGTCCGAACGAGACTGACCACTGCCGGTACAGCTCGGCTTCCTCGCGCAGGCCGCGCGCGGTGGCGACCAGCCTGCGGTTGCGGCAGCCGTCGAAGAGGGCCAGGTGGAAGTCGGAGTGCGCCGCGACCCAGGCGTCGGCCGGGCGGTCCGGGTCGACGGGGTCGGTGAACGGGGTCCGCTCCAGCAGGTGGTGCGCGGCCACCGCGCGGGCCTCCCACTGTACGTCGCCTTCGAGGATCGACAGCCGCAGCACCAGCGATTCGATCTCCAGGCGCGCCTTCGTCAGGTCCGCGAGATCCTCGTGCGACAGCGGCGTGACCGTGTAGCCGAGGTGCGGCCTGGTTTTCACCAGCCCCTCGGCGGTCAACCGGGTGAGCGCCTCGCGGGCCGCGCCGACGCTCGTCGAGTACCGCTCGGAGAGTTCGGGGAACTTCAGCCGCTGCCCGGGAACCATCCGGCCGCCCAGGATGTCCGCCCGAAGCTGCTGGTAGACGCCCTCGGCGCGCGTCGTGTCCGCTCCCATGCCATCCACTGTAGCGGATACGAATCACCAGGCAACTTTCGAAAGTTTGTTGCTTCATCGAATCCCGGCGAGTACAACTGGAGGGCACCGAAGCCGGACGCGAAGGAGCCCCGCATGAAAGTCGCCACTGTGGACGGACGACTGGCACTGGTCACCGCACCGGGAAAGGCGGTGGACGCGGCCGAGGCCAGCGGCGGGCGGTTCGGCCCGGACGTCCAGCAGGCCTACGAGCGCTGGGCGGAGCTGTCGGAATTCGCCGCGACGATCGGCGAAGGCCACGCGCTCGAACGGCCGGTCAGCGACGAGCAGCTGGGCAATCCGGTCCCGGCGCCGCGCCAGGTGTTCGCGATCGGCCTCAACTACGCCGACCACGCGGCCGAATCCTCCTTCGCGGTGCCCGAGACGCCGCCGGTGTTCACCAAGTTCCCGACCTGCCTCACCGGCCCGTACGGCGACGTCGTCATCCCGGACGGCGGGCACGTCGACTGGGAGGTCGAACTCGTCGCGGTCGTCGGCAAGCGCGCGGAACGGGTCGCCGAACAGCAGGCTTGGGACTACGTCGCCGGGCTGACCGTCGGGCAGGACATCTCCGAACGGCTGCTGCAGCTGGCCGGACCAGCCCCGCAGTTCAGCCTCGCCAAGTCCCATCCCGGCTTCGGGCCGCTCGGCCCGGTGGTCGTGTCGCCGGACGAACTGCCGGATCGCGACGACCTCGAACTCGGCGCGCTCGTCAACGGCGAGCAGGTGCAGAAGGGCCGCACCTCGCAGATGGTCTTCTCGGTGCCGGCGCTGATCGCCCGGCTGTCCGCGGTGACCCCGCTGCTGCCCGGCGACGTCGTCTTCACCGGCACCCCTTCCGGCGTCGGCATGGGCCGCACGCCGCAGCGCTACCTCCAGGCCGGCGACCGGCTCGTCAGCTACGTCCACGGCATCGGCGAACTGCGGCAGCGGATGGTCGCCGCTTAGCGAAAGGGCTGGACAATGGGATTGCACCGGTTGAACTCGCTCGTCGTCGGCGTGCCCGAGGTCGCGGCGACCGCCCGCTACTACCGGGACTTCGGGCTCGCCGAGGACGCCGACGGCTGGTTCAGCACCCGCGACGGCGGCCGCCAGCTGAAGATCGTCCACTCGCCGAGGCGGCAGCTGATGGAGCTGAGCATCGGCGCGGACGACCCGGACGACCTCGCCCGCATCCGCCGCCGGCTGTCCTCTTTGGACATTCCGGCGGACATCGCGGGCGACGCACTGCTCACCCACGAGCCGGTCACCGGCTTCCAGGTGGTCGTGCGGGTCGCCGAACGACTGCACCAGGATCCCGAACCGCCCACGCCGTACAACGGGCCCGGACGGACAGAGCGCTCGAGCACGCGCGCGCCCGGCGTGCTGCGTGCCGGACCGGTGCGTCCGCGCAAGCTCGGCCACGTCGTCGTCGGCTCCCCCGACCACGAGCGCACGATCCAGTTCTTCACCGCCGGGCTGGGGTTCAAGACCAGCGACGCGATCAAGGGGCACGGCGCGTTCATGCGCTGCTCCACCGATCACCACAACGTGCTCGCGCTCGCCGCGCCGGTCGCCTTCCTGCACCACACTTCGTGGCAGGTCGAGGACGTCGACGAGGTCGGCCGCGGCGCGACCGCGATGCTGG
This sequence comes from Amycolatopsis sp. A1MSW2902, assembly GCF_017312175.1. NCBI lineage: Bacteria > Bacillati > Actinomycetota > Actinomycetes > Pseudonocardiales > Pseudonocardiaceae > Amycolatopsis > Amycolatopsis sp. A1MSW2902. The sequence goes on from NZ_QJPO01000001.1 coordinate 3,841,628, forward strand.
AGGACCATCCGGAACGGCACGTGTGGGGCCTCGGCCGGCACCACGCCGGGTCGAATTTCTTCTGGTACCTCAAGGATCCCGCCGGCAACTTCTCCGAGTACTACTCCGACATGGACAGCATCCTCGACGACCAGCTCTGGACACCGGAGACGCTGGAAGGCGCCAAGGGCCTGTTCAACTGGGGCCCGCCGCCCCCGCCGTCGTTCCTGCGCCCCGACGATCTCGCCGCGCTCATGACCGGCGCGCACCAGGCCGGCTGACCCGGCCGTCCCCCTTCCTTCCCGCTGACTGGGCGCGGCCCAGGAGGTCGATCCGTCATGCCTTCTTTCGAAACCGACGTACTGGTGGTCGGCGCCGGCCCCGCCGGCCTGACCGCGTCCGCCCTGCTCGCCGCGCAAGGCGTGCGTGCCGTCACGATCACCAAATACCCGGGCACCGCGCATTCCCCGCGGGCCCACATCACCAACCAGCGCACCATGGAAGTGTTCCGCGACCTCGGCATCGAAGACGCCGTGCGGGAAGTCGCGGTGCCCAACGAATTGATGGGCGACAACGTCTGGGCGACCAGTTTCGCCGGGCAGGAACTGGCCCGGCTGAAGACGTGGGGCAGCGGCACCGCGCGGCACGCCGACTACGCCGCCGCCAGTCCCAGCGCGATGTGCAACATCCCGCAGCACATTCTCGAGCCCGTGCTCCGCGCCGGAGCCGAGCGACACGGCGCCGACCTCCGGTTCTCGACCGAACTGGTGCGGATCTCGCAGACGCCGGACGCCGTCCGCGCGGTGGTCGCCGACCGGGAAACGGGAGCCGAGCAAGAAATCGTCGCGCGATATGTGATCGGCGCGGACGGCGGCCGCAGCACCGTGGCCGAACAACTCGGCTTCGCGTTCGACGGCGAGTCCGGGCTCGGCCGCGCCGCGAACGTGTGGCTGGAAGCCGATCTCACCCGTTACACCGCGCACCGGCCCGGGACGTTGTACTGGATGTGCCAGCCGGGCAACGACTATTGGGTCGGCTCAGGCACGTTCATCTGCGTGAAGCCGTGGACCGAATGGGTCATGCTCTTCATGTACGACCCGGCCGAGGGCGAACCTGACCTCTCCCCCGACGGCGTCCGCGCGCGAGCGTCGGCCATCATCGGCGACCCGGACATCGAGATCCGGATCAAGGCCGTCAGCGAATGGCAGATCAACCACCTGGTCGCGCGTTCGTACCGGAACGGCCGGGTGTTCCTCGCCGGAGACGCCGCGCACCGGCATCCGCCCGCGAACGGGCTCGGCACCAACACCTCGGTGCAGGACGCGTTCAACCTGGCGTGGAAGCTCGCTTCGGTCGTCCGCGGCGAGGCCGGGGAAGCGTTGCTGGACACCTATGACGCGGAACGGCAGCCGGTCGGCAAGCAGGTGGTCGACCGCGCGATGCGCAGCGTCGAGGACATGCGGCCGATCTCGCAGGCGTTCGGCTTCCGTCCCGGCCAGAGCACCGAGGAGGGCTGGCGCAGTCTCGACGGCCTCGCCGCGGACACCCCGGAAGGCCGGGCCCGCCGCGCCGAACTGCGCGAGGCGGTCGAACTGCAGAACTACCAGTTCAATGCCCACGGCGTCGAACTCGGCCAGCGCTACGCCTCGGCCGCGGTCGCCTCCGATGGCACGCCCTGGCCGTCCCCCGGCCGCGACCCGGAGCTGTACTACCAGGCCACCACCCATCCCGGTGCCCGCTTGCCGCACGCGTGGCTCGAACACGCCGGAACTCCCGTGTCCACTGTGGACGTCACCGGCCACGGCCGGTTCACCGTGCTGACCGGCATCGGCGGACAGGACTGGCTGGACGCGGCGGACAAGCTTGCCACCGAGTTCGGGATCGAACTGGCCGTCCGGCAGATCGGCCTCGGCTGCGAATACACCGACCCGCTGGGCGACTGGGAGCGTGTGCGCGAGATCGGCGAACGCGGCTGTCTCCTCGCCCGCCCGGACCACCACGTCGCCTGGCGCGCCGCCGACCTCGCCGACGATCCCGTCGGGACGCTGCGCGGCGTGCTCCGCCAGGTGCTGGCTCGATAACCGTGAAAGGAAATGCCATGGTGCACAACGAAGTCACCGTCGACCGCAAGGCGATCGCCGAAACGTATTTCAAGCAGATGGACGCCGGCGAGGACTTCCTCGGCCTTTTCGCCGACAACGCCTACGTCTACTTCCCGAAGCACGCGCCCGCGCGCGGCATCGCCGAGATCAAGCAGCTGTTCGCGGATGTGTTCGTGCTGTTCTCCTCGATCGTCCACGAGGTGCCCTACTTCAACTACATTCAGCAGGGCGATTACGTCGTCGTCGAAGGCATCACCCACGGCGTGCTCGCCGACGGCACCTCGTGGCGGGCGACCGAGGGACTGGGCGGCCGCTTCTGCAATGTGTTCGAAATCCGCGACGGCCGCATCCAGCGCCTGCACATTTATCTCGACCCGGACTACGGCGACGCGGACTCGGGTCGTTACCCCTGGCTGCGGGACGCCGGCGCGTGAGCCGTTCCGCGTTCAGAGGTCGATGACGACCTTGCCATGCACGTGCCGCCCCGACTGCAGCTCGACCGCGGACCGGATCTCCTCGACCGGGAAGCTCGCCGCGATCGGCACCCGGAGCCGTCCCGCCGCCACCAGCTCGGCGATCTCCTCGATGGCGCCGGGCGCGGCATTGGCCTCGTTCGCCGGTGTGATCCCGTCGATCTGGCCGGCGATGGTGGTGATGCGTTCGTCCGGCACACCGAGTTCGCGGGCCGCCCACGCCGTTTCCGCCCCGTGCAGATCCATGGCCGCGGTGACGCCGGCGGGCGCGAGCGCACGGACCCGGTCGGCCAAGCCGTCGCCATAAGCGACCGGCTCGGCCCCCAGTGCGCGCAGGGCGTCGGCCGAGGAGGCCGACCCCGTCCCGATCACTCGCGCACCGGCGAGGCGGGCTAGCTGGACAGCGAACACGCCGACCCCGCCTCCCGCGCCGCCGATCAGCACCGTGTCGCCCGGGCCTGGGTTGACCACCGCCAGAGCCGCGGCCGCCGTGCAGCCCGCGATCGCAAGCGCGGCGGCGGTGCGGTCGTCGACACCGTCCGGGGTGCGGTGCGCATCGCCGCCCACCGCGATGGTCCCCGCGACGTCCACGACGACGTAATCGGCGACCGCGCGGGACAGCGCGCCGCCGAACACCCGGTCGCCGACCGCGAACTCGGTCACGCCGTCGCCGATCTGGTCCACTGTCCCGGCGTAATCGGTGCCGAACCCGCACGGCAGGCTCAGCCCGAACCGCGCGGCGGTCTCCGCGTCCGAGGTCATGAACCAGTCCATCGGGTTCAGCCCCGCCGCGGCGATGCGCACGCGAAGCTGCCCTGGACCGGCTTGCGGCACCGGCACTTCGCGCACCCTCAGGGCCTCCGGCCCGCCGAAGGTCTCGAACTGCACCGCCCGGCTCGCTTCTTTTCCGCTCACGTGGCTCCTCCGATTCCAGGAAACGGACTATGCTCCGTTTACGTCCTCGAATCTAGCACAAGTGGAGCGTGATCCGTTTTGGCTGCCGCGAAGTCCCCCCGGGCAGACGCGACCCGCAACCGCCGGCAACTGCTGGACGTCGCGACCCGGCTGTTCGCCGCGACCGGGACCGAGCCGTCGATGCGCGCGATCGCCGCCGAGGCCGGAGTCGGCATCGCCACCCTCTACCGGCACTTCCCCACCCGCGAGTCGCTGGTCGACGCGGTCTACCAAGACCAGGTCTCGCGGCTCACCGCCGGCGCCGAGGACCTGCTCGCCCGCCTCGGCCCGGCAGCCGCGCTGCGCCGCTGGATGGACCTGTTCGGGGACTGGATCGCCACCAAGAACGGCATGCTGGACACGCTCCTCGCGATGGTCGAATCCGGCGAGATCGCGCACGCCCACACGAGAACCGAACTTCTCGCGGCCATCGACGGCCTCCTCGAAGCCGGGCGCGCCAGCGGCGAACTCCGCGCCGACGTCCCCGCCGAAGACATCGCTGCCGCGCTCATCGGCATCTTCACCGTGGCCGGTTCCGCCGAGCACAAGGCGATGGCAGGTCGGCTGCTGGACCTGTTGCTGGACGGGCTCCGGGCTACCGCCTAGCCGTCGGGGGCTCCAGTGCACTCAACACCGACTGGTGCGTGATCCAGCCGGTCAGCGGCGGCAGCTCGGCGAGGTCGCCCACTTGACCGGCCTGGTCCTCGGCCACCGCTTCGGGTAGCGGCCGTCCTCGTCGATCACCGGCATCTTCACCGTGACCGGTTCCGTCGAGCACAAGGCGATGGCAGGTCGGCTGCTGGACGGGCTCCGGGCTACTGCCTAGCCGTCGCGGGCTCCAGCGCGCTCAACACCGACTGGTGCGTGATCCACCCGGTCAGCTCATCAGCCCCGGTCAGCACCGGAAGCCCGGTCCCCGGCGCCTGGGCAAGCGCGTCGAGCGCATCGGCAAGCGTCGAATCGCTCGTCACCAGCGGCGGCAACTCGGCGAGGTCGCCCACCTGGCCCGCCTGGTCCTCGGCCACCGCCTCGGCGACCGCACGGGCGGTGGCGCAACCCTGGTAGCGGCCGTCCTCGTCGATCACCGGCAGGATCCCGTGGCCGGACAAGGCGAGCGCGTGCGCGGCCAGTTCCAGCGGCAGGTTCTCCCGCAACGGCTCCGGAAGCGGTTCGGTGACCGCAGAGACTTTCGTGCCCGCCAGTCGTTGCGCGGACGGGTGTTTGTCCAGGTCGATGCCGCGACGGCGCAGTTTGAGCGTATAGATCGTGTCCCGGCTCAGAGTCTTGCTCACGGCGGTCGCGATCACGATCGCCGTCAGCATCGGCAGAATCACCGTGTACTGCCCGGTCAGCTCGAACAGCACGATCACCGCCGTGATCGGGGCCCGCGCCGAACCCGCGAACGCCGCCCCCATCCCGATCAGCCCGTACACCCCCGGCGACGCGGTCACCGACGGGAACAACGCGTGCACCGCGATCCCGAACGCCGTGCCCGCCATCGCCCCGATGAACAGCGACGGCGCGAACACCCCGCCCGAACCGCCGATGCCGATCGTCAGGCTGGTCGCCAGGATCTTTCCGAGCATGAGCACCAGCAGGAAACCGAACAGGTACTTGCCTTCGACCGCGTTCTGCAGCACGGGATAACCCACCCCGTACATCTGCGGCAACGCCAGCAGCAGCCCACCGAGGAACACCCCGCCCACCGCCGGACGCAGCCACTCCGGACCCCGCCACAACCGGTCGCACAGGTCCTCGATCCAGTACAGCACCCGCGTGAACAGCACCCCGCACGCGCCGACCACCAACCCCAGCACCACGAACAGCAGATACTCCACCGGACTCCGCAACGAGAACGGCGGCAGATCCAGGAACGGCGCGTTCCCCAGCACCGCCCGCCCCACCACGCTCGCCGTCACGCTCGCCAGCACCACCGCCCCGAACGACTCCGCCGCGAAATCCCGCAGGATCAACTCCATCGCGAAAAACGGACCCGCCAACGGCGCGTTGAACGTCGCCGCGATCCCGCCCGCCGCACCACACGCCACCAGCACCCGCAACCGCGACTCCGGCAGCCGCGCCGCCCGCCCCAACGCCGAACCCAGCGCCGACCCGATCTGCACGATCGGGCCCTCCCGGCCCACCGAACCACCCGACCCGATCGTCAACGCCGACGCCAGCGCCTTCACCACGCTCACCTGCACCGGAATCCGTCCGCCCCGCTCCGCGACCGCGTACATCACCTCCGGCACCCCGTGCCCCCGCGCCTCCGGAGCAAACCGGTACACCAACGGCCCGTACACCAACCCCGCCACCACCGGAGCCAGCAACAAAAACCACGGACCCAACGCAGGAAACCACGAATGCGCCGCACGCCCGGCCGCCGAATAATCCGCGCGCCCGGAAAACACGTGCGTGAACGCGGTGATCAACCACCGGAACACCACCGCACCCACACCCGCGCCCGCACCGATCAGCACCGCCAGCCCGACCAGCCCCGCCCGGCTCTCCCGCACCCACCGGCCCACCGGCTGGCGCACCGGCACAACCAGCCCGCGTTTCCCCGCACTCTCACCCGACGACATTGATGCAGTATGCAACAATTGCGCACGGACATGGTTGCGGGATCGCTCACACCAAGCGCGCCAAGGGTTTTCGTCCGCTTTGCCTGCCATCGGAGGTTTCTCCGACGAGCAGGTCAGAACACGAAGTAGCGCAACCACAGATAAGGCGCGGCGGCCAGCACGGTGAGCACCGTGACGATCGCGCCTTTCTTGGTGAACTCCCAGAACGAAATCGGTGCCCCCGCCCGGGCGGCGAGGCCCAGCACCACGACGTTCGCGCTCGCGCCGACCGCCGTCATGTTGCCGCCGAAGTCCGCGCCCAGTGCCAGCGACCACCACAGCGCCTCGGAATGCGCCGGATCCGGGATGTCGTGGGTCAGCACGAGCACGAGCGGGCTCATCGTGGCCACGTAAGGGATGTTGTCTATCACGCCGGACAGCAGCGCGGACACCCCGAGGATCAGGAAGACCGCCAGCAGCGCGTTCCCGCCAGTCGCCTCGGCGGCCAGGCGAGCGAGCCAGTCGATCACGCCGGTCTTGACCAGCGCCCCGATCATGATGAACAGCCCCGCGAAGAACAGCAACGTTTCCCACTCGACCCCGTCGAGATACTGCTTCGGCTGCGTGCCCGAAACCAGCACGAGCAGGCCGGCGCCGAGCAGCGCGACCACCGACGGGTCCAGGTGCACCACCGAATGCAGCACGAACCCCGCGAACACCAGCAGCAGGACCACACCGGACTTGAGCAGCAGCTTCGGGTCCCGGATGGCCTCGCGTTCCTTGAGCGCCATGACATCGGCGACCCGTTGCGGGTCCACTGAGAACGAACCGCGGAACAGCCACGGCAGCACCAGTCCCAGCACGACGAGTTCGATCGCGACGATCGGCGTGAGATTGAGCAGGAAGTCGTTGAACGACAACCCCGCGCGGCTGCCGATGATGATGTTCGGCGGATCCCCGATCAGCGTCGCGGTGCCGCCGATGTTGGACGCCAGCACCTCCGCGATGAGAAACGGGACCGGGCTGATGTCGAGCCGGTCGCACACCAGCAGCGTCACCGGAGCGATCAGCAGCACCGTCGTCACGTTGTCCAGGAACGCCGAGGCGACCGCGGTGATCAGCACCAAAAGCAGCATGATCCGCAGCGGCGACCCCTTCGCGCGCTTGGCCGCCCAGATCGCCACGAACTCGAACACCCCGGTCCGGCGCAGGATCCCGACGATGATCATCATCCCGAGCAGCAGGAACAACACGTTCCAGTCCACGCCGGTGTCCTCGGAGAAGAACGCGTCCGCCGACCCGGACACCCCGGTCGCGAGCACCACCCCCGCCCCGGCCAGCGCGGCCGTCATCTTCGGAATCTTCTCGGTCGCGATGAACACATACGCCACCACGAACACGACAACCGCGATGACCGTGCTCACCGGCGGACCGCCCGGCTCAGCCGCGCCAGGGTCAGCGAGGCGTCAGCGCGTGCTCCAGCAGCCGCGACGCGGACACCACGCCGAGCAGTGTCCGGTCCTGCATCACCGCCACGAGCGGGCAGCGCAGCCGGGCCATCGTCGCGGCGACCTCCACGATCGTGTCGTCGGCGTCCACCCGCGGCAGTTCGCGCGGTTCGTCCGGCAGCAACTCGCGCACCGTCCGCCCGCCCAGCTTGTCCGCCGCCCGATCCGCCATCGACTCGCTGAGCACCCCCGCCAGCGACGGATCGTCGCGCACGTAAGGCGGCACGAGGAACTGCACGACGTCGGACGCGGGCAGCACCGTGTGCGGACACCCGGAAGCTTCCGTCACCACCAGCCCCGGCAACCGGTGCTCCGCCAGCAGCCGCGCGGCCGCCAACGCGTCCGCATCGAGATCGACGACCGGGAACTCCTCGGCCAGCTCCGCTGCGCGCATGCCCCCAGGCTACGGCGGACCGGGCCGCTCCGCCGGAACTCGAGATTTCTTTCCGCACGCCTGACGCCATGGGGCTCCTCGGGGTCGACCGGACCGCCCGTCGCCCGGCTGGGCACGGGCAGGCCGACCAGACTTCCCGGCACACCACGCGTAAAGATGCCGCAAAGACCGGCCCTGAGCAAACCGGGCCGGTCTGGGGAGCGCCGCGGGATCAGGCCCGCACGGACACGAGTTTCGCCCGGGCTTCCTTCACGGACGGGCCGCCGGTGAAGCACCAGATCGCGATCACCGGGTCGCAGATGGCGCAGCCCAGCGACGACGTGTGCGCGAACGGCAGGATCGGCGCGCCTTTGAGATGGTGCAGCACGTCCAGCGTCGTGTGCAGCAGCCACGCGACCCCGATGAAAGCCCAGGATTCCAGACCCCGATAGGCGCAGTAGGTCACCGCGGCGGCGAACGCCAGCTCCCACGGGCCGAACGCGCCGCTGCTCAGGTAGGCGGCACCCGCGCCCGCGACCATGATCGTGTTGAAACGACGGCGGTACGGCTCGGCGAGAAAGGAATTGAGGAGGGTGTATGCAATGCCGATGAGCACGGCGGAAACGATGATCACTTTTTCACGCTAAGGTCGCGGGCGGCTGCGCATAACTGGCTACGACGACACTTTTCGCCGGGTTCTGGCCAGCGGAGCGCCCGCTTGCTCCCCCGTCGCGACGCTATTCGCGTCCGGCCAGGTTCGCTGCCTGCCACTGCCCGGGGCGGACGCCGGTCTGGCGCAGGAAGAACGCCGAGAAGTTCGCGGCGTCAGGGAATCCCAGCCGTTGCCCGCATCGCGCCGCGCTGAGCCGGTCGTGCGCGAGCAGCCGCTTGGCCTCCAGGACCAAGCGTTCGCACAGGTAGTCCTTGGCACTGCGGCCGGTCGCCGCTCGGACGGCGCGCGTGAGCGTTCTCGGGGCGTACCCGAGCTTACGGGCATAGCTGGCGACGTCGTGGCAGGCCCGGAAATCCTCTTCCACCGCAGCGCGGAATCGCTGGAAGAGACCGGCTCCGGAGTCGGCGTCCGCGGCGGGCGGCGCGAGTCGCAGCAGCAGCGCGGACAACACCAGGCCGAGCAGTTCGCCGGTCCGCTCCTGCGGGGCGGCGCCGGCCTCGCTGCGCAGATGCCCGAGCGCGGCGTTGATCAGCGGCCACTGCGCGGCGGAGGCAGTCCAGCACGCCGCCGCCCACGGGTCCGCAGCCAGTTCACGGCTGCGGGGAGTGGCCGGTGCGGTCGGCACGAACAGCACCAGGTCTCCGGCCAGGTCGCCGAGGTCGTCCCAGCGGTGCACGACGCCCGGCCGGATCCACACCACGCTCCGGGCCGCGAGCGGACAGCTCGCGAAGTCGACCGAAACCCGGCCGTGGCCGCGCCGGACCACCGCGAGCACATGAAAGTCGCCGCGTTCGGTCATGCCGCGGTCCAGCCGCCGCAGCTTCGCGAACGACATCGTCTCCACCGGCGCGCCGGACTCCTGCGGCGGCTGGTACGAGAGCTGACGAATCCCGGTCATGCAGTCCATTTTTCACCATGCCAGGTCCGGCGTCGACGATGCGCCCAGGCGGGCCGGGCGGTTGACTCAAGGGCAAGCAACTCGACTGGCAACAAAGGACAAACTCGCATGGTGACGACCGCATCGACCCAGCTTCCGGTCTACGACTACCGGCCGGGCGACGGACCTGTGCTGGTATTTCTGCACTACTGGGGCGGCTCGGCACGCACCTGGCAGCCAGTGCTCGACCGGTTGCCGGGACGCGCCGCACTGAACCTCGATTTCCGCGGCTGGGGACGCTCGCGCGAACTGCCCGGCCCCTACACGCTGGAGCAGTTCGCGCACGACACCGAGGCCGTGATCGCCGACGCGGGGGTGACCGACTACGTCCTGGTCGGGCATTCGATGGGCGGCAAAGTCGCGCAGCTGGCGGCTTCCGCGCGTCCGGCCGGGCTCGCCGGCCTCGTCCTCGTCGCGCCCGGACCGGCCAAGCCCGCCGCGACAGTCACGCCCGGGTACCAGGAAGGACTGTCGCACGCCTACGACTCCGACGAGTCGGCAGCAGCCGCACGCGACACCGTTCTCACCGCGACGGCGCTGGACGACGAGACCAAAGCCCGGATCGTGGCGGATTCCCGTTCCTGCGCCGAGGAAGCCCGCCTCGAATGGCCCTTGCGCGGGATCGCCGAGGACATCACGAGCGCGGCCCGCGCCATCGACGTTCCCGTCCTGGTCGTCGCGGGCGAGCACGACCGGGTGGAACCGGCCGGAGTGCTGCGCGACAACCTGCTGCCCTACCTGGCACGCGCGAGCATGACCGTCCTTCCCCGCAGCGGCCACCTGCTGCCGCTGGAAGCACCGGACGCACTCGCGCAGGTGCTCCGGAGCGAGTGGGGCCGGTGAGCTCGGCTCCGTGCGGCTCACGCCCGCACCGTGGATCCCGCACTGCCGAGTGGTCTCCCCCGCCAAGTCCTCACGAAACAGCGGTGCGCCGGAAAGCCAGCAACGCCACCACACCCACCAGCGGTCCGGCCGCGAGCACCAGCAGCGCGACGCTCCACGACGCGGATTCGGCCAGCACCGGCACCAGGTAGATGGTCACCGCGGTGGTGACGTAACCCAGCGCCAGCTGCAGCGACACCGCGCTGCCGACGTAACGCGGGTCGGCGGTTTCGGTCACCAGCGCGGAAAACTGGGCGGAGTCGGCGATCACCCAGAATCCCCAGAACGCGCTCAGCACCACCACGACCGGCGTCGGCATGTCGCGCAGCACGGCGAGCGCCACCGCGGTGGATCCGGACAGCACGAGGCTGATCAACGCCGACGGCGCGCGCCCCGCCCGGTCGCCGATCCAGCCGCCGACGAGGCATCCGATCGCGCCGGCTCCGATGCAGACGAAGGCCGCGAGCGCGGCGTGCCGGGCGCCGTCCGGCCCGCCGGAGAAGCCCTGCAGCCCGGCCAGGAATGTGCCGATCCAGGCCCACATCGCGTACAGCTCCCACATGTGCCCGGCGTAGCCGAGGTTGGCCAGCATCACCGGGCGGCTGCGGACTGCCCGGAGCGCGGACCGGAGCCGGAACGTCGAGCGCGGGAACGGGTACGGCCCGGTGCCGCGCACGGTCAGCACCAGCAGCCCGCCGCACGCGGTGAGCGCCGACGTCGCCGCGATCACCGACTGCCAGCCGAGCCCGCCCGACGCCTTCACCAGCTGCGGCGCGGCCGAACCGAGCGTCAGCGCGCCGATGATGACGCCGAGCGCGGTGCCCCGGCCCTTGCGGAACCAGGACGACACTTCCTTCAGCGCGGGCGGATAGACCGCGGCGAGGCACGCTCCGGTGAGCGCCCGCAGCACCAAGGCGGTGCCGAAACCGGGCGCCCACAACAGAAGCAGGTTCGTCACCGCCGCGCAGAGCGCCCCGGCGCACATCAGCTTCCGGGGCGCGACCGCGTCGGCGAGGCCGCTCGTGGCGGACGCGAGCGCTCCCGCCACGAACCCGAGCTGCACCGCGATGGTCAGCAGCGAGGATTCTCCGCTGGTCAGGTGCCACAGCTGCTGCAGCTGGGGCACCACGAACGACGCCGAGAACCAGACGCTCATCGAAGCGAACGTCGCGACGGCGATCAACGCCAGCGCCCGCCGGTCCGCGGTCAGCCTTGCCATGCGGTCACCTCCTCCGGAACGCGGTGGCCGCGCGGACCCGCCCGAGCGCGGCCACCGCGCGTTCGACCGAGTCCAGCATGGCTACGCCGTGCTCGCTCGCCATCGTGCGCAAGCGGCGGGCCAGCGCGTCCTGCTCCGCGCTGAAACTGGTCCGCAGCACCAAAACGAGCGGGACGTCGCCGCGATCGGCGGTCAGCAGATCGCGGGTGAGCGCGGTGACGAGGTCCGCGGCTTCCTTGCTCTCCTTCAGGTCGTAGACGGTCCCGAGATCGAGGTACGCGCACAGGCTGTCGACGCCCGGATCTCGCGCGAGCGCGGCGGCGAGCGCCCCGGTGAAGCAGCGGTCACCGTCGAACAGCGACCAGATCGGGATGTCGACCGGGTTGTGCAGACTGCTGCCGGGCGCGTCGTACGGGGCGAGGGATTCCGCTGTCTCCGCCGAAACCGGGGGCAGGACGAGGCCGTGGTCGTGGGCGATGTCCGAACCGACGACTGCGACCCCGCCGCCGCTGCCGACCAGGCCGAGGCCGGTGCCGGTCAGGCCGGGCGCGTACTGCGCGACCAGCAGGGTGTCGAGGAGTTCGTCCAGATTCCCGGCGAGGACGACCCCGGCGGCCGACGCCGCGTCGCGCAACAGCCGCGGATCGCTTGCCAGCGCGCCCGTGTGCGACGCGGCCGCCGCGCCGCCCGCCGCACTCCGGCCGCCCTTGAACAGCACCACCGGGATCGACACCTGCGCGGCGAGCGCGAAGAACCGCTCTGCGTCGCTGTCGTCTTCCAGATAGAACGCAGCCAGCGACGTACGCGGATCCGCCTCGCAGAACGCGAGGAACTCCGACGGGGAAACGTCGTCGCAGTTGCCGACCGAGCTGACGAAACTGAACCGCAGCCCCAATTCCTTGCCGCGGCGCACGACATCGCCCGCGTAGGTGCCCGACTGCGACACGAACGCGATGCCGCCCGTTTCGTCCGACGAAGCAGACCGGCCGATCATCGTGATCCGCGAGTAGGGCGTGTAGTGGCCGATGCAGTTGGGTCCCAGCACGCGGAGCTGGGTTCCGGCGACTGCCGCGGCGAGATCGACGGTGTCGGCGGTGTAGACGTGCGCGGTTTTCGTGCCCTTCGCGGCGAGTGCGCGCAACGCGTCCGGCACCGCGGCGGCGGGTAGCGCGACCACGGCCCGGTCCAGGCCGTCGGGCAGCTGACCGACTTCCCGCACGGCGGGGTGGCCGAGGATCTCGGTCACCGACCGGCTTACCGGGTGCACCGCTCCGGCGAAGCCCTGGTCGACGAGAGTGCGCACAGCTCGGTGCCCCATCTTCGCCGGGTCGGCCGAAGCGCCCAGCACCGCGATGCTATTCGGATAGATGGCGGGCCGGAGCTGCGCGTAAGCCTCGGCGGGAACCGGTGGGGCCGAGGGCGGTGCCGGGGACCTGGTCACCGCGCGGGCGTCGACGGCGACGATCCCGTCCGGCCCGACGACGACCGGGTTGAAGTCGACCTGGTCTACCGGCTCGGACAGCAGCAGCCCGTCCGCGCCGCCGACCCGCACGAGCAGGTCCGCCAGCGCCGCGTGCGCGTCCGGGAACCGGCGGCGCAGCACCGCGCCGAGCCGGGTCCGGTCGATCAGCGCGACCGCCCCGGCGAGATCGAGCGGGACGAGCGCGAACGCGACGTCCCCGAGCGTCTCGACGTCCACTCCCCCGGACCCGACCATCACGACCGGGCCGAACCCCGGGTCGTGCAACGCGCCGACCACCGCCTCCAGGCCCGGTTCGACCATCGGCTCGACCGTCACGCCGCGCACCGCAACGCCCTGGCCCGCCTGAGTGGCGAACAATTTCTCGACCGCGTCGACGACGTCGAGCGGGTCGACGCCGAGCAACACGCCGCCCGCCTTGCTCTTGTGCACCACGCCGTCGGCGACGAGTTTGACCGCGACCGGGCGAGCGATCCTCGCGGCGGCGGCTCCGGCTTCGATGGCCGTCGCGGCGAACGTCACCGGGTTGGCCGGCACGCCGTACCGGATGGCCAGGTCGCGGATCTCGTCCTCGCGCAGCCGCTCGCCGGACAGCGAAACCGTCGTCACGACAGCACCTCGGCGATGCGGTCGTGGTGGTCGCCGGGGTGGTCCGGGTAAGCGGGCGGGCGGCGTTCCAGGAACGCGGAGACGCCCTCGCCGCCGTCGGGCAACTCCCGGACCAGCGCCGCGAGAGCGGGTTCCGCCGCCAGCCCGGCGTCCGTGCCGTGGCGCAGGCTGTGCCGGAGCCCGGCCTTCACCGCGGCGACCACGGCGGGCGAGACGGCGGCGATGGCTTCGGCCAGTTCCAGTGCTCCTTCGAGAGCTTCCGGGCCGTCGTGAACGTGCGTGACGAAGCCGTGCCGAAGCGCTTCGTCGGCGCCGAACGACGCGGCGGTGGCGAGCCAGCGGTAGGCGACCGGGTAGCCGACCAGGTCGAGCAGCCTGCTCAGCTGACCGCCGACCGGCACCAGGCCGATCGCCGCGCCCACCGCGCAGAACCGGGCGTCCCGGCTCGCGACCCGCAGGTCGCAGTTGAGCGCCAGGATGAACCCGGCCGCGTACGCCGGGCCGTCGACCGCGGCGATGACCGGGGTAAGGATTTCCGCGGGCCTGCCGAACGCGGCGTTGGCGGCCGGATCGCCTGCGGTTTCCGGCTTCTCCAGCACCTCCTGCAGGTCGTGCCCGGAGGAGAAGCATCCGCCCGCGCCGGTGACGACGACGGCTCGCACCGCCGGGTCGGCGTCCGCCCGGTCCAGTTCGCTCAGCAGGGCCGGCGCCATGTCGCCGGAGAACGCGCCGCGCTTGGCGGGGTTGTGGATGGTCAGGACGCGCACGGCGCCCCGGTCGGACACACGAATGCCGGGTGTCATCGGGAAAACTCCTCCTCCGGGAGAACGGGAACGGGGATCAGTTCGGGGCCGGGACCGGCTCTTCGGCCGCGACCGCGCCGCGCGGGCTCGCGCCGAGCGCACGGACGAGGACGCTGCCCAGCACGACCACCGCGAAGTTCAGCGCCAGCGCGGAGATCGCGATGTAGATCGGGCTGTCGAAGAAGAACGGCTTCGCGGTCGACCCGCCGAACGGGCCGCCGGTCGCGGATTTGACCTCGTAAGCGGCCCAGGTGCCGTATACGACCGACACCAGCAGTCCGGTGAGCAGCGCCCGCCGGTCGGCGAACCGCTTCGTGAAAAGTCCGAAAAGGACGGTGGGAAGGGTCTGCAGGATCCAGATCCCGCCGAGCAGCTGGAAGTTCAGCGCGAACTTCGCGTCGAGAGTCAGCACGAACACCAGCGCGCCGACCTTCACCAGCACCGAGACGACCTTCGACACCAGCGTCTCCGATTTCGCGCTGACCGGCCGCGTGCGGAACTGGCGGTAAAGGTTGCGGCTCACCAGGTTGCCCGCGGCGATCGCCATGATCGCCGCCGGGACCAGCGCGCTCATCGCGATCGCGGCGTAGGCGATCCCGGTGAACCACGGCGGGAAGAGCGCCGACAGCAGCTGCGGGACCGCGTACTGCGGGTTGCCGTCGTGCGGCTTGACGCCCATCGCGAGCGCCATCATGCCCAGCAGCGCGACGAACCCGAGCAGCACGGTGTAGACCGGCAGCACGGACATGTTGCGCCGCACTGTCTTCGCGCCTCGCGACGCGAACACGCCGGTGATCGCGTGCGGGTACAGGAAGAAGGCCATCCCGGACCCGAGCGCGAGAGTCAGGTAGACGCTCGGGTTCACCGCGATCGTGGGGTCGGGGCCGGCCGGGGCCTTGCCCGCGAGCGCCTCGCCGCCCTTGCGGAAGATCTCGCCGAATCCGCCGAGTTTGATCGGGGCCCAGATCACCGCCGCGATGACCACGAGGTAGGTGAGGCCGTCCTTGACGAAGGCGATCAGCGCGGGCGCGCGCAGCCCGGCGGAGTAGGTGTAGGTGGCGAGCACGCCGAAGGCGATCAGCAGCGGCAGGTCGCGGACGAACCACGAGCCCGAGCCGCCGAGCCCGAGCGCGCCGAACACGACCTCGAGCCCGACCAGCTGCAACGCCAGGTACGGCAGGGTCGCGAGCAGCCCGGTGATCGTGACGGCGAGCCCCAGCGCCTTGGACCCGAACCGGTCGTTGACGAAGTCGGTGAGGGTGACGTAGCCCTTCTTGTGCGCAAGCGAAACGAGCTTGGGCAGGAACAGGAAACCCAGCGCGTACAACACGATCGCGTTCGGCACGGCGTAGAAGCCGAAGGCGCCCATGCTGAAGATCGCGGCCGGGACGGCGATCAGGGTGTAGGCGCTGTACAGGTCGCCGCCGAGCAGGAACCACGTGACGAACGGCCCGAACGTGCGGCCGCCGAGCGCCCATTCGTCGAGCTGCTCGGCCTGTTTGGCGCGTCGCCAGCGGCTGGCGGCGAAGCCCATGACGGTGACGACGGCGATCAGGACGAGGAAAACGGTGAAGGTGACGGGGTTGAAGGTCATTCCTCGCCCTCCGCGTCTTTCTCGCCGGCGAACAGCAGCCGGTAGACGGCGCTCGTGCACAAGGCGGTGAGCACGGCCGCGGCCATCTGGAACCAGTAGAAGAACGGGATCCCGCCCAGTGCGGGGCCGGTCCGCTGATAGAGCGGCACGGCGAGGCCCGCGGTGACCGGGGCGAGGATCAGGAAGGCGGAGAGGACAACGCGCAGCGGACGCCGTGAGGACGGCGCGACGGTATCGCCCATCTTGGACTCTCCTTTGAGCCGAGGCGGGTGGGCTGACGGCGCGCAGCTGGGGTGGGGACCTGACCGGTGCCGTCGGGGACAGACGCTAAGCGGCGCGAGTAACCCACGTCATGAGAGGAACAGAGAAGTTCCGCGGGTATTCGTCTCGGTTTTTACGAGAGGTCCGGCAGCCCGGCGGCGCCCGAGTCGTACAGCCGCAGCCCCAGCGACAACAGCAGCAGGTCGTCCACCTGCAGCGGGTCGCGCCGGGTGAGCGTGTGGATGCGCCGCAGCCGGTAGACCACGGTGTTCGGGTTGACCGACAGTTCCGCCGCGGCCTTGGTGAGGCTGAAGTTCGCGCCCACGTACGCGCGCAGCGTCGGCAGGAGCGGCGCGCCCTTGCGGGCGTCGTAGTCCAGCAGCGGCTGCACGGTCTCCTCCAGCAGGGCGTCGGTGTGCCCCGGCGCGCGCAGGAGCCGGTCGAGCAGCACGTCGCCGAACCGGACGGCCCGGGTCCGCCCGCCGGCCGGGCCGCCGAGGTCGGCGGCTTCGCGCGCCTCGCCGTAGGACCGGCGCACCCCCGGCAGGCCCTCAGCGACGCGGCCGACGCCGACTGCCCAGCCGCGTTCCGGGTCGGCGAGCCGGTCGCACGCGGGCTCGATCTCGCGGGCATCCTCGGCGGTGTCCAGGCAGCAGATGCCGACGACCTCGGACTCCCGCGCGCCCACCAGGAATTCCTTCGCCAGCGGTGCGAGCTGGTTGCGCACCGCGCGGATCGCCGACTGCACGCCGATGGTCGAGTCGACCCCGCCGGGCAACTGCACGACCGCGACCAGCACCGGCCCGCGCAGCGTCATCCGCAGCACCGCGCTCTGCCTGCGGGCCTGCTCGCTCACCGCCTCGCCGGTCAGGAGGGTTTCCAGGACGTCGGTGCGCAGTGCGGTGCGGTCGGCGGAGATCGTGGCGGATTCCCGCACGTACGCCGAGGTGACCGCGGTCGAGACCCGGTCGACGTGCACCATCGTCGCCTCGGCCAGCTCGATCGACAGCAGCCTGCCCGCCTTGCCCGCCCCGGCGAGCTCGTCCATGGCCTGCCAGAGCCGGATGCCCCACAGCCGGAAGCTGCGCAGCAGGGACGGCAGGCTGACCCGCTGGTGCACCCGGCGCGCGGCACTGCGCCGGAGCCATTCGTGCGAGTCGCTGAGGCTCCGGTCGGCATCGTCGTCGGCGAGGCTGCGCACGAGGAATTCGATGTTGAGGACGGCCGCCTCGGTGACGTCGCGCACGAGCACCGGTTCGGGCAGCTCGCCGTACTCGGGGATCTCGCGCCGGTACTCGGCCACCAGCTGCTCGGCCAGCTCGTGCCGGCGCGCGAAAACCTTGTCCAGCACCGCCTGCCGCCGCGAAGCGTCCGTCGCCATTCCGCACCGCCGTTCGCAGTTTTTCCGAGGGTTCGCCACCAAACTTATCGTTTCTTCTCATGACTCGCGCCGCCCGGCCCCTCTAGCGTCGCCTGCGTCATCCCCGGCGCGCAGACAGCCGCACCGGCGCGAATTCCCCGGATCCCCTTTGCCTCGGCGCACCACCCGCGGCCGGGACCGCGCGGCGCGCCGGTCCGTTCACGAAGGAGTGCACTGATGAACGACGAAGAACGCACGAGCGTCGCGACCCCGGGAGCGGAGCCGGTCCCGATCGGCCAGCTGCCGCCGCTGGGCGTGGTGCCGGCCCGGATGCACGCGCAGGTCGTGCGCCAGGACCGCTTCGGCGACCCGGCCGACGCGTTCCGTCCCGAACTGGTCGACACCCCGCGGCTCGGACCGGGCGAGGTGCTGATCGGCGTGATGGCCGCCGGGATCAACTACAACAACGTGTGGGCCGCGCGCGGCTATCCGGTCGACCAGATCGCGACGCGGCAGAAGCGCGGCGAGCCGGAGGACTTCCACATCGGCGGGTCGGACGCCTCGGGCATCGTCTACGCGGTCGGCGCCGGGGTGACCGGCGTCGAGATCGGGCAGCACGTCATCGTGCACCCCGGGGTGTGGGACGAGCAGGACCCGTGGATCGCGGCGGGCCGGGACCCGATGATCGCGCCCAGCGCGAAGATCTGGGGCTACGACACGAACTACGGCGCGTTCGGCCAGTTCGCCCGGGTGCAGGCGCACCAGGTGCTGCCGAAGGCCGAGCACCTGTCGTGGGAGGAGGCGGCGGCGCCGACGCTGGTCGGGACGACGGCGTACCGGATGCTCTACGGCTGGGCCGGAAACACCCTGCAGGACGGGGATCTCGTGCTCGTCTGGGGCGGTTCCGGCGGGCTCGGCACGCAGGCCTGCCAGATGGTGCGCGCCGCCGGCGGCCGCGCCGTGGCGGTCGTCTCCGACGACGAGCGCGGCGCGTTCGCGATGAAGCACGGCGCGATCGGCTACCTCAACCGCCGCGAGTTCGGCCACTGGGGCGTGCCGCCGCTGGTCGACGACGCCGCCGGCCAGAAGGAATGGACGAAGGGCGCGCGGGCGTTCGGGAAGAAGCTGTGGGAGATCGCCGGTTCCCGCGAGGACCCGGCGATCGTGTTCGAGCACCCCGGCGGGGCGACGATCCCGACCAGCATCTTCCTGTGCCGCCCCGGCGGGATGGTGGTGATCTGCGCGGGCACGACCGGCTTCGACGCGATGGTGGACCTGCGCTACCACTGGACGCGGCAGAAGCGGCTGCAAGGTTCGCACGGCACGAACGACGAGCAGGCCGTCGCGTACAACGACCTGGTCCGCGCAGGCACGATCGACCCGGTGCTCGGCCGGACGGTCCCGTTCTCCGAAGTGCCGGCCGCGCACGCCGCGATGGGCCGCGGCGAGGACGTGTTCGGCAACGTCTCGGTGCTGATCGGCGCCGCCGCGCCGGGACAGGGCCGCGCCTGAACCCAGCGCCCGGGGGCGGCCCGCCCGCCCCCGGGCCCGCGCGCCGGGAGGACTCCGATGATCTCCGCCGACGACCTGGGCATCTTCCTCGAGGTAGCCCGCCGCGGCCGGCTCACCGAAGCGGCGAAACACCTCGGCCTCAACCACACGACGGTGGGCAGGCACATCGCGCACCTCGAACGCACCGCGGAACAACGCCTTTTCCACCGCGAACCCGGCGGCTGGGTGCTCACGACGGCAGGCACGCGACTGCTCGAGCACGCCGAAGCGGTCGAAGCCGCGGTGCTCGCCGCGCGCGAGGACTGCCTGCAAACCGGCCATCACCTGACCGGAACCGTTCGCGTCACCGCCCCCGACGGCTTCGGCACCTTCCTGCTGATCCCCGGCCTGCACCGGCTGGCGCGCGAGTTTCCGTCGCTGTCGCTGGAATTCGTGATCGCGAACGTCCACGCGTCGCTCAGCACGCGGGAGTTCGACCTCGCGATCGCCATCGAACGCCCCAGCACCCGCGCCGTCGACGCGCGGCTGCTGGCGAACTACGAACTGCGCCTGTACGCCGCTCCGGCGTTGCTGGAAAACTACGCGCCGATCGCGTCCGCCGACGACCTCGCCGACGCGCCTTTCCTTTGGTACACCGAGGACGCGCTGTGCGCCCCCACGCTGGAAACGCTGTTCCGGGCCGTGCCCGCGGCCCGCCCGAAATACCGGGCCGACACCATCTCCGGCCAGATCTGCGCCGCCCGCCAGGGGCTGGGATTCGCCTTTCTGCCGTCGTGGATCGGCGACCGCACCGCCGGGCTGCGGCCGGTCGAGACGTTTCCGCATGCGGTGCCGCACAGCTATTGGCTGCTTGTTCCGCACGCGCTCGCCCGGCTGGCCCGCGTGCGCGCCATGGCGGCGGCCATCGACGGGCTGGTCCGCGAACGCGCCCTTCTCGACTGTCCATGATGAACCGGCGGCGGGTAACAGCTGCTCGCTCCTCCTCCCCCGCCAACGCGCCCTCCTCCACCGTCCACAATGGACCACCGACCAACCCTGTGCGAATCTGCACAGCACTGCGGAAAACTGGTCGTTGATCGCCGCCGGACCCGCTGTTTTCCTGGTGTCACCGCACTTCCACCGACCACAGAACGGTGAGAACCATGGCGCAGGCAACGACGCGGCGCACCCCCTCGGCACGCATGGTCGCGCTCGGCAGTTTCATCGGAACCACCATCGAGTGGTACGACTTCTTCCTCTACGGCAGCGCCGCGGCGCTCGTATTCGGCCCGCTCTTCTACCCCGGCGCCGACCCTTCGCTCGGGCTGATCGCCGCGTTCGGCACCTACGCGGTCGGGTTCCTGGCCCGGCCGCTCGGCGCGCTCGTGGGCGGGCACGTCGGCGACCGGATCGGGCGGAAGGCGATGCTCGTCGCCTCGCTGCTGATCATGGGCTGCGCCACCGCGCTGGTCGGGCTGCTTCCGACGTACGCCTCGATCGGCGTCGCCGCGCCGGTGCTGCTCGTGTTCCTGCGGCTCGCCCAGGGCTTCGGCGTCGGCGGCGAATGGGGTGGCGCGGCGCTGGTCTCGGTCGAAAGCGCGCCCTCCGGACGGCGCGGGTTCTACGGCAGCTTCACCCAGATCGGCGTCTCCGCGGGCATGCTCATGGCGGCCGGCGCGTTCACCCTCGGCCGGACGCTGCTCACCGCCGAGCAGTTCCTCTCGTGGGGCTGGCGCGTCCCGTTCCTCGCCAGCGGCGCGCTCGTCGCGGTCGGCCTGCTGATCCGCGCGAAACTCGCCGAACCCGAGTCGTTCGTCCGGATGAAACAGGAAAACCGGCTTCCCGAGCGCCCGCTCGCCGAGCTGATGCGGACGCAGCGTCGTCCGGTTTGGCTCACCGCGGGCATGCGGCTGTCCCAGAACGCGCTCTATTACCTGTACACGACCTTCGGCATCGCCTACATCGCCCGCTCCGCCGACGACGAGGTCGGCCTCCGAGCGGTGCTGGTGGCGTCGGCGCTCAGCCTCGTCACCGTCCCGGCCTGGGCGTGGCTGTCCGACCGCTACGGCCGCCGCCCGCTGTACCTCTTCGGCACCGTCACGAGCGCGGTGTTCATCGCACCGTTCTTTCTCTTGGCGGACACCGGGAATCCGCTGTTGGTCACCGTCGGCATGGTCGTCGGGATCAACCTGTTCCACGACGCCATGTACGGGCCGCAGGCCGCGTTCTTCGCCGAGATGTTCCCGGCGGGCGTGCGCTACAGCGGCGCGTCGATGGGCTACCAGTTCGGCTCCGTGCTGTCCGGCGGCCTCGCCCCGCTGATCGCCAGCAGCCTGCTCGTCGCGAACAACGGCAGGCCGTGGCTCGTCGTCGGCTACTGCCTGGTGCTCAGCGTCATCACCGGCGTCTGCGCGTACCTCGCGCCCGAAACCTTCCGCACCAGCACGGAACACCCCGCTGTCGCTGCTGGACCCCGCGACCGCACGAGCGAAATGGGAGAACTCCGATGACTCAGACCGCCCCCGCCCCCAACGGAATCGACCGCGACGCGCTCGCCGCCACCGTCGAGGCCGTCCGGCAGCAGCCCGAACTTGCCCAGGTCACCTTCACCCTCGACGCGGACTGGCAGCACGGCTGCCACCAGCGCGCCACCACCGGCGACCTCCGCCAGGCCGGTGCCGCGGTGCCGGGCCGGACCGCCCGCTACGTCCTGGAATCCGACGAGCCCGCCGCGCTGCTCGGCACCGACCGCGCGGCCAGCCCCGCCGAGTACATCCTCCAGGCGCTGGCCGGGTGTTACTCGGTCACCTTCGCCGCCAACGCGACCGCCCGCGGCATCGAACTGTCCTCGCTGCGTCTCGAACTGGAGGCGGACTTCGACCTCCAGGCGTTCCTCGGCCTCGACGACGACGCCCGGCCGGGTGCACGCCAGATCCGCGTGACCGTGCACGCCGCCTCGCCCACCGCGACCCGGGAGGAACTTGCCGAATTGACCGCCGCGGTGCAGCGCCGGTCGCCGATCCGCGACACCCTCGTCGGCCCGGTGGAGGTCACCACGACGCTGGCGGAAGCATGAGCGTCCCGCTCACCCTCGCCCATCTCGTCTGGCGGATGAAGCACGTCCACCCCGGATCCGAGGTCGTCGCCGACGGCACCCGGCTGCGGTTCGCCGAGCTCGCCGACGCGATTGCCCGGACGGCGGCGGGCCTGCACCGGCGGTACGGAATCCGCCAGGGCGACCGTGTCGCGGTGCTGTCGTTCAACACCCTCGAACACCTCCAGCTGATGTACGCGGTCCCGCTCCTCGGCGCGACACTCACCAGCCTGAACCTCCGGCTCGACAGCGCGGCGATGGTCGCACGGGCCGATGGCTCGCGGACCGATCTGCTGGTGGTCGGCCAGGAAGCGCTCGACCATCGCTCGGTCGGACCGGCGGTCCGGGCGGCGGCCGCCGAACTCGCCGGCCACGGGATCACGGTCGCCGCTGCAGCAGAACTCGCCGCGGATGTCGAAACCGAACTGCCGGACCTGCGCGAGGACGTCACCGCGTTCGGCTTTCACACCAGCGGGACGACCGGTCCGGCCAAGAGCTACGAGGTGACGCACCGGGACGTCGTACTGCACGCGCTCAGCCAGAGCGCGGCCGACGCCTCCGGGCTGCGGGCCGGGGACCGGGTGCTGCCGCTGGTGCCGTTCTGCCACGTCAACGGGTGGGGCCTGCCGTTCGTCGCCGCGCTCACCGGGGCGTCGCTGGTGCTCCCCGGCCACGACCTCGCACCGGCGCGAATCGCCGCGATGCTGAGTGCCGAACGAGTCACGGTGGCCGCGGCGGTGCCGGCCGTGTGGTTCGACGTCTGCCGCCACCTCGCCGAACTGGGCACCGCGCCGTCGCCCGCGCTGCGCGAAATCCTCACCGGCGGCAGCGCGGTCCCGCGTTCGGTCGTCGACCTGGTCCGGGACGTCCTCGGCGCCGGAGTCGCGACCGCCTGGGGCATGACCGAGACGCTCGCGGTCAGCACCTACGAACGCACCGACCCGAGCGTCCGCGCCGGAAGGTTCGTCCCGCTGCTGGAGGCACGGATCGACGGGAATTCCGGGTCGCCCGGCGAACAAGGGGCGCTCCAGGTGCGCGGACCGTTCGTCGTCGGCGACCGGGACGGCTGGTTCGACACCGGCGATGTCGCGTCGCTCGACGAAGAAGGGCGGCTGGCGGTGCACGACCGCGCCAAGGACCTCATCAAGTCCGGCGGCGAATGGATCGTGTCCGCGCAGCTCGAACAACACCTCTGCACGCACCCTTCGGTGTCCGCCGCGGCCGTCGTGGCGCGCGCCGATCCCAAGTGGACGGAGCGCCCGGTGGCCGTGCTGGTGCCCCGGCAAGGCCGCCTGGTCGACGAAACCGAGCTGCGAGCCCATGTCGCCGAACGATTCCCGGCGTTCTGGGTGCCCGACGCGTTCACCTGCGTCGAGCGCCTGCCGCTGACTCCCGTGGGCAAAGTGGACAAACGCGCGCTGCGCGCCCGCCATGCCGACGGACCTGTCCTCTCCCCCGACACCCCTGGAGGCGCCCGATGACCAGCTTCATTCACACCGAACTCCGCGGCGAAACCGCCTGGATCTCCATCGACCGGCCGAAAAAGCTCAACGCCCTGTCCGTCGAGCTCATGCAGGAACTGACCGCGGCGCTGGACGAGGCCGAACAGGACGACACGGTCAAGGTCGTCGTCCTGCGCGGCGGCGAGCGGGCGTTCAGCGTCGGCTACGACATCTCGCAGGAGGTCGAAGCGGGGATCTCGACGGCGGAGCAATGGCACGCCGGCCTGGAGAACAACATCGGGCTGACCATGAAGGTGTGGGGGCTCGGAAAGCCGGTCGTCGGCGCGGTGTCGGGCTGGTGCCTCGCCGGCGGCTGCGAACTCGCGATGGCCTGCGACCTGCTCGTCGCCGCCGAGGACGCGCACTTCGGCGAACCCGAGATCCGCTTCGGGTCCGGTCCGGTGACCTTGCTGATGCCGTTCCTGCTCGGCCAGAAGGCGACCAACGAACTGCTGTACACCGGCGATGTCGTGGACGCCCGACGCGCGCTCGAGCTCGGCATGGTGAACCGCGTCGTGCCCGCCGCCGAGCTGGAGTCCACTGTGGACAAACTCGCGCGGAAGATCGCCCTGACCCCGCTGTCCATTCTGCGCTATACCAAACGCGCGCTGACGCGAGCGTACGAGGCGATGGGACTGCGCGACGCCGTCGCCGCGAACCACGACATCGCGGCAGTGCTGAACTCGGCCTCGACACCGGAGCGGGCGGAGTTCACCGAACTCGTCGCGACCCGCGGCCTCGGCGCGGCCCTCGCGTCGCGGGACCGCCGGTACGCCGACTTCGACTGATCCTGCCGGGTGCCCGTCCAGCACGGGCACCCGGCAACATCATCGCCCTCGCCTGGCACCTCACAACACGGCGAACCGTCGCGCGGTCTTCCGCGTCGGCGGCCCGTCGGGTCGTCTCGAATTCGAGAGACCAACGGCCTTCACGGAACCGGCCTTCGGCTTCGACGCACCCACCGCTCGCCCAACACCTCAGCGACCCCGCGACGCAGACTCGCCGGAGCCACCCGCGCAGAACGGCCCAACCGCAGCAGAGCCTGCGGGAACCCAGCGAGCCGGTAGTCCCCGCACAGCGCTGACCGGACCCCCGGCACCCGCAGCGGCTGGGTCAGAACCGCGCCAGCGAGGCCGAGGGTCACCCCTTCGAGCCAGCAGCGCTCCAGTGCGTAACCGGCCCGGAGGTGGTCGATGCGCGCGTCGCCGGGCGTCGTGAAGAGCAGCACCGTTTCGGCCTCGAGCCGTTCCCGGAGCAGGAACAGGTCCGGAACGACGGGTGGCAGCGCGGCAAACCACGTTCCCGCCGCCTCGCCCTGGAGCCCCCGGGCGGCGTGGCCGAAGAACCTCGCGAGCCGCTCCACCCCGTCGAGCCGGATCGCCTCCGCCCCGGTCGTCACCGCGGCCGCCGCGACGCGGGCGGTCTGCTCCGCCCTGACCGGCAGTCCGGTGAACGCCCCGCGGTGACTCCGCCGCACCATGATCGCGCCGTACCGCTGAAGTTCCTGGTCCGTCGGCGGCAACGGCTCCGCCGCCTCGACCCGCGCGACGACGTCGGTCTGCTCCGGGTCCGGCAGCACGGTGATTTCCGCGCGCCTGCCGAGCACCCGGACCGCCAACTCCAGGTTCGCGAGCGCCGTCCCGCAGGACATCGCCTGATCGCGTCGCGGCAACGCCACGTCGACGCGCTCACGCAGCAGCACCGCACCGTCGATCAGCTCGACTCGCCAGGGCTGCGTGTCGCGCGCCGAAGGGAGACGCAGCACAGAACGGCCCAGCACCTCCGCCTCGGCGAGCGTCCACTCCCCGGTCGCTGTCTTTTCCATGGCGGTCACTCCTGTCATGGCGAACGACCCGAGCAAACCCGGCTGCCGCTCTTCGCGCACCGGCCGCAAGCCACCGAGCACAGGGACCAACCTCACCGGTTGCTTCCGGCGGCGCCTGGCCAGGTGACCTTCGGCCCTAGTCCGCCATTCGTCCGGCGCGCAGCCTGAAGCGGACCGCCGTTCGACGCGGCGGCGGAAACGAGCACCGATGACCGTCCAGCCCTTGACCACCGACCACGAATACCGCCTGCTCTGCGGACTGACCGCCTATCTCGACGCGGTGAGCGCCGCGGCGGGCGTCGGCCCGGAATCCTGCACCATCGATCTCGATTCGCCGATGTCGGCCTACCTCGCGCTCGACGGTCACCTCTCCGTCCATCCCGGACGCGACACCGCGCTGCTGTGGGACGAACGGCACGGCTGGTCGTTCGCCATCGAAACCCATTCCGGCGAGGACCTGATCCTGGTGGCGTGCCTCGGCGGCGAACTGGTCCCCTCCCCGACCAGGGTCCGGGAATTCGTCCGCGTGGTCCGCGCCCGGACTAAGCGCACGCCGCCGCCCGCGCCGCCGGACCTCAGCCAGGGGCGGGCCGACTTGATCGCCCTTCTTCTCGGCTACCGGAAGGAAAGCCCTGTCCGCTAACGCGCGTGACGCGGAGCGGCGTTCTCGCTGAAGTTCCCCTGCCAGCTGGCCCGCGCACCGGAATCGCCGATGCGGTAAATGTCGTAGACAGCCGCACCGGCCGCCAAGACCGCGACCACCGCAACGGCTGCCGTGACTTTCGTCGACGCGGGTGCGAGATAAGTCCGGCGACCCGCGACGGGCGAATCGTCGGTACCCGCCGACAAACGGGTGTTTTCCCGTTCCCGCCACCAGACCACAAGCGCGAGCACAGCGACCGGGATCGCAACCCACAGCGCCGTGTCGCCCAGTTCGGTATGGTCGCGCAGCAACGGTGTCTGCGCGACCCGGCGTTCGAGCCACTCCCCGGCGTTCGTGGTGATCGGGACCAGAATCACCACGACCACGGCCAGCACGGCGTTCGCACCGGCGAGCTTGCCGCGTGCTTTCGGCCAGACGCTGCTCAATACCAGCAGCAGTGCGCTCAACGGCAGCAGCACGACAATCGCGTGCACGAGCAGGATGTGGGCCGGCAGGCCGTTGACGGTCGTCATGGCGTCCTTAACGTGGTGCGGGTTCGTGAGTGCGCGCTGAACACCCAGCGGCACGACGGTGAGGCTAAGCCAAGAATCCCGGCTTGCCCCCGCGCGGGCGAGGCGGTCACAGCGCGGGTCGGGCAAGCGGCTACAAGCTGCCGCACATCGGACAGTGCCCCAGCGACGGATACCCCCGGGGGCATAACCGATGCCCCCGGGGGTATAGTGGGCAGCGAGGAAAGGAGCCGACATGGAACTGGGTTTGTCCCGTACCTACCGAGACGCGGGTTTCGACGACGTGATGGCCAAGACGCGAACCGCGCTCGCGGACGCCGGTTTCGGCGTGCTGACCGAGATCGACGTGCAGGCGACGATGCGCGAGAAGCTGGACGAGCGGATGGAGCGCTACACCATCCTCGGCGCGTGCAATCCCCCGCTCGCCCACCGCGCGCTGACGGCGACCCGCGAGATCGGATTGCTGTTGCCCTGCAACGTGGTGGTCCGCGAGAACGGGGCCGAGGGCACGGTCGTCGAGGCGATCAACCCCGCTGTCATGGCCGAGGTCGCGCCGGAGGCAGGCGTCGCCGACGTTGCCGCGGAGGCTGCCGAGCGGCTCGAATCCGCACTCGACGCGCTCGATCGGGAGCTGACATGACCGACGTGGTGCTCTACGGCGACCCGGTCTGCCCATTCGCCTGGCTCGCCTACCGCTGGCTCGCCGACACGGGCGCGGAATTCTCCGTGCGGCCGATGAGCCTCGCCGTGCTCAACGAGGGCAACACCGTCGCGGAAGGCCACCGTCAGCGGGTCGAGGACTCGCTGCGCGCGGGCCGGGTCCGCGCCGCGATCGCGGACCCGGCCGCCGCCGCTCGGTTCCACGTCGCGCTCGGCCGCCGGATTCACGAGCAGCGGCAGCCAGTGAACAGCGCACTGCTTCGCGCGGCCTTGCGCGACGCGGAACTGCCGGAAGACCTTGCCCAGCAAGCGGATTCCACCGACGCGGACCCGTCCGTCCGCCGTGCGCACCAGGAGAGCCAGGCCGCGCTCGGCGAAACCGGCGGAAGCCCGATCACCGCGATCGACGGCCGGGCGTTCTTCGGCCCGGTGCTCACCGAACTGCCCGCCCCGGCCGAGGGGCGCAGCTTGCTCGACGCCCTGCGCGCGACCGCCGCGGTCCCGGCGTTCGCCGAATTCCGCCGCCCGCGCACCGGCGCTCCGACGATCCCGGAAGGATGACCATGTGCCGTCCCGTCGCGTGCCGCACCTGCGGCAAAACCACCTGGGCCGGATGCGGCCAGCACGTCGACCAGGTCAAGGCGACCGTCCCGGCCGGACAGTGGTGCCCGGGGCATCCCGCCGAACCGCGTCCGCGCCGGTCGTGGCCGTGGCGCAAGAACCGTTCCTGACCACTCGCGACTTCCACCGGCCAACCAGGGAGAGAGCAGCCATGATCGGCGACCAGGACACCGTCACCCAGGTCCGCAACCGGCTCCGCCGCGCGCAGGGCCAGCTCGCCGGGGTCATCGCGATGATCGACGAGGGCCGCGACTGCAAGGACGTGGTCACCCAGCTCGCCGCGGTTTCCCGCGCGCTCGACCGGGCCGGGTTCAAGATCATCGCGAGCGGCCTGCGCGACTGCGTCTCCGCCGACAGCGAAGGCAACCAGGCCGCCATGACCGAGGAACAGCTGGAGAAGCTCTTCCTCACGCTCGCCTGATCCGGATCGCCGAGACCAGGAAGAAGATCCCGCCCAGCACCGCGTACCCGGCCACGGTGGCCAGCGACGGGTTCGGCGCGCCCGCGCTGAGGATGAAGTTCGCGCCGGCCAGGACCGAGATGCCGCCGCTGAGGATCATCGGCCACTGGCCGCCCATCCCGCGCCTGCCGACGGCCACGATCAGCTGGACGAGACCGGCCACCACCGCCCACGCGCCCCAGACCCGCAGCACTGCCGGGACGCCGGACGCACTGGCGATCGCGAGTCCGATCCCCGCCAGCAGGCTGATCGCGATGTTCACGTACAGCCCGGCGGCACGGGACGAGCGCGCGTCCACGACCGCGGCGGCGACGTCGAACAGCGGATACGCGACGACCAGGACCACGCCGATCGGGCCGACAGCCGTCTTGGACGTGAGGAACAGCAGCGCGGCCCAGACGACGGCGAAGGCGAACCGCACGAAGTACAGGCGACGCAACGCCGGAGCGGTTCCGGCGGGCGAGTCGACGATGGTCACGACGATCCTTCCGAGAGCCCAGAGAGATAGAACGTTCGTTCTCTCTGAGCTTGTCGGCAACCAAGCGGCGGCGTCAACGCCTGCCGGTCTTTCAGAAGTGTTACGGGCGCTCCGCGGCGCCGAGGCGATGCCGCAGGATGCCGTCGACGCCCTGGAGGAACGTGTCGCCGACCTCGGCCGAGTCCGTCAGGCAGCCCGAGGCCATCGCACCGTCGCGCAGCATCACGAAATGCCGTGCCGCGGGCTCCGGTGCGGACGTGCCGATCTGCGCGAGCAGGTCCGTGACCGTGCGGAGGAACCACTCGCGATGCGCCAGGACTGCCTGGTGCACGGCATGCGCGGGGTCCGGATACTCCGCCGCGGCGTTGAGGAACGCGCAGCCCCGGAAGTGCGCCGACTGGATGCTCTCGGCAATCCACTTGGCGACGGCACGCAGGGCGTCGGCCGCGGGCGGATTTCCCGCGAGGATCTTGCCGATCCCCTCGCGCTCCATCTCGGACACGCCCTGGAGATACGCGACGACGAGGTCTTCTTTGCCCGGGAAATGCCGGTAGAGCGTGGCGCGGGTGACCTTCGCCTCCGCCACGATCCGGTCGACGCCGACCGCGTGGAGGCCCTCGGCGTAAAAGATCCGGGTGGCCGTCGCGAGCAGCCTCGACCTCGCTTCGGACACCCGGATCTTCTGCACCACAAAACCCACGCTAGCAGAGAGAACGGTCTGTCTTATCCGGTCAGATGGTCGCCGATCTGGGCGAACACCGCTTCCAGCGCCGGCACCGGAACGGACGGCGACATCACGTGCGAGCCGTAGTGGGCGATCACCAGTTCCCGCCCCGGACTGACCTGCAGCCGCTGCCCGTGGATGCCGCGCGCGCCGAACGTGCCGTGGCCGTCGCCGGGGACCCACCAGAAATTGTGGTACCCGATCGGCCGCGCGCCACCGGTCGGCAGAGCGCGCTGAGCGGGGCCCGGCGGCACGTTGGTCAGGTCGGCGACGATGTGTTCCGGCACGAGCTGCTGGTCACCGACCGTCCCGCCGCGGCGCAGCATCTCCCCTACCCGGGCCAGATCGCGCAAGGTGGCGCTGTAGCGGCCGCACGCGATCTCCGTCCCGGTGGAGTCCAGGCAGTACGCGCCGTCCTCGTCCGCGCCCAGCCGGGCCCAGACCCGTTCGCTCCAGAGTTCGGCGAGGCTGACCCCGGTGACGCGGCGAAGGGCTTCGGCGACGGCCTCGGTGTTGCCGTTGTCGTAGCGGAATTCGGTTCCCGGTGGTGCGACGGCCCGTGCGGTGGCCAGATGTTCCTTGACGCTCGTCGGTCCGGTGAACCCAGCGGGACGGGGAACGATGCCGACCGCGGCGAAATACCGTTGCGCTTCAAGGGGTTTGCAGAACGGCCGACCGCCGTAGTCCATGGCGGTGCCCATGTGCAGCAGGTGGTGGATCGTGGCGTCGCCGAATGCCGTGCCGCCGAGCTCGGGCGCGTAGTGGGACAACGGCTGATCGGCGTCAAGTGCGCCTTCGTCGATGAGCAGCGCGGCGAGCAGTCCGGTCCACGACTTCGCCACCGACGCGGACAGGTGCACGTCGTGGGGCCGCATGCCGTGGAAGTACCGCTCGTAGACGATCTTTCCCCGGTGCGCCACCAGGATCGCGTCGGTCTCCGCGCCGGAGAGGAATTCGGTGAGCTTGACGGCCGGGTCCCCGGTCCGCGGGGTGACGAGCAGGTTGTCCAGGTCTTCGTGGTCCTCGCGCAGG
Organism: Amycolatopsis sp. A1MSW2902; assembly: GCF_017312175.1. Lineage (NCBI taxonomy): Bacteria > Bacillati > Actinomycetota > Actinomycetes > Pseudonocardiales > Pseudonocardiaceae > Amycolatopsis > Amycolatopsis sp. A1MSW2902. The sequence continues at coordinate 3,872,459 of NZ_QJPO01000001.1, forward strand.
TCCCGGCGCGGGCCCGCGCCGCGCCACACCCGCCGGGTCGGGCCGGTTTCCCTGGCGCGGGTCATGCCGAGGCGGACGAACGCCGGGTCGACGTAGCCGCGGCTCCAGTACGCGTTGTCCACTGTGTACGGATTGGTCACGGTTTCTCCTTGGCTACGGCGAGTGCCGCGATGCGCCGGGCATCGCGTTCCGGACGGACGAAGAACAGGGCGGCCAGCCCGCCCGCCATCATCAGGACTCCGGGAATGGCGAAGGCGGTCGCGAATCCGGCGGCGGGCCCGTCCGCGGCCTCGACCAGCCGGCCGGTGACGTAGGGCGCGAGCAGTCCGGCGATGGTGACCAGCGCGACGCTGACCGACAGCACCGCGCCGCGCTGGGCGGGCGGGCTGATCTCGCTGTTGACCGTCTGGCCGTTGGCGAAGGTGACGCCGTGGAAGCTGAACGCGACCGCGATGAGGACGATCCGCAGCGCGGGCTGCGTGACCGTCGGCAGCAGCACCATCGCCAAGCCCGCCAGGATCAGCACGCACCCGCCGAGAATGCCGCGGGCGATCCGGCTGGGCACGCCGAGGTGCAGCAGCCACTGGGTGATCGCGCCGTGCGCGAAGGTCAGGAGCAGCCCGGCCAGCCATGGAATCGTCGCGATCGCGGCCGCCTCGCCGGTGCTGTAGCCGAGCGCGGTTTCCAGGTAGGTGGGCAGCCAGGCGACCATCAGCGTGGAAGTCCAGTACGCGCCGAACGCTCCGGTGAACCCGCCGAGCCACGTTCCGGAGAGCAGGATCCGCCGGTACGGGACGCGGGCGGCCGGGGCCGCGCCGGCCGGGGCGCGGTCGACCGGGCCGTCGCGGCCGATCACCAGCCACAGCACGCACCACACGCAGCCGACCAGGAACATCGCCAGGAACGCGGCCCGCCAGCCGAAGTGCACGATCACCACGGTGAGCAGCGGGGTCGCGATCGCCCCGCCCAGCGCGCCGCCGCCCACGATCAGCGCGCTCGGGATGTTGCGTTTGGCGTTGGGGAACCAGCTGTGCGCGGCGTGCAGCGCCATCGGCTGCGCTGGCCCTTCGGCGGCACCGAGCGCGATCCGGCTCACCAGCAACAGCCCGATCCCGCTCGCCGCGACAACCGAAACCTGCGTGACCGCCCAGACCAGCGCGAGCACCAGCAGGATCCACCGGGTCGAAATCCGGCTCGACGCGAGGCCGACCGCCAGCGCGCACACGCTGAACAGGAAGAAGAACGAACTCGACAGCAACCCGTACTGCGACGGGCTCAGCCCGAACTCGTGCATGATCGGGCGCGCGGCCAGCCCGAGGACGGTCTTGTCGCCGTAGTTGATCAGCATGAACAGCAGCAGCATGCCCACCACCGACCAGCGGCGCAGCCAAGTGCTCCCCGCGGCCCCGTCCGCCGGCGCGGCCGGACGCGGCCGGGTCCCGGCGGGCTTCACCGCTGTGTCCCGGACGGCTGGAGCAGGGCTTTGGCGATGCCGTTCTTCTGGATCTCCGACGATCCGGTCAGCACGCGGAACATCCGCAGCCGCCGGAACAGCCACTCGACCTCGGCCCCGCGCACGAGCCCGGCCTTGCCGTGGATCTGCACCGCCTCGTCCGCGATGCGGAAGGCGTTCTCCGCCACGAACAGTTTGCACATGAACGCCTCCGTGCTCGGCTTGCTCCCGGAGTCCAATTCGGACAGTGCGTCGTACGTCATCGCGCGGGCCGCGTAGTACGCGGTGGCCATGTCGGCGATCTTGTGCTGGATCGACTGCAGCGCCGCCAGCGGGCCGCCGAACACCTGGCGGGTGCGGGCGAATTCGATGGTGAGTTCCAGCGCGCGACGCGCGTGGCCGAGGACCGTCGGGCAGTGCAGCAGCCGGTTCGTGGTGACCCGGCCGAGCCCGATGCGCAGCCCGTCGCCGACGCGGCCGAGCAGCTGCTGCGGGCCGACGTAGCAGTTGTCGAGGATGATGTCGGACTCGACGTGCTGGCCGGACATCGGAACCTCGCCGTCGGCGACCGTGCAGCCCGGCGAATCCAGGTCGACCAGGAAGGCCGAGTAGCTCTCGTCCTTCCCCGCCATCCGGGCGACCAGCACGGAGAAGTCCGCGATCGGTCCCGCCGAGGAGAAGACCTTGTGGCCGCTGATCCGCCAGCCGTCGCCGTCCGGGGTCGCCGTGGTGCGCATGGCCCGCACGTCCGACCCGGCATTGGTTTCGGTGAGCGAGAAACAGCACGCGCGTTCCCCGCGGACGACCGGCAGCAGATACCGCTCGCGCTGTTCCTCGGTGGCCGTCGTGAAGATCGCGCCGGCGCGCAGCGGGCCGCCGAAGTCGCCGAGGACGCAGTGGTAGAGGATCCGGCCGGACGCGCCGACCTCCTCCTTGAGCGCGGCGAGTTCGGTGTAGCTCAGGTCGAGTCCGCCGTACTCGCTGGGCAGGTGGACGCCGTAGAAACCCAGTTCGCGGCAGCGTTTCCACACCGGTTCGATCATGGCCCGGGTCAGCGGGGTCTCCGGGGTCAGCCCGAGCGTGGCCTCGTAGTCGGCGAGTTCGCCCGCCAGGTATTCGCGCAGCCGGCCGACGAGTTCCGCGAGCCGCGGGTTGTCGTCGTAGGCCGGGGTGAGGGTGAAGGACATGCGGGGCCTCCTCAGTGGACTTTCCGGGCTTCGCCCGCCCAATACCGGTCCCGCACCGCGCGCCGGTCGATCTTGCCGTTGCGGTTCACCGGGAGTTCGTCGGCGAAATCCACCGAGCGGGGTTTCTTGATGCGTGCCAACCGTTCCGCGCAGAACTCGATCAGTTCCTCGGCGGTCGCGTCGGAACGGCGGACGACGACCGCCTTCACTGCTTCGCCCCACTTCTCGTCGGGCACACCCACCACGCACGCCTCGGATACGGCGGGATGCTCGTAGAGCACGGATTCCACTTCGGTGCAGAAGATGTTGTAGCCGCCGGAAATGATCATGTCCTTCTTGCGGTCCACAATGAACAGATAGCCGTCGGCGCGCAGGTAGCCGATGTCGCCGGTGTAGACCCAGCCGTCGCGGAACGTCTCCGCCGACAGGTCCGGTTCATGCCAGTACTCGGTCACGCAGTCCGGCCCGCGCACCACCACCTCGCCGAGCTCCCCGGCGGGCACCGGACGTCCCTCGTCGTCGACCACCCGGACCTCGGAGTCGAACAACGGCCGCCCGGCCGAGGACAGCAGCTCCGGGTCCCCCTCAATCCCGCGCACCACGTCGGCGCAGGTCAGCACCGTGACGCCGCTGGTGGTCTCGCCCTGGCCGTACCCCTGCATCACCACCGGGCCGAACGCCGCGACCGCGTCGCGCAACCGCTGCGGCGACACCGGCGCGCCGCCCACCCGCAGGCAGCGGAGCGAGGACAGGTCGAAGTCGCCCAGGCCGGGATGCGACAGCACCATGTTCAGCATCACCGGCACCAGGAACGTCGAGGTGATCCGCTCCTTCTCGACCGCCTCCAGAAACTCCACGGCACCGAACCGCGGCAGCACCACCGCGGTCGCCCCGCGGGAAAAGGCCGCCAGCAAACCCATTCCCGTGGCGTGCGTGATCGGACCAGCCGCGAGATACCGCTCCGTCGCGGACGGCGCGCCTTCCGGGCTCATCAGCCGCTTGCGCATGTTCGCCAGCCGGTTCCCGTTAGTCTGCACGGCGGCCTTGAGCTTCCCTGTGGACCCGGAAGTGAAGTGCAGAACCGACGGGTCGTCCGCGCTCACCTCGACCGCGACCGGCTCCGGCGACCCCGCCGCCAGCACGTCTGCATAGGAGCGGGCATCCGGCGTACGGCCGTCGTAATCGATCAGCGCGCACGCCGTCCCGGCAGCCGCCTTCTGCGCCGCTTCGGCGTGCTCGGCGTCGACCAGCAGCACCCGCACGTCCGCGTCCGCCAGGATGTGCTCGACCTCGCCCGCGGACAGCCGCGCGCTGATCGGCACGCGCAGGAAACCGCCCTTGTAGCAAGCGATCTCGGTCTCCACCAGCTCCGCGCTGTTGCCGGAGAAGGTGGCAACCGCCTGCCCGGGCTCGACGCCGGACGCGAGCAGGGCGGACGCCAGCCGGTTGGTCCGCTCCTCCAGCTCGCGGTAGGACCACCGCCGCTCCCCGCACACCAGCGCCTGCTGATCGGGCCAGAACGTGCTGGCACGGGTGACATAGCTGCCCAGGTTCACGCCGACTCCCTGTTTTCCGTCAGATTGACCAATGCTGAACACTGTGTCTATTAACAGTCGCGGTGTCAACAGTTCGCTACACTCGGGCCGGCAACGACCGAAGGGGGCCCCTTGCCGACGACTGACCGACGGACCCGCCGCACCCGCGGGCTGCTCCGCGACGCGCTGGTGTCGCTGGTGCTCGAACGCGGATATGCCAACGTGACGGTGGAGGACATCACCGAACGGGCCGATCTGGGCCGCGCGACGTTCTACAGCCACTACCCGGACAAGGACGCCCTGCTGCGCCACGTCGTCACCGAACTCCAGGAGGAACTGGACGAACGGCTGCGCCCGCTGGTCCCGGCGTCCTCAGTGGGCTTCACCGGCAAACCGGCGCTCGAACTGTTCCGCCACGCCCGCGAGAACCGGGACCTGTACCTGCTCATCCTGCGCGGCGAGGGCGACGGCCGGGCACTGCGGCAATTCACCGACGCGCGCATCGACGCGGTGTGCTCGGTGTTCAAGTCCCGGGCCGACCACCACGACGTCAAGCCCCGCATCGACCTCGGCGTGCTGGCCAGGGCGTGGGTCGGGGAACAGCTGGCCGTCCTGCGCTGGTGGCTGGAAACGGACCCGGCGCCGATGTCGGCGGAAGAGGCCACCGGGATGCTGCAGAACCTTTCGCTGCGCGGCCGTTACTGGGCGAACGGTTTCGAGGGAGACCCGCCGGATCCCGCGCCTACCGGGGCGGATTCAGCGGAGCACTAACGCTTACTCGGCCGCGATTTTGGCCCACCGCCGGGTAAGCCGACGGCAAGCTTCCCCGAGTTCCACCGGCCGGACCTCAGTCATTTCGGCATCGAAAGTGGCCAGAATCCCGGCGATCCCGGCCCACGACCAAGCGCCGAGCGTGAGCCGCGAATGCTGGCCGTCGAGGTGTTCGACGACCGACCCGCCCGGCGCCCAGCGGGCGACTACATCCGCCGGGAGGTTGAGCCGGGCGGAGCCGGTGCACGGCCACTCCTCCGGGCTGTCGCCGCGGTCGTGCGTGCTCATCACGAACTGGGCCAGGTCGTCGGCCGGGAGCTCGCGGGCGGCGAACCGCGCCGTGGTCGGCCGGGGACGCAGCCGGTCGACCCGGTGCACTCGCCATTGGCTGTCGGTGCGGTCGTACGCGACCAGGTACCACCGCGCGGCCCAGACGACCAAGTGGTGCGGCTCGATCCGGTGGGCAGGCTGGAAGTCTGCGTCGCCGGGATGGGGTCGGCTGCCGTCCGGGCGCAGAATTTCGGCGATGAGCACGCGACGGCGGCGCACCGCGGTTCCGACGGCGGTGCGCGCCTCCGGATCGATCGGCGGTCCGGGAAACTCCCAGTAGTTGCGCAGCCGGGTCAGGCGCAGGGATTCCATCGAGGCCCGGAGGGCAGGCGGCATGACCTGGTGCAGCGTCGCCAGCGCGCGGGAAGCGTCGTCGCCCAACCCGAACATCGTGCTGGGCGCGGTCTGCAGCGCAACTGCCACCGCGAGGGCCTGGTCGTGGTCGAACAGCAACGGCGGCAACGTGTTTCCGCTGCCGAGACGGTAGCCGCCGTCGGGACCGTGCACGGTCGCGATCGAGTAGTCGAGCCCGCGCAGGGTTTCGATGTCACGGCGGACGGTGCGTTCGCTCGCCTCGAGCCGCGCGGCGAGTTCGCGCAGCGGCCACACCCGTCCGGAGCCGAGCAGAGACAGCAACCGGAGCGCGCGGTGCGAGGTGTTCGCCATCGCCTCATCATGTACTGGTCACTCGGTGTCCAGTACCCCGGGCAAAGTCGGTTCCGTTCCAGAAAGAGCGGAAGGACAGACATGCGAGTAGCGGTAGTCGGCGGCGGAATCGGCGGGCTGGCACTGGGCGCGGGCTTGTGCCGCCGGGGATTCGAGGTGACGGTGTTCGACCGCGACACCGACGTGACCGCGACCGGCGGCTACCACCTCACGCTGGACGACCGGGCGCAATCCGCGCTGACGGAATTGGTGGAACCGAAGATCATGCAGCGGTTGCTCGCGTCCGGCTCGGCGCTGCGGCTGCGCGAGCGGGACGCGTTCTGGGACCGCCGCGGCCGGCTTCTCGGGCAGGGTCCGGATCTGAGCGACAGCGGCAGCGTGGACATCGACCGGATCACCTTGCGCGCGCTGCTGGCCGAAGCCGTCGGCGACGACTTGCACTTGGGCCGCACGGTGTCCGGTGTCAGCCAGGACGGTCCTCGAGTGTTGTTCGCCGATGCCGCACCCGTCTCAGCAGACCTGGTGGTAGGCGCGGACGGCGCCCATTCGGTGGTCGCCCGGCACTTGGCGGGCGGCCCGACGAACAGTCCGGCAGGCATCATCGGATTCTCCGGCCGCACCCGCCGCGCCGACCTGAGCCCTGCCGAACAGCAACGCTTGCGCTCGCGTTCCGGCACCGCCATCGCACCGCACGGAGCCGCGCTGTACGTCGGTTTCCTCGACCCAGTAGGCAATGCCGCGCTCGACGCTCCCGAACTCCGGATGTCCGTCACCACCGGACCGACCTACATCTGGGGCGCGATGCTCCCCGACCCCGCCGGTTCCCTGCGCACCCTGCGCGGCCGCGAACTGCAGTCCGCACTCCTGAACAACTTCCGCGAGCGACGCTGGGCCGAGCGGAGCCTGGAGGTCATCGCCAAGGCCGACCCGGACAGCGTCGCCGCCTTCCGGTTCAACGCCGCCTCCACCCGGGCCGCCGATCTCGCGCCCTGGCCCGCAGGCCGGATCACCGCCCTTGGCGACGCCGTCCACGCCACCCCGCCCACCGCGGGGATGGGCGCGGGCGCGGCGATTCGCGACGCCGCGAGCCTGGTGAAGCACCTGTCCGAAACCGACCGCAGCACCGCCGTCGAACGGTTCGAAGCCGAGATGCGCCAGCGCGGCAGCGAGGTGCTGACCTTGGCGATGAAGACGGTCAAATGGATCCTCGCCACGAACACCCCGCTCGGGGCCGCAGCGACCGCCGTTCTGGCACCGCTCATGGCCACGGCTGTCCGGCTGCGCCGCTGACCGCATCCGCGAGCGCCCAGTTCTAGTGTTGCGCCTCCTCGCGAAGGAGCCGCACCGCCTTCGGACCCACGCCGTGCAGGGCGAGCAACTCCGCGTCGGTCCACTCGGCGGTCTGCGCCAGCGTCGTGATCCCCGCACCGTGCAGTGCCCGGGTGGCCGGGCTGCCGATCGCCTTCGGCAAGTCTCCCACCTCCCCTGCCACGGCGGTCCCGGCCGCAGCCACCGGGGCCGCCAGGCGCTTCGGTGCCCGGGCCAGCCACGCGCGGCGGACCCAGTGGTTGAGCTGCTGCCCGTTGAGGTCCGCGATCGGCAACCGGGCCCCCGCCCTGGCCACGCGGCGGGCGGTCGGGTGGGCGGCGCGCAGTTCGTCCACATCGGACGGGGTCATCCGGAGCACGACCTGCCGATCCGGTCGCAGGGCGGCGAATTCCTTGCCCTGCACCGTGAACGCGACCGTGCCGTCAACGGCGAGCTCGGCCGTTTCCGGGTAGGACAGGGCGGTTCTGCGGAGCTGCGCCGGTGTCGTCATGGCCCCAGGCTGGCACGACTGGCCCGCTCAGGCCATTTCGGCCCTCAGCCGGCCTCGGCCCCGAGGAAGTCGAACACCGCCTCCCGCAGCTCGACCCCCACCAGCGCACCGCGGTGATCCCCCGCGACCTGCCGCAGCCGCGCACCCGGCACCCGAGCCACGAGCTGCTCGATCCCGTGCGCCATCAAGTCCTGCCGCCCCGCGAGGAACAACGTCGGCACCCGCGGAACCCCCGCCCCCGGATCGAACGGCTCGCTCGCCAACCCCTCGACAAGATTCAGCAGCGACTCCGCGTCCCCCGCCGCCGCCATCGCCGCGATCGCGCCAGTAAGCGAATCGTCCGGCGCCGGCCCGCCCTGGACCGCCAGCCGCGCCGCCCCGAGATCAACCGCCGCGAACGGTTCCTGCGGACTCAACCCGCCCAGCACCAACCGCCGCACGGACACCTTGGGATGCGCCGCGAGATCCCACGCAAGCCGCGCCCCGAGCGAATACCCGACGACGTCGACCTCTTCCGCACCAGCACAATCCGCCAACGCGTCGACCACCAAGGTCGAGGTCACCTCCTCGGCCTCCGCGACCTTGGGCCCGCCAGGATGCCCCGGCAAATGCACCACAACCGTCTCCCGCCCGGCAGCCGCCAGCGGATCGGCCCAGTACTCCGCAGGCCAATCACACGCCGCCGAAGACGCGAACCCATGAATCAACACGACCGGAGGCCCGGTGACAGGACGACGGGAAAGCGTACGGGTGACCGGAAACGCGGAAGTCATTCTACAATCGTAGACAAAACCCGTCACCTGGTCCAGCTTTGCGTGAGGGCCACCCTCATTGACTCTGATTCCCCCAGGGTTCCCCTCACGACCCGCCCGCCACCGTACGTCAGGGACCCCTTCACGGAACCAGATTCCCTCAAGGAGCCCTTCACGGACCGCCCCGCCCCGTCCGCCCGCCCGCCCGCCGGGGATGCGCCCCCAATGCGGCATTGGGTGCATGCGACGCACCGAACGCCACATTGGGTGCATCTGACGCACCCAATGCCACATTGGGACGCTAACCCCACCCCAACCGCCACCCGCCGAATCCAACCCAGCCACGCACCCACCACGCGCGCCCGAAACCGCAGCCAATACACCCAGCAATCGAGGCACCCGGCCCTCGAAAACCGCAGCCAATACACCCAACGAGCGAGGCACCCACACCACCCCCGCACCCCGATACGAAGCCACAATGCGGTCCGGGGGTGCTTGTCAAGGCATCTTTCCCGCCTTGACAAGCACCCCCGGACCGTCATCACAATCAAGCTTCGGGGTGCCCCACGCAACCAAAGCACGCAATGTCGCCGCCAGGCGACGAGCCGAAGAAAAGGAGAACTCAATCCCCAATCCGAGCCATCAACCCGTCCACATACCCCCGATACCGCTCCGCAACCTCCCCCACCGGATGCATCAAACTAGTCACATTAGCCCCGATGGAAACCGCGATAATCTCATCCGCCAGCACCCCGATAACCGGAGCATCGGCAGCCTCCCCCTTCCCCCGAGCAGCAGCGATCCGCACCGTCAACTCCCCCCGCCAGCTATTGAGCAAATCCCGATACTGCCGAGCAAGCTCCGGATTAGCCACGGAATGCTCCCACAACACCAGCAAAACCCGAGCCGATGCGATCTGATGCTCGTCGAACGGAATCGCCGCCTCGACAAACCCCCGCAGCGACTCCACAGGCCCGAGAGAAGGATCCAGTTCGGACATCCGCTGCGAAGTCTCCTGCAGCACGCTCTCGAACGTAGCCGCGATGATGCTGTCCTTGCTGGGGAAGTAATGCTTGAGGGCACCGTTCGCGAACCCGGCCGCGGTCACGATGCTGCGCATCGTGGCAGCCTCGAACCCGCCCTCGATGATCAGCTTTTTGGCGACCTCGACGATCTCCCGTCGTCGCTGATCGTGATCGATGACCTTCGGCATGGTTACAGACTCTAACCCGTATTCTCCCGCGACGGATGTGACCCTGCTCGACCGTCCGCGGGAGCGGCGAGCCCGGGAATGCGGACGCACAAGCCATGGCCCGAGAATCGTTCACCCGAGTCCCAGCCGGGCCGCCCGTCTCTGCGCCTGCCGTGCCGGGTCCGCCACCGGGGCGGCCAGCAGCAGCCGCTGGGTGTAGGGGTGCTCGGGAGCCCGCGTGACCGTCGCCGTCGGGCCCGATTCCACGATCTCTCCCTGGTACAGCACCGAAACCCGGTGACAGATCCGGTGCACCACGCCCAGGTCGTGCGACACGAACAGGTACGACACCCCGGTTTCGCGCTGGAGTTCCAGGAACAGGTCGAGGATCGTCGCCTGGGTGGTCAGGTCGAGCGCGCTCACCGGCTCGTCGCACACGATCAGCCGCGGCCGGCGGACCAGTGCCCGCGCGATCGCGATGCGCTGCCGCTGGCCGCCGGAGAACTCCCCCGGATACCGGTGCACCGCGTCGGCGGGCAGGCGCACGCGGTCGAGCATATCCGCGACCACCGTGCGGGCGTCGGCACGCGAAGTCCCGGCCACCACCAGCGGTTCGGCAAGCACTTCGCCGACGGTCATGGTCGGGTCCAGCGAACCGTACGGGTCCTGGAACACCACCTGGATGTCGCTGGCCAGCCGGCGTCGCGTCGCGCCCCGGGCGTGGGTGATGTCCTCGCCGTCGAAGGTGATCCGGCCGGACTCCGGCGCGGCGAGGCCCAGCACGGCTTTGCCCAAAGTGGACTTTCCCGATCCGCTTTCGCCGACCAGTCCGACGCATTCGCCCGGCCGCACGTCCAGCGAAATCCCTTTCAGGGCCCGGAACCGGACCCGGCGGCTGAGCCGGTAGTCGACGACGAGGTCCTCGATCGCGAGCAGCGGAGCGGTCATCGCCCGGCCTCCTCTCCGGCCGCGTGGGCAAGGCCGCGCCGTTCCCAGGCTTCGTCCAACTCGTCCCGTCCTTCGGTGTCGTCCAGCGACGCGCTGATCAGTTCGGCGGTGTAAGGGTCCTCCGGCGCGCGGAAGATCCGTTCCACCGGGCCGGTTTCCACGATCCGGCCGTCCTTCATCACCACGACGCGGTCGCAGATGTCCGCGACGACGCCGAAGTTGTGCGTGACGATCACCAGCGCCATCCCGTACTCGGCCTGCAGTTCGCGCAGCAGCTCCAGCACCTCGGCCTGCACCGTCACGTCCAGCGCGGTCGTCGGCTCGTCCGCCACCAGCAGCGACGGCCGCCCAGCCACCGCGCCGGCGATCAGCACGCGCTGCGCCATGCCGCCGGAGATCTGGTGCGGATAGCTCGCCATGACCCGGTCCGGGTCGGTGAGGCCGACCCGCTCCAGCACCTCGCGCGCCCGCTTCTTCGCCGCGGCCTTGTCGAGCCCGTGCACCCGACGCAGCGGCTCGACGAGCTGGTGCCCGATCCGATAGCACGGGTCGAGGTTCGTCATGGGTTCCTGAGGCACGTACCCGATCTCGCGGCCGAGCAGTTTCGCCCGCTCCGCCGCGCTCCCGACCTCGCGCCCGCCGACCCAGATCCCGTCGGCGACCGCGGTCCCGCCGGGCGGCAGGAGGTCGAGCACGGAGAACACCGTCTGCGTCTTGCCCGACCCGGATTCGCCGACGATCCCCAGCACCTCGCCGGGCGCCGCGTCCAGCGACACCCCGCGCACGACCTCCTTGACGCCCTTGTCCGTCGCGTAGCCGACCCGCAGGTTCTCGATCCGCAGCGCGCAATCGGCCGCCGCGTGCTCGTGCTCGCCGGAAACCGGTCCGCACGGCAAATCGGCGGGAGCGGCCAACGCTTCCCGCACCCGCGCCCGGCCCCGTCGCGTCGGCTGTTCCCCGCGGACGCTGACCAGGTCGGCGAGCGTCGAGCCCATGAACGCCAGCGCGGCGATCGTCACGCCCAGCGCGATCGACGGCCACAGCAGGATCAGCGGGTACGTCAGCATGTTCAGGAAGCCGTCGTTCATCGTCTGGCCCCAGCTGGGCGTCGACGCCGAGCCGATGCCGAGGAACTGCAGACCGGCCTGCATGCCGATGGCGAGCCCGGCGGTGAGCGCGGTCTGCACGATGATCGGCGCGTACACCGCGCGCAGCAGGTGCGTGCGCAGGATGCGCAGCGTGCCGACGCCGGCCACACGGGCGGCGTCGATGTACGGCTCGCGGCGCACGGTGAGGGCGCGGGCGCGGGTGATCCGGTAGTAGCCGGGCGAGAGGAACACGCCGAGCGCGATCATCAGCACGGTGAAGTCCTGGCCGGTGCCCGCCGCGACGACCAGCAGCACGATCATCCCGGGCACCGACTGCAGCGCGTCGCTGATCCACGAGCAGATCCGGTCGGTCGCGCCGCCGAAGTACCCGGCGACCACTCCGGTCGGGACGCCGAGCACGACGCCGGTGACGCAGGTGATCACGCCGCCGTACAGCGTGGTCCGCGCGCCGTAGAGCAGCCGGCTGAAGATGTCGCGTCCGGCGGAGTCGCCGCCGAGCAGGTGCCCGTTGCCGGGTTCGGCGTGGGTGAGCGCGAAGTCGACGTGGTTCGGGTCGTAGGGGGCCAGCCACGCCGCGCACACCGCGGCCAGCACGACGAGCGCGAACACGACCAGCGCGACGACGCCGACCGGACGGCGGAAGTACCGGCGCAGCAGGGAAATCCGCTTCACCGGGGCGAGCGTGGCGGGGAACGGGGCAGCGGTCATCGGTCGCGCACCTTCGGGTTGACCCACCCGAGCACGAGGTCGAGCAGGAAGTTGACGATCACGACGAACACGACGGTCACCGCGGTCAGGCCGAGCAGCACCGGGATGTCCCCGATCTGCGACGCCGACTGCGTCAGGCTGCCGATCCCCGGCAGGTTGAACACGATCTCCACGACCACCGCGCCGCCGAGCAGCCCGACGAACATCAGCGCCAGCACGGTCAGCGCGGACGGCGAGGCGTTGCGCAGCACGTGCGTTGTGACCCGCCGCGACGACAGGCCGCGCGCCCGCAGCGTGCGGACGAAATCCTGGTTGGCGACCTGGAGGAAGCCGTTGCGCAGCTGTTCGGCGATCATCACGATCGCGCCGAGCGACAGCGAGATCGACGGCAGCGCGATCGACCGCAGCCAGCCGACGAACGACTGGTCCGGCGACACGTAGCCGACCGCGGGGAACCACTGCAGCTGGATCGCGAACCAGGTGACGAGCACGAGGCTGACCCAGAACCCGGGCAGCGCGAACAGCACCACCGACGCGAGCTTCAGCACGCGGTCGACCACTCCGCCGGGACGCAGGCCGCAGATGACCCCGACGAGCACGCCGAGGACCGCCGCGAGCAGCGTCGCGGCGACGACGACTGACAGCGTCACCGGCACGCGCAGCGCGATCTGTTCGCCGACCGGCTGGAAATTCCGCCAGGAGGTCCCGAAATCGCCGGTCGCCGCGTGCGACAGCCAGTCCCAGAACTGGACGAGCAGCGGCCGGTCGTACCCGATCTGGGCGCGCAGCGCCGCCTGCTGCGCGGGGGTCGCGCTGTTGCCGAGCAGCCCGGCGGTCGGGTCCCCCACCGCCGTGTGCGCCAGGAAGAACGTGCCGCTCGTGACCAGCACGAGCAGCAGGATCCCGGACACCAGGCGTTTGACGATGAATGTGAGCATGTCGTTCGGCTCCTCCCCCGGAGCCGTCCACAGTGGAATCTTCGGACGGCTCCGGGGACGACGGGCGCGTCAGCCGCGCTGGATGAACCGCAGCGTCGGGAACATCATGCCGGTGATCGGCGTGACGGTGATGCCCTTGACGCTGAAGTAGAGGTTGTCGGCCTGGTACCAGACGTTCCACCAGGCGAGGTCCACGAGCTTCGTGTTGAGCTCCTTGAGCGCCGCGGTCTGGTCCGCGCCCGGCTGGGCCTGTTCCGCCTTCTGCACGAGCGCCTTCACCTCCGGGAAGGCGTCCACCGACGGCTTCGGGTTGTACCACTGCGACGACGTGACCTGGTCGGTCAGCGTGGCCATGTCGTTGCCGTCCATCGCGATCACCGCGAGGAACATCGGGTACGTCGGCGCGTTCTTCTGGTAGTCCGGCATCGACATGTTCTGCCAGTCGACCTTGATGCCGAGCTGCCCGAAGGTCTGCTCGGCGGCGGGCTGCCACGCCTGGAAGATCGTGGACATCGGCATCTTCAGGCTGAACCCGCCCGCATACCCGGCTTCGGCGAGCAATTGCTTGGCCTTGCCGAGGTCGGTCTTGTACTTGCCGTTGCCCGCTGGGTCGTACACCTGGCTGCCGCTCGGCCACAGCTGGTCGGTGACCGTTCCGGCGTCGTTGCCGACTGCCTTGAGGATCCCCGCCGCGTCGAAAGCGTAGGAGATCGCCTGCCGCACGCGCTGGTCGCCGAGCGCCTTCACCTGGCTGCCGGTGCGGTCGGCGAACTGCACACCGACCCACGAAGCCGGTTTCTTCGCGACATTCCAGCCGTTCTGCTGCGCCTTCGGCAGGTTGGCCGCGTTGGCGAACTGGACGTTCAGCTGACCGGACAGCATCGCGTTGAAGCTCGCCGCCTGGTCGGTGATCGGGAACAGCCGCACCGTCGGGAACGGGTAGGTGGCGCTGTCCCAGTGCTTCGCGCGCTTCTTGAAGACGTACTGCGACTGCGGCTGCGAGGACGCCTTGTCGAAGGTGTACGGGCCGGAGCCGTCCGGGCCGTTGGCGAGCGATTTGGCTTTGATCGCCTTGGGCGAGGCCATCCAGCTGCGCCCGAGGCCCATGAAGTACAGCAGCGCGTCGTCGCGTTCGGACAGATGGAGCACGACCGTCGAGGGGTCCTTCGCCTCGACGCTCTTCACGTCGATGTAGGCCTGTCCGGACCGGGTGCCCGCCTTGAGGTGGTTGAGGTTCTCGACCGCCGCGGCGGAGTCGAACTTCTGCCCGTCGTCGAACGCGACGTCGTCGCGCAGGTGCATGGTCAGGGTCAGCCGGTCGGCCGACCAGTCCCACGACTTCGCGAGCGCGGGGACCGGCTTGGCGTCCTTGTCCAAGGCGACCAGCGGGTCGTAGACCGCGGACAGGTACGGGCCGTCGAAGCCGATGTCGGCGTTGGCCGGGTCCCACGACGTCACGTCGAGGAACACGCCCGCCTTCAGCTCGTCGGTGCCCGCGCCCGCCCCGGCGGCGCCCGAGCCGGTGCATCCGGCGATGCCGAGCAGCGCCGCGGCGGCCGCCGCGAACAACGCCGCTGTCCTTGTCCTCGTCATTGAGTCCCTCTCTCAGGGTGCTGGACCGCCGGCGGGGTCGCTCGGCGCCCCGCCGGGAACGGCGGGCCTGCGAGTGCGGCCCGGCTCGCCGTGGTGCGGGATAGTCTACGATTGTCGGCTAAAAAATCAACGGGCCGGATGCGTTTGTTATCTCCCGGCCCGGCGGCCGTTTTCAGACGGCGTCGGCGACCAGAACGCGAGGGCTTCCGGGCAGTGCGAGAACATCGCATACGCGCCATCCTGCACCGTCCAGCCATTCGCGGACTTCCGCCTCCGGATAGACGACGGTCCCGTCGATCACGAAGTACTCCCCCGCGTGCAGCGCGTCGATCGGACGCTGCCGTTCGCCGTCGTCGAGGAAGAAGTCCAGCAGCAGCAACGTCGCTCCGTCCCCGGCGGCCGCGCGCGCGTTGGCGAGGATCTTCCGGTTCTGCTCCGCGGTGAACCGGTGCACCACGTGGTTCACCATCACCAGATCGTGCTCCCCGCCCGGTTCCGCGGATTCCGTGGGCGCGGGGTCGATGCTCGTGCGATCCGCGCAGCCGGCCGCATTCACCGCGTCGGTGATCCCTTGCGTGGACTCGGGTCCGAAAACGAAACGAGCGGTCAGTGCGGGATTCGCCCGCAGCGCGCCGATCGCGAATTCCGGCGACAATCCGCCCAGATCGAGCATCGAACGGTAGGGCGAGAAATCGAATGCGCGCGCGAGCATCGACGCGTGCAGCGCGTTGTAGCGCATCACACCCGCCATGAACGTCGCCCAGCGGCCCTCGTCCATCTGGAGGTCGCCCGGTTTGCCACTGTCCACAGTGGTGTCGAACTGGAGCCAGTGCCCGTAGCTGATTTCGTTGAGGAAGGTCAGGAACGGTGCCAGATCCGTAGCGCCGTCCCCGCCCAGGTACTCCCGCGCGTCGGCGGCCAGCTCGTAGCGGCCGTCGGTGCGCTCCAGCAGGCCGCGCGCGTTCATCGCGTCGGCGAGGATCCGGGTCAACTGCTCGCCCTTGCCGGTGGCGGCGGCGAGTTCCGGCGCCGTGCGCGGACCGTCGGCGAGCGCGCGGAACAATCCGATCCGCGAGGCGGCGAACAACTGCTTCGCGCCCATGTACCCGATGGCGATGTCGACGATGCGGTCCGGCGCTGGTTTCGTCATGTGGCGGCTCCTCACGGCGTCGGGGGTGCCTCTCCGGGCACCCCGGGGAACTTTAGTCTACGCACGTCGACAAAAAACACCAGCCCCTTCACCAGGTTCCGTCGGCGGCGACTGCGCGATCGAGCCACAACTCCTTGGTCAGCTCGCGAATCCGGTCCGCGCCGACGCGCTCCAACAGTGCCAGCGCGCCCGCATTGTCCTCCAGCTGCGCCAGCCGCGATACGCCCACGAGGACGTTCGCGGTCACGGGATTGGCCAGGCAGAAGGCAATTCCCAGCTGTGCGGGCGAAGCTTCCAGCTCCTCGGCGATCCGTTGCACCGCAGGCCAAGCGGCGGCGATCTTCTCCCGGATTCCTCCGACATCCGCGCCGATCTTGCGATTCGGCCGCAGATTCCCCACGAGCAGCCCGCCTTCGAAAATGTCCGACGCCTGCAGCGTCAGCTCGCCGGAAGCGAAGAGCGGCGCGTAAAACTCGCCCTCGGCCATCGAACGGCGCGCGAGTCCGTACTTCAGCTGCGCGAAAACCGGGGGCTCCACACCACGTTTGCGCGCAATGGCAACAGCTTTGCGCAGATCGTCAATGCGCCAATTGTTCACGCCCCAGGCGCGGAACCGGCCAGCTTCCATCTGCTCCGCGACGTCCGCGACGACCCGTTCGAGGTCGACTTCGCCGAAGTAGTCGCCGACCACGACCAGATCGGCCGACTCCACCCCGACGCGTTCCAGGGAGGTGTTCATCTGCTGCGCGAAGCCGACGTTCGGGTAGTCCCAGAGCCAGAGTTTCCCGCAGTAGAGCCAGTCTTCGCGGGCGAGACCGGCCTCGCGCACCGCGCGGCCGAAGATCCGGTCGGTCGTGGAACCCTCGGCATGCGGGCCCATGTCGTAGTGCGCGACGTCGAAGAAGGCGAGCCCGAGTTCGGCCGCGCGGGCGATCAGCGCCACCGCGTCGCCGAACTCCATCCGGTCCCAGGTGTTCCACGAGCCGAGCGACAACGCCGGCACGCGCGGGAACGCCGGGCCCAGTCCAGGTCGATCCTTCGCCACGATTCCTCCTGCGGTTCAAGGGATTTATTTTCTACGCTTGTATACTATAAGCCCGCGAACCTCGCTCCCGGCGAAAGGAAACGACGATGCCCGCTGCCCGTACCGTGCTGATCACCGGAGGTGCCGGCGGCATCGGCCGCGCGATCGGCGCCGCCTTCGCCCAGTCCGGCGATTCCGTGGTGCTCGCCGACCTCGACGGCGCCGAAGAAGCCGCCAAACCGGTTGGCGGGCGCGGAATCCGGCTCGACATCACCGACGAGACCGCGATCTCCGCGGCGCTCGACGAGATCGGCCCGGTCGACGTCCTGGTCAACAACGCCGGTCTGCTCAGCGTCCACGGCCGGTTGCTGGACCTGCCCGGCGCGGACCTGCTGCGCATTCTCACGACCAACGTGCACGGCACGTTCCTGATGACGCAGCTGGTCGCCCGCCGGATGGTGGCGCGCGGTGAGCCGGGCGTCGTGGTGAACCTGTCGTCGATCGGCGGGCGGCAGCCGACGCCGGGAATGGGCGGCTACGAAAGCAGCAAGGCCGCGGTGGACGCGCTGACCCGGTGGGCGGCGATCGAGCTGGCGGAGCACAAGATCCGGATCAACGCCGTCGCCCCCGGCCCGGTCGCGACGCCGATGCTCGCCGCGGCAATGCCGCCCGGATCGCCCGCGCACGACGCGTGGGTGGCGCGGATCCCGGACGGCCGGATGGCTTCGGTCGAGGACGTCGCCGCCGCGGTGGTGTTCCTGGCGAGCCCGGCCGCCGCCCACATCACCGGGACAAGCCTCCCGGTGGACGGCGGCCA
Organism: Amycolatopsis sp. A1MSW2902; assembly: GCF_017312175.1. Taxonomy (NCBI): domain Bacteria; kingdom Bacillati; phylum Actinomycetota; class Actinomycetes; order Pseudonocardiales; family Pseudonocardiaceae; genus Amycolatopsis; species Amycolatopsis sp. A1MSW2902. The sequence continues at coordinate 3,890,451 of NZ_QJPO01000001.1, forward strand.
GCTGCTCACCTGAGCCAGCTGTCCGTGAAGGGCTCCTTGAGGGAATCTGATTCCCTCAAGGAGCCCTTCACGGCCGTTAGGCGACGGACGAGCGGTCGAAGACGATCTGTCCGCCTAGGACGGTCAGGTCCACCTCGACGTCGGGCAGCTCGGCGGGGGTCACCGTGAACGGGTCCGCGGACAGCACGCACAGATCGGCCGCCATCCCCGGCTCGAGGGTGCCCTTCCACGAAGCCGCACCGTCCTGTTGGGCCGGGTGCACGGTGTAGCAACGGAGCAGCGCTTCCATCCGCTGCCGCACGTCCTCGGCGGGCCCCATCCACTGGTCCGCGGCGGCGATTTCCTTGCGCCAGTCCGGCGGCAGCACCGGCGCGTCGGACGTCAGGCACAGCGGGACCCCGGCGTCCAGCGCCTCCTGCAGCGGCCACGCGGCGGCCGAACTGCCCGCGCCGAGCGCCGCGTCGACCACTCCTGCGGTGCGCACGGCGATCCCGGCCTGGGCGGACAGCCCGACCCCCAGCCGGGCCATCCGCTTCAGCTGCGCCGCGTTCACCAGGTCGCCGTGGATGACGTAGTGGCCGAGGTCGACCTCGCGTTCCTCCCGGGCCTGTTCGACGGCGTCCAGCATCAGCTCGATCGCCCGGTCGCCGGTCGCGTGCACGCCGACCTGCAGTCCGGCTTCGTGCGCGGTGCGGACCATCCGGGTGAAGTTTTCCTCGCGCTCCGGGTCGTCCGCGCCGCCGACGAGGAGGTGGGCGTGGCTGCCGTCGGCGTAGCAGTGGTGGGTGTAGGCCGAGCGCATCGGCGGGATGCCGTCGGCGAAGATCTTGACCCCGCGGAAGTTCAGCCGGCGCGGGTCGGCGCCCGGTCCGTCCACTGTGGCCAGTCCGGCGCGGAAGCGGTCGAAGGTGCTCGGGCCGTCGAGTTCGCCGTACAGCCAGAGCGCGGTCACCCGTGCCCGCAGCAGTCCTTCGGCGGCCAGACCCCGGTACTGCTCGACGACGGACATGCCGAACGCGCCGATGTGCCCGTCGTCCTCCCCCGGGCCGAGGCCGGGTTCGGTGTAGCTCGTAATGCCCAGCGCGGCAAGGATTTCGCCCGCGCGGAGGATGGCCGCGCGGCGTTCGGCGGCGGTGCGCAGGGGCTTTTCCGGGCCGGGTCCGGGCGCGCCGTCGTCGGCGAACAGGGTGTCCGGCCACAGCGCGCCGAGCCAGGCGCCGTGCAGGTGCGCGTCGTTGATGCCCGGCAGCACCGCGCGATCGCCGAGGTCGAGCACTCTCGTGCCGGGGCCGATCAGCTCCCGCAGGTCGGCGTCGGTTCCGGCGCGCAGCACGCGTCCGTCCCGCACCGCCAGCGCGGTCGCGGGCGCGGCACCGGCCATGGTGTGCACCGCCGCTGCCCGCAAGACGAGGTCCGCAACTGAGGTCGGCACAGGCGCTCCTGGAGGGATTCGGGGACTCGACATTTTTGTCGACGTCCGTAGACTAACCCATCGTCCGGCCCCGCAGGGCCCGCCAGTCCCCGGAAAGGTTTCCCATGACCGTCCCGACTTCCACCCGCGCCGCGGTGCTGACCGAGCACGGCGCGCCGCTGGAGCTGACCGAACTCCCGCTGCCCGCCGAGCTCGAAGCGGGCGCGGCGCTGGTCCGCGTTTCGTGCGCGACGCTGTGCGGCACGGACGTGGAGATCTGGTCCGGGAAGATGAGTTTCCCGGGCATGCTGCCGATGGTGCTGGGCCACGAAATGGTCGGCGAAGTGGTGGCCGCCGGACCGGACACGCGCGACGCGCTCGGCCGCGCGATCGAGGCCGGGTCCCGGATCGGCTGGTCGGAATCCACCTGCGGCGAGTGTTACGGCTGCACCGTGCTGCGCGAACCGGTCGCGTGCTCGCGGCGCGGCTACGGCTTCCTGCAGCGGTCGGACGTCGCGCCGTTCGCGACCGCCGGACTGTGCGAATACGCCTACGTCGTCCCGGGCGCGGCGAAGCTGCTGCTGCCCGCCGAGGTGCCCGACACCTGGGCGGCGATGGCCGGATGCGCGGCGAAAACCGTGCTGCGCGCGTTCGACCGCGTCGGCGGCGTCCGGCCCGGATCGCGCGTGGTGGTGCAGGGATCCGGCGCGCTGGGCCTCTTCGCGACCGCGGTCGCGCACCTGAGCGGGGCGGGCAGCGTCATCACCGTCGGCGCGCCCGCGTCGCGTCTGGAGCTGGCGAGGGAATTCGGGGCCGACGACGTGGTCGAGGTCGCGGGCGGTTCGGACGCGATCGTCGAGCGCGTCACCGAGCTGACCGGCGGCCACGGCGGCGACCTCGTGCTGGACTTCGCCGGCGCGCCGTCGATCGGCCGCGAGGCGGTCGCGATGGCGGCGCAGCGCGGGCGGGTCGTGATCGTCGGGAGCACCGGACCGGAGCCGACGCCGGTCCCGCTCGGCACGGTGATGGGCAAGGAACTGACCGTCGTCGGCTCCCTCAACGGCGACATCGCCGATTACCACCACGCGATCGAGTTCTTCGGTTCGTTTGCCTCCCGGATGCCGTGGGACCGGCTGTTCGGCACCCCGGTCGGGCTCAGCGGCGCGAGCGAGCGGATCGAGGCCATGCACCGCCTCGACGAGACGAAAGCCGTCGTCGACCCCCGTCTTCCCTGATCCCTTTCCCGTTACGAGCCAAGGAGGTCTCGTGTCCGCATCCTCGCCCCTGCCCCGCCGCAAGATCGGCACGTCCGGTCTGGACGTTTCACTGCTCTCGCTCGGTTCGTGGCACACCTACGACCGGATGGATTTCGCCGACGCGGTCGCGATGATCCGCGCCGCGGTCGAGGCCGGCGTGAACCTGTTCGACGTCGGCGTCTACGGCATGCCCGGCCACCCGCCGGTGTTCACCGACGTGCTCTGGAGCGCGATCATCCGCGCCGCCCGCATCCCGCGCGACGACTACCTGGTCTCGGCGAAGCTGTGGATCGAAGGCTTCGGCGACCAGGGATTCCGGCCGCAGCTGGAAAACGCGTTCCTGCGCGGCGGGTTCGACGTCGCGGACCTGGTGATCCTCGGCGACCTGCGCCGCGACGACGTCGCGCTGGAGGACCTGGTCGAGGACCTCGCCGGGCTCTCCCGCTCCGGGCTGATCCGGGCGTGGGGCGTCAACAACTGGTCGGCCGGGAACATCGCGCGGCTGCGCGAAATCGCCGAAGCGCTGCAGGTTCCGGGTCCCCAGATCGCGCAGCTGAAGTACAGCATCGGCCGCCGGTCCATCCCGGACGGCGAGCCGTTCGCCCGGCTGTTCGCCGACGGGTTCGTCATGCAGGCTTCGGACGTCCTCGAGGGCGGCATCCTCGCCGGGCGCACCAAGCTGACCCGCGAGATCGGCCGCGACCCCGGCGATGTCCGCAAGCGGATCACGCGCGACGCCCCCAAGGTCGTGCAAGCCGCGGAAGAACTCGGCACGAGCGCGGCGCGGCTCGCGGTCGCTTTCACGCTGACGCATCCGGCGAACGTCACGACGCTTTTCGGCGCGACCCGGATGGAGCAACTGGAGGACAACCTCGCCGCGGTCGACCTGGTCGAGCAGGTCGGGGCCGAGCAGATCCGCGCGCTGGTGGAGCCGTTCTGGGCCGACCGCGACGCCGTCGATCCCGAAGGTCCCTGAGCCCGCCGACCTCCCCGCTCCCTAACCCCGCCCTCGCCGAGGAGACTGCCTTGACCTATCCCCCTGTCCCGTTCGACCCGGAGATCGAGCCCGCGCTCGCCGAGATCGTCCCGGCCGACGCGCCGCCGTTCACCCCGGAGACGATCCCCGGCCTGCGCCGCGCGATGGCCGAGATGTTCCCGCCCGCCGCCGAAGTCGTCGGCGACGCCCCGGTGACCGTCGTCGAGCAGACCATCCCCGGCCCGGACGGCGCGCCGGACCTGGAAATCACCATTCTGTCCCCGCATCAGAGCGACGGCGCGCTTCCCGTCCTCTACAACATCCACGGCGGCGGCATGATGGTCGGCCACCGCAACATGGACGTCGGCCGGTTGCTGGCACTGGTGCTGGAATTGAACGTCGTCGCGGTGAACGTCGAGTACCGGCTCGCCCCCGAGCACCCGCACCCCGCGCCGGTCGAGGACTGCTACGCCGGTCTGGTGTGGACAGTCGAGCACGCCGACGAGCTCGGCATCGACCCGTCGCGCGTCGTGGTGATGGGCGGCAGCGCGGGCGGCGGTCTAGCCGCGGCGGTCTCGCTGCTCGCGCGCGACCGGAAGGGCCCCGCCATCGCGGGCCAGCTGCTGCTGTGCCCGATGATCGACGACCGCAACACCACTGTCGCGAGCCAGCAGTACCCCGGCTTGGGCACGTGGACGAGGGAATCCAACCTCGCCGGCTGGCAGTCGCTGCTGGGCGACGCGGTCGGCACCGACGACGTCTCCCCCTACGCCGCCCCGGCCCGCGCGACCGACCTGTCCGGGCTGCCCCCGGCGTTCATCGAGGTCGGCAGCGCGGAACCGTTCCGCGACGAGGACACCGAGTACGCGCTGCGCATCTGGGCGACCGGCGGACAGGCCGAACTGCACGTGTGGGCGGGCGCCTTCCACGGGTTCGACATGTACGTCCCGGATTGGCCGATCAGCAAGGCCGCTCTCGAAACCCGGAACTCGTGGCTGCGCCGGATCTTCGGGAAGGCCGGGAAATGAGCGTCCCTCCGGTGCCCTACGACCCGGAACTGGAGCCCGGTCTCGCCGCGTTCCTCGATCTGGTCGAGAGGATCCCGCTGCGCGCGGACACGATCCTGGCCAACCGCGCGCATTTCGCGACGATCATCCCGCCCGCCGAGCAGATCGTCGGCGACCGCCCGGTCGAGCTGACCGAGCACACCGTTCCCGGCCCCGAGGGCGCGCCGGACATCGTGCTCACCGTCGTCCGTCCCGCCCCGGGCGTCGTCAACGCACCCGCCCTGTACAGCATCCACGGCGGCGGAATGGTGCTGGGCAACCGATTCTTCGGTCTCGACGGCCTGATCGACGACGTCCTGCGGTTCGGCGCGGTCGGCATCTCGGTGGAATACCGGCTGGCTCCGGAAAACCCGGCACCCGCCGCCGTCGAGGACTGCTACGCCGGTCTCTTGTGGACAGTCGAGCACGCCGACGAACTCGGCATCGACCCGTCGCGCATCGTCGTCACCGGTGCCAGCGCGGGCGGCGGCCTGGCGGCGGGCGTCGCCCTGCTGGCGCGGGACCGCAACGGCCCGGCCATTGCCGGACAGCTGCTGGCGTGCCCGATGCTCGACGACCGCAATGAGTCCGTGTCCACCCGGCAGTACAACGGAATCGGCGCCTGGGACCGCAACAACAACGACACCGGCTGGGACGCACTGCTCGGCCCGGCGCGCGGCACCGACGCAGCTTCCCCGTACGCGGTCCCGGCCCGGATGACCGATCTGTCCGGTCTCCCGCCCGCGTACCTGGACGTCGGCGCCGCGGAGATCTTCCGCGACGAGACGACCGAGTACGCGCTGCGGATCTGGGCTACCGGAGGGCAGGCGGAACTGCACGTCTGGGCGGGCGGCTACCACGGCTTCGCCGGTTTCTCCCCGGACGCGGAAGTCTCCCGCTCCGCGGTCGCGACCCGGCTTTCGTGGCTGCGCCGGATCCTGCGTGCCGGATGAAGCCGCTCCACACCGAAGCGAGCCTGGTCGACGCGGTGTTGCCGAAAAAACGGCCAGGCGCGCTCCGGATGGCCGTCGTGCTGGGGTTGCTGGAGGTCTTCGGCCCGATCTCCATGGACCTTTACCTGCCGGCACTCCCTCAGCTCGCCGACGATCTCCAGGCCGGGCAGAGCCTCGCGCAGGCGACCATGTCGGTGTGCATGCTCGGTCTCGCCTTCGGCCAGCTGGTCGTGGGCCCGCTGAGCGACCGGTTCGGCAGGCGGCGTCCGCTGCTGGCCGGGATCGGGTTGTTCACCGTGCTGTCGGTGGTGTGCGCGTTCGCGCCGTCGATCGAGGTGCTGCTCGCGGCGAGGTTCTTCCAAGGGCTGTGCGGTTCGGCCGGAATCGTGCTTTCGCTGGCCGTCGCGCGGGATCTCGCCGAGGGCGTCGAACTGGTGCGGCTGCTGGCGTTGCTGACCACCGTCGGGGCGCTGGCGCCGATCGTCGCTCCGGTGATCGGCGGCCAGCTGGCGGCTGTCATCGGATGGCGCGGCATCTTCGGCGTCCTGGCCGGGATCGGGGCGGCGTTGCTGCTCGTCGCCGCGACCGCGCTGCCGGAGAGCCTGCCGCCGGAGGCGCGACATCCGCGCAAGGGCCGCGGCGAGTTCCGGATCCTGCTGAAAGACCCGCTGTTCTTGGGTTTCCTGCTGGTGAGCACCTGCGGCGGAGCGGCGTTCTTCACCTATCTGGCGTCGATCAGTTTCGTGCTGCAGGACGGATTCTCGTTGTCGCCGCAGCTGTTCAGCGCGTGTTTCGCGGCGAACGCGGTGATGTCGGTGCTCGGCGCGCAGGTGAACCGCGCGGCGGTGCGGCGTGCGGGGCCGGTCCGGATGTACGTGCTGGGCACGACCTTCACCGCGGCGGCGGCCGTGGCGATGCTGGGCGCGGTGATGTTCGGGGCCGGGCTGGCGGCGTTGCTGATCCCGTTGGCGCTGCTGATGTTCGCGGGCGGGACCACGCAGGCGAACGGCAACGCGCTCGCCCTCGCCGACCACGGCCGGCGGGCCGGGACCGCGGCGGCGCTGCTCGGGACGTCGTCGTTCGCGGTCGGGCCGATCGTCGCGCCGTTGGTGTCGCTGGGCGGGACGACGCCGTTTTCGATGAGCCTGACCATGACGGTGGCGTACGGCGTCGCGACCGTTCTGCTGTGGCTGGCGGTGCTGCCTAGGCTGCGCCGGTCAGCCTGACTCGAAGACGAGCTGGCCGTCCTCCTCGCCGACCGCCCGGAAGCCCGCTTTCTCGAGCACCCGGCAGCTGGCCGCGTTGCCGGGCAGCACATACGCCCGCAGCTCGGGTGCGAGAGCGGGCTCCGGGTGGTCCTCGTGCCACTGCCGCAGCGCCCGCGTCAGCTCAGTGGCCAGTCCCGCGCCCCACGCCGCGCGGGCCAGCAGGTAGCCGACTTCCCGATGCCCGCTGCGATGGGCGACGCCGAACCCGGCCCGGCCGAGAAATCCCGACGCGCCTTCAACCCGCCACTTCGACCAGCCGCGCGCCCGGTGTTCGGCGATGAACCGCTCCAGCCGTGCCCGGGTCGCCTCGCGGGTCTGCGGGCCGCTCGTCATGTGCTGCATGACCTCGCGGTCGGCGTGCAGGGCGGCGAGATCGGCCACATCCTCAGGAAACCAGGTGGTCAGGCGCAGCCGAGCCGTGCGGAGGATTTCCTCCCGGCCGGTCACCAGCCGGGGTGGTACGGCATCGGCGGGGTTTTCGGCAGCAGCCACGCGCCGGTCGCCCGGTGCGCCGCCAGCACGAGCGCGGCGACCGGGACGATCAGCCACAGGAACCCGCTCGGGAAGGTCATCTGCAGGGTCGGCGGCGCGCTCTTCCGGACGAAGCTGGAACCGAGGCCGACGATCATGAAGACGACGATGTCCAGCACCGCCAGGCTGCTGCCGACGAGCACGCAGACCCGGCCCGCCGGGGAACGCTTGAACAGCCCGATCGCGCCGGCGACGCTCAGTGCCGCGATCGCCAGGTCCGCGGCGCCGACGATGCCGCTGGAAAGCAGCCTGCTCGAGGAGGGATGGCCGACCATCCGGAGCACCGCCACGACGAAGCCGATCGTGCCCACCAGTCCGATGACCGAGGCCAAGGTCGCCGCGGCGACCGCGGTAGCCCCGAAGTACGCGGTCGGCGGCGGCTGCTGCGGCGGGAGCTGCGCGCCGTAAGCGGGCGGCAGCGGCGAGTACGGCTGCGGCTCCATGCCGGGATAAGGCCCTGGGGTCACGACGGCGGTTCCTCCGAGGTCAGGAAGACATTCTCGGCTCATCCTGCCAGGTCAGCGGCCTTTCCCCGGCCCGATTGCCCGAACGGGCGACACGCGGTTCGCCGGCGCCTCTCGCGATACGGCCAGATAGGTGTTACCTTAGGTAACAGTGAATCGCGGTAACGCCTAATCAATGTCGCTCAGGGAGGACCGAATGACCAGCGCAGACGTGCAACGAGCACCGGAAGCAGCCCCGTCCGGCCGGCACGAGACCGCGCAGCGGCTGCTCGACTCCTCCGCGACCCTGTCGTACGACCCGGCCACCGAGGTCGACTGGGAAACCCCGCTGGACAAGGACTTCCACGGGGCCAGCCCGGAGTGGAGCACGCTCTACGGCACGAGCTACTGGGCCGAGATGACCCCGGAGCAGCAGAAGGAGCTGACCCGCCAGGAGGCGGCGTCGGTCGCGAGCACCGGGATCTGGTTCGAGATGATCCTGCAGCAGATGGTGCTGCGCGACTTCTACGCCAAGGACCCGACCGACCCGGCGTTCCAGTGGGCGCTCACCGAGATCGCCGACGAATGCCGCCACTCGATCATGTTCGCCCGCGGCGCGCAGAAGCTCGGCGCTCCCCCGTACCGGCCGCGCAAGCTCGCCGTCGAACTGGGCCGTGTCTTCAAGGCGGTCGCCAGCGGCGAAGCGGCGTACGCGGCGATCCTGGTCGCCGAAGAGGTCCTCGACGTGATGCAGCGCGACTGGATGCGCGACGAGCGCGTGGTCCCGTTCGTGCGCACCATCAACAACATCCACGTCGTGGAAGAGTCGCGGCACATGAAGTTCGCCCGCGAGGAGACGCGCGAGCAACTGGAGGGCGCGGGAGCCGTGCGCCGCCAGATCAACGCGCTGGTCATCGCGATCGCGTCGTACTTCATCGTCAGCAGCATGGTCAACCGCGACGTGTACAAGAACGCCGGGCTGGACGCCGAGCGCGCGCTGCGCGAGGCGAAGAACAACGAGCACCACAAGTCGATGATGCGCTCGAGCTGTGCCGGGCTGATGGAGTTCCTCGGCTCGTGCGGGCTGCTCACGAAGCCGGCGCTGGTGTTCTACAAGCGGGCGAATCTGATCTGACATGGCCTTCGCGATCACCCAGACCTGCTGCAACGACGCGACGTGCGTGTCGGTCTGCCCGGTCAACTGCATCCACCCGACGCCGGACGAGCCGGACTTCGGCACCACCGAAATGCTCTACGTCGACCCGGCCACGTGCATCGACTGCGGTGCGTGCGCCGACGCGTGCCCGGTCGACGCGATCTTCCCGGTGGACCTGCTGACCGATTCGATGAAGGTCTACGCGGGGATCAACGCGGACTTCTTCGCCGACCGCCCGCCGGTCGCCGCGAACCCGGCGCCGAACTTCCACCGCTGGGGCCCGCCGACGTTCGACCGGGAGATCCCGAGCGACCTCGAGCCCGCGGATGTGGCCGTCGTCGGCACCGGCCCGGCCGGGATGTACGCGGTGGAAGACCTGTTGCTGCACACCAACGCGCGCGTCACGCTGATCGACCGGCTGCCGGTCGCGGGCGGTCTCGTGCGCTTCGGCGTCGCCCCGGACCACCCGGACACCAAGCGGATCGGCGAGACGTTCTCCCGGTTCCACGACCACCCGCGGCTGAAGCTGAAGCTCGGCGTCGAGGTCGGCCGCCACGTGACGGCGGACGAACTGGCCGAGCGGCACGACGCGGTGATCTACGCGGTCGGCGCCTCTTCCGCGCGCACCCTCGGCCTCTCCGGCGAGGACCTGCCCGGCAGCCTCGCCGCGACGACCGTCGTCGCCTGGTACAACGGCCACCCGGACGTCCCCGCGCACGCGGTCGACCTCTCCGCGGAACGGGTCGTGCTGATCGGCACCGGCAACGTCGCACTCGACGTGGCCCGGATCCTCACCGCCGACCCGGACGATCTCGACGGCACGACTATCGCCCCGCACGCGCTGGAACGGTTGCGCTCCAGCAAGGTCCGCGAGGTTGTGCTGCTCGCCCGGCGCGGCCCGGAAGACGCCGCCTACACCTCGCCCGAGCTGATTGCGTTGGCGCAGCGGGAGAACGTGCCGCTCGTCGTCGACACCGAAGACCCGCGCACCGCCGCGGCGATCGACGCGGGCACCGGAAAAGCCGCGCTGCTGAAGGAGTTGGCGCGCGAAACCGTCGACTGGACCGCCCCTCCCGTGGACGGTCCGCGCCGCATCGTGCTGCGCTTCCACTCGGCCCCGGTCGAGATCACCGGCGACCGGCAGGTGCGCGGACTGCGCGTCGAGGGACCTGCCGGACCGGTCGAGGTCGCTGCTGGTCAGGTGGTGCGCGCCGTGGGCTACCGCGGCCGCGCGGTGCCGGGTCTCCCGTTCGACGAGGCCGCCGGCACGATCCCGAACACCGCGGGCCGCGTCGAGGGCCGAACCGGTACGTACGTGGTCGGCTGGATCAAGCGCGGCCCGTCGGGCGGAATCGGCGCGAACCGCACGTGCGCGAAGGAAACCGTGGCGACGCTGCTGGCGGACATCACCTCCGGCGAGGTTCCCCTGCGGGGCCGCCGATCGCCGATCGCCGCGCTGGCGGCGCGGTTCAGGGGTCGCTGAGAAAGTTCATCCGGAAGTCCCGGTCGCGGTTCGCGGCCGGGACTTTTCGTATGCGTCGGGTCTTGCCAGATTGTCGGACAATCTGGCAATCTGGTGCGCACACCGCGGCGGGCAGGGGGACTGATGACGATCGAGGGCCTGGGTGCGAACATCCAGCGGCGCAGCACCGCCGAGCAGGCGGCCGAAGCCGTCCGGCAGGCGATCCTGTCCCTCCGGTTGCCGCCCGGTACTCCGCTGCGCGAGGCTGCGCTCGCCGCCGAACTCGGGGTCTCCCGCAGCACCCTCCGCGAGGCCGCGCGGACTCTCGAAAGCGAGGGACTGGTCCGGTACCGGATGAACCGCGGCATCGTCGTCGCGGACGTCACCGGTCCGGACGTCGCCGACATCTACGCCGCCCGCACGTCGGTCGAACTCACCGCGGCCGACGCCCTCACTGAGCACCGCGACCCGGAGATCTACCGGCAGCTGGCCGACCTGGTCACCCGGATCGAGCAAGCCTTCGACCAGGACGACACTGCCACCGCGCTCGACAGCGACCGGCTCTTCCACGCCACCCTCGTCACCGCCACCGGCAGTCCCCGGCTGTGCCGCTTCCACGCGCAGCTCCAGCAAGAACAACGCCTCGCCCTCGCACTGGCCGAACGCTCCCGCCGCGAACTCGGCCGCGCCACCGACGACCACCGCCAACTGCTGGACGCCCTGCACGGCACCAGGAGCGAAGCCAGAGCCGAAATCACCGCGCATCTGCAAGCAGGCGCCGCCGAATTGGGGCGGTTGCTCGACTTGCTGGCCCACCACGACGAAAGCGAGAAACCTCGTGGCTGACCCCGACGGCCTATGGGACCTGATCGTCACGCCCTGGCACCTCGACCAGCACCTCCCGGACTTCCCCGTACCCGCCGCAGCGACCCAGGTCGTCCCGCCGGTCCTGCCCGCGGAGCCCGTCCCCGCCCGAATGAACCTGCTGCACCAGGCGACAGCCGACGCAGTGGCCCGGGCCGCCAAACCCCTGGTGCTCTCCGGCGACTGCCCCACGAGCCGCGCCGTGGTGGCCGCGCTGCAGCGTCGCCACCACGACCTCGCCGTCCTGTGGCTCGACGCGCACGGCGACTTCAACACCCCCGAGATCTCCACCAGCGGCTACGTCGGCGGCATGGCACTGGCGATGCTCACCGGCCGCACCGAGGGCCTGTTCGACGACCCGCTCGGCCTGCGCCCCGTCCCCGACACCAGCGTCGTGCTCGCCGACGCCCGCGACCTCGACCCCGCCGAACGCGACGCGCTCGCCGCCAGCCGCGTCCGCCGCGTGCTTGCCGACCCCGCCGCCATCACCACCGCACTCGCCCAACTGGGCCGGGTTCCCGTCTACCTCCACCTCGACATCGACGTGATCGACAGCGCCGAACTCCCCGGCGCGCGCTTCCCGTCCGGTCCCGGCCCTTCCGTCGCCCGGATCGAAGAATGCCTCGCCGCTGTGTGCGCGTCCGCCGACGTCGCTGGCGCTTACCTCGCCTGCGCCTGGCTTCCCGAGCACGTCAACGACCAACGCACCCGCGAAACCATCTCCCGGCTCACTGCTGCGCTCGGCGCCAACGTCGCGTGGCACGAAGCCGCCATCACTCCGTCTTCTGCCTAGCCGCCAGCGTCTCCTCTACCTCCGGCACCCAGAAACTCAGCTCCAGCGTCTTCACACTCGCCCAATACGACAGCAACCTCCCCTGCGCGACCAACGCCGGAAACGCCGCCGCGAACAAGACCGCCGCGCACGCCGCGAACACCGGATGCGGCCCGACGATCAGCTCGACCACCGCGGCCACGAACCCGAACGCCATCGCCGGGCTGGAATTGCGCAGCATCAGCCCGGCGGTGCGCAGCCGGGTCGCCTCCAGGGCCGCGTCCGCGTCGTGCAGTTGCAGGGCCGAAAGCAGCAGGAACGGGTCCGCCTCGACGAACGCTTGGCCGCGCGCGGACGGGTTGCGGCGCAGGAACTCCTCGCGCGGGTTCCGCTTCCGCCGCCGCGGCAGCCACCGCCCGGCCCGCGCGCCGAGCGGGTACGCCAGGTATCCGACCAGGTAGCTGGCCACCGCGATCCCGATCACCAGCACCACGCCCGGTCCGCGCGAGACGGCGGCGAGGTCGATCCAGTGCAGCCGTCCGGCGAGGTAGGCCAGGACCGCCAGGTGCAGGGCGCCCGGGATCGCGTAGGTGAAGAGGTCGAAGAGTCCGATCGCGAATGTCACCCGGTGATCCAACACCGGCCGCTCCCCCGGCCGGTACGGCTTTTCAGGGGATCACGCCGACGAACCGCCTCCCCTGGCGAGCGCCTGCACGCGGTTCATCGGGCCGTTGTAGTAGTTCTGGTCGCCGGGCAGGCTGCCGGTGCGCGAGAACTGCCAGATGCTCTGCTTGTCCCAGCCCGCCGGGAGTTCGCCGATCTGCGGGGCGTACCGGGCGAGCCACAGCGGATTGGTGTCGCCGAACCCGCCCGCGTTGCCGGTGCAGAGCTTCCACCACGACGTCGAGGTGTAGATGATCGCGCTGCGGCGCTGTTTCGCCAGGTACCGGTGGGTGAAGTCGGCGATCCACGCGGTCATGTCGGCCTGGCTTTTGCCGTAGCAGGCGTCGCCGTAGGGGTTGTACTCGATGTCCAGCGCGCCCGGCAGCGTCGTGCCGTCGCCGCGCCACGCGCCCCCGTGGGCGATGAAGTAGTCGGCTTGCTGTGCGCCGCTGGAGACGTCCGGGCGGGCGAAGTGGTACGCGCCGCGGATCAGACCGGCGTTGTGCGCGCCGTGGTATTGCTGGTCGAACTGCGGGCTCACGAATCCGGTGCCTTCGGTCGCCTTGACGTAGGCGAACCGCGCGCCCGCGCCGGCGGCCTGGCCCCAGTCGACCGCGCCCTGGTGTCCGCTCACGTCGTGGCCGAGGGTCTGTCCGGTCGCCGGGTCGAACCGCGGGCTCCCGCTCTGCACGCCCTCGTGCCGCAGAATTTGTGAACCGGCAACGTTCTCGCCGGCCTTCGAGTAGTCCGCGGCGGCGGCCGGTCCGGCAGTCGCGACGCCGCACGCCAGCGCCAAGACCGACACGACGGCGGCCAAGCCGAGCCGCCAGGGGTTGTCCGTTGCTGTCCGGGTCACCGAGACTCCGATCTTCACGGCGGCAGGTCCACGGCCCATCGTGGGGCACAACGCGGCGCGAGGCTGGCTGCGTCACCCGGACGTGAACGAGTTTCCGATAGCCGGAATCCCGCCAGTGGTCCAGACAACTGTGACCGAGTTGTGACCGGCGGCGCCGAGCTGGGCGTTTAATTTGTTGTGGCCGACCACAAACTGGTTGGCAATTTCCCTACCGGCGGAGGTGTCCCCACGTGAACCGGACTCATCGACCACCCGGGCGGCCGTCTCGATCCCGCGGACCAGCACTCATCGCGCTGGCGCTGCTCGCCGCGGCCGGGATCGCCGTCCCCGCCGCCGCGGCCCCAGCGTCCGGGCAGGCGGGCTGCACCGGCCAGTCCGATCAGCCGGACTTCGGGCCGAACGTGCACATTTTCGACCCGGGAATGCCCTCCGCGACGATCCAGGCCCAGCTGGACAAGGACTTCGAGGCGCAGAAGGACACGCAGACCGCGCAGTTCGGCTCGGGCCGCGTCGCGCACCTGTTCAAGCCGGGCTCCTACGCGGTGCACGACAACGTCGGCTTCTACACCTCCGTCGCCGGGCTCGGCCAGAACCCGGACGACGTCCAGATCAACGGCGACATCACCGTGGACGCCTTCAACGAATCCGACCAGGGCTCCGCGCTGCAGAACTTCTGGCGTTCGGCGGAGAACATGGCCGTCACGCCTTCCAGCGGCAGCGACCGGTGGGCGGTGTCGCAGGCCGCGCCGTTCCGCCGGATGGACATCAAGGGCGGGCTGCAGCTGTTCCCGGCCAGCTACGGGTACGCGAGCGGCGGCTACGTCGCCGACACCCGCGTGTCCGGCCAGGCCGCTTCGGTCTCGCAACAGCAGTGGTACACGCGGGATTCGGCGCTGGGCAGCTGGGACGGCGGCGTGTGGAACATGGTCTTCTCCGGGACCACCGGCGCGCCCGCCAACTCGTTCCCGAACCCGCCGGAAACCACGCTCGACACCACGCCGGTCTCGCGCGACGTGCCGTACCTGTACGTGGACAACGGCGGCAACTACCGCGTCTTCCTGCCGTCCCTGCGCACGAACGCGTCCGGGCCGAGCTGGGCGAACGGCGGCACGCCCGGCGATTCCGTCCCGATGAACCAGTTCCGCGTCGTCAAGCCCGGCGACACGGCGGAGAGCATCAACAGCTCCCTCGCCGCCGGCTGCAACCTGTTCTTCACGCCCGGCGCGTACCACCTCGACCAGACGCTGAACGTGACCCGGCCGGGCACGACGGTGCTCGGCATCGGTTACCCGACGCTGATCCCGGACAACGGCGTCGACGCGATGCACGTGTCCGATGTGGACGGTGTGCGGGTGAAGGGCCTGCTGTTCGACGCGGGCACGCAGAATTCACAGGCGCTGCTGACCGTCGGCGAAAGCGGGAAGCACACGAGCCACGCGGCGAATCCGACGTCGCTGCAGGACGTGTTCTTCCGCGTCGGCGGCGATCTGGCCGGCAAGGCGACCAACAGTCTCGTGGTGAACAGCGACAACACCATCGTCGACCATGTCTGGGCGTGGCGCGCCGACCACGGCAACAGCGGCACGGTCGGCTGGACCACGAACACCGCCGACACCGGCGTGCTCGTCAACGGCGACAACGTGACCGCGACCGGGCTGTTCGTGGAGCATTACCAGAAGTTCCAGGTGGTGTGGAACGGCCAGAACGGGAAGACGATCTTCTTCCAGAACGAAATGCCTTACGACGTCCCGGATCAGGCCTCGTGGAACTCCGCGCCCGGCACCGCCGGGTACGCCGCGTACAAGGTCGGCCCGGACGTGACCTCGCACGAGGCGTGGGGCTTGGGCAGTTACTGCTTCTTCGACACCAACCCGGCGGTTTCGAGCTATCACGCGTTCGAGGTGCCGCAGAACGGCGGGGTGAAGCTGCACAGCCTGCTCACGGTGTCGCTGAACCACCGCGGCACGATCACCCACGTCGTGAACGACACGGGGGACGTGACCCCGGACGGCACCAAGCCGGTCAACGTCCCGAATTATCCGTGACTCGACCGGGTCCCTGCGTCCGTGAAGGACTCCTTGCGGGAATCTGATTCCCCTAAGGAGCCCTTCACGGACCGAAACCCCGCGTCTCAGTCCAGCGCGGTGGCTCGGCTGACCTTCTCCCAGGAGTCGAGATCCTGAGTCAGCGCACCGATTTTGCCGCGGATCGCGTCCACCGCGTCGCCGCCGAGCGCGAGCCGCAGCGGCGCGTCGGGCGCGTCCACCGCCTGCAAGATCGCTGCTGCCGCCTTCGCCGGATCACCGGGCTGCGTCCCGTCCATCCCCTCGATCGCGGCGCGGGTGGCCGCGGTCGATTCGGCGTAGGCGTCGATCTTGCGGGAGCGGTGCATCGCGGCGCCGCCGAACGACGTCCGGAACGCGCCCGGCTCCACGATCAGCACTTTGACCCCGAGCGGTTCGACCTCCGCCGCGAGCGCCTCGGACAGGCCCTCCAGGGCGAATTTCGCCGCGCAGTAGGCCCCGAACGCGGGCGGCGCGAGCAGTCCGCCCATCGAACTCATCTGCACGATCATGCCGCTCCCCTGTTCCCGCAGCAGCGGGACGACAGCCTTGGTCATCGCGACCGCGCCGAAGAACATCACCTCCAGCACCGCGCGCAGTTCGGGCATCGTCAGTTCCTCGACGGCACCGACCGAACCGTGGCCGGCGTTGTTGACCAGCACGTCGATCCGGCCGAACTCGTCCAGCGCGGTCCGCACGGCGGCGTCGATCCGGGCCGGGTCGGTGACGTCCAGCGCGGCGGTGCGCACCCGGTCCCCGCCCGCCTCGGCGAGGTCGGCGAGCGTCTCCGGGTCGCGTGCGGTCGCGAGAACCCGCTCCCCCGCGGCCAGCGCGGCCTGGGCGAGTTCGCGGCCGAAGCCGCTCGAGCACCCGGTGATCAGCCAGACGCGGCCGTCGGTTTCCTCGGTCATTGAGCAGTCCCTCCAGTGGTTCTTCCGCCTCCGATCGTGGCGTGTGCCTGCCGGGGTCCGCCAACACCGGTTCGCTGGCGGGCTACAGTCTCAGCCTGTGACCCCTGAGCTGCGGCAGCTGCGCTACTTCGTCGCCGTCGCCGAGACGACGAGCTTCACGCGTGCGGCCGCGGCTCTGCACATCGCGCAGCAGTCGCTGTCGCAGCAGATTTCCGTGCTGGAACGCCAGCTCGGCGCGCAGCTCTTCGACCGCGACGCCCGCGGCACCCGGCTCACCCCGGTCGGCGAACTTTTCCTGCCCGAAGCGCGCGCGGTGCTCGCCCGTGCCGACGCCGCGGTGGCGACGGTCGCTCGCGCGGTCCGCGGCGAGATCGGCGCGCTGCGGCTGGCTTTCCTTGCCAGTACGGCGAATTACCTGCTCCCGTCGGTCGTGCGCGCGGTGCGGGAGCAGCTCCCAGAGCTGACCGTCACGACCGCGGAAGTCTCGATCGCGGAGCTCGTCGACGGGGTCCGCGACGGCCGCTTCGACGCAGGTTTCACCCGTCCGCCGCTGGTCGACGACCTAGCGACGCACGTCCTGCTGACCGAGCAGGTCTGCGCCGTCCTGCCCTCGGGCCATCGACTGGCCGACCGTCCGACGCTGCGCCTGGCCGACCTCGCGGAAGAGCCGTGGGTGCTGACGCCGCGCGCGTCGTGGGATCCCTGGCACCGCAAGTACGACGCCGATTTCGCCGCGGCCGGGTTCACTCCGGACGTCGTGCAGCGCACCGCGACCGTGCAGGGCCTGCTGGGGCTGGTCGCGGCCGGGGTCGGCGTGACGCGGCTGGCGGGCTCAGCTCACAGCCTGCGCCGCACCGGGGTGGTGTTCGTGCCGCTGGAGGGCGAAACCGCGCACACGGTCGTGGTGTGGCGCGCGGACGGCCCGCGCCCGGCCGCGCTGCTGGACGTGGCGACCCGGCTGGCCGAGACGACGGATCTTTCCGGCGCGGGCTGATCCCGCGCCGGAAAACGCGTCAGCTCCTGCCCTCGCTCCGGTCCAGGTCCAGGGTCCGCATCCGCTGCGCGATCGCCCTTTCCTCCATTTCCTTCATCTCCGCGCGCTTCTCGGCGGAAATGGGTGTCTCGCCGTCGTATTTGCGCAGCTCCGGCGGGTCGTAATCGCCGTTCTGCCACCGCTGCCACGTCGGGTCGTTCTTGTCCTTCGGGGCCTGGAATCCCCATTTGTCGAGCAGTTCGTCGGCGGTTCCCTGGGGGTACTGGCCGGTCTGGCGCTGTTCGTAGGCCAGATGCGCCTCGGCCCGGCCGCCCGCGGTGAGCGGGTCGGTGCGGGCGAAGGACTCCCCGTTCTTGACCATGTCGTCGTACTCCTTGGTACCCGGAGCGGGGTTGTACGGCATGCCCTTGCCGGTGCCGTACATCTCGTCGACCATGTGCTGGTAGGAGTCCTTCGACCCGCGCAGGTACTTCTGCTCCTCGTCGAAGTCGCTGAGGTCCTTTTTGAGCTTGGCGTCGTTGCCGTTTTCGATTTCGCTGCGGTGCTCAGTGAGGTAGTCGCGGCGTTCCTGTTCGGCCTTCGCGTCCTCGGCCCGCTGTTTGTAGGCGGCGGCCGAATCCTCCCGTTGCTTGTCGGTGTTCTCGATCCGGTGCCGCACTTCCGAACCGTCCGGGTAATGCTCGCCGGGGACCGGTTTGGTTTTGTTCCCGTAGGTGTGGATGCCGTGTTTCGGGTCGTGGAAATCCGGATGGTGGACGTGGTTCGGGTCGTCGCCGTGGTAGACCTTTTCCTGCGGGCTCAGATAGGTGTTGTGCGGCTGGCGGCCCGGCACCTGATAGGTCGGCCGGGTGTACTTGCCGTCCATGTGCGCGTAGCCCATCTGGTTGAGCTGCAGCAGATCTGACGTGTCCTTGCGCTCGTAGGCCCGCCGCTGCGCGTAGGCGTAGCTCAATTGGTGTTCGTCGTGCGCTTTCCCGCTGGTGAAACCGGAGGTGTGCATCCGGTTGCCGCTCCCGGTGCCTGGGTGCTTCCGGTGCAGGTCGTGGGTTTCGGTGTAGCTGTAGGCCGCGTGCTCGAGGTCCGTTTCGTCGGAACGCTTCCGCGGCAGGCCGCTGCCGTTGTCCGCGGCGGCCTGGTGGACGCCGACGTGCTCGTGCTGGTTGGTCCGGTGCCCGTCGAACTGGTAGCCGTGGTTCTTCCCCACGCGGGCCGCCTCGGGATTGCGGTCGCCGTAGGTGCCGGGCGGATTCGACGGTTCGGTGGACGCCTTCTTGGCCGGGGGCGCGTCGGGCGTGGCGTCGTCGTCGCGTTTGCGCTTGTTGCCGGCCTGCTGTTCCTCCATTTCCTTCAGCTTCTTCGGGCACGGCCCGGTCGGCAGCGGGTTGAGGCCGAGCGGGTCGATCATCGCGGTCGGGTTGTCCACGTAGGCCTGCGAGTCCGGGGACGGGGTGAGGCCGAGCGGGTCGTGCGAGAGGTAGCGGCCGGTTTCCGGGTCGTAGTAGCGGTGCATGTTGTAGTGCAGCCCGGTTTCCGGGTCGTAGTACTGGCCGGGGAAACGCAGCGGGGTGCGCGCGTTCCCGCCTTCGGACACGACCGCGCCCCACAGCGAGGTGCGCTGGTGCCCGGCGAGCGCGCCGGCGCTGTCGACCAGTTCGGCGGGCGCGCCGACCAGGTCGGTGACGATGGCGTGGAAGCGTTCGTCGACGCGTTCGCCGAGCTTCCGCTCGGTCTGCGCGAGCACTCGGTCGGAGTCGGGCAGCCAGTCCCACACGGTCGCGACCTGCGGGCGGCCGGGCGCGCTGTGCACCTGCTCGGCGGGCCGGTAGTGGTCCCAGGCGAATTCGATCTGCTCGGCCACCGCGCCCGCCGGGTCGAGGCGCTGCTTGGCGACGCGCCTGCCGAGCGCGTCGTAGCGGTAGCGCCAGACCGTGCCGTCCGGGGTGCGCACGCCGGTCAGCCTGCTCGCCGAGTTCCACTGGTATTCCCACCGCTGCCCGCGGCATTCCCGCGTCACGACGCGGCCCTCGGCGTCGTGGGTGTAGCGGGTTTCGCCGGCGGACTCGATGAGCGTGCCGCGGTAGGTGCGGGGGCCCGCCGCGGCCGGGTCGCCCGGCCAGCCGGCCTCGGCGACCGCGCCAGCCGCGTCGTAGCGGTAGCTCTCCTGCCATTTCGGGCCGCGGACCGCGGTGACCCGTCCGCCCGCGCCGACCTCGAACGCGCGCGGCCCGGACAGCAGGTCTCCGGTCGTGTACAGGTTTCCGTCGGGCAGGTAGCGGTAGTCGCGCTGCTGCACGGTGGCCGCGCCGCGCAGCACGGTCTGCCCGCGCAGCCGCCCGGTCGAGGTCCAGTCCTGCCGCAGCTCCGCCACCGGCGCGGTCCCGGCGAAGAGGCGGCGCACCGTTTCCTGTCCGGCGGCGTCGTATTCGAACCGCAGGGTGCGGCCCGCGGTGGTGACCGCGGTCGGGCGGTCCGCGGAGTCGTAGCCGAACGACGATTCCGCGCCGGTGGGCGTGCGGCGGCCGACCCGCCTGCCGAGCGCGTCGAATTCCGACCGCACGACGCGGCCGTTGATCGACTCGGACACGAGCTGTCCGAGCGCGTCGTACTCGAAGCGGACCTCGGTCTCGCCGTTGCGCGCCAGGACCATCCGGCCGTCGTGGTCGTAGGCGAATTCGGCCACGTCGTCGGCGGCGGTGCGCCGCACGAGCCGGCCGAGCG
Organism: Amycolatopsis sp. A1MSW2902; assembly: GCF_017312175.1. Lineage (NCBI taxonomy): Bacteria > Bacillati > Actinomycetota > Actinomycetes > Pseudonocardiales > Pseudonocardiaceae > Amycolatopsis > Amycolatopsis sp. A1MSW2902. The sequence goes on from NZ_QJPO01000001.1 coordinate 3,910,794, forward strand.
CATCGTACTCGATGTCGATCGCCTGCCCGGCCGCGTTGACCCGGCGCACGAGCCGGCCCGCCGCGTCGTAGCCGTAGCGCAGGACCCGGCCGTTGTAGTCGGTTTCCGCCACGACCCGGCCCGCCTGGTCGTACTCGTAGCGCCAGACCAGGCCGCGTTCGTTCGTCACCGTGGTCAGCCGCAGTTCGGTGTCGTAGCCGAACCTCCGGACGCCGCCGTCGGGGTCCTGCGCGGACAGCGGCAGGCCGAACGCGCCGTACTCGACGCGGTGCACGCCGCCGCGCGGGTCGACCGACTCCTCGACGTTGCCCGCGGCTTTGAAGCCGAACTTGCTGACCGTGCCGTCGGCGTTGCGCTGCTGCACCAGGTTGCCCGCCGCGTCGCGCACCCGTTCCACGGACGCGCCGGTCGGACCGGTGATCGAGGTGATCGCGCCAAGCGCGTCGTAGGAGTAGCGGGTCACCGCGCCGTCGGGGGCGGTGATCTTCGTGGGCAGGCCGGCCGCGTCGGACTCGAACCGGGTGATGCCGCCGAGGGCGTCGGTCCGCGTCGCGATCGCGCCGGTGTCCGGGTGGTAGGTGTAGGCGGTGACCCCGCCCGCCGGGTCGGTTTCCTTGACCAGGCTGCCTTGTTCGTCGTACTCGTAGCGCCAGACGTCACCCGCGGGACCGGTGGTAGAGACCCGCAGGCCCCGCTCGTCGTATTCGTTGACCAGCCGGGAGCCGTCCGGACGGGTCACCGCGGCGACATTGCCGACCTCGTCGAACTCCCAGCGGGTGACGTGGCCGAGCGCGTCGGTCCTGGCGACGACCCGGCCGAACTCGTCGTACTCGGTGGTCGAGGTGTTGCCGAGCGGGTCGGTTTCGGCGACGACCTTCAGCTGCTCGTTGAGCTGGTAGCGGGTGACCGCGCCGAGCGAGTCGGTGACCGTGGTGACGAGGTTTTCGTAGGACAGTTCGGTGTCGAGGTAGCCGCCGTCGCCCTGGGCGCGCACGCATCGGCCGTCGCTGTCGTAGTGGTAGCTGTACCAGCGGCCGTTGACGTCGTCCCAGCGCACCATCCGGCCGTCGGCGTCGTAGCGGAACTTGTGCGAGGTGCCGACCGCGTCGACCACCTCGGTCAGCCGCCGCGCGGAGTCGTAGCGGTACTCCCGCACCGCCACCGGCGCGTCCGGCACGCGCAGCGCGGTGACCAGGCCGTCCGCCGATTCGACCGTCACGCGGTAGCCGCCGGAGTGCTCCATGGCGACCGGCACGCCGTCCTCGTAGCGGAAGTCGATCCGGTTGCCCGAACTGTCGGCCAGGGCGTGCAGCCGCAGGACGCGGTCGCCGGGTTCGCCGGTGAAGTGGCGGATGACGCTGCTCTGCGGGTCGCCGACGATGAACCCGGTGGTCACCCGGCGCAGCGCGAGGTAAGGCCCGTCGTCGGTGGCGACGGCCTCGATGCCTTGCGGGAAGGGGAAGCGCACGAGCACGCCGTTCGGGGCGGCGTAGTGCAGGCCGTCGTCGCCGACCTCCAGGCGTTCGTCCAGCGTCGAGGACCAGGTGGGGCCGAAGAATCCGCCGGAGCGGTAGGTCGAGCGGTGGGTGCGCTCCACGGTCAGCGGCAGCACGCCGGGCAGGTTCAGGTCTTCCTGGACCAGGTACACCGCGCCGGTGGCGACGTCGATCGGGTCGCCGCAGCCCTTGATCTCGTTGGGGTCCGTGTGGTGTTCGGCCGGGTTCTGGCTCTGGTTGCCCCTGGGCTGCTGCGTCGAGGAGGGGTGCACCTCGTTGCCGCCGGACTCGTGCGACCCGCCACCGCCTTGGCCGCCTTCATGCCCGCCGCCCTGGCCGCCGCCTTCCGAGCCGCTGGTGTGGGTGTTGCCGGTGCTGCCTTGGTGTCCTCCGCCGCCTCCGGCTCCGGACGTGTGCGTGCTGTCGTCGCCGCCGGGATGCGACCGGGTGCCGCCGCCCTCGGATTTGACGTTGATGTCCTTGGGCTTCGGCGCCGGGGCGTTCTTGCCGCCCTTGAGCCCCTTCAGCGCCTTGCCCGCGTCCTCGAACAGCGTCCCGGCCTTCTTCAGCAGCGGGATGAGCGCCTTGAGAGCCTTGACCAGCTTGGTGGTGATCTGGGTGATCCGGGACGCGGTCTTCGCGGCGGCCGCGGCGACCTGCGGGCCGACCCAGGCCATCCCGATCCCCGCGGTGAGCAGGACCTGCAGCGCCCACGAGATGAGGTGCCCGACGAGGTCGGCGATGGTGTCGCGGACCAGCGACCGCACCGCCGCGACGACCTCGCCCGCGGTCTTGACCCCGCTCGCCGCGCCCTCGGACCCTTTCTGGGCGCTGGCGATCAGGGCGGAGGTGTCCTCGGCCCGCTTGCGGTAGCTGTCGGCGGCGTCGCCCTGCCAGCTCTCGAGGTCTTTCTTGACCAGCTCGCCGAGTTCGGCGGAGACGCCTTCGAGTTCCTTGGCGACGTTGGTCCAGGTCTGGGCTTGGGAACTGATCTGGTCGGCGTTGCCGGTGAGCGCGTCGAGAGCTTCCTTGAGCGGGCCGACGTGCTCCATCAGCCAGCCGACGCCCGCGGCGAAGATCGCGCCGAACGGGTCCATGACCGCGGTGAGCACGTCGATCGCGGTGCCGACGGCCCCGATCGCGACCGCGGCCCAGTTCTTGCTCTCGATCGCCTCCTTGAGCCCGGTGGCGTCCTCCAGCAACGGGACCCCGGCCACCGCCGAGGTCTCCTTCACCGGCGCGACCAATGGATTGCTCACTTCGTTCCCCTCTTCCCGCTGCTGCGGTGATCACGGTACCTATCCGGCCCCACAACGGCGCGCGGCACGCGGCGGCCTGGCCGGGAGGGCAAGAGCGGTAGTCCGGAGAGGCACTGAGCACGGGCTTCTCCGGGATACTTGTGCCGTGACGCACACCGAGTGGCTGGTCGAGCGGGCGCAGGATTTCGATTCACCGAACCCGCGGCACCCTGCCTGCAGCAGCGGGGAACGCAGGCATACCTGACCGACAACCTCTTCGGGTCGCGGCCGCACCGCCGCCCTGACTCCTGGCTGAAGGACCGCGAGTCGCGGATCTACCGCTGGACAGCGCTGACCGACCTGCCGACCGACTTCAGCGAGGACGTCGTCTTCTTCGCCGAAGTCGGTCGGCGCGACGGCGGCCGACCGCTGCGGATGGTCGCGGACGAGCTGATGGAGCACGACAGGGGTCGGTGGTTCGCCCGCTCGACGAGTCGGTCCAGGTGTTCACCGATCCGTGGCCGAAAATCAGCTTTCGCTGACCTTCACCGAGAACGCGTCGATGCTCATCCCCGCCCCCGGCGTGATGTCCGCTCCCGGGCTGGTGCATCCGCACACCTTGTTCGGATAGGACCCGCCGATCGCCACGTCGAAGATCGCGAAGAACCCGTGGTCCACCGCGGCCTTCCAGGTGGCGTCGGACACCTGGTTCTGCTTCACCGCGAAAGTTTCCTTGCCGTCCAAGGAAAACCGCAGTTCCTCCGCGGCCGCGTCCCGGCGGTCCACCACCACCGAATACGTGTGGTACCCGGTCTTGCAGCCGGCGCAGTCCTGCAGGTCGCTGCTGATCCCGTCCGGGTCGTGGCACTCCCCCGCCCACTGTCCACAGTGGAACGTGCTGGAATGCTTGTCCAGCGCGTTCACGTTCTCCATGATGTCCAGTTCGCCGATGCTGGGCCAGTTCGTCGCGCCGACCGGCCGTGCGTCCGCGCCCATCGCCCAGAACGCGGGCCAGTAGCCGAGACCGTGCTCCGGATTCGGCTGCTGGATCGTCGCGCTCATTTCCATCTGCCCGCCCGCCGGCGCGCCGAAGTCGGTGCGCTGGGTTTCGATCCGGCCGGACGTCCACGCGCCGTTCGCGTCGCGCAGCGGCTTGATCACCAGGTGCCCGGCTCCGTCGTGGTAGACGTTGTCGGTCGAGTCGGTGGACGTTTCGATCTCGCCGGTGCCCCAGTTCGCGGCGCCGCCGGGGTAGCCGGTTCCCTTGTCGTAGAGCCAGTTCTGCGGGTCGAGACCGGTGCCTGCCGGGCCGTCGAAGGTGTCCTCGAACACCGTGGTCCAGGTTTCGGCTGCCTGCGCGGGCGCGGCGGCCATCGACACGGCGGCGACGGCGGCCAGGATCAGCGGGGTTCGGCGCATGGGTTCGCCTTTCCGGTGGAGGGGGTGGTCTCAGCAGGCTCCGCTCGCGCCGTTGACCAGTCAAAACAGTCTGCCTGCCGGTTCCGCGGCGGCGGTGCGCGCGGGCAGAGCGCAGCCGGAAAGGTTTGAACCACTGCGCCGAGGGGTACCGCACAGGGTGGGAGAACCACACCCCCTTTCCGTGCCCCGCGGTCGCCGCGCGCGATCTAGCCTGGGTGCATGAGCGACAGCAACCTCCTCGGCGAGTTCCTGCGGGCCCGGCGCGGCACCACCGTCCCGGCGGACGCGGATCTGCTCGCCGACACCCGGCGCCGGGTCAGCGGCCTGCGCCGGGAGGAGGTCGCGCAGCTGGCCGGGGTGAGCACCGATTACTACGTGCGGCTCGAGCAGGGCCGCGAGCGCACCCCGTCCGCGCAGGTCGTCGACGCGCTCGGCCGGGCGCTGCAACTCGACGACGAGGCGCTCGCCCACCTGCATTCGCTGGCCCGGCCGAAGCGGCCTAAGCGACGGCCCGCCAAGGAACGCGTCAGTCCGCGGCTGGTGCAGCTGATGGACGCGTGGCCGCAGACTCCCGCAGTCGTGCTCGGGCGGTGCATGACCGTGCTCGCGTCGAATCTGCTCGGCGAAGCGCTGTTCGCCGGCCACGAGCACAGCGGCGACCTGCTGCGGCTCGCGTTCCTCGACCCCGACGCCCGCGATTTCTACCCGGATTGGGAGCGGGTCGCGGTGAACACGGTCGGCGGACTGCGGTCGGCGGCGGGCACCGATCTGGACGATCCGCTCTTGATCGCGGCGGTCGGCGAGCTGTCGCTCAAGAGCGCCGATTTCCGCCGGTTGTGGGCGCGCCACGAGCTCCGGCAGAAAACGCACGAATCGAAACGGTTCCGGCATCCGCTGGTCGGAATGCTCACCCTGCACTACGAATCGATGACCGTGAACAGCGCTCCCGGCCAGCAACTCGTGGTGTACCAAGCGGATCCGGGCAGTCCGTCGGAGGCCGCACTGGGACTGCTCGGCAGCCTCGCCGCCGGGGACCGCCCGCACCGCTGACGCATTTTCCGCAATTACCGAATTCCTTCAGGGGCAGAGCCATGTCTGAAAACAATGCACCCGTCTGGTTGATCACCGGGTGTTCCACCGGCCTCGGCCGCGCACTCGCGACCGCCGTTCTCGAACGCGGCCTGCGCGCGGTCGTCACGGCCCGCGATCCCGAACGCGTCGCGGACCTCGTCGCCGCGCATCCCGGACGTGCGCTGGCGGTCGCGCTCGACGTGACCGACCCGCAGCAGATCACCGAAGCGGTCGCCGAGGCACACCGTGTCTTCGGCCAGATCGACGTCCTCGTCAACAACGCCGGCTACGGCTACCTCGCCGCCGTCGAAGAGGGCGAAGACGCCGAGATCCGCGCGTTGTTCGAGGCGAACGTATTCGGCCTGATGGCGCTCACCCGCGCCGTCCTGCCCGGAATGCGGGCCCGCCGCAGCGGGCGCATCGTCTCGGTCTCGTCGCTCGGCGGACTGGCCGCCTTCGGCGCGACCGGTTACTACCACGCGACCAAGTTCGCCGTCGAAGGCTTCAGCGAATCGCTCGCCGCGGAGGTCGGTCCGCTCGGCATCGGCGTCACGATCGTCGAACCGGCCGCGTTCCGCACCAACTGGTCGGGCCCGTCCATGCGGGAATCCGCGATCCGCATCGACGACTACGCCGGCACCGCGGGCGCCCGCCGCACCTCGACGCTCGCCACCTACGGCAAGCAGCCGGGCGACCCGGACCGCGCCGCGACGGCGGTCATCGACGCGGTCGCCTCCGCCGAACCGCCGCTGCGCCTGCTGCTCGGCCAAGCCGCCTACGACATCGCCACCGCGCGCCTCGACACCCTCCGCAAGACGTTCGACGACTGGCGCGACGTCACCTTGTCCGCCGACTTCCCGAAGGAGTCTCAATGAGTTTGTCAAGCCGACTGCGTGACGGGCTGGGCGGGGGTGAACACCCTGTTGTCGCGCAGCAGTGCCCACAATACGTCGACCCGGCGGCGGGCGAGTGCGATGACGGCTTGGACGTGTTTGAGTCCTTGTCCTCGTTTTTTGAGGTAGAAGTCGCGGTTGGGACCGTCGCGGATGATGCTGGATTGTGCGGACAGGTAGAACACCCGGCGCAGTCGGCGGCTGTAGCGCTTGGGACGGTGCAGGTTTCCGGTGCGGCGGCCCGAATCCCGCGGCACCGGCACCAAACCAGCGGCCGAGGCCAGGCGCCCCGCGTCGGCGTAGGCGGCCAGGTCGCCCGCGGCCACGACCAGCTCCGCCCCGAGGATCGGGCCGATGCCGGGCATCGACTCGATGATCTCCGCCTGCGGGTGCGCGCGGAACGTATCGCGGATCTGGGTCTCGATCGCGGTGAGCCGGTCGTCCAGGGCGAGGATCTGGCGGGCCAGCTCGGCCACGATCGTCGCGGCGACGTGCTCCCCGGGCAGGGTCGTGTGCTGGGATCGAGCAGCGGACAGCGCGGTCACGGCGACAGCCTCGCCGCCGCGGACCTTGCGGTTGACCAGCCAGGCCGTCAGCCGGGTCTGGCCGATCCGGCGGATCGCGGCCGGGGTCTGATAGCCGGTCAGCAACACCAGGGCGCCTTTGTGCGCGGAGTAGTCGAACGCGCGTTCCAAGGCGGGGCTGACGCCGGTGAGCACATCACGCAACCGGTTGATCAACCGGACCCGGTCGGCGACCAGATCGCTGCGGTGCGCGGTGAGCAGGGCCAGGTCGGCGGCGAGTTGCGCGGGCACGTCGATCATCGCGAAATCCTTGCGGACACGGGACGTTTCAGCGATCACGTAGGCGTCGCGCGCGTCGGTTTTCGCTTCGCCCCGGTAGGCGCCGGTCATCCGGTTGACGGTGCGGCCGGGCACGTAGACGGCCTGTTGGCCGTGGGCGGCAAGCAAGGCCAGCAACAGCGCGGAGGCGGTGCCGGCGATGTCGATCGCCCAGGACACCTGCCCGGCCAGGCCGAGGATGTCGGCCAGGGCGTCGAGGATCGCCGCCTCGTCGTTGACGATCTTGCGCGACCACAGCGTGGTCCCGGTGTCGTCGACCACTGCCGCCCAGTGGTGGGCCTTGCCCGCGTCGATCCCTGCCCAGGCACGGGTGCGTTGCTCGTTCAAACACGTCTCCTCGAACTGCTCGATCGACCATCGGCCCGAGGAACACCCCGCCGTCGTCTCCGTAAACAGCGATCAGCACGCGCATCTCAATCAGCAGCCAGGGTGCCCCGGAGAGCCGGACGGCCACTCCTTCGCAGCCACCAAGGGCAAGACCGCATCAGCCACATCCGGCCCTCCCGGACCGCCCAACAACTTACGGAATCCGCATGAGCAAGACTGTCCTGATCACCGGTGCCAGCAGCGGAATCGGCGAGGCCACCGCCCGCAGGCTCGCCGCGGACGGCTGGCGCGTGATCGCCGGTGCGCGCCGCGAAGACCGGCTCGCACGACTCGCCGCCAGCGCGGACGGCATCGAGGTCCACCGTCTCGACGTGACCGACCGGGCCGACGTCGCCGAGTTCGTCGACCGCGCGGTGCGCGACCACGGCGAGATCGACGCGTTCGTCGCGAACGCCGGGGTGATGCCGTTGTCCCGGCTGGACGCCGGACTTGTCGAGGAATGGGACCGGATGATCGACGTCAACGTCCGGGGCCTGCTGCACAGCATCGCCGCGGCATTGCCGCACTTCACCCGCCAGCGCCGCGGCCACTTCGTCACCATCGCGTCGATCGGCGCGTACCAGGTCACGCCGACCGCCGCGGTGTACTGCGGCACGAAATACGCGGCGCGGGCGATCACCGAGGGCCTGCGGCTGGAATGCGACCCGTCGATCCGCGTCACCACGGTCTCCCCCGGCGTCGTGACCTCGGAGCTGGCGGACACGATCAGCGACCCGGAAACGCAGGAGTTCATGCGGATCTACCGCAAGGACGCCATCGACCCGAAAGCGATCGGCGACGCCATCGCCTACGCTCTCGACCAGCCGGCCGACGTGGACGTCAGCGAGATGATCGTGCGGCCGGCCCGGCAACGCTGAGCCGAGGAGGAGCCGTGCCGCAGTACCTGCTCGGGATCTGCCAACCCGACGGCGGAACCCCGGATCCCGAGGTGCTGGCGGACATCGCGGCGCGCCTCGAAGCGGTCACCGACGAGATGAAGACGAAAGGAGTCTGGGTGTTCTCGGGCGGGCTGCGTCCGGCGGCAGCCGCGAAGGTGGTCCGGGCGTCCGGCGGCGACGTCCTGTGCACCGACGGCCCGTTCGCCGAAGGCAAGGAACACCTCGGCGGCTTCACCGTCGTGACCGCGCCCGGCCCGGAGGCCGCGACCGAGTGGGCGCGGCGGATCTCGGAGATCACCACGCTGCCGGTGGAAGTCCGGGAGTTCCAGTGATCCCGGCGGCCGTGCTCGAGCGGGTCTTCCGCGCCGAGCACGGCCGCGCGGTCGCCGTGCTGGCCCGGGTCTTCGGCGACCTGGACCTCGCCGAGGACGCCGTCCAGGAGGCCTGCGCGATCGCCACGGTGAAATGGCGCGCGGAAGGCCTCCCGCCGAGTCCCGCCGGCTGGCTCGTCACCACCGCCCGCAACCGCGGCATCGACCGCCTCCGCCGCGAATCCACCCGCGCCGACCGCCACGCGCAGGCCGCGCTCCTGCACGCGAGCGAACCGTTCGACGAGGGCGCGGTGCCCGACGAACGGCTGCGGCTGATCTTCACCTGCTGCCACCCCGCCCTCGGCTCCGCCGCCCGGGTCGCCCTCACCCTGCGTCTGCTGGGCGGCCTCACCACCGCGGAGATCGCGCACGCGTTCCTGGTCCCGGAACCGACGCTGGCACAACGGCTTGTGCGCGCGAAAGCGAAAATCCGCGCCGCCCGAATCCCCTACCGCGTACCCGACGCGGCCGACCTCCCGGCCCGGCTCGACGCCGTCCTCGCCGTGCTCTACCTGATCTTCACCGAAGGCCACACCGCCAGCAGCGGCACCGACCTCACCCGCCCGGACCTGGCGTCCGAAGCGATCCGCCTGACCCGGGTCCTGGCCGCCCTGCTGCCCGGCGAACCCGAGGTGCTGGGCCTGCTCGCGTTGCAACTGCTCACCGAATCACGCCGCGCGGCCCGGGTCGACGCCGACGGAATCCCCGTGCTGCTGCCTGAGCAGGACCGCGCTCGCTGGGACTGGACGCTGATCGCCGAAGGCCAGGACCTCGTCCGCCGCTGCCTGCGGCTCGACCGCCCGGGCCCGTACCAGATCCAGGCCGCGATCAACGCCGTGCACAGCGACGGCACCGACTGGGTGCAGATCCTCGCCCTCTACGACCAGCTGCTCGCCCTGACGCCGACCCCCGTCGTCGCGCTGAACCGCGCCGTCGCGGTCGCCGAGGTCGAAGGCCCGGCCGCCGCACTGACCATTGTGGACGGTCTGGACCTCGGCAACCGGCACCTTTTCCACGCCGTCCGAGCCAACCTGCTGGCCCGCCTAGGCCGGACCGGCGAAGCCGTCGAGTCCTACGACGCCGCTCTCCGGCTGGTCTCGAACGAGGCGGAACGCCTTCTGCTGCACCGAAAACGCGCCGCTCTCAGCCCGGCTTCCCGCGACTGATCACGCCCTCGACGATCTTCGTCAGGTGCGCGCCGACGTTCTCGACGCCGCCGTTCTGCACCGCGATCTGCGCCCCCTCCATCGCGAACGTCAGCTCCGCCGCGCCGAGCTCCGGGTCGGGCAGCCCGAGCCCCGCGCACATCGCCCGGAGCCGGCCGAACTGGCGGGTCTTGTGCTCGCTGATCAGCCGCCGCGCGGGATGGTCCGGATCGGGCAGTTCGGCGACCGAGTTCGTGAACGGGCAGCCGCGATGGGAAAAGTCGGGCAGCCCGTCGACGATGAACCGCCCGACCGCGCGGATCTGCTCCGCGTAATCGTCCGGATGCGCCTGTTCGGCCGCGTCGAAGGCGGCCGAGTAGTCGTGCACGACGATCCGCAGCCATTCCGCGATCAGCGCGTCCTTGGTGCCGAAGTGCCGGTAGATCGCCATCTTCGTGGTCCCGGCGCGGTCCGCGATCGCCTGGACCCCGACCCGCACGACGCCCTCGTTGAGGAACAGCTCCTCGGCCGCGTCGAGGATCCGCTCGCGAGGCGGCAAGGTCGCGACCCGCGTCGGCCGCCGGGCGGAGGTGCTCGTCATCGGTTCTTCCCAGGGGGGTTGGCAATCCGGTTCGTCCCGGCTACGGTACACAACCGTCTCCGGTGATACCGATCGGTATCATTCAATACGGATGAGTCTCACGAAGGACGTGCTGGTGAAAATCTCCGAATACACGAGCTGCGACGCGGTCGGCCTGGCAGAGCTGATCGCTCGCGGCGAGGTGACCGCGGCCGAGGTCGCCGACACGGCCGCCCGGGCGGTCGAAGCGGTGAACCCGCAGATCAACGCCGTAGTGGAAACCTGGCCGCCCGAGGACGCCCCCGGCTCCGCACCCTTGGCGGGCGTGCCGTTCCTGATCAAGGACCTCGGCGTCACCATGGCGGGCAAACGCAGCGAACTCGGCAGCCGCCTGGCCGCCGGTGCCGTGTCGCCCGAAGACTCGTTCCTGATGCGCCGCTTCCGCGAAGCCGGTCTGGTGACCATCGGTCGCACCACCACGCCGGAAATGGCCTACAGCACCACCACCGAACCGGAGTTCTACGGCGCGACCCGCAACCCGTGGTCCCCTGACCGAAGCGCGGGCGGCTCCAGCGGCGGTTCCGGCGCGGCGGTCGCCGCCGGAATCGTCCCCCTCGCCCACGCCACCGACGCCGCGGGTTCCATCCGAGTTCCCGCTTCCAGCAACGGATTGTTCGGCCTGAAACCGACCCGCGGCCGGATTTCGCACGGCCCTGGCGCCGACGAGGTGTTCAGCGGCCTGGCCGTGCAAGGCAGCCTGAGCCGGAGCGTCCGCGACAGCGCCGTCCTGCTGGACCTGATCGAAGGCCCCGAACCCGGCGACCCGTACTTCGCCCCGCGCCCCGAGCGCCCCTACGCCGCGGAGGTCGCGACGGATCCAGGCCGCCTCCGGATCGCAGTCCTGCGCCAGCCCTGGGGCGGCCGCCAGCCGACCGAGCCGGTCTCCGCCGCCCTGTCCGCGACGATGCGCCTGCTCGAATCCCTGGGCCACGAAATCGAAGAGACCCAGCTGGCCCTAGGCGTCTCCTGGGAGGAATTCGTCCTCGGCAACGCCCGGATGTGGACCGCGAACCTGGCCCCGTGGATCGACGGCATCGCCGCCGCGACCGGCCGCCCGGTCGACGACACCACCCTGGAACCGGTCACCCTCGCCAGCTACCGCTACGGCCGCCAGGTCACCGCCGACGAGTTCGTCCGCGCCCTGGCGATCCGGAACCAGGTGTCACGAACCTTCGCCCGCCACTTCGCCCGCTACGACCTGCTCCTGTCCCCCACGCTGCCCGAGCCGCCGGTCCCGCTGGGCGTGTACGGCGAAGGCGCAGACAAACTGGACGGCCTCGGCTGGCTGGACCGCCTCCTGGACCGCTCCCCCTACACCGCGGCCGCGAACGTTTCAGGGGTTCCGTCGATGTCCGTCCCGCTGGCCGAGGACGAAGGACTCCCGATCGGCATGCAGTTCACCGCCGCCTTCGGCCGTGAGGACCTGCTGTTCCGCCTGGCCGGACAGCTGGAACAGGCCGCCCCGTGGACCCACCGCAAGCCCCCGATCTGGGCAGGAGAATGAGGTCGTGGGTCCACAGTGGACGCTCGCAGCCCGGTGACCCGCGTCGCACCCCCTGCCGACCCTGACGAGGCCGTCCGGGTTCTCGCTAGACTTGGCGAGCGATGCGACGATTCCGGTGGTGGTGGGGGGCGCTGGTCCTCGCCTGCGTAGCTGTGCTCGTGGGCTTCTTCGTCTTTTTCGGCACCGAGAGCAGGCCAGGACAGCCTTTTCCGCGCCAGGGCCCGCCCGGCCGCGGCCCGCTGACCATCGTGTCGATGGGCGACAGCACCGTGTCGGGCGAAGGCGCCGGCGCCTACAGCCCCGACACCGACGGCAGAAACGGCGACTGGTGCCACCGCTCGTCGGCGGCCTTCGTGCAGAAGGTCCGCATCCCCGGCATCACCGCCCGGGTCAACCTGGCCTGCTCCGGCGCCCCCGCCGCCCAAGTCGCCCTGGGCGACGCCAAACAGTGGGGCGAACGCTCGCAAGCCGCCCAACTGGCCGACGTGGTGAAAGACCACCGGGTAGCCGCGGTGGTCATCGCAGTGGGCGCGAACGACGACCCGAAGTTCTCCGCCCAAGTCAGCGAATGCTTCAAGGCCTGGTTCTCCGCCGACGGCCCGTCCTGCAACGTCGCACTGAAGCAGAGCTGGAAGTCCAAAGTGGACGCGATGGTCCCGAAGGTGGCGAACGCAGTAGGCGACGTGAAAAAGGTATTGGCCAACGCCGGTTACGTCCCCGCGGACTACCAGCTGGTGCTCCAGTCCTACGCCACCCCGGTCGGCCCGGACATCCCAGCAGACCTGCAAAGCCTCAACGGCTGCCCCTTCCGCACCGACGACCTGCAGTGGATTTCGACCACGGGAATCAGCACCCTGTCCGCAGGAATCAAACAAGCAGCCACCCAATCCGGCGCCCGTTTCCTGGATCTGGCCCGAGCAGGCGAAAACCACGAAGCCTGCTCCGGCGGCCCGAACCCGGCCACGGAATGGTTCACCCGCCTGACTTTGCACCTGAACGACCTGACCCAAGTCGACCGGGCGACGCACGCACTGCAGGAATCCTTTCACCCCAACGCCGCCGGACACGCCGCCATCGCCGACTGCCTCACGGACTTCCTCACGACGCAACGAGGAAACGCCTCCTGCCTGGCAGGCCCAGACGGAAAACTCCACGCCATCCCAGAACCCGTGAGCTGACCCTCCCCCACCTGCGTTTGCGTGAGGGCCACCCTCATTGACTCTGATTCCCTCAGGGTTCCCCTCACGACCCTCCGGCGGCGTACGTGAGGGACCCCTTCACGGACCTAGATTCCCTCAAGGAGCCCTTCACGGCCCGCCCGCTCCGCCCGCCAGGAATGCGCCCCAATGCGGCATTGGGTGCGTCAGATGCACCCAATGCGGCGTTCGGTGCGTCCCACGCACCCAATGCCACATTGGGGCGCTAACCCCACCCCAACCGCCGCCCGCCGAACCCAACACAGCCACGCACCCAACCCACGCGCCCGAAACCGCAGCCAATGCATCCAACGAGCGAGGCACCCAGCCCCTCCCCCGCACCCCGATACGAAGCCAAAATGCGGACGGCGGGTGCTTGTCAAGGCATCTTTCCCGCCTTGACAAGCACCCGCCGTCCGTCATCACAATCAAGCTTCGGGGTGCCCCACGCAACCATGTGGGCGCAATGTCGCCGCCAGGCGACGAGCCGAAACAAAAGAGACTCACAAATCCAACGCAGCCCTCAAAGCCACATCGATCTGCTCCTGAACCTCCCCGTCAACCTCCGCGATCCGCTCCGCCAGCCAAGGCCGGTACAACCGCGTGAGATTCAACGTAGACACCCAATACCGGGCATCCACCGCAACCCCGAGAATGTCCTGCGGATCCCGGTCCAGCAACTCAGTCCCGAGCAACCAAGGCCGCTCCGACTCGTTCACCCCGTCCGAAGACAGCAGAACGACAGTCCGCTGCCGAGCAGGATCAGTAGGCGGGTGGTAAGTCCAAACCTCACCCCTGCGCACGCATCTCCTTCTCCGCAGCCGCCCGCTCCGCCTCATCCGCTTCCGCCGATGGGGTGACCGGAGCCCGCTGCGGGGTATACCCAGTCCGAACCGCCTCGCGCCGGGCCGCCTTGGACAGCCAGGACGAGACCGAGATCCCATGTGCTTTCGCGGCCCGCTCGGCGTACTCGAGCGCACCGGTGTCGAGCGAGAGTGTCACCTTACGTGTTGCCATACCATTTACCGTACCACTCCCACCGCTCCGGAAGCTCTCACAACGTCGGCGACCGGCCCTCGAACGGCGTGGACAGCACGACCGTCGTCCGGGTGGACACCTTCGCCGCCTCCCGGATCCGCCGGAGCAGGTCTTCGAGGCCGAGCGGCGAGGCGACGCGCACCAGCAGGATGTAGGACTCGTCGCCGGCCACCGAGTAGCAGGACTCGATCTCGGTGATGTGCTGGATCCGCTGCGGGTAGTCGTCGGGCGCGGCCGGGTCGTTCGGGGTGAGCGAGATCAGCGCGGTGAGCGGGAGGCCGATCTGCTCGCCGTCGAGCCGGGCGGTGTAGCCGAGGATGACGCCGCGCTGTTCGAGGCGGCGCACCCGCTGGTGCACCGCCGAGACCGACAGCCCGACCCGTTCGGCGAGGTCGGTGAAGCTGCGCCGCCCGTCGGCGGCGAGTTCCTGCACGATCGCCTGGTCGAGCGGTTCCAGCGGTCCGCTCATGCCGCCACCTCCGCGAGGAGTCGCGCACGGGCCGGTCGGGAGGCGGCGGCGATGGTTCGCCGGAAGGCTGCGCTCATGCGTCCAGCACGACCAGTTCGTGCGGCCGGGTGTTCACCGGCTCGACGCCCGAGTCGGTGACGAGCACGATGTCCTCGATCCGGGCGCCCCAGCGGGCGGGCTGGTAGATGCCGGGCTCGACGCTGAAGGCCATGCCTGCCTCGAGCGGCAGCACGTTGCCCTTGATGATGTAGGGCTCCTCGTGCACGTCGAGGCCGATGCCGTGGCCGGTGCGGTGGATGAAGTACTCGCCGAATCCGGCGGCGTCGATGACGTCGCGCGCGGCCTGGTCGATGCTCTCGGCGGTGGCGCCGGGGCGGACCGCGTCGACAGCGGCCTGCTGCGCGCGCTGCAGCACGGCGTAGGTCTCGGCGACGTCGGCGTCGCGGGGTTCGCCGATCGAGTAGGTGCGGGTGGAGTCGGAGTTGTAGCCCTCGGGCACCGGTCCGCCGATGTCGATCACGACGACGTCGCCGCGTTCGATGACGCGCTCGGACACGTCGTGGTGCGGGCTGGCGCCGTTGGGGCCGGAGCCGACGATGACGAAGTCGGCGTGCGTGTGGCCCTCTTCGACGATGGCGGCGGTGATGTCCGCGCCGACCTCGGCTTCGGTGCGGCCGGCGCGCAGCCATTCGCCCATCCGCGCGTGCACGCGGTCGATCGCCGCGCCCGCCTTGCGGAGGGCGTCGATCTCGGCGGCGTCCTTGCGCATCCGCAGTTCGCGCACGATAGGTCCGGCGAGGGTCTGCTCGGCGTCGCCGAACGCGGCGCGCAGCGCGAGCACGTGCAGCGCCGGGGTGAAGTCGCTGACCGCGATCCGGCCGGGCTTGCCGAGCCGGTCGGCGACGAGCCGGTAGGGGTCGTCGCCGTCGACCCAGGTGAGCACGTCGACGCCGAGGTCGTCGGTGGGCACGCCGGCGTAACCGGGGGCCTCGAGCTTGGGCACGACGAGCGCGGGAGTGCCGTCGGCGGGCACGACGAGAGTGGTCAGCCGCTCGAACGAACCGCCCGCCTGGCCGAGCAGGTACCGCAGGTCCGAACCGGGCGCGACGAGCAGCGCGCCGGTGTTCGCGGCGGCGGCCGCTTTCGCGGCGCGGTCGAGACGGGCGCGGAGCGCGGCGGCGTCGGGAGCGGGCGTGTGGAGGGATCGGCTCGACATGACGCCGAGCCTAGTACCGGCGTCGCGGCGCGGCCCGCCCGTCCTCCCGAACCGGCGTGCCGCCCCGGCCACCTCGCCGAAGCCGCGTGCGGGCTGCCGTCCGTGAAGGACTCCTTGGGGGAATCAGATTCCCTCAAGGAGTCCTTCACGGGCTTCGGCCGTCGCAGGAGCGGACGCGCCCGGTGCCGCTTTCGGGTCGATCCGGGCCGGACGTGGCAGGCTGTGCGGGTGACCGGACCACTCGCCCTCCTCGATTCCGCGAGCCTCTACTTCCGCTCGTTCTACGCGCTGCCCGATTCGATGACCGCGCCCGACGGGACGCCGGTCAACGCCGTGCGCGGGTTCACCGACACGATCGCGCGCATCCTGACCGACCGTCGTCCGTCGCGGCTGGTCGCCTGTCTCGACGCGGACTGGCGGCCGAAGTTCCGCACCGATCTGCTGCCGAGCTACAAGGCGCACCGGGTCGCGGAGCCCGGGGACGGCGGGGCGGACGTCGAGGAGGTGCCCGACACGCTGACTCCGCAGGTGCCGATCATCCTGGAAGTGCTGGAGGCGTTCGGGTTCGCCGTCGCGGAGGCGGACGGCTACGAGGCGGACGACGTGATCGGCGCGCTCGCGACGCGGGAGAAGGACGCGCCGGTCGAGGTGATCACCGGCGACCGGGACCTGTTCCAGCTGGTGCGCGAGGAGCCGACGCCGACGTCGGTGGTGTACGTCGGGAAGGGCTGGGCGAAGGCGGAAGTGCTGGGGCAGCGGGAAATCGCCGAGAAGTACGGCGTTCCGGCCGAGCACGCCGGACCCGCGTACGCGGACATGGCCGCGTTGCGCGGCGACCCGTCGGACGGGCTGCCGGGCGTGGCGGGGATCGGCGAGAAGACCGCGGCGAAGCTGATCACGCAGTTCGGTTCGCTGGAGGAACTCGTCGCCGCGGCCTCGGCCGGGGATTCGCGGGTGCCGTTGAAGACCCGGCTGCGGCTGTCCGACGCCGCGGATTACCTGGCTGTCGCACCGACCGTGGTGCGGGTCGCGGTGGACGCGCCGGTGGTGCAGTCCGGGCCGGATGCGGTGCCGTCCGCGCCCGCCGATCCGGATCGGGTGGCGGAGCTGGCCGAGCGGTGGAACCTGGGCCGTTCGGTGGAGCGCCTGCTGGCAGCACTGCCCGGAGCTTGACTTGCCAGGGAGGGTTCCAGCCCGCGGCGGAACCCTCCCTGAGGATCAGAAGTGCGTGCCGGTCCAGGGTTGCGTGCCGGTCCGGAACAGCGCGTCCACCCGGGCGAGAGTTTCCGCGGTCGCGCCGGTGATCCGGCCGGACAACGCGAGCGGCGCGGCTTCCCAGGCGCCGAGATACAGCATCGCCAACGTGTCCACGTCCAGCTGCAGATCGGCGTCGGCGTCGGTGCGCTCGACCCCGTTGCTGCTGACGCGGTACCGGCCGCGGTTGTCCGGCAGCATCCGGTCGTTCACTTCCAGCACAACGGGTTCCGCGGAGCCGTACGCGCGGGCCGCGAGCGCCGCCTGGACGTCGATCAACCGCAGCCAGAGTTCGTCGTCGACGGCGACGGTGTGCGCCCGGCGCGGGTCGACGAGCAGCAGGCCCACCGGGTCGTCCACCGGACGGCAGCGCGCGTGCACGACCTCGATCAGGTCGACCGACAGCAGGAACCGCCACAGTCCGGCCAGTGCTTCCGGCGACGCCGCGTGCAGTTCGTGGACTTCGAGCGCGGCGCCGCGTTCCGGGTCGAGGTAGCTGTTCTGCGGCACGACGTGGAAGACGGCGAAGCCGTCGTCGCCGTCCGGTCCACTGTGGACAGCGACGCGGTGGTTGCCGCCGTCGGGGTGGAGGTGCCAGTTGAACGCGATCGGCCACCAGAGTTCCGGGCGGGCGATCCGGCCGGGGCGGCCGGTGTCGATCCGTTGGTACAGCGAGGGAATCGTCGCGATCGCGTCGTCGGCGGAGAGCAGCCGGACGCGGCCGGGGGCGGCGACGGTTTCGCGCAGCGGGGCCGGTTGCTTGAGCTGCAGGGTGGCCATGCGGGTCGCGACGCCGTAGCCGAAGCGGCCGTAGATCAGCGCTTCGCTCGCGTGCAGCGCGGCGACGACGTGGCCGCGCTCCACGAAGTCGTGCAGTTGCCGGTCCATCATCGCGGTGAGCACGCCGCGGCGGGTCCAATCGGCGCGGACGCCGACGCCGACGCCGTCGACCGCGGCCATCGGCACGGTGGCGCCGCCGGGGACGGCGAGCTCGGTGGCGAAGGAACTGGCGATGCCGATGGGTTCGCCGTCGTGGAACGCCCCGGTGCGGCCGTCGGCCTTCCAGGAATCGCCGACCCGGGCCCAGCGCTCGTCCGAGGGCGGGTTTCCGTGCAGGGACCGCACCAGGAGGTCGAAAGTCGCGCGGCTTTCGTCGTCGGTGATCTGGCGTACCACGTAGTCGCTCATGTCCCGATTCAACCAATTCCCGCGGCCGCGCGGCTATCGGATTTAACGCGGCCGAGTCACTGGGGCGGATCGACGCGGTACTTGCCGTCCGCGCCGGTCACCGTGATGGGGACGTGTTTCGTCGTGCCCGCGATGTCCACAGTGCACTGGAAGCGCGAGCCGTCGGCGACGGGCTGCCGGTCCGGGCAGGACACCGCGCCGACGTTCGCGAGTTTGTAGTCGGTGGTGAGGAGCCGGGTGACGGCCGTGGCCATCACCCGGGAGTCGAACACGCGCATCGCCGAGGAAGAGCTGGGCGCCGCCGCCGAGGACGACGCGACGCCCGGCTCGGCGGGGCTGTCCGGCGTGACGGTGACGGTGCGGGCCGGGGGCGGGGGTGTGCCGCTGTCGCAGCCCGCGGCGGCGAGCATTCCCAGGCCGCACAACAACAGCACCCGCACGGCGCGCATCAAACCCCGCTCCTCTGCGCGAAACGTCTGGTCAACGGTCAGAAGAACGTACCGCACCACACCGATTCGCGCGTGCCGAAGAGAACGTCGGCGGCTTCGGGCGCGGCCGGGTCGAACACCTCGATCCGGCCGGTGTCCGCAAGCGCTGAGGCTCGCCACGTTCCGAAGTAGAGCATGGCGAGGGTGTCCGCGGAGAGCCGCAGCGCGGGTTCCGCGTCGGTGCGGGAGGCGCCGTCGGGTCCGACGAGGTAGCGGCCGTCGTTGGCGGGCAGCGACCGGTCGGCCACCTCGATGACGACGGGTTCGGCCGCTCCGTAGGTGCGGGCGGCGAGCGCGACGGGCACGTCGACCAGCCGGAGCCAGCTCTCGTCGTCGATGCTTTCGGTTTTCGCCATTCGGGGGTCGGTGAACAGCAGCGCGTGCGGTTCGCCGAGCGGGCGCATCGGGAGCACGATCTCGTCGACCAGGTCGACCGAAAGCAGGAACCGCCACAGCCCGGCGAACGCGGCCGGGTTGGCGTAGCTGAACTCCACCACCTGCAGCTTGCCGTTGTCGTGCGCGGCACCTTCTTCGACGTGGTAGATCACGTAGCCGTCGGTGCCGTCCTGGCCGCGGTGCACGGCGGTCTGGACGAGCTTCGCGCGGCGGCGCAGGTGCCCTTCGAACCCCGGCCAGTAGATCTCCGGCCGGGTCATAGCGCCGACGTGGCCGGTTGCGGTCGCGGCATAGAGTTCCGGCCATCGCGGGGCGGCCTCGTCGATGCCGAGCACGGTGACTTCTCCCCCGGCGGGCACATCGGGGCGCAATTGCGCCCGGTGCTTCTTCACCACGACCTGGCTCGCGAGGGTCGTGACGCCGTAGCCGTAGCGGCCGTAGATCGCGCCCTCGGACGCGTGCAGCAGCGCGAGCGCAACACCTCGTTCGGCGAGGTCGCCCAGTTGCGCGGCCTGCAGCGCGCTGAGCACGCCGCGGCGGGTGCGTCCGGCGCGGACGCCGACGCCGGTGACCGCGGCCAGCGGGAGCCGTTTTCCGCCGGGGACGACCATTTCGGCCGCGAAGGACCGGGCGGTGCCGACCAGGTCAGGTTCGAAGACGCCCCAGCTGCGTTCGGCCTCGTAGGCCGCGGAGACGCGGTCCCATTCCTCGTCGGTGCCGGGCTGGACGTGCAGCGCGGCCCGGAACAGGTCCCAGGCCGCGCGCTGCTCGTCGGGACGGAGGATGCGGACGGTGCGGTCGCTCATGCCCCGATCATTGCGGGAGCGGCCGCGTGCCCGCCACTGAATTGCGGGGCGTCACTTGGCCGCGGGCGGCGAGACCTCGTAGTTGCCGTCGTTGCCCTTGACGGTGATCGGGACCTGCTGGGGTTTACCGTTGATGGTGGCGGTGCACTCGAATTTCGCGCCGTCCTCCACCTTCTGCTCGGCCGGGCAGGTGACCCCGCTGACGCCCTGGATCTTGTAGGTGTCGGTGAGCAGCTTCGCGACGTCGGTCTGCATCTGGTTGTTGTTGAAGACCTGGGTCTTGAAGAAGCCGGGCGCGACGAAGCCGAGGATCGCCACGACGGCCACCACGACGACGAGCGCGCCGATCCCGATGAACAGGCCCTTCTTCGACCCGCCCGAGGATTCCGGGGCGGCCCCGCCGGACTGGCCGTAGTCGTACTGGCCGGGCTGCTGGCCGCCGTACTGCTGTTGCTGCTGCGGATCGCCGTAGGGCTGCTGCTGGCCGTAGGAGGGCGGCTGCTGCCCGTACTGCGGCGGCTGCTGTCCCCACTGGGGCTGCTGCGGCTGCTGTTGCTGCGGGTAGCCGCCGGGCTGCTGGCCGTAGTTCGGGTCCTGACCGTAGGGCTGCTGGCCGTACTGCTGGGGCGGGTACGGCTGCTGCTGCGGCCCGCTCTGCGGGTACGCGCCGCCCGGCTGCTGCCCGTAGCCGGGGTCCTGGCCGTAGGGCTGTTGCCCGTACTGGGGCTGCTGCCGCGGGTCGTTGCCGCCATACGGCGTGCTCATCGTTAGCCTCCGCCTTCGTCTGTCCGCATCCGCCGGCCGGGCCGCGGGTGTCGTGCGCGATCCAACCACAGGTCCGGACCTGGCACACGTGTCCGCGCGCAGTCGCTACCAAGGTGTGCCCTCGCGCTCACGCCGCGCCCGCCGCCACCACGCCGCGGCGCAGCGCCCGGACCGCCTGCGCCGCCGCCGCGCCGACCGGGTCCTCCTTGCCGAGGACGTCGCGGACCTGGTCGAGCAGGTCGATGACCTGGCGGCACCAGCGGACGAAGTCGCCCGCGGACAGTTCCTGTCCGTTGGTCTCGGCCGCGGTGAGGACCTTCTCCAGGGATTCGCCGCGCGCCCAGCGGTAGACCGGCCACGCGAACCCGGCGTCGGGTTCGCGGGTGCGGTCGAGGCGGTGGCGGCGTTCGTCCTCGGTGAGTTCGACCCACAGCCTGCTGGTTTCCTGCCAGGCGCCGGGGACCGCGCCGCCGGGCAGGCGGGGTTCGCCGGCGGTGTCGCGGCGGGCTTCGAACACGAGGGTGGACACGACGGCGGCGAGTTCGGCCGGGCCGAGGCCGTTCCAGACGCCGTGCCGGATGCATTCGGCGGCGAGCAGGTCGGATTCGCTGTAGAGGCGGGTGAGGCGGCGGCCGTGTTCGGTGACGCGGTCCTCGCCGTCGCCGGGGCGGACGTAGCCGCGTTCGCCGAGCAGCCGCAGGATCCGGTCGAACGCGCGGGCCAGCGAGTGCGTGGTGGCCGCGACCTTCCGTTCGAGCTGTTCGGTTTCGGCCGACAGCCGCTGGTAGCGCTCGACCCAGCGGAGGTTGGCCTCGCGTTCGGCGAGGCCGTGGCAGGGGTGGGCGCGCAGGGCGCGGCGCAGCGAGGCGAGTTCGGCGTCGTCTGCGGCCGCGGTGCGGCGGCGCTGGCGGCCGGGCAGTGCGATGCCGGCGTTGCGCAGCGACGAGGCGATGTCGCGGCGGGTCTTGGGCGAGCGCAGTTCGATGTGCTTGGGCAGCTTGATCCGGCCGAGGGCTTCGACCGGGGCCGGGAAGTCGGCGACCGACAGCGGCCCGGACCAGCGGTCCTCGGTGACGACGACCGGCCGGGGTTCGCGGATCGGGTCGAGGCCGGGGTCGACGACCACGGCGAGCCCGGCGCGGCGGCCCGCCGGGACCGGGATGACGTCGCCCTTGCGCAGTTTCTCCAGCGATTGGGCGGTCTCGGCGCGGCGGGAGGAGGTGTTCTGCCGCGACAGGGTCTTCTCGCGGGCGGAGATCTGCGCGCGGAGTTCGACGTACTCGAGCATCTGGTCGAAGTCGCCGGAGATCGCGGCGGTGTAGCCCTTGAGGGCTTCCTTGTTTCGTTCGATCCGCCGTGCGGTGCCGACGACCGACCGGTCGGCCTGGAACTGCGCGAACGACTGTTCCAGCAGGTCGCGGGCGGCGTCCGCGCCGACCTGGGCGACGAGGTTGACCGCCATGTTGTAGCCGGGGCGGAACGACGAGCGCAGCGGGTACGTGCGGGTGGACGCGAGACCGGCGACGGCCTTCGGGTCGACGCCGGGCTGCCAGGCGACGACGGCGTGGCCTTCGATGTCGATGCCGCGACGGCCGGCGCGGCCGGTGAGCTGGGTGTATTCGCCCGGGGTGAGGTCGACGTGCGCCTCGCCGTTGTATTTCACGAGCCGTTCGAGCACGACGGTGCGGGCGGGCATGTTGATGCCGAGCGCGAGGGTTTCGGTCGCGAACACGACTTTGACCAGGCCGCGGACGAACAGCTCCTCGACGGTTTCCTTGAACGCGGGCAGCAGCCCGGCGTGGTGGCCCGCGAAGCCGCGCTCCAGCGCCTCGCGCCATTCCCAGTAGCCGAGGACGCCGAGGTCGCCCTCGGGCAGCTCAGCGGTGCGCTCGTCGACGATCCGGCGGATCTCCTCGACCTGTTCGGGGCCGTTGAGCCGCAGGCCGGAGCGGACGCACTGGGCGACCGCCGCGTCGCAGCCGGCGCGGGAGAAGATGAACACGATCGCGGGCAGCAGGCCGGCGTGGTCGAGCCGTTCGACCACGTCCACGCGTGACGGCGGCCGGAACCTCGGTCCGCGCGGCGGTCCTCCGCGGCGGCCTCCGCGCGGGCCGCGGAAGTTGGGGGCGAAGCGGCCCATGTCGTCGGTTTTGCGCAGCAGCGTGGGGTTGATCCGCAGCTGCTCTCCCGGGTCGGCCTCGTTCTGGCCGGCGAACAGGTCGAGCAGCTGGTTGCCGACGAGCATGTGCTGCCACAGCGGGACCGGGCGGTGCTCGTCGACGACGACGGTGGTGTCGCCGCGGACCTCGACGAGCCATTCGCCGAATTCCTCGGCGTTGCTGACGGTGGCGGACAGGCCGACGACGCGGACGTGCTCGGGCAGGTGGAGGATCACTTCCTCCCAGACCGCGCCGCGGAAGCGGTCGGCGAGGTAGTGGACCTCGTCCATGACGACGTAGCCGAGTTCGGGGATGGCGGAGCTGCCCGCGTAGAGCATGTTGCGCAGCACCTCGGTGGTCATGACGACCACCTGGGCGTTGCCGTTGATCGAGGTGTCGCCGGTGAGCAGGCCGACGGCGTCGTTGCCGTAGCGTTCGACGAGGTCGGCGTACTTCTGGTTGGACAGGGCCTTGATCGGGGTGGTGTAGAAGCATTTGCGGCCCTCGGCGAGGGCGAGGTGGACGGCGAACTCGCCGACCACGGTCTTGCCCGCCCCGGTGGGGGCGCAGACCAGGACGCCGTGGCCCTCTTCGAGCGCTTCGCAGCCGCGGATCTGGAAATCGTCGAATTCGAAGGCCGATTCGGCGGAAAACCGGGTCAGCTGGGGGTGCTTGGCGCGGCGACGGGAGGCAGCGTAGGCCTCGGCCGGCGATGGTGAAGGGCTAGTGGCCACCCCGTCAGGGTTCCACATGCCCCCGACATTCCGCACGCGGCGTGCCGCCGGTCACCGCGGGGGCGCGACGACCATGAGCGCGGAGGGCACGCAGGTCGCTTCGACCGGTGCCTGACCTTGGTCCTCGCCGTCGGCGTAGACCGGCCAGCCGGGTGCTTCGATGCGCAGCGTGCGGGTGCGGAAGGTTTCGACGCTGGGCTTGTGCACGTGTTCGCCGGTGCGCAGCTGCGGCAGCATCCGGAGCAGGCGGGCGCGGCCGGGGGCGCCGATGACGGTGACGTCGAAGAGGCCGTCGCCGGGGTCGGCGTCCGGGCAGATCGGGATGCCGCCGCCGTAGTACGGGGTGTTGCCGACGGCGATCAGGCTCGTGTCCCCGGAGAAGGTGCCTTCGTCGGTGTGCACGACGATCGGGCTGGGCTTGAACGCGGCGAGTTCGGCGAGGATCGCGAGGTCGTAGCGGCGGGGTCCGGCGGGCCAGCGCATCGCGTTCGCGCGGGCGTTGACGGCGGCGTCGAATCCGGCGCACAGCACGGTGGCGAACCAGGTGTCGCCGACGCGGCCGAGGTCGACGCTGCGGCGGTGCCCGGCCTGCAGGGCTTTGGCGAGGGCGTCGGTGGCGGCGCGCGGGTCGGCCGGGACGCCGAGGGCGCGGGCGAAGTCGTTGCCGGTGCCGGAGGGGACGAGGCCGAGCGCGACGCCGTGGTCGGCGCAGAACTGGACGCCCTGGTGGGCCGCTCCGTCGCCGCCGAGGACGATCAGCACGTCGAGGCCCTCGGCGTGCGAGGACCGCATGAGCGCGCGGGATTCCTCGACGCTGGTGGCGGTGAGGAGGTCGAGCCGGTCGACGGCGGGCCGGAGCCGTGCCGCGACCGCTTCGGCGAGGCGGGCCGCGGCGCCGCGGCCGGAGGCCGGGTGCACGGCCAGTGCTGCGTTCAGGCCCACGGTCAGGTGATGTCGTCGGTCGAGCCGCCGCGGCCGGACGCCGGTTTCTGCGCGGCCGGTTCCTCGCCGTCGGCGGTGCTCGGCGTGTAGTGGAACGGCGCGGCCTCGTCGTCGGCGAGCTGGTCCCAGCCCTCGTCCTGGCGGACGCGGTCGAGCTTGCGGTCGTGGAAGCGGGCGATCTGGATCGAGATCTCGAACAGCAGGGTGAGCGCGGCGGCGAGGCCGAGCATCGAGAACGGGTCCGAGCCGGGGGTGGCGAACGCGGCGAACACGAACAGCGCGAATACGATGCCGCGGCGCCACTTCTTGAGCTGCTGGTACTTGAGCACGCCGACGCGGTTGAGCATCACGACGAGCAGCGGCAGTTCGAAGCTGACGCCGAAGATCACCAGCAGCGACAGGATGAACGAGATGTACTTGTCGCCGGTGAGGGCGGTGACGAACTGGTCCTGGCCGAACCCGGCGAGCAGGGCGAGGGCGTGCGGGACGAGCAGGTAGGCCAGTACCGCGCCGGCGGCGAAGAGCACCGAGGCGAAGCCGACGAAGGTGAGCGCGTACTTGCGTTCCTTGGCGTAGAGGCCGGGGGCGATGAACGCCCACAGCTGGTACAGCCAGGCCGGGGACAGCAGGACCGCGCCCGCGGCGACGCCGACTTTCAGGCGGAGCATGAAGACTTCGAACGGGACCGTCTGCAGCAGGCGGCAGCCGGTTTCGCCGCCGAACCGCTGTTCCTTCGGGATGGCGCAGTACGGGTGCGTCATGATGTCGCCGAGCGACGGGATCGGCCCGAACCGCTGGCCGAACCAGATGAACCCGAAGATCGCGCCGATGACGACGAAAACGACCGCCCAGCCGAGGCGGCGGCGGAACTCGTAGATGTGCTCGATGAGCGTCATCGTGCCGTCGGGGTTTTTCCGACGGCTGCGCCGGCTCCGCTTGCTGGACCGGCTGCCGTTGCCGTTGGCGGCTTCCGCCACTGGTCGTTCCGTTCTCGTCAGAGCCCGCCGGGGCGCGCCGCACCGGCGCGCCGCCGTGGACCGGGGACCGGGTGGTGCGCGCGGAGGGTCAGCTCGCGTTCTTCTGCGGCTGGTCGGCCGATGCCGCCTGCTGCTTCTTCAGTTCGTCGAGCTGGCGCTGGAGGTCGGCGACCTGCTTGTCCTGCGCGGTCTGCGCGGGCGCGGGAGGGGCGATGTGCCGGGTGTCGGCGGGCTCGGCCTCGGCTTCGGCCTTCTGTTCGCCGGTCAGGTCCTTGGTCTCGGCCTTGAAGATCTTCATGGACTTGCCGATGGACCGGGCCGCGTCCGGGAGCCGCTTCGCTCCGAACAGCAGAACCACCACGAGCACCAGAACGATGATGTGCCACGGCTGCAGCGCGTTCATGGTCGTCTGCCCTCCTTGTCTGGGGTCTGTGCTGATGTTACTTGTTGCCGGTCGCCGGGCGGCGTTCGGCCACGGCCACACGGAGTGCCGCGGACCGGGCCCGGAGGAGTCCGGTCCGGTCGTGGGTGTCCGCACTGACCATGCTCATGGTGCGGCGGAAGCGGCGCAAGACTCCGGCGGTCCGTACCAGCAGCAGGGCCAGGACGAGCAGGCCGGCCGCGAGCAGCACATAGACGGGCAGGTACGGCACTGAAACCACCTTATCGGTCGGAGATGGACATGAGGTGACGGGCACGCGCCACCGCGTCGGCGGCCCGGCGACCGACAGCCTCGGCGAGTGTGGCGGGGCTCTCCACCTGGGCTTCCCCGCCGAGGCTGAGCACGAGGCGGACCATCCAGGGCTCGTCGCTGTAGCGCATCGCGATGCGCAGCCGCCCGCCGTCGAGCTCGTCGAGTTCCTCGCACGGGTAGTACTCGGCGACCCAGCGCGCGTCGGGGTCGAGCACGAGATGGGCGACCCGCTGATCGGGACGGGCGGAGAAGACCCCGTCGGACAGGTCGGTGGGCCGCGCGTGGGCGGGCGGAGCTGCGGGTTCGTCCAATACGGTGAGCGCGTCCACCCGATCGAGGCGGAAGAGCCGGACGCCTTCGACCCGGCGGCACCACGCTTCGAGATAGCCGACGCCTTGGACGATGACGAGCCGCATCGGGTCGACGGTGCGTTCGGTGATCTGGTCGCGCGAGGCGGTGTAGTAGCGCATCCGCAGCGCGCGGCCGTCCTGCAGCGCGCCGGAGACGGTCTCGCGGGTGCGGGCGGCGCGGGCTCCCTCGCGCACTCCTCCCCCGACGACGACTCCGGCCGGGCGGGCCTGCCCGGCGGCGTCCTCGATCTTGGCGATGGCGCGGCGGACCGCGTCGCCGTCGGCCACGCCCGGGGTTTCGGCGAGCGCGCGGAGCGCGACCAGCAGCGCGGTGGCCTCGCCGCCGGTGAGGCGCAGCGGGCGGCTCATCCCGGCGTCGTGGGTGACGACGATGGTGTCGCCTTCGAAGGACAGGTCGATGAGGTCGCCGGGGCCGTAGCCGGGCAGGCCGCACATCCACAGCAGTTCGAGGTCTTTGCGCAGCTGGCGCGGGGTGACGTCGAAGTCCTGCGCGGCCTCGTCGATCCGGATGCCGGGGCGGGCCAGCAGGTAGGGCACGAGCGCGAGCAGTCTCGGCATGCGTTCGCCGGAGGCGCTCATCGGGCGCTCCCCTGCCCGGCGCGGGCGAGCACGGCCTCGAGCCGGTGCTGCACGGATTTGGCGAGCACGTCCGGTTCGAGGACGAGCACGTCCGGGCCTTGCGCGGCGATCCAGTCGGCGGCCGATTCCGGGAAGTACAGGCCGATCTCGATGACGTCGCCTTCCTCGCCCGCGACGGTTTCGCGGCCCACGATGTCGCCGCGGCGGCGGACTCCGGCTGCGCGGCCGTCGGCGACCCACAAGCCGGGCGGTCGTGACCGGGGACGGGTCCTCGCTGCCGCCGGTCACCGACACGAGCTGCATGAGGTTGACGCCCTCGGGCCGCGCGACCGCGCCCGGTTTCCCGATCGCGGCGACCTTTCCGGTGACGCGGGAGAGCCGGAAGCAGCGGGGCGCGTCGCGGTCGCGGTCGTGCCCGACGACGTACCAGCGGGCGCGCCAGGACACGACGCCCCACGGTTCGAGCGTGCGGATGCGGCGTTCGGGCGAGCCGCTGCGCCGGTACTCGAACCGGACCGCCTGCCCGGCCTGGACGGCGGCGAGCATCGGCGCGAACGCCGGTTCCGCGCGCACCCGCGGTTCGATCACGGTCGGGGCCTGGTCGTCGACCTCGACGCCGGCCGCGCGCAGTTTCACCAGCGCGCCCTGGGCCTGTCCGGTGAGCTCGGGCGAATCCCAGAGCCGGACGGCGAGCCCGACCGCCGCGGCCTCGTCCGGGGCGAGGTCGATCTCGCCGAGTTCGTAGTCGCGGCGCGCGATGCGGTAGCCCTCGACCGGGTCGAAGACGGAGTTGCGGCCGGTTTCGAGCGGGATGCCGAGTTCGCGCAGTTCGGTCTTGTCCCGCTCGAAGGTGCGGAAGAAGGCGTCGTCGCTGGCCGCGTCGGCGTACCCGGGCACGATCCCGCGGATCCGCTCCGCGGTGAGGTACTGCCGGGTGGAGAGCAGGGCCAGCACGAGGTTGACCAGCCGTTCGGCGCGTGCGGTGGACACCAGACGACTCTAGCTCTCCCGGCCGCGCGCGATCGTCAGGTCCAGCCCTCGCGCGTCGCGCCTGGTCAGCCCGCGTGCGACCGAACGGACCCGCCGTGCGCGTCCGGTCACGCACCGCCGTTCCGGGCGGCTTCCCTGCCCGGAACGGGTTCCCTCTTACGGAACCAGCTTCGCGACGCGGCCCTTGGCTCCGCTGGCCCAGCACGCGCCGGACCACGTGCAGTCGACCGTGTCGAAACTGCCGCTGTCGAAGGAGGTCCAGTGCCGTCCGCCGTCGCGGCTCAGATCGCTCCCGCCCGGTCCGACGGCCAGCACCGTGCCGCCGCGCCAGGCGAGCCCGGAACGGTAACCGGCGGGATGCTCCGGCGGCGTGCGCCAGCTGCTCCCGCGGTCATGGCTGAGCGCGACCGCCGGGCCGGGTGCGGTCGGGTTCGCGTAGTCGCCGCCGATCGCGACGCCTTGCCACGGCGTACGGAACGCCACCGCGAACACTCCGGCCGACGCGCTGCTGGGCAACGGGGTTTCAGCCGCGGTCCAGTGCCGCCCGCCGTCGCCGGAGTGCAGGACGCGGGCGTGCGCACCCCCGCCGGTGGCCAGCCACGCGTCGAACGGTCCGGACGTGGTGATGCACTGGCCGCTGGCCGCGAATCCGGCTTCTCCGGGCTCGGCGGGCGGGAAAGCGTCGTCGGGGAGCTGCTTCCAGCTGCGGCCGCCGTCGAAGGTGGCCTGGACGCGAAACTTCCCGTCGACCGGGTCGCTCATCGCGAGACCGCGCCACGGGTCGAAGAAGGCGAGGCAGTCGTAGAAGGCGGCGGAATCGGGATTGCTGAACGTCTGGTGCCAGTGCTTCCCGGCGTCGTCGGTGCGGTAGATCCGGGAATCCGCACCGGGCCCGATCGACAGCACGACGGCGTGGTCGGCGTCGAAGGCCTCGATGTCGCGGAACTCGAGCTTCCCGGTGTCCGGCGGACCGACCGGCCGCCAGCTGTGCCCGCCGTCGACCGTCCGCAGCACGGTGCCCTGGGTGCCGCTGACCCACGCGACCCGCTCGCTCACCGCGGAGAGCCCGCGGAATTGCGCCGCGGTGCCAGTGGGCAGCAGCCGCCACGACGGCAGCGAAGAGGCCGCGGCGACTCCGCCCAAGGACATCGACAACACCGCTATGAGGACGAGGACCCTCCGGAACGCACTCATGCGGAGATCCTGCCGCACTCGGGTGACGACTTTCGTCGGTTTATGCGCCCGCAGCAACGTTTTCCCGCGCCCGAACCGCTCGCGCAACCCCGCCGCGAGAACGCCGAGGGAGGTTCGGGAGAGGGCCCCTGACGGAATCTGATTCCCTCAGGGGCCCCTCGCGACCATCGAGCCGGTGTTCCGGCGCGGAAATTACAGAGAGCCGATGAGCCGTTCCACGCGCTCGTCGACCGACCGGAACGGGTCCTTGCACAGCACGGTCCGCTGCGCCTGGTCGTTCAGCTTCAGGTGCACCCAGTCGACGGTGAAGTCCCGTCCGGCCGCCTGGGCCGCCGCGATGAAGTCGCCGCGGAGTTTCGCCCGGGTGGTCTGCGGCGGGGTGTCCTTGGCCGCTTCGATCTCGCCGTCGTCGGTGACGCGCCGGACGAGTCCCTTGCGCTGCAGCAGGTCGAAGATGCCCCGGCCGCGGCGGATGTCGTGGTAGGCGAGGTCGAGCTGGGCCACGCGCGGGCTGGACAGGTCCAGGTCGTGCTTGGCCCGGTAGCGCTCGACGAGGCGGTGCTTGATCGCCCAGTCGATCTCGGTGTCGATCTTGCTGAAGTCCTGCTCCTCGACCGCCTCGAGCGCGCGGCCCCACAGCTCCACCACGCGTTCGTTGGCGGGGGTGGACCCGTTCTCCTTCAGGTGCTGGACGGCGCGGGCGTGGTACTCCCGCTGGATGTCCAGCGCGGACGCCTCGCGCCCGCCGGCGAGGCGGACCTGGCGGCGTCCGGTGAGGTCGTGGCTGATCTCCCGGATCGCGCGGATCGGGTTGTCGAGGGTGAAGTCGCGGAACTGGACCCCGGCCTCGATCATCTCGAGCACGAGGTGCGCCGATCCGACCTTGAGCATCGTCGTCGGCTCGGCCATGTTGGAGTCGCCGACGATGACGTGCAGGCGCCGGTAGCGCTCGGCGTCGGCGTGCGGTTCGTCGCGGGTGTTGATGATCGGCCGGGACCGGGTGGTGGCGCTGGAGACGCCTTCCCAGATGTGCTCGGCGCGCTGGGAGAGGCAGTACACCGCGCCGCGCGGGGTCTGCAGCACCTTGCCCGCGCCGCAGATGAGCTGGCGGGTGACGAGGAAGGGCAGCAGCACGTCGGCGATCCGGGAGAACTCCCCGGCACGGGTCACCAGGTAGTTCTCGTGGCAGCCGTAGGAGTTGCCCGCGGAGTCGGTGTTGTTCTTGAACAGGAAGATGTCGCCGCCGATGCCCTCGTCGGCCAGCCTGCGCTCGGCGTCCACGAGGAGGTCCTCGAGGATCCGCTCGCCTGCCTTGTCGTGCGTGACGAGCTGGGTCAGGTCGTCGCACTCGGCTGTCGCGTACTCCGGGTGCGAGCCCACGTCGAGGTAGAGCCTGGAGCCGTTGGACAGGAACACGTTGGACGAGCGTCCCCACGAGACGACCCGCCGGAAGAGGTAGCGCGCGACCTCGTCGGGCGAGAGCCTGCGCTGGCCGTGAAAGGTGCACGTGACCCCGAACTCGGTCTCGATGCCAAAGATCCGCCGCTGCATCCCACCAGAGTAGGCGCTGGACCCCCGCGGAAGGTGCGCCGTTCGGGCGGCGACACGCGGTCGGTACGTTGCAAGTGGTGACATTGCGGCGGAAACCGGTCGCCGGGACCGGTGGGCGATCCGGCGCGGCCAGCGGAGGTGGACGAGAGTGTTCCAGCAGGTCGGCCGGGCGTTCCGGCAGGTAGGGCGGAGGGATCGGGCCCTGATGAGGCACAGTGCGGCGATCCCCCGCACCCGGGCGGACGACATCGTGACCGCGTTGTCCCGAAGTGCGGACAAATCGCGGCTCTGGTGGGGCGTGGCGGCCGTGCTGGCGGTCCGGAAGGGCCCGGCGCGCCGCGGCGCGCTGCGCGGGATCGCCGCCATCGCGGGGGCGAGCGCGGCGGCGAACCTGGTCGCGAAGCCGTTGTTCCCGCGCCGCCGTCCGGCCGAGGAAGAGGTTCCGGCGCACCGTCAGCTGCGGAAACGGCCGACGTCGTCGTCGTTCCCGTCCGGGCATTCGGCTTCGGCCGCCGCGTTCGCGACCGCGGTCGCGATGGAGTCGCCGCGGGCCGGGCTGGCGATCGTGCCGCTCGCCGGCGCGGTCGCGTACTCGCGGGTGCACACCGGCGTGCACTGGCCGAGCGACGTCGCCGCGGGGCTCGCGATCGGGACCGGGATCGCCGTGCTGACCCGGCACTGGTGGCCGCTGCACCCGGACGTCCGCGCCCGGACCGCGCACGCGGCGGAAGCGCCGGAGATGCGCGACGGCGAGGACATGCTGGCGCTGGTCAACCCGCATTCGGGCGTCAACGGCCAAGACCCGACCGAGGACGTCCGCTACGCGTGGCCGAAGGCGTCGCTGATCTACCCGGACCCGTCGCGGGATCTGCGCGAGCAGCTCGCCGACGAGATCGAAGCGCACGGTTCGGTCCGCGCGCTCGGCGTGGCGGGCGGGGACGGCACGGTCGCGGCCGTGGCGTCGGTCGCCGCCGAACGCGGGCTGCCGCTGGCACTCATCCCGGCCGGGACGCTCAACCACTTCGCCCGCGACGTCGGGGTCCGGTCGATGCCGGACGCGGACGAGGCGACCGAGGGCGGGCACGCGGTCGGCATCGACCTGGCCGAGGTCGAGATCGACGGCTCCGGCGAGGCCGGGCACCGCTGGTTCGTCAACACCGCGAGCCTCGGCGGGTATCCGGAAATGGTGCGGCTGCGGGAAAAGCTGCAGACCCGGTTCCCGAAGTGGCCGTCCGCGGCGATCGCGCTGGTGCGGGCGATGCGGCGGGCGAAACCGCTGCGGGTGCAGCTGAACGGGAAGCCGACGCAGGTGTGGCTGATCTTCGTCGGCAACGGCACGTACGCACCGAAGGGGTTCGCGCCGTCGCGGCGCCCGGCGCTCGACACCGGCCTGCTCGACGTCCGGTACGTGCGGGCGGACGTGCGCTGGTCGCGGATCCGGTTCGTGGCCGCGAGCCTCACCAACAGCCTGCACGCGAGCCACGTCTACCGGCAGCGGGACCTGCCGGAGCTGCACGTGCGGCTGCTCGACGGGAACCGCCGGGTCGCCACCGACGGGGAGGTCGGGCCGCTCGGGCGGGAGTTCCGGTTCCGGTCGCGGCCGAGCGCGCTGACCGTCTACCGGAATCCGGACCGCGACGCCTGACCGCGCGATGCCCTAAGGTCCCTTCGCCGGCGTTCGGCCGGGCACCGTGTTCTTCGCCGCAGTGCCCGGCCGACCCTGCGCTGACCTGTGCTTTTGCCGTCAGCTCGCCGCATCGGGGGCGGGTCTTGATCGTTTCTTTACCTTTTCTCAACGAATCCACAGCGAGCCCTCAATAGCGTGATCTTCGAGGTGCGGACTGCCCTGTCCGCACCAGTTCACGGCAGGGGTCTTCTCGGTGCGTTTTTCCTCCCGCGGTCGCAGCTGCCCGTCTCCGGCAGGCCGCGGATGACGCGGCTGTTCCCGCAGGCTGTCGACCCGGTCCTGCCCCCGTCGGTCACCTCGCAGGCGCGCGACCTCGGGCCGCTCGAATCCCCCTTGCTTTGGCTGGCGTTCGCCGGCGCCGCCGCGGCGGTCCTCGCCGTCACCATCGCGCTCGCGCACCGCCGCCGCGTGCGCCGCTGGGGCGTCAGCGGGTCGATCGCGCTGTTCCTGATCGCCGCGGTCACCGCGGTGAACAGCTACGTCGGCTACGTCCGCACGCCCAGCGACCTCGGCAGGCTGCTGCAGCGCGGTTCCGGCGCGATGAACGTCGCGGGCACCCTGCTGCGCAGCACCAGCGACGATCCGGCCGAGGATTCGGACCCCAGCACGCCGGACAGCTCCACCGGCGGGAGCAGCGGCAGCTCCCCCGCCGCCGGCCGCCCGGCGGCTCCGGCCAACGCCAACGGCAGCACCGAGGTCCTCAACGTCCCCGACCCGGCGCACGGCGTGCAGAACGGCGAGAACTACGTCATCCTGCCGGCCGGCTACCACGATCCGGCGAACGCGGCCAAGCGCTACCCGGTCGTCTACCTGATCCACGGCTACCCCTACGGCGGTCCGCGCGACTGGCTCACCTCCGGCTCCGCGCCGCAGACGCTGAAAAGCCTCGAAGACGCGAACGTGATCCAGCCGATGATCATCGTGAGCGTCGACCTCACCGCCAACCGGCCGAGCACCGACTGGGAATGCCTCAACGTCCCGGGCGGACCGCAGCTGGAGACGTATCTCGCCAGCAGCATCGTCCCGTCGGTCGACCAGCACTACCGCACCTTCGCCGACCGCGGCCACCGCGCGCTCGGCGGCATGTCCGGCGGCGGCTTCGGCGCGCTCAACATCGGGCTGCACCACCTCGACGAGTTCGGCACGCTGCTGATCTCGCTGCCGTACGACGACCTGAACGACTCGGTCGGCGTCCTCGGCGGCAACCAGGCGGCGATCGCGGCGAACACCCCGCGCCGCTACATCCCGACGATGCCGTTCCCGCAGAAGGTCGCCGTGATGCTGACCGTCGGCACCGGCGCGCCGACCGACGTCGCGACCGCGCACCGCATCGCCGGGTCGCTGGAACGGCGCGGCCAGGAGGTCGTGGTGCACGCCGAGCGCGGGTTCAACCACACCTGGCACACCGCCCGCGCGACCCTCCCGTACATGCTCGCCTTCGCCGATCAGAACTTCCGCACCGCGCCTGCCGCCTCCTGAGCGGATTGTCCGGAAAAATGTCTTCCGGGCGCTGTCCATCCGGGCGGTCGCCGTTCGTGGTGAGGTCAGTGCGGCACTCCGGCCGCGCTGACCGACGAAGGAGCCCGACCATGAAGTACCTGCTGCTGATTCACGCTTCCGCGGCCACCGAGCAGGGCGGGGCGGCCGGCTGCGAGCCCGCCGACTGGATGGCCTACGACAAGGAAGTCCGCGACGCGGGGGTGTTCGTCAGCGGGGAATCCCTCGCCGACCTCGTGACCGCGACCAGGGTGCAGGTGGGCGCGGACGGCGAGCGGTCCATCACGACCGACGGCCCGTTCGCCGAGACCCGCGAGCTGCTCGGCGGCTTCTACGTGCTGGACGTGCCGGACCTCGACGCGGCGCTCGACTGGGCGGCCCGCTGCCCGGGTTCGCGGGACGGTTCGGTCGTGGTGCGCCCGATCGCCGACTTCGATGCCTGACGCGCGAGCGTCCGTGGCGGCCGTGTTCCGCGAGGAGCACGGCCGCCTGCTCGGCGCTCTCGTCCGCCGTTTCGGCGACCTCGACCTGGCCGAGGAGGTCGCCGCCGAAGCGGTGGAGGCCGCGCTGGTGTGCTGGCCGGTCGACGGCGTCCCGCCGAAACCCGGCGCGTGGCTGATGACGACCGCACGCCGCAAGGCCGTCGACCGGCTCCGCCGCGACCAGGCGTACGCGGCGAAACTCGCCGTCCTGCAAGCGGAATCCGACCGCAGCGACCCTCCCCCGCCGCCCGGGGCCGACGGCGACCTGCCCGACGACCGGCTCCAGCTGTTCTTCGCCTGCGCTCACCCCGCGCTGGCGGCCGAGGACCGGCTCGCGCTCACGCTGCGCTGCCTGGCCGGGCTCACCACGCCCGAGGTGGCGCGGGCGTTCCTCGTGCCGACCGCGACGATGGCGAAACGGATCGTGCGGGCCAAGAACCGGATCCGCGACCACCGCATCCCGTTCCGCGTCCCGGCCGGCGACGAGCTGCGCGCCCGGCTGCCCGGCGTGCTGCAGGTGCTGTATTCGCTGTTCACCGAGGGCTACGCGGCCAGCTCCGGCCCGGACATCCAGCGGCCCGACCTGGCCGAGGAAGCCATCCGGTTGGCCCGGATCCTGCACCGCCTGCTGCCCGACGAACGCGAGAGCACCGGGCTGCTGGCGCTTCTGCTGCTCGTCCACGCCCGCCGCGCCGCGCGCACCGGCCCGGACGGCGCGTTCGTCCTGCTCGAAGACCAGGACCGGACCTCCTGGGACGCGGCGCTGATCGACGAAGGCCGCGCGCTGGTGCCGGTCGCGCTGACCGGCGGCCCGCCCGGGCCGTACGGGGTGCAGTCGGCGATCGCCGCGCTCCACGCCGAAGCACCGGACGTCGCGCGCACCGACTGGCCGCAGATCGTGGCGCTGTACGACATCCTGCTGACCCTCGCCCCGACCCCGGTGGTCGCGCTCAACCGCGCGGCCGCGGTGGCGATGCGCGACGGACCCGAAGCTGGGCTCAAACTCCTGGACGGGTTAGCCGACGAGCCGCGGCTGCAGGGCTACCACCCGTACGCCGCGGCTCGCGGGGACCTGCTGCACCGCCTCGGCCGCGACGACGAAGCCGCGGCGGCGTACCGGGAAGCGTTGGCCAGCGCGGGAACCGAGCCGGAACGCGCGCATCTGCGTCAGCGGCTGGAGGCGCTCTGACGCGGCGCCCACCGGCTCAGCACCGGGTCGATCAGCCTCGTCAACGGACCGGACAGCGTCTGGCCGTGCCGCCGGAACAGCTCGTCGCGCGAATCGAAACGGCCTAGCTCCGCCAGCACGGTCGCGGACAGGTCGCACGCTCCGCCGGTTTCGCAGGTGACGCCGTCCCAGTCGATCGCCGTGCGGGACACCGCGTCGAACAGCGTTTCCCCGCTGTCATTGGAAAAACCCGGACTCGCCGCCAACGCGGGCAACGGTCCGAACAACTCCCCGACCGGGACCCAGCTGCCGTCGATCCCGAACTCGGGCCACGCCACCAGCACCCGCGACGGCACCAGGGACTTGAGCCGCGGAAACCGCGGATACCAGAACCGGCCGTCCACGAGCAGGCCCCGCACCCGCGTCGGAATCCCTTGCGCCCGCGCGACTCCCTCCAGAATCGCCAGCCGCTGACTGCACGAACCCCGCCCGCGACGCAACGTCCGCGAGACCGGCTGCCGCTCCTGAACCGCATACACCGGCCGCACCGCACCGGCGATCACCCGATGCGCCGCCCGCAACCCGGCCAACCGGTCCTCCGACGCGGTCGCCCGCACCAACGACTGCACGAGCGGATCGCGCCAGTCGAGAATCGCCGTCGGGACCACACCGCCCGCGGCGGAATCATCCCCGGCGACGCGCCGACGCCACCACGGGGTCACCAGCGCACACGTCACCACGCCAGTATCCCGGAAAACGACTGTGGGCCGCCGGAATCGTCCGGCGGCCCACAGCGCATCACGTCATTCCTTCTCGGCCGAACCCTCGCCGGAACCCTTGTCCGAGTCCTTGCCGTCGCCCTCGCCGGACTCGTCCGCCTTCTCGGCAGGCTCCTCCTTCGCCGGCAGCAACGCCTCCAGCGCCGCCCCCGACAACCGCCGGAACGCCCGCCGCGGCTTCGCCCGGTCCAGCACCGCGACCTCGAGCTTGATCTCCGCCTCAGCCGCCGACCCGTTCCCGTTCGACGACGTCGCGGTCGCCCGCAACCCCTCGATCGCCGTCGCCAGCGCCGTCCGCAGATCGTGCTCCGGATCCACGACATCCTTCAGCTTCGTCGTGATCGGCTCCGTCTGCCCGCCCATCACCACGAACGGCGACTCGTCGAAAATCGACCCGTCGAACGTCAACCGGTACAACTGGTCCTCCGCCGCGGTCGCGCCCACCTCGGCCACGCACACCTCGACCTCGAACGGCTTCAGCTGCTCGGTGAAAATGCTGCCCAGCGTCGCCGCGTACGCGTTCGCCAGCGCCCGCGCGCTCACATCCCGCCGGTCGTACTGGTAGCCCTTCAGATCCGCGTGCCGGATCCCCGCCACCCGCAGATTCTCGAACTCCGAATACCGGCCCACCGCGGCGAACCCGATCCGGTCGTAGATCTCGGACACCTTGTGCAGCGTCGCCGACGGATTCTCCGCCACGAACAGCACCCCGCCCGCGTACTTCAGCACCACCACGCTCCGGCCCCGCGCGATCCCCTTGCGCGCCAGCTCGGAACGCTCCCGCATCAACTGCTCGGGAGAGGCATACAACGGCATCGTCACGGTGTCGGCTCCACGTTCTCCGAAAACTCGGCAATCATTGATTCAGCGGACATCGACGGCCTCACACCGGCCGGTGGTGATTGCGCTCCGCGCGCCCGGCCACCACCGCCTCGGCCACCGCACCCGTCCGCTCCGCGGGCAGCACCACCGCGCCGTCCTCCGCGGTGATGGTGATGACGTTCGGGAAAATCCGCCGCACCATGTCCGGCCCGCCGCTCGCGGTGTCGTCGTCCGCCGCGTCGTACAACGCCTCCAGCGCCGTCCGCACCGCCGCGTCCACATCCGCGTCCGGGTCGTACAGCTTCTTCAGCGACGACTTCGCGAACAGCGAACCCGAACCGACACTGGCATACCCGGCGTGCTCCTCGTACCGCCCGCCCGCCGCGTCGTACGACACGATCCGGCCCGCGTGCTTCGCGTCCTCGGCCTCCAGGTCGTACCCGACGAACAACGGCACGACCGCCAGGCCCGCCATCGCCATCTCCAGGTTCGCCTTCACCATCCCGGCCAGCTTGTTCGTCTTGCCGTCCAGCGAAAGCGAAACGCCCTCGATCTTCTCGTAATGCGCCAGCTCCACCGCGTACAGCCGGACCATCTCCACGGCCAGCCCCGCGGTCCCCGCGATGCCCACCGCCGAGTACTCGTCCGTGACGTGCACCTTCTCGATGTCCCGGCTCGCGATCAGGTTCCCCGACGTGGCCCGCCGGTCGCCGGCGATCAGCACCCCGCCGGCGAACGCCACCGCCACGATCGTCGTGCCGTGCGGCACGTCCAGCTCACCCGCCGGCACCCGCCGCGCCGGCAGCAGCTCCGGCGCGGTCGCGCGCACGAAATCCGCGAACGACGACGTCGCCGGCGAAAAGTAGGCCGACGGCAGTCCGGGCCCGGAAAAACCCGCCCCAGAGGAGGTGTTGTCCATACGTGCTCTCGGTTCCCATCTCATCCCGTGCCCGGCAACGCCGAGCACAACCTGCCCCCGGCGCCGCCGCGCGAAACCTCCGGCCCAGCGCGCCCGCCGCACCGCCCCGCACCCGGGGCGGCCGCGACGGGCGGACGGCTACTCGCCGCCCTTCTGCACGTAAGCGCGGACGAAGTCCTCGGCGTTCTCTTCCAGCACGTCGTCGATCTCGTCGAGGATCGTGTCCACGTCCTCGCCGAGCTTCTCCCGCCGCTCCTGGCCCGCCCCGCCGGCGTCGTCGAACTCCTCGTCGGAATCGCCGCCGCCGTGCTTCTCGATCTTCTCCTGCGCCATCTCGCCTCCCGGTCTGGCCGATGTTCCCTAGCCTACCCAGCGGTACCGACGAAAAGGGCCTTCAACCGGCCCGAAACGCCGGGATCGCGCTAGTCCGAACCGGTGATCGCCTCCACCAGCTCCTCCGCCGTCGCCGCCGCGTCCAGCAGCTTCCCGACGTGCGCCTTCGTCCCCCGCAACGGCTCCAGCGTCGGGATCCGCACCAGCGACTCCCGGCCCACGTCGAAAATCACCGAATCCCACGACGCCGCCGCGATCGACGACGCGTACTTCTCCAGCGCCCGGCCCCGGAAGTAGGCACGCGTGTCCGACGGCGGATTCGTGATCGCCGCCTGCACCTCCTCCTCGGTGACCAGCCGCTTCATCGAACCCCGCGTGACCAGCCGGTTGTACAGGCCCTTGCCCAGCCGCACGTCCGAATACTGCAGGTCCACCAGCCGCAGCCGCGGCGCGCCCCACGCCAGCTGGTCCCGCTCCCGGTACCCCTCCAGCAGCCGCAGCTTCGCAGGCCAGTCCAGCCGGTCCGCGCACTCCTGCGGATCCCGCGCCAGCGCGTCCAGCACCTCGCCCCACACCCGCAGCACTTCCTTCGACGCCTCGTCCGCGCCCGTGCGCTCGAGATTCGCCGCCGCCAGCTCGTGATACGCGAACTGCAGGTCCAGCCCGGTGAACTTCTTCCCGTTCGCCAGCTCGACCTTCGTCTTCAGCGTCGGGTCGTGGCTGATCTTGTGCACCGCCCGCACCGGCTCGTCCAGCTTCAGGTCGTCGAACCGCACGCCCGCCTCGATCAGGTCCAGCACCAGCGCCGTCGTCCCGACCTTCAGATACGTCGAGTACTCCGACAGGTTCGCGTCCCCGATGATCACGTGCAGCCGCCGGTACTTGTCCGCGTCCGCGTGCGGCTCGTCGCGCGTGTTGATGATCCCGCGCTTGAGCGTCGTCTCCAGCCCGACCTCGACCTCGATGTAGTCCGAGCGCTGCGAAAGCTGGAAACCCGCCTCCTCGCTCTGCTGCCCGATCCCCACCCGGCCCGAACCGCACATCACCTGCCGCGACGCGAAGAACGGCGTCAGCCCCCCGATCACCGCGGTGAACGGCGTCGACCGCTGCATCAGGTAGTTCTCGTGCGTGCCGTAGCTCGCGCCCTTGCCGTCCACGTTGTTCTTGTACAGCTGCAACGGCGGCTGTCCCGGCACGGTGGCCGCCTTCAAAGCGGCCTCCTCCATCACCCGCTCGCCCGCTTTGTCCCAGATCACCGCGTCCCGCGCGTTCGTGACCTCCGGCGCCGAGTACTCCGGATGCGCGTGGTCCACGTACAGCCGCGCACCGTTGGTGAGGATGACGTTCGCCGCGCCCAGGTCCTCGACGTCCGGGTCGTGCCCGGGACCGCCCGGCCCCGTCAGGTCGAACCCGCGCGCGTCGCGCAACGGCGACTCCACCTCGTAGTCCCAGCGCGCCCGGCGCGCCCTCGGGATGTCCGCAGCCGCGGCGTAGGCCAGCACCACCTGAGTCGAGGTGAGCACCGGGTTCGCCGTGGCGTCCCCGGGCACGGCGATGCCGTACTCGACTTCGGTTCCCATGATCCGACGCATGCCACCACCCTACGGGTTCGACGCGTGCGAGGATGCCCCCATGCCAGGCAGTGACGAACTCGTTGCCCTCTATGACGACGCGGGCCGCCCGGCCGGCCAGGCGCTCCGCTCCCGGGTCCGGGCCGAAGGGCTCTGGCACGCCGCCGGCGTCGTCCTCGTCCGATCGGGCGACGGACGCTCGGTCTACGTGCACCTCCGCACCGCGGACAAGGACACGTTCCCCTCCACCTGGGACTGCTGGGCGGGCGGAGTCGTCGCCGCGGGCGAAACCCCCGCCGACTGCGCGCGCCGCGAACTCGCCGAAGAACTCGGCGTCCACGGAGTGGAACCGGAACCGCTGTTCACCAAAATCTACGACGACGGCTCGATCCGCTGCCACAACTTCGCCTTCGAAGTCCGCTGGGACGGCCCGGTGGCACTGCAGGCCGAGGAAATCGTCGAAGGACGCTGGATCCCGCTCGACGAACTCCGCTCCTGGGTCTTCGCCGCCGAACCCGAACCGCCCTTCATCCCCGACGGCCGCGCGGGCGTCCAGGAATGGTTCCGCCGTTACGGCTGAGCAGTCAGCTTCGCCGCGATCTTCGGCAGCAACCGCTTCGCCGCGTCCTGCGCCCGCGCCGGCGTGCTCGCCGCGACGCTCAACGCCGACACCAGATTCCCCTTCGCCACCAACACCGCGCACGTCGAGCCCTCGCACCACGCCCGCTGCACGGTGATCCCCGGCTGCGGCGGCAACGACACCTCCGCACCCGCGCAATGCGTGCCCGCCACGACATCCCCGCCCGAACGGTCCGCGTACACCGTGACCTCGTGCGTCAACGCCGAACCGCTCGGGTACACCCAGCTCACCGACTTGCGCTCACCCGCGGCCAACCCGCTCAGACACCCCGAAACGCGACCCGCGCCCGGAGCCACGCCCTCCTCGGCAACGTCCGAATCGGACAGCAACGCCGCCTCCGCGCGCCGCGGATCCGGTGCCGCCGAAGAAGAAACCACCGGAGGATCGACCGCCCGCGACACCGGCGGAGCGACCGGAGCGCTCGTGCCCGGCGAAGGGGCCGGATCGTCGTAATAGGTCTCGAGATTGTTGGGCCGGTTGCCGCATCCGGCGAGCCCGGCCAGCGCGCCCAGCCCGACCAGCACAGCGACTGCTGGCACCTGCCGACGACGCACGTTGCCCCTCCGCGCTCAGTGTTGCCCGTCCGCCCCGGGCCATGCTGGGCCCCGAGGGTAATGCAATCGCTCAGCTCCACCCGAGGTGGGATCGATGCGCCCAGTACTCGCGCGCGTCCTGCGCGAGTTGTCCCAGCGCAACGCGGTCCTCGTCGCCGAGGCTCACTCGCGTGGCGGCGAGGTTCGCGGACAGCTGTGCCGGGCTCGACGGACCCAGCACCGCCATCGGTGCCCACTCCTGTCCGAGCACCGCGGCCACCGCGATCGCGTCCGGGCCGACGCGGTGCTCCCCGGCGATCCGCCGCAGCGTCTCGGGAGCCTCCGCGACGAGCCGTCCGTTCGCGAGAGTTTCCTTGACCAGCACCCGTTTCCCGGCCGCGTGCGCCTCCGCCAGCGCCGGGCCGACCGACGGCTCGAAAACGTTCCAAGTGGACTGGACCGACGCGAACACCGGCTGCCCGGCCGATTCCAGCTCGAACGCCCGGCGCACCACGTCCGCCTGCGCGGGTCCGGATGTTGAGAAACCGACCTCGACGCCGTCGCCGGAAAGCCCGGCCAGCGCGTCGATCAGCGCCGGATCAGTGAAAAGTGGACTGTCCACAGTGAGCGAATGGACCTGGTACAGGTGCACGTGCCCGGCCAGGAGTTCCCGCGTCTGCGCCCACTGTTCGCGGAACCGCGGCAGCGTGTGTTCCTTGACCTCGTGGACGTCCGCGTCGAGCCGCCAGTCGCCCACGTAGCGGTAGCCCCACTTGCTGGACACCGTGACGTCCTGGTGTCCGCGCTCGGCCAGCCAACTGCCGAGAAACTCCTCCGAACGGCCATACGACCGCGCGACGTCGACCCATCGGACGCCCGCCGCGTACGCCGCGTCGAGCACCTCGTGCGTCGCGGCCCGCATCGACGGCACATCCCGCACTTCGGGCAAGTCCCGCCCCAGGTTGATGTATGCCGGACGGCCGAGCGCGGCCAGCCCCACCGCGATGCGGTCCATCGGGATCCCCTTGTCGTTGCTGTGTTTTGGAAGTCGCGCCGTGAGCTTAGGCGCGGCGATGTGGAGCGTTTTCTGATCACCAGATGTATAGGTCGTTATACACTTTGTTTGTGCCGGAGGATGGCGAGCCATTGGCTGGCGTTTTGGGCTTGGCGGTGGAGTTTTTCGAGGCGGGCGGCGGGTGCGCGGACGTAGCCTTTGCCGAAGACCGGGGCGATTTGGCGGAGGCTGGCTCCTTCTTCGCGGGCGGCGAGGAGGGCCCAGTCGGAGGCGTCGGCGCAGGCCGCGGAGGCGCGGCGCAGCTCCCCCAGGAGGTCGATGAGGTCGTTGGCGTTGAGCTCCCCCGCTTGGACGGCGGCGGCGGTCGTCTCGAGCCAGGCCAGGACGTCGGCTTCGGTGATCGGCGGGCGCGGGCGGGCGTTGTCTGTGCTCACGCGCCGCAGTATAGGGCGTTATACACCGATGGCGAACGCAGTGACCGAAACCTGCTGGACTCCGGGCGTGGCGCGCACGTTGACTGGCCGGAGCAGTCCGCTGGTCGTTTCGGAGGTTCAGTGAGGTTCGGCATCGCCGCCCGGTTCGTCGCGCTCGCCGTCGTGTGGGGCGCGAGTTTTCTGTTCATCAAAGTGGGCCTGGAGGGGCTCTCGCCGGCTCAGGTGGCGCTCGCGCGGGTCGCGCTGGGTGCGTTGACGCTCGGCGCGTTCCTGGTGCTGCGCAGGCGATCGCTCCCCCGCGATCCCGCGTTGTGGGGGCATCTCGCGGTGGTTTCGCTGCTGTTCTGCGTGGGCCCGTTCCTGCTGTACTCGTGGGCCGAGCAGTATGTGGCGTCCGGGCTCGCCAGCATCTTCAACGCCACCACTCCCCTGCTGACCATGCTGTTCGCCGCGGCCGCCCTGCCCGCGGAACGGCTTACCCGACCGAAAACCGCCGGGCTGCTGATCGGCTTCGCCGGGGTGCTCACGCTCGTCGGCGTCTGGCGCGGCATCGACCTGAGCCACGAAGTTCTCGCGCAACTCGCCTGTCTCGGCGCGACCACGTGCTACGGCCTGGCTTTCGTGTACCTGCGGAAATTCGTGTCGCCCCGCAACCCCGACCCGGTCGTGGTCGCGTTCGGGCAGACCGGTTTCGCCACGGTGATCCTGCTGGCCGCGACGCCGGCGATCGCCGCGCAGCCGGTGCACCTGAACCTCGCCGTGGTGCTGTCCATGCTGGCGCTCGGCGTGCTGGGCACCGGTGTCGCCTACACCTGGAACACCGCCATCGCCACCGCCTGGGGCGCCGCCAACGCGTCCGCTGTGACCTACCTCACTCCGGTGGTCGGGGTTCTGCTCGGCGTGCTGGTCCTCGACGAACCGGTGCACTGGAACGAACCCGTCGGAGCGCTGCTCGTGGTGCTCGGCATCCTGGCCTCGCACGGACGGCTTTCCCGGGCGCGGCAACCGGTCCTGGAACGGGTCTGAGACGCATGCCAGCTGTGGGCGCGTTTGCCCACGTCGTACGGAATGGCCGAGGCCCGCGCCAAAGTAACTTCAAGTCCGTGAAGGGCTCCTTGAGGGAATCAGATTCCCTCAAGGA
Organism: Amycolatopsis sp. A1MSW2902; assembly: GCF_017312175.1. Classification (NCBI taxonomy): domain Bacteria; kingdom Bacillati; phylum Actinomycetota; class Actinomycetes; order Pseudonocardiales; family Pseudonocardiaceae; genus Amycolatopsis; species Amycolatopsis sp. A1MSW2902. The sequence goes on from NZ_QJPO01000001.1 coordinate 3,954,727, forward strand.
GCCCTTCACAGACCTCGCCAGCGCGTGCCAACTCTCGCGAGCGCAGTGCGTGGAGCCGTCCCTGGCCGATGGGCGCGATGCGGCCGCGCACCACAGCTCCTCCGAAACCCCCATTGGGTCTGAGACGCACCGCGGGGCCGCCGGAAGAGATCCGGCGGCCCCGCGGCGTTCGCGCTGTCCTACAGGTACTGACCGGTGTTCGTGGCGGTGTCGATGGCCCGCCCCGATTCCTGGTTCTTGCCGGTGACGAGCGTGCGGATGTAGACGATCCGCTCGCCCTTCTTGCCGGAGATCCGGGCCCAGTCGTCCGGGTTGGTGGTGTTGGGCAGGTCCTCGTTCTCCGCGAACTCGTCGACGATCGCGTCCAGCAGGTGCTGCACGCGCAGGCCGGGCTGCTTCGTCTCCAGCACCGACTTGATCGCCGACTTCTTCGCCCGGTCCACGATGTTCTGGATCATCGCGCCCGAGTTGAAGTCGCGGAAGTACAGGACTTCCTTGTCCCCGTTGGCGTAGGTGACCTCCAGGAACCGGTTCTCGTCGCTCTCCTCGTACATCCGCTCGACGGTGTGCTGGATCATCGCGTCGAACGTCGCCTTCTGGTCCCCGCCGAACTCCGCCAGGTCGTCGGCGTGGATCGGCAGGCCCTCGGCCAGGTACTTCGAGAAGATGTCCTTCGCGCCCTCGGCGTCCGGACGCTCGATCTTGATCTTCACGTCGAGCCGGCCCGGCCGCAGGATCGCCGGGTCGATCATGTCCTCGCGGTTGGAGGCGCCGATGACGATGACGTTCTCCAGGCCCTCGACGCCGTCGATCTCCGACAGCAGCTGCGGCACGATCGTGGTCTCCACGTCGGAGGACACGCCCGAGCCGCGGGTGCGGAAGATCGAGTCCATCTCGTCGAAGAACACGATGACCGGGGTGCCCTCGGAGGCCTTTTCCCGCGCCCGCTGGAAGATCAGCCGGATCGACCGCTCGGTCTCGCCGACGAACTTGTTCAGCAGCTCGGGACCCTTGATGTTGAGGAAGTAGGACTTGCCGTCCGCGTTGTCCCCGCGAGCCTCGGCCACCTTCTTGGCCAGGGAGTTCGCCACCGCCTTCGCGATGAGCGTCTTCCCGCAGCCCGGCGGGCCGTAGAGCAGGACGCCCTTCGGCGGGCGCAGCTGGTACTGCTCGTAGAGGTCCGCGTGCAGGAACGGCAGCTCCACGGCGTCGCGGATCTGCTCGATCTGCCGGGTCAGGCCGCCGATGTCCTCGTAGCGGACGTCCGGCACCTCCTCCAGCACGAGGTCCTCGACCTCCGCCTTCGGCACCCGTTCGTAGGCGTAGCCGGCCTTGGAGTCCACCAGGAGCGAGTCGCCCGGTTTGAGCGGCTGCTCGGAGAGCGGACCGGACAGCAGGACGACCCGCTCCTCGTCCGCGTGGCCGACCACGAGAGCGCGCGTGGCGCCGCCCTCGACGTCCGGTGCGAGCACTTCGCGCAGCGCGCACACCTCGCCGGTGCGCTCGAAATCGCCGCCTTCGACGACGGTGAGCGCCTCGTTGAGCCGCAACGCCTGCCCGCGCCGCAGCGACGAGACCTCCACCGCGGGCGACACCGAGACGCGCATCTTGCGCCCCGCGGTGTAGACGTCCACCGTGTTGTCCTCGTAGGCCTCGACGAACACCCCGTAACCGCTCGGCGGCTGGGCCAGCCGGTCGACCTCTTCGCGGAGGGCGAGCAGCTGACCCCGCGCTTCGCGCAGGGTTTCGACGAGTTTCGTGTTCCGCTCGGTGAGCTGGCTCACCCGTTCCGACGCCTCGGCGAGACGTTGTTCGAGAACGCGGTTCTGTCGCGGGGAATCGGTGAGCCTGCGGCGCAGCAGCGCCACTTCTTCCTCGAGAAAACGGATCTGCCGGGCTTGTTCCTCTGGTGTCTGCCCTGCTCCGCCGGTTGCTGAAGGGTCGGCCTCCTCGCGCCGACCTCCGGGAAGGTCATGATGCATCGGGCACCTCCTCGGAGTGCTTTTCATTCCACGGTACCGGCGATCACCGACAAGAAAAGGCCTTTCCGCATCACAAGACCGGCGCGTCGCGCTTTTTCTTCCGGCGAAGCACGGCCGCGAGCGCAGCGCAAGCGGCCGATTCGGTGCCGCGGACGGGAATCCGCTCCGCGCGGGTTTCCGCAACGCGGAACTGAACACGCTACGGATGCCCCGCCGGGCACCCGCGGCAAACCCGAGTCGCGGGTTGGCTGCGCGGAAAGGCGCGCGGCTGGCTAGCATCCCCGGGTGGCCGCGCTCCGCACGCGGCCCGCACTTTCGCGAGCACGGCAGGGGGAACCGAGATGACTTATCCGCCGCAGCAGCCCGGCGGCTGGGACCAGGGCGGACAGCAGCCGAACCCGTACGGGGGCCAGCCGCAGTACGGGCAGCCTCAGCAGGGCGGATGGAACCAGGGCGGGCAGCCGCCGCAGTCCGGCGGGTTCCCGGCCGCGCCCGGTCCCGGCACGCCCGGCCAGGGCGGCCCCTACCAGGGCGGATACCCGCAGCAGGGCGGCGGCCAGCAGTACGGGCAGCAGCCGGACCAATTCGGGCAGTTCGGACAGCAGCCCGGCCAGTTCGGGCAGCCGGGCCAGCCGGGTCAGCCGGGCGGGCCGTTCGGGCAGCAGCCGGGCGGGCAGTTCGGCGGGTACGGCGAGGAGCCGCCGAAAAAGAAGAAGACCGGCCTGATCGTCGGCATCGCGGTCGCCGCGGTGGTCGTCCTCGGCGGTGCGACCGGCCTGGTCATCTGGCTGACCGGGGACAGCAAGAAGGACGACAAGACGGCCGCCCCGCCCGCGTCGTCCTCGGCTCCGGCAGCGGGCCCCCAGTCCAGCGGGCCGAGCGGGAGTTCGTCGTCGTCCCCGTCGACCTCGTCGTCGGGTTCGGGCAGCGGCGACTACCCGGCGGCGGCCGGTGCGAAGCCGACCTCGGGCGAGCTGTTCCAGGCCGCGTCCGAGGCGTACAACAGCTCCGACACCGAGGGGCTGTTCTCGATGCTGTGCACCAGCCTCACCAAGGGCCAGAAGCCGGGAAGCGAGAAGATGCCCTCGGGCATCCACTTCGAACTGACCGGCAGCCCGCAGGAGAACGGCGACCAGGCGACGGTGAAGTACCACGTCACCACGTCCACCAAGACCGCCGACGGCACCCTCACCGCCCTGCGCCAGGGCGGGGCCTGGTGCCTCGGGAAGGTCAGCACGGACCACTAGGTGAGACGCCGGCTCGGCACGGCACTCGGCCTGCTCGCAGTCGTTGTCGCGGGCGGCGTCCTCGGCTTGGTCTCGATCGGCCTGCCGGGGCCCGCCCGCACCGTCTCGGAACCGCCCGCTCCCCCGCCTCCGTCGCGAACCAGCACGTCCTCGGCTCCCGCGCCCGCGGCGGATCAAGCCGCGATAGCGACGCTCGCGCGCACTCTCGTCGACGCCATCACGCGCGCCGACTCCGCCGAATTCGGCACTCTCACTTGCAAACCGCAAACTGTTGCGGCGCTGAAGGAACTCCAAGCCAAATGGGACGCGGCGGGCCCGCTTCGCGTCTCACTGGTTGGACAACCGGCGATCGCGGGCGACGACGCGACAGTGACCGTCCGGGTCGAAGGCACCGGCGGGCACAAGGAAACCCCGTTCCCGCTGCGCCGCGAGAACGGTCGATGGTGCGTCCCTGGTTAGCCTTTGCCCTTGCTGGGCCGTCGCGAAACACGCGGAGACACTGTGCCGTCCGCCAGCCGACGCGCAGTGAGCAGGAAAGCGGTGTGCGCGACCATCCGGTGGTCCGGCCGCACCGCGAGACCGACGACGTGCCACGGCCGCATCAGCGTCTCCCACGACTCCGGCTCGGTCCAGCACTGCTGTTCCCGCAGCGATTCCGTGACGCGCGACAGCTGCGTGACAGTCGCGACGTAGACGGTCAGCACTCCGCCGGGCACCAGGTGCGCGGCGACGTTCGGCAATTGGTCCCACGGCGCGAGCATGTCCAGCACGACCCGGTCGACCTCGCCGGTGTGCGTGGCCAGATCCGCGACGGTGAGCGTCCAGTTGTCCGGCTTCTCGCCGAAGAACTTCACGACGTTGCGCTCGGCGTGCTCCGCGTGGTCGTCACGGATCTCGTAGGAGAACACCTGTCCCGCCGGACCGACCGCGCGCAGCAGCGAGCAGGTGAGCGCGCCCGAACCGGCGCCGGCTTCCAAGACGCGGGCGCCCGGGAAGATGTCGCCCCACATCACGATCTGCGCGGCGTCCTTGGGATAGATCACCTGCGCGCCGCGCGGCATCGACAGCACGTAGTCCGGCAGCAGCGGCCGCAGCGCGAGATACGTGCTGCCGCCCGCCGAAGTGACCACGCTGCCCTCGGGACGGCCGATGAGGTCGTCGTGCGCGAGGGCGCCGCGATGCGTGTGGTACTCGCCGCCGTCGGCGAGCGTGAGGGTGTAGTGCCTGCCCTTCGAGTCCGTCAGCTGAACCCGGTCACCTGCACGAAACGGTCCGCTGACCGACAACTTCTTCCTCCACTGCAAAACCCGGAACGCCGACGTCGAATCCTCGCAGGTCGTCCCGCGCCCGTCGTGCGCGGGTGCCCCTCACTGGGCGCGCCGGCCCTGCAGCAGCGCGGTCCGCAGGTCTTCGCGGCGCAACACGCCCGCGGGACGGCCTTCGTCGTCGACCACGAGGAACTGCCAGGCGGGCGTCTCGCGCACGCGCTCGGCGATCTCCTCCCCCGGCTCCGACGCGAGCAGCACCGTCTCCGCCCGGATCGGCTCGGCCGCCTGCTCCGCCGGCGCGTGCGGGCTGACGCTCGCCAGCTGCTGCGCGGCTTGCTCGTCCAGCAGTCCCGCCGCGACGCCGTCCGCGCGCACCAGCACGACGCCGCGTCCCGCCGAGGCCGCCAAAGCGTCGGACACCGGGCTTTCCGCGGGCAGCTGCAAGACCGGACGCACCAAATCGGACAGTTCCAGCCCGGCGGGCCAGCCGCGGCGGGCTTCCGCCGCCAGTTCGGAGCGCGCGCCGAGGATCACGAACCACGCCGTCACGACACACACGCCGAGCCGCAGCCAGCGGTCCGGGCTCTGCATTGCCAGTCCGAGCAGCGCCCAGACGATCAGGCCGGTGGCGACCAGCGCGCCGCCCGCGACCGCGGCCCTCGTCCCCTTGGCCCGCAACCCGGTCATCGCCCAGACCCCGGCGCGCACGAGCCGTCCGCCGTCCAGCGGCAATCCCGGCAGCAGGTTGAAGAAGCCGACCGCGAAGTTGGCGACCGCGCACTCCGCGACGAGCAGCCACACCGCGCCGTCCGGCGGAACCGCGAACAGCAGCAGCGAACAGAACCCGCCCAGCACCAGCGAAACCGCGGGCCCCGCCGCGGCGACGAGCCCTTCCTGGCCCGGCCGTCGCGGCGTACGGGCCACTTCGGACAGTCCGCCGAGAAGGAAAAGCCGCAGCCGCCGTACCGGGATCCCGAGCCGCAGCGCGACGAGGCAGTGCCCGAGTTCGTGCGCGAGCACGGAAAGCCCCAGCAGCACGGCGAACGCGGCGGCGAACGGCCACGCGGTCGGCGTCGAAACGTCCGGCAGGAACCGCCCGACCAGCGGCGCGTAGAGCACCACGATGATCAGCGAGCCGATCCACCACGACGGGGCGAGCAAAACGGGCACCCCGCCGACCCGGAACAGCAGCAGTCCGCCGTCCCCGCCGGCGCGCCGGGCGGGCCCGGCGCCGTGCTGACTGGTCGCGGCCATGCCGGACAGAGTAGGGGGCCCGGTGTGGGAAGCCGGTGACCCGGTCTCCCCGGACGGGTGGTGTCGGTCTCGCCCCGGCCGGTCCGTGAAGGGCTCCTTCCGGGAATCTGGTTCCGGCAAGGAGCCCTTCACGGACCCAGCCCGGGTCAGGCGGAGCGCGGCTGGACGAGGTTTTCCAGATTCGCGAGCGCGACCTGCTTCCGGAACTCTCCGCGGTAGGAGGCGTCGCCGGAGTCGTGCATCGCGTCGGTCATCCAGACCGCCGACGCCTGCCGTTCCCAGACGTGCGCCAGACAGGTGTCGGAGTAGCTCTCCAGCAAACTCGGATCGTCCTTCTCCACCTGATGGACGAGCGCGTGCGCGAGCACCTCCGCGTCGTGCAGCGCGAGGCTCATGCCCTCCGCGCTCATCGGCGAAATCAGGTGCGCCGCGTCCCCGAGAAGGCACAGCCTGCCGTAGCGCATCGGGCTGAACACGACCCCGCGCAGCGGCACCACCTGCTTCGTCGCGATCGGCCCGCGCGGCACCGGCGCGGCGAACCTGGCGCCGACTTCGTCCCAGACCCGCTCGTCCGGCCAGTCGCCGACAGTGTCATCGAGCGGACACTGCAGATAGATCCGGCTCGCGTTCGGCCCGCGGGTGATCTGCGCGGCGAAGCCCCGGGAGTGCACTGCCATCACCGCCGACGGATCGGCGGGCACTTCCGCCAGGACGCTCAGCCAGGCGTACCCGAACTCGTGGCTGTGGCAGGCGAGAACTCCCTCCGGGATCGCTGTTCGGCTGACACCGTGGAAGCCGTCGGCTCCGGCGACGAACGCGCAGTCGATCGTGTGGGTGCCCTCGCCGTCCCGATAGCGCACCCGGGGCTGCTCGGTGTCGAGTCCGTCCAGCGCGACGTCCTCCGCCTCGAACCGGAGGTCGCCGCCGTCGCGGAGGAAGATCCGGATGAGGTTCCGGACGAGCACTTGCTGCGGGATGAACGCGCCCGCGCCGTCCTCGCCGGTGTCCATCCGCCAGGTGCGCTTGTCGCCGTGGAGGATCAGCGGCAGGACGGCGTCGGATCGCTCGTCGCCGTGGCCCTCGACGGCCTCGCCGACTCCCCATTCGTGCAGCATTCGCACGCCGCGGCCGTCGAGAGAACCGGCTCTCTGCCGCTGTTCGACGTGCTCGCGGCTGTTCTTTTCCAAGACCGTGCAAGGGATCCCGCTGCGGAGGAGGAACGTGCCGAGCGCGAGCCCGGCCACCCCGCCGCCCACGACGACGACGGTGGTGTTCCCGTTTGCCTGTGCCATGTTTCATTCCCCGAAAGAGTGCTGGTGAAGTGGATGATCACCACTCTCTTCCCGGCCGCGCACCGGCGGCCACCGAGCATCGGGCGCCCGGTAACGAAAACCCGCCAACTTGCTCCGTTACTCGCTGCGGTCGCGCAATCCGGCCTGGTACCGCCCCGGCGTCTGCCCGACCAGCGCCGTGAACGCCCCGATGAACGCCGACGGATTCGACCATCCGCACGCGATCGCCGTGTCGGTCACCGATGCGCCCCCGGTGAGCTGGAACAACGCGTGGTGGATCCGCAACACCGTGCGCCACCGCTGAAAACTCATGCCGAGATCGGCATGGAACAACCGGCTGAGCGTGCGTTCGCTGGCCCCCGCGACGCGCCCCAGCTCAGCCAGGGTCTCGCCCCGCCCCGGGTCCTCGTGCAGCAACTCGGTGACGGCCCGCAACCGGTCGTCCCGCGGCTCCGGAAGATGCAGCGACTCCCCCGGAACCTCGCCCAGCTCGTCGAGCACCACCGCCCGAACCCGCCGCGCCGCCTCGTCGGACCGCTCCTTCTCGCCAGTCAACGCCAAAATGCCCGCCCGCAACAACGGCGACACCGCGAACACACAAGGCTGCCGAGCCAACGCTCCGCACTCCTCAGCGGGAACAGCGAGAATCCGCGCGTCCGTACGCCCGTAGAACCGGTGGGAATGCTCGAACCCCGGCGGAGTCCACGTAACGCGATCAGCGGGCGCGACCCAGGTCCCGAACTCGGTTGTGGTGGCGAACACCCCGCTGGCCGCGTAAACCAGCTGCCCGCTCGCATGGGAATGCCGCCCCATCCGATACCCGCCCGGCAACCACCCCGCCCCCTGCGGCGTCACCCCGCCCACCTTCCCCACCACCCCGACCCTAGCGACAACACCCCCAACCCCAGCCACCAAAACCCAGCCACCCTCGAGCCCTCACTCCCGACCCAGCCCCCACGCGGGATCGCGTCGGCGTGCCGAGGAGCAGCGCGCCCGGCCCGGGGGGCCGGGCGCGCTGCTCCTCGGCACGCCGACTTGAAGGCGATCCCGCCCGCGACGACGGAGTCGGCGCCATCAGACACTGCGCAGACACAATTGTCGGTGCCCAGGGTTACGCTCTGCCCCATGTCCGACACCGCTACGGTCACCACCCCTCCCGGTTCCGACGCGCCTGCCCGCAGGCGGCCCGCGTTGTCGCCGTCCCGGGCGAGCGACTTCAAGCAGTGCCCGCTGCTCTACCGGTTCCGCGCGGTCGATCGGCTGCCGGAGGTGCCCACCCGGGCGCAGCTGCGCGGCACGCTCGTCCACGCGGTCCTGGAGCGGCTTTTCGCGCTGCCCGCCGCCGAACGCGTCGCGCCGCGGGCGAAGGAGCTGCTCGCGCCGACTTGGACGGAGCTGTCCAGCGACAGTCCGGAGTGGACGGAGCTGTTCGCGGACGGCGAACCCGGGGAGACCGACAAGTGGCTGGCCTCGGCCGAAAAGCTGCTTGATTCGTATTTCGAGCTGGAAGATCCGCGCAGGCTGGAGCCGGAGGCGTGCGAGCTGCACGTGGAGATCGAGCTGGGTTCGGGGGTGCTGCTGCGCGGGTACATCGACCGGGTGGACGTCGCGCCGACCGGCGAGATCCGGGTCGTGGACTACAAAACCGGCGCCGCTCCTCGCGAAATCGGCGAGGCCAAAGCACTCTTCCAGATGAAGTTCTACGCGCTGGTGCTGTGGCGGTTGCGCGGGGTCGTCCCGCGGCAGCTGAAGCTGATGTACCTGACCGACGGCCAGTCGCTGGCCTATACGCCGGACGAGGCCGAGCTGGTCCGGTTCGAGCGCACGCTGGAGGCGATCTGGCAGGCGATCCTGAAGGCGGGCAAGACCGGCGATTTCCGGCCGAACAAGGGCAGGCTGTGCTCGTGGTGCGACCACCAGGCGCATTGCCCGGAGTTCGGCGGGACGCCGCCGGAGTATCCGGGCTGGCCGGAGCCGGATCCGGGCGAGGAGACGGTATTGGACCGGGCCGACTGATGGGCGACGCGTTCTTCCTCCCGCTCGGCGGCGAGCGGTACGAGGCGACCGAGCACACCACCGGCCCGTGGAGTCCCGGCGCGCAGCATTTCGGGCCGCCGTCGGCGCTGCTGGTGCGCGGGCTCGAGCGGCTGGAGTCGCCGCATCCGGCGCAGCTGGCCCGGGTCACGGTGGAAATCCTCGGTCCGGCTCCGGTGGGCGAACTGGAGCAGCGGTCGTGGGTCGAACGGCCGGGCCGGACGGTCGAATTGGTCCAGTCCGAGCTGTCCGCGAACGGCCGGACGGTCGCGCGGGCGTCGGGGTGGCGGATCGCGACGTCCGACACCGCCGAGATCGCCACCGACGGCGGTCCGCTGCTGCCCGCGGCCGACGCGGGCAGCGAGGCGGCTTTCCCGGACGACTGGGAGGGCGGTTACCTGCACGCGATCGAATGGCGTGCGGTGCGCGGCTCGATCTCCGCGCCGGGCCCGGCCGCGGTGTGGGCGCGGCAGCGGTATCCGCTGGTAGACGGCGAGGAACCGACGGGGCTGCAGCGGTTGTTCGCCATCGCCGACTCCGGCAACGGGGTGTCGCATTTCCTGCCGGCCGCGAAGTGGTGGTTCATCAACTCGGAACTCACCGTGCACCTGCGCCGGATCCCCGAGGGCGAGTGGATCGGGCTGGACGCGGTCACGCTGGTCGGGCCGCACGGGATCGGCACCGCGAGCAGTACGCTGCACGATCGTTCCGGTCCGGTCGGCACCGGCGCGCAGGCTTTGCTGGTGCGTCCGCGACAGGCCGGGGGCGGATGAGCGCGCCGCGGCGGGCAAGTCCGATAGCCTTCGCGGAACGACCGACAAGGGAGCGCTCCGGCATGCAGATCACCTCGGTGGTCAACCAGAAGGGCGGGGTGGGCAAAACCTCGCTGAGCGTGGGCGCGGCGGCGGCCCTCGCCGAACGCGGCAGGCGGGTGCTGCTCGTCGACCTCGACCCGCAGGGGCACGCGACGACCGAGATGCTCGGCATGGACGAGGTCCCGGCGGACGCGCCGAGCCTGGCGAAGGCGCTGACCAAGCTGTGGAAGGGCCCGATCGAGCAGCTGGCGGTGCCGCATCCGCGCAGCAACCTGGGCCGCGGCGGCGCGTTCGACGTGATCCCGACGTCGCCGGGGATGTTCGACCTGATCCGCAGGCTGGACCAGTTCCGGGTGCCCGGCTGGCAGCTGGCGCGGGTGATCCAGTTCGCGCACTACGACCACGTGATCATCGACTGCCCGCCGGCCCAGGACGTGCTGACGAACAACGCGCTGGCGGCGTCGCACGGGATCCTGGTGCCGGTCCAGCCGGACAAGACGAGCATCCGGGCGCTGCGCCTGCTGTCGGAACAGGTCCGCTACGTGGAGCAGACCACCGGCCGCGCCCCGATCTCGTGGTTCGGCATCGTGCCGGGCCTGTACCGCCGCCCGATCTCGCACTACGCCGCGGCCGCGCTCCAGGAGATGTACTCCTTCGGCGTCCCGATGCTCTCGCACGTCCCGCTGGGCGTCGTGATGAACGAGGCCGCGGCGCACGGCGTCCCGGTCACGACGTTCGCCCCGGAAACCATCCAAGCGGTGTCGTTCCGGGAAATCGCCGAGACCTTGGACAGCTACCTGGCGCAAAACCCGGGCCCCACCGAGGTTCCCGCTGACGACGAGTTCGTCTTCGAGGACTTCATCTCCGAGGTCGCCGTCGCCCGCAACGTCAACGACAACGGCGCGCGCAAGAGGCTGTACGACCTGATGCCGAAGCGCCCGAACCGCCCGCGCTGACCACCATCCACATGCGACAGAGGGCGTCCCCTCCGAAGAGAAGACGCCCTCTGCTCAAGCAGTTTCCTACAACCGGCAGGAGCGGATGTCGGACGCCAGCACGGCTTTCGCGCCGGTTTCGGCCAGCTCGTCCATGATCCGGTTGACTTCCTTGCGCGGCACCATCGCCCGCACCGCGACCCACTTCTCGTCCGCCAGCGGCGCGACCGTCGGCGACTCCAGTCCCGGCGTGATCGAAATGGCCTGGTCGAGGATGTCGCGCGGGCAGTCGTAGTCGAGCATCATGTAGTGCTGCGCGAAAACGACGCCCTGCAGCCGGGCCGCGAGCTGCGACTTCGCCCGGGATCCTTCGCTCCCCGCCCGCTGCAGCAAGACCGCCTCGGACGCGCAGATCGGCTCCCCGAACGCGACGAGATTGTGCTGCCGCAGCGACCGCCCGGACTCGACCACGTCCGCGATCGCGTCCGCGACCCCGAGCTGGATCGAGATCTCCACCGCGCCGTCGAGCCGGATGACCTCGGCCTCGACGCCGTGGCGGGCGAGGTCGTCGCGGACCAGCCGCGGGTACGACGTCGCGAGCCGCTTTCCGTGCAGGTCGGCCGGTTTCCAGTCCCGTCCGGCGGGAGCGGCGTAGCGGAAGGTCGAGGCGCCGAACCCGAGCGCGAGCACCTCCTCGACCGGCGCGCCCGAATCGAGCGCGAGGTCGCGGCCGGTGATGCCGAGGTCGAGCTCGCCGGACCCGACGTAGATGGCGATGTCCTTCGGGCGGAGGAAGAAGAACTCGACCTCGTTGACCGGGTCGAGGACGGTCAGGTCCTTGCCGTCATGTCGCTTGCGGTAGCCCGCCTCGGAAAGCATCTCCGCCGAAGCGGCGGCGAGGGCTCCCTTGTTCGGCACGGCAACACGCAGCATTTCGGTCTCTCCTCGGTCTCCGGTGCGCGAGCGCGTCACAGGTAGCGGTACACGTCCTCGGTCGAGATTCCCCGGCCGAGCATGAGCACCTGCACCCGGTACAGCAGCTGCGAGATCTCTTCCGACAGCCGGTCGTCGGACTCGTGCTCGGCGGCGATCCACACCTCGCCCGCCTCTTCGAGCACCTTCTTGCCCTGTGCGTGCACCCCGGCGTCCAGTGCGGCGACGGTGCCGGACCCGTCGGGACGGGTACGCGCGCGCTCGGCAAGCTCCGCGAACAGCTCATCGAAGGTCTTCACGGGGCCGAATCCTTTCATCCCGCGCTCGTCCGCGCCGCTCCGGGTGACCCGGAAGCCGCTGAGGTCACAGCTGGGGCAGCAGCGCGGCCAGTTCGGGCACGCCGACGCCGGCCAGCGACGTGCGGAACACCCGGCGCGGACCGTCCGGGACGTCGACGTCGTTGGGCACGACGAGCACGGTGCAGCCTGCGGTTTCGGCCGATTCGGCGCCCGGCGGCGAGTCCTCGACCGCGACGCACCGCTCCGGCGCCACGCCGAGCAGTTCGGCGGCCTTCAGGTACGGCCGCGGGAGGGGTTTGTTCTCGCCGTCGACCTCGTCGCCGCAGACCGTGACGTCGAAGAAATCCCGCCCGATCGTGTCGAGCGCGAGCTCGGTCAGCGCCCGTTCGGTGGAGGTGACCAGCGCGGACTTGAGCCCGGCCGCGCGGACCGCGGCCAGCGCCTCGCGCGCGCCCGGACGCCAGGGCAGCGCGTCGTCGAACAGTCCGGCGGTGCGGCGGCGGATCCACTCCCCCGTTTCCGCGACCGCTTCCGGGGTGACCGGGCGGCCGGTCTGCTCCAGCAGCACGGTGGCGGTGGCGTCCATGTTGGACCCCACGAGCGTCATCCGGACTTCCTCCGACAGCGTGCCGCCGAGCGCCTCGGCGGCCTCGTACAGCGCGACGTCCCACAGTTTCTCGGAATCGACGAGGGTGCCGTCCATGTCCCAGAGGACAGCCGCCAATCCGTCCGAAGAGGACGGTGCAGTCACAGTTTCTCCTTGTCCGGTGCGGCGCCCCGGCGGGGCACGCTCCCCTCCAGCGTCCCACGCGGGCCGCCGTGAGCGGGGCCACACCCGTTCCGTGACACGCGGGGCCGGACACACTGCGCAGCGTAGGTGGCCGAGGCCGTAGGCTGGTCAGGTGAGTGAGCCTGTCGACGACACCCCGCGGCCCGGCGACCCGGAGCAGGACCGCGCCGATGCCCCGCGCCCGATCATGATCCTGGCCTTCGAGGGCTGGAACGACGCGGGCGACGCGGCCAGCCAGGCGATCGAACACCTCCAGCTTTCCTGGGACGCGACGCCGCTGGCCGAGATCGAGCCGGACGACTACTACGACTTCCAGGTCAGCCGCCCCACGGTGAAGATGGTCGACGGCATCACCCGGCGGGTCGAATGGCCGACCACCCGGTTGTCGGTGTGCCGTCCCGAGGGCTTCGACCGCGACCTGGTGCTGGTGCAGGGCCCGGAGCCGAACATGCGCTGGCGCAAGTTCTGCGCGGAGATCGTCGAGCACGTCCAGGAACTGGACGTGTCGATGGTGGTCGCGCTCGGCGCCCTGCTGGCCGACACGGCGCACACCCGCCCGGTCCCGGTCACCGGGTCGGCCTACGACAAGGACACCGCGAGCAAATACCGGCTCGAGGTGAACAACTATCAGGGCCCGACCGGGATCGTCGGGATCCTCCAGGACTACTGCGTGCAGGCGGGCATCCCGGCGGTGTCGATCTGGGCCGCGGTCCCGCACTACGTCTCGCACCCGCCGTCGCCGAAGGCCACGCTGGCGCTGCTGCACAAGCTGGAGGACGTCCTCGACGTCGAGATCCCGCTGGGCGCGCTGCCGGAGCAGGCCGAGGAATGGCAGCAGACGGTCAGCGAGATGGCCGACGAGGACGAGGAAATCAGCGAGTACGTGCGCAGCCTCGAGGAACGCGGCGACGCCGAGACCGACTTCACCATGGAAGAGGTCTCGGGCGACAAGATCGCCGCCGAGTTCGAGCGCTACCTGCGGCGGCGCCGTCCCGGACAGGACGGCGGGTTCGGCCTCCGCTGACCCCGTCTCGGGACCGGGTGTCCCTCGCGCACCGCCGAGGGAACGCACCGTGATTGCCGAACTACGGAACGTCATCCGCGCCGCTCGCCCGAATGACAGCGCCTGCGCCGCCGACTGATCGCGCCGCGCTGCTCTGGTGCCGCGGCGCGCCCGTCTCGTTGACTGGCCTGGCGCGAGCGACGTCGCGCGGACCAGGAGGAACGGGAAATGTTCGGCAAGGCACTAGCGGCGGCGGTGCTCGCGGCGGGCGCGATCACCGCGTCGGCGGCGACAGCGTCGGCGGCACCGGTTTCGCCGGTGAAGGCGGATGATTTCGGCGCGTGCATGGACTACGCGGTGGGCGAATACGACGTGGAGCCCTGGCTCGCGCACGATGCGTGCGACGCCGCCACGTTCGAGGACTGCTACTGGGTCCTGCGCCGCGCCTACGTTCCGGCGCAGGTCGCGGCGACGGCCTGCCGGCTCTCGTTCGACTGATCCGCCGAAGGGTGCGACCGGTCTGCGCGGGCAGGCCGGTCGCGCTCAGGCGGTGAGCAGCTTGCGCACCGGAACCGCGCCGCGCTCCCGCTTCCGCCACTCGCGCGGATAGCCGAGCGAGACTTCCTCGAACCGCACGCCGTCGGCGGACGTCGTGCGCGGGATGTGCAGGTGCCCGTAGACGGCCAGCTCGGCCCGGTAGCGCAGGTGCCAGTCCTCGGTCTGCGTGGTGCCGCACCAGAGCGCGAAATCGGGGTAGTACAACGGATTCGTCGGGTGCCGGTGCAGCGGCCAGTGCGACATCAGGATCGTGCGGTGGTCGGCCGGGATCGCGTCCAGCCGGTCGCGGCTCACCTTCAGGCGCTGCTCGCACCAGGCCGCGCGCGACTCGTACGGGTCCGGATGCAGGTAGTACTCGTCAGTGCACACGACGCCGATTTCGCGGGCGTGCGCGAGCGCTTCTTCGCGGGTCTTGCCCTCGGTCGCCGGAGTGCGCCAGCTGTAGTCGTAGAACACGAACAGCGGCGCGATGGTCAGCGGTTCCGGGCCGAAGTCCCACACCGGGAACTCGTCCTCGGGCGTGAGGACGTCGATCTCGCGGCACTGCTCCACGAGGAATTCGTACCGAGCCTGGCCGCGCAGCTGGCACGCGTCATTCGGCGTGGTCCACAGTTCGTGGTTGCCGGGGACCCACACGACCTTCGCGAACCGCTCGCGCAGCCTGGCGAGCGTCTCGCGGATGACCTTGGCGGACTCGGCGACGTCGCCGGCGACGAGCAGCCAGTCGCCGGGATCGTCGGGCACGACCTCGTCGACGATCGGGCCGTTGCCCTCGTGGGTCACGTGGAGGTCGCTGGTGGCGAAGAGAGACGGCACTCGTCCACCGTAACGACTTTCCGCGCCCGGGAGCGCCGGAACCGCCCATTCCCCCACCCCAGAACGACCAGCCCGGCGCTCACGTGGAGGCCTGCCTGCACGTTCAGCAGCACTGTCGGCCCGGTCACCGCGACGAGCGCGCCGGCCAGCAGAGAACCGGCCGCCGTGCCCGCCGCCATCAGCGCGTACACCGTGCTCAGCACCCGTCCCGCGCGATCCGGGCCGGTCTCCGCCTGCACGTGCGACAGCAGCCCGGCCCCGGCCACCATGAACAGCCCGACGTACACCCCGAGGACCGTGGTCGCGCCCGGCAGATTCCAGATCGCCGCCGACATCAGCCCCGCCGCGACCAGCCCCCAGCCCTGCAGCAGCACCGGCGCGACCCGGTGCGCCAGCGTCGCCACCGCGAACCCGGCGGCCAGGCCGCCGATCGCCTGCACGCCGCGCAACAGCCCGGCGTCGGCCTCGCTGCCGCGCAGGATGTCGAGCACGAACACCACGAACAGCACCAGGAACATGCCCTGCGCGAGCGAGGTCAGCAGCGCCGACACACTCGTCGCGCGAAGCCGCTTTCCCGCCAGATCGCGGACGCCCGCGAGCCAATCCGTCTGCTCGGGCGCGGTCTTGCGCACCGCCGCCCGGCGGAAGGGGAACGCGAGCAGCATCCCCGCGGCCGCGAGCGCGACGAGGTAGCCGATGATCACGCGGTCCAGTCCGCCCCAGCCCAGCAGCGCTCCCCCGGCCCAGCCGCCCGCGAGCCGCGCGACGCTGCCGTTCACGCTCATCAGCCCGTTCGCCGGGGTGACGTCCTCGACGCCGACCAGCTCCGGCACCAGCGCACTGCGCGCCGGTTCGAACACCGACGCCAGCCCCGCTTGTGCCGCCATCACCGCGTAGACCGCCGCGACCGGCAGCTCGGAACTCGCCAGCAGCGGCAGCACCACGACCGCCTGCCCGACGCACACCGTCGCCAGCACGACCCGGCGGTCCCACCGGTCGGCGACGATCCCCGCGACCGGGCTCAGCAGCACCGCGGGCAGCAGGCCGAGCACGATGCTCAACGCCGTCGTGACCGCGGACCCGGTGCGGACGAACAGGTACACCGGCAGCGCGACCTGCAGCATCCACTCGGCGGTCTCGCCGAAGAACGCGGAGACCCAGAGCCGGGCGAATCCCGGTGCCGCCAGCAGCCGTCTCACGCCGGTTTCCCGTCGTGCCCGATCCGGCGGAAGGCACGCATCCCGAGGAAGACCGCACGGGCGTCGGCGGGCGCGTCCTCGCGGATCGTGCTGACGTACGGCCGGACCAGGTCGTCGATCGCCTTCGTCAGCGCGCCGACTTCCTCGGGTGTCGCTTTCAGGCCGTACGAGAAGAAGCCGCCCGCCTCGCGCCAGTCCTCATCAAGCCGCTCGACCGTGTCGAGGTACCGCTGGGTCAGCTCCTGTTCCTCGGCCAGCTCAGTTCCCGCGACCGCCAGCTGCGCCGCTTCCAGCGCCGGATCGCCGTCCGGGCTGCCGAGCACCAGCCCGACCTGGCAGGCCCGCCACGGCCGCTCCCGCCCGTCGCCGCCCTCGGCTCGCTCGACCAGGCCGTGCTCGGCCAGCTTGCGCAGATGCCAGCTGCAGTTCGACGCCGTCGAGCCGACCGCGTCCGCGCACTCGCTGGCGGTCGACGGGCCGACCGCCATCAGGTGGTGCACCAGCGCGGACCGCAGCGGGTGCGCGAGGGCCCGCAGCAGCTCGACGTCGTCGATCCGCTTGCGCGGGGGCAGTTCGGTCATCGGCCCGCCTAACTCTGAAGGGTTTCTTTCGAAACGATTCTTTCAGAGTTGCAGGCGGCTGCCCCCGCGTCAAGCCGCCCGGCTAGAGCGAGACGAGGAACGAGCGCACGCGCTCCAGGAGCAGACCGGCTGCCTCGGGGTCGTAGGCGGCCAGCGAGGAGTCGGCGAAAAGGTGCTGGTCGCCGGGGTAGACGAACAACTCCGCGTTCTCGGCGGAGCTGACGAGCTCGCGGGCGGACGGCAGGTCCTCCTCGAAGAACTCGTCGTTCTCCTTGCCGTGGATCTGCACCGGAACCCCCTCCGGCCACGCCGTCCCGAACTCCTTGACCGGCAGGCAGGAGTCGAAGAACAGCGCGCCGCGCGCTCCCGGCCGGGTCTGCGCGAGGCGCTGCGCGACGGTGACGCCGAAGGAGAACCCGGCGTACACGAGGTCCTGTCCCAGCGCCTCCGCCTCGGCGATCCCGCGTTCCCGCACCTGCTCGAAGCCGGTCTCCCGGGCGAAGGCGAAGCCGTCTTCGATGCTGGCGAACGTCCGGCCCCCGAACAGATCGGGAGTGTGGACGGTGTGCCCGTCCCGGCGCAGTTCGTCGGCGAACCCGCGCACGCCGTCGGTCAAGCCCTGGATGTGGTGGTACAGCACGATTTCGGCCATGCCGGAAATCCCCTCAGTGAACGAACCAATTATGTGGAACGTTCGGCAACGCTAGTCTGTTCAGCCATGGCGAACAACCCGCCCGACTACGCACTCGCCGATCGGCTGGCGTTGACCGAACCCGCGCAGGTCAAGGCGCTCGGGCACCCGTTGCGCACCTCGATCCTGCAGTTGCTGCACGAGCGAGCCGCGACCGTGAGCGAGCTTGCGGCGGCGGTGCGCCGCCCCAAGAGCACGGTCGCGCACCACGTGCACGTGCTCGAGGTCAACGGCCTGCTCAAGGTCGTTCGCACGCGCCGGGTCCGCGCCGTCGAGGAACGGTTCTACGGCCGCACCGCGCGCATGTTCTTCGTCGAGCCGGGGCCGGCCATGGGGAACGCGAGGGATTTCAACGACTTCGAGGTGGCGGCCCGCGAATCCGCCGAGGCGTTCGAGGCGGGAAAGCTGTGGGGCTTCATCCGGCGGGCACGCATCTCCCCGGACCAGGCCTCGCAGTTCTGGGACCGGATGGCCGAGCTCGTCGAAGAGTTCGACCGGCTGCCCCGGTCCGGGGACACCACCTACGGCTTCGCGGTCGGCATCTACCCCACCGGCCATCCGGCCTTGCCGCCGCGAGAATCCTGACCAGCGAGAACCGATCGCCCGAAAAACCGGTTGCGCTCCCCCGCCGCCCCCGCGTTAAGCTCCCGCCCATCATGGACAGCTGAGCCGAGCCCTCCCCGCATCGAGGCCGCTCCCGGTCGAGCCCCGCTCCCGGGAAGCCGCGCGTTGCCCGTCGGGGATTTCGCTTCCACCGCAAAGGCCCGGTGATCGCTCATGTCTACTGTCCTGCACGCCTCCGACCTCGTTTTCGGCTACGGCGCCCGCACTGTCCTCAACGGCGTTTCGCTCGTCGCGTCGCCCGGGAGGCGGATCGGTCTCGTCGGCGAAAACGGCGTCGGGAAATCAACCTTGCTCCGGCTGCTCGCCGGACTTGAAGTCCCCCGCGGCGGCGACGTCGTGCGGCACGGCGACCTCGGCTTCCTCTTCCAGGAGCTGCCGTTCGACGGCACCGCACGAGTTTCCGACGTCCTCGACGAGGCGCTCGCCGAGATCCGGACCGCCGCGGCGACGCTCGACAAGCTCGCCGCGGTGCTCGCCGAGCGCCCCGACGACCCGGAGGTGCTCAGCGAGTACGGCCACGTCCTGGAATGGGCGCAGGCCCACGACCTGTGGGACGCGGACCGGCGCGCGGACCTCGTCCTCGCCGGGCTCGGACTCGGCGACATCAGGCACGACCGGCGGCTGCACACGCTGTCCGGCGGCCAGCGGTCGCGGCTCGGGCTGGCCGCGCTGCTGGTGCGGCGGCCGCGCATCCTGCTGCTCGACGAACCGACCAACCACCTCGACGACAACGCCATGGAATTCCTCGAGCGCCACCTCGCGGAGCTGACCGGCGTAGTCGTGCTGTCCTCGCACGACCGCGTGTTCCTCGACGCGGTCTGCACGGACATCGTGGACCTGGACCCGGTTCCGGCGGACCGCCGCGTCGGCGGCGCGACGCGCTACGGCGGCAGCTACACCGACTACCTCGGCCAGAAAAAGGCCGAGCGGGCCCGCTGGGAACAGCGGTTCACCGAAGAACAGGAGGAACTCAAGCAGCTGCGGGAATCCGTGCACGGCACCGCGCGCCGCGTCGCGCACAACCGGGCGCCGCGGGACAACGCGAAGATGCTCTACGACTTCAAGACCGGTCGCGTGCAGAAACAGATTTCCCGCCGGGTCCGCAATGCTCAGCTCAAGCTCGACACCCTGGAGCGCGAGCAGGTCCGCAAACCGCCCGCGCCGCTGCGGTTCCGGGCCACGCTCACCGCGGACACCGGCGGCGAAGGGCCGGCGGTGTCGGTGCGAGGTATCGCGGTTCCGGGCCGGGTGGAGCTGGACGAGCTGGACGTGGACCGCAGCGCGCGGCTTCTCGTGACCGGCGGCAACGGAGTGGGCAAATCCACGCTGCTGTCGGTGCTGGCCGGCCAGCTCACGCCGTCGGCCGGGACTGTCCACTTCGGACCCGGCGTGCGAGTGGGGTTGCTGGAGCAGGACGTCACGTTCGCTCGGCCGAAGCGGACCGCTCAGGAGGTGTACCGCGCAGCGGCCGGCGAAACGGCACCTTCGCTGTCCACGCTCGGGTTGCTGCCGCCGAGGGAACACGACCGGCCGGTCGGCGAGCTTTCGGTGGGTCAGCGGCGCCGGCTGGCGCTGGCGGTGCTGCTCGCGGAGCCGCCGGACGTGCTGTTGCTGGACGAGCCGACCAACCACCTGTCGCTCAGCCTGGCCGAGGAGCTGTCCGAAGCGCTCGACAGCGCGCCGGGTGCGGTCGTCCTGGCTTCGCATGATCGGTGGTTGCGCCGCCGCTGGGAGGGCGACCACCTGGCGCTGGCGGACGGCCAACGCCAGGATGTATAGGTCGTTATACAGTTAGAACAGCGGGCAGTGGCCGGAAGCGTGTTCCGGCCACTGCCCGGTCCCGGGAAGCTCAGAGCACGATGCCCAGCAACGCGTCCACGGCCTCCTTGATCAGGCCCGGGGCGGCCTGGTCGGTGCCGTCGCGGCGCAGCGCCGACGTGACCCACGCGTCGATCGCCGTGAGGGCCTTCGGCGTGTTCAGGTCGTCGGAGAGGTGGTCGCGCAGCCGCGCCACGGTGTCCTCCGCGTCCGGTCCGGCCGGCAGCGCGACGGCTTCGCGCCAGCGGGCCAGCCGTTCCTGCGCGTCGACCAGCAGCTGGTCGGTCCACGCCCGGTCCTCGCGGTAGTGGCCGGCGAACAGCGCCAACCGGATCGCCGCCGGGTCGACGCCGTCGGCGCGCAGCCGCGACACGAAGACCAGGTTGCCGCGGGACTTCGACATCTTCTCGCCGTCGAGCCCGATCATCCCGGCGTGCACGTAGTGCCGGGCGAACGGGTGGTCGGCGGCGACGGCCTCGGCGTGCGCGGCGCTGTACTCGTGGTGCGGGAAGATCAGGTCGGACCCGCCGCCCTGCACGTCGAAACCGAGCCCGAGGCGGTTCACCGCGATCGCGCTGCATTCGATGTGCCAGCCCGGCCGTCCGGCGCCCAGCTCCGACTCCCACGACGGCTCGCCCTCGCGCGCGACGCGCCACAGCAGCGCGTCCAGCGGGTGCCGCTTGCCGGGACGGTCCGGGTCGCCGCCGCGCTCGGCGAAGAACTTCGCCATGGTCTCGGCGTCGTAGTTCGACTCGTAGCCGAACCGGCCGGTCGCGTTGTGGTCGAAGTAGACGTCCGGGAACTCGGCGTCGTCCGCGCGGTAGGCGCTGCCGTCGGCGAGCAGCTTCGCGATGACCTCGACGATCTCCGGGATCGCCTCGACCGCGCCGACGAACTGGCGCGGCGGCAGCACCCGCAGGGCCTCCATGTCCTCGCGGAACAGCGCCGTTTCGCGCATGCCGAGCACGATCCAGTCGTCCGAATCGCGTTCCGCGCGCTCGAGCAGCGGCTCGTCGATGTCGGTGACGTTCTGGACGTAGTGCACCTCGTGCCCGTTGTCCCGCCACACCCGGTTGACCAGGTCGAACGCGAGGTAGGTGGCGGCGTGGCCGAGGTGGGTGGCGTCGTAGGGAGTGATGCCGCAGACGTACATCCGGGCGGCGGCTCCGGGTGCCGTCGGGCGGACCTGCCCGGTCGCGGTGTCGTGAAGCCGGAGGGGACGGGGCGTGCCGGGCAGCCGGGGCACGGCGACGGATGACCAAGTCTGCATGCCTCCGACTGTAAGCGTGACGTCCGTCCGCTTTCCCACCCGGTGGGAGGGACAGCCGCGTGTCCCTCCCACCGGTACGGTCAGGCTCGCTGCCGGACGGCGTTCGCCCGGACGGCGTCGCGCACGTACGCCCCGATGCCGGGCCGCTGCTCGTCCTCCCGGACCAGGAAGGCCAGCTGCGCGGGCTCGTCCGCGTACAGGTCCGCGATCTTCTGCTGCATCTCGTACCCGCACTCCCCCATCACCGCGGACAGCATCGCCCGGTGCTCTTCGGCAAGCTGGCCAGCCGCCGGGCTGTCCGCGGGCTCGCCCTTGTCGACCAGCGCGACCAGGCGGCTCACCCAGTCCTTCCGCTGCCGCTCCGCCTCAGTCCACTGCTCCTTGGTCTCCGGCAGCTGCGACTGCTGCCACTCCGGACAGCTCCCCCAGCGCCGGACGGCCTCCTCCGAGTAGCCGTCCGGCACCTGGAACCCGCCGAACACTTCGAACTTCTCCTCGGGCGTCAACGCGTTGCCCATGGCTCTCGCCTCCAGCAATCGATCGACGGCCGCGACCATGCGCTCGATCCGGTCCGCCTGCCCCACCAGCAGCTCCCGCTGCCGTTTCAGGTGGGCGTCGGCGTCGGTTCCCGGATCCGCGAGCACGGACGCGATCGTCTCCAGGGGAAGGCCGAGCTCCCGGTAGAGCAGGATCCGCTGCAGCCGGTCGAGATCGGCCTCGTCGTAGCGCCGGTAGCCGGACGTCGTCCGCCCGCTCGGCGACAGCAGCCCGATCTCGTCGTAATGGTGCAGCGTGCGCACGGTGACGCCGGCCAGCGCGGCCGCCTCGCCCACCCGGTAGCCCATCGCTCTCCCCTGTCGTTTCTTCGGCCGAATGGCCCTTGCGAGAACCACGATCACGCCTCACGTCGCGTGAGGGTCAAGTCTGGTGGACACCGCGCTCCGGCGCGAGTACGAACGAAGCATGGCTCTGCGCACGCCGATCCGCGCCCGTTCCGCTCTCCCGCCCGGTCCCCGGCTGCCGATGGCGGTGCAAACCCTCCTTTTCGGCGCTTTCCGCAACTCCCTGCTGCCGGTGCTGCGACGGCGCTACGGAGACGTCGTGCGGCTGAAGCTGTATCCGGAGCGTTCGGTGGTGCTGGTCGGCGACCTCGACCTGGTCCGCGAGATCTTCGCCGGTCCGGTCGAGACGTTCCACGCCGGCGAGGGCAACATGGTGCTCAAACCCATGCTGGGCGGGCATTCGGTGCTGCTCACCGACGAGGAGGAGCACCGCAGGGCGCGGAAGCTGCTGATGCCCGCGTTCAACGGCGCGGCGATGCGCGGGTACCGGGACATGGTCACCGAGCTGACGGTCGCGGAGCTGGAACGGTGGCCGCAGGGCCGGGCGTTCCGGGTGCACGACCGGATGCGGGCGCTGACGCTGGAAGTGATCCTGCGGGTCGTTTTCGGCGTGACCGACGGACCGCGACTGGCGGAGTTGCGCGTGGCGCTGGAGCAGGTCATCGACATCAGCGCGCTGGATCTCTTCGGGTGGCACAGCCCGGCGTTGCAGAAGTTCGGGCCGTGGCGGCGGAACCGGGAGCGGCAGGAACGGGTCGACGAGCTGCTGTACGCGGAGATCGCCGAGCGGCGCGCCGCACCGGATCTGGCGGAGCGGACCGATGTGCTGTCCCGGCTGCTGACCGTGCCCGGGGAGGATCAGCTCAGCGACCTCGAGTTGCGCGACCAGCTGATCACGTTGCTGCTGGCCGGGCACGAGACCACGGCGACCGCGCTGGCCTGGGCGCTGCACGAGCTGGCCCGGGATCCGGTCACCGCCGCGACCACCGCCCGCGCCGCGCGCGAGGGCGACGAGAAGTACCTGGAAGCGGTGGCGAAGGAGGCGATGCGGCTGCGGCCGATCATCTCCGAGGTTTCGCGGAAGCTCACGAAGGACGTCCAGGTCGGGCCCTACACGGTTCCGGCCGGGCACATGGTGCTGCCGTCGATTTCGATGATCCACGCGGACGCGGCGCACCATCCGTCGCCCGAGGTGTTCGACCCGACGCGCTTCCTCGGCAGCGGCCCGCCCGCAGGCAGCTGGTTCCCCTTCGGCGGCGGCGCACGACGCTGCCTCGGGGCCGGTTTTTCGCTGCTGGAGGCGACGATCGTGCTGCGGGAGCTGTTCGCGCGGTACCGGGTCAGCGCGGCCAATCCCCGGCCGGAGCGGGTCAAAACCCGGCACATCACTCTCGTACCCGGCGACGGCGCACGGATCATGGTGCACCGCCGCTGAAGCCCGTGAAGGACTCCTTCAGGGAATCTGATTCCCTCAAGGAGCCCTTCACGGACCTTCACGGAACGGGTCAGCGGCGACGGGTACGGAGGTAGTCGCCCACTACCGCCGCGCCCAGGCCGTCCAGGTCGGGGGCCACGACCCGGCCGCCGGAGCGGCGGGCGATGGTGTCCACGAACGCTTCCAGGCGCGGGTCGTCGCCCAGCCGGAAGACGGTGACCGACGCGCCCAGTTTGGCAATCCGGTCCACTTCGGACAGTGTCTTGTAGATCGTCGCCGGTTCGGGCGGGTAGGAGAATTCCGCCTCTCCATCGGGTTCCAGGTGCGCGGTGGGTTCTCCGTCGGTGACCATGAGGACCACCGGCTGCGCATCCGGGTGCCGACGCAGGTGCCGTCCGGCCAGCAGCAGCGCGTGGTGTGCGTTGGTGCCTTGTTCCCAGGTGCCTTCCAGACCGACCAGTTCCGGCAGTTCCACGGGCATCGCGTAGCGGCCGAAGGTGATCAGCTGCAGGGCGTCGTTGCGGAATCTCGTGCTGATCAGCTGGTGCAGCGCCAGCGCGGTGCGTTTCATCGGCAGCCAGCGGCCCTCCTGGACCATCGACCACGACGTGTCGACCAGCAGCGCGACCGCGGCTCGCGAGCGGTGTTCGGTCTCGATGACTTCGACGTCCTCGACATCGAGGCGAACACTCCCCGCACCGACCGCGGTGGAGCGCAGCACCGCGTTGCGCACGGTGCGCGGGACATCCCAGGGTTGCATGTCACCGAATCGCCAGGGACGGCTCGAACCGGTCGGTTCCCCTGCCGCCCCCGCGGATTCGGTCTCGCGCTCCCCGGTTTTGCCGCGCAGCGAATTGACCACATCGGACAGTGCAGTCTCACCCAATCGGCGCAATGCCTTGGGAGACAATCGCAAGGTGCCGTCCGCGGCGCGCTCGAACAGGCCCTGCTGACGCAGTTCTCGCTCCAATTCGGACAGTCGGCGCGCGTCGACGCCCGCGTCCGGACCGAGTTGGCGCTCCAGCGCTTCCAGGTCGATGTCCTCCAGGCGCGCGCCGGGATACGACTGGCCCAGTTGCTCGGCGAGAGCGTCCAGCTCCGCCAGGTCGGCCATGGCCTGCGCGCCTTCGCCGAGCCCCAGCGGGTCCTGGCCGCGGAAGCGCGAGGACGACGTCCAGTCCTCCCCCGGCCGCAGCGCACGCAACTGGGAGTCCAAAGCGGACAGTTGCTGCGCGAGCCGCGGATCGCCGAAGGCTTGCTGTGCCAGCTCGGCCAGTTCCGCCCGCTGTTCCTCGGACATCGAGTTCAGCATGCGTTGCGCGGCGGCGGAGCGGGCGGCCAGCACGTCGATCAGCTCGTCGACGTTCTGCGGGTTCTCCGGGAAGAACTCGCCGTGCCGCCGCATGAACTCGTCGAAGCGCTCGCCGATGTCGCTCGCGTCCTGTGCGTGCGCGGACATCAGCGCGTTGAGGTCGCCGAGCATCTGGTTGATCCGCTCGACGTCCTGCGGGCCGGCGTTCTGCATGGCCTGCTTCATGCCCTGGAACCGCGCGTCGAGCATCTCGCGGCCGAGGAGGTCGCGGATCTGCTCGTACTTCTGCCGGGCTTCGTCGGAGCGCCAGTCGTACTCGTTCAGCTCGCGCACGGCAGCGGCGGTGCCGGGCGGCAGCGCGTCCAGCTGGGCTTCGCGGAAGCGGGCCTCGTCGTCGGGGTCCGGGAACAACTCCCGGCGCTCGGCTTGGAGTGCTTCCTGCAGCAGCTGCTGGACTTCCTGGAGCGTGCCGTCCAGCCGGTGCCGCCGCTGGATCTGCGAACGGCGCTGCCACAGCTGCCGGGTCAGCTCGTCGAGGCCCGCGGTGCGTTCGGTGCCGCGGCGCAGCAATTCCTCCAGCGCCGAACGCGGGGACGAGCCGCCCATGACCTCGCGGCCGATCTCGTCCAGCGCGTCCCGCAGGTCCGCGGGCGGGGCCAGCGGATCCGGCCCGTCGTGCCACGGGCCGTAGGAATATCCCTCCGGTAAGAGCGGCATTATTCGCCGTACACCGTCGTGCCGTCGTCGGAGTCCTTCGCCAGCCTGCGGGCGAGGAACAGCGACTCCAGGGCCAGTTCGACCGCCGCCGCGATCCGGCCGGCCGGTTCGTCCGCGGACACTCCGGCGCGCTGGGCGACCTCGTGCAGCACCGGCAGTTCCGGCAGCGCGGCAAGGACTTCCGCGCCGGGGACGCGCTCGCCGGTGGCGACCAGGTGGCCGTCCGCCACCGCGTCGGACAGCGGGCGGAGGTCCAGCCCGGCGAACCGTTCGCGGGCGGTTTCCGCGATCGCACGGCGCATCAGGTGCACGAGGTGCTCGACCTCGCGGCCCTCCTCGCCGGGCTCGAACTCGACCTTGCCGCGCAGCACGGCGGGCACCGCTTCGAGGTCGACCGGCCGCGCGACCGCCGGGTCCTCCCCCGTCATCGCGGCCCGGCGCAGCGCGGCCGCCGCGACGGTTTCGGCCGCCGCCACCGCGAACCGGGCGGACACGCCGGAACGCTGGTCGATCACCGGCGACTCGCGCAGGTTGCGCACGAACCGGGCCAGCACCTCCAGCAGCGGCTCGCCGACCTCCGCGACGAGGTTCGCCTCCTGGCGCACCACGGCGACCTCGGACGCGACGTCCAGCGGGTAGTGCGTGCGGATTTCCGCGCCGAAGCGGTCCTTCAGCGGCGTGATGATCCGGCCGCGGTTGGTGTAGTCCTCGGGGTTGGCGGTGGCGACGAGGAGCACGTCCAGCGGCAGCCGCAGCGTGTAGCCGCGGACCTGGATGTCGCGTTCCTCCATCACGTTCAGCAGCGCGACCTGGATCCGCTCGGCGAGGTCGGGCAGCTCGTTGATCGCGACGATGCCGCGGTGCGCGCGCGGCACGAGTCCGAAGTGGATGGTCTCCGGGTCGCCGAGGCTGCGGCCCTCGGCGACCTTCACGGGGTCGACGTCGCCGATCAGGTCGCCCACGCTCGTGTCCGGCGTGGCCAGCTTTTCGGTGTAGCGCTCGCTGCGGTGCCGCCAGGCCACCGGCAGGTCGTCGCCGAGTTCGGCGGCGCGGCGGATCGAGGCGGGCGTGATCGGGTCGAGCGGGTGCTCGCCCAGTTCGGAGCCCTCGATGACCGGGGTCCACTCGTCGAGGAGGCCGGCCAGGGTGCGCAGCAGGCGGGTCTTGCCCTGGCCGCGCTCGCCGAGCAGGACGACGTCGTGGCCGGCGAGCAGGGCGCGTTCGAGCTGGGGCAGCACGGTGCGGGAGAAGCCGACGATGCCGGGCCAGGCGTCGCGGCCCTCGCGCAGCGCGGCGAGCAGGTTGTCGTGGATCTCGCGCGCGATGGGGCGCGGGGCGTATCCGGCGGCGCGGAGCTCGCCGGCAGTACGGGGAAGAGCGTCGGGAACAGCGTTCACCCCTTCGACGCTACTGACCGTTCCGGCATCCGTCGATGTGGAGCGGCTCCAGCCGGGCGGGGATCGGCGGAGCCGGGAGGAACCGGTAAAATGAGCGGTCGTGTGCCGACCCAGTGCGACCCTCGCCGTCTGGTCCTCCGCGTGGCTGAACGGGGCCGCGGCGTCCGACGACGTCCTCGACGCCTTGCAGGACTGGGCCGAGGCCCACGACGTGGTCGCGGCCGATCCCGCTGCCGCCGACGCGTTCGATCTCCCGCTCGCTTTCCATCGGGCGGCTACTCCCGTGCAGCTGCTGCTCGCGCTACGGGCGCAAGGGGCGGTGAGTGCGCAGCTGGTGCTGCCGGTGCCCGGGGATGTGCGGGGTCTTGGCGGCGGCGGGCCGTTTGCTGACGCGGCGTTGCGGTGCGGCGAGGCTGTGGTGCTCGGCGGGCTGGCGTTCGGGTTGGTGCCGGAGCCCATCGCCGAGGGGCTGATGCGGTGGACGGTGTATTCGCTTCCCGCGCCGGTCTCGTTGGAGTATCAGCCGTTGCCGGATGCCGAGCATGGGTTGACGGATGCCATTCGGGCGAGTGCCGGGGCGTTGCAGGCGTTGGATGTGGCGAGCGATCGGCCTGGGGTTCGGGCTGAGTTGTCGGCGCATTTGCGGGCTCGGCCTCAGGTCGAGTGGCCTGCCGGGACGCCCGGACGGGCGTTGCGGGTGTTGCAGCGGGCCGAGGAGATTTCGGCGATTTTGGCGGTGGCGCAGGCGGATGATCCGGGTGGAGCGTTGTCGGCTTCGGCGGTGAATCGACGGGCTGAGGCGTTGCGGCCGTTGGCTGAGGCTGTTCGGGGGGCGCGGACTGCTTCCGTTAATGAGGCTGTGCGGGTGTTTGCTGAGCAGGGGGATCGGCAGGTTTGACTGCTCGTCGCCTGGCGGCGACATCGCTTGGTGGTTGCGTCGGGCACCCCGAAGCTTGATTGTGCTGACGGTCTGAGGGTGCTTGTCAAGGCTGGAAAGATGCCTTGACAAGCACCCTCAGACCGCAGGAGAGCTTCGTATCGGTGTGCGGGGGTGGTGTGGGTGCACTTCGAGTTGAGTGCATCGGTGGCGGTTTCGTTGGGGTGGGGGCTAGCGCCCCAAAGTGGCATTGGGTGCGTGGGACGCACCCAATGTGGCATTCGGTGCATGGGACGCACCCAATGCGGCGTTCGTTGCGTGGGACGCACCCAATGCCGCATTGGGGATTTTTCATCCTGGTTTGTGCTGTTCATGGCGGGTTGACGGGGTGTGGTAGTTGTCAGGCCGGGGTGGGCTGGGCGGTGTCGCGGACGGCTTGTTCGTGCTGGGTGAGGACGAGCAGGGCGCGGACGAGGGTGGTGGCGTGGCGTGGTGCGATGCGGAGTTTGTCGAGGACGCGCCAGGTTTTGAGGGCGGCGAAGCCGCCCTCGACCGCGCAGCGCATCGCGTTGAACACGCTGTTGGCCTGTTTCTGCGGCTCGGTGAGCGGCCGGTTGGTTTCGGCTTTGAACGGGGTGAGCACGATCTGCGCGCAGGGGCCGCCGCAGTCCGGGCAGTGGCGGGTGTCGCGGACGTCTTTGTGCCAGCCCTGGTAGCCCTTGTCCGCGGCGGGGGTCAGGCCGTGGGCGTGGAGGCGGTCGCGCAGCCGGTGGCGGCGGGCGGCGGTGATGTCGGCGGTCCTGCCCGGCAGCACGGCCGAGACCCACAGCAGCCGTCCGTGTTCGTCGGTGAGGCCTTGGACGTTGAGGCCGTGGTGTTTGTGCTTGCCGCTGTAGTTGCGGCGATTGTCTGTGCCGGTGCGGCGGCGGGTGCGGATCAGGGTCCCGTCGGCCAGCACCACCGCCGCGCCGCGGGCGGCCAGCCGCCGCAGCACCCGCCCCAGCCGCGGCGCCCGGGCCGCGAGCAGGTCGATGGCCTCCAGCAGCCAGCGGCGCAGCGTGGCGGCCGACACCGCGTTGGCGCGGGACAGGTCCAGCAGCCGCTGGTCGTGGCGCAGCATCGCCAGCACCAGCACCGCCTGCTCGGCCGGGGACGCCTTGCGCCACCGCGACCCGATCGCCCGGCGGCGGCGGCCGATCAACCCGGCCAGCATCGCGATCGTGGGCGGCGACACCGGCAACACGCTGCGATACGAGGCCAGAACCTGCTGTGAGACAGTGAGAGCGGAGCCCCCGGACGTTTTTTCTCGAGTCACGACTTGATCAACATCCGGGGGCTCCGCCGCGTTCCCGCCCGGCCCACGCCCGCCCCGCAACTCCGTTACAGCACAACCACAACCAGCCCCGTCAACCCCACCTAACCAGCACCAACAAGATGAAAAATCCCCATTGGGGCGGCATCCCGAGCGGGCGTGGGGAGGGCGAGCGGGCCGTGAAGGGGTCCTTGAGGGAATCCAGGTACGTGAAGGTGGCCCTCACGACCGGCGGTGGGTCGTGAGGGCCACCCTGGGGGAATCTGGTTCCGTGAGGGTGGGCCTCACGCTCGGTCAGCGGGTGGGGCGGCGCGGGGGTTCGCAGCAGGCGACTGCGCAGGGAGCGCCGTTGACGGTGCAGCCTGCGGCCGGGAACGGGGAAAGCTTCCGGGCGGGGGCGTCGGAGAGGTGTTCGCGGACCAGCTCGACCACCATTTCGGCGAACCTCGGGTCGGCATCGGGAGTGGCCGCGCGGGCGAAGGCCATGCCGTGTTCGGCGGCGCGGTCGGCGGCTTCGTTGTCCAGGTCCCAGATTACTTCCAGGTGGTCCGCGACGAAGCCGATCGGGCTGACCACTACGGATTCCACACCTTGAGCGTGCAGGGCGTCGATGTGGTCGACGATGTCCGGTTCCAGCCACGGGATCTGCGGCGGGCCGGAGCGCGACTGCCAGACGACGTCGTACTCGGCGATTCCGGCTTCGGCGGCCACGAGACGGGCGGCTTCGGCGATCTGGCTCGAGTAGCGGCGGCCGCCTTCGGAGGGCGGGCCGGAGGCAAGGTCGGCGCTTTCCGGGATCGAGTGGGCGGTGAAAACCGTGCGGGTGCCGGGGCGGTCGCCGAGTTTCGCGTGGGCGGCGCGGACCGCGTCGGCGACTGCGGAGACGAACAGCGGGTGGTCGAAGAACTGGCGCAGCTTCACCAATTCCGGCGCGTCATCCCCGACGGAGGCGCGGGCTCGTTCGATGTCCTCGTCGTACTGGCGGCACGCGGAGTAGCCGCCGTACGCGCTCGTCGGGAACACCAGCGCGCGGCGCACGCCCGCGTCCTTCATCCCGGCCAGGGTGTCCTCGACCATCGGTGCC
The DNA here is from genome assembly GCF_017312175.1 of Amycolatopsis sp. A1MSW2902. Classification (NCBI taxonomy): domain Bacteria; kingdom Bacillati; phylum Actinomycetota; class Actinomycetes; order Pseudonocardiales; family Pseudonocardiaceae; genus Amycolatopsis; species Amycolatopsis sp. A1MSW2902. Next base: position 3,985,112 of record NZ_QJPO01000001.1, read on the forward strand.
CAGTTGCGGTTGCCGAAATGCACCGGAAGCTCGATGTTCTCCGCCGCGAGCTGCTTCTCGACCGCCGCGATCGCGGCCCGGTTCAACCGGTTGATCGGCGAGACCCCGCCGAAATGCTGGTAGTGCTCGGCAACCTCGAGCAGCCGCTCCCGCGGGACGCCCCGCCCCCGGGTGACGTTCTCCAGGAACGGCATCACCTCGTCGGGCCCCTCCGGACCCCCGAACGAAAGCCATAGCAACGCGTCGTAACCCACGGTGCTCATCCTGCCCCTGTGGCGCTCCGCACGCCTCGGCGGCCCGGTTATGTACTGGCCTATCCAAAATGTGTTAGCGTGGTCGGCATGCCGAGGCCACGAGAGTTCGACGAAACCGAAGCACTCGAAGGCGCAATGAACGCCTTCTGGGCGCGAGGATACGAAGCGACCTCGACCGAGGAACTGTGCGCCGCGACCGGACTAGGCCGCAGCAGCATCTACAACACGTTCTCCAGCAAGCACGAACTGTTCCGCCGCGTGCTGGACCACTACTCACACCGCGGCATCCGCCTCCGCGAAACCCTGCTGGACAACGCCCCGGACGGACTAGGCGCCATCCGCCTGCTGCTCGCCTCGACCATCGACGACGAACTGGAAAACGGCAGACGCGGCTGCCTAATGGTGAACACCATCTCCGAATTCGGAACCACCGATCCAGAGGTAGCCGCACAAGTGAACGCGGACACCGAAGCGCACCTCTCCGCGCTGATCCACTTCGCCCGCACCGGCCAAGCAGACGGCAGCGTCACCCGCGACAGAGACGCAACCGACATCGCCAACTTCATCCACGCCACCATCTCGGGAATCCGCACCATGTCCCGCCGCGGAGCAGAACGAGAAGCACTGACCTCAGTAGCAGAACTAGCGACAAGCGCAATCACCCGCCGCTAACCCGCTAACCGCCACCGCCGCCCACCCGCAGCCGCCGCGACGCGCCCCAATGCGGCATTGGGTGCATCCCACGCACCGAACGCCACATTGGGTGCATCCGACGCACCCAATGCCACATTGGGGCGCTAACCCCCCACCCAAACCGCAGCCGAAATACCCAACAATCGAGGCACCCACACCGCCCCCGCAGCCGGTGCGCCCAACGAGCGAGGCACCCAGCCCCACCCGCAGCCGGTGAGCCCAACCATCAAGGCACCCAGCCCCACCCCGCAGCCAGTGCACCCGTTATCTAGACACCCACACCACCCCGCAGCCGATGCACCCGCTATCTAGGCACCCAGCCCGACCCGCAGCCGGTGCACCCAACTAGCGAGGCACCCAGCCCTCCCCCGCACCCCGATACGAAGCGCATCTGCGGTTCGGGGGTGCTTGTCAAGGCATCTTTCCCGCCTTGACAAGCACCCCCGAACCGTCAGCACAATCCAGCTTCGGGGTGCCCCACGCAACCAAGCCGGGCCAATGTCGCCGCCAGGCGACGAGGCCCCCATACATCAACATTTTGTACTAAAAGTTCCAGAAAGAGAGCCCACCCGTGCCCCCAGCCGTCTTCGTACTCGGCCTCAGCATCTTCGCCCTGGGCACCTCCGAGTTCATGATCACCGGCCTCCTCCCCGGAATGGCCTCCGACCTGAACGTAACTATCCCAGACGCAGGCCTCCTGATCTCCGCCTTCGCCATCGGCATGGTCATCGGCGCCCCCTTGCTAGCAATAGGCACAATCCGCCTCCCCCGCCGAACCACCCTCCTAGGACTCCTAGCCGTCTTCAGCGCCGCACACGTCATAGGCGCAATCGCCGACGGCTACCCCCTCCTCTTCGCCACCAGAATCATCAGCGCAGTAGCCTGCGCCGGTTTCTGGGCAGTAGCCGCCGCAACCACCGTCAACCTCGTCCCGGAAGCCCGCCGCGGACAAGCGCTAGCAGTACTGGTCGGCGGACTGACAATCGCGAACGTCATAGGCGTCCCCGCAGGCACCCTGCTGGGACAACACGCAGGCTGGCGCAGCGCATTCTGGGCGGTAGCCGCACTAACCATCATCGCCGCCCTGGCCGTCCTGCTCTCAGTCCCCCGCACCCCCAAGGAAACCGAAGCACCGAGGATCACCGAAGAACTACAGGTATTCCGCCGCAGCCGCCTCTGGCTAGCCCTGGGCGTGATCGCCCTCCTCCAGGCAATGGTCTTCGCGACGTTCAGTTACCTGGCACCCCTGCTGGTCTCCGTAGCCGGACTCCCCGAAGCAGGTGTCCCAGTGGTCCTCGCCCTCTTCGGCGGCGGCGCAGTCATCGGAATTTACGCAGGCGGCAAACTAGCCGACAAGTACCCGTTCGCCACCCTTTACGGCAGCCTCGGCATCGCCCTCGCCGCCCTCGTCGCACTAGCCTTCGCCACCACCCCACCGGTAGCAGTAACCGCCGTACTCATCCTGGGCGCAGCCGGATTCGCCGCCAACCCGGCACTCAACGTCCGCGCCTACGCCGCAGCAGGCGGCACCTCGACCCTCGTAGGCGCAAGCACAACCTCCGCGTTCAACGTCGGCAACACCGTCGGCCCCTGGCTCGGCGGCACCACGATCAGCGCGGGAATGGGATTCTCCAGCGTCGCCTGGGTAAGCGTCGCACTCGGCGCACTAGCCGTAGCCGCCCTCACCGCGGCCCTGCGCCTCCACCACCGCGACACCGCACCGGACCTGGTGGCCGCCTGAAAAAGACGAATGGCCCCGCAGGAACACTCCCGCGGGGCCATTCGCAGCACCAAACTCAGATCCCGAGCGCGTGCACTCCGCCGTCGACCATGATCATCGAACCGGTGGTCGCGGGCATCCAGTCGGACAGCGCGACGCAGACCGTCTTGGCGGTCGGCTCCGGGTCCGCGGAGTCCCAGCCGAGCGGCGCGCGGCCGTCCCAGCCGCCTTCGAGTTCGCCGAAGCCGGGGATGGACTTCGCGGCCATGGTCTTCATCGGGCCGGCGCTGACCAGGTTGACCCGGATGCCCTGCGGGCCGAGTTCCTTGGCCAGGTAGCGGTTCACCGACTCCAGCGCGGCCTTCGCGACGCCCATCCAGTTGTAGACCGGCCAGGCGACGCGCGCGTCGAAGTCCATGCCGACGATCGAGGCGCCGCGGCCGAGCAGCGGCAGCGTCGCGACCGCGAGCGACTTGAACGAGAACGCCGAGACGTCGACCGCGACCTTCACGTCGTCGCTGGGGGCGTCCAGGAACGGCGCGCCGAGGCAGCTCTGCGGCGCGAAGCCGATCGAGTGCAGCACGCCGTCGAGGCCGTCGACGTGCTCGCGGACGCGGTCGGCGAGCGAGTCGAGGTGCTCCTGGTTCGTGACGTCCAGTTCCAGCACCGGGGCGGGCTCCGGCAGCCGCTTGGCGATGCGCTCCACCAGCGACAGCCGTCCGAAGCCGGTGAGCACGACCTTCGCGCCCTCCTGCTGGGCGATGCGGGCCGCGTGGAACGCCAGCGAGGCGTCGGTGATGACGCCGGTGATCAGCAGCCGCTTGCCTTCGAGCAATCCGGGCAACACGTCCTCCAGGTCGTGGGGTGTTCTTCTCGGGAAAAGTCAGTGGCCGAGGCCGAGGCCGCCGTCGACGGGCAGCACCGCGCCGTTGACGTAGCCCGCCTCGTCCGAGGACAGGTACCGCACCGCGGCGGCGATCTCGGCCGGTTCGGCGTAGCGGCCGGACGGGACGTTGGCGAGGATCTCCTTGCGCCGGTCCTCGCTCAGCGCGTCGGTCATGTCGGTGTGCACGAAACCGGGCGCGACCACGTTCGCGGTGATGTTGCGCGAGCCCAGCTCCCGCGCGAGCGAACGCGCGAAGCCGACCAGGCCCGCCTTCGAGGCCGCGTAGTTCGCCTGCCCGGCCGAGCCGGAAAGGCCCACCACGGACGAGATGAACACGAACCGGCCCCAGCGGGCGCGCAGCATGCCGCGCGAGGCCCGCTTGGCGACGCGGAACGCGCCGGTGAGGTTCGCGTTCAGCACGCGCTCGAACTGCTCCTCCGACATCCGCATGAGCAAGGTGTCGTCGGTGAGCCCGGCGTTGGACACCAGGACCTCGACCGGCCCCTGGTGCTCCTCCACGAGCTTGAACGCCGCGTCCACCTGCTCGGCGTCGGTGACGTCGGCCTGCACGCCGAACAGCCCCTCCGGCGCGCCGGACCCGCGGTGCGTGACCGCGACCCGGTGGCCCTGCTCCGCGAGGTCGCGGGCGATCGCCAGCCCGATGCCCCGGTTGCCGCCGGTGACCAAGACCGACCGTCCCACTGCGTTCTCCTCGTCGTCTTCGCGGTTGCGCCCGCCTGAGGCTATCGGCTGCGCTGACCGGCGGCGCACCCGGCACTCCCGTCCTAAGCGACGGTAAGGAACCGCGTCTCGACCTTGATGGTTACTGCCCGGTTGGTCACCGTGAGTCGCGACACAGGAGGTCAAGGATGACTACCCGGATCCAGGACGCCGGCTCGGCGCGGGACGAGCGGCGCGTGGTCGGCAACGTGCTGCGCGGCTCGATCGGAAACCTCGTCGAGTGGTACGACTGGTACGCCTATTCGGCGTTCACCGTCTACTTCGCGAAGGCGTTCTTCCCCGGCGGCGATGCCACGGCGCAGTTCCTCAACACCGCGGCGGTGTTCGCCGTCGGATTCCTCATGCGGCCGCTCGGCGGCTGGCTGCTCGGCCGGTTCGCCGACCGCTACGGACGGCGTTCCGCGCTCGTGCTCTCGGTTTCGATGATGGCGTGCGGCTCGCTGCTCATCGCGCTGACGCCGGGCTACGCGACGATCGGCATCGCGGCGCCGATCCTGCTGGTGTTTTCCCGGCTGCTGCAAGGGCTTTCGGTCGGCGGCGAGTACTCCACCTCGGCGACGTACCTGTCCGAGGTGGCCACGCCCGGCAAGCGCGGGTTCTACTCCAGCTTCCAGTACGTGACGCTCGTCGGCGGGCAGCTGCTCGCGCTGGGGCTGCAGCTGATCCTGCAGAGCGTGCTCACCGACAAGCAGATGGGCGACTGGGGCTGGCGGATCGCGTTCGTCGTCGGCGCGCTCGCGGCGGTGATCGTGATGGCGCTGCGGCGGTCGATGGACGAGTCGGAGAGCTACCAGCGGGCCACCGAGGGGGCGGAAACCGGCAAGGGCGAGCGCGGCACGCTGCGCCAGCTCGTGAAGTACCCGCGGGAGATCCTGCTCGTCGTCGGCCTGACGCTCGGCGGCACGGTCGCGTTCTACACCTACGCCACCTACACGCAGAAGTTCCTGGAGAACACCGCGCACATCCCGCGCCGCACGGTCACCGTGATCATGTTCGTCGCGCTGCTGATCTTCGCGATCCTGCAGCCGCTGGCCGGACGGCTCTCGGACCGGATCGGCCGGCGCAAGCTGCTGATGTTCTTCGGCATCGCGGGCACCCTGCTGACCGTGCCGATCATGACCCTGATGGCGCGCACCAGCCAGCCGTTCCTCGCGTTCCTGCTGCTGCTCGGCGCGCTGGTGATCGTGACCGGCTACACCTCGATCAACGCGATCGTGAAGGCCGAGCTGTTCCCGACGCGGATCCGCGCGATCGGCGTCGGCCTGCCCTACGCGCTCACCGTCGCGATCTTCGGCGGGACCGCCGAGCTGATCGCCCAGGCGCTGAAGAAGGCGGGTCACGAATCACTCTTCTTCTGGTACGTCGCGGGTTGCGTCCTCGTGTCGCTCGTCGTGTACGCGACAATGCGGGAAACTTCGCGTTCGTCCGCCCTCGAACGCGGCGAGGACTGATCGGGAGGACGGCCGTGCGCGTGCTGCTCGTGGAGGACGACACCGGGGTCGCCCGGGCACTCGCCGAAACGCTGCAGGCGCACGGCCACTCGGTCACCGCGGTCGGCCGCGGCTCGGACGCGCTCACCCGGCACCGGGACGCGGACCTGCTGCTTCTCGACCTCGGCCTGCCGGATCTCGACGGGCTGGACGTGCTGCGCAAGATCCGTCAGGTCTCTCCGGTGCCGGTGATCGTGCTGACCGCGCGCGACGACGAGCGTTCGGTCGTCCGGGCGCTGCGCTTCGGCGCTGACGACTACCTGGCGAAACCGGTGCGGATGGCGGAGTTGCTGGCCAGGATGGACGCGGTGGCGCGGCGGGCGGGCAGCTCCTCCCCCGCGCCGAAGGACCCGGTGGTGCAGATCGAGGACGTCGAGATCGATCTGGGCGCGCGCCGGGTCGTGGTCGGCGGCCGCGACATCGGGCTGACCACGAAAGAATTCGCGGTGCTGGCGGTGCTCGCCGCGCGGCCCGGCACCGCGGTGAGCCGCCAGCAGCTGATGGACGAGGTGTGGGGCGACGCGTACCTCGCCGTTTCCCGCTCGCTCGACGTCCACATGACGCAGCTGCGCGCGAAACTCGACCGGCCCGGCCTGCTCACCACGATCCGCGGCTTCGGCTACCGGCTCGGCCGGAGCTGATCGTTGCGCACTCGCCTGCTGGCTGTCCTCGTCACGCTCGCGCTCGCCGTCGTGGCGGCGTTCGCGGTTCCGCTGCTGTCCGCGACCGCCGATCAGCGGACCCAGCAGCTGGTGATTTCGCGCAGCAGCGACGTCGACCGCTTCGTGGTGCTCGCGCAACAGGCGGTCGATTCCGGCGACGCGACCGCGTTGAACGCCGACGCGCGGCAGTATTCGTCGTTATACAGCGAAGGCGTGCTGATCGTCGACGCGCAGCGGCAGCCGCTGGTCGAAACCGGCGGTCTGACCAGCAGTGATCCGGACGCCCGGACCGTCATCGAGGCGACGCTGCGCAACGAGCCGGAAGCGCCGGTCGAACGGATCCAGCCGTGGTCGGACACTCCTGTGCTGTTCGCGCGCCCGGTCGGCACCGGGACGCGGGTGTCCGGTGTGGTGCTGCTGCGTGCTTCGGTGACCGCCGCGGCGCAGGACGTCGCGGCGGCGTGGAGCGCGATCGCGGCCGGGGCGATGGTGGTCGCGGCGCTGTTCGTGCTGCTCGCGGTCCTGCTGTCGCGGTGGATGGTGCGACCGCTGGTGGAGCTGGAAACCGGCGTGCTGGCGGTGGCGGGCGGGCGCCGGGCGCAGGTGCCGGAACGGTCCGGGCCGCGCGAATTGCGGTCGCTCGCGGCGTCGGTGAACCGGATGTCCGACGCTGTGGTCGAGTCGGCGAACCAGCAGCAGCGGCTCGTCGCGGACACCTCGCACCAGCTGCGAAACCCGATGGCCGCGCTCCGGCTCCGGCTCGACCTGCTCGGCACCGAGGTCGAAAACCGCCCGGCCTACGAGGCAACGGTGGCGGAAGTCGAACGCCTGGAACGGATTCTCGACGGTTTGCTCGCCCTCGCCACCGCGGAAAGCACCGCGACCCGGCTGGCCGCACGGGCCGACGACGAGCCCGCCGACCTGGCCGCTGTCGTGGCGGAGCGGGTCGACGCATGGCGGTTGTCCGCCGACGAAGCCGGCGCGACCCTCGTGCCGTGCGAAGTGCATACTGAGCCGCTGCTGGTGCGTACGCCGGAAAGCGAACTGGCGCAGATTCTCGACGTCCTGCTGGACAACGCCGTCCACCACGCCGGTCAGGGAGCGACCATCACCGCCGCTTGGGAGTCCACTTCGGACAGTGTCACGCTGATCGTCTCCGACGACGGTCCGGGCCTTCCTCCGGAGGACCTCGCCCGGGCCACCGAACGGTTCTGGCGCGCGGGCGGCGACGGCGCGCCTCGCGGCACCGGCCTCGGTCTCGCCATCGCGCGGGAGCAAACCCGTGCCCGGGGCGGGGTTCTGGAGCTGCGCGCGGTCGAACCGCACGGCCTGCAAGTCCGGATCACGCTGCCCGCGGCGGTGACGCCGTGAAGGTCACCCGCCGAACCGCGCTCCTCGGCGGCCTCGCCCTGACGCTCGCCGCCTGCGACGACACCTACCGCGGCCCGGACCGGAAGATCACCATCGCGTCCGGCGAACCCGGCGGCTTCTACCTGGCCTTCGCCGAGGTCCTGGCCGCCGAACTGTCGCGCGCCGAACCGCGGCTGCACTGCAGCGCGCTGCCCACCGAGGCGAGCGTCGAGAACGTGCAACGCGTCCAGGACGGAACGGCCGACTTCGGGCTGGCGCTCGCCGACGTGGCGCAATCCGCGATCACCGGCGGCACGCCGTTCGGGAAACCCGTTCCGCTGCAAGCACTCGGCCGCGTCTACGAGAACTACCTCCAGCTGGTCGTCCGCGCCGAGGACCAGCTCACCGACCTGCGCTCGCTGGCCGGCCGCCCGATCTCGGTCGGCGCGAGCCGCTCGGGCGCCGCGCAACTGGGCGAACGGGTCTTCGCCGCGAGCAACATCCCGGTCCAAGCACAGCATCTGCCGCTGAACGACGCGGTCGCCGCCCTGCACGACCGCCGGATCGACGCGTTCCTCTGGTCCGGCGGCATCCCGACGCCCGCCCTCGCCGACCTCAACCGCACGACGCCGCTCTCGCTCATCCCGCTGACGTCGGTGCTCCCCCAGCTGCGCAAGGCGTACGGTCCGCTGTACGAACAGGTGCAGGTGCCCGCCGGGGCTTACCGCGGGGTCGGCGCGCTGGGCACGATCGGGGTGGCGAATCTGCTGGTCTGCTCGCCCAAGCTGCCGTTCGACGTGGCGGCGGCGGTGGTTCGGGTGCTCGCGGGGCGGGCTGCCGAGCTCGTGCCCGCACAGGCGGTCGGGACGCAGTTCCTGGACGTGCGGACGCTGATCGGCACGCAACCGGTGCCGCTGCATCGGGGGGCGGCCGACACCTACCGCGCCCTGCACGGCTGATCGCTAGATTGGTCGGGTGACCGAACGCCGCCCTCTCGTTGAAATGCCCCTGCGCGTGCGCTACCACGAATGCGACGCTCAGGGGATCGTCTTCAACGCGCATTACCTTGCCTACGCGGACATGGCGGCGTTCGAGGTGGAAAGAACCCTCTTCGGTTCGCACGACGCGCTGCTCGCCACCGGCGTCGACCTGGTGGTCGCCGAGTCGAATCTGCGGTATTTCGCGCCGTGCCGTTTCGACGACGAGCTCGTGGTATCGGTCTATCTGGTGCACCTGGGCACCACGTCGATGCGGTTCGAGCTGGACATCCGCCGCGGCGACACCGTGACCACCGAGCTCCGGCTGCGGTACGTGTTCGTCGACACCGAGAACTACCGCAAAGCGGAACCGCCGCCGGAAGTGCGCGCGGCTTACGCGAAGTATCTACCCGAGGCGGCGTGAGGCTTCCCGTGTTCCGAGTCTTGTTCTACTGCCCCGAAATCCCGCCCAACACCGGCAACGCGATCCGGCTGGCCGCGAACACCGGATGCGAGCTGCGCCTGGTCGAACCGCTGGGGTTCACCTTGGAGGACAAGCAGCTCCGCCGTGCCGGGCTCGATTACCACGACCTCGCGCGGGTCCACGTGCACGCCGATCTGGCCGCGGCGTGGAAGGCGTTGCTGCCCGCGAAGGTGTATGCGTTCAGCGCCGGGGCGACCCGGCTCTACACGGAGGTTTCTTACGCGCCAGGGGATGTGCTGATGTTCGGGCCGGAGTCCGCCGGGCTGCCGGACGAGGTTCAGCGCGCTCCGGAGGTCACCGAGCGGCTGCGGTTGCCGATGCTGCCCAACAACCGGTCGCTGAACCTGGCGAACACGACGGCGATCGCGGTGTACGAAGGCTGGCGGCAGAACGGTTTCGCCACGCCGTGAAGACGGCTCACGCCAGGAACCGCGCGGCGGCGGCATGGTGTGGATCCGCGTGTCGCTTCCGGCCCGGACCGCTCCCCGCCGGAAGCGACCGGCGTCAAGGCAGTCTCTGGCCGAACACCAGCGCGGTCGCCGCCCCGGCCATGAGGATGATCGTCCCCAGCACCACCCACGGCTTGCTCGCGTCCGCGTTCTTCAGCTCGTACCCGATCTGCTCGCCCAGGTCGGCGTAGACGCGTTTCAGCTCGTCCGCGCTCGCCGCCTTGTAGAACTCTCCCCCGGACAGCCGGGCGATCTCGCGCAGGGATTCGTCGTCCACGCGGACGTCCTGCTGCTTGCCCTCGATGTCGACCGACCCGTGCTCGGTGCCGAACGAGATCGACGAGATCGGCATCTGCGCCTGCTTCGCCGCCTGCGCCGCGGTGTACGCGCCGCGCGGGGCGTACAGGTCTTCCGGCACCGTCTGCTTGCCGTCGCTCATCAGGACGATTCGTGCGGGCGGCGGACCGTCCGCGCCGCCGACCACCGCGGAGAAGCTCTGGATCGACTGCATCGCCGCGTAGATGCCCTCGCCGGTGGCGGTGGACTGGGCGAGCTTCAGGTTGTCGATCGCCTTCGTCACGCCTGCCCGGTCCGTGGTCGGGTTGACCAGCACGGTCGCGGTTCCGGCGAACGAGATCAGGCCCAGGTTGACGCCCGGGGTCATGTTCTGCGCGAACTGCTTCGCCGCGTCCTGGGCCGCCTTCAGCCGCGTCGGGGCGACGTCGGTGGCTTCCATCGACAGCGACACGTCGATCACCAGCATGACCGTCGCCCGGTTGCGCGGCACCTTCTGCTCCGCCGTCGGACCGGCCAGCGAGACCGTCAGGAACAGCAGCGACAGCACGATCAGCACCGCGGGCACGTGCCGGATCCAGCCCTGCGCCTTGGGCGCGACCTTCTCCAGCAGCTCCAGATTCGCGAACCGCATCACCCGGCGGCGCCGCTGCCGCTGCGACAGCACGTACGCGGCCGCCACCGCGGCGACCGCGATCAGCAGCAGGAACCACCACGGCGAACTGAATCCGGCGAGGCTCATGCCGTCGCCTCCTTACCGGTTGCCGCGTGCATCGTGGTCATGCGACGCCTCCCGACCAGCGGCGCTTGCGGGCGACCACGAACCGCACCATGTCCGCGATCCAGTCGGAATCGGTGCGCAGCACCAGATGCGCGGCCCCGGCCCGGCGCAGACCGGCCGCGACCGCCTGCCGGTGCGCGTTCGCCGCCGCGCCGAACTCCTTGCGCAGCAACGCTGAAGCGTGCACCTCGCGCTGCCGTCCGGTCTCCGGGTCGGCCAGCACGACGGTGCCGACGTCCGGCAGGTCCACGTCGCGCGGGTCGACGATCTCGATCGCGATCAGCTCGTGCCTTCCGCCGAGCGCGCGCAACGGGCGCTCCCAGTCCATCGGGCCGAGGAAGTCGGAGATCACCACCGCCAGTCCGCGCCGCCGCGGCGGACGGCGCAGCTTTTCCAGCGCCTCGGCGAGGTCGCCGCGGACGCCTTCGGCGGCGCGGGGCGTCTCGGCGAGCCGCCGGACCAGACCGCGGGCGTGCGGAAGCCCGCCGCGCGCCGGGAGCCGGGTGATGCCTTCGCCGTTGGACACGAGCGCGCCGATCCGGTTTCCGCCGCCGCCGGTCAGATGCGCGACCGCGGCGGTCGCGCAGACGACCAGATCGCGCTTCTCGCACAGCGCGGTGCCGAAGTCGAGGCTCGCCGACATGTCCGCGACGACCCACGTCTCCAGCTCGCGGTCCGCGACCGTCTCGCGGATGTGCGGCGTCGTCGTCCGCGCGGTGACCGCCCAGTCCATCCGGCGCACGTCGTCGCCGGGCTGGTACGGCCGCGCCTCGCCGGGCTCGGAACCCGGCCCCGGGACGAGCCCGAGATGGTTGCCCTGGAGCAGCCCGTCGAGGCGGCGGCGCACTTCCAGTTCGAGGGTGCGCAGTCCCGCTTCCATCCGATCGCCGCGCAGGATCGGCGGGGCCCAGCCGGGCCGTCCGCCCGGTTCTTCCGAGGAGGTGCCAGCCACGCCGCTACCTGACGGGCGCGCCCGCCGGCACGGGGCCGGCGCCGCCCTGCGGCCGGGCCGAAACCTGCGGCAGCGGCACGGTCTGCAGCACGCGGGTGACGATGTGGTCCACCGGGACGCCGTCGGCCAGCGCGTCGTAGGACAGCACGAGGCGGTGCCGCAGCACGTCCGGCACGACGTCGACGACGTCCTGCGGGAGCACGTAGTCGCGGCCGCGCACGAGCGCCAGCGCCCGCGCCGCGGCGATGATGCCGAGGCTCGCGCGCGGCGAGGCGCCGTACGACACCCAGCCCGCGACGTCGGACAGCCCGTGGTCGTTCGGGGTGCGCGTGGTGAGCACCAGCCGCACGACGTAGTCGACCAGCGCGTGGTGCACGAACACCTGCGACGCGACGCCCTGCAGCCGCACCAGCTCCGCCGGGCTCAGCACCTCGTGCGGCTCCGGCGGCGTGACGCCCATCCGGTAGATGATCTCGCGCTCCTCCTCGGCGGAGGGGTACTCGACCAGGATCTTGAACAGGAACCGGTCGCGCTGGGCTTCCGGCAGCGGGTAGACGCCCTCGTTCTCGATCGGGTTCTGCGTGGCCAGCACGAGGAACGGATCGGGCATCGGGAAGGTCTTGCCGCCGATCGACACGTGCCGCTCGGCCATCACCTCGAGCATCGCCGACTGCACCTTCGCCGGGGCGCGGTTGATCTCGTCGGCGAGCACGAAGTTCGCGACGACCGGGCCCAGTTCGACGTCGAAGCGCTCGGCGCCCTGGCGGTAGATGCGCGTGCCGAGGATGTCGGCGGGCACCAGGTCGGGGGTGAACTGCACGCGGGAGAACGACCCGCCCACCACGCGCGCGAACGTCTCGACCGCGAGCGTCTTCGCGACCCCGGGCACGCCCTCGAGCAGCAGGTGCCCCTTCGCCAGCAGCCCGACGAGCATGCGCTCCACCAGCCGGTCCTGTCCGACGATGACGCGCTTCACCTCGAACACGGTGCGTTCCAGCAGCTGGGCGTCCCGCGCCGGGGTGCCGGGCTGCTGCCCGTTCGCTCCCTCGGCGAAGCCGGGCTCGGTCACTCTTCCTCCAGGGGTTTCCGCGTCTGCGTGCTCGCCCGCGACCCTACTGGGTCGAGAACTTCCCGCGACGGTAGCCAATCGCATCGCCGGTGTGACAGCTGTGAAGCCCCTGTCAGCGGTGCTTTTCCAGGTCCTCCGGCGTGTCGATGTCGTCGCTCTCGCCGGGCCCCGCGGCGACCTCGGCGATCCGCAATCCGCCGAGCGTCCGGCGCAGCGACGCGTTTTCCGGACGCTCCGGCATCGCCTCGCGCAGAGCCGCCGTGCGCCAGGCGCTCACCAGCCACTGTCGCTCCCCTGCCGCGTCGACGAGCACCGCGCCGTCCGCGCTGACCACAGTGGACCGCAGCCGGTCCACTGTGGAGCGCCGGATGCCGGGGAGATCAGCGGCGAGCAGCACGACAATGTCCGCATCGACCGCTTCGAGCCCAGCGGCCAGCGCCGCCACAGGCCCCGCGCCGGGAACGGCCTCGCGGGTCCAGACGACGGTGTCGTACCCCGGCCGCTGCGGACCGCACACGACGACCGGATCCGCTCCGGACAGCGCCTCGACCGCCCGGCCCAGCAAGGAGATCCCGCCGACCCGCAGCTCCGGCTTGTCCACTCCGGACAGGCGCCGCGCGGACCCGCCGGCCAGCACGATCCCGGCGAACCGGGCGCTCTCAGTCATGCACCCAGCGTGCCCGCCCCGGAAACCCGCGCGCGCTGCGGGGTCGTCCGGGTTAAATTCCCGGGCGTGCCCGACGCCGCGCGGCTGCTCGCCGCTTACGACCGCGAAGTCCGCCGAGCCGAACTGACCCAGGCCGAACCCGGGCAGCAGCTGACCGCCGACGGCCCGCTCGCGCGCCTCACCGGCGGCCGCCGCGGGTTTGTCTCCGGACCGCCCGACCTCGGCGTGACCGGCGGCGCGCTCGACGACCTGATCGCCCGCCAGCGCGCGTTCTTCGCCGCGCGCGGCGAGGAGTTCGAGTGGAAGACCCGCAGCCACGACCGTCCCGCGGAGCTGCCCGAGCGGTTGCTCGCGGCCGGATTCGTCCCAGAGGAAACCGAAACCGTCCTGATCGCGCCGCTGGACGCCGTTGCCGCCTCCGCTCCGCCGTCCACCGACGTGGTCGTGCGCGAAGCCGACAGCAGCGACGACCTGCTGCGCATCGCGACCCTGTCGGCCTCGGTGTTCGGTCACGACGAAGCCGCGGTCGCCGCGGATCTGCTCGCCCGGGCCCGTGCCGACGCCGGGACCACCACGCATGTCGTGGCTGAAGCGGACGGCCGGTTCGTCGCCGCGTCCCGGCTGGAACTGGTGCCCGGCACCGGATTCGCCGGACTCTGGGGCGGCGCGACGCTCCCGGAATGGCGCGGCCGGGGCCTCTACCGCGCCCTCGTCGCGCACCGGGTCGGCGCGGCCCGGGCTCGCGGGGTCGCCTATCTCCAGGTCGACGCGCTGCCCACGAGCCGTCCGATCCTCGAACGGCTCGGGTTCACCGCGGTGACCGAGACGACGCTCTACGTGTGGAGCCCGCTCAGCCGATGAGGCGCGTCGCGTACGGCATGATCCCGCCGTAGCGGACCGACGTCACGCGGACGTACGAACCCGACTGCGGGGCCTCGACCATCTGGCCGTTGCCCAGGTACAGCGCGACGTGGTGGATGCCGCCCGAGCCGCCCCAGAAGAGCATGTCGCCGCGGCGCATCTGCGACAGCGGGACGCGGCGGCCGGAGGTGTACTGGTAGCCGCTGAAGTGCGGCAGGCCCTGCACGCCGGCGAAGGCGTAGATCATCAGGCCGGAGCAGTCGAAGCCGATCTTGCGGTAGTCGCCGTACCGGTCGGCCACGCCGCCGTCGCGGATGCCGCGGGTCGGGCCGCTGCCGTTGCCGCCGCCCCACGCGTACGGCATGCCCACCTTGGACAGCGCCCGCGCGATCACGGCCTCGATCGAACTGCCCGCCGCCGGGGACGGCCGGCCGCGGCTTCCGCCGCCGTTGTCGCCGCCGTCGTCGTTGTTCGCCGCGGCTGCCCGCAGGGCCGCCTGCCGGGCGCGCTCCTCGTCCTCGCGCTGCTTCTGCGCGAGCCAGTCCTGGTAGCGCTGGCGCTGCCCCTGCAGCCCGTTGACCTTCGCCTGCGCGGCGTACAGCTGCTGCTCGACGGCGTTTTTGTTGGCTTCCAGCTGCGTGTTCTGCGCGGCCTGGGCCTGCTGCGCGGACACGGCGGCGGACTGCGCGGCGTCCGCGGTGCCCTTCGCCCGCGTGGCCGCGTCCTGCTTCTGCTGCGCCAGCTCCAGCGCCTTGCGCGCGGCGGAGTCCTTGTTGGCCTTCTCCGTCTGCGCCTGCTGGAGCCGGTCCATCGCGTTGAGCCGCGAGCCGCCGATGGAGTTGAGCAGCTGGGCGCGGGCGAGCAGGTCCTTCGGGCTGTCCGAGGTCAGGTACGCCGAGATCGACCCGATCGTGCTGCCCTGCTCGAAGCTCGCGGCGGCGAACTTCTTCGCGTCCGCGCGGGCCTTCTCGATGGCGCCGACCGCCGCGTCCGCCTCCTGGCGCGCCGACTTCGCGTCGTTCTGCGCCTGGGTCGCCTCGTCCTGCGCGGTCTGCAGGTCGACCAGGGCCTTCATGGCCTGTTCCTGCTTCAGCTCGACGTTGTCCTGCAGCGCGCTGAGCTTCTGCTCGGCCTGCGCGAGCTGGTTGGTGAGCCTGCCGACCTCGCCGGCCTTCGCGTTCGCGTCGCCCTTGGCGGAGTCGATCGAGGAGTCGCTCGGGTTCGGCGGCGGCGGGGGCACCGCGAGCCCGGTGCTCGTCGCGCCGAGCAGGGCCGCCAGGGTGACCGTCGCGATCGCCAGCCCGCGCCGGGCCCCGGCTCCGCGCACCAGCGCGCCCGCCGTCCCGGACTGTCCACGCCGGACCCTCACGCCCGCCACCTCCGCTCGCCCGCTGCCGTCCCGCGGGCACACCGCGTACCTCTGCAGTCACACCACTATCACAAGCCTCAGGAAGAACTTACACACCGCGGAGATCATTTCCCCTGTTCGGGGGACCTGGCGGGACCGCGTGTCCGGATGGCGCACGTCACTCCGCGTGTCGTCTTGAACGAAATACAGGACACGCGTACTGTTTGGGTCGAGAAGACGAGGTGTGCCCTCCCGGTTCCGGTTCTACGGTGGGGGTGCGCAAGACTCGCGCGGGTCGATCCCGACGACCCGGAGACCGACACCGAACTGACCCGGGAGGACACGCCGGCGGCGGCGTGGAATCCATGCCACTGGAGTTAGACGTGACTGCACCTAGCAAGGACAGCTTCGGCGCCAAGGACACCTTGCAGGTGGAAGAGAACTCGTACGAGATCTTCCGCCTGGACAAGGTCGAAGGCGCCGCCCGGCTGCCCTACAGCCTGAAGATCCTCCTCGAGAACCTGCTGCGCACCGAGGACGGCGCGAACATCACCGCCGACCACATCCGCGCGCTCGGCGGATGGGATCCGAACGCGGACCCGTCGATCGAGATCCAGTTCACGCCCGCCCGGGTGATCATGCAGGACTTCACCGGCGTGCCCTGCGTGGTCGACCTGGCCACCATGCGCGAGGCCGTGACCGCCCTCGGCGGCGACCCGGACAAGGTCAACCCGCTCGCGCCCGCCGAGATGGTCATCGACCACTCGGTGATCATCGACGTGTTCGGCCGCGCGGACGCCTTCGAGCGCAACGTGGAGATCGAGTACGAGCGCAACCGCGAGCGCTACCAGTTCCTGCGCTGGGGCCAGGGCGCCTTCGACGAGTTCAAGGTCGTCCCGCCGGGCACCGGCATCGTGCACCAGGTCAACATCGAGCACCTGGCCCGCACCGTCATGGCCCGCAACGGCCAGGCGTACCCCGACTCCTGCGTCGGCACCGACTCGCACACCACCATGGTCAACGGCCTCGGCGTGCTGGGCTGGGGCGTCGGCGGCATCGAGGCCGAGGCGGCCATGCTGGGCCAGCCGGTCTCCATGCTGATCCCGCGCGTCGTCGGCTTCAAGCTGACCGGCGAGATCCCGGCGGGCGTGACCGCGACCGACGTCGTGCTCACGATCACCGAGATGCTGCGCCGCCACGGCGTGGTCGGCAAGTTCGTCGAGTTCTACGGCGAGAGCGTCGCCCAGGTGCCGCTGGCCAACCGCGCCACCATCGGCAACATGAGCCCGGAGTTCGGCTCCACCGCGGCGATCTTCCCGATCGACGAGGAGACCGTCCGCTACCTCAAGCTCACCGGCCGTTCGGCCGAGCAGGTCGCGCTGGTCGAGGCGTACGCCAAGGAGCAGGGCCTCTGGCACGACCCGTCACACGAGGCGCAGTACTCCGAGTACCTCGAGCTGGACCTGTCGACGGTCGTCCCGTCGATCGCCGGCCCGAAGCGCCCGCAGGACCGCATCGAGCTGACCGACGCGAAGTCCTCGTTCCGCAAGTCGGTGCACGACTACGCCGAGGACGAGCAGCCGACCCCGCACACCAACGTCGACGAGACCGTCGAGGAGACCTTCCCGGCCTCCGACCCGGCCGCGCTGTCGTTCCAGGACGAGACCGCGGTGCCGGTGCAGTCCGCGGCGAACGGGGCCACCGGGCGCCCGACCAAGCCGGTCAAGGTGTCCACCGCCGACCGCGGCGAGTTCGTGCTCGACCACGGCGCCGTGGTGATCGCCTCGATCACCTCGTGCACCAACACCTCGAACCCGTCGGTCATGCTGGGCGCGGCGCTGCTCGCGCGCAACGCGGTCGACAAGGGCCTGTCGGTCAAGCCGTGGGTCAAGACGTCGATGGCGCCGGGTTCGCAGGTCGTCACCGACTACTACGACAAGGCCGGTCTCTGGCCGTACCTGGAGAAGCTGGGCTACCACCTGGTCGGCTACGGCTGCACCACGTGCATCGGCAACTCGGGCCCGCTGTCGGACGAGATCTCCGCCGCGATCCAGGAGAACGACCTCACCGCGGTCTCGGTGCTCTCGGGCAACCGGAACTTCGAGGGCCGGATCAACCCGGACGTCAAGATGAACTACCTGGCGTCCCCGCCGCTGGTCATCGCGTACGCGCTGGCCGGGACGATGGACTTCGACTTCGCGACCCAGCCGCTCGGCCAGGACAGCGACGGCAACGACGTGTTCCTGAAGGACATCTGGCCGTCGCCGCAGGAGATCCAGGAGACCATCGACTCCGCGATCACCCAGGAGATGTTCAAGAAGGACTACGCCGACGTGTTCGACGGCGGCGAGCGGTGGAAGTCGCTGCCGACGCCGACCGGCAAGACCTTCGAGTGGGAGGCCGAGTCCACCTACGTCCGGAAGCCCCCGTACTTCGACGGCATGACCGCCGAACCGGCCCCGGTGCAGGACATCTCCGGCGCCCGGGTGCTGGCGAAGCTGGGCGACTCGGTCACCACCGACCACATCTCCCCCGCCGGCGCGATCAAGCCCGGCACGCCGGCCGCGCAGTACCTGGTCGAGCACGGCATCGAGCGCAAGGACTTCAACTCCTACGGCTCGCGCCGCGGCAACCACGAGGTCATGATCCGCGGCACGTTCGCGAACATCCGGCTGCGCAACCAGCTGCTGGACGACGTGCAGGGCGGCTACACCCGCGACTTCACCGTCGAGGGAGCCCCGCAGGCGTTCATCTACGACGCGGCCCAGAACTACGCGGCGGCAGGCACCCCGCTGGTCGTCCTGGGCGGCAAGGAGTACGGCTCCGGTTCCTCGCGTGACTGGGCGGCCAAGGGCACCAGCCTGCTGGGCGTGCGCGCGGTGATCACCGAGTCGTTCGAGCGCATCCACCGCTCCAACCTGATCGGCATGGGCGTCATCCCGCTGCAGTTCCCGGAGGGAGAATCGGCGTCGTCGCTGAAGCTCGACGGCACCGAGACGTTCGACATCGAAGGCATCACGAAGCTGAACGAGGGCGAAACGCCCCGAACGGTCCACGTAACGGCCACGAAGGAAGACGGCTCGAAGGTCGAGTTCGACGCGGTCGTCCGCATCGACACCCCCGGCGAAGCGGACTACTACCGCAACGGCGGCATCCTGCAGTACGTGCTGCGGAAGATGACCCAGTCCTGACGGTCTGACTCCCAGGTTGCTGGCCCGCTCCGATCTTTCGGAGCGGGCCACACTTGTTTCCGGCTTCGCCCGCTTCGCCGCCGTGCGTGAGGGGAACCCTGACGGAACCAGCTTGGGTTCTAGTGGTGGTTGCAACGCCTGAGTTGGGCAGGGGTTGCAGTGGTCGTGGTCGGGCGTGGTCGGGCTCCGCGGGGCCGGGTGAGGCTGGCGGCGGAACGCCGCCGCTATTTTGATCTTGTGGCGGAGGGCGTGGGCACGGTCGAGGCGTGCCGCAGGGTCGGGGTCGACCGCAGGACCGGGCACTATTGGCGGCACGGGCGACCGAGCCGGGCGGGCGCGACCGCGCGCCCGGCCGCGCGGCCCGGGCCGGACTCGGGCCGGTTCCTGAGCGCGGGCGAGCGGATCGCGATCGCGGACGGGCTGGCGGCGGGCCGCTCGCGGCGGGCGATCGCGGCCGAGCTGGGCCGCAGCCCGTCCACGATCAGCCGGGAGATCGCCCGCAACGCCCGCCCCTGCGGCGACTACCGGCCCCACGCCGCCCACGACCTCGCCCGGGCACGGCGCCCGCGACCGAAAACAGGCAAGATCGCGGCCTGCCCCGAACTGCGGGACCGGGTGCAGGCGATGCTGACCGACAAATTCAGCCCGGAGCAGATCGCCGCCCGGCTGCGCCGCGACCACCCCGACCGGCCGGAGCTGCACGTGACCCACGAAACGATCTACCAGGCCCTCTACGTCCAAGGCCGCGGCGAACTGCGCCGCGAGCTGGCCCGCGCCCTGCGCACCGGCCGCACCATGCGCAAACCCCGCGCCAGCGGCGAACAACGCCGGCCCCGCTTCGCCGAACCCATGGTCATGATCAGCGACCGGCCCGCCGAAGCCGCCGACCGCGCCGTCCCCGGCCACTGGGAAGGCGACCTGATCATCGGCAAGGACAACGCTTCCGCCATCGCCACCCTCGTCGACCGCTCCACCCGCTACACCCTGCTCGTCGCGCTGCCCGACGGCCGCGGCGCCGACGCCGTCCGCGACGCCCTCGCCGACACCGCCGCGACCCTGCCCGCGCACTTGCGACGATCCCTGACCTGGGACCAGGGCAGCGAAATGGGCCGCCACCACGAATTCACCGTCGCCACCGGCATCCCCGTCTACTTCTGCGACCCCCACAGCCCCTGGCAACGCGGCAGCAACGAAAACACCAACGGCCTGCTGCGCCAGTACTTCCCCAAAAGCACCGACCTCTCAGTCCACACCCCCGAACACCTCGCCGCCGTCGCCGCACAACTCAACCGCCGACCCCGCAAAACACTCAACTGGGACACCCCAGCCGAACGCCTCGCTACACTCCTCGCCGAAACCAGTTGAACCACCCGCGTTGCAACAACCCCTCGAATCCACCCTGATTCCCCCAGGGTTCCCCTCACGACCCGCCCGCCGGCCGTGAGGGCCTCCTTCACGGACTTGGATTCCCTCAAGGAGCCCTTCACGGACCACCCGGCCCCGGCCCCGGCTCCGCCCCGCCGCCCCCGCCGCCGCGATGCGCCCCCAATGCGGCATTGGGTGCATCGCATGCACCCAATGCGGCGTTCGGTGCGTCAGACGCACCCAATGCCACATTGGGGCGCTACCCCCACCCCAACCGACACCCGCACACCCCATCCCAACCACGCACCCACCCGCGCGCCCGAAAACCGCAGCCAATGCACCCAACCATCGAGGCACCCGGCCCGAAAACCGCAGCCAATGCGCCCAACGCATCAAGGCACCCAGCCCTAAAACCGCCGCCAATGCACCCAACCATCGAGGCACCCACACCACCCCCGCACCCCGATACGAAGCCAAAAATGCGGTCCGGGGGTGCTTGTCAAGGCATCTTTCCCGCCTTGACAAGCACCCCCGGACCGTCATCACAATGGGCTTCGGGGTGCCCCACGCAACCAAGGGCCGCAATGTCGCCGCCAGGCGACGAGCCGCCCAGTAACCGCAGCGCCCCTAACCAACCACCGCCCCAGTCCGAGGATCCAACTTCAACGACTTCGCCTTAGCATGGGAAAAATCGAACATCCCCGTCAACGGAGCCGCCATCACATCAAACGACCCGCCGCCAATCCGCCCCAAATGCCAGTTGTCCTCAATAAACCGCAACACCGAAGTCTGATCAGTCATAGTGTGATCAACATAATTAACCCTGCTATAAGGCGAAATCACCAGCAACGGCAACCGAGGCCCATACCCGCACCGATCCGCGAACCCGCCCAGCTTAACCGGCCTCGACGAACAAATCGCAGCATCCTGCGCCGAATCGTGAGAGCCGTTGAGAATCTTCGGCGCAACATGGTCATACCAACCGTCCGAATCGTCATAAGCCAACACGATCGCCGTATTCTTCCACTGCGGCGATGCCTGGATCCGATTGACCTCCTCAGCCACAAAGGCCTGCTCGTCCAACGGATCCGAATACCCAGCATGCCCGTCCTGATACTCCGGAGCCTTCAGAAAACTCACCGCAGGCATCGTCCCCGCAGCGAGCGCATCATTGAAGTCCCGGACGTCATACTGATGATTAGCCTGATCCTGCTGCCCCACCGCATGCAACGAGGACGGCGGAAGATGCTTCCGATTAGCCGTCGACCGGTAGTACTGGAACGGCTCGTGATGCGGACTGTAGTCAACGGACGCCTGACCACCCACGTTCGGATGCTTAGTCCCGCAAACGGCATACCCGTTAGCCTCACCAGTAGGCCGGAACCCACCCTCGAACCAGCCCCAAGTAACCCCGCGAGCATTCAGCAGATCCCCGACATTCCGCCCCTGGAACGCCCCAAGATTATCTTTAGCAGTGTGATTCTTGTCCGAACAATCGTCGAACGCCGGATCCGGATCGGTAATCATCGTCCCGACCCCATGAGCATCCGGCGAAGCCGCAGTGTGCGGATCAACCTTGGGCTCCCCCGTAACCGAATCCACCGGCTGCAACCCATGCGTCTGCCCCGACACGAGATTGATCGCCCCAGGACTCGACGGCCCGAACACAGTATTGAACGAGTTGTCATTCAACGAGTAATGCTGCGCATAATTCCACATCGCAGTAACAGTATTGCCGTCGAAGTAATTCATCACCAGCCCGGGCTCGCCGAACAACACAGGCTGCCCAGTGCACTTGTCCTTCTCGGTGTATTCGACGAACTTGTCCATCTTGCCGCCGTTGAACGCGGCCTGTTCCTTCTTGTAGTCATGCGCCTGATCACAGGTGAGCGCCTGGTCGGGGCTCAACCGCTTCGGGTTGTAAGCGTTCGGGTTGTGCTGCAGCAGCTCCGGAGTCAGGCCGTTGACCTTCGGGGTGCCGGGCGCGGCGTGGAACGGAGTGCCGTTCTCATTCGTCGCGTTCGGATAGGTGCCGAAGTAATGGTCGAAGGCGATGTTCTCGCCGAAGATCACCACGACGTGCTTGATCGGCGTCGACGTCGTGAACGTCTCGGCGGCGATCGCGTGCGCCGGGGCCGAGGTCGACGCCGAACTGCTCGCGCACGCCGCGGCCAGCGCCGCGGTCGCCGCCAGCGCGGCCGCCGCGGTGGCCCGCTTCCTGGTCCGCTTCACTGCAGAACTCCTTCCGCTCAGCCCAGCACTGCCCGGCCGTAGTGGTCGGCCGGATTCGTCACGCCCGGGAACAGGTGGAAATACCCGCCCCCGAACGGCGAGACGTAGTCGGTGAGCGGCTCGCCGGCGAGCCGCTTCTGCACGGCCTCGAACTGCTGCTCGAGATCGCGCTGGTAACAGGTGAAGACGAGGCCCATGTCGAGGTTGCCGTTGGAGTCCACGCCGCGGTCGTAATTGACCGCGCGGCGCAGGATCCGCTGTCCGTCCGTCTGCGGCGTGCGCGGGTTCGCGAGCCGGATGTGGCTGGTCAGCGGGATGACCGTGCCGATCGGGTCGTCGGCGTAGCGCGGCGCGTCCTGCTCGGCCGCACCGTCGAGCGGGGCGCCGGTGTCGCGGCGGCGGCCGATCATGTTCTCCTGCTCCGACAGCGAGACCCGGTCCCAGAACTCGACCAGCATCCGGATCAGCCGGATGACCTGGTAGCTGCCGCCGTCGTCGGTCCACACCAGACTGTCCGCTTCGGACGGTCCGGGATTCGCGGTGCCGTCCTTGAACCCGAGCAGGTTGCGCGGGGTCCCGGACGGACGCGGCGGCGAGCTGAACCCGTCGATCTTCCAGCGCAGCTGCATCCCGCCCCGGGTCGCGCGGGCGATGTCGCGCAGCGCGTGCAGCACGGTGTCCGGTTCGGCGGCGTTGAGCACCAGGGACAGATCGCCGTGGCACCACTGCGGATCGAGCGCGTCGTCCGGGAACATCGGCATCTGCTTGAGCTTCGGCGGTTTGCGCGCGGCGAGCCCGTACCGGTCGTCGAACAGCGACGCGCCCGCGCCCACCAGCACGGACAGCTGTCCTTTCGGGACTTCCGGACCGAGCACGCCGGAATCCGCGGGCGGTCCGGTGATCCCGACGGACGCGGGGGCACCGCCGCCGGTGAGGAAACGCGCGCGGTCGGTCAGTTCCTTGAGCAGGGCGGTGAGTTCGGCGCTATTCTCGGCGACGACGTCGAACGCGGCGACGACCGAATGTCTCGCCGGTTCCGCCAGCACGGCTGTCTGATGTGGACCGTGGAACGGCACCGCTCCCCCGGCCGCCGTCGCGCTTCCGGACAGGCCGACCAGACCCGCGCCCGCCCCGGCGGCTGCCGCTCCGCGCAGGAACGCGCGCCGTCCCAGGCTCACGAGACTCTCCTCGGCTCCGCGATCGCCGCGACCGGGGCCAGGCGTTCGGTCAGCTCCGAGACGTCGGCGTTGATCCGCTGCCGCTGCTTCCGGTCGAGAGCGGAGAGCGGTTTCCCGGCAACCGCTTGGAGATCGTGGTCCGTGCGGGCGATCCAGGCGTCGAGATCCTTCAAGCCGGGGAACCTCGTCGTCAGCAGCGGGCGCAGCACGTCGAGCACCGCACGGGTCCCGGCGAGGTTCGCGCGGGCGGTCGCCAGGGTGGAGCCGCTGCCGTAGTCGGTGCGGCCGGTCAGCTCGAATTGGAGGGTGTTCTCCATGATCTCGTGCGCGCGCAGGCCGAGATCGTTCTGGTCGATCTGGGCGTCGGCGAACGACGTGCGCAGCTTCTGGACCGCCTGGTCGAGCTGATCGGCGATCGGGCTCAGCGCGGGCATCGCTTCGTTGTGCCACAAGCCGTTCTCGAGGCGATGGAAGCCGGTGAAGCCCGGATCGGCGGCACCGCCCGGCAGCCCGGCGGTGGTGCCGTTGATCGCCCCGTCCGAGTCTCCGAAGGCGTCGTAAGCGGCGCCGAGCCGTTCGTAGGTGAGGTGCGCGGTAAGCCAAGCCTGTTGCGCCGCACCGCGATTGCCCGAACGAACGGCTTGCGCCAGCGCCGCGGTCTGGCCGGTGAGCGTGCCGAGGCCGTCGGCGACGTAGGAGTGGTACTGCTTGAGCGGGCCGAGCAAATCCGCGTTGGTCACCGGCACCACTGCCGGGCCCGGGCGGTCCGCGCCGCCGGTGACCTGCACAGTCGGGCCGACGAAGGGCGTGCCGTCTTCGGGGGCGCAGCGCAGGGCGTACGCGCCGTTGCCGAAGTTCACCGGCAACGCGCGCGTCGTGCCGGGGCCGACGCCTTCCAGTTCCCCGAAGACCGTCCCGGTGGCCGGGTCGACGAGTTCGATCTCCATCGTGACGGCGGCGTTGTTGCGGACCTGCAGGGTCTGCGGCCCGGCCGGCGGCGCGGTCCAGCCGTCGCCGCAGGCCGAGCGCGAAACCTCGACCGGACCGGGCTGGGCGGGCGAGCCGGAACACCCGGCGAGCGCCGCGGTCCCGGCAAGGACCGCGGCCGCGCCGAACCCGCCCGCCCAGCGCCGCACGTCAACCCCCCTCAGGTGAACTTCTGGCGGACACTTTCACCGATCCGCCGGGCGCTGACAAGAGGGTTGTGGCGATATGCCCGATTCCGGGCCGAAGATCAACCGATCAGCCCTTCGCGGGCGTCGTGAACGGCTGCTGGTCCGGCTGGAACACCTGGCCGGCGGCGGGCACCTTCAGGTCGATCAGGTACGCGGCGGTCGCGTCGTCCACCCCGCGCGCCTTGCCGAGGATGCAGTGGCCGAACGCGTCGACCGACAGCAGCCGCGAGTTGCCCAGTTCCTCGGCCATCCGCTGGCCGAAGCGGTACCGGGTGGCCGGGTCGTAGAAGTTGCTGACCACCAGCACCGGCGTCGCGGTGTTCGCGCGCCACGGCCCGCGGTACGGGTCGGACGTCTTCGCGGCGGGCCACACCGGGCACGCGGCGATGTCGGAGAACACCTGGTAGCGGCCGAAAGTCGGCGATTCCCGGTCCGCCTTGGCCGCGATGCCCGGCACCTGCTCCTGCCGGATCCGCATCGGCTTGTCGGCGCAGTTCACCGCGAAGTACGAGTCGTCGCCGGTGTACGGGCTGTCCGGGGCGAGGTCGAGCAGACCGCCGCGGCCCGCGGACAAGGTGCCCTTCCGCGCGGACTGCGCCTGCAACGACGGATGCAGCACCGAGTACGCCTGCTGCAAGCCCTCCGCCAGCTCGCCGAACGAGGCGGGCGAATACAGCGAGCTCGACACCGCGCCGGTCAACGCGCCGAGGTCGATCTTCGTGCCGTCGGGCAGCGTGATCGGGTCGGTGCGCACGTGCTCGCGCAGCTCGTCGAACTTCGCGCGCGGGTCGCCCGCGCTGAACGCGCATTTGTCGCCGGCCTGGGCGCAGCGGTCGAGGAAACCGGCGAGCGCGATCTCGAAGCCCTGCGCCCGCGCGAGGTCGTAGGTGACGCCGTCGTTGGTGCGCAGCTGCGGGTCAACGTTCCCGTCGATCACGATCGCCCGCGTCTGCTTCGGGAACATCGCCGCGTAGGTGGAGCCGACGAGCGTGCCGTAGGAGAACCCGGTGTAGGTCAGCTGCTTGTCGCCGACGGCGGCGCGCAACTGGTCGAGGTCGCGCACGACGTCGCGGGTGGACATGTGGTCGAGCAGCGCGCCCGCGTTGCGGCGGCAGAACTGGCCGTAGTCGCGGTACGCGGCGAGCGTGCCGGAGATTTCCTTGCGCGACAACGGAACCGGGACCATCTCGTTCTGCACGTCCGCGGCGTCCTCGGCGGTGGTGAAGCAGCGCAGCGGATTGCTGGCCCCGACGCCGCGCGGGTCGAACCCGACGAGGTCGAAGCGGTCCATCACCTGCGGGCGGAAGTAGCGGTCGCCCGCGATCGGCATCCGCAGCCCGGACCCGCCCGGACCGCCCGGGTTGAGGAACAGCGACCCGATCCGCTGCCCGGGAACCCTGGCGGCGCGCTTCATCAGCGCGATGTCGATGCTGCCGAGCGACGCGTCGTCGTGGTCGACCGGCACGCGGTAACGCGAGCAGCTGTACAGCTTCACCTGGTCTTCCGGGACCCCGCGCAGCTGGTCTTTGGTGCAGTCCTCCCACCTGACCGGCGCGGTGCGCGCGATCTCCGCGGGTGTGGCCTGCTGCGCCGCCGGACCGGCGGGCGCCGCGACGGCAGTGCCCGCCAGCCCGGTCAGCGCGGCCGCGATCGCCGCGACCAGTGCTCCGGCTCGTGCTCTTTTCGCTCCGCGCACGTGGAATCTCCCCTGGTTGCGCACCCGTCTGATTACGGGGCGTCACCGAGACTGGCACAATCCGGCCAAGCCGGGCACCGGCCAAAAGGAGGATGTGCGGGGTTCTGCGGAGCGACCGCCGATCAGGGATCCTCGACGACGGGCTGGATCGGCGAGAGGAACGGGTCCAGCCGGAGACTCAGTTCCCCGCGCGCCATGACCCGGACCCGGAACCCGTTCTGCCCGGGCGCGTCGGTAGCCTCCTCGTCTCGTTCGTACAGGAGCCCGTGCGACCCGGGAAGCAGCCGGGCGACGTACTCCAGGAATCCGATCACCTCGGGTATTTCCGTCCCGCGGTGGTTGGGAGCCCCGTCCACCCTCAGGACGTAGATGCCGTTGAAGATCTTCATCGTCACTTCGCTGGTTCCGAAGTCGGTGCCGGCGATCCGCGCCCGGACCTCTTCGACCAGCTCGTCGAACTTCTCCTCGCCCCACTCCGGCTCGGCCGGGGATTCCCACAGCTCGAACCAGCCGTGCACCACATACATTCAGATCTCCGAGATAGGTCCGATTTTGACAACAGGCTCGATACCGTACTGCTGCCAGCGGCTGCCGCGGCGATCCTCGCCAGCGACCACGTGCAGCTGATCAGCGGCGACGGCCGCGTTCTCTACAGACCCTGCCCCGCGCCCGAAACTGTCGGTCTGACCATCGTCCGCTCCACCGACCGGATCGGCTCGGCGGGCAACGGCAAACTCTGCTTCGAGGTCACCGGGTCCGCCGGGCAGCTGACACGACGGCGGACGTCAACCCCAACGCCGACACCCAGATCGGGATCGCGACCACCCCGCCCGGAGACGCGACAGCCTTGCTCCGATTGGACGCATCGCGCTGATCCGCGGTCAGCGACGATTTCCAGCAACCGGCCACGCGCACTCTCTCGCGCATTGCCTCCCCGCGGGGGCCAAGCACGCTCACGGCTGGTTTCGCAAACCCGTGCGGAGCCCAGCAGCTCGATTCCGCTCACCGCTCGATCGTCAGCAGCGGGTCAGCACGAATACGGGCAGCTCCCGCCCCGCCGTGGCGCGTTCCATTTCGTAGCCCGGCCAGAATTCGAGCAGTTCCGCCCACATCCGGTCGTACTCCGCGCCTTCCAGTTCCCGCGCCTTGACCTCGATCTCGCGGCCGCGCAGCGCGACCGTCGCCTTCGGGTTGTCGCGGAGGTTGTGCGTCCACGCCGGGTTCTTCGGACGGCCCCAGTTGGAGCCGGTGAGCACGAACTCGCTGCCGTGGGGGTAGTACAGCAAGTTCGTGCTCCGCGGGAGGCCGCTGCGCCGTCCGGTGGTGGTGAGGCGCAGCGACGGCAGTCCGGCCAGGCCGACCAGGCTGATCCGGCCGCCGAACCACCGGTGCAGCTGCCGGTCGGTCGCGATGATGGCGCGCGAGGCGCCCATCAGCCGGCGCTGGGTGCCGAGCTTGCGGGCAAGTGCCGCGAGAGGGTTACGCACGCACTGATCTTGCCAAACTCACCCCGAACCGCTGCTGTGAGTCTGTCCACCATCGCTCGAGCGCGAACCCGGCGGCGTTCAGTTCCGCCTCGACGCCGCCGGGGCGGAACTTCGCGGACACCTCGGTGCGGATGTGCTCGCCCTCGGCGAACGGCACGATCAGGTCCGCGCCGGGGATTTGCACCTCCGTCCGGCGCCGGGCGCGCAGCCGCATTTCGATCCACTCGCGGTCGGCGTTCCAGTAGGCGACGTGGTCGAACTCGTCCGGGTCGAAGTCCGCGCCCAGTTCGGCGTTGATCACGCGCAGCACGTTGCGGTTGAACGCCGCGGTGACGCCCGCGGCGTCGTCGTAGGCCCGTTCCAGCGTTTCCCGGTCCTTCACCAGGTCGGTGCCGAGCAGCAGCCACTCCCCCTCGCCGAGCACGTCGCGCACCGAGTGCAGGAACTCGGCTCGCTCGTCGGGCAGGAAGTTGCCGATCGTGCCGCCGAGGAACGCGACGACCCGCGGCGCGGTGCCGGGCAGCAGCTGCAGGTGCTGGGTGAAGTCGCCGACCACCCCGCGCACCTCGAGCTTCGGGTAGTCCGCCGTGATCGCCGCCGCGGCCTCGGCGAGCGCGGTTTCCGACACGTCCATCGGCACGAACGCCTCCAGCGTGCCGTGCGCGGTGAGCGCGTCCAGCAGCAGCCGGGTCTTCTCGCTCGACCCCGACCCCAGCTCGACGAGCGTGTGCGCGCCGGTGCGTTCGGCGACCTCGGCCGCCCGTGCCGCGAGCACCTCGCGCTCGCTGCGGGTCGGGTAGTACTCCGGCAGCGCGGTGATCTTCTCGAACAGCTTGCTGCCTTCGGCGTCGTAGAACCACTTGGGCGGCAACCACTTCTGGTCGGCCGTGAGCCCCTCGCGCACGTCCGCGCGCAGTTCGGCGGTCACGTCGCGGCGATGGCTCTCCAGGTCCGCTTCGGTCATCGGGCGGTGCTCCGTTCCAGGGTCAGGGGAAGGACGTCGACGCCGGCCGCGGTGACGCGCACGGCGTGGTGGTCGGGCACGGCGGTCCAGGCCGGGTCCGGATCGCACGGCTCGGACGCCAGCACCACGCCGGTTTCGGTGCGGCGCACGGACAACGCGTGCGTCCAGGCGGTGCCGACGAGCAGTTCGCCGTCGGTGAGCAGCAGGTTCAGCCGGGAGCCCGGGGCGACCGCCTCGACCTCCCGCACGAGGCCGGTCACCGCTTCGAGCGGCTCCTCCCCCGCGCGCAGCCGGGCGCGCAGCAACGCCCACAGCAGTGCTGAATCCGTCGGCGCTTCGAGCGTGAACAACTCGGTGACGTCCAGCCGCCCGGCCAGCCCGCGCATCGAACCGGGCCAGCCGCGCACCACGCCGTTGTGGCTGAACAGCCAGCGGCCCTCGGCGAACGGCGCGGCGGCCGCTTCGGTGACCGGCATTCCGGTGGTGCCGTTGCGCACCGCCGCGACGAACGCGCGAGTGCGCACCGACGCGGCCAGCGCGGGCAGCGTCTGGTCGGTCCACAGCGGTTCGCGGCGGCGGTAGCGCTGCGGCGGCGAACCCGGCTCCGGGTACCAGCCGAGGCCGAAGCCGTCGGCGTTCACCGAACCGCCGCCGCGCATGTCGAGCGGCGCGTACGACTGCACGAGCAGCGCGTGCGGCGCGGCGAACATCAGCTCCGCCGGGGACACCGGCGCGCCGAGATAGGCGAGATGACGGCACATCCGGCTAGCCTGCCTCGCCCGGGCGCGGATCGCGCGCGCACCGGAAACCGGAGAAGATCTGCCGCCGGATCGGGTAGTCCCAGTTGCGGAACGTGCCCCGGATCGCCGCCGCGTCGGTGCCGAACGACCCGCCGCGCAGGATCTTGTACTCCGGTCCGAAGAACACCTCGGAGTACTCCCGGTACGGGAACGCCGCGAAGCCCGGGTAGCCGTGGAAATCGGTGCTCGTCCACTCCCAGACGTCGCCGATCAGCTGGTGCACGCCCAGCGGCGACGCACCGGCCGGATACGCGCCCGCCTCGGCCGCGCGCAGGTGGCGCTGCCCGAGGTTGGCGTGCTCGGCGGTCGGTTCCTCGTCGCCCCACGGGAATCGCCGCGACCGTCCGCTCTCGGGGTCGTGCCGGGCGGCCTTCTCCCACTCCGCCTCGGTGGGCAGCCGCTTGCCCGCCCAGCGCGCGTACGCCTCCGCCTCGTAATACGACACGTGCACGACCGGCTCGTTCTCCGGAACGCGCTCGCGCACGCCGAAACGGGTGCGCCACCAGCTGTCCGGTTCGCGACGCCAGAACCGGGGCGCGGTGATGTCGTGCTCCTGCCGCCAGGCCCAGCCGGGCTCGCTCCAGAACCGCTGGTCGTGGTAACCGCCGGATTCCAGGAACTCGACGTACGCCCCGCAGGTGACCGGCGTGGTGTCGAGGACGAAGGCGGGCACGTCGACCTCGTGCGCCGGGCGCTCGTTGTCCAGCGCCCACGGTTCGGCGGTGGTGCCCATGGTGAACCGGCCGCCGGGCACGAGCACCTCGGCGGGCAGCTTCCGGGCGGGCGCGCGCGGCGGCTCCGGCGCGTGCAGCACCGGTTCGCCCTTGCGCAGCTGGTGGGTGGCCAGCATGGTCTCGTCGTGCTGCTGTTCGTGCTGGGTGATCATGCCGAACGCGAAGGCGCTCTCGGTGAGCCGCCTGCCTTCCAGCGGGGCGGTTTCCAAGACGTCGAACGCCTTTTCGCGAACTTCCTTCACGTACGCCCGTGCCTCGGCCGGGCCGAGCAGCGGCAGCGCCGGGCGGTCCGCGCGGGCGTGCTGGAAGGCGTCGTACAGGTCGTCGATGTCCGGCCGCAGCGGCTCCCGGCCGCCGACGTCGCGGACCAGCCACAGTTCTTCCTGGCTGCCGATGTGCGCGAGGTCCCACACGAGCGGCGACATCAGCTTCGAATGCTGCCGCACGAGGTCCTCGTCGTCGACCGCGTCGGTGAGGGCCACGCTGCGCTCGCGCGCCCGGGTGAGGGCCGCGGCCGCGTGCGCCCGCAGGTCTTGCGGGCTCAGCTCCAGCAACGGGTTCTGTTCGGGGATGGTGCTCATGGCTCCTGACTCCTCGAGTCCGGTTCGCCGGGCTCCCCGCCCGGCGGTGTTCTCGGTCCTGCTCATCGGTCCTGGCGCGGGACCCCGGCGGCCCGCGTCCGCAGCCCGGCGGCCAGCCGGGCGACGGTGTCGTCCGGAAGCCCGGTGGCGGGCAGCTCGGCCACGCCCAGTTCCACCAGCTCCCTGGCGACCGCCGCCAGCTGCGCGTCGGCCATCCCGCACCGGGCGGCGTCGGCCCAGCGGCCGGCCGCGGGCGCGCACACCTCGCGTACTTTGTCCACAGTGGACTGATTCGCCAGCAGCGCGGTGACCAGCGCGACCGGCGGCAGCCATTCCCCCGGCGGCTGCCCGTCCAGGTACCTCAGTTCGAGGTAGCCCTGCGGCCGCACCGGGGTGAACATCGTGGTGAGGTGGTAGTCGAGGTCCGCGGCCGTCGGGCGGCGCAGCACGGTGGCCGCGCCCCGGCCGGCGATCCACTCGGCGAAGGTCAGCCCCTCCGGCGCGTCCCACGGCCGTTCGCCGCGCGGGAACACCATCAGCGGCGTGTCCATCATCCGGCGGGCCCATTCGCGCGCCGGGTCGTCCCCGGGTTCGGGCGACTGGGTGCGGACCGGTTCGGTTTCCATGACCGCGAGCCAGCGTGCCGACGCGAATCCGGTGTCGGTTCCGGCGTGCACGCGGGAATTCGCGAACAGGGCCAGCAGCGGCGGGCCCATCGCGTGCGCGGCCGCCCAGCGCGCGGCGACCTCGTGCGCTTCGCCCGCGTCGACGCAGATCTGCAGCCCCGCGGTACTGCACATCATGGTGATGCCGCCCGCCCCGATCGGGGCGAACCGGCGTTCCATGGCGGCGTAGCGGGGCGTGCGCAGAACGCGCCGGGGCGGACGGTGTTCGTCGATGCCCGCGGCCCCGAGTTCGAGGCCGTGGCGGGCGAGAAGACCGGTGAGATGAGCGAGATCGGCCTCCACAGCCGCGTGCAGGGCACGCAGCGAGGCCTGCGGCGGAGCGGAGATCTCCACCTGGCAGCCCGGTTCCAGGCTCACCGGCGCGCCGGCCGGGAGCGGGATCGCGGGACTGTCGGGGCGCAGCGTCCGCGGGGTGTGCGGGCCGAGCGCCGTCGCGAGGACATCGGGGTCGAGCGGGCGGACCGGGTCGCCGGAATGGTGCACGGTGAACTCCAGTTCCACCCCGAGCAGTCTCGGCGGGCCGTGCTTGAAACAGACCGACGCGACGTACCGCTCCCCCTCCGCGCGGTCAGCGAGCACCCGCGCGGTCCGGTTCGCCGCACTCCCCGATCTGTCCGGAAAGTCGTGCACTGCAGTCATCTGTCGCCGTCCCCATCAGGAGGTCCGCGGGGCCGGACCTCGTCGCTTCGCGACGCTACACGCGGGGTCCGACAAAAACAGGGCCGAGAAGCGCCGGAGACGATCGATAAGGAACCCGTAATCCTGGTTGACCTGGGACTTCACCGAATGGATCAACCTGGCGGGCACTGCTCCATCCGGGGCACCCCGGGCTCACGGCAGAGCGGGCTCGGTCCCCAGTCCCAGCTCCGCCGCCGCTTTCTGCACTGCCGCCACCACCAGGTGCAACGCCGGCCGCCGGATCTCCGTGCGGCGATAAGCGATCGACACCGTCCGCAGCAGCGGCGGGGCCAGTGCGACGACATCGATCCCCGGCGGGCGCAGCAGCCGCAGGCCGAGATCGGACACCAGGGTGACGCCGAGCCCGGCGCCCACCATCGCCATCGCGGTCGACTGCTCCTCGACCTCGTGATTGATTTTCGGCTGGAAACCGTGCCGCTGGCAGGCAATCCGGATCGCGCGGCCGAAATGGGACTTAGGGCTCGCCAGGATCCACGGATGCTCCGCGAGCGCGTCGAGCGGCACCGTGGCCGACTGCAGCGCGCCCGCCGGGACCGCCGCGTGCAGCCGTTCCACCGCCACGACCGCGCGCTCCAGCCCGTCGCTCCACTCCATCGGGGCATCCGAGTAGTCGATGACGAACGACAGGTCCAGCGAGCCGTCCCGCACCGCGTCCGCGGTCGCCTCCGGGGCCAGTTCCTTCGTCCGCACTTGGATTCCCGGGTAATCCGCGGCCAGGGCGGTGAGCGCGGTCGGCAGCAAACCGGACGCCACCGACGCCCAGACTCCCGCGGTGAGCCGCGCGGACATCGAACCCTGCGCTTCCTCCAGCGCGAGCGTCGCGCGCTCGACCGAGCCCAGGATCTCCTCGGCGTGCTCGGTGAGCAGGATGCCGAGCTCGGTCAGCTGGACCCGGCGGCCGAGCCGTTCGAACAGCTTCGCGCCGACGTCGCGTTCCAGCTGCGCGAGTTGCTGCGACACCGCCGAAGCGGTGTAATGCAACGCCGCGGCAGCCGCGGTGACCGTGCCCCTGCGGTGCAGTTCGCGGAGCATCCTCAAGCGGTGCAACGAAAGCTCCATGTACGAACCCTAAACAACTTCGTGCACATTCGGTAAATGGACGCGGCCCCCGAAGTGGCAGCACCCTCGGAAGCAGGCGGCGAAGCGCGCTGCCAAGGACTCGAGGAGGTGAGTGGCTCGATGGACACGCGGATCGCCGAACCGCTGATGAAGCTCACGTGGACGGACCCGGTCACGGGCGCGCGCGGCTACCTGGTCGTGCACAGCCTGGTTTCCGGCGTCGCCACGGGCGGCACGCGAATGCGCGCCGGCTGCACGGTCGACGAGGTGGCCGACCTCGCGCGCGGCATGGCGAACAAGACGGCCGCGTTCAACCTCCCGGTCGGCGGCGCGAAGGGCGGCATCGACTTCGACCCCAAGGACCCGCGCGCTACCGGTGTGCTCACCCGGTTCTGCGAGTTCCTGCGTCCCTGGCTGGACTCCAGCTGGGTGACCGCGGAGGACCTGGGGGTGCCGCAGCATCTCATCGACGAAGTTTTCGCGACGCTCGGGCTGGAGCAGTCGTACCACGCCGCGATCCGCCGGTCGGCTGATCCGGCGCGCACGCTTCGGCGTGTTCAGGCTGGGCTGAACGCGCCGGTTCCCGGCGGGCAGTTGCTCGGGGACGTGATCGGCGGGTACGGGGTGGCGCAGGCTTGTCTCGGGGCGGCCAACACCTGGGGGTGGGCTGTTCCGGAGACGACTGTCGCTATCCAAGGCATCGGGACGATGGGCGGCGGCGCGGCTTGGTACCTGCACGAGGCGGGGATGAAGGTCGTGGCTGTCGCGGATGCGGCTGGGACGTTGTACGACCCGGAGGGGTTGGACATTCCCGCGTTGCTGGAGTTGCGGGACCGGTTCGGGGAGGTTGACCGGAGGCGGTTGCCGGAAGGGGTCCAGTCGCTGCCGCGGGAGGCGGTGGTGGCTGCTGAGGCGGATATCTTTGTTCCGGCGGCTATTTCTTACGCGTTGCGGGTGGACAACGAGAATCTCGTCAAGGCCAAGGTGGTGGTGGAGGCGGCTAACGCTGCTACTACTCCGGAGGCCGAGGCGGCGTTGTCGGCTCGTGGGGTTGCGGTGATTCCGGACTTTATCGCCAATGCCGGGGCTGCGGCTTGGGCTTGGTGGTTGCTGCTCGGGGAGGTCGGGGCGGATCCGGCTGATTCGTTCTTGCGGTTGCGGACGGAGATGCAGGCCAAGGTGGCGTTGGTGTTGGCGGAGTGGCATTTGGATCGGGTTCCGCCTCGGGTTACTGCGTTGCGGCAGGCTGAAGCTGCTCGGGAGGCGCGGAATGCGGACGCGTTGAGTCCGACGGGAGTGCCTGCGTTGATGATTCCGTAGGGGGCGGCGGCTCGTCGCCTGGCGGCGACATTGCGCCTGTTGGTTGCGTGGGGCGCCCCGAAGCTGATTGTGATGACGGTCTGAGGGTGCTTGTCAAGGCTGGGAAGATGCCTTGACAAGCACCCTCAGACCGCATTTTGGCTTCGTATCGGGGTGCGGGGGTGGTGTGGGTGCAGCGCTCGTGGGTGCATCGGTGGCGGTTGTGTGTGGTGTTTTAGCGGTCGGTGGCGAATTTGTCGGTGGCTGCGATTAGGGTGTTTTCCATCGAGGGGACTGCTGTCGTGTGGCCTGCGCCGCTTACCAGGATTAGTTCTGCGCCCGGGATTGCTTGTTCCAGGAGCCAGGGGGTGCCTGCCAGGCTGCTCAGGTCCAGGATGCCTTGTGCCAGTACTGTCGGGATTCCGGCCAGTTTGCCTGCGTTGCGGAGGATTCCGCCGTCTTCCAGGAAGCAGCCTTGGGAGAAGTAGTGGGTGACCAATCGGGCGAAGGCCAGGCGGAAGCGGGGGTCTTCGAATTTCGGGGACGGTGGGACGCCGGGGAGCATGGCGGATTCCCAAGCGCACCAACGTTGTGCGGCTGGCTCGTGCACTGCGGGGTCCGGGTCGGTGAGCAGGCGGTAGTAGGCCGCTGACAGGTCGCCGTCTCGTTCGGTTTCCGGTACGCCGTCGCGGAAGCTTGCGTAGGCTTCCGGGAACATTTCTGCGAGGCCGCCGGTCAGCTGGTCGATTTCGATCTGACGGTCGGTGGCCAGGCCCATCATGACGATTTCCGTCACTCGTTCGGGATGCTGTTCCGCGTAAGCCAGGCCCAGTACGCAGCCCCAGGAGCCGCCGAAGAGTTGCCAGCGGTCGATTTTCAAGGTTTCCCGCAGCAATTCCAGATCTGCGATCAGGTGGCTGGTGGTGTTCGCCTTCAGCGCTTCCACGGTGTCGCCTGCGTGCGGGGTGCTGCGGCCGGAGCCGCGTTGGTCCAGCAGGACGATTCGATATTTTGCCGGGTCGAAAAACTGCCGCATGCCTTCGCTGCAGCCGGTTCCCGGGCCGCCGTGGAGGACGGCGACCGGTTTGCCCTCGGGGTTGCCGCAGGTTTCCCAGTACACCCGGTGGCCGTCGCCGACGTCCAGCAGGCCGCTGTCGTACGGTTCGATTTCCGGATAGCGCACCGCAGCGTCCCCTCAGTTCAGGGTGCGCTCCAGAGCCCGCAGCGCACCGCACAGTTCGGCCGGGCCGGCCGGCCCGATCCGGATTTCCGCGTCCGGCCCGGCCCCGACGGTGTAGCTCAGGTACCGGCCCCAGTCCGTGTCCGCGTAGTGCAGGGGTTCTTCCAACCGGACGTACCGGCCGACGTCGTCGCGTCGTCCCGCGTACAGCTCTCCGCTTCCGTGCACCGGACGCTGCACCAGGGTTAGCACGTCCGACAGCACCGGGTCCAACGGAAAAGCGTCCTCGCCGCGACGGGCGGCTTCGGTCAGGTCCGCGACGCGCACGGTGCGCACGTAGCCGCCGCCCGGGCCCACCGCGGGCAGTTGCTCCACCAGCGTTTCCAGCACGCGTTCGCGGTCGATCTCCTGGACGCCGACGTGTTCGCCGTCCGACACCGCGAGCACCGCCTGCAGTCCGCTGGCCGCGGCGAGCACGCCGTACGTGCGGTCGCCGGTCGCGACCCAGCCGTAGTACTCGACCACCGGGCGCACGAGCAGCGGCAGCCAGTCCAGGAAGTCCACCGTGGCCCGGCCGCGCGAGTCGACCAGGCCGGCCAGCGCCAGCGCGTCGTCCACCCGCTTGGCGGCTTCGTCGCGTTCGGTTTCCGACAGCCACGCCGGATCCGGCCGCAGCGTCACGTGCAACCGGCCCACCTGCTCGCGTTCGGCCAGCGCCGCGAGCGCTTCGACCGGGACGTCCACCCGTCCCGCCGGATCGGCCACCGGCTACTCCTCCTCGTCGCCGAGAACCGGCTGGGTCGCCGAACCGTCCGCCCCGAACGCGCCCTCCGGATCGGACTCGAGGAGGTACTCCGGCCGCCAGTGCAGGCCGTCGCCGGGGCCGCCCGCCGCGACGGGCGCGCCGCCGACCGCCGGGCCCGAGCCGCGCTGGGACGGCTCGCTCACCGGAGCGGGCAGCACCGCGGCACCGGGGCCGTTCCGGTCGTGGCTCGCGGCGGTCTGCGTGGCCGTACTGTCCGAAGTGGTCCGGCGGACCGCGACGCCGTCGGCGACGATCGGGCCGTATTGCTTCGGCAGCACGCGTTTCGTGTTCGCGGTGACGCCGTGGTACTGCTCCATCACCCGGACGTTGTTCTCGTTCGCGCCGTGGAACCGGTCGATGCTGTCCTGAAAGGACACTGGCGCGGCCGACGCGGGCAGCACCGCCTGCAACGGCCCGGCCCACGGCTGCGGCCGCTCAGGGCGGGGCGGCACGTCGACGACCGCGTGCCGGGAGCTTTCGAAGCTGCTGGCCTGGGTGTCCATCGACGCGCTGGTGAGGTCGAGCGGGTCGACCGACTCCCGGAACCCGGCCTCGACCGGTCCCGCACCCGCCTTCGCGGCATCCGCGGAATCGCCGGTCCACGAGCGCGCCATCCGCTCCTGAAGCTCTTTCACGCTCTGCGCGCGCTCCAGGTAGGCCGCCGAAAGCTCCTGGACCTTCGCCGCGGCGGCACGCAAACCGGACGTGTCGCCGCCGCGGAAGTTGTCGAAGATCTGCTTGCCGTCCACCTGGTTCCCTTCGTGCGCGGCCGGGGCCGTCCGCTTACCGGCCGCGACTGAGGTCGGCGCCGGCCTGGTCCGCCTCGGTCGTCCGGTCCCGCGCGGCGCGCAGCTTGTCGAGGTATCCGGCGGCGTACCGGCGCAGCGCCTCGTTCTGGTCGCGCAGCGTGTGCAGGGAGTCGGCGCCGGCGGCGGCGTACTCCGTGCTCGCCGGGTCCGAGCCGGGGGCGGCGAAGACCGCGAGGATCTCGTCGATCGCGCGGCCGTCGGCGGCGATCTTCGCGAGCTGGTCCTCCCACAACCGGATGACCGCGGTCAGCTCCGCCGCGTCCATGGCGAAACCGCCGCGCGCACGGCCCGACTCGCCGATGACCAAGGCCGCTCCCTTTCCGGTGCTCACGTCGTGATGTGCACAGCGTAGTCAACCGGCCCGGTCGTGTCAGCCGAGAACCCGCCAGTGTGACGGCGCGCATCCGTTCCGCCGTCTCGTCACAGTACGTACGTACGGATTGCGAGAACCCGGTCCTCGATGTCAGGATTTCAGGATGCCACGGGTCAGCCAGGATCACCTCGACGCACGCCGCCGGCAGATCCTCGACGGCTCGCGCGTGTGTTTCGCACGCTACGGCTACGAGGGTGCCACGGTCCGCCGTCTGGAAGAAGCCACCGGATTGTCGCGCGGGGCGATCTTCCACCACTTCCGCGACAAGGAATCGCTCTTCCTCGCCCTCGCCGAGGACGACGCGGTGCGGATGGCCGACGTCGTCGCCGAACAGGGCCTGGTCCAGGTCATGCGCGACCTGCTGGCCGGGAACAGCGAACATCCGGCGGACTGGCTCGGC
Source organism: Amycolatopsis sp. A1MSW2902 (assembly GCF_017312175.1). NCBI lineage: Bacteria > Bacillati > Actinomycetota > Actinomycetes > Pseudonocardiales > Pseudonocardiaceae > Amycolatopsis > Amycolatopsis sp. A1MSW2902. Next base: position 4,023,503 of record NZ_QJPO01000001.1, read on the forward strand.
ACCCGGCTGGAGGTGTCGCGGCGGCTGCGCACCGACCCGGAGTTCCGCGGCCGGTGGGCGGAACGCTCGCAGCAGCTGACCGAGGCCACCCGCGACCGTCTCGAATGGCAGCGCAAGGCAGGCAACCTGCGCGACGACGTCGACGTCAGCGTGCTGACCGCGTTCCTGGAACTCGTGCTGGAAGGGCTCGTGTCGCACCTCGCGATGGGGCTTCCGGGCGACGATCTGGGCCCGGTGCTGGACCTGGTCGAAGAGACCGTGCGACGACACCGGCCGGGCGCGCGCAGCTGAATCGTGTTCAATGTGCCCCGTGGATCTCCTCGCCGCCCACGGCAGCGCACTGGACGTGTTCGACGCCGCCGTGCGCGCCGCCGGTCCCGGCGACTGGGCCCGCGGCACGCCGTGCACCGATTGGTCGGTACGCGATCTGGTGAATCATCTGGCCGTCGAACAACTCTGGGTACCCCATCTGCTCGCCGGAGCGACGCTTGACGAGGTCGGCACCCGCTACGACGGAGACGTCCTCGGCGAGGACCCACTCTCGGTGTGGGAGAAGGCGTCCGCCGCCGCCCGCGAAGCGTGGCTCTCCCCCGGCGCGCTGCGCCGCACCGTGCACGTCTCGTTCGGACTGGTGCCCGCCGAGGAGTACGGCTGGCAGATGACGCTCGACCTCGCCGTGCACGGCTGGGACCTCGCCACCGCGCTCGGCCGCCCGAACCCGGTCCCGGACGTCCTCGCCGGGCGGCTGCTCGACGTGCTGCGCCCGATGATCGACGACTGGCAGGGGCTCGGGCTGTTCGACCCGCCAGTCGCGGCTGGCCGCAGCGCGGCGGCTCCGGACCGGCTGGTGGCTTTGCTGGGACGTCGGCCGCGCTGAAGCACCACTGTGGACGGACGCGCGGCAGCGTTCGGGCGGGTGGCGTGGTCTCGTTGAGGTCGTGAGGGGACCCCTCACGGACATTTCCGCCAGTCCGGCCGCGTCCAGCAGCCAGACGCAGGCGCGGCGAGCAGCGGCAGCAGGCGGAGAGGCGGGCCCGGGCAAACAGAGCAGGCAGCAAGGGCAGAGGCAACGAGCGGCAGGCAGCGGCCGCGGGGCAGGCAGCGGCCGCGGGACGGGCAACGGCAAAGGGGCAGGCAGCGGCAACGGGCAGCTTCGCGCACTGCGCCCGCGGGGTTCTCGCCCTGCCGCGGCGGGCGGGCGCGTTTGGCGAGGTCCGTGAAGGGCTCCTTGAGGGAATCTGATTCCCTCAAGGAGCCCTTCACGGACCGCAGCGGGAGGGAAGCCGTCCGGCGCGTCTCGTCCGCCGGAGTTCCGCATCGCTGGCGAGCGCCGCGCATCACCCTGTCCAGAAAACCTCAACGCGACGCGAGGGCTTGGGGCACGTCAGCGGCCCGGGATGCCGCAGGCGGGAGCGCGGTTCCCGCGGCGGCGGGCGGAAAAACGGGCGCCAGGTTCGCGTCCTGTCGCCGCACGGCTGCCCGGACCCGGTACGATTGTCGGCATCGTCGCACTACAAACCCGTTATGCCGAGGAGTGACTTCCATCCGTGCGCGCTGCGCCATCGCCCGGTGACAGTACCGGGCCGGGTCCGCATCGACCCGGCTTTCCGCCCGCCGTCCGTTCCGCCGTCCCGGACGGTGCGCTGTGATCCACGTCCTGCTTTCCGTGCTCGGCGTGCTGCTCTTCCTTCTTCTCACGATCGGCACCGGTCTCGCCGTGGCGGCCGAGTTCTCGCTGACCGCGCTCGAGCGCAGCACGGTCGACGCGAACGTCCGCCAGGTCGGTGACAAGCGTTCGCGCACCGTCCAGAAGGCGCACCGCACGCTGAGCTTCCAGCTCTCCGGCGCGCAGGTCGCGATCACGCTCACCACGCTGATCACCGGTTTCCTCGCCGAACCGCTCATCGGCGACCTGGTCCGCCCGCTGCTCGACGCGACCGGCCTGCCTGCTTCGGCGGCGTCCGGGGTCGCGGTGGCGGTCGCGCTGGTGCTGGCCACGTTCCTGTCGATGATCCTCGGCGAGATGGTGCCGAAGAACATCGCGATCGCGCGGCCGCTGCCGACCGCGCGCGCGGTTTCCGGCTACCACGCCCGGTTCTCGGCGCTGTTCCGCTGGCTCATCACGCTGATGAACAACAGCGCCAACTTCCTCGTCCGCAAGTTCGGCATCGAGCCGCAGGAGGAGCTGCGTTCCGCGCGGTCGCCGCAGGAGCTGGGCTCGATCGTCCGCTCCAGCGCGGAAAGCGGGAAGCTCGACACGTCCACCGCGGAGCTGCTGGACCGCTCCCTGCGCTTCGGCGACCGCACCGCGGACGAGCTGATGACCCCGCGCGTGCAGGTCGAATCGCTCACCGTGGACGACACGATCGACGACCTCATCGACATCTCGCGGCGCACCGGGTTCTCGCGGTTCCCCGTCTACACCGAGGATCTCGACGACGTCCAGGGCGCGGTGCACGTCAAGCAGGCGTTCGCCGTCCCGGCCGCGGACCGCGCGACCACGCGGATCCGGTCGGCGATGCGGCCGGTGCCGACGGTGCCGGAATCGCTGCCCGGCGACGATCTGCTGAACCGGCTGCGCGATTCGCGCTACCAGCTGGCGATCGTGGTGGACGAGTACGGCGGCACCGCCGGGCTGGTCACGCTGGAGGACGTCGTCGAGGAGATCATCGGCGACGTCCGCGACGAGCACGACGACCGCGAGGCCCCGGCCGCGCAGCAGCTCGGCGCGGACCGCTGGCTCGTGTCCGGGCAGCTGCGCGCGGACGAGGTCCGCGACATCACCGGGTTCCGGATGCCCGAGGGCGACTACGAAACGATCGCCGGGCTGATCCTGGAGCGGCTCGGCGCGATCCCGGCCGAGGGCGACGCCGTCGAGGTCGACGGCTGGCGGCTGGCGGTCACCAGCATGGACCGGCACCGCGTCGCCGAGGTCCAGGTGCGCCCGGCCGAACGCGAGGTGACCGCGTGAGCGACTGGCTGAACATCGCCCTCGTCGTGGTCCTGCTGCTGGCCAACGCGTTCTTCGTCGGCGCGGAATTCACCCTCATCTCCTCGCGCCGCGACCGGCTGGAAGCGTTGCTGGAACAGGGAAAGACCCGCGCGCAGATCGTGATCAACGCGAGCAAGCACGTCTCGCAGATGCTCGCCGGGGCGCAGCTCGGGATCACCATCTGCTCGCTGCTGCTCGGCCGCTTGGGCGAACCCGCGGTCGCGCACCGGCTGTCCGGGTTCTTCGATCTGCTCGGCCTGCCCGACCAGCTGCTGCACCCGATTTCGTTCGCGATCGCGCTGGCGTTCATCACCATGCTGCACGTGCTGATCGGCGAGATGGTGCCGAAGAACCTCGCGATCGCCGAACCGGAGCGGCTCGCGCTGTGGCTCGTGCCGGTGCACGTGGCGTGGGTGAAGGTGGCGAACCCGGTCATCGCGTTCCTCAACTTCGTCGCGAACTCGCTGCTGCGCCTGATGAAGGTGGAGCCGAAGGACGAGCTGGAGACCGCGTACAGCTCCGACGAACTCGCCGAACTGCTCAGCGAATCGCGCCAGGAAGGGCTGCTCGACCAGTCCGAGCACCGGCGGCTTTCGCAGACGCTGTCGTCGGTCGCGAAGACCGTCGCGGACGTGCTGGTGCCCACCTCGGAGCTCACGACGCTCCCCTGCGGGCCGACGCTCGGCGACGTCGAGCGGGCGGTGTCCACCACCGGGTTCTCGCGCTTCCCGGTGTGCACCGACGACGGTTCGCTCACCGGCTACATCCACGTGAAGGACGTGCTCGACCTCGTCGGCCAGGACCCGGACACGGTGGTGCCGGACGACAAGACGCGGCCGCTCACCGAACTGCGGTCGGACGCGCGGCTCGACGTCGCGCTTTCGGCCATGCGCAAGGAAGGCAGCCACCTCGCGCGGGCGCTCGACGCTTCCGGCGCGGCCGTCGGCGTGGTGGCGCTGGAGGACCTCGTCGAGGAGTACGTGGGGACCGTGCGCGACGGCACCCACGTGGCGGCATGAGCGTGGTCGTGCTCGCCGAGGCGGACTGGCAGGCCCGGGAGCACGCGCACGCCGAGCGGATGCGCGCGTGGACCGGGCCGCACCAGGAACGCCGGGCACGGGGCAAGAAACACCCCGTGCTGGATTTCCTGTTCACGTACTACTCGCACCGGCCGGGGCATCTCGAACGCTGGCAGCCGGGTCCGGGCGTGGTGCTCGAGGGCGCGTCCGCGCGGCGGTTCCTCGAGCGTCCGGCCTACGTCGAGACCGAGGCCGGGGTGATGCTCGACCCGGCGGCGTTCACCGGCCGCCGGGCGCGCACCGCGGAGTTCGTGCTGAAGCTGCTGTCGGCCACGGCTTCGCGAGCGCCGCGGCTGAGCTGCTTCGGGCTGCACGAATGGGCCATGGTCTACCGCGAGCCCGCGGACTCCGTCCGGCACGCGCAGGTCCCGCTGCGGCTCGGCTCGGCCGGGACCGACCGGGTCGTGGAATCGATGGACATCCGGTGCGGGCACTACGACGCGTTCCGGTTCTTCACCGGTCCGGCGCGGCCGCGGAACACGCTGGAGCCGACCCGGGAATCGCAGGTCGCGCTGGAGCAGCCGGGCTGCCTGCACGCGAACATGGATCTTTTCAAGTGGGCTTACAAGCTCGATCCGTTCGTGCCCGCGGAGCTGGTCGGCGACTGTTTCGCGCTCGCCGCGGACGTCCGTGAACTGGACATGCGGGCCAGCCCGTACGATCTAGCGGACTACGGCTACCGGCCGGTGCCGATCGAGACCGCCGAAGGGCGGGCCTCCTACGCCCGCGCCCAGGCCGGATTCGCCGAGCGGGCCGCGCCGCTGCGGGCCCGTCTGATCGGCCTCTGCCGCGACCTTCTCGCCGACCCGGCCCAGCCGCCGGATCCCGTGCCGGAGTCGCCCGGCCGTGGAGCTGACAACTCTGCGTAACGGTATTCACCGCAGGTCGCTGGCCTGATAGAGTGATAACGGTTCGATTGCATAACTGAGCGTGTTGTGCAGGTCACGAAAGGACAACGATGGGGCGTCACAGCCTGCCCGAGGAGCCGGTGCCGCACCCTCTCGACCCGCCGAAGCGGCCCGCCGGCCGCAGCGAGACGACCGGGTCGCACCGGATCGTCGCCAAGAAGGCGCCTCGCAGGCGGATCGCGAAGTGGCCTCTCGTGGCCGTCGGGCTCGTGGTGCTGGCCACGCTCGGCGTGGTCGGCTGGAACTGGGCCGACAGCGTGCTCAACAACCGCGCCGAGGCGCAGGCCGCCAGCTGCAACGGCGGCCGCACCGACGTCCGGATCGTGGTGACCCCGCAGATCGCCAAGCCGGTCGAGACCGCGGCGGCGCGCTGGAACCAGGACCTCACCCAGGTCCACGGCAGCTGCGTGCACGTGGCCGTGCAGAGCAAGCCCGCCTCCGAGGTGCTGAACGCGCTCACCGGCAAATCCTCGCTCGACACGATCGGCGGCCTGCCCGACGGCTGGATCCCCGAATCGTCGTACTGGGTGACCCAGCTCTCGAAGTCCAAGCCGGACGTCATCGGCTCCCCCGCGATGCCGATCGGCTCCGGCCCGCCCGCGGACTACCCGTTCGTCGGCCTGTCCGGGAAGACGATCGACGAGGTCCAGCAGCGCGGCACGCAGAGCTTCCGCGCGTTCCTCAAGGAACCGGCCCAGCTGGCCGACTTCGCGGCGGCGGGCATCCGCGCTTCCTGACTCTCTGACCCGCTGGCACCGCCTCCGCCCTCGCCTGGGCTGGGGCGGTGCGGTGTATCTGGGGCAAGCCTCGAGGACATCGCCAGAACCCGCGCAGCAGCCTGGCACCGCAACGACGGGCATGCACCGCCTGAACCTCGAACGGCAAGCACCGCCTCCGCCCTCGGCTGGGGCGGTGTGGTGTTTCCGGGCCGCGAGGAAGTCGCCAAAACCCGCACAGCTGGCTGCCGCCGCTGCGACGCGCACGCGCCCCTGGGCTGAGGCAGTGCGGCGCATCCTGGGCATGCCTTGATTCCCGGAGCCGCAGCGGCGGGCATTCGCGCTTCCCGACCAGCCGTTCAGGAGTCGAGTTCTGCCAGGGCCAGCAGGTCGTCCTCGGCGAGTTCGAAGTCGAACACGTCCGCGTTCTCCCGGATCCGCGACGGGGTCGCCGACTTCGGGATCGCGATGATGCCCAGCTGCAGGTGCCAGCGCAGCACCAGCTGGGCGGGCGTCTTCCCGTACTTCGCCGCCAGCGCCGTGATCACCCGGTCGTTCAGGTTCCGGCCGCGGGCCAGCGGGCTCCACGCCTCGGTCGCGATGCCGTGCTCGGCGTGGAACGCGCGCAGCGGGGCCTGCTGCTGCCACGGGTGCAGTTCGACCTGGTTGACCACCGGCACGACGTCGGTCTCGTCGAGCAGGCGGCGCAGGTGGTCGACGCCGAAGTTCGACACGCCGATCGCCCGGACGCGGCCCTCGTTGAGCAGGAGTTCGAGCGCGCGCCAGGTCTCGACGTAGCGGTCCAGCTCCGGTTTCGGCCAGTGGATCAGGTACAGGTCGACCGGGCCGAGGCCGAGGGCTTCGGCGCTGCGGTCGAACGCGCGCAGGGTGTTGTCGTAGCCGTGGTCGGTGTTCCAGACCTTGGTGGTCACGAAGACGTCCTCGCGCGGCAGCCCGGACTCCCGCACCGCCGCGCCGACTTCGGCTTCGTTGCCGTACATGGCGGCGGTGTCGATGCTGCGGTACCCGGCTTCGAACGCCGTCGCGACAACCTTCGCGACCTGGTCCGGACGGACTTGGTACATGCCGAGTCCGAGCTGCGGGATGACGACCGAATTGTTCAGCGTGAGCAGGGGCGGCACAGCCATGCGGCGATCCTCACTGCGGTGTTCTCGGGGACGGGTCTCCTGGGGAACACCGCAGATCTTGCCACTGTCCGGCCCCCGCCGCTCGCGTCCCCCGCCGCGGTCCGCCGCCCGACGTCCGTGAAGGGCTCCTTGAGGGAATCAGATTCCTTCGAGGAGTCCTTCACGGACCCGCACCGCCTCCGTGACCCGGGCGGCTCTCTCGGCGATCTCGTCCGGCTCCGCGGCCAGCAGGACGCCGTGCCGGGCTTCGACGGCGACCCGTGCGGTCATCGCGGACGAACGCGCCATTTCCGCCGCCGCGGAGACGTCCGGCAGGGCCGTCGGGTCCACAATGGACAGCAGCCGTTCCGCCACCCGGACTACCTCCACTGCCACCGCGACCACGTCCGCGGCGGGCTGGGCGCGGTCGGGCACGTCGTGCGTGACGGCGTGGGCGTCGATCTCCGCCAGCCGCAACGCGTGCCGGGTCAACTGGTCCGCTTCGGCGTCGCCGCCGGCGGCCCGGCTGAGCAGGGCCGCCGCTTGGGCCAGGGCGAGGGCCGCGACCGTCGCCCCGGCCGGAGCCGGGATCGCGGGCCGGGCGAGGGTGTTCAGGAAGTCGCTCACGATCTGGTCCCGCATGGCAGGGTCCCTTCCACTCAGCGCCGGATGCGCTCCATCCCGGGGTCGACCAGCGGTTCCGCGGCTACCGTCGCGGCGACTCGCCGTCCGAAATACTCGATTTCCACCTGGTCGCCGATCGCCGCCGAGCCGGGCAGCCAGGCGTACGCGATGGGACGGCCGATCGTGTAGCCGTAAGCCGCGCTCGTGACGTAACCCGCGGCGGCGCCGTCCACGAACACCGGTTCCTTGCCCAGCACGACGGTCCGGCCGTCGTCCACGGTGAGGCAGCGCAGCCGCCGCGCCGAGGTTTCCTCGCTGCGGCCGTCGATGGCGGCCCGCCCGGCGAACTCGCCCTTCGCCGGGCGCACCGCGAAGCCGACCCCTGCCTCGTACGGGTCGTGCTCGGTGGTCATGTCGGTGCCCCATAGCCGGTAGCCCTTCTCCAGCCGGAGGCTGTTGAACGCGCCGCGCCCGGCCGCGATGACGCCCAACCCTTGTCCGGCCTGCCACAGCGCGTCCCACAGACACTGGCCGTTGTCCGCGGAGGTGTAGATCTCCCAGCCGAGTTCGCCCACATAGGACAGTCGCAGGACGGTCACCGGCACCCCGGCGATCCGGGCCCGGCGGCCGCGGAAGTACTTGAGCCCGGTGTGCGAAAGGTCTTCCGCCGACAGCGGTTGCACCAGGTCGCGGGCGAGCGGGCCCCATAGGCCGATGCAGCAGGTGCCGCCGGTGGTGTCGACGACCCGGACGCCTTCCGGGGCGCGGCTGCGCAGGTAGGCGACGTCGATGTTGCCGTTGATGCCGACCTGGAACAGCTCCGGTTCCAGCCGTGCCACGGTGATGTCGCTGCGCACGCCGCCTGCGTCGTCCAGCATCAGCGTGTACGTCACCGAGCCGACCGATTTCGCCAGCTGGTTCGTCGTGAGCCCTTGCAGGAACTCCAGCGAACCCGGCCCGCTGACCTCGACGCGCTTCAGCGGCGTCATGTCGTACATCGCGACGCGGTTTCGGGTGTGCCAGGCCTCGGCCGCCACGATCGGCGAGTGGAACTGCCCGGCCCAAGCGTCGCGCGCGGGCGGGAGGAAGTCGTGCGGCAGGTCTTTCAGCAGCGACGCGTTGGCCTCGAACCAGTGCGGCCGTTCCCAGCCGCCCGCCTCCAGGAACACCGCGCCCAGCTCGCGCTGGCGGGCGTGGAACGGGCTGACCCGCAGGTCGCGCGGGGAAAGCCGGGGCTGCAGCGGGTGCAGCACGTCGTAGATCTCCACGAAGTTCTGCTGCGCGGTTTCGCGGATGTACTCCGGGGCCAGCTGGACGTCCTCGAACCGGTGCACGTCCAGTTCGTGCAGATCGGTTTCGGAACGGCCGTCCACAATAGACTCCGCGACCGCCTTCGCGATGCCCGCGGAATGCGTGACCCAGATGGCCTCGGCGATCCAGAATCCGCGCACGTCGCTCGATTCGCCCACGAGCGAACCGCCGTCCGGGGTGAAGGAGAAGATGCCGTTGAAGCCCTCCTCCGCCTTGGTCCGGCCGAGCGCCGGCAGCAGGAGCTTGCTTTCCTCCCACGACGGCGCGAAATCGTCCTCGGTGAACGGCAGCATCGACGGCATCGCGGACGCGGTGACCTCGCCCGGTTCGGCGAACTTGTCCACCGGCATCGGGCGGTGCGCGTAGGAGCCGATGCCGAGCCGGTCGCCGTGCTGGCGGAAGTACAGGTCCTGATCCTGGTGCCGCAGGATCGGCAGCGCCGGGTGCACCGGGTCGGCCCCGGCCAGTTCGGCGAGCTGGCCCGTTTTCGCGTACTGGTGCGCGAGCGGCAGCAGCGGCACGGTCATGCCGACCATTTCGCCGATCTCCCGGCCCCAGAATCCGGCGCAGGACACCACGATGTCGGCCGGGACCACATCGTCGGCCGTCTTGACGCCGGTCACATGGCCGTGCGCCTGCTCGATGCCGGTCACGCGGGTCGAGCCGACGAACCGGGCGCCGCGCGCGGAAGCCCGTTTGATCAGCTCGTCCACCGCGCGCGAGGCGACGGCGAGCCCGTCGGTCGGGACGTACAACGCGCCGTAGATCCGGTCCTCGTCCAGCATCGGCCAGCGGCGGACGCACTCGTCCGGGTCGATCAGCCGCGCCTCGACGCCCCACGACGTCGCCCAGCCGTGCTTGCGTTTCAGGTCCTCCCAGCGCGCGGCGGTGCTGGCCACCTCCATGCCGCCGACCTGCTCGAAACAGCCGAGGTCGAGCAGTTTCGCGACGGTGTAGCCGGCGAATTCCGTCATCGCCTTGGACGGGTTGGTCTGGAACACCAGCCCGGGCGCGTGCGACGTCGAACCGCCGGTCAGCGGCAGCGGGCCCTGGTCGAGCACGGTGACGTCGGTCCAGCCGCGCAGGGTCAGCTCGTCGGCGAGGTTCGCGCCCACGATTCCGGCGCCGATGATCACGACACGGGTCATGAGAACTCCCTGGGATAGGTCAGCGGAAGACGACGGTCCGGTTGCCGTTGAGGAGAACGCGCCGCTCGCAGTGCCAGCGCACCGCACGGGAAAGCGCGAGGGCTTCGGCGTCGCGGCCGACGGTCGCGAGCGCGCGCGGCGAGTGCGAATGGTCGACCCGCTGCACCTCTTGTTCGATGATCGGGCCCTCGTCGAGTTCGGGGGTCACGTAGTGCGCGGTCGCGCCGACGTACTTGACGCCCCGGTCGTAGGCCTGCGCGTACGGTTTCGCGCCCTTGAAGCCGGGCAGGAACGAATGGTGGATGTTGATCGCGCGGCCCTGCAGCTTCTGGCACAGCTCGTCGGAGAGGACCTGCATGTAGCGGGCGAGCACGACGAGGTCGATGTCGTGTTCCCGCACCAGGTCGAGCAGCCGCTGTTCGGCCTCCGGCTTGGTCGCCGGGGCGACCGGGATGTGCACGAACGGCAGCCCGGCTGCCTCGGCCATCGGGCGCAGGTCCTCGTGATTGGACGCCACGAGCGCGATTTCCGCGCCGAGCGCGCCCGCGCGCCAGCGGAAGAGGAGGTCGTTGAGGCAGTGCCCGGCCTTCGACACCATCACCAGCAGCCGGTCCGGGGTGCGGTCGGAGAACCGGTACCGCATGGCGTAGTCGCGGGCGACGACGTCGAACTCGCGGGTGAGATCGTCCACAGTGGCCGGTCCGGCGCAGGCGAATTCGGTGCGCAGGAACAGTTCCCCGTGCACGTCGTCGTCGAACTGCTGGTGCTCGACGATGTCGCAGCCGTTGCTCACGAGGAACGTCGTCACGGCGTGCACGATCCCGGAGCGCTCGGGGCAGTGCAGGGTCAAGGTGAACTGGGTCAAGACTCCTCCTCTCGGTATTCCAGCGCCGCGTCGGCGAGCCAGGCGGCGAAATAGGGGGCGAACGACTGGCGCACGAGCACGGTGAACTCGCCCGCTTCCCGCACCAGCAGGACGATTCCGGTGCGGGCGTACAGCGTCTGGACGCAGGTGCCCGGCGGCGCGGCCTTCGGGTGGAGGTCGACGGCGCAGCCGTGCGCCAGGACGTCGCGGGCCGCCGGTCCGGCCAGCCGCACCGTGGTGCGCTGCGCGGACACGTCGGTCACCGCGCCGACGGCGATCGCTTCCCGCAGCGCTTCTTCGGTGCCTTCGGGTGCGCCGAGCACGAGGTACTCGTCCGGGCCGAGCCACAGGACGTCGCCGATGCCGCTGGTGAACCGGCAGACGTCCGGCAGTGCGGTGCCGAGCACGGCCGCCGCGGCGTCGTGGCCTTCGCGGATGCGGACGTTGAGCTGCGAGACGAACGGGCGTTCCTCGGCGAGCACGGCCGGCGCGCAGCCGGCGAGCAGGCTCGCGTGCTCCGCGAGCGGAGACAGGGTCTTAGCCGTCACGGCGGGTCCCCTCCTTGTCGTAGAGCACGGATTCGGTCACCGTCACCGGCACCACCTCGTCGCCGACCGGGACGTACAGCGTCTCCCCGATCCGTTCCCGGCCGGAGCGGACGAGGGCGAGTGCGAAGGTGCGGTCCAGCGCGGCGCTCGGGTAGCTGGAGGTGACGTGGCCGAGCATGCGGACCGGCGGCTTCGGGACGTGCGCGGTCTCGATGATCTGGGCACCCTCCGGCAGCAGCACCGTCGGATCGGCCGGCAGCAGGCCGACGAACTGCTTGCGGTCCGGGCGCAGGTTTTCCGCCCGGGAGAAGGACCGTTTGCCGAGGAAGTCGGCCTTCTTCTTGGACACCGCCCAGCTCATGCCGAGGTCCTGCGGGGTGACCGTGCCGTCGGTGTCCTGGCCGATGATCGGGTAGCCCTTCTCCGCGCGCAGGACGTGCATGGTTTCGGTGCCGTACGGCGTGATTCCTTGCGCCGCCAGCGCTTCCCAGAGCGCGAGGCCGTACCAAGAGGGCACGTTGATCTCGTAAGCGAGCTCGCCGGAGAAGCTGATCCGGCACACCCGCGCGGCGATCCCGGCCACCTCGGCGTCGCGCCAGGCCATGAAACCGAAGGCGTCGTTGCTGACGTCCAGCTCCGGCGCGAGGCCGGCCAGGATCTCGCGCGAACGCGGGCCGACGAGCGCGACGGTGGCCCAGTGCTCGGTGACCGAGGTGGCGAACACGCGCAGGTGCGGCCACTCGGTCTGCAGCCACTCCTCCATCCAGTCCAGCACCATCGCGGCGTTGCCGGTGGTCGTGGTGACGAGGAACCGGTCCTCGGCCACGCGGATGACGGTGCCGTCGTCGATCACCATCCCGTCGACGCCGCACATCACGCCGTACCGGATCCGGCCGACCTTGAGCGTGCTCATCAGGTTCGTGTAGAGCATGTCGAGGAACTCGGCGGCGTCCGGGCCTTGCACGTCGATCTTGCCGAGGGTGGAACCGTCCATCATGGCCACGTCGGTGCGGGCGGCAAGGCATTCGCGCCGGACCGCGGCATCCAGGTCCTCCCCCGGCTGCGGGTAGTACCACGGGCGCTTCCACTGGCCGACGTTCTCGAATTCCGCGCCGTGCTCGACGTGCCACGAATGCAGCGCGGTGACGCGGACGGGGTCGTGCAGCTCGCCGCGGTTCCGCCCGGCCAGCGCCGCGAAGGCGACCGGCGTGTACGGCGGGCGGTAGGTGGTCGGGCGGCGGTCCGCGAGGTCGACGCCGAGGGCTTCGGCGGTGATCCCGGCGGCGAGCATGCCGGAGGTTTTGCCCTGGTCGTGCGCCGTGCCGATGGTGGTGTAGCGCTTGACGTGCTCCAGCGAGGTGAGGCCCGCGCCGGTCGCGCGGAGCACGTCGGAGACCGTGGCGTCGCGCTGGAGGTCCACGAAGCGGGTGTCCACTTCGGACTCCGCGCCGGGGATCTGCCATTCGACGGCGGGGGCCAGTTCGCGGGGACGCGCGTCCGAGACCGGGAGCGGGTTCTCCTCCGGTACCCCGGCTACAGCCTCCCGGCCTTCTCGCACGCACCCGGCGAAGTCGAAGGTTCCGTTGGCGCTGCCTGCCACGCGTGCGGTCGGGAGGTCGCCGTCCGGGAGATAGGCGCCGAGCGCGGGTTCGTAGCGCAGGGGGCCGCGCTGCTGGCTGAACAGGTGGACCGCAGGGGTCCAGCCGCCCGAGACCAGGAGCGTGTCGCACGGGATCAGTTCGTCGGCGACGCGCACGCCGGTGACGCGTTCAGTCCCCTCCGTCCCGGTCACCGCGGCCCCGGACCGGACTTCGATGCCCCGCTCCGCGCAGGCGGCGGCCCAGTTTTCCGGGGCGGCCGGGCGGACGTCGACCACCAGTGGGATTTCCACGCCTGCGTCGGCGAGGTCGATCGCGGCGGCGTAGGCGGAATCGTCCATGGTGAACACGACGGCGCGACGGCCGGGGACGACGCCGTACCGGTGCAGGTACGTCCGTGCGGAGTTGGCGAGGAGGATGCCGGGGCGGTCGTTGTCCGGGAACACGATCGGGCGTTCGTGCGCGCCGGTCGCCAGGACGGTCTGCTGCGCGCGGATCCGCCAGACGCGCTGCCGGGCCGCGCCGGACGTCCGGTGCTGCACAGCCAGGACGAAACCGTCGTCGTACGCACCGAAGGCGGTGGTCCGGTCGAGTACTTCGACGTCCGGGGTCGCGCGGAGCTCGTCCGCGATCGCGCGGGCCCACTCGATCGCGGGCTTGAGGTCGAGGTACTCGTTCGAGCCGAGCAGCGAACCGCCGGGTTCGGGCTGGTCGTCCACCAGCACGACCCGCGCTCCAGCCCGTGCCGCCGTGCGGGCCGCGACGAGCCCGGCCGGACCGGCGCCGACCACGAGCACGTCGCAGTGCAGGTGCTTCGCGTCGTACCGCGCGGGGTCCGGTTCGGTCGCCAACCGGCCCTGGCCGGAGAGGCTGCGCGCGACCAGGCCGTCGTACAGCTCGACGGTGGTCGCGGTCTGCATCGGTTCGGGGAACGGCTTTTCCAGCTGCACCACCGCGTTCGGCTCTTCGACGCCGGCCGCCATGATGCCGCGCGGGCGGCCGAGCTTCACGCTCCGCGCGACCTGGTGCACGCCGTTGGCGAGCAGCGCGGACGCGAGCGTGTCGCCGGGGTGCCCGGTGAGGACACGGCCGTCGAAGGTGAACTGGAGCAGGGTGTCGCGGTCGACGTGGCCGCCGCTGGGCAGGCGGAAGGTCATGGGATCACCGGCCGGGGTTCGTCGAGGCGGTAGACCGCCGCGAGTTCGTGGGTGCGGGTGTCGCGGACGGCGTTGAACCAGCGGCGGCAGCCCGCGCTGTGCGTCCAGCGCTCGGCGAGCGGTCCGCTCGGGTTGGCGCGGAAGAAGACGTACTTCGCCCACTCCTCGTCCGACAGCGCCGCCGGGTCCTGCGGGTACGCGACGTGGGCTTGGCCGCCGTAGTGGAATTCGGTCTCCTCGCGGGGACCGCACCAGGGGCAGGGAATCAGCTGCACAGTGGCTCCTAATGCGCGACGGCGGCGGCGCCGTGCTCGTCGACGAGCGCGCCGGTGGTGAACCGGTCGAGGGTGAACGGTTCGGCGTACGGATGCGGTTTGCCCTTCGCGACGGTGTGCGCGAAGCAGTCGCCGACGCCCGGCGTGGCCTTGAACCCGCCGGTCCCCCAGCCGCAGTTGAGGTACAGGTTCTCCACCGGGGTCAGCCCGACGATCGGCGAGGCGTCCGGGGTCACGTCCACGATGCCCGCCCAGGTCCGCAGCAGGTGCGCCCGCGCGAACACCGGGAACAGCTCCAGCGCGGCGGCCATCTGGTCCTCGATGATGTGGAACGCGCCGCGCTGGCCGTAGCCGGCGTAGGAGTCGATGCCCGCGCCCATCACGAGTTCTCCCTTGTGCGCCTGGGAAACGTAGACGTGCACGGCGTTCGACATCACCACCGTCGGGTGCACCGGTTCGAGCAGTTCGGACACGAGCGCCTGCAGCGGATGCGACACCAGCGGCAGGTCGATGCCGGCCATCCGCGCCAGCACCGAACTGTGCCCGGCCGCGCACAGCGCGACCTTCCCGGCGGCGATCCGGCCCCGGCTCGTCTCGACCGCGACGACCTTGCCGTCCCGCGTGTCGATGCCGGTGACCTCGCAGTTCTGGATCAGGTCGACGCCCATCGCGGCCGCCGCGCGGGCGAAACCCCACGCCACGTAATCGTGTTTGGCGATCCCGGCGCGCGGCTGGTAGGTCGCGCCGAGCACCGGGTACCGGACGTCCGGCGAGGTGTTGACGATCGGGCAGAGCTCCTTGACCCCGTCCGCGTCGACCCATTCCGCGTCGATCCCGTTGAGCCGGTTGGCGTTCACCCGGCGCACGCTGTCGCGGACGTCCTGCAGGCTGTGCGCGAGGTTCAGCACGCCGCGCTGGCTGAACAGGATCGGGTAGCCGAGGTCTTCCGCGAGGCCCTCCCACAGCTTGAGCGAGTGCTCGTAGATGCCCGAGCTTTCGTCCCACAGGTAGTTGGAGCGGATGATCGTCGTGTTGCGGGCCATGTTCCCGCCGGCGAGCCAGCCCTTCTCCAGCACGGCGACGTTGGTGATGCCGTGCACCTTGGCGAGGTAGTAGGCGGTGGCGAGGCCGTGCCCGCCGCCGCCCACCACGACGACGTCGTACGCGCGCCGCGGCTCCGGGTCCCGCCAGAGGAAATCCGGATGGTCCGGAAGGTCCGCGCCCGGCGGCCGGGGCTGGTCCGTCGTGGTCATTCCGGCTGGCCTCCTGTATCGGACAACTGGTCGACTACTGATATATCAATCTTCGCTGTAGAGTAAGCCGGGTGAGCACCCCGGTCAACCACGTCATCCCGGCCGCCGCACCGTCGCTGGCCGAACGCGCCTACGAGTTCCTGCGCGACCGCCTCGTCATGCTCGACATCAAGCCGGGCGACCCGATCAACGAGGAGTGGGCGGGCAGCGTCCTCGACATGGGCCGCACGCCGATCCGCGAAGCGCTGAAGCGCCTCGAAACCGAACGGCTCGTGGTCGCGTACCCGCGTCGCGGCACGTTCGCCACGGACGTCAACATCTCCGACCTCGCCCACATCTCCGAGGTCCGGCGCACCCTCGAACCGACCGCCGCGGCGTCCGCCGCCACGCGCGCGACCGACGAGGACCGCGCCCATCTGGTCCGGCTGCGCGACCAGCTGGATTCGGCCACACCAAGGGAAAACGCCGAACTCCTGCGCACCGATCTCGAACTCCACCGGGCGATCTACCGCTGCGTGCACAATCCGTTCTTCGAGGACACGCTCGTTCATTACGACAACCTCGCGACCCGGATCTGGTGTGTGTTCCTCCCCCGGCTGCGCGGCATGGCCGGGCACGTGGACGAGCACTCGCCGCTGCTGACGGCGATCGCCGAGGGGAACGCGAAGAAGGCTTCGGCGCTGACGCTCGAGCACGTGACCGGTTTCGAGAAGGCGATCCGGGCGCTGATCTAGCGTCCTAGTCGCCGACCTGGGCGCGCACCCAGGCATGGAACTCTCCGATGTGGTGTTCGCTCGGCACCAGCACGCCGCCGCGGGCGTAGGCGCGCGAGCCCATCGCCTGCTGGCACCGTTCGCACGCCTCGAAATCCTGCTGGTTCACGCGGTGGAACAGCTCCACCGAACGGTCGAGGTCCGCGCCCGATTCCACGACCTCCGGCAGGTACAGCCAGTCGCAGCGGACGAGCGTGCGGTCCGGGGCGAGCGGGAACATCCGGTGCACGATCACGTGGTCCGGCACCAGGTTCACGAACACCTGCGGGCGGATCGTGATCGCGTAGTACCGGCGGTCCTGGTGCTCGCCGACGCCCGGGAGGCGCTGCAGACCGTCGCCTCCGTCCACAGTGAACCCGGTGACGTCCGAGCCGAATTCCGCGCCGTGGCCGACGAAATACTGCGCGGCGTACCCGTCGGCGAACTCCGGGAGCACCTCGGTGAGTTCCGGATGGATCGTCGCGCAGTGGTAGCACTCCATGAAATTCTCGATGATCTGCTTCCAGTTCGCGCGCACGTCGTACTCGATGCGCCGGCCCAGCGCCAGATTCTCGATCCCGTACGCCTCGATCTCGCCCGGACCGCCGAGCCGTGCGCTCACGTCCGCCTGCACAGTGTCCGCAAAGGACGGTGCGTCTTCGGCGAGGCAAACCCAGACGTAGCCGAGCCATTCGCGCAGATGCACCGCCGTCAGGCCGTATTCGACGCGGTCGATGTCCGGCATCCCGGTCAGATTCGGGGCGGCGACAAGCTTTCCGTCGAGACCGTAGGTCCAGGCGTGGTACATGCACTGGAAAGCGCGCTTCACCGAACCCTTCTCGTCGGTGCACAGTCGCGCGCCGCGGTGGCGGCACACGTTCAGGAACGCGCGCAACGCCCCGTCGCGGCCGCGCGCGATCAGCACGCTTTCGCGACCGACCTGCACGGTCTCGAACGAGCCGGGCGACGGCAGGTCGGCACTGCGCACCGCGCAGAACCACCCCGCTTCGAAGATCCGCTCCTGCTCCCGGGCGAAGATCGCCGGGTCGGTGTAGTGCGGCCCGGGAAGGGTCGGCAGCAGGCTCTGCGGGAGGTCGACAGCGGTCACCGGCAGGGCTCCTCTCACACACGATCGAAGTTGCGTATTACGCGTCTTGTTGCCCTCTCCGGAACAAGATGAGGCTCAGCGAGGGCGCTGTCAAGCACCCGCGGCGGTGCCGCACCCGTTCGCGGGAACCGCCCTCGACCAGGGCTTTCATCCGGAACTGCGCTCCGAAAAACTCCACCCCGGAACCTCTTGACGGCACCCCTCCGGCACGCCCAGACTCTGTTGCGTATCACGTCGGGTGTTCCTCAATACGCAACAATCACTGGCTTCGGAGGAATCAATGCTGCGCGCGTGCACTGTGGACGAGCTGCCCCCGGGCGAGTCCGTCCGGATCGCGGGGCCCGAACCCATCGCCGTCTTCAACGCCGACGGCGAGCTGTACGCGATCGGGGACACCTGCACCCACCAGGACGCATCACTGGCCGACGGCTGGCTCGAAGGCTGCTTCGTGGAGTGCCCGCTGCACGCGGCGCTCTTCGACCTGCGCACCGGGATGCCGTCCTGCCTGCCAGCCAAGCAGCCGGTGCGCACGTACCAGGTGCACGTCGACGAGGGCGTGATCTACGTGCTCGCCGACGCCGCCGAGGACGCCGCGTGAAAACGGTCGCGATCGTCGGCGCCTCGCTCGCCGGCGCCCGCGCCGCGCAGGAGCTGCGCGCCCAGGGGTTCGACGGACGGGTGGTGCTCGTCGGCGAAGAGCCGCATCTCCCCTACGACCGGCCGCCGCTGTCGAAGGCGTTCCTGGCCGGGTCCGCGTCGCGCGAGTCGCTGGACCTGCTCGACGCCGACGATCTGGCTTCGCTGGACGTCCGGCTCGGCACCCGGGCGGAACGGCTCGATCCGGCGACCGGCCGCCTCGTGCTGTCGGACGGGGAGCTGGAAGCGGACGGCGTGGTCCTGGCGACCGGTGGCCGTGCGCGCGCCTTGCCGGGGACGGAATCCGTTGCCGGAGTTCATGTTCTGCGCACCTTGGACGACGCGCTCGCCCTGCGCGACGAGCTGGTTCCCGGTGCGCGCGTGGTGGTCGTGGGCGGCGGGTTCATCGGGGCCGAAGTGGCGTCGACGGCCAACAGCCTGGGCTTGGAGGTCACCGTGCTGGAGGCGCTGCCGACGCCGATGGCCCGCGTGCTGGGTCCGGAACTCGGCTCGATCTGCGCGCGCCTGCACGACCGGAACGGCGTCACTCTGCGCTGTGGCGCCTCGGTGGCCGGACTTTCCACGCTCTCCGGCCGGGTCACCGGGGTACAGCTGGAAACCGGCGAGAATCTGCCCGCTGACGTGGTTGTCGCCGGGATCGGGATGGTGCCGGCAGTCGAGTGGCTCGACGGCTCCGGGCTGGCGGTGCGCAACGGCGTCCGCACCAACGCCGGTCTGGTCACTTCGCTGCCGAACGTGGTCGCGGCGGGCGACGTCGCGTCGTACGGGCCGGTCGGTACGCGGCACGAGCACTGGACGAACGCGACCGAACAGGCTTCGGTCGCGGTCGCCAATCTGCTGGCCGGGCAAGTGGTCCGAGAGTACGAGCCGAGCGGCTACGTCTGGTCCGATCAGTACGCCGGGACCATCCAGCTCGCCGGACATCCCGCGCCGGAGGACGAGGTGCGCTTCGCCGACGGCAGTCCGGACGACGAGTCCTTCCTCGCCACCTATCACCGCGACGGACAGACCGTGGCGGTGTTCGGGCTCAACAATCCGAGGGGGTTCGGCCGCCTGCGCCGGCAAGCGCTGCGGCGGCCGATGCCCGTCGGGTGATCACCGCACGACCTGCACCACGTCACCCGGCTGCAGCGCGTTGAAGAACGCCACCGCGTCGGCGTGCGAGAGGTGGACGCAGCCGTGCGACTGGACCTTCAGGCTGCCCTGGTGGAACGCGACCCCGGTGTTGGTGAAGAAGACCGAGTACGGCATCGGACCGTGGAACTGCTTGCTGTAGTGGTCGATGTCCTTGTACTGCACGCGGAACGTGCCGACCGGGGTCGGGTACTTGGGCTTGCCGACCGTGACCGGCACGCCGCCGCGGGTGACCTTGCCGTTGTCCATCAGCCACGCCGTGTTCGCCGAGAGCTTCAGGCACGCCTTCGCCTGGGGGCCGCACGGCGGGCCCGCCGCCTCCGCGGTCGCGGAGAATCCGATCGTTGCCGCCATCGCCGCGATACTGGCCAGTGTTGCCGTGAGTTTCCGGTTCATCCTGTGCCTCCCCGAGATGGTCGTACTTTGGATCTTTCCCAGAGAGGTCAGTCTTAAACCAAAAGTGCGCCCATGTGGGTGAGCTCTAACGGGAGCGCCACGCCAGCGGCGGCGTCGCCAAGGCTGCTTCGGCGACGCGCCGGGCGGTTTCGGTGAAGAGCCCTGCCTGCGCCGACGCGAGCCATTCGTCCACTGTGGAGACTCCGGTCGCACGGTATTCGAGCGCCTGGAAAAGCATCTCGAGTTTGTCGGCGTCCTTAGCGCATCGCGCTTCGGGCGACTCGCGCGTTTCGTACTCGTCTACCGCCGACTGCACGGTTTCCGCGGACGCACGAGGCAGGCCCGCGGTCTGGTCCGCCGTGATCGCCCTCGGTTCCGGCTTCGTCAGGTACGGCGCGGCGGTGTGCGGCAGGTCGCCGGTGCGGGTCTCCTGGGTGTCGTGCCACAGCGCGAGAAACGCCGCGCGCTCGGGGTTCGCGCCTTCCTCGGCGGCGAGCAGCGCCGCCAGCTGCGCCGCGCGGAGGCTGTGCTCGGCCACCGACTCCGGGTCGCGGACGCCCGCCTGCCACCAGCCCGCGCGGCGGACCCGCTTGAGCACCCCCAGCTCGAACCCGAACGCGGCCAGGCCGTCCATTCCGCACTCCCTTCCCGTGCCGACACCAGTGCCGGAGCCTACGGGGCGTGGCATGCTGCCCGGACAGCCGCTTCTTCCCCAGGAGGCCCCGCGTGAGCACTGTGCTGGTCGAGCACGACGGTCCGGTCACCACCATCGGCATCAACCGGCCGGAGCGCCGCAACGCCGTCGACCGCGCCACCGCCGAGGCGCTGGCCGACGCCTTCCGGGAATTCGACGCCTCGGACGCTTCGGTCGCGGTGCTGTACGGCGTCGGCGGGACTTTCTGCGCGGGCGCGGACCTCAAGGCGGTCAGCGAAGGGCACGGCAACCGCACCGAGCCGGACGGCGACGGCCCGATGGGACCGACGCGCCTGCGGCTGCGCAAGCCGGTGCTCGCGGCGGTGTCCGGCCATGCCGTCGCGGGCGGGCTGGAGCTGGCGATCTGGGCCGACCTCCGGATCGTCGAAGAAACGGCGGTGTTCGGCGTGTTCTGCCGCCGCTGGGGAGTCCCGCTGATCGACGGCGGCACGGTGCGGCTGCCGCGGCTGATCGGCCGGAGCCACGCGCTCGACCTGGTGCTCACCGGACGCCCGGTCGACGCGGCGGAAGCGCACCGGATCGGTTTGGCGAACCGCGTCGTGCCTGCCGGGCAGTCCCTGCCCGCCGCGATCGCCCTCGCACGGGACATCGCCGCGTTTCCGCAGACGTGCTTGCGCGAGGACCGGGCGGCATTGCTGGAAAGCGAGTCCTTGAGCGAGGAGTCCGCGCTGGAAAACGAATTCCGGCACGGGATTCGGTCCTTGAAATCGGACACGCTCGCGGGTGCCGCGCGGTTCGCCGCGGGCGCGGGCAGGCACGGGTCGTTCGAGAAGTAGTCGCGTCCGATTACCGTTGCATCGCAAGGTGCATACCCGCGTCGGTTCTTCCTTCGTCCTCGCCTCCGCGCTCGCGCACAGCCGGTACACGTGGCGCCATCGAGTCGCGGAATTCGTCGAGCAGCTGACCCCACTCGACCGACGCCCCACTCCGGTCTCGCCGTGACGCAAACCGTGCCACGGCGCTCCGGCTGGCGCTGGATTCCGGAATCCGTCCCCGGTTCCGGACCGTTTTCCTTCCCCGCGGGCGAATTCTCCGGTTGCCGTCCCGCTCACCGGCACGACCCCCCGATCGTGGCCGCGCGCGGTGCGCCGCCGGGCGCGCGGATCTGGGTAGCCTGACGGCGTGGCCGACCCGATCCCCCCAGTCCCCGCCCCCGGCGAGTCCGGATCCGACCGTCCCGGCGCGGAGGAGCCGCCCAGGAAGGGGCGGCGCAAGCGCCCGTTCTGGCAGGAGCTGCCGATCCTGATCGGGATCGCGCTGGTGCTGACGATCCTGATCCAGCAGTTCGTCGCGAAGGTGTTCCTGATCCCGTCGGCGTCGATGGAGACGACGCTGCACGGCTGCGACGGCTGCTTCGGCGACCGGGTCGTCGTCGACCGCGTCACCTACGACTTCACCGACCCCGCCCCCGGCGACGTCATCGTCTTCCGCGGCCCGCAGCCGTGGACCGCGAACGAGATCGCGCCGCAGGAGTCGGGCAACTTCTTCACGAAGACGTTGCGCGGCCTCGGTTCCCTCGTCGGCTTCGCGCCGCCGGACGAGCGCGACTTCGTGAAACGCGTGATCGCCGTCGGCGGCCAGACCGTCCAGTGCTGCGATCCGCAGGGCCGCGTCCTGGTCGACGGCAAACCGCTCGACGAGCCGTACGTGCACTGGCTCGACCAGCCGCCGACGGCACGGCAGACGTTCGCCCCGGTCACTGTCCCGAAGGGCAGCCTCTGGGTGATGGGCGACAACCGCGAGAACTCGTGCGACTCCCGCTGCCAAGGCGGCGGTGGGGTCAACGGCACCGTCCCGGTGGACGACGTCATCGGCAAGGCGCGGGTGATCGTCCTGCCGCCGTCGCGCTGGGGCGGCGTCAGCGACCACGACCCGCAAGCCGCGCCCGCCGCGCTCGGGGCCCCTGCGTGGCAGCAGGGAATCCCGCTCGGGGCCGGGGCGCTGCTGGCGTTCCCGACGCTCGCCGCCGGGCGTGGCCTGCGGCGGAAGCTGAGCAAACAGGACTGACCCTTCGCGTGCGGCCCTGCGACGCCCCCTCGCCGCCAGGCTCGATCCACGATGCGGGCGTCCGTGAAGGACTCCTTGAGGGAATCAGATTCCCTCAAGGAGTCCTTCACGGACGTTTACGGGGCCGGGAGCGAAGCCGCGCCGAGCGAGGTCTGGACCACCCGTTACCCGGCGGAACTGGCCGCCCGCACGACGTCCATCCGCAGATGCCGCGTCAGGTCCCCGGTCATCTGCAGCACCGGCGTCCGCTCCGCGAACAGCCACTCGTCCCCGCGCCGGACGAACCGGTCGTCGTAATGCCCGGCGGCGATCGGTTGCAGCGGAAAGTCTTCCGCGGCTTGGAAAACGGTGAAGTAGCTGTGCGCGGAAGCCGTGTCGTCGCCCGCCGTGATCCGGACGTTCGTCGTCACGTGGCGGGTCCTCGGCGTGCCGTCGGGATGGATGACGAGGATGTCGCGGAACCAGTTCTCCACGGCCTCCCGCCCGGTCCGGCCGCCGCCGCTGTGCAGGGTGCCGTCGCGGAACAGTTCGCCCACTCCGGCCAGATCGCCCGCGTCGATGCGCGCGGCGTAGGTCATGATCAAGTCCTGGATCGCCCACCGGGCCGACTCTGCCGACATCGGGCCAGCATAGGAGTTCCGCGGCGGAGGCGTGTGACCTGCGGTTCTCCCGGACACCGCCCTCCCGCCGCAGCGCGGTGCGGCGACGGTGGCATGATGCCCGCACGGTCCCGGCCGATCGGACCGCTCGCCGAGGAGGAAGGTGACGCTTGAGCACGCGCACTACCCAGGTGGACGACCTCCGGCTGGTGGCGCAGCCGAGCGCGGTCCCGTGCACCGAGCTGTTCGTCCGCCTGATCCTGACCGACTGGTCCCTGATGCCGATGCTGGACCAGGTCACGAACGCCGCGGTCCGGCTCGTCGGCGACGTCGTCGACCAGAGCAGCCCGTCCGCGCCCGCCTTCGTGACCGTCCGGCTGCAGCTGCGCGGGGACCGGCTCGTGATCGAGGTCGACGACGACCTCGTCGCCCCGACCCCGCCGCGCGACGAACGGATCGGCGTACGCCCCGGCGAACGCGGCGGCCGCACCACGTGGTGCGAACTGGCGCTGCCCGGCGGGATTTCCGCCGGACAGGTCCGCCTCCCGCGCCGAGGCGACCGCCGCACGCTGGTCGACGAACCCGTGTCCGGCGAACCCGTCACCGCGGACCCGCAGGTGCTCGAACGTCTGCTCAACCGCCTCAGCACCTGGTCCGAATAACCGCACCGGAACCGACGCCCGGCTGCTCCCCAGCAGCCGGGCTCAGCTCCCGGCAGACGCCGCCCAGGCCTGCTCCAACGCCTGCGCGAAAACCTCCACCGACTGCCCACGCCTCCCCCGCCGCGACGACCGGCGCACGCTGGTCGGCGAACCCGTCACTGCGGACCCGCAGGTGCTCGAACGCCTCAGCACCTGGTCCGAATAACCGCACCGGAACCGACGCCCGGCTGCTTCCCAGCAGCCGGGCTCAGCTCCCCGCAGACGCCGCCCAGGCTTTCTCCAACGCCTGCGCGAAAACCTCCACCGACTGCCCGCCGGATACCCCGAACCGTCGTCCCAGCACGAAAAACGGCACCCCTCCCGCGCCCAGCTCCGCCGCTTCGCGTTCCTCGGCCCGCACCGCCTCCGCGTACCTGGATGGGTCCGCCAGCACCGCTTCGGCCTCGCTGCGCGGCAATCCGGCCTCCTCGGCGACATCGGCCAGCACGTCCGAAGTGAACACCGGCCGAGCCTCGGCGAAATTCGCGCGGAACAACGCGGACACCATCTCGTTCTCCAGCCCCTTTTCGCGGGCCAGGTGCAGCAGGCGGTGCGCGTCGAAGGTGTTGCCGATCTCCCGGTCCGTCCGGTAGCCGATCCCTTCCGCCGCCGCGAGCCCGGCGACCCGCTGCTCCATCTCGGCGGCCTGCGGCCCGTACTTCGCGGTGAGCATGTCCAGCAACGGCTCGGTCCCGGTCTTCCCGGGGTCCAGTTCGAACGACCGGTACGTCACGGTCACCTCGTCCCGGTGCTCGAATCCGGCCAGCGCCTTCTCGAACCGCGCCTTCCCGAGGTAGCACCACGGGCACACGACATCGCTCCAGATCTCCACCTGCATGCCGCCAGCGTAGAACGTCTTCCGCCGCGCACCGGGAGGCGAGGTCGGATCACCACAGCAGGTCGGACCAGCGCCGGACTCGCTCGGACTCGGCGACGGCGGGCATGGCGTTCGGCCGTTGCCTCCACCGGCCGTGCGGGA
Organism: Amycolatopsis sp. A1MSW2902; assembly: GCF_017312175.1. Classification (NCBI taxonomy): domain Bacteria; kingdom Bacillati; phylum Actinomycetota; class Actinomycetes; order Pseudonocardiales; family Pseudonocardiaceae; genus Amycolatopsis; species Amycolatopsis sp. A1MSW2902. Next base: position 4,048,152 of record NZ_QJPO01000001.1, read on the forward strand.
ACAGCACAACCATGTCCCGTCCCGTTCCGCCCACCCAGGCCGGCGCCTCCCGCACGAGGCCACACCCATGAGTCGACATGGCTTGGCGCAAGCGGATTCCGGAGCCGTCGCGGTACCGCACCAGGACGACCGGCCCACGCCGGGACCTGCGCGCGGGGTCGGGCACGACCGTCACCTCCGCCGCGCGCCAACCGGTGCGGCGCACCTCCCGGTGCCGGCGGCGCCACCCCACGGCCGCCACCAGTGCGAAAGGCAAGCAGACCACAGCCAGAATCCCCGGCACCACAGAAAGCCCGACGAGAGCCTGGTTGTCGTTTTGTTCCTCGGTGGTCCGCACGTCTTCGGGGTCCGCCGGGTCGTAGACCACCGTCACGCTTTCGCCCGGCGAGTAGCTCCGGCCGGAGTTCCGCACGATCTCGGCAGTCCAGCTCGTGCCGCCTGCCGCGTAGCGCACCCGCATCGACGAAGCCCCGCGCCCGCTCACGGGGTCGTCGACGCTCAGCACCTCCCCGGCGGTCCGGGCTCCCGTGGCCAGCAGGGTCTCCGCCGACGCCTCCATGCGGACCATTCCCACGACGCATCCGACGAGAACGACGAACCAGCACCCCGCGAATCCCCACGCCCTGACGCCGGTGCCCCGCAGCCGCGGGATCTCGGCGTCCAAGTCGATCGCCGCCTGCCCGTCGTGCTTGCCGCGCGGCGGCAGCCACCGCCTGTCCGCCCGCGCCGAGACCCGGCCGTCCGGCCGACTGGCACGGAAGACGCCGAACACCGCCAAGGACAACGACCCGGCGAGAACGGCGAAGTCGGCCGCCAGCTCACCGTCTTCCAGCACGTAGCGGGGGTACAGCAGCGACCAGGCTGTCCCGGCGGTGAAGACCGCGAACACCAGCACGCCCAGCACCGCAGCAACGAGCCACCATCGCGACGTCCCCCGCACAGCCCCGCCCCCCCGCCCAGTCGCATCGGCCAAGAATAGGCCCGAAAACCCCTCGGGGACCAAAGCGATTCTCCGCCGGACAGCGCGGGGCTTCACCCTTGGCCCGGAGGTTCCCAGACCCGCCCTAGACCGCGGTTTTCACCGGCTCCCGCGCCCCGGTCCGTTCCGCGCCGATGCCCGCGGCCACCACGAACGCGATCCCGGCCGCGGCGGCGACGTTCGGCACCTGGTGCAGCACGATCAAGCCGAGCACGAGCGCGATCGCCGGCTCCAGGCTCATCAGCGTCCCGAACGCCGAGGTCGTCAACCGCCGCAGCGCCATCATCTCCAGGCTGAACGGCACCACCGGCACGAGCACCGCGAGCCCGAGCCCGGCGAGCACCAGCGGCCACGTCAGGTCGCCTACCACCGCCGGGGCGTGCACGAAGGTGGCGACCAGACCAGCCACCGGCATCGACACCGCCAGCCCGCGCAGGCCCGACACCTCGTCGCCGACCCGTTGCGTCAGCACGATATACGCGCCCCAGCACACCGCCGCCGCGAGCGCGCAGCCCACGCCGATCAGGTCGGTGCCGCCCTGCCACGGCTGGGTCAGCAGCACCACTCCGGCCGCCGCCAGCACCGGCCACACCCGGGTTCCGCCGCGGCCGCGCATGATCGCGACGGTGAGCGGGCCGAGGAATTCCAGCGCGCTCGCCGTGCCCAGCGGCAACCGCGTCGCGGCGACCATGAACAGGATCGTCATCCCGGCGGTCGCGAAGCCGAGCACCACGCAGGTCAGCAACGCCGGACGGCGGAACGCCGACGGTCGCGGCCGCACGAGCACCAGCAGCAGCACGCCGGCCCACGCGAGCCGCAGCCACGCGACGCCGGTCGGCCCGATCTGGTTCGCGAGGCTGACCGAAACCGCCAGTCCGAGCTGGACGGACAGCATCGCGCCGACGGCGAGGACGACACCGGTCCGGGGAGTGGAGGGAAGCACGCTGTCCAGGAGAACCCATCCGGACCGTTCGTGTCCACGTGCCAATCCTGGACGTACCGTCCGGATATCCTGGACAATCGGGCGATGGACACCCGCAGGCTGCAGTTCCTTCTCGAGTTGTCGCGGCTCGGCTCGATGCGCGCGGTCGCGGACGTGCTCGAAACCACAACGTCGACCGTCTCCCAGCAGATCTCGGTGCTGGCCAAGGAAACCGGCGTCGCGCTGCTCGAACCGGACGGCCGCCGCGTGCGGCTCACTCCCGCCGGGCGACGGCTCGCCGAGCACGCCGTGACCATCCTGGGCGCGGTCGAGGCCGCCCGGGTCGACCTCGATCCGGAAGCCGAGCCCGCCGGGACCGTGCGGGTCGCGGGGTTCGGGACCGGCGTGCGGCACGCGGTGCTCCCGGTCGCGGATCTCCTCGCGCAGCGGCATCCGCGGGTCCGCGTGGTGATCAGCGAGCACGAGCCCGCCGAAGCGCTCGCTCAGCTCCGGACCGACGACGTCGACCTCGCCCTCACCTACGACTACAACCTCGCGCCCGCGCCCGCCGATCCGTCGCTCGCCGTCCGTCCGCTGTGGACGGCGCCGTGGGGTCTCGCGGTGCCGCGCGCGGACGCGAAACGGTTGCGGGGCAACGGAACGCTGGAGGTCTTCGCCGCGTTCCGCGACCGCGACTGGATCGGCAACTCCCGCAACGGCGCGGACGAGACGGTCGTCGGGACGCTGGCGTCGATGGCCGGGTTCGCGCCGCGCTTCACCCACCGCGCGGACAACCTCGACCTGGTCCAGGACCTGATCGCCGCGGGCGGCGGGGTCGGCCTGCTGCCCGAGTCCTGGCCGACCCGGCCCGACGTCGCCGTCGTGGCGCTGACCGGGCCGGACGTCCGGCTGCGGGCCTTCGCCTGCACCCGGCACGGGCGCGACGCGTGGCCGCCGCTCGCCCTCGTCCTCGGGCTGCTGCCCGGCGACTAGCATGGCGGCGGAAGCGGTTCAGGCACGGAGGAGGCGAAATGGCCACGGAGAAGGCGATTCTGGCCGGCGGGTGTTTCTGGGGCATGGAGGAGCTGTTCCGCCACCAGCCCGGCGTGACCGCGACCCGCGTCGGCTACAGCGGCGGCGACGTGCCGAACGCCACCTACCGCAACCACGGCACCCACGCGGAAACCATCGAGGTCACTTACGACCCGGAGCAGACCGACTTCCGCGCCCTGCTCGAGTTCTTCTTCCAGGTCCACGACCCCAGCACCAAGAACCGCCAGGGCAACGACATCGGCGCCAGCTACCGCTCCGCCATCTTCTACACCACCGACGAGCAGAAGCAGATCGCCGAAGACACCATCGCCGACGTCGACGCCTCCGGACTCTGGCCCGGCAAGGTCGTCACCGAGGTGACCCCCGCCGGGGACTTCTGGGAAGCCGAACCGGAGCACCAGGACTACCTGCAGCACTACCCCAACGGCTACACCTGCCACTTCCCGCGTCCCGGCTGGAAGCTGCCGAAGCGCGCCTGACTCAGCGCGCCATCGCGGCCTCCGCGTCCCGGAACGCCGCCGGGGTCAGCTGCCGCCACACCAGCGTCGTGCCGAGCAGCTGGACCGCCGCCGCCATCACCCACACCCCGCGCAAGCTCCAGTGCACGGCCACGAACCCGCCCGCGAGCGCGCCCAGCGGCGTCAGGCCCCAGGCGAGCGCCCGGTGGCTGGTCAGCACGCGCCCGAGCAGCTCCGACGGCGTGAACCGCTGCCTGCTGGACTGCGAGCACACGTTCCAGATCAACGTCGTCGAGGTCAGGAAGATCAGCACCGCGCCGACCAGCACCGGCCACGGCGGCACGATCGCGATCAGCAGCTGGCTCAGCACCGCGCACACCTGCGCGATCCGCATCGCCGTCGAGTAGCCGAACCGCCGCACGAACCGGTCCACGAAGAACGACGACGCCACCCAGCCGACCGCCAGGCAGGCCAGCAGCACGCCGTAGCCGAACGGCGCGAGATGCAGTTCCTGCGTGGCGTACAGGACGAGCATCGAGTTGCCCGCCGCCGCCGCGAACGACCCGAGCGCAACCGTGATGGTGATCGAGCGCAGCAGCGGCGTGCCGACTAGATAGCGCAGCCCGGCCGTGAGGTCCTTCAGCGGATGCGCGGGCGTCCGCACCGGTTTCGCCGACGGGATCCCGCGCGCGAGCAGCAACGCGACCAGGGCAGCGACGGCCGCCAGCCACGCGGGCAGCCCCGCGCTGATGCCGATCAGCAGCCCGGTCGCCGGAGGCACCACGAACTGGACCATGCCGCGGTCGATCACCTGCAGCCGGGAGTTGGCCATGTTGAGCTGATCCGGCGTGACGACCTCGGGGACCACCGAGCCCGCCGCCCCGTCGCCGAACACCTGCGCCGTCGTGACCACGAACGCCACCACCAGCAGCGCGGGCAGGCTCAGCGAACCGGTGGAACCGAGCAGCGCCAAGGTGAGCGCGGCGACGATCTGCACCGCGTACGCGGATGCGAGCACGGTCGTCCGCCGGACCCGGTCGATCACCACCCCGGCGAACAGCGAAAGCAGCAGCCACGGCGCCTGGCCGGCGACGTTCACCAGCGACACCGCACGCGGGTCGGTGGTGATCGAAACGGCCAGCAAGGGCAGTGCCGCGAGCAAAAGCCCTTCACAGGTCGAACCCGACACCGCCACCGCTTGCAGCCGGACCCAAGCCGACCCGCTCCCATCCCGCCCCGCCATGTCCGCCAGTCTCCCCCGCGCCGCAACCGGTTTTCCGCAGCACACCGCCGGATGCTCCCGTTCCCTGGACCTTCTCGCCGAACAAAACCCCTCCGGTTATCACGCGGGCGCGGGCCACGCCTTTCCTTGCCCGTCAACCGGAACCGACGCGCCCGGCCGGATCGCGGGACACCGGCTCACCTGCTGGGACAGGCTTCAGCGCACCGCCGCGAACAGGTGAGCTGGACGCATCCGTTCCGTCCCCGCTGGAGGAATTCCGTGCCCCGCCACACCCCGCCCCGACCCGGCCGTCCCGCCCGCGCGCGGTCCCGTTCCGCCTTCGCGCTGGCCCTTCCGCTGCTGCTCGCCGCGTGCGGCACCGCGGGCGGGGCCGGCTCGCAGGACGCCGGTCCCCCGCGCCCGGGCGGCACGCTCCGGCTGGGCATCTCGTCCAATCCGGACTGCATCGACCCGCAGCAGGTCAGCACCAACGCCTCGGTGAACGTCGGCCGTCAGCTGGTCGATTCGCTCACCGACCAGGATCCGAAAACCGGCGCGATCACGCCCTGGCTCGCCGACCGCTGGACGGTCAGCCCCGATTCCACGAGCTTCACCTTCCACCTCCGTCCCGGCGCGACCTTCTCCGACGGCTCCCCCGTGGACGCCGCTGCGGTGAAGACCAGCTTCGACGGCATCAAGGCGCTCGGCGCGAAGGCTCTGCTCGGGTCCAGCTACCTCGCCGCCTACCGCGGCGCGACGGTAGTCGACCCGGCGACCGTCCGGCTCGATTTCACCCAGCCCAGCGCGCAGTTCCTGCAGGCCAGTTCGACGATGTCGCTCGGCGTGCTCGCGCCCGCGGCGTTCCGGCACACCGCCGAGCAGCGCTGCCAGGGCACCGGACTGATCGGCTCCGGTCCGTTCGTGTTCACCAGCCTCAAGCCGAACCAGAACATCGTGCTCAGCAAGCGCACCGGCTACCACTGGGGTTCGCCGTTGTGGCGGCACCAGGGCGAGGCGTACGTCGACAAGATCGACTTCCGCGTGGTGCCGGAGCCGGGCGTGCGGTCGGGCAGCCTGACGTCCGGCCAGCTCGACGCGATCACCGACGTGCAGCCGGTGGACGAACCGCAGTTCTCCGGCGACGGGTTCGCCGAGCCGGTCCGGCCGAACCCGGGCATCGTGTTCAACCTGCACGCGAACGTGACCCGCGGCGTCCTCGCCGACCAGAAGGTGCGCCAGGCGGTGTCGAAGGGCGTGAACCGGCCCGAAGTCACCAGCACCGTGCTCACCCCGAACTACAAGCCCGCCACGAGCATCCTCGGCTCCGCGACGCCGCTGTACACGGATCTGTCCCAGGAACTCGCCTACGACCCGGCGGGCGCGCGGGCGCTGCTGCAGTCCGACGGCTGGGTCCCCGGCCCGGACGGGATCCGGACCAAGAACGGGCAGCGGCTCGGCGCGTCGGTGCTGTTCTCGCCGGTGTTCAACCAGAACCAGAGCGTGCTGGAGCTGATCCAGCAGCAGCTGCGCAAGATCGGTTTCGACCTCAAGATCGAGCTGCACACCAACGCCGAGGTCACCCGCCTGCAGCAGGCCGGCGACTACGATTTCCTCTGGTACAACGTCACCCGCGCCGACCCGGACATCCTGCGCCAGCAGTTCTCCACGAAGACGAACAACCGCAGCAAGCTGCCCGCGGACAACCCGCTCGACGCGTCCCTGACCGAACAGTCCGCCACGGTCGATCCCGCGAAGCGCAAGCCAGCAGCGGAAAAGGCGCAGCGGACCATCGTGGAGCAGGCCTACTCGATCCCGGTGTTCGAGCTGACGCAGGTGCTCGGCGTCGGCCCGACCGCGCATGACGTGGGCTTCGAGGCTTCCTCGCGGCTGCAGCTGTTCGACGCCTGGGTTTCGGGCTCGTGAAAGGGTTCCCGCTGCTTCGCCGCGTTCTGCAGGCCGTAGTCGTGCTGTGGGCGGCGTTCACGCTGTCGTTCGTCATCCTGTACCTGCTGCCCGGCGACGCAGTGCTCACCAAACTCGGCTCGGCCGAGGGCGGACCCAGCGCGTCGCCGGAGCAGATCGCCGCCCTGCGCGCCGAGTACGGGCTGGACGACCCGGTTCTCGTGCAGTACGGCAAGCACCTCCTCGCCGCGCTGCACGGCGACTTCGGCACCTCGATCGCCACCGGCGACGACGCCACCCACCAGGTCCTCGCCGCGTTGCCGCCGACGCTCGCCGTCTCCGGCTTGGCACTGGTGCTCGCGATCGTCTTCGGCGGCGGGATCGCCGTGCTCGGCACCTTCACCCGCACCCGCTGGGTGAGCCAGCTGCTGCTTTCCCTGCCGCCGCTGGGCACCTCGCTGCCGACGTTCTGGGTCGGGCTGCTGCTGATCCAGCTGTTCTCGTTCCAGCTGCGGCTGTTCCCGGCACTCGGGTCGACCGGTTTCGCGTCGCTGGTTCTCCCGGCGGTCACGCTCGCACTGCCGACCGGGGCGATCATCGCGCAGGTGCTGGCGAAGAGCCTGCAAACTCAGCTCGCCGAGCCGTATATCGAAGTGGTGCGGGCGAAGGGCGCGAGCCGCCGTCGAGTCCACTTCGGACACGCGCTGCGCAACGCCGGACTGCCCGCGCTCACCCTGGTGGGCGTGGTCGCGGGAAACCTGCTGGCCGGTTCGGTGGTGACCGAAACCGTGTTCTCGCGCGACGGGCTCGGCCGCGTCACGGCGTCGGCGGTGACCGCGCAGGACGTGCCGGTGGTGCAGGCGGTGATCGTGCTCGCGGCGTTCTTCTTCGTGGTGCTCAACCTGGTCGTCGATCTCGTGTACCCGCTGCTGGATCCGCGGGTCTCCGTGCGCAAGGAGGTGCCCGCGCGTGTCTGAAGCCGTGCTGTCCCAACGGTTCCTCGTCCGCCGACCCGGTTTGCTGGTGTCCGGGCTCGTGCTCGTCGCGGTGCTGATCGCGGCCTTCGCGCCCACGCTGTTCACCGGCCAGGACCCCATCACCGGCGTCCCCTCCGAACGGCTCCAAGGCCCGTCGCTCAGCCACCTCTTCGGCACCGACGAAACCGGCCGCGACGTGTTCGCCCGCGTCGTGCACGGAGCCGGGCTTTCCCTGCGCGCGACCGTGCTCGCCGTTCTCGTCGCGTTCGCCGCCGGGTCCGCGCTGGGACTGCTCGCCGGGTTCCGCGGCGGGTGGCTCGACGCGGTCGTGATGCGGATTGTCGACGTCCTCCAGGCGGTTCCGGCGATCCTGCTGTCGCTGGCGCTGGTGACCGCGCTCGGGTTCGGCACCACGAACGTCGCGATCGCGGTCGGGGTCGCGAACCTCGCCGCGTTCGCCCGGCTGATGCGCGCCGAGGTGCTGCGGGTGCGTTCCGGCGTGTTCGTCGAGGCGGCCCGGGCGTCCGGCGTGCGCTGGGCCGGGGTGCTCGGGCGGCACGTGCTGCCCAACGCGCTGGGGCCGGTGCTGGTGCTGGCCACGGTGACCGTCGGGACCGCGGTGCTCGAAGTGTCCGCGCTCAGTTTCCTCGGGTTCGGCGCGAGCCCGCCGGCGCCGGAATGGGGCGCGCTCGTGGCCGGCGGCCGCAATTTCCTCGCCACCGCTTGGTGGATGACCACGTTCCCGGGCTTGACCGTCGCGGCCGTCGTGCTGGCGGCGAACCGCGTCTCCCGGGCTCTCGACAGCGAACGGAGCTGACAAGTGCTGGAGATCAGCGAACTGGCGGTCTCGTACCGCACCTCGGGCGGCGTGGTGCCCGCCGTGCGCGACGTCAGCCTGCGGGTCGGAGCGGGCGAGATCGTCGCGGTGGTCGGCGAATCCGGGTCCGGGAAGAGCACCACCGCGCACGCCGCGATCGGGCTGCTCCCCCGCGGCGGCCTGGTCCGCCGGGGCCGGATCGCCTTCGACGGACGCGACCTGACCACACTGTCCGAAAAGGACTGGCGGCAGGTGCGCGGCACCGGGATCGCGCTGGTGCCGCAGGATCCGACGGTGTCGCTCAACCCGGTCCGGCGGATCGGCGAACAGGTGGCCGAGGTGCTGCTCATCCACCGCCTGGCCGCGCGGAACGAGGCCGCCGCCCGCGCGGTGGAACTCCTACGGAGGGCCGGAGTCGACCGCCCGGAATTGCGCGCGCGGCAGTATCCGCACGAGCTGTCCGGCGGACTCCGGCAACGGGTGCTGATCGCCATCGCTTTGGCAGGCAAACCGCGGCTGATCATCGCCGACGAGCCGACCAGTGCGCTGGACGTGACCGTGCAGAAGGAAATCCTCGACCATCTGGCGGAACTGGCCGCCGACGACGGCACCGCGATCCTGCTGATCACGCACGACCTGGGCGTCGCCGCAGACCGGGCCGGACGGATCGCCGTGCTGTCCGAGGGACGCCTGGTCGAGGAAGGACCGGCCCGCGAACTCCTCGCCGCTCCGACGCAGGACTACACGCAACGTCTCCTCGCCGCCGCCCCGAGCCTGAGCCGCGAACCGCTCCGGCCCTGCCGCGCGGAAGGCCCGGAAGTCCTGCTGTCCGTGGAGTCGGTCTCGAAGACCTTCGCCTCGCGCGCCGGTTCGGTGCAAGCCGTGGACGACGTGTCGTTCCAGCTCACGCGCGGCCGGACGCTGGCGCTGGTCGGCGAATCCGGCTCCGGCAAGACGACGACCGCACGCATGGCGGTCGGCCTGGAAACCCCGACCGCGGGCACGATCAGCTTCGATGGTCAGGACGTCACGCAGCTGTCCCCCGCCGAACTGCGCAGGCTGCGGCGCCGGTTCCAGCTCGTCTACCAGAACCCGTACGCCTCATTGAACCCGCGCTTTTCCATCGCCGACGTGATCGGCGAACCGCTGCGTGCGTTCCGCGTCGGCGGCCGGGCGAAACGGGTCGCCGAACTGGCGGACCAGGTCGCACTGCCGTCGTCAGTGCTGCGCCGGAAACCAGCCGAACTGTCCGGCGGCCAGCGCCAGCGCGCGGCGATCGCCCGTGCGCTGGCGCTGCGTCCGGATCTCGTCGTGCTGGACGAACCGGTGTCCGCTTTGGACGTTTCGGTGCAGGCGCAGATCCTGGACCTGCTGGTGGAACTGCAGGATGGATTGGGGCTGACCTACCTGTTCATCACCCACGACCTGGCCGTGCTGCAGGAAATCGCCGACCAGGTCGGGGTGATGCGCCAAGGCAAGCTGCTCGAAGCTGGCCCAGCCGACGACGTCCTGCGGCGGCCGCGCGAGCAGTACACCCGCGACCTGCTGGCCGCGATCCCCGGCGGGGAGCAGGTGCGCGCGTGACGTTAGTTGGCGAGCACCAGCCGCCCGACATCCCTGTCCATCACCCACGACCTGGCCGTGCTGCAGGAAATCGCCGACCAGGTCGGGGTCATGCGCCAAGGCAAGCTGCTCGAAACTGGCCCAGCCGACGACGTCCTGGTGCGGCCGCGCGAGCAGTACACCCGCGACCTGCTGGCGGCGATTCCCGGCGGGGAGCAGGTGACCGCGTGACGTCAGGAGCGGCCGCGCGCTCGAGTTTGCGGTCCGTGAGGGACCCCCTGAAGGAATCTGATTCCCTCAGGGGGTCCCTCACGACCGTCAAGACGCGGTCATTCGGGGTTGGCGAGCACCAGCCGCCCCACAGCCTCGCCCGTGTCCATCCGCCGGTGTGCCTCGCGCGCCTCCGCCATCGGCAGGACGGTGACCGGCAGCCGGATCCGGCCGTCGGTGTAGAGCGGCAGCACGGCGTCCGCGGCGGGGCGGGCGGGCGTGGGGTCGGCGGCCAGGAAGCCGCCCACGTTGAAGCCGACCACGCCGATGTTCTTGCCCCACACGGCGTTCGAGTCCACCAGCGGCGCGGTCTCGCTGCCCGCGCTGCCGACGACCAGCATCCGTCCCATCGGCGCCAGCAGGTCCAGCGAGGCGATCCGCAGGTCGCCGCCCACCGGGTCGACGATGATCTCGAACCGCTCGTCGCTCAGTTCGCCGAGTTCCCCGGACAGCACGACCCGGTCGAAACCGAGTTGCTTCGCCGCCTCGACCTGCTCGGGCCGCCGGACCGTGCCGACCACCTCGCGAGCGCCGAGCAGCCGTGCCACCTCGGGGTATACCGAGGCGAGGCCGCCGAGCGCGCCGTGCACGAGCACCCGCGCGTCCTTCGGCAACCGCACTGCCTCGGTGAGCGAGAGGTAGGCCGTCACGGTGTTCGCCAGACCGGCCACCGCCTGCGCGCGCTCCACGCCGGTGCCCGCCAGCGGCACGACGAGCGCGGCGGGCGCGAGCTTGACGTCTGCGTATCCGCCCATTCCGGGCAGCGTGAGCGTGACGACCTCGTCCCCGACCGAGAAGCCGCTCCCCGGTCCGGCCGCGCGAATCGTGCCCGCGACCTCGAGCCCCGGCACCAGCGGCGGCTTCGGCGCGTAGTCGTACTCCGCGAGCGTCCCGCGGCGGATCAGCGCGTCGATCAGCCCGACGGACGCGTGCGAGACCGTGATGGTCACTTCGCCCGGCCCCGGAACGGGCTCGGGCACCTCGATCTCTTCGAGGACTTCGGGACCGCCGTAGCGGGTGATGGACAAAGCGCGCATCGTGCGTACTCCCCAGTGTTCAGTGTCAGCGAGCCGGAACAACCTGGACCGGCCCGCGGTTATTCCGGCTTAGCCAACCCCAGGAGGGATCCGCCGTGCCGAGCGAAACGCACCCGCTGCGCAAACTGGGTTTCCTGACGATCGGCCTGTTCGACGGCGACGACCCGCGGCCCGGCCACGAATCCACGCTGCGCGTGCTCGAACTCGGCGAGCAGCTCGGGTTCGACAGCGCCTGGGTCCGCCACCGGCACCTGCAGTACGGCATCTCGTCGCCGGTCGCGGTGCTCGCCGCCGCCACCCAGCGCACCAGCCGGATCGAACTGGGCACCGCGGTCATCCCGCTCGGCTGGGAAAACCCGCTGCGCCTTGCGGAAGATCTGGCCACCGTCGACATCCTGTCCGGCGGACGCCTCAACCCGGGCGTGAGCGTCAGCCCGCCGATTCATTACGAGGACGTCCGGGGCGCGCTGTACCCGGACACCGGCGACCTCGAAAACTTCGGCTACGACCGGGTGTCGCGGCTGTTGTCGCTGGTCCGCGGCGAGCCCGCGTCGACGTTCAGCGGCGTCGAAGGCATCGAGACGTTCTCCGAGCGCGTGCAGCCGCATTCGCCCGGCCTCGCCAGCCGCCTGTGGTACGGCGGCGCGAGCACCCGGTCGGCGATCTGGACCGGACAAGCCGGGATGAACTACCTGACCAGCAGCGTCGTCCGCGCCGAGGACGGCTCGACGGACTTCGAGCAGATCCAGCTCTCGCACGTGCGCGCCTTCCGGTCGCACCATCCGGACGGCGCGCGGGCGCGGGTTTCGCAAGGCCTGGTGGTGATTCCGACCGACAGCGCCACGGCTGAGCAGCGCGCGAAGTACGAGGATTATGCGGCAAAACGCCTGCCGCGCACGAAAACCCCGCAGGGGCCGGGAGGTCTGCTGTTCTCTCGTGACTACGTCGGCACATCCGCCGAGATCGCCGAACAGCTCTACCAGCATGCCGCCTTCCGGGAGATCGACGAGGTCGCCTTCGCGCTGCCGTTTACCTTCGAGCACGAGGATTACGTGCAGATCCTCACCGACTTGGCCACCCGGCTGGGTCCGGAGCTGGGCTGGAAACCGGCGTCCTGACGGTGGTGGGTGCTAGCGTGACGGAGTGCCGGATTTCACGTCCACAGTGGACATTTCGCGTCCTGCCGGAGACCAGCGCGACGCCCTGGCGTGGGCCCGGGCGGTCTGGGAAGGCGCTCCCCCGCCGCTGCGGGCCTTCCTGCGCACCGGGTGGCTCGGCCTCGGCCTGACCACTCGTCTGTCGCCCGACCGGGTCCTCGGCTGGACCGTCGCTTCGGCCACCCCGGACCGCGTCGTGCTCGAAGCGCCCTCGCCCCTGATGACCACCCGCAACATCGTCCACCTCGACGCGGACCGGGTGTACTGGACCACAGAAGTCACCTATAACCGGTTCCCGGCCCGCCAGCTGTGGGCCCTGGCCGTGCCGATCCACGAACGGGTCATCCCCGCCCGGTTGCGGGCCGCCGCCGGTCGAGCTCGGCCCGGCGACCTCCAGCACCGGATCGTCACGACGTTCCAGCGCCGGCTCGGCAACCCGGTCCTGTCGCGGCTCCCCGGCCAAACGCTGCTCGAAACGACCGGCCGCAGCTCGGGTCTCCCCCGCCAGACCCCGATCGGCGGCCGCCGTGTGGGTCAGGAATTCTGGCTGGTGTCGGAGTTCGGCGAACGATCGCAGTACGTCCGCAACATCCAGGCCGACCCGCGCGTCCGGCTGCGACTGCACGGCCGCTGGCTGCGCGGAGTCGCGCGCTTGCTCCCGGACGACGACGCCCGCGCGCGGCTGAAGTCGTTGCCACGCTGGAACAGCACCGCGGTCCAGGCGTTCGGAACCGACCTGCTGACGATCCGGATCGACCTCGACTAACCGTCCGACGCCACGGCCTCGATCGTGCGCCGCGCGTTCGCCGCCAGCACCGGATTCGTCTCCCGGTAATACGGCAGCTGGATCAGCGCGATCGACAACGCCCAGCCCCGCCCGCGCTCCCACGTCGCGTCGTCTACCTCCACTGCCTCACGGAACACCTCCCGCTCAGCCGCCGCGAACGTGTTCCATCCCGGGATCAGGTCCACCGCCGGATCGCCGATCCCGACTCCCGCGAAGTCCAGCACCGCGCTCAGCCCGCCGTCGTCGACCAGCACATTTCCTGGCGACAGGTCCGCGTGCAGCCACACCGGCGGTCCGGCCCACTCCGGTGCCGCGAGCGCCTTCTCCCACGCCGCGACGTACGCCGGATCGCCGCCGAGTTGCGCGATCGCCTCCCGGGTCGGCGCGTCCCGCGTGCGCAGCGGACGGCCCCGGCTGACCTCCGGTGCCCCCGAAGTATCAAGGCCGCGCAACGCTTTCACGAACGCGCCCAAGTCCCGCGCCACCTGCGCGTCGCCGAAATCCGGGTTGACGCCGGGCAGCCAGCGCAGCACCGACCAGTCCCACTCGAAGCCCTCGCCCGGCCGTCCTTCGGCGAGCACTTCCGGCACCGCGACCGGCAGCCGCGGCGCCAGCCACCGCAGCCAGCGCTGTTCGTGGCCGATCTCGGCGGCCCCGCGTTCCAGCCGCGGCAGCCGGGCGACGAGATCGTCACCGAGCCGGAACATCGCGTTTTCCGTCCCCGACGAGGCGACCCGCGAGACCGCCAGCCCGGCCCACTGCGGGAATTGGGCCGCGACGAGGCGACGGACCAGGTCGTCGTCGATTTCCGCTTCATCCGCGTGCATCCGATTCATCAGCATCGAGCAAACCGCGTCGGCGTGACTGCGAGCAACCGGTTTATTCCCGCTCCGGCCGCCCGTCCCAGAAACTGGTTGCCGTCGCGTCCGCCGCGGTTTCCGCGCCACACTGCTGGCATCCACGGGGAAAGGACGCAGCATGACAGGGCTCACCGGACCACGGCTCGCCGTCGCGCTGGAAGGCGCGGGCTGGCACCCGGCCGCGTGGCGCGAAGCGGACGCCCGCCCGGCCGACCTGCTCACCGCCGCATACTGGACCGAACTGGTCCAGGAAGCCGAAGCCGCGCACCTGGACTTCGTCACTTTCGAGGACTTCCTCTCCCTGCGCGATCCCGCCGAGCCGACGGCCCGCGCCGACCGCGCGCAAACCCGCCTGGACGCCGTGCTGCTCGCCTCGCGGATCGCGCCGCTGACGTCGCACATCGGCCTGATCCCGACCGCCGTCGTCACCCACACGGAGCCGTTCCACCTGTCGAAGGCGATCGCGACGCTCGACTACGTGAGCACCGGCCGCGCCGGGGTCCGCGTGCAGGTGTCCGGGAGTCCGGAGGAGTTCCGGCACTTCGGCCGCCGCACGCCGCCCGAAGTTCCCGAGCTATTCGAGGAAGCCGCCGATTACGTCGAGGTGCTGCGCCGGCTGTGGGACAGCTGGGAGGACGACGCCGAGATTCGCGACGTCGCCACCGGCCGGTTCATCGACCGCGACAAACTGCACTACATCGACTTCGAGGGCCGCTGGTTCTCCGTCAAAGGCCCGTCCATCACGCCGCGCCCGCCGCAGGGCCAGCCGATCGTCGCCGCACTCGCGCACGGTCCCGACGCTTATCGCCTCGCCGCCCGCCAGGCCGACGTCGTGTATGTGACCCCGAACGACCGCGCGCACGCCGCGTCGATCATCGACGAAATCGGTGCGCCCCTTCAGGTTTTCGCCGACCTCGTGGTCTTCCTCGACGAAACCTCGCAGGCGGCGGCCGAGCGCAAAGCCCGCCTGGACGACCGCGCCGAGTTCAGCTCGGACGCGCATGTCTTCACCGGCACCGCGGCCCAGCTGGCCGACCTCCTGCTCGACTGGCACGCCGCCGGCTTGACCGGTTTCCGGCTCCGCCCCGGTGCCCTGCCGCACGACCTGACCGCCATCACCCGCGCGCTGGTCCCCGAACTGCGCGACCGGGGCGCGTTCCGCTCCGGATACGAGGCCTCGACCCTGCGCGGGCTGCTCGGCCTGCCGCGCCCGGCCAACCGCTACGCCGCCTGAGTCCCGGGAGATTTCCATGACTGCCAAGCAAATCCACCTCGCCGCGCACTTCCCCGGGGTCAACAACACCACCGTGTGGAGCGATCCCGAAGCGGGCAGCCACATCGAGTTCAGCTCGTTCGTGAAGCTGGCCCAGACCGCAGAACGCGCGAAATTCGACTTCTTCTTCCTCGCCGAAGGCCTGCGCCTGCGGGAACAGAACGGCGAAATCTACGACCTCGACGTCGTCGGCCGCCCGGACACCTTCGCCGTGCTGTCCGCGCTCGCCGCCGTCACCGACCGGCTCGGCCTGGCCGGCACCATCAACTCCACCTTCAACGAACCGTTCGAGGTGGCCCGCCAGTTCGCCTCCCTGGACCACCTTTCCGCCGGCCGGGCCGCGTGGAACGTCGTGACGTCCTGGGACGCTTTCACCGGCGAAAACTTCCGCCGCGGCGGCTTCCTGCCGCAAGACCAGCGTTACTCGCGCGCCGAAACCTTCCTGCGCACGGCGTGGGAACTCTTCGACTCCTGGCGCGGCGGCGAACTCCTCGCGGACAAGGAATCCGGCCGTTTCCTGGCCGACGGCGGCGACTTCGCCCACCACGACGCCCATTTCGACATCTCCGGCCGCTTCCCGGTCCCGCGCAGCCCGCAGGGCCGCCCGGTGACCATCCAGGCCGGGGACTCCGAAGAAGGCCGCGAATTCGCTGCCGCGACCGCCGACGCCATCTTCACCCGGCACGGCACCCTCGAAGCGGGCCAAGCGTTCTACTCGGACGTCAAGGGCCGCCTGGCGAAATACGGCCGCGCCCCGCACGAACTGGTCATCCTCCCCGCCGCGACGTTCGTCCTGGGCGACACCGACGCCGAAGCGCACGAACTCGCCCACGAGGTCCGGTTGCAGCAGGTCAGCGACCAGACCGCGATCAAGTTCCTCGAACAGCTCTGGAACACCGACCTCAGCGGCCACGACCCGAACGGCCCGCTGCCGTCGTTCGACCCGGTGGTCGGCGACCTGATCTCGAAGGGCCGCGCGAGCGTCCGCATGCACCGCGACCCGATCGCGACCGCCAACGAATGGCGCCAGCTGGCGGAAGCGAAGCACCTGTCGAGCCGGGAACTGATCATCGAGGTCACCGGGCGGCAGAACTTCATCGGCTCCGCGGAAACGGTCGCGTCGGCCATCAACGAACTCGTGCAGGCGGACGCGTCGGACGGCTTCATCCTGGTCCCGCACGTGACGCCGGGCGGGCTGGACCGGTTTGCCGACGAGGTGGTCCCGAAGCTGCAGGAACGCGGGGTGTTCCGGGAGGATTACCGCGGCCCTACGCTGCGGGACCACCTCGGCCTGGACTAGCCGAGGAACCGCCTCGCGTTGCCCCGCAACAACAACTCCCGCGAGGCCTCGTCGAGGAACTCCGCCCGTCGCACCACCCCGCCGGCCGGGCGCTCCCCCAGCGGATACGGGTAATCGCTCCCCACCATCACCTGCTCCGCCCCCAGTGTGTCGACCAGATTCCGCAGCGCCGGCTCGGTGAACACCACCGAATCGACACTGAACCGTCCGACATACTCCGACGGCGGCTTCTCCGACGTGGCAATAATGTCCGCCCGCTGGTGCCACGCGTTCTCCAGCCGCCCCAGCCAGAACGCGAACGACCCGCCGCCGTGGGCGAAGCAGATCCGCAGGCTCGGCGGCACCCGGTCGAACACCCCGCCGAGGATCATCGCGATGATCGACAGGTGCGTCTCCGCGGGCATCCCCGTGAGCCACCGCGCCATCCAGCGGTCCAGCCGCGGCGCGTCCGGCATGTCCCACGGGTGCACGAAAACCGGGACGCCGAGCGAAGCCGCGTGCTGGAGGAACGTCACCACGCCCGCGTCGTCGAGGTCTCGGTCGCCGACGTGGTTGCCGATCTCCACGCCGCGGTGCCCGGCCGCTACGGCACGGTCCAGTTCGCGGCAGGCGGCGTCGGTGTCCTGCAACGGAACCTGGCAGAACGGGACCAGCCGGTCCGGCGCGGGCGCGCAGATTTCCAGCGCCAGGTCGTTGAAGACCCGGGCGATTTTCTCGCCCTGGCCCGGGCTGGTGTCGTAGCCGAAGAACACCGGCGTCGGCGAGACGACCTGCGCCTCGATGCCGTCGGCGTCCATGTCGCGCAGCCGGACCGAGGCGTCCCAGCAGTCGGACCGGATCCGGCGGAACTCCTCCGAACCGACCATGATCATGGCCTCGCGTTCGGTTTCCGCGCGCAGCCACGGCATTCCCTCGCCGAGGTCGGGCCAGCCGTGCGGGACGAAATGGCTGTGGACGTCGATCGCGCGCACGCTCAGCCCTTCCCCGGGTGCAGCGTGCCGCACGCCCCGCAGGTCCGGGCTTCCTCGGACGCGTAGAACTGCTCGAACACCGGCGGCAGGTCGTCGACGATGTCCCGCACCTGCAGTTCGACCTCGTGCACCTTCGCGTCGCACTCCAGGCAGAACCACACGAACTTCTCGAGCGTCCCCTCCTCCCGGATGCGCTCGATCACGATCCCGATCGAGCCCTCCTGCGGACGCTGCGGCGAGTGGTGCACGTTCCGCGGCAGCATCCACATCTCGCCCTCGCGGATGTCGACGCGCTGCGGGCCGTCGTCGGTCATCAGGTTGACGTGCATGTCGCCCTTGTACTGGTAGAACCACTCCTCGTACGGGTCGAGGTGGAAGTCGGTGCGCTGGTTCGGCCCGCCGACGACCTGCACGATGAAATCGCCCATCGGGGCCCACATCTGCTTGTTGTTGACCGGCGGCTTCAGCTCGTCCTCGTGCTCTTTGATCCACTTCGCGAAGTCGAACACGGGCGGGATGGCGGTCATCGTTCCTCCTTGCCGGGGATCCGGGCGATCGCCTGGATCTCGATGAGCAGATGCGGATGCGGCAGCTGGTGCACCGCGACGGTGGTGCGGGCCGGGCCGTTCTCGTCGAAGAACTCGCCGTAGACCTCGTTGTAGCCGCCGAAATCGTTCATGGTGACCAGGAACACCGTCAGCTGCGCGAGGTCCTCGAGCCCCGCGCCGGCCGCGGCCAGGATGTCGCGGATGTTCTCGATCACCGCACGCGTCTGGGCCCGGATGTCCAAAGTGGTCACGCCGAACTCGTCGGCCGCCGCGCCGGCGAACGTGTTGTCCGGCCGCCTGCTGCTGGTGCCGGAGACGAACACCAGGTCCCCGACCACTTTCACGTGCGGGAACCGCCCGCGCGGCGTCGCCTTCCCGGCGACGACATGGGCTTGCGCCACGCTCATCCCTCCATCGTGTGAACGGAAACCGAACCCAGCCCGGCGACCCGCGCCTCGACGTGCGTCCCGGGCTGCAGCGCGACCGCCGCGGTCGCCGCCCCGGCCAGCAGCACCGAACCGTCGAGCAGGCGATGCCCGTACGCGGCGGCCATCCGCTGTGCGGCGGGGAGCGCCCGCAGCGGGTCGCCGAGGATGTCGGCGGTCGAGCCGGTGGCGACGACCTCGCCGTCGAACAGCAGGTCCACGGCCAGCGCATCCACCTGGTCGAGCTGGGTCCACGGGCCGAGCACGAACGCTGACGCCGAGGTGTTGTCGGCGACGACGTCGGCCAGGCTGAACTTGAAGTCGCGGTACCTGCTGTCGATGATCTCCAGCGCGGGCGCGACGGCGACAATCTCGGCGTCGCGGCCGAGCCGGAACGCGACCTCGGGCTCGACGCGCGGATGCACCCCGCGGCCGACGTCGAACGTCCCGCCGTCCTCGATCCGCATGCGGTCGGTCAGCGAGCCGATGATCACGTCCGAGACGCCCATCTGCTCGGCCTTAGCCTTGCTCGTGAAGCCCAGTTTGACCCCGGCCAGCCGCTCCCCGCGCCCCTCGCGCAGCGCGATTCCTTTGTGCTGCACGGCGTACGCGGTTTCCAGGCTCATCGGCCCGGCGCTGGTGAGCTGCGGGATCGCCTGCCCGGTAGCGGTCGCCCGGTCCAGCCGCGCGGCGTGGTCCTCGATCGTCATAGCTGCACGCACACATTCGTCGGCTGGGTGTAGAAGTGCATCGAGTGCAGGCCGCCCTCGCGGCCGATGCCGGAAAGCCCGACGCCGCCGAACGGCGACCGGAGGTCGCGCAGGTACCAGGTGTTGACCCAGGCCATCCCGACCCGCATCTGCTGCGCGACGCGGTGGCCGCGCTCCAGGTTCGTCGTCCACACGGCGGCGGCGAGCCCGTAGTCCGTGTCGTTCGCCAGCCGGACGGCTTCGTCCTCGGTGTCGAACGGGATCAGTGCCGCGACCGGTCCGAAGACCTCCTCGCGCACGACCCGCGCCGAGTTGTCCAGCCCGGTCCACAGCGTCGGTTCGATCCACGACCCGCCCGCCAGTTCCGGCCCCAGTTCCGGAACCGCGCCGCCGGCGAGCACCGTCGCGCCTTCGGCGACCGCGAGGTCCACATAGGACTGGACTTTCTTCCGATGCTGCTGGGATATCAACGGCCCGGTCGTGGTGTCCGGATCGCCCGGCCGGCCCAGGCGCAACGCCTTCGCCCGCTCGGCAAGCCCGTTCGCGACCGCGTCGAAGACGGACCGCTCGACGTAGACCCGTTCCGTGCACAGGCACACCTGCCCGGTGTTCAGGAAAACGGACCGGGCGAGTCCGTCGAGGGTCTTCTCGAGATCGCAGTCCGCGAACACCACTGCGGCGTTCTTTCCGCCCAGCTCAAAGGAAACCGGCCGTACCGACGGAGCGACCGCGCGCATGATCGCCGAGCCGGTCCGGGATTCGCCGGTGAACGTGACGCCGTCGATGCCGCGGTGAGTGGTGAGGTACTCCCCGGCGGAGTCCGGCCCGAAGCCGTGCACGACGTTATACACCCCGGTCGGCGCACCGGCCTCCGCGATCACCTCGGCGAGCAAGGTCGCGGTCGACGGCGTCTCTTCGGACGGCTTGACCACCACCGCGTTGCCGCACGCGAGCGCGGGCGCGACCTTCCAGGTCAGCAGCAGCAGCGGCAGGTTCCACGGCACGATCACCGCGACCACGCCCAGCGGCTTGGGCACCGCGTAGTTCAGCGCCTTCCGGCCGTTCGGCAGATCCGTCAGGAACGAATCGAGACCGGCCGCCGCGATCGTGTCGGCGAACGAACGGAAGTTCATCGCCGCCCGCGCCACGTCCAGGTCGCGCGCCAGGTGCTCCGGTTTTCCGGTGTCGCGGACCTCGGCGGCGACGAAATCCTCGAACCGCTCCTCGATCCGGTCGGCGATCCGGCGCAGCAAAGCGGTGCGCTCGGTGACCGAGGCACGTCCCCACGGCCCGTCCGCCGCGGCACGCGCAGCCGCGACCGCCGCGTCGACCACGTCCGGACCGGCCTCGTGGACGTGCGCGACGAGCGACCCGTCGACCGGGTCGATCTTCTCGAAGGTGCGCCGCCCGGCGACCCGGGTCCCGCCGACGACGTTGTGGAGTTCCGCAGCCATGAAGCTGACCGTAGGGACGTCCGGAATGCCTCGCCAATGCTCTTTGCCGCCGCTCCCATAGCTGTCCGGACATGTCTCGCCCATGCCCGTTCCGGTATATCTTTCGCCGGAATGGGCATTGGTCAGGCATGACAGCGGCGGCGAAGGATGGCTCTCGTGAACCATCCGAACGTCGATCGGGACTACAGCGCGCAGGGCACGGTGACCGAGGCCGAGTTCGACGCCGTGATGGCCCGCTACCGCTCCGCCTCCGAATCCGCCACTGCCGGTATGGCAGGCGTTCGCGATCTGGCTTTCGACCCGATCAGCAACGAACGACTCGACGTCTGGGGCATCTCCCCCGGACAGCTGCGCCCCGTCGTCCTCGCCATCCACGGCGGCTACTGGCGGATGCTCTCGCGCCACGACACCGCGTTCCCAGCGCGAATGCTGGCTGACGCCGGAATCGCCACCGTCGTGCCGGACTACACGCTCGCTCCTGCGGCACCGCTGGAGGAGATCGTGCGCCAGATCCGCGCCGCGGTCGCGTGGGTGCACCACCACGGTGCCGAGCACGGCCTCGACCCGGACCGCATCCACGTCGTGGGCAGCTCGGCCGGCGGGCATCTGGCGGCGATGACCGCCGTCGCCGGATGGCAGCGCGCCGCCGGGCTGCCGGAGGACGTCGTCAAAGGCGCGATGGCGATCAGCGGGCTCTTCGACCTCCGCCCGCTGGTCGACTCGTTCGCCAACGCGTGGCTGTCCCTCGACCCGACCCGTGCAGAGGCGCTCAGCCCGATCCTCGCGCCGCCAGGCACCGTGCCGCTCCACGTGGCGGTCGCGGAACACGAAGCCGCGGGATTCCATCGGCAGAGCAAGGCTTTCCACGCGCACTGGCCTGCCGCCGGTTCATTGACCGTCGTGCCCGGCCGGAACCACTTCGACGTCTTCCTCGACCTAGCCGACCCTGGCTCCGCGCTCAGCCAGACCTTGATCCGGCTCGCCCTCTCGTGACGCCGGAAGCCGAGCCGGACAGTAATGTCGCCGGAATGGAGATGCCCCGCCTGCTCGACGGCCGCCTCAAGCTCAGGCACCTCGTGCTGGTGGACACCCTCACCGAGCAGGGCAGCGTCGTCGGCGCGGCGGCCGCGCTGCACGTCACGCAGCCGGTCGTCACGCGCGGCCTGCACGATCTCGAAGCGATCCTCGGCGTGCCGCTCTACGAACGCGGGCCGCGCGGGATCACGCCGACCGAGTTCGGGACCGCGTTCACCGAACACGCGCGTGCCGTGCTCGCCCAGCTCACCCACGCGGCGCGGCACGTCGTGGAGATCGCAGACGCGACCCGCGGCCGGGTCGTCGCCGGCATCCACCTCGCGGGTTCGAACCTGTTGCTGCCGCGGGCCATCGCGCATCTGAAGGAAGACCATCCGCTGGTCACGGTCGTCGTCCGGGAGGGAACGCCGGAATCGCTGCTGGTGGAGCTGACCGCGGGCCGGGTGGACGTCATCGTCGGCAGGCTGAGCGGCCCCGGCACCGAAGACACCCGGCGGCGGGCGCTGTACCAGGAGTCGATCCGCGTCGTCGCCGGGGCGCACCACCCGCTCGCCGCGCGCGGGAGCGTCTCACTGGAGGATCTGGCGGAGTTCCCGTGGATCGTGCCCGGCACCGAGACGATGCTGCGCCAGGAGCTGGAAAGCCTCTTCGCCCAGCACGGCCTGGACCTGCCCGCCAACCGCGTCGAAGCGACATCGTTCCTGACTGTGCGGCAGCTGCTCACCGAAACCGCCATGGTCGCCGCACTCCCCGGCCTGCTCGGCATGGACGACCCGCGGCTGGTCACGCTGCCGACGCCGCTGGAGAACATCGGCCACAGCGTCGGCCTGACCCTCGCCGCCGGCCGCCGGCTGAACCCGGCCACCCAGGCGCTGATCGAGTCCCTGCACACCGTCGCCGCGCAGATCGAAGACGCCTGACGCGCTCTGTCGCTTTCTTGACGACCGACGACAACCCGTGATACTCCATGGACCTCCGCGGAAGGAGCGTTCCATGGGTTACCGCTTGTCCACCGTCGATCCGGCCCGCACCGCGCTGGTCGTCATCGACATGCAGCACGACTTCCTGGCTCCCGGCGCCCCGCTGGAATCCCCGGCAGGCCGCGCGATGATCCCGGCCCTCAACGACACCGTCCGGTTCTGCCGCGACGCGGGCATCCCGGTGTTCTTCACCGCGCACGTCCACCGCCCCGACGGCACCGACATGGGCCGGTTCGCCGACCTGTACCCGCCGATCGCCGCCGGCGCCGCGCTCATCGAGGGCACGCCCGGCGCCGCGCTGTACTCCGAAGTGGACCGCCGCCCGGACGAACCGCTGATCCCCAAGCACCGCTACAGCGCCTTCTACGGCACGGATTTCGAAATGCAGCTGCGCGGACGCGGCGTGGACACCCTGATCGCCACCGGAGTGACCACAGAGGACTGCGTCCACGCCACCATCCGCGACGCGATGTTCCGCGACTTCCGCACCGGGGTGCTGTCCGACGCGTGCGCCACCTACGACCACCCCGACCTGGGCCACGGCGCGATGTCCGCCGCGGAAGTGCACGCGGCGACGCTGGTTGTTCTCGCCCAGTCCACTGCGGACGTGTTGACGAGCGCGGAGTTCAGGGCGCTGGCGGAAAAGGGAGCCGCTTAGCCGCGCCCTGCGAGCGGACTCGCCGCCGGGAGCACTGCCCGCCCCCGCCCGGTCCGGAATCCGGGGAGTCGCCTAGCCCCTTGCGAACGGACCGCACGAATGCGCCCGCCCGCCGGAGCGGCGGCCCGCCCAACCCCGGAATTCGCGGAGCCGCTTATCCGCGCCCCGCCGCTGCCAGCGCGTCGTGCGCGTGGATCCACTCCACCGTCTCCCCGATCCGCTCCAATGCGGCGTCCCGCGCCTCCGCCGCCGGACCGTCCGGCAGGTGCAGCAAGGCATTCGCCACCCACGAACTCCGCTGCACCGCCCGGGTCCGCGGCCGCCGCAGCTTCTCGTACCGGGCGAGTGCCGCGTCGCGTGAGTCATGGGCAAGGCATTCGGCGAGCGTCACCGCGTCCTCGATCGTCTGGTTCGCTCCCTGCCCGTGGTGCGGCAGCATCGCGTGCGCCGCGTCGCCGAGCAGCACCACCCCGCCGCGGTGCCAGCGGTTGAGCGGATGCTGGCCGAACAACCCCCACCGCTGATACAGCGTCGTCGCGCCGACCATCTCCCGCACCGCCGGATGCCAGCCCTCGAAAGCCGCCTCGATGCGCTCCCGGGGAATGTCCTCGGTCCACGACTCCCCCGGCCACACGGCCGGTTCGTCCAGCACCGCAAGGAAATTCACCACCGACCCGTCGCCGATCGCGTAGTGCAGCAGATGCCCGCCCGGCCCCATCCAGAACTGGATCGCCCCCGCGTCCGGCAACGACGGCAGCCGTTCCACCGGCACCAGCCCGCGAAAACCGCTCGAACCCGAGTACCGGGCGAACGGCGCGTCGTCCACCCACTCGCGCACCGTCGAGTGCACCCCGTCCGCGCCCACCACGACATCGGCGGTTTCGCTTGTCCCGTCGGCGAATTCGAGCCGATACCGCGATCCGTCCGCACCGACGCCGGTCACCTGCCGTCCAAGATGGACCTTCCCGCACGCACCCGCCAGGATCCGCTGCAAGTCCGCCCGATGCACCCCGAAATACGGCCCGGCGAATCGTTCCTCGTAGCTGTCCCCAACCGGATACGCCATCACCGGCTGCCCGCTCCGCCAATGCCGGTAGACCAGCTCCGTCGGCACCGCGGAACACGCGGCCAGCTCGTCCCGCAACCCCAGCCGCCCGAGGATCCGGGACCCGTTGGCGGCCAGCGCCACCGCAGCCCCGACCTCGCGCAGTTCGGCCGACCGTTCGTAGACCTCCGCCCCGATCCCGCGCTGCCGCAACGCGAGCGCGAGCGTCAGCCCGCCGATCCCGCCGCCGACGATCGCCACCGAGAGTGCTTTGCTCGCCATCAGCCCTCCTCGCCCATGTACCGATCGGTACACGAATGGACGGTACGGCGTACCGATCGGTACAGTCAAGGGGTGGATTCCGGAACCGGCCGTCGCGCCGAACTGCTCGAGCAGGCCGTGGGTTACCTGGCGACGCACGGCCTGGCGGACCTGTCGCTCGCGCCGATGGGCGAAGCGCTGGGGACGAGCAAACGGATGCTGCTGTACTACTTCGGCAGCAGGGAAAACCTGATCACCGAAGCGATCGCCGCGAGCCGCCCGGACGTCACCGAACTTTTCCGCTCCGTCCACGACGAGGAATCCCTCGCCGCCGCGGCGCACGCCCTGTGGCACGCGATCACCCGGGGTCGCCAGCAACGGCCGATCCACATCCTCTTCCAGGTCCTGGCACTGGCCCCGACCCAGCCGGAGCGCTACCTGACCGTCGCGAGGGAAGCGATCACCGCGATGGTGGACCCGCTGGTGCCGGTGTACCGAAAACTGGGCTACGCCGAACCCGACGCGGCAGCCCGGGCGAGCCTGCTGATCTCGGGCTTGCGAGGGCTGTGCCTGGACCGGATCGTAACCGGGGACGAAGAACGGATCGAGATCGCGGCACGGGCGTTGATCGCTACTGCGGTCGCGCCGCCCGCCTGATACGACGACGCCTCGCTAGAGTTCAAGCACCGCAGGCAACTCAGCCACCGACCCCAGCACATGCGTCGCCCCGTGTGCCCGCAACGTCGCCTCGTCGTGCGCCCCCGTCAACACCCCGGCCGCCACCGATGCACCCGCTCGTCGGCCGGTCAGCATGTCGAAGCCGGTGTCCCCCGCGACCGCGACCGCGCGGACGTCGGTGATTCCCAAGCGCAGCACCGCAGTCAGCACCATGTCCGGGAACGGCCTGCCTCGCCCACCCGCATCAGCCGGGCACACCACCAGGTCCGCCAGGTCCGTCCACCCGAGCCGCTCCAGCAGTGCATCGCGGGTCGCTGCCGAGAAGCCCGTGCTCAGGCACACCCGGCGGCCCTGCGCGCGCAGCTTGTCGATCGCTTCCTCCGCACCCGGAAGCGGCGCGGCAACTTCAATCGCCTGCGAAGCAAAAGCAGTCTCGAAAACCTTATTCGCCTTCTCCGCCACCCCGTCCGCGGGGAAGAGCGCCCGGAAGACCTCGATCTTCGACTGTCCCATGGTGTCACGGACGTAGGCGTCCACATCCTCGCGCTCCGGCGAGTCCGCGGGCACCCCGACTGCCTCCAGGGCCGCCGAGAACGCTGCCTCGACCGCGCCGTCGTCGCGGACTGTCGTGCCTGCCATGTCCAGCACGACCAGTTCCACCGCTCGCGTCATCGGACCCCCTCCACTTCCCGGCCGGTCACCGCGTGCACTGCGCTGATCAGGGCCATCGTCTCGATGTCGGCCGCGCTGCAGCCGCGGGACAGGTCGTGCAGCGGTGCCGCGACGCCTTGCAGGATCGGTCCCAGCGCGGTCGCTCCGCCCAGCCGTTCGGCGATCTTGTAAGCGATGTTCCCCGCGTCAAGGTTGGGGAACACCAGCACATTCGCCCGCCCGGCGACGGTCGACCGCGGCGCTTTCGCCACCCCGACCGCGTCCACGACAGCGGCGTCGAATTGCAGTTCGCCGTCCACTGCCACGCCGGGCAGCCGTTCCCGCACCAACGAAGTCGCCTGCCGGACCTTGTCCACCGCGGAATGCTTGGCACTGCCTTGGGTACTGAAGGAAAGCATCGCCACGACGGGTTCGGTTCCGGTCAGCGCCCGGTGCGTGGAAGCCGCACCGACGGCGATGTCCGCCAGTGCCTCCGCGTCCGGCTCGGGAACCACGGCGCAGTCGGCGAAAGTGAGCGATCGGCCGTCCTGCAACAGCATCAGGAAGCAACTGCTGAGAGTCCGGACGCCGGGAGCGAGGCCGACGATTCGCAGGCCGGCCCGGAGGACATCAGAGGTGGGCCGGGTCGCGCCTGCCAGGCACGCGTCCACCCGGCCGAGTGCGAGTAGCGCGGCGGAAAGGGCGACCGGATCGGTGCGGACTGTCTCAACCCGGTCGGGAAACGCGGTAGCCAGCCGCGCGAGGACGGCGTCGTCGGCAGCCAGCTCCGCCGTGTCCAGGAAAGGTGGCACCGAAACGCCAAGCTCTGCCGCGGCTGCAGCGATTTCGTCCGCGGGTCCGACCAGCACCGGCTCGATTTCGCCGCGCTCGGCCAGGTGCGCGGCCGCGGTGACGGCGCGCGGGTCGGCGCCGTCGGCGAGCGCGATCCGCGGGCGGGCGCCGCCGACGCGGTCCCGCCAGGTCTCGGCCAGAGGGGCCATGGTCATCTCGCAAACTCCCTCGCGGACGGCAGTGCTCCCCGAGCAGGATCCCGACCCCTGGCCCCAAGGGACAGAGCCAGAACAGTGCCCGTTGACAGGTCCAGAAGGGCCGTCGTCTGGACCCGTCGACCGAGCGGTTTCTGGCACTTTCGCCGTGGCCAGTCGTCCCGCACTCTCGACCGCACCAGACACGGCAGATGGGAGCAGGCGATGAAGATCGGTGTGCCTCGCGAGGTCAAGAACCACGAATACCGGGTGGCGGCGACGCCGGCCGGAGTACACGAGTTCACCTCGGCCGGCCACGAGGTCTTCGTGGAACGCGGCGCGGGCGAAGGCTCGTCGATCCGCGACGAGGACTACACGGCCGCCGGCGCGAAGCTGCTCGACCAGGCGGACGACGTGTGGGGCACCGCGGACATGGTGCTTAAGGTCAAGGAGCCGGTCGCCGAGGAGTACCACCGGCTGCGCTCGGACCAGCTGCTGTTCACCTACCTGCACCTCGCCGCGAGCGAGCCCTGCACCAAGGCCCTGCTCGACGCGGGCACCACCTCGGTGGCCTACGAAACGGTCCAGCTGCCCAACGGCTCCCTCCCGCTGCTTTTCCCGATGAGCGAGGTGGCCGGACGGCTGGCCCCGCAGGTCGGCGCGCAGACGCTGATGCGCGTCAACGGCGGGCGCGGCGTGCTGATCGGCGGCGTCTCGGGGGTGCCGCCGGCCCGCGTGGTCGTGCTGGGCGCGGGCGTCGCCGGGATGAACGCGGTCGCCGTCGCGGCCGGGACCTGGGGCGACGTCGTGCTGTTCGACAAGAACGTCGACAAGCTGCGCGCCGCCGACCGGATGTACCAGGGCCGCATCCGCACCGCCGCGGCGAACTCGTACGCGATCGAGCAGGCGGTGCTGGAAGCCGACCTGGTGATCGGCGCGGTCCTCGTCCCCGGCGCGAAGGCCCCGAGCCTGGTGTCCAACGAGACGGTCTCGCGGATGAAGCCGGGCAGCGTGCTCGTGGACATCTCGATCGACCAGGGCGGCTGCTTCGAGGACTCGCGTCCGACGACGCACGCCGACCCGACCTTCCGGGTGCACGAATCGGTGTTCTACTGCGTGGCCAACATGCCGGGCGCGGTCCCGCACACCTCCACGCACGCGCTCACCAACGTCACGCTCCCCTACGCGCTGGAAATCGCGAACAAGGGCCTCCGCACCGCGGTCCAGGACACGCCCGAACTCCGCGGCGGCGTGAACACCGTGGCCGGGGCGCTGACCTACGAGCCGGTCGCCGTCGCGCACGGGCTGCCGGTCACCGACGTCGCCGACGCGCTGGCCTGAGCCTGCCCGGCGCAGCGCGGCGGGGTGGGAAAACCGGCCACTGCGAGTTACGTTTCAGCCCACCCCGCTGCACGCCGGCCACTTGGGAGAACGCACGTGCCACGCACGCTGATCGAGATCGACCGCTCGTCGGACGAACCGCTGTACCGCCAGGTCCGGCGGGCGATCGAGCACGGCATCGCCATCGGCACGTTCGACCCGGCCCGCCGGCTGCCCAGCTCGCGGGAACTGGCCGTCGAGCTGGGCGTCTCCCGCAACACGATCAACCTCGCCTACCAGGAGCTGGTCGCCGAGGGCTACGTGGAAAGCCGCGAGCGCAGCGGGCTGTTCGTCAACACCGAGATGCGCCCGCACTGCGCGGTTGAGGAACGGGACACCGAATCGCGGATCGACTGGGCGGCCCGGGTGCGCCGGTTCCCGGACGCCGGCGTCGCGCACATCGAGAAACGCACCGACTGGGCGAGCTATCCGTACCCGTTCCTCGCCGGGCAGGTCGACATCACCGCGTTCCCGGCCCGGTCGTGGACGCGCTGCCTCCGCGACGCCCTCTACCGCCCGCACGTCTTCCACAGCCTGCAGGACAGCGTCGGCTCCGACGACCCGATGCTGGTCGAGATGGTCTGCCGCCAGCTGCTCACCACCCGCGGCATCGAGGCGGACCCGGACGAGGTGCTGATCACCGTCGGCTCGCAGCAGGGCCTCGACCTGCTCGGCCGCGTGCTGCTCGGACCGGACCAGGTCGTCGCCATCGAAAACCCCGGCTACCTCGACGCGCGGCACATCTTCCTCCGCACCGGCGCCCGCGTGACCGGGATCGACGTCGACTCCCGCGGCCTGCAACCGCCCGAATCGCTCGACGGGGTCGACCTCCTCTACCTCACCCCGAGCCACCAGCACCCGACCAACGCGACCCTCAGCATCGGCCGCCGCCGCCAGCTGCTCACCCAGGCCGCCGCGTCCGGCACCGTGGTGGTCGAAGACGACTACGACAGCGAATTCCGCTACCAGGGCAGCCCGACCCCGGCGTTGAAGGCGCTCGACAACACCGGCGACGCCGTCTACCTCGGCACCTTCTCCAAGTTCCTCTCCCCCGGCCTGCGCCTCGGCTACCTGGTCGGGCCGCGCGAGCTGGTGCGCGCGCTGCGCGAGGCCCGCCGGTACGTCCTGCGCCACCCGCCGGGCCAGCTGCAACGGGCGCTGGCGCTACTCATCGAGAGCGGCGAGTACCACCGCTCGCTGCGCCGCTACCGCACGAAGCTGATGCGCAAGTGGACCGCCACCACCGCCGCGGTCGCCGAGTACCTGCCGTGGGCGCAGGGCCCGTACCCGCCCGGCGGCGTCAGCCTGTGGATGACCGGACCGTCCGAACTGGACTGCCGGGTCCTGGTGGAGCGCGCGGAAGAGCTGGGCATCCTCATCGAACCCGGCGACATCTTCTTCCTCGGCGACGACCCGCCCCGCAACCACTTCCGCATCGGCTTCTCCGCCACCCCGCCGTCCGCGATCGACCCGGGCATCCGGCTGCTCGGCGACCTCTGCCGGGAGCTGCTGGACAGCTGACTGGACCCACGCGCGCGTCGCCTTCTGGACCTGTTCGCGGGCCAGCTCCCCCGGCACTGTCTTGGGGCAGGACACGTGGACAAGGAGGTCCCATCGTGGGCGAACCCGCGGTATCCGCTCGTCCGGCCCCCGACCTGGTGGTGCTCGGGGGCACGGTGCTGACCCTGGACCGAGGCGGGACGCGGGCCTCCGCGCTCGCCGCCCGCGACGGCCGGATCGCCGAGATCGGCGACGACCGTTCGATCGCCGCTCTCGCCGGTCCCGAAACGACCGTGCTCGACCTGGCCGGGCGCACCGTCATCCCGGGTTTCGTGGAGTCGCACAACCATCCCTCGTTCTTCGGCATGGCGCTGGCCGCCCCGGTCGACGCCGGAAGCCCGCCCAACGACCGGATCAGCGACATCGCCGACCGCGTCCACCAGGCGGCGCGCGACTTCGGCCCCGGCGAATGGATCAAGGGTTTCCGTTACGACGACACACTTCTCGCCGACAACCGGCACCCCACCCGGCACGATCTCGACCCGGCTTCGCCGCGGAACCCGGTCCTGCTCACCCACGTGACCGGACACTTCAGCGTGGCGAATTCCGCCGCGCTGCGAGCCGTTGGCATCACCGCGGCCACACCCGACCCGCCCGGCGGCGCCATCGCCCGCGACGAACGCGGCGAACCGACCGGCCTCCTCATCGAGACCGCGGCGTTCCTGGTCAACTCCGCGATGCCGTCGCAAGGCCCCGACGAACTGGCCGCGGCACTCCAGCTCGCCGACGCCGAGTACCTGCGCAACGGCGTGACTTCGGTGCACGACACCGGAATCGGCCTCATCGGCGGCGAACAGGAACTCGCCGCGTACCGGATGCTCACCAGCGCCGGAAAGCTGCGCACCCGCATCCACGGCTACCTCTTCCACACCCTCCTGCCCGGCCTCGCCGAAGGCGCCCCCGAATCGCCGGACCCGTCCAATCCGGACGGCTTCACCATGAACGGCATCAAGATCGTCGCGGACGGTTCGATCCAGGGCCGCACCGGCTGCCTGGCCGAGGGCTACACCTGCGACCCCGACGAACACGGCATGATGCTGCTCGAACCGGACGAACTGTCCCGCCGCATCGCCGCCCTCGACGCCGCCGGCTGGCAGGTCGCCGTGCACGGCAACGGCGACGCCGCGATCGACGCCATCATCGACGGCTACGCCCGCCTCGGCGCGCCCGAAGGCACCGGCCGCCGCCACCGCATCGAACACTGCCAGACCGCCCGCGAGGACCAGCTCGACCGGATGGCCGAAAACGGCATCGCCGCGTCGTTCTTCATCAAGCACGTCTACTACTGGGGCGACCGGCACCGGGACGTTTTCCTCGGCCCGGAACGGGCTCGCCGGATCAGCCCGCTCGCGTCGGCCCGCTCCCGCGGAATCCACTTCGGACTCCATTCCGACACCCCGGTCACGCCGGTGCCGCCGCTGGAAGGCATCTGGTGCGCCGTCGCCCGGCAAACCAGCAGCGGCCAGCTCCTCGGCCCGGAGCAGGCGATCGACGTCGAAGCCGCCTTGCGCGGATACACCATCGACGCCGCGTACCTGGCCGGTGAGGAAGAGAGCAAGGGCAGCCTCGAGGTCGGCAAGCTCGCCGACCTGATCGTGCTGTCCGAGGATCCGACCACAGTGGACCCCAACCGGATCCGGGATCTGACCGTCGACGCCACCGTGATCGGCGGACGGCTGGTCTGGCAACGCGATCCCGTCCCCGCCGGGGGTGCGCGATGATCCGGAGCTGGCCCAGCCTGTGCATCGGGCTCGGCATCCCCGCGGTGGCGGTCCTCGGCGGAATCCCGCTGGTGGCGGGTTCGCCCGCGACCGTCGCCGGGTTCCCGCTGGTGTTCTTCTGGATGTTCCTCTGCTTCCCGCTGACCACCCTGTGCCTGTGGATCAGCTGGCGGTTCTTCGACCGCAAGCACTATCCGGCGGACACGCCCGCGGCGAAGGAGGACCAGTAATGCTGATTCTCATTGTCGCCGTCGTGATGGGGCTGTCGATCCTGCTGGCGCTGTGGGCGGGCCGTTCGTCGCGCGGCGGCGGGATCTCCGAGTTCCTGGTCGGCGGCCGTTCGTTCCCGCCGTGGCTGCTGTACTTCCTGGCCGTCGGCGAGGTGTACAGCATCGGCACGATGATCGGTTTCCCGAGCGGCATCTACGCGCACGGCGCGAGCTACGGGATCTGGTTCCTCGGCTACATCCTGCTCGCCTATTCGCTGGGCTACTTCCTCGCCCCGCTGGTCTGGCGCGCGGCGCGCAAACACGACGCGATGACCGTCCCGGACGTCTTCGGCCGCCACTACGGCAGCCGGACGCTGGAGCTGATCACCTGCGTGACGATGCTGATCGCGCTCGTGCCGTGGGGCCAGTACCAGTTCATCGGCCTGCAAGTCGTCCTGAGCAACCTCGGGCTGAAACTGACGCCGGTGCAGTGCGTCATCCTGGCCGGGATCATCGCGTTCGCCTACATCGCCGTGTCCGGCATCCGCTCCCCCGCGTTCGTGTCGATCCTCAAGGACGCGTTCATGCTGCTCGGCGTGGTGCTCGTCGGCCTCGCCGCGGTGCTGGTCGCAGGCGGGACCTCCGGGGTGACCGGACCGGAGGCGCTGGCCAGGGCGCAGACCACGATGGGCGGACAGGACCTGTGGTTCGCGATGACCACGATCCTGTTCCAGAGCGTGGTCTTCTATCTCGGCTTCGGCGGCGCGTACGTGTTCCCGGCGCGCTCCGAGCGGGCGGTGAAGAGTTCGACGGTGTGGATGCCGCTGTACATGCTCATCTACCCGTTCCTCGTCTTCGCCGCCTACTACGGCCTCAAGCAGCACCCCGGGCTGAAGAATCCGAACACGGTCTTCATGGTGACCGCGAAAGGCCTTCTCCCCGAACCGGTTCTGGGTCTGGTGGCCGCCGGCGCCGCGTTGTCCGGCGTGCTGGTGCTGTCCGCGACGGCGCTGGCGATCGGCGGCATGGTCAGCCGCAACCTGGCCCCGAACGTCCGGCCCGCGGCACAACGGCGCTGGACGGTCGTGGCGGTGGCGGTGTTCCTGGTGCTCGCCGCCGTGCTCACGCTGACCGCCTCGACGCTCATGCTCACCGTGCTGAACCTGACCTACAACCTGCTGGCCCAGGTCGTGCCGGGCTGGCTGGCGATCCTGTTCGCCCGGCGGGTGCGCACGGCCGCGATCGCGACCGGCATGGTGGTCGGCGTGGTGACCGCGGTCGTCCTGTACGCCACCGGCGTGACGCTCGGCGGCCTCAACACCGGTCTGGTGTCGATGGGCGTCAACCTGGTGATCGTCTTCGGCTGGAGCCTGCTCGCTCCGGGCAAGAAGCGTTCGCCGATCGCCTTGGAGCGCAACGAACCCGCCGCGGTCCCGCCGGTCGCTCAACCGGCAGGCTAGCGGCGCGCCATCAGGTCGAGGATCTCGCGGAAGGCACGGAATCCCGTGCCTTCCGCGGCGTCCAGGGCCACACTGCGGCGGTAGTACGCACTGAGATCGAGCCCGACCCCGATGCCGTACACCTCCGTCTCGCTCCGCTCCAGCCCGTCGGCCACCTGCACCAGATGCCGGTCGAGGTACCGCTCCTCGTTGGCCAGCGCGGTCGCACCGTCCATCGGGCTTCCGTCCGACAGCACGAAAACCAGCCGCCGCCGTACATCGCACGCCCGGGCCCGTTCAGCCGCCCACGCCAACGCCTCGCCGTCGATGCCTTCGCGGAACAGATCGGCTTTGAGCAACGCCGCGACATCCCGCCGCGCGCGCCGCCACGGGGTTGCCGCGTCCTTGAACACCAGGTGCCGGCGCTCATTGAGCCGCCCAGGGTGCTTCGGCCGCCCGGCGCGCATCCAGTCCCGCCGCGCCCGGCCGCCGTGCCAGGCACCGGTGGTGAAGCCCAGGATTTCGCAACTGGCCCCGGCGAGATCGAGCGCGCGAGCGAAGAGATCGACCAGCACCGCGACGGTTTCCCGGTGCGCCTTCATCGAACCCGAGCAGTCGATCAGGAAGGTGACCAGCACGTCGGCGACCGGTTCGGTCCGCTCGACCCGGAACACCCGATGGTCCGCGGGCGTCGCGATCAACCGCGCGAGAGCCCGGCCGTCGATCTGGCCTTCCTCCTGCGCACCGTCCCAGCCGGACCGTTCCGGCTCGGCGAGCACCGCAGTGAGTTCCCGCGCGAGCCGAGCCACGTTGACGCCCTGCTTCGCTACCCGGGCGTCGAGCCGTTCGCGCAACTCGCGCAGCAATTCCGGCCGCACCAACGGTCCCGCCCGGTCCTCGCGGTCGTAGGCGGTGGTGAAAACCCGGTACGACCCGGCCGCCACCGGTCCTTTGTGGTCACCGAGGCCCGCGGTGCCGCCTTCCTCGCTGCCGGTTTCGTCGTCGAAATCCAGCAGCAGCGCGTACGCCGCGGTGTCTTCCTCGTCGTCGGCGTCCTCGGACTTCTCCGGCTCCAGCAACCCGGCGACCGCCTCGGCCAGTGCCCGCGCGTGCTCGGCGAACGCCGCCTGATCGGCCCGGTTCCGCCGAAGCCCGGCCAAGTGCGCACCGAGCATCGGCGCGATCGCCGCCCGGGTCGCCTCGATCAGATCCTCGGTCTCTTCCACGACCGGCTCGCCGGTGATCCGCGCCCGCGCGACCTGCGCGACGGTGTAAATCAACACGCCGCGCGCCGTCTCGGTCAGTCCATTGTGGTGCGCCGACAGCGACCAGCGTTCGTGCCGCCGCCGCACATTCGCCGTCACGCCGGGAAAACCGTTCGGAATCAGCGACTCCACCCGGAACTGCTCCAGCAGCTCGAACAGCAACCGTTCGACACCGCCCTCGGGCCGCAACCGCTTGTGCAGCTCCCGATCCGACCGGCTCAGGTGCAACGCCATCCCGTCCGCCGCGCCGCGGAAGGACTGCACGTCCTCGTCCTCGGAACGCAGATGCGGTGCGGGCATCGGCACCGGACGGGTGCCGCGGTGCAGGCGCCCGCCCCGGAAATGCGCGTCCGGCGACCCGCTGACCGCCCGGATCGCCGCCGCGGACAGCTCCTCGACCTGCTGGCGCCGCCGGGTCTCGGGCGTGCTCACGCCGCGGCCAGCTCCAGGTCGAAGCAGCGCTGGAAGTACTCGGCGACGACCGGGCGTTCGGCCTCGTCGCATTTGTTGAGGAAGGTCAACCGGAACGCCAGCGCCGGATCGGCGAAGATCTCGCAGTTCTCCGCCCACGTGATGACGGTGCGCGGCGACATCAGCGCGGACAGGTCGCCGGCCCGGAACCCCTCGCGGGTCAGCCCGGCGACCGCCACCATCGCTTCGGCGAACTGCTCGGTCGTCCGCGGCACCCGCGCCCGCACGATCGCCGCTTCCTCTTCCGGCGCCAGGTAATCGAGCGCGGCGACGATGTTCCACCGGTCGATCTGCGCGTGGTTGAGCCGCTGCACGCCGTGGTAGAGCCCGTTGAGATTGCCCAGCCCCACGGTGTTGGCGGTGGCGAACAGCCGGAACCCCGGATGCGGGCGCAGCACGGTGTTGCTGTCGATCAGGGTGAACTTGCCGTCCCGTTCGAGCAGCCGCTGGATGACGAACATGACGTCCGGCCGTCCCGCGTCGTACTCGTCGAGGATCAGCGCGGTCGGCCGCCGCAGGGCCCACGGCAGGATGCCCTCGCGGAATTCGGTGACCTGCTTGCCGTCGCGCAGCACCACCGCGTCCTTGCCGACGAGGTCGAGCCTGCTGATATGGCCGTCGAGGTTCACCCGCAGGCACGGCCAGTTCAGCCGCGCCGCGACCTGTTCGACGTGCGTGGACTTGCCGGTGCCGTGCAGGCCCTGCACGAGCACGCGCCGGTTGTGCGCGAACCCGGCCAGCAACGCGAGCGTCACGTCCGGGTTGAACCGGTAGGCCGGATCGATCTCGGGCACGTGCTCGCCGGGCTCGGAAAAGGCCGGGACGACCAGGCTCGAGTCGATGCCGAACGCGTCGCGCACCGCGATCCGGGCGTCGGGACCGTTGCCGCACAACGGGTTCATCAGGGGACCTCCGTCAGGACGGGATGCTGTCGGCGTCGTCGGCCGAACCCTCGGCCTCGACCTCCTTGATCGCTTCGGCGGCCCGCTGCAACGCGGGAAGCGCCTGCAAAGCCTTGTCGGCGGTGAGCCGCATGACCGGGGCCTGCACCGCCACCGCCAGGTTGGACCGCCCGCTGCGGCTGGGCACCAGCACCGCCACGCACACGAGCCCGGGCAGGAATTCCTCGTCGTCGAGGGCGAATCCGTCGCGCCGGATGCGGGCGAACTCCTCCTCCAGCGCGTCGAGATCGGTGACGGTCTTGGCGGTGTACTGCTTGAGCGGAGCGTGCGCGAGCAGCTTGCGCCGCTGCGCCGGGCTCATCTGGGAGAGAATGATCTTGCCGCTGGCCGAGCAGTGGATCGGCACGCGCGAACCCGGCCGCAGGTAGAACCGCAGCGGCTCGGGCGTCTCGACGCGGTCGAGGTAGACGATCTCGCTGCCGGACAGCGCGGTGATGTTGCAGCTCTCCCCCAGCTCGTCGACCAGGTGGTTGAGCACCGCGCGCCGCGCGCCGTGGTGCGTCGCGTTGAGCAGCAGGTTCTCCGCGAGGCGGCGCAGCCGGTCGCCGGTGCCGTAATGCCGCCCGTCGGCCTGGCGCACGAGCAGGCCCGCGCCTTCCAGCTGCTGCAGCATCCGGTGCAGCGTCGGCTTCGGCAGGCCGGTCTCCTCGACCAGGCTCTGCAGCGTCACCAGCTGGTCCTTCGCCGCGATCAGCTCGAGCAGCGAGAACAGCCGCATGGTCGGGGTGTCTCCGTCGAGGCCCGCGCCGTCCGGCTCGCGCACGAGTTCCACGGCGCTGGTCTTCCGCAACTCACTCACGTTCCGAAAAGTAGCACATCCTGTCTCGTTTTCCAGCAACTGCCGGTTGACCTCCCGCGCGTGGCGTCCTATGGTCCATCGAGTTCAGCTTTTACGAACCTCACGTACCGAAAACCAAGACTTTCAGCGTCGAAGGAGTTCAACCATGGCGGAGAGGAAGACGGGCGACGGCCGCACCGTCGTCAGCGGGACGGCGAAGATGACCCCGTCGGAGGCCTTCGTCGAGACGATGGTGGCCAACGGCGTCACCGACATCTTCGGCATCATGGGCTCGGCGTTCATGGACGCGATGGACATCTTCGCGCCGGCCGGCATCCGGCTCGTCCCGGTCGTGCACGAGCAGGGCGCCGCGCACATGGCCGACGGCTACGCCCGGGTCAGCGGGCGCCACGGCGTCGTCATCGGGCAGAACGGCCCCGGCATCAGCAACTGCGTCACCGCGATCGCGGCGGCGTTCTGGGCGCACAGCCCGGTCGTGATGATCACGCCCGAGGCGGGCACCATGGGCACCGGGCTGGGCGGCTTCCAGGAGGCCAACCAGCTGCCGATGTTCCAGGAGTTCACCAAGTACCAGGCGCACGTCAACAACCCGAAGCGGATGGCCGAGTACACCGCGCGGGCCTTCGACCGGGCGCACGCGGAACTCGGCCCGACGCAGCTGAACATCCCGCGCGACTTCTTCTACGGCGAGATCGAGACCGAGATCCCCGAGCCGCAGCGGCTCGACCGCGGCCCCGGCGGCGAGAAGAGCCTCGCCCAGGCGGCCGAACTGCTGGCCACCGCCGAGTTCCCGGTGATCATCTCCGGCGGCGGGGTCGTCATGTCCGACGGCGTCGAGGAGGCCAAGGCGCTCGCCGAGCGGCTCGGCGCGCCGGTCGTCAACAGCTACCAGCACAACGACAGCTTCCCGGCCAGCCACCCGCAGTGGTGCGGCCCGCTCGGCTACCAGGGCTCCAAGGCCGCGATGAAGCTCATCTCGCAGGCGGACGTGGTGATCGCGCTCGGCACCCGGCTCGGCCCGTTCGGCACCCTGCCGCAGCACGGCATGGACTACTGGCCGAAGAACGCGAAGATCATCCAGATCGACGCCGACCACAAGATGCTCGGCCTGGTCAAGAAGATCACCGTGGGCATCTGCGGCGACGCGAAGGCCGCCGCCGCGGCGCTGACCGAACGCCTCGCCGACCGCACCCTCGCCTGCGACGCCACCC
Source organism: Amycolatopsis sp. A1MSW2902 (assembly GCF_017312175.1). Classification (NCBI taxonomy): domain Bacteria; kingdom Bacillati; phylum Actinomycetota; class Actinomycetes; order Pseudonocardiales; family Pseudonocardiaceae; genus Amycolatopsis; species Amycolatopsis sp. A1MSW2902. Next base: position 4,086,148 of record NZ_QJPO01000001.1, read on the forward strand.
GCGGCGAGCGCGCCGACCGCACCAAGGCCGAGAAGGACGCGTGGGAGGAAGAACTCTCCGCGTGGACCCACGAGAAGGATCCCTACTCCCTCGACATGATCGCCGAGCAGGAGCAGGAGGAGGGCAACTGGCTGCACCCGCGCCAGGTCCTGCGCGAACTGGAGAAGGCCATGCCGCCGCGGGTGATGGTCTCCACCGACATCGGCAACATCAACTCCGTGGCGCACAGCTACCTGCGTTTCGAGGAGCCGCGGTCGTTCTTCGCGCCGATGTCCTTCGGCAACTGCGGTTACGCGCTGCCGACCATCATCGGGGCCAAGGCCGCCGCGATGGACCGGCCGGCGATCGCGTACGCCGGCGACGGCGCGTGGGGCATGAGCATGGGCGAGATCATGACCGCGGTGCGGCACGACATCCCGGTCACCGCCGTCGTGTTCCACAACCGCCAGTGGGGCGCGGAGAAGAAGAACCAGGTCGACTTCTACGACCGCCGGTTCGTCGCCGGAGAACTGGAAAGCGAGAGCTTCGCCGGGATCGCGCAGGCGATGGGCGCGGACGGCATCGTCGTGGACAAGCTCGAGGACGTCGGCCCGGCGCTGAAGAAGGCCGTGGACGCGCAGATGAACGAAGGCCGCACCACGGTCATCGAGATCATGTGCACCCGCGAGCTGGGCGACCCGTTCCGCCGCGACGCGCTGTCGAAGCCGGTGCGGTTCCTGGAGAAGTACCAGGACTACGTGTAATCCCCGCTAGCGAGCCGACGAACCGGCCGGGCCCCGCGCCCGGCCGGTTTTTCGCGTCCGGGCCCCGATCTGGCCCCAGTGATCCGCCTCTTTCTGGCTCTGGGCGTGGACCAGAAAGATTGCGATCGTCGACACATTCCCGTTCTCGCACACACAGGAGGTCGCCAGGTGAACGTCACGGAGCTGCGGGCCACTGCCCGCCGACACCTCGGGCCGCACTTCACGCGCAAGGACACCTGGCAAAGCGAATTCCCGGTGTTCGTCCGCGGCGAGGGCAGCTACCTGATCGACACCGAGGGCCGCCGCCACCTCGACGGTCTCGCCGGGCTGTTCTGCGTCAACATGGGCCACGGCCGCGCGGACATCGCCAAGGCCGCGGCCGACCAGGTCGGCACCCTCGCCTACGCCAGCAACTGGGGCTCGGCGCACCCGCCGTCGATCGAGGCCGCCCGGATCATCGCCGACCTCGCCCCCGGCGACCTCGGCACCACGTTCTTCGTCAACTCCGGTTCGGAGGCGGTCGAGACCGCGCTGAAGTTCGTCCGGCAGTACCACCGCAGCCAGGGCGCCCCGGAGCGGACGAAGATCATCAGCCGCGAAATGGCCTACCACGGAACGACCATGGGCGCGCTGTCGGTCACCGGCCTGCCGAAGATCAAGGAGCCGTTCGGCCCGCTGCTGCCGGGCATCCGGCACGTCCCGAACACCCTCGGCTTCACCGGCGACTGCGGCCCGGCCGACCAGCTCGACTGCGTCCGCGCGATCGAGGCGGTCATCCTCGAGGAAGGCCCGGAGACGGTCGCCGCGGTCTTCGCCGAGCCGGTCCAGAACGGCCGGGGCGCGCTGGTCCCGCCGGAGGGCTACTGGCCGGCGCTGCGGGCGCTGTGCGACAAGTACGGCATCCTGCTCGTTTCGGACGAGGTCATCTGCTCGTTCGGCCGCCTCGGCCACTTCTTCGGCCACGGACTCACCGGCGTCGTACCGGACCTGATCACCTTCGCCAAGGGCTCCACCTCGGGCTACGCCCCGCTCGGCGGCGTGATCGTGCGCGAGCAGCTGGTCACCGAGCTGTACGACTCCCCCAAGGGCGGCGTGTTCACCCACGGCGCGACGTGGGGCGGCCACCCGGTGTCGACGGCCATCGCGGTCGCCAACATCAGCGCGATGCGCGACGAGAAGGTGCCCGAGCACGTCCTCTCCGAGGGCCCGAAGCTGCACGCCGCGCTGGAGTCGCTGAAGGACGCGCACCGCTGCGTCAAGGACGTCCGCGGCACCGGGTTCTTCTACGCGATCGAACTGATGGCCGACCGCGACGGCGGCCGCGAGCTGACCGACCAGGAGTCGCTGCAGGTCCTGCGGGAGGTCCTGCCGGAGTCGTTCCGCCGCACCGGGGTCATCCTCCGCGGCGACGACCGGGGCGCGACCATGCTCATGATCTCGCCGCCGCTGGTGGCCGACACGGACGTGCTGGACGAGCTCCTGCACGGCGTCGACGGCATGCTCACCGACGTGGAGAAGGCGATCCAGCCCTGACGGATAGCGCCGGCGGGCGCTGGGTACCTCGTAGGACACGGGGCACCCGGCGCCCGTCGTGCTGTCCGGGGCCGGCTCGTTCTGGTCCCAGAGCATCGGTGGTATCTGGCTCTCGCAAAGGGACCTGTTCCTTTCTACGGTGACGGGAACCACACAGCAGCTCTCAGCGACATCGCGGCGGCGGCCGGCGCGGGGACATCGAGGTCCCCCGGCGCCGCCGGAAGGAGGAGACGTGGGTTCTGCACCGGAAACAGCCGCCGAGAGCGGTCTCAAACCGGGCCTCAAGCAACGCCACATGAATCTGATCGCACTCGGCGGCGTGATCGGCGCCGGCCTGTTCGTCGGAAGCGGCGTGGTCATCCAGTCGGCCGGGCCCGCGGCGGTGGTCTCGTTCCTGATCGCCGGGCTGATCACCGTGCTCATCATGCGGATGCTGGCCGAAATGACCGTCGCGCGGCCCGCGCTCGGCTCGTTCTACGTCTACGCCAGGGAGGCGATGGGCAACCGGGCCGGCTTCACCGTCGGCTGGATGTACTGGTACTTCTTCGTGATCGTGGTGGCCGTGGAAGCGGTCGCCGGCGGCCGGATCCTGCAGCTCTGGCTGCCGAACGTGCCGCTGTGGGTGCTGAGCCTCGGCCTGCTCCTGCTGCTCACCGCCACCAACCTGGTCTCCGCGCGCTCCTACGGCGAGTTCGAGTACTGGTTCTCCTCGATCAAGGTCATCGCGATCCTCGTGTTCCTGGTGGTCGGCGCCCTGTACCTGTTCGGCGTCTGGCCCGGCTCGCACGGAGGCGTCGGGAACCTGGTCTCCCACGGCGGTTTCGCCCCCATGGGCATCGGCGCGGTGCTGGCCGCGGTCGTCCCCTGCGTCGGCTTCTACACCGGCGCCGAGATCGTCACCATCGCCGCGGCCGAGTCCGCCGAACCGCGCCGCGCGATCGCCAAGGCCATGCGCTCCATCGTGTTCCGCGTGGTCCTGTTCTACGTCGGCTCGGTCTTCGTGGTGGTCGCGGTCAAGGCCTGGAACGCCCCCGACACCGCCGTCAGCCCGTACGCGGCGGTCCTGGACGTGCTGGGCATCCCCGCCGTGGCGACGATCATGAACGCCATCGTGCTGACGGCCGTGCTGTCCTGCCTGAACTCGGCGCTGTACACGTCCTCGCGGATGCTGTTCGCCCTGACGCGCAACGGCGACGCCCCGAAGATGTTCACCAAACTGTCCCGCAGCGGCGTCCCCCGCCGGGCCATCATCGCCGGGACTGTCATCGGGTACGTGTCGGTGATCGCCGCGTACACCTCGCCGAACCTGATCTTCCAGTTCCTGGTGAACTCCTACGGCGCGGTCGCGCTGTTCGTGTACCTCGCCATCGCACTGGCCCAGGTCCGGCTGCGGAAGCGGCTGCAGAACACCGATCCGGGCGCGCTGAGCCTGAAGATGTGGCTGTTCCCGTGGCTGAGCTACGCCACGATCGCCTTGATGGCGGCGGTCATCCTGGCCATGGCGTTCCTGCCGACGACCCGCTCGCAGTTCTGGCTCAGCGCGGTGACGCTGGCGCTGATCCTGATCGCGTACCAGTTCCGGAAGCGCCGTCCGGTCGCCCCCGCGGCGGCGACCGAGACGGACTCATCGCGGGGCGAGGCCGGAGTCGCCTCGACCTGAGCTGCTCAGTCTGTGCGGGAAAGCCGGGCGGTCCCTCGACGGGGCCGCCCGGCTTTCCCGGCTGGCACCCCCCGATGCCGCGATTCTGGACCTACCGTCACGACCAGACGTCCCGCACAGTGGAGCGATCGCCCGCGCCGTGGAGGTCTGATGCCGCACCCGTCCAGGGTCTTCGCTCCCCCGGGCCGCCGATGACCTTCTGGCAACTGTCCCCGGCTGCGATGGCGTTCGCCGTCGCCGCTCTGTTCGCCGGAGGCCTGATCCGCGGCTACTCCGGCTTCGGCGCGTCCCTGGTGTGGGTCAGCTGCCTCTGCCTGGTCCTGCCGCCCCCGGCCGTCGTCCCGAGCACGCTCCTGCTCGAAATAGCGTCCAGCGTGACCCTGCTGCCGAAGGCCTGGTCCGACGCCCACCGCCCGTCCGTCCGCTGGCTCCTGGCCGGCGCGCTCCTCGGGCTCCCTGTCGGCATCTGGTTCCTCGCCGCGCTGCCCGAACGCGCGACGAGACTGACCGTCGGCCTGGTAGTCGGGCTCTCCGCACTGGCACTGGCTCTGAGCCGCCGAACCCGCCGCCTGCCCGGCCGCGGCGCGTGCGCGAGCATGGGCACCGCCTTCGGAGTCCTGAACGGCGCCTGCGGCATGGGCGGCCCGCCAGTCGTCCTGATGTACCTGGCGTCCCCGCTGCCGATGACGGTCAACCGCGCGAGCCTGGTCGTCTTCTTCCTGGCCGCGGACACCATGACAGTCGCCACCGCGGGCACCGGCGGCCTCCTCACCAGCGACGTCCTCCTGCAGACCGCGCTCTTCCTCCCCCTGGCGTTGGCCGGAGTCGCCGCCGGAAGCTGGCTGTACCGCCACGCCCGCGGCGACGCCCGCCGGATCGTGCTGGGACTCCTCGCGGTGCTTTCCCTTGCCCTGGTGGGCCAAGCGGTGGTCACATGACCCGTTCCCCCGACTGCTCGCTCCCCCACCAGGCGGCCCCATGATCCTCGGCGCACTAGCCGTCGCCTTCGCCGGCTTCATCGGCGGCCTGACCGGATTCGGCGCGTCGTTGGTCGGCACGCCCTTGCTGCTGCTCATCGGACTCCCGCTGCCGCAGGTGGTCGTGATCAACCTGATCACCACCATGATCACCCGGCTCGCCGTGCTCCACCGCGAACGCGACCACATCGCCTGGCGCCGAGTGGCCGTCCTAGGCACCGCAAGCCTCCCCGGTGCCGCCGCGGGCGCCCTCACGCTGCACCTGCTGCAGCCGCACGCTCTCCGCATCCTGGCCGGCACCGTGGTCGTGCTCTCCGGCCTGCGCCTGCTCCTGCGCCCAACCCGCGACGCCCACCCGGCGACCCCGGCAAAGCAGACAATCGCCGGCCTGCTGGGCGGCTACCTCTCCACGACGACTTCCCTGAACGGCGCGCCCCCAGCCGTCCTGCTGGCCTCGGCGAAAGTCCCCCCGAGAACCTTCGTCGGCGACCTGGCGGGCTACTTCGTGGTGACCAACTGCCTGTCCCTGCTCCTCCTGGTCACCGCCGGCCAGTTCGACACCACGGACCTGGGCACCCGCCTGCCGGTCCTGGTCCTGGCCGCCCTGGCGGGCAACATCCTCGGCGGCCGCCTCATCGGCCGGGTCCCGCGCCTGGTGTTCGACCGGGCGATCGTGGGGCTGATCGTGACGTCCGGCGTGGTGACGATGATCAGCGCCTGACGGGCGTGAGCGGTTCCCCGCACCGCCGCGCTAGAGGAGGCCGGGCAAGCCCTGGGGCGCCCCGGCGACCGACTTCGCGATCCGGAGCGCGTTCGCCGCGATCGTCAGTGCCGGGTTGACCGCTGCCGACGACGGGAAGAACGACGAATCGGCGAGCCACAGGTTCTCCACGTCGTGGCTGCGGCACGAGGCGTCCAGGACGCTCGTCGCCGGGTCGGGGCCGGCGACCGCGGTGCCGCACATGTGGGAGTTGGTCTCGATCCCCATGCGCTGGGTGAACAGCAACGGATACCCCGCTTTGCGCACCAGCCGCCGCATCCGGGCGACGAGTTCTCGGTGCGGCGCGACGTTGTTCGGCGTCCAGTCGACGACCGTCCGGCCGCCTTCGACCCGGACCCGGTTGTCCGGCGAGGGCAGGTCCTCGGTGGTCAGGTACAGGTCGAGGCTGCGCGCGGCCATGAACGCGAGCGCGGGCATCGGGGCCCACCGGCGGGCGGGTTTCAGCATCGGGGCCTGGAGCTTGCCGAGCATCTGCACGTTGCCGAGCGGATACGGGCGCGCCTCGTAGAAGTCGTTGATTCCCAGCGTTTTCTGCCACTTCGTGGGGTTCGTGCGGAACGGGTTCACCCCGACGAAGAAGGTGCTGTTGTGCACCATGTAGTTCCGGCCGACGAGCCCGGACGAGTTGCCCAGCCCGTCCGGATGGCGCGCCGAGGCCGACCGCAGCAGGAGCGCCGCGGAGTTCACCGCTCCCCCGGCCAGGGCGAACCGGCCGGCGTTGATCCGCAGCGTCCGGCCCCGGTGCCGGACCTCGGCGGCGACGACCCGGCTGCCGTCGGGCGAGACGACCAACCGGGTCGCCTCAGCTTCGGGCAGCAGCCGCACGCCTTCGCGCAATGCGGGCAGCAGCAGCCGGTTCTCCGCGTCGGACTTCCTACCCGTCTCGTCGGGGCAGCCGTCGGCGGCGGTGACCGCGGCCCGGTCGGCGTCGGTCTCGACGTTCAGCGCGTTCGGCGTGTGGAACGGGTGCAGCCCGGACCGCCGCAACGACGCCGCGAACCGCTCGATCACCGGCTCGTGCGCGAGCGGCGGATGCGGGTACGGCGTCGAATGCGGCGGTTCGGTCGGGTCCTCGCCGAACTGGCCGTGCACTTCGAGCAGCCGCTCGGCGAGGCCGTAGTACGGCTCCAGCTCCTCGTACGGGAACGGCCACGCCCGCGAGACCCCGTCGTGGTGCTCGACCTCGCCGAAGTCGCTGCGCCGGAACCGCGGCAGCATCGCCCCGTAGAACCTCGTGTTGCCGCCGACCCAGTAGTAGACGCCGGGCGCGAACGGCCGTCCGGTCCGGCCGTCCACCCACTCGCCGGCGTTCTTGTACCGGCCCTTGAGATACATCTCCGCCGGCTGCGAATTCTCCGGCTCGCGCGGGAGGAAGCCGCCCCGTTCCACGACGAGCACGCGCAGCCCCGACGAGCGCAGCGCCCACGCGAGCGCCGAACCGCCCATCCCGGAACCGATGATCAGCACATCGGTTTCGAGTTCGTCCTCCGGCGAAACGATGGACTCCGCGGGAGCCTCCGGCGGGATGTACACAGGTTCTCCTTCTCAGGCGTCGCCGCGGAGGAAGTCCGCGGCGCGTTCGCCGATCATGATCGCCGGGGCGTTGGTGTTTCCGGTGACGAGCGCCGGCATCACCGAGGTGTCGGCGACGCGGACGTTGTCCAGTCCGCGCACGCGCAGTTTTTCGTCGACGACCTTGCCCAGCACGCAGGTGCCGGACGGGTGGTAGAACGAGAACGACTGCGTGCGGATGAACTCGTCGATGTCGTGGTCGCGATCGGAAGCCGGGGCCAGGCCGGCCGCCGCGGCCCCGGCGAGGTCCGCGTCCAGCATCCCGGTCAGCCGGGTTTCCCGGGCGATCCGCATGCACATCCGGACCCCCTCGCGCAGGCGCTGCCGGTCGTCGGCGTCGTCGAGGTAGTTGTGCACGATGCGGGGCTTGGCGTACGGGTGGTTGTGCCGCAGCCGGACCGAGCCGCGGCTCGCGGGCCGCGCGACGTAGGGCCCGAACGACATCCCCGGTTCGGCCGACGCGGTGAGCCCCTGGTCGCGCACGATCCCGAGCGCCGCGTGCACCTGGAGGTCCGGCGCGGGCAGGCCGTCGCCGGACCGCAGGAACCCGCCGACCTCGGTCCAGGCCATCGGGCCGTCGCCGTGCTCGCGCAGCCGCCGCTCCTCCGCCGAGGTGTCCGGGCCGGGCACCGGTTCGGCCCGGCTGGAGAAGCTGAGGAAACACCCGGCGTGGTCCTGCAGGTTCCGTCCGACATCGGGCAGGTCGTGCAGCGGTTCCACGCCCGCGGCGCGGAGTTCGCCCGCGGGGCCGACGCCGGACTGCAGCAGCAGATGCGGCGAGTTGTAGGCGCCGAGCGACACCACGATCTCCCGCGAAGCCCGCAGCGTTCGAACCGTGCCGAGGTGGTCGACGTCCACTCCGGACGCCCGCGTGCCGTCGAACCGCAGCCGCAGGGCGAGCGTCGACGTGAGGACCGTCAGATTCGGCCGTTCGGCAAGGAACGCGACCGCGCTGCTGCAGCGCAGTCCGTCGCGCTGGGTCACCTGGTAGTAGCCGACCCCGTCCTGCTCCGCGCCGTTGAAGTCCGGGTTGAACGCGTGCCCGGCGTTCTGCGCCGCTTCGACCCACGCGGCCAGCAAGGGGTGCACGAACACCGGGTCGCTCACCGTCAGCGGGCCGCCGATCCCGTGGAACTCGTCGGCGCCGCGCTGGTTGTCCTCCGACTTCTTGAAGTACGGCAACACGTCGGCGTAGCCCCAGCCCTTGTTGCCCAGTTGCTCCCAGGTGTCGTAATCGTGGCGGTGGCCGCGCACGTACAGCATGGTGTTCATCGAACTGGTGCCGCCGATCGCCCGGCCCCTCGGCAGATACGCGCGACGGCCGCCGAGCCCCGGCTCCGGTTCGGTCTCGAAATCCCAGTCGTAGGCCGTTTTCATCTGCCGGGAGAACAGCGCCGGGATCTCGAACAGCCGCCCGGCCGCGGGCGGGCCGGCTTCGACGAGCGCGACCCGGACGCCGGGGTCCTCGGACAGCCGCCCGGCGACCGCGCAGCCCGCCGATCCGGCGCCCAGCACGATGTAGTCGTAGTCGGTCATGCGGGTTCTCCCATTCAGAGATGCTGTTCGGTGGCGCGCGTGCGGTGGTACTCGTCCTGCCGTTCGTCGGTGATGTAGGCCGGGACCGGGAAGTCCCACCAGCCCGGCACCCACGGCCCGGCGGCGTCCCGGTCGGTCGGGACCTCGACCAGCGCGGGCTCGCCGGACTGGACGGCCTTGCGCAGAATCGGCTCGAGCGAACCGGCGTCCGGCACCCGCCAGGATTCGATGCCGAAGGACGCGCCGAGCGCGGCGAAATCCGGGCTGTAGGGCGATCCGTCCGGCCGCGAGAACTCGGTGCCGATGTGCCGCGAGGTCTGCTTGCGCTGGCCGCCGCGGATGGACATGTAGCCCGCGTTGTTCTGCACGACGAACACGACCGGCGCGTCCATCGTGATGCTGAGCGCGATTTCCTGGGCGGTCATGAGGAAATCGCCGTCGCCGAGCACACACGCGACCGTCCGGTCCGGCCGGCCGAGCTTCGCGCCCACCGCGGCCGGGACCGCCCAGCCCATCGAGGAGAAACCGCCGGACGTGAGGTGCGTCCGCGGCTCGAAAACGGGGAACGTCTGCTTCACCGCGCCCTGGGTGTTGCCCGAGCCCGCGACGATGATCGAGTCGCGCGGCAGGACCGACCGGAGGGCGCCGAGCGGACGCTGCGAGGTGAACGGGAACCGGTCGCTGTCGCGGCGACCGGCCAGCTGCTCCTCCCATTTCCGTTTGTGCTCGGCCAGTTCCGCCAGGTACTCGCCGCGTTCCGCCCGCGCCGACGGGAGCGTCTCGGCGATCGCCGAGACGGTGCGCTGCGCGTCCGCCACGATCCCCACTTCGGCCGGGTAGTTCTTGCCGATCTCGTGCGGGTCGATGTCGATGTGGATCAGTTTGGCGGGCGGGATCGAGAAGCTCACGCCCTGCGCGTAGCTGGAGGCGGACCAGTCGGTGAACCGGCAGCCGACCGAGACGACCACGTCCGCGGAGCTCGCGATCGCGTTGCCGACGATCGTGCCGGTCTGCCCGACGCTGCCCGCGAACAGCTCGTGGTCCTCGGGGAAGGCGCTCTTGCCGTTCCACGTCGTCACGACCGGGATCTGCCAGTGTTCGGCCAGCGCGCGCACCGCGTCCCCCGCTTCGGAGGTGACCGCGCCGCCGCCGACGACGATCACCGGCCGCCGGGCCGCGCGCAGCACGGCGGCCGCCCGGTCGACCGCGGCCGGGTCGGGGTGCTGACGGCCGACCGGGAGACGGCGTTCCAGGTCGTGCAACTGGACGTCGGCGGCTTCGGCCTGCACGTCCATCGGGACTTCCAGGTGCACCGGGCCGGGCCGTCCGGTCAGCATCGAGTTGAAGCACCGGTGCAGCACGAACGGCAGCTCCTCGGCGCGGGTCACCACCCAGTGCCGCTTCGACACCGCCTCGGCGACCTTCGGGAAGTCGTTGGCGGTGTAGCGGTCCAGCTCCTGCAGCAGGCCGTGCCCGCGCATGTGGGTCGGCGGGCCGCCGGTGATCACCAGCACGCTGGTCGAGTCGGTGAACGCGGTGCCCATCCCGATCACGGTGTTGCTGGCCCCCGCGCCGATCGAGGTCACCGCGGCGATCGGGCGGCCGGTGGCGCGGTAGTACCCGTCGGCCAGGTGCACCGCGCTCTGCTCGTGGAAGGTCTGGACGAACGGGATCTTCGCTTCCTCGTCGAGGAACGCGTCGGTCAGCGACCAGATCCCGTGGCCGGGGATCCCGGCCACGTAGTCGACGCCGTAGTTGCGCAGCGTCCGGGCGACGATCTGGCCTCCGGTCAGGACAGGCATGGTTGCTCCTCGGTGTTTTCAGTCCGGTTCAGGCGGTGCGGCGCGCGGCCCAGGCGAAGCCCTGCGCGCACAGCCTGGTGACATCGGGGTGCTGCAGGTCGTCCAGGTCGTGGCCGACGGCGCTGTAGAACACCCGGCCCGCGCCCCAGGTCCGAGTCCAGGCCTGCGGCATCCGCCGCCCGGCGAGCCACGGGACGTGCTCGCCGGTGAACTCGGTCTCGGCGAGCACGTGGTTGTTCGGGTCGAGCGACAGGTAGTACTGCTCGGACGCGACGTCGAAATCCGCCACCCCGCGGGTGATCTCGCTGTCGCGGTCCACAATGGACACCCGGTACGGGTCCTTCACGCCCTCCCCCGCCGGGTGTTCGAGGAAGCTGCCGCCCAGCATCAGGTGGTAGCGGATGCTGGTGCGGAACGCTGCCGCGGCGCCGTGCCAGGCGGCGATCCCGGTGCCCGCTTCGACCGCGTGCAGCAGGCCGTCCTCCTGCGCGACCGAAAGCCCTTCGGACAGCAGCGCGTTGTTCCAGTTGAGGGCGATGAGGTCGTAGCCGGTGAGGTCCGCGTCGAGGGCGAAGACGTCGTTGGTCTGGTCGACGTCGAAGCCGAGTTCCTTGAACAGCGGCAGCGCCCACTCGTTCGCGATCTCGTAAGGCTTGTGCCCCGGCCAGCCGCCGTAGAGGTACAGGACCCTGGTCATGCTTCGCTCCTTTCCGCGGAGGCCGCCGAAGCGGCGCGGTCGCGCAGCCGCTGCGCGATCTCCAGTGCGTCGCCTTCCGGCGCGGTCGACTTCCGGTCCGGCTTCGCCGTCAGCAGGTACACCAGGCCCACGGCCGACACGACGAGGAAGCCGATCAGCGCGATCCAGCGGTCCGCGAAGGACGCGTTCGGGTCCCCGGTCGGCGCGGCGAGCAGAATCATCGCCAGCACGCCGTAGACGAGCGCGGCGACATTCACCGCGAACCCGTACCGGCCGAGCGACCACGCTCCCGCCGGGCGCCAGCCCTTGAGCCGCATGCGCAACGCGGCGAGCACGACCATCTGGAACGCGGCGTAGCCCGCGAGCACCTGGAACGCGGCGATCCGCACCAGCGAGTCCGGCGAGAAGTAGACGAACACGAAGATCAGCAGCGGCGCGACGTTGACCGCGAGCAACGCGTTCCGCGGCACCCGGTAGCGGCTCGTCACGCGGGAGAAGATCCGCGCGCCCGGGAACATCTCGTCGCGGGCGAAGGAGAACACGATCCGGCTCGCCGCCGCCTGCTGGCTCATCACGCCCGCGATGAACGACGTCAGCGCGACGAGCAGGATCAGCTTCGTGCCGACGGTGCCGACCGAACTCTGCAGGATCGCGGGGATCGGGTTGGTGTCGGAACCGGTCAGGACGGCTTCGAGGTCGGGCGCGGCCAGCGCGTAGCCGGCGAACGCGAGCAGCGCGGCGAGCCCGCCGACGACGACGGTGAGCTGCATGGCCTTCGGGATGCTCCGGGCCGGATTGGGCACCTCTTCGGCGATCTCTCCGCAGGCCTCGAAGCCGTAGTAGAGGAACAGGCCGACCAGCGAAGCCGCGACGAACGCCGCGAAGTAGCTGCCCGGGTGGCTGGCCGAACTGCCGTGGAAGAAGATCGAGACCGGGTTGCGCCGCTGGAACAGCAGCAGGTACAGCCCGACCAGCACGATGCCGATCAGCTCGGCGGCGAGGCCGATCTTCGAGATCAGGGCGAGCACCCGGGTGCCGAAACTGTTGCACACCAGGCAGACCGCCGTCACGGCGACCGCGATCAGCAAGCGCTGCAAAGGCGTCGAGGCCACGCCGGGGTGCTGCGCGGTGCCGCCGAAGAGGCTGGCCACGAAGTCGGAGCTGAACAGCGCGGTGCTCGTGATGCCGATGGTGATGCAGCAGATGTAGGTCCACGCGGTGAACCACGCGTACCTGCCGTTCCAGAGCCGGCGCGCCCATTGGTAGAGACCGCCGGCGAGCGGGAACTGCGACACGATCTCGCCGAACACGAGCGCGACGAGCAGCTGCCCGAGTCCGATGAGGACGATCCAGAAGACGGACGGGCCGCCCGCGGTGGACAGCCCCACCGCGAACAGCGACAGGACCCCGACCAGCGGGGAGAGGTAGACGAAGCCGAGGGCGAAGTTGCCCCAGAGGCTGACTTTGCGGTCGAAGCGTTGTTCGTAGCCGAGCGCGGCGAGCAGTTCGACGTCCTCCGCGGACGCGACCGGCCCGCCGGGCGGCGGGGTCGTGGGGGTTTCGTGTGTCGGGGTCATCGTCGACCTCCGGATCGGGATCGGGCGGGCAAGGGGAAAAGGCGCCGGTCAGGCGCGGCCGAAAACGTGGTCGGTCCAGTCCAGGGCGGCCGAACCGAAACGCGCGGCCCGGACGTCGCCCGAGCGCGCGTGCCCTTCGAAGTTCTCCAGCCGGGACGCCCTGCCGCACAGCGCGCCGAGTTCGGCGCTCGCGGCCGGGTCCCGGACTTCCTGGTAGGTAACGGTTTTCAGGTACTTGCCGACCCACAGGCCGCCGGTGTAGCGCGCGGCCTTGCGCGTCGGCAGGACGTGGTTGGTGCCGATCACCTTGTCCCCGTAGGCGACACACGTCTTGTCGCCGAGGAAAAGCGCGCCGTAATTGCGCATCGCGGAGAGCGCGGCACGCGGGTGTTCGGTGAGGATCTGGACGTGCTCGCTGGCGTATTCGTCGGCGCGGGCATAGGCGGCGTCGAGGTCAGGCACGACGAGGACCTCCCCGTGCTGGCGCCACGCGACCCCGGCGACGTCGCGGGTGGGCAGACCGGGCAGCAGCTCCTCGACCCACCCGATGGTCTCGGTCGCGACCCGGTCCGAGGTCGTGATCAGCACCGCCGGGGAATCCGGTCCGTGCTCCGCCTGCGAAAGCAGATCGGTCGCGACGACGAACGGGTCGGCGCTGTGGTCGGCGACGATCAGGACTTCGGTCGGCCCGGCGAACAGGTCGATGCCGACTTCGCCGAACAGCTGCCGTTTCGCCTCGGCGACGTAGGCGTTGCCGGGCCCGGCCAGCAGGTCGGTCTTGGCGATCGATTCGGTGCCGAGCGCGAGCGCCGCGATCGCCTGGACCCCGCCGAGCACGTAGATCTCGTCGGCGCCGGCGAGGTGCATCGCCGCGATGCTGACCGCGGGCGGGTTGCCGCGGTCCGGCGGAGTCGTCGCCGCGACCCGCCCGACGCCGGCGACCTTCGCGGTCACGACGGTCATGTGCGCGGACGCGGTGAGCGGGTAGCGTCCGCCGGGAACGTAAGCTCCGGCCGCGTCGACCGGGATGTTCCGCTGTCCCAAGCAGACTCCGGGCAGCGTCTCGACCTCGAAGTCGGCGAGCGAATCCCGTTGCGCCTTGGCGAATCCGCGCACCTGCCGCTGCACGAACCGCAGGTCGTCCAGCACCGTCTCGGGCACCCCGGACACCACGCGCGCGACCTCGTCGGGCCCGAGCCGGAACGACTCCGGGCTCCACGAGTCGAATTTCTCCGACCACCGGCGCACGGCGGCGTCGCCCTCGGACCGGACGTCCTCGATGATCTCCGCGACCGTGTCGGCGATCTCCGGGCGGCCGGCCCGCACCGGCTCCGCCGCGAGCCGCTCCTTCACGATCTTGACCGAAGTGGACACTGCACGCTCCTTGACGAACTGGTCGGCTGCCGTGGATTCGAGAAGGAATTCTGGCTTCGGGCCGCGGCGCGGGACAGGCACAAGCTGTGCAGTGTCCGCCGCGCCGGTTGCACACCCTGGTCCGGCGCGCAGGCCGCGCCCACCACCGCCCCCGGCACCGTCCGTAGTCCCCACTTCACACCTCTGAACTGCGGTGATACGATTAACTACGAGCGGCAACTCTGACATAGCGCCCCTGCGGCGTCAACGGTCGGGAGAATGACCTGATGGTGACCATGCGCGAGATCGCGCGAGCGGCGGGCGTGTCCCAGGCGGCGGTGTCCTACGCGTACAACCGCCCGGCGAAACTGTCCGAGACGCAGCGGCGGCACATCCTCGACACGGCGGCGCGGCTCGGGTACGCCGGGCCGAATGTGCTGGGCGCGGGGCTGCGCGCGGGCAAGGTCGGCGCCATCGGCGTGATGGTGATGGACAGCCTCGAGTACGCCTTCACCGACCCGTCGACGCGGGCTCTGCTCGAAGGCATCGCGCAGAGCCGCAAGTTCGACGACCACGCGCTGACGCTCGTCCCGCTGCCGCGCTCGCCCGTCGCCGCGGACGACGGGCTGCCCGATCAGGCTGCGCTGCAAGGGATCGTCGACGGCATGATCGTGCACTGCCTGCCGGACGACCACCGGTCCCTGCGGACCCTGCAGTCCCGCGGGCTGCCGATGGTGGTCGTCGACGCGCCGCTGCTGCCCGGCGTGCCGCGGGTGTGCGTCCAGGACCGGCTCGCCGCCCGGGACCAGATGCGGCACCTGCTCGACCTCGGCCACCGGAAGACCGGCGTGCTGGCCGAACGGCTCTCCCCCGACGGCCGCCGCGGCCTCGCCGGGCCCGGCCGCCGGGCCGAGGCCACGGAACGGGTGGTGCGCGAACGCGTCGCCGGCTACCTGGACGTCGCCGACGGGCCGGTCCCGGTCATGGAGGCCGGGGGTTTCGACCGCGCGGCCGGGACCGCCGCCGCGCACGAACTCCTCGACACCGCACCGCTCACGGCGATCGCGGCGACCTCCGACACCATGGCGATCGCGGCGCTGGAAGCCGCCCGCGCACGCGGGTTGCGAGTGCCGGAAGACCTGTCGGTGATCGGATTCGACGACGCCCCGGACGCCGAGCGCTGGTCGCTCACCACCATGCGCCAGCCAATGCGGGAGAAGGGCCGGATCGTCGCGGAAATGCTGCACGACCTGCTGAACGGACGCACCCCGGCGGAGACGGTCGAACTGCCGGTGGACCTCGTCGTGCGAGAAACCACTGCCGCGCCCGCGGGATAGCCCTTGCGCCGGTGCTGAAACGCTTGCCTCTCCCCCGTTTCCCGCCGAAGAACCGATCGTCCTTTGTTGTGGCTGAGGTGGACCATGCCCGAAATCCTGACCGCGCGCACCGCTTTGCGCCTCGAGGTCTTCCAGCGCACCGTCGCCCGGGTGTACGCCGGCGAACAGCACCTCGACCGGCCGGTCCGGTGGGTGCACACCGGCGAGATCCCGGACATCCACCGTTTCCTCAGCGGCCACGAGATGCTGCTGACCGCGGGTCTCGGCATGGGCGACACGCCGGACCGGCAACGGGCGTTCGTCAGGCGAGTCGCCGACGCGCGGGCGTCCGTGCTGGTGGTCGAACTGGCCGGGCGGATGTTCGACGAGATGCCCGCCGCCGCGATCGAGGAGGCGGAGGCGGCCGGGCTGCCGCTTGTCGGGCTCCTGGACGAGATCCCGTTCGCCGAAGCGTCGGCACAGGTGCACGAGATGCTGGTCGAGGGCCGGGTTGCGCAGTTGCTCGCGGAAGAAGAAGCCGGGCAGGCGTTTCTCAATCTCCTGCTGTCCGATCAGGACTACCTCGCGATGGTCGAGGAGCTGTCCCGGCGGACGGGAATGCCCGCGGTGCTGGAAAACGTGGCCCATCAGATGCTGGCCTACGCGGGCGCGACCGCCGAATCCGACGCTGTCGCCGAGGACTGGGCAGCGCACTCTCGCGCGATGCACGAACTGCACCGTCCCGCCATCACCGACGGGTCCGCCGCGCCGGTCGCCAAGGCGGGCTCTTTCCGCGAAGTCGCGGCTTGCGCACGCAGACCTGTCGTCCTGCGCGGCGAGTCCTGGGGCTGGCTGCATCTGCTCCACGGGACCGCGGCACCCGCGCCAGCCGATCTCCACGCGCTGGAAAGGGCTTCCGCCGCGGTCGCGATCAGCCTGCTCAGCGAACGGGAAAGCGGAGCACGCTCAGCGCAGCGGCAGGGTGCGCTGCTGAATCGCCTCATGCTCGGGGAAATCTCCGGCGAGGACTTCGTCCGCCTCGCCCGCACCCTCGGCCGGGATTTGCGCAGCAAGACCCTGGTCGTCTTCGTGTCCGCGCTCCGCGATTCGCCCGATCAGTCCCCGGTCCACTCCGCGGACTCCGTCCTGCACGGACTCGACGCGAACGCGGTCGTCGGAGACCTTGGCGACTTCGCCCTGTCCGTCGTCGCGCCCGGCCGCCGGACGACCGCCGCGGCGATCGAAGCGGCACTCGCCGGAGCCGGACATTGGGGCGGAGTGAGCCGGACCGTCCCGGCGGCAGCGTTGCCCGCCGCGGTCCGGCAAGGCCGCAGCGCCGCGGCGGCAGCCTCCGCGACCTCCGCCGGCCATTTCCTCCATTTCGATGACCTTGGCGCCCTCCGGCTGCTCGTGACGCTCGCCGAAGGCCCCGAACTCGCCCGCTACGTCGAAGACGAAATCGGCGCGCTCCTCGCCAACGACGCGCAAAGCACGAACCCCCTGCTGCCCACCCTGCGAGCTTTCCTGGACGCCGCGGGCAACAAAGCCCGCGCCGCGGAGATGCTTTTCGTCCAGCGCCGGACGCTGTATTACCGGCTGGATCGCATTTCCGCGCTGCTCGGGCTCGACCTGAGCAGCAGCGAATCACAGCAACGCCTTCAACTGGCGGTGCGCGGACACGACCTGCTCCGCCGCCCGGTCGCGCGCCGCCCCTAAACGGCTGATTCAGCGGCAGAATCGCCTCACGACAGCCGATTTCGAACGCGGTGCGGGGATCACCGTCGAGATCCCGCGCGACATCTCCCCCGCATCGAACCAGCCCCGCTCCGCCCCTGCTCGAGCACGGCTGAGAGATCACTCCCGCTGGTGGCTCGGTCAACCGCGATCTTCATCGGGGCTGACCTGCGGAAGGACGGCGCGAGGACGAGACGGGGACGGATCCCGGCAGCGTAGTGCTCGTCCGGTCGCCCGCTCCGGTGGCGACCGCTTCGAGGGGAGAAACCCACATGCCCACGATCCGCTCCGCAGTGGCTCTCGCGGCCGCCGTGGCCGGCGCCGCCGCCGGCACCGTCCTTGCCGCGGCCCCGGCCTCCGCGGCCACCGCGCCGTGCCCGGCCGGCTACTACTGCTTCTACCAGGACGCCAACTACAACCGCGGCACCACCGGCTGGCATCTCAACTACAACAGCACGCAGTCCGGGGACTTCAACAACCCGCCCGCGTCCAGCGGCAACAAGCGCAACCAGCTGTCGTCGATCATCAACAACGGCAACCGCACCATCTGCGTCTACAACGACGTCGTGCTCGCGCCCGACAAGCTGCTCATCAAGGTCCCGCCGTACGGGGACGTGCCGAACCTGGCCAACATCCCCGGCGCCAACGACAACGCCGACTACTGGAAGCTCAACGCCTGCTGATCCGGAACGCGGGAGCCCTTGCCGAGCAGGGGCTCCCGCGTCTTTCCCCAGCGGCTCAGCCCGGGCGATCCGATCCCTCTCCGCCAGCGGCCTCCGCACCGGCCGGCACCGGCCATCGCTCTTCGAGCCGCCCCAGTTTCCACACTCCGATCGCGATCGCCCAGCCGAGGACGAACACTCCGACGATCCCGAATCCCATCCGGTTCACGTCGAGTCCGGCGACCCAGTCCCAGAGCCCGCCGGTCAGCCCGAGCTTTTCCGCCAGTACCGACAGCAGCTCGACGGTGCCGATGAGCAACGCGACCGCGACGGACAGGCCGGTGAGCGTCAGGTTGTAGTAGACCTTGCGCAGCGGCTGCGACAGCGCCCAGCCGTAGGCGTAGTTCATGAACGAGCCGTCGATGGTGTCGAGCAGTGACATGCCCGCCGCGAAGAGCACCGGCAGGCACATCACGGCGTACCAAGGGAGTCCGGCGCCCACGCTCGTGCCCGCGAGCACCAGCAGGGCGATTTCGCTGACCGTGTCGAAGCCGAGCCCGAACAGGATGCCGACCGGGTAGATCTGCCACGGCGCGGAGATCGCGCGCATCGTCCGGCGCAGGATCCGGGTGAGGAAACCGCGGTTCTCCAGGTGCGTGTCCAGTGCCGCCTCGTCGCAGTCGCCCCGGCGCATCCGGCGGAAGACCCGCACGATCCCGGCGAGCACGACCAGGTTGACGATGCCGAGCAGCCACAGGAACCCGCCGGACACGACCGTGCCGATCAGGCCGCCGAACGTGCGCAGCGGCGACCCGTCGTCGGTCAGTTCGATGCCCAGCGTCCGGATCCCGGTCGCGAGCAGCAGCGTCAGCACGACCACCACGGTGGAATGTCCGAGCGAGAACCAGAATCCCACCGAGAGCGGGCGTTTGCCCTCGGCGATCAGCTTGCGCGTGGTGTTGTCGATAGCGGCGATGTGGTCGGCGTCGAAGGCGTGCCGCAGCCCGAGCAGGTAGGCGGTCAGCCCGGTTCCCGCGCCGAACACCCCCGCGCCGATCCGGTAGTGGCCGGGGACGACGAGCAGGAGCAGCACGCCCCAGCCCACGACGTGCAGCAGGGCGATGAACGCGGCCATCCCGCCGACGTGCGCCCGTTCCCGGCGCGACAGCCGGCGGCGCGCGGCGGGGCGGGTACTCGCGATCGACGTCATCGGGCATCACCTCAGGTTTCGGGCGCGGGCTGGTCCGCCGACCGACGATAGGTCGGCCCGGGCCCGGTTCTCGCCGTGCGATCGGGCGCGCCGTACCTGTCCGGGCGGGCAGGTACCGGGGACTCGCTCGGGGTCCGCGACCGCGCACCTGACCGATCGGGCAGGCGGGGCCCGTCCGATCGTGCCGAGCGGGGTCTCCGGTCGGCCGGGATCGGCCCGCGCCGGGTTCCCGGACCGCGATGGCGCGCCTAGCTTTCCGGTTGTCCGTGCTCTTGCCAGAGCAGCCGCCCGCCGCACGCACGTCGCCCGGACGTGCCGAGAGGACCAGTGCGATCATGCAGGTCGATGAGCTGTTGAAACCGTTTCCCATCAAGGAGTTCCACCCGTTCCCGCGGGCGCTGCTCGGTCCCGGCTCGCACGAGCTGATCGGGCCGGAAGCCCTCAAGATGGGGTTCAAGAAGGTGCTCGTCATGACGTCCGGCCTGCGCGGGACGGACATCGTGCACAAGATCGTGGAGTCGATGAAGTACCACGGTCTCGAGGTCGTCGTGTACGACCAGGTGGAGTCGAATCCCAAGGACTACAACGTCATGGACGCCGTGACGCTGTACCAGGAGAACAAGTGCGATTCGTTCGTCTCGATCGGCGGCGGTTCCTCGCACGACGCCTGCAAGGGCGCGCGCATTTCGGTCGCGCACGACGGCCGCAACGTCAACGAGTTCGAGGGCTTCAACAAATCCGAGAACCCGAAGAACCCGCCGCACATCGCGGTTTCCACCACCGCGGGCACCGGTTCCGAGACGTCGTGGGCTTACGTCATCACCGACACCACGACCGATCCGGAGAACCCGCACAAGTACGTGGCGTTCGACGACGCGTCGGTGACCACGCTGGCGATCGACGACCCCGTTCTCTACTACGATTGCCCGATCGACTACACCGCACAGTGCGGTTTCGACGTGCTGGCGCACGCCTCCGAACCGTACGTGTCCCGGCTGAATTTCGAGCCGTCGCTGGGAAACGCGCTGCACGCGATCAAGCTGACCGGCCAGAATCTGCGAGCCGCGGTGTGGAACGGCCAGGACCTCGCCGGCCGCGAAGGCATGATGTACGCCCAGTACATCGCCGCGCAGGCGTTCAACTCCGGCGGACTCGGGATCATCCACTCGATCTCGCACGCGGTGAGCGCGTTCTACGACACCCACCACGGCCTGAACAACGCGATCGCGCTGCCGCGGGTGTGGGCGTTCAACATGCCGGCCGCGTACAAGCGGTTCGCTGACATCGCCGAGGCGCTCGGTGTCGACACCTACGGCAAAACCGACGTGCAGGCCGCCGACGCCGCGCTCGCCGCGGCCATCCGGTTGCTGCGCGACGTGGGCATCCCGGAGAAGTTCACCGACGTCACCGCGGACTCCTACTCGAAGAACCGGCTGGGCCAGGGCCCGACCAAGTACTACGAGCGGGCGAAGGTGATCAAGGGCGACGACGCCGACGTCGACCGCATCACCAACCACGTCCTCGGCGACGCGTGCACCCCGGGCAACGCCAAGGAGTGCACCTTCGACACGGTCCGCCCGGTCGTCGACCACTGCCTCAACGGCGATCTCGACGACCTGCTCGGCTGATCCCGCGCGGCGGGGCTCGCTCCGGCCCCGCCGCGCTTCTTCCCGACTTCGACGCACCGGAGGCGACGTGCCCACCGCAATCCCCGACCACGCCCGGTTCGGCTCGATCGAAGAGGTGGCCGACCGGTTCGCCGGCGCCGGCTACATCGCGGACCGCCGGCTGGCCGCCACCGTCTACCTGATGTCCGCGTTGGACAAACCGGTGCTGCTGGAGGGCCCGGCCGGCGTCGGCAAGACCGAACTGGCCAAAACCCTCGCCGCGGTCACCGGCCGCAGGCTGCTGCGGCTGCAGTGCTACGAGGGCCAGGACGAGACGAAAGCCCTCTACGAATGGGACTACGGCAAGCAGTTGCTCTACATCCAGATGCTGCGCGAGAAAATCGGCGACGTGATCGCCGACGCGCCGGACCTGGCCAGTGCGGTCGCCCGGATCGACGCGCAGGACAGCGTGTTCTTCTCCGACCACTTCCTCGCGCCGCGGCCGCTGCTGGACGCGGTGCGCGGCGAGGAACCGGCGGTGCTGCTGATCGACGAGGTGGACCGCGCGGACGAGGCGCTGGAGGCGGTGCTGCTGGAATGCCTTGCGGAGTACCAGGTTTCGGTGCCGGAGGTCGGCACCTACGTCGCGAAGGTCCCGCCGCTGGTGGTGCTCACGTCCAACAACACGCGCGACCTTTCCGCCGCGCTGAAACGGCGTTGCCTCCACCTGTTCCTGGACTACCCGGACACTGAACGCGAACTGGAGATCCTGCGTTCCAAGAAAACCGGGCTGCCCGACGCGGCCGCGCGCACGCTCGTCGAGGTGGTGCGGAAGCTGCGCGGGCTGCGGCTGCGCAAGAGCCCGAGCATCTCCGAAACCATCGACTGGGCCCGCACGCTCGCTGTGCTCGGCGTCGAGGAGCTCTCGCCGGAAGTCCTGGCCGAGACGGCGAATGTGGTGCTGAAGTACGAACGCGACCTGGGGCGCGCGTTGCAGGTGCTGCCGGATCTGGTCGACCCGAACCGGGAGCTGCCCGCCGAACTGCCGCACAGCCACGGGCACGGACATGGCCACGGGCATGGTCACCACGACGGCCATTCGCACCACGAGGACGACGGAGGCCGGGCGGCGCGGCTGGCCAAGGACCAGCCCGGCCGCCACGACGAGAACTACTACGGCTCTCCAGGCTCCGGCCCGGCACAGCGGTCGAGCGGCGGCCAGGGCGGACGGGCGTTCGAGGCGTTCACCCGACGGCGTCCGGTCTGAGGCGGCGGCCGTGGAGAGCAGCCTGCACCGGTTCGTGCGCCTGCTGCGCCTGTTCGGTTTGCGCATGTCGGTCTCCGAGGCGACCGACGCGATGCGCGCGGCCGCCCAGGCCGGGATTCTCGCCGAGCGCGCCACCCTGCGCGAGGCGTTGCGGATGACGCTGGTCAAGGACCAGCGGGACGACGAACTGTTCGAGGAAGCGTTCGACGCCTACTTCTCGCTGCGGGAAATCGAGCGGCTGCGCGAAGAAACCGGGCACGGGCACGGCCACGACGACCTGTCCGACACCGGCGAACTCGAAACGTTCACCGTCTCGCCGGAGCCGTCCGAAACCCCCGAGCAGGGGCACAGCCACGGCAAGCCCGCCGACATCCGGGACTACTTCGACCAGCAGGACCTGGCCCAGCAGTACAACCTGCACCAGGAAGCGAACAAGATCGACCTGGCCGCGATGACCGACGAGATCGTGCTCTCGAAGGACAGCGCGTCCGGCGGCACGGCCGCGCCGAGCGTGCAGCTGGAAACCTCGTCGCTGCACAACGCCGGGGTGCCGGGCAAGCTCGCGCCCGCCACCGGGCGCCGGCTCGACGTCGAGCTGACCGTCGCCCAGGAGAACGCCTTGCTCGGCTGGCTGAACGACGCGGAAGAAGACCTCGCGCAGCTGCCGCCCGGGCTGGCCGGGGTGCTGGAAGACCTCCCGGAACTGCTGCGGCGGCATCTGGAGAAGCTGGCCGAACTCGCCGAAACCGCGGTGGAGACACGGGTCGTCGAGGCGGCGCGGGCCGAGCGGGTCGACGAACGCGAGCGCGCGCAGCTGGAAGAATCGTTGCGGCGCTTGGCGCACACCCTGCGCGGCGCGCTGACCAGCCGCAAGCGCAACACGTTGCGCGGCCGGGTGCATCCGGCCCGCACGATGCGGCGGAACATGCGCTACGACGGCGTGCCGTTCCGTCCGGTGACAGTCACGCGGGCCGAGGACAAGCCCCGGCTGCTCGTGCTCGCTGACGTTTCACTGTCGGTGCGCGCCACCGCCCGGTTCACCCTCCACCTGGTGCACGGCCTGCAGTCGCTTTTCGGACAGGTGCGCACGTTCGCGTTCGTCGACGAACCGGCCGAGATCACCGAACTGTTCGCCGAGCACCCGCTCGAACGCGCGCTGGGCCTGGTTTTCGACGGACTGCCCGCGGGCGGGCTGCTGGACGTCGACGCGAATTCCGACTACGGACGGGCGTTCGAGCAGCTGATCGAGGACCACAGCGCCGCGCTGAACCGGCGCACGACGCTGCTGGTGCTCGGGGACGGCCGCGGCAACGGCAACGATCCGAAGCTCGAAGTGTTCGAGGAGATCACCCGGCGCGTGCGGCAAACCCTGTGGCTGACCCCGGAACCGCGGTACTCGTGGCGGCTCGGCGGATGCGATCTGCCCGCGTACGCGGAGTTCTGCGACCACGTGCAGGTCGCCGCGGATCTGGCCGGGCTCGACCGGGCGGCGTTCCGGCTGGCCGAGGACGTGCTGGGATGACGACGACCGCGCCGAGCACCGCCGGCCGCTTCCTCGACCCGCTCGCCCCCGTCCTCGCCGGGGCGTACTTCGCGCGGCCGCTCGCCGTGGTCCGGGAAACCGCCGGGCAGGGCGGCCCCGCGCCGCTGGTCCGGACCGAGCACTTCAGCCTGCACAAGGACGGCCGCCGGGTGGAACTGCGGCACCGGCTGCGCCCGGAGGACCTCGACAACGACCTGGCCGGGCTGCTGGCCGACGAACTCTTCGCACCCGGCTGGCTGTCCGGGGCCGAGGTTTTCGAGCACGCGTTCACCGGCGTCGTCAAGTCCACTGTGGACGATCCGATGCGAGCGTGGCTGCGGTTCTACGACAACACTCTCCACCGGATCCGCGCGTGCCTGCGGGAGCCGCCGCGCCTGCCCGGCCGCTCGGTGATCGCCGGATTCGCGCCGGTGTACGAGCACGCGCTGCGCCTCACGCCGCCCGGCCGCGTCCTGGACCTCGGCTCGTGTTTCGGTTTTTTCGCCCTGCTGCTCGCCGGACGCGGCCGCAACGAGGTGGTCGCCTCGGACGTGTCGGCGGGCGCCATGCAACTGCTCGAGGCCTACGCGACACGGCGGGATCTCCCGGTGGAAACGCTCGTGTGCGACGCGGCCCGGCTGCCGTTGCCGGACGCGTCCGCGGACACCGTGACCTTGCTGCACCTGCTGGAGCACCTGGACCCGGACGTCGGCGAGGAGGTCGTGCGCGAGGCGACGCGGCTGGCGCGCGGGCCGGTGGTGCTCGCCGTGCCGTTCGAGGACGAGCCCGCCGAGGAGTACGGGCACGTCCGCGTCTTCGACCTGCCCGCGCTGCGCCGGCTCGGGGTCCGCTCGGGCCGCCGGTTCAGCGTGCACGAGCACCACGGCGGCTGGCTCGTGCTGCATCCCCGCTGACTGCCGCGCAACGGTGCGCGGCGACCTAAGGAGGAAGTGATGACTGCAGCGGAAATCGACGTCCCCGTTTCCCACGCGGCCGCCGAACCGGACCCGGCGCCCTCGCCGCTCGGCGGCGATCCGGCCCTCATCGGCGTGCCGACCTTCCTCGTCGGCTCGATCGCGCTCGGGCTCACGCTGGTCGGCTTCGTCCCGGCCGCCGCGGTCGGCGCGCCGCTGGCGATCATCCTCGTCGCCACCGGGATCGGCCAGCTCGTGTCCGCGGTGTGGGCGGCGGCTCTCGGGCAGAACGCGGTCGCCGGCATCTTCGGCGTCTTCTCCGGCTTCTGGCTGAGCTACGCGGTGCTGGTGTTCGGCCTGCTGCACAGCTGGTTCGCGGTCCCGGCCGCGAACGTCACCGCGACACAGGAGCTGTTCCTGATCTCGTGGCTGGTCACCATCGTGCTGCTCACCCTCGCCACGCTCCGGTTGCCGCTCGCGTTCACGCTGCTGTTCGTGCTCGTCGACGTGGCGCTCGCGCTGGTGCTGACGGCGACAGCCCAGGGCTCCGCGACGCTGCAGACCGCAGGCGGCGTCGGCGTGTTCGCGTTCGTCGCGGTCGGCGTCTACCTGTTCTTCCACGTCGCGTCGCTGGCCACCGGCGGAAGGGGGCTCCCGCTCGGCCGCCCGCTGGTCGGCTGAACCCGGTCCGGCCGGTCCGTCGCGTGGTGTCGTCCGCGGCGGGCCGGCCGTCTCAGATCACGCCCGCTTTGCTGGCCTCGTAGACCGCTTCGGCCCGGCTGCTGGCGTCGAGTTTGCGCATGATGTTGCGGACGTGGAACTTCACCGTGGTCTCGGAGATGTACAGCTTGCCGCCGATGACGCGGTTGCTCAGGCCGTTCGCCAGCAGCCGCAGCACGTTCAGCTCCCGGTCGGTGAACGACGGGCGTTCCCGGGCCACCCGCATCGAACGCGCCATCGCCGCCGCGGACCGCGAATCGAACGCGCTCTCGTTGCGCGCCACCGCGCGGATCGAACGCAGCAGCTCGGTGGTGTCCACGTCCTTGACCACGTAACCGCGCGCGCCGTGGTGGACCACGTCGACCACCAGCGCGTCGTCGAGGAACGTCGTCAGCACGAGCACTCCCAGGTCCGGATAGCGCCGGGTGAGCCGGGCGCACAGGTCCAGCCCTTCGGTGTCCGCGCCGGTGGACAGCTTGAGGTCCAGCAGCACGATCGACGGCCGGGCGGACTCGATCACCGCCAGCGCCTCGTCCGCGGCCCCGGCCTCGCCGACGACCTGCAGGTCGGTTTCGCGCTCCAGCAGCGAGCGCAGGCCCTGCCGGACGATCGCGTGGTCGTCCACGAGCACGATCCGCACGGGGCCGGCGGCCTCCGCGGGCACAGTCTGCTCAGCCGTCATCGGGCGCCTCCCATTCCGCGGGCACCGGCAGCGGCACCCGGACCTGCAGGCGGATCCCGCCCATCCGGGAGCGGCGGATCGTCAGCTCCCCGCCCAGTTCCTCTGCTCTGGCCAGCATGTTCGCCAGGCCGCGGTGCCGCCCGGAAAGGTCCGCCGCCTTCGTCAGCCGCAGCGCCCGGCGGATCTGCGCGGGATCGCCGTCGCCGTCGTCGGACACGCTGAGCACCACGGCCGAGCCGTCCGGCCGGTACTGCAGGCGCACCAGCGCGCGCTCGGCCTTGCCGTGCGCGGCCGCGTTGAACAACGCCTCGCCGGCCATCCGCACGAGCGACTGTTCCGCCCGCGGCGGCAGCGCCACCGGACTGCCCGCGACCCGCACCTGGACCGACAATTCGGTCAGTCCGTGCACAGTGGACAGTCGTTCCAGCAGCACCGGCAACGGGCCGGGCGTTTCGCCGGAAGTGTGGTGCAGCGCGTAAATCGACGCGCGCAGCCGCTCGACCGCCTGCCTCGTCAGCTCCTTGGCGGGCGCGAGCTGCGCGGCGATCTCCGCGGCCCGGCCGCCCAGCGCGGCCAGTTCGGCCCGGCAGACCTCGATCGTCATGCCCGCGCCGAGCACGGACTGCGCCACGCTGTCGTGCAGTTCGCGGGCGATCCGGTGCCGTTCGTCGTCGAGCACCTGCCGCTGCATGACCTCGACCAGGCGTTCCTGCGTCTGGGCCAGCTCGGCGCTGCGCGCGGCGAGGTCGCGGGCCTGGCGTTCGGCGGCCTCGGACAACCGTTCGGTGCGGCCGCGCAGCTGGGCGGCGGCGTGGAACAGGAACGAGTTGTGCAGCGCGACCGCGGCCTGGTTGCCCAGCACGCGCAGGATGGCGACGTCGGTGGCGGCGATCTCCAGGCCCGGCGCGGGCCGGGCGACGATCCCGCCGACCGGCTCGTCGTCCAGCGTCATCGTCGCGCGGACCAGGCCGTCCCGGTGCGGCCACCCGTCGAGCTCCCACGGCCGGGTGCGCAGCACGTCGAGATGTTCGAGGACCTCGTCGGGAACGTCCGCCCGGTCGTCGACGATCGTCCCGCCGACGTTCAGCACGAATCTCGGCCGCGCCGCGCGCAACGCGCCGTCCGCGACCGCGAGCAGCAGCCAGTCCGCCTGCAGGTGCTCCGACGCCGCCCGCAGCACCGCTTCGACCAGCGCCCGCGGCCCCTCCGCGGTGCGCACGAGCGCGCGGGAGATGCCGTCGAGCGCTTCGACCGCCCGCGAAACCCGTTCGGTCGAGCGGATGTACTCCGGATAGAACGACCGCTTGCCGGACCGCACCCCGGTCAGGACGCCCAGGTCGGCCGTGGTTCGTTCGGGATCGTTCACAGCGCCGCCCGGAACAGCGCCTCGATGTCCTCCACCCGGGCCTGGCGCGGGTTGGTCGCCAGGCAGGCGTCCTTCATCGTGGTGCGGGCCAGCGTCGGGATCTTGTCCTCGGTGACTCCGAGCCCGGCCAGTCCGCGCGGCACGCCGACCTCGTCGGCGAGCCGGCGGGCGCGGTCGGCGAGCAGGTGCGCGGCTTCGAGCCCCGGCAGGCCCGCGGTGTCGATGCCGGCGGCCGCGGCGAGCGGGACGAACCGCTCCGGTTCGCGCGCGGCGTTGAACCGGATCACGTGCGGCAGCAGCACTCCGTTGACCACGCCGTGCGGCGCGTCGAGCAGACCGCCCACCTGGTGGCTCATCGCGTGCGTGGCGCCGAGGATCGCGTTGGTGAAGGCCATCCCGGCCTCCAGCGCACCCTGCGCCATCGCCGTGCGCGCCTCGGCTTCGCGCGGTTTGAGCTGGGTGCGCAGCAGGTTGCGGGTGATCAGGCCGACGGCCTGCAGCGCGTGGTTGTCGGTGAGCGGGTTGTGCGCCTTGGAGACGAACGCCTCGATGCCGTGGGTCAGCGCGTCGAGGCCGGTGGCCGCGTTGAGCAAGTCCGGCATCGTGGTCAGCAGCCGCGGGTCGATCACCGAGATCTCCGGCACCAGCGTCCGGCTGATGATGGTGATCTTGACGTGCTGGCTGGTGTCGGTGACGACGGCGAACTGCGACACGTCCGCGCCGGTGCCGGAGGTGGATGGCACCATGACGGTGGGCGGGATCGGGTGCACGACCTTGTCCACGCCCTCGTAGCCGAGGATGCGCCCGCCGTTGCCGGACAGGATCGCGACGCCCTTCGCCGCGTCGATGCACGACCCGCCGCCGAGGCCGACGATGACGTCGCTGCCGCTTTCGCAGTACTGCTCGAAGGCGCTCTGGATCTCGTGGTCCTTCGGGTTGGGCGTGACGCCGTGCCAGACGACCGGGGCCAGCCCGGCCAGCCGCAGGTGCCCGACGGCCTCGTCGACCCAGCCCGCCTCGATCAGCCCGGGGTCGGTGACCAGGAACGGGCGGCGCGCGCCGACCCGCAGCGTGCAGTGGCCCAGCTCGGCCAGGGAACCGGGTCCGAAGACGATCTCCGGGGCGTGGAACTTCGCCAGCCCCGCCGGTTCGCGCGCGGGGTGCGCGCCGACGGCCTGCGGGCCGGACAGCTCCCCCGGCCCGCCCTCGCCCGCCCCGTGGTCCATGGTGATCGCAGCGCCTTCCGCGAGTCGGAGCATCGGGACCTCCCGACCTGCTGAGGAGCGTGATGCCTGCACGAGGGTAACCCCTCCGCCGCCCGGCGGAGGGCTCTCCAGGGTAAGCCCCAGCCGGAGGCGGCACCCCCTCCTTCGCGGCCGTGCGCACCTGTCCGATCGGACAGGTGCGCACGGCGGGGGCGCTTGCGAGGATGGATGGCCGGCACGCAAGACGACGACGTCGGGATGTCCATGCACGAACTCGATGCGCTTCGGCGGCGCAGGATCGATCTCGAACAGCGGTGGGCGGAGGTGGTGCCCCGGCTGCGGCAGGCGCCCCGTGCCGATTCCGGCGACCTGATGCTCCGCCACGAGGTCACCGAATCGTGGATCAGGTCGCTGCCCACCGTCGACCCCGCGACGGGCAGCGCACCGGTCGCCGACGGCGGCGTGGTCCGGCCGCGCTGGGCCGGGTCGCCGCTGCGCGAGCCGGTGCGGCGCGTCGAGGACGAACTGCGGACCGTCGCCGACGACGCGGGCTTCATCGCCGCGGTCACCGACGAGACCGGCACGATCCTGTGGACCTGCGGCGGCCGGGTGATGCGCAGGCGGGCCGAGCAGGTCAACTTCGCTCCCGGCGGACGGTGGGACGAAACGGCGATGGGCACCAACGCGCTGTCGCTCGCACTGCGCACCGGACGGCCGAGCGCGGTGTTTTCGGCCGAGCATTTGGTGGCCGCGCTGCACGGCTGGGTCTGCTACTGCGCCCCCATCCGGGACGCGCGGGGCCAGGTTCTCGGCGTCCTCGACCTGTCGAGCACCTGGGACCGTTCGCATCCGCTGGCGATGTCGACGGTGCGGTCGCTGGTCTCGGCCATCGAATCCGGGCTGCCCGCGGTGTCGCCCGCCGGACTGCGGGTGTCAGCACTGGGAGTAGCCGCCGCGGTCCGCGACGGGGTGCGGTTGAACCTGCGCCCACGGCAACTGGAAATCCTGACGCTGCTGGCGCTGCAGCCGGAGGGGTACTCCCTCGACGCGCTGCGCGAAGCTCTGTACGGCGACCGGATGGTGAGCACGACAACGGTGCGCGCGGAGGCGTCACACCTGCGCAACGCGCTCGGCGGCGTCCTCACCGCCCGCCGCTACGCCTCGACGGTGCCGATCGAATGCGACGCGGTGGACGTGCTGAAAGCGTTGGAGCGCCGCGATTTGGCCACGGCCGTGCGGTTGTACCGCGGTCCGTTGCTGCCGCAGTCGGAAGCACCCGGCATCGTGCGCTGGCGAGACCACCTCGAAGTGACCATGCGCGAAGCGGTGCTGGCCAGCGAGGCACCGGAACCCGCGCTGACCTACGGCGAACGTGCTTGGTACGACGCGGAAATCCACGAACACGCCCTCGGCTCGCTCCCCCGCGACGACGCCCGCCGAGCCATCGCCGCCGGCCGGCTCGCCGTCGCCCGGCAGGAGTGACGCCGGACGCCAACCCCGTGCCAACCTTCCGCGCGCATCGTGAGCCCCGTCACGGCGACCGGCGAGGAAGGGGACACGGTGGAAGGACAATCCGGGACGGCGAGCGGGCCTTTCGTCCGGGTGCGGATCACCCGCGCAGCCGAGGACCTGATCCTCCGCCTGCGCCTCCGCCACGGCCCGCTGATGGTCCAGCAGACCGGCGGCCGCGGCGACGGAAGCGAGCCGATGTGCCACCCGCACAGCGAATTCCGGCTGGGCCGCTCGGACGTCCTGATCGGCGAACTGGCGGGCGGCACGCCGTACTGGATGAGCGCGGACCAGTACGAACACTGGCGGCACAACGACCTGACCGTCGACGTCGTGCCCGGCCGGGGGAACGAATTCTCCCTCGAAGCCCCGGAAGGAGTCCGGTTCCAGGTCCGGTCGAGGGTGTTGCCGGGTCACGGGTAGACGTCGTTCCCGCAGGCGGACGTGTCCATGCGGCGGTCCTGCGGTTCGGGATCGTCCATCCTTGAATGCGCGCTGGTGCCTGCCAGAATCCCGTTCGCGCACGCGCTCACCGCCGTCGTGCTCGGCGACTACCAGAAATCTCGACCTCGGCTTCGTCGCCAGCCAGCCCGGTCTCTCGCTGCACTGCCACCAGCAGCTGCACAGGAACTACGGCTTCATGCCCCCTGCTCAACCGCACCTGACCGCAGCGGCACCGGCCATCCCCGGGAGACGTCGCGGCCGACGAACCCCGCAGCGAACATCACGGGTCCCGGCGAGCGCGGCACGACGGTGAACGGGAACGTCGCGGCCCGGCGGCGAGGTCCACACCCAGCCAGCGTGCCCTCGGCATCCCCGACTCGGCGCGGAGACCGCATCGGCCCGGGCGCGCCGTAGGCGGTCGTCGACACCGGAGGTTCGGCACCCCGAGCACCGCTCGGCGGAGAGCCCTGCCCGCGGAACTGCCTCAGACCGCACGCGTTCGGGTGTCCACACGGGCCACCAAGCTCGTCCAGCCGAGCGGACTGGGCGCGGGGTTCTGCCATGGAGAACCCCGAAATCCGCTGGCGGACTAACCCCGGGAGCTCTCGCGTTCGGTGAAGAGATGCCCCATGCGTTGCTGTTTCGCTGCCAGGTAACGAAGATTCGCCGACGTGGCACCCACCGTCAACGGAAGCCTCCGCAGGACGGTGACCCCGCCCGCTTCCAAATCCCGGATCTTCCCGGGATTGTTGGTCAGGACCCGGGTCCGCGCGATCCCCAGATCCCGCAGGATGGCCGCGGCAGCCCCGTATTCCCGCGCGTCGGCCGGTTCGCCCAGACGGAGGTTGGCGTCCACTGTGTCCAGTCCGCGGTCCTGAAGCTCATACGCCGCCAGCTTTTTCGCCAGTCCGATGCCCCGCCCCTCGTGCCCGCGAAGATACACCAGCACCCCGCCGTCACGGCTGATCCGGGCGAGGGCGGCATCCAATTGCGGGCCGCAGTCGCAGCGGGCGGAGGCCAGGGATTCGCCGGTCAGGCATTCGGAGTGCACGCGTACGGTCGCCTCGTCGCCCGGTTCGCCACAGATGAGCGCGACATGGTCGGCACCGGTGCGCAGGTCCAGATAGCCCACCGCGCGGAAGCGGCCGTACCGGGTCGGGAGCTCGGTTTCGGCGGTTCGCGCCACGCGCGGCTGTTCACCGGCCGGAAACGGATTCCGCAGCCGATGGGAGATCAGGTCCTCGATGCTCAGCGCGGGCAGGCCGGACCGGCGCGCGAGGTCCGCGACTCCGGGGCCGCGGAGCATTGACCCGTCGTCGGCCACCAGTTCCGCGATGGCCGCGACCGGTGGCACGCCTGCGAGCCGGCACAGATCGACCGCCGCTTCGGTGTGTCCTGGTCGCTCCAGGACGCCGCCGGGTCGCGCGCGCAGCGGGAGGACGTGGCCGGGGCGGGCGAAATCCGCGGCGGCGGCCGCCGGGTCGGCCAGCAGTCGCAGGGTGCGGGCGCGATCGGCGGCACTGATTCCGGTGGTCACGCCGGTCTTCGCGTCCACGGTCACGGTGTAGGCGGTGCCGCGCGCGTCCTCGTTGCGCTCCACCATCGGCGGCAGCCGGAGGTCTGCCGCGCGGTCCGGGGGCATCGGGGCGCACAGCAGTCCGGAGGTGTGCCGCACGGTCCACGCGACCCAGTGCGCCGACGCGGTGTGCGCGGCCAGCACCACGTCGCCCTCGTTCTCGCGGTCGGCGGCGTCGGTGACGAGCACCGGCCTGCCCTCGCGCAGCGCGTCCAGCGCCATGGTCATTCGGTCCATGGCCCAAGTATAAGCATGCTTACGTTAAATGAGCATGCTTACTTTTCGCCGCGCTCCATCTCGCGCAGCTCGCCTTCGACGACGAGGGCGGCCTGACGCAGCTGACGGTCGGCGGCGACGATCTCGTCCCGGCCGAGGAGCGACCCCAGGGTGTCGCTGATCCGGAGCACCTCGGAGTCCATCTCCTCAAGCGCGGCAAGCCCGGCCTTGGTGACTTCGAGCGACAGGGCACGCTCGCTTTCCGGGTGCGCGCCGCGGGCGACGAATCCGCGCTTCTCCATCTGGGTCACGATGCGCGTCATCGTCTGCGGGCGGACATAGCACCGCCGGGACAGCTGAGCCAGCGTCAGATGCGGCCGGTTGGCCAGGATCCGCAGCGCGGTGTAGCTCGACAGCGTCATGTTCCACCGCCGCAGCCGTGCGTTGCCGATCCGCGAGACCGCGCGCTCGAACCGGAACACGGCGTCGATCAAGGAGGACGCCTCGTCCATGCCGGTCTCCGCGCGCGCGGGCGAGCGGCCGTCGTCGAACGGATCTACGTAAGGCAAGGGATCGGTCACCCCCGCAGCGTAGAGCGCCGGGCGCGGATGCGCGTCAGCATGCTTGCATTCGTATCCGCACGCTTATATGGTATAAGCATGCTTACATCATCCCGATTCCCCTCCGCCTTGGGGAATTTCCCCAGCGGCGTCGTGGCGATCACCGGGCGGGACGCGGACGGGCGGCCGGCGGGCCTGGCGGTTTCGTCGTTCACGTCGGTCTCGCTCGATCCGCCGCTGGTGGCGTTCCTGCCCGGCAAGACGTCCTCGACGTTCCCGGCGCTCGCCCGGCGCGGCACGTTCTGCGCCAACGTCCTCGCCGCCGGGCAGGAGGACGTCTGCCGTGCGCTCGCGGTCTCCGGCGGGGACAAGTTCGCCGGCGTCGACTGGCGTCCCGGGCCGCACGGCGATCCCGTGCTCGACGGGGCCGTCGCCTGGATCGCCTGCACGATCGAGGCCGTGCACGACGCCGGCGACCACCACCTCGTCCTCGGCCGCGTCGACGACCTGGCCGCCGACACCACGGCGGAGCCGCTGCTGTTCTTCCGCAGCCAGTACCACCACCTCGCGGCCTGAGCCGCGCCCCCGCGCCAGCCCCGACCTCAACGGAGAGGCACGTCATGACCACACCGGCAGAAGCAAGACGCACGACGCTCGCGGCCTCGATCGGCAACACCGTGGAGACCTACGACTACGCCGTCTACGGGTTCCTCTCCGCCGTGCTGGCGAAGGTGTTCTTCCCGGCCGCGAGCACCGGCGCGGGCCTGCTGTCGTCGTTCGCGGTGTTCGGCTCGGCATTCCTGGCGCGTCCCGCGGGGGCCTTGGTGTTCGGCCCGATCGCGGACCGGCACGGCCGCCGTCCCGCGCTCGTGGCATCGCTGCTGCTGATGGCCGGCGGCAGCACACTGATCGGCCTGCTGCCGGCGACCGGGACGATCGGCGTCGCCGCGCCGATCCTGCTGGTGCTGTTGCGATTCGCGCAAGGGCTGGCCGGCGGCGGCGAGTTCACCACCGCGATCATCTACGTCGCCGAGTTCGCCCCGCCGCACCGGCGCGGTGCGCTGTCGAGCCGCGTGCAGGTCGGCAGTCTGGCCGGGTTCCTGCTGGGCGCGGTCGTCGTGCTGTCGCTGAGCGCCGCGCTGACTCCGGCGCAAATGCTCGGGTGGGGCTGGCGGGTGCCGTTCCTGCTGGCATTTCCCATCGGCGGGATCGGCCTCTATCTGCGCAGCCGGTTCGGCGAAACGCCCGAGTTCCTCGACGCCCGCGCCAGGCCGTCCGCATCGGACCAATCGGCGGACCGGCAATGGTCCTCGGTGCTCCTGCTCGTCGGCGTGTCGGTGCTGCACATCGTCGGCATCTACATGGTCTACACCTACGTGCAGAGCTACCTCATCCAGCTGCGGCTGTCCCCCGTCGCGGCAACCGCGGTGATCGCGTTCTCGCTGCTCGCCGGGATCTTCCTCGTGCTCGCGGGCGGCCGTGCCGCGGACCGGCGAGGCCGGCCGAAAGTGCTGCTGGCGTCCTCGCTCGCGGTGCTCGTCGTGAGCTACCCGCTGTTCGCCGCGCTGGCCAGCGCCCCTCCCCTGTGGCTGATCATCGTGTGCACGGTGGCGCTGTCGGCCGGCCCGGCGTTCTACTCGGGCGTCGCGCCGATCACCTACGTCCAGCTCGTTCCCGTGCGGCGGCGCGGCAGCCTCGTCGGCATCTCCTACAACGTGACTGTCGGCATCCTCGGCGGTTCGGCGGTGTTCATCTGCCAGGCGCTGGTCGAGCTGACCGGCGACCGCCGCTCCCCCGCCTACCTGCTGCTGGCCGCGGCCGCCGCCAGCGCGCTCGCCGCGTTCGCGCTCACCCGCCGCGCGGCCCGCACCCCCGCGGCTTCCCCGTCCGCCCTTCCCCTGACCGCGGAGTCCGGCTCATGACCACCTTGCCCCTGCCCGATGCCCACGACCTCGTCCTGGCCGCCATGACCCAGGCCGGGCACACCCCGGACGAGGCCGCCGTCATCGCCGAACACCTACTCGACTGCGAACTGCGCGGGCTGACGTTCGGCGGCCTCGCCCGCGCACTGTCCATTGTGGAGCGCATCCGCGCCGTAGCCGAGGCTCCGCGCCCGATCCGGGTCCTCGCGGAGACCCCGGTTTCGGCCACCCTCGACGGCGGCGACCAGGTGGGTTACCTCGTCGGCATGCGGGCCCTGGACCTGGCGGCGGAGAAGGCCCGCGCGCACGGAATGGCCGTCGTCGGCGCCCGCAACACCTGGTACACCGGCATGTTTTCCTATTACCTGGAGAAGGCTGCCGCAGCCGGGCTCGCCGGGATGATCGCGGGCAGCGGGCCCGCCGTCGTCGCTCCGCAGGGCGGCACCGAGGGCAGGTTCGGCACCAACCCGATCGCCTTCGGATTCCCCGCTTCGCCGACGCCGGTCATCTGGGACATCGGCACCTCGGCAGTGATGTACGGCGACGTAGTACTGAAAGCGCGGCTCGGCGAGCAACTCGAAGAGGGCCAGGCATTCGACGCTTCCGGGGCGCCCACCCTCGACCCGGCAGCGGCGCTGGGCGGCGCGTTCGGCGTGTGGGGCGGGCACAAGGGTTCCGGGCTGGCCATGGTGGTGCAGCTGCTCGGCATGATGAGCGGCGCGGCCGCGGCCCCGCCGGGCATCTCCGACTGCGGGTTCTTCGTGCTGCTGGTCGATCCGGCCGTGCTCACCGACGCGGACGACTACCGCCGCCGCGTCAGCGAGTACGCCGCGTCGATCCGGGCGACCCGGCCCGTGGAAGGCGGCCCCGCCGTCCGCGTGCCGTTCGACCGGTCCGCCGCCTGCTGTGAAGAGGCGTTGCGGCGCGGCACGATCGACGTACCGGACGCGGTGGTCGCGGCCCTGCGGAAGGTCGCGCATGAGTGACCGCGCGGACGACTTCCGGATCGGCCCGTCGCCGTCGGGACGGCTGCTGTGCGGCGGCTGCGCCCCCGAGGACCGGTGCCGCCTCGGCATCGAGGTCGCGCACGCCGGGGAAGCCGCGACGACGTTCGACGTCGTCTGCCCTCGGCACTGGTGCGGTGGTCCCGAGGTCGCGCACGGCGGCTGGACCGCGGCGGTGTTCGACGACGTGCTGAACGCAGTCGCCCTGCGCCGCGAAGCCCGGCTGGTCACGAAATCGCTCCAGATCTCCTACCACCGCCCGGTTCCGGTCGAACGGCCACTGACGGTGACAGCGCGGATCGACAGTCACGCGGGCCGTCGCTGGGACGTCTCCGCGCGGATGACCCTCGCCGGCGGAACCGTCGCATTGGCCGCCGCCACCGCGGAACTCCGCACCCGGCGGCCTGATCACTTCGCCAGGCATCAGGCCTGGCTGGCACACGATTAAGGAGGATCCGATGGTCGAATTCTTCACCGGGCTGCAGCCCCTCGAAGCGGGCGAAACCACCCCGGACGCCCTGCTCGCGCGAGTCCGGGAGCTGGACCGTTCCGAGGTGATCGACCGCGTCCTCGTCGGGTATTCCTCGACCTGGCCGCACAACCACGCGACCGCGCCGTTCGCCCTCGCGCTCACCGAGAAGTTCTCGCCGATCGTCGCGCACCGCCCGGGCGTCCTGCCGCCGGCGGCCGCCGCGCGCTACTTCGCCACGCTCGACGTGCTCGCCCGCGGGAGGCTCGCGATCAACGTGGTCGTCGGCGGGTCCGACAAGGACCTGCGCCGCGAATCCGACGATCTCCCCAAGGCCGAGCGCTACCGGCGCGCGGTCGAGTACCTCGACGTCGTCCGGCGCACCTGGACCTCGCCCGAGCAGTTCGATCACCACGGCGAGTACTACACGGCCGAGGCGGTGAAGATCCTGACCAAGCCGGTGCGGGGACAGGTGCCGATCTTCATGGGCGGGGAAAGCGACGACGCGGTCGACTTCGGCGCCCGCCACGCCGACCTGTACATGCTGTGGGGCGAGCCGTTCGCGGGCACGAAGGAACGCATCGACCGCGTCCGCGACGCCGCCGAACGGTACGGCCGGAAGATGCGGTTCTCCTTGAGCCTGCGCCTGTTCGTCGGCGACACCGACGACGACGCGTGGGCCCGAGCTCGCGCGGCGGAACGGCAGATCGCCGAAGCCTCCGGGAAGTTCCTGCGCTCGTCGTCCACCGACACCTCGGTCGGCAGGCAGCGGGCGCTCGCGCTGACCGACGAGGAACTGCACGACGACTGCTTCTGGACCGGGCTGACCAAGCTGCTGGGCGGTTTCGCCAACTCGCAGGCGCTGGTCGGCACCGAGGAGCGGGTCCTGAACACGTTGGGCACCTATCGTGACCTCGGGGTCGATGCGTTCCTCGTGACCACCGGCGCCGAAGCGGCCTGGGACCCGGCCCTGGAGGGATTCCTCGCCCGGGCGAAGAAGGAGCTGGCATGACGCGTTCGGCCCCGCGATCCGAAGACCTCGCGGCGGAGACCGTCAGCGGGCTGATCGCCACTCGGGCACGGCAGCACCCGGGCAAACCCGCGCTCGTGGTCGACGGAGCCGAGCTGACCTACGGCGAGCTGGACCTCGCGGTGTCCGAGGTCGCGCGCGGTCTGCTCGCCACCGGCGCCGCGCCGGGCGACTCGGTCGGCATTCTCCTGCCCAACCGCGCCGAATACCTGCTCGCCTGGTTCGGAGCCGCCCGTGCCGGGCTCGTCGAGGTCCCGGTCAACACCGCCTACAAAGGACAGTTCCTCGACCACGCGCTGCGCAGTACCGGCGTCCGGATCCTGGTCACCGAGCCCGCGCTGCTCGGCCTCGTCGCCGACCTCCCGGAACTGCCGGAGGCGCTGACCACCGTCGTCGTGCTCGACGATGCCGCTCCCGGCGGCACGCCGCCGGGAGTGCGGGTGCTGGGCTGGCCTGAATTACTCGCCTCCGGCGACCCCGCCCGCGAGCTTCCCGCGGTCAGCCCGGCCGACCCGGTCGCGGTCATGCTCACCTCCGGCACCACCGGACGCAGCAAGGGTGTCGTGTACCCGAACCGCATGCAGGTCGTCGCCGCCAAGGAATGCGCGCAGCAGATGGGCACCACCGCCGACGAGCGGCTGTACACCTGCCTGCCGCTGTTCCACGGCGCGGCCCAGGTCAACATCACCCTGCACGGGCTGTTCGCCGGCGCCACCGTGGTGCTCGGCCGGCGGTTCTCCGCGAGCCGGTTCTGGGACGACATCCGCGCCGGCGGGGTAACCCAGTTCAACGCGCTGGGCTCGATCCTGCCGGTGCTGCTGGCCCAGCCCCCGTCCGAACGCGACCGCGACCACCGGGTCGGCCGAGTGTTCGCCGCGCCCGCTCCGCGCCAGGTGCTGGAGCCGTTCGAGGAACGGTTCGGAATCCACGTCGTGGAAGGCTACGGGCTCACCGAAATCAAGAATGTCCTCTACAACCCGTTGGCCGCGCGCAAGATCGGCTCGATCGGCGTGCCCACGGAGTCGTCGATCCTCGAGGTCCACGACGAGTCCGGGAACCGCGCGGCGCCCGGGCAAGCCGGGGAGATCGTGTACCGGCCGCGCGAAGCGAACATCATGTTCTCCGGCTACCGCGGCGAACCCGAGGCCACCCTCGCGACGATGAAAGACCTCTGGTGGCACACCGGCGACCTCGGCTACACCGACGAGGACGGGTACTTCTACTTCATCGACCGCAAGAAGGACGCCCTGCGCCGGCGCGGCGAGAACATCTCCTCGCACGAGGTCGAATCGGTCCTGCTCGCCTACCCCGGCGTCGTCGCGGCGGCGGCGGTCGCCACGCCGTCGGAGCTGGGCGAGGACGAGGTCCTCGCCGTGCTGCAGCTGGAATCCGGGCGGAAGCCGGACTTCGCGGAGCTGTTCGCGCACTGCGACCGGGCCCTGCCGCACTTCATGGTCCCCCGCTACTACCGCGTGCTCGACCAGCTGCCCGTCACCCCGACCGGCAAGGTCCGCAAGACCGACCTGCGCGGCCAAGGCCGGGGCGAAGCGTGGGACGCGCAGGCCGCCGGACTCGCCCCGACCCGCCATGTCTGAACCGAAGGCGGTGCGCATTCGCGAAATCGCGCCACGCCTGACGTTCCAGGACCACATCGCGCCGACCGAGGTCAAGGTCGAGCTTGTGCGACGGCTCGTCGACGCCGGGGTTCGCGCGTTCGAGCTGTCCTCGTTCGTGCGGCCCGACCTGATCAAGGGACTCGCCGACGCCGAGGAAGTTTTCGCGGCCGTGCGCCGCACCCCAGGTCTGCACCTCGGCTGTTGCGTCGGCAACGTCCGAGGCCTGGCCCGCGCGATCGACGCGGGCGCGGACAGCGCGTCGTTCCTTCTCTCGGCAGACGAAGATTTCGCCCGCGCCAACATCGGACGCTCCACAAAGGACTCTCTGGCCGAACTCGAACGCATGGCCGCTTACGCCGCCGATCACCGCGTCCAGCTCGGCACGTACGTGATCTTCGCCTGGGGCGGCCCGACCGGGCCCGCCCGCGGCGCCGGCGAACTGGAACCGCTGGCCCGTCGGCTCCTCGACCTCGGCGTGGACCGGTGGATCCTCGCCGACTCGTCCGGTTACGCGGCCCCGCCGCAGATCCGCGGCCTCGTCACCGCCGCGCTCGCGCACATCCCGGCGGAAAACCTCACCGTGCAGATCCACGACGCCCGCGGCATGGGCCTGGCCGCCCTGCTGCCCCTGCTCGACCTCGGCGTCCGGAACCTCGACACCGCGCTCGCCGGCAGCGGCGGGCACCCGGCCATGCCCGGCGCCCAGGGCGGCGGGATCTGCACCGAAGACGCCGTCCAGCTGCTCGAATTGTCCGATGTGGACACCGGAATCGACCTGCCGCGCCTGATCGCCGCCGCGAACTGGCTCGCGGACGAACTCGGCGTGCCCGGCAAGGGTTTCGTCCGGCGCACCGGACCGGTGCCGGACCGCCCCGGGCAGCCGCTCGCCTTCCGCTGGTGAACCGGGATCTTCTCCCGGAACCGATCATCGCAACCGGTCAAGGAGGACCAGTGCCGAACATTGTCGTCGCCGGGGCGGGCCTGACGGGGCTCGCCGCCGCGATCTCCGCCCGCGAAGCCGGAGCGGACGTCGTCTTGCTGGAAAAGGGCAGCCGTGCCGACGTCGGCGGGAACGCCGCGTTTTCCGGCGGGCTGTTCCTGTTCTGCTACGCCGGCCCGGACGACCTCACCTCGATCACCCGGGACTTCGAACCCGGCATGCACGCCGAGGAAATCGTCGCGCCGCCCTACACTCGCGAGGCCTACGCAGCCGAGCTGACGGCGATGAGCGACGGCCAGGCCGACCCGAAACTGGTGACAGCGCTCGCGGAACGCTCGCTGGACACCGTGCGGTGGCTGTCCGCGAAAGGAGTGCGCTTCACCTTCAACCGGACAGTCGGCGCGCGCGTGCGGGACGGCGTGCTGCACATCCCGCCCGGGCAGATCCTGACCAGCACCGGCGAAGGGATGTCGCGCGGGTTCGAGGTGATCAAGCCGCTGTTGCGGTACGCCGAGCAGATCGGTGTCGAACTGCGCTGGTCCACCCCGCTCGTCGACGTTGTCCGCGAAGGCGAGCGGGTCACCGGCGCGCGGACCGCCGACGGCGTGCTTCCGGCGGACGCGGTGGTGATCGCCAGCGGCGGATTCCAGGCCAGTCGCGAGTCGCGGCTCCGGCATCTGGGCCCGCACTGGGAGAACGTGAAACTGCGCGGCACCCGCCAGGCGACCGGCGACGGGATCGCGGCGGCGTTGCGGGCCGGGGCCGGTCCGGCCGGGGTGTGGTCGAGCTGTCACTCCGCCGCCGTGGACCCGACCATGCCCGCGCCGGACCGCAGCGAGGCGTCGCCGCCGTTCCCGCTGCACGGGTTCTGGCTCGGGGTGCTCGTCAACCGGGACGGCGAGCGGTTCGTCGACGAGGGACCCGGCCCGTGGGTGAAGAACTATTCGAAGATGGGCAAGGCGATCATGGGCCAGCCCGGCCGCGAAGCGTACGAGATCTTCGACCAGCACACCGCGGCGCGCGTAGCGGACGAGTTCGCCGGGGCCGCGGTCCCGGTGACCGCGCCGACTCTGCCCGCGCTCGCCGAGCGCATCGGCGTGCCGGCCGGGGCGCTGGTCCGGACGGTAGCGGAATTCAACCGCGCCTGCCGGGAAGACGGGAGCACGGACGGCATCGCGCCGGCCAAATCGCACTGGGCCGTTCCGCTGGACCGGCCGCCGTTCGTCGCCTACCACGCGGTGGCCGGGCTGACGTTCACGTTCGGCGGCGTGCGAATCGACCCCGACGGACGCGCTTTGGCTTCCGACGGCGCGCCCGTGCCCGGGCTGTACGCGGCGGGCGAGGCCACCGGCGGCCTGTTCTACGGCGACTACCCCGGCGGTGCCGCACTGATGCGGGCGGCGGTGTTCGGCCGTTCGGCAGGCCGCACCGCGGTGACCGAGGCTCTTCAGCGCGGCTGAAGAGCCCGCAGCAGGCCGGACGCGGACGGCGTCCGGTCGAGCCGATCGACGCGCGCGAGGATCGCCTCGCTGCCAGCCCGGCCGTAAACCCGGTCCGCGGCCGCATGAAACCGCCGGACGATCTCGGCGGCGGTCATCGAAGGAAAGGTGTCCTGTTCGGCGACGAGCACTTGTCCGTCGTCGAGCAGGACCCGCACCCAGGACCCGTTGCGGGCCGGAAATCGCGCCGTCAGCCCGGGGTCCGCGACCAGCCGGGAGCGGGCAGCGAGCCGGTTCGCCTGGGGATCGGCCGGGTTTCGCCAGTTCCGGTCGAGAATTCCGCCGGACGCCAGCACCGACGCCACGCTGAACTGCACGCTCAGCTGCGCGGCCACGACATCGGAGATCGGCCCGCTGTTGTCGCAGCCGGGATACCGGACCGCCTGCTCGGCGAGCCCGATGCGGACGGATTCGACGCGAGCCGGATCGGGACGGTGCCGCCGCCCGATCTCCTCGGCGAGCTGGCAGGGCCCCTGCACGTAGATGCAGGCCGGCGCGGGCTTGTGCACGATGTCGCGGATCGCGAAGCCAGGTCCCCCGGCGAGCCGGTGCGCCCGGTCCCGGGCGCCGAAAGCGGCGAGCAGTCCCGCCTCGCCGTCGACCGCCCCGCCGGACGCGGTCAACCCGGCGGCCGCCAGCAAAGCCGACTCGACGCCGGTCCGCGCGGCCGTCGCTGAATGCAGCACATGCTCCTGCGTGGCGGCCCGCGCCCAGTGGTTGAGGCCGCACGCCGCGTTGGCCGCCATGCCGAGCGCCGCCCGCGTCGCGGCCTCGTCGAGCGCGAGCAGGTGGGCGCACGCGGCGGCAGCCGCGACGGGGCCGAGCACACCGGTGGGCCGGAACGTCGCGGCCACTTCGGACGTGATCATCGCCGAGCCGAGGCGGCACATCACCTCGTAACCGACCACCGCCGCGGACAGCACACGCCCGCCGGACACCTCGTGCTGCCCGGCCAAGGCCAGCAGCGCGGGGAACACCACCATGCCGGGATGCGACGAACTCTCGACGTGCGTGTCCGTCCGGCCGGTCGCCGCCGCGGGCACGCTGGTGAGGTACGCCGCCGTCGGGGCGGGCGCGCCGGCCGCGGCACCGAGGACGAGCGCGGCGCCAGCTCGCGGATTTCCCAGTGCGCGCAAGGCAATGCGGCTCTCGTCCGAAGGCACCAGAGCCGCGGACAGGAAGTCCGTCAGACACAGCTTGGCTTTGTC
Source organism: Amycolatopsis sp. A1MSW2902 (assembly GCF_017312175.1). Lineage (NCBI taxonomy): Bacteria > Bacillati > Actinomycetota > Actinomycetes > Pseudonocardiales > Pseudonocardiaceae > Amycolatopsis > Amycolatopsis sp. A1MSW2902. The sequence goes on from NZ_QJPO01000001.1 coordinate 4,128,577, forward strand.
GAGGACGTCCGCCGGCACCAGTGCTGTGGTGGTTCCCACGCAGAAATCCGCCAGTTCTCCCGCAAGATCGTCGCCTATGGTTGGCAGTATAAGCATGCTTACGCTTGATACGCATGCTTATGGAGGTTCCGCGATGTTCTACGAACTGACCCATCTCGCGCTGAAGCTCTACACGGTGCCCCGAGCACTGCCCGCCCTGGAGGATTACGCCACGAACGCGGCGGCGCGCGGCAGGCTGCTCGGCTGCTGGGAGACCGAACACGGAGAGATCGTCGGCCGCGTGCTGCTGCTCCGGGAATTCGAGGACGCGGGCGCACTCGCCGAGGAACGCCGACGAATCCTCGCCAGCGCCAATCCGTTCGGGGTCGGCGAGCACCTGGATTCGTTCACCGTCAGCAGCTACGCGCCGTTCCCGTTCCTCCCGCCCGTGCAGACCGGGCGCTTCGGCGATGTCTACGAATTCCGCACCTACGAACTCAAAGTCGGCGGCCTGCCGCCGACCATGGCCGGCTGGGAGGCCGCGCTCCCCGAACGCACCAAGCTTTTTCCGCTCACCACCGCGATGTACGGACTGGACGGAACCCCGCGCATCACGCACATCTGGCCCTTCCCCAGCCTCGACGGACGCCTCGCCATCCGCCGCGAGTCCTACGAGCGGGAAATCTGGCCGCCGAAGAACGGTCCGGAGAACATCGCCCGGGCGACCTCGAGCATCGCCATCCCGACAGCTTTCTCACCGCTGCACTGAACGGTCGGCGCGCCGTTCGTCTTCTCGAGTGCTTCGGGCGGCCCGCTGAGCCTCGACGTCGACCAGCACCAGGAACACGCCGTCCGCCTGATCGAACGGAATTGCTCGCCCTTCTCGTGGTCGCCTATCTCTCGGAAGGTCCGCGAGTTCCCGAGAAAGAAGGAGGAGGCATTGCTGGGCATGACCGGGAAGAGGCGCTGAGCGCACGCGGCCCCAGCTCGACGTGCGGCGTGGAGACCAGCGTCGGCGACGACGTGGTGACTGTCCGCTGGAACGCTGAATGGCCCCCCGGATGCGTTCGAACCGGCAGTGCGGCGCGGTGCGGTGCAAGTCGCCGCGCCCGCGGATCAGCACTGCCACGCGAGCCTCTTCAGCCCGAACTCCGCAGAGAGCGGGACGCCTCCCGCGGTAGTCCAGGAGGACACGTTCTGGGCGAGAACGCGACCGATGACCTTCAGGTCCGCAGGGCGATGGAGAATCGCCTGAACCCGAGCCGGATTCCTGGACGAGCCGGGCCTCTCCCCGCACGGCCGCGTCGAGGAGGACCTGCTCGACCCCGCCGACAAGCGTTTGGCGCCAAGGACCAGGTCATCCACACCACGCGTTCGGCGTTCCTCGCCGAGGTGCTGACGGCGGTCAAGGACACGGCATTCCCGTTGCTCGCCGCCGGCATCGAGGCTGCTGGGCGATTGCCAACGACTCGGTGGCCGCTGCGAGAATGTGCAGCCGGTTCCGCACCTCCGCCCGGCGGCCCACGCCGGTGGCACCGGCTCTCGCGCGGGCACTGCCCGGCTTGATCGCGCTTGGGTGCGCACGAGGCCGCGGGGGCGCAAGGCGACCGCGCCGGCGCGCAGTTTTTTCGTGGAGCCCGCGGATCAGAGGGCGTCCAACTCGGGGTCGTCGCCGGTGCTGGCGACGACGTCGTTGAGCTAGCTGATCCGGTCGCCGGGAAGCGCCCGCCAGGTGCTGGCATTGCGGCGCGGTTTGGTGACGCGGGCGGCGGGGTTGTCGCGCTCGTCGACATGACCGTCGTTGACGAGGTGTTTGTAGAGACAACGCATAGCGGCAACGAAGTTCTCGGCAGCGTTGCGGCCACCACGGGAGTTGCGACGCACGACCGCGGCAGCTCGGGCTTGTTCGGCTTCTGCTTTGAGTTCGGTAGCGGCGATCGTATCCGTGCGCCGGTCGCCCCGGCTTTGTTCCAGCAGGACCCGTAAGAGCGGGCAGTGCTGGGCGAGACGAGCTTGGTCACGACGGGGATCCATTCGCCGATGGTGGGCGTCGGCCGCAGGTCCGGGCCACGAGTGTCGGCAGGCTCCTGACCGAGTAATTCGGCGGGGTCGACGCCGAGACAGTTGAGCAGCAGGCGTGCGGTGGCGAGGTCGTCGTTGGTCGCGGTCGCGAGGCAGCCTCCTCAGCGTCGGCAAGGGAGGCATGGAGCACGCAGCATGGATTGCACGGCGGCTTCGGGATGGACGACCAGCACGTCCTGAGACGGGCCAGCGACCAACAGCAGCCGACTGCCGAGAACGGTTCGGCAAGCGCGCCGCACCGCGGTAGGGAGGCCCACATAAGGCTTGCGAGGCATCACGAAGGCTCCGTCAGAACGTCGGCGGATCACCGCTGAGGTCTTGACCAGCGTGATCAGCAGTCGATCGCCCGGCCTCCACCCCAATGCCGCGACCGCCCCGAGGTCTTGCAGCCGGCCGCCCGCGTCGATGACCGCGATGGACAACCGCGGCCCGCCAGCGGCGGCGAGATCGCGCAGAACAGGGAGGCTCATCGACGGTACGAGGAAGGGACGCTCGACACTCACCCGGGGGCGGCCATCCGGCCCGGTGCGGCCAGCGAGGGAATGCGGGTCATGCCCCACTCCCCAGCTCGCACTGCCACGGGAGGGCACGTCCGCGACCAGCGTATCCACAGGGAGATGGAGCCGGACGCGAGAAAGACCCGCCGTAGCGGGCCTGTTACCCTGGGATTTGGGAGATCTCCCACGTATCTGTGTCCGAGGGGCGAGTTGATCGATAACCCCAACTTGCAATTTGCCACGGACCTGCAGCTTGACTGACTGGCCAGAAGCCCAACCGTGACGCGGGAGATTTCCCACGTCTACGTGTCCGGCAACTCGTTGATCGCGGTTCCGGGCGCCCGGCACGCCCCGCATCAGGCAAGATGTCCGCATGCGCGAACTGATCTACGTCTCTACGGCCAAGCTTCAGCAAATCTTGCCGGACTTGCCGAGGGGCACGAAGTTCAAGGATTTCGAAGGAGCACTCGAGGTCAAGGGTCCGGCGGGGATCGGCGTCAAGGGCGAAAAGAAGGCGGCGAAGGCTGCGGCACCGGCGCTCCAGCAGGCCGTGAACGTGCTAGAGCAGTCGTCCCGAGCACCGTCGTGGTTCGCAAGCCGGGACGTCCGCCCGGGCATGTGGGTGCACTTCGAGGCACCCCTGACATATCGCGTTCTGACGTGGCGCGACGTCACATCTCTCGTGTTCGTCGATGCCGACGTAGCCAGTCCGGAGTACCCGACAGGAGGCAGGCTGAGGCTCCTGCTGCACGGCTCGGCCCAGCATCTTCTCGGCGCCAGGCCAGGCACAGCTGACGAAGCGGAACTGCGTCTCCGCTCCTCGCTGTGGGCAGAGTTCGCTGACGTGCTGCGCGGTTCGCTGCTCGGCAGCCCTGACGACGATGCCGACACGAGACTCCCGGATCAAGTTGTCCAAAGGTACGCCGATCGCATCTGGGACAACGTTCAGGACCTGACTAAGTCCCTCCAGCCCAATTACACCTCGGCATGGTTGGCAGGGTACGCCCGCGTGACTGCCCTCATGCCGACCGTCGATGGCACGGTCTTGGCTGCGTCACCGCTCTACGTTGAACATATCGACTCACCGGAACCGGGCGCCTCGCACTGAACTCGGCGCCACAGGCCGCGCTACCCCTCCCGGGGCACCGCACGCGGGAAGCTGGGCACGATCCAGACCGTGGCGTCTCCGTCACGGCCTGCCAGCGATGCGGCATGTGGGCCCTGGCACGTAACGTAGCCGCCTTCATCGACGCCCGCCTCGTGGCGGATGGGACCAAGCGTGATCCGACCCGAGTGGACCAGGACGTATTCACGCGCGCCGACGCGGGCTACCAAACCCCGTGCTGCATCAGCGAACATCTGGTGGCTCTGCGGCTCGCCCAGTTCATCCTCGCACGGGCGGCCGGTGTCGTCGAGCAGTTCGCCATCGGCGTCATACTGGCGCGTGCCGGGGCTCTGGTGGCCGGGGTGCGGGTTCTGCTCCGCCACCAGCGAGCCACCCTGCCTCCCTGCCTGGGACGTCGTCGGGGCTCTCGCATGCGGAAGCAGCCGGATGCCGCCGCGCGCCGAGCAGCAGGCAGCACCACGGTGGTGTTCTGGAACCACGCCATCTGCCGCACGCCCGCGAGGTTGACCGCGGCCGGGATCCACAGCCCGGCCAGCGCGATGCCGAGGTCGACCCAGGTCGAGGGACGTTCGATGCCGAAGAGGGCTTCGACGTAGAGCACCCACGACGCGACGATCGCGGCGTTGCCTGCCCACGCGGAAACCCAGTAGCACCAGCCGACCAGATAGCCGGCGAAATCGCCGAACTCGCCGCGGGCGTAGGCGTACAGGCCGCCGTCGGAATTCTGCGTGCGTTTCGTCAACTGTCCGAAGAGGACAGCCAGCACCGCGGCGCCGACGGCGACCACGCCGAGCACCAGCAGCGAACTCGTTCCCGCGCCGGCCAGCACGGCAGGCATGGTGAACACGCCGGTGCCGATCACGCTGCCCGCCACCAATCCGGTCGCCGAGGTCAGGCCGAGTGTCCGGCTCCGTGACTCGGCCGGGTCTGTTTCGTGTGCTCTGGACATTTCGCTCCTGTCGCCGCGACGCCCCCATCGGGTTGTCATGCAACATCGCGAGCGACCGGCGACGGCAGAGGTCTTTCGGCCCGGGCGCGCCCGCGAAGGTCACCGCGGCGGACGACGACCGGCGAAAGTCCCTGCGCCCGGGGAATTCCGGCTCTGTCTCGGGTCCCGCCGCGACTGTCACCGTCGACGCATCACTGGACGAGACGACAAGGCAGGTCGCCATGGAACGCGGACTCCCCGACGACTACACCGTCACCACAGCGGTCGGGATGGCCGTCCGCGCGCCGTCGGTGCACAACTCCCAGCCGTGGCGATTCGCGGTCGGGCACCGGTCCCTGCACCTGTACGCCGATCCGTCGCGGCAGCTCGCCCAGACCGACCCGGACGGGCGGGACCTGATGATCAGCTGCGGGGCCGCGCTGCACCACGCCCGCGTCGCCTTCGCCGCGCTCGGCTGGAGCGCCGAAGTGCACCGGCTGCCCAACCCCGCGGAACCGGACCACCTGGCGTCCATTGAACTTCACCGCCACGAGCCGACTCTCGACGAGGTCGCGCTCGCCGCCGCGATTCCCCGCCGCCGCACCGACCGCCGACGGCACAGTTCGTGGCACGTGCCCCGCGGACATCTGGAGAGCATGGCCGAAGCGGTCGCGGATGAAGGCGTCGTACTGCGCGTCGCCGAAGACGCCGAGCGCTACTACCTGGCCACCGCGGTCGAGGAGGCGTCGCTGCGGCACCGCCGCGATCCCGCCTACCGGATCGAACTCGCCGCCTGGAGCGGACGGCACGTGTCCCCGGACGGCGTCCCGTCCCGCAACACCCCCATGCCCGACCTGACTCCCGGTGCGCTGCCCGGCCGCCAGTTCGCGGACCCGGAACTGCCCGAAGCCGCCGGAGCGGCCGGCGAGGACGACGAGACAGTGCTGCTCGTGCTGAGCACCGCGTCCGACGACCGGATGTCCCGGCTGCGCGCTGGGGAAGCGACAAGCGCCGCGCTGCTCACCGCGACCCGGTTCGGCCTCGCCACCTGCCCGCTGACCGAGCCGCTCGAACTGCCCGACGTGCGCCGCACGGTCGAGCAGAAGGTCACGTCCGGCGCCTTCCCGCAGATGGTCCTGCGCGTCGGCTGGGCTCCGGCCAACGCGGACCCGCTGCCCGCGACTCCGCGGCGCGAAATCGGCGACGTACTCCAGCCGCTCGAAGCCGCCGTCCGCCGCGACCGGCCCTAGCCGAGGAGCACCCGATGATGTACTGGCACTACGGAACCGCCGCCGAATGGGTCGGGCCGGTCGTGATGAGCATCGTGGCCGTCGCGCTGCTCGCCGCGATCGCCGTGGTCACCGCGCTTCTCGTCCGCCGCCCGTCCGGCTCCGTGCCGGACGCCGACCCTGCCACCGCGATTCTGCGGCAGCGGTTCGCCCGCGGCGAGATCGACCAGGACGAGTACGACCGCCGCCGCGAAGCTCTCCGGCACTGAGCGGAGACGCGAGGCCGAGCCACAGCGGTGCGCGCACGTCGCTGCGACCGCCGTCGAGCACGGCGTGACTGAACCTTTCGCCGCGCTCGACGAACTCGGGCTCGACACCGGCGGTACGTTCCGTGCGGCAGCGAAATCCTTCTCGCCGGACATCCGGACTTCCCACGCTTCAGCCGCTTCGCGACCGCCGGTCCGGAGCGGCTCACTTGCCCCGTCCCCCTGCCTCGCAGACCGAACGCGTGCTCGGCCACGGTTCTGGCGGGCGGATGTCCACTGATCGTCTGGCCGCCGTCGCCACCAGCGGACTCGGCGAGCTCGGGTTCACTCGCCGTGCACGGCACCGTCAACGATCTCGCGAAGCGCGGTGCCCGTCCGATCGCACTGACGCTCGTCTGCATCCCGGTCGCTTCCACGTGCGAACCGCGCTCTCCTCGCCGCGATGCGCGACCGCCCGGCCCGGAAGCGACGCACGGGTGCGGCTTTTCCGTTGACGGAGGAGCCGCACCCGTGCGTCGCCCGCGCTCTCGCAGTCTCGGCCTGCTGACCGGCCGTCCTCACGGATGGGTGCGCTTTTCCTGCTCGGCGTCCCATTCGCGCTGCCATTCGGCGAGCCGGTGCCGGTTCAGCGCGAACACCGTGCCGCCGTACACCAGAGCCAGCAGCAAGCACACCGACACCCACAGCCCCAGCGTCGCGCATACCGCGTCGACCAGCACTGCCGCGGCGGTCAGCGGCGGCGGAACCGGGTTTCCGGCTCGATCCACCCAGATCGTGACCTGGTCGCCGCGCCGCGCCCCCTCGTCGGCGGCCACTTTGCCGACCCGGCGCGAACCGTCGGGAGCCTGCCAGACCGCGTCCGTCGGCGCGGAGTTCGCGACGACGCCGCTGCGTCCGCTCACCGTCGTCGCCGGGCCGTCGGCCAGCAGCACGGCGGTCGCCTTGCTGCGCTGCGCGACTTGCTCGGCCGAGACGGGTTTCTGGGTCGCGTACAGCTCGGAACCCGCGGCCGCCGCGAACGGGACCGCGGCCAGCGCGACGAGAACCGCCACGAGGAGGAGACCGGACTGGAACCGGTCCGAGGGCCGGGCCACCGAACCGCGCCCGGGGACGAGCAGGTGCCACCACCGCACTACGCGGTCCGTTGACGCGTTCATCTCGCGCCCCTTCCGTAAGGATTGCCAGCCCCCAGAATCGCCGGGAAAACGTCCCGTCCGAAGAGGAATTCCGCCCGGACGCGCGGGCCGCCGGTCCCGCGCGGAAGGGCACTGTGACCGGGACCAAATGCCCTTGGCGCGCCGAGGTTTCGGGGTGATCGTCGACGCAGGAGCGCGACGAACGGAGACTCCCATGCACGCGCGCGACATCATGACCACGCCGGTAATCGCGGTGACCGCCTCGGTCCCGTTGCCCGAGGCTGCCCGGCTGATGGCCCGGCACGGGTTCACCGCCCTGCCGGTCGTCGACAGCCGCGGCCGGCTGATGGGCCTGCTGACCGAGGAGGACGTGATCCGCGCGGGGATCCCCGGCGAGGCGGACCCGGATGCCGGCGCGATGCTCAGCGGACACCGCACGGCCGGTGCGGTCATGCGGGCCCCGGCTCTGTGCGCGGCGGCCGACCTGGATTGCGGCGAGCTGGCCCGCCGCATGAGCGAGACCGGGATCCGTTCGCTGCCCGTGCTGGACGACGGGGTGCTCGTCGGCATGGTGACGTTCCAGGACGTGCTTCGGGTGCTTCCCGGCGCTGGGGCGTCCTGAACGGATCGGATTATCCCAGCGCATCAGTCACGACGCCGGGACCTCCGGCACGCTCCGCACCGTCGTCACCTCCGCGGCTGGGCGGCGCGCTGTCATCCGGGTGGGGAGCCCGTACCCGATGCGCAGCAGCGTGTGCACCTGTCCGAGACCGCGGAAGGCCGCCAGCAGCTGCGCCCGCGTGGACCGCGCTTCGAACGGCTGCGACAGGAACGACGTCGCGAGCCCCTCCGCGGTCGCGGTCAGCAGGACGCGTTCCATGACCATCCCGGCGCGGACCTCGGCCGCCGCGCCCTGGTCGCGGGTGATCACCGCGGCCAGCACCGGGTCCTGCTCGAACTGCCGCGGCGGGATCGACCGGTTCTCGTGCGACGAGCGCAGCGACACCACGCCGGGAACGTCGGCGGGCGGGCCGAACGCGGCGGTGGGCACGCCGTCCGGGGAATCCGCTTCGCGGCCGGTCCATTTCTCTGCCTCTGCCCGGAACTCCGCGTCCGTGGCCTGTTCGGTCTCCGCGCGCCGGACGAGGGCGGACACCTGCGCGTACCGGCCCGAAGCGTCCAGGAACTCGAGCTGGCCGCCCTCGCCCAGCGCGGCCGAGCGCAGCAGCGCCCGTGCCGCCACCGGCACCGCCCGGTCGGACAGCGGACGCCGGTTGGTGTGCCGCCGGAAGACCGCTTCGGCGAGCTTGCGGTCCACAGTGGACGGACGGACGTTCCCCTCGATCTGCACGATCGCCAGCAGGTCGCGGTCGGCCGCGTCCGGGACGATCCGCACCCGGCTGCGCACGCCGTTGACCCGCAAGGCGAGCGTCAGGTTGCACAGCGCCGCGCCGCAGGCGAGCCGCGCCTCGCGGCCGGCCGGGTCGGCGATCGGAAGGACGCGGTCCCGGTCCAGCCTTACCTCGATCCGGGGCCCGTCGACGACGAACCGCCACGGCTGCGTGTTCTGCGGGGACGGCGCGCGCACGGCAGCCGCGAGCGCTTGGTCGACAGCAAGGGGCAGGAACGTGTACATCGCGGTCTCCGGGTTCGCGGGGCAGTGAAACCAGCGTCGCTTCCGGCGGCGCGGCGAGGTAGCGGAGCCGGTCCCGAATCCGAGGGACCAACGGCCCTCACGCGGTCAGGTCGCGGCGGCCGAAGGCAGCGAATCCGGCCCCGCCGAGCAGCGCCGCGACCGCGGTGAGCCACAGCAGCGGCCCGATGTCGACGATTCCGCCCGGGACGTGCGGAAGGTGCGCGAACGGCGACATCCCCAGCACCCAGCCGGGCGCGTGGAACAACGGACCGCACTCGCCCAGGACCAGGAACACCGCCAGCGCCGCCCAGGACAGCCAGCCCGCCCGGGGGAAGACTCCGAAGACCGCGAGCGCGACCCCGGTGAGGACCCAGACTCCGGGCAGTTGGACGACGGCCGCTCCGATCAGGCGCGACCCGCCGCCGGTGAGGCCCGCGGTGACGGCGGCGGCGAGCAAAGGCGCCGCCGTGGCCGCGACGGCGACCGACACCGCACCGCCGGCCAGTCGCGCCCGGGCGACCGGGCCGGCCAGCACCGCGGCCGCCCGGCCGCTCGACTCCTCGGCCCGCAACCGTCCGACGAGGACGATCGCGAGCGCCGAAACAAGCACGCCGGACACCCCGAACTCGGCGGCCAGGAACGCATCGGTCAGCGCCTGCTCCCCGCCGAGCGCAGCGATCAGCTGTCTGGCCTGTGCGGTGGCGAAGAAAGTGCCCAGTGAACCGGAAAGATTGCCGACGACCAGTCCCAGCACGGCGAACGCGAGCGTCCAGTACCCCACGGCCCCGCGGTCGAGCCGCCAGGCCAGCCCCGCCGGACCGGACAACAGGCGTCCGGCCCGCGTCGCACCGGGACGCACGGCGAGCAGGCCGGCGCCGAGATCCCGGTGCCGGGAAACGGCGAACGCCGCCGACCCCAGCAGCAGGGCCGCTCCGAGCGGAAGCGCCAGCACCCACCACCGGTCGCCCGCGAACGGCCGCAGCAGGCTGACCCACCCCACCGGGGAAAGCCACGACAGCCACCGCGGACCGGTCGCGTCCCCCACCGCACGCAGCAGGTACGCCACAAAGAGCGCGAGCACAGCGATTTCCGACGCGGCCCGGCCGCTCCGTGCGACCTGCGCCGCGAGCGCGGCCAGCGCCCCGAAAACGAGCCCCGTCCCCGCCCAGCCGAGCCCGAAGGCCAGCGAGCCGCCAAGCGGAAGCCCCGCCGCGACGAGTCCCGCCGCCGCGCCCGCGCCAAGCCCGAGCGCCGTCGCTGCCAGCAGTGCGCCGGCCGCCGCGAGTCCCGCGTGCCGGCCGGTCGCCGCACCGCGCACCAGCTCCCAGTGGCCGGATTCCTCCTCGGCCCGGGTGTGCCGGACGACCGTGAGCGCCGTCAGGAGTGCGACGAGCGCGGCGCCGAAGGCGGTCAGCTTGAAGACGGCGGCCGCGCCCGCGGTCGGCTCGGCGACCGGGCCGTACAGAGCGACCAGCGCGGGCACGGCGTTGATGCTCGCCACCGCCGCGCGACGCGCCTCGTCAGTGGGATACACATCTGCGGTCGCTGCCGCCGCGGCGGCCGTCATCGCAGCAGACACCAGAATCCACACCGGGAGCCGCACCCGGTCCCGGCGAAGGGCGAGCCGGATCAACGCGCCGGCTCCCGCCACGGAGTTCACGCGGACACCGTTTCCGGTTCGCGGTAGTGCCGCAGGAACAGCTCTTCCAGCGTCGGCGGGCGGCTCTCGATGCTGCGTACCTCGCGCCTGCCCAGTTCCGCCAGCACTTCGCTCAACGCGGCGTTGTCCACGCTCAGCCGCACCAAGCCGTCGTCGGCGGCGAGATCGTGCACCCCGACGAGCCGGGCGAGCCCGTCCGCGGGCCCGGACATCCGCACGGTCAGCGAGGTCCGGGTCAGGTGGCGCAACTGGCCGAGGCTCCCGGTGTCGACGACCTTTCCGGCGCGCAGGATGCTCACCCGGTCGCACAGCGCCTCGGCCTCGGCGAGGACATGGCTGGACAGCAGGACGGTCCGGCCGCGCGAGCGCTCCTCGCGCACGCATTGCCGGAACTGCTCGGCCATCAGCGGGTCCAGACCAGTCGTCGGCTCGTCCAGCACCAGCAGTTCGGCGTCGGCGGCGAGAGCCGCGATCACAGCGATCTTCTGCCGGTTGCCCTTCGAGTACGCGCGCACCCGGACTGCCGGGTCCAGCTCGAACAGCTCCAGATAGCGCGTCCGGCGCACGGGATCCGTGCCGCCGCGCAACCGGCCGAGGAAGTCGATCGTCTCGCCGCCGGTGAGGTTCGGCCACAGCGCGACTTCTCCGGGGACGTAGGCCAGCCGCCGGTGCAGGGCCACCGCGTCCCGCCACGGGTCGCCGCCGAACAGCCGCATCCGGCCCGCGTCGGCCCGCACCAGTCCGAGCAGCAGCCGCAAGGCGGTCGTCTTCCCCGCCCCGTTCGGGCCGAGAAAACCGTGCACCTCCCCCGTTTCGACGCTGAGGTCCAGTCCGGACAGCGCTTGCGTGCGGCCGAAAGCCTTGTACAGTCCGGATATTTCGATGACGGTGTTCATTCCATTCCTCCGGGAACGTCATGGCAAAGCAGGTCTCCCAGCGGCAGCCGGGGCGACGGCGGAGCCGCCGAAACCGGGTTTCCGCAGCGGAAGATCGCCTGCGGCAGTCCGGGAAGGCCGAGTCGATCGGCCAGGTGTTCCCGGAAGCCGGTCAGGTGCAGCGGCTGGGTGAGGACCGACCCGGCCAAGCCGTGCACGGTCGCCTCCAGCCACATCCGCTGGAGCGCGACGCCCGCGGCGAGGTGTGCCCGCCGCGTGTCGTCGCCGGTGCAGATCACCACGAGCGTCTCCGCCGCGAGCCGTTCGGCCAGCCGGACATCGTCGGGCACCGGAGTCGTCCGGCGGACGAGACCCGCCGCGGGCAACGGCGCGTCGCCGAGGGCCGCCTCCGGAACTCCGTCGACGGCACCCAGCGCGCGGGGGCCGAAGGTGTGCGCGGTCCAGGCGTCCAGTTCTCGTTGATAGGCCGTGTCGGCGCGGAACACGCGGGTGGCGAAGCCGAGCATCTCCGCGAGCGCCTCGCCATGCGGCGGTGTAACGGCGTGCACTGCCGGGTCGTCGGCCGCGTCGAGGATTTCTGCCAGATCTGCCGCGCGCACGGGTTCCGGCGCGAACTCGCGGCGATAGCTCCGGCGGCGGCCGATCGCGTGGTAGCGCGCCAGGTTCGCGAGAGCCGGGGGGTCGCCGGGTCTGGTGTGGACTGTCGCGACCATGTCTGCGTCTGCGGGGAACGAGGTGGTGATTTCGCGACTGAGTGCCTGCGCGGCCAATTGCAGGTTCGCGAGCGCGGCTCCGCACGAGAGCAGCCGGTCGCGGCCCTCGGGATCGTGCCACGGCAACACGACGTCGGCGCGCTCGACGAGGTCGACGTCGGCGCCGCGGACACGCAACTGCCAGGGCTGGCTGTTGTGCACCGACGGGGCCCGGCTGACCGCCTGGACGAGCGCGGCCGTTTCGGAGGGGGCGAGGTCTGCGGTCGCCGAGGTCTTCATGGTCACTCCCGGAGCCGGGATCCGTTGTCCCGGCCCGTTCATGCTGACCGCGCTCCGTTGCCCGGTGCTGGGGCCGAAAGTCATCGCGCGGACCGCAGACGTCCTCCCGCGCAGCGATGACCTCCGGCCCTGTCCCGGCGCGCGTTCCCTGCCGCACGATCGGCTTCAGCCCAGAGAAAGGGGCAGGACCATGAACACTCCCGGCCGTCTCATCGTCGTCGGCGTCGACGGTTCGCCGCACGGCGACGCCGCGCTGCGCTGGACCCTTCAGGTCGCCGCGCACCCCGGCGACCGCGTGCACGCCATCGTGGTGCGCCCCTCGGAAGCCTTGCTTCCCGGTACGTCGCTGGCTTTCCAGCCGCACGGCCGTCAGCCGGCCGGCCAACCCCTGCCGTACCAGCGCATCGCGGCCATCCGGCGGGAATTCCCGAACGCCCCGGAGGTCTCGGTCGCCACGCCGCACGGCGACCCGGCGACGGAACTGGTGACCGCGTCCGCGGAAGCGGACCTGCTGGTGGTCGGTGCACACGGGACCGGCCTGGCGCGGGAACTGCTGCTGGGCAGCGTTTCCCGCGACTGCGTCCGGTATTCGCGGTGCCCGGTCGTGGTGATCACGCCGCAAGCGGCGCGGCGGTTGATTCCCGCTGCGACGGGATGAGAACGCGCGGGCTCAGCGCAGCGGAGCCGACCAGTCCAGCCGCACCCCGCCGCCGGGATGCGATTCGAGAGTGAAGGCACCGCCCATCGACTCCGCTCGCTCCCGCAGGTTTCCCAGCCCGCTCGGCGAAACGTCCTCCGGGAGTCCCTTCCCGTCATCGGTGACCGTCACTCGCACCGCGTCGTCCCGCGCCGACACCGAAACAGTCAATGTGTCCGCGCCTGCGTGCCGGACCGCGTTGCTGACCGCTTCCCGCACCACCGCTTCCACGTGCTCGGCCAGCTGGGCGGGCACCGCGTCGAGCGGGCCTGCCATACTGACCGCCGGGTGCAGCGGCGCGTCGTCGGTCAGTTCCGCGATCGCGTCGTGCAACCGGTTCCGCAGCCGCGTCTCCCCTGCCGCGCCGCCGTGCAGGTCGAAAATCGCCGTCCGGATCTCGCGCACGATCTCGTGCATCTGGTCGATGCTCTCCTGCAACCGCCGCTGCAGCTCCGGCGCTTTCGTCCGCCGCTGCGTGCTCTGCATCGCCAGCCCCACCGCGAACAACCGCTGAATCACATGGTCGTGCAGATCCCGGGCGATCCGGTCCCGATCCGACAGCACGTCGCGCTCCCGCGCCGCCCGCTGCTGCGCCGCCAGTTGCAACGCCAGCGCGGCCTGGTCCGCGAACGACGCGAGCACCGGCAGCTGCGCCGTCTCGAACAGCGCCGAACCCGGCTCCCGCAACGCGATCAACACCCCCGACGTGTGGTCGCCCGCCCGCAACGGCACCACCAGCGCGGGACCGCGGCCGCGGTCGGGCAGCAGCGCCAGCTCCGCCATCCGGCGCGGAGTACGGTCCCGGAACACCGCCCCCGGCACCGTCCCCTCGACCGACATCCGCAATCCCATGAGATCGGTGGCGTCACCGCCCGCGCACACGGTCACGGTCAGTTCCGCGGGATCGGTGTCCCGCTCCTCGTCGACATCGAGCCGGCCCGTGCCCGGCAACGCGAGCATCGTGACGTCCGAACCGGTCAGCTCCAGCGCACGGCCCGCGATCAGCTCCAGCGCGTCCACCGGATCCGTCCCGCCCAGCAGTTCCGTGGTCACCTCGCTGGTCGCGCCGAGCCACCGCTGCCGCAACCGCGTCTGCTCGTACAGGTGCGCGTTCTCGATCGCGATCCCCGCCGCCGCGGCCAGCGCCTGCACGATCACCTCGTCGTCGTCGGTGAACTCCGCCCCGTCTTTCTTCTCGGTGAGATAGAGATTCCCGAAGACTTCCTCGCGGACCCGCACCGGAACCCCGAGGAACGAGTGCATCGGCGGATGATTCGCCGGGAACCCCACCGACGCCGGATGCGCCGAAATCTCCGTCAGCCGCAACGGCTTCGCATCGTCGATCACCAACCCCAGCAGACCGTGCCCCTCCGGAAGATGCCCGATCCGCTCCCGCGTCTCCGCGTCGATGCCCAGGTACACGAACTCGGCCAGCGCGCCGTCGTCGCCCAGCACGCCCAGCGCGCCGTAACGAGCCTCGCCGAGCTCCACCGCGGCCTGCACGATCCGACGCAGCGTCGCGTCCAGCTCCAGTCCCGACGCAACCGCCAGCACCGCCTCGAGCAAGCCGTCCATTTTGTCCCGGGTGCCGATCAACAGCTCGATCCGCTCCTGCAGATCGCGCAACGTCTCCCGCAGCCGCAGCTGCGACAAGGTTCGGGACAGCCTCAGGCCGCCCTCTCCTGCTTCCGGCATCAGACTCGCTTTCGCTGCTCGGTGCGCCCTCAGAGAGATGACTTTCTCCCCTGTGCGCTCCCCGCCCAGCGAACGCATGCTGGAGGGGAACAACCAGGTACGACACAGTGTGCCGCGTTTCGCGGTGTGGGAGAACGATGACCCTCAATGTGGCCCCCGCGGGCCAGCTCAGCGCCGATCAAGTGACCTCGGTGCTGCGTTCCGCGACTTTGGCGCCGTCCACGCACAACACCCAGCCCTGGCTGTTCAGCAGCGGCCCGGCGGGCATCGAGGTGCACGCCGACCTCGACCGCGCCCTGCCCGTCGCCGATCCCGACCGGCGGGAGCTGCTGCTCTCGTGCGGAGCCGCGCTGTTCAACCTGCGCACCGCGATCCACGCAGCCGGCTTCCACCCGGCCACGACGCTGCTGCCCCGGCGCAGCGATCCCGACCTGCTGGCAGTCGTGCGTCCGCGTGCGGCCGCCACCGTCGACCCGAGGCTGGCCGCTCTTGCCAAAGCCATCCCTCGCAGGCACACCAACCGCACGCCGTTCACCCCCAAACCCGTTCCGGGCGGGACGCTGGGCGCCCTGCGGCACGCGGCCGAGATCGAGCACGCGTGGATGCCGCAGCTCGACGAGGGCCAGCTCGCCGGGCTCAAGGAATTGGTCCGCGAAAGCCACCGCATCCAGCTGAACGACCCGGCGTTCCTCGCCGAATGGCAGCGCTGGACCGGACGCGGCCGGGAGAACCGGGACGGCGTCCCCTTCGCCGCCGGCGGCGAAACCGCCGCGGACGACGCCTGGGTCCTGCGTGATTTCGGCGACGGCACCCGCGCTCCGGGAGCGACGCCGACCGTCGTCGTGATCGGCACCTTCGCCGACGAGCCGATCGACCGGCTCCGCGCCGGACAGGCCATGCAGCGGGTGCTGCTGACTGCCACTGCCGACGGGATCGACGCCTCGTTCATCTCCCAGCCGGTCGAAGTGCCCGCGATCCGCGCCCGCCTCCGCGACCTGCTCGGCGGCGGACTCTGGCCGCAGATCGTGCTCCGCCTCGGCTACGGCACCCCAGTCGCCTGGACGCCGCGCCGAGCGCTGGAAGACGTCCTGTTCGACCCGCCCCCGCTCAGCGCCTGACCCGCGTCGCCGGGCCACGGTTCACCTGCGCTCGCTCCGCAGCTCCGTGGCCAGCACCGCGGCCTGCGTGCGCCGCTCCATGCCGAGCTTCGTCAGCAACCGCGAGACATAGTTCTTCACCGTCTTCTCGGCCAGGAACATCCGCTCGGAGATCTGACGGTTCGTCAAGCCTTCGCCGATCAGCTCCAGCAGCGTGCGCTCCTGTTCGGACAGCTGCGCCAGCGGGCCCCGCTTTTTCTCCGCGCTGTCGCGCAGCTTCGCCATCAACGCGGCTGCGGCGTGCGCGTCCAGCAACGACTTCCCCGCCCCGACGTCCAGCACCGCCGACACGAGGTCGAGACCCTTGATGTCCTTGATCACGAAGCCGCTCGCGCCAGCCATGACGGCGTCCAGCATCGCCTGTTCGTCGGTATAGGACGTGAGCATGAGGCATTTCAGCTCGGGCAGGCGGGACCGCAGCTCGCGGGCCAGCTCGATGCCGTTGCCGTCGGGCAGCCGCACGTCCAGCACCGCGACCTCCGGCCGCAGCGCCGGGATCCGGGCCAGGGCCTGCGAAACGTTGCCCGCCTGGCCGACCACAGTGATCCGGTCGTCCTCGTCCAGCAGGTCGGCGACCCCGCGCCGGACCACCTCGTGATCGTCCACCAGGAAAACGCGCAACATCCGTTCTTCTCCTGCCTCGGGCGCGGCGGTGTGCCGCGCGGCCGGAAACGAGCCTACGACCGGGAGTCCTTCAGCGGCGGTGCCGAAAGTCCTCAATCCCCGGCCGAAGACCCTTCCGGTCTCGGAACCGACCAGACCAGCCGGGACCCGCCGGCCGCGGTGAGCGTCCCGCCCCGGCGGTTCGCCTGCTCCGCGAGCGCGGCCAGCTCCGCCGCGGCCGGACCGGCGAGATCGCCGCTGCCCTCGTACCGGACGGTCACCGTCGTCCGTGCCGGTTCCGCCTGGATCCCGACCTCCACCGACTGGGCCGACGCGTGCCGGGCGACCAGCCGCAGCGCTTCGTCGAGGAACGGCACGACCGCGTCGGACCGGACCTCGTCGAGCTTCCCGGCCAGCTGCGTGGACACCGGGAACCCCAGCGCCTCCCCGGCTTCGGCCAGCACCCGCAGGACCTGGTCGCGAACCGGCTCCGGCGATCGCGGCGGGCCGTCGCCCGGCTGGAAGACCGTGCTGTGCGCCTGCGCGATGATGTCGTCGAGCTCGGCGACCGTCTCTCGCAGCCGGGTGGCCACGACCGGCGAGCGCGCGAGCCCGGCTGTGGTCTGCAACGACAATCCGGTGGAGTACAGCCGCTGCAGGATTTCGCGCTGCAGCCCGGCCGCGATCCGGTCGCGCTCGTCGTGCAGCGCGGCGGCCTCGCGTTCCGCGCGGGCCTGCGCCAGTTCGACCGCCACCGCCGCCTGGTCGGCGAACCACGCCGCCATCTCCAGCTCGTCCTCGCCGAACGCCGCGCGGCTGGTCAACCGTGCGGCAGCGAGCACCGCGGGCGGCTGGTCGCCACCGACGAACGGGACCAGCAGCACCGCGTCGAGGTTCAGGTCCGCTGTGGAGGGCGTCAGCCCCTGCGCTGCCTCGTCCGGCCACGTGCCCAGCTTCGGTTCGCCGCTCGCGAGCACCGCACCGACCACAGCGGACTCCGCGGTCAGTTCCCCTCCGGCCAGTTCGCCCGCGCCGGAACCGGCCGCGTACCCGATCCGCGCGCGTCCTCCCTCTTCGGCCGGGCGGAACACGGCGACGAGGTCGGCGGACGCGAGTTCCCGCAGGTAGTCGACCACGCGCTCCAGCGGATCCGCTGTCTCCGCCGCCAGCAGCTCCCTGGTCAGGGCGGCGGACGCGCGCAGCCATTCCTGCTGGTTACGCGCGGTCTCGTACAGCCGCGCGTTCTCGATCGCGCTGCCAGCCGCCGCGGCGAGCGCGAGAGCCAGCTGCTCGTCCTCGGCGCTGAACGGACCGCGTTCCCCGTCGGCGAAATACAAATTGCCGAAGACCGAGCCCCGCGCCTGGATCGGCACGCCCAGGAAGCTGGTCATCGGCGGATGCCCGGCGGGGAACCCGGACGAGCGGGGATCGTCCTGCAGCCGGGTCAACCGGATCGGCCGCGGGTCCTCGATCACCGCGCCGAGCAGGCCCTTGCCTTCGGGCAGCCCGCCGATCCGCTCGACCGCGTCCGGGTCCATCCCGGTGTGCACGAACTCGGTCAGCCGTCCGTCCGGGCCGATCACGCCCAGCGCCGCGTACCGCGCCCCGACGAGTTCCCTGGCCGCCTCCACGATGCGCCGCAGCAGCGAGGGCAGCGCGAGCCCGGTCGTGATGGTCTGTGTCGCGCGCAGCAGGCCCCGGAGCCGGCCTTGGGCGCCCATGACTTCCTGGGCTCGCTCGACCAGCTGGGCCAGCAGCTGGTCCAGCTCCATCCTCGGCTGGTCGGGGAAGGTCAGCCCGGCCCGCTCCGGTGCGTTCCGCTCGCTCACCGCTGCTCCCTGCCGGTCGGATGTGCGCGCCCTTGCACCACAGGGAGTTTCCCGCGTCGTGGAAACACCGTCAAGCGCCGCCGAAGTGCCCTGCGACCGCCCGGAAGATGACCAAGGACCCTCTCTCCGCCGCCCCCGCGCACCGGATGCTCACGACGACCTTTCCCTCAGCGAGCAGGAGATCCGCATGAACGCCCTGGACCTGGCGCGGTGGCAGTTCGGGATCACGACCGTCTACCACTTCCTCTTCGTCCCGCTCACCATCGGCTTGTCCTTCCTCGTCGCGGGCATGCAGACCGCGTGGGTCCGCACCGGCGACGACCGCTGGCGCCGGATGACCAAGTTCTGGGGCAAGCTGTTTCTGATCAACTTCGCCATGGGAGTGGCGACCGGCATCGTGCAGGAGTTCCAGTTCGGCATGAACTGGTCGGACTACAGCAGCTTCGTGGGCGACATTTTCGGTGCCCCGCTGGCGATCGAGGGGCTGTTGGCGTTCTTCCTGGAATCGACATTCCTCGGCCTGTGGATTTTCGGCTGGGACCGGCTGCCGAAAAAGCTGCACCTGGCCACGATCTGGCTCGCCTCGATCGGGACCGTGCTGTCGGCCTACTTCATCCTCGCCGCGAACTCGTGGATGCAGCATCCGGTCGGCTCCGAGGTGAACCCGGCGACCGGGCGCGCGGAGCTGAAGGACTTCGGCGCGGTGCTGACCAACTCGACCGCGCTGGGCGCCTTCGCGCACACGATCACCGCCTGCTTCCTCACCGGCGGCATGTTCGTCGTCGGCATCAGCACGTGGCAGCTCCGGAAGAAGCGCGACGCCGACGTCTTCCGGCCGTCGATGAAGCTCGCCCTCGTCACCGTGCTCGTCGCGAGCCTCGGCGTGATCGTCACCGGCGACCTGCAGGCCCGGCTGATGACTCAGCAGCAGCCGATGAAAATGGCCGCCGCCGAAGCGCTCTACGACACCGTCTCCCCCGCGTCGTTCTCGCTGTTCACCATCGGCTCGCTCGACGGTTCGCAGGAGAAGTTCAGCATCCGCGTCCCGGGCGTGCTGTCCTTCATGGCGACCGGGCGGTTCGACGGGCAGGTCGAGGGCATCAACAATCTCCAGGCCGCCGAACAGCAGAAGTACGGCCCCGGCGACTACCGGCCCGACATCCCGGTGACCTACTGGACCTTCCGGCTGATGATCGGCTTCGGGTTCCTGTGCCTGCTGCTGTCGGCCGCCGGGCTGTGGCTGTTCCGCCGCGGCCGGAGCCCCCGCGCCCGCTGGTTCCTTCCCGCCGCGACCGTCGCGCTGTCGTTTCCCTTCCTGGCCAACAGCGTCGGGTGGATCTTCACCGAAATGGGCCGCCAGCCGTGGTCGGTGTTCGGCGTGCTCACCACCGCAGATTCGGTCTCTCCCACAGTCTCGGCCGGCAACGTGCTCACCTCGCTGATCGTCTTCACCGTCCTTTACGCAGTGCTCGCAGTCGTCGACGGCGTGCTGATGGTCCGCTACGCCAAAGCCGGGCCGCCGCCGCCCGAGGCCGCGGACGCCCCCGAATCCGACGAGCCGCGCCCCGCGGCCTTCGCCTACTGAACCCGGAGCATCGAGATGGCGCTGACCGACGTCTGGTTCCTGCTCATCGCGGTCCTGTGGACCGGCTACTTCGTCCTCGAAGGATTCGACTTCGGCGTCGGAATCCTCCTGCGCGTGCTCGGCCGCGACGACACCGACCGCCGGGTGCTGATCAACACCATCGGCCCGGTCTGGGACGGCAACGAAGTCTGGCTGCTCGTCGCGGGCGGCGCGACCTTCGCCGCCTTCCCGCTCTGGTACGCGAGCCTGTTCTCCGGCTTCTACCTGGCCCTGCTGGTGGTCCTGGTGGCCCTCATCTGCCGCGGCGTCGCCTTCGAATTCCGCGGCAAGATCGACAGTGCCCGCTGGCGCAACACCTGGGACTGGGTCATCACGATCGGCTCCGCCGTGCCCGCCCTGCTGTGGGGAGTCGCGTTCGGCAACATCGTGCACGGAGTTCCGCTCGACGCCCAGCACCACTTCACCGGGACCTTCTTCACGCTGCTCAATCCGTACGCGCTCCTCGGCGGGCTCGCGACGCTCACCGTGTTCACCTTGCACGGCACCGTTTTCCTCGCGCTCAAGACCACCGGGCCGGTGCGCGACCGGGCACAGTCGCTCGTCGCCCCGCTCGGCGCCGCCGCGCTGATCTGCGGCGGCGGGTTCCTCGCCTGGACCGCGCTCGACCACGACCTGTGGACCTGGGTCTTCGCCACCGCGGCGGCCGTATCGCTCGCCGCCGGGATCCTGCTGGGCATCCGCGGCCGGGACGGATTCTCGTTCCTGTGCACCGCGCTGGCCATCGTCGGGGTCACCGCCACGCTGTTCTGGTCGCTCTACCCGGCGGTGCTGCCCTCGACGACCGACCCGGCGTTCAGCCTCACGACCGCGAACGCCTCTTCGACGCCCTACACGCTGCAGATCATGTCCTGGGTCGCGTTCGCGTTCACCCCGATCGTGCTGGCCTACCAAGCCTGGACGTACTGGGTGTTCCGCAAGCGGGTCGGGCGGCACTCCATCCCGGCCGGCGCCGGACTCCCGAGCGCCCACTGATGCGGCCGCTCGACCCTCGCCTGCTGCGGCTGGCGAGCGCGGTGCGGCCGTTCATCGCCGGCTGCGCCGCGCTCGGCGGACTGACAGCGCTGCTCGTGCTGGCCCAGGCGGAATTGCTGGCCGACAGTGTTTCGCGAGCTTTCCTCGACGGAGCGACACTTTCCGCACTCGCTGCTCCGGTGGCTTTGCTGGCCGGAGTGGTCCTTGTGCGTGCCGGGGTCGCCTGGCTGTCTGAGACTGCCGCGCACCGGGCGTCGGCGAAGGCGTTGTCGCAACTGCGCGACGCTGTCGTCGGTGCGGCGCTGCGGACCGGGCCGCGCTCGACCACGCGCTCCCCCGCAGAAATCGCCGCGCTGGCCACGCACGGCGTCGACCGGCTGGACGGATACTTCGCCCGCTACCTCCCGCAGCTGCTCGTCGCCGCGATCGTGCCCGCCGTCGTCGGAGCCCGGATTCTCTTCGCCGACTGGACCGCGGCGCTGATCGTCGCGCTCACCGTGCCGCTGATCCCGGCGTTCATGATCCTCATCGGACTGTTCACCCAGCGCGACGTCCGCCGGCAATGGCGGACGCTTTCCGTGCTGGGCGACCATTTCCTCGACCTCGTCGCCGGGCTGGGAGTCCTGACCGCGTTCGGCCGCGCCCGCGCGCAACGCGCGACGCTGCGGGACATCTGCGAGCGCTACCGGACGCAGACCATGCGGACGCTGCGGGTGGCGTTCCTCTCAGCGCTCGCGCTGGAACTCCTCGCCACGCTCTCGGTCGCGGTCGTCGCCGTGTCCATCGGGTTGCGGCTGCTCGCCGGGAACCTGGACCTGCACACCGCGCTCGTCGTGCTGATCCTCGCCCCGGAGGTGTATCTCCCGCTCCGCGCGGTCGGCGCCCGCTTCCACGACAGCGCCGAAGGGCTCGCCGCCGCGGAGGACATCGTCGCGCTCACCGACGAGACCCCCGAGGAGCAGCACGCCGCGCCCGCACGCGCGCACGGCGTGCTGCGCCTCGAAGACGTCACCGTGACCGGCCGGTCCGGGCCGGTCCTCGACGGGTTCTCGCTGACCGTCGCGCCCGGAGAGGTCGTCGGGATCGTCGGCCCCAGCGGGGCGGGGAAATCGACGCTGCTCGACCTGGTGCTGGGCTGGCGCGAGCCGGACCGCGGCCGGGTCGTCGCGGGGGAAACCGATCTCGCCGACGTCGGCAAGGCGACCTGGCGCCGCGGTATTTCCTGGGTCCCGCAACGGCCGCATCTGGTCGCCGGGTCGGTCTCGCAGAACATCCGGCTCGGTTCCCCGCACGCGAGCGAAGCCGAGGTCCGCGCGGCCGCCACCGCCGCCGCACTCGACGTCCCGCTCGACAGGGCGGTCGGCGAACTGGGTTCCGGCCTCTCCACCGGGCAGATCCGGCGCGTCGCGCTGGCCCGAGCGATCCTGCTCGACCGTCCGCTGCTGCTGCTCGACGAGCCCACCGAAGGCGTCGACGCCGAAACCGAGGCCGCGATCCTCGACCGGCTCCCGGCGGTGCTGAACGGGCGGACCGCGATCGTCGTCACCCACCATCCCGCCGCGCTCGCCCTCTGCGACCGGGTCCTGACGGTGCCCGCCGCGCGACCGGCTGACGCCCCTGCCGCCGCTGCGTCCACCGCCGCCCCGGCCCCGGTTCCGGTGCTCGTCGAGTCCGAACCGGACAGTCCGCCGGGGACCTGGCGGCCGCTCTTGGCCGCGCTGCGCTCGCACCGGCTGCGCTTGGCGCTGGCCTGCGTCATCGCGACCGCGGCGCTCGGCTGCGGCGTCGCGCTCACCGCGACCTCGTCGTGGCTCATCGCGACCGCCGCCCTGCACCCGCCGGTGCTGAGCCTGATGGTCGCGATCGTCGCCGTCCGGACCTTCGGGCTGGCCAAGGGAGTTCTCCGCTACGTCGAACGACTGCTCACCCACGACGTCGCCCTCCGCGTGCTGACCGAACTCCGCGTGCGCGTGTGGACCCGGCTCGTGCGGATCGGCCCCGCCGTCACCGCCCGCCTCCGCCGCGGCGAACTGCTGCGCCGTTTGGTGTCCGATGTGGACCGTCAGCAGGACCTCGTGGTGCGCGGCCTCGTGCCCGGAACCGCCACGTTCGCCGTGCTCGCCGCGACCGCCACCACCCTCGGCTTCCTCCTCCCGGCCGCTGGCATCGCCGCCGCGGCGGGTCTCGCGATCGCCGCGATCGTGGCGCCGGCGGTCACCGCCGTCGCCACCCGCCGCGCCGAACGAGACACCGCGCGGCTGCGCAGCGAACTCAGCGCCCGCACGGTGGAATTGCTGCACGCCTCGGCCGACCTTCTCGCCTTCGACGCCGCCCACGCCCGGCACGCCGACCTGCGCGAACTCGACGCCCGCGCGACCGCCGAGGCGCGCCGGTCCGCTTCCCGCCGCGGTCTCGGCAGCGGAATCGCCGTACTGGGAGTGGGTTTCACCGCCGTCGCGTGTCTCGTGCTCGGAATTCTGGCCGTGCGAGCCGGAACGCTCTCCGGTCCCGCCCTGGCTGTGCTCGCCCTGACTCCGCTCGCGACCGCCGAACTCGTCGCCGGGCTTCCCGAGTCCGCGCAACGCCTTCTCGGCAGCCACACCGCCGCACAACGGCTCGCCGCGCTCGATCAGACGCCGGCCCCGCACAGCGAACCGGCCAGTCCGCAGGACCTCCGCACCGCCGACAACCTCGCCACGGCGAACCTATCGGTCCGCTGGCCCGCTTCCCCGCGCGACGCGGTGCGGGACGTCGACTTCACCGTCGGCCACCGCACCCGGCTCCTGCTCACCGGGCCCTCGGGGGCCGGAAAGAGCACAGTCATCGCCGCGCTGATGCGCTATCTCGACCCGTCGTCCGGCGAAATCCTCCTCGACGGAGCCGACACGCGCAGCTTCCCCAGCGACGCCGTCCGCGCCCAGATCGCCTGGTGCGGCACCGAAAATCACCTTTTCGACAGCACGCTGCGCGAAAATCTGCGCCTGGCCCGGCCCGGCGCGTCCGACGACGAGATCCGGGCCGCCCTGGAGCTGGCCCAACTCGGCGCCTGGCTCGCCAGCCTGCCGGACGGCCTCGACACCGCGCTCGGCCTGCACGGAACACCGGTCTCCGGCGGAGAACGCCAGCGCATCGGCATCGCGCGGGCATTGCTGTCCGCGCGTCCGATCCTGCTTCTCGACGAACCGACCGCACATCTCGACGCGCCGACCGCGGCGGCTCTCGCGGCCGATGTCCTCGCCGCGACGCGGGTCCGGTCCGCGCTGATCGCGACACACCGGCCTGGAGAGTTTCGCGGGGTGGCGGAGTACCGGATTCCGGCGCGAGCCGGGTCGGAGGCACGGGAGGGATCTCGCGTTTAGGATCGCGGGAATGGACGTCTCGTTTGTCGGGCACGACGGGAATCCGGACGACCCGATCTATCACATCCCGACTTCCCAGGCAGACCACCGGGTCCTGCCGGGCACCGGATACGAAAAAGACACGCTCGAAGACCTCCAGCTGTGGGCATGGCTCACCGCGCTGGCGTTCAACCAGATCGTGTCTGGGCCGGTCGGCGTCCGCCCGGGCACCGACCCGCCAGACCGGATCCTTGCCGTCGACGGAACTGAGTACCCGCTCGAACTCACGGTTCTGACGGTGCAGCAGCTCCGGACCCGGCTCGGCGGAGTACGGAAACTGGCCCGGCTGGTCCATGAGCGGTTGCATGACGAGCCGTCCGGCTTCGCGCACCTCGCCGGCCGCACAATCGTGATCGCTGCCTTCGACCTCGACCGGGCGCTGCCTCCTGGCACCCGCCGCACCGACGTCGCCGAACAGGTCGTCACGGCGCTTCGCGAGGACCGTGGGTTCATGGGCGACAATCTCGACTCGAACCGGCTCGCCGCCGAAGGACTGCCTACGACAATTGATCTGTCCGGCGGGGATTACGGGGAATTCGCCGGACTCAAGGTGCGTGCGGAACGTTCCGCTGTCTCAACGGGCGATCCGGTCACGGTCGTCGGCGCCGCACAGGCTGAGTTCCGGCTGATCGAGGCGCAGACGCTGGTCAAAGAGATCATCGCCAAGAAGGACGTTCCGGAGAACCGCATCCTGCTGATCTCCGCCGGAGCTCCCGACAGCGACGGCTTCGCGTGCCCGCTCGATTTCTGGCTGTTCGACGCGCTATGGCAACACGGACTGGGCGGTCGCCCGCACCCGGTGCATCTGGATTGCGTCGTGCTTCAGGCATGGGGCAAGCCGCTTGTCGCAGAGCTCTACCGCAGGCCCGGCGCCGCCTTGCCATGGCCGCCTCCGACCGTCAGGAGACCCACCTCCGACCAGCCGCAATGACGGCAACCACACCAAAGCAGCTGGCGTACGCCCATGCCACGCGGCGGGTGCACGGAAAACCGCACGCCCGCCGCGCAGCTCAGCCGGACGATTACTGCCCAGGCCACCGCCATTCCCGCACCTCGGGCAGATCCTCCCCGTGCTCGACGATCCACCGCCGGTGCCGTTCCTGCGTGCGCGTCATCCGCTGCCGCAGCGGGCCGGTCGTCGCGAGCAGTCCCGGGACGCGGTCCAGGACGTCGATCACGAGCTGGAACCGGTCCATCCGGTTGCGCACCAGCATGTCGAACGGCGTCGTCGTGGTGCCGTGTTCGGTGTAGCCGCGGACGTGGAGGCCGGCGTGGTTCGTCCGGCGGTAGGCCAGCCGGTGGATCAGCCACGGGTATCCGTGGTAGGCGAAGATCACCGGGCGGTCCGGGGTGATCAGCGCGTCGAACTCCCAGTCGCTCAGGCCGTGCGGGTGTTCGGCTTCCGGTTGCAGCCGCATCAGGTCCACCACGTTCACCACGCGAACCGCCAGCGAAGGCAGTTCCTCGCGCAGGATCGCGGCCGCCGCGAGGATTTCCAGGGTCGGGGCGTCGCCCGCGCACGCGAGGACGACGTCCGGTTCCCGGTCCGCGTGCGTGCTGGCCCATTCCCAGATGCCGAGGCCCCGTGCGCAATGCAGCGCGGCTTCTTCCGGGGCGAGCCAGTCGGGCGTCTCGTTCTTGCCCGCGACCACCACGTTCACGTAGTCCCGGCTGCGCAGGCAGTGCGCGGCCACTTCCAGGAGCGTGTTGGTGTCCGGCGGGAAGTACACCCGCACGACCTCCGGGGCTTTGTTCGCCACGTGGTCCACGAAACCGGGGTCCTGGTGGGAGAAACCGTTGTGGTCCTGTCGCCAGACGTGCGAGGTCAGCAGGTAGTTCAGCGACGCCACCGGCCGCCGCCACGGGATTTCGCGGTGCATGCGCAGCCATTTGATGTGCTGGTTCACCATCGAGTCCACGATGTGCGCGAAGGCCTCGTAGCAGGAGAACAGCCCGTGCCTGCCGCTGAGCAGGTAACCCTCGAGCCAGCCCTGGCAGAGGTGTTCCGAGAGCACCTCCATGACGCGCCCGTCCGGCGCGAGGTGGTCGGACGGCGGGCCGGGCGGCAGTTCCCAGGTTTTCGCGGTCACGTCGTACACCGCCTCGAGCCGGTTCGAGGCGGTTTCGTCCGGTCCGAACAGCCGGAAGTTCGCGCGTTCGGCGTTGCGGCGGAACACTTCCCGGAGGAAGCGGCCCAGCACCCGGGTCGGCTCCGAGGTGCTCTCCCCCGCGGCCGAGACCGGCACGGCGTGTTCGGCGACCGACGGCAGCGAAAGCGGGCGCAGCAGCACGCCGCCGTTCGCGTGCGGGTTCGCGCCCATCCGTCGCGCACCGGCCGGGATCAGGGCGGTGACCGCAGCGGCCGGGCGGCCGGCGGCGTCGAACAGCTCTTCCGGCCGGTAGGACCGCAGCCAGTTTTCCAGCTGCCGCAGGTGCGTCGGATTCTCCCGAACCTGCGTCAGCGGCACCTGGTGCGCCCGCCAGGTCCCTTCGACCTGCTGACCGTCCACGGTGGCCGGTCCGGTCCAGCCTTTCGGCGACCGGAGCACGATCATCGGCCACGGTCCCGCTCCGCCGCGGCGGAGCAGGGCCAGATCGGCGACCACCGCGTCGAGCGCGGCGGCCATCGCCTGGTGCATCGCCACCGGCTCGTCGCCCTCGACGTACACCGGGGCCCAGCCCGCGCCGCGCAGCAGCGAGTCCAATTCGGACGGCGGGATCCGGGACAGCACCGTCGGATTCGCGATCTTGTAGCCGTTCAGGTGCAGGATCGGCAGCACCGCGCCGTCGCGGCGCGGGTCGAGGAACCGGCTCGCCTGCCAGCTGGTCGCCAGCGGTCCGGTCTCCGCCTCTCCGTCGCCGACGACGCACGCGACGAGCAGGCCCGGGTTGTCGAACGCGGCGCCGAACGCGTGCG
Organism: Amycolatopsis sp. A1MSW2902; assembly: GCF_017312175.1. Lineage (NCBI taxonomy): Bacteria > Bacillati > Actinomycetota > Actinomycetes > Pseudonocardiales > Pseudonocardiaceae > Amycolatopsis > Amycolatopsis sp. A1MSW2902. Next base: position 4,155,917 of record NZ_QJPO01000001.1, read on the forward strand.
CGAGCGAGTACCCCAGTTCGCCGCCCTCGTGGATCGACCCGGGCACGTGCGGGGACACGTGGCTCGGCACCCCGCCGGGGAACGAGAACTGGCGGAACAACCGGTCCATCCCCTCGGCGTCGCGCGAGACCTCCGGCCACACCTCCGAATAGCTGCCCTCCAGCCAGGTGCTCGCCAGCAGCGCCGGGCCGCCGTGTCCCGGGCCGGTCACGAACATCGCGTCGAGGTCGTGTGCCAGGATCGCGCGGTTGAGGTGGGCGTAAACGAAGTTCAGGCCGGGCGAGGTGCCCCAGTGCCCGAGGAGCCGCGGCTTGACCTGCCCGGGCTCCAGCGGTTCCCGCAGCAGCGGGTTGCCCATCAGGTAGATCTGCCCCGCGGCGAGGTAGTTCGCGGCGCGCCACTGGGCGTCGACCTGCGCGAGTTCCTGTCCGCTGAGCGTTGCCGCGGGAGCGTCGACCGCGGTCACCGGTTCCGCCCCGGCCGCACCACGAGCACCGGGCACGAGGAGTGGTGCACCAGCGCCTGGCTGGTCGAGCCCAGCAGCATCCCGGCGAACCCGCCGCGCCCGCGGCTGCCGACGACCAGCAGCTGCGCCCGGTCGGACTCGTCGAGCAGGACGTGCCGCGGCCGGTCGCGGACCAACTTCCGCCGCACCTCGACGTCCGGGTACTTCTCCTGCCAGCCCGCGAGCCGCTGCGCCAGCAGTCGTTCCTCAGTGGGCTGCAAGGTTTCCCACTGCGGGAGGAGCCGCGCCGCGCTGTCGGTCGAGTCGTAGACCACGTCGGCCCAGGCGTGCACCGCGACCAGCGGGACCTGCCGGAAACTGGCCTCCTCGAACGCGACCGCGATCGCCGCCTCGCTGTTCGGGCTGCCGTCGACGCCGACCACCACCGGGCCGTCCTGCGGCACCGGGCCGTCGCCGTGGCGCCCGCGGATCACCGCCACCGGACAGGCGGCGTGGCCTGCCACCGCCGAGGTCGTGGCTCCGACGAGCATGCCGGTGAAGCCGCCGGTCCCGGTGCGGCCGAGCACGAGCATCCGGGCCTTCTTGGAGCGGTCGATCAGCAGGGCCGGCGCGGAATCGGTGAACACCTCGGTGCGGACCTCGAGCGAGCGGTCCACGGACAGTGCCAGCTCGCGCGCCTCGGCCGCGATGCGGTCGCCGTCCTGCTGGATGCCCTCGAAGAGCACCTGGCTGCCGGCGAGACCGCCGCCGTAGACGAGCCCCGCCAGCTGCAGGCAGTGCACCAGCTCCAGTTCGAGATCGCGGCCCGAGGCGAGCCGAGCGGCCCAGCGGACGGCTTCCGCCGCCCCCTCCGAGCCGTCGATCCCTACGAGCACCGTGCGAGTCCGGTCAGTCATCGTCCCACTTCCTGTTCCGCGGACACGATGTCCGCTCCGACCACGCCGGGCACCGCCAGTGCCAGCAACGTCGCGACGTGGCGATCGGTTTCGTCGTCGTAGCGGTCGGCGATCCGCACGATCCCGTCGTGCACCTCGACCTCCCAGCGGCCCGTGCCGCCGTAAATCTCCAGCCGGTGCCGCACGTCCGCGGCGATCGCGCGGTCTTCCCGGGCGAGCACGCGCACGACGTCGCCGCGCGTCACGATGCCGATCACCCTGCTGCCGTCGACGATCGGCATCGCCCGGATCCGCGCGTCCACCAGCGCCTGGCACAGGTCGGCGACGTCGGTGCCGGACGACATCGCCGTCGCCGGAGACGTCATCACCGCGCCGACCGTCGTGTCGATCGCGCCCGGGTGGTACGGGTGCAGGTGCTCCGACCGCGCATCGGACGGGATCCGGCCGCGGATCAGATCCGCCTCGGTGACGATGCCGGTCAACCGGTCGTCGTCGTCCACCACCGGCAGCGCGGTGAAGCCGTGTTCGGACAGGATTTCGGCCGCCTCCTTGGCGGGAGTCCACGGATGCACCGTCTCGACCGGTGCGGACATCAGATCGCGTGCGCGCATCAGGTCCGTCCTTTCCTTGTGCTGCCTCGAAAATAGGCAACGAAACCGGTCTGGCACGCCGGTCCGGAGTCACCGGTGCGAAGGACCAACGTCATCCGCGCCGCAACGGCGCCAGTTGCCGGTACACCTCGCGCCACGCCGCGGGAAGCGCCTCGGCGCACTGCTGGGCGCAGCGGATCTCGGCTTCCAGCACCAGGGCGTGGGCCCGCGTCCCCTCGCCTGCCTCGACAAGCGGCCGCAGCCTGTCCTGCGCGACCACTGCGTCCTGGTACTCGCCGAGCAGTTCCTGCAGTCCCCGCAGGCGTTTCAGTACCTGGTCCTGCTCGACCGGCAGCGCCGCGCCCGCCGCCTCGACGGCGTACCGGAGCCGTTTCACGCTCTTGCGTACTGCGTGCACGTCTCCCGTGCCGACGCGCGCATCGGTTTCCGCGACCACCTTCCAGACCAGTTCCGGAAGCACCTTCTCTGCCGGTCGTCGCGCGCGTTTCCCTTGCGCACCAGTGCTTTGCTCGCGCAGCACGACCACGAACACGTCCAGTGCGTTCAGCAGTTGCAGGTACCGCGGCGAGTCGAGGACGACCGCGCACTCGGCGGCGGCTTCCTCCGCCTGCGCGGTGAAAACCTGCTCCGCGGCTACGCGCACCTCGTCCTCGACCGCATCGGACGGCAGCTTGTCCAACGCGGCGAAGAACCGGGCCCGTTGCACCTCGACGTCTCTGGCCGGTCCTGCGCTCGCGCCGAGCCAGCGCAACGCCGACCCGAACCTCCCGGCGAGCCTCCCGCCGAGCACCGGCGCGAAAGTCCTTAGTGTGGCGCGGATCCGCCGGGCAGCCACTCGCAAGTCGTGCACGCCCTCGGGCTCTTCCAGCCGCACTGCGAGGTCGGCGCGCGCGAGTGCTCCGACCTCGCGTTCCAGGTAGGCGAGCACCACCTGCCGAGCCGTGCCAGACTCCTCGCCGACGCCCGGTCCGGTGCCGTCCTGCCTTGGCACCGGGACCAGTTCCAGGTCCCGGCTGTACGCGCGGACCAGCCGCGACAGCTCGTGCGGCACCTGGTCCACGCCGGGAGCCTCGACCCGGCATCCCCGGCCGTCGCCGAGATCGAGCTGCCACGCGCTGCCCGTGCGGCTGATCGCCATTCCGTTCCGCCGCAACCGCAGGCCGGTCGTGTCGTAGTACGTCACCGGCCGCGCCGCGCGGGTCACGACCGCACCGCCCGCTGCGCGAGCCTGCTCAGCAGGACCAGCACCACGGCCAGGGAGAGCGTCACCCATTGCACCGGCTCGCGGAAGCCCAGCACGACGAACTGAATCGCCAGCCAGCCGGCGAGCACGACGCTCGCGGCGTACCCGAACCAATGCGCCCCCGGATCCCCGCGCCACGCCGCGAACGCGGCCCAGGCGAGCGTGCCGCCGATCGCGATCACGAGCGCCAGCCCGGGCAGCGCCCAGCTGGACAGCCCGAGCGGCACGAGGGCCGACAGCGGCAGCCGGAATCCCGGGGCGCCTGCCATCAGGCAGATTCCGCCGACCAGCGCACTCGCCGCGAATACCGTCTCGTAGGTCGCGAGCAACCGTTGCGCGGCCCGGCCGTGCAACGCGCTCACGGCAGGCTCCTCGGCCGCACGACCGCCACCGGGCAGGTCGAGTGGGCGAGCAGGGCCTGGCTGGTGGAGCCGAGCAGCATCCCGGTGAATCCGCCCCGGCCGCGGCTGCCGACGACGACCAGCTGGGCGTCTTCGCCGTACTCCAGCAGGGTGCGGACCGGCCGCCCGCGCACGATCTCGACGTCGATCCGCAGGTCCGGGAACTTCTCCCGCCACAGCGCCAGCTGGCCCTCGATCCGGCAGCGTTCGCCCGCCTCGATCTCGTCCGGCACGATCTCCATGGCCCGCAGCGACCCGTCCAGGGTCAGTTCGTTCCAGGTGTGCACAACGGTGAGCGACGTCTTCCGCGCGGCCGCTTCGGCACAGGCGAACCCGAGCGCGTCGTCGCTGTCGGCCGCTCCGTCCAGTCCGACCACGACCGGTCCGGCCGCGGGCGGGACATCGTCCGGCATGCGCCCGCGCACGACCACGACCGGGCACAGCGCGTGCGCCGCCAGCGCCACGGCCGTCGATCCGACCAGCAGGCCGGTGAATCCGCCGAGCCCGCGCGAACCCAGCACCGCGAGCTCCGCGCCGCGGCTTTCCCGCAGCAGCACAGCGACCGGGTTTCCCTCGGCGACGACCCGCTGCACCCGCACCGCGGGCCACTGCCGCCGGATCGCGGCCTCGGCCTCGTCGAGCCAGGTCTCGCCTTGTCCCTGGAACCCGGTGCGCACTCCGGCCACGAACGGACCGGTGATGCCCGGCGACGGGATCAGGTAGGCCTGCACCAGCCGCAGCGGCGCGCCCCGGTGGTGTGCTTCCCCGGCCGCCCACACGGCGGCGTTGCGCGCCGACTCGGAACCGTCGATCCCAGCCACTACCACGCGTTCGTCAGGTCCGCGCATCGTGCGCTCCTCTCTTGGCCCGCCGCAGCGCGCGCAGCCGCTCGAACCGGCTGCGTTCCTTCCGGTCCTGTTCGGCTATCTCGGTTTCGGTGAGCACGACCGCGTCCGATCCGGGGAACACCGTCGTGACCCGGTCGTCGGCGAGCCAGCGCACCGTGAACGGCGGGCTGCCGTCCGGCTTTCCAGTCGCGACGATCCGGCCGCGCTGCTCCGGCAGATCGAGCCGGACGCCTTTGACCACCAGCCAGTCACCGGGCTGTGCGTGCATTTCTCCTCCTCGGTCTCACGCTCTCCGCGGCGGGCAAAGCTCTGCTGCCACCACGCCTTCGACGGTCCGCGCGAGAGCCGTTACCAAGCGGCGCTCGGCTTCGTCGGCGAACTCACCGCGGACGGTCACTGCTCCGCCGGCGACGGACACGTCCCACCGGTCCCGGTGCCCGGCGTAGTCGCTCAGCAGCGCGCGCAGCCGGGACGCGATCGCGTCGTCGCGGCGGACCAGCGACGCCAGCAGGTCGCGGCGGCTCACGATCCCGACCAGCCCGTCGTCGTCGACTACCGGGACACTGCGCAACCGGTCGAGCAGCATCCGCGCGGCGATGTCGCTCCCGTCGGCGTCGAGGTCGACGGTCTCGACCGATTTGGTCATCACGGCGTCCACTCGCAGCTCCGGGGCGACCGGCTCGCCGGTCAGCACGCCGGCCAGCGCGTCCGCCTCGGTGAAGATGCCGACGACCCGGTTGCCCTCGTCGACCACTGGCAGCGCCGCGACACAATGCTCGGTGAGCAGCGCGATCGCCTCGCGGACCGGCGTTCCCGGTCCGACCCGGACCACCGGCCGGGTCATGATGTCCCGTGCTCGCACGGCTTTCTCCTCGCTCCTCGTGGGACTGGCGGCTCAGTGCACCACCGCGACCGGGCACGCCGAGTGCGCCAGCAGCCGGTTCCCGGTCGACCCGAGCAGCCCGCCCGCGACCGGGCCGCGGCCGCGGCTGCCGATCACGACCAGCTGCGCGGGCTCGACGGCCATCAGCGCCCGCGCGGCCGAACGCTCCCGCACCGCCAGCGTGCGGACCTCGACCGACGGGTATTTCTCCGCCCAGGCGGCGATGTGCTCGCGCAGCGCGCGTTCCTCCGCCTCGGGGCGCCCGGGCTCGTCGAACGGCGTCCCGTGCCAAGCGCGCACCGCGACCAGCTCCGCCTTCCTGCTCGCTGCCGCGTCGAAGGCGAATGCGAGAACGCGCTCGTCCCCGTCCACGCCGACCACGACCGCGCCGTCGGGAACCGCTCGCCCGCGCACGACGACCACCGGACAGGACGCGCTCGCCGCGACGCGCAAGGCAACCGAGCCGATCGCCGCGCCGCGGAGCCCGCCGAGCCCGTGCGAACCGAGCACGACCAGCGACACCGACCGGGAACGTTCGATCAGCAGGTCGGCCGCGAACCCGACGCGGGCGACCACCTGGGTCCGCACTCCCGGCGCCGCGTTCTCGGCCGCCTCCGCGGCCCAGGTCAGCCAGCGGTGAGCGCGGCCGAACAGCTCGTCCGCCTTCTGCTCCGCGACCTTCCCGGAAACGTCGACGGTTTCGCCGATCCCGGCGTGGAACAGCTCCAGCCGGCAATCCCGCCGCCTCGCTTCCGCGGCCGCCCAGCGGACCGGGGCCAGAGCCGACTCCGATTCGTCGATCCCGGCGAGCACTACGCCGCCGGGCTTGTTCGCGGTCACCGCTTGCCTCCCGTTCCGCCGCCGGTCCCGGCGGCCCCTTCCACTGTCACGCGGGGGCGCCGGGGCGGGTCAGAGCCCGAAGTCCCTTCCCACGGGGACGAAAGCGGAATGTCGTCACCCGAGGGTCGCCGCGTGGTCCGGCACCTCGTGCAGCAAGCGCCGGTCGGTCCGGGCGTAGCCGGAACCGTGCGGACGGGGCGGCAGTTTCACCGGCGGAGGCGGGATTTCCCGGTACGGCACGCTGGCCAGGAGGTGGGCGATCATGTTGAGCCTGCCGCGCCGTTTCTCGTCGCCGTCCACGACGTACCACGGACAGTCGGGGGTGTCGGTGTGCACGAACATGTCGTCCTTGGCCCGCGAGTAGTCGTCCCACCTCGACACCGATTCGAGGTCCACAGTGGACAGTTTCCACCGGCGGAGCGGATCCTCGATCCGCGCGCGGAAGCGGCGTTCCTGTTCGTCCCGGCTCACCGAGAACCAGTACTTGCGCAGCAGCAGCCCGTCCTCGACCAGCAGGCGTTCGAGGATCGGGCACTGCCGCAAGAATCGCTGGTACTGCTCAGGAGTGCAGAACCCGAGCACGCGCTCGACGCCCGCGCGGTTGTACCAGCTTCGGTCGAACAGCACGATTTCCCCGGCCGCGGGCAGCTGCGCGACGTACCGCTGGAAGTACCACTGGGTGGACTCCCGGTCAGTGGGCCGGGGCAGCGCGGCGATCCGCACCACACGAGGGTTGAGGTGCTCGGTGAAGCGTTTGATCGTGCTGCCCTTGCCCGCCGCGTCGCGCCCCTCGAACACCACGACGAGGCGGGCTCCTTCGTGGCGCACCCATTCCTGCAGTTTCACCAGTTCGATCTGCAGGCGCGCCAGCTCCGCCTCGTAGACCGCCCGGGGCAGCCGCGCCGTCGCGTTTCGCGGCCACTCGCGTCAGGCGACGTCGTCCCAGACGTAGTCGAGGCCATTGCAGACCGCGACCACGCCGGGGACGGCTTCGATCAGCCGGGTGACCGGAGCGATCTCGCTGCGCCGCTCCACCCGGCCGGCGACGGTCACCACTCCGGCGTGCACCATGGCGCGCGCCCGGTCCGGGCCGAGGTGCAGCGTCTCGTACAGGACGCCGGTCACCACGTCGCGCTCGATCTCCGGGTCCGGGCGAGTCAGCGCGCGCAGCACGTCGCGCCGGGCGACGACCCCCGCCGGACGGCCGTCCTCGACGACGAACAACCGGCGCAGCCCGGTCTTGTCCAATTTGGCCGCCGCTTCGGACACGGTCTCGTCCGCGGCGACCGTGACGACCGGACTCGTCATCACCTCGCGCGCGCTCCGCGCCCCGGCTTTCCGCGCGTCCCTCCGGCGCCACCACCGGAACCGGCCGCCCCGCACCATCGGCAGCAAGTCCTTTTCGGACACCACGCCGACGAGCGCCCCGGCGTGGTCGACCACCGCGACCGCGCTGATCCCCTCCCGAGCCAGCATCGCGGCGATTTCTTTCACCGGCGTCTCGGCCCGCGCGCAGACCGGGCGGGCCGTCATCACCTCGGAAACCGGTGTCGTGATCGTCTTCATCCCTCCTCCGCCGTTCTTCCGGCCCGCCCTTGTCTTGTGCTGCCTCGAAAATAGGCATCGAGGCAGCCTCGGCACGCCGGTCCGGGGTCACCGGAGGGAAGGACCAATGTCCTCTTGGCACCGTGCGTCAGGTCCGGGCGAGCTTCTCAGGACTCAGATACGTGAGGCGATCACGCGCGCCTCAGCCGGGAGCAGGGCGGTGCCTTCTCGGCGAGGGATCTCAACGCCCGCGTCGCGCCGCCGAGGACCGGACAACCAGCACCGGGCATCCGGCGTGGTGCAGCAGCGCGTGGCTCGTCGAGCCGAGCACCATGCCCGTGAACCCGCCCCGGCCGCGGCTGCCCAGCACCACGAGCGAGGCCCGGGCGCTCCATTCGAGCAACCGGTCGCGCGGGCGGTCCTGCTCGACGATCTGCTCGACGCGCACGTCCGGGTAGAGCGAGCCGTAGCCGGCCAGTCGTTGCGCCAGCAGGCGATGCTCGGCTTCCCGTGCCTCGAACGGGAAATCGCGGTCGCCGAACAGCCGGGTGCGGTCGGCGTCGAGCCAGGCGTGCACCGCGACCAGCGGCACGCCGTGCACCGCGGCCTCCGCGAAAGCACAGGCAACCGCCGCGTCGCTGAGCGGGCTGCCGTCGACTCCGACGACGACCGGGCCGTCCGGGCGGACCGAGCCGCGAACCACCACGACCGGGCAGTGCGCGTGCGCGGCAAGGTCGATGTCCGGCGAGCCCGCGAGAAGCCCGGACAGGGTTCCGGTCGGTGCGCCGAGCACCAGCAGCTGCGCCTTCTCCGAGGCTTCCCGCAGCGCCGCCTCAGGCCCCGCCGGGCTCGTCTCGAACGCGATCCGGACCCCCGGTTCGACCGCCGCGAGGTCCTCCCGGACGGTGCGCAGCAGATCCTCCGCGACGGCTTCCTTCGCCTCCAGCCAGTCCACCGGCGGATACCGGCCGCCGGCGAAGCTGCCGTCGGCGAACCCGAACGCCGTGAGCACGGTCAGCGAAACGTGCCGCAAGACCGCCTCGCGCGCCGCCCACCGGACAGCCGCCGCGGCGGACTCGCTCCCGTCGACGCCGACCAGAACCGGGTCGGTGTTCATCACCGCTCCCGCCACTTCGGTCCGAGGACTTCAGCCACGCCGCGGCGCAGGCTCGACGGCGCTACCCGGGTCGTGCGTCCCAGCCGCAGCAGCGCCTGCGGGAAACCCGCGAGCTGGTAGTCCTCGCACAGCGACGAACGCACTTCCGGCACACGCAACGGTTGGGTCAGCACCGCGCCGGCGAGACCGAGGGTCACCCCTTCGAGCCAGCAGCGCTCCAGCGCGTACCCGGCGCGGATGTGGTCGATGCGCGCGTCGTCGGCGGTCGTGAACAGCAGCAGAGTCTCGGCCTCGAGCCGTTCCCGCAGCACGACCGGGTCCGGCACGACCGTCGCCCGCCGCACCAGCCCGGCCCACGGGAGTTCGCCGGGCGGCAGCGCGGAGAACCGGATTCCCGCCCCGTGCCGGTGCGCGGTCTCGTCCCGGATCGTCCAGAGCGCGAGTTCGCGTTGGTAGGCGCCGTCGTTCTGAAGCGCATGCGCCGCATGTTCGAAGAGCTTCGCCAGCCGCTCCATCGCGCCCAGTCGCGTCGCTTCCACCCCGGTCGTCACGGCGGCCGCGGCGACCCGCGCGGTCTGCTGCGCGCTGACCGGCAGTCCGGTGAACGCCCCGCGGTGGCTGCGCCGCACCATGATCGCCCCGTACCGCTGCAGTTCCTGATCCGTCGGCGGCAACGGCTCCGCCGACTCGACCCGCGCGACGAGGTCGGGCTGCTCCGGGTCTGGCAGCACGGCGACTTCCGCCCGCCTGCCGAGCACCCGCACGGCCAGCTCGAGGTTCGCCAGCGCGGTCCCGCAGGACATCGCCAGGTCGCGGCGGAGGGGATCGTGCTGCGGGAGTGCGACGTCGGTGCGCTCCCGCAGCAGAACCGCGCCGTCGACGAGTTCGACCCGCCAGGGCTGCGTGTTGTGCACCGAGGGGGCGCGCAGCACCGAGCGGCCCAGCACCTCCGCTTCGGCGAGCGTCCACTCGCCGGACCGGCAGCCGGTCGCGGCGGCTGTCTTCTCCATGGCGGTCACTCCTGTCGTAGCGGACCACCTGAGCCAACCCCGTCCGGCCCGCTCCGCGCTCCGGCCGCAAGCCACCGGGTCAAGGGACCAAGGTCCCCGGCTGGGCGGCCCGGGCCCAACGGCACCTCCGGGAGGACCAAGCACCCTTTCCGGCCCGCCCGCGCGGCCACGAGGGTGGGCGGCATGACCGAAACCCAACCGTGGGCCGGAGCGCGGGAGACGCACAGCGGCGCGGTGTTCTTCGCCGGAGACCGGGCGTGGAAACTCAAGAAACCCGTCGACCTCGGCTTCCTCGATTTCACCGATCCGGGGGTGCGCGAGCGGGTGTGCCGCCGCGAGGTCGAGCTCAACCGCAGGCTCGCGCCCGACGTCTATCTCGGAGTCGCCGCCGTGACCGGCCCGGACGGCGCGGTCTGCGACCACCTCGTGGCGATGCGCCGGATGCCGGACGACCAGAGACTCTCCGAGCTGGTGCGGCGCGGCGAACCGCTCAGACCGGTCATCCGCTCGCTCGCCCGGCTGCTCGCGGCCTTCCACGCGGGCGCGCACCGCGGCCTCGAGATCGACGCCGACGGCACGCGCGACGCGGTGCGCCTCCGCTGGCACGCGAGCTTCGACCAGGTGCGGCCGTTCCACGGGGTCGTGCTGGACGCGGCGACCGGCAAGGAAATCGAGAGCCGCACCGACGTGTTCCTCGCCGGACGCGCTCCGCTCTTCGCCCGCCGCATCGCCGAGCGCCGGGTCGTCGACGGCCACGGCGACCTGATCGCCGACGACATCTTCTGCCTCGAAGACGGCCCTCGTGTGCTCGACTGCCTGGAATTCGACGACCATCTCCGGTACGTCGACGGACTGGACGACGTCGCGTTCCTCGCGATGGACCTCGAACGGCTCGGCGCTCCCGCACTCGCTGCCGAACTGCTCGCCGCGTACGCCGAATTCTCCGGGGACAACGCTCCGCCGGCACTGCGGCACCACTATCTCGCCTACCGCGCGTTCGTGCGGGTGAAGGTCGCCTGTCTCCGCCACGCGCAAGGACATCCGGCGGCCGCGGAGCTCGCTCGCGCGTACGCGGAAACAACGCTTCGCCATCTCCGCGCGGGCGAGGTCCGGACGGTGCTGGTCGGCGGTCTGCCCGGTTCGGGAAAGTCCACGGTGGCCGCCCGCGTCGCCGACGCGCTCGGCGCGACCCTGCTGCAGAGCGACCGGATCCGCAAGGAAATCGCCGGAATCGACCCGGAACACCACGTTCCCTCCGACTACCGGCACGGGATTTACACGCCCTCATGGACCGCGCTGACCTACTCCGAACTCGCCCGGCGCACAGCCGCGCTGCTCGAACTCGGCGAGACCGTCGTTCTCGACGCGTCGTGGACCTCCGCGCACGAAAGAGAAGCCATCGCCGCCGTCGCGGCACAGTCCGGCAGCAGGCTGTGCGCACTGCGCTGCACCGCACCTGACGGCCTGCGCGAACGCAGGCTGACGACCCGGACCGGATCGCTGTCCGACGCCGGTCCCGCCGTCGCCCGCGAAATGGCGGAAGACGCCGCGCCGTGGCCCTCGGCGTTCCCGCTCGACACGACCGGAACGCCGGCCGACACGGTCGAAACCGCGCTCGCGCATCTCGCGCAGTGCTCGTGACCGGAGGACGAACGTCCCTCGCCCTGCCCGCCAACGTCCCTGCCGTACCTCCGGCGAGCGCGGGCACGGTGGGCGGGGAAAGGGAGGAGACAGCATGGCACGCAGCGAGGTCGTCGTTCTGGGCAGCGGTTTCGCCGGGCTGGAAACAGCGTTCCGGCTCCGCGCCCGGGCGAGCGAGGACGACGTGGGCGTCACCGTGGTGTCCGAACGCGACGATTTCCTGTTCCGCCCCGGAACGGTCCGGCTGCCGTTCGGAGCCGCCGAAGAACCGCTGCACGTTCCGCTGCACCGCGCGTTCCGGCGGCGCGGCATCGGCACGGTGATCGCGACCGCCGAAGGGATCGACCTCGACCGCGGGCAGGTGCACACCTCCCGCGGGCCGATGGCCTACGACCGGCTCGTCGTCGCCACCGGAGCGGCGAGCCGGCCGGAGGAGATCCCCGGACTCGCCGAACACGCGCACTCGATCGCGACTCCGGGCGCGCTGCACCAGCTCGGCGAGGATCTGCGCTGGGCGGCCCGGAACGCCCGGCACGGCCGGCCGCAGCGAGTGCTTTTCGCGCTGCCGCCGGGCAATCACTGCGCGGCCCCGCTGTACGAGCTCGCGCTGATGCTCGACACCTGGCTGCGCCGCAAGCAAATCCGCGACAACGTGGAGATCGCCTTCGACACCTGCGAAGAGACCTACGTCCAGGCCTTCGGCCCCAAGCTGCACGCACTTATGTCCCGGCAGTTCGAAGCGCGCGGCATCGACAGCCGCACCGCGTCGACGCTCGCCGAGGCGGCCGAGCGCAGCGCCGTGTTCGCCGACGGCTCCGTCCGGGAATTCGACGTGCTCGTCGCGTTCCCTCCGCAGGTTGCTTCCGTCGGCTACGCCGGACTGCCTGCCGACGACCGAGGGTTCCTGAGGTGCGACCCGGACACTCGCGCGGTGACTGGGCGCCCGGAGGTCTACGCGCCCGGCGACGCTGGGGACTTTCCGCTGAAGCTGGGACATCTCGCCCTGCTGCAGGCCGACGCGGTCGCCGCGGCGATTATCGCCCATCGGACCGGGGCGCAGCTGTCCGCCCGGCGCGTCCCGGTCGTGCGGCACGTGCTGGACATGCTCGACGACGCCGCCTTCGCCCAGATTCCGCTCTCCCCCGGCGGCGATCCCGCGCACGTCGACGAGGCGTCGGCCCGGTACTGGGTCAGCACCAGCGTCCTCTGGCGCGCCGGCGCACGGCTCGCCGAGACCGCGCTTTCCGCCCGGTTCCGGCTCGGCCTTCCCCTCCGCGCCGGACGAGCCGCTTTCCGCCACGGTCCCGAAATCACTCACCGGACCACCGACACCCTGATGGAGAAACCATGACCGTTCGAGTCGGCATCAACGGATTCGGCCGTATCGGCCGCGATTTCCTGCGCCGTGTCCTGGAACGGCCGGACAGCCCGGTCGAGGTGGTCGCGGTCAACGACGTCACCACCCCGGACGCTCTCGCCCACCTGCTCGCGCACGACTCCACCTACGGTCCGCTGCGGCTGCCGGTGCGGGTGATCGGCGACGCGATCGAGGTCGGCGACCGGACCGTGCAGGTGACGTCCGAGACCGAACCGGCGAAGCTGCCGTGGCACGAATTCGGCGTGTCGGTCGTGATCGAATCGACCGGCCGCTTCCGCACCCGCGAGGCGGCCGCCGGGCATCTCGCGGCGGGCGCGCGGAAGGTGATCGTTTCCGCGCCGGGCAAGGGACTCGACGCGACGCTGGTGCTCGGCGTCAACGACGGCGACTACGACCCGGCGCGCCACGACGTGGTCTCCAACGCCTCGTGCACCACGAACTGCGCCGCGCCGATGGTCAAGGTGCTGCACGAAGCGTTCGGGATCCGGCGCGGGCTGCTCACCACGATCCACAGCTACACCGGGGACCAGGCGCTGCTCGACCGGCCGCACCGGGACCCGCGCCGGGCCCGGTCGGCCGCGGTGAACCTGATCCCGACGAGCACCGGAGCCGCACGGGCGATCGGCGAGGTCCTCCCGGCGCTGGCGGGCAAGCTCGACGGGGTCGCGATCCGGGTCCCGGTCGAGGACGGTTCGCTCACCGACCTGACCGTGGAACTCGAGCGGGACGTCACCGCGGACGAACTCAACCGCGCGTTCGCCCAGGCCGCCGACGGACCGCTCAAGGGCATCCTCCGCTACTCCGAAGCTCCTCTGGTGTCGCGCGACATCATCGGCGACCCCGCGTCGTGCGTCTTCGACGCCGGCCTGACCAAGGCCGAGGGCCATCTGGTCAAGGTCTTCGGCTGGTACGACAACGAATGGGGCTACGCGGCCCGCACCGTCGAGCTCGCCGAAACCATCGGGCGAGCCCTCAGCTGAGGCTGAAAACCGTGAAGGCCGCCCCGGCAGTGCCGGGGCGGCCTTCACGGTCGTCGCACCGCCGATGCCAGGCGCTCAGGGCGGCGCTATGCGTTCGGCTGCCCACGCCAAGCGGCCCGGCACGGCTCCTGCCGGGCCCATTGTGAGCAGGATTGTCGTCTGTGCCCTGGCATTGCCGTCTCACCCCTGGGCGGTGGCCTCGTGCCGGTCCCCCGCGTACTGCAGCCGGTTGCGCACGCCCACCACTCCGGGCAGCACCTCGGTCAGCAGCTCGGCACGCTGCACCTCGCCGGGGCTGTCGACGGTCCCGGTCAAGGTGACCACGCCGTCGTCCACCCGCACCGACGTCGTCGCGGGGTCCGCCCACAGCGCCTCGCGCAGCACCCGGCGTTCGACCGCTTCCTTGATTTCCGCGTCCGGCCGGAGAAACACCGCGAGCACGTCCCGGCGGGCGAGCACTCCGGTGAGCGATCCGGAACCGTCGACGACGAACAACCGGCGCAGGTTCGCCTCGACCATCCACCGCGCCGCATCGGCCAGCGGTTCGTCCTGCCGGACGATGCGCACCGGGGTGCGCATCACGTCGAGGGCCCGCCGGCCCCGCGCTCGCGCCCAGCGGCGACGGCGGCGAGGAGAGGCGAAAAAGCCGGGCGGGGGTCCTTCGGCCCGGCTGTCGTACCGGGCGAGCAGTTCCTGCTCCGAAACCACCCCGACCGGCCGCCCCGACCCGTCGGTCACCGGCACCGCCGAAATGCGGTTGGCGGCGAGAAGATCGACCAGTTCCTTGAACGGCGTGTCCGGCGCGGCAGTCACCACCGGCCAGTTCATCACCTCCGAGACCAGCAGTCCGGTCATCACAGCACCTCCGAGTTTTCGTTGCACCGTATGCTTTCCCTCGCCGGGCGGCCGGAGTCCGCGGTCCCCGGGAGCCGGGCCGTTCTCCCCTTCCCCGCCGGTCTCGCGGCGGTGTTGCCTGGGAGCCCGACCAGGAGGAGGAGCCCATGCGAGCACACCGGAAGTTTTCCGATCTCTCCCCCGCGCAGCGGCGGACCGTCCTGGCCGCCGCCGCGGTGCAGGTACTGCTGGCCGCGGCCGCCTGGTGGGATCTCGCGAAACGGCCCGAGGACGGGGTCAACGGCCCGAAATCCGCCTGGGCGGTAGCGATCGCGGTCAACTTCGCGGGTCCGCTGGCGTATTTCCGCTGGGGCCGGGCGGTTCCTCGCCGGAACCGGCGACGATGACCGGGCACAGCGCGTAGGACATCGCCGCCTGGCTCGTGGACCCGAGCAGCAGTCCGCCGAACCCGCCGCGTCCGCGGCTGCCCACGACGAGCAGCTGCGCCCGGTCCGCCAGGTCCAGCAACTGCTCGGCAGGACGGCCGCGCACCACCAGCTGCCGCACATCGACGCCGGGATATTTCTCCGCCCACCCGGCGACCCGCTCGGCGAGCACCACGTGCGCCTCCTGCTCGATCCCGCTGTCGGCGTTCCAGCGGTTCTCCCGGAAGATCGCCGACAGCAGCCGGTCGTCCCAGCAGTGCACCGCGGTCAGCGGAGCGTTCCGCCACGCGGCTTCCTCGAACGCCGTCCCCAGCGCCAGTTCGCTCGACGGCGAACCGTCGACTCCCACGACGACCGGTCCGGTCGCCGGCGGCTCTTCGTCGCCCGCGTGCGGCCGGACGAGCGCCACCGGGCAGTCCGCGTGCGCAGCGAGAGAGATCGACACCGAGCCGAGCAGGATCCGGCCCAGCGGACGCAGTCCGGGGGTCCCGAGCACCAGCAGCACCGCCCCGCGGGACTGCGCGGCGAGGCACTTCCCGACGATTCCGCGCAGCAGCACCAGATCCGGAGTCAGTCCGGGGACCGCTTCCTGGGCGGCGTCGCGGGCGGTGCGCAGGATCCGGTGCCCGCGCGCGGTGAGCACCTTGCCGAAGTTCTCCACTGTCGGCAATGGACGGGGGAAGTCGAGGGCCAGCTCGTCGAGGACGTGCACGAGGCGCAGCGGAACCCCGCGTCCCGCCGCGGCGCGCGCCGCCCACCCGACCGCGTGCAGGGAAGCCAGCGAGCCGTCGACTGCGGCGACGAGTGCGGGTTCGGTCATCGGTTCCGCCTTTCCTTGTCCAGCCGGGTTTTCCCTCCGGACGGTAGGCGCGGACGGCACCGGGCGGCAGCGGCGTCGGTCCCCTCGTGCATGGACCTTCGGCCCCTCCTCGGCGGTCCGCGCCCAACGGCCTGTCCGACGAGGACTTTCGGCTCCAGAGCCGCATTGGCCCGGCGGATCAGACTCGGGCCAGAGACGAATGGAGGTCCCCATGTCCGTCAAATCCCAGCACAGCACACCCCCGGCGAGCCGGACTCCGGCCGGTCGCAACGAGACGGTCGCGCAGCCGCCCTGGGCGAGCTACGGGGCCCGGTCGCTCGCGGTCCTGCGGATCGCCGCCGGATTCCTGTTCCTGTGGCCCTTCGCCGACAAACTGCTCGGCCTGGGCTACTCCACGCCCGCCGCCGGAGCCTGGATCCACGGCGGCTCGCCCACCAACGGCTTCCTGAGCAAGGTCGACGTCGGCCCGTTCGCGTCGATGTTCCACGCGTGGGCCGGAACGTGGTGGGCCGACTGGCTGTTCATGCTGAGCCTGCTCGGCATCGGGCTGGCGCTGGCCGCCGGGGCCGGACTGCGGATCGCCGCGGTCTCCGGGACCCTGCTGATGCTGCTCATGTGGGCCGCGGAATGGCCGCCTGCCCGCAGCACCGGCGCGGGAGCGGCCACGCATTCGGCCAACCCGTTCCTCGACTACCACCTGGTCTACGCCCTTGTCCTGATCGTGCTCGCCGCCGCCTGCGCCGGCGACACGTGGGGAATCGGCCGCCGCTGGGCCGCCTTCGTCGGCGACCGGACCTGGCTGCGCTGAACCGTCCACGGGCGTCCGCCGTGCCGGCGGACGCCCGCAGTCCTGTGAAGGAGGAACTGTGAAGGCACTCGTGTACGACGGCCCCGGTCGCCGGTCCTGGACCGACCGCCCGGACCCGGAAATCCTCGCGCCGACCGACGCGATCGTCCGGATCGACGCCGTCACCATCTGCGGCACCGACCTGCACATCCTGAAAGGCGACGTCCCCGAGGTCGAACGCGGCCGGATCCTCGGCCACGAAGCGGTCGGCACCGTCGTGCGCACCGGCGACGTGGTCGCCTCGGTCAAGCCGGGCGACCGCGTGCTCGTGTCCTGCATCAGCGCCTGCGGCCGCTGCGAATACTGCCGCCGCGGCAGCTACGGCCAATGCCTCGGCGGAGGCGGCTGGATCCTCGGCCACCTGGTCGACGGCGTGCAGGCGGAATTCGCCCGCGTCCCGTTCGCCGACACCTCCGTCTACCTGCTGCCGCCGTCGGTGAGCGACGAAGCGGCCTTGTTGCTGGCCGACATCCTCCCCACCTCCTACGAGGTAGGAGTCCTCAATGGACAGGTCCGCCCCGGTGATGTCGTGGCGATCGTCGGGGCTGGCCCGATCGGCCTCGCGGCGATCACCGGGGCCCGGCTCTACAGCCCGTCGTCGATCATCGTGATCGACAAGGAACCCGCCCGGCTCGCGGCAGCCAAAGCGGCTGGTGCCGACGTGACGGTCCAGCCCTCGGAAGCGGAGGCCGCGGTACGCGAAGCAGGCGGCGGGCTCGGTGCGGACGTGGCCCTCGAAGCCGTCGGCGTCCCGGAGACGTTCGAACTGTGCGCCGAGCTCGTCCGCCCCGGCGGCCGGGTCGCGAACATCGGCGTGCACGGCAAACCGGCCACGCTGCACCTCGAACGGCTCTGGATCCGCAACGTCACCATCACCACCGGCCTGGTCGACACCTCCAGCACGCCGATGCTGCTGCGGATGCTCGCCGCCGGACACCTCGACGTCAGCCGGATGGTCACGCACCGGTTCGGGTTGCAGGAGATGGACGAGGCGTATGACGTCTTCGCGCATCCGCAGGACAGCGGTGCGCTGAAGGTCGCTTTGTTCCGCGAGTGAGCCGCGGTCCGGCGAACGTTCGCGAACGAGCCCGGCCGCCGGAACGCAACCAATGTGGCATTGGGTGCGTCGCACGCATCCAATGCCACATTCGGGTCTTCTCAACAGCTGTGGCGTGCGGCGGCCTTACCGCGATGCGCAGTATCGGCCGGGCCGGGTGGCTCTCCGCACCCGCCGAAGTACGTGAGGGCCTCCCTGACGGAATCTGATTCCCTCAGGGAGGCCCTCACGTACGTTCCGGCCTGGCTCACGGACGATGGATCGACCGGTCCGGGAACATCCCGCCCGCCGCGGGCACGCCCGGCCCGATGTTCCGGTCGTCCAGCTCCGCCCGCAGGTGCTCCCGCACCTCGACCACCCCGTCGACCCGGCTGATCAGGGCCTTGATCACCCCGATCATGCTGTACCGCTCGACGGCCCCGCTCAGCGACACCACCCCGTCGTGCACCGAGACGTACAGCGTGGACGGGTCGAGGCACATCTCCTGTTTCAAGACCTCGTCGCGCACTTCCTCGCGGATGTCGTTGTCCGAACGCAAATACGCCCGCACGAGGTCCGCCCGGGACACGATCCCGGCCAGCGTCCCGTCGGCTTCGAGCACTGGCAGCCGGTGCACCCGGTGCTTCTCCATCAGCTGGGCCGCGCGCACGACGTCGTCCTCCACGTCCACCGTGACGGGTGGCGCCGTCATCAGGTCGGCCGCGAAAAGCGCTTCCGCCTTGTGCTTGCCGCGTCGTGCCTGCGGTCCGATGCCGTGGTGCTCGACGTTGCGCTCCAGCAGATCGCCGCGCGAGACGACCCCGAGTACGCGGCCGTCCTTGTCGACGACCGGCGCCCCGCCGACGCCGCGTTCTTCCAGCAGTGCGGCGACGGCCTTGAACGACGTGCCCGGCACGACCTGTGCGACATCGGTCGTCATCACCGAGCGGATCCGGCGTGTTCTCTTCATTTTCCGCTCCTCACAACAGGGGTCCGGGGTAGTACGCGCCCGCGGCCGCTTCCGGCAGTGGTTCCCGTTCTTCGGCCGACCGGGCCGGGACGATGACCACCGGGCAGCGCGCGTGCCGCAGGCAGTACTCGGAGACCGAGCCGACGAGCATGCGCAGCACCCGGCTGTGCCCGTGGCTGCCCAGCACCAGCATCGCCGCCTCCGCCGACGCGCGGACCAGTGCCGGGCCGGGCGCGCCGTCGATCGTGCCGCTGCGCACTCGCACCCCTTCGGCCTCGTCCCGTGCTTGGTCCAGCACTTGGTCCAGTTCGTGCTGGTAGCGAGCGGCGATGTCGTCCGGCGAACGGGTGACCGCCGATTCGAGGTCGCCGAGCGGGTCGAACGTCCAGGCACGCAACGCCACCACCGTCCGGCCGCTCGACTTCGCTTCCGCCAGCGCCCAGCGGACCGCCGCGGCGCTGCCCGCCGACCCGTCGACGCCGACGACGATTTCGTGTTCATTCGCTGTGGTCATGGTTTTCTCCTCCGTGCACGATGCGGCGCTCAGCGCGCCTTTTCCAGCAGGACGCGGCGTTCGGCCGCGGCGATCGCGCCGCGCGCCGCCCCGATCGCGTCCGGGTTGACCGAGATCGACGTGATCCCGGCGCGCACGAGATGTTCGGTGAACGCCGGGTTCGTCGACGGCGCCTGGCCGCACAGCGACGACGTGATGCCGCGGTCGCGGGCTGTCCGCACGATTCTCGAGACCGCGTCCAGCACCGCGGGATCGGCCTCGTCGAACAGTTCCGCGCACACCGCCGAATCCCGGTCGACGCCGAGCATCAGCTGGGTGAGGTCGTTGCTGCCGATCGATACCCCGTCGATGCCGAGGCCGGCGTACTCGCGCAGCCAGTAGACGACCGACGGGACCTCGGCCATGATCCACCGGTGCAGCCCGCGCTGCTTGCCGAGCGGGCTCGCGTCCACCGCCTCCAGGCACGCCTCCAGTTCCCATTTCGTGCGCACGAACGGGATCATCAGGTGCAGGTTCGGCGTCCGCTCCCGCACCCGCGCCAGCGTCCGGAGTTCCAGCGCGAACAGGTCGTGCTCGCGCACGTAGCGGTAGCAGCCGCGGTAGCCGATCATCGGGTTGTTCTCGACCTGCTCGTACTCGGCTCCGCCGTCGAGGCCGCGGAATTCGTTGCTGCGCAGGTCGGTCGCGCGGTAGACCACCGGACGCGAGCCGAACGCGGCGGTGATCTCGAGCAGCGATTCCGCCATAGCGTCCACAAAGGACTCTTCCTCGCCGCGCGCGATCAGGGCGCGCGGATGCCGTCCGCCGAGTGCCGTGGTCAGCAGGAACTCGGCCCTCAGCAGGCCGACCCCGTCGACCGGCTGGGCCGCGACCTCGGCGGCGTGGTCGGGCATCGCGAGATTGACGTACAACCGGGTGCCGATCGCCTCGGCGGCTGCGGGCACGGCGACCGGTTTCGGGTGCGCCGCCTCGCGCGCGATCGCTCCCGCTCGCACCTCGCCTTTCGTGCCGTCGACGGTGATCAGCGTGCGGTCCGCGAGCACCCGGGTGGCGTCGCCGGTGCCGACGACGCACGGCACGCCCAGTTCCCGGGCGACCACCGCGGCGTGACAGGTCATCCCGCCGCCGTCGGTGACCAGCGCCGCCGCGCGACGGATCGCCGGGACCCAGTCCGGTGTCGTCATCGGGGCCACCAGCACCTCGCCGTCGCGCAGCCGCCGTGCTTCGGCCGGATCGTTCAGCACCCGGACCGCGCCGCTGCCCTCGCCGGGCGAGGCCGCCAGCCCGGTCACCAGCACGCCGGCGGCGCCTTCCTGAACCGGCGGCAGGGTGGTGATCGGCCGGGACTGCACGAGCCAGGTCTGGTGATCGGCGATGGCGAACTCGATGTCCTGCGGCACGCCGTAGTGGTCCTCGACCCGGCAGGCGAGCCGGGTCAGCCCGAGCACGGTGGCGTCGTCGAGCACGCGCCGGCCGCCTGCCTGTGCGCTCAGCGCGACCTTCACGTCTCCCCCGCCCGCTTCGGGGATGATCTTGTGCGACTGCGCGCCGATCCGCGCGCTGAGCACGCGGAGGTCCTCTTTCGCCACCACGTAGGTGTCCGGGTCCACCGCACCGCTCACGATCGCCTCGCCCTGGCCGAACACCGCTTCGACCACCGCCCGGTCGCGGTCGCCGCTGCGCGGGTCGGCGGTGAAGATCACGCCGGACCGCTCGGCCGGGATCATCCGCTGCACGACGACCGCGATCGCCGGTTCGCCGGTGAATCCCCGGCTCGCCCGGTAGCTCACCACGCGCGGCGAGAACAACGACGTCCAGCAGTCCACCACTCGCGCGGCCAAGGCTTCTTCGTCGACGACATTGGTGTAGCTGGCGTTCATGCCCGCGAAGGAGGCTTCGCTGCCGTCCTCCCCGGTTGCCGACGAGCGCACCGCCACCACCGGCCGGTCGCCTAGTGCCCGGTACGCGCCGGTCACCTCCGACGCCAGTTCCGGAGGCAGCCCGGCGGAGCGCACCAGCTCTCGCAGCCGCTCGCAGGCGGCCGCCAGCTCCTGTGCGTCGTCCACCGCGATCAGCGCCTTGGCGTGCAGGTCGGCGATCTCGGCACGGACCCCGGCGGCCTCCAGCGCGGACCAGTACGCGTCGCGAGTGACGACGAATCCGTCCGGCACCGGGTAGCCCGCGGAGATCAGCTCGCCGAGGTTCGCCCCCTTGCCGCCCGCCGTCTCGGCATCAGCGAGCCGGATCTCGGCCAGTTTGCGCACGTGTGTCATGACGATCCTCCTCGGGTACGGCGGGTCAGGCGGCGGAACAGCTCGTCCGCGCCCCAGACCAGCACCGGCATCGGCGCCAGCACCGCGTACACCCACGCGGGCAGCGCCGCGGTGCCGAAGACGTCCTGGAGCCAGGGCAGGTAGATGAGCGCGGCGGCGAAGGCCAGTTCGAAGGCGATGCCGCCGAGCAGAAGCTTGTTGGTGCCCAGGCCGATCGCCCGCAGCGACACCCGTTCGGTGCGGGCGGCGAACGCGGTGCCGATCTGGCAGAACACGATCGCGGCGAAGCTGGCCGTGGTGGCTTGGAGATAGGCGTGGTGCAGCGGCGCGCCGTCCGACACGTCCGCGCCGGGGTGCCAGCCCGCGGCGTACAGCACCGCGAAAAAGGCGCCGAGCACGAGCGCCGCCGACAGCACGCCCATGATTCCCCACGCTCGCAGGAGCATCCGGCCGGTCACCACGCCTTCGCGGCGGGAGCGCGGCTCGCGGGCCATCAGCCCGGGTTCGGCGGGCTCCCGGCCGAGCGCGAGCGCGGGCAGCGTTTCGGTGCCGAGGTCGATCGCGAGGATCTGCAATACCGTGAGCGGCAACGGGATCGCGCCGCCGGAGATCGCGAAAAGCAGGAACGGCAGCACCTCCGGCACCGCGTGCGCGAAGATGTACAGCACGAATTTGCGGACGTTGTCGAACACCCGGCGGCCCTCGCGGACCCCGGCGACGATGGTCGCGAAGTTGTCGTCGGTCAGCACGACGGTCGCGGCTTCTTTGGCCACGTCGGTGCCGCCGACGCCCATCGCGACGCCGATGTCGGCCCGCCGCAGCGCGGGCGCGTCGTTCACCCCGTCGCCGGTCATCGCGACGACCTCGCCGCAGTCGCGCAACGCGTCGGCGATGCGCAGTTTGTCCTCCGGCGCGGCACGCGAGAACACCACTTCGTCTCCCCCGACCAGCACTGTGTCGAGGTCCGGCTCCGGCATGCGCGCGAGCGCGGTGCCGTCCACGACCCGGTCCGCGCCGATGCCGACCCGGCGGGCGATCTCGGCCGCGGTCAGCCCGTTGTCCCCGGTCACGACGTGCACGGTGATCCCGGCGGAATGGCAGTCCGCGACCGCCGCGGCGACCTCCGGGCGAGGCGGGTCGACCAGGCCGACGAAGCCGAGCAGGCACAACCCGTTCTCCGCTTCCACGCGGCTGCCCGGGATCGCCGGCGTCTCCCGCCGGGCGACGGCCAGCACCCGCAGCGCGCGCCCGGCCATGCTGTCGACGAGCGCCGCCAGTTGCGTGCGCCGGGTCGCGGTCAGCTCCGTTCCGTCGAACTCCGTGGTGCACAACGGGAGCACCTGTTCGGGCGCGCCCTTCACCGCCACCACGAGGCCGCCCTCCACGAAGTCCACTGTGGACATCCGCTTGAGCCGGGGATCGAACGGGTACAACGTTTTCCGTGCGGCTTCACGGGCGTTCGCGGTCACGTTCGCGCCATGGTCCGCGGCGAACCGAAGCAGCGCGAGTTCGGTCGGATCGCCGGATTCCCCGTCGAGGTCCGCGGTGCTGCACCGCGCGAGGACCTCGGCGGTCTCGCGCGGCTGCGCCGAATCCGCGCCGTCCGGGCCGCGCAGTTCCTCGACCCGCATCGAGTTCTGGGTCAGCGTGCCGGTTTTGTCCGTGCAGATCACGGTGGTCGAGCCCAGCGTCTCCACCGCCGACAGCCGCTTCACGAGCGCGCCCGCCTTCGCCATCGACCGCACCCCGGCCGCCAGCGCGAGCGTGATCGTCGGCAGCAGGCCTTCGGGCACGTTGGCCACCAGCAGGCCGATCGCGAACACGAAGGCGGCCGACCACGAAAGCCCCGCCGCGACGCCGAGCGGAAGGAACCCGACCCCGACGACCACCGCGACCCCGGCGATCAGCCACGCGACCCGCCGCACCTGCCGCTCCAGCGGGCTCTCCTCGCGGCCGATCCGGGCCGAGAGCGACGCGATCCGGCCGATCTCGGTGCGCCGTCCGGTCGCGTGCACCACGGCCCGCGCGGAACCCGCGACACAGACCGTGCCGCTGAAGACCAGCACCGGGGAATCCAGCGAACGGTCGGCGTCGTCCACGGCGTCGGCGGTCCGGGTCACCGGAGCCGACTCGCCGGTGAGCATCGACGCGTCGACCTCCACCGTGCCTTCGATCAGCCGCGCGTCCGCCGGAACCCGGTCGCCTTCGGCGAGCAAGACGACGTCGCCGCGAACCAGCTCGGTTGATTCGAGGTGCACGACGACGCCGTCGCGCAGCACCGCGCTGCGCTCGGGCAGGTACTTGCCCAGTGCTTCGACCGCCCGCTCCGCCTGCTGCTCCTGGAAGAACGCAAGCAGCCCGTTCAGGATGATCACCCCGACGATCGCGAACGCCAGGTTGGTCGTCCCGGCGAACCACGCCAGCCCGGCCGCGACCCACAGCAGCAGCGCGAGCGGGTGTACCAGCTGGCGCAGCAGGGCGAGCGGCCATTGCCTGCCGCCCTTGTGCGGCAGCTCGTTCGGGCCGTAGACCTGCAGTCGCCGGGCCGCTTCCCGGCCGCTCAAGCCGCCCGGCGCGGAACGGAGATCCCGCAGCAGGCGGCCGATCGGCTCCCGTGCGTCGACCTCGGGCTCCGCTGTCGCGGGCGGCGGGCGCAGATGCGTGGTCATGGAATTCCCTCAGCTCTCGAACACGAGAAGGATCGCTTGCGGTGCCGGGCTCTGGTCCCCGGGACGCACCTCGGTCGTCAATCCGCGGACCGCGGCTGCGACCCGCAGGGAATGGACCGCCGCGCCGACCAGAACGCGGTCGACGCGAGTCGTTCCTTCGGCGAGCACCACGAGGCCCCGGCTGCCCGCGTGCCGCGATACCCGGGTGCGCGGCCAGGGGTTCTCCCCCGCCAGCTCCGCGAGCACGCCCGGATCGGCGACCGGCACCGCGCGGCCTCGCGGCGGACCGGCGACCGCGCGCAAGGCGAGGTACCGGTCCCAGTCGCTCGCGGTCGCCGGGTCGTCCGCCCCGGGAGTCACGGCCGCGACCACGTCCGGGCGGCCCGGGTCGTCCGGGAACGACAGCACCGGGCGGATGCCCAGCCCCCGGAGCACGATCCACGCGGCGGACAGCGCGGTGCCGCATCCGGCGAGCACGTTGCGTCCGCCGGGATCGTGCCGGAGCCGGCCCACCCGGGAGATCGCCAGCTCGCCTGCCCGGGTCTCGACCACGAAACGGCGCACGTCCAGCCGCGCCAGCGCGTCCACGAGCACCGCTCGCGCGCAGCGGTCCCAGGCGAAAGCGACGTCGCTCATCCGATCGCTCCGGCGGGTTCCGGCCTCGGGCTCGGGATCGCGACCGCTGCCTGGCAGGTGGCCAGCAAAGTCTCCGCGTCGGTCACCGTGACCCGGTCCTCAAGCCCCGCGGGCGCGGCCGCCGGCAGCCCAGGTTTCGGCGGGACGATCGCCACCGGCACTTGTTTCCGCAGCGCGCACACGACCCCGAACTCGCGTGCGGTGAGCTCGTCCCCGGCGTCGCGAACGTCCACGGCGAGCACCGGCGGATCGGCGCGGTCGTCGAGCGGGCACGACGAACCCGGCGCGAGTGCGAGGCAGATCCCTTCCCGCGCATGGCACCGGCTGACCCGGCACCCGTTGTCCCGCAACGGCTTGCTGAGCGCGTCGCAGTCACCGAACTTCGCTTCGGTCAGCAGTACGTGCACGATGCACCTCATTTCCCAGATCGGCGAGCACGGTTTCCGCGCCGCGGGCGAGTTCCAGGTCTTCCCGGGCGCGGACGACAAGCACCGGCGCGGCCGAGCCGGACGCGCTGATCGCCCGGTCCGCGTCGGACCTCTCGAGCGCCCCCACCCGCACGCCCAGCGCCCCGAGGCCGCGCGCGACCTCGGCGACTGTTTCCGGCTGGTACTGCGCGACCCCGCCGGTGAACACCAGCGCGTCGAGCCGGTCGAGGCTGACCGCCGCCGCGCCGATCTCCCGGCGGAGCCGGTGGACGTAGACCTCGACCGCCAGCGCGGCGTCGGCGTTCCCGGCCGCGGCGGCCGTCCGCACTTCTCCGAGGTCGCCGCTGGTCCCGCTCATCCCGGCGAGCCCGGACCGCAGGCACAGCGCGTCGGCCAGCTCGTCGGGGCCCATCGGCGCGGTTTTCATGACGTGCAGCAGCAATCCCGGGTCGATCGAACCGGACCGGGTGGCCATCGCGGGCCCTTCCAGCGGGGTGAACCCCATCGAGGTGTCCACGCTCCGCCCGCCGCGCACCGCGGTCACCGACACCCCGGCTCCGACGTGTGCGCAGACCAGTTGCAGCTCGTCGGCCGGCCGCCGCAGCAGTTCCGCGGCACGGCGCACCGCGTACTGCACGGACAAACCGTGGAAACCGTAACGGCGCAACCGGTTCTGCCGCGTCCACTCGCGCGGCAGCGGGTAGTGCGCTGCCGCGTCGGGCAGCTCGGCGTGGAACGCGGTGTCGAAGCAGGCCACCACCGGCACGCCGGGCAGCAGTGCCCGGACCTGCCGGGTGACGTCCAGCGACAGCGGCTGGTGGATCGGTGCCAGCGGAACCAGCCGGTCGAGGTTCGCGATCACCTGGTCGGTCACCAGCACCGGCGCTTTCTGCGCGCCGCCGTGGACGAACCGCACCGCCACCGCGTCCGGCCGGGGCCAGCGCTCCACGGCATCGACGACCGCGCGGGACATGTCGCTCTGCCACGCCGCCCAGCCGACCGCGACGCCGTCGTGCACGACCGCCGCCTTCACACTGGAGGACCCGGGATTCAGGGTCAGGATTCGCACTGGCTTCTCCTCGCTCGGTCAGCCGGACAGCTTGCGCAGGTACGGATCGGCGGGCTTCCGGCGCTCGAGCCGGATCCGGACGTCGAGCGCGGCGCAGCCGTCCGCCCGCGCGACCACCGGATTCAGGTCCAGTTCCGCCAGCTCCGGCACGAGCGTCGCCAGCCGGCCGGTCTTCAGCAGCAGCTCGCGCACCGCGGCCCGGTCGATGCCGGACCCCCACAGCGCCTCGGCCGAGCGCAGGCCGTCGAGCAGCAAGTCCGCGTCCGGTCCGGTGAGCGGGGCGAGCCGCGCGGCGCGGTCGGCCACCAGATCGGTGTCGACCCCGCCCAGCCCGAACACCACCAGCGGGCCGAACACCGGGTCCGACCGGACGCCGACGAGCAGTTCCCGGCCCCGGTCGGCCATCGGCTGGATCACCGCGCCGCGCAGCGCCGGACCGAAGCGCGTCAGCAGCAGCCGGTACGCGTCCCGCGCGCCGGACGGTCCCTCGACGCCGAGCAGCACGCCGCCGCCAGCGGACTTGTGCAACACTCCCTCGGCATCCGCCTTCACCGCGATCGGCCCGTCGAATTCCTCGGCGGCGCGGACAGTCTCGGTCTCGTCGCGGGCGTATCGGGTCGGCACCAACGGGATTCCCGCGAGCCGGAGCAGTTCCGCCGCGGCGGCGGGCGACAGCCAGCCTTCGCGCTCCGCTGCGCGCGCCGTCGCGAATTCCCGCACCGCGGCGGAATCGATCTCCGGCAGAGTCGTGGCGTCGTTCCTGGGCCGAGCGAGCCATCCGGCGTACTCGGCTTGCCGGGCGAGCACGAGCGCGGCGGTGGCCGGATCGTCGTAGCACGCGGTGACCGCGGGTCCGTCCGCGCACAGCGGCGACACCCGTTCCCGCTGTCCCGGCCGGACCGCGAGCACGGTCTTCTCCGCGCCCGGCAGCACGTCGGCGAGCGCGGCCGCGGGGTTCCCGACCGCAGTCGGAACCGTCGCCGCGATGACCGCGTCGACGCCCGGATCGGCGAGCACGATCTTCAGCGCCTGCCCGAATTTCTCCGCCGGAACCGCCGCTGTCGTGTCCACCGGATTGTGCACAGCGGCCTCGGCGGGCAGCAGCTCGCGCAGACTGGCCGCGGTCTCCGCCGACAGGCTCGCCATCGTGAGTCCTTCGCGCTCGCACGCGTCGGCCGCGAGCACCCCAGCTCCGCCGGCGTTGCTCAGCACCGCGACCCGACGGCCATGCGGAAGCGGTTGCCAGGAAACACCGGCGAGCACATCCACCAGCTCCGCTACCGTGTCGACGGCGATGATGCCCGCCTGTGCGTAAAGCGCGTCACGAGTCACCGCGGGAGTCGCCGCGGCGGCAGTGTGTGAAGCAGCGGCGCGCTGGGCGGTCCCGCCGCTTCCGGCCCGCACCGCGAGCACCGGCCGGGTCCTCGCCAGCCGAGCCGCCAGCCGGGCGAATCTGCGGGGATTGCCGAAAGATTCGAGGTACAGCACCACAGTCTCGGTGTGCCGGTCGCTCGCCCACCACAGCAGCAGGTCGTTGCCGCTCACGTCGTATTTGTCGCCGGTGGAGACCAGCGAGGAAAGCCCGAGGCCGAGCCCGGTCAGCGCCTCGACGAGGGCGATCCCGACCCCGCCGGACTGTGTCACGACGCCGATGCTCCCGGCCCGCGGACGGCGGGCGAGGAACGTCGCGTCCACCGGACAGGACGGATCCGTCGAAAGCACGCCGAGACAGTTCGGGCCGACCAGCCGCATGCCGTGCCTGCGCACCGCGTCGCGGACGCGCTCGCCGGCCGCGGTCCCGGTCAGCCCGGACGAAACGACGACCGCCGCGGCCGCTCCGCGTTTGCCGCATTCCTCCACCGCGTCCGCGGCGGCTTCCGCGGGAAGGCAGATCACCACCAGCTCGGGAGTCCGGGTCAGGTCCGCGACCGACGGCGCGCAGCGCACGCCGAGGATTTCTTCCGCCACCGGATGCACGACCTCGACCGAGCCGGGAAAACCGCTGTCCAGCAAGTTCGCCAGCACCGCGTGCCCCACCGAGCCCGGCCGCCTGCCCGCGCCGATCACCGCGACCGACGCCGGCCGCAGCAGATGCGCCAGGCTGGCCGCCTCGGCGACCTCGTCGCGGCGGGCGAACGCGTCCGGGTAGCGGTCCTCGCCGTCCAGCCAGATCGTGACGGACCATTCCGGGCCCTCGTGGTCGATCTCGTAGGGCAGGCCGAGTTCGGCGAACACCCGGATCACCTTCGCGTTCTCCGCGAGCACTTCGGCGACGAACCGGGAGATGCCGTGCGCGCGGGCAGCCGCGGCGAGGTGTTCGAGCAGCAGCGTCGCGATCCCGTGCGTGCGCCGGTGCCCGTCCACGACGAGCGCGATCTCGGCGTCGGCGCTTTGCCCGATCCGCTCGCAGTGCGCGACCCCGGCCAGCTGCTCGCCGAGAAAACAGCCGACGGCCGTGTGGCATTCGTCGGACGTCCCGGCGATCTCCGCCGCCAGCCTGTCCACAGTGGACGGCAGCGGGCCGAAGAACCGGAAGTACCGGTCCCGCTCCCCGAGGTCGGTGTGCAGCCGCAGCACGGCCTCGGTGTCGGCCGGTCCGAGCGGGCGCACCAGGCCGACCTGTCCGTCGGCAAGCAGCACCCGTGCGGGCTGGTCCGCGCTCATCGGAACTCCTCCCTGCGCGAGGCGGCGGGCACGGCCGCGACCGTGCCCGCCGCCTGGTCCGTCATGCCTTGTCGACGTGGATCGAAACCTGCTTCTCGTGCGGCTGCCGCGCCAGCGGCATCGAGATCTCGAGAATGCCGTCGGCGTACTTCGCGGCGATCTTGGCGGCCTCGGCACCGGCGGGAAGGCCTACCGCGCGGCTGAACTTGCCGTAGTAGAACTCGCTGCGGCCGCCCGTGTCCTTCTTCGCTTCGCGCTCCGCCTCGATGGTCAGCAGCCCGTCGTGCGTGGTCACGGAGATGTGTTTCTCTGGATCGAACCCCGGCAACTCGGCCCGCACCGTGTACTTGCCGTCCTCGGCGGACTCCTCGATCCGCACCGGGTTGTGCTCGGCGAACGGCCACGGGTGGTCGAGCAAGGCGGCGATGCTCGGCAGCGCCAGCCGGGAACCGGGCAACAGCGACGTCATTGCGCGCTCCTCTCTTCGCGAACGGTCTCGCACTTTCAGACAACTCCAGGCGCCCGCCGCGGCGACGCGGCCGGATTGCCTGAAGACGATGGACGAAGGTCACCGGCCGTCCCCGCGCTCAGCTCGCGGGCGATCGCCCGGCCCCAGGCGCGGATCACCGGCCAGTCCCGGTTGTCGCCGTCGCGCACCCGCAGCGCGGCGACCATCGCGCGTTCCGGGAACCGCAGCAGGGCACGGTCGAGCCGGCCGCCGAACAACCGGTGCTCCTTCGCTCCGCTGCGGGCGAGCACGTCGGTGACGTCCACCGGTTCTTCGCCGGGTTTGCTCCGCTCCCCCACCGGACCGCTGGAAAACAGCCACACCGGGATCCGGGACAGCTCGTCCTGATGGGCCCGCACCAGTTCGCGAGCGGGCTCGAGCCAGTGTCCGATATAGACCGCGCTGCCGAGCACCGCCGCGTCGCAGCCGGCGAACGACTCAACGCTGCCCGCGTCGGCCACCACCACCTCCGCGGCCCTGCCCGTCTTCGCGAGCTCTCCCCGCAGCGAAACCGCGATCTGCTCGGCGATCTCCCGGGTCGCCCCGTGCCGGGTCGCCACCGCGACAACAATTCTCATGAGACTCCGTCCTTTCGTCACAGTCAGCGGGCGATCACGACCGGACAGGCCGCGTGCGCCAGCAGACCGTTGCCGGTCGAGCCGAGCAGGCCGCCCGCGACCGGTCCGCGGCCGCGGCTGCCCACGACGACCACCCGGGCACCCCGGGAGATCGCGGCGAGCGCACGGGCCGCCGAACGAGCACGTACCGCCCGGACTCGCACCGGAACCGCCGGATGTTTCCGGGACCACGCGGCGACCTGTTCGGGGACACCGTTTTCCCGGTTTCCGTCATGCCACGCGTGCACCGCTTCCAGCGCCGCTCCGTGCGTTTCGGCGGTTTCGAAGGCGAAGGCCAGCGCTCGTTCGCTGCCGCCGGAATCGTCGACCCCGACCACCACCGGCCCTGCCGGATCCGCGCGGCCGCGCACGACCGCTACCGGACAGCGAGCGGACGCCGCGACGCTGAGCGGCACCGAACCGGTGACCGCGCCCCGCATCCCGCCCACGCCGGACGAGCCGAGGACGAGCAACCCGGCTTCGGCCGACTGTTCGACGAGAAGGCCGGCCGCGGCCCCGAGCCGAAGACACATCCGCACGGAGACCCCGGGCATCGCGCGGCGTGCCTCGTCCGCCGCCCGGCGAAGCAGGCGGTACCCGGGTTCGAGCAGCAATTCCGCTTCGACGGGCGGTTTCCGGTGCGGCAGCAGGTCCGGGTCGTCGAACAGTTCGGCGCGGAACACCACGAGCCCGCCGCCGCGCGGACGGGCTTGCGCCGCCGCCCACCGGACGGCGGCCGATGACTCCGGCGAGCCGTCGATCCCGACGACCACCGGCGGGATCATCGGGGCGGCTCTGGTGCCAGCTCAGGGGCCTCGCCGTGCTCGTTTTCGTTGCTCGCCCGCTGTTCCTCCGCCAGGAGATACCGCCGCATCGCCGGACCGTGCCCGCCGTGCTGTCCGCGCTCGGCGACGCTGCGGCGGGCGTCTTCCTCGATCAGCGCCTTTTCCTTCTCGTCCATCGCGTGCCTCCTCCGAGCCGGGACTCGCTCGTCCCGAAGCCGACGCTAAGACCGCGCGGCCGGCGGCCGCTGCGGGCGGACGTCCGCGGCGCCGGAGTCTTTGGTCCCGCGGCTAGAGGCGCTGCGGCCCTGCCGCCGGCGCCGGTCCAGCGGGAGATTCGGGCCATGACACAGGCGACATTCCCGCTCGGCCGCGTCGCCGGGATCCGCGTCGGCGCGCACTGGTCCGTGCTGATCGTGATGGGCCTGCTGGCCGATCTCCTCGCGACGACCGTCCTTCCGCTCGGCGCCCGTGGTTCGCCGGTTGCGGTCAACTGGACGGTCGCGGTGGCGAGCGCGCTGGTGTTCCTGGCGTCCCTACTCGCGCACGAGCTGTGCCACGCGCTCGTCGCGCGGCATTACGGGCTCCGGGCGGAACGCATCACGCTGTGGCTGCTCGGCGGTTCCGCCGAGTTGCCCGAGGAACCGCCGACGCCGCGCTCCGCGCTGCTCATCGCGGCGGCCGGGCCCGCGGCGAGCGCTGTGGTGGGCGGAGGGTTCCTCGGCGCGTCCGCGCTTGCCTCCCCTGTACTGCCCGCGGTGGTCACCGTGGCGCTCACCTGGCTCGGCTGGGCGAACGGCGTGCTCGCGGTTTTCAATCTGCTGCCGGGGACGCCGCTCGACGGCGGGCGCGTTCTCGAAGCCGTCGCGTGGCGGCTGACCGGAAACCGGGCCCGTGCCCGGCGGATCGCCGCCGCCGGCGGCCAGGTGCTCGCGAGCGCGCTCGCGGCCTTCGGCGCCTGGCAAATTCTGGCGCTGGGCAACCTCGGCGGACTCTGGACGATCGCCATCAGCTGGTTCCTCGCCGTCGCCGCGCGCACCGAGATGTCCGCGGCCCCGCTGCGGCAGCTGCTTTCCCAGCTCCGGCTCCGCGACGTCATGAGCACCGAACCGGTCACCGCACCCGGCTGGTACACCGTGCAAGGCTTCCTGGACCAGGCCGCGCGGACCCGGTTCCGGACCTTCCCCGTGGTGTCCTTCACCGGGGCGCCGGTCGGTGTCGTCAGTCTTTCCGCGCTGTCCCGCGTCCCGGAGACCGAGCGGACCGCCACGCGGCTGGAGGACATCTGCGTCAAGCCGCCCGCCTGCCTGATCGCCAGCCCGGACACGCCGCTCTCCGAAGTGTTCGCCGGCGCGCGGCTGCGTCCCGGCCAGGACCTGGTGCTCGTCGTCGACCACGGCGAACTCACCGGGGTCGCGGCGCCGGGCGATCTCGCGCGGACGCTCGAACTCGCCGGACTCGGCGTACGGCCCGCTCACGACGCCGGCAGCGTGAAATAGGCTTCCTCCTCCTGCGCGAAATGCAGGGTGAGCACCGCGTCCAGCCCGTAGAGCGTCGCGCGCAGGTCGTCGACCTGGTCCGCCTGGATCGCCGACGGCGACTCGGCCAGATGCCGTTCCAGCCGCCGCGCCAGCCGGGCGATCTCCGCGTGCGCGCGGCTCATCGGCACCGTGCTCTCCGGACTGCCCAGCGCAGTGGCCAGCGCCGGGTACAGCTCGGTCTCCTCCGCGGTCTCGTGCGGCAGGACTTGCCGCAGCAGCACGTCGCACGCGTGCCGGACAGCCCGATCCGCCGCCGGGGTCGGCCCGCCGGCCAGTGCGTCGGCGGCCTGCCGGATCGCCAGCAGCGCGGGCCGGAGCCGCTCGTGCTCGGTCTCGAAGCGGTGCACCAGCCGGGCGGGCGCCGGAGCCGCGACCGCGGGGACCCGCAAGGCGCGCAAGGCGTTGAGGATCACCGCGACGTCGATGCCTTCCTGCACGATCGCGCCCCAGACCGGCGTGAGGAAACCGGCCGCCGCGGCCGCCATCGCCGCCAGCGACAGCGCCACTCCGGCCGCGGCGCTCTGCACTGCCAGCCGCCGCGCGCGCCGGGCGATCTCCGCGGCGTCGGCGAGCCGGTCCAGGCGGTCGTCGAGGATCACCGCGTCGGCCGCCTGCGCCGCGGCCGTGGCGCCGCGGGAACCGAGCGCGACGCCGACATCGGCCGCCGCGAGCGCCGGAGCGTCGTTCACGCCGTCGCCGGTCATCACGACGAGTCCCTCGGCCCGAGCGGCGGAAACCGCCGCGACCTTCTCCGCCGGGCTGACCTCCGCCTGGACGCGGTCGAGGCCGAGCAAGGCCGCGACCTCCCGCGCGTTGTCCACCCGATCGCCGGTGAGCAGCCCGATCGTGGCGATCCCGGCCGCCCGCAGCCGGCGCGTCGTGCGGGCCGCGTCGGGGCGGACCCGGTCCTTCGCCAGCAGCGCCGCCACCGGCTCGCCGTCGCACTCGACCCAGAGCACGGTCGCCAGGTCGAGCCGTCCCCGGCGCGCGGCACTGCGCGCCCAGGCCGGCGTCTCCCGGTCGGCGGCCGGCCTGCCCACCCGGACCAGCCGCCCGCCGACGCGCCCGGCCACGCCGGAACCGGGCACCTCGCCGACCTCGACCGCCGGGACGCGTTCGATCCCGGCCGATTCCGCGGCCCGGACGACCGCCGCGGCGAGCACGTGCGGCGAGTAGTACTCGACGCTCGCGGCCAGCCGGAGCACCTCCTCGACGGGGTGCCCCGGCGCGCACACCACGTCGGTCACCTCCGGCCGCCCGGCGGTGACCGTGCCGGTCTTGTCCATGAGCAGCACCCGGGCCTGGCCAAGCGACTCCAGCGCGGCACCGTCCTTGACCACGACCCCCGCCCTCGCGGTGCGCGACATCCCCGCGGTCACCGCGATCGGCACCGCCAGCAGCAGCGGGCACGGAGTCGCGGTCACCAGCACCGCGACCGCCCGCTCCGCTTCGCCGCTCAGCAGCCACGCCGCACCGGCCATCAGCAACGCCGCGGGCAAGAACCACACGGCCACCCGGTCCGCCAGCCGCGCGACCGGCGCCGTCTGCGCCGCCGCCGACTCGGCCAGCCGGACCACCCCGGCGTACGTGCTTTCGTCCGCGCTCGCCGCCGCCGTGATCTCCGCCGCGGCCCCGGCGTTCACCACTCCGCTGCGGACCGCGTCCCCGGCGGTGCGCGCGACCGGGAGCGGTTCCCCAGTAAGGGCCGACTCGTCGAACACCCCGCCGGTGGCGAGCGTCCCGTCCACGGGAACGACCTCGCCGGGCAGGACGATCACCGCGTCCCCCGCGGCGACTTCGCCCGCCGGGACCTCGCGAAGGTCGTCCCCCGCCCGCACGTGCGCCGTTTGCGGCACCCGGTCCAGCAGCGCGGTCAGGTCCCGCGCGGCGCGGCGCTGTGCCCGCGATTCGAGCACCCGCCCGGTCGCGACCATCACCGCGACGACCGCGCCGGCGAGGAACTCGCCGACCGCGAGGGTCGAGGCGAGCGCCAGCACCGCCAGCGAATCCGCGCCCCAGCGCCGGTGCCGCAGATCCTCGGCCACCCACCAGACGGCGGGAGCCAGCGCGACCGCGGTCGCCGCCGCCCAGCAGCCGCCGGACCCGGGTTTCCCCCACCACCAGAGAATTCCTCCGGCTGCCAGCAACACAGCCACCGCGACGAGCAACAGCGCTTCGCCCGGCAGCCGCTTCCCTTGAAGTGTCATGACGCCTCCCGGCCGCACGATGCGCCGAACGCCCCCGGCCGGGCAAGGGCCGAAGGACCCCGACTCAGTCCACAGTGGACGGCGTCAGTCCGCGTGCAGGACAGCGGCTCCGGTGACCCGGTCCGCCGCCAGGTCCGTCAACGCCTCCGCCGCCGCGGACAGCGGATAGGACATCGTCCGGACGTGCAGCCGGTGCGCAGCCGCGAACTCCAGGAACTCCCGCGCGTCCGCCCTCGTGTTCGCGGTGACGCTGCGCACTTGCCGCTCCTGGAAGAGATGGTGCTGGTAATTCAGCACGGGTATGTCCGAAAGATGGATACCCGCGATCGAGAGCGTGCCGCCGCGGTCCAGCGCCGCCAGCGCGACCGGCACCAGTTCCCCGGCTGGCGCGAAGAGGATCGCCGAATCCAGCGGTTCCGGCGGCGCCTCTGCCGCGTCGCCCGCGGAAGCGGCACCGAGCTCGAGCGCCAGCTTCCGGGCTTCCGGACTGCGGGTCAGCACGTGCACCGTCGCCCCGCGCGCGAGCGCCACCTGCGCGGAGAGATGCGCACTGCCGCCGAACCCGTAAATGCCGAGCCGGCCGCCTTCGGGGACCTCGGCCCGCTTCAACGCCCGGTAGCCGATCACCCCGGCGCACAGCAACGGCGCCAGCTCTTCGTCGGAGTAGCCGGCAGGCAACCGATGCGCGAACGCGGCGGGGACGACGGCGTACTCGGCGTATCCGCCGTCGGCGTCCCATCCGGTGTACCTCGACTCCGGGCACAAGTTCTCCTTGCCGGACACGCAATAGCGGCACGCGCCGCAGGTTCCGCGCAACCAGGCGATGCCGACCCGGTCCCCCGTCCCGAAGCCGCCGGCCCTCGCCTCGACCACCTCGCCCACGATCTCGTGGCCGGGCACCACTCCGGCGCGGTGCACTGGAAGATCGCCCTCCGCCACGTGCAAATCGGTCCGGCACACCCCGCACACGCGCACCCGCACCAGCAGTTCGCCGTCTCGTGGCTCCGGGACCGGCATCCGTTCCCGCACCAGCGGCCGACCAGCCATCGGACCGGGCGCGCGCACCCGCCAGGCCCGCATTTCCGCCGTCATCGCGGCTCCTCTCGTCCGCAGTGCCCCGTCCAGGATGTCGGCGGGCCGGATCCGGGACGACGTGCGCAGGTCCCGGCCGCCGGGGACGTTCGGCTCTTCTCTGCGGCGCCGCCGTTGCGCAGAGTGGTGCCATGACTGCTCCCACGCGCCCGGCGCGGCACCGGCTCGCGGCGGCCGGTGCCCTCCTGGCACCGGTGCTGAGCCTCGCCGCCTGCGCGGCCCAGGCCTCCACTGTCGCCGAACCGGGTGCCGGCCCGGGGTTCTGGCTGGGGCTGTGGCACGGGTTCATCTGCCCGATCACCTTCCTGGTGTCGTTGTTCAACGACCACGTCGGCGTCTACGAGGTGCGCAACAACGGCCATCTCTACGACTTCGGATTCGTCGTCGGCGCCGTCCTCGTCGCCAGCGTCTTCCACGGGCCCGCGCACGCCCGGCGCCACCGTCGCCGCAACGGCAAGTAAGCCCGGGATGTCCCGCACCGCCCGTCCCGGGCCGCCTCCGGACCCGCCCGCGCACAAGCCCGAAGAGCACCGCAACGGCGGCCTCATCGGGCTCCTGCTCACCGCGGCGGTTCTCGTCACCGTGGTGCTCATCGCCGGTCCCTCGCTGTGGACCTCGTCGGTCCCGGCGCTCGCCTACACCGAGCTGCTGTCCAAAGTAGACGCCAACCAGGTCGCCGAGATCACGGTCGGCGGCGACGGCGCGGTCTCCGGGAACTACCGTGACGGCGGCAAGTTCACCAGCCAGCTTCCCACCGCGCTCGGCGATCCGCGGCTCGACGCCAAGCTGCGCGAGAAAAACGTCGCCGTCACCGGCGCGAAGACCAGCAGCGGCGATTCGGTCTTCACCGCTCTGCTGGCGTATCTGCCGATCCTGGTGATCTTCGGACTGTTCTGGTGGGCGGGCCGGCGCGCGCAGCGCACTCTCGGCGCGGGCGGGCTCGGCGGCATGGGAGGTATGGGCGGCATCGGCGGGTTCGGCCGGTCGAAGGCCAAGATCATCGAGGCTCAGCGACCCGGCACGAGGTTTGCCGACATCGCCGGGTACGAGGGGGTGAAACAGGAGATCGCCGAGGTCGTCGACTTCCTGCGCGATCCCTCGCGGTACGCCGCCGCCGGGGCCAAGGGTCCGCGCGGGGTGCTGATGGTCGGGCCGCCCGGCACCGGGAAAACCCTCCTCGCCCGCGCGGTGGCCGGCGAGGCGAGCGTGCCGTTCCTGTCCATCACCGGGTCCGCGTTCGTGGAGATGTTCGTCGGCGTCGGGGCTTCCCGGGTGCGCGACCTGTTCTCCGAGGCCCGCGATCGCGCGCCGTCGATCATCTTCATCGACGAGATCGACGCCGTCGGCAGCCGCCGCGGCATCGGCGGCGCCGGCGGGCACGAAGAGCGCGAGCAGACGCTGAACCAGCTGCTGGCCGAAATGGACGGTTTCGACCAGAGCGGCGGCACCGTCGTGCTCGCCGCGACGAACCGGCCGGAAACCCTCGACCCCGCGCTGCTGCGCCCCGGCCGGTTCGACCGGCAGGTCACCGTCCCGTTGCCCAACCAGGCCGAGCGGGCTGAGATTCTCGCGGCCCACATCGACGGAAAGCGGCTCGATCCGGACGTCGACCTGACGGTCGTCGCCCGCGGCACGCCCGGGTTCTCCGGCGCCGATCTGGCCAACCTCGTCAACGAGGCGGCGATCAACGCCGTGCGGGACAACCGGACCGTGCTGACCGCGGACGACCTCGCGACCGCACGGGACCGGGTCCTGCTCGGCCGCCGCGACGCCTCGAACGCGCTGCTTCCCGAGGAGCGCCGGTCTGTCGCCGTGCACGAGGCCGGGCATGCTCTCGTCGCGGCGCTGTGCGAACACGCCGACCCCGTGGCGAAGGTGACGATCCTGCCCGCGGGCATGGCCCTCGGCGCCACCGAGCAGTTGCCGGAGGCCGAACGGCGGCTCTACTCCGAGAGCTACCTCGCCGATCTGCTCACGGTGCGCCTCGGCGGACGGGCGGCCGAACTGGTCGCGCTGGGAGAAGCGTCGACTGGTGCCGCCAACGATCTCGCGAGCGCCACCGCGATCGCCGCGAAAATGGTCACCGAGTTCGGGCTCTCCCCCGCGCTCGGCCCGATCGGCTACAGCCGCGGCGGAGCCCCCGCCGTCGCCGACGACGGCCCGGCGCTGCTGGGCAGGCCGTACTCCGAACAAACGCAACGCGTGGTGGACCAGGAAATCGGCCGCCTCGTGCGGGAGGCCGAGGCCCGGGCGGTCGCCCTGCTCGAACAGCACCGCGACGCGCTCGACCGGCTCGCCGAGCGGCTGCGCGAAGAAGAGACCGTCGACGGCACGGCCGTGCAGGCTGCTCTGGCGGCCAGCCGAACCGCGCCCGAGGATTTGGCCGAAATCCCGGCCGCAGTGCCGCGATAGGTGCCGATCCGGTGCCTAAAGTCCCCGTGCGGCAAGGAGAACCGCTCGCCGCCGGGAGCCGGCGGGCCCTCCGGAACGGGCAGTGCGGCCCTCGTGGACCCGAGCGTCGAAGCGGAAGCTCGGACGCAACGAAAGCGAGGCGACCATGAGCATCGACCGCATTTCCCCGGACCGCCCTCCCGCGCCCTCGACGACCGTCCCGGCCGGACTGCGGCGCAACCGCCACGACCGGCTCGCGCTGGTGCCGGACGGTCGCGTCGACGCCCGGTACGCCGATCTCCGCGACCTCCGTCTCGCGCTCGCGCTGACCGAGGAAGACGCCCGCGAGGAGACCGATCTCGACCCGTTCGACCGGATCACCTGCCGGACCCATCGCCGCTGGCTCCACCAGTGCGTCTCGTCCCCGCACCACGCGGTGCCGCTCAGCGGCCACCGCTGGTGCCGCCCGTGTGGCCGCCCGCTCGACGCGGCCGTCGACGAACTCTCCGGCGACGTGCGGTTCTCCTGCCCGCGCTGCGGCCAGACCCCCGACAACCGCGCCACCCGCCAGCTGACCCGCGCGTGCCGGGCGAGCATCGCCGCGGCCTTCGACCGCTCATCCGGCCGCGACCTGTGCGCCTGAGCGAACGGAACCGCGCGGCGCGGCGAACCTGTGCGCGGCTCTGGCCTCCGTCCACAGAGGGCGGAGCCGGGGACCTTCGGCCCTTTTCCGGCACCCGCCCGAAGCGCAGCCTGGAGACAGGCAGCCGGGCGCCCGATTCCCCCTGACCGTCGCGGACCGGCGGCCAGGGCGAGCGCGGGAACGCCATTCCGGGCATAGGCGGAAGCCCGCCCGGCCGAACCGCCGGCGCCGAGAAATCCGCCGTGCCAGGCGGCAGCAGAAACGAGAACCGATGAGCGGCCAGCAAGCGACCACCGACGACGAATACCTCCTGCACTGCGGAATGAGCGGCTACCTCGACGCGGTGAGCGTCGCGGCAGGCGTCGGCCCCGAGTCCGCCACGATGGACCTCGACTCGCCGATGTCGGCCTACCTCGCACTCGACGGGCAGCTCGCGGTCCATCCCGGACGCGACACAGCGCTGGTCTGGGACGAACGGCACGGCTGGTCGTTCACCATCGAAACCCATTCCGGCGAAGACCTGCTCGTGGTGGCCTACCTCGGCGACGACCTGGTACCGCCCCCTTCCCGCGTCCGGGAATTCGTCCGCGCGGTCCGCGCCCTGACCCGGCGCACGCCGCCGCCCGCGCCGCCGGAGCTGAACCGCGGGCGGGCCGACCTCCTCGCCCGGCTTCTCGGCTACCGGACTCCGCAACCGCTGTCCAGCCAGTGACCCCGGTCGAGCGGGAGCGGAGACGCAAGCGGGCGGCACAGCCAAGCTGGTGCTTCGCGCGCGCAGCGGGGCACTCAGGTGAAAATGATCTGGCCGCCCGCCGCTTTGGCGTAGAATTCGCCGACGGTAATGATGTCCCGCACCTGCTCGATCAGATCGTCCTTTTCGAGGCCGAACAGGTCGACCGACGCCTTGCACGCGTACAGCCCGGCCCCGGTGTCGGAAATCATTTCGAGGAATTCCGGAATGGCCGGGATGTCGAGCTTTTCCATCTTCCGTTCGAGATACTGCGTCATGACCGACGAGACGCCGGGCAGTCCGCCCGCCCACGTGGCCAGGTGCAAGCCCGGATTGCCGACGGTCGCCAGCTTGATGTGGTCGTGCCTGGCCTTGTGCACGGCGTCCAGCCCGAAGAAAGTGAAGAACAGATCGGCTTCGATGCCTTCCGCGCGCGCCCCGTTGGCCATGATCAGGCCGGGGTAGATCGCGTCCAGCGAGCCTTTCGAGATGATGACGGAGACTTTTTCGATCATGCCGGGATTCCTCCTCAGATGTAGCCGCGCGGTTTCGGGATTCCGGCGATTTTCGCGGCGAGCTTGGCCGGGCCTTTCGGGAAGAGCCGGTACAGGTCCTTGATCGGGACGCCGGAAGTGCGCCCGAGCGCCCGCACGGTCGGGCCGGTGCCCTTCTCCGCGTATTCCCGCCGCATGAACTCGATGACCTTCCAGTGCTCGTCGGTCAGCGCGTCGATGCCGGATTCGCGGGCGATCTCCGGAGCCATCTGCTCGGTCCAGGAATCCGGCTCGGTGAAGAAACCCTCGTCGTTGACAGGCACCTCGGTGCCCGCGTAGGTCGCGGTGGCCATGAGCGTCCTTTCTGGTCAGTGTTCCGCGGGCGCCGGGAACTCCTTGCCCGCGCGGGGCATCTCGGCGGCGATGCCGGGGATTTCCCGGCCGGGCAGCAGGCTGTGCCAGTACAGCCACGAGAACATCAGCTTGCCGAGGTGGTTCAGCCGCGATTCGCGCAGCAGCGGAAGTCCGGCCGCCGCCGGGAAATGACCGGGCAGCGGTTCGGTGTCGTAGTTGAAGTCGATGAGCATCGCCTTGTGGAAACCGCTCTCGATGAAGCAGTTGGTGTGCCCGTCGAATCCGGGGTCGAGCGGACGGCCGGCGAGGTAGCGCGCGACGTTGCGGGCCAGCACCGCGCCCTCGAAGTGGGTGACCGAACCGGCCTTGGACGCCGGCACCCCGGCGGCGTCGCCGAGCGCGAAGATGTTGCGGTACGCCGTGGACTGCAGCGTGTGCGGATCGACGGCAACGAAGCCGAACTCGTCACCCAAACCGGGCGATCGGTCCACATAGGACGCTCCGCTGTGCATCGGCACCACCACCGCGAGATCGAACGGGACCTCGCGGCCGTCGTAGGAGACCAGCCGACCGGACGCGCCGTCGACCTCGCCGGTGTTGAACTCCGTCACCAGTTCGATGCTCTTGTCCTCCAGCAGACCGGCGAGCGTCTTCGCCGCCACCGGCTTGGTGAACGCGGAATCGAGCGGCGTGACATAGGTGATCCGCACTTCGTCGCGGATTTTCCGTTCGGTGAAGTACCAGTCGGCGAGGAAGCAGAATTCCAAGGGGGCTACCGGGCATTTGATCGGCAGGTCGATCACGTTCACCACGAGGCGCCCGCCGGTGAACTCGTCGAGCGCGGACGCGAGCGCCATCGCCCCGGCGTAGTCGTAGAAGGTGTGCACCGTCTCCCGCCAGCCCGGGCCGGTGAGTCCCTCGGTTTCCTCGGGCACGAGCCGGGCGCCGGTCGCGATCACGAGCGCGTCGTACGCGAGCATCGTGCCGTCCGCCAGACGGACTCGCGCGGCTTCGGCGTCGACGTGGTCTACCGCGCTGCGGTGGTACTCGATTCCCCGGTGCAACTGCGCCGGGCGGGACCGGACGAGGTCCTCCGGCTGGGCGAGGCCGAACGGCACGAACAACAGGCCCGGCTGGTACACGTGGTCGTTGTCCTGGTCCACCACGGTGATCCGGACCTGATCGCCCAGACCGCGCCGCAGCCGGTTCGCGGCCAGGGTGCCGCCCGTCCCGCCGCCGAGAATCACGATGTGCTTGGTCACCGCTCCAGTCTCGAAGCGGCCCGCCGGTCCGGTTAGGGTCTTCGGTCACCGGCGGGGGCGACCAAGGAGGGCCGGTTACCGCAGCGCGACAGTCAGCAGCACGACCGCGTCTCCCAGCGCCTGCAGCCCGTGGCGTTCCGGCGGAACGACGGCCAGTTGCCCGCGTTCCAGCGTCCACTCCGCACTCTGGGTGTGCAGCCGCACGGTGCCGACGACGACCTGGAGGGTGGCCGCGGGCGGCGAGTCGTGCTCGGCCAGCTCGGCGCCGTCCCCCAATGCGATCAGCGTCGCCCGCTGGGAGGTTCCGGACACCAGCGTCCGCGCGGCCCGCCGTGATCCGTGCGCGCCGGCTTCGACCTGCAATTCGGCGGCCACCGCGTCGATCGAAGACACTGCCGGGTGATCGGTCATCGCTTCTGCTCCCTCCTCGGCGGCCCCCCGCGGCGGAGCGTCACCGAGTACCGCGTGGGGCGGCGTTCTCGCTGAACTTACCCTGCCACGATGCCTGCGCACCGGAATCGCCGATGCGGTAGACGTCGTAGACAGTCGCGCCGGCGACCAGGACCGCGACGACCGCGATCACGGTCGTGACCTTCGTCGAGGCGGGCGCCAGGTAAGTCTTGCGGCGCACGGCGGTGGCGACCGCGGCGTTGTCCTCGGCGGTCCCGACGTCGGTTTTGCCCGTCAGCAGGGCGTTTTCGCGCTGGCGCCACCACACCACCAGCGCGAGCACGGCGACTGGGATCGCGACCCAGAGCGCGGTGTCGCCCAGTTCGGTGTGGTCGCGCAGCAACTGAGTCCGCGGAACTCGCCGCTCGAGCCATTCGCCGGCGTTCGTGGTGATCGGGACCAGGATCAGCGCGATCACGGCCAGCACGGCGTTCGGCGCGGCGAGCCTGGCGCGCGCTTTCGGCCAGACGCTGCTCAGCACCAGCAGCAGTGCGCTCAACGGCAGCAGCACGACAATCGCGTGCACGAGCAGGATGTGGGCGGGCAGGCCGTTCACGGTCGTCATGATGTCCTTAATCCGGTGGAATTTCGCGATTCAGCGGGAACTCTGCGAAGGCGTGCTCACGGCGGCACGGTGGAGACCGGTTCGCACCGGGCAGTCATCGGCGCCCGCCCGCCAGCCGCAGCGCCAGGGTCGGGCAGGCGGCGACCGCCTGGCGCGCGTCGGACAGCACCGGGCCCGGCACCGGCCGGTCGACCAGGATCGGGTAGCCCCACTCGTCGAGGTCGATCAGTTCGGGCAGGAGTTCGGCGCAGATTCCGTGGGCCCGGCAGGCGATCGGGTCGACCCGCAGCTGACGGGAGCGTCGTTCGGGCACGGTCACGTCCAATCGCCGCTTCGGTTGTTCCATTCCGGCAAGGGCAGCGCGGGGTGCGCCGCCCACGCGCACGGACGGCCGGCGAGGTGGGCTCGCAGATCGTCGGCGAAACACCGCAGCGCGCTCGCGGCCAGCCGGACGGCGCCGTCGGGATGGGCGCACGCGCCGCGCCCGGGAATGACCGAGAGCCGCGTGCGGAGCCGTTGTCCGGCCAGCGCCGCTGCCCGGCCGCCGAGCACCAGGGAGGTGAAATCGTCGGCGACGGCGGGGAGTCCGAACATGCACGGACCGCATTGGCGGGCGGACTCCCCCGCCAGATAGCGCAGCACCCGAGCGGTTTCGGCGAGACCGCAGGCGCGCGCGGGCAGCACGGTCAGCGAGGCGACGCCGAGTGCCGCGCCCGCCGCGCGAAGGTCCTCATGGGACAGCCGGATGCCCGCCGCGGCGGGCGCGGGCAGCCAGGTGCCGCCGTATCCGCCGAACAGGATCGCCTGCGGTGTTCCGGCCGGGCCGCCCGCCTGGTCGAGCACCTCCGCGACCGGGGTGCCGAACGCGGTTTCGTACACCCCCGGCCGGGCGACTCCGCCGCCGGCGGTGACCAGCGTGGTGCCGGGCGAGTCCCGGGTGCCGCAGCCGCGGAACCACTCCGAGCCGTAGCGGGCGATCAGGGCGAGATGGGCGAGCGTTTCGACGTTGTCGACCAGGGTCGGCCGGCCGCGCACCCCGCGCTCGAAAGGACGGGGCGGTTTCGCGGTCGGCCGGGCGTCGCCGGTCTCCAGGAAGTTGACGAGCGCGGATTCCTCGCTCGCCACGTACCGGCCGGGCGCCTGGACCAGCCGGATCGGGATCTCTCCGCTCGGCCGCTCGGCCAGCGCACCGGCCACGGAGCCGGCGATCGGATCGGCGCGGTGCACGCACAGGATGATCTCCGTCGCGTCGGTCGCCGTCGCGGCCAGCACCGCCCCGTCGATGACCAGGTGCGGCGCGACGGTGAGCAGCGCTCGGTCCTTGCCGCTCGCCGGTTCGCCCTCGCAGCCGTTGGCCACGACGACCGGGCGGCGGCCGCGGGCGACGGCACGCAGCTTGCGGCCGGTGGGGAAACCCGCCCCGCCGCGCCCCCGCAGCCCTGAAGCGTCCACTGTGGACAGCAGCAGGGCCTGGCCGTTCCGTCCGGCGTAGCGTTCGACGGGCAGCGCACCGTACCGGGCGCTGTGCTCGGCGAATCCGGCGGACTGCCGGGCTTCCAGCCAGCCCGCGAGAAGACGGCGCGGGCGGGCCGGGTCAGGCGGCAGCAGCGGCCCGCTGGCCGCCCGGGGATGGCGAGCGGTGGTCATCACAGACCTCCCAGGGTGCCGCGCCGGGCCTCGGTGTCGGGATGCCGCACCGTCGCGCGCCACCCCACGGCCGCCGCGGCGGCGAGCACGCACGCCACCAGCAGCACCCGGACCCAGCCCAGCCGGGAGTCGGCGCCGCCGATCTCGAAGCCGTGCACCACGGCCGCGGGCCAGGAGAGATACGCGGCCCAGTGCACGGCTTTCCAGACCTTGGCGTTGATCCGGGGACGGAGCAGGCTGGACACGACCACAGCGACGAGCAGATCGAACGCGACGGCTCCGATGCCGAGCGACACCGGGTGGTACGCCGAGACGAACGGGAGAACGGGACCACCACGCTGATCCACCGGATGCCCGCGTACGTGTCGATGATCGCCGTCGCGATGTGGACGGCCAAGAAAGCAAGCGTG
This sequence comes from Amycolatopsis sp. A1MSW2902, assembly GCF_017312175.1. NCBI lineage: Bacteria > Bacillati > Actinomycetota > Actinomycetes > Pseudonocardiales > Pseudonocardiaceae > Amycolatopsis > Amycolatopsis sp. A1MSW2902. The sequence goes on from NZ_QJPO01000001.1 coordinate 4,200,675, forward strand.
ATCAGGGACAGATTCCGGTGGAAGGCGGCGACGGCGAACCTCGGCCACCTCTGCGACGCGAGCCGGGCGCTGGAGATCGCGCCGAGGACCACCACGGCCGTGAACAGCACCAGCGCGGCCAGTCCCGTCGCCCGGCTGACGTACCACAACGCGCTCATGCCGGCGCCTCTTCCGGCCATCCGGCGACGCGGACGACGCGCCCGTCCGAGGCGACCAGGCGAGCGGGCAGCCGGCGTTCCGCGAGCCACGCCGGAGCGAGCTCGCCGAGCACGACGGCCGCGGTGCTGGCCGTGTTGGCGTCCGCGCACGTGGCCGCGGCGACGGTGACGGTCCGCCAGCAGGGATCCGGGAGGTCCCCGGTGCGCGGGTCGACGATGTGGTGCACCGTCCGCCCGGCTCGCCGCCAGGTGCGGCACACCGTGCTGGACGTGGCCAGTCCGCCGCTGGCCACGGCGATCACCGGGTCGCGGAGAGGATCCGCCGCGGCGTGGTCGTCGCCGACCACCACCGGCCATCCCCCGGCCGGTGCGCGTCCCGCGACAGCGACGTCGCCGCCGAGCCCGACCAGCACGCCGCAGCCGAGTTCGCGCGCGAGCACGGTGCTGGCACGGTCGGCTGCCCAGGCCTTCCCAGTAGCTCCCAGGTCCAGCCGCACGCCGCGCGGCACGACGACCTCGCGCCGGGGCCAGTCGGCGGTGATCCGCCACCAGCCCGGAGCCTCGCCTGCCGGCTTGACCGGTGCCGCGAGATCGCGATCGATCGCGGCGAAGTCCCGGTCGTAGCCGAGCTCGCACACTGCTCGGCCGACCGTCGGATCGACCAGCCCGCCGGTCGCCTCGGCGGCCCGCAACGCGACCTGCAGCGCTTCGGCCAGCAAGGGGCTGACCCGCACGGGAGAACCGGCGTGGCGGTGCAGCTCGGCGATCTCCGAATCGTCGCGAAACCGGCTGCACGTCTCGTCGACGGCACGCAGTTCGGTCCGGAGCAGGTCCGTGGCGACCGGGAGGCGGTCCGGCTCGGTCACCACCAGTTCGGCGGTGGTGCCCAGCGCGCGGAACCGGATGCTCGCGAGCGGTTCTGCGGCCGTGGTCATGAGCCGCCCGAGCGCGCGGCACTGTGGTGCCGGCGACCGACGACCGGCGGCTGCGCGGGCGGGCTGACCGCCGGAGGCGCGCTGGTCTCCGGGATGCTGTCCGGGGTGCTGTCCGCGGAGGGCTGCGGCGGCGGGACCGTGGACGGCGAGGAGGTGACGGGCGAAGCAGCCGGTGCGGTGGTGTCCGCCGTCGCTTGCTGAGCGAGCGTCACCCCGAAGACCGTGGCCAGCGCCGCGCCGCCCAGTCCCGCCGTCCACGTCGCCGTCGAGATGCTGCGGCGGCCGCGGGCGCGGGCCCGGATGCGTTGCCGGTGATTCACGTGGGTCTCCTTTTGGCCGGGAGGTCTGCTGCCCAGTTTCGACGGGAGTCCTGGGGAAAATCTGGGAATCCGGGCCGCGGATGCCGGGCGTCTCCCGACCAGGCACGATTGCGGGATGGACACTGCGCACCGCGGCTCCGGCCGGGTCCTGCTGGTCGAGGACAACGCCGAACTGGCCGGTCTCCTGACCGAACTGCTGTCCGACGAGGGCTACGAGGTCGAAACCGCCGCGGACGGGCAGCGCGGCCTGCACCTCGGCCTGGTGCGGCAGTACGACGTGGTGATCCTGGACCGGGGCCTGCCCGCGCTCGACGGCCTCGACGTGCTCGCCCGGCTGCGCGGCAAAGGCCTCACGACGCCGGTGCTGGTGCTTTCCGCGCTCGGCAACCCCGCGGACCGCGTCGCGGGCCTGGACGCCGGAGCCGAGGACTATCTGCCCAAACCGTTCGACGTGGACGAACTGCTCGCCAGGCTGCGCGCGCTGCGCCGCCGCCACCTCGACGTCGCCCGGGTGCTGCCGGTCGGCACGATGCGGCTGAACCTGGACACCCGCCAGGTCGAGCCAGGCCCCGGGGCGGGCGAGCCGGTCCGGCTGTCCGAACGGGAATGCGCGCTGCTGGCGACGCTCGCGGGCAGGCCCTCCCGGGTCTTCACCCGGCGGGATCTGCTCAGCCTGGCCTTCCCGGAGGCCGACAGCGAGGCCGTCGTCGACACCTACGTGTCGTACCTGCGCCGAAAGCTCGGGCGGCCGGTCATCGCGACGGTCCACGGGCGCGGATACCAGCTGGGCGCGCCGTGAGCCGCCCGCCGGCTTCGACCGAAGCGAGGCTGCTGCGACGCGCGACCTGGCGACTGGGCTTGCAGGTCGGGCTGTCCGTCGCCGCGATTGTCGTGCTGCTGTCCGGCCTCGCGGTGTTGATGGTGCTGCGAAGCCAGCAAACCGGCGTGGCCACCCTGCTGCAGCAGGCCGCCTCGCAGGCCGACGATGTGCAGGACCCGCCCGCCGGGGTCTGGCTCGCCATCCAGGGACCCGGCGGCCTGACGGCGACGCCCGGCGCACCGGCCGTCCTGCCCGACCGGGCGGCGCTGGCGAACGTCGCGAAGACCGGGACCGCGCAAACCGACGAGGTCCGCGGCGAGCGAGCCGGCTACGAGGTCTACACCGAGCAGCGCGGCACGCAGACCGTGCAAGCGGCGCTGGACCTGCGGGCGAACAACGACGAACGCGAGCGGTTGCTCGCCGCCATGCTCTTCAGCGGCGGAGTGGGGCTGCTGCTGGCAGTAGGCGCGGGTGTGTGGTTCGGGCGGCGCGCGGTCGCGCCGCTGGCCACCGCGCTGGGCATGCAACGACGGTTCGTCGCCGACGCGAGCCACGAACTCCGCACCCCGTTGACCCTGCTGTCCACGCGCGTCCAGGTACTGCGCCGGCACCTGCGGCGCGGCGACTCCCGAGAACGGCTGACCGCCGAAATCGACGGGGTGGTCGCCGACGCCGGGCACCTCACCGACATCCTCGAAGACCTTCTGCTGGCCGCCGACGTCCGCGCGGACGGACTCACCGCGACCCTCGATCTCGTGGAACTCGCCGCCCGGGCGGCCGCCGCCGGAACCCCGGCCGCGGCCGAGCGCTCGATCGTCATCGAGGCGCGTCCGACGGTGCCGACGCTGCTCGTGCGCGGCACTCAGGGCGGCCTCCTCCGCGCCGTGACCGCGTTGGTCGACAACGCCGTGACCCACGCCCGTTCGGCGGTCACCATCACGACGAAGCAAACCGGAACCACCGGCGTCGTCGAGGTTTCCGACGACGGGCCCGGCATCGACCCCGCGGTCCTGCCGGGATTGTTCGAGCGATTCTCGTCCGCCCGCCCCGAATCCTCGCCGCGCCGCCACTACGGCCTCGGGCTGGCCCTGGTGAGCGAAATCGCCGACCGGCACGGCGGCCACATCACGGCCGGAAGCAACCCCGGCGGCGGCGCGCTGCTGACCTTGACCCTGCCGCTGGCCGGACGCGATTCCCGCGCCTCGCCCGGCTGATCAGCCGATTCTGCGCGGGGAGCCGGCGGCAGCGAAGCCGCGGCCCGTCCTCGTTGCGGCAGAACGTCTTCCGCGGTCGACGACGGGCAATGAGGTCCGCCCCGTCCGGCACCGAGATGCCTCCGCTGAGGATCTCGACCGCTGGCCGACCGGATGCTCATCGGCGACGCCAGCAGCGACAGCGGACACCGGCGCGGCCCTTCGTCCTCAGCGGCGAGGACATTGCGCCCTGCCGTTCCCCGACGGCAAGAAGAAGAATCGAAAGCGCGAGAGCCGCGAGCGGGCCAACCCCGACGATTCGGCAGCAGCGCTCTCGCCTCGAGCGGTGGCGGCGGCATGGGGCTCTTCCCCTCGTCCCCGGCCCCCTCCGCTGCCGCCGCTCCCTGCGGAGAACACCGTCACGGCCGTCCGTTCCGCTTGCGCAGCAGCCAATCGACGGCGGGCGCAAGAGATGCTTCCCGCGGAATCGCGGTGGATTCCCGACAGGACTGCGCGTACGGCGCATGGCGGCCCGCAGAGGCCGAAGGTCACTTCGACCCGTGACGAACGCCCGGTGAACGGTCCGCCTCCTTCGCCGAAGCTGAATGGCGTACGGCCGGCACCAGGGTGGTGTCGCAGCGGGACAGTCCCGCCGAGCCGACCGCCCGAAGGAGTCGCATTGCCCACACGACCAGTGCCGGCCAACGACCGCGTTCCCGGGCACGGACCGCTGCTCGGCGTGCGGCGACTGCTGACCAAGGAGACCGTCGGCGACCACGGGCGCACCCTGCACCAGATCGACGCGAACGCGTGGGAGTCGTTCTACCGCGACCGGTGGAGCTACGACCGCGTCGTGCGTTCGACGCACGGGGTGAACTGCACCGGTTCCTGCTCCTGGAACGTTTTCGTCAAGGACGGGCTGATCACCTGGGAGCACCAGGCGACCGACTACCCGGGCACCGGGCCGGACAGCCCCGACTACGAGCCGCGCGGCTGCCCCCGGGGCGCGTCGTTCTCCTGGTACGAGTACTCGCCGTCGCGGGTGCGCCATCCGTACGTGCGGGGTTCGCTGCTCACCATGTTCCGGGCCGGGATGCGGCGGTTCGGCGACCCGGTCGCGGCCTGGGCGGACATCGTCGAGGACCCGCGCAAAGCCAAGGCCTACAAGGAACAGCGCGGCCGCGGCGGGTTCGTCCGCGCCACCTTCGACGAGGCGACGACGATGATCGCCGCCGCGCACGTCTACACCACCAAGACCTTCGGGCCCGACCGCGTGGTCGGCTTCTCGCCGATCCCGGCGATGTCGATGGCGTCCTTCGCCGCGGGCACCCGCTACCACGCGCTGCTCGGCGGCACGCTGCTGTCGTTCTACGACTGGTACGCCGACCTGCCGGTCGCCTCGCCGCAGGTGTGGGGCGACCAGACCGACGTGCCCGAGGCGGGCGACTGGTGGAACTCCACCTACCTGGTCATGTGGGGCTCCAACATCCCGGTCACCCGCACCCCGGACGCGCATTTCCTCGCCGAGGCGCGCTACCGCGGCGCGAAAGTGGTCGCGGTCAGCCCGGACTACGCCGACAACGTCAAGTTCGCCGACGACTGGCTGGCTCCGCACCCGGGCACGGACGGGGCGCTGGCGATGGCCATGGGGCACGTCGTCCTCACCGAGTTCTTCCGCGACCGCCAGGTGCCCTACTTCACCGACTACGTGCGGTCCAACACCGACCTGCCATTCCTCGTGACGCTGCGGGAACGCGAGCCCGGCGTCTACGCCACCGACCGCTTCCTCACCGCCGCCGATCTCGGCGACGACGGCGAAGGGGCGCGGCACAAGACCGTCCTGCTCGACGACGCCACTGGAAAACCCTTGGTGCCCAACGGATCCCTGGGTTTCCGTTACGGCGCCGAGGGCGAAGGCCGCTGGAACCTCGACCTCGGCGACGTCGTGCCCGCGCTCGGCGTGCTCGGCCACGCCAGCGGCCAGGTCGCCGTCGACCTCGCCCGCTTCGACATCGGCGAGACCGAGGGCGGCGCCACCATGCGGCGCGGAGTGCCCGTCGTGCGGGTCGGAGAACACCTCGTCACCAGCGTCTTCGACCTGCTCATGGCCCAGTACGGCGTCCAGCGCGGCGACCTGCCGGGCGAGTGGCCCACCGGGTACGACGACGCCGACGCTCCGCACACCCCGGCCTGGCAAGAGCGGATCACCGGCGTGCCGGCGGCGCTGGCCGCCCGGATCGGGCGCGAACTGGCGCGCAACGCCGAACGCAGCCACGGCCGGTCAATGATCGCGCTCGGCGCGGGCGCGAACCAGTGGTTCCACTCGGACATGACCTACCGCGCGCTGATCGCGCTGGTCACCCTCACCGGCTGCCAGGGCGTCAACGGCGGCGGCTGGGCGCACTACGTCGGGCAGGAGAAGGCCCGGCCGCTCACCGGGCAGCAGCACCTGAGCTTCGCTTTCGACTGGCAGCGCCCGATGCGCCACCAGGCCGCCACGCCGTTCTGGTACCTGCACACCGACCAGTGGCGCTACGAGAAGGTGCCCGCCGACGAGCTGGCTTCCCCGCTCGGCGAGGGCAGGCTGGCCGGGATGTCCTTCGCCGACACGGTCGCTGCCGCGCAGCGGATGGGCTGGTCGCCCGGCCACCCCGCGTTCGACCGCAACCCGCTCGACCTCGCCGACGAGGCCGCGGCCGCCGGAGTCAACGCGGCCGAGCACATCGTCGGCGAACTGCGGGCGGGGCGGCTGCACGCGGTCGCCGACGACCCCGACGACCCGGCGAACTTCCCGCGCTGCCTGACCCTGTGGCGGGCCAACCTGCTCGGCTCCTCGGGCAAGGGCAACGAGTTCTTCCTCAAGCACCTGCTCGGCGTGGATTCCCTCGCCTCGGCCGACGAATGCGGCACGGACGAACGCCCGCGCGACGTGAAGTGGCGGGACGACGCGCCGACCGGCAAGCTCGACCTGCTCACCACGGTCGACTTCCGGATGACCAACACCGGCCTGCACTCCGACCTCGTGCTGCCCGCCGCGACCTGGTACGAGAAGCACGACATCTCCACCACCGACATGCACCCCTTCGTGCACGCCTTCTCCCCCGCGGTCGAGCCGCCCGGGGAGGTGCGCACCGACTACGACGCGTTCCTCGCGCTGGCGGACAAGGTCAGCGAGCTCGCGGTCGCCCATCTCGGCACTCGCCGCGACGTGCTGGCCGCGCCGCTGCAGCACGACACTCCCGACGAACTGGCCACGCCGTCCGGGCGGGTCCGGGACTGGGGCCGCGGCGAATGCGCGCCGGTGCCGGGCGTGACGATGCCGAAGCTGATCGAAATCGAGCGCGACTACACCCTGCTCGGTGCCAAGATGCGCGCGGTCGGCCCGCTGCTGGACAAACTCGGCACCACCACCAAGGGCATCACCGTCGACGTCGCGCCGGAACTGGAATACCTGCGCCGCCGCAACGGCGTCATCGCCGACGGCCCGCTCGCCGGGCGGCCGTCGCTGTCCACAGCGGACCGGATGTGCGAGGCGATCCTCGCGCTCTCCGGCACGACCAACGGCCGCGTCGCGCACGAAGGCTTCCTGAAGCTGGAAAAGCAGACCGGGCAGCAGTTCACCGACCTGGTCGAGGGCCACGAAACCGAGCACGTCACCTACGCGGCCACGCAACAGGCGCCGCAGCCGGTGATCACGAGCCCGGAATGGTCCGGTTCGGAAAAGGGCGGCCGCCGCTATTCGCCGTTCACCATCAACGTCGAGCGCCGCAAGCCGTGGCACACGCTCACCGGACGGCAGCAGTTCTTCGTCGAACACGACTGGGTCGCCGAACTGGGCGAGAATCTGCCCGGCTACCGGCCGCCGCTGAACATGGCGCGGCACTTCGGGAAGCCCGGCGACCTCGCCGACGGCGGCGTCACCGTCCGGTTCCTGACCCCGCACGCGAAATGGTCGATCCACTCGATGTACCACGACAACGAGCTGATGCTCGCGCTGTCGCGCGGCGGGCCGGTGCTGTGGATGAGCGTCGAGGACGCCGCGAAGATCGGCGTCGCCGACAACGACTGGGTCGAGGCGGTCAACCGCAACGGCGTGATCGTCGCCCGGGCCGTGGTCAGCCACCGGATGCCCGAGGGCACGGTGTTCCAGTACCACTCCCCCGAACGCACGGTGAACGTCCCGAAGACCGAAAAAGGCGGCCGCGGCAAGGGAAAGCGCGGCGGCTACCACAACTCGATGACCCGGTTGCTGGTCAAGCCCACGCATCTCGCGGGCGGGCACGCCCAGCTGACCTACGCCTTCAACTACTACGGACCGATCGGCAGCCAGCGCGACGAGATCACCGTCGTGCGGCGGCGCAGCCAGGAAGTGGAGTACTGACATGCGCATCCGCGCTCAAGTGGCGATGGTGATGAACCTCGACAAGTGCATCGGGTGCCACACCTGCTCGGTCACCTGCAAGCAGACCTGGACCAACCGCGAGGGCACCGAGTACGTCTGGTTCAACAACGTCGAGACCAAACCCGGCATCGGCTACCCGAAGCACTACGAGGACCAGGAACGCTGGAAAGGCGGCTGGAAGCTCGACGCCAAGGGCAGGCTGGTGCTCCGCTCGGGCGGCCGGGCGAAGCGGCTGTCTCGGATCTTCGCCAACCCGGACCTGCCGTCGCTCGAGGACTATTACGAACCCGCCGCCTTCGACAAGGACATCCTCCTCGACGCGCCCGCCGGGTCGGCCGACACGCCGGTCAAGCAGCCGCGTTCGGCGCTCACCGGCGAGCCGATGCGCCTGGAGTGGGGCGCCAACTGGGAGGACGGTCTCGGCGGCGCGCCCGAACGGGCCGGAACCGACCCGAACATCGCGGCCATGGACCCCGAGGCCGCCGCGCGGGTGAAGTTCGAGTTCGAGAAGACGTTCATGTTCCACCTGCCGCGGATCTGCGAGCACTGCCTGAACCCGGCGTGCGTTTCCGCCTGTCCCTCGGGCGCGATGTACAAGCGCGAGGAGGACGGGATCGTCCTGGTCGATCAGGACCGGTGCCGCGGCTGGCGGATGTGCGTGAGCGCGTGCCCGTACAAGAAGGTCTACGTCAACCACGCCACCGGCAAAGCGGAGAAGTGCACCTTTTGCTTCCCGCGGATCGAAGCGGGCCAGCCGACCATTTGTTCCGAAACGTGCGTCGGCAGGCTGCGCTATCTCGGGCTGGTCTTCTACGACGAGGACGCGGTACTGGCCGCGGCCTCGGTGGAGGACGAGCACGAGCTGCTCGCCGCGCAGCGCTCGGTGTTCCTCGATCCGCACGACCCGGAAACGGTGCGGCTGGCGTATGAAGCGGGTCTGCCGGAGGAATGGGTGCTCGCCGCGCAGGCGTCGCCGGTGTGGCGGCTGATCAGCGAGTACCGGATCGCGTTGCCGCTGCATCCGGAGTACCGCACGCTGCCGATGGTCTGGTACGTGCCGCCGCTGTCCCCGGTGCTCGACGCGGTCGGGGCCGCCGGACGCGACGACACCGACGCCGACGACGTTTTCCACACCATCCGCGACCTCCGGATCCCGGTCGAGTACCTGGCGGAACTGTTCACCGCAGGCGACTCCGAGGCCGTCGCCGGAGTGCTGATGAAGCTCGCCGCCATGCGCTCCTACATGCGGGCGCGCACCCTCGACGGCACTGTCGCCGAGGAACTGTGCGACGCCGTGGGAATGCCGGGCGAGCAGATCGAAGCGATGTACCGGCTCCTGGCCATCGCCAAGTACGACGAGCGCTACGTCGTGCCCGCGGCCTACGACAAGGACGCCGCGGCGCTCGAAGCGCAGGCAGCGTCCACTTCGGACTGCTCGCTCGACTGCACGGGCGGACCGGGGATGACCGAACAGGCCGCCACCGCCGAGCGATTCCACCTCGTGTCCGAAGACGAGCGAGTCCGTCCAGGGCGCCGCGGCCTCCTCAGCCGTCGCTCCGACGGCAGGCTCGGGCTGACCATCGACCCGGCGGGAGGCACGGCATGACGGTCGATCCGGCGGACCGGACCCGGTTGTTCGACCTCGCCTCGGTCCTGCTCGCCTATCCCGACGCCCGGCTGTTCTCCGCGGCGGACGAACTCCGCGAGACGGTCGAGGCGATCGCCGACCCCGAGGTCCGCGACCAGCTGACGGCGTTTCTCGACTGGCTGCTCACCACCGAAACGCTTGCCGTCGAGACCCATTACGTACGCACGTTCGACCTGCGGCGGCGCAGCGGGCTGTACCTGACCTACTACCTGCACGGCGACACCCGCAAGCGCGGCATCGCTTTGCTCACGCTGAAACAGCGCTACCGCGCGCACGGCCTGCGTCTGGCCGAGGGCGAACTGCCCGACCTCCTGCCGGTGGTCCTGGAATTCGCCGCCGCCGCGGGTCCCGGAGACGGCGAGGCCCCGCTGCGCCAGCACCGGCGCGGCCTGGAATTGCTGCGCTGCGCGCTCGAAGAAGCCGGATCGCCGTACCGGCACGTCGTCGACGCTGTCGTCGCCGCGCTGCCGCCGCTGACCCCGGACGACCGGGCCGCGGTCGCCGCGCTCGCCGTCGACGGCCCGCCGGTGGAATCGATCGGGCTGGCGGCTTACGGAGCCGACGTCGACGCGATCGGCTTCGGCCCCGAACTCACCTCTGGCTCGTGTCCTTCCCTGGAGAGTGCCCCGTGACCACCTTCGTCTGGATCGTGCTGCCCTACGCCTGCCTGGCGGTGTTCGTGCTCGGCCACGTCTGGCGGTGGCGCCACGACCAGTTCGGCTGGACCACGCACACCAGCCAGTTGCTGGAAAGCCGCATTCTGCGGTGGGCCTCTCCGCTGTTTCACCTCGGCGCGTTCGGCGTGATCGTGGGACACGCGGGCGGCCTGCTGGTGCCGTCGTCGCTGACGAGCGCGATCGGTGTCCCCGAAGGGCTGTACCACGCCGTCGCGGTGTGGGGCGGCACGCTCTCCGGGCTCGTGCTGGTCGCCGGGCTGGTGCTGCTGATCGCGCGCCGCGTGGTCAACGGCCGGGTGCGCCGTGCGACGACCACAATGGACAAAGTCCTGTACGTCGCGCTCGCCGCGATGGTGGTGCTCGGCATGACGGCCACGGTCGGCGTCAACCTGTTCGGACACGGCTACGACTACCGCGAGACCATCGCCGTCTGGTTCCGCGGCATCTTCTGGTTCTCCCCGCAGAGCCAGCTGATGATCGACGCCCCGCTGGTCTACCAGCTGCACGCGGTCGGCGGATTCCTTTTGCTCGCGCTGTGGCCGTTCACGCGGCTGGTGCACGTGTGGTCGGCGCCGCTGGCCTACCTGTGGCGGCCGTACGTCGTCTACCGCGCCCGTCGCGGCGCGCCGCCTGCACCGCAACCGGCTCCGGCCGTCGTGCGAGACCGGGCGACCGAAGAGAGGCAAACCCTTGCCTGAACCGACGGTCGCCGATGTGGTCGTCCGGCTGCCGAAAACCTTGCCCGCCAAGGCTTCCGTCGTCGAAGCCAGGGCTTGTTTCGCCGACGACCACGTCCACATGCTCCTGTTCACCGAGTCCGGCCGACTCCTGGGCACGCTCGTTCGCGAAGACCTGGACGAAACCGCATCCGGCCCCGCCCTGCGGCACGCACGGCTGACGGGCCGGACCGTCTCCGCCGATCTGCCCGCCGAGGACGCGCGCCAGCTCCTGCTCCGTCGCGGGCAGCGGAGGCTCGCCGTCGTCGACCGTGACGGCGCACTGCTCGGACTGCTGTGCCTCAAACGCCGCCGCACCGGATTCTGCAGCGACGCCGACGTCGCCGCGCGGGCCGCGGAGCGTCTGCGGTGACCGCACCGGCGACGCGCCGCAAGGCTCCCGTCGTTCCGCCGCAGCACGGAGCCTGGGGATTTCTCGGCCTGCCGCTTCTGCTCGGCGCCGCGGCAGGCGGCTGGTCCGCCTGGCTGATCCCGTTCGCGGTGGCCTGGGTGTCCGCCCATCCGGCGGGCTGGGCCGTGACCGGGCTGCTCACCGCACGACGGCCCAGCCGGTTTTGCCGGGCCGCGCTGCTGTGGACTCCGGTGTGCGCGACCGCGGGCGCGGTCGTGCTGAGCGCGCGTCCCTGGCTGATCTGGGTATTGCTCGGATATCTGACGCTGTTCGGGGTCAATCTCGGGTTCGCGCGAGCGCGCCGCGAACGGTCGATGGCCAATGATCTTGTCCTCATCGCCGAGTGCGCGCCGCTGGTTCCGGTCGTGGCCGGAGTGTCCGCCGGGAGCCAGCCCTGGGCAGCCATGACCGCCGCTCCGGTGCTCGCCGCCGCGGCGCTCACCGCCGTCGCTCTCATCGGCTCCACGCTGCACGTGAAGTCACTGATCCGCGAGCGCGCCAATCCCGCGTATACCGCTGCGGCGCGGGCTTTCTCGCTCGCCGCCGTCGTCGCGACGCTCGCGCTCGCGATGGCCGCCGGCTGGTGGTGGCCGGTGGCCGCGTTCGTGCTGCTCGCCGCTCGCGCCGCCTGGTGGCACGACCCGTCGTGGCGGCCGTCGCGGATCGGGATGGTCGAACTCGCCGGACTGGTTTCCGTTGCCACTGCGGGATTTCTCACCTTCTAGTCCGGAGTGGACGGTGAGGACCTTCGGCCCCCGCCCGGGGAAATTCGGCTCTGCTGCCGATCCCGCCGGAGCCGGAAACTGGACGGGCCCTCGCCGACCGGCGGGCGCTCGCACGACACGAATGAGGCGTCGATGACCTCGACACAGGACCGCCCGGCCGGAGCCGGCAGACCCGCGCTGATGCTGACCCTCGCGACCGCCGGGTTCGCGCTCAACTTCTGGGCCTGGGCACTGCTCAGCCCGCTCGGCCCGCTGTTCAAGGACTCCTTGAAGCTGACCGCGTTCGAACAGGCCCTGATGGTCGCCGTCCCGGTCGTGGTCGGCTCGCTCGGCCGGATCCCGGTCGGCGCGCTCACCGACCGCTACGGCGGCCGGATCATGTTCCCGGTGCTCTCGGCACTGACCGCGCTGCCGGTGCTGTTCCTCGGCCTCGCCGGGCATTCGTCGCTGCTCGCGCTCCTGATCGGCGGCTTCTTCCTCGGCCTCGGCGGCACGTCGTTCGCGATCGGCGTCCCGTTCGTCAACGCCTGGTTCCCACCCGAGCGGCGCGGACTCGCGATCGGCATCTTCGGCGCGGGCATGGGCGGCACCGCGATCAGCGCGCTGACGACCGTCCCGCTGGTCAAGGCCGGAAGCGTCGCGACCCCGTTCCTGATCACCGCGGCCGTCCTCGTCGGTTACGCGATCCTCGCCGCCGTCCTGCTGCGCGACGCACCAGACCGCACAGTCCCGACGGAACCGCTGGCCCAGCGGATGCGCCAGACCCTCCGGCTCGCGGTGACCTGGCAGGCCTCGGCACTGTACGCGATCGCCTTCGGCGGCTACGTCGCGTTTTCGGTCTACCTCCCGGCCTACCTCAAGACCGGCTACGGACTGGCCCAGACCGAAGCCGCCAACCGGATGGCCGGTTTCGTCCTCTTCGCCGTGGTGATGCGCCCGATCGGCGGCTGGCTTTCGGACCGCTTCGGCCCCGTGCGCGTGCTGGCCGGAGTGTTCGGCGTCGTCGCTGCCTGCGCCGCGGTACAAGCGTTCACTCCCGGCCTGATGCCGCTCGGCACATTGGCATTCCTGGCAATGGCCGCAGCCCTCGGAGCGGGCAGCGGCGCAGTGTTCGCGATGGTCGCCATGCTCGTCCCGGCGAACAAAGTCGGTTCGGTGACCGGAGTTGTCGGAGCGGCCGGAGGCCTGGGCGGGTTCATTCCGCCGCTGGTGATGGGAGCGCTCTACGGCGGCCTCGGCTCGTACGCGCTCGGCCTTGCCGCACTCGCGCTGGTCGCCGCCGCAGCCCTCGCGTTCACCGCAACGGTGGCGAAGCGGTCGCTGCAGCAGCACTTCCGTGTGGAGAAGGCCGGTGTGTGAGTACTGCGGCCGCCAAGCTGTGCGAACACGCGTCCGGGACGGGCCCGCAGCGTGGTTGCTTCCTGGCGGGACGCGACGTTCCGGACGTGGATGGTTCCTTCGCTGCCGTGCGGTGGCCAGCAGGCTGCTGTCGCGGCTGAAGCGCACGGCGAGGACCGCGCCGGATCTTCCGGCGAGGACGCAGCTGTCCGATCACCACGTCCCAGAGGCTGACGGTGGTGTCGATATTGGCGATCGCGGCCAGTTTCCGGTCCGGGCTGAAGGTCATGGCCTGGAGCCCGCCTTACCGTTAGCGCCTGTCCGTCGCCGTATTCTGCGCCAACGGGTTTGAATCCTCCGTCGCAATCCTCGGGTCCGCGAAAGCGCTGATGAAGTAGGCGAATCTGTCCTCGTCGAGCTGACCAACGGTGCCTGCGGGCGTATCGAAGCAGTCCAAAAGGGCACGCACCTGTTCCGCGGAGATCGGGTAGCCCTCCGGGACGGACAAGTCGTCCATTCCGAGCACGGTCTCCAGTGTCTGGTGGCTGACCCCGGCAGGAAGGTCCACGGACCAAGCCAAGAGCTCGTCCGACTCGCGGAACGCCTCGATCTGCCATCCGACCGCTTGATCACTCATGGTTTCGACGCTCCGGCTCGGGTCGGGGCCTTTCCCGGGGATGGGTTCCCCCGTGACGGGATCAAGAACACTTTGACGGTACTCAGCCCAAACACGACAAACCCACATGGTCCAAGGCATGATCCGCCAAACGTGGCGCCAACGCGGATGGGAACAAGGCGCCCTCGGATCCCCCACCACCGACGAACAACCCACCGCCGACGGCTGGATCCAACGCTTCGGCACGGCACCATCTTCTGGCACCGCCGCACCAACACCCCCACGGTCACCCTCGCTCGCAGCACGTTGGTCCACGACCTTGGCAACTGACGGATCTCTGCGCCCCCGCGCCGCGCCGTGCTGGCGCGATCAAAGTCGCGCATGACTTGCATGGCCGCGAACCGCCGCAGGCCAAGACAACTAAAGGCCTCCGTCACTGCGTCTCGCAGGCGAAGCTGGCGCAGCGTTACTCCGACTGGTTGCTTGTCGTCGGTCGTCCCGAGGAACCTGGCTTCAGCCGCGCCCCGTTCAGTAACGTGCTGGCGACGTATGCGGATGCAGAGAAACGGTCGGCTGGGGGACGCATGGCCTTGAAGTTCCAACCACCCTTCCCTCACACCCTGCCGAATCCCCGATCACAGGGGTATCCGGCGGCGGTCGAGACGTACGCATTGCGCCTTCGGAGTTTCTACAACTCCCGGGCGACGTGGCATCGTCGGTTCTTCCGGCTCAGCGGGATCATCGTGATTGTCGTCGGCGCCGGGCTGCCGCTGCTGGTCACGCTCGACTACCCGGGCCGCGACCTGATCATCTCGATCGCCGGAGTGGTCGTCGCCGGGGTCACCGCGCTGCGCGCGTTCTACCGGTGGGACCAATCCTGGATCCTGCTGCGCAACACCGAGCGTGCTATCACTGCGGCCTGGTGGGAGTGGCACAGCAAACTCGACGCGGTCGACTCCGGCGAAGACGCACCGAGCCAGGAGCAACGGGAAGTCACCCGGGCGTTCGCACAGAAGCTTGTCGACATCCGCAAGCGCGAAGCGGATTGGTTCTTCGCCGACCTGGCGTTCCCGAAGCACGACGTGCACGGCCACGCCCGGGCGCAGGCTGTCAAGCACGACCCTCCGGAATGAACCCGGAGAAGTAATAGCCATCGGCGAGCCGGGCGGCCCGTTCGGCTTCTGCCGGGGAATGCACGGTGTAGGCGAGCACCGGACGCCGGGGCCCGCGCCAGAAGGTGACGAACGGGTCCGGCAAGCCGGCCAGCTCGTAAGCGAGAAAGTCCGGCCGCACGATCGCGTTCGTGAGCATCATCCGACCCAGCATCGCCTTCAACGGACCTGCGGACGGCAGCGACCCGGATGCTTGGCCTACCGCCCGGTCCGGCAACAGCCGCCGGAAGCGCCTGACCGCGAACGGATCGAACGACTGCACAACCGCAGCGCCGCGGTACCCGCGCAGCCGATCAGCGACGGCCCGTTCGAGCGCCGACGAGCGGTCGAACCCCCAGCGGCGCACGTCGACCACCATCGGGACCTTGCCGCCCACCGCTTCGAGAACGTCGTCGAGCCGCGGCACCGGCTCGCCCGACTCGCCGATCCGCAGCCGCCGCAGCTGCGCCCAATCCAGTTCGCTCACGAGCCCCGCGCCGCAGGTCACCCGGCCGACGTCCGCGTCGTGCAAAACGACCGGCACGCCGTCCCGGCTGAGCTGGACGTCGAACTCGAAGGGCACGTTCTCCGACACGGCATGCGCGAACGCCGCGAGAGAGTTCTCCGGCCGCACACCGCCCTCGTCGTGGAGGCCACGATGAGCAATAGGCACTGAGGTAAGCCAACCTGGAGCGGTCACAGTCGTTCCTCCCATCACGGCACGCAACCGTACCGTCCGGGCAGTCCAGGCCAGGCGCGTCCCGCCGACTGCCTGGAAGGACTGGGCTCTCTGCTCTCGGTCCGAGGCACGTGGCAGCCGGCCAGCGATGCTTCGCAAGCCGTCTGCGCGAGCCGCCGAACGTCAAACGTCCCCGAACACGACCCATCGCGACTACTCTCGGTCGCCGCTGGTGGAACAGCTCGTCGCCAAGTGGGCCACCGAGCCGACCGCCCGGCAACCAGATCCTCCAACGTGCCAGGCCGGCGCTCGAAAAGCTCGTCGACCGTCGTCGGGCTGAACGCGGGTTCGAGATCGCATGCACCACCTGCGAAGTCAGCACTCACCACCATGGCTGACGTGCCTTCGCGAGGACCAGCAGTCTGCAGGCTATGGCCACGACGGCCGAGAGCCACGCTGCGTAACCGATCGCATGGCCAAACAACTCCCCCGCTAACTGGCCACCAACAGGAGGAATCACCGCATAGCGCAGAAGTTCCTCGTCGGATGCTCGACGACCTCGACAACCGCCAAGCCAGCCCGGCCTGTGCTCTCCGGACTCGCCGCGCCCTGCGGTTCCGAGCGGTCAAACCTCCCGCTCGCAACCGTCCAGGTCATTTCTCCGCGGTGGCCTCCGAGGCGATTCCTCCTCCGTCAGCGACGGTCGTTTCTCCTTCGGACGCCGTTCCCGCGCGGCGGATCTCCACCTGCGGATAGCTGAGCTTGTTCAGCACCCCGGCGATCGACTCCCTGCCTTCGATGCTCATGATCATCTTCCCGAATTCCGGGTCGGTGCCGAAGCGAACCCGAACGCCGACGACCGAGCGGGGCACCCAGCCGTGCACCGGGCGCGCGCGGCCCAGCTGGTGCGCGAACGCGATGACGGCCGGCAGGGACGGGTCGAACGCCGCCGTCGGCAGGAGGTCGTAGCGGACACGAGAGCGGAGGTGGCGGGAACGGATGTGTCGGTGGAGGACAAAGACCGCGATCAAGCTCGCGACCACCGCTGCGGTCACCCACCACAGCGCGGCACTCGTGAGTGCCTGGTCCGTATCGAGCGCCTGCGGCGCACTGTTCTCCTGCACGGCCTGACGGCCATGCGCTCGGGAGAAAATGTCGGCATTATGGGCAAGCCCCTCATACCTCCATTGACCAGCGAACACGCGTGGTTCCGCAGCTGCACCAGGTGCACGCCCGACGGCCGGGCCAAGGTAGTGCCCAACGGCAAAGAACGACATGGAATCCTCCTGTTCTTCGAACAGACCCAGGAGACAAGCCGAGCAAATTCCAGACTTGATGCGTCGAGCCCTGGTCGGCCGGACCCACCACCGAGACCCGCTTGCTCGAGATGCCAGTCGCTTCAGCCGGGATTCCCCGGCTCGGCGTGCCGCCCGCTCGGCGGGTCGTCGGCGAGCGAGTCGCGGAGATGGAAGTGTAGCCACGTGTCGACATCAGCTCTCCAGGAGTTTTCGACGGGGACGGCGTCGGCGCGGAGCGCGGTGAGTCTCCACGCGCATCCGGCGGCGGTCTTGGTGGTTGTGCCGCGAAGGTGTTCGTCGACGTGGCGGCGGATGGCGAGCAGTTCCTGCCGCGGGCTTGCGTGCACGAGGGCGCTGACCTCACGAGTGATGTCGTGGCGCAACTGCAGGGACGCGTCGGTGGGCGCGATCGACAGGAGCAAGCAAGGGTCGTGGATCCACCAGTCGGCTGTCACCGTCAGCCAGCGGCGTTCTGTTCGCGCAGAGGACAGGACAATGCGGAAGAGTTCGGTCTGCAGCCGCCGGTCGATGAGGTAGTAGCGCTTGCCGGAGAGGACGCTCAACCCGGCGGTGGCAGGCTGGTGGGCGACGACGGCGACGTGCCTGCCCCGCAGCCTCGCCGTGGTCAAGGCGACCGCGCGGCTGGTGCGGTAGCCGAGAACAGGACAGGCTTCGGAGTGGAACTTAGGCACCGCGGGCCAGCCCGTTCTCAGCATGACCGTTGTCGCTCGGCGAACTCGGCTCAGCGGGGTCCAGATGGGTAAGCCTGAGTCCCCCGGGCGGTAGCGGCGGAAGCACGGCTGCGACCGGAGGATCCTGCAGGCGAATGACGGTGCCGGCGGTGTCCAGTCCGGGCAGGTGGATCCAGGCGTCGCCTGCGAAATCGGCGGTGCTCACGCGGATCGGGGCACAGCGGGCAGGCGGGACCAGGCCGACGGTGAACGGTTCGACCACCGCCCGCCAGATCGCCTCGGACATCACCAGCGCGGCGCCGAACCGCTCCCCTGCTGGATCGGCGTCGCACCAGTGGCGCACCACCTCGCCGAACGCCGCGGAATTGAGCAGCCGGGTCAGCGTGATGTAGGTGCGGTGGTAGCGCTGGTGATCCGCCATCGGCCCCAGGTGCACCGCGACCCGCGCCCGCATCGGGAAACGGTGGTAACGATTGCGCGAGCGCAGAAGGTGGTCGAGATGGAACACGACCTCGACGAGCCGCCCAGCCTGATGGTCCGAATAGGCGAGCATCACGCCGTCGCCGGTCTCCCGCACATGCCCGGCCTCGTCCCAGGACAAGCCCGACATGCGCAGCGCCTCGGCGAACAGGGACTCCATCTCGGTTTTCATCGGATCGAGCAAGTCGTCGCTGGCTTGCGACGAGCCGACGATGTCGACCACGACGACCGCCCTGGTGCGCGCGGCGTAGTGACTCGACGTGAACGCGGTCATCGGTGTTCTCCCCCTGCGCTGTCTGCATTTGGTAACAGGCAGGAGTGTCACGACTACCCGGCATCGAGTTCTGTTCACCGGTGCACAGAACCGCGAATCAGCCTTGCTCGAATGGGTGATCTAGGTCATCTCGGCGAGGGATTGAAGCTGTTCAATGTCGATCACGGTGAGCGACCGGCGTCCGGTCCTGATCACGTGCTGGCTCCGCAACCGCTTCAGCGCTTTCGCGAGCGTGCCGCGGGAGACGGGGATGAACGCCGCCTGCTCCTCCTGGGTCAGCGGCGCGTCCACCGACCATCCGCCGTCGTGCGGGCTCGCGCAGACGTCGACCAGATACAGCAAGCGCCGGGCGATCTGGACGACCATGTCCGGCGTGCGGGTGTTGGTGCGTTCCCTCTGCGCGTTCCACAACC
This sequence comes from Amycolatopsis sp. A1MSW2902, assembly GCF_017312175.1. Taxonomy (NCBI): domain Bacteria; kingdom Bacillati; phylum Actinomycetota; class Actinomycetes; order Pseudonocardiales; family Pseudonocardiaceae; genus Amycolatopsis; species Amycolatopsis sp. A1MSW2902. The sequence continues at coordinate 4,219,622 of NZ_QJPO01000001.1, forward strand.
GCTCGGACAGCAGAGCCGAGGTCTCGTAATTGGCGGCCGGATTCTCAAGCAGGAACCGGCGGAACGTCTGCGCGTCGATCCGCCGCAGCACCACCTCGTCCAGCGCGATCACGTCAGCCATCCGCGGCCGCCCGGAGATCACGGCGGCCTCGCCGTAGATGTCGCCCGGCCCGCCGACGTCCAGAATGACTTGCCGCGCTTCGTGATCGGTCGAGGTCACCTTCACGTGGCCCTGTTGCAACACGACCACGTCGACGCCTGCCTTGCCCACGGCCAGAACCGGTTTCCGCGGCCGTACCCGCTGCGGACTGCCCAGCGTCATCAGCCGGGCCCGGTCCCTTTCCGGCAGCCGATTCAGAAACGACGGCTGCCGCCCGCCCCCTGCTCCCCGCTCCACACATCCTCCGCTCACCGTGCCGTCCGAGCAGGCAGCCTAAGCGCGGACGATCACCCGCGCCCGGCAGCCGGACCGGTGAACACCCCGAGCCGGACCAGCTCGCCGCGAACCCACCCGGCCAACCGGTTCACCGGACCGTCAGCGGGCTCGAGCCGCCACCGCTCCATCAACTCGTCGTCGGGACCGTGCTCAGCGCACCACCACAACGCGCTGCGGACCTCAGCGGCAGTCAGCGGAACAATGCGCCGGCCAGGAGCAGGCCGCACCATCGACTTCACCGCCATCACCGCCTCCACCGCCTCGGCGAACGTGAACTGGTGTTCCACGACGACCTCCTGCGCCGGGCAGCCGCTCCCGTGGCTCTCGGAGGGGAACATCCCCAGCCGGAGCAGCTGCCCCCGGACCCGCGCCACCTGGCAACGCCGCACGACGGACTCCGCCGCCCCGACCGCCGGCACGCGCATCCCGTCGAGCTGCCGTCCCCGTCCCGCACGCTTCAAATCCGCGCGCACGCCCCGTACCGACAACTCCCCGACGACGACACGCAGCGAGCCGCCATACGCGGCCGCATGCGAAGCCAGCACCGCCTCGATCGCCTCGCTCAACGTGAACTGATGACGCACCCACACCGCCACCCGTTCCTCACCGCCGACCGCCCGCTTCGCGAAACCCATCCAGCCACGAGAGCAGATCCAGCGCGAGAGTTCCGTTCACCACCGAACAAATCCATCACCGCGTCCGGTGAATTCGACGCTGCCCCGCCGCGCGACCGAATGACAGGCTCAGCGCTGGACCGGTGCCCAGAAGCGATCGCGGGCCCTCAGCCGAATGGTCGCCGTGCGGCGTTCGACGTACTCGCCGGCCGGATTTCTCCCAGCCCACAACAGGTGCGCCTCCGCTGTGGCGTCGTCGATGCGACGGGCAACTTCCGCTTGGGCCCGCACGTCCCGATACACCAGCACATCCGGTGCGGCGGCGACCTGCGCGGTCAGCCGCTGAAGCAGGCCCGCGTCAGCGAGGCGGGCAGTCCTGGGCGGGCGGCGGTCGGGTTTTCCGCGGTGGCGGTCATGATCGGGTGCTCCGGGAGGTCAGCGGACCGAGAACGGGACCGGCATGTGCAGTGCGGCCTGGGCCGAGGTGTTGGCGTCGAACTGGATGACCCGGCCGGCCTTCAGCGCGCGCAGGTCCTCCGCCATGCGGCCTTCTCCGACGGTCAGCTCGAATCCGCGCGGCAGCAGCGAGGTGCCGCTCGCGAGGAGGTTCGTCTGGTTGAGCGTGGAGTGCCACGCGCCGTCGCGCTTGGTGTACGAGGTGAGCGTGGAGACCTTGTCGCCGCTGGCGAACCGCCGCTGTTTCGGCGTCGGCGCCGAGAACGCGACGTCGACGCCGCCGTCGGCGTTGGCGATCCGCGCCGATGTGCGTTCCTCGTCGATGTCGACGTCGAGATCTGTGACCCACTTGGGAAAGCCGTACCCGTCGTGTCCGCGCACCTGTGCGATCTCGGTGTTGACCGGCAGCGAGAACACGTACGAGTGCAGGTGGTCGTCCCCGAGTGCGGTGACGACGTCGGCGACCGCAGTGGCCAGTCCGCCGTGCCGGGCCGGGCGCACCGCGACGCCGACGGCTGCCTCGGTGTAGAAGTCGATGTCGCACACGTCGTACCGGAAGAACATCAGCGACACGAGACCGCGGCCCGGCGCGATCTCGAGCGGTGCGAGTTCGCTCGGCAGACGCCTGCGGATCGCACGGCTCGGGGCGGTCATCGTCAGCCGCGCCGAAGACATCGCGTAGTAGAAGTTCGGCGTCCGGGTGGTGCCGATCGGCGATTCGACCTCCGCCTTGGGCAGCGTGCGGAAGAAATCGACGCCGGGCACGCGCGGATCGGCGGCCACGTCGTCGAGCGGGGCTTCCATGCGGTAGCGGTCGAACATGCCGCCTTTCGGGACCTCGACGGTCCGTCCGCCCAGATCGACCTTGACGGTGCCCGCTGCCGTGTTCGGCATGACGACACTCCCCCTTCTCCGATGTATGCAGTGCTCACATCAGGGTAGGCGGCCATGTAAGCACTGTCAACACGTCGAGGGCCGGTCATCCGAACGTGTCATCTCGAGGACGCTCCTCGTGTCCGGCCGCGGATGGGCGCCGACCGTTCCGGCCGTGCGATTCGCTCCGGATTCCGGGTCCCGGAATCAGCACGACGCCGAGGAAGGCGGCGACGCAGGCCGATTCAAGCGGGCATTGCCGCCGGAGGATGCCCGTAATGCGGCGACAAATTGCGGCGGCGCTGACGATTCCGTGCACTGCCGCGCCGATGCCGGGGGTGCGGGTACTTCCTCTCCCTACGGACGCGAGCCGCGCGCGCCATCGCGGTCGGCCGAACCGCGAAGAACGGGGGCGAACCCGTATTCTTTCGGTCCCTCTGTTATGTTGACTGCCCTCACATCGGGCGAGAGGAATTCGGCGGTGTCGCCCTCGGCGAAGAGCGCTTATCACCACGGCGACCTGCGGGCCGCGCTGCTGGACGCGGCAGTGCAGATGCTGGAGCAGGGCGAGGTTTTCTCCATCCGCGCGGTGGCCCGTCGTGCAGGCGTGTCGCCGACGGCGCCGTACCGGCATTTCGCGGACCGACAGGCCCTGGAGTCGGCGGTGGCGGTCGAGGGGTTCCGCGACTTGAAAACCGCGCTGACCGAGGGCCGCGAGCTTCCGTCCTCGGCAGCGGACCTCGCCGATTTCGCCGTGGTCTACGTCAGTTTCGCGTTGCGGCGCCCGGCGGTCTTCCGGCTCATGTTCGGCAACGAGTGCGACGATTCGAACGACCAGCGGGTCCAGGCCTCCGGTGCCCTGCACGAACTGCTCGCCGGTGCGATGGCCAGCGTGTATCCCGATGCCGACGCGCCCGCGCTCGCCACGGCGATGTGGAGTTTGGCGCACGGACTGGCGTTTCTCCATCTGGACGGGAAGTTCCCCGCCTCGCCCGCCGAGGACGTCGCCGCCCGGGTGCGCGCGTCCTTCGACGCGGTCCTCTCGCTCCACGCCGGCTCCGGCTCCCGGACTCCCGGCCGGGAGTGAGCCGGCCGGCGGGACTCCCGGGCCGCGGGGAGCCGCTTTATCCGGTCACCAGCAGGATCTTGCCGACGTGCCGGCTGCTTTCCATCAGCCGGTGCGCCTCGGCGGCCTCGGCCATGGGCAGAGTCCGGTCGATCACCAGGCGGACGGCTCCGCTCTCGATCATCGGCCACGCTTTGGCCTGGACGTCCGCGACGATCGCGGCCTTCTGCTCCAGCGACCGGGTGCGCAGCGTGGTGCCGTGCACGGACGCACGTTTGAACACCAGTTCCCCGAGGTTGAGGGCGCCCTCCAAGCCGTCCTGCAAACCGATCACGACCAGGCGCCCGTCGGCGGCCAGCGAACGGACGTTGCGCTCGAGGTATCCGCCGCCGACCACGTCCAGGATGACGTCATAGGGACCGTGCTCGACGAAGTCCTGGGTGCGGTAGTCGATCGCGAGGTCCGCGCCCAGTTCCCGGACCCGGGCGGCCTTCTCCGGGCCGCCGGCAGTCGCGGCGACGCGCGCCCCGAGCGCCTTGGCGATCTGGATCGCCGTGGTCCCGACCCCGCCGGCCCCGCCGTGCACCAGTAAGGTCTCCCCGGCCCGCAGCCCTGCGGTGAGCACGAGGTTCGACCACACCGTGGCGACCGCCTCCGGCAACGCCGCCGCTTCGGCCAGGCCGACCCCGCGCGGCACCGTCAGCAGCTGACCGGCGGGCACGGCGACCTTCTCCGCGTAGCCGCCGCCCGTCAGCAGCGCGCAGACCTCGTCGCCTGCCTGCCAGCCGGTCACCCCCGGCCCCAGGGCGCTGATCCGCCCCGACACCTCCAGTCCCGGATACGGCGACGCGCCCGGCGGCACCGGGTAGAGCCCCATGCGCTGCATGACGTCGGCCCGGTTCAGCGCGCTGGCCGCCACGTCGACGACGACCTCCCCCTCCGCCGGAGACGGATCGTCGACCTCGGTCCATTCCAGGACCTCGGGACCGCCGGGCTCCTTGATCACGACCGCTTTCATGGCACTCCGTTCAGATGTCGCCGCGGACGCCGCGCGCCCGCACTCCCAATGTTTGCACCGTACACATTAAGGGCGATATAAGCAGTGTCAACTTCGTGCGCAACCCCGTACGGGGGACACGCGAGCGGCCGTGTTGACGGTGCTCGCGGCGGATGCCTACAGTGTGAGCGCTGCATACATAGGAGCGCCGGAGCAGCCCGCGACGCCTTCGGCGGACCAGGGCTCGGCCCGGACGGGGCGCGGTCGCTCGCGTTCCCCGGGGCAGCGGCGTTCTCCCGGTCCGGTCCCCGCGATCCGGCTGAAGGCGGTGCCGAGGACCGGCTCGCGTCGCGCATGCCCGTCCCGTGCCGCTCGCCCGCCGACCAGTGAGGAGCCGTTCGATGACCAAGGTTCTGCAGGTGCTCTCCGCCGCCCGCGTCTGGACGCTGAAGGACGGCACCGAACACCCCACCGGGTTCTGGGCCGAGGAATTCGTCGTCCCCTACACACTGTTCACCGACGAAGGCTGGGACGTCACAGTCGCCACCCCCGGCGGCAAACAACCCGTGGCCGACCAGCTCAGCCTCGGCGTCAAAGGCGGCGTGCTCCCGCACACCGCCAAAAAACTGCGCGCCGAACTCGACCGCCTCGCCCCCGTCCTGGAGCACCCCGCCGATCTGTCCGAAATGGACCCGGACGACTTCGACGTCGTCTTCTACTCCGGCGGCCACGGCCCGATGGAAGACCTCGCCGTCGACCCGGTTTCCGGCGCCCTGCTGACCACGCGACTCTCCTCGGCCCGGCCACTCGCCCTGCTCTGCCACGCCCCCGCAGCCGCGCTGGCCGCGAAAAACCCCGACGGCAGCTGGCCCTTCGCGGGCTACCGGATGACCGGCCTGTCCAACATCGAGGAACGCGTCAACCCCTTCGCGTGGAAAGCCAAGTGGCTGCTGGAAGACCGCCTCAAGGAAGCGGGCGCCGACTACACCGCAGGCCTGCCGCTGAAGTCGCACGTGATCGTCGACCGCAACCTCTACACCGGCCAAAACCCCGGATCCTCAGCCGCACTCGCACGCCGCATCATCGCCGACCTCACCGGAAAGGAGTAGCACCAAGCCCCCTTTCGCAAGAGCTTGCCGGCACAACGACACGGTGCCGCAGCCCCGGCGTTCTCACGAAGTGGAGAGACGAATGACTGAACTTCCCCCGCCCGTCACCCCGTACCTCGAACCCGCCGCGAAGGAACTGTCCGAAGCGACCGACCCGCACCCCCGGATCTACGAAGTCCCACCGGAGCAGGGCCGCCAGATCCTGCTCGACTTGCAAAGCGGCGAGGGAGTCGCCCGCCCCGACGTCGACGAGGAGTGGGTCGAGGTGGACGCCGGGCAGTGGGGCACAGTCCGCACCCGCATCATCCGGCCCAAGGGCTCGACCGGCCCGCTGCCCGTGGTCTTCTACATCCACGGCGCCGGCTGGGTCTTCGGCGACGACAAAACCCACGACCGCCTCTTCCGCGAACTCGCTGTCGGCACCGGCGCCGCAGGCGTCTTCCCGGTCTACGACCGCGCTCCGGAAAAGGGCTACCCGACCCAGGTCGAACAGAACTACGCCGTCGGCCAATGGGTGCTGCGGCACGGCACCGAACACGGCCTGGACACCAGCCGAGTCGCCGTCACCGGCGAATCGGTCGGCGGCTGCATGTCAGCGGTGTTCGCACTGATGAACAAAGACCGCGGCGGCATCGACCTCAAAGCACAGGTCCTGCTCTACCCGGTCGCCAACGCCGACTTCGACACCCCGTCCTACCTGCAGTTCGCCGAGGGCTACTACCTCACCCGCGACGGCATGAAGTGGTTCTGGGACCAATACACCACCGACCCCGCCCAGCGCGCCGAAAAATACGCCTCGCCACTGCAAGCGTCCCTGGACGACCTCAAAGGACTCCCGACCACCCTCGTCATCACCGACGAAGCCGACGTGCTCCGCGACGAAGGCGAGCAATACGCCAACAAACTCCGCGAAGCCGGCGTCGACGTCACCTCCGTCCGCGTCGCCGGAATGGTCCACGACTTCCTGCTCCTGGACAGCCTCCGCGACACCCGCGCCGCCAACGTCGCCCGCCACCTCGCCGTCGACGCCCTCAAAACAGCGCTCCAGTAACCGAAATCGCCGCACTGGCGGCGCCTTCCCGGGGCGCCCGCCAGCCGCGTCCGCGCTTGCCTCCGACGCGCAGCCGCGCCGCCCCGGTGCCTGCCGCTTCCCTGCCGACCGTGAAAGCCGCCACATCGTCATCGTCCGGTCAAGGCGGGTTTCGCTCTGGTCCAAACAGTCTCGTCGTAATAGCAGAGACAACTCGCAAAGCCTCGCTCGCCGACGAGGTGGCGCGGCCAGCGCCGGACCACCGAACCGCTAGGCCCGTGGATCGCCGGCACAGACGTCGCTGCGGGCCATTCGACGACGAGGTCGCACATTTCGCCCTGCCGACACCCGCCCAGCGCGGCCTCGCTCGGCGGAGTGCTGCCGGAGCGCACGACCCGGCTACCGGCGACGTGCTGCACATCGGGCGACATGGAGACCGGTTTCGCCCAGGCTGGGGGTGTCTACCTGCTGGCCGGGCATGCAGCCCTTGGCACGTCGGGATCATCCGTTCGCCCGCACACCACTGCGGGATGAACCGGTCTGTGCGCGCCAGGTCGAGCTTCACTTGGTCGGCGAGGTGGTGTTACGCCAGTTCACCGGCTGCGGCCGCCTTGAGACAGAAGAGTCCCGGTATGGCTCGCAGTCGTCGTCGCATTCAGCGCACCGCTACTAGCCGCTGCCTGCGTAGTCCAGGCCCTGCTCGTCCACGCGCAGCACGCCTTGATCACCCGCGCTACTGCTGCGAAACATCTCAGTCCCCACGCACCACCGTGAACACCAATTGTCTCACAACGGTTCTGGCTCTGGCACAAAGTCCGTGATGGGTGGCGGCCAATAAGGCCCCTGACCCGCAACTCGTCCCAACGGGATGCTCCGTTGGGACGAGCCGGATTCCGTCTGCCCACAGTGGCGGGTTGCTCAGCACTGCCCGAGCGCCATGTTCGCATCCCAGGCCGCGGCGAGGATCCCGCGCTCCCGCACCTCGTTCCAGAAGTCCCGGACGCTGAAACGCGTGCCGAGCGCGACCACCCCGCCGAAACACAGGCACGCCGACGGCCGCCTGGATACGCGCGACAGGGGCAACGAGCGGCTCGAACACGCCCCGGAGACCCGTACCGTACGGTCGAAGGCGGCTCGCCCGGTCTCCCTCCCCCCTCGGGCCGGGCGAGCCGTCCACCCTCGTCTGTGACGACAGATAATAGTTGGCATCTCCCAGTGCCAGTTGGGCATACTGCCCAGCAGCGCGCGACTACAGCTGTCACTGAGCGCTTGATCTGGCCAGTTGAGCACCGTTGTTGGCCGCCACGGCACTCACCTGAGCCGGGTCGCCGGGGAGACGTGCGCCAGCTAGGGGTCCGCGCGCAGCGAGTCCGGCCAGCTGAACTCAACGGGGTCCAGGCTCGCCTGCCATTGCCCGTCGAGCACACGCAGCGCGTCGGTAGCGCGGGTGATGTCGGCGTCGGTCCACGGGAACTCGTCCTGCTCCAGCACTCCCCAGCCCTCGCGGGCCTGCCGCAACGGTGTCGGGAGCCGTTGTTCGACGGCGTCGTGGATGACCCCGGACATCACCTCGGCGACGCCGATCGAGCGTTTCGCGGCCTTGAGGATCCGGGTGCTCCGGGCTTTCGCGTCGTGGCGGGGTTTGCCCTCGGCCACCCGCATGTTGTCGAACATCGCGCCAGCCGCGATGCAGCCGAACACCCCGCCGCCGAGACCGAGCTCGCGTTCGGCCGCCGCGTGCGCGAGGTCGTGCGGGACCCGGAATTTTCGCGAATAGGACGGAAGGATGAGGACCACCCCGTCCTGGCGATGGATCCGCGCCACAGACTCCCCGCGCGGGGCGTGGTGAAAGGCAATGCGCACGGCCCCGAGTATCCGCGCCCTGCTGGGGTGATTGCCACCGAATATCTGCGGGCGTCAGCCGGTCATACCGACAACCCGGCTCAAGCGAGTGCCGTGGCGGCCAACAACGGTGCTCAACTGGCCAGATGAAGCGCGAGTCTCGAACTCTCTTACTCCGGCAGGTCAAAGTCCGGCGACGAAGCAACGCGACTTGCTCTCAAGACCTGGGCGAGCGTCGAGAGCGCCTCGAAGACGCCGAAGGTCTCGCCAAGGAACTCCAGGTAGGTCATCCCTGCCGGGTCCTTATCGCTGACTACCTGGCCACTCTGAAGATCGTGGTGCGCCGTAGCGTGACCGATCGTGTTGCGTCGACGGTTGTCGAGCAGAACCGCGAACGACTCCCAGCCAGGGACCTGAGCCACGTACGCGATCTTGTACGCATTGGACAGACTGTCGAATTGCTTGAGGCTCTTGGGACGCTGCTTCACAGCCACGCTCTCGGGGTGGACGTCCCCGAAGTCATCGGGGCTGCCCCGCTTCACAGTGTTCTGCGCTGCCACCAACGGCCACAGGCACTTGCAAGCGAGCTCGAATCCATGCTGGTAAAGATCCCTCACCGTCGAGAACTCGTCCCGGAACAGCACCAGCTCATCGAAGGCCCTCTTCTCCTCCGCGCCGACGAACCTGCCGAGCAGGCCCATCTCCCACGCGTCATGGTGCTCCACGAAGCGGTTGAGCTCGGTGAACAGATCTCGCTCCAACACGGCAGCCGCCTGCCCCCGACGCCGGAAGGTCAAGGCATGGTCCGGATGCCGGTCCAGCGCTGCTGCGTGCTTCCGCGCGAAGCGGCCTAACACTCTCGCGCTGGAGTTTCCGGTGGTCCCGGTGATCGTAGTCGTGGCAACCTGCAGAGCGCGGTACGCGACGGTGGTCCGTTCGTGGCTCGTGCGCGGCTCCCACTCAAGCCCGAGATGCTCCTGCGCGATGCGAATGAACATCTCGGCATTGCCCTGGAGGTAGTACTGGAACAGCATCCGGACCTTGGTCCACAAGGCTCGGCCAGCGTCAAGACCCTGATGACGCTCCGACTCGAACTCGCGGAGGACGTCGTGCCCGAGGATCCGCAAGAGCGTCATCGTGGGGAACGCCCCGGAGGGAGCGAAGGAGTCCGCTTCATAGCGCGATGGCACGAACGGATCGACGGTCACCACCGATACGCCGTCCGGCTCGGGATCGAGACTGCTCAGCACCTCGCAGTCGATGTCGATCCGGTAGTCCGAGAGCTCGGAACCCGACATTGATCCTCGAATCGGCAAGCGGCACTCGGGGCACGGCAGATAGAAGCGAGTCCCGCGGGTCGGCCCCACCCCGAGCCGCGCGACAAACATCTCCTCGCAACCAGGACACTTGAGGTGGTAGCGGGAGATCACGGGGTCAGGGTATCGGCTGACCCCGTGGTTGCCGCTCGAAGCCACCGAGAACCGCCACACCATAGACGATCACTCGCCGTCACAACCATGACAAACACGCGCTAGTTGAATACGCGATCTCACCAGTCTCAGACGCCTTGTCCGGCATCGCGTAGGCACGCAGCAGCGACCCGCACAGGCGAATCCGGCCGAACCAAGCAGATTCCCGGCGGAGAAGCCGAGGACGACCGCGAACCCGGCTCCCATGACGATCATGGTACCGGTGGAAGGTTCCGCGCGAAGCGGAATGGGCACGGCCGGTCCGGACTTAGCGCCTGTTTCCGACTCAGTCGCCGCGGCACCGGTCGACGCCCCGCACACCAGTGCCGCCCCGCCGGTCGCAGGCACGCCGCCGAACTGTCCGCAATGGAGCGACCTGCGCGCCGCTCGTGCCGGTTCGCGCGTGCGGCGGAATGCCGTAAGCTCCGTGCCAGCGCTTCAGCGCCCGGCGGTGGGGCTCGCCGGACCCGAACCGCGGCTGCCGCCGCCAACAGTCCCTGCCTGGACCGATGATCGAAGCGATCGACACAGGTAGGGAGAGCGCCCGTGGACACCCTGGTCATGCTCCTCGGCGGCGCGTTCGGTTTAGCGCTGCGCATCACGATCGACACCGCCGGCCCTGCCAGGTCCCGCTGGTACCCGGTGTTCGTCAGCGTCGTGGGCGGCTTCGCGCTCGGTGCGCTCGCCGGCGCCGCACTGCTCGGCCTTCGCGGGGACAGTCCGCTGGCCGCCGCGGGCATCGGGCTGTCCGCGGCGGTGACCACGTTCTGCGTCTTCGGGCCGGCTACCCGCGCGTTGGCCTGGCAAGGGCCGGTCCGCGCGGTCGCCGTGTCCGCCCTCGGCCATGCCTTGTCCGGTTTTGTCGCGGCGACCGCGGGCGTCGTGCTCGGCGTCGCGCTGGTGTCCTGAACGAGATGCGCGAGCAGGCCCGGGGCGGGCGGAAGTCGGCTGCGCTGAAGTTCGTGCTGATGGTCGGCGTGATGAGTTTCTTCGCCGATTTCACCTACGAGGCGTCCCGCGGCGTCATCGGTCCTTACCTCGGGCTGCTCGGCGCCGGGGCGTTCGCTATCGCGGTGATCACCGGTTTCGGCGAGTTGCTCGGCTACGGGTTGCGGCTGTTCTCCGGACGCGGCGCGGACCGGACCGGGCGGTACTGGCCGATCGCCATTGCCGGGTACGTGCTCCAGATGTCGGTGGTTCCGTTGCTGGCGCTGGCCGGGAGCTGGCAGGCCGCCGCGCTGCTGGTGATCCTCGAACGGGTGGGCAAGGCGATCCGGAACCCGCCGCGCGACGCGATGCTCTCCCACGCGGCCAAGCAGATCGGCTACGGCTGGGGCTTCGGCGTCCACGAGGCGCTCGACCAGTTCGGCGCGCTGTTCGGGCCGCTTCTGATCGCGTTCGTGCTGAGCCTGAGCCACCAGGATTACCGGCTGGCGTTCGCTGTCCTGGCCGCTCCCGCCGCGGTCATGCTGTGCCTGCTCGGGGTCGCCCGGCTGCTTTATCCGCGCCCGCAGGACCTCGAACCGTCCGCCGCGGCGACGCCGTCCGGCGGGTTTCCGCGCCGTTTCTGGCTTTACCTGGCGGCCGCGGCGCTGGTCGCGGCCGGGTTCGCGGACTTTCCGGTCATCGCTTTCCGGTTTCAGCAGCACAGCGCGGTGTCCGCCGATCTGATCCCGGTCTTCTACGCGGTCGCGATGGCTGTCAGCGGCGGGGGTTCGCTGCTGTTCGGGCGGTTGTTCGACCGCTTCGGCATCCGGCTGCTGATCCCGCTGACGATCGTCGCGGCCGCGTACGCTCCGCTGGCTTTCCTGGGCGGGTTCTGGCCCGCGCTGGTCGGCATGTGCTTGTGGGGGCTGGGGATGGGCGTGCACGAGTCGATCATTCCGGCCGCTGTGGCGCCGATGGTCGCATCCGGCCGCCGCGCGTCCGCGTACGGTCTGTTCACCGGCGTCTACGGCACCGCGTGGTTCGCGGGGAGCGCGGCGATCGGCGCGTTGTTCAGCGTTTCCCTGTCCGTGGTGGTGCTGTTCTCGGTCGTCGCGCAGCTCGCGGCCGTGCCGCTGCTGATTCTCGTCGCCCGCGGACGGGAGTCGCCACCAGCTCAGGGGACGGTCTGAGGCTGCCACACGTTGCCGAGGTAGGTCGCGACCCGGCGGTCGCCGCGGTGCAGCGCCCGCAGCTGCGGCCCGATGGGCGGACGCAGCGGCAAGTTCGCTACCCGGTCCAGCGGAACGAATTCCGGCACGAGACCGTGCTCGGTCACCGTCGGTTCGGCGTGCTTGTCGTCGGCGTGGGCGAGGAAGACGATCTCCATCAGATACTGCCCGGCAGCGGCATTCGTCGCGTCGAGCACGAAAGCGACCCCGACCGGGCTGACCGCGAGCCCGGTCTCTTCCAGCACTTCGCGGCGGACGCAGCCGGCCGCGGCCTCCGCGCCGACCGGTGTGCCTCCGGGAAGCACCCAGCCGTCCAGGCGGCGGCACAGCAGCACAGTGTCCTCGCGCAGCACAAGTCCGGAGCAGCGAAGGTTGACGGGGTACCGGTCGTTTCCCATGGCTTCTCCCGGCGGTCGTTCGGGCAGAAGCCATCAGCGCGGACCGCGCGGTCGCGGCGAGCTTCATCGCCGGCTCCGAGTCGGAAGCCCTTTCACGGTAACAAAGAATCCGCCGCTGCGGCCAGTCCCGGGGATCACGGCTCCGCGAAGATCCGCCGGTACGAATCCTCTCCGTAGCTGGTCGGCAGAGGCTCGCCCGGCGAGAGCCGGAAGGTGCGGCTGCCGTCCGGCTGCCGCTCGGCGCGCAGGAACGTTCTCGTGTCCAGCCCCTGCTCGTACAGGCTGTGCGCGAGGTCGTACAAGTGCGTCACGAACACTGCCTTCACCCCGCTTCCGGTGAGCGCCCGCAGCACCTGCCTGCCGATCTCGGAGCCTTCGCGTTCGTTGGTGGAGGCGAAGGATTCGTTGCACAGGAGGAGATCGCCCGGCGCGATCAGGTCGGCGATCTCGCTCATGCGGGCCAGTTCCTCGTCGAGTTTCCCGCTGCTCATCGTGGCGTCCTCCTCCCGTTTGAAGTGGGTGAACACGCGACGGCGCAGGTCCGCCCGGAACGCCTCGGCGCCGACGAACATCCCGCACTGCAGCATCAGCTGGGCGAGCCCGACGCTGCGCAGGAACGTGGATTTGCCGCCCTGGTTGGCGCCGGTCACCAGCACCAGCGACGAACCGTCGGCCGCCAGGTCGTTCCCGACGGTGCGCGTCTCCTGGGACAGGGCGAGCCCGACGTCGTAGAGCCCCTCGGCGGTCAAGGCAGGACGCCCGGCCGGGGCCGGGTCGGGAAAGCACGTCGGCTGTCCCTTCCGCTCCAGCAGCTCGTGCAGGGCGAGGCAGCCCAGGTAGAACGCGAGTTCCTTGCGCAGCACGGCGAAGAAGTCGAGCACGTGGTCGGCGGACTGGGCCAGCGCGTTGGCCGCCAGGTTGACCCCGTGCCCGGCCAATTCGGTCAGCGCCCGCGCGCCTGCCTCGTCGCGCGGAGGAATCTGGAAGCCGACGCTGTCGCGGTCCCGCCCGGTCAGCCGTTCCCACCAGGACAGCTGCTCCGGCTGGTGCAAGGTGTGCCGCACGCCCTTGTTCCCGGTGCCGAGTTCGGCGCTCATCAAGACGCCGCGGGGCAATTCGAGTTCCGCGAGATGTTCTTCGAGCGCGGCGAAGTAAGCGTCGTCCAGCTCGTCGAAGACCATCGTGAAGAACCGGCCGAACCCGGGCGAGCCGAACTCCCCGGCGTGCTCGCCGGCGAGCGCGCGCAGTTGTTTCAGGTTGTCTGTCAGCACTTTCAGGATCTGGACGGACCGGTGCAGGATGTTCTCCGGCGACGAGTGCAGGAGAATGCCGAACCACACTTTCCGCGGCGCGCGCACCGCGTCCGCCGCGATGGCGTAGAGGTCGCGCACGATCTGCTCGTGGCCGAGGCAGTCCGCCAGCACCCGCTGCCGGTAACGGATAGTGTCCGGATCGGACAGTCCGGAAAGGACCACCTCGCGTGCGACGTCGCGGGTGAACTGGTCGTCGCCCGCCATCGCCGCGTAGAGGACGTCCAGCTCCAGATCGTCGGCGAGAGCCGGTTCGTTCGGCGGGAGCTGCCCTTCGGGGTCGAAGTCCCGGTCCGGGTACAGCAGGAGCACCTTCATCGCGCGATCCTCCTCCGCAGCGAGTCGCAGGTCAGCCGGTAGGCGGCGGCGACCGCTTCGGCGTAGGCGAGTCCGTCGGCCGGACGCCGGGCGAGTTCGTAGGTCCGCCGCGCCGGATCGTCCGCTGCGACGGCGCCGACCATGCTGACGATCGCGGCGTCGAGTGCCGACAGCTCGTCGACGAACGTCACGTACACGGCGCGCGAGCGCAGCCGGAGGATCGCTTCGAGCACCTTGGCGCCGATGAACCGCGCGTCGTGCAGCGTGGTGGAGGAGAAACTCTCGTTCATCACGAGCACGCTGTCCGCGGTCGCCTCGGTGAGGATTTCGCGGATGCGGACCAGTTCGTCGTCCAGTTTCCCGCGCAGCGTGGCCAAGTGCTCCTCCCGCTCGAAATGGCTGTACACCCGGTCCGGGAGGAACAGCCGGGCCGACGCCGCCGGCACCGGCAGGCCGAGGCTCGCCAGGTACGGAAGCTGCCCGAACATCCGCGCGAACGTCGTCTTCCCGCCGTTGTTCGGGCCGCTGACCACGATCACCCGCTCCTCGCCGGTCAACCGGAAACTGTTGCGCACCACGGGAACCTTCTCGGCCACGAGCTTCCCGGCCAGTGCGAGGTCGAAGGCGTCCTCAGCGGCCAAGTCCCGGGAATCCGCAGGCAGTTCCGGGTAGCAGAACTCCAGCCCTGCGGCGCCGATCCGGCGCATGTGCTGCGCGTAGGCCAGGTAGAACTGCACCTCGCGGTCGTATCGGGCGATCGTCGCCTCGAGGTAGCCGCGGTGGGCCGCGCAGTAGTCGTGCAGGAGCCCGAACGCCTCGGGAAACAGCTTCGCTACGCAGTCGAGGACCTGGGCCTGCACGTGGTCCATCTGCTCGTCCTCGGGAAACCGCACCCGGTAGTCCCGGACCGCGCCTTGTTTGAACCGGGCGAAGACTTTCTCGACTTCGCCGGTGTAGTCGGCGTCCCCGCGCGAACGGCTGACGTCCACTCTCGGGCCGCGGATGTGGACCCGGTACTTGATCTTCGCCAGCTCCTCCCGGCACCGCCGGGTGTCGGCGACGAGACCACGATAGGGGGCCGAACCCAGGTACTCGGCGAGGAATTCGCGCAGCCCTCGCAGGCCCGCCGACCGGAGTTCGAGGTCGGCCAGCTGCCCGCCGAAGGCCGCCACCGCGTCACAGTAGGTGCCGACGGCGTCCAGGAACCACCGTTGCCGCTGCTTTTCGTAGTGCAGCTTCTCGCGGACGGCCAACTGCTTGCGCATCAGCCGCATCCGCTCGGCGAACTCCTCGACCGGCTCGCGCACGCTGTCGCGTCTCAGATCCCGCATGACGTCGTGCCGGTAGCGCACCTCGGCACGATCGGTCAACGGAGAGCGGAACACGGGCGACAGGTCGTACTCTTCGCGTCCCGCGAGCACCGCGTCCACGATATGGTCGAGGTTCAGATCGCGGAACAGGTCCGGCTCGCTGCGTTCGCCCGCCTCGCGGGCCGCGAAAAGGATGCTTCGGAAAGGGCGCACAACGCTCACCACCGCGGGTATCGGTCTGTCTGCCGGTAGAAGCCATCAGCCGCGGTGGCGGTGGTGCAGGCGGGCTTCATCGCCTGAGGACAGCGTACCCGAGCCCTCAGGCGCCGCGCCCGGGTCGCAGCAGCGGCCGGGTGGGCGGCGAGCCGTACGGGTCGCCGGTGCCGTTGACGAGCTCGCGGACCGCCGGCGCCGCGCGGTCGGTGTGCTGGGCGTCGGCGACGACGACCGTCACGTTGTCCGGTCCCCCGCCTTCGAGGGCGAGTTCGATCAGCCGGTCCGCGCAGGCTTCGAGGTCGGCGACGCGCAGGGTCTCGGCGAGGACGCCGGGCTCGACCACGTCGGACAGACCGTCGGAGCAGAGGAGATACCGGTCACCCGCCCGGGTTTCCCGGACGCTCACCGCGGGATGCTCGTCGTCCCCGCCGGTCAGCGCGCGCAGGATCACCGACCGCCGGGGATGGCTCCGGGCTTCCTCCGGGGTGATCCGCCCGGCGTCGACGAAGTGCTGCACCAGGCTGTCGTCGTGGGTGAGCTGGGTGCAGTTCCCGTCCCGCACCAGGTAGGTGCGGGAATCGCCGATGTTGACGACCGCCATCCGGTCGCCGGCGAACCAGACCGCGGTGAGCCTGGTGCCCATGCCGGCCAGGCTCGGGTCCTGCGCGATCAGGTCGCGGATCGCGGCGTTCCCGGTCTCCACCGCCGCGGCGAGCGGGCCGAGCAGGTCCGCGCCCGGATCGAGATGGTCGAGCGAAGCCAGCGCGGCGATCACCGCGGTGCTGGCGATCTCGCCCGCGGTGTGCCCGCCGACCCCGTCGGCGACGGCAAGCACCCGCCGTCCCGCGTACACGGCGTCCTCGTTGTTGGCCCGCACCAGGCCGCGGTCGGTGCGGACCGCGTAGCTGAGCATGAGCGTCATGGCGGCTGTTCCCTCGTCAGTCGCAGGAAGCAGACGCCATCAGCGCGGGATTGCGCGGTTTCGGCGGGCATCATCGCCGGTGCCGCCGATC
Source organism: Amycolatopsis sp. A1MSW2902 (assembly GCF_017312175.1). Lineage (NCBI taxonomy): Bacteria > Bacillati > Actinomycetota > Actinomycetes > Pseudonocardiales > Pseudonocardiaceae > Amycolatopsis > Amycolatopsis sp. A1MSW2902. The sequence continues at coordinate 4,236,235 of NZ_QJPO01000001.1, forward strand.
TTACCGGCCGCGGCGCACGACCGGGTCCGGGGGAATCACCGCCGGCTTCCGGCCTGTTCCGCGACGCGGTACACGGCGGCGGCGAACGTGTCCGCCACCGCGATCGCCTGCCCGGCGCAGACGGCGACCCAGCGGCCGCGCTCCCGCCGAACCCGGCCTGCGACCCAGCCGTCCACTGCCACCACGTGAACAACCGTGCTCTCCGGGAACAGGCGGGTGCTCGCCACCGCGCGGGTGCCGGAGAGCCGCCGCGCCGCCTCCTCCGCCCGCACTCGCCATTTCTCCCGGTACACGATCCGCTCCGCCTCGCGGGCGAACCGGCGGCCAGGCCGCCGGTTCGCCCCGGCCGTTGTCGCGGTCCATGGTTCCTCCCGGTTCCGGCCGGCCGGGGGCGCACGGCGCCTCGGCCGGAATGCGGGGCAGAAGCCATCAGCGCGGACGCGCGATCGCGGCGAGCTCCATCGCCGATCCGCGGCAAGCGCCGCGAATGTCCTTACGGTAGCGCCGATCGAGCCGATCCGCTCCCCCGCCGATCCGGTATGATGGGCCCCGAGATTGGCGGAGGGACTCGCCACCGAACCGCGGCCGGGCGCCGCCGACGGTCCCTGCCGGCGGCTGCGGTCGCCCGGGAGGTGATCGCCATGAGCTGGACCATCGCCGTCCTCGGCGCGGCCGCGGCACTCGCCGCCGGGCTGTGCGCCTATCTCATCGTCCTCGCCGAACTCTCCCGGCATTTCCGCGGCGACCCCGGACGTGCCCGGCGCGAAGCCGGGCGGCAGGCCTTCGTCACCGCCGGTTTCTTCCTGGCGCTCGGCGCAGTACTGGGCGCTGTCCTGCCCCGGCTGTTTGCCCGGACCCCGTGAGGAGGCTGTCCGATGCGGTGGATTTACCGGATGGACCAGGTGCGGGTCGCCCGCGGCGACAAGGTGCTCCTCGACGACGTCACGCTGTCTTTCCCGCCTGGCGCCACGATCGGCGTCCTCGGCCCGAACGGCGCGGGCAAGTCGACGATGCTCGAGGTGATGGCCGGCCTGATCCGCCCGTCCGGCGGCGACGCGGCCCTCGCGCCCGGAGCGTCGGTCGGGATCCTGCGGCAGGAACCGGAACTCGACGACCGCGAAACCGTGCTGGGCGCGATCCGTTCCGCGGTCGCCGACACGACGGCGCTGATCGAGGACTACCACCGGCTCGCCGGCCGGATCGCGGCGGACAGCCCGCAAGACCTGCTGGACGAACTCGGCCGGTTGCAAGCCGACCTGGACCGCCGGGACGCCTGGGATCTCGACTCGCGGCTCGAACAGGCGATGGCCGCCCTGCGCTGCCCGCCGCCGGGCGCCGCCGGCGCACAGCTCTCCGGCGGCGAGCGGCGACGCGTCGCGTTGTGCCGGGTTCTGCTGCGGCAGCCGGATCTGCTGCTGCTCGACGAACCGACCAACCACCTCGACGCGGAAAGCATCCAGTGGCTCGAAGAGCATGTGGCGGGCTATCCGGGCGCCGTCGTCGCCGTGACCCACGACCGGTATTTCCTCGACCGCGTCGCAGAATGGATCCTTGAACTCGACCGCGGACACGTCTTCTCCTGCCAGGGCAACTACTCCGCCTACCTCGAGAAGAAGCAGGAACGGCTGCGCGTCGAAGGCGTGAAGGACGACCGGCGCCGCAAGCGGATTCAGCGGGAACTCGACTGGATCCGCTCCGGAACCCAGGCGCGGCAGGCGAAAAGCAGCGCGCGCTTGCGCCGGTACGAGGAGATGGCCGACGACGCGGAGCGGACGCGGAAGCCGGATTTCAGCGAGATCCGGATTCCGCCCGGGCCGCGGCTCGGCTCTCTCGTCGTCGAAGCCGCGGACCTGTGGAAGGCGGTCGGCGGCCGGGAGTTGTTCGGCGGTCTCTCGTTTTCGCTGCCCCGCAACGGCATCGTCGGAGTGCTCGGGCCGAACGGGGCGGGCAAGAGCACCCTGTTCCGGATACTGGCCGGGCAGGAGCGGCCCGACGCCGGAACGCTGCGGATCGGCGGCAGCGTCCGGATGTCGTTCGCCGACCAGAACCGCGCCGGAATCGATCCCGGCCGCACCGCGTGGGAAATCGTCTCCGGCGGCCGGGACTTCCTCACCGCCGGGCGGAGCACCGTGCCGTCCCGCGCGTACCTGGCGGCGTTCGGGTTCACAGGACCGGACCAGCAGAAACCCGCGCGGCTGTTCTCCGGCGGCGAGCGGAACCGCCTCAACCTCGCGCTCACACTGGCCCGGGGCGGGAACGTCGTGCTGCTGGACGAGCCGGCCAACGACCTCGACGTGGAAACCCTCGCTTCGCTGGAGCACGCGATCCTCGGCTTTCCCGGCTGCGTCGTGGCCGCCGCCCACGACCGGTGGTTCCTCGACCGGGTCGCCACCCACCTCCTCGCGTGGGAAGGACCCGCCCGCTGGCGCTGGTTCGAGGGGAACTTCTCCGGATACGTTGCCGATCGGACCGCCCGGCTTGGTTCCGGAACCGCCCGCCCGCGGCGCGCCGCGCATCGCAGGCTCGTCCGGGGCTGAGCGCGCCCGGCGCCCGTTCTTCCCGGATGCTTTACTCTCTCCCAGAGTTTCGCACGCCCGGCGGTGGGGCCCGCCGGACCCGAACCGCGACGTCCGTCGCCAACGGTCCCTGCCCGATGCGATCGTCCGCGTTCCGATCCGGCAGGAACCTCGCCGTCCCGGTTGCCCGGCACCGTCGCATCGCCAGCCACAGCAGACGCAGGCGTACGCGGAGGTCCCATGGCGCTGCCCGACGACGAGCAACGCAAACTCGACGAGATCGAACGCTTCCTCACCGAAGAGAACCCCTCGCTGGCGCATCGGCTCGCCTCCGCCCGGCCGCCCGGGGGCGCGACCCTGCTCTGGACCGCCCTGGGCCTGCTGATGCTCCTGGGCACCGGGCTGGTGATCACCTGCGTCGGCATCCAGTGCTCGGCCCCGGTCGTGATCGGCGCCGGGGCGCTGCTCACCGCGATCGCGCCCGCGGCGGCCGGCTGGTACGTGCGCCAGCGCGGCTGGCCGGACCCGCGCCAGTGAGATCCGGGCACTCCGGCGCGGCTGCGGCGGCCATGGCACAATCGGAACCGGCGATGGGGCTCGCCTTCAACCGCGGGACATCCGCTGACGGTCCCTGGCAGAGACGAACTGTGCCAGGAGGACGTGTGCCCGCTCTCGAAATCGTCGACCTCGACGCCCGGGAAATCCTCGACTCGCGCGGCAGGCCCACGCTGCGGGTGACCGCGGCGACCGGAACGCTGCGGGCCGCCGCGTCCGTGCCTTCCGGCGCGTCGACCGGCCGCAACGAGGCCCACGAACTCCGCGACGACGACCCGGACCGCTACGACGGAGCCGGAGTGCGTCTCGCCGCAGCCTCGGTCACCGGCGAACTGCGGGACCTGGCCCGGAGCCAGCCCTGGTCCAGCCTCGCCGACCTCGACCGGGCGATGGTCGACCTCGACGCCACCGTCGGCCGGTACCGGCTGGGAGCGAACGCGATCCTCGGCGTGTCCATGGCGGTCAGCAGGCTCTTCGCCCAGCAGGAAAAGCAGCCGCTGTGGGCGTCGCTGCGGCTTCCCGGACGGGCCGCCCGGCTTCCGGTCCCGCACTTCAACGTGCTCAACGGCGGCGCGCACGCCGACACCGGACTGGCCTTCCAGGAGTTCATGGTCGCGCCGCTCGGCGCGCCCTCGACCGTCGAAGCCGTCCGGGCGGGCGCCGACGTCTACCGGCACCTGCGCAAGCTGCTCGCGGAAGGCGGCCACAGCGTCGGACTCGGCGACGAAGGAGGGTTCGCCCCTCGGCTCGCTCAACCCGAAGAAGCGCTCACGCTGCTGGTCCAGGCGATCAAGAACGCCGGTTATCCGCTCGGCGACGACGGAATCGCGCTCGCACTGGACCCGGCCGCGTCGCAATTCCGCGGCGAGGACGGCAGCTACCGCATCGGCGACGCGCGGCTCAGCTCGGCCGAACTCGTCGAGCGCTACTGCGAAATCGTGCGCGGATTCCCCGTCTGGAGCATCGAGGACGGCATGGCCGAGGACGACGACGCCGGCTGGCGCGAACTGACCGACCGGCTCGGCGAACGCGTCCAGCTGGTCGGCGACGACAACTTCGTCACCAACGCCAAGCTGATCCGCCGCGCGGCCGCCCGCGGGATCGCCAACGCCGCCCTCGTCAAGCCGAATCAGGTCGGCACGGTCACCGAAACCCTCGACGCGATCCAAGCCTGCCGCGACCACGGCTACACCTGGATGGTCTCCCACCGCTCCGGCGAAACCGGCGACGACTTCATCGCCGATCTCGCCGTCGGCACCGGCGCGGGCCAGATCAAAGCGGGCGCGCCCGCGCGCGGCGAGCGCGTCGCGAAATACAACCGCCTCATGGACATCGAAACCGGCCACCCCGGGCTCCCCTACGGTGCGCGGCCCGGCAGCACGCGATGACAGCCGGGACGACGCCAGGAAAGGCGGTGCCTGCCGACCATGGCTCGCGATCGGCGTGAACTCGCCGCGATCTTCGCCGGAGGCGCGCTCGGCACCGCGGCCCGCGCCTTCCTCGGCACGGTGCTGCCCGCGGGAGCGGGCGCTTGGCCGTGGGCGACGTTCGGGGTGAACATCGCGGGCAGCTTCCTGCTCGGGTACTTCGTCACCCGGCTGCAGGAGCGGCTGCCGCTTTCGAGCTACCGCCGGCCGTTGCTGGGAACCGGTCTCTGCGGGGGTCTCACGACGTTTTCCACCATGCAGGTGGAAATCCTCACGATGATCGACCACGGCGACCACGGTCTCGCCGTCGCCTACACCGCGGCCAGCGTCGGCGGCGGACTGGCGGCGATCTACACCGCCACCGTGCTCGTCCGCCGCGTGCGGGTGCGCGGATGACCGTGCTGGTGTGGATCGGGGTGGCGCTGATCGGCGGCACCGGGTCGGTGCTGCGGTTCCTGGTCGACGGCTTCGTCGCGAACCGGGCCGGGAAAGCGTTCCCGTTCGGCACTCTCGCGGTGAACCTGTCCGGAGCGGTGCTGCTCGGCGTCGTCGCCGGAGCCGCGCTCGGCCACGACGGCGCGCTGCTCGCCGGGACCGCCGCCGTCGGCTCGTACACGACCTTCTCGACGTGGATGCTCGAGACGCACCGGGTCAGCGAAGAACGCCAGTACGCCGTCGCGTTCGCGAACATCGTGCTCAGCCTGGTGTTCGGCATCGCGGGAGCGGCGCTGGGCCGGTGGATCGGAGGCGCCTGGTGAACGAGGACTGCCTGAAGCTGACCAGTTACTTCGGCGAGCGCAGCCGCGTCGGCGGCCGGTTCTTCGCCGACGCCGTCATGGACGTCTACGGAGCGCACGAGGTCGCCACGAGCATCATGCTGCGCGGAGCCGCGGGTTTCGGGCTCAAGCACCATCTGCGCACGGACCAGTCGCTCACCCTGTCCGAGGACCTGCCCGTCGCCACGATCGCCGTCGACACCCGAGACCGGATCGAAGCGTTGCTCGACGAGGTGACCGGACTGAACCCCGGCGGGCTGACCGTGCTGGAACGGGCCCGCATGCTGCAGCACGACATCGGCCCGGCACTGCTGCCCCAGGAGCTCCACGAGGGAACCAAGCTGACCATCTACATCGGACGCCAGGAACGCGTTTTCCGGATGCCCGCCTACCAAGCGGTCTGCCGGCTGCTGCACCGCCGCGGCATCGCCGGCGCGACCGTGCTGCTCGGCGTCGACGGCACCGCGCACGGACAGCGGGAACGGGCCCGGTTCTTCAGCCGCAACGCCGAGGTCCCGATGATGATCATGACCGTGGGAGACGGCGACCGCATCTCGCGCGTGCTGCCCGAACTCGGCGGGCTGCTGGAACACCCGCTGCTCACCCTCGAACGGGTCCGCATCTGCAAACGCGACGGCCAACTCTTCGAACGGCCGCACGCACTGCCCGAAACCGACGAACGCGGCCGGCAACTGTGGCAGAAACTCATGGTCTACACCTCGGAATCCGCCTTGCACGAGGGCCGTCCCGTCCACCGTGCGCTGGTGCAACGGCTGCGCAAGTCCGGCACCGCGCGCGGCGCGACCGTGCTGCGCGGCATGTGGGGCTTCCACGGCGACCACCGCCCGCACGGCGACCGGGTGTTCCAGCTGAGCAGGCACGTCCCGACCGTCACCGTCGTCATAGACCGGCCGGGCAACATCGCCGCTTCCTTCGACATCGTCGACGAACTGACCCAGGAACACGGCCTGGTCACCACCGAGATGGTGCCCGCGCTGACCGCCACGGACGCCCACGGCAACCGGCGCGGCGGAACCGCACTGGCCGAGCACGACTTCTGACCCCGCAACCCCGAAAGGTGCCCAGTGGACGATCAGGACACGATCAGCCTGCGCTGTTCGGCTCTCGTGCTGCGCCGTGACACGGTCCTGCTGTGCCGGCGCAGCGACGACTGGGTCCTGCCCGGCGGCACGCCGCGGCACGGCGAGTCGGTCGGCGCCTGCGTGCGGCGCGAGACCCGTGAGGAGACCGGGCTGGCCGTGCACCCGGCGAGCGTCGCATTCGTGCTCGACGCCACCAACGCGGCGGCCGGGCACCACCTGATGGAAATCGTGCTGTCCGCCGAGACTGAAATCGACGCGGAACCAGCCTGTGTCGAAGCCGGGCTGCACCCCGAGTTCGTACCGCTCGAAGCGCTGGCCGGGCTCGGCATGCGACCCCCGATCGCCGGGCACATCCGCGCTTTCCACGCCGGAGGCCGCCGCCGCACCGCCGCCTACCTGGGAAACGTATGGCGTCCCGCACCCCGGTGAGAACGCTCGATGCCGGCCGAGGCGCGGTCTGAGCCAGACGCGGGATGAGCGGTCCTCTCACGGACGGACTGATGCGGTCAGGCAGACATCAATCGGATATTTCAGCGACACCGGTGTCTCTTGTGGACGGTCGGCGGGACGAGACCGGCGCGGCTCAGGTTTCCGGCATTGGTGACGACGCTCGGCGCGGGGACGGCCGGTGCGGTCTGCCGCTTCCGGCCGCCCCCGCCAAAGCGGCGCACAGTCCCGGCGTGGGGGGGCTCGCGGTGGGACGGTGCGCCGCCGCTGAGGAAGCGCGGGGCGCTATCGGTGCCCGGAACCGAGGCAGCGCGGCAGATCGAGGCCGAGGAACCGGTCCAGGTGCACGAACAGCTCGAACTTCGCGCCGTCGCCGATCTCCGGATCCGCCTCGACGCGGTCGAGGATCCCGAGCAGGACCGGAGTGCCGACGTCGTCGTCAAGCGCCGCATAAGCCTTGCGCACCACGGTTTCCGGCATCCGGCTCGACGCTTCCGCGCCCCACTGCGCTACCCGCTCCCGCCACCGCGCGAGGGTCGCGGCCGCCTCGGCGAGCTGATCCGGTCCCAGCGCGATCTCCTCGCGCAGACCTGCCGCCAGGAACGCCAGCCGCGTCGGAAGCAGATCGGGTTCTCCCGCCGGTGCCTGCCCGTCCGGCACGACCGGGCCCACGACGATCCGCAGCACGCCTTCCGGTGCTGGGCCCCGGTCTTTCGCGGGCTCGACGAGAAGGTGCGCACGCACCTCCGAGAACGACCTGGCGACGTGGGCGGGCCCGGGAATCCACAACGCCCGGAAAACGCGGTCCAGCACCGCCCGCTCCCGGCTCGGCGCATCGACGCCCGGCCGGACCACCGTCGTGAACACCTGGAGGCCGTAGCGGTCTTCGAGAATCCGGCGCACCACGTCGGCCGCCACGGCGGCGCGCAGCGTGGCCGGCGCGGCCGGATCCGGCGCGGGCACGCACATCCGCACTGTCGCGCCGGGCGGACGTCCGAAAACGACCGGATCCCCGGCGTCGTGCACGAACCGCACTCCGCCCCCGGCACCGGGCGTCGCCCATGCGGAACTGGCGGATTCAGGCACCGCGCCTCCTCTCCCGGACGGGACAGAGGCCATCAGCGGAGTGGTTCCGCGGTTGCGGCGAGCCTCATCGCCGTTTCCCACTGTCCGCCTTTTCGCCGAGGCGGGCAAGAGCGGCGGGTCGGCGGCGGGTCACTGCCCGCGATAGCGGTCGGCCGCCGCCCGGACGACCCGCTCGGCTTCCTCCCGGCCCTGCCAGCCGCGCACCTCGGTGGACTTGCCGGGTTCGAGATCCTTGTACACGTCGAAAAAATGGCCGACCTCGCTCAGCAGGTGCGCGGGCACGTCGGACAGCTCCCGGACGTGTTCTTGCCGCGGGTCCTCGGCGGGAACGCACAGCACTTTCGCGTCCGGGCCGTGTTCGTCGCGCATCCAGAACACCGCGACCGGCCGCACCGAGATCTGGCAGCCGGGAAAGGTCGGGTGCGCGACGAGCACCAGCGCGTCCAGCGGGTCGCCGTCCTCGGCCAGCGTGTCCGGGAAGAACCCGTAGTCGGCCGGGTACTGCGTCGCGGTGAACAGGGTGCGGTCCAGCCGGATCCGGCCCCGTTCGAAGTCCATCTCGTACTTGTTGCGCGATCCCATCGGGATTTCGACGATCGCGTCCAGTTCCATCGTGCGGTTCTCCACTGCGGTCACCGGCGGCGGGCTTTCTCGTTGGTCATGACTTCGACTTCGTCCAGGAATACGGCTCCCTCGCCGATCAGCTCGTCGAGTTCGGGCAGGAAGGCGCGGATCTTGTCCTCGGCGTCGACGACGACGATCAGGATCGGCAGGTCTTCGGACATGCTGAGCAGCCGGGTCGTGTGGATCATCGCGTGGATCCCGTAGCCCTCGCAGCCGCGCAGCACGGTGGCTCCGGCGAGACCGGCGTCGCGGGCGCGCTCGAGGATTTCGCGGTGCAGCGGCTTGTGCTGCCACATGTCGTACTCCCCGAGGAAAATCGACATGCGCAGGGCATAACCGGTGAGCTGCATGCTCAGTTCCTTTCGTCCCGGCGGCGGGCCACGCCGGTCGCGCTCCTGGTCAGCCAGACCGCGACGAGCACCGCGAGCAGCGAGCAGATCAGGGTCCCGGCCAGATAGCCGAAAGCGATCAGCACGGTCCCCGGCTCCAGCAGTACCCGGGATTCGACCGCATAGGCGGAAAACGTGGTGAACCCGCCCAGCACGCCGACCCCCAGGAAAGGCCGGACCAGCCGGTGCGCCGACCACGCCTCGGTGATGAGCACCATCAGGACGCCGATGAGGAAGCAACCGGCGACGTTCGTGGCAAACGTCGCGGCCGGGAATGCCCCCGGCCGGGCGGGAAAGAGTTCCGACAGTCCGAGCCGGGCCAGTGCGCCCAGCCCGCCGCCGAGCGCGACGACCGCCAGCACGGCACCGTGCGTCCGGAGCAATTCCCGGCGTTGCGAGGGAACCCGGAGATCGACATCCGGATCGATCGGGTCGCTCACCCCGACGTCGTCGCTCACCCGCGCCTCCTGCTTGTCCTGAGCACACACCAGCCAAGCAGGGACCGTTGGCGCCGCGGCGGACGCAGTTCCTCCGGGCGCTTCCCGAAGCGGCGAGCCCCACCGCCGCGCTTCCAGCCTAGCCGACCCGGCGACCGGACGCAGACGGGCGTATTCCGGTTCGCCCGGGTCAGGTCGGGGACCACCAATGCGAGCGCCGGGGCGATGATTCCGCGTACCGGATGGACTCGACCTCGTCGACCACGACCAGCCCGCTGATCTCGATGTCGTCGAGCTGGTCGAGAAACGCGCGAATCTTCTCCTCCGCGTCCACGATGAGCACCAGCACCGGCAGGCGTTCGCTCAAGAGGAACACATGCTGGGTGTGGATGCGCGAGCCCGCGCCGAACCCCTCGATGCCGCGCAGCACGCTCGCGCCGGCCAGCCCCGCTTTGTGCGCCCGGTGCACGATCTCGACGTAAGTCGGCTTGTGATGCCACACGTCGCCCTCGCCGAGGAAGATCGACACCCGCAACGCCCTCTTGGCAACCTTCACGACGGTCCTCCTGGTCCCGGGCGGCTCGAAGCGACCAGGAACCATCAGCCTCCGCGGAGGCGGTTCGGACCGCACGGCCCCGGCGGGATCCATCGCCGCGTCCAGTACATCGCCGGCGGCCGCGGGGGTCAAGGACCCGTACGGGTCCGGCGGGCTTGCGCGACGCCGCCGGGGTGGTCACACTGGGCACACAGGCGATGGGGCTCGCCTCAACCGCGGGGTTTCCCGCTGATGGCCTCTACCGCACCACCTTCGTGTTCGCACGCTGGCAGGCCGGTAGAGGAGGTCCGAGTGGACGAGGATTCCGCAGTCCCCGATCATCAGTCCGCTCCCCGGCCCGGGGAGCTGCCGTGAACGCGCCGGTCGTCCAGCTCGCCCAGGTGCTCACCGTGCTGATCGCCGCGCCCGGGGTGTCCGGCCTGATCGCCCGGGTGGAATCGCGGCTGCAGGGCAGGCGCGGCACCCGGCTGCTGCAGCCGTACTACGACCTGAGCAAGCTCTTCCGCAAGGAGGCACTCGCCCCGCACGGCGCGAGCTGGGTGTTCCTGGTCGCGCCGCTCGGCGCGATGGCGTGCTACCTGACGGTGCCGCTGCTGATCCCGGTGCTGACGACGTTCCCGCTTCCGCTGGGGTACATGGGCGACATTCTCGGCGGCGGATTCGTCCTGTCGCTGGCCAGTTTCGCCGTCGCCGTGGCCGCGGCCGAAACCGGTTCGCCGTACGCGCAGATGGGCGCGAGCCGGGCCAAGACCTTCAGCGCGATCACCGAACCGGTGGTGCTGTTCGTGGTCTTCACCGTCGCGCTGGTGACCGGCACCGACCTTCCCTACGCGCTGGCCGGGACCGTCCGGGCCTCGGCTGAGCAGATCGTGCGCCCGGCGCACCTGCTCGCGGCGGCCGCGCTGCTGCTGGTGATCCTCGCCGAAACCGGCCGCATCCCGGTCGAAACCCACACCGGCACCAACGAATTCGGCATGATCGAAGAGGCTCGGCCGTTCGAGCACTCCGGGCCGTACTTCGCGATGCTGCGCTGGGGATCGGCGATGAAACAGCTGATCCTCTTCACCATCCTGATCAATGTGTTCATCGCGCCGTGGGGCCTGGCGTCGTCCTCCGGCGCGGGGGCCGTCGCGATCGCCATCGCCGCGCTGCTGGGCAAATGCGCGGTGCTCGGCGTCGTGATCGCGGTCATCGACAACTCTTTCGCGAAACTGCGGCTGTTCAAGATCACCGAGTTCGTCGCGGCGGCGTTCCTCTTGGCGGTGCTGGCCGTGTTCACCCTCTACTTCGGAGGCGGCTGATGAATGTCCTGGCTGCGGATCCGGCCGCCGTCGCCCCGCCCGGCGTGTACGCCGGGGTCGCGAACGGGCTGGCGGTGCTGGTGCTGCTCACCGAATTCGCGATGCTGCGGGCGGCGCTGCTGCGGGCCCAGGTCCGCGTGTACGCGGCGCAGTCTCTGCTGGTGTCCCTGCTGGCGGTGGTGGTCGCGGTCGCGCGCGACGTGCCCGAGCTGTACGCGCTGGCCGGATTGTCGTTGGCGCTCAAGGTGATCGTGGTGCCCTGGCTGGTGCTGCGGATGCTGCGCACCGCCGGGACGGAGATCGCCGGCAGCGGCGCGCTCGGCGTCGCCAGCGAAGTGCTGCTCGCGGTCGCGGTCGCGGCGTTCGGGTTCTTCGCGACCGGGCGCTTCCACGTGACCAGCCCGGCGCTGCCGGAAACCGCGCTCGCGCTGTCGGTCGCGGTGATTCTCGTGGCGTTCGTCCTGATGATCGTGCGGCGCGACGTCGTGTCCCAGGCGATCGGGTTTTTCTCCCTGGAAAACGGGGTGTCGCTGGCCAGCCTCGTGGTCGCGGCCGGGATGCCGCTGATCCTCGAGGTGGCGTTCCTGTTCGATCTGCTGGTCGCGGTGGTTGTGTTCGGCGTGCTGATGCAGGTGCACCACCGGCGTTCGGAATCCCTGTCCACGCGGCACCTGACCCGGTTGCGGGGGTGAGGAGATGCCGGCCGTGCTGATCCTGCTCACGACGCTGCCGCTGCTCCCGTGCCTCGCGGCGCCGGCGGGCCGCGTCCGGGTGAGCGAAACGCTCAGCCTGTTCACCGCGCTGGGCAGCCTCGGGCTCGCGGTGGCGCTGGTGCCCGCGGTCGCGCGCGGTCCGGTGCAGTACGGGATTCTCCGCGCCGACGCGATCTCGGTGGTGTTCCTGCTCGGCACGACCTTTCTTTACGCGGCGACCGCGGTGTACTCCATCGGCTATCTCAACGCCGAGCGCGCCCGTCCCGGATTTTCCCGGCATGCCCGGCGGTTCTATCTCGGGCTCAACCTGTTCGCCTGGTCGATGATGTGCGCGCCGCTGATGGACGGGCTGGCGTTGCTCTGGATCGCGGTGGAGATCACGACCGTGGTGTCCGCGCTGCTGGTGGCGCTCGACGACACCGACAACGCGGCGGAAGCGGCGTGGAAGTACGTGCTGCTGGCGTCCGCCGGGCTCGGCATCGGCCTGCTGGCCACGATCGTCATGTACTACGCCGGATCCACGGTGCTCGGCTCGTCCTACGACGTCGCCTTCGCTCCCCTGCTCACCGCCGGAAAGGCGTTGCCGCACACCGCCGTGCAACTGGCGTTCGTGCTCGCCGTGGTGGGGTTCGGCACGAAGGTCGGGCTGTTCCCGGTGCACACCTGGCTTCCGGACGCGCATTCCGAAGCTCCTACGCCGGTGTCGGCGATGCTGTCCGGTTCGCTGCTCGCGGTGAGTTTCTACGCCGTGCTGCGCTACTACCAGGTCGCGGCGGGCACGCTCGGCTCCGGATTCCCGCGCACCGTGCTGCTGGTGTTCGGCGTGCTGACCCTTCTGCTGGCCGCGTTGTACCTGCTCGAACAGCGGGATCTCAAGCGGCTGCTGGCGTATTCGAGCGTGGAGCACATGGGCATTCTCGCGATCGGGGTCGGGCTCGGCGCGCCGCTCGCGCTGGCCGGGGTGCTGCTGCACGTGATCGCGCACGCCGCGGCGAAGGGCAACGCGTTCTTCGGCGCCGGCGTCCTGGTCCGGAAGTACCGCACGAAGGACACCGCGGTGATCCGGTCCTGTTTGGACACTCTGCCGTGGACGGCCCCGCTGTTCCTGTTCGCGATACTCGCTTTGTCGGCGATGCCGCCGTTCGGCTTGTTCCGCAGCGAGTTCCAGATCTTCGCAGGCGGGCTCGCCAGCGCGCACAACGCGGTGACGGTCGTCCTGGTGGTGCTGGTGACGCTCGCCTTCCTCGGGCTGTCCGTGGCCACGACTCGCATGCTGTTCGTACGGGGCGGCGGCGACCTGCCGGCGCGCGGCGAGCCCAGCGCGTGGATGGTCGCGCCGATGGTGGCCGGGCTGCTCGTGCTGATCGTCCTCGGCGTGCACCCGCCCGCCGATTTCGGCGAGCTGCTCGCCCGCGGCGTCGCCGAGCTGGGAGGCGGGACATGACCGTCGAGAACATCCTCGCCCGCATCGAGTCCGGGGCCCGGTTCGCCGCGCTGGCCGGCGACGGCGACCGCACCGAGGGCCTGACCCTGCTCGTGCTGCTCGCCCGGCCGGAAGGAATCGACGCGGAGCGGCTGACGCTGCCTCCCGGCGCCGACCGCTACTCCTCGCTGACCCCGCGGATCCCGGCGGCGTTCTGGTACGAACGGAAACTCCACGACCTGTACGGGGTGGTGCCGCAAGGACATCCGCGGCTCGACCCGCTCGTGCTGCCGCACGCCGAGGACAACGCACCGCTGCCCAGCCCCGGCGCGGCGTACCATCCCGCGCACGTGGAACCGGACGAACGGGCGTTGCCCAGCCACGTTTCCGGCACCGGCCTGTTCAGCTTCCCGCACGGCCCGGTCCGCTCCGGGGTGTTCGAATCGGTCGAGTACGTGGTCGAGACCCCGGGCGAGGACATCCCGCACATCAACGTGCGCCCGCATTTCAAGCACCGCGGGCTGGAGGTGCGCTTCGAGGGAATGACTCCGGAGCGCGGGGTGCTGCTGGCCGAGCGGGCCGAGGGCATCGCCTCCGTCGCACACGCGCTCGCTTTCTGCCACGCGGTCGAAGAAATCGCCGGAACGCAGCCCCCGATCACCGCGCACCTGGTGCGCGCGCTGCACGCCGAGCTAGAACGCATCGCCAACCATCTCGACGTCGCGACGAAACTCGCCGACGCCGCCGGTCTCGCCGTCGCCGTGGCCCGCTTCGGCTGGCACAAGGAACGGGTGCTCCGCCTGGTGTCCGCGCTGTGCGGCAGCCGGTTCGGCCGCGGCGTCGTGCGCCCCGGCGGGATCCGCGCGCTCCCGCTGCTCGGCCGCGCCGCCCTCCGGTCGCGTGCGGGCCTGCTGCGCCGGGACATCGACAGCGATTCCGCCGCCTTGATGCAGACCGCGTCGTTCCTCGACCGGTTGCGCGGCACCGGTCCGCTCGACGAGCAGTTCGCTCTCGAACACGGGTTGCTGGGCCCGGTCGGCCGGGCCAGCGGCACCGGCGACGACGCCCGCTGGCAGCGGCCCTACGACGCCTACCCCAAGCTCACCCGCCGCCAGGGCCCCGAATACCGCGACGGCGACGCGATGGCCCGCCTCCGCGTCCGCTGGGACGAGGTCGCCGAGTCGTTCGACCTGATCGAGCAGCTCGTCGAACTGCTCGACGACGAAGCCGACGACGTGCTCTTCACCCCGTTCGAGCCGGTCGCGGGCCAGTCCGTCGGATGGGCCGAGGCGCCGCAGGGCGAAGTCCTGTACTTCCTCGACCTCGGGGACGGGGGGCGGGTGCGCCGCTGCGCTCCCCGCTCGGCGTCCTTTCACAACCTGGCAGTGTTCTCGCACGCGTTCCGCGGCGACGTCCTGACCGATTTCCCGTTCATCGAGGCCAGTTTCGGCCTCTCGATCGCCGGGGTGGTGATGTAGGTGCCCTGGGTGCTGCGCGGCCTGCGCGACGGAATCGTCACGACCGGCTACCCCCGGCGGCCCGACGCCGACGACGTGCGCTCGCTCGCCCGCCCCTTGGCGTCCGCGCGCTGGGAGCCCGGCCTCGACGAACTGTGCCCGACCGGCGCGATCCGCCCCTGGCAGCACCGGGTGCGGCTGGACCAGGGCGGCTGCATCGGCTGCGGTGCCTGCGTCCGGACGCGGCCGGACCTTTTCGAATGGCAGGAGGGCATCGACGACGCCTGGCTGACCCGGGACGGGCTCGTCGTGCCCGAACTGCCCGAAACCGACCCGGACCTGGACCGCGTCCGCACCGCGCTCGCCCGCCGCACCCGGGCGCTGCGCCGGTCGGTCCACCTCAGGCACGTGGACGCCGGCTCCGACGGCGCCGACGAATGGGAGATCCAGGCGCTGCTCAACCCGGTCTACGACGTGCACCGGCTCGGCATCTTCTTCACCGCCAGCCCGCGGCACGCCGACATCCTGCTCGTCACCGGAGCCGGAGCGCACGGCATGACCGCGCCGTTGGCCCGCACTCTCGACGCGATGCCCCGTCCCGTCGTGGTGATCGCCGCCGGAACCGACGCGGTCAGCGGAGGGCTGACGTCCCCGTCCTACGCGGTGTCCGGCGGCATCGGCGAACTCCTTCCGGTCGACGTCTGGGTGCCGGGTTCACCGCCGAGCCCGTTCCGGCTGCTGCACGCGATCTTGCTCGCCACCGGCCGCCTGCCCGGAACGGAGCGCGCACGATGACCGCCGTCCTGCTCGCCGCTCTCCTGCTGCTGGGCCTCGCACTGCTCGCGGATCTCGGGCTCGGTGTCGGCCGCGCGTGGGCACGGCTGCTTCCTTACCTCCTCGGGGCAACGGCCTCCGTGCTGCTCACCGTCGTCGGGGCAGCCGGGCTCGCCGGGACGCCGGTCCGGCTCAGTCTGGACGCTTTCCTCGGCTTCGGCGCGGCTGATCTCACCGTCGACCGGCTGTCGGCGCTGTTCCTGGTGATCAGCTTCTCGGTGGCGGTCCCGGTTTCGCTGGCGTGCGCGGCGTGGGCGGTCCGCCCGCACCGCGTTCGCGCGCGGGGGCTCGGCTGCGCTTACGCGCTGACTCTGGCGTCGATCGCGATCGTGGTCACCGCCGATCACGTGTTCGTGTTCCTGTTCGCCTGGGAATGCCTGACGATCGCGTTCTACCTGATCACCGCACACGAACGCGGCGCCGCGGCGGCACCGGCGATCGTCACCGTCGGGCTCGGCAAGTTCAGCGGGGCGTCCCTGCTGGTCGGGATGCTGCTGCTGGCCGGGAAGTCGAACAGCTTCTCGCTGGCCGGTTTCGCCGCGCTCCCGCAGACTTCCGCTCGCGACGCGGCCTACGCATTGCTGGTCCTCGGCTTCGCGGTCAAGATCGGCCTCGTCCCGGTGCACGTGTGGATGCCGCGCGGCTATCGCGCCGCGCCCGGTCCGCTGCGCGCGGTCATGGCCGGGGTCGCGGTGAACGCCGGCTTCTACGGCCTGTGGCGCACGTTGGCGCTGCTGCACCAGCCGCCGCCGTGGCTCGCGGTGGTCGTCCTGCTGCTCGGCGGGGCCACCGCGTTGCTCGGCATCGCCCACGCGACCGTGCAGACCGACCTCGCGGAAGTCATCGCGTACTCCAGCGTGGAAAACGCCGGGCTGATCAGCGTCGGGTACGCGGTCGCGATGATCGGCGCCACGACCGGAAAGGCGCCCTTGCTCGCGGTCGGGCTCCTCGCCGCCACCTTGCAGACGGTCGCGCACGCACTCGCGAAATCGTTGCTGTTCGTCGCGGCCGCGGGCATCGAGGACGCCACCGGCACCACCGAACTCGACGCGCTGCGCGGAGTCGGCAGACGGCTCCGGTTCTCCGGCACCGGGCTCGCCGTCGGCGCGCTCACCCTCGCCGGGCTGCCGCTGACCGCGGGATTCGTGTCCGAATGGTTCCTGCTGGAAGCGCTGATGCAGCAATTCCGCCTGGGAGCCCTGGGCTACACGCTCCCGCTCGCGGTCACCGGCGCGCTGGTCGCGCTCACCGCCGGGTTCGCCGCGGTCGCGTTCGTCCGCATCGTCGGGCTCACCGTGCTCGGCCCGCGCGGCCCCCGCGACGAAACGCTCGCCCGGAGAACCGGACCGCTCGGCGCCGCCGGCATCGCGGCGCTCTGCCTCGGCTGTGTCGGCGCCGCCGCGGTCGCGCCCCTGCTGGTCGGCGTGATCGCCGCCGGGCTGAGCCCGGTCGTGTCGCCGGC
Organism: Amycolatopsis sp. A1MSW2902; assembly: GCF_017312175.1. Classification (NCBI taxonomy): domain Bacteria; kingdom Bacillati; phylum Actinomycetota; class Actinomycetes; order Pseudonocardiales; family Pseudonocardiaceae; genus Amycolatopsis; species Amycolatopsis sp. A1MSW2902. The sequence continues at coordinate 4,253,341 of NZ_QJPO01000001.1, forward strand.
GGTCACCGGATCGGCGTTCAAAGAACCGTGGGTGCTGCAGCCGGTCTACCCCGGCTTCTCCGCGCTGTCCCCGTCATGGCTGACGATCGTGCTGCCCGCGCTGCTCGCCGCGGCCGCGCTGGTGTGCGCGGTCTTCGGCCGCCGCCGCGTCTTCGCCGTCCGCCGGGTGCCCGCGTGGCGCTCCGCGACCGGCGGCGTCGAAGGCGAAAACCAGTACAAGCCCTTCGCCTTCGCCAACCCGACGCGCAAAATCCTGGCCAACGTGCTGCTCACCCGGGCCGAACTGCGCACGATCGAACACCGCAGCGGCGGCCAGGAAGACGACCTCCGCCCGGATGCCTCCGGAGCGCATCTCGGCTACAGCTCCGACGTCGTCGAGGCCGTCGAACGGTTCCTTTACCGTCCGTTGCTGCGTCCCTTGCTCGCCGTCGTGCGCACCGCGAAGCGCCTGCAGAACGGACGGCTCGACGCCTACGTCAGCTACCTGCTCATCGCGTTCGTCGCGGTTCTCGCCCTGGTTCTCGTGCTCACCTGACCGAAAGGGAAACCCATGCATTGCCTCGACTGCGCCCTCGCCGGGCGCTCCTGCCCGAGCGTGGCGATCTGCACCAGCTGCGGCGCCGCCGCGTGCCTCGCCTGCGTCCGGATCGGCCGCGGTTCGACCAGGCATGTCACCGGATTCAGTTCCGCCGATCTGGCCGTCACCGAAACCCGTCTGGTGGCGTGCAAAGCCTGCGCGAACGCACTGTCCGCCCGGCACGCCCTCGAATACGGATTCGCGCCCGCGGTTCAGCCCGCCGCCGACGTCTCGTGAGTTCGCCCGCCGCCGCACCGGTAGGCGGCGACCACGTCGTCCGCGCGACCGGCCCGGACCACGCGGCCGGACTCGAGCCACAACGCCGAGTCGCAGAGGTCGAGCAGCAGTTCTTCGGTGTGCGAGGCGAACACCAGCACGCCGCAGCGGTCGACCAGATCGTGCAGCCGCGACCGGGCGCGCACGAGGAAATCCGCGTCGACCGCGCCGATTCCTTCGTCCAGCAGAAGTATCTCCGGGTCGGCGGACGTCACCACGCCGAGGGCGAGCCGCACCCGCATGCCCGTGGAGTAGGTGCGCAACGGCATCCGCAGGTAGTCGCCGAGTTCGCTGAACTCCGCGACCTCGGCGATCCGCGCGCGCATCTGCCGCCGGGACATCCCGAGGAACATGCCGCGCGCCACGATGTTCTCCAGCCCGGTGCTGTCGGGGTCGAACCCGAAGCCGAGGTCGAACACCGGCGCCACCCGCCCCGTCCTCCTCGCGCTCCCGCGGGTCGGCTCGTAGATCCCGGCCAGCAGCCGCAGCAACGTCGACTTCCCCGCGCCGTTGTGCCCGACCAGCCCGACCCGGTCGCCTTCCTCGATCGACACGGTGAGGTCCCGCAACGCCGTGACGACCGGCACCTTCCCGCCGGTCCGGATCGTCCCGCCGGAGGAGCGCAGCACTCGCCGCTTCAGCGAACGCGATTTCGCGTCGAAAACCGGAAACTCGACGAACGCGTGGCCGAGCTCAACGCCGATCACGATTCCCCCTTCGCGCCCCGCGAGACACCGCCAGCGCCGTGGCCGCGAACGCCCAGCCGCCCAGGACGTCGCTCGGCCAGTGCACCCCGAGCACGATCCGGCTGATTCCGATCGCCGCCGCGCCCGCCGCGGCTGCCGGCCCGGGACGAGGCAAGAGATTCGCCGCGGTCAAGGCGATCCCGAGAGAACCGAGCGCGGTGTGCCGGGAGGGGAAGCTCGGGCCGGACCACGAAGCGCGCCACAATCGTCGCGGAGGCCGCGGCCGGGCAATCCGCTCGGCGAGCACGTGCCGGACCGCGGTCGCCACCGCCAGCGTGATTAGCGGGCTCGCCCACCGCTCGCGCGCACCGGTCCGGACCAAGCACGATGTCCCGACCACCGCCCAGACCACCGGTGTCTCCCCCGCGAGCGTGACCGCGCGGGCGAGCGACACCGCCGGCGGCGAGGTCCGGTCGTGCACCCAGTCCAGCACGCGAAGTTCCGCGTTCGTCCACTGTGGATTGCCCAGCATGCCGGATCACCGCGCCGGAACGGTCGAAAGCATTTCGTCCAGGTCGCGGATCGTCCGCTCCAGCTCCTCGATCCGTTCGCGCACGTGCGCGAGCCGTGCCGAGGGCTCCCCCGCCCGGGCCCGGTCCGCTTCCTCGAGACCGGTTTCGAGCGCGGCGAGCTGAGCGCTCCAGATCTCCGCGATTGCCCGCTCGTTCGCGAGGCCGGCTTCCCGAAGCCAGTCCTGCAACGCGGACCGAGCACGACCGTACGGGCGGGGCACCGCGTTGCCAGCCCATTCGACCAGGTGACGGTGCAGTCGCTTTCGCCGGACCGCCCTGGGCATCCGGTGCGCGAGAGCGGTGGTGACCAGTTCGCGCCAGACGACTTCCGGAGCGAGTTCGAGGACCGGGAGTCGCGGCGCGGCAACCGGTTCCGGGGCCGGTGCGTCGGCCAGCTGGATCTCGAGCACGCCCGCGGCGGCGTGCCGGGCGCGGGCGAGGTCGGCGGTCAGTCCGGAAACAGCCTGCCCGGCGGCGCGTCGCACGGTGGTTTCCAGTTCGCCGCCGACGTGGTGAAACCAGCCGGCGCACGATTCGATCGCGCGCTCGGCCACTTGCTTCCGCGCGGTGTCCGCGAGGTCTTCGGGACGCTCTGGCGAGACCGGGAGGTCTGTGCCCAGCAACCGCTCCGCAGCCGCTCTCGCTGCCGTGACCGCCCGTTCGTGCGAGGCGTCCAGGCGGGGACGGGCGCGCCGCGCTTCGCCGCGCAGATGGTCGATCGCAGCGGCTTCCGCACCATGTGCGTTGTCGAAGATCTCGCGCAATGCCGCCACTGCGCGCGCACTGTCGTCCGCGGTGCGGCTGAGAAGCTCGCACTCGGTCTTGAGGCCGTCCAGCACGGCGGAAGTCTCGCGCCGCAACGCCCGCGCGGTCGATGCCACGACGTCGGATCCTCCGTGCCGGGCGATCCGCTCCGCGAGCCAGCCGGCCAGCTCGTCCGGAGCCGAGGTCCGCAGCGACAAGGGCAGCACCGGAACACCTGCGCCGAGCCGGGCCGTGACCGCCGACCGGGTGAAGGCGACGATCTCCCCGAGGTCCTCTTCCCGGACCAGGTCGATCTTGTTCACCACGACGACCGTCGCGGCCGCGGTGGCCGTCACCTCCTCCGCGAGGGCCAGCTCCGCCTGCGACACCGGCGGATCGGCGGCCACGACGAGCACCGCGAGATCGACCGTGCCGCGCGCACGCGCAGCCTCGTCGGTGTTCGCCTGGTGCACGGAGCCGGTGCCGGGCGAATCCACCACCTCGGCGCCCTCGGGAAGATACGGCGACGGTGCGGTGATCCGCACGGTGTCGACGTTCTTCTCGTTGCTCGGGTTGCCGCGCTCGCTGGCCAGCTCGGCCGCCTCCGCCAGGTCCACCCGGCGGCGTTCCCCGCCGCGGTACCGGACTTCGGCGTCCACAGTGGACGCGACCGTCACCACGGCCGCCACCGAGGTCGCCGGGAGCGCGCCGGTGGGCAGCAGCGCACGCCCGAACAGTGCGTTCACCAGCGTGCTCTTCCCGCGTTTCGCCTCGCCGAGAACGAGAACCCGGGTCCGGCCGGTCCGCGCGCGAGCGAGCGCGTCGTCCAGCATCCGGAGCCGGTCGGGCGGGAGGTGCGGGCGGAGCTGTTCGGCCGAACGCGCCAGCCGCGCCGCGGCGGTCACCACGCCCGCCGCGCTTCGGACGGCGCCGGCCGCCACACGTTGCCCAGATACGCGGCGGTGCGATTGTCGCGGTGGAACGCACGCAGATGACCGCCGATCGGGGGCCGCAAGCCCACCGCCGCCAAGCGCTCCAGCCGGATGAACGCGGGCACCAGCCCGTCTTCGACGCCGTGCGGCTCGCTGTCCGGCTCGTCCGCCACCGCGTGCAGCACGATCTCGACAAGGCTCTGGCCGTACTCCGGATGGGCGGTGTCGAACACGAAAGCGACCCCGGCCGGGGTCACCGAGAGCCCGGTTTCCTCGCGGACTTCCCGGCGCACGCAGGCAGCGACCGATTCGCCCGCGCGCGGCGTGCCGCCGGGCAGCACCCAGTCCGCGATCCGCTGGCACAGCAGGACGTGCTGCTGCCGCAGAACCAGCCCGGAGCAGCGCAGGTGCACCGGTTCGGCGTCGAGCCCCATGGCTTCCTCCTCGTCCGGCCGCGCGGCATGCAGCGCGGACACGGTCACGGGTAGAAGCCATCAGCGCCGGGCGGCGCAGTCGCGGCGAGCCCCATCGCCGGCCGGGGCGCATCGCGCCGCCAGGCGTTTTCCACGGTAGCAGCCGAATCGCGGCCGCGCCCGCGCTGCGGCTGATCGCGTTCCGCGCCGCGCCGTGGCACAATTGCGCACAGGTGATGGGGCTCACCCGCAACCGCGGCACGCCGCTGACGGTCCCTGGCGAACACGTCAGGGAGAGGTGTGCGGATGCGACGCCTGGGTGACGCCGCGCCGTCGGCAGCGGTCTTGGCTGTCGGCGTGCTGCTGGCGCTCGGCGCGGCCGGGCTGAGAGCTCGCGCCGGGGCCGGATGGTCGTGCGCGGGCCCGTTGGTCCGTGCGGCGGGCACCACGACCATCGTCGTCGTTTCGGTTCTCGTGCTTGCCTGCGCGCTGCTGATTCTCTGGGCTAGCACTGCGCTGCGCCGCCGTCGCAAGCCGGAGGACGACGACTTCGAGCCGGTGTACGAACCCTTGGGCGCCAAGTGGGGGCGGCGGTGGGCGGTGCTGGTGACGCTCGCGGTCACCGTGGCTCCGATCGTCGTGCTGGCCGTCGTCGCGTCCCGCGTGACACCTGCCGCCACACCCCCGCCTCCGGTCGCTCCGGCGGCTCCGCCCGCCCCGGTTTCCGGCGGTCCCGCTGACGGCGGTCCGCCCTGGCTGCTGCTGGCCGTTCTCGCCGGGGCGGTGCTGGCATTGGCGGTCTTCAGCCGGATGCACGGGAAAAGGACGCCCGGAACGGCGTCTTCCCCGGCCCTGGCGGCAGCGGCCGAAGCGGGGCGGTCCGAGCTCGGCGAGATCGCCTCCGGCGGGCCGCGCGGGGCGATCCTTCGCTCGTTCGCCGCGATGGAACGCGCTCTCGCCGGATCGGATGCAGCTCCGCGGCCGGCCGATACGCCGACCGCGGTCCTGTCTCGCGCCGCGGACGCCGGTCTCGTCCGCTCCGGACCGGCCCGCCGGCTGCTCGGCGTCTTCGCCGAAGCACGGTTCAGCACGCACGAGATGACCGAGGCGCATCGGGACACCGCACGCCGGGCGCTCGACGAACTCCTCGGCGACCTGGGGAGAAAGTCATGATCACCGTCGTGCTCACCGCCACCGCGGCGCTCCTGCTTGCCGTCGGTTACGCCGTCGGCGCCGCCGCGGGGCTGTTCGTCTGTGCCGTGCTCGTCACCGTGCTCACGGTGCTGAGCGTGCGCGCGTCGCTGCACGGAGCCGCCCCGCCGAGCGCACCCGCTCCCGCCGGCCGGCGGCCGGACTTCCCCGGCTACGACCACCTCGCCGCGGCCGTCGCCTGGTCGAGCACCTCGATGCACGCCTGGGACTGCGACCTGCGGCCGATCCTGGTGCGGCTGCTGGGAACCGGCCCCGAAGCACGGGAAGTCCTCGGAGCCGATCTCTGGCCGTTGGCCGACCCCGCCCGGACCCGCTCGGGCGACCGGGACGCACCGGGGCCGTCGCCGGCCACGCTCGAAAAGATCCTCGACCGGCTGGAGGCCCGATGACCGCCACCGACCGCACCGGCAGCACCGCGGGCGTACGCGCGGCCGCCGTGCTCGACGAGGTCGAACGCGCCGTGGTCGGCAAACGCGCCGTGCTGGAGCTGATCCTGCTCGGCATGCTCGCCCGCGGCCACGTCCTGATCGAAGATCTCCCCGGACTGGGCAAAACGCTGATCGCCCGGTCGTTCGCGACGGTGCTGGGCCTCGCTTTCTCGCGGATCCAGTTAACCCCGGACCTGCTGCCCTCCGACGTGACCGGCGCGGTCGTCTACGACCAGGCCGACCGGCGGCTGGTGTTCCGTCCCGGCCCGGTGTTCGCGAACCTGCTGCTGGCCGACGAGATCAACCGCACGCCGCCGAAAACCCAGGCGGCGCTGCTGGAAGCGATGGCCGAGGGACAGGTCAGCGTCGACGGGCGCACGCATCCGCTGCCGGATCCCTTCGTCGTGCTCGCCACCGACAACCCGATCGAGTACGAGGGCACCTATCCCCTGCCCGAGGCCCAGCTCGACCGTTTCGCGCTCCGGGTCCGCATCGGCTACCTGCCCGCCGAGGACGAGCAGGACCTGCTGCGCCGCCGCCTCGACCGCGGTTCCGCGCCGCCGGCGCTGCGGCGGGTGCTGGCCCCGGACGAGCTTCCGGTGCTGCGGGAGTCGGTCGAGCAGGTGCGGGTCGACCCTGATCTGCTCGATTACGTCGTCCGGCTCGCCGGCGCGTCCCGCGGGCATTCCCAGGTCGTGGTCGGCGCCAGCCCGCGCGCGTGCCTGGACCTCGTGCAGCTCGCCCGCGCGAAGGCGCTGCTGGCCGGGCGCGACTACGTGACGCCCGAGGACGTGAAGGACCTCGTGCCCGCGGCGTGGGGGCATCGGCTGAGCCTGCGTCCCGAGCTGTGGGTCCGCCAGATCCGGGGCGAAGACGTGCTCGACCGGATTCTCGACGAGGTTCCGGTCCCCCGCACCGGGGATCCGGCATGAATCCCGTTGCCGTGCACTGGCATCCGACGCGCCTGGCCCTCGCCCTGGCCACCTGCTCCGCGCTGGCCTTGCTCGCCGGGGCGGTTTTCGGCGACCTCGCGCTGTTCGGATTCGCCGCGCCGATGCTGGGCGCGCTCGCGTTCGGCCGGCGCAGGCAGGCGCCTGCCGGTTCCCTCGCGGTGCAAACCGCTTTGCCGCATCCCCGCTGCGTCGAGAACGACGAAGTCTCCCTGACCGTCGACGTCCAGGCCGGCGGTGTCGACGAAACCTCCGTCGAACTGCGGTCCCGCACGATTGATTCGTCCACCGAGGACGGACGAACCTTCACTCTCGTGCCGCGGCGCTGGGGACGACGGACGCTGCGCCCGCGAGTCGTCTGCTTCGCGCACTCCGGACTGGCCGAAACCGCGCTGCTCGCCGACGGACCGGAACTGCGGGTCTATCCGCAAGCGCCCGCGGTCGAGGCCGTGCCCCGCCCGGCGGATCTGCCGGACCGGGTCGGCGTCCACCTCGGACGCAAGCGCGGCGGGGGCATCGAATTCGCCGCGGTCCGGCCGTATCAGCCGGGCGACCGGCTGACCCGGGTCAACTGGACGGCCAGCGCCCGCCGGGGCGAACTGTACGTCACCGACCGGATCGCCGAACAGGCCGCGGAAATCGTCGCGGTCGTCGACACCTTCTCGGATGTGGCCCAGCCTGGCGCGTCCACATTGGACCTCGGGGTGCGCGGAGCGGCTTCGGTGGCACGAGCGGCGCTGCGCCGCGGCGACCGCGCCGGCGTGGTCTCGCTCGGCGGAATTCTCCGCTGGATCGGACCCGACGCGAGCGAACGGCAGTTCTACCGGATCGCGGACACCGTCGTCGAGTCCCGGCTCGACGACGCCGTGGTCGAGCCGGACCTCAGCCGGATCCCGCGCCCGGCGCTGCCGCCTCGCGCCGCTGTCGTCCTGTTCTCTCCGCTGCTGGACAACCGGGCGCTGACCGCGGTGCACGACCTCCGGCAGCGCGGATGCGCGCTCGTGGTGGTCGACACCTTGCGCACCGAACCGCCCGGCGGCCGCCGCGAACGGACCGCCCGGCGCCTGTGGCTGCTCGACCGGCGCCGCACCCTCGCACGGCTGGCCGATCTCGGAATCCCGGTGCTCGGGTGGAACGACGGCCAGTGGCTCGACGACGTACTGGGGCGGCTGGCTCGCCGCCCGCTGCCGGGGAGGACCGCATGACCGAGTTCGTGCGCGGGCCGGTCCCGATGGTCGTCGCGGGACTGGTCATGGCCGCCTCGACTCTCCACACCTCCGCTCTCGGCGCGATCGCCGCCGGGGCGTGCCTCCTGGCCGCGCTGATCGCCGCGAGATGGCAGGACTCGGCAGCCGCGACAGTCGCCGTGCTCGCCGCGGGCGTCGCACTCGCGGTCGGCGAACCGTCGCCAGCCCGCGGCTGCGCGACCGGCCTTCTCGCCCTCGCGTTCCTGATGACCGCCGAGGCGCGGCGCACCCTCGCAAGCCACGCCGATCCGCTGAGCTGGCTGCGCCGCCGCAGCCGGTTGCTGCTCGGCGGGCTCGGCGGAGTGCTCGCCGCGCTCGCCGGCGGGCTCTGGTCCCTCGGCTCGGCCTGGCTCGCCGTCGCCGGGGTGCTCGCGTCCGGGGCCGCCTACCTGCTCTCCGTGCGTCCCCTCGCCGACCGCCCACCCCCCAGGAGGAACCCATGACGAGCGTGCAGTTCACCGGCTTGCAAGCCTGCGAGATTCTCGATTCGCGGGGCCGCCCCACCTTGTCGGTGACCGCGGCCTGCGGACCCCGGCACACCGCCGCCGCAGTGCCCTCCGGCGCGTCGACCGGGCGCAGCGAAGCACACGAACGCCGCGACGGCGACCCATCCCGCTACGGCGGCGCGGGAGTCCTCGGCGCCGTCGACACGGTCAACAGCGAACTCCGGCGCCTGCTGTGCCGCCGGGCGTGGGCCAGTCTCGCCGAACTCGACGCGGCGATGGTCGAACTCGACGGCACCGCGGACCGCCGCCGGCTCGGAGCGAACGCGATCCTCGGCGTGTCCATGGCGGCGGCCAGAATGTTCGCGGAAGCCGGAGAGGTTCCGCTCTGGTCCTGGCTGCGCGTCACCGGGACCGGACCGCGCATGCCGGTCCCGCATTTCAACGTGCTCAACGGCGGCGCGCACGCGCACACCGGTCTCGACTTCCAGGAATTCATGATCGCCCCGGTCGCCGCCGCCACCACGGCAGCCGCGATCCGGGCCGGAGCCGAGATCTACGCCGCCCTGCGCACGCTGCTGGCCGAGCGCGGGCATTCCGTGGGCCTCGGCGACGAAGGCGGGTTCGCCCCCGAAGTGACCCGCCCCGAGGACGCCCTGCACCTGCTGCTGCGAGCGATCGAGGACGCCGGATACCCGGCCGGGCCGGACGGGGTGGCCATCGCGATCGACCCGGCCGCGTCCCAGTTCCGCCAGCCGGACGGCAGCTACCTGGTCAACGGCCACCGGCACAGTTCGTCGGAGCTGGTGCAGCGCTACGTCCAGATGGTCCGCGACTTCCCGGTCTGGAGCATCGAGGACGGCATGGCGGAGGACGACCTGTCCGGCTGGCGCGAGCTCACCGCCGAACTCGGCGACCGCGTCCAGCTCGTCGGCGACGACAACTTCGTGACCAGCGCGTCCCGCATCGCCCGCGGAGCCAAGCTGAGCGTCGCCAACGCCGCGCTGATCAAGCTGAACCAGATCGGCACCGTCACCGAAACCCTCGACGCGATCGAGATCTGCCGGGAACACGGCTACCGGCAGATGATTTCCCACCGCTCCGGCGAAACCGCCGACGCCTTTATCGCCGACCTCGCCGTCGGAACCGGCTGCGGCCAGCTCAAAGCAGGCGCACCCGCCCGCGGCGAGCGCGTCGCGAAATACAACCGGCTGCTGGAGATCGCGGCCCGCCATCCGGAACTCCCCTACGGCGCGGCCTTCGACGTCCGCCTGGGATAGACCGTGCGCAGCTTCCTCGACCGCTTCCGCCGCCCGCGGCTCCCCGCCGACGAGCAGCTGACCCTGCTGCTGTCCATTTTAGACCGGGCCGTCGCGGCGGCGCCCGCGACCGAGGAGGCCGTACGAGCGTGCGGCGCGCCAGGCGAGGTCCCCGGACAGGTCGGCCACACCTGCGGCGAACTGACCAGCGTCTACCACCGGCTGCGCGAAGAACTCGCCAGCATCCCCGCCGACGACTGCGCGAACCTCGCCGCGCAGGCCGAACGGCTGTTGCAGTACCACCAATGGCTCCTGCACAACGCCGCGCAGCTCGCGTTCTCCCGCACCCCGGACCCGCGCACGGAAGCCATGCGCCGCCGGCTGGACGGCGTCGGCCCGCCCGCCGCGCGGCTCATGGCGCTTCGCGACCGGGTGGCCCAGCTTCGGAGTTCTCGATGAGAAGCGAACCGCGCCAAGACGAACGGCGCGCCCTCCTGCGGGACCTCGCGGACGACGGCTGTCTGGTATGCCGGGACGCCGATCAGGCCGAACACCACTGGCACACCTGGTACGTCATGGAAACGCATCGCGACCCGGACTACCGCCGCCGTGCCGCGCAGGGCGGCGGTTTCTGTGGCCGCCACACCAGACTGCTGATGTCCACTCCGGACGGCGTCCGCGTTCTGCCCGGTCTTCTTAACGACGTCATCGCCACACCCCTTGCCAGCCGTCGCTGCGACGCCTGCGCCAAGAGGACCACAGCCGCCGAGCGCCGTCTCGAAACAATCGCCCGCTGGCTGCACGATCCCGCGGTCAGCTTCGCGACCGGGCACCTGTGCTCGCCGCATCTGCTCGACTTGCTGGCATCCGCCCCGTGGCAGCACGCGAAGACGCTGGCCGAGCACCAGCAGTTCGCCGCCCCGTCCGACACCGATCTGCCCGTTCGCGCACCGCACGTCGCCGCAGTCGCGAAACTCTGCGCCGAAGAGGACGAACAGCTCACCGAACTCTCCACAGTGGACCGCGCGATCACGGCGCTCGGACGCGCCTGCTGCCCCGCCTGCCGCGCCCGCTTCACCGGAGAAGCCCGCTACCTGTCCTGGCTGCTCCGCCAGGATCTCGAACGTCTCGATCCGGGCGAACCGTGGCTCTGCCCCGACCACCTCGGCGACGCCTCCGTGCTCGACGACCAGAGCGCGGCCCGGATCCGCGAGCTGATGCACTGGAACGCCCGTGCCCGGCTCGCGCGACTGACCGACCGGCTCGCCGCCGCCCCGCGCCCGCAACTGCCCGCTCGGCTCCGCAAAGCCTGGCCCGCGCTCCGGCACCGACGCTACGACCTCCTCGCCGCCGCACTACGCCGCCCGAACCGCGTTGTCACCGAGGCGATCAGCCACTTCCGCCACGTCGCCCCGAGTTGCTCCGTCTGCACCGCGGGCACCGTCGGCGAAGGCCGCGAACTCGCCCTGCTGGACGCCGCGGCCCGCCAGGAAACCGTGCGCGAACACTGGGCCCGCGGCCACGGACTGTGCCGCGACCACGCCCCGCTGGCCGCACCCGACCTGTCCCAACAGGTACTGCGCAGCCGGCTCGCCGTCCTCGCCTGGGAACTCGACGAAACCCTGCGCAGACAAGCGTGGCGAACCCGCCACGAGCCGGCCACGCCGGCGCAGGACTCCTGGCCGCGCGCCGTCCCGTTCCTCTGCGGCAGCGCCTTTCTCGGCCGCACGCCCGCCGAATACCTGGAGCTGCCGTGAGCGCACCGCACCACCCCGACCCCGACTATTCCGAGCGCGGCATCATGTTCTGGCTCCCGCCGCACGGCGTCGGCAACGGCATCGACGCGCAGGCCTGGGCCGAGATCGCCGACCTCACCGCGGAAGAACTCGACCAGGTCTTCGCCGCGCTCGCCGACGCGGGCATCGCCGGATACGCCGCGACCGTCCACGGCCGCCCGGACCGCTACCGGCTCTGGGTCGATTCCCTGCGCTATCTCCACGCCGAGGACGTCCTGATGACGGTATTGCGCGCCTGAACGGCCGCGGATCCGCCGGGCTCAGCGCGGATGGTCGTGCTCGTCGCCGAAATCGACGACGCCGTGTTTCCAGCAACCGGTGAGGTCCTGGTCTTCGCGGGCCAGAACCAGCTCGTCGCGCAGCCAGCGGTTTGGCCGTCCCGGCTTCACCGGCGATCCACGCCTACAGCCGTTCTCCGGGCGGGGCGACGACCGTCATGACCGCTCCGGCGAGCACGTCCGAGGCGCCGGGGCCGCGTCGCCGCGGTACAGCCAGTGCACCGCCACGTCCTCGGGCGCGGACAGCTCGAACTCCTCGTCGGGTGCTCCCTTGGCCCTATTTCCGGCTCGCGTCGGAAAGCTTCGGGGTCAGCTGGCCCAGCGCCCATTCCAGGCTCGCCGACGAAGGAAAAGCGATCGCCTGGGCCAGCGCCGGCTGCAGCGGCAGATACGCTCCCCGCTTCACCGCGGGCAGGTCGGTGAAGCCCGGCGTGGCCTGCGCGAGCTTCAGCGAACTCGGCGAACCGGTGGCCAGCAGCAGGTCCGCGTCGAGCTTCGAGACGTTCTCCCAGCTGACCAGCGTGCGGCCGGGAATCGAGGAGTCCGGCATCGAACGCACCGCCGGGCTCAGCGAGAGGCCGAGCTGGTCGAGGAACTGCGCCGAGACGTCCGCGGCGGAGTTCACCGCGTGCACCCCGCCCGCCTGCGGGGTGACCAGGAAGTTGTAGGTCTTCCCGGACAATTCGGGGTGGGCCTTCTTCGCGGCGGCGACGTCGGCGGTCGTCTTCGCGATCGCCTGGTCCGCCTGGGCGCTCTTGCCCAGCGCCTTGGCGATGCCGCGCGTCGCGTCCTGCCAGGAATCGCTGTTGGGCGCCTTGGCATAGGTGACGACCGGGGCGATCTGCGACAGCTGCTGATAGCTCTCGCCGAGGTTGTAGTCCTTCGTCGCCAGGATCAGGTCCGGCTTGAGCGCCGCCACCTGGTCGATCGGGTCCCCGCTGTCGACGGAGAACAGCTTCGGGGAGTTCGCGCCGAGCAGCGGCTTCGTCCACGGTTCGATCCCGCCGTCGGCGGTGGCCACCTTCGCCATGCCGACCGGGACGACACCGAGCGACAGCGCGATGTCCGCCGACGTCCAGTCCATCGCCACGACCCGCTTCGGCGCGGACGGCACCTGCGCGGCGCCGAACTTGCCCGGCACGCTCACCGGGAAGCCGGCCGACGCGGGCTGCGCTGTGTCCGCGGAATTGTTGGTGCACGCCGAAAGCGCCACGGTCAGCGCGCACGCCAGCGCGAACGGAATCGTCTTGTTCAGTTTCACGGTTCGCTCTTTCTCTTCGAGGCTCGTTCGCCGCGGTCCGGCGAAAGCTCAGGTCCCGCACGCGGCCGGCCGGCGCCGGCGGCCCGCCCGGCGACCGCGCCGGGTCACCGGTGCGCCGACCATGCCCGCCACAACCCGGCGTAACCACCGCCCGCGGCCACCAGCTCGGCATGCGTGCCGACTTCGGCGACCCGGCCGTGCTCCAGCACCACGATCCGGTCCGCGCGCGCCGCCTGCGTCAAGCGGTGCGCGACCACCAGCGCGGTCCGCCCGGCCAGTGCCTTGTCCGCGGCCGCTTCCAGCACTTTCGCGCCGGTGCTGCCGGCTTCGGCGGTCGCCTCGTCGAGGATCGCGATCGGCGGGTCGGCCAGCACCAGCCGGGCCAGCGCCAGCTGCTGGGCCTGGGCCGGGGTGAGCGGATGCCCGCCCCGGCCGAGCACAGTGGACAGTCCGTCCGGCAGCGCGGCGAACCATCCCGCCGCGCCGACCTCGGCCAGCGCGGCGGTCATCTCGTCCTCCGCCGCGTCCGCGCGGGCGAGGCCGAGGTTGGCGGCCAGGGTGTCGGCGAAAACGTGCACCTCCTGGCTCAGCAGCACGCACTTCCGGCGCAGTTCGGCCGGATCGTGCCCGGCGGTGTCCACCCCGCCCAGCTCCACTCGCCCGCGCCCGGCGGCCAGCACTCCGGCGATCACCTTCACCAGCGTGGTCTTCCCGGCTCCCGAGGCCCCGACGATGGCCAGCCGTTCGCCCGCACCGACCGTGAAGTCCACTTCGGACAGCACCGGGCGTCCGCCGTCGTAGGCGAAGGACAAGCCGGACACGGTGACCGTGCGGTCCGAAGCGGACGGTCTCGGCGAGCGGCGCGGCGGGTCCGGCAGGTCGGCGACCCCGACGAGACGGGCGAACGCGCCGGCGGCGGCCTGCGCGCTGTCGAAGCTGCCGAGGATCGCGTTGAACTGGTCGAAAAGCCGGTGGAAGTACAGAGCCGCGGCCGAAGCGGCGCCGAGGGTCACCGTGCCCGAGCGGACGAGGAGGAAACCCGTCGCGAGGATCGCCGCCAGCCCGGCGAGTTCGCCGTAGTTCAGCCTGCCGAAGAAACGCCGCTGCACCGCGGCCATCCGGATCGACAGCTGGCGCGCGCGGTCCGAGGCCGCGGCGACCCGGCGGACGTGTTCGGGTTCCACCCGCAGCGCGCGGACCGTCGCCGCGCCGTCGATCGAGTCCAGCAGTTGCTGAGCGCGCGCTCCTTCGGCCACTCGCTCCCGCGCGATCACCGGCACCGCGACCCGCAGATACCACCGCACCGCGACGATCTGGAACGGCACGGCGAGCAGGGCCGCGACCGCGAACCGCCAGTCGAGCAGCACCAGGGCCGCCGCGGTGAACACGATGGTCAGCCCGGCGTCGATCAGGGTCGGCAGCACCCCGCCGACCGCTTCGTTGACCGCTTCCACGTCGCCGGACAGCCGGGCCAGCACGTCCCCGCTGCCCGCCCGCTCGACGCGTTCGGCCGGGATCCGCAGCACCTTCCGCACGACCGTCTCGCGGACACCGGCGATCGCGGTCTGGCCCAGCCGCGCGACCATCGCCGAGCCCAGCGCCTGAAACCCGCCTTGGGCGAGCGCGACCAGGGCGAGCGCCGCGGCGATCGGCAGCACGGCCGCGCCGTCCCCGCGCACCACCAGGTCCACGATGCCGCCGAGCAGCCGGGGGGCGAGCAGGCCGACCGCTGTCGCGAGCACCAGCACCAGCAGCGTCGCCGCGGCGAGACCGCGCTGCGGCCGCAGCACCCGCCACGCCGCCTGCCGGACCCGGACCGCGGTCGCGGTCGGCAGCAGGAACTCCGCCGCCGGACCCGATCCGGCCGGTGCACTGGCCCGGGTCATGCGGTCACCAGCTCCCGATAGTCCGCATCGGACCCCAGCAGATCCGCGTGGCTGCCGCTCGCCGCGACCGCGCCGCCGCGGACCACCACGATCCGGTCGGCCGCGGCGAGCAGCGCCGGGCTGGCCGAGATCACCAGGGTGGTGCGGCCGGCCCGCAGAGCGCGCAGGTTCGCGGCGATCTCCGCTTCGGTGACCGCGTCGAGCGCGGTCGTCGGTTCCTGCAGCACGAGCACCGGCGGCTCGGCGGCCAGCGCGCGGGCGAGGGCCACCCGCTGGCGTTGCCCGCCCGAGAGCGACCGGCCGCGCTCGGTCAGCACCGTGTCCGCGCCCTCGGGCAGCATCGCGGCCGCGGCCACGCAGTCCAGCGCCCGGCCGACCGCGCCCGGACCGGCCGCCGCGGCGGACACGTTGTCCCGCACCGTGCCGCTGAACAGCACGGCGTCGTGCGCGGCGACCAGGACCACCGAGCGCACGACGTCCGGGTCGAGGTCGCGCGCGGGCACCCCGGCCAGCAGGATGTCGCCGGAGTCCGGGTCCTGCTGGCGGCCGAGGCACCGCACGAGCGTGTCCGCCGCCGCCGGATCGTCGACCACCACCCCGACGAACTCGCCCTCGGCCGCGGCCAGGTCGAGACCGGACAGCCCGGGCCCGGAAACCCCGCGGATCCGCAGGTCCGCCCCGGCGGGCGGGTCGGTGCGCCCGCCCTCGGCCAGCGGCGGCGCGGACAGCACTTTCGCGATCCGCTCCGCCGACGCCCGGGCGCGGGCGAACTGGGCGCCCACCATCGCGATCCGGGTGAACGGCCCGATCAGGAACTGGGTGAGGGTGAACGCGGTGACGAACTGCCCGACGGTGATCGCGCCGCCGGCGGCCAGCCGGCCGCCCAGCCACGCGACCACGGCCAGGAACACGCCGGTCAGCAGGATGATCAGCCCGGACCGCAACGCCACCAGCCGGGCCGCCCGGATGCCCGCGGCGCGCGCCTGCCCGCTGGCGTCCCGGTACCGGCCGAACACCACCGCCTCCGCACCGAGCCCCTTGATCGCGCGCAGTCCCTCGACGAGGTCGGCCGCGACCCCGGCGGCGTGCGCGACCGCCGACTGCTCGACGGAGCTGCGCCGCACCAGCGGGGCCGAGATCGTCCGGGTCAGCAGCACCACCGGGATCAGGCCGAGCAGCACCACCAGCCCCAGCAGGACCGAGGCACGCAGCAGGATCACCGCGGCCACCACGAGCGCGCCGGCCGCGCCGGCGGAGGTCCAGACCGCCGCGTTCACCATGCCGACCCGTCCGGCGTCCGAGGTCGCCGTGGACAGCAGCACGCCGCCGCGCGTCCCGGCCCGGTCGAAGCCGCGGGTGTCGAGCACCCGGCGGGTCAGCCGCACCCGCAGCTCGTGCCCCGCGCCCTGGGTGGCGTGCCGGACCAGCCTTCCGCCCAGCCGCATGGACGCGGTCAGCACCGCGAACAGCACCGCCAGCAGCACGAGTGTCCACAGCAGGCCGGACCCGCTGCCGGGCGCGATCGCGTGGTCCACGATCAGCCCGATCATCAGCGGGACCGCCGCCTCGCACCCCTGGTGCACCGCGGCCAGCACCGCCGCGGGCGCCAGCTGCCGGGCCTGGCCGCGGATCGCGCGGCGGATCAGTTCCCGTGGTTCGTTCACCGCGTCCCCGTCCTCCATCGGCTGCTGAGCAGCCAGCCGAGATAGACCCCGCCGACCGCCGCGGTGGCCACGCCGGTCGGCAGTTCGGCCGGGAAGGCCTGCCGTGCCAGCGCGTCGCCGACCACCAGGATCAGCGCTCCGGTCAGCGCCGCGGTTCCGGCGCCGACGCCGGGCTCGCGGGTCAGCCTCCTGGCCAGCTGCGGCGCCGCGAGCGCGACGAACGAGATCGGCCCGGCGGTCGCGGTCGCCGCGGCCGCCAGCGCGACGCCGACCGCCAGCGCGCCGAGCCGGGCCGTCGCCGGGCGGACGCCGAGCGCTGTCGCGGCGTCGTCCCCCAGCTCCAGCACCGCGAGCCGGCGGCCGAGCCCGGCCAGCAGCGGCAGCAGCACCGCGACCGCGGCCAGCACCGGCCAGACGTGCTCCCAGCCGCGGCCGTTGAGACTGCCGGCGAGCCAGACCTGGGCGGCCATCGCGGATTCCAGATTCGCCCTGGTCAACAGGAAATGCGTGAGCACCTGAAGCATGGCGTTGACCGCGATGCCGACCAGCACGAGCTGGTACCCGCGTGCCTGGCGGCGCACGGTGAGGCCGTACACCACCGCGCCGGTCGCCAGCCCGCCGGCCAGCGCCCCGCCCGCGATCGCGGCCATCCCGCCGCCCAGCACGGTCAGCACGAACACCGCGCCCGCCGCCGAACCGCTGGTGAACCCGATCAGGTCCGGGCTGCCCAGCGGGTTGCGCGTCAGGTTCTGGAACACCGCGCCGCTCGCGCCGAGCGCCACGCCGACCAGCACCGCGCACAGCAGCCGGGGCACCGCGAGCCGGTAGAGCAGGAACTCGTCCGAACGGTCGCCGTGCCCGGCCAGCGTCCGCAGCACGTCGGCCGGGCTCAGCTCCCCGGCGAACGCGAGCGAACCGAACGCCGCGACCGCCAGCGCGGCCGTCAGCACCGCGGCCACCACGCACGCCCGCCTGCGCACCCGCACGGAAATCCGGTCCCCGCCGAAACGCAGCGCCGCCAGCCCGGTCATGCCGCCGCCTTCTTCCGCGGCACGAGACCGGCGAACACCGGCGCCCACACCGGAAATCGGCCCCCGCCGAACCGCAACGCCGTCGACCCCCTCACGCCGTCGCCCGCTTCCGCAGCACCAGCCCGATGAACACCGGCGCGCCGAGGAACGCCACTACCAGCCCGACCTGCAGTTCGCCGGGCGGCGCGACGATCCGGCCGAGCACGTCCGCCGCCAGCAGCAGCACCGGGGACAGCACCGCCGAATACGGCAGCAGCCATCGCTGGTCAGGGCCGACCAGCGCCCGCGCGATGTAGGGCATCGCCAGTCCGATGAACACGAGCGGTCCGGCGGCGGCCGTCGCGGCTCCGCACAGCAGGGTGATCGCCAGGGCGCCGAGGGCGCGGGTGCGGCCGGGATGCGCGCCCAGCGCCCGGCCGGCGTCGTCGCCGAGGACGATCGCGTTGAGCGGCCGGGCCAGCGCCAGCGCGAGCACCGCACCGGCCGCGAGGAACGGCAGCAGCCGGCCGAGCACGCCGAGGTCCCGGCCGGCCAGCGAGCCCAGCTGCCAGAACCGGTACTGGTCGAAAACCTGCGGGGAGAGCAGGAGCATCGTCTGCACGAACGCGGTCAGCGCCGCAGCGACGGCGGTGCCGGCCAGCACCAGCCGCACCGGCGTCGCTCCCGCCCGCCCGCCGGAACCGACGAGGTAGACCACGACCGCCGTCACGGCCGCGCCGGCCAGGCTGAACCACACGTACTGCCCTGGGGAACCGAGCCCGAAAAACCCGATGCCCGCCACGATCGCGGCCGCGGCTCCGGAGTTGATCCCGAGCAGCCCCGGGTCCGCCAGCGGATTGCGCGTCAGCCCCTGCATCAGGACCCCGGCCAGCCCGAGCGCGGCGCCGACGCAGATCCCGAGCAGCGTGCGCGGCAACCGCAGGCCCCGCACGACCACGTCGTCCGGACTCCCGCCGTGGTGTGCCAGCGCGTCGAACACCGCGCCGAACCCGATCGACTTCGCGCCGACCGCCAGGCTGAGCAAGGCCATCACCGTCAGCGCCGCGGCAGCGAGCAGCAGTCCTCCGGCCCGGCGGAGCGCATAGCCGTGCCGCACTGTCCGCCTCGTCGCTTCCGCTCGCACTGCCGTCACCGGCCAGACCCTTGCAGAGCACCTCGACTCAGGCAAGGCTTCCCTAACGTGATCCTGGTCAGCCGCCGCGCCCGGCCGAAGCCGCGGATGCGTTCGGGCGTCCGTTAGCTCCCCTGTCGGGCTCTCCGACGGGTTTCCGCGGCTAGCCGCACCGGTAAAGGTCGCCGACGCCTCGAGACGCACCGGATTCCGCAGGCGGCACCGGCCGGCACCGGGAGCGGACGAACTCGTAGTGGCTGCGTTCCGGTAGGAGCAGGACGAAGGCCGCGTCGCCGCGGTCGATCCACTCTCGGAGGCGGTCCGGGGACGGGGCCGGGTCGCGGCCGGTGAATCCGGCCATGCCGACCACTCCCCGGCGGGTCGCGAGGAGGAACGGGGCGGCCGCGTCGGCTGTTTCCACCGCGAGCGTCACCTTCGCGGAGCCGGCCCGGCGTTCCGCATAGGACAGCAAGGCCGCCGACGGTTCGTCGAGTTTTCCTGCCGCCGCGCGGAAGTCGCGGGCGCCCCATCCGCCGAGCAGCTGCCGGAAGTCGTCTCGGACGTCCGGGGGCAGGTAGTCCGTCTGCAGGGACACCGGACCCGCCGCGGGCAGCATCGGCAAGCCCGCCGAGTAGCCGATCGTGGTCGCGGCGGACCAGGTCAGCGGGGCCGCCAGCGTGGCGGCCAGTCCGGTCGCGAGCCCGGCCGTGCGCAGGCGCGGGGAGATCCGCCCCGACACGAGCAGGGCGACCGAAAGCAGGGCCGCCGCGGCGACGGCCCAGGCGACCCAGCCGTTCCAGTCCGGGTCGCGGCGAACCAGCACCCACGCCCACGCGCTCAGGGCCGCGACTGTCGCCGGCAGCAACGGCCACCAGCGCCCGCCGGCCCGGTAAAGCCGCCACAGGGCGGCGAAAGCGGCAGCCGACAGCGCGGCGACGGCGGGAGCGAGCTGTGCGGTGTAGTACAGCAGCCAGATTCCGCGCATGAAGCTGAACACCGCTGCGCAGACCAGCAGCCAGCCGCCCCAGAGCACCCAGCCGGCCAGCGTCTTCCGGGGCGGACGGCGTCCGGCGAGGGTCAGCGCCAGCACGGCGGCGACCGCCGCCAGCGCGAGCGGCAGCAGCCAGGAGGCTTGGCCGCCCAAGGACGTCCCGAAAAGCCGTCCGGCACCGGGATCGCTTTGGTAGAAGGATTTCCCGTGGTTCTCCGCGTAGCTGGCGGCCGCGGCGAAATCCTGGCCGAAGATCCGGCCGAAGCCGTTGTAGCCGAACACGAGGTCGCGTGCGGTGCCGTCGACGCTGCTGCCGATGAAGGGTTTCGGCGACGGCCAGAGGTCGACCAGCACGACCCACCAGAACGAAGCCACCGCCAGCACCGCTGCGAAAAGCGCCGTGGTCCGCGTCTTCGCGCGCGCCGGGGAAGAAGAGCCGATCAGGTAGGCCGCGCCGATCGCGGGCAACACCAGCCACGCCTGCACCATTTTCGTGGTGAACGCGCACCCGAGGAGCACCGCGGCGAAGACCATCCACCGCCGCTCCCCCGCCGGGCCGTCGAGCGCGCGGGTCAGCGCGTACGCGGCGGCGACGAGCAGCAGGAGCATCAGCGGGTCGGGCAGGTTGTCGCGGTCGAGCGCGACGACGACCGGAGTCGCGGCGAGAATCGCGGCGGCGAGCAGGGCGACCCGTTCCCCTTGCCAGCGGCGGACCGCAAGGTACAGCAGCCAGACTGCCGCGACGCCTTCCAGCACCTGGGGCAGGATCAGCGCCCAGCCGTGGAAACCCAGCAGCCGCACGGAAAGCACCTGCACCCACAGCGCCATCGGCGGCTTGTCGACGGTCACCACGCCGAGCGGGTCGAGCGAGCCGAACGCGAAAGCCGTCCAGTCGCGGGACATCGAGCTGACGGCGGCGCTGTAGTACGGGTACCCGAATCCGAGGTCCCAGCTCCCCCAGCCGTACGCGACGGCCGAGAGGACCAGGACCGCGGCGAGCCCGGCGCGCGGCCGCCAGGACCTGGCCGGGGCGGGCGCGACCGAGGTGCTGTCCAATGGTTCCCCCTCACGCGACGGGGCTCGGCGGTCCGCGGCGGACCGCCGAGCCCCGGATCCGGTCAGTACTCCTTGAGGATCTTTTCGATCTCGTCCTGGAACGCCATCGCGGCCTTGTAGTGCAGGGCGTAGAAGTTGCCGGTCGGGAACGACTTGCCCGCCTTGACCGCCCGCAGCCCCTGGTACGCGGGCAGGTCGATGATCTGCTGCGTGTCCGGCCCGGCCTTGCCCTGGTAGTCGGCCTGGTACAGGATCACGTCGGCTTCGTTGAGCTTGTCCAGGTTCTCGATGGAGAACTCCGGCGTGTTGTTGCTCTTGTCGGTGACGCCGGCCCGGGCGAACTGGACGCCGAGGTCTTTGAGGATGGTGCCGCCCCACGATTCGTCGAGGTTCAGGTACCACTTCCCGCCGCCGCCGTTGATCAGCGCGAACTTCAGCTTCGACAGCTTGTCCTTGTACGTCGACTTGATCTGCGCCGCGCGGTCCTCGTACTGCTTCTTCAGCGCCTCGGCCTCGGGCTTCTTGCCCACCGCGTCGGCGGCCTGGACGACCCACTGCGGCCAGGCGACGCCGGGTTCGCCGGGCGCCCCGCCGAGGATCACCGTCGGGGCGAGCTTCTGGTAGTCCTCGATCTTGTGCTTTTCCAGGGAGAGGAACTTGTTGCCGAGGATGAGATCCGGGGCCTGGGCGCCGACCTGCTCGATGTCGATCTCCATCGAACCGCCGACCTTCGGGGCCTTGGCGTACTCGGCGGCGTAGGGCGGGTACACCGCGAAGCTGTCGGTGTAGCCGGACGCGGTGGCCTTGGGGTGCACGCCGACGTCCAGCAGGCCGAAGTAGGTGTACTGGTCGAGCGCCACCACCGATTTCGGCGCGACCGGGATCTGCGCCTGCCCGCTCGGGGTGTCGAACGGCCGCGTGGCGCCCTCCGCGCCGGCGTTCTCGTCGGTCGAGCCACAGGCTGCGGCGCCGAACGCCAGCACTGCGGCCGAAATCCCGGCCACTGTCGTGCGCCACTTCTGGAACTGCGTCCTCACGACGCCTACCTCTCTGCCAAACCCGCTGGTCTTGGTCATGTCCGTCTAATTAGGGCAGGCTATCCTAATCATCTTTTCGCCCGGGAGAGGTCACCAACCGGTCAAGGTTGGCCGTCCAGGACCGCGTGATCCTGGCCACCAGCCCGGCCGGGACCGCCTCCGGCAGGTACGACCAGTGCGCGGTCAGCACCCCTTGCCCGACCGAGGCGTTGATCGACAACGCGTGCGTGGCGCGGGCTTCCGGGTCGACGTCGCCGCCGATGACGTTCTTGCCGGGCGCGACGAGCCAGTCCTCGTCCCGCGCCCGGCCGGGGTCGTTCTGTCCGATGTAGTTGAACAGCACCTCGGCCGAGGGGAGGTGCTCCCCCGCGCCGTAGCGCAACACCCCGTATCCGATTCCGTTGTCGGGCACGGCTTTCTGCTCGTCGGACAACCGGCGGGCAGCGGCGGCCAAGTCCTTGTCCAGCGCGACGCGCACCGGGTACAGCGACGTGAACCACCCCACTGTGCGGGACAGATCGGCGTCGCCGAGCAGGTTTTCCGCGCGTCCGTGGCTTTCGAGGTCGACTAGCAGCGCGTCGCCGCCCCGGTGTTCCGCGACCGCCGAAGCCAGCGCTGCCAGCAGGAGGTCCTGCACCCCGCAGCCGAGCGCCGCGGGCACCGGCCCGAGCAGCGCCTTCGTCGTCTCGGCGGACACGTGCACGACGTCGTCGCGGCCTCGCGAGATCGTGTCGCCGGGGCCGAGCGGCCGGGCGGCCACCGGCACCGTGCCCGAGATCCCTTGCCAGTACGGCAGTTCCGCGCTCCGGTCCAGTTCGGACAGCCGCAGCGCCCACTCGCGGAACGGAACCTCCACCGGCGGCAGGTCGAGCCCGCGGCCGAGGGCGGCGAGGTCTTCCGACAGCGCGCGCCACGACACCGCGTCGACCACCAGGTGGTGGATCATCAGCAGCAGGCGGCCCGGCCGGTCGCCCGCGTCGAACCACACCGCGCGGAGGACGTCGCCGGTGAACGGGTTCAGCTCGCGGACGGTGCGTTCGAACTCCGGGAACTCCGTGGTGAACAGGTCGTCGTCCGGGCGGTCGCCGAGGTCGACGCGGCGCAGCACCGGCTTGTTCGCTTCGCCGACGTGCACGGTCCAGTCTTCGCCGAGCCGTGCCCGCAGGATCGGGTGCCGGTCCTGCAGGGCGGTCAGCACCTCGCTGAGCCGGTCGAGGCCGGCTCCGGTCGGGACGCGCAGCACCGAATACTGGCTGAGCCTGCCGATCGGGCCGCCGCGCTCGCGCTGGGCGAGCATGATCGGCGTCGCCGGGAAGCTGCCCGTCGCCGGGACCGCGGTCCGCTGCGCGCCGCCGAGTCCGGTCGCGGCTTCGGCGAGCGCGGCCACGCTGCGGCGCTCGAAGACGGTGCGCGGGGTGATCCGCAGCCCGGCCGCGCGAGCCCTGCCGACGACCTGCATGGACAGGATGCTGTCGCCGCCCAGTGCGAAGAAGTCGTCCTCGACGCCTACTGACGGCAAGCCGAGCACCTCGGCGACGATCTCCGCCAGCACGTGCTCGCGCGGGGTGCGCGGAGCGGTTCCGCCGCTGAGTGCGGAAAGGTCGGGCGCGGCCCAGTCCGCGGTCGCCAGCGCGGCGCGGTCGACCTTGCCGTTCGGGGTGACCGGGAGCGCTTCGAGCAGCACCACCGCCGAGGGCACCAGGAAGTCCGGCAACGAAGCGGCGAGCGCGGTACGGAGCGCCGGTCCGTCCACTGTGGACTCGTCGGCGACGGCGTAGCCGATCAAGCGGTCGTCGCGGACGACGACGACCGCGTCCGAGACCGCCGGATGCGCGGACAGCCGGGCCTCGATCTCGCCCGGTTCGACGCGGTGGCCGCGGACCTTGACCTGGTCGTCGGCGCGGCCGCGGAATTCGAGGCGGCCGTCCTCGGTCCAGCGGGCGAGGTCGCCAGTGCGGTACATCCGGCCGCTGTCGAACGGGTCGGCGACGAACCGGGTCGCGGTAAGACCGGGCGCGCCGAGGTATCCGCGGGCCAGCTGGGCACCGCTGAGGTAGAGCTCGCCGACAACGCCGGGCGCGACCGGACGAAGCGCGTCGTCCAGCACGCGAAGTCGGGTGTTGGCGACCGCGCGGCCGATCACCGGGCCTTCGGTGTCCCGCAACCGCGCGATGACAGTGTCCACTGTGCACTCAGTGGGACCGTAGAAGTTGTACGCCTCGGTTCCCGGCAGACTGCGCAGTTCGTTCCACAGTCCCGGCGGCACCGCTTCCCCGCCGACCCCGACCACAGCAAGCGGGCA
Source organism: Amycolatopsis sp. A1MSW2902 (assembly GCF_017312175.1). Taxonomy (NCBI): domain Bacteria; kingdom Bacillati; phylum Actinomycetota; class Actinomycetes; order Pseudonocardiales; family Pseudonocardiaceae; genus Amycolatopsis; species Amycolatopsis sp. A1MSW2902. Next base: position 4,277,493 of record NZ_QJPO01000001.1, read on the forward strand.
CTGTCCGTCGCGCACGAGCCCCGCTGCCGCCAGCTGGACGAAATGCGACGGGGTGACCTCGACGAAATCGATCCGCCGCTCGATCAGGAACCGGGCCAGCGCCTCGGCGTCGACCCGGACGTCCTCGGTGACGACGTGCAGTTCGTGGCCGCGCAGCAGGCCGAGCGAGGGCTGCCAGGAGGCGTCGAAGGAGAACGACCAGTTGTGCCCGATCCGCAGCCGCTCCCGCCCGGTTCGTTCCCGGGCGGGCCCGAAAACGTCGCGGTCGTGGCTGTGCGCCAGGTTGACGATGCCGCGGTGCGGGACGAGCACCCCCTTCGGCTTCCCGGTCGACCCGGAGGTGTAGATCAGGTGGACGGGGTGCTGCGGCCGCAGCGGCACGCGACGGTCGGCGTCGGTGACCGGGTCCGCGGCGAAAGCCGTGTCGTCGGGCCAGTCGTCGGCGAGCACGAGCAGCGGTTTCGCGTCGGCGAGGAGGTCCGCCGTCCGGTCTTCCGGCTGGGCGGGGTCGATCGGCAGGTACGCGGCCCCGGACTTGAGGACCGCCAGCAGCGCGACGAAGAACCGTTCCGTCCGGCGCAGGCGGATCGCGACGATTTCCTCCGGCCCGGCTCCCCGGGCGATGAGCGCACGGGCGAGGCGGTTGGCTCGCGCGTCCAGCTCACGGTAGGTCAGCGTCCGGTCTTCGCAGGCGAGCGCGACCGCGTCCGGGCCGCGGCGGACCTGGTCGTCGAACAGATCGACCACAGTGGACTCCGGTACCGGGAGAGCGGTCTCGTTCCGCTGGCGCAGCACCAGGTCCCGCTGCCGCCGCGAAAGCACTTCGAGCCGGCCGACCGGGGTGTCCTGCTGTTCGGGTACTCCGGCCAGCAAGTCCGCAAGGGACTGTCCCAGTTCGGCGATCCGTTCGGCGGTGAAAACGTCGGTGCGGTATTCGAGGATCAGTTCGAGCCGCGGGCCGGGCGCGGCGACGATCGTGAGCGGATAGTGCGTGGCGTCCTCGCCTTGGACGCCGGTGACCTGGACGCCTGCCTGCCGCTCGCTCTCGGCGAGCGCTTCGGCGTCCACCGGGTAGCTCTGGAAGACCAGCAGCGTGTCGAACAGTTCGCCGGACCCGGCTTGGCGCTGGATTTCGGCGAGGCTGAGGTACTGGTGGTCCAGCAGCGCGGCCTGCTCCCCCTGCACGCGCGCGAGCAGCGCGCCGAGCGTTTCGGCCGCCGCGGTGCGGACGCGGACCGGCAGGGTGTTGATGAACAGCCCGATCATCCGGTCGGCGCCGGGCAGGTCGGCGGGACGGCCGGAGACGGTCGCGCCGAACACGACGTCCCGGCGGCCGGTCAGCCCGCCCAGCAGCAGCGACCACACCGCCTGCACGACAGTGTTGAGCGTGACGCCGTTCTTCCGCGCCCACGCGGCGAGCCGGGTCGTGTGGTCCTCGGTCAGGCCGACCGAGAGTTTGTCGGGCAGGCTCTGGCCGCGGCCGACAAGCTCACCGCCGGGCGGGGCGAGCAGGCTCGTTCCGTCGAGTCCGGACAGCGCGTTCCGCCACGCCGCGCGGGCGGTTTCGCGGTCCTGGCGGCCGAGCCAGTCCAGGTAGTCGCGGTACGGCCGGGCTTTCGGCGGCTCGCCGGTGCGGTACAGCTCCAGCAGTTCCTGGCCGAGCAGCGGCGCGGACCAGCCGTCGAGGACGATGTGGTGGCTGGTGATCAGGAGCCGGTGGCCTCCGTCGCCGGTGTCGAAGAGCGTGAACCGGATGAGCGGCGGCTCGGCCAAGGCGAAGGGCCGCAACCGTTCCTCTGCGGCGACGGCCTCCGCGTCGGCCCCGGCGAGTTCCCGCCAGTCGAGGCCGGCCGAGCGCGGAACGACCTGCACGGCCCGGCCGGAGGCGAGGTAGCGGAAGCCCGCGCCGAGGTTCGGATGCCGTTCCAGCAGGCGCGCGGCGGCGGTGCGCAGCCTCCCCGGATCCGCGTCGCGCAGGTCCAGCATCTGCTGGGTGACGTAGACGTCGAGGCTGTCCTCGTCGAACGACGCGAGGAAGAGCATTCCTTCCTGCAGCGGCGAGAGCGGCCAGACGTCGGCCGCGTCGCCGATCTCGTCGACTTCGTCGAGAGTCAAGTCCAGCAACGGGAAATCCGCTGCGGAGACTCCGCCGATGCCGTCCGGGGTCAGCCGCTGGGCCAGTTCCGCGGCGGCGGCCATCCACTCGGCGCCGACGGCCTCGGCGTCCACTGTGCCGGGCAGGACGGCCAAACTCGCCTCCAGCCCGGCGGACGTCACCGAGCAGTTCACTTCCAGGGCGTGCGACGCCGGGGTTCCGGGATCGAGGTCGCCGCCCAGTCCGCCTTCCGGGCGCCAGTCGGCTTCCTCACCGGGCGCCTCGACGTCGAAGCGGCCGAGGTAGTTGAACAGCACCTCGGGATGCCCTTTCATGTCTCCGGTGAGGTACCGCAGCAACGCGTACCCGGCGGGAACCCGCAGCCGGGCGTCCTTGGCCTGCTTGAGCTGGCGCACGGGATCGGGGTCGGCGGTTATCCGCAGCGGCGCCGACGAGGTGAGCCAGCCGACCGTGCGCGACAGGTCGAGGTCTTCGTCGCGGCCGTGCCCTTCGGTTTCGATCAGCACCGAATCGGTGCCCCGCACGCGCGTCACGGCAGTGGCGAGGGTGCTGAGCAAGGCGTCTTGGATCCCGGCCCGGAACGACTTCGGGACGCCGGAAAGAAGCGTGTCGGTGATGTCGCGCGGAAGCGTCACACGGACCTCGCGGACGTCGCCGACGGTTCCGGTCACCGGAGTGGTGCTTCCCAGCACTTCGCGCCAGTACGGCAGATCCGCCCGCAGCTTTTCGATGCGCGGGGCCAGACTCGCCGCCCAAGCACGCAACGAAACGGGCACCGCGGGCAGTTCGCGACCGGCCGCGGCGGCGGCGAGGTCGTCGAACAGGATCCGCCAGGACACGCCGTCGATCACCGCGTGGTGGATCACCAGCAGCAACCGGCCCGGCGCGCCTTCGGGGCCGAACCACACTGCCCGGACCATGACCCCGGCGGCGGGATCCAAAGCGGCTTCGGCAGCCGTTGCTTCGCGGTGCAGCAGTTCCTGGTCCGGCACGCCTGGCACGCGCCGTACGGTGATCGCCGCGCCTGGCGGCGGGATGCGCAGCGTGGCGCCGAGGGTGGCCCGCAGCGCGCCGTGCCGGTCCAGCACCGTTCGCAGCACGCGGTTCAGCTCCGGCTCGGTCAGCCCGCGCGGGGTCCGCACGACGGCGGACTGGCTGAACCGCCGGGGCACGCCGCCGCGTTCGAGCAGGGCGGCGATCATCGGGATCTGCGCGACGACGCCGACGGCGGGCACTTCAGCCGGACCGGCGGCGGTCACCGGCTCGGCCAGTTCGGCGAGCGCCGCCACCGTCCTCGCCTCGAACACCTGCCGCGGGGTGATCCGCAGCCCGGCCTGCCGCGCCCGGCTCACCACCTGCAGCGACAGGATGCTGTCGCCGCCGAAGCCGAAGAAGTCGTCCGTCACGGAAATCGACGGCAGGCCCAGCACCGCGGCGAACGCGTCGGCCAGCGCCTTTTCCCCGGGCGTGCTCGGGGCGGCATCGCCGGTCAGCCCGCTCAGGTCCGGCGCGAACCCGCCGGCGGAGGCCAGTGCGCCGCGGTCCACCTTCGCGTTCACCGTCAGCGGCAGCCGGTCGAGCACTACGATCGCGGACGGCACCGAGTAGTCCGGCATCCGGGCCGCCAGCGCGGCACGCAGGTCCCCGGGCACCGGCTCGGCTCCGGGCTCAGCCGTCACGTAGGCGATCATGCGGCGGACGCCGGGCTGGTCCTCCCGGACGACGGCGACCGCCTCGGCGACTCCGGGCCGGTCGCACAGCGCCGTCTCGACTTCGCCGAGTTCGACGCGGAAACCCCGGATCTTCACCTGGTGGTCGACTCGGCCGAGGAAGTCGAGAGCGCCGTCGGCGGTCCAGCGGACGAGGTCGCCGGTGCGGTACATCCGTTCGCCGGGAGCGCCGAACGGGCAGGCCACGAACCGCGTGGAGGTCAGGCCGGGCAGGCCGAAGTAGCCGCGCGCCAGCCCTCCGGCGACGTACAGTTCGCCGGCCGTGCCCGGCGGCACCGGCCGCAGATCGGCGTCGAGGACGTAAGCCTGTTTGTTCGGGTCGGGCGGGCCGATCACCACGCGCTGTCCGGCCTCGCACCGCCAGAGCGTGGAGTTGACCGTGCATTCGGTGGGGCCGTAGGCGTTGAACATCCGGCGGCCGCGGCTCCAGCGGGCGACCAGTTCCGGGGTGAGCGCGTCGGTGCCCGCGATCAGCGTGACGCCTTCGGGCAGGTCGGACCCGGCGAGGGTGGCCAGTGCCGAGGGCGGCACGAACATGTGGGTCAGCCCTTGTGCGGCAACGAACTCCGCGAGAGGTTCGCCCAGGCGGCTTTCCTCCGGGACGACCACGGCGGTCGCGCCGGCGAGCAGTTGCGTGGACAGCTCGGCGAGCGAGACGTCGAAGCTGGGCGAGGCGAACAGCAGCACGCGGCTCCCGGGGCCGCTCCGGACCGAATCGGCGAACATCGCCACCAGGTCCGGCACCCCGCGGTGCGGCACCAGCACTCCCTTGGGTCGCCCGGTCGATCCCGAGGTGTAGATCAGGTACGCCGCGCTGTCCGGATGCGGCAGCGGAAGCTGCGCGGGCGGTTCGGGCAAGGCGCCGTCCAGCACGACGAGCGGGACGCCGTGCTCCGCCATCTTGTCCGCTGTGGACGGATCGGCGACGAGCAGCGCCGGGTGCGCGTCGGAGAGCATGTACGCGATCCGGTCGGCCGGATACTCCGGGTCCAGCGGCAGGTACGCCGCCCGGGCCAGCTGGACGCCCAGCATCGCGGTCAGGAACCCGAGCCCGCGGTTGATCGCCACGCCGACGACCTGCTCCGGCCCGGCGCCGCGTTCGATCAGGACCCCGGCGAGCCGGGCGGCCCGCTCGTGCAGTTCGCCGTAGCTGACCGCGACCCCGCCGTCCTCGACGGCGATCGCCTCCGGTCTCGCTTGCGCCTGCTGGACGAACAGGTCCACCAGCGACTCGCCCGCCCGCGGCAACGTCGCGGAGTTGAACTTGCGCAGCACCAGTTCCCGCTCGTCGGCGGTGGTCAGCTCGACCGATCCGATCCGCCGCTCGGGCGGCGCCGTGAGCAGCTCCCGCAGCAGAGCGGCCGCTCGCCGGACCAGTGTCGCGTCGACGAGATCTTCCCGGTACACCAGCGCGACGGCGAATTCGTCGCCAGGCAGCGCGACCGCGGTCAAGGGATAGTGCGTGACGCTTCGGGTTTCCTCGGCTCGCACCGCGAGCCCGGAAGCTTCGTCGGCAGCGCGGAGCGCCTCGGCGTCCGCAGGAGCGCTCTGGAACACGGTGAGCGTGTCGAACAGTTCGCTGTGCCCGGCTTCGCGCTGGATTTCGGCGAGCCCGAGGTACTGGTGGTCCAGCAGCGCGGCCTGCTCCGCTTGCACCCGGGCGACGAGACCGGCGAGCGTCTCCGCCGGGTCGAGCCGGACCCGGACCGGGAGCGTGTTGATGAACAGGCCGATCATCCGGTCGACGCCGGGCAGTTCGGCGGGCCTGCCGGACACGGTGGCGCCGAACACGACGTCCCGGCGGCCGGTGACCTTGCCGAGCACGACCGCCCACGCCGCTTGCAGGACGGTGTTGAGCGTGACGCGCTGTTCGCGGGCCCACGCCGCGAGCCGTTCAGTGTCCGTTGAGGACAGCCGGACTTCGTGCTCGCGCGGGAACTCCGCGGCGGGAGTGGCTCCGGGGGCGAGCAGCGTCGGATCGGCGAGCCCGGCCAGCGATTCGCGCCAAGCCGTGCGGGCCGCCTCGCGGTCTTGCCTGCCGAGCCAGGCCAGATAGTCCCGGTATTTCGGCGCGGGCGGCAGGTCTTCGCGGCCGTAGGCGGTGAACAGTTCCTCCCCCAGCAGCGGACCGGACCAGCCGTCGAGCAGCAGGTGGTGCGCGGTGATCACGAGCTTGTGGTGCTCGGGAGCCAGCCGCAGCAGCCGGAACCGGATCAGCGGCGGCTTCGCGAGGTCGAACCGGCTCGCCCGGTCGGCGTCCAGCAGCGCGGGCACGCCGGCCTCGGCGACGTCGTCTGCCTGCCACGGCACCGGCACAGCTTCGGGGATGAGCTGAACGGTCTCGCCGCTCTTGCGGGCCCGGAAGGCCGCGCGCAGGTTCGGATGCCGTTCCAGCACCACGGCCGCCGCCGCGCGCATCCGTTCGAGGTCGAGCGCCCCGCGCAGGTCGAACACCTGCTGGATGGTGTAGACGTCGGTGGCCGCGCTGTCCCAAGTGGACAGGAAGAGCAAGCCCTCCTGCAACGGGGACAGCGGCAGCACGTCCTGGACACCGCGGGCGGCACTCACGAAACGCTCCAATCACCCGAGAACTCGGCGAACTCGTCCTCGTCCAGTTCGATCAACGGTTCCGCCTCGGACGGCAGCGACTCCGCCGCGAGGTCGACGGATTCGGCGGCCTCCGCCAGCGCGGCCGCGGTGCGCAGCTCGAACACCTGCCGCGGGTTGATCTTCAACCCGTCCGGCCGCACCCGGCCGACCAGGTGCAGCGAGCGGATGCTGTCCCCGCCGAGCGCGAAGAAATCGTCGAACACCCCTACCCGGTCCAGCCCCAGTACTTCCGCCACGGCCGCGGCGAGCACGCGCTCGGTCTCGGTCCGCGGTCCGGCGGAACCGGTTTCGGCCTGACGGTCGGGTTCCGGCAGCGCGGCACGGTCCAGTTTCCCGTTGGGGGTCAACGGGAACGCGTCAAGCCACACGAACGCCGAGGGCACCAGCTGTTCCGGCAGGCTCTCGCGCGATTCGGCGCGAAGCTCGGCTCCGGGGCGCGGTGCACCGGTGAGGTAGCCGACCAGCCCGGTGTCTCGCACCGCGACCTCGGCCCCGGTGATCCCGGGCAGTGCCGAGAGCGCCGCCGCCACCTCGCTGGGTTCGATCCGCACGCCGCGGATCTTCACCTGGTCGTCGCCGCGGCCGAGGTATTCGAGAACGCCGTCGGCGCGGCGCCGGGCGAGATCTCCGGTGCGGTAGAGCCGGGTGCCGTCCGGCCCGGCGACGAACCGGGTCGCGGTGAGGCCGGGCCGCCGCAGGTAACCGTGAGCCAACTGGACGCCGGAGAGGTACAGCTCGCCGGCGCAGCCGCGCGGCACCGGCCGCAGCGCCGCGTCGAGAACGTGGGTGCCGGTGTTCCACACCGGATGCCCGAGCGGGACCGGCCCGCTGCCGTCCTCCCCCGCCGTGTCCCAGGCGGTGACGTCCACCGCGGCCTCGGTCGGCCCGTACAGGTTGTGCACCCTCGCCTCGGGCAGCACTTCCCGGGCGGCGAGCACCAGGTCGCCCGGCAGCGCTTCGCCGGAACAGAAGATCCGGCGCAGCGGCAGGTCCGCCGCCGACGGTTCGGCCAGGAACGGCCGCAGCATCGACGGGACGAAGTGGACGGTGTCGACGCGTTCCTCCCGGATCACCGCGGCCAGCCGCGCCGGGTCCTGATGCGCGTCCGGCGGCGCGATGACCAGCGTGCCCCCGGTGAGCAGCGGCAGGAACAGTTCCCACACCGAGACGTCGAAGGAGATCGGCGTCTTCTGCAGGGTCCGGGTCTCCGCGCCGAAGCCGTACTCGTCGGCCATCCACCGCAGCCGGTTGACGACGGCTCGGTGGTCCACCACCACGCCCTTGGGGCGGCCGGTAGAACCGGACGTGTAGATCACGTACGCGGGCGCGGTATCGGGGACCTTCACCAGCGGCCGCCGCTCGGCGCCCAGTTCGGGCAGAGCCGTGATCAGCGACGCCGGGACCGAGTCCGCAGCGAGGAACTCGCGGCGCGCGGGCGGGTAGCCGGGGTCGATCGGCACGTACGCGGCACCGCACCGGTGGACCGCGTGCAGCACCGCGACCAGCTCGATCGACCGGGGCAGGCTCACCCCGACGAGGTCGCCGGGACCGGCGTCGAGGCTCGCCGCGATCCGGGCGACCAGCTCGTCGAACTCCGCGTAGGTCAGCGACCGCCCGGCCGCGGCGACGGCCACCGCGTCCGGGGCGGCGGCGGCCCGCGCGGCGAACAGCTCCGGCAGGGTCGCCGGTTCCAGGGCGACCTCCGCGCCTCGCGGTTCCGCTTCGGCGGCAAGGGGAATCCGGCCGACGAGCACCGCCGGATCGGCCGTGATCGCGTCGAGGACGCCGGTGAGCCGCGCCAGGACGGCGTCGGCGTCGACCGCGCCGGGCCGGTGGTCCAGGCCGAGAACGAGCGCCTCCCCCGGTTCGACGACCAGGGCCAGCGGGTAGTGGGTGGCGTCCGTTCCCGCGACGGCCTCGACGCTCAGCCCGGCCGATTTCTCGGCTCCGGCGAGCCGCTCGTCGTCCACCGGGTAGCTCTCGAACACGACCAGGGTATCGAACAGTTCGCCGGTGCCGGCCCAGCGCTGGACAGCCGCGAGGCCGGCGTGCTGGTGGTCCAGCAGCCGGATCTGTTCCTCGTCCACCCGCCGCACCAGCGCGGCGAACGGCTCCGCGGCGAGCGTCCGGACCCGCATCGGGACCGTGTTGACGAACAGGCCGATCATCCGCTCCGCGCCCGGCAGGTCGGCGGGGCGGCCGTGCACGGTGACGCCGAAGACGACGTCCGTGCGCCCGGTGAGCTGGCCGAGGACCAGCGCCCAGGCGGTGTTGAGCAAGGTGCTGACCGTGACGCCGAGATCGCGGGCGACCGCGGTCACCTTCGCCGACAGTTCGGCGCCGAGAGCAGTGCTAGCCCGGTCGGGCCGGACAGTCTCGCGCGCGTCGGCTCCGGGCCGCAGGAGCGTCGGGCCGTCCAGGTCGGCCAGCGCGGTGCGCCACGCCTGCTCAGCGGCGGCTTCATCCCGTGCTGCCAGCCATTTCAGGTACTCGGCGTACGGCCGGACCGGAGGCAGCTCACGGGCCGCGTAGAGCGTGAACAGCTCCTCGGCGAGCAGCGGGCCGGACCAGCCGTCGGCCAGCACGTGGTGATGCGCCAGCAGCAGCCGGTGCCGGTCTTCGCCGAGCCGCCGCAGGCCGAGGCGGACCGCCGGGGCCTCAGCCAGGTCGAAGCGCCGGGTGGCGAACTCCGTCTCGTCCTCGACGAGTTCCCACGGCAGCTCCGCGTGCGCCGGGACCACCTGGACGGTGGCGCCCGAGCGCAGCTGCCGGAACGCGGCGCGGAGATTGGCGTGCCGGTCGAGCAGCGCCTGCCCGGCCGCGCGCATCCGCTCGGCGTCCAACGGCCCGGTCAGCTCGAAGGAATGGCAGACCGAGTAAACGTCCTCGCGGTCGAACGAAGCCTGGAACGCGATCCCTTCCTGCAGCGGCGAGAGCGGCAGGATGTCCGCCGCGGCGGCCAGTTCGTCCACATCGGACTGTGCGAGCGAGACCAGCGGGAAGTCCGACGGCGTGCGGAACGGTTCACCGGCCGCCTCGGCGAGTTCGGCCAGCGCCGCGCGCCAGAGGTCGCCGAGTTCGCGGATGTCCTCGGCGGCGAACACGTCGCGGACGTAGGCGAGGTCGCAGTGCAGCCGCGGGCCGTCGTCGTGGCGCACCGCGACGGCGTTGATCTCCAGCGGGTGGCTGACCGGGGTGGCCTGGTCCGCGCTGCTGTCCAGCTGCGCCGATTCCGGCGCCGGACGCCAGTATCCGGTCGCGCCCGGGCCGTCGAGGCGGCCGAGGTAGTTGAACAGCACTGTGCGGCCTTCGGCCGGGCCGCGGAAGGTGAGCGGTTCGGGCAGGGCGCGCAGCTGTTCCTTGACGGTTTTCAGCCAGGCGACGGCATCGCCGCCGGCCCCGCCGATCCGGGCCGGGTAGACCGTGGTGAACCAGCCGACGGTGCGCGACAGGTCGGTCCCGGGCACCAGGTGCTCGTCGCGGCCGTGGCCTTCGAGGTCGAGGACCAGGCCGCCGTCGTCCGGCAGGCCGCGTGCCGCCCGCCAGCGGGACACCGCGAGCGCCAGCCCGGTGAGCAGGACGTCCTGGACGCCCGCGTGCGCGGCGGCGGGGACGCTGGTCAGGAGCTTTTCGGTCAGGTCGGCCGGGATCTCGACGGCGTGTTCCTCGACCGTTTCCCGGGCGTGCACGCCCGGGATTTCCGTGCCCAGCGAACCGTTCCCGGCGAGGACTTCGGTCCAGTCGGCTGCCCATTCGCGTTCGCCGACCGCGTGCGCCCAGTCGTGGAACGACGTTTCCTCGGGCGCGATCCGGGCCTCGGCGAAGTCGTCCATCAGGATGCGCCAGGAGACGCCGTCGACGACGAGGTGGTGCGCGACGAGCAGCAGCAGGCCGCGATCGAACCACACCGCGCGCAGCATGACCCCGGCCTCGGGATCCAGCTCGCTGAGCGCGGTCTCGAACTCTTCGCGGACGGTGCCGGAGCCCCGCCGCAGGACGTCGGCCGCGGTGACGCTTCCCTCGGGCCGGATCCGGTAGACCCAGCCGGGCTCGAGCCGGGCGCGCAGGGCGTCGTGCGCGGCCAGGATCGCGTCCAGTTTCCCGGCGAGCTGAGCCTCGGTGAGGTCCGGCGGAGTGGTCAGCAGCATGGACTGGCTGAACCGGCGGGTGTCGCCGCCGAGGTCGCGCAGGGACGCCATGACTGGCAGCAGCGGGGCGATTCCGGTGCGAGTGCCGGTCTTGACCGCTTCGCTGTCGCGGCGGGCGAACGCGGCCAACGCCGCCGGGGTGCGGTGCTCGAAGATCTCGCGGGGGCTGAGCCGGTAACCCGCGCGGCGCAAGCGCGCGATGAGCTGCAGCGACGAAATGCTGTCGCCGCCGAGGCGGAAGAAGTCCGCGGACGCGCCCACGCTGCCGAGGCCCAGCACAGCGGCGAACTCTGTCGCGATGGCGGCCTCGACCGGGCTCGCCGGAAGGTCACCACTGTCCTGAGTGGACAGATCAGGGGCCGGAAGCGCCTTGCGGTCCAGTTTTCCGCTGGGCGTCAGCGGCAACGCGTCGAGCACCAGCACCACGGTGGGCACCAGCGCCGACGGCAGCCACTCGGCCAGCCGGGCGCGGAGTTCTTCGCCGTCGACAGTGCCGGTGACGTATCCGGTGAGCACCGGGTCGTGCACCGCGACAGCGGCGGATTCCACACCGTCGAGGTCGCGGAGCGCGTGCTCGATCTCGCCGGGTTCGATCCGCTGGCCGCGCAGCTTGACCTGGTCGTCGGTGCGGCCCAGGTAGGCGAGCGTGCCGTCCGGGTTCCAGCGGGCGAGGTCGCCGGTGCGGTACAAGCGCCCGGCGCCGAAGGGATTGGCGACGAAACGCGTCGCGGTGAGCCCGGGACGGCCCCGGTAACCCTCGCCGAGCTGCGCGCCGGCGAGGTACAGCTCCCCTGGCACGCCGGGGGCGACCGGCCGCAGCGCCGTGTCGAGCACGTAGGTCTGCGTGTTCCACACCGGACGGCCGATCGGGACCGGCCGGGCGCCGTCTTCGGCGGCGGTGTCCCAAGCGGTCACGTCGACCGCGGCTTCGGTCGGGCCGTAGAGGTTCCGCACGGAGACGCCGAGCACTTCCCGGGCCCGCAGCGCCAGATCGGCGGGCAGGGCCTCCCCGCTGCAGATGACCGTGCGGAGCCCGAGCCCGGCCGCTTCGGGAAGGAAAGCCGCCAGCATCGACGGGACGAAGTGGACAGTGTCGATGCGCTGTTCCCGGATGATCGCGGCCAGCTGCGCCGGATCGCGGTGCGCGTCCGGCGCGGCGACGACCAGCGTGCCGCCGGTGAGCAGCGGAAGGAACAGCTCCCACACCGAGACGTCGAACGACGCCGGGGTCTTCTGCAGAGTGCGTGTGCTGGAACCGAATCCGTACTCTTCGGCCATCCACAAGAGACGGTTGACGATCGCCGAGTGCGCGACCGCGACCCCCTTCGGCCGTCCGGTCGAGCCGGAGGTGTACAGCAGGTACGCGGTGTCCTCCGGCCGGACCAGCACCGGGGAGAACGGCGCCGAGTCCGCCTCGGACAGCCATTCCGGAGTGACGACCAGCGCGGGTTTGGCGTCCTCCAGCAGGAAATCGACGCGTTCGGCGGGCAGGTCCGGGTCGATCGGCAGATAGGCCGCGCCGCACGCCTGCACCGCGTGCAGGACCGCCACCAGATCGGCCGACCTCGGCAGCGAAACCGCGACCACGTCGCCAGGACCGGCTCGCAGGGCGCCGGCCAGTTCACGGACCCGGGCGGCGAACTCCCCGTACGTCCACTCGCGAGCGCCGTCGACCACGGCGATGGCGTCCGGAGTGCGCTCGGCCTGCGCTGCGAACAGGGCGGGCAGCGTCGTGCGCGGGACGTCGTGCGCGGTGTCGTTCCAGGTGTGCACGACGGTCTGGTGCTCGTCTTCGCTGAGGAAGCCGGTGGGGACGTCGCCGCCGCGGACGAACCACTCGGCCACCGCACGCAGCCGCGCGGCAAGACGGGTCACGTCCCGGCGGTGCCGCAGCGTCAGCACCGGGGTTTCGCCCGGCGCGACGAGCAGTGTGAGCGGGTAATGCGTGTCGTCCCGTTCGGCGAGCCCGGCGACGGTGAGGCCGGAGCGGCGTTCAGCGTCGGCGAGCGCGGCGTCGTCGACCGGGTAGCTCTCGAAGACCAGGAGGGTGTCGAACAGTTCGCCGGTGCCCGCGGCGCGCTGGATGTCGGCCAGTCCGGCGTGCTGGTGGTCCAGCAGCCGAGCCTGTTCTGCCTGCACCCGCGCCAGCAACGCGGCGACGGGCTCCCCGGCCCGCAGCCGGACGCGGACCGGGACCGTGTTGATGAACAGCCCGACCATGCGTTCGGCGCCGTCGAGGTCGGCGGGCCTGCCGTGCACGGTGGTGCCGAACACGACGTCGTCGCGGCCGGTCTCGGCGGAGAGGGTGAGCGCCCACAGGACCTGGACGACGGTGTTGAGCGTGGTGCCGTGTTTCCGGGCCAGCGCGGACAGCTCCGGCGGGAGGTCGACGGCGAGGTCCCGGGCGGGTCCTTCGGCCGTGCCGACCAGGGTCGGTCCGTCCACATCGGACAGCGCGGCCCGCCAGGCTTCCTCGGTGGCTTGCTGGTCCTGGCGGGCGAGCCAGTCGAGGTAGGCGGCGTAGTCCGCCGCCGGGGGCAGTGCCGCCGGGTCGCCGTCCGCCGCGTAGAGCAGGAACAGCTCGCGTCCGAACAGCGGACCGGACCAGCCGTCCATCAAGATGTGGTGGTGCGTGAGCACGAGCCGGTGGGTGCCGTCGGCGAACCGTACGCAGGCCGCGCGCATCAGCGGCGGTTTCGCGAGATCGAAGCCGGCGGCCCGGTCGTCTTCGAGCAGCTTCGCGAACTCCGTGCCGGTCAGCGCCAGCTCGCGCCACGGCAGCCCGGAGTGCGCGGGGAGGAACTGGACCGGCCGCGAGGTCTCGCTGAACGCGAATCCGGCCCGCAGGTTCGGGTAGCGCTCCAGCATCGCGTGCAGGCACCGGCGCAGCAGTCCCGCGTCGAGGTCGCCGGAGAGGGTGAAGACCTGCTGCACCAGGTAGCCGCCGGGCTCGATCTGGTCGAGGTAGAGCAGGCCCTCCTGCAACGGGGCCAGCGCGCGCGTCGGTCCGCTGGCGACGGCCGGAGTCTCGTCGGCGAGCGGCGTGGCCGCGGCGGCGAGTCCGGCGATCGTCTGGTGCTCGAACACCTGGCGCGCGGTGATCCGCCAGCCCGCCGAACGCAGCCGCGAGACGACCTGGATCGACGAGATGCTGTCGCCGCCGAGTGCGAAGAAGCCGGTGTCGACGTCGACCTCGCGCAGGCCGAGCACGTCGCCGAACGCGGTCGCGACGGCCCGCTCGGCTTCGGTCTCCGCGGCGCGGCCCGCGGTTTGCGGCGGGGCCGCCCAGTCCGCTGTGGACAGTGCGCGCCGGTCGATTTTCCCGCTGGCGTTCAGCGGAAGGCTGCTCAGCCCGACGATCGCGGACGGCACCAGGTAGTCCGGCAGCGTCGCGCCGAGCTTGCGGCGCAGCTCGACGCCGTCCAGACCGGCCGGGGCGACGTACCCGACCAGCCGCTGCGGCCCGCCGTCGGCACGGGCGACGGCGGCGGCCATGGAGACCTCCGGCAGGGCGGTCAAGGCGGCCTCGACCTCGGCCGGTTCGATGCGGAAGCCGCGGATCTTGAGCTGGGTGTCGGCTCGGCCCAGGAATTCGAGGTCGCCGTCCCCGGTCCAGCGGACGCGGTCGCCGGTGCGGTACATCCGCCCGCTGCCGAACGGATCGGCCACGAACCGTTCGGCCGTCGCTTCCGGTGCGTTCCAATAGCCGAGCGCGAGCGCGTCGCCGCCCACGTACAGCTCGCCTTGGTGCGCGGGCCGCAGCCAGTCGTCGAGCACGTACAACGTGCGCGCGGTGTCGGCGCGCCCGATCCGGACGCGTCCGGCGAAGGGCTCCGGACAGACCCAGATCGTGGCGTTGACGGTGGTTTCGGTGGGGCCGTAGGCATTGAACAGCTTCCGCCCGGGCGCCCAGCGGGCCACCAGGTCAGCGGGGACCTCGTCCGAGCCGACCACGATCGTCGTGGTCGCGGGCAGCGAACCGGCCGGGAGGGCTTCGAGCGCGGCGGGCGGGAGGTCGGCGTGCGTGAGGTCGTGGCGCCGGGCGAACTCGCCCAGCGCCGCGCCGAGCCGTTCGTCCTCCTCCGGAACGCACAACGTGCCGCCGGAAAGCACGGACATCGCCAGTTCTTCGAGATAGACGTCGAACGCGGGCGAGGTGAACTGCAGGACCCGCGCGCCCGGCCCGGCGCCGTAGGTGTGCACGGCGGTGTGGACCAGGCTCTCGATCCCGGCTTCGGAAACCAGCACGCCCTTGGGGCGGCCGGTCGAACCGGAGGTGTAGATCAGGTACGCGGCGGGCGCGGCGGGACAGGACTCGCCCAGCGTCCGCACGCCGTCGGCGGTGATCTCGGCGACCGGGCGCGCGTCGGAGACGATCTCGTCCCGGCGCGCGGCCGGGGCATCGGAGGCCAGCGGCAGGTAAGTGGCCCCGGTTTTGGCCACCGCCAGGAACGCCGTGACGGCGTCTACGCCGCGAGGCAGCTGCACGAGCACACGTTCGCCGGAACGCGCGCCGTGCGCATCGAGCCGCGTCGCCAGCGCGGAACTGCGCGCGTCCAGTTCGCGATAGGCCAGGCCGGAAACCGCTTCCGTGTCCGGGAAACGAGCCACGGCGGAGGCGAACAGCTCGGCGATCGACCGGTGCCCGGGAGCCGCCGCGCCGCGCCCGAAGCCGAGGAGGCGGTCGCGGTCGGCCGGGGCCAGCAGGTCGACGGACGTGATCGGGCGGTCCGGGTCGGCCGCGGCTTCGCCGAGCAGCCGGACGAGACCGTCGGCGAGGCGGCGCGCGGCGGCCGGGGTGAACAGGTCGGTGCGGTGCAGGACCGCGCCCGCCACCCGGTCGCCGAGGTCGGCGAACTCGAACTCGAGGTCGAATTTCGCCACCGGGAACGGGAACCGGTACGGCGTCAGGGTCAGCTCGCCGTGCTCTTCGGCCTCGGCGTCCACGTGCTGATAGGCGACGCCGGCCTGGAACAGCGGATGGTGCGCGGCGGAGCGTTGCGGGCGCAGCTGCTCGACAAGCCGGTCGAAGGGCAGATCCTGGTGTTCGAAGGCGGCCAGGTCCGTCTCGCGGACGCGGTCCAGCAGCGTGCGGAACGCCGGGCTGCCGTCGACGCGGGTGCGCAGCACGATCGTGTTGGTGAAGAACCCGACCAGCTCGTCCAGCGCGCTGTCGGAACGCCCGGCGACCTGGGTGCCGAGCGGGATGTCGTCGCCCGCGCCGCTGAGGTGCAGCAGCGCGGCGACGGCGGCCTGCGCCACCATGAACTGGGTGGTGCCGGTCTGGGCGGCCAGCTCCCGCAGGCGGGCGGTCACCTCGGCGGGCAGCTCGAACTCGGCCGCGCCGCCGTGCTGCCCGGCCACCGCGGGGCGCGGGAGGTCGGCGGGCAGGTCCAGCAGCTCCGGCAGCCCGGCCAGCTCTTTGAGCCAGAACTCGGCCGAAGGCTCGTTTTCCTGCTGCCACAACGCGAAGTCGGCGTACTGCACCGGCAGCGGCAGCCACTGCGGAGCGCTCCCGGCGAGCCGGGCCCGGTAAGCGGCGAACAGGTCGCGGCGCAGCGGGTGCGACGACCATTCGTCGCCCGCGATGTGGTGCAGCAGCAGGACCAGCACGTGGTCCTCGTCCCCGGTGCGCAGCAGCGCGGGGCGGATCGGCGCCTCGGCGGTCAGGTCGAACGGGTGCGCGATCAGCTCGGCGACCCGCTCGGCGAGGTCGGCTTCGGCGACGTCGGCGACCGGGCACGGAACCGGGCCCGGGTCGAGAATCCGTTGGCAGGGAACGCCGCCGCGATCCGGGTAGACCGTCCGCAGGATTTCGTGGCGTGCGGTGAGATCGGCGAACGCGGCTCGCAGCGCGTCGGCGTCGAGGGGGCCGCGGATCCGCCAGACCAGCGGCAGGTTGTACGTGGCGTTGGGGCCGTCGACGCGATGGAGGAACCACAGTTGCCGCTGCGACGCTGACAGCGGCAGGAATTCCGGCCGCGGCCCCGGGAGCAGCGGGGGCCGGGCGGTGCCGGCGTCGGCCAGTGCGGCGGCGAGCGCCGCCGGGGTCGGGTGCTCGAACACCGTGCGCGGCGACAATTCGACTCGCAGCGCGGATTTGAGCCCGGCGACGAGCTTGACGGCGAGCAGGGAATGGCCGCCGAGAGCGAAGAAATCCTCGTCGGCGAACACGCGCGGACGGCCCAGCACGGCGGCGAACCGCTCGGTGATCAGCTGTTCGGCCGCGGTCCGCGGTTCCCGGCGCACCCCTCCCGGCCCCCGCCCGGGCTCGGGCAGCGCGGCGATGTCGAGCTTGCCGTTCGCGGTCGCCGGCAAGGCGTCCAGCGCGACGATCGTCGCGGGCACGAGAGAGGACGGCAAGGCCCGGGCCAGCTCCGCGCGCACGGACGCGGGGTCGGCCGTTCCCGGGGTGAGGTACGCGGCCAGTTCGCCGGACCGGACCACCACCGCCGCGTCGCGGACGTCGGGCAGCGCGGTCAGCGCGTGCTCGATTTCGCCGGGTTCCACCCGCACGCCGCGGATTTTCACCTGCTGGTCGGTGCGGCCGAGATAGCCGAGGGTGCCGTCGGGGTTCCAGCGGGCCAGGTCGCCGGTGCGGTACAGGCGGCCGGGGCCGAAGGGGTTCGCGACGAACCGGCTCGCGGTCAGCCCGGGCGCGCCGAGGTAGCCGATGGCCAGCTGCGGGCCGGCGAGGTACAGCTCGCCGGGTTCGCCGGGCGCGACCGGGCGCAGGGCGGCGTCGAGGACGTAGGCGCGGGTGTTCCGGGCCGGCCGCCCGATCGGGACCGGACGGCTGCCGTCCTCGGCGGAGGTGTCCCACGCGACGAGGTCGACGGCCGTCTCGGTCGGGCCGTAGAGGTTGAGCAGCGTCGCGGCGGGCAGGATTTCGCGAGTGCGCAGCACGTGGCCGAGCTGCAACGCTTCGCCGCCGGCCGAAACCAGCCGCAGCGACGTCGCCGCGGCCGCGGCCGGTTCGGCGAGGAACGCGCCGAGCATCGACGGCACGAAGTTGACGACGGTGACGGCCTCGCGGGCGATGAGCCCGGCCAGATAAGCCGGGTCGCCGTGGCCGCCGGGCCGGGCGAGCACGACGGGCCGGCCCGAGTACACCGGCCAGAACATTTCGGTGAGGAAGACGTCGAACGAGACCGGGGCTTTGAACAGCATCCGGTCCGCCTCGCCCGGCCGCACGGCCGCGGCGAACCACGCCGTCTTGGCCGCGATCGCCTCGTGCGAAACGACTACGCCCTTGGGACGGCCGGTCGATCCGGACGTGTACAGCACGTACGCCGGGTGCGAGCCGGGGACCGCGGCGGTCCCGGCGACCGGTTCCGCGGATTCCGCCAGCAGCTCGGGGGTCACGACCAGCGCGGCCCCGGAATCCTCGACGAGATGACGGATCCGCTGTTCGGGCAGCCCCGGATCGACGGCGAGGAACACCGCGCCGAGCCGGTGCACCGCGAACAGGGCCGCGACCAGCTCCGGCGACCGGGGAACCGCGACCGCGACCCGGTCGCCCGGGCGGACCCCGCGAGCAGCCAGTATTCCGGCGTGCCGGGCGACCTGGCGGTCCAGCTCGGCGAACGTCCACCGGGTGTCCTCCGCGAGCACCGCGAGCGCGTCCGGAGACTGCCGCACGCGGTCCGCGAACTGTTCCGGGAGCGTCGTGACCGGCCCGGGGCGGGCCGTGTCGTTCCAGTCGCGGATTACCGTGCGGGCGACGTCTTCGGGCAGCAGCGGCAGTTGCCCGACCGGCCGCGCGGGGTCGTCGGCGAAGGCCAGCAAGGCGGTGACGACGCTGCGCAGCAGGTGATCCGCACGCTCCGCCGAAACCAGATCGGCGCGATGGGACAGGCCGATTTCGAGGCGGGGACCGGGAATCACCGTGAGGCCGACCGGGTAATGGGCCGCGTCGGCGGTCGTCACGGAGCGGACGTCGAGCCCGGCCTCGCGCTGGGTGCGGGCCAATTCGTCCTGGTCGACGGGGTAGCTCTCGAACACCAGGAGGCTGTCGAACAGGTCGCGGCCGCCGGCGAGCTGCTGGATCTCGGTGAGGCCGAGGTGCTGGTGCTCCAGCAGGTTCGCCTGCTCCGACTGGACCCGGCTCAGGAACGCGGCCGTGGTCTCGGCCGGGCGCGCGGTGATCCGCGCGGGCACGGTGTTGACGAACAGGCCGACCATCTCGTGCGCGCCGGGCAGATCGGCGGGCCTGCCGTGCACGGTGACGCCGAAGACGACGTCGCCGCGGCCGGTGGCCCGGCCCAGCACCAAGCCCCAGGCGGCCTGCATCAAGGTGTTGAGAGTGATGCCGCGCCGCCGGGCGAACGCGGTGAGCTTTCCGGTGTCCTCGGCGGACAGCCGGTGGCCGATCCGGTCCGGAATCGCGACGCCGGAACGGCTTCCTTCCGGCGCCAGCAATGTCGGACCGTCCACATCGGACAAAGCGGTGCGCCACGTGGCGCGGGCGGCGGACCGGTCCTGGGCGGTGAGCCAGCCGAGGTAGTCGCGGTACGGACGCACGCGCGGCAGCGCCGACGCGTCGCCCGCGGACGCGTAGAGGGCGAACAGGTCCCGGCCCAGCAGCGGACCCGACCAGCCGTCCATCAGCAGGTGGTGGTGGGTCAGCAGGAGGTGGTGCTCGTCGTCGCCGACGCGCACCAGGGTGAACCGGATCAGCGGCGGCTGTTCCGGGTCGAAGCGCCTCGCCCGGTCGGTCTCGGCGATCCGGCCGGCCTCGGCCCGGTCAGCCGCGACAACCTCGGCGAAGGGCACCTCGACCCGGCGCAGGACCAGTTGCACGGGGCGCTCGACGCCGGTCGCGGTGACCGCCACGCGCAGGTTCGCGTGCCGGTCCAGCAAGGCTTGCGCGGCCGCCCGCAGCCGGTCCGCGTCCACCGCTCCGCCCAGCTCGAAACGCAGCTGGACGGTGTAGACGTCGGGCTCCTCCCGGTCCAGGGAAGACAGGAAGAACAGGCCTTCCTGCAGCGGTGTGAGCGGGAGAACGTCCTCGAGTCCCCCGTGCGTCATGCCTTCCCCCATTTCGCTTCGAGCAGGTCGATCTGCTGCTGGCTCAGCGAAACCAGGCCGAAGTCGGACGAGGTGTGCCCGCCCGTGCCCGGTCCCGCGGTGTGGTCGGTGAGTGCGGCGAGCGCGTCGGCCCACGCGTCGGCGAGCGCCAGGACATCGGTCTCGGCGACCGCGCCCGGGGCGTAGGTCCAGTCGACGGTCAGCTCGGGCTGTCCGTCGTGCTCGGTGACCACAGCGGTGATTTCCAGGGCGTGCGCCATCGGCAGCTCCGGTTCGGTCGAGCCGTCGACGCCGGTGCTGCCCGGCGCCGGGGCCCACGGTTGCTCGGACTCCGGGACGGCGAACCGGCCGAGGTAGTTGAAGCCGATCCGCGGAGCGTCGAAGGCGGCGAGTTCGGCGCCGGCGGCAGGGTCGAGATAGCGCAGCACCCCGTACCCGAGCCCCTGCTCCCCCGGCACCTCGTGCAGCTGTTCCTTGACCGCCTTCAACGCGCGCCCGGCCGCGTCGCCACCGCGCAGCGCGTCGGCGACGTCGATACCGGTCAGCCGCAACCGGACCGGATAGGCGGTGGTGAACCAGCCGACGGTGGCCGACAGATCCGCGCCGTCGAGCAGCTCGGTGCGGCCGTGGCCTTCCAGCTGCAGCAGCAGTTCCCGCGGTCCGCGCTTCGCCGCGGCCAGGGCGAGCGCGGTGAGCAGGACGTCCTGGACGCCCGCGCGATAGGCCGCGGGGACGGTGGTCAGCAGCGGTTCGGTCTGCCCCGGCGGAAGGACCCGGCGGATCCGTTTCGCCGTGCCGACGCGGTCCAGCTCCGGATCGGGTTCGCCGAGACCCGGCTGGACCGGGGCGTCGGCGAGAGCCGCCCGCCAGTAGGGCAGTTCCGCCGAGAACTCGCCGTTCTCCCCCGCTTCGGCGAGCCGGTGCGCCCACGCCCGGAACGACGTCCCGGCCCCGGGCTGCTCGCCGGCCAGCGCGGCGGGCAGGACACGCCAGCTGACGCCGTCCACCGCGAGGTGGTGGACGAGCACCAGCAACCGGCGCCGGTCCGGCTGCCAGACGAACCGGGCTTGGCCGTAGCGCTCCGGGTCCAGGGTCGCGGCGGCCGCCTCGACGTCCGGTTCGCCGAGGGACAGCACGTCCTCGGCGCGGACGGCGCCGGGCGGCGGCACTTCGAGGGCCGAGCCGGTCAGCCGGGAGCGCAGGATGTCGTGCCGGTCCAGGACGTGCTGGACGCGCTCGGTCAGCTCGGCCTCGGTCAGGCCCGGCGGGGTGGCCAGCAGCTGCGCCTGGCTGAACCGGGCGATCGGGCCGTCGAGTTCGCGCAGCCAGTGCATCACCGGGGTGAGCGGGACCGCGCCGGTGGCGGCGATCTCCGGGCCCGCGGCTTCGGCCGGGGTCCGGGCGCCCGCCAGTGCGGCGAGGTTCGCCACCGTCTTGCGGTCGAAGATGTCCCGCGGCCGGATGTCCAGTCCGGCCGCGCGGGCCCGGCCGGACACCTGGATCGACAGGATGCTGTCGCCGCCGAGCGCGAAGTAGTCGTCGTCGAGGCCGATCGCGGGCAGTCCCAGGACGTCCGCGACGATGCCGGCGAGCACGCGTTCGGCTTCGGTCGCGCCGGTCAGGTCGCCGGTCGCCGCGGGTTCCGGCGGGGCGGGCAGCGCGCGCCGGTCGAGCTTGCCCTGAGAGGTCAGCGGCAGATCGGGCACCGCGACGAACACCGCCGGGACCATGTGGTCCGGGAGCTTCGTCGACGCGGCCGCGCGCACCTCGGCGAAATCGGCTTCGCCTGCCACGTAGGCGACCAGGCGGTTCGCGCCGCGGGCGTCCGGGACCGCGAGCACGGCGACCCGGCGCACGCCCGGGCAGGCGGACAGCACGGCTTCGACCTCGCCCAGTTCGATCCGGAACCCGCGCACCTTGACCTGGTGGTCGGCGCGGCCGACGTACACCAGCGCGCCGTCGCCGCGACGGCGGGCGAGGTCGCCGGTGCGGTACAGCCGGGCGCCGTCCGGCCCGGCGACGAACCGGGCCGCGGTCAGGCCGGACGCGCGGAGGTAGCCGCGCGCCAGTCCGGTGCCCGCCGCGTAGATCTCGCCGACCGCGCCGGGCGGAACCGGCCGCAGCCGCCGGTCGAGCAGGTGCACGGCGGTGTTGTGCACCGGGCCGCCGATCGGCACCGGTCCCGGTCCGTCGTCCGGCCCGCACGTCCACAGCGTGATGTCCACTGTGGTCTCGGTGGGGCCGTAGGAGTTGAACATCCGGCGCCGCGCCGACCATTCCGCGGCGAGCGCGGGCGGGCAGGCTTCCCCGGCGGCGATCACGACGAGGTCTTCCGGCGCCTGCTCGGGCCGGATCGACGCCAGCGCGGCGGGCGGGAGAGTCGCGTGCGTGACGCGGTGCTCGCGCAGGAACGCCGCCAGGGGTTCGCCCGCGCGCTCGTCGTCGGGAATGATCACCAGCGCCGCGCCGGTCAGCACGCCCATCGCCAGCTCCCACACCGAAGTGTCGAAGCTGACCGACGCGAACTGCAGGACCCGGCTGCCCGGGCCGGCGCCGAACGCCTCGGTCATCGTGTGCACCAGGCTGGCGACCCCGGCGTGGCTCACCAGCGTGCCCTTGGGACGCCCGGTCGAGCCGGAGGTGTAGATGATGTACGCGCCCGCAGCGGTGGACGGCGCCGGCGTGAGCGGGCGGCGGTCCGGCGGCAGGTCGAGGTCGCGCAGGATCAGCACCGGGTCCGCGTCGGCGATCATCGCGGCCCGGCGTTCCGCTGGATAGTTCGGGTCGAGCGGCAGGTAGACCCCGCCTGCCTTCTGGACGGCGAGCAGCGCGACGATCAGGTCGGCCGACCGCGGCAGTTCGACCCCCACGACGGCTTCGGGCCCGACGCCGCGCGCGGCGAGCGCGTGCGCCAGCTCGGTCGAGCGGCGGTCCAGCTCGGCGTAAGTGAGCGTGGTGCCGCCGTCGATCACCGCGGGGTGTTCGGTCCCGGCCACTCGCGCGAACAGCTGCGCGATCGTCAGATCCGGGACAGCGCAAGCCGTGTCGTTCGCCGCCGCCAGTTCCTCGTGCTCGGCCGCGGACAGCACGTCGATCTCGCCCGCGGGCTGCTCGGGGTCGGCGAGCAGGGTGCGGCACAGCCGGGTGAAGCGCTCGGCGATCCGCTCGGCCTCTCCCGGGCCGAACGCGTTCTCCGCGTACTTCCACGTGACCCGCCCGCCCGGTTCGACGACCAGCGCCAGCGGGTAGTGCGTGTCGTCCGAAGCACGCACCGACCGCAGGTCCAGCTCGCCGGAAGCGACGTTGTCCAGCGGGTAGTTCTGGACGACGAGCAGGGTGTCGAACAGCTCGCCGGTTCCGGTGAAGCGCTGGATGTCGCCGAGACCGGCGTGCTGATGGCCGAGCAGGGCGGCCTGCTCCGCCTGGATCCGGGCGGCCAGCTCGCGCAGCGATTCGCCGCGGTCCGCCCGGACGCGAACCGGGATGGTGTTGGCGAACAAGCCGATCGTGGCGTCGGCGCCGTCCACTTCGGCCGGACGGCCCGAGACGACCGTGCCGAACACGACGTCTTCGGCGTCGGTGAGCCTGCCGAGCAGCAGCCCCCAGACCGCCTGCACGACGCTCGTCAGGGTCAGTCCCGCGTCCCGCAGCAGCGGGGTCAGGTCCGGCAGCGCGGTCTCGAACTGGCGGCCGATCCGCTCGCCGGCGGCCGCCGGAGCCAGCAGCGCCGGCTCGTCGAAGCCCGCCAGCGCGGCGCGCCAGGCCTTTTCGGTGGCCGCGCTGTCCCTGGTGGCCAGCCAGGCGAGGTGGTCGCGGAACGGCCGGGACACCCGCGTCGGCGCTCCGTCCCGGCGGTAGGCCTCCAGGAGGTCGCCGACGAGCAGCGGCCCGGACCAGCCGTCGTAGAGCAGGTGGTGCGCGGTGAGCAGCAGCGTGCGGCCGACCAGGGCGAGCCGCAGCAGCGGCGGGTCCGCCGGATCGAACCGGTCCGCCAGCTCGGCCGTCGCCACAGCTTCGACGTCGCCGCCGGGGTGCTCGGCCCAGCGGGGTTCGAGCGCGGCCGGGACGAACTGGACTGGCACGCCGGACTCGGTGTGGCGGAAGCCCGCGCGCAGTGCGGCGTGCCGGTCCAGCAGCGCCGCCGCGGCACGGCGCATCCGTTCGCCGTCGACCGGGCCGCCGAATTCGAGCCGCAGTTGCATCAGGTACGGGTCGGGCCCGGTGGCCTCGCAGTCGCTGAGGAACAGCAACCCGGTCTGCAACGACGTCAGCGGCAGGACGTCCTCGACCGCGCCGAGTTCGTCCACATCGGACTGGCTCAGCTCCGCGAGCGGGAAGTCCGACGGGGTGTGGAACGGCTCACGCACGGCTTCCACGAGTTCGGCGACGGCGTGCTGCCATCGTTCGGCCAGCGCCCGCACCTCGGGTTCCGGGAGGATGCCGGGCACATACGCCCAGGACGCGCGGACGGTCTCGCCGTCGACCGAGGCGTTGATCTCCAAGGCCGCCGCGACCGCCGTCGACGGATCGGCGTGCCCGCCCATCGGTTCGGCAACGGTCCAGTCGCCGTCTCCGCCGGTGAACCGGCCGAGGTAGTTGAAGCCGACCTCGGGCTCGGGCAGGCCCGGCACGCGGTCGAGATAGCGCAGCTTGCCGTACTGCAGACCGGCCAGTTCGCCGCCCGGCAGGCCGCGCACCGCGGTCTTGACGCCCTTGAGCGTCGCGACCGGATCCGCCGCCGGGTCGAGCGGAACGGGGCAGCGCGAGGTGAACCAGCCGACCGTGCGGGAAAGATCAAGCCCCAGGTCGGCGCGGCCGTGCCCTTCGACGGCGACCAGCAGCGGCTGCCCGGCCGCGGTCACCAGCGCGGCGAGCAGGACGTCCTGCACGGTGCCGTGCGCGCGCACCGCGACCTCGGACAGCCCGGCCCACGGCAGCTCGACCTCGAACTTCGCGGCCGTGCCGACCAGGTCCGCCGCCGGATCGACCGGACGGCGCCCGAGCCGCGGGAACGACCGGTCCAGCGCCGCCCGCCAAGCTTCCGGGTCGGCTTCGACTCCGACGGCTTCCCTTGCCCAGCGGGCGAAACTGGCGCTCTGCCCCGCCGGAGCCCCGGCGAGCTCGTCCAGGACGATCCGCCAGGAAACGCCGTCGACCACGAGGTGGTTGGCCACCAGCAGCAGCTTCCGCTCCGACGGGCACCAGACCGCGCGGAGCAGGACACCGGCCTCGATGTCCAATTCGGACAATGCGCGTTCGCGTTCTCCGGTCAGCTCCTCGACCACGCGGACCTTCGGCGCGGCGGTGCGGCCGGGCACCAGGCCGCGGGCGCCGAGTTCCGGGTGCCGGGCGAAGAGGGTGTCGAGGCGTTCTTGGAGGTCGTCCAGCCCCGCCGGGGTCGTGACGACGAGCCACTGGGCGAACCGGTCAAGGTCGCCGCCGCGTTCGGCCGCCCACGCCATGATCGGGGTGCGCGCGATTTCGGCGGGCTCTTCGCCGGGCAGTTCCGCCTCGATCGCACCGGTCCGCTCGGCCAGCGCCAGCGGCGTGCCGAGTTCCACGACGTCGCGGGCGCGGACCGCCAGCCCGGCTGCCCGGGCGCGGCCGACCACGCGCAGCGACAGGATGCTGTCGCCGCCGAGGCGGAAGAAGTCGTCCCGCTCCCCCACTGACGGCAAGTCCAGCACTTCGGCGAAGATGCCCGCGAAGACCGCCGCCGCGGGATTGCTTTCCCCGGATCCGGTGAGCTGAGCGGCGGGCTCGGGCAGCGCAGACCGATCGAGCTTTCCGCTGGGAGTCAACGGGAAACGGTCGAGAGCGACGATCGCGTTCGGCACCATGTACGACGGCAGCCGGTCCGCGCAGCGGGCCCTCAGGTCCACAGTGGACGTACCGGTGACGTAGCCGGTGAGCGTGTTCCCGCGCGCCACGGCCGCGGCTGCGGTGATGCCGGGGGCGGCGGCGAGGACGTGCTCGATCTCGCCCAGTTCGATCCGGAAACCGCGCACCTTGACCTGGTGGTCGGCGCGGCCGAGGTAGTCGATCCGGCCGTCCTCGGTCCAGCGGGCGAGGTCGCCGGTGCGGTACATCCGGCCGCCCGGCCCGCCGAAGAGATCCGCGACGAACCGTTCCGCGGTCAGCGCAGGGCGGCCGAGGTAGCCGCGGGCCAGGCCGCCCGCCAGGTACAGCTCCCCCGCGACGCCGGGCGGCACCGGGTTGAGGTCACAGTCGAGCACGTAACAGCGGCAGCCGTCCAGCGGCGCGCCGATCAGCACCCGCTCACCGTCGACGACCGGCCAGCTGGTCGCGTAGACCGTGGCTTCGGTGGGGCCGTAGATGTTGACCAGCTTCGCCTCGGGCACGGCAGTCCGGATGGACCGCACCAGATCCTCGGACAGGGCCTCGCCAGCGAGAGCGAAAGTGCCGGCTTCGAGGCCGGACAGGTTCTGCGCGAAGACACCGGCGACCGCCGACGGCACCGCGCAGACCAGGCTGAGCCGTTCGCCCGCGGGCGCGTCGGCCAGCGCGAGAATGTCGGGGACGACGTCGATCCGGCCGCCGGACAGCAGCGGCGCGAAGATCTCGAACACCGAGACGTCGAAGGTGACCGGAGTCGCCGCGAGCACGCGGGAAAGCCCTTCGGCGCCAAAGGTCCGGCGACCCCACTCGGCCAGCCGCAGGACACTCTCGTGCGCGACGACCACGCCCTTCGGACGGCCGGTCGAACCCGAGGTGTAGATGACGTAGGCCGCGTTGCCCGGACGCACTTCGACCTCGGCGTCGCCGGACGGCTCGAATCCGATCAGGGACAGCTGCTCGAACCCGTCGTAGTGCGCGCCGGCGGTGAGGATCAGCGTCGGCTGGGCCTCGACGAGCACGCCCGCCACCCGGTCGGCCGGGTGGGCGAGGTCGATCGGCAGGTAAGCGCCGCCGGCCTTGTGCACGGCGAGCATCGCGACGATCAGCTGCGCCGACCGCGGCAGCGCCAGCGCGACCACGGATTCCGGGCCGACCCCGCGAGCGGCGAGCGCTCCGGCCAGGCCGCGGGCCGCCGCGTCCAGCTCGGCGTAGGTCAGCCGGGTGTGCTCGTCGGTGACGGCGAGTGCGCCGGGGGTCCGGCGG
Organism: Amycolatopsis sp. A1MSW2902; assembly: GCF_017312175.1. NCBI lineage: Bacteria > Bacillati > Actinomycetota > Actinomycetes > Pseudonocardiales > Pseudonocardiaceae > Amycolatopsis > Amycolatopsis sp. A1MSW2902. The sequence goes on from NZ_QJPO01000001.1 coordinate 4,304,249, forward strand.
GCCTGGGCGCGGAACGCGTCGGCGAGAGTCCCGTGCGTTTCGATTTCCCCGGTGTCGTTGAACTTCGTGACGACCAGCGCGTGCTCAGCCGGGTCGGCGATGCCGAGCGTGCCAGCCGGACGCCCGGGGTCGGCGACGAGATCCAACAGGACGCGGACGAACCGATCGAGGACATCCGCCGCGCGCCGCGCGCCGAAATCGGGCTGGTACTTGATCCCGACGTAGAGCTGTTCCCCGGGTGCGACGACGAGCGTGACCGGGTAGTGCGTGGCGTCGACCGGCGGGCCGCCCACGACGCGCAATCCGGGACCGGCGTCCCAGTCCGCGGCCGCCGGATAGTTCTCGACCACCACGAGCGTGTCGAACAGGGTGCCGATTCCGGCGATCCGCTGAAGCTCGCCGAGGCCGATCTGATGGTGCTCCAGCAGCCCGGCCTGTTCGCGCAGCACCCGGGCCAGCAGGGCGGAGACCGGTTCGCCGGAGCGGAGGGCGACGCGCACCGGGAGCGTGTTGACGAACAGCCCGGCCATCTCGGTGCCGCCGGGCAGAGCGGCGGGGCGGCCGGACACCGTGGTGCCGAACACGACGTCGGCGCGGCCGGTGAGCCTGCCCAGCAGGATCGCCCAGGCAGCCTGGACCAGGGTGTTCACCGTGCAGCCAAGCTCGCGGGCGCGGGCCGCCACCCGCGCGGTCGCGTCCCCGCCGAGGGTGCGGTCGAGGTGCTCCGGCCACTGTGGAGCGCCGGAGCCGGGCGCGAGCAGCGTGGGTTCGTCCAGCCCGGCCAGCGCCGCGGTCCAGGCCGCCCGGTCGGCGTCGTGGTCCACTGTGGACAGCCGCTGCAGCTGGTCGCGGTGCGGCCGCCGGACCGGGGTTTCGGCGCCGGCGTAGGTCGCGAACAGCTCTCGCGCGAGAGCCAGCGACGACCAGCCGTCCAAGAGGATGTGATGGTGGCACACCAGGAGCCGGTGACCGCCGGCCAGCGCGAACCGGATCAAGGGCGCGCGGCTCAGGTCGAACCGCGCCCGCCGGAACTCCTCGACGGCGATTTCGCCCTCGCGCCAGTCCAGTTCCGGCTCGGGGCGGACGATCTGGATCGGGTCGCCGCCGGAGCGGAGGCGGAATTCCGCGCGCAGTGCGGGATGACGGCGGACCAGATCCTCAGCGGACGCGCGCAGCCGTGCCGGGTCGAGGTCGCCGCTGAGCTCGAAGGACAACAGCACGGTGTAGACATCGGTTTCGTCGTCCTGCGCGAGCAGCCCGGCCTGCAGCGGGGTGACCGGCAAAACGTCCTCGACGAGGCCGAGTTCGTCCACTTCGGACTGAGTCAGCCGGACGAGCGGGAAGTCCGACGGGGTGTGCCCGCCGCCTTCGGTCAGTGCGGTGATCCCGCGGCGCCACGCCGCCAGCAGCGCGTCGAGGTCGACGTCCGGCGCGGACGACCAGCGGGCCTTCAGCACGCCGTTCTCGATCAAGGTGGACACCTCGATCGCGTGGCTCGCGCCGAGTTCCGGCTCGACGCCGCCGGCCAGGAAGTCCAACCCGGACAGCTGGCCGGGACGGGCGTTGCCGAGATGGTTCACGAGGAACGGGCGCGGCGCCCCGGGAACACGGTCGCGGAGCAGGCCGTAGCCGGTGCCGTCGCCCGGGACCGCGGCCAGGGTTTCCTTGACCCGCTTGAGGATCTGTTCCGGAGTGCCGTCCAGTCCGACGCACACCGGGTACAGGCTGGTGAACCAGCCGACAGCGGTGTCCGCGCCCGGCACGCCGTCGCGGCCGTGGCCTTCCAGATCGGCTCGCAGCGCGGCTTCGCCCCAGACCTCGCGCGCGGCGAGGCCGAGTGCGGCCAGCACGACTTCGCGGACGCCGGTGTGGAAGGCGCTCGCGATACCGGAGACCATCGAGGCGGGCAGCTCGGTGACCGTGTGCCGCAGCTCGCCGACCGTGCCGGTGCGCAGCTCGACGCTGGTTCCCCCGGCCATCCCGGTCCAGAACGGCAGTTCAGTCTCGTCGGCGGCCAGCGCGGCGGCCCACGGCCGGGCGGCGAATTCCGCGGGCCGGTCCGGGACCCCGCTTTCCAGGTCGGCGGCGATCACCGGCCACGACACCGCGTCGACGACGAGGTGATGTGCGACCAGCAGCAGCCGGTCGGCGCCAAGGCGGACCGCTCGCAGCATGATCCCGCCGCGCGGGTCGAGCGCGGCGGCTTCCCGGGCCAGCTCGGCGTTCGGGTCGGCGTCGGCGGGCGCCGAGCGCAGCGGAACCTCACGCGGTTCGCCGATTTCGAGCGTGTCGCCGGTCAGCCGGGCGCGGAGGAAGTCGTGCCGGGCGACCAGCCGGGTCAGCAGTGCGCCGACGTCGGCGGTGGGCGGCACCGGCACCAGCGCCGCTTGGCTGTAACGGTCGATCGGACCGCCGCGGCCGAGGAGCCAGCGCACCATCGGCGTCGGGGCGACCGGACCGGTCCGGTCGACGGCTGCCACCGGAGCGGCGGAACCGGCGATCGCCCGGGCGGCCAGGTCGGCCACCGTCGCGGCCTCCACGACGTCGCGCGGCGAGACAGTCAGCCCGGCCCGGCGCAGCGCGGCGACCAGGTGGATGGCCAGGATGCTGTCGCCGCCCGCGGTGAAGAACCCAGTGTCGGCCCCGGCCTCGGCGAGTCCCAGCACCTCGGCGAACGCGGCGGCGACCACGGCCTCCCGCGCGTCTCGCGGCGCGACGACGGCCGCGCGCTCCTCCGGCGGCTCGGGCAGCGCGGACCGGTCGAGCTTTCCGTTGCGGCTCAACGGGAACTCCGGCAGCGGAACGAGCGCCGAGGGCACCATCGCGGCGGGCAGCACCGCCGCCAGTTCGCTCAGCGCGGCGGAGACGTCCGCGGTCTCGGGCACGCAGTAGCCGATCAGCCGCCCCGCCCGCGCCACGACCACGGCGGCTTCGACGTCCGGCCGGGCGGCGAGCCGGGCTTCGATCTCGCCCGGTTCGATGCGCTGGCCGCGGATCTTGACCTGGTGGTCGGTGCGCCCGAGGTAGTCGAGCGCCCCGTCGCGACGGCGGCGCACCAGGTCGCCGGTGCGGTAGAGCCGTCCGCCGTCCGGCGCCGCGACGAACCGTTCGGCGGTGAGCGCCGGACGGCCGCGGTAGCCGCGGGCGAGCTGCACCCCCGACAAGTACAGCTCCCCCGCGACGCCGTCCGGCACCGGCGCCAGCCCGGGGTCGAGCACGTGCGTCCCGGTGTTCCAGACCGGCACGCCGATCGGGACCGGCCGGACGCCGTCCTCGGCCGCGGTGTCCCACTCGGTGACGTCCACGGCGGCCTCCGTCGGGCCGTAGAGGTTGTGCAGCGGCGCGGCGAAGACCTTCCGCGCCCGCGGCACCAGGTCGGCGGGCAGCGCCTCGCCGCTGCAGAACACGCGGCGCACCGGACCGAGGTCGTGGCGCACCCCGGCAGCGACGAACGCGGCCAGCATCGACGGGACGAAGTGGACGGTCGTGACCCGCTCGGCCTCGATCAGCGCGGCGAGGCGGTCCGGGTCGCGGTGCGCGCCGGGCTCGGCGACGACCAGCGCCGCCCCGCTGATCAGCGGGAGGAAGAACTCCCACACCGAAACGTCGAAGGTCGCCGGGGTCTTCTGCAGCACCCGGTCGCCCGCGTCGAAGCCGTAGCGCTCGCGCATCCACCGCAACCGGTTCGCGATCGCGCGATGCTCGACCAGGACGCCCTTGGGACGGCCGGTCGAACCCGAGGTGTAGATCAGGTAGGCCGCGTTGCCGGGCGCGACCGCGGCGGCGGCGAACCCGTCGGCCTCCGGGAGGTCGCCGGCGGTCAGGACGGCGGCCGGGGCCGCGTCGGCGAGCAGTTCGCGGATCCGCTCGGCCGGTTGTTCCGGGTCGACGGGCAGATACGCGGCACCGGCGCGCAGCACGGCGACCAGCGCGACAGCCAATTCCAGCGAACGCGGCAGCACGACGGCGACCACCGACTCCGGGCCGACGCCGCGGTCTTGCAAAGCCGCCGCCAGCCGCGCGGTGCGGCGGTCGAGGTCGCGGTAGGTGAGCCGCGAACCGCGGAACACCAGCGCTTCGCGGCCGGCGTGTTCGGCGAACGCCCGTTCCAGCAACGCGGTCAGGGTCGTGTCCGGCACCGCGTGGCGGGTGTCCGGGGCGAGCCGCTCCCCGGGCAGCCGGACGTCGAGCGCGGCCACCGGTTCGTCGGGCGCGGCGAGCAGGTCGCCGAGCACCTGGGCGAACCGGCCGGCGAACAGCGCGGCCTCGTCCGGCTCGAACAGGTCGCGGGCGAACTCGAGGAATCCGCTCAGCCCGCCGCCGGTCTCGGTGACGTTGAGGGTCAGGTCGAACTTCGCCGTCGCGGTGGGCACCAGTTCGGTCTCCGCGGCCAGCCCGGCGAACCGGCCGGTCCCCTCCGGGGTGTTGCGGTAGGCGAACAGCACCTGGAACAGCGGGTGCCGGGACGTCGAACGCGGCGGCGCGAGGCGGTCGACGACCTCGTCGAACGGAACGTCGTCGTGCGCCAGCGCGGCGAGGCCGGTGCGGCGGACGCGGGCCAGCAGTTCCCGGAACGTCGGGCGGCCGGACAGGTCGGTGCGCAGGACGACGGTGTTGACGAAGAAGCCGATCAGCGGATCGAGGCTTTCGGCGGCGCGGCCGGCCACCGGAACGCCGATCGGCACGTCCTCCCCGGCTCCGCACCGCGCGAGCACGGCGGCGAAGGCGGCGTGCAGCACCATGAACACGCTGGTGCCGGTTTCCGCGGCCAGCTCCCGGATCCGCGGCGGCACCGCGGCGGCCAGGTCGAGATCGAGGACGATGCCTTCGCCGGACGGGCGGGGCGGGCGGGTCCGGCCGGCCGGGACGGCGATCTCGTCGGGCAGGCCGTCGAGTTCGGCCGCCCAGAAATCGAGGTCGACCGGCAGGGAGCGTTGCCACAGCGCGTAATCCGCGTACTGCACGGCCAGCGGAGTCCACTGTGGAGTGTTACCGGCGACGCGCGCGGCATAGGCGGTTTCGAGGTCGGCCAGCAGCGGCCGCAGCGACCATTCGTCCGTGGCGATGTGATGCACGGTGAGCAGCAGGAGACGGTCGGCCTCGCCGAGCTCGATCAGGGACGCGCGGATCGGCAGTTCGTCCGCGAGCGAAAACGGGCGGCGGCTGAGTTCGAGAAGCCGCGCGGCAGCGTCCGCGGGCAGCACTTCGAACGGAACCTGTTGCGGCGGAAGAATTTCCTGCCACGGTTCGCCGTCGGTCTCGCGGTAGACGGTGCGCAGCGCCTCGTGCCGGGCGACAACGTCGTCGAGCGCGGCCCGCAGCGCGGCGCGGTCGAGATCGCCGCGGAGGCGCAAGCTCAGCGGGAGGTTGTAGGCCGCGCTGTCCGGACCGGACAGGGATTGCAGCAGCCACAGCCGCCGTTGCCCGGCCGACAGCGGCAGGCGGTCCGGGCGCGGCGCGACCGGCACCTCGGGCCGTGCCGGGGCGAGGCCGGGCAGCCGGTCCGCCAGCTCGGCGGGGGTCGGGGCGTCGAAGATCGCGGCGATCGGGACGTCCACCCCGAATTCCGCGCCGAGGCGCGTGCTCAGGCGCAGCGCGAGCAGGGAGTGCCCGCCGAACCGGAAGAAGTCGTCGCCGGGCCCGAACCCCGCCACGCCGAGGACGTCGGCGAACAGTTCGCTCAGCCGGGCCGCGCGCGGGTCGGCCGAGGCGGAACCGGAGCCGGTGTGCGTGCGGGCGGCCAGCGCGAGACGGTCGACCTTTCCGTTGGGGGTCAACGGCAATTCGGCGACCGGCGCGAGCAGGCCGGGCACCATGTAGTCCGGCAAGCGCCGGGACAGTTCGGCGCGCAGCTCACCGGTTTCGCCGGTCGGCACGTAGTATCCGGCCAGCCCGGCACCCGCGGCGACGACCGCGCAGTGGCCGACGCCCGGCACCCGGCCGAGCACGGCTTCGATCTCGCCCAGTTCCACGCGGAAACCGCGGACCTTGACCTGATGGTCGGTGCGGCCGAGGCAGTCGAGGGCACCGTCATCGGTCCAGCGCGCGAGGTCCCCGGTGCGGTACATCCGGCCGCGCTCGAAGGGATTCGCCACGAACCGCGACGCGGTCAGCCCCGCCCGGCCGAGGTAGCCGAGCGCGACACCAGAACCGGCCAGGTACAGCTCGCCGGTCGCGCCGGGCGGCACCGGCCGCAGGGCGGCGTCGAGGACGTAGGCGTGGGTGTTGTGCAGCGGCCGCCCGATCAGCGGCCGCTGCGCGTCCGCCGGGCCGATCTCGTGTGCGGTCGACCAGATCGTCGTTTCCGTCGGGCCGTAAAGGTTGGTGACCCCGGCAGTGGTCCGGCTGAGCAGCTTCGCCAGCGCCGGAGGCAGCGCCTCGCCGCCCACCAGCGCGCGGATGCCGTGCAGCGCCTCGGGAACTGTCTCGGCGAGAGCCTGCCACAGCGACGGCGTGGCCTGCATCGCCGTGACCCGCTCCAGCAACGGGCCCAGCCGGGCCGGATCCCGCACGTCGGCGGCATCCGCCAGCACGACGGTCGCGCCGTCCAGCAACGGCAGGAACAGTTCCAGGGCGGCGATGTCGAAGCTGACCGTCGTGACGGCCAGGAACCGGTCCGATGCCCCGAAAGAGAACCGGTCGCGCAACGAGGCCAGAAGGTTGCCGAGGTTGCGCCGGGTGACGACCACGCCCTTGGGACGGCCGGTCGAGCCTGAGGTGTAGAGGACGTAAGCGGGCGCGTCGGCCGGGACGTCCGGCAGCACGACCGGTTCGGCCGGTGCTGCCGCGCTCAGCCAGTCCGGGTCGACGACCAGCACCGGACCCGCGTCGGCGAGCATGAACTCCACGCGCTCGGCCGGGAATCCGGGGTCGACCGGCAGGTACGCGGCACCGCTTTTGAGCACCGCCAGCAATGCCACGACCAAGCCGGCGCCGCGGGGCAGCCGGACGGCGACGAGATCGCCCGGACGCACTCCGTCGGAGATCAGCCGGGCGGCGAGGCGATCGGCGCGGTCGTGCAACTCGGCGAAGGCGAGCCGGGAAGCCGCGTCCTCCACGGCGATGCCCGCACCGCGCGGAATCTCGCGCAGCAAGTCGAAACTGTCGTGCGGACTCGGCTCGCTGCGACCGGCGGCCAGCGCACCGGGCACGTCGGCGGTCACGTCGAAGCGGCCGACCGGCGTTCCCGGCGTCGCCTGGCCCAAGGCGGACAGCACGGCGGCGAACCCGTTCGCGTGCCGGCGCACTCCCTCGGCGTCGTGCACCGCGGGATTGGCGTCGACGTCCAGGACGAGCCCGCCGTCGCCCGGCAGGCCCTGCACGGTGAAGGACAGGTCGTCGACCGGCCCCGCCGCCAGGTAGTGCGTCTTCGCGCGCAGTCCGCCGAAGGACAGCTCGGTGGGGAACGGCTTGATGTTGATCCACGGCCCGACGAGCCGCCGGGACCCCAGCAGCCCGAGGTCGCGGCGGATGTCCTCGCCGCGGTAACGGTGGTGCGGCCGGGTCGTTTTCAGCTCGGCCGCCACGGTCGCGACGAGTTCGGCGACCGGGTCCGAGGGGCGGACCGGGACGCGCAGGGGCACCACGTTGACCGTCGTCGCCGGAACCCGGGCAGCCGCGCCGAGCCTGCCCATCACCGGCAGGCCGAGGACGATCTCCGCGGCGCCGGAGATCCGGTGCAGGTACAGCGCCGTCGCGGCGATGACTACTTCGGTCCAGCCGGTGCCGATCTCCTTCGCCAGCGCGGAAAGCGCGGCGAAGTCCGGGACCGCGGTGTGTTCCCGGAGGAAGCTGTGCGACGCCGGGACCGCCGCGGGCAGCTCTGGCAGTCCCGCCAGATGCTCCGTCCAGAACCGGCGGTCGTCCTCGAAGCGATCCGACGCGCGGTAAGCGGCGTCCTGCTCCAGCAGCGCGGCCATCGGCCGGAACGGGCTGTCGCCGGCCGGCGCCCCGCCGGCCAGCGCGGTGTAGACCTCGGCCACGCGTCGCTGGATCAGGCCGAACCCGTACCCGTCGAGCAGGATGTGGTGGCAGCCGAAGAACCAGGCGTGCCGGTTTCCCTTCCCCCGGTAGAGGATCTGGGTCGCCAGCGGCCCGGATTCCAGGTCGCGCGGCTTCGCCAGCTCGGCCCGCATCAGCGGTTCCGGGTCCCCGTCCACGTCCACGACCGCCAGTTCCGGCCGGGCGGCCGCGCCGGGGCGGGCCCGGGGGCCGGACCGGTCGTGTCCGAAAAGGACAGTCAGGCCGTCCGCCTCGGACATCGCCGTGCGCACCGCCGCGCGGAACGCCTCGACGTCCAGCTCGCCGTGCAGTTCCACGTACTCGCCGGTCTGGTAGGCCGGGCTCGGCGGATCGAGCCGCGAGCCGAACCAGATCCCTTCTTGCGCGGCGGTGAGCGGGTTGCGGGCGTCCTCGTACCCCGACGACACAGGTGATCCTCTCGTGGTGCCGGAACTCAGTGAGCGTGCCCGCCGCCGGGCGCGGGCGGCAGTTCGTGCTCCATCGACTCGGCGATGGCGATGACTTCCTTCGGCTGCACGAGGAACGGGCGCATCATGCTCATGTCCTCGTGCTCGAGCATGTGGCAGTGGTAGACGAATTTGCCGGTGACGTCCGCGAATCTGGCGATCACGTCGACCGCCTCCCCCGCGTCCGCGTTCACCACGTCCTTCCAGCCGGCCTGCGCCGCCTCGACCGGCGGCGACTCCTTCCAGAACACCGGCGTGGCGGTGCCGCCGCCGATCCCGCCGCCGGGCAGGTCGATGAACTTGAAGCCGTCGATGTCGTAGAACCCGCGCTGCACCGGCTGGAAGGCGCAGACGTGCACGTGCATCGGATGCGGCCAGCCGGACCAGTCGAGGTTGAAGAACCGCCAGCGCTCCCACGCGCCGGTCGCCACCGTGTACTGCAGCGGATCGGTCCACCGGTAGGCCATCCGCTGCCAGGTGACCACCGTGCCGTCCTGCTCCTTGACCTGCACGATGCCGTCGATCGGCAGCTTGCCCTCGGGCGGGCCGTCGATCCGCCGCATCTCCCACAGGCGGGCGTGCGAAACGCCGACCGGGGTCAGCATCACCATCCGCTCGGCCTGCACCGGCTGCTTTCCGGTGACCCGCCGGAACGACCTCGCCAGCGTCTTCGGCAGCCGGAACGCCGGCGGACGGCCGAACCGGCCCACCCGGAACTGCAGGAAGTCCGGCCACGGCCCCGGGTCGTAGTTGACGTTGCGCAGCTTGAGATTCTGCCCGCCCAGCGCGCGGAAGTCGATCAGCACGTCGGCGCGTTCGGAAGCGGCGAGACTGAACCCGTCCCGGACGTCGACCGGGGCGCCGAGCAGTCCGGCGTCGGTGCCGATCACGAAGACCGTGCCGGGCGGCGCCGGCTTGCCGTCGTCGGTGACCAGCTGCACGTTGTAGGGCCGGGTGTTGGACGCGTTGGCCATCCGGAAGCGGTACCAGTCCGGCTCGACGTCCAGACGCGGCCAGATCACCCCGTTGACGAGCGTGTACGGCCCGGCGAAGGACCGCACCTGCTTCAGCGGGTCGGTGCTCATGATCGTGGTCTTGTGCAGCATCGTGCCGGTGAGCCGGTTCCGCGCGTCGGTGTCGAGGTTCCGGTCGCAGATCACCAGCGGGATTTCCCGGTCGCCCGAGGGCAGCCGGAGGGACTGCTCCTCGTCGTCGCGCAGGATGTACATGCCGAGCAGGCCGGCCATCACGTTCCAGCGGGTGATGTGCATGGCGTGGTCGTGGTACCAGAGCGTCGTGGCGGGCTGGTCGTTGCGGTACTCGACCAGCTGGCTGTGGCCGGTCAGCACGGCGTCCTCGGCCCAGCCGTCGCTGCTGCCGTCGCTGAAGTGCCCGTGCAGGTGGGTCGACGTCCAGCCGGGCAGCGCCGCCACGTCCGCGCGCGGCGCGACGCCTTCGCGGCCGGGAACGTCCCACTGGTAGGGATCGGCGTTCTCGTCGAAGGGGATCTCGACGACGGGCACCGGCATGGTGCCGGCGATCTCGTTGCGCCACGTGACGCGCAGCGGGCGGCCGCGGCGGGCTTCGATCACCGGGCCGGGGAACAGGCCGTCGAATCCCCAGATCTTCGTCGGCGGCAGCTGCGAATGCAGCCGAACGGTCGCCGCGCGCATCCGGATGGTCAGCTCGCCCGCACCGTTCCCGTACGCCGGCGTCAGCCGGGGAAGCGGGTCGAGGAACGGGGTCAGCTCGGTGACTGTGCCGCGGAACGGCGCGCCGGAGGGCGCGCGGTTCGCCGCCGGGCGCACCACAGCGGTCCGGTCGCCCTGCGCCCGCGGCCGGACGAGCGCCTTCGGGTCGATCGCGACGGGCTCGCCGCGTCCGGCCGGCATCGCCTCGCCGACCACGGAACCGATTCCCAGCGCGAGCGCGCCCGCGGCGCCGGCTTTGATCAGGAATCCGCGCCGGTCGGTGCCTTCCCGGTCGTTCACGGCCGTTCGGCCGCTTCCGCCGCCATGCGCTCGACGAGGCTCTTCGGCCGGATGTCGGTCCAGTTCCGCTCGACGTAGTCGAGGCATTCCTGGCGGCTCGCCTCGGTTTTCACGATTCTCCAGCCGGAAGGCACCTCGGCGAAGGACGGCCACAGCGAATGCTGGTCCTCGTCGTTGGCCAGCACCAGGAATCGGCCGTTCTCGTCGTCGAACGGATTGGTCATCACAGCTCCCTCAGTTGAACTTAGGGAAGGCTAGCCTAATTGGACGCATCCAGCCATAGGCCAGAAAAGTGACGACGGCGGCATTTTCCGTTCAGGCACGACCCTTGCGGACTTCGCCGACGAGCAGCCAGCCGAGGTACAGCCCGCCGAGCACGAGCGTGGTCACGCCCACCGGCAGCTGGGCGCCCGCGATGAGCCGCTGCGCGAGCAAATCGGCCAGCGCCAGCAGGCACGCGCCGGTCAGCGCCGAGACCACCAGCGAAGGCCCGGCGGAGCGGGCCAGCCGTTTCGCCGCCTGCGGCGCGGCCAGCGCCACGAACGAAATCGGCCCGGCGCAGACGATCGCCGCCGCGCTGAGCACCACCGACACCACGACCGCCCAGCGCCGCACCGAACCCACGGACAAGCCGAGCGACGTCGCCGGCTCCTCGCCGATCTCCAGCGTCAGCAGCGCCCGGCTCAGCGAGAACGCGACGGGCAGCACCACGGCCAGCACGACCAGCAGGATCCGCACCTGGTCCCACCCGCGGCCGTTGAGGCTCCCGACCAGCCAGATCTGCGCGTTGAGCGAATCGTTCAGCTCCGCCCGGCTCAGCAGATAGGCGATGCCCGCGCCGAGCAGCGCGTTGATCCCGACGCCGACGAGGATCAGCCGGTACCCGCCCACCCCGCCCCGATACGCCAGCAGGTAGACCAGCACGGCGACGGCCCCGCCCCCGCCGACCGCGCCGATCCCGGTGGCGAGCAGCCCCGAATCGTGCAGCAGCACCAGGCAGATCAGCGCCCCGGCGGTCGCGCCGCTGTTGAACCCGACGATGTCCGGGCTGCCCAGCGGATTCGCCGACAGGCTCTGGAAAATCGCCCCGCTCGCCGCCAGCGCCGCGCCGACGAGGAGCGCGACCAGCACCCGCGGCAGCCGGACGTCGTTGACGAAGTACCGCTGCTGCAGCGTTCCGTGCCCGCCCAGCGCGCGGAAAACGCCGGACACACTGATCTCGTACTGCCCGGACAGCAGGCTGGCCAGCACCGCCCCGAGGCACAGCACGGCAAGCGCGGCCGCCACGACGGCGGTCCGCCGGTGCACCCGCAGGGAAACCCGTCCGGAGCGGACCGTCCACTGGCGATTCGCGGTCGCGGTCACAGTTTCGCCGGCCGTTTCCGGCGGACCAGGTGGATGAACACCGGAGCGCCGATCACCGCAGTCACCACACCCGCCTCCAGTTCCCCGGTCGGCAGGACCACCCGGCCGACCACGTCGGCGCCCACCACCAGCAGCGGGGCGACAACCATCGAATACGGCACCACCCACCGGTTGTCCGGGCCGACGATCGCGCGCACCGCGTGCGGCACGGCGAGGCCGACGAACCCGATCGGTCCCGCGGCGGCGGTCGCTCCGCCGCACAGCAGGACGATGGCGAGCATGCTGAGGATCCGGGTCCGCCCGGCGTGCGCGCCCAGCGCCCGGCCCGCGTCGTCGCCGAGCGCCAGCGCGTTGAGCGCTCCGGTGACCGCGAGCCCGAGCACGGCGCCGGCGGCGATGAAGGGCAGCACCTCCCACAGCACGTCGTAGCCGCGGTTGACCAGCGAGCCGATCGTCCAGAACCGCATGACCTGCCACGTTTTCGCGTGCATCGTGGTGAACGCGGTGATCACGCCGGTCAGCACGGCCGTCACCACCGTGCCCGCCAGCGCGAGCCGCACCGGGGTCGCCCCGCCGCGGCTGCTGGCGCCGAGGACGTAGACGAGCACGCTGGTCGCCGCCGCGCCGGCGAGGGCGAACCAGACGTAGCCGGAAAGGCTGGCGACCCCGAGGAAGGAAATCGCGGTCACGACGGCCACCGACGCGCCCGCCTCGACGCCGAACAGCACGGGATCGGCCAGCGGATTGCGCGTCACCGCCTGCATGAGCGCCCCGGCCCCGCCGAGCGCGGCCCCGACCAGCGCGCCCAGCAGCGTGCGCGGGATCCGCTGGTCCCAGACCAGGTTCGCGTCGTACGAGCCGTCAAAATGGAAGAGGGCGTCCCACACCACGCCGATCAGCAGGTGCTTGGCCCCGACGGCGACGCTGACGAGCATCGCCGCGAGCACCAGGGCCAGGATGACGACCAGCCCGGCGATCCGGAGCGTGGTGAGCCGCCGCCGGGCATTGCCCGGCGGGGCCGGCGACACCGCGGTCATCGTTCACCCGCCAGCACCCGGCCGGATTCCAGGCGCACCGCCGCGGGCAGCCGGTCGATGGTCGACTGCCGGTGCGCGACGACGATCAGGGAACGGCCGGCGTGCAACCGGTCCAGCGCCCGCTCGATCCGGTCCCCGGTCGCCGGATCGACGTCCGCGGTGGCCTCGTCGAGCACGAGCACCGCCGGATCCACCAGCGCGGCCCGGATCAGCCCGACCAGCTGCCGTTCGCCCGCGGAAAGGGCGTCGCCGGCCGGGGTGTCGAGCCCGGCGGGCAGATTCGCCGCCCATTCGCGCAGGCCCAGCTCTTCGAGCGCCCGCGCGATGCGCTCGTCCGGCGGCGGATCGGGAACGAGCCGGATGTTGTCCCGCAGGGTGCCCGCGACGAGGTGCACCCGTTGCGGCACCAGCATGATCCGGCGGCGCAGCAGGTCCGGCTCGATCTCGTCCAGCGGTACGCCCGCGTAGCGCACGCAGCCGCCGTCGACCGGGTACAGCCCGGTGAGGATCTTCGCGAGCGTGGTCTTGCCCGACCCGGTCGGCCCGACGAGCCCGGTGCGCGAGCCCGCCGGGAACGTGCACGACACCCCGGTGAGCACGGGAACGCCCGCGGTGTACTGGAAGGCCACTGCGGACGCTTCGAGCACGCCGCGTTCGGGCACGTCGGCTACGCGCCAGGAGCCCGCGGGCCGCTCGGCGAGGTCGAGCAGGTCGAGCAGCCGGGCGAGGCCGGTGCGCGAAGTCTGCAGCTGCCCGATCAGGGTCGTCAGCTGGTTGGTGGAGTCGAACAGCTGCCGCATGGCGACGACGAACACCGCGACGGTGCTCAGCGGCAGGCCCCAGGCGAGCACGAGCCCGCCGCCGAAGACGAGGACCGTCGCGTCGGCGACGCTCTGGGCCAGGGTGACCCCGCCGGTGCGGAGAACGACGAACTCCGTGCGCAGCGCGGTCTTGCGCACCTCGGCCGCGTCTCGGTCGAAGCGTTCGCGCCACTGGTCCTCCGCCCCGCGCGAGACGATCGCCTCCCGGGCCTGCAAGCCTTCCCGGTAGGTGGCGGCGACCGCCGCCTGCGCAGCGGCCTCGGCGGCGAAGGCGGGACCGGCTCCGCGCTGGAACCACCGCATGACCAGCACCGACAGCGGCAGGAAGACCAGCACGACCACGAGCGTGAGCTGCCACGAGTACACGAGCAGCAGGATCGTGGTGAACAGGAGATAGCCGGTCACCGAAAGCAGGTCCGGGAGGTCTCCGCGCACGAACGAGGCGAGGTCGGCGATCTCGGTGGTGCTGCGGCGGAGCAGGTCGCCGGAACGCTGCGCTTCCAAGAACCGCAACGGCGCGGTGGCCAGCCGCGACACGACGAGGTCGCGCAGGCTCTTGACCACCCGTTCGCCCGCTTTGGCGAGCCAGATCTCCCCGCTGCGCAAGAGGATCAGCCGGGCGAGCACGAGCCCGACGAACGCCGCGGCGGCGAACCCGAGCCCTTCGACGTCGCGGCCGGCGACCCGGTCGACCGCCCACCCGACGACCGACGGGACCAGCGTCAGCGCCAGCGTCGCGGCGGTCCCGAGGCCGATCGCCGCGGCCAGGACGCCGCGGTGCGGCCGGAGGAACGGAACGGTCCGGCGCAGCACCCCGCGCAGACGCGGTTTTTCGCTCAGCAGCGGCGCTTCAGACATCGGGCGCTCCCCTGCGGGAACCGCGGCCCGCGTTGTGCGTCAAGTCAGGCACGGCAAGCTCCCACCGCGTCCGGAACCGCCCCGGCGGGCAGCGCCACCACGCGGTCGGCCGCTTCGGCGACCGCGCTCCGGTGCCCGGCGAACACCACGGCCCGGCCCTCGCCGGCGTCCAGCCATTCGCGCAGCCCGGCGAGAATCCGCTGTTCGGTCGTCGCGTCCACCGCCGAGGTCACGTCGTCCAGCAACAGCACGTCGGCGCCGTGCAGGAACGCCTGCGCCAGCGCCAGCCGCTGCAACTGGCCGCCCGACAACGTGGCTCCGCCTTCGCCGGTTTCCGTGTCGTAGCCCTTCGGCAGGCTCTCGAGATGATCGTGAATCGCCGCCGCCGCGCAAGCCGAACGAAGCTCTTGCCCGGTCAGCTTCGGTCGCCCCAGCATCAGGTTTTCGCGGATCGTCCCGGAAAGCAGGGCGGGACGCTGCGGCACGAAAACCAGCCGCCGCCGGATCTCTCCGCGCGCGGCCGTGCGCAGGTCGACCCCGCCGTAGCGGACGGCACCCGCGTCCGGGTCGGTCCAGCCCGCCAGCATCCGCAGCAACGTCGATTTGCCCGAGCCCATCGCGCCGGACACCGCGACGAACTCCCCCGGAGCGACCGTGAGGTCGAACGGCCCGATCGTCCGGTCCGGCCCCGGGCGGGCCACCGCTCCCGACGCGACCAGAGCCGCCGGTCCCGGCAGCGGCTGCCCCGCGTCCGCGGCCGCCGGCGCGGCCAGGACCTCGGCGATCCGCCGTCCCGCCGTCAGCGCCTCGCCGAGCTGGGTGAACCGGTCGGTGAGCACCCCGACCCACATGCCCAGCATCGCCATCCACGTCGTGAACGCGACCAGCCCGCCGACCGTCAACGCCCCGTCGATCGCCGCCCAGCCGCCGGCCAGCAGCCCGGCCGCGGTGGCGAGACCCGGGACGAACGGCCCGGTGGCGGCCCAGTTCGCCGCCGCCTTCGCGGTCGCGACCGTCTCCTCGGCGACCGTCCGGCTGTGCTCGGCGTGCCGGTCCAGCAGCGGCCCGAAGCCGCCGATCCCGCGCACCGCCACACTCGCGGAAAGCAGTTCCTCGACCGAGTCGGCGCGCGCCCCGTGCGCGGCCGAAAGCCGGTTGTTGGCCGCCGAGAACCGCCGGGGCAGCACGATGTTCAGCGCGACCAGCGCGGGCACGGTCGCCAGGCCGACCAGCGCGAGCAGGCCGTCCAGCCGTCCGATCAGCACCAGGATGACCGCGAATCCGCCCAGCCCGGTGACCATCGAGGCGAATCCGGCCAGCCAGTGGTGCACGAAATCGACATCGCGGGTGCCGCGGGTGGCGAGATCGCCGCGGCCGAACCGGGCCAGGCCGCGGCGGTCCATCCGCAGCCCGTGGTCCAGCAGCGCGGCCCGCAGCCCGTTCGACGCGGAGACCGCCGCGACGGTGATCTGCCACTGCATCAGCGCGAGCCCGGCCACCAGCAGCGCCGCCGCCCCGACGATGGCCAGCGCCCACCGCAGCGTCGCCGCCTGGTCCCCGGCGTTGATGCCCTGGTCGATGGCTTTTTCCACGCAGAGCGGGAAAATCACCGAGGAAAGCTGGAAGACCGCGCCCCCGGCGATCGCGGGCAGCACGTGTTTCCACTGGGTGCGCAGGCAGTGCCCCAGCAGCCGGACGGCGGCGCGCGGCGTCGTCGTTTCCACCGCATTCCTCACGTCAGCGGGCCTCAGTCCCGCGGTTCCGGCTCGAACGGGGCGTCCTCGGACTTCCCGTAGCGCCAGTACCCGCAGAAATCGATGCGCTTGCGGTCCATCCCGCGTTCGCCGACCAAGTGCCGGCGCAGATCCCGCACCTGCCGCGCTTCCCCCGCCAGCCACGCGTAACCGGGCTCGGCGGGCAGCTCCGCTTCGCGCACCGCGGCGAGCAATGCCGCGCTCGTCCCGGCCGGAGCGCCGTCGCGCGGCAACCAGGTCACGGTGACGTCGCCGTCGGTCTGCCACTCCTGCCGGTCGGCCGCGACCGGCACCTCGGCGAAGACGTAAGCCCGCTGCCCCGGGGCCAGGCTCTCCACGATGCCGCCGATCGCGGGCAGCGCGGTCTCGTCGCCGGCGATCAGCTGCCAGCTCGCGTCGGCCGGAGCACCGTAATCCGCGCCCCGCCGGGCAGGGTCGCCGTCGTCCTCGAACCTCGCGTTCGGGCCGTAGACGACGACTCGGTCGCCCGGCTTCACCGCGGCGGCCCAGCGCGTCGCCGGACCGCTGTCGCCGTGCCGCACGAAGTCGACGTCGATCTCGCCCGGCCGCGCGGCACGGATCGTGTAGGTGCGCATGTACGGGCGATCCGACTCGGGAATCTCGCGGTAGCGTCGATACCAGTCCTCGCCGGTCGGCACCCGCGGGTCCGCACCCGGCTCCCGGGACAGGAAGATCTTGACCCGCTGGCCCGGTCCGCACGTCGTCACGTCCCGCATCCCCGGACCGCCGAACGTCACCCGGACCAGGCTCTCGCCGAGCGGAGCCACGGCGAGCACCTCGGCCTCGAAGTGCACGGTCGGCTCGGCGCCGAGGAGATCGACGGTCATGCGGAACCAGCTTTCGCTACGAAACGGACAGCAACACAAAGGTTAGCCTAACCATATTCCGAGGGAAAGACATCTCCGCGGCCCCGATCCTCGCCCAGGGAGCCGGGTTTTCCGGAACCCGCACGGAACCCGCGACCGCCGGAGAAGGCTCCGCGCCGGAGACTACTGCTTGTGCCGGGCAGGGCAGGGTAGAACCACCGTCCGGACGGCGCGGAGCGACGCGGCGACTGCGGCCAGGCGTCGCGTCGGGCCACTTCGCCGGCTCTTCCATCGACCCGGCGAGCGGGTCTAGGCGCAAGCCGGCACCGAGGCCCATGACTCTCAAGGGCAACATTCTCAGAAGCAAACCCTTGCCCAGTTCGGCGAAATACGCGTGCAGCTCCAGAACGCCACACAAATTCCGCAACCTCGCGCTCGTCGCGAATGCACTGGACGCGTCCGAGCCGGGCTACGAGCGCGCCCTGCTCGGACGAGGCGATCCGGCGCGGAGCCCCCGAGGCTGCTATGTCGTGTCAAGCCGCGATGGTGCGGGTCTGCGATTCGCGGACGGGGTATTCGGGTGTGGTCCGTTCGAGAAGTTTGAAGATCGTGCGGGCGAGGGCGCGTTTGATGCATCGTTGCGCGTCGCGTGACGTCTTGCCCTCGGCGGCGCGTTTGGCGATGTAGGCCTTGGTTGCGGGGTCGACGCGCATGCGGATCATCGTGATCGTGTGCAGCGCCCGGTTGAGCTGCCGGTCTCCACCGCGGTTGAGGCGGTGCCGGTGGGTCATCCCGGATGAGGCCGGGATTGGTGCGGCGCCCGCGAAGGCGGCGAACGCGGCTTCAGAGCGGAACCGGCCCGAGTGAGACCAGCTGATGAGGATCTGGGCAGCGCTGATCGAGCCGACGCCGGCCAGGTTGAGCAACTCGGGAGCGATCCGCTCGACCAGAATCGCGAGTTCGGTCTCCAAGTCCTTCGCCTCGGCGCGCAGGGTCAGGACTCGCCGGGCGGCTGAACGCAGCGCCCGGATCGTCATGCGAAGCTCCAGCGAACCGTCTGGCGAGTCGTTTAGTTCGGCGCAGCAGGCGATCTGGGCCGAACTGGACTTGCCCCGCAACCCCGACCTCAGATCCTCGGGAGCGGAGACGATCAGCGCCTTGAGGTGGTTGATCGCGGCCGTGGCCGCCAGCACCGCGCTGTGACGGGTGGTCAGCAGCACGCGCAAGGCTTCGCGTTCTCCTCGGCGGCGAGGATGGATCAGCTGTTCGCTGGCCAGTGCTTCGCGTGCCGCGCGGACAGCGTCGATGCGATCGGTCTTGCGACCGCCGCGCTGGGCCGGGCGTTTCGGCCTGCAGACCTCGACAACGCGTTCGCCTTCGGCGTCGAGGAACGCCGCCAGGCCGGCACCGTAGCTGCCGGCGCCCTCCAACGCCCAGCACCGGGCGCCCGGAACATGCCGGCGGGCGAACCGGAGCAGTTCCCGGTAGCCGCGAGCATCGGCGGTGACGTCGGCGTGGGCGAGCACGGCGCCGACCGGGGTGACGACGGCCGCGGCCAGGGTGTCGCGGTGGGTGTCCACCCCGATGACGCCGTCGACCTGTTCTGCGAGCATGGTCATGCGGTCGTGGTTCCTCTTCTCCAAGCGGGACAAGCCGTGTGCGCGGCGTCGGCCTGGGCAGAGGTCACCCGGGTGGCAGAACTGTGACGAGTCACGCCGCGAGCGGCGGACGAGCTGCTATCAAGCCAATCAGGTGGGCCAGGCCGACGCCGACGCTCCAGCAGACATCTCGGGGGCACGGCAGATCCTCTGATCGCCAGTTACCGTTTCGAGTCATGCCGGAGCAGTCGACGCCGAGCCTGACAGCAACCAGACCAGGCCGGGCTGCCAGCCCAGAATCACAGTTACCTTCTTCGCAGCTCCTGATCAAGGAGTTCGTGGTCGCCGCTTCGAGGACCACGAAGACGGTAACGGGGGCGGACACCGTCGGCCAGACCTCGCGCGGCTACGACGCAGGGAAGAAGATCAACGGGCGGAAGCGGTTCATCGTCACCGACACCCTCGAGCTGCTGCTGTGCGTGGTCGTCTGCTCGGCCGGGCTGCAGGACCGCGACGGTGCCAAACCGGTCCTGCTCGACACCTACCTCCGCACCCGGGTCCGGTTCGTCTTCGCCGACGGCACCTTCGCCGGGCGCCTGCTCGAGTGGGCGCAGACGATCCTCGCCACCACGCTGCACATCGTGCGCAAGCCCGCCGACCAGCGCGGCTTCGCGATCATTCCGCGCCGCTGGGCCGTGGAACGCAGCTTCGCCTGGATCACCGCGCACCGCCGTCTCGCCCGCAACTACGAACGCCACCCCGCCACCCCGGAGGCCATGATCCGCTGGGCAGCGATCAACACCATCACCCGACGGATCGCCCGCCGCGCACCGGCAACCCGCCCTCAAAAGCGCGTGTTCACACCCTCAAGATGATCTTCTCAAACACGCTCTAAGCATATTGCGTGCGGGGCCCACCGATCGGGAGACAGCCCCCTGTGCAGATCGAGAGCAGGCAAGTGATGTAGATCAATGTGGGGAACTGGGCTCACCCGGTGGTCGACTCTCAGCTTATGAACAGGCGTAGGTTCTTGGGTTCGTTGGCTGCTGCCGGGGTGGCGGGTGGTGCAGTGTCGTCGCAGTCTTGGGTGCACGCGGTGCTGCCTGGTCGTCCGTGGGGCGAGGGCCGTCCTCTTCGTGTTCAGGTTCTGATGTTCGATGGTGTCGAGGAGCAGGACTGGGCGGGGCCGTTCGAGGTTTTGGGACTGGCTGCTTCGCTGGGCGCTCCGCTGGAGTGTCGGCTGATCACGGCCGGGCGGCCGGGGAGGGTCGCCAGTGCTTATGGTGCGCAGTTGGACGTGGATTTGGGGTGGTCACCGGCGCAGGTGGATCTTCTGGTGGTTCCGGGGAGTCGGTACGCGGATCCGAAGCAGCCCGGCGTGCATCAGCTGATCGGGGACCCGGCGGTCATGCGGAACCTGCGGGATGTGCACGATCAGGGGGTGGTGATGGCAGGCGTGTGCACGGGGGTCATGGTTCTCTCCGGTGCGGGGTTGACGCGAGGGAGGCCTTGCACTACTCACCATGGCGCGAAGGAGGACCTGGCTGCGCAAGGCGGTAGTGTCGTTGATGCCAGGGTGGTCGACGACGGTGATCTGGTGACCGCGGGTGGCATCACCTCGGGGCTCGACCTCGGGCTGTGGCTCATTGAACGTGAGTTCGGTACACGGCTTGCGGCGGAGGCGGAATCCGCGCTCGAATACGAACGGCGTGGAACGGTCTGGCGTGGGTAGCCGCGTAACCGGCGAGTCGTCCCCGACCTATCGAAGTGGTGCGCACCGCGGCCGCGACGCAAGGTAATAGTGACGCACTTTCGCCGCCGCTAGTGATCCAATGCGAAGAATTGCAATCTCCCTATTCTGGCGAACTCGGAAACGATTCGGCAGCGAGGAGGCCGGCTAGTATCTCCGGCGCACATTGCCGCAGCATCGTTCCATTCCTATCTTCGAGTGAGGGAACACGTGAAACGTGGACCGTTCTTGTTGCCGGCGATCGTCGCGGCCCTGGCTGTGACGTCCGCATGCGCTCTACCATCGGCGATGCCGACGGCTCCTGCAAGCTCGGCCGTTCCGGCCGCTTTGAGTTCAAATGCGCGGATTGTGAGCGACTTCTACCGGCAGGCATTTGTTGACAGTGACGTTGCGGGGGCGTCGGCGAGGTACGTTGGGGATCCGCACCGGCAGCACGCTCCCCGTGTAGCTGATGGTAAGATGGCATTTGTGGAGGCGATCAGTGGGCTACAAGCGTGGACGGGTGCCCGTTCCCGCGCGGGGCAGATCGTTGATGGTGGCGACCTGATTGTCGTTCACGCGGAGTCGGTTGCGGGTCGGGTCCCGCGGCGGCGGTTGTCGACATCTTCCGTGCCGGGGGAGGAAAGATCGTCGAACATTGGGATGTCATCCAGGAAATTCCTGCCACCGCCGCCAGTGGCCGCCCATGGTCCCGTGACTTCACCTGTCGCGTAGGGGCACAGGACATACTAAGGCGATCGTTGGTTAATGGACTTGATCATGCGATGATGTAGCGCAGGTCGGGACCGGCGAAGAATGCGCGCACGGTCTGGGGCATCTTCTGTAGGCGGCGTAGCGCGCCGAGGATCTTGGACTTGAACTCGTCGGCGTCGATGGCGGCGGTGCGCCCGACCCGGTCGTGTTTGACGTTCTTCCAGACCCCCTCGTCGAGGTTTAGTTGCGGGGAGTAGGCGGGCAGCACGAACAGCCGCAAGGCACCGTCGGTGTCGGCGACGAACTGCTTCACCACCTTGGCACGGCGGGTGGGGTGACCGTCGACGACCAGGTAGACCGGACCGTCGATGTCGATGGAGAGCCCGCTACCGAGAGATCGGCACGGCGGGTTCGGCGAGCGGCCGGGGGAAACAGACCGGGAGCAATCCCGGCACCGCACCCCAGGCCGACTCAACCAGCAGGTCGGGACCAGATGGCGGTGCCTTAGCGTGGGCGAGCGGGCCGCCTGATCCTCGCGCACCTGCGCAAAGGCGAGACCTACGCCGATCTGGCCGTCGGGTTCGCGATCGGTACCACCAGCAACGCCGGCGGCGCGCTTGTTCAGCGTCCGCCCGAACGCGATGACCTCGATGAGGGCCTTGGGAACGCCGTGCCTGATCGAGTCGATGAGGTTGGCCATTAGGTCACGACCGCGAGGTCGGTGCTCTTCGCGGTAGGCAGCGATCATTCGTTGGTAGATGCCCCAGGTTGCTTCGATCTGCACGTGCGCGTCGTCGGAGAACAGGGCGGCGAGTCGGTCCAAATCCCAGCCGCCTTTGCCGGTCGTTCCTGGCCCCGCTCGTTCGGCGGTGCGGTAGGTCATCCGCCGACGCCGGCTAGCGCGGCATGCCCGCCCGCACCGCAAAATCCTATATCGCCCAAATAGAGCCTTGTCGACATTCCCGGCTCGGCGCGACGATACACCTGATGCGGCGGGGGAATTCGCGGAGGTCTCGAGGAGGGCGCGGTCGCCGGATCGAGGACGGGGATCTTGTGCGGAAGGTGTCGGCCCGACGGGCTGGAACCTCGGATGCGCGGTAATTTCCGCGAGATTCTCAGGATGCAGATAAAGGTCGTGCAGATAAAGGCGCCGGAGGGAAGCGGGGCGTAATCATGATTTCCAGAATGGTGGCGGCGAAGGCAGCCGCGGCGGCGCTAAGTTCGCGCGAGCATGCGCGGTAGCGGGAATCGTCGCGTCGGCAGTGGCGGTGTCGGGCGGGACGGCCGGCGCGGAGAGTCTCGGTCGGCAGGCGGAGGCCGGTCCGGCGAGAGTCCTGTCGTATTTCGAGTACGGCCGGTATTCCACCGTGGACGAGTGCGTCGCCTACGGGCAGGGCTACGTGAACGCGCACCCCGGGTCGTCCGGTTTCTCCTGCATCGCCGACGGCCCGTCGAACTCGTGGATCCTGTACGTCGACGACGGGATCACCGACTGACCGGAGAGCCCCGCCCGGCGTCCTCGCCGTCGCAGCCCGCCGGATCGCAGGATACGGTGCCGGTCCATGCCCGTTGAGAACAGGCTCAGCCTGGAGCGTCTCCGCGAGATCCTGGACCGGCTCGGCCGCTACCTGCCGCCGGCCGAGGACGACGCCCAGCCTCACCTCGGCAGCGTGGTGGAGATCGTCGGCGCGGTCGCCTCCAGCGAGCCCGGGTTCGACGAGGCCCACCGCGCAGCAGGGCTCCCCACCGCGAGCGAGGTCACCGCCGCCGACGTCGCTGCCGCGCTGATGCTCGTCCCGGAGGTGCGCGCAGACCTCGACGCCGCCGAGCGGCGACTGATCGACGCGGGCCTCGACCGGGGCGAGTCGTTCGCGACGCTCGCCCGCGCGCGCGGGATGTCCCGGGAGGGCATGCACCGGCACTACCTCCGACTGGGCAGGACTCGCCCGAAGACAGAAAACACGTGAACCCGCCCAGAGCCCGAGCAACCCCGGGAGCGCAATCACCGACGCGTTCCAGGCCCGCACCAGCTCCTCCAGCGCCACGTCGATCAGGCCGGCCCCCGCGAGCCGGCATGCCACGCCCGTCCTTGCGCGTACGCGGACGACGATCACCGACGAGCTGCGCGCCGGACAACGACGCCGGCTGGACCGACGTCCGCTGACCAGCACGTTCCACGCGCAGTGCCCGCCGTTCAGGGGCGGCGGGCACTGCGCGTTTTCACTTCTCGGTGACCTGCCCCGCCGTGTACGGCACCGACCACAGCTGCCGCGCTGCCAGATCCGTCAGGTCCATCACGTCCCACTCGGGCGAGCGGACCGTCCTGGCCGGCTGCCGGACCAGGTCAACACCGCCGCGACCGTCCTCGCCGACGATCACGACCGGCCCCACGATCCACGGGCCTCGATGAGTGGCGACGCCGTGCACCCTCGAACCGATCTCCATCAGCCCAGTGGATCGCCGATGTTCCACCGCGTCAGTTCACCCGTGCACAAAACCAGCAGCAATCGCCGAGACACCCCCGCCCACACCCTCGCCACGGCGCGGACCTGACCCGCACGTTCAGCCCCTCATCGTCCCTTAGTCCCGGGCCTATTGGGACGAAAAACCAGGCCACGGTCAGCCGTAGCACGATCCCGCCTACCAGCCGCGCTGGTCAAGATCGGCGTGCGTCACCGGCACCCGACCGGCGACACCTCGGGCAGCTCGACCGGATCGCCGTTGACGTCGCGCAGCAGCCCCTCGACCGAGTACCCGCCCGCCGCACCGACGCCACCCCGGCCTGGGGCGCGTTCGAGCCGCGCCCGCTCGCGATCACAGTCAACACAGGCACCTTCGGCAACGTCTTCTGCTGCTGACCTGCGGATTACGGCTTAGCGGCAACCGCTGTACCGCTGGTACTCAACCCCGGTTCTGCTCCATCCTCGTGGACGAACACGGACGTCCACGGCCGGTATCCTGGCTCCCGGATCTGCCCCGTCCCGGCCTTCCCGGCTCTCGCCAGTGGCCTGCTTCCCGCGTGGGACGGCACTCCCCGGTCACAGTGGCGGGACCGCGCCGGATTCGCACCGGCTTCCCTGCACCGTGGACCTGTGGACACCATAAAGTAGGAAGTCCGAGTATGTCGAGAGTGGCGCGCCCCTCATCCAGGCGACGGACCCGGCGCTAAACTTCCCCGCCCAGCCGGACCAGCACTGGGCCGCAGGGCCAGCGGTCCGTGAGGGGCACCCTGAGGGAATCTGATTCCCTGTTTTGTCTCGGTTGATCTGTCGCAGGGTTGTCTCGGTTGTTGTGTCTCATGTTAGGCGGCTGGGGTGAGGGTGCCTTGGTAGCGCTTGGCGTGGTCGAGGTGGATGTGGTCGAGGTGGATGTGGCCGATCGGGTGGCCGTTGCTGGTGTAGGCGGTTGCGCGGTCGTGGTCGCGGATGACGGTGATGTTGTGTCCGGCGTGGGCCGTGCCGACGCGGATGCGTGCGGTTCGGCCGAGCTGGACGAGTCCTCGGGCGTTGACGGTGAGGTGGTGGACGGTGGCGTCGGCCTGGACGGGCAGGTGCTGGGGACCGCCGAGGTGGTCGGCGCTGGTCCAGGTGTCGTGCGGGGTGCGGCGGCCCAGGGCGCTGTGCCGGCGGCGGGTGTTGTAGTACTCGCGGTAGGCGTCGAGCAGGGTCTGCAGCTCGGCCAGGGTGGCGGGCTGGGCGGGCTGGCAGGCGAGCCAGCGTTTGAGGGTCTGGTGGTGGCGTTCGACTTTGCCGCAGGTCTGCGGGTGATACGGGCTGGAGTGGATCAGGCGGGTGCCCCAGCCGGTGACGGTGCTGGTGAACGCCGAGGGTTTGGTGTTGGCGCGGTGCCGGGAGGTGAACGCGGATCCGTTGTCGGACAGCACGATCCCCGGTGCGCCGTAGGCGTCGGCGGCAGCGGTGACCGCGGCGACAGCCGCAGCCGAGGTCTCGGACAGAGCGGCGTGGCAGGCCACCAGCAGCCGGGTGCAGTCGTCGAGCACGTCGAACACCACCGCTTTCGTCCCGTCGGCGAGGACGACCTCGGTGGCGTCGATCTGGTAGCAGTCGCGCGGGCGGGCGTAGGCGAACCGGCGCAGCGAGGCCTTCAGGCGTTTGCGCGGGTTGCCCTCCAGCAGACCGGCGCGGGCCAGGATCCGGTTGATCGTGGCCCGCGCCGGCACCCGCCAGCCCCGCGCGTCCCAGCCTTGTTCGAGGGCCAGCACCTGCAGCGCGTCCCGGATCGGGTCGGCGCCGTTGTCCGGGACCAGTTCGGTGCGCAGCCGCACGATCTCGGCTGCCACAGGCTCCGGCGTCGCATGCGGAGAGGTCTTCGGCCGCCGCGACCGCTCGGTCCACTGCCCCTCGTCAAGGATCCGGGCACGGTGCCGATAGAACGTGCGCCTGTCGACACCGTTGACCCGGCACCACTCCGACACGTTCCCCAGCTTC
The DNA here is from genome assembly GCF_017312175.1 of Amycolatopsis sp. A1MSW2902. Taxonomy (NCBI): domain Bacteria; kingdom Bacillati; phylum Actinomycetota; class Actinomycetes; order Pseudonocardiales; family Pseudonocardiaceae; genus Amycolatopsis; species Amycolatopsis sp. A1MSW2902. The sequence continues at coordinate 4,329,859 of NZ_QJPO01000001.1, forward strand.
GCCTGAACCACCAACGTCGCGTCCATCAGCAGCATCTTCGCCCGTTACCGCGTCATGGCCGGCAACCACAACGCTGATCAAGCGACAGACCCCGAATATCACCCGACCCGGGTGCGTCACATGCCGAGAGACACAAACTGTGTCACATCAGCTGGGACTCAACAGGGAATCTGATTCCCTCAGGGTTCCCCTCACGGACCTTCCGCTGCCCGCGCGCTCATCTCAGCGGCGGGTACGGCAGCACGCTGCTTGAGTGGTCGGCCACCCGCAGCGGACGGCCGATCGCCGGGAACGCGCGCTGCGGGCACGCCGGGCGTTCGCACACTTTGCACCCCATGCCGATCGGGGTCACCGCCGCGTCCTTGCCGAGCGCCAGCCCGTCGGAGTACACGAGCCGGTTCGCGTGCCGCAGTTCGCAGCCGAGGCCGATCGCGAATGTCTTGCCCGGTTCGCCGTGCCCGCCCGCGGCACGCGTGACCGTGCGGGCGAGCCAGAAGTACTTCTTGCCGTCCGGCAGTTCGGCGATCTGCGTGACAATGCGGCCCGGCGAGGAAAACGCCTCGTAAACGATCCATAGTGGACACGAGCCGCCCGCGCGGGAGAAGTAGAATCCGGTGGCCGACTGGCGTTTCGACACGTTGCCCGCGCGATCGACCCGGACAAACGAGAACGGCACCCCGCGCGCACCGCGACGCTGCAAAGTGGACAGTCGATGGCACACGGTCTCGAAGCCGACGCCGAACTCTCCGGACAGCAACGTCACGTCGTAGCGAAGTCGTTCCGCCGCGCCGAGAAACGCCCGATACGGGAGCACCAGCGCGCCCGCGTAGTAGTTGGCGAGGCCGATCCGCAGCAGCCGTCGCGCGGTCTCGTCGGAGAATCCGCTGCTGTCGGCGAGCCGGTCGATCTCGGCACCGGATTCCAGCATCGCCAGCTCGGATCCCAGCCGGAACGCGACCTGTCCTGGCCGGAGCATCAGCGACAGCTGCAGCACCTTGTGTCGGCGGTCGAAGAAGTGCTGCCCAGTGCCGAGCTGTTCGGTGGCCACCCGCACGCCGTGTCGTTGCTTCAAAGCGGTGACCAGGCCCGCGCGCACTTCACCGGGATGAAGTCGCAACTCGGTCGCGAGGCCTTCGGCAGCTTGGTCCAGTATGCCGACGTGGTTGTTACGGGCGTAGAACCAGTCACGGACCTTTTCGTGCGGCTGCTGGACCGACGTCTGGTCCATCCCCTGCTCCGCGGTGAGCGCGGCGATGTTCTCGACCGCTTCGCGGTAACGGCGGTGCAGCGCGACCATCGCGTGGGCGACACTGGGCAGTTTCGCGGTCAGTTCGTCCACTTCGGATGGTGAGATCGCACCGTCCACTGTGTCGTCGGCGAACACCTCGCGCACGTCCGCGACCAAGCGGGCGGTGTCCTGCGGCGCGAAGAACTCGGCGTCCACGCCGAAGTGCTCGGTGAGCTTCAGCAACACCGGCAGGGTCAGCGGACGGCCGTTGTGTTCCAGCTGGTTCACGTAGCTGGGCGAGATCTCCAGCAGCCGCGCCAGGTCCGATTGCGACAGCGACCGGTCCTCGCGCAGCTGCCGCAGCCGCGCCCCGGCGTACATCTTCTCCACACGCTGACTGTAACAACTATGACAACTCCCAGGGAAACCTTCACAACACTTCACCGGCCGCAGGACTGGCCGCGCACCCGGGCGAGTGCGACGCTGGCGGTCAAGCCTCACAACATTCACAAAGGAACGCGATGACCGACCACACCGTCCGCACCTACCGGTCCGCCGAGCCGCTGCCGCGCGAGGAGCAGCTGGCCTGGAAGCTGGCGTCCGTCGCCACCGATCCGGTGCCGGTGCTGCCCGAGGTCGCCGACATGGTGGTCAACCGGGTGATCGACAACGCCGCGGTCGCCGCCGCCTCGCTGTCCCGGCGGCCGGTGTCCGCCGCCCGCGACCAGGCGCTCGCGCATCCGGCCAGCCCCGGCGCGGCCGTGTTCGGCGTCTCCGGCCGGTACTCCCCGGAGTGGGCCGCGTGGGCCAACGGCGTCGCGGTGCGCGAACTGGACTACCACGACACCTTCCTCGCCGCCGACTACTCGCACCCGGGCGACAACATCCCGCCGATTCTCGCTGTCGCGCAGCACGCCGGCCGAACCGGGGCCGATCTGGTCCGCGGGATCGCCGCCGGGTACGAGCTGCAGGTGAGCCTCGTCCGCGGGATCTGCCTGCACGAGCACAAGATCGACCACATCGCGCACCTCGGCCCGTCGGTCGCGGGCGGACTCGGCGCGCTGCTGCGGCTGGACACCGAGACCGTGTACCAGGCGATCGGGCAGGCGCTGCACACCACGACGACCACCCGCCAGTCCCGCAAGGGCGAGATCTCGTCCTGGAAGGCGTACGCCCCCGCGTTCGCCGGGAAGACCGCGATCGAGGCGGTCGACCGGGCGCTGCGCGGCGAGGGCGCGCCGAGCCCGATCTACGAGGGCGAGGACGGTTTCCTCGCGTGGCTGCTCAGCGGCCCGGAAGCGCGCTACACCGTGCCGCTGCCCGCGCCCGGCGAGGCCAAACGGTCCATTTTGGACACCTATCCCAAGGAGCACTCGGCGGAGTACCAGAGCCAGGCGCTGATCGACCTCGCCCGCAGGCTCGGGCCGCGGCTCGGCGAACTGGGGAAGGTGGAGCGGATCGTGATCCACACGAGCCACCACACGCACTACGTGATCGGCTCCGGCGCGAACGATCCGCAGAAGTACGACCCGAATGCCAGCCGCGAAACGCTCGACCACTCGATTCCGTACATCTTCGCGGTCGCGCTGCAGGACGGCAGCTGGCACCACGAAGCCTCCTACGCCCGGGAACGCGCGACCCGTCCGGACACTGTGGAGCTGTGGCAGAAGGTGTCCACTGTGGAAGATCCCGAGTGGACCCGGCGCTACCACGAGCCGGAGCCGGCGTTCGGCGGCCGGGTCGAGGTCACGCTGGCCGACGGGACCGCGATCACCGACGAGATCGCCGTCGCCGACGCCCATCCCGCCGGGGCCCGGCCGTTCGCCCGCGAGCACTACGTGGCGAAATTCCGCACGCTCGCCGAGGGGGTGATCGCACCGGCGGACCAGGACCGGTTCCTCGACGCCGTGAGCCGGCTGTCCGAACTGGACGCCGACGAGGTCCGGGAACTCGCTCTGCCCTCGGCGATCGACGCGGGCCCGCGGACGAAGGGGATTTTCTGATGCTCCACGCCACTCCCCCAGCCGCCGGGAAACGGGCCGGATTCCGCGAGGCGCTCAACTCCGGCCGGCTGCTGCGCCTGCCCGGCGCGTTCAACCCGCTCAGCGCGAAGCTGATCGAACGCCGTGGCTTCGACGGCGTCTACATCTCCGGCGCGGTGCTGTCGGCCGATCTCGGCCTGCCGGACATCGGGCTCACCACCGTCACCGAGGTGGCCGGGCGCTCGCAGCAGATCTCGCGGGTCACCGCGCTGCCGACGCTGGTCGACGCGGACACCGGGTTCGGCGAGCCGATGAACGCCGCGCGGACCGTCCAGCTGCTGGAGGACGCCGGGGTCGCCGGGATGCACCTGGAGGACCAGGTGAACCCGAAGCGGTGCGGCCATCTCGACGGCAAGGACGTCGTGGACCGCGAAACCGCGGTGAAGCGGATCAAAGCCGCGGTCGACGCGCGCCGCGATCCCAACTTCGTCATCGCCGCGCGCACCGACGCCAAGGCCGTGCACGGCATGGACGAGGCGATCGTCCGCGCGAAGGAATTCGCCGACGCGGGCGCGGACCTGCTGTTCCCGGAGGCGATGGCCGACGCCGCCGATTTCGAGAAGCTCCGGAAAGCGGTCGACATCCCGATTCTCGCGAACATGACCGAATTCGGGAAAAGCGAACTCCTCGACGCGAAAACGCTCGAATCAGCGGGCGTCAACGTGGTCATCTACCCGGTGACCCTGCTGCGGCTGGCCATGCACGCCGCGGAAACCGGCCTGCGCACCATCAGCGAAGAGGGCAGTCAAGTGTCGCTGCTCGAACAGATGCAGCATCGCCGCGACCTTTACGACCTGCTCGACTATTCCGAATACAACGCGTTTGACGAGAACGTTTTCACTTTCCGCGTCTGACCCGGCGCGCATTCCTTCAAGGGGACACCTATGTCTGCACCCGCTATCCGCAAAGGACTCGCCGGAGTCGTCGTCGACACCACCGCGGTCTCCATGGTCAACCCGGACACCAACTCGCTGACCTACCGTGGTTACCCGGTCCAGGACCTCGCCGCGCACTGCAGCTTCGAGGAGGTCGCTTACCTGCTGTGGCACGGCGAACTCCCGACGCCGGACCAGCTGGCCGAGCAGAACGCGGCCGAACGCGCCCACCGCGCCCTGTCGCACGATCTCGTCCTCACCCTGCTCGCGCTGCCCGAGTCCGCGCATCCGATGGACACGCTCCGCACCGCGGTGAGCATCCTCGGCGCGAACGACCCGGACGAGGACGACAACAGCCCCGCGGCCAACCAGGCCAAGGCGCTCCGGCTGTTCGCCGCGCTGCCGACGGTCGTCGCGCTCACCCAGCGCCGCCGCCGGGGCCTGCTCCCGCTCAAGCCGCGCGACGATCTGGGTTACGCCGAGAACTTCCTTTACCTGGCGCTGGGTTCGGTGCCGGAACCGGCGATCGTCCGCGCGTTCGAGACGTCTCTGGTGCTCTACGCCGAGCACAGCTTCAACGCGTCCACCTTCACCTCGCGCGTCGTGACGTCGACACTGTCCGATTTGTACAGTGCGGTGACAGCGGCGATCGGCGCGCTCAAGGGACCGCTGCACGGCGGCGCCAACGAAGCCGTGATGGAGACGTTCGAGGAAATCGGCTCCGCGGACAACGCCGAGAAATGGCTCAAGACGGCGCTGGCGGAAAAGCGCAAGATCATGGGCTTCGGGCACCGTGTCTACAAGAAGGGCGACTCCCGCGTCCCGACAATGCGCCAGGCCCTGCAGGTCGTCGCCGAACTCCGCGACGGGCACCGGCTGCTGGACCGGTACGAATCTCTCGCGCGGGCAATGTACGCGGAGAAAGGCTTGCACCCCAACCTCGACTACCCCGCCGGACCGGCGTATCACCTGATGGGCTTCGACACCCCGGTGTTCACGCCGATCTTCGTCGCCGCGCGCGTCACCGGCTGGACCGCGCACATCACCGAACAGCTGGCGTCGAACAGCCTCATCCGGCCGTCGAGCACGTACAGCGGTCCGGCACAGCGCGCGCTCAGCCGCGCCTGACCCGGAAGCTGCTCACCCCTGGGCGGCGCGGAATTCGACCGGTGACTCGAACGCGGCTCGGCGCGCGGCGCGGCGCAACGTCGCCAGGACCAGCGGGCCGAACGCGGTGATCGCCACGACGTTGGTCACCGCGCGGCCGGTGTCCCAGCCCAGCGAGGTCGCCGCGTCGAAGAGCAGGTAGCGACTGAGGTTGGCGAGCGTGGAAGCATCGGGGTCGAAGGAAAGGGCGGTGTGCGCGCCGAGCGCGAACGGCCAGAACGACAGGTTCGACGCGAGCCCGTAGGCGAACGCGGACACCGCGCCGTAGGCCGCCAGCAGCACGATTTCCAGGCGGCCGCTCGCTCGCGGAAGCAGTCCGGCGCCCAGCCCGACCCAGGCGCAGCCGAACATCTGGAACGGCAGCCACGGCCCGATCCCGCCGGTCAGCAGCGCCGAGGCGAACAGGGAGACCGCGCCCAGGGTGAAGCCGAATCCCGGGCCGAACACCCGGCCGGCGAGCACCAGCAGGAAGAAGACCGTCTCGATGCCGCCCGCGCCGGCGCCGAGCGGGCGCAGGGCAGCGTTCACCGCGGCCAGGACTCCCAGCAGCGCCAGCACCTTCGCGTCGATCCCGCCGTCGGCCAGTTGCGCCAGAAGAACCCCGAGCACCAGCACCAGAAGGAGGCCGAACAGCAACGGGGCCTCGGCGGCCGCGTCGGCCAGCAGCGCACCGGGGGCGACGAAGAAGGGCCAGCAGAACGCCGCGACGCCCAGGAGCGAGGACACCGCCAGCATGACCGTCGACCAGCGGCCGATCCGCACCGGGCTCATCGCAGCGCCTCGGCTACCTGGCCGACGGTCAGCCACCCGCCGCCGAGGATCTTCGCCACCTGCGGGGCGAACAGCGGCGAAGACACCACCACGTCCGCGGTCGGTCCGTCGGCGACCGCTTCGCCGTCGGCGAGCACCACCGCCCGGTCGCACGTCTCGGCCGCGAATTCCACGTCGTGCGTGGCGATCAGGACCGCGCCGGGGAAGGCGCGCACCAGCGCGGTGAGCCGCTGCTTGCCGGGATAGTCCAGGCCGCGGGTCGGTTCGTCGAGCAGCAGCACCGCGGGGTCGGCGGCGAGCTGCACGGCGAGCGCGAGGGCGAGGCGCTGGCCCTCGGACAGGTCGCGCGGATGCGCGTCCGGGTCGATGCCGGGAGCCAGTTCGTCCAGGATTCCGCGGGCCCGGCCAGTGCCCAGTTCCTCGCCGACGGTCCGCAGGTACAGCAGATCCGCCGGCGACTGCGGGACCAGCGCCGCGAGTTCCCGCCGCGGCACCGGCTTCAGGCCCGCCGGGTCCGTCCCGCGGATCGTGACCACGCCGCGGTGGCGGGGACCGCTGCCCTGCAACGCCCACAGCAGCGACGACTTGCCCGAGCCGTTGCGGCCCATCAACGCGACCGTTTCCCCGGCTGCCACGTTCAGCGACACCTCCCGCACCGCGACCGTGTCGCCGTAGCGGACCACGACGTCTCGGCTCGTCAATGTCCCGGCTCCCGGCTCAATCAGCACCGGCGCTGGTGCGTCGGGAAGTTCGGCGCGCAAGGCCGAAGCCCGACGGCGGGCGTCGCGGACCGACAGCGGCAACGGATCCCACCCGGCGAGCCGCCCCAGCGCGACCACCGGCGGGGCGATCGGCGCGGACCGCATCGCCTGCGCGGGCTCGGCCACAGTCACCCGGCCGTCGTCCACGGTCAGCACCCGGTCGGCGTACTGCAGCACCCGCTCCAGCCGGTGTTCGGCGATCAGCACGGTGATCCCGAGGTCGTGGACCAGCCGGGTCACCGCGGCCAGGACCTCCTCGGCCGCACCGGGATCCAGTGCGGAGGTCGGTTCGTCGAGGACCAGCACCCGCGGCCCGGCGGCCAGCACCGCGCCGATCGCCGCCCGCTGCTGCTGTCCGCCGGAAAGCGCGCGGAGCGGCCGGTCCCGCAGCTCCGCGATGCCCAGCAGGTCCATCGTCTCCTCGACCCGCTTGCGCATCACGCCGGCCGGGACGCCCAGCTGTTCCATGCCGTAGGCCAGTTCCTCTTCCACCGAGTCGGTGACGAACCCGGCGACCGGATCCTGCCCGACCACCCCGACCGTCGCGGCGAATTCCCGCGGGCGGTGCGTGCGGGTGTCCCGTCCCGCAACGGTGACCCGGCCGGCCAGCCGCCCGCCGGTGAAATGCGGCACCAGCCCGTTCACCGCGCCCAGCAGCGTCGATTTCCCGGAGCCCGTGCGGCCCACCACCAGTGCCAGCTCCCCCTCTCCGATGAGGAAGGAGACGTCGCGCAGCACCGGCGTTCCCCGGTAGGCGATGCTCACCTCGGAGAACTCGATCACCGCAGCTCTCCCGGCCGGTACCGCGCGGTCAGCGCGGGCGGGGGCGGTGCGACGACCGCGGGCAGCAACCCGGCGAGAATCCCGGCCAAGGCCAGCAGGTCCATCCCCGGTGCCAGCAGCGGCGGGTTCAGCACGACGGGATCGGCCACCGCGACCAGCACGGCCACCACGACACCGGACGCGGCGACCGCCCACTCCGGCACCGACCAGGCATCCGGCCGATAGCGCGTCCGCCGGACCCGCCTGCCGCCGAGGTACAGCCCCAGACAGCACACCGCCGCACCGGCGACCAGCATCGGCGGCCCATAGCCGTGCTGTTCGGCGGCCAGCAACCCGTAACTGCCCACGCACAACCCGAGCAGACCGGCCAGCATCAACACCGCCGCGGTACGGCGAGCCGCCGCGGACAGCTCCCAGCGCTGCCCGTAACCGCGCGAGTCCATCGCCGCAGCCAGCGTGTCACGCCAGGTGACGTAGCGATCCAACAACTGCGGCAGGTCGTGCTCAGCAAAGTTCTTCGGCCCCGACCACCACTTGCACTCGGCGAGGAACACCGCCCCGCCGTCCCGGGGCAGGTAAATGTCGGTCTTGCCGCGTTTGCTGAACGTCTCCCCGGTCGCGGTGCCATAGATGCTGTGCAACGCCGTCAGGATCTGGTCCCGGAGACGCTCTTCTCGCTGGTCAACGTAGGTGAGCGCGAGCCGCTCGAACATGCGCGTGGTGGTGACGATGTCGCCGATGATGTACGCGAAGTCGTCTGCGGTGATAGCCGGCTCTGGAGCGAACGGCTGATGCGGGCGAGCCTGCCGCGTCGGCTTTACCTGCCGCCGGGAGACGGGCTGGACCCGGTAGGTCTTCACCACCTCCTGGTCGCGGTGCAGCGGAACCCCGAGGATGGCTTCGGTGTCCCGGTCGGCCAGCACCTTCGCGCGCCGGGCTTGCGCGGCCCTGGCCACGCTGGCGCGCAGCTGCTCGTTCGCTGCGGCGATGTCATTGCGGCTGTAGTCGAGGTGCGTGCCGATTTTCGTAATCTCGGCCTTCAGCGCGGCGACGACGCTGTCGCGATCACGCTCCAGGACGTCGGCCGGGACGTCACGGGACACGCAGACGTACCCGTCGGTGACACTGGCGTGCGGAGGAGCCAACGAGTACGTGCTGGCCTGCATAAACAGCACGTCCGTCAATCCGGTGTAGGGCACCCGGAACACGATCCGGCTACCGGGAACGTGGAACGACCGGGACCGGTTAGACACCACCCGCATCGGGTCGCCGGAGATATCGACCTGCCGGTCGCCGACCTCACCAGTCATCGCGTCCCGATCCAGGCAGGGTTCGGGCACCAGGTAGCAGTCGATGATCTCCTCGGCGACCTGCTCGTGCGGCCGCACCAAGATCTCATCAGCACTGACCCGCTGCACCTCGGCAAGCGCGTCGCGCTGTCGCTTCTCCAGCCACGTTCGCAGGAAACTACGCGAGAACAACTCCTGATCTGTCACCCATTCACATCCCTCCAGCGGTGGTCGTAAACACGCAACGACGTGCACACTTACGGCCGCCGGTACCCACAGTAAGGTCACCACCGACAGTCCGCGGCGGCAACACCCGGGGCGGCGGTATGGGCGGCCACGATTATTGGCTTCAGGACGACGCCGTCCCCAGTTCGCGATCTGCGTGACAGTCTCGGCACAAACACCGTGACGCTCGACGCGGCTCTTCGGGTGCCCCTTGACAGCCTCCAAGGGGTTCGGATGTGGGATGGTCTTCGCCTTGCACCCGCACCGAGGCTTGCGGATGCTGTCACCCACAGGCTTCGTACAGCCAAGCGAGGCACTCTTAGGCCGGGCTAGCGAGAAGCCGAGTGGGACGAACTCTGAGGAAACAGCGAAGTCTGAGACTATTCGCCAAATCGGGGACAACCGGAACCTCGACGAAGACGGCGTCGGCAGGCAGCCTGCGGTGGAGCTGTTCGATGGAGTACGCATCCCGCGAATCGGTGGACCATGCCGTCAAAACAGTTGCAGTGTTCAACCTCGGAATCCCGAGATCGAACAGGCCCGAGTAGGCTAGGACCACACCGACCTGAACTCAGTCGCCTGGATGTTCAACTTCATGGAGCACAGCGCGAACCCCGCCTGAGATAATACTTCGGAGAATCGAAGATGGACGTAGGTGAGCTGCTTGGACAGCTTGCCGTTCTGGACGTACAGCTTACGATCCAGGGCGACGACCTTGCGTTCGACGCACCCGAAGAGGTATTGACCAAGGAACTCGCAGCGCAGCTGACAATGCACAAGCAGGAAATTCTCCGTTATCTCGACGACGAATCCCTGCGCTTGGTCGAGAGAACTGGCCCCGCGACACCGATCCAGCGGCAGGTAGCGTTGCGTCACGATGCGGCCCCTCGACCCGAGGTCTGGAACGTACCTGTTCGCGTCGATCTTTCCGGCACTCTCGATGTGGCAGCGCTGGTTGGATCGCTTACTCAACTGGTCAAGCGTCATCAGGTGTTGCGCACGAGATTCGCATGGCTCGGCGAAGTGCTCGCTCAACAAGTCCTTCGCTTCGAACGACTCAATATTATCACCACAGATTTACGCGATCCGGTGTCAACGAGAGACGAGATCAGCGCTGCCCTGGACCAATGGTGCACTGAAATTGCGCACATCCCTTTCTCGCTCCTTTCCGATGCGTCCATGAGGGTGGGTCTCGCGAGGTCTGGTCCCGACCAGTGGACATTGATTCTCCTGCAGCATCACATCTTGACGGATGCGGTGTCCGTATCCGCTTTGCTCGCTGACCTGAGCTCCCTCTATCGCAAGATTGTCCGCGGAGGAAGAATTGACGAGGACTCGCCAGAGCAGTTTATCGACTACGTGCGACGGAATACGGGCGATGCTTCAAAGGCCGCGACCGCTCACTGGCATGAGCAGCTCGTCGGCGCGCGTGCGGGTGTCCGGCTGCCGTTTCCGAAGGCTCGCCCCCTCCTGCCCTCCGGGGCGGGTCGACTGGTTTGTCATCGCCTTGGCGACGCCCTTCGCGCTGAACTCAGCCAAACGGCGCACCGGGCCGGCGTAACGGTATTCACGGTGGCGTTCACTCGACTCCTGTCAATTCTGAGCAGCAACAACGACGTACTGATAACCAGAAGTTTTGCAAACCGATCAGACTCCGCTGCAGAAATACTGCCAGGGCTATTCACCAATCCTCTTCCTATTCGTGTTCGATTCGCACAGGAAGAGACCGTAGGTTCTCTTTTGAGAGCAGTCGCTCGGCAGATATCGTCTGCGCTAGATCACCAGGAACTGCCCCAGCCGCTCGTCCGGGCACTCGACCGTCGCCTGGTGACTGCTGTCGAAGGCGGGACAGTGGTGGGGTTCTCCATGAACCACGACGTGTCCGAGGACCTCGAACTTCCTGGAGTTGAAGCCAAGGTCCTCGACGTTCCGATTGACGCGGCTAGGACTGACTTGATGGTCGTGTGTGTCGAAGAACAGGAAGGCCTGGTACTCCAGGTCGAGTACTCTACGGATGTCCTCGACGAACAGACCGTCAGTGCGTGGCTGGCCCGGTTCGAGAATCCGCTGTGCTCGGTCGATGCCAGCTTCCCCGCACCGATTGCGCAATGGGTCGCCTGACGCGACCGGATGCGTCCCCCTTCTGAAAGAGAGCCGATGAGCAAAATCCTCCTGGGAAACATCCTCACCGCTGAACTTGTCGGCGAAGGGGCTAGGTACCCGTCTGAGGGACTGGAAGGGATTGGCATCTGCAGCCAGCGGGTGCTCTGGGGTGCCGACGACTTCGACATCGTCGTCCTTCCCATCGCCCCAGCCCGTGAGTTCGCCGAATACGTGACCGATCTGACGCAGACCGACCTGCAGTCGCTGGCCTTCGTGGAGACTCCGGTCGGCTATCCGGGCCGAGGGACGGTTTCCGCCGCGTGCGCGCGTAACCGGAGTTTCCTCGCCCAATTCGGCGAACTGGCGGTTGAGCACAAAGTCAGCAAGGTCGCTCCCTATTACTTCGACCAGGTCGCGGCTGCGATCTCCCATGCGGCGAGAGTCGCGGAAACTACACCCGGGTTTGGCTTCGCCGACGAGGGCGGAGTCCGGATGCTGAACAGCAAGGCACATTTCCGGGCGATCGCCAGGGCTGCGGGCATTCCGATCGCCGAGGGCGTCGTGACAACCGATCCCGATCACGCAGCCGACTACGCGGCCCAGGAGATAGCGGCCGGGCGAGCGGTGATCGTCAAGCAGCACCGCCAATGCGGCGGCAATGGCAACGAAGTCCTGCACCCGCTGCCGGACGACGAAGCGATCGGCGCGCTAACCGCCGTGCATCTGAGCAGCAAGCACGAGGTGCTGTGGCACCTTGCGAGCAACTGGCCCCGATATTCCGACGGGGGCCGCGAGCGTGTCGTGATCGAGTCGTACGTACCGGGATGCCTTCCGGTCTACTTGGAGTTCAACCTTTCCCATGACGGAATTCAGAAATTTGGCCGCGGGGAGATGCTGATGTCGCCGACCAACGACGGCATCGCCGTTCCCGGGGGCATCACCGAAATATCCGGTTACGAAGGCTTCAGGACCGACGCGCTGAAGCTCGCCGAGACTGTCCGGTCATTGGGCTATCGAGGCTTCATGAGCGTCGACGGGATGGCGACGCCGTCAGGCCCGGTGCTCGTCAACGAGATCAATGTCCGTGACGGGGGTTCGACCCATGTCCACCACCTCGCCGAGCGCGTGCTCGGCATTGCCGCGCAAGGCGGCAAGCACATAGTCACGAAGGTCCGCCACACCGACCACAACTTCTCTGACACGCGAAAGCGTATCGAGGCCAACGGCCTCGATTTCGACCACGCCGCGAAAACCGGGGTCATCGTGACGATGGCAGTGACACCGAGCCAAAAGTTCGAATACACCGCGATCGGGAACTCAGCGACTGAAGCAACGGAGTTCGCGACCGCATTGGAAGAAGAATTCCACAGCGCTTGACCGCTACGACGACTGGAAATCCGAAATGACATCCGAACCCTCCCGTGCGAAGTTCGACGAAATCCTGTCCCAACATCTTCCGGTGCTCGGCGACGATAAACCAATCACGGACGGACTGCGCACCGTCGAGTACGGCCTCGATTCGATCCGTCGGCTGAAGCTTCTCGCTGCCCTGGAATCCGGCTTCGAGGTCAGATTCGCACCCGATGATCTGACCGACGCGACGTTCTCGACGGCCGGTTCGCTCTGGCAGGCGGTCGTAGCTCTGCGCACAGCTGTGCCGTCCGAGTGACCCGGCCGCAAGCCAATCTCTGAAAGGACCCTTACTGTTGACCAAGGCATATGCCCGCTGCCTCGACGAAGTCTTCGAGTGCCAGGCTGACTCGACGCCAGAAGCAGTGGCTCTCGAATGCGGCGCTGCTCGGCTGACATACCGGGAGGTCGATGCCCGAGCCAATCAGCTGGCGCTGCGCATCCGGCGGGCAGGTGGCCGACGCGGCCGTGCGGTCGGGCTTTACTTCAACCGCTCCGAACTGCCCGTCCTCGCCGTCCTCGCCTGTCACAAGGCAGGCGTGACGTATGTGCCGCTCGAGCGAGGCTGGCCCGCCGAGCGAATCCGCCACATCGTCGACGAACTGGAGATTTTCCTCTGCGTAACCGAATCAGCGCTCGAGGAACAATGGTCAGCCACGTTCGGGGGCATCGCGGCACTGTCGGCTGACGAGCCGTCGGCGGCGTCGACTGCGCGGTTGCGCGACGATGAGGTCGGCGTTTGCCCGACCGATCTGGCCTACGTCATCTACACTTCCGGCACCTCCGGGCGTCCCAAGGGCGTCATGGCCGAGCAGGGCCAGGTCAGCGAATACGTTGACGCGTTCAACGAAGTGTGCGCGACAAGCGTGGGCGACCGCGTCTACCAAGGGTTTCCGATGAGCTTTGACGGCTCGGTCGAAGAGATCTGGATGGCATACTCGAACGGATCGACTCTCGTCGTCCCGGAGGCTGACGCTCCGCGGTATGGCGACGATCTCGCCAAATATGTGGCAGACCTGGGCATCACGTATTCCTCGACGGTCCCGACGATGCTCGCCACGATGTCCCGGCCGATCCCTTCCTTGCGTACGCTCGTCCTCAGCGGCGAGGTGTGCTCCGCTCAGCTCGTCGACCGCTGGTCTCGGCCGGGCCTGCGGATCTTCAACGTCTACGGCCCCACCGAAGCGACGATCAACTCAACCTCGGCCGAGTGCGTGCCGGGCAGGCCGGTGACCATCGGCCGACCGCTTGCCGGTTACGAACTGCACGTCGTGGACGAGAACCTCGTTCCTGTTCCGCACGGGGAGAAGGGCGAGCTGATCATCTGCGGGGACACCCTCGCCCGCGGGTATGTCAACGATCCCACCCTCACCGCGGAGAGGTTCCCGATGGTCGATGGTTTGGGCGGGAGCGGTCCGAAGCGTAGCTACCGGACTGGGGACTTCGTCCGGTGGAACGACGACGAGGAGCTCGAGTTCTTCAGCCGTATCGACGGTCAGGTGAAGGTGCGCGGCTTCCGGGTTGAGCTCGCCGAGATCGAGTCGGTGCTGAGCGAGCACGGCGACATCCGGTCCGCATGCGTCGCGGTGTACAAAGGCAATGGCTACTCCGAGCTCATCGCGTTCGCGGTCGCTGACGCCCCGGAGCGGGAGGTCGACCGGAACTCGGTCCTGAGCCTGCTCGCATCCCGCCTTCCGGTCTACATGATCCCGAGCTACCTCGACGTCGTCACCGAGTTCCCGAGGACCACCAGCGGGAAGATCGACCGCAAGCAGCTTCCCGCGCCCGTTCTGCCGCTGGTCCGGACCCGCGTTACGGCACCCTGACCAGCAGGAGAAACTGTTGTCAACGGACACCTCGGAGCGCCCGGTGAAGTTCGCTGAGCTTCTCCGCATCAGCGAGTACCGTGCTGTTTACGCGAGCATGGTCCTGTCCGAAATCGGAGATCAGCTTGCCAGGGTCGCCTTAACGCTGCTGGTTTTCGAGCGGACCCGATCCGCGGGCCTGACTGCGCTGACCTACGCACTCACCCTGCTCCCGGACCTTGTTTCCGGTCCGTTGCTGTCCGGGCTCGCCGATCGGTTTCCGCGGCGCGCGGTGATGATCGTCACCGACCTCGTCCGCGCGGGCCTGGTCACGATGATGGTCGTGCCGGGCATGCCCTCTGGTTGTTGTGCACCCTGGTCGTACTGGTCCAGATGCTGCAGGCGCCCTTCACGGGCGCGCGAGTGGGGGTGATCGCCCAGACTCTGACGAAGGAGCAGTACGTCGCCGCCTCCGCAATAGGCACCATGACTGTCCAGCTCACTTTCGTCGCCGGATACGCGTTGGGCGGCACCCTGGTGATCTGGCTGGGCACGACCGTCGCGCTCCTGCTGAACGCGATTACATTCCTGTTGTCGGCCCTGGTGCTGCGAAGAGGTGTGCATGCCCGGCCTGCGGCGAAGACCGAACACGAACGATCGGGCCTCGGCACCCTCTGGACCTCAATGACGGCATGCGTGCGGCTGATCTGGCGCTCAGGGAGACTTCGCGCCCTGTGGCTCCTGGCTGTGTTGCCAGGGTTCCTGATCGTCCCAGAAGGACTGATCGCCCCGTACGCCGCCGAGCTCGGCGGCGGCGATTGGCAGGCGGCGGTCCTCTTTCCTCTCGTGCCGGCTGGAACAGTGATCGGAATGTGGCTGTTCGTGCGCCTCGTGCCACCCTCGCGCCGGTTGCAGTGGATGGGGCCGCTAGCCGTTGTCTCGTGCGCCGTGCTGGCCGTCTGCCTGTTCTCCCCTCCGTTCCCCGTCGTAGTGGCCGCCTACGTCCTGTCCGGCGTCGCGGCCTGCTACGACCTGCCCGCGGGCGCGGCATTCGTCATGGAAGTCCCTGATTCCGCACGGGGGCAGGCATTCGGGCTCCGGATGACTGTGCTCAACCTGTTCCAGGGCGGCGACGTGCTGCTCGGCGGGTTGTTCGCCGGCCACTTCGCCGTGAGCGTCGTGATCGGCGGGGCCGGGGCCGTCGGTGTCCTGATCGCAACGGCCCTCGCCGTCTCTTGGCGTTCGCACGCAAAATCCGCCGTGCCGGTTGAGCGGCATTGACGTTCCTATTTGCAGCGATCATCGTCGATAGCGCCAGAAAACTTTCAGGGCGTCACTCTCGCCGCGAATCTACCGCGGAATCGAATGGAGATCATTGAATGACTTCGCTGCAGGAATCGGCCCTGGCGACCGCCGACGGGAACACCGGTGACGCACCGGTCGTGCACGAGGACCAGCTGGGCTACCGCCGACGCGAGCTCGTCGAACCGGACTGGCGACGGCTGCCGGGCTGGGCCGACGTGACCGAAGCGCAGTGGCGCGACCCTCAGTGGCAACGGGTTCACTGCGTGCGCTCTGTCCCGCAGCTGCGGGCGCTGGCCGGCCCTCTGCTCCGCGAGTCCTTCTACACCGACCTCGTAGAGGACCAGCGGACCGGTGCGACGATGTCCATGCTCGTCACGCCGCAGATGCTCAACACGATGGCGCCCTTCGCCTCGGCGAACCCGGACGACTTCACCGAGGCGTTCCTCGCCGACCCGATCCGCCGGTACATGATCCCAGTCGCGTCGGACCGCAACACTGTCTGGCGGAGCCATCCGTACTCGGAACGCGATTCGCTGCACGAGGCCGAGATGTGGGCGGTGGAAGGGCTGACTCACCGGTATCCGGCGAAGGTCCTTGCCGAACTCACCTCCACCTGCCCGCAGTACTGCGGGCACTGCACCCGCATGGACCTCGTCGGCAACTCGACGCCGCAGGTGGCCAAGAACAAGCTGGAGCTGCGCCCGGTCGACCGTCAGGACGCGATGATCGGCTACCTCCAGCGGACGCCAAGCGTATGCGGGGTCGTGGTCTCCGGCGGCGACGTCGCCAACGTGCCCTGGCCCCAGCTCGAGTCTTTCCTGCTGCGACTACTGGAAATCGACCACATCCGCGACATCGGAATGGGCACCAAGGCACTCGCGGGGCTGCCGCAGCACTGGCTCCAGCCGAAGGTACTGGACGGCATCGAAAGGGTGGCTACGCTCGCCCGCCAGCGAGCCGTGAACCTCTCCATCCACACACACATCAACCACGTCCACACGGTCACCCCGCTCGTGGCGGAGGCCAGCCGCGCCGCCCTCGACCGCGGTGTGCGCGACATCCGCAATCAGGGAGTCCTGATGCGCGGAATCAACGACTCCGCCGCAACGCTTCTGTCGCTGTGCTTCGCGCTCCACGGCGAAGCCAACATTCTCCCCTACTACCTCTACATGTGCGACATGATCCCGAACGCGGAGCACTGGAGGCTTTCTGTGTGGGAAGCGCAGGAACTGCAGCACCGCATCATGGGCTACCTCCCCGGCTACGCGACCCCCCGGGTCGTCTGTGACGTCCCCTACGTCGGCAAACGGTGGGTCCACCAGGTCGACGAGTACGACCGGGACAAGGGAATCTCCTACTGGACCAAGAACTACCGGACCGGTACCGAGCGCACCGAGGACACCAGCGACGAGGAAATCCTGCGCCGCCGATATCCCTACTACGACCCGATTTCTACGCTCGACGAGGCCGGCCAGGACTGGTGGCGTGAGACAGGCCAGTATCTCGAGATCTGACCTCGCGACAGGTCTTCTTCGGAGCGGTGCCTCAACTGCGGTGAGGCACCGCTCCGGCAGCTAGCGAGCGCGCTCGTGCAGCACGAATTCCGTCCAGGCTTGAGTTCGCGGAAAACCGCCTTCGAACCGGGGCCCCTTCGGCAACCGCCCGGCGGCCAAGGCCGTCAGAGTGTCAATCGCATCCTGGGCTTTGAGATCCGGTGCGCCCGCCATAACGAATTCGCGGAGTGCCATGGCCTCGATGCCTGGCACCTCGGGAATTTCCTCAGCCGCCTGCAGTACCGCAGACCAATGCCGCTCCGGATAAAAGAGCTCTTTCGCCTTCCTGACGAGAACCTCGGCGGCCGACTGCGAAACCAGGCCAAGCGCCTGCGCGGTTTCAAGTCCGTGGCGGATGTTCACCATTGCGTCAGAAATCGATCGGTAACCGGTCTCCGCGTCTCCGTGCGCGACAGCGACCTCGTCATCATCGGTGAGCCGCCCCGAGGCATACTGATCGTAGACGGCCCCTGACCCGGTCATGCCTGCCTGCTTGAGCTCAGCTGCCCGCAACGCCCCCATGCTTGAGCACCCGTGTAGGTCAATACCCTGGTCAATCGCATAGAGGATCTCCTTGTGCCAAACTGCGGGTACTCCTTCGAAGTACCCGTCGACGATGACGATGACCGACGGTTGGGTGAGTGCAGCCCGGTAGACGTCGCCGATGGCGGCTGGCGGGAGGAACCGCGCCGAAACGATTTGCTCGGCCTTGTCGCGGGCGAGGCTCGGGCCGAGAAAAACGACTGCGTCCTCACGCATCTGGATCACGCGCCCGCCTCTTCCGCGACCGACATCAACGCGGGTGGCGCAGACGCACCAACCGATCCTAACATATCCGGCACCAGCACCTTGACCACAGGAACGCCGAGGTCCTCACGCGTGAGATCCACGAGTACGACCTGGTCGTAACCGATATTGGCGAGCCGGGTCAGCACCGTTTCGACGTCGCTGCGGTAGTCGTTGGTCGCCAGCGACTCCACCGATCGGAAGTCGACGACTTCAGGCTCTTCAGCCAGTTGAGCCAGCACTGCCGCGGTCAGTTGCTGGTCGTTGGCTCGGGCAAGTTCCTGTCTGCTCAGGTCATCACGGCTGCCGGAGATGTAGGTCAGGCGTTTCTGCGCGGCCTCGGTGACTGCCGCCAACAGCGCCTTGACCGGATCAGGATGCGCGGCAAACCCGTCGTGAGCGCCGACCTTGCGCCACGGCGCGTGGTCCGGGTCGGGGACCACGACCGAACCGAACACCGGCACGCCCACCTCGGACGTAACATCCCAGACCGCGCAAACGAGACCCGCTGCTGAGAGCTTCGCCGAAAGCGCTCGCCAGCGAGGATCATCCACCGTATTCAGTGCGACGCGAGCGCTGACGTCATTGTTCCGCCACCGCCACTCCGCGTCTCGCTCGATAACCTCGTCGAGCGCGTGCAAAATCGCCTGGTCACGCACTGCACCCGAGGCGAGCCCGTTGGAGTTTCGCGCTACCGGACAGGTGTGTGCGTCGAAGTCGACGAAATCCATGGAGACTGCGAGCTTGGGCACCCAGGTCCGCATGCCCGTGACCAGGTCAATGCCTTTGATCCACTCAGTTGCCCCGGACGGTGAGCCAGCTTCCGCATTCAGAGCTGCGGGCAGCCGACCGGGATTCACCGTCCCCGGCCGCCCGGCTGCGGACCAGGGCAGCGTCCTGGTCGGCAGATCGATCTCTTCGGCGTGCCAGAGTTCGATCGCCTCCATCATCGCCGCGACCCGTGCTTGTGATCGTTCCATGCCTTTGCCGATGCCGACCGTCAAAGACTTCGCGAACGGCCGGATAGCAAGATACACCGGAACATCAACATCATCCAGCCCGGTAACGTCAGCCAGCCGGGTTATGCCCGCGCGCTCGGCGGCCGACCGGAAACGTATGACGAGATCGTCACCCTCGTGATGCTGCGTTATTTCCGAAGAGAATGGAAAGCCGCCAATCATCTAACCTCGTCCCTTTGACTCATTTACCGGCCATGCTAGCCTCAAAACGGTGTCGGCGGAAATCACTACGGCTTCCTAGGCACTGTCAGATAAGGTAAATTTCGCATCAAGAAACCATGAGGTGCAGAATGGCGAACAGCATCGAGAGCACGGTCAAACCGGCAGGACTCAGCTCGAACACCGTCAAGAAATCCGTGCAGTCGGCGGGGGCCTTGGCGAACGCCGTCAAGAGCGCCGTCCGATCGTCCGGCGCATTGGCGAACGCCAACTGACGGAATGAATGGGTGTCGGCGGCCTCGCCGCCGACACCCCCGACAGCCTAAATTACGCCCGAAATTCGTTTGGGCGCAGTCTTTACCGGTTCTGATCGAGTGGCGTCGAGCATGATCTTTGCCGCGATCGCGGCCGCCGTCGGTTCGCGGAAGAAGTCACGAATCACTGGGGCTTTCCCGCAGACTTGACGCAGCCGCGCCACCACCTTCGTAGCGAGCAGCGAATCTCCGCCTATTTCGAAGAAGTTGTCGTTGACCCCTACCTCGGGTATGCCGAGGACGGCTCCGAACACTGTGCAGACCGTTTCTTCCTCGCGGTTCCGAGGAGGCCTGCTGGAGCGCTGTTCGACGTAGGTCGGCGATGGCAGCGCTGACGTGTCCAACTTTCCGTTGGGCGAGAGTGGCAGTTGCCCGACTTCGACG
Organism: Amycolatopsis sp. A1MSW2902; assembly: GCF_017312175.1. Taxonomy (NCBI): domain Bacteria; kingdom Bacillati; phylum Actinomycetota; class Actinomycetes; order Pseudonocardiales; family Pseudonocardiaceae; genus Amycolatopsis; species Amycolatopsis sp. A1MSW2902. The sequence continues at coordinate 4,349,838 of NZ_QJPO01000001.1, forward strand.
AACGCGGCAGGAACCATGTGGGCGGGAAGCTCCCGCATGACCGCTTGCCGAAGATCGCCGGCTGTCGGCCCGGGCTCCGACGCCGGGACGAAGTAGGCGATGAGGCGGCGGTCCGCCCGGGCTTCTTCCCGGACGACAACGACCGCTTGGCCGACCCCCGGGTGCTTCGCGATGACATATTCGACCTCACCGAGTTCGACACGAAAACCACGGACCTTGACCTGGTTGTCACACCTGCCGGCGAACTCGAGTTCACCGTGCGCGGTCCAGCGGACGAGGTCGCCGGTGCGGTACAGCACAGATCCAGGCGGGCCGAAGGGATTCGCGACGAAGCGTTCCGAGCTGAGGGCGGGACGGCCGTGATACCCGCGGGCGAGCCCCTCGCCCCCGAGGTAGAGTTCGCCGGCTACACCGATGGGCACCAGACGGAGCTCGCTGTCAAGAACGAAGACCCGCCGAGCGCATACGGGTCTGCCCATCTGAACTGTCTCGCCCACCACGAGGGGTTCGCTCGCCGTGACGAAGATGGTGGCTTCGGTGGGGCCGTAGAAATTGAAGAGCTTCCTGCCCGGCGCCCACTTCCGGACTAGTTCGGGACTAGGAGCCTCGCCTCCCATGATCAGCGTCATGTCGGGCGGGAAGACGTCGACCGGCAAAGTGGCGAGGAGCGAAGGGGTGCAATTGCAATGGGTCACCCCAGTGCGGTGGGTCAGTTCTCGCAACGATTCGGGGTTCAGCAGTTCTTCGGTCGGCGCCAGCACCAGCGCACCGCCATGAAGCAGCGCGAAGCAGAACTCCGACAGCGAGACGTCGAAACTCAGCGACGCGAACTGGAGAATCCGGCTCTCAGGCCCCGCTCCGGTATGCGAGCTCTGGGCTTCCTTGATACTCGAAAATCCCGAATGGGTGATCACGGCGCCCTTGGGCCGGCCGGTTGATCCGGATGTGTAGTACAGGAACGCGGCATTCGACGGTTCCAGCGGGCTCAGGCGATCGGCCTCCGTGAGATTCGAATCCGCTCGCTGCTGCTCTCCGTGCAGCGGAACGGCGGTGAGCCCAGTCTGCCCGGGCGCGGTGCCGACCAGCGCAATCGGCCGCGCGTCGGCGAGCATGACAGAGACGCGGTCCCAGGGGTACGTGAGGTCGATCGGCAACACAGCGGCACCAGACTTCAACACCGCCAGCACAGCGACGACCATGTCGATCGAACGCGGCACTCCAACCGCGACGAACGTCTCTGGGCGGGCACCAGCATCGACCAGACACCGCGCCAGGCGGTTGGCACGGGCGTTCAGCTCCGAGTACGTAACCTCCGAACCAGCACTGATCACTGCGATGTTGTCTGGCGTCGCAGCGACCTGAGTTTCGAATAGCTCATTGAACGACTGCGGCAGAGGCACTGCACCGGCGGCGCTCCCCCACTTCAGCAACGTTGCCCGATCAGCAGCCGACAGCAGGTCGAGGTCGGCGAGCGGCCGATCCGGAGCAGCAGTCGCAGTGCGAAGCAGCATGACCAACTGCTGCGCAAGTACCGTGATCGTGGCGTTCGTGTAGAGGTCGCGCCGGTAGCCGAGCGTTCCCTCAAGTTGGCCGTCCGCGGTGACCCGCGTGTCGAGTTCGAGATCGAACCGGAGTTCTGGCTCTTGCCAATCCAGCATCCGCAAAAGCGCCTCATCACGGTCCGGCCGCGCTCCTTGGTGTACGAATGCCACGTCGAAGATGGGATTGCGGTCGAGCGGACGCTTCGGCTCCGCGACCGCCGCCACTCGTTCGAAGGGTGCTGACTGGTGCTCATGTGCCTCGAGCGGCCGATCGTTCACGTGGCAGATCAGTTGGCGGAACGAGACATCCTCACCGACTCGAGCGCGCAGCGCGACGGTCTGGGAGAAGAAACCGACAACGTCCTGAAAGCCGCGATCGGGTCGGCCCATCAGCGCCGAGCCGATGGTGATGTCCCGTCGTGCGGTCCGCCACGACAACAGCGCGATGAACGCGGCCGCCACTGCGCTGGAAAAAGCCGCGCGTTCCCGGAAGGCGAGGTCCTGTAGCGCGCCGCACAGTTCGGCTGGCAACCCAAACGCGACATGCGCGGCTGCACCGTCCGGTTCAGCGGGCCGGACGAAGTCCGCGTTTAGTGTCGTCCTCTCGAAACCGCGTAGCCGTCCGGCCCAATATTCCAGGCTCCCGTCATCGCGGATCCCGGCTACGTAGTCGGCGTAGGTCGTCGTCAGCTTGGACAACCCGGTGGCGTGGTTCCCTAAACTCGCGCCATAGAACCTTTCCAAATCCCTCTCGATGATCGACAGCGACTCGCCGTCTACGAGCAAGTGGTGCATCACCAACAGCAACACGTCCCGTTCAAGACCGCCTCGCACCAACTCGCATCGGAGCGGCGGCACGGACGTCAGGTCGAACGGTTGCGCCGCAGCAGCCCTGGCCGCATGTTCCCAGCCGCCGACCGGCTGTTTCACCGTTTCGAACGGAACAGTGAACGGGCCGCCCACCACCTGATAGGCAAAACCTTCGACGTCATGATCGTGATACGTGGTGCGCAACTGCGGATGGCGCTCGATCAGCGAACGCAGGGCCGAGCGCAAGGCGTGCTCATCGACGACAGACCGGAACTCCAGCGGCAAGACGACATGGTAGGCCGCACTGTCCGTTTTCAGGTGGTGCAGCAACCACAGCCGTTCCTGCCCAGGAGACAAGCGGAACTGCTGCGTAGTACGTCCCTCTGCCATCCGTTGCCTTCCGCGCGTTCGTGCCCTGGCAAGCGACCGTCACCTTGCCGCGCGCACTCCGTTCTCGAAAAAAGCCAGCCGCACGGCGGGATCAGCGGCCCGCTCCGGGTGGTTCATCAAGCCCAATGTCAGACCGTCCACGCTGCCGATGCCGGCGATCGCACCGGCGGAGCCGTCGACTTCCGCACCCTTCGCGTAGCGGAGCGCCGGGCGCCATTGCTCACCGCCCTTCGGATCGCTGCACTCGAACCGGCCTTCGCCGTGAGCCAGCGGGAACGCTAGTTTCTGCCCCTCAAGCCCGGCCAGCCAGACATTGTCCGCGGTGTGCTCGACGATGTGTTCAGCGGAAGGTTCGTCGAGGAAGGTGCCCTGCCGATTGGTCCTGAGTGCCACGTCAGAACCGAAACACCCGAGGCGCACAGCAATCTGGAAGCCGTTGCAGATGCCGATCATCGGCCGTGAGCGGCAGTTGCGGAACTGTTCGGCCAGTTGAGTGCGCAAGGCCAGCGCGGCGATGAGGCCACCGCCGAGGTGGTCCCCGAACGAGAATCCGCCCGGGACGCAGAGGAGATCGGCGTCGTCGAGTCGTTCGTCCGCGGACATGAGATCGGCGAGATAGCGCAGCCGTGGTGCCGCACCGACCTGAGCGAAAGCTCGCATAGTCTCGTCTTGACAGTTGGTGCCGGGGAAGTGGAGAACGTTGACGGTAACGGTCATGCCAGACTCCGGGCGAATGATTCCAGCCAGTTCTCACGGACGAGCGGTGTCAAGAGCTCTTCGCCGCCGACGCGAACCCCCGCGCTGGCGGACACCCGCCCGACTTCGATCGCGTCGAGCTCGGGCGGCAGCGAGGCGAACACATCGGCGGGGACTTCTATCAGAGCGCCCGCACGGTGTTCAGCGAACATCGACCCGATGCCGGACATGCCTTCGACCACATCGATGCCGAGTCCGCTCGCGAGCGAAGCCTGGACAAGTGCGGACATGAGGCCGCCTGGTCCCAGCCGGACACCGCTGGCGAACCGGCCGCGGTGGCCGGCGAGCGCGCCCAGATACCGGCTGAAGGCTTCCAGGCCAATCGGATCCAGCTGGCTGTCGGGAAGACCCAGTTTGCGCGCCGCGACGGTTCCAGCCGGCGATGGCGTGCGAGGCCCGATGAGTGCCACCACGTTGCCGAGGCCGCGCCATTGCTCTGATACGAGTCCGTCGGCGTTCGGGAGTTTCCCCAGCGCGGTCAGGAACACCGCGGGTGGCACGTGCACCATGCCTTCGTCCGTCGCGATGGACCCCGCTGAAGAGTCCTTGCCTGACAACACCGGCACCCCGAAGCGGCGCACCAGCGCAGCGAGCTCGTCGACCATCGCGACAAGCCACTCGGCCCAGCTCTCGGACTGATGCGGCGTGTAGAAGTTGTCGCACAAGCAGATGTCAGCAAGGTCGACGCCCGCCAGCACCTGACCTGCGACCGCGTCGCAGAATGTATGCCGGAGGGCGGCAACCGGGTCGATCTCGAACAACCATGGGTTGAAGGCTGTCGTCACCACCGCCGCGGCCGGGCACCCGTCGATCGGGGTGCCTGCCCAGTATCCGCTCCGCGCCGGGTGGGCATCTCCGTATCTCGGGCCATGCCGGGTGTTCCCTTGAACTGTCGAGTCGTATTGCGAGTCGGCGTAGTGCTGGGAACAGACCTCGCCGTCGGCTACGACCTCCGCCAAGAGCCTGCCCATCTCGCCGATGCCCATCGTGGGCCACTGCACGTCCGGCAATCGACGGACGGGGGTACCAGACGTGGCGCGGTGCGGTACATCGAACTCAAGCAGCGCGTAGGGAACGTCGAACCCGCGGTCACCGACTTCGTCAGGCATGTCACCGTGCTGACACGCCAGGATGTCATCTTCGGTTTGCGACAGGTTGTGGAAAACGCAATACCGCCCGTTACCGGAAAACCGGCCGATGACCGCGCTCCGGGTTTGGTGGCGATCGAGGATCCGTTTCGCCGCTGCGTGGGCTTCAGGCGGAATCGCCAGCAGCATCCTCTCCTGCGATTCCGACAACAAGATGCGCCACATAGGGAGGGCAGCGGTCTTCAGCGGAACCAGCGCGGTGTTGATCCATACCCCCGTCGGTTCCCCGATCTCGCCCACAGCACTGTTCAGGCCCGCACCGCCAACGTCGGTGAGAGCGCGGAGGCACCCCGCGTCTCGCAGGTCGATCAGCGCCTTGCGAAACTTGACCTGTTCCAGCGGTGCTCCGATCTGGACGGCACCGACGTCCATTGTCGCGCCCGCGGAACTGGCCGACGCACCATGAATCCCCTCGTTTCCGGTCAGCGCCCCGATGAGCACTACCAAGTCTCCCGCCTGCGGCGTTCGCTTATCGGCCAGCTCCGAGGGAAGGATCCCCAAGCTGCCGCCCAAAGCGAACGGCTTGGCCCGATAAGCGGGGTGAAAAGACATCCGCGAAGACATCATCGGGACGCCAAAGGTGTTGCCGTACTCCTTGACAGCCCGGATCGTGTCCCTCGCCAGTTCTCGTGCCGCCGGCCTGCCCGCGATTGGGGCCGCGGATCCGGGAAGGCCCAGCGCAGTGTACTCGAAATTGCCGATGGGATCGGCCCCCAGTCCAGTGCCAAGAATGTCGCGCAGAACGCCGCCGACCTTCGTGAGCTGCCCGAAGTAAGCGGAGATCGCCGAGGGACCGTTGTGCGTCTCGGCTTTGACTACGATCGCTTGTCCGTCGTAGAAAGACCACACCCCGGCATTGTCATGGAACATGCTGATGATATTCGGGTTGCGGGTAGCCGCCGAGGCGTCAGCCAGCTTCTTCAGCAGGTTCCCCAGCGACTTCCAGGTCGTATGCGCGCAGTGGTCGCTCCAGCGAGCGTCCAGCGCCTCCAGCAAGACGTCAGTGGTCCACGCCGCACCGGTTTGCACCTGAATATCCCGAATACGCCGCATCTGCTCTGGCGAAAGGTTGCGCCCACTCGCCGTACCGAGTTCCCGCAGCCCTTCCTCGTCAGCAGCACGGAGGTCGTAGTGTTCCGCCCGGTCCTGGTACCCAGCAGGCAGCAACGTCTCGTAGCGGGGCTCCTCGACGTGCAGCTCCTCGATCGTCGGGTTCACCCGTGTTTCCCGAAGCCGGCTTGCGAGGTCCGGTGCCGATGAACGGTAAATGGTCGCCATTTTCCCGGCGCAGGCGGAGATCCCCAGCAAGGAGCACATAGTCACTATCGACTGGCATTCGTTGTCCACCACCCCGTTCCGGTAGGTGATCTGCACCTCGTCGTCCCGTAACGGCCTGTCTGGTTCCGCGATCACGCCGGCGGCCGCTCCCAGCACCGCACAAACCTCAGCGATCTGCGTATCGCCGGGATCAGTGTCGAACTCGATGTAGTAGGCGCGAAAGATCTCGAGGTCCGCCAGACCGAGGACGCGACCGGCCTCGACCGCATCCGGTGCCTTGTCCGCCGCATGAATCACCGAAAACTTGCGGATCACCGAACTCCTCGTCATCGCTGCCGGTTCGAAATCTAGGACATCCGGAAGTCAAGCGCGTCGCCAGCACGATCAACTACGAAATCTACCGTGATTCTGGTCACTTCCCCGCAGGGCGGGCGCTGGCTTGACGGCTTTACCTGGTCGTACGTAGCGTCCGCTCCCGATCATTCCCGAGCTGGCGGGCCCTTTTCTCGCTCAGTGACATCCGCTGGCTCCCGCCCGCAACCTGCCCGGACGAGGTTTTTCATGACCGTTCCTTCGATTGCCGCGTATGCAATGCCGGATCCATCAGACCTGCCTAGCCAGTACGTCGACTGGGTGCTCAATCCCGAAAGGGCAGCGCTTCTCGTCCATGACATGCAGGAGTACTTCGTTCGGTTCTTCCCCGCTGGCGAATCCCCGGTGGTCGAATTGGTCGATCACTGCGCGCTCCTCGTCGAGCAATGCCGCTCTGTGGGGGTACCAGTGGCGTTCACCGCTCAGCCGGGCGGCATGAGTCCCGCCGAACGGGGGCTTCTCCAGGGCTTCTGGGGTGCGGGAATGTCTTCCGCGGAAGGTGACCGGGCCATCGTGGAGCCGCTGACTCCCCTGGCCACCGAAACAGTGTTCACCAAGTGGCGCTACAGCGCGTTTTTCCGGTCGAACCTGTTGGAGTTTCTCCACGAGCAAGGACGCGACCAACTCATCATCTGCGGCGTTTATGCCCATGTCGGCTGCATGGTGACCGCGATCGATGCTTTCACCCACGACGTTCAACCTTTTCTCGTCGGTGACGCGGTCGCCGACTTCACCGCCGACTATCACGAAATGGCGCTGCGCTACCTCGCCGAACGCTCGGCCCTCGTGCTGCCGACCGTATCCGTGCTCCGCTCACTCACCGCAACAACGAAGTCGGCTTCATGAGCACTGCTTCCGTACGGGGGTGGCCCGACTTCGGCGCGCTGACCGGTCTCGGACATAAGGATTTCGCGCTGCTGCACAGACCGCAGGCGCACCCCAGCCCGCAGGTCGAACTTCTAGCAGGAGATTCCTTCCCGGTCGCCAGCTTCTCCGCTCTGACGAAGCTCGTTCAAGAGAGTTCGCAGAGCGTGCTTGCGGTCTTGCCCTACAACGTGATCGGCGAGTTCGGCCACCCGTGTCATCGGGACGACGCCGCGCTTCTCGCTCTGCGCGTCGCCTATCGGGAAAGCCTTCCCCTGGATATCGCCGTCGAGCGGCTGCCCATGACATCCGGTGAGCTGACTGACGTCCGCTTCAGCCAGGACGACGACGAATACGCCAAGAGGTCACAGAGGTGATCAGGACTGAAGTCGGAACCGGCCAGGGCTCGAACTTCGTCGTCAAACGGTCGCTCACCGCACGGATCGCCGACTTCCGCATCGCCAGGGCGTTGGGAATCTTCCAACGCCTTCTTGTCGGCGAACGCGGTGCCTACTGGACGTTCCTGGTACACGTAGCGGGAACGACGTTCGTCGGTGCGACGCCCGAGCGACATATCAGTGTCCGTGACCGTACCGTCACGATGAACCCCATCAGCGGCACGTACCGACATCCGTCCACCGGGCCCGACCTCACCGGTCTCCTTTCCTTTCTCGAAGACTCGAAGGAGACGGACGAGCTCTTCATGGTCGTCGACGAGGAGCTCAAGATGATGTCTCGCATCTGCGAACGAGGTGTGGTTGTACAGGGCCCGTTCCTCAGAGGGTGTTGTGGAACCTGGGTGGGTAGTCGTTGTGCTCTTCTGCTAGGCGGCGTGCTGCTTCGGTTTCGATGGGGCCGCGGGGTTCGATGTGTTCGTCGGCGAGGCGGGCGGCCATGAGCCGGATCATCGCGAACTGGATCATCGCCTCGGCATGGGCGGTTTTGCGTTCGTAGTCGCGGGTCAAGCGTCTGCACCTCGTGAGCCAGCCGAAGGTTCGTTCCACCACCCACCTGCGGGGCAGCACCTGGAAGCCTGCCACATCGGCGTTGCGGGGCACCGCCACGATCTCCAGGTTCTCCCGCTGCCGGGCCCAGTCCACGAGGGTGGCGTCTTTGGAATTGACGCAGCCGCCGTCGACCCACACCAGCCCGAGCCGGGGAAAGACCCGCCGGATCCCGGTCAGGATCCGGCGGGCCCCGGGCCGGTCCTGCACCGACGCCGACCCCACCACCACGTTCAGCAGAAGCCCGAGCGTGTCGACCAGCAAGTGCCGTTTGCGGCCGCGCACCCGTTTCCCCGCGTCCCAGCCGATCTCCTCGCCGCCCTCGACGGTTTTCACCGACTGCGAATCCAGCACCCCGGCCGAGGGCTGCGGGTCGCGGCCGTCGCGTTCGCGGACCCGGCCGCGCAGCACGTCGTGCACCCGGGCCCAGGTGCCGTCCGCGGTCCAGGCGGCGAACACCCGATACGCCGTGGTCCACGGCGCGAGATCACGCGGCGCCAGCCGCCACGCACACCCGCTGGCCAGCACATAACTGATCGTGTCGATCACCAGCCGACGCGCATGCACCCGCGGCCGCCCGCCCACGCTCGGATGCGTTCTGGGCAGCAGCGGTTCGATCACCGCCCACTGCGCATCCGTCAACGACGACGCATAAACCGGCTTGCACACACAGACACACACCCGACCCGATGATCAACACCACGCCACTACCACCACCGACACACCGAACCGATCACCAGGTTCCACAACACCCTCTCAGGGAAATGCAGAAGCTCACGCATACCGAGTTCCTCCTCCGCGGCCGGACCGCGCTTTCCCTCCCTGAAGTGCTTCGGCGCAGCCTGTTCGCGCCAACGGTAACCGGCAGCCCGCTGACAAGCGCACTAGCCGCGATCATGCGGCACGAGAAAACAGGTCGACGGTATTACAGCGGGCCGCTGGCTCTTTTCGACCGGAGCGCTGCAGGCGTGCAGACACTCGACTCGTGCATCATGATCCGCACAGCGGAGATCAGTCCCCGCGGCGACGTCGAGATCGGCGTCGGTGCCACCATCGTCCGCGGTTCACGGCCGTACTCCGAAGCGGCCGAGACGCGGTCGAAGGTCACGGGGCTGCTCGCGGCGTTCAGCGGCGGCCAGGAGCTGCCGTGCGGGGAAGCGCCTGGCGCTGCGCCGGCGATGGCAGCGGACCCGAGAGTTTGCGCGGCGCTCGAACACCGTCGGGGCAGGTTGTCTTCTTTCTGGATCAATGAACCGACCGCACGTGTCACGGCACGAGGCCGCGCAGCCAGGCTTCGGGTGTGTCTGGTCGACGCCGAGGACTCGTTCACAGACATGATGGGCCACCAGCTCACCGCACTCGGCTACGACGTGCGGATTACTCGCTGGTCGGACCCTCGGGTCGAGACTGGCACGGACTTGATGATCGTCGGCCCAGGGCCGGGTGACCCGCGGGACGTCAGCGATACCCGGATCGCTGCAGTTCACCGGCTCACCCGGGCACGGCTTGCCGGCGACCTCCCGTTTGTCTCGGTGTGTCTCGGTCACCAAGTGCTATGCGTGCAGCTCGGCCTTCCGGTTCTGCGCAAGGAGAATCCGAACCAAGGCGTTCAGAAGAACATTTCCTTTTTCGGCACTCCTCTCGAAATGGGTTTCTACAACACCTTCGTCGCTATGGATGATGGCAGGAGAACTGTCCCGGGCCACCAGTTTCAGGTCAGCAGCGATCCGTTAACCGGCGAAGTCAACGGAGTTCTTGGTTCGCACTGGGGCTCGTTCCAGTTCCACCCGGAATCGGTGATCAGCAAGGACGGCAACGGATTCCTCGGCCGGTTCTTGCGCCTCGTCTCCGGGAAGGCGACCGATGGCCGAGCGGGCGGCTCGAGTACCGTCAAGTTGTCGAGGAGCACACAATGAACAACGGAAACCGTGGTGTGGTCTTTGTGTCCGGCGCGTCATCTGGTTTCGGGATGCGCACCACAGCGCTGCTTGCGACTGAGGGTTACCACGTCATCGCGGCCGCTCGGCACCGCGACCGACTGGAAGACCTCTGTGCCAAGAACACGGACTTGGCGGTATTCCCGCTTGAAGTCGATGTGCGAGATCGGGAAGGACTCGCACAGTCAGTTCATCGACTCCCTGCGGAATTCCGGGACGTTTCCGCAGTGATCAACAACGCCGGTCTCTCGAAGGGTTTCGAACCGGTCCAGTCCGGTATCTGGGACAACTGGCGTGAGATGGTCGAAACCAACGTTGTCGGCCTGCTTAACGTCACCAACCTGCTGCTTCCTCGCCTGGTCGAACGCGGCTCAGGCCACGTCGTGAACGTAGGGTCGATCGCCGGCAATTACCCGTACCTCGGCGGGAACGTATATGCCGCTACCAAAGCCTTCGTGCACCAGTTGACCCTGAACATGCGAGCCGATCTCCACGGAACCGGTGTGCGTGCCAGTTGTATCGCACCGGGCAAAGCGGAGACCGAGTTCGCGCTCGTACGCCACGGGGGAAATCGAGAATTAGCGCGGGAAACCTACCGCGGGATAACCCCGCTCGACGCGGACGACGTCGCCGAAGCGGTGTCCTGGTGCCTTTCCCGCCCTCCGCACGTGAACATCACCATGATCGAGATCATGCCTACCGACCAGCCGTTCAGCCTCGGTTTCGTGCCACCGCGAACTGAGCCAACCGGCACAGCGAAAGGAACCGACCTGTGATCACTTGCGGGCTCAAGCTCACCCACGACGCATCCGTGGCACTGATCGACGACGGCGATCTCGTTTTCAGTGTGGAGATCGAGAAGCTGGACAACCGTTCCAGGTACAGCGAAGTCCCTGATCTCGAAATTGTCACCGAGATTCTCGAGAGCTTCGGATTTCGCCCATCTGATGTGGACGACTGGGTCGTGGATGGCTGGGATGGCGACCGCCCTGGAACAGTCGAGGTTCTCAGCCACGGATCGCCGATTTCCCTCGCGGTCGGTCCCTATCGCGAATCAGAGCAGTGCCCGCACCTACTGATGCCGAGCGCGACCGGAAAGTTTCAACTCGGCGGAAAATTCTATTCCTACTCAAGCCACCAGCACGTCGCGGGCCATGTGGTGAGCGCGTACTGCTCGAGCCCCTTCGCTGCTAGGGGCGAGGCATCGTTCGTGCTCGTCTGGGACGGCGGGTTGTTTCCCCGGCTGTACCGGGTCGATCCGGCGACAGGTGTCGAGAACCTCGGTGCGCTGTTCCCCGTAATCGGACACGTCTATGCCACAGCCGGTCACCACTTCGGACCGTTCCGGCGACAAGTCCAGTCACCTACCGTCGACGACCTCACAGTCGCTGGAAAGCTGATGGCATATATCGCGCTAGGGGAACCCCGCGAGCAGGTAGTGGCCGTATTGGCCCGGGAATTCGAGCACCTTTTCACCGGCACCGGAGAGCCGGCGCGTTCCTATCGCGACCGGGTCGGCGGATTCGGCAGTTTGTTCGAGCCGTCCATGCCGCCGTTGCACGGGTTCTTCGACGCGGTCGAGGCTGAGGTCGCCGCGCTCGGATATTCCGACGCCGACGCGCTCGCCAGCATCCACGAGTTCCTCGGCAGACAGCTTTCCCGACGGTTGACCGAGCGGCTCGGAGAGCTAATCGGTGGGGTGCCACAGAACCTCTGCTTTGCCGGCGGCTGCGCGCTGAACATCAAGTGGAACAGCAGCATCCGATCACTCGATTGCGTCCGCGAAATGTGGGTTCCGCCGTTCCCCAACGACGCGGGATCAGCTATCGGCGGAGCAGCGCTGGCGGTGGCGAGAACTTCCGGTCTCCAGGCTTTTTCGTGGCATGTCCGATCTGGCCCGGAGCTGCGGCCGACCGTTGAACTGCCGACCGGATGGACCAAAGTGCGGTGCAGCACCTCCGAACTTGCCGCTCTGATCCACGAATCAGGCGAGCCCGTCGTGGTGCTCAATGGCCGCGCTGAGCTCGGTCCACGTGCTCTTGGCGGGCGCAGCATTCTCGCTCCGGCCACGTCGCCAGCCATGAAGGACAAACTCAATACGCTCAAGGGAAGGGAGAATTACCGGCCTGTCGCGCCCATCTGCCTTGAGAAGGAGGCACCGGCGGTGTTCGACCCAGGTACACCCGACCCGTACATGCTCTTCGATCACGACGTCCGTCCGGAGTGGCGGGAGCGCATCCCCGCGGTCGTACACTTGGACGGCAGTGCTCGGCTGCAAACGGTCTCCGACACAGACGATGCCGTCCTCGCGGAAATTCTTCACGCCTATCGACGGCTCAGCGGAGTTCCGGTGTTGTGCAACACCAGCGCGAACTTCAACGGACGTGGGTTCTTTCCCGATGTATTGTCAGCGATTCGCTGGGGCCGGGTGGACCATGTGTGGAGCGCGGGAACTCTGTTCACCCGGACCGGGCAAGCGTGAGTTCGAGCTCGGAGATTCCGAGGTTGATCTCCTGACACGGCTGGGCGCGCTCGCTTGAGCGCGCCCAGAGAGATGGTCATCGCGCAGCCGCGACGCCTTCGTGGTCGGACTTGCGGCGCTCCAGTTCCTCCGCGACGCGGTGCCAAGCCGTCGCGCAGGCACGAGCCGCGTCCACCACTGCACGGCTGCAGTGCGCGGGCACCCCGTCGATCACCGTTCGCCAGTCAGACTCGTCAATAGTGTGCAGGTGCAGGAGCCGCAGAATTGCCCGGCCGCCCTCGGTCAACCGCAACGACGGATCGCGCAAGAGCTGCGCGAACGTGTCGCTCGACACGCGAGCAGACGGCGGGGGCAGGGTGGCCACGTTCGAGGGAACCAGGTCAGAGCCGCGCTCGCTCGTCCGGTTTTCCTTCGGCGATCCGGTGCGTAACCGCGGCGGCAGGGGATTCTCGTCCCGACGCAGGCGATCCCTGACGTCCTTCGCCGTCGCTGGGGTGATCCCGGCGGCCTCCGCTACCTTCCTGATAGACGCCGACGGTTCCGTGGACAGGTACTCAGTCGCACTCAGTCGCCCCTCGGCCGGGTCCACCGGCCGAACACGACCATCGCGGCCGACCCGCGCGGGCCGCGCGGGGCACCGGGAGCTCCAGGCGTTTGCGAAGTGCGGCGACCGTCTTGTCCGACACACCTGCCCTCGCGGCGATCGTCACATCCGACCATTGCGGATGAGAAGCGAGGATCCGAGCGGTAGCGGCTGCGCGGTCTGCACGCGAGAGTGGGAGTCCGTGGGCAGCGTTCGCGCAGACAGCCACGACGAACGCGTCCTCCGCCGTTCCGTCGAAGAACCTTGCTTCGATGGTGGCCCGGCCGACCGAAGCCGCCGCGCGCAGCCGGTGCATCCCGTCGATCACCCGCATGGTGGGCCGATGGACCACGATAGGCGGCCACGAACACCTGAGCTGAGAGATCGCGCGGACATGGTCATCGTCTTCGCCGTTCACCCGGGGCGAATCCGCTGGATGCAGGTCGGCGATCTGCACCACTCGCACGCTGCTGAGCTCGAACCACTCGGTTTCCCTGTTCACGGGCGGCCCCGTGGCTTCGTCTTTCATGAACCCTCCCCGATTCATCGAACCGTGTGCGCTCGCCTCACGGCCAAGACACACAGATTTCTACCGGTCAACCGGACAACGTCCGGGCTGGATTATCAGGCCCCAGTTGAATGGTCGCGGCGGTGAGGGCCAACCTTGGGGTGCTGCAGCCAGGCGATACGAGATCGGCCGACGACCCCTCGGCAGCCTCCGAAGAGCAGCCTGTTCTGGCGGGTCGCTGAGCGTGCCGTCCGAGGCGAAGACGAAGATCACTACCAGTGCACCACTCCGGGCCAACGATGCCGACCGTAGCGCCGTCTCGGACCTCACGTACCTGCCAGGACGGTGCCGAAGAGAACCCGTAGACAGCTCGGTTGATCCGCATCCGGGGCATGCGGCTTGGATGCGGATAAGGCAAGGTCGGGGCCGGAAGGCTATCCTTTTCGGCGAGTGTTGTGTCGTAGGTGATTGTTGGCAGACCCGGAGAACTCAGTTGCCCGCCAGTCCAGACCCATTCGGCCCGCAGCGGACAAGGTCCGAAGTCGGCATCGATGCCGGAGGAGGCCTCCACATCGCATACATCCGTGTTGCGCAAGGTTTTCCAGAAGTCGGCCTCGGTAGGGCGTGGACCCCGGTGCGCGACAAGATGTGCGCGCTCCGGCGGAGACTCGACCTGGACCACTCCTGCCCCCTCCTGACAGCACTGAGACACCCGTTGCGGAACGGTAATCAAACAGTTGCGCAACATCAAGACTAGCCCAGTCATCGCCCGGCCCCGTGAACACAAAAGTCGTCGTTGCTAGAGCTCGCAAACCACGAAAGAGGTGCACCAATGGCACTGAGCCACGTTGCGCAACGCGCCAAGGTGTCCGTATCCACCGTGTCTCGATACTTGCGTGGACAGTTGAACGTCAACCCTGAGACCGCAGCGCGGATCGACGAGGCGGTGCGTGAGCTCCCCTACGAGGTGTCCGCAACGGTCCGTGATCGTAAGCCGCTGAAGGCAACGCAGAACGTTGTGATTGCGATGATAGTGCCCGAACTGGTTAACCCGTTCTTCGCCGAGTTGACCGAAGCGGCCGCGACCGCGGCCGCGGCGAACGGTGTTTCGCTTCTTATCGGCGTCAGTGGTCTCGAATCCCGGCGTGAAGCCGCCTTGAGCTATTTCGTAGCCGGCAGCAACACCATCGACGGCCTGATCTACGTCGGAATGCATCGAGAGAACGAGAACCTAGCCCGGGCGATCGAAAACGGGTTGCCCGTCGTCGTGGTTGGCGAGGAGATATCGGGCACTTCGACGGCCGATACAAGTTCAGTCGACAACTACGGAGGTGCCTACCAGGCAACTACCTACCTCGCGCAGCTGGGACACCGCAAAATTGCGCACGTCGCCGGTCCAGTCGAACTCTCGACGACGCGAGATCGTGCTCACGGCTATCGGGACGCGATGGCGGACGCCGGCCTGTGCATGCACGAAGAACTTGTTCTCCACGGTCCGTATACCGAGCAGTTCGGTGCGAGCACATTCCCGCGACTGGTACGTTCTGGTGAATCTCCGACCGCGGTATTCGTCGGCAGCGATATCGTTGCGATTGGCATGCTGTCCGCTGCCGACTTGCATGGAATCCGTATTCCCGACGACCTTTCCATCGTTGGCTGCGACGGGATCGGCGTCGGCGAATGGCAACGCCCGCAGTTGACCACTCTGTGAGGTTTCCCCCGGGGGCCGGACACCGGGTTTTATGCCGCGTGGGCGTGGTGGTGACGATAGCTCTGACGGGTTTCGTGGGGTGTGCGGTAGTCGAGTGTGGAGTGGAGGCGGTGGTGGTTGTAGTAGGCGAGGTAGGCGAAAACGGCTTTGCGTGCGTGGTTGCGGGTGGTCCAGGAGCGGGTGCCGATTTCGGTTTTGAGGGTGGCGAAGAAGGATTCGGCGGCGGCGTTGTCGTAGCAGGACCCGGTCCTGCCCATCGACGCCCGGATCCCGTGTGCGGTCAGGGTGTCGCGGAACTCTGTTGAGGCGTATTGGGTGCCGCGGTCGGAGTGGAACACCGCGCCCGGAACGGTCAGGCCGCGGTCCGCGGCCAGGGCGATCGCGTCGCAGACCAGGTCGGCGCGCATGTGCGGCGCGAGGGCGTGTCCGACGATTTCGCGGGTGTGCAGGTCGAGCACGGTCGCCAGGTAAAGCCAGCCTTCCTCGGTGGGCAGGTAGGTGATGTCCCCGACCAGCCGCCGGCCGGGAGCGTCGGCGGTGAAGTCGCGGCCGATCAGATCCGGAGCATGGGCCGCGGTCTTGTCCTGGCGGGTCAGCGACCGGGGTTTGCGCCGGGTGTTCCCGGCAATGCCGCGCTCGCGCATGATCCGTTCGACTC
The DNA here is from genome assembly GCF_017312175.1 of Amycolatopsis sp. A1MSW2902. Taxonomy (NCBI): domain Bacteria; kingdom Bacillati; phylum Actinomycetota; class Actinomycetes; order Pseudonocardiales; family Pseudonocardiaceae; genus Amycolatopsis; species Amycolatopsis sp. A1MSW2902. The sequence continues at coordinate 4,365,880 of NZ_QJPO01000001.1, forward strand.
TCTTGTGGTTGGCCGTTTCGCCGCGGCGGCGCAGCTCCGCGGTGATCCTCGGGCTGCCGTAAGCACCCTGGTGGGCGGCATGGATCCCGGCGATCTCCCCGGCCAGCCGGTCCTCCGCGACGGCTCGCTGTTCGCGGGCCGCCGCGGAGGCGAGCCACTCGTAGAACCCGGGACGGCGCACATCGAGGACACGGCACAGCCGGGCGACGCCATAGACGCCGCGGTGGGCGGAGATGAACCGGTAGCTGCGGGTCAACGATCCATCTCCTGCGCGAAATACGCGGCCGCTTTCCGCAGAATCTCCTTTTCCTTCTCCAGCTCCGCCACTCGCTTCCGCAACTCGCGCAGCTCCCGCTCGGCCGTCTCGCCGCCGGACTCCGCCGCCCGCTCGGCGCGGTCGGCGGCCCGCACCCACGTCCGCAAGGTCTCGTGGTTCACCCCCAGCTCACGAGCCACCCGCGCCAACGGACGAGACGACGACCGCGCCAACGCGACCGCGTCCCGCCTGAACTCTTGCGGATACTTCGACGAACCAGACACAACAACATCCTTCCACCAGGCCAAAGGCCAAGGATCAGAGTGTCCGACCCGACGGGGGAACCTCAGGTCCGACCTCGACCTCGACACCGAACACCTCGCGTACCCGGTCGGGGGTGAGGACGTCGCTCGGGCTGCCCGCCGCCACCACTGTGCCGTGGTTCATGAGTGCCAGCTGGTCGCAGAAGCGGACTGCCAATGATAGGTCGTGCAGGACGACCACGGCGGTCCATTCGGCTTTGGCGAGCAGGCGCATGAGGTCGAGCTGGTGGCGGATGTCGAGGTGGTTGGTCGGTTCGTCGAGCAGGATGGCGGAGGGTTCCTGGGCGAGCGCACGGGCGATGTGGGTGCGTTGGCACTCGCCGCCGGAGAGCGTGTTCCAGGCGCGGGCGCGCAGGTCGTTCAGGCCCATGCGTTCCAGCGCGCCGTTCACGATGGCGGCGTCGCGGTGGTCGTGGCCGCGCCAGGTGGCGCGGAACGGTGTCCGGCCGAGCTCAACGACATCGGCGACGAGCAGGTCGCTTTCTGAGATCGCGTACTGGTCCACGAACGCGAGCTGGCGCGCGATCCGCGGACTTCCCCAGTCCTTGATGTCGACTCCGTCGTAGCGAACGGCACCTCCCTCCGGCTTGCGAAGACCTGCCAGGCATCTCAGGAGCGAGGACTTTCCGGAGCCGTTCGGCCCCACCAGCCCCAGCACCTCGCCACTACGACACCGACCGGCACCTCCCGCGGGGCCAGCGCAACCCGCGCCAACGCATCGGTCCACACCAGGAACAATGCGCCCACGATGGCGGCGAACGGGATGAGCACCCGGTGCCGGGGCCCGACCACGAACCGGGCGGCGTGCGGGACGATGAGGCCGACGAAGCCGATGGCACCGACCGACGCCACCGCCACCGAGGTCAGCAGCGCGGTGAGGACGAGCGCGGCGATACGCGGGTGGCGCGCACGCTGATGCCGAGCGACTCGGCGGTGTCCTCCCCGAAGGAGAACGCGTCGAGGGCCTGGGCCCGGGACCAGCAGCCCACCAGCACGACGACGCAGGCGAGCGCGCAGAGGACGACCGAGTCCCAGCGGGCGGAGGTTATCGAGCCCAGCAGCCAGTAGGTGATGGTGCGGGTGGTCTCGGCGTCGGCCGAGGCCATGATAAGCAGCGAGGCGAGCGCGGCGAAAAGCTGTCCGACGACGACACCGGTGAGTACGATGCGGACCGTCCGCATGCTGCCGCGCAGCAACAGGATCATCAGCCCGAAAGACAGCAGCGCGCCCAGCAGCGCCCCGCCCGACAGTCCGAGCGCGGTACCACCGAGGCCGAGCACGGTCACCCCGACAGCACATGCGGAGGCGCCGTTGGACACGCCGAGCAGGTACGGATCGGCCAGCGTGTTGCCGGTCAGGCCCTGCAACACGGTGCCGGACACGGCCAGCATCGCGCCGACCAGCGCCGCCAACAGCACCCGCGGTACGCGCAACTGCCAGATCAGCGAGTCGAGCAGCCGGGGCAGCGGCTCCACCGACAGCCCGAACCGGACACCCACCGCGTGCACCAGCTCCGGCAGACCGACACCGTTGGCGCCGACACCGCCCGCGACCCCGACCGACAGCACCAGCACGACGAGACCGCCGGCGAACAGCACCCACGCAGGTGTCGCGGCGCGCCGCAGCTCGGTCGTTGGAGCGGCGGTCGTGTTCTCGGTGGTGGTCATCCCAATTTCTCCAGACCGTCGCCGATCACCGTGAGTGCCTTCACGCTGTGGACGGTCGCCTCGAGCTCAGGACCGGGGACGGTCACGAAGCGTCCGGCGCGAACCGCGCCCAGCTGCTTGAGCACCGGGTCAGAGGTCAGCATCTGGATCTTCTCTGCCGCGGAGTCCCCCTGCTCGCCCCGGTCGGGCAGGTCGGCGAGCACGATGATCGACGGGTCGCGGGCGGTGACCTGGTCCCCGCTGACCTGCGCGAAGTCGCTCGGGATGTCGTCGAAGACGTTCGTGGTGCCGAGCAGGTGGCTGATGTTGGCGGGGATCCCCGTGCCGCCCGCGACCCAGGGTTAGCCGTTGAAGACGGAGTACAGGTAGGCGATGGTGGGCTTCGTCGGGCGCGCCGCGGCCGTCTTCTCCGCGTCGGCCACCATCGCGCGCTGCGTGCTGGCCAGTTGGGGTACAGCTTCGACGGATCCATCTCGATGTTGTCGTACATGGTGCCATCCCCAAATCCGTGCGAGACCAGATAGTGCTCGAGTTCCATCGGGAAGAACAGGCGATAGCTGGTCACCTCCTCCTCCGCGGCGCCCGTCGACAACGTCCAGGTCAGATGCCGGGTGAGGATCTGCCGGCGACGATCGACAGTGAACGAAGCCTCCCCTGTTGCCGTGAAGTTCTCCTGATCGATGGTGAACGTGCTCCGCGCGCCCAGCCCCGCCAGGTCACCGATGGGGTTGTGCAGGCCCAGCACCAGCAGCGTGCCCTCCGTCGCGTACGCTGCGAACGTCGCCATCGACCGTTCGATGTCGGCCACCGGGTGAACGTTCTCGAGCACCCACCCCAGGCAGGTGATCACATCGAACTCGCGCCCCACCCAGACGTCGCGGATGTCGCCCACCTCGAACCGCATCAGCGGATACTCGCGCCGCGTAATAGGCGATCATCGGCTCAAGGTAGTCGACGCCGACGCATTCATACCCGGCATCATGCAGGTAGGCCGACTTGAACGCGGTGCCACAGCCCAGGTCGAGAACCGAGCCTGGCGCCTCCTTGCCGTTCTGCACCAGCATGTCGTGGCACATCTTCATCAACCGGATACCGACGGGGTCGAATCGATAGACCACGTCGTACAGCTCCGGGCTGCGGTAGAGGAAGCCCGATGTGTTCGAGATCGTCGGATCCACGATCCGCTCCTTGTCGTGACGTTCAGAGGTCCTGATGTTCGGTGTACCGGTCAAGAATCCGCCACCGCGGATCCGTCGAGCTGCGAGGCGAGCAGGTCGATGTAGGCTCCGCCGGCGGCGACGAGTTCCTCGTGCGTCCCGGTCTGGACGACCCGGCCACTGGAGAGGACGATGACGCGATCCGCGGTCCGGATCGTCGAGAGCCGGTGCGCAATGACCATGGTGGTACGGTCGTGCCGGGCCTCGTCCGTCGCGAGAGTCACCGCCTGCTCGCTCGCGGCGTCGAGGTTGGACACCGCCTCGTCCATCACGAGGATCGGGGCGTTCTTCAGCAGCGCCCGCGCGATCGCGATCCGCTGCCGCTGGCCACCGGACATGAGTGCGCCCAGTTCCCCCGCGACCGTATCGTCCCCGTCCGGTAGCGATGTGATGAACTCGTGCGCCTGGGCGGCCCGGGCGGCGGCCTCCGCCTCGTCGTCGGTGGCATCGGCCCGGCCGAGACGGATGTTGTCGCGCAGGCTGGTGTTGAACAAGAAGATGTCCTGTGGCACCAGTGTCATGAGGCCGCGCAGATCCTCCTGCGGGAAGTCCCGCACGTCGTACCCGCCGACCGACACTGTGCCGTCGGTGACGTCCCAGAACCGCAGCAGGAGGTTGGCTCAGGTGGACTTGCCCGCACCGGAGTGCCCCACCAGCGCGACGGTCTCGCCCGGGCGGATCTCGAAGCTCACGTGGCGCACGGCGGGCCGCAGGTCACTGCGGTAGCCGAAGGTGACGGCGTCAAAGCGGACGTACGGCTCGACGGGACCGCCGGGCGGCGCGCTGACCAGGTCGGTGACCGGGGCGGGCGCGTCGAGCAGGGTGTTGATGCGGTCGGCGGAGGAGGCGACCATGGACAGCTCGCGGGCGACCTCGGTCACCTTCAGCACCGGCAGCATCGCCATCGCGGCGAGGACGACGGCGACGGGGAACAACGCCCGGTCGAGTTCGCCCGCGAGGACCAGCCGGGCGCCGAGGACGAGCACCGCGAGGATGCCCAGCAGCGCGATGGTGTCCGTAGCGGCGTACTCGATACCGCTGCGGCGGCCGTGCCCGGCCTTCGCGTCGGCGAGCCGGGCGCTCTGGCGGCGCAGCAGCCCGAGGCGCTGGGCGTGCGCGCCGAAGTTCACCAGCTCCCGTAGGCCCTGGAAGGTGTCGGTGCTGTCGGCGCTCATCTGACCGAGGGAGTCGCGCAGCTCGTGTCCGTGCCGTTCGGCCTGGCGCCGCAACTATGCCGGGACCGAGGCGAGCAACACCAGGATCGGCAGCAGGACACACGCCAGCGACCAGTGGAACAGCCCGAGCGCGACCGTGGTGGCCACCGGGACGGCCGAGGCGACGGCCAGCGGGCTGAGGGTGTGGGCGAAGAACAGCTCGATCTGTTCCACATCGGGGACGGCGGCGGAGCCGAGGTCCCCGGAGCAGCGTTCGAGCATGTAACCGGGCGAGCCGCTCGAAGGCGGCGAACACCTTCGCCCGGGTGTCGGCCAACGCCCGGAAGGCGGCGACGTGGGCGTAGGTGCTGTCCGCGATGTTCATGACGACGACCGGAACGATCAGGGCGCCGAGCGCGATCAGCCAGCCGCTGAGCTGGTCGATCGTCGCGTCTGCGGCCGCCCGCGCGACCACGTACGCGCCGATCCCCGCGGAGGCCAGCAGGAGCAGCTGGTTCAGCACCCCGGCCAGATAGGCGACGGTGATGAGCAGTCGGTGCTCCCCCAGCAGCGGCAACAGGCTCCGCAGACGGGGGTGACCAGCGACCGTCCCGACCATCGACGCGTCATCGCCGTGCCCGTGACCGTGCCCGTGTCCGAAGCCGGTGGGTGTGGGTGGTCGCCGTCATGCGGGCACTCCAGTCTGGGTCGCGACGAACTCGGCGTAGAGGCCCCTGCGCGCCAACAGGTCGGGATGGCTGCCGAACTCGACCACCCGGCCGGAGTCCATGACCACGATCCGGTCGGCGTCGCGCACCGTGGACAGGCGGTGGGCGATCACGACCGTCGTCCGGCCGCGAGTCAGCTCGGTCAGCGTCTGGGTGATCTCGGCTTCGTTCGCCGCGTCGATGCTCGACGTCGGCTCGTCGAGGACGAGGACAGGGGCGTCCTTGAGCAGGGCACGCGCGATCGCGATCCGCTGACGCTCGCCACCGGACAGCTTCAGCCCACGATCGCCGACGACCGAGTCGAAGCCCCGCGGCAGCCGGGCGATGAAGTCGCTCACCTGCGCCGCGGCCACCGCACGATCGATCTCCTCGTCGGTGGCGTCCGGCTTGGCCAGCAGCAGGTTCTCCCGGATCGTGCCGTGGAACAGATAGGTGTCTTGCGACACGACGCCGATCAGCGCCCGCAGATCGACCAGCGGGAATTCCCGGATGTCCCGATCGTCCACGCGAACCGAGCCCGCGTCGACGTCGAAGTAGCGCATCAACAGCCCGAGCAAGGTGCTCTTGCCCGCCCCGGAACGGCCGACGACGGCCACCCGCTCACCGGGCGCGACCGACAGGCTCAACCCGTCCAGCGCCGGTGTCCGCCGGGTCGGGTAGCAGAACCGGACGTCCGCGAACTCCAGTTTGGGTGGGCTGTGCCGCAGCGGGGACGCGGTGGTCACCGTGTCCTGCGCCTTTGCCTCCAGGCACAGCACGTCGGCGATCGACTAGCCGGCCGGGATGGCGTAGTAGGCCGCGTGATACGCGATCTCCAGCTCGTTCATGGGCCGGAAGGTCTCGCGGGTCAGCATCAGGATCGTGAACAGCCCGGAGATGATGACCGCGCCGATCGTGGTGTGCCAGGCACCGAGCACCGGCGCAGCCGTCGTGCCGATCGGCACCAGCAGCGCAGCGATGCTCGACGTACCGCACCAGGCGATCATCAGCCCGATCGAGTCCCGGCAGAAGGCGTTGCCTCTCTCGATCATCTCACGGCCGCGCCGGCGGCTGGCGTTGAACTCCTTGAGCGTCGCCATCCCCTGCACGGCGTCCAGGCTCTCCGAGTACATACCCCGGTAGGACACCATCCAGCGGCGACCGCGTTCCCGGATCGCCTGTTCCCCGCCGAACCGCCGATCAGGATGCCGAAGTTGCGGACCAGATAGCGACAGGTCTCGAAGGCCTCCGCGTCGCCGGCCTTGATCCCTTCGTCGATCAGGCTGTAGTCCAGGGTGTCGCAGATCTCCCCGACCTCCGGGGTCCCCGTACCGGACTGGTGGTAGTGTGCTTCGTCCCCGCCGAAGTTGACCGAGCCCACCGGCTCGACCCCGATGATCCTCAGGTCCGGGATGCGTTCCCGCAGGACCCGGCCCGTACCGCAGAGCGAACCACCCGTGCCGACGGCCCCGTACAGGTACTGGATGTTCTCGCCCAGGTCGTCGTGCAGTTCGAGGGCGAGCGCCCGGTAGCCAGCCGTTGGGGTTGCCCGGGTTGCGGTCCTGCGCGGTGAGGTAGGCACCGCGATCGGCCGCGAGCCGACGGGCCGCGGCATAGCGCTCAGCGCTGGCCAGCCCATCCCGCCCGCCCGAGATGTTGAAAATCTCCGCCCCATAGGCGAGCATTCCCCGCAGCTTGTCCTGGCTCGCCTGGTTGTCCACCACGGCCGTGAACTTGTATCCCCGTTCGGCGGCGATGAGGGCTAGGCCGAGTCCGGTGGTGCCGGAGGTGGCCTCCACCAGCCACCCACCAGGGGCCAGCAGCTGCTGTGACGTGAGCACCCGAGAAACGTACCTGAAAACCGACATCATTTTCAATTGAGGTGGCGGGCGGACGTGCCTCCAACAGCACCGAAGCAGGGGCGCAGAGGCCTCGCTACCAGCAACGAAGCGGGGACAGTCCATGATCTTGCGGGTGGCAAGTGATCTCGACCATGCCGGAGTCGGCGGCCGCTCCGACCGGAAGGGTCGAGGTTGGCAACCAAGAACGCGACGGCCCTCTCGGCCGCTGTGCCCATGGCCATGGCAGCTTGGCCGTTGACACGCTGCCTTGACCTACCGGAGTGGTCCCCGCGGCCTGGGCGATCGACGATGGTGGAACGCGCTGAGATCATGATCAAATAGTGGGGCCTGTAGCGCAGCCGGGTTGCTTGCGACAGGAAACAACGCATGGAGGCGGAATCGACATGTACGAACCCCGAGCGAGCGCCGCGACCCAGGCGCGGATCAGCCAAGCGCACGAGAGATACCCGTTCCACGACGTTCAGGACTTCAGCGACGCCCAGCGGGGTTTCGTCGGAACTCGCGCTGACCGGCAGATCCGAGCCGCTGACGGGCGCGTCGTTTGGGACCTGGGCTCCTACGATTTCCTCGATCAACAGTGCTCTGGCACCGTGAATCCCAGCCTGTGGCGACAGGGGCAGCTGGTCAAGATCGATGGTCTGTTCGAGGTCGTCGAGGGCGTCTTCCAGGTGCGCGGGTTCGACCTGTCCACCATCACCTTCATCGAGGGCGACGCCGGCGTCATCGTGCTCGACCCGCTGATCTCCACCGAGACGGCCGCCGCCGCTCTCGCGCTCTACCGCGAGCACCGGGGTCACCGGCCAGTCACCGCCGTGATCTACTCCCACAGCCACGTCGACCACTTCGGCGGTGTCCGGGGCGTGGTCACCCACGACGACGTCGCGTCCGGTGTTCCGATCATCGCGCCGGCCGGTTTCCTCGCCCACGCCGTCGCCGAGAACATTTTCGCCGGCCCGGCGATGGCCCGCCGGTCGGCCTACATGTATGGGACGCTGCTGGACAAAGGGCCCACCGGCCAGATCGGTGCAGGTCTGGGCCAAACCATTTCCACCGGAACGATCAGCCTCGTCTCCCCGACGGTCGACATCACCCACACCGGGCAGAACATCGTCCTCGACGGCGTCGACTTCCTCTTCCAGCTCACCCCCGGCACCGAGGCACCGTCAGAGATGAACTTCTACCTCCCCGACCACAAGGCCTTGTGCACCGCGGAGAACACCTCCCACGTGATGCACAACATCCTCACCCTGCGCGGTGCCCCGGTCCGCGACCCCCACATGTGGGCGAGCTACCTCACCGAAACGATCGACTTGTTCGGCGACGACCTGGACGTGTTGTTCGCCTCGCACCACTGGCCGACATGGGGCCGCGAGCATGCCGTGGAGTTCCTGCAACAACAGCGCGACACCTACGCCTATCTGCACGACCAGACCGTCCGCCTGCTCAACCAGGGCCATACCGGCAGCGAGATCGCCGAAATACTCCAGATGCCACCGGCCCTGGAGGCGCAATGGCACACCCGTGGCTACTACGGATCGCTCAGCCACAACGTCAAAGCCATCTACCAGCGCTACATGGGCTGGTATGACGGCAACCCCGCACACCTGTGGACCCACCCGCCCGTCGAAGCGGCCCAGCGCTACGTCGAACTTGCCGGCGGCGCCGACCAGCTGCTGGCTCACGCCCGCAAGGCCTACGCCGAAGGCGACTACAGATGGGTCGCAGAGGTGGTCAACCACCTTGTCTTCGCCGACCCCCACAACAGCGAAGCGACCGCCCTGCAAGCCGACGCGCTAGAGCAACTCGCGTTCGGCGCAGAGAACGCCACATGGCGCTGCGCCTACCTCACCGGCGCCACAGAACTGCGCAACGACAACATGAGCGCGCCCACCAACACAGTCGCACCCGACCTGATGTCCGCACTGACCATCGAACAAATATTCGACAGCGTCGCGATCCGCGTCAACGGCCCGCGCGCGTGGAAGGCGCACCTCGTCCTCGACTGGGTCATCCGCGACGAAGACCGAACCGTCCGCACCGAACTGCGCAACGGCGTCCTCATCCAACGACGACCGAAGACCCGCGACACAGAGGCAAACGCAACGATCACACTCGACCGGCCCACCCTCATCGGCCTGATCAACGGAACCGTCCCTCTCCTCGACGCCCTGGGCGACAACCGCATCACCGCCCACGGCGACCTCACCGCCCTCGCAGAACTCGCCGGATACACCGACCAACCCGCACGCACCTTCGAAATCGTGCGCCCATGACCAGACACCCCCAGCATGACCACACCGGGCCTGTCTCACGAACGGGTCGTTGCCGGTCACATCCGGACCCACCCGGGTCCGCCGGCCGATCACCACGAGCAGGAGCCGGACGGCGACCTCGACACCATCGGTGCCGACGTGACGCGAGCCGCGCAGGGTCTCGCCATCCACTGCGAACGCTGGCGGCGCCCCGCAGGCGCGCCGCCAGCGCACCAGCGCTGCACGAACACGCCGATCGCGGCGTCGAACCGGTCGGGATCCAGCCGGCCAAGCAGGCGGCGGATCGTCGACTCCAACAGACAGCACCGATCGGCGCCGAGCACGACCGCGAGGCCGGAGGACCACTCCGCGACCGCGACAAACGACTGTGCCCCCGGCCGCAACGGTGCAGACCGCGGCGGAAACACCAGGTGCTCCTCGGCCCTGACTCGTAGCGCGCTCACTGGCCGGCTCCGGATCCATCCCGGCACCGCCGCCCAAGGCCAGCTGACGACAACGCTCGGCCTGGTTCGACCTGAAACAGGTCCGGTCAGCCGCCGAAGTTGATGTCTGGGGATGCCCCGTTTTGGCGGACACCTGAGATCAGGGGGCGTGTGCCTCCGGAAGGATGTCCCTCATCATGGACGCCATGGGCAAGAAGAAGCCTCGGCCTCGTCGTTCGTTCACGCGGGAGTTCAAGGCCGAGATCGTGGAGCTGTGCCAGCGCGGCGAGCGTTCGGTGGGGCAGGTCGCGAAGGACTTCGACCTGACCGAGACCGCAGTCCGGCAGTGGGTCACCCAGGCCGAGCTGGACGCGGGAACCCGCACCGACGGGCTGACCAGCGACGAACGAAACGAGCTGGCCCGGTTGCGGCGGGAGAACCGCCGCCTCTCGGAGGACGTGGAGATCCTCAAACGAGCGACAGCTTTCTTCGCGAAGGAGATCCGGTGAACGTGTACCCGTTCATCGAGGCGGAGAACGCTGCCGACGGTGGCAACGTCAAGCGCGCGTGCACCCTGTTGAAGGTCTCCCGAGCCGCCTACTACGCCCACCGCGCCGCCGGACCGTCTGCCCGCGCACGGCAGGATGCGGAACTGACCGAGGTGATCGCCGCGATCCACGACGAGTCGAACGGCACCTACGGAACGCCCCGGCTGCACGCCGAACTGCGCCACCGCGGGCACCGGCACTCCCGCAAGCGCATCGCCCGGCTCCTGCGCGCCGCCGACCGCGCCGGACGAGCTCCGAAACGGTGGCGCACCACCACCGTCCCCGACCCGGCCGCGCACACTCCGGCCGATCTGATCAAGCGGGACTTCTCCTGCAGCACAAGCGATATCAACACTCGCTGGTGCGGCGATATCACCTACATCCGCACCTGGGAAGGTTGGCTGTATCTGGCCACGGTGATCGACCTCGGTTCCCGCCGCGTTGTCGGCTGGGCCACCGCCGATCACCTGCGCACCGACCTGATCGCCGACGCGCTCAACAACGCCGTCGCCCAGCGCCGACCGGAACCCGGGGTGATCTTCCACTCCGATCGCGGCTGTCAATACACGTCTGCCCAGTTCGGTGCCCTCGCCGACGAGCACGGCGTGCGTTTGTCGGTGGGGCGTAAGGGACAGTGCTGGGACAACGCCGTCGCCGAATCGTTTTTCGCTACCATCAAAGCGGAATTGCTCGACCGGCGCGGCTGGCCTACCCGGGTTGCCGCGCACAAGGCGATCTTCGGCTATATCGAAGGGCTGGTACAACACCCGCCGACTGCACTCCAGCCTCGGCTACCTCAGCCCCAACACCTACGAATCCACCCACCGGATAGCCTGACCACCTCAACGACCCTGTCCGTCAAAACGGGTCAGCCCCACTTCCTGTTCCCGGCCACTGAGGTGTCCTCCGCGCGAACGGGCTCGGACGACGAACAAACTGCCCCATCAGGTGGACGGGTGGGACGCGGACACGCCGGTCGCGCCGCTCTATCAGGAGAGCTCACCAGCCCAGGGACACCCAAGACGTCCACCGAGCACGTCCGGCCCACCCGTCCGAACGAGCGGCAGGAGCACCAGTCGCCGGATCACACGGCCGACCAAAGGAACCCCATCAACTCGTTCGGTAGTCATTAGAGACACCCCCCGGCGGGTCGGACACTCTGATCCTTGGCCTTTGGCCTGGTGGAAGGATGTTGTTGTGTCTGGTTCGTCGAAGTATCCGCAAGAGTTCAGGCGGGACGCGGTCGCGTTGGCGCGGTCGTCGTCTCGTCCGTTGGCGCGGGTGGCTCGTGAGCTGGGGGTGAACCACGAGACCCTGCGGACGTGGGTGCGGGCCGCCGACCGCGCCGAGCAGGCGGCCGCGTCGGGCGGCGACGCCGCGGAGCGGGAGCTGCGCGCGTTGCGCAAGCGAGTGGCGGAACTGGAGGAGGAAAAGGAGATCCTGCGGAAAGCGGCCGCCTATTTCGCGCAGGAGATGGATCGTTGACCCGCAGCTACCAGTTCATCTCCGAACACCGCGCCGCGTATGGCGTCGCCCGGCTGCGGGCGTGTCCTGGACGTGCGCCGTCCCGGGTTCTACGAATGGCTCGCCGCCGCCCCGGCCCGCGAACAGCGGGCGCGGGAGGAGGAGCGGCTGGCCGGGGAGATCGCCGGGATCCACGCCGCCCACCAGGGCGCCTACGGCAGCCCGCGGGTCACCGCCGAACTGCGCCGCCGCGGCGAACCGGTCAACCACAAACGGGTCGAACGGGTCATGCGCGAACGCGGCATCGCCGGGACCACCCGCCGCCGGCCCCGCTCGCTGACCAGACCGGACAAGGCCACGGCCCCGGCACCGGCGCCGGACCTGATCTGCCGCGACTTCACCGCCGACGCCCCCGGTAGGCGGCTGGTCGGGGACATCACCTACCTGCCCACCGAGGAAGGCTGGCTCAACCTGACCACCGTGCTCGACCTGCACACCCGCGAGATCGTCGGGCACGCCATGGCACCGCACATGCGCGGCGATCTCGTCTGCGACGCGATCGCCCTGGCTGCGGACCGCGGCCTGACCGGCCCGGGCGCGGTCTTCCACTCCGACAGTGGCACCCAACTTGAGATCAATCGGTCGTCGCAACACCGGCTTGCTGGAGCGACAGCAGCTGATCGTTGAGGGCTTCGGCAGGCGTCTTCCAGCCAAGTGCATTGCGGGGCCTGCTATTGAGAGCGGGAGCAACAGCGTCGAGTTCGTCACGGCTCCAGCAGGACAGATCGGTGCCCGTGGGAAAGTACCGGCGCAGCAAGCCGTTCGTGTTCTCGTTGGCACCGCGTTGACAGGGACTGTGCGGGTCGGCGAAGTAGACCTCGATGCCGGTATCGATGCGCAGCCGGGCGTGCTGGGCCGTCTCCTTGCAGCGATCCCACGTCAACGACCGCCGCAGCGGTTCGGGCAGCGTGGCGATGGCCGAGGCGATCGCGTCCCGGACGGCCTCGGCACCGCAGCCGGCGAAAGCGGGACCGTATGTGCACTCGCGTTTCGACGCCGTGACCGTCCATGCGAGGCAGGTGAAGCAGCATCGTGAACCTGGTGCTCCGGTCGACCAGCGTGCCGATCGCGGAACTGTCCACACCGATGATCAGGTCTCCCTCCCAGTGCCCGGGAACCGCGCGGTCCGGAGCCTCGGCGGGGCGAACCAGCAATAAAGCCATTCTTCCAGGTAGCCGACCACCACGAGGGTGACCAGCCCTCTTGCTCCGTGCCATCACCGCCTGCCGCCTCTCGCACGAGCCCGCCGACGCAGCCTGATTCCGCCACGGCACCATGATCCGTAGACTCTCCGCGTGTTCCCTCCCCGCTATCAGCAGCTGGCGGCCGCATTGCGCGCCGACATCCTCTCCGGCGAGCGCGCCGCTGGGGAGCCTTTACCGTCGGAGTCCGCGCTATGCAGGGAGTGGTCGGTCAGCCGCGGACCGGTACGACAGGCCCTTGCCATGCTTCGAACCGAGGGCCTCATCGAGACCAGCCGTGGAAAGCCGCCCGTAGTCAGTAGTCCGACGCCGCCCCAGACACTGTCGACGTTCACCCCATTTTCACACTGGGCCCGACGATCGGGGCGCGCGCCAGGCAGCCGCACACTGGAAGTCTCGCGCAAGCCAGCCGGAGTGGCAACCGCCGCGATGCTCGACATCAACCCGGATGAGTTCATCGTCTCACTGGTCAGGATACGACTGCTGAACGGTGTACCGACAATGCTGGAGCGGAGCACGTTCAACGAGCTGGTCGGACGGATGCTGTTCGACTTCGACACCGACAGCGGCTCTATCACGGACTTCCTGACTTCCAGAGGGGTGGAGTTCACCAGCATGCGCCACGTCCTTGACGCAGTGGCAGCCGACGAAACCGACGCTGAGGCACTCAGGGTCGCAACCGGAGCGCCGCTGCTGAGAGAGCGCAGGACGAGCCTTGATCGGTCAGGGCGTCCGTTCGAGTACTCCGATGACCGCTATCGCCCCGACCTCGTCACCTTCAGCATCACAAACGCGTTGACCAGCGACGCACGGACCTTGGCAAGCTGCGAAAATAACAGGTCTCGGAACAACATCTAAATACAACTGCGGCTTGTATTGACAAGAGTGGCGATCGCACTCACAGTCCACAACTGTGATCACATGCGAGCGTTGCTGCGGCACCGTCCTGGGCATGTCTGACGATGTCGGGCTCGCCCTGTCTTGGCACTCCAGCCGGGCGGGAAGCTCAGTTGCCGGAGCAGGCGCGGCACATCCGATCGCCGCGCCGGTCAAACCGTGATCACGGCTCGGCCCTGTCCTGGGATCGTCGGCAGGGCAGAGTCCGATCATCCAGCACCGTCAGAGGAGTAAGTACGGCTCCGCAGCCGAAGTGAAGCTTGCGCGCGATGCGCCTACGGCTGTGTCAGTCCTATCCCAGGAGTCACCATGCCCCAGGACCTTTATTCCGGCAGCCCGGCACCGGACGAGAACCCGGTTTCGTCAACTTATCGGCCGACGCGCAGCAGAAAGGCGACCAGCGTACTCGTCGGCGTCATGATCTGTTATCTGTTCATGTACACCGGGCGTCAAGCTTTCGGCTTCGCTATCCCCGGCATCGAAGCCGATCTCGGGCTTTCGAAACAATCGCTCGGTTGGGTCAGCGCCGCGATGCTGTGGGCCTACGCACTTGGCCAGTTCGTCAACGGGGGGTTAGTCGACAGATTCGGCGGACGCCGAGGGATGCTCATCGGCGCGGTCGGCTCGACACTGGCGAACTGGGTGACAAGCTTTGGAACTGGACTAGTGACGTTGCTGCTGCCCTGGGCCGCGAACGGCTACCTGCAGGCGTTCGGCTGGCCGAGCGGGAGCCGACTCCTCTCGGACTCCTTCGTAGCCAAGCAGCGTGGCCGGGCATTCGGCTTCTACACATTCTCGGCAGCCTCGGCGAGCGTAGTCGCCTTTGTGGCATCGATCTTGCTGGTTGACGTATTCTCGTTAAACTGGCGTTGGTTGTTCCGTATGCCTGTCCTGCTCATGATAGTCGGCGGCGCTACGGTCTGGCTGCTGACGCGTCGACCGCAGGACGAACCGACTGCTCCAGCACCTGCAGTCTCCGCTCCTCCGGCGCTCGCCTCTACTGTCCCGGAGGGCGCGGGGACTCTCCGCGGATACTTCTCGGTACTGCGTACTGTGAAGATCTGGGCGGTCGGGCTCTGTATCGGATTCCTCAATGTGGGCAGGTACGGCCTGCTGATCTGGGCGCCAGTCCATTTCGTGTTGGAAGGCACTGTGTGGACCGCGGTTGCTCTCCCGCTCGGGATGGCCGTTGGCACGCTGTCCAACGGATGGGTATCCGACAAGATCTTCGGTGCGCGACGCTCGTCCGCGATCATGACGTACATGACCGTTGGCGCGATTGTCTCGATCGTGCTGTGGATACTGCCGCCAGCAACCTTGCTGGCGATCCCGCTGCTATTCGTCGCGGGACTACTCGTATACGGCCCTGCCGCGTCAGTCTGGGCGCTTGTGCCCGACCTGGTCGGCCCTCAATTGACGGGAACCGCAACGGGCGTGCTCAACACGTTTGCTTACGGCTTCGCCGGCCTCGCCGAACCTGCCGTCGGCTATTTGATCGATGTCACCGGGCAGGCTGGACTCGTGTTTGCAATCGTCGCGACTGCGTGCGCGCTCTCTGCAGGTTCCGCACTTCTGATCAGGATGTGAACTCGGTGGACAATACTATCTTTGTGGGCGGACCTGTCATCACGATGGATGACAACCGGCCAACGGCGGAGGCTCTCGCGGTCAAGGACGGCAGGATTGTCGCGGTCGGCTCTTCAGCCGACGTGCTCACCCTGCGTGGCCCCAGCACTGAAGTGGTAAACCTCGAAGGTCGTGCCCTGCTGCCCGGCTTCGTCGAAGCTCACGGACATCCTATGATCGGGATGTCCTTCCGGGGTGACGGCGTCATCGATGTCCGGGCACCTGTGTGCCCGACGCCCGAGGGCGTCATCCGAGCGATCAAGGAACGAGTCGCACGAACGCCCGCTGGACAACCACTGACCGTCATCGGCTGGGAAGAATTGCTTCGTCCGGGTCTGCCAGAACCCACACGGGAATGGCTTGACACACTCGCTCCCGCCCACCCTCTCGCGGTGTTGCACAACAGCACTCATAGCGCCTGGGGGAACAGCCGTGCCATCGCAACTGCCGGACTCGACCAGTCCACTCCAGACTGGGAGGGTTCCCGGTTCATTCGCGACGCCGACGGGCGGCTCACCGGCAGGGCTGAGGAACTCCCGGCCACACTCATCATGGCGGGTACCCCGCTTGTCGCACCACCGGAAGAAGTGCCGTCACTGCTCGCGAAGGAGTTCTCCGCGTACGCACAGGCAGGTGTCACCACCGTCGGCGAGCTAGCCCTGGACCCGGCACACCAACAACTACTCGCTGCGGCGTGCGAAATGGAGCAGACAGTCCGTGTGCGGGCCTACCGCATGTCGAACAAAACCGGTGAGAGAGCAAGCAGCCACCGCGCTACCAGCTTGTTCCGCCAGATCGGTGTCAAGCTATGGGCCGACGGCTCCCCGTGGGTCGGCTCGTTCGCAGCCTCGTTCCCGTATCTCGACACACCGGTGACTCGCAAACTCGGGTTCGCAGGCAGACGCGGCTGCTGCAACTACACCGCCGAACAGGTGCAGGAACTATGCGTCGCGGGTTTACGAGCGGGAGAGCAAGTCGCCGTGCATGCACAGGGTGACGATGCAATAGACCTCGTGCTCGACGCCATCGCCAGTGCACTCGCCGAGGTTCCAGACAACCCCGACCACCGCACCCGCCTGGAACACTGCTGCCTCATGACACCCGCCCAGTACCGCCGGGCAGCGCAACTAGGTGTCACGTGTTCACTCTTTCTCGCACACGTCAGGTACTGGGGCGACGTCATGGTCGAGCAACTGTTCGGCGAACGCGCCGAGAGCTGGACCGCAGCCCGGAGCGCACTCGACGCCGGTGTGCGAATCTCCCTGCACAATGACGTTCCGGTCACGCCGAGCGAACCCCTAGCAAACGTCCACGCTGCGGTCACGCGGCAAACCGCGAAGTCGAGGCAGGTCCTCGGACCTCTCGAACGGATCACCGTCGACGAGGCGCTTCGCGCCGTCACTCTCGACGCGGCATGGCAGCTCCGTTCGGAACACGAAGTCGGGTCACTCGAGGTAGGCAAACTGGCTGACCTCACAATGATTTCGGCCGACCCGCGGACGGTACCGCCAGAACGGATCGATCGGATCACAATCGAGCGGACCTGGCTCGCCGGACGACCGACCTGGCCACCACCGAAGCAGACCAGACGGAACACACCCCTAAGAGCCTGTCTTTGAACTTGGCAGTTGCTGACCGGCTTCGATCTGGTCGAAGCGATCCGGGAGACGCTGCAGTCCTTTCCGGGCAACAGATCTATATATCGGAGACGGTCCGGCATCTGGTACAGCGCCGGGTACGGCGACAGTCCTCGAGACGCTGACCGACCGTACCTCGGCCCGTTCCACTTCGGCCCGGTCCGTCTTGACCTCGAACCCAACGGCCACGTCTACCTGCATCTGGTAGGAGGCGGACAGCCTCTACGGCTGGGCCCACCCCGATGGCGACGAGGAGGCACACGAAGCCGCCGAACGCGCCTACCTGCAGGCCAGAACCGAGCATGCGCAGAAATACGCCGCCGAAGTGCTGCCCCTGCTCACAAAGGCGGGATTCCGGCTCCTGCATGCCCACGAGACTCCGGCCTCCGTTGAAGACCTTGCACGGAACACTTAACTGTCGCGAGAGGAGGATGCTCGTGAGTGAGGATGGATAACCGGCCCTCACCGCCGCGCGCCTCTTCGGATGACCGAGTGGCTACGGTGGTCTCCTTCGACACCGATTGTCGTCCAGGTCCAGCACCACCTGACCGTGGACTCGGAGGGGTGTCGGCCAGAGCTGACACCGCTCGATACCTGGCGTCAGGATCGGTCGTGCGGCATGCAGCCAGCGGGGGGCAGGCTCGCCTCAGAACCGTGCGTGGGCTCGCAGGTGTTTAGCTGTATGGGTATCGCTGTTGGCGATCATTTGGTCGGGGGTGCCGTCAAAGACAACCCGGCCACCGTCGTGTCCGGCTTCGGGGCCGAGGTCGATGATCCAGTCGGCGGCGGCGATGACGTCGAGGTTGTGCTCGATGACAACGAGCGTGGAACCGGCAGCCACAAGCTGGTCGAGGAGGGTGATGAGTCGTGCAATGTCGGCGATGTGCAGGCCGGTGGTCGGCTCATCGAGGATGATCGTCCGGCCGGGTGTGCCTAGTTCTGCTGCGAGTTTGAGTCGTTGACGCTCCCCGCCGGAGAGGGTGGAGAGCATCTGGCCGAGAGTGAGGTATTCGAGTCCCACGTCGCGGAGTCGTTCGAGGATGCGCAGGATGGGCGGTTGGGTGAAGTAGCCGAGGGCGTCGGTGACGCTCATCTCGAACACGTCGGCGATGCTTTTGCCCTTGACGGTGTGGGCCTGGGCTTCGGGGGTGAAGCGGCGTCCGTCGCAGACCTCGCAGCGGGTCAGGACACCTTCTATGAGGGCCAGGTCGGTGTAGATGACGCCGTTGCCCTCGCATTCCGGGCATCCGCCGGTGGAGTTCGGAGTGAACAGGCCGATCGGCTGCCGGGTTGCTTTGGAGAACGCGGTGCGGATGGGGTTCAGCAGTTCGGTCAAGGTTGCGGGGTTGGATCGCCGGGAACCACGGATCGCACGCTGGTCGATGACCACAGTCTCCGGCTCGACTGGAGGGAGGCTGCCGAGGATAAGACTTGACTTTCCGGAGCCCGCAACGCCGGTCACCACGGTCATCACCCCACGGGGGATGCGCGTGCTGACGTTGTGGAGATTGTTGTCGTTGGCGTCGCGAATCTCGATCCATCCCGTCGGCTCGCGTCGGACTCGTTCGACCTTCTCGTGCTCTCTCAGTCCGCGCCCGGTGGGTGTGTCGGCTCGGGTGAGGCCGTCGTAGTCGCCTTGGTAGATGATGCGTCCGCCAGCGGGGCCGGCTCCGGGGCCGAGGTCGATGATGTGATCGGCCAGCGCCATGATGTCGGGGTCGTGCTCGACCGCGAGTACGGTGTTGCCTCGGTCGCGGAGCGCTTGCAGCATGCGCCCGAGAGCGGCCACGTCGCGCGGATGCAGTCCGACTGTCGGCTCATCGAACACATAGAGCATGTCCGCGAGGGCGCTGCCGAGGTGGCGGACCATCTTGATCCGCTGCGCCTCCCCGCCAGAGAGGGTCGAGGTCGCGCGATCGAGGCTGAGGTAGCCGAGCCCGAGCGTCATCATGCGTTCCAGATGGACGCGCAGACTCGCGACGAGCGGGGCGACCGTCTTTCCGTCGATGCCGCCTGTCCAGTCCAGGAGGTCGCTGACCTGCATGGCGTTGCAGTCCGCGATGGAGAGACCGTGGATCAGGCTGGCCCGCGCGGGGTCGGCAAGGCGGCTGCCGCCGCAGTCGGGGCATGCTCCTCGTGCGACGATCCGCTCGAACGCGGTGCGCTGCGCGCCTTTGAACGATTCGGGTTCGCGTTGCAGGTAGATGCGGTTGAAGCGTGTCACCAGTCCTTCGTAGGCGGTGCCCACCGCGTCCATGCCGGCCGGCGGGGTGTGTTTGCCTGCCGGTGCGTGCAGGAAGAGCTCGCGCTGCTCCGGGGTGTAGTCGCGGATCTTCATATCCGGGTCGAAGAATCCGGACTTGGCGTAGGCCTTCCACAGCCAGGTTCCCGGCATGAAGGTCGGGAACGTGATCGCTCCGGCGTTGAGTGAGCGGTCGTCGTCCACCAGCTCGGACTCGACCACTGAGGCCGCGACGCCGAGGCCCTGGCAGTTCGGGCACATCCCGGCCGGGTCGTTGAAGCTGTAGGCGTGGGAGTACCCCGCGGACGGCTCGCCGAGCCGGGAGAACAGCAGCTGCAGTCGTGCGCCGATGTCGCTGATCGTGCCCACGGTCGAGCGGCGACCTCCGCCGAGGCGTTGCTGATCGACCACGATGACCGCCGGCAGGTTTTCCAGCACGTCCACGTCTGGGTGCGCGTAGCTCGGGAGTCGGCCCTGCGCGAACGCGGTGAACGTTTCGTTGAGCTGCCGGGCGGACTCTGCCGCGATCGTGTCGAACACGAGCGAGGACTTCCCGGAACCGGATACCCCGGTCACGACGACCAGGCAGTGCTTCGGTACGTCGAGGCCGACGTCGTTGAGCGAGTTCTGCCGCGCCCCTCGGACACGGATCACGTCACGTTCTATGGGCGTCATGAGAGCCTCCGGTATGCGTAGACCGACAGGGGGACGAACACCACGGTCAGGATCAGTGGCCACCCGAACGCGAGCAGCGCAGCGTGATCGGCGGCGATCGTGAGCCCTGGTGCGGGTGCGCCGGTGAACAGCTCACGAGCGGCGGATGCGGTGGCCGACAGTGGGTTGCATTCGGCGATCGCGCCTAGCCATGGCGGCATCGTGCGGGGGTCGACGAACACCGTGGACAGGAATGCGACTGGCCAGATCGCGAGTTGTGCGGTCGTGGCTGCTTCGGGGGTTCCCGCTTTCAGCCCGATCCAGACCCCGGCCCACAGCATCCCGAACCGGAGCCAGAGCAGCAGAAGGTAGGCGAGGACGATCGAGCTGGGGCCGGTGTCTGGTCGCCACCCCGGTGCGAGCCCGGCGACGGTGACGACGGTGAGTTCCATGACGGCGGTGAGCATGTCGGCGAACACGCGTCCGAGCAGCACTGGTCCCCGTGAGATGGGGAGTGTCCGGAAGCGATCGGTCACCGTCTTGGCCGCGTCGTTCGTGACGGCGCTGATCGTTGTCTCGATCCCGGACAGCACCGTGAAGGCGAGGATGCCAGGCACCACGAACGAGATGTATTCGCCGGTCGTGCCGGCGATCGCCCCGCCGAGTAGCCCGCCCATGAGCAGCATCACCAGGACCGGGAACAGCAGCTGGATGCTGAAGGTGACGGGGCGCGCACGCCAATGTCGGATAGCCCGCCCGGTCAGGATCACCGACTCCTGAAACAGAAGTCCGCGATCGCGGGACTCGACTTCGTAGCTGGTCGTGGTCATGCCACCTGCCCCTTCTCGTGCAGGTGCAGATAGACGTCTTCGAGTGTGGGCTCTCGCAGCTCCATTCGAGGTTCACCCACGAGAGCTTTGAGGTCTGTGGGTGTTCCGGTCGCCAGCACCGCTCCCTCGCGAAGGATCACAACGTCGTCGGCGAGCGCGTCGGCCTCGTCGAGATGTTGGGTCGTGAGAAGCACGGTCGTTCCGTCCGACACCAGAGCGCGCACGGCATCCCAGATTCTGCGTCGTGCGACCGGGTCGAGGCCGGTCGTCGGTTCGTCAATGAGCAAGATCGATGGGCGGGTGATCATCGAGGTCACCGGGTCCAGGCGGCACCGCATACCGCCCGAGAACCCGGACACCTTCTGGTCTGCGTGCTCGCTCAGCCTGGTCTGCGTGCTCGCTCAGCCCAGCCTGCTCGAGGAGTTCGTCAGTCCTCGTACGCGCCTGTCCACGTGAGAGTCCGATCAGCCGCGCGAACAGTTTTAGGTTCTCGCTGGCCGAGAGGACTTCGTCCAGGGCGGCGTACTGTCCCACGACGCCAATCGACGCCCGTACCCGTGCAGGATCGTGGTCGACGTCCCAGCCGTTGACGCGCACGATCCCTGCGTCTTTGGCCGTGGGCGTCGTCAGGATCCGCACCAGGGTCGTCTTGCCTGCGCCGTTGCCTCCCAGCAGTGCGCACACCCGACCGGCCTCGACCCGCAGATCCAACCCCGCCCAACGCGGGCTTGTCCCGCTTCGGGAAGGTCTTGCGCGCCCGTTCACCCGGATCGATCCGGGTGAACTCATCTCAGCAACCATGGTGACCCTTCTCGTGGTCTACTATGTAGTGTACAATGTAGAGCTGCGGAGGGCGGGAATGGTCAAACGCACAGGAGTTGGCGAGTTCAAGCTGATCGGGTTGTTGTGGCGCGACGCGCCGGCGAGCCCACGCAAGGGAATCAGCACGCACAGCATCACCGCACTGGCGGTTGCTCTCGCCGATCGCGAAGGCCTGGACGCCGTGACGATCCGACGACTCGCCGAGGATGCGGGTGTCACGGCGATGGCCTTGTATCCCCACATCGGCGGTCGCGCCGAACTCGTCGAGCTCATGCTCGACCTCGTCGCGGGTGAGACGTATCGGAACGTCGCGGTCCCCGAAGGCACGCACTGGCGGGAACGGGTAAGCGCGATCGCCGCAGCGAACTGGACGAGTTGCCGAGCCCATCCCTGGATCACCGATCAGGCCACCGGGCGACCCGTCCCCGGACCAGGAGCCTCGACGAAGTACGAGACCGAGTTGCGTGCCCTCGACGGAATCGGGCTCAGCGACGTCGAAATGGAACACGCCCTGACCGCCCTACTATCGTTGGTGCAAGGCACCGCCCGCGCCGCCCTCGCCGCACAAAATTCCCGCGAACCGGGCGAAGACCGCGACACTGACTGGTGGTCGAACATCGAGCCGGCTCTGACCGCGGCGATCGGCGACCAGACTCGATTCCCTACCGCCTCACGTGTCTCACGCAGCCTCGGGGAAGAGACCGGCAAAGCCAACGATCCCGAAGGTGCCTATCAGAGCGGTATCGGCCTGATCCTCGACGGCATCGCGACGCGCCTCGGAAACCTGACTGCCGGCGAGCGCCAATGACGCCCTCTGGTCCAGCCCCAGACGGGCGCGTCCTTGCCGACAGGTAGGTCCCGGGTTGACCTCTACTCCGCGATCCGGCGCGATGGCCGCGCTGGTTTGTCCAACCGTGCGCTACAGCGCAAGTACGGCGTGGGGTACCGGACGGTGGCTGCCGCACTGACCTCGGCGTGGCCAAAGCCTCGCAAGCCACAACCGAAGCGTGGATCGAGGCTCGATCCCCACCTCGAGATGATCGATTCCTGGCTGCGCGACGATCTCGATGCCCCGCGGAAACAGCGTCACACCGCCAAAAGGATCCTCGATCGACTCTTGGACGAGCACGACGCCCACGAGGTCTCTTACGGGATGGTTCGGGACTACGTCGCGACCCGCCGCCGAGAGATCCGTATCGAAGCCGGCCGCGAGCCCGCGAACACGTTCATCCCACAAATCCATCTGCCTGACCGTGAGGCCGAAGTCGACTTCGGCGAAGTTGTAGTCCGACTTCGTGGCGAGCTGGCGACCTGCACAATGTTCAGCCTGCGACTGTCGTACTCGGGCAAGGCTGTCCACCGCATCAGTGCTTTCGGCTGGACAAGAAGCCTTCTTTGAAGGCCACGCCCACGCCTTTCGCGTCCTGGGCGGGGTACCGACGGGGAAGATTCGGTACGACAATCTCAAGGCCGCGGTGGCCAGGGCGATCGGGTTGCCCCGGCAGCGGGTTGAGACCGATCGCTGGACCGCGTTCCGGTCGCACTACGACATCGAAGCCTTCTATTGCCAGCCTGGAATCCAGGGTGCTGCGGCTACCGGCCATCCGCCAGGCTTCGCCGACGGAGCAGACCGTGCCACAGCCGAGCAGATGTCCTACCGGGGGGTGCCTCGCCGAACTACTCCTCGCCGAATGCGACGACCGCGCCCGACGCCGCTCAGAACGACGAATCAAGGCCGCCGAGTTTCCCCGCGAGAAGTCACTGCGGGCGTTCGACACCGACGCCAACCCCAACATTGACCCCGCCACCATCCGCACCCTCGCCAAGTGCGACTGGGTCACGAAGGGCCAGCCCCTGTGCCTCATCGGCGACTCCAGCACCGGCAAGTCGCACTTGCTGATCGCACCCGGCACAGAGGCCGCGATGTCCGGCTGCCGAGTCAAGTATACCCTGGCAACGAAGCTGGCGAACGAGCTCGTCGAGGCCGCCGACGAGAAGACCCTGTCGAAGACCATCGCCCGCCACGGTCGCGTCGACCTGCTCTGCATAGATGAACTCGGCTACATGCAACTCGGCCGCCGCGGAGCCAAACTCCTCTTCCAGGTACTCACCGAACACGAAGAGAAAGCGTCCGTGGCAATCACCGATGAAGGCGGAGAGCCACGACCGAATCATCGCGATACTCATCACCAGATGCTCCAGTTCCGCGACCAGGTCATGCCCGCAGCCCTCGCCGGGCCCAAGGTCCGGCATTCGGCGCAACGAATAAATTCTGGTGGCGGTGAACACCGCGGTTTACGACCACGAAACCATCGGCGACGAAAACACCGGCTTTCAAAGCGTTCTTATCCAGACGCCTCGACTAGGGGCTCGCGAGTACCCGGCAGCCGCGCGGACTTCGCTGCGCACCGCCGACAGCTGGACATTCGTCCAGCACCGGGGCCCGACCGGATTCGCCGCCCGACGGCTGGAACATGAGATACCGCCAATGCCGGGGACACGATGTCAGCGACGATCGACACCGCCGCAATCCCCGCAGATCCAACTCCTGCCGGTCCGCTTTCCGCCGTGGAGCGTCGAGCTGCGATTCGTTTACCTCGCCGCCAACGCCGACCGGCCGGGAAGCCCAACTCGCGTACGTCGCGCCCGCCGATGCGGACCGCGCCGGTGTCGACGTCGAAGAACCGGTCGATCAGTTTGAGCAGAGCGCTCTTGCCCGCGCCGGAGGGGCCGACGACTACGGTCACACTCCGCTGACGGCTACCGCGCCATCGAGAGCGAGCACGACGGCGGATCTCGAACGAGACGCGAAGGTCCGCCAGGTGCGTCAGCACCTCTGTGCCGAACGTGGCCAGCTGTTTCACGACCCAACGCAACCAGAGCGACTACGAATGATTGGCTAGACGTCTCTTCCCCCGTTCAGGAGCATGCGGCTGATCTCCACCGCCACGATCAACGGGGCCATCCCAGCCGCCGCAGTCAGCCCACCGCACCCGATCAGCGTGGCCCGGGCAGGCGCAAACACCGAAAAACCTCCTGACTCATCCACTGGCGTGAGCGAAACCGACATGAAAGACCCCCCAGCCAGGTCGCACGTGCTCGGCACGCTACCCGCTATCGATAATCGTTTGCAACTAATTGGCGGCCAGAATTTCCGCAGCCCGCGAGGCGACCGGGCAAATGCGGGCTGTCACCGCGTTCAAGCCAGAACCGCGGCGGCTCGACGCGAGACGGGCCGCCGAGACTTCCGGAACCCACAACCTCCCCTGACCTCACGGGAAAATCGCGATCGAGGACGTCCAGCGCCAGTCCGATCGAGTTCGACCGGACCGCCGGAACGATCGCCGTTGCCCTCCCGTCGACGGGGAAGGCCGGAACCCCGCTCACCAACCGCGAGACGTCGGGTAGCACCGATCCCCACCAGCGCCGAGGGCCCGAGCCCGCGACTCTCCGCGCCTTCACAGCACCATGCCGGCACTCGGCTAAAAACCGGAATCAGCGGATGACGCGGACGAGCAAGCCCTACCGCACGGACGATGTCCGCGGACTCTCGAAGCCGTTCGGCCGCGCGGACCGCTCGGCAGCAGTCCGCGACGTCGTGTGCACCACTCCGCCCCGGCGGTCTCCCTCGGCGATGTCCCTCTCGCGACTTTCCCGGCAGACGTGGCTCCTTAGCGGCCACCAAGCCGTCCGGCAAGCAGCGGCACGAGGACGATCGCCACATTCGCTGACCCGATACGCCCGCCCCGTGCCCGGCAAGGCCAAGCCGCATGCCGCATGCATAGACAGCGCCGGGAACCGGACATCGCAGAACGGCGATAAGTGTCCAAGGCCACCCACCGCTCCCCCGTCCGGGTGCCCGAACCCGCGAGCAGACGGGCCAGGCCTTGCCCGCGTCTCGCGGTCCGGCTACTGTCCGAACAGTGTTCGGACAGTAGCCGGACCGCTTCGGCGTCCGGCACCGGCAGCCCGCCACTGCGAGCAATGCCCCCGTCCCGATGAGAAAGCTCATGCCCGTGACAACTTCCCGACCCCTCCGCAGGCTTCTTCTGGCGATCGCCGCCTCGGCGCTGATGGCCGCGCCGACCGCGTGCGGATCGGGGGACCGCAGCGCCGCGGCAGCCGCGCACGACGTGAAACACGAGTTCGGTACGTCCGCCCTTCCCGACGATCCCCAGGTGGTGGTCGCCCTCGACGAATACTCTGCGATGGATCTGCTCGCGCTCGGCATCGTGCCCAAGGTCGTCTTCACCGGTTACGGTTCCGCGATCTCGCAGAAGATCCTGGGCACCACCGGCAGCGAACTCGTCAAGATCCCGGTGGGCAGCACCATCAAGAGCACCACGGTGTTCAGTTACCACCCTGATCTCGTGGTGTTCAGCTCGATCGGCGACCGCACGATGTACAACCAGCTCGCTCCGACGGTACCCACCCTCCCGCTGACCTCCATCACTACCAAATGGCGCGACCGGCTCACCACGATCGGCGCGGATTTCCGCCGGGAGGACAAGGCCAAGCACATCGTCGACGCACTGGATCGGCAACTGGCGGCAGTGAAGACTGGGCACGCCGCATCAACGCCCGTAAGCATCGCGGTCCTGATGTCCTATTCAGGCAAACTCGCCAGCCTGTCCGGCGACGCCCAGTTGCGTTCCTTGCTGACCGACGCCGCGTTCGACACTCCGGGCGCGGAAAAGCGCACCGACAGCAACCACCAGCCTTATCTGGCGCTGTCCCCGGAGAACCTCGTCGACCACGAGGCCAATGTGACCGCAGTACTGGCCGAAGGCGTCTGGAACGCCGATGCAGTGCGCGGACAGCCCACCTTCGCCCGCCTGCGCGGCCATCCGGTCGACGTCAACGGCGACATGTGGTCGGGCTCCTTCCCGTTCGCCATCTACTGGACCGCTGCCGACCTCGCTGCCATCGAACGCGGCGACTGGGCCGCCGTGGCGAAGGAGAAGAACGCGAACGAGCGGTACCAGCAGTTCACCGAGATGATCAAGTAGCGAATGAAAGTGACCTCTCCCCCGCGCGTGAACCGGGGTGCCGTGCTGGCGCTTTTGGCACTGGTGCTGATCGCCTGCGTGGTGGTCTCCATGGCGGTCGGCTCGCGGCCGTTGTCACTCGCCGAGGTATGGAACGCGGTCACCGCACCGGGAGCGCGATCGGACGCCTCGTCGATCGTGCTCCCGTTGCGGCTGCCGCGGACACTGCTCGGGCTGCTCGTCGGCGCGGCCGGCGGCGCCGCCGGTGCGCTGTCGCAGGGATTCACCCGCAACCCGCTGGCCGATCCGGGCATCCTCGGCGTCACCGGCGGCGCGGCGTGCGCGGTGGTCTCCGGGGTCTACCTGCTCGGCGCCGACAGCCAGTTGCAACATGTCCTCTTCGGACTTCTCGGTGCGGCGGTCGCGACCGGGATCGTGCTCGGCATCTCCGCGCTGACCGGAACCAGCCCGGTCGGCCTCGTTCTGCTCGGCACCGGCCTGTCTGCGGCGCTGCTGGCCGTCACCTCGGCAATCGTGCTCAGCGACGAGACATCGCTGGACGCGTGGCGGTTCTGGAACGTGGGATCGCTCGCCGACCGCGGACTCGACGTAGTGGCCACAGTGACCCCGTTCATCACCGTGGGGCTGGCCATGGCGACGGCCTGCGGAGTGCTGCTCAACGCTCTCGGCCTCGGCTCCGAGCTGAGCCGGTCGCTCGGCGTGCGGCCAGGCCGGGCCCGGCTGCTGGGCATCGTGACGATCACGATCCTGGCCGGTGCGGCCACCGCGGCCAGCGGACCGGTGGCGTTCCTCGGCCTCGTCGCGCCGCATCTGGCCCGCCGCATCGTCGGACCCGACTACCGGTGGATCGTGCCCTACTCTGCGGTGCTCGGCGCTGTCCTGCTGCTAGCCTGCGACATCGTCGGCCGGGTCATCGGCAGACCCGGCGAACTGCAGACCGGCATCGTGCTCGCACTCGTCGGCGCGCCGTTCCTGATGGCGCTCGTCGGCCGTGGCCGGAGCACGCCATGAAGACCCGCGCCGAGAGCCCGGCCCGGCCGGTCGCCGCCGCAACTAAGAGGCGCAGCCGGTTTCGTTCCCGCCCGGCAGGCGTCGCCGCAGTGCTGTCGGTGGCGAACCTCGTCTTGTTCTTGACTGCGGCAGCGGTGAGCGACTACCCGCTCACCCTGCCCGGTGTGGCCCGGGTCCTGCTCGGAGGCGGGACCAGGATCGAGAACGCCGTCGTGCTCGACGCCCAGCTCCCGCGAGCGCTGACCGCCGCCCTCGTCGGGTTCGCACTCGGCCTCGCCGGTGCCCTCACCCAGTCGATCACCCGCAACCGGCTCGCCACCCCGGATCTGCTCGGCATCACCGGCGGAGCCTCGGTCGGTGCCGTACTGGTGATCACCCTCGTGCCCGCCGCGCAGGACCACGGGGCGGCGGTACCCGTCCCGGTCGGCTCGTTGTTCGGCGCCGCCGCGTCCACGATCGTGATGTACCTCCTCGCCTGGCGGCGCGGCATCAACCCGATCCGGCTCGTGATCGTCGGCCTCGGACTCACCTGGACCACCCAGGCAATCGTCTCGCTGCTGCTCACCCGGGCCAGCATCACCGACGCCGCCCGCGCACAGCAATGGATCGTGGGTTCCGTGGACGCAGCCACCTGGGACGCCCTCTGGCCGCTCGGTGCCATCGTGGCATTTGCCGTCGTGCTCGTACCCGCCGCAGTGAACCGCCGGCTCTCCGTGGCAGCTCTCGGCGAACAACTCGCGGGCGGACTCGGCATGCGCGTTTCCGTCACCTACACCTGGATTCTCCTTCTCGCCGTCGCGCTGGCCGCGTTCAGCGTCGCGGCCGCCGGCCCAATCGCGTTCATCGCCCTGCTCGCACCTCCGATCGCGATGGCCCTGACCGGCGCGCCTACCCCGCCCCCGATCGCCTCAGGACTGGTCGGCTGCGCCCTGATCCTCGCCGCCGACCTGCTCACCCGGACCCTGCTGCCGGCCGGTCTGCCGGTCGGGGTGACGACCGCGGGCGTCGGCGGACCCGTCCTCGTCTGCTTGATGATCCGCACCACCAGGAAGGCCACAGTATGAGCAGCGGACCGCAGGACCGGCTGCGCGCCGAAGACCTCCGGCTCGGCTACGGCGAGCGCACCGTCGTCGATCGCCTCGACATCACGATCCCCGACGGCAAGGTCACCACCATCGTCGGCCCCAACGGCTGTGGGAAGTCCACCGTGCTGCGGGCGCTCGTCCGGTCGTTGAAACCGCGGTCCGGAACGGTGCTGCTCGACGGGCACGACATCGCCCACCTCCCCAGCAGGCTCGTCGCCCGAACCCTCGGCCTCCTTCCGCAGAGCGCGGTCGCCCCCGACGGGCTGCTCGTGCGCGATCTCGTCGCCCGCGGCCGCTACCCGCACCAGAGCTGGTATCGCCAGCAGACCCCCGAGGACCACGCCGCCGTCGGCGAAGCCCTGCGGCTGACCGGCACCGAATCCTTCGCCGAACGCCCGGTCGACACCCTCTCCGGCGGCCAGCGCCAGCGCGTGTGGATCGCGCTGACCCTGGCACAGCAGACCGATCTGATCCTGCTGGACGAGCCCACCACCTACCTCGACCTCGCCCACGCGATCGACGTTCTCGACCTCGTCGCCGAACTGCGCGACGAACGGGGCAAGACCGTCGTCATGGTCCTGCACGACCTCAATCTCGCCGCGCGCTACAGCGACTGGATGATCGCGATGAGCGCCGGCGAGATCGTCGCCGCCGGCACCCCCGGGACCGTCCTAACCGCCGAGCTGCTGCGGCAGTCCTTCGGCTTGGCAGCCGAGGTCGTCGAGGACCCCGTCGCGGGAGGGCCGCTGATCGTGCCGAAGACCCGGCGGACCGACGCCCCAGCTCGATTGCCATAGTCGGCGCCATGGCGAACAAGTACCGCACCGGGATCAGCGCCGAAAAGATCATCGACGAAGCGGTCCGCATGACCGCGGGCAAGGGTCTCCACGACTGGTCCATCCGCGATCTCGTCGCCGAGCTCGGAACCTCGCACTCGGTCGTCTACGAGAAAGTCGGCGGCCGCGACCAGCTGTGCGGCGCTGTCGCCCAACGGGTATTCGAAAAGATTCCCATCCCGGTCCCGGCACCCGGCGCGGACTGGCGGACGGCCATGCGCGATTGGCTGTTTCCGTTGTGCCGCCACCTTTACGAATACCCTGGCGTCGCGAAGTGGCTCACCCTGCACGGCGGGCCCACCGCGTTCCCGGTGCCGCCGACCGGGATCGGTGCGCTCATCGGCTGTGTCGAGGCCGCCGGTTTCGCCGCGCCCGCCCGCGTTTTCGCGACGGCGGTGACGACCGCGATGTCCATCGTCATGATCGCCGACGAACGCGGCCCGCACCAACGCGAGGCCGTCCGCGACCACGCCACCATGATGGCCGCCATCACCAAGAAGGCGCAGGACGAACCGGAGCTCGCGACACTGCTCCCCTACCTCGACGACTTCGCCAGCAACAACGACGAACGGCAGACCACTCAGGCCCATCTCGAGCTGACGTTGACCGCCCTTCTCGACGGCTTCGAATGGCAGCGCGGCGAGGCGAGCCGGGCGGAACCCTGACCCCCTCGCCGCGCTCTGCCCGAGTGCAGCTACTCGTCGTCCGCGGCCGAGCCGACTGCGGTTTCTTCGGTGTCCGCGGTCTTCGCACGCCGCGGGATGACCAGACAGAAGAGCGAGCCTGCCAGCACCGCCACCGCCGCGACGAACAACGCGGCGGAGTGTCCCGCCGACGCGGCCGCGATCGGGTCCGGGCCGTGGCTGGCCGAGACCGCCACGGTGCTGAGGACGGCGAGGCCGATCGCGCCGCCGACCATGCGGAAGCTGCTGAGCATCCCGGAGACCATGCCGGCTTCCTCCGGCGGGACTCCGCTCGTGGCCGCGGAGCCCATCGCCACGAAGCTCGCGCCGATGCCGATGCTCGTCACCAGCGACGGGCCGAGCACGTCGGCGAAGAACCCGCCGCCCGGTCCGCCGAGGCCGTACCAGGCGATGCCCAGCGTGCCGACCGTGCCGCCGACGACCAGGATTGTCCGCGCGCCGTACCTGGCCAGCAGCACATGGGCGGTGAATCGCATGCCGGCCACCGAACCCAAGCAGAACGGCAGGAAGGCGATGCCGGTCCACAACGGCGAATAGCCGAGCACGATCTGGACCTGAAGCGAAACGAAGAAGAAGGCGGCGAGCTGTCCCGCGGTGATCAAGAAGCCGAAGATGTTGGCAGCGAGCACCTCCCGCCGGGCGAAGAGCCCGAGACGCAGCAGCGGAGCCTCCACCCGGCGCTCCACGAGCACGAACCCGGTCAGCAGCACCACCGCGGCCACGAGTCCGCCGACCACGAGCGGCGAGTCCCATCCGGCGTCGGGAGCCTCCCCCACCGCGAGCACCAGCAGTCCCGTCCCCGCCGTGGCGAGCACCGCGCCGGCGAGGTCGAGGCGCGCCGCGCCGTCCCGCGCGCGGCCGGGCAACCGGATGGCGCAGAACAACGCCGCAGCCACGATCGGAAGATTGACCAGGAAGACCGAACGCCAGCCCAGGGACGCGGTCAGCAGACCGCCGAGGACCACCCCGACCGCTGATCCGGCGATGGCGCCGGTAGCCCAGGCGCCGAGTGCCTTGCGGCGCATCGGCCCCTCCGGAGTTTCGGCGGTGACCAGCGCGAGTGAAATCGGCACCGCAGCGGCCGCGCCGAGACCTTGCAGGGCGCGCGCGGCGATCAGGACGGCCCCGTTTCCCGCGAGCCCGCCGAGAAGGCTCGCGAGCCCGAAAACAGCGAGACCGGCCACCAGCACACGACGCCGTCCCCACAGGTCCCCCAGCCGTCCGCCGACCAGCAGGAACCCGCCGAACACCAGGGTGTACGCGGCGATCACCCAGCCCGCGGCGGACTCGTCCAGCCCGAACGCGCCGCGGATCTCGGGCACCGCCAGGTTCATCAACGACAGATCCAACGCGGCCAGGAACTGCACGATGACCACTGTCGCCAGCAGCGGTGGGGCAAGGACGCGCTGCCCGCCGTCCGCTGTCGGCTCCCCGGTGCCGCGCTCGGGCTTGCGCACCGGGCTATCGGACGGCTTCTTGGCCACAGGACCCCCCACCGACTATTATCGATAACGATTATCATCTTCACCTCTCGTCAACCTAGCAGCTCGCCGCCGACCGCCCCAAGGCCCTCCGCACCCCGGAAAGCAAGAACACCCCGATGCGGACGACGAAGCGGACATCGAGCACGCAACCGGAAAAGAGATCGACTGATCGATGCTGACTTCTCTGCACGAAGGCGCGCCTGGTTCCTCCCCCGTCGTCGTCTTCCCGCACGCGGGCGGCAGCCCGCGGTTCTTCCGTCACTGGCCACAGGCGCTGAGCCGGACCCCGCTCCTCGGCGTCACCTACCCGGGGCGCGACACGCGGATGAACGAGACTTATGCCGACAACCCCCACGGCGACGACCTTCTCGGCCTCGCGCACGCCGCCGCGGACGCGATCCGGGCCATCGGACTGGCCGCCCCGGTACTGGTCGGCCACTCGTTCGGCGCTTACCTTGCTTATGAGACCGCGACGGAGCTGTTGCGGCGCGGCGACACCGGCGTGCGCCTCGTGGTGTCGGGCCAAAACCCGCCCGCACACCGCCCGGCGACCCTGCTGCACCGCGCCGGCGACGACGAACTCGTCGCCGACATCGTCCGCCAGAATCCCGGTTCCGCCGAGGTCTGGGCCAACCCGCAGTTGCGGAACATCTTCCTTCCTCCGGTGCGTGAGGACTACCGGCTGCTCGAGACGTACGCGCCCCCGACGACGGTGTTCCCCAAGCTCCCCGAGATCCTCGTCTGCCGCGCCGACTCGGACGGCGAAGTGCTCCCCGAGACGCTCGACGACTGGCATGCCTGCGCCCATCGCGTCCATCCGCCGGCGGTGTTCCGAGGCGACCACTTCTACCTGGCTGAACCCGACTTGCAGTTGCCCCGACACTTGGCTGCGACGTTCTCCCTGCGCTGAAGGCCCGCTGATCAGGAGGGCTCGCGCAGTGTCACCGTCACCCGAGCGCCCCGGCTCGGCGCGACGGTGACGTGCCGGCGCCGCGGTGTCTCCGGGGGTGCCGTGCTCACCGCGAGATCGACTCGGCGCAGGATCTCGCCGAGGACGACGCGCATCTCCACGGCCGCGAACCGGGCCCCGACACAGCGGCGCGTCCCGCCGCCGAAGGGGAACCACACCGCCGGGTCGGGGCGGTGCCCGAGATAGCGCTCCGGCGCGAACGCGTCGGCGTCCTCGTAGTTGCCGGGGTCGCCGTGGACCAGAGCCGTCCCGACAGCCACAGTGGTCCCGGCGGGCAGGGTGAACCCCGCGACCTCGGTCGGGCAGGAGACCCGCCGGACGACCTCAGCGGCCACGGGGCGCCGCCGCAGGCTCTCCGCGATCACAGCGTCGAGGTAGTCGTGGTCGTCCTGGTCGGCGGCATCGCGTGCGCGCTCGAGCACGGCTGGAGCGCGCACCAATTGTTCGAGGGTCCACGACAGCGCCGTAGCCGTCGTCTCGTGCCCGGCCAGCAGAAGGGTGACCAGCTGATCACGCACCTCCAGGTCTCCCTCGGGCGCGTCGCCGGCGGCCTGCACCAGCGCGGCCAGGACGTCGTGGCGTTCGCCGAGCCGGCGATCGGCCCGTGCGCGGGCGATCTCGTCGTGGAGCACGAGATCGGCCTCCCGGCGCACCCCCAACTGCTTGCTCCACGGCCAGAACCGGAGCAGCCCCGGCCGCAGCAGCGCCATCGCGGCGAGCGGGCCCACCCCCATCATCGGCGGGAGCACACGCCGCAGCTCGGCGATCCGGTCAGGCCGATCCGCCCCGATCACCGCGCGCAGGATCACTTCGAGGGTGATCGCTTGCATATGCGGATGCACGGCGAACTCCTCGCCCGCCGGCCAGGTCACGATCTCCGCCGCGGCGACCTCGGCCATCACCCGGGTCAGCCGGGACACCGAGTCGCCGTGGAAAGCCGGCACCATGAGCTTGCGAGCGCGGGTATGCGCTTCCCCGTCGCTCACCAGCACCGAACGCGGGCCGACGAGCGGTGCCGCCGGAGCGTTGGCCTCGCCCGCGCGGAACACCTCCGGATCGCCGCGGAAGACCGCGCGCGCGTCCGCGGGATTCGCCAGGTAGACCATCGGCCCGGTGCCGACGATGCGGATCGTGAAGGTGTCGCCGTAGCGGCGACGGCAGAACTCCAGGTAGCGCACGGGCAGCGTGACGTGGGCGGCGGTCTGCAGCGGCATCGGGAGCGACGGCCCCGGCGGCAGCGACGTGCTCATCGGGCGCGCCTTCACCGGACAGTCGGCGCCGGAACCAGCCCGGACGAGATCGCCCCGTGCAGCCCGCCGTCGACGACCAGCGTGCTGCCGACGATCCAGCGGGCGTCACGGGAGGCCAGAAACACCACGGCCGGGGCGATGTCGGCGGGCGTCGCGTGCCTGCCGACGACGGCGCGGACCCCGTCGAGCATTTCCGTGCCCATCGTCTCGGAAACCTCGGCCAGCATGGGGGTGTCGACCGCACCGGGCAGGACCGCGTTCATCCGCAAGCCGCGCTCGCGCAGGCGCAGCGCTCCCGCCATCGTGTAGACCACGAGCGCTTCCTTGGAAAACGTGTAGGCCAGGCCGTCCGGCCGGTTCGCGGCGTACCACCGGACGCCTTCCCCGACCGACCCGGTGTCCAGCAGCCCGGCGATCGTTTCGCGGCGCTCGGACCAGCCGGACGCCGCGAGCGAGGCGACATTCACGATCGCGCCGCCGGGACGCAGCCGGTCGAGCATGCGCTCGGTGAGATGCCGCGGTCCGAGAAAGTTCACCCGCAGCACCGATTCGTCGGAGCGGTGCGGGGTTCCGGGCACGCCCGCCACGTTGAGCAGCGCGTCGAACTCGCCGTCGAGGGAAGCCAGCGCGGCGTCGATGCTCGCCGGGTCGGCGAGGTCGGTCTCGACTGTCCGTACTCGTTCGGAGCATGGAGCCCGGTCGAGCGCGACGACCGAGGCGCCTCCGGCGAGCAGGCGCGCCGCGACCTCCCGGCCGACGCCTGAAGCCGCCCCCGTCACCACGCACCTGAATCCGTTCACGTCCACGGTCGTCCCCTGTCGATAGTCCTGTCCGGCGGCAAAAACCCGGTCAGCCGCGCCGGGTCGCGGTCACGATCTGGTAGTGCGGAGACCCCGGGTGCTCGACGGCGACCTCGGCGAATCCGGCGTCGGCCGCGAATGCGCCGATCGTCTCGTCCGAGTAGCAGTGCATCCGGCGGGCCAACACGGCAGGCACCAGGCTCGGCGGCGGGTCGGCCGACACGGTGTGCAGCACCAAGCGGCCCGAAGGCTGCAACACCCGGTGGAACTCCGCGAACGCAGCGACTGGATCAGCCACGAAGAAGAACATGTTCATCGAGACCACGGCGGTGAACTCCGCGGAGCCGAAGGGCAGCGACTCGGCGGAGCCGCGGACAATGCGACAGCGACCGTGCTCGACCGCGCGCTGATTGGCTTTCTCCGCTGCAACGACCATGTCCGGGCTGTGGTCGATCGCCGCCGCGCCTGCCACCGTTTCGAGCGCGTGCCGCAGGAATGCGCCGCCGCCGCAGCCGACCTCCAGCACCTGGTCGTCCGGTCGGAACCGGGCGGCGTCCAGCACCTCGAGGAAGATGGCCTGATGTGCTTCCGCGCGGCGGTACCACCGGCGGGCGAAGCCGCCGCGCGGCTTGCGGAACGCACGGTCGACCAGGGACTCGGTCAACCGGCGCCGCACGCCGACGACTGCGCCCGCCGCGACGAGGCCGACGACCGCGCACACCGTCGTCCGGCGGCCACGCGGCCCAGTCCTGAATTCGTGATCGGAGCGGGACATGATTCCTCCAGTGGAATATCGACGGACAGCGGGCTTCCGGCCGGGTTCACCGCAACCGGACACGCAGCTCCTCCAGTCCGTGCATGGCCATGCTGGCACGCCAGCGCAGGCTCTCGGGCGCAGCGGCCAGCTCGACGTCGGCGAACCGGGACAGCAGCCGGCCGAAGGCGATCTCCCCCTCGAGCCGCGCCAACGGCGCGCCGACGCAGTAGTGGAGACCGTGGCCGAACGCCAAGTGCCCGCCGCTGCGCCGGGTGATGTCGAGACGGTCGGCATCCGAAAAGCGCTCCCCGGCCCGGTTCGCGCCCAGCCACGAGATCATCACGAATTCCCCGGCCGGGATCGTCACTCCGCCCAGCTCGACGTCGGCGGTCGCGTACCGGGGCGAGGAGAGGTTGTTCGGGGTGTCGAAGCGCAGCAGTTCCTCCACCGCCGCGGCCAGCAGCTCCGGCTTCGCGCGCAACAGGTCCAGCTGCGCGGGGTTCCGCACCAACGCGAGCGTCCCGCTGCTGATCAGGTTGGCGGTCGTCTCGAAACCGCCCATGAGCAACACGACGGAAGTGGAGACGATGTCGCGTCGCGACAGGTCTTCGGCGGACGCCAGCTTGCTGATCAGGTCGTCCTCGGGCGCGGCCCGCTTGTCTTCGATCAGGCCGCCCAGATAGTCCGCGATCTCTGCCGAGGCGGCACCGACGGCGAACGGATCCGGACCGGAGGCCAGGGTATCCGACCAGGCGACGAACTGTTCGCGGTCGGCGTAGGGAATGCCGAGCAGTTCCGCGATGATCCGGACCGGCAGGGGTTGCGCGTAGCCGGTGATCAGGTCGAACGCGCCGTCCTCCGCCGTCTCCTGGGCCAGCACCGCGGCGTCGAGGAGTTCGTCGGCGGTCGCCTCGATCCGCGGGCGCAGCCGGGCCACCGAGCGCGAGGTGAACGAGAGCGCGACCGATTTGCGGATCCGGGTGTGGTCGGGGGGATCGAGGTTGAGCAGGCTGTTGCCCACCTCCGGGGAGAACGGGCTGTCGACGCCGGGGGGCAGCATCATGCGCTCCATCCGATCGTAGACCCGGTGGCTGGACAGCCGCGGATCCGTCGCTGCCCGCCGGGCCTGCTCGTAGCCGGTGACCAGCCAGACCGGCAGGCCGCCGGGCAAGAACACGTGCCGCACGGGGGACGCCGCCCGCAGTTCCGCGGCGACGGCGTGGGCGTCCTGGACGAAACGCTCGTCGAGCACCAGCGGCTTGGCACTTTCAGACACGGAATCTCCTCGCTTCGCGGTGCCCGGCATCAAGCGACCCGCAGTTCAGGCCGGTAGAGGTCGATCCAGTGGTAGAGGTCCAGCAGCCGCTCCATCCCGTTCCGGGCAGGCACGGCCAGCTGCTCGACCGGGGCGCTCGTCGCGGCGGCGGCCCACTGGCGGTCGATTACGGAGAACACGGCGTGCTCGCGTTCGGCGACGACCTCCGCGGCCTGGCGCTGCAGGGTGCGCACATAGCCAGTGTCCTGAGTGGAGGGATAGTGGCTCTTGCGCCGCTCCAGCACCGAGGTCGGCAGCAACGGCGCGACCGCGGCGCGCAGAAGGCTCTTCTCGTGGCCGTCCGCGGTCTTCACCGACCACGGGGCGTTGTGGACGTATTCGACCAGATGATGGTCGGCGAACGGAACGCGCACTTCCAGTCCCACCGCCATGGACAACCGGTCCTTGCGGTCGAGCATCGCCCGGACCAGCCGGGTCAGGTGCAAGTGGCTAGCCGTGCGCAACGAACGCTCGGCGGCGTCTTCGCCGTCGCGGTGCTCCACTCCTGCCACCGCCGTGACGTACTCGTCCGCGATGAACCCCGCGACATCCATCGCCTCGCGCAACTCCGGCCGCAACAGCCCGGTGCGGTCGGTGGTATACGTGTTCTGCGCGGCGAGCCACGGAAACGTGCCGGAGTCGCGCAGCGCCGGATGATGGAACCAGGCGTAGCCGCCGAAAACCTCGTCCGCCGCTTCGCCCGAGAGGGCGACTGTCGCCTCCTGGCGGATCCTCGAGAACAAAAGGTAGAGCGAGGTGTCTATGTCCCCAAGCCCGGCCGGGAAGTCGCGGGCGGCGACCACCGCACGACGCACTTCCGGGTCGAGCAACCGCGAAGTGTCAACGAGGACGTTGTGGTGCTGTGAACCGACATGCGCAGCGACGTCGCGAACGAACGGCGCGTCCGGGGTGCCCCGGAGTTCGTCGGCGGCAAAGTCCTCCTCGTGCCCGAAATCGACCGAGAACGACCGGACCTTTTCGCCGTCGTCGGCGAGCGCCGCATGGGCCAGGCCGGTCAACGCGCTGGAATCGAGCCCGCCGGAAAGCAGAACACACTGCGGGACGTCGGCGACGACCTGACGAGCGGCGATGTCCCCGAGCAGGGCCCGCACCCGTTCGACGGTCTCGGCCGGGCTGTCGCGGTGTTCGGCGGACGACAGCCGCCAGTAGGTCCGTTCGCGGACCCCGTCCGCGGTGATCGTCAGGACCGTGCCCGGCTCCACCTCGGTCACGTCGCGCCAGAGCACCCAGCCCGACGTTTTGGTGAACGCGACCAGCTCGCGCAGCCCGGCGGTGTCGACGACCCGGGGAACAGCCGGGTGGGCGAGCACGGCTTTGGCCTCGGAGCCGAACACGGCGCCGTCGCGCGTGCGGTGCCAGAACAGGGGCTTGATCCCCAACCGGTCGCGGACCAGCACCAGGCGGTTGTCGCGGCCGTCCCACACCGCGAAGGCGAACATCCCGTCCAAGCGCTCGGCGAGCGCCTCGCCCCACTGCAGGTAGGCCCGGAGCACGACCTCGGTGTCGCTGCGGGTGGCGAACCGGTGCCCGCGGCGGACCAGTTCCTCGCGCAACGCGACGAAGTTGTAGACCTCGCCGGAATAGACCAGGACGACCTCGCCCGCCGGAGTGGCGGCGGTCATCGGCTGTTTCCCGCCCGGCGGGTCGATGACGGCGAGGCGACGGTGGCCGAGACCGACGTGGGTGTCGAACCAGGTGCCGCCCTCGTCGGGACCGCGCAACGCCATCGTGGCCGTCATCTCTTCGACGATGTCTCGGCGGCGCGTCACGTCCTCTTCGAACGCGACCCAGCCGGTGATACCGCACATGGACTTACCTCCCGGAAACGGTGGTGGCGAACAGGTATTGGCCAGCCGGTGCGAGGGAACGCGCCAGCGCGGAGCCGGGTTCGGGCGCCAACGCGGGCGCGGCGAACCCGGCGGCTTCGAGGAGCCTCGCCCAGCCGGGCAGGTCAGGAAAAAGCCGGTCGGCGGCCAGCCGTCCGTCGCCGCTGCCAGCGCCCGCACGGCCGGGAGCGGGCGAGAGCAGCAGGGACATCGACGTCAGCACGGCGGGCGGCTCCCCGACCGATTCGGTGAACAGCAGAACTCCGCCCGGGCCGAGAGCGGCGCGCAAGGCACGCAGGGTCCAGGGCAGATCGACGGCGTTGTGCAGCACATGCCCGGCGACGAGCACATCCACCGAACCCGCGGGCACGCCTTGTGCGGGCAGATCGCGGTCGAGGTCGACGAGATCGGCCCGCAACCCCCGCCTGCCCCGGTAACGGACGAGCGCATCCTGGGTGAACACAGCGGAAAGGTCGCTGACCCGGTAGTCGACGGCATGGCCGTCGACTCGGTCGTCTACCGCCGCGAGGACAGCGTCGGTGGTCAGACCGGCGCCCGCGCCGACCTCCAGGACGTGCAGCGGTGTCCGACGACCATCAGCCAGCCCGGCGACAGTGTCCGCCAGCGCTCTGTTGAGGGCTCGGGTGACCAGCCCGCTCTGGTAGGCGGCGAGCGCCTCCAGCACGTCACCCTCGCCGAACAGCAACCGGTGCAGAGAGATCTCGTCTCGGAGCAGAGCGGGCAGCACGGCGAGCGCCGCGCGGTGGAACTGGGCCATCCGCGGACGGAAACCGAGCTGGGCATAGGCATGCTCCAGCGCGGCATCCTCCTCGCGCGGGTCCACCGGCTGTCGCTCCGGTGGCGAGGCAAGAGCCACGCGCCACCGGCGAAGCAAAGGTTCGTGGCGCGGCGCAGCCCCGTCGAAGCGGCCCTCGGGCCCGAGCACCCGGCGCATCGCGCGCAGCCCGATCGCGTCCAGCACCGCCGACGCCCCGGCCACCTCGCCGGCCCCTGCCGCCGGCTCCAGCCCGGCAAGGACGACCGCGGTCACAGCGCACCTTCTTCGACGAACGCGAACTCGACCGGGCCGGCGGTCTCGAACGGCTCGGCGGTCGTCCACAGCGTCGCGCCGATCAAGGACGGCAACCGGTCGAGCACCCACGCCGGATCGAGGGTCTCCCCCGCCCGCCACGCACCGGTGGCGACGGACCCGTTCAGCACCGCCAACCCGGCAAGCGCCGCTACTGCCCCGGTCACCTCGGCGGCGCGGCCGGCCCGCAGCACCGCGCCGTGCTGCCGGAAGCCGTCCGGCCCCGTGCACGGAACACCGCCGAGACGGACGAACAGGGTCACCGAGGGCTCCCGCCCGGCGAGGTCGAGCGCACTGGCGTTTTCCAGCAGCGCAGCGCCTTCCGCGGCCGTCAAGCCGCCCACCCGGTCGAAGGCAGCGCTGACGTGTTCTCCGAGCACCGCGACATACCAGTCGCCGCGGGCCACCCCCAGGGCCGCTGCGGTCCGCTGGCCTTCGGCGTCGAGGTGGGGGCGCAGTTCGGCGGGCCTCGACAGCCCGAGCAGGTGCACGTCGGTGCGGCGGGTCAGGGCCCGGCGACGCGGCCCGTGGCGCCATGCGGCAGACGAGACGCTGTGGCCCGCCGAAGCGGCGTACAGGTAGTCGCGAGCGGCGAGGGAGGACAGCCGGTCGAGGACCGCCAGACAGGACCAGAGCGTCTCGACACGGGCGAACTCGCGGGCGAGCCACCGGGGAAGCAACGCGGTGAGTCCCGGCTCCAGCCCCGCGGCGGTGACGACGACCCGCGGCGAAGGCACCGGGCCCAACGCGGCGGGGTCGG
Organism: Amycolatopsis sp. A1MSW2902; assembly: GCF_017312175.1. Lineage (NCBI taxonomy): Bacteria > Bacillati > Actinomycetota > Actinomycetes > Pseudonocardiales > Pseudonocardiaceae > Amycolatopsis > Amycolatopsis sp. A1MSW2902. Next base: position 4,406,661 of record NZ_QJPO01000001.1, read on the forward strand.
CGTCGGACGCGGTCACCAGGTCGGCTCCCGCCTCGCGGGCCGCCGCGGCGATCCGGTGCCCGGCTCCGGGGTCCGCATCGGTGCTCGCGGCATCGACGACGACGTTCGCGCCGGCGACGAAGGCGGCCAGCGACACCGCGTCCCGGTGATCGACCGGCCAGCCCGTTGCCTCCGGACCGAAGGCACGGGCCGCCGCCGCGGCGCGGGAACCGTCCCGTCCGCCGAGGCGCACGTCCCGGACCCCCGTCCGCCACAGCGCCCGCGCCGCCGCGCCGCCCACGTCGCCGTAGCCGCCGAGCACCGCGACCGTTCCGGCCGGGGGGCTCACTCCCGCTCTCCGCGCAGCGGCCGGGCGAGGTGCTCGGCGACGATGTCCACCTGCGGCGGCTCGATCACCGTCAGGTGATTGCCGGGCACATCGTGCACGGCGAGCTGCCCGAAACAGGTCTCCTCCCAGTACGGAACCACGAGATCGGTGATCCCCTGCGCGCTGAGCCCGAACGACTGGTGCTCGGTGGCCCGCAGGAACGTCATGTCGCCGAAGTAAGGAGCGGGGCGGCCCATCGCCGCGAGCGTGCTGTGCCGGCACACCCGGAACAGCGCCGGCACCAGCTCCGGGCCGACCGGCAGCCCGGAGTTCGCCGCCGCCGCTTCGGCGTATCCCGCCAGCCTGGCGGGCTGCCCGAGCGCCGTGCGCGAACGGGCGGCCTCGGCGACCGCGGCGAGTCCGGGACCGGCTTCGTCGTCGAGCGCGGCCAGCGCCCCGGACGGCACCGCACCGCCGTGCCGGGCGCGGACGGTGTCCATCGCCCGGTAGACGTCCTCCGCGGGCACGTCCGGCCCGAAGACCGCGGCGGCCGGATCGAGGCCGAGGTTCGGCACGAACACCGATTCGAGCAGCAGTTCCTCGTCGCTGGGAACCAGCATCGGGACGCTGTCGACCAGAGTGAGGTTCGCCGGCGGCACCCCGCGTTCAGAGAGGTGCCGGGCGACCTCGGTAGCCAGCAGCCCGCCGAGGCAGTAGCCGATGAGCTGCACCCGGGTGTGCCCGGCGGACAGCAGCGCCTCGGCGTAGTCGCGGGCGGCGACGTCGAGCAATTCGCCCGGCTCCACCGCGCAGTAGCGCTCGGCGTCGCGTACCGCGATCCCGACGACCGGGCCCAGCCGTTGCGCGGCAAGGGTTTCGCCGATCCCGCGGAAGTAGTCCATGGTGCCCAGCGCGGCGTGCAGCAGCACGCGGGTCGGCCCGTCGGCACCGCCGCCGAAGGGCACGAACAACGCGTTCGACTCGTCCGGCGCCACCATCGCGGCCGCCGGTACCGCGTCCGCCGGGCCGCCGGACGGAAGCGCCCCGGCCCCGATCAGCTCGGCGAGCGCGGCGACTGTCGGCCGGTTGAGCATCGCGCGCAGCAGGACGTCGTAGGAGATTTCGGCCGCTTCATCGATCTCGGTGCGCAACCTGCCCGCGACGCGCGCCATCACCAGCGAGTCGGCACCGCGTTCGACGAGACTCTCCTCCGGTCGCAGGGCGGCCAGCCCCAGCGCGTCCGTCCACACCCCGGTCAGCCTGCGGACCAGATCGGACGATCCGGCCGGACCGTCTCCGCCGCCCTGGCCGGCCGCCGGATCGCCGCGCAGCGGACCGAGCCGCCACGTCGCGAGCGCTTTCCGGTCGATCTTGCCGTTCGCGGTCACCGGGAGCGCGTCGGCGATCTGCAGCTGGGCCGGCACCATCGCCGGCGGCAGCTGAGCGGCGGCGAATTCGGCGAGATGTCCCGGCCGCAGCGCGGCGCGGTCGGGCTTGGCCCGCCCGACGAGCATCCGCAGGCCCTGCGCGGCAAGCGGGTGCCCGTCGTCGGGAAGACCGGCCGCCACCTCGATCCCGGCCGCCTCGAGCAGCTCCCGCCACTGCGCGGCCGACCGGAACGGGGTGTCTCCGTCCACCTGGTCGCCGCCGACCGGGGGCAGCATGAACCCTTGGGACAGCAGGATGTGGGGTTCGTCGCGCATCGGCTCGGTGAGCACGAGCCACCCGCCGGGCACCAGCAGTCCGGCCACGGCTTCGACCGCGCGGGCGGCGTCCGCGGTGCTGGAAAGCACGCCGGCGCACACCACGATGTCGGCCTCGCTGGGAGCCAAGCCCTGGGGACGCGGATCAGCGTCGACGTCGAACAGGCCGAACCGTGTCCCGGGGTGGTTCCCGACGCGGTCCCGGGCGTCGGGCAGGAACAGCGCGCTCGAGTCAGTGACGAGATAGTCCGCGGGCAGCTCGCCGAGCGCGGCCACGACCGGCTCGGTCAGCGAGCAGGTGCCCGCGCCGATCTCCAGCAGCCGCGGCGCCTCGGCACCGGGACGGGCCCGGACGAGCGCGGCCACCGCCGCCGCCCCGGCGGCGTTGACATAGCGCTCGGCGATGTCGTCGCGATAGACCGCCCGCGCGAGTTCCAGGCCGCCCTCCGGGAACAGCAGCGCGAACGGATCCTGCTCCCCGTCGAGCAGCTCGTCCATCCGCTCGACGTGGGCGGTGAGGTAGTCGACCCAGGCGTCGGAGCACATCCCGGCCGCTACTCCCTCGCGGACCCGCTGCCACCGCGCGCGGACCTCGTCTTCGGTCGCCGGAGCACTGCCGAGCCGGTAACGCTCCCCCGCCGGATCGCGGTGCAGCAGACCATGGTCGACGAGGACGTCAAGCCAGCGGCGGACCAGCCATTCGTGACGCGCAGCAGGCGCGACAGCGCGCACGATCGCGGCGGCGGTGGGCTCCTCGTCACCGGAAAAAGCACCGCGGCCGGCCAACGCGTGCAACATCGTCGCGGTCGCCGCGTCGGCGACCGCCCGGGCGTGCGCGGCGGCGTCCGCGGCGGCGATTTCGCCCAGAGCGCGCTCCCCGGCCCGCGCGGCGGCTGCGGCCAAGCCGTCGGTCAGCTCCGCAGCGGGCCGCCCGCGAACGAGAGTGACCGCCGCGAGCAAGCTGCGCTCGGCACGGTCCCCGCAGACCACCGCGGCGGCCGCGGCCACCTCGGGATGGGAAAGCAGCGCCGACTCGACCTCGCCGAGTTCGATCCGGTGACCGCGGATCTTGACCTGCCCGTCCTCGCGTCCGCCGAATTCGATCTCTCCGCCGGGCAGGTACCGGCCGAGATCCCCGGTCCGGTAGAGCCGCTGCCCGTCGACGGGGTGGTGCACGAAGCGCGCGGCGGTGAGTTCGGCGTCGCCGAGGTAGCCCTGCGCCAGCCCGGCACCGGTGATGCAGAGCTCGCCGGTGACCCACACCGGGCGGTCGGCCATCACCGGGTCGGCGGTGTCGAGCACGCGGAAGCCCTGGTTGGCCAGCGGCTTGCCGTACGGGATCGACGTCCGCTCCGGATCGACGTCGGCGATGCGGTGCACGATCGACCAGATGGCGGCCTCGGTGGCCCCGCCGAGGCCGAGAATTTCCAGCTCGGGAACGAACGCGCGCACGCGACCGGGCAGCGTCACCGGGATCCAGTCGCCGGAGACCAGCGCGACGCGCAGCGGAAGCGCTTCCGGCGCTGCCTCTGATTCCAGGTGGGTGACCAGCATCTCCAGCTGTGCCGGAACCGAATTCCACACGGTCACGCCGTGCTCCTGCACCGCGGCACGCCAGTGCGACGGATCCGCGCGCCGCGCGGGATCGGAGAGCACGAGGGCGGCGCCGGCGGCCAAGGTCCCGAAGACGTCCTGCACCGACAAGTCGAAGCTCAGCTCCGCGAGCCCGAACACCCGGTCGGCGGCAGTGAGCCGGATGCGGGCGAGCACATCGTCGACGGTGTTGCGGGCCGCCCGGTGGCTCATCATCACGCCCTTGGGCGCCCCGGTCGACCCGGAGGTGTAGATGACGTAGGCGAGCGCGTCGGCGTCGACCGCCAGGTCGGGCAGCGGCGCAGCCCCCAAGGTGTCGACGGCCAGCACCGGCACATCGCCGGCCGCTTCGCGAACCTCCGCCGCCAGCCACGACTGCGTCAGCACCGCCACCGCACCGCTGTCGGAGAGCATCCGGGCCTGCCGGGCGGCGGGCTGGGCGATGTCGACCGGCACATAAGCCCCGCCGGCGGCGAGAATGCCAAGCACGGCCACGACTTGCTCGACGCCCTTTTCCATGACGACGGCGACCCGGCTCCCCGGGGCCAGTTCGCCCAAAGCCGCCGCTACGCCGCCCGCCCCGGCGGCAACCTCGCCGTAGCTCGTGGCACCACGAGCGTCGACAACGCACGGCGCGTCCGGGACCGCGGCGGCCCGCGCCAGCACCGGACCGTGCAAAGTCCCGTCCGGGACCGGGGTGGGCCGTCCGAAGGTGTCGCCCGCGTCCCGCCGTTCCGCGGCCTGCCACGGCGGCAAGCGCGGCGGTGCGGTGTCCGTCCACGCCTCGTCGTGCTCCGCGAGACTGGTCAGCAGTTCCTCGTACGCGGCGAGCATGTCGGGCACCATTCCGGCCGGGAACACGCCCTCGCGGACGTCCCAGTCGATCTCGAGTTCGTCGCCGTCGTCGCTGACCTGGCAGTCGAGGAGCACCTGCGGGGTCTGGGTCAGCCCCCGTCCGAACCGGCGGCCGAGGCTGCGATCGGGCATGCTGCCGGGTCCGACGCCGATCCCGCTGGTGAACACCACCGGCATCCGGGCGGCTTCCCGGCCGCGGCGGCGCGACAGCTCCCGCAGCACCTCGATGCCCGAGCAGGTGCCGTGATCGAGGTCTTCCAGCACCCGCCCGTGCAGTTCGGCCGCCCGCGACGCGAACGGGCGTCCGCCGCGGGCCGGCACCTCGACGAGGGTCACCGAGGTGAAGTCGCCGACGACCCGGGCCGATGCCGGCTCGCGGGCCGACACGGTCAGGTCGAGGGTGAACCGGTCGTGGCGGCTCCACTGCGCCACCACCGTGGCGTACGCGCACAACAGCACTGCCGAATCGGTCAGCCCGCGGGCCTGGGTCCGCTGTCTCAGCGCCGACCAGCGCTGCGCGTCGAGCCGGACGCGGTGCCGGCCGAACCGAGCCGGCCCTTCGCCCGCCCGGGGCGCCAGCGGCAGTTCGGGTCCCGGCGGCAGCGAAGCGAGCCGGTCCCACCAGTACGCACGATCGCGCCGGTAACGCGCGCCGTCGCGGATCCGGCGCTGGGCGAGCACGTGGTCGCGGAAGGTCCGCTCCGCCGCCGGGGGCAGCGCGACGTCGGCGACCGGGCCCGGGGCGGCGAGCAGGAGGTCCGTTTCGTCGAGCAGCACCGCGGCGCTGCCCCAGTCGCAGACCAGAGAGTCGAGCGAAAGGTGCACGATCGCTTCGCCCGGGGTCAAGGTGACGCGCAGCTCGAACAGCGGCCACTGGGCCGGATCCGGCATGCGGTGGTCCATCGCCGCACGGACGTCTTTCAGATGCTCTTGCATGGCGTTCGCCTCTGCCGAGCGCAGATTCGCGACCGCCACGCGGTAGGGCTCGACCTCCGGGAGAATCCGCTGCGACGCGTCGGGCCGCACCACCGCGCGGAGCATCGCATGCCGTCCGATGAGCCGGTTCCACGCTTGCTCGAGCCGGCCGGGATCGAGCTCGGGGTAGTGCAGTTCCTGGTACCCGCAGCAGGCGACGCCTCCGTAGCCGAAGGAATCGTCCCGCCCGAGCAAGTAGGCGGTCTGCACGTCGGTCAGGGGAAACGGCTCGCTGTCTGCCGCGGCGTCGCGGGCCGGAAGGCGAGGCTGCTCGGGGACGGGCTCGTCGGCGAGCACCCGCAGTACTTCGTCGCGCTGGGCGCGCAGGGCGGCCCGGTGCTCTTCGGTGAGCAGCCCTCTCGGCGCGCGGAACCGGATCCGCCCGTCGGCGGACCAGAGCACGATCCCGAGCGCCCGCAGCTGTTCGACCAGCGCGCGGGCACCGTCAGGACGGGCGGTGGATGAGGTCGTGGATGAGGTCATTGCGCTCCTCGGCGATCGAAAGCTGGGTCGCGGCCGCCGCTCGGCGCGGGACCGCGGTCATTCTCCCCGGGGCCGGCCGCCGGCCCCGGGGCACGAAAGGAGTAGAGGGTCATCGCGCGGGGGCGAGTCCCAGGTGACGGGCCGCCCGGGAGCCGGGCCCGACGGCAAGCCCCTCGATCTCGAGGCTCCGCACCGCGGTGATCGCGCCTGGCCGCAGGCGGATCCGCCAGTCGGCTCCGGTGAGCAGATCGAACGCCGCGCGGTCGGCGGGAGCCACTTCCACGTCCACGACCCGGACGGCGCGGGCTCCGTTCGGGTGGTCAGTCTCGCCGCGCGCCTGCGGCGGATCGTACGGCGTCATGAGAAACGGCAGCCGGTCGTTCCGCGGATAACCGCACCGGAAGCGCACCAGATTTCCGTCCGAACCGCGGCGCGAAAATGCCACCGGAGCCGCGAAGGAAACGCCCCCGGCGAAGAGATCGGCGATCCGCGACTGCAAATCTTCCCCCTCTGTCGCGAGCACGATGTCGCATATCCCCATGGTGCGCGACCACCGGACGAGCCGACGTCCCGCACCTCGCCCGTACCGCAGGTCGATGACCAGCCCGAGCAAGCCGCTCCCCTTTGGCGGAACGAAAAGCTCGATTGTCGGCCCGTCGTCGAACCACACCAGAGCGTTGCGTGAGGCGGCTTCCCCGCCGGGCCGCTGCACCCGGAATCCGTCGGCGCGAAAATCTTCGACCGCAGCCGAAAGATCGACCACTCGCACCATGAGGTGACTGCACAACAACTTTTTTGCCATGTTCACCGGCCCCCCTTGCGCACCTTAGCAAAAAACAGAAGAGTCGAACGCGTAAAGTTCATTTCGTCCACAGCATGGAGGCACGCCCAGTGGAAAGAGAATGGCAGGTGGGAATTGCCGGGACCGCATTCGGCCGGTTTTACGCCGAGGCCGTCGCCGCGATGCCGGGCTGCCGGCTCGCCGGGCTGCTCTCCCGGGGACGCCCGGCGTCGCGCCGGCTCGCCGCCCGGTACGGCGTGCCGTGCTGGACGCGGCCCGAGGAGGTGCCCGCCGAGGTCGACGCGATGTGCGTGGTGGTGGGCTCGACCGTGCTGGGCGGGCCGGGGACCGAGCTGGCCCTGGAGCTGATCGGCCGGGGACACCATGTCCTGCAAGAGCATCCGGTCGCCCCCGCGGACATCCTGGCCTGCGTCCGCGCGGCGCGGCAGACGGCGGTGGCCTACCGGGTGAACACCCTCTACCCGGCGCTGCTGCCGGTGCGCCGTTTCCTCGCGGCCGCCACGGCATTGCGGGAGCGCGGGCCGTTGCGCTTCCTCGACGCGGCGACCAACAGCCAGGTAGCCCTGCCCCTGATCGACATGCTCGCGCGCACCGCCGGCGGGCTCGCCCCGTGGGCCTTCGGCGACCCGGTCCTCGCCGAGCCGCGCCTGGCCGCGCTTTCCTCGTCGGAGGCGCCATTCACCGCGCTTCCCGCCGTCATCGGCGGAGTGCCCGCGACCCTTCGGGTGCAGAACCAGGTCCACCCCGCCGACCCGGACAACCACTCGCACCTGATCCACCGGATCTCCGCAGGCACCGACGCCGGAGTGCTGACGCTCGCCGACACGCACGGCCCGGTGCTCTGGCATCCGCGCAAACACGCCCCGCGCGACGCCGAGGGACGGCTGCGCACCGCCGGAGAGGGCACCGAACGGTTCGCCGCGCAGAGCACCAGCTTGATCGGCCCGCCCGCGGAGAGCTTCCACACTGTGTTCGCCGCCCGCTGGCCGGAGGCGATCTCCTCGGCGCTCGACGAGTTGCGCGCCGACGCCGCGGATCCCGCCCGCCGGATCAGGGCCGGGCAGCACGCCATCGGCGTCGCGCAGGCGTGGCAGGACCTGACGCGCCGGCTCGGCCTGCCCGCTCTGATCGCGCCGGAGACGCCGCCGACCGTTCCGGTCGAGGTGTTGCGGGAGGCCGCCGCCGCGATCGATTGAACCGAGCGTGCTCACGTTGCGCACCCGAACTCCTTCACTTCACTACAAACGATTGTCATTGTCGTTCAACGGCCGGGATCCGGCGCGCGCCTCCGGCCGGGAGGTCAGGCGTCCAGGAAGGACGCCTTCGATCCGGTGCGCAGCAAGTGGTCGACGCCGATCTGCCGGGCGATGAACCGGCCGTTCTCGACGTTGGCTGAGATGCCGACCGGCGCGAGCGAGGCCCCGTCCGGCAACCCGGCGAAGTAGAGCCCGGGAATCGCACCGCGGACCCCCTGCCGCAGGAGCGGAGCTCCCCGCTCGTCCAGGACCTCGGCCGGCAGAATGCGGTAGTCCGGTGCGAAACCGGTGCACCAGACGATCGCCGTGATGCCGTGGCGGCGCAGATCGAGCGACGGTCCGAAATCGACGAGCCCTTCGGTGTCCGCCCGGGGCGCGGGGCGCTGCTCCGGCACCGGCAGGCCCCGTTCCCGCACCCCCTCGTCGATCAGTTCGAGCAGCCGGTCGAACGACTTCGCCGCGTGCTCGGCGACGGTCACGACGTTCTCCGCCAGGCGCACCACCGCGTCGTCCGCGCCGCGGACCGACCCGACGAGAACCACGCCCTTGCGCGCCAAGGTGCCGAGGTTCAGGTCCGCCCGGCCGTCGTTCGTCGCGGTCACCGGCAGCCCGGGCAAGGCGGACCGCTCGCCTTCGCCGGACGGCGAATTGCCTGTGGCGAACTCGCCGTAGAGCGACAGCGCGTACATCCATTCCGCTAACGAACGTCCGCGGTAGCAGCGAGGAAAGGCGCGATGGCGGCCCACTGAAAGGAAAACCCGACGACCGGCGTCCGCGAGTTCGTCGGCGATCTGCTGGCCGCTGATCCCCGCTCCGACGACGAGGACGGCGCCGTCCGGCAGCTCTTCCGGATTCCGGTAGCGGCGGGAGTGCACCTGCTTGACCGACGGGTCGACGGCGACGGACAGGTCCGGGACGCGCGGACTGGTGTAGCCGCCCAGCGCGGCGACCAGGTTGCGCGACTCCACGACCTCGCCCGAGGACAGCAGGCTGCGGAACCGGACGGTGTCCTCCCCCACGCGCTCGACGGCCCGGACGTGCGCGTGCCGGCGCACCCGGAGACCCCGCCGCGCCACGTACCGGCGGAGGTGTCCGGCCAGCTCCGGGCCGGACATGAAGCCGTCCGGCTCGTCTCCGTCGTAGCGCCATCCGGGAAACCGGAGCAGGCGGTTCGTGCCGCGCAGGCGCAGGCTGTCCCAGCGTTCCTCCGCCCACGCCCGGCCGATTTCGCCCCGTTCCAGCAGCACCGCGTCCAGCCCGGCGTCTTGCAGGGCCGCGGCCGTCCCGCATCCCTGCTGACCGCCGCCGATGATGACGGTCTCCGCGTACTCGGTTCCCACCTGGCTCCCACCCCCATCGGTCTCTTCGTTCCCCAGCCGCCGAGCCGGCCTGGCTCTCATGCTCCGGCGCGGATCTGCCAGCCCTCGGCCTGAGCCCGTTCCATCCACATCGCCGAGTAGCGGCCGCCCCGGTCGAGCAGCTCGTCGTGGCTCCCGGCCTCGATGACGCGACCGCCGTCCAGGAACGCGATCTGGTCGGCGCCGACGATCGTGGACAGCCGGTGCGCGATCACGACCACCGTCCGGTTCCGGGACAGCTCCCGGATCGCTTCGACGACCGCGGCCTCGCTTTCGCCGTCGAGAGCTGCGGTGACCTCGTCAAGCAGCACGATCGGCGCTTCCTTGAGCAACGCCCGGGCGATCGATACGCGCTGGCGCTCGCCGCCCGACAGCCGCGCGCCGCCTTCGCCTACCCGGCTCGCCCAGCCGCCGGGCAGCCGTTCGACGATCTCGTCGACGCGCGCGGACCTCGCGGCAGCGTGCACTTCTTCGAGAGTGGCATCGGGCCGTCCCACCCGAATATTCTCTTCGATGGTGTCGTCGAACAGGTACACGTCTTGGAAGACCATCGCGATGCGCGACAGCACGGCCTCGGTGCCGAGCGCGCGCACGTCCTCGCCGCCGATGCGCACTGCGCCGCCGTCGACGTCCCAAAATCGGGCGATGAGCCGGGTGACCGTGGTCTTCCCAGCACCCGACGGCCCGACGAGCGCGGTCACTGATCCGGCGAGCACGGTCAGGTTCAAGCCGTCGAGGACCGGGCGCTCGCTGTAGCCGAACCGGACGTCGTCGAGGTCGATCGCGGTGCCCCGCGGCACCCGGGGCGAGTCCGGCTCGGGCAACGGGGCCACGTCGAGGATCCCGCCGATGCTCTGCAGCGCCACCCGGGTCCGCTCGACGCCCTCGCCGAAGCCGGCCAGGCTCGAGAACGGCTCGACGAACCGCACCGCCAGCACCAGGATCGCCGCCAGGTTCGCGGCGTCGAGCTCGCCGCCGGTGGCCAGCAGCACTCCCACGGCCACGATCAGCGCGAAGCCGAGTTCGACCACGGCCAGGTAGCGGTGCATCGGCCGGGCGGTGCGGGACAGGTTCGAGACCGTCGCCGCGCGCGAGTCGCGCATGGCCTTCTCCAGCTGTTCCCAGCCTTCCTCGGTCTGACCGGCGGCCCGCAGCACCGGTTGGGCCTGGGCGAACTCGATAGTGCGCGAGGAAAGCTCCTCGTCGACGTTCGACTGGGCGTGGAATTCCGGGCGCACGGTGCGCTGCACCCCGCGATAGGCGACCAGGCCGACCGGGACCACCGCAGCCATCGCCAGCGCCATCCGCCAGTCGACGAACAGGACCACGAGGAGCATCACCAGCGGGGTCACGATCACCGCGACCAGCCGCCAGACCACCAGGCCGGGCAGGATCGTGACCGAGAGCGCGGAACCGGTGACCACCTCGGCCAGCCGCCCGCTGCGCGCCCGGGTGAACCAGCCGAGCGGCATCCGCGTCACGTGCGCCCCGATCCGGCTCAGCAATCCGCCCGCGAACCGCTCGACACCGACCATCCGCGACCGGCTGTCGGTGATCAGGTAGGCGACCGCGCCCACTGCCGCGGCGGCTGCGGCGGCGATCACCCACGGCACCGCGGCGGCGACCCGTCCGGCGAACACCTCGCGCAGGATCGGGACCAGAGTGCCGAAACACACCCCCTCGGCGAGTGCGACGACGACGTACCCGGCGACTTGCCCGCGCAGCCCGCTGCGGCCCCCGATCCGGCGATCGGCTTCGGCGATGATCATGAACGGACCTCCCGGTGCCCGTCGGATGCCGCCCGCGTCTCGTCCGCGGCGCGAGGCGCCGGCTGCTGCGCGCGCCAGAGCCGGGCATAGAGCCCGTCGACGGCCAGCAGTTCCTGGTGGCGGCCGCGTTCGGCGATCCGGCCCTCGTCGAGCACGACGATCTGGTCGGCGTGCATGATCGTGTGCAGCCGGTGGGCGATCACGAGCATCGTCGGCCCGTCTTCCGCAGTGCTCTTGGCGGGACTGCCCTTGGCGAGTTCGGCGAGCGCCTGCTGCACCGCGGCCTCGCTGTGCGGATCCGCGTGCGCGGTCGCCTCGTCGAGCACGACGATCGGCGGCTTGCCCAGGATCGCCCGCGCGATCGTGAGCCGCTGCTTTTCGCCGCCGGAGAGGCCGCCCGAGCCGGTGCCGAGCACGGTGTCGTAGCCGTCCGGGCAGTTCTCGACGACGTCGTGGATCTGTGCCCGGCGGGCCGCGTCCAGCACCTGTTCGTCGGTGGCTCCGGGGCAGCCGATGCGGATGTTCTCCCGGATGGTGTCGCGCAGCAGCACCACGTCCTGGAACACGATGGCCATCGAGGACAGCAGCCGCGGCGTCCCGATGTCGCGGACGTCGACCCCGCCCACCCGGATCGCGCCCGAGCCGACGTCGAAGAAACGCGGCAGCAGGCGCGCCAGCGTGGTTTTGCCCGAACCCGACGGCCCGACCAGCGCGGTCACCGTGCCCGGTTCCAAAGTGAGGTCGATGCCGTGCAGGACCTCAGTGCCCTCGTCGTAGCCGAACCGGACCTCGCTGAACTCGATCCGATGCCCCTCCGGCACCTTCGGATTCGCCGGTTCCGGGAACCACGGCTCGGCCAGCACCCGCTGGACGTGCGTGGCCGCGAGCTGGCCTTCGCGGACCAGGCTGCGCAGCGAAGCGATGTGCTGCGGCGAGGTCGGGATCCCGACGCCCACCACCAGGAAAGCCGCCACCGCCGCGGGATCGGCCGCGCCCTGTGACACCAGCACCAGCCCGGTCGCGAGCAACAGCACGATCATCGTGGCGGGCGCTACGAGAATCGTCAGGACCGTCGTCGGCCGGGCGGCCACGGCCATCCAGCGCACGCACGCCGTCGTCACCGCCTCCACCGCGGCGGCGAACCGGCCGACCGGGCGGGCCGCCGATCCGTAGGTCTTCACGACCTCGATGCCGTCGGCGAGTTCGACGGTGGCCCGGGTCAGCCCGGACATCGCGTGATTCCACTCCTCGACGTGCTTCTCGTGGTCGCGGTTCATCGCCGGGACAGTGCACGCGACGACCAGCAGCAGCCAGCCGAGAAGGACGAGCGCGTACACCCAGTTGACGACGAACAGGTAGGCCAGCGCCAGCACCGGGGCAAGTACCGCGGTCGTCAGGTCGGTGGCCACGTGGGCGACGATGGTGTGCATCCGGTGCACGTCGTCGGACACGGTCCGCTTCACGGTGCCGCTGCCCACCCGTTCGAACCACCCGAGACCGACCCGCGAAAGATGCCGCGCGATCCGGGTCCGGGTCGCGTGGCGGAAGTCCGCGTCGGCGTAGTGGCAGACCGACAACGAGACGTTGTAGATCACCACGCGGGCCACGGCGCCCGCGACGCCGAGGCCGGCCCAGAGCCAGACCGTGCCCGCGCTGCTGCCGCGCAGCAAAGCCGCGATGATCTCGGCAGTCGCGACGTAGGCCAGCGTGGAGCACGGCACGGACAACGCCGCCAGCAGCACCCCCAGCTTCAGCCGCCCGCGCACCGGCGCGAGCATCTCCATGATCGCGCCCGGCTCCACCAGGCGCTGATCCGTTCCAGCCGTCATATTTCGCCCATCTCGTGATCGTGACCGCCGCTTGCCGCCGCAGCCGTGACCCGGTCCGCGAGCTCCGCGAGGGTCGGGTGCAGGAACACGTCGCGCAGGCCGATCTCGGCTCCGTACCGCTCGGCAATGCCGGTGACCAGGCGCAGCGCGACGAGGCTCGTTCCGCCGAGGGTGAAGAAGTTGCTGCCGGGCTCCAGCGCCGACGCGTCGCGCAGGTTCAGCAGTCCGGCCCAGCTCGCAGCCAGGTCGTCCCGAAGCCGTGTCCCGTCGAGGCCGGCCGGATTCCCGCCACGGTCCGGCGGCGCGCTGCGCGCCGGGACCGTTTCGGCCAGTGCCGCCCGGTCGACCTTGCCGTTGGCCGACAACGGCAGCGACGGCAGAACCGTGCACCCGGCCGGAATCGCGTGCACCGGCAGCCGTTCCAGGAGAAAGGAGTCGAGATCGGCCGGTCGTGCCGCGGGACCGGTCGCGCCGTCGGCGCGGACCAGGAAGGCGTGCAGCTTCCGGGCGGGTGCCGTCCCCGTCGCGACCACGACCGCGCGCGCCACCTCCGGGTGTTCGCCGAGCACTGCCTCGACTTCGCCGACTTCCAGGCGATGCCCTTGGACCTTCACCTGTCCGTCCAGCCTGCCGAGAATCTCCAGCACGCCGTCCGGGCGATAACGGCCGCGGTCTCCGGTGCGGTACCAGCGAGCGCCGCCCGCCGTGACGAACCGGCTCGCAGTGAGTTCCTCGTCCCCGCAATAGCCGCGGGCGACTCCCGCACCGCCGATCCACAGCTCGCCCACGACGCCGTCGGGACGGTCGCGGCCCAGCTCGTCGACGACCCGGTAATGCTGGCCCGGCAGCGCGAACCCGTAGGGCACCGACGGCGCGTCCGGCTCCAGGATCCCGTCGGCCCCGGCCTCGAACGCGTTCGACCAGATCGACGCCTCGGTCGCGCCGCCCAGCGCGAGCAACCGGCAGCCGCCGGCTCGTACCCGGCCCGGCAGATCGGCGGGCACGTGGTCGCCGGACACCAATGCCCAGCGCAGGCTCGCCGGGAGTGTCCCCTGCCCGGTCGCGAGCAGCATTTCCAGCAGCATCGGGACGGTGTTCCAGACCGTGACGCCGTGCTCGCCGGCCAGCTCCGCCCACCGCGCCGCGTCCCGCCGCTCGTGCTCGGCGGGCAGGACCACCGCCCCGCCGATCCCGAGCAGCCCGAACAGATCGAACACCGACAGGTCGAAGTCCAGCGCCGACAAAGCGAGCACCCGGTCTTCGGCTCCGAGAGCGCACCGGTCGAGGACGGCGGCGACGGTGCCGGCCGCGCTCGCGTGCTCGATCTCGACCCCCTTGGGCTCGCCGGTCGACCCGGAGGTGAAGATGACGTAGGCGAGGTCGTGCGGATCCGCCGCGACCGGAGCCGCCGGCGCGGCCGCGAGCAGCGGCCCGATGTCGGAGACGACGAACCTGGGACTCGCCGCGGCGAGGATCCGCTCTCGTCGCCGGGCGGGCGCGTCGGGCGCGATCGGGACGAAGGCCGCTCCGGCGGCCAGCACGCCCAGCACCGCCACGACCTGGTCGCGTCCCTTCGGCAGGCTGATCCCGACGAGGTCTCCCGGGACGACCCCCGCGGCCGTCAAGCCCGCGGCGACCCGGCAGGCGAGTGCAGCCAGCTGACGGTGACTCGTCACCTCGTCCCCGGCGATCACCGCGGGCGCGTCGCCGCGCGCCGCCGCGCGCCGCCGCGCCGTCGAAAAACGGCCCGTGCAGGGTGCCGGCAGCCGGGAGCTCGGCCACCGGACGCGCGCTCAGGACTTCGCGGGCTCGCGACGCCGGCTCCGGCAGCGGCTCGCTCCACGGCCGGGTCGCGAGATCCTCCAGCAGGCAGCGGTAGCCGGCGAACATCGCGTCGAGCACTCCAGTCGCGAACGCTTCGTCGACGGCGTCCCAGGTGACCGTCAAACCGCCGCGGGATTCCGAGACCTGGTTGTCCAGCAGCACCTGCGGGGTCGTGGAAAGCCCGTCGACCCGTTCCGGGAAGGCCGGCGACGGGTCCAGCGAGACCCCCTCGTCGCCGCCCACTCCCACCGCGCTGGTGAAGACCACCGGGGCCGGGAGGTCGAGCATTCCCGTCTCCGCGCTCGTGCGCCGCGCGAATTCCCGCCACAGCCAGGCGATCGGGACGTCGCGGTGGTCGAGGGCGGCCCCGAGCCGCCGGTGGGTCGCGGCGGCCGCCTCCAGCCACGAGCCGTCGGCTCCGGGGCGGTGGTCCGCGAGCGACAACAAGGTGAAGTCGCCGAGGACGCGGCGGATGTGGGGGTGGACGTCGCGGCGGTGGAACAGGGTGACCGCGACGGTGACGGCAGGGTGCTCGCTCCAGCGTCCGAGCACCTCGCCGAATGCGGCGAGCAGCACGCTGGAGGCGGTCAGCCCGTGCGCGCCGGCCCGTGCGCGCAATGCGGTCCAGGCTGACCGCGACAGCTGGAACTTGCGCCGGCGAAAGCGCGGTTCGGCGATGGTCGCCGGGTCGGCGGCCAACGGCAGCTCGGGCGGTCCCGGCAGTTCGGCCAGCCGGTCGCGCCAATAAGCCGTGGCCCGTTCGACGGATGCCCCGGCCGGGCGCGCTTGTTCGCAGTAGTCGCGGAACGACACCTCTATCGGAGGCAGTTCCGCGGCGGGGTCGGCGACCAGGCGATCCCATTCGGTGAACAAGGTCATCACCGACAACGCGTCGAACGCGGTGTAGTCCAGCCCGACTGCGAGCCTGGTGCGGACCGGCCCGGCCCCGTCCCGGTAACGCACGGCGCGCAAGGCGAACAACGGCCACTCGCGCAGCGACAGCACTTGGTGCGACAGGTCGTCCCGCAGCGCGGCCAGTGCGGAGTCGGCGAGGGCGGGCGGGTCGTCAGCGTGGTCGGCGATCTCGATCTCGACCGGCGGCACGTGCGCGAGGATCCGTTGCCGGCCGTCGTCGTCGAAGACCACCCGCAGCATTTCGTGCCGACGCACCAGCTGGTTCCAGGCGCACTCGATCCGGTTCAGGTCGACCTCGGAGCCGTCGAACTCGTGGTACTGCCACGTGCCGACGCCGCCGAGGGTGAACCGCGGGTCGCGGCCGATCCGGTAGGCCTCCTGCACCTCCGTCGCCGGGAACGGGTCGTGACGTGCCTCCGGCGCGGCCACGATCGGCGACGGCTCGGCCGGGGCCGGCTCGTCGAGGGCCAGTGTGGCGGCGAAGTCGGCCAGGCTCGGCGCGCCGAACAACGCACCGAGCGTACCGCCCGAGAGCCCCGCGGCGGGCAGTTCGGCGACCATGCGCGTCGCGCGCAGGGAATCGCCGCCCAATGCGAAAAAGCTGTCGGTGCGGCCGATGGCCGCACGCCCGAGCAGCCGCGCCCACACCGCGGCGAGGCGCTCCTCCACCGGCCCTGCCGGCACCGAGCCGCCGCCCGGGCCGGACGCGGCGAGCGCTTCGGCCACCCGCCCGGCGACCGCCGTCCGATCGACCTTGCCGTTGGCCGACAGCGGAAGCTCAGACAGGACCACGAGTTGCTCGCACACCATCGCGGCGGGCAGCCGGTCGCGCTGCCAGGAGCGCAGTTCGCCGACGTCGACGCCCTCGGCGCCGGGTGCCGGAGCCACTGCGGCGACGAGACGCCGGGCGGGTTGCTCGACCACCGTCGCGATCGCCCGCCACACCGCCGGATGCTCCTCGATCGCGGCCTCGATCTCGCCCAGCTCGATGCGATGTCCGCGGACCTTGACCTGGTGGTCGGCGCGGCCGAGGAACTCCATGGTCGCCCCGCCGAGGTAGCGGGCCACGTCGCCGGTGCGATACCAGCGGGTGCCGTCGAACTCGACGAACCGCTCCGCCGTACGCTCCGGATCGCCGCGGTAGCGCAATGCCACCCCCGCCCCGCCGATCCACAACTCGCCGGGGACGCGGTCGGGGCAGTCCAGCCCCCGTGTGTCGACAATGCGGGCGCGCTGGTGATCCAGCGGCGACCCGATCGGCACCGAGCGCCATCCCGGGTCGACCGGGCCGGTCACTTCGCAGGCGCTGGAATGAATGGCGGCCTCGGTCATGCCGGCGAGCGCGACGAAACGCGCCGCGGGCGCCACCGCCCGCGTGCGCCCGGGCAGATCGGGAGTGACCCAGTCGCCGCAAAGCAGCACCAGACGCAGGGGCAGGGCCGCCGGACCGGCCGGTCCCTCGCTCGCGGTGAGCAGCATGTCGAAAAGGACCGGGACGGAGTTCCAGACGGTCACCCGGTGTTGCTCGATTTCGGTCAGCCAGAGGCTCGCGTCGCGTTGCTGGCCTTCGCGCAACGCGACGACCGCGCCGCCCGAGCGCAGCGGGCCGAAGAGTTCGTATACCGACAGATCGAAGTCCAGCGCCGAGACGAGCAGGGCCCGGTCGTCCGGTCCCAGCGCGAATCGGCGGTTGAGCGACTCCACAGTGTTCACCGCCGCGGCGTGGGAGACCTCGACGCCCTTCGGCACTCCGGTGGAGCCCGAGGTGAACAGCAGATAAGCAGCGCGGCGGGGCGCGTGTGCACCGTGTGCGACCGGCTCGGCGAGCGGCGCATAGTGCCGTGCCTTGTCGAGCCCGAGCACCGTGGTGCCGTCGTCGCCGATCGTTGCCCGGTCGGGAGCGGCACCGGTGAGGATCACGACCGGGAGGTTCGCGTCCGCGGTGACCCCGGCAAGGATCCGCGTCCGGCGGGCAGCCGGCTGGTCCGGCCCGACGGGCACGTAGCAGCCGCCGGCGGCGAGCACGCCCAGTACCGCGACGACCTGGTCCGCGCCGCGCGGCAGCCTCACTACGACCGGGTCTCCGGGCCGGACGCCGTGTGCGACGAGCGCGCCCGCCACTCGCAGCGCGGCGGCGGCCAGTTCGCCGTAGGTCAGGGTGGCGTCACCGAGAACCGCGGTGGCCCCGGGTCTGTCCCGGACATGCCGGAACACGGCTTCGTGCAGCCCTTCGACCACCGGGACCAGATCGGTGGCTTCAGCCGCCCGGCGCGCGGACCGCTGGCTCTCCGGCAGCAGCGATCCGACCGGCGCGTCCCAGCGGCCCGGATCCGCCGCCAGCCTCGCGAGCAGGCCCCGATAGGCGCCGAACATCGCTTCCGGCACGCCCGGGGCGAGCACGTCGGCGCGCACGTTCCAGTTGAGCAGCAACCCGCCGTCGAGCTGGCGGACCTGGGCGTCGAGCCAGACCTGCGGGTTCTGCGTGCTCACCCACACCGGCGTCCCGAACTCGGCACGGGCCAGCGGCCCGGCGACCTCGCCTAGCCCCAGCGCGCTGGTGTGCACGACCGGGGCGAGCACCGGAGCCCCGGCCCGTCGGGTCAGGTCCCGCAGCACCTCGACCCCGCCGTAGCCGGCATGGCTCATCGCCGCGTGCAGCTCGCGCTGGACGGCTCGCGCGTTCTCGGCGAAAGACGCCGTCGCGGCGGGGTCCGGGGCGAGCAGCACTGAGGACGTCACGTTGGTGACCAGGCCCTCCGCCCGCTCGTCCTCCCCGACCGCCGAATCGAACAGCGGGACGTTGAGCAGACTCCTCCCGCCGCCGCTCCACGCCGCGACGACCTCTGCGAACACGGCCGTCAGCGCGGCAGCCGGGGTGAGCTTGTTTCTGTGTCCAGCCGATCGTGACAGCGGAGCAGCCGGGCGCCTTCGCCGTCGCCGTCTTCCCGCAGCGGTAGCGCCGGGGCGGACGGCAGGTCCGGATGCGCGTCGATCCACCCGGCCCACCAGGCGGAGTCCTCCTCGCGCGCCGCACCCCGGAACTCGTCCTGGGCGGCTCGGAACTCGCCGGGGGTGTGACTCGGCTCGGCCGACGGGCCGCCGGGATCGGCGTAGCCGCGCGCGAGATCCTCCAGCAGCACGCCGAACGCCCACGCGTCGGCGGCGATCATGTCCACGTCCAGGTGGATGCGGTGCGCACCGTCCGGCAGCAGCGACACCGCCAGCTCGATCATCTCGCCGCGGGCGAGATCGCGGCGCGCGTTCTCCAGCCGGGCGCGGGTCGCCGCCAGCCGGGCCGCGCGCTCGGCCGCGGACAGTCCGCTCAGGTCGGCGGTCCGGATCTCCGGGAGGCCCGTCGACGAGGCCGGGCGGGCCACCCCGGCCTCGTCGATCCGGGCCCGCAGCATCGGGTGCCGCGCCACGACGCGGTCGTAGGCGGCCTGCAGCCGGCCCACGTCGAGTCCGGTGCCGTCGAGTTCGACGTAGTAGTGCGCGGCGACGCCGCCGTAGGGCTGGCCGTCGCCCCGTCCGACGAGGTAAGCGCGCTGCATCGCGGAAAGGGAGAACGGGGCGCTCTCGTCCGGGCCGTCGGCGTTCTCGGTGTCCGCCCCGAGCAACTGGACCCATTCTGCCAGCGTCGCGGCCGACGTCAGCTGCTCCACCGTCACCCGCACACCGCTGCGGCGCCAGCGAGCCGCGAGCTGGATGGCCACGAACGAATCGAGGCCCAACTCGAACAAGTCCACGTCAGGCGGCACCTCGTCGAGCCCCAGCGCCGAGGCGACCTCGTCGTGCACCGATGCACGGGTGGGCACCTTGTCCGCCGAGACGTCCCCACCACCGGTAGCCGACATCAGCGCTCCTTTAAAAATGATTATCAATACCGACAAGAGGCAATCACGCCTCCGGGGGACCCGTCAACCGCCCGGGCCACGCAAAGATCACCGTGCGGCACCATTTATTGAACATGATCACCGTTTTCGTGTACGACTGTCGTGTGGACACCGAGAACGAGATCGACCGGGACATGCCGCCACGGCGGGAACCGCCGCGCGACAACGGATACCGGGACGAATACACCGACGCCGCGGCATACGTGCACGTGTTCAGCTCGACGATGTGGCCCGCCGCCGCACCCGGGCTCGTCGCGGCACTCGCCGAGGTCGGCGACGGAACGCTGGTGGAACTCGGCGCAGGTTCCGGCCTCGCGACCGCGGAGATCCTGGCCGCCGTTCCAGCGCTCCCGATGGTGGTGGCGGAGCCGTCGGCCGCGCTGCGTGCCGTGCTGCTGGCGCGGCTGCACGATCTCCCCGGCGGCGACCGGGTCACGGTGCACCCGGTGTCGGCCCAGCGGCTGGCGCTGCCCGACCGGATCGCCGCGGTGGTCGGCATGCACATGATCGGCCACCTGCGGCCGGACGATCGGCGAGCCCTGTTCGCCGGCCTCTCCCAGCGCCTCGCTCCGGGGGCGCCTGTGGTGATCAGCACGTTCCCGCCTGCCGAAGCGGTGGCCACCGGGCCGATCGAGCCCATGCGGGTCGCCCGGGGCGAGGCGACCTACGAGGTCACCGCGCGCGCCGAGCCCAGCGGCCCGGACTCCGTGCGCTGGACCAGCGACTACACCACCCGCATCGGCGACGAGGTGCTCGAAACCACGCGGGCGGAGTACGAATGGTGGGTCCACTCCCCCGAGCGGATCGCTGACGAGCTCGCTTCGGCAGGCTTGAGCGCGCGTGTCGAGGGCGACCTGGTGGTCGCCCGGCCGCCGAGCTGAAACGCGCCCTCGGGTTTCCAGGAGCCGGTGCGGCCGGGCGGTGCCGTCGCCTGGTCTCCCAAGATAGGTGGCACCCGGACGAAGGGCCCGGCCGGAGCACGGGTGCGTGTCCGGCCGCGCGATCAGGACCCCTCGCCAGCTTGGCCGCCGATCCCCCACCGCTGCGGCGGCACCGGGGTGAGCACGATCCAGGTCTGCTCCCTGATCGCTTCGCCGTACACCTCCGCGACCGCGTCGGTGAGCCGCGCGATGAGCCGGCGGGAACTGTCCGGATCGAGCCGCCCCTCGTAGATTTTCACGTCGATATAGGGCATGTTGCTCCTCCTGTCGCACGCGTCGCCCCGGATGGCGCGCCCGGCCCGTGCGGCACCTCCCGGAGCCCGCCGACGAGCGCGCCGACGAGATGATCGACCTGCTCGTCGGTCAGGCCGGGGTGGCAGGGCAGGTTGACGTGCTGGTCGAACCACAGCCGTTCCGCGACCGGGCACTCGCCGCGCCGGTGTCCCCGGGCGCGCCACTCGGGAAGCAGGTGCTGCGGGTAGTAACGCAGCTGGATTTCCACGCCCCGCCGGTCCAACGCGGCGAGCAGCCGGTCGCGCGCGCCGGGATCTTCGACGAAGAACGTGTAGAGGTGGTAGCTGTGCCGCACGCCGTGCGGGACGGCCGGAACCCGCACCCGACCGGCGAAAGCGGCGAGCGCGGCGTCGAGCCGCGCGGCGATCGAACGCCTGCGTTCGACCAGGGTGTCGAGCTTCGCCAGTTGCACGAGCCCCACCGCGGCGGACGCCTCGGACATGGTGGCGTTCGTTCCGCCCCGGCGCAGTGCCGCGACCTCCCGCCGGTGGATGTGCTCGGCGTACTTCATCCACGGCAAAGCAGCCGGCACGTCCGCACCGGGCGTCGTGTGGACGAACTCGCCGTCGATGTCGTTGCCGCGCGTGCGTTCGATCCGCTCGGCCCAGTCGGACCGGTGCACCGTCACCATCCCGCCCTCGCCGAGGGTGGTGATGTTCTTGCTTCCCTGGAAGCTGAAGCAGCCGATGTCCCCGAGCGAGCCGGGGTGCCGGCCGTCGCGCGTCGCGCCGAGCGCGTGAGCGCAGTCCTCGACCACCACCGCGCCGCGGGCCCGGGCCAGCTCCAGGATCCGAGCCAGATCGGCCGGATAACCGCCGTAGTGGACGAGCATGATCGCCCGGGTGCGGTCGGTGAGCAAGGCTTCGAGCGCGCCCGCGTCGAGGGCGAGAGAGTCGGGGTCGACGTCGCAGAACCGGACCCGCACCGGGTGCTCCAACAGGGGCTGCACGGTGGCCTGGTAGGTCTGCGGGGTGGCGATCACCTCGTCCCCCTCGCGCAGGTCGAGCAGGTCGACCGCGAGCCGCAGCGCCACAGTCCCGCTGGTCACGGTGAGCGCGTGCGCCGCCCCGAGATGCTCGGCGAAACGCTCCTCGAACTCCGTTCTGCTCCGGCCCGCCGACAGCGGCGCGCCCGACCGGACCAGGGCCGCCACCGCGTCGATCTCGGCCTGGCCCAGGACGCTGCCACGAGCAGCGGCGGGAACGGCGTACTCGCGTGTCATCACCGCTCCGCCAGGCGCGCTCGCAGGACGTTCTTGTCGATCTTGCCCACGGCGGTCAGCGGGAATTCCTCGAGCACCTCGACCTGGTCGGGATGCTTGTAGGCGGCGACGCCGCGCTCTTGCAGGAAAGCCAGCAGGTCGCCGCGCGCCGGCGCGACCGTCCCCGCGCGGGGCAGCAGGAAGGCCACCGACCGCTCGCCCCACCGCGGATCGGGAGCGCCGACCAGCGCGGCCCCGCCGACCGCGGGATGGGCAAGCAGATGCCCCTCGACCTCGGTCGCGGCGATCTTCTCTCCGCCGCGGTTGATCTGGTCCTTGGCCCGTCCGACGACGACGAGGTGGCCGCTCGGCAGCCGGCGGACGAGATCGCCGGTGCGGTACCAGCCATCCGGTGTGAAGGCGCGCGCATTGTGCTCGGCCGCGCGGTAATAGCCGCGCAGCGTGTAAGGCCCGCGAGTCAGCAGCTCGCCGGGTTCGCCAGGGGTGACCGGGCGGTCGGCGTCCCCGGAGGTGCCGTCGACCACCCGGATCTCGTCGTCCGGCGAGACGGGCCTGCCCTGGGTGGTGCAGCGCAGTTCGTTGTCGTCGTCGAGCCGAGTCAGGCACAGCAGTCCTTCTGCCATGCCGAAGACCTGTTGCAGTCTCGCCCCCAGAGCAGGCTCGACGCGGCGGGCGACGTCGTCGGCCAGCCGCGCGCTGCCGATCTGGACGATCTCCAAGGTCGATAGGTCGTGCGCGGCGGCGGCCTCGTCGATCCAGATCGGTGCGAGCGGCGGGTTGATCGCCGTGATCGTCACGCCTTCGCGTTCGATCAACGGGAAGGCCGAGCCCGGATCCCCGCTGGGCGCCACCACCACGCGGCCGCCGGCGGAGAGCACTCCCAGCACGCCAGGACAGGACATCGTGAAGTTGAACGCGATGGGCAGGGCAGCGAGATAAACGCTGTCCGGCCCCAGCCCGCAGATCTCGGCCGCGGCGTCGGCGTTGTACGCGTAGTCGTCGTGGGTTCGCGGAATCAGCTTCGGGGCACCCGTGGTGCCGCCGGAGAGCAGGAGCAGGGCGGTGTCGCCGGCGTCGCCCTGGTCGGCCGACTCGTCAGCGGGCAAGGCAGGACCGGCTGCCACGTCCGCGAGCGGGACCTGGCCGGGCAACGGCTCCCCGGCGATGACGACGTGCCGGACGGAGGGTGCCTCGGCCCGGACAGCTTCGCCGAGCGCGCGGTGATCGAAGCGGGCCAGCCGCTCCGGGAGCACCAGCGCCGCGGCCTCGCTGGTGCGCGCGAGGTGGATCAGCTCGCTCGCCCGATGCCCGGGCTGGGCGTGCACCGGTACCGCGCCGAGGCGGACCAGGCCGAACCAGACCACCAGGAAGTCCGCGCGGTTGGGAAACTGGACCACGACCCGGTCGCCGCGCCGGATCCCGAGCCTGCGCAGGCCGCCCGCCATCCGGTCGGCGGCGGCGTCGAGTTCGCCGTAGGTGAGCCGGACCCGCGAGTCGGCCACCGCTTCCCGGGAACCCCAGTCAGCGGCCCAATCCCGCAGCCTGCCGCCGAAAGTCCGGCCGCGCCAGTAGCCGCGGGCGCGATAGCGCTCAGCGGCCTCGGCAGGCCACGACGGCCTCTCGGCAATGACGTCCGTGCGATCACTCACCGTTTGTCTCCTCGCCATTTCAACCCCGTTCGGCACGGTGCCGTTTCGCTCGCCCGGCCGTACAGGGACCTGTTCCCTTGAAAAGCCGCTTCCCCTTCCGCGGCAAGACATTCCCGGCGCGTCTCCGATGCGCGCCGCCCTCGCTAAGCGAACCGATCGGGGTGCGCGAACCCCAGCTCGATCGCGGGCTCCTTGCCGCAGACGAGATCGGCCAGAACCTCGCCGATCCCGGGCGCGTGCTTGAACCCGTGGCCGCTGCACCCGCCGCCGAGGACCACCCGGCGGTCGCCGCGCGGGCGGCCGAGCACGAACTGCCGGTCCGGAGTGCGGGTGGTCAGGCATACGACCGCCCGCGACGGCGCCGCCCCGAGACCGGGCACCGCCGCGGGCAGCAGCCCGGTCAGCACGGACCAGTCGGACTCCCCGACTGTCCGGTCGACGGTGTCCGCGTCGACCGGCGCGAACGTCCGCCCGTCGTCTTCGAGGCCGAGCTTGACCTCGCCGTCCGGACCGAACCCCGATCCCGTGCCGTGACCCCAGATCACCCGGCCGTCGCCCGTTTCGCGGAGGAACGGCGGAAAGCGCTCGAGCGTGAACGAACCCCGGCTCGCGCTCTCCTCGCGGAACCAGGTCGTGGGCATGCGCACAGCCTCCAGCGGCAGCTCGGGCGCGAGAGCGGCGAGCCATGGGCCCGCGGTGAGGACCACCTGCCCGAACCGCAGATCACCGGTTGCGGTGCGGAGGACGGCACCGGCGGAGTCGAAGTCGATTCCGTGCACCGCGGTCCCGCTGAGCACCCGCGCCCCCGACGCGCGCGCGGCCTCCACAGTCGCCTTGACCGTCGCCTCGGGCCGTACCAGCCCGGCACCCGCCTCACGGATCGCCACGTGGCCGTCGGGAAGCGATCGGTGCGCGGGGTACTCGCGGCGCACCTGTTCTGGCGTCAGCACCTCCACCGGCAGGTCGGATCGCCGGGCCGCCTCGAGCGTGCCGGAGACGAGGTGCCCGTCCGGTTCCCCGATCAGCAGCCCGCCCGTCGGCTCGAACAGCCGCTCGCCCGAGACCTGTTCCAGTTCGTGCCACAGCTGCCCGGACCGGCGGGCCAGCGGAACGAGGCCGGCGGGTCCCGCGCACGCGGTG
The DNA here is from genome assembly GCF_017312175.1 of Amycolatopsis sp. A1MSW2902. Taxonomy (NCBI): domain Bacteria; kingdom Bacillati; phylum Actinomycetota; class Actinomycetes; order Pseudonocardiales; family Pseudonocardiaceae; genus Amycolatopsis; species Amycolatopsis sp. A1MSW2902. The sequence goes on from NZ_QJPO01000001.1 coordinate 4,431,469, forward strand.
CGGAACATCCGGCTGCCCCGTGCGAGGACCCGAAGCAGTGCCCGGGCGAGAACTGCTCGATTCCGATCACGTCCACGCCCCGCTTGGCGAGTTGCCACAGCGCCGCGGACCCCCACGCCCCCAACCCGACGACCGCGACGTCGGCGTCGAGCCCCGTCATGCCGGGCTGCCCGCGTAGTTCTCGCCCGGTGCCCCGGCCTCGGCGGCCTCCACGGCGGGAACCACGGTCCCGGCGAACAGCTCGAGCGCCGCGGCGGCGGAGTCCATCGGCAGGTACCCCGGGTTGAACACGCAGCTGAGCACGATGTCGCTGCCCAGCCGGGCCCTGATCCGGCGGATCTGCGCCGTCACGTCGTCGGGGGTGCCGGCGAGCACCTTGTCGTCGCGAAGCGCGGCGGCGAAGTCGTACTTCGCGACCTTCTCCGCGAGCTGTTCGTAACCCGGGTACGCGGCGCTGCGAGCACCGGCCCAGCCGGCCACCGCCTCGGCCATCTTGGCGACGTAATGACGTTCTAGCTCCTCGGCGACGCGCAGCACCTCCGCCCGGTCGGCGCCGAGGTAGCAGGTGAGCTTCACCTGGATCTCCCCGCCGCCCGCAGGGTGCCCGGCCTCCGCCCAGCCCGCCCGGTACGCGGCCAGCATCTCGGCCAGTCGTTCGGCCGAGCTGACCGTAGGGACGACCTGCAGGTGATATCCCTCGCGCCCGGCCGCGGCACAGGTTTCGGGACTCATCGCCGAGGCGAGATAGATCGGCGGATGCGGACGCTGGACGGTCCGCGGCAGCGAAGTGACCGGCCCGAACCGGTGAAACCCGTCGTCGACGCTCACCTCGGTGCCGCTCCACAGCCTGCGGCACGCCTCGACTCCGGCCACGAAACGCTCCCGGCTGGAGTCGATCGGGACGTCGAACGCCACGAACTCCGCCGGCAGGAACGCCCGGCCGAACCCGACGCCGACCCGTCCGCGGGAGAGGTTGTCGAGCATGGCGAGCTTGCCGGCGAGCTGCAGCGGGTGAGTGAAGGCTGGAATCACCGCACCGGTCACCAGCCGGATTCGCGAGGTCCGCATGGCAGCGGCGGCCAGGAACGTCGTCGGGTCCGGGCTGTACCCGCCATAGGCGCCCAGGTAATGCTCGACGATCTGAACGTGCTCGAAGTCCAGTCGCTCGGCCTGCTCGACCAGCCGCAAGCTCTCGTCGAAGTAGTCGAGGGCGCTCTTGCGCCCCGGACCGAGAACAGGAAACAGGGACAGCCCATACCGCATGCGCACTCCAGTCGTCGTGATACCCGTAAGGTCTACATGAAAACGACTATCAATACCAACTACTGGCGACACTGACCGTCGCCGACACCGCCGCCCGCCAGCGAGCCTCCCCGTCGGCACCTACCGGGGGGCGGGTGCGGCGACGAGGCCGGTGCCTGCGGTGAACAGCGTTGCCAGGTCTTGGTCGGCAAGCTCTCCTCGGCGCTGGTCGTCGCGCACATTGATCTCGATGCCGTCGCGGTCGGTGCCGAGGGACTGGAATGTGCTGACACCGTGATAGACGAAACGGTGCAGGTGGTCGATGACGTTCTCGCGGGAGTAGAAGCGCGCGTCGCAGGCCGCTCCGCGCATGTATCCGATGTGGCCGTGTGGATTCACCAACGCCGGGATGACCGTCTTGCCGCGCAGCGAGACTCGATTCTCGGCAGCGTCTTGAGCGGACGATGACGGGGAGACACCGGTGATGATCCCGTCCGTGACGGTGATCACAGCGTCGTCCAACACGGTGGTGCCGTCGCCGACGATCACCCTGGCTTCGGTGAATGTGGTGTTGCCGGTGGGGTCGGAGTGCTGATGGATGCTCATGGGCGAAAGCTGCCTCTCGTTGCTGTGCGCTTCGGTCATTCGTAACGGGTGGCGCGTTGTTCGTAGTCGCGGTAGCCCATTAGGGATTCGAAGGCCTTCTGGCCGAGCAGGAGGTCGCCGAGGTCGGCGACCTCCGCTCCGCGCTTGAATGAGTCGAGCGCAGCGGTGAGGCTCTTGGCGGCAGCGCCGATGAGGCTGTACCACAGCAGGAGAACGTCGGCGCCGGCGTCGGCGTACTCGGCGAGAGTACTGCCAGGACGCTCGCCGCCCGGCGCGTCGTAGAGGTCTGCGGCCACGACTACCGGCACCTCGATGCGCGTACGAACCGCTTTCAGTTTGGAGGCTGGCACCGCTGGTGCGAAGACGATGTCGGCACCAGCCGAGAGTCCGTTGGCGCGGCGGCCGTGCGCCTCGGCATCTTCTGTGAATTCGGTGCGCCCATCTATCTCAGACGTTCTTTTCCCAGGCACCTCCTAGTCTGGGTGAGATTTTCTGGCCATTTTTGCGCCGATCGGTCTGCATGGAGAACCGTCGGAAGCGATCCGCGATCCCTATAATTACGCCGATCGGTACATTCATTCCATGAACGCGGAACAGACCACGAACGACAGGCTCGCCCGGGTCACCGGTACCTCGCGGGGCCATCGCGGCGAGAGAATCCCGCCTTGCGGGGTGCCGGTGACGGTTTCCTTCGACGTGCCGACCTCGGTGAGGATGTCCGCCTTCAGAAACGCCTTCACCAGCATGAGCCGCGCTTGTCCCCGATCCGATCGCGCAGCCAGTCCATCAGGGGCCGGATGCAAGATCTCCGGCCGAGCGTGCGCCCTTGTTCCACGCAACCCGATCCCATGCGACCAAAAGAAAGCCGGGATCGGTGACGAGGTTGAACAGATCGTCGAACCGGCGATGAGGATCGTCGGTCGCCCAACGGTGCAGTTTGGCCTGGATCTCCAGTACCCGGCGCTCAGCCCAGTACAGGACCGATTCCGGATCGCGGATGTTGACCCGTGGCCTCCCGGCATTCCAGTCTCCTCCTCGCAGACTTGTTGGCCCCCTTTGGCCTATGACCGGCTTTTCCAGCCTCGGACTACTACGGAGCCTCCGCCCCGCCCGGTATCCTCAGCTGATGTCGTGCCTGCGCCTTTCCGCCGCGCTGGACGCGCGGGGCGAGGGCGGCGGCACTGGACGGTTCCCACGTTCACTTGACAGTCGGTCGACGGGTGAGGCACCCAGCTCTACCCCTACGGCATCGCCACGGCCACTCCGCAGGCCTTCACCGTGGCCTCCCGGTCGCTAAACAGATGACGAACGGAAGTTCCCCACCACGAGGGTGGGTACGCACCGCACCCAGCCCATATCCGCCATATTGGGGATTTTTCATCCTGGTTTGTGCTGGTCGTGCTGGGTTGAGGGGGTGTGGTAGTTGTCAGGCTGCGGTGTCGCGGACGGCTTGTTCGTGCTGGGTGAGGACGAGCAGGGCGCGGACGAGGGTGGTGGCGTGGCGGGGGTGGAGGCGGAGTTTGTCGAGGATGCGCCAGGTTTTGAGGGCGGCGAAGCCGCCCTCGGCCGCGCAGCGCATCGCGTTGAGCGCGGAGTTGGCGGTTTTCTGGGCGTCGGTAAGCGGGCGGTTCGTTTCGGCTTTGTACGGGGTGAGCACGATCTGCGCGCACGGCCCGTCGCACTGGTCGCAGGCGCGGGTTGAGCGGACGTCTTTGTGCCAGCCCTGGTAGCCCTTGTCCGCGACGGGGGTCAGGCCGCGGGCGTGGATGCGGTCGCGCAGCCGGTGGCGGCGGGCGGCGGTGATGTCGGCGGTCTTGCCCGGCAGTGCCGCCGAGACCCACAGCAGCCGTCCGTCCTCGTCGGTGAGGCCTTGGACGTTGAGGCCGTGGGTTTGTGCTTGCCGCTGTAGTTGCGGCGGTTCTGGACGCCGGTGCGGCGGCGGGTGCGGATCAGGGTCCCGTCGGCCAGCACCACCACCGCGCCGCGGGCGGCCAGCCGCCGCAGCACCCGGTCCAGCCGGGGTGCCCGGGCGGCGAGCAGGTCGACGGCTTCCAGCAGCCAGCGGCGCAGCGTGGCGGCCGACACCGCGTTGGCGCGGGACAGGTCCAGCAGCCGCTGGTCGTGGCGCAGCATCGCCAGCACCAGCACCGCCTGCTCGGCCGGGGACGCCTTGCGCCACCGCGACCCGATCGCGCGACGGCGCCGGCCGATCAACCCGGCCAGCATCGCGATCGTGGGCGGCGACACCGGCAACACGCTGCGATACGAGGCCAGAACCTGCTGTGAGACAGTGGGAGCGGAGCCCCCGGACGGTTTTTCTCGAGTCACGACTTGATCAACATCCGGGGGCTCCGCCACGTTCCCGGCCACGGGCAGGCAACCGGCAGACCCGTTGCCGCACAACCACTCCCGCCACCGTCAACCCCACCTGACCAGCACCAACAGGATGAAAAATCCCCATCGGAGCTGGTGGGCGGTTAAGGGGCGTCAGACACTGGTTCCTCACGTACACCTTCCCGCCTCGCTCACCGGACCCGCGTCGTCTGGCAGCGCCGACACCTCCCGGCGTTGTCAGGGCTGCTCCCGCTCTCCCCGGCGACTCCCGGATCAGGCTGCCCTCAGCTTCACCCGGCCGCTGCGACGACCAGGAGTCGAAGGTCTCTCACCTCCGACCGACTTCAAGCGCCTCGTGGCGCACATGCCCATCGGTCCAGTCGATCCCACAGAACACCCGACGCGGCGTAGTTGCCAACTCCAAGTCATCCTCCGCTGTATGAATCACCTGTGCTGATCAGAGCCTGTGCAGGACCATGCGTGCGACCTAATAGCAGGGCTCTGCGGCCCGACCTCTCAGTAGCCGTTCATGACCCCGGCAGCCCACACGGACCGCTGTCTGGCCAAGAGCTCAAGGACTCCCGATCGAGCAAGCGGTACTCCATGCGGATGGCCCGAACCACGAAGATCAACGAGCGTCGCAACCGGTGGTCGGGAGCGAGTGAGGACCGGAGACGTCCCGGCCTGCATCGAGGCCTCCTGGACACAGGAATCATCTCCGGTCCTCACTCGGCAGCAGGCCGGCTTGGCCTGACAGTCAGTGCCGAGCCAGGGGTGATCTGGATTCACGAGCGCCGGCGCTGACCATGCCTATTAGATGAGGGCGGCGTTGTGTTTCTTGCCCTCGGCTCGTTTGCGGTCGTAGTAGGTCCTGGCGGCGGGGTCGGACAGGGCGGCGAATGCGGCGAGCATGAACGCGCGTTTGAGGGCGAGGTGCCGGTTCTGGGCGGAGGTGTTCGCACCGTTGAAGCTGGTGCTGGGTGCCGGGGACGGTGACTGGTTGCTCGGCGAGCGCGGCGATGATCGTGTTGATCAGCTTGTCGCCCATGCGGGGTGCGTGGGCTTTCGCGTTCGTGGTGATTTTGTGGCGGCCGGCTTTGGCGATGCCGGCTGGTCCGCTGGACCGGGACAGGATTTCCAGGACCGCGGGGTGGCTGATCCGCGGGCCGATGGCGCATTCGAGGGCTGGGCGGGTGCCGGTGAGCAGGCCGCGGATGCGGTTGCTGATGCGGGTGGCTTCGGCGGCGAGGTTGTCGTCGAAGCCGGCCAGCACGTCCAGCTCGGCCAGGGCGTCGTCGCCGATGCCGACCGGGCGCAGGGTGTGCAGCGAGCTGCGATTCGTGGTCCAGTTGGCCGAAGACGAGTTGTTTTCAGGCGAGGTGACAGTGAAGCCCGCGGGCACCAGTCCCACGGTTGGCCGGCCGTTCGAACGGGTCGCTCTTCAGCGAGCAGGGCAATCGTTGGTACGGGGACGTCGCTCGTCACATCGGAGGTTCGGTTTGCGCTCCTGACATTGCCGAGTAGGGCCGCGTCCAGGAACCAGGAGATTCGCGCGCTTGCCTAGCCGCATCGATGCGTGCTGCACCCCTCGGGCCATATGCATACGCCTAGTCAGAGAGGGCGACAGGCTACGGTGGCGGATTCACCGCCACGGTCGTCGGCCCAGAATCTGTCGGTGTCCTGACACGCCGGGTCGGCAGCGAAAACGGTGACGGCCTGTCGGGAGGCCAAGCATTTACGGGATTGGCACCCGGTGGACAGTTAGTGTCGCGAGGGTTGTCGTGGTCGAGTCTCCGGGGTGCGTAGCGTCACCGTCAGGCCCTCTACTGAATGGTCCATCAGGTGCGTTAGGCTGCCGGAATCGGGTGAGCGGTACGGATTGAGATAGGATTAACCATGACGGCGAGTTCCTCCGACAATGATGCAGGCGTGGACCTGCACTTCTACTTCGATCCGGTCTGCCCCTTCGCCTGGATGGCGAGCAAGTGGGTGCGAATCGTGCAGCGGCAGCGAAATTACGATGTCGACTGGCGCTTCATCTCGCTTCGTCTGGTCAACGCCGATATCGACTACGCCGCCCATTTCCCGCCCGAATACGAAGTGTCCCACACAGCTGGCCTCAAGTTGCTGCGCGTGGCTGCACTGATCCGCCAGCAGCACGGGCGTGAGCCGATTGGCGCGTTCTACCAGTCGTTGGGGGAACAGACCTTTGAACAATCGATCGTATGGGGCGGGACCGGCACCGCTACTCACCTGGGGCCGCGGGTGCTTGCGGCGGAGGCGCTCGAGCGACGAGGGTTGCCTGCCGAGTACGTCGAGGCGCTCAACGATCCGTCATGGGACGCCGTGATCCAAGCTGAGACGAACAGGGCGCTCAAACTGACCGGCAAGGATGTCGGCACGCCAATTCTGCACTTCGACCCGCCGGACGGTACGACGTTGTTCGGACCCGTCATCAGCCGACAGCGCTCGGTCGGTCGTCGGCGCGGGTCTCGATGACGACAAGGGTAATAGTCGGATCGAAACAGTTCTCGAATTGCCAGCCAGTTGGCACTGCAGGCAGCGCTTACTGTGCAGTCGACACCGACGCGGATTCCGTGCATTCCACTCCCACACGCCCACCTCACCAGAGCCCGATACCCGGCCCACATAGTCGGAAATGCCTTGCTGGCAAGCACAACGCCCAGCGCGGTGACGATCGCCGCGACATGGAAAACCTCGTGGGCGTCGCTCCCCGTTACCTAATGAATCTCGAACGGCTCGCTGGGACTGGTGAAAGCCTCCCCGTTACCTGACCCGGCTGAGGTCTCGAAAAAGATCGGCAAGTCGAGGTTCCGGTGGGCTGTTCACCCTGCTCGGCATTGTGCTGGCCTTGCCCTGTTCTGGGTTTGTCCCCGACGGGAGGCCGGTCGGCGCGGTGTCGGCGGTGGTGGTCCGCCCGCGCAAGGGCCATGCCTGAGCACCTCTGGGGCCGGTGAGCCCTCGTGCAAGACCGGCGGGCTCGGCGTGTCGGACCACCACCGCGATCTCGCTGAGTCAGGTTGGTGCTCGTGGTTTGAGCCCGTCCGCACGGTGGATGCCTTGTTTTTCGGGAGCCGGTGAGCTCTGACGCGAAGACTGGCTGGCCGTGCGGGTCGCTGGGATCGCGAACAGCTCATCGGAGGGAAGGCCATCGAGCCTCGTCATGCGTGTTGGACTGTGCTCCGCGCTCCTCGTGGATCTTGCGAGGATGCCGGTGTGCTCTCGCGGGTGGCCCTGTCTCGTCATGCCCGCCGCTTCGTGGCGTGGCTTTCCTAATGTGTGCCCCCCGCGAGAGCGCCTCGGGTCGAGCGGGGTCGCTTGATAGAAGCATGGACGCCCCAACGCATGAATGCGCGCCGTTCGATCGCACCTGACCGGTCGAAAAGGAGCCTTTACAGTTGTTGTTCGGCGGTATGGATACGCACAAGGACACGCTCGCGGTCGCACTCGTAGACCAGTCCGGCCGACGCCAGGAAGGCGTCAGGGTCGCCAACAACGAGGCCGGTCACCAGCAGTTGATCGAGTGGCTTGTCCAGCAGGGCCCGGTCGAACGCTTCGGCATCGAAGGTGCCGGCGGCTACGGCCGCGCCGTCGCGCTCGCGCTGGCGTGTGCCGAGGTTCTGGTGGTGGACGTTCCGCCGGTGCTGACGATGCGGGAACGTCGGCGCAGCCGACTGCCGGGCAAGAGCGACCCGGCCGACGCACTGGCCATCGCACGCATCACCGCCCGCGAGGACGACCTGGCGCGCGTCGCTCCCGGCGGCGTCGCGGACGACCTGAAGCTGCTGGTCGACTATCGGGAACAGCTGGTCGGCGAGCGCACCCGGATCGCGAACCGCGCGCACGCGGACCTCGCCATCCTGTGTCCGGGCTACCAGTCCCGCTGCCGCGACCTGCGTTCGGCGAGAGCTTTGGAGACTGCGCGCCAGGTCCTCGGCGAGCAGATCGGCGTGCGCGTCGAGCTGGTGCGCAAACGCCTAGACCGCCTGGCCGAGCTCGACGGCGAGATCCGGTCCCTGGAACGCCGCATCCGCAGCACCGTGACTGATTCGGGCACCGCCTTGACCGACATCCACGGTGTCGGCCCGCTGGTCGCCGCGCTGATCATGGGCGAGGTCGGCGACATTCGCCGTTTCCGGTCCAAAAGCAAATTCGCCGCGGCCAACGGCAGCGCACCTGTTCCTGCATCATCCGGCCGGACGCAACGGCACCGGCTCAGCCGCGGCGGAAACCGGAAACTCAACCGCGCGCTCTACATCATCGCGCTTACCCAGGCCCGTGCCGACCACTGCGGCCGCGAATACCTCCTGCGCAAGCAACAGGAAGGAAAAAGCCGCCGCGAAGCGATGCGCTGCCTCAAACGCCGCATCTCCGACGCCGTCTACCGCAGCCTCGTCACCGACTCCGGCGGCCCCCCGCCGGGGCTGCTTGACATAGAAGCACATTAGGGCGCTGCGCGTTCTCGCTGGGTCTCTGACCAGCAGAGATCACTGATCGACCGGAGGTAGCGGGTTGACACTGTTCTGCGGAATCCACTGGGCGGAAGGCCACCACGACCTGGCCGTGGTCGACAGCGCTGGCACGCTGATGGCGAAAAAGAGAATCAATGAGGACGTCGCCGGCTTCGCCGAGTTCACTACCCTGCTCGCCGAACTCGGCGACACCGCCGAGGCCCCGATCCCGGTCGCGATCGAAACGCCTCGCGGGCTGCTCGTCGCCGCGCTGCGCGAACACCGGCCGGCCGGTGTTCGCGATCAACCCCATGGCGGTCGCCCGCTACCGCGAGCGGCACTCGGTCTCCCGCACCAAATCCGACCACGCCGACGCCATGACCCTGGCGAACATCCTGCACGTCGACGCCCACATGCACCGCCGGGTCCCCGCCGACAGCGACCTCGCCCAAGCCCGTGGCCGTGCTCGCCCGCGCCCAGCAGGACGCGATCTGGCGGCGCACCAAGGCAAGCAACGAACTGCGCGCGGTCCTGCGGGAGTACTACCCTGGCTTCCTCGCCGCCTTCGCCGGCAAGTCAGCGACGAACCTCGCCAGCACCGAAGCCCGCGCGATCCTCGCGATCGCCCCGACGCCGGCGACCGGGGCCGCGCTGGCGAAAGCCCGTATCGCTGCGGCTCTGCGCCGCGCCGGCCGCACCCGCTGCGTCGACCGGGCCGCCGCCGACATCAAGACGGCGCTGCGCGAACCGCAGCTGCGGCAACCGGAGCTGGTCGAGAAGGCGATGGGCGTGCAGGCCCTGGCGCTGCTCGGAACATTGGACGCGGCCTGCACCGGTGCCGACGACCTCGCCGCCGCGATCAGCGAGTACTTCCAGCAGCACCCTGACTACGAGGTCATCACCAGCTAATTCGATACGAGCGGGGCCGGGCACAACCCTAATCACCAGCCAGGCCCGCGAGGTCTTTTGGGAAGACCGGGACAATGTCCGGTTCCCGCTCACCTCACCAGCCCCGGCACGGACGGCCCGGTCGTGACCATGAAGAGTGCGTGGCGTGAGCCGACAGCACGGTGACCTCTCATCTCCAGCGGCGTCCGATGCGAACGCCGGGACAGACCGAGGCCCGTGCCGTTCGCTGGTGTCACGAACGGCTAATGAGATGGCGGACCGACCGAGTCCTGGAATTAGCGTCCTGGAATTAGCGCGCCGCGTGTCCCAATCAGGCTCGCAACGAGCACGCACACGCTGATGAAGGAGCGAGATTGCCCAAGCTGTTCTGCGGGATCGACTGGTCGGAAAACCACCACGACATCGCGCTGGTCAACCGCGATGGCCACGTCGAAGCACAACTGCGTATCGGCGATGACGCCGGCGGATACCGGCGGCTGGCGGACTTGCTCGCCGAGCACGGAGACACGCCCGAAGATCCCATTCCGGTGGCGATCGAGACCGGTCGTGGCCTGCTGGTTGCCTGTTTGCACGCCAGCGGTCGTCTCGTCTTCGCCATCAACCCGCTCGCCGCATCGCGCTACCGTGAACGCCACACCGTCAGCCGCCGCAAATCCGATGCCGGCGACGCCATCGTCTTGGCCAACATCCTGCGCACCGACGCCCATGCTCATCGACCGCTGCCGGCGAATACCGAACTCGCACAAGCGATCGCAGTGCTGGCACGCGCCCAGCAGGACGCGGTCTGGAACCGTCAACAGCTGGCGAACCAGCTTCGGTCGCACCTGCGCGAGTACTACCCCGCCGCCCTGCTGGCCTTCCAGCACCAGGCCAACGGCGGACTCACCCGCGCCGATGCACGCGCGATTTTGGCCATTGCACCCACCCCAGCCCACGCCGCGAAACTCACCCGCAGCCAGCCGCGCGCCGCGCTCAAGCGATCCGGTCGCACCCGCGACTTCGAGACCGCCATCGACCGCATCCACGCGGTATTCCGAGCCGACTGCCTTCGCCAGAAGCCACAGGTCGAAGCTGCGATGGGGCGACAGATGCTGGCCCTGCTGCGGCAACTCGACACAGCCTGCACGGCAGCTGACGATCTCGCCGCCGAAACGAGCAACCAGTTCGCTGAACACCCCGATGCGAAGATCCTGCTCAGTTTCCCCGGCCTCGGCCCGCTCACCGGTGCCCGGGTACTCGCCGAAATCGGCGACGACCGAACGCGATTCGCCGACGCCCGCGCGATGAAAGCCTACGCCGGCGCGTCGCCAGTCACCCGCGCCAGCGGCAAGAGCCACGTGGTTTCCCACCGCCACATCAAAAATCAGCGACTCGCGCACGCAGGATTCCTGTGGGCGCTCAGCTCGCTGCGCGCGTCCTCCCCGGCCAAGGCCCACTACCAGCGGCGGCGGGACCACGGAGACGGCCACGCCCAAGCCCAGCGCCATCTGTTCAATCGATTCCTCGGGCAGCTGCACCACTGCCTGCAAACCGGCGAACTCTACGACGAAGACCGAGCTTTCCGACCACAGCTCGCGTTGGCAGCTTGACTTTTCCGACCATGAGATGTCTTCCCCGGCCTCGCCGACGCCACCGGCGCCCGCGTCCTGGCCGAGATCGGCGACGACCGCACCCGCTTCACCGACGCCCGCTCGCTCAAGGCCTACGCCGGATCCGCACCCGTCACCCGCGCGTCCGGGCGCAGCCACGTCGTCACCCACCGGACCGTGAAGAACGACCGCCTCAACGCCACCGGCTGGCTCTGGGCCTTCATCGCCGCCACCCACAGCAAACCCGCCAAAGCCCACTACCGGAAACGCCGCGACCACGGCGACCGCCACTCCACCGCCCTGCGCCACCTGTTCAACCGGATGCCCGGCCAGCTGCACCACTGCCTACACACAGGACAGACCCACGACGAAACCCGAGCCTTCCACCAGCCTCAGCCGACACCCGCAGAACCCGTCGCCGCTTGACAATTGGCGATATCGGAGGCCTTCTTCGCAGCTCCTGATCAAGGAGTTCGTGGTCGCCAGGCTCGGCATGACTTTGTCCCCCTGTCGCAGGCATGATCCGGGGGGGTGATGTCACCGGGTCTGGTGGCGTCGACCAACCGCTGATAAGGACACGGCCGCCTGCGGGCAGGTCTCGTCGCAGGCGTGGGTGCCGGCGCTCGATGCCCGACCGGCGACCACCCGCACCACGACGAAGGACATGGTGGATGACCAGCAGTTTCGGGGTTTTCCTCGGCTTGGACGTGGGCAAAGGCGAACACCACGCCGTCGGTCTCGGCCCAGACGGCCAGCGGCTGCACGACGGGCCACTGCCCAACAGCGAACCCAAACTGCGCGCGGTGTTCGACAAGCTCGCCGCCCACGGGCCGCTGCTGGTCGTGGTCGACCAGCCCGCGACGATCGGGGCGTTGCCGGTCGCGGTCGCCCGCGCCGCCGGGCACCAGGTGGCCTACCTGCCCGGCCTGGCGATGCGCCGCATCGCCGACCTCTACCCAGGCCGCGCCAAGACCGACGCCCGCGACGCGTTCGTCATCGCCGACGCCGCCCGCTCGCTGCCGCACACGCTGCGCCCGGTCGACCTCGGCGACGACGCCCTCGCAGAGCTGGACGTGCTGGCCGGCTACGACGACAACCTCGCCGCCGAAGCCACCCGCCTGTCCAACCGAGTCCGCGGCCTGCTCACCGGCATCCACCCCGCCCTCGAACGCACCATCGGCTCGCGCATCACCCACCCGGCGGTGCTGGAAATCCTCTCCCGCTGCGGCGGACCCTCCGGAATCCGCAAAGCCGGACGCCGCAAACTCACCGCGATCGCCACGGCCCACGCGCCCCGCATGGGCGACAAACTCGTCGCGGCGATCACGACCGCGCTGGACGAGCAGACCGTCACCGTTCCCGGCACCACAGCGGCCGACACCGTGCTGCCCAGACTGGCCGACAGCCTGAAAACCATTCTCCAGCAACGCAAACAGGTCGCCGAACAGGTCGAGGAGATACTCGACGCACACCCCTCTTGCCGGGGTCCTGACATCGATGCCCGGCATCGGCGTCAGGACCGCCGCCCGCATCCTCCTCGAGATCGGCGACGCCTCGTCGTTCAAGTCCTCCGCCCACCTGGCCGCCTACGCCGGCATCGCACCCGTCACCCGCGCCTCCGGCACCAGCATCAAAGGCGAACACCCCGCCCGCACCGGCAACCGCAAACTCTGTGAGTGTGTCAAACGCGCCTTCTTCCTCGCCGCCTTCGCCGCCCTCTCCGACCCCACCAGCCGGGCCCACTACAACAAAAAGAGAGCCGAGGGCAAGAAGCACAACGCCGCCCTCATCTGCCTCGCTCAACGCCGCTGCGACGTCCCCTACGCCATGCTCCGCAACGCCACCCACTACCGACACCCCGAACCCTCGACCATGCCCACCGCGGCTTGACAACCCCATAAGGACACCCCCCACCAGGACCGCCTCCTGTCCGTCGCGGACCTCGTGCTGGGAGGAGAGGCGAAGACTCCTCGACACGATTTGCTGACTCCTGCTCTGATCGGAAACGCCGGTAGCTGGCCGACACCGAACCGACCCAGCGGTCAGGACTGTGAAGATGCGCAGTGCTCGGTCAGCCGTAACGCGGATCAGACCACAATCCGGGACGGCACCCCGTGATCATCACAATCACGGCCATAACGTAGGCACCGGCGCTCGATGCCCGACCGGCGATCGCCGGCGACGACCAAACGGCGTGGTGGATGACCAGCGATTTCAGAGTGTTCCTCGGCCTGGACGTCGGCAAAAGCGTCCACCACGCGGCCGGATTGACCGCCGGCGGCGAACAGCTGCACGACGGTCCGCTGCCCAACACCGAACCCAAGCTGGCGGCCCTGTTCCATAAGCTCACCCGACACGGCCGACCGCTGGTCGTGGTCGACCAGCCCGCCACCACCGGGGCCCAGCCCGTCGCGATCGCCCGAGCAGCCGGCGCGCTCTCCTCGTTGGCGACTGCCAAGGCATCGCCCTTTACACCTCGATGCGGTTGGACATTCGAGATGTCAAGCAGAAATTAATATCACACATGCGCCGAAGGGCTATCTGTTGGACCTAGCGATCACGATCGCTATGATTGGACATCATGGGCAAACTTCACAAAATTAGCGATTATCGTGCTGCAGTTGCCGCGCTAACGGATCAGTACCGTGCACTCGCACCGGGGGAGCCAGTGCGACTGGCCAAGTCTACGTCGAACCTGTTTCGATTCCGCGCTCCAACCGGAAGCACCGGCCTTGACGTAAGCGCCTTTGACCAGGTGCTGCAAGTGGACCCAAAGGCGAGAGTGGCTGAGGTAGGCGGAATGACCACCTACGAGAAACTGGTCGCAGCGACCCTTCCCCACGGCCTGATGCCTCTGGTGGTCCCTCAACTGAAGACGATCACACTGGGCGGAGCCATCTCAGGCCTCGGGATCGAGTCGACGTCGTTCCGCAACGGTCTACCGCATGAGTCAGTACTGGAAGCAGAGGTCCTGACCGGAGACGGCCGAGTAGCTATCGTGAGCGAGAACAACGAGCACGCTGAATTGTTTCGCGGTTTGCCCAATTCCTATGGAACCCTCGGCTACGTACTCCGAGCACGCATCGAACTCGAGCAAGTTAACCCATACGTACGATTGCGGCACATTCGGTTTCCGGACATTAAGATGGCGACGGCAGCGCTTGACCATATTTACATGAACCGATCATACGAGGGCATCCCGGTCGATTTCGTCGACGGCACAGTGTTCGAACCAAAAGAATGGGATTATTCGCGACACCTTGATCCGAATTCAGTTGTTATCACTCTCGGCGACAGTGTACGTGAAGCGCCTTACACGAGCGATTATACCGGAATGAACATATTCTACCGATCGATTCGACAGCGCGAGGTCGACTACTTGACTATATATGACTACCTTTGGCGCTGGGATACCGACTGGTTCTGGTGTTCCCGAGCATTTGGCCTGGAGTGGCCAACACTACGCAAGATGTGGCCAAAACGATACCTTCGCTCTGACGTATACCGGCGATTGGTAGCGCTGGACCGCCGCTACAAGCTGTCCCAGCGACTACTGGCGGCTGCCGGTCGCCCACCGACCGAGCCGGTTATCCAGGATGTGGAAATCCCGCTCGCGCAACTGCCCGAATTTATGGCATTTTTTCGCTCCGAGATCGGTATCTCACCCATATGGCTGTGCCCTCTGCAACTACGCGCACAGCGCCAGTGGCCACTGTATCCTCTGGACATAGACACTCGTTACGTGAACGTAGGATTTTGGTCCACAGTGCCAAAGCGGCCGCAGCAGAAATCGAGCTACCACAACCGGCGGATCGAGCAGGTAGTTACCGAATTAGGAGGGCGTAAGTCGTTGTACTCAGATGCGTACTACCCACCTGAGGAATTCGCTGAATTATACAACGGTGCAGCGTACCGCCGACTGAAGAACGAGTACGACCGAGACGGTCGACTGCCAGACCTGTACACGAAAGTCGTACACAACCAGTGAAGTCGCAGAGTTGACCCGCGAGAAGACACTTATTAATTGGCCAGATTGCTCTGCAGCAAGGAAAGGACGAACAATGAGTTTATCAAACACGTGGACTATGTCGGTGGCCGAGGGGATGGCACGGGTGGTCGGTGACGACGTACCGATTGAGTTTATCGCATATGACGGCAGCAAAGCAGGCACGCCGGGAGCCCCGATACGCCTGGACATACGCTCACCGCTGGCGTTATCCCACTTGGCCTCCGCGCCTGGTGAGCTCGGCCTAGCCAGGGCCTACGTGAGCGGCACGCTAGAGGTGACCGGCGATATGTACACCGCACTGGCAGCACTACCTAAGATCGCCGTTCGCGAACTTCCCTTGGACTTGCGTTGGACAGTGGCACTGCGGTTGCTGACGGCACGATTGCGTTGGCCAGCATCCCCCCCTCCACAAGAGCACCGCCAGCGGGGAGAACGACACTCCAAGAACCGCTATTCCGCAGCGGTCTCTCACCATTACGACGTATCCAACACATTTTACGAGTGGCTGCTCGGCCCATCTATGGCCTACACCTGTGCAGTCTTTCCGACCGACAACGCCTCGTTAGAGGAAGCCCAGTTCGCAAAGCATGACCTGGTGGCGCGCAAGCTCGCGCTGCGTCCAGGCAAGCGACTCCTAGACGTCGGGTGCGGCTGGGGCGGCATGGTGATACACGCCGCACAGCACTATGGCGCAAGAGCGCTGGGCGTGACGCTATCGAAGGAGCAAGCTGAGTGGGCAAGTTGCAAGATCGCCGAATACGGTCTCTCCGACCTGGCCCAGGTGCGCTACGCCGACTACCGGGACGTTCTCGAAACCAATTTCGATGCGGTTAGCTCCATCGGCCTTACTGAGCACATCGGAGACGCCCAGCTACCAGGGTATTTTGAGTTCCTCTATAGCAAGCTGCGCGCGGAGGGTCGATTGCTCAACCATTGCATAACCAGGCCGAACAGCTCATATAACGTGCGTGTCGGCCCGTTCATCAACCGGTACGTTTTCCCAGACGGCGAACTGGAGAGTCCTGGCCGCCTGGTGTCTCTCGTTCAAGACACTGGCTTCGAAGTACGACACGAAGAGAACCTCCGCGAGCACTACGCCATGACCCTGGCCAACTGGTGCACCAATCTGGACGACAACTGGGCCAAAGCGGTATCCGAGGTGGGAACCGGTACGGCACGAGTCTGGCGCCTCTACATGGCCGCTTCTCGTCTCGCCTTTGAGCGCAACAACATCCAGTTGCACCAAATCCTGGCCGTCAAGCCCGACAAATACCACTCCGGCATGCCCCTACGACCCAATTGGGATCCCCCAAAATGCACGAGTTAGCAGCCCTCTCTGAACCGGTCATACGGAACGCTTTCAAAGTACGACGGCGCACGACGCAAGCCCTGCGAAGAACTACTTATCGATAGCGATCGTTTCTCAGCTTCACACTGGATACACCCTCCGCGGCGACTACCGGGATAAAGCTTCAAGAATCCGCCCCTGGTGTATCTGTGCCAGTCTGCGAAAGCAGTCACTCGCCGCCTCACTCAATCAGGAGATGACAATGGCTCGAAAGATTGACAGCACGGCAGCGTTCAATCTCAGTGGTGCCTCGACCCGGATCGACCTTTCGACGAAGAACGCCCGCCAGATTCGGGATGCGCTACCGTCTGGGCTGCGAGTCGGGGACGAGCAGCTGCTCCGGAACCTCGCCGACGGCCTCGCCGAGGTCGAGATGATGCTACGCGACGTCATGCAGAGCGACGTGCAGGCCGTGCACGAGGCTGCGTTGTACCCGCTCGGAACGGAGGCAATACGTTTCCGTCCGCTGTTTACGCTTCTGTCCGCGCAGTTCGGCCCGAAGCAGGACAAACGGGTGCTGATCGCGGCCGCAGCTGTCGAGCTCGTGCACCTGACCACGGTGTATCACTGTGCCGTCGTGGGCAAGGCCGCCACACGGCGCGGCGCGGCAACCGTCAATACGCGACGGGACAACACCGACACCATCCTGACTGGCGACTTCCTGCTCGCACAAGCCTCACGATTCGCCGCTGCACTCGGAGCAGACGCGGTACGGATCATCGCCGAGACATTCGGCGAACTGGTCACTGGGCAGATGCTCGAGACCGTTGGCCCGGCCAAGGGCACCGATCCAGTCAAGCACTACCTCACCGTGGTCAGGCAGAAGACCAGTTCGCTGATCGCGACGTCCTGCCGGTTCGGAGGAATGATGTCTGGCGCGTCTGAGGAGCACACCCAGGCGCTGTACAGCTTCGGAGAGATCAGCAGCATCGCCTTCCAGATCTCCGACGACATCATCCACCTCGCAACGCCATCGGTCGAGCCGAGCAAGGAACAGACCACCGAGCGGCGGGAAGGCGTGCGCACGCTGCCCATACTGTACGCGCTGGCCGCCCAGGCGGCGGACCCCCGGCTGGTCGAGCTACTCTCAGGGGCGATCACCAACGACGCACTCGTAGCCGAGGCGCTGGAGCTACTGCAGCATTCTGGTGGGCTAGAACGTGCGCGGGCCACCCTTTCCGACTATGCCTCCCGAGCACGTACCGCGCTCGCCGTGTTGCCAGCTTCCCCCGCACGCGACGCCTGCGAGGCGGTTGCCGACCACATGGTCGCGCGAACGTTCTAAACGTGGAGAAACGTGTCCATACCACTCTGGGTAGCGATACTGCCGACCTCTCACCAGGATGGCTGGAAGACAAGCATGTCTCGCGATTTCACACGATCCATAAGCAGGTACCCGAACTCCGCGTTTCAAACCGAGCCGCCACCTGATGTCACGAACTCTCAACAGCTAACCACCTCGTTCCAGGTTCAGTCCTTGCACATCAAAGAACGAACCTGGAACGACTCAGGCGTTTGTCATGTCTTGCGCGATAACCGCGGCACACACCGCCCGCGCACCCTGACGGGGCGAAAGGTTTCATCGAAACGCCCTCACAGGTAGAATTTGGTTCATAAGCGGGCTTGGCCGCTCTGGACAAGCAGATCTCCACCGCTCCCGGCACTGCAACGGTCGACGCCGTGCTGTCCCGGCTGGCTGGCAACCTGAAAACGGTTCTTCAGCAGCTCAAACAGGTCGATCGAAGTCGCGGGGATATTCGATGCACACCCACTTGCCGGGGTCCTGCTCAAGATCGGCGACGCCTTGAACCTCGCAAACTCCGTACGTACGTTCGGCCGGTTTATGCCGGCATCCCCCTCGGCACCGGAAATCAAAGCCGCTACCATGAAATACATCCACGTTCACCGCACCCGCATCGAAGTCGCGTGGACCGTCGGCCAACAACGAATCGCCGGACAGGAGGAAGGACTGCTGCCATGAAATGGAACCTGCGCTTGACCGCCGCCAACCGCGGTATCTGGAGGGCCAGCGAACTGCACCGCACGTTCGCCGAGCACGGGCTCACAATCTCCGCGGGCAAAATGGTCCGGGCTCTGGTCAGGCAACCCCGCCAGCATCAAGCTCGCCGACCTAGACGTGATCTGCGCTGTGCTCGGCTGCGAGATCGGCGAAATCCTCATCCCCGAGCCGAAGAAGATCCGCAAGCCAGTCACTGAGGAGACGCCGAATGCCTCGGCCGCCGGACCCTCATAATAGTCGCTACCCCACTGCTGGCGAGCCGCAAGGCTGCGACCAGCTGCCGGTGCCGTGGCTGGTCGCAGCCTTGGCAGTAGGGCTGGGCCCTGTCGTCGGCGGGATGGTCGGCGACCTATTCGCCGGGCCCGCCCTCGGCCGGACGCCGAAGCTCGTGCAGGTCGGCAGCGCGCTCGGTTTCAGCAGCCAGACGACCTCGCGTTCGACCTCACCGGCGGATACGCGCTGACGTTCGGCAGCACCGCCGCAGTAGCGCTCGCCTGGTGCGGAGGCCCTAGCCGCAGCTCCCGGCGGAGTGCCAAGCCGACCACCGGAGGGCAGGATCCAGGAATGCCACAGCCCGCCGATGCCAGGCAGGTCCGCCCGGTAACCGTCTGCGATCCGGAAGTCGTCGCACTGATCAAGGCGCTCGACAGAGATCTGGCTGGCTCCGGGTACACCGAGGACGAGAGCATCAGGTGCTCGACGCACAAGCTATAGGTCGAGACGGTGCACCTGGTCAGGTGCCCAACATCGGAAGCCGGCTGGCTGGCATGGGCGGGCATCGAACTCCAGGACAGCGGGCCGCCGAGCTGAAGTGTTTCTACCTGGTGCCCGATCTCCGCGGTTGCTGAGGCCGGGCACCATCTTCGATGCGCTCGAATGCGCCATACCCGCAACCACGGCGCGATAGCGCCCAGGGCAGAGACCGCTGGAGGCAGCACCCAGCAATTCTCCTTCTACCGCCGACGCGGCTTCAGGACGGTCCCCACATCGACCGCGAAGGCGTCGATTCTGCATGCAACGCGGCAGTTGCGCAGAGACCGACGGGGACGCCATCTGGAGGGTACCGCAGGTTGGGCACCGGAGAAGGTTCGTAAGGTTGGCCTCCGTAGCGCCGCCTTCTCCGGCGTCGGTCAAGCGGCAATAGCACAAGGTTGTGGCAGGTCACAACTGCCGATCGGCCGTGCGTTAGGGGTCATCTACCGTCGGCTGGGTCTCGTCGAACTCCCCGTCGTGAGCGATGCGGATGTCGTTTGCGCGGTCGAGGTCTTCGACGCCCAGTCACAGCACTTTCTTGGCACGGGCTGGCGGGGAGTACAGCATCGACCTCAGCGTCCGGTCCCCGATCGACCGGCGTTTGCCAATGACCAGGTGGTCGATCTGCTCACGTGCAGACGCGACTCTCGTCGGGCACCAGCCAGCCCTCAACCTCTGTGACAAAATTGGAACGCCTCCAGATCTGAGCGCTCCTGCGCACCGGGGACAGTCAAGACCTCGGACGAATTAACCCCCGCCCGGATCACAGTCCTCCAACCTCGGCACAGCCAGCGGAACGCTGCCTCCACTCGACCAGTGCCTTCCGAAGAAAGGGGTTCCGATCGACTGCGACGTCAATATACATTGTGTACCGTCCCATCAAACAACACCGCTCGTCGCCACCCTCCGGTTGGACTCCTTTAGCTAACCGCGATCGGGATCGACCACATGATCCCCATACCCGGAATACTGGAAACATTTGAGCACACACACAGGACGGTAAGCAAAAGAAACCACCCCAATAAAGCACACGCGGAAGCCGACGGATTTAGCACCCAATCCCTTTCAAGCTTCGAATTCTAGCTTTTGCCGCAGACACTTCCCGCTCAGATGGATTTTCGCTGAGCGGCCTATCTGGATGCCAAACCCATTTAGGCCATAAGGAGATTACTCCAGGATGGGCCATAATGATGTGCTCTTCACAATCAGTCGGCATGGCCAGAAAGTTGTATGGACCAACTCCAAAGTGCCGATC
Organism: Amycolatopsis sp. A1MSW2902; assembly: GCF_017312175.1. Classification (NCBI taxonomy): domain Bacteria; kingdom Bacillati; phylum Actinomycetota; class Actinomycetes; order Pseudonocardiales; family Pseudonocardiaceae; genus Amycolatopsis; species Amycolatopsis sp. A1MSW2902. Next base: position 4,452,006 of record NZ_QJPO01000001.1, read on the forward strand.
ACCGTGAACGTTCCGAAAATGAGAAACACCACAGGGGCAACGTTGAATATAGGTGACCCTAATTCGTGAATTCTCAGCCAAGGTCCTCATGGACCGCGTCACGGCAGCAATAGCCACCCCCGTAGGTTCCCCTGGAAAATACGCTCGAAGTATCTCCTCAATAGAGATAATTCCCTGCCGGGCGATGCCGTCTAATACAAGCCGCTGCCATCTTCCAGGAAATCTAGTCATAACGCCGCACAACCTCCCGCCCTGAGCACAGGGTTCCACTCGTCTACTGCAGCCCACAAGAAGGGCACCACGACAGTACCCGTTCAACCTACTGCTCAAAGTCGCACGAGATCGCCTACCACCTGCGCGACTCCCGAGCGAAGGCGTTCTTCCACTTCCCCGGTAGTCCAAGCCCGCCACTCGGCAAGAAGGGCGAAGCGTTCGCGAAGAATCCTTTACGGACCTGTTGACCCAGCAGCCAGCGACTTAGGAGAACGTCGACACCGACTCGTTCTGGACCAACGGACACCACCGGTACGCCAAAGGGTGCCGAACTCACGCACGTCAACCTGACACTCAAGACACAATCCACCTTCGACGGACCGGCACTGTAAGCCAGCGGTCCGCAGCAGGTTCCAAAACCGTCAAGCCGCGGACAACACACAGCAAATCGCATCCGCACCAGGTTTCCCAAATTGGCGTCGAGAGCTTACGGGTGACCCTAGATGCAACAGATTGCAAATGCTCCCTCAACCTCCGTTTCGGAAAATTTCCAGAGAAGAACTACTCGACCACCTTAACTTAGAATTTCCGATCCGACAGCACCCGCCGAGGAGAACTCGTGAATTTTCCCGATAAACTGTTCACCCAGAAGACCATCCCTCCAGACGATAAAGTGGACAATCTTGAATGGACTTCCCTCTACGGGAATCTTCCTAGTCCCGCTGGGTGCTGCGAACCCACTGTCGATAACCGATAGGCCATAGTTCTCACGAACCAACTCCTGCGCCATAAGGAGGTCCATTTCACCAACGACTCGCGGACTTGAACCAGCACACACCGAAAGCTTTAGAAATCCTGCTCGCACAGCGGCCGGCGTACAGGAAGAGAATATCCACCTTTCCTCGCCCAGATCGGAAAAGCTAACGACGGCACCCTCCCCCAACTGCTTCTTATCACTCGCCAGCGCCACATACTCGCTCCTGCCAATCATTATTTTTCGCGTTCCGTCAATCTTTACGGGGGGAGCGAAACCGACACCACTCACTTCTGATAAGATTGCAATATCAACCTGCCCACGAGAGATTCCTTCCGTTAAATTCTCAATATTACCCCCGGCGGAAAGATGCATTCCCCACTCTGGCTCAATCTCGGAAATGGCGGCCACGACCGGTGCCACGAATGGACCCGGCATGCTTGCCATCCGAATAAATCCCGAAATTACACCCGCACTACGCGCAGCACGCACCCGAAATCGATCGGACAAGTCCGCCACCAGTGGCACCAAGTAGTTCGTTGACTGGATCAGCGCCCGACCGGAATCCGTTGGAATCATTCCTGTTGGCGTTCGAATAAAGAGGGATGCTCCGAGATACCTTTCCAACTTGGCGAGCTGCTGCGTTAACGAAGGCTGACTGAGTCCGATTTCTATGGACGCTTTGCTCAGAGAGCCTAGCCGGGCGATTGAATTGACCAATTTAAGATGTCGGAGCTCAAGTTCCACCAGCACTCCATGCAGGTTACGAATAAAACTAATCAACCGCTAAACGTTTACATTGAAGCTAATTCTTATGAATGCTCCCTCAGCAACCTGCGCAACGTCCCTTCGCTGCCAATCCCAGTTTTTCGAGCCGCCGAAGCAAGCGTTTCACCGGCCGCAAGCAAATCGACCACAATTTCCAGTCGAATAGAAGTGACGTACCTTACCGGACTCAGGCCAACTCGCCGATTACAGAGCCTGGACAAGTGGCGAGTGCTGATGCCGACACGTCGCGCTAGCGTGGTAAGCCGATGATCTGCAGCAGGCTCCAAAACCACCGCTTCGTAAACCGCTTGCACTGGATCATACCGGCGACGGGCAACCCGGGTTGCCAACGACAACTGCGGATGGCCCTCATGTCGACGGACAAACAAAACCAACTCTCGCGCAATTTCATGCGCGAGACGCGGATCGACGTCCTCCTCCACCAACGCAAGCGCAACATCCAGCCCGGAACTTGCACCAGCAGAGGTAAGAAACCGACCGTCGCGCACAAAGGCAGCACTACCGTCAATTTCCAGATCGGGATATCGCTCCCGAAACAATCCGACAAATCGCCAATGTGCGGTCACTCTCCGACCGACCAGCAACTGAGCCTCCGCGAGCGCAAACACGGCTGCACAGATTGGCACAATGCGTTTCGCACTTATCGAAAGTTTGCGGATAGCGCTAACTATATCAGAGGGAGGCCTTTCGGCCGCCAGGCATTCCCCGCCTGGGATTATCAGGGTATCTACAGCGCTGATGGCATCAACCGCGCAGTTGACCTCGAGCTGAACGCCAGCAGAGGTAGTCACCGCACTCCCGCTCACCGAGCACAGCTTTACTTCATAGCTCGCGCCGAGATCATTGGCACTGGAAAATACTTCACTCGGTGCTGCGACATCAAGTGTTCGCACACCGTCAAACACCAGTATCACTACCCGATGGGGAGCCATCGCCCGAGGCCTCATATCGCTGATAGTAATACCGTCAGCACCCCTGTTGACAATATAGCAACAGGACTATGGCCAAATCCGACCACCTTTTGGCCAATATGCACGACCATGAATGCGTTCCTGCTCACCTACATCTATGTCGGACGCCGCCCGTCACGCCAACCATGATGTCCACTGGCCTAGGCACGGCACATGCCCGCTGTCCCTCCAGAGGCGATGCAGGTGTCAGCCCTCCATCGGTCCCCGCGCGCAGGCCCCAGACCGGGGTCTTTGCACAAGGCTGCATCTCAGCCGGCTCATGCACGCCAGCGATCCCGACGTTCCTCGCCTTGTTCCGGATTCTCCGGAACAAGGCGAGCCGAGGCCGCGCCTCCCTTGCCCGCGTGTTCGCCCACCGGCGAACCTCACCCGCCACAGCAGCGCATTCCAGTTCGAACCGAACTAATCTGATATGCCAGCAGCATGAGGAATCCCCTCCCCAGGGAATTCGCGCGAGCAACAGTGGTGGAGTCTCCGGCATAACATTGGCCCCATGCCTGACCTTCTCACGACCGGGCAAGGGCTGTTTCCTTTTATGATCCTTACCGAGCAGGCAAATATGGGCCGCCGTCGGCCGCACTGGTTACTGCCTGGACGATGCGCAACCGCATCCGCACCGGACGCGCCGGCTGGGCACTCGCTCACGAAACAAGACGTCACGGTGGTATGCGGGTCTGCTCCGCAGTCACCGACCTACCGAAGATACGCAAACGGGGAACCGCTCCGTCCAAGGTTGCGGACGTACAGTTCCAGGCCTCCGCCCCAGTTCGAGCTTGGCCTGAATCATCATCGCGCTGCGACCGGCGCTTCTGGTAATCGCGCGAAGCAACTCCTGATTCAACGCTCGTCAGTCTTGCGCCTCATACCTCCCGATCTGTCGGCAACCGGGCCAAGACCGTAGCCAAAAGCAAAGAACCACCGTATCTGCCTCCGCGAAATCAATTGACGAACATACAGCGGGTATCCGGCGGAACCTGCAACGCCTGGATTCGACCGTCCCGCGCCGACAGGAGGCTGCGCGACGACCGCCGAGTTGTCCCTGCGTCGCCGACCTTTCGCGGTGAAACCAACAAGCACACGTTCAGGCTCGAGCTCTCAGGAAACGTCTGCCCGAGAGTGGCTGAACAAAAACCCGTCCATCGCATCATCGCCAAGGTCTTCTATAGCGCAGTATCACCCGCGCCGCGGGCGTCGAGGCGCGTCTGCCCAGTCCTAACCGAAGGCTTGAGAGAACACGGCTAGCCTTCTGCCGTGACGATCACGACCTGCAGTGTCCGAGGGCCGTGGACGCCCTCGACTCGGTCCAGTTCGATGTCGCTCGTCGCGCTCGGGCCGCTGATCCAGGTTTGCGGACGACGCGGGTCAAGGACGGAAACTGATTCCGGGATCCCCGCAATCACCCGCGCTTCCTCGATCACGCACACATGCACGTCGGGCACCAAGGTGGCCGCGCGACGGCCCTGGCCTGGCCCGTGATCGAGAACGATAGTGCCGGTCTCGGCGATGCCGACGGCGGCAGTGGTCACCACCCCGTCGCAGCGGTCGAGCACGGCCACGGGGACGTCCGGACCGTCGGTCACGACCTCGATGCTGTCCGGAAGGTACTCGACGGGAAATCCGGGCGGGACCACGACACGCAATACCGTGTTGCCCCCTGCAGCGGCGTTTTGCAGCGCGCGGGATACCGCGCTCGCCACATGCGGCGTTGTCGCCTTCGCGACGCCAGCGCGATAGTCGGCGACGCGCTCTGCGAACAGGTCGACGATCTGCTCGGGGGACCTGCCGCTGCTCTGCCGCGGACGGTCGATCGGCACGTCGACTATCGGGTCTTCGATCGTAACGTCGGACAGGGCCCGCCGGGCCCGCCCGAGGGTTTGCTCGCGCGCGCTCACGGCTGTCCGCCTCCCTGCCGCCGGTCGGCGGGTTCGTCGCCGGCGGCGCGGCTGCCGCCCTCGGTGCGTTTCCACCAGTCGCGAAACGACTCCGCGGCGGGCAACGGAATGTCGCGGGACTGCGACCAGCCCGCGGCCGGCCCCGGCAAGGGGCCGAGCACGCTGCGCCCGCCCGGGGCGGTTCGCCCGCGCTTGCCCACGATGCGGCTCCCGAGCCCGGCGGCCTTTTCCACGACGCTGGTCCGGCGGGCCGACGACAGTGTCCACGACGCGGCCTTCATCGCCATGTCTTGAACCGAGGGCGACGACGATGCCGCCTTGTTCTGGTCGACCACCCGGCTGCGCAAGTGCACCAGCACCTCGGGAATATCGATCCGGACCGGGCAAACTTCGAAGCAAGCGCCGCACAGACTCGACGCGTAGGGCAGGGAGTCCGCCTGCGGGTCGGATCCACGCAGCGGCGGGGTGAGGATCGCGCCGATCGGCCCTGGGTACACCGATCCGTAAGCGTGCCCGCCGGTCCGCTCGTAGACCGGGCACACGTTGAGGCAGGCCGAACAGCGGATGCAGCGCAGTGCCTGGCGGCCGACGGGGTCGGCGAGCACATCGGTGCGGCCGTTGTCGAGGAGGATCACATGGACCTCCCGCGGTCCGTCGCCGGCGGTCACGCCGGTCCACATGGAGGTGTAGGGGTTCATCCGCTCGCCGGTGGACGAACGCGGCAGCAGCTGGAGCATGACGTCGAGGTCCTGGTACGTCGGCACCACCTTCTCGATGCCCACGACCGAGACGAGCACTTCCGGCAGGGTCAGGCACATGCGGCCGTTGCCTTCGGACTCGACGACAGCGAGCATGCCGGTTTCCGCGACCGCGAAGTTGGCTCCGGACACCGCCACCTTCGCCCGCAGGAATTTCTCCCGCAGATGCGTCCGGGCCGCTTCGGCCAGCCGCTTCGGGTCGTCGGTCAGGTCCGGCGGCGCGGGCTTGCCCGCCTTGCCCATTTCCCGCAGGAAGATCTCGCGCACCTCGGCACGGTTGCGGTGGATCGCGGGGACCAGGATATGGCTGGGCAGGTCGCCGCCCAGCTGAACGATCAGCTCGGCCAGGTCGGTTTCCCACGCCCGGATGCCGGCGGCTTCGAGCGCGCGGTTGAGGTCGATCTCCTGAGTCGCCATCGACTTGACTTTGACCACCTCGCCGGCATTGTGGCGCCTGGCGACCTCGACGACGATCCGGTTGGCTTCGGCCGCGTCGTCGGCCCAGTGGACCGTGGCACCGGCCGCGGTGAGCGATTCCTCCAGCTGCTCGAGGCATTCGGGAAGGTGCCGCAGCACCCGGTTCTTGATGGCCTCGCCTGCCAGGCGCAGCTGCTCCCATTCGGCCACCTCTCCGACCACGTTCGCGCGTTTGGCGCGAATCGTGCTCGTCGCGTGGGCGAGGTTGCGGCGCAACTGGCTGTCCGACAACGCTTTCTTCGCCGCGACCGGGAACTTCGGCATGCCGAGAAAGGTGCCGCTCATCGAACCGCCGCCTCCTCGGCGCCGTGCCCGGATCCGGCCGTCTCGGTCGCCGCCAGGGTTTCGGCAAGATGCATGACCCGGATTCCCGAACGCTCCCGCGACAGCAGACCGCCGATGTGCATGAGGCACGAATTGTCTCCCGCGACAAGCACATCCGCGCCGCTCTCGCGGACGTGCCGGGCCTTGTCGCTGCCCATCGCCACCGACGTATCGGCGTTCTTCACCGCGAACGTGCCCCCGAACCCGCAACACTCAGCGGCCGAGGGCAGCTCCAGCAGCTTCAGCCCCCGGACCGCTTCCAGCAGTCGCACCGGCCGATCGCCGACTCCGAGCATCCGCAGCGAATGGCAGGTCGGATGGTAGGTGACCCGATGGGGGAAATACGCCCCGACGTCGACCACTCCGAGCACGTCGACCAGGTACTCGGTCAGTTCGTAGACCGGCGGGGCTTGGTCGACCGCCCACACCAGCGCCGGGTCCCCGGACCGCTCGGCGACCATCCGATGCTGATAACGGACCGACCCGGCACACGATCCGGACGGCACCACGACCGCGTCGCATCCGGCGAACGCGTCGAGATGGTTGCGCAGCAACGGCACCGTCTCGTCCAGGTAACCGGTGTTGACCATCGGCTGCCCGCAACAGGTCTGCGCGGCCGGGAAATCGACCCGGACGCCGAGGCGGCGCAGCAGGGCCACCACCGCGCGGCCGGTAGCCGGGAAAAGCGCGTCGTTCATGCACGTGACCATCAGGCCGACGCCGGACATAAGTCCTCCGGTTCAGAAGACGTGGACGGAGGGGATGTGGTCCGACCAAGATAACTGTATGGTTCGACCAAGCACAACCGGGAAGTCGGAAAGGGATCGGGCATGCGGGACAACGTCTTGGCCGTCGGCGATCGGGTGCCGGAAGTCTCCCCTGATGCGTGGGTCGCCGGCACTGCCGTCGTCGTCGGCTCGGCGAGCGTCGCGGCCGGTGCCGGGCTGTTCTACGGGGCCGTGGTCCGCGCGGATCTCGAAGCAGTCTCGATCGGTGCCGGCAGCAATGTCCAAGACAACGCGACAGTGCACGCCGACCCCGGCTTCCCGGCCCGGATCGGGATGGACGTCTCCGTCGGGCACGGGGCTGTTCTGCACGGCTGCACTGTCGAAGACGGCTGCCTGGTCGGGATGAACGCGACTGTCCTCAACGGAGCGATCATCGGCGCGGAGTCTCTCGTGGCGGCCAACGCACTGGTGCCCGAAGGCGCCGCGATCCCGCCCAGGTCGCTCGTGGCGGGCGTGCCAGCCAAAGTCCGGCGATCGCTGAGCGCCGAAGAAGTCGCCGGCCTGCGCCGCAATGCCGAGGTGTACCGCAGTCTCACTGAGCAGCACCGGAACATCGCCGGCACAGCGCGGTGAAGCCGGAACAAGCGGTGCCCGCTTCGGCGACACGCACGCCTGCGGGGCAAGCGACCACGCCCGCAGGGCGGCAGCCCACCTATGAAATGGTCCTGAACCACGTCGAGAAACAGTTGACGTCCGGCCAGCTGCGGCCCGGCGATCGGCTGCCCCCGGAGCGGGAACTGGCCGCACAACTCGGCGCCAGCCGACAGGCTGTTCGCGAGGCGATGCGAGTCCTGCAAGCGCAGGGCGTCATCCGCTCCCAGGTCGGCACGGGCGACAAGTCCGGCACCATCGTGGTCCCCGCTCCGGCACGCGCGCTGGGCCGCGTGCTGGCCCTGCACCTGGCTGTCGACTCGTTCCCGGTCGACGACGTCACGGAGGCGCGGGTGATGCTCGAGCGGTTCTCGGCCACGCTGGCCGCGCGCCGCCGCAAGGCGGCCGACCTGCTGCGCATGGAAGCCGAACTGGACGAGATGGACGCCGACCTCGGCCCGGAACAGTTCAGCGACGCCGACGTGGCCTTTCACGTCGCTATCGCGGGCGCAGCGGGCAACCGCCTCGTCAACGAACTCACGGTCGCCATCAGGGAATCGGTCCGCGGCCTGCTGCTCGGCACCGTGGACGAACAGGGCGGCTGGGAAATCCTGCGCGAGCGCCTTCGCGCCGAGCATCGCCAGATCTACGCCGCACTCGCCGACGGTGACGACAAAGGCGCCGCCGACCTCATGGAATCGCACGTCCGGCGGTTCCACAGCCGCTTCTAGCCCACGCCCGCGCAACCCAACGGAGGGTCTGCATGGTTGAGTCGTCCGCTGCCGAACGCGCTTACCGGCAGACCAAGGAAATGATCCTTTCCGGAGAGCTCGCCGGCGGCAAGCTGCTCAGCGAGGGCGAGATCGCCGAGCAGCTGGGAATGAGCCGGACCCCGGTCCGCGAGGCGTTTCTTCGGCTCCAGGCCGAGGAATTGCTCGACTTGATCCCCAAACGAGGCGCTGTCGTGGTGCCGGTGCCCCCGAGCGAAGCGGCGGACGTTCTCGACGCGCGAGAAGCGATCGAGGCCGCTGCAGTTCGCAGGCTGATTCGCCGGCCCGGCGAGATCGCGCAGGCCTGCGCCGAACTGCGGCAAGCTCTAGAGATCCAGCGCGCGCACGCGCGAGCGGGCGACCTCGACGCCTTTTCCGAGGCGGACGAGAAGTTTCACCGCAGCATCGTCACCGCGGGCAAGAACGCGCTGACCGCCCGCTTCTACGATTCGCTGGCGGATCGGCAGCGCCGGATGAGCATGCGGGTCGTGAGCGCGGACCCGAGTTTCGTCGACCTGGTTCTCCACCAGCACGAGAATCTGATCGCCATCGTCGAGTCCGGCGACGAGACCGCGTTCACGTCGGCCCTGCGCGACCACCTGAACGGAACTCATCGCCGCTGAAACCGGCGTCGCGGGAGACGAGGCGGCCGTCTCCCGCGACGCCGAACCCCGGTCAGCCGATCTCGAGGATGAGGTCTCCGCCCTCCACTTGCTGAACCGCGCCGATCGCCAGCCGCCGCACCGATCCGGCCCGCCGAAGCGGTGATCGACGCTTCCATCTTCATGGCCTCGATCGTCGCCACGGTCGCTCCGGCCGCCACCTGGTCGCCCTCGGCCACCTGCAGCGTCACCACGCCCGCGAACGGCGCGGCGATCTGCTTCGGGTTGCCCTTCTCGGCCTTTTCGGTGGCCGGGATGTCCGAGGCGATCGACCGGTCCCGGATCTGGATCGGCCGCAGCTGGCCGTTGAGCGTGGACATGACGGTCCGCATGCCGCGCTCGTCGGCCTCGCCGATGGCTTCCAGCTCGATGAGCAGCCGGACGCCGGGCTCGAGGTCCACCGAGTACTCCTCCCCCGGGCGCAGACCGTAGAAGAAGTCCTTGCTCGGGAGCACGCTGGTGTCGCCGTACGCGTCGCGGTGCGCGAGGAATTCCTTGGTAGGCCCGGGGAACAGCAGCCGGTTCAGCGCGCCGCGGCGGTTCTCGGCGAGTTCCTTGTGGTCCTCTTCGGACAGTTCAGCGATCGGCTTGGCCGCCGAACGGCCCTCGAGCGCCTTGGTGCGGAACGGTTCCGGCCAGCCGCCGGGAGGATCGCCCAGTTCGCCGCGCAGGAACCCGATCACCGAGTCCGGGATGTCGAACTTGTTCGGCTCCGCCTCGAAGTCCGCCGGGGAAACGCCGGCGCCGACGAGGTGCAGCGCGAGGTCGCCGACCACCTTGGACGAAGGCGTGACCTTCACGAGGTGGCCGAGGATCTTGTCCGCCGCGGCGTACATGGCTTCGATGTCCTCGAACCGGTCGCCGAGGCCCAGCGCGATCGCCTGCGTGCGCAGGTTGGAGAGCTGGCCGCCGGGGATCTCGTGGTCGTAGACGCGCCCGGTGGGCGACGCGAGACCAGCCTCGAACGGGGCGTAGATCTTGCGGACGCTCTCCCAGTACGGCTCCAGGTCGCCGATCGCGTGCAGGTCGAGGCCGGTGCTGCGATCGGAGTGGTCGGTGGCCGCGACGATCGAGCCGAGCGACGGCTGCGACGTGGTGCCCGCCATCGACGACACGGCGCCGTCCACCGCGTCGGCGCCTGCCTGGATGGCGGCCAGGTAGGTGGCGAGCTGACCGCCGGCGGTGTCGTGCGTGTGGATGTGCACCGGAAGGTCGAATTCCTTGCGCAGCGCGGTCACCAGCCGAGCCGCGGCGGGCGCGCGGAGCAGGCCGGCCATGTCCTTGATAGCCAGTACATGCGCCCCGGCTCCGACGATTTGCTCGGCGAGCTTGAGGTAGTAGTCGAGCGTGTAGAGCTTTTCGTTCGGATCCGACAGATCGGAGGTGTAGCAGAGCGCGACCTCGGCGACCGCGGTGCCGGTGGCGCGGACGGCTTCGATGGCCGGCCGCATCTGCTCGACGTCGTTGAGCGCGTCGAAGATGCGGAAGATGTCGATGCCGGTCGCGGTGGCCTCTTCGACGAACGCCGTGGTGACCTCGGTCGGGTAAGGCGTGTAGCCCACGGTGTTGCGGCCGCGCAGAAGCATCTGCAGACAGATGTTCGGCACGGCCTTGCGCAGCCGCTCCAGCCGTTCCCACGGATCCTCGGCGAGGAAGCGCAGCGCGACGTCGTAGGTCGCGCCGCCCCAGCACTCCAGGGACAGCAGCTGCGGCACCGTCGCGGCGACAACCGGGGCGACGGCGAGCAGATCCTTCGTCCTGACGCGCGTCGCGAGCAGCGACTGGTGGGCGTCGCGGAAGGTGGTGTCGGTGACGCCGAGCTGCGGCGTTTCCCGCAGCCAGCGCGCGAATCCCTCAGGCCCGAGTTCGGTCAGCTTCTGCTTGGAGCCGTCCGGAGGAGTGAGATCCGCGGGCAGTTTCGGCAGCTTCGCCGCGGCCTCGGGCGTGCGCGGACGCTCGCCGTTCGGACGGTTCACCGTCTGGTCGGCGAGGTAGGTCAGCAGCCGCGTGCCGCGGTCCGCAGGCGGGCTGGCATTCAGCAGATGCGGGCGCTCCTCGATGAACGACGTGGTCACCTCGCCGGCTCGGAAGTCCGGATCGTCGAGAACCGCGGCGAGGAAGGCCAGATTCGAGCTGACGCCGCGGATGCGGAACTCCGCGACCGCCCGCCGGGCGCGGCTGGCCGCGGTGGAGAAGTCGTGTCCGTTGCAGGTGAGCTTGACGAGCAACGAGTCGAAGTGCGGGCTGACTTCCGCGCCGGTGTGCACGGTTCCGCCGTCGAGACGCACCCCCGGGCCGCCGGGCGTCCGGTACGCGGAAATCACGCCGGTGTCCGGGCGGAAACCGTTGGCCGGATCCTCCGTCGTGATCCGGCACTGCAACGCGGCTCCGGTCACTCGCAGCTGCTCCTGGGCCAGCCCGAGTTCGGGAAGCGTCGCGCCGCCGGCGATGCGCAGCTGCGCGATGACCAGGTCGCGTCCGGTCACCTGCTCGGTGACCGTGTGCTCGACCTGGATGCGCGGGTTCATCTCGATGAACACGTGGTCGCCTCGCTCGTCCAGCAGGAACTCCACCGTGCCCGCGTTGACGTATCCGATCGCGCGCGCGAACGCGACCGCGTCGGCACAGATCCGGTCCCGCAACCGGGGATCCAGGTTGGGGGCCGGCGCGATCTCGACGACCTTCTGATGCCGCCGCTGAACCGAGCAATCGCGTTCGTAGAGGTGCGAGACGTTGCCTTCGGCGTCCGCGACGATCTGCACCTCGATGTGGCGGGCGTTCACCACGGCCTGCTCCAGGAACACCGTGCCGTCGCCGAAAGCGGACGCCGCCTCGCGCGAGGCGGCGTCGATCGCGTCCCGCAGCTCGCTCGGTTCGGCGACCCGCCGCATGCCGCGGCCGCCGCCTCCGGCGACGGCCTTGACGAACAGCGGGAACCCGATCGCCTCCGCCGACCGGACCAGCGCATCGACATCCGCCGAAGGCTCCGACGAGGCGAGGACCGGCACCCCGGCTGCCCTGGCAGCGGAAACGGCGCGGGACTTGTTGCCGGTCAGATGCAGCACCTCGTGCGAAGGTCCGACGAACGTTATCCCGGCCTCAGCGCATGCTCGTGCCAGATCCGGGTTCTCGGAGAGGAACCCGTAGCCGGGGTAGACCGCGTCCGCGCCGGCTCGCTTGGCGGTTTCGACGACCTGAGCCACATCCAGGTACGCGCGCACCGGGTGGTCCCGTTCGCCTATTTCGTACGCCTCGTCGGCCTTGGCTCGATGCGACGAGTTGCGGTCCTCGTGCGGGAACACCGCGACGGTCGCGACGCCAAGTTCGTACGCGGCCCGGAAAGCGCGGATAGCGATCTCCCCGCGATTGGCCACCAGCACTTTGCGGAACATCGATCTCCTCGTCGAATCGGATGAGCGGACGCGGCAGGCCCGCGCCGTCCACTGTGTACAGATCACACGGCGCCGCGGGCGGGAGAGACCGCTGTCTCCCCGCCCGCGGTTCGGGTGCTACTTGACTTTTTCCTTCTCTTCCGGCGTTTCCTGCTCCTGTGGGAGACCGCCGAATCGGTTCCGGAACACGAGGATCGAGATGATCGCGGAGAGGAACAGGAACACGAGGACGATCCACAGCCCGCCCCGCTGGCTCCCTGTCAGGTCGGACAGCCATCCGGTCAGGTAGGGACCGACGAAACCAGAGACGTTGCCCAGCGAATTGACCAGGGCGATGCCGCCGGCCGCCGCAGCGCCGGTCAGGAGCCGGGTAGGCATGCCCCAGAACGGGGGCATCGAGGCCAGGATGCCGGTGGTCCCGACGGTGATGCCCGCCATGGCCAGCACCGGGCCGCCGGCATACATCGCGCCGGCGATGCCGAGACCGCCGATCGCGGCGGGAATGGCGACGTGCCGGACAACCTCGTCCTTGGCGTCGGAATGCCGCGACCAGAGGATCATGCCTGCCGCAGCCACCGCATAGGGGATCATCGTCAGCAGCCCGACCTGCATTGCCGAGAAACGCACGCCGTACTGCTCGCGGAAATCAGCGATGATGGTGGGCAGGAAGAAGCCGATGCTGTACATGCCGTACAGCACTCCGAAGTAGACCAGGCCGAGCAGCCACACCTTCGGCCGCAGCAACGCGTCGCGGACCCGGTGGGTCCGCTCGCCGGATGCCTGCTCACGCTCCAGTTCGGTGGTGAGCATGGCCTTTTCGTGACTGGTCAGCCATTTCGCGTCGGCAGGCTTGTCGGTCAGGCAGAACCAGCAGACGAGGCCGAGCACGACTGCGGGCACCCCGGTCATGAGGATCATGAACCGCCAGCCTGAGAGGCCGGGAACGATGTCGTGCCCGTACTGGATCAGCGCGCTGGCGACCGGGGCGCCGACGACGGAGGTGAGCGGGATCGCGACCAGGAACAGCGCCATGGCCCGGACCCGGTCCTTCTTGGGGAACCAGTAGGTCAGGTAGAGCAGCACTCCGGGAACGAAGCCCGCTTCGGCCATGCCGAGCAGCAACCGCAGCGCGTACAGCCACGGGGCGTTCGGGACGAAGGCCATGGCCGAGGCGACAACACCCCAGCTGACGAGGATCCGCGCGAGCCAGCGGCGGGCGCCGAACCGGTGCAGCGCGAGGTTGCTCGGAACCTCGAGCAGCAAGTAGCCGAGGAAGAACACGCCCGAGGCGAGGCCGAAGCCGGCCGCGGTCATCCCCAGATCGGCCTTCATGCCTTCCGGGGCGGCGAAAGACAGATTGGTCCGGTCGAGGTAGTTCACCAGGTACATCAGGCCGACGAACGGCGAGATCCGCCAGAGGACCTTCTTCCGGAGACGAATCCTCTCCGCCGTCTCGAAGTCGTGGTGGGCGGTCATCGGGTTACCTCCGGACGGTTCTGCGCCGAATCGTGTGCGGGACGGGCTGACGACGCGCCCGTGCGAGCACGGTTCCGCGCGGTCGCGGACTCGAGTGGTCGTGGCACGGCAGTCACAGCGCTCCTTTGCTGCTGGGAGTGCGCACGGAGACGGGATCGGCCGCCGAGGCGCGAACCCGAGTAGTTGTGAATCCTGAGTCCTGGATCCAGGATGTTGGGACGGTAGCTTCACGACTGGAGGGTGTCAATCAGCCCGCCCGGGGCCGGTCGGGCTCCGCTTCGCCGAATCAGCCGGCCGACCAGCGGCTCCGACAGCAGGCAGATCAGCCCTGTGCCGGAATCAGCCGGTGGTGCGCCGACTGCGCCGTCTCGGCCAGATGCTCGGCCACGAGAGCGACACGTTCGGTGTTGAGCAGACGGTTCGGGGTGATGACCCAAAACGTGCGGCGGGCCCAGACCTGGTCGTGCAGCACCGGCCTGAGACGTGCGTCGCCGTCGGCGAGAAAGCACGGGACCAGGCCGAGCCCGACCCCCGCGGCCGCCGCTTCGACCTGCGCGAAGAGATTGGTGGTGCGGAACACGACATTGGCCTTGGCGGCGATGTCCTCGGCGCTCTGCAGCTCGGGAAGATCCAGCAGCGAGGGCACGAACCAGACCAGGTCGTGGTCGGCCAGGTCGTCCTGCGCCCCGATCCGCGGGTGCCCGGCCAGGTAGCCGGGACTGCCGTAGAGGCGCAGGTCGTAGTCGCACAGGTGCACGGCGCGGAATCCCGGGCGTTCGGGACGATGGATCGTGACTGCGAGATCGAACTCCCCCACGCCGTAGTCGAGCAGGTGCATCCGGGTCACGAGCTCGACCTGGATCCCGGGATGCCGCTCCCGCAGCCGAGCCAGGCCCGGGGCGATGACAGAGCCGCCGAACCCGTCGGTCGCGACGATGCGCACTGTCCCGTGCGGACTGTGCCGGTTGTTGGAAACCGCGGCGCGAGCGGCGTCCGCCTCGGCTTCGATCCGCTGCGCGTACGGCAGCAGCCGGCGTCCGGCCGAAGTGAGCGTCCAGCCCCGCGGCGTCTTGTCGAACAGCCGCTCCCCCAGCTGCTTCTCCAGCGCCACGATCCGCCGACGGATCGTGGTGTGCTCCACCTCGAGCCTCTCGGCGGCGGTGCTCAGCCGTCCGTATCGGGTCAGGCTCAGGAAATAGCGGAGATCCTCGAGGTTCACGTCGTGCATTTTTGCACACCCGACGTGTCGATGTTCGTCTTGAGTGTGCCGTTTTCCCCGGCCACAGTGATCCGGACAGTAACGAGAAAGGGTGCAACGGATGAGCGTTTTCGGTTTCGTCGGGCTGGGCAACATGGGTCAGCCGATGGCGGAGAACCTGCTCAAGGCCGGCCACGAAGTGCACGGGTTCGACGTCGCGGACACGATCCGCGCTCGGGCCGCCGACGCGGGAATCACGATCGCGGACTCCGCCGCCGACGCCGCGGACGGAGCGGACGTGCTGGTGACCATGCTCCCCAAGGGCGAGCACGTCCGCGCGGTCCTGCTCGCGAAGGGCGGTCCCCTCGCCCGGCTGAAACCGGGCGGCCTGGTGCTCGACTGCTCGTCCATCGACGTCGCCACCAGCCGTGCCGTCCATTCGGCGGCGACCGAGGCCGGCCTGCTCGTCCTGGACGCGCCCGTGTCCGGCGGCGTTTCCGGGGCGACCGCGGGCACCTTGACGTTCATGGTCGGCGGCACGAACGAGGCTCTCGCCGCGGCGCAGCCCGCCCTGAACGCCATGGGCAGCAGGATCTTCCACGTAGGCGGCGCGGGCGCCGGGCAGGCGGTCAAGGCATGCAACCAGATGGTCGTCGGGGCGAGCCTCGCGGCCACCGCCGAAGCGTTCGTGCTCGCCGAGCAACTCGGCCTGACGCCCCAAAGCGTGTTCGACGTCCTGAGCGCTTCCTCCGGCAACACCTGGGCGCTGCACAACTTCACGCCACGCCCCGGCCTCGTCGAGGGATCGGCTGCCGACAACGGCTACCAGGCCAAGTTCGCCGCCGCGCTGCTGGCCAAGGACCTCGGTCTCGCGCTGAGCGCGGCGGAGAGCGCGGGCGTCGAACTCGTCGTGGGCTCCAGCGCGAAGACGCAGTTCGACAAGCTCGTCGAGCACGACGGCAGCCTCGACTCCTCCGCCGTCGTGAAGGTCATCGGCATCAAGAACTGACCACTCCGGCGCCCCGCACCCTGACAAGCACCGAACAACAGGAGCACCGCATGACCGCCTCGGTTCCCGAGTACCTGAACTACATCGACGGCAACTGGGTCGCAGCGCGCGACAGCGCTTGGATCGACGTGGAGAGCCCGCGCAACCAGCAGCTCATCGCCAAAGTTCCGCGCGGAGGCGAAAAGGACATCGCCGACGCCGTGGACGCGGCCGGCCGCGCGTTCCCGGGCTGGCGCGACACCGCACCCCGCGCCCGTGGCCGGCTGCTGCAGCGGATCGCCGACAAGCTGGAGCCGGAGGTCGAGCGCATCGCCCGGGTGATCTCGGAAGAGAACGGCAACGCACTGCGCACGCAGTCGCGCGGAGAAGTCAGCTTCGCCGTCGACGTGTTCCGCTACTTCGGTTCGGTGGCCAGCGAAGCCAAGGGCGAGACCATCCCGCTCAACGCGCACGTCCTGGACTACTCCCGCCGCGAGCCGCTCGGCATCGTCGGCGCGATCGTGCCGTGGAACGCCCCGGTGCAGCTCGCCGTCATGAAGATCGCCTCCGCTCTCGCCGCAGGCAACGCCCTCGTGCTCAAGGCGGCCGAAGACGCCCCGCTGGCCGTTCTCGAAATCGTCAAGATCTGCCACGAATTCCTGCCCGCGGGCGTGCTCAACGTCGTCATCGGCTACGGCGCCGAAGCAGGCGAAGCCCTGATCGCCCACCCCGCCGTGCGCAAGCTGTCGTTCACCGGGTCTACCGCGGTCGGCAAGCGGGTGATGTCCGCCGCGGCTGAGCGGATCGTGCCGGTTTCCCTGGAACTGGGCGGGAAAAACCCGCAGATCGTCTTCCCCGACGCCGACGAGGACTGGGTCGCCCAGGGCGCGATCTCCGGCATGCGCTTCGCGCGCCAGGGACAGTCCTGCACAGCGGGATCGCGGCTGTTCGTCCACCGCTCGATCGTCGGCTCGTTCGTGGACAAGCTCACCGCGAACCTCGGCAAGCTCAAGGTCGGCGACCCGCTCGACGAAGAGACCGACATCGGCGCGATCGTCAACAAGAAACAGTTCGACAAGGTTTGCGGCTACATCGACGAAGGCCTCCGGCGCGGTGACTCCGCCGTGGCTCTGGGCGGGCTGCCCCCGACGGAAGGCCCGCTGGCGGAAGGCTTCTACGTCCAGCCCACCGTGTTCGTCGGGGTCGAGAACTCGTGGCGGCTGGCCCAGGAGGAGATCTTCGGCCCGGTCCTGTGCGTCATCCCGTGGGACGACGAGGACGAGGTCGTCCGCATGGCCAACGACACCCACTACGGCCTGTCGGCGTTCATCTGGACCCACGACATCGGCCGGGCCCTGCGCACCGCGCACTCGATCGACGCCGGCTGGATCCAAGTCAACCAAGGCGGCGGGCAGGTGCTGGGGCAGTCCTACGGCGGCTGGAAGCAGAGCGGCATCGGCCGCGAGTTCTCGCTCGAGGGCATGATCGAGAGCTTCACCGAGCGCAAACACGTCTCCATCGACACGTCCCGGTGAGAGGCGTCGTCATGATCACCGATCCCGGCGCCGACGAACTGTCCGACGTTCTGCGCAACGACCCGCCGGAGGCCCTGGTCGTCGACCGCGTCGCACGGCAGACCGTCAACGACGTCGCCGTCGTCACCCTCGCCAAGCCGGAGGCGTACAACGCGCTCTCGCTGGCCAGCTGGCGGCGGCTCCTGACGGTCTTCACCGAACTGGCGCGCTGTGCCGACCTGCGCGCGGTCGTGCTGCGCGGCGCGGGCCCCAAGGCATTCGCCGCAGGAGCCGACATCAAGGAATTCCCCCGAGAACGCATGACCGCGGCCGCGGCGACGAACTACAACGATGCGATCGCCCGCGCGCTGCGAGCGGTCGCCGAGCTGCCGGTGCCCGTCATCGCGGCGGTGCACGGCCTCGCCGTCGGCGGAGGGTGCGAACTCATCACCGCCTGCGACGTCCGGATCGCCTCGACCGCCGCTCGCTTCGGCATTCCGATCGGCAAGCTCGGCGTCACCCTCGGCTACACCGAAACCGTTTCGGTGGCGCGCCTGATCGGCCCCGCGGAACTGAAACACCTGCTGTTCAGCGGCGAGCTGATCACGGCGGGCGAAGCTCACCGCATCGGTCTGGTGCAGCGGCTCGCCGAACCCGACGCCCTCGTCGACGCGGTGACCGGCCTCGTGGACCAGATCCGTGAGCAATCGGCGCTCACCGTCAAAGCAGCCAAGGTCGTCACGGGCATGGTCGGCCGCCCGCTCACCGACGCGGACGCCGACACGCTCGCGCGTCTCACCGTCGAGGCATACGAGGGCAGTGACCTCGAAGAAGGCGTGTCGGCGTTCTCGGAGCGGCGGACGCCGGTATTCGGGCAGAAGAAGGGAGAGTGACATGGGCACACTCGACGGAATCCGCGTAGTCGACCTGACCCGTTACCTGTCCGGGCCCACGCTCACGATGCTCCTCGCCGACCTCGGCGCCGACGTGGTCAAGGTCGAGACGCTGCCGGCCGGGGACCCCGCTCGGCAATCAGGACCGTTCCAGGACGGCGAAAGCGTCTACTACATGGCCTCCAACCGCAACAAGCGCAGCGTCGCCTTGGATCTGCGCAGCGACGAGGGGAAGACCGCGCTGCGCAAGCTCCTCGCCGAAGCCGACGTCTTCGTGCAGAACTTCAAGCCCGGGACCACCGAGAAGATGGGTTTCGGGCCGGGCGAACTGCGCGAACTCAACCCGCGGCTGATCTACGTGTCGCTCAGCGGGTTCGGCCAGCGGCCGCCGGGCGCGGACCTGGCCGGATTCGACCAGACAGCGCAGGCGATGTCCGGACTGATGAGCGTCACCGGAACCGCCGAAACCGGTCCGCTGCGGGTCGGGATCGCGATCGCCGACTCCGCCACCGGCGTCTTCGGCGCGGTCGGCGTCCTCTCCGCGCTCTACGAACGGGAACGCACCGGCAAGGGAACAGTGGTCGAGGGATCCCTGATGCAGTCCATGCTGACGCTGCTGTCCTATCAGGCCCAGAAATACCTGAGCCTCGGCGTGACCCCCGTCCAGGACGGCAACGACCACCCGATCATGTTCCCGCAGGGCACTTTCAAGACCCGCGACACAGCGATGACCCTTGCCTGCGGCAACGAGAAAATGTGGCAGCGCCTGTGCTCCGCCCTGGGCCGGCGGGAACTGGAGGACGACCCGCGGTTCACCGACAACGCGAGCCGGATGGCCAACCGGACGGAACTGCGCAGGATCATCGAAGACCTGCTCGCGGCCAAGACCACCGAACAGTGGATCGCCGAGATCGGCGCGGCCGGCGTGCCGTGCGGGCCCGTGCTCACGATCCCGGAGGCGCTCGAGCACCCGATCACCGCCGGATTGGACATGGTCGCCAGCGTCGAGCACTCCACCCTCGGCTCGATGAAGATTCTCGGCCAGTCCGTGAACGTCGGCCGGACCGACTCGCAGTGGCTCCGCCGGCCCGCTCCGATGCTCGGCGAGCACACCGGCGAAGTCCTGGCCGAAATCGGTTATTCGGCCGAAGAAATCGCGAAGCTGACCGCACAAGGCCAAGCGGCGCAGTGGAAAAAGACCGGCGCGTAGCGGACGATCCTCGCTGTCCGCCGGCAGCGGCCGGGCTTCCGCGGTCACCCCGGCGGGAGCCCGGTCCGCTTCGCCGCGGCCGTTCAGGACTCGGCGGATTCCGCGATCGACGTGACGAGCTTGTCCGCCGCACTGCTCAAGTGCTGCAGCATGGCCGCTTCGGCGGCATCGGGATCGCGGTCCACCAGCGCCCTGGCCACCTCGGCATGTTCGTTCCAGGCGCTGTCGAACACGTGCCGGATGTGCATGACGCTGACCATGGCGCGCTCGACGATGGACCAGACCGGCACGATCGCACGCTGAAAATGCACGTTGTCCGTCGCGGTGAGGATGGACATGTGGAATTCGCGGTCCGCGGCCAGCAGATCCGCGGTGTCATAGGTGGCGAAGACCGGCAAATGCCGATCGACCACTTTCTGCACGCGCCGCACGTCCTTGTCGGTCCCCCGCTCCGCGACGATGCGGACGGCCTTGGCCTCCAGTGCCAGCCGCACGTCGTAGACCTGCCGCACGTCCGACGCCGTCAGCTCCCGCACCGCCACTCCCCCGCCGGCGAGCGGCTCGAGCAGCCCTTCCGCGACGAGTTCCGGGATCGCCGCCCGGATCGGCATCCTGCTCACTCCGAGCTGCTTGGCCACCTGCACCTGATTGAGCTTCCCGGTCGGGATCTGCTCCAGGGCGATGGCCAGCCGCAGGCGGTCGCGGACGGTCCTGACCAGCGCGGTGCTGTCGCGGGGCGGCAACTGCTCCAGCGCCGAAGCCGCCATGGACGGATCCCCGATCCCCCGCGCGGCCAGGCCCTCGTTCACCATGTGACACCTCTCGTCGGTCGTGAGCCAATCTAGCAGCGGACCATGGATCCCGGAGCCAGCGACGGCCCGGCCGGCAGCATCGCCGGCCGGGCCGCACAGTCGCTCAGGCAGTTTCGGTGATCTTCCGGTCGACCCACGGCATCATGTCCCGCAGGCGAGCGCCCACCTGCTCGATGTCGTGGGCTTTGCCTTCGGCGCGCAGGCGCAGGAAGTTCGGCCTTCCCTTGTCGTCTTCGGCGATCCACTCGCGCGCGAACGTGCCGTCCTGGATCTCGCCGAGGATCTTCGCCATCTCCTCGCGGGTGGCGTCGGTGACGATCCGCGGGCCGCGGGTGAGATCGCCGTACTCCGCGGTGTCGCTGCAGGAGTAGCGCTGGCGGGCGATCCCGCCCTCGTAGATGAGATCGACGATCAGCTTCAGTTCGTGCAGAACCTCGAAATACGCGATCTCGGGCTGGTATCCCGCCTTGACGAGCGTGTCGTAGCCCGCCTGGATGAGCGCGGAAGCCCCGCCGCACAGCACGGCCTGCTCGCCGAACAGGTCGGTCTCGGTCTCTTCGGCGAAGGTGGTGCTGATGACGCCGCCCCTCGTCCCGCCCAGCGCTTTGGCGTAGGCGAGCGCGACCGGCAATGCCCGCCCGGAAGCGTCCTGTTCGACAGCGACGAGCGCCGGGACGCCATGCCCGTCGACGAACTGCCTCCGCACGAGGTGCCCAGGTCCCTTGGGGGCGATCAGTGCGACGTCCACGTCGTCCGGCGCGCTGATGTAGCCGTACCGAACATTGAAGCCGTGGCTGAACAACAGCAGGTCGCCGGGCTTGAGGTTCGGGGCGATGTCCCGCTCGTACAGCGACCGCTGGACTGTGTCCGGAGCCTGGACGGAGACGACATCGGCCTCGGCCGCGGCCGCGGCGGGGGTCAGCACCCGCAGGCCCTCCTCCTCGGCTTTGGGCCTCGACTTCGACCCTTCGGGCAGGCCGACCCGGACGTCGACGCCGGAGTCACGCAGGCAGAGGGCGTGCGCGTGGCCCTGGCTCCCGTACCCGATGACGGCGACCTTCAGCTCCTGCAAGAGCCCCAAGTCGGCGTCGGCGTCGTAGTAGACGGTGGCGGTCATCGCTGCACTTCCTTCCGAAACGGTCTGACGGCTGCGTCGTCGCGAAGCCGTGTCGCACGCTACCGAATCCCGGCTCCTGGATCCAGGAGACTTCAATGCGGAATAGCACACATCCAGCCCGCATCAGATCCTGGATCCACGAGGCTTGCCCTCCTGGTTCCGTGTGCGTATCCTGGATCCAGGATTTCCTTAGTCGGCATGGTTCTGCCTCTGGCCGCACCGGCCCGGACGCCGAGCCTCCCGAACCGGACCGCGACCGCTGCCGAGCCGCAGATCTCGTCAGCTGCTCCGCGGCCAAGAATTCGAAAGGTCTGTTCCGAACATGGTTGACACTGTCGTTGCCAGGAAGCAGGAACGCTCCGCTCCTCCGCCCGGCACGCGCCCGGCCGTCGTCGACTGCGACGTGCACCCGATCCTCAGCACTCCGGAGGCCTTCCTCCCCTACCTCGACGAGTACTGGGGGGACCAGTTGATCGGCGCGCTGTCGCCGAACTACGAGCCGAACTACCACCCGCGCCACTCCCCGATCGCCCAGCGGCCAGGCCTGCGGACCGACGCGGACGGCCGCGCGGCCACCCGGGTCGAGGACTTGGCGGCAGACGTGTTCGCCGACGGGCACGCCGACTTCGCGATTCTCAACTGTCTCTACGGCATCCAGCAGATGCACCAGCCGCGGCGCGAAGCGGCCCACGCCCGCGCGCTCAACGACTGGATCGCACACGAGTGGCTGGCGCAGGACGACCGGCTGCGCGCCTCTGTCGTCGTGCCGCAGGGCACTCCCGAACTCGCGGCCGAGGAAATCGCACGCAGGGCCGGCGACAAGCGGTTCGTGCAGGTGCTGCTGCTAGGCCAGTCCGAACTCCTGTACGGCCGTCAGATCAACTGGCCGGTCTGGGAAGCGGCCGAGGCCGCCGGGCTGCCCGTGGCGATCCACCTCGGCGGGGTGTTCCGCCAGGCTCCGACATCCGTCGGATGGCCGACCTCGTACCTGGAGTGGTACGTCGGACAGCAGTCCAACCTCGAAGCGCAGATCAACTCGATCGTCTCCGAGGGCGTGCTGCAGAAGTTCCCCGGCACCCGGGTCGTCGTCTCCGAAGTCGGCTTCCGCTGGCTGCCGCCGTTCCTCTGGAAGTTCGACAAACTCTGGAAGAGCTACCGCCACGACGTGCCGTGGCTGGACCGCGCCCCGTCGCAGCTGATCCGGGAGCACTTCAAGTTCACGACCGCGCCCTCCGACGGCGCCGAGGAGCCCGGCGGCCTGGACAGGATCGTCGACCGGATGGGCAGCGACGAGCTGCTCGTCTACTCCAGCGACTACCCCCACCGGCACGCGTCCGGGCCGCGTCAGATCGAAGCCGGCACGTGCGACGCGCAGCTGGTCGACCGCATCTACCGGCAGAACGCCTGGGACCTCTACCACCTCAGCGTCCCCGGCCACGACTGAGAAAGGCGGCACCGCAATGACCACCATCGACCACGCCCCCTCCGCCGCGCCGGTGGGCAAGGCCGTCCTGGGCACCGGGATTTTCGACGTCGACATCCACCCTGTGCCGCGCGAGGGCCTGATCGCCGGCTATCTGCCCGAGCGCTGGCGCAAGCACATCCACGAGTACGGCGTGCGCACCACCAACGGACTGACACACGTCACCGAATACCCGCAGATGTACGGCGGTGCGATGCGCAACGACGCCTGGCCCGACGACGGCTCCTACCCGGGCTCGTCGCTGGACCTGATCCGCTCGCAACTGCTCGATCCCTACGACATCAGTGTCGGCGTGCTGCAATGCCTGGCCCCCGGAGGCCAGACCCTGAACCCGGCCAGCCAGGCGCTGGACCCCAGGGTCGCCGACGCGCTCACCCGGGCGATCAACGACTGGCAGCTCGAGCACCTGGTCTACCCCGAACCGCGGCTGCGCGCGTCGGCGCCGGTCGCTTTCGAGGCCGCCGAGTTCGCGGTCAAGGAGATCGAGCGGGTCGGCTCCAATCCGGGCGTCGTGTCGGTCCTGGGGCTGAGCAAGACCCTGGAGCCGCTGGGCAGCCGCAAGTACTGGCCGATCTACGAGGCCGCCGTCGCGCACAACCTGCCGATCCAGTTCCACCTGTCCCAGGGCGGCGGGCACGCCAACACCGGCACCGGGTGGACCTCGTACCACACGGAGTACCACGTCGGGCACACGCAAAGCCTGCAGTCCCAGATGCTCAGCATGATCCTGACCGGCACGTTCGACCGGTTCCCGGATCTCAAGGTCATGTTCGTCGAGGGCAACGTGGTGCATTTCGCCCCGCTGGCGCAACGGCTGGACTACCACTGGAAAACCTTGCGCGGCGAGGTCGCCGATCTGCAGCGCAAGCCCTCGGAGTACATCCGCGACCACATTTTCGCCTCGACCCAGCCAATCGACGAGCCGGAGAACCCGAAGCACCTCGCCGAGCTGATCGAAGAGTTCTGCCCGGACAACGTCGTCTTCGCCTCCGACTACCCGCACTTCGACTTCGACTCCCCCGAAACCGTGTTCCCGAGCGTGTTCCCGGACGAGCTGCGCCACAAGATCCTGCGCGCCAACGGGCTCCGGTTCTTCGGCATGGAGGGCTGATCGCATGTCGAAGTACGTGGTGGCCGGCGCCTCCGAGATCCGGCCCGGCGAGCGCAAGATCGTCGAACTCGAGGGCCGCAAGATCGGCGTGTTCAATGTCGACGGGGAGTATTTCGCGCTGCTGGACCAGTGTCCGCACGCCGGCGCGGCGCTGTGCAGCTTCGGCACGGTGTTCGGGGTCTCCGGCGCGGAGAAGCCCGACGGGGACATCTCCTACGAGCGCAATCGTGCCCTCCGGTGCCCCTGGCATGCCTGGGAATACGACATCCGCACCGGCGAGTCTTTCTTCGACCCCCGCAACGCCCGCGTCCGCAAATACGAGGTCGAGGTCGTTCCCGGTTCGCCGGAAGACGTCGTCGACCCCGACGGCGGACGGCAGAAGGGCCCGTTCGTCATGGAGGGCTATGCGGTGACCGTCGAGGACGACGTGGTCGTCGTGGACACCAGCCGCCGACGTCCCGCGCGCGGGCCCCGCGCACGGGCTCAGACCCAAGCCTGATCGTCGTTCAGCCTCGCCGGGCCGGCCGCCGCGCGGCCCGGCGAGGCTTCGTCGGCCGCTTCATGCCGGCCGCGCGTTCCGAAACGGATGGTTCCGATGACGCACACCTCTCCCCGCGAGGCCGCCGAAGTGCCCGCGATCGTCGCCGAGATCGCGCACGAGGCGGACGACGTCAAGTCCCTGCGGCTCGCGCCGGTTTCCGGCGACCAGATACCCGCCTGGGAGCCCGGCGCACACATCGACCTCGTCCTCGGCCCCGGCCTGGAGCGCCAGTACTCGCTGTGCGGAGACCCCGACGACCGGCACCACTGGCGCATCGGCGTGCTGCGAGAACCGGAAAGCCGCGGCGGATCATCGTACGTGCACGACAAACTGTCCGTCGGCGACCAGGTGCTCTGCCGCGGACCTCGCAACAACTTCGCGCTGGCCGACGCCGAGCGCTACTTGTTCATCGCCGGCGGCATCGGAATCACCCCGATCCTGCCGATGATCGGGCGATGCGAGGCAGCCGGCAAGCCGTGGCGGCTGGTCTACGGCGGGCGGCAGGAAGGATCCATGGCCTTCCGCGCGGAACTCGCCCCGCACGGCGACCGCGTCACCTATTGGCCCCAAAACGTGCGCGGTCATCTCGACCTGGCAGCGCTCCTGGGCACGCCGGAAGCCGGCACCGCGATCTACTGCTGCGGCCCCGGCGGCCTGCTCGACGCCGTGGAGCAACGCTGCGCCGTCTGGCCGGACGACGCGCTGCACCTGGAGCGCTTCCGCCCGAAAGACGGGGCGCTCGACGGGAACAACACGGAGTTCGAAGTCGTCCTGGACTACTCGGGCATCACCCTCGCTGTCGCACCGGACCAGTCGATTGTCGAAGCCGCCGAAGCCGCCGGGGTGCACATTCCCACCTCCTGCCGGGAAGGGACCTGCGGCACCTGCGAAACCGTCGTGCTGGAGGGCGAGCCGGACCACCGGGACTCGTATCTGACCCCGCGGGAAAAGGAATCCGGCGAGGTCATCATGCCGTGCTGCTCCCGCGCGTGCTCCAAGACTCTGGTGCTGGACCTGTGAACATCAGCATCGACACGGCAACCGCCCTGACCGGCGGCTGGTCCGCAGTGCCGCAGCCGGACGAGCCGTTGCGCGAGGTGCAAGAAACACCGGCGCGGAACGAACAGCACGAACCTGGTCGACCCGGGTACCTGAAGCGGCGGGCAGGACGTTCTGCTCGAAATACCGGTCCGGGTCCTCGCGAAGCGGCAGCAAGTGGATGTCGCGGAGCTCAGGATCGGGTTCGAGTTTGGTGCCGCGTCGTTAAAGTTCTCCGTGTCCGTCGCGGGTCCCGATCGTATTGCGTACAGCCTTCCCGGAGGCTGCGCCGCCAGGAAGGCGCTGCCCCGCAGACTCCGCCGCGCGGCGCTGCAATCGCCGCCGCGTTGGCGTCCCATTTCGTGCCGATGCACGTGGGTAGAGCCGACAGCAGTACCTCAGGGTCACTGGTTCCAAGCAGGTCAGTGCGGCGTTGTGTTTTTTGCCTTCGGCGCGGTTGGGTCGGCCCGAGGCGCGGTGCCGGTCTTTCGACTGGTCCGTTTCCTCGGGCCGCCCGCCGAACCCGGCGTGCCCATTACTGAGCACCGGGCTCTCCACAAGTCCCGACCGGGCGACCGGTGGTCCTCAGCTCGCGGCGGTCCACGGTGTCGGGATCTTCGTGCCGCGGTAGCGGTAGCGGATGATCCGCATCTGCCCGGGGTCGAAGAGGTAGGACTGTCCGTCGGTGGGCCACCATTCGCCGCCGCAGAAGCGACGCCGGAGTTCCTTCCAGGTGATCTTCCGGTGTTTGTGCCTGATCCATCCCATGACCCGTTCCCAGGCGTACTTGGACAGGTATTGGAACGTCGAGGCGGACACCCCGGCCCGGAAGTAGGTGGCCCAGCCCCGCAACACCGGGTTCAGCCGGCGCAGCAGGACCGCCAAGGGTTCGTTGTTGTTCTGCCAGCAGAGCATCTTGACCTTGGCCATGACAGCCCTGAGGGCTTTCTTGGCCGGATAGGTGTAGATGTGCCGCCGGTCGGTGCCTCGCTTGCGGTGACGCTGGATGCGCCACCCGAGAAAGTCGAGGCCCTCGTCGACGTGGGTGATCATCGTCTTGGCTTCCGACAGACGCAGGCCCATCGGCGCCAAGACCGCCGCCACCACGTCACGCGCCTGATCTGCATGCTCGCGGTCGCCGGACACCATGACCAGGAAATCGTCCGCATACCGGATCAGCCGGTAGTTGGCCCGGCCCTGTTGCCGTCGTTTGCGGCGCACCCACTCACTGGTGGCCGGGCCGCCCTCGACCTGGGCGAAGTGATCGTCCAGGGCCGACAGGGCGATGTTGGCCAGCAGCGGGGAGAGGATGCCTCCCTGCGGAGTGCCGGTGTCGGTGTTCCTGAACTGCCGGTCCTGATTGAGGATCCCGGCTTTCAGGAACGCCTTCACCAATCCCAGCACGCGTTTGTCCCCGACACGACGGCGCACCCGGTCCATCAGGGCCGTGTGGTCGATCATGTCGAAGCACGCCTCGATGTCGCCCTCGACCACCCACTCGTAGGAGTGTTTGGCCAGAAACCACGTCTCGGCGATCGCGTCCTGGGCTCGGCGCCCGGGGCGGAACCCGTAGGAACACGGGTGGAAATCCGCCTCGAAGATCGGCTCCAGCACCAGCTTCACGGCCGCTTGGACCACCCGGTCGGCTGTGGTCGGGATGCCCAGGCGACGCATCTTGCCGTTCGCCTTGGGGATCATCCGTTCCCGGACCGGAACCGGGCGGAAGCTGCGCTGCTTGAGTTGGCAGCGCAACTGGTCGAGGAACCCCTCGACCCCGGTCACGGCTTCGATGTAGCGGGCGGTCTTGCCGTCCACTCCGGCCGTGCGCGACCCCTTGTTGCTCCGCACTCGATCCCATGTCACCAAAAGAAATGCGGGATCGGTGACGAGGTTGAACACATCATCGAACCGGCGCTCGGGATCGCCGGTCGCCCATCGGTGCAGCTTGGTCTGGATCTCCAGTACCCGGCGCTCGGCCCAATACAGGACCGATTCCGGATCGCGGGTATTCACCCGTGGCCTCCCGGCATTCCAGCCTCCTCCTTGCTGACTTGCTGGTCTCCTTCGCCATGTACGCGCCTTTCGCTCGCTCGGACTACTACGAGACCTCCGCCCCGCCCCACGCCTATCGGTCGGCAACGGACCTGCCCGCCGCCGGGCTGGCTACCCGGCGGTGAGGGCGGACGGGGGCGGTTCCCACGTTCGCTCGGTGTTCGATCGGCCAGGCAGGCACCCAGCTCTACCCCGGCAGCATCGCCACGCCTACGCCGCAGGCCTTCGACGTGGCCTCCTCGCCCTTCGAAAAACCAGGCACCGGAGTCGATTCCCTCGCAAAACGGGAACCGTGCACTGCACCCCGGCCCGTATCCGCCAGGTTGGAGCCGGTACTACGCTTACGGGGCGTCAACCACTGATTCGCTTTCGCTGTACCCTCTGGCCTCGCTAGCCGGACCCGCGCCATCTGGCAGTACTGGCACGTCCCGACGTTGTCGGAGCTGCTTTCCGCCCTCCCCGGCGTTCCCCGGATCAGTCGGGTAGCGGCGGGCGCATTGCTGCGCCCGCCCAAGAATCTAGATACTATTCCGCAGCCAACGGCAAACAGCCATCAGAACAACCGGACCCTGGCAGGAGGCCGATCCGGTCAAGGATCCAGTTCTCGACACTGCATCGCAGCGATCGGCCGGCGCGCGGTCGCGGTGTCAAACTCGCGAGCTTCGTCCTCGTCGCCAGTGTCTGCACCGTGATCGATGGGCCTTTCTCTTACTCCGGTCAACCCCGCCGCCGCCCTTGATAGAATCCATGGGCGGTGCTACTCCCATTCGATGGTGCCCGGGGGCTTGCTCGTCACGTCCAGCACCACGCGGTTGACCTCGGACACCTCGTTCGTGATCCGGGTCGAGATCCGCTCCAGCACCTCGTACGGCAACCGCGTCCAGTCGGCGGTCATCGCGTCCTCCGACGACACCGGGCGCAGCACGATCGGGTGGCCGTAGGTCCGGCCGTCGCCCTGGACGCCGACGCTGCGGACGTCCGCCAACAGCACCACCGGGCACTGCCAGATCTCCTGGTCCAGCCCGGCCGCGGTGAGCTCCTCGCGGGCGATCGCGTCGGCCTCGCGCAGGGTCTCCAGCCGGTCCGCGGTCACCTCGCCGATGATCCGGATGCCCAGGCCCGGCCCGGGGAACGGCTGGCGCTGCACGATCGTCTCCGGCAGCCCCAGTTCGAGCCCGACGCGGCGCACCTCGTCCTTGAACAGCAGCCGCAGCGGTTCGACCAGCTCGAACTGCAGGTCGTCCGGCAGGCCGCCGACGTTGTGGTGGCTCTTGATGTTCGCGGTGCCCTCGCCGCCGCCGGACTCGACGACGTCCGGGTACAGCGTGCCCTGCACGAGGAACCGGTAGTCGCCCTGTGCCTTGAGGTCGCGCTCGGCCTGCTCGAACACGCGGATGAACTCGCGGCCGATGATCTTGCGCTTCTGCTCCGGATCGGTGACGCCGGCCAGCGCGTTCAGGAACCGCTCGCGCGCGTCCACGGTGACCAGGTTGACGCCCGTGGCGGCCACGAAATCACGCTCGACCTGGGTGCGCTCCCCCGCTCGCAGCAGCCCGTGGTCCACGAACACGCAGGTCAGCCGGTCGCCGATGGCGCGCTGCACGAGCGCGGCCGCGACCGCGGAGTCGACGCCGCCGGACAGCGCGCAGATCGCCTGTCCGTCACCGACTTGGGCAGCGATTGCGGCAATCTGCTTCCCCGCAATGAACGCTGTCGTCCACTGTGGACGAATAGTGGCGATCTCGTACAGGAATCGGCGCAGCACCTCCTGGCCGTGCGGCGAGTGCGCCACCTCCGGGTGGTACTGCACGCCGGCGATCCGGCGCTCAGTGTCCTCGAATCCAGCGACAGGAGCACCCTTGGACGTAGCGGTAATCACCGCACCATCAGGTACTTTAGTCACGCTGTCGCTGTGGCTCATCCACGCGGGGTGTCGCGCGGGCAACTCGCCGTGCAGGACACCACCATCGCCGCCGACCTTGATCTCGGTACGACCGTACTCGCGCGCCCCGGTCGCCTCCACAGTTCCTCCGAGCGCCCTGGCCAACAACTGGAAGCCGTAGCAGATGCCTAATACGGGGATCCCAGCCTCGGCCAGCGCCGGGTCCATTGCGGGCGCGCCCTCTTCGTACACGCTGGACGGTCCACCCGAAAGAATGATCGCGGACGGGTTCTTCGCCAGCAGCTCGTCGACTGCGGCGGTGTGCGGTACCACCTCGGAATAAACCTTGGCCTCACGGACGCGCCGCGCGATCAGCTGCGCGTACTGCGCTCCAAAGTCCACTACGAGCACCGGCCCGGTGCCGTTGTTCACTCGCTGGCCTCCTTCTCCTCGCTCACTATCGTCGCAGGCGACGACTTCGAGAAAAGACGGGGGATGCGAGTCCCGTTGATCTACGGAGCGTAGAATGTGCGGACCTGGTGCCCCGCGCACCGTCGGACGCGGTGGCGTGGGTGCCCTGGTCGTGCACCTGGGGCAGCGACCGCTAAGGCGTTCGCCTCACTCCTACGGCACTTGGTCAGCCGTCGGCTCAACCGCTTCCTGTTGCGACGCGTCGGCAGCGGTCGGGCGAGCCGAAACCGGTCTGGCGACAGTCTTTCGCCAGCGGCGACGGAACGCCACAAGCGGTTCGCCTTCGCCGAACTTGCCGCTGCCGGGCCCGCGACGAAGTTGGCAGCAGCTTTGCCGTGCGTATCAGCGCGATGGGGATCTTGCACACACTCGCCGGTGCCAACAACACCTGGGACGTGGTCAGGCGATTCGTGACGTTCCTGGCGACCGTGCGCCCAGACGCCAGAAATCCCGCACGCGATCACTTCATCGCACCCAAGCACATTCCAGATGCGCCGGCTGGAGACACTGCCGAGGTCGCTCTGCTGCTGAAGGTTCGTCGGGCATCTCGACCAGAATGGAACTTCCCAGCGACAGCCTGAATTCAGATACCCATGACTACTTGCTGACCGGTCAGCTCCCTGTCGGCTCCGCGCGCACGCAAGCGCGATGTACCTGGCTACTCGGACGAGCTGTTGAGGTAAATCATGCAGACCGCCCGATCCGACGTTGCCTGAACCAGGGATCGTCACTTGCGGGGGAACGGCTGCTCGCCGGGAGAAGATCCGGCTCGCGAAACAGGCGATCCGATCTCCGTATGGTTCCCCCAAGCCACGGTCTCGAATAATCTGCGCGCAAGGTTACTCCTGGTCGGTACAGACCTGTAGCGACAGGCGTAAGGGGCGGGGCAGTGTGGTGATCGACGTGATCATGGTGGTGTACTCCGGTGCCGCGAGGAGGAGCGGTGTCCGTGGCCAGTGAATACTCCCCATCGGCGGCCAGATAAGGCTCCGCTGATGGCCACCGGGTTCCCCGTGGACGGCCAGATATCTCCCCGGTAGATCATCCGGGTTGCCGTGCAGCAAGGCTGCACGGCGTGAAGAACAGCAGGGAGATCATGGAGATCCTCGAGGCGTATGACCTCACGGGGAGTTACCGCGCTGCGGCGGAACTGGGCGGAAGTTCTCGACCCGCCGGATCGCCACGGAACTGGCCGCCGACGGAATCGCCATCTCCGCGCGCACCGTCGGCCGGCACCTGCTGCAGTTCGGCCTGAACCGACGTCGGTTCCTCGACCCCACCGGTGCCGGCAACCGGGAACCCCGCCGGATCATCGCCCGCTGGCCTGGGCACATGGTGCACCTGGACGTGAAGAAGACCGGCCGGATCCCCGACGGCGGCGGCTGGCGGATCCACGGCAAAGGCAGCGACCAGGACAAACGCGCCCGCCGCGGCAAGAGCCGCGGCGAGCATGCCCGCCGAACCTGCCTGCATTCCGCAGTCGACGGCTACTCACGCCTGGCCTACACCGAAGCCCTGCCCGACGAGCAAGCCCGCACCGCGATCGAGTTCGTCCACCGCGCCCGCGCGTTCTTCGCAGCCCATGGCATCACCCACATCCACCGCCTGGTCACCGACAACGGCGCCTGCTACCGCGCGCACGACTTCGCCACCGTCCTGCACGACACCCGTCACCAGCGGATCACGCCCTACACCCCGCGCCACAACGGCAAGGTCGAGCGATACCAACGGATCCTGGCCGAAGAGTTCCTCTACGCCCACGTCTGGACCAGCGAAGAACACCGCACCGCAGCCCTCGCCGTCTGGAACATCCACTACAACTACCATCAACCACACACCGCCGCCGGAAACCAGCCACCAGCCACCCGGATCCACCACCACGTCACCAACGTCATGACCTCATACAGCTAGCGCAGCGTGCCTTCTGGTGCAACCGTGAGTGCCGAACCTCGCCGGAACACGTTGGAGGGAGATGCTGCCCCCCGGTGGCCGAGCGATCGTCGAGGTCCGCGCGAACGCAATAGAGTGGCATACATCCGCCAAATTTATCAAATCAGGAGCTGCGAAGAAGGTAACTGTGATTCTGGGCTGGCAGCCCGGCCTGGTCTGGTTGCTGTCAGGCTCGGCGTCGACTGCTCCGGCATGACTCGAAACGGTAACTGGCGATCAGAGGATCTGCCGTGCCCCCGAGATGTCTGCTGGAGCGTCGGCGTCGGCCTGGCCCACCTGATTGGCTTGATAGCAGCTCGTCCGCCGCTCGCGGCGTGACTCGTCACAGTTCTGCCACCCGGGTGACCTCTGCCCAGGCCGACGCCGCGCACACGGCTTGTCCCGCTTGGAGAAGAGGAACCACGACCGCATGACCATGCTCGCAGAACAGGTCGACGGCGTCATCGGGGTGGACACCCACCGCGACACCCTGGCCGCGGCCGTCGTCACCCCGGTCGGCGCCGTGCTCGCCCACGCCGACGTCACCGCCGATGCTCGCGGCTACCGGGAACTGCTCCGGTTCGCCCGCCGGCATGTTCCGGGCGCCCGGTGCTGGGCGTTGGAGGGCGCCGGCAGCTACGGTGCCGGCCTGGCGGCGTTCCTCGACGCCGAAGGCGAACGCGTTGTCGAGGTCTGCAGGCCGAAACGCCCGGCCCAGCGCGGCGGTCGCAAGACCGATCGCATCGACGCTGTCCGCGCGGCACGCGAAGCACTGGCCAGCGAACAGCTGATCCATCCTCGCCGCCGAGGAGAACGCGAAGCCTTGCGCGTGCTGCTGACCACCCGTCACAGCGCGGTGCTGGCGGCCACGGCCGCGATCAACCACCTCAAGGCGCTGATCGTCTCCGCTCCCGAGGATCTGAGGTCGGGGTTGCGGGGCAAGTCCAGTTCGGCCCAGATCGCCTGCTGCGCCGAACTAAACGACTCGCCAGACGGTTCGCTGGAGCTTCGCATGACGATCCGGGCGCTGCGTTCAGCCGCCCGGCGAGTCCTGACCCTGCGCGCCGAGGCGAAGGACTTGGAGACCGAACTCGCGATTCTGGTCGAGCGGATCGCTCCCGAGTTGCTCAACCTGGCCGGCGTCGGCTCGATCAGCGCTGCCCAGATCCTCATCAGCTGGTCTCACTCGGGCCGGTTCCGCTCTGAAGCCGCGTTCGCCGCCTTCGCGGGCGCCGCACCAATCCCGGCCTCATCCGGGATGACCCACCGGCACCGCCTCAACCGCGGTGGAGACCGGCAGCTCAACCGGGCGCTGCACACGATCACGATGATCCGCATGCGCGTCGACCCCGCAACCAAGGCCTACATCGCCAAACGCGCCGCCGAGGGCAAGACGTCACGCGACGCGCAACGATGCATCAAACGCGCCCTCGCCCGCACGATCTTCAAACTTCTCGAACGGACCACACCCGAATACCCCGTCCGCGAATCGCAGACCCGCACCATCGCGGCTTGACACGACATAGCAGCCTCGGGGGTGGAGAAGCCCTCTCCTGCCTTCTTCGATCGAATGATCGCGGAGGCCGGCGTACCGGCGGGCTCATTACTGTACGTAGGCGACCGGCTTGATAACAATGTACGTCCGGCGCAGAACTCTGGTATCGCTACCGCAGTGATCAGACGCGGACCATGGGGATACATCTTGAGCGACCCTGCGATCGACCAACAGTGCTTGTTCCACCTCGACAGCCTCGCTGAGCTCCCGGCTCTGGTACGGCGTCACAACGACTCCGCTACATCGCTGTAGCCTTCGTATTCGCTGGTCAACACGTGGGCCCGATCTCGTAGCGCTGCGGCGTAAGGCGTAGAACTCAGTGCGGTGTAGATGGCCGGTATCCTGTCGACGGCTATGGCGTACAAGTCCTCGGTCAGAAGATCGCATGCTTCATTGGCGGTGACGAGAGCCGCCGCCGCGTCTGTCGATGCTTGAGCGGTAGCGAGGTCGAAGAGCAGTACAGGGCGTCATTTACGTTCGTCGTCGCCGTGAAGCGGTTGCAGCCCCGAGTCGTGCTGTACTGACGTCGATAGGACCTGGTCGTCGACCTGGCGGCCGGCAGCGCGGTTGCGGACGTCGGCCGACTGGGCGAGTGCAAAGGCCCCGAACGCGCCGCCTGGCAACCGGCTGGCAGGTTGCTGTCAGCCCGGCCGCGACGATGCCAGTTCGGTGTATCCGCCCTCGGCTAGAGTCGGCTCGTACCACAGCCGTACCTGCGTTTCCGCTGACGAAATCGCTGTGGTTCCACCACCGATCGAGACGGGGGTCTGTCGATGCGTGAATCCACTCAGGTGCTGGTGATCGGCGGCGGGCCCGCCGGGTCCACGGCGGCGGGTCTGCTCGCTCGGGACGGTCTCGACGTGACGGTCGTCGAGCGCGAACATTTCCCGCGCTATCACATAGGCGAGTCCCTGCTGCCGTCGTGCCTGTCCATTTTCGAGTTGCTCGGCGTGCGCGAGAAGATCGAGCGACACGGTTTCCAGGTCAAGCGTGGCGTCGACTTCCGATGGGGCCCCGACGAATGGACGATGCGGTTCAACGAACTCGGTGACGAGACCCCGTACGTCTGGCAGGTGGTGCGGTCGGAGTTCGACGAGATCCTGCTCGACCATGCGGCCGAACTCGGCGCCGAGGTGCACCAGGGGATCACGGTGCGCGAGCTCGAGTTCGACGGCGACCGGCCGGTGGCGGCGATCTGGGTGGACACGAAGGACGGCGGCCGCACCGGTCGGATCGGCTTCGACCACGTGATCGACGCATCCGGCCGAGGTGGGGTGTTCGCTGCCCGCTACCTGAAGAACCGCCGCTACCACGAGACGTTCAAGAACGTCGCCGCGTGGCGTTACTGGAAGGGCGGGGCCACGCTCGACGGCGGCCCGGAAGGGTCGACCGGGGTGTACTCGGTGCCCGGTGGCTGGTTCTGGATCATCCCGCTACACGACGGCACGTTGAGCGTCGGCCTGGTCAGCGGACGGGACGCGTTCAACGCGCGGCGGGCCGAACTCGGCGACATCGAGGAGGTCTACGACGAGGGCATCGCGCAGTGCCCCGCCGTGCAGGAACTGCTCAGGAACGCCGAGGCGGTGTCCGATGTTCGGGTCGAGCAGGACTACTCCTACGTCGCCGAGTCGTTCACCGGACCCGGTCATCTGCTAAGCGGGGACGCCGCGTGCTTCCTCGACCCGCTGCTGTCCACCGGCGTCCACCTGGCCACGTTCAGCGGCATGGTCGCCGCGGCCACGGTCGGTACCGTCCTGCGCGGCGACATCCCCGAACACGAGGCGGCCGCGTTCTACCAGACGATCTACCGCCGGGCCTACGAGCGGATGCTGGTGCTGGTGTCGGTGTTCTACGAGAGCTAGCGGGACAAGGACTACCACTTCTACAACGCGCAGCGGTTGTCCGCTCAGGAGAAGGAACAGCTGAACCTGCACGACGCGTTCCTGCGCATCATCTCCGGTATCGAGGACATGGACGACGCGACGTCCGCCTACGACCTGGCGGTCAGGGAGCTGTCCGGCGACGGGTCCGACGACCGCAACCCGTTCAACCACCTGGACCGGATGGAACCGCTCGACCGCGACCAGTCGGTCGGCGGTATCTACCTCAGTTTCACGCCCCGGCTCGAACTAACAAGGGCCGCGCCGGCACCCGCGGAAGTACCGTGGAATCCGGAAGTACCGTGGAACTTCAGTGCCGCGAGTTACTACCTCGACGAACAGGGCGGCTGAGCCGTGCACGACGGCACGAGCGCGGACGATCTCGCCGCGGCACCGGCATGGTTCCGGCTGAACCGGATGTTCATGAGCGCGTGGATCCCGCAGGCGGTGCACGCCGCGGCGGAACTGCGGATCCCGGACGAACTCGCCGCACGCTCCATGACCGCCGCGGACCTCGCCGACCGGGTGGGCGCCGACCCGGACCGCACCCGAAGACTGCTGCGCGGACTGGCCGTCCTCGGCATCGTCGCCGAGTCCGCCGACGGCACGTTCACGCTCAGCCCGGTCGGCGAGCCGCTGCGCACCGACGCCCCCGACGGCGTCCGGTCGCTGGCGCTGTTCATGAGCGGCGACGTCATGTGGGGCGCCTGGCGACAACTGGCCGCCTGCGTTCGCACCGGCCCACAGGCGTGGGAACTCGACGATGCTCCGGCCACCGACGTCAGGGACGAGCACGCCGCCGAGTTCGACCTGCTGCACCAGGCCATGTTCGAGCAGAGCCGCCAGACTGCACCGGCGATCGCGAACGCGTACGACTTCTCCTGGTGCGCAACGGTTGTCGATGTCGGCGGCGGCCACGGCACCCTGCTCGCCGCCGTCCTCGACGCCAACCCGTCCACCCGGGGCATCGTCTTCGACCGCCCGGACGCCCGCGCCGGCGCGGAGAAGCTCATCGTCGACCGGGCACTGCAGGACAGGGCCGAGTTCGTCGGCGGCGACTTCCTCGCCGCGGTCCCGGCCGGCTCGGACGCATACGTGATCAAGAACGTCCTGCACGACTGGGGCGACGAGCGCTGCGTGGCGATCCTGCGCAACTGCGCTGCCGCGATGGCCGACGACGGACGCGTCCTCGTCGCCGAACCTGTTGCGCCGGAACGGTTCGGCACGTCCGCGACCGACGACGTGCTCACCGCCATCGATCTGGTGCTGATGAACAGCGGCGGCCGGCTGCGCACCGAGGCCGAACACAGTGGCCTGCACACCGCGGCAGGCCTACGCCTGGAACGGTTCCTGCCCGCCTCTGGCGGCAACTCCGTCATGGTGCTGATCCCGGAGTAGCCGCTGACGCCGGACGAGTGTGGAGCCGGATCCGGGCGGCCGTGCCATGGAGAAGGCTGCCGGCACCTCAGCACCATCCGAATGCGCAGTTCGACAACGTTTCCGGGAAATCATTTCAGGATAACAGGACCATGGTCGACGCGGTCGATCTGTACTGCTTCGGGGTGCTCGCCGCACCATATACATCGACACACAGCGGAACCGGCGCCCGCCGACTGCGCATGGCAACTCGCTGTGCGACATGCGCGGAGGCGTTGGCCTTGCGGAAACCATCGGTGGCCGACTTGCCCCACTGATGTACTGATGGCCGCCGGGAGTCTGCCGCGTGACGGAAGTAGTGGTTGTGGGTGGCTATGACGCGCTTGCCGAGGCGTACGAGTGGCTCATCTCGGATGCAAAGCTGGCTCCGGTCGAGTTCGCGTCGTCGTTCGATGACGTCCTCGGTGTCCTGCCGTCGAACGCTCACGTCCTCAATTGCTCTTGCGGGACTGGGCAGTTGGCGGTTGGTCTCGCCGGTCGTGGCATGCGCGTTGTCGAAACCGACGCCAGCGAGGCGATGGTTCGTCGGACCGCGGAGTTGTCCGAGAAGTGCAGGGCATCCGTCCGGACAGTGCGGGCGAACTGGCACGAGTTGCCCGACCATTTCGACGACGACACCTTCGACATGGTGTTCTGCGTCGACAACTCGCTGCACCATGCCGAGGGCGCGCGAGGCAGAGTTGCCGCTCTGGAGGCGATGTCACGGCTTCTGCGCCGGGGCGGGCGCCTGGTACTCACCTCCCGCACCTGGGAACTAGTGAGGCCCAGGGGTACCCGGCTGGACATCGGCGACCGACTCGTCCGCCGCAACGGTCGCAATGCCGTCGTGGTCTACCGCTGGGACATCGCGCCGAACTGGGCGGATGAGCACCGCACCGAGATCGTGATCGCGCAGTTGGATGCGGCCGGGTCGGTTCTTGCCCGCTCGGAACTGCTGTCGAGCTAGCCCTACCGAGACGAAGAACTCGAAGCCGATCTGCACCGGGTCGGACTCAGGGCGTCCAGCGTCACCGAGGCACCCGGCGCGAGGTCGCCGGGCAGCCGGACCTCCTCCCGGTTGCCCGCCGAAGTGGCGTCCTCGCCGTTCGGGCGGGTCCAGTGGCAGGACAACACCCGCGTCGAGGCCGCGAACGGTGCCGCCGTGGTGTTGGTCAACGTCACTGCGGACCGGTACTGCTTGTCGGAGATCATCCGCCGAGCCGTCTCGGGCGCCGAGTAGGTCGCGGACGCTCTCGCGGCAACCTGCGTCGCCACCGACGCCTCCGGCTCCGCGCCTCGCGCGCCGGCACCGCGGCGAGCCCCGTCGTCGTGCACCGAGGGGACGGCAGCGCCGCGCACCGGGCCGCACCCCGCCTCGGCCGCTGCGCCGGTGACCGTGGCGACCGCTGTCAGCCCCGTGAACGCCAGAACCAGCGCCATGACGAACGCGGCTCCGCGCACCCATCTCCATCGACCGTCGAACATCGCACCATTCCTTTGTCCACACGGGCCGACCACCCACGTACCTGCGTTTTCGAACAAAAGTTGGCCGAAGCGGGACCCCTGCGCGCCGACCGAGCCGTATCCACAGTGGAGCACGTACAACAAGGCTACTCGGCCTCGAATAGAGGCTGTTCGGGTGAACCGAAACTCGACGGAAACACCTGTGAGTACTGACGTGCGCGAAAAAGGATCTGAGTTTAGCCGAATATCTCGGGACCAGTCCCGAGATATTCGGATATCTGATTTTCCGGGTTCTACGGGACGATGTAGCGATGGCTGCATCCGGGCAGTGTGGGGTCGGGACGATACCGTCTGATCGGAGTGTTCGGAGGTGCGACGAGGACGACCGACTGCGGACAGCGAGCTGCTGACGGAAGGTTGCCGGTGGTGCACGCGGCCACGGCCTTTCGGGGCGTCCGCAACGCGGGCCAGGGCGTCCTAAATCAGCCAAAAATTGCTATTATTTTCTGCTACGATGCGTTTCGACAGAATATCCGCATTGCCATGCTAAGGGGGATTTCACATCACGTGGAGGGATCCGGGCGCACGGGGGTCGTCGATGCCGGTACCTTGTTTATGTTTCAACCTGCTCGGCCCATTCGAGATTCGTCACGACAAAACCGAGTTACGGCTTGCCGCGAAACCCAAAATTCTGCTCGCCGCGTTGCTGCTGCAGACCGGGCGACGGGTGTCGGCGGCCTACCTGGCCGAGGCCGTCTGGGGAACAAGCCCACCGCTCAAACCACGGGCGTCGCTCTACTCCTACGTGATGCGCGTCCGCAAGACGCTGGCGAGCGCGTCGTTCGACCCGAACCATCTGTACGCGGCCGGCGACGGCTACATCCTGGACGCCAGGTCCGCGGAGCTGGATCTCACCTGTTTCGAGCGGTACCGAGCGCAGGCGGCCGAGGCCAGGACCGCGGGTGACGAGGAGACCGAGATGGCGGCCCTGCGGTCCGCTCTCGGCCTGTGGCGCGGAAACGCGCTGGAGGACCTGCCGTCGGACGTGCTCCGCGAAGGGCCGGCCCGGCAACTCGACGAGGCACGGCTCGCGCTGCTGCAGCGGAGGATCGCGCTCGACCTCGACGCCGGCCGACACGACGAGATCGTGCCGGTACTGATCGAACTGACCTCGGCGTATCCGCTGCGCGAGGTGTTCTGGAAGCAGCTGATCTCCGCCCAGTACCGGTCGGAGCGACGGGCCGACGCGCTGGAGTCCTACCGGCGTGCCTCCGCGCTGCTGCGGGGCGAACTCGGCATCGACCCGAGCACCGAACTCGAGGCCCTGCACGACGACATCCTCAACGACCGCAGGCCGGCCAGGACACCGACCACGGCGATCACGGCAGCGGCCGAGCCGGTCAC
This sequence comes from Amycolatopsis sp. A1MSW2902, assembly GCF_017312175.1. Taxonomy (NCBI): domain Bacteria; kingdom Bacillati; phylum Actinomycetota; class Actinomycetes; order Pseudonocardiales; family Pseudonocardiaceae; genus Amycolatopsis; species Amycolatopsis sp. A1MSW2902. The sequence continues at coordinate 4,491,821 of NZ_QJPO01000001.1, forward strand.
CATCCCGGCCGCCCGGCACGGTGGCACGGCGCGGCAGTGTCAGCTTCCCCGCGACGTCCCCGACTTCGTCGGCCGGGAGCACGCACTGACCTCCATCCTCGACACGCTGCGACCGGACGGGGTCACCCCTGGGATCGTCGCCCTGCACGGCCCCCGCCCGGCATCGGCAAGACCACGCTCGCGGGGCGCGCCGGCCACCAGCTGCGCGATCGGTACCCGGACGGCCAGTGGTACGTGCAGCTGAGCAACGCGGGCGGCGCGACGGCCGCGTCGGTGCTGGCCGACGCCCTGCGCTCGACCCGGATGGTCGACGGGGAACTGCCGTCCGGCGCGGTGGCGCTGTCCGCGATGTGGCGCGACGCCGTCGCCGACAAGCACGTGCTGCTGGTGCTCGACGACGTATTGAGCATGCCCGAACTCGATCTGCTGCTGCCCGGCACGGCCAGCTGCGCGGTGATCGCCACGTCCCGCAGGCGGCTGGCCACCTCGCCGGGGATCCTGCAGCTGCGGGTCGAGCCCATGACCGACGTCGAGGCGGCCGACCTGCTCGCCGGCATCATCGGGCGGCAACGATTCCGCGAGCAGCCCGACGCGTCACAGCGGCTGATCACCTTGTGCGGCGGCAATCCGATGGCGGTACGCGAGACGGCCGCCTACCTCATGACGCACCGGCAACTGCCGGTGCGCTACCTGGCAGACGGGTTGACCGACAACTCCGATCGCACGGCCGGTCTGCTGGGTTGGGAGATCCCGTTCCAGCGTGTCGTCCGACTGAGTTACGAGATGCTGACCCCGTTGACACAGAATACCTTGCGCCGGATCGTGACCCGGCCGGGGATGCGGGTGACGGTGACGACGCTCGCAAAGTTGACCGGCGGTCAGGCCCACCTGGTGGTGGAGGACCTGATCGCGGCCAACCTGGCGAGCGTCGTGATCAACGGCTCCGACGAACCGAACTATCTGGTGAACGCGGCGCTGCTGGACTACGTGCGAGTTCAGCTTGCTGCACCGGAGAGCGCATCGCCCAGCTGACGGTGCGGCGAGCGATGTCGCGTGCGGTGAGCCCGAGATCGGCGAGCAGCTGCGCCCGCGTGCCGTGGTCGAGGTATCGCTGCGGAACGGCGACGTCCCGCAGCGGCACGTCGATCTCGGCGTCGCGGAGCAACGCGGCCAGGCACGAGCCGAAGCCGCCGTGCCGGCCACTGTCCTCTATGGACACGACGAGGCGGTGAGCCGCGGCCAGCTCGGCCAGCACCGGAGGCACCGGCACAATCCATCAAGGGTCGACGACCGTCACGCCGATGCCCTGGTCGCCGACCCGGTGCGCCATCTGTACCGCGAGTTCGGCGAAGGCGCCGACCCCGACCAGCAGCACGTCCGGCCGGTTCGACGGGTCGGTCCGGAACAGCACGTCCGCGCCGTCGATCCGGTCGAGCGCCGGCACAGAGACGATGACCGGGCCCTTGGAGAACCGCAACGCGGTCGGGCCGTCGGTGACGGCGACCGCCTCGGCCAGCTCCTCGCGCAGTGTCGCCGCGTCGCGCGGGGCGGCCACCGGATGCCTGGCACCATGCCGAGGTCCCACATGCCGTTGTGGCTGGCACCGTCGTCGCCGGTGAGCCCGGCCCGGTCGAGCACCAGGGTGACCCCGGCGCGGTGCAGGCCGACGTCCATCAGCAGCTGGTCGAACGCGCGGTTGAGGAACGTCGAGTACACGGCGACCACCGGATGCCTGCCGCCGAGTGCCAACCCGACCGCGGAGGTCAGCACGTGCTGCTCGGCGATGCCGACGTCGAAGAATCGGTCGGGGAAGGCGTCGGCGAACGCGACGAGACCGGTCGGACCCGGCATAGCCGCGGTTATGGCCACCAGGTCGGCGCGGCGGTGGCCGATACGCACCGGCTCGGTGGCGAACTCCGCCGTCCAGGACCGCACCGGGGCGGCTGCCGGATCGGTGGCGGCGACCTGGTGCATCCGCTCGGCATCGTCTCGCTCGGCGGGCGGATGGCCGTTGCCCTTGCGGGTAATCACGTGCACCACCACGGGCGCGGCGAGGTCCTTCGCCCGGCACAGCGCCGTCTCCAGCGCTGCGATGTCGTGGCCGTCGACCGGGCCGAGATAGGCGATGCCGAGGTTCTCGAACAGGTTGCGCGACAACGGCTGCCGCGATCCGGCCGGCTCACGCAGCGCGGCCAGGTGCTTCGCCAGGCCGCCCACCGTCGGCGCGCAGGATCGGCCGTTGTCGTTGACGACGACCGGGCGGCGCGGTCCGACGGCGAGGTTGTTTAGCGCCTCCCAACACATCCCGCCGGTGAGAGCACCGTCGCCGACGACCGCCACCGCATGCCGAGGCAAACCGTCCAATGTAGACGCTTTGGCGAGCCCGTCGGCGTAGGCCAGCGCAGCCGACGCGTGGCTCGACTCGACCCAGTCGTGCTCGCTCTCCGCCCGGGAGGGATAGCCGGACAACCCGTCCCGCTTGCGCAGCCGGTCGAAACCGGCCGCCCGGCCGGTGAGGATCTTGTGGACGTAGGCCTGGTGGCCGGTGTCGAAGATCACCGGGTCCCGGGGTGAGTCGAAGACCCGGTGAATCGCCATGGTCAGCTCGACGGCACCCAGGTTCGACCCGAGATAGCTGCCGCAGCGTCGGACCTTCTCGACCAGCAGCCCGCGAATCGCGGCGGCCAGCTCGGCGAGCCGGCAGGCGTCCAGCCCACGGATGTCGCGCGGACCGCGGATGTCCGCCGGCCTCACCTGGCGCGCCTGATCACCATGGACGCGTTCTGCCCACCGAGGCCGAACGCGTTGACCTGGACGAACTCCGCGTCGAGTGCGCGCGGGGTGCCGACGACCACCTCGAAGTCGGCCTCCGGGTCGACGTCGTCGGTGCCGGCGACATTGGGCAGCACGCCGTCGGTCAACGCGTGCAGCGCCATGAGCAGGCTCATCGCCCCGGACGCGGCGCCGGTGTGGCCGAGGTGTCCCTTGACGCTGGTCACCGGCAGCGGGTCGCACCTGCCCCAGAAGACCTGGTTGATCGCGCGGATCTCGGCCGCGTCCCCCTTCTGGGTGCCGGCGGCGTGCGCGACAACCGCGCCGACGTCGCGCGGTCCGATCTCGGCGTCGTCGAGCGCGGCCCGCATGGTCTCGGCCTCCCACCGGCCGGACGGGTGCGGCGACGACGGGTGGTGCCCGTCGGACAGTGACGCGTAGCCGACGACCTCGCCGAACACCGTCGCTCCCCTGGCGCGCGCCAGCGCCGCGTTCTCCAGGACGACCATCGCCGACCCGTCGCCGGTGGCGATGCCGGAGCGGCACCGGTCGAACGGCAGCACCGCGCGCAGCCGGTCCTGTTCGGTGGTCTCCAGTCCGTAGCGGGCCTGGCTGTGGAAGTTGGCCGGGACGAAGCCGTCGTCGGCCTCGGCGTCCGGCACGGCGAACCCACCTTCGGTGGCCCCGGTGATCGCCGTGTCCGCGCGCCCGTCGGCGATCAGCCGCGCGGCGGTGCCGATCGCGTCGACCGACGCCGCGCACGCGCCGGCCAGCGTCAGCAACGGCCCGTGCAACTGCCAGCGCATCGCGATCTGGGCCGCGGCCATGTTCGGCCAGAACTTGATGATCGCCTTGCGGTCGATCGCCTCGGGCCCCGCCGAGTCCAGGGCGTGCTGGGCACGCAGCAGCGTCGCCATGCCCCCCATGCTGGTGCCGTGCACCACCGCGGTCCGCCGCCGGTCCGGTTTCACCAGGCCCGCCTCGTCGACCGCCTGCTGTGCCGCCGCGACGGCGAACTGGGCGAACAGGTCGGTGCCGCGCAGCACGTCGCCGTCCACCCACTCCTTGGGCTCGAAGCCTGGCACGGTCCCCCACCACAGCCCGGCACGGCCGTCGCCCTGCCGCCACGGCGCGGGCCGGATCGCGATCTCGTTGCACAGCACGCCGATCACCGTCCTCGACACGCCGACACCCAACGGGGACAGCGCGCCCCGACCGGTGATCGCCACGGCTTCCATGGTCATCCCTTCCGCCGGCGGGTCAGGTAGGTCCAGTTGCACGGGAACTCGTCGGCCGTGGGAAAGGTCCGCTCCAGGCCGTACCGGATCAGGAAGAACCGGTCCCGCAGCGCCTGCTCGGACGGGCCGACACCGGCGATCCGCGCCGTTCCGCCGACCCAGCCGAGCACGCTCTCGTGGTAGGTGACCAACAGCTCGGCGAACTGTGCGACGTCGACGAAGATGGTCGCGTCGCTGACGTTGAGCACGTCGAAACCCGCCAGGGACAACGCATCCGTGTAGGCGTCCAGCGGGCGTAGCGGCACGAACGCCTTCTGCCGGGCGGCGAGGTAGGCCGACCATCGGTCCCGGTCGACGACGTTCTCGCGGTACCTGGCGAACGCGGGCTCGCGCAGCACCAGCTCCACGACAATCTCGTTCACCCGGTCGACCGTGTCGTCGAGCACCCAGTCCGCCCGCCGGGCGTGCGGGTTGCGCAGGCAACCCGAGTTGATCAGCACGATGCCGCCCGGCCGCAGCACCCGGTGCCACGAAGTCAGCGTCGAGTGCAGGTCGGGGTAGAGGTGGATGGCGTTCGCGGCCGTGACGACGTCGACCCGGCCGGCCAGTGCCGGGTCGAGCACGTCGTCGAGGGTCTCCAGCCGTTTCTCCTCCTTCCGTTGACGCAGCAGGCGAAACGCGACGCGCTCGTCGTCCGCGTGGTTCTCGACGGCGACCCGGAGGAACTTCGGCGACGGGTCGACGTTCAGTACCCCGATCCGCGCGGGGGTGGCGTCGAGAACGCGCCGGGTCAGCAGGCCGGTGCCGGCCGAGTAGTCGACGAGCAGCTGGCCGTCCCTGATGGCGACGGCGGCCTGTGCGACCAGGGGGTCCAGGTTCTTCTGGTAGTAGGCGTGCCCGCCGACCTGGTTGTACCGGACGCCGAACTCGTCGAGCGGGCGGGTCACCCAGTCCTCGTCCGGCACCCGGACGACGTCCCGCGGCCAGGCAAAGCCGGGCGCGCGCGCCACGGGGGTTCTGGTTCCGGTCATGCCGGCCCGCCGTCGTCGTGGACCGCCGAGCGAACCGTGGCGATGATGTCGTCGCGCAACGCGGCCATCGTGTCCGGCGCGATCAGCGGGTCGGCGTGCACGAAGGTCAGGAACAGTTCGCCGCGCATCTCGGTGAGCACCAACTGGAAGCCCATAATGCCGATCCGGTCGGTCGAACTCAGGTACAGCGACCGGAACGACGGCCGCGAGCCCCGGACGAACGACTGCCGGCCGAGGTTGGACACCGAGAAGCCGAACGGGAAGCTCTTCATCGGGTACGCCGCGGCCAGTCGGATCTGCGTGTGTATGTCGGCCGCCGTGTAGCCCGCCGGGTGTGCGAGTTCCCAGTTCCGTCTGCTCTCGATCTGTCCGGCGATGCGGCTGGCCCGTTCCCACAGGCTCGATCGGTCCGCGGCCCACTCCGGGTCGAACAGGTTGAGGTCCTTCATGTACATGCCGATCTCGGCGGCCGGCACCCCGGGCTCCAGCACGGGCCGCGCGTCGAACGCGCAGATCACCGGTACCGACAGGGCCGCCGGAATCCGCTGCCGCAACGCCCGTAGCGTGGCCGTCACGAACAACGCGTCGACGGTGACGTTCTCCGCCCTGCACCGCCGCCGCATGAGGTCCACAGTGGACTCCTCGATGCGGCCGAGTACGACGTTGGTCCGCCGCAGGGTCAGCTCGACCTCCTCGACGAACGGCCACTCCCCGGTCGGCGCGGGCGCTGGTGGTGGTTCGGCCGTGGCCGGCACGACCGGCACCAGGTCCTCCAGGGGCGGCCGCACCGGGTGCGATTCCGCCTCCGCAACGGAGTCGACGAGCTGCCGGATGAACGCGATCGCCGACACGCCGTCGACGATCGCGTGCGCGAACGTGACCACCACGGCCACCACACCCTGGCCGCCGTCGACCAGCAGCACTCTCCACAGTGGACCCCTGGTCAGGTCCAGCACGTTGTCGCACTCGGCGGCGAAGATCTCCGCCAGCCACCCGGTGTCTGCCGACACCGTGCCGACCTCGACGTCGTCGAAGGTGCGATCGAACACGAATCGCCAGTCCGGTGGTTCGCCCGCCAGCCGGGCGCGCAGCATCGGCTGGCGCCTGCTCAGCACGCGCAGCCCGTCGACGAGCGTGGCGGCCGGCAGCGGGGCGTCCAGCTCGGCGGCCATCACGCTCTGGGTGCTGCCGAACAGTTCGGTGTGAGTCGCCAGGAAAACCACTTCGAACAGACCGGCCGGTCGCTCGGCGGTCATGCCGGCTGCACACTTCTGGTCATGGCGCTGCTCGGGTGGTCGCCCTCGTACAGGCCGAGCACCAGCTCGGCGGAGTAGCCGAGCAGCTCCTGGACATCCTGGGGCAGACCGGCGGCCAGCGCGGGCGGCACGCAGGGTGCTGTTCTCCACCGGCCGCAGCCAGCCGACCTGGTAGCCGAGGGAGAAAATCCGCCGGACGTCGTCCACCGTGTCGTTGGCGCCACCGGCATGGAAGACGTCCGACCGGAACAGCAGAGCGTCCCCTGTGGACATCGTGGCCCGGACCGCGTCGGCCATCGTAGGCGTCTCGCCCCGGGGCTTGCGATGGCTATCCAGCACCACCCAGGTCGCCCCGTTGTCCGCGGTGAAATCGCTCATCGCGCACATCAGGGTGACCGCGACCGGGTGCTCCCCGATCGGTACGTGCGTCCACGCCTCGGTGTCGCGGTGCAGGGACTGGCACTCCTGACCGGGATGGCGCTTCATGTACTCGGCGATCGTCAGCAGCACGCTCGCCGTCAACGGAGCCAGCAACCGCCGGGCACACCCGAGCAGGTCGGGCTGCGCGACCATCTCGGTCGCGACCGGTACCCGGCCGACCAGGGCGTGCAGCGTCCTGGACCGCGGGCCCTGGAACGACCCCAGGATCGACTTCGCCGCCTGCTCCCGGCGGTCGGGATGCCGGTCGAGGTAGTCGTGCACCTCGGCGACGAACCGGTCGCACAGCGCCGGATCGAACGCTCCGATCAGGACGGCCGCGCCGCGGGTGCGCACGGCGTCGTCGAGTGCCTCGACGTCGTACGGTGGCGCGAATCGGGGCACGCCTTCGGGTTCTCGTATCACGTCAGCTCCCTTCTAGGTTGCGCGGGCGACCGCTCACCACCGGACCGGCAGGCTTCGCAACGAGATGTCCATCCCGTCGCTCTGCCAGCCGATCTCGGTCAGCGGCGCGGCCAGTTCGAGGGTCGGCAGCATCGTCGCCAAGGTCACCAGCGCCACCGTCAGCTCCATCCGGGCCAGCGCGGCACCGAGGCAGTGGTGCGGCCCGAACCCGAACGTCAGGTGCGCCCTGCCGTTGTCGCCGCCGGGCCGCACCTGGTCGCCCTGCCCGAAGACATCCGGGTCCCGGTTGGCGCCCACCCGGGAGACGACGATGGTGTCACCGTGCTTGATCAGCGCGCCGCGGAACTCCACGTCGCGCTGCGCGATGCGTTGGATGCCGATCTCCTCGTCCTGGCAACGCAACAGCTCCTCCACCACGGCCGCCGGATCGACGGTTCGCTCGGTCAGTCCGGTGAAAAAGTCGCGCCGCAGCATCAGCCGCACCACGCCGGTGGTGATGGCGTGCGCGGTGGTGATGTAGCCGGCCATCAACAGCCCCAGCGCCATGGCGTTGATCTCGGCTCGACTGAGGCCGTCGCCCTCGCCGGAGTCGACGACGAGCTGGCTGAGCAGGTCGGCGCCGTCCGGCTTGGCGTCGACGACGTCGATGACGAACCGGCGCAGCTCCTCGAAACCGGTGTACACCTCGTCGTCGGGCAGGCCCGCCGACCGCAGGACGATGTCGGCCCACCGGCGGAACTTGTCGCGGCCGGCGTCCGGGATGCCGAGCAGTTCGGAGATGACCGCGATCGGCAGCGGATAGGCGAAGGCGGACTGCAGGTCGGCGCCGTCGCCCACGGCCAGCATCGACCGGACGAGGTCCTGCGCCGTCGAGGTGGCGTACTCGCGCAGCCCGGCGATCCGGCGTTCGGTGAACGCCCTGGACACCTGACGCCGTAACCGGGTGTGCTCCGGCGGATCGGTCAGGAACATGAACGCCGCGATCGGATCGTCGGGGTCGACGGGTGACACTCCCGGGTAGCTGGTGCCGAAGTTGCGGTCGGCGAGCAGCAGCTTGACGTCCTCTGTACCGGGTGACCAGCCACGCGTCCCGGCCGTCGGCCATCCGGACCCTGGACACCGGTGCCTGCTCGCGTACCCGGTGCAGGTCCGGCGACGGCTCGATCGGTGACGTCCGAGCGAACGGGTACACAATGGACGGTGCGTCGTCGTCAGTCGGCGCCATGACCGCTCCCCTCGTCCGCCCAGCGCAGCATCAGTTCCTCGGGGAACGCGTCACCGAAGAGGTTGGACCGCCAGCGCATGTCCGCCGGGTCGGTCTCGATCGTGAGGTCCGCGTCGACTGTCATCAGTGCGCGCACGGCGCACTGCAGCTCCATCCGGGCCAGCGGCGCGCCGACGCAGCGGTGGATCCCGGCGCCGAAGGCCAGGTGCGGGTCCGTGCGCCGCGACGGGTCGAAGATCTGCGGGTCGGGGAAGGCCGAGTCGTCGCGGTTGGCCGCGATCAGCGGGGCGATCACCATGTCCCCCTTGGCGATCCTGGTCGTGCCGACCGTCACGTCCGCCGTCGCGTACCGGGGCATCGACTCGCCGTTGTCACCGGACTGCAACCGCAGCAGCTCCTCGACGAACGGCGCGACCAGGCCGGGTTCGGCCCGCAGCCGAGGCAGCCAGCCACCGTCCACCAGGTACCGCATGCCGAGGGCAAGCGCGGTGGTAGTGCTCACGTACCCAGCGATCGGCAGGCCCAGCACCAACTGCGCCATCTCGTCGTCGCTCAGCGCGTCCTCGCCGAGCGCGGCCTGCAGGACACCGAGCACGTCCTGCCCGCCACCGCCGCGACGCCTGCGGTCCTCGATGATCTCGTGGATGTAGTCGTCGAGAGCCTTGGCATGGCCCACGATCACGTCTGGCTCCTCGTTCTCGTCCGGCACCAGGATGGCGCCCGCCAACCGCAGGAACGTCTCCCGGCCGGCCACCGGGATGCCCACCACCTCGGAGATCGCGTCCATCGCCAGCGGGTAGGCCACCGCGGCCATCAGGTCGAACGGCGCCGACAGCGTGGTGGTGGCCGCGACCAGCCGGTCGGCGCCCGCCTGGACCAACGGCCGCAGCTGCTCGGTGCGACGCACCGTGAACGCGGGCGAGATGAGCCTGCGCAACCTGGTGTGCCCCGGCGGGTCCTGGAAGATCGAGTTGTTCGTCCCCTCCGAGGGCGCGACCGTCAACGGCGTGACCGCGAAGTCCTTGCTGCTCAACACGAATCGCACGTCCTCGTGCCGGGACAGCAGCCACGCCTCGCCGTCGGCACAGGGCACGCGGGCCACCGGGGCGTCACGCCGCAGCGTGTCCCAGTCCCGTTCCAGGTCGACCGGCCGGAACCGGTCGACCAACGCAGGCCTACGAGTCTCCATTCACGTCCTCCCCATGTCAGCGGTCACCACGCGACGGGTATGCGCGCCGGGCCGTCGTCGAACGGATGGCCCGTCCACGGCACGTCCTGCGGGGCGCAGCAGAGCGTCAGGTTCGGGCAGCGGGCGGCCAGCGCGGCCACCGCGGCGCGCAGCTCGATCCGGGCCAGGATGGCCCCGAGGCAGTGGTGCCGGCCGTAGCCGAACGCCAGGTGCGGGTTCGCCGTGCGCGACGGGTCGAACCGATCCGGGTCGGGGAAACGCGCCGGATCGTGGTTGGCCGCCTCCAGCCGGGCCAGCACCATGTCCCCGGCCCTGATCGACGTGCCGGCCAGTTCGAGGTCCACCTGCGCCCACCGCGGCAACGCCTCGTTGCCCGGTCCGGTCTGCCGCCGCAGCACCTCCTCCACCGCGTGCTCGATCCGGTCGGGGTCGTCGGCGAGTTCACCGAACCGGTGGTGGGTGGCCAGCTCGATGACACCGGCGGACAACGCGTTCGCCGTCGTCAGGTAGCCGGTGGTGAGCAGGGTGATCACGGTGACGACGAGTTCGGCCTCGTTGAGCCGGTCGCTGTCGGTGTCCTGACCGCGGATCATGTCGCTCAACATGTCGTCGCCGGGGTGTGCGCGACGATCGGTGACCAGTGCGGCGACGTGGTTCCACAGCTCCTGACCCAGCGCCGCGTACTCGGCGACCTTCTCCGGGTCGTCCACCGGCACGACCAGCGCGTTGGCGGCCTCGACCCAGGTCTGGAACTCGTCGCGATCCTCGACCCGGACGCCCAGGATCTCGCTGATCACGGTCAGCGGCAACGGTCTGCTCAGCGCAGCGACCAGGTCGACCCCGGGACCGGCGGCGATCACGGCGTGGACCAGTTCGTCGGCCAGCGCCCGCACGCGCGGTTCGAGGCCGACCATCCTCGGCATGGTGAACACCCGCGACACCAGGCGGCGCAACCGTCGGTGTCCGTCGCCGTCCTGGGCCAGGGTCGGGTTGCCGGTGGTGTCGGTGCCGGGCGGGATCACCCCGAACCGGGTGTCCGCCATGATCGTCCGGACATCATCGTACCGGGTGAACAGCCAGGCCTCGCCACCACCGGGCATGATCACCTTCGCCACCGGTTCGCTGGACCGGAGTTCGGCGTAGCCCGGCGGGGGGTCCAGCAGGACCGGCCGGTCGAGCGGCATCGTGCGCGGGACGGACATGGGACCTCCGGACAGGCTGCTCTGGTGGGCTAGTCGGCGTCGGCCGGTTCGAACAGGTACCGCGGGTCGCCGTCGGCGGTCAGCCCCAGCACGCCACCGAACTCGGGCAGACCGTCGTAGATGGCGTAGCCGAGCAACTCCCGCGTCGTCGGGTCGAGCGCGCGGGCCCGGTCCGGCGGCACGGCGAGGACGCCGTTGTCGACGGTGCGCAGCCAGCCGGCGCAGTAGCTGATCGAGACGGCGCGCCTGCGTTCGTCGACCGTCCTGTTGGGACCGCCGCCGTGGATCAGGTCGCCGCGGAACAGCAGCACGTCGCCGGGTTCCATGACGGCCTGGGTCAGCTCGGTGTCCTGCGGCCATCGCTCGATTCCCCAGCCGAAGCTGCCGGGGGCCACCACGGTGGCGCCGTTCTCCTCGGTGAACCGGGTCAGCGCGATCATCGCGTTGACCATCACCGGGGCGCCCGCCATCGGCACGTGCGCCCAGCACTGGCTGTCGCGGTGCATCGGCTGGGCCGACTCACCCGGCTGGATCTCGATGAGTTCGCTGGTGTTCAACAGGATCGCGGTGCAGCGTGGGGCCATCACCCGGCGCGCCCAGGCGACCGTCGGCTCGTTGGCCACAAGTTCGGGCAGCGACGGGAGCTTCGCGATCATGGCGTTGACCCGCTTGGTCCTCAGCCCGAGGTAGGCCGCATACGGGTCGGAGTCGGTCGGCGGCTGTCCGTCCTCGGGGTGGGTGGCTAGCCAGTCGTCGACCTCGGCGTTGACCCGAGCCACCAGGGCGGGTGGGAACACCGACCGCAGGATCGTCGCGCCGTGCCGCTCGACCGACGCGTCGACGGCCTGCTGGTCGAACGGGGCAACGTGCCGGTCCAGGGAGACCTCGGCGGCTGTCCGCGGCCCGGTCACATCAGGCCGCCGTCCGCGCGAAGGTGCTGTCCGGTGAGCCAGCCGGCGAGCGGGCTCACCAGCAGCAGCACCGCTCCCGCGATGTCGTCCGGCAGCCCGAGCCTGCCCATCGATGTCATGTAGGCCGCGTCCTGCAACATGTCGTCGGAGATCGAGCCGCGAACCATGTCAGTGTCGGTGACGCCGGGGGCGACGGTGTTCACGGCGATGCCGCGCTTGCCGAGTTCGCGCGACGCCGCCCGGCTGAACTGCTCCACGGCCGATTTGCTCGCCGCGTAGACGGCTTCCCCGCCGGTGGCCCAAGACGTGCTGATCGAGGAGATGCTGACGACCCGCGCGTTGTCGTTGAGCCGGGTGAGCGCCTGCTGCAGGGTGAAGAACACGGCCTTGGCGTTGACCGTCATCACGGTGTCGTAGTCGTCCTCGGTCACCTCGGCCAGCGGCTTGGACATCGCGATGCCCGCGTTGTTCACCAGGATGTCGACACCGGCGGCGCCGGTCGCGGCGAGGTGCTCGTCCACCGCGGCGAACAGCCCAGCCTCCGCGCCGCGGACGCCGAAGTCGCACTGCACGGCGTGTGCGCGACCGCCGTGGGCGGCCACCTCGGCCACCACCTGTTTGGCCGCGACCTCGTCGGCCCGGTAGGTGAGGACGACCTCGGCGCCCGCCGCGGCGATGCGCCGGACGATCGCCCGCCCGATGCCGCGCGACCCGCCGGTCACCACGGCCAGCTGCCCGGTCAGTTGTGGTTGCGTCACGTCTGCTGTGCCTCCTGTGTCGTGGCGGCGACGCCGCGGCGGTTCCTGTCCAGCAGCACGACCTCGACCCCACGGGCGGGAACGAGCATCGGACCGGACGCTTTCGCCTTCTCCCAACGGGAATCGGCCGGTCGAAGGTTGACCGTGCGCAGCACAGTCGACAGCACGACCCGCATTTCGAGCATGGCGAGCGTCGCGCCGAGGCAGCGGTGCGGGCCGCCGCCGAACGGCAGGAAGTGGTAGGCCGGTGGCCGGACGCCGAGGAACCTGGCCGGCCGGAACTCCGTGGGCCGGTCGTACAGTTCCGGCAAGGAATGCAGCAGCCCCAAGGAAACCGCGAGCATGGTGTCGGCCGGGATCCGGTAGCCGCCGAGTTCTGTGGTCCGTGCGGGCGTGCGGCCGATGTCCATGGTGACCGGCCGCACCCTGAGGGTCTCGTTGATCACCGCGTCGAGCTGGTCGGCGCCGCCGTCGTCGATGTCTTCCCGCAGTTGCCGGTACACGTCGGGATGGCGCACCAGCCGCTCGATCGCCCAGCCGAGCGCGGTCGCGGTGGTCTCGTGCCCGACGACCAGCAGCGTCACCAGGTGGTCGCGCAGCTCGTCGTCGGTCATGGCCGCGTCGCCGTCCTGCTCCATCAGCAGGGACAGCACGTCGCGCCCGGACGGGCCCGCGCCTCGCCTGCGGTCGGCGATCTGGGCGTGCAGCACCGCGTCGACCCGACGCTGCGCCCGGACGAACCGGCCCCATGGACTGCGCCTTCCGAGGTCCCAGCGCAGTTTCGACGACAGCACGATCGCCGGGTGCATCCGGAGCAGTTCCGGTACGAGTTCGCGCAGTTCGTGCAGGCGATCGCCGTCCCGGATGCCGAGCACCACCCGCATCATCACCTCGAGGGTGATCTGCGCCAGCCGATGGTGCAGGCGCACCGGCCGGCCCCGTGGCCACCCGGCGACCGCCTCGGCAACGATCGTCTCGACCTCGCCGGCGAACGCGCCGACCCGACCGCCGAGGAACGGCGGCAGCAGCACGCGCCGCCTGCTGATGTGGGCGACGTCGTCGAGCAGCAGCAGCGACCGGGACCCGACGACGAACTCCACCGGCCGGTTGGCGTCGCGGGCGCGGTACACCCCGGGCGGGGCGGTGAGGATCTGCTTGATCAGTTCGGGGTCGGCGACGTGCACGACCGGCCCGAACGGGTAGAGCCGGGCGGTGAACAGTCCGCCGTAGCGCCGCCGGCACGACTCGGCGAAACCCTGTGGCCGCAGCGCCCACCACGCGGACTGGACGACCGACGGCAGCCTCGGCCCTGGCGGCAACCCGGTCACCGGCCACCCACGGGAACCGCCGTGCCGGTGAGCTTGCACCACCTGGCGAGAGCCCGCGTCGTGAAGGTGTGGGCGATGAGGTCGTCGGTGTAGCAGAGATCGTCGAAGTAGAGGCCGACCGGGCTCGGGCTCCAGGCGCCCTCGGTCCGCTGGTTGTCCAACACCCATTCCAGCGCCGAGGTGATCGCGGGCGACCACGGGTCCACACCGGACAGCAGCAGGGCGTATACCGCCCAGGCGGTCTCCTCGACCGTGCCGCCCTCCACCCCGACCTCGACCCCCAACGGCCACGCACCGTCCGGGCGCTGCTTGCCGAGCAGCCACTGCTTCGCTTTCACCGCAACGAGATCCTGCGGCCGGCCGAGTTCGGCGAACGTCTCGAGCACCTTGGCGGTGCCGTGGGTCGAGTCGCGGAACCAGATCGACGGGGTCGCGCCGTCGGCGGCTTGGACGCGCCGCAGGTAGGCCAGCGCCCTGCCGGCCGGCGACCGGGCGCCGCCGGTGTCGCCGAGCAGGTTCATCGTGAGGAGCACGTGGCCGGTCACCCCGGGGCACGGCCGGTCGTTGAGGATGTTGGAGTTGCGCACCCATTCCGACCACGACCCGTTGCGGTTCTGCCGCGCGCGCAGCCAGCGCAGCCCGTCGGCGACGGCGGGGTACTCCTTGGTGAGCCCGAGCAGGCCGAGCACGTACAGCACGACGGCGGTGTCCTCGGACTCCGGCCAGCCGGACGGCACGTTCCACGACCAGCCGCCCGCCGGGATACCCAACGGCCGGAACGGTTCGGTCCACTGGGTGGACAGCAGCCAGTCCCTGGTCGGTTCGAGCCGGGGATCGGCCGCGACGTCGGACAGCTCGGCCAGCGCCAGGATCGAGTAGGCGGTCACCGAGATCTCCAGATCCCGGTCCACCGCCCAGGATCCGTCGTCGCGCTGCGTCTCCAGCAGGTAGGACAGCGAACCGACCTGGATGTCCTCGCCGACACCGGCGTCGTGCAGTCCGATGTAGATGAACGCCGACAGCATCGGGCATTCCTCGACACCGCCGTTGGGCCCCTGCACGGCCCGCAGCCACGCGAGCGCCCGGGGTTCGGAAAGCCGCTGCGCCAGGCGTTGCAGCCTGCCGGCCGGCATCGTCCGGGACTGCATGATGCCCAGTGCCAGCACTCCCGGCAGGCCGATGCTCACCTTGTTGCGCAGGGCGCGCGGCAGCAGCATGACCTCGAACGGCTGGTACGGCTGCTGGTCGGGTTCGCGCAGCCCGGCGAGGACGTAGGCGATCGCGGCGGCGGCCGGCCAGGTCCGTGGCCCCGACCCGACCATGCCGGGAATGATGCTCTCGCCGCCGTTGGACTCGATGAACGCCTGGGCGGCGTCGATCCGTGATCGGGTGGTGCCCGGCGCCAGCGACTCGAACGCCGCGATGGCGAACGCGGTGGTGCCGGGACTGCTCGGCGGGTTGGTATCGGCCATGCTCCAGCCGCCGTCGGCGCGTTGGTTGTGCTCCAGCCAGGAAAGGCCGAGTTCGATCTGTTTCGCGTACGTCTCGCGGCAGGCGCGGGCCAGTGCCATCACCGCCATGGCGGTGGTCATCGGTGACGACGACAGCCGGTCGACCCATGAGCCGTCCGCGCGCTGTCGCGCCCAGAGGTGGTCCACCGACGCCTCGACGGCGTCCACGGTGCGGCTGGTGAGTTTCGCGCGGTCCATGTGCTCCCTCACTGTTGTCGGGCGATCACGGCGACGGCGTACTCGTGCAGCCGGTCGCGGCTCTGCGCCGGCCGGATCGCGTCGAGTGCTCGGCGTGCCAGTTGGGCCGTCTCGGTTGCCAGTTCGTTCGCCCGGCGCAGCCCACCCGTCCGCTCGACGACGTCGCGCAGCGACCGCAGCCCGGTAGGTGGATCGTCCACACCGGACAGCAGCCGCTCGATGAGCAGCCGGTCCCCGGCACCGGCGTGCAGGTGTGCCAACACGACCGGGGCGGTGATCCGGCCGTTGGACAGGTCGCTGTCGCCCGGCTTGCCGGTCGTGGTGTCGTCGGAGACGAACGCCAGCAGGTCGTCCTGGATCTGGAAGGCCCGACCGAGGTGCCCGCCGTAGGCCGCGAGCGCGGCGATCTCCGTCTCGCTGCCGCCACCGAGGATCGCGCCGCTCTCGCACGCGCCCCGGAAGAACGCGGCGGTCTTGAGTTCGGCCACCCGCAGGTAGGTCTCGACGGAGAACCACCGCTCGGCGGTGACCTGGGCCTCCAGCGTCTGTCCCCGGCACAGGTCGATGCCGGACCGGGCGACCGCGTGCAACGCGGACACGACCCGGTCGGCGGTGGCACCGGCCGCACGGCACTCGGCGAGGCCGGCGAACAGGTCGAAGATCAACGCGTCGCCCGCGACGATGGCGTCCTCGGTGCCGAACTTGCGGTGCGTCGCGAGCTGACCGCGGCGAACGTCGTCGCGGTCGATGATGTCGTCGTGGATGAGGCTCGCCACATGGCCGCACTCGGCGCCCACCGCCGCGGGCAGCACGTGCTCGACGTTCCCGCCGACCGCGAGTGCGCATTCGAGGAGCAGCATCGGCCGGAACAGTTTTCCGGTCGTGGACAGGGCGTAGCCGCAGATCTCGGCCAACCTGTCGGTGTCTCCTTCGCCCGGCCATCGGTTCCGGATCCGGTCGACGACGACAGCTGACAACTCGCGAACGACACTCCGATCCACCCGCATTTCCGACATTTCCTTGGAAGCCGGCTTAGAAGCTTTCAGCACCAATTACCCCCGAGATCGCCGCAGGTAAGACCGATGTTCGCAACCGACTCTAGCCGAAGCATCCTGGCTTCCACCTGGTATGTTTCTGCACCCGTCGACATTCTTCTGGCACGATCCTGAAAGTCCGGAATTCTACCGTTGACGACATTGACCGGTCCCGAAACAGCCCCGTACGGTCCGAATCAAGCTCCTTTGCGAATACGGGGGTAACAGGTGGGCGAAACACGCCGAATTCACTCGTTGCGCACCCGGTTGTTCGCGCACGCCGAGGTGTGCCGAGTCGACACGCTGTTCTACGTCGGTCCGGTCGCCGTCGCCGGGGCGTTGCTCACCGGCGCGCCGGTCGCGGCCTGGCAGCTCGTCGGGGTCTGGCTCGTTCCCACGCTCGGTTGGGTCGCGTCGCTGTACGGCGGCGACTTCTACGACCGCGACCTCGACGCGGGCGCCAAGCCGCACCGGCCCATCCCGTCCGGGCGGATGAGCCCGCGCGCCGCGTTCGCCGGCATGTGGGTGACGATCCTGCTCGGCGGCGGGATCGCGGTCGCGCTCGATCCGCGCAACCTCGTCCTGGTGCTGCTCGCCGGCGCGCTGGGGGTCGCCTACAGCCGGTTGCTCAAGGCCCGCGGCATCCTCGGCAACCTCGTGCGCGGTGGCCCGACCGCACTGGCGCTGATACTCGGCGCGTTGTCGGTCTCCGGCACCGTGCCGGTCGAACTCCTCCCGGTCGCGCTGCTGCTGTGGATCCACGATTCGTCGTCGAACCTGATCGGCGCGCTGTGCGACACGGCGGGCGACGCCGAGGGCGGGTACCGCACCTTCCCGGTGCGGCACGGCGATCTCGCCACTCTCCGGGTGATCGCCCTGTTCGACCTCGCATGGTTCGCACTCGCCGTCGCGCTGCCGTTGTGGTGGCCTACCGACGTCGATACGGCCGCCTACGCGATCGTGCTGCTGCCGGCGGTGCTGCTCACCGTGTCCTCGGTGCGAGTCCTGGTGCGGGCCGGTCGACCGGTCCCCCGCGCCGACGGACTGCGCGCGCACGAGCTGATCGTCATCGAACGACTCTGCCTGCCGAGCGCGTTCATCGCCGGCCACAACGGCCTCGGCGCGGCATTGGCCGTGCTGCTGCCGACGGCCGCCCTGACCATCGCCGGGCAGGCGGCGATGCGCCATCGGTACGAGCCGAACCGGCGCGTGGCAGGCGCCAGGCCCGGGGTGCGGTCGTGAGCGGGACCGACGCCGTCGTGATCGGCGCAGGGATCGGCGGCCTCGCCACCGCGGTCGGGCTCACCGGACTCGGCTGGCGGGTGACCGTGCTGGAACGGGCGGCGGCGCTGCGGCCGGTCGGCAGCGGGATCGGCCTGACCCCCAACGGAGTGCGGGCTCTGGCGGTGATCGGCGCCAAGCAGCAGGTCATGGCGCGGGCGATCGAGCAGACGCACGGCGGGGTGCGCAGGCCCGACGGCCGGTGGATCTCCCGCACCGACCTCGACTTCATCCGCCGCCGGTTCGGCGACCCGGTGCTGTCCATCCACCGCGCCGAACTGATCGACGCGCTGGCCGCGCTTTTGCCGGCGGGCACGCTGCGAACCGGGACCACGGCGCACATCGGCAGCAGCGGCGACGCCACGCGCAAGGCGGTGGTGCGCACCGACGACGGCGAGCTGACCGCCGACCTGGTGGTCGCCGCCGACGGCATCCGCTCCGCCACCCGCCGCGCCCTGTTCCCGCACCACCCCGAACCCCGCTACGCCGGCTACACGTCCTGGCGGATGGTGCTGAGGGCACCGGACGTCACGGTCGCCGGCGAGACCTGGGGCCGGGGGCTGCGGTTCTCGATCCTGCCGCTGCCCGGCGGTCTCGTGCACTGCTCGGCTCTGGCCGTCGCACCACCGGGGTCGGCCAACGACCAGGCCGACCTCGTCGCGAGGTTCGGCGGCTGGCACTCGCCGATCCCGCGGCTGCTCGCCATGGTCAGCGAGGAATCCCTGCTGCACAACGACATCGAGGACCTGTCGACCCCGCTGCCGGAGTTCCACCACGGCCGGGTCGTGCTCGTCGGCGACGCGGCGCACGCGATGACGCCGAACCTGGGGGCCGCGGGCCTCGCGCTCGAGGACGCCACTGCGGTGATGCACACCGTCGGCCCGGCCGATGCGTCCACAGTGGACCGGATGCCGACCGCACCGGTCCGCTACACCCGGCTGCGCCGCCCACGCAGCGTCACTCTGACTCGGCAGTCGCGGCGTATTGGCGCGGTCGGATGCTGGACGGCGGCGCCGGCCGTGGCGCTGCGCGACCTCGGTGTCGCCGCGGCCGGCCTGCTCCCGTCGGCCGTCACCGTCCGCGCGCTCGACCGACTCATGGGCTGGCAACCGTCCCAAGTGGACGATCGGATCGCACCACAGTGGAGGACATCGTGACGGCCACCGTCGAACTGCCCCAGTTGCCGTTCGAGCGCACCAGCCCCCTGCAGATGCCACCGACGCTGCGTAAGCTGCAGTCCAGCGGCCCCATCCACCGGGTCCGCACCCAGACCGGCGACGAGGCGTGGCTGGTCGTCGGGTACGACCACACCAGGGCCCTGCTCGGCGACGACCGACTCGGCCGGTCGCACCCCGATCCGGGCAACGCCCCCCGGATCAGCGACTCGGTCGTCCTCGGCGGCCCGACCGGCAACTTCGACACTGAGGCGGCCGACCACGCCCGGATGCGCGGCCTGCTGCTGCCGCACTTCGGCCCCAAGCGCATGCGCGGGCTGCAGTCGCGCGTGCAGACCCTCACCCGGCAGCTGACCGAACGGCTCGCCGAGCACGGCCCGGTCGCCGATCTGCAGGACGCCATGGCGGTACCGCTGCCGATCCTGGTGATCTGTGAGCTGCTCGGGGTGCCCTACGAGGACCGAGGTCAGTTCCGGACGTGGACCCAGGCCGCCGCCGATGTCGGCGACAACGCCAGGTCGCAGCAGGGTATGGTCGATCTGTTCGGCTACGGCAACCAGCTCGTCGCACGCAAGCGGCAGGAGCCCGGCGACGACGTGATCTCGCGGCTGTGCGATCACGAGGATCTCGCCGACCACGAGATCGCCGTCCTGTCGATGACCCTGCTCTTCGCCGGGCACGAGACGACCGTGGCACAACTGGCGATGAGCCTGCTGCTGCTCGCCGAGCCGAGCCGGTGGACGGCCCTGGCCGCCGACCCCGGGCTGATCGACGCGAGGATCCCGGAACTGCAACGGTACTCGGTCAAGGGCAGCGGCGCCGGGATCCCCCGCTACGCCCGCGAGGACGTGCGGATCGGCGACACCCTGATCCGGGCAGGCGAACTGGTCCTGCTCGAGATCGGTGCCGCCAACCACGACCCGGCCGTCTTCGCCGACCCCGACGTGTTCGACCCGACCCGGCCGGTCGGCGCTCCCCTGGTCTTCGGCCACGGCCCGTACTACTGCCCTGGCGCGTCGCTGGCCACCGTCGAGCTACGGGCGGTGCTCACCGAACTCGTCCCGCGGTTCCCCACCATGCGGCTAGCCGTGCCGGTTGAGGAGATCCACATCCGCACCGACGTGCTCACCGGAGGCCTCGCCGGGCTCCCGGTCACCTGGTGACCACCCCGACGCTTCGAAAGGTGTGCCGATGTCGATGACGTGCCTGGTCACCGGAGGTGCCGGCGGGGTGGGTGAGGCGATCGTGACGAAGCTGGCCGGCCGGGGGGCGACCGTCATCGCCGTCGCCCGCACGGTCGAGAGCGGCCGGGCGGCCGCGGCCAGGATCGAGCGGCGGGTACCCGGTGCCGCGGTCGAGTTCCTGGTCGCCGACCTCGCGGCACTGGACCAGGTCGACGGGCTGGCCGGCGAGATGGTCGCCCGGCTGGACCGGCTCGACGCGCTGGTGCTCAACGCGGGCGTGGCCCGGCCGCGACGCGAACTCACCGTCGACGGGTTCGAGGTCGACTTCGCCACCAACCATCTGTCGCCGTTCCTGTTGGTCAACCGGTTGCAACCGGTGCTGGTCGCGTCCGCGCCCGCCCGCGTCGTCGTCGCGGCGTCCACGGCGCACCAGCACGTCAAACGGATCGACCTGGCGGATCTGCCGCGAGGACTGGACTTCCACCACATTCGGACCTATGCGGCGACCAAGCTGCTCAACGTCTTCCTCACCACCGAACTCGCCCGCCGACTCGCCGGCACCGGGGTGACGGTCAACGCGGCCGACCCGTGCTTCACCCGCTCCGGGCTGGGGAGGGACACCCCGTGGCCGTACGGCCTGTTCCTCACGTTGGCCAGGCCGTTCCAGCGCACCCCGGACAAGGCCGCGGAGACCGCCGTCCACGTGGCAACCGCGACCGAGCTGGAGCCGGTCACCGGCCGCTACTTCCGCAACGGGAAACAGTGGCGGCCCGGCAGGCTCGCCAGCGACCCGGACCTCGCCGGTCGACTGTGGACACTCAGCACGGAACTCCTGTCCGACAAGGCGTTACGCTGACCGCGCCCGGACCGTGCGGAGGACGGTCCACATGACACACGAGGCGGCACCCCAGACCTTTCCGTTGCCGCGGACCTGCCCGTTCGGCACGCCCGCGGAGTACCGCAGGCTGCGCGCGGAGGAGCCGGTCAGCCGGGTCACCCTGCCGACCGGACAGTCCGCCTGGGCGCTGACCAGGCTCGCCGACGCCAGGGCGATGCTGACCAGCCCGCACTTCAGCGCCAACCGGCAGAACCCGGCGTTTCCGCTGCTGTTCGAGGGCGAGCGGGTGGACCCGGACGCGCCGCTGCCGATGGCGAGCCAGGACCCGCCGGAGCACACCGCGGCCCGGCGGGCGCTGATCAGCGAGTTCACCGTGCCGCGCACGAAGACCCTGCTGCCCAGGATCCAGGCGATCGTCGACGACCGGATCGACGCCATGCTGGCCGGGCCGGCAGCCGTCGATCTGGTGCGGGCGCTGGCCCTGCCGGTGCCGTCGCTGGTGATCTGCGACCTGCTCGGGGTGCCCTACGCGGACCACGTCTTCTTCGAGGAGTGCAGCTCCACCACGCTGAGCAGGTCGGTCACCGCCGACCAGCGCCTCGATGCGGTCATGCGGCTCTACGCCTATCTCGGCGAGTTGGTGGCCGCCAAGGCGGCCGACCCCGGCGACGACCTGCTCGGCCGGCAGATCCTGCGGCAGCGCGAATCCGGCGAGGTCGACACCGGGACACTGGTGAGCACGAGTCTGCTGCTGCTCATCGCCGGGCACGAGAGCACGGCGAACATGATCTCGCTCGGCACGCTGGCGTTGCTGGCCGATCCGGACCGGTTCGCCGCCATCAGGGCCGATGCCGGCAAGACCCCGGGCGCTGTCGAGGAGCTGCTGCGGTTCTTCAGCATCTCCGAGGTGACACCGCGGCTGGCCATGGCGGACGTCGAGATCGGCGGCACGCTCATCCGGGCGGGCGACGGCGTGATCGCGCTCAACTCCATCGTCAACCGCGACGCCGACACGTTCGCCGACCCCGACGAACTCGACATCGAACGCGATGCCCGCCAACACATCGCGTTCGGGTTCGGCGTGCACCAGTGCCTCGGGCAGAACCTGGCCAGGGCCGAACTGCGGATCGTCTTCGACACGCTCGCCACCCGGATCCCAGGCCTGCGGCTAGCGGCGGGCATCGACGAACTGCCGTTCAAGGACGCGCTCACCTACGGACTGCACGAACTGCCGGTCACCTGGTGACCGGACCGGGCTGGGAGGACCGATGTAGATCGTGGTCGACACCGACCGCTGTGTCGGTGCCGGACAGTGCGTGCTCATGGAACCCGCGGTGTTCGGCCAGGACGAGACCGACGGCACCGTGATCCTCCTCGTCGCCGAACCCGCCGAGGACCAGCTGGACATGGTCCGCCGAGCGGTGCGCACGTGTCCGAGCGAAGCCATCTTGCTGCCAGAACCGCCGACCGAACACCGCGACTGACCGGGAGAACCCTTGTCCAGCTTCAAGAAGACCGCCCGCAACTACGTCGCGCGGGCCGCGGGACACCTGATGGCCGCGTCCGGCGACCAGGTCGCCAAGCTGTTCCTGTGCGGAGGCGACCCGTGGCCGGTCTACGACCGGATCCGCGAACAGGGCCCGGTCTACCGCAGCCGGATCGGCTACTCGGCGGTGTCCTCGCACGAGCTGTGCACCAGGGTGCTGCGCGGTCCCGACTTCGGCTTCCGTGATTCGACCGGCACGCTCAACGAGTACCAGCGGCTCCCGCTCGGCCTGGCCCCGTCGCTGCTCGAACTCGACCCGCCGGAACACGGCAGGCTGCGCCGGGTGGTCGCACCCGCGTTCCGGGCGAAGCAGCTCGCCGGGTACCGGCCGCGGATCGAGCAGACCGCCCATCGTCTGCTCGACCGGATCGGCCGCACCGACGAGCCGTTCGACATCATCGCCGACTTCGCCGCGCCGCTGCCGATGAAGATGATCTGCGACCTGCTCGGCGTGCCGGACGACCAGTACGACGAGGTGTCGCGCTGCGGCACCCTCACCGCGCAGGCCCTCGACGGGCCGCTGCCCGGCCGCACGGCCACCGAACTGGCTGCGGCCGTCACCTCGCTGAACGAGCTGTTCACCGAGCTGGCGGATAAGCGCAGGGGCGAACGCGGTTCGGACGTGATCACCGTCCTGGTCGAGGCGGCCGACCAGGGTCAGATGAGCGCCGACGAACTGCTCGCCACCTGCCATTTGCTGCTCATCGCCGGGTTCGTCACCACGGTCAACCTCATCGGCAACGGCGTATTCCAGTTCGCCCGGCACCCCGACGCGTGGGCGTCGCTGCGGGAGAACCCGGAACTGGCCGGCCGGGCCGTCGAAGAGGTGCTGCGGTTCGACCCACCGATCCCCGTCACCACCCGGGTCTGCAACACCGAGGCGATACTGGCCGGGCAGCGGATCCCGGCGAACAGCTCGGTGCTGACGATGCTGGCGTCGGCGAACCGCGATCCCGAGGTCTACATCGACCCGCACACGTTCGACATCACCCGCACCGACACGCCGGAACACTTCGCCTTCGCCGGCGGCATCCACTACTGCCTCGGCGCCCAGCTCGCCCGCATCGAGGGCGAGGTCGCGTTGCGGGCACTGAGCGAACGCCTGCCCCGGATCCGGTTGATCGGCACGCCCCGCCTTCGCCCGTCGAAGTCGGTCCGGGGCTTTCTCAGTCTCCCCATCACCGCCTGACCCCGACCCCTACGACAACAGCGGAGGACGGCATGACCGACATCGCCGACACTACCGACATGGCCGAGGTGTTAGCCGCCCAGGGAAGGCTGGCGCAGCTGGTGTTTGGCGGCATGGCCGCGCACGTCGTCGGGCAGGTGACGCGATGGCGGCTGAGCGAACGCATCGGCGACGGTGACCGCGGCGCCGCCGAGCTGGCCGACGAGTTGGGCACGCCGGAACACACCACGGTCCGGGTGCTGCGCGCGGCGGCCGCGCTCGGCATCCTCAGCGAACCGACGTCCGGCCGGTTCGCCCTGACCGAAGCAGGCGCGCAGCTGCGGGCCGACCATCCGATGTCCCTGTACGCGGTGGCCCGGGTACTCACCGACCCACTGCTGACAGCGGCCTGGCTACGGCTGCCGGACAGTGTCCACACAGGACTACCGGCGTTCGACGACCTCCACGGCACCGACCTGTTCGCCCATCTGCGGACCGAGTCGGAGCTGTCCGCGCTGTTCAACGCGGCAATGGGTCAAGGCACCCGAGAGGTCGCAGCCACCCTGCCGCAACACTACGACTTCAGCCGCTTCGAGACCGTGCTGGACATCGGCGGCGGGGACGGCACGATGTTGTCGGCCATCCTCGGCGAACACCCCACGCTGCGGGGAATCCTCTTCGACACCGCCGAAGGCGGCGCACAGGCCGCCGAGAACTTCCGGGCGGCGGGCGTCGCCGGGCGGTGCACCGTCGAGACGGGCGACTTCTTCACCGCCGTGCCGGACGGCGCCGACCTGCACCTGCTTAAGAGCGTCGTGCACGACTGGCCCGACGACCAGGTCGTGACGATCCTGCGCCACTGCCGGCGCGCCCTGCCTGACGACGGCCGGCTGCTGATCGTCGAGTCGGTGCTGCCGGACACCGTCGACGGCAACGACCCGTACGCCTACCTCAACGACCTGAACATGCTCGTCAACCTCGGCGGGCGCGAACGCACCCAGGCCGACTTCGAGCGGGTCTGCGCGCGCGCCGGCTTCACCGTCACCGGCGTGACCCGGCTGCTGCCGTACACCATGACCAGCTGCATCGAGGCGGAACCGGGGCCGGCATGACCGATCAGGTCGCCCTCCTGCTGGTCGACCTGGCGCTAATCCTGCTGATCGCCCACCTCTTCGGTGCCGCGGCGGGCAAACTCGGCCAGCCCGCGGTGATCGGCGAGATCGTCGCCGGGATCGCACTCGGCCCGACGCTGTTCGCCGGACAGCTGTCCACGACACTGATCCCGCCGGACGTCCGCCCGCTGCTGGCACCGATGGCCGACGTCGGCGTCGCGTTGTTCATGTTCGTGATCGGGCTCGAGTTGGACCGGTCGCTCATCAACGAGCGCAGGCGCGTGATCGTCGCCATCGCGGCGAGCGCCACGCTGGTGCCGTTCGCACTGGGCTCGACGCTCGCCTGGTACCTCCTGCCCGCCTACCCGACCGAGCACCGTCTCGGCTTCGTGCTGTTCCTCGGCGTGGCGATGGGCGCGACCGCATTCCCGGTCCTGGCAAGGATTCTCGCCGACCGCAAGCTGCGGGGAACCCCGCTGGGGACGATGTCACTCGGCATCGCCGCGATCGGCGACGTGGTGGTGTGGACGGTGCTGACCGGCGTCGTCGCGTTGGTCGGCGACGGCAACCCGGCACGGCTCCTGTTCGCTGTCCCGTACCTGGCGGTGATGCTGTTGGCGGTACGACCGCTGCTGTCGCGCCTGCTCACCACGACCGCGACACCCCGGCTGCTGGTCGTCACCGTCGGCGTACTGGCCTCCGGCGGGGCCACCGAGTGGCTCGGCCTGCACTTCGCGTTCGGCGCGTTCCTGTTCGGCTTCGTCTTTCCGAAGAACGCGGACCAGGTCGGGACGGCACGTCAGGTCAGCACCATCACCTCGGTGCTGCTGCCGGTCTACTTCGTGACCGCCGGCCTACGGGTCGACCTGTCCGACCTGGTCGGCACCCGACTGCTCGACCCCGTCCTCGTTCTGCTCGTCGCGGTGGTCGGCAAGGCGGGCGCTGCCTACGTCGCGGCCCGGCTGCAACGAGTACCGGCACCCGACGCGACCACACTGGCGGTGCTGCTGAACACCCGCGGCCTGACCGAACTCGTCATCCTCACGATCGGCCTGCAATCGGGCCTGGTCGGCCAGGACCTGTACTCGTTGATGGTGGTGATGGCGCTGGTGACCACGGCGATGACCGGACCGCTGCTGACCGTGCCCGACCGGCGAACACGAGGCCACATCGCCATGAGGACACGGTGGCACGACGGTCCGGCGACACCTGACCCGGTGCCGGAAGTCGTTCCGCGACAACGGGATGCGATGGATTCCTCACCACACAACAATTTCTGGCCGGGGTTCGATGTGGACGGTTCAGTCCTTGGAGGCCCAGACTTCTGTCTCGCCCGGCACGCCCGCCCCAAGCGGCACGTCGACCGCACTGCACGACCCTGCAGGCGGGCGCTTGTGGCACGCCTACAGGGTTCCTGTTCAGCGGCGGAAGCCGCTGTTCGGGTCGCGCTCTCTCTGTGAATGGAAGGGTTCAACGAGGTGATCCAGCTCGCCGGGTGCGGCTGGAGCGCTCTCCGAAGACAGGAAGCCGATGTGGTTTTCGTCTTCGAACAGCACGCCGCAGAGGCTGTCAAAGTCGTAGTCGTACGGGTCTCGGGTAGCCCCTCGGCGAACTCGGCAGTCATGTCCTCGTCCGTGTACAGGTCCTCGGCGCGGTGGTTGATCAGATCCAGAGAGATTGTTCGAGCAGACCCACCAGACTCCGCAACACCTACTGCCGCGAAGGCGGACTCCTCGCCGCACTCCCCCGCCTCGTCCACAAAACCCTCGGGCTACCACCAGATCTCGACGCCGACGACACCTCAGCGGCAGGCCAGCTGATCCAGCTACTCCGAGCCCACGAGTTCGTGATCACCTACGGCACCGTCGGACCACAGCTCACCGGTGCCGCCGGCACGCAGCCGTCGACAGCGCGTCAGCAACACCCGACAGATAGCGGCCTACACGACCTGAACGTCACCACAGAATGTGATCTGAACGTCGCACCGAGACGGGTGGGGACTGTTCCGAGATCGGCTCTGGCTCACTTCCGGTGGTGACGCCGTGTAGTTCAGCCAAGCAGGACGCGGTGGCGCAGGAGCGGGAATTCAGCCCGGCCGTACATTTGCCGCTTGATCAGCTTCGTCTTGGTGTTGACGCCTTCGGTTCGTCCATTGTGGAATGAGTAAGTGAGGGCGGCATTCACGGCGCGGCGGTCGAATTCAAGCCCGCGGGTAAACGCGTGCAGATGGGGCAGGTCCTCGCCCCGAGCCAGTTCGATCCAGCCAGTGAGGCGGACATCGTTGCCGGCAGTGGGGGCCAGGAGGGCGGCGAAATCGGCGACGAGACCGGCCAGGGCTGTCATCTCGGGGCAGGAGGCCGCGGCGGCGTCGAGCCGTTCTCGCTGGTGGTCTTTGAGTCGGTCCGGGCGTGTGAGCAGGTAGCGGGCCAGGCGCCGCGGGGAGATCGCGGGCCGGTCGGATTCGACGCGACCTTGGGTGATGTAGCGCTGGAGCAGGTTGAGGCTGCCGGTGTAGCCGAGCTGCGTGATCTCGGTGAATAGCGTCTTCACCGGGACTGCGGGATCGATCTGGCGGCGGTGTCGTAGATGCTCACGGTAGGGGTCGACCAGCGTGGGGCGGTATTTCGGCGCCCGGGCCAGCCGCTCTGGCTGCGTGATCCGGGCGTAGCGTTTGACCGTGTTGAGTGCGAGATTCAGTCGGCGGGCGCATTCCAGCAGGCCGACACCTGAATCGAGCAGGTCATGGACCTGCCGCCAGCGCTGCCGGGTGGTCCGGGCTTGGATTCCCTCTCGCGGCGGTGGCCCGGTCTTGCCCCAGCAGCTGCTGTGCGCGGCGACCTCTTTGATGACGGCTTCGGCGAGGTTGTGCCAGAGGTGCCACCGGTCGGCGACCTGGATCGCGTCGGGCAGGGCACGGCGGATCGCGTCGGCGTAGGCGGCCGAGCCATCGCGACAGACGACCTCGATGTCGGGGTGGGTCCGTAACCAGGCTTCGAGTACCTCGGTCTTGCGTTCGCCCAGCACGTCGACCCGCTCGCCCGTCTCCGCGTTGATGATCACAGTGGCGTAGCGTTTTCGCTTGCACAGCGCGAAATCGTCCACCCCGATCACGCGCGGCACCGGTCGATCGGGAAGCGGAAGCCGCATCAAGGCCCGCAGCGCGGTCTGCCGTGACAGCGCGACGCCGAGCCCGCCCAGCACCCGCGCGCCGGCACGCCCGGCCAGCTCCCGGACCACGCCGCCCACCTGCTTAGCCAGCCGCACAGTGCGTCGCTGGTAGCGCTCGACGACCCCGGCGGGCTGTTCACGGAACGTCTGTTGTGGACAGTCAAGGGAGGGACAGCGCATCCGCCGCGCCCGCAGCCGTATCAGGACTCGCCGACCACCGACTGGGACGTCGGCGAGTTGTCGGGCGAAGTAGCTATGCACCCGCTCCACCGGCGCCCCGCAGCCCGGGCAGGCTACCGGTCCAGGATGCGTCGATGCCGACACCACGAGTGTTCCCGCATCATCCTCAACGCCCTCGATGACCAGGGAAGACAGTCCCGAGAACACCAACCTCAGAAGTTGATCAACGTTGCACTGGCGTCACGCTGACAGGCGGCACCGCATACGACATGCACCGACACGCACAGCTACCACCGGATTCGGGCCAGAGCCGCTCGTTTTTACAGTCCCTTGGCGGAAGAGCCAGAACTCCGTGCACCGTCAAGAGACAGGCAAGTCGGCCACGTCGTCCCCCGCCGTGCGGCCTGGCCAAGTCAGCTGTGGGTAGTGCCCATGAACCGCGTGGTTTTTGAGATATCCACCCGCGTGGAGTGAAGTCCGCAGCGGCGTCGTTGGACCGGCGCTGCGTACCGCTCTGCCGAGCTTCGGTTGCCCTGTCTGAGATGTGGCGACAGTCGTCACCAGCGCGCAGCGCGAGTTCGTCCCAGCAGCCTGTGCGACCTCCCTTCTTACGTGCGGGCTTCCGCCTCGGCCGTTCTCGATGTGGCAGCGGCCAGGTAGGTGATCCGGAGCGCGCCGGAAGCGGATTCTCGGTCGATCAGCGCGTTGACACCATAGATCGATTCGATCAGTTCGGTAGTCAGTACGGCATCGGGGGCACCGGCAACGACTACTCGCCCGTGATCGAGGATGACGATGTGGTGACAGTAGCGGGCGGCGAGATTGAGGTCGTGCAAGGCGACGATGCAGGTGAGGCCCAGTGTCCTGAGTAAGTCGAGGAGTTCGAGTTGGTGGCGGATGTCGAGGTGGTTGGTGGGTTCGTCGAGCAGGATCTCTTTCGGCTCCTGGGCGAGGGCGCGGGCAAGTTGGACACGCTGTTTCTCCCCGCCGGACAGGGTATGCCAGTTTTGATGCTGTTTGTCGGTCATGTCGACGCGCTCCAGTGCCGCGTCGATGATCCGCTGATCGTCTTTCGTCAGCGCGTCGAAGCGGCCGCGGAAGGGGGTCCTACCGAGCTCCACGATCTGCCGGACGCTGACGTGATTGTGAGCGGTCACGTCCTGCTCGACGACG
This sequence comes from Amycolatopsis sp. A1MSW2902, assembly GCF_017312175.1. Classification (NCBI taxonomy): domain Bacteria; kingdom Bacillati; phylum Actinomycetota; class Actinomycetes; order Pseudonocardiales; family Pseudonocardiaceae; genus Amycolatopsis; species Amycolatopsis sp. A1MSW2902. Next base: position 4,521,142 of record NZ_QJPO01000001.1, read on the forward strand.
GCGAGCCGCCGGGCGAGCACTCGGCGGCCGAGGGCGTGCAGGCTGGTGTCGCCGTAGCGCACCGTCCCGCTGTCAGGACGACGCAATCCGGCGAGCAGGCGCAGCAGGCTGGACTTACCTGACCCGTTGGGACCGAGCAACCCGACGGTCTTCCCGTCGTCGGCTGCCAGGTCGATGTGGTCGAGCAGTCGGTGCCCCTTGATCGACCAGGACAGTTCGGTGGCGGTGATACGTCCCATCACGACTCCAGACGCTTCAGAACCAGCGCGAACGCGGGCGCGCCGAGCAGCGCGGTGATGACTCCGGCGGGCAATTCGTGGGGAGAGAACGCGGTGCGTGCGAAGGTGTCCACCCAGATGAGGAAGGTAGCGCCGACGATCGCGGACAGCGGGAGCAGAAGGCGGTGCGTTGGGCTCGCTAGGACGCGGACAGCGTGCGGAATGAGCAGCCCGATAAAACCGATCGCTCCGGAGGACGCCACGGCGGCTGCGGTGATGATCGAGGTCAGCACCATCAGCGAGACGCGGGCCGCAGTGACGTTGATCCCCAGTGCAGCAGCGGAGTCCCAGCCGAAGGTGAAGGCGTCCAGGGCCGGCGCGAAGAACAGGACTGCGAGAATGCCGACCAAGATGATCACGACAGCGACGGTCACCCCCTCCCAGCGGGAACCGGAGAGCGTGCCGAGCAACCAGTAGGTGAAGCCGCGGGTGGAGTTCGCGTCGCCGCTGACCATGAGGATGACCGACGTGATCGCGGCGAAGAACTGGGATACGAGCACGCCGGTGAGCACTACCCGGGAAGGGCTGGCTACGCGCCCCCCGCCGAGCAGCGCCAGCAGCAGGACAAAGGAGACCAGGCCACCGACGAACGCCCCCGTCGAGAGGGAGATACCCCCGGCGATGCCCAGCAGGAGAACAGCCACTGCACCGGTGGAGGCACCGGATGACACTCCGAGCAGGTACGGGTCTGCCAGGGGATTCCTGGTGATCGCTTGCAGGACCGCACCGGAGACAGCCAACGCCGCGCCGACGGCGGCGGCGAGCAGCACCCGCGGAAAGCGCGACTCCCAGATCAGAGCGTCCAGCAGTTTAGGCAGCGCCGGGGCAGGGGCCATCTCGTCGAGGCCGATATGCCGGAGGATGGTGGAAACCACGTCGAACGGGCTGATGTCGGCACTCCCGAACAGGGACGCCATGAGAATCGACACAATCAGCCCGGCGGCGGCCGCTAAGAAGAGAAACGCGATCGAGGTGCGCCGCAGTCGCACCGGGACTGTCCCACCGGTCGAGGGGGGGGTGGTGTCGCTCGCGGTTCTCGGCGAGCTTCTCGTCATCACGGTCGGCTGCTCACTGGAGTTTGTTCAGGCCGTCGACGAGCTCGGGAACCATCTGCACGCTGCCGTAGCTCGGATCCATCTGCGCACCGAGCATGGTCACGAACCGGTTGCCCTTCACTGCATCGAGCCTGCTCGTGAGCGGATCCTGCTTGAGCAGGTTGATTTTCTCCTGCACGGTGTCGTTGGGCTCGCCTCGGGTCAAGTCGGCCAGGATGATGACGTCGGGATTCCGGGCGGCGACCTCGTCCCAGCTCACCTCGGCCCATTTGGTCGACGCATCGTCGAAGATGTTCTTGACACCGACCAGTTCGGAGACGCGCTGCGGCAGCCCGCCGGGACCGGCCGCCCACGGAGTTCCCCCGTAGGAGGAGTAGAACCACATCACCTTCAGCGGCGTACTCCGCTTCTTGACGTTGCCGAGCGCCCTGTCCACCACGGCCTGCTGCTCGGACGCCAGCTTGTCCCCGGCAGCAGGCACGCCGAAGATCCTGGCCAGCCGTCGGTACTCTTCGTACAGCATCGGGAAATCCGCGCCCGCCACGCTGACGTGCTCCGCACAGTCGAACTCTGTCACGTAGGTCGGCACGCCCAGCTTGTGCAACTGATCTCGTTCGCCGCCCTGTGTCGCCGTGAGGAAGCTTGCGAAGCTGCTATAGACGAAGTCCGGCTGCGCCTCCAGCAGCTTCTCGTGCTTGATCGTCTCTTTGCGCCCCGACAGAATCGGAATTTTCCTGTACCGGTCGGCGATATCGTCTGGCGGTTTGAAGGTCTCGTAGCCTGATCCGACGATACGGTCCCCCAGCCCCAATCGGATGAGGATCTCAGCCGCGGTCTGGTTCATCGTGACGGCTCTCTTCGGCGCCGCTTCGAACGTCACGTCGGTGCCGCAGTTCTTGATGCTGAACGGATAGGACGTCGCACCCTGCCCCGCCGAATCCTCTCGCCCCCCTGCGTTGGAGGCATCCCTCCTTCCGCCCGCGCAGCCTGCAAGCACAACCAACATCGTCGCGATCATGACATTGATACCCGATTTCATTTTCATTAGACGTAAGATAGCAGATCGCGCAAGGACTGCGCCGAGCCACGCTGCGGGCAGGGTAAACGCACTGATCAGGTCGGAACGTCTCTTTGCATCACGGTTCCGAGCACGGGCGGCAACGCGCCAAGCGCTGCCGCCGGCAGCATTCGGGGCACCTGACACTGCCGGATCAGCGCATCTCGCAGACCAGACCGCACAGCTCCACAGGCAGCACGAGGCTGCAGCCGACCCACTCTTCCGCTGGCCCCGCCACACGCAGCGGTACCGACCGAAAGCACAAGCTCCGCCAGAGCGGCGGCAAACAACACCTGAGCCGCCATCACAATTCACCGAGGTTCTAGCTCCATGGCAGATACGCCAGCGGAAGCTTCATTCTCGCTGCCGCCCCGGATTCGCCGGACCGTCACCGATGAGGGCAACACTGGTTACACTGTTTAGGCGGCGCAGGGGCCGACAGCCTTTGGTCCAGCACAGGTGAGCACACTGGGGTTTTCTCGGTAGGGCTGGGTGGGGCGTGTATCGCCCGGGTGCGAGGCGTGGGGCCGCTGGTAGGACTGGATTTGCTGAAGATCAAGTCCGGGAATTCCAGAGACCCCACGTGATTGCCTATGGTGCGACGCTCGACGTGGCGCGCGAGCTTGCCTTGTTCGTCGCGCGTGCGCTGTCCGCCGAGCGCCGCCGCCGCTGCACCCGCCGGGACAGGCGGGCGCTGACCACCCGATCGGCATCGCCACGGCCTACCGGTACCTGCACGGAGCCGTCACCGCGCTCGCCGGCCAAGCCCCCGACCTGCACCAGGTCCTCGCCCGGCGGCGCGCCGCCGGGGACACGCACGTGATCCTCGACGGCACCCTCATCGCCTGCGACCACGTCGCCGCGACCACGACCAAAACCAAAGGAAAGAACCGCGGAACCACCGTCCGCCTCTGGTACTCCGGCAAACACCGCGCTTTCGGCGGGAACATCCAGTTCCTCGCCAGCCCCGACGGATTCCCGCGCTGGATCTGCCCGGCTCCCGCAACAACCTGTCCGCCGCCCGCGACCACGGCATCACCGGCACCCTCACCGCCGCCGCGGCACAGGGCCTGAAAACCCCGGCCGACAAGGCCTACCACTCAGCCGGCACCGGCATCCTCACCCCGGTCAAGAACACCACCGGCCGACCCCCGCTCACCCTCGACGAACACACCCGCAACCTGCTCCACACCCGCCTGCGCTGCCTCGGCGAACGCGCCGCCGCCATACTCAAAACCCGCTCGCGAGCATTTCGCCACATCACGAACACCACGGACGCTACTGAGAAAACCCCATCGGGACGACTGTTCTAGTCGCATCCGAGTGCCACCGTTTTTATCTGGCGGAAACACATCCCGCGGTCGCCGTCAGGAGTCCGGCCATAACGTCGAGGCGACGGAGATTCGATATCGGCCGCCTGCTGCGGACAGCAACGATCATCGCGCCTCGCCGTTCAACCGGACAAGAAGAACCGGATGCCCTCCGACCCGGAGGCGTTCCGCAGTCGCTCGGCCCACCACGCCCAACCAGATCGCTTCTGCCGCAACCGCTTTCACGATCGCCCCCCTTGCAGACCGTTTCCTTTGCCCCCAACACCGTCCGATCACCTCTGCGGCACAGTGTGGGGCAGCCGACAGCCCGTTGCTCATGACAACCGTTTTCATTTATGGTGCCAGGGTGCTCACGCCTCCCCGAGGACAAGGTCCTCCAGCGACCACAGTCCCGCCCTTCCCGCTCACCGCCCTCCGTCATCCTGCGGTCTCCGCACTTCTCGACGATCACCGGGCCCTGCTCGCCGACCTCCTGGGCGGCTTGGGGTCACCGCTGCACGTCGTGTTGCCGGAGGTCTTCGAGGAAAACATCGCCAGCCTCCGGACGGCGTTCGCCGAGACCGGAGCCGACGTCGACGTCTACTTCGCCAAGAAGGCAAACAAAGCAGGCTGCTTCGTGTCCGCTGCCTCCGCCCTCGACGCCGGAATTGACGTCGCCAGCGCGCCCGAACTGGTCCAAGCGCTGGCGGGAGGAGTGCCCGGACACCGGATCGGCGTCTCCGGTCCCGAGAAGGACGACGCTCTGCACTCCCTTGCTGTCCAGCACAGCTGTTCGGTCGCGATCGACTCGATCAGCGAACTCCGGAGGCTGGCCACGACGGCACAGCGCGCGCGTCGGCGGGTCCGGGTGCTGCTGCGATGCAGGACGGCCGGACAACCGGGCAGCCGTTTCGGCATGGTCTCCGCTGAACTCGACGCGGCCGTCGACCTGTGCGTGGGCCTCTCGGAGCATGTGTGGTTTCAGGGATTTTCTTTTCACCTGAACGGCTACTCCCCACAGGAACGCGCGACGGCAGCGAATGAAATGATCGAGCACTGCCTCGAGGCAAGGCGGCGTGGCGCGCGCTCTGCCGACGTGGTCGACATTGGCGGCGGGTTGCCGATGCGCTATGTCGAGCCGCGGCTCTGGGCCGAGTTCCTCAAGCGGAACGAGCCGGACCATTACCACGGAACCAAAGCCGCCAAAGGCTTCTCCTTCTACCCGTACGGCGGGCAGTCCCCCGCTCAGGCGGCACGCACGCTCATGAACCACCCCGTCGACGGCACCAAGAGCCTGGCGGCGAAGGCAGCCGACAACGGCATCCGCTTCATTGTCGAACCCGGCCGGGCGTTGTTGGACCAAGCCGGCTTCACCATCTACCGGGTGCAGCAGGTCGAGGACCGGCGGGAGGCCGACGGGTACGCGATCGTCACCGTCGCGGGCAACAGCCTCAGTCTCAGCGAGCCGTGGTTCAACACCGACTATCTCCCGGATCCCGTGCTGCTCTCCGCCGAACCCGCCGCCGACGAACTGTTCCCGGCCTGTGTCGCGGGTTCGACCTGCCTGGAAAACGACATGGTGACCTGGCGAAAGATCGGGTTCCCCCGTCCAGTACGGCCCGGCGACTACCTGGTCTACCTCAACACCGCCGGCTACCACATGGACTTTCTCGAATCGCGGTTCCATGACGCCCCGCTGCCGGCGAAGGCCGTCATCCGACTCGGCGAAGACGGTCCGCCGCGCTGGCGACTGGACGGAATCTGAGCAACCTCGACACGAAGGAGAAGTCTCGTATGGCACAGAGCTACGCCGCGCCTGGAGAGCTGTGGCTGCTGCCGCAATCGCACCAAGAAGGCCTGGATTTCGACTTCCGGCAGGTGCTCGAGGTGGTCGAGCAGGCCTACCGCGCAGTGCGGGAAAAGGAGTCGGACAGCCCGGTGAAAACCGTCATCGAGGACTCGGACGACCACTCGCTGAGCTATTCGATGGTGGCCAGGGACGCCGCCAGCGACACCGTGTGCTTCAAAGCCGTCTACGAGTTCGATCCGAGCCGCATGCGGGACAGCTACCGGTTCCACTCGTTCATCTTCATCGCCGACGACACCACCGGGGCGCCGATCGCGCTGATGGACGTCGTGAAACTCGGGCCCTTGCGTTCCTCGGCCACCAGCGCGCTGTTCGCCCGCGCTGCCTGCCCCGACGCCCGCAGCGCCTTGGTCGTCGGCACCGGCGTCCAGGGGCAGATGGCTCTGCCGATGCTGCTCGCGGCGCTTCCGGACCTGGAGCGGCTGCAGGTGTTCGGCACCTATCCCGAGGGGTTGCGCGCCGTGCAGGACAGCGTCGACGGCCGCGAGGTCGAGATCGTGGACGATCTCCGGAAAGCCGCGGGCGAAGCGGACATCCTGATCGGCGCCTCGGGTCTGTCCGTGACGGAGGTCGTCCAGCGCGAGTGGGTGAAACCGGGATCGATCGCCGTGCTGCTCGGCTACGGCGTGCACGACGTGTTCCACGGCGCGGACTACCGGATCGCCACCAACACCACCCAGATGCATGTCACCTGCGGCAAACTTCGAGCCGCGGACGGCAGCCTGCCCCCGGTGGACGCCGAACTGCCGGACATCCTGCTCGGCCGGGCGCGGGCCCGGCGCGATCCAGGTGACGTCGTCTTCGCCTACAACAGCGGCATGGCGGTCACCGACGCCGCGCTGGGCCGGTACATCGCCGACCTCGCGCTGGCGGCCGGGCGCGGGGAAAGGGTCGACTTCTGGTGAGGGTCGCCACAACCGAGACCGGCGCTTTACCGGAGGCCGAATGCACGAAGGCGGTCGTCTCATGAATCACGTCCTCGAACCGGCGATCGCGGCGTCCTTGGTGCGCCGGGAGGTGGCGGCCCTGCCGTCCTACGACCCCGGCGCCGATGCGGAAGAGGTGGCCGCTCTCAGCGGTGCCGCCCGCGTGATCAAGCTGTCCAACAACGAGAGCCCGTTCGGCGCCTCTCCCGCGGTCGCCGAAGCTGTGCGCCTGCGCTTGACCGACGGCGTCTCCCGCTATCCCGACCCCACCGGCAAGCGGCTGGCCGAGGCCGTCGGGAAGAGCGTGGCCGTGCCAGCCGACCGCATTGTGCTCGGCAACGGCTCGGAGAACATCTTGGAACTGCTGTGCCAGACCGTGCTCGATCCGGGCGACCTGGTCACCACGCAGGCACCGGGGTTCAGCCTGCACGAGATCTTTCCCCGCATGATGGGCGCCCGGGTCAAGAAGGTCCCTGTCACCGCCGAGTTCGGGTTCGACGCGTTCGCCTGGCGCGATGCCCTCGCCGAGGGGCCGAAACTCGTCTTTCTCGCCAATCCGTGCAACCCCACAGGCACGATGCTCAACGTGGGAGAGCTGAAGAGCATTGTGGCCGCCACACCGGAGTCGGCCTTGCTGGTGCTCGACGAGGCCTACTGCGAGTTCGCTCGCCCCAATCCGGAGTACCCTGACGGGCTCGCGGTTCTGCGCGGGCGCAACCGGCCGTGGATCGTGCTGCGCACTTTTTCCAAGGCTTACGGGCTCGCGGGCATCCGGGTCGGATTCGGCGTTGCCTCGGATGCCGGCTTGGCCCACGCGCTAAACCGGGTTCGTACTCCCTACAACGTCAACCAGCTGGCCCAAGACGCCGCCGTCGCCGCGCTGGGCGATCAGGCTCATCTCGCGGACACGGTCCACCGGACCGGGCTCGAAATTGCCAGGGTCACGGATCAGTTGCGCGGCGCGGGATTCCGTGTGGTGACATCCTGGGCCAACTTCATGTTCATAGACACGGGCCACGACGCGAATCGGGTGGCACAGGAGTTGCACCGTGCCGGGATCATTGTCAAGGCGTGGCGCGAGCAGGGATGCGAGAACTTCATTCGAGCCTCACTGTCGATCCCCGAAGAAAACGATGTCTTCGTCAGGTGTCTGACGGCGATCTGCGCGAAGGGCAAGCGATGATCAAGAACAGGGTGTCCGACCTGGTCGGACGAACGCCGCTGATCCAACTCGCGGCAGCAGACGGCGCAGGAACGGTCCTTCTGAAAATGGAACAGTACAACCCCACCGGCACCGCGAAGATCCGGATGGCCAGGAACATGGTGGACGAGGCCGAGGAGCAGGGACTGATCGCTCCCGGCGGATGGCTGGTCGAAGCCACCTCCGGCAACACCGGGCTCGGTTTGGCGCTCATCGCCGCCGAACGCGGCTACAGGTTCACCGCGGTGGTGGACAACCACTCCAGCATCGACAAGCTGCGCGGTATGCTCGCCTACGGTGCCGAACTGCTCAACGTCTCCGGCGGCGAGGACGGGCTGGCCACTGCCGAACGCTACGCCACGGCTCGCCGCATCGCCGCCGAGCAAGGTGCCTGGCTGACGGGGCAGGACAGCAATCCCGGGAATCCCAACGGCTACCGGCCGCTCGCCCGCGAGTTGTGCGACGACCTGGGCGAGGACATCGACTACCTGTACGGAGCAGTCGGCACCGGCGGATCGCTCTGCGGAACCGGCCGCGCTCTGCGAGAGCGTATCCCGGACCTGAAGATTATCGGTGTCGAGCCGGTCGGCTCCATCGCCTTCGGCGGCGATGGGGCTTTTTATCACCAATCCGGCACCGGAACACCGGAAATCTCGGAGATCTGCGAGGTCCTCGACTACGACCTGCTCGACGAAGGGATCAAGGTCAGTGACTCAGAAGCCTTCGAGACCTGTCGATACCTGGCGAAGAACTTCGGAATCCTGATCGGCGGCTCAGCAGGCGGCGTGGTCTACAAGGCGCTGGAACGGGCCCAGGCCGTCGGACCCGAGACCACCGTCGTCGTGCTGGTGTGCGACGGAGGCGAGAGGTACCTGGACACCGTGTTCAACGACGAGTGGATGGCGGCCAACGGCCTCTTCGACGCCCAGGTCGTCGACCGACTCGCCACCATGACGCAGCCCACCCCGGCGGACTCGACCAGGAAGGCACCCGTCGGAATCCGCTGAATTCCCCCCGCGCAAAAGGATTGCTCGTTCCCCGATGGGTGAAATTGGGCAATCCTTTTGCGCGGGGTCCCGGGGGCCCTGTGATAGATTTTCTCTGATCGTCTGGTGCAAAAAGCGTCCTGCCCGCGGTTTGCGCGGGCAGGACGCTTTTTGCACCAGACGATCAGATCAGAGCGCGGTCTCGACAAATCCTTCGAGTTGCGAGGCAAGCAGCTCGACATAGGCACCGTTGAGAGCGAGGAGTTCTTCGTGGGTCCCGGTTTCGGCGACACGCCCCCCGGAGATGACGACGATACGGTCGGCGGTGCGGATCGTGGAGAGGCGGTGGGCGATCACCAGAGTGGTGCGTCCAGACCGGGCTTCGTCCATGGCCTGGGTCACCGCCTGCTCGCTGGCGGCGTCAAGGTTGGACACCGCTTCGTCCATCACCAAGATGGGCGCGTCCTTCAGCAGGGCTCGCGCGATCGCGATCCGTTGCCGTTGCCCGCCGGACATGAGGGCCCCGAGTTCGCCTGCGACGGTGTCGTAGCCGTTCGGCAGGGTTGTGATGAATTCGTGAGCTTGCGCGGCCCGCGCAGCGGCCTCGACCTCTCCGTCGGATGCGTCGGAGCGGCCGAGACGGATGTTGTCTCGCAGACTGGTGTTGAACAGGAAGGTGTCCTGCGGCACCAGGGTCATGAGGCTACGCAGGTTTTCCTGTGGAAAATCGCGAACGTCGTGCCCGCCGACAGACACCGACCCCCCGGTGACGTCCCAGAACCTCAGCAACAGGCTGGCACACGTCGACTTGCCCGCGCCCGAGTGCCCGACCAGTGCGACGGTCTCGCCGGGACGGACCTCGAAGCTGACGTTCTTCACGGCGGACTGCAGGTCGCTGCGGTAGGCGAACGTAACGTCGGTGAAGCGGACATGCGGCACGATCAGCCCTTCGGGCGGCCTGTCGACCAAGTCGGCGACCGGGGCGGGCGCGTCGAGCAGCGTGTTGATGCGGTCTGCCGATGACGCGACCATGGCCAACTCGCGCGCCACCTCGGTCACCTTCAGAACCGGCAGCATCGCCATCGCGGCGAGCACGACGGCTACCGGGAAGAGGGAGCGGTCGAGGTCGCCCGCGACGACGAGCCGCGCGCCCAGGACGAGCACCGCGAGCATGCCCAGCAGGGCGATGGTGTCGGTGGCGGCGTACTCGATGCCGCTGCGGCGTCCGTGCGCGGACTTCGCCTTGGCCAGCCGGACGCTTTGTTTGCGCAGCAGTCCGAGCCGCTGGGCGTGTGCGCCGAAGTTCACCAGCTCGCGCAGGCCCTGGAAGGTGTCGGTGCTGTCGGCGCTCATCCGGCCGAGGGAGTCGCGCAGCTCGTGCCCGTGCAGTTCGGCCTGACGCCGCAACCACGCCGGAACCGAGGCGAGCAACAACAGGACCGGAACCAGAACACAAGCCAGCGACCAGTGGAACCACCCCAGCGCAACGGTAGTGGCCACCGGAACGGTCGACGCCACGGCCAGCGGACTGAGCGTGTGCGCGAAAAACAGTTCGATCTGTTCGACATCGGCGACAGCGGCCGAGCCGATGTCGCCGGAGCGCCGTTCGAGCATATAGCCGGGCGAGAGCCGTTCGAAGGCGGCGAACACCTTGGCCCGGGTATCGGCCAGCGCACGGAAAGCGGCGACATGGGCGTAGGTGCTGTCGGCGACGCTCAGGACGACCAGCGGCAGGATCAGACAGCCGAGCGCGATCAACCAGCCGGCGAGCCGGTCCAGCGAAGCTCCCGAGGCCGCGCGGGCCACCACGTACGCGCCGATCCCGGACGAGCCGAGCAGAAACAGTTGGTGCAACACGCCTGCCAGATAGGCCACTGTGATCAAGCGCCGGTGCTCACCCAACAGAGGCATCAGGCTCCGCAACCTGGTGACCAATGATCGGCCGCTCTGCCTGACGACGGCGTCAGAGGGGCCGTAACCGTGGCCGTGCTCGTGGATATGGAGGGTCGAGGTCATGCCGGGGCTCCAGTCTGGGTCGCAACGAGTTCGGCGTAAAGGCCCTTGCGAGCCAAGAGATCCGGGTGGCTGCCGGACTCGGCTACCCGGCCGGAGTCCATCACCACGATCCGATCTGCGTCGCGTACCGTGGACAGCCGGTGAGCGATGACGATCGTCGTGCGGTCACGGGTCAGGTCACCGAGCGCTTGCGTGATCTCCGCTTCGTTGGCGGCATCCATACTCGACGTCGGCTCGTCGAGGACGAGTACGGGAGCGTCTTTGAGCAGAGCACGGGCGATCGCGATGCGCTGGCGCTCGCCGCCGGACAGCTTCAGGCCGCGTTCGCCGACGATCGTGTCGAAGCCCCGGGGCAGGCGAGTGATGAAGTCGGACGCCTGTGCCGCGGTCACCGCGCGGCGGATCTCCTCGTCGGTGGCGTTGGGTTTGGCGAGCTGCAGGTTCTCCCGGATCGTGCCGTGGAACAGGTAGGTGTCCTGCGCCACGACGCCGATCAGGGATCGCAACTGCGCAAGCGGGAACTCCGAGATGTCGCGTCCGTCGACGCGAATGGATCCCTCGTCAACGTCGAAGTACCTCATCATCAGCCCCAGCACGGTGCTCTTGCCCGCTCCCGAGCGTCCGACGATGGCCACCCGCTCGCCCGGAGCGACCGTGAGGCTGAACCCGTCGAGAGCCGGCGCACTCCGAGTCGGATAGCAGAACCGGAGGTCGCTGAATTCCAGTCCAGGAGGGTTCTGCCGCAGCGCCGGGGCCGTCGTCGCCGTGTCGCGCGCGTCCGGTTCCAAGCGCAACACGTCGGCGACCGCACGCCCGGCCGGGATAGCGTAATAGGCCGAGTGATAGGCTGCCTCCAGTTCGGTCATCGGCCGGAAGGTCTCGCGGGTCAGCAGCAGGATCGTGAACAGCCCCGCGACAGTCACCGTGCCGGTCGATGCATGCCAAGCACCCAGGCCCACGGCTGCTGCGGTGCCGATCGGCACCATCAGCGCGCCGATGCTCGAGGTGCCGCACCAAGCGATCATCAGCCGGATGGAATCCCGGCAGAACGCCTCGCCCCGTTCAAGCATCTCCCGCCCGCGCCTGCCGCTAGCGTTGAATGCCTTGAGCGTCCCCATCCCTTGCACAGCATCCAGGCTCTCGGAGTACATTCCGCGGTAGGACACCATCCAGCGCCCGCCACGCTCCCTGATCACCTGCTCCCCGAACAACTTCGACAGCGGCACCAGCAAAGCACACGCGAGCACAACCAGACCCACCAACGGATCAACCGCAATCACATACACCGAAGCCAGACACGACCCCAGCACAGACGCCACCACAGCGGGCACGAACCGGCCCACGAGCGGGTCAAGCAGTTCCGCAGAGTCCACCAACGTCGCCTGAAGATCACCGGTGCGCAAACGCTGCGCCTGACCTGGACCGATCTCCACCAGCTTGAGCGTCAGTCCTTCGCGCACCGCCTCTTTCACCTGCGCCGAGACCCGAGGCGCCCACGAATCCCGCGCGACGATCACGCCGATGCGCACCAACTGCAGCGCACCGATGAGGGCCAACGACGGCAACAGACCACCCACGTCACCCGAAGAGAACGCCGTGAACAGCAGCCCCGCGATCAGCAAACCCTGACCGACATACGTCGCCGTGATCAGCAACATCAATACGACAAGACCGACTATCCCCGTCCAGGCCCGCGGACGCAACGCCAGGAACAACTTGATCGTCGACCACACAACCGCACCTCCACAAAAGTCTCGTTCGCTTGCCGGAACACGTGAGCCCCTCAGCCCCTCGAACGTGGCCCGCCAGCCGCCACGTCGCAGGCAGGATCGATCTCACCAGACCACCCAGGCCTACCTTACAATGAAAACCGTTACCAGTATCAGCCGGGTGTGCGCCGTCCTGCTCGGCCGCCGGGCGAGGTGCAGCACCACCAGTGCCCGACCGGCTTTCGCCAGCAGGTCCACAACCGCCGACGCTCCCCGGACCAACTCGGCGACCAACCGCAGGGTCTGCCACGAAAGGCGAAGAACAATCTGGAAGGCATGAACCCCGCCGAGGCCCTCGCCCGCTCCCCCGCCTCCACGCCGGGCACGGACGGCACTCCCCCTGCCTCAGAACCCCGACCAACCCACAGCCATCGCCCCGACCAGCCGCAACCACAATGAAGCAACCGAGGGGAAGGCTCTGCCGATAAACCCGCGAGCCAGCCAATCGTCAAGCGGTCACAGGCGCCTACGCATCGGACTGACAGCACGACCGCAAGAACTGGACCCGACAAATTCCAGGCAAAGCTGCATCGGCCAGTCGTGAACATGGGTCAGACCGCGGCCCAGGCGACATCCCGCTATCATCGCTCTCGCAGCGTGCGTGCCGACACTCCGTCGGTCCGCACCCGGTTCAGAAAAACCAGCTGCGACGAGACTGCTAACGCAGCACCCTGCCCGACTCCAAGCTACCGGCGACATTCCGCAAACCTCACCGCCCGCCGACCGACCTCAAGGCCTACAAGGAAGCTCCTGTCATGACACTCGCCTGCACGGCCAGTCGCCCCGACACCTCTTCCGCCCCTGCATGACGCTGTTCGCAAGATCACGCAATACTACTGCTCTCATCCTTAGAAAGATTACAACCATTACTTCGCAGGAATCCTCCGGCGAATCCAGCAAAGCTGGTCGGAGCGTTCCAAATGAAGTAAAGTACGCCGCGACCCGCATGCGTTCGACAACTTCGCTGTCGAAGACTTTGTGACCGCGAGCAAAGGTTCCCGGGCTGAAGGGCGGGAGAACGTCGAGACATGGATCCGAGCCCTCCGAGACCAGGCGAAGGAACTTCGACTGGAAGCTATAGAGCTACTCCCTACCGAGCGAGCCTCCCGAGGACTTTACCAATCGACTGCGGGCGCACCGAACTCGACTAGTGCAAACTTTCATCGGCGGAGGTTGCATGCCCGGCGGACGCCGCCGTCAGGTGAGATCTACTGACTTCGCAATGCTCAATACGAAAAGCCGCCGCCCACCTCTTCGCATCAAGCGACAGTTTCCCCAAGCCTCCGCACTGGACGAGACACTGCCCCTAAGGCTAGCCACAGCGACAGATTTCCCTCCAAGCTGGAGAAGCCAGAATGTCTCCCCACTCAGCAGTGTCGACGAGACCCAAAGCCACCCTAAGCTCGCCTTTAAAGGCCCAGCAGCGGTTCGAGCAAACCCCAGTTGCTCATGAATGCAGCGCTTGGTCGCCCCCTAAAGAGTTACAGTCCCCCCTAGGTGCACCGCGCAAATACAAGTACAAATCATTCGGGCTCACACCGCACAAGTAAGCCAAGTTTTCCACCGTCGACAAGGACAGCAAGATTCTGTCATCCTGACCAGGCAAAATCTCCCTTAAACGCAAAAGCGCCCAATCCTGAAAGGGGCGCAACTCTACCGGATGATCAAATTGAGTCCATCGCAGGCTAACAATTAATTGCGATTTTCCCAGATATCTGCACCCTGCCTGCCCCAGCAAAACTTCTGGAGACAGCCTCAACGCAAAACAAAGTTGAATAAAGCTCGCCAACTTGTACTGACTACTCCCGGCCTCATACGATGCAATCGTATCCCTGGAAAGGCTGACACCCAACTCGGTTTTTAGCCGCTCCTGCAGCTGCCCCTGAGTCATGCGCTGTCCGACGCGAGCCGACCTCAATTCCCTCCCCAGCGCCCTCTGGAACTCAGAAATATCCATGGACCCCGGATTTCCGATCATAGAACCCACTCGAAACCTGCAAACGTTCAGCGTCGCTTTATCGGCCGCGATCATAATACAGCACGCGCCCCTCTTGACAAGATGGCAACAGGGAAATGGCTGAATCCGAGGTATTTTTGTCCGAAATGCACAAGCGGGCGCGCATTTCGGCTCGTCTCCATCTGCATCGGACTCCAGTCATCATCGAAACCATCAACTTTTACTATGGTTGACCGCCCGCACGATCAGCGCCGTCGAAGCAGAGCGGATCGGACCGGCAACTGCCATCGCCGACCTCGCCGGGCGGGACGCCGTCCGGCGAGGGACGCAGCAGGACGGACAACCTTCGCTGCGCCCCGCACCCGCAAAGAATTCCAACGAGTTTCCCGCAAGAACGCCGCGGGGCCTGGTCGACTTGCCCGGCCAGCCCCCGCCAACATCACTTCTCCCTCGTTCGTTTATAAGTTACGAACACCGCGATACGCGTCCGCCAGCCGTTCGACCGCAGCCTCGACTACGCCGATCGGACTGGCCAGGTTCATGCGTTCGTAGCCCTCGCCTTCCGGTCCGAAGAGCGTGCCTTCGTCGAAGAAAACCAGGGCCTCCTCGACGTTGATGCGCTCCAACTCAGCCGCGCCCAGGCCTAGGCTGCGGAAGTCCATCCATTGCAGATAAGTTCCTTTCAGGTCGAACACGCGCACCTCTGGAATGCGTTCGCGCAGTTTCTTCGCCACCAGGCCGTGGTTGGCTGAGACCAGGTCGATCAGTCCCTCCAGCCAGCTCTCGCCCTGCGTGTACGCGAGGCGGCAGGCCTCGTAACCGAGAACGTTCAGCGAGAAGAATCCGGACTTCTCCTGCGCGACTGTGTACGCGGCGCGCAGCTGCTCGTTCTCGATCACGATGTTGCTAGTAGCCATGCCGGCCAAGTTGAAAGTCTTGCTCGGTGCAGTGCAGACGACCGACCGGTCAGCGGCCTCGGGGCCGAGCGTCGAAAAGACCGTGTGCTGATGCCCTGGCATCACCAAGTCGAAATGGATCTCGTCGCTGACCACGATCAGCCCGTTGTCCACGGCGATCTGCGCGACCCGTTCCAGTTCCCAGCGCTCCCACGCACGGCCGGTCGAGTTGTGCGGGCTGCAGAACAGGAGGACCTTGTTCTGCGGATCACGTGCCTTCGCCGCCAAGTCGTCGAAGTCGATCCTCCATCTGCCACCACGTTCGGCCAGGGGATTCCGGACCAGAACACGCTCGCTCAGTTCGACCGCGCGATAGAACGAGTAGTACCCAGGCGTCTGGACGATGATCCCGTCCCCCGGCCGAGCATAGGCGCGCACCGCGGTGAAGACAGCCCGGACGACGCCGGGCGACAGGCAGATGTGGTCCTTCGACACCTCCCAGGAGTGCCGACGCGAGAACCAGCCGACGACGGAATCCCAGTACTCCTCGGTGGGCAGCGTGTATCCGAGAACCGCGTCCTCCAAGTACCGTCTCAAGCCGCCGGCTATCTCGGAAACGCACGCGAAGTCCATATCCGCCACCGAGAAAGGGACGATCCCCTTCGGCACGTCCGCCTTCCCCTCGAACATGGAGAGCCATTTCGCAGAGCCGCTTCGAGACCGGTCGACGATCGAGCTGAAATCGTCCGCCTCGCTCATCGCCCAATTCGTTTCAGCAGTAGACACCGGCAGCTGCCCTCGACTGGGGAGACACCATCCAGGCGACCGATGCGCGATGTCCCCACCAGTAGAACCCCGCCGAGACGACGGCCACCGCGACGGAATCCCAGGGACTACCCACCCAACCGCTGCCGCCGAACGAGCCAATCGCCGAAATTCCGCCGAGCACTAGCATAAAGGCGAGGAACCACACTCCGGACCGGAACGTGCTGATGTTGAGGATCTTGCGGTCCTTGCGCATCATGAGCGCGAACAGCGGGACCGAGACCAGGAAGAGCAGGAGCGCAAGCCATACCTCGTCCCATCCGGCCCAGTACATAATCAAACCGGAGATCACGAAGGTCGGCGGTGCCACGTAACGGACACCTCGCATCCACGGCCGTGCCCTCAACGCAGGGTCCTTCAGGTTCGCGCCGGCCGCGACCGCGATGATCGCGTAGCCCGCAGCGAAGAACATCCCTGTCGCCGAGACCAGGTCCTGCCACGACTGAAAACCCAGAAGGAAGAACACCGAGACAACCAGGTTCACCACGAGCGCGTGACGTGGAATTCCGGAGCGTTCGTGCACCTTCGCAACCCACTTCGGGAGCATCCGGCTCTTCGCGATTCCGAAGATGTTGCGGGAGTTCGTTCCGATTCCCAGGAACAGCGATCCCGCAGGCGAGACCACGGAGTCAACCAGCAGGAGCTGGGCGAGCCAGTGCAGGTTAAGCATCAACGCCACCTGCGCGAACGGAGAATCGAACCTCAGGCCGTGCCAGCCCAACTGTGCCAACACTCCGTGCGGCACGCCCCCGACGAATGCGATCTGCAGCATCAGGTAGACCGCGAAAGCTGCAGCGAACCCCACAAAGGTGCCGATCGGCAGGTTCCGGCGCGGGCAACGCGTCTCGCCAGCCATCACTGCGCCCACGTTGATCCCGCCGAACGAGTAAATCAGGCCCGCTCCGGTGACCGCGGTCAGCATGCCCGGGATGCCGTACGGCGCCACGCCGCCAGCCGAGCTGAAATTCGACGAATCGAATCCTGTCGCGACCAGCAAGACCACGGTCAACAGCGGAACGCCGATCTTGAACACAGTCACCATGGCGTTGATACGCGACATCAGGACGACACCGAACCAGTTCAACACGGTGAATGCGATCACGACAAAGATTGCCAGGACAAGACCGAGCGACGACAGGGAGCCGTCGACCACAAGCCCCGGCCACCATCGATTCACATACTGCAGCAAGCCAGACGCCTCACTGGGCGTGCCGATAGTCGCTTGCAGGAAGAAGACCCAGCCGATCATGACTCCGACGAAGGGTCCGGAGATCATGGAGGGCCATCGGACGTTGCCGCCGGCCAGAGGGCGTGTCACGCCAAGTTCGATGTACGTGAGCGCGACGAGTGCGGTCGCGAGTGCGGCGATCACCCAGGATCCGATGGCTAGAGGCCCTGCTGTCATGACAGCGAAGTACGAGGCAAACAACCAACCTGAACCGACCATCGATGAAAACACTAGCGCGGCACCCCCGAACCAGCCGAGTCGGCGCTTGAAATGCTTGTCTTCCTCGACAAGTACTCCGCTGCAAACTGCTTCCTCATCTGCCGCAGCACCAGCTATAACGCAATGATATACCTCGGGCTAATTACTTGCCATGAGAGATCTGCGCGCAGGTCCCGGTTCTTGAGGCATTGATACTATCTCCAAATGTGATGACCTGGTGAGCCACGTTCGTCGCACGCGCTGCGGCGTTGCAGATCCCACCCTCTGACGAACCCGGATTCCCTGCCACGTTAGACCCCAAGTGGAAATCTCGGAAATCGGATGAGAAGTGTCTCACACACGAGTTCCAGTGGCCGCCTCAGCTCGGTTCGGCGCGCGCAGTTGGCGACTGACTATTGCAGCAGCGAGCATGGGCAGTCGGCTCAGGTTTTCCGTCGCGAAAGGACCTTGTTTGGCGCAAACCGGAGGACTTGAGCACCCTGTGAAGCGCATCTTCGGAGTCTGATAATCTTGAGCACGCAACAGAAAGTCATAACGTCGCCTAGGACACGAGCGGTGCCCTGGCCAGCGGCCCTGTTGAAGCGGCGACCCGCTCGATGATGCCGACGTCCCGCATGCGGAACGTCATGCACCACACCTGGCCCACAAAGCCAAGCCTTTGCCCAAAATCGGGCAAGTCGTCGGCAACTCGCAAATGCGAGAATTGACACCAGGAAGGTCCCGGGGTGCCACAGGAATCTCATTGGGATGTGCTGTGCGCTGCAGCGTATGAGACCGTCTTGATTTCGCTCGATTCGCCGGACCGAACCAGGATTCCGTTCCGGAACGCGACGGTCACCGCATGCGTCCGACCGCGAGCGTGAAGTTTGCGCAGGACACCCCGGACATGGGCGCGCACTGTCTCCACCGACACGAACAGCAGTCGTGCGATCTCGGCGTTCCGCAGGCCCTCGGCGACGAGCAACAGCACTTGGTGTTCCCGCTCCGATAGCGGAGCCGAAATCCCAGTGCCGGCCGACGAGCGGCGCGACCATGCACGTTTCGGTTGCGGGGCAACCGGGGGCAGCTCTGGGGCTACATAGTGACGCCTGGAGTACGCCAGCCGGACCGCCATGGCCAGCTCGCATGGG
Organism: Amycolatopsis sp. A1MSW2902; assembly: GCF_017312175.1. Classification (NCBI taxonomy): domain Bacteria; kingdom Bacillati; phylum Actinomycetota; class Actinomycetes; order Pseudonocardiales; family Pseudonocardiaceae; genus Amycolatopsis; species Amycolatopsis sp. A1MSW2902. The sequence goes on from NZ_QJPO01000001.1 coordinate 4,539,862, forward strand.
GAAGCCTCACGCGGCACCAGCGCGTGGGCACCCGCATCGAGGGCACCGGCGAGGTACTGCCAGGTCCGATGGCGGTGCCGCAGCAGCATGATCAGAACGAGCCCGGGACTCCCGGCAGAGAGCAGTTCAACCAGGTCGCAGTCAGGATCAAGCGCCGAATCCACAAGCACTACGTCGGGTTGCGCCTGCTCGCACAACCGGACGGCACCACGGTGGTCCACCGCTTGCCCTGCCCAGCTCAGCCCGATCGTGCGATCGACTACCTCAGCGACCCCAGCCCGAAATAGCGGAATCGGGTCCACGATCGCCAGCCCAAGGTTGCGCGCTCCGAACGGCTGTCCCGTCGTGGCCCCAGTTTGCTGGGGCCGCATGCCATTCATCTCGGATCTCCGTTCGTCAGCCTGTTTCCGCGACCCCGTGGACTGCTCGCGGAGCAGCTCCCGAGTCCCTGATACGGCAGAATCGGCGGAGGGCGGGTCGCGTAACCGATGCCTGGCACCGACCCGGTCGTCTCGCCGGTTCTCCGGCGTCCCCGAGCCGGTCATGGCGGCTGGTGGCTCCGATCCTGGATCATGGCCCGGATTTTGACCAGCGCACAGTGCTGGACGACACGGACATTTGCCTCTGAAATACCGAGCACCTGCGCGGTCTCGGCCGCAGTCAGGCCGATCACGACGCGCGGTGCGAGGATTTCCCGCTGCAGCGGAGCAAGGCGACCAAGCAGCTTCCGTAGATGGCCGCGCAACTCGAGGTTCAGTGCACGGGACTCAGGCTCGTTCCCGCTCGGGCACAGATCGGGCAGCTCCGCCACCGGGTCGCACCGGAGGCGCGCGGCGAAACGGTAGGCGTCTGCGACCTTGTTCGCCGCGATAGCATGCACAAGACTCGGGAACGAGCCCCCGCGGTTCCGAAAGGTGGGTGATGCTTTGAGCACGCCCAAGCAGACTTCCTGGGCGAGATCGTCGGCCGAGACGTGTGAAAGGTCGCGCCCACTCATGCGGGCCTGACAGCTACGGACCGCCACCGGGCGAACGATCGCCAGCAAAGCGGCGATCGCTGCCGGGTCGTGCTCAGCCGCCGCACGGATAAGCGGATCGAGTTCTTCCTGTGACAGCTGACGAGAATCGCGCGCGGGCATCGGGTCTCGCACGCGAATCACGATGCCGTAGCATCGCCGAGAACGTCCTCAAGCGCCAGGGCGGCGCGGCTGACTACGTCGGCCACTTCGGTGAGCGACAACCGTCGATCACAGCTGTAAGCGATCATCCGGGAGAACGCTTCCTCTCGCGGGATTCGTCCGGCAGCGGCGAGTTCGCTGGCGGCTCGGTCGATCAATGGGCTGCCGTCTCCTACGTGTTCCGTCTGGCCGGTGAAGCCCCCGGACGAGGAACTGAGGCGTTCCTGCGTCACGCCGATCGCGGCGAGTTCGGCAAGAGCATGCACTGCGCTCGCTACTGGCTGGCGCAACGAACCCTGGTCACTAACCAACACAGTCAGCACACCGATGACGCCGCTGTGCACCTGAAGAGGCGCGCAGTACGCAGCCTGGTACCCCCGCACGAGAGCCTCCGTCGCGAACAACGGCCATGCGGAGGAAACCGCCTCCAGATCGTCCAACCGTACGGTGATGCCAGTCCGGAATGCGTCGACTGACGGCCCCTGCTCGTTCCCCACCTGCAGGAGGCTGCGCAGTCGCGCATTCACCGGCGAGGCCGCGACCGCCTCGAGAACGCCCGCCCGATCGGCCAGACTCAGGGCCGCACCCACAGCACCGAGCAAGTGGACGCAGTGTCGGACCAGCCGATGCGGCAGGTCGGCCAAGTGGTGCTCGTCGACCAGTGTGTCGGCAAGGAAAGGCAACGCGCGCAGCAGCGGCGTCGCGCGGTCGCCGATTCCCGATTTCGCAACGACTCGATCAGCCACGCGAATCACGCCTTCCGCCGGTGAATACCACATGCTAGCCAGCTGGATCGCTCAGCAGCCACGAACTCGCGGCACCACGCCCGCGCTGCCCCATGGACAACACACGGCACCATGGCGTGCGGGGCAGCGCAGGATGTCTCGGTGCTTCGAATCCTACCGCCGGGCGCGGCCGGCAGGTCCGCGAATAACACGAACAATCACCTCCATGAAATTACCCGTACGAACACCGAGATAGAGAAGGACATGGAGGACGCGCCGACACCGTGGCGTTCGGGCCTTCCGGCAATGCTGCCCGGGATCAGGCCTGCGGCAGCGGAGATATCGCGAGCCTCTCACACCTCGCCCCGGCCGGGTGATATCCAGCACCGGCCGGGGCAGGGTGCATGTCGCTTCGCGTAACACGACCCCGTCATCGAGGCTGCAGTTCTAGGCTCGAGGCCCGAGCTCCTCACCCAGCGGCAACGTCGGGCGCGGGGACGAATCGCCAGCCCTGCGCCTTGAGCCCGGTGACGATCTCCTTCAGCGCGTCAGTGCCGAGATAAGGATGGTAGAAAAAGCTGGCGACGCCATCCTGCACGGCCGTCATGGCGCGCGCGGAGGCTACGACATCCGCAGGCAGCCGGGGCGGATGGTGATTGTTCTCCGCCAACTCGACGTTGCCCAGATTCTCAGGGATGACAGTGCTGCCGTATACGTCGCGCACCACGTAGGGGAAGTACTGGCCAGCGAGCTTGCCATAGTCGGGCGTTCCTGTCCCGCAGGCCCCGGCAGGGCACCATCCGCCGAAATACAGGCCACGGTCGTATCGGACGCCGAATTCGCTGTCGAAAACGGTGTAGTCGGTCGCGGATGCGGCGTAGTGCGGCGGTTCGAAAATGGTGGGTGCCGCCAATCCCGCGGCCTCGAACAGGCGCTTGCCGTCGATGACCCGCGACCGTGCCCAGTCCGCCGAGTCACCGGGTACCGGTCCTTCCTCGATGACCCAGTCGTCGTTCGTGCAGGGCGAAACGAACTGGTACGGCGGGTTTGGCGTTGTGGAGCATTGGGATCGATAGAACTCGAAATCGTCGGCCGACACCGCGTCGTAGGGATTGGCGACTGTGTCGTACTGGTGCGTGTCGCCGTGCATGACAAGGGTTCCCCCCTTGCTCTGTGCGTAGCGCAACACCGTCGCGAAAGCGCTGTCCTGGGCAAGGGTGCTCGACTCCGGGACCCCGTTATTGTAATAGCCGTGCGGGTCGCGGTAGCGCGGGATCACCGCGAGACTGAACGGGACGCCTTGGGCGGCCAGGTAGTCGATGATCTGGCGCAACTGAGCAGGATCGTCGTCCACGCTGACGTCCTCGATGCGGACCAGCGCCCGCCGACGATCTGGCTGGTTCGGATCAGCGAGCTTGCTCAGCAGGTCAGCAGCCGCCAGGTAGCGGTCGGCGGTGCCGACGTAGCTGAACGGGACTTCAGTGAGGTAGGTCAAGTTGGAACTGCGCAGCGCCCATGGAAGGGTGCTCCCGTCGGCATGGCTCGCGGTGGCCAGGACCTGCGCCTCGGCCGGGTCTGTGACAGTGGTTCCGAGCAGCCCCGAGTCGGCGGCGAGGTCACTGCGGTGCAGTTCGACGCCGCGGTAAGTCACCGTCGGGGTGGGCACAGTGTCGAACCGAGTCCACGTCCAGCCGTAACGCGCTCCGAAATCGCCAGCCCGAGCAGTCAATTGCCAGACATTGCTGCCTGCCCACAGCACTGGCCGGACACCAGACAGGACGTCGTCGAGGAACGCGGCAGGAATCGGTTCGTTGTACGTGGATCCGAGATAGACCACACCGGTGTAGTCGCTCATCTCACCCGCGGTGTACTCGCCTATCGGCTGCATCCGATAGGCGCTGCCGTGCGAGACCAGGTTCGCCGTCTGCACCGCGAACGCCTCACCCAGCCAGCCCCACTGTCCAGTGGTGTCGTAGAGAATCAGCGTGCGCCGCGCGGAGTCAGCACCTGGTGCCGCTCCGATCGCCGCCCCGTCTCCCGCGCGCACAGTGGCTGCGGGTGCCTCCGCAACCGGGCTCGGTACGTGTGGAACCGCCGCAGGCGCGGACGGAGGGGCCGGCAATGTCCGGCTGCCGAGGGCGGGCCGCGCGGCTGCATTGCGAGCGTGCGGCGGCCGAGCCTGCTGCACGGCGACTGCTGTGGCCGGTGCCAACCCCGTGACCAGACTCAGCACGATTCCCGCAAGCACGGCGTGCCGGAATTGTCGGTATAACATGCAATGATCTCCTCAGGATCGGCAGTAAGCAGGCGACGAAGTTCGCGATCCAGTTGCGGCGGCGGAGCCGAGAACGCGGAACCTGCGGGAAAGCGCTCGCCGGGCGGCGCGGGTTAGACTGTCGCAGAACTCGGCACACTCGCGATGTGTCTAGTCCGCGCAGGGGCCGGACCGAACCTGACACCCTCGGTGGGAGCCTGCCACCTTTCGTAATGTTGTCCCGGCCCGTTGCTGTTGTCCGTTGCCGAGCCAAGTGGTGCAATCGCCGCGACCTGCCCGGCCCCGTCGCGTCTGCCTGTCACAATCGCTGCATTCGTTCCATCCCAAAAGATGTCTAAAGCCAACGGTCGCCATCCGGTGCTGTGGACCCTCGGATGACGTCATCACCGACGTCTCAGGGTTCGCAGCGCAGTTCTCCCCCGCTGCATGTCCCTCTCGACTGGCAGCGCGACGAACCTTTGACGCAGCTGTGAACCTCATGACCTACCTGGGTTGATAGCTGTTCATGGTTGGGCGAAGTATTCGGACGCTACCTCACGAACCGTCTGGCTGGCAGGCTACGTCTTCAAATCACCCAGGCATGACGTGTCAGGGAGCACGATCTCGTGCCCGAGCCGCCTTTCGCCCCATTCGAATTGTTGTCTGGATGCGCAGGTGGCTTTGGCGACTGACCTCCGAGGCATCTACTCGTGCGCTCCGTCGCTTCAAGCCCGGCAGGCCCGGCTCGCGCGGTTGGACGGAGGGTTTCGCTGGGGATCGTAAGCAATTTCGTCGTGACGGCGAGGCATGGCTGACGCGCCTTGCGGTCTCGGCAACCCGCAAGAGACACTCTTTCAACTGCGGCCGATTGGCCGCTACCCGTTCGGGTAGCGGCCAATCGGCCGCAGCGGTGCTCGTTTCCGTCGACATGGCCACCGAGGCCGCTGCTTGACTTGGCTAAGCACGACGGCGATGAGGCTGGAGGCACCAGAGTGACAAGACAGCGACAGGGACCGGACCGGGCGGAGTACCGCGTGCGCGGTCTGAAAGAACCGGCGGAGATCGTCGTCGACCGCTGGGGAGTGCCGCACATCTACGCGGCCGACACCTACGACGCCTTCCGCGCGCAAGGATTCAACGCGGCAAGGGACCGGCTGTGGCAGATCGATTTCTGGCGGCGGCGCGGGCTGGGGCGGCTTTCAGAGATATTCGGCGCGGAACATGTCGAACGGGACCGCGCGGCCCGGTTGTTCCTCTATCGCGGCGAGATGCTCCGGGAGTGGCTCTCCTACGGTTCGGACACCAAGCGGGCGACCGTCGCGTTCGTAGAAGGCGTCAACGCTTTCGTCGAGCTGACGCGGCGCGAACCGGACCTGTTGCCGGTCGAGTTCCGGGAACTGGGCTACGAGCCGGCGCTGTGGGAGCCCGAGGATGTGGCCCGCATCCGCAGCCACGGCCTGTTCTACAACGTCCGGGACGAGGTCGCTCGCGCCCGCACCCTGCGGGACCTGCCGAGGCAGGTCGAAGAGCTGCGCCGCCGCCGGGAACCGGAACGGGAGCTGGCCGTTCCCGAAAACCTGGACCTGGACCTGATTCTCGACGATGTGTTGAAAGTCTACGACCTCGCGACCAGCGCACCGGACTTCGGGCCGGCGACTCCGCTGGATCCGCAAGGCGACGTGCTTCCCGAGGGCAGCAACAACTGGGTGCTGGCCGGGTCACGCACTCGGTCCGGGCGTCCGCTGCTGGCCAACGACCCGCATCGGGCGGCCGCGGCGCTGCCGGGGCTGCGCTACATCGCGCACCTGTCCGCACCTGGGCTCGACGTGATCGGTGGTGGCGAACCGGCACTGCCGGGGATTTCGATCGGCCACAACGGCCGGATCTCCTTCGGCTTGACGATTTTCGCGATCGATCAGGAAGACCTCTACGTCTACGAGACGGCACCGGAAGACCCGCGTTCCTACCGCTACCAGGACCGCGGGGAGCCGATGGAGCGGCGGGTCGAGGTCATCGAGGTCGCAGGCGGCGACCCGGTCGAGACGGAGCTGTGGTTCACCCGGCACGGCCCGGTGATCTACGAGGATCCGCAGCGGCACACGGCCATCGCCGTGCGCGCCGCGTGGCTGGAACCGGGCATGGCACCGTATTTGGGGAGCATGGACTACATGCGCGCGAAGAACTACGACGAGTTCCTCGCCGCGATGAACCGGTGGGGCGCTCCGCCGGAGAACCAGGTCTACGCCGACCCGTCCGGCACCATCGCGTGGAAGACCGGCGGGCTCACCCCGATCCGGCCCAACTGGGACGGCACGCTGCCGGTGCCGGGCGACGGCCGCTACGAGTGGGCCGGCTTCTACGACGCCGACCAGCTGCCCGGCGCGGTGAATCCGGAGTCCGGGTTCCTGGCGACCGCCAACGAATGCAATCTGCCGGAGGACTTCCCGGCTGATCGCCACATCACCTACGACTGGTATGCGCCGTCGAGGCGGCACCGGCTCGACGAGGTGCTCGCGAAGACGACCGACGCGACACCGGCGAGCATGGTCGCGCTGCAGAGCGACTTCGTCAGCATTCCGGCCCGGCGGATCGTGGCCAGGGTGCGCGACCTGGACGTACCCGAGGAGACCGACGGCCTGTCGTTGCTGCTCGGCTGGGACGGCGACCTCGCGCCTGATTCCGCGGGCGCGGCGCTGTTCGAGGTTTGGTACCGGCGGCATTTGCGACCAGCCTTGCTGGCCCGAGCGTTGGAGCCACACGTCGGTGCCGAGGCGGCGGGAGAAACTGCGAGCCGGATCTCGCCCGCGGAGGATCTTCTCGCCGATGCCCGAATCGACCTGGAACTGGTCGAAACACCGGGAGACCGGCTCGGACCCGAGCCGGAGAAGGCAATGGCTGCTTTGGTCGAGGAAACCCTGCCGGCGGCCGTCGCAGACCTGGAACAGCTGCTCGGGCCGGACCGCTCGACGTGGAGCTGGGGGCGGCTGCACGTCGCGCGAGCTCGGCATCCACTCGCAGCGATCCTGCCGGGAGTTCCCGAGGATCACCTTGTCGCTGGTCCGGCTCCACGCGGCGGCAGCGGTGACACGGTCGGCAACACTGCCTATGGTCCCAACTTCGTGCAGAGCGCCGGGGCGACCTTCCGGCTCGTCATCGACGTCGGCGAGTGGGACGCGTCGCTGGCGATGAACGCGCCCGGCCAGTCGGGCCGGCTCGGCGACCCGCACGCGACCGATTTGTTCAGCCCGTGGAGTCGCGGCGAAGCGTTCCCGCTGCTCTACAGTCGCGACCGGATCGACGAGGCCGCAGAACAGGTCATCCGTCTCGACCCGTCCGCCTGAGATCGCACCGATTCCCGAAAAGGAGACGACCCATGGGTCATGTGCAGCTGCCCCCGGGCAAGAAGATCGCCGTCAACCTGGGCACCGATTTCGACGCGCAGGCGTTGTGGCTGGGCGGGTTCAACCGTCCGAGCCCGTCGTTCATGTCGCGCGGCCAGTTCGGCGCCGAAGTCGGAGTGCCGCGCCTGCTAGATCTCTACCGACGCTTCGACGTCACCACCACCTGGTTCACGCCGGGCCATTCAGTCGACACCTTCCCGGAGCAGTGCCGCAAGGTGGTCGAGGCCGGGCACGAGATCGGCCACCACGGCTACTACCACGAGATCCCGCCTGGCATCGACCGTGACACCGAACGCCGTCTAGTCGACCTCGCATTCGCGACATACAAGAATGTCCTCGGCGTCCGTCCGACCGGGTACCGCTCGCCTTACTGGGACTACAGCGAGAACACCCTTGACATCATCGAGGAGTCGGGCTTCCGCTACGACACCAGTCTGATGGCCCGCGACCTCGTGCCATACCACCCGCAGCGCTGGCAGATCAACTGGGAGAACGCGAACGTCGCCGGCACTGCCAGCTCGGTGATCGAGATCCCGGTCAACTGGTACCTCGACGACTTTCCGCCGCTGGCCTACACAGGCGCCTCAACCGGCATGCAGGACACCGAGACGATCTTCCGCCGGTGGCGCGACACTTTCGACTACGCCTACGAACGCGTCGAGAACCCCGTGTTCGCCTCCTGTGTGCATCCGCAGATCATCGGCCAGGCTCACAACATCCTGTGGTACGAGCGGCTGATCGAGCACATCGCCGGACACGACGGTGTGTGGTTCGCGACGTGCGACGAAATCGCGCAGGCATGGGTGGATGACGACGAGGACAGGCGTTTGATGGCGTTGCCGGACGTCCGCGGAGTCGAGCAGGCTCCGCCGGATTCCAGCTGGGCGCGCGCCTGAGCCCGGCGAATGACCCCCGTCGCGGCGATGCGGCGGGGGTCATTCGCTCTCATCGAGCAGATGGAGGTCCATCGCCAGCCGGACCAGCTCGGTGCGACGGGCGAGCTCGTGCCGCCTCAGCATCGCGGTGACGTGGAATTTGACCGTGTGCGGGCTGATGCTGACTGCTTCGCCGATCCGGTGGTTGTCCATCCCACGTGCGATCAGCCGCACGATCTCCAGCTCCCGATCGTTGAACGCGGACTGGCTCCGCTGCGCCGACCGCTTCAGCAGCCCGCTGGCCAGCCGCGGGTCGAAGTAACTGCCGTCCTCGGCGAGCTCGCGGATGATGCCAGGCAGCCTGGACGTGGTCGTCTCCTTCAGGATGTACCCGACGGCACCGGCCAGGATCGCCTTCTCCAGCAGTTCAGCGTTCCCGTAGGCGCTGAGGATCGCAATTTTCAGATCGGGGAAGGCCGCGGCAAGTTCTGTGCAGAGGTCGATGCTGTTGCGCCCGGCCAGTCGCATGTCCAGTAGCAGCACATCCGACCGCGCAGCTTCGAGCAGCGGTGCTACCCCACCCGCTGTGGTAGTCGCTCCGGCAAATTCCAGCCCTTCCTCCCGGTCCGCCATAGCCCGCAGTCCGTCGTGGACAATCTCGTGGTCGTCGACAACACAGAACCGGATCAACGGTCGACCTTTCCAGGAATCGTCGCTCGCACGAGGAAGCCGTGTCCGTCGCGGGCAGGCTCGCGTTCGACACGGCCGGACACACGTTCAGCAGCGTTGCGCATCGCCCGCAGACCGAGATGGCCCGGCTCGTCAGCATCATTCGGCGCAGTCGTCACAGCGCCCCCATTCGCCACCGACAAGACCCACTCGCCGGACGCCCCCTCCAACCGGACTTCGGCAACGCTCCGCGCATGCAGGTCGACGTTGACCAGTGCTTCCTGGCCTATCCGGACAAGTGCGTCTGCAATGGCGTCCGGCAGCACCGAGTCGCGGGCGTCCACGAGGAACCGGTGGCCAGCGTCGGCCCGCAGCGAGGCTTCGGCGATCTCGTCGAGGACATCTCCCGCAGTCCGCGCGGGCTTCGGGCGAACAAGCATGTCCAACTGGCCGCGAAGGGCTTCCATACTGTGCTCGGCCGCGGCGGCGATAGAGGCGAGGCTCGCCTCGACGGCAGGGTCGCCGCTGAGGGTCTCTCGCATCCGTTCGGCGGCGAAGCCGATCTCCACGAGGCCGCGGACCGCGGTGTCGTGCAGGTCATAGGCCAGCCGCTCCTGTTCCTGACGGCGGAGGACGTCCCGCCGGTACGCCTCGGCCGCCCGTCGCTTCAGACCAAGGGTGGCGTAGGCCGCGAACTCGTTGAGGATTTCCTCGTCGGTCTCGTTGAACGGGTGCAGCGTCCGGTCCCCGACGTAGAGAACGGCCTCCACCTGATCGTCGACGATGATCGGAGTCGCCATCGCGGACACGATGCCCTCGCGCACGGTCTCGGCCACTGGCGCGGCGTGCAGGCGCGAGTCGATGGCGTAGTTGAGAGAGCGCACCGGCCGGCGCAGCGAGCGCGCGAGCCCGCCGAGGCCTTGGCCGTCCCGGATCCTCAGATGCCGGAATTCGGGCGTGTGGATGCCGAGGGTCTGGTCGAACGTGAAGGTTTCGATGTCGAACTCTGGCAGCGACAGGTAGTCGACGTCTGTGTCAAACAGTCGCTGCGCGGACACCAGCAGAGTCGTCAGGGTTTCCGCGACGTCCGCGCAGCCGACCGCGGCGGATGCCACGTTCTTCATCGCGAACTGCAGGTCCCGGTTGATTTCCACCGCGCCTCGGCGCCGCCCCTCCGACACCCGGCGACGCACGTTGCGGCCGAGCTGCGGAACCGCGCCCGAAGCAGCCTCGGGCAGCACTGGAGTCCGCCCGGCGCGCCCTGCGATCACGAACCCGTCGCCGTGCGGATCGGCCCAGGGCACGACCAGCGCCGAGCGCAGCACCAGCCGACGCGCGCGCTGTCGAGCTCACCGTCACGTCGACGACCACCGAAGGTTGATCCCGCATCGGCAGCGCGCTGAGCCGAACCGACTCGTTCGGCAGTAGCGGATCGGGATCGCTCGGCGCGTCGACCGCCAGCATAAGCAGGTCTGCTTCGGCGGTCCGGGGCCGGTAACCGACGAAGCAGACCGACGCGCCGAGCACGTCCCGGATCTCGGCAAGCACCGGCTGGAGGGCGTTCCCAATGGAGCGTGACCGGGCGGCGTCCAAGAGGTACTCGGTGCGAACTCCCATCGGTGCACGCTTCATCGCTGCCTCCTCTTTGCCGACGAGCATACTCAGCGAAACCGCATTCCGGTCAGCTAGGAACTGGTCCGCGGATTGTCACTGCCCGTACAGGTAGCCGAACACTATCCCTTAGAGGGTGTTTCGAAACCCAGTAGCGCGGCTGGGTGTCGGCTGTGATATGGGCGAGGTGTGGAGGCCATTACGCAGAGTTGGGCAAGCCGCCACATAGCACAAGGCTTCAACGATTAGCTGCCCGGGTTTCGAAACACCCTCTTAGGATAGTGTTCGACTCCACTGATCCGTCGGCATATTTCTAGCCGTATCGGCACCGCGTCAGCTGCTGTACTTCATAGATATGGGCAGGCCGTCACTACAGCCGGGCCAAGGCTTACGAAGTGTTCGCTGGGACGTCTGGAGCGACCTGGGTGCCAGAGGTAAGGTGTGAGGGTGTTTTCCAAGCTGCACAAGCTCTTCTCACGCGGGCCGCGCCGCTCGGACGGTTGGCTGGTGACTGTCTACTACACCCCGGTTGAGGAGTTCTGCGGCGGCGACCTCGCGACAGTCACCGGAAACGTCAGCCTGACAGAGGACGGCGGCGGTGCTCACCTCGGTGACTATCCGAGCCAATTTGTCGAGCGAGTAATGCAGGAAGGCACCGGGCGGATAACCTCGGGCGACCAGGCAGGTCGATATCTGAACTGGTCGCACAATATCGGATACTGGCTCGACGAGGCACCGCGCGACGCTCACGGCAGGCCGCTCCGGCCGTTCTGCTCGGCTGCTGCCGACCCGGACGTGCTGCGCAAGGGGACTCGATTCCGGATCTCCAGCCCGGGGCGGCGTGACAACGGCGAGCCACCGCCGCCTCGCGTCGCGGAACTACTCGCCAGCACGACGTGGGAGATCCGCGACGAATTCACCCCCGGCTATGGCAGCGACAAGCATCTTGACCTGTACATAGGAGAGCAGACGCACTCCGCATTCGAGAGCAGCGACATGTACGTCACCATCGAGGGTGTACAGATCGTTCTCCCCAACTCTTGCTGAGCCCGGTCTGAGCTTTCACCGGAGACATGCCCAGGCAGCGACCGATCCGCACTGCAGAACTGTCGACCACCCTGACGCATCCGCAGCTCGCCAGCATCGTGAACCGTGCCGCACGACGCGCTGTCGCCTGCGCACGATCTCTGGTGGCAGTCAGCACCCAGCCGTGAATCCGGGCCGCAAGCGGTCCGGCAGCGACCACCGCGCAGATGACCAGACGCGTCGAGCAATGCTGCGCCGACCGACGACCCGAACCCCATAACGACACGACATTCGGCGCAACGGCCCATCCATTCAGGACGGATCTTCGAAGACCCGCCCGTTCAGCGTCGCATCCACACCGCTGCGACCCCGCCCAGCCTCCAGTCCCGGCTTCCGCCTCGCGGAACAACGACGACCGTCCGCCCTCGCAGACCGAGGACACGCGCACTGTGGCCGCACGTGTTCGTATTCCCGCGTCAGCCGAAGATCAAGGGCGTTCGAAATTCATGCGCAGGACAACTCGGAGAGGCTCTCCACCTTGCTGGTCTCCTTGAGCTTCCATACCGACAACAACGTGACCAAGCAGCACACCGCCATGTAGATCCCGATACTGATCGACCCGAACTTCGACAGCAGCACCGTGGCGATCATCGGTGCGAACGCGCCACCGAGAACCGCACCGAACTGGATACCCAACGACACACCGGAGTAGCGGGCTTCAGTCGAGAAGGTCTCAGCGAACAACGCAGGTTGCACGCCGTACATCAGGCTGTGCAGCAGCCCCATCGCGATGAACATCGCAAGAGCGATCATCCAGAACGAGTCGGAGTCAACCATCGGCCAGAACGCCAGTGAGAACACCGCGAGCCCGCCTGCTCCGGCCATGATGACGCGGCGGCGCCCTACCCGGTCAGACAGTGCTCCAGCCGCCGGCAACCCGATGAACTGCGCGGTCGACCCGATCAGGACCGCGATGAGCAGCGTCTCCTTCGGCAGCCCGAGGAACTTGGGATTGGTGCCGTAGGTAATGACGAACGCGATCAGCATGTAATACGTCATATTGATGCCTAGGTAGGTACCGGCGGTCAGGGCGATCTCCCGCGGATACGTGCGCAGCGCAGTCAGCACTGGCGAGCGAGTCGGCCGTGCGGACGCGGCAGCCGCCACCTTCGCCAGGTCCGCCTCCTGCAGCCGCCGGAAGGCCGGCGTCTCCTCGATCCTGAAGTGCAAGTACAGCGCCAGGCCGACCAGCAGCATGCTCGCCAGGAACGGCACCCGCCAACCCCAACTGGTCAGGGCCTGCGGCGACAGGGCTGCGGTCACGGCGATAAACGCGCCGTTAGCCACCAAAGTCCCGCCCGGCGAGCCGAGCGCGGTCAGGCTGCCGTAAAGGCCGCGGCGGCTCGCCGGTGCCTTCTCCACTGCGAACAACACCACGCCACCCATCTGTCCGCCGAGCGAGAAGCCCTGCAGGAAACGAAGCATGACCAGCAGGATCGGAGCGGCAACACCGATGCTTGAGTAGGTCGGCAACACGCCGATCAGCGTCGACACCGTACCCATCAGCATCATCGCGATCACGAGCGTCTTCTTCCGCCCGACGATGTCTCCGAAGTGCCCGAATACCACCCCGCCCAGCGGCCTCGCCAGGAAGCCCACCCCCAGCGTCGCGAACGACAGCAATACACCCATCGTGGCGCTCTGCCCGGGGAAGAACAGCGTCGGGAAGACCAACGCCGCGGCGGTGCCGTAGATGAAGAAGTCGTAGTACTCGATACTGTTCGCAGCGATCGAGACTGCTGCGACCTGAAAGATGTCGCGCCCGGACGCCTTCGTGTCCGGCTGTTTCGGCGAGCTAGCCACAAGTGCCTCCTGGTCCGACGAGCAGGCTTCGCTGCCCGGCCTGAATGAGCGACGTGCTGGGCAGCACCGTGTCCCCCGCGACGACATCGCCCTCGGCCCGCATGGATGCGCGATGGCCGACGAACCTTTGCGGTGTTCTTCGCACATGTTCTCCAAGTGGGTTCAGCGTGCGGGTTGTGCAGGCGGTCGCAGACGGACGCGTTGCAACTTGCCTACTTCGTTCCGAGGCAAGGCGTCCACGTATTCGAAGGCGCGGGGGCTCGCATGCTTACCGACGCGGCGGCCGACCTCCGCGCGCAGTTGACGTTCCAACTCAGCGTTCGGTGTCCGGGTAGGGGCCCGGACGAGGACGGCGTGTACGACTGTTCCCCCGCGCTCGCCGGCCCCTGCGACAGCCGCTGCCTCAAGTACGTCAGGGTGATCGGACAGCACCCGTTCCACCTCGACCGGGCTGATGTTGTAGCCGGAAGCCACGATCATGTCGTCCTCACGCCCAAGGAAGCACCAGCGACCGTCTGGGCGGCGATAAGCTCGGTCCTCGGTGACGAACAGGTCGCCCTGCCAGCGCGCTTGCCATGCTTCCGGGCGGTTTTCATAGCCCGTGCTGAGCTGGTAGCGAGGGCGTTCGACGGCAATGAGACCGCTGTCCCCGTCGGCGACGGGGGTGCCGTCCGGGTCTACCAAGACGGCGGAGAATCCTGGGACCGGCCCGCCGAGAGTGCCCGGCTCCGGCGCGGGGCCTTCTGCCAGGTCGGCCAGCACCATGCCGACCTCGCTGAGCCCGTACCCGTCGCGGATGGCCGGAGCACCCGCCTCGGCCCACGCCGCCGCGCTGTTGGAGTCCAGCGGCTCCCCGGCTGCGGAAGCGACCGTCAGGTCCCGCGGAACCCCGCGCCGCCGCACCGGGCCCAGCAGCTTGCGGAACGCACTCGGCGCGGCCGCGACACAGCTGACACCTTCGGCATCCATCACCGTCCGCCATGCGTCCGGATCGAAGTCGCCGGTGTAAACAACCCGGGGAATGCCCATCGACATCGGCACCGCACCCGTGGTGTATAGGCCGTAAGACCAGCCAGGGTCGGCCGCGGTGAACACCAGATCCCGCTGCGTCACGCCCAGCGCGTACCGGGCAAATGGCAGCAGCGACAGCAGTCCGGCGTGCGGCTGGACGCACGCCTTCGGGTCGCCAGTGGTGCCGCTGGTGAACAACAGAGTAGCGATGTCGCTTGCGGCCGTACGCGCCTCGGGGCCGTCCGCCCCCACACGCTCCAGATCAGCCCAGAAACTGCGGTCGCCTCGCACCAGGCCCGCACCCCTTGGACCGGTGACCGTAAACACCTCGACGTCAACGTCGGCTGTGGACATCGCCTCGTCGAGCATGTCCCGCCATGGATGACCGGCCACGATCGCTTTGGCAGCGGACGCCTGCAGCCGGTAAGCCAAGGCATCGGCCCCGAAACCGGAGAACAGCGGGACGTAGACCAACCCGCTGCGCCATGCGGCCAGGGCCACGATCCAGCTCTCGACCTGTCGCGACAATAGGCCCGCAACGCGGTCGCCTGGACGCAGTCCGGCGTTGGCGAACACCCGCGCAGTCCTGGCCGCCGCGTGGTAAAGCTCGCGATAGGTCCAGCGCTCGCTTGAACCGTCCGCGTGCCGCACGACCAGCGCGAGCCTGCCGCGGTCGTTTGCGTACCGGCCGCATGCTTCCTGGGCCGTGTTCAGCGCCTCCGCGGGATTCACTGACAGGCTCGCTTCCACCTCACGCCAAACGTTGTCGACACTCATCGATGCCTCACTTCTCCTCCTGCCCGCGCCTCACGCCGCACGGGTAACTCGTTGACGCCACCCGCTGTCGTCAGCACCTTCAGCACCTGCCACCGATGCGGCCGGCGAACCCGCGGCAGACGGCAACTCGACGCCGAGAACCGCCGTGCAGGCTGCGTTGGGTCAACACCCACGAAGCTCACGCCCACTGCGGAAGGCTTTTGCCGCAGACGCCGCAGACGTTGGGACGTGAGTGCGCTCACCCACCGCACGACCAGATTTGAGGTCTTCGCAAATCACCTCCAACAACGTCAGCGGGGCGACGTATCACGCCAAGCGAACCACGCTAGCGCGACATAATACAAGACCAACTGTACTGATTGATACATTCGCCATTTATTCTCATATTCTCCTATGACCTGCAAGGTCACCAGGGCAGTTGATCAAGCAGACTTCGCGTTGTATCGATCAGTACATTCAGGTCACTCACACCCGACCGATGCGCCATGCCGGGTGGACAAACCCGTCGGACGTCTTCTTTCCACGAGTTCGATGTGCCATCCTCTGCGCGTGGAGATTTCCGATCAGCTCAACGCCCTGCAGTCCGCCGGTGAACGGCTGGCCGTCGCTGCACAGTCGGCGGGACTGGGCGCCTCGGTGCCTAGCTGCCCCGGCTGGACGGTCCGTGACCTGCTGTTCCACACCAGCGCCGTGCACCGCTGGGCCGCCGCGGCGGTCCGCGAGGCCCGCCTGCAGCCACCGCCCAACGTCGGCGGCGACCCGCTGCGCGATGCCGAGCATCGTCCGCCTGACGACGAACTGGTGGGCTGGTTCGCCGACGGTCACACATCACTGGTGAAGACGCTGCGCGACGCGCCAGCCGACGTCGAGTGCTGGTCGTTCCTCACCGCCACATCGCCGCTGTCCTTCTGGGTTCGCAGGCAGACGCACGAGACGACCGTGCATCGCGTGGACGCCGAACTGGCAGCGCGCGAACTTACCCCGATCGACCCTGCGGTGGCTGTTGACGGGATCGACGAGCTGCTGACCGGGTTCGCGCCGCTGACGCATTGGAATCTGCACAGCGAGCAGGCGAGGACGATGTCCGTCCAGACAACCGATGTCGCAGCCGCATGGCACCTAACGATCGGTACAGAGCCAGTGGTCAGCGAGCGCGTCGACGAAAACTGCGGCGCGGACGCCGCGCTGCGCGGCACCGCCACGCAGGTGTACCTGGCACTGTGGAACAGGACGTCCTTCGACACGCCGGACTCAGCGGGCGACGCCGAATTGCTGGGCAAGTGGCCCGAACTGCTGCGGGTGCGCTGGTCTCGCTGAGGGACCGGCCCGCATCCCACCCCTGGAAATCGACACGTAGCCGTTGGCGGAGGCGGTCGCATCTGCAAACCTCCTGCGACGCCAACGCCGGTCGCCAGATGACGTCGGAGGTGCGGCAGCCGAGCAGCTGATGCACTGCACAATTGCAGTGGCTCGTCAGAGGTACCGCCTCGAGCCAGTGCGCGCGCCGCAGCACAGCCACTCGATCCGGCACTTGCTGTTTATCCGATCCGGCAAAGGGCCAACCGCACTCCTAAAGCGGCAAGGAAGCTGCTGCTACGAGTTCGCCGATTTGCACGGTGTTGAGCGCCGCTCCCTTCCGCAGATTGTCGCTTGCCACGAACAATGACAACCCTCGACAGTCCTCGACGGAGAGATCTTGCCGAATGCGGCCCACGTAAACGGGATCGTTGCCCGCAGCGGCCAGCGGCGTCGGCACGTCAGCCAGCAAAACCCCGCTAACGCCCTGCAGAACCCGTCGTGCTCGCTCTGCTGGCAACGGCGTCGAGAACTCGGCGTTCACCGAGATGGAATGCCCGGTGAACACAGGTACACGT
Source organism: Amycolatopsis sp. A1MSW2902 (assembly GCF_017312175.1). NCBI lineage: Bacteria > Bacillati > Actinomycetota > Actinomycetes > Pseudonocardiales > Pseudonocardiaceae > Amycolatopsis > Amycolatopsis sp. A1MSW2902. Next base: position 4,557,125 of record NZ_QJPO01000001.1, read on the forward strand.
ACGCAGGTGGCGGCGACTCGCAGGGCGGGCAAAGCAAGAATCTTCCGACTCTCGTCGCGCAGCTTCTTCTCCTCCGTGGTTTCCCCGGTGTCGTCCTCAGCCAGCGAGCCCGCCCAGGGCACGACGTTGAAGGCGATCGGCGCCCGATAGGTGTTGAGCCCGGGGAATTCCACCGCCGTCCCGGTCTGCGTGAGCTTCCTGGCGTCAGCACCCGCCGCGCCGATCTGCAACGCCAGCTCGTCCACTCCTGCAAGCCCCGAGCCAGACACCGCCTGGTAGGTCGACAGCGTCAACCGGACAAGACCCGCTTCGTCGTGCAGTGGTTTGAGAACCGGCATGATCGCCGCCGTGGTGCAGTTCGGGTTGGCGATGATCCCCTTGGCGACCGCGCCAACGGCAGCACCGTTCACCTCCGGAACAATCAACGGCACCTCGGGATCGTCTCGCCAAGCCGACGAGTTGTCGATCACCGTCGCCCCGGCCTCGGCGAACTGTGGCGCAAGTCGGCGGGACGTCGCCGCGCCCGCGGAGAAGAGCACCAAGTCAAGACCGGCGGGGTCGGCGGTGTCGGCTTCCTCGACCACAACAACGCCCGCGCCCCACGGCAGCCGCGTTCCAGCGGAACGCACGGAGCTGAAGAACCGGATGCCTTCAACAGGGAAGCCTCGTTCGGCGAGGACGCTGCGAATGATCCGCCCGACCTGCCCAGTGGCACCCACGACCCCGACGCGCAATCCCCTCATCGAATCCTCCTACAGCGGACATCCCGGCATCCGGATGACCATGCTTCTCGGTTTCAAAATCAATAGCAGCGCTACACCTACGCGACGAGACCACGCGACACTCACTTCTTGAGCCGACGACTCCCGCCGTGCCAATCCTCCTGCGCGCCTGCTTCTCCCTGTTGAACGCCGAACGACGCCAACTGAGGCTTCTCCCGTAAGCTGCGCTTGAGCTCCGCGAACCCGGGGAAACGGGATAACGCCACAACGTGCTCCCACAAGTCAGCGGCTTCCGCTTCGCTCGGCAACCGGCTGATGACCGGCCCGAACAACGCCGTACCGTTCGGCGGGTCGAAGTGCAGGATCGGCGTGCCGACATCTTTGCCAGTCAACTCGAGCGCCCTGTCGGTCTCGGCCTGGATCTCGGCATCCCGCGACGGGTCGTCGAGCGCCTCGACGTACTCCGCAGGCAACCCTCCCCGCTCGAGCGCCTCCGCCGCAAGCACCCGCGGCCCCAGGTGCGCGGCGGCACCCGTCCCGCCAGGCACGCTCGACCGCTCGAACGTCTGCTCCCCCAACGATCGGTAGAACGCGCCGACGAGTTCGCTCCCGCGCTCCTGGCGGATCCGCGCGGCCACGCGCAGCAGCTTCAGACCGGCCGCATGAGACGCCTCGTACTCGGGCGGGAAATGGGCGTCGTAGTCGATATCGGCGTTGACCAGCCGAAGCGAGATGAAGCGCCAGTCCACGTCGTAGTTTCGCTGCCGCTGGACGATCCGCACCCACTTGCTCGCCATCCATGCGAAGGGGCAGACCGGGTCGAAATAGAAATGCAGGTCCGCGCCCACATCGCCGTCGGGTGAACTCGCCGTCATGGTCAATCCCATCTCGATCCGTGCCGCTCGTCCGATAGCTAAAGCGTAGCGCATGATTGGACCAGTCGGTACAGCAACCACCCGGTGGCACTGCGCACTCGCCACCGTCGATTCTGCGTGCCGAATTTCTGTCGTCTGAGCTGATTTGACACGCCCGATTCCCGAGCGGCTCGCGCCCTGGCCAGCACTACGTCGCACGGGACAGCCGGCCGACCGCCGGTGAACACCGCCGCGACGCGTCCGCCCGTCGCGGCGTCGAACCGGCCCCGCACGTCGATGGCCCGTGCCAGGCTGGGCGAAGCGACGACCAGCAGGCTCAATATCGCTCGCTTTTCGCATTCCGCAGCTAGCGATCCGGACACCCCTGGCCCGAAGAGCACCGACTCGGAAGGCAGGATGTCGCACCGACTGCTGAGCGCGGTCTTCTGTTCGGTCGCCAACGATGCCTCCTCCTGGCAAATGCGCCCGTCGCGCACTGACCGGCATACCGCGTGTCTCGCGCAGTCCGCGTGGCGTACGCCATGGATCTGGGTCGTTCCGGACTGGTTTTACCACGTTAGACCTATCGGTACAAACCAGTTGCGGCCACCACTGCCTGCTCAGGCACCGAGAAGCGCTCTCACCAAGGTCCGCGCGATAGCCCGCAGTTCGTCCGCGTCGTAAGTCGCGCGTTCCATCACAGCCAGGCCGCGGGTAGTAGCGACGACGAGACGGGCCGCGGCACGGGGGTCGAGGGGCGACGGCGTTTCCGGCAGTTCCGCGAGCCGGGTGCACACGATCTCCTCAAGCCGGTCGAGCATCGCGCGCACGGCGGTTTCCGCGCGGGGCGACTCGGTGGCGGCTTCGACGGCGGTTCGGGTGGAGAGGCAGCCGTGAGCGGGGGTGCCGCCAGCGAAAGTCGCGATGCAGTAGTCAAACAGCGACAGCAGCGCCTCGCGGCGGCTAGGCCGACCGAGCGCGGCGGTGGCACCGGCAAGGAAGCCCGTGGCGTACGCGTCGAAGGCGCACAGGAAAATCTCCTCCTTGCCGCCGTACGCGTGGTAGAGCGAGCCGCGCTGGACACCCGTGGCCGCGGCGAGTTCGGGCATCGACGTCGCACGGAATCCGCGCTCCTTGAACAAGTCGAGCGCGCGTTCCAGCGCCACGCGTTCGTCGAACTGCCGGACACCGGCCATGGGTACACCTCCAAAATCAGGCTACGCACCTAGGTGCCGCGGTGCCTAGGTGATTCCTGCGGCTCAAGCGAGCGCGCCAACCAGAGGGACCGGGGCCAGCAGGTCAAGCGCATTCGCTTCCACCGCGAGCACGATCTCCGAGGCACGAGCGCACGGCAGGCCCGCCGACTCGATCAGCGGCAGCCGCGGACGACATCGCCACCAGAGCACCTCGGCTAGCGCCGCAGCATACGGAACCCCGGGCAACGACGGCGCAGGAAACTCATACCCGCTGCCCCGGCGGCATTCGTCGCCCCCGCAGCGCACCGACAGCCGCCGCGGGGGACGTCTCCGTCAGCCGAGGCCATAGGACCTTGAGCGGTCGCGCAAGCGGAGTCCCGAACGACGCGGCCATTCCGCCCGCCGCGCATGCCCGCACCGGCAACTCCGACCGCGAACGAACGATGCCTCCCGCGGCATCCCTCCCCGCCAGCGAGGAGGCTGGCGGCTCGGGCACGACGCGCATCCCCATCAGCCCGCCGCTCACCGCCCGGCCCGCAGGCCGCCGGGGATCCGGCCCGAACTAAGGCGTCAGGCGGCATCGAGCCGTTGGCGGAGTTCCCACGAAGCGCGCTCGACATGGTTGTGCACGAGCTTGCCGTCCTCGATCTCCCACACGGCCGTGCCGCTGAAGGAGATCGGCCGCCCGTCGGGTTCGGTGCCTAGCACGCCGTTGTTTCGCCCGTGCACGTGCCAACGCGACGCCACCCGGCTGCCATCGTGGTTCTGGAACGTCTCGACAACCTCCAGTCGCAGGCAGTCGACCTGGTCGAGGAGCGCCTGGATCCACGTCTTGAAGTTCTCGCGCCCCTCGATTCGCACGCCCGCGTTGGTGATCACGAAGTCCTCGACGACGAAATCGTCGGCCGCTTGCGGGTTGTGGGCGTTCCAGACCTGGTCCCAGAACGATTCGACCAGTTCCACCGAGTTCGTCATCCGAGCCTCCCGAGCCTATCTTTGACAGTCCTGTCAAAGATAACGGCGGAACCCGGCCTGGCCATCCGTTTGCGACCAGCGCCACACGCAACCGGGGCCGGACGCCCGAACGCACCCGGCCCCGGTTGCGCGAGGAGACCTCAGAGCGAAAAGGCGTCGGCGAACTCGTAGCCCTCCAGCAGTTCCCGGGCGGCGACCATGTACTGGATCGTCGGAGTGCCCTCTTCGAGCCAGTTCAGCCGCGCGTCGCGGTAGAGGCGTTCGATCGGATACTTGCGGGTGTAGCCGATGCCGCCGTGCACCAGCAACGCCCGGTCCGTGACGCGCCCGACGGCTTCGAGCCCGAACTGCTTCAGCAGCGACGACTCCGCCGGAATCCGCTTGCCGGCGTCCCACTTGGCCGCGGTGTCGGCGAGCATGCCCCGCAGCGCGTAGACGTCCGCCGCCATCTCCGCGAGGTACCGCTGGATCGCTTGCCGCGACGCGATGGGCTTGCCGAACGTCACTCGTTCCTTCGCGTACTTCAGGGAAAGCTCCAGCACGCGCGAAGCGGTGCCGAGCGACGATGCGGCAATGAACACACGGCTGATCTCCAGCGCCCGCTCCAAGTGTGCGCCGCCCTCGCCCTCGGCACCTACGAGTGCCGACGCCGGCACACGCACGTCGGCGAACGTCAGCTCACCGTGCTCGGCGCCCTTGCAGCCCATGGTCTCCGGCAGCGGCTTGATGGTGAAGCCCGGCGTCTCACGCGGCACGATGATCGCGGAGACGTCCTTTTCGGACGTCTTCGCGAACACCAGGAAATGCGACGCGATGTCGGAGTTGGTGATGAGCCACTTGCGGCCGTTGAGCACGTACTCATCGCCCTCGCGCCGTGCGGTCGTCGACAGGTCGGCTCCGGTGCCGTTGCCGGGCTCGGTGAGCGCGAACGCAAGCGACTTCCCGCCGGTCGCCGCGCCCGGCAGGATCTCTTTCTTGTGCTCCTCCCCGCCGAACTCCGAAAGCGCGTGGGCGAAGGAGTTGTGCACATGAACGACCGCCCGGATGCCGCCCTGGATCTTGGCGAACTCGGCGAGAATCGGCAGGTACTGGGCGATCGACAAGCCCGCGCCGCCGTACTCGCGAGGAATGATCAGCCCGAACGCGCCACACGAGCGCAATGCGGGCAACACGACGTCGTACGGCAAGTGTTCCGTGTTCTCGATCTGCTCCTCGAGCGGATCGAGCTCGTTCCAGATCGTCGCGAAGACGTCGTCGCGCAGCTTGCGGTATTCGTCTTCGGGCACGCCAGCGTTCACGATTTCCTCCTTGGTTTCACAACGTCCAGCCGCCGTCGGCGGCGAGCACCGCGCCGGTACAGAAAGTGGCATCCTCGGCGAGGAACACCGCCGCGCTGGCGATCTCCTCGACGGTGCCGAAACGACCCAGCAGGGTGGCCTCGGCGATCCGCTGCCGCGCGCCGTCCGGGATGGCGGCGGTCATGTCGGTCTCGACGAACCCCGGTGCCAGCACGTTCACGCGCACGCCCTGCGGCGCGAGCTCCTTGGCCAGCGAGCGCGCGAAGCCGATCGCCGCCGCCTTCACGCTCGCGTACGCGGTGTCACCGGGAAACCCGACGGAGCCGACGGCAGAGCCGACCAGCACAACGCTGGGGTTTTCTCCTTCGATCAGCCGCGGGATCGCCGCGCGCACGAGCGCCGCCGTGCTGCGCAGGTTGTCCTCGATCACGCGCCACCAGTCGCCTGGATCGATGCGGGCGAGCTTGCCGCCCCGCCACACGGCGGCGTTGAGCACGAGCGAGTCGAGCCTGCCCCAGTGCCCCGCGACATGCGCGACGAGCGTCTCCGCCATATCCGGTGCGGCGAGGTCGAACGCTACCGGCAGCACGCGCCCTGGCGCGCCCGCCGCCAGCTTCTCGACGAGATCTCCGCCGGAGCGATAAGTGCCCGCGACCCGCAGGCCCCGGCCGAGCAGTTGCCGAGCGACGCCGGCACCGATGCCCCGAGAGGCGCCAGTGACCAAGACGACCCGATCATTCGTGGTGTCTTCTGCGTTCATAGAATTATTGTATCGATCAGTCCATACGGAAGAGTGTGACATTATCAGAGACGTTCAATAATCGTGGCGTTGGCCATGCCGCCCCACTCGCACATCGTCTGCAACCCGAAGCGAGCCCCGCGCTGTACGAGCGCGCCGACGAGCGTGGTCAGGATCCGGGCCCCGCTCGCGCCGAGAGGATGTCCGAGGGCGATGGCGCCGCCGTGCACGTTCAGGCGCTCGTGGTCCACCTTGAGCTCGCGCTGCCAGGCAAGCGGCACTGGCGCGAACGCTTCGTTGACCTCGAACAGGTCGATGTCGTCGACACCGAGTCCCGAGCGCTCCAGCACGGCGCGGGTGGCCGGGACTACACCCATGAGCATCACGATCGGGTCATCGCCGACCACCGCAGTCGCGTGGATGCGGGCACGCGGGGTCAACCCCAGCGCCTGGGCCTTCGCGGCACTCATCACGAGCACCCCGGCGGCACCGTCGGTCAGCGGCGAGGAATTGCCCGGCGTGATCTTCCAGTCGATCTCCGGGAACCGGTGCCGCGCCCGCTCGTCCACGAAGGACGGGCGAAGGCCCGCGAGTCCCTCGGCTGTGGTCGACGGGCGGACCGTCTCGTCGGCGACGTGGTCCGGCGCTTCGGCGACGGTGAGCAGGTCCGGCCCGAACAGCGGTTGCGCGGCGACCGCGCGCCGGTGCGACTCGGCGGAGAACTCGTCGAATTCCGCGCGGCTCAGGCTCCACCGGGAGCAGATCAGCTCGGCCGAGAGCCCTTGGCCGATCAGTCCGCCGCCCGGGAACCGCTCCGCGACGCGCGGCCCGAGGTGGTCCACTCCCTGCGCGTCGGAGTGCATCGGCACGCGCGACATCGACTCGACGCCGCAGGCGATCACCACGTCAGCCGCACCGGCCTGGATCGCGTGAGCAGCGAAGTGCACGGCCTGCTGGGTCGACCCGCACTGCCGGTCGACCGTGGTAGCCGGCACCGACAGCGGAAACCCGGCGGCGAGCACGGCGCTGCGGGCCGGGTTCACCGCCTGCTCCCCCGCCTTGGTCACGCAGCCGGCGATCACGTCGTCGACGAGCGCAGGGTCGAGGTCGCTGCGGCGCACCAGCTCGGCGAGCACGTCGGCGAGCAGGTCCACGGGGTGCACGTGCGAGAGCGCGCCCCCTTTCTTGCCCTTGCCGACGGGCGTGCGCAGCACGTCGACGACTACCGCTTCACGAGGTGAACTCATGGGTTCCTCCGGGTCAGAGTGAGGTCCGGCGGGTGCCGATCGGCCGCCGGGCCAGCAGGGCGGGCATTGCTTCCCCCCGGTACGCCCTTCCGGGCACGCCGGGGAAGCGGAGCGGCAGTGGCTCCCAGCCGGGCCGCACGACCACGACCTCGCCGAGCGCCGCACCGGTCGTGCACGCGACGAGCGCGGCGGCCACCTCGGCCACAGCGAGGAGCGGGAACCCATCCGGTCGAGTTCGGGCCGTAGAACGCGGTGCCGACAAGCCCCGGGCACACGGCGCGGAGGCCGACACCGCGGGCAGCGAGCATCGGTGCGTAACTGCGGATCAGCCCGATCACGGCATGTTACGTCGCCGCGCAGACGGGGTCGAAGGGCGCTGCAGCGGAGTCCGGCCAGCGAAGCCGTGGCCACCACGTTCGCTCCCCCGGCCAGCACCGGCTCCAGCGCGCGCAGCCCGTCGACGTTCACCGCGAAGGCCCGTCGGGAGACGGCAAGGCCGACCTCTCGCAGCTCGGCTTCCCCGAATGCGACTCCCGCGTTGAGCGCTACTGCGTCCAGCGGAAGCCCGGCGGTCTCGACCGCGCGCACGACACCGTCCCACGAAGCCGGGTCGCCGACGTCCAGCACCACCGCCGTGCCGCCAGCCTCGGCAGCGACCCTGCGGGGCCACGTCCGCGACATGGAGTCCTTGCCCGGCCAGCCGCCGCACCACTTCCCGGCCGATGCCGTCGGCGACCAGCGCGCACGCGAGCTTCATCGTCATGGTCCCTCTCGTGACCCGTCGTTGGATTACCACCGACAGTACGCTGTATAGACCGGTCGGTACAAGCGTGACTGGATCACACGAATTCCGGAACACCACGGAAAAGAACGCTATCCGGGCGTGGCGGACACAAAAGAGAAGCAACCCTGACCACAGTGGCTTTCGCTGCGGTCGAGGCTCAGGTCCCGTGCCGCAGGCACGTGCGCGCAGGTTCGGCGCGCCCGGCTCAACGGGCGTTCGTCGGAGCGGGGCGCATCAGGCGCGGATGCCCTCGATCAGGGCATCGAGGAACATGTCCGCAACCTCGTCGGGCGTCAGTTCGCCGCCCGACTCGTACCAGAGGTAGGTGTAGTTCAGCATGCCGAGAATACCCTTCACCAACAGCCGCGGCGTCTGGCGGAGCACCTTCGCGCGCACACCGTTGTCCAGAGCCTGGCGCCAGTACCCCTCGTAGCGTTCGCGCGCGGTGATAACGTGGTCACGCCGCTCCCCCGTGAGCGCGGTGTACTCGCGGAAGAACACAGCCCACTCCGCGCGGTGCTCGGCGATGTTGCGCAGCAGCCCACGCGCCATCTGACGCAGCAACTCTTCGGCTTCGAGATCCCGGTCGAGCAACTGTTCGGCGAAGGCGTTCATCGAATCGACCTGCTCTTTACTGATCGCGTAGAGCACGGCCTCCTTGCTGCCGATGTAGTGATACAGCGCGCCTCGGCCGAGGCCGACGGCAGTGCCGAGTTCCGCGATCCCGGTGCCATGGTAGCCGTTCCGGGCGAACAGGTCGGCCGCGATGCTGATCACGCGGGCTCGGTTCGCCTCGAATCCCGTTGCCGTCATAACCGCCTTCACCCTCGCGGACCGAACGATCCAAGGATATCCGGAACCGGGCGAGAAGGAGCGCGGGGACGGCATCGCGGCGGGTCGAGGCGTTCTCGAACCAGAAACTTCTGCACCTTGCCCGACGTCGTGCGGGGCAACGGCACCCCAGTGAAGCTGAACCTACGCGGCGCTTTGAACGTGGCCAGCTCCTCTTGGAGATGCGGGACCAGTGCGTCGGGATCGAGATCGGTTCCGGGGCGCAGCACGACCGGCACCGAGCCGGCCTCGCCCCACGCCGCGTCCTCGACGCCGACTCCAGCACGTCCGGGTGCTGCGCGAGCGCGCGTTCCCCCTCGACCGGATACACATTGAGCCCGCCGGTGATGATCATGTCCTTCGACAGCCCCGACACGAGGCCGAACCAATCCTCGTCGATGTGCGCGAGGTCGCCGGCGTGCAGCCGCCCGGCTCCGACCGTCACCGCCGCGGCCTGACCGCAGTACCCGATCATCGACGCCGGAGAGCGGCAGTTGATCTCACCGACCTCCCCCTGCGGAGCATCGCGGCCATGCTCGTCAACCACGTGGCTCGCGGCGGCTCTGCTCGCGCGGCCGGCCGACCCGATCTTCTCCGCCGAATACCGTGCGTCGAGGTAGAGCATCATCGTCGGAAACTCGCTCATGCCGTAGACCTGCACCAGATCACACGGCGACAGCCGCCCTGCCGCGTCGCGGATCGCTGCGAGCGGCACGGGTTCGCCGCCGCTGCAAACCAGCCGCAGCGACGACAGGTCGTGACCCGTATCGCCGCGGTGCGCGAGCACTCAGTTGAGGACCGTAGGCACGAGCAGCACCGACGTCACCCGCTTGCGCGCCACCGTCGCGAGGAACCGGTCCGAGTCAAAGCCCTTGCTGGGAGAAATCACCAGCACCCTCTCGACCCAGGGGATGCCGAGCGACGACACACTGCGCACCAGGATGGACAACTGCATGAAACCCATCGAGCGTCACGCCGAACACGGCGAAAAGCACGACGACCACGATCAGCACGATCTGTTCCTTCGGCGCCTAGGCGAACACCGTGGGTCGCCGGCGAAGAAGACCTCCGCTCATCGCCACTCCATTGTCAGATAAGCACATTTGTTGAATAGGCGTCACTTGGCACCGCGTTGTCCTGGGACCGGCGCGCCTACCCCGGCCCGCACCACCGTCGCTCGATCGCCGGCGGCTCCCCCGGCTCCAGCCGGGCGCGTATCGCCCGACTGGAGTTTGTACCGATCAGTCAGTACTGTTGTTCCGGCCGAGCGGTAGGCTGGCCGCTAACCCAGTCAATCCCTGACCGCCGGGGATCAGCCGTCTTCACCCGGATGAGTGGTGCCGCTCGCCGCCCCGGCCTTTGGAGGTCTATATGGACGAGGCATCGCCGGTCCGGCGCGGCCCGCTGAGCGGGATGCGGGTGGTCGAGTTCGCGGGCATCGGGCCCGGACCGTTTTGCGGCATGCTGCTGGCCGACCTCGGCGCGGACGCCGTGCGCGTCGACCGGCCCGGCGGCCAACCAGGCAATCCCCTCGCCCCGGAGTTCGACCTGCTCACGCGCGGGAAACGGTCGATCGTCGTCAATCTCAAAGACCCGGGTGCCGCCAGTGTGGCGCTTCGGCTGGCCGAGACAGCCGACGTGCTGATCGAGGGGTTCCGCCCGGGCGTCGCGGAACGCCTCGGAATCGGGCCCGAAGCGTGCTTCGCCCGCAATCCGCAGCTGGTTTACGGCCGGATGACCGGCTGGGGCCAGGACGGACCGCTCGCCGCTCGCGCCGGGCACGACGTCAACTACATCGCCGTGGCCGGAGCGCTCGGACTCATGGGTCCGGCGGACGGTCCGCCGGCTCTGCCGGTGAACCTGCTCGGCGATTTCGGCGGGGGCGCGATACTGCTCGCGTTCGGGCTCGTCTCCGCCGTGCTCGCCGCGCGCGAGAGCGGAAGGGGCCAGGTCGTGGACGCCGCCATCGTCGACGGCACAGCGTTGCTCACCACGTTCGTGCACGCGTTGCGGGCGCAGGGACTGTGGTCCGGAGGCCGCGGCGGGAACCTGCTCGACGGCGGCGCGCACTTCTACGGCGTGTACGAGTGCGCGGACGGGCGGCACGTGAGCATCGGCTCGATCGAACCGCAGTTCCACCACGAACTGCTCCGGCTGCTGGGCCTCGACGACGAAGAGTTCGCGCGCGGCCGGTCGGACCCGTCGGCGTGGGTGCACCTTAGGGCCCGCCTGGAGAAGATCTTCCGCGAGCGCACCGCCGACGAGTGGACCGAACTGCTAGGTGACCGCGATGTCTGCTTCGGACCCGTGCTGGACCTCGACGACGTCGCCGAGCACCCGCACAACCGGGCGCGCGGCACGTTCACCGAAGCCCACGGCTTGCGCCAGCCCGCGCCGGCACCGCGGTTCAGCGGCACGCCTGCCGCTCTGCCGGGACCTCCCGCCGCGCCGGGTGCGCACAGCAACGAAGTACTGGCGGCGCACGGATTCTCGACCGAAGAGATCACCAGACTGTTCGAAGCAGGCACGGTGCGCTGAAGATTGCGGTTAGTGGACCGATCGACACGCTCGTACTGCCGGATGATGGACGGGACGAACCATGGAACGCCGCCGGGACACCTCGGGCGAGTCCACACAGGAACGGATCCTGCGGTTGGCCGCCGAAATCTTTGCACGCAAGGGCTAGCACGCCACCGGCGTCGCCGAACTGGGAACCGCCGCCGGTCTGCAGCGCGGCGCGCTCTGCTGCCGCATCAAGTCCAAAGAGGACTTGATGTACGGCCTCTCCAAACGACACGTGGAGCAAGCGCTAACGTGTGGCCGCGCAGTGCTCTCGCTCGATCTGCCACCGGCGGAAAACTGCGCGCGCTCGCTCGCGAGCACGGCTAGCCGCACCGTGGCACAGTGGCGGCGCGTGGGCGTGATGCCGGTTCCGGCAGCTTGCCGCCGAGGTTGTCCTCAATTTGCACGCTGGCGACCCCACCGTTCCAACCCGCGTCGTCGTCCCCCGATGTCAGGCTCACGCGCGCCGGTGGTTCGAGGTCAGCGACCGCGCGCGATACAGCACCGGCGAGCACCTTAGGAAAATCACGATGCGGACAGGCCGGGCGCTGCAACTCGTGCCAGGCCGCGCAGAATGCCCCGATCACCCGGCGCTCGACCTCACACTCGTCTGAGATTCGGCGAGAGATGATCGTCGCGGCCGCGGGAGCGTAGCGTTCGACAAGTTTCTCGAACGCTTCCACGCTCCCAGCTCGAACCCCTTGTTCCCATTCCCCTTCCTCCGCACCGGCGTCTCCGGCGAGGTATCGCGGAATTGATTCGAGTTCGTTATACACTGCTTCACCTGCTCGGATTCGAGTTGGGCAGATGTTCCGGACCGGCGCCAACCTACCGAACCTTGACAGATATCGTCGACCACGATTAACCAGCTTATGGCGACGCTGCACGGCGACACCCCGGACAGGCAGCGCTCGGCCGGAGGATGCGCCCATCGAGGTCGGCGGGAAAAGCTTCCAGCGGCCCTGCGTGCCGGACGGGCCGTCCAAGCGAACTCGCGGCGCTCCTCACGCCCCTGCTCCGGATAAGCGCTTCCATGCGTTAATCGGCATCATGGCCAGCCCGGACGACTTCAGCTCACCCAGGGTGCCGATCCAACCCTATCGTGAAGACGCTCAAAATTCTCGACTGCGCATCGGGGTGCTCCGAGCGATAATTTACCTATATTGCAACCTGTATGAGTGAAGTAATTCACTCGTGTAGGTTTCACCCATGCGGGTGAAGTTGCATTAAGTAGTATTTCCTAGAATTTCCCTCGTTACGCGCGAATCGAGCGGAGGGCCCGCATCGGCTCCCTCGCGCTCGTCCGCGTTCTTTCTTCGAAGGAACTCTCAGGGCCGTCAGCCCTGGAACGGGAGTGGCTTGATGGTGAAAGACAGAGAATCCCTTCGACAGTGGGATTCCGCGCCAACGGTGTGGCTGGTCATGGGAACTCGACCCGAAGCGGTCAAGATGGCGCCGATGGCGATCGCTCTCCGCAACGCCGGGCGACTGCGACCACTGATACTTGCAACTGGCCAGCACGCCAAGATGGTCGACCAGGCACTTAAGGCCTTTTCGCTTGCGCCCGACGTCCGGTTGACGTTAGACCGGGCAGACGGAGGACAGGCAGAACTGTTCTCCCAGCTCATTGTCCAACTCCAGGAGCTAGCGAACACGCGCCAACCAGCCGCGATCGTGGTGCAAGGAGACACCACCTCGACGGTGGCAGGCGCACTTGTTGGGTTCTGGAACAAGATCCCCATCGTCCATCTTGAAGCTGGCCTGCGTTCATTCAACATTCACGCCCCTTTTCCGGAGGAAATGAATCGCAGACTGGTCACTCAGATGTCAAGCCTCCACTTGGCACCGACCACGACCGCCGCGGACAACCTGAACGCAGAAGGGGTGAGCGGAAGCGACATAATTGTCACCGGCAATACCGTCGTCGACGCGATCCTTGGGGTCACGAATCACGCCGTGGAATTCGACAATCCCGCTGTGGCGGAAGCAGTCGAAGCGGCCACCCGCGGGCAATGCCGCCTATTGCTGGTCACCGTCCATCGGCGCGAGTCGTGGGGTGAGCCGCTCAACCGAGTCCTGGCGGCGATCGCCGAGTTGCTGGTGCTCCGACCCGATGTTCGAGTCATGCTCCCAGCACATCCGAATCCCGCAGTTCGGACAGCAGTCTCCGCCGCGCTGGACGGCAGGGAACGTGTAGTGGTCACCGATCCGCTGCCATATGAGCAAACCGCCGCAGTCCTCGCCGCAAGTTCTCTGGTGCTGTCGGATTCAGGCGGCATCCAAGAGGAAGCACCGACCTTCAAAGTGCCTGTCCTCGTGTTGCGAGACACCACGGAACGCGTCGAAGCCATCGAAGCAGGTTCAGCAACTCTCGTCGGCACGGATCAAGCGCGCATTGTGGACACCGCAGTGAAACTATTGTCCGACCCCCTGGCCTATGCGGCGATGAGCGCGCAGACGAATCCATTCGGCGATGGCCACGCCGCCGAACGAGCAGAGCAGGCCCTGGCCTGGTTGCTGAAGATGACTCCGGTACGACCTCGTCCCTTTGGCGCGGCAGCGTCCATGGAGGAAGCGAAATGAAACGACGAGGACCGAAGCGACTGCCAGCCTGGCTGCGGCTGACCTCCGTTCTTGTCGTGGTTGGCGCTGCGGTGACGGCGGCCGTCGTCACCGCAGCGAGTCACGCCGACACCGGGTCTCCCGCAGCATCGCCAGCCGCTCTGCCAGAGCATCCTGTCAAAATCGGGGCAGCCGGCCCCGGTGGCCGAGATGACCGGCGCACTCTGGTGCTCTACGACGACGGGAGGCGGTACCGCCCTAATCCTCCTGCGATAGCGGAAGCACAACGCGCTCAAGCTTACGCGATGTTCACCGCGAACCTCGTGTCTCGGGCGACCTCCTGGCAGATGCGACCAGTCGCGGACTACCGACCTGGTGACGCGAAGTCGTTCCAGGCGATTGTCTATGTCGGATCGGTGTACGACGGAGAGCTCTCGCGGGACTTCCTCCGCGATGCTGCGCGCGGAACGGTGCCTGTGGTATGGATCGGAAGCAACATCTGGCAATTGTTCGCCGATTCGCCCGAACTCGCGAGCAGACTAGGATGGCAGGCGACCGGATACCGGACGGACCTGGTGACGACCGTCGACTACAAAGGAGTCGCTCTCAAGCGCAATACCCACGCCGACACTGGCGTGATGGGGGTTTCGCTGGGACCGGGCGGCAGGCGGGCCAACGTCCTCGCAGTAGCTCGTGCAGACGACGGGACTACCTCCGCATGGGCAGTACGCAGCAAGAATCTGACGTACATGGCCGAGCTCCCGTACGCGTATGTCGGAACTCAGGACCGCTACCTGGCCGCCGCAGACATTCTCCTCGGCGCGCTCGCCCCGAACACGGCCGAGCGGAAACGCTCGCTGGTCCGCATCGAAGATGTCGGCCCCCACACCGACCCGCGGCAACTGCGTCAGATCACGGACTACCTGATCACCCGGGGTGTGCCGTTCTCGCTCGCCGTCTACCCGTATTACGCCGATCCGCAAGGCAAGGCGAATCAAGGCCGTCCCACCTATCAGCGTCTCGTCGACAGCCCGGAACTCGTCAGCGTACTTCGCGATTCGGTCAACCGCGGCGGAAACTTGATCATGCATGGCTATAGTCACCAATACGGCGACAAGCCGAATCCCTACTCGGCAGTGAGCGCCGACGACTACGAGTTCTACCGGGCATCTGTTCAATCCAACGGAAATGTGTTGCTGGGAGGCCCCGTCCCCGACGATTCCGCGACCTGGTTCCGTAACCGGATCGCGATCGGCCTCAACGAATTCACCCGTGTCGGGTTGCCGCAGCCGACGATGTTCGAATTCCCCCACTACGGAGCCTCGGCAGTCGATTATCAGGAGGCCGGGTCGATTTTCGCTGCCCGGTACGAGCGAGGAAACTACTACGCAGGACAGTGCCTAGAATGGAAGTGCGGCTCCACCTCTGTGTCGTATGACGAGGTTTACGGGCAGTTCTTCCCGTATCCTGTGCGGGACATTTACGGTGCGATCGTAGTCCCGGAGAACGTCGGCAATGTCGCACCGGCGGTGTTCAACAACCACGCGAGCCGGTCCGTCGAAGACATCCTGGCCGATGCGCGAGCGAACCGAGTCGTCCGCGACAGCGTGGTGAGTTTCTTTTACCACCCGTTCCTGGGCGTCGACGGGCTACGGAAGCTCGTAGACGGCGTCGCCGGCGCGGGCTACACCTTCGTGTCTCCCGTCGATGTCGCTCACGGCTGATCAAGCCCGCTCGCACCTGGTTGATCCACTTCCGAGGAAGGAAAACAGACGATGTCTGTGAACCGGGCGATCGTGCCCGTTGCACTCCCCGTGGCGGCCGGGATCGCGGCGACCGCCAGCGGATGGCACCTGCTCGTGTCGGTCAGCGCGCTCGCCGCCGCCGTTCTCCTCGCGCGTTCGCTCCGGTCCCTGCGCCACGCCGACCGCGACCGGAAAGGGCGACATTCCCGATGAGCTCGGTGCTGACATCGTGGCCGATGCTGGTCCTCCTGCTGTGGTGGCCGGTGCAGAATCTGGCACTGGCCTTCTTCGCATGGCGCACACCGCGACGGCCGTCGACCGCTACTGCCGCCAGCGACCGGACCACACAGCTTCAATTCTGGATCATCATTCCAGCCCTCAACGAGGAGCGAGTGATCGAAAGGACTGTCCGAAGTGCCCTCGAACTGGGCGACGCAGATACACCCGTCCGAGTCTTGGTCGTCGACGACGGATCAGACGATTCCACCGCACGCGTTGTCTCCGGCATCGATCACCCGCACCTCCATGTGATGCGGCGCGAAGCGCCGTATGCCCGCCAAGGCAAGGGCGAAGCACTCAATGCGGGTTACCGCTACGTCGCCGGGGTCGCCCGAAGCGAACAAACCCGGATGCAAACTGTCGTCGGGGTCATCGACGGCGACGGCCGCGGGAGCGACGGGCTCCTGCGCGAGGTAGCCGCGCTGTTGCGCGAACGAGGCGTCGGTGCGGTCCAATGCCGAGTCCGGATCCACAATCGGCGCAAGCTGCTCGGACTGCTCCAAGACCTCGAGTTCGGCGTCGTCGCAGACGCTTCACAATCCTTGCGTGATCTGCTCGGCAGCGTCGGCATGGGAGGCAACGGCCAGTTCACGCGGCTGCCAGTGCTCGAGAAGTTCCATCCCTCCCCGTGGACCGACTGCTTGGTCGAGGACCTGGAGCTCGGCCTCCGGTTGCACCTGGCCGGGATCCGGATCCGCTACACGCAACGCGCCTGGGTCACCCAGCAAGGCCTGGAGGACATCCGCAGATTGTTGCGTCAAAGAACGCGCTGGGCACAAGGCAATTTGCAATGCGCGAGACATCTGCGAGCCCTGGCGGTTTCGAAGTTCGTCGCCGGCGCAGGCCTACTCGACTTTCTCGTCTACCTGGTGATGCCGTGGCTGACGGTGCCAGCGTCCCTGTTCTCAGCCGCCCTCGCGGTCCTTGTTCCGGTCACGCTGCTCACCGGCGGCACCATGGGCGGGCTGGTCGCGGCCGCCAGCGCAGCTCCTCTGGCAGCCGGGCTCTGGCTCGCCGCCCTCGTCGCCCCTGGCCTCATGTGGGCCCTGGTGTTCTGGATCCGACGCCGCGACGAACCGCTCCGACGTGCCGCGCTCGCTGGCCTCGCGTACCCGGGTTTTCTCCTGCTGGGCGTCGCTGCCACCTGGCGTGCAGTTTTCCGGATCGCCACAAGACGCAACAAGTGGACCAAAACCGAACGACTCGCAGAGAGTGGGCCCGAGCAAGCCACGCTGACGCCATGACGTTGCCGGTTGGCCAACATGCAGCAATCCCCCGTCGACCGCACAGGGGGATAGCATTGATCAATGCTATTCACAACATTAAAAGCCGGGGCAATTCGATCCGCCCACGCGCGTCGCAGTTTATACCCGAGACTGCCACCGCCGAAATATCTCCAGAGGGAAAGTGAGCCACACCCGATGATCTACCGGACTTCGGCGCGCGGTATCCGGGGTCACCGGGGCAACAACACCGATATGTGCTCTATCTGCGAATCTGCCATGGTCCGCCCGCTGCGACACGCCTCAAACCGGGCTGACATGGACATGTATCCCATAAATCTGACCATCAGGCGATTCTAAGGCTGTGCATGTATCAATTGATTTGGTGATATGCCACCGGCACGCGCTGGGATACCACCCCATCAGGTGACTGGCTTCCCATTCGATGTCGGTAGAGCCCTCAACACTGGGCCGGACCATACGAAACGCCCGCCGTGGCAAACACCTATGGCTCCTGCTGCCGGACCCGAGTGTGCTCACTCAACGGTCGCGGAGTCACCTTGTCGGCCGGAGAATCCGCATCGGTGTCGACTGCACAGCAAGCACTGCCCGCGGAGGCGGACTGGCTGACAATTCGAGAGCTGGTTCGATCCAAGTATTGCCCTTGGCATCATCACGACCCGCGCCAACAGCCGACCGAGCGCTCCCGGGCCCGTGCCGCGATAGCTGCGGAGAGCGGCCAGGGGCGTTATGGTCGCCGCTGGCGGCAGCCACGTGATCATCCCGACGTTCGACCCGGTGACCTCGTGTTCGGCGATTGCCGAACACGAGGTCACCGACACGCTGTTGGAACGGGATGAAAACCCACCCCCGCAATGGATTCACCCAGGCCTACGGCACGACCGAACTGTCCACGGTCGCAAGCTTCCCGGGCCCAGGCGAACGCCGGAAGCCTGATGCGATCGGCGGCCCGCGCTCGACGAAATCGTCTCCTGCGGAGCGCATGTCGTGCTCGGCCGCTGGAACAAGCCGGACGGGACCGCTGCAGCCCTCCGCAACGGCTGGATGCACACCGGCGACAGCAGCTACATGGGCACCGCGGGCCGGGCATCAGAAGCGTCCGCCGACCACCGCCAGTTCGCCGCACCCGTCCGCAGAGCCAGCTTCAATCGCCGTCGCTCTTCGCGGACTCGAAGGCATCGGGTCCATGCACCTTCAAGTCGGCTGAACCGGCTCCGCGACCGCGAGCAGCGTCAAACAACGGTATCGCGGCCTAGCGACCAGAGCACGCGATCCCCGTTGTCACCGGGTTAGCACTGACCAGACGCCCCCAGAGATCCGCGCCCGCATGGCACCGGGCGGACCCGCCCTCGCTCGCCGGGTTGCCAAACAAGACCCGGATAGCTAGGTTCTGATTTGCAACTCAGGTTGCAGTCACAGCCCGGTGCCTCGTCCAGGAGATTGCCCATGTCATCGAACGCTTCGCAACTGCGCGCCAAGTTCGCCGAACTTCTGCGCGCACCTGAACCGCTGGTGCTTCCTGGTGCCTACGACGCCTTCAGCGCACGACTGGTCGAACAGGCCGGGTTCCCGGCGGTGTACCTCGGCAGCTTCGCGGCGGCCGCCAGCACGTACGGCCTGCCGGATGTTGGGCTTCTCACGCTGACAGAGATGGCCGACGCGGCTCGGCGGATCGTGGACGCGACCAATCTCCCGGTACTGGTCGACGGCGAGAACGGCTTCTACGAAACTGCGAACATCTGGCGCACCGTGGAGACCTTTGAGTCGGCCGGGGTAGTCGGCATCCACATCGAGGACAATCTCGGCGGCAAACACACGTCTCGCCCGGCGGGACTGCTTCCCGTCGAGCAGATGGCTTCCCGGATTCGCGCCGCGGTGGACGCGCGCACCGACCCGAACTTCGCGATCATCGCCCGCTCCGACGCCGCCTGGGTGTACGGCAACGATGACGAGGCAATCAGCCGGCTGGAAAGCTATGTCTCGGCTGGTGCCGACATCGTCTTCGCACCAGCGGTGCCAGCCTCCAAACTGAAAGCGGTTCGTACGCGCATCGAGGTGCCGGTAGTCGTGGCCGCAGACCTCTACGACGCGCCGGGCGGCGAGCGTCCTGGCAGTACTCTCGCCGAGTACGCCGACGCCGGCGCCGACGTTCTCCTGCTGTGGTACAGCCTCATCGGCGCTGCCGCCAAGAGCCTCACCGCTGCGCTCGACTCATTCAAGCGCGGAGCGGAGGTCGCCGACCTCGGCGACCTCCTGCTCGGCCAGAAGGCCTTCGAATCCCTAATGGGCTACCGCGACTACGAACAACGCGCCACCCGTTACGAATGACCGAAGCGCACAGCAACGAGAGGCAGCTTTCGCCCATGAGCATCCATCAGCACTCCGACCCCACCGGCAACACCACATTCACCGAAGCCAGGGTGATCGTCGGCGACGGCACCACCGTGTTGGACGACGCTGTGATCACCGTCACGGACGGGATCATCACCGGTGTCTCCCCGTCATCGTCCGCTCAAGACGCTGCCGAGAATCGAGTCTCGCTGCGCGGCAAGACGGTCATCCCGGCGTTGGTGAATCCACACGGCCACATCGGATACATGCGCGGAGCGGCCTGCGACGCGCGCTTCTACTCCCGCGAGAACGTCATCGACCACCTGCACCGTTTCGTCTATCACGGTGTCAGCACATTCCAGTCCCTCGGCACCGACCGCGACGGCATCGAGATCAATGTGCGCGACGACCAGCGCCGAGGAGAGCTTGCCGACCAAGACCTGGCAACGCTGTTCACCGCAGGCACCGGCCTCGTCGCCGCACCCGCCCCCGGACTGACGACGGGCGCGCCTTTTTTCGCGACCGACGCCGTGCATCAGGTAACCGACCCGGACGACGCGCGAGTATTCGTGCGCCGCCTCGCCGCACA
The DNA here is from genome assembly GCF_017312175.1 of Amycolatopsis sp. A1MSW2902. NCBI lineage: Bacteria > Bacillati > Actinomycetota > Actinomycetes > Pseudonocardiales > Pseudonocardiaceae > Amycolatopsis > Amycolatopsis sp. A1MSW2902. The sequence goes on from NZ_QJPO01000001.1 coordinate 4,577,083, forward strand.
GCGGGTCGACGTCGTCAAGTTCTGGATCGACGACCGCGGCGGCGCAGCGGCCAAGTTGTCGCCGCAAGCCGCGCAGGCAATCGTCGACGAAGCGCACGAGCACGGGCTGAAAGCTGCGGCGCACATCTACACCGCAGACGACGCCAACACCGCATTGGACGCCAGCGCAGACATCCTCGCACACATGCCGCGAAGCCCAGAGCCGGACCAGAAACTCGTCGACCGGCTCGTCGAGCAGGACGTCGCGGTGTTCACATCGATGTGCGTCCAGAGCCCTGCCCGCACCGGCTGGCTCGACGAGCCGCTGCTGCGCGAGACTTTGCCGGGCTCTGCGATCGAGGACCTACGCGCCCGGATGGAAGCGCAGGCACCCGAGCCGCTGTTCGACACCAGCGAGACCTACCGCCGCCTTCAGGCGAACTTCACCATCCTCCACCAGGCAGGGGTCCGGCTGGTGTTCTCCCCCGACACAGGCCTTCTTGCCCAATTGCCCGGCATCGCCGAGCACCGCGAACTCGAAGCGCTTGTCGAGGCCGGCCTGCCCGAACTCGACGCGATCGAATTCGCCACCCGGCGTTCGTCCCGGCTGCTCGGACTGGCGGATCGGGGAACCATCGAGATCGGCAAGCGCGCCGACCTGTTGGTGCTCGACGCAGACCCGCTGCGCGACATCAGGAACACACGCCGGATCTCCGACGTGGTCATCCGAGGCCGTGTCATCGACCGAGCGCGCCTCGCCGCCCAGTTGCTCGACTCGCCTTGCTGACCGCCGTCCGCTCCTCAGGTCCCGTTGTGCAACTCAGCCGGGTTAGACTGGAAACATGGCCGCTGCACTGGGCAAGGACTCGAAGTGTTCCATCGCGCGCAGCGTGGAGGTCCTAGGGGACAGCTGGACGTTGCTGATCATCAGGGAGGCCATGGTCACGGACACCACACGTTTTCAAGATTTCCGCGACAGGCTGGGCGTAGCAGGCAACATCCTGGCCAAGCGGCTGGCGTTCCTTGTCGACGAAGGCGTTTTCGAGCGGCGCACCTACCAGAAGGCGGGCACCCGGACCCGTGAAGAGTACCTGCTCACCGAGGCCGGACGAAGCCTCAGCGTCGTGATCGCAGCGCTAGCGGAGTGGGGCCGCGCACGTCGCCCACGAGAGGACGGAACATCACCGAACTTCTTCGACCGCAAAACGGACACACGCGCGCAACTGGCGTTCGTGGCTTCTGACGGATCCCGCATACCACCCGAACAATTGATAGCCCGGCGAACCAGGGACAGTTGAGAGTACCCGGCCCGGACCACCAGGTTCCCGACGACCGTCCTCCATTGACGAAGGGCTGCTCACAGAACCCGCTCCCCCACCGGCCGGAGCGGCCAGGTCCATGCGCCACCACGGATCCGGCCCCCTGCGCAACGCAGGGGGCCGGATCCGATCGGGCTGCCTCTATCGCCTCAACAGGAAAAGCGGTCGGGTCGCCGTCTGCGGCAAGACCCGATGACGTTCCCCGTCAGCCGCACTATGCCCAGGCGGCCGCTCTGCCTGCCCGGGCAGGGCGCAAACGCCGACTGCGGTTTCCCTTCGGCCGCCCGCCTGGTTCATTGGGGATTCTCGGAGATGCTCCGCGAGGAGAGGAGCAGAAATGGCGAGCTAGCCGGCGGGAGTTCGTTCCCCGTACGTGTCATAGCCGGTGCTGGCCGAGAACCGGAACCTGCTCGGCGCGTCGGTCGGCCTGGTCGGCTAGCGCCTGCAGACATCCGATTCGGACCTGATTCGGGAGCCGCGTCGAGGTCCTGCGCGCCGTACGCATTCCGCCGGGCCTCGCGGCCGAGTGCGACTCGCTGTCGCGACGGTTGGTGCCCGACGAGTTGCGGGCGTCGGCGGAGCCGTTGATTCCGCTTCCTCGGCAGCGGAATCAGGATTGTGGAAGTTTCCGCAGGGATCACGTATGCGGATATCGGCGGCGATCGTGTTCGTGTTGACCAGCGGCTGCGCCGACCGGGACTTGCCGCAGTCGTTCGGCGTGAATGCCCCGCGGCTCGTCGCGCCTTCGCCCGATGGACCAAGGCCGGGCTGCGGCGACAGATACGCTGCGTGATGAGCATCGTTCTTCGGCTGGACCTGGTCTCAGAGCGCCTCTGGCGCACTCTGAGACGTTTGTCGACCAGATTCCCGCTCGCCGGACTTCCGCCGCGGAGATCAGGCACTCCGCCATAATAAACTCTGAGGTTTACGTTATGGCAGGCGTTCGATGCGGACGGAGGCGAGTGGTAGTACATGCCGACTTGTCTATTTTGGCCAAGAAGCCCTCGGATTCAGCCATATGTCCGTTGTCATATTGTCAACAGGGGCGCTTGCTGTATTACGATCAACGATATGAGGCCACGGGCGATGGCTCCCCATCGGGTTGCAATGCTAGTCTTCGACGGAGTCCGAGTTCTGGACGTCGCGGCACCGTGTGAAGTGTTGTCCAGTGCCAATGATCTCGGCGCACGCTACGAAGTCGAGCTTTGCTCGTTGAGCGGGAGCGCGGTGACCACCTCTGCCGGCGTTCAGTTCGAGGTCGACTGCACAGTTGATGCCATCGATACAGTAGACACGCTGATAATCCCAGGCGGGGAGTGCCTGGCCGCCGAAACGCTTCCCCCTGATTTTATCAGTGCTATCCGCAAGCTAGCGACAACCGCGAAACGGATTGTGCCCATCTGCGCGGCCGTGTTTGCGCTCGCGGAGGCCCGGTTGCTGGCCGGTCGGCAAGTGACCGCACATTGGCGATTCGTCGAACTGCTTCGGGAGCGTTACCCCGACCTGGCAATTGACGAGAGCCCCGCCTTTGTGCGCGACGGTCCATTCCTTACTTCTGCTGGTGCGAGTTCCGGGCTAGACGTTGCGCTTGCGTTGGTGGAGGAGGACGTCGATCCGTATCTCGCGCACGAGATTGCGCGTGAGCTGGTTGTCTTTGTCCGTCGGTATGAGGGTCATCCGCAGTTGTCGCTGGCGACTAAATTCACCCGTCCCCGATACGATCCAGTGCAAGCGTTATACGAAGCGGTGGTTTTGGAACCTGCTGCCGATCATCGGCTTGACGCGCTAGCGCGGCACGTCGGCATCAGCCCTCGCCACTTGTCCAGGCTCTGCAAAAGCGAAGTCGGCCTGAGTCCGGTAAAGTACGTTACTTCTCTCCGATTGGAAATTGCGGTCGATTTGCTCGCGACTGGCGAAACGCTGGCCTCCACAGCCCGAAGAACTGGGATCGGCAGTGAAGAGACGCTGCGAAGGTTGCTGAGGGAGCATTCATGAGCCCGCTGTCAAAGTAAATTTTTCACGCGTGATTGCTTTCTATTCTTAAACCACATGGAGTACTAGTGGAACTCGAGCTTCGACATCTCAAAATGATCGATGCAATCGCTCGTTCTGGGTCTCTGAGCAAGGCGTCCGGGGAAATGAATATCAGTCAGCCATCAATGACACACCAGCTCGCCAAGTTAGAAAACTTTCTCGGAGCGCCCCTCTTCACTCGATCACCAAGAGGGGTGGAGCCGACGGATTTCGGTCGAGTTCTGATGCGGTCGACGAACTATTTGGCACCACTGGTGGCGGACTTGTCCGACCGTCTTCGATTGTCCGCCCCGCGCGATTCTGGCCCCCTTTCAAGATTTATTCGCATGGCGAGCACTGCTGGGCCATTCGTGGCACCAGTTGCGGTCGCCCTTTCTAATGTTGAGCCAGGACAGGGGATGCATTTGTCTGTAGAGGACAACATCCAGGAGTTGGCAGAAAAGCTGTACCGCGGACAGGCTGATGTTATAGTCTTGTCAGAATTGAGCGGAGTTGATTGCGCATCTCCCATCAAACTTGGCGAAACGCAAAAAATGATGATTGGCAGGAGTGAGTATGTAGTGCTCGCGAGCGAGAATAAACGATTGGGAGAAGTTGGTGGCGTTAGCTTCTCCGACCTAGACGGGGAAGAGTGGGTTTTTTCTTCCTCAACGCCGGCAGCGGTGCGAGCAGGATTTCTGAAGCTCTCGGGATGCGCTGGTTCGAGTCCGCGAGTTGTCGGCGAAATGGATCTCCTCATGGCGCAGGAGTTGGTTCGCGAGGATTATGGGCTGTCGCTTATCGACAGCGGCTTCGTGGCACCCAGCGGTACCAAGAAGATCCCCGTATTCGGGAGCCCATTCCAGATCGACCACTTTGCCTTCTGGCGAGATGGCGTTCTGGGCGAACAGTTTATCCGAGAACTTCATGAGTTCGCATCGGCGAGCACCGGCCGACCGTAACATTCTAAGTTAAAGTTCTATTAACAATGAGAGATTTGATGAAACTGCCAAAAATCGGTTCAGCGTCGGCCGTCGCAGGTCTACTACTAAGTACTGCGTGCGCCGCCCCCTCTGCCGCATCTGACGCTCCCTCAAATGCGACTGCTTCAGCCACTTTGAGTCCTAATGCGCAGATTGTCAGCGAGTTCTATCGACAGGCATTTGTTGAAGGGAACGTTGCTGGAGCATCTGACAAGTACATTGGAGACCCATATCTGCAGCATAATCCAGGCGTGGCTGACGGGAAAGCGGCGTTCGTCGACGCGATCAGCAAGCTTCAGACAGCCACGGGTGCCCGTTCGCGGGTTGGGCAGATAATTGACGGCGGAGACACGATTGCTGTCCACTCAGAGTCGACGGCGGGTCGCTCACGCGCAGCGGTCGTCGATATCTTTCGTGTCAAGAATGGAAAGATTGTCGAGCACTGGGATGTCATTCAAGAGATTCCCGGAGAAACCGTCAGCGGGCGACCGATGGTTCCCTGAACTCCTTACGAAATGATTTCTGGATATCATCCGAAGAATCGGCAATGTTGCTCTCGTTCGGTCAGAGGCGCAGGCGTTCGCAGTGCATGCTCGCCCGCATCACTGTTCGGCCACCCGGGCGGAATAATCAATCCGGGTAGTCTCGATCCGGCGTATCGCCCGGACGCGGTAACCCTGCGGACCTCCGACACCGACCGTCTCGTACCGAACCGTTGCCTAGTGAGTCTCGAAAGGCTTCCCCCGACCCGGTAAGAGCCTCTCCGCCATGTGGCTTCGTCGCCGTCGCCCCCGGCAGTTCCGTGTTCAGAAGTTTGAATCCGGGAGCGTGGTTTGCGTGCTCCCGGATTCTGCTTTGCGGAGTTCATTGCTGCACAAGCCTTGTGCGCTTGCGGTCAAGACGTGCCCTGTTGCGGTTCCTTATGCTGGCATTTGTGTGGAGGGGGGCCGGTTCTTTCGACAAAGGAGGAGTCTTGTAACGTGACTACCGTGCGGGTTGTGTCTCTGTTTCTGACCATGGCCGTTCTGCGCTGACTACCTTTCGGCAAGAATCGCTCGCCGCACGATCATTACACAAATCCCTCTCCGTTCACACTACTCTTGACGTAATAAAAGAGAAAGAGAATCATGCCATTTCGTCGAATTCCTCGGAGGGTCCCGTATATTCTTGCCGGGAGCCTCTCCGCTCTTGTGCTGTCAGGATGCATGCCAGCGGAAGAGGAAGGTCTTGCGCGTGACAAGAAAGTTGTTTTGACGAAGGCGCACGGGCCCAACAACGCGATCACGGATGTTCCCGGAATCAGGGTTGGACACTACCAGAAGGCTGATTCTGGTTATCTCACCGGGACGACTGTCGTGTGGGCGCCCGGGGGCGCTACCGGCAGTGCCTACGTGGGCGGCGGCTGGCCCGGAACCGTCAACACGGACGTTCTGCAACCAGGAAAAAATGAACAGAAACTCGACGCTGTGATGCTCAGCGGAGGTAGCTACTTCGGACTGGATGCCTTCGGCGGGGTCATCAGATGGCTGGAAGAGAACAAGCAAGGCGTTTCAGTCGGACCGACCCCTTCTCATGTAGACCCTCTCGTGGCCGGGGCCGTGGTCTTCGATCTCGACAGAGGCGGTGTTTTCTCTGCCCGCCCAGACGGAACCTTTGGGCGTGAAGCGATCGCTCGCGCATCCGGTGGGAAGATCGAACAAGGCAACGTTGGAGCAGGAATCGGCACGCAAACCAACGGCGATATCCGATTCAAGGGAGGTGTTGGAACTTCAAGCGCTGTTATCGGCGGTAGTGTCACCGTCGGAGCGATCGCGGTCGTGAATCCTCTGGGAACGCCCGTTGACCCCACCGACTGCTCCCTGCGAGGAACATCGATCAACATCGACAACGAGTTCTCCGGATATCGGAAACCGGACCCACAGGAATGCGAAAAACTTAAATCCGCAGCTACCCGCATATCTGAGGCGGGTTCGACAAAGTCATCCTCCGCGCATCCAAATACGACGATCTCGGTCATCGCAACAGACGCAAAATTGACAAAACACCAGGCGCGCGAATTGGCGAAAGCACTCAACGACGGCTACGCCGGTATCATCACCCCGTTCAATGCAGCGGAGGACGGAGACTCCGTATTCACGATGGCTACCGACCGCGTAGAAGTATCGGACGAACAATTCCAGGAATTACTCGGCGTAGCCAGAGAACTCGCTGGGCGCACCGTCGCACATGCCATGCTGAGCGCAAAAAGCACTCACGCCATACAAAGCTACTGCGACGCGCTGCCAGCAGCCTGCCTTCCATAGGCCCGATGCGAATATATCTACTCGATTGACAGCGTGTTTTCGAGAATGCAGCCATCGATCCTCCGAAAATCGCTAGGGGTAAACTGGTTGGCTTTGTAAATCGAGGATTTCGCGGCAGCCTGTTCGTGCAACACCGACCGTGACCACGATAGCCGCGGGGCACACCCACCGGCTGTCCCCTCTCCATGCAGAGGCTGTTGTTATCGCTGAGGGGTGTACCTAATGACTCGCGAACGGCTTGGGTCGTCTCGGGCCGTTCGCGAGTTCGTGTTCCGCTGGTGCCCGGCGATACCTGGGGGTCTTCGAATCCTCCGGCTAAGAGGGCACAAGGACACGCTGGCGATCGCGCTCGTAGACCAGTCCGGCCGACGCCAGCTAGGTATCACGGTCGCCACCAACGAGGCCGGGCACCAGCAGTTGATAGAGTTGGCTCGTCCAGCACGGCCCGGTCGAACCAGTGCCGCACACGGGCTGAGACCTAACCGCACGGCAGCATCGCAGGTCAGGACCTAACACGTTGCCCGCTGCGCAAAAGCTATCGGGAAGTCTAAAGCTTGCGCTGCATGCAGACCGACGCCTCGCTGTTGGCGTAGGGTCCGAACCGAGGGACCACCTGGAAGCCGCGCCGGCGGTAGAAGGAGATCGCTGTTTCCTGCCGGTACCCCGTCTCCAGCCTGAGCACGACCGCCCCGTGGTCGCGGGCGTGCCGTTCGAGTGCGTCGAGGATCGCGTCGGCGAGTCCGCGGCCGCGGAGACCGGGCACCACGTAGAACCGCTTGAGCTCGGCGAATCCGCCCCGTCCTGAAGCTCGATGCCGACCCGCCGGTCCCCCAACGCGACCGCCGACCAGGTGCACAGACCCGGCCTCCAACTCGTGCGCCGAGTACCCGAAGCTCTCGCCCTCGGCGTACGCGGATGCGGCCAGGTCATCGTCGAGTGCGTCGACCAGCGCTAGGACCTCCGGATCGCGGACGGTCACCGGACAGGTGTCGGCAGTCACGGCGGGCTGTGCCATTCCCCGGCCCCCTTACCACGGTGCACACCTCCACCAGCCGGGCACTGGCGGAGGTGAGGTTCGCGAGACGTGCACCCGAACGAAATATTTTAAACTCCGAATGTTAACAATTTATCGCCCTTTAGGATGAAACTGGCACAGGTGTTCTAGCTGTAATGCGTATTTTGCGTATATAAATGTTGCGCTGCGTGTCCGCCTTCGGCCATCCGGTGATCGTAAGTGGTAGTTGCAGCGGTCCCGGCCCTCGGCAGACAAGACCGGTGGATGCACGCGAGGGTGAGCGTGGGGGAGCTATGCAATTGAAGTCAGAGTTCACTTCCTACGAAGGTCCTGGACCTTCTTCTGGCCAAGTTTTCGACGGGGCGCGCGAGATGGCTTGCGTGGTCGCGGCGGCCAACGGAGACTTCAGGGCGGTTTCCGATCTCATCAGGGCAATCCGTCCGCGGGTGGCCTCGTACTGCCGAACGAGGCTCGGCGATACCGAGCGGGCACTCGGGTCGGTTGACGACGTCGTTCAGGAAGTGTGCATCGCGGTGATCGGCGCACTGCCCACCTACCAGGACGAAGGCCCACCGTTCATGTCTTTCGTCTACGGAATCGCACGGAACAAGGTGGTCGACGCCAGGCGATCCACGCGACGCGAGCGAGCAGAACCGGTCGACGAACTGGCCGGACTCCCCTCGGCCGACATCGGGCCCCAACAGCACGTTCTGCGCGGTGAACTGGCCGAGCAGGTCGAGCAATTGCTCTGGAAACTCCCGGATAGCCAACGCAAAATAATGGCCTTACGGGTCATGCACGATCTATCGATACGGGAGACGGCCACCGCAATCGGACTCAGCGTCGACGCAGTACGAGTCGCCCAGCAGCGCGCGCTGAAGCACTTGCGACGGACCCTCGCCGCACGCACGTCGGCGGATTGCCAGCCCATCGGCTCCGGCTCACGGGAGACGTGGACCTCACGCGGCTCAACTCGCCCGGCAAGTTCGGCCTGACCAGGATGGCCGACGCGTGCGGGATCTCCTACGACGTGCTGGCCTGGACCTCGGAGTGGTACGCGCGGAAGGAAACGCTGCGCGCGGCGAACCTGGCGATCGTCGACTACCACCAGCGCCTGCCGCTCACCGCCGTTTTCGGCACAGGCACACTGTCCTCATCGGACGGTCAGCGCTTCCCCACGCGCGGGAAGTCCGTCACGGCAAGAGCTTTGAGCCGCTACTTCGCGAACGAGGGCTCTCGACGTACGCGCACGTGACGGATCAGCACACCACCTACGGCATGAAGATCATCGTCGCCACCAAACGGGAGGCGCACTACGTCCTCGACGAGATCCTGGGCAACGCGGTCGTTCTCTGGGGATTGCCAGCCTGAGGCGAACTCTGTGACGGAGTTCCAGCAGCCCAATGGCTATGTTGATGGAGTATAGTAATCGCAACAGGTGTTATGCAAGGCGGTCAGCGGACGGTCAGCCGACCGAGTGGGAACCGACAGCCTCCGAATCTGTCAAGCGCAGGCGCGTGGTTGTTCCGGCCGTCGCCGAGAGGTCACAAGGCCTCTATTGCTCATGAGGTCTGAAGGTCTTAGGCTTGTGTCCATGGCAGCAACTTAGAAGAGATCAAGGTTGCGCTCACCGCAGCGCAGTCGGCGTTGGCGCGAGTGCTGCGCCGTCTCGGGTAGGTTACTTTGTTCTTGATCAGCGCACTCGGCGGCGTCTCCGGCACGTGCGTCACCTCCTGCCTCACTGCCGGATGCGTGCGGCTTGGCGCGTGATCTGGCCGTGGGCGTTGGCGAGATCGGCTTGTAGCGAGGCGCGGCTCACAGCGGGGCCGCCGTGGTCGGCCGCTGCGGGGTTGGCCTGTACGGCGTGGACTTGGCCGAGCAGGTCGGTGTGGCGATAGAGAAACGTGCGGTCGACCTCGGCCGCGCGAGCGATCGCCGACACGCTGATCTCTCCGCCGCTGGCGCTGGCCGTGTTGATGGCCTTGATGACGCGCTGACGCCGACGCGCGGAGTCGGCCCGGCGGCCTTCGACCATCGGGTTGTTGCTGGTCATGCGGAACGCTCCGGTCGAAGGTCGGGAAGAGGTTGGCGAACGCGAGAGATGCCGAGACTGGTGATCTTGGCTCGGCCTCGGCGGACGACCGTGACGGCCTCTTCGATCTGACCGCGCTCGTCCTCGATGAGCTCGTCGAGGTCGCCCTTCATGCGTTCGATGAGTCGGCGGATGCGGGTGATTTCAGCGTCGGAGGGCATGGTCTCGGTCTTGGCCCATTCGTCGGCGTCCAATGTGGCAGTCAGTCGTTCTCGGTGGCGCAGCAGATCAGTGAGGTAGCGCTCCAGGTCGGGCAGGTAGGAGATGTCGGCGCTGAAGTGGCCACAACCGACACAGCGGAACCGGATCGGGCAGTCCTGGCCACCGGCGGCGACGTTGGACGGTTCGGAGCAGCCGCCGTAGGGAACGGCCACCTCGCCGACCGCGCGGCGCGCGTGCTCGGAGTCGAGCATTGCCTTGGCCTGCCGCCAGATGCGGTTGCCGTGCCGGTCGAACTGCATCGTGGTGACTCGCTCAACGGCCTCGCGGCGTTCCTCGCCCACACGGTAGTAGCGCTGAGTCGTGCTGGTCAGCCGATGGTCCATCAGCTCCTTGAGCACGGTGACATCGACTCCGGCGTCGGCGTGTCGTTGCGCGTAGGTGTGCCGGTAGGCATAGGGGAAGATCTTGGCTTTGTCGAAGGGAAGTGTCTTGGTCACCCGGACGCCGTTTTCCTCGACGGTGAGCGGGATGAGCACGGGTGGCAGCGCGTTCACCCAGTCTCGGTGCCTGTCGCTGATCCCCATCGCCCCGAGCGGCTTGCGGCCGTGTGGGTTCGTGATCGGTTTCGGCAGCAGCACCAGCTCAGGGGCTGGGGTCTCGGGAAACTGGGCGCGCACTCGTTCTTGCTGTCCGACGATGAGGGCGGCGGTGGCCTCGGTGATCGGCAACCGGCGATCGTTCCGTGAACCGCAGTGCCCCGGAGTGGCCGAATACGGCTGCGTTCCAGATGTCCTTGTGTCGCTCGGTTTCCGGCGTGGCGCAAGCCAGGTAAGCGTAGTTCGCCATCGTGGCGCGCAACCGGCGGTCGATCGACGACAACGACGTCGGGTCCAACTCCTCCAACGTGCCGACTTGTGCTTGCCGCACGCGGTCGACGAAGGGCCGCAGTTCGTGGTGCCTGGTCAGGACATCGTGGTGAGTGCGCTGCTGCAAGCCGTAGAGCACTTCGGCCACGACTCAGTCAGGCAGCCCGCGCAGGCTAACGAGGTTGTTCTCGGCGACCGCAGAGGTGGTGCGGTGCCAGAGGAGTTCGTCCGTGACGGGCTCGGCCCGGCGGGTGGCGTTCCAGCGGTGGAGGTGACTTTGGCAGTAGGAAGGTTTGTGGCCCATGCGGGTGCGGGTGCACGCGGCGACCACACACGGCCCGAACGCGGGGAACCCGGTCAGACCTGGCGTCCGCAAGAACATCGGCAGGGTCTGGCCGGCCCGCTTCCGGTGGGCTTCATGAGTGAGGCAAAGCTGGGCGGCCGAGGTCGTCCAGGGCCGCAGACACCCCGGCACGACGCAGTCCCCGATGCCGATCGCGCGCCACTCACGCTTGGAGACCGCGATGAAACTCTCCAGCGGCTGGCCACCGGTCGCTTTCCAGCGGCGGGTGCAGGTGGGGCAGATCTTGCTGCTCGACGTGGTGATCTTGGTGCATCCAGCTACAGCGCAGGCGTTCCACCCGAGCGCGGGATGAGCCTCCGGGAACGTCACGATCCTTCGGTCATGGTCCCAGACGATCACCTCAAGGAACGCGGATTCGATCACTTCCCACAACCGGGCAGTGACGTCCGTGCTCGCCTCGTGGCCTCGCACCAGAGGCAGGGGTGTCGTCATCGGGTGACCCCCTCGACCAGCACGCGGGGCGTGGGTACCCGATCCACCGCAGCGCGCAGCCGAGAAGCACTCGGGTGCAGGTAGGGCTTCCCAATGACGTTGTCAACTCCCAGACGCCTCCGTGGTGATGGACCGATGAGGATGTCAAGCTGCGGCGGGCAGTGGGGGCGAGGGCTCGTAGAGCCGGTTGTCTCGCAACAGTGCCCACAGGACGTTGACGCGGCGTCGTGCGAGTGCGAGCACGGCTTGGGTGTGCCTCTTTCCCTCGGCTCGCTTCCGCTGGTAGTAAGTGTGCGATTCCGGGGAGTTCCGGATGCTGATCATCGCGGAGTAGTAGAACACGCGGTTGAGCCCGCGAATGGTATCGCTTGGGGCGATGCAGATTGCCTCGGATCCATCCGGAGTCCCAGTGGGCGGGGGCAAGGCCGGCGAAGCCTGCCAGACGGTCCGGTGTACCGAAGAAATCCATGTCGCCGCCGGTGGCGGCGAGGAACTCGGCACCCAGGATGGTGCCGATTCCGGGCAAGCTGGTGATCACTGCGGCGAATTCGTGCTGACGAAATCGACCCTCGATGAGCTTTTCCGTTTCCCTCATACGGTCGTTGAGGGCGATCATCTCCTTCGCCAGGTCGGCGACCATCGCGGCGGTCAGGTTCTCGCCAGACAGGGCGATCTGCTGGTGGTGCGCGGCGGCGACCGCCACCGCGGCAAGCTTGTCCGCGGCTCGGACATTCCTTGCGCGCAACCAGGTTTCGAGCCGCGAAGTGCCGATACGGCGCCGCGGGAGTCTGGTAGCCGGTCAGCAGGGTCAGCTGTCCGGTGCGGGTCAGGTCGTCCAAGGCTCGTTCCAGGGCTGGAAAGATCCCGGCGAGCAGGCTGCGGAGCCTGTTGACAGTGCGGGTGCGGTCGGCGATCAGATCCGCTCGCCGGGCGGTGAGCAATTTCAGGTCCCCGGTGATCTCGTCGCCGGGACGCAGGGGATGCAGGTCATGACGCATCCGTGCCTGGTCGGCGATGATCGCCGCGTCGCGGGCGTCGGTCTTGCCTTCGCCGCGGTAACCGCTGGCGGCACGGTTGAGCATGCGGCCGGGAATGTGGAGCACCAGCTGTTCGTGAGCGATCAGCAAACCGGCCCCGCCATCGACGAGATCTGCCGCCCAGACCGTCTCGTCCGACAGCGCGGTCACATCGGCGATCAGGCTCAGCAGCTCGGGCTCGTCGTTGGGCACCCGCCGAGACAGCAGACGCTTGCCGTTCCCGTCGATGACCACGCAGTGATGAGCGGTCTTGCCGATGTCGACACCAGCCCAGACCCGGGCCATAGATACCTCCAGCTCGTCGCGTCCACGTGCCACGGACGACCTCGCCGGCGTTGCCCTACACAGCGATCTGCTCGCACATCCCAATCTGCGGCCGGGTCGTCGCGAGGAACCGGGCGGCCAAGCGCCTCGAGCCGCGGTCGGCACAGCGATGAAAGCCACACCCGGTTCCCCTGGGCCTCCCGGACCTTACGACTGGCCGGTTCAACCCCGACAAGGAAGGCAGGACAGCGATGATCGGAGCGTGCTGTCTGCCCGTTCTGGATCGATCTGTCCAGCCGCGCCTTGCGCCGCGACGGAGTCGGGCGGCCGCTCGCGGTCGCGCAATCCACCTAGACTCCGGTGCCGGTGGCACCCGCGGGTGCGCCCCCTCGGGACGCAGCCCGTCCGGTAGACCATGGTTCGAGACGCACTCGCCACCGGCGTTCGGACATCCCAGCAACAAGGCGCCCTACCCGAAGGATTGGCCGCCGCTCATGAGGGCCTCATGAGCGGCGAAGTCCTTGCTGTCACGGACAAAACGGCTGGCCTTGCCGAGCGGAACCGCGGGCGCGTGGCGGGTTGGCCGTCGAGGCCGCGAGTGAGCATGCGGTCGATCAGTCCGACGTTGATCGCCTCTGTCTCCAGGGCGCGCCCGCAGGCTTCGTCGACCGCGTCGGCGCCGTGCCTGCGGACCAGGTCGAGCAGCCGGTCGACCTGCCGCATTTTGGTCCAAGGCAACGAATGTTCCAGGCGGGCGGCGACATAGCTGGCGATGTGCTCGGCGTGCGCGGCAGTGCAACCCGTCGAGGTCCCGAATGGCGTAGCGATCCGATGAACTGCTTAACGTAACCGTATAACTACCCTTCGTGCCAGACGGGGCACGCGGGCGAGGTACAGTCGCCGGGCCGGTTCGGCGCTAGGGAAAGCGGACGTCAAAGCGTTGGTCGACTCGCTGGCGGAAGCGGGTCGACAGGTGATCAGCGCGAGCCCGGGCCCGGCTGCTGGCGACGGTGCTTTCGGCGCGGGATCAACGGCTCCGCCAGCGCCCACAACTCGTCCGGCACCAACCGCAACGACAACCGATCGGACTTCCCGGTTCTGTCGAGGCGCCGACGTGGCAAGGCCAGATCCCACCGGATACGGCTCGGTTCGACCTGCCCGACTGGATGCCGGAAGCCTGGCGCTTCCTCAAGGCGGACCCGGGGCTCGCCGCAGCCGTACACGCCCGCTACGAAGCGATGCGACTGCATCGCCGGCATCCATCGCTCGCATACCTGACCTACGTAGCGGCGATCGAGAGCTTCGGCAAACGCTTCGTTGACGACGCGCCGTACGACTGCCAACCTAACTGCCCCCATCCGAAAGGTGTGGCGCAGAAACGCTTCCGCAAGGCCCTCAAAACTGTGCTGAGTAACACTGAGATCAGGCATTTCGCCACGGTCGCATACAAGATCCGCTCGTCGACTGGGCATGAGGGGAGCCTGTTCAGATGGGAGCAAACCTTCGGTCGACTGCCTTTCTCCTTGTTTCAGACCGTTCCGAATTTCGACATTAGCCGGCTCGGGGAGATGAGAAATGTCAGTCAGCAGGTGCTCATCACAGCGCTAGCCAACGGTTCTCGAACGGACCAGCGCCCCAGCGCATAGCCCGGCCGACGTTTCGCCTTGGACCTTCTACATCGGCCAGGGCACCACGCCGAAGCGTCACCGCCATCCGTGATGGTCGTCGCGCGGACTCGGGGTATCCATCGATTTCTGCAGGCGGCGCACCCGAGGCTCGCGCGGAGCCGACGGCTGCGGCCACATGTGTCAGCTGACGGCAGGTCGCTCCCGCGGACGCCGTGGGCGCGAGTTCGAGGTCGGGTGCCGCAGGGCCATCCGGCGGCGGTGCTGCCGCAGGCGGCACATGGAGGCAATTCGCAGGTCCGGGTCACGCCCTGCGTCGATGACCGTCCCAGGCAGTGCGTTGTCTCCGCACAGCTGCGAAATTTCACTGCTGATCGGCCGAGCTTACCTGTCCCCTGCGTCTCCGGTTTCGGTGTTGCGAGGGCTTTGGCTCAGCTGCCGGGCAGCGTGCCGGACCATGTCGGTGAGGTCGTCGAGCGTTTCGGACGGCGTCGACCACCGGTGCCAGTACAACGGCACCTCGACCACATGCGGCCGCATGATCCGCACGAGTTCCGACTGATACGGCTGCTCGGCGATCTGCGCCTCGGGAAGCACGCTCCAGCCGAGCCCGTCGTACACGGCATCGAGGTACTCGTGATTCGAAGGAACATAGTGCGTCGGCGGTTCCTCTCGTATTCCGAACTGGCCGAGCAGAGCGGCGATCAGCGCGTCCCGGTGATCGAATCTGAGCGTGGGCACGGCGACAAGGTCCGCCGGCACGGTGATGGGTGCGCGCTTCAAAAGGGTCCGGCTGGCGACCGGAATGTACCGGATGACCCCGAGCGGTTCGGCGCGGCAGCCTTGCGGCGGTGTCGGGTCGGTGGTGACCGCGGCGGCCACCCGAGCCTCCCGCAGCAGGACAACCGACCAGTCTTGATCCTGGATATGCAGGTCGATCAACCAGCGTCCTTCGTTCGCGATGCGCTGGATCACCGGGCGAAACCAGGTGCTGAGCGAGTCGGCGTTGATGGCGATGCCGATTGACACCCTGTTCGGAGGGCCTCCGTGCAGCGCCCTCAATTGCGTCTCCGCTTCCTCCTCCGCGAGGAGGACCCGCCGAGCGACGCCCAGCACTATTGCACCGGTTTTCGTCAACGACGCCGGCTGCTTGCGCACGACCGCGGGACCGCCGAGCTCGGCCTCCAGCGACTGAATGCGCTGACTCAACGCACCAGGCGTCAGATGCAACTCGGCCGCAGCGGCGGTGAAGCTGCCGAGCCGATCGACTGCTTCCAGCGCCTCCAACTGTCCCGTCGTCCATCGCATGTAGATATTTTAAACGAGCTGTAAATTCTTTCGATTGCATGTCCGCTCCGTCCCTCCATAGGGTGGCGAACGACCGCACGGTGAAGGGCAGGCAGTGAAACGCGTTTTCCCCGAGGCGGCCGTTGGCCTGGCTGCGGATCCGCACCTCAGTGCCGAACTGCACATAGCGGTTGAGTCTGATCCCGAGGGATCAGGCCTCAGTTCCAGCATCGAGTCCAAAGCTGCGCGCACGTCGGCGTGCGCGTTCTTTCTCGGGCACGCACCGAAACTCTCCCGTGATTTCCGGCTGGGCCCGTCCTGCCGAGCGAGAGCCTTGTTTCGACACTAGCGATCCGCCTACGCCACGAGCCGTCTTAAGGGGAGGGGAATCGTCATGACCGCTACGCGTGCGGGTTCCACGCGCACCGTGTCCGGCACCGACAGCGCTTACAGCGTCGCCGACGGAGTCGCTGTCGTGGAGTTCGGTGGATCGGGACGCAATACCTTTCCGACCGAGAAAATGGAACGGCTGACCGTCCTCGTCGGAGAAGCTGCCGAAGACTCTCGGGTTCGGGCGCTGGTATTCGGCGCGGGAGAGGGTCGGTCGTTCGGCGTCGGCGGAGATTTCAACGAGGTCGGCACTTTTACCGGCGGCCGCGAAGTCGCTCGCTGGATCAACGCGTGCGTCGACCTGTACCGCAGCGTTCTGGCATTCCCCAAACCCACCGTCGCCGCCGTGGAAAAGTACTGCATCGGCATCGGCCTCCAACTCGCGCTGTGCGCGGACTGGAGACTCGCAACCGCCCGAGCCGACCTGCGGATGCCCGAGTTGAAACTGGGAATCTCCTGCATTCTCGGCGCACCGCTGCTCTACGAGCGGGTATCCGCGCATGTGGCCAATCGCATGATCATCGGGTGCGGATCCTGGTCCGCCGGGCAAGCCCTGGCCGACGGTCTCGTGGACGAAATCGCGGCCGGCCCGCTGCTGCCCACGTCCGTGCGCCTCGCGGGCGAATTCGGCGAATACCAGCAGGTACCTGTCTCCCGCACCAAAGCATTCGTCAACAACCGCCTCATCATGCGGCTGGAAGAGGCGCGGATAGCAGCGATCGAAGGCCACCGCGCCGGTTTCGCGGCCAGCAGCGCGGCGCAGGAAAAAATGCGGTCCATCGTCGCCGGGCGGGACGCGTGATCCCCGACGAGTCCGCCGGCTTCGTCCTGCACGGCGGAGACTCAGGCCTGCACGAGACCGGTTCCGTGCGCCCTTTCGAGACGCTTGGTCTAGCCGACCCGCCAGAGCGGACTTTCATCACGCCTCCGCACGGCTCGTGGAGCCTGTTCCTCGCCGTGCGCGGTGACGGCTCGTGGACGTTGTCCAACGAGTTGTGCCGCATCGGCGTGTCCTCGCGCGAACTCGCCGATGGTTCGTCTACGAGGCTTCCGGCTGGCACTCGGTTCACGGCCCGGGAAGACGGATCGTGGACTTCGCGTCCGGCAGTGACCGAGTACGAGGCCGCCACCGAAAACCCGGCAGCCACGTCGGAGATGACCGTCGAGGACGCCATGACATGGGTGGACCAGGTTCTGCAGCACGAGGCCGCCTGCCTCGCGACCCGCGGCCAGCCGGTGCGGCTGCTGCTCTCCGGTGGCGTCGACTCCGGGCTGCTCGCCGCATATCTCAGCCAGGCGGACGCCGAGGTATCCGCCTACAGCGTCCGCACACCTTGGGGACACGAGCTTGACGGCGCGCGACGTACGGCTGAGCACGTCGGTGTCGCGCTCGACATCGTCGACGTAACTGCCGAGCAAATCGCCGAAGAAATTCCGCGGTGCATGCGGTGGCTCCAGTCGGCGGATCCGGAACTGGTCGCGGTCCATGTGCTCGCGACCTGCGCCGCTTACCTCGCGGAGGCGGAGGGAGCCGATCTCGTCACCGGACTCGGCAGCGACTTGCTGAACTCGCGGCGCGAGACCGGGATGCGCGCGGTTTCGTCCCGGCTCGCGGACCGGGTTCGCGCGGTGAGCAGCAGTGGTCTCATGGCCACGGGCGAACCTGCAGCCGGGCCGAGAATGGTACATCCGTACTGGACGCCCCGGACGATTCCGGCGCAGCTCGCGGTACCGGACCGCTTCAAGACCAGCGTCCAGTTCGACAAGTACTACCTGCGCCGGCTGGCGGCCGAGCAGTTGCCGTCCCGCATCGCATTCGGAGCCAAAGTCGCGATCCACGAAGGGTCAGGGCTCGTCGGCGGGATGGAGGCATATCTGCGGACTTCACCGGCCGACCACTGCGCGCGCCTGTGGGCACAGCTGGTCGCGGACGCGGCCGGCCCGGAGAGAGGACAGGCATGAACCCGAGCACCGGGCATCCGGCCGGGCAGACCGGTTCGGCAGCCGCTGCGCTGGGTCGGGAATCGTCCCGGCGCGCTGCTGAGCACGGCTACGCGATCGTACGCGGCCCCGACTTGGACAAGGCGGCGTTTTCCGAGCTTGTCAAGGCGATCGGGGATCTATCGGACCACCGCTTCGGCACTGGAGAGGCGGGTCTGCTCGACCTCGATGCGAGCCCGGACCCCGAGAAGGTGATCACCGGCCGCAGCCAACTGCCGCTGCACACCGACGGCGCTTTGGTCGGCTCCTCCCCGAAGTTCATCGTCCTGTACTGCCATGCCTTCGAACAACCGGAGGGTTCGGGGTGCACCGAAGTGTGCATACAGCGCGACTTCCTCCAGACGGCCACGCCCGGGCAGCAGCGCGTCCTGGCCGGGGAGTGGGAATACTTCGTTACCGACGCCTCGCATTTCCCCGACGTGGCCAACCGCTGGATCAGTGTTCCCGCGACGCTCCCCGGCTCGCTGGGGCCCCGTCTCAACCTCGCCATGCCATTCGGCGGAGACCCGGCAGGATGGCAGGTTCGGCTGCCGGGGGTGAGTGCAGAACGCAGCCGCGAGGCTCTGCGCGAACTCGAGGCTCGGATGCGCGCGACAGCTTCGTTCTACACTCACGAGTGGGCTGCTGGGGATCTTCTGGTGCTCGACAATGAGCTTGTCTTGCACGGCCGGACCAGCATCAGAGCCGGCGGCCGACGCCATCTCTTCCGAGGCCAGGTCAACGGATGACCGCCGTCACCGCGAGCGGTTTCCTCGATCTGCTCCTCACCGAGCAGGCCGGCGAGCGACCCGCCATCACCCAGGCAAACCGGACCTGGACCTACGCGGAGCTAACCCGCGCAGGCCTGAAGTGGCCCGCCCAGCTGCGCGACCATGTCCGCGAAGGCGAAGTCGTGTGCGTCGATCACACCGACGACGCGTTCACCCACGCCGCGCTGCTGCTCGCCACGATGGACGCTGGCGGCATCCACGTTTCGGCGCGCAAGCCCAGCGACACGTGGGCACGCCTCCACCGGATCGGCAGGCCATGGCACGCGGTCACCGCCGCGTCGCCGCGCGAGCGCGCTTTTTCGCCGGCGTCGGTTCATTCTCCCGACGGTCAGCTGACCGATGCGGCGGGAAAGAACGAGCGGAACTCCACCGGCTGTCCGCCGGACCGCGGCGGGCGCATCCTGGAGACCTCGGGTTCGAGCGGGGAACCCAAATGGGTCTACTGGACGGAAACCGATCTCCTCGCGGACCGGCTCGCATGGGTAACCGAAGTCGACCTCGGCCCCAGCGACATCGTGTTCAACATGCATCCACTGGATTTCGCACACGGCGTCGACGTCCACCTGCTCGCCGCCCTCTGCGCCGGGGCACTGATGGTGCACCATCCCGGCCAGTTCGACCCGGCTGCGATCCGGCACGCGATCAGCGCTTCGCAAGCCACCTACATGAGCGCCTTGCCATCGCATTACGAGCCTATCGCACGCGCCAGCGACGGTGCCGCCGCTCTAGGCCGGCATCTCGGCGTCGCACTCGCCGGTGGCGCGCTGCTCACCGGCGCAACCGCCGACGAGGTATACGAGCGGTGCGGAATCGTGCTGCGGCGCCTGTACGGTGCCACCGAGGCCGGGATCATGTGCGCGGATTTGCGACCGGCTCGGCGATCCTCTCCGTTCCTGCCGCCGATGACCGGGGTCGAGATGCGATTGCGGCCCATTCCCGGAATCGATCTCGCCGAGCACGGGGTCGGCGAGCCCTGTTTCCGCCGTGCGCACTCGGCTGCCGGCTACTGGGCCGATCCGGTGCGGACCCGGCAGGCGTTCTCCGACGGCTGGTACGCCAGCGGGGATGCGGTGTTCCACGACCGGACCGGCAGGGTCAAGGTGCTCGGGCGGGCCGGAGACGTCTGGGTCGAGGGCGGCCGGGTCCACTCCGCGAGCGCGTTCACCGACGCGCTCGCCCGTGTCGCAACGGTCGCGGAAACAGTGGTGTTCGCACCTGCGGCGAGCTCGTCCGGCACCGTCACAGTGCTGTGTCGGCTCAAGGCCGCGGCGGGAGAGCTTGCCGACGTCCGCACCCGCTGTCGACCAAGCCATCGCGCCGTTCGGCTGCGACTGCACCGTCGTCTTGGTCACCGACTGGCCCAGGACGGCGGTCGGCAAACCAGACCGCCAGGCCTTGCTGGCTTGGGCTCGAAATCTCTAGGAGCTACCTGTGCCATCTCCGACCGGCTATACGAGCTGGACCGGCAATGTCGGGCTCAGCGAGACCGACCGCGACGATTTCGCACTGATCGTCTCCGCCCGTCCCACGACCTCATCCGCGGTGTACACGCAGTCCCTGTTCGCCGGGCCGTGCGTGCGCCTCAGCAGGGCAGCCACCGACGAGCGCGCGGCCAGAGGCGTTGTCGTGCTGGCGAAAAACGCCAATGTAGCCGCCGGCGAAGCAGGACTCGCCGACGCAGACGAAGTGCGTGCCCGCGCGGCCGCCATCGCCGGAGTGGAACCGGAGGAACTCGTGATCGCGTCCACCGGGGTGATCGGCAGGCCGTACCCGATGCCCCGGATCCGGGAGGGAATCGCCGCGATCGCGGACCGCCCGAGATCGCTGGAGGGCGACGCGGTCGCGCGGGCGATCATGACGACCGACACTTGTCCCAAAGTCGCCGCTCGCCGGGTCGGCGGCGCGACTGTCCTCGGCATCGCCAAGGGCGTCGGCATGATCGAACCGGACATGGCGACGATGCTCTCGTTCGTCTTCACGGACGCGGCCGTGCCCTCGGACCGCCTGGACCCGCTCTTCCGACGAGTCGTCGCCAAAACCTACAACTCGGTCTCGATCGACACCGACACGTCGACCAGCGACACGGCCGCCGTCATCGCCAATGGCGCTGCCGGCCCCGTGAACCTTGACGAGTTCGAGTCCGCGCTCACGGCGGTGTGCACCGACCTGGTCAAAATGATCGCCAAGGACGGCGAGGGGGCCACGACGTTGATCGAGGTCGCCGTGACCGGTGCGCGGGACACCGCCCAAGCCGCCCGGGTCGGCAAGGCCGTCGTCAACTCACCGCTGGTCAAGACCATGGTGCACGGCCGGGACCCGAACTGGGGACGGGTGCTCATGGCTGTCGGCAAATGCCAGGACGACCGCCCAATCGACCCGGACCGGGTGACCGTCTCCTTCGGCGGCCACATCGCCTACCCGGGCCGCGGCACCGACGCGCCGCTGGCCGAGATCGCAAGCCACCTCGCGGACGACGAGGTGCACATCGGCGTCGACCTCGGGCTGGGAGATGCCGCATGGGTCGTGTACGGATGCGACCTCACCGAAGACTACATCCGCATCAACGCCGATTACACGACATGAAACCCGAGCGCTATCGCCACCGTCAGCTGCCGAAGAGTTCAAGGAGTTGTGTTGTCTGCCAAACGAGAGGCGCGCAGTGGCATCGGGCATCTGGATGCCGCGCGATACGAAGTGCAACGTCGGCCGCTGACGCCGCGCGAAGCGGACGTGGTGCTCGACCAGATCGGACAATCGGCCGCGATCACCGGCTACAGCCGCGCCGAATGGCGGGGTAAGCGGGACGTTTTCGCGCTGATGGACCGTTCGGCCGACGAGCTGATCGCCGTCGTGCTGGTGCACCGCTTGTCCGGCGGATGGAGCGAGATCGCGGTCGTCTTCGTGTTGGAGGGCCACCGCGGGCAAGGGCACGGCACAACGATCCTGCGCTTCGCGCTCCGCACGCTCTCCTCGGACGGGCGGCGGAAGCTGCTGCTCTTTTCCGACGACACAATGGCACACCTCGCCCGGATCTGCGGATTCACAGTGTTCGACAGCGAACACGCCTATCTATCCCAGCATCCGAAAGACCGTTTTTTCATGAGGTTTTCCTATAAAGCGCAATGGCTCGCCAACGCGTACCGGCTACGCGAGCTGCGCCGCAAACGCGCTGAGCTCGGCAGCACGTTCACGTTCAAGATCGGCGTCCTCGACTCGTAACGGAGGAAGAACCCCAGTGTCAGAAGAAGATGTGCGCGCCCGTTCAGTGAACCCTTTATGGGGAGGAAGGTTCGCCGAGGGTGCCAGCACGCTGCTGGAAGCGATCAACGATTCGGTGCGTTTCGATCACCGACTGGCCACACAAGACATCGACGGGTCGATCGCGCACGCCCGGATGCTTGCCGAGCAGGGCGTACTGAGCGCCGACGACGCGACCGCGATCACGGCCGGGCTCGACCGGATTTCCGAGGAAATCGCGTCCGGGGAATTCGTCTTCGACCCCCGGCTCGAAGACGTCCACATGAACATCGAATCCCGGTTGCACGAGTTGATCGGTCCGGTGGCGGGGAAACTCCATACGGGACGCTCGCGCAACGACCAGGTGGCCCTCGACAACAAAATGTGGGTCCGGGACGCGATCGACCGGCTTGACGTGCTGTTGCGGGAGACGATCGACATCTTCGCTGCGCGGGCGGAACAACACCATGCTGACGTCATGCCCGGATTCACTCATCTGCAGTGCGCGCAACCCGTCACGATCGGACACCATTTGCTCGCCTACTGCGAAATGTTCCTGCGCGACCGAGACCGGCTGCGCAGTGCGCGGCGCCGGCTCAACGAATCACCGCTCGGCGCCGCCGCCCTCGCCGGCACGACCTACCCGATCAACCCGTCGGCCGTCGCGACCGCTCTCGGGTTCGACACCGTCTTCCGCAACTCGCTCGACGCCGTCTCCGATCGCGATTACCTCCTCGATTACCTCGCCGCAGGCGCCACGCTGGCGATCCATCTGTCACGGCTGGCCGAAGAAATCGTGTTGTGGGCGACCCCGCAGTTCGGATTCGCCTCGATCGCCGAGAACCTGTCCGCGGGTTCGTCGATCATGCCGCAGAAACGGAATCCCGACGCCGCGGAACTCGTCCGCGCGAAGTCGGGGCGCGTCGTAGGCAGTCTCGTCACGCTTCTGACCGTCCTCAAAGGACTGCCGCTGGCGTACAGCCGGGACCTGCAGGAGGACAAGGAGGCCCTCTTCGACGCGGCGGACACGCTGGAGCTTTGCCTGCGCACCACCGCCGCGATGGTCGAGGGCATGGAATTCCGTCCGGAGAAGACCCGGCAGGACGCGGCGCTGGGCGGCACCGTGGCCACTGACCTCGCCGACTGGCTCGTGCAGACCAAGAACCTGCCGTTTCGCGAAGCACACCACGTGGTCGGCGCGATCGTAAAGCACCTGGAAGCACAAGGCGAAGAACTCAACGGCACGACTCCAGCCGAACTCGCCTCGGCTGACGAGCGGTTCGCCGGCCTGCCCGCCGCGACGCTGACGGTGGAAAACGCTGTTGCCCGGCGCACGTCGGCCGGCGGCACAGCACCGACGCGCGTGTTCGAAGCCGCGAAAGCGGTGCGGACGCTGAACGAACAGTTCGCGCATCACAACGACATCGGACCGGGTGGAAAGGAACTGTGACATGAAGTTGTCCAAGCGTGTCGTGCTGGCGTATTCCGGCGGAGTCGACACAACCGCCTGCATTCCGTTCCTCCGCCACGAACTGGGCTGTGAGTACGTCGTCGCGATGGCTGCGGACCTCGGACAGGGCGAAGAGCTCGAAGCAGTCCGCGAGAAAGCGCTCGTGGCCGGCGCCGACGCCGCGGTCGTGGTCGACGCCAAGGACCGCTTCGTGCGAGAGTTCGGACTGGCCGCGGTCCAGGCGAACGCACTCTACGACGGGCACTACCCGCTCTCGTCCGCCCTTGGCCGGCCGCTCATCGCGGAACTCCTGGTCGAAGCCGCACACGAGCACAACTGCGGCGCGGTCGCTCACGGGTGCACCGGCAAGGGCAACGACCAGGTCCGGCTCGACCTCGCCGTGCCCCTGCTCGATCCGGCGCTGGAGATCATCGCTCCGGCGCGGATCTGGGACTTCAGCCGTGCCGAGACAATCGCCTACTCGGAGAAGTTCGGTATCCCTTCGCACGTGACGAAGGAGAAGCCGTGGGCGATCGACCTGAACATCCTCGGCCGCAACGTCGAAGCAGGACTCATCGAGGATCTCGAGTGGGAAACCACTGAGGAAGTGTGGAGCCTCGTGGCCGCTCCGGAGTCTGCGCCGGACACTCCCTCCTTCGTCACGATCTCCTTTGACCGCGGCGCGCCGACAGCGCTCGACGGGGTTCCCTTGGAGCCGCTGCCGCTCCTGACCCGCCTGAACGATCTCGCCGGACGCAACGGAATCGGCCGGGTGGACATGATCGAGAACCGGGTCGTCGGAGTAAAGTCGCGCGAACTGTACGAAGTCCCCGGGCTACAGGTGCTCATCCAAGCCCATCGCGAACTGGAGAATCTCGTGCTGCCCGCAGATCTCCTGGCACAGAAGGCGCCGCTGGAGACAGCCTATGCGAAAGCCGTGTACGAAGGACACTGGCACGGCCCGCTGAAGCAAGCCATCGACGCGTTCGTCCGCCGCACCCAGGAACGCGTCACCGGCGAGGTCCGGCTCAAGCTGTACAAAGGGTCCGCGGTCGTGGTCACGCGAAGCGCACCCCGTCAGCTCTACCGGCACGACCTGGTGACCTACGGGTCCGACTGTTCCTTCCGGCAGGAAAGCGCCGAAGGATTCATCGACATTTTCGGGCTGGCGAGCCGTATCTGGAGCCAGGCGCATGGCTGAGGAAGACAGCCGCTCGACCGCGGAGGTGCGTCGGACATGACCGGGAGTACCGCGGCGCCGGCCGGTCCCCGGGCCCGGCTGGCCGCGGCGGCCCCGATCCTGGTGATCGGGGTCTTCGGCATCACGCTCGGCATCAGCTACCCGCTCCTGACGTTGCTGCTCGAGCAGCGCGGGATACCGGGCGGGGTCATCGGGGCCAACGGCGCGATGACCCCGCTCGGCATGGTCCTCGCCGCGCCGGCGGTGCCGCGCCTGCTCAGGGTGACGACGGCATGGGCCGCGATGGTCGCCGCCGCGATCGGGATGACCGCGCTGCTCGGTCTGCTCACCGCCGTCGACAATCTCGCGGTGTGGTTCGTCGTGCGATTCGCCGTCGGGTTCTGCGCCGTGGTGATGTTCGTCCTCAGCGAGACCTGGATCAGTGAAATCGCGTCGGGACCGCACCGCGGGAAACTCCTCACCGCTTACACATCGGTGCTGGCGCTGGGCTTCTCGGTCGGTCCCGCGGTCATGGCCGCGTCCGGAGGGAACCCGACGGCACCGCTGGCAGTCGCGATCGCGAGCCCGGCGCTCGCAGTCGTCCCGCTCTGGGCGGTGCGAGGCCAGGTCCCGCGCATGGTCTCGGACGGCCCTGTACCGGTGCGGAGACTGCTCGCGGCACTGTCCGTACTGCTTGTGCCGGTCCTGGCGGTCTCGGTCTTCGACAGCGTCACCCTGCAGTTCTTGCCCAGCTACGGTCTCGGCGAAGGGCTCTCGCAGCGCGTGGCGGCACTTTCCCTGACCGTCCTGTTGATCGGGCAGGTTCTGTTCCAGTACCCCCTGGGATGGCTCGCGGATCGCCTGACTACTCGCCGCGCGCTCATCTTTTCTCTATCCGCCGGAGCTGTGGGCGCGGCCGCCCTTCCTGCGGCGGTGCATCAGCCGTGGCTGTTCTGGCCGCTGATCGCGGTGTGGGGAGGATTGGCGTTCGCTGGCTACCCTCTCGTTCTCGCGATCGTCGGCGAAGACCTCGACGGATCGAGTCTCCTGCTGGGAAACACCGCCTTCGCAGTCGTCTGGGGGCTCGGCGGAATCATCGGCCCGCCGTACTCCGGCCTCGCCTTCGAATGGTTCGGACCCTCCGGCGTGCCGCTGTCTCTGGCGACGCTCTGGGCGCTGGCTCTGGCCGTACTCGCCAATGCGCGACTGTTCAGCCGCCACAAGAAGAAGGACCAGCATTCGACGAGCCGCCGCTCCGGCTCTTAACCAGCGGGGTTCGCGTGACCGTCGTGATCCTCGCCGAGTATGCACCCGTTCACGAAGCCGTGAGCATGGGCGATGCCCACCACGATCATCCGGACACGGGGCCGCAGGACGGCCGCTCGATCGGTTGAGCATCCTGCTGACGGGTGGTTGCAGGTCCCCCCGCGCTGATCAGGACCGATCCCCGCGGCGGTTCACTGGTTGTGTCGTCGTCGCGCGGCAGCGATAGCGCGGGAGAACGCAGCGGTTGGGTCCGCTGCGGGCGCCGGCGCAGCTACCCAGTCGGCGGTGGTGCGCGTGCAGGGGTACCAGCGATCGTCGCGGCTGGTTTTGTTGGTCTGATGTGACCGCACTTGTTCGTGGGCGGCGACCGCACTGTGCGTGACGGCGGACTTTGTATCCGTGAGTTTTGACCGCAGCTGGGGCTTGCGGTGGGAGGAGGCGTGTGCTTCACGAGGGAGCACGGAATGCCTCCACAGTCGAAGGTAGAGCTGTACGCCGCGATCCGCCGGGACGCCCGGTCGGGGATGTCGGGGCGCGCGTTGGAGCGCAAGCACAACGTCGGGCGGCGGACCGTGGTGAAAGCGCTGTCCTCGGCGTGGCCGGAGGCACGGAAGAAGCCGCCGCGGCGGCCGTCGAAGCTGGACCCGTTCAAGCCGGTGATCGACGAATTCCTCCGCACGGACTTGGACGCGCCGCGCAAACAGCGGCACACGGTGAAGCGGATCTTCGACCGGCTGATCGACGAGCACGGCATGTCCGACGTCTCCTACCAGGTGGTGCGCGCCTACGTCGCGGCTCGGCAACCGGAGATACGCGCCGCCGCCGCCGGGCGGCGGCGTTCATCCCGCAGGCGCACCGGCCGGGGATGGAGGCCGAGGTCGACTTCGGAGAGATCGCGGTCCGGTTGCGCGGCACGACTGTCACGTTGATGCTGTTCGCGCTGCGGTGCTCGTTCTCGGGCAAGTCGGTGCACCGCGCGTTCGCCTCGGACGGCCAGGAGGCGTTCTTCGAGGGCCACGAGCACGCGTTCCGGGTGCTGGGCGGGGTCCCGGCCGGGCGGATCCGCTACGACAACCTCAAGGCCGCGGTCGCCCAGGTCATCGGCTTCTCTCGCCACCGGGTCGAGACCGAGAGGTGGGTCGCGTTCCGGTCCCACTGGGGCGTCGAACCGTTCTACTGCCAGCCCGGGCTGACCGGCGCGCACGAGAAAGGCGGCGTCGAGGGCCAGATCGGCTGGTTCCGCCGCAACCACCTGGTCCCGGTCCCCGAGGTCGGGTCGCTGGCGGAGCTGAACGCGGCCATCGACGCGTTCGACGTCGCCGACGACGCCCGCCGGATCGGGGTCCGCCCGCGGACCGTCGGGAACATGTTCGCGGTCGAGGCCCCGCTGCTGCGGCCGCTGCCGGAGGAGCCGTTCGAGACCGGCCGCTGGTTCACCCCGCGGGTCAACCGCTACGCCCAGATTCCCGTGCGCACCAACCAATACTCGGTCCCGGTCCGGCTGATCGGCCGCCGGGTCCGGGTCCTGCTGCACGCCTCCGAGCTGGTCGTGTTCGACGGCCGGACCGAGGTCGCCCGGCACGAGCGGCTGTTGGCCAAGGGCGGCACCCGCCTGGAACTGGACCACTACCTCGAAGCGCTGTTGCGCAAACCCGGAGCGCTGCCCGGCGCGACCGCGCTCGAGCAG
Source organism: Amycolatopsis sp. A1MSW2902 (assembly GCF_017312175.1). NCBI lineage: Bacteria > Bacillati > Actinomycetota > Actinomycetes > Pseudonocardiales > Pseudonocardiaceae > Amycolatopsis > Amycolatopsis sp. A1MSW2902. Next base: position 4,604,805 of record NZ_QJPO01000001.1, read on the forward strand.
GCCCGCGCCGCCGGGAAGTTCACGCCGGTCCACGATGCGTGGTGGGCTGCGGCTCGCAAGGCCCACGGCGAGGCCGACGGCACCCACGCGCTGATCGAAGTGTTGTTGCTGCACCGGCACCTGGCCCACGAGCACGTCGTGGCCGGACTGGCCGCCGCTCTGCGCGCGGGCGCGCTCACCGCGGACGCGGTCGCGCTGGAAGCCCGCAAATCCGCTGACACCGAGACCGCGCACGAGCCGGAACCCGCTCCGGGGCCGGGCGCGGCGGTTACGTCGCTGACGCTGCGCCGGCTCGCGCAGCTGCCGCTGGACACCCGGCCGCTGCCCTCGGTCTCGGTCTCGGTCTACGACCAGCTTCTGCCCAGCCACCGACGCAGGGAAGGAACCCGCTGATGCCCACCACCCGACGCCGCGGGATGACCGAGCAGGCTGCCACCGCCGCCATCGACCAGGCCTGCCGGGCGCTGCGGCTGCCGACCATCCGCGCCCAGTTCCCCGACATCGCCGAGACCGCCGGCCGCGACCAGATGTCCTACCACGGTTTCCTCGCCGAGTTGCTCATGGCCGAATGCGACGACCGGGCCCGGAGGCGTTCGGAGCGCCGGATCAAGGCCGCCGCGTTCCCGCGGGAGAAATCGTTGCGGGGCTTCGACTTCGACGAGAACTCCAACGTCGACCCGGCCGTCATCCACGCCCTCGCCACCTGCGAATGGGTCAAGAAAGGCTTGCCACTGTGCCTGATCGGCGATTCCGGCACCGGCAAGTCGCACCTGCTGATCGCGCTGGGCACCGAGGCAGCGATGGCAGGTTTCCGGGTGAAGTACACCCTGGCCACCAAGCTGGTGAACGAACTCGTCGAGGCCGCCGACGACCTCATGCTCACCAAGACGATCGCCCGCTACGGCCGGGTCGGCCTGCTCTGCATCGACGAACTCGGCTACATGGAACTCGACCGCCGCGGCGCCGAGCTGCTGTTCCAGGTCTTGACCGAACGCGAGGAGAAAGCGTCCGTCGCGCTCGCCTCGAACGAGTCCTTCGCTGGCTGGACCAAGACCTTCACCGACCCGCGCCTCTGCGCCGCCATCGTCGACCGGCTCACCTTCGGCGGCAACATCATCGAAACCGGAACCGAGTCCTACCGCCTCGCCCACAGCCGCCGGGTCCAGGACGACGCCGCACGCGAACGGAGAAAGAGATGACCGAGTCTCGCCGGTTCGGCCGCTGCGGTCGCCCCAACGAGCATTGATCCATGCTCAATGCACCCAGCCCTAAGTGCAAGCCAAAGGCTGATCGTTATGGGGTGAGCAGGTGGGGTCCGAGGTAGCCGACGCAGATTAGCCCGACCTTGTCGGTGGCGTCGAGGAAGTGCAGCCGCGGGTAGGGCGCTGTTTGGCTGATCCTGATGTGGGCGAGGTGCAGGGCGACGCCGGCTGCGTCGATGTCGGTGGGAACGGGTCGTTCGCGCAGGCTGCGCAGTCGCGGGTTGTTCAGCACAGTCTCGCTTTCTCGCGTGGCGAGTTGCGCTGCGGAGATCTTGGGTTCGTTGATGTCTGCTTGCAGGTAGGCAGGGAAGTTCCGGACCGGGGTGAGCGGGCGTCCGGCGGCGCGAGTTGCTTCCTTCGTCGCGGCGTAGGCGGACAACGCGCGCAGGGCCCGCCATGTGGTGGCGAGCCAGTCGCGCCGCACCGGCAGTTGGGCGGCGAGTTCGGCGAGTTCGGGGCTGCACCAGAGGTGAGGCAGGTCCGCGGCGGCCTTGCACAGCTGGGGCCACGACGAGAAGGCGAGATCCTGATCGTCTTCGGTTGAGGCGCCGGTGGCGACGTCGCGGTCGAGTTCGTTTTGGGGCGACCACTCGTAACGGGCTGGCCGCTGGTCCAGTTCCTGGCGTGCCTGTTGGAGCTGCGTGGTCAGATCCTCGACGGTGCCGCGCGCGTCCGCGAGGTCTTCGTCGCGGCGACGCAACTGCTCTTGCAGCGATTCCAGGTGCTGTGGGCTGCCGATTGCGGCGGCCTCGGCTCGGTATCGCAGCGTGGACCCGACGAGCCGCACCCGCGAGGCGCGCAGGCTCGCGATCGTGTCCTGCTGGACGGTGATCTGCGTTTCCAGGTCGATGGCGCGGGCACGCAGCGTCTCGGCCGTGCGCCGGGCTTCCTGCAGCGCCTGTCGCAGCTCGGCGAGTTCGGCGGCGGTGGACGCGAGATGGTCGTCGAGCTGTTGGTCGGCGTGATGAAAGATCAGTTTCGGCTCGGCCGCGGATTCTGCGGCCCAGACGGTGCGGAAGGTCGCGGGGCCGACGTCGTTCGAGTTTCGCCGTGCCTCGCGCAGGGCCGGTCCGAGTTCCCAGCCGGTGTTGTAGATCTGCGGCGGCTTCGATGCCTTGTCCTTGCTGCGACTGGTCGTACGCCGTTGCGGCGCGGGACGGGTGGCGATATCCGGTTCGTCGCTGCAGAGATAGAGCAGCGCATGCAGGGCGGCGCGCGTCAGTGTGCTCACCCAGTGCATCGCCCCGGACATCAGCACCATGGCCGGTTCAGCGCCGAAGGCCTTGAGCGTGTTCTCGGTGGCGTCCTCGATCGTGAACCGCTCGCGCCCGATCGGCACGGTCAAGCGGGTCAGGTCCATGTCCTTTTCGTTGCCGCGTTCGTCCACCAGGCTGGTGGCGGCCATGATGCCCAAAGCATCACGTCCGGGATCGTCGGTCGAACAGAACTGGCCCTGCGTTTCCGCGCGGCGACCGTAGACGAAGAACCCGAGAAGCTCGCCGCGGTGGCCGTCCGGCGTGGTGACAGGCAAAGCTTGGGGGAAGAGCACCAGCGGGTTCGGGCGGGGCAAGCGGTCGAAGATCGGTCCCGGAAGCTCGCCGGACGTACTGTCCTCCAGCTCGTCGACCAGAAAAGGGTGAATCGGGAGCACGGTCCGCTTGGACATCGACCAGATGCGGTTGACCGCCAACGCCATGATGCTGTTGTAGATGGCTTGCCGCCATTGCTCAGGCACGCTCGGAGGCACCGTCAGTCCCGGTGCACCCTCGGCCACGTCCCGCACCAGGGGCCAGCAGCCCACATCGCGGACTGCCTTCTCCTGGCCAGCCATCCACCACGCCAACTGCTCGACCACCGCCGAAGCCCGCTGGTTCAGACCGAGCTCAACACTTGCCACCCGCGCACCCACTCCGATTCCCCGCTACTGGCCTCCGCCGACCGGCGCGGCCGCCCGCCGCCACCCGGCACGCAGGACACGGTGAAGATAGCGACCTGACAGCGTCCCCGATCGAGTGACCGGCGGCCTCGGCGCAGTTCTCATCCCTGCTGCTGCGGTCACTTCTCACGAACATTTAGCGAGCCCAACGCCGCCAGCCGCGGTCCAAATTCGGGAACATCCGCGGTCAGTTGACGCTGTCACAACCAGCGGATGGCGCCAAGTACCGGCTCTAGCTTATATAAGCCACGTCCGGTATGATTCGGGTAGTGCACGCGTTCGACATTCTCGGCGACCCGGTGCGCCGCCGCATTCTCGAACTGCTCGCCGACGGTGAGCAGACCTCGGGCGCGATCACAGACGTGATTCGAGCCGAGTTCGCACTGTCCCAGCCAGCTGTCTCGCAACATCTGCGCGTTCTGCGCGAGAACGGGTTCGCTTCGGTCCGGGCCGAGGGAGCCCGCCGGTTCTACGCCGTCGACCCCTCGCCGCTGAGCGAGGTTGACGAGTGGCTCGACCGGTTTCGCGGGTTCTGGAATCAGCGGCTCGATGCCTTGAGCACTGAGCTGGCCCGCGGCAAGCGAGCATCCCGGACCTCAGGTGGCGGCAAGGCCGGTCCGCCAGCGAAAGGAAGATGACATGAAGGACATACTGGACGAACTGGCCGCTGCGCGCCGGACGATGGGCACAGCGACCCTGCCGGCCGGCGACGCGTACACCATTGAGCTGCGGCGTAACTACGACGCGGCGGTCGACGAGGCGTGGAACGCCATCACCGACCCCGAGCGGTTGGGCCGCTGGCTGAAGCCGGTGACCGGTGACCTGCGTCTGGGCGGATCGTTCGAGCTGGACGTCGGTGAGCACGGGGAGATCCTCGCCTGCGACCCGCCGCAGCGACTGCGGGTGTCCTGGCTCTTCGAGCCAGGGGCCGATGAGTGGCCGGGTACGAGCGAGGTCGAGGTGAGGCTGTCTCCGGGCACTGCCGGGGGCACCGAGTTCGAGCTGGTCCATGCCGCGGCCGTCGGGGAGCCCATGTTCCCGACCTACGGCCCTGGTGCCGGCGGTGTGGGCTGGGATCTGCATCTCCTCTCCTTGTCGCGCTTCCTGGCCGACGGCGAGACCCTCGATCACGACGAGTTCCGGACCCTTGCCCGGGGGCGCGAGTTCGCTCGGCGCAGCGCGGCGGCATGGGGCGAAGCTCACCTGGCCGCCGGCGGCGACCCGGATCACGTGGCGGCCGCGGTAGCAGCCACCACCGCGTTCTACGCCCCCGAAGGAAGCGAGCGATGAAGTACGCCAACTCCATCGAGATCGCCTCGGCGTGGCCCAAGCCACCGAAGCCGCCACCGAACCGAGGATCACGGCTCGATCCCTATCGGCCCGTGATCGATCGCTGGCTACACGACGATCTCGACGCGCCGAGAAAGCAACCGCCCAGTGCGAAACGAATCTTCGACCGGCTCTGCTCGGCGTGTACGCCGCTCTCATTCTTCGGCGTGATCGGCGTCGGCTCGCGGTCGGTCACGCGGAACTCGGTCACGCAAGCTCCCCTGATGCTGATCAACAACCGATTCTGGCACATCGCCTTCCTCGAAGTCAGCACACGGGAGATGTAGCGCCTAAAGGGACCAACTCCGCATGCGCAGTCGCCGGATGCCAGCCCCTTGCTCAAGGGCGCTTCCATCGCCAGATGCGTTTGAACGCCTCCAGCGGTTCGCCAGGACGCTGGCTAACCCACGTCGTCGTAATATCTCCAATGGATGGGAGTACGACCGCTACCGCACCTCACGAACGCAGCCGCGAGAGATGCCCGTGTCGCTCGGCAACCAGCCTGCTCATGTCCGATCGTCGAAGTCGTCGCTGTCCGGCTGGCTGACGTAGACCGACGAACCGGGCCCGTACTGTCCGCCCGTCGTGGCGTCATCCGTCTTGTACGACAACCGCCAAGAAACTCCCAAACCTCGCAGCACACGCAAGACACGTCGGACGTCGCCTCGGTCGCGCCAGTCGGCCGTGTACACGCAGATCAGCCGCGCGCGGGGATTGGTCACGTTCGGATTGGGCTTCGCCGTGGCAACCTTCGCCGACGGGCCCAGGACGCCTGTCTCGACGGCCTGGCTGATCAGTGCCCACCAATGATCGACGTCGGCGGTATACACGAACACCATCCACTTGCCCGGTGCCCGAACCGGACCCCGTTCTGGGGCTTCAACGGCAAGCCAGAAGTCGCCTTCGTAGGTGGACGGCCGTGGTACTGCAGCCATATCACTCCCCCCGTGTGTCGCTGAATGCACTTGTCATTGGCATGCCGAGCGCCGCACCACGTCGTTCGCTATCTCCGTATGAGCGCGACCAGCGATACCAGCAGCGCGACGATCGGGAGGACGTGATCCTTGGCCACTTCCCAGGGGGTATGGCCGCGCAAGGGATCCAGGTAGCGCGCATCGCGGTCGGCGACATCGGCGTCGCGCGAGTCGAGGCGGTGGCTGTACTGCCGGCGCAATCGCTGCAGCAGGTCCGGGCGACGAGCAATGATGAGGTACACGGCTTCGGCAGCGAACTCGGCCAATGCCTGCCGGTACGCCTCGCTGCCCGGCAGATCGATGTCGCTGGGCAGAGCGATGTCCAATAAGGGCAAGGCCACGCCTGTGGCCCGGTCGGAGACGGCTGGCGGCACGGTCCAGGTGAAGCTTCCGCCTCGCGTGATCAGGAACGCCGACTTCGCCATCACCCCCAGCCGGGTAAGGAGCCAGCCGCCCGGCTGGGGGTTTCTGATGCGATGTTCGTCGAACCTCACCTGGCGCAGCAGTTGCCCGCACGCGCGGGCCGCGCGCTGCGTTGCGGTGGAGCGGTCCCACCAGATTATCCGGAAGAAGACGGCGGGGACGAGGACGAAGGCCACAGCGAGCCCGGAGAACCCGACGACGACTTGGAGGAGCGGAGATGGAGTGTTGGTCAGGATCATTCCGTCCACAGCCAGGAACCCCAGGGCCAGGAGCAAGTACGCCGCGAAATAGAAGATTTCCATCGAGGCGAACAGCCATCGGTGCCACGCGTATCGACGGCCTGCATCGGCGAGGTACTGCCGCATTTCGGCCGGCACGTCCAGCCGGTCGATGAGCGCCGCGGCGAATTCGGGGTCGAAGCGCGGGTACGGCGGCCATCGGCGGTTCACCCGCACGCCCGCCACCGGGCTGGTGGACCGTCTGTTTTTCCCTCCGTCTTCCCGCCCCTCGATTCGTTCGTTCTCAGCGGAGGACGCACCGGAAACCCGGTTCACCGCCCTGGTCACACGATTCCCAGGGCCAGCGGTCGCACGACACACCGATCTGCGACGTGTTCCCCCAATGGATACCGGAAGGCCCATCCGGTAGCGATGCCATCCCTGCGGCAGCCGCCGCGCCGTGCGAGAGGCAGCGACATGCGAGCGACCAAGAACTGCTGAGCATCATCGTCGATGCCGGAATCCGAGCCGGGTGGCATCCCGGACGTCGTGGTGATCATTCTGAGCCTCCCCCAGCTCAAGCAACCCTCGGAACCGAGTCTTCCACAACGCGCTGGCGGAGGAAACCAACGCCGGTCGACGCCCCGCCATCTACGCAGGCAGCTGTATCAGCCGCAAAGTCGGGCAACACGACCCGTTGTCTTTCGTGGTTCCTGCTCAAGGAAATGCAGTCACCAGGTTCCACATGACTTTTCTCCCTACCGCAGGTATGCACGGGGGCACCGGGTCTGGTGGCATCGACCGACCGTCGAAATAAAGACACGGCCGCCACCGGAAGGTAAGTCTCGATGCCCCTAATGGTCGTCAACCAGTTTGATGTGCTGGTACTGGTCGCGGATCGGGCGCGGTGATGACTTGGTAAAGTTCGCGAGCGATGAAGCGTTTGCGGCACTGGAATTCACCGTCGGCCCCGGCAGCCCCGTCTGCTTCTGCCTTAGATCAGGATCGGCCTGCCGTACTCGCGCCGTTCCCAGCAATCGAGGGTGAGTTGGCAGATCTCGTCCAGGCACCGATCAGCCAGTTCGAACGCGTCGCGGATCTCCCGGTCGCGCCTGTCGCCGGCTATCTGTGCGCGGTCGCGGTGATGGCACACGACCTCGGTAGGAGTTCAAGGGATTCCTGACCGGGCCGTTGTCAGGATCGCGGACAGAAACGGTCAGTTCCGCCGCGGTCGGTGAAGCCGCGCCGCGAGATCCTGGACCTGCTGCCGGTATCGCTCCGCCTCGTCTTCTCGCCCGGCTGACGCTGCGACGTCGGCCAGCCACTGGCAGGTTTCCTGTGCCTGTGCGACCATCCCGAACTCGAGAAACACCGACAGGGCTTCGGAGAGCCTAGTGCGGGCGTCGTCCGGGTTCGCGACGACCGTGCCAAGCCAGGCCCCGGAACGCGCCTGGTTCACACTCTCGCTGGCTCGGCCGGCGAAGAATTCGTACGCACGGCGCAGCAACGGTTCCGCCTCGCGCGCCCGGTGCTGTTTCGCCAGCACCCGGCCGATGTGCATGTCCAGCAGCGCCGACGCCCGTTCCTGCTGCGTCTGATCGATGTCGCCGATCGCGGCACGGGACCGTTCGAACTGCAGCAAAGCACCGGCGTAGTCGCCGCGGGCCTCCAGTGCGTTGCCGTACCAGTCGTAGAGACTCTGCATGCCGGGCCGGTAGTTCAGCGCTGCCGCTTCGCGGATGCATTCGTCGACCAGCGCGTCCTGACGCAGGCCGAGGCAACTCGCCGCCTTGTCCCGCAGCAACTGCCACCGCAGCAACGGATCCTCGGCCACGGCCAGCACGGCGTCGTAGGCGTCGATGATCTCGTCGTGCCGAGCGGTTTGGAACGCGAAGAACCAGAGCCCGAGCGGAAACAGGCGGGAAATCTCGATGCGAGGAAGCTTCCGTGCTTCGTCGGCGGTGGCGAGCAGATTCCGCCATTCCCGGTCGAACTCGCCGAACGCGTCGCGCGCCGCGTCCGGACCGGTGAACGCCCGGTCGATACTGGAGTACCAGGCACCCGCAGGCACAGGCGCTGGCCGGTCGGAGATCGACTTGTCCAGCGCGACCAGATACCGCCACCGATGTTCGACGACGCGGCGGATCACCGCTTCGCGCTCGTCGCCGGTGAGCAGAGCCAGCGCCCGGTCGACGGCGAAGCGGCGGATCATGTCGTGGAAACGGAACCGGTTGTCGTCTGGCGGCAGCAGCAGATTGGCATCGCGCAGGGTGCGAAGCACTGCGCGCGCAGCGGCCTGGTCCACACCCAACGCCGCGGCCGCGGCCGCCGGGTCGAAGTGGGACCCGGGGATCAACGCCAGCGTGGCGCAGTCGCGGGCGCTCTCGACGTCGAGGGTCTCGAACATGCTCTCTACCGCACGCGCTCCCGCGACGTCCTTTTCCGGCGGATCGACGAGCAGCAGTTCCAGATCTGCCGGGGTGACATCCGGATGGCGCAGTCGGCCTGCGACCAGGGACAATGCCAGCGGCAACCCGCCGGACCACCGATGCAGTCTGCGCACCAAGTCCTCGTCCACCGCCGGCCTGTCGCGAATGATCTCGCGCACCAGCAATCCGGCGCTGTGCTCGTCGAACATGCCCAGCTCAAGGGTCTCGAACAGGGAGGAATCCAGCGAAGGCATCCGGTTCCGGCTGGTCAGAATGACCGTGTCGGCGGGTACGTGCTCCAGCAGCGGGCCAATCTGCGGCGCGTCGCGGACGTCGTCCAGCACGACGAGCACACGCCGGTCGTCGAGCAGCTCCCCCAGCACCAGGAAACGTTCCATCTCGTCGGCCGGAATTTCCTGCTCGGGCAGCCCGAGCCTGCGCAGGAAGAACTCCGCGATACGTCCGGCGGTGACGGCACGCCCCGGCATCGAGGCGTACACCGGGTAGTGCAGGCAGACGTCGTAATCGTGCTTGACGCGGTGGGCAAGCTCGACGCCCAAGGTCGTCTTGCCGACCCCTTGCGGTCCGACGATCGCGAGCAGCAATCCCTCCGTACTGAGCGCCTGCCGTTCCAGGCGTTCGAGTGTCTCGGTCCGGTTCACGCACGTCAGCCGTTTCGGCAGAACCCGAGTGCTGGTCACCGTCAGTACCCCCTGGACCGCTTACCGTCGTCAGTGTGACCATATCGGTTCGCGGTCGCGCGACGTGACGGATTCGACATTTCCGCCTGCGGCGATTCTGCCCAGCACGTCCGCCGCGAGCGCCGCGCCTGGTGCCGCGAGCAGGCGCTCGCGCATCGCCAGGCGCGCGGCGCGCATCCGCTCGTCCGCAGCGACCCGCTCGGCACGCCGCAAGAGGTCCGTCCCGGCACGGGCGGCCAGACCGAGCCGGACGAGCCGGCGCGCGGTGCGGGCCTGTTCCCTGCTGCACGGCGCCACAATCATCGGCACCGCAGCGAGCAGCGCCTCCTGCACTGAATTCATCCCGCCGTGCCCGAACAGCACAGTCGTGTGCCGAAGCAGCCTGCGCTGCGGCAGCCAGGGCCGTGCCAGAAAATTCGGAGGCAACGGTCCCAGCACGCGCATCGGAGTCTGGCCCGTCGCCATCAGCACCGACCACTCGGTACCGGCAAACTCCTCGATCACGCGCCGGAAGAACGCCTCACTGCGAGCGAACACCGTGCCTGGCGCGACCAGCAGCGTCGGGCGACGCTCTCCCGCCCATCCCAACGGGTCAAGGGCGGCCTCCGGCTCAGCCGGTCGCACGAGCGGCGCGACGAAAAGCGCCTCACGAGACCTAGCCAGAGGCGGCTGCAACTCGCGAGGCGCATTCACCAGCATCAGCCCGCGCCGTCGCACCACCCCGGCATGTGTAGTGCACATCGAAACCAGCGGCACGCCGGCCCGACGCACGAGCGGCCCCGCCCAGGGCATCCGGACATCGGCCAGCACCACGTCCGGGCGGTACGCGGCCAGATGTCGGCGCACCACCCGAGCCGCTACCGCCCAGCCATGCCACCGAGCCGCCAGCAAACCGGCCCGCTCCGCCATCTCCGCCGCTCCCCGGCCAGCGGGCACCCGCACGTCATGTCCGGGCACCGGCACCACCCGCGCACCCACCGCGGCGACCTGTCCGGCGAATTCGCCGCTGACAGCGAAACCGACCTCTTCGCCCCGGCGCACGAGCTCGGCCGCCACCGCCAGCATCGGGTTGACATGTCCGTGCGCCAGGTAAGGCAGGAACAGGTAATCGGCCACACTATCTTCTACAGGACATGACCACCTCCAACCCGTGGTGGGGCTCCGGCATGTTCACCGTCGCCGGCGTGCTCATCACCACGCTCGGCGCGTCCGCGCTCGCGATCCTCAACCGCCGTACCGAACGCCGCCGCCTCTCCCGGGAGCAAAAGATCGAGACATATCCCGAACTGCTGTACGCCGCCCATCGCCTGGCCCGAACGCCGGTCTGGCCCGTTTCGGCAGGCGACCCGGAGGAACTGCGCGACGAGATCGACCGCGCAGCTCAGCGGGTCCGCCTGTTCGCCCCCGAATTCGTTGGCGACGCGGCCACCGGACTGCTCGCAGCCGCGGACTCCCTCGCCCAGACCGTGCGCGCCATCCGCACTGACCGCAAGCCCGCGCATGCGGATCTGCTCGACCAGCGCGATGCCGCCAGGCATCGCGAGGCCGTCGAGAGACTGCGGACCGCGGCCGAAGCCTTCCTCTCGACCACCCGGGTCGACCTCGAAGTCGACCGGCACTGAACGAGCATCGGTTACGGTCTCTCCGGCAACGATCGATCAAGCACGGACGGCAGCGATGAACGACAAACCCGTGGAGGCACCCGTTGGGTTGCGCGCCGACCAATGGAACACCATCTCCCCGCAGCGACGGATACTCCTCATCGCGCACAACGTCACCACCGTAACCCGGCTGCTCGACGTTCTGCCGGCTTTCGACAGCGACCTCCGGGTACAGCTCGTCGCCTCGTGGAGCGGGTCCGACCCGTTCCAGCACGGACTGGCCGAACTCTTCGACGACCAGGGCATCATCGCCATCGGGTGGAACCAGGCCCGGCACACCCGGTTCGACCTCGCCATCTCCGCCAGCCACCACGGCGGGATAACCGACATCACGGCGCCACTGGTGGTCCTTTCCCACGGAATAGGCTATACTAAATACTCACCCGGAAACCGGAAACCGGAAACCGGAAACCGGAAACCGGAAACCGGAAACCGGAAACCGGAAACCGGAAACCGGAAACCGGAAACCGGAAACCGGAAACCGGAAACCGGAAACCGGAAACCGGAAACCGGAAACCGGAAACCGGAAACCGGGACACTTTCGGTCTTTCGCCGCAATGGGTCCTCTACGACGGCCGGCCGATCGCGGCCGCACTGGCCTTCTCCCACGACGAGCAGGTGGCGAGGCTCCGTGCTGCCGCCCCGGCGGCCGAATCGGTCGCCGAGGTCGTCGGAGACCCGTGCTACGACAGGATTCTGGCCAGCGTGCACGACCGCGCGCACTACCGGGACGCTTTCCGGACCGGGAACAGAACGCTCGTCTACGTGTCCAGCACGTGGTTCCGCAACGCATTGCTGGGATCCTGGCCGGATCTGCTCCGCCGCTTGATGGCCGAACTACCGGTCGACAGTTACCAGGTGGCGCTCGCGTTGCACCCCAACATCTGGCATGGACACGGCCCGTGGCAGGTGCGAAGCTGGCTGGCCGATTGCGTGCGAGCCGGCATGATTATCCTTCCCGAGATCGACGGCTGGCGGACCGGGCTCATAGCCGCCGACATCGTGATCGGCGACCACGGCTCGGTCACCGGATACGGAGCCGCACTCGGACGCCCCACCCTGCTCGCCACCTTCGCCGACGAGGACATCGACCCGCGCTCCCCGCTCGCCGACCTCGCCGAGTCCGCGACCCGCCTGGACCGCGCGCGACGTCTCCGACCACAGATCGAGACCGCGCTGCGCGAGCACGACCCCCGACGGCTCGAACGTCTCCGGGCATCGATCACCTCAGTCCCAGGACAGGCGCTGGACCGGCTCCGCACCGTGTTCTACCGCCTCCTCGACCTGGACCCGCCACCCGGCGAGCCGCCGTTGGCCCCGTTGCCGGCGTGGGCCCCCGCCAAAGCCGCCCCTCTGGCGCTGCAGGTCTCCAGCACCGTGGACCGGCGGACCCGCAGCATCCGACTCACCCGGCGTCCCGCGGTCGACCTGTGGGACCCGGAGCCGGCCACCGAAGGCACCCCTCACCTGCTCTGTCCCGTTGACCATCCACAAAGGACATTGCCAACGGAGGCCGCAGTCGTCACCACCGAATCGAGCGACGACGCCCACCCGGCCAACGGCTGGACACGCGCCACGCTCCGCCGGCACCCGGGCGCGGTCATTGCCGCAATCCTCAGCAGGCACGCGGCGATCGCCGAATTCCGGGACGGAAGCGTCTGGCACGCCTCCGCACCCGGTGCCCCAGCCGACGCCCTGCCGTCCGTGCTCTGCGCCTGGCACCTCGCCGGGCTGCCGTTGACAGAACTCGAAGACGCCTGCACTGTGCAACTGGGCGAGACCACCTACGACGTCGCCGTCCGACTCAGCACACCGTGATTCCTGGCCGCGCGATCGCCTAGCACGAGTCATCGATGGACGAGGATCCTTGGAGCCTCGCTGGTCCGCCCCGCCGATGGCTTCGACCCGGTTTTTCGCCAGTTCAGGCCTCCCTGCCGCGCAAGGCCCGCTTGAGGATCCCCGGCGGTGCCGTCACCGTTCAGGTCGATGGCAGCCCGCCCCGGCGAGCCGAGGTGTCCTCGCCGAGTTCACGCGCGCTGACGTTCTCCCTCCGCGCTCAGGATCATGACCGGGTCAGCGTCAGCGGGAAGACTGCACCGAAGGTACAACGGGCGCGGGCGGAGTTATCGTCAGCCAACTCGCAGAATTGCCGCGGGCCGAGAACGGACAACGCGTAGGCCAGATTGATCGTCACGCTGCGGGTCAGGCGATCGTCCGCTCCCAACACCCTGCAGCAGCAGCGCAAGGTCTCTTGCCGAGTGTGCTGCTCCCGCCGAACCAATCGGTTCGTTGCTTGTCCGATGGCCGTGGGGCGGCAAGCCGACGCACCGCGGCGGGGACCGGTCCCCGCCCGAGGCCACTAGCCTCCGCGTCAGGGGGACGGAGCCGTTGGCCTCGTGACACCGGGGTTCACCGTCGGCTTCGGTCATCCGGGCTCGAGCGGGCCGACGGGTGCCGCAAGGCGTACGGACAAGGAGATCTCGTGGGCAACGAGAGCAGGCGGCGTCCGGAGCCGGTCGAGTCACCCGGGCCGCACGCGGACAACCGGCAGATCCAGGTGTGCGGGCGTTGAACGTGGAAAAGATCGAACAGTTGAAGAACCGACTGGTCCTTCCGATCACCGGGCCGGGACGGCGTGGCCGATGGGCGGCCAGGCGGCTCGCCGCGGCCGCGGTGGGGGTAAAGGGCGATCACGCCCAGGTCCGCGCGATCGCACAACGGGCGTTCGAGGCCTCAAGCGACCAGGAAGTGGTCAACGCCGTCTGCGCGGTCTGGGCGGAGACCAGGAACCCCTGGCTCGCCGACATGCTCACCGCAATCGGCTCGTTGCCAACCGAACCTCCTCGGCTGCGCGTGCTGACCGCGCTCGGTGCCGGCCGCCCGGAGGTGCGCGCCGACGCAGACCCGGACTCGGCACGGGCGCTCGTGGGCGTCGCCGAGGATGACCGAGCCCGCCGAGGCCTGGCCGACGTCGTCGAGATCCGGCGAATCGGTCATCGGCTCGATGAAGTGGGCGGGATGGCGCTCATGCGAGACGTCGCCGCGTGCACCGGTCGCCTGTGCAGGTCTCGGCTCGCAGAACGTCGGCTCAACGGACGGTGGAACCGCATCGGTGACTGGCTGGGGCCTGGCGTCGCCAGTTCCAGGCTTCGATGACGGCAGAATGGACAGCGCATCGCGAGGAAGGACGTCACCCATGATCGGCAACGGCGCTCGACGGGCACTGAGCGCGACCCTCCTGGCCGCTGCGCTGACCAGTTCGGCCGGCTGCGGATCCGACGCGCCGGCATCACCCGCCCCGGCCGCCCGGCCGACGACGACCGAGGCCGAGGCCGCGTCTCTGTGCGTTGCCAGGCCCGCGATGCCCAACCCGGACGCACCACCCTACAGCGGAGCCGGACCGCATCCGCTCAGCATGGGAATCATGGCAACCGCCAGCTACTCGCTGCAGGGCAACCCTTTCGACCACGCGGTCCTGCCTGACGGGTGGCGTGCCTCCGCGGACCCTCACGCTCTCCCGGATTCATCGTCGAGCCAACTGACGGTGTGCTTGACGGACGTCCGCCAGCGCGGGAGCGCCATCGGCCGCTGCACCTGGACGTACTCGACGTCCGACATCTACCCCGCCACCTATGCTTTCACCTTCTACGAAACCAGAACCGGCCGGACTGTGCGAGTCGTGCACATCGACAGCGACCTGCTCCCCGCCGAGGAGAGCTGCTCTGGCGACAGCTCCTACCGAGGCCCCATTCCCCCGGACCGCGCCCAAGGCGTCCGGACCGCGACGCTGATCGACGCCCTCCGCCCGCTGATGACGAGCGCCGCCCGCTGACCGCAGCGCGTGGTCAAAGCGCTCCTCGAACACCCGCTCGAGTACCCCCCGCAGTGGACTGGTGCGCGGACCGCCTTGGCGCTACAACCGACAGGCCAACTTGACGAGGTGACTGCTGCAGTGAACCGGATGCTCCCCGGCCTGCTCCTGCTCGCAGCCGTCAGCGCGGCGTGCGGCACGGAGTCCACCGACCGTCAGCCCGATCCCGCGCCCAGCCAGCCCGCCACAACCCAGCCAGCGACCACGAAGCCGACGCAGCCACCCGCCGCGAACGGGACGGACCTGACGTCCTGTGCCCGCGGGAACTGCGAGGTGAAGATCGTCGGCACCCAAACCATCCCGGACACCGGACCAGCCGACTTCGGCGCCGTTACCGTCACCCCGGAGGAAAACGCCGCCCTCATCGACTTCGGAAGATACTCGATGCAGGTGATCGCCGGTTCGGGCGTGGGCCCAGACAACGCAAGCATCGTCGTCGTGTACTCCTCCGGGAACACCGCCGTCGTCAAGATCCGCAGCCACTGACCGGGTCACGGGCCGCACCATCTCCGCAAAGTGGACGAAGCCTGCTTATTGCGTGATCAACATCAACGAACCCGCCGAGACCCTGGTCCACGCAAGTCTGTGACCATGATCCGAGTGCGATCGCGGTCAATAGCTGATTGCCCGACGGCAACGGCATCACGGATGAGACCGCCCAGCACAGAGTGCACGGCTCTCGCCGCGGTTGCCGTTTTCGCCGAGCTATCACAAGGACTCTCACTCGGCCAAGCTACGGCCGACGTCGCATCGTCCGAGAACAGCGTTGTCGTCCCGCGGGATAGCCGGAGGTCGGCGCGCAGGTCATCTGCGTCGTACACCTCGGCGATCTGCGCCTCTTCGGCAAGGCGGCGCGATGCCGGTGTTGCCTCGGAGGATCCCGATCCGCGGCCGCCCACTGCCCCGGCCAGATCTTTGTCAGTTATCGTCAGCGAATTCGAGGAACCTCTCGAAATCGGTCCGGTTCTCGTCCCATCTCTTCGTGCAGCCGGCCGGACGCTCCCGGTAAACACAGGTCGTCAGCACGAGATGGTCTTTCGCCCTGGAGATCGCGACGAAGAACTCGGACATCGCTTCCTTTCCCCAGAAGAGTTCCTCCTCTACCCCGAGTACCACGACCTTGTCGAACTCCAGGCCCTTGCATTTGTGGATCGTCAGAATGCGCACAGAGTCAGTCTCGGACAATCGCTTCAGCGCCGCCGTCGGCACACCGTCGACGGCCAACTCGGCGTCGAACGCGTCCAGCGCGTTCTCCACGACCTCATCCAGCCAGGCACCCTGCCTATATCCGCGGGTTCTCCGGGGGTCGCAGCCTGATGCGAGTCCTGCGCGAAGAGTTGGTGCAGCTCGGCGGCTATGTTGACCAACAACAGCGATGGCAACAGGTGTTGCGCAAGGCGGGGTGAAGGCTGGTTCGGGGCGACAAGCTCGACGTGCCGACCGGCAATGTGCGGAACTGTCGGTGGAGGGGGCCAGAATGTTCCGATGGCGAAGAGGAACGCGAGCCTGCTGTCCGAGTTGGAGGCAGGGCTTCGTGACGACCGCAGCAGCACTACGGCGCTTTTGCAGAAATGCATCCTGCTCGGTGGCCAGGTTGGGTCCGAGCGTCTGCGGGATTGGGCCCGGCAGGAACTCCGAGGGTATGACAGACGCGATGAGGTTCCAGAGTACCGGCGTTTCAAAGCTCAGCTCTGCATCGACGGCGTGACGTTCACCCACCAGATCACCGGCCAGGAAATCTCGTCGCTGTCGCTGCCGGAGTTCGCCCGCGAGACAGTCACCGAGGAAGTGGTGCTGGCCCATGGGCTGGGGGAGATCGAGGAGATCAGCCGCGGGACGGGTAAGACGGTCATGATGTCGCCGCCCGGCTCGCAGGACCTCGTCGCACTGTGGAACCACGAGCGAGGATCGGGCGATCACATCACCAGGCTGTATTGGAAGGTGAACCGTGCCACGATCGCCGGCGTCGTCGTCAGCGTGCGCACCGCCCTGGCTGAACTGGTCGGCGAGTTGCTCGCCGCGACGCCCGACGCTGACCCGACACCGAGCAAACAGGCCACCGACGCGGCCGTGCACTTCATCGTCACCGGAAACCGCAACACCGTCACCGTGGTCGGCAGCCAGGCCAGCACCAACGGCGACTCCTCCATCACGGTCACCGGCAGCGCAGACCAGCCGAAGCAGGATAAGGAAACCTGGTGGCAGCGATGGCGCAAGCGCGGGCTGCTCATCGGACTGGCCACTGTGGTCGCCGCCGTCGCTGCCGTCCTTCAGCTTGTGGGGTGGGTCCCCTGGCGCTGAGGCTCCAACCTCGGCCGCTCGGCGGGGCTGGTCGTAGCCAGGGCGCTGATGGTCGACTACATCATGACCGTGGCCGTGTCGGTCTCCTCCGTCGTGGACAACATCATCTCCGCCGTCCCGCAGCTGAACGACCACCGGCTCCTCCTCGACGTCGGCTTCGTCGTGGTGCCGATGGCGATGAACCTGCGCGGCCTGCGCGAATCCGGCCGCGCTTTCGCCGCCCCCACCTACCTGTTCATCGCGTCCGTCCTGCTCGTGGTCGTCGTCGGGTTCGCCCGGGTGCTGACCGGGCATCCCCCGGTCGCCGAAAGCGCGAGCTACGGCATCCGCGCCGAACAGGCCGGGCTGACCGGCCTCGCGCTCGTGTTCCTGCTGCTGCGCTCCTTCTCCTCCGGCTGCACCGCGCTCACCGGCGTGGAGGCCATCTCCAACGGCGTCCCGGCGTTCCGCAAACCCAAGGCGCTCAACGCGGCGCGCACGATGACCGCCATGGGAGCCCTCGCGGTGGTCATGTTCGGCGGCATCACCGCACTCGCCCTGATCTCCAAGGTGCACATCGCCGAAAACACCTGCGATCTCACCGGTTTCGCCGGCAACTGCCAGACCGACCCGCACCGCACCGTGATCAGCCAGATCGGCGCGGCCGTCTTCGGCGGCGACCACGCGATCCTGTTCTACGTCCTGCAGGCCGCCACCGCGCTCATCCTGATCCTCGCCGCGAACACCGCTTTCAACGGGTTCCCGCTGCTGGCCTCCACCCTCGCCCAGGACCGGTACCTGCCCCGGCAACTGCACACCCGCGGCGACCGGCTCGCCTTCTCCAACGGCATCGTCGCGCTCGCCGGCGTCGCGGTGCTGCTGATCGTCGCCTTCGACGGCTCCACCACGCGGCTCATCCAGCTCTACATCCTCGGGGTGTTCACCTCCTTCACCCTCAGCCAAGCCGGCATGGTCCGGCACTCGAACCGCGCCCTTGCCGGCGCGACCGACCCCCGCGAACGCCGGGCCGCCCACCGCTCCCGGCTGATCAACGCACTCGGCGCCGTCCTCACCGCGATCGTCCTCGTCGTCGTCCTGATCACGAAGTTCACCCACGGCGCACCTCGTCGTCATCGCCATCCCCATGCCGGACCTGACCGCACAGCGGCTGCCGGACGCGACCGCACCGCTGTCAACGGACTTCGACCTACCGCCAGCACGAGACTTACTGCGACGCTGGGCAAGAGGGCCTTGTCGTCGAAGGGGTACGTCGGCCAGGCCAGTCGGTCTGGCGCGCTCGATGCTTCTTCGCTGACCGCTGCCGAGCTATGACGCTCAGCTGGAAAACATCGCCGCACACGGGTTTCGACGACAGATCCGCACCGGTCAGTCGAACAGGCTGGTGACCGAGCCGTCGACGAACACTTCGTGGATCGCACGAGCGAGCAGGGACGCGACGGAGCGGACGCGCAACTGCGGAAACCGTTTCGCAGCCGGGACAGGCAGGGTGTCGGTGACGACGACCTGCCGGATCCCGCTTGCGGCCAGACGCGCCGGGGCGCCCTCGGAGAGAACGCCGTGGGTGGCGGCGGCGATGACGTCGGACGCCCCAGCGTCGAGCAGCAACCGGGCGGCGCCGGCCATGGTGGCACCGGTGTCGATCATGTCGTCGACGACCACGCAGACCTGGCCGGCGACGTCGCCGACGACGAGCCGCCCGGGCCCGGGTTCGGAGGCAAGCGTCTCGCGGCGGCGGACGAACGCGATCGGTGCGCCGCCGAGCAAGTCCGCCCAGGTTTCGGCGAGCCGGACGCGTCCGGCGTCCGGGGCGACGACGGCGAACTCGCGATCGCGGTGGCAGCGCAGCAGGTCGGCCGCCAGGAGCGGCTGTGCCCGCAAATGGTCGACGGGACCGTTGAAGAAACCGTGGGTTTGCGGGGTGTGCAGATCGACAGTGATGATCCGGTCCGCACCGGCAGCGGTGAGCAGATCCGCCACCAGCCGGGCGGAGATCGGCTCGCGGCCGCGATGCTTCTTGTCCTGCCGGGAGTAGGGGTAGAACGGCAGCACCGCGGTGACCCGCCGGGCGCTGGCCCGTTTCAGCGCGTCGAGGGTGACGAGCTGGTCCATCAGCCACGCGTTCATCGGCGGGGCCGGGGTGTGCAGGACGAACGCGTCGCAGCCGCGCACCGACGAGCCGAACCGCACGAACCGTTCCCCGTTCGCGAAGGCGTGCTCGGTCCACGGCGCGATCGGCACGCCCAGTTCGGCAGCTATCGCCGAGCCCAGTGCCGGATGGGCGCCGCCGGCGAAGAACATCATCCGCTTCGTGGCAGTCCCCGCTCGGCGGGTGGGCGCGGTGGTGTCAGCCATCGCGCTCCTCAGTTTTCCCGGCCCCGGAGGGGCCGCACCGCGTTTCTTCCGAGCGGAGGCCTCCGCGGCGCAGACCGATGCCGCCCTTCGCGCGACGCCGTCCGCCGATCACCCGCACCCGCGTTCCAGGACAGGGCTTGCTCACCGCCGGCGGGGGCCGAGCGCCTCGCCCGCCGCGTCCGCGACGCGGCGGGTGAGGTCCGGATCGGCGATCTCGGGCAGGACCCGGTCCACCGGGGTCAGCCGGGCCAGCGCCTGGGCGCACGCCCGGTGCACCTCGATGTGCGCCATCGGATGACCCGACAGCTTCCCGGCGGCGGCCCGCTCGTGCACCGCCGACAGCAACCCGGGCAGCGCCAGCAGCGCCGCCGCGGGATCTCCCGGGGCAACCAGCTGGTATCCGGCCTCGCCAGGTGCCGGAGCGAGGCCGAGCAGGTCGACCACGACGTCCGCCTCGCGGGTGACGCTCGAGAGCGGGAATCCGTGTGCGTCGTCCCGGTTCCAGGAGGTGACGTCGCCGATCCCGGCGACCGTGAGCAACGCCGGAAGCAGCGGCACGACCGGCGGCCCTGCCACCACGACGCGGGCGTCGAACGGGGCGATGCGGGCCCGCCGCAGCCGCACCAGCACTTCGGCGGTGAGCGCGATTGCCTGCGTGTCCTGCTCGGTGATCACCGGGACGCCGCCCTCGTGCGCGAGGACACGCTGAACCTCACGCGCTCGCGCGGCCTCGGTCCGGGCCACGAAGATCGAGGTCGCCGCCGGAAGACCGCGAAGCGCGGCACCCAGTTCTCCGGCATCGCGCGCGCTGACCGCGACCGGGAACGGCCGCAACGAGGTGTGATCCCGCAGCAACCGGGCATCCGCCTGCAGCGCACGCAGCACCCTGCCCGGGTCCCCGGCCCCGTCCGGCAGGCCGCTGCCGTCGCCGACGACGGCCGGCCCCGAAGCGTCGAGCGTCAACCCAGTGCCGCCCGGTCCTCGGCCAGCGCCGCCCGCACCGCAGGTTCCACCAGCGCGCCGGCACCCAGGCCGTGGCGTTCGGCCAGGTCCAGCAACTCGGTCAGCCGGACCCGATGCAGGTACGCCTCGTAAGGGTGTCCCGCATCGAGCGCAGCGAGCGACGCGTCCTGCGCCGCCGAGATCGACTGCCGCAGCTCGCCCTCGAACTGAGTCCCCATCGGTTCCCCTCTTCCCTGCCATCCGAGACCTAGAGAACCTACCATGTTCACAGTTGCGCAATCCTGCAACTGCTAAGCCGATACAATGCGAACGCTTCTCCCCGGTCGGCACGCCGACGCCAGCACACCCCGGCGGGCAGATTTGCGCGCCAGTCGCTCGTCACCTGCTCCCACCGGACCAGCAGCGCGCCACCGGCTCGACAACGTCGCCCCGGCGAGCCGCGGACGTCCTCACGGAAAACGGGGCCTGGCCGACCGAGTTTCCCGGCACATCGGCGCGCCCGCGCTACGCGGACCGGCCTGGTCGCGAGCTGCCGCGATTCCGCGCCGAGGCGGCGGGCTCGCGCAGGTCGTCGAGCAGCTCCGCCTGCCCGGCGAGAACCTTGGTGAGAATCTGGCGCGCCACCGCGAGCAGCTCCGCGACGTGCGGGCTGGTCAGCGCGTAGATCACGCTCGAGCCTTCCTTGCACGTGGTGACCAGCCCGGCCCGGCGCAGCACCGCCAGCTGCTGGGACAGGTTCGCCGGCTCGATCCCCACCTCGGGCAGCATCTCCGCGACCGCGTGCTCGCGCTCGGAGAGCAGCTCCAGCACCCGGATCCGGGCAGGATGGCCCAGCGTCTTGAAGAACTCCGCCTTCAATTGATACAAGGGCGTGCTCACCGACACTCCCTCCAGACACCGCACCCGGGGCCATCTCTCGACAATTGCCGATCTTAGCAAGTCCGAAAGACGCTGGTCCGCACGGCCGGTCATCCCAGGTCGCAGGAGGGCCGGGTTTCAGGAGGCGGCGCCGGGCAGGACGTTGCGGCCGCTGGGTTGCCCTTCGCCCGGCGCCTGCCGTATCGCAGCGAAGTGATCTTGTCCTGTGCGGATTGTGCCGAGCGGCCTGGTGCCCGCGCTCAGAGGTCGTTCCCGGCGTAGGACAGGTTGAAGCTCTTGTTGGTCAACGGGAAGTCCGGGACGATCGTGTCGGCCAATGCCACCGGCAGCGCGGGCCAGTTGAAGAAGCTGGGGTCGGCGATCTTGACCCGGCTGAGGGTGCCGTCCGGGGCGAGTTCGACGCGGTGGACGATGGTTCCGCGCCAGCCTTCGACGATGCCGACGCCGGACCGGGCGACGTCGCGCGGTCCGGGCGCGTTCGCCGTGGCCCGGCTGGGGTCCAGGTCGTCGGTCAGCTGGGTGATCAGTGCGATCGAGTGAGCGATTTCCTCGACCCGGACCAGAAATCGGGAGAGAACGTCGCCGTCGGTGCGGGCATGGTCGGCGCGATCGACCGGCGTCGGGAGAAACGGGTGGTCGTATCGGGCGTCGACGAACACGCCGCTGGCGCGCGCGACGTAGCCGAGCGTGCCCAGGTCGGCAGCTTGGGCGCGGGTGAGGACGGCAGTGCCGGTGAACCGGTCGGCGACCACGGTGTTAGCCAGGGCCAGGTCGACGATTTCGGCGATGTCGGCGCCGAGCGCGGTCAGCTTCGCCGGGTCCGGGACGTGGGCCAGCTGGGCGGAGCCGGGGCGGATGGCGCCGCGCAGCAGCCGGTGGCCGGTCACATGGTCGTTGAGGCGGAGCAGTTGTTCCCGGACCCGCTGGGCGTGGTTGTTGAGGATGCCGTACCCGACGTCGTTGCACAGCGCGCCGAGGTCGGTGACGTGGTTGTAGAGCCGTTCCAGTTCCAGCAGGATCGCCCGCGTCCGATGCGCGTTCTCGGGCACCGGGATGCCGTACGCGTCCTCGACGGCCTGGCAGAACGCGAGCGTGTGGCCGACGGCGGTGTCCCCGCTGATGCGTTCGGCCAGCTCGAGCGCCGCGCCGGGACGGCGGCCCTGGAACAGTTTCTCGATTCCTTTGTGGACGAACCAGAGCCGGGCTTTGAGGTTGAGAATGGTCTCGCCGACGGCGGAGAACCGGAAGTGCCCGGGTTCGATCATCCCGGCGTGCACCGGGCCGACAGGGATCTCGTACACGCCGTCGCCTTCGACGGTCCTGAAGGGATAGGGGCCGTCGACGTCGCCGAATCCGGGCGGGTCCCCGGCGTCGGCGAGCATCGGGTACCAGCCCTGGGGCCAGTGGAAGTGCCGCACCAGCCGCCGCGGCAGCGGGTGATCGACGGGCACGATGCCGAACAGATCCCGCATCTCCCGTTCGAACCGCCCGGCGGGGAACGACAGCCCGGCCAGGCTGGGCACTTCGGGGTGCCCGGGGTCGAGCGGGACGTGCAGTTCGACGCGCCGGTCCGGAGCGGCGGCGGTGAACAGGTACACCGCCCGGAGCCGGTCGCCGTCGTCGTGGCCGGCGATCACGGCGACGCGATAACCATGCGCGAGCAGGGCCTGGGCCCGGTCCGGCAGCTCGGCCGGGGTGACGGTGCGGGCGGAGCGGCGGTAGCCGGCCTCGTCGCTGAAGGAATCCGAGTAGGTCATGACGCCCCCGTGAGAGTTTCGGCGGCCCGGTGCAACAGCGAACTCAGCGGGCCCGCGGTGACGCCGAGCGCGGCGCTGGCCATCAGGCCGATGACCAGGGGAAGGGCGAACGCGCCCGGCAGCCGGACGGGTGCGGAGGCCGTGCCGGGCCCCTCCGACGGGGTGCCGAGCAGCATGCGGCTGGTGTGCGTGATGAGGGCGGCGGCGATCACGACCACGATGGCCAGTGCTGCGGCCGTGGCCCAGCCGAGGCCGGCGGCGAAACCGGTGCGGGCGATGCCGAGTTCGCTGGCGAACACGCTGAACGGGGGCAGCCCGATCAGCGCGAGCACACCGAGCCCGAGACATCCGGCCAGTACCGGATGACGGGCCGCGAGGCCGCGGACGCCGTCGATGCGGCTGGTGCGCTCGATCTGCAGGACGCGTCCCGCGGCCAGGAACAGCACACCCTTGACCAGGCCGTGGCCCATGACGTGCAGCAGGGCCGCGGCGAGCGCGAGCGGGCTGCCGGCGGCGGCGCCGAGCGCGACCAGCCCGAGGTGCTCGACGCTCGAATAGGCCAGCATCCGCTTGTAGTCGCGCTGGGCCAGCAGCAGCGACGCCGCCAGCAGCAGGGACGCCAGGGCCAGGACGACCAGCAGGGTGCGGGCGAAACCGGTCCCGAGCGCGGCGTCGGCGATGACCTTGACCCGCAGGATGGCGTAGAAGGCGACCGAGAGCAGCACCCCGGACATCAAAGCCGACACCGGGGCCGGCGCCTGGGAGTGCGCGTCGGGAAGCCATGCGTGCAGCGGTGCCAATCCGGCTTTGGCTCCGAAGCCGATGATCAGCAGCGCCGCGGCGATCCGCGTGACGCCGGGGTCGAGCCCGGACGCGGCGTGGGCGAGCGCGGCCATATCCAGACCGGGGGCGCCGGGAGCGTGCCGGGCGGCGTAGTTGAGCAGGAAGGTCCCCAGCAGCGCGAGCGCGATCCCTGCCGAGCAGATGACGACGTACTTCCAAGCGGCTTCGACGGCTTGGCGGGTGCGTCGCTGCCCGACCAGGAAGGCGGTGACGATGGTGGTGGCCTCGATCGCGATCCACAGCACGCCGAGGTTGGCGGCCAGCACAGCCAGCGCCATGGCGGCGAGGAACAGCTGCACCAGCACGCTGTGCCGGGCAGCAGTGCGCGCGGTGGCCCGCTCCGCTTCGATCTCGGCGCGCAGGAACGCCGGGGTCGCCGCGGTGGCGAGGACCCCGACCGCGCCGATCACGATCAGCATGAACGCCGACAGCGCGTCGGCTCGCACCAGCCCGCCGAGCGCGGCCTGGGGACCGGACACGGCGAGGGCGATCGCCGCGGCCAGCGTGACCGCCGCGCTTCCGGCGCTGACCCAGCGCGTCGCGGGGCGCCAGCCGACCGCCAGGTAGAGCCCGACGCCGAGGAGCGGCACTGCTGCCGGAGCGAGCAGGAGGACAGGGGTCATGAGTCGCGCAGCTCCCGCATCTCGTCAAGGTCGGCGTCGCCGAAGGTTTCCCGCATCCGGGTGGTGAGGATCTGCAGCACCAGCACGACCAGCAGCACGTCCAGCGACACGCCCAGCTCGACAACCAGCCCGGCGCCACCGGTGGTCAGGAAGCCGACCGCGGTGATCCCGTTGTCCAGCAGCAGGAATCCGACCAGCTGCGACAGCGCCCGCCGCCGCGTCACCAGAACGAAGAACCCGATCAGCACGACGGTCAGCCCGACCGGGATCGCCTGCGTCGCCGGCGACGGCGCGAGCGCGACCAACGGCTGCGACACCCCGTAGGCGAGCAGGGTCAACGCAGCGGCGGCCAGCAACGACGACGCCACGTTGACCAGCGGCCGGGTCTCGCGCCGCACCGCACCGCTCCCGGCCAGCGCGCGGCGCAGCAGATAGGGCAGCACCCCGGCGCGCAACACGACGATCCCGACGGCGACCGCGCCGAGCTCGGCCGAACCCTCGCGGACAGCCAGCACCGCCACCAGCACGGCCAAGGCCAAGCCCTGCAAAGCGAAGACGCGGATGAGCACGGCCAGTTCGCGGCGCCACAGGATCAGCACCGCGGTCAGCAGCAGCGCCCCGCAGGCCAGATCCACCAACTGCACGTACGTCGTGTCACCCACGACAGTCCTCTATGGACACTCGATGAACCGTCCTTTCGCGTTACGCCAGGAAGAAGGACGCGGCAACCGCGAGCAGCGCCAGCAGGAACGACCCGGCGAGCAGCTCCGGCACCCGGAACAACCGCAGCTTCGCCAGGAACACCTCGCCCGCGGCCAGGACCAACCCGAGCAGCGCCACCTTGGCCACCCAGGCCACCACGCCGACCGCGATCGCCGCCGGGGCCGCGGACGTCGCGATCCCCCACGGCAGGAACAGGTTCGCCAGCAGCCCGAGGAACACCGACAGCCGCATCGCCGAAGCCAGCTCCACCAGCGCCAGATCGGGACCGGCGTACTCCAGGATCATGGCTTCGTGCACCATGGTCAGCTCCAGGTGCGTCGAGGGGTTGTCCACCGGCAGCCGCCCGGTTTCGGCGACGATCACGACCGCCAGCGCGACCGCGGCGAGCAGGCTGACCGGGGAGACTACCCGCGCCGGGTAGTGCAGCGTCGAGGTGACGATCGAGGCGAGATTGGTCGACCCGACCCGCACCGACAGGGCGAAGATCGCGACCAGCAGCGTCGGCTCGACCAGCGCGATGATCGTCATCTCGCGGCTGGCACCCATGCCGCCGAACGCCGTTCCGGTGTCCAGCCCCGCCAACGCGAGTGCAACCGTGCCGAGCGCCAGCAGCACGACGACCGCGAACAGGTCGGCGACCGGCCCGACAGCCGAGTCGGTCGTCGCGAACGGCGTCACCACCGCCACGACGAGCGTGGTCGCCACCAGCACCAGCGGCGCGAACCGGAACACCTCGCTCGTGCCGCGCGGCGCGAGCGGCTCCTTGCGCAGCAGCTTGCGCAGATCCCGCCACGGCTGCAGCACTCCCGCACCGGCGCGGCCTTCCAGCCGCGCCCGCACCTGCCGCATCACCCCGGCCAGCAGCGGCGACGCGCCGACGACCACGACCGGCTGCACGAGCCCGCCGACCAGCCCGAGCGCGGTCACCGGGTCACCGCCAGCACGAGCAACAGCCCGCACAGCGTGTAGAAGCCGTAGCCGAGGTAGCGGTGCACGCTGCCGTTAGCCAGCCGTCGTCCCGCGTTCCCCCACGCATGCACCGCCGCGAGCACCGGCGCGTAGAGCCGCCGCTCGATCCGGTCGGGCATTCGCCGCCGGTATTCCACTGCCTGCACGAGATAGTCGGACTCGCGGTGATGGGTGACGTCGACGTCGGTTTCCGGTTGCACCACGTTGTCGAACACGCGCTGCAGCGGTTCGGCGAACGAGGTCGCCGTGTATTCCATCCGCGCGGACATCGGCCCGCCGCCGCAGTCCCACAGCCGCGGCGTGCGTCGCGCCCGCCGCACCGCCGCCAGCCGCACCCCAGCGACCGTGGCGAGCACCCCGCCCAGCAACGCCAGCGTCAGCATCAGAGGCGACAGCGAGCCGGCGAACCCGGCCAGGCGGACAGTGACCGTCTCCGTGAGGACCGGGTCGGCCGACCCTGCGACGTTCGCGGCGACCAGGCCGAGCGTCGGCAGGACGAGGCTGGGCAGGATGGCCAGTACCGCGCACGCCAGCGCGGCGAGCGCCATTCCGGCGAGCATGCTCGGCGGGCTCTCGTGGGCGTTCTCGGCGGCGGTGCTGCGCGGGCGGGCCAGAAAGCCGACGCCGAACGCCTTCACGAACGTCGCGACCGCCAAACCCGCAGTGAGCGCCACGGCGGCCACGGACAGCGGCATCGCGATCGCGGTGGTCGCCCCTGCGGCCGGCAACCCGTGGATCAACGCCTGCAGCAGCAGCCATTCCGACGCGAACGCCGTCCCCGGCGGCAACGCCGAGGCGGCCAGCGCACCCCAGCCGAACAACGCGGTGGTCACCGGCATCCGGTCCCGCAGCCCGCCCAGCGCGTCGAGGTCGCGGGATCCGGTGCCGTGCAGGACCGACCCGGCCCCGAGGAACAGCAGTGCCTTGAACGCCGCGTGCCCGAGCACGTGCAGCAGCGCCGCCGCCAGCGCCAAGCCCGCCAGATCGCGGCGGCCGGAGGAGGCGAACAGCCCGGCCGCGCCGACCCCGATCAGGACGAGCCCCATGTTCTCGGTCGTGGAGTAGCCGAGCAGCCGTTTCAGGTCCGTGCCCATGGCCGCCTGCAGGATCCCGTACACCGCCGAGACCGCGCCCAGCGCCAGGACGAGCAGCCACCACCAGCGAGGCCCACTGCCGAGCAGGTCGAACCCGACCCGGACGATCCCGTACACGCCGAGGTTGACCATCGCCGCCGACATCAACGCCGACACGTGGCTCGGTGCCTCCGGATGCGCCCGCGGCAGCCACGCGTGCAGCGGCAGGATCCCCGCCTTCGACGAGAACCCGGCCAGCGTCAGGATGAACACCACATTCGCGGTTGCGGCAGGCAAGTGCGCGGAGCGCAGCGCGGCGAAGCTGTCCTCTCCCGTGACGAGCAGGCCGATCAGGATCGTGATCAGCCCGAGGTGGGTCATCACCGCGTACCAGCGGCCCGCGCGCGCCACCTCGGGCCGCCGCCGGTGCTCGGCCAGCACCAGCAGCAGCGACGCCAGCGCCATCAGCTCCCAGCAGACGAGGAAGGTGCCCACGCTCGCCGCGGCCGGCACCAGCAGCATCGCCGCCACAAACACCGGGAACGCGGCCTGGACACCCCGAGAGTCCAGGCCGCCGCGGGCGTACGAGATCCCGTAGACCCCGGTCACGACCGCGACCCCGCCGGTCACGGCGACGAACAGCCCGCCCAGCGCGTCGAGCGTGAACGACATCCCCGACAACGGCAAAACCGCAGGCAGGGCAACGGAAAACGACTGACCGGCCAAGGCCGAACCACCAGCGGCCACCCCGGCTGCTCCGGCGATCGCCGTGCCCGCACCGACCACCGCGGACCGCGCCCGCACCGGCACGACCGCTCCCGCGACGGCGCTGAGCACGCCCGCAGCCACCGCGCCGGTGAAGGCGTACTCCACGAGAGTCATCGGCCGCTGATCTTCCGCAGTCCCTCGACGATCGCCTCCGGCCGCGGCGGACACCCGGCGATCTCCAGATCCACCGGGACCACGTCCGACACCGCGCCGTCCACCCCGTACGCGCCAGCGAAGGCCCCGCAGTTGCGGGCGCAGTCCCCGACCGCGACCACCAGCCGCGGCCCCGGCACCGCCGCATAGGTGCGCCGCAGCGGCTCCGCCATGTTCCGCGTAACCGGACCCGTCACCAGCAGCGCGTCCGCGTGCCGGGGCGCGGCCACCAGCCGGGCGCCGTAACGGTCGGCGTCGTAAACCGGCCCGAACGCCGAACCGATCTCCACCTCGCACCCGTTGCACGACCCGGCGTCCACATGCCGCACCTGCACCGAACCGCCCAACCCCGCCGCGACCTCCAGCCGCTCCGGCCTCGGCGGAGCCGGCTCGGCCACCAGCCCGACCCGGCGGATCTTGCGCCACAAACTCAGCACTGTGCACTCCTCGCGCTCGCTGTCGTGAAGGTGCGGCCGTCCCGCCCTGGTATCGGGGCCGGGGAGCCTGCCAGACGACCGCAGCTCATCCGCCCGGCGACGCAGCCCGCACGGCCGACATCGCCGGAACCCGGTCCGGCCGGACCGGGACACCACCGTGAGCCCCGCCAACTCGTCGCCGAAGCACTCGACAATTGCAAATCTTAGCAACTGCTGAATCAAACGATCCGGTGGCCGTCCGGCGACCCGACTGCCGGGCGTGCCGCCACCGGGAACGCCCTCGTCCAGAACGGTCGGGACTCCTCGATCAACGGGCGCACTTGCCGAAAACCCACAACTCAGCGGCGATGCCCGCCACCCCGCCGAACCGGGCTTCGTCCCGCCGGACACCGGCTCCCCGCACGCGGAGTCGGGCGCACGCCGGACCACCGACTCGGCTTCCTGCTGCAACGCTCCCGCCACGCTGCCCGGATCGCAGCCGCCACAGACCGCGTCCAGCCGCGCGAGCAAACCGACAGCTCGCCTGAGAGATAACACTGGGTCATCGCCGCCCTGGACTGCGCACTCCCAGCTTCGCCGCACGGGCACCGTCGGCCCGACTGGCTCGAGTCCGGCAGCGCCGAATGGCCGACCTGTCTGCCAGCAGCAGGACTCCGTCGCCGGATCGTGAACGCGCCCCAGCACGGCACGCGCAGCCACGAAGCGAACTTACGCCGCTGCGGGCAAAACTGCGGCGCGCTCCGCCTCGCCGCATCGACCACGCTTTCGCTGCGATTCGGGACGTCTGCCGGACTGCTCCGCATCAACGATCGCCCCGCGCGCTTTTTCTGACCTGCGACACCGGGAACGTCCGCTGCCGACACGGCTGCTCGACCACGGCACCTACGCACGCTGGGATCGCGGCGGGCCAGCGGTACGGCGGGCCGGTTGAGCAGGCCGGTCTCACCGCCGAAAGTCCCGGCCAGGCCCCGCCGACCGACACCCGTAAGTCGGCTCCGAGTCGGCCACTATCGAGCACAAGGCGCAGATGGCCGAATCGATCGCTCAGAGGGTCGCCGCGCTGGCCAGCACCTACTGCGGCCTCCTTTTGGCAGACGTCACCAACGACACTCGGATCGTCAAGGGTGTCAAGGAAAAGACCATCGAGTCGCACTACCGCGGCCCGGGAGGCTCCGTGGTCGACCGGTCACGTGCCAGGCGACCCGCAGTTGGATTGCCAGGACGACCGGGGATTGCTTGTCGCGCCGGCCGAGGTCCCAGGTCCTGAAATCCATCGCACACCACCGTTCGCCGACGCAAGCAGTCAGTTGATCTGGTACTTGCTCTTCCTCTTCTGGAAGGCCTCTTCGCCGCCGTCGAGGATCCGGCATGCGTGCTCGCGAATCCCGCACTCGTCGAGAGCATGGTTCGACATGCGCTGCTTCCGGCTGTGCTCCAGCGAACCGGTGACGTAGTCAAATTTCCGATTCTTGTTGTTGGGGCGGTCCGCGCCGTGGCGGTTGGCGACGATGACCTGTTCGGAGTCCGCACCGACCACCAGGTTGGCGTTGTGGCTGGCCATGATGATCTGCCGATCTCGTTTGCTCTTCACCAGGTACGGCACGATCACCTCGTAGATCGAACGACTGTCCAGATCGTCTTCCGGCTGGTCGATCAGCAACGGCCACTTGTCGTCGGACTTTTCCAGGATGAGCGTCAAGGCAAACAACGCCTGCTTGCCGGGCGTCATGGAGGAGCTCTCGAACCCGCCGATCCGATCGTTTTCCAAGGTCGCGTAGAACCGCACCTCGGGTGTCATCGAGAAAACCTGGACGGCGACGCCCGAGCGAGACGCAGCCTGCTTGAGCTTTTGTTTTCCCGTCGCGACCTTGTCCAGGAACGACTCGGGGTCGCTGTGAATCAGATCCAGTCGCAGCAGCTGCGAGTCGCGATCGATGTAATAACTGCTGTCGCGGATGTTGAAGAGCCGGGCAAGCATGATGAGCGCATCGTTCGTCACCCGATGCTCAAGGCCGAACGACATCCCCTCGTCGCTGGTGGTTCGCGGCTTGGCCGCAAACTCGTCATGGAGCGCTTCGAAGCATGCCTCCCGCCGGGTCAGGGCCGTCTTGATGATGCCCAGCTGATGTTGCTGCCGCATCGCTAGCTCGGCGAGCTTCTCCTCTTTGGCATCGATCGCCGCGAGGGTCGCCTCTTGCTCCTTGTGATGCTGGACTTCGGCTTCGATCTCGGCGTTGTCCTGGTTCTTCCGGATCAGCTCGCGGTTCTGCTGACGAAGCGTCTCGTTCTTCGCATCGAGGTCTGCCCTCTCGGCCTCTAGCTCCGCACGAAAGCTGACGAACTCGCCCTTGATCCCGCTCAGCAGCGCGTCAGCGGCCTGCTGAACCAGTTGGCCAATCCTGCCCCGCAAGGGCTCAGGAAAGGTGGCGGCCAACGGCGCTGTCTGGACGTTGACCGATACCCCATCGTTCACCGCATAGCTGCCGTCCGGTAGTTGTGCGGTGTATATGTCGATCTCGCGCGTCTTGTCCGCGACGACGCGAATCTTGCCCTCGTTGCCTTCGAGAGCCGCCATCAGGTCCCGATAGGCGTCGATCTCCTCCGTGCTGAGGGACGATCCTTCACGAAGCTTCTCGATTCTCGCAGCGACCTTGTCCCGCGTTGATTCAATGGCTTCCTTGTCACCCAGTCGCCGAAGTTCCTGCCGCTCCTGGGTCAGGAGATCATTCAGGTTGAACCACTCTTCGACAGCACTTCGAATCTGCAGGGTGCACCCTTGCACATCAGACTTCATGCGTTCGTGCACAGCACGAAAGCCCGGATCCGCCCGGTAGAGAGCCGGCTCGATCTTCGCCGTGATCTCCTGCGGCCGGTTGCTGATCGCGAACAGCGAGTTCTGCGGGATGTAGATGACCCGACCGGCCCGCACGGTCGGATCGCCCCACTCGACGACGCGACTTATGCCGGCGACCTCGGCCCACGTCTTCCCCGCGGCCGGCCCGAGCGCGGCTTCCCTCACCTCGCCGAAGGCCTCCCGCTGCTGCTTGATCGTGTAGTCCTCGTCGACGGCATGGGCAATATAGGAAAGCAGGGCGGACTTGCCGGACGAGCGACTGCCGATGATCGAGCAAAGATTCTGGTTGAAGCACACCTCCGCCGGGAAGTCGGGCGATTCCGGAAACCTGATCTTGGCCAGATACTTGTACGGTTCTTTGAAATCGGGCCGGTCGGCGCCGATCCGGACCCGTTCCCCTGGCTCGACAAGCGTCTGCTGCAACCCCTCAAAGGTCGGATCCGCCTTGACCCAGGTGACCTCTTTTCGCACACTGGGCTCGTCGACGGTCTTTCCGAGCCATGCCCTCAACTGATCGAAAGAGTGGGCATCACTGCCCGCGAAGACCGGCTTTGGCACGGACGGCTGTTGAGGATCGGAAAACCGGTCAGTGCTGAGATACCAGTTTACAGATTTCTAACTGCCGAAGATGGCGTCCACCATCTTGTCGATCTGAACTGTCAGATTTCGCTTGCGCTCGACCGCAGACCCGCGAATACCGTTGTTGTTCGCCGGAACCAGCACGAGCACTTGATCGGATCGTGCCGCTTTGCCGAACGTATCGGCCAGCGCCGTTAGCACGTCCCCCCTGGCAACAGACGCACTCCAATACTGTTGATCATTTTCCAGCTCCGCACAGGGAATATTGCGGTCATTCGCGTCGGAAAGCTGAGCGGGCAGCGAGGACAAGAATTTTGTCACCGTCTCGGCACTCACATCCGGCCGGAACAGAACGTGCATGTCAACAGTGTCGCCAGCGTCATTGACTGCCTCGTTCAACCGCAACTCGACGTTGGGGAAGAACACCTTCTCACTCTCCGGGTACCGCTGTTCGTAGCGGGCGACGAACTCGAAGAACGAGTCGGCGCGAAAATAATCAGCGATCCCCACAACGTCGACGTCGGACGAGTGCACGATATCGCAGAACGTTTCCCAATTCGCGTCCGTGGCACCGCCGTAGCAGTCGTTCAACACGGTTCCCGGCGCATGGACGTGCAGGTCCCATTTGCGCCACACCGAGCCGCCACGAAAGAGCTTCACAGGTCATCCGCTCCTCATTATCAGTAACGCCACCGGATGGAAGCCACTCCAGCCGGATCTCCCGCTATATCGCAAGCAGGCCCGACGCCTGTTACGCCGAGCAGGAGCGCGACCGAGTGATCTCGCTGGACGGAGAGTCCGTTTCTTGCCGCCGCATCGTCAGGTCGGTCGCTTTCTGACAGGCCCACCTGGGATCGTGTGCAGTCCAGCCCGCGAATCTTCCTCGACAGAGGCTCCGCTGCCGAGGTCAGCGTCCTGAGCGCACCGTCGGAGCCCGCCAGCACGCAGTCTGTCCACAAAGAAGGAGAAGCCCTGCGGACGGGGTCAAAGTCGTCGTCGCACTCAAGTCACAGGTCTTTGCCGTTGCGGCAAACATTTTCAAAAGTTCCCAGGTCCGAGTCCGCGACAGCGACCGAGCCGCATGCACCGTTTGTCGGCCATGTTCCGATATTGTCGAATATCTCGCAGATTCACTCGAACGCGCGAACGTCGCGTTCCCCTCGCTGGTATCAGTCCTGGGCTAGCTTGTCCGTGCTCGACGACCTCTTCGTCTTCCGGACCGGCAAAGGCTGTGAGACTGCATGAACGCTTCAGTGCCCGAATGGGTTCAGCGCGCTCTGACCCATCGCGCACTGAGCAACGCTGATCAACGCGCGCTGATCAGCCGGATCGAGACCGACAGCCTGCGCGCAAAGGACCTCTACCTCCTGCTCTTCGGTATGCAGGACAGTGCTGCTGTCCCACCCGCAGTCCGTGATGCGGCGGCGCGGCGCATCGGCCGGCAACTGAACTTCGCCCCCTCAGTGCTGGCCTCGTATTGTCTGAAGCGCGGACTCCCCAGCCCGGTCCCGGACGCCGGCTACGGAACACCCGGCCCGTCCCCGTTCAAATACCGTTGCTCAATCGACCTCAACGGCGTGACGATCAACGGCGCCTGGGCCGAAGGCTGGACACGCAAAGAAGCGATGCAACGCTCACAGCTTCGCCTCCTGGAGCGGCTTGCCGAGGCGGAACAGCCCGCGGCGCCCGCACCAGTGACAGGCTCCACGCCGCCGGTTCCGCCATCCGGTTTGCCTGCCCTCGAGCCGCAACAATTCCTCTCGAGGATCAAGGCCGCGGCCCGCAAACCCGAGGCACCGCAAGAACTGCTCGACAATGCGTCGCTTCGCGCTCGGTCCGGACTCCTTCGGCACGAGGACCTCGAGTATCTGCTGCTCACGGTCGACGCGCCGGGTTGGACCGCGGTGAAACAGGAAGGACTGCTTTCCTCGACCCGGATCAAGGGGACACTGCCCCGCCTTCTTGAGACATGCCGGATCAGAGCGGGTGCGGCCCCGCTCCAATGGAGCGTCAGCGACTACAAAGACGGCAACGGGTACTTCCTCGCCGAAGTCGCGATGCGATCCGGTCGCAAGCTCATCAGCACTGGCCCCTGTCAGGCAACGAACAAGCAGGCCGCTCGCGAGGCCGCCAGAACCGCGCTTCTTTCCAGGCTGCTGGGGTTCCCGCCCGCAGTGCCCTCTGCCCGCGATCGCAAGCTGCTCTTCGCGACGAACTCGGCGAGCTGCGCGCTGAACGCCGCCGAGATGCAAGGGAAGATCACCGCGCTTGATCAGAAGCCCGACGATCGGAAGCAGCTCCCGTACGCGCATCAGGCATCATGCGAGATCAACGGGCGGAAAATAGTGGTCCGCGCGCATGGCCCGAGCAAGAAGGCAGCCAAGGAAAACGCCAGCCGGCAGTTGCTTCTGCTGGTGAACCAGCATCTGGAACAGGCACCAGAGCCGGAACCGTCCGATCCGGTGGCGGATGCCGGGGTCATCCGGACGGACCTGCCCGATGCGACGCCCGCCGCAGCGGCCGGACCAGCTGCCGTCAAACCGCTCTCACGCAACGATTTCCGTTTGCGCACAACGGAACCCGCTGTCCCGATAGCCGAACTGCTGGGCGCGTTGGAGAACGGCGCTGAGCTCGCATTCGATGTCGAGGCCCCGCCGCTGACCGCCGAATTGCTCTGCTTCGGGCCTGCCGTCGACGTCCTGCTCCGCGAAAACGAGAACGCTGTCGTCAACCGCTGGATCGGCTGGCGCACCGGCGAAATCGAGCACGTGCGCTGCGGCCGGACGCGGCTTGCCGACCTGCTGCCGACACTCGTCCAGGCGGACAACACCGGCTGGAGCGACTCCGCGCGCGTGTGCGCGGCCACCGCCCGCCTGGCGATCGAGATAATCCAGAACGGCTTCGTGTTGCCCGGGTACTCCGAGGGAATGCGGAACAGCGACCGGCAGCCAGCCTGGAAGATCGGACCCCTGGTTCCGTTCCGCCAAAATCAGCTGTGCGGCTTAGCGGAACGCCTCGAAGGCGTTTCGCGCTGCCTGCACGCCTCGACCGGCAAAACGGACAAGGTAGAAGTCCCGTCGGCCTACGAGGTCGGTCGCACCTTGCTTGACGTGGTGGCAGATCGATTCGTCCGGTCGCCAGGCTCGTTTCTCGCATTCGGGGCGGTTCCTTTCGCGGCACCAGTCACGCTCTCGGCCGAGAACGCGCTGCTGCGCCCGTGGACCGAATCGATCGAAGACGACGCGGATCCCGGCGAGCACGTGCCAGCGCTTGCGATCAAGATCGAGGAGCCGGACGACACGAGCTGCCAGCTGCGCGCGATTCTCCAGTTCCGCGGGATTCCCGGCAGCTCCGACACCGCGGTGGATGCAATCTCCGTGTGGAACGGCGACGCGCCGCCGCCCGTCGACGACGTCGATCTTCGACGCCAGGTGTGCAGGATGCTCCGGCGCGGAGCCGGGGCCGCTCCGGCGCTGCAGCCGCTCGCCGACCAGCCGTGGCCGGACGGCTTGTTGCTCTCGCTCGAAAACGCGGCGACTCTCCGCGGACGAGCAGGAGACGCCTTGCGCGCGATAGGGATCGACATCGAGTGGCACAAGAACTGGCTGACCGATGCGGTCCCTCGCGTCGTCGTCGCGTCCGGGAAAGTCGACGGCAGGCTCGGGCTAGGCGAGATCCTGGATCGACGCTGGCAGCTCGCCGTCGACGACGTCCCGATCAATAGCGAGGAACTCGCCAAACTGACCGCCAGAGCCATGCCGATCGTGCACCGGCACAACCGCTGGATCCTCCTCGACAACGAAACCCGCGCAACGCTGCGCAAGCCGCTACCCGCCATCCCTGCCGCACAGGCCGTCCTCGACGTCATGGACGGCTTCACCACCGAAGACGGGCGCACCTTCGCCTGCACCGCCGAAGACGGCATCACCCGCACCATCGATCGCCTGTGCCGTCAACCGACCGATGCCGAACTCGATCGGCTCACTGCGGCGCTGCATCCGGTCAAACCGCGCCCGTACCAGACAGTCGCCGTCGCACGGATCCAGCGCCTCGCAGCCGCCGGATGCGGTGCCCTGCTCGCCGACGACATGGGCATCGGCAAGACACTCACCTGCCTGGCATTCCACCTCCTGCCGGGCCGGCCGCACCGCGACCGGCCGACGCTCGTCCTGGTACCTAACCACGCAACTGCGAAGCGGTGGGAGGACGAAGCCGACAAGCACAACGTCGCAGTGAACACAAAACTCTACTTCGGGCGAAAGAGGCAACTTCCCGACCGAATGGACGGCGACGCGGTGATCGTCACCTCCTACAAGATGCTGAACCATGAGCACGACAAGCTGTGCTCGATCGAGTGGGGCCTCGTCATCGCTGACGAGGCGCACAAAATCAAGAACCCAGCGACGTTCTGTGCTCGGTATGCACGACTGCTTCGCGCCGCCATGCGCATCGCCTCTACCGGAACGCCGATGGAGAACTGGCCCGGCGAACTGTGGGCGCTCTTCGATTGGGCCACGCCGCGGCTCTTCGGTTCCTGTTCCCAATTCCTCTCGCGCTACGCCCGGCCCGTCGAAGAGGCAGCCACTGACGCAGAACTCGGTGACGCCCGGTCTCGGGTGCACCGGGCCACCGGCCCGTTCATGATCCGGCGAATGAAAGATGACCCCGAATTGGGACTCGAACTCCCGCAGAAGGTCAAGAACACCTACTCCGTCCCCTTGTCCAGAACACAAATCGGGCTGCTGGAAGCGCACTACTACGACGTCAAGGAACAGTGCGACGCACTTCCGTCCAGCTCTCGCACCGGCCAACTCGCCAGAGACGTCTGCTACAAGCAGCAGATGATCTGCGCCAGCCCCGGACTGTTCGAGGGCCAAAGCCCGGCGACCATCCTCGCCGACCTCGAGTACGCGGAAACGGAAGCGCCCAAACTACGCCGAACTCGCCTGATCATCGAGGCCGCCCGCACCCGAAACGAGTCCACGCTCATCTTCGTCAAATACCGCAGCACCGGGTCGCTGGTCGCCGAGTACCTCACCACGCTCGGCTACCGGGTCCGGCTGTTCAACGGGGAAACGAAGACCAAGGACCGGGAGCAAGCCATCGCCGAACTCAAAGACGGTTCGGTGGAAGTGCTGGTCATCGGCATTCAATGCGGCGGATTCGGTCTTGACCTCCCCGAGGCGCGCAACGTCGTCCACTACGAGCGCGGCTGGAATCCAGCCGTCGAGGAGCAAGCCAACGACCGGGCCTACCGGTCCGGTCAGAAACAGGACGTGCTCGTGCACTACCTCATTCATGCCAACACCCTGGAGGAAAAAATCACTGCCCGGCTCGAGGGCAAGGACCGGCTGACCCGCCTGATGCTCTGCCACGACGGGCAGCCCGATCTCCAGAACCTGACTCCCGACCAACTGACCGACCTCATCCGGCTGAACAGGTGACCGCGATGCACTTCCCCGGCGATGCCATTCCCTTCGCCGACCGCGCCATTCCGGCACCGCCGTCTCCCGGCCCTGATCCGGCCGTTCTCCGCCTCCTGGCCGGACACGCCGCCCGCCGCGCCGCGACTCTCCTGGCCGGAGGACTGGCCGACGATCCCGATCCTCTGGTCGATCTCGTGTGCTTGCTCGCCGAAAACCCACCGGCAAGCCCGGTCGAAGAGATCACTGAGCGCGCCGGAATCCGACCAAGCGAACTCCGCCGACTGCGGTTCGCGCACACATTCGGCCAATTCCACGGGGTACGGACGGCACTTCATGCATTCGATCCGCCACCTCAAGCCATGCAGCGGGCCGTCGACGACATCGCCGCACGGCATTCCTTGCGCGGAGCCACCGCCGAGATCCACCGGAATTGGATCACCTACGCCGCTGCGCAAGTCCAAGTCCGTTTGGGCACATACGGACATTGGTATCCCTTTACCCACAGCGCGACGGGAGAGTGGTACCCGGCTCGCGGGCACTCGTTCGTCCCGGCAGAGGCATACGCGGCGGCCATCGCCGCCAGGAACCGTCGACAGTAGCCCACACCTGGGCACCAGAACCGGCTCCAGAGTCACCTCGTGCCGAGCCCCGGGAATGCCGTTGTTCTCGTCGTCATCTCAGTGGCCCAGAACTGGCTGCTGCTGGTCAAACCCGGCCGTCATGGAACTCCGCTCGACACACTGGTCCAGTTAGGCGTGCACCAGGGCGATATGCCATTCCTCGTGGGCTGCTCGGAACGGGCCGAGAGCATCACTGTCCATCACGCCCCCGGGTATGAGCCGCGCAGCGCGGCATCTGGAACATCCCGCAGCAGCGGCCCGGGCCCCACTCTGACACGCCTCCCAGCGCACCAGAAGCCGCCTTGGGCCATTGCACGCTCACGTCGATCGACGAGTCGCCATATCGAGCAGGGTCAGCCGCAGCGGGACGGACAGCGGCGAACACGGCATTGGCACTACATGGCGACGAACGCACACTGGCTACCGCAGCGGGCCACCGGCGGCCCCGATAGACGACCGCTTGAACGACCGTCAAAATCGACACTAAATCGCCCCTACTTACGGGTAGCAAAATAGCCCAGGTCTCTGACCTGGGCTTTGCTCCCCCGCTTGGACTCGAACCAAGAACCCTCCGGTTATTTGATTCGAGTCGATGCGCGCCAGGCTCCGTCGATTTGGCGATTGCGCTAACCGCCTTAGAACGACTACGCGTCTGTGCCGCACAGCCGCTCCGGCCAGTACAAGGAGCGCGTGGCTTTCATGTTCGCCCAGGGCCGTTCAACGCAGGAGTGTCCGCCACGGCAAGAGACGAGCACGCACTGCACTTGCTTGCATAATCCTCCTAGGCGCGGGCAATTCATGCGGTACGCCGCACCACCCGGTCACGCAGCACAAGCCGAGCCAATCTGGCTACCTGTGCGCGCTGTATTGCGACGTCGACATCAAGCGGATCCTCCTCAAGATCGACGCCCAGTTCCGCCACCCGAGCGCTGGTAGCTGCGCCGAGCGAACGACTCGGCGTGACTACTGCGGAGCGCAAGTCCACGGCATCGAGAAACTCGTCCCGGTCCCGCGATCCAAGCCCCACGGCATCCGCGACCAACGATGCCCGCTCGCGCACCCGCCGGCAGTTCTGCTGTCGGGCGAGGAGCAGCGCATCGTAGATGTCGATCATCTCTCGCCCTAGCACGCCGCCCGCAGCAAGCCGATCTGTCATCGTCCGCCTTATCGGCTCGACGTAGCGCCACAATCTCCGGATTCTCATGGTCTCCAGTCCCCGACGGAAATCAGCGATGAGGTCCGCGGCTTCGGCGTACCACGACCCGGTCGCGATGAGCACGCCGCCGAGGCTCTGCACCAGCAGGCCACGCCAGACGCTGCCTCCGCTCAGGTCCGGACCTCCAGCCACTGTCACCAGACGCGCCATAACCCCAACGACGCAGGTTGTGCTGCCGACAATCGTTAGGATCCCCGCAACTCGCACACGTGATGGAGAATGCTGGACAATTTTCGCAAATCGCGCAGCGAAAACTGCGAAGGCGAGCCCCGGCACGCCACCGCTGATCCAGACGACCGGACCAAGCGACTCAAGCTTGTCAGGGGACAGTGATCCATCGAAGGCAAGCCATGCAAGCACACCAGTTCCGACGGCCACAACGGCGACGACGTATCTCGGCCGCAGCCAGGTCCATCCGCTGAGTCCGAGCAGGCCAAGCGGCCCGGTCACTGTTCCCAGCGAGCACGCCGCTCGCACGAAACTCGTCAGGTTCGGCACTCCAGCCGTCTCGGTCACGACCGAAGTCAACTCAGGTGCCCGGAGCGCCAGCGACACGCCGAAGAATGTCAGCATCGTTCCGAGGTACGCCTTGCCCTGCGCGTCCCGATGTCGGGCGAATACGTGCAGCGTCCGACCCCCTTCCGCCGCGACCAACGCCCCCGCCGCCAACGCGACCAATCCGTAGGATTCACGCATTCAGGCCGCGCAAGTCCGTCGTCGCTGCGAAGGTCTTGCCCATCGAGGTGACCGCGTGGTTCTCGCCGCCGAAGCCGCTGCGCAGGGAGTGCGCGTCGATCCGCTCGGCCAGTTGATGGGCGAACTCCTCCGCCATCAACTCGGCGGCCTCACGACAGCGAGGGTCCCCCCGCGGCAGGCACGGACCGGCAACTTCGGCGTCCTCCAGGAGGATGTGTCCGAGTTCATGGAAGTGGATGTGGCGGGCATGCCCGCGCTGGACGTCGCGGATCACGACGATGTAGTCCGCAGCCTCGGTTCTCAGCAGCAAGCCGGTCGGCATGGTTCCGCTCAGATCGCCGCGCATGAGGCGGATGGGTTTGTCCCGGTGCCGGTTCAGCCGGCCGATCAACGCGTTCATGCTGAACGGCCGAGGAATCGGGACTTCCCTGACCAGTCTCGCGACGTCCGCGACCATGCTCGGTTCCAGCCTGGGCTCTTCTGCTCGGTTCGCGCGCATTCCCACCCTCGTGAACTCAGCCCGCCGCAAAGGCGGGCCGCCCTTTTGCCCGTTGGCGAGGCTTGGGCGTACAGCCTGCTCCTGGCCTCAGCCCAAGCCTCGCGCTTGTGTGCGGCGCCAGGCGGTCAATCCCGGCTGCAGCATGCCTACCAGGCACTCTGCCGACTCAGGCAAGGGAAAGGCGTCGACTCACGCAGGGGTGTTCCGGGCCGCATTCACTCGTTCGGCCCACGCGGCACTCGATCTGCCAGTCAGTGAGACAGCACACTGCGGATGGTGTTAGCTGGCAACGTGTCGAGCCAGAACATGTCGTACCAAAAGACCTTCGAGTCGGCGGTCGAGATGCTCCGAGGACGGTGGATGATCGTCGTGCTCGCCGCGCTCGCCACCGAGGACAAGCTCCAGTACCGCGACATTCGCGACCGGGTGAACGAAGGCGAAGTACGACCGGACAACGGCGAGTACGCCAGCCCGCTCTCCGACCAGAGCCTCACCAAAACGCTCAAACGAGCACAAGACCACGGTCTCGTCCGGCTATACGCCGACGAAGGCCACTTCAAGCCGACCTGGTACGAACTCACCAGGAAGGGCGCGGAAGCATTGCGCGCCGTTCGCCCGCTGATCGCGTGGATGCACCGATACGAAACAGCACCTAGCCAGTAGCTGAGGACCTCAGCGGGCTTGCCTGGTGTACCCGGCGTTGATCCGGTCGCGCCCCTGTCCCTTAGCGAAGAACAGGCGGTTGTCGGCGGCAAGCAGCAGTTGGCTCAGGTCGACGTCATCGTCGCTGTACCCGTCGTCGCACGCCACGCCCGCTG
Organism: Amycolatopsis sp. A1MSW2902; assembly: GCF_017312175.1. Classification (NCBI taxonomy): domain Bacteria; kingdom Bacillati; phylum Actinomycetota; class Actinomycetes; order Pseudonocardiales; family Pseudonocardiaceae; genus Amycolatopsis; species Amycolatopsis sp. A1MSW2902. The sequence continues at coordinate 4,646,158 of NZ_QJPO01000001.1, forward strand.
TGATGCGAACCGGAACTGCCGACGAAGTACCGTCTGTGCTCGGTGAGATCTCGAGCGCCGCGACGGCGCTGCGGATCCGTTCAGCGATCTCAGTCGCCCGGACAAGGTCCACGTCGGCGAGGAAGACCACGAACTCCTCGCCTCCGAAGCGGCCCACGAGATCGGTACGGCGAACTTCACTGCTGAGCACGTGCGCCACCGCGCGCAGGACGTCATCGCCGAAGAGGTGGCCGTGCGTGTCGTTGATGCGCTTGAAGAAGTCCAGGTCCAGCATCACAACGGCGACCGGCACGTGGTGACGGCGTGCCTTCTTCAGGCCGGCTTCGGCCAGGCATCGCCAGGTTTCCATGTTTAGCAAACCGGTTTTGCGGTCGGTGCTGGCCGCGATCTCGAGGTGCTTGACGGAGTCGCTGCGGTGCAGCACGTAGATCAACGGCAGTAGGAAGAGCGTGAGCCACGGCCGCAGCTGGATGACGACCGCGGTGATCGCGCCCAAGAACAGCGTCACGATCTCCAAGGCGTTCGCGCTCCAGCCGCCGACGAGGCCCGTGATCGAACGCAGCTTCTCCGCGGCTGCGATGGCGGCACCGACAGCGAGCGAATTGACAAGCCAGAACGTCGCGATCGCGGCAAGGAGCACCACGGCGCTGGTCTCGCTCGGTGCGCTCGCCACTCCCCCGGGCGCCAGCGGGTGAACAACGCCGTAGGAGGCGCATGCCGAGACGATCATCGCGCTGGTGTTGAACACCGCACGATACGGGTCGATCCCGCTGGTCCATCGTGATGCCCTCCACCAGAGATGCAGGTAGAGGATCGCGGCGGCCACCGATCCCGCGACCGGGCCAGATACCAGCGTGACCGCCAGGATCGCCACCGAACTCATGTTGACGTGCGGCGTATCGGACAGCTGCCGACGCTGCCGTTCGAGACGCCACGTCAGCTCCGCGCTCGCGAGCCCGCCCAGGACAATGAGCACCGATCGGCCCAGGTTCGCGCCCGCTGGCGGTCCGGCCCACAGCCAGCACAGCACGAGTGCCAGCGCGAGGAAGTCAATGAGGACGACCGTCGCGAAAACCGGCCTCGGGGCGTCTCTCAGTTTCGCTTTTCTGTCAGAAGATCGCCTGAGCACGACGTTTTCCGCAGCGCCTGGCCTGTCAGGTTGCCTAGCCGCCATACTGACTCCCGTGTGTTGCCGACCGGGTCGGCGACGTCTCTCCGCGTGCGGCCCGGTCGGTCAGGCGGTCCTGGTCCCGGGGGGAGGTGCCGAACGTGCGCGGCAAGGAATGGTGATCACGCTCCCGATCTGCTGAGAACGGCTCGCTCCTGGTTGCTCCCCGGGAGCGAGCCACCCACCACCCCGCGCCCACGACCACCGCCAGCACCGCCGCGCTCGCACCGGCGGCAGCGGTCGCCCGGAAAGGACCGATTCGGTCGGCGACTGCCCCGCCGACCACGATCATGAGGCCCTGCGAGCAGTACATGACCGTTCCCGTCCGGCCCATCACACCGCCCAGCCTCCGGTTCGGCACCACGGCCACCACCAGCGCCTGAGTCTTGATCAAATAAAGCTGCCCCACCGCACCGGCCGCAGCCCACAACACCAACGTCAGACCAAGGTTCGGCCTACCCGCGCAGGCGATCAACGGCAGTCCGGCGGCCACGGCCAACACCACGATCACCGGCAGCTTCGTCGGCAACCGCACCAGCGTCGAAACCCAGGCACCGATCGCGCTGCCGACCGGATCCGCCGCCATCAGCAGACCGATCCCGATCGCACCGGCACCGAGCTCTCGACCGTACGGCGCTGCCAGCCCTTCGGGAACGATGTACAAACCGAGCAGCAGCACCAACCCGAACAACGTCACAACGACAGCGCGTCCATCACCAGGATCGGGCTCGGGCAACTCCGCAGGATCTGGATGCTCCGCGGCACGCGAAGCAGGCCGCCGACTCACGCCGCGGAGCACCAGGATCATGCTCACGACAAACGTGCCCGCGTTCAGCCCCATCGCGACATGTGGGTCCAGCCACGCCAGCAGCAGCCCTCCGCCGGCGAAGCCGACGAGTTGCGCGAGCTGCGTCGTGAACTGCCGCAACGCCAGCCCCGCTTCGTAGCGTTCGCCGCGGCCGAGGACCTCGGGCAGCAAGGACATCTGCGCGGCCTTGAACGGTCCCGCGGCAAAACTCAACAAACCGACACAGCCCCACAGCACTGGAAGCGGCAGCCCGGGCACCGCCATCGCCGTCGCGAGCAGCGCACGCGCGGCATCCGTCACGACCATGACGCTGCGGCGAGGAAGTCGGTCGGCCAAGCCCGACAGCAGTAGCCCGCCCAGCAAGCTCGGAACCAGCGTCAAGCCGTACGTCAGCGCGGTAAGCAATGCTGACGCCGTCTGTGCATACACCACCAAGGCGAGCGCCACCCGCGCGAGCTGGTCGCCGACAACGGAACTCAGCTCGGCAAGCCACAGTGCCCGGAATTCGCTGTTCCGCAATGGTTCAACGAAACTGAGCTTGCGTCCAGCAGACATTCATCCCCCGCGACGGTCATGCGCCTCCGGGACCAGCGGACGTCCAGCCGACCAGGCTCTCTTCGTCCAGGTCCCGCAGCGCGGATCACAGGTCGCGGTCGCGACGCCAGCTTCCCTGCACACCCCGACGCGCATCCACCGACGCTCGGCGCACGACAACGCGATTCATACGGCCTCCCCTGCCGATATGACGTTTGGAGGCGACTCCACCCACCGCCTCCAAGTGGATCAACTTATACCGCTGAGTGCGCGGGTGTATGCAGAACGCAACACTTCACTCAGATGGCTCAGTGCTTTTGTCCCCGTTCCCTACCTGCTGACAGTTCGGACCAGATCCCGAAGACCGGGTCATCCGCGACTTCAAAAAGAGTCAAACGCAACCGGTCGCCCGGGAGGCGGCGCCCTCCCCGACAACCGCCTCCCAGGCCGGACCGCGGCTTCCACTGAGGGGGAAAGGGTAGAGCCACCGCCCGGAAGGTGCAGTCGCAGCCACTCCGGTCCGGACTGGCGACTGATCACCTTCTGTGTTTCACCTTGCCGACACTTCGTCAAATTGTCAACAGGTGAAGTCAATTTGTGCACCCGTTGCGGCAAGGAGGCACTTGCGGTTCCGACGTGCCGGGACGGCCTCAGCCACTCAAGCATCCGCACTGCGGAGCGCAAGCCCGGATCAGGCGATCTCTCGCACCGACTGCTGGCCGCGGGCTTGCACGCCCGCAACGTGCGGCTGCTGTGCGGCGCGGGTCCGTCCTCCGGCACGAAGGAACCTGTCATGCATCGAAAACGAACCGGCTCGGCGTTTGCCGTCCCCGGTATCACCGGCAGCAAAACCTCAGCGCACGCAGAGGGCTCGCGTCCCAGGCGGGTTCTTGTCTGCTGCGCCGACACCGACGCGGCGGAACAGAAGCATCTCGCGGAGAGCGCGCCTCAAGAGTCGATCACCTTCATTCGCTCCGCTGAAGACCTCAAGCAGCTGAGGGAAGCTCGCCAGGCACCATTCGACGCCGTGATTCTCCATCAAGTGCTCGAACCCGACTGGGCCGAGCCCGTACTTCTGGCCTGGTCTCTGCTTGGCGACGGCGGAAACCTTCTGGCTGTTGTCCCGAGTGATTGGAACCGCGACACAAGCCAGCATGCCCGTGCCGCACAAACGGTCATCACCAAGTTCGGTCGGTGTCGCCAGCCCTCTCGCAAGGCCCGTCGAGCTGGAATTCCTCCGCACTTCTCCATCGCGACGTGCACGAAACCAGGCCCCCGAAAGCCTTCCTGGTGGCGGCGAACAACGCGGTGGGCGCGATGAGCCGCCGACCGGTGCTGAGCGCACGCGAGATTCAGATGCTCACGCACGTCGCGCGCGGACTGTCCAACTTCCAAATCGCGCAAGCCGAGTACGTCAGCGCTGAAACGGTGAAAACCCATCTGTACAACGCCTTCCGCAAGCTCCGCGCCGTCAACCGGGCGCATGCCGTCGCGATCGCTTACCACGTAGGCATCTTCGCGCCGGGTGCCTCGCTCGACCACGCGGTGTCGCCGCTGAGCCCGCGCCGGCGATCTCCGGCACGTCGGCTGCTGTCCCAGAACCGGTCGGTGAACCGAGAACCGCCCACCGAATAGGACGGAGAACGGATTCGCTCCTGCTCCTTGCTTATCCCAAGGCGGGTCAACGAATTCCCTCCGACGGAACCTGCCGGGTCCACGCATCCGGCAACTTCTCCTGCCGCAGGGGCCCGCACCTGGCGGCGTTCCTGCCAACAACATCGCGCCCGGCATGCCACCGGCAGGCCGCAGTCAATGCCGCTCGTCGACTGGATCGAACGAGCCTTGCACAAGAGGAAACTTTCCGATGAATCCTGATCGCCCTCCCGTTCCCGCCTGGCTGGCCGGGCGTCCACTCGCCGGAGGCCTAGTAGTTCCTTGGATAACACCGAAACTGCCGGATGGGCGCTGCATTTTCGGCAGTATCGAGCAAACCTACGCTGAACACGCCCTCGTGTATCGGCTGTGCGGTGTATGCGGGCACCGTCTCGCCCCTCAGCCCGCGGTGCTTCTCCTGCGCGCGTCCGACCTTCCTCGGCAATGCACCAGCGAACCCGCGCTGCATCCGCAATGCGCTGCCTACACCGCACTCGCATGCCCCATGGTCAACGGAACACTCGATACCTACCGCACAGCACCGGTACCGGGTCTGCCTCTGACAGCCAGCTCCGCAGTTCGCCGCGGGGCTCCCGCCGAAGAGTGGTTCTCGGTGTGGCTGAAGGAGTACCACATCGTGGTCGACCAGGGTCACCTCGCCGCGTCGTATCGCGGCGAAGAGCCCCTCCGGATCCGCCCGATCACTCTGTCCCATCACCGCCCGGGAGCATCCTGATGAGCTTGCAATCCAACGACGATCCGGCCGACACCATCGATCAGCTCCGCGCACGAGCTAACGAAGCAGAAAGGCTTGCGGCGGTACGAGACGCCAGTCTCAAAGAGATCGCCAAGTACGCGCGCGACCTGCACTGCCAGATCGCCGATCTCGCCGACGACGCGCACACCCTGTTCAAGACGAAACCGTACCCGGCGGAGGGGCTGCGCTACGTCACCGAACGCATGAATCGCCTCGCGGACACGTTGACCCGAACCGCCATCGGCTACGCCAACGCACGCACAGAGGACATGCCTTATCCCAACATTCTCGACGAACTCGCAGCGCATGGATGGATTGCCCGCCCTGATCGCGAACTCGACGGCACTCTGCCTCCTCTGCATCCCGCTGAACTCGGCGACGCACGCGGATACCGGCGTGGATTCGCACGAGGCGCTCGAACGCTCACGTTGTGGTTCACCAGACCGGATTGCGTCGCCTACGCCCACTCCGGCACCCGCGGCCGCCTCCACACGGCTGCTGAAGTCCGCGCGGTGATCAGCGGCCGATCCGACTTCGATTCCTGACCCGGCAGACGCCCGCCCCTGCCTGCCGAAATCACGTTCGGAGGAACAGCACATGCCAACGCACCCAGAACTGCACGCCCGGCTCTACCTGCTCCGAGCCGTCGAACCACCAGCCCCTGCGGTCCATTTCTTCGTCACCGACGTCAGACCAGTCGAAGCCGCGGACCAGATCCGACGCGGCACAGCTCCTCCCGCCGTGCTCAACGAGGTAACCCGCCCCGACGCCCTGATCAACGAGGACCTCTGCGCCCTCGACAACGGCACGGCGAGGCTGCTCACCCCAGAGGACGACGACTGGCCGATCGTCCGGCTCACCGGCCTCGCCGGCCAAGGCACGCCGCTTGCTCTTTGGGTCCGTGGCAACGGCAGCCTCACCGACCTGACCAGGGCAGCCGTGACGATCACAGGTTCTCGAATCTCAACTGAAGTTGGCAATCACGTCGCCGCCGACTTCAGCTACGGGCTCGCCCGCCGCGGCGCGACCATAGTCAGCGGAGGAAGGGTCGGGATCGACCAAGCCGCGCACCACGGCGCGCTGACTGCTGAGGGCGCAACAGTCGTCGTGCTCGCCAACGGCGTCGACCAGCCCCATCCACAGCAGCACACTCAGCTCTTCCAAAGCGTGTTCGACCAAGGCGGATTGCTCGTCAGCGAATACTCTATCGGAATGCGCCCAACCCGTACCCGGTTCCACGCGCGGTGCCGGTTGCTGGCCGCCCTCTCTTCGGCGACCGTGATCGTCGAAGCCGGTCGGCGCAGTGGCGCGCTCGCCGTCGCGCACGCAGCCCGCGAGCTTGGCCGCCGGGTCTACGGGGTGCCCGGCTCGGTCCACTCGGCAGCGTCGGTGGGTGTCAATGAGTTGCTCCGCGCGCGAACCGCCGAAGTAGCCACCTCCGCCGAAGACATCGTCGTCTCGAAGCCTGGTAATGCCGAGGCATAGCGCTTTCAAGTGTGATCGGTTGCGCTCCAAAGCCGAGCGAGCTGTCGAAGAAGTGCAGGCAGTCCTATAAGGACAGTTCAGGGCCAAGCTCTCAGCGGCTGCGCACCGCGGCGCGACGCCAACTGACGTGGGCCGCACCAACGGTAGCGCGGGCGGCGTGCAGCGGGCTCCTCCCAACCGCCCATCGACGCGGCAACGGGGCCCGCTGCACACCGTCTGCGCTCTTCGGGACGCGGCCCACGCCCGTGGGCCGCCGGCACCGCCGGTCCACGCCTCCTACGGCCGCTGTCTAGACGACGGGCGGGTGGAAGGTGGCTCGCGCCCGAGGAGTCACGATTGGCTACCACAAGCCAAGACGAGGACGTTTGCGTCCATTGCAACCGCGAGGTTAACGCTGAGCTCGCGCGCACAAACGTCGACGACGAACTCGTCTGCGACGACTGCGTGTTCTTGCGTTATCGCCAATGCGAGAACTGTGGTCACATTTTCCGCACCTTGCTCGTCGTCGAGGAAGACGGCGAGGAACTGTGCGAAGACTGCGCCACAGCATCCGGATACCACGAGTGCCTCGACTGCACGTATCTCGTGCACGGCCGTGCCAGGTGCAGCCAGTGCTCACCCCAGCAAGATCGCTGGGGCGAGCATGTCTATTGCGCCAGCTACCGGCCTCGGCTGGAGTTCTGCGGCACCGGCCCGCTGTTTCTCGGCATGGAGCTGGAGATCAACACGCCCGACGAGGATGTAGAACTTTGCCGGCTGTGCGAAGACCGGATCGGAGATCTCGCCTATCTCAAAGAAGACGGATCGATCGAGATCGGGTTCGAGCTTGTCACTCACCCGATGTCGCTGGCCTGGGCGCAGGAGAACTTTCCCTGGCGGCTCCTCGACGAACTGGCGGCCCGCGGCTGCGACGGAACCGATGCCGGTCTCCACGTCCACGTCAGCCGCGACGCGTTCACCGGATCCAGCCACGTCTTCCGGTGGATGAAGTTCATCTACCGCAACGCCGCGAACGTACAGCAGCTCGCACGTAGGCACGACTCGAGCTGGGCTCAGTTTTCCCCGGAGGAACGCGCTGACGTCAAGGACATCTGCAAGGGCGACCGCAACCGGCCTCGCTACTCGGCGATCAATGTGCAGAACGACGACACGTTCGAGCTGCGCATGTTCGCCAGCAGCGTCAAACCACAGGAGGTGCAAGCCGCGCTCGCGTTCGCTGATGCCAGCGTCCGCTACACCCAGCAGCTGACGCTCGGAGCCATCCTCCGCGACGCCGGCTGGTCCTGGGACGCCTTTCTTGCCTGGGCCGGTGCCCGCCCGGAGTACGACTCCCTCTCCCGCGAATGCGAGGCGCTCGCATGTGCATGCTGACCTACTTTCCGGAGGGAGTCCTGCCTGACGCGGCGGCGCTGGCCAACGGAGCAGCGATGAACCCGGACGGTCACGGCTACGCCATCGCCACCGCGAACGGCATCGTCGTCGGCAAGTCCTTCGATTTCGATGAGTCGCTCGAGCAGTTCACCCGCCTCCGTCACGAACACCCGAGCGGCCCCGCGCTGTTCCACAGCCGGTTCCGCACCCACGGAAGGACCTCGGAGGCAAACATCCATCCGTTCGAGGTCAACCATCAGCCCGACACCGTGTTGGCCCACAACGGAATTCTGCCGGCAAGTGTCCAGCCCCGCCGTCGCCAGAAGAAATCCGACACTCGGATCTTCGCCGAAGACTGCCTCGGCAAGTCGATCCCCGCGCAGTTCGACGACGCGGGCGTTCGGCTAGGACTCGAACGCTGGCTCGGGCCATGGAACAAGGTCGTCGTTCTGACCGTCGCGCCCCAGTACGCCAAGCAGTCCTACTTGTTCAACGAGAACGCAGGGATCTGGGCCGACGGTATCTGGTACTCCAACTCGGACTTCGAACCTCTCGTTTCCCCCGCTCACAACAGATACCGCGGCACATGCATCGCTTGCGAGAGCTTGGACACGGCCGATCCGGCCGGGGTTTGCGTGATCTGCGGCCACTGCGTCGAATGCGCTTCTCTTCCCGGTTTCTGTGCACGCTGGTGCCCCCGCATCTGGGCTATCCCCCTCTGCGGAGAGTGCGAGCTGCCAGCCGACGAGTGCGAGTGCCCGCTCTTCACGACAACTGTGACGAGCAGCGACGACACGATCAGGTCCACAACGTCGCCGTAGCGCGGTCGACGTCCCGGTCATTCCGACGGGACCGCGCACTGTAGCGCAGCCGCGCCGGACCCACGCCGGACCGCGCACCCCGCACCAACCGCGTGGAACCCACGCCCTCTCGCGTCCGAAAACGCGATCCGGACGGTTCCACGCGGTTGGGCGAGGGCGTTCCGGCCCCGTGCCCAGCCCGGCCGCGCTCCGGTCACGTGCGTCCCGCCGGAACACCCGCGCCGTCCGCCGTGGACGGCGCGGCGATCCCTTCGCAAGGAGCATGAATGACTACCACCGAAGCCGTACCGACGCAGCCCGCAGCCGTCGTCCCCACCTCCGAGGAAGAACTGGCGGCGTGGAAATCCCAGTGGGGCCACGAAGTCGACACCATCGTGCACGCCGATCCGAACGAGATCGTGCTGGAAAACAACGTCCGGTCCACCGAGGTGAAAACCCGTGCGGCGACAGTGCGCAATTACCGCCAGGCGGGAGTTACCACCGCGGCGAACGGCTACCGGTTGATGGACGGCACGATCATCGTCCGATCTGGCCAGCGGCGCGTTCTGCACGCGCGTGAAGCGGGCACGACCGTGCCGGTCTGGATGCACCTGCCGCCGCAGGGCGACGAGCAGGATCGTGAGATCGACCGGGTATTCGAGCAGCTCGACGAGAACGACCACCGCGAACCGCTCACGCACCAGGAGAACACCCAGGCGTACCAGTACCTTCTCGAATTGGGCTTGTCTCCGACCAAGATCGCCCGGCGACGCGGTCAGCAGCGCAAGGCGGTGCAGGAGACTCTCGACGCCGGGGCCAGCGAGTTGGCCACCAAAGCCGGGGACCGCTACGGCTTGGCGCTCCCCCAGCTCGCCGAGATCGCGTGGTTCGACCAGCAAGGACTGGTCGACCAGGCTAAGGAACTGATCGTCACGGCCAACGAGCGGCCGAGGAACTTCGAGATGCTCGCGCAGAAGTTCCGCAACGACATCCGGGAAACCGAGATCCGGCAGGAACTCACTGACGCCGTGGCCGCCGAGCTCGACGCCGCAGGTGTTCCGGTGGTCACCGACGAAGCTGATTCCGCGATGCCCTTGGCCGACCTGCGGCAGACCGCAGATGCGGGCCGCGGGAGCGAACTCGCTGTCGACGAGCATGCCTCCTGCCCGGGACACTGCGCACGAGTGGGACGCAGGTATCTCTCCAGTGACGAAGAGGACCCGCACGGCATCGGCTACGTGATGGTCGCTCGCTACGCGTGCCGCGACTATCGTGCGCACGGGCACGCGCTCCGCTGGGCACCGGACGGTCGCACCGACAACGTCACCAGCTCGCCCGACGCTGACGAACAATTTGCCGCGGCACAGTGGAATCGTGCGCAGCGCCGGTGGGTCCGGGAGAACAACAAACTGTGGGATGCCGCGAAGCCCAAGCGGCTCGACTGGCTGAAGGCCTTCGCGAGCCGTCGCCAAGTTCCGGCTGGTTTGCAGAACTGGCTCGCTGTCCAGAAGGTGAACGGGGACAAGCCCGTTGTCCGCGCAATGGAGCGCGGCCACGCTCTGGCGCGGGCCCTGCTCGGCCGGGACGATCTCGCGGCTTACGCTGCGCGGCTCAGTGCCAAACACGCGACGGTGTTCGATGCGTTCCTCACCCTCGCCGCCCATGAAGAGGCGCTTCAGCGCGACCGCAGCCCCTGGCGCGAGCCGACGGAGTTGCAGCAGAAATACCTGCAGATGATTCAGGACTTCGGTCACACCCTGTCCGACATCGAACTGAAGGTTCTCGCTCCGGACGACGAGACCGAAGCTGTCACGCAGCTTCTCAACGAGCCCGCCGACGAGGAAACCCTCGATGACACCGGCGAACCCGCCGACGAACAGCTAGCCGACTGAGACCGACCTCGCCGAGCAGCGCGGGGACGGACCGTTCACCCGCCCCCGCGCTCTGCGGCCTTGCTTCCACCAGGCATGGGAGCCGAACATGCACCGTTCGCCAATTCAACCAACCCCGACGGACGCGCCCTTCCCCTCAGTCACCGGTACCTGGAACCTCCTGGCCGCGGCGCTCTGGTGCGCGGCGCAGGGCTGGTCCGTGTTCCCGCTCAAGGCCGGGCGCAAGACTCCGGCTGTCGAAGGCTGGCAACAGTGGGCCACCAGCGATACAGCCACCATCGTCGGCTGGTGGCACCGTCACCCCGCCGACAACATCGGCATCGCCTGCGGCCCGTCCAACCTCCTTGTTCTCGACCTTGACGCTCCACGCGGCCCACCGTCCGAAGCGGTCCTGCACGGACGTCAGGTCCTCGCCGACCTCTCCCGCCGTCTCGGCCAACCCGATCCGGTCGAGACGTTCACGGTCTCGACGCCAGGCGGCCAGGGAAACGAGCACCGCTTCTTCCGCCAGCCACCCGACCTCCTCCTCCGCAACTCGGTCGGAACCGCGAAACGCGGACTGGGACGAGGTGTGGACACTCGCGGCCACGGCGGACTCGTCGTCGCGCCCGGATCTCTCGTGAAGCTCGACGGCCGCCCTTCGGCCTACACAGTGCTCCGCGATCTCCCGGTCGCTCCGCTCCCTCGATGGCTCGTCGAGTGGCTCGCGCCACCACCGCCTCCAACGCCCATTCCACGACAACCCGTACCCGACGCCGCTGACGCGCGCGTCGCTGCGTACGTGCGGGCCGCGGTGGCCGGAGAGACCCAGCGAGTGCGCACCGCCGAGATCGGCGAACGCCACTACGCAGTGCTCGCTGCCGCGAGGTCGCTCGGCCAGCTCGCGGCCAACGGCTGGATCACCGACGCCGCCATCACCCACTATCTCGTCGACGCTGCGCGACGACACCTCGGCGTCGACGACTTCACCTGGGCCGAATTGACCACCGCGATCCGCGACGGGATCGCCTACGGCCGTCAGTTGCCCCGCGTGATCTCTGTTCAGTGAAGACCCGCACGGCACCGTCCTCGGTCCGCCGATCGCCGCACCGGTGATCTCAGCACACCCGCCCGGGCCCGATCGTCCGCATCATCGGCGCCGCCCGCGAATTCGGGCCCGCGCGGGTGCGCTCCGAGGACCTCGTTCAGCAATCGACGCCCGCGGCGGCCTCGCGCGCCGGGCCAGACCCGGCACCAGGCGCAGGCACAGGGCCGAAACCATTTCCCTGGAGGAAAACGATGCCGTTGTCCAATGGTGTGGCCAAGTTCCTCTCGTCCATCCCAGCAGTGTGCGGGTTCTATCCCGAGGAATCGCTCATCGTCATTCATATGAAGCACCGCAACGACGGGCGCGAACGCGCGGGGCTCACGATGAGGCTCGACATCAGTCGCTTCGTCGACGAGCCGAAGGCCGGCAGCGACATTCTGGCCAACCCGCTGCGGACCCAGCCCGCCGGAGGTGTTGTGGCGATCGTCGTGTCCCAACAGGGCAACGACGACGCCGACCTGCCGTGGCGCGAGGAAATCGAGACCCTCACGTCCTCGATCGCCGCCGCGGGCCACGCGGTCAGGGCAGTCTACTTCCTGCCGGAGTTCCGCGAAGGCGTCCTGTGTCGCTGCTACTGCCCGTTGCCGGACTGCGAGTGCGTACTGCCCGACCCGACTACTTCGCCCGCCGCCGTTGCCGCTGCGGCGAACGGGTTCGCCATCCAGCCCAGCCGCCACGCGATCAAGGATTTGTTCGCGCATGCGTCGCCTGCGGAACGAGAGCCCATCGGCACAGCGACGCAGCAGGTCATTAATCGGATGGAGGAAGCGCCGCAGTCGCTCGCCAACAGGCTCGCTGACTTCGACAGCGCTGTCGCCACCTCCGGAGAAGGCCTGCTTCCCAACGACCACGAACAGATCGCGCACCTGATGGCCAGCTTCACATCGCCGCTGTTCCGCGACGCGTGTGTCGTACCTGCAAACAGTCCGGAACCGGAGCTTGAGCGGCTCAACCTGCTGCTGCACCTCCACCGCCTGGCACCGCCGGGGCTGCGCCCGGAGATCGGCACCGCGCTCGCCGCCGCGCACTGCCTAATCGGCGAGTACCTGTATGCGTCGCTCGCCGTCGAGTCCGTCCAACCCCTCACTCCGCTCGCCGAACTCATCGCGCACCGCGTCCACCGAGGAACCGACCCTTACGCTCCCGGCGATGGATTTTCCGGCTACTTCCGTTCTGCGCGCGATTGCGCCGCCGCCGTCACCAGGACTCTCGGCACAGAGACTGATCCCCGTCCGGAATGGCGCAAGCTCGTAGCAGAAAAAGCCCTCCAGATCGAAGCCGAATGCAATCGCCTCGGCGACCGGGCGCTGCAAGCCCGGCTCCGCAAGATCGATGCCGCGGTCGCAGAGTGGGCTGACGGCCATCAGCCCACCGCCGACGAAGAACTCGCCGACCTCATCGCCAGCATGGGCTCGCCTCGCGTCGGCGACGCAGCCCTTCTCCCGCCCGCTGGGAGCCGCCTCGAGCGCGCGGGAGTCGCGTTGTTCCGCCATCTGCTGCGGGTCGCTCCGATCGAGTGCGCAACCTACCTCGCAGGGGCCGTCGCTTTCGGCGAACTCGCCCAGGGCAACATCAGCGCGGCAAGGACCGCCGCCGTCTCCATCGACCCGCCCTCAGAACTGTCCGAGGCGGTCCGCTTGGCGACCGTGGCACCCAACACAGCCATGCCGACCGATGCCATCGCAGCCATCACGCGTGAGGAACGTCGTTCGCTCAAACACCTGGCACGGGACTGAATTCTTGTTGTCGGGTGCGGCCGGTACGCCGGTCGCACCCGACACTCGCCAGTCCGCGGGTACCAGAGTCCGGGAGCGCGTGCCCGCGCTGGCGACAGAAGCCAGTTCACCCATTAGTGAATCGGGCGGGGTCGATAGTGTCGATCGGTGCTGGAAACGCGGGCTCGCAAGATCATCGAGCAAGTGGTCAGCGTAGGCATGAGCCCGCGCAATCGGATCATTGGCAACGGCCGCCGAGAGTGGCTCGCGAAGGTCGCCGACGGACGGACCGTGTTGAGCTTCGGCGGTCCTGCCTGGGATCCAGCACGGCGGGCGCAGGCCGCCGGCGAGATCCACCAGGCCGCGGTATTCCATCGCTGGAACAGCGCCCGCGTCGTTTACGCTGTCCACCCAAATCTTGTCTCCGCAGTCTCCGGGATGACCTCCGATGAGGTGCCGGGACCAGTGTGGCAACGGTTTCCAGATCCGGACCCGCTGGTCATCTTCGCCGACCCGCCCTCGATAGCGGTGCCCGGCGGCAGGACCGGTCGCTTGCTGGGCTTCCTGGTGCACGGACGTCGTCCGGACACGTCTCTGTGCTCGATCCACGATCCTTCCCGGGCCGCGGTGGGCTTGTGGTTCCTGACCCAGCTGCACGGCGGTGATTTCGACGCGGTCCGCACTCACATCGACACCACCGCGTCGCTGGCCCTAGACAGCATGGTCGATAACGGTCTGGCGCAGTTCGAGGCGACCGACGCAGACTCGGTCAGCACCGCGGAACGCGGACCCTACCTGCGAACACTGCTCGACCTCGCGGTGAGTTGCTGCCTTTACGCATGTGCGGACGGAGCCGACCTCACGGTGCTTCCCCCGTCATCGGCACGGCACGTCGGACACAAGCCGAAGCGCGGCACGCGGAAGGCATTGGGCTGGAACCTGGCCGCCGACGACTCGTACCCGCCCGGACAGCCGCTCGTCCCCGGACATCTGGAGACCTACTGGCCCGCCGACGACTCGTCGCACTGCCCGCGCCTGGAGTACCACGCCCGCCAGACCCTCCAACAGCGCCTGTCCGCCGTCACCGGCCAACTCCGCACCGCTCGGCGCGACCTGCACATCGAACGCACCACAACCGAAGGCCTGCGCGCGCAGCTCATTACCGCTCGCACCCAGCGCCTCCAGCTCGAAGCCTCGTCCGCCCGCGCTAGCTCCTCCCGCCGCAGACTCGTCCAAGCCGTGCTGCGCTACCGGGCTGAAGCCAGCCGCGCCGGGAGCCCGGACCACGTGCAAGCCCTCCAGCGCCAACTCGAACGCCATCAGCAGCACCTGGCCAATGCGAACACCGTCATCGCCGATTTGACCACCGAATTGCAACGTACACGCGAGCAGTTGGAGCAACGACACCGAACTGCGTGGTCACCTGCCGAACCTGCACCCTCGGCCGCCCAGCCGGACGCTCCCGCCGAGGCCGCCTTTCGAAACTGGCACGATCTGATCGCCGCCGCTTCTCAGATCCCTCACCTGTGGCTCGCACCCGATCTGCTCGACGAAGCCAAGAAATTGCCAGCCCGGCACGATTGGCTGGCTTCCGCTTGGCGGGCGCTGCGAGCGTTCTCCGGCTACGCGTCCGCCAAGATTGCGGCCCGAGCGGGCGGCGGCACGCCCGTCCAGACTTTTCTCATCTACCTCGACTCCACCACGACCGACAGCAAGATCGCCCGCACCCAGTACGCGCCAACTGAGTCCGAAACCGTCCTGAACAACGAGCGCTTCCTCAGACATCGCCGTCGCCCGGCACCGCCTGAGGTCGACCTCTCCGGAACATCCCTTTACCTCGCACACGTACGAGTCGGACAGACAGCTCCTTACCCGCGCCTGCATGTGCTCGACGCCGTCGATACCGCCGCAGCGTGCGTATGCGTCGGGTACCTCGGCGCACACCTTCCCTCCCCGAGCAGCTGACCAACGCTCGTCTATCCGAGCAAGCCGAATCGGCTTCCGTCCGGTCTTCCGAAGTCGTCCAGGAGGCCGGTGCACAGGACCGGACTCACATCCCACCGGCCCAGATGCCGTGACCAGCTCGCCTCTGACTGGAACGTCGTTCGTGGTGAAGCGCCAATGGCCTGACCGCCACCGGCCGCGCCCTCTCCGAGCGGCAGGTGTGGACTGCACACAGCCCAGCACACCCCGAGCGGGGCTCTGAACGTCGCGGAGCCCCGGCCCGGCCGCCCGGGTGAACCGGCTGCGCGGCTCGCCAGCGACGTCCAGTTCCGTACAGCCGGTCCAACCCGGCCGGACGAGCCAGTCCGCGCCGTACCGGCCCCGCCCGCAGTGCGCTCCAAGCAGATCGCGTTCCACACCAACGCCCCTCACAGGAGGACGCCATGGCAGGCGACACGGTCATCACCATCACCGGCAACCTCACCGCCGACCCCGATTTGCGGTTCACCGCCAGCGGCACGCCCGTCGCGAACTTCACCATCGCGTCGACGCCCCGCACCTTCAACAAGCAGACCAGCGAGTGGGAAGACGGTGAGGCGCTGTTCATGCGCTGCACGGCCTGGAAGCAGCTCGCTGAACACATCGCGGAATCGCTGCAGCGCGGAGCAGGCGTGGTCGCGCAGGGTCGGCTGCGCCAGCGCTCGTTCGAGACTCGAGAAGGCGAGAACCGCACGGTCGTCGAACTCACGGTGGACGAGATCGGTCCTTCGCTCCGCTACGCCACCGCCAAGGTCACCAAGGCCACTCGCGCCAGCGCCTCCCGACCTGCGGAGTCCGACCCGTGGGGCGAAGCTCCCGCTTCGGCCGACGAGTTGACCACTGCGGGTGCTGGTTCTGCCGCTCCGCCGTTCTGATCAGCACCGGCGCACACCTGCGGGGTGGGAGCGGCATCGCCGCTCCCACCCCGCTTTGCTTTGTACGTCACCTGACCGAGGAGTTGCGCCGTGCTCAAATCACCGGTGCATCGTTCCCATCGCCAACCCGCCCCTGCTGCAGACCGCCGCGACCTGACGCGCCGCACCGAGCCGCGTCAGCCAGCGGGTACCGCAAAGCGGCAGCGTGCACCGAGCCAAACGCGTGCACGGCGGTCGCGGCGGCGAATCTCCCCCAACAGGGGCGGAATTTCGCTCTACCCTCAAATGATGGCTCGAATCGTTCCCGGGCTGTCGGCACGCGAGTTGTCCCTCGCCAGCGCCTTCGGCCTCTACGTCACGGCGGCACCGTTAGGTGCCGTCGCGCTCATCGCCGCGCCTACTGCCGTCGACGCGATACGCCTCCCGGTCTACGCCGGGCTCGGCGTCGTGGTGGGCTTCCTCTGCAGTCGTCGGTCACGACAGCGCGCAGCCGCACCCGGGCGCGGCAACACGCGCCCGTACCTTGTCGCGCACGCACTCGCAATGCCCTGCGCGCTCTCGTTCGCGAAATTTCACGATCTCGGATGGGACGATCCTCGCCTCGGCGGCGTCCTCTTCACTGGGGCCGGCCTGAGTGTGCTGCTGCGTGCGCTGGCGCGCCGCCGTGTCATCCATCGGCGCGCCGAGATTTCTGCTGGGGGTATGAACACCGTCCCGGCGCGTCCTCGCTAACGACAAGTCGATACTCAAGATGGGGTGGGGCGAGCGCTGCGCGCTCGCCCCACCCATCTTTCTGTCAGGCCTGTGCCGGATCAGCCCCAGGCCGCCACTCGCCGCGCGCTCCGCTCATGTCGTCTTCGTTCGAAGCCTCTGCTGTCTGCGCCGCCGCGGTGTGGGCGGTCGGCGACGCTTTCTCTTCGGTCGCGTGCGAGGCGTTGCGATTCGCGGCCGCAACCAGGCTTCGTGCCTCGCGCACCGTGATGCCGAGGAGTTCGGCCGTCTCCGGCATCCCGGTGCCGGCATTCCTGATCGCTATCACTGACGCACCCATTTCAGCTCTCAGCCGATCAGTCTCGGCATCCAGCGCGTCCTTCAGCTTCCGCCGCTCGTCTCCCGCTGCGTCGATCGCCTTCGCGCGGGCACTGTCCAGGTCGGCGAGCTCACGCTCCAGCTTCGCTTCGACTTTCGCCAATCGGTCCGCTTGCCTTTGTTCCGCCTCCGCAATAGCCCCCGCTGCCGCGGCGAACGGCCCCAGCGCGTCTTCCACTCGCTGTTCGTCCGCACGGACGCGTTCGAGTCGTTCCGCGTGCGCTTGGCGCAGCGCTTTCAGCCGGACGATCTCTGCGCTTGACCGGCGCCGCCGACGGCGTTGCCCTTGTTCGCGTTCTGGCATGACGGCCTCCCTGTACAGGGAGGGCTGCTTCGTCAGCGTAGTCCCGCGTGCCCCGCACGGGCAGCTGCTGGAGTGGTGCCGGGACCTTCGAGGGCCCCGGCACCACCGAACCGGCGGCGCACGGCGCAAGCGCCGACATCGCCGTAGCGACGGCTCGCCAAAGCAACGACGCCGGACGTCGCGACGCACCCAAGGGACAAGAGACCCATCACGTCACGACATGGCCAGGATAACCCGGGCCGAACCAGCGCGTTGATCAGGTGAAACACCCTGGTCGCCCATGCCGGCCCGGTCACGTCCGCGATGGAGGGATGGCCCCGAAATTGTATCGGCCGCTACCCCGAATACAAGGGCACCCCACTATTTTTTGACAAAAAGCGCGTCAAAAAATAGCGAGGCCCCACCCTTGCATTCGGGTCCCCTTACGGCCTCGGTCAGGCATTAGGGGCAGGCCGAGGGCCTGCCCCTGGCGACTTCGGGGCCATCCCTCCACCGCTCAGCAGCTGGTCACCATCACCGCAGGTCAGGGCAGCATTGATGACACATTTTCGCCGTTCGACCATTGAGAATAAATATCGAAAACGGTAATATGTTGATTACCGGCCGACCGGGGCGCCAAACCCGATCCGCCGAAATACCCAATAAAACAAGAATGGATTTACCGTCATGGCAATTGCAGATCCCTCGAACCGGTTTACCTTTGATCACGTAGTCACGGCGCTCAGCGCCGCGCCCCCGCGCGTCGCCTCGGCGCTCACCGCGTTGCGCTGGATGTTCGAGCATCGTTCGGACGCTCCGCAAGCAGTGCTGCTCACCTGCGCGCACCTGCTCAACGCGACGAACCCGACCGACCCGGACACTCTGGCCCGCGTCCACCGGATGCACGAGCAGGTTGCGGAACTCGCCCCGGACGTTCGACGCGCGTTCGCGGCCTGTGTGCACACCACAGAAACCCGCGCGGCACTCGCCGCACATCCCAACGAGGTGACAGCGCTCCTGGCCGACGCTGGGCGGAACCGCAGCAAGGCACGCCAGTCTCTGCGGTGGCTCGCCGCACGCGCCGAAGGACATTCGCGCGAAGCACTCCGCGCATGTCTCGCACTGCTGGAAAACCCAACCGCCGACCATCCGACAGTGACCGACGCAATCCGCACCGGCCACAAAGTGTGGACGCTTATCGACCAGGATCACCGCACCCTGCTCACCACGTGCGTCTACGCCAGCCGCCAGCGCGCCGACGCGATCCGCGCCAAGCGCGCTGCACAGGAACAGCAGCGCGAGGCAGACACCGGAGACATCCACCGGTGCGGAAGCTGCGACGGAAACCTCAGCATGGCACCGGACATGCCGTACTGCTCCGATGCCTGCCGCCGGGAAGCCGAATCACACACCTTGCCCGCCGCCGCGCCACGACCGATCCCCCGCCCTGCCTCCGCACCTCGCGAGCCATTCGAGGTGCGCGCCCGCCGCTCGGTGGTCGAGTACGTGCCCCGCACGGACTATGACGAGGACTACCGCGAGGTTCAGCCCGCCATCCCGCAGACCGGGCGAGCGCGCAAGGACGAGCGCGTGTCAGAGCAGTACGAAGACGAACGCGGCGAACTGTTCGACGAGCGCGACGACGTGTACCCCGAGGGGTGGGGGCGAATGGAGAAGTTCTACGACAACCTCCACCGCCGTCCGCTCGCGGACGGCGCGCTGTGTATCGCATGCAACCTCGAGAGGACACCGGCAGAACACCGAGCCCATCCGGTCGGACGATGCCAGCACTGCACCGAGCTCAACCGCCCACCGCTGCGCTCCCCGCAGCCGAAAACCCGCGAGCTGATCGCGGCATAACCCACCCGCCAGCACGAAAAGCGGCCGCCGGTTGACCGGCGGCCGCTTTTCGTTGCGTCCACACCTCGTCGGCAGGCGCGTTCCGCGCCGGCCTCACAATGCGGGAGCAGCCGGCACCTGACCACACCACCCGTGCCCGCCCACCTTTCAGCACCCGCCGTCACGCTTCAGCCGCACACCCGCCGCCCTGCCGCCGACACCATCACCACCGCGCCCCAGCCCCCGCGCCGCCCGCACCGGCCCACGGCACTCACAGGACATCTTGCAGATCCTCTGAGTCAGGTGGGCGTCAGTGATTTTGCGGCGTACGCTCGATCTCAGTGATCGGCTCGCGCAAGCTGAGCCCTGGTGATCATGAGTACCTCACCAACGCGATCGCGTGCCACGACCGCCGGCTCGACCCCGGCGAGTTGTTGAGCGGGTACTACCTCTCCCACGGTTACCCGGCAGGCGAATGGTTCGGCGCCGGTGCGCAGATTTTCGGGCTCACCGGCGAAATCAAGCCTGCGCAGATGAAGGCGCTCTTCGGCGAAGGCCGTCATCCGAACGCCGACGCGATCGAGAACGAAATGATCGCCGACGGTGCCACAGCAGCCGAAGCACTGCGTGCGACAAGGCTGGGCCGCGGGTTTCCGGTCTACAGCGGCCTGGACCTCATGCGAGTACAGACCGCCCAGGCGTACAAGGACTACAACCGCGAGCATGGCCGTCCGGTCGGTGCGCCGATCGACGCCGAGACACGGCATCAGATCAGGCGAGCGGTCCAAGAACAGATCTACCGCGAAGCAACTGGCACCAAAGGCCCGATCGATCCGACCGCCCTGGAAACGTGGCTGGCAGAGGAGCAACGAAAGCTCCGCAAAGCAGTGTCCGGCTTCGAGTTCGTGTTCGCACCCGACAAATCCGTGTCCGTCGCCTGGGCACTGGCACCGCCGGAGGAACGCGAACTGATCGCAAACCTGGTCAGGCAAGCGATGCGGGACACCCTGGTCTACGTCGAACAGAACCTCGCCTTCACCCGAGCCGGCAACCAGGGCCAGGCTCAAGTCGACGTCGACGGGCTCACCGTAGCGGTTTTCGAGCATTGGGAAAGCCGAGCAGGCGACCCGCATCTGCACTTCCACGCCTTGATCGCGACCAAGGTCCGCCGCTCCGAAGACGGCAAGTGGACAGCACTCGACGGCCGTCCGATGCTCGCTGGCACCGTCACAGCCTCGGAGTTTTTCGACACCCGCACCCGCGACCTGTTCCGCGAGCACGGCGCGCGGTGGACACAACGGCCCGCCAACGGGGTCGACCACAACCGCAAAATCTGGCAGCTGGCTGCCGTCCCTCTCCCGCTGGTCAAAGGCTTCTCGCAACGAACGCGTCAGTTCGAAGCGGCCCGAGCACGCCGGATCGTCGAGTTCCGGAATCTCCATGGACGCGAACCGCGCCCGAAGGAGATCTTCGCCATCGACCGTGCCGCCAAACTGGACGGCCGCCCTGGCAAACCGCCGCCGAAGTCGTTGGCCGAGCACACCGACGACTGGCTCGACTTCGCCCGCGACCTCGTAGGCCAGGAGGCTGTCGACAAGCTAGGACAGCGGGTCTTCACCCGCAGCCCTGCTCCAGCCGCAGAATCGCAGACGGAACACGATCTCGACGCCATCGCCAAAGCCACCGTAGCCGCGGTCAACGCGAAGTACGCGCACTTCACCCGGTGGCATCTCGAGTCAGAAGCACACCGCCAGACAGCCCGGCTTACTGTCCCCGCCAGCACTCGGGCCGAACTCATCGACCGCATCGTGAACCGCGCGCTTTCAGCGCAAACCACCCTCGCTCTGGAAGGCGCGACGCTCGTCGCCGAGGCACCTTTCCTGCGGAGACGTTCGGGAGAGTCGGTCTTCCACGAACACCATTCCACTCGCTACACCACCACGAAAACTCTGGCGGAGGAAGGCGACTTCGTCGCGTGGGCCAAACGCCGCGGCGGTTACCGGGTTCCAGCACGCGCTGTACGCAAGGCGCTCCGCTCTTCGAACCTCAACGAGGGCCAGCGTCGAATGGTCACCGAGTTCGCCAGCTCACGCAGACGACTGCAACTGGCGCTCGCTCCCGCGGGCGCAGGCAAGACCGCCGCAATGAAGGTTCTGGCCGACCTCTGGCGTTCCCAAGGACGACAGGTCTACGCGTTCGGCCCGTCCGCGCGGGCGGCGCTCGGGCTCGGCGTATCGATCAGAGCCCGCCCGCACACACTGCACCAACTCCCCACTGCGCTCGAACATGGCGTCGCCGAAAAGAAATTCCCCATCGCCGAAGGCGACCTCGTCCTCGTCGACGAAGCCGCGATGGCCGGCACCCACACACTCCACACAGTCGTCACCTACGCACTGAACCGCGGTGCCGACGTACGGCTGATCGGCGACGACCGGCAACTCGCCGCAGTCGAGGCCGGCGGCGCTATCCGGCTCATCGCGCTCGACGTCGGCGCGGTCCGGTTCTCGGAAGTCGTGCGGTTCAAAGGCCACGACAGCAAGGAACAAGCCACGGCGTCCCTTCTCATCCGAGCGGGGAACGACAAGGGCATCGACTACTACCAGGACAGTGGGCGGGTCTTCTCCGGCTCTGTCGAAACGATGCGCGCCGCCGCGCTCAACCGGTGGCGGCGCGACCTGCGGTCCGGAACCGAGTCCCTGCTGATCGTGCCCACCAACGAAGACACCGTCGCGCTGAACCTGGAAGGCCGCGCAATCCGCCTGCGCCGTTGCAACGAGCCCGTAGGCCCTGAAATCGACCTGCACGACGGGACTCAAGCCAGCACCGGAGACACGATCGTCACCCGGCACAACCGCCGACGCCTGAGCCTCTTCGGCGGTACGGACTTCGTCAAGAACGGCGACACGTGGCGCGTCGTCAAAGCACACGAAGGCGGCCAACTCACCGTCCGCCACGTCGAACACGGTGCCCGGACCACGTTGCCCCGCAACTACGTCAGCCGGTATGTGGAACTCGCTTACGCAGCCACGGTGAACCGGATCCAGGGGATGACCAGTTCCGGCAACTCCCACTCCCTCGTCCCGCCGACCATGACCCGCGAGCAGTTCTACCCTGCGATCACCCGCGCGCAAGAGGAGAACTTCCTCTACGTCGTCACCCACCACCACGTCATCGATCTCCATCAGAAGACACCTGAGGTCGACCCCGACCCGATCAAGGCCGCGCGCAACGTGCTCGTCGGCGTCCTGAAACACACCAGCGTCGAGCCGTCCGCGACCGAGGTGTACCGCGAGAGCCTCAACCGCGTAGTCTCGCTCGCGACGCTCGTCGACCACTACAACTACGCCGCCACCTATCTCGACGAAGACACCTACCTGCACGCACTTGCTCGGCACGCCCCCGAAACCCTCGACACCAAAGCCGAAGCAGCGCTCGTCCAGACCCTCCGCAACGCCAACGACCTCGGCTGGAGCGCCGAACAACTCCTCCCCCGCCTCGCTGCCGGATCACCCCTCACCGGAACCGACGACCCCGCCGCAGTCCTCGCCTCGCGCATCACCAAATTCCTCTCCAGCGCCACGACCGAACCGCCCGCAGGCCACCCCGATCCGCACGACATCCTCCGATGGCGCACAGCCTTCGACGCGATCGCGCCCGACGCCGACGTGGAAGACCTACGCTGGAACCGCGTCTGGCGCATTGCCACGGGAGCCATCGCACTCGGCCACGACGTCGAAGCCGCCCTCACCACGACCGCGCACCACCTCGCCGCCCGGCACCTTCTCGACGGCCGCGGCTCCCCCGACCCCATGCCCGACCACACCTACGCCGCCAACACCCTGCTCCGCGAACTCGACGCCCAAAACGACCGCGGCCAAGTCCACACCCGCACGCTCCCCTGGCAATCCCGCCCCGACCTCGCCGCAGCCCGCACCCAGCCCGGCCGACGCGAATACCTCGCCGAGATGAACGACGCCATCCACGACCGCCTCGAACACCTCCGTGCCGAAGCCATCCGCAACCCACCACCTTGGACAGCCCGCCTCGGCCCCCGGCCCGACAACCCCATCATCGCATGGGAATGGGACGAACTCGTCGGACTCACTGCCGCCTACCGCGAGACCTACCAACTCGAGACCGACAGCCCCCTTGGACCACGACCCGAGACCCACGGCTCACGCGCAAAGAGCTGGGACGAACTCAACCTCCGCTGGACCCGCTACGGCACCCCCGCTCCCCCAGCCAGGCCCGCAACAACAAGCCAAACTGCCGAATTCTCCGCCGACGACGTGCTCGACTACCTTGACGCCCAACATGAGGACCACGCCGAAACGCTCGACGTTCTGGTCAAGCGCTACGAGCAACTCGCCCGCGCCGGAGATGAAGACCGCTACCTCGACCTGCTCGCCCGATACGTTCCGGCCACCGTCAACAGCGGTGCCGAACACGCGATCCTCAATGTCCTCGCCGACGCCCAAGACCAAGGCTGGCAAGCAGAACGCCTGCTCCGAGCAGTCACCCGCGGCAACGACTTCACCTGGGCCGAGGCACCCGGTCTCGCACTGCTGGCCGCTCTGCGCAACTACCGCACCAACCGTCGGCCGCCAGCCCGAACGGCAAACCCGACCGAAGACGAGGTCCGCCGTTGGCAGCAACTCGCCGCACAGAAGCTCCCACACGCCACCGTATTCGCCGAGGAGTGGACCATCGTCTGGAGACACGCTGCCGCAGGAACCGCCGCGTTCCTCGATCCGGAGGCCGCTCTCGCCACAGCGTTACGCAAAGTCGCACTCGACGAGCCATCGAACTCATCCGAACTCCCTGCGCGGGTTGCCACGACGCTGGTCGCCGAACTCACACACCGCCAGCGCGCGAATGACGCGGGATTGCCGTCACTCCCCTGGATCGCGCGTACCGACATCCTCACGCCGGGCGAACGCCGAAGCCGCTTGACTCGGCTCGAACTCGCCCATGCCGAAATCCGCGACCGAACCGCCGTCATCAAGCGCCACGTTGTCACAGAGCCACCGCGGTGGGCAGCCAGTCTCGGCCCGCGTCCGGACGCGCCAGCGCGGGCAGCACGATGGGAACAGACGCTGACCCTGGCGGCCGCTTACCGGGAAACGTTCGGCATCCATGGTGAGGCTGGAAGCAGCCCGCTCGGGAAACCACCGACGACCAACGGAGCGCAGGCGCGTGCGTGGCGTTACCTCACAGACCAATGGAACCACCTCGCCAACGATGGACTGCCATCCCAGAAAGGGCTCAGAGAACACCAGCTCGACCAAGAGTTCCAGGCTGGAACAAACGCGCGGGCCCACGCTGGCTCCCGCACCGTAACTGTGCAGCAATCGGTCTCCGCCGGCCTCGAAGCCGAGCAATACGACGACACCCGCGATCTCGCGGCAGGAGAGCGCCACAAGCACACCTACTGAGGCGCCAGCAACATGCTCGCCTTGCCACCGGACGGGTTCTGACTCGGCCAATCAGTTCGAGAGACGGCTTTCTGGTGCGTGCAGAGCTACCCTGGCTTTATGGATGCGGACATCCACCCGTCAGAACTGGAACGTGTCACGCCGGACTCCGTACGTGCTGTGCTCGGCGCGGCGCGCGTCGCGTACAGCCGCGTTTTCACTCGTCGACCTGGCGTAGTGCGAATCGATGTCCGCGCGATTCGACGAAGTGAGCGACGAGCCCGGCAACGAGCAGTCCTGGCGTCGCTGGAATCGCAAAGAGACGATGAACTCTGGCTCGTTCGCCCAGCCGGCGTCACCTACCGATGGCGATGGTGGGCGACGTGGATAACGGTCCGCGACGCAGGCTTGGATTGGGTAGATCCTGCCACCGGACTCGATTACATCGCCGCGCTCGCAAAGAAGACCCCGGCCGACAGCTGATTCTTGTGGCGTTCACGAAAGGTGCGGTGGCCGCCCGTCACTCCTTCCGTTACGTCAAGAGCAGCACGCAGCCGAAGGCGACGGCCGTGACGAAACCGGCGACGAGCAGTTTGGGTCCAGACTGGGTTGTGGCTGCCTGGGCGACAGTCGCGGTGGTGGCGTTGGTGACGCGATAGCAGCGCTGGGCTGGCTCGCTGTGGCTGTGGCTGTGGCTGTGGCTGTGGGAGAGGGTTGTGACGGGGCAGGTTCGGCCACGGCGGTGCAGCTAGGGCTGGCAGCCAGGTGTGTGGCAGGTGCCGGTGCCGACGCGCGCGTCAGCGGCGGTTGAGTGGCGGGGGCATGTTAGACGATGATTTGTGCGCGCATGTCGAGGTGGACCGTGGCCCTTACAGGGTGTCTGCAAGCAGGAAACCGGGCTGAGGGAGGGAGTCCTGGACAGCACCAGGCGACCGTGGCGTTCTGCTCGCACGAGCGGATCGCCAGGGAAATCCGGTCTGGCAGCCACCGGGCATCGGACCTGCTCGCAGGCGGCTCGCGCTGTTGGTCACCGCCAACGGAACGAGCGCGTGTGCGGTGACAGCCTTCTGCCGATGCAATCAAGACTCTGCTCAGCTACCTGCCGTATTTGCCGACCGCCAACGCCCCGGTCACCAGCGAACGTCGTTCCGTCGGGTTCCTGCCGACAATCGACCGCCACCAGTTCGCTGATTCGATGGCGAAAGCTCCAGCGACGAACGACGCTGGGAATGAACGCTGACGTGCGGGCCGCACCGCACTGCGGCACCATCTCGGGCAAGCGATCCCTATCGGCGTCGACAACACGTACGGCACGGCCTAAGCCGCGCCGTACCTGCCAGTAGCTCCGCTGTACGTGACGCCGGTTCCCAACCCCGCCTGGCAAGCCGATCTGGTCGCTTGACACGGTGCGCGCCCCGTTGTGCCGCTATGTGTTGTCGTCATCAACAGCCTGCGGCGCGAACGAAGCGACTCGCAGACGGCTGGGCCAGGAGGCGGCGGACCGCCGTGCACGAAGCAGCTCTCTGCGACCTGGGTAGTCTGCCGCTCGGCGGACCAGGGGTTGAGGGAGGGCGATGTCAGGGTTGCAGATGGGAGTGACCCTCGGGCTTGGGCTGCTGACCGTTGCCGGAGCCTTCCTCGGTGCACGAATGGGTGCCCGCGCAAACGATCGGGCCACCAAGCAGCGCGAGGACGCTGCCCGACGAGAAGAGTGGTGGCGCCGGTTCACCTGGGCGGCGGATCTCGCGCTGGACGACTCGCCCAGTAAGCGAGTGGCCGGTCTCAAAGTGATGACCAGGCTGGCGCGATCCGAGCTGGCGACAGCCGACGACAACCGACTGCTCTCCGGGTTCACCGACGACCTGCTCGATAGACTGATTCAAGAGGCGGACGGAGGCGAGAACCGATGAGTCGACTGCACCGTGTTACCGGAGAAGAGATCGCGGCGGCCGAATTGCGCCTCGTCACGGACAAGAATCTCGGCCGGACTTCTCATGCTGTCGTAGCAAGGATCGCGGGTATGACTGCGGGAGACGTCTTGGAGTTGCCCGGTGCGACCGACCACACCGAAGCGCACGCTTCCGAGAGCACGAGCAGCACTGCCGGTACCGATGAACCGGCGGCGGGGGTGGAAGTCCGTGAGCTTCTTGAAGCCTTGTCTTCGGAGACCCGTCGATTGAGCCGCTTGCATACGCAGCTCATGGAAGCCTTGGAGGCACGCCAGCCTTCGGAAACGGCGAGACGAGCGCTGGTTCAGCAACGCAGGCTCCGCCAGCTCCGGAGCGATTTCGGATTTTCCGGCAATGCGCAAGAGGCAATCGCTGCTTATGAGCGCTTCGTCGGAGATTTGGTGAGAGTTCTGGGTCCCGATGACCTGATCACAGTGGAGGCCCGCACGGATTTGGCGAGGTGGCGGATCGTTGCAGCGCAACAGGCTGGCGACGACCCCCGCTAATCAAGCACCTGCGCCGACCCCGCAACCGTCGTTCCGCAGCAGACTCCATCGGGTCCCAGCGACAAACAGGGCGATGGCGATCGGCCTATCGTAATTGGTCAATAGCACCCGAACAGATCCGCTAGCAGCGCCGCGGCTTCCGCTATTCATCCGCATTACGTGGGCCATGACGCGGGTGAACAGCCGCGAGGAAGGCGCTCTTGCAATCCGGGGCCTCCGACAGGCGGAACCTTAATCACGTCGCATGCGGAAAGCGCGTGAGCCAGGCCGACCGGTAGCGTTGAGTGCCATGGAATCCGTGACGCACGCGCGCCAGGTCAGCGAGAGGTTCGTCAAGCCGCTCGGGCGGCGGTGGGACCACGTGCAAGCCGTCGCGAGTCGTGCGCAGGAGCTTGGCGACGCGGTCGACGAGTCCGAACGGCCGACCCTCGTCGCCGCAGCCTGGCTGCACGACATCGGTTACTCACCGGAAATCGGGCGCACTGGGTTCCACCCGCTGGACGGCGCGCGGTATCTCAAGGCCAACGGCTGGTCCGACGTGGTGGTCAACCTCGTCGCGCATCACTCCGGAGCGAGGTTCGAAGCGGAGCAGAGGGGCATGTCGGACCAGCTCGCGGAATTCCCGTTCCGTGACAGTCCGCTCCTGGACGCGCTGGTCGCTGCCGACTTGACCGTCGGCCCCGGTGGAGAGCGGGTCTCGTGCAACGAGAGAATTTCGGAGATCCTCTCCCGCTATCCCGCTTCCGACCCGGTCCACCGGGCTTGGCTCGTCGCGGCACCTGTCATGCGCGCGGCTGTCGAACGCACGAATAGCCGCTTGAACGATGATCAGCCAAGATAAGGCTGAAGCCTGTCAGGGTCTAGAGCGTGCGCGATCCGCATCCTCATCGACGGATGCATGGTGAGGTCTTCCAGCCGCGACGGGTCGACCCACTGAACAGCTTTGGTCTCCACTCCGTCTTCGCGGGGTTCGCCGCCGATCACTCGCCCCTCGAAGCACAGCGAGAACTGCTGGCGCACTTCGCCGTCGTCGTAGGCCATCACATGCCGCGGGTTCGTATACGTGCCGGTGAGCCGGATGATTTCGACGTCCAGCCTGGTCTCCTCTTTTACCTCGCGCACCGCAGTTTGCGTGATGGTCTCGCCGATATCGTGCCCACCGCCGGGCAGCGCCCACAGGTCGTTGTCGATCTTGTGGATCAGAAGGACTTCGCCGCGATCGTTGCGGATCACCACAGTGACTGACGGGACTACGCTGTTCGCAGCCGGAGCCGCCGGGTCGTCGACGTAATCAATCCTGGCCATGACTACTCCTCCCCTTTCTCCGGTTTTGCGCACCGCCACACCTGCTCGAACGACTTCAGGTAATGGTCCCACACAGTCCCGCTCGGATGGCGCTTGAACTGCAGGACAGGGCTCTGCCCGGCTAGCGCTCCGTACACATGCGGATTCACCAGAAGCTGGTCATCGAATCGATACATCGAGTTGTACAGAGTGGTGCCGTGCGTGCGGATTTCGACGCCATCGAGTTCCGCCACCTCGGCCAGGTATCGGCGCATCAGCTGAATGCGGCCCTCGAGGCCGCCAGGCGTGCCTTCGTCGATCGCACGCTGCTGGGCAGCCTCCGATTTCTCGTCGCCTACGAGGAGCCGGAAACGGACTCCCGCTTGAGCTTTCTTCCGGATCAACGGCACCAGGTCGTACTGTTCGACCAGGAATACCCCGGAGAAGACCAGCACGTCCATCTGGTCCTCGACGCCCGCGAGAAGTTCCTGCCAGGCTGCCCCCGTAATGGCTGAGCGCGACGGGTACAGATGGACGAACTCGGTTTCGGCAGGCGTCGGCCGGGCAACGCCGTTGAGGGATGGCCAGATGTCGGCTTCACGTGCCTCCAGCACGGTGAGCACCCGGTGCCTGGTCGTTCGATGCGGCACAACCTCGTCCCGGATCCAGCGTTCTGCCGTCTTCGGGTGCGCGTCGACTCGCTCGGCCAACTGCTCGAAGGTCAGGTTCGCCGCCAGCATGGCGGTGCGAAGCCGGTCGTTCGCCATGAATCCCTCCTCTGGGCTAGCACGTTTGGAAACGTCCCCGGGGACGTTTCAACCGGCCAGGCCGTTCTCAAGAGTCCTGCAAGCGCGGTGTCGACGTCCTTCGCGTTGGGGTTTTCTGAGCCCAGCACAGCAAAACCACCGCAGGTCGCAGGCAGGAGGTAGCGATGTTCCTGGTGCACTGCTCATGGCTGCTCCGGGTCTGGCTATTTCCGTTGAACCGCAAGGGTGCTTCGGTCCCGTTCCGCTCGTTGCTTCGTGATCTTAACTCCGTATCGCGAGGCGCGAGGACTGTTGTGCGACTGCCCGGCCAGGAGAGGAGCGGTCGTCAATGGCGGCGTTGATCTTCATCTACCTCGAGCACGTCCATCCGGTCATCGACGGAGTGTGGCACCGCGTGCGGCTCACGAGGGTCCCCGCGCCAGGTGAACACATCACCATGCTCTGCGGTCAGGAAGCTGCTGCAGCGTTCGCGCCGCATGAGCAACGCCGGGCGCGTTGCATACCGACGCAATGCCTGCCCTGCGACGCGGCGTACCGCGAACAACAGGGCTGGAGCCTCCCGAACAGGTCCGCTGACCGATCCGTGAAGTCCAAACGGAGGAGGCGGCGATGACAACTGCGAAGGCTAAATCGCGATGAGAGCCAGCAAAGGGCCGATGGCGGGGAGCACGCGTGCGACGCTGCTCGGAGCCGCGTTGCGTGCCGCGAGGGAACGCGCTTCGTGGGGCCTCAACGAACTTGCCCGAAAGATCGGGGTCCCGCCAGCGAGGCTGTCTAGTTGGGAACTCGGTCTGCGCGCCGCACCAGCCATCCACGTCGCCTACATTCTCGGCGCACTCGGTGTCCACGGCAGCGACAAGCGCCGCGTTCTCGCATTGGCAGGACTGACTGCGTCCGAGGTTGTCATCATGGGCCGCGACTATGCCTACGACCGCTGCGCGATGCTTGCCGACTGCGGAACTACGGCCCAATCCGTGGCCGACTGGCATCCACTGTTTATACCCGATCTCGTTCAGCACGAGGACTACCAACGCGAAGCCCTGATCGCTGCGGGGAGGCCAGAGGCCGAAGTCCACTTCATCGGAGAACTCGGTGCGGAACACCGGCAAGTCGTCCATCCAAGGCAACTCACGGCATACGTCAGCGAAACCGCGCTCGCGGACGTGACCGGATCGCCAGAAACTGTCACTCAGCAGTTCAGCTTCCTTGCCAGGATGGCCGCGCCAACCTCGACCGTCAGCATCCGCGTTGTCCCTACGGCCGCCCGTGGACATTCCGGCCGCGCGGGCGCGTTCACGCTGTACCGCACCAACAGCGGGCCCTTCGTCCACGTTCCGAACTACGGGGCCTCTGTTTTCATGGCCGAAGACGGGAGCTACAGCGACATACTCGAAGAGTTGGAGAGCATCTCGCTATCCAAAATGGACACTCGGATGCTGGTGGACGAGTACGCAGCAAAGCACCGCGTCCGCCTGTGCCGCTCGGCATAGTCCCAAAGCTTCCGTACTGCTCCTCCCTGGAGCACGGATGGCCCGCCTACGCGCCAGGCGGGCCGAGGGCCGGTGCGCCGTTTGCCCCGACGGAGCACCGGTCCCTCATAAACACGACTGCCGATGAAGCTTGGCAACTCCGTCTGTGCGTCGAGTCAGTCGGAAGACCGCTGGGGCGAAGACCTCGCTTCGACGGTGTACCGGTCCTTCAGATCGCCCGAACCGACCTGCTTGTGCGTCGCGGTAAGACAGTGCGGGTGAGTCCACTCGGTCGCGAGGCGTTCAGCGAACGCGGGTCGCCACCGGTCGTGCCAGTACTGGGCCTCGCGGACGCTCGCGTGCCGACCAAGGTGGGCGGCGCGCCAGGTGTAGGTCAGGGTCGCGATTTCGGCGAGAAGCGCAGGGTGGTTGAGCCAGCAGTCGGGTATCGCGACGGCGCGGCTGCCGGGCCGTCCGACGTAGACCTCGTTGTAGTACTGCACGAAGCACGCAATGGTGAACAACGGTGTCTCGCCTTGGTGGGCGGGGTCTTCAGCGGCTGGCGGTGCGGGGAACGTAAGCCAGCGAGCGAGATGCTGCGGGTCTGATTCGTCTTGGGCCTCGAGCTTGCGAAGCCGTTCGTGGAGATGTTCGATCCGCGCCTCGTGGCCTTGGGCTGCGGACCACAGCCGTTCGACCATGGCGGCGATCTCGGCCTCGCTGCGCTGCGGGCCGTCGTCCTCGCCTTCCGGGACAGGAATGTCGTCGTCGGCGTTCATTCGCGGCCCTGGATGCGGTCGAGTTCGTGCTGGGCGTTCCCGGCGCGGATAGCGGCGACGTCGGCTTCGATCTGGGGCCAGTCAGGACGTCGGGTGACGTCGATGGTGCGGCCGAGGATCGGTTTGAGGTTGCCGTGCAGGATCAGTACCCGGTCGCGGTCGAGGGTGCGGATGTCGCCGGGACGGTAGGTCGGGGTGTCTTCGCTGCCGATCGAGCCGCGGCCTGTGCTGAGCAGGCCGTCTGCGTGATGCTGATAGGTGCGGCGGCGGTGCTGCCCGCTGATGGTGGAGAGCCACTCGAGCGTCTGATCGTCCTTGATGCCGGGGAACACCGACAGCGTGAGTGTGTTGTCGATCAGCGTCTTGCGACCGTGCTCGCCGTAGAGCTCGTCGAGCTGCCCTCGGGATTGGGCAGACCAATGGATAGGTCCGCCGCGGCCGGCGATGTCGGAGATGAATCCGGGCAGTCGCGGAACCGGGGTGGCTTCATAGAGTTCATCGAGGATCGTGGTGGCCGGCGGTGTGTTGCGGCGGTGTTCCTGGTGCAGGGCGCGTTCTTGGACCCGGCTGAGGAACTCTTCGGCGAACGCGCTCAGCACGGGCCTGGCCTGTGGCGCTGGGTGCTGGCCGGCGATGACGAACACGCTGCCGCCGGTGTCGAGAAGCGTGTCGATGTCGAACGGGTCGTCTCCGCCGGGGGTGCAGAACTCGCGGATGCCGGGGTCCATGAATGGCTCCAGCGCGCGGCGCACGCTCATCCACACCGCGTCGGCGGTTTCGGCGACCATGCTGGTTTCCGAGCGCAGGTTGTACGCCAGCTGCGGGAAGTCTCGCTGCAGCAGTTCGGCTGGTTCCTGGTCGGCGGGCTTGGTCAGGGCCCAGGTGATGAGGTCGTCGATCCGGCGGTGGTGGCGAGCGGCCGCGAGCAGGTAGGCCTGCAGCACGATCCGTGCGCGGCCACGGAAGACGGCGTCGTTGCCGCCGACGTCCTGAAGCCCGAGTGCGGAGGTCGTGATCAGGGTTTCGGAACGGCGGAGCGCGACAGCGGGTTCGTGGCAACCGGCGATGGGGTTCCATCGGACGTGGCGGGGCCAGGCGGTGGTTCCGGTCATGTCCAGCAGCCAGGCCGTGCCACCATGGTCGCGGCGGGAACGCGCGAGCAGGCACCATTCGGCGAGGTCGTTCTTGGTGGTGGACGCGAACAACGCACCGGGCGCATCAAGTGCTTTGTGGACAAGGTCCGTGCGGGATTTGCCGGAACGAGTCGGGGCGATCGTGCCAGTCGGCGTCTCCAGCGAGACGACCAGGCGCTCCCGATACGGTCCGCGCGGCAGCGGTGCGGAAATCTCCGTGGCCGGGACGCGCCGACGTTGCGCAGGAGTCAGGTCGGGCCGGGTCCACGCGGCAGTGCGGCGGGCGGCTGCGGGTGTGAGGGTTCGGCGGACTTGGAGCCGACTGGCGTGGCCCGGGCGAGCGGGGGCGAGCCGACGCCATGCTGGGATGGACACGCCGACGGTCACACTCGCCAGCACCATCACCACGGCCGTGGCGTAGGCGTAGAAAGCCAGTTCCCGCCCGGAAACGCCGTATGCCCACGGGTCGGTCAGCGCGGCAGCGGGATGGACGGGGTCGGTAACGACTTGTGCGGCGAGTCTGAGCATGCGTGGCACGGGCGGCCAGGCCCAGGTGTCGGTGGCGAATCCAGTCGTCAGCGTCGCTGCGGCAGCCAGGGCGAAGACCGCTGCGCAAGCGATCAGGCCGACTCCGGCCAGCAGCGCGACGAGCACGATGTCTCGGTCGGCACCGGCGGTTTCAGAACGGTGGCGAGGCACAGTAGCGGTCCTCCCGTGCGGGGAGGGATCGCGCGCTCAGGCATCAGTGCGGGCTCCCTCCTGGCGGCGGGGAGGGCGTCGCCGGATCGACGACTCGGCGGATGACGACGATGCGTGCGGACCAATCGGCGAGGTGCTCGATGATCACTCCGTGCTGCTCGTCGTAGGCGTCGATAATCAGCCCGGCTCCGGCGTACATGCCGACATGACGCGGCCGAGCGGGCGTGCCGAGCGCTCCGGGAATGAACACCAGGTCGCCCGGTTGCAGCTGGGACTGGTCGGGGACAGCGTGCCCGGCGGTGACCTGTCCGACGGTGGAAGCTGGAATGCCGACGCCAGCGGCGGCCCACGCCGCGAGCATGAGGCCCGAACAGTCGAAGGCGTCCGGGCCTTTGCCACCCCAGACGTATCGCTTCCCCACCTGCGCCGCGGCGTACCCGACCGCAGCCCTTTGCTTCGGGTCTGAAGGAAGGACGAAGCCGTCGGGCATGCGGGTTTTGCGGTCATTGCCGGGCGGGAGCGGAACGTTGGATTTGCCGTCGTCGCAGGCGGTCGACGACGCTCCGACGGGAGCGTGCGGGGCAGGGTTGTCCGGGCCGGACCAGATTGACGCGACGATGCGGACTGCTTCGGGCTCTCGGGGCGCGTAGCGGCCGGGGAAGCCGCTGTTTTGCACGGCTTGCTCTGCCTTGCCGGGCGGTAGCGTCTCCCATCCAGGAACAGCCAACAGCCGGTCGAGAAAGATATTCGTGGCGTGCACGGGATTGAGGATCTCTGCGCGGCTCCCCCAGCCTTGCGAGGGTCGTTGCTGAAACACGCCAAGGGAATCACGGTCGCCGTGGTCAAGGTTGTGCAGGTGGGACTCGACCAGGCCGGTCGTGATGGCAATGACGGCCGCCCTCCGAGGGAGCCGTCGCTGCTGGACCACGCCGACGATGGTGCGGGCGATGTTGGCTGCTTCTGCGTCCGGCGGATCGCGGACGATTCGTCCAGTCCCGCCGGACGGAGGCCCGCA
Organism: Amycolatopsis sp. A1MSW2902; assembly: GCF_017312175.1. Taxonomy (NCBI): domain Bacteria; kingdom Bacillati; phylum Actinomycetota; class Actinomycetes; order Pseudonocardiales; family Pseudonocardiaceae; genus Amycolatopsis; species Amycolatopsis sp. A1MSW2902. The sequence goes on from NZ_QJPO01000001.1 coordinate 4,680,512, forward strand.
GCCGGACGCGGCGATCGCCGTGCCCGGCTGGACGCCGGCGACCATCGCGGCTGCGAGCAGAAACCCGCAGAGCACCACCACGATGCCCGCGACGACCCCGGCAACGGTTTTCCCTTGGCGGTTCATCGGGCCCGCTGAAGCACACGCGTCCTGGCCACGGTCAGTATCCGAGGCTCTGGCCGAAGTCGTCGTCCTCAGACCGGAGCTGGTCGTCCATCATCCGGTCTTCGTCGGCGCAAGCGTCGTGCTCGCCGGGGTAGTCGGGTTCCTCGGCCATGCATGCAGGCTCGTAGCGCTCGGCCGCGTCCGGGTCAGCCCGATAGTAGTCGCGTTCGTCGGCGCCGAATTCGGCGCACATCGCGATGACCGTCTCCCGATACGCTGCCTCGGACCGGTCTTCGACCGCCTCCATGCCGAACTGCAGCCCTCCGGAATGCACGCCGGCAGGGATGACTGCGCTCTCCCAGACATCCATGTACGCGACCTGCGCAGATCGGCGAATCCGTTGTACCGTCTCATCGTCCATTCCAGAACCTCCTCCACTTCGTTCGGCGTACGCGCGCCATGCCTAGGTTCCGAGTCCTGAGTGGAATCCGTGATCGTCGGAGGGCGGATCGTCGAACCACGATGCGTCCAGCCCGGAATCGCGCTCGTTGTCCAGCCGCTCGGCGTCCGTCTGTGTTTCGTCGGCCGCGAAGATGTCGGTCAGCAGCGACTCGACCCGCTCTTCGCTTGCCGGAGTGAGAGTCTGCGAATCCGGGCTGCCTTCGGCCAGCGTGCTGGACAATGCTTCCCGCGAGTCCACGCCGTAACGCTCTCCGTCGACACGAATCGGGCTCAGCAAGCGCTCTGTGTCGTAGTCCTGGTCGGGCCAGGTCCAGGAAAGGGACAGCTCCTGGTCGCCGCGGCGGTAGGTCTCGGCGTGACCGCCATCGGTGGCGCGGATGTCCGCGGCGGTCCAACCGTGCTCGTTGAGCACCGGCGTGACGTCCTCGCGGGTGAGTTCGGTGACGAAGCCTTCGGGGCGGTAGAGCCTGCCGAGCTCTGACTCGAGGTGGCGGTCTTGCTGGTAGCTCCGCGATTCAGGCCGCAGGTCGGTGTACGTCGGCGTCGTCGACACGCGGCTGATGTTCAGCAGCTCGCCCAGGTCCTCCGGGATCTCGGCGTACGGGCGGATTGCCGCGATCGCTCCACCCGGGTACGTAATGTCGCCGAATCCCCCGCCGACATCGACGGTGAGACGGTCTTCTCCGTGCTCATCCGTTCCGTCGCGCACCTGGGCGAAATAAGTCTGCAATGGGTCGTCCCAGCCGACGTAGACCTCGCGGTCACGGTGCAGGACTGCAGACAAAGGTTCCAGTCGGATACGGCTGTTAGCCATAACGTCCCCGTCCGTTCGGCGCTGGTCGCAGTTGCGCGTTGGTGTCAAAGAGGCGTTTTTCGAAGCTGGACAGCACGGTCTGAACGAGATGAGCAGGCTGGTTCTCCGTCTTCCACAGCGCTCGACCGCGTCGTTCGTTCACCGGCCCGATCAGGCGCTGATGTTCCGGTCCGGTCAGCGCCAGAGCTTCGGCGAGTTCGTCGGCGGCGCGCGTTGACTGTCTAAACAGGACTCTCGTCGAGCAGAGCGCGATCAGGTCCCTCGCGATGGCGGTAGCTTGCGAACCCTTCGCTCCGACAGAAAGCAGGTCAGAAAGCTTGTGCAGCACCAGGATCTGGATGATCTGCTCCAGCCTCGACAGCCGAAGTTCCGCGTCGATCGCGGCAACCGAGCGGGGGCCTAGGCGCAGCTGTCGCCAGAGTTCGTCGCGCACGACGATGCGAATTTCTCCGTCGTTGCGGAGGTCGGTGGCCAGGGAGGACCAGGCACCGAGGCAGGTCAGCGCGACGGCGACGGCGGTGTCGCCGCGGGAGCGGAGGCGCGAGAGGTCCATGCTCTGCACCGGTGCTGCCCAGTCGATGGCGACCGTGGTCGGCGCGTCGAACAGTCCGGAGAGAGCGCCCGAGATGAGGTTGGCCAGGGCGTCGGTCATCGGACGGAGCCGGTCGAGGAAGTCGTGCCGGTGCGCGTAGCGGAGGTCGTGCCACAGCTCGGTATCCGCGTGGGCAAGTTCGCGGTGCACGTCCGGGATCGTGATCGGCCGAAGGCGGCTGTTGCCGTCTCTGGCACCTACTAGCCGATGCAGAACCGCGGCGATCGCGGCTTCGTCGCTGACGGTCGGTGCGTGTCCTTGCGATTCGGCCAGCGCCGCCAGCAACTGCACCCAGCGGCCGAGCACGCTAGAAAGCTCGTCCCGCTGTCGCTGCGCGGTCCAGGAGTCCCACCGGGCAGTGAGCGGTCCGAGGTCGAGGGCGTTGACCCTGGCATGGTTGCCAGCGCCGAGTTCGATCGGCGTGGCACCGAGAGCGCGCACGACGGGGGTGTATTCGCCTTTGACATCACCGCTGATCAAGGTGCGGACGCCAAAGTTGAGCATCCTCAGCACAAAGGCGACAACCGTCGAGGACTTGCCCCGTCCGGGTTCGCCGAACAGGGCGATGTTCGGGTTGGTCGCGAGCCCGTTGCGGAGCACCCATTCGACGGGGTGGCAGTAGAACGCCCCGCCGGACTGGACGTCGTAGCCGATTCGCGCTCCGACCGCGGGAACCGGGCAGGCCACCAGCAGCGGGAACAGCCCGCCGATCTCACGCGTGCTGGCGTGGTACACGGGCAACGGAGCCAGCACCGGGGACCACCCGTGCCCAGCACGGGCATGTCCGCGCAGCGGTGCCACCGGCCGGTTGAGCCGGTCGCGTTCTCGTCGTGTCGGCGTTGAGCGATCCGGAACTAACTGGGGTGTGCCGCCAAACGTCGAGAGCAGGTCGGCTGCGGTTCTTTCGGGTGGCCGCATCAGATGACACCTCCGCGCAGCCGGGGCAGCCCGATTCCGACGGGGAGAACCGCGGTGACAAACCCTGCGTCCTGCGCAAGGTCCAGGCGCAGCAGCTCGAAGCGGCCGGCGATGTCGTTTTCCATTCGTGCGGCGTGGTCTTCGACGCTCCACTCCCCCGGAACCGTGATCGCCGTCGCTGCCGCGAAACGCACCAGCCCGTGCCCGGCGGCGACGGCCTGCTCCTGCGCACGCGCCCCGGCTGCGGCGCGGGACTCGGAGGCCGCGGCGCTGAATCCCTTGGAGCGCTTCCAGTCCCGTATCGCTCCGGCACGAAATCGGCCGGCCCGGACCGTGGTACGAGCGCGGCGTGGCGACAGCGCCTCGTAGTGGATAGCCAGTGCGCGCCGCTCCCCAGCCGTACGCACCGCGAGCAGACCGCTCAACGAGCCGAACGTCGTTCCGGCCTCCGGCATCAGCACCGCATAGGACACCGTGGCGAAGCCATCGTGCCGATAGACCCGTGCGCTCGGCACCGGTGCCTGGCCAGGACCAGCCGCGGCCCACGCGACCCCTGGTTGCCGCGCCTGCAGAGAACCAGCGGATCCTGGGTTGAAGCCGGTCCGGATCGCTTCCGCCAGGCCCGCGCCCGACAGCCAAGTTACCCGTTGGGCACCGAGTGCGCGGAGTCCTTCGGCGAGGCCATCGAGAGCGCGGTAGAGCACAACCGCGCGTCCGTCGATTCCGCCTCCCGCGGCGGCTGCCGGGCGTCGGATAGCGTGCTCGGGACCGGTGAAGGTCACGAACACCTCATGCCGGACCGAGACCGCCCCGACAGTGCGGTCGAGCTCACGGGCGGCACGGCGTGCCGCCGCCGGTGCGTCGGTGCGTTCGTGTGCGGACCGCCAGGCTTCGTACTCCTTGCCGGTGTCGGGCACGGTGCGCACCAGCAACGTCATGCGGTCGACGACCTCGCGGTGTGCCAGGGTCGCCAGCAGGTTGCCCAGGCGGTTGGCGAGGCGTTGGCATTGGGCGGCGGAGAGCATCCCGACCCCACCGTGCGTCAGCTTCGCGGTGGCACCCCATCTGGCTTCGCGGGTGTCGTGGATCAGGCAGATCCGGCCGAGATCTCGCATCGGCGGCCCGTCCGGGAACCGCAGCCGGGCGAGTGTTCCGGGCAGGTCCGGCGTCCCCGGGTCGACCGCGGCACCGGTGACCGCGCGCGACTGCCATCGCGACCAGCCGAACGCTATCCCGACCTGGAACAGCACCAGATCCCCGAGCCATCGCACCGCGGGACGTCCTCGTACCGGGACCGCGACCAGCGCGATCGCGGGGAATGCGGCCAAGGAGGCGGCGAGTGCTCCGGCGAGATCTCCCCCGGCGAGCGGGAGCACGACGGGCAGGGTGAGCAACACGCAGGTGACTGCTTGTACCGGGCGCAATCCCAGCAGCCAGCCGTCGTGCTCGCGACGGCCCAGTCCGGTGTAGAGCCGGGACCCGCCGGTCATTCGTCTTCCGCCTTGTCGGCCCGGTCGTCGTCATCGTCATCACCGGGCGGAATGTCGTCCGGCGCTGCGTCGGCCGGGTCATCCCTCGGGTCCACCACCTGAGGCGGGTCGTCGTCATCCGGCGGTTGCTCACCCTCGCCGCTGTCGTCGTCCGGATCCCGCTCCTGCTCGTCTTCCTCTTCGTCCTGTTCGTCTTCCCCGTCACGAGATTCGTCGTCATCGGCGGGCTCGAATTCCGGTTCGAAGTCCGCGGAGTCGAACCGATCGGCGTTCGCCTTTTCCTGCAGGTCGTTGTCGCCGCCTTCCTCGTCGTCACCTGGCGATTTCCAGTCCTGCCAGGCCTTTTTCAGCTTGTCGAGCGCACTGCCGTATGCACGGGCGGGAAGGCTGTCCGGCCCGTACGTGTCGGCCCCGAGATCGGACATCTGCTCGCGCAGCCCGCTGCCCGCGTTCGGGTCGATGAACGAGAACAGCTTGAACAGCACGAGCGGCATGAACAGCGCGAGCAGCAACGTCACCACGCCGGACAGCAGTCCGAACAGCCCCTGCCGACCGGCCATCGTCGCCACGCCGATGACGATGACCAGCGCGATGGCCGGTTTGAGGAAGACCAGCGCCAGCAACCCGCGGACGCCCTTCCAGAACCAGCGCGCGGTGGTATTGGCGAGCAGGCCGGCGGCCAGGATCGGGATCGTCGCGACGATGACGTAAATACCGCCCTGTCTCAGGATCATCTCGAACGCCATGCCGAAGCCGGCCGGGAAGGTGCCCAGCACCGCGGACACGCCGAGCACGACCGCGGTCAGCGCCTTGGACACCCCATCCGGGAAGTTGAACGCGTGCAACGCGTCGGCGAACCGCTCGCTGCCCAGCCCGTAGCTCAGCAGGACCGTCGTCAGCCCGTCCGCCGCGGCCAGCACCGCGGCGACGATCCCGACGGAAGCCGCTAGGGCTACGCAGTACTGCATCGGCCCGAGCAACAGGCGGCTGAACCCCCTGCCGCCGCGCAAGACCGCGGTCATGATCTGCCAGAAGAACAGGCCCAGCGCGAGAACACCGCTGATCCACAACATCAACGGCCACACCACGCCGATCGGTCCGTCCGTTTTGGACACTGTGAAGCGCGAGTAGTAGTCGACTCCCTCGAGGACGAGCCTGAGCACGAGCAGCCCGGAACCCCACAACCCGGCCATGATCGAGTCGAACACGTTGCCGGCGACGATCGACAATCCCTTGCTCGCGGCGTCGCCCGCTGACTTGCCGAGGTTTCCGAGGATGGAGAGCCAGTCGATCGGGTTCATCGCGCACCGCTCAGCGGCCGGTACCCGGCATCGACGGCTTCGGTGGTGCCAGGCCAGGCTGACGGCGCGTAGGCGGCCCGAGCACCGGGGCTGATCCGCCAGCTGTTTCCGGTCCAGCGCAGAGCTTGGCAGTCCCCGACCCCGACGCTCGTTCCCTGTCCCTGGTAGTCCGCGGTGAATTGGCCGAGCGTGCATGCCACGACGTATCGTCCGGCGTCGGCGGTGCCCTTGATCAGCCCGTGGGTGACGTCGTAGCGCACGGTAAGCCCGTCTGTCGTGTCGCCAGAAGCCAGCTGAGCGGCTTTGCGGAACTCGTGCAGCAAGACGTGCAGGCCCGAATCGGCGACCGACGATGCACCTGGCAGCGCGGATTGCGCGTAGGCGCGGTCGTAGGTGTCAGGATCGCCGCCGGACATCCCCGCCTGATTAAACGCGACCAGCTGGGCGAGGGCACCCTCCGGGCTCGGCGGGAAACCGTCAGGGATCCAGCGCCCGGCTCGCAGTGCCGGAGCCGGCAGAGCGATCGGGGGCCCGGCGGTCCTGGTCACCTGGGAATGCGGTTGCGCCGCGGAGGCTGGCAACCAGACCATCGGCCGAGCGGCCAGTGCACTCTCGGTGTTGTCCGGCAACTCCGCGGGTTGCGGACGAACCATGCCCGATGCCTCCGGCGGGCCGGATTGACCGAGCGACGACGTCCGGGAATGCGCGACGACGACAAGCGCAGTGACACCAAGCAAGATCAGAACCGCCGACACCCCGAGCCGCCTGCGGGCGCGGACCATAGATCGGTCGGCCGCCCCGGTCATTTGGGGGTCCCCGCGAAGCCGTTGATGACCGTCCAGCCGATGCCGTACAGCAGCGCGCCACCGACCGCGCACAGCATCATGACCAGCCCGACCTTGCCAGCGCGGTGGTGATCGACCCATCGGCCACCCGCCCACACCACCAGGCCCATGAAGAAGCCCACCAGCAAAGCGATTCCCGCTGCCCACTTGACATTGCCGACCAGACCCAGGATTTGCTCGGCACCCGGAGGCGTGGAGGGTCCCGGGTTCGGAAGATCGGCGAGGTGGGCCATCCATCCCCAGACCACGTGGGCGAACATCGCGACTCCTGCTCAGCACCCAGGCACGGCCGGGATGCGGAAGCGGGAGGGCTTCGCTGGGGAAGGCGACAAGTGTTGGTGCTACGAAGGATTGGCGGGGCACGCTGGGGGCGGCAGCCAGCCTGCCGCGCGCCAGCGACGCACCAGAGAAACAAGGCCAGAGCGGATTTTCACGGGCGTGACATCGGCGGTGATCCCGCCTGTCGCAATGCCCTTCTCGCACGGCACGAAGACCGTGCCGTCCAACATGGAGTGAACGCGGTTCCCCGCTGTCGCTGCAACCCGCGGCGGCCACCGCCGCGTTCCTGACACCACCAGATTCGCCACCGGCGGGATCACCCGTCGCAGCATCCACGGCTCAAGCCGAGCCAGGACCTGTTCCGCCTGCACCAGCCCGGGAACAGTGGGACGCAGCACCAGCAACGGACACACAGCCAGCGTCAGCCAACGCCCGATGCCCACCCGCACGTCCGACGCCAATTCCCACGCGTCACCCGCCACGTCGACCACCGTGACCTGCACGCTGCGATCGCCAGGCAGCCACCATAACGACGGCGCGACCGACTTGTCCGGTCCCGCATGCTCCACGCGTCCCACCAGAGCTTGCGCCCGCCAGGAGAACCGCACTCGTGCCGCCGGTTCCGGAACTCGGACGACACGGCCGTCCACCCGCGCGGCCCGCCCGAGTCCCGACCGGACCGGACCCGCCGTGTCAGCAAGCAGCACCGAGTACCCGGCCAACTGCAGAACATCGGACAACGCGGCGGCGACCACGCTTACGCCAGCACCCCCGGACGCACCCAAGATCGGCACCACCAGTCCGAGCCGTGCGCGAAGCACACCGATGCCGTCCTGCGGTGCCTGCGTGGCGAAAGAACTGCTTTGCGTTTGGGGTTGAGCGGCCGTGCCGCCGGACGAGCCAGCCATCTCGCTGCTCCTGGACGTCGGCTGACTGCCTCATGCCCCTTTCGGAGGGCATGACGCCTTCAGCTGTTGCCAGGGAGGGCTGCTAATGGGATATTTGTCGCGCGTTGTTGTCACGACACGGATCAGCGTAGCGACGCAACACAGCTTGTCAAGCACGTCCGGAGGGGGCCGATGAACGAGCAGCCTGCAGGCCAGGACGGCAGCGCGCGCGGATCCGCGGATTCGCCGATTCCCCGGCGCACCCCCGACCAGCAGGCCGAGCTCTACCGGGTGCTTCTATCGCTCGACAGCTTCGCCGAGCGTTTCACGCACATGCTGACCGAAGAATCGGTTGTCTACTATGACCGCGGCCGCGCGCCGGTGACCGACCCCGGAGCCATCGAGGAAAACCGCTCCGCGCTGCGGGCGCGTCGAGCCTCGGCGCAGACGATCGCGGACTGGCTGCTGGCACAGCGTGGCATCTCGATCAGCCGCCAGCACATCAGCAACATGGGAACCGGAATCCGCCCGATGCCGCGCGCCTCGGCGATGAACGCATTCGCAGACTTCTGGCGCATCCACGCGCGCGTACTCGATCCCGCCACGCCCGCGGAGCGCATCACCGGCCTCGCGGACACCGAGACAAAGCTCGCTGCGACGGACTGGCGGATCCTCGAGCTGATGAATCAGATCGGCCTGCAGAGCGTCCAGGCGCGCGAGATCGGCCCCGCCCTCGACGGCTCCTCACGGGCTCACAAGCAGGCGCTCATCGAGATCCTCTCGGCAATCTCCGAGGACCAGAAGTCGTCCGACGAGCGAGACTGACCCGCACTCGTTACGTCAGTTATTTTGACTTCACCCGTTGACAAATGATCGACGGCGGGTAGGTTTACACCGAGTTGGCCGTCGCGGCCGTCGCATCAGGGAGGGTGCGACGCACCAGGCCCGGCGACCGCTGACCCGGGAGTTGTCGTGCCGACCTACGTCGCGCCGGCGATGCACCCGCACGCATCGGGCTACCGCTTATTCTCGGCCGTTCCCCGGAGCTCCGGCAGCATCGTCAATCCGCGGAACAACTGCCTGAATTCAAGCACCCGACGACCACTCTGGCATGGTGCACGAGGGCCGCCGAGCACCTCGTCATTCGCCGCTATCCTTTTGACTCCACCAAGAACACCTTCGGTTCCGTCCCGCCTGAACAGAAATCAATAAATCTCGCCGAGAATCGGCGACACCTTTCATCATTCGCTTCTCTTTCGCTCTGCGCCGTCGACCGGCGCGTATTTGTCATGCTCTGAATCGACAGTAAGGACACTCATGCGTTTTTCTCCGCCTACTGCGGTGTTCGCCGCGGCCCTGACGCTCGCGTCAGCCGTCGCGGCACCGGCAATCGCCGACGGAACACCGGACGGAAACGGCGATCGCAGCCCGATCGCCGGGAGCACTCCAGCGTGGGCAACACCGTCCGCGAAGGTCGCGGCGGCCGATGCGTCGACGGTTCGCCGCGTTCAGGTCGCACTGTCGCTGCGAGACGCTCGCGGCGTCGAACACCTGGCTGCCGCGGTATCGACGCCGGGCGCAGCTGAACGAGGCCGCTTCTTGACCGCTGCGCAGTTCACCGATCGGTTCGGCCCCACCGACGACACCGTCCGCAAGGTGCAGGACTGGCTGAAAAGCGTCGGACTGAAGGTCACGGGCACGAGTCCGAACAGGATGTTCGTCGACGCCGAAGGCAGCACCGGCGACCTGGAGCAAGCCTTCGGCACCCGTCTGGCCTCGTTCCGCAGCAAGGTCGGCGGTGCAGCCCGAACGCTGACCGCACCGGAAACTCCTGTCACGATTCCAAGCGCACTGCACGGAGCAGTGACGGCAGTGATCGGACTGGACGACAGCGGCAAGACGATCCGGCCTCAGCACACCGCTCCGCACGCCGCTGGCTCCGACCAGCACTGCGCTCGCTGGTGGGGCGAGCAGAACAACACCGACGTCCCGCAAAAATATCCCGCCGGTGCGCAGTCGAACTCGCTGTGCGGCTACAACGGCACCTCGTTGCGTGCCATGTACGGGCTCGGCACAGGCGAGCAGGGATCTGCCACCACCATCGGAATCGTTGGCGCCTACAACGGATCCTCCGTCGCCGAGGATGCCAACCGTGCCGCGAGCCAGGTCGGCGTGCCGCCGCTGAAACCCGGCCAGTACACCGCAGTTCTGCCGGACGGCGGGTTCACCGATCAGCAGCAGTGCAATCCGGATTCGTGGGCAGGCGAGCAAGCTCTCGACGTCCAGACGTCCCATTCGATCGCGCCGAACGCGAAAATCCGTTACTACGCGGCGAAAACCTGCCTCGGTGGCCTGTACGACGCTGTCACGAAAGCGGTGACCGAGAACTCCGCGGACGTCCTGTCGTTCTCCTGGGGCAATGCGGACGGCGAGCGGAACATGGCACCTGCCGTGCGGGACCAGTTCAACTCCATTGCCTTGCAGGCCGCGATCCAAGGTCAGTCGATCCTGGTTTCCACCGGCGACGCCGGCACGAACGCCGGGGTTACCGGGTCCGCAACCGCAAGCTTCCCCGCGTCCAGCCCCTGGGTGACCGCGGTCGGCGGCACCAGCGTCGGACTCGACCAGCAGAACAACCCCGTCGTCGTGACCGGGTGGGAAAACAGCGGTAATACCCTGTCCGGCGGAAAGTGGGTCCCGCAGCGCAACACCGACGGATCGTTCGCCGGAGGTGCTGGCGGCGGAACGTCCGCGCTCTACGGCACCCCGGATTGGCAGAACGGCGTCGTGCCCGCATCCTCGAGCCGTGGGCACCGTGCGGTGCCGGACATCGCAGCACTGGCCGACTCCTACACCGGTTTCCTGGTCGGACAGACGACGCGAGGACAGTTCGGCCTGTACTCCTTCGGCGGCACGTCGCTCGCTGCACCCATCCTCGCCGGGCTGTCTGCCGACGCACAGCAGGCACGCGGATCGCGAGGCGGGCTGCTGACGCCCGCGTTGTACGCCCTCCACAAGGGAATCAGGGACGTCACTCCCGCCAAGGCCGGCGTCTTCACCCCGTCGATGCACGGGCTCCCCGGGACCGGGGTGCCAGGCCAGCAGGGCCAGTACCTGGTCGACTTCGACGCCCGCCCGCAGACGCTGCAGAGCGGCCCGGGCTGGGACAACGTCACCGGCGTCGGCACGCCCGACCGCGGTTTCGTCGCGGCGCTGGCTGCGAAGTGAACCGGCGGTGCGGGCCCGGTCAGGGGGCTGGCCCGCACCGCTTCCCTTCCCGATCTCACCACGGAGGCCGATTCCCGTGCCTATCTCCCGGCGCACTCTCTTCGCGGTGGCGGGCGCGATCCTGTGCGGCCAACTGCTGGCGATGTACCTGAGCAACGTTCTCGTCGGTGTTCCTCCGGCGACCGACGACGGCTCGTCAGAAGCGGGCACGCGGACGGTGCCGATGATCGTGCCGCGAGCTGTCGCGCACCTCGATTCGCTCCCTCAGGCCACCACCTACGCCACACTCGCAGGCGCACCGACAGACGTGAACGAAGCCGACGCACCCGACGGGACTGTCGTGCATCCACAATGGCCCGTCCCGCTCTACCGAGCCCCAGGGGCAGCGCCATTCGCGATACTGCCGGTGCGAGAGATCAGCTCCGACACGTGGGTTCCCGTCGTGGCACGGGAGAACGGCTGGGTACAGGTCCTATTGCCCTCGCGCCCAAACGGATCAGTCGGCTGGCTGTCCACACAGGACACCGCATTGACTGTCAGCCGCACTCCCTTCCGGATCGACGTAGACCGGGCGACGTTCCGCCTGACGCTCACGCGCGACACCACGCTGGTCGGCACCTGGACGGTCGGCATCGGCAAGAAGTCCGCACCGACCCCGCCCGGCCGCACGTTCGTGATGGCGTCCCTCACCGACCCGAAACAGGCCTACAGCCCGGTGATCCTCCCGCTCGGCATCCACTCGACCAGCCACGAAACCTTCGGCGGCGGACCCGGAACGACCGGCATCCACACCTGGCCAGACCCCCGTGCGTACGGAACCGGCTCGAGCGACGGCTGCATCCGCGTCCCCGCCGACGCGCTGCAGCGCCTGGCCGCCGAGGTGCCGCTGGGCACTCCCGTCCTCATCCACTGAACACCCTGCACAAAGGAGCAGCAAATGCCCGCACTGTCACAACGCTTCATCCTCACCGCCAGCGTCGCGTTAGCAGGCGCAGGCGCCACTGCCATCGCGCTCGGAACCACCTCACTGACACAGAAATCTGCCGCGATCGCCGCGACGTCAAGTTCCAGCGCGTCCGGGATCACTGTCAGCGGCGGAGAAAAAGTCGGGCCAGCACCCTCGGTGTCCAGCAGCGGCAGCGTCAAAACCGGCGGAGGATCCGTCTCCTCCCCCAGTGGTGCCGTAGTCGCCAGCGGAATCAGCCTGCGCGCCGGTGCGGGCATCGCCGAGGCAACTGTCAGCAGCGTCCGAGTCGGCACCACCAGCGTCGGCCCGTTCTCGGCCACCTGCCGCAACGGCGTCACCACGGTCAAAGCCCCGACACGCTCCACCGGCAACCTCACCGTCACCCCCGGCGCGTCGGGCGGCCCGCACGCCACCGCCGCCACCATCACCGTGAAAACCCCCGGAGCACCGGCAATCAACGTCACTGTCGCGACAGTCTCCTGCGGCACCGGCACCCCGCCCACCGAACAGCCGCCCACCACGCACCCCGAGCCCACCGGAACGCCCGAGCCGACCGGCAAACCCACCCGGCCAGGCCACCGCCCGGCACCATCCGAACAACCCGGCCCCGGCGGCCAGCCCATCGACCGCGGGCAGGACCACGGCCACCCCGGATACCGGCCCGCGCCCTCCCCCACGCCGCGCCCCGGCCACCTGCCTGTCACCGGCTGACCCACCCGCTGTGGTCCGCCCCGCTCCCAACCGGGCGGACCACAGCACCGCCTTCATCGTGACGCCCTCCCCGTCACCCCGCACATCGAAACGCCTTCGGGAGGACACGCATGACCGCCACACAACCCGAAACACAGACCACCAGCGCAGACAGCACGCCACGCGCCATCCACTTCGTCGGCTCCCTGCCGCCGCAACTGGCACCAACTCCGCAAGCAGGCATGCAGTGGATGCTCGACCAGACCCGTGGCTACACCCTCGCCACGCTCCCCTGCGACGCCGACCCCCGATGGATCGTCGACTGGCTCTACGTCCTCGAGCAGGTCGAGGCCCTCGAACCCGTCCGCACCGGCGACGCCACCAGCTACGACGACTACCCCCGCTACCGCATCGCGCCCGGTCACCGCCTCGCTCCCGAAGACGTGTCCCTCCGCCGCGCCAGCCACACCGCCACCGTCATCGCCGCCCGCCGCTCCCTCGACAGCCCTGTCGAACTGCCTCCCGCGCAAGTCTCGATCCCGGGCCCGCTCGACCTGGCCTACATCTGTTTCGGCGCCCCGTTCCGCACCCTCGCCAACCTCGGCGTCCTCCGCCAGGCACTCCTGGACGACATCGACGACATCCACCGCCGATGGGGCGACGAGATCGTCTTCCAGCTTGAGACCCCGGCCACCCTCACCCTCCTCGACCGCGTGCCCCGCTCCATGCAATCCGCCGCAGCCGGGCTGCTGGCCGAACAGATCACCCGCATGATCCGCGACAGCCCCCGCGACGCGACCTGGATCGTCCACCTCTGCCACGGCGACCTCAACCACGAACCGCTGGTCACCCCGCCGACCCTCGCCCTCGCCGTCCGCGTCATCCGAGCCCTCCACCGCCAGCTGACCCAGCTCCGGCTGCCCATCCCTCGCATGCACATCCCCATGTGCACCGGAACTAGTGCACCCTCCACCAACGCTGCCTACTACCGCGCCCTCCGCCGACTCCCCGACGACGTCGAGATCATCGCCGGACTCGTTGACGAACACCACAAACCCGAATCAGCCCGAGCCCTCGAACTCGCCGAGAACGCCCTCGGACGCCCCATCACCAGCGTCGCCGCAGCGTGCGGCCACGGCCGCCGCACTCCGGAAGACGCCGAAGCCAACACCGCGCTCGCCCGCAACCTCGCCAACACACCTCACCGCCGGTTCGCACACCATCACAAGGCCGGGAGGACGGCATGACCGCGCCGATATTCGCCGTGCATTGCCGCCCCCGTGGTGCCGAGACCCGACCGTTGCCCGATGGAGGTCTGACCACCCATATTCTCTACGCACCAACAGTTCCGGTCGAGAGGATGTCCGCGACGCGGGTCCTTCTTCCGGGCGGCCGCATCCTGCCGCCACAACGGCATCGCACAGCCGAGAGCGCCTTGGTCATGCTCAGCGGGTACGCCGCTGTCCTGTCCGGCCCGACCATGGCCGCAGCTCTGCCTGCAATAGGCGACCTCATCTATATTCCCGTCGGAGTGCCTTACGCCGTAGTCAACCTCAGTCGTAATGCCGCCGTCCTGCTGCTAGCGATCACCACGGACCCGGACTTCGACGTCGGAACAGTCGCGGCCGATGAGCATTCGAACACTGTCGCGGATCGCGCCGTCGCCCTGCGTGCAGAACACCTCGAGCGGATCACCCAGCGCCGGGCGAGCAACCCACGCCGACGCCGCTGACAACAACAGCCGCTCCCACAACCGGCACACTCTGCCCCGCCCTCCCCTCCCTCCAGCGCTGACAAACGTGCCGCCAGCGCAATAGCCCGCTACGGAGGAAGCCGTGCGGACCCTGATCCTGCGTGCCGCCCGCGAACTTCTCACCGCTCAATCCCAGCCCGGCCTGCCGCCTGTCAGCCTTGACGAAGTCGCGGCCCAGGCAGGCATCACCCGCAGTCAACTTCGCGCCTACTACACCTCGATGGCCGCAATCGAAGCCGACCTGCGCGCAGAGGAACGCTCATGAGGTGGCCATCGCTCCACGTCCGAGGCATCGGCGCAGCCCTCGGCGAACTTGTACCCGTAGATCAAGGCCATCCCACTGGACAGCAATCCATCTCAGTCGCACAGCGCACGACAGGCATGGATCTTGCTGTTCAAGCGGGCACTGCCGCGCTCTCCGCATTGGCGCAGTTCACCAACGGGCCGCTCCCTGTACCCGAGCTGCATCTGCACAGCGCCATCTGGCGCGGCAGCCGCGGCATCGACTTCTGGTCGCGCGCCAGCTACATCCGCGCCAAGCTCGGTCTGCCCGCCGGTCCTGGCATCACCGCAGAGCTCAACGCGATGTCGAATTCGCTCGTCGGCGGCATCGACCTCGGTGCACGCATCCTCACCGGCAGCCACGACATCCACCACCTCATGCTCACCGGCGGAGAAGTGTTCGGCCCGCCAGCTTTCGACCACCTCACCGCCGACCACGGCATCGCATACGGGGACGGCGGTTCAGCACTCATCCTCGGCGACCGCCCCGGACTTGCGCGGGTCCTGGCCACCGCGTCCTACTCGGACCCCAGTCTGGAACAGCTCCACCGCGGACAACATCGATTCCTTCCCGCCGGAACCACCGAATCCGGTCCGGAACGCGTCCGAGAACGCAAACTCCAGTACGTCACTGCGGTCGGTACGGACTCGATCAGGACCCGCAATGCCCGAGGCATCCGCGCGGTCATGGACCGTGCGCTGACCGACGCACGCGTGCCGCTCGATCAGCTGGTTTGGACTCTCCTGCCGCACTATGGACGCCACCTGCTCGACACCCACTGTCTCCGCCCGCTCGGCATCCCCGCTGAACGCACGCTGCACGACGTCGGCAGTCAATGGGGACACCTAGGTCCCAATGATCAGATCGTCGGTCTCACACACCTGCTCGCACGAGACGCGGTCCAGCCTGACGACCACGTCGCCCTCGTCGGTGTAGGCGTCGGCATGACCTGGACCGCAGCGATTATTCGAATCGAACGCGTACCCAGTTCAGTCCGAGCGCAAGCGCCCCCGCTCAGAACGCCCTGGCGGAGGGAAATTCCTCAATCCGCCTAACCCAGCTGTGTGCGGCAACAGCACAGTCGCGCGCAGTCCAAACGCGACCGCGAGCAGGCAAGCCATGAGCATCGAAGCAATCAACTGGGCGCTTAAGCACGCCCGTATCCCCGTGGATCGGCGTGACTCGTCCAGCCTCGCCGTCGTCTTGATCGGCCTGGCCAATCACGCCGACCCGGACAGTCGCAACGCGTTCCCGTCTCTGACCACCCTCGCCGGATACACCCGTCTCTCTGAACGCTCGGTCCGCTACGCCCTCCGAGGTTTGGAGAAGCTCGGCCTGATCGTTCCGGCCGACCCCCGAATCGTCGCTGCCCACGTACAGCGCGCCGACCGTCAGCCCAACGGCTACGACCTGCGCATGACGACGCCAGAGCGGATCGACAGCCCCGACCGGGCCGCAGGCGACGAATACCAAGCCTCCAGCCAGGGGCAGGCACTGCCTCCCGCAGAACAGCGCGGGCGGCAAAACGGGACCGAACGGGCGGCAAACAATGGCCCGGCGAGGGGCAAGCCCTGCCGCCAAACCATCCATGAACCGTCAATAAACCATCCGGTCCCGCGCGAGGCGATCCGCATTCCACCGCCCTGCGGCCAGTGCGACGCACGCCCCGGAGACCCGATAGCCACACGCTCCACCACCGACCACAACGGCGACGTCCGACGCTGTCCGAACTGCCACCCAGCCGAAATACTGCGCACCACAAGCGAAACCTATTCGAATGGCGAGCCGGTCGCCCTTCCCTCACGGCATCTGCTTCGCCCGCGAAGCAGGCCTTCGAGTCGCGCGGACGTCAACGCCGTCGATCACGTCGCTTGCCCCTCCCCAGCCTCTTCCGCACCGACTGGAGGGCCAGATGGGCAGCCATAAAACAGAGAACCAAAGACTGACCCCTGCTCAACGATCCATGCGAGCGCGCGCTGCCGCGCACGTGTCCTGGTCGCGTACCACCGACCGAGCAGCACGGACCGCGCCGGCGCGGAAAGCCGCGCTCGATCGATTCGAGCGGATGGTGGATCCAGAAGGCGTCATGGACGACGCAACGCGGCAGAAGCAAGCACTGGCCGCCAAACGCGCATACTTCCAACGGCTGGCCTACCGCAGCTCTCGGGCACGCGGACGCACTCACCGAGCCCAGCAAGACGGCCGGAACGCCGACGGCTAGAGCAGCGCCCCAACCAGGTTCAGCTTGCGGTGCGCTGCCTGCGCCCGTTCATCCGCCGCGGAGGCCCCGTAGCGTTCGAGCATCTGGCGGCTGCGCCAGCCCGCGATCCGCATGATCGCCTCGTCGCTCATGCCCGCCAGCTTGCACCGGTGCGCCCACGTGTGCCGGAAGAGGTGCGGGAACACCGGGCCGATGCCTGCTTGCTCAGCTCGACGGTCCAGCATCGACCTGATGCCCCACTCGTTCAGCGCGCCATAGCGGCCGAGCCAGGCTGCCACTGTGCGCCTGCCGTACCGGTGACGTACGCGAGCGCGGAAGTAGCGCCGGAGCGCTTCCGCGGTCGCCGGGTTGAAGGGCACGTCGCGCACGCGACGCCCTTTCCCCATAACACGGACGACGTCGACGTCGAAATCAAAGCTGCCGCGCTCCTGCTCTGCTGGATTCGCCACCGTCAGCAGCGACAGTTCGCCGATCCGGACTCCGCAGTCGATCAGTACCAGAATGATCGCCCGGTCCCGGAGTTCGGCAAAACCTTTCCCTTTCGTAGTGGCCAGCAGCGCCTTCAGCTCATTTTCACGCAAGACAGTCGGCGGATTGTCCGGAACGTGCGGGACCTCCATTTTGTAGAACGGCGACAACTCGACAATCTCTTCCACATCGTCGAGCCAGCGCCAGAACTGCTGAAGGTGTCGGTACTGCTTTGCGATGTAACTGTGCGACAGCGACTCGCCAGTTCGGAAATTCGGCCGTTGACGAAGATATTCGAAATACCGCTCCAGCTCTCGACGACCCACCTCGGGAGCCACCATCGAGATGCTTTCGTCGTCGAGGTAGTTGACCAGCATGGCCACGCTGTCGAGGTAGGCGTCGATGGTGGAGTCGGCGCGGTTCTTGGCCCTCAGGTGCGTTCTCCAGTCCGAGACAAGCTCCCGGATGTCATCGGGCTCGAGCACCTCTAGCGGTGCCTCAACGGCGGTCATGAAAACAGGCTTACTCGAACAATCCCTTGGGTTACCAGCGCTGTGCTCGTCTCCAGCGCCTCCGCGAGGCCTCGCTTCAAGATCGTTTTCGAGGCTGTTTTCGCAGGTCAGACCCTATAAAAGGGGAGGCAGAGTGGGCCGGGTCGGGCTCGAACCGACGGCCAAGGGATTATGAGTCCCCTGCTCTAACCAACTGAGCTACCGGCCCCTGGGTTCGCTTCCGCAGGTCGATCCCCCCAGTTCACGTCAACTTAGCACAGGCCCCGCGCGGGCCGGGGGCGTAGGCCGATCGGGTCGAGACCGCTCGCGGGGGCCTCGGGGTCGCCTAGATTGCTGGGGGTCGGGTCCCGAGAGGAGAACCGCCATGCGCAACCTGGGACGGGTTCCGCTCGCGCTGCTCGACGCGCTCGCTGCCGGGCTCGGGCTGGGTTATCTCGCCCGCGACTATCGCGACGCGCTGGTCTCGCACGGGCCGGTGGTGTCGGTCGCCGCGGTCGTCGGGATTGCGGTAATCGTGGTGGCATTTCGGGGATACCGCGTGCTTCGCAGTGCGAACACGCGCCTGGAAGCGATAATCGCGGACGAGTTGGCCCGGCGTAAGCCGTCGCCTCGGCCGAGGCGACGATAGGCCGCGTGGGGAAATTACCTGCCCAGTTCGACAATGGCGGCGTACAGGCCGGGCGCGAGAGCGTCGGCCAGGCCGCCGGGCGGGACTGGTTCGCGCAGAAGGTGCAGCCAGGCGAAAACCGAACCGAGCAGCATCGCGTGCACGACTGACATCTCAGGGCGCCGGGCCAGTTCGCCGCGGGCGATCGCGCGGTCGAGCACTTCGGTCAGGTAAGCCCGTTCTCGCACCAAAAACAACTCGCCCAGCCGGGCGGTGGGTGCGTCTTCGGCGCGGAGGTCGGCGAGCAGGCCAGGCAAGGCGTTGCGTACTTGCGGTCCGTCCAAAGCGGACTGAATGTCGGCGAGAACGCCTGCTACATCGCCGCGCAAGGTGCCGGTGTCGGGCGGCGCCGCGAGGGCGTCGTCGTGCACGACCGCGGCGAAGACGAGTTCTGCCTTGGACTTCCAGCGCCGGTAGAGCGCCGCCTTGCCGACGCCGGCGCGCGCGGCGATCGCGTCGACCGTGCACCGCTGATAGCCGACTTCCTCCAGCAGTTCGTTGACCGCGGCTCGCACCGCCGCGTCGATCCCCTGCTCCCGCGGCCGTCCGCGCCGGTTGTGCGTCATGGAGCACAGTTTACGAGACTGCCAGTTCCGTATATGTTCGGGGGCATGACCTGGGACAAAACCTCCACCCGCACCCTCGCCGTCGACCCGGCCGCGTTGTGGGACGTCCTCGCCGACGTCGAGAACTGGCCGCGCTGGGACCCGGACGTCGCGCGCGTCGTCCTGCACGGGCCGGTCGCGACGGGATCGACCGGATTCCTTTACCCCAGCGGCGGATTCCGCGGCGGCGTGCACGCGAAAATCGCGAAGGACTTCACTTTTACGAGCTGGCGGCCCGGCCACGAGTACACGCTCCGCCAGCCGGTTCCGCTCGGGACGATGGACCTCCGGCTGAGCGTCGCGGCCGTCCTCGACGGGGCCGAGCTGACCCAGCGCATTGTCCTCGACACGCCTCTGCGCGCGGTCATGGTGCGGATCATCGGCGCCGACATCGTGGCGAACTTCGGCCGGAAATGCGACGCGCTGACCCGGCTCGCCGCCGCGAAAACGGGCTGACCGCCCTTGCGGTCCCGGCGGGAACCGCAAGGGCGGACCGGACTAGTTCCGGTACCGGAACAGGATCCGGCCCCGGTCGAGGTCGTACGGGCTCAGCTCCACCAAAACCCGGTCGAACGGGACGATCTTGATGAAGTTCTTCCTGATCTTGCCGCTGATGTGGGCCAGCACGTGGTGCCCGTTCGCCAGCTCGACGGTGAACCGGGCGTCGCGCAGGCACTCGACCACGGTTCCCTCGACTTCGATCCCGCCCTTACCGGCCATTGCGCATCAACTCCACCGTGCTGTTCGCCCGCCGCGCGCCGATGCCCTCGAACAGCGCCGTCGCCGCTTCGTTGGCCTCATTCACTTCGGCGGAGGCCGTCGGGATTCCTGCTCGGTGCAGGATGCCGAGCGTGTTCAGCAGCAACCCGCGTGCGATGCCGCGGCGTTGCCGATCCGCGCGGACGGCGATGAGCCCGATCCGGGGCAGGCGCGTCACCTGAACCACCCGGAGCAGACCCACGTACTCGCCGTCCTCGACAGCGACGGCGTACTTCGACGGATCCACAATCGTGTCGTCAGCCAGTCGAGGCAGCACCTCGGCCGGCATCTCCGACCAGCCCACGCTCGCCTCGACCTCGGCGCGGACGACGCGGTCGAGCTCGCGCAGCGGACCCTCGTCGGCGGATCCTGCGGGCACGACCGTGACGCCCGGCGGCAGCACGACCGGCCCGGTGACGTGCGGATCCGTGGGCACGACGTACTCCCACTCGCGCCGCCGGACTGTCAGCCCGGCCCGTTGCCAGCCCTCCAGCAGTTCGCGGTCGGTTTCGTCGACCACGGTATGGAGCGGGTCCGGCAGCGCGGCCAGCATCTCGCGGGCCAGCTGGTCGAAGACTGAGCGATGCCAGGCGTCGACGCTGAGGAAGACCCGTCCGTCGGGCCGGGTGGTGGCTTCGGCGCGACCGGCCAGCCTGCCGTCGTCCAACGCCTGCCAGAGTCCCGGTTCGACCCGGGTGATGCTCACCGCGGGTTCGCCCGCGGTGAAACGCACAGTGTCCATGATGGTCACCTTTCGGAGTGCCTTTGCTCAAGGCGCTCCTGGCAACCCCTACGTCAGTCGCCCGACCGTGACGACACGGGGAGCACCCACATCGAAACAGCGTTCATGGGGCTCACCTCCTGGCGTCGAGTCACGGTCGGGCGAACGATAACCGCGCGCTGCGGGCCTCGTCCACCGAATTAAATTCTCCTCAGCCGATCCGCAGCACCCCCTTGCCGCGACCGTGTCCGGCGGCGCACAGATCGAGCAGCTCCCGCAGCCGCGGGACAGCGGACCCCGCAATCGTTTGCGCGAGGCTGCGATTTCCCGTCCAGCACCACGGACACAGCACGTCGGCCCCATGCTCAGGGTCGCAATCGGCACAAAATTCCCTTCCCGCGCAATCGCCGCCTTCCGCCCGGCGGTGCTTACAGTGGACTTCATCAAGCGGACTTGAGGTCAAGCACGGAAAGGGCTGCCATGCCCCAGATCACGCGCGAGGTCGTCTGGCTGAAGCCGGGACAGATCGCCGAACGCGCCGGTGTGAGCGTCCCGACGCTGCACTACTACGAGAGCCGCGGACTCATCGCGAGCAGGCGCACGAGCGGCAACCGGCGCGAGTACCGGCGCGACACGCTGCGCATGATCGCCTTCATCCGGACCGCGCAGCGCGTCGGCGTGTCGCTGGAGGAGATCAAGGACGCGCTCGCCGAACTGCCGGACCGGCGCATCCCCACCAAACGCGACTGGGCGCGCATCTCCCGCCGCTGGCACGACCGCCTCACCGAGCGGATCGAGGAGCTCACCGCGCTGCGCGACCGGTTCTCCGACTGCATCGGCTGCGGGTGCCTGTCGCTGAAATCCTGTCCGTACTCGAATCCGGACGACGTTCTCGGGCAGGGCGGGACCGGGGCGCGCCGGTTCCCTGGCTTCGGGTCGTGAGGGCCACCCTGGGGGAATCTGATTCCCTCAGGGTGGCCCTCACGGACGGAACCGGAGGGCAGCGCGGGTCGGCTTAACCGCTGAGCGCGGCCCGGAAGTAGCGTCCGGTCGCGCCGTCGTGCTCGGCGAGCCCCTTCGGCGTGCCGGTGTAGAGCACCTGGCCGCCGTTCTCGCCCGCGCCGGGGCCGAGGTCGAGCACCCAGTCCGCCGCCGCGACGACGTGCAGCGAATGCTCGACCACGACGAGCGTCCGGCCCTCGTCGACGAGCCGGTCCAGCAGCGCCACCATCCGCGTGGTGTCGCTGGGATGCAGGCCCGCGGTGGGTTCGTCGACGAGCAGATCGTCGCTGGTCGAGTCGAGCTGGCGGGCGAGCTTCAGCCGTTGCCGCTCACCGCCGGAGAGCGTGTCGAGCGTGCGGCCGCTCGCGAGGTGCCCGAGGCCCAGTTCGCCGAGCAGCGCAGCCAGCCGGACCACGTCCGGATGCGGCACGTATCGCGCCAGCGCCGACACCGGCGTGCCCAGCACTTCGAGCACCGTTCGTCCGTCGAGCCGCGTTTCCAGTGCCTCGGCGCGGAATCCGGTCGCGTTGCACTCCTCGCACGGCGTGTCGACGTCCTCCAGGAACGCCAGATCGGTCCGCCGCACGCCGGTGCCGCGGCAGGCCGGGCACCCGCCCTGCGACCGCGGGTTGAACAGCTTCGGCGATTCGCCGCTCACCTCGGCGAACGCGCGCTGCACCGGATCGGCGAGCCCGAGCCAGGTGCCGACCGTCGACCGGCTCGTCGCGACGATCTGGCTCTGGTCGACGACCGTGAACCGCGGATGCCGCTCGGCGAGTTCGCCCGCCAGCGTCGACTTCCCGGACCCCGCCACCCCGGTGATCACCGTGAGCACGCCTGTCGGGACGTCGACGTCGATGTCGCGCAGGGTGTGCCGATTCAGCCCGCGCAACGGCAGCCAGCCGGCGGGTTCCCGCAGCGTGTCCTTGATCCGGACGCCGGTGCGCAACGCGCGCGCGGTTGTCGTGTCCGCCTTCCGCAGCTTCGCCGGCGGCCCGTGGAACACCACGCGTCCGCCCGCTTCCCCGGCTCCCGGGCCGAGGTCGATCACATGGTCCGCGGCGACCATCACCGCTTCGTGGTGGTCCACCACCAGCACTGTGTTGCCGTGATCACGCAGCCGCCGTAGTACGTCAACGAGGGACGCGACGTCGGCCGGATGCAGCCCGTCGGTCGGTTCGTCCAGGACGTAGGTGAGGTCGGTGAGGCTCGATCCCAAGTGCCGCACCAGTTTCAGCCGCTGCGATTCACCGCCGGAGAGCGTCGGCGTCGCGCGGTAGCAGTGCAGATGCCCGAGGCCGAGCGTGATCATCGATTCCAGCCGCAGCCGCAACGCCGCCACCAGCGGCCGCGCCCACTCGTGGTCCAGTCCGGCGCAGAATTCCAGCAGCCCCGCCGCGTCGCGGTAGCCGAGGTCCACAATGGACACCCCGTTGATCAGGCTCTCCCGCGCGGCCGGAGCGAGCCTGCTGCCGTCGCACTCCGGACACGGCCGCTGCCGGGTCACGTCGGCGAGGGCCGCCCGCACCGCCGGACCCATCTTGGCCTCGCGTTCCACGAGCAGCCGCCGGATCCGCGGCACCATCGACTGGTACTTCGCGCTGGCCGGGAAGCGCGGCAACGGATTCGGCGGCTTCTGCGTCGGGCCGTGCAGCAGGAACTGCACCAGTTCCTCAGGCCATTCCCGCAACGGCAGATCGTTGTCGAAGAATCCCGAGTAGACATAGCGCTTCCAGATCCAGCTGCCGACCGCGAAACTCGGGAAGACCATCGCCCCGTCGTTGAGCGACCGGCCGCGGTCGATCATCCGCTCGCCGTCGATGTCGGTGACCGTGCCGAGCCCCGCGCAAGCCGGGCACATGCCGGACGGGTCGTTGAACGAGTAGGCGGGCGAGTACCCGGCGGACGGTTCGCCCAAGCGGGAGAACAACATCCGCAGCATGGTCCACACCTCGGTGGCGGTGCCGACCGTGGATCGCGAATTCGTCCCGAGCGGCCGCTGATCCACCACGACGACGGTCGTCAAGCCGCTCAGCGAACTGGCCTCGGGAGCCGGATCGTGCGGCAGTTTCGTGCGGACGAAAGCGGGCATCGTCGAGTACAACTGCCGCCGCGACTCGGCGGCCAGCGTCGCGAACGCGAGCGACGACTTGCCGGACCCGGAAACGCCGGTGACCGCGACCAGCTGGTGCTTGGGGATGTCCACGTCCACGTCGGCCAGGTTGTGAGTGCGCACACCGCGGAGGCTGATCATGTTCGACGGCATGTCTCGCAGCCTACGTCCTGGGGAGGGGTGCGGCGGGGCGGGTGGAGGTGGGGGTGCTTCGCTCAGGGAAGGGCTCGGCGATGTGGGGCCGGGCCATCGACAAACAGCATCGCGCGAGGCAGGTTGGGCGATGTTCGTTCGGAGCGCGCTCGACCGGGCGAAGCGAGCTGAGCCTTCGCACGGCGGATTTCCGCGGGCGGGGTGGGCGGTGCTCGTTTAGGGAAGCGCTTATCGAGGCGTGCCAGGCATTCGCCATCCGTGCGGGTGCTCGTTCGAGGAAATACCTGGCGGGCAAGAGAAGCGAGGTCTCGGGACTGGATTATTCGGGCCGGAACATTCGGTCTGGAGTTCGCGGTCGCCGGTGGTTCCTTCGCCGGTGCGGTGGTTCTGATGTGCGTCGCGATCAGCTCGGGACAGAGCACCGTCGCCGGTCGTGGCTCCAGGTCGAGTGGTCCGCGCAACTCCTCGACCACGATCACTCCCCCAACCGGCATCGGCTGGCGCCTGCGGGTCGCACCGCGCTTCCCCTGCGTCGGCCGTCCTGAAGTTTGGACTTGCTGGTCCATTTTTCCGAAGGCACCCTGGCCGAGCCAGGCGGGCACGGCCCGCGCGTGTTTCGGGAACGGAGTGAGGACCCCGATGTCTCTTGACCAGTATTACCTGCTCGGCCGGTCCGGATTGCGGGTCAGCAGGCTCGCGCTCGGCACGATGAACTTCGGCGTCGACGGGTTTCACGCCGCTTACGGGAAGTCCGAGGAGGAGGCGCGGCCGATCTTCCGCAAGTACGTCGAGGAGGGCGGCAACTTCGTCGACACCGCGGACTTCTACACCGCGGGCGAGAGCGAGCGGCTGCTCGGCAAGTTCATCGCCGAGACGGGGAACCGGGATCGGCTCGTGCTGGCGTCGAAGTTCACCAACAGCGTCGACCCGGGCGATCCCAACGCGGGCGGCAACGGGCGCAAGCACATGATCCGGTCGGTGGAGGCGTCGCTGCGCCGGCTCGGCACCGACTATCTCGACCTGTTCCTGCTGCACACGTGGGATCGGATCACGCCGGTCGAGGAGGTGCTGCGCACGTTCGACGACCTGGTGCGGGCGGGGAAGATCCGGTACGCCGGGCTGTCGGACGTGCCTGCCTGGTACGCGAGCCGCGCGCAGACTCTCGCCGACGCGCATTCGCTGCCGCCGATGATCAGTCTGCAGCTGCCGTATTCGCTGGTCGAGCGGACGATCGAAACGGAACACGTCCCGGCGGGGCTGGAGCTGGGCTTGGGAATCACCGCGTGGAGCCCGCTCGGCAGCGGGTTCCTGAGCGGGAAGTACCGCAGCTCGTCGAACGGCCTGAGCGGCGAGGGACGTTTGACCGGCGAGGGCGCTGTGGCGGCCGGGACCTGGACCGCGCAGCAGTGGGAACTGCTGAAGACGCTTGAGACGGTCGCGGACGAGCTGAACGTGACGATGGCGCAGGTCGCGATCAACTGGGTGGCGACGCAGCCCGGCATCGCGTCGGCGATTGTTGGGGCGAGCAGCGCGGAGCAGCTGGACGCGACGATGCACGCGCTCGACTTCACCCTGCCCGCCGACCTGCGCGACGCCCTGGACCGCGCGAGCGAGGTGCCGCCTGCCGGGCCGTACCGGATGTTCACGCCGGACTACCAGTCGTGGCTGATCAACCCTGGCGTGAAGGTGGGCGACAAACCGGAGGGGTATCGGCCGGTGGTACGGAACTGGGCTTCGGCGACGCAGGCGTGAACCGCGCGGGATTCCGCGCTGCAAGAAATGTTTCCCCCGCCCTTTTCAAGATATAGCGCACCCCGGGGCTGGCCGCAAGCCCCGGGGGATGCCGCAGAATCGCTGCTCGACCATGAGAATCCGGCTGTCGGGAGCGAGTGTGGGATCGGTGTGCGCACGATCGGGCTTTGAGACGTGCGGGGATGTCCTGCCGCCGGGAATCCGTCCGGCGCAGCTGCCGAGAGCGCATGCGCGCGACTCGGCGCGACCGCCGCCGTCCGGTCGGTTTCGGCTGGCCGATTGTGCTTGGCCGAACCGTTCGCCGTCGCCGTGGCCCGGTGCCGGAAACGGGGCCCTTTGCCGCCGCTGCAACGCCTGGGGCACGAAGGCGCGCGGAATTGGGTGCGCGCTCGCGCCTGGGTGCCCGCCACGGAATAGCCCGGGGATTCGGCTCGGCCTTCGACGCTCAACCTGCCGCCCTGTGACCGTCGCGTGCGAGGGCGCTCAGGGATGTCAGCTGGCCACACGTGCGGCTGGAACGCACGCCTCGGGCAGCGTCGTCGCGCCGAGCGAGGCCGTCACCGCAGGTGGAATCGCCGCCTGGGCGAGGTCGTCGCGCCGGGCCGAATGGCCGCGTCAGGAGAACGCGCGTCGTCGCGCCGAGCGAAGCCGTCACCGCAGGTGGAATCACCCGCTCGGGCAAGGTCGCCACACCGGACCGAATTGCCGCGTCAAGCGAACGCACGTCGTCACGCCGAGCAAAGCCGTCAGCACAGGTGGAAACCGCCCCCTGGGCAAGGTCGCCACGCCGGAACCGAATGGCCGCGTCAGGCAAAGGCGCGGGTCGTTCGCGCTGATCGGGCTTCGAGCCGGGTCTGATCCCCTCCGGGCTGCGGACCGAGGCCGCGGCTCTGGCCGGTGCGCCCGGCCCATCCGGCGAACCTGGCCGCCGAACTCGGATCGGGCAGCGCGGCTCCGCCAGCACAGGTCAGCCGCCACGAGTCCGCTCACCCGCCAGCACAAGCCCGCTTCACCCGCCAGGCCAGACCCACCGATCCGACCCGCTCCACCCAGCCCGGACCGCTCAGCTCACCACGCGAGAAAACCGCGGCACAACACCAGTCCGCCTGCCCACTTGACAGAAGGTGGACAATAAAAAATCGACGCGTCTTCACCAAGCAATCAGAAGTTCACGCCGAATCTGGTTTCAGAATAACAGCAGCGAGGGGCACTTGTCAACTCAGGGGTACGAAGAAGAACTGCGGTCCGAACAGGACTACGTCGCCGGGCTCTATCGGCGGCTCGACGGGGAGCGCAGGAGGGCCAAGGAGCGCTACACCGCTGCCCTCAAACGAAACGACGAGGCGCCGGGCGAGCGGGACGTCGAGGTGCGCGCGCTCACTCGCGAAACGCGGCGGCTTTCGGTTGCCGACTCCGGGTTGTGTTTCGGGCGGCTCGACACCGTCGAAGGCGACCATTCTTACATCGGCCGGATCGGGCTTTTCGACGAGGACGACGAGTACAAACCCGTTCTTCTCGACTGGCGCGCGCCGGCGTCGAGCGCGTTTTACACCGCTACCGCCGCGACGCCCGAGGGCATGCGGCGACGGCGGCAATTCCACACGCGCGGGCGGCAGGTCACCTCGTTCACCGACGAGGTCTTCGGCGCGCCCGGCAGCGGCGAGGAGAACGACGCCCTGCTCGCGGCGGTCAACGCGCCCCGCGGGGAGGGGATGCGGGACATCGTCGCGACGATCCAGGCCGAGCAGGACCGCATCATCCGGCTCGACCATCCCGGCGTCCTGGTCATCGAGGGAGGGCCGGGAACCGGGAAAACCGTCGTGGCGCTCCACCGCGTCGCGTATCTGCTGTACACGCAGCGCGAGCGGATGGAGCGCCACGGCGTCCTCGTTCTCGGGCCGAATCCCTCGTTCCTGAACCACATCGGGCGCGTGCTGCCGTCGCTCGGCGAGTCCGACGTGGTGTTCACCACCCCGGGCAGTCTCCTCCCGGGGCTGCACGCGCACGCCGAGGACGAGCCGGAGGTCGCGCGGTTCAAGGGGTCTCTGCGGATGCTCGACGTCCTGCGCGCGGCGGTCGCGGACCGGCAGGAACTGCCCGCCGAACCCGTGCTGATCGAGCTCCGCGACACCACCGTCCGGATCGACGCGGCGACCGCCGAGTGGGCTCGCGACGAGGCGCGGCAGAGCGGGCGGCCGCACAACGAGGCGCGGGCGGTGTTCGTCGAGATCGTCACGTACGTGCTCACCGAACGCGCCATGTCCCGCATCGGGCGCGGTTGGCTCACCCGCGACGACAAGGAGGAATGGGAGGACCTCCGTTCCACGCTCGTCAACGAACTCCTCGCCGATCCCGCGTTCGTCAAGGCGATCGACCGCCTCTGGCCGATTCTGACCCCGGAAAGCCTGCTGACCACGCTGTACTCCTCCCCCGCGCGGCTCAAGGCGGCCGGTGCCGACCCGGCGCTGCTGCGCGAGCCGGGCGAGCCCTGGACGGTGTCGGACGTCCCGCTCCTGGACGAGCTGATCGACCTCCTCGGCAAGGCTCCGGACCGCGCGAAACGGCAGGAGGACGCCGCCGAGCGCGAGGCGGAGGCCGAGTACGCGGCCGGCGTGCTGGACATCATGCGGCTCGACCGCGAGGAGATGGACGAGGACATCGGCCTGTCCGCGGAGCACCTGCTCTACGACACCGACCTGGCCGAGCGGTTCGTCGAGCACGACACCCGCGACCTCGCCGAACGCGCCGCGGCGGACCGGGACTGGACCTACCGGCACGTCGTGGTCGACGAGGCGCAGGAACTGTCCGAAATGGACTGGCGGGCGCTGATGCGGCGGTGCCCGAGCCGGTCGTTCACGGTGGTCGGCGACCTGGCGCAGCGGCGGTCGGCGGCGGGTGCGCTCGACTGGGGCACGATGCTGGATCCGTACGTCCCGGGCCGCTGGGCCTACCGTTCGCTCACCGTCAACTACCGCACCCCGGCGGAAATCATGGCCGTCGCGGCGGCGGTGCTGGCCGAGTTCGCGCCGGGGGCCGAGCCGCCGGAATCGGTGCGCGCGTGCGGGGTCCGGCCGTGGTCGCGGAAGGTCTCCGACGACGAGTTGCCCGCCGCGGTCGAGGAATTCGTCCGTGCCGAGGCGGGCCGGGAAGGGACGAGCGTCGTGATCGGGCCGCCGGACGTGCCGGGCGCGGTCGCGGCGTCGGAGACGAAGGGGCTGGAGTACGACGCTGTGCTGCTGGTGGACCCGGACCGGATTCTCGAGGACGGACCGCGCGGCGCGGCTGAGCTGTACGTCGCGCTGACCCGGGCGACCCAGCGGCTCGGCGTGCTGCACCGCGGCGCGCTGCCGTCGGTGCTGAACGGACTGGAGGAACTCGTCTAACCAGTCAGGGGCGCAGTTCGGGTGCGAGGACGCTGCTGCGCTTCAACGCCTTCAGCACCACCCCGGTGTGCACCGAATCCGCCTGCCGGGACCAGCCGGAACTGCCGACGAACTCGTGCAACGCGGCGATGTCGGGCAGAGTGACGTCAGCGAGCAGCTGATACTCGCCCGTCATCGCCGCCGCGTAGCGCACGTACGGCGAGCCCAGCAGGGCGCGGCCGATGTCGTCGACGTCGTGCGGGCGGCAGCGGATCCACAGCAGCGCCTCGACCGGCAGGCCGAGCACGGCCGGTTCCACCACTGCCCGGATGAACACCTTTTCCTCCCGCCGCAACGCCTCCAGCCGGCGGCGGACGGTCGATTCCGAGATCCCGGCGGCACGGGCGAGTTCCTCGTGCGTGCGCCGGCCGTCCTCGCGCAACGCGCGCACGATGGCGCGTTCGTCGCTGCTGAAGTCCACGCCGTCCGGCTGCCGGGGCTGCGGAGTCGGCTGCGGAAGCGACGAGATCGCCTCCGTCTCGGCCGGGCTCAGCAGCCCGGGCTGCCATTCGTGGATGGTGCGGTAGTACCGCGTGACGGTATCGGCCGTCAGATCGAGCAGGCCGGGGATTGCCGCCATCTCGTCGAACATGAAGGTCGGCAGCCGGTTGCGGTCGCAGAAGACCTCGGCGACGAGTTCGCCCTGTCCGGTGATCAGGTAGCAGAAGCTCGTCTCCGGCCGTCCCGCGAGCGCGGTGCCCGCGGGACGGCCGAGCCCGGCCCGGCAGCGGCCGCGCACCAGCAGCGGCACGCCGTGCGGCGAAACGGCGACAACCGTCACGACGCCGGTGCGCAGCAGGTGCGTCCCGCGCCGGGCCACCGTGCGCTCCGGCGCGTCCAGCACCTCGGCGATCCGCCGCCAGGACGCGCGGCCGTCGACTTGCAGCGCGCCGGCGATCCGGCGGTCGAGCGGGTCCAGCCGTGCGGTCATCAGCCAATACTGTGGCTGATTCCGTCATTTGTCGAGCACGTCTTGTCTGACCCCAGCACCACGCGCGAAGCTGACGTCGCGAACGGACACCGGGGTCAGGAAGGAAACCAGTGAGCGCTGAGGAGATCTGCTACTTGCCCGCCCGCGAACTGGCCCGGCGGCTGCGTGTCCGCGAGCTGTCCGCGCGCGAGGTGCTGCAGGCCCATCTCGACCGGATCGAGCAGGTCAACCCGCAGATCAACGCCATCGTCACGCTCACCGCCGAGCGCGCGCTGAGCGAGGCCGCGGCCGCCGACGAACGTCTCGCGCACGGCGAGGAGGTCGGTCCGCTGCACGGGATTCCGGTAGCGCACAAGGACACGCACGACGTCGCCGGGGTCCGCACCACCTACGGATCCCCCATTTTCGCCGACCACGTCCCCGACAGCGACACGCTCGTCGTCGAGCGGATCCGGAACGCGGGCGCGATCACGCTCGGCAAGACGAACGCGCCGGAGTTCGGGGCCGGTTCGCACACGATGAACCCGGTTTTCGGGGCCACGCGCAACCCGTACCGGCGCGAGCTGTCCGCGGGCGGCAGCAGCGGCGGGGCGGCGGCCGCACTGGCCGCGGGTCTGCACCCGCTCGCCGAGGGCAGCGACATGGGCGGTTCGCTGCGCAATCCGGCGTCGTTCTGCAACGTCGTCGGCCTGCGCCCGTCGCCCGGCCGGGTGCCGACCTGGCCCGCGACGCTGCCCTGGGAGGCGCTGGGCGTGCAGGGGCCGATGGGCCGGACGGTCGCCGACGTCGCGCTGCTGCTGTCGGTGATCGCCGGGTACGACGAGCGCAACCCGATCGCGCTCGACCAGCCCGCCGCGCCGTTCGCCGGGTCGCTCGACGCCGACCTCGCCGGGCTGCGCGTGGCGTGGTCGCCGGACCTCGGCGGGCTGCCGGTCGACCCGGCGGTCACCGCCGTGCTGGAACCGGCGGTGCGGGTGTTCGCCGAACTCGGCTGCCGCGTCGAACCGGCCTGCCCGGACCTCGCGGTGGCCGACGACGTGTTCCGCACCCTGCGCGGCTGGCTCTTCCACACCGGGTTCAGCGGTCTGCTCGAAGAGCATCCGGACAAGATGAAGCAGACGCTCGCCGACAACATCGCTTTCGGCGCAACGCTTTCCGGTGCCGACATCGCCCGCGCGCAGACGCGGCAGCTGCAGCTCATCACCGGGATGCGCGAGTTCTTCACGCAGTACGATCTGTTGCTCGCGCCGGTGAGCCAGGTGCCGCCGTTCCCGGTGGAGTGGGAGTACCCGGAAGTCGTTGCCGGGCAACCGATGCACGACTATCTGGAGTGGATGCGCTCGGCGTACTCGATCTCGGCGACCGGCTGCCCGGCGCTGTCGGTGCCCGCCGGGTTCACCGAGGACGGACGTCCGGTGGGGCTGCAGATCATCGCGCCGCTGCGGGGCGAGCTAGGACTGTTGCGGGCCGCGCACGCTTTCGAGCAGGCGACCGGGCACGGGAACCGGCGGCCCGTCTTCTGAGCCGCGAGCCACGGTCCGTGAAGGACTCCTTGAGGGAATCAGATTCCCTCAAGGAGTCCTTCACGGACCGCAGGCAGCGCTTCCCGATCGCCGCCCGCGCGGAACTCGGCCGCGAATTCCGCCGCGCCGAGGACCTCGCTCGCGCGGGCGGTAATCCGGTCGACGTCAGTGCGCTCCGCGGCAGGCAGCGGTGCGCCGATCCCAGCACGGGAAGCTGCGGCCGCGCCCAGCAAACGTGCGGCTTCGCGGGCTGCTCCGGCCAGGGCGTGCGCACCCGCTAGCCCCTCCAGCGACAACGCGATCGCTCGCGGATCGCCGGTCCGGTGCGCGATCTCGTACCCTTCCTGCTGCCGTCGCAACGCCGTCTCCGCGTCTCCGCGCAATTCGGCGACGAAACCGAGTTCCGCGAGGATCAACGTGTTCCCCGGTTCGAAATCGACCTGCTTGTTCCACTCGAGCAGCGTCCGCAAATGCTGTTCGGCGAGATCGAGGTCGCCCTCGCGCCGGGCGCCGAGGGCCAGTCCGGTCAGCGCATACATCTCCCCCGGCGTGAAGCCGTGTTCCGCAGCGACCTCGCGAGCCCGGTCATGGAGTTCGCGGGCGGTGACGTACTCCTTGCGCAGCAAGGCAATCCGCCCAAGCCACGACAGCTGGTACGACGCTTCCGGCCACAAGCCCAGTTCCTCGGCGATCTGCAATCCTTCGATGTGGACCGCTTCAGCGCGCGCGTAATTCCCGGCAAGGGAACTGAGTGCACCCTGTGCGAAGTTCGCCTGCAGCTGACCCCATTTGTCGCCGATTTCGGCGAACAACTCCGCGCATCGATCGGCGTAACGCCACGCTCCCGCGATATCGCCTCTCGACAGGGCCTGGCTCGCGCGGTCACCGCTGGCCGCCGCGATCCCCCATCGGTCGCCGGCCGCTTCGAAGGCGGCGAGTGCCTCCAGGGTCAGCGGTTCCGCGCCGGGCAGATCGGCCACTGTGGACAGTGCGTAGCCGATGAACCACTTGGCCCGAGGGCTCGTCGGCAACTCCGCCACGGGGCGCCAGTCCGGCCGGTCGCCAGCGAGGATGCCGAGTGCGGTGAGCGTCGCCTGTGCTTCCACGCGCAGGTCCTCGTCGCCGCCGGGCAAACTGAGGGCGGCGCGCAGGGAGCGCATCGCCTCGGCCATCCGGCCGCGCAGGAATCGGTACCACGCCAGCCGGTTCGCCAAGCGCAACGCGTCGTCGGCGCTCCCCCAACCGGCCAGATTCTCCGCTGCGGCACGGAGATTCGGCAGGTCCGCGTCGAGGCGCCGCAGCCAGCGCCGTTGATCCCCCGCGCGGAGACCGGCGTCCGCGGTACCGGCGAACTCGACGTAATACTCCGCGTGCCGACGCCGCGTCTTCTCGACCTCACCGGCGTCGCGCAGCCGTTCGAGGCCGTACACTGCCACCGACTCAAGCAACCGGTACCGCGCGTTCGCTGGCACGACCAGCGAGCGGTCGACAAGCTTCGCCAGCAGACCCAGCACCTCACCTTCCTCGACGCCGTCGCCCGCGCAGACCGCCTCGGCCGCGTCCAGCGAGCAATCCTCGGTGTGCACCGACAACCGTTGCAGCACAAGGCGTTCCGGCTCGCTCAGCAGTTCCCAGCTCCAGTCGATCATCGCGCGCAGAGTCTGCTGCCGGGCGGGCACACCCCGGCGAATGGTGTCCAGCAGGCGGAACCGATCGTCCAGCCGGCGCAGCAACTCCGGTACACCCAACGCGCGCACGCGGGTCGCGGCGAGTTCGAGCGCCAGCGGCAATCCGTCCAGTTTCCGGCAAATCTCGGCGACCGCCTCCGCGTCGGCACTGTCCACAGTGTACCCACTGTCAGCGACCCGTGCGGTGAACAGCCGCGCGGCGCTGTCGTGATCCAGCGGCGGTACCGGGAACTGGGTCTCCCCGGCGAGCCCGAGCGGTTCCCGGCTGGTGGCGAGGATCCGCAGCCCGGGCGCGTCCGCCAGCAGCCGTGCGGCGGTCTCGGCGACCGGCTCGATCAGCTGTTCGCAGTTGTCCAGGACGATCAGGGTTTCCTTGCCGCGCAAGGACTCGGCCAGCCGTTGCACCGGATCCGCCTGCGCGGGCGCCGCCGCGTCCCGGATGCCCAGCGTCGCCGCGATCGCTTCCACTACCCATTCGATCGGCGGGCACTGGCTCAGCGCGCATTCGTGCCGGTCCATGCCGGTCAGCTCCACAAGCCACGCGCCCGCGGCGAAGTCGCCGCCGAGCCGGTGCGCGGTCTCCAGCGCGAGCCGGGTCTTGCCGACGCCGCCAGGTCCAGTGAGCGTCACCAACCGGGATTCGCGGACGAGCGTGCTGACCGCCTTGGTCGCGGCGGTCCGGCCGACCAGTTCGGTGAGCGGCACCGGAAGCTGCG
Source organism: Amycolatopsis sp. A1MSW2902 (assembly GCF_017312175.1). Taxonomy (NCBI): domain Bacteria; kingdom Bacillati; phylum Actinomycetota; class Actinomycetes; order Pseudonocardiales; family Pseudonocardiaceae; genus Amycolatopsis; species Amycolatopsis sp. A1MSW2902. The sequence goes on from NZ_QJPO01000001.1 coordinate 4,714,379, forward strand.
GCGCGACGGCGGTCAGAGCCGGGTCCTGCGCCAGGATCGACCGGTGCAGCGCGGTCAGTTCGGGGCCGGGATCGAGACCTAACTCGTCCGCGAGACGGCGGCGGAGTTCATCGTAGGAGGCCAGCGCCTCGCTCTGCCGACCCGCCGCATAAAGCGCGCGCATCTGGAGAGCACGCAGCCGTTCGCGCAACGGATGCTGCCGGACGAGGTCGGCAAGTTCCGCGGTCAGCGCGGCATGTTCGCCAAGCGCGAGCCGCGCGTCGGCGAGGTTTTCTTGCGTGACAAGGCGATCCTCTTCCAGCCGCTGAATCACTGGCTGCGCGAAGGCTTCGTCCGCGAACTCAGCAAGCGTCGGGCCTCGCCACAACGCCAGCGCTTCGGTGAGCAATTCGGCCTTCGACTGCGGGTTTTCCGCCGTGCCCGCCGCTGCGGTCAACGCCCGGAAGCGTCCGACGTCCACGGCTTCCGGTTCGGTCCGCAGGACGTAACCGGGGGCCTGGAACACCAGCGCGCTGCCGGACCCCGGTTCGGCGCGTTCGAGCGCACGGCGCAGCTGCGAGACCTTCGTCTGCAGGGTGTTGACCGGGTTGCCGGGCAGCTGGTCGCCCCACAGGTCGTCGGCCAGCCGGTCCGCCGACACCGGAGCGCCCTCGTGCACGAGCAGGACCGCGAGCAGGGTCCGGACCTTGGCCTCGGGCACCCGCACCGGCCGGCCGTCGTCGCTGCTCACGGCCAAGGGCCCCAGGATCCCGAATCGCACGGATCCACCGTAACCGCATCCGTGCGCGGACCCCCAGCGAACCGTGCGCGGCCCTCGGCACCGTGGTCGGCAGATCAACGAACTGGAGGGACGACATGTCCGGGAATGCGACCTCGGCGACCGTGCTGGGGCTCGGTGCGATGGGCAGCGCGCTGGCCGGTGCGCTGCTTGAAGCGGGACGGCCGGTGACGGTCTGGAACCGCTCTGCGGACAAGACGAAGCCGCTGGTGGAGCGGGGTGCGGTGGCGGCGGGGGCGGCCGCTGAGGCGGTCGCGGCGAGCGAACTAGTGATCGTCTGCCTGCTGGACGACGCGTCGGTGCGCGAGGTGCTCAAGACGGCCTCGCTGGCGGGCCGGACGGTGGTGAACCTGACCAACGGCACCCCTCGGCAGGCCCGGGAACTGGCCAAATGGGTAACGGAGCAGGGCGGGGCGTTCCTCGACGGCGGCATCATGGCGGTTCCGCCGATGATCGGGCGGCCGGGCGCGTTCGTGTTCTACAGCGGGCCCCAGGAAGTGTTCGACACGCACCGCGCGGCGTTCGACGCGTTCGGCGGCAGCAACTACGTCGGCGAGGACCCGGGGCTGGCGGCGTTGCACGATCTCGCGCTGCTGTCGGGGATGTATGGCCAGTTCACCGGCGTCTTGCAAGCCTACGCGCTGATCCGCAGCGAAGGGCTTTCGGCGGTCGAATTCGCGCCGTTGCTGAGCGGATGGCTGACCGCGATGAGCAGCTTCGTCCAGCAGGCCGCGGTGGAGGTCGACAGCGGCGATTACACCCAGAACGTCGTCTCGAACCTGGGGATGCAGGCCGCCGCGTTCGAAAACCTGCCCATCGCCGCCGCTGACCAGGGTGTCAGCTCCGAACTGCTCGCGCCGCTGCACCAGCTGCTCCTGCGCCGGGCCGCCGACGGCCACGGCGCGGAAAACCTGACGAGCGTCATCGAACTGCTGAAGAAATAAGGAGAACTCTGGTGAGTGTGACAGTGATCGGCCTCGGCCCGATGGGGCAGGCCATGGTGCGGTCCTACCTGGCAGCGGGCCACGAGGTGACGGTGTGGAACCGCACCGCAAGCCGCGCCGACGACGTGGTGGCCGCTGGTGCGAAGCGCGCGGGAACGGTCGCGGAGGCGCTGGCCGCGAACGAATTGGTAATCCTCAGTCTCACTGATTATCAGGCGATGTACGACATTCTCGCGCCGACCGAGGACGCGCTGCGCGGGAAAATCGTAGTGAACCTCAGCTCGGACACGCCGGAGCGGACCCGGGTGGCCGCGGAATGGCTGGCCGCGCGCGGTGCGGAGATGATCGCGGGCGGGATCATGGTGCCTGCGCAGGTCGTCGGCACCGAGGGTGCGTTCGTGTTCTACAGCGGCGCGCAGCCGACGTTCGAGCGGATCGAACCGGCCCTGCGCGTCATCGGACGGCCGGACTACCGAGGCGCGGATCCGGGTCTGGCGCAGCTGTATTACCAGTCGTTGCTGGATCTTTTCCTCACGACGCTGTCGGCGTTCCTGCACTCCGCCGCGCTCGTCGGCACCGCCGGGGTGTCCGCCGCGACGCTGGTGCCGTACGCGAACGAGCTGCTGACGCTGGTGCAGACGTCGCTGGACGAGGCGGCGAAGAACGTCGACAGCGGCAGCCACCCCGGTGACGAGGCGAACGCCAAGATGATGGGCGCGACGGCCGACCACATCCTCGCCGCGAGCCGGGACGCGGGCATCGACGTGGCCCTGCCCGCCGCGGTCAAGGAGCACTACGACCGCGCGGTCGCCGCCGGGCACGGCCGGGACAGCTGGACCAGCCTGTTCGAGGTGATCCGCGGCTGAGCGCCCGCGGTCTGGGAAGCCCGGGACACATCCTGGACGCAGCGCCGCGCTGGGGAGGCGCGCCCGGGTCGAACCCGGGAGGACCGGCTGACCGGCCTGGTGAGGCGGACGCGGGCGCGGCTGCTGTGCGCATTGGCGGCGGAGTCCTCTGCTGCGGCGTTGGCCGCGCGGCTGGGAGTTTCCCCGGCTGCGGTGCAACATACGAAGACGTTTCGGACGGCGGGGTTGATCACTACCACCCGGGCGGGGGTGGGAGTGCATCATTCGCTCACACCGTTGGGGAGGGCATTTCTCGAGCCGCGGCAACTCCGGCGGGTCCAAGGGATTCTCCTGCTCGTAACAGGGAATGCGCCGATGTCGATCACACCCTCGGCCGGGCTGGGGTCCCGGCCCGGAACGGGGTGGACGGTGTTCTCTGGTCTCGACGAGATCGACTGGGCGGGAATGAAGCACGCGTACGGACCGGCGACCGATGTCCCGGACCTGCTCCGGGGTCTGGTTTCGCCTGACCCGGTGGTGCGGGAGCGGGCGCTGGACGGCATGGAGGGCGCGGTCCACCACCAGTTCGACGTGTACGACTGCACGGTGGCCGCGCTGCCGTTCCTGCTGGAAGCCGCGGCGACGCCGGGGTTGCCCGGCCGCGCCGGGGTCCTGGAACTGGTCGCCAGCATCGGCGGCGTGGGATGGGAAGTGCCGAACACCGGTCCCGCGGCGGAGGCGGCCCGGGCGCTCGCGGCGGCGGGTCCGGTCCTCCTGAGCTTGCTCGAGGACCCCGATCGCGAGGTGCGCCGGGCGGTCGCCGGGGCGCTGCCCGGCTGCCGCGACGATCTGGCCCGGGTGACCTCCGCGGTACTGGCCCGGCTGCCGATCGAGTCCGACGCCGAGGTACAGGTCGCGCTCGTCGAGGCGGCGGGCATGCTGGGCACGGACGGAGAGATCAGTGCCGCGTTGGAGTCGATGGCCGTCGGCGCGCAGTCAGCCCGGGTTCGGGTCGCTGCGCTGACCGAACGCGTCCGCATCGGGCCCGCGCAAGTGCCAGCGGGGGTCGTCACCGCACTCACCACGGCGGTGGAGGCTGCCTATGCTGAGGAACCGCCGCCGCCGCGACCGGATCCGGTCAGCACCGAAACCTTGCGCGGCATGCTTCATCAGCGTGGGCTCAGCTACGGGAACAGCGAGCCGGCGCCGCATCTAGACCGCCTCGTCACGGACGTCAGCTGGGCGTTCGGCGACCGGGTTGCCGCGCGCTCCGCATTCATCGCGGCGCAGTTGCGCGCCGCGAACTGGGCGCAGCGCTACCACGCTGTCTTTGCCGCCCAGACGCTGCTGTTCGGCTGGCGAGGCGACCACCGCGAACTGGTCTCCCTGATCGGCGACCAGCTGGACGACTCGCCGCCCAGGCTGCGCATGCGGGCCGCCACCACGTTGTCGATCATCGGCGAACTCGCCGCTCCGGCCGCGGACGCGCTCGTGGCCTGCATCGAATCGGCTCCCCGCACCGGTGAGTACACCCCGGCCGGTTCCCTGGCGTGGACAATGCCGACCCCGTACAGCGGCGGCGACGTCAGCCCGGCCATCCGCGCGCTGTGCCGCATCGGCGACAGCCGAGCCTTGCCGGTGCTGCGGTGGCTGCTCGAACAGGATCCGCTGCCGAACTACCTCAATTCGCACATCGCCGGTCTGGGACCGACGGCCGCGGAACTGGTTCCGCTGATCCGGCAGCGCCTGCGAGGTCTCGGCGAGAACGACGACCGAGCCCGGGAAGCCCTGTGCGACTCCTTGGCCGAGATCGGGCCCGCCGCGGCCGAAGCAGCACCGGAGGTCCTGGCCGCGCTGGAATCCGATCCGGCGCAGGCCGCCTCGATCCTGACCAAGATCGGCGCCGGTGCCGAGGCTGTTCCGTTGCTGCGACCGCTGCTCAAGAACCCGGACGACGGAATCGCGGCCAGAGCCGCGACGGCGCTGTGGCAACTGGACAAGGACGCCGAGACCGCACTGCCGGTGATCCTTCGGGCGTTGCGCAAGGACGACAACTTCACCGCCAGCGCGGCCGCGGCAGGCGTGCGGGACCTGGGACCCGCCGCCGCAGCCACGATTCCGGCGTTGCGCGCGCTGCTCGATCGTGTCGACGAATACGGGTGGCTGCACCAAAACGCCGCGACCGCGTTGTGGCGGATCAGCGGCGATCCCGAGCCTGTGGTCGCCGTCCTGCAGTCGGTCTGGACGCGCAGCCGTCGCCGCTGGCCCGGTATCGCGCGAGACCTCACCGAACTCGGGTCCGCGGCTGCCCCCGCCGCGCCGTTGCTGCGAGAGGCGCTCGCGTCGCCGCGCCGCTATCTCGTCGAACGGGTCGCCAAATCCGATGACGGCTTGGCCAATGACATCGACATCGTTGGTGACGAAGCCTTTCAGCGCGATGCCCGCACGGTGCTCGCTTCGGTCGACGTCATTCGTCAAGAAGACGATCACCTTGATGGGAGCCGTAAAACTCGGCTTGGCGGCGCATGAGTTCGCGCATCGGGGTGCCTCTCGGCGTGCCGTAGACAGTGCCCGGGAAATCCAGGGTGCGCTGCAGTTCCCACAGCTCGTCGTGCCGGTCCGGGGAGAACAGTTCGGCCGGGTCCCCCGCGGCGATCCAGCCGATGGGAAGCACCGTGCCGGGTTCGAGACGGGAGTTGACGTGCAGCACGCTGTTGATCCGCAGTTCGGACCCGGCGCCGGCGACTGAACCCGGGAACAGCGAGGCTCCGGTCGCGACGAACACCTCGTCTTCGATCACGGCTCCGTTGACATGGGCGTGCGGTCCGACCAGCACTGCGTCCCCGAGTGTCGCGGGCTGTGCGGACCGGCCGCGGACCAGGGCGTTCTCCATGACCACTACGTCCGAACCGGTGCGGACCTCCCCGTCTTCCGCGGTCAGCACCGCGCCGTGCAGGATTCGGGCTCGTTCGCCGAGGACGACTGCGCCGCACAGCACCGCGGTCGGGGCGACGTACGCCGACTCCGGGACCACCGGGCGTTGTCCTCGATGTTCGATCAGCATCGGTCCACGCTAACCCGCCGTCCGTTTGGCCGTCGCCCTGCCGGGATATCCGGTTCCGGACGCTGGCAGGAGGAAGCCATGACGGAACCGTTCGCGGTCGGCGCCGGGACGTCGTCGGCCGAGGGTGAGTTGACTGTGCCCGCCGATGCTGCCGGGGTGGTGGTTTTCGCGCACGGCTCGGGCAGTTCGCGGCACAGCCCGCGCAACCAGGCGGTCGCCCGGACCCTGCAGGACCACCGGTACGCGACGCTGCTGTTCGACCTGCTCAGCCAGGAAGAGCACGACCGGCAGCGCTTCGACATCGGGCTGCTGCGGGACCGGTTGCTGCGCGCGCTGGACGAGCTCAGCCAGCATCCCGCGGCGGGCGGATTGCCGGTGGGGCTGTTCGGGGCCAGCACGGGAGCCGCCGCGGCGTTGAGCGCGGCGGCGAGCCGGCCGGACGTCGTGCGGGCGGTGGTTTCCCGCGGCGGCAGGCCGGATCTGGCCGAGGACGTCTTGGCGGAGGTGCGTTGCCCGGTGCTGCTGATCGTCGGGGGCAACGACGACACCGTGCGCAGGCTGAACAAGGCGGCTGCGGCCCAGTTGCCGGGCGACCGGGAGCTCGTGGTGGTGCCGGGGGCGGGGCACCTGTTCGAGGAGCCCGGCGCGTTGGAGCAGGTCGCCGACGCAGCCGCCGCGTGGTTCGACCGGCATCTTCCGGACGGCGGCGACCACGCCTTCGCGCTGTGACGCCGTTGCTCAGGGCAGTCCCGGCAGGAGCTTGTCGAGCGTGATCGGCAGGTCCCGCACCCGGACCCCCGTCGCGTGATGGACCGCGTTAGCGATCGCCGCCGCGGTCCCGACGATGCCGATTTCGCCGATTCCCTTGCTACCCATCGGATTGAGGTGCGGATCGGTTTCGTCGAGCCAGTCCGCGCGCAGGTCTTCCACGTCCGCGTTGGTCGCGATGTGGTACTCGGCCAGGTCGTGATTGACGACATGCCCGAACCGAGGGTCGAGGACGCTGTTTTCGTGCAGCGCCATCGACAATCCCATGACCATGCCGCCAAGCAGCTGCGAGCGCGCGGTGACCGGGTTGACGATCCGGCCGACCGCGAACGTGCCGTGCAGCCGCGACACCCGGACTTCGCCCGTGTCGGCGTCGACGCGCGCCTCGGCGAACTGTGCTCCGAACCCGTACGTCGAGTATTTCTTGTCGTCCGGGTTTCTCGGGGTGTCGGCCTGTGCCTCGTCGCCGTCACCGGGGTCCGAGCCGTATTTGTCCCGGAACGCCTCCGCGGCCGCGACCACTGCGGAACCCCACGAAGCGGTTCCGGTCGAACCGCCGGCCACCGTGGCTTTGGGGAGATCGGTGTCGCCGATCCGGACGTCGACGGAATCGACGGGCACGTCCAGTGCGTCCGCCGCGATCTGCGGCAGGATCGTCCACGCGCCCGTCCCCAGGTCGGCCGCGCCGATTTCGACGGTATAGCGGCCCTTCTCGTACCGGATCGTCGCGCTCGATCCGGGCATCCGCTTCGCGGGGTACACCGAAGCCGCGACTCCGCTGCCGACCAGCCATCGCCCGTCTCGGCGACCACGCGTCCGGGAGTCCCAGCCGAAGCGTTCGGCTCCGGTGCGCAGGCATTCGACCAAGTGTCGGCTAGAGAACGGGAGGCCGGTTTCCGGATCCTCCTCCGGTTCGTTGCGCACCCGCAGTTCAATCGGGTCAATGCCGAGCGCTTCGGCGAGTTCGTCCATCGCGACTTCCGGGCCGAACATTCCCGGGCACTCCCCCGGCGCGCGCATCCACGACGGCACCGGCACGTCGAGCCGCGCGAGCCGGTGACTGGTGGCCCGGTTCCGCGCGGCGTACATCATCCGCGCGGGCACCGCGGTCTGCTCGGCGAATTCCTTGATCCGCGAGGTCTGCTCGACGACGGCCATGTCGAGCGACTCCAGCCGTCCGTCGCGGTCGGCGCCGAGGCGGACCCGCTGGATCGTCGGCGTGCGGTACCCGGCCAGGCTGAACATCTGCTGCCGGGTCAGCGCGAGCTTCACCGGACGGGCCCGGCACAGTCCGGGCGGCCAGCGCGGCGAGCACGACGTTGGCGTGCGGCATCCCCTTCGAGCCGAAACCGCCGCCGATGTAAGGGCAGATCACCCGGACGCGCTCGGCGGGCAGGCCGAAGGTCTTCGCCACGGTGGACCGTACCGAGTGGACGCTTTGGGTGGAATCCCACAGCGTCAGCACGCCGTCGTCCCACAAGGCCGTCGTCGTGTGCGGTTCGAGCGGGTTGTTGTGGTACATCGCCGTGGTGTAGGTCTGGTCCACGGTCACTGCGGACGCGGTCTCGAGGTCGCCCTCGCTCGTGTCGGTCGCGAAGCTCGGGTTGACCTTGTCCGGCTGGTACAGGTCGGGATCGTCGGCCTTGAGCTCGGCGGCGAAGGGATCGGTCTCGTATTCGACGTCGACGAGTTCCGCCGCGTGCCGCGCGGTTTCGGACGACTCGGCCAAGACCAGCCCGATCACCCTGCCGCGAAACGGTACTTCACAATCCTGCAGCACCGCGAGTTCCGCGTCGTCGGTGTCGGCGAGCCGCTCGGCGGTGAAGGGAGTGATCAACGCGCGGACACCGTCGAGGGCTTCCGCTTCGACGCCGCTTATCCGCAGGCAACGGCCGCGGGCGATGGCTGCTTGAATCGGATGGCAGTACAGCGGTGCTTCGGCGGGGTGTTCGTAGGCGTACGGCGCGGTTCCGGTGACTTTCGCCGGACCGTCGCGGCGGGTGAGCCCGCGTCCGATCGCCCGGGGTTCGAGCAGTCCGGTCATCGGTCGCGCTCCTCGGTGGTCAGGTCGCGCAGCACCGCGGTCAGGGTGCGGGCGGCGAGCGGGATCTTGAACGCGTTCCCTCCGTCGAGGCCGTCCAGCGCCTTGGCGTCCGCGAGTTCAGCATCGGCTGCCGTGCGGAAGACGTCCGCGCTAGGCCGGTTGCCGCGCAGGACTTCCTCGGCCCGCTGGGCGCGCCAGGGTTTGTGCGCTACGCCGCCGAAAGCCAGCCGGACTTCTTCGATAACACCGTCTGAAATGGACAGTCCAACTGCGACAGAGACGAGCGCGAATGCGTAGGAGGCTCGGTCGCGCACCTTGCGATAGGTCGAACGACGCGACCAGGAAGTGGCGGGCAGCGTGATGTCGGTGATCAGTTCGCCGTGTTCGAGGACGGTGTCGCGTTCCGGGTGCTCACCGGGGAGGCGGTGCAGGTCCGCGAAGGGCAGCGTCCGCTCTCCGGACGGGCCGAGCACGTGGACGCGCGCGTCGAGCATCGCCATCGCCACTGCCATGTCGGAGGAATGCGTCGCGACGCACTGTTCGGACGCGCCGAGGATCGCGTGATGGCGCGTGTAGCCGCCGAGGGCCGAGCAGCCGGTGCCGGGTGAACGCTTGTTGCACGGGGTCGTGACGTCCTGGAAGTAGACGCATCGGGTGCGCTGCAACGGGTTCCCGCCGACGGTGGCCATGTTCCGCAGCTGCGGCGACGCTCCGGACAGCAGCGCTTCGGCCAGCACTGGATACCGTTCCCGGACCCGCCGGTCGGCCGCGAGGTCGCTGTTGCGGACGCCCGCGCCGATCACCAGTTCGCCGTCGTTCTCGCGGATCTCGGTCGACATCAAGCCGGTCACGTCGACGATGCGCTCCGGGCGTGCCACCCCCAGTTTCAGGTGGTCGACGAGATTGGTGCCGCCGGCGAGGAACATCGCGGACGGTTCGGCCGCCACTGCCCGCACCGCCTCGGCCGTGGTCGCCGGTTTGCCGTACGCGAAGGGCTTCATCGCTGCTCTCCCGCCTCGCGGATCGCCGCGACGATCCCCGCGTAGGCACCGCAACGGCAGAGGTTTCCGCTCATCCGCTCGGAGATTTCCTCGTCAGTCCATTGCGGAGTGTCGGCCACCGACTTAGTGACGTGGCTGGGCGCTCCGTCGCCGAACTCGGCCAGCAATCCGGCCGCGGAACAGATTTGGCCGGGCGTGCAATAGCCGCATTGGAACCCGTCATGGTCCACAAACGACTGTTGCAGCGAATGCAGCTCGCCGTCCTCGGCCAGGCCAGCGGCTGTCGTCACTTCGGTGCCGTCGCAGGTGAGCGCCAGGGTCAAGCACGACAGGACTCGGCGGCCGTCGAGCAGAACCGTGCAGGCCCCGCACTGGCCGTGGTCGCAGCCCTTCTTGGCGCTGTAGTTGCCGATCTGCTCCCGCAGCAGATCCAGGAGGGTGCGGCGCGGGTCCACGGCGAGCCGGTGCTCGGTCCCGTCGACGCGCAGCGCGATCGTCCGGACCGCACTGGCGGTTTCCGGGATAGGTTCCGTCTCGGCCGGTCGCATACCGCCGCCATACCCGCTCACCCCGCGCCCAAACCTCTGCCTGGTCGAGGGCAGGTTGCCGGCTCCCCTGCCGCCGTGGACCGCGACCACACGCACTCGCTCACAACAGCGTCCCCAACGGGCCGAGGTCGAGGTTCAAATCCGCGGCGGAAAGGTCGTACCGGTCCCGGAGTTCGGTCAGCCGTTCTTCGAGCAGCATCAGGGTCAGGCCGAGGCGTTCCTCCTGCGCCTCGGTCAGCCCGCCCTCCTCGACGCGGCGCAGGGCCTGGCGTTCCATCAGCTGCCGGAGCAGTTCGATGATCGTCAGGACCAGCTTCATCAGGTCGCGTTCCACCGTGTCCGCGTCGGTTTCGAGGCGGGTGGCCAGCGCGTCGGCCTTGGGCATCGGCCCTCCTTTCACCAGGGCGCCGGGCAGTCTTCGCGGACCGAGGTGATCAGCGCGCGCAGGGAGATGTGCACCAGATCGACCTCGGCGACCGACAGCACCCGGTCGCCGGTGAGCACCACGCCCCCGGCGAGCAGCCGGTCCAGCAGGTCGACCAGGGCGAGCCGGTCGGTTTCCTCGACCGCGCCCGTCACGAGATCCCCGCGAAGGAGTACGGGGCCCACGGGCCGGTGACCTCGACCTCGACTCCGGCGACCTCCGATTGCCGCAGGTCCGCGAGCCGCTCCAGGAAGCGTTCGCGGCCGGCGTCGGGGACCAGGCAGGCCAGGTTGAGGATGTTGCGGTCGGCGCGGCCGGTGAGGGCGGGGTCCTGGGTGCGGTGCCGGTGGAGGTCCGCGGACAGCTCCGCGAGTTCCCGCTCGATTCGCTCGGCGACCGCGAGCGCCTCGTTCGTCCGGGTGTCCCGCGCTTGGCGTTGGCGGAGTCGTTGGCGCAAGTAGGACCGTCCGTCGGCGGGCGCTTCGGCGGCGGGCTCTTCGGCAGCGCGGAGCGAGGCGAAGACCTTCACGCCCCATTCGGCGTGATCCCGGACCCGGCGCAACGCTTCCGAGAATTGCGCGGAATGCTCGGCGAGCATTTCCCGGACCCGGCCCTCGTCGCGGTAGATCGTCGCCATCCGCAGCGGCAGCACGCCCGCCCGACGGCTCACCTCGTCCACGACGGCGTTGTGCGCTCGGGCGATTTCTTCCAGCCACGGAAGGTGCTGCAAGGACGCTTCGTCGAACCCTTCGTCCGGAGCCGGGCTGGCCAGCGCGGTCAGCCCGGCCTCGGAAATGGCGGAAACCGGCTGCTCGCGGAGCCCGGCAATGCCCTCCGCCGGGTTTTCCGCGGCGAATTCCGTGACTGCGTAGCAATACCAGCTCATTGTTCCGCTCGCTCTCCCCGCGCGAGTTCGAGTTGCGCGCGCAGTCGTTCGTTCTCCTCGAGCAGATCCTTGCGCTGCGAGCCCGAAGACAGGGACGGGTCGTGCTCCCACCAGTCGATGCCCATTTCCTTGGCCCGCTCGACCGACGCGACCAGCAACCGCACCTTGATGGTCAGCAGCTCGATGTCGAGCAGGTTGACCTGGATGTCCCCGGCGATCACGATGCCCTTGTCCAGCACCCGTTCCAGGATGTCGGCGAGGTTCGCGCCGCCGCCGGAACCGCCCGGGCGGGACACGGCGGCCGGTCTCCCGGCGGCCAGGCTGGACTCGCTCATCTGCTGCCTCCTCGTCACCGCGCCGCGACGGCGCGGCGGCCCCGAGGACGTTCGTCCTCGGGTTCGTCGTCTTCCTCTTCGTCTTCCTCGTCGAGGTCGTCCTCGTCTTCCTCGGGAAGGTCTTCGTCCTCGGGCTCGTCGTCGCGGTCCTCTTCCTCGCGCGGTTCGTCCTCGCCGCCGTCCTCGCCCTCGTCGTCCCGCACCTGCTCCGGGGAGCGCACGACCTCGCCGTCGCGGATCTCGCCGCGCCAGCCGTCGCCCGAGGCCTCCCCCGCCATCGTGATGAACCGGCGGAAGTGCTTGAGGTCCAGCCGCGCCCGGCGGCCCTGCGCGCGCCAGATGTTGCCGGTCTTCTCGAACAGCCCGGCCGGGTAGTACTCGATGACCAGCAGGACCTTCGTCAGGCTCGGGGCGAGTTCGTGGAAGGTCACGACGCCCTTGATCGTGCCCTTGGCCCCGTCGGTGGTCCACGCGATCCGCTCGTCGGGGATCTGTTCGGTGATCGTGGCCTTCATCGACCGATTCGACCAGAAGATCTTGAACCGCCACTGCGACGTCGTGTCGTCGGTCTGCTCGGCGCTCGTGACGCCCTTGGCGAAACTGCTGAACTTCTGGAATTCGGTCCACTGGTCGTACGCCTCGCGGACCGGCACGCCGATGTCGATGTCCTCGATGATGTTGATGATCTTCTTGCCGCCGGACCCTTTGCCGCGCTTGCCGAACAGCCCCGACACCGAGTTCTTGAGAGCGGTGCCACCGGCCTCGACGGCCGCCCGCACCGGGGATCTCCCTTCGGCGATCTTCTCGCCCGCGCTGAACAATCCCTTCAGCGAGCCGCTGCCGCCCGCGTCGACCAGCCGCCGGGACGCCTCGCCCAGTTTGCTGCCCGCCGAGGACATCACCTGTTCGGCCTTCGCCTGCGCGTATTCCTCACCGGCATGCAGCAGTTGTTCCGTCGCAGGGTTGCGCGAGGCCAGTTCCCGAAGCTTCGCCAGGGGACCGAGTTCGTCTTTGTCAGAACGGGATTCAGCCACGGTTCACCCCCGAGGTGCCCGAGGAGCGCTTCTGCGTACGGCCGCCCGAGGACGTCCGTTTCCGCGAAGTCGAACTCGACGAACTGCCGGACGACTTGCGCGACCCTTGCGTCGCACGCGGTTTCGCCGGACGTTTGCGCGCACGGGGCCGGGTTTCGCTTTCTTCCGCACCGCCGTCCTCGTTGTCGTCGGCGTCTTCCGGCTCCTGATCGTCCGAGTCGTCGCGACCGCTGACCGCCGCCGGCAGACCAGCGGCCTTGTCCCGCAGGGTGTCGGTGTGCTCTTGCAGCGAACTGGCCAGCCGCCCCGCTTGGTGCGTCAGGATGTCCGCGGCCAGGGTCTTGCCCGCGCCCAGCACCTCGTCCCGCACCTGATCGCGGACCCCGGCCAGTTCGGGCGACGAAGCCAGCTCGCGCGTGACATCCGACAGCAGCTTCTTCGGGTCCAGGTTCAGCTTCCGCCCGACGAGCCAGGCGCCCATGGTGATCGCCAGTTTGGCTTTTTTCCGTCTCCCGAGCACGTAACCGCCGACCACGGCGGCCGCGACCTTCATTCCCGGTGTCATCTGTTCGCTCCGTTCATCCGGCAACCCCCCGGTCGAATTCTTCGAGCAGATCGAGTATTTCGTCTTCTCTGCGGTCGAACTCCTCTTCGGTGATCCCGCCGGCCACCAGCTCCTTTTCCAGCGCAACGAGCTCCCGTTGCAGCTGCGCGATCTGCTCCTGCTCGGCGGCGTCGACGACCTGCCCGGTCACCCAGACCACGCCCCGCACCGGCGCCAGCGGAAGCAGGAGAATCTCGCCGAGCAGTCCCACTATTCGTCCTCGGTAAAGCTGTACGGAGGCAGCGGTCCTTGTGCGCGGACCTCCGCCACTTCCTCGACCAGGGTCGTCAACCGCTGCACCGCGTCCTGGAATTCCGCCAATTTCTGCTGCGGCACCAGGAACGAGCAGTTGAAAAAGCATCCGTCGACCCGCGGTCCCGGAGCATGCTCGGACGCCAGCGGAAGCAGGTAGCTCAGCACCGCGTTGGCGTCCTCGCCTTCGCGTTCCTCCAGCCGTCCGGCGACCAGTTCGCCGAACCGCACCTGCTCCGCCTGCCCGCGACCGGCGTCCTCCCGCAAGGTCGCGGCCAAGTTCCGGATTTCCTCGTCCCCGGCGAGAATCTGGCCGAGGACGGCCCCTTCCCGGTGCGAGACTTTGACGTTCATCTCCACGTGTCCACGGACGCGTTGCAGTGCAGCCGTGTACACCTCGGCTTTCGCCGCGATCTCCTCCGCGACAGCGGTGTCGTCGTCCGCGACGACACCGAAGCGCATCGGCAGCGTCGGCCCCTTTTCGCACAATGCCTGCAAGATCTCTTGGTGGGCAAGAAGATCTCGGCGCTTCGCCCGCAGTTCACCCTCGACATCGCCGACCACCGCACGGAGCTCGTCCCCGGCCGCCAGCACCCGCGCGGGCGACGGCGACGGCCCGACGCCGCGCAGATCGCCCACTTCCGCGGGATGATCGGCGAACGTGATGCCGTACAGATAAGTGCTCATTCGCTCGACCTCGCACTGCTGCGCCGGCTGCGAGCGCGCGGCCGTTCTTCGGGCTCTTCGTCCTTCTCGTCCTTGTCGCTGGACTTCTGGAACTGCTCGGCGAACGTCTCGACCGCACCGGTCAACGCGCCTTTGGACTTCCCTTTGGCGCCTTTCTCGGTCACCTCGCCCAGCAAGTCCGGCAGCGTCGTGGCACTCGAAGCACGGGTGAGATCCAGCCGGTTGCACGCTTCGGCGAACCGCAGATAAGTGTCCACACTGGCCACGACGATCCGTGCGTCCACAGTGAGCAATTCGATGCCCACCAGCGAAACCCGCACGAACGCGTCGATCACGAGACCCTTGTCCAGGATCAGTTCGAGGATGTCGTAGAGGTTTCCGGTGCCCGGCCTGCGTTGCAGCTGGCCGTTCTGGCCCTGCCGTCCGGTCGCCATGGTCATGAAATCGCCTTCCCTTCCTCACGCGTCGATCTGGCCGCGCGCGTACTTCCGGACCTGCTCGTAGCCGAGGAAGCCGCCCTGTGCGTCGACCCGCACGCAGTACGTGGCCATCAGGCTGGTGGTGTCCGGAACCCGTTCCAGCTCAAGCACTTCGACCAGCAGCTTCCATCCGTCGCCGTCCCGGGTGAACGCCGACACGGATTCGATGTCCTTTTCGGTCAGCTCCTCGAACACCGCACGCGCGTCGCGCATGAGCCCGGCGGGCGACCGGCTGTTTTCAGCCATCACGCCTCCGGCCGTCGTCGCGTCCACTCTCGCCAGGCCGATGAAACATGTGGAGTCGGCTACCCCGGGTGCTCCGGCCAAAACTGCCTACTCGCCAGGAACATCGAAATTGCGCCGAACAGCGCAGCGCCGCCCACCAGTCAGCGCAGAATCGAACGCTCAGTAGCGGACCGCGCGCGAAGCGCTCTGTTCCCAACGGAAAGCACTGTCTGTCCAAGAAGGACAAACCGCGGCCGTCCGCAGTGGATCGCGGACGGTCACGAAATCACCACCGCCACCGCATTCCGTGAATCCCGGCCGCCTGTCCGGTCCGGATCACGTGGGCGGGCACGCCGGGCCGCAACCGGACCTCGGCGGTCTCCTGCTCCGGACCGGACGGCGAGTCCTGCCGGTAGGCCACGCATTCCGCGGGCAGCGCCGCGGGATCGAAATGCACTTCCAGCAGGTGTTCCGCGATCGGCAGCCGGAACCGCCGGTCGTAGCGCGAATCCGGTTCCTCGTCGCGGAACGCGAACCGGTACTCGACGATCCCCGTCTCGCCAGGAGCCAGCGGATGGTCGAGGACGAGTTCAGTCACTGAGAACGCCTGTTCCGGCGTCGTCCGCACGACGCCGGGCCGGCAATACCGCGCGGACACCAGCGCCGGCGACTGCCCGGGCGTGAACCCGCGCAGCGCGACGATGCGCACGAACGCCGGTTCGTCCAGCGCCCGCAGCACTTCCCGCACGTGGAGACCGCGCATCCGTCCCGCGGCGTCGACGTGCAGGGTTTCGTGCACGCTGACCGATTCCGGCGAAGAGTCCTCGAACGAGTTCAGCACCATCGGAAGCAGGCTGCGGTTCTCCCACAACCGGTCCCAGCGCGCCGCGCGCGGGGCCGGGGAGCCGGTGCGCGGCCGGTCCAGCAGCGCGCGCAGCGTCCCCGGCGGGACGTCCAGGACCGGCTCGAGCAAAGCCAGTGCCCGCAACGATTCCGGCCGTTCCGGACGGCTGCGCCCGGTGCGCCAGGAGCTGAGCGTGGTCGTGCTGACCGGCACGCCCGAGGCCGCGAGCCGTTCGCGCAGCCGCGCCAGCCCGAGGCCGCTGCGCTCGATCGCCAGCGTCAGGGCGCGTTCGAAGGGCCCCTCGGCCAGTGCCTTGGCCAGCCGCTCCCCGCCCGGAGCCGGGGCGAACAACCGCATTTCGCCTCTCCTGGAAAAAACGGACCGGTCGAGACGGATTCTCGGCATCCGTTCACCGGTTGGCAACCCGCCGAAAGTCGCGTCGCCGCCGCTTGCCCGCCACCGGCGGTTCGGCGGATTCCGCCGCCCGGCCGCGCTGCTTACGTTCGGAAGCGTCCCCATCGGAAACTGTCCCCAAGGAGCGACATGCGCGCACTCACCCGGGCCCTCGCCGTGCTGACCGGTTCCTGCGCGGTGCTCGGCGCGTTCGCCGTGACCCCCGCGTCCGCGAGCCCGACGGCCCCCGCCGCCCAGCCGTCGATCATCGGCGGCAGCACCGCGCAGAACCCCGGCTACATCACGCGCTTCAACGGCCACGCGAACGGCTACACCTTCTTCTGCACCAGCACCCTGATCGGCAGCCGCTGGGTCCTCACCGCGAAGCACTGCATGTACGACAACAACGGACAGCGCCTCACCGACATCGACCTGTACATCGGTTCCAACAGCGCCAGCGGCGGCGTGCACGCCAAGGCCGCCTCCACCTACGTCTACTCCGGCGGCGACCTGGCGCTGATCAAGCTGAACACCGACGGCGGCAGCACGTACGCCCGCCTCGCCAGCAGCTCCGACGACGCGCAGGAAGGCGACAGCGCCACCGTGTACGGCTGGGGCGCGACGCAGAGCACCGACGAGGGCCACCACCAGTCGAGCGTGCTGAAAAAGGCCGAGGTGACGATCTCGAACACCCAGGACAGCGACAACTCCGGCGGACCGGCCATCACGGCGAGCACCCCGAACGGCGCGGTGGCGGGCGGCGACTCGGGCGGTCCGATGGTCGACGGCGGCATCCAGGTCGGGGTGTGCTCCACCAGCGACCGCTCCAGCGTCACCACCTACGGCAGCGTGGCCGCCGGGCGGGACTGGATTCAGCAGGTCTCCGGGGTCTGATCGCCGCGGGCGCTGGTGCACGTCGTCCGTGAAGGGCTCCTTGAAGGAATCTGATTCCCCCAAGGAGTCCTTCACGGACAGCCCGGTGGCGGGAAAGGCGGGTCAGCTGAGCTTTTCCAGCGCCTTCTCCGCTGATCCGGCGTCCTTCTCCATTCCGCGCCACGGGTCGTCCTTGCGCGCCAGCCGCCGGTGCAGCTTGTCCGGGCCCCAGCCGTTCGGCTCGGCCTTGCCGAGTTCCGTCCAGTCCAGCGGGGTCGCCGACGCCGCGCCGGGGCGGGCGCGCAGGGAGTACGGGGCCACGAACGTCTGGGCGTAGCCGTTGCGGTTCGCGTCCACGAAGACGCGGTCGCCGCGCCGGTCCTTGCGCTGGGCGGTGGTCAGGTGCTCCGGGTCGGCCGCGGCGATGCGGTCCGCCAAGGCTCGGGAGAGTTCCAGGACCACGTCCGTGGTCGCCGTGGCGTCGAGGGGCGCCACGACGTGGAAGCCGCGTCCGCCGGTGGCCTGGAGGTACGCGGCGAGACCGGCGTCGGCGTAGTGGTCGCGGATGCGGCGGGCTGCGGTGCGCAGGTCGGCGACGTCGGTGCCGTCCGGCGGGTCCAGATCGAGCACCAGCAGGTCCGGCCTCTCCGGAGCGTCCACAGTAGACAGCCAGACGTGGAACTCCACCGTGCCCTGGTCCGCCAGGTACAGCAGGGAATCCTCGTCGTCGCACACGACGTACTCGTCGGTCCCGCCGCCCCGGCGCGGCACGCGTTCGGTGCGCAGCCACGACGGGAAGTGCTCGCCCGGATGCTTCTGGAACCACCCCTCGGACTCGATGCCGTCCGGGTACCGCCGCAGCGTGAGGGGGCGGCCGCGCAGGTGCGGCAGCATCGCGGGCGCGACCGTGCGGTAATGCTCGACGACGTCGCCCTTGGTGAGACCGTCGGCGGGGTAGAAAACCTTGTCAGGATGGGAAATCTTCACGGGTGCTCCCGGATCACGTCGGACGGCTTCTTGTCCTCGCGCAGGCCGGTGAACCTCGGGTGCCGCAACCGGCCGTCGCGGGTCCACTCGGAGAACCCGATCTGGGCGACCAGCTCGGGCCGCACCCAGCGCGCACCCGGCTCTCGCACCGGATCGGCGAACGGCGAACCGTCCGTTTCGCGCCGGACCAGTTCGGCGTGCAGCGAGGTCAACAGCCGGTGGTCGAACCCGGTGCCGACTTTGCCCGCGTACCGCAGCCGCCCCTTCTCGTGGTAGCCCAGCAGCAGCGCGCCGAAACCGATGCGGCTGCCCTGCGGGGCGGTGAACCCGCCGATCACCATCTCCTGCCCCTGCTGGCACTTGAACTTCAGCCAGTCCGGCGAGCGGCCGTGGTGGTACGGCGCGTCGGCGCGTTTCGCGATCACGCCCTCCCAGCCGCGGCGGCACGCCTCCTCGAAGTACTTCTCGCCCTCGGTGTTGCGGTGCGAGGACAGGCGGAGCGGGTCTTTGAAGGTGAAGGCGTCGCGCAGGATCGACTTGCGCTCGCGCAGGGGAAGCGGCGTGGTGTCCTGCTCGTCGTAGTACAGGAGGTCGAAGAGGTAGTAGTACACGCGCACGCCGGTCGCGCGGGCGCGCTCCGGATCGGTCAGGTGGATGCGCGGCTGGAGCGCGGCGAAACTGGTCTGGTCCCCGTCGAACGCGACGATCTCCCCGTCCGCGACGAATCGCGGTCCGCCTTGCGCGGCAAGGGCTTCCACGATCTCGGGGTACGCGTTGTCCATCACCTTGCGGTTGCGGGAGTACAGCGTGGGCGTGCCGCCGTCGCGCACGCAGATCGCGCGTACGCCGTCGAGCTTGCGCTCGTAGATCCAGTCCTCGTCGGAAAAGCGGCGGTCGGTGAGGGTGGCGAGGGTCGGCTCGCGCCAGCCAGGACCAGTCATTCGAGGTCCCGGTTGGTGCGTCCGGTGAGCACGGATTCGAGCTGGGTCTTCGCGGGTTTGCGGCGGCGGTCGGCGCCCTCGTCGTCCTTTTTGATCAGCAGCCACTGCTCCTGGCCGGAAGAGTCGCGGCGGATCAGGGAGAAGGCGCCCTTCAGCTTCTCGCCGTGCAGGCAGACCTTGAGATGGCCGTCTTCGAGGGCTTGGTCGGCCGGGTCGTCGGTGAGCACGTCGAACGGGCCGGTGTCCCACACGATCACGGTGCCGCCGCCATACTCCTCGGCGGGAATGGTGCCCTCGAACCGGGCGTAGTCGAGCGGGTGGTCCTCGGTGCGGATGGCGAGCCGCCGGTCCGAGGAATTCAGCGACGGACCCTTCGGCACCGACCACGAGACGAGGACGCCGCCGATCTCCAACCGGAAATCGAAGTGCAGGCTGCTCGCGTCGTGCCGCTGGACGACGAACACCGGTTCGGCGTTCCCGCGGCCCCCGCTCGGCTCCGGGGTCCGGCGCGGGTCGCGTTTGGCGCGGTACGCGGCCAGCCGGTCCTTCGAGGACATCCCACCACCTCCGACCGCCCGGGTGCCCGCACGCCGGGAGCGCGAAACGTGCGGCCTGGAGGCACGACCGGCGGCGCCCGTTTACCGGCGCGGGCAGCGGGTAAGCGGACTCCTGACCCCGATTCCGAGATGTGAGCGCTCCGATGACCGGATTTTTCCCGCCCGGCCAGGGCAACAGCCCCTTCGACCAGTTCCTGTCGCAGTTCTTCGGCCAGGCCGCGCCCGGCCGCCGCGGCTACTCGGTCGACGTGGCGCGCCTGCTCACCGACCAGGCCCGCGGGCTCGTCGCGGAGGCGGCGGACCGCGCGGGCGCGTGGGGCGGGCGGCACGTCGACACCCAGCACCTGCTGTGGGCCGCCACCCAGCTGCCCGCCACCGCGCAGGCGCTGACCCGCGCCGGGGTCGACCCGGCCAAGGTCGCCGGGCGCGTCGAACGCGACCACGCCGCCAACGGCGAAACCACGGCGACCGCGCTGGCACCCGGTGCGAAACGCACGCTGATCGACGCCCACCAGCTCGCCCGCGGGCTCGGCTCCCCGTTCATCGGCCCCGAGCACCTGCTGGCCGCGCTCGCCGCCAACGAGGAGTCCGAAGCGGGCCGCATCCTGCGGGAAGAAGGCGTGACCACCGACCGCCTCCGGCAGGATTCCGCCGCGGACAGCCCCACACCGCTGCAGGACACCCCGACGCTCGCCCAGTACGGCGAAGACCTCACCGCCCGCGCCCGCGAAGGCCGGATCGACCCGGTGATCGGCCGCGACGACGAGATCGAGCAGACCGTCGAGGTGCTTTCCCGCCGTACCAAGAACAACCCCGTGCTGATCGGCGAGGCGGGCGTCGGCAAGACCGCGATCGTCGAAGGCCTCGCGCAGCGGCTCGCCGACGACGACGTGCCCGACATCCTCAGCGGCCGCCACGTCGTGCAGCTCGACCTCACCGCGATGGTGGCCGGCACGCGCTACCGCGGCGATTTCGAGGAGCGGATGTCCGCGCTGCTCAAGGAGATCCGCGAGCACGGCGACCAGCTGATCGTGTTCGTCGACGAGCTGCATACGATCGTCGGCGCCGGCGCGAGCGAGGGCAGCGGCGGCCAGGGCGCCGGGAACATGCTGAAACCGGCGCTCGCGCGCGGCGAGCTGCACATCGTCGGGGCGACCACACTCGACGAGTACCGCACCGGCATCGAACGCGATCCGGCGCTGGAACGCCGGTTCCAGCCGATCCTGGTGCCCGAGCCGACCGTCGAGGACGCCGTGTCGATCCTGCACGGCCTCCGCGACCGCTACGAGGCCCACCACCAGGTCCATTACACCGACGACGCGCTGCGGGCGGCCGTCGACCTGTCCGACCGGTACCTGACCGAACGGTTCCTGCCGGACAAGGCGATCGACCTGATCGACCAGGCCGGGGCTCGCGTCCGGCTGCGCGCGCGGACCAAGCCCGACGGCCAGCGCGAGCTGCAGGCCAGGCTCGACCAACTGCAGTGCGAGAAGGACCAGGCCGTCGCCGAGGAGGATTTCGAACGCGCGTCCTCGCTCCGCGACGAGGCAGCTGACGTGCGGAAACGTCTCGAACAACCCGTCGAGCGCCCGGGCGGCCCGGTGGAGGTCACCGACGCGGACATCGCCGAGGTCGTCTCCCGGCTGACCGGCGTGCCCGCGACGCGGCTCACCGAGACCGAGCGGGAGCGCCTGCTCGGCCTGGAGGAGCACCTGCACGACCGCGTGATCGGCCAGGACGACGCCGTGCGCGCGGTCGCCGAGGCGGTGCGGCGGTCCCGCGCCGGGCTCGCGGAGCCCGACCGGCCGTTCGGCAGCTTCCTGTTCCTCGGCCCCACCGGCGTCGGCAAGACGGAACTCGCGCGGGCGCTGGCCGAGGCGCTGTTCGGCGACCAGGACAGCATGGTGCGCATCGACATGAGCGAGTACTCCGAGCGGCACACCGTCAGCAGGCTGATCGGTTCGCCGCCCGGGTACGTCGGGTACGAGGACGCCGGCCAGCTCACCGAGGCGGTGCGGCGCCGTCCGTACTCCGTGGTGCTGCTCGACGAGGTCGAGAAGGCGCATCCGGACCTGTTCAACGTGCTGCTGCAGGTCCTCGACGACGGTCGCCTCACCGACGGCCGCGGCCGCACGGTCAACTTCGCCAACACGGTCCTCATCATGACCAGCAACCTCGGCTCGGACCTCGTCGGCAGCTCGTCCCACGGCGCGCTCGGCTTCGTCCAGCCCGCCGACGGCGACGGCGACCAGCTGCGCGAACGCCTCATGCGGCGGCTGCGCGAATCGTTCCGCCCGGAGTTCCTGAACCGGATCGACGAGATCGTCGTCTTCCGCCGCCTGGAAGCCGGCCAGCTCGACCGGATCACGGAACTGCTGCTGGAGCGCACGAAACGACGGGCGCACGCGCAGGGCCTCACCGTCGAGTTCACGCCGGAGGCGGTGCGGCGGATCAGCGAACTGGGCTACGAACCGCAGTTCGGCGCGCGGCCGCTGCGGCGGGCGATCCAGCGGTACGTGGACAACCCGCTGTCGAGCCGGCTGCTGTCCGGCGACGTCGCGCCCGGCACCGCAGTGCGCGTGGACGCGGGCGACGAGGGACTTCGCTTCGACACCTCAGCGACCGCCTGAGGTGCCGCCGCTCCCGGTCCTGTTCGGCGTCGCCGGACTGCTCGCGCTCGCCGCGGCCGTGCTGCCGAAACTGGTCGCCGACCGCCCGTTCTCCACCCCGCTGGTGATGGTGCTCGCCGGGCTGCTGCTCGGCCTGCTGCCGCTGCCCTACCTCGGCGACTGGGCTTCGCCCGCCCAGCACGCGGACGTGGTGGAATCTTTCACCCAGCTCGGCATCGTGCTCGCGCTGGCGGGTGCGGGCCTGTCCGTGGACCGGCCGTTCGGGCTGCGAAGATGGATGTCGCCGTGGCGGCTGCTGTTCGTCGCGATGCCGCTTTCGATCGCCGCGGTCGCCCTGCTCGGCTGGTGGTGGCTCGGGCTCGCGCCCGCCGCCGCGCTGCTGCTCCGCTCCGCGCTCTCCCCCACCGACCCGGTACTCGCGGGCGACGTCGGAGTCCCCGACCCCGGTGTGGAGCCGGATCTGGCGCGGGACAACGAGATCCGCTTCACCCTCACCACCGAAGCGGGCCTCAACGACGGTCTCGCGATGCCGTTCGTCCTCGTCGCGCTGCTGCTAGCGGGCACCCACGTGTCGATCGGCACCGATGTGCTGCTGCCGCTGCCGATCGGGGTGCTGGTCGGGCTCGCCCTCGGCCGGCTCCTGGCGTGGGCGTTCTTCCGCATCCCGTCGTCGCGGTTCCGGCTGGCCGAATATTCCGACGGATTGGTGCTGCTGGCACTGGCCTTCCTGCCGTTCGCGGTGGCGGAACTGCTGCACGGCAACGGTTTCCTCGCCGTGTTCACCGCAGCCGTGTGCGTGCGGACCAGTGAGCGTTCGCACGGCTACCACGAGGTTCTGCACACCTTCGGCCGCCAGCTCGAACGGCTCTTCGTCGCCATCACCCTGCTGGGTCTGGGCTTCGCCCTCGGCGACGGCCTGCTGCGCGGGACGACCCTGCTCGAAGTCCTCTTCGCGGCCGTCGCGGTGTTCGTTATCCGGCCGCTCACCGGGGTCGGTTCCCTCATCCGCTCCCCCGCCCGCGGACGCGCCGCGCTCGCGATCGCGTTCTTCGGCGTGCGCGGCATCGGAACGCTGTACTACCTCGCCTACGGACTCCACCAAGCCAACCTGCCGGGCGCCGACCAGCTGTGGCGGGTGGGCGCGCTGGCCGTGGCGCTTTCCGTGCTGATACACGGGATTCTGGCCGCGCCGGTGATGCGCCGGGTCGAAGAACGGGGCGCGCACGTGCCGCGGCACCTTCCGGAGGAGACCGGATAGTCCGCTTTCCCGGCCCGGAAAACCGCTTCCCCCATTGGGTTACGGAAATCCCGGTCAGAGAATCGCGACCCGACACGATGGTGGAACGAAGTGGAAGCCGCCCGCTTCGCGCCAGTAGGTTTCCCGACGCACCCCAGGACCGGCACTTCGCCCGACGTGATCGCCCATCCCGCTAGGAGCGCTTCCCATGCTGAACAACCCCGGTTTCGCGCCGGGCACAGTCGCGTCCGCAACCCCCGGCTCGCTCGGAATACAGCGCGAGCTCCGCACACAGCACCACTGATCCTTCGCACCCGGCCGGACGCGCAACCGGCCGAGGCGCGAAGTCCGGCAGTTCGCCTCCGCGTCGTCCGTGCCCGCTCGGGCCGGGACCTGCCCGACATTCCCGGGCCGGCCCCGGCGGGCCCGCGACGCGGAGCGACGCCGGCCGGGCGGGACCGGTGCAGCACTGCCCAGGGGCGCACCGGCCCCGTCCGGAGCACGAACCCCGTTCGCCCGGCCGCGATCCCGGATTCGCGGCCCGTTTTCTTCCCGCCGAAACGCGGCGGGTTGTTGTTGGCAAGGAGTTTTCACCAGTGATCAAGCAGCTCGGTTTCGTCGCCACGGCGCTCGCCGCGGGCATGGCCGTCCTCGGCGGATCGGCTTCCGCGGCCGGGGGCACGGCGACGGGCGACCCGGTCGACCAGGTCGGCCTCGGCAACGTGCACAACCTGGACGCGGTGCACAACCTGAACCTCGTCGGCGGCGTGTGCGACAACAACGTCAACGTGCTCGGCGTGCAGGTCCCGGTGCGCGACGTCGCGCAGGGCATCAACGTTCCGGTGCTGTCACCGGGCGAGAACGAGGCCGCGGGCAAGTCGCCGTACAACTGCGCCTCCGGAACGATCGTCGACGGCGGCTCGGCTCAGGGCCACTGACGCCGGCCTGACAGCGGCCGCCGCGGAGCATCTGCCCCGCGGCGGCCGTTTCCCCTGTGCTCAGCCAAGTTGCGGGACGTCGCCCGGGAAACTGATCGGCAACCGATACAGCCCGCGCGCCTGCCGCCCGCCGTTGAGCCAGCCGTGGAAATAGATGTTCCCCTCGACCACGTCCGCGCCGCCCGGTCCGTCGACGGCGCCGCCGAGCCGTTCAGTGGAGAGAAACGGCGCATCCGCCTTGACGAAGGTGCCAGCGAGCGTCGGCGCGGTGGCGTAACCGGTGTGGTAACCGGAACTGTCGACGGCGGCTCCGCTCAGGGCCACTGACGCCGGCCTGACAGCGGCCGCCGCGGAGCATCTGCCCCGCGGCGGCCGTTTCCGCTGTGCTCAGCCAAGTTGCGGGACGTCGCCCGGGAAGCTGATCGGCATCCGGTACAGCCCGCGCGCCTGCCGCCCGCCGTTGAGCCAGCCGTGGAAGTAGATATTCCCGCCGACCACGTCCGCGCCGCCCGGCCCGTCGACAGCGCCGCCGAGCCGTTCAGTGGAGAGAAACGGCGCGTCCGCCTTGACAAAGGTACCGGCGAGAGTCGGAGCGGTGGCGTAACCGGTGTGATAGCCGGAACTCTGGAACGTGTCGGCGGAGTAGAAAAGCACGTACCGGGAAGGCGTCTTCACCATCGTCGGTGCCTCGACCACGTTCTTCTCCGAGCCGAGGTCCGCGCGCAGCAGTTCGGTGCGGGGACCGGACAGCGATCGTCCGTCCGGGCTCAGCTTCTGCGAAAAGATCGCGGCGGGCGGGCCCGAGGCGGAGCCATTCGCCTTGTACAGCAGGTACCGGGTGCCGTCGGCGTCGAGGAAGGTTTGCGGATCGATGTCGCCGCCGTCCTCGGGCACGCACACGAGCGGCGCGTCGCCGTCCGGCTGGTACGGGCCCGCGGGCTGTGCGGAAGTCGCCGTGCCGAGGCACATCGGCCCGTTCGGGAGGCGCGTCGCGGCGAAGTACAGCACGAAGGTGCCGTCCGCCGCCTCGGTGACGTCCGGGGCCCAGAATCCGCCCTCCGGCTTCGCCCACTTCGGCACGGCCGCGAGCGCGTCGCCGACGATCCGCCACGGGCCTTCCGGCGCGGGCGCGCTCGCCACCGGGACCTTGCCGGACCCGGTGGTCGTCGAGAAGGCGAAGTATCCCGAGCCGGTCTTGACGACGTCGGGGTCCGGAAAGTCCTGTCCCAGCAGGAGCTGCGGCGCGCTGGCAGCCGACGCGGCCGGACAGTGGGCGAAGCTGAGCAGAACGGCGGCGAGCGCGGCACCGGCCCGGCGTAAGGAACACATGCCCTCGATTGTCTTTGCCCGCTAACGACATCGCCCGCTCGTCGCGGGGTTGCCACTGGGAAGGGTGTACGCCGCGCCTCCCGATCCGGTGAACCGCGCGGAAACCTCCGTCACCCTGGCGTGAAAGGCGGTTTACCTTGCCGGGAAAGGATTTCCCCAGGTTAACTCCGGTTTTTCGCCGCTGCCGAACGAAAGCGCGGGCACCCGGGCGGGCGGATCGCTTTCCGGAGCCGGCAATTCGCGCGGGACCAGGGGTAACGTCAGTCCGGCCCGGCGCAACGCCGGTCGTCCCAGCGCTCGTTCGCGGCTCCACGTCTTTCATTTCGGGCGCTTTCCCTTGGAAAGGAAACGAACTGTCATGTCGATGAAACGGACGTTGCTGTCCGGCTTGATCCTCGCTCCGCTGTGCCTGGCCCTGCCCGGGACCGCCGCGGCCGCCGAGGGCCCCGGCGACACAATGCCGCTCACCACGGGCTGGTGGCCCAACCAGTCCAGCAGCGAGGAGGAGTCGGCCGTGTTCGCGGGGATCGGCGGCGCGGGCGTGCTGCACCACGAGTCCGGCGTCGACGAGTGGGGCAACCGGTGGAGCGAGCACGACGGCAGCCTCGCGGGCATCGGCGGCGCCGCTGTGCTGCACGGGTCGCGGGAAACGAGCGGGGACGTCGTCCGTCCGCTTTGGCCCGCGCAGGACGCGGTGCACACCCAGGCCTCGGCCCCGGTTTCCTCCGCTGTCCGCTCGGCGACCCCGGGCAAGGAGCACGTCGTGACCCCGGTCAAGGCCGCCCCAGCATCGCGGGCCAAGAAAGCCGCGGCGCGGACTGCTGACGCTGCCCCGGTGCGCAAAATCCGCGAGGCATCCCGGGACTGGGGTTCCTCGTATCACGACGAAGCCACGTCAGCCGGTCCGGAAGGGGCCGCCTCGGCGCAGGTGAGCAGCCACGCCGGACGCGACCACGCCTGGTACAGCGCATCGGAGCTCGCCGCGGGCCCGGACAGCGCCACTTCGGCCGGAGTAGCCGCGCTCGCAGTGCCCGGAGCAGTGGGATACCGGACCTGGGACGTCGGGGCCGGTCCGACGGGCGCGTACAGCCACTCGACCGAAGCCGCGGCGGACGTCCGGGAGCCTGACCTCGACTGATCCGTCGAGCACGACCGGAATCACGGCGGAGGGCTGGTGCGAGCGCACCAGCCCTTTGCTGTGCATTACGCACAGTAGTTGCTGATCGGACAAAACAGAACTCAGGACCCTCCGATCGTGAAGTTTCGCCCCCGAAGGAGCTGGGTAACCAGCGCAATTTCCTGACCGGCCGAAAAGACACTCTTCGGAATGCTTTCCCGGAAATTGCGTGCTTTCTCCCCGGACCGCCCGATATTGTCGAGACTGCCGGGAGCGAACCGACCCCGAACCGTTTCGCTCCCGGCACTGGGGATGCGGCATCGGCCGCGCCTGGCGGACATTCCGCCGGAACACACCGGAAGCAGAGGAGATCGTGGTTCAGAATTGCGGCGAGCTTTCCGCTCATTTCGCCGGATCCCGTGGCCACGGCAGTCCTTCTCAGCGTTTTCCGCAGCCATCGGAGGCCGTGCCGGACGGAGCCGCGCGGCCTCGCCCGACGGCCGGTTTCCCTTGCGCCGGGCCGGTTTCCGCCGCGTCCGGCGCATCCGTACTATCGGCAGCGGTTCAGCCAAGAGCCGCGGAAGGACGCGCCCGCGAGGTGCCGTCGCCCTCGGCCGTCTTTCCCCGCTGATGCCCAGCTTTTTTCGCGCGGGCGGACGAACTCCGCCCGCGGACTCGGGGGAGGAATGGACAGTCACCTGATGATCGGCGCCCCGGGCGCCACCTACACCCCGCGCCTGGTCGCCATCGCCGGCGACCGCCTTATCCATCCGGCCGACCCGCGCAACGACCTCGCGCGGATCGTGCTGCGCTGGGAACGGGCGTGGGTCCCGGAAACGTGGGCCGCGCGGCAATACTTTGCGGCCCTTGGCATCGGCGACGACGAAGCGCCGCGCTACACCGACCAGGACGTCACCGGCTGGCTGCTGCTCCAGCCGCGGCCGGGGACGCTCGCCGCGCAAGTGCGCTCGAGCGAACTCGACGTCGCCACCGCTCTCGCGGCGGAAGCGGAGGCCTGGCCCGCGCGGTAGCAACGGTTTCCGGAAGCTCTGCGCCGCCGTCCCCGGCGGCGCAGAGCCCTTTCGCGTGCACGGAATATTCTGATCTCCGGAGAATGCGCATATTCCGCTGGGCTCGATGTTTGACCGGCGAGGAGAAGCGAATGTTGTTGGCCCCATTACAATAGCGCTCCCGGATAAACCCGAAAGAGACCTTGCAGCCCGGTCAGCGGATCGGCGGCCGACACGATGGTGGCGAGAGGTGGAAACGACTCCGGAATGCCAGTACGTTTTCCTCATCCGGCCGCGGAGCACACACCTTCATTGCCGCGACCGCTGACGCAATCGTCAGAGTCCGCGATCGGCATCGCCGGTCGCCGAAATTCCCAGAGGAGTTCTGAATGCTGAAGAAGATCGGTCTCGTGTCCGGCGCGATGGCAGCGGGCGCGTTCCTGTTCGGCGGCATCGCGGCCGCCGACACCGCGGACGGCCACCACCACGGGCACCACCACGGCGGACCCGGCCAGGTCGGCTTGGTGAACCTGAACAACACCGACGTGGCGCACAACGTCAACGGCACGCTCGGCCTGTGCGGCAACGACGTGAACGTCCTCGGGGTCCAGGTCCCGGTCCGCAACTCGCTGAACGGCATCGGCGTGCCGATCCTGTCGCCGGGCGAGAACAGCGCCTCCGGCCAGTCCCCGTACAACTGCGCCTCGGGCGCCGTCGTCGACGGCGGCAGCGTCCAGGGCGGCTGAGCCTCCTGCCGAGGCCGCCCGCTGTGTGTGCGGAAAGCAGGCCGAGGCACGGAGTCCGACGGTTCGCGTCAGCGTCCTGAGGTGCGTGCGGAGCGCGGAAAGAGCTGCACACTCCAGTTCCGCGCCCCGGACGGCCCCGACGCCCCGCGACGTCGGCACGGGTGGGACCGGTGACCCTGGCTGAGGCAATGCCGGTCCCACCCGGCGTGTTCGACACGGTAACCCACTTCCGCCGCCCCGGCGACTGCTGCCCCGGGGCGGCGCTTTTTCGTGCGGACACCGCTGCCCGAGGCGGCGCTTTTCGTGCGGACGCTGCTGCCCGGGATGGTGCTTCTCGTACGGACACTGCTGCCCGGGGCAGTGTTTTTCGTGCGGACAACTCGTTTCCGGCGGCCGCTCCACGCGCTGGCGGCCCGCATCACTCCCGGCCGGCGCGTTCACCAGGTACGAGCGCGGAATCACCGTGCCGGACAGCGGTTTCTTCGTGCGCAAGGGAACGGCCCGAGCAATCGAGCCGTTCCCGCACAGCAACTTTCGTCAGCGAGGCGGGAGCCCGCTGCGGCCCTCCCCGCCTAACCGGAAGTCAGCCTCACACCCCCGGCGGCTCACGTCGCGGACCAGCGGGAGGATAGGTATTCGCGGGCGGAGCCTGCCGATCCGGCGCGGCCGGATATCCCGCCATCGCGCCTGGTTTCGGACCGCGGCGCACCAGACCCGCGAGACCGAGCAGGCCCACTAACCCGAGCAGACCCCACAACCCGTTGTTGCCGTTGTCGTGGTCGTCATTGGCGGTGTCGCCGGTGTTCTGCGCTTGCGCGGTCCCAGGCGCCACGACGGCGGCCTCGGCGGTCCCGGCCCCGGCGAGCGGGATCGCGGCCGCGGCAACGAGAGCGCAGATCTGGCGGCGTACTTGAGCGGTCATCGGGAATTCCCCTTTCGAATGATGCGGATGAACTGGCCTCGACGCTCCCGGACGGTCCGCACGGCCGAGGCGGCCAACTGACGAGCCGTCTCACTCAGCCGCCTGCCCGGACTCCTTTGCTCCGCTGCGGGCGACGGCTCATCGGCACGTTCCGGAGCTGCCTGCGGCAATTCGCCAGCGAGGGTTCCGGATTTCCCGGGCTCGCCGTCCGGCCGCGAAGGAGCGGCGAACGGCTGCGTCGGAACGAGCCCTGCTGCGTCCCGATCCTGCGCTACGGAAGACGAAGGCCGGGCAACTTGCCTGCGAGACAACGGTTCCCGCACCGCAGACCGACCACCCGACGATGACTTCGGCGCACCAGTCCGACGCAACCGCCCTGCCGACGGCGGCGCTTCCGGCCGAATCCCCGCAGTCGGCACCGGACGATCGTGGTCACCGGCCCTCGCCCGCGGCACCGTGCCCCCGGCAGACTCCGCCTCACCGCCCGGCGGGCCCACGTCGCGACGCAGCACTTCCGGCGCGCCCCGGGCAGACTCCGCTTCGCCACCATCGCGACGCATCACCTCCGGCATGTCCCCGGCAGACTTCGCCCCGCCACCAGGCGGGCCCCCGTCGCGACGCGACATCTCCGGCGCAACCCGGCCAGACTCCCCCGCGCCACCCGGCAGACCCCCATCGCGACGCGGCATCTCCCGCGCGACCCAGCCAGACTCCGCCACGTCACCCGCCGAACCCCCGTCACGACGCGACATCTCCGGCACAACCCGGCCAGACTCCCCCGCGCCACCCGGCAGACCCCCATCACGATGCAGCATCTCCGGCGTAACCCGGGGCGTCATCAACGGGGTGTGCGCCGCGTCGGCGTTCGGGACCGCGGGTTCGCGCGCCGTCGGATAGCGCGCCAGCGGGTCCCGTCTGGCCGACGCGCGGATCAGGCCGAAGATCCCGGGCAGTCCGGCCAAGCCCACCAGTCCCCACCAGGCAGTCATGGCTATCCTCGCTTCCCTCGCGGCATTCGGTCCGCGCTCGGATAGCCGATCATCGCGAGGACAACCGCGAGACCACCTGGACGAGTGACCCAACTTGTGCCGGAGTTCAGCGCGCTCGCTCCCGCGCCCCGTCGACTTCGGCGATGGCGCCGGGCGCGAATCATCCAGTCGGCGTGCGGCGCGCGAGACCTACGCGGATTCGCCGGAAAGCTCGGCAAGTTTCCGTAAAATCCCGGCCCCGTCACCCAGCAAGTCGCGCTCCAACGGCGATATCCGCCACCACACCACCCCGGCGACGACCCGGCTCGGCGGAAGTACCACGAGGTCACCCGGAGAAAGAACCTCCACCCCGGACGCCAGTTCGGAGTCCCCGCAAGTCCCGGGCTCGATGAAGAAAAAAGCTCCGTGCGGCGACAACGCCATCGGGCCGAGCGGGCGCCCGCCGTCGAACGCGGCTAGGGCGCGCCAGCCTAGGTGTGTCGGCGCGCGCACGACGTCAAAATGCTCTCCTACCGGGGCGAGAATCGCCTGCCGATGCACGGCCCACCATTTCGAAACCACCCGGCGATCGACCGTGGCCTCAGACGGGGACATCGTCGACTCCCGGCCGCCAAGCCGCTCGAAACTGACCGGATCCCAGGTCGTCAACCCGTCGCACACCGGCCCCGGCAGGACCGGCCAGCCCAGCGCGGCGTAGTGCTCGGCCGCCGCGCGCAGCGAGCGCAGCGCGACCCCGTGGTCCCCAGCCAAGCAACG
This sequence comes from Amycolatopsis sp. A1MSW2902, assembly GCF_017312175.1. Taxonomy (NCBI): domain Bacteria; kingdom Bacillati; phylum Actinomycetota; class Actinomycetes; order Pseudonocardiales; family Pseudonocardiaceae; genus Amycolatopsis; species Amycolatopsis sp. A1MSW2902. The sequence continues at coordinate 4,745,566 of NZ_QJPO01000001.1, forward strand.
TGAACGGCTACCGCGCGCGACAGCGGTCATCACAAGAGCCCCTTCCGAGTGACGAGACCCGTCCGCGCAGGTCAAGCCGCCACGGACGGTGCGGGAACCGGGGTACCGCCCGACCACCATGCGTCCGCGGCGAGGCGCACACCAGCCAGTGAACCGGGAGCGTGCGCCGTTCCAGGTGGCGGCTAAAGCGAACCGAGTTCCTCGTACGGGGTGCTCATCTCGGATTCCCCCAACAGGTCCAGGAACAGCTGGAACTGAACGAAATTGTCCCGGCCGAAGGAACCGTCAGCCGGCCATATCGCGTCGCATTCAGGGCATTTGACGAGAATGATCCGCAACCGCGTTGCCCTGATCTTCCCGAGATTTCCCTGACAGCATCTCGGACATCCCATGCATCCCCCGCACCGGCGCCGCTGCTGCGACCCTGATCTGGTTGCGGCCGTTCTGCTTGGCCTGCAGCAACGCACCGTCCGCCGACATGAGCAGTTGTTCGACCGAAATGCCGTCGCCGGGATACGACGCCACCCCCATCGAGGTGCTCACCCCGGACAGCGTGCGAGGCTGACCGTCCGTAGTGGCGGTGAGCACGACCGGAGTACGCGCGAGCCGGGAGCAGATCCGCTCGGCGACAGCCAGCAACTGGCCCGGTTCGAGGCCCGGCAGCAGGATCGCCAGTTCGTCCCCGCCATAGCGGGCGACGAGATCCTGAGACCGGACTTCCGCGCGCACCAGGTCGGCGACCGCGCGGATCGCCTGGTCGCCCGCCGGGTGCCCGTAGGTGTCGTTGATGGCTTTGAACTTGTCGACGTCCAGGAAAAGCACGCCGAGGCCGGTCTCGCTGAGTTTCGCGCGGTCGAGGGCAGCGGTGACGACGTCGGCCCAGTACACCGGCGTCGCCAGGCCCGTTTTCTGATCCGTGCGCGACGCCCGCAAGTACTGGGGCAGCAGTAGATCGCGGTGCACGCACAGCACGGCGATCATCGGAGCGGGCAGCGCCCACGGCTCGTGGACCAGCAGGACGGCCATGGTCGCGCCGAGCCCCAGCGCCGACGCGACGACCAGCTGGTCGCCCGGATGCCCCAGCGCCTGCCGAATCGGCAGTTTCTCGGGCGACGACCACCCGATCGCGACGACGACCAGGGCGTAGTTGACCAGCCACCACACCCCGGCCGCGGCGGCCACGCGCAGCAGCGACCACACGTCGTGCGGCAGCAGAGGACCGTCCAGGACAGCGGAGGCGACGGCCGACGCGAGCACGAACGTCGCGGCCGAATAGAACTTCCGGAACAGGATCGTCGGCCCGTAAACCCGGTACCAGCAATACACATACGACACCGCGGTCAAGCCGATGACGAGCGGCAGCGGCAGCACCAGCAGCGCGGCGAACACCCACAGGCTCTTGAGATTCGTGTACGGCGCTTTCTTCGACGCCTGCTCGCGACGCCGCTCGATCGTGCGGACCGCCTCGAGATGCGCGACCGCGGCCGCGGTGAGGATGGCGAACCACAGCCACTGCGTCGGGGTGATCGCGGCGGACAGGGACGAAAGCACCGCGATCGCGACCGCCACGGCGTCGACCGTGAGCACCAGGCACAGGGCGGGACGCCGCAGGGACCACAATCCCCACGTCGTTATGCGTCTGCCACTCTTTCCCGTCACGCTGGTATCCGCCCCTGTCAACGAAGATTAATCACGGTAATCGCATTGTCACCGGCCGTCGATACGCCGGTCGGACCAACCACCGCGAGAAAGGCATCACTATGCGCAACGCACCCGGCAACGAATGGACCCGTTTCGCCCGCGGCAACGAGTGGACCCGCTGCCAGGGCAACGAATGGATCCGCCGAGGCAACGAATGGGGCCGCCGCGGGAACGAGTGGGCCCGCTGATCCGCTACCCCGGTTCGGCAGCGCGGCGGGCGCGGTTCCAAGCCGCTCCCGCCGCGATCGCCGTCAGCACGCCGAGCACCCCGGCGACGGCGAGGACCGTGCTCGGGCCGGCCGCGGTCGCCGCGAGCCCGGCCAGCGCGATCCCGGCACCTTGGCTGGTCGTCAACGCGGTCGCGGCGAGTCCGTAAGCCTGGGCCCGCCGATGGTCGGGAACCGCCAACGTGAACGCCGCCGACGCCGGCAGATGGTAAGCGCTGGCCATGCCCGACAGCCCCCACAAGACCGCTGTCACGGCCAGCCCCGGTTGAATCGCGCACACCACGAGCGGAACGCTGGCCGCCACCGCGAGCGGCCCGAGCAACCGCATCCGCACCGGCGACGGCAGCCGCGTCACGATCAGCATCCCGAGCACCGTCCCCGCCGGACTCGCCGCGAGCAGCACCCCGACTGCCTGAGCGGACCCGCCGATCGACTCCGCGTACGGTGCCGCCAGCCCCTCGACGGTGACGTAAAACCCGGCCACACAAGCCAATCCGACCAGCGAACGCAACCGCGGCGTCCGCACGACGAGCACCGTCCCGGCCCGCAGATCGGCCCACCACCGCCCCAGCCGCGTCCCAGCGGCCGCCACCCCTGGCGCCGGCCGCGCCCGGATGCCGAACCGCACCACCGCAGCCGACACCACGAACGTCACCCCGTCCGCGACGAGCGCCTGCCCCGGACCGAGAAACGCGACCAGCGTCCCGCCCGTCGCGAACCCCGCCACCTGCGCCAGCTGGACCACCGTGTCCAGCACGCCTTTGCCCAGCAGGAACTCCTCCCCCGGCAGAACCGCCGCGGCCGTCGCCGCCCGAGCCGCGTTGCCCGGTGCCCCAGCCGCCTGGACCACCACCAGCAGCGCCGCGACCGCAGGCAACGGCAGCGCGGGAATCGCCATGACCGTGACGAGCCCCGCACGCAGCAGATCCGCCGCCACCATGACCCGCCGCCGAGGCCACCGATCCGCCAGGCCCGACAGCAACGGACCGGCGAAAATCGACGGCACGTACGTCAAGGCGTAGACCCCCGCGGTCCAGCCCGCCGACCGCGTCCGGTCGAAGACCAGCAACGACAACGCCACCCGCGCGAACTGATCGCCCGCGACCGAAACCACCATGCTCGCGAACAGCGCCCGGAACTCCGGTCTGCCGAACACCTGCCGATACGTCGCCACGAGCCCAGCTTGGCCGATCACGGGCGGGCGGGCACACCCCCGCAGGTACGGGATGCGAATGCACGTCTTGCCGGGAGATTCCTTTTCCCGTCCGAAATCAGGCGCGCCCTTCCCGGCTCCGGCCGTAGGATCCGCCAGGTGACCGAGGACGATCTTCTCGAGCGATACGGACTGCATCCCGCTGGCGGCCAGTTGGACGAGATCCGCGGCATCCTCGCGACAGAGATGCAAGCCGGGTTCGACGCGAACACCGAACTGATGAAAATCTGTTGCATACAGCTATTCCACTACGGCTCGCTGAACGACGTGCTGCTTATCTGGGAGGCCAAAGAGTCCGGCTGGGACGCGCACTGCTCGATTGACGTGCAACTATTGTGCGGGGCAGGATTGGACGAAACCAAGGCGTTTCTCCGCGCTCACCCGGCCACGCTGGCTCGGGAGGCCCTGGAGTACCTGACGGAGTGCGAGGAAGCCCGAGACTTCGACTCGTTCTCGGTCGAGCGCTGGTCAGAGGGATACCACAGCTACTACGGTGTGCCTCTCCCTGACTGACAATTGCTCAGGATCTGCTCAAGCGGCCCAGCGCATCCCTCGCGAGGATGCGCACGAAAGCCAGCTCGTCCGCGGACGGACAGGTCCGCAGCTCCCGCAGATAAGCGACCTGCGCGGCGGCTGAATCCGAACTACCCATCCGTCGATCGCTCCCCCCGCTTAACCAACCGCGCAAGCCTCTTCCGCGCAGGCGCGAGCTCTTCAATCCTCAACGCCGCCAGCACCCCAAACGACACCCCCAGCCCGACCAGACCCTGCAGAATCAGCTTCACCCACGCAGTAGCCCGACCCCCAAAGTCCGGCACGAGCCATCCGACGGCCAGCGCCGCGGCGGCACCGAGTGCGCTCGCCACCAGCGTGAACAGGATTACCCCGAGCGCCCGCTTGCTGCGCAGGTGGCCGAGGCTCACCCACAGCCAGACCTGGCCCAGGATCGCGCCGACCACGAACGTCAGCGAGTTCACCAGCATGGTGCCCAGCACGATGCTGTGCGCGTCCAGCAACACCGGGCACAGATACAGCAGCGGAACCTTCACCACGGTCATCACGACCATGATCAGCGTCGGCGTGCGCGCGTCCTTCATCGCGTAGAACACCCGCAGCTGCAACATGACCAGCGCGTAAGGCAGCAGCCCGAACGACGAGACCGCCAGTGCCTCGCCGAGCCTGCCCGCTTGGGCGACGGAGTTCGCGCCGCCGCTGAACAATGCGATGCCGATCGACCCGCCCACCACCGTCAGCACGGCGGCGATCGGCACCAGCATCACCGTCGAGATGCGCGACGCGTAGGAAAGATCGGCCACGACCTTGCGGACATCGCCGTCCGCGGCGTTGCGCGACAGCCGCGGCATGATCGCGGTCAGCAGGGACACCCCGATCACGCCGTAGGGCAGCTGGAACAGCAGCCAGGCGTTGGCGTAGATGGTCACCCCGCCTGGGTCGCCGCTGGTCAGCACCCGGGTGTTGACGGTGAGGCCGGCCAGGCTGATCGCTACGTAGCCGAGGATCCACAGCGCGAGGCCGCCGAACTCCTTCATCCGCTTGTCGATGCCCCAGCGCCACTTGAAGCGGAATCCCGTCCGCAGCAGCGGCGGCACCAGCAGCACCGCCTGCACGGCGATGCCCAGCGTGACGCCGATGCCGAGCACGAGCAGCTTCGGGTCGCCCATCCGCACCGGATCGGTCGAGATCTTGCCCGGCATGAGCATGAACAACGCCAGGGTCGCGATGACGACGACGTTGTTCATCACCGGCGCCCACGCCGTCGGGCTGAAGATGTGCTTGGCGTTGAGGATCGCGGACACCAGCGCGAAAACGCCGTAGAAGAAGATCTCGGGCAGCAGCAGCCGGGCGAACGCGTTGGTCAGTTCGGAGTTGGCGTGCCCGCCCTGGTCCAGGTACAGCGAGGTCAGCGCGGGTGCCGCCGCCACGGCGAGGACGGTGCCCACGCCCAGCACCGTCAGTCCCATCGTGAGCATGCGCTGCGTGTACGCCGCGCCGCCGTCGGGATCGTCCTGCGAACGCACGATCAGCGGCATCACGACACTGCTGAGCACGCCGCCGAGCAGCAGTTCGAACACGCTGTTCGGCAACGTGTTGGCGATCGTGAACGAGTCGTTGACCACGCCGGTGCCGACCGCCCACACGAGCATGATCTTCCACAGGAATCCGGTGACCCGGCTGACCAGCGACGCGATGGCCATCTTCCCGCTCGACTTGGCGATCGATGGTGCCTTCGGCTCGACCCGCGGCGGACGGCCGGGGCGCCCCGGCCTTTCGCCGGGCGGGGCGGCGGGCAGCCGCGGCAGCATCTGGGTGGCGAGCGAGTCGTAGGGGCGCAACGCATCCGGATCGACGACCGGCCACTTAGAACTCGCGGGCACCCCGCCGACGCGCGGGATGAACACTGTCGCGTCCGGATCGTCCGGTGCCAGCGGCGGCGCGCCGAACGGCATGCTGTTCTGCCCGCGCTCCTGCCGCCACGAGCGGACCGGCGGCCATCGCGGCGCGGACGGCGGCGGCTGCGGCAACTGCCCGCGATGACCGGCTTCCGACGGCGGGTGCTCAGGCGGCGGGCGCCGGGTGACCCGTTCGACGGGACGGTCGGGTGGCCACTCCGGGTCTCTCTCCAACACTGCCCCATCGTCAACGGTCGATTCGATCCCCCAGCGTAGTCACTTCGCGCACGGCAGCGGTCGAGCGCGGAGCCGCGCTCAGCCGTCCTTTTCCGGAGGCAGCTCCAGCATCTCGAGAAACGCGGTCGCCGCCGGGGTCAACCCCGTATCGGCCCAGATGAGGTATTCGACGCGCGTCGGAGCGTCCGTGATCTCGATCGTGGTCAGGTCGGACAGCTGGGGCACATACATCGACGGCAGCATCGCGATTCCCAAGCCCTGCCGGACAAGCCGGGCCATCATGAAGTCGGCAGTGGTCACCTCGAACGCGACTTCGCGGCTCAGACCAGCCGCGGCGAACGCCTCGTCCGACTGGTTCCGGCCCGCGGTGTTGAGCGGCAAGTCGATAAATACCTCGGTGGCGAGCCGGCGAAGATCGACAGTGCGTTCCCCGGCGAGCGGGTGATCCGGGGCGACAACGGCGACGAGCCGGTCACGGGCCAGCTCGCGTGCGTTGACTCCTTGGGGCCGCATCGAGGTCGGAAGCCCGAGGAAGGCGACCTCGATGATCCCCTGCCGGACCTGGTCAGCGAGGTCTTCGCTGGCTCCGACCCGGATGCCGAGGCGCACCTGGGGGTATTCGATGCGGTATCTGCGCAGCGCGTCGGGGATGTCCACCGCGGCAACAGTCGGGATCAACCCGACGGCCAGCCGCCCGCGCACCTCGCCGACGGCGGCGGAAACCTCGGCGGCAGCCCGTTCGGCCGCGTTGAGGCTCTCGCGGGCCGCGGACAGGAACGCTTCTCCGGCGGGGGTGATCCGCACGCGCCTGCTGGTTCGTTCGAACAGCCGGGCGCCGAGCTCGCGTTCGAGACGCGCGATCTGGTGGCTCAGCGCGGATTGCACCACCAGGCACCGCTCGGCGGCGCGGGTGAAGCTCATGGTCTCGGCGACGGCGACCACGTACCGCATCTGCTGCAACTCCACCTATCCATCGTGAATCACGATAGATGGGATGACAAGGTTGTGTTGGACTCATGAATCGGTCGTCGCGAGACTGGTTCGCACAAGCAGTTCCCGAGACACCGGAGCGCCCGGTCTCCGGAACTGACGGGCTCGGCGCACTGAAGCGCAACCGAGCCGGATACCCCGCGAACCACCGAATCCAGGAAGAAGCATGTCCTCATCCAGCACTGCCTCGCCCTCGTCTTCGCGGGCATGGCTCGGCGTCGCCGCCATCACGGCGAGCCTGTTCGTCTTCGTCACCACGGAACTCATGCCCGTCGGCCTCCTCACTCCGATGAGCGGCGGGCTGGCCGTCTCGGTGGGCATCGCCGGGATGGTCGTGACCGGATACGGCGTCTCCGCAGGCGTCGGCGTCCCGTTCATCGTGGCCTGGACCCGCCGGGTCGACCGCCGGGCGCTGCTCGCCGCGCTGCTCGTCGTCCTCGCCGCCGGGAATCTGATCACCGCGCACTCGCCTGATTTCGTCGTGGTCCTCGCGACCCGGTTGATCATGGGCTTCGCGCACGGGGTCTTCTGGGCGATCGGCGTCAGCATGGCGACGCGCCTGGTGCCGGACCAAGCCAGCCGCGCCGCCGCGGTCGTCCTGTCGGGCATGTCCATCGGCACGGTGGTCGGCGTGCCGTTGGGCACCTTCATCGCCGATCTCACCGACTGGCGCACGACATTCACGATCTGGGCCGGGCTCAGCGCGGTCGTGTGCTTGCTCGTGGCCGCGGCGGTTCCGTCCCTTCCCTCGACCGACGCCATCCCCGTCCGCGAGATCTTCCTCTTGCCGGTGCGCAACGGCCGCCTGCGCGCAGTCATGATCACCGTCACGCTATACGTGCTCGGCCACTTCGGCGCGTACACCTTTATCCGCCCGTTCATGGAAGGCCAAGCGGCCGCCTCGCCCGGTCTGATCACCATCCTGCTGATCGTCTTCGGCGTCGGCGGCGCAGCGGGCAACTTCGCCGCCGCCCACACCGTCACCAGGAACATGAAGGCGACCTTCGTCGTCTCCTGCGCCGGGCTCGTCGTCTCGCTGCTGCTACTGCTCCTCGTCGGCAATCACGCGGCCGGTCTCGCGGTGTCCGTGGCGTTGTGGGGAATTGCCTTCGGCGCGGCCAATCTCTGCCAGGTGAACATGATCCTCGCCGCGGCCCCGGACGCGTTCGAAGCGGCGATGTCGTTGAACACCATGGGGTACAACATCTCCATCGCCCTCGGCGCGCTGCTCGGCGGCCTGTTCGCGAACAACGTCGGACTGACCGGAGCCATGTGGTTCGGCGTCGGACTCACCGCGGCCGCACTGGCGTCGGCGTTCGCCTCCATGCGCACCGCCCCGGCTGACGAAGCTGCCGCCAGACCAGCCTAAGCGGCAGACGCGCCTCATACGTTCGCCCGTGACCGAGCAGCGCGGCGGAGCGCCATGCCCGCCGCGCCCAGCACGAGTACGGCGAGAAGAATCCAACTCCCCCGGCCGACCCAGGTTTCGATCTGCCGCGCCGCCTCGCCCGCGGCCGCGCCGATCGCGATGTGCAGCGCGCACCAGGCCGTCGCCCCGACAGCCACGGCGGGCAGGAACTTCCGCAGCGGCAAGCCCGACGTGCCCGCCGCCGCGGGGACGAGCGTCCGGAGCACCGGGAGGAAGATCGCGATCAGCACGGCCCACGCGCCCCGCCGGCGCAGTGTGTCCGCGGCGCGATCCCATGCCGTCGCGCCGTACCGCCGCACCAGTTTGGTCTGTCGCAGCCAGGGCCCGTATCGCCGTCCCAGCCAGTATCCGAGGAGGTCGCCCGCGATGGCGCACACAGTGGTGACCAGCCACATGACGACGAACCGGTCCGGAGCCGTCGCTGTCGTGCCCAGGACAAACAAGCCCGTTTCACCCGGCGCGATAAACCCAAGCCCCAGCGTGCACTCGCCGAACACCAGAACCCCCGCGACCGCGGTGACCGCCGCCGGAGGCAAGGACGCGAGCCCGTCGAGCAGCTCGGCGATCACGGGATCAGCTCCACGACCGGATGCGCCGCCCGGTCGAACACAGTCGTGGAACGGCCACGCAGATGCAGATCGAAGAAGGCCGCGACGTATTTCCGTTGCGCGGCAAGGCTTCCGGCGGGGTCGACGGTGCCGATCATGGCTGTGTGGTCGCCGGGGACCTGCGGCAGCATGACTTGCGCGTCGGTGAAGCTCATGTGTTCGGCGTCGGGCAGGTACACGTCGCGTTTCCAGCCGGTCGACGCGGCCCAGAACGCGGCCCAGTCGTCGTTGTGCCGGTGGTTGCGGGGCCGCCCGCTGCTCGTGCCGCCGCCCATGAGCAGGAACGGGCGCGTGACGCCGACCCGGGCGGCGTTGCCGTAGCGCGGGTCCATGCTGCCGTCGAGGTTGATGCCCGCCTTGATCCTGGGGTCGGCGATCATCGCGTCGGCGGTGGTGTAGCCGCCCATGGAGTGGCCGAACATGCCGACCCGCGACAGTCCGAGTTCGTCGAGCACGAAGCTCGTGTCGCGTACTCGTTCGGCCAGCACCTGCGCCGGGTCGAGACCGGCTTGCGGCAGCTCGACCCGGTCGGGGAACTGGACGGGCGCGATCGGCGTGTGGTCCATGCCGATCACGAGATATCCGCGGCTCGCCAGATCCTCGATCAGAGCGGTGCCGAGGAAGCGGGATTGCATCGCACCGGGCGAGTACAGGATGGCCTGTTCGCGGACAGGCAGCGGAATCGCTCCGGTGCGCGAGTGGGTGACGGTGCTCGCGAAATCGGCGGAGCCCGGGCCGATGAGACGGTCGTAGTAGTCCGCGACGCCGGGCGAGAACTGGCTGGTGGGTTTGCCGTTCCCGGCTGACGGATACCACAGCGACACCATCATCTCGCGGGCTTTGCCGGTCCACGGGTCGATGCGGTCCCGGTCGACGAGGTGCAGTTCCTTCGTGCCTACCGGGTACCGGCCGGTGGGCGCGGGCAGCTTCATGGCGGCCGGACTGGCGACAGCCACGCCCGCCTGTCCGACAAGAGCCGCCGCTATCAGAGCGACAGCGATCAGGGTTTTCCTCATGCGGCCAGATTCGTCGCGGCGGCCCTACCCCGGCATCTGTCTCCGGGCAACGGACGGACTAGCCGAAGGTCATAGAAGCCCAGCCTCGTGCGCGATGATCGCCGCCTGCACCCGGTTCGCGACCTCGAGACGTCGCAGGATCGACGTGACGAACACCTTCACCGTGCCCTCGACGACGTGGAGGCGACGGGCGATCTCGGCGTTGGGCAGGCCGGCGCCGACAAGGGCGAGCACCTCCCGTTCGCGCGGGGTGAGCGCGTCGACCGCCTTGCGCGCCCGCGCCTCGTTCGAGAGCCGCTTTCCCCGGACCCGCTGGATGACGCGGTGCGCGACCGTCGGCGCGAGATAGGCGGCTCCGTCCGCGACCGCGCGGATCCCGGCGAACAGCTCGCGCGGGTCGCCGGTCTTGAGCAGGAACCCGCGGGCGCCGCCGTCGAGCGCGGCCGCGATCTGCTCGTCGGCGGAAAACGTGGTCAGCATGAGCACGCCTGCCGTCGGGACCGTCCGGGTCAGCTCGGCCGCCACGGCGAGACCGTCGAGGACCGGCATGACGATGTCCAGCAAAACCACGTCGGGCCGGTGCGCGATCGCCAGCTCGACCGCCGCGCGCCCGTCGCCTGCCTCCGCGACGATCTCGATCTCCGGGTCGGCGGCGAGCACGGCGGTGATGCCCGCGCGGGTCAGCGGTTCGTCGTCGGCGAGCAGGACGCGGATCATCGCGACACCGCCGCCCGCGGCGCGGTTTCCTTGAGCGCCAGCCGCCCGTCGGCGAAGCACAGGCGATAGAACAGGCGCGCGTCGGTCTGGACGCTCGCCCAGTAGCGCCGGCAGTCCGCCGCCCGGGCCGGCCCGGGCAGTTCGGGCGCGGGATCGCCGAGCATCTGGAAGCGGGGCAACATTTTCTCGACGTCCTCCTGGGACTGTCCGACGACCAGCCGCTCGAACACGGCCGGGTCGAGCCGGTTGTCGGTGCCGGTCACGAAGTACAGGCCGAGCGCGAGCACGAGCACCCCGCCGCCGGCCGCGAGCGGAACCCGCACGAGCCGCCACAGCCGCGGCCGCTCCCGCTCCTGGCGAGGGCCCTCCGCCGGCACGACGACGGTCAGCACGAACCGGTCGCCGCGCATCCCGGCCGTGACCTCCCCGATCTCCCGAAGCCCGGCGATGCCGAACCCGGACTTGGAATCCGGAACATCGGCCGGATTTCCGACCGTGACGGTCGTGGTATCGCCCTCGGCGACGACGTCCACGGTCACCGGCGCACCCGGCGCGTGCCGCGCGGCGTTGGTGAGCCCCTCTCGCACCACGCGATACACGGCGGGGACGTTCACCGGCACACCGGTGACGGTCAGCCGGACCTCCTGACCAGCGGCTTGCGCGCGGGTGACGAGACGATCGAGATCCGGCACCGGCTCGCCGAGCAGCCCGATGATCTCGCGCAGCCGCTCAGTCGCGGCGGTGACCCCAGCCCGCACCTCACCAGCGCGGACGCGAACGTCCTCGTCGAGCGCGGGGGCCACTTCCAGCGCAGCCGCACGAAGTGCGACAAGTTCCAGTTCGTGGCCGAGGGAATCGTGCATCTCCCGCGCGATCCGGTTGCGCTCGAGCAAGGCGGCCCGTTCGAGCCCGGCAGCGTGGAGCCGCGCGCGTTGACGCCGGTAGCGTCCCGTCAGCCAGGGACCGCCCGCGACCGCGAGGACGACGAGAACCTGGAGGAACCAGCGGTAGAGACCGTGAAGGACACCGAATCCGCGCTCGGCGACCTCGGCGAACACCACGATCGGCAAACCGGCGCCGAGCACCGCGGCGACCGCGCCCAGCCGATCCTCGCCCCACCGCCCGGCGAGATAAGCGAACCCGGCGACGGCGGCCCAAGGCCAGAACCGGACGGGATCCGCCGTCGCGGGCACGAACGACAGCACGAGCACCACAGCGACCGCGCAAGCCACGACAGCGGAGGGAAACCGGCGGACCAGCGCCGCCGCGAGGCCGACTCCGGCAAGCCCGGCGAGCAGTTCCTCCCACCGGACCGTGCCGCCCGCGAAACTCTCGAACCCCAGCACGGCCGCGACGAAAAGCAGACAAACGATCCGGCCCACTGCCATGCGGATCACTTTACCGACCGCGGATGCGGCGACACCTCCGACCGGAAACCCCGAATAATCAGCCGGGCCCGCGGCCGTCAGGAAGGAACCGTGAGAACCGCACTGTTCTTGCGCGACCGGGCAGGCCCGAACGAGCATGGTAGCGCTGGCGCTACCGTGAAGTCGGGTGTTGAAGGCATGTCGGCGTGCGTCGGCGGTTCCTAATGTCGTCGGCATGGAAATGGAAGCCTCCCGCAGCCGCCAGGCCGGTGGTCCGGCCGTCACCGCCCTGCTCTGCCTGATCTTCGCCGCCAGCGCCGCCACCAACTCGATCGGCGGTTTCACCGGGCTGGACACCATGTTCCGGATGACCTCCGGCGGAATCGCCGTGGCGTGCCTGCTGATCCTGATCGTGCGCTTCGCCGCGCGCCGCAAGGGCTGACGCCGATGTTGACCGCCGTGCCGGTGGTGCTGGCCGCGTCGCTGCTGGCGCCGAATACCGCTGCTCCGGACCCGGTTCGCACGCTCGCCCAGGAGATAGTCGCGTCCGGCGCGACCGGCGTGCAGATCCGGACAGTCCACGACGGACACTCCCGCTCCGTGACCGCCGGAGTGTCCGAACTGGACTCCCGACGGCCGGTCTCACCGACCGGACGATTCCGGATCGGCAGCGCGACAAAGATGTTCACGTCCACTGTGGTCCTGCAACTCGTAGCGGAACACCGCGTCCAGCTCGACGCGCCCGTCGAGCATTACCTGCCCGGACTCCTGCCGCACGGCGAAGAGATCACCGTGCGAATGCTCCTGCAGCACACCAGCGGCCTCTACGACTACACCGACTCTCTCCCGCTGCTCGGGCCCGACCTGGAAAAGATCCGGTACCAGCACCGTTCGCCGGAGTCGATGGTCGCGCTCTCGACGGCCAAGCCGCTGGACTTCCCGCCCGGCAGCAAGCAATCCTACTCCAACACCAATTTCATCGTGCTCGGGATGCTCATCGAGCGGACCACTGGGCACGCGTGGGGAACCGAAGCGGCACAACGCATCCTGCGGCCACTCGGCCTGCACCACACGTCGGTTCCCGGGGACCGCACCGGGATCCCGGGCCCGCACGCGCACGGGTACCAGGAGATGAACGGGAAACTCGTCGACGTCACCGACTTGAACCCGAGCATGGCCTGGGCGGCCGGCGAAATCATCTCCACCACCGCGGACCTGGACAAGTTCGTCCGAGCGCTGGCGGCGGGGCGGCTGGTGCCGCCGGATCTGCTGAAGCAGATGACCACCCCGCGTTCCGCCACCGAGGAATACGGGCTCGGGTTGCGCACCCCGACCACCACGTGCGGAGTGCGGGTTTTCGGCCACACCGGCGGGATTCCGGGGTTCCAGACCGTCGCGTTCACCAGCCCGGACGGAAAACGGCGCGTCGAAGCTTCGGTCACGTTGGGCCGGGGCCCGAACTTCGACTGGACTCGCGCCGTGCTCGACAAGTTCTTTTGCAGCTGAGTGCCAACACTGAACGAGGAAACCAATGCTGAACGCTGTGCCCTTCGCCCTGACCGCGGCCCTGCTCGCCCCCACCACGCCAGCCGCGGCTGACCCCGTCCGCACCGTCGCGGAAGAAACGGTCGCGGCAGGCGCGACCGGCGTGCAGATCCGGACAGTCCACGACGGACACTCCCGGACCGTGACCGCCGGAGTGTCCGAACTGGACTCCCGGCGGCCGGTCTCGCCCACCGGGCGATTCCGGATCGGCAGCACGACCAAAACGTTCGTAGCCACCGTAGTGATGCAACTCGTCGCCGAACACCGGATCCAACTCGACACGCCCGTCGAGCACTACCTGCCCGGACTCCTGCCGCGCGGCAAAGAGATCACCGTGCGGATGCTTCTGCAGCACACCAGCGGCCTTTACAACTATCTCCGGGCAATCTCGTTGGACGGCGCTGATCTGGAGAAAGTCCGCTACCAGCACTTTTCGCCGGAATCACTGGTGGCCATCGCGACCGCGCGGCCGCTCGATTTCCCGCCGGGCAGCAAGTTCTCGTATTCCAACACCAACTACACCGTGCTCGGCATGCTGATCGAGCGAACCACCGGACACGCGTGGGGCGACGCGGTGACCAAGCGGATCCTGCGCCCGCTGGGCATGCACCACACGCTGGTCCCCGGGGACCGCACCAGGATCCCGGGCAAGCACGCACACGGCTACCAGGAGATGAACGGGAAACTGGTCGACGTCACCGAACTGAACCCGAGCTTCGGCGGCGCCGCGGGCGAGATGATCTCCACCACGGCGGACCTGGACAAGTTCGTCCAAGCGCTGGCCGCGGGACGGCTGTTACCGCCGCCGCTGCTGAAGGAGATGACCACCCCGCGCTCCGCGGCCGAGGAGTACGGGCTGGGAGTGGAAACCCGAACCACGCCGTGCGGAATCCCGGTTTTCGGGCACACCGGCGGAATCCCCGGGTACGGGACGATCGCGTTCACCAGCGCGGACGGAAAGCGCCGGGTGGAAGCTTCGCTGACGTTCGGCCGCGGACCCGCGAATGAGGCCTTCTATTCGTTGATCGACAAGGTGATCTGCGCCTGAAAGACCACGGCCTGGGCCCGGTTGGGGAGCCGGGCTCAGGCCGTGGCCGTTAGCGCGTCTTCGGATCTCAAGCCTTGTCGTGCTTCTCAGTATCCCCAGGCCACTGGCCGGTAAGCTTGTCGTACCCCGTCGCGCCGCCACGATCGACAGCGGCCTTGACCACTCCGAAGATCGCACCCTGCACAGATGCCGCCAGCAGCACCTCTCCCCAGCCGCGTTCTTTCTGGGTTGGCTCCGGAGCCTTCTTAGTGCCGGAGATCAGCTTCCACACCTGCTCGAACACCGCGTTGGCGGCCAGCCCGCCCAGCACGCCGAACAGCAGGCCGAGCGGCCGGTACAGCAGCTTGTTGACGTTCATGTTCACCGTCCCCTCTCGCTCGCTCAAGCAGTACCCGCTCCTGCGGCGGGGTATGCGCGCAGCGGCTGATCCGTCAGTGCTGGATCAGCCCGCCGACCGCGACGGGTCCGACGTGGCCCGTCGGCGGTTTGGTCCTGGCCAGGGAAAGGCCCACGTCGACCAGGCCCGACCGGCGGAGCGAGGCGACGGCGGGCAGCGGCGTCCACACTGACTCGGCTGTCTCGCCGTTGGGCTCCGGCCGCAGCTCGCCGCCGACGATCCGGGCCTGGTAGAAAATCCCGACATTCTGGTGCGGACCCGAATCCGGCACCAGGCGCTCGGCCGCCGGGATGATCCGGGAATCCACTCCCAGCAGGCGTTCGACCACCGCCTCGCACCCGGTTTCCTCGGAAACCTCGCGGATCACCGCGTCGAACGGATCTTCCCCGTGCTCGACACCGCCGCCGGGAAGTGTCCAGCGGCTTCCGCCCTTCGGCGAAACGTAACGCGCGAGAAGTACCGATTCGTTTTCGATGCACACGGCGTACGCCGCTAACCGGAAACTCATTTCTCCCAGTTTACCTGGCCACTCTCGACACTCAACAGCTCACGCAGGGCGGCAAGCACGGCGTCCGGGGCCTCTTCCATCACGAAATGCCCAGCCCCTTCAATCAACGTGAGCTCGGCCCCGGGGATCCGCGCGGCGAGTTCTTCAGCGATAGAAATCCGGAGATACTCGTCCGCAGTTCCCCACACAATCGCCGCGGGGCACTGGATCTTGCCGAGGCCCTCAGCGAGTTCCCGGCGGGCAGGTACCCGGTATTCGCGGAAAAAGTGCAGGAGCCAGCGTCGACCGTCCGAAGTGGACATCCAGTTCAGGTAGCTGTCCAGTATCGCGCGATCGAAGACACCGGCGCGCAAAAGCCCGCGCAGGGCCCTCCGGTTGATCGTTTCCAGCGGGAGCGGCACGGCGGCGAACGGGCTGCGGCCCAGGATGCCGACGAGCGAGAACACGGCGTACCACTTCGGTACGAAAGTGCGGTGCGCGCGGCTGTTGAGGATCGCGAGCCGCCGCACGCGGTCGGGGTGACGCTGCGCGAAGCCGAGGGACAGAAAGCCGCCGTAATCGTGGCCGAACAGGTTGCATTCGTCGATGCCGAGCGCGTCGAGCACCCGTCCGACGCGGTTCACCTCGGTGTCGTAGTCGAAGGACAGGTCCGTGCGGCGTTCCGACTCGCCCCAGCCGAGCCAGTCCAGCGCGAAGACGTGATGCTCCGCGGCGAGCCCGGGCAGCTGATGACGCCAGGAGCGACGGTTGGCCGGATAGCCGTGCAGCAGCACGATCGGTTCGGCGGAAGGATCGCCGAGTTCGGTGAACGCGAGCCGCGCGCCCTCGACCGTCACCGAGCGGGCGGATCCGGCGTCGCTCATGCCCCGCCGCCGCGATTGCCTGGACCGCGTCCGGCACCGAACCTGCGCAGCCGATTGCCCAGGTAGGGCAGCCACGCGCGGGGGCGCCGCAACACGGCGCCGATGATCACCAGCGGGTCGAAGTAGGCGGTCCGCTCGGCGATCAATCCGTCTTCGACCACGATCCGGTCGACAAGCGGCCATTCGATCGGGCTGCCGCCGAGCGTTCCGTACAGGCGGCCCCAGATCAGCACCTGACCCGAGCCGCTCGCCCAGCCTTGGACGTCGTAGCGCAGATCCGGGACGAGGTGCATGGTCCGCGCCATGAAATCGCGCGCCTCGGCGACGCCTCGGGTGTTGCGCTCGAGCGGGTGGACCAACCGGACGCCGGGCTGGAACAGCGGGGTGAACGCGTCCGGGTCCATCCGGCTCCAGGCTTCGGCGAACCGTTCCACGAGCTCAGCGGCTTCCTGGTCGGCGCGTTCGCGGAGTTCGGACATCGGGTTTCCTCCTCCGCCGCCGGAAGGGCGCGCAACTCTTGTAACGATTGCAAGAAGTCTCCGGAAGGTAGCACGCGCCGGGGAGTTCTTGCAATGGATGCAGAAACCGGCCGTACGATGGCGTGATGACGACCGGCGGCACGAAGGCGCGCGACCCCCGAAAGCAGCGGACGATCGACGCCTTGCTCAAAGCCGCCGAGAAGGTCTTCGCGGGTCGCCCGTTCGAGGAGACGACGGTCGAGGAGATCGCCGAGCGCGCCGGTGTCGCGGTGGGGTCGATCTACAACAACTTCGGGTCGAAGGCGGGGCTGCACGCCGCCGTCGTCGACCGGGCCCTCGATGTCGACCGCGAGTACATGGACCGCGCCTACACGCCCGACCGCTCCCCGATCGAACAGCTGGAGGCCGCGGCCGAGCAGTACCTGCGGTTCTACCTCGAACAGCCGGAGTTCTTCCGGATGCTCGCGTTCCCCGCCCCGCTCGGCAACTACCCCGCCGCGGCCGAAACGGCGGCCCGCCTCGCGCACCGCGTCGACGAGCAGAACGCGCGCATGATCGACGCGATCGAGCGCGGCATCGCCGAGGGCGCGATCCGCCCGCTCGACGCGCGCAAAGCGGCCACGGTGCTTTGGGCGAGCTGGAACGGCGTGCTCAGCCTCGCCTGGCGTCCCGATGCCCTGCGCGAGGACGAAGCCGGTCTCGCCGAACTGCTCTCTCTCGCGACGGACATCGCGAGCTGGGGCTTGCGGATCTCCTGAAACACGCCGCCACTGGACGCCCACCGCCCGCGAGGGTTGAGGCCGATTCCCCCGGGTAACCACGGACCGAACCGCGACGGGAAGGGATCGGCATGTGCCGTCTGTTTGGTCTGTCCGCTGCCCCGGAGCGCGTGCACGCCACGTTCTGGCTGCTCGAAGCGCCCGACAGCCTCGCCGCCCAGAGCCGGCGCGAACCGGACGGGACCGGGCTCGGCATCTTCGACGAGCAAGGCACGCCGCGGGTCTGGAAACAGCCATTCGCGGCCTACGAGGACAAACAGTTCGCCTGCGAGGCCAAGGAATGCGCGTCAACGACCTTCCTCGCCCACATCCGCTACGCCTCGACCGGCGGCCTCGAACCGGCCAACACCCATCCGTTCGCCCAGCACGGCCGGTTGTTCGCCCACAACGGCGTCCTCGGCGATCTCCCCCGGCTGGAAGCCCGGCTCGGCGAGTACCGGGAGCTCGTCAAGGGCGACACCGACTCCGAACGTTTCTTCGCTATGGTCACCCAAGAAATCGACGCTCATGACGGCGACGTGAGCGCCGGGATCACCGCCGCCGCCCGCTGGGCCGCCCTGAATCTCCCGGTCTACGCGATCAACCTCGTTCTCACTACCGCGGACGGCT
Organism: Amycolatopsis sp. A1MSW2902; assembly: GCF_017312175.1. Taxonomy (NCBI): domain Bacteria; kingdom Bacillati; phylum Actinomycetota; class Actinomycetes; order Pseudonocardiales; family Pseudonocardiaceae; genus Amycolatopsis; species Amycolatopsis sp. A1MSW2902. Next base: position 4,763,710 of record NZ_QJPO01000001.1, read on the forward strand.
TGTGGGCCTTGCGCTACCCCGACACGCACGACCTCTACGTCCTGCAGCGTTGCGCAGGCGGCCCGCACGGCGACCGGCACCTCGAACACGCGAGCGCGGCGGGCCGGATCCGGGCCCGGTCCAGCGGTCTCGCCCGGCACCGCGCCGCCGTGGTCGCCAGCGAACGCATGGACGAAGACCCCGGCTGGCAGAACCTCCGTCCCGGCGAACTGCTGCACGTCGGCGCGGACCTGACCGCGACCCGCCGGATCGTGCTCGAACAGCCGCCGCGGCACCCGTTGACCCTCGACGACCTCGGCGCCCACGCCGCCGCGTCCCAGCAAGGCCAGTGACCCGCCGCGCACACCTGGCTCAGCGCCGAACCGTCGGCTCCCACCCCCGCCGCGCGGCCCGGTTCCCGACCTGGCCGGGATCGCGCCGCCGGTACACCACGTACGGCCGCAGCAGATAGTGCACCGGTGCGCTGAACGCGTGCACCAGCCGGGAAAACGGCCACAGCGCGAACAGCACCATGCCGAGCGCGGTGTGGAGCTGGTAGTCCACCGGCACGTGCGCCATCAGCTCCGGGTGCGGATTCAGCGTGAGGACGCCCCGGAACCACGGCGCGATCGTCTCGCGGTAGTCGTAGCCGCCGCGAAAGCCGTTGTCGATGACGGTCGTAGCGGTTCCGGCCAGGAGCGCCAGCGCGAGCACCGGGTACATCGCGCGGTCGCTGCGGCTCGTGCCCGCCCGGACCGCTGGCGTGCGCAACCGCCGCCACACCAGCACTCCGAGGCCGGTGAGCGCGGCCAGCCCGGCGACAGTGCCCATGGCCAGCGACACCAGGTGGTAGTTGTCCTCGGTGACGCCGAGCAGTTCGGTGAGGCCCTTCGGGACCAGCAGGCCGAGCACGTGCCCGCCGAGCACCATCAGCAGTCCGAAGTGGAACAGCGGGCTGCCGATCCGCAGCAGCTTCGATTCATGCAGCTGCGAGGACCGGCTCGTCCAGCCGAATTTGTCGTAGCGGTACCGCCAGACGGTGCCGCCGATCAGCAACGCGACGGTGGCGTACGGGGCAGCTCCCCACAACAGCACGTCAAGGCTGGTCATCGAGCGCTCCCGGTCGGATAGGGGTCGAGTCCCACCAGTTCGCGCGGCGGTTGCGGAACAGGGGGTGCGGCCGCCGCGGCGATCGTCGCGAGCACGGCGGCGATCGCGTCCTGGTACGGCGTGCCGAGCTTGATCAGGTTGCGGTGCAACAGTTCCAGCCCGGGGCGGAACCGGGCGAGCAGTTCGTCAGCGGCGCCCGGATCGGCGGCGGCGGCGAATTCCAGTACCACCGGAAGGAAATCGGGCAGTTCGTTCTCGGCTGGTTCGAAGCCGTGTTCGCGGTAGTACTGCCGCAGTTCGGCCAGCGAGCTGCCGCGGCGGCGGGTGTCGCCGTCGGTGTACCAGGTCAGGTGCAGCGTGCGCCGGGGTTTGCGGTCGAAGACCTCGACGTAGTGCTCGCCCGGCGCGGGGCCGTCGAGATGGTCGAGCACCCGGAGCAGCTCGGCCCGGCCGGGGACGTCGGCGATCTCGTTCAGCGCGGCGCGCAACAACTCCGTCTTGCCCAGTACCGAATCGTCCGGGTATTGCAGGCACCAGCCAGCCACGGCGCGCAGGACACCGCGGTGCCGGTTTTCCTTGGTATGGCGGCGAAACAGCCTCACCGGTCACCGCCGCGCGAAAGCGTCGGGAAGAGCGCGTCCGGCCGTTCTCCTTCGCGCCAGCTCAGCAGGTCGACCTGCCCCGGCTCCGGGCCGCCGCCCATCCCGGGTCCGCCGTCGGTGTCGAGACTGCATTGCGTGGCAATGCTTTCCAGTGCGTGCGCCTGTCCGATGCCCGCGGTCGGGATGACGTACCGCTCGTCGTACTTGGCCAGCGCCAGCAGCCGGTGCATGGCGAACATCCGCTCCCCGTCCAAGCCGACCGCGGCGGCCAGCTGGTCGTCCGGTTCCCGGCCGAGGGTCACCGACCGCATGTAGGAGCGCATCGCGGCGAGCCGGCGCAGCGACGCGCGGACCGGTTCCGGGTCCCCGGCGGTGAACAGTTCGGCCAGGTACTCGACCGGGATGCGCAGCGCGTCGATCGCGCCGAACAGGTTGTGCCCGTCCTCGCCGTCGAATCCGCTGCCGGACACCGCGTCCGCCACCGGGGACAGCGGCGGGACGTACCAGACCATCGGCATGGTCCGGTACTCCGGATGCAGCGGCAGCGCGAGCCGGTAGTCGTGGATGAGCCGGTAGACCGGGGACCGCTGGGCCGCGCCGATCCAGTCGCGCGGGATCCCGGCCCGCTCGGCCGCCCGGACCACGTCCGGATCGTGCGGGTCGAGCAGCAGGTCCAGCTGCGCCGGGTACAGGTCGTGCTCGTCGGGCACCGCGGCCGCCTCGGCGACCCGGTCGGCGTCGTAGAGCAGCACGCCGAGGTAGCGCAGGCGGCCCACGCAGGTCTCCGAGCACACCGTCGGCTGACCGGCCTCCACCCGCGGATAGCAGAAGGTGCACTTCTCCGCTTTGCCGGTCTTGTGGTTGAAGTAGACCTTCTTGTACGGACAGCCGGTGACGCACATCCGCCAGCCGCGGCAGCGTTCCTGGTCGACGAGGACAATGCCGTCCTCCTCGCGCTTGTACATCGCGCCGGACGGGCAACTGGCCACGCACGCGGGGTTGAGGCAGTGCTCGCAGATCCGCGGCAGGTAGAACATGAAGCTCTGCTCGAACTCCATCTTCACTTTCGCGCCGACCTGGTCCCGCACGCGTTCCAGCACCGGGTCCGCGACGCCGTGCTCGGTCGAGCCGCCGAGGTCGTCGTCCCAGTTCGGGCCCCAGGAGGGCTGCATCGGCTGCCCGGTCACGGCGGAGACCGGTGCCGCGGTCGGCACGTCGTCGCCCAGCGGGGCGTCGAGCAGCGTGCGGTACTCGTAGGTCCAGGGTTCGTAGTAGTCGCCGATCTCCGGCAGATCCGGGTTGGCGAACACGGTGGCGAGCTTGCGCAACCGTCCGCCGGCGCGCAGTTTCAGCTTGCCGCCGGGCGTGCGGACCCAGCCGCCCTTGCCGCTCTCCTGGTCCTCGTAACGGCGCGGATACCCTTGCCCCGGCCGGGTTTCCACGTTGTTGAACCACACGTACTCGGTGCCCGCCCGGTTGGTCCACGTCTGCTTGCAGGTGACCGAACAGGTGTGGCAGCCGATGCACTTGTCCAGGTTCATCACCATGGCCAGCTGCGCCATGATCCTCATCAGTACCGCACCTCCTGGTCCCGGCGGCGGAGCACGGTGACCTCGTCGCGCTGGTTTCCGGTCGGCCCCAGGTAGTTGAAGCCGAAAGTCAGCTGGGCGTAGCCGCCGATCAGATGAGTGGGTTTCATCAGCAGCCGGGTGAGCGAATTGCCGGTGCCGCCGCGTTTGCCGGTCGTCTCGGTGCGCGGCACGTTCACGGCGCGGTCCTGGGCGTGGTACATGAACACCGTGCCCGCGGGCATCCGGTGCGACACGATCGCGCGCGCCGCCACCACGCCGTTGCGGTTCACCGCCTCGACCCAGTCGTTGTCGCGCACGCCGATCGCCGCCGCGTCCGCCGGGCTGACCCAGATCGTCTGGCCGCCCCGGGACAGCGTCAGCATGTGCAGGTTGTCCTGGTAGGTGGAGTGGATGGACCATTTGCTGTGCGGGGTCAGGTACCGCACGGTCACCTCGCCGGGCGAATCGCCGGTGTCGCCGAAGATCCGGTTGAGGTCCAGCGGCGGGCGGTAGACCGGCAGCGCCTCGCCGAGTTCGTGCATCCAGTCGTGGTCGAGGAAGAAGTGCTGCCGTCCGGTCAGCGTGTGCCACGGTTTGAGGTGCTCGACGTTGATCACGAACGCCGAGTACCGCCGTCCGCCGCTTTCGCTGCCCGACCATTCCGGGCTGGTGATCACCGCGGCGGGGCGCGATCGGGTGTCGGCGAAGGTGATCCGCTTGCCCTCGTGCTCGGCGGCCAGGTGCGCCAGCTCTTGCCCGACCCGCCGCTCCAGCTGTTCGAACCCTTGCACCGCAAGACGTCCGTTCGTGGTGCCGGAGAGCGCGAGCACCGCGTCGGAGGCGCGGATGTCGGTGTCGATCAGCGGTCTTCCCTCGGCGGGACCGGAGCGGGCGAGGCCGTTTTTCTTGCCCAGCCAGGCCAGTTCCTCCCGGACGTCGTAGGCGACGCCCTTGGTGGCGGTGCCGAGTTCGTCCAGCAGCGGTCCCAGCGTGGCCAGTTTCGCGGCCACCGCGGGATAATCGCGTTCGACCACGGTCAACGCCGGGAAGGTGACGCCGGGAACGGGCTCGGTCTCGCCGTCGCGCCAGTCCCGGACGACGCCGCCGGGCTGCGCGGTCTCGCCCGCGGTGTCGTGCAGCATCGGCGTGGCGACCAGGTCCTTGCGCACGCCGAGGTGGACCCGGGCCAGTTCGCTGAACCGGCGCGCGATGGTGTGGAAGGCGTCGAAGTCGGTCCGGGTCTGCCACGGCGGATCGACCGCGGCGTTGAACGAATGCACGAACGGGTGCATGTCGGTGGACGACAGGTCGTGCTTCTCGTACCAGGTCGCGGCGGGCAGCACGACGTCGGCGAACAAGGTGGTGCTGGTCATCCGGAAGTCCAGCGCCAGCATCAGGTCCAGCTTGCCCTCGGGTGTTTCTTCGCGCCAGGCAACGGTTTCCGGGCGCAGCTGCGGCGGCGCCTCTTCCGCGCGGACGTTCGCGTCCGTGCCGAGCAGATGACGCAGGAAGTACTCGTGCCCCTTCGCCGAGGAGCCCAGCAGATTCGATCGCCAGACGGTCAGCACGCGCGGCCAGTTCTCCGGCGCGTCCGGGTCCTCGCAGGCGAACCCCAGCTCGCCGCTGCGGACCCGCGCGACGACGTGCTCCACCGGGTCCTCCCCGGCCGCCTCGGCCTCGTCGACCAGGTCGAGCGGATTGCGGTCGAAGGTCGGGTACGACGGCATCCAGCCGAGCCGGGCCGAGGTCGCCAGCGTGTCGGCGGCTGACGTGCCGGCGAGTTTCCCGGTCGCCAGCGGGGAAAGCAGCGCGTCGTTGCGCATCCGGTCGTAGCGCCACTGGCCGGTGTGCAGGTACCAGTAGGCGGTGCCGATCATGTGCCGCGGCGGCCGGACCCAGTCCAGCGCGCCGGCCAGCGTCGCGTGCCCGGTCAGCGGGCGCACCTTCTCCTGGCCGACGTAATGCGCCCAGCCGCCGCCGTTGCGGCCCTGGCAGCCGGTCATGGTCAGCAGCGCGAGGAACGTGCGGTACACGGTGTCGGAGTGGAACCAGTGGTTGGTCCCGGCCCCCATCAGGATCATGCACCGGCCGCGGGATTCCTCGGCGGTGCGGGCGAATTCGCGCGCGATCCGGGTCACCTGGTCGGCCGGAACCGACGTGATCTCCTCCTGCCACGACGGGGTGCCCGGTTGGCTCGGATCGGCGTACGACTCCGGCCAGCTGCCGGGAAGCCCCGCGCGGCGCACGCCGTACTGCGCGAGCAGCAGGTCGAACACTGTGGTGACCACACGGCCGCCGATGCGCCGCACCGGCACGCCCCGGCGCAGCACCGCCCCGGAGCCGTCCGTCGCGTCGAACCTCGGCAGCAGGACCTCGGCCGTTTCCCCCTCGCCGAGCAGGGTCAGCCGCGGGACGACGTCGCCGAGGTCGAGGTTCCAGCGCCCCTCGTCCTCGTCGTTCCAGCGGAACCCCAGCGAGCCGCCGGGCACCACCGGTTCCCCGGTGCGGTCGTCCAGCAGGACCGTCTTCCACGCCGCCTCGGCGACGTCCTGGCCGAGGTCCGCGGCGGTGAGGAACTTCCCCGGCACCGCCGCGTCGTCCCGCTCCTCCAGCGTGACCAGGAAGGGCAGATCGGTGAAGCGGCGCGCGTAATCGGCGAAGTAATCGATTTCTTTCTCGACGAAGAACTCGGTGAGGATCACGTGCCCCATCGCCATCGCGAGCGCCGCGTCGGTGCCCGGATGCGGGGCGAGCCATTCGTCGGCGAACTTGGTGTTGTCCGCGTAGTCCGGCGATACCACCACGACCTTCTGGCCCCGGTAGCGGGCTTCGGTCATCCAGTGCGCGTCCGGGGTGCGGGTGACCGGGACGTTGGAGCCCCACATGACCAGGTAGGCCGCGTCCCACCAGTCCGCGGACTCGGGCACGTCGGTCTGGTCGCCGAACACCTGCGGCGAGGCGACCGGCAGGTCCGCGTACCAGTCGTAGAACGACAGCATCGGCGCGCCGAGCAAGGCTATGAACCGGGACCCGACCGCGTGCGAGACCAGCGACATCGCCGGAATCGGCGAAAACCCGGCCACCCGGTCCGGCCCGTAGCGCGCGATCGCGTGCACATGCGCCGCCGCGGCGATCTCGGCGGCCTCGTCCCAGCTCACCCGCACCAGCCCGCCCTTCCCGCGGGCGCGCTGGTAAGCCCGGCGCTTCATCGGGTCGTCCACAATGGACTCCCAAGCACGCACCGGATCACCGTGCCCGGCCCGCGCGGTCCGGTACATCTCGACCAGCACGCCGCGGGCGTACGGGAACCGCACCCGGGTCGGAGAATAGGAATACCAGGAGAACGACGCACCGCGCGGGCAGCCTCGGGGTTCGTATTCCGGCAGGTCCGGGCCCACCGAGGGATAGTCCGGGTCCTGGCTCTCCCAGGTGATGATCCCGTCCTTGACGTAGACCTTCCACCGGCAGGACCCCGTGCAGTTGACGCCGTGCGTGGACGGGACGATCTTGTCGTGACTCCAGCGGTCCCGGTAGAACACGTCACCCTCGCGCCCGCCGGTGCGATACACCGCGCGCAGGTCCGGCGAGGTGCTCGACCGGGTCAAATACCGCCCCAGCCGCAACAACGCGTCCGACGCGGGCGTAGTGCTTGCCCGGGACTGGTCACCCATCGTTCGTCCGACCTCCGAATGGAAACAGCGCGGCGCGTCCGAAGCGAAATGCGCGGGGCGCGGGAACGGCTTCACGTTAGCGGTGATCGCCGTAAAAATGCCGTATCCATCCAGCGGTGGTGATCTGTTTCACTGTGCAACAGTTCGTTTTTTTATAGGGCGGGTAAAACTTTCCTCAACCAGTCGGAGTCGCCCATTCGAGTGGCGCAACCCGTTGTCCAGCAAGGACTTTGCTCGCTACCGTTGCCGGTGTCGGAATTGACCGATGAATGATGATCAACACTTTCGCCGGAGTTCTTTTCGCGATTAATCCGCACCGGCGAACAAGGAATCGACGCCGAAGGTCAATGGCCCCGACCGCTCGTCGCAGCCGGGGCCATCCATGTCGCGCGCGCCTTGCCGGAATCAGTCCCGGCAAGGACGTTGTCAGCTTCCCGCGGCATCCCGCTCCGTCGCGGCCCGGAACCGGTCGAGGTACAACGGCCAGCCAGAACCGGAGCCGAGGCCCGCGAAGCTCTCCCAGCCTTCGCCGTGCCGGTCGAGATGCCGATGCTCGAGCACGACCCGGGTGCGCCCGGCCCCCTCGGCGACGAACCGGATCTCCACCTCGCTGGTACGACCGGGATCGGACTCCAACTGCCAGCGAGGGCTGATGTCCCAGCTGAGAACCAGCCGATCCGGCGGCTCGCAGGCAAGCACCCGCGCCCAGGTGCACCGGCTGCCGTCGGAACCGAGGTCGTACACGGTGCCACCGGCCTCAGCCTCCAGCACGGTCCGTTCGATCGGCACCGCGAGGAGGTTGTGCTCGCGAGGCTTGACCTCGTCGAACCGCTCGGTGAACACGCGGAAGGCCCGCTCGAGGGGAACGTCGACGAGGATGTCGAAGTGCAGGACGGTCGGATCTTGCGAGGTGGTGCTCATCGGGTGGTGTCCTTCCAGAAGGAGCCGAGTTCCCGGCGGGTGCCCGCCACGGCCGTGGGTGCGTTGACAAGAGGAAGACGAACGGATCGGCCGCGACTCGACAGGGCGTTCGGGGATTTTTGGCCAGATCGGTTCCGGTGCGGCCGCGGAGGCAGAGATTTCCGGTGCTTACGTCGTACACCGGGCCCCGGTGAGGTCGTGGCACCCAGGGCCGTCCGGACTCGGCCCAAGATCGCAATCGCATCGAGCACTCCGGAATCGACCCGCTCGCGCCGCGCGTCCTCGGATGCACTGGCACAGACTCCGCCAACTGCCGGAACCCGGCTAATGGGACATGACATCCTTGAACCGGGCAGTGACATCGTCGCCGAGCTTGGCGCCAGTGCTGATTCTGATCAGCCGTCCGTTGATATGGGACGAATGCCGTCCGGCGGTTTCGATGTCGGCGGCCGGCACCTCACGGGCCCACCGCAGCTCGTAGGTCGTGCTGTCGAAGGCTATGAGCACGGCGATGTCGAAGTCGAAGGAACGGAAGGCGGAGAAGACAGCGCCTGACCGCGTGTCCGGCCCCATGGCCCGGGCTTTCACCTGGATCCGGCGGCCGTCCGCGGCGAGCAAGTCGTAGGACTTGACCGAATTCGGTACGAGCTCGCCGGCATAGGCCTTGGCCGCGAGGTGTTCGGCATAGTCCCCCAGCAGCGCGTTCCGGGTTCTTACGACCCCGCGGTCACGCAGCTCCCGCAGTATCGCCGCATACCTGCCCAGCAAATCCGGGGTGGACACCAGGCTGAGGTTCTCGTGCGCTGCGTCCGTTCGAGGGTCGAGACTGTCTTTCTCATGCATTGGCCAATGCGTGCCACGGCCTACCGACAAAAGCGGCAGCGCGGAAGCCGCGCCTTCTGCTGGCATGATTCAGACGCGAGAACTCGGCGACCGGACCAAAGTGCAGCGACGCCGTCCCTGTGCGTGCCTCCGAGGGCGGCAAGTCGCGGCCCGGACCTCGCAATGTGCCTGGACGAGGCGACGTAGGCGGCCGCCTGCCTCAACCCGTCCGACCCGCCACCGGTCGCGAAGTTGTCGTACATCTACTGCACGGACATCGACCGCCCCGCAAGCTCACTACTTGCCTTGCATCGTCGACAGGACAGCCTTGGTCACGTTCGTGGCCGCTGTCGTGGCGTTGCTACCGGGCGGGCCCTGGATCAGCACCAGCATTTCGGTCTGATCCGACACTCCGACCAGCATGGTCACCTGTCCTTGACTGCGGCGGTCCGCGGTGTTGGCCAGCACGGCCGGAAAACCGCTCACGACCGTCGGCTCGAAGTAACCGTCTTTGTAATAACCGAAAGCGTTTTGCCGATAGGTGTTCGTCAGGCCGTTCTTGACCGTGGTCAGAAACGTGGCGCTGACGGCCGTGTACCCGTCGCTGAACCGCCAACCGCAGCCGACGCTGCTGGACGCCTTGTCAGCCTCGGGCTGGCTCAGCTGCAACGCGGACAGCTGCGACGGTGTCAACATGCTGCACGGATCCGCGAGGTACTTGTCCACATTGACCGGAGCCGCAACCCTCGGAGCCTCCACATTGTCGCTCCCCGACGACGAGGGCGAACCACTCTGGCTGGCACCGGAAGGCACCGGGCTTGCCGTCCCCTGAGTCGGTTCGGAACACCCGCTGACCCCGACAGCCACCACGCCTGCGATACCGGCCAGGGCAAGACGAAATCGAGAAAGAGTCACCAATATCCTATTAATACATGCCGCCAAGAGCGGGCTTTCCGGGATTCACTTTGCCAAGCATCAAGCGGCGCATACGTTCCGTTGGCTTTTTTCAGCGCGTTGAGGTACGCGTATGCGGTCCGCTGCACAATCACGTTGTGGTCGACCATGCGCTGCAATGACGTTTGCACGAGCCGCAACTGCTCGACTTCAACAGGCTCGAACCGGTACCCAAGACCCGCCGTCCTCGCGTACCTCGGGCCCGACGAGCCGTTCCAACCCGCGCCGCACTGGCATCCGGTGCCTCCCGGCCGACACGTCCTCGCCTGCGTCAGGCGGAGAACCGTCACCCGATCTCCCCATGTGATGCCCCCACGCCCCGTCATCACTCCGTCCTCAAACTACCGCACGAGCTCCCTGCCCCGGACGTTGATCGCGAAACCCGCACCTCACGCGGACACCGCAACTGCTAGACATTCTGACCTGCACATGATCGTCGAGCCCCTGCAACGGCCCGGCCGATGGAAGCTCCAGTGCGCGCAGCAGCCGAGCGGCCTTCTCTGTCTGATTGTCGGCAACACCCACCCACGCCGCGCTCGCGCGGAGGGCAGCCAACGCCGGCCGGGCACCCGGATAGAGGTCGCTCCCCTCGATCGCCTCGCCGGCACCGGCATACCTCACGCCGCTGCCGCTCGGCTGCGAGGCCGAGACCGGGCCGCAGCATCGGGAAGGCCTCGGCGTTGTTCAACCCTGCCGCCGTGACGGTGCCCAAGACAGTGGAGAACGTGTGCCGGGGGACGCCGAGCCAATCCGTCCATCTGCCGAACTCGGCGCTGTCGTCCAGCAAAGGCTCGCCAGGGCCGAACACTAGCGACTCGATCGCAATACTCCCGGCTATCTCGATGTCACGCCATCCGCGCCTTAGCGGACCACCTTCTCGCCGTCGCACGCGGCGGGCGAACCTCGTCAAGGAGCGTCGGGCTTGGCGTCCCAGGTTGCGAGTTCTCCGCCAGGCATGGAGACGACCAGGAATCCGTCAGGCCCGGATACTGTCCATGCTTCGTATTCGTCGTCTTTCTCCGCCTGGATCGCAGCGCCGTTGCCGAACGCTATTCGCAACGTGCCAGAATCGTCCGCATCGGACTTCGCTACGACTTGAGACACCAAGACATCCATCGGCTGAAATGATTCTTGCGGATCGCTCTCCGGGGAAAAACTGTACTCTCTCCCTGGCACATTGAAGCTGAACGGTGATTCGATGCGCGCCGTGTAGTCGTCGGAGAAATGCAGGACGGCACTGTATTCGACCGTTATGGAGAGCAGCTTCTTTCCCTCAAGGCCGAGATTCACGGCTACCATCCTTTCGGGGTCGGGTACGATCCGTCTGCGTTGCGTGGGATATGGGTTTCCGCCCTGGATCCCGGCTTGCCGTCAAGCTTAACAGGCTGGTTGTGTTCGTTGGTGAACTTGACGTAGCCGTTCGGGTATCGCGGATCCGCTCCGGGTTCCATGACTCGGACGGAATTCGCGTCACCGGAGGAACCCGGTTTCTGCCACACGGTTCCCTTGCCATTGTTGGACGGCCGGGAGGCCCAGCCGTCCTGTGCGCCCGCCGGCGGCGACGAGTCCGCTGCAGAACTTCCCGCGCTCTCGCTGCTGCTGTTGACTTGGAGAGGTTCAACCCGGTCGTCGCCAGCGGCGTGACCTGCGAGATCCGTGACAGCTGCCCCCGTCATCGAGACCCCGGCCGCGATGCCCGCCGCAGACACGACGTTCAGCGGTACGCCGGCGACCGCGCCGACGCCGGTCGCGTCCAGGACCCCGCCCAAGCCTTCCCCCCGCACCGCTGATCACGGTCAGGCCGATGCCGCCCGCGGCCGCGAGGGTATCCAGGGGGTGGTTGAGCATGGCGTTCCCGGCCGATGCCATAGCGTTGACGACATCCGCGCCGGCCTGCGCGAGCGTATCCCCGACGTCGTCGAGCCAGCCTGATTTCTGCGGCGCCTGACCGGCACGGTCGCGCAGCGTCTGCGCGGTGATGTTGCCGCTGTCCGCGAGCTGGGCGCGAGCGCGGTTGAGCGCGTCCCGAGCGGCTTGCCGCTGTGTCTCACCCGGATCGGCGAAGACAGGCGGAGGCTGGTTGTTCGCCTGTGCCTGCGCGGTAGCCTGGTCGTAGGACGCCTTGGCCTGCTGGGTTGCGGCTTGGCCTTGAGTCCACAGCGAGACGGCCTCGGCCGCCTGAGCTTGCGCCCATCGCAGCGTGCCGGCGTAGTCGTTCAGCGCCCCGCTGGCGGCCTGCAGGGAGTCGGCCGCGGCGTACCACTTTCCGGGTTCGTACGAGAATTTGTCGTGGAATGCTGTTGCGGCCGGGCCTTGCCACGCGCCGGTGTCGATCGCTTTCAGGCCGTCGGCCGCACCGCCGGCTTCTCCGGCACGCGCTTGCAGGACGCGCGCGTTCTCTTCGATCGCCTCCGGGTTGCCGGGGATCAGGGCGGCTGGGTCCTGGGTTTGGCCGAGCTCAGCCATCATTGACCGCCTGCTGGCCGGGATCGGTCCGGAGGGTCCGAGCTGTCGCATCGTCGATTCCGCGGTAAGCGTTCGCGGCTCTGGTGAGGGTGACGCCGATCTTGTCGGCGTCGTCGGTGAGGATGTCGAGGCCGTCGGACCATCGCGTGAAGAAGTCCATCAACCCGTCGTGCACACCCTGGTGGCCATACAGCTCGACATCACCGCAGAGGCCGCGGAGCTGGAACCCCTGTTGGTCTGTGACGCTTCGGCTGATCCCGCTCCCGGCTTCCGCCACCTTGTCGACGTCAATGTGGAACCCCGGTCCGTCCACCACGGAAACGACCCACTCCAACACTCACCGTACTCGGCCGCCCTCTCTATCGGACCACACAATAAGCAACCATGGGGTCACTTTGTGCAGGTTCCGGTCCGCGCACAGCCCGCCGGCGACCGGCGGCGGTCGGGGAACTGAGCTGGCGCGTTGAGACCTCGACCTGTTCAAGCGCCCAACCGGCGCGGGTGACCGAGAACGGCTGCCTGCCGAGCCAGGTGATCGATCGGCTTACGCAGAACCGGATCAGGCCCGGGAACTGATCGCCCCAGGTCGCCTCAACCGCAGTGAAGCCAAGCGCAAACGACTCGAAGTTCAACCGTTCGAGACCTTGCCTCATCTGCTGCAGACGCTGGCCTGCACAGATGGGCCGCCTGACGGCAGCCGCGCCAAGCAGATTTGTAGCGCGCATTCTCACGAATTTTCCTGGAGCAACCCTGGAGCAGACGTGCGTGAGCAACGTCCGCGAACGGCACCCAACGGTAGCGAACGACAGGGGTTGACCACGCCATTCTCGACCTGCCAGCGTCAACCCGCAGACTTAGAGTGACCCTATTCTCACTGACAGTGAGAGGGTCAGCAGTGCTGTTCCCGCAGGCCGGAGACGCTCAGCCAACGCGGTCCCCACCGGTATGGAGCGACGCCATAAGCTGCGCGACCCATTGGACAACTCACGGACGCATCGTCTCCAGCTAACTGCACGCCGACTGAATTCACCAATAAGGCCATGACCGTCAAGAATCTTACTCAATACAGTCGGCACCGAATCCGAAACAACACATCCCCGTATTCTGAACGCACAGTTTCGACGCCTTCAGGCCGCTGCTGTCTAATCCGGAAGCCTGCAAAACCGCAGCGCCGAGCGGGACTTCACCCCCAGAAACGCTGGATCAGGTCGCGATACCACCACGGCACGACAAGCGCAGACAGCGCGGTCGTCGCGCCCAGATCTGCATGACCGCGGCGACCATGACCCGCAACCCCGCGCGACGGCTACTGGCCCTGCGCCGTGCTGCACCGCGATTGACCTCCCAACACGGGATCTCCGAACGACGAACCAGTCCACCGCTCGATCACGGCTCTGGCTCGTCCACACGGCTACGACCTTCGGACAGCCGGATCAACTCGTCCGCGACGAACCCCACCACCATCGCACCCGAACCGCGCAGCGAGGCACCGGGGACATTCACGCGGCCACGACCCGCCCGCCACGCCACGCGCGGTTCCAAGGCTCGATCAGCAACCTGAAGCTGCTCGAGGACGTCGCGTGCACGCATCGACAAACGAATCGACTATCGAGCGAGCCCAACCACTCCAGTGTCGATAGCGGTAAGCGCGCCATCGGAGTCCCACGTCTCCGAAGCGCCACCGGCTACTGCAGGCGACCACCAACGGCTCGACAGCCGGCCATCTGGACGACCGTCAAAATCGACACTAAATCGCCCCCACTCATGGGCAGTAAAAAAGCCCAGGTCTCAGACCTGGGCTTTGAGCTCCCCCGCTTGGACTCGAACCAAGAACCCTCCGGTTAACAGCCGAATGCTCTGCCAGTTGAGCTACAGGGGATCGTGCTCCGCCGGTCCGGATCTCTCCGGGCTGACGGGAAGAACTTTAGCCCATGCCGTTCCCGCCTCGCACAGGGGGGGTGGGTTTTCGGCGGCCCCGCACGGGAGCCGGTTGTGTTGGACAATGGACAGTCGGAAGTCCTGCTGAGGAAGAGGTGTGGCCGCTGATGAAGAAGTTCCTGCTGGGCGTGGGCCTGGGGTACGTGCTGGGCACCAAGGCCGGCCGGGGACGGTACGAGCAGATCGTGCGCACCTACCGCAAACTGGCCGACCATCCGATGGTCCAGGGGGCCGCCGGGGTGGCGCGGGCGAAGCTCGGCGAGAGGTTCGGGCGCGGGAACGGCTGAGCAAGCCCAGCTCAGGACGGCTTTTGCCAGGTAAGCGAGTACCGGCGCAGCACGTGTCGGCGGTAGCGCACGCCTGGCAGCAACCGCTGCGCTGTCGTGCGCACCTCGCGGTAGCTCATCCGCGGCTTCATCGCTGGCATGCCCTCCGGGCCGTGGGCGCGGCGGACTGTCTTCGCGATTCGCACGATCGGTGCTGCCGCGATCGTCGCTGCCCGGTCCGTCGCGCTCGCGTCTCGGGCCAGGCCGACGACTACCAGTGCGCCGCCCGGGTGCAGCAGGTCCCGCATCCGGGTGAGGGCGGCTTCGAAATCCAGGTGGTGGATGGTGGCCACTGAGCAGACGAAGTCGTAGGCGCCGAGGTCGGCGGAGAGAAAATCTCCCTCGACGAAGGTGTCGTCGGACAGCGAACGGGCCTGAGCCACCATCTCCGGCGACTTGTCGATGCCGGTGACCTTCGGCACCGCGTCAGCCAGTTTCCGCACCAGCAGGCCGTCTCCGCAGCCGACGTCCAGCGCGGTCGCGCATCCAGCGGGCACGGCACGAAGGATGCCCGCATGACGGGCGACGTTCGTGTTCCAGTACGACATCAGCCGGGAATCTTGGCCACGAAGAAGATCCGCCGGAACTCGAACCACGTGGTCCCGTCCGCGCGTGGCGGGTAGGCCTCGTCCAGCAGCGGGGCCAGGTCGTCCTGGAAAGCCGCCCAGTCCTCGTCGCCCAGGGCGGCGCGGATGGGGCGGAGTGCGGTTCCGGTGATCCACTCCAGGACGGCACGCGGGCCGGAAAGTTGTTGCACGTACGTGGTTTCCCACGCGTCGACCAGGCATCCGGCGTCGGCGAGGAGGTTCGCGTAGTCGCGGGGTTCGCCGACGGCGTCTTCGGCGCGCAGAGTGACCGAGGACAGCCGGGAAGCCCACGCCGGAGAAGTGGCTAACTGACGGCTGAGGGCGTGCGAGGGGGCCGAGAAGTTGCCGGGGACCTGCACTGCCAGCACCGCGCCGGCGGGGAGTTCCGCGGCCCACCGGCGCAGCAGGTCTTCGTGTCCGGGCACCCACTGGAGGACGGCGTTCGAGACGACCACGTCGGTGTCCGGCTTCGGGGTCCACGTCCGGACGTCGCCGACCTCGGCGGCCACCCCGCGTTCGCGGGCCGCGGCGACCATCTCCGGCGAGCTGTCCATCGCTTCCAGCACCGCGTCGGGCCAGCGGAGCGCCAGGTCGAGGGTCAGCGTGCCGGGGCCGCACCCCAGGTCGACGACCCGGCGGGGCTCGGTCGCCGAGATTCGCCCGATCAGGTCATAGAACGGCCGGCCGCGCAGGTCGGAGTAGTCGAGGTACTTCGCCGGATCCCACATGAGCAGCCTCCCGCCAGTAAACAGTACATACGTACTGAGTACGAGCGTACTGCTACTCGCCCCGGTTGGCCAGCTTCTCCGCGACCTCCGCCGCGACCGCCTCGACCAGCGCCGGGTCGGTGCCCGGATCGGGGCGGACCTGCAGTTCCACCCCGTCGCGGCCGGGGACCTTGCGCTGGACGAACCACGCGCCGCCCTCGGGGAACTCGTGCCGGTGCCGTCCCCGCACCGAGCCGTCGACGCGCACACGCACCTGCTGCGGCACCTTCCCCGGCTGCGGCAGCCGGAACCGCACCGGCTCGCGGTCGGCCAGCACCGCGACCGCGCCCGCGCGCCCGGTCTCCTCCGATTCGGTCAGCGTGAACACGCCGTCGCCCCAGGTCGCCTTGCCCACCAGATGCCAGCCGACCCGCCGCGTCGTGCCGTCGCCGGACGGGATCCACAGGCCCAGCGACGTCACCACGAGGTGCCCGCCGCCCTCGACCGCGGCCGCGGCGACCGGATCCTCGCCCTTGTCCAGCGTGCCGGGGAATCCCGGGGGCACGCCGCCGCCGAAGAACCGGTTCAGCAGTCCCACGTCACTCCCACCCGCTCGCCGCCTGCTCGCGCAGCGACTTCCGGTACTGCTCCAGCGCGACCAGGTCGCCGAACAGGGCCCGGTAGTCGTCCGGGGCCTCGACCGGCGACAGCCGCTGCAGCTTCGACTTGATCTCGCCGATCTGCCTGCCGACGAGGTTCTCCTGCACGCCCGCGAGCACGCCGGAGATGTAGCGCGAGTCCACTTCTCCCAAGGCGCGCAACGGTTCCACCGCCAGTTCGCTGAGCACGCGGCGGACCGTCCCTTCCGGACAGTGCGCCGACGCGGCATCCAGCAGCGCGGGCCCGGTGAGCCCGGACGCCGCCCCGCCCGCCTTCAGCACGGCCAGGTGCACCGCCACGTACACCGGGTGCGTGAACGCTTCTTCGGGCAGCGAGTCGTACTCCGGACCGGCGATCGCGGGCTGCTGCAGCGCGGCCTTGAGCGCCTCGCGCTGCCCGACGAACCGGGGGTCGTTCGGCGCGGGACGCGGCAGATCCTGCTTGTCCGGCTCGGGCGCCGGGGCCTCCTGCCGGGCCGCGGACCGCCGCTGCTGCGGTTCGGCCGGACCGCGCCGCGCCGCCGCCCCGGCCGCGCCGCGCACCCGGTTGACCACCTGCGCGACGTCCTGCCAGCCGACCCACCAGGCGAGCTTCGACGCGTACCCGTCCCGGCTCGCCCGGTCCTTGATCGCGGCGACCATCGGCACGGTCTTCTGCAGCGCGGCGACCTGGCCGTCGACCGAATCCAGGTCGAACTGCTTCAGCATGCTCTTGATCACGAACTCGAACAGCGGCGTGCGCCGGGCCACCAGGTCGCGCACCGCGGCGTCGCCCTTCGCGATGCGCAGCTCGCACGGGTCCATCCCGTCCGGCGCGACCGCGATGTAGGTCTGCCCGGCGAACGTCTGGTCGCCCTCGAACGCCTTGAGCGCCGCTTTCTGGCCCGCCTCGTCGCCGTCGAAGGTGAAGATGACTTCGCCGCGGAAGGCGTCGTCGTCCATCATCAGCCGCCGCAGGACCTTCATGTGGTCCTCTCCGAACGCGGTGCCCGAGGACGCGACCGCGGTCGGCACGCCCGCCGCGTGCATCGCCATCACGTCGGTGTAGCCCTCGACCACGACGACCTGGTGCCGTTTCGCGATCTCCCGCTTGGCCTGGTCGAGGCCGAACATGACCTGCGACTTCTTGTAGATCTGCGTTTCGGAGGTGTTGAGGTACTTCGCCGAGATCCGGTCGTCGTCGAACAGGCGCCGCGCGCCGAAGCCGACCACGTCGTTGCCGACGTCGCGGATCGGCCACACCAGCCGCCGGTGGAACCGGTCCATCGGGCCGCGCTGGCCCTCCTTCGACAGGCCGGACGCGATCAGCTCCTTCACCTCGAACCCGCGGTTGAGCAGGTGCTTGGTGAGCTTGTCCCAGCCGCCGGGCGCGAACCCGCAGCCGAACTGCTTGGCCGCGGCGGCGTCGAAACCGCGCTCGGACAGGAAGTCCCGCGCCGCCCGCGCCTCGTCGGTCACGAGCTGCTCGACGTAGAACTCGGCCGCCGCGCGGTGCGCCTCGATCAGCCGGGACCGGGTGCCGCGGTCGCGCTGCACCGACGCGCCGCCGCCCTCGTAGGTCAGCCGGATCCCGACGCGGTCGGCGAGCCGCTCGACCGCCTCCACGAACGACACGAGGTCGATCTTCTGAATGAACTTGATGACGTCGCCGCCCTCGCCACAGCCGAAGCAGTGGAAGGTCCCGTGAGTGGGGCGCACGTTGAACGACGGGG
The DNA here is from genome assembly GCF_017312175.1 of Amycolatopsis sp. A1MSW2902. Taxonomy (NCBI): domain Bacteria; kingdom Bacillati; phylum Actinomycetota; class Actinomycetes; order Pseudonocardiales; family Pseudonocardiaceae; genus Amycolatopsis; species Amycolatopsis sp. A1MSW2902. The sequence continues at coordinate 4,781,735 of NZ_QJPO01000001.1, forward strand.
TCTTCTCGTTGTGGAACGGGCACAGGCCCTTCAGGCTGCCCCCGCCGGCACGGCGCAGCGCGACGTACTCCCCCACGACCTCGTCGATCCGGTTGCGCTCACGCACCTCCGCGATATCGCTCTCCCGAATCAGTCCTGCCACGGCACCACAATAGTTCTCCCCGCCGCCGCGCCGTGCGGCACACTCGGGACATGGGCACCACGACCGCGCTGGAGGACTTCGCCGCCGAGTTCGACGTCCACCGGCCGCACCTGATCAGAGCGGCCTACCGGCTCACCGGCACCCGCGCGGACGCCGAGGACGCGGCGCAGGAGGCCTGGCTGCGGCTGTCCGGGCTCGACGACGCCGGCCGCGCCGGGATCCGCGACCTGCGCGGCTGGCTGACCGCCGTGGTCGGGCGGATCTGCCTCGACCGGCTGCGGTCGGCGGCCGTGCAGCGCGAGAAGTACGTGGGCGAATGGCTGCCCGAACCGATCGTCACGCCGTTCGGCGCGCCGGCGAGCGAGGATCCGCTCGAGGCCGCGGTGCGCGACGACGGCCTGCGGATGGCCGCGATGGTGGTGCTCGACCGGCTCACGCCCGAGCAGCGCGTGGCGTTCGTGCTGCACGACGCGTTCGCGGTGCCGTTCGCCGAGATCGCCGATGTCCTGGGCTGCAGCCCGGCGGCCGCGCGCCAGCACGCCTCGCGCGGCCGCCGCGCGGTCGAGGACTCCGACCCGCCCGCCCGGCTCGAACTGGCGCAGCAGCAGGCGGTGCTGGAGAAGTTCGTCGTCGCGCTGCTGGCGGGCGACATCCGCGCGGTCACCGAACTGCTGCACCCGGACGTGGTCATGATCGGCGATTCCGACGGCCGCTCGCGCACCAGCCGCCGGATGATCGTCGGACCGGACAAGGTCGCCCGCTTCGTGCTCGGGGTGCTGGCGAAGTACGCGCCGGGCACGATGGCGAACGGGCGGCCGGTGCTCGTCAACGGCGACCTCGGCCTGTGGCTGCCGCAGCTGCCCGCGGTCGACGGCTACCTGGCCCTCGACGAGCGCGTCCAGACGTTCAGCCTGCGCGACGGCCGCATCGTCGGCGTCTACGACCAGGTCAACCCGGACAAGCTCACCCGCATCACCCGGCCGGAGCAGTGACGCTCCGGCCGGGCCGCGCGGTCAGGGCATCGGCACCCGGCAGGCGTCGCCCGAGGTGAAGCCCTGGTCGACGATGCCGAGCGCGCTGTTCATCCGCGCCCGCGAGTTCTCCAGGCCGATCTGGTAGGTCAGCTCGACCACGCCCTTCTCGCCGAATTCGGCCACCAGCTCGGCGATCTGCTCGTCGGTGACCGTGACGGCCGGGCCGGACATCGCGTCGGCGAGCGCGAGCGCCAGCCGCTCCTGACGGGTGAACAGCGGCGACGTCGCGTACTCGTCGATGTGCTTGAGCCGGTCGATGTCCAGGCCCTCGTGCCGCTGCAGCATGGTGCCGAAGTCGACGCACCACGAGCAGCCGATCTGCGTGGCGACGCGGTAGACCGCGAGCTCCCGCACGTTGGCGGGCAGGTGCTTCGACGCCTTCTCCGCCATCAGCTCGTGCGCGATGCTGGTCCGCAGCAGCCCGCGGTGGTGCGCCACGACGGCCATCGGCTCCGGAACCGCGCCGTACCGCTTGCCGGCGATCCGGTAGAAGAGCTTGAGCACCGGGCCGCCGTCGGTGGCTCGTTTGACCGGGATACGAGGCATGTCGGGTCCTCCTTCTGAGTGGTTCGAAGGAGGAACGGGACAGCCGCGCGAGATGTGACAGCGTCAGCGGCGCCCGGTGATCGGGCGCACATCCCAGATCCACACGCCGTCCACGAACTGCGCGGGTTTGCGCAGCAGGAGGTCGACGGTGGCGCGGTAGGCGTCGCTGTGCTCGCGCGGGATCAGCACGAGCACGCTGGCGTTCCAGTAACGCAGGTCCTCGATCGCCTGGTCCCGGTCGGCGTCGGTGATCTCCTGCGCTTGCTTGGAGTCGCGGACCCGGTCGAACAGCGTCGAGGTCGGCCGCTGGTAGGAGCCGTAGCGGCCGCGTTTGTCGTCCGGTCCCTGCGGTCCGACGAAGTAGCCCTCGGGCATCGCGTACCGCAGGCCCGCGTCCATCTGCCAGTGCAGCGGCTCGGACTCCCCCGAACTCGGCAGCGGCACCGGCACGACGGTGCCGCCGGGCGCGACGTAGGTCTGCCAGGTGCCGTCGGCGAAGAACGCGGGCGTCGGCGGGCGTTTCTGCACCAGCAATTGGGTCGGCGCGATCGGCAGCAGCACGGCCGCGACCGCCCCCAGCCAGATCAGCCGTACCGGCAGCTTCAGGTCGCCCTTCGCGGCGGCGGAGAACACCCGGTCGGTCGCGATCGCCAGCAGCGCGCCGATGGCGGGCACGCACGCCATCGCCAGCCGCGATTCCAGCAGCGATTCGAACAACGGCAGGTCCGCGAGCAGTTTCCACGGACCAGGCACGCCGGTGTTCTCGTGCAGCACGGTGATCTCGGAGCCGAGCGAAAGCCACGCCATCAGGAACATCGAGATCGCCAGCGACCGGGCCACGACCTCGCGCCACAGCCACACTGTCACCACGACCATCAGCACGATCAGCGGCCAGCCGAAGAACGCGTTCTCCTCGGTGCGGTTCAGCGACACCGCGGCCGCCGCCTCCGGCTGCCCGGACACCGACTGGGTCGCGAACCGGGTCATCGCGGCGGTGTCGTTGCCGACCTGGCCGTGCTCCAGCCCGGTGTAGCTGTCCGGGCCGAAGAACTGCCACCACAGCGGGAACGCGACGACCACCAGCGTCAGCACCACCGCGATGCCGCCGCCGAGCAGCACCGGCCGCACCATCGCCTTGACCTCGCGACGCCGCGAAACGCAGTAGGAGATCGCGAAGATCAGGAAGCCGAGCGCGAAGATCAGCAGCGGCTCTTCGCCGAGGAAAATCTGGTACGCGGTGAGCACGCCGAGCCAGATCCCGTTGCGCACCGGGCGCTTGCCCTGCGCCAGCTGGATCACCTTGAGCGCGATGAACGGCAGCAGGAACCACGCGACGAAGTTCGGATGCGCGTTGGCGTGCGAGATCATCGGCGGCGCGAAACCGGCGAACGCGCCGCCGATCGCCGCGGACACCCGGTGCCGCACGAGGTGCCGCGAGAACACCCAGTACCAGGCCGCCGCGCTGCCGGCGAGACTGCCGGTGAGCACGATCGCCCAGGTGACTGTCGGGCCGAAGGCGAGCGTGATCGGGGTCAGCGGGATGCCGACGCCCAGCATGGCCGTGTTGGCCATCATGTTCACGCCGAGCGGGTAGTTCTGCAGGCCGCTGGTGAGCGGGTTTTCCAGGTGCTGCACCGATTTCGCGGTGACGTCGAAGAACCATTCCCACAGGTTCTGGTCCGACGCGCTGTTCCACAGGTAGCCCTGGCCGAGGTCGGCCCACAGGCCGCCGAACAGCAGCACGGAGAACGCCAGGTACGCGCCGATGATCCCGGCGTCGGCCCAGGAACGGCGCATCCGCGGTTCGGCGGCGGCGACCGCGGTCGCGCCGGGTTCGCGAGGCGGTGCTTCGGGTTTCGCGTCGGGGGTTGCTTCGGGCCGGAACACGCTCACGCGGGGCGCACCACCCGGGCGAAGAAGTACACCGCGCCGGTTTCGGCGTGGCGCACCAGCAGCAGGAACGGCCGGTCGACCCGGACCTCGAGCGGCTCGCCGGAGATGAGCGACATCGTGCGCATCTGGACCGCGGTGGCGGCCGCGCCTTCGAGGCCCTGTTCGTCCAGCCGGAGCACGGCCTGGTGCAGGATGCTGTCCACCCACAGCGGACGGTCCGGCGTGAGACCGGTGAGATCCGCGGCGTCGGTGAACAGCTCGCGCACGCCGAGGCCCTGCAACGCCCGTTCGAGGTCGGCGCGCACGTCGAGAGAGATCTTGGGCAGCGACAGCTGGATCTTGCGCTGCTTCGGGCTTTCCACGAGCGCGCGCAACGACTGCCCGTCGAGCGCGGCTTCAGCGCTCTCGAGGTCGCCGTCCGGCAGCAGGACCACCGTCTCGACCCCGCCCTCGGCCGTCAGGCGGACGACCTGCCAGCCGTTTTCGTGCGCGTAGCCGACCGATTCGTCCAGGTGCATCGTCGGCACCGAGCGCACGCCGTCGGGCGTGTGGAAGTCCGCGTCCGCGGTGGCCCCGTCGGGGAACGGGTGCCGCCAGGCGGTCTTCAGGTAGAGCGCGTTGACCAGGCTGGCGCGCGTGTGCGGGTGGATCGCGCCCTCGGGCAGCAGCTCCGGGATCAGGCCGTGAGTGGTCTGGTCCACGTCGGCGTTGATCCGCTCGCGCGCACCCTCGGGGTCGGTCTCGAACGGCGCGGTCTCGGCTTTGCCGCCGGGCCAGCGCACGAGCTCGGCTTGGAAGCTGTCCTCGACGGTGATCCGGTCCGCCGCCCAGAGCGTGTTCGCGACCGCCAGCTGAACGTCGTCGCCCAGCTCGGCCGCGGCGCGCAGCAGCTCGCCCTGGTCGTCGCCCAGCACCGCGCGGAGCTCGTCCGCGGTGCGGCCGCGGGCGGCCAGATGGGCGAGGCCGAGCGCACTCGCCGCCGAGTACGGCGAGAGACACGCGTCGCTTCCCGGGGGCGCGGTCGCACCGTGCAACGCCAGGGTGAAAGTGAGGTGGCTGTCCAGGGCCATGCGGCGACCGTACCGGAACGGGTGGTCCCACGGCTCACGGTTCGGCAGGCGGTGCCGTTCCGCTGCTCACGGCTCGGCAGACAGCACCGCACCACGGCTCACGGCTCGGCAGACAGCACCGCTCCACGGCTCACCGCTCGGCAGACAGCACCGCTCCACGGCTCACCGCTCGGCAGACAGCACCGCTCCACGGCCCACGGCCCGGCAAGCGGCACCGCCCCGCGGCTCACGGCTCGGCAGACAGCACCACTCCACGGCTCACAGCCCGGCAAGCGGCACCGCTCCGCGACTCACAAGCCCGGCAGACGAGCACCGCTCCCGCAGCTCACGACTCGGCAAACGGCACCGCTCCGCGGCCCACTGCTCGTCCAACAGCACCGTCCCCCGGCTCACGGCTCACGGCTCAGTAGACAGCACCACTCCACGCAGCTCATGGTTCGGCAGACAGCACCGCCCCGCGACCCACAGTCCGGCAGACGACACCGCTCCCGCAGCTCACAGTTCAGCAGGCGGCGCCGTTCCGTGCCGTCCGGTGTGCCATCGGTGCCATTCGTATGCCTGCGCGTCGGTGAGCGACGCCACCTGGTCCACCACCACCCGCAACCGTGCCGCGTCGTCCGTCGCCGCGTTCCAGGCAGGCACCAGCAGCGGGTCCAGGGCCTCGGGCGCGCGGCGGCAGAGCGCCGCCACCAGCTCGGTGATCACCTCCCGTTGCCCGTCCTGCATCGCCAGCCTGCGGCGATCGCTCATCACGTACCGCAGCGCCAGCGCTTTGAGCAGCGCCACCTCCGCCCCGACCTGCTCCGGCACCGCCAGCCGCGCCGCGTACCGGGTGAGCGGGCCCTCGCCGTAGCCCGCGCGAGTGCCGGTGACCGCGGCCGAGGCGAACCGGCCGACCAGTTCGCTGGTGAGCCGCTTCAGCGCGACCTGGGCGCGCAGCGAACCGTCCGGCTCCGCTCGCACCAGTTCGGCCACCACCGGCAGGTCGAGCAGCTCTTTCGCCGCACCCTCCAAAGTGGACACCGACAGCGTGGAGAAATGCCGTGCCGCGGCCTCGGCGACCGCCGCGCGTTCCTCCGGATCGGCCAGCAGCCGCAACCGGATCCGCCCGGCCAGCACCCCGTCCTCGACGTCGTGCACCGAGTACGCCACGTCGTCCGACCAGTCCATGATCTGCGCTTCCAGGCACCGGCGCAGGCCCGGCGCGCCCTCGCGGATCCAGGCGAACACGGGGGTGTCGTCCGGGTACACGCCGTATTTCGGCTCCCCGGACCGGCGCGGCCACGGATATTTCGTGGTGGCGTCCAGACACGCCCGGGTGAGGTTGAGCCCCGCCGTGCGGCCGTCCGGCCCGACCGCCTTGGGTTCCAGCCTCGTGAGGATGCGCAGCGTCTGCGCGTTGCCCTCGAAGCCGCCGCACGCCTGGGCCGCCTGGTCGAGCGCGCGTTCGCCGTTGTGGCCGAACGGCGGGTGCCCGATGTCGTGCGCCAGCCCCGCGGTGTCGACCAGGTCCGGGTCCGCGCCCAGCTCCTCGGCGATGCCGCGGCCGATCTGCGCGACCTCCAGCGAATGCGTGAGCCGGGTCCGCGGCGCGCCGCTGACCTCCGCGCCCTCGCCCGGCCCGACCACCTGCGTTTTGCCCGCCAGCCTGCGCAGCGCGGCGGAATGCAGCACCCGCGCGCGGTCGCGGGCGAACGCGCTGCGCCCGTCCGGCCGCGCACCGGCCAGCGCCGCGCCCTTGGGTTCCTCGGCCAGCACGCGGGCGCGGTCGTGCTCGCGGTAGCCGTCACTCACCCCGTCAGCTTAGGCGCGGGGACCGACAATTCAGCCCATCGTCGTGCCGAACAGGTCGTCGGCGGGCGACTTGGTCAGCTCGTAGAACAGCAGCGCGCCGGTTTCCCGGAAGATGTAGCGGACCTGCGTCGAGCGCTCCTGCACGATCGGCCCGCTGTGCGTCGGCGCGGTCCACGCCTCCAGCCCGAGGTCCTCGGACATCGTCCGCGACCGGTAGGAATGCCACGGATCGCTCACCAGCACCACCGAACGCCAGCCGCGCGCTTTCACCTGATCGGCGACCGCGCGGAGGCTGCGCAGGGTGTCGTTGCCCTCGCCGACCGGAAGCGTCGCGGCTTCCGGCACGCCGTGTTTGGTGAGCCAGCGCGCTCCCGCGGTCGCCTCGGTGTAGTTGTCGCGGGTCTTCTTGCCCCCGGCAGTGATGACAGTCTTCGAGACGCCGTCGGCGTAAAGCTGCCGCGCCTTCTCCAGCCGCGCGGTGAAGATCTCCGAGGGCTTGCCGTTGTACTGAGCCGCGCCCAGCACGACGATCGCGTCGGCCGGCGTCCGGTCGTTCTCGCGCGCGACCTGCCACACGCGGAACGCGGTGCCCCCGATGACCGCGACGAGGGCCAGCACCGCACCGAAAACGATGCGGCGCACCCAGTTTCCCGCAGTAGGACCTGTCCACGCCTCCATGGCGGCCATCCTCGCAGAGGCGCTGCCCGGCACTGGAAAGGCACCCCGATGTCAGATCGAGGTTTAAAGCCAGCCGCGTTCCTCCGAGAGCCGCACCGCCTCCGCGCGCGTCCGCGCACCCGTCTTCCCGATCGCCGACGACAGGTGGTTGCGCACAGTTCCGTCGGACAGGAAAAGAGACTTCGCGATGTCCGCGACCGTACTGCCGTCCTTGGCCGCGCTGAGCACGTCGCGTTCCCGCGCGGTCAGCGGACTGGTTCCCGTCGCGAGCGATTCCGCGGCCAGCGCCGGATCGACCACGCGCAGTCCACTGTGGACCCGGCGCACCGCCTCGACGAGCTGTTCCGGCGGCGCGTCCTTCACCACGAACCCAGCCGCGCCCGCGGCCATCGCCCTGGCCAGGTAGCCGGGGCGGCCGAAGGTGGTGCAGATGATCACCCGGCACGCCGGCAGCGCGGTCTTCAGCTCGGCCGCGGCGGTGAGGCCGTCCATGCCGGGCATCTGCACGTCGAGCAGCGCGACGTCCGGCACCGTTTCCTTCGCGGCGGCCACCACCTCGTCGCCGGTGCCGACCTGGGCCACCACCTCGATGTCGGCTTCCAGGCCGAGCACGGTGGCCAGCGCTCCGCGCACCATCGCCTGGTCGTCGGCCAGCAGCACCCGGATCACGCCAGTCCTCCAGCGGGTTCGGCCCGCACCGCGACGGCGGATCCGTCCGGGCTCGGCTCCGGGACCTCGGCCCGGACGACCCATCCTCCCCCGGGCCGCACCCGCGCCGTCACCGTGCCCCCGATCGCGGCCACCCGTTCGGACAATCCGCGCAGTCCGTTGCCCGGCACGACATCGCCCGTCGCGCGGCCGTTGTCCTCGACCTCCAGCCAGTCGCGCCCCAGCCGCACTCTCACCTGTTTCGCCCCGGAATGCCGCAGCACGTTGGTGATCGCCTCACGCAGCACGTAACCGAACGTGCTCTGCAATTCAGCCCGGACGTTGTCGACGGCGTGCGGCAGGTCGGCGTCCACCTCCGCCGCGCGCAACGCCGCCCGCGCCCCGGCGATCTCCGCGGGCAGCGACACCTCGCGATACTCCGACACCGTCGCCCGCACGTCCGACAGCGCCGAGCGCGTGAGCCCCTCGACCTCGCGGATCTCCTGCACCGCCCGGTCGATGTCGCCGGAGCTTTCCAGCACCCGCCGCGCCAGGCCGGACTTGACGGTGATCGTGGTGAGGCTGTGCCCGAGCAGATCGTGCAGATCGCGGGCGACCCGCTCGCGTTCGTTGGCGACCGCGAGCGTGCCGATCTCCTGGTTCGCCAGCTCCAGCCTGCGGATCACCCGGATCAGGTTGGACATGAAGAACATCGCCGACGTCACCGAGGCGACCGTGATGACGTCGGAGAGGTGCTCGGACAGATCCCCGCGCAGCCACAGGACGAGCACCAGCAGTCCCAGCGCCGTCCCGTTGAAGATCACCGACCAGGCGGCCGGGAACAGGAAGGCCAGCGTCGCGGTCGCGTAGAGCACGACGTACGGGCTGGCGTCGGTGACCAGCGCGCACACCAGGCCCAGCGCCAGCATGCCCGCGCCGAACCAGAGCTTCGCCCGCCGGGGCTGGCGGAACATCGCGGGAAACCAGGCGTAACAAGCCGCGTAGGCGTAGAGCAGCACGCCGAGCAGGATCCGGATCCCCAGCGGCCCGGGGTCCACGATCAGGCCCCGGGTGGCCGGGATCAGGAACGGCAGCAGGAACGCCGCGGAGAAGAGCGGCCAGCCGACCTTGTGCGGACCGCGCCCCGGGTCCGGCAGCGGGTCTTCCCACCAGGACGACCGGGCGTTGAGCCCGAACCGGTGCGCGGCGGGCTCGCCGGTCGTCACCTCCCGTCCCAGCGGCCACACGTCGTTCTCCCCTCCCCGCCCGGTCAAACCCGGGCACTGTCCTTACGGTATCGCCTGACCACGACAATCCCGAGCACGAGCGTCCAGGCGCCCAGCACGCCGATCGCCGTCGGCAGGCTCACGAGCAGCTGGTTCGCGACGACCGGCCGCACCAGCCCGAGGACCCAGTAGGTCGGCATGAGCTGCGCGACGTCGTGCATCCAGGACGGCATGCCCTCCAATGGGATCCAGAGCCCGCCGAGGAAGCCGACGCCGAGGGTGACGATCATGCTGATCGGCTGCATCGACTCCGGCGTGCCAAACTGGCCCAGCAGCAGTCCGAGCAGCACCAGCGGAATGGTGCCCAGGAAAATGCCGAGGAAGACCCGCAGCCAGCCCGCCGGGTCGAGGTGCACGCCCTGGGAGAAGGCGGCGATGACCGGCACCAGGATCAGCGCGGGCAGTCCGGCGAGCATCCCGGACAGCGCTTTGCCGCCCAGGTAGCCCGCGCCGGACAGCGGAGTTAGCCGGAGTTGCCGCTGCCAGCCGCCCGCCCGTTCGATGGCGAGCCGGGCACCGTTCGTGATGGCCGCGGCGAAGGCGCCGAAGGTCATCATGTTGACCATGAGCACGCCCGCGACCGCGACGTGGTCCGCCGCGGATTTGTCGGTGAACACCGTGGCCTGCAAGAGAAACATGATGACGGGGAAGGCGACGACGAAGATCAGGAACCGCGGCGAGCGGAACAGCCTGCGGGTTTCGACGACCAGGTAGGCGGGATTCATCGGACTGCTTCTTCCGTTTCGTCGGAGGTCAGGGAAAGGAACGCGCCTTCGAGGCCGACCGCGCCGACCTCGATGTCGCGCACGGCCGGAACCGCGGCGAGGAGCGCGCGCAAGGTGGTGTCGGAGTCCGAACTGGACAGTGCGACGCGCTCGCCGCGCAGTTCGAAGGAGGTGACTGCGGGCAGCGTCGAAACCAGCTGGTCGTCGACCCCGGCCGGCAGCACCGCGCGGATGGTGCGCCCGCCCGCGAGCGCGCGGACCTCCGCGACGGACCCGTCGGCGACGATCTCCCCGGCCCGCATCAGCACGACCCGGTCGGCGAATTCCTCGGCCTCTTCCAGGTAATGGGTCGCGAACAGCACGGTGCGGCCGGTGTCGGTGAACGAGTACATCGACTTCCAGAACTCGCGCCTGCTGCCGACGTCCATCGCCGCGGTCGGCTCGTCCAGCACGAGCAGATCCGGATTCGACACCAGCGCGACCGCGAAGCGCACCCGCTGCTTCTGCCCGCCGGAAAGCTTGTTGGCCCGCCGATCGGCGATGTCCTCGACCCCGGCGGCACGCAGCGCGTCCCGCACCGGCATCGGACGGCGTTGCAGTTTCGCGACGAGACCGACGGTTTCCCGCACGGTCAGGTCGTCCAGCAACGTGCCGCCCTGCAGCATCGCGCCGATCATCCCCGCGCGCACCGCGTCGGCGGGCGTCCGGCCGAACACCGAAACGGTGCCCTGGTCGGGTTTCGTGAGCCCCAGAATCATGTCGACGGTGGTCGATTTGCCCGCCCCGTTGGGCCCGAGCAGCGCCACCACTTCCCCAGGCGCGATGGTCAGGTCGACGTGGCTGACCGCGCGCACGTCCCCGTAGCGCTTGGCGATCCCGCCCAGCCGGATCGCCGCCCCCGCCGCGATTTCCTGTGTGTTGTCCATGGCATGAAGCCTGCCGCGCACGGGCGGCCGGTACGCAGGCCGAGCGTCACGACCCGACCGTGACAGGTGTCAGGGGCGCCGGGGGGCAAACGCCAAACGGCCCCTCCCTGCGGGTGCGGGAAGGGGCCGTCCGGGACGGTTGCGCGGCGGTCAGCAGCCGAGCAGGCGACCGGCCAGGTACGACTCGACCTGGTCGATCGAAATGCGCTCCTGCTTCATGCTGTCGCGCTCGCGGATGGTCACCGCGTTGTCCTCGAGTGTGTCGAAGTCGACCGTGACGCAGTACGGCGTGCCGATCTCGTCCTGGCGGCGGTAGCGGCGGCCGATCGCCTGGGCGTCGTCGAAGTCGACGTTCCAGTGCTTGCGCAGCCGCGCGGCCAGGTCGCGTGCCTTCGGCGACAGGTCGGCGTTGCGCGACAGCGGCAGCACCGCGGCCTTGAACGGCGCGAGCCGCGGGTCGAGGTGCAGCACGGTGCGCTTGTCGGTGCCGCCCTTGGCGTTCGGCACCTCTTCCTCGTCGTACGCGTCGACCAGGAACGCCATCATCGACCGGCCCACGCCCGCGGCCGGCTCGATCACGAACGGCCGGTAGCGCTGGCCCGAGGCCTGGTCGAAGAACGACAGGTCCACGCCCGAGTGGTTCGAGTGCGTGGTCAGGTCGAAGTCGGTGCGGTTGGCGATGCCTTCCAGCTCGCCCCACTCCTGGCCGGCGTTGAACGCGAACCGGTATTCGATGTCGACGGTGCGCTTCGCGTAGTGCGAGAGCTTTTCCTTCGGGTGCTCGAAGTGGCGCAGGTTCTCGGCCTTGATGCCGAGGTCCTTGTACCAGTCGGTGCGCGCGTCGATCCAGTACTGGTGCCACTGCTCGTCGTCGCCCGGCTCGACGAAGAACTCCATCTCCATCTGCTCGAACTCGCGCGTGCGGAAGATGAAGTTGCCCGGCGTGATCTCGTTGCGGAAGGACTTGCCGATCTGGCCGATGCCGAACGGCGGCTTCTTGCGCGAGGCCTTCTGCACGTTGAGGAAGTTGACGAAGATGCCCTGCGCGGTCTCCGGGCGGAGGTACGCGAGGCCTTCCTCCGTCTCGACCGGGCCGAGGTGCGTCTTCAGCATCATGTTGAAGTCGCGCGGCTCGGTGTACTTGCCGCGGGTGCCGCAGTTCGGGCACGGCACCTCGGACAGGTCGTCCTCGGTGGTGGTCTTGCCGGTGCGCGCCTCGAAGTCCTCGGCGAGCTGGTCGGCCCGGAATCGCTTGTGGCACGAGAGGCACTCGATCAGCGGGTCGGTGAACACGTTCACGTGGCCCGAGGCGACCCAGACCTGGCGCGGCAGGATCACCGACGAGTCGATGCCGACCACGTCCTCGCGGCTCTGCACGACGGTCTTCCACCACTGGCGCTTGATGTTGTCCTTCAGCTCAACGCCGAGCGGCCCGTAGTCCCACGCCGACCTGGTGCCGCCGTAGATGTCTCCCGACGGGAAGACGAAGCCACGGTGCTTGCACAGACTGACGACGGTTTCGATTTTGTTGGCGGGCACTCCACGCTCCGGACGCATGCGGGGACAGTTATCGGAAGGTCCAGCGTATCCGGCCGGTCCCGGGAGCCTCCGCGCAGGTCGGAGGTCACGAACGGGTGACCGGCGAGGCTGTCACGACCCGGTTGTCGTCGTAGCCCTCCTGGCCGCCCACGTAGTCGCCGCCGCACGTGACGAGCACCAGCCGGTGCGGGCCGTCGGGGTCGAAGAGCTTCGCGGATTCGGCGGCCAGGTCCGATTTGTGGATCGTGCGCACCTCGTCGATCTTGTACTCCCACTGCTTGCCCGCGGTGTCGGCGACGGTGACGACCTGGCCCGCCTTCATCTTCCAGAGCTCCTGGAACGGCCCGAACTTGCCCGCCCAGTTGACGTGCCCGGACAGCAGCGTGACGCCTTGCGCGGCGCCGAGGCCGGACCCCCACCAGGCCGCTTCGCCGAGGCTCTTCGAGATCGGCAGCGCGCCGTCCGCGCCGACCTCCTCGGCGATCAGCTTCGCCTGCCCGCCGCCGGGCAGCTTGACGGTGCCTGGGGTCTGTCCGGGGTCCGGCTGGGTGTTGCCTGCCTGGCTGTTTCCGGGCTGGCCGGCACCGACCTGCGCGGTGCCGGTCTGCTGCGGCGGCTGCGCCGAATTGTCGTTGCCGGTAAAGAAGATCAGCACGGCGGCGACGACCGCCGCCACCGCGACGACCGCGCTCACGACGATCACCGCGCCGCGTTTGCGTGCTGGCTGTGCCTGTGTCCCCTGCATCGTGCTCCCCTGGTCTGGAGGTTTCTCTGGGGAGACATGCGGTGGGGCGGGGATGAGGTTGCACGGATTTTCGCCGGGACGGCGGATGCGTTCGCGATCTTGGTGCTCGCGGGCGGTCGTGGATGAGGGGACCCGTCACGCGCGGCGGTCGTGGCGTGCTGGGCGGCGCAGTCGCGGCGCGGCCGCAGCGTGCTGGTGGGGCGGTGGCGGCGCGGCTGCAGCGTGCTGGCGGGACGGCGGCGCCGCGGTCGCGGCGTGCTGGGCGGGGCGGGGCGGGGCGGACCGGGGTCGCTGAAGCTCGGCCAGCCGGTCCCGCAGGTCTGGCGGTGCGGTGGCGGCGCAGTCGTGGCGTGCTGGACGGGGCGGGGTCGCTGAAGCTCGGCCAGGTGGTCCCGCAGGTCTGGCGGCTCAGTCCGGCCGGGAGACCAGGTCCGCTGTGACGATCCGGTTCTCGTCGTAACCCTCGGTGCCGCCGATGTAGTCGCCGCCGCAGGTGACCAGGACCAGCCGGTGCGGGCCGGTCTGGGCGAACCAGCCGGGGGCCTGCGCGGGCAGCTGTTCTTTCGGGATCGTGGTGGCGCCGGTGACGCGGTAGAGCCAGCGGCCGCCGGACGCGTCGACGATGCTGACGTTGTCGCCGGTGCGGACGCGCCACAGGTCCTCGAAGGGACCCTTCGTACCGGCCCAGTTGACGTGGCCGGACAGCACCGCCGCGCCCTGCTGCGCGCCGAGACGGGCGCCCCACCACGCGGCGTCGCCGAGGCCGCGCGGGATCGGCAGGATGCCTTTCTGGGTGATCTCGGTGCGCTTCAGCCGGGCCTCGGAGCCGTCGGGCAGCCGGATGCTGCCGGGGCGTTGCAGGCCGATCGCCTGGCCGTCCGCGGGCAGTTCGGCGGGCGCGCCGTCCTCGCCCGGCAGCGAGCCGGGCGGCGGGTCGGCGACGGCGACCGGGCTCGGCGCGGGCACCCAGGTCAGGACGATCACGCCGGCCGCGATCGCCAGGACGGCGATCACCGCCGACGCGACCGTGAGCACGGTGCGCGGCACGGCCCTATTCGCCGCGGGAGCGGACGACCCGCGCCGCGCGGCGCCGGCCGAGCACGATCGCGGCGGCTCCGAAGAGCAGCCCGCCGCCGAGCAGGCCGAAGCCGAGCGGCAGGCGCAGGTCGTCGGACGGCGCGGCGGCCTGCGGGCCGAGGTAGCCGGCCGGGACCTCGGTGGGCACGGTCGGCTGCTGCACGGTGCCGCCGCTGCCCGAGCCGTTGCCGGCCGCGGGGACGAAGTTCTTCGGGATCGAGCAGCTGACGCCGCCGAGCACCATGGTGGTCTGCACGTCGCTGAGCTTGGTGTTCTTGGCGTCGCGCGCGTGCGTGGTGATCTCGACGCGCCAGCCGGCCTGCGCGGTGACGTCGCCGGAGCGCCAGCCGTCCTGCTTGATCAGCTGGTCGAACGCGGAAACGCGGGACACGACGAGGTCGGAGGTGGTCTTGCCGGGGTCGCTCTGTGCCACGGAGGTGGGCGAGCCCATCTTGAGGCCGGTGACGCTGAGTGCCCCGGTGGCGGGCATCGCGACCTGCTTCAGCACGTCGTCCTCGCCGCGCACCCAGACGCGGGCGGCCGTCGTGGTGCCAGTGACCTTGCCAGGGCCGGAGCAGTCGACCGAACTGCGCGCGCCCTCGAGGACCAGCATCGTGTTGCCGACCGCCTTGAGCTGCTTGCGGCCGTTGTCGCGCAGCGCGTAGTTGGTCTCCGCGACGGCGGTGGGCACGTGCGTGGTCTGCAGCGCGGCGACGACCTGGTGGTCGCGGCTCGCGATGCCCTGCGGGTACGGGCTGACCGAGCTGTCCGCGTACTTGCCGAGGTCGATCTCGTAGTTCGGGCCGAAGGTATTGCGCTCGCCGTCGTTCTTCGGCACCGCCACGCGGTCCGTGCCGAGCTGCGACTGGCCCGGGGTGAGCGGGGACCGCTGGGTCTCGGTGATCAGCGCGCCGCCGTGCTGCGGGTCGCCGCCCAGGCGCACGGACGCCACGTTGGCGAACGACACCGGACCGGTCTTCTCGTCGACGGCCTGCCCGGCCTGGGTCTGCGCCGCGGCGGCCGAGGCCAGCGCCGGCAGTGCCACCAGGGCCGCCACCGCGGCCTTCGTCACGAAACGAGTCATGTCTCCCCACTGCCCTCCGGCAACCCCGAGCGATGCGCCACTGTACGAGACGCGACGAATCGCCCCCGAGACAACCTTGCACCGTTCGTCACGACTTGCGAAGCCGACAAGCCACATCTTCACGAACTCACCCGATCGGGTCAATCCGGAACGCCGGTCCCCCGGGCCCCGGCGATCACCGCGCCCGGGGAAGGGAACACTACGATGGCGGCGAAGGTTATCGGCAATGACATCCGGCTTCGGAAACGCCGTCCCCTGGTCGGCGCCCGGCCCTGGGACGCGGCGAGACGGAGCGGACGCGGGACGCGAGTGGAGGCAGCGATGACGTCGGCACCTTCGAGCGCCCTGTCCGACGGTATGGGGGCCGGGTCTCCGGGTTCGGCGGGTTCGGTTGCCGCGGGCTCGGCTGCCGCAGGCGCGACTGCGGCGACCTCGGCCGCGAACCACTCCGGCCCGGCAGAAGCGACTGCTGCAGACTCAGCCGCCCCAGCGTCGGCATCGACCGGCGGCGGTGAGGCCTCAGCAGCCCACGCAGCCGCGGACGAGACGACCGCCGCAGCTCCGCACTCCGCCACGACCGAGGCATTCGCAGAACACCACAGCCCGGCTGTGGGCGACTCCGACACCCCGGGACCGACGACGACCAGGAACGCCGAGGCCTCAGTGAAGAACGTTGCCGCAGACCACATCGAGGCAGACAGTTCTGCCGCTCCAGCTCCGAGCGCAACCGAGAACCCCGCGACTTCTGCGGACGAGGCCGCCGCCGACGGTCAGGCAGAACTGTCCGCGGACCCGCCGCATCCCGTCGACGCAGGCGGCTCGGCGGGGCGGCCCGCCAGTTCCGGGCCTGCGGTCATGCCTCCCGGCGTGCTCGCCGACGCCGGCGAACTGCTCCGGGCGCTCGCCGCTCCGGTGCGGATCGCTATCGTGCTGCAGTTGCGGGAGGCGGACCGGTGCGTGCACGAGCTCGTGGACGAACTCGACGTCGCCCAGCCGTTGATCAGCCAGCACCTCCGCGTTCTCAAGACCGCGGGCGTGGTCCAGGGCGAGCGGCGCGGCCGCGAGGTCGTCTACCGGCTGGTGGACGACCACTTGGCGCACATCGTCGTCGACGCGGTCGCCCACGTGCAGGAAGGGAAGTGACGATGTCCTCGGCCCCCAAACCGGTCCCGGTGCCCGGCCGGCGCTCCACGAAGCAGCGTGCGGCGGTGGTCGACCTGCTGAGCACCGTCGACGACTTCCGCTCGGCCCAGGAGCTCCACGACGAACTCCGCAAGCGCGGCGACGGCATCGGCCTGACCACCGTCTACCGGACGCTGCAGTCGCTCTCCGAGGCGGGCGAGATCGACGTGCTGCGCACCGACTCCGGCGAGGCCATCTACCGTCGGTGCTCGTCGCACCACCACCATCACCTGGTGTGCCGGGTGTGCGGGCGCACGGTTGAGGTCGAGGGTCCCGCGGTGGAGCGCTGGGCGGAGAAGATCGCCGCGGACCACGGGTTCACCGACATCAGCCACACCGTGGAGATCACCGGCACCTGCGCCGAGCACGCGAGCTGACCTTCGTCCGCGTCACGGCCCTCGTCGGCACCGCGGGCGTCGTCCGTGTCGTGACCTACGCTCGCGTCGCGGCCCTCGTCGGCATCACAGCCCTCGTCTGCAGCGTGGCCCACGCTCGCGTCTCGGCCCTTATCGGCGTCGGGGCTCGTCCGCACGTGACCCACGTTCGCGTCGTAGCCCTCGTCGGCCAGGCCCGTCGGGCAGGCGACCCGACCGGTGTCCGGCGGCGGAATCGCTCCGGGCTGGGCGGAGACGCGGGCGTCCAGGGGTCGGAGCAGGCTTCCGGCAAGCGGAGCCGCTGCGAGGCCGTCGGGCCGCGGGGTTTCGCAACTCTGAGGAACTCGGGCCGACCGTGGACGGGGTCCGTTCGAGAGCTGGTCAAGCGGCGGGCTTGAAACAGCGCACGAGCAGGACGCTCCGGGGATCAGCCGAAGAAACTCAGGTGCACCGGGCGGGCCGAGGCGGCGGTCCGCGTTCCGAGGCGGGTGCGGCGGGCGTGTCGGCGGCGTTGGTCCTCTCAGTATTCATACGGATCCTTCGGCGCGGTGATCCGTTCGACTGTCACCGGGACCAGGTCCGGCGTGTAGCCGTTGGCCTGGGTCGCGGTGCCCGGGACGATCTGGCCCGCGACGCGCAGCCAGGTGTCGCTCGGGAAGCGGTCGGCTCCGCCGCCTTTGAGGTGCACGGTGACGGGGGCCGCGTCGGCTGCGCAGCAGCTGATTACCAAGCGGGCCAACAGGGTTTGGCCTCCGGTGTGCACGACGAAGCCGGAGATCTCGACGGTGCGTCCGTTCATGGTGCCGTTGGCGTCCCAGCCCGCGCGCGTGACGACCTCGTTCATCGCCATCGGCACCACTGCTCCGGCGGGGAGCGGCGGGAACGCGGCTGCCGAGGTGGTCGCGGCGCTGGCGGGAAGGCGTGCTTCGGTGCGGGTGACCGAATCCGCGCCGAGTGCGGGCGGGGCTACCAGGAACACCGCCAGTACCGGGACGACGAGCAGCCAGGCTGAGCGCGCGGGGTGATGGTGGTGGCCGTGCGCGTCTGGATGTTCCGTGCCTGCTTCGGATTCGTTCGCTGCTTTCGCCGCGGCGCGTGCGGCTGCGATGTCGCGGATAATGGCTGTCGCGCCCAGCACGAGCATCACTGCGCCGCCCGCGATGATCCATGGTTGCTGGGCTGGTTTTACGTAGCGCAGGTAGTCGCCGTTGAGCGCGATCTTCACCAGGGCGCCGCCCAGGAGGATCAGCAGGACGTTTTGGGTTTCGCGCCTCATTGGACGCCTCCGAGGAAGATCACGCCCGCGACGGTCCCGCACGCGATCGCCACCACGAAGGTGACCGGAGCGAACCGTGCGGCGAAGGAACGGCCGAAAGTGCCAGTCTGCAAAGCGAAAAGCTTGACGTCGATGGCCGGGCCGACCACCAGGAACACCAACTTCGGCAGCAACGGCACGGCGGTGAGCGACGCGGCGACGAATGCGTCGGCCTCACTGCACAACGCGAGGACCACGGCTAGGACCG